>NZ_CP150281.1:0-4800000 GCF_037980415.1 Paenibacillus sp. FSL H7-0690 | reverse complement strand
CGCCACAAGTGGGGTATAAAACAGCAGTCCTCCGTAAAGCGCAGTAATTATAGCACCTATGAATCCTAAAAAAGCTATTCCTCCAACGGCAAAAATGGAGAACAATAATTTCGTCCAGAATGCTTCTTTCATAACAACCTCCTCGACATGATTACTAAACTATGGAAAAATCAACATAATTTCATTATACAGAAGTTTTTTGGATGAAGCAGTAGAACAATTACGAACAAACATGTAATAAAATGCTGCGAAACATGAAAGTAATGTGTACATTTTCATAAAGTACTGGACGAATGGCAAGAAGAGGTTTATTCTGAGATTGTGAAAAAAACAACGGAATACAAGATTCTCGGGGTAGGGTGAAATTCCCGACCGGCGGTAATGTTCAAAGCGAACTGAGCCCGCGACTCACTTGTTCTGCTTGCAGAGAAGTGACTGATCTGGTGTAAATCCAGAGCCGACGGTAAAGTCCGGATGGGAGAGGATCATAAGATAAAGACGCTAGGAGTCTATCCTTGTACGTCTTTATTGATAATGCCCCCGAGTTTACCTATTTGGTAATTCGGGGGTTTTTGGTCTCTTATCGAGGGTTTGTATCGACAAGGAGAAGGAAATTATGAGTAATGTTACAGCTTCATCATCAACTAAGGTTGGCAGTACATCAGCGCTACGCAGTGGATTTTGGCTCGTTGTGATTGGTGCAGCATTATGGGGCGTTGATCCGCTCTTTCGTATCATCCTGTTAAAATCCTTAACCTCCTCGCAAATTGTTCTTCTGGAGCATGTGGTGCTTTTCTTGGCTGCTTCACCTGTTCTTTGGCGTCACCGGGCGGAGCTTAAAGGAATTGGATTTCGCCAGATTGGTGCTTTATTGATTGTTTCATGGGGAGGCTCTGCCGGGGCGACGATCCTATTTACGATGGCACTTTCCAGTGGGGATTTGAATGCGGTGCTGTTACTGCAAAAGCTTCAGCCAATATTCGCTATCGGTCTCGCTGCTTTAATTCTTAAAGAACGTTTGCCAAAAAATTTCGGACCACTCATTGTGTTGGCGCTGGTAGGAACCTATCTGCTGACCTTTGGCTGGAGTATCCCTTTCGGACATGTGAATAACTTTATTGGGGTTAGCAGTCTGATGGCCTTGGGAGCAGCTGCACTGTGGGGGGGATCGACAGTCATGGGACGTTATCTGCTCGGTTCTATGAAATATGAGACAGTGACTTCGCTGCGGTTTATCCTTGCGCTTCCTTTACTTTTCGTTATCACTACGCTAGAAGGTGCCCCGTGGCAGATTCATGGCGGGTTTGGTGCATCGGCAGCTATTGCGGTTAATCTATTGCTGCAAGCTTTGCTGCCAGGACTTCTTAGTATGTTGTTGTATTACAAAGGACTTAGCACGACCAAAGCTTCCTTCGCCACATTGGCTGAACTCAGCTTTCCTATGACGGGAGTAATCATCAACTGGATTGTGTTCCAACAGCTGGTCACTATCCCGCAGATTCTCGGATTTGCCTTGATCTGGGTCGCTTTATTCTTTTTATCTAATCAACAGTCCAAACCACAAACGCTCTGAGCAGATTGAAGTGGAATGGTTCTACCTATATAAAGATGATTCGAAGCCGTATGGCTTTCGGATCATCTTTTTTTTGTATGTGATTTTACTCCTTGCTTAGATCAAATCGACTGCAAAAACTGCTGAAATGTTTCTAACGTAACATATAGCAGAGTTAATAAAGCGTTTACAATTAGGAAGTGCACAAAATGACTGTGCTGCTGAGTACATAATCCATGATTAAATTATTTAGGAGGAAGCAGACATTGAAGAAATCATTTGTATTATTTATGATTCTGACCTTTCTTATTTCCCCTTTTACGTTTGGGCAGTCTGCTCAAGCGGCAGGAGATGAGAATATTGCCCTAGGAAAGCCTGCTATATCCGATAGTGAGCTTGCAGGATATGAAGCGGGTAACGCAGTAGATTCCGATGAATGGAACACACATTGGACGGCGAATGACGGGAGCTTTCCTCATTGGCTGGAAGTAGATCTGCAAGGTGCATATGATTTGTCAGGTGCAACCGTCATCTGGAATGCATGGAGTTACATTAATCAATATACGATTGAAGTATCACGTGATCATAAGGTATGGACAACAGTTGTGGACAAAAGTCAGAGCAGCAGTGTAGAGCAAACTCAGTACAATGCTTTTAAGCTGCGGAATGTTTCTTATGTAAGGGTCAACCTGACCGGCATCAACGGCGGAAAATGGGCAGCCATTAATGATCTGAAGGTCTGGGGTGTTCCCGCAGCCAGCGCGCCGCATGAGCCGGCACAGGGTGAAATACAAACTGTTCTGCCAGTACGGTTGGACACGGAAATTGGGCAAGCCCCTGAGCTTCCAAGTGTTGTAACTGTGGTATATAGCAATTCTGACACGGAGGATGCTCAGGTTGCTTGGGATGTGATCCCACCAGCAGAGTATTCCCGTCCCGGAACCTTTACAGTAAGCGGTTCTATCTCAGGTACTGTGCAGAAGGCAGTGGCGAAGGTAACAGTAGTAGGTGACAGCAGCACGCCTATTGTTGGATTTGAGAGTATAAATGTCAGCACAATTACGGATGTGCCTGCTTTATTGCCATCAGCGGTAACGGCTATATACGAAGATGGGTCAAGCAAACAGCTGCCTGTAACCTGGGATGACCTTACTGAAGCGGAGTACGCGGTTGAAGGAACTTACAGCGTAATGGGGAAAGTTGCAGGGACAGACCTACAACCCACAGCTGATATTCAGGTTACTCCGCTTGTGCTGCAATCCGGGTTCATAAAAGGTGCGGACATTTCCACACTGGAAGCGATTGAGGATGCCGGTGGAAAGTATTACGACAATGGAGTAGAAAAGGATTTGCTGGATATTCTTAAAAGCCGGGGTGTAAATTACATTCGGCTACGTTTATGGAATGATCCTCAGGAAGCTGGTGGCTATAATGACCGTGAGCATGTTGTGGAAATGGCGCAGCGTGTCAAAGCCAAAGGCTTTAAGCTGTTGCTTGATTTCCACTACTCTGATTTCTGGGCTGATCCCGGAAAGCAAAACAAGCCGGGAGCATGGGCGGATTACTCCTATGATGAATTGAAGCAAGCGGTATATGACTATACCAAAGATGTTATGGATGAGCTAAAAGAAAAAGGAGCTTCACCCGATATGGTCCAAATCGGAAATGAGATTAATGGGGGCTTGTTATGGCCTGATGGCAAATCCTATGATCAAGAGAATGCTTTTGAGAAGGTTGTTCCGCTTCTGGAGAGCGGAGTGAAGGGAGTTAGAGACAGCGAGGGTGCAGGTCAGGATATCAAAATTATGATTCATCTTGCTGAAGGTGGCAAAAATGATATGTTTCGTTGGTTCTTTGACGAATTAACGAAGCGGAATCTTGATTATGATGTGATCGGCGCGTCCTTTTATCCGTATTGGAGCGGAACGATGGATAGCCTGCAGTTTAACTTGGACGATATCTCTAAACGATATGGTAAAGAAGTGATTGTGACGGAAACCGCGTATCCTTACACGCTGGAGGACGGCGACAATTTTGAGAATAACATCGCTCGCCAAGATCAGCTAGACGGCAGTGGCTTCCCAGCTACGGTTGCAGGTCAAATGGCTGAGGTCAAAACAGTAATGAATGTATTGTCCAAAGTACCCGATGGTAAAGGAACAGGCTTGTTCTATTGGGAACCAGCTTGGATTCCAGTGCAAGGTGTAGGCTGGAAGGTAGGCGAAGGAAATGCTTGGGAGAATCAGGCAATGTTCGATTTTGCAGGGAATGCACTCTCTTCATTAAATGTCTTCAAAACCCCGGTGGCCGGTGAGGGGGGCGAAGAGGAACCCGGAACGGGAGGAAATCCTGGCACTGGCGGGGAACCCGGAACGGGAGGAAATCCTGGCACTGGCGAGGAACCCGGAACGGGAGGGAATCCCGGCACTGGCGAGGAACCCGGAACGGGAGGAAATCCTGGCACTGGTGAAGAACCCGGAACGGGAGGAAATCCCGGCACTGGTGAGGAACCCGGAACGGGAGGGAATCCCGGCACTGGTGAGGAACCCGGAACAGGGGTTAATCCTGATCCTATCATCACCGTCAGAGATTCAAGCGTTGTAAATTCAGCAAATAAAGCAGTGGTCGAACATACAACGGCAGGACAACTTCAGGTGAAGGCACAAGCAGGAATTTCCGGCATAGCTGATATCACGCTAAGTATAGAGGATATCAATAAGGCGTTGTCGACGCTTCCGGCGGATGGAAAACTGGTTATTTCTGTTCTGCCATCGACGGGAGAGCTTAAGGGAGCAGTCGTTCATCTTCCGTTGAGTTCTATACTAGAGCAGGGCAAACATCCTCAAATAGTAATTGTATATGGGACGGCCTCTGTTACGGTTTCTACGGAAGCAAGTGCAGGAATTATAAAGACGGGAGCTAAGGAACTAACGCTCTCACTGGTTCAGGTAGCTACGCCAACCTTGCCTTCACCATTGGCAACTGGAGCAAAAGACTACCCGGCCTATAACATCCATGTGTCAGTAGACGGGACTTCTATCGATGTTTTCAAAAAAGGAGCAATATCGGTAGCCTTCCACTACAAGCTGAAGCTCGGGGAGCAGAGCCAGCGGATTGCTGTTTATTCGATACTTGCTGATGGAAAACTCGAAGTTATCAAAGCTGTGCGGTACAACCCAACCGCGGAACAGATTGTGTTTAATCCAAGTCATTTCAGCATTTATGCTGCGGGGTACGCAGAGGTGGGGTACACAGATTTAAAAGCAGCAGATTGGGCCACGTTAGCGATTGAATCCTTGACGGCTAAAGGGATCGTGCAAGGAATAGGAAACGGGATCTTTAATCCGCAAGGGGAGGTTACACGTGCTGAATTTGTCAGCATGCTGCTGCCCGCGCTGGAGCTAAATGCAGAAAGAGGGACAGGTAGTTTTAAAGATGTGAACCTTGATGCGTGGTATAGCTCTGCTGTGAATACTGCTGGGAGATTGGGTGTTGTACAAGGACATGCGGATGGCACTTTTGGCCCGAATGATAAATTGTCCCGTGAAGAAATGGCAGCTATTTCATACCGTGCACTTAAGTTGGCGGAGAAAGTGAACGGTCAGAAAGATGTGAACGTTATTTCTTTTAAAGATAAAGACCTGATCTCGTTGTATGCCAGTGAAGGGATAACAGCGCTTGCGCAGGCTGGGATTATCAATGGATTCGAAGATGGCAATTTCCGCCCGCAAGCCCATACAACACGCGCTGAAGCGGCTTACATCATACTCAATCTTTTGCAGCAATAATAGGCAGACAGGCAATAACTGTGCTCGAAAAGGCAGTTAGGGCCTGTCTTTACCACATTTTTTAGATATTTATCTTTTCGCAAGTAGGGATTGTTTGTACAATAGGGGCTATGACATTTGAGCCGGAGAGTGAAGGAACGTGTATAGATATAATTTATTTACCAAAATCGTGAGTATCATGGTCATTATGCTGATCCCGATAACCATCCTTTACTTCTATTCCAATAAAACGACCACGGATGTGCTGCGTACGGAGTTAAATACTTCGAATAATAATCAGCTTAGTTTTTTTCAGAATCAGGTAGAAAGTAATATGGAGTTATTGTCCTCGTGGCCGATTCTGCTGATCCATGATCCTGATATCCTCAGCCTTAAGGATACTTATCTGGAAAAAGGGCGTTTGAATCTGGATACGATAAACCTGATCAAACGGATTCAGACCAAAATCAGCATTCAAGAAAGCTCCTCCAATTGGAAGAGTAAGCTATATTTATACTCCCCGTCCATTCATCGTATGGTGTCTGAAAATGA
Organism: Paenibacillus sp. FSL H7-0690; assembly: GCF_037980415.1. NCBI lineage: Bacteria > Bacillati > Bacillota > Bacilli > Caryophanales > Paenibacillaceae > Paenibacillus > Paenibacillus sp. FSL H7-0690. Next base: position 4,794,129 of record NZ_CP150281.1, on the reverse strand, counting down.
TGCGAAGTTATACGAAGATGAGGATCTGAAGCGGGAAGTGAAGTCGGGCTGGCATGTGGATAAGATTGAAGGGCAGGAGGGTGACCGCTTCGTATTCTCATGGTTTTCTTTTACACCTTTTATGTCAGAATTCGCTCCGGAAAAAGTCAAAACGGTTATGAAGGTAGAGTTCGACAGCCGGAACATAGAGGATATGCTGGATAAATTCAAAAGTGATGGCAGAAGAGATCCTTTTTATTATAAGCAGGGAACAGGACTTATTTTTAACCGCAGTGCCGACAAGGTGTTAGCTAAAGAATTGGTAGACAGGCTGGAAGAGACCCAGCTGAAGCCTAGTGAGAATCGCACGGTCAAAATAGAAGGTGAATCCTACAGTGTAAATATCGTCTATTCGGACAAAATGGGCTGGTATTTGATCGACTATATGCCGCTGACTGAAATCCTACATCCGATCCTGACCTCTAATCGTTTATTTTATTTTGCGATCAGTGCTTTGTTGTTAATGAGCTGTCTCGTAGCCTATCTATTATATGTTCAAGTGCAGGTGCCTATAAGGTTATTGGTTGGAGGCTTTCAACGGTTGAAGCAAGGGGATTATTCTGCGCGAGTGGAGATTAAAGGGAAGAATGAATTCAGCTTCCTGTCCGGCCGGTTTAACAGTATGGTAGAACAGATTCAGATGCTGATCGAGAATGTGCTGATGGAGAAAATCCATGTTCGCGAAGCCCGCTTAAAGCAGCTTCAATCACAGATAAATCCACATTTTTTCTATAATTGCTTCTCCTTTATTACAAGTATGGCGAAGCTCGATAATATGGGGGCAGTCGTTGGGATGTCGCATAATTTGTCCCGATATTACAGATACACCACTCGTCAGGAACGTGATTTGGTTGCGCTGTCTGAAGAGGTGGAATTTGTGAATCATTATCTGGAGATCCAGAAGATGAGGATGAGCAGACTTCGTTATGAGATCAATATCCCACCGCAAATGCGCAAAAGAGAGCTTCCGCCGCTCGTGCTGCAGCCTTTGGTGGAGAATGCGGTTATACATGGAATTGAGCCCGTCGCCAAAGAGGGACTGGTGCGGATTACGGGTTCCTGTGCAGGCAGAGAAATGACGCTTACGGTTGAAGATGATGGTCAGGGCATGACGCCAGAGGAAATTATAGAACTGGAAAATAAACTAAGCAGGGCGATGGATGAAGAAATGGGCTGCGGTTTATGGAATGTGCATCAGAGAATGCGGCTGCGTTTTGGGGAGACGTCTGGCTTGCGCATCTCGCCTTCTCCGCTTGGAGGATTACAGGTGACACTGCAGTGGTTGCTGCCCTACACAGACAATGAAATGGAATGACATCTAGGAGGGGAAAGAATGATAGAGCTGTTGTTAGTTGATGATGAGCCCTATGTTACGGAAAGTTTAGCCCGTACTATTCCATGGGCTGAAATCGGGGTAAAGCAGGTGCATCAAGCGGCATCGGGTGCTGAAGCTCTGCAAATTATGGAACAGCAGGCTATAGATATTATGGTTACGGATATTTCAATGCCAGGAATGACTGGCCTGCAATTAATTGAAGCCGTGAGCGAGAAATGGCCAAATATTCGGTCCATTTTATTGACAGGTTATTCCGATTTTCAATATGCGAAAAAAGCTATTCAACTGCAGGCATTTGATTATATTTTGAAGCCGGTAAGTGATGATGAGTTTATCAAAAGCGTATCCAGTGCGATTGAATCTTTGAAAGACGAATGGGAAGCTCATGATAGATATCATTTGCTGCTGTATAATCGCAAAGCCGATTACAGTGTTTTGCGGGCTAATCTGATGCACGAATTGCTTCTTGGCAGGGTGCTGTCTGAGCGGACGCTAGCCATTAAGCTGAAGGAATATGAAATCTCCTTCCAGCCGGATGCTGAAGCGGCGATGCTGCTGATTCAGCTGGGTAAACATTATGCCGCAATGGATCACCATTCGGTCTCTCTCATGGAATATGCGATCGGCAACATTGCCGAGGAGCTTTTTAAGGAACAGTTCCATGTCTGGTTCTGCAAAGCGCCGCATGATTGCTTGATTCTGCTTGTTGAATTAAAGCCGGCAGTACAGCAGGAATTGGAGCAAATGGCTAACTATGAAGCTGCAAGGCAGCAAATCCTAAAAGCGGTGATCGCGAATTTCCGAATTAGTGTAAGCAATTACCTCAAGGGTGAGATTTCACTGATTGTAACGGAGTGGTTCACCTTTCCAGAGGGGATGACGGCTGCCTATCGAAGCGGCCTTAGCTCGATGTATTTGGCAGCACATGATGAATCCAGCTCCGTGCTGTTTTTGGATGACCGCCAGCATCAGGAGACGATCAGCATCAAATCGCTCGAATGTCTTTATCGTCCACCTACACTCATTCATCTGCTGGAATCCAAACAATGGGATACAGCAAGGCAAAAAATTGCTGACGTGTTCCGGGATATGGAGAATGCACGGTTTTCCAGTGAACATCTGTACGAGGTCTTTCTATCGATAACGAATGCATTTATGTATATAGCGCATAAGAGTGGTCAGTTCATCTCCAAGATCGACCAATACGCTTTAGATCCGTTGTTGACGCAGAGTATTATTGTTTCTTTTGATAAGCTTAAAGATTGGGCGTTTGATATGCTCGATAAGCTTCAGAAGGAGCTATCCGAAAGCGATCAGAATACGAAAAGTTATATTATCAAGCAGGTGCATGAGCTGGTAGGAAACCATTCGGGGCATGAGCTGTCCGTCAAAACCATTGCCGATCATGTATATTTGCATCCAGTCTACTTGTCCAAGATTTATAAAGCTGAGACTGGGGAAGGACTAGGGGACTATATTATTCGGATGCGGATGGAACGGGCACTTTATCTGCTTAAAAATACGAATAAAAAAATCTATGAAATTACCTCTGAGCTTGGATATCAGAATCCGCAATATTTCAGTAAGATGTTCAAAAAACACTACAATATGACACCAAATGAATTCCGGGACGGATAGAGGTTGAGAAAGGTGCAGAAACCTTGTTTAAATGACGTATTCGGGCTCAGCGTCGTTCCCTATAATTAAAATGTAACCAACACTTATGGAATCCAAGGGGGAACAAAATGAGCGCGATGAAGAGAAAAAGATGGCTGCCGCTCCTGTGCATGAGCATGCTTTTGGCGGGTAGCCTTGCGGGCTGTTCAGGCAATAACGCTGCTAACAGTAAAGACACTGCTGGAGATAAAGCAGCTGGTGAAGCGACTGCAAATACAGCTTCCAATTCTGAAAACGCCTACAAGGATAAATACGATCCTGAGGTGACATTTACAACCGCATGGGGCGTGGACCCTGAGCTTAAATTCAAAAACGGTGAAAGCATTGAGAATAACGTGGCTACAAAATGGGCTAAAGAAAAATTCGGCATCAACATTAAGTCCCTTTGGTCCATCACAGATACGAACGGCGCATTTGGTACGAAGCTGCGTTTATCCATGTCTTCAGGTCAGGACATGCCTGATGTGGTAACCATCGGTACAGCCGACAACACGATTGCACAGGATTTGATCGATTCCGGCATGTATGCAGATGTAGGAACTTTGTTTGATAAATATGCTTCAGATACTTGGAAAGAAGCGATGGCACAGGATCCTAACGTTTGGAACCAATACAGCCGTGATGGCAAAAGAATGGGCCTGCCTGTTCTCGATTATGCATATAACCATGATTACATTCTGTGGATCCGCCAAGATTGGCTGGATAAGCTGAATATGCAAGCCCCTAAGACGATCGATGAGCTGGAAAAAGTGATGGATGCGTTCAAGAATCAGAACCCTGATGGTTTGGCACCAGACAAGGTAACTCCACTTAGTATCGGCTTCAAAACAACGATGAACACTTGGATGGGCGATCCATCTTGGATCTTTGGTGCTTACGGAACCTTGCCACAGCAATGGAATCTAGATGCTGATGGTAAACTAGAATACGGCTCAGTAAATGCTGGCATGAAGCAAGGGCTTGAAAAACTGAAGGAATGGTTGGCGAAAGGTTATATTCCTCAGGAAGCAGCTCTTTGGGATGAGAACAAAACTGCCGAACCAGCAGTTGCAGGTACAGCAGGGATTCTCCCGGGTCCTTACTGGATGAGCGGCTGGCCGCTTCAGGATACCGTGAAGAACTCTCCAGATGCAGTATGGGCTCCAATTGAAATTCCAGCGGGTCCAGATGGAAAGGTTATGCGTCATGGCACACAATTCACTAACGGTGTAACTTTGATCAGCACGAAAATGAAAAATCCAGAAGCCTTCTTTACTTATCAAAACTATCTGTTCGATAACTTTGCTAATCCAACGCCAGGCAGTGAACTGGATAACGGTCTTTTTGCAGGATATGACTATGAGCTAGACGCGAACGGCAAGATGATCGAAAATGATAAAATTGCTGGCGGTTATGTGAATAGTGTTCGTTATATGCTGGTTCGTGACGGTGCCCGGATCCCGGATGCCCAAATGAAAGCACTCCTTAACCTGGCAGATGGCGCAGAGCCAACAACCCGTCTGGAGAAGGACGTAGCTGTGAATTATGGTAAAGATACCCCTGCGGCTGCCAAAGTTCTGCTGGCGCAAGAGGATAAATCCTTTAAGAATATGTTCACAGGTCCTACGACCGAAACTATGAAATCGAAGATGGACTATCTGAACAAAATTGAGAACCAAACGTTTAATGAAATTATCTATGGCAACAAACCGCTGGATGCATTTGATTCCTTTGTAGCAACCTGGAAATCAGGTGGTGGCGATCAAATCACTAAAGAAGTTAACGAATGGTATGACAGCGTAAAATAAGGTTTGGATTTAGTTTGACTAGGTAAAAAGCAGTAAACGGGACCGTCTCTTCAGCCGTAGCATTAGGCTTTAGGGAGGGTCCCTGTTTGCGTTTGAAGTCTTCTTTTTTCAATGTGATAAAGAGATTGCTTTTGTACCATATATATTGGTTTTGCCCGCTATTTGAGGAATTCGGGCGTTGCTATAATTTGAGTATGGTTACAGAAGAACTTGACACGATATGGGGGACCAAGGATGAGAACACTAAAAAAAACATGGCCTTTTCACTTGATGTTATTGCCGGCGATGATATTCCTGATCATCTTCAGCTTTATTCCAATGGGCGGAATTGTGATGGCATTTCAGGATTATAAGCCATGGCTTAAAATTTCAGGCTCGGCATGGGTTGGATTGGACAATTTCCGTTATCTATTTGAACGTAATGACAGTATGCAGGTCATTTGGAATACATTGATTATTGCTGTTCTAAAAATGATTTTCAATCTGGCTGTACCGTTTGTATTCGCCATTTTGTTAAATGAGATTCGCAAGGTATACATACAGCGTACTATTCAGACACTGGTATACTTGCCTCACTTTTTATCTTGGGTTATTCTCGGCGGGATCTTGCTGGATTTGCTTGCTACAGATGGTTTTGTCAATCAGATCTTAGGCAGCATGGGCTTCAAACCAATCTTTTTCTTAGGCGATAACAACTGGTTCCGGTTCACAGTTATTCTCACAGATGTGTGGAAGGAATTTGGTTATAATACGATCGTTTTCTTAGCTGCTCTAGCAGGAATCAATCCATCATTATATGAAGCTGCTGAAATAGACGGCGCTAACCGCTGGAAGCAGACACGTTTTATCACAATGCCATCTCTATTGCCAATGGTTGTAGTGGTAGGTACCTTGGCTCTCGGAAATGTATTGAACGCAGGGTTTGACCAGATTTTTAACCTCTACAATCCACTGGTCTATCAGAAAGGCGATATTATTGATACCTTCGTGTACCGCACGGCTATTCTGAATGGTGAGATGGGCTTTGGTACGGCAATCGGACTGTTTAAGTCGGCCATTAGTATGATCCTAATTCTCGTCTCGTACAGTTTGGCTAAGAAGTGGGCAGGATATCGCATTTTCTAATCTACCAAAGGAAGAGGGAGACAACTTATGTATTACAAAACAAGAGGTTATCGTATATTCAACGTGTTTAATACTTGCTTTCTAATCCTGCTCGCACTGATGTGTATTGTACCTTTGATTCACGTGCTGGCTGTATCCTTTAGCGCGAAGTCGGCAGCGGATGCCAATTTGGTAGGATTATGGCCAAAGCAGTTCTCTCTGGAAGCTTATAAAAAGACAATAAACAATCCAATCTTTCTACACTCCATCTGGGTATCTGTTCAAAGAACCATACTCGGGACTGGACTTACACTTTTAATTACTTTTTTGGCAGCCTATCCGTTATCCAAAGAAAACTCAGCCTTCAAGGGCCGTAATGTTTACTCTTGGTTGTTCGTTTTCAGTATGGTGTTCAACGGTGGATTGATTCCATTTTACATTGTGATTCAAAAGATTGGTTTGATGGATTCCTTCTGGGTACTTGTTCTGCCAGGTGCGGTAAATACGTTCTTGGTGATTCTGATGCTGAACTTCTTCCGTGGTATTCCAAAAGATCTGGAGGAGGCCTCGCTAATAGACGGAGCCGGACATTTCCGTACGTTGTTCAGTATTTACTTGCCGATTTCTCTGCCGTCGATCGCTACGATTGCCTTGTTCAGCATGGTATTCCATTGGAACTCCTGGTTCGATGGACTATTGTATTTGAATAATTCCAAGCAATTTCCACTGGCGACATTCCTGCAGACGGTTATCATTCAACGGGATATGAGCTCCATGAGCATCAATCCAAAGGAAATGGAGCTGATCTCGCAGACGACGGTGAGAGCCGCGCAAATATTTATCGGAGCCGCTCCAATTTTGATCGTATATCCTTTCCTGCAAAAATATTTTGTTAAAGGGATGACACTTGGTTCTGTAAAGGAGTAGCAATGATGACAACCACATTTATCAATGGAATGGATATCTCGTTTCTGGATGAAATTGAGCAGGGTGGAGGAGCGTATTACAGCGGTGCTGAAGAGTCCGTTGAGAACGCTGAGGATTTGCTCTACATTCTGAAAGACAATGGCGTGAATGCCATCCGGCTGCGGATTTGGAATGATCCTCCGGGCGGCTTCTGCAATCTAGAACGTACGCTGATTATGGCTAAGCGAATTAAAGAAGCAGGACTTAACTTTCTGCTGGATTTTCATTATTCGGATAAATGGGCAGATCCTGCTAATCAATCGAAGCCAAAAGCTTGGGAGAACCTTGATTTTACGGGTTTAACATCAGCCGTGTATGAGTATACTCGTGAGGTTCTTGAGCTTTTGCAATCTCAAGGCACTATGCCCGACATGGTGCAGATCGGTAATGAGATTACTCCAGGCATGTTATGGAATGAAGGCAAGGTGGATGGTGAGTGGGATACTACGGAGCAGTGGGAACAGTTCATTACACTGGTTCAAGCAGGAATAGCGGGCGCAAAAGCTGTTGCTTCTGATTTGTCCATCATGATCCATATTGACCGTGGTGCTGATCATCCAGCCAGCCGTAACTTTTATGATCGGTTTTTCGAGCATGGCGTAAATTTTGATGTGATCGGATTATCTTTTTATTCTTGGTGGCACGGCACGCTGGATGACTTGCGATCTAACCTGAATGAATTGGCGGTGCGGTACAATAAGGATATTATTGTTGTTGAAACAGCTTATCCTTGGACGCTGAATGCACCTGAAGGTTTCCCCTTAATAGTAAGTGAGGAAAAGCAGCTGCATGAAGGTTATCCGGCTACAGTAGAGGGACAGACTAAGTATATGAAAGATTTTATTAGTGTAATTGAGAATATACCTAACGGTAAAGGTATCGGGTTTTATTATTGGGAGCCAGCCTGGGTTCCTTCGCAAAAGGAATGGTCCGTGGGACATGAGAATGGTTGGTCCAATCTGACCCTGTTTGATTTTGCGGGAGGGAAATTGGATTCGCTCGAATTCTGACGTATTTAGGATTGAAACAAGAAGACAGCTTAAGGTTAATTACCTTGAGCTGTCTTCTTTTTAATTTCCAGAAGAAGGGTTAGCCTTTCCTGATACCTATAAACAAGCAACATTTCAGTATTTCAAGAAATTGATTCAGAGCAGCAAGAGTAAAAATAAGGCTTTACTCCCATACTACCGTTATCTTGGACCTGAGCTTCACCATAACCTTTAGGAGGAATGCGGATGAAACAACATTCTGCTCCCACCATCTATATACAGCTTAAAAATCGGGTGATGGTTCCCAAGGGTAAAGGTGTCACGTTGGGTGATATTGCTTTTTTGATAGCGGAGCCTGAGCTGAAAGAGTCGTTGGAGACAATTCTCTTAATGAAGCCGGAGCAAAGTGACGGCAATCTGATTTTGATTGATCTGTTGATGGTTATCCCCCGGATATATGAACTTATACCGAATGCGGACATTGAACCGATCGGTGAAGGGAGGACGATTGTGCAGATTGAGAGTCAGGTGGAGAGACGGAAACCTTCGGTGGCGATGTTTGTTTTAGTGTGGCTGCTGCTTTTCTTTGGGTCTGCTCTGACGATTATGAACTTTCATGCTGATGTAAATATGCTGGAGGTACAAATTCGAATTGTGGAGATGCTAACGGGTCATCGGGATGAGCATCCCTATATATTTCAGATTGCTTATTCTCTGGGCATCGGGTTTGGGATGGTCATTTTTTTCAACCATTTATTTAAAAAGAAGTGGAATGAGGAGCCTACTCCGCTGGAAGTGGAAATGTATCTGTATCAGAAGAACATCGACCAATATGTCATCAATGAGGAATACAGCAAGATGAGGCGCCGCAGTGAAAACCAATCTGAGAATAGGGAGGACTGAAGATGACGGCACCTATAGCACTGGGACTAAATTTGCTGCTGGGCATTGCGGGTGGTATTGCTGTAGGCGGTGGAGTGATCGCTCTATTTGTTGTGCTGGATATGGTGCCGCGTCTGGCGCAATTAACCTCTTCTTACGATAAAGTTCATTGGTATGAAGGCGCAATGGTTGGTGGATCTTTAGTAGGTACTGTTAGTGATTTTTGGAATTGGAAAATTACCTCAGGTCCTCTAGTTGAACTTGGTGTAGGACTATTTGATGGGATTTTTGTCGGGATGCTCGCTGCAGCATTGACCGAGGTATTAAATGTGCTGCCGATACTCGCTAAACGCTTAAATATGACACATTATCTATTCGGTCTGTTAATGGCGATGGTGAGTGGGAAGGTTGCGGGTTCTTTGTTCGACTGGTTTGTATACCGACAGTAAACAGGGGGTTAGGAAATGAGCAAGTTTATACACAGCGGTGATTCTGCACCGGAAGATGACCATCTGGAAGATAATGCTGCAGCTGCTGCAGCAATGAAGACAACTGCAGAGGATCTAGTTGCAGATCACACAGATCCTGAGGGCGCTTCAGCTATCGGTGAAAGTGAAGATTCAGCGGGAAATTCTACAACATCTGAAACTAGCCAGGAGCAGCAGGATACAGAGGCATCAGCCGAATTAGGCACTGAGCAGCAGGATGCAGAAGTGACTGCGGAGCAGGGAACAGAGCAGCAGGATGCAGAAGCGACTGCGGAGCAGGGAACAGAGCAGCAGCATGCAGAAGCGACTGCGGAGCAGGGAACAGGGCAGCAGGATGGGGAAGTGACTGCGGAGCAGGGAACTGAGCAACAGGATGCACAAGCGACTGCGGAGCAGGGAACAGAGCAGCAGGATGCAGATGCCACTGCGGAGCAGGGAACAGAGCAGCAAGATGCAGAAGCATCGGATGAGCTCGGCAATCAGGAGCCAAATGAGCCGAGTAAAGGTTTTTTTGCCAGGTTATTTGGTATGGATTCAGAGGATTCAGAATCAGATGATGAGGGACAGGATCAGAATGCTCAGGCAGCAGGCGGAACAGGTAACGATGCTGGTACTGGGGAGGAGTCTCAAGCTCAACCGAAGCCTTCAAAGAAGCAGGCGCAGCAGCAGTCTCAGAACAAAAGTAAAGATAAGCTACAAAACAAACGCGATAGTGAGCATTCTAACTCATTAAAGGAATCCGTTATTTATTGGCAAGGCAATGATCATATCCCAGGTTCTCTACAAGAAACAAAAAACACGCTGACCGAAGTGATGGGGCTGGGAACAAGTTTTGATGTGACGTTTAGAGAAATGTCCTTTGGGGGACATAAGACAGCTTTACTCTGCTTAAGCGGATTCACCAACGAAGATGTGACGGATGAAATTCTGAAACGACTAACCTACCTTTCTTCAGAAAATTTGTCCGCAGGTGTATTAGGTAGCTTTATGAACGAATACATCCCTCATATTCAAGTTGAAGAGGGTAGTGTATTAAGCGAATGTTTCGATAAAGTATTAAAAGGAATGAGCGCACTATTTATTGAGGGTGAGAACAAAGTTATCCTAATGGATACTCGATCTTACCCCATGCGAAGTCCTGATGAACCCTCGATTGATCGGGTGGTGCGTGGTGCGCGCGATGGTTTTACAGAAACCCTGCTTAGTAATATTTCACTTGTAAGAAGACGGATACGTGATCCGGGGCTGAAGCTTGAAATGTTTCAAGTGGGACGGCGGACACGGACAGATGTCTGCGTGGCTTACATCGATGATATCGTTGATAAAACACAAGTTACGTCTGTCATCGATAAAATCAACAGCATCGATATCGATGGTATTCCACTGGCGGATAAGCAATTGGAGGAAGCGATTATCGGCGGAGGGTGGAACCCTTATCCTATGGTGCGTTATTCTGAACGCCCTGACGTTGTAGCCTCCAATTTATTAGAGGGACGGGTCATATTATTCGTGGATACCTCGCCCATTGTAATTGTTCTTCCGACTACCTTTTTTGATCTTTGCCAGCATGCGGAGGAGAATCGCCAGACTCCTTTTATGGGGACATATCTGCGGTGGGTCCGTTTCATCGGCATCTTCGCTTCCATGTTCCTGCTCCCATTATGGATGCTGCTTGTTATCCATCCTGAGTTAAAGCCTGCTATGCTGGATTTTATCGGGCCGCAAAAGACAGCGAGAATTCCTATTCTCGCTCAGTTTCTGATTGTAGAGCTTGGGGTTGATTTACTGCGGATGGCCGCCGTGCATACCCCAACACCTTTAGGCTCAGCGATGGGTCTGATTGCAGCCATATTGATTGGTGATATAGCGGTGCAGAGCGGTCTGTTTGTAAACGAAGTAGTACTGTATATGGCGGTAGCCTCAATCGGTATGTTTGCGACTCCGAGTTATGAGCTGGGTCTGGCGAATCGTATAGTCAGGCTTGTGTTATTAATTGCTGTAGCGGCGTTCCAGGTACCAGGCTTTATGATTGGCACGACGTTACTGACTATCTTCTTAACGACTCATCGGTCCTATAACTCCTCATATATGTGGCCGTTTATACCTTTTAATGCAAAGGCAATGAGTGAAATTCTATTGCGAAAACCGGTTTTAAGTTCGAAGGAAAGACCGTCTTTTAACAAAACTAGAGACAATACCAGAATGCCGCCATCTCAAGAGAATGAATAACAATCGTAGGAAAATACAAAACTACTGCAAATTAGTCCATTCAATGGAGTTCCCACTGTCTGTTATACTGAATACACTAAGACAGGGTGGAACCTTGATATTCCACAGAAATTGGAGGACTAAAGAATGTTTCTACACGGTACTAGCCGCATTAACGATGCTGGGCATTTGGAGATCGGCGGATGTGATGTAACTGAATTGAAAGCGGAATATGGAACCCCGCTATATATATTGGACGAGCAATTGGTTAGACAACGTTGCCGGGAATATATGGATGCTTTTAAAGCCTCCGGCCTTGGTTTCCAAGTAGCTTACGCAAGCAAGGCGTTTTCAGTAATGGCAATGGTTCGTTTGGCTGATGAAGAAGGTTTGTCACTGGATGTTGTATCTGACGGCGAACTATATACAGCTTTGCAAGCTGGCTTCCCGGCAGAACGTATTCATTTTCATGGCAACAATAAGACATCTGAAGAGATCGAAATGGCGATTGATGCCAAAATCGGCTGCTTTGTAGTCGATAATCTGGTAGAGCTTAACCTTTTGCAGTCCATTGCCGCACGTAAAGAAGTTAATGTGAACATCTTATTGCGGGTGACACCAGGTGTAGAAGCGCATACTCATGAATATACCGCAACGGGCCAGACAGATTCCAAATTCGGCTTTGATATCGGTAATGGATCGGCCTATGAAGCAGTGAAAGCAGCAGTCAGCAAAAAGAATATCACGCTGCTTGGTGTGCATTCCCATATTGGTTCGCAGATCTTTGAAACCGATGGTTTCCAGCTAGCTGTTGAGCGTGTGGCAACTTTTGCCCGCAGTGTTAAAGAAGGCTTGGAAGTGGACTTCCGTGTAGTCAATCTTGGCGGAGGTTTCGGCATTCGTTATGTCGAGGGAGATACCCCATTACATGTTTCAGAATATGTTGCAGCGATTACGGATGCAGTGAAGACTCATTTTGCTGGAATTTATAGTGCTTTGCCGGAAATTTGGGTGGAGCCGGGCCGTAGTATTGTTGGAGATGCAGGTACTACATTGTACACTGTAGGATCTAACAAGGACATTCCTGGCGTGCGTAAGTACGTTGCTGTTGATGGTGGAATGACCGACAATCCACGCCCTGCTTTGTATCAGTCTAAATACGAGGCATTGCTTGCTAACCGTGCTAACGAAGACGCAACTGAGACTGTCTCCATCGCTGGTAAATGCTGCGAGAGCGGAGATATGTTGATCTGGGATGTAGAGCTGCCGAAGGCTGAAAGCGGCGATTTGTTGGCTGTAGCCTGCACAGGTGCGTACAATTACTCCATGGCCAGCAACTATAACCGTCTTCGCCGTCCGGCTTTAGTATTCGTACAGAACGGACAAAGCGATCTTGTAGTGCGTCGTGAAAGCTATACGGATCTTATTGCCAACGATATTGTACCAGAGCGTATCGCCAAACAGACAGTTGTTGCTAAGTAATAGCCTGCTGCTGTAAGGTGGGTAAAGTTGAGCAGCATATAGAGCAAGCAGGAAAGTCTCCTGCTTGCTTTGCTTTGTGCGTGGTTTCATAGTAATATAATTGAGGTATTCTAAATTTGTTAATTTTGAAAGGGGTCATTTACATATGGCAAAGCAAGCGAAAATCACTCTAGAAAATGGCGGCGTAGTGCTGCTGGACTTGTTCGATCAAGATGCACCTAACACTGTAGCCAACTTTGAAAAGCTGGCAAAAGAAGGTTTCTACAACGGATTGACATTCCACCGTGTTATCCCTGGTTTCGTTGCTCAAGGCGGATGTCCTAACGGAACTGGCTCTGGCGGCCCAGGTTACACAATCAACTGCGAAATTAACCCAAACAAACATGAACGCGGAACACTTGCAATGGCACATGCAGGTAAGAACACAGGCGGAAGCCAGTTCTACATCTGCTACGCTCCACAACCACACTTGGATGGAGTACACACTGTGTTTGGTAAAGTAGTAGAAGGCATGGATCTTGTTGATGCTTTCAAAGGACGCGACAAAATGACTTCGGTAGAAATCATCGAAGCTTAAGATTTAATAGTTAAAAGCCAGTCTCCGAATATCGGGGCTGGCTTTTTTGTGTTGTTAAAGAATCCGCCTAACCTGTCTACGCCGTGAATTGCGCCGCTCTGGTAGCCAGAAGAATATCAAATACATAGCTAGAAACACAGTGAAGGCAAACAGCTCTTCAACAAGCAGGTAATAAGGATAAGGTCCAAAATAATCCAATACGGAATAGGTACTAGGTTTCTGGGATAGGAACATGTAGTTTGAGCCTAGGAAGTAATTAGCAGTCCAGATGCAGGCAGCCACAATATTGAGGCCGAGCATGGTGATGAGTAAAGATCTCCAAGTCGGCTTGTAGCCCTCAATCCAGGTCATGTAAAGAGACGCGAGAATAATAGAACCATGAGCTATAAAAAACAGGAGAAAGCGGAAATGAGGGAACGGATAAACTAGGTTAGGGGTGAGCAACGCAATAAATGCTCCGCCGATCCCGGCAAAGTAGAGAAAGGAATAAAGGGTTCGACTGCGTGAAATTAACATGATAATAGACAGCAGTAGAGTGATTCCACAGAGCTCGAACGGTAATGAGGAGCTGGAGCGCCAGATGTTCTGAGAGATGTACCACATTTGCAGCCCGGCTTCTGAGACTACAAGTAGTATGATTAGCAGCAAACGCACGCTTTGCCGAAGTCTTGAATCTGTACGAATTTCAAACCGTAACCCATAGAGCAGTAGACAACTTAACGTAATGATAGACAGCGCAACCCAATGCGAAGATGAGAACATGATGAAATCCTCCGCGTGCTGGCGATCAAAAAAAGATGAAAGCTGCATAGACGAACCTCCTTTGAACGTGAAAACATCCATCAAAAATAAAGTTTGAGAATTTTAATAATCTTGATTCTAGATATCCATAAAATGGGTATATATGTATATGTTCTGTCAACTCCACCACATAAGGAAGACTTTTCATTATATTAACATAAGATGGGGCGTAGGGCGCGGAATTACATATGAAGCTTTTGAACATGCAGGGGTGGAAAACAATTAGAACAAGAAAATGGAGGCAACAGGAACATGTTTAAGAAAAAAATAAGTGTAATGGTCATTATTTTGATGCTTGTGGCCCAATATGCCTATGGCATCGGATTTGCTCCGCAAGTAAAAGCGGCTGCGATTGATGACGAAAGAAATATCATCACCAGTGTTTCAATGGCTGTTTACGGGCCAGATGGAATCACGGTCACGAACAGCGTATACGAACGAGATGCTAATGTTACCTTGGATTATAATTGGTCTCTTCCTAAAAATCATAATTACAAGCAAGGTGACACTTTTACTTTTCAGCTTCCAGAACAGTTCCAGCTATTTAATGATTTTAACGGACCTTTGGTCTCTGAAGATGGAGATGTAGGGAGCTTTGAAGTGAGGCAAATTTCACATGAAGTGATAATGACTTTTAATGACTACATAGAAACACATGATGACGTGCAGGGAACGCTGCGGTTAAATACTAAATTCGATAAACAGAAAATCTCGGGCAGTACTATTCAGAATATTTTATTTCCCGTGAGCGGCGGTATTCAGACAGTGACAGTTAATTTTAAACCCAGTGTTGGATCGACTATAGAGAAGAGAGGTATTCCCGAAGGCTTCAATGCGAACCAAATATTATGGACTGTTGATGTCAATAAGTCTTTGGAAGCCGTGGGGAATGCCATTGTGACGGACCCCATCCCTTCAGGCTTATCATTAAATACTCCAGTCACAGTGAGCGTGTATCAACTGAGCATTCAATTGGATGGTTCAGTAACGGAAGGAGCATTGCTCGACACAAGCAAATACTCTGCAGAGCTCTCCGGAGGGTCATTGATTGTCCGTTTTACGGAGCCTGTGATTAAAGAGGCTTACCGTATTGTATATTCCACAGGGATTACTAATGACCATCAGCTAAGCTTCACCAATACTGCAACTTTTTCAGGAGATGGGCAAGAGCCTGCCAGCTCCTCTGCCACAGTGAATGTAGAACGTGGAGGAAGCTTGAAAAAGTATTCCACAAGCTATGATGGGGGCAAGCAGATCATTTCCTGGGCAATTGAATATAACTACAATGAAAAGAACATCCCGCAAGGAAACGCTGTGTTAACAGATTTGTTCGATGATTCTCAAGAGCTGGTAGCCGATTCGCTAAAAGTATATGCTGTGCAGCTGGATTCTTCCGGTGGTGCAACGTTAGGCAAGGTTTTGACAAAGGATGTTGACTACACGGTTGTTTCCACGTCAGACGTTCATAAGTCTGGGTTTGTATTGCAATTTGCACACGATGTTACTTCACCATATCGAATCGAATATAAGACAAAAGCGATAAAACGCGTGTTTGAGGATGCCACCATAACTAATACAGTATCTGATAGTACGTATAGTGATCAGGCTACCCGATTAATCCGGTCTTCCATTCTTTATAAGACTTTATCAACCGTAGATTATCAGAATAAAACATTAGGCTGGAAGGTCACATTGAATAGTGATAATTACCCGATGAGCCATGTTACAGTTACCGAATCCTTCCCATTTGGCGGCCTAAAGTTTATTCCAGAATCACTGGTGATTAGAAATCTGAATGGGAATGTTTTAAATCCAAATAACTATGATCTAGTGTACAACTCACCTGTCGAGCCTAATAAAGGCTTCAAGGTAGTGTTTAATTCACCGATATCTGGTCTTTATACGATTAGCTATACTACAGAATTTAACAAGGATTGGATTTGGGCTAAAACTGAAAATTTCAATAACAAAGTTCGGTTAGACTGGATGGACACTACTGAAGCCTTACGCACGATAGAAGCAGAAGGGTTATTCATTCCTAGACCTGAGGCGAAAAGCAATGGATTTAAAGCGGGAGCCTACGATGCTTCAACTAAAAAAATTACTTGGACGATAGGCGCCAATTATAACGGCAAAACCCTCGAAGCTCCGGCGCTTGTTGATATTTTAAAATCAGGCCAGACCTTGGTTCCTGGTTCACTAAAAGTTTACACTATGAATATTGCAAAGAATGGTGACCCTACCAAGGGTACAGAAGTGAATCCTAATAAATATACCTATAGCGTAAATAGCGTAAATAGCGATAATGAATTAAAGGTTATTTTTACAGATAAGATTAACTCCGCTTTCTACATTGAATTTAACACAAGTCTTGAAGGGCAAATAATAGGCACTACTGTTGATAATAAAGCTAATCTCTATGATGGAGCAAAAGTGGTTTCCAAAGATTTGACCGCCTCCGTAAAAATTCCTTTTGGAGAGGATTATGTGCTGAAGGACGGTACACAAAACGGGGATAAAATCGACTGGAGCCTGCAAATTAACCGGGGGCAGTCTACTGTAAAGGATGCTCTAATCAAAGATACTCCTAGTGCTAATCAAATTTTGCTGCAGAATTCATTCCATCTGTATCCTACGGCTGTAGCTGTGAACGGAGATATCACGAAAAGCGGCCCTGAATTGATTCAGGGTATTGATTATAGCGTTGTTATCACAACGGATGCCGATGGAAAACAATCCTTTGAGTTAAGCTTTGCCTATGAAATCAGCAGGGCTTACATTCTCGAATATCAATCCCTGATTGTGGCTAACACTGGAGACAAAGTAATAAATACTGTACATTTCAGTGGTTTTAACGGCAGCGAAATAAGTAAAGAAACCTCTAGAGAAATTATTGTCGGGGTCTCCAGCGGTTCTGGCACAGGCAGCGGGGGAAGAGGCACTCTCAATATTAAGAAGTTAGATGCTGATGATAATTTAAAGGCGCTTGGTGATGCGACTTTTGCATTGTATCGACTAAATGGCACGGAACGTGTACTGATTAACAGTCTAACTACAGATGCAGAGGGTACAGCTACATTTAATAAAATATGGCTGGGTAACTATGTATTGGTGGAGACAGCAGCTCCAAATGGTTACGTGCTCGATACATCCGAGCATCCAGTGGAGATTCGTTCCTCGTCAGCGATTCAACTGGTGATTACGAATCAAAAAGCAGTGGAGCCCACGCCTACGGTAACGCCAGAACCAACCGGTGCTCCAACAACAACACCAGAACCAACCGTAACACCTGCACCATCAACAACGCCAGCACCGACGGTTTCTCCATCACCAGAAGCGACTGCTGCACCTACACCAATCCCTACAAGCAGCACATCTGGAGGTTCGGTGGTACCCACGTCTACAAGCTCGCCCGTACCCGAAGTAATTATTAATGATCCAGCTGTTCCTGCTGGTCCTGGAAATGCGGCCGATCCAGGATCCCTGACATCAACCGATGAGGGAACTCCTGAGCAAGAGATTACCGAAGAAGAAATTCCATTAGGAGAAGTTGATATCGACGATGAAGAAGTACCAAAAGGTACGGTGAACAATAGCACTTCGGGTGCTCCTCAGCTGCCGAAGACAGGTGAGAACAGTCCTTTGCCTCTGTATCTGTCGGGAATAGGGTTGATAACCATAGGATTTGTTATGAACCGAGTATTTAGACGTAGAGGTAAGACAGAGTGATCGGAGATTAGTGTGATTTAAGATTTTTTTGCAAAAGCACCCAGCATGATAAATGCCGGGTGCTTTTGTGCTTTTTTTTTGAAAATTTTATGGCTGATTCTTAAGTGTACCGGCGTTATCTGAGGTGCTTAGGTTATAGCGCAGCCATTCGCCTTCCTTTTCACTTGAGACATTCCAGCCGAGCTGTTCGGCAACAAAGGCTAGCGGGACTAAAACTTTTCCTCCTGCCAGTAGCGGCGCAGCATCAATGGTGAGAGCTTTCCCGTTCACGAGTGCTTTGACACTGCCCACTGTCATAGTAACGGTGTTCTCGGCGGAAGTAAGCGATACAGTTTTAGTGGCCGCATCCCACGTTATGGATGCACCCAGGGCTGTCCCGATATCTTTGGCGGGCAGCCATAATTCTTTATTTCCTTGCACTAAACGGATGTTAAGTGCTAGTGGTAATCCATTTACTTGTACACTGCTGCGATAAACTTTTCCGTTATTATCCATAACGGCGCTTTCCGCCTGTGATTCCAGCGAGCTATTAAGCGCCTTTATGTTGCTGGAAGTTACCCGATATTTGGAATTGTCCTGTCCGATAGCTTCTGCTATCCACGTGTTAACCTCACCATTATGATGGCTTAAATCCTTATAGAGGTCTAGGTTGAATGTCCAATCCGCTTCGGCTTGGAAATCGTATAGCTTCACATTTGGAAACTGTTCAAATTGCTCGAATATCCATTGCCGCATGACAAGCTGATTGTTAAAGCGAACGGGATTACTGGCGAACCAAGCGACCTGACGCATAACGCTGTAGGGTGGGTAGTAGAAATAAAACTGGACATCGGGATATTCCTCCAGCAGAGGACGGATATACGTATTAAAATAGCCCTTTATTTGCTCAATGCTTTCCTCGTTAGTACCGTAATCCAGCTCCTTGTCACAAGCCATTAGGTAAGATTCTGCAACGTATTGCTTGCCAAACACTACTTTGTTATTCCAGTTGTATAAATATTCCAAATCTTGTTTAGCTTCACCACTCAGGTTATTTTTGATGCTGCTTATTAATTGTTTAAATACAGATGAATTGAACCAGTATTTGTAGTCGGTCCATAGTTTGCCGTCATACAGATAGTCAGGGAAATCTTCCTCATCTTCGGCTGTGGCGAGTTTCAAAGAGAAATAATCCAAACCCCAGAGCACTTGTTTTACTTTGCCTGTCTCCAAGGCAAGTTTGGCAATTTTATAATGCTCATCGACTGTGGATCCTTCCATAGATAACTTTAAGGTTGTCCCACCTAAGCTGGCATCTACTTGAGAGGGAAGAAAGTTCTCTGTCATAGACGTGCCGATGATAATGTTGTCGTAGTCGTAATTTTTAGCTAAACCCGGATTCTGATAACGTTCTTCTTCTGACAAGAGTGGGGTATACCACGATGGACGGTGATAGAATTGTAATGGGTCGATAAAAGCAGTAATCAGCGCCGTTAGAAGCGCTAACAAGCTGAAACAAAGCAGGAAATAACCTATGAAACGTTTCGATTTAGTATGAATCCCGGGGGATTTACGTGGGTTGTTATTATTTTGAAGCCGTGATGCAAGCATCATCATTCCTCCTTACAGTTCTAGAAGTTAAAGTATAAAAAGGTTGTAATTCGGTTGAAGAATAACAGCGAGAACATAATGATAAATGCCATCACAAATGCTGTTTTCCAGCTATACTGAAAATTACGTTTGTTCAACAGATGAAGGGGATTCCAGAGAATGATCGTCATTAAGATGAGAATCAGGATGATTGCCCATTTAAGCGATCCAATAGATTGCAAAGATACCCCGTTAAGCCCACTCATCCCTTTCAACAAACGAAATGCCTGCGATATATGTTCTGCACGGAAAAATACCCAAGTGATGTTCACAAATATGAAAGTCAGCAACCATGATAACCATTTGGGAAGGGAGAAACCCCAGCGTCCCCAACATTTCTCTACAGCTTGTCCTACTCCATGCAAGAGCCCCCACAGGATGAATAGCCAACCTGCACCGTGCCAGAAACCACCGAGCAGAAAAGTAATAATGACATTTCGGATCGAAATCCAGAAGCTTTTCCGGTTGCCGCCAAGTGGAATGTAGATATAATCTCTAAGAAAATGGCTGAGCGTAATATGCCAGCGTCTCCAGAAATCGCGGATGCTTACGGCTCGGTAGGGTTCATTGAAATTTTGCGGCAGATGGATGTTGAACAGCAGTGCTATTCCAATCGCCATATCGGTATAGCCGCTGAAATCATAGTAGATTTGTAAGGTATAGGAAAGGATAGCCACCCATGAATCTACAAAATATGTTGCAGCTGCAAAACCGTTATCAGCATAACCAGCTAGGGTATCCGCTAGGATGACTTTTTTTCCTAATCCGATGCTGAAGAAGAGGGTCCCCTTCCGTATGTTGTTCCAATTCCAAACCTTATTTCGCAGTTTATCGAATTGGGGCATCATATCCTTGTGATGAAGGATGGGACCGGAGATCAGATGCGGGAAAAAAGTCACAAATAGCGTGTAATTCAAAAGATTGTACTCACGCGCTTGGTTCCGGTAAACATCAACGAGGTAGGCGATTTGTGTAAAGGTAAAGAAACTTATGCCTAAAGGCAATATAAGATGGTGCAGAGAAAGGTTGCTTGCGGTTACCTCATTCCAATTTTCTATAAAAAAATCCGTGTATTTGTAATAGCTGAGTAATAGAATATTTGTGCTTAAGCTAAAGATTAGCAGCGGCCGGCGAAGCTTAGCTGTTGTGGAATGAATGAAATGGCCCATAACATAGTTAAATAAGATGGATAACAAGATTAGAGGGACATATTTTATGTTCCAATACCCGTAAAAAACTAAAGAGGCGAGGGTAAGCCATACCTTAGCACAGAGTGTGAGACGAAGACGATTCAGAATAAAATATCCGGCCAGCACGATAGGCAGAAAACCAAACATAAAGGGATACGAATTAAATAGCATAACAACAATCCTCACTTATAGCAGATTTGGTATGAAATCACTATAAGCCAGAGATCTTAAGGCTTTATGTTATGAATTCTTATCATTTTCTTAATGGTTGAGATTGTACAAAAAATCCCCGCAAGCATCATTCGCTCACAGGGAAAGAGGTTTCAAATTCAGTTTGTTTGCGTGTGCTTTTGGCTGTAATGGTTCCGCCGTGAAGCTCTGCAATACTCTTGGCTATGGCGAGCCCTAAGCCACTTCCGCCTGTCTCTCGGGAGCGGGATTTATCGACACGATAAAAGCGTTTAAATAAGTGGGGGAGGTCGGATGCAGGGATAGGAGTACCGTAATTCGTACATAGAGCAACTATTCTATCGTCTTTTCTAACAACAGAAATGTCTAGAATTTTTCCTTCCTTTCCGTATCTTACGGCATTGGTAAATAGGTTCTCATACAATCGCACCAGCTCGTCCGCATCTCCGTTGATAATCAGAGGAGCTGTATCCGTATGAATGCGGTAGGTCATATCTGCTTGTTCCAGTACGGGTGCAAATTCTTCAATCAGCTGTTCGAGCAGCTTGCCGAGATCTACAGGCTCAATATTTAGCGGTAATCCGCTGCTGCTGACGCGAGTGTATTCAAATAAATCGTCGATTAGCTTTTTAAGAGTCAAAGATTTCTCATAGGCAATATTCACATAATAACGCAGCTCAACCTCGTTTTTATAACGATCCTTCTCCACATATTCAAGGAATCCGAGAACAGAGGTTAGTGGGGTTCGGAGGTCATGGGACACACCTGTGATTAGGTCGTTTTTGGCTTTTGCAGCGGCTCGTTCTTCCTCTATAGCAGATTTTAGCTTGCCAGCCATAGTGTTCATATTTTCAGCGAGCTTTCCGAGTTCATCCGTACCTGTTACCGGCACCGTGAAAGATAAATTGCCATCCGCAATGGCCTGAACTCCGCTCGTAATGTTATGAAGATTCTTAGTTGTATTTCTGGACAGCTTTAGGATGAAAAAAATAAATAAAGGAATCCCTATAAGAATCACAACTGGCGTTGATCCAATGGTATTGATCACCCAGAGAATGAGTCTGACTCCCCAAAAGGAGCGTGAAGGATTTAACCACAGCAATAGTGAAGTGCCATAATAGCCGCCCATTAAGATTAAAGCGGTGAGTGCTAGGCTCGTTAAGCTGAAGCCAACTATTTTCCAGGATAGGGTATCGAATCGTTTAAAGTTCAACTAGAAGGACCTCCTTTTTCCAGTTTGTAGCCAACGCCCCATACCGTTTTTAAGTATTGTGGTTTACGCGGATTTTCTTCTATTTTTTCTCTGATTTTACGAATATGCACCATAAGTGTATTGTTGCTTTCCAGAAATTGTTCTTTCCATACTTTGGCGTAGATCTGCTCCATGCTTAGGACTTGTCCCTTATTACGGGCGAGCAGCTCTAGAATCGCAAATTCTCGCGGGGTAAGCTTAACGGGCTGATCATCCACACTTACTTCATGCGTAACCGAATTAATAACCAGACCATCAATGATGATTTCATCCTGTTTGGCGGCGTTTAGATCTGCCATGTAATTTCGAGTTCTGCGCAGCTGGGATTTAACACGGGCAACTAACTCCAGCGGACTAAAAGGTTTCGTAACATAATCATCTGCACCTACGCTTAGTCCGGTGATTTTATCAAGTTCCTGCCCTTTAGCAGATAACATGATGATCGGAAATTTTTGCGTTTCACGAATTTTAATACAAGCCTCAATGCCGTCCATATTAGGCATCATGATATCAAGAACCATGAGGTCTATAATCTCTCTATTGATAATTTCGAGTGCTTCCAGCCCGTCTTTGGCAGTTAACAGCCGGTAACCCTCGTTCTCCAGATAGATCTGCATTAGTTTAATAATCTCGGCTTCGTCGTCCACCAATAGCAGCGTTGCGTTGTGCATTTCTCAGCGTCCTTTCTTGCTTGTAAAGCGCAATTCTTGCTATAAGAAGTATACAACATTTTCTTGTTTGGAAGCCTCATTTGAAGACCAGTGAAGGCAAAGGTACTGTATAGCAGCTAATAAATTAGTGGAATAAAAGACCAAATCCCCCACAGCATTATGCCAGTTTGGTTTTTCCTTTTAGTTTGCTCTGATCGCTGTACCTCAATCCATGTGTTGATTTGTAGATAATACATTTTCAGCCATGGCTCTATCATGTAAGAAATAATTCTTAAACTTTATTTAACAGGAAACTTCTTAACAGCGGTGGCAGATAAAAGTAAAGGGAAACTTAATAGTTTCTTAACAAGTCTTAAGAAATAGGAAGCTACTATGCTATAATAATTTCAAATTATATATGTTGGGGGTTATTTGGTATATGTGGAAAGAATTTAAAGCTTTTGCCTTAAAAGGAAATGTTCTTGATTTAGCGGTTGCGGTCATTATTGGAGCTGCATTCGGAAAGATTGTAACTTCATTAGTAAATGACATTATTATGCCAATTGCAGGTTTGCTTACGGGTGGTATAGATTTAAAGGACCGGGTGCTTGAAGTCACTACGGACCTGAAAATACCTTACGGACTATTTTTACAATCGGTTGTGGATTTCTTTATTATTTCGTTCTCCATCTTTCTGGTGATCAAGCTCGCCAATAAATTTCAGCGCAAAGAAGCCGTTAAAGTTGAAGTGGTAGAGACTCCAGCACCTGCAGAGGATATCGTGCTGCTTACGGAAATTCGTGATCTTTTGAAACAACAAGAACGTGGTTTGTAATCCTGAAATATAACCAAGAAGCGCCAGGAGTCCTTGTCCTGGCGCTTCTTGGTTTCCTTTTATAAACTCAGTACAATCTATAATCTAGTTACAAATTTTAAGTAAATATAATAAACGCACTTGCATTTCGCTGGTGTAAGTGATAATTTTGTTAGTAAGGAAAACTTGAATCTCAATTAAATAAAGGATCAATCCTTCAGGGCAGGGTGTAATTCCCTACCGGCGGTGATGCTGTTGTAGAAATAACTTATTCAGTTTATCTACAGTGCTTAGTCCGCTACCCGGCTCGCGTTGTTGACGCGAACGGTGGACCTGGTGAAATTCCGGGACCGACAGTATAGTCTGGATGGAAGAAGGAGAGGTTAACCGCTTGTCTGCAATGGACTGGCGGACCGCAGTATTTTCATATAATCATGTGCGATATTTCACAATACCCGTCGATTGACGGCTATTTAAGCACACTTTTATTTGGACTGCCGATGAACTCTCGCATAACCCATCTTGAACTCCTCCTGGAGAATGAGATGGGTTTTTCTGTTTTTTTTAGCTTAAGAATTGACAGCAGTGGATAGGAGGAAGAGATGGACAACATGAATGATGAGTTTTATATGTCGCTAGCACTGGACATGGCCGAACGTGCCCAAGGACAGACGGGAATTAACCCTGTTGTTGGCTGCGTTGTGGTGAAGAATGGAGCAATGATTGGACTCGGAACTCATTTACAGCGAGGTACGGGGCATGCCGAGGTGCACGCCTTGAATATGGCAGCTGGGCAGGCACAGGGTAGTACGGCATATGTCACACTAGAACCGTGCAGCCATTATGGAAAAACTCCACCTTGCAGCCAAAGGCTGATCGATGAAGGGGTAGCTAGGGTTGTAGTTGCTTGTGAAGACCCCAACCCCCAGGTGGCAGGAAGAGGAATCCAAATGCTGCGTGACCAAGGGATTGAGGTCGAAGTCGGTTTGTTGCGTGATCGCGCGCTTCGATTGAATGAGCGTTTTATCAAATATATTTTGACAAAACAACCTTTTATTACGCTGAAGAGTGCAAGTACACTTGATGGCAATCTAGCTACCAAATCTGGTGACAGTAAATGGATTTCGAATGGGGAAGCGCGGGAGATCGTACATACGCTGCGGCATCGGCATCAGGGCATCATGGTCGGTGTGAATACAGTGATTGCTGATAATCCCTCTCTGACAACAAGAACAGAAGTGCCTGGCATTAACCCGACGCGGATCATCATTGATTCCGGGCTACGTATTCCTCTGGATTCGGCAGTTGTATGTGATGGTCTAGCGCCTACACTTATTGTAACAACCGATGCTGCAGATCCTGCTAAGAAGGCTGCACTGCTGGAAGTAGGCGTTCAAATCGTTGTGTGCGGAGCAGGTCCAAGAGTGGATCTGAAGGCGGCCATGATATCCCTTGGCGAAATGGAAATTGGCTCTATTTTACTGGAAGGCGGGGGGACGCTGAATGGTGCGATGCTGGAGAGCGGGCTAGTGGATCGTGTGATTCTTTTCTTCGCTCCAAAAATTGTCGGCGGTGGTGCAGAAGCGAAAGGGACTTTCGTATTTCCGGGTGTAGAGCTGATGAAGGATGCGATCTCACTTGAAGGATTGGAAGTAAAAGTGCTAGGAGATAATGTATGTATCAGCGGCACTCCGGTACGCTAACAAAAGCTATGCAAGAAGTGAATTTGAGGAAGTAATGCTTTTTAGGAGGGATATCATGTTCACCGGATTAATTGAAGAGGTTGGTGTTTTGCGCAGTGTCTCCGCCGGTGGGGAAATGATGGTGCTGAATATTGCCGCTTCGGTCATCATGGATGATCTAAAAATCGGTGACAGTGTGTCCGTCAATGGGGTTTGCCTCACGGCGACAACTTTGGGCGATCATTCCTTTACAGTGGATGTAATGCCGCAGACCTACCGGAATAGCAACCTGAAGGAACTGAAGCCCGGCAGCCGGATGAATCTGGAACGAGCGATGGCAGCCGGCGGGCGTTTTGGAGGGCATATTGTCCAAGGACATGTTGATGGCACTGCCATTATTAAGAGTGTAAAACGTGATCAGAATGCTGTTGTATTCGAGATTGCACCGGATCGTAAATCACTATTTAAATATATTATCCCCAAGGGATCGATCACGATCGACGGCATTAGTTTAACTGTAGTGAAGACTACAGCCACATCGCTTGCAGTGTCCATTATTCCGCATACGTTAGGGGAAACAGTTCTGACGCACAAACGGGCCGGGGATAGTGTGAATATCGAGTGTGACGTACTTGGCAAATATGTAGATCATTTATTGCATTATGGCTCAGCCGCCCAAGATGAGGAAGGCGAGAGCCGCTCCGGGATTAGTCATGATTTTTTGGCGGCGAACGGGTTTGTTTAAATAAAGAGTTTGCTTACGAAGAAGGGAATAATCTTTCGTAAAGCTTTTAGGAGGATAGGATCATGAGCGAGCAATCGAAAAAGGAAAGTGTCTTGGATCCGATTGAAGAAGCAATATATGACTTAATGCGCGGTAAAGTCATCATTGTAGTGGATGATGAAGATCGTGAGAATGAAGGGGATTTTATAGCCCTTGCTGAACGTGCGACACCAGAGGTCATCAATTTTATGATTACTGAGGGACGTGGATTGGTTTGTATGCCTATTACCCAGGAGCGTGCGGCAGAACTTGAACTGCAAGCCATGGTAACCCACAATACCGATAATCACGGTACGGCTTTTACCGTATCTGTTGACCATAAAGATACAACCACTGGGATCTCTGCGGGGGAAAGATCTTTGACCGTTAAAGCCATGATCGATCCAAAAGCGAAACCTGCTGATTTCCGCAGACCGGGGCATATGTTCCCGCTGATTGCGAAAAAAGGTGGCGTTCTGCGCCGCTCCGGACATACGGAGGCTGCTGTTGATCTAGCGCGGATGTGTGGCGCTTATCCAGCCAGTGTCATTTGCGAGATTATCAAGGAAGATGGCTCAATGGCCCGCTTACCTGATCTAATCGAAATTGCCCGCAAGCATGATCTTAAGCTGATCAGTATCAAGGATCTTATTCATTATCGCAACGAAAAAGAACAACTCGTCACACGCGAAGTGTCTGTACGACTTCCTACCGATTTTGGAGATTTCCAGACCATTGCTTATACAAATGAAGTGGATGATAAAGAGCATGTAGCTTTGGTAAAAGGCGATATTTCCGGCGATGAGCCAGTGCTTGTACGTGTACATTCCGAATGCCTGACTGGTGATGTATTCCACTCCCATCGCTGTGATTGCGGCCCGCAATTTGAAGCTGCACTGCGGCAGATCGAAACTGCCGGTAGGGGCGTGTTACTCTATATGCGCCAAGAAGGCAGAGGTATTGGCCTTATCAATAAGCTTCGGGCTTACAAGCTGCAAGAGGAAGGTCTTGACACTGTAGATGCGAATCTAAAGCTTGGTTTTCCAGCAGATCTGCGTGACTATGGAATTGGAGCACAGATTCTGAAGGATCTGGGTGTGCGCCAAATCCGTCTGCTCACGAACAACCCGCGTAAGATCAAAGGGCTGGAGGGTTATGGGTTGGAAGTCGTTGAGCGCGTGCCGATACAAATGCCGGAGAACAAGGACAACACTAATTATCTCCACACGAAGCAAGCGAAGCTTGGACATATGCTGTCTTTTGACGATATTGAACAAAATGAGGATTCGAAAGCTTAACCATACATTATAAAAAACGAAGGGTAGATGATGGATATGCCGAAATATTTAGAAGGTCACTTAGTTTCTGAGGGGTTAAAATACGGAGTTGTTGTAGGACGTTTTAATGAATTTATTACCAGCAAACTTTTGTCAGGTGCACTTGATGCCTTTAAACGCCATGGTGTTGGTGATGATGAAGTGGATGTTGCTTGGGTTCCAGGGGTATTTGAAATTCCGTTGATCGCGCAAAAAATGGCTGAAAGCGGCAAATACGACGCTGTAATCACCTTAGGAACGGTTATCCGTGGTTCCACTACACACTATGATTATGTATGTAATGAAGTTGCCAAAGGAGTAGCCGCTATCAATCTTAAGACCGGCGTGCCGACCATTTTTGGCGTAGTCACTACTGAAAATATTGAACAGGCCATCGAGCGTTCAGGAACCAAAGCAGGCAATAAAGGCTGGGATGCTGCGACTGCTGCGATTGAAATGGCGAATCTTAACAAACTGTTTAAGTAAGTCAGCTATTGACGAATCAGTCGAATTCGTGCTTATTTATAGTATAAGAAGAAAGCATGGATTATAAGAGCCCTTTCTACTTGTGTAGCGTCCAGACGGGCGCTGCACTTTACTTTTTTTGGCGGGAGGATGCTTCGTGACTGTATTGTACAAGCTGGAGACGTTTGAAGGTCCGCTGGATCTGCTCTTGCATTTAATTGATAAGGCGGAAATCGACATCCAGGACATTCCGGTCGCCGAGATCACCGAACAGTATATGGAATACCTGCGTAGCATGCAGGAGCTTGAATTGGATATTACGAGTGAATTTCTCGTGATGGCCGCTACCCTTTTATCTATAAAGAGCAAGCTATTGCTGCCCAAACCACCGGTCATTGAGATCGATGATTTTGAATATTACGAAGAGGATGAATTTGATCCACGAGCTGAACTTGTTCAGCGACTGATTGAGTATCGTAAGTTCAAGAGTATTGCTGTACATTTAATGGATATGGAGAGCGAGCGGAGCTTGATTTTTACGAAGGAGCCTGAGGATTTGGGTCCATTCGTGCCAGAAGAGATTGATCAAACGCTAAAAGGACTACATACCTCAGACTTAATAGCCGCTTTTCGTAAAGCGCTAAGTAAGGCTGCCAGAAGGTCTTCTTACCAGCGGATCACCCGGGATGAAATATCGGTAAAAGATCGTATACGTGATGTATCAGATGCGCTGCAGCGCAGAGGAACAGGCGGTAAGCTGCATTTCTCGGCACTGCTTCACGATGAAATGGCACGGCACGAAATCGTAGTTACTTTTCTTGCGATTCTGGAACTGATGAAAATGAAGGCGATTTTTTGCTACCAAGAGAAATTGTTTGATGACATCGTAATGGAGTGGAGAGGAGGAGAACACTTCAATGGATTACAAAACGCTGAAATCGATTATTGAGGGTCTGCTGTTTCTATCAGGGGATGAAGGAATCTCTGTACGCCAAGTGGCTGAAATTACGGAACAGCGCCCAGAGCTTGCGGCCGGAGCCTTAGAGGAACTGAAAGAAGATTATGTAGCACAGGAGCGGGGCTTACAGGTAGTGCAAATTGCCGGGAACTATCGGCTGGCTACATTGCCTGATCATGCCCACTATTTTGAGCGTCTGGCCTATTCACCATCCAGATCAACCTTGTCTCAGGCTGCCTTAGAGACTCTCGCAATCGTGGCTTATCGCCAACCGATTACGCGGGTGGAGATTGAAGAGATCCGGGGTGTGAAGTCGGAACGCGCAATTCATACGCTGAATAACAAGGATTTGATTCATGAGGTTGGTCGTGCGGAAGCGGTAGGCCGGCCAATTTTGTACGGGACGACTAAATCCTTCTTGGAGAGCTTTGGTCTTGCCAGTCTAAAGGATCTGCCGGAACCGACAAATTTTGAGTCCACGGATAATTTGGAAGAAGAGACACAGCTATTGTTCAATAAGCTGGATACTCAAATGACTTTTGAGGATGTCGAGCTGCCTTAGTTCGTACGAGAACGCTAATAATTGTATTGAAGGGACTGCCCTTAAACCATTTATGTGGTTTGGGACAGTCCCTATTTTATTTAAGCTCATATTTTTTATGCAAACCCCGAATTTTTTCCAGCTTAAATTGCCATACTAAACCAAAGGTTCCCATTATTAAGGTTTCTTGGAGGTAAATACGTGACGTTATGGCTTGCAATTCCCCTTGTTTTGCTTGTACTGGCACTGATCCTGGTCCTGTCTTCATCTATCGATTTCCGCATACGGTGTTATAAACATGGAAAAAATGACCTGCTCGAATTAGATGTTACCTCTCTTTTTGGTTTGATAAAGCTTCACTATGAACTTCCCCAATTGGTCTTTAAGGGATTGGAGCAGGGTGTGTGGGGAAAGTTTAAAGAGACAGGGACTGCGACGACAGGTGTAGATACCGTAAAAGAAGAGATATTTGATAAAGAAAGAGTAATGCACTGGCGCGCCAATGTTAACCAAGCTGTGAAATCTACACGCGGCTTGAAGGAATGGTTAAAAGAGACTGTAGCTCATGTCAAAATATCAAAGCTCGATTGGTCCACCGATTTCTCTCTTGGTGATGCAGCAGACACTGCGACCGCATCGGGAGCGGTTTGGGGCCTGAAGTGGAGTATTGTTGGTTTTATTTCGCAGTGGGTAAAATTGCAGCAGCATCCTCGAATTTTTGTTAAGCCTGTTTTTGAAGATGAGCTTTGTTTTGCAATGGAGTTTGTCTGTAAGGGGAAAATGTCAGTCGGCTATACTTTGTATGCCTTAATGCGACTATCTCGGCGTGTCTTGCGTGAAAAAGGCGGGATCGGCCATTGGAGAAATCTGCTGAAACAGATGCGTCAGGAGCCACACGGGAAAGTTTAAAATGAAAGTTACATACAAATGGGCGGATGTGGGGATGATATACGCTGTAGAAGAAAGAGAAATCGTACTCAATTAAAGGAGGAAACAATATGAGCGACCATCCTATTCAAGGCCTAATGCAAACAGCGATGGAAAATATCAAGGGTATGGTAGATGTGAATACCATTGTCGGTGATCCAGTACAAACCCCTGACGGCAGCATTATCCTGCCTATCAGTAAAGTTGCCTTTGGATTTGCTGCTGGTGGTAGTGATTATCGAGTAGAAGATTCTATAAGTGGTTCAAGCTCCCAAGGTGGAGTCAAAATGCTTCCATTTGGTGGAGGTAGCGGGGGAGGCGTCTCCATTCGACCGATCGCTTTTTTAGTGGTAGGTAAGGATGGAGTGAATATTGTCCCTCTGGACAATCAAACGCACCTATTCGAAAAAATCATCGATGCAACACCAGGGCTCATCGACAAAATTCAAACGATGTTCCAAACCGGCAATGCTGCAGCTCAAACGCCGCCAACACCTGCCACACCGGCAGCAGCACCTGTTAAAACCGATCCAAGTACATCTCAATCTTCAACTCATTAGGTACACATAATTCTACAAATAGCCTCGGGGATATCGCCATACACAGGCGGTGTCCCTTTTTTGACGTGCCAGAAAGTATATTTTGATCCCCAAATTACCTGAGAATGTATCGAAGCAAAGCCTCACGTTGTGGGGATATTTTGTGTGGAACATCCTAAGGAGTGGACATACCCTAAGGCTGGTCCGCATACACTTGTACAACATAAACACTTTTACTTAAGATCCGATAAGAAGCCGGAGGATGAACATGAAGACAATAACCCGTAAATGGCCATTCGCCTTAATATTGTGCCTTTCGCTGCTGCTTCTGGCGCCGCTATCTTCAATTCAGGCCGAGAACAGCTCTATCTCTACACATGCAAGAGCAGCGGCACTGATTGATGTGGAATCTGGGCGTATTTTGTACAGCAGCCGTGGGGATGAGCCTATGCTTATTGCCAGCTTGACCAAAATTATGACCGCCCTCGTCGCCATTGAGAATGGTGATTTAGCCTCTAAAGTCAAAGTAGGAAAAAATGCCTATGCGAAAGAAGGCTCTTCTATTTACTTGCAGCAGGGAGAAGAGATGACGCTGGAAAATATGCTGTATGGCCTGATGCTGCGCTCAGGGAATGATGCAGCAACGGCGATCGCTGAGCATATCGGTGGTTCTGAGGAAGGTTTTGTATACCTTATGAACGCTAAGGCTGAGGAGCTAGGGCTAACCCATACTCATTTTGCTAATCCCCATGGTCTTGACGCTGAAGGGCATTATTCTAGTGCTAACGACTTGGCTGTTCTGACCGCTTATGCTCTTCATAATCCTGTATTTAAAGAAATTGTGAAGACGCAGGAGAAAACTGCAGACAATCCAAATGAGAAATGGGATTACAAATGGAGAAACAAAAATAAGATGCTGTATTTATACGAGGGAGCGGACGGTGTAAAGACAGGTTATACAAAAAAAGCACTGCGCTGCCTTGTCAGCTCTGCCACCAGAAACGGCCAGCAGCTTGTCGCAGTTACTATAAATGACGGCGATGACTGGAATGATCATGCTTCCCTGCTAAACTTCGGGTTTAATCACTATCCGCTCAAAACACTGATCGAACGTGGTGATGCCGTGACGGGCTATAACTTTGTAACCTCCAAAACCTTTGCTTATCCACTTGGACAAGGTGAACAAAATAGAGTGATCACGAAACTTGTTTTAAATCAGAAGGAAAGTGCTTCAGCCGAAGCTACACGAGCGAATTTTGGATTGCAAGGAGCGCTTGTGCTGGAGCTGGGCGGAAAAGAAATAGGTCGCGTGCCGGTGTATACTCCTGAGAACCTGCCTCCTGAGCAATCTGCTTATATGAAAAAGTACAGTCCAACACTAGCACAGGCTTACCCGGCAAATAATTGGTTCCAGGCGCTGGGCAGTGCACTGAAGGCTCTATTTGAAATGGGAGCGAGTTCGAAATAAGAAAATGGGCTGATGAATGAAGAAGGAGGCGTATCCATGATTAACGGGATTTGGCTAGGAATGATCATCATCGGTTTTCTGTTCGCCGCCGTTAACGGCAGAATGGATGAGTTTACAGCCGCCGTATTCGACGGAGCCAAGAGTGGGGTAACGGTAAGTTTTGGCTTAATCAGTGTGCTTGTGTTCTGGCTTGGGATTATGAAGATAGCAGAAGATGCAGGTTTGCTTAAAAAGATTGCCAAGGTGCTTGGCCCTGTCGTAGCTTTTTTATTCCCTGATGTGCCGAAAGGGCATCCTGCCATAGGATATATTCTCTCCAATATGAGTGCTAATCTGCTCGGACTAGGCAATGCCGCAACGCCAATGGGCATCAAGGCGATGCAGGAGCTGCAAAAGCTCAACCCTGATAAAGAGACCGCGACACCAGCCATGTGTACTCTTCTAGCGCTTAACACAGCAAGCATTACGCTTATCCCGGCCACACTGATTGCCATCCGGTTAAACTATGGTTCAGCCGATCCCGCAGGCATAGTAGGTACAACACTTGCAGCAACGGCCGTGGCTACACTTGCAGCGATTGCGGCAGACCGGTTTTTCCGAAGGTTGACTTTATTGCGCAAACCGCCGAAGCCCCCTTCAGCAAAGTCCGGGGTTCCTCCTTTGGCGAAGACAACACTCCCTAATTCCTCATTGAAAGGGTGAACGTGATTTGTACCAGTTTATCAGTCTCATATCGGCATGGGCGATTCCGGTCATGATCACGTTCATCCCGCTCTATGCTTTTACGCGCAAAGTGCCAGTCTACGAATCCTTTGTTGAAGGTGCGAAAGATGGGTTTGGCACGGCCATTGCGATTATTCCCCATCTTGTGGGGATGCTGGTTGCGATCAGCGTTTTTCGCGCTTCCGGTGCGCTGGACTTTTTTATGGGCTTCATATCCCCAGCCCTGCGGGGGCTTGGTGTTCCGGCAGAAGTATTGCCGCTTGGTCTTTTGCGGCCGCTTACGGGGACTGGGTCGCTTGCTTACACTACGGATCTAATCCGTGTGCATGGTCCGGATTCTTTAATTGGTATGATTGCTTCCACCATACAGGGGAGCACAGATACTACGCTTTATGTTTTGACCGTTTACTTTGGGGCTGTAGGCGTACGGAATGGCCGTTATGCGCTTAAGGTTGGCCTGTTCTCCGATGTTGTCGGCTTTGTCGCCGCGATCGCTGTGTGTTTGCTATTATTTGGATAGTCACCCCATTGCCCCCCTGAACATATGCTATTGCAGCAATGTGGAGGGGGGCATTCCGCAATGAACTATAAAGGCTTTATTCTGCATCATTCTAGCTGCACATCCATTAACGGTAAAGGTTTTGACTTCTGGGTAGGAGTGGATGGCGCGATTTATGCAGCACCGCTACTGACAGATCCGGAGTATATTCATATTTGTTTGGAAGGTGATTTTGGTAAGGAAGTGGGCGATCCTCCAATATCCGGAAGGCAGGAGCAGCTTTTTGCAACGGCTAAACTTGTTTTAGAATTAGTAGAACGCTACCAAATCTCCCCTTTAATCATCGAACCCCACAATAATTCCTGCCCAGGAGCATTTTTTCCTTGGAATGAACTTGTGATTTATCCCTCTGATGGTTATCATTGATCTGAGGTGACTAGTCGAATATGGAAAGATTACAGAAAATTTTGGCGCAGGCCGGTGTGGCGTCCAGACGCAAGTGTGAAGAAATGATTTTGGCCGGTAAAGTGGAAGTCAACGGGGAACTCGTAACTACGCTTGGCACGAAGGTGGACCCCGCAACAGATATTATTAAAGTTTCCGGTAGACTGATCCGGGGCGAGAACAAAATCTATATTATGTTCAACAAACCTAAGGGAGTAATCACAAGCGCTTCCGATCCAAAGGGTCGTAAGGTTGTAACGGACTACCTAAAAGGAATTACTGAACGGGTTTACCCTGTAGGCCGGCTCGATTACGATACGGAAGGTTTGCTGCTGCTGACGAATGATGGGGACTTTGCTAACTTGCTGACTCATCCGAAGCATCATGTACCTAAGACGTATCATGCTACGGTCAAGGGTATACCGCATGGCACTGCATTGGACAAGCTGAAAGCTGGCATCAAGCTGGAAGATGGCATGACAGCGCCTGCGGAAGTAGAGTACAAGGATATTGATGAGGCAAATAAGGAAGCGGTTATCAGCATCACGATTCACGAGGGACGTAACCGTCAGGTACGACGCATGTTTGATGCGATTTCACACCCCGTACTCCGTCTGAAACGGATTTCATTCGGGGATATTATGCTGCAAAATCTCAAACGTGGCTCTTACCGTCATTTGACCAAGGATGAAATTAACCATCTGCAGCAAATTGCCAAAGCAGGATTGCTTAAAGAAAGAACTCCACGTAAAGAGTCATAAAGACACAGAATATTCACAATTAAACCCCCTAAAGCTGTGACGAAATTCGCTATAATGTTCATAGGATGTTCACACCTTACAACATAAGTATGAGTTGCGTCACAGAAGGGGGCTTTACGTGTGGGTAAAGCAAGAAAACCAATTCAAATCGTAATTCTGTTTCTAATTGTTATAGTGGGCGGTTATGCCATCGGTTCCTCTGTATTTGGGGGAAGCGGCAAACC
Source organism: Paenibacillus sp. FSL H7-0690 (assembly GCF_037980415.1). Lineage (NCBI taxonomy): Bacteria > Bacillati > Bacillota > Bacilli > Caryophanales > Paenibacillaceae > Paenibacillus > Paenibacillus sp. FSL H7-0690. The sequence goes on along the minus strand of NZ_CP150281.1, from coordinate 4,759,030 downwards.
AGAGGAAGGGAGCAAAGCACCTTCCTTTGATTTGCTTGGGCTTGACGGTCTGGCTCATACCCTAGACGAATATAAGGGCAAGACTATTGTGCTTAATTTCTGGGGCTCTTGGTGTGCACCTTGTGTCAAAGAAATGCCGGCTCTCCAAGCGCAATGGGAGAAATGGAAGGACAAAGACGTAGTGGTCTTAGGCATTAATGTGGGCGAAGACCGGATGACTGTCGAGAATTTTGTGAAGCAGGTAAACATCGATTTTCCGATTTTGATGGACACTGGACGTGATGCTGTACGAAGTTATGGTATTTCTCCGCTGCCAACTACCTTATTCATTAATTCCAAGGGTAAAATTGACAACATTCATATCGGCCAGCTTGATTTGAATTCACTTGATGATCAAATTGGGAAGCTGGTGGATTGATGAGTGAACGCGAGGCATTTATAACCAATACCAAATGTGAATGTGGTCACCAGAACCCTGTAGGTACTGTTTTATGCGAAGCATGCGGGAAGCCGTTGGGGAAGGAATCAGACTGGGGCGAGAATTTGGAAATGCGTTACGATGGCGTAGCTCGCCGATCTCAGCGCGTTAACCCGGGGATTATTGATCGGGTGTGGAACTTTTTCTCTTCCGTCAAAATAGCGATCTATCTGATCGTGTTGACACTTATAGGCTCTATGCTGGGGACGATTTTCCCGCAGGAGAGTACTTTTCTTAATATTGATGCCTCAGTTTATTACAAGCAAGAGTACGGAACAGCCGGATATATTTATCACAAACTTGGACTTTCACATACATACGAATCCTGGTGGTTTGTAACTCTACTCGTAATGATCGGCGCTTCACTTGTGATCTGTAGCTTGGATCGAGTACTTCCGCTCTATAAGGCTTTAACCAGACAGAAGATTCGGAAACATCGTCAGTTCTTAACTCGGCAAAAAGCTGTGTTAGTGACTGAAGTACAAGAGGAACCAGAAGCTTGGGTAGCCCGGGTAATTCAGCCTATGCGTAAAAAGGGCTATCGCGTGAAGACGGATGGAGGGGCTCTGCTGGCAGAGAAACATCGCTTCAGCCGCTGGGGACCTTATGTAATACATATTGGCTTAATTATTTTTTTACTTGCTGTATTAGCAAGAGGATTGCCGGGACTGAACATGGATCAGCATCTTGCTTTCCCGCAAGGGGAGATCACACAGATTCCGGACACCACCTATTATTTGAAAAATGAGAAATTTACCGTGGAGTTTTATACGGAGGAAGAGATGCCTGAGGAATTTCGCGGCAAAAAAATACTTCCAAAGCTATTCCAGACCCAAGCTGTGCTTTATGAATGCACCGCGGATTGTGGAGACCCTTCGAAGGAACCGCAGCTATCCGAGGTGACGAAACATGATATCCAAGTAAATTCACCTTTGGATTATAAAGGATTGAAAGCGTATCAGTTTGATTATGATCTGACCCCTGTGCTGCGTTCGGTACAGCCTGAGCTTAAGAATTCCACCACTGGCGAGGCGTACGGCAAATTTAAGCTGGACATGAAGAACCCTCAGCGGGCAATTCAGGCGGGTCCTTATACTTTAACTTTGAAAGAAAAGTATATGGATTTTGGTCTAAATGAGGAGGGTCAGCCGATTTCCAAATCACCTTATCCGAATGCACCTGCTTTTTTGTTCCTGATACAAGGTCCGGATCTCCCGGTGGAAGGGCAGCAGTATTTCTATTTTCCTAAACAGGTGGATAAGGCGCAGTTTCAACAGGCTGCCATTAACGATAAGCTTGGCGGGAGCAATAGATTTCTTGAGCTTGAAGTGGACAACATGAGCGACGTTGATTTTTCGGAATCGACTACTTACTTGAATATACGTATTGATCGTGCAATGCCGTTTGTATGGCTAGGTGCAGCAATCGTGATGCTGGGTTTAGTGCTTGGCTTCTACTGGCAGCATAGACGTATCTGGCTTACCGTTGCTAACGGGGAGCTTATCCTCGGAGGACATACGAACAAGAACTGGTTCGGGTTCCGCCGTGAGATCGTTTCTATTTTAGAAAAAGTAGATCTGGTAGTCGATGAAAAATCATTAGATAATGGAGGAGGCCTTTCATGAGCTTGCTCGACATCAGCAGCGCTGTCTTTATTGCCGCATTTTTATTATACAGCGGTTCGTTTATGTTATTCACTATCGCCATCATGGGTCGCAAGTGGTCAGGCCGCAAGCCGGAGGAACATACCGCACGTTGGGGCAAAATTGCTTTTATTTTCTCTTCAATAGGTCTTATCTTTCATCTTATTTATTTCTTTACACGCTGGGCGGGCTCAGGGCATATTCCGGTCAGCAACATGTATGAGTTCATGACTTTTTTATCGATGATGGTGATGGTTGCCTTTACTGTGATGTACGCTATTTATCGTAAGGTAATCTTGGGTCTTTTTGCAGTTCCAATCAGTATTATTGTGATGGCTTATGCCGCAGTATTTCCACAGGAAGTACAGCCGCTGATTCCATCTCTTCAATCGAACTACTTAAAGATTCACGTAACACTGGCTGCACTAGGTGAATCCTTCTTCGCAGTAGGGTTTGCGGCGGGACTGATGTATCTGCTGCGAACAGTCAATTTTTCCAGTAAAGAGAAGGCGGATCGCAAGCAACAGAGGCTGGTCGAATTTACTCTCTTTTCAATCATTGTTATAATTGGGTTTCTGGGTTCTGTTTTTGCATTCCGCGGAGCAGGCTATGAAACTGTTTTTGTCCGTCCGAACGTTACGATTGACAGCCCCGGGCAGGAAAATAGTACAATAGAGAAAGTGAGTTATCGAATGCCGCCGATTGTGGCACCTCACAATAGCGAAATTGAGAGCTTCCAGTCGTTTCTTGGCATAAAAGAACCACTCTTTGAGGCACCATCTTGGATGAATGGTGTAAATGCTGGACGGAAGTTTAATACTGTAATTTGGTCACTCCTTTCCGGATTAATCCTCTACGGAGTTCTTCGCTTGATCGTACGTAAACCGCTGGGCACTGCTTTACACCCAGTGATGGACGGAATTGATGAGGGCGATCTAGATGAGATTACGTATAGGGCGATAGCCATTGGCTTTCCTATTTTCACATTAGGCGCTTTGATCTTTGCAATGATATGGGCGCAAATCGCTTGGGGAAGATTCTGGGGATGGGACCCTAAGGAAGTCTGGGCGCTTGTCACTTGGCTCTTCTATAGCGCTTATCTTCATTTACGTTTGGCTCGTGGATGGCAAGGAAGAAAATCTGCCTGGCTGGCTGTGCTTGGCTTCCTGGTCGTAATGTTTACTCTGGTTGGCGTTAATTTAGTCATCGCCGGACTTCATTCTTACGCGGGGACGGACTGAGCATAGTTTACCTGTTAACGTTGCACAATGGTTTAAAGGTTACGTTCTACTGTATTGATGAAGGGGTTGTAGTGAAATGGCAGATCATTTAAACAGAATTCTGGTAGTGGATGATGAGGAACGCATTCGCCGCCTGCTAAAGATGTATCTTGAAAAAGAAGGTTATGAAATCGATGAAGCGGAAGACGGAGAAATCGCTCTTCGTAAAGCAACAGCAAATGACTACGGTCTGATTTTGCTGGATGTTATGCTGCCTGGCATCGATGGGATGGAAGTGCTGACAAGACTCAGAGGAGTGAAGTCAACACCGGTCTTAATGCTTACAGCTAAAGGGGAAGAGATCAACCGTGTTCAAGGCTTTGAGATGGGCGCAGACGATTACGTTGTGAAGCCCTTCAGTCCACGTGAAGTCATTTACCGGGTGAAGGCTATTATGCGCCGTTCTTCGGCGACTGCTTTCTTGTCCAAGGAGAGCAATTCCAGCAATAACATTGTATTTACTCATCTTATTATTGAACATGATGCTCACCGTGTGACTGCTGGTGGTGAAGAAGTAAGTTTGACACCTAAAGAATATGAACTTCTGCATTATTTGGCTATTTCGCCTGATAAAGTATTTTCTCGTGAAGAACTGCTTAAGGATGTCTGGAATTATGAATTTTTCGGAGATTTGCGTACTGTAGATACTCACGTAAAACGTCTTCGTGAAAAACTGAATAAAGTATCACCGGAATCTGCAGCGATGATTACGACCGTATGGGGCGTAGGTTACAAACTAGAGGTACCTAAATAAGTGAACTTCTGGAGAAGTCTTGTCGGCAAACTGTGGGTTACGATCATCTGCCTGGTCGCTGTCGTGCTTATTACCTTGGGGTTATTTTTGCTTCCCTACATAGACAGTAACTTTGCCAATTCCGGAGATATCAAACGTTTATTTATGTATACTTGTATGATCGGATTTTCTTTGACGACATTTTTTGCGTTGTTTTTGTTTACCAAAATCACTCAGCCGATGCAGCGTGTCATTGAAGCTGCGAATAACATTCGACGGGGTGAATACGGAACAAGGCTTACGCTTGTCACAAGTGATGAAATTGGCCAGTTGGCGACTTCCTTTAACCATATGGCTGAGGAGCTTGAAGAGAATATCCGCAGTCTGCATCATGAGAAGGGGCATCTGTCTAGCGTACTGCGCAGTATGAGCGATGCTGTGATCACCTTTGACATTGAAGGGCAGATTATTTTGACCAATCCGCACGGCCAAGCTCTGCTAGAGAGCTGGAGCGATTTGCAGTGGGAACATGCGAGTGATGCTGAGCTTCATCCCGAAACGGCTGAGAGTAGTGTTCCACCTCCCCTGCGTCCTTTATTTTTAAGCACCTTGAAGCAAGGTGGCGATGACCGCTCCAATGTACATGTACGGCAGGGCGTCTGGTCTGTTCATATGGCACCGTTATATTCTGAAGGCAGCATTCGGGGAGTAGTTGCTGTACTGCGGGATGTGACGGAAGAGGTGCGTCTGGAAAAGATGCGCAGAGACTTCGTAGCTAATGTCTCCCATGAAATCCGTACTCCATTGTCGATGATGCAAGGGTACAGTGAGGCTTTATTGGACGGGATGGCTTCATCCCCCGAAGAAAGCAGTGAGCTGATCCAGGTCATTCATGACGAATCACTGCGTATGGGGCGTCTGGTTAAGGATTTGCTTGATCTTGCCCGAATGGAAGCCGGACATACGGATATGATGAAAGCTCAGGTGGACATGAATGAACTGCTGGAACGAGTCTACCGTAAATTTTCTGTACGTGCGAAAGAGCGCGATATCCATCTTCACTTACAGCAAGAGAGTGATATTGCTGTTCTGAAGGCAGCGGATGAGGATAAGCTGGAACAAGTCTTAACCAATTTACTTGATAATGCTTTTCGCCACACACAGGGTGGCAAAAAAATCACGGTTCATACAGGAACTTGTGTATTAGAAGGCCGTCGTTATCTTGAGATTAAAATTCAGGATGAAGGGGTTGGAATTCCACCAGAGGATCTGCCGTATATATTTGACCGCTTCTACAAAGCTGATAAGGCGCGTGTACGGGGAGAATCAGGTGGAACGGGACTTGGGCTTGCGATTGTTAAAAATATTGTAGAGTCGCATCACGGGACCATCTCAGCTTCAAGCAAACTAGGCGAAAGTACAACCTTTACGCTAAGACTTCCTGTCGAAAAACAGTAATTCCAAACACAATGTGTGATAGCGCCTCTGACAGCAGAGGTGCTTTTTGTTGAAACAAACACATTAATCTTGTTCATCGTGGAACATATCTTGTAGGTTTTGCTTGGGAGGGCATAGAATGATTTTATCTTTAGACCAAGGTACTACCAGCTCACGAGCCATATTGTTCGATACGGAGGCTAAATGGGTCTCACAAGGTCAATATGAAGTTAAACAATCCTTCCCCCATCCAGGCTGGGTAGAGCATGACCCTGAGCAAATCTGGGCGTCACAGCTCGCAGCGGCAAGAGATGCGATTGCGCGGGGTGGCATAGCAGTTGAGGAGATCTCTGCCATCGGAATAACCAATCAGAGAGAAACAGCTTTAATCTGGGATAAAATAACGGGCAAACCGATATACCCTGCGATTGTGTGGCAGGACAGGCGTACTGCAGAGCAATGTGAAGAACTTAAAAGTAAAGGGCTGGAGCAAGTTATAGCGAGCAAGACGGGCCTTGTTGTAGATGCTTATTTCTCAGCTACCAAAATCTCCTGGATACTGGATCATGTGGATGGCGCCCGAGAACGGGCGAATCGTGGGGAACTTCTAGCAGGGACGATCGACAGCTGGTTAATTTGGAGACTTACTTGCGGAGCCGTACATGTCACTGATGTTACCAATGCCTCACGTACGATGCTGTTTAATCTTCATGAACGGTGCTGGGATGAAGAGCTAATGGAAGAGCTTCGTATTCCGCGTGCCATTCTGCCAGAAGTAAGAATGTCTGGTGGCGAATTTGGAGTAGCAGACAAACAGTGGTTCGGGGCGGACATTCCAATTCGCTCTGTACTTGGAGATCAACAGGCCGCATTGTTTGGACATACTTGTCTAGAACCCGGCAGTGCCAAAAACACCTATGGTACAGGCTGCTTTATTCTAATGAACACAGGCACAGAAGCTGTAGCCTCCAGCCATGGCTTGTTGACCACTGTAGCTTGGGGTATGGGAGATGAACTCTATTATGCCCTAGAGGGCAGTGTGTTCGTGGCCGGAGCGGCCGTTCAGTGGCTGCAGGAGGGGCTTGGTCTTATAGAGGAGCCAGCAGGCTCAGAAGATAAAGCACGGGAAGTAGAGGACAGTGAAGGGGTTATCGTTGTGCCTGCGTTTACCGGACTGGGGGCACCCTATTGGGATATGTATGCCCGTGGAGCCATATTTGGCCTTACTAGAGGCACTACCTCAGGACATCTGGTACGAGCTACATTGGAGTCCTTAGCCTTTCAATCTAGAGATGTAATAGGAGCTATGGAAAAAGACGCAGGCATGCCATTGACCGGCCTTCGTGTGGATGGCGGAGCTGTGCGTAACGATTTGCTGATGCAATTCCAGTCTGATATCCTGGGCAGTGAGGTTACTAGAACAACCTATGCGGAGACAACAGCTTTGGGTGCGGCGCTTCTGGCCGGGTTAACGTCCGGAGTCTGGACACGTGCCCAGCTAGAGAGCTTCAACAAGGCTGAGAGGGTCTTCTCGCCTGAGATGGGTATAACTGAGCGGGAAGGTCGTTACAACGCCTGGAAGGACGCTGTAGCGCGTACCATGGGTTGGGAGAAGCATGAAGGATATCAGTGATAAAGGAGCTGTATATATCTATGGTTAACGGAACCGAATCTGATCTGCCGGGCGGACTATCTAAGCCGGCGCTTCGAGCCCTGCATGGGGCTGGATATGTTCAGCTTCAACAATTCAGCAAGCTTACTGAAGGAGAGCTTCTGCAGCTACATGGATTGGGGCCAAAGGCGATCGTCCTATTACGGAGTGCTCTCGCGGAAAAGGGGCTCACCTTTGCAAGTAAGTCCTGATGTTGCGTTCATATTTATATTAAAAAGCGGCAAGCTTAGGTGAATCCCTAGCTTGCCGCTTTTTGTTATACAGCTCCTAATATTCAATAACAAATGCTACATTTTGCCAACCGGCGCCCACTGTCCAGAACAGGACTTTATCACCACGTTCGATCTTTCCAGTAGTTACAGCTTTATGTAGAGCAATAAATGGGCTGCTGGTAGAGGTATATCCGAATTCATCCCCTATGTATACCGCTACATTGCGATCAATGCCGACTTTCTTACACATCTCTAAGATATTAGGCAATGAAAACTGTGAGAAGCAGGCTGCTTTAATGGCTTCAGGCGCGATATTGTTGTTAGACAGTAGAGTACGAATAGACTCAGAAGCAGCATCTATGCAAATGGAATCATCAAAAGGAATAAACTTCACATTAAACTCTCCAGCCGCTACACCTTGTTTACCCAGTTTAGCCAGGCCTGCGCACGGGAATTTGGAATTATCGCAAACACAAGGATCCGTTTGGTAGATAGAGTCAATGAAACCGACCACATCCTCAGCTTGTTCAAGAATGACTGCCGCCGCTGCATCACCGAAGTTAGCGTAGTAGACTGGATCATTCTTATCGGCATGAGGGGTTACATAATCGGAGCCGATGACCAACGCTCGTTTAATCCTAGGATTCGCTTGCATTTGACGGCTAACCTGTTCCACAGAAGCCGTCATACCCGCACAATTAGCATTGCTGTCAATGCAGATTGTATGGGATGCGCCTTTGATCAAACGGTGAATCATTAATGAGTTGGTAGGAAAGATATACTCAGGAGTTTGACTTGCATAGGCAATAAGGTCGATATCGGCACCTGTGAGACTACTTTTCTCCAGAACATTCCTGGCAGCCTCAAAAGCCATCGTAAGGGAATTCTCATCCGCATCCTTAATACTATACCGTGTAATACGACCTAATGCGGATAATAGACCTCGAATATCAATGCCTTTTTCGTCAAAATGCTTAATGAAAAAGTCGTTACCAACTATATTGCTGGGATGATAGATATCAATGCCTTTAATACGAATTCCGGTCATAATACGCCTCCAGGAAAGCAGTAAAATGTGGCCTACATATTAAGATTCAAAGATCTAGACTGTAACCGCAGAAATGATCTCGATGTTATCGAGTCCAGCTTTACGGCCAAGACGGGAAAGCTGCATTTTGAGGATCGGGTTATTTTCAAGCGTTAGATTTACTTTTACAAATCCATCATTCTTAAACATTACAAAGCAGCTTTCTAAAAGAGGTACAACATCTGGTGCAGTTACATTTAGCTTTCTGCAGTCGATTTTTAGTTCATAGTCAGCTGGAGTAATTGGATTGATAGTTTGTTGATAAGCTTGAATAGATTTTAGACCATCTTCTTCAGAAAATGTTCCATCCAACTCAATGTTAATAACCTTGTTTGTAGTGTCTGTCTTCAAAACGAAACTTCCCATGCCTAAATCTCTCCCATAGATTGAATTTGTCCAAAACAGTTCGACTGCAATATCCAGCCATGTATATCCATTTAGCTGTTTTATAAAAGTCAAAATTCGACACTATACAGCAAGTAATGGGATATTCCGACTCTATTATAGGCATATTTTTCAAGTGTATGCAATAATAAAGTCGAATTTTGTATATTGTTGTCGAACTGTTGGGTTATTGGATTTCTTCTATGGTTGCAAGCAGGATATTAAAAGCTGTGATGATTCTAGGTGCCCCTATAACGGGTACTAAGTGTAATAGAATACCTTTAAGCTGTTCTACGGTAACTCCAACACGAAGGGCCATGACATAATGAACGCCCAACTGTTCGAATTGACCCATTGAAATTAAAGATGAAATGACTGCGATTTCCTTCCAGTCAGGGGCTATAGTATTACGTTGAAAAATATCGCCATAGGCATTCCCCATAATAAATTCAGCCAAGTCAGGGAAGTGGTCTTTAATTGGAGCTAGTGCTTTTGCGCCATAGTCTCCTGATAGATTCGTGAAGTGGTTGAGACCACTGTTGATATTTTCCTTCATGGTTAGCCTCCTAGTTTAGGTTCAAAGTACGGTGTGCAGTCGGAGGGACTTCATCACGGTCTGTTAGTAGTTCAATAACGGCAACATGGTTTAGAGCTACCGCATCTTTAATTGCAGCTGTGAATTCATCCGCATTCTCACATTTGTAGCCTTTAGCACCTAGAGATTCAGCGAATTTTACGGCGTCCATTGGTACTTCATATAGAGTTCCATCGATACGACCTGTGGTTTTCTCCATACCCTTAAGAGCCATATCTAGTTGCTTATTATTGACCACGATAAAGATGACAGGGATATCTTTGCAGACAGCGGTGTTAATCTCAGCGCCGAGCATCATGAAACAACCATCACCTGTAATGCAGAGGATAGTTTCTTCAGGAGCAGCAACTTTTGCACCAATAGCCATGCCGATCGAATTACCCATGCAAGCAAAATACGCATCAAAAACAAAGCTGCCCGGTTTCTTAACCTTGTACCATTTTGCAGCGTGGAATCCATGACTTCCATCATCAACGAAAATTGAATTATTATAAGGGATCAAATCACTTAAAGTGCTCATTACCGAAGCAAGGGAAAGATTCTTGAGGGTTGGAAGCTCTTCTGAATAATCCGCATCGGCCAAAGCCTCACGTTTGGTGATTGTGTTTGGGTCAATATGATTTAGGCAGTGCACCAAATTATCGCGCAGGTCCCCAGTGACCGGTATCGTTTTGGACAATAGTATTTTTCCGACAAAGGTTGGATCAATATCAAATTGAATTAAAGTTGCTGGATGATTCTCCCGTTTAAGATTACAGATGGTCATATCACTTAAACGTGATCCAAGCACTATAAATAAATCGCTTTTATTCAATAAATCGTCCCCGTGGGTCGAACCGCCAACGCCAATAGGACCATGATAGAGTGGGTGATCCCAGACTATAGCCCCTTTTCCACCTGGAGATGTTACTACAGGAATATTAAAAGTTTCTGCGAGTTGAACAAGCTCTTTATGTGCTCCGGAGCGGTTAATTCCTTTACCCGCAATAATCAAAGGATTCTTAGCAGCTTGAATAGCATCGATGACTCTATCGATATTAGCTTGACTAATTAGAGATTCTCTTTCTGGGATTACTATATTGCATTCTTCCAATACTTCAGTTTGTACATCAAAAGGAATACAAAGATGAACAGGACCCCGTTTGGTCAGGGCCACAGAAATCGCATGATTAAAAATAGTACCAAAGTGATCCCCACGTTCAACCAATTTACTGAACAAGGTGGCAGGTCTGAACATATCAGCTAAATCAGCCAGAAAAGAGGTGGAGTCCTGACATTGAGGAATTCCAAGCTCTGTAATGGATTGGTGGCCGGTAATAAATAGGACAGGTAGGTTGTTAGCTTTCGCATGTGCTGCTGCTGTAAGCAGGTTAGTTCCCCCAGGACCCGAAGTACCAAATGCTACGCCTAGGTTACCCGTTTTCAGCGCATACCCTGCTGCTTCGAATCCGGAGCTTGCTTCATGTCTGCCGGGAATAAATTCAATACCGTAATCCACCATCTTTAGAACTATTGGACAAATGGATTTGCCAATGATCCCAAAAGAATGGGTGACTCCAAGGTTACGTAGTGCTTCCGCCATGTAATCTGCGACTGTCTTCAAAAGAAACACCTCACAAGTTTTTTGATATATATTAGTTATTAATCTACCGAATAGATACGATAGATCAATATACTCAAAAAGTAAAAACCTGTGCTCTATAGTAAGCACAGGTTGGTGGCATAAGGCGCCGCTAAGACTGAACAATAGTTCAGCCGTCCTGGTTCCTCTGCAACCTGGCAATCATGGCCTCAAACGAAAAAATGAGGCTGTAGATCCATGGTTTTGCGTCATCCTCTTTCGAGGATTTTGCCAATATTAATTTATAGTTGATAAGAATAATTTTCCTTTACAATATATTCCTCATTAATTTTTGTCAACATAATCCGCTAAAAAAACTCGAAATTTGACGAAAGTCTTGTCCAAGAGATGAAGTTTTGCCTCGCGAAAAAAACTGCCACCTAAGACTCAGCTTAGGTGGCAGTTGATAGTTTTGAACTAGAATTTAAAGATATGAATGGTTTTTTGCAGATTAAATACGGCCTGGGTCATTTTTTCCGTTTCTTCTGCAACAGACTGCAGGGCATTAATCTGTTCATTCATAGCCGCCGATACCTCTTCTGTGCCAGCAGCGGTTTCTTCGGTGATTGCTGAGATATTCTCAATTGCACTAGAAATTTTCAAGGCACTTTCTAGCATAAGATCACTCTCCGCAGAGAATGAAGAGATTTGCTCGGTAATGTACTGCACGCTTTGTACAATTTGTGCGAAAATATGGGCAGATTGAGTGATCATTTCATTCTGAACCTGCACAACCTCTTCATTGATGGCGATATTATCGATGGCTTGTTTAATATCTGACTCAATGCTGCGGACCAAGCCGAATACTTCTTTTGTGGATGCCGTAGATTCCTCAGCAAGCTTGCGAACCTCTTGAGCTACAACGGCAAAACCCCGACCATGCTCACCGGCACGAGCAGCTTCGATGGAGGCATTCAGTGACAGCAGGTTGGTCTGCTCAGCGATCTCTGTGATGGTCTTGGTGATCATCGTAATCCCGCGGGCATTTTGTGAGAGAGCTTCAATAGTGTCAGCCACTTTTTGTGTAGCCTCTATGTTTTTACGCATGCCTTCAGCCTGTGTATCTACGGATTGGCGCCCTTGCTCAACAAGTTCTAAGGTATGTATTGAACGTCTGTTCATTTCTTTGGTGGAGTTCGTATAATTGGATACTTTGGTCTCAATGTCTTTAATGGATTCTGTCATATCAGCGATATCCGTAGATATTTCATTTGCACCAAGAGCGAGCTCAGTAGAAGAAGAGGCTACTTGTGCCATGACAATTTTCAGGTTCTGGTTCTTATCTTCGATTCCGCGGCTTGCATCCATTACTTGACGGGTGATCTGCGATGCATCGGTCAGAATCTTCTTGAGCTTATCAATCATTGTGTTAAAGGAGCGGCTTACGTCACCCATTGAACCATTTTCGTCCGCTCTGCTAGTGAAATCCCCCTTCGAAATACTGTGAGATACATTAGCAATATCATCAAAAGATGATGTAAGCGTTCTCTCCACAAAGCGAGCAACAGGTAAAGTCAGACCTGCAAGAACAACTACTAGTATAATTCCTACGAGAAATTGACCTAGAATCATTAACGTAACTAAGACAGGAATAGCAAACAGTGCGGCAACGAGGTAACATCCGGCAACAATTCTTTGTTTTAACGGAAGTTTGTGCATCCAGCTCATTGGTAAAATGTCCCCCTTATTAAATTTTATGTATGGTGTTATTATAGGGGATTTATAGGTCATTGGTCTATAGAGAAGTGTCATAAATCTTCTTTAAGTAGTAGATATTTAGAATTCATGTCAAAATTCCTCATATATTGTGGAAATTGTTTTAATAGCAGACTTTACCATCCCTACTAGTTCGGTAGGAGCTAAAACAATAACTGAAGGAGAGAAAGAGAGTACGATACGACAGGCAGATTCTATAGTATTAAACTCGGCCTCCACGTTCATCCACCCAGTATTAGCAGAGGGTTCTACTAAAGTTATAGTTACATATCTTTCACGTTGTAATTCTTTAAGAATAGACTCATTCACCTTTAATTTCACTACATATTTTGGCAGTGCTGCTTTAAAAGCTAAAGTCGATTGTTCCCAGTAGCTTTTTAAATCAAAAGCCTCAGGTCTGACAAATGATTCATTAGTTGCTTCAGCTTGTATTAATCTTGACACGCGAAAAGTCCGCATTTCACCCTCGGTTCGTGCCACTACATACCAAACACCACGTTTTGCGACTAACCCGAGAGGTTCAATGAAACGCTCCTTCATCTCGTCATTCCGTGGGTAAGTGATCTTCACTTTACGGTCTTCCCAAACAGCTTCCTGCAGGACAGATAGGAACGGATATGTCTCGTCGGAAGGGTGCCAGCTGGCACCATCTATATGAATGCGCTGGCTCAGGTAACTGGCTGGATTATTCGGTCTGGATGGGGAAGCAGCCTCCAGCTTAAGCACGGCAGAAGAGAAGTCGTTTTGTATACCCAGATCTTTTAAAATCGAGGAGTCTGCGGACAGCAGCAGAGTAGCAATTTCTGAGGGCTTCATACCCGTTAACGAGGTTCGGTATCCTTCTGTGAGCATCCAACCCCCTTCGCGTCCCCGTTCGGCAAGAATCGGTATTCCTGCTGTACATAAGGCTTCCATATCTCTAAACACAGTTCGTTCAGACACTTCTAAGGTCTGGGCTAGCTCACGGGACGTCATCTTTCCACGATTTTGCAGCAAAAGTAAGATGGATAACAAACGATCGGCTCTCATTAAGGGAACATTCCTCCTCCTAATAAATGTTAGTTAGTTCTTAATTAATTATTATATTATATATGTCAGTTGATGTCATATTAAAGAATTATACTTATATAAGGTAAGGATTAAATACAGAACATTTTGAGAAAAACAAGTGTAGAAAGGATTGAGGACATGACTTTAAAAGGAAAAGTAGCATTGGTTACCGGAGGCAGCAGAGGTGCTGGTAGAGGAATTGCATTGGAGCTGGCAAGGAAAGGTGCATTCGTTTATATTACGGGCAGAACGACAGAGGCTTCTGGCACAGAGCATAGCAAGCGGAGCATTGATAACGTACTTAGGGAAATAAAAGCGGAGGGAGGGTCCGGCAGCGCCATACGATGTGATCATACAAAAGATCAGGAGACAGAGGCGGTCATTCGCCAGATTGCTTCAGAGCAAGGGCGGCTTGATATTTTAGTCAACAATGTATGGGGCGGCAACGATTTACCTATTGAGCAGAAGTCTTTCTGGGAGCTTCCTACAGCGCATTGGGATAATATGTTTAATGCGGGTGTGAGGGCACAGTTGATAACAAATTATTATGCAATTCCATTAATGCGTGAGGCAAAAGCTGGCGGTCTAATCATCCACACAACCTTTTGGGATCATTACAAATATCTTGGAAACTTCTATTATGATCTTTCTAAAAACTCCCTAGTCCGCATGGCCTACGGGTTATCGAATGAGCTTAAAGAGGACAACATTGCAGTTATTCCGCTTACTCCGGGCTGGATGAGGACAGAGGCGGTGTTGGAGAGCATGAACACGGATGAGGAGCATTGGCATGAGGTTGAAGCATTGCAGATGACTGAATCCACAACCTATATCGGTAGAGCAGCCGCTGCTCTAGCAGCCGATCCTAAGGTCATGTCTATGACCGGACAACCGCAGCAGGTTGCTACGCTGGCTGAAAAGTATGGATTTACAGACATCGATGGTCGGACTGTTCCCGCATTCTTAGTCTAAACAGCAAACTTGATCTGTTTGATCCCATTTGTGCGTACGAAGCAGTGTAGGACACAGCTGATCTTAAATGCAGCATTTTCGTATATTAAGAACGCTATCGGTCCCCATAGACGCTATTGATAGGCAAAACACCTGATTTAGCTCTCTTTTTGAGGAATAGTGGCACTGGAGAAACCCTGCTTCAAAGGCGAAATTATTGCATATAGGGTCATCTGGGTCCGTAACCTCAAGGGTGTCCGTAAGCCCCCACTAGGGAACTCGATTCGATATTGTAAATGAAGCCGAAACGGGTCGACGATCAACAACAAAAGCAGCGAAACTCCTATAAGGGGAGGATCGCTGCTCTGTTGTTTGATTTCTATCGTATTGCTTACAGAAGAATGATTTCTTCGGCAGTGTTGATTTCTGGCAGGCCAGCAAGCTTCACAAGCACATGAGTAGGTACAGCTTTATCAACGGTCAGCAGCATGATTGCTTCGCCACCAACGATTTTACGTCCCACTTGCATGGAGGCGATGTTGACATCATTTTCGCCCAGCAATGTGCCCACAAGTCCGATAATCCCTGGTTTGTCGTTATGGGATACTACAATTTGATGTCCTTCAGGAGCGATATCAACCGGGAACTTGTTCACTTGAACAATTCTTTCTCCATAACCTTGCAGCAATGTTCCGGCTACGAGACGTTCTTGGTCGTGATCTGTTTTAAGGGTCACGGTAATCAGATTAGTGAAGCCTTTAGTTTTGGAAGCTTTAGTTATTACTACATTAACGTCGCGTGTTTTTGCCAAATGCATGGAGTTAACGATGTTAACATCCTCAGCGAAGTGACGGGAGAGCACGCCTTTCACAATATAGCGGGTAAGTGGTTGGGTATCGACATCTGACAGATCACCCGCATACTCAACATGGATTTCACGAATAGCACTATCTGTAATTTGGGTAACAAAGCTGCCCAGCTTCTCACCAAGTGTGAAGTAAGGCTGGAGTTTGTTCATTACGCTTGGAGCAACTGGAGGAATATTTACAGCATTGATGAACGGTTCATTACGCAGAATATGCAGTACTTGTTCCGATACATCGATCGCTACATTCTCCTGAGCTTCAATTGTAGAAGCGCCCAAGTGAGGAGTCACGATAATTTTTGGATGCGACAAGAATGGGTGATCTGCTTGTGGCGGTTCTTTTTCGAATACGTCAAATGCAGCGCCAGCAACAATACCGCTATCAATAGCTTCTACTAACGCCATTTCATCAATTACACCACCACGGGCACAGTTGATGATGCGCATTCCCTTTTTCATCACTTCAAATTGCGGGCGGGAAATCATATGGCGTGTTTCCGGAGTAAGTGGAGTGTGAACAGTAATGAAGTCTGCTCCGCGGACTACATCGTCAACGGAAGCTAATTTTACTTCCAGTTTCTCCGCACGCTCAGCAGTTAAGAAAGGATCAAAAGCAAGGATTTCCATGCCGAAAGCTTTGGCACGTTTTGCCACTTCGCTACCGATTCTGCCCATTCCCAGTACACCTAAAGTTTTGCCGCGAAGTTCTACACCCACGAAGGTTTTTCTATCCCAGGTTCCACCAATTGTTTTTGCATAAGCTTGTGGAATGTGACGGGCCAAAGCCATCATCATTGCAAAAGCATGCTCACAAGTTGTAATGGTATTTCCATCAGGAGCGTTGATAACAACAACCCCACGTTGAGTAGCAGCTTCCAGCTTGATATTATCTACACCCACACCTGCACGACCAATGACCTTTAAGTTTTTTCCAGCTTCGATAATTTTTTCAGTTACTGTAGTTTGACTGCGGACGAGTAGACCATCATATTCACCGATGATTGCAACGAGCTCATCTTCACTGAGACCTGTTTTTTTGTCTACAACTACATCTGTTGCGTCCATCAATTGCTGAATGCCCAAATCACTGATTGGATCCGATACTAATACTTTAAACATGGTTTCTTATCCCCCTTAAAGTTGAAAAGCTTTATATGTCGAGGACGCCCTGATGGGCAGTCCACAATACCAGAAGGTTCACGAACTAGTAGAGAAAAACATGTAATAATAGTAGATCAACGCGGTGTCGCACAAAAGAAACAGCGTGCAAGAGTACCGCGAAATCGGTAACTTTGGGCATAAGGTAGTATTTATGGGGGATTAGGGAATTAAAAAAACTCCCAACCCCATACTACTGCCGTAGTAAGGGACGAGAGTTATCTTCGTGGTACCACCCTAATTCACTGCAACTTGGAAGAAGCAGCCTCATTGGCCTGCATAGGCCACACTGTTAACGGAGTTGATCCGATTGTACCTACTTTAAGGTTCGATACAATATCTCAGGAGCGCTAAAGATAGCTGTTCGTCACCGGTTTGCACCAACCACCGGCTCTCTGAAGACTTCCAGGATCTTTGTTCCATCATCGGTTTTGAATGATTAATTTTTTCATAATGTAACACGGTATGCAAGTTGTGTCAATAGGCTTTGCAAGCAGCGTTTCTTGAAGTGAACTTCATTTTTCGTTATGATTCAATAACTGGTTCTATTCAAAAAAGAACGGAAGCTGTGGAAGTGTCTCCCTGTTATAATACTGTTCCCGCCATTTTACAAAATCCTGTTCCTGCACAGCACCTGTAGAAATCAACAAGGTTACTGAGGACTGGATATCCGAAAGATTTAATGAGCTTGCAGTGCCTGAGTAAATCATATCGTCTATTTTAGCAGTGATGTCCTGAGGATCATAACCTGCAAAAATTCCGCGATTCAGCATCATGTCAGCGATAGAAGCATTCTTCAAAAGAAGCGGCATTTTTTTCCACTGGATGAAAGACATCGTTTTTAGTTCGCCAGGTGCAGAAGGTATTTTCTGGTTTGTCTTAGAGCCCCATTTTAGCATAGAATCATAGAAGTTCTTTTGTGCTAACAGACCGTACTTCACGGCGCCGGTTGTAAATTCATCATTTTTCAATAACTTGGCTGTCTCTGCACCAGATGCACTAGTAGAGACTTTGCCGGAGGCCTTAGAAAATAAAGTTAAGCTTTTGAGAACATTGACCTGTGACTGATGTAATAGAGGAGAGTTAGTAAAAATTGAATCTTGATTAACTCTTTCATATTGCTGATCTGCTAGAATACTTAGATTCTTCATTACTGCCGCATTCATACGAGCATCTGTGCTGCGCGCTAACTTATCTACTTGAATGTTCCAATTCCGCTTGAATTCCCGATAGGGCAAAAATACGTTATGATAGAAAGTAACAAGATCCTGCTGTTGATACGAGCCCGTGAATTCTACTAATCCATTCATGCTTGATTGATTGTCATATTTGGCTTCAGTTTTGTCTGCGCCAACCTTGACGCCAGTAAAAAATGCGGCGAAGGCGCAAACTAAGAAAAACAAAAAAACTAGCGTGTATAACATTTGATTGCGGGACTTACGTTTGCTCATAATAAATGCTCCTTTTTCTGGGGGGATTATCCTATGTATTATGTATTGATAGCAACACTATGGACGGTTTCTCTCTCGGAGCGGCCCGAAAAAAATAAAGAACAGGCAGGTCACGATGAAAAAATTCAAATTTGGCGAGATTAAGGTTAAAAAGGTAGAACCAGGCCAGTTGACAGACCGTCTTCTGCTGCTCAATCTCTATATCACTCAGGGGCTCACATTAATTATCGGTTTGATATGGATATTATTTCAGAAAAGAAATCCTTTTCAGCTATTAATTATTCCGGAAAAAGTACATTTTGTGGCATGGGGCCTTGGTCTTGCTGCTGCAATGCTAATTGTTGACTATTTATTGACACATATTGTCCCTGAGGAAAGCATGGATGATGGTGGAATAAACGACCTTTTATTTCGAAATCGCCCTGTATGGCATATTATCGTCATAGCAGCAATTGTATCGGTATGTGAGGAGCTCTTATTCCGCGGAGCCATCCAATATTCCATTGGCCCTTATTGGACGAGTATAGTATTTGCTCTTATTCATGTCCGTTATTTACGTCACTTTGTACCTACCGGCTGGGTATTCTTAAGCAGTTATGGTCTTGGATATATTTACATTCAATCGGGCAGCCTCTGGGCCCCTATACTATGTCACTTCTTCATCGACCTGATCTCAGGTCTGGTGATCCGCTATAGGAGGGAATCATGAGTGAGGAATTAAGCCGGGTAAAGTCTCGACAAAAACAACACAAAAGTGAAAGCAAACATCCTGGCAAAAGTAAAAAAGAGAAGCGGACTTCGGAGGCTGTAAAAAAGGCTACTCCTGAAAAGAAGTCTACTCCTATAAAGAAAAATGCTACCGCTCGGGTTTCTACGGCAACTTTATCAAGAAAAGCTCGCCGCCCAGCAGGTTCTGCAAAGCGCTCTTCCACAGGAAGTAAAGAGAAGGACGAAGAATCTGTTCCTTCTCGTTCAGATACTTATTCTTCAGAAAAAGTTCGTCTAAGCAAGATGTTTGTGAATTCTTTGATTTTTATCTTTGTTATTTTGCTAATCGGGCTGCTTTGGTGGGGAATTGAAGGAGCGCCTCCGCTGAGTACATTATGGTGAGCACATGGGTATGGGGAATGGCTCTGGTCATTCTATTGATAGCTGCGGCCGTTGTCATAATCATGGTGATTAATGCTTTTAGAAACAGAATTATTACCGAGGAAATAATGCTAGATTCGTTACCTGAAGAGTTCGATGGATTTCGTATTTTGTTTATAACAGATATCCATCGCCGCCGCCTTCCTTCCGCGCTTCTGACACCATTAAAGGGTGGGGTAGATGTTGTCTTTCTGGGAGGAGATCTAACGGAAAAAGATAGCCCTTTAAATCGTCTTGTCGATAATATGACTCTAGTTACTTCTATTGCATCTACCTATGTAGTGCATGGAAATCATGATTACCGGGCTAATATTTCAAGGGTAGATGAGATTATTCAGGACAGTGGTGCAAAACTGTTAATGGATGAAAATGTGGCTTTTGAACGTGAGGGAGCTAAACTTTGGTTAACCGGAATTGATTTTCCGAAAAATGGGGGCAAAACTCCATACGGTCCTTTTCCGCCATTAACCACAAACACTTCTGCTGAAGGTACCTGTCGTATTATTCTTGTACATGATCCGCTTTGGTTATCCAAGCGCCAGAGTGTGCCAGCGGACCTGATTCTCGCAGGTCATACGCATGGGGGGCAGGTGATCCTTCCATTTGTGGGTCAAAGACATGTAGAGCATTTCTATCATAAATATGACGCTGGAAAGTTTAGTTGGCCAAGAGGGGACGGTTCCGCAAAAAATGCCCTGCTGCTGATCAGCAGAGGGTTTGGAACAGCACATCTGCCACTTCGCTGGGGCAGTCCTGCTGAAATGCATGTGCTGACACTGCGTAAATCAACCCAATAGTGCTTACTCTTTCCAGTAAGAAAAACTGGTAGCGTAAAAAGGGGGTTCCAAAGCCATGCAAATGGCTTTTGGAACCCCCTTCTATTTTTGTTTGATTCGAAAACAATTGCACTGACGAAGCAACTATCGGACATGTAAAGATGAGAAGATCAACGCATTTTTAGCTCAATGCTGCGCGGATCAACAAAGCTGTAGCCTTTACCCTCAAGTGTAGTGAGCAAGGTATCCAGTCCCTCAACGGTCCATGGTAGCTCATGCATCAGGATATTACTGCCGGAATGCAGCTGATCGGTAACATTACTGATCAATTTTTCTGTCTTACCCGTTTCCTTTTCTTTCATTTCCCAGTCAAGTGAGCCTACAGACCAGGTCATGTATAACATTCCATTCTCAGCCGCGACCTTCTTGCCAACATCCCCGCCGGCACCATGTGGCGGACGGAAAAAGTGAGGAGCTTCTCCCAATGTTTCTTTGACAATATTTTGAACATCTTCGATTTGCTTTTTAACCTCAGTATAGGACTTGTCTTTCAATACAATATGATCCCAGCTGTGGTTGCCGATAATTCCACCGCGGTTATGTATTAACTCCAGAAGCTCAGGATGCTCCTTAACACGATAACCATTTACGAAAAAGATGGCTTTAGCTTGATGTTTGTCCAGAATATCCATCAAAGGGTTAATCATTGCAGCATCTTTAGGACCGTCGTCAAAAGTGAGCAGAACCACTTTTTTATTTGTAGCTTCCTCATTAGGGACGATGTCGTAATTTTTGTTCATATGGTACAGCAGTGGAATTTCAGCGGATGCTTCACCCTTACTGGCTGTACTATTTCCTGTAGTACCTCCATCTGCTGTTGCTTCAGGGGTAGGACTGGCTGTTGCTTCAGGTGCTGGCGCCGTAGTTTCTGCGCTTTGTGTAGCTGCCGCCGTGGGCGGATTGTTTGTGGTGTTTGTTTCCTTGGCTGTATTTCCATTTGCACCGCTGTTGCCACAGGCTGTAAGCAGCAAGGTAGCCAATAGGAGCACTGATGTCATTTTACCCACTTTTTTCAACTCGCTTTCTTGTTATTAGGTTGTATGAGCCGGAATCTTTCCGCGAACACTAAACATGATTTTACCATACAAGGAGGCTGGAAATATGAATACTTCGTCATTTTTATGCGGGGTGCTGATGGGCGCCGCAGCCAGTATGATTATGTCCAAAAAGCGGAATTCTTTAATGTCTTCGCTAGGGCAATCGGGTGGTTCCATGAGTGGGGCTGCAGATAAAGCAAAAGAAAAAATAATCGGTATGGCCACGACTGGTTTTGGTAACACTGCTGTTTCAAGCAGTAATGCTCAAAGTAACGGTTCAAGCAGCGCAACCTCTGAGCATAAGACTGAATCACCAGTGAAGTCGAAGGAATCCAATCTTAAATTGTTAAAGGAATTCATTCGCAGCAATCCTGAAGTAAAGAGCGAAGTAGAGCAGATTCTTAAAGAAACGCATACAACCATACCGGGATTGTAACCGTAAAGGACTCCATCAGAATCATTTTGGGGATGAAATATTCCGCAGAATGATTCTTTTTTATTATTCAGGGCCTTGAAAATGGTTTATTCAATAGAGAGGATTTTATATATTTATTTACGTGCATTTATCTCGGCAAAATGATAACATACTTACATAGTAACCATTTTTGGCTCATTACTCGGGACTCATCATACATTATAATAAATGAGCTTGCAAAAGGAGGATCCTGTCATGAGAATAGAGCGATTAAGTCAAGATAAGATACGGATTTTCCTCACTTTTGACGACCTGAGCGAGCGGGGCATCCAGAAGGAAGACATGTGGCAGGAAGTTCCTAAGGTTCATGACCTGTTTACGGAGATGATGGATCAAGCATATAGTGAACTAGGTTTTGATGCCACGGGTCCGCTTGCCGTAGAAGTTTTCGCATTGCCCGCGCAAGGCATGGTCGTTATAGTGACCCGAGGAAAATATGATCACCATCAGTACGGTGCGTCCGGGGAAGAAGAATTGCCAGAAGAGATTTATGAAATGGAAGTTACTCTTGAACAAAGCGACTCCATTGTATATGCATTCCGCGATTTCGAGGTTCTGGTTGAAGCGGCTCATGTGCTCATCGGTAATATTACTTCCCAGGGGAAACTGTATTCTTATAACAATAAATGGTATCTGTATTTCGATCCAAAGGAATTTGAAGAAACGGCGTTGTCAGGTCTTGTTGGCGTACTTGCTGAGTTTGGAGATTCCTCACCGGTCACAGAAGCTGTTCTCGATGAATACGGGAAAACAGTGATGCCGGAGAATGCGGTCCAGTTATTGTGCACTCATTTTAAGCGTCAGGAGTAATTAAGCAAGATCTAGGGGCTGATGACCATTGTTTAGGCCGATCAGCCCTAGTCTTGTTGTTGGTGATATGTCGGTCATTCTTGTATCAAAGTTATCATCTACCTTGCTGTGTAACGGCAGTAATAGGGTTTAGGGGTGTAGGGAGGTTATTCGGTGCTCGTGTTATCGGTCATTACGTCGGCAGTAGCGCCGGGACTTGCTCTGTTGACCTTTTTTTATCTGAAAGACAAGTATGATCAAGAACCGCTTCATGTAGTCATTAAAGTATTCTTGCTCGGCCTTCTGATTGTGTTTCCAGTAATGATCATTCAGAGAGGGCTGATGCTGGGACTAAATGGTGGTCCCTACGTGGAGTCGTTTCTCATATCCGCTGGCGTGGAAGAATGTCTAAAGTGGTTTGTGCTGTACCATATGATTTACAATCATACCGAATTTGACGAGCCATATGATGGGATACTATACGCTGTGGCGATTTCGCTCGGCTTCGCAACAATAGAAAATGTAATGTACGCTTGGTATAGCAACGCTTCAATCGGATCAATGTTTCTAAGAGCACTTCTTCCGGTTTCTGGACACGCTATGTTTGGTGTGATCATGGGCTACCATATGGGAAGGGCGAAGTTCTCAAAAGGAGTTCATACCCGCAGAATTCTGGTGTTTTCTCTCCTGTTGCCATGGATGTGGCATGGGATATATGACTTTATTTTGAGTACGACAGCCAACTATTGGATATGGTTTATTGTGCCTCTGATGGCTATCCTATGGTATGGAGGTATGGGAAAGGTTGCTAGGGCCAACAGCCGTTCTCCTTTCCGCTTTCTGAAACGTGAAGAAGAGGTTAACCTATAATCGAGATGGACACACTTATATTCGAAGGGCAGTTCCTAGTAAGGAATTCCAGAGAGGAGAGAGGTGTCTTTTTTTGCGTATAAAAGTACGTATCGTTTGCAAACAGTGCGGTGAGACCTACATATTAAGAGGGATTAAAGAGCATGGTGTCATTCAAACCGGCTTTAAACAATGCCTTTGCAGTAATAGCAGTGGCTTTGAGATTGAAGAGAGAGCATGAACGGACGTTATAGTCACATTGTGTAGCAACTTCAGTGCATAAGACTCCTAGTTTATTGTCAAACTAACGCCAATAAGCTATCGAAAGGAGTCTTGTAGCCCTATGTACAAAAGATTAAGTGCTGTAATGTTCCCGCTGACCGCGCTGCTGCTGATTGGTGCGCTTGTGTGGGGTTATCAGGAGAATCAGGAGAAGAATTCAATACTAATTAAGGCGGAGAACCAATATCAACGCGCCTTTCATGATTTGTCCTATCATGTGGACCGTCTTCATGGTGAGCTTGGAAATACGCTTGCGGTTAACTCTGCTTCTAATGGGATGCACCGCAAAGGACTTGTGAATGTGTGGCGGATGACTAGTGAGGCCCAAAATGAGATTAACCAGCTGCCGCTGACCTTGCTGCCATTTAGCAAAACAGAGGAGTTTCTGTCCAAAATCTCCAACTTTTCTTATAAAGCCGGGATTCGTGACTTCACTAAAAAACCTCTGACAGATGGAGAGCTGAGCAATCTAAAAGCATTGTACAAGAACTCAGGAGAAATCTCTAAGGATTTGCAAGAGGTACAAAATAAAGTCATTGGCAATCGGCTGCGCTGGATGGATGTTGAAACGGCGTTGGCGACAGAAAATAAAGCGGAGGACAACACGATTATTGACGGCTTCAAAACGGTGGATAAACGTGTAGGGGCATACCCTGAGCTAGACTGGGGTCCTTCAGTAGCAAGCATCTACGATAAACGTTCCGTCAAAATGCTCGGAGGTACCCCCGTGACTGCCGAAGATATCAAACGTAAGGCGTTGAAGTTCGCGGATGCGGGCTCCAATGCTAAAGTGGATGTTAAAGAAAATGGGAAGAACACCGAATGGCCATCCTATACAGCAACTGTTAGCGCTTCGAATAAGAAGCACACCATTAGTATGGATTTCACCAAAAATGGCGGGTTGCTGATCTCTTATTATGACAACCGTGAGGTTGGCCCTGCCAAAGTTTCTATTAAAGAAGCAGTTACCAAAGCAGAGCAGTTTCTTGAGAAAAAAGGATATCCCCATATGACTGCAGTCAGCGCTGATCGTTACGATAATATCGGGAATTTGACCTTTGTAACCAAACAGAATGATGTATTGATTTATCCTGAAAAGATGACCATTCGTATGGGGCTGGATACAGGTGATACCATCGGTTTTGAGGCCAGCGAATACGTCAATGAGCACAAGGACAACCGGAAGCTTCCAAAACCAAAGCTTACCCTTGCAGAGGCGAGAAAATTTCTGAATTCTGATTTCAAGGAGCAATACAATCGCTTGTCCTGGATTAAAAATGATGATTCCGTCGAGGTCTTGACTTACGAGTTCGGTGGAGGGGTCAATGGCTCAAAGTATCGTATTTACATTAACGCCGAGGATGGCATTGAAGAGTCTGTGGAAGAAATCAGACCTTCTTCGGGGTCTGAGGCAAAATAAAGGGAGGGCGCATCCAGCAGTTGGGTGCGTCCCTTTTTTTTGCAATATCTATAAAATATATCTGACTGGCTGATATTCCCATGCTATAATCAGGGGTAGTGATAATTACTAAACTGATGTGGCGGTGACATCTTTGTATCCTAAAATTAACGAATATCTATACATACAGGTTGCTTCCAGTGACGCTGCTGAAGCAGAAGTTGAATATAGATCAAGAATTGCAGAGACGGAAGAAGACGCATTCCTGATTGAAATTCCTATGCAGGAGAGCAATGGTCGTCTAAAAAGGCTCTTTATGGGGGACGAGCTTTCGGTTTATTTTTTAACTGAGGGTGGCATCAAAAATTACTTTAATACTTATGTACTGGGCTTTAAAGAAGATGTAATTCGTATGGTCCGGATTCAAAAGCCGGAGACAGATTCGATTTTTAAGATCCAGAGAAGAAGCTTTTTCCGAGTGAATGCAGATCTAGAGCTTGCTGTGAAGGATAGCCTTGGCAAACGGTTCCTGGTTCGTACAGATGATATTGGTGGTGGAGGAATCTCCTTTTTGGTGGATAACCAGGTTAAGCTGGAGGTTGGTAATAAATTGTCCTGCTGGGTATTGGTGCCTTATCGAAACGGAAGCACGGAGCATGTCAATTTTGAAGGTGAAGTAGTGCGCATTAAAAAGCTAGAGAATGGACGGCTTTTAGCGATGTTGAAATTTGTCGCTATTTCAGATTTGGAACGCCAGAAAATTATCCGTGTTTGCTTCGAACGTCAGTTTGATTTCCGCAACAGATAAGCATTTTTTACAGCTCTATTAAGCTGTCTGATTTTGCACTGAAGTATAAACTGTGGTATAATTTTATAAGTCGCAGGCAATGCCTGCTTTTTTCTTGATAATATCATCAAGCATAACAATTTATGTGTGCTCCTTGATATTGCAGGAATAGTTTTCGTAACGCTAGATGCTTTTTTTATGAAAGAGTGTTTGAGGAGGAATGCCCCGTTGGATAGGCAGGGTACACATACTTATGACAGAATAAACGTCGCCATCGACGGACCTGCCGGGGCAGGCAAGAGCACTGTAGCCCGATTGGTAGCCCAGAAGTTGTCTTATATCTATGTCGATACTGGTGCAATGTACCGGGCAATCACCTGGTATATGATCCAAGAAGGCATTGAACCGGAAGATCAGCATCGAGTGAACGAGAAGGTTCGCGACATGGTGATTGAACTTATTCCGGAACGAGACATTCAGAAGGTGCTGATTAATGGGGAAGACGTGACCCCACATATTCGGAGCCTTCAGGTTAGCGGCCTTGTGTCGCAGTATGCGAAGATCGAGGATGTAAGATCCAGACTGAGTCAATTGCAGCGTCAGATGGCGCTTCGCAAAGGCGTGGTGATGGATGGCCGCGATATCGGTACAACCGTGCTGCCGGATGCCGAGGTAAAGATTTTTATGACGGCAAGTGTGGAAGAACGAGCTCTCCGTCGTTATAAGGAACTGAGAGACGCGGAATCGGTGACGCTTCAGCAGCTTGAACACGATATTGCAAAGCGGGACCGTCTGGATGAAGGACGGGAGATTTCACCGCTGCGCCGTGCAGAGGATGCTATTCTTCTGGATACGACCTTAATGAATATCGATCAAGTTGTGGAGGCCATTGTATCCCACTGTAGATCTCATGTTGACGGGGAGAGAAATCATTTATGATTTATGCAATTTGTGTTGGATTGCTTCGCTTGATTTACGCAATCCTTTTCCCACTTAAGATTGTGGGGAAAGAAAATGTGCCAAAGGAGGGCGGGGTACTGCTCTGCGCTAACCACATTAGTCTGCTTGATCCAATGACTATTGGAATTAAGCTGGACCGTCAGGTAAAGTATATGGCTAAGGCTGAACTGTTTGAGGTTCCGGTGCTTGGCTGGCTCATTAATAAATTGGGTGCTTTTCCGGTGAAACGTGGCGGCGTAAGCAAAGAATCCATAAAAACGGCCCTTAACACACTTCGTAATGGTAATGTCATGGGTATCTTCCCGGAGGGTACGCGTAACTCTGATGCCGGAGTGGCCAAGAAGGGTGCTGCTAGCTTTGCACTTCGAAGTGGCGCAGCAGTTATTCCGGCGGCTATTATCGGCCAGTATAAACCCTTTCGACGCATGGTCGTTGTCTATGGTGCTCCTGTAGACCTTAGTCAATTTGCCGGTGCGGGGAGCGAATCTCTCGAGGCTGTTACCGATGTCATTATGGATCGCATCCGTGAGATGAAAGAGACAGGTAAACCAAGTGCTAGTTAAGGGATGAGCAGAACAACAAATTTTGCTCAATGTTTTGATTAAATAACGGCATAGCCGCTATTTTTTGGAACATACTATCATCAAGTGTAAGTGAAATATTATGCATTGCTTGTTTTGAACTCTGCTATACGCAGGTTTAAATAAATGGGGTTTTGAATCGAGGAGGCTAATCACATGTCTGAAGAAATTAAAAATCAGGAAGCTGCGGAAAAGAATGAATCCGTAGAAGCGGTGGATTCCGCTGTGACAGAAAATAACGGAGCTGTAGAAGAAGTTGCTGCCGTTAACGAAGAAGAAGTGACTAACCAAGCTGACTTGGAAATCATTTCTCTGAAAAAAGGCGATACCGTGAAAGGAACAATCGTCAAAATCGAAGATAACCAAGCTTATGTAAGCATTGGATATAAATACGACGGTGTGATTCCAATTCGCGAATTGTCCGCAGTACAACTGGACAACGCTGCTGCAGCAGTAGAAGTTGGACAGGAAGTAGAATGTAAAGTTGTCAGCATCAACGACAACAAGGAAAGCCTTGTTCTTTCCAAACGTGCTGTTGATAGTGAAAAATCATGGGAAGATCTTGAGAAATACTTCGCTTCCCAAGAAGCTTTCGAAGTTACTGTGGCTGACGTTGTTAAAGGTGGCCTCGTAGCTGATGTTGGAGCTCGCGGATTTATCCCAGCTTCCATGGTAGAGCGTCACTTCGTTGAAGATTTCAGCGATTACAAAGGCCGTACCTTGCGCGTTAAAGTGAAAGAACTTGACCGTGAGAACAGCAAAGTAATCTTGTCTGCTAAAGAAGTTCTTGAAGAAGAATTCGAAGCTAACAAGCTGAAAATTATGGCTGAACTATCTGAAGGCCAAATCATCGAAGGTACAGTACAACGTCTGACTCAATTCGGCGCATTTGTTGATGTGGGCGGAGTTGACGGTCTTGTACACGTATCTGAAATCGCTTGGAGCCACGTAGAGAAACCTTCTGATGTAGTATCTGAAGGTGATAAAGTACGTGTTAAAGTATTGAAGGTTGATCCTGAAAAAGGAAAAATCAGCCTGAGCATCAAAGCTGCTGCTCCAGGTCCTTGGGACTCTGCTGCTGGCGAAATCAACATCGGTGATGTTGTAACAGGCGTTGTAAAACGTCTTGTGAACTTCGGAGCGTTCGTAGAATTGCTTCCGGGTGTGGAAGGTCTTGTGCATATCTCACAAATCTCCCACAAACACATCGCTACTCCACACGAAGTATTGAAAGAAGGACAAGAAGTTCAAGTGAAAGTTCTGGACTTCAATCCATCCGAGAAACGTGTTAGCCTGAGCATCAAAGAAACTGAAGAAGCTCCAGCTCCATCTGCTAGACCTGAACGCAGCAATAGCAGAGACAGAGCTCCTAAAGAAGTTCTGAACAACCCTAACGTTTCCCTTAGCAACGAAGGCCTTAGCTTTACGCTTGCTGAACGTTTTGGTGACAAGCTGGATAAATTTAAGGGTAATAACTAATCCCTAAACGAGCTTTTGAATATACGGGTAAAGTAATCGGCGAGCCCTCGATACGGGGGTTCGCCGATTGTCTTTTTTTCGGAACTGGTCGGATTATTGAGAGTTAACATGATTGTTAGCCAATTTAAATGTTTTTTGCTATGATGAGTAACGTAAGGATGACAGGAGGAATGAATATGGCAAGACCCGTTGTGGCAATTGTTGGGAGGCCTAACGTCGGAAAATCGACGATATTTAATCGGCTGATTGGCGATAGATTAGCCATTGTAGAAGATAAGCCGGGGATTACACGTGACCGGATTTATGGTATTTCAGATTGGAACGGTAAGTCGTTCAGTGTGATTGATACCGGAGGTATTGAAATTGATGGAGAAGATACAATTCTGAAATCAATCCGTGTTCAAGCGGAGCTGGCGATTGAAGAAGCGGATGTTATTGTATTTATGTGTGAGGCGAAGAGTGGTGTGACGAATTCAGATGAAGAGGTAGCTCAGATTCTGTTCCGTTCAGGTAAACCGGTCGTTCTTGCCATCAACAAAGTGGATAATATGAAGCGTGCGGATGATATTTATGAGTTCTATAGCCTTGGTTTTGGCGATCCAATCGGCATTTCTGGTAGTCACGGAACCGGACTCGGCGATTTGCTAGATGCTGTAGTTGAACGCCTACCTGAGAAAATAGATGATGAATACGATGAGGATGTCATTCGTGTAGCTTTGATTGGCCGTCCGAATGTAGGTAAATCCTCTCTGGTTAACGCGATTTTGGGCGAAGAACGTGTTATCGTCAGCGATATTGCAGGGACTACAAGAGATGCTATCGATACTCCTTTTGAACGTGATGGGCAACGTTATGTGCTTATCGATACGGCAGGTATGCGTAAAAAAGGCAAGGTATACGAGAACATTGAAAAATACAGTGTTATGCGAGCTATGCGTGCGATTGAACGGGCTGATGTGGTCCTCGTTGTAATTAACGGCGAAGAGGGCATCATCGATCAGGACAAGCATATTGCTGGTTATGCACATGAAGCTGGTAAAGCATCTATTTTTGTTGTGAACAAATGGGATGCCATTGTGAAAGACGATAAGACTATGCAGAACTTCGAGACTAAGATTCGTGACCATTTCTTGTTTATGAGTTACGCACCGGTTGTCTTTTTGTCGGCTTTAACCAAACAGCGTTTGCAAAAACTGCTGCCTGTTGTACAGCATGTATCTCAACAGCACGCACTGCGCATTACTACACATTTGGTGAACGACGTTGTATCTGATGCAATCGCGATTAACCCTCCACCAACTGACAAAGGCCGTCGCTTGCGTATTAACTATGTAACGCAGGTTGCGGTTAAGCCGCCTACGATTGTGGTGTTCGTGAATGATCCGTCGCTGATGCACTTCTCCTATGAACGTTATCTGGAGAATAAAATTCGCGCAGCATTTAATTTCGAAGGAACACCAATCCGTCTCTTTACACGGCGCAAATCCGAAAACGAAGGTTAGGGGAGAAGAAGTGTGGCGCTTGAACTTCTGGTTATCGTTGTAAGCTATTTGCTTGGTTCTGTCAGCTTTAGTGTACTGCTTGCAAAGTTGCTAAAGGGAATTGATATCCGTCAATACGGAAGCGGAAATGCGGGGGCTACCAATACACTGCGTGTATTGGGTAAAGGTCCTGCAATACTAGTGCTGTTGCTGGATGTGTTGAAAGGGGTGGCCGCTGTATGGTTAGGAACCTGGGTCGGCGGTTGGGGAACCTGGGTTCCGGCTCTTTGCGGAATCGCGGCCATCATCGGACATAATTGGCCGCTCTATTTTCGTTTTCGTGGGGGGAAAGGCATTGCTACTACGATCGGTGTTATGGCTACGCTTTGTTTATGGCCAGCGCTGCTCGCCGGTATCATCGCCATCCTGTCTATCTTTATCACACGTTACGTGTCCCTTGGCTCATTAATTTTTGTAGCACTGACACCAGTGGCTTTATTGTTGACAGGATTTACACAACCTGTGCTCTGGACCAGTATTATTATTGCGGTCTTCGCCTTCTGGCGGCACCGGACGAATATTGTAAAGATTGTAGAAGGCCGTGAGAACAAGATAGGCTCAAAAGTTAAAGGAGGGAATCGTGTTGTCTGATAAAGTTACCGTACTTGTAGCGGGGAGCTGGGGAACTGCGCTGGCTAGTGTGCTGGCTGCAAACCACTCGGAAGTTTATCTGTGGACACGCAACTCTGATCAAGCTGCCGAGATCAATGGCTCTCATACGAATAATAAGTATCTGCCTGGCATCGCACTGCCAGCTAACATTATTGCAACTACGGATATGGAAACGGCAGTGTCCGGTTCTAAGGCGGTTGTAATTGTAGCTCCGTCTTCAGGAATGCGGCAGGTTGCTCGCAGTCTGAAGCCATTCTGGAAGGATGACATGTTATGTGTTCATGCTACGAAGGGCTTTGAGTCGGAAAGCAATAAGCGGATGTCCATCGTAATTGCAGAGGAACTAGGCTGTGACGAAGGGCAGATCGTCGTCCTCTCCGGTCCAAGTCATGCAGAGGAAGTTGTACGCCGGTGTCCTACAACCGTTGTAGTTGCTTCACCTGATGACAAACGTAGCGCCGAAGCGCAGGAATTGTTCATCAACAACGATTTCCGTGTATATACGAATCGTGATCAGGTAGGGGTAGAGCTTGCCGGAGCTCTTAAGAATATTATTGCCCTTGGTGCAGGTCTATCCGATGGCCTTGGATATGGGGACAATGCTAAAGCAGCCCTTTTGACCCGTGGACTCGCCGAGATATCTCGGGTGGGAGTTGAGCTTGGAGCCAATCCTTTGACCTTTGCCGGCCTTGCCGGAATTGGCGACCTTGTTGTGACGGCTACTAGTCAGCACAGCCGTAACTGGCGCGCTGGGTCCATGCTTGGTCAAGGCAAGCCGCTGGCCGAGGTGCTGGAATCCATGGGGATGGTAGTCGAAGGTATTCGTACTACCGAAGCAGCTTATGCAATTTCGCTCAAGCTGGGTGTGCAGATGCCGATTACGGATCAGATTTATCATGTGCTCTTTCAAGGAAGAAGCCCACGCAGTGCGGTTGAAGCCTTGATGGGTCGTGATCGTAAGCCTGAGCTTGAGTCGATCTCCCAGGAAACTTGGGAGCAGTGGCATTCCTGATCCTGTTCACCTTTTTCCGCAAATTCTCATATGTTGTAATGGGGATTGACGGAGGAGGGATGAAAAGTGAGCAGAGATTTTTCCAAGGATGCATTGAACGCCATTAACAAAAAGGCGGGCAAGAACATTACGGAAAGTGCCGTCAAAAAGCTAGCCAGTACGGTAAAGCCAGGAACTACGCAGAATGAAGCCCAGCTCCGCCAGTTAATTAAGCAGGTGTCATCAATGGCGAAAGTGCCGGTCAGTGAAGCTACTGTGCAGGAGATTATCAATGCCGTTAAAAAAGGCGGCGCAGGTTCCAGCACAATGGAGTCTTTAATGAAAATGATGCTTAAAAAATAGCTTTATGTTGGGTGAGCAAAAGAAAACGGATCAATGAATGATTCCGTCGTCTTTTGCTTTTTTTTTATATTCCTGATAATTTTCACGAAGCGTAATTTATTTAAAATAATACATTAAAAATGATGTTTTTTTACAGAAAAGGATAAGGTCATGATATAATAGTCCCTAATAAATTACAGGCGAATGGGGGCTTTGACCATGGATCCGATGACAAAAATGTGGTTATCCCTGATTGCGATGCTGATTATGGGATTATCAGTATTTCTTATAACTTTTGCTCGGAGCAAAACCAAGGGATTGCTTAAGGCTGTACTGTCTATACTTGCTTTTGTCATCATGTTAGTGGGCCTATTGGGCGGAGTTGTTTCAATTATGTAAGCAGTTACATAGTGTTGAGGAAGGAAGTAACATCATGAAATCACAAAAAGGAGTTACCGTTGTATTTCAACCAGAAGGTCGTAAAGCTGTTGTGAACCGTGGCATTTCGTTATTAGAGGCTGCTCGTAAAGCAGGAGTGCCAATAACAACTAGATGCGGAGGCAAAGCAGGCTGTCTGATGTGCAAGGTTACAGTCGCGAAGGAAGAGGCTGCTGCAGTAAGGCCTCCCGGTGATATTGAGCGGCGTAAGCTTGGATCGGCCTTAGAAGAAGGAACGCGTCTGGCCTGTCAGGCTGCCGTATGGAGCGACGTAACCGTTCAGGTGCCGGAAGATCCACTGAAGGCTGCGGTGCGCCGTAAGCTTGAAGCAGCGCGTCGTGGGGAAGAAGATGAACTGTGGTAGCGTAAGAATGTCACCGTGGGAGGGACTCGGTTGGAGTTTATAGGATATAAAATGAAACTGAAGGCAGGGGCCAAGCTTTTGCTAGGGATGGTATCGCTCGCGCTTACGCTTTCGGGCTGTCTATACCCAGGTGAAGAGAAGCGGGCTAGTGTTAATTATCGGGAAAGTGTTAAACGGATACAAGCAGCCGTTGATGATTATCAACAGGAGGAAGGGGTATTGCCCATTCTTAATGCGGATGAAACTACTCCAAGGTATGAGAAGTTTCGTATTGACCTGGGGAAGTTGAATAATAAGGGATATTTGGATGATATACCGGCTACCGCTTTTGAGCAGGGTGGAAGTGCTTATTTTCTTATTTTGAATGAGGAAATTGATCCTGTGGTGAAGGTGATGGACCTTGTTACGGTTCAAAAGGTGAATGACGTGCAACGACAGGTTAACCGTTATAAATCAGCTCATGGCGGCAACCTGCCTGTGCTTGATGAGCTATACCCCGGATTGTATACCATTGATCATAAGCAGGCGGGTACAAGCTCTATAACCTTAACTAGCGTCTATTCCGGTCAAGTTCTTGACTTTATCATGGATAAGGATGGAACTGTCTACGTAGATTATGTTTTTGATATCATGGCTGCCGTCGATAAGAAGGGTGGAGAGCACGACAAGAATCAGGACTTGCGACTGGATCTGGAGGAAGCTTCATATTACGTTCCCGTAAAGTCTTTGCCGTATCTATGGATTAATAATCAGCCGATCCCACAGCCTCCAAGTTAGAGTTATAGTTTAAAAGCGTCTAAGCTTCGGTTTTATCCGGGGCATTAGGCGTTTTTTGTTTATAACCTTTTAATCTCAGCATCCACTAAAAATAGTTCTATCAACGAATCCTACCTCATAAGATGGATGAGTAAGCTTCCGGGCGTCAGACGCCTTGCGGCGCGCAGACTTAACTTTTTTTGAAATTACATTGGGAAATGCGCGAATACGGGTCATAAATTCGTTCCGGATACATATGATGATACTAGTCCAAATGCATGTCCGAGCATTCGGAGTTTAGCGCGGGGCAAGTACGTCCCGGTCGAAAGCAGCTAGGCTTCGGGCGGGCATACGATAAGTCCGGTTGATGTCCTGCAAGGGTCAGATTACCGGCGGAACGCGAAGTCGATGCTCTTCAGGCATTTTTTCTTCGGAGTAATATGAGGAGGGGATCTCTTTTGGAAAAAGTGGATATTTTCAAGGACATTGCCGAGCGTACCGGCGGAGACATTTATCTTGGCGTCGTCGGCGCGGTTCGCACGGGGAAATCGACATTTATCAAGCGCTTCATGGAAACAATTGTCCTGCCAAACATCACGAATGAGGCTGATCGAGTAAGAGCTGTGGATGAGCTTCCGCAAAGCGCAGCAGGCAAAACGATTATGACGACAGAACCGAAGTTTGTGCCAAACAACGCAGTCCAAATCAAGGTTGCGGAAGGGCTTGAGGTTAATGTTCGTCTGGTAGACTGTGTGGGTTACGCTGTAGAGGGTGCAAAAGGTTACGAGGATGAAAATGGACCACGAATGATCTCTACACCTTGGTTTGAAGAGCCTATTCCTTTTCAGGAAGCGGCAGAAATCGGGACACGTAAGGTTATTCAGGAGCATTCAACGCTAGGTGTAGTGGTAACAACAGATGGTACGATTGCAGAAATTCCGCGGAACTCGTACGTGGACTCTGAAGAGCGCGTCATTGCAGAGCTGAAGGAAGTGGGTAAGCCGTTTGTGCTTGTCATTAACTCCACCCGGCCACGCAGTGAGGAAGCGCAGCAGCTCCGTAACGAGCTAGCCATCAAATACGATATCCCAGTTATGACGCTAAGCGCCGCAAACATGAGCGAAGATGACGTAACGGGTGTACTGCGGGAAGTGCTTTATGAATTCCCAGTGCATGAAGTAAATGTAAATCTGCCAAGCTGGGTTATGGTGCTTGGAGAAAACCACTGGCTACGTAGTAGTTATGAGAACTCCGTTCGCGATACGGTAAAAGACATTCGCCGCCTGAGGGATGTTGACCGCCTCGTATCTCAGTTCACCGAATATGACTTTATTGATAAAGCTGGCCTAAGTGGTATGAACATGGGTCAGGGTGTAGCAGAGATTGACCTGTATGCTCCAGAAGAGCTGTACGATCAAGTTCTGATGGAAGTGGTTGGGGTTGAGATCCGCGGTAAGGATCATTTGCTCCAGCTTATGCAGGAGTTCTCACATGCGAAACGAGAATACGACCGATTCTCAGAAGCTTTGGAAATGGTCAAGACTACTGGCTATGGTATCGCGGCTCCATCCTTAGCTGAAATGGCACTCGACGAGCCAGAACTGATTCGTCAGGGCTCTCGCTTCGGGGTTCGCTTAAAGGCTACGGCACCATCCATTCATATGATTCGGGTGGATGTGGAGTCTGAATTCTCGCCAATCATCGGAACGGAAAAGCAAAGCGAAGAGCTGGTTCGTTATCTGATGCAGGACTTTGAGAATGATCCTATTAAGATTTGGGAATCCGATATTTTTGGCCGCTCCCTGCACTCCATTGTAAGAGAAGGAATTCAAGGCAAGATAGCTATGATGCCGGATAATGCGCGCTACAAACTGCAAGAAACGCTCGGCCGCATTATAAATGAGGGTTCCGGCGGACTTATTGCAATTATTCTCTAAGCTGAATATAAATAAATTCAAAGAGTGGGAGAAATCCTGCTCTTTTTATTTGTATCTATCCTAAAACTTGATTCCTAGTTCCTATAATAACGGTGAATCTGACTCAATTATTCTGATGAAATAAAGACCTTAAATGCTCCTATAGGTCTAACAAATTAGATTGAATTTAGATAAATATGCAAGGATAGATGATAATTTCTGCTCCTTTTTTGAGTAACAGCTTGAATTTATGGATGGGCTGTATTACTATAAGTTTGTTGCGCTTCAAGGTCTAAGGGCGCCAAAGTTAAGTTTTAAACGGGATTATCACGTATATTTTACGTTGAAACGGAAACAGTGTATGATACCGGAGAATTTACTCAGGGAGGTGAGAAAACATGAATAAATCAGATTTGATCAATGTAGTTACAGAAGCAACTGAACTTCCCAAGAAGGATGCTACTAAAGCTGTAGATGCGGTTTTCGAAGCAATTACAGAAGCACTGCAAAGCGGTGATAAAGTACAACTGGTTGGATTCGGAAACTTTGAAGTGCGTGAGCGTTCTGCACGTAAAGGCCGTAACCCGCAAACTGGTGAAGAAATCGAAATTCCTGCAAGCAAGGTACCGGCATTCAAACCCGGTAAGGCGCTGAAAGACGGAATCAAATAAAGATTTCTACATACCTATCCCATAGTCTTTTTAAGAACAACTATGCCGCCCTCCAAGGCGGCATTTGTTTTTTGAAATACTATGAACTGTATAATAGGTTTAGAGGAGGATGAGTGATGATGGATAAAAATACGGGTACTACTCCGCTTCCAACGGGCAGCGACTATATTGTGGTTAAGGCTAAAGATAATGGCGTTCAGGTCATTGGGTTAACCAGAGGTACAGATACACGTTTTCATCATACAGAGAAGCTGGATAAGGGCGAGGTATTGATTGCCCAGTTTACTGATCATACCTCAGCGATGAAGATCCGCGGTAAGGCTGAAATATGGACAAAGCACGGACAATTGGAAAGTGAAAGCTGAAAAGCAGGCATAGCCTGCTTTTTTTCAAAATATAGTAAAGAGAAATGATCGTATTCCGCTAAGAGTGGGAATTATGGATAAGGGGGGCGTGTTCATGAACAAGGCCTGGTGGGTTGGAGCCGTATTACTCTTGACTGCAACCTCTGCTGTAATATTGCCCAAAGTGGCAGATATGGATTCAACCTTACAGCAGAGAAATGGTGCAGTGGAGACTTTTACTGGCGGCCATAACACGGTGCTAGACAACGATAATCTTGTTGATGTTCTTGGCGCACTTCCATTGACCTTATCCATTGATAGCGTAGGCTGGGAGGATCACGTTCTGTCTCTGGATTTAAAAGTGAGCGGAAATGATCATGAACCCCAGGAGCTTTATCGAAATATGGCACAGACTATTTCTTTTGCTTTTCAAGAAACCTCGAATGTGGATCAGCTTCTGCTGCGCATCGTGGTCATGGATAAATGGCTGGATAGCCGCCGGCTGCTGCTAGCAGGGGATATCAGACGCGCGGAGTGGTCCGTTGAACTCCAGAATGAACTTCAGTCTGCGGGTAATCTCCCCATATCCGAGCGTCTCAAGACAGGCTTCCGTATTAGTGAGACTGAGCTCTGGAAGAAGCAGTTCATTTATCCTTGAGAAGAATAAAAGAAACTCAGTTGTATCACAGTGCGTGACAAAAAAACATGTGATATAATAGACAAGATTGTGAACAAAGGAATTAATATAAATGTCAATGGCTTCGGAGGCTGAAATGAAACCGTACTGCATACCGCAACTGGCAAAACCCTACACCGACTACGACATGATTCAGAAGCATACGGATTTGCCGCCGTTTTCTGATGGCCGGGGTCATTTGTTATATATTTTTCTAAACCATGGATCTTCTGTAAAAGGAAGTACTGGTGAGTTGTATACGCTCGTAACCGCACTTATTCAACTTGGACTAGATACACATGAGGTAATTGACCGCTCGAATGATAGACGCGGTGGAGATCCTATGCGTTCCCGTCAATTAAAGGTATTGGCTGGTGATTATTTTAGTAGCTGGTTTTACCATCTGCTTGCAAAGAGTGATCAGATTGAGATGGTTGGAATCTTGAGTAAGGCGATTGCTGATTTCAATGTCTTGAAAGCGAACCTCTATGTGAAGATGAGAGGAATCCGTCTTTCGGCTGAACAATACTTGCGGCACATGGTACAGCTCAATATGCGGCTGTTCCTTTCTTTTACGCCCATGATCGAGAATTCCTTAGTGGAATTGTGGGAGAAGTTATTGACAGAGTTCAGTCAGTGCGAAACTGTTGCCATAGAGCTTCAGCGTTGTAATAACCTTGAGAATGCAAGCAATGGTTATTGCTACTGGAAGATGCTGGAGTCAGCGACAGAGGAAGAACGCAAACAGCTTCAAGACCAGAACCTTGATCAGAAGGACTGGAAGATGCTGAAGATGAAATATAAATGTGATTCTCTGCTGACGGACAAGCTCCATCAGTCGATTCAGTCGATTCAGGGACTATTACAAAGCGTTAAAGACGAAAGCCTGCTTAGAGAGCTTGAGATAGCGCTGGATCGTATTCTCCTGCAGATGAAAGTCTCAGGACAAGCAGCCGTGGAGGGTTAGTGGATGACTATGGACAAAACTACAACTGCTGTGGGTGATAACAGCAAGCCGAAGGAACAGTTTGTGCACTCGGTGTTTGAGAGTATTGCAGGTAAATATGATTTGATGAATGACATCTTAAGCTTTCGTCGGCATAAGGCTTGGCGTAAGTTCACGATGAAGAAGATGGGTATGAAGCGCGGGGATTCAGCTGTAGACTTATGCTGCGGCACTTGCGATTGGAGCATTGCCTTGGCCGAAGCCTCACAGACAGGGAATGTGATAGGGCTCGACTTCAGTGCAGGCATGCTTGAAGTGGGGCGCCGTAAGGTGGAGGAGCGCAAGCTTCAGGACCGGATCTCTCTCGTACAGGGCAACGCTATGGAGTTGCCTTTTGAAGACAACGCATTTGATTATGCAACGATTGGTTTTGGACTCCGCAACGTACCGGATCTTGTTCAAGTGCTGAACGAGATGAAACGAGTGGTGAAGCCCGGAGGAATGGTGGTCTGCCTGGAGCTTTCCAAGCCGATGAAACAACCGTTTAAAGGTATCTATTTCTTTTATTTTCAGCGTGTTCTTCCATTGCTGGGCAAGTTATTCGCTAAAAGGTATGAGCAATACAAATGGCTGCCAGAATCGCTGGCGCTGTTCCCTGACCGGGAGCAATTAGCTGCTATTTTCCGTGAAACCGGACTGCAAAAAGTGGAATCCTTCCCCTTGACCGGAGGCATCGCGGCATTACATATTGGGCTCAAGGAGAACGGGAATGTTTAAGAAAAT
The DNA here is from genome assembly GCF_037980415.1 of Paenibacillus sp. FSL H7-0690. Lineage (NCBI taxonomy): Bacteria > Bacillati > Bacillota > Bacilli > Caryophanales > Paenibacillaceae > Paenibacillus > Paenibacillus sp. FSL H7-0690. The sequence goes on along the minus strand of NZ_CP150281.1, from coordinate 4,719,694 downwards.
CGGTATCTTTTTACAAATGATCAAGTTTGAACATACGGTATTTGCTTTACCTTTTGCTTTTATGGGCGCTTTACTTGGTTCCGTTGTCATGTTTGGCACGCTACCTACCTGGAGCCAGATTGGTTGGATCGTAGTGGCTATGTTTGGGGCACGGAGCGCTGCTATGGGTCTGAATCGACTGATTGACCGGATAAGTGATGCTAAGAATCCACGCACAGCGGGAAGAGCTATTCCTGCAGGATTATTGAAGATCGGTGAAGTCGTCATTTTTATCGGCATTTCGTTTTTCTTACTCTTTTGGGCAGCCTTTAAGCTGAATCCTTTGTCGGCCAAGCTCTTGCCAATCGCAGTTTTCCTTCTTGTCATTTATTCATTTACTAAGCGCTTTACATGGGCCTGCCATCTTATCCTCGGTCTGACCATTGCGCTTGCACCTTTAGGCGGTTGGGTAGCTGTAACTGGTAGTGTGAATTGGACTTCAATGGTATTTTATTTCACTATTGTGTTTTGGACTGCAGGTTTTGATGTAATTTATTCTTGTCAGGATGTTGAGTTTGATCTAAAAGAGGGCTTGAAGTCCATTCCGGTTCGGTTCGGGGTTCAAGGTGCACTCTTTATTGCCCGCGTATTTCACATTCTCACGGCGATTGGATTCGTATCGTTGCTGTTTATGACGGATTTAAGCTGGTGGTATGTAGCAGGCATGATCATCGCATATATCATTCTCTTTTATGAGCACTACATTGTATCTCCGAGTGACCTGAGCCGTCTGCAGACTGCTTTTTTCACTATGAACGGCGTATTGAGCATCGTGGTGTTCTCTTTCACTTTGATTGACTTGGTGGTGCAGTTCTACTAATGACGCTTACTAAACCGAAAAACATCGTGGTTGGAATTACAGGAGCAAGCGGTGCGATATATGGTGTTCGTCTAACTGAAACCTTGCTGTCACTAGGCTACTCCGTGCATTTGGTAGTTAGCAATGCGGGCTGGCGCGTATTTAAAGAAGAACTTGGCTATATCGCATCAGACCGGGAGGGCTTTTTGAACGAAAGGTTCAAAGGCTATCCCGGTTCTCTGCTTTATCATCCTGTTGCGGATATCGGCGCATCCATTGCAAGTGGTTCGTTTCGTGTGGAAGGGATGATTATTATGCCTTGCTCTATGGGAACATTATCCGCGGTAGCGAATGGGACCTCTGATAATCTGATGACACGTGCTGCTGACGTTATGCTCAAGGAAGGCCGCCCACTGGTGCTTGTACCTCGTGAGACTCCACTGCATGCTATTCATCTAGAGAATATGTTGAAGCTGTCCCGTCTGGGAGTTCGGATGATTCCCGCAATGCCGGCTTTTTATTTTGGGCCGCAAAGTATGGATGATCTGATTAATTTCATGGTGGGCAAAGTGCTTGACAGCTTTAATATTGAACACAATTTATTTCGAAGATGGGGGGATTGAAAGGATGGACAATAACAGCCACACCATCATTGGCAAAATCAGCTATACCAACTCATGGCCGGTATTTCACAATTTTCATCCCTCTGCACTGAAATATCCTGCAGAGATGGTGAGTGAGGTACCTGCCATTCTTAATCAGGGGATGAGCCGTGGAACTATTCATGTAGGTGCTTTATCCTCTTTTGCTTATGCTGAGGCCAGTGACAAATTATTACTTCTACCTGATTTATCGGTTAGCGCGGACGGTCCTGTGAGATCAATATTCCTTTTTTCCAGGGTGCCATTTGCTCAGATTGGCAGCGGTAAGATCGCTGTTACGAATACTTCTGCAACCTCGGTAAATTTGCTGAAAATTTTAATGGAAAAAGCTTTTGGCAATAAACCGGAGTATATTAGCGCTAATCCTGATTTGGATGACATGATGCATGAAGCGGATGCCTGTTTATTAATTGGTGATAATGCTATTAAGGCCTCATGGCAGGATCAAGGTTATATCGTTACTGATCTAGCTGAGGTTTGGAAGGAATGGACGGGCTTAGGGATGACCTTTGCGGTCTGGGCAGTGAATCGAAAGGCTGCGGAGGACAAACCGGAAGCTATTTCTGAGATTGCAGAGGCTTTTGCCGAGAGTAAAATGCGGGGATTGAGAGATTTAGATCCTATTGTACAAGCAGCTTGTTCTAACATTGGAGGAACAAAGTCTTATTGGGAAGGGTACTTCCGCAATTTATGTTATGATTTTGGAGAAAGGCAGCAGCAAGGTTTGAACCTCTATTTCCGCTATGCCTATGAGATGGGCCTGCTGCCGCAGGAAGTGAAGATGGAGATTTGGAGCCATAAACTGTTGACACGGGTGAAAGAATGAAACGACTGCAAATATTCGGATTACTGAACAGAGATATGGATCAGATTGAAAAAGAGCTGTACCGCAGTGTACAGGGGGATGACGATCTGCTTACAGAAACCTCCCTGCATTTATTAAAGGCAGGCGGCAAAAGATTACGTCCCGTATTTGTCCTAATGGGCGGAAAATTCGGTAAGTATGATCTGGAAAAACTGAAACGGGTGGCGATACCGTTAGAGTTGATCCATAGCGCTTCACTGGTCCATGATGATGTGATCGACGATGCAGAATTGCGCCGTGGTGAACTCACCGTGAAAGCAAAATGGGGCGATAAAATTGCCATGTACACTGGTGACTACATATATGCAAAAGCGCTGGTTATGACTACGGAGCTGAAGAATCCACGAATTCATCAAATTCTGTCTAAGGCGATGATCGAAATGTCGATCGGAGAGATGGAGCAGATTCGTGACTTTTTCAACAGTGAGCAAAGTGTACGTCATTATCTACGGCGTATCCGCCGCAAAACAGCCCTGCTGATTGCAGTTAGCTGCCAACTCGGCGCTCTTGCTGCTGAGGCAGATCCAGAAGTAGCTCGTCTGCTTTATAATTATGGATATAACGTGGGTATGGCGTTCCAGATTCGTGATGATTTACTGGATCTCTCAGGCACAGAGAAACAGATCGGTAAACCTCCGGGCAGTGATATGCGGCAAGGAAACATTACACTTCCAGTGATTTATAGTCTTGAGGATGAGCGACTGCGCGAGTCATTGCTTGAGGAACTGAAGTCTATACGTGAGGGACATAGCACGGTAGGACATGCGATTGATCTCATTCTTTCCGGAGACGGAATCGCCCGTTCTGAGGAGCTCGCTTCACGTTATATCGACAAGGCGCTGGCGGCGCTGGAACAATTGCCTAACAATAAGACTAAGCGCAATCTGCGCGATATTGCGTATTTTATAACAGGAAGAAGTTATTGATCTTCTGGTGAGATTGAAATTAAACGTTTCCAGAAAGCAATGTTTCTGTTAAGATAGCGTCAAAACAACCCTTCAAATGGGAAAATGGAGAGTGCTTCTATGGAAAAGACGTATCTGATGGTCAAGCCTGATGGAGTTCAACGTGGATTAATAGGGCGTATTGTTGCCCGCTTTGAGGATAAGGGGTTTAAATTGGTCGCTGCTAAACTGATTACAGTGAGTGAGGATCAAGCGAAAAGACATTATGCTGAGCATGCAGGCAAAGACTTTTTTTCAGAGCTGGTCTCTTTCATCACTTCAGGTCCAGTGTTTGCAATGGTATGGGAAGGCGATGATGTCGTAACTTTATCCCGGACACTCATAGGCAAAACAAAAGTTGGAGAAGCTCTGCCAGGCACGATTCGTGGCGACTTTGCCAGCCATACACCACTTAATTTAATTCATGGATCAGACTCGCCTGAAAGTGCAGAACGGGAAATTGCTAATTTCTTTGCTCCAGATGAACTGAATCAGTATAACAAAGACATCGCAGTCTGGATGTAAGGTCCAGGTGGGAGGCAGGGGATTAACATGTCTGATCGTAATGTTGCAGCATTAACAACAGATCCAGATTATAGCGGATTTATTCACAACGTTAAACAAAGCACCGGAATTGATCTGGCTCAATATAAAGAAGCGCAGATGAAGCGGCGTTTGACGACTCTTCGGATGAAGAATGGGTATCATACCTTCAGTGATTTTTTTGCAGCGATGATGAAAAATAAGGACTTATTTTATGAATTTTTAGATCGAATGACGATCAATGTCTCTGAGTTCTGGCGGAATCCGAATCGCTGGGAAGTTTTGCGGGATATTATCCTCCCTGACCTCCAGCAGTCGGGCCGCAAATTAAAGCTGTGGAGCGCGGCATGTTCCACAGGCGAAGAGCCTTACACGCTGGCTATGATTTTGTCGGACAAGAATATATTGGCGCAGACAGGTATTCTTGCCACTGACATTGATGATGGCGCTTTATCCAAAGCAAAGCAGGGTCTTTATTTGGAACGTTCTTTAAAGGATGTGCCGAAAGACGTGGCAGCACGTTATTTTACGCCGGAAGGCCCTGTCTTCAAGGTCAGCGATTCACTTAAGAAAAACATAGATTTCCGCAAACAAAATTTGCTCTTGGACAAGTTCGACGAAGGTTTCGATCTTATTATTTGTCGCAATGTAATGATCTATTTTACTGAAGAAGCGAAGAACAAGCTCTATCATAAGTTTTCGGCTAGCTTACGTCCGGGTGGTTATTTGTTTGTGGGCAGCACAGAGCAAATCTTTACACCGGCTCAATATGGCTTTGAATCGACGGAAACTTTTTTCTATCGTAAAAAATAAATACTTTTTGCTCCTTCGCCATTAACTTCAAAGGTATACTTTCGCAAAAGTTCAGTGATACTGGATAGTAGAATCTGTACGCTAAGTGAAAGGAAAGTTAAACCGATGGACAAAAGCAAGGTCATTGCCGCGTACAAACGAGGCTTTATCACCGTTCGTGAGTGCGGGCAAATTCTCGGTGTGGAGGAAATGCAATTGGAGCGCCTTCTGCAGCTGGAAGAGCGTAAGTCTACATTCCCTCCACCAAGCCAGCGGCTCGGCAGCCAACAAGCTGAGGACCGAGCCGAGGAGCGCCATTCATACTCTTAAGGGTATGGATGGCGCTTTTTATTTCGGTATACATACAGTGTTTCTAGGGAGATCCCTTTCTTGTCAAAGCGGATTCCCTATACTATAATGAGCAAAGATCATAGGATTTTAGCGGTTTACAGTTTAAAAGTATAAAAGGGGGAAGACATCATGAGTTTACGCTATTTAACAGCGGGGGAAACGCACGGCCCCCAGCTAACGGCTATTATTGAGGGATTGCCAAGTAATTTAACTTTGGATTTTGAAGAGCTTAACTTTCAATTGCATCGTCGACAAAAGGGATACGGACGTGGACGTCGCATGCAGATTGAGAAAGATACGGCACAGATTGTAGGTGGAGTACGTCACGGCTATACTACGGGTGCTCCGGTAGCCTTGGTAGTAGAGAACAAGGATTGGACTCACTGGAAGAACATTATGAATATTGAACCTATTCCAGGCAGTGATGAAGAAAAACGCCGGGTAAATCGGCCGCGTCCTGGACATGCAGATTTGAATGGTGGATTGAAGTACAATCATACGGATCTTCGCAACGTTCTGGAGCGCTCCAGTGCCCGCGAAACCGCAGCCAGAGTCGCATGTGGCGCTGTAGCCAGACAGCTGCTGGCAGCTTTTGGTGTGAAAGTAGCAGGTCAAGTCATTCGCATTGGTGAAATTGAGGCACCTGCAAATGATCTGCCTATCGATGAGCTGATTGAACGGACAGAACAGTCTTCTGTCAGAGTTGTCGACAAAGAAACAGAACAGAAAATGGAGGCTTACATAGATCAGATCAAGGAAGAGGGCGACTCCATCGGTGGAATCGTTGAATGTATCGTCGAAGGACTGCCCATTGGACTTGGCAGCTATGTACAGTCAGATCGGAAGTTAGACGGGGCAATTGCTGGGGCAGTAATGTCGATTAATGCCTTCAAAGGCGTTGAAATCGGCATTGGGTTTGAAGCAGGTAAATTGCGTGGATCGCAAGTCCATGATGAAATTATGTATGAAGCTTCTAAAGGATACTATCGCGCAAGCAATCGTTTAGGCGGTTTTGAAGGCGGGATGACGAATGGCATGCCGGTAGTGGTTCGTGGTGTTATGAAGCCTATTCCTACCTTGTATAAGCCACTTCAAAGTGTAGATATCGATACGAAAGAACCTTTTACTGCTCAAGTAGAACGTTCGGATGCATGTGCAGTTCCAGCGGCATGTGTGGTTCTGGAAAGCGTAGTGGCATGGGAAGTTGCTAAAGCATTTCTTGATAAATTCGGCGGGGATTCTCTCGAAGAAATTAAAGCGAATTATGAAAACTATCTTGCACAATTGGAGAGTTATTAATCATGCGTACAATCAATGTAGATTTGGGAGATCGTTCTTATCCAATCCACATCGGTAGTGGTCTGCTGCAGAACATTGCCCAGTACTGTGCTGAGGCTGGACTGTCCACTCGTAGCCCGCTACTGGTTGTGAGTGATAGTGAAGTAGCTCCACGGTATTTACCGGCGCTTGAAGAAGCTCTACGTCAGCAAGGTTATACCGTAGTAAGCCATATTATGCCGGCAGGGGAAGCATCCAAATCATTAACCGTGTATGAAGAGGTTATGACGACCGCGATTCAAGCGGGACTGGATCGCAACTCAGCGGTGTTGGCTTTAGGTGGCGGGGTTGTTGGTGATTTAGCTGGTTTTGTAGCAGCTACCTACATGCGCGGAATAGGATTTCTACAAATTCCAACGACGATTCTAGCCCATGACAGCAGCGTAGGCGGCAAAGTGGCTGTCAATCATCCACTAGCCAAAAATATGGTTGGTGCGTTCTATCAACCTTCGCTGGTGCTTTACGATTTGGATACCCTTCGCACGCTTCCGCCACGCCAAGTCTCTTCTGGCTTAGCTGAAGTAGTGAAGCATGGTCTGATTATGGACAAAGAATTTGCATATTGGTGCCGTGAACATGCTGATGAGCTGCTTGCTCTGAATGCTGAAGCCCTCGGTTATGCCCTTGAGCGCGGTTGTGCGATCAAAGCTCATGTCGTGGCGAACGATGAACGTGAGCATGGACTTCGGGCGATCCTGAATTTAGGCCATACGATCGGCCATGCTATTGAAGCGGTTGGCGGATATGGTGTGTTTTTGCACGGTGAAGCGATTGCGATTGGTATGGCGGGTTCGGCGCTGCTGGCTGTAAAGCTTGGACGTGACCGATCCATTTATGAGGATACAGTATCTATGTTATCTGCCCTTTCACTGCCTATACAGCTTCCTTCTGAATATGATGAAGAGGAGCTAATGGAAGCGATGATGCATGATAAGAAATTCAAAGAAGGCAGAATGACTTTTATTGTGCCTGATGCCATAGGAGCCGTTAGTATTGTAAACGATGTACAGGAATCGCTTGTGCGAGAGGTTCTCGCAGAGCTTAAAAAGGAGGGAAAACCGTGGTAAATCGAGGGATTCGCGGAGCAACTACCGTGATTAATAACGAAGAAACAGAGATTTTGCGTGAAACCGTTGTGCTGCTGCGGGAGATCGTTGAACGCAATAATGTTATAGCTGAGGATATTAGCAATGTATGGATTACGATGACCAATGATCTGGATGCTACTTTTCCGGCAAGAGCCATACGTGAGATTGAGGGCTGGGAAATGGTGCCGCTTATGTGTTCTACGGAGATCCCGGTCAAAGGCAGCCTGCCGATGTGTATCCGGTTAATGGTGCAGTTTAATACGGATAAATCACAGCGTGAGATCCGCCATGTGTATCTGAATGAAGCTCAGAAGCTTCGTCCGGATTTGTCGCAGAGTAAGTCTTAAATTTGAGTTGTGGGTTGTCAATGACCCTTGTCATCATGTATAGTGTAATTAGCCGAGTATAGAAGAGTTTAGTTGAGTTGAGATGAGTATAGTTGAGCAGAGTGCAAGAAATTTTTGCGAATATAAGAAAGTATAAGCTTTGTTCTATACATTCTTATATTTCACGCATATACGCTTACCGTCCTTATAAGGACGCTGAAGACGTTTATGCCTGATTAGCAGTTTTTGTGTACGCAGAGTCTTTATTTTGATATGTACGGGAGTGATATTTCACATCTCTGATGTATCTTATTTAGAGATAAGTCTGTAGGCACAATATAACGATGCTGATCATTGCTCAAAAACATATACTTACTTACACAAACCCTCTACTTTGGTAGAGGGTTTTTCTGTGTTTCGGAAAGATTTATATAACTAAGGGGGCATCTAAAAATGACGAATCCGAGTGTTCAAGAGGTGGTAAAGCTGTCGCAGGATTATAATCTGATTCCTGTTGTGAAGCGGCTGCTGGCTGATATGGAAACACCTATCCGGTTATTCCAACGTTTTGCTGAACGTGACCGCGCGTTCTTACTAGAAAGTGTAGAGGGTGGCAAACAATGGGCCCGGTATTCGTTCATCGGCAGCGATCCCTTTTTAATGATATCGGGAAAAAAGGGTGCGATTAACGTAGAGATCGACGGTAAGAAAAAACAGCTGCATGGAAAGCCGATTGAGGAGCTTAAGGCGCTGCTTCGTTCATACCGTAGCCCTAAGCTGGATGAGATGCCGCCTTTTACTGGAGGAGCTATCGGATTTTTTGGATATGATCTGCTGCAATATTATGAGAAGCTGCCTGAGCATCCAGTAGATGATCTCCAAATGGATGATATCCGGTTTATGTTCTGTGATCGCATCATTGTTTTTGATCATGTGAAACAACAAATTCTCCTAGTTGGTAACCTGCATGTTAAAGACGGTGATACGGACTCAGATATCAAATCCAATTACGAAAGCTTAAGTCGTAAGCTTGAGGATATGGCCGAAGAGCTGCAGAAGGAAGGGCCTAAGGAAAATGTGAACCGCCGCAGTATTCCGCAGGATATTGAGCTGGGTGAGATTCATTCCAACCTGACTAAAGAACAATATATCAACAACGTAGAACAAGCGAAGGAATACATTCGGGCTGGCGATATTTTTCAAGTGGTGTTGTCGCAGCGCCTGCATATTGAAACGGAAGTTTCTCCACTGCATGTATACCGGATGCTCAGGACGCTTAACCCATCTCCATATATGTATTATTTGAAAATGGATGAAGAGATTATTGTTGGAACCTCACCGGAAGCGCTCGTAAAGGTAGATGGAAATCGTGTGGAGACACGGCCGATTGCCGGAACAAGACCAAGAGGTGAAAGTGAAGCTTCGGATCGAGCTTACGCCGCGGAGCTGCTGGAGGATGAAAAAGAACGTGCAGAGCATTTGATGCTAGTTGATCTAGGTCGTAATGATTTAGGAAGAGTGTCCAAATTCGGTTCTGTAAAATGTGATTCCTTTATGGAAATTGAAAGATACTCTCATGTCATGCATATGGTTTCGAATGTGTCAGGCACGCTTAGCGAGGATAAAGATTTCTTTGATGCCTTTCTCTCCTGTCTGCCAGCCGGTACTGTCTCAGGAGCACCTAAGCTACGGGCAATGGAGATTATTGCTGAATTGGAGCGAGAAGCCCGTGGTGCTTATGCGGGGGCGATTGGATATTTGGGATTCTCGGGAAATATGGATTCATGTATCACCATCCGTACAATCATCTTCCGTAAGGGCAGAGCATATGTGCAGGCTGGAGCGGGTATCGTTTGGGACTCGGTTCCGGAGAAAGAGTATGAAGAGACGGTGAATAAAGCGAAGGGCATGCTAAAAGCTATTCGTATGGCAGAGGCTATGTTCCCACCCGAGATAAAAGAGAAACAAGTCATCAATCAAGATTACATGTACGCATATACCCCTGAACAGGTGGTTTGATTAATAAAAAAGATTACATTAAGGCTGGAGGATGAACATTATGGATGCAACAAAATTGATACAATCAGGAATCGCTGGACTAATCGAAGGCAAAAGTCTGACACGTGTAGAAGCACGGGATATAATGGGTGCAATCATGCTGGGAGAGGCTTCACAGGCGCAAATCGGATCACTGCTGACCGCTTTACGGATTAAGGGAGAGACCGTGGAGGAGATTACGGGGTTTGCGGAAGCCATGAGAGGTTTCGGCACACCTGTCCTTACTGAAAAAGCGCGTCTGCTAGATACATGTGGTACGGGCGGTTCCGGCATCCATAAGTTTAATATTTCTACCGCCTCAGCGATTATTTCATCAGCGGCTTCGGTACGAGTTGCCAAACATGGCAACCGCTCAGCTTCCGGTAGAGCAGGAAGTGCAGATGTACTTGAAGCTTTGGGCGTCAACATTCATCTGAATGCGGATCAGGCCCGGGAATGCTTGGATCGAATCGGCATTTGTTTTTTATTCGCGCAAATCTATCATCCTTCGATGCGGCATGCGGCGGCACCGCGTAAAGAGCTTGGAGTGCGGACGATTTTTAATATGCTTGGTCCGCTTACGAATCCCGCTGGTGCTGACCGTCAGCTGCTGGGGATTTATGATCGGAATAAGACAGAGACGGTGGCTAATGTACTGAAGGAGCTGGGGTCCAAGCGTGCGATGGTTGTTAGCAGCTTGGATGGTCTGGATGAAATCAGCATCTCGGCCCCTACATTAGTGTCTGAGCTAAAAGAGGGCATCGTAACCACGTATGAGGTAACGCCAGAGGCATTAGGTCTTAACAGACATCCACTGGAGACTGTGCTGGGTGGAGATGCAGCTGAAAATGCGGCGATTATTACCTCGGTCCTTCAAGGGCAGATGAATCCTTATCGCGATATCGTTCTTGCTAACGCCGGAGCCTGTATATATGTTGCTGGTCTGGCAGATACCATGGCCGGAGGCGTAGAGAGAGCAAAAGATGTAGTGGATTCAGGCAAGGCACTATCCAAGCTTAATCAGCTTGTAGCTATGACGGAGGAACTTAATTATGTATCTTGATAAAATTGTCGCGACTAAGATTAAAGAGGTTGAACTGCTCAGTAAAAACTTTTCGCTGGCACAAGCAAAGCGTGATATTGCGCTTCTTCCGGCAACAAGAGGCTTTCGTAAGGCTCTGACCCAAGGGAAGAACAGAGATATGGGCTTGATCGCTGAGGTGAAGAAGGCTTCTCCTTCCAAAGGGTTGATCCGTGAAGATTTTGATCCTGTTTCCATTGCAAAAGGGTATGAAGCTGGAGGTGCAGATTGCTTATCTGTTCTGACGGACACAGAATATTTCCAGGGCAGCGCAGCTTATCTGCAGCAAGTGAAGGAAGCTGTAAATCTGCCGCTGCTTCGCAAAGATTTTATTATCGATGAGAAGCAGATCTACGAAGCACGTCTTCTCGGAGCGGATGCGGTGTTGTTGATCGTCGCTATTTTGACACCGGCACAACTGTCTCATTTTATAGATATAGCTTCAGAGCTTGGATTGGATATCTTGATTGAGGTGCATGACCAAAATGAACTGGCGGTTGTACTGAGCACAGAAAAGATAACCCAACCTAACGTTCTTCTTGGAATTAATAACCGTAATCTACGTACCTTTGAGACCTCTTTGGAGACAACAGCCGAGCTGGCAGCTCTTGTGCCGCAAGGTGTTCCAGTGATCAGCGAAAGCGGAATTTCCGGGTCAACAGACATCGACTACCTAAGAACTACTGGTGCTCACGGAGTGCTCGTTGGGGAGTATCTAATGCGTCAAGCTAACGTAGAGGATGCGGTTAACGGTTTGCTCGGGGAGCTTCCTAACGGAAAGGACCGTGTCCGGCATGGCTGAGACATTAGTAAAAATCTGTGGACTTCAGGACGTTGAAGTGCTAAAATCTATGTTACACTTACCACTAGATTATATCGGATTTGTTTTTGCACCTAGCCGCCGGAAGGTGTCCATAGAGCGTGCTGCCGAACTGATTGCAGAGCTTCCAAATTGGAAGACTGGTCAAATCCCTAAGGCTGCCGGGGTTTTCGTTAATCCGAAGCTGGATGAGTTGAACGAATTGCTGTCTGTGGTGCATTTAGATGTAATTCAGCTTCATGGACAGGAGAGTCCAGCTTTTTGCCAGCAGGTTCGCCGAGCTTATCCACAGGTTCAGGTATGGAAGGCACTGTCCGTTGCGGATCAAGAGCGGGATAAAGCTGAAAATGAATATAGCTTGGAAGATTACGCAGCTGCAGTAGATGCGGTTTTATTAGATACTTATGATCCATTGCAGAGTGGCGGCTCCGGCCGAACGTTCGCTTGGAATAAATTACCTGCTTACCAAGAAATTGCAGTACAACATGACTTGCCCTTGTTTGTGGCTGGAGGGCTTCATTCAGATAATGTTGGTGAATTGCTTGATACCTATGCCCCGTATGGGGTAGACGTGTCGAGTGGAGTAGAGACTGACGGCATTAAGGATATTCAAAAAATGACAGCTTTTGTGGAAAGGGTGAAGCAATCATGATACAAGTACCGGACCAGCATGGACGTTTCGGTTCATTCGGAGGCCGCTTCGTGCCCGAGACTTTGATGAATGCATTGATTGAGTTGGAGGAGGCTTACCGTAAGTTTTCGGCAGATCCAGCTTTTCAGGAAGAAATAGATTATCTATTAAAGCAGTATTCCGGACGGGAGACCCCGCTGTATTATGCGGAGCGTCTGAGCAAACATCTGGGAGAAGCTAAAATATATCTGAAGCGTGAAGATTTGAATCATACAGGTGCCCATAAGATTAACAATGCGATTGGTCAAGGGATTCTGGCCAAAATGATGGGAAAAACGAAAGTAATCGCTGAGACGGGTGCGGGTCAACATGGTGTAGCCACAGCTACAGTTGCAGCTTTGCTAGGTATGGAATGTAAGGTGTTTATGGGGGAAGAGGATACACGCCGCCAGGCCCTTAACGTATTCCGGATGAAGCTGCTTGGTGCAGAAGTGATTCCCGTTACTTCCGGATCGCGTACTTTAAAAGATGCCGGCAACGAAGCGCTTCGCTACTGGGTTAGCAATGTAGATGATACCTTCTATATATTGGGTTCAGCTGTAGGACCGCATCCTTATCCGATGATGGTTCGTAACTTTCAGCGGGTTATTGGGGATGAAACACGGCGCCAGATTCTGGAGGCTGAAGGAAGGCTGCCGGATGTGCTCGTAGCTGCTGTAGGCGGTGGCAGTAATGCCATCGGTATGTTCTATCCATTTGTTGAGGATGAAAATGTCGGTATGATTGGTGTAGAGGCGGCTGGTAAAGGCATTGATACCCCTTTTCATGCGGCAACAATGAGTAAAGGAACTCATGGCGTATTCCAGGGATCGATGAGTTATCTCCTGCAGGATGAGCATGGACAAGTAACAGAAGCACATTCCATCTCCGCAGGCCTGGATTATCCTGGTGTGGGTCCTGAACACTCCTATCTAAAAGATATCGAACGCGCAAAATATGTCCCGATTACAGATGCAGAGGCGCTAGATGCACTGAAGCTGCTATGCGTAACGGAAGGCATTATTCCAGCGTTAGAATCGGCGCATGCGATAGCACATGTTGTAAAAATGGGTCCAACCCTTACTAAGGATGATATTGTTGTCATCTGCCTGTCAGGCCGGGGAGACAAAGACGTAGAATCCATTATGGCGTATACAGAAGGGAAGGGAACTGAATGACAACCCAAACTACAAACCGGATGGATTTGGTATTCCGGAAGCTTAAAGCTGAGAACCGGACCGCATTGATTCCTTTTCTGACTGTTGGAGATCCAGATTTGGAGACTACTCTTGCCATCATCACTGAACTGGAGACAGCAGGGGCAGATATTCTGGAGCTAGGAGTACCATACTCTGATCCGCTTGCAGACGGCCCTGTAATTCAGCGAGCATCTGCCCGGGCACTGCGGGGTGAAGTTCACCTGCGCACTTGCATGGAGACCGCGTTAAAGGCTCGTGAAGCCGGCAGCAGGTTGCCATTTATCTTGTTTTCTTATTACAATCCTATCCTGCAAATGGGTCTAGATACGTTTTTTGCTGATCTGAACAAGCATGAAATTAGCGGACTTATTATCCCGGATCTTCCCGTTGAGGAATCAGCGGAGATGCGGCGCCGTAGTGATGAAGTTGGAGTCAACCTCATTCCTTTAGTTGCACCCACCTCAAGCGAACGTATTGCAAAGATTGTATCCGGTGCGAGCGGTTTTATCTATTGTGTATCTTCATTAGGGGTGACTGGAGAAAGATCCTCTTTCCATGCGGATGTAGAAGCCTTTATTGATTCCGTTCGTCAAGCTACGGATCTGCCAGTGGCTGTAGGATTTGGGATCTCTACTGGCGAACAGGTTGCCCGTTTTGCTCAGATTTGCGATGGTGTTGTAGTAGGGAGTGCCATTGTCCGCAAAATAGAAGAGGTAATTCCGTTGCTCGATCATCCTGCTACGCGGAATGAGGGACTGTTGCAAATTCGAGAATTTGTGGCACAATTAAAAAGACCATAACAGTGTCATTCTGACCTGTGTATAGTGGAGTAATCAACTATGGAGAGCGAGGACTATTGTATGAATCCAAAACCGAATATAGTTAATCTCCCTGTCTACAAACCAGGGAAACCTATAGACGAAGTCAAGAAGGAGCTTGGCTTAAGTGAGGTTATTAAGCTTGCATCCAATGAGAACCCGTATGGAGCTTCACCGAGTGCAAAAGAAGCAATTCTAGCAGAACTTGAGAATCTTTATCTTTATCCGGACGGCTCAGCCGTTGAATTGACTTCAGCACTTTCCAGCCGTCTTGGCGTGAATAACGACAATATTATTTTTGGCTGTGGCTCAGATGAGATTATTGCACTTATTGCTCGTGCCTTTTTCTTACCGGGTGATGAGACAATCATGGCGGACCAAACCTTCTCCGTGTATAAGAGTAACGCAGACATCGAAAGTGCGGTATCTATTGAGGTGCCACTTGTAAAAGGTACACATGATCTGGATGGGATGCTGGCCCGTATAACGGACCGCACTAAGGTTATCTGGATCTGTAATCCGAATAACCCAACAGGTACGATTGTTCCAGAGGAAGCTTTGGTTTCTTTCCTGGATGCTGTGCCTTCCAATGTAATGGTTGTCCTTGATGAGGCATACTGTGAGTATGTAACAGATCTTTCATACTCCAATGGTATCCAGTTACTGACTCGTTACAAGAATCTGGTTGTGCTTCGCACATTCTCCAAAATTTATGGCTTAGCTGCATTGCGTATTGGATACGGTGTTGCGAGTCCTGAGATCATTTCGTTGATCAACAAGGTACGTGAGCCTTTTAATACCTCACGACTTGCTCAAGCTGCAGCTCTTGCTGCTTTGAATGATCAAGATTACGTACAGGAATGCCGTCGTCTTAACAGCGCGGGTATTGTCCAATTGCAAGGTGAATTCAAACGTCTGGGTCTAGAATCCTTCCCGGCACACGGGAACTTCATCATGGTAGATGTTCGTAAGCCTGCTACAGAGGTCTTTGATGCTTTGATGCGTAAAGGAATCATCGTAAGAGCGGGTCATCAGGTTTATCCGACTTATATTCGGGTTACTGTGGGCTCGGCTGAGCAGAATACAGCTTTTATCACCGCGCTGGAACAAACTCTTATAGAGAGTGGAGTACGCGCTTAGTAATAACAGCAAGTCAAGACTAAAGAAGGCAGGTAGTTCAAAGAACATGACGACAAAAATAGCAATATTCGGTGTCGGTCTGATCGGAGGCTCACTGGCCCTTTGCTTTAAAGGCAAGGAGGGCCTGACCGTCGTTGGCCATGCCCACCGTCCTGAATCCGCGAGTAAGTATATTAGCAGAGGTGTGGTCGATAGTGCCACATTGTCTGTGGAGGAAGCGGCAATCGATGCCGATTTCATTTTTTTATGTGTGCCGGTGGGTATGCTAGAGGATTATTTGCAGCAGTTAAGCAAATTGCCGCTCAAGCCCGGCTGCATCATTACAGATGTTGGAAGTACGAAAGCTAGTATTGCCGCATGCGCGGTCTCTTTGGATATTCCTGGAGTACATTTTATCGGCGGTCACCCTATGGCAGGATCAGAGCGTTCAGGTGTTGAGGCAGCTTCATCGCTGTTGTTTGAGAATGCCTATTACGTATTAACGCCTCCACCGGGAGTGCCAGACGAGGCTTATCATGCGTTGGAGTCCTTACTCCACCTTACTAGAGCGCAGATTGTACGCCTTAATCCAGAACGTCATGATGAGATTGTAGGCGCCATTAGTCATTTACCACATATTATTGCCGTTGCGCTGGTAAATCAGATTAAAGCTTATGATGATACTGACTCCTTGTTTAGTACGTTAGCTGCAGGGGGCTTTCGGGATATTACACGGATTGCGTCCAGTGATCCAATTATTTGGCGTGATATCTTGTTAAACAATCGTTCAGTGATGCTTCGATTGTTGAAGGATTGGAACGAGGAAGTTTCTTCTTTTGTTCGTTTGCTGGAAAATGAAGATGGTGTAGGGATTGAAGAGGCATTTCATGAAGCCAATGGCTTCCGTAGTCAATTGCCTGAACGGCGTAAAGGTATGATAGCACCTTTATTTGACCTACATATTGATGTACCGGATCATCCGGGGATTATCGGTCGTATTGCTACAGAGCTGGGGGATCAAGGAATTAACCTTAGCAACGTACAAATTATCGAAAGCCGTGAAGATGTGCCGGGGATTATGCGTCTCTCTTTCCGTCAGGAGAACGATATGGAGCGGGCGAAGATCCTGTTGCAGCATCATGATTATACGGTATACGTGTAGTATTGAGGTTCGCTCGGGTTCATTTTTAAATCATAATAAACAGTAAAATAGCGATTCTCATGTGAATAGAGAATCGCTATTTTTTTGTTTTTTGGGTTATTGGTTGCTTATTTCAACATGCCGTCAGTATCGTCATCGGCATCGGTACCACCATAAGTACCACCATAAGTACCACCTAGTACTTACGGACCCTAATGACGTTATTTGCTCGTTTTTTGCCTTTGAAGCAGTCTTTCGGACTCCACAGACGCTATTTCACATAAAGAGGCTTATATTGTGTATTTTTCGTGCCAATAGCTGATATGCGGTCCGTTAGCATCCCAAATGTGGATTAATGCTGCATTTAAGGTCAACTGTGTCCGATAGCGACTTCGTACAAGCTAAATGTTTATTGGATCAACGAAGAAAAGAAAGGAGTGCCGCAAAATGCTTCCGGGTTTATACCCGCGGACTCTAATTTAGGTTTGGTTTGTTGCAACTGTTCCCAAACTCGCTTTCTTCATTCTGATCAGTATTTCTTCCATGAAATTCTCTGGTACTTGAGTTTATTTCGTCGTAACTATTTCGACTACCTACAAAACGATTTCTTGCTGCTCCTAGACCGACAATAAAGAGTAAAACCGAAGCTCCAAGCAGTATGAAAAGTGGCACGTTCCAACTATTTGTCGTGTCATGCAAATATCCTATAAGGGCAGGACCAATTGCGGCAAGCAGATATCCGATCGATTGCGCCATACCAGACAGTTCCGCTGCTTGATGCGCATTTTTAGTACGTAAACCGAAAAACATCATGGACAAGCTAAAGGCGCAGCCTCCACCAATTCCGAGTATGATGATCCACAACAGAATGATATTGGAGCTTCCGTAAAGCAGTCCGAGCGTTCCCGTCAAAAGTAAAATGGTTGTGATGAACACTAACGAACGTTGATTTGACATTCGCCCTGCAATAACGGGGACAATAAAGGTAAATGGAAGCAGCGCTAACTGCATTATTGAGAGGTACCATCCTGATTGGCTTGAGTCGATGCCTTGCTGTTTTAAAATTTCAGGCAACCATGCGATTAGCACATAGAAAATCATGGACTGCATCCCCATAAACAAGGTTACTTGCCAGGCAAGAGGGGAACGCCAAACATTCACATCATTGCCGGCCATCTGTTGACTCGTCGAGGCTGTTTGCTTCGTATGCTTCCTTAATTGAGGCAACCAGCAGAGGATCGATACAAAGCTTAGGATCCCCCAAATTCCCAATGCACCCTGCCATTTTAAACCTGCGTTTGCAGCTAGCGGTACACTGATTCCCGATGCGATCGCTCCAGATAAACTCATTGAAATTGCAAATACACCAGTCATGGCACCGATTTTATTAGGGAAATCACGTTTGATTAAACTTGGCATTAATACATTACAAACGGCAATTGCAAATCCAAGAATTGCAGTTCCAATATACAGATTTGCAGCCCCAGATAAAGAACGTATTACAATACCAACAGTCAAAAAGATCAGAGCAAACAAAATTAAAAGTTCTACTCCATACCTACGTCCTAATTTTGGTACTAGAGGCGATAATAAAGCAAAGGTAAGTAAAGGTACCGTTGTGATCAAGCCTGCTAAAGTATTGGAAATATGAACGTCACCCCTAATGAGACCCACTAATGGACCGACCGAGGTTAAGGGAGCACGTAAATTTGCGGCAATAATAATGATGCCGAGTAGTAGCAGCCCTAAAGATGATGGTACGAATTTTTTATTCGGCATTCTTCATTTTCCCTCCCAGAATTAATGCGTACTAATATCCGCGCGGACAATGAAAGTATAGTATAATATATTAAATTTAACAATAAGTATTTTAAAGTTTACTTTATTGAGATGGTTCTATAACTTGAAATGCTTATATTAGATAAAAAAATACAACTCAGAGTTTCCATTTAGAATGGAATACTGAGTTGCATGTAATAGGTGAAATTTTCGACTTTTAGAAACCATATTTTAAGGAGATATGGAGCACTGTTTCGCTATTCGTATGATTGGTATAAGAGTGAGGGCGATCTGCACGAAAACTGATCGTATCATATTGACTCAATGTGTACATTTCTCCATCGACTCGTATTTCAATGGAACCAGTCATTACTGTCGCAATTTCAGTTGTATTCACATGATGACCTTCAGGGTGATACGAACTATTTGGCTGTAAGTAAGCCCGACACATTTCAATATCGTTGCTTACATTTTTAAAGACGGGTTCTATGATCCAATTCTTTTGATCATTAGAAAACCGGAGACCTTCGCCTGCTCGATACAAACTAACAGGGTCTTCAGATTTGAACAAAGCTAATAGGGGCAAAGATATGCCTTTTGAAATTTTCCATATTATCGCCAAAGTTGGATTTGTCTCGCCACGTTCGATATTCCCCAGAGTAAGTTTACTTACGCCCGTTAATTCCGCTAAGTCGTCTAAGCTCATGTTTTTTTCTTTTCTGTACTTTTTCAAGGCACCGCCGATTTGTAGTACCAGTTGTTTTGATTCATCGATTTCATCCATTTCAAATTCACCTCAACAAATAACTTTATAGCTAGTATATTGTTTATCCTGACTCTTTTCCATACGATTAGGATTAGAGGGTGGATTACACACGCAGCTATGCAAATGACGTCTATGTAACGAACCTGCCCGTAGGCTTATCACCTTCCCCGGTTTAATCCTTTATTTTTGCAAAAGGAGGGATACCAATGGGGTGAGCGCAGAGGAGTCTATATTTGTAGGTGATCATCCAATGAATGACGTACAAGCGAGCCGTAACGCAGGGCTGCAAGCCATTGGGAAACGTAATGAGCAGATATCTCTTCAAGTGGACGTAGACGGGGTAATAGATGATTGTGGGGATTTGTGGAAGCTAATTCGCTCGCTATATTAAAAATAATCTAATATAGATCATCTAAAAAAAAAGGTAGAGCGCTTTCAGGACAAAAAAAGACCGCTTACAAAGTAAGCGGCTACAGTTCACAATAAATTGGAACCGTTAAGTATTGGATAGGAGTGGAGAGAAACCATACTGTACTTTTATTATATGTATACGTTTACATTTTGTCAACAGTTTTTAAAAATTGATAAATGTGTTATTTTTAAAGCCGGATTCTAAGTCAGAAATCCAATGTCGGGTCTTGCTGGCGAGTCGACCTATCTAAAGTCTATTAATGTCATCCTATGAGAATATGTGGTACAATAGAGCAGGTATGTTTCTAGATTCGTTTCTATATTTATGTAAAATTAGAAGTATGCCTTATTTCTTTTTGTCTTCTTCATATACATCATGCCTTAATTATCGGGTAGTTGAATATACATAGGTGTATTTCATAAAAAAACTAAAAATTTGCAGTAACACCGCAACTTTTAAAGCCCAAACCGGTATAATAAGTACGGACCGGATGGGAAAAGACGTGCAAGGGCGAGGAGGGCCAATCTCACCATGACGGATTCCCAGTTGATCCAGCAAATCAAACAAGGAAACACGGAATTATATTCAGAATTAATGCGTCGTTATCAACGTAAAATACTAGCATTTGTATATCATATGCTTAGAAATTCACATATGGAGCTTATCGCAGAGGACCTTTGTTCGGAGACCTTCTACAAGGCATTTCGTAGCTTGCATTCCTTTCGAGAGGTAGATGCTTCATTCTCAACATGGCTGTACACTATCGCCCGCAACACTGTTCTAAGTGAGCTTCGCAAGAACCGTGCCGGTAATGTATCTCTGGAAGAGAGTGGATATACACCAGTAGCACCGTTTGAAGTTGCACCCGAGCAGGCTGCATTGCGCAATGAACGGATGAATTTGGTCCGTGAGGCGATAAATAATCTTCCCGAAAAACAACGCTCTGCACTTATCCTACGTGAATATGATCAAATGGACTATCAAGAAATCGCAGAAATTTTAGATCAGAGTGTAAGCTCAGTGAAATCATTATTGTTTCGTGCCAGGAGTAGTGTGAAGCTTCAACTCGAATCCTATTTCAATGAGCCTGAAGTTGAAGAGCAGGTTGAGAGGGTGTAAGGCGAATGAATTGCAGGGAAGCGCAAGAATGTATTCCGCTCTTGTGGGACGCTCCCCCCACACATCCTAGGCGGATTTTACTTGAAAGACATATTGAAACTTGTCCTTACTGCGCTGCAGAATGGGCTCTATGGCAAGAGAGCAGCCTGCTTATGCAAGATTTGAGGGAAGAGATCAGTGAAGAGCGTGCTGAAGCCATAAATGTTAAGGTCATGGAGCGGATTTATTTAGAGAGTCCATGGTTGATGCCCGGTGACGGGAAATCTGCTGGGACCTCTGCTATTGTTCGCCATCGGCTTAGCTTATGGATCGCATGCTTTCTGGCAATATTTCTGTCCAGCGTTCTTTATTTTACGATGTTCAGAACTCCAGGTGATGCAGTTGTTGCTCAGAGTGGAATTGTGGAGACAGGTGTCGCTGGATCCTCGATGGAATGGCAATCAACGTATCCAATTTTGGGCTCTGAAGGTGGGATCATTGAACCCCTTGTAGTAAGTATGGGACCCACTCATCCTCAATACTGGATGATGTTATCAATGTTAGGTGTAGGCTTTGCAGTATTTTCATTAACTAGGCTGAATCGTTATCGCCGATCATAGAGGGTTATTAGACGTATGTCTTTGCTTCCGTTGTTTATAATATTCAGAACATTGAATGAGTCCCTTTACTTAATGTAATGAGGGGCTTTTTGCATTGTAAAACTCATAAAAAGAAGACTTTTTATTTCATCCATGTTACATTAAGAGACAAATACTTTGCTGAAAAGGGGGAGGCAACATGCTAATCGGCTTGATACGCCATGGATTGACGGACTGGAACGCGATAGGGAAAATACAGGGACAAAGTGATATTCCACTTAATGATGAAGGACGGATGCAAGCTGCAATGCTTGCTGACCGCTTATTACAGGAACCGTACAGCTGGGACTGCTGCGTTACTAGTAATCTTTCCCGCGCTGCTGAGACCGGTAAGATTATTGCTGACAAGTTAGGGATTCCGCTATTAGAACCTGATCAGCGTATCCGGGAACGTGCTTATGGGCAGGTAGAAGGGCTTACTGCCGCAGAACGTGAAGAGAAGTGGGGTAAGGAATGGAGCCAGCTCTCCCTCGGTCAAGAAACCGACGAACAGCTTCAGGCGCGGGCTCTTGCTTTTATGGAAGATATTTCTGCATTGCATCCCAATCGGAATATACTCGTCATATCCCATGGAGGATTTCTTGCTCAGCTGTATACTGCTCTTTACAAGGATAAGTATTCTGAACGAATTGGCAATCTATCCTTGACGATTCTGGAGAAGAAAGAGCGGGAATGGAACCCTATTTTATATAATTGTACTCGCCATATCCTGCAAAATCAGCATTAACCCGGGCTTCGGGTTATTTTTTTTGCAATAAAGGGAATAAAATAGGCAGTATTCCCCATAATGGTAGTAAAACGGTGAGGCGATAAAACATGAATCTGGCGGATATGCTTACTTATGCAGATATTGGACAGCTGACCGCCATAGCGGGCCGCTACCGGTGTGAATGCAAACAGAATTCCAAACACGACTTGATCCAAAGTATTTTGATTATGCTTGGAAGCAGAAGTTTTATGGAGTCTCATATCCGGGAATGCGCTCCGGAGGATTTAAGGTTTTTGAATACATTGCTTTTTGATGAACGCACCTACTTTAGTCTTGAGGATTTGTTGGCTGTGGCAAGGCAAGCGTCTTTTGATGCACCTGAAGGAAAAACTGGAGGTTTCCGGGAGATGGTCTCTCGCTTCAAGAGTGGAGGCTGGCTCTTTAGTGGTTCCTCACAGCAGACCAGATATTTGTACCAGGTACCCAAAGATTTAAAAGAGCGTTTTCGGGAGACGATGAGTGCGCATATCAAAGAGAGCATCGCAACTAGCCCTGAACCTGTGATGTATCGCAGTGAAGGAGAATTAATGATCAGTGATCTGGTAATGCTGCTGAGATATATTAAGGACAATGAGCCAGAACTGAATCAGGAAGGGGCAATGTATAGGCGTTATCAGCAAGGTGTGATGAACGCGCTTCATATTCCGGAGGAGCTTCTTAGCAAAGGCGGTTGGAGGTTTGGTTATGGGAGAGCTTGTGAGCATTATCCTCCAAGATTTGCGCTTTTGTATGACTATATTCGTCACCGCCGCTGGATCTCTGAGGAAGGCTTCCGGCTAAGGCTTACTGCGACCGGTGAGGCTGTGTTAAACGATGGAAAATGTGATTCGTTGATGCAGATATTCTCTTTTTGGTTAAGACTATATAAAGGGGCTGTGCCAAATCTACCTTCACTTGTGTATTGGATAAGCATCAGCGCCGGTAATTGGGTGACAGTACCTTCTTTAGTGGATGGTGTGGGGTGGCTAATTAAACCGTTTTATTATGACAGTGCTGCTTCTATTCTAGAGCAACGTATAATACGGATGATGGTGCACCTAGGGATGCTTAAATTGGGCGAGACTTCTGGTGGACTCGCTGTGATGATGACGCCATGGGGGATAGAGACAGCCGTGCCTAAGTATCTTCGGTAGAGGTGCGTGTGCGAAATGCTTATGGGGATTACATACGCAGATGTAGGAATCCGTTATTGTTGCTGATGGGTACAATAGAGGAAGTATTGAGCGGAATGGGCAAATATGTAGAACGAAGACAGGATTGATGAATATGCTTTAGTAGGTGCCGATTCTCTTGAAACCGAAAACATAATCATCTTGATGGATATCAAAATATCAAATAACAAGAAAAAAGGATCTCTTAAACAGCGGAGGTGTATCGAATGGACAAAATGAAGGCTACGTATGAAGTGATGCTAGGACTTGCGGCAGAAATGGTGTGGGATGAAGCGCTGCGAAAGCGTCGCTCCGACATCTTGCACCGTGAGATTGACACGGCGCTGGCTACCGGAGATGAGATGGCTTTCCGAAATCTTACTGAGGAACTTAAAAGTTTGGCATAAAGAAATGCGCTTAGCGCATTTCTTTTTTTGCTTATAATCTACTCAATTTGCTTAATCGGACGAAAATATAAAATCTAAATCTGGACGTTCCTCCTCCTCCTTCAATATAATGGGTTCTATAACTTCAGGAAGCTTTGCGAAAGAACGGAAAAATTAACAATTATACATAGGGAGATGAATGGGAATGAAATTCAGCGATTTTGAAGTGGACACTTGGGAAGAAAATCAAAAATTCTATGATACATGTCTCATACCTTTTACAGGATTAAGTGGACTTGAGAGTCCTCCTGAGACCGTTCAGGCACTCGAAAGATTACGTAATTTCATGGATATGGTGGAAATACCGTTCAAGGGGCGGATCGTGACTTACCCAGCCATTCAGTACGCTGGAGAGGGCTATGTGAATTTAATTAATGAGATTTGCCAAAAAGTCAAATCCAGTGGTTTCCAGCATGTAGTGGTGTTGACAGCGGATGTACCTCTCCAAGAAAGCCAAATCTATGAAAGCGATTTAGTTCTCTCTCTGCCTATCATTGAGGCTTCTCAAGAAGGGAGGAATAACAGTGAAATTAGTATGAAAATTC
Source organism: Paenibacillus sp. FSL H7-0690 (assembly GCF_037980415.1). NCBI lineage: Bacteria > Bacillati > Bacillota > Bacilli > Caryophanales > Paenibacillaceae > Paenibacillus > Paenibacillus sp. FSL H7-0690. The sequence goes on along the minus strand of NZ_CP150281.1, from coordinate 4,695,437 downwards.
AAGACATGTGGCGGGGATGAACTCCTTATAAATGTGACAGAAAATCAACAATTATAGGTTGAAACCGTTTTTTAGCCTGTCACAAATTAGACAATATTCTTGACGGGTTTTGGAGCCTAAGCTATTATTAGGTTGAATCCAAATGGTATGTGATGTATTTCATTGAAAAGATTTGAAAACGGATTATTTATATTGAGACATCTCTGATCGGACACCACAGATACTTTCTTATATCTTGAGAAGGGGGTTATATAACAGTATGAGCAGCCATAATGAACAACAGGAGACATGGCCTGAACAACCACCCAGCCGTAATGAGATGTCGCGCAGGCAATTTTTGACCTACACGCTTGGTGGCGCCACTGCTTTTATGGGGGCGGGTATGATTCTCCCCATGGTCCGTTTTGTCGTGGATCCGATATTACATAAGAAGGGTGCTGGAGATTTTATCAAGGTTGCTGAGATAAGCAAAATCACCGAAGAGCCCCAGGAATTTACTTTTGAATTGAAACAGAAGGACGGATGGTACGACAGTACAGCGACACTCACTGCGTGGATCCGGAAAGACGCGAAGGGTGATATTTATGCGCTTTCACCGATTTGTAAACATTTGGGATGTACGGTCGGGTGGAACAACGATAAAGCTCATCCGGACGAATATCACTGCCCTTGCCATGGTGCACGTTATACAAAGCTTGGCAAAAATCTCGAAGTTGCTCCTAAGCCGCTTGACCAGTATAAAACGAAATTCGATAACGGGTGGGTGCTTTTGGGAGACATTGTGCCAAATACAGTAGCTCGTGAGGAGGCGTAGTTCTGATGTTTAAAAATGTCTATAACTGGATTGACGAACGTCTGGATGTTACGCCGATTTGGAGAGACGTGGCCGATCACGAGGTTCCTGAGCATGTTAATCCGGCCCATCATTTCTCTGCGTTCGTGTATTGCTTTGGCGGACTGACCTTTTTTATTACAGTCATACAGATTTTATCAGGTATGTTCTTAACGATGTATTATGTTCCGGACATTATTAATGCTTATGCTAGTGTTGAGTATTTGCAGACAAGTGTTGCATTTGGACAGATTGTCCGCGGGATGCATCACTGGGGCGCAAGTCTAGTAATTGTTATGATGTTCCTTCATACAATGCGCGTCTTCTTTACAGGCTCTTACAAAGCGCCGCGCGAGATGAACTGGGTAGTTGGAATGCTGATTTTCTTCGTAATGTTGGGACTTGGTTTAACAGGTTACTTGTTGCCTTGGGATAATAAAGCTTATTTCGCAACAAAGGTAACTCTTGAAATAGCCAATTCTGTTCCAGTGATGGGGCCGGTGCTGAAGGAACTGATGCAAGGTGGAACGATTGTTGGTGCCGAAACCTTAACTCGTTTTTTCGCATTACATGTATTCTTCCTCCCAGCGGTGCTTCTTAGTCTGCTCGTAGGACACTTTATTATGATCCGCAGACAAGGGATTTCCGGACCGTTGTAAGTTAATCTGAGAGAGGAGGAATACGGATGGCGCATGGAAACAATTCTAAGGAAAAGGTTGTATATGTCGGTGATTCCAGAGTTCGCAGAGGGAACGGATTTATCACACCTCCGGACTACACGGCTTACCCCGGCAAATCGGAAGCCTTTATCCCTAACTTTCTACTGAAGGAATGGATGGTCGGAGTCGTTGTACTTGTAGGAATATTAGTCCTTACTATTTCAGAGCCAGCTCCGCTGGGGTTTCCAGCAAATGCTAGTGCTACGGTTATCCCGATTCCTGACTGGTATTTCTTGTTCCTCTATCAGTATTTGAAGCTCCCATATGCTTCGGGCGATTATATCGTTCTGGGTACACTAGGAGTTACTGGTGTAGCTTTTGGTTCACTTCTGTTGGCTCCTTTTCTGGATACGGGTAGAGAGCGTCGCTTTTACCGTAGGCCGATTGCTTCATCTTTAATGTTCTTGTCACTTGCAGCAATTGTTTATTTGACCAATACAGCCTGGACTGAATACAAACATGAAATGGCTGAAACGGGTCAGATTCCTGAAGATGTTCAAAGGGAAGAAAAGGCGGCGGAGAACAGGGCTAAGGGTCTTCCGACCTCCAGTGCCGTTAAGCCAAAAGAAGTAGCGATTGTGGACAAGGATGATCCTGCTATGGGGCTCTTCAAGCAAGCCACTTGTATCTCCTGTCACGCAGCGGATTTGAAAGGGGCGGGCGGACCTTCACTTCGTGGAGTTGGAGACACTCATGACAAAGAAGCAATCCTTACTATTATAAAAGAGGGTCAAGGGCAGATGCCGAAAATGTACGATACCGCCTTGGGAGCAGGTCTATCAGAAGCGGATATTGATACATTGGCCGGCTGGCTTGCCAAACAAAAAAGCGAACAGTAAAATAATGATAACGCAACCTGATCGTGCATGCGGTCAGGTTTTTGTATGTCTAAATGCAAAGTGCCATTACTTGGGGAGGTTAATAATCTGTATGCCAGTTCATTGGTTTAACAAACTGTTTAAGAACCGGGGAATTATTTGGTTGTTATTTATCGTAAATTTCCTGGGTACAATTTATGGTTACATATGGTATGGCAATCAACTGGAGTTCACTGCGGCTAATTATCCACACTGGCTGCTTCCATTTGTTCCGGATAGTCCAACCGCAAGTTTGTTTTTTACCTTGGCTCTGTTGCTGATGCTCTTCCCTCCAAAAAGCTACACAGGAAACAATGTAAGGGAACTTATTGAGGCTTTGGCGGTCGTTACGTCAGTGAAGTACGGGATATGGGCAGTGAGTATTATTTTTGCCGGGGGTTATCACGGTGATGTTTTGGTTTGGAAAGATTGGATGCTGGTAATCTCCCATACGGGGATGGCAGTTGAAGCATTGATTTATGCAAGGTTTTTTTCTTTCCGCAAAATGATTCCATTAGCCCTGCTTTGGACACTCGCCAACGATATGCTGGATTATTCTTACGGAATCTATCCGTGGTTACCTTCTGTTTTGAACGATTATGTTATACAGGTACAGTACTTTACAATGGCGCTTACGCTGCTTAGTGTTGCAGCTGCTTGGTTGTTTAGTAGAAGACAAAGACCGGTAGAGTCAATCTATCAGTTCAAGAATAGACGTTAGTAAGCAGTTCTATCCCTTGTCCCCCTGCCATACATTTAGAATTATAAGAAGTATAAGTTTTATACTATGCTTTATCCTTATAATTTTACGAGAAACGAATATCGTCTTTAAAAGACGACAACGTCGTTTCTTCTTAAGTAGGAGGGGGATGTCTCATGCTCCGCGGGAGATATTATGTAGTGGTTGTTCTAGTATTCTGCTGGCTGCTGTCCAGTATGGATGTTGTAAAGGCTTCAGCAGCGCTAGGGGATGCTGGTGAAGGGTCTGGCAAAGCTTCGAAGCAAAGCGCCGACGTTAGTTCGGGCAACGGTTTGGCAGTAATGAGCGGAAAGACTGGAGCGCAGCAGCTGGAACAAGCTGCTGAGGCATTGTATGGGAATGTTTTGGAAGGAGATGTAATGAAGGTCCGACAGGAGACCGAAGCGATCTCCAAGATCTTTGTGTCCTCATCCTTTGAAGGAATGACCTCTGTGGAGGGTATTAATGCATTGTCAGGGGTCATTATGGACCTGAAGGCTACCGTGGCAGGAGCGAAAATAAATCCACAGCAATGGGAAGCGGCAGCCGCCAAGCTACGTCTAGCTGCCAACAGTCTTAATCATCCGCGCCAGCCTATTTGGCTTCAGTACTACAAGCTGATTCGTGAGGATCTAAATGCGATGGAGCAAAGTGCGGTTGCGAATGATATGGCGGGCTGGAAAACAGCTCTGGAAAGACTGCAGGGCAGGTATGATAACATCCGGCCGGCAGTGATTGTCTCCCGCCAGCCTGAAGTTGTGAATGCTTTTGATTCCTGGCTCTCATATGCGGCCGGCATTCCTTCGTCCTCACAAAAGGTTGAACGTGCCCGCCTGCTTGAAATTGTATCTTATGGTCAGGATGCGGTAAGAGTAATGTTCGGAAAAGAGAAGGATGAACCTGCTTTGTCCTTGCCGCTGGCATCGCAAGAATTTGGGATTTGGGGAGGGTTAGCCGCAAGCTTCATTATAGCTGCGTTAGCCTATGTAGCCTATCGCAAGTATCGTGGTCAGAATCAGAATTGGAAGCCGATTCCGTAGGATGAAATTATAAACAGCAAAAAGGAGTGTGGGCTTGAAATGGCCTACACTCCTTTTTATTTAGGTTTCTCGAAAGCCTTCTCCATGTACGTCGTGTACATCACTAATAATTACGAAGGCGCGTGGATCAACGGATTTGACCAGCAGACTTAGCCGGCGGATTTCTTGCCTTGAGACTACACAGTACACCATATATTTGGCTTGCTTGGAATAAGCACCAATGGCAGGGATGAGGGTTACACCACGGTCCATTTCGGCTGTAATCAGATCGGCAATTTGTGGTGCTTCATCACTGATAATTGTAAATGCCTTGGCAGCATAGGCGCCTTCTTGGATAAAATCTATAACTCGTGATGAGATAAAAACTGCGACGAGTGTGTAAAGTATTTTTTCTTTAGGAATGTAGAGGATGGAAGAGCCAATAATAATAATGTCGATGGCCAAAATAATCTGCCCCATGCTCCAACCAAAATTCCGTCCCAGAATTCTTGCGACAATATCTACACCACCTGTTGTACCCCCAAAACGGAATACAAGCCCAAGCCCCGTTCCAAGCGTTACTCCTGCATACAGTGCCGCAAGAATAAAGTCGTGTTCGGTACTGAAGGGGATAATCCATCCCGCAGTAATCATTCGTTCGAAAACCCACAGGAAAAAGGTCAATGCCCCAATCCCTACACCTGTATACACAATTTGCCGCCCGCCTAGAACTTTCCAGCCTAGCAGAAACAAAGGAAGATTGATCAGCAGTGTGGATAAAAAGATGGGAATACTAAAGGCATAATTAAGGAGAAGTGTGATCCCGGTTACGCCGCCTTCCATCAACTGATTAGGAATGATGAAATACAGTAGCCCGAAGGCATATACTGCGGCTCCGAGCAAGATGGGAGCGACTGTCTTGCTGATTGTAATTACCTTTTTTGAATTCATGAAATCCCTCGTTAGGCCTTTTGTAGGCAGTTTTTCTTTTCCTATAATAAGTATACCTTTTCTTGCGTGTGTTAAAATATTCAAAAAAGATTGTCTTCAAAACGTCTTTACGATAACATAGGGGCAAACAGAAGGCAAGATATACAGAGGGGGAGAAGTTACATTTTATGGACAAAAGTCTTGGTGACATACAGCGTGAAGTAGACGCTTATATATCGCAGTTTAAGGAAGGGTACTTCAGTCCACTCTCTATGCTGGCCCGCATGTCCGAGGAAGTCGGAGAACTGGCTAGAGAGGTCAATCATGAGTTCGGCGAGAAGCCTAAGAAGTCTGATGAAGCTGAGAATTCCATTGAACTTGAACTGGGAGATATTCTGTTTATTACCGTTTGTTTTGCAAATTCTCTCGGGATAGACCTGACGGAAGCGCATAATAAGGTAATGCATAAATTTAATACCCGTGATGCGGGACGTTGGACGCCGAAAGACACCGATTAGGCCTCTATAACATATGCTGTACCAAACGAACGGGATTTAGCCGTGAGGATGGTGTGTATATGGATCATAAGGATTATGTAAGAGAGGCCTACCGCTCGATATTGCGCAGTGACTTTGCCGAAGCTATTGTTTGCTTCGAGTCTGCAATTGCAGCAAGCCCTGCTGATGCCGAGGTTAGATATCGTTGTTCCATAACGTATGCCCGCAGTGGTATGCTAGATAAAGCTTTAGTTCATGCTCAGGCTGCTGTAAAGCTGGACACCAGCAAACCTGAGTATAGTCTGCATCTGCAGCATTTGCAGGCTATGATGCATGTACAAGAAGCCAAACGGTTGATAGAAGATGAAGATAACAAAACTCGCAACCCTTATCATCCGATTACACTGCTCAAAGAGGCTATTACCCTTGATCCATTATATGGGGATGCTTATGTATGGCTTGCTATCGCGCATAGCCGAGTGAATGAACATTTACAAGCTATGACTGCCTTAAAAGAAGTGATTTCGTTACATCCGGATGATTCTGGCTTGCGGGAATTGATGAGAGACCTTCAGAAATCCATACAATCGTATATGCAATAACTATATAACTAGTGAGAGCGAGGATGGAAAAAATATGAATAACAAGATCAGGGTCGTTGTATCCGGCGCAGGCGGAAGAATGGGTAAAGAGGTTGTTAAACTTGTATTGCAGGACGAAGAGCTGGAGTTAGCAGCAGCAGTAGATCGTTCTTCGGGCGATATTGATGCAGGGCGTCTGGTAGGTCTGGAAGACTCAGGCGTTATTGTAACTTCTGATCTTGAGGCCGCCCTCGCGGGAAGCAACGGAGATGTCCTTGTCGATTTCACTACACCGCAGTCAGCGTATACGAATACAGCGCTAGCTATTAAGTACGGAGTGCGTCCGGTTATCGGTACAACCGGATTCACACCGGAGCAGATGGTGGAACTGGACAAGCAGTGTCAAGAACAGGGGATTGGCGGACTTATTGCTCCGAATTTCTCCATTGGAGCTATTCTATTGATGAAATTTGCGGCACAAGCTTCAAAGTACTTCCCGCATCTGGAAATTATAGAGTATCATGGTGACCAGAAACTGGATGCTCCATCCGGAACTGCGGTCAAAACCGCAGAGATGATTTCGGAAGTTCGTGAGGAACTTCGTCAAGGTAATCCTAAAGAGGAAGAAACCATTGAAGGTGCCCGTGGTGGTTACTATAACGGATTCCGGATACATAGTGTCCGTCTTCCTGGTGTGTTTGCTCAAGAAGAAGTGATTTTTGGTGGATTCGGACAATCCTTGAAGATTCGCCATGATTCTTATGAGCGTGCAGGATATATGCCAGGCGTTAAGATGGGTATTGAAAAGGTAATGGGATATACAGGCTTGATCTATGGATTCGAGCACTTTATAGAATAGACAGGAGAGAACACCATGTTAAAGATCGCATTTATTGCCCACGATCGTAAAAAAGATGAAATCGTAAATTTTGTATTAGCTTATGAACATGTATTTGAAGGTCATGAACTATTTTCTACAGGGACTACTGGCCAACGGATTATGGATGTAACTAACTTAAAAATTCATCGTTACATGTCTGGTCCATTAGGTGGAGATCAGCAAATCGGTGCCATGGTAGCACAGGATGAACTGGATCTTATTATTTTCATGCGGGATCCATTAATGGCGCAGCCACATGAACCTGATATTTCAGCTCTGCTTCGTCTGTGTGACGTATACGGGATACCGGTAGCTACGAATATTGCCACAGCGGAGGTTCTTGTGAAGGCGATTGATCGTGGTGATTTTGCTTGGCGTGCACTGGTTCACAAATACAAACCGGGTGTTGATGAATGAAGCTGGACATTCTTGTATTTGGTGCGCATGCAGATGATGCGGAGATTGGTATGGCAGGAACAATTGCGAAACATACCGCTGCGGGACTTAAGGTGGGACTTTGCGATTTAACAGCCGCGGAAATGTCATCGAACGGTACAGTAGAACTTCGCAAGCAAGAAGCGCAGCAAGCTGCAGACCTTCTCGGAGCATCCGTGCGGACAAACCTGGGTCTGCCAGATAGAGGGCTTTTTATTACAGCAGAGCATGTGGCGGCTGTGACTGCTGAAATTCGCCGCCTTTCTCCTACGATAGTTTTTGCTCCTTATTGGGAGGATCGTCATCCCGATCATATCGCCTGTAGCAAGCTGGTGGAAGAGGCTGTTTTTAATGCCAAGCTACGTAAATATATGCCGGACAAGCCGGCAATTCCTGCTTCACAGCTGTACTTCTATTTTATCAATGATTTAGGACGTACCGATCTTATTGTTGATGTTACTGAGCAATATGGCTTGAAGGAGCAGGCGTTGTCCTGCTATCGCTCGCAGTTCACCAAACCTCCGGGTGAGGATGCTGTATCCACACCGTTAACGGAAGGCTACATTGAACGAGTCCGTTCGAGAGATATGCTGCTTGGCCAGCGCAGGCTGATTCCTTATGCAGAAGGGTTTGCAACCAAGGTACCTCATACGGTGGAATTGTTTACTTAAGGAACGGATATAACGAAGTTTGTATGATAATATAATAAGCTGATTATGATTGATCCAGGAGCGCTTGGAATGAATACGCCATTGCGCTCCTGAGAGCTTTTTTTGAACAGCTTAGAGAAATGAAGTCCTGTGTGATTTTGAAAGAAACGGTGTTCGCTTCGCTTTTTTGAAAGCGGCCGACAAACAATAGATGATTCATTACACGAATCAATACTGGAGAAGAAGGAGACAGGAAGATGGATCGTATGCTAAAAATAGGAATTACCTGTTATCCGTCTCTTGGCGGTTCAGGCGTAGTTGCGACTGAATTAGGTAAACTCTTGGCCGAGAAGGGTCATGAAGTTCATTTTATTACACATAGTATCCCGTTCCGGTTGGGAACGTTTCAGAAAAATATTTTTTACCATGAGGTAGAAGTAAACGATTATTATGTATTCCGCTATCCTCCGTACGATCTAGCGCTTGCTACGAAGATGGCTCAGGTTGCCAAAATGCAAAATCTGGATCTTCTCCATGTTCACTATGCAGTGCCACACGCAGTGTGTGCTTTCCTTGCAAAGCAAATGCTTGGGAACGATATGAAGGTTGTAACCACTTTGCATGGTACGGATATAACGGTGCTTGGTCAGGATGAATCGCTTAAAGATTTGATTCGTCTGGGGATTAATGAAAGTGATGCCGTTACAGCGGTCTCTCAGGATCTTATTAGAGAAACACGGGACGTACTCGATATTACCCGCGACATTGATCTCACTTATAACTTCGTGGATCATCGGGTCTATTATCCGCGTGATGTAACGGATCTGCGGGGAGATTTCGCAGCGCCTGATGAGAAGATTCTGATGCATATCAGTAATTTCCGTCCTGTAAAAAGAGTCAGCGATGTTGTTGACGTTTTTGCAAAAGTGAATCGTGAACTGCCTTCACGCCTGCTGCTTGTAGGTGAAGGTCCGGATCTTCCCAAAATTCAAGCCAAAATTAGCGAAATGGGTCTGGAAGATAAAGTTCGTTTTCTGGGAAGGCAGGATGAAATCGCTCAGGTGATCTCTTTAGCTGATCTGCTTCTGCTACCTTCCGAGAAGGAAAGCTTTGGTCTGGTTGCTCTGGAAGCAATGGCTTGCGGCGTACCGACGATTGGCTCGCAAACCGGAGGCATCCCTGAGCTTATAGAGCATGGAAAGACTGGATTCCTTGCACCGATTGGCGATACAACGGCTATGGCTAAATATGCAGTTAAGCTCCTGTCGGATGAACGTATGGTGCAACAGTTCAGAGAAGCTTGTTTACAAACAGCCTGCAAAGATTTCTGTAAGGATTCGATAACGAAACAATATGAAGATATTTATTACCGGGTGCTGGGGCGCAAGGTACTTGGACTGGACCCAGTTCGGGGGTAAGGAGTCATATATGGAATGGACAATGGCACCTTCTGCGATGGCAATTGCAGCGGAGATTGTAATTTCCGAGTTAACCCAAAATGGTCACGAGGCTTATTGGGTTGGAGGATGTATTCGCGATGAGCTATTGGGTAGGCCAGTGCATGATATGGATATTACAACCTCAGCACTGCCAGAGGAAGTGATAGCTATCTTTGCGCGCAGTGTGCCAACAGGATTAGCTCATGGTACGGTCACCGTGATACAGGATGGTTGTGGGTTTGAAGTGACGACATACCGGACAGAGAGTGGTTATGTAGACCACCGTCGTCCTGAGCATGTTTTTTTCGTCAACGATGTGAAGGAGGATCTTCGTCGTCGTGATTTCACGATCAACGCGATTTGCTGTGGATTAAATGGGGAACTTATTGATCCTTTTGAGGGTGAGAAGGATCTACAGCTGCAGGTGATTCGCTGTGTAGGCGATGCGGAGGAGCGGTTTGACGAAGATGCACTTCGTATGCTTCGCTGCATTCGTTTTGCATCGGTGCTGGATTTCTCCATCGCGAAGAACACGTGGAGGGGCCTGATGCGCCAGCGGGATAAGCTGGCGCATATTGCTGTGGAGCGTGTCCGCGCGGAGCTGGACCGCATCGTCGAGGGGCCGCATCCTCTGCGCGGCCTCGGCATGCTAGCGCGCTGCGAGCTGCTGGCGCGCGGCAAAGCCCCGTTCCCCTGGACCGGAACCGATATGGCGGCTGCCGCTGCCTCAACGGCCGGGATCGGGGAACTGGAGAGCGCCCGCCTGCGGTGGGCGCTTCTCCTCCATGCCCTGAAGCAATCGGCCCAAGAGGCCGATGTGCTGCTGCGGGCATGGACGTTCTCGGGGACGACACGGAGCGGCGTCGTCCAGGTGCTGCGGGTCCGCGAAGCTTGGACCGCTGCGATAGAGGCCATGCCGCCGGGTACGGGCGGCATGGAAGGTCTGCGGCGGCAATGGATCGCCGCCGTGCTGGCCTTCGGCGTGGAAGCCGCCGAAGGGTGGCTCTCGCTGCTGGCGATCCTGCCAGCAGCTGCACCTGCACTTCCTACTGCGGCCTCTTCTGCCTTTTCCGTCGTGGAATCGACAGAGGCCTCAACAACACCTGCCGCTGTAAATGTACAAGCGGCAAGAGAATGGATCGCTCAAATGCCGCTAACCAGCCTTTCAGAGCTTGAGATTACAGGCAATGAGCTGGTGGGGGCTTTGGACAAACGTCCGGGACCATGGCTAGGCAAAATGTTAAATGGACTCCTGCAAGCGGTCGCTTCAGGTGATTTACCTAACGATAAACAATTATTACTGCTTGAAGCAAAAAGGATGGATAGACATGAGCGATGATAAAGCGCTGTCGCTAACTGAGCTGAAGCGAGAGACCTCCGCTTCGAATTGGGTAGGCGTCATTCAGTTGCTGGAATCTGTGGTGTCCACTCAAGAAGAAGCTAAGTTTTTAGCGGAGAACGGCGCGCCGGAAGGGACAACTGTCATCGCGGAAGAACAGACGGGCGCCCGAGGCCGAATGGGAAGAAAGTGGTTTTCTCCCCGTGGCAAGGGCATTTGGATGAGTATTGTGTTACGGCCCCAATTACCCTTGTCGGAGACTCCGCAGCTGACATTGCTGGCTGGGGTTGCCGTCTGTAAGGCAATTCGACGGGTAACAGGTGTAGATGCCGGCATCAAATGGCCGAATGATCTGCTCGCAGGCGGTCGTAAGATTTGTGGGATTTTACTGGAATCTTCTCTAAGAGAAGGGGAGCTTCATTATTGCATTGCTGGAATTGGCATTTCCGCGAACATGACAGAGGAAGATTATCCTGATCATCTGCAGGAGGTCGCGACTTCACTTCGGATTGAGCGGGGCGGTGCTCCAGTTGACCGTTCTGAGCTGGTAAAAGCGGTTTTGGACGAGCTGGAGATGCATTACAATTTGTACATGAAGCAAGGTTTTAAACCCATCAAAGAGCTCTGGGAGTCCATGTCAGTGACTTTGGGCCGCCAGATCGCACTGAATAGCCCTCAGGGGCGTTCTGAAGGTGTGGTAGTAGGTTTGGATGAAATAGGTGGTCTGCTGCTTAAAAACAGCTTGGGAGAGATCTCTAACGTATGCTCAGGTGAGATTGAACTTTTATAATATTTTTTATATGACAAGGGTATCATCCCTTGTCATATTTTTTTCGTGTAATTCCGAGCTTTTTTTGTTATACTATGGGTCGGAGGCGGTATCGTTTAACGAACTGTACTCTTGAACTGAAGAACTTTTTTATATTTTTATTATTGGAAATACCTTCATAACTGCGTTTGACGGTTACGTTGGATTCTGCTCTGAGCCGTAAGGACCGAGACAGAAGGGACGATCGCAAGTGACTCTTTTTTGCCCTTCGGACCTTTTTAGCAAATGATTGCTAAAAGGTTTTTTTGTTGCGATTTTTACGGGCAGGTTACTTAAAAAAGGAGGACGAAAAGAGAAATGGCAAACAAACAAGCGCTAAATATTGTAAAAATGAAAAAAATGAAAGCAGAAGGTGTGCCTCTGAGCATGCTGACCGCTTATGATTATCCGTCTGCAGTTCTTGCAGAAGAAGCAGGTATCGACCTTATTTTGGTTGGTGACTCTCTTGGGAATGTAGTCCTTGGATACGATACAACTTTACCGGTAACGATTGAAGATATGGTGTACCATACCCGCTCGGTAACCCGAGGAGCACAAAGCACCTTTATCGTGGCGGATATGCCATTTATGACTTATCACGGAAGTGTAGATGAAACTCTGCGGGGAGTGCGCAGATTAATGCAGGAAGGGCGGGCTCATGCCGTCAAAATGGAAGGTGGACTCGAGATTTGTGAGACTGTAGCTACAGTGGTAGCTGCGGGAGTCCCTGTACTGGGACATATCGGGCTTACTCCGCAATCCGTGAATATGATTGGTGGCTACCGGATTCAAGGCAAAGATGCCAAAGATGCGCAGCGCCTGATGGATGAAGCTAAGGCGCTTGAGGCCGCAGGTGCTTTTGCAATCGTTCTGGAGCTGGTAACGGAAGAAGTAGCCCAAGCGATCTCTGAAGCGCTTAGCATCCCAACCATTGGGATCGGTGCAGGCCGTTACTGTGATGGACAGGTATTGGTTTTCCATGATTTGCTGCGGTATGCCTCACCTTACCGTGAGAAACGTTTTGTCAAAACCTATGCGGATGTGGGTAATGTAATCCGTGAGGGCATCAGCCAATATGTGAAGGAAGTGAAGGGACGTTCCTTCCCAGATGAAAGTCACGTTTTTAATGCAGATGAAACGGTTTTGGAATCTTTATATGGCGCTTCAAGAAAGGAAGGGAAATAAATGAGAGTCGTCAGAAGCATTGAGCAGCTGCGCGAAGCTTTGGAGTATATGAGACAAGGCGGGCACGCCCCGATTGGGTTCGTTCCTACGATGGGATACTTGCATGACGGACATGCCAGTCTGCTTCGCCGGGCTGGAGAAATGAGCAACACAGTGGTAATGAGCATTTTTGTGAATCCTTTGCAATTCGGGCCAAACGAGGATTATGATTCCTATCCGCGTGACGAGCGTCGTGATTTGGAACTCGCTGAACGTGAGGGAGTAGATATTGTATTTATCCCCAGTGTGGAAGAAATGTATCCGCAGCCTACTCGGACTACGGTCTCGGTATCGGAGCTTACTACCCGTCTTTGTGGGGCTTCCCGCCCTGGGCATTTTGATGGTGTAACCACAGTGGTTAATAAATTCTTCAATATCGTACAGCCGGATTATGCTTTCTTTGGGCTGAAGGATGCTCAACAAGTTGCAGTGCTTCGCCGAATGGTGTCCGATCTTAATATGAATGTCAAAATTATCCCTTGTCCGATCGTTCGTGAAGGGGATGGACTTGCACTCAGCTCACGTAACGTATTCTTGTCTCCAGAGGAGCGTAGTCAGGCATTGGTGTTATCTCGTTCCTTACGTGAAGCACGTCAGTCTATTGAAGAAGGAAAAGTAACAACCGTTGCTGAAGTGCGGGAATTGTTGACATCGGTTATTTCCAGCTCTCCTCTAGCGGTGATTGATTATGCGGAGATCCTAACATTCCCTGATCTTGAAGGATTAGAGGATGAAGCTCTTTTATCAGAAGTGGATGGGGAAATTATAATAGCGCTCGCCGTGAAGTTTGGCAGAACACGCTTAATTGATAATAATGTATTTATTCCAAAGGAGGTTGCTGCACTTGTTTAGACATATGATGAAATCCAAAATTCACCGCGCAACAGTAACGGAAGCGAATTTAAACTATGTGGGCAGTATTACCATTGATGAGAGCTTGATGGAAGCCGCAGACATTCTTGAGAATGAAAAAGTTCAAATTGTGGATAACAATAATGGTTCGCGACTGGAAACCTATGTAATCCCTGGACCGCGTGGAAGCGGAGTGATCTGTCTTAATGGTGCCGCAGCTCGTCTTGTTCAGCCGGGCGATACAGTAATTATCATTTCCTATGCGATGTTGTCCTCGGAAGAACTGGAGTCACATAAGCCAACGGTGGTATTCGTGGATGAGAATAACAAACCAGTGAAGCTGGCTGATCATGAATTGCATGCTACAATCGCTTAATGTATGGACTTACGCCATGTAATGAATGGCAGGGATGAAAGACCCCGATCTCGCAGAAAATGAAGTCAGGCAAGCTGAACTGATTTCATCTTCAGTAAGGGGGGATCGCCCATGTTTCAACATTTGTTTGCTGAAATGAACAAGGTGCTTCAGGAGATCGTAACAGATTACCCTACAGCGGAGGGTGCCCGCCGGAACGAGCTTTTATGCAATTATAATATGCTGCATAGACTGAGCGATAAAGTGATGGATGAATGGCTCGCTTTTGCTGAGAAGCTTAGTTCCTTTCGCGAAAGTGCTGATTTTACAGCAGAGGTCGAAGAGGAAGTGCCGGAACAGGAAGCACCAGAGCTGTGTATGGATTGCTTTGTAAGAGGTCAGGGGTATTATAAGCTGCTGATGTATGGAAAGTGTATTGATCAGTTTAAAGAAGTTATTGCGCAATACCCGGATAGCTTGGCTGCTCGATTATATTTAGCCATCTCTTATCTGCAGGAAGGTGACGGTGAGGCCGCTTGGAGTCATCTGAACCATATGCTGGGCTTGATACGGGAAACCAAGCTGAAAGCCATGGTTTATAATGCTTTAGGGTGCATACGAGCCTCACAGGAACGTTTCAATGAAGCGCAGGAATTGTTTGATCTTGCTTTGCAGCATGACCCTGCGCTTCCGGAACCAAACGTTAACTTAGAGGTATGCCGCCGTCGTGGAGGGAAGCTGCACTTTGGAAATCAGCTGGTTTCCCTTTTGTAAAAGAATAACGGTTTTGGAAATTTCCATTCAAGCGATGCATCCCCTGAACCAGTGGTGTGCATCGCCTTTTTTCGCAACTTCTGTTATGCTGATTAAGAGTCTCAATTGAAAGGGAATAGAATTATAATGAAATTTGCCGTGCTTGATTTTGAAACAACAGGAACCCAATCCGTGGGTGAAATTATCCAGGTTGGCCTTGCAATTATAGAAGAAGACCGGTCCATCTCCCGGGTATATGGTTCCTATGTCAAGCCCGGAACGCCGATTCCTCCTTTTATAACAGGTCTGACGGGGATTACCGATGATGATGTGAAGGATGCGCCTGAGCTGGATGAGATGATGATGGAGCTTGTTCCGCTCTTGGATGATGTTGTGCTCGTAGGGCATAATGTCGCTTTTGACTTCCATTTTTTACAAAATGCTTTAGATCGTTGTGGTTATTTGCCATTTCAAGGGCGGATTTTGGATACGATTGATTTTCTGAAAATTTGCTTTCCTTCGCTCACATCTTATCAACTTGGCTCTGTCAGTGCTCATTTTGGAGTGACACATGATCGTCCGCATCAGGCAGATAGTGATGCACTTGCGACTGCTTTAGTGCTGCTGAAATGTCTGGAGGAGCTCTACGAGCTGCCGCTGCTTACGATCCAGAGACTCTGTGAGCTGTTTACCGAAGAGGATAGTGATCTGGGCTGGTACTTTGATGGTCTGCTGCGAGAGCGGGAAGCGGAGACGCTACAGCCCGAAGGTGATCTGACTTTCTATCGTCAATTAGCGCTTGCAGTAGGAGATTGGACGGAGTTAGCGCCACCTAGAGATGAGCATGCTGAGAATCCGCTAGCGAATTTATCTTTTACTGATTATATGGACGAAGTAACCAAACGACTTAAAGACACATTACCGCAGTATGAAAGCCGGGAAGCTCAGGATATTATGATCAATGAGGTGATGACGGCACTTGCCGAAGACAAACACCTACTGATCGAAGCGGGCACAGGAACCGGTAAATCGCTCGGTTATTTGTTGCCTGCCATTTATCAAAGCGTTCGCACCAATGAAAAAGTCATGGTCAGCACTCATACCATTAATCTGCAGGACCAATTGCGCGAGCGGGATATCCCTTTGTTAACGCAGGTAGTTCCTTTTCCGTTTAAAGCTGCTATTTTTAAGGGAAGAGGGCATTATTTGTGTCTGCGTAAGTTTGAGCATAAAATTAATAAAAAGGACTTTATAAGCCCAAGGGAAGATGCGCTTACTGCCGCTCAGATGATTGTATGGCTCACTCAAAGTGAATCAGGGGATGATGAAGAGCTGAATTTAAGCGGCCGGGGCGGTGATTTCTGGGAGACGGTGGCAAGCGATACCGATTCCTGTCTGGGCCGTTCTTGTCCTTGGTTCCGCAAATGTTATTATCATAGGGCCAAGCATGAAGCTGGGATTGCTGATGTGGTTATTACGAACCACTCCAAGCTATTCGCAGATGTTAAGGCTGGGCACCAGCTGCTTCCGGCTTACGAGCATCTTGTCATTGATGAAGCACATCATTTAGAAGATGTGGCTGGTAAACATCTTGGCATGCATATGAAGCATTTCACGGTGGCACACACGTTATCGCGACTGTATAAAGATAGCCGAAACGGACAGCTCCCTGCTCTGCGTCAAATATTACAGTCGTCAGGCAGTGAAGAGGCTTCAGAATGGAGCGGAGTCATCGATCGGATCTACCCGGATCTGCTTACTGTCAAAGAAACCTGGGATGCACTCAGCGACAAGCTGTTCAGCCTATTGCCGGAACGCAGTGATGCAGGGGCAGGAGAAGCGGGACAACTGGTTATGCGGTTGCTTCCTGCCCGTAAGCCGAAGGATTGGGATGAATTGGTTGCGC
The DNA here is from genome assembly GCF_037980415.1 of Paenibacillus sp. FSL H7-0690. Taxonomy (NCBI): domain Bacteria; kingdom Bacillati; phylum Bacillota; class Bacilli; order Caryophanales; family Paenibacillaceae; genus Paenibacillus; species Paenibacillus sp. FSL H7-0690. Next base: position 4,678,622 of record NZ_CP150281.1, on the reverse strand, counting down.
TAGAGAACACTATGAATCTGACGTTAAGCGACATCATCCGTAAGGGTGATAAAATGCTTAACGAGATGCGTGACCAGGAAAGCCAATCCTCAGCAGACAGCCTTGTTACTGATATTAGCGGTTTATTTAAAGATTTGGCTTCCATACGTGAGCAAGTAAGATTCTTTATGGGGCTGAATGACGATAATGTAGTATATTGGCTGGAGGCAAATGGAAATTACCGCAGCAAATCCCTACAGCTGTATGCCGTCCCTGTGGATGTTAGCAGCCAGCTTAAAGAGTTGTTCTTCGATAAGAAAAAAAGCATCGTGCTTACCTCGGCGACGCTATCTGTAGATAAATCTTTTCAATTTATGATTGATAATCTCGGACTTAACGAAGCTGCAGAAGAGGGACGTCTAATGACCTCACTCCTTCCATCTCCCTTTAAATATCGCGAGCAGGCACTGCTAGTTATACCGCGTGATTTTCCTAGTGTGAAGGGGAGTGTGGGCGATGCTCGATTTGTCGATACACTCGTACAGTCATTATCGGAAGCTGCTAAAACAACACGTGGGCGGATGCTGGTTCTGTTTACTTCTTATAAAATGCTGCGTCAGGTATATGATCCGCTTAAAGAGGCTTTGGCCTCACAAGAGATTACGGTGCTTGGTCAAGGCGTGGAAGGTGGCAGCCGGAGCAAGTTGATCCGCCGCTTTCAGGACAGTGCAGCATCCGTATTGCTGGGGACGAGCAGCTTCTGGGAAGGTGTAGATATTCCAGGTGAAGCACTGACTTGCCTGGCCATCGTGAGACTTCCGTTTCAACCACCGAATCACCCGTTGGCGGAAGCGAAGTCGGAGTTATTGCAGGCCCAGAAGAAGAATCCGTTCATGAAATTATCTGTTCCTCAAGCGGTTATTCGTTTTAAGCAGGGATTCGGAAGACTGGTTCGCACGGCGCAGGATCGTGGAATAGTTATTGTTTATGATACAAGGGTTATTGAATCTCATTACGGGAAGTATTTCCTTTATTCATTGCCTGGTCCCAAAATGGAGCATATGCTTACTGATCAAATGGTCCCTCGCATAGCGGAATGGCTAGAGGATGGCGGCGCTTCTTAAAACGCTCGTCTTCAGTTTAGCTCCTCCTTATCCTTAAGGGCGGTGTGTTACAGTCCCGTCCTTAATAAGGAGAGGTAGACGTTTGAATATGGATTTTCACAAGAACATTACTATTTTTAGGAGGAAAAATATGAAATCGGATAAAATATCAGAAGCCGTTGTTCGCAGACTGCCTGTGTACTTGCGTTTTTTGAATGATCTCCAGAATCGCGAAATATTAACAGTTTCCTCTCAGGAACTTGGGCAAAAGCTTGATCTTAATCCCGCACAGATTCGTAAGGATTTAGCATATTTTGGTGACTTCGGCAGAAAAGGTATCGGCTATGATGTAACGTATCTTATTGAGAAAATCCGTCATATCCTGAAGCTGGATCAACAGCTTAATGTAGCTTTAGTTGGAGCAGGTAATCTCGGACATGCCTTGTCTAATTACAATGCATATCTCAAAGATACTATGAAAATCACGGCTATATTTGATTCGTACGCTCCTAAGGTTGGACGTAAGATCAACTCCCTTACTGTGCAACCGATGGATGAACTAGGCAGCACAATTCGTGAGCAAGGTATTCGCATTGGCATTATTACCGTACCTGATTCAGAAGCTCAAAATGTAGCAGATATCCTCATTTCTTCTGGGATTGAAGCGATTTTGAACTTTGCCCCTGTGATTCTGAAGACACCACCGAATATCCGGGTGCATGCAGCTGATTTTACAACTGATCTGCAAAGTCTTGCTTATTACTTGCGGGATGGAAAGGAAGAAAGTGAACATGAACAACAATAAAACGATAATTAAGGGCGGGTATTTTCTGACTCCGGGAACGGATGAGCCGGTTCTGAGTGGATATATGACTATTGAAGATGATTTAATCACTTACATAGGAAAAGAAGAGCCTCAGATGGAAGCTGGAGTGCAAGTGGTTGATGGCAGCCGTCTGCTGTTCATGCCTGGACTTGTAAACACACACGGTCATGCGGCGATGTCTTTGCTGCGTGGATATGGAGATGATTTAGCGCTACAAGTGTGGCTTCAGGAGAAGATGTGGCCAATGGAGGAAAAGTTCACCGGTGATGATGTATACTGGGGAACCTCCTTATCTGTATTGGAAATGCTGAAGGGTGGAACTACGACCTTCCTCGATATGTATGATCATATGGACCGAGTAGCCGAGGTAGCTGAGTTATCAGGTATCCGTTCCGTATTGATGCGTGGTGTGATCGGGTTATGTCCAGAGGATGTACAGAATCACAAGCTTGCGGAAGCGATTTCTTTTGCCCGTAACTGGCATGGAAAGGCTGACGGTAGAATTACTACTATGATCTCGCCACACGCCCCTTATACTTGCCCTCCTGACTTCCTGGTTAAGTTCGTGCAGGCAGCGCATGATCTGGATTTACCGATGCATACGCATATGTCCGAAACGAAACGTGAAGTGGAACAAAATGTGGCGGATTACGGGTTGCGTCCTGTAGCTCACTTAGAGAAGCTTGGAATGTTCACACGTCCCTCGATAGTTGCACATGGTGTTCATTTAAATGATGAAGAGATTGAGATCTTGGCTCGCCATAATGTGGGTGTATCTCATAATCCGGGCAGTAATTTGAAGCTGGCTAGCGGAGTGGCTCGGGTTACTGATCTTCTAAAAGCTGGTGTGAAGGTGTCTCTTGGCACGGATGGCGCGGCAAGCAACAATAACTTGGATATGTTTGAAGAGATGCGGCTTGCAGCTCTCATTCATAAGGGTGTCAGCGGTGATCCAACGGCTGTCCCTGCTCCAGAAGCTCTGCGTATGGCTACAGAATATGGCGCGAAGTCCATCTTTTTAAATAATGTAGGCAGACTTGCTGTAGGGATGAAAGCTGATTTCATTGCTATTGATATCGATCAGCCGCATTTGCTGCCACACACAGATCTGTTGTCTCATGCAGTTTACTCTGCTAGCGCTAAGGATGTTGAGCATGTGTGGGTGAATGGTAAACAGGTCATCAAGCATGGACAATGCTTAACCCTGGATGAGGAAGCTATCCGGCGTAAAGCGCAAGAAGCCTTCGAAGGTTTATTGAAGCGTTAAGTCTGGAGAATAACGAATAAATAATAGGCTGTGACTTTTTGCTTTTAGCAAAAGTTGCGGCCTTTTGTGCATTTTTAAGACTGGGAAAGCTAGAAAATTATGAAATTTTGGATAAACACGCGGGTGTGTTATATAATCAAAAAAGATATATTACTAGAAAGGGAGCTGTACCTTGAAGAAAAGGAAAAAATGGATCCTCCTGGGGTCAGTTCTGATTCTGCTCCTGGGGTTTGGACTTATCCAGTTCTATGCCTATATTATGAAAGATCAATGGAACGAGCGTGATATCGCTAAGGATGTTGCCAAAACCAGAGCGGGTCTAACAGAGGTAACCAAAGCACAAAAATCGGTTTGGGATGAAAATGCAGTGTACTGGGTATTAACTGGGAAAAATGAAGCCGGGACTGCTCTTATGGTCTGGGTCCGCTTTACGGTAGATGGAAAATTTGCTGAAGGCGACGACGCAGTGTTTGCTGAGGAACTAAGTAAAGGAACCTCGGAAGCCCAAATACGCGGCATTATCAAAGCTGATCTTCCGGACATAACGATTGAACGCTTGCTGCCGGGAGTATATAACGGAGAGTATGCTTGGCAGCTTTTTTATAATCAGAGCGGTCGGTATTATTATCAATTTTATCGCTTTTCGGATGGGTCCCGAATGGGCGAAGGTTACAGTTTACCTAAAAGTTAAGCTGAACATAAGGAAATTAAGGGTGGCATAGTAAACAAGCGAACTTATTATAAGTTCGCTTGTTTACATTTATTTGATGTACAAAAGTGATATACTAAGTGATATACTGAATGGGTAGTTATCACCGAATATTCTCTTAAATTCACATGCGAAAATAGGCCGATTGATTAAAAATCAAGGCCAGTTTTGTCGAAAGTGAGGAATTTATTTGGTATTGATGGAAATATTTAAAAAATTAAATTTTAAATATATTCACATTTATTTTGAAATTAGTATATACACCTGTGATATACTACTACTTGTAATTAGGAACAGCAATAAGAGACTTCAGTCTCTCTGATGAGCTCTCAAGTAGCTATAAATTATTATAATGAGCTTTATATTTTGTCATCTTTGAGAGGAGGACGTTTCTTGAAATTACGTCTTGTACCTGTGCTGATAACGTCTCTACTGTCGGCTACTCTATTGTTTGGTGGCTTCTTTTTGTATCGTCAGTTTGCAATGCAGGAACCACTTCAGAAGATTGTATCTCAATATGAGGGCGTCAATAATTCTCATATCAGTATTAACCGCAATGAGGTCACTTTGAAACTTGATCTCCAGCCAGGCACGAAATTACGTGAACTGGTTCAGTACGTCTCCCAAGAAGGAAAATCGATGATTGATGGACGTACACTAAAACTTGATGTAGAACAGAACTCCAGTGAACTGCTGGATGAATACTGGGATAAAGCGATGTTCTCTGTAGCCGAAGCTATGGAGAGCCGTAAATATACACTTATACCCACAGAACTTGATGGACTCAAAGCGCAATATCCACAATATAAAAATGTGATAGCCTCAACAGAAATTGATGACAATAATGTCTATGTAAGCTTGAGTAATGGAAAAGAAAGCAAATTTATTATTTTGCCGCGTAAACCTGCGACATTGGGGGTATGGAATAATGCCTAAATACCTTAAAGAAATTCTAATCGGATTTGTTCCTGTCTTGTTTATTTTTATGGCTTTTCTAGGCATTAATATATTCCCGATTGTAATTGCTGCTGGGATGCTCACGGCGTTACTTATCATTGCTCATTTAAGAGGCGGACTTGCGGTAAATGCAGGTGCCGGGAAGAAACGCAAGAAGGATGGACCTTCAAAGCTTACTTTTGAAGAAATTGGCGGGCAAGACAATGCAAAACAGGAGCTTCGTGAAGCGTTGGATTTTTTGATCCGGCATGAGGAAATCAGCAAATTCGGGATTCGGCCTTTGAAAGGGATTCTGCTTACAGGCCCTCCAGGAACAGGTAAGACCCTTATGGCTAGAGCAGCAGCACATTATACGAACTCTGTATTTGTGGCAGCATCAGGCAGTGAGTTTGTAGAAATGTACGTAGGTGTCGGTGCCGGCCGTATCCGCGATTTGTTTAAGGATGCCCGTACCCGCGCCCTTAAGGAAAACAAGCAAAGCGCTATTATTTTCATAGATGAAATTGACGTAATTGGCGGAAAGCGTGAAGGCGGACAGCAGCGAGAATATGATCAGACCTTGAATCAGCTGTTGACTGAGATGGACGGGATCTATAACAACGAAACACCACGCATTCTACTGGTAGCAGCCACTAACCGTAAAGAAATGCTTGATTCAGCATTGCTGCGTCCTGGCCGGTTTGACCGTCATATTCAAGTGGACATGCCTGATAAAAAAGGCCGCAGATCGATTCTCGAATTACATGCCAAAAATAAGCCGCTTCATGCCAATGTGAACCTCGATAAAATTTCCGAAGAAGCCTATGGTTTCTCCGGTGCTCAGCTCGAAAGTGTTATGAATGAGGCAGCAATTTATATGATGCGTGAGGAATTGACAGAGGTTGAGCAGCGGCATCTGTCGATGGCGATTGACAAGGTTATGATGGGGGAAAAAACGGACAGAGAAACAAACCACGAAGAGAAAAAGCGGGTGGCAATCCATGAATTGGGACATGCCATTATGGCTGAGCTGCTCCGTCCGGGAAGTGTCAGTCAGGTTACGCTGACTCCGCGGGGGCAAGCCCTTGGTTATGTACGTCACAATCCTCAACAAGAGCAGTATCTGTACACTAAAGATTATCTAGAAGATCAGATTATGATCGCACTTGGTGGAGCGGCTGCAGAAGAAATGTATTATGGCGGACGAAGCACAGGTTCGCGTGGCGATTTTGATCAGGCCCTGAATATTGTCGAAACCATGATGAAATCCGGATTGACTTCGTTGGGTATCGCCAAGCTGGAAATGGTTACTACTGAAGAGCTTATGAAGGAAAACAGTAAAATATTGGATGAATTGATGGTACGTACTCACGACCACCTTGAAAAGCAACGAAATGTATTTGATTACTCCCTTGACATTTTAATGAAGGAAGAAGTGCTCTCTGGAGAGCAATTTCGATGTCAATTTCGTGACAGCGTGCGTTTACCAGCATAAATATTTATGCTGGTTATTTTTTTTTACTTTTCAGGCATGCTAAGATATCATTATATGTCGGGCTTTATAAATTTTTGCGACAGACAAGGTACAATACAAAAGTATAGATACCTGAAAGGATGGAGACTTTTTTATGAATTTCAAGAAAATTGGTGTCATCGGCGGTGGCACAATGGGACAAGGGATTGCCGAAATGCTGGCAGCCAAGGGCCTGGATGTATTGCTGGTGGAGAAAACCCCTGAGAAACTGGACTACTCCTACGAAATGATCGAGACAAGTCTAGATAAGCAACTGGAGAAATGGGCGATCACTCAAGCTGAGAAGAAGCTGATTCTTAGCCGTATTCAAAAAGTGACACATTTCGCAGAGCTGAGCTCTTGTGACATGGTTATCGAAACAATCGTTGAGGATTTAGAAGAAAAGAAAAAAATATTGAATCAACTGGATCAAGTATGTCCAAACCACATTATTCTTGCCAGCAATACGTCAACACTTAGCTTGACTGAACTTGCAAGTTCTACAATGTATCCGGAACGCGTGATCGGAATGCATTTCATATACCCTGTAGCTAAAGTGGATCTTGTTGAAATTGTACGCGGTCTGAAAACTTCAGATGCTACTTTTGAAGATACAAAATCCTTTGTTGATGAAATTGTTGAGAAAAAAGGTGTAATGATTTATGAATCCCCAGGATTTGTAACATCACGCCTCATTTGCTTGTTTATCAACGAAGCTATGCATGTACTGCAAGAGGGCGTTGCCTCCGCACAGGATATTGACGATGCTATGCGTATTGGTTATCAATTCCAATATGGACCGCTTGAAATGGCTGACAGATTTGGTCTGGATTCGGTTCTTGCTGCACTCGAAAATATGTTCCGTGAATATGGTGAGCTGAAATATCGTCCTTCCACGATCCTTAAGAAGATGGTGCGTGCAGGACAATTAGGTATGAAATCAGGCGAAGGCTTCTTCCAGTACGACAAGGATGGTGACCGTATATGAATATTCTAGTAATTAACTCCGGTAGTTCTTCTTTAAAATATCAATTGTACAATATGGCTGATGAATCCGTTTTGGCTAAAGGTTTGGTGGAACGTATCGGGATGGATTCCTCCATTCTGAACCATAAACCTACTGGTAAAGCTGAAGTAACAGAAGTAAGTGAAATTTTGGAGCATAACACAGCGATTCGTAAAGTTCTAGCTTGCCTAACGGATAAAGAGCATGGCGTTATTGAATCCATTAAAGAAATCAATGCTGTGGGTCACCGTGTAGTACATGGTGGTGAATTCTTCAAAGCTTCCGCACTTGTGGACGCTGATGCCAAGACTAAAATTCGTCAATTGTTTGACCTTGCACCCCTGCATAACCCAGCAGCAATGATGGGGATTACGGCTTCTGAAGTAAATATGCCGGGTGTACCGCAGGTTGTTGTATTCGATACTGCATTCCATCAAACAATGCCTGAAAAAGCTTATATGTACGCGATTCCTAGAGTACTGTACAATAAATATAAAGTTCGTCGTTATGGCGCACACGGTACATCACACGACTTCGTAAGCAAAGCTGCTGCGGAGTACTTGGAGCGTCCGTTGGAAGATCTGAAGATCATTACTTGTCATATCGGTAACGGAGGTAGTGTAACTGCAGTTCAAGATGGAGTGTCTGTGGATACTTCCATGGGTATGACTCCTCTGGAAGGTTTGATGATGGGTACTCGCAGTGGTGATCTTGATCCAGCAATTGTACCTTACGTGATGAACAAGGAAGAATTGTCCGTAGGCGAAGTTAACTCCATGTTGAACAAACATAGTGGACTTCTAGCAATTTCGGGCGTAAGCAGTGATATGCGTGATATTATTGAGGGTATGGAAAAAGGTGAGCCTAATTCCACGCTAGCTTTTGAAATGTATGAGTACCGCTTGCGCAAGTATATCGGTTCTTATGCGGCTGCTATGAACGGTGTAGATGCTATCGTATTCACTGCTGGTGTTGGTGAAAATGCTTCATTGCTACGTGAGAAACTGCTAAATAACCTTACGTTCCTGGGTATTGAGTTGGATGTTGAAGCTAATAAAGTTCGCTCCGGCGACCCGCGTCGTATCTCTACGGTAGATTCCAAAGTGCAGGTGCTTGTAGTTCCGACTAACGAAGAACTTGTCATCGCACGTGATACAAACCGTATTGTGCAAGGAATTAACGGCTAAATTAGAGGAGAGATTGAAGGCATGGCTAACAAGAGTGTAATCAAGAACGTGAATGAACATGTTGGAGAAAGTGTTGTTATCGGTTGTTGGGTAAACAACAAGCGCTCCAGTGGTAAAATTCAGTTCCTGCAGCTTCGCGATGGTACAGGTTATATTCAGGGAGTTGTAGTGAAATCAGAAGTGCCTGAAGAGGTATGGGATGCAGCTAAGAGCCTCACACAGGAAAGCTCATTGTATGTGACCGGTATTATTCGTGAGGAGCCTCGCAGTCAATCCGGTTTTGAAATGACTGTTACCGGAATTGAAGTTCTGCACCTTACAGAGAATTATCCAATTACTCCGAAAGAGCATGGCGTTGATTTCTTGATGGATCACCGTCACCTCTGGCTCCGTGCCTCGAAGCAGCGGGCTGTTCTGGTTATTCGTGCGGAGATTATCCGGGCAATCCAACAGTTCTTCAACGAGAGCGGATTTACAAAGGTGGATCCTCCGATTCTGACGCCAACGTCAGCAGAGGGAACTACTAACTTGTTCCACACGAAATACTTCGATGAGGATGCTTACCTGACCCAAAGTGGACAATTGTACATGGAAGCTGCAGCTATGGCACTGGGCCGTGTATATTCCTTTGGACCAACCTTCCGTGCGGAGAAATCTAAGACTCGTCGCCACTTGATCGAGTTCTGGATGATCGAGCCGGAAATGGCCTTCACAGATCATGAAGAAAGCTTGAAGGTTCAGGAAGAGTTTATTAGCTTCGTAGTGCAATCCGTATTGAAGAATTGCCGTGCGGAGTTGGAAGCGGTAGGCCGCGATATTTCCAAGCTGGAGAATATCAAAGCACCATTCCCACGCATTACTTATGACGATGCGATCAAGTTCTTGAATGATAAAGGCTTTGAAGATATTGCTTGGGGTGATGATTTTGGTGCACCTCATGAAACAGCAATCGCTGAAGCATACGATAAACCTGTATTTATTACTCATTATCCTGCTTCATTCAAAGCGTTCTACATGAAGCCGGATCCAAATCGTCCTGAAGTCGTACTGTGTGCTGATATGATCGCTCCTGAAGGTTATGGAGAGATTATTGGGGGTTCACAGCGGATCGATGATCCTGCGCTGCTTGAAGAGCGTTATAAAGAGCACAATCTTTCGATGGACTCTTATAAATGGTACATGGATCTGCGTACTTACGGATCTGTACCTCACTCCGGTTTTGGACTTGGGCTTGAGCGTACTGTAGCTTGGATCTGTGGTCTTGACCATGTACGTGAGACTATTCCATTCCCACGTACACTGTACCGCCTCTACCCATAAGTTCTTAGGATTTGAACAAAGGGGGAAGCACATGGACGGCAAGACATGGAGTACCTGGAGCGAAGGCGTCTCCTTCGGTCTGGAGAACGGAATGGCCGTCATACCTTACGCTTTACTGAAGTATTACCGGAAGCTGAATTTAAGCGGAAGTGAAGCGATGCTGCTGATTCATCTGCTCTCCTTCAGGCAAGTGGAAGGGATTGAGTTCCCTTCTCTGGAGGAGCTTCAGGTCGTAACTGGTCGTAGCATTTCCGTTCTCGCCGGAGAATTGCAGAAGCTCATGAAGGAAGGTTTCATTAGCATCGATGGAGACAACGATGAGCTAAGAGATATCCATTATGAACGCTACAATTTCTCAGGGCTATATGGAAAGCTAGGTGTTTATCTTGCGACAGCTGTACAAGAAAATGAGCAAGATAAGGACAAAGGGGCATATGCAACATCAGCTCCCCGGGCTGCTGCGTCAGGTGGAGGATTCGGAACTCCCCCCACATCTCCTTCTTCACTTGGAGATAAAGAGGAGAGCCGGAATCTATTCAGTATTTTCGAGAAGGAATTCGGGCGCCCGCTGTCTCCAATGGAATGTGAGACGATTTCCAGCTGGGTGGATCAAGACCGATATCCTGAGGAGCTGATTCTGTTGGCACTCAAGGAATCCGTATTTGCGGGGAAGGTTCATTTTCGTTATATCGACCGGATATTGCTGGAATGGGCCCGTAACCGGGTCAAGAACGCTCAGGATGTTAAGACGTATACACAAAAATTCCGCAATGGTGGAAGATAGATCGTTTAGGAGAGAACCGTATTGCTTTAGCTATTGCTAGAGTCTGTACGGTTCTTTTTTTATTTTTTTAGATAAGTGCAGGGGTAGGCGAGGATCTCAGCGTCTATTGCTGTGGGAAGGAGGGGAGAGTCATTGAGGAAGAGCTATTAATCAAGCGGATTTGCCAAGGAGACGAAGATGCATTTCGCCAGTTTGTAAATACATACAGTCAGCACATATACAAAATCACCTATTCTGTATTACGTGAAGTCAAAGGGGCTGAAGACGCTGCTCAGGAAGCTTTTCTTCAGATGTATAGATCTCTCCCTGACTACCGTTATCAAGGCTTAAAATCATGGATTACGCGGATCGCCTTAAATAAGGCTATTGATGCCAAACGTAAACGTGATCGGCTACGAGAGTTACCTGGTGACTATGAGCTTGTGCTGAGCCAGACACCTTCAAATGAGGAGGATGTACTAGCCACTGTTGTCCGTCGTGACCGGATGAATCGTCTGTCGGGTGAGATCAACAATTTACCGGAGGGTCATCGGGAAATTATGGTGGCTTATTATCTGGAAAATAAAAAATATGAGCAAATTGCTGCTGAAAATGAAATTACTCTGAAGACGGTGGAGTCCAGACTATATAGGGCGAGACAATGGATGCGAAAACATTGGAAGGAGGACGAATGGCTATGATGAAGAGTGGAGAAAACCTAATTCGCCGCGAGCAGGCAAAAGCTTATCTTGAAGGGCAAGAAAATAGTTTAGAGCGAGAAGAATGGGAACTAATGCTGCTCAAGGATGAAGACACATTTGTTTCATACATGGAGATGCTAGATGAGCTAAAGGAGGATCTGCCTTCATTGGAGAATTCGTCTGCTTTTACAGAGAGAGTTATGGGAGATTGGGTGGCTACAGTGAGAACTTCAGTAGTCATAGAAGAAGTAGCGGGGCAAGAAGAAGGATCACGGCGTTATCGCTGGTATGATAAAACAATCTTTCATTATGCCGTTGCTGCTTCGTTAACGCTGTTGATTATGTCTTCCGGGATGTTTGATAAGTTACTCACGGGTGAAATGGAGCTTATTGTCCCTAAGAAAGATAATTCGCCATCTTATAGCGAACAATTCATGCAAGCCACCAGCGGATGGTTGAGCCGGATTATGGACGGAAGACAGAAATGAGAGGAGAAATGAACAATGCAACAGCAGCGTAATAAAATTAAGGGTCTTTTTCTTAATATGATTCCTGGAGCAGGTCATTATTATATGGGAAGACGCCCACAAGGGATTGTTTATTTTTTGCTAAGCTTTGGTGTGTTATTTATGTCATTCTTAATTGCTATGGCTGAAGGGGATGAGGGAATTCTGGCATTGGGAGTGATCGGATTCTTACTTCTATGGATTCTTTCGATGATTCATCTGGTGATTAAATTACTGCAAATGCCCACTCCAATTGTAGCGCCTGATGGATCAATGCTGGATTTTAGTTCTACTATGCCCGTAAAGACGGAGGATAATGAACGTGTGCATGTCATCTTATTGTCTTTCATTCCTGGATTGGGTCATTTTCATATGGGGCTGATGCAGCGTGGACTATCCTTTCTGATTTCTTTTTTCGGATTCATGACCGTTATGTTGTTCTTGGCCGGAATTACTTCGAGTGATGCATTTTTGCTGCTGTTTGGAGTATTGCCAGTAATTTGGCTGTATTGCATGTTTGATGCAGTTCAGTTGATCCATCGTAAACAAGCAGGAGAAATGCTTGTTGACCGCACATTATTCGAAGAGATGGAGGCTGGACGTGAGGAAGGACGACGCAGCAAAGTATTAGCGACATTACTATCCGCATTTCCTGGCGCTGGACAGATGTATCTGGGACTGCAAAAAAGAGGGCTCCAGCTCATGCTTCTTTTCTTAGGAAGTATCTATGTCATGGATCTATTGCGGTTAACATTGCTCTTTTTCCTTATCCCGGTCATTTGGTTCTATAGCTTATTCGATGGCTTACAGTTAGTTAGCCGATATGGACGTGAACCTTTGCAGGATAAGCCGGTTATCGAAGGTTTCTTAAATCATCAAGGCTGGCTCGGAGCAGTCCTGATGTGTCTCGGATTATACTTTATTGTTGTGAATGTCGCAGTTCCTGCCATCGATATCAGATTTCCAGAATGGCGGCTGGAATATCGCGTAAATGAATATTTTAAGACCATTGTCGTCTCCGTGTTATTGATTGGTGGTGGGGTGAAGCTGATGACTGGAAGTAAGAATAATAAAGGCAGAAAAGGGGCGGGGGGTCAATCTTGAATAATCCAGTAGAAGTAGAGCCGGGAGTCATGGTAACTAGCGAGTTTCCAGTGAACGAAGGGAAATCTAGAAGTTGGCGTGTAGGTACGTTGTCGATGGGACTGAGCCTTTTATTTCTCGGGGCATTAATAATGGTCTCGCAGTGGAAAGGAGCGGATGTGTTCGAGACAACACTTGCTTGGTGGCCGCTCATTTTTATCTTACTTGGTTTAGAAATTGTAATTTACACCTTATGGTTCCGTGGTAAAGGGAAAATGTACTATGATGTGCTAAGTGTTCTGTTCGTCGGATTTCTGGCAGTGTGCTGTTTAGTATTCGCAGGAGTCAGCTCTTTAGGATTAACACAAGAACTTCGACATGTGATCTCCTCTACGGAGGAGAATTATTCCTTGCCGGAATGGAAGGGGAATGTTCCACAGGGTGTAGGCACACTTATAATCCAGGCTGCCGAACCTTATGGAATTATGGTTGATCGAACGGCTGGGAACGAGTTGAATGTATTTGGGAGTTATTCCACGGCAGAAGGGCAACTCAAGCAAGAGCAAGAGAAGCGGCTGTTGCAAACTAAGCAAGTCGGAGACACATTTTACGTTATCTTAGGAGACATACCTAGACATCTAGTATTCGATAACTCCAGGAATGCGTTGAACGTGACCGTTGCGGCTCCTGTAAATCTAAAGGTAATCGTAAGAGATAATTATGGAAATGTTGTAACAAGGTAAAAAAAAGATCGCTTCCCACCCGATGAGGGGATGGGCTGCGATCTTTTTTTGATTAAGAACGAAGCTCTTTCTCTAGGGCAGCACCCATTTCACGTGAGCGCTCGGCACATCGGTTAACGGCAGCAATCACAGTTTCAAAGAATTCCCCTCGTTCAAGCACTTCTATAGCTGCTTGTGTTGAACCGTTAGGGGAAGTAACCTTCTTACGAAGTGCTGCGGGTTCTTCTCCCGTCTGTTGTACCATTCGGGCAGCTCCCAGCACAGTTTGAACAGTTAATTCGGTGCTTTGATCAAGTGGCAGCCCACCACGGATACCAGCGGCGATCATGGCTTCCATCATGTAATAGATATACGCAGGCCCGCTGCCTGAAATTCCGGTCAAGGTTTCCATACGTTCCTCATCAATGACTGTTGTAAGCCCGACAGCCTCAAAGATATTAAGAGCAAGGCGACGGCCTCTTTCGTCTACTTCTTTGGAGAAGGCTAGACCAGTGGCACCCAGACCGATGGAACTGGAGGTGTTAGGCATTGTGCGAACAATAGGCTGTGCTTTGCCAAGTAGACCTTGCATGGTTCGAATAGATAGACCTGCAATGACAGAAACTACAATCTGATCCAGAGAAAGAAGCGGGCCTAGTCCGCGTAAGGATTCTGCAGCATCTTTAGGTTTCATTGCCAGTACTATTACTGGTGCGTTACGTAGGTATTCTACTTTTTGTTCGGGATCATTTGTGCCTATTACACCATAACGGCTTTTTAATTCTGCCAGACGTTCACTGCTGCTGCGATTGAGCATGATGACATTATCGGGCTTTACGATATTGCGGCTAATCATCCCGCGAACGATGGCTTCTGCCATGGAGCCTGCGCCATAAAAAACAATATTATGATTCATGAGTGGAACTGAAGGTTGCTGACACATGGCTAAAATCCTCCTAAAAGTTGTGTGATAGAATACTTAAACGTGTATACTAACCCCGAATTTGTCCCGTTCCGTAGATCTTATATTTGGTTGAAGTTAGTGCAGGCAGACCCATCGGGCCACGAGCGTGGAGTTTCTGGGTACTAATACCAATCTCTGCACCGAATCCAAATTCAAAGCCATCCGTGAAGCGGGTTGAGGCATTGTGATAAACAGCGGCAGCATCCACTTCTTGTAAAAAGCGTGTGGCGTTCTCCTGATCTTCCGTTACGATACATTCCGAATGTTTCGTGCCATACTGGGCGATATGCTGCATAGCTTCTTCCATATCACTGACGATTCTAATATTAAGGATATAATCATTGTATTCTGTAGCATAGTCTTCTACGGTTGCAGGTAATACCCATGGGACAAGAGAGATGGTTTGTTGACAGCCACGAAGTTCTACATGAACCTCACGGAATGCTTCGGCTAAGGATAACAGATATTTGCTCGCGTAATCCTGATGAACGAGTAGTGTTTCCATAGAGTTACATACCGAAGGGCGCTGAGCTTTGGCATTTAAACTAATGTCCTGTGCCATTTCTGGCAAGGCAGTTGCGTCGAGATAAGTATGGCAGATGCCTGCTCCAGTTTCAATTACGGGAACGGTTGCGTTAAGGACTACATTTTGAATAAGAGAGCTGCCTCCGCGCGGGATAATCACATCTAAAAGTCCGTTCAGCTTTAGCATTTCATCTACTGAAGAACGATTTGGGTCTTCAATCAGCTGAAGCGCGTTAGGCGGCATTGAGGTTTCAGCAAGAGCATTGTGCAGAACCTCGACAATTTTACGGTTGGAGGACAGGGCAGAGGAGCCCCCGCGCAGCACAACAGCGTTGCCGGTTTTAAGACATAGACCCGCAGCATCAACAGTCACATTGGGACGTGCTTCGTAGATGATGCCGATCACACCAAGCGGAACACGCAGCTTCTGGATGTTGAGGCCGTTAGGACGTTCAATGCTTTCTAGCGTGTCACCGATAGGGTCCGGTAATACAGCGATTTGTTGCAAACCTTCGGCAATGCTGTTAATCCGGTCAACATCTAATGCCAGCCGGTCGAGCATGGATTCCGGAGTTCCATTAAGTCTTCCTCGTTCCAAATCCTCCGCATTGGCGGTGATAATGGCGGGAGCTTCGCGGCGAAGTGCATCGGCCATGCCCAGCAGTGCTTCATTCTTCTGGCCAGTTGTTAAGCTTGCTAGAACTCCTGTTGTCTCCTTGGCTAATTTACTCTTATTAATAACTTCACTCATGACGGTTCCTCCCTATATTTGAATTGAAAAAAATGCTTATCTCAGTGTAATCCATTCGTCACGGTGAATGACCTCAAGCCGGTGTACTTCTCCCAGCTTCGGTACAATTTCACGGCTTGGCAGACCTTGAATGCTGCGCAGCTGAGCATCATCGTAATTTACAATCCCACGTCCAAGCAATTTGGAGTCGGGTCCAAGGACTTCTACAACATCTCCTGCGTGAAAACTACCTTCTGTCTGTTTGACGCCTACAGGCAACAGGCTGTGTCCGCCATGTAGCAAAGCTTCTACAGCCCCTTCGTCCACGTATAGGGAGCCGAGAGGGGTAGACATAAAGCCTAGCCATTGTTTTTTGACGGGAAGAGAGGATAGCTTTGTTGCAAAATAAGTGCCCCTGCCTTCTCCCGTTGCAGCAAGCTGTAAATCACCAGGTTCGGTGGCTCTTCCGACAAAGACAGGAACACCACCCCGAGTAGCAATTTTGGCCGCATCGATTTTGGATCGCATACCGCCTGTTCCAACACTAGAGCCAGCTCCACCAGCAATAGCATATATCTCTGGTGTAATGTCATCTACGAACTGATAACGGACAGCATCCGGATGCTTGCGGGGATCTCCACTGTATAAACCATCCATGTCGGTTAAAACAAGCAGTCTAGAGGCTTTTAACAGGTTAGCTACGAGCGCAGAGAGGGTATCATTATCGCCA
This sequence comes from Paenibacillus sp. FSL H7-0690, assembly GCF_037980415.1. Taxonomy (NCBI): domain Bacteria; kingdom Bacillati; phylum Bacillota; class Bacilli; order Caryophanales; family Paenibacillaceae; genus Paenibacillus; species Paenibacillus sp. FSL H7-0690. The sequence continues at coordinate 4,662,052 of NZ_CP150281.1, read as the reverse complement.
AATTTCAGTTCATCTACGGAGACAGTGTCATTCTCGTTAAATACGGGCACCGCTCCTTGGCGAAGTAGCTCTTCTACAGTCATCATAGCGTTATTCATGGCTCTGCGGCTGCAGAAATCGGTGCGAGTCAGCAATATTTGCGCGGTAGTAATTCCATGCTGGGCAAAAGCTTCCTGATAAGCCTGCATCAGCAGTACCTGACCCACAGCCGCAGCGGCCTGCTTCTCATGCAGCAGCTTCGGACGTGCTGGATAACCGATACTGCGGAAGCCGGCGGCTACCGCACCAGAGGTTACTAACAACACCTCACAGCCGTTTTTCTTCAACTCGGCAATCTCTGAGGCAAAAAAGGAGACTGCTTCACGATTCAAGCCGCCCTCGGGTCCGGTCAGCGAGCTGCTGCCTATTTTGACCACGATTCGCGTCATCATTTCTATCCACATCCTCTTCGTTTATTAAGTCCTGAAAACAACAAAAAGCCCCCATCCTTAGACTTAGCAAAGGACGAAAGCTTATAAACTTCCGCGGTACCACCTTCATTGATGAGGGATCATCCGACTTCATTCTCATAACGGGAGGATCCGTCCTGTTAGACACAGGCCGCTCGGGGGTAGGATTCGGAACGAAAACCGCGGTAAATTCTTTCAGCCTGTCGGAATCTACTCTCTAGGCGCGGTTAGACTCATTCTTACTGGTCCCGTCTGCACGTTTCACTTATTTTCAATAGAATACCATGGAGCTGGTTGCATTGCAAAGGGAAAACGTAGGATATATTTCTTCATGCAGAAAGCTCTATATATTATGTTTAACCTCAAAGAGAAGGGGTAAAGAACTTATAATCTGTTACCAGGAGGTGGATTAAATTGACTAAAGACAACAATGCCGAGCAGGGACAGAATCAAGATTCAAACGAAGTAGCAGAGCTTCAGAATAGTGTGACTCGTGAATTTGTGGAAGAGCACACCGGGGCTCCAATTGATAAGGGATTGGCTGATTCAAGTAAAGCACGTGTGTCGGATGATCAGAACCGCCTGATTACACAGCGTAATTTGCGTAAATAATCTAGTACTGTTAAAAGAGGTTTACCTGAAAAAGTGCCCCGGCAACCACGCGAATGGTTACTGGGGCACTTTATTTGTATATATTCTATTCTTCCGTTAATTCAGACACGGTTGATTTGAATGTTTCTACAAAAGCCTTTGCGGCCTTGGATAAATATCGTCCGCGTCGATATGCTACAACTAGCGTACGACTAGGCACCGGATCAGCGAGCGGTAAGTAGACTGGAACAAATTCACTCCGCGGTGCACGAGCGATAAAACGAGGAACAAGAGTCACGCCCATACCTGTTGCCACTAGGGATTGAACGGTTTCCATATTATTGCTCTCGAAAACGATTCGTGGCTCGAATCCGGCTTTCCGGCACAGCTCCACAGTCATTTTGCGGAAGCCCTGACCTTCCTTAAGTACGATGAAAGGTTCGTCCTTAAGCTCTTCAAGTGAGGTCCGTGTTCCATCTAAGATTCGTTTAGCGAGCGGATGTTCAGGAGGGACGGCAAGATCAATTCTTTCCTCTCCAAGCTCTTCATAAGCTAGAGCAGGAATTTCGAGGGGTAAGGAGAGCAGGCTTAAATCGGTCTGACCACTTGCCGTGAGCTTCTCTAGGTTCATCGACGAGTCTTCTAGCAGCGTAATTTCTACCTCAGGATAATTTTGTTTGAAAACTGGAAGCACATGCGGCAGAAGATGTGCTCCTGTAATCGGCATACTGCCCACAACTACACGTCCAGTGCGCAGTTCTGATATGTCGGACATCTCTTGTCGCAGCAGCTCCACTGCGTCAATGATAATCTGGGCTTGTTCAACGAATTTAGAACCTGCGTAGGTCAGCTCAACTGAGCTGGTATTACGCTGAAAAAGCATTACGCCGAGCTCTTTTTCCAGTTTGGAAAGCTGCTGGCTGAGCGAGGGCTGGGCAATATGCAGCTTGTCCGCTGCACGTGAGAAGTTTTTTTCGGCTGCGATTTGCAGCACATACTGCAGTTGTCTCAGTTCCATATATGGACTCCTTAGGGAAATGATTTACTTATAAGTATATCCTATTGGATTATAGTTTTGTATAGGCAACCCGAAAGAGCATTCACTTCTTCACTCCCCAGAATTTGCCGGGCCTGTTTTCAAGAATTATCCCTACTACACTGATCGAAGTATCCGATATCCTCTCACAATATATTTATTGCGCCGGATCTTGAGAGTATCTATGAGATAACTGCATTCTGTGCAGCTATTTCGTATGCAAAAGGGATGATTTTGGTTTTAAGTGTATTCTATACAACTAAAAACCAGAGTTCCCAGCTATAGGGTGATAATTCAAGAAAATAGCTGCACAAAATACAGTTATATCTATTAACGAATGATTCACAGGAATATAGCTGTACAAAATACAACTAAATGCTCCTACACATCCCGGTTACGCAACGCTCCTACATATTCAAGCTTGCGCATTGCACCTACATATTGTGCCTCAATATACCCTAACTCAGCTTATAGGTTCAGACTATCACTTTTATAGATATCATATCTTGGAATTATAAAGACAGGGGTGTTATATTTAGATCATTCAAGAGAGACTCCACGCTCTCTTCCAATGAACGATTCTATTAATGAGGTGAAATTATGAGCAACAAGACAATGTTTGAGAAGATTTGGGAGAATCACGTTATTCATCAAGAGGAAGGTAAACCTAGCATTATTTATATTGATCTGCATTTGGTTCATGAAGTTACTTCTCCGCAGGCTTTTGAAGGGCTTCGCCTCAGCAACCGGAAGGTTCGCCGTCCTGAGCTGACCTTCGCAACGATGGATCATAACGTACCAACTAAAGATCGTTTTAACATTAAAGATCCAATCTCTAAGCAACAAATTGATACCCTTTCTAAGAACTGTGCTGATTTTGGTGTAAGACTGTTCGATCTGAATGATATTGATCAAGGCGTCGTACACGTAATGGGTCCTGAAATCGGCTTGACACATCCTGGAAAAACTATCGTTTGCGGCGACAGCCATACCTCCACGCATGGTGCATTCGGCGCGCTGGCATTCGGTATCGGAACTAGTGAAGTTGAACATGTAATGGCTACCCAATGTTTGCAGCAATCCAAAGCTAAGACTATGGAAGTACGCTTTACAGGCAAACGCAACCCTGGCGTAACAGCAAAAGATATGATCCTTGGTGTTATTGCTAAATACGGTACTGATTTTGCCACAGGTTATGTAATTGAGTATACAGGCGAAGCTATTCGTGAATTGTCGATGGAAGAACGTATGACTGTCTGCAATATGTCGATCGAAGGCGGAGCAAGAGCTGGCTTGATTGCCCCTGATGAAACTACTTTTAATTATCTGCGTGGACGTCAATACGTACCGCAAGGCGAAGCTTATGATGCTGCTGTAGAAGCATGGAAGAGTCTTGTAAGTGACGAGGGCGCCCAGTACGATACGGTTGTTGAATTTGATGTGGAAACATTGATTCCACAAGTGACCTGGGGGACTAGCCCGGGCATGGGAACTGACATCAACTCCAGCGTACCGAATCCGGCGGACTTCACCACTGAAAATGAACGTAAAGCTGCTGAAAAAGCGCTTGAATATATGGATTTGACTCCTGGAACACCTATTTCTGAAATTCCGATCGATTATGTATTTATCGGTTCCTGCACTAACGGACGGATCGAAGATTTGAGAGCTGCAGCAGTGGTAGCTAAAGGTCATAAGGTGTCTGAAAAGGTTACTGCCATTGTTGTTCCTGGCTCGGGCCGTGTTAAGATGCAGGCTGAGAAAGAAGGACTTGATAAAGTCTTTACTGACGCTGGCTTTGAATGGCGTGAAGCGGGATGCAGCATGTGCTTGGCCATGAACCCGGATGTTCTGCAGCCTGGACAACGCTGTGCATCTACCTCGAACCGTAACTTTGAAGGACGCCAAGGACGCGGAGGACGTACACATCTTGTATCTCCAGCTATGGCAGCCGCAGCTGCGATCAAAGGTCGTTTCACTGATGTACGTGATTGGAATTATAAGACGGAAGCCGTCAGCTCATAGAACTAGAGAGAACACGGGAGGATAAAACTATGGATGCTTTTAAAAAATTAACAGGAATTGTTGCACCGGTTGACCGGGTAAATGTAGATACGGATGCGATTATTCCAAAACAGTTTTTGAAACGGATTGAACGGACGGGATTTGGACAGTTTTTGTTCTATGAATGGCGTTTTGATGAAGAAGGTAATGATAATCCAGCCTTCGAAATGAATAAACCACGTTATCAAGGGGCTTCTGTTCTGATCTCACGTGCTAACTTTGGTTGTGGATCCTCTCGGGAGCATGCACCATGGGCGATTATGGATTACGGGTTCAGAGTTGTAATTGCACCTTCTTATGCGGATATCTTCTACAATAACTGCTTTAAGAACGGCATTCTGCCGATTAAGCTTTCGGAAGAGCAAGTGGATGAATTGTTCAAACGGACAGCTGAGCATGAGGACTACAAGCTGACAGTTGATCTTGAGAACAACGCTTTACAAGATGAAATCGGACTGAGCATCAGCTTTGATCTGGATGAGCACCGTCGTCAATTCCTGCTGCAAGGCTTGGATGATATCGGTTTGACCCTTCAACATGCGGATGAAATTGCTGCTTATGAAGAGCGTCATGCTGCAAAGCTATTCTCTTAAAAAGAGGATATAACTGGTCTGATTCTTAAACTTTACAAAAAATACGCAAAACTTCTATTTCCGGGTGTCGGAAATAGAAGTTTTTTTGCTATAATCGATATATTCATTGGTCATTAAGGAAACATTTGGTGATTTCTGTCGTCTAAATACTTATCTAGGATCTATTACTTGCAGAAGGAGCGGAAAATGAGAATGAGAAGAGCTGGGCTTCGTGTATTGCTGCTTTTGTTACTGCCTTTATTATTTTTAACATCCACCGGACAAGAAGCTGCCGCAGCTGGTAGCAGCACAGGCAGAATTATTATGGACAATCAGGAACTTGCTTTGCCAAAAGGAATTAAACTCGAAAATGTAAATGGTAGCGTTATGATTCCGGTCAGAGTGGTAGTAGAGAATCTTGGATTCGAGGTGTTATGGGAGCAGCAGACCCGGAAAGTAACCGTTCACCAGGATGGTAAAAGCATTGAGCTGGCGGTAGGACGGAAAACAGCTGATGCAGATGGGGTGACATTTGATTTAAATGCAGCTCCTAAGCAGAGTGGCGGCACAGTACTTGTTCCAATTCGTTTCGTAAGCGAGCAGTTCGGCTTAAAGGTGGGCTGGGATAATGTTGATAAAACCGTCTATTTGACAGGTGGACAAGTTAGCAATCCTGCAATGACACCTGAGGGGAATACTACCAATCCAACAGCAACTAATACACCTGCTCCAACTCCAAGTGCTACGCCGGGAAGTGACAACGGGACAACTGCTGGCAGTGTAGTAACTTCACCCAGCCCGACACCAGTTCCACAAACAACTACGGCACCGGGAAGCACAGCAGGAATTCCAACAGGCCCTCTAGTAAACGGGGCAGTATTCACTGAGAACCGACTTATTATCGCTGTGTCGGGGGCTACTAAGCCAAACGTTACAAAAATGAGCAACCCTGATCGAATCGTCGTAGATTTTCCGGGTGCTGCGTTCGATCCGAATTTCATTGGAAGTCTTACGGGTGTTACCACCACTGGCGGTCCACAAGGTAAGCTGGACGTTGCCGGCTACCCGCTCGTTTCTGAGATCCGTTATGCACTGTTCAGTGTGAGTCCTTCCACTGTCAGATTCGTAATTCAAACGGTTGGAAATCAACCGTACCAGCTTAGTACGGATGAAAGCACCGAGCTGGTTACGATTGATTTGAATGTAACTAACAACGGAGGCAACACCACAAGGGCTAATGGAACGTTAGGTAAGCCAATTGTAGTTCTAGATGCGGGTCATGGCGGAACTCAATCAGGAGCTGTCAGTCTCACAGGTAAGCTGGAAAAAGACTTCAATCTGGCCGTCATCCGCAAAGTACAAACGCTGTTAACGCAGGAAGCATTAGTTGACGTGGTGTTTACTCGAACTGACGATGCTACATTGGGGCTTCAGGATCGCGTGAAAATTGCGGAGGCTGCTAAAGCGAGTCTCTTTATTTCAGTGCACGCGAATTCGCTAGAGGTTGGATATCCAAATAGAGATAAAATAAATGGCAGTGAAACCTATTATTCTCGCAGTGATAGTCTGCCTCTTGCTCAGATTATGCATAAGCATTTATTAGCCGCTACTGGTTTTAAAGACAACGGGATTCGTACGAAAAGCCTTCATGTTACACGGGAAACCACAATGCCAGCAGTCTTGCTAGAGGTAGGATATCTTACAAATTCAGGAAATGAATCGGCGATGTATAGTGAGCAGCTTCAAGAGAAATTAGCGAGAGAAATTGTTGCCGGAATTAAGGAATATCTGGGGCTTTAACACTTGCGGTTGGTGAGATTTCTCAATTTTTATGGAATATATTCGCAACCTTTATAGATTACCAGCGTCTAATAGAGGTCTGAGGTTGACGGAGACAGGGGCACCACGATCGCCATTCACAGGCGAATACTAGATTCTTAGAGGTGAAGAATGAAGAAATTCAGTTTGATGTTGTTATTGTTGCTCTTTGTGTTGGTTTTGCCTGAGCATGGACATGCTGCTGCCGCGAATAGCAAGATTTATCTGGACGGCAAAGAGATTACTGCAGGGCAAAAAGTACCGGTTGAAAATGTGAATGATACTATCATGGTACCGTTGAGATTGATCTCCGAGAGTCTTGGTTATACCGTGGGCTGGGATCAAAAAAGCAAAACGGTGACGATTGAACAGCAAGGGAAGGTCATCAAACTTATTGTTAATCAAAAGACAGCTTCGGTTGATGACAAAACAGTACAGCTTACCACTGCGCCTGTCCTGCGGAGTGATACGACACTTGTACCTATACGGTTCATAAGTGAGCAGTTTGGTCTCACCGTCACTTGGGATAATGCGAAGAAGATCGTGTATCTTATTACCCCAGGATCCTCAAATGAAAACGGCAGTTCTGATGGGAACTCTGGAAATGGTGGATCTGAAGTTGTTGTTCCGCCGGTAGATCCTACTAAAAATTTAACCATGATAAATGGTTTGAGCTTTAGTGAGAATCGTTTAAGCGTTGCGATGGAAGGTAATTCCGAGCCAAAAGTAAGTGTAATGACAGGGCCGGATCGGTTAGTTATTGATTTTCCTAATGCCACTTTCTCAGATCTGTTTGGTACGGGACAAGTTCTTGATCCTGATCTGAATGGTAAACTGGAAGTGAAGGATTATCCTGATGTATCAGGTGTCCGGTATTCGCTTTATAGCTCCAATCCTTATACTGTACGTTTTGTAATTGATTTGAATTATCCTAAGAATTATAACATCAGCGTATCTGGGACGGATTCTAAGTTGGTTATCATTGACCTGAATGCAGAAAGTACGGATGATACTTCAACACAGCCAGGTAATGATGGCAAGAAGCTCGTAGTACTGGATGCGGGGCACGGAGCCAAAGATTCTGGTGCAGTAGGAGTAACAGGAAAATACGAAAAGAATTTTAATTTAGCTATAGTACTTAAGACAGCAGCATTGCTGAAAAAAGAAAGTAATATCGATGTCGTACTGACACGCAGTGACGATACATTCTTGGAGCTCAAGGATAGAGCGGCTATGGCTAATAATTTAAAAGCAGATCTATTCATTTCTGTACATGCTAACAGTTCCGCATCTTCTGCGGCAAGCGGGACAGAAACGTATTATCAGCGGGAAGCCAGTAAGGCCTTAGCGAAAGTAATGCATAAGTATCTTGTTGAGGCTACAGGGCTTAGTGATCGCGGTGTACGATACGGGAATTTCCATGTCATTCGTGAAACGAAAATGCCTGCTGTTCTACTTGAAGTAGGATACCTTAGCAATAAGAAGGATGAGACATTGCTCTTTACGGAAGCATTACAAAATAAAGTTGCTGCTTCAATAGTGAGTGGGATCAAGGAATATTTGGGTATAAAATAACAGACCAGTGGCAGACGAGCGCCGCAAAGTCAGCTTTCTGCTTTTATCAATAAAAAGGCAAGAAGTGGTTTTGCGGTACCTGTCTGCCCGTATTCATCTAGAGGAGGCGTTTATTAATGTTTAAACAAAAATGGACTATGGTTGGGGTTGCTGCGCTGCTTCTACTAGTGATAGCTGGCTGTGGAGATAAGCCTACTGCAGCTCCTGCTAATGGAGTGGAGCAAGATACTACAAACGTTGTAAGTGGTGCGGGAGAAAGTACCCCAGCTCCATCTGATGATCAGGAAACCGAAGTGGCTAGCACTCCGCAACCGACAGCAGATAATACTAATGCAGAAACTCAGCCGTCTTCGAAGCCGGTAGAAAATGAGACACAAAAGCAAAGCCAGAGTATTGAAGTTTATTACACTGATTCGCAAATTATGGATTTAGTGCCTGCTAAGACTACGATTAACTACTCTGACGATGTTGAGAAATATACAGAAACGTTCAAAGCACTGCAAAGTAGTGAAAATACAGATCTTATACCTTTATGGGGAAAAATTGAACTGAAATCATTAAAATTTGTAGAGGGTCAAATCGTAATGGATATTCACAAACCAGATGAAGCTCAGCTTGGTGCGGGTGGAGAATCCTTTGCCATTACTTCACTTGCCAAAACTTATTTTCAATTTGCGGAAGTAAAGAGTATCGAAGTTTTAGTTGATGGTGAAAAGGTAGAAAGTCTAATGGGCCATGTGGATCTATTGCATCCTATGACTAGAGATAATTCTTAATTGGTTATGCAACAAAGGAATTAGGCATCTAGCTGACGAATTTTTAAACATACTATTTATTTGAGTCATAGAGAGGGGAATAATCTATTGTCCGCGCAAAAAAGGTCAAAACGTCCATTGAAGGCTTATTCTAATAAAGCAGTGTCGGCTGTTATGGCTGGTGTTATGGTTTTTGGTGGTGCAAGTGCAGTGTTTGCAGACACAGCTGCCACTACACCGACATCAACCACTACACAATCTGTAGGGATTTTTAGCGATGTGAAGACAGGCTTCTGGGCTGAAAAACATATTTATAAACTCGCTTCACAAGGAATTGTGGTTGGGAATAATGGATTGTTCCGTCCGGGTGATTCTGTAACTCAGCAGGAAGCAGTGCTTATGGCCCTGCGGTTTATGAAGCTGCAGGATAAAGTGGATGCTTCTTCTGCGGTAGCATTGCCTACAGATTTTAAGGTTACGAATTATTACAAGGATTATGTTGTGTTAGCTTTTCAACAAGGATTACTCGATAAAGCAACCGAAATGGCTCCAGATAATCTGAAGACTTCTTGGGGAGAGCGTAAAGCATCCCGGGAATGGATTGCGGAGCTGTTAATCCGCTCCCTTGGAAAAAGCGCAGATGCAGCAGGGGCCGCTAGTGAGCCAACAGGCTTTGCGGATGATACCAAAGTGTCTGCCAACAAACGTGGTTACATCAACGTTGCCGTTGATTTAGGCCTAGCAAACGGACTTGACGGCAATCGTTTTGATCCGCAAGGTGCTGTAACACGTGCGCAATTGGCGACTTTTTTCAGTCGTGCTGAAGCTCACAATACGGTTGAATACGACAACACGGTATCAGGAACGATCAGTCAATTAGCAGATGGGAAACTATCCGTTTATAACAACGGAAAGACTTCTACATATACCCTGGGAGCAAGCACTGCTTATTACACAAGTGCTTCTGAAAGCAGAATCAATCTAAGTGATGTCCAACCCTACACTAAGGTTACTGTAATTGGCGCGACATATAACGCGGCTTATGTTGAAGTGACTGACCCTACACAACAAGTAGAGACTCTGTCAGGAAACTTTGCCATGGTAGCTCCAGGTAATAAGCTTTGGTTAAAGTCACCAACAGGGTTCACTGAATACTACTACGATGAGACTACTTCCTTTGTGGATGTAAATGGAGCTGGAATTGAACCTGCTTCGCTGGTAACAGACAGTGTAGTTTCACTGCAACGTGAAACGTACAGTGGTTCGCATAAAGTAGTGAAGGTTCAGGTGACTTCAGGGGTCATTAACAAAACAACAACAGGCACCATTCAAAGTGTAGATCTTACTGGCAAAAGCATTACTTTCAAAAATACCGCGGGTACAGTAGAAACTTTTAAATGGGAAGATGAGACTTCATTATTCAGCTCCCAAGCATCAGTGCTGAAACCTGCAGATTTGAAGACAGGTAATGCGGTGAAATATACGATTCAAGATAATGTGATCCGCACTGTAGAAGTGACGGAAGGTGTTGAACGGACAGTTGAGGGGGTACTTACCGAGCTGACTAGTTCCACAGTTGTTTACAAAAAAGCAGACGGAAATCGTGAGGTTAAACTGCTTGGCACTAAACCGACGATTGTTATTCCGAACATGAGTGGAGCAGTAGCTGATGATCTTATTGCTGATGCAGTAGGTGGGGACAAGATTCAGGTTACCTTAAACAGCAGCGATCAAGTTACCAAAATTGAAGTGTTAAGCCGCCAAATTGAGCAGTATAGTGGAGCAACAATTGTGGATTATAATAGCAAAACACAGCTCCTTACAGTTATGGACAGCAGCAAAAAAGCCCATGTGGTTCAGTTGGATGAGAAAACAAAGCTGATTTATGAAGGTGCATTGCCTAACTTAACTAATATGGGTGCGAAACTTATCGAGAACCGCAAAGTTAATCTGAAGGCAATAGGACAGCGGGCTTTGTCTTTGGAAATTGTCACAAAGTACGAAGGAACTTTAACAGCTGTTAATTCTACGTCGAAAACTCTTGTTTTGAAGCTTAATGATGGACAAAGTTTAACGATGCCTTATCCGCAACTTGTTGATCTCTTTGGTAAGACTAGTCCTTCCCTAAGTGATATTCCTATTGGAAGCAATGTAACGGCTTCACTGACTACAGGTCAGGATCTGATAGCGGTATTGAAAGTGAAGACTGTGCTGCAAGTTGAAGCGGCAACCGTGAATTCTGGAACCAACCGTTTGGGCATCAAATGGAATGGGGGAACCAGTGATATTAATACTTTGGCAATCCCGTTGACCAATGAAGCTGGTGAGAGCATTAAGCTAACGGATTTAAAAGCGGGAGATTATCTTAATGTGACCTTTGATGGTAGCTCACCGCTGGCTATTCAAGCAGTTAAGCTCACAACAGGTCAGGTAAGTTCTGTAGATGCCGCTGGGAATAGCGTAGTCGTGAAGGATTATGCTGGAGCTGCACAGACCTTAGCGGTAAGTGGAGGAGTCAAAATCATTCGTGACGGCTCGACAACGACTGCTCTTAGCAACTTGACGGCAGGGGACAGAGTAGAGATTCGCAAGGATCCGGATGGATCTACAACGATTCGTATTATGTCTCAGCTCAGTAGAACATTCTCACGTTATGAGAGTGCAACAAACTCATTGGTGACGAAGAGACCTAATTTGAACGATAAATATCAATTTTTTGTTCCTGCTAATGTTTATATTCATCAGGGAGATTCGACTTTATCCGTGCAATCTTTGAAAGAAAATGATAATATTATAATGTATTTCAATAATGATATTTTGGTTGAAATTGTGAAACAATAGTTGCAATGGTGGATTTCTGAGTGAATCACCGTCTTGACACAGGGGGCTTTACCTGCGTCAAGACGTTTTTTTTGAAATATAAGAAAGTATAAGTATTGCTCCTATACTGTATGTCTTATATTTCTCGCTTAAACGCTTACTGTTCTTATTAGGACAATCCAGGCGTTAATACTTGAAATATAATGCCAGTATCGTATGTGTTGAAATGTATGAATCCATACGTTATAATACATACTTTGCTTATATTTCTAACATTTGAGGTGAGACGCTCGTAGAATTTTCTGAGCGTTTTTGCTCCGTGGAGGGGACACTATGAAAGCTGCAGACGTCCGCCACATTTTGGATACGATTGGAGATTTGTTTCCGGATGCACATTGTGAGCTGAATCACAGTAACGCTTTTGAATTGACAATAGCGGTGCTGCTGTCAGCCCAATGTACGGATGCAACGGTGAACAAAGTGACCGAGGACCTGTTCCAAAAGTACAAAGCCCCCATCGATTATATTTCTGTGCCGCTGGAGGAATTGGAGGGGGATATCCGGCGCATCGGCTTATATCGTAACAAAGCTAAGCATATCCAAAGCCTGTGCTCTATACTCATAGAACAGTATGGCGGAGAAGTGCCTGAGGCACATGACTTACTTGTAACGTTGCCAGGAGTAGGTCGTAAAACCGCTAACGTAGTAGTATCCAACGCATTTGGAGTTCCTGCCATTGCTGTGGACACTCATGTGGAGCGGGTTGCTAAACGACTTGCATTGGCAGGCTGGAAAGATTCTGTGCTTGAAGTGGAGAAAAAGCTGATGAAGGCTGTGCCACGTGATGAATGGACGCTCACGCATCACCGGCTAATCTTTTTCGGACGATATCACTGTAAGGCTCAGAATCCAAAATGTCAGGTTTGTCCGCTCCTTGATGTATGTCGAGAGGGCAAAAAACGTATGAAAACGGCTGTCGTCAGGAAAGCTAAAGATCATACGCCAAAAAGTTAAAAGTTAGAGTTGAAGAAGAGGATGGGATAGAGATGAAATGCATTTCTGTATACACAGATAATTTTGAGGTATTCTCGGATATTTTTGACCGCGTAGTGGAAAGCCCGCTGGAAGAAAATGAAGAGCAAGAAGTAGAGGGCATTACGATCAGTCATTCCGGTGATGTGCCTGAGCACTATCTGGAGCGTATGTCTGTAAAACCAGAGGTTGTCGTAATGAGAGACAAATCTCGTGGATTGACTATTCTGCAGCACGGAAAAGTTTTTGAAATTCTGTTGCCTGTTTTGGAAACTGCATAATTGAGAAGTGACCTGAAATGGAGTCGGCCCTTGGGGCTGGCTCCTTTTTTATTGAATATCCTTATATTTCTACGAGAAACGACTGTTGGCTTTACAGGACGACAACCTCGCTTCTTTTTTGGTATCATTTCGTAGGAGATGATAGGTTATTTTGTAAGTAGTGTGTATTTAATTTGTGTCAAACTGGTGATAAACTGTAATTATTATTTATAAAAAATGTTCCGCGCTAAAGTTCAGAAATTGCACCTATATAAGTTTTGCATAAAAAAGAGCTTAAATCAGTATTCATGAATGGATTAAGATCAGTGCATGATTAGAAGGTAACTGTGGAGGTGGAATGTCTGTGGGAGCGGAACAGGTTAGAATTCAGAGAGAAACATTAAGTGAAACAGCATCGCAGCTTTCCCGGCTGAAAGATTTAATGCGCCACTGGGGCGATGAGAGTGCTGAACGAATATATGAAGATTTACAAAATAAAGAGGGTGGGAATGAACTGACCCTTGCTTTTTGTGGGCATTTCTCGGCAGGGAAATCCAGCATGATTAATCTTTTATTCGGCAGCTCAGTGTTGCCTTCCGGACCTGTGCCGACTAGTGCCAATATTGTTTCTATTCGCAGCGGGGCTCCACGAGTGCTTATCTATCCAAGGGTTGAGGGAAGTGGAAATGAATCTACCCCTGTAGAGACAACACCAGAAAGATTACAGGAATATTGTCGAAATGGCGGAGAATATTCCGCGATTGAAGTCTGGAATGAGATTCCTCTTCTAGGGAAGCATGGTGTTCTATTGGATACGCCTGGCGTTGATTCGACGGATGATGGCCACCAGGCGGCCACTCGTTCCGCGCTGCATTTAGCTGATGTCGTCTTTTATGTTATGGATTATAACCATGTTCAGTCAGAGAATAATTTGGCTTTTGCCAAAAATCTCAGTGACTGGGGCAAACCGCTCTATCTTATTGTTAATCAGATAGACAAGCACAGAGAACAAGAAATTTCCATTGAAGAATATAAACGCCAGCTTGAAAATGCTTTTGAGCAGTGGGGGATTCATTGTGCGGGGATTCTGTTTACCTCACTCAAAATGAAAGAGCATCCACTGAATCATTGGGATAATCTGCTGAACCTTATAACAGAGCTGTTGGAGCACAGGGAACAATTGCTTCAATATAGCTTGTCACGTTCCCTTCATCATACAGCAGATTCTTCGCTAACCGCGTTCCGTGAAGACCAGCAGGAGGAACGGGAAACTTTTTTAGCTGAGCTAGAGGGTGCAGAGGTTACAGTTGTGATGGAAGAGCTGAAATCGCTGGAAGAAGAGAAGGCACTGCTTGAGGAGCTGCCTCAGCAATCACGAGCTAGCCTGCGAAGTGATCTTGATGCCTTACTCAATAATGCTAACTTAATGCCTGCGGATGTTAGAGAGGCGGCAGGGAGCTATGTGGAGAGTGTCAGCCCAGGCTTCCGCTTAGGTTTGTTCTCTACAGCCGGACGGCGGGAGAAGGAGCAAGGCAAACGACTGGATGCCTGGCAAGGATTACTGGTCCGAGAGGTTTCCGCTCAGCTGGAATGGCATCTGATTCAGCTGGTACGTCAATGGGCGGAGAATCTCGGACTGTGGGCAGAGGAGGCAGAGACGACTCTGAAGCAAGGGTTCCCGGCTGTGAGCCAGGAATGGCTGGCGGCTGCAGTTAAGCCGGGAACGGGGAATAGCGGCGAGGCGCTGCTCAATTTCTGCCGCACACTTGCGGCAGATCTGAAGAGCCAATTCCGCCGCGCTGCGCTGTTAGTTGGCGATGAGCTGCTGGCGAAGCTGCCATCGCTTATCGAGGAGCAGCGCGCGGAACTCCAGCGCCGCGATCAGGCCCTTACGCGGCAGGCGAGCGCTGCCCGCGCGCCGCCTGGACCGCGCGGCTGACGCCCGCGCGCACGAGCTAGCGGCGCTGCTGCCGCCGCGCCGGACCCTCACCCCCGGCATCCTGCCGGAGGTGAGGGTCACCCCGCGTGCGGCTGCGCAGAGCGCCGCACCGCGGGCGACCCAGCCGCGCGAACGCGCCGCGGCTGGAAGTGCCGCCGCCGCAAGCTGGGCGGCGGGAACGGCTTCGCCGGCGGGCGGACGCCGCCGGCTCTCGGCAGCCGCTGACGCGCTGGCGGCTGCGGCAGAGCTGCTGCGCCGCGAGCCAGCGATGGCATCGGCGGCGCGCAGTCTGGCCGCACGGGCGGAGGATCTCGCCGGCGGCCGCTTTACCCTTGCGCTGTTCGGTGCGTTCAGCGCAGGCAAATCTTCCTTCGCCAACGCTTTGCTCGGCGAAGAAGTGCTGCCCGTGTCGCCACACCCTGCCACGGCCGCAGTTAACCGCATATTGGCTCCGGAAGGAGACTTCCGCCATGCCAGCGCGGTTGTAACGATGAAGAGCATGGCGGATTTCTGGGATGACATCTGCCATTCCTTCAGCGTGCTGCAGCTTGGAGAGCCGCAACAGGATACGTGGACAGCAGTACTTGCGAGCCTGCCAACACGGGGAATTCACCCCTCTGCGCTGCCGCATGCAGGATTTCTAAGAGCCGCAGCATCCGGTTGGGCTGAAGCTGAGCCGCTATTAGGAACGGTGCGGACGGTTGATTTGGATGAATATCGAAACCTAGTTGCGGAAGAGACCCGGGCTTGCTTCGTGCAAGGGATTGACCTATATTATGCCTGTCCTTTGACGGAGAGCGGGATTGTGCTCGTAGATACACCAGGAGCAGATTCACTGCATGCACGCCACACTGGCGTAACCTTTAGTTACATGAAAAATGCGGATGCGATCTGTTTTGTGACCTATTATAACCACGCCTTTTCGAAGGCGGATCGCGGCCTCTTGGCCCAGCTGGGCCGCATTAAAGATAGCTTTTCTCTCGATAAAATGTTCTTTATTATTAATGCCTCCGATCTCGCTTCAAGCGAAGAAGAACTAGATGAGGTTAAAGCACATGTCGTTCAAAATCTGCGTGCCGGAGGTTTGCGGTCTCCGAGAATCTATGCTTTGTCCAGCTTGCTTGCTCTAGAAGCTAAAACTCAACATAATCACGATCTTTATGAAACCTCCCGCTTCAATGAATTTGAGCAAGCATTATCCAGCTTTGCTGGTGATGAGCTTCCACAGCTTTCACTTAACGCAGCTGCTGAGAGCATCGCATCGGTTCGGCGCCGGGCTGAGGAATGGCAGAATCTGGCTTCCAAGGCGGCGAACGAGCGTGAAGCCGGGTTAAAAGAACTGCAGGAAAGGCGGCAGTTCGCCATGAAGCGGTTATCTCTTTTGGAGACTGAGGAACGTCCTAGCAGAGATCTTATTCATGAAAGTGAAGAACTGATCTATCATGTGTGCCAGCGGATTAGCTTCTCCTTCAACAGAAATTTTCAGGAATCTTTTCATCCCTCCTTACTGCGTGAGGATGCAGGGAATTTAAAAGCCATTTTCTCTGCCTGTGGTGCCGAACTAATACGTACTACTCAGCGCGAGCTTGAGCAAGAGCTATGGGCAACAACGCTGCGGCTAGAGAGCACGGGACGCAGGCTTGTACATGAAGCTGCTGAAGCGGCAGCTACAGAGCTACTCTTTTCCACGGAGGAATTTCATCTTATGGAGAATGAGGAGCAGGCTTGGCCATCTCCTAAGGATCTGGAATGCCAGCTTCAGCCTGTGCAGTGGTCCGCTTTATGGGGCCATTTCAAATCCCCGCGTTATTTCTTTGAGGGAACTGGGCGGGAGTTGGTCAAAGGTGCGGCAGAGCCGCTTTTGAAAGAAGCGGTTAATCTTGCAGCGGCAGAGCAGAAGGAAAAATTAATCGCTCATTACGTCGAGAATATCAGCAGAGAATTAAAATCTGCTGCCGAAAGCCTGCAAGAAGGGCTTGCGGAGCAAGAGAAAGCGATGTTAGATCTCCTTAAAGGGGGTGAGACTGCAGATCATTGGGGCCAAATAAGCCACCAATTATCACGTCTAGAACAAACTTTCGTTGATAAAGTCGACAAAGTTCTGTGAAGTTTGTAGGAAAATGTCGAAGAACACTTGCAATCTGGCGTATGATGGATGAAAATAAAGAAGCCTGAAAATATACAATGAAACTGTTACGTTTTCTGAAATTCATAAAAACGAGACAGTCAATTTGCCGAAAGAGGTTGGAATCGACAATGTGGGGAGCTCCTTTTTCAGCTCAAAGCCGCAAGCTGTTGCTGCTGGGCAGCGGGGAACTGGGTAAGGAAGTCATAATTGAAGCTCAACGCCTTGGCGTAGAGACCGTAGCTGTAGACCGTTATACCGATGCACCGGCGATGGGTGTAGCTCATCGTTCACATGTAATTGATATGCTGGATGCAGAGGCGCTGAAAGCGCTGATTCGCTCTGAGAAACCGGATGTCATTGTTCCGGAGATTGAGGCAATTGCCACTCATGCTCTTCAAGAGCTTGAAGAAGAAGGCTTTTTCGTTGTTCCGACGGCGCGGGCGGCTCGGCTGACCATGGACAGAGAAGGGATTCGTCGTCTTGCGGCTGAAGACCTTGGACTGCCAACTGCTGATTACCGTTTTGCGGATAGTCTGGAAGAGCTGCAACAAGCTATAGCCGAGCTAGGCACTCCTTGTGTCATTAAGCCGATTATGAGTTCTTCTGGCAAGGGTCAGAGCGTATGCAAAAGCCCTGAGGATGCAGAAAACTGCTGGAACACTGCTTTGGTTGGAGCGAGAGCTAAAGGAACACGGGTTATCGTGGAGGCTTTTGTTACTTTTGAGAGCGAGATTACTCTTTTGACGGTGCGATCTGTGTCTGGTACGGTATTTTGTCCACCTATTGGACATATTCAGAAGGATGGAGATTACGTGGAATCCTGGCAGCCTCACTTTATGAAGCCAGAGCTGCTTGAAGAAGCGCAATCTATTGCAAAAGCAGTAACGGATCAGCTCGGAGGTTTCGGTATTTTTGGAGTGGAACTTTTTTTGACAGATCGAGGCGTATTGTTCAGTGAAGTGTCACCTAGACCCCATGATACGGGGATGGTCACGATGGCGACGCAGGATTTATCTCAATTTGCAGTGCATGTCAGAGCTATTCTTGGTTTTCCTGTCCAGTCAGTACAATTGCTGACACCTGGTGCCTCAGCTACGCTGAAGGCTGATGGAGAAGGACGAGCCTTTGCTGTGACCGGAATTGGTGAAGCTTTGGAACTGCCTAGGACCCAGGTTCGCGTATTTGGTAAACCGGAAGTTCGTCCTGGTCGGCGGATGGCAGTAGCGTTAAGTGCGGCGGAAGATGTGGAAATCGCGCGGACGATAGCCAAGCAGGCGGCGTCTATGCTAAAAGTGGAGGTATATGAGGATGAACAGTAGTACCATGGCACCTGTACTGGAAATTCGCAAATGCGGCTTGAATGATCTGGAGAGAGTTACGGCGCTTCTGCGGGAATTCGGCTATCCAACAACGCTAAGCGTGATGAAAGAGAGACTGGAAAGCATGGAGAACAGCAATCTCCAATGCACACTTGTAGCAGAGCTGAACAATGAAGTTGTGGGTATGATCGGCCTTAGACAGGTAAGCTCGTATTACAAACAGACAGATTGTATCACTGAGATTACTGCACTTATCGTATCAGAAGAACTCAGAGGAAACGGACTCGGTAAAAGACTTGTGGCCGCAGCAGAAGAATGGGCACGTGAGCAAGGTTGCTGTCAGCTTTTCCTTAGAAGTGGCAACCGCGTAGAACGCGCACCGGCACATGCTTTTTATCGTCATATCGGTTTCGAAAAGACAGCAGGCTATCGCTTTAACAAAGCGTTGCTATAATACTTATAGGTTACCGATCATCCCCATCCCAGCTACGGCGGGATGGTTTTTTTTTGCTCTGGAACTCTTTTTTTATATGTATTTAATATATTAATACCTAAAACTATTTAAATAACTTAACCATAGATGGATTGGTTTGAATCATATACAATAAAACTTATGACATCTAAAACGTTTCCAAAGAGGGATGAGACATGTATAAGCTAGTTCTTGCTGAAGATGAAGAAGACGTTAGGGAAGGCGTTATCGGGCAGATTGACTGGGAGCGTTACGGATTTGAGATTGTCGAGCAGGCGGAGAATGGACGGGAAGCTGCGGATGCCATAGACCGTTTGCTGCCGGATGTGGTAGTTACCGATATCCAAATGCCTTTTATGAATGGACTTCAGCTGGCTGAATGGATTCGTAGTCATCATCCTAACACTAAGATTATCATTTTGACTGGGTATGATGAATTTGAATATGCTCAGAAGGCGATAAAATTGCAAATTGATGAGTATATTTTGAAACCGTTCTCTTCACAGGAATTAATTGAAGTATTGCTTAAGGTTAGAGCCACTATCGAGGCTGAAATTGCAGAAAAAGAAAATGTATTTGTACTCAGTGAGCATTACCGGAAAAGTCTGCCTGTGTTAAGGGAGCAATTTTTATCGTCCCTTATTTCGCGTAGATTGCGTACGGATGAAATTGCTGAGAAAAGCACTGAATATGGTATAAAATTAACGGGACGGTGGTTTCAGGCTTCGGTAATTAGTGTGGATTATATTCGTCCTGAGCGGGAATCTGCTGGGGGTGCAACAGGCGGACAAATTTCTTTACGAGACACTGGTGAAAAGAATTTACAGCTATTCGCTGTGCTGAATATTGCTGAAGAAATATGCTCGAAGCATGGTTTTGGAAGGGTGTTTATTCATCGTGATGAGGTCGTATTGCTCACAATCCATGAAGAAGGGGAAGAAACTGATATCACTGGAAAGACTTTTGAGCTTCTTGAAGAAATCCGCCAGAACGTACAGCGTTTTCTGAAGCTGACGGTCACGGCAGGCTCCGGAACGGTCTGTTCATCGCCTGCTTTGTTATTTAATTCTTTTGGGGATGCCTTGCAGGCATTAGATTATCGGCTTATTCTCGGCAATAACCGGGTGATCTGGATTGAGGACGTTGAGTCACGTTCCAGCACACTGCTAACCTATGATGAACTAACCCAGCAATCCTTAATCCGGACGATTAAACTAGGTACGGTGCAAGAACTCAAAGAGGTTGTTGAGGATTTATTTGCCGGTCTTGACGCAGAGCAGGTGTCTACACAGGATTATCAGATTTTTTTGCTGGAGATTTTTACATCTATCCTGCGAGTGGCTAAAGAATCCGGCAGTGAGGCTGCAAAGTATATTGGTTCTGGTATTTCGTCGCTAACTGCCATCAATAAATTTAATAGTATGGCCGAAGCCAAGCAATGGATTATTGCAGTCTGTAGCGGTTTAATGGATACGATTGCATTAGAACGTCAATCTTCCTATAAGCTGCTTATTGATGAAGCTAAAGAATATATACGCAGCCACTATGTTGAATCTGATATTTCTATCGGCAAGGTTTGTCAGCATTTACATATAAGTACCGGCTATTTTAGCAGTATTTTTAAGAAGGAAATGAAAATGACGTTCGTTAGTTATCTTTTGCAAATTAGGTTAGAGGCAGCCAAGGAACTTTTGCGGTCCACGGAGCTGAAGGCTTTTGAAATCGCAGAAAAAATAGGTTTTGCCGATCCTAACTATTTCAGCTTTTGTTTCCGCAAAAAATATGGCCAATCTCCTAAAGAGTATAAAAACAGCTCCAGAGGAGGGTAAAGATGCTGAAGGATAAACCTTATTCCTTTCATCTAAGACCGCAGCATCCCAAAGGCGGAAAACGTCGGTTGTCCTCCAAGCTCCGAAGCATTCAAGTTACGATTACACTCACTTTTACATCTGTTGCCGTGCTGGTAGCTGTCGTTGTCAGCCTTATGCTGTACAACAAGTTTGCCAAGACCGCAGAAGAGAATGCCAATATGAATATGCAGCAGATCATTGAGCAAGTGAATTACAATCTGGGTCTTTATGTTAAGGGAATGCGCAATATTTTTGAGACAGCGGAGGAGCAGATTACGAATAGCCCTTCCGTGGATTCCGCTTTATTGACGGAAAGAATGGCTATGCTAATGGGGAGCAGAGAGGATCTGGTCTCGGCGGCTGTTTTTACACCACAGGGGAAATATGTCGTGGGTACACCCGGTCAGAAGCTGCGCAGCAACACACAGCTGGAGACTCAGAGCTGGTTTACGACGGCGCAAAGAACATCAGAGCTCTCCTATTCCGCACCTCATATTCAGAATTTGTTCAAAGGTCAATATATCTGGGTCGTGTCTATCAGCAAATTAATTCAATATAAGGAGAACGGAGTCTTAAAAACCGGCATCCTGCTGATGGATTTTAACTTTCGAACCATTGATGAGCTGAGCAAGCAGGTTAAGCTTGGCAAAAGAGGATACGCTTACATCCTCGATCAGCTAGGAAATATTGTGTACCATCCCCAGCAGCAGCTGATTTACGCTGGCTTAAAATATGAGAATGTGGAGCCAGTACTGGAATATGCTTTTCGTAGCTATTTGGATGAGTCTACGGGTGAAAAACGGTTTATCACCGTAAGAACACTGGAACAGACAGGCTGGAAGATCGTGGGCGTGGCTTATTATGATGAGATTGTAACCACCAAACGTGATCTAAACACTTTTTTATCCTGGTTTTTAGCGGTAGTCATTTTATGTGTAATTATTGTATCTGTCTTTTTGTCTGCACGTATTGCCCGCCCTATCCGCAAGCTGGAACGGACGCTTCAGCAGGTGGGCGAAGGGGATCTCAACACCCGAATAGATGTCAGTGGGGCGTATGAGGTGGAACAGCTGTCCAAACGGTTTAACCTTATGCTGCAACGTATCCGCCAACTGATGGATCAGATTATTTATGAACAGGAAACCAAACGTAAAGGTGAGCTTGAAGTACTGCAATCCCAGATCAATCCGCACTTTCTGTACAATACCCTGAATTCTGTGATCCGGCTCGCTGAACGCGGCAAGACTGAGGAGGTAGTCACGATGATTCAGTCCTTATCGAAGTTTTTCCGGATTAGTCTTAGTAAAGGGAATAATATGATTACCGTGCAGGAAGAGCTTGATCATGTTCGTCATTACCTTGTGATTCAGAGTTTTCGGTTCAAAAATAAGTTCCGCTACGAGATCGAGGCTCAGGATGAAGTGCTGCAGTGTCAGACGATTAAGCTAATTTTACAACCTATTGTGGAGAATGCCCTGTATCACGGGATTGAAATGATGCCTGATGAAGGTTTTATTTCGATCCAAGCGGAGCTGAAGGATGATCTTGTCATCATCCGCATTCGTGATAATGGACTGGGAATGTCCGAGGAGACTATGAAGGTTCTTTTGACTGGTAGCAGTAAGAGTATGCATGGCTCCGGGGTAGGCGTTAGAAATGTAAACGAGCGTATTGAGCTGTATTATGGGCGTGATTATGGTCTTTCTTTTGAAAGTGAAATTGAAGAAGGCACTACGGTTACTCTTATCTTCCCGGCACTCGCAGCAGGCGAGGGCAATCCTGGACATGAGGAGGATGAGACATCGGTATGAGAATCGTTCGTTTTTGGCTAACCCTGCTGGTATGTGTGGTGTTATGGACAACTATCACCTCTTGTTTTAATTCGGCACCTAATTATATCAACACGAACAAAACCCGCAATATTCATCTTATTGTAAAAATGAACAAAGGTGACTATTGGAATACAGTTAGATTGGGTGCAGAAGCCGCGGCACAGGAATTTAATGTGAAACTAACGTTCAAAGCTCCGAATGCTGAGAGTGATATTGCGGAACAGGTCAGAATGGTTGAGGACTCCATTAAAGAAAAAGCGGACGTTATTATTTTAGCTGCCAGTAGCTATATGGGACTTGCACAAGTGGTTGATCGGGCGGCATATTCCAAGATTCCCGTATTGTCTGTGGATGCAGAAGTCGGTTCGGCCAGAGTAAGAGCCTATGTGGGTTCAAACGGTTATGAAGCGGGACAAAAGTCTGCAGAAAGACTCATTCAGCTGCTAAATGGATACGGGGAGGTCGGCATCATTAACTTCACAAATTCATCTTTGGGGGCGGAGCAGGAGTCTTCAAACGGCATTGAATATGGTGCTAGGGACGCGGAGGAGCGGGAAAAGGGATTTTTAAATTACGCTGCCCGATATCCGAACATACAGGTAGTAGAGATTTCTTATACCACTTCGAGTATTAGTGATGCTGAAGAGCTGACACGGTTAATGCTGCTGAAACATCCAAATCTTCGCGGGATCGCCAGCTTGAATGAGACAGCTTCACAGGGGGCGGCAAAAGCTATCCAGAGCCGAGGGCTGCATAATATTAAAATGGTTGCGTTCGACAGCTCCCCGTCAATGATGGAGTTGCTGCAGGAGGGTACGGTTCAAGCGACCGTAATCCAAAATCCTTTTAGTAACGGGTATTTAGCCGTAAAACATGCCGTTGAGGTAATCGAAGGAATGGATGTTCCTGAACGTGTCGATACGGGCACTAAACTCATTGATTTGGACAATATGCTGTGGCCTGAGAATCAGAAATTGTTATTTCCCTTCGTCAGATAGTGGACGGTTTATTTTTGAAAAGACGAATGCCATCCTTAAAATGGGAGGTATTCGTTTTTTGGGTTCAGTAGAATTTTTATAAAAGTGAGTAGGATTTTATATTCGAAACCGTTTTCACCTAAGGCATAATATGGATGTGCCCGAGAGAATTCAGGGTTAAACCAAAAAAAAGAAGTATAAACAGGAGGTCAATGAATAATGAAAAAAATCACTTCCGTTCTTTTAGCAAGCGCAATACTGGGTGCCGCCCTGGCAGGCTGTGGCAATAGCAACAATAATGCAGACAGTGGTAAAGCTACCAACGCTCCAAAAACTGAAAATGCGGGCTCTTCCACTGAAACGCCAAAAGTAGGGGTAGCCATTTACAAATTTGACGATACCTTCATGACAGGTGTTCGTAACGCAATCGACACTGCTGCCAAAGGCATTGCTACTGTAGATATCGTAGATAGCCAAAATTCTCAACCCACACAAAATGACAAAGTTGACTTGTTCATCACCAAAAAATATAAAGGCATGCTGATCAATCCGGTTGACCGTACTGCGGCTGGCGTTATTATCGAAAAAGCAAAAGCGGCAAATATTCCGGTGGTTTTCCTGAACCGCGAGCCGCTGCCAGAAGATATGAAGAAATGGGATAAGGTTTATTATGTAGGCGCTAAAGCGGAAGAATCCGGAACTATGTCCGGTCAACTGATCGTGGACTACTGGAAGGCACATCCTGAAGCGGATAAAAACGGCGACGGTGTCCTTCAATACGTAATGCTAAAAGGCGAACCGGGGCACCAAGACGCTGAGCTTCGTACTACTTACTCCATCCAAGCAATTGAAGATGCCGGCATCAAGGTAGAAAAGCTGGCTGAAGATACTGCGATGTGGGACCGCGTAAAAGGGCAAGAAAAAATGGCAGCGTTCCTTGGCTCCCATGGCGACAAAATTGAAGCTGTGCTTGCGAACAACGACGATATGGCTCTCGGTGCAATCGAAGCACTGAAAGCTTCAGGTTACTTCACGGGTGATAAATTCATGCCTGTAGTAGGTGTAGATGCTACTGCTCCTGCGATTCAAGCGCTACAAGATGGAACGATGCTTGGTACCGTGCTGAATGATGCGAACAACCAAGGTAAAGCTGCGATCACAGTTGCTGCTCTGCTTGCTAAAGGAGAAACACCTACAAAAGATAACGTAGGCTTTGATATCACAGACAACCAATACGTGTGGATTTCCTATAAAAAGATCACCAAAGACAATATCGATGACGCCAAATAATAACGCTCTAATCTAGATGGAATTCATGATCATATGGCAGCAACGGGGAGCGGATATTCGCTCCTCGGATTTCTTTCAGGCAGGGAACAGGATGAACCGCTGTGCCTCTCATGAAAAAAGAAAAAAGCGTAGGGGGCGTAACAACATGGAAAAAGCTGAGTTTTTGCTAGAAATGAATGACATTACTAAAGAATTCCCCGGCGTCAAAGCGCTGGATGCAGTTAGTTTAAAGGTCAGACCAGGTTCGGTGCATGCCCTTATGGGCGAGAATGGTGCGGGTAAGTCCACTTTAATGAAATGTCTCTTTGGTATTTATTCACCGGATGCCGGTGAGATTTTTTTGGAGGGTGAGAAGACCTCTATCGGAAGCTCAAATGACGCTTTGAAAAATGGGATCTCCATGATTCACCAAGAGCTGCATCCCGTGCCGTTCCGAAGTGTGATGGAGAATATCTGGTTAGGACGTTTCCCAACCAAAGGGATTGGACCTTTCCAGTTTATTGACCATAAGAAAATGTACACTGACACGGAGAATTTGTTTAAAGATCTGGATATCGATCTGAATCCCGAGACATTAGTGGGTAAGCTGTCTGTATCCAAAATCCAATCCATTGAAATTGCGAAGGCTGTCTCTTTTCACTCCCGCGTTATTGTAATGGATGAACCTACTTCCTCCCTGACCAGTGTGGAGGTGGAGCATTTATTTCGAATCATACGGGACCTTAGGAGTAGAGGCGTAGCTATTATTTATATATCTCACAAAATGGAAGAGATTCTCGAAATTTCTGACGAGGTTACCATTATGCGGGATGGTAAAAAAATCGGAACCTGGCCAGCGGTGGAATTGACTACAGATCTTATTATTTCCAAAATGGTCGGCCGTGACTTGACCAATCGATTCCCAGAACGCTTTAACGTGCCTGGCGAAGTATATATGAAGGTGGAAGGATTAACCTCCCCTGAAGAAAGATCGTTTAAAGATGTTTCTTTTGAATTAAGACGAGGTGAGGTTTTAGGGATTGGTGGTCTGGTAGGCGCTCAGAGAACAGAGGTTATTGAGGCATTATTCGGCCTGAGGGCTATCAAATCGGGGACGATTTCTATCGATGGTAAGCGCATTCATATCCAATCTCCCAAGGATGCTAAGAAACACGGAATGGCTTTGCTTACGGAGGAACGGCGTGTCACTGGTATTTTTCCAGTCTTGTCTGTTCATGAAAATGGCGCAATCGCTAATCTGCATCGATACCAGAAACTACTACTTCTACTAGATGGAAAAAAGAAAAAAGAAGAAGTCGATAAAATGATTGAAAAATTACGGACCAAAACTCCAACAACCAAAACGCTGATCATGAATCTTTCTGGTGGTAATCAGCAAAAAGTGCTGCTCGCCAGATGGCTTCTAACCGAGCCCGAAATCCTGCTTCTGGACGAGCCGACTCGCGGTATCGACGTAGGGGCTAAATTCGAGATTTATTCGATTATTGCCGACTTGGCGCAGCAAGGGAAAAGCATCATTATGATCTCCTCAGAAATGCCGGAGCTGCTCGGAATGTCTGACCGTGTGATGGTCATGTCGGAGGGTAGGCTTACCGGAATACTAGAAGGCGAGCAAGCTACGGAAACCGAAGTTATGCGGCTCGCTGCACAGCATTAGGATAGGATTTCAATGATAGTTTTGCTGGGCGAAACTAGATTTGGTTTACGAAGAGAAGTACTCTTCGCGTAACTTTAAGGAGGAACACTACTAATGAACGCTAAAAGAGCCCAATCTTTTATTACTCAAAATGCTATTTATATTGTCTTGGTAATTCTAATTATGGGTATTGCCTTATATGAGCCGGCCTTTATCTCTGTAAATACTTTACGGGACATTCTAATTCAGTCGTCAACACGGATTATCATCGCGCTTGGTGTTGCCTTCATCCTTATCACAGCTGGGACGGACTTGTCTGCTGGACGTGTGGTTGGTTTTACAGCGGTAATCTCTGCTTCGATGCTGCAAATTCCGGATTATTCCCGGCGCTTTTTTCCTGATCTGCCGCAGGTGCAAGTGTGGCTTCCGATCCTTATAGCTATTATCGCTGGCCTTCTCTGCGGACTCGTCAATGGTATTGTCGTCTCCAAGCTGAACGTCCCGCCGTTTATCGCAACACTGGGTACGATGGTTATCGTCTACGGCTTGAATTCCTTGTACTTTGACATGGACCCCAACCAATCACAGCCGATTGGCGGTCTGCGTCCAGATTTCACTACAATCGGTTCTGGGTTTATCGGCAAGGGGCAATATTCAATCCCGTATATCGTGCTGATAGCCTTGGGTGTCGCCGCCATCGTATGGGTGGTGTTCAATAAAACTAAGCTGGGCAAGAACATGTACGCTATCGGCGGTAACATGCAGGCAGCTAAAGTATCTGGCATCGATGTTTCCAAGAACTTGATCTACATCTATGCGATTGCTGGAGCCCTTTATGGTTTGGCGGGTGTGCTGGAGGCTGCCAGAACAGGTGGCGCAACCAATAACTATGGTAACATGTATGAGCTCGATGCGATTGCTGCTTGCGTCGTGGGCGGGGTGTCCACAACCGGTGGTATCGGAACAGTGCCAGGTGTTCTGGTCGGTGTTATTATCTTTACCTTAATCAACTACGGCCTGACCTTTATCGGCATCAGCCCTTACTATCAGTTGATTATCAAAGGTCTGATCATCATCGCCGCGGTCGCGTTTGATATGCGGAAGTATTCTTCGAAGAAGTAGTTGTGTGGGGAATGTATGGTGATTATAGCGTTTGCTATTTATGGCAAACGCTTTTTGGTTTGTCCATTTTCGCTTGCGGATATAAGCAACTCGTAAGAATCAGTTCATAAGTACCAATTCATAAGTACTGAACGTCGCCCCCTTGCTCCTCGCATAGGAAAACTACGCACGAGCACGAAAACTACCCACTAAAATGCCACCACGACCAAATAGTGTCACCACCACTAACACACAGATCATCAATGGCTACTACCAACATGAAACAAACATACCACTAAAACTACCCGCCAAAATGCCACCACGACTAAACAGCGCCAGCAACACTAACATCAACATTACTTACCACCACCAACTTCAATCAACATTGCCACCCCTGCTCCATCAAATCTAATATTCCACCAATAGGACTTACTCCACCCAATAGTTGCACCATAACCGCCACGGTACTACTACAGCATCATTACCATCACCAATTAATATCATCAATACAAACACGGCTATTAAACTCCACTCAACATCATCAGGATCAACACCGCTATCACCGCCACAAATCAATATCAGCAGCAATAACACTACCATCGCCATCAGGAGCACCACGAAAACACATCATATTCATCATAGCTCACCAACAATATCAACAAACTAATATTAGTAACAGAACAGAAGCACCATGAGTGAAAGAACGGTATAAATCCCGTAGAATTGGCTGAAACGAGCTACGTGGGGCGAAAGAACGGTATAAATCCCGTAGAACTAGCCGACCTGAGCTATGTGAGGTGAAAGAACGGTATAAATCCCGTAGAATTGGCTGAAACGAGCTACGTGGGGCGAAAGAACGGTATAAATCCCGCAGAATTAGTTGAAATGAGCCACGTGGGCCGAATGAACGGTATAAATCCCGTAGAATTGGCTGAAACGAGCTACGTGGGGCGAAAGAACGGTATAAATCCCGTAGAATTGGCTGAAACGAGCTATGTGTGGCGAAAGAACAGTATAAATCCCGTAGAACTAGCGACCTGAGCTATGTGAGGAGAAAGAACGGTATAAATCCCGCAGAATTAGCTGAAATGAGCTAACGTGAAAGAATGAGAGGCAAAAATGCCTTAGAATACGCCGAACCGAGCGACGGAGGAGGAAAGAGAGGCATTAATGCCCTAAAGTACGCCGAAACGAGCTACAGTGGAGGAAAGAGAGTCATTAATGCCCTAGAATACGCCGAAACGAGCTACGGAGGAGGAAAGAGAGGCATTAATGCTCTAAAGTACGCCAAAACGAGCTACAGTGGAGGAAAGAGAGGCAAAAATGCCCTAGAATTCGCCGAAACGAGCAACTATGGAGGAAACACGGTATTTTTATCCTAGAATGCTCCTCTCCCCCTAACCCCAAAGATCAAAAAGCACATAAACCAATGTTCTCCCATATTCTATAGGCAAATGCCTTTGTTAAAGGGGAGCGACTGGATGTTAAGGATTAGGTTGAATGAGCTGGGGAAAGGGAATGACAATGGTCTGATACAGGCGGATGTATGGAAATGGGATGGCATTGGCTGGAACGAATATATTACTCAGCAGGATGAGGATTTCATACGCACGGAAGAGGAGTTGTTCGTCACGATTCCGGCAGAAGCGGGATTATATCGTGTAGATTACTCTAATAAACCTTTTGAGGCGCCATACTTATTGCCGGAGTGGGTGGGGGACGATCTGCGGACCACGGGTCTGCATCCGGCGCCGTTTAATCTCAAAGAGGGCACACTTTGGGGATATATTAATGACGAGGGCCGTGTTCAGATTGAACCCCGGTACGAATATGCTGAGGATTTTCAAAAGAACGGTCTTGCCGTAGTTCAGCGAAAAAATAACAGCGGGCTGATTGACAGCACTGGAAGAGAACGAGTGAAGCCGATCTATTCTTTTATTGCGCCTTTTTCGGAAGAGCGCGCGGTCGTGTCGGATGCCAAGGGCTACACTTTTATTGATGAAAAAGGCAAAGAAGTGACGTCCGCCCGGTATGATTATTTGAACTCATTACATGAGGGGCGAGCACTATTTTCAAAACAAAATACGACCGGCGGCCAATCGCTATATGGATATGTGGACGCGCAAGGCAAAGAGGTGCTGCCCGCGATTTATGTAGATGCCAATGATTTTATGAACGGCGTGGCTTTGGTTAAAATCAAAGAAGGAGAGTATGCGCTCATCGATCCGGATGGGAACATTCTGCATACGTATAACCATCCTTTCGTTGGAAGTCCGGGAGAAGGTTTGCTAGCCTATCAAGCGACTGAAAACGGTAAATATGGCTATTTAAATACGGATGGTTCTGTAGCTATTCAGCCGCAATTCACCTCTGCTTTACCTTTTTCAGAGGGACGTGCGGTGGTGAATACCGCTGAAAATTATGGCAACGCCTACGGGCTGATTGATAAACAAGGAAAAATGATCATCCCGGCAAAATATTATGAAGTATTGCAGCTAGGTGAAGGCAGAGTAGCCATAGGAACGCCTGTATTCCCCAGCCAGCCTTATCGCGGATCACGTTACGTAATTGCAGATGCGAAAACGGGAGCGGTCCTGAGCAATCACACCCTGCTTGGCGTGAACAATTACCAGGAGGGATTGGCGTCTGTATTTGATGCTAAAGATACCTATTTTATCGATAGAAGTGGAAAAAAGGCAGCCCAGCCCCCAGTTATTCCAGGGGCAGGAACACTCACCCTTAGCGGACGTTTGATAAGAGCAGATGTAGATCAACGCACATCTTATTATGATCGGCAGGGAAAACAGGTTTGGCGCCAAAATGGAGTCATTCCGCTGAGACCTCCCTATTCCGTAGTGGAGAAGAAATACAAACCGAACAGGGATTATCTGGTGTATTATCCGGTCGTTGAGGGGATTGCAAGTGCGGAAGTTTCGCGAGAGGTTAACGATAAGCTGCGCAAGCTATCCCTTGCTGAAGACGTTGGGAGTGGAGGGGTTTCCCAGGACTTTAGTTATAATGGTGATTTTTCAGTCTCTTTCTTCCGTAAAAACCTGCTGGTGCTGGAGCTGACCGGGTATCGTTTTCCTTTTGGAGCAGCACATGGAATGCCTACCAAAATCTATCCGCATATTAATTTGCGCAGCGGCAGGTTCTATAAGCTGGGGGACTTGTTCAAGCCAGGCAGCAGATATGTGGAGAAGCTCAGTAAAATTGTGGGCAAACAGATCGAGAACGATCCACAATATTCATATGTTTTTCCGGATACGTATAAAGGAATTACCTCGGATCAGCCCTTCTTTGTAGATAATGAAGCGTTGTATCTATATTTCGCACCTTATGAGATCGCTCCGTATTCTGCAGGTTTTCCAACCTTCCGGATTCCTTATGCGGAAATCATGGGATTGATCTCTACGGAGGGCGAGTTCTGGCAATCGTTCCATTAATCGTCAGGTATCCATAGGTTTGCTGAAGTTGCCGTCCTTTCGGGGAGGGCGACTTTTTTTGCTTTTTCTCGCTTTTTTTCGCGAATAACAGGTAAAATGGTATTTTTAGGCAGGAAAACAGCGGAAGAAAGCGAATGTATCTAGGAATCGGAAATCTTACAGTCAAGACTATTATATGTAAAAAATTAGAAGCGCACATTTGAGAGATTTATGCTACAATGACTGAGGAACAAATTACAACTTTGTAACATTTGTAGATGGTCACTCTAGGCAGAAGCATATATTACACGCAAGAAAAAAGGAGATGGCAGATTGAAGAACAAGACATTAAAAGCAATCATCGGTGGTAGCGTGGCAGCTGTTATGGCACTTAGTATTTCTCTTCCATTGGAAGCAAATGCGGCATCGAATGAATCGACAGTAACAATAAAAGGCACAAGTTATGAGCAAATATTACAATATTTTAAACAAGCTAATCTTGAGGGATTCCCTTTTTCGAATAGCACAATCGTGGTGACTAAGCCGCAAACTGGAACAGTACCAAACAAAGACAACACGACCACAACTACAACTACAAAACCGGTTACAAAGCCAGCAGACACAACTACTGTAACTAAGCCAACAGATAATACAACTACAACAGGTGCTGTGAGTAATAAAGGAACCTATGTTCAGCAAATCGTAACGCTGGTAAACAAAGAACGTGCAGCAGCTGGTTTGTCACCTGTAGCTGGATTGGACAGCCTGCACAAAGTTGCCGCTACAAAAGCTACAGATATGCGTTCGAATAACTATTTCTCACATACTTCACCTACGTATGGTTCACCTTTTGATATGATGAAATCCTTTGGCATCACTTATAAAGCCGCAGGTGAGAATATCGCAATGGGACAAAAAACACCAGAGGAAGTAATGAAGGCATGGATGAATAGTCCAGGTCACCGCGCTAATATTTTGAATGCTAACTTCAATTATATCGGTGTAGGCTATGATAATAATTACTGGGTTCAAGAGTTTATTGGTAAATAATACGAGTAGATGCTTCAGGAAGAAATCGTTCTCCGATGTAAGTCGGGGAGCGGTTTTTTTTGTGTGGTGAAGATTAAAAATGCAACAAAAAAAGAAGCAAGGAACTTGTCCTTACTTCTTCTGTCTAGCTCTATGGGTTATGCAGGGGTCGAACCTGCGACCTGCCGATTAAGAGTCGGCTGCTCTACCAGCTAAGCTAATAACCCGTAATGTCTAAAGAGTCAACGGTAAATATTATATAATGGCATTAATTAAAAAGCCAGTATTTTTTTATTTTCAAAAAAGTCCACACTCGTTCTTCGGCAAAAACACTGTAGCAGCGGGATTTTTTTCTTTGCTAGACATTTGCAAAACTTGTATGGAAGAATTATGTTTATGTAACATAGTTAAGATCTTTGTAAATTGTGGAACAATACATAATAGAACGGCATACGGAGGGATAGCTTTGAAGGATTCGAAATGGACATGGCGCAGCGTCAGCTTGATTTCCATAGTAACAACTATAGTTTTGATGGTTGGTTTAGTTTATGCGGTTAAAGATATTATCTATCCGGTCGGAGAGGTTACCGAGAGCAGCTTGCCTCAGCAAACAGCCGCACCGGTGACGGAGACTGTCAAGCTCCTCAAAATTGTTGCGCTCGGGGATTCGCTTACCAAGGGGACCGGTGATAACACCGGAGAAGGGTTTGTTAAGCGTACGGTTACTGGTTTATCTGCAAAAGGTGTCACAGTAGACTTTTTAGGCAATATGGGGATTAACGGGTTGACTACTGCGGGGCTGTTAAGCAAACTGAACGA
The DNA here is from genome assembly GCF_037980415.1 of Paenibacillus sp. FSL H7-0690. Lineage (NCBI taxonomy): Bacteria > Bacillati > Bacillota > Bacilli > Caryophanales > Paenibacillaceae > Paenibacillus > Paenibacillus sp. FSL H7-0690. The sequence goes on along the minus strand of NZ_CP150281.1, from coordinate 4,629,263 downwards.
AGATGGTGTGGAGTATGCCTTGCGCATGTCGAATGTTGTTTTGTTATCCGTCGGAGGAAATGATCTGTTTAAGGATTCGGATATTCTTGAGAATAATGGGGCGCAACAGGGCAACACAACTTCATCAACCTCTGGGCAGGAGCTGACTCCAGAGTCTTTATTAGCCGCTCTGCCAGAAGCAGCAGCTAGACTGGAGAAGATTCTCGATAAAATCTCACAGATCAATCCGAATGCGCAAGTTTACTATATGGGGCTGTATAATCCCTTTGGCGATATTCCAGAATTACTGGCACCAGGCAATCAAGCGGTAACGAAGTGGAATCATACGGCAATGGATATTATTAATGAGCATAGCAACATGACCTTGGTTCCTACGTTTGACTTGTTTAACAGACATTTGGACAAGTATCTATCCACCGATCATTTTCATCCTAATGGTGATGGCTATCAGCGAATCGGAGAACGGTTCATACAGGCTGTGCAGTAGTATATAGGTGAGTGTTAAATTTTGCAGTAAGATCATGTAGGTAAATGCCCTTTGAGCAAGTACAAACCGAGAAAATGACAGTCACAAGGAGCTAAATTAAATATGACAAAAGCGAATAGTGAAGACTCCGGCACAGTCGTCTTGTCTGTGGACGGGGTACGTAAAAAAATAGGACGAAAATGGATTATAGATGATGTCACTTTCGATGTGAGAAAAGGGGAGATTTTCGGCTTTCTCGGGCCTAATGGGGCTGGGAAGACGACCACGATCCGCATGCTTGTGGATTTGATTCGACCTACTGAGGGCAAGATTACAGTATGTGGGTACAATGTGAACCGAAATCCGGAAAAAGCATTGCAATATGTAGGCTCTATCGTTGAGAATCCTGAGGTATATACCTATTTGACCGGGTGGGAGAATTTGCAGCATTTTGCCCGGATGCAGCCTGGCGTAGACAATGAACGTATTAGCGAAGTGGTAGATATTGTTCGATTAGATCAGCGGATACATGATAAGGTAAGTACATACTCGCTTGGGATGAGACAACGATTAGGCATTGCGCAGGCGCTGTTGGGACGTCCACGGCTGCTTATTTTGGACGAGCCGACGAATGGACTTGACCCTAAAGGCATTAAAGAGCTGCGAGAATTCATTCGCAAGCTGGCGGATGAAGGGCTGGCGGTGTTCGTATCGAGCCATCTGCTTAGTGAAATTCAGCTTCTTTGCGACCGTGTAGCGATTATTAGTAAAGGGCGTGTATTGGCAGTAGGTGCGGTAGATGAGCTGATCGCTCGTAATTCGCCGTATGTACTTTGGGAGCTGGAGCCTTTTGCTGAGGCCCGGGAAATGCTGGCTGATCGTTCAGATATTCAAATTCAGAAACTGGAAGACGTCACATTAGATGACTCAATTATTGCCGGGATGGGCCCCAATTCTTTAATAACGATCATGGATCAGGATCTGATCCCCGAGATTGTGGCCGTAATGGTTACTGCTGAAATTGAGGTGAGAGCTGTGCATAAAATTAATCCGACACTGGAACAGCTATTCTTGAAACTAACGGAGGGTGAGAATGTTGAGTAACTTGCTTCCGCTAATCCGTAATGAGTGCTTGAAGATTATAAAAAAGAAACGGTTTTATGTTATACTGCTGATTCTGATTGTACTGGTGCCTATGTTCACCTATGCACAGATGCGTTCAGCCGAACGGAGTCGGGAGAAATTTAATTCCGATTGGCGGCTTGAGATCCAGCAGCAGATTATCGATAATCAAAATTCACTGGGCAGTGACCGGATTCCAGAGGAATGGAAGACTTATCGGCGAATATTTGTACAACAGCTTCAGTATTATCTTCACCATGACGTTAATCCGAATGAACCTAGCGGGGTTACCTTTACCCGAGAATTTATGGATAATTCGGTTACATTATTTATTCCATTGCTCATTATGGCGGTGGCCTCAGATTTGGTCTCGGCCGAAAGGACAACCGGAACTATCAAAATGCTGTTGACTAGGCCGGTCAAGCGTTGGAAGGTGCTTTTTAGCAAAATGACAGCACTGCTAATGTTTGTCTCGCTTATCGTACTTTCCACATTTGCAATCAGTTACTTTATCTCTGGTCTCGCCTTTGGTTTTAAAGGTTTTAATATTCCTGTTTTTACAGGCTTTAAAATCAGTGGTGATTCGCTAGATATGTCTACTGTACATGCAGTGCCCCAGTGGAAATATATGCTTATGCAAGGTGGTTTGATTTGGTTCGTCAGCGTAGTGGTTGCACTGCTCGCGTTCATGATCTCGGTGCTTGTTCGCAGTACTGCGGCGAGTATAGTAGTTATGATGGCAGCGCTGATTGCAGGTAGTATACTGACCAATATGGCCTCTGCCTGGACAACAGCAAAATATTTATTTATGGTAAATCTTGGACTGACCAGCTATTTGTCTGGTACTCCCGCCCCCATTGAAGGGATGTCCTTGTCATTTTCCATGGCTGTGCTGGCTGTATGGGGGGCCGCTTCGGTGATCATTTCATTCGCCGTCTTTACGAAAAGGGATATTTTGAATTAGAATGAACAAAGTGACCAAAACGTTTGTTTGCATTTCTTAGAAATATAGGAGAGTATAATTTCACGTTATATTCTATCCTTAGGTTTTTGGCAGTAACGGATACCGTTCTTAACAAAAAGGACGGCCAAGCCGTTTCTTCTTAGTATAGAGAAAAGAAGGAGGAGCATGAATGCTCGAACAGATCGATATGTTTGCTGAAGTTTCTAATAACGGCGAGAATGGCCGTACTGGATACGATGCTGACGACATTCAAGTGCTCGAAGGTCTGGTTGCAGTACGCAAACGACCTGGCATGTATATCGGCAGTACGAGTTCTTCAGGACTACATCATTTAGTATGGGAAATCGTAGATAATGCCGTAGATGAGCATTTAGCCAAGTATTGTACAAAGATTGACATACTGCTTCGCAAGGATGGCTCGGTAACCGTTAGCGATAATGGACGGGGGATCCCAACTGGAATGCATAAGACAGGGGTACCTACCCCGCAAGTTGTATTTACAATTTTGCATGCGGGCGGTAAGTTCGGTGGATCGGGTTATAAAAAATCAGGCGGTTTGCATGGCGTAGGGGCTTCTGTCACAAACGCTTTGTCTGAATGGCTCGAAGTAGAGATTTATCGTGAGGGCAAAATCCATCGGCAGCGGTTTGAGTACTGGGTGGACAAGAAGGGCAAGGAGCATGTTGGCGAACCTGTAACTGGTCTTGAAGTTCTGGGTAACACCAATAAAACGGGTTCGAAAATTACTTTCAAGCCAGATATTCGTGTCTTCCCAAATGGAATTGCTCTGAATTATGACACGCTGGCAGAGCGGGTTCAGGAGATTGCTTTTCTGAATTCCGGTCTGCGTATTACACTGCAAGATGAGCGGAGCAACCGTCAGGATGAGTTCTTTTATGAAGGTGGAGCCAGTCAATTTGTGCAGTTCCTCAACGAAGGTAAGGATGTTCTCCATGATGTTATTCATTTCAGTGCAGAAAAGGATGATATCGAGGTAGAAGTAGCTCTGCAATACAACGGAGGCTACACAGAAACCTTGGCTTCCTTCGTAAACTCCATTCCAACTCGCAGCGGAGGCACACATGAGACCGGCTTTAAAACTGCGTACACTCGTGTATTAAATGAATATGCCCGCCGCACGCAATTGCTTAAAGAAAAAGATAAAAACCTGGAAGGTAATGATCTGCGGGAAGGCATGATGGCTGTCATCAGTGTAAAAATGTCCGAGGTTGAATTTGTTGGACAGACGAAGGATCAGCTTGGCAGTGCTTCCGCCCGTAGTGCAGTAGATTATATCGTTTCTGAAAATATGGCGCGTTTCTTGGAAGAAAATCCACAAGTTGCGCAGAGCCTGCTGAAGAAATCGATTCAAGCGTCGAAAGCGCGGGAAGCGGCACGTAAAGCCCGCGATGAGATCCGCACAGGCAAGAAACGCAGCGAAAGCTCGAATCTTGGCGGTAAGCTGTCTCCTGCACAATCAAAGGACGTTACACGTACGGAGCTGTTTATCGTGGAAGGTGATTCCGCCGGTGGTTCAGCTAAGCAAGGCCGTGACTCTAAGATTCAAGCGATATTGCCGCTAAAAGGTAAACCGATGAATCCGGAGAAAGCTAAGCTGCTGGACATCCTGAAGAACGACGAGTATAAAGCAATTATTTCTACAATAGGTGCTGGAATTGGTCCGGATTTCACCGTCGAAGACAGCAATTATTCTAAAATTATCATTATGACCGATGCCGATACCGATGGAGCGCATATTCAGGTGCTGCTGCTGACATTTTTCTATCGTTATATGAAGCCTTTATTAGATGCAGGCAAGGTCTTTATCGCTCAGCCTCCACTTTATAAGTTGACCCGCAAAACGGGTAAGCTGGAGACCGTAAGGTATGCATGGAGTGATGAAGAGCTGCAAAATTACTTAAAGGAATTCGGCAAAAACTTCGAGCTTCAGCGTTATAAAGGATTGGGCGAGATGAACCCCGATCAGCTGTGGGAGACCACGATGAATCCAGAGTCGCGTACGCTGCTTCAGGTACAGATTGAGGATGCTGCTAAGGCGGAGCGCCGTGTTTCAACACTTATGGGTGACAAAGTCGATCCACGTAAACGCTGGATTGTTGAAAATGTCGATTTCACCGAAATTGTAGAGTAATGTCAGTGCTGCAAGTGACGATAATCCCGATTTTCTAAGAGCTTGGTGTTTATGGGACCTAGGGGAATTTTGGAACAGTAGGAGCGATAGTGCCCGGAATTCCAAAAAGCTCTGAAGTACCTGAGAATCACCACACTATTTTAAAACGGGCAGTTTGAGGAACAGAAGGTGAGCAAAGTGAGTAGTTTATCAGAACAATTTTTGCCGGCATTTCTGGAAGAGGTCGTCGGTGACCGCTTTGGTCGGTATTCCAAATATATTATTCAGGACCGGGCAATCCCCGATGTCCGTGATGGACTTAAACCCGTGCAGCGCCGGATTCTTTATGCGATGTACGACTCCGGCAACACCCCTGACAAGCCATACCGCAAGTCAGCCAAAACTGTCGGAGATGTAATGGGTAATTACCATCCACATGGTGACTCCTCTATTTACGATGGTATGGTACGTATGGCACAGCCTTGGAAGATGGGGCATGTGCTAGTTGACGGTCACGGCAACTGGGGCTCTATGGACGATGACCCAGCAGCGGCAATGCGTTATACAGAAGCACGGCTGTCTCCCATTGCAATGGAGATGATGCGTGATATCGAGAAGCGGACGGTCTTGTTTAAAGATAACTTTGACAATACCGCCAAAGAGCCTGTTGTGGTTCCTTCCCGGTATCCGAATCTGCTCGTAAATGGCACGAGTGGGATTTCTGCTGGTTTTGCCACTGAAATTCCGCCACATAATCTGCGTGAAGTAATTGACGCTTGTATCGCAGTGATGCAGAAACCAAATATTGAGCTGGAAGAAATTATGACCTTCATGAAAGGTCCGGATTTCCCTACAGGCGGCACGATCATGGGCGGAGACGGCATCATGGATGCTTACCGCACAGGTAAAGGCCGTATTTACCTGCGCTCCAAAACAGAGATTGAGAATATGCGGGGCGGCAAGCAGCAAATCGTGATCACGGAAGTACCATTCCAGATTGTAAAATCACGGCTGGTTACTTCCATGGAGAATATTCGGCTGGAGAAAAAGATCGATGGCATTGCCGAGGTTCGTGATGAGAGCGGCCGTGAGGGACTGCGGATTGTAGTCGAACTCAAAAAAGAGGCTGATGCTCAAGGCGTGTTGGCGTATCTGCTCAAAAAAACCGATCTTCAAATCACCTATAACTTCAATATGGTTGCTATTGTTAACAAAGCACCTCAGCAGCTTGGTCTAAAAGCCATCCTGGAAGCTTATATCGCACATCAGCGTGAAGTTGTGACTCATCGCACCCAGTTCGATCTGGAACGCGCTGAAGACCGTGCTCATGTCTTAGAGGGCTTAGTTAAAGCACTAAACATCCTGGATGAGGTTATCGCTGCGATCAAAGCTTCGAAAAATCGTCAGGATGCTCAGAACAATCTCGTATGGATGTTCGGCTTCAGTGAACGCCAAGCCGATTCGATCCTTACTTTGCAATTGTATCGTCTGACCAATCTGGAGATCACTTCACTCCAGAAAGAGTTAGATGAAATGATGGCAAAGATTACACATCTGCGCGGCATTTTGGATAGCGACAAAAAGCTAGTTGCTGTAATTCGTAAGGAACTGCTGGAGATTCGCGACAAATACGGCATTGATCGCCGTTCTCTGATCCAAGGCGAAGTCGAGGAGCTCAAGGTTAGCCTTGAAGCGCTGGTCAACGCGGAGGAGGTGCTCGTTGCTCTTTCAGCAGATGGATATATTAAGCGGACTAGTATGCTTTCCTTCACCCGTTCTGGTGGGGAGCGTCATACCTCAGGCGTCAAAGAAGGCGATCATATCGTCAGGCTGCTGGATGTAAATACCCGTGACAGTCTGCTGGTATTTACCCGCAAGGGGCAATACTTCTTGCTTCCTGTGCACCAGATTCCGGAGTTTAAATGGAAAGAGCCTGGTACAGCGATTGTGAATGTTATTGGATTGTCTAAAGGAGATGGAATCGTTAGTGTGATTCCGGTGAATAATCTAGATGATCCGCAGCAGAGCCTTGTGTTTGTCACCCGTCGGGGTCAGGTGAAGCGTACAGAGCTCAAGGAATACTCTACAAGCCGTTCTGGAGCTGTAGCGGCCTGTAAGGTAGCCGAGGGTGATGAGATCATTACAGTGGCTTCTAGTACGAATGACAAGGACATTGTGCTGGTCACCCGTGAGGGAATGAGTATCCGATTCCATGAGAATGAGGTTAACCCTATGGGTCGCGTTGCATCCGGTGTAAGAGGAATTCAGCTGCGCGAGGGCGACGAGGTGATTTCCTGCTTCTGGGTCAGCGAAGATGAAGGCGAAATCCTTGCTATTTCTGATATTGGTTATGCGAAACGTTCATTACTTGTGGATTATCCATCACAAAGCCGTGGTGGCAAAGGAATGCCAACCTTCGAATTCAAGGAAGGCAAACGAATACGTCCAAATGGCAGCAGGTTAGCAGGGGCTTTCTATTGCAAGGAGCCGTTGGAACTGAATGCCGTTACCCGTGAGAATGCCCACCATACGTTCTCCTCTGAATCAGCGCCGCTGGGCGAGCGTCGTTCTACAGGCAAACAGATTGTAGCTGTGGAGAAAAAGGATGAGATCATAAATCTTTTCCCATCAGTTCATTAAAACTAGCGATTAACAAGTGATTTTATAACGGCGTTTAGTCCGCTCTTTTGGAGGGTTGACTAAGCGTCGTTTTTTATTTTTTTATGCTGAAGGTCCGGCAGATTTATTTTTTCTTCGTTTGCAGGAAATGGAAGTTGTTTCGCGAAAATGTAGATATACCGGATAGAACCGCGAGGAAAGGAAGGAATAAGTGTGCATGCTTCTGAATTCAGTAAAATTTGGCATAAGATTTTAAAAGATTATAAATTACATATGGACAGTAATCTTGCTCCAACGCTGACGGATGCCCAACTTACTGTACTTGAACTGCTTCAGGAACGCGACGCCATGAAGCCTTCTGATCTGGCTCCACATTTGGCGACCAGTCCTGCAGCGGTTACGATGTTACTTGATCGGATGGAGAAGCATGAGCTTATTGTGCGGGAAAGAGATGCTTCGGACCGGCGGATTGTATGGGTAAGCATAACGGAGACTGGAATGGAAGAAACTGCACGGGGTCTAAAGATCCGCAGTGATTTTTTTGCGGAAGCGCTTGATCCGATCTCCTCTCATAACCAACAGTTACTGCTCTACTTAATGGGCAAAATGGTTGTTACAACTACACCGGAGGGTTCTACACCTTGAAGCAAATAGCTTGGCTGTATCACTAGTGCATTTAGAGTATGTAGAAGCATTTAGAGTATGTAGAAGCATTTAGAGTATGTAGAAGCATTAGAGTATGTAGAAGCATTAGATTATGTAGAAGCATTTAGAGTATGTAGAAGCATTTAGAGTATGTAGAAGCGTTTAGAGTATGTAGAAGCGTTTAGAGTGTTTTAGAGCAATTAGAGGCATCTAGATGTATTTAGTTGTATTTTGTACAGCTATTGTTTGCTATTTACTCGAGTGATGAAATATAACTGTATTTTATACAACTATTTTCTTGATTTACTTCTCTTTTTGCAGTTTCCCTGATTTTTAATTGTAAAGAGTACACTTAAAATCCGATCTATTGCTTTTTTATTTGGAATAAGTGTATAGAATGCAGTTATCTTACTTTTCATTTCAGATTCCATCTAGGATCCACTGCTGATCCACTACTGATCCACTACTGTACCACTGCTGATCCATCGCTAAACAGAGCGGTGGATCGTTAGCTAAGTTCAGGCTGGAAGGTGGAAGGAATGTTTAATCTCGAAGGGATTTTTAATCTCAAAGGGATATTCAATGCCCGGCTGGAATAATCGGACTAAGCATTCGTGCGGAGCTAGGAAGAACACTCCAACGTGGACCCTCTTCCCATTTTCTGTTCATGTAGCAGACGCAGAAACAAAAAAAAGGCAGTGATTCTCCACTAACCGGAGAGTCACTGCCTCGTTTTTATCGTTTCATTGCCTAAAAAGGGCTGCTTCAGGACAGCCCTTTTTGTAGTGTTTCACGCGGCCACAGATCCCAAGGATGGGTTTGTGGGGGCAGAGAGATGAGTTCCACTTCTTCTTTAGTAACAGGGTGAGGGAATCCTACAAGTGCTGACCATAACGCAATTTGTTGCCCCGGTCTGTTCACTGAAGCCCCGTACTTCTGATCACCGTATAATGGACAGCCGATCGAACTCAGCTGCACCCGAATTTGGTGGGAACGCCCTGTAAGTAAATCAATCTTAAGCAGGCTGTATCCTTCTGCACTGTCAAGCACTGTGTAATCCAGAATTGCTTCCTTGCCGCCGGGAGTTCCTTTTCGAACCACAGTGACGGTGTTACTCTTTGCGTCTTTAAGCAGCGTATCTGTAAGACGGCCACGAGTGGCTGGCGGTTTACCATGCACGACTGTTAAATACACCTTATGAAAGCCGTGAGTACGGACACTCTCGGATAGTCTTGAAGCCGCTTTGGAAGTCTTGGCAAAAATCATTGCTCCCCCAACCGGTCGATCCAAACGGTGGACCAGACCGATATAGACGTTGCCGGGTTTGTTGAAACGTTCCTTCACATCTTCTTTCAGCAGGTTCAGCAGGTCAGGATCTCCTGTTGCATCCTCCTGAACAGGAATATTCACGGGTTTTACAATCCCCAGAAGATGGTTGTCTTCGTACAAGACTTCAAAGCGTTGCGATCCGCCGCTTACAGCCTCATTGTTGCCGGAACTATGCTGTGTCATGGCTTACGCCTCCCAGCGACCCAGGATACCACATGGCAGATTCATGCCGGAGGCGGTGATCGGAAGACCGATTTCGCCGGAGGTAAGTTTTCCGCCATAACGTTTGCCCATGGTCATAGACAACATGTTGCGCAGTACAGTTGGAGAAATTCCTGTGGTGTAGGAATTAATGAGCATGAACAAAGGGTTGTCGCTCATAATCTCCATACAGCTCTCAAGGAAAGGATACAAGCTTGATTCAAGCTTCCACATTTCTCCACCAGGTCCTCTTCCGTAAGAAGGAGGGTCCATAATAATCGCGTCATATTTACTGCCGCGGCGTTGTTCACGTTGTACGAACTTGAATACATCATCCGTGATAAAGCGGACTGGACGTTCTCCAAGACCAGACAGCTGAACGTTTTCTTTCGCCCACTGCACCATACCTTTGGCTGCATCCACGTGAACGACAGACGCACCGGCACTCGCCGCTGCCACAGTAGCTCCACCTGTGTAAGCAAAAAGATTCAGCACTGAGATTGGACGGTTAGCCGCTGCAATCTTGTCCATCATCCAGCTCCAGTTGGCTGCTTGTTCCGGGAATAGTCCTGTATGCTTGAAGTTTGTAGGACGTAAGTGGAATTTTAATTTACCATAGCTAATCTTCCAATCGTCCGGAATGGTTTTTTTCATTTCCCATTGTCCGCCACCAGCGGAGGAACGGTGATAATGTCCGTGCACATCACGCCATTTAGCGGTCTCATTATTTAGAGGCCAAATAATCTGTGGATCAGGACGACGCAAGATAATATCGCCCCAGCGTTCGAGCTTCTCTCCACCGCCTGTATCAATTACTTCATAGTCTTTCCAATCGCTCGCTATATACATGATTTAATCCATCCTTCAAAAAAATTCATTTAGCCTTTATTGTACAACATTTCACCTGATTGCTACAAACAAATTACGCCTCAGCCAGCTTCACCAATTATTTTGTCCAATGCTAATGAGGTGTATAATATTCCCATACTTATGCGGCTTTTCAACTGGTGCTTCATGACTTGATTGTGTATGATCAGATAGTAGAGTTCTTACCCTATTTACGATCGGAGAACTAAAGCTATGTTTAATCTCTCACCGCTGTATTTCCCTATAACTGCAAAACCCAACCACACTAGTGAGTTTCTGCCCAGCCATGCCTTGCAGCCGTTTATTCGCTGTTTTTGGGGTTCTGTAGATGTGGAGTCTATACAACAACCTGAGACGGAGACAATAATTCCGGACACCTGTATGGATATTATTTGGGATTTGGATAGAGAATCAGGCAATACAAACACTTTTTTCTCCGGCATTAATGACACTCCATTTGAAGTCTCTTCAGACAGAAAGTCAGGGGGGAGTTCAACCTTTGGTATCCGATTTCATTTCTGGGCGGTTCATTTTTTTGCAGATGATCATCTGCGGAATGTCTTGAACGTACATGTCGATGTAGAACAATATTTTGGCACTTTTAAAAAAGAGCTTGGTCATCTATTGGAGAAAGTAAACTCGATGGACGAAAGGATTGCAGCCGCTGAAGCCTATCTGCTTCGTCGTCTTGAGCGTAGAGGGCGGACTAACGATCGGATGATGAACGCAGTCTATACTATGGTTAAACAAAAAGGGATTGTGACCGCAGAGGATTTGGAGACCAGTTCTAATTTAAGCAGACGACAACTTGAACGGCTTTTTCAAGAATATATAGGTGTATCGCCCAAAAAAACAGCAGATCTCGTGCGGTTTCAGAATGTATGGCGGGAGATGTGTCATTTACCTGGGCAGACGAAGAATATGCAGGATCTTATTTTCGCGTATGGTTACAGTCACCAGTCCCATTTTATCAATAATTTCAAAAAATATGCAGGAAGAACCCCACTTGAAGCCTTGGTCTATGCAGACCGAAGAATGTCGTAATTTTGCAATACAAAGCGTGTCAACCTTGTTAGACTAAACCCAAGTAAGAAATGAGACATATTATGAGAATGAGAGGGGACAAGTTATGATTTCGTCTTTTGAAGGGACTAACATTTACACTAAAGATACTGCGGTGTCAGCTAAATTTTATACGGAGGTACTAGGAATTCCTATGCCTTTCGAAGGTTACGGTAATTTCGACGGGGCAAAGCTTGGTTTTGACAAGAAACAGCCGGGAATTATTATTTGGGATGCTGCAAAGTGGGAAAATCTTACGACAGGTTTTGTTAATTTAGTATTCGGCTGTGATAATCTGGATGAGACATACGAGCAGTTGAAAGCTAAGGGACTGGATTGTCAGCCACCTGTTACGATGGAATATGGCGGTAAAGAAATGAATTTTCGTGATCCTGATGGGAATCACATAACCTTGCTGGAAGGTGCTTATTAAGCTTCTTTTTAAGAAAAATGAGACGGAGCGCAAACCTCAACCGTGTGTAATAACGGGGAGTTTGCGTTTTTTTAACTTTATTTATTGACAATGATAATCATTATCAAATAGAATGAGGTGAAGCGTATATGATTTAAATTTAAGGTGTTAGTAGGGGAGGAACAGGAGTTTATGGCTAAAGTGCTTGTGGCATATGCTAGTTTAACTGGCAACACTGAGGAAATGGCTGAATTGATTGTAGAAGGAATACGCCAAGCAGGCGGTGAGGCTGTTTTGAAGTCGGTCACTGAATGTAATGCGATTGAGATAAAATCATATGAAGGCGTTCTGCTAGGGGCATACACTTGGGGAGACGGAGAGTTGCCGGATGAATCTCTTGATTTCTATGAGGAGATGGATGAACTTGATTTGACTGCTATGAAGTCAGCAGTTTTTGGTAGTGGAGATACAGGCTACGCCATTTATTGTGGGGCAGTGGATGTTATCGAGGAGAAGCTAAAGGAGCGTGGAGCAGTCATTTTGCAAGATAGCCTAAAGATTGAGTATGGCCCTAATGCTGCCGAAAAAGAAGCCTGCCGTCAATTCGGACGTCAATTCATTGAAGCCTGTATGGCGGTAACCTAAGATGGGTGGGCCAGTGGGAAGTTGGTTTAACAAACCAAGGGATGTACATATCCCTCCGTATAAACGGCTGCACGATTATCGCATGGAGCATATTATGCTGGGCGGGACTGAGAATTTAGCTAGCGGAGCTCCAGCGACGGGGCTCCCACGCTGGCGTCAGCAGGTTCAATATGCTGTGGGGCATACACTTAATGACTTCTATAGTCTGTTGCCGGAAGTGCGAAGAGAGACACCTATACAATTTCTGTTAGAACGCCGATGGCCTCCTAGGGGAGATGCTTTTCCCTCCCTTTTGCAATATTGGGATATCAAAACGAGTGTAGCTGATGAGCTTATGCGTATCGTTTCAAGCAATCATCTACAGGAGATTCCAGTGATGTTATATGAACAGTGGCATGTCCCAGTTCCAGCGCTGAAATTGGAGTTATCGATGATTACGCAGCTGGCTTGGAACTCTTCAAAAAGTGGCCGAAGCGTGAACATTCAGAAATTTATGGTTAATGGCAATGAGGATATCATCACTGGATTTATGCATATGGCCAATGTTTTTTGCCATCATGCTTATGGTGAGCCAGCGGAGACCGTGGAAGTTTTCTCGCTGCTGGATGGACGTAAATACTGCTTTGATGGAGAGGCAATCTCGATTATGGAGTCACTGGATTATGTGCGTCTGTTATCCGTATATCTTGAGCGGGAAGTGTTAGCTGACGGTTCCTTAAGCTGCAGCGATCGTAGAAATGAGAGAGGCGAAGCGAATTATTTACTATAATAAATAGACCTCCTTATCTGCAGGTTAGAACACCAGCAAGTAAGGAGGTCTTATTGTGACTGCTTTATTAAAATCTCAAGAGTAGGTCTGGGGATTAGTCGATATATCGGTAATAATCCTGTTTATTCTGAATGACAAAGCCGCAGCTCTCATACAGCTTAAGTGCATTGGGATTATCCAGTGCGACCTCCAGATTTACACCATTATAATTTTTGCGCTCTCGTTCGATGGTCTGAAGAAGGGCGCTGCGGCCAATGCCAAGCCCACGTAGCCTTTTGTCGACTGTAAATCCATAGATCCAGGATTCATTATCTTCAGTCCACACTCGCATTTTCCCAACAGGCCTGCCGTCCATCTCGATCATAATATTCTCTTGCATACCTTCCTGTTTGTGCAACTCATACTGCTCTGCAGCATCTTCTGTCTTCATATCAAAACCTCCACAATCCAGTTCGACCAGAATGTGTGCCTCTTCTTCACGAGCTGGCCGTAAGACGACAGTCCCTGTTGCTGAGCTGACATCAGATGACACCATGGAATTGCCATCCCATTTCATTTGATATTCAGCGTGATTGAACTGCAGAGGCAAGGTTTGCAGGAAAGCAGTTCCAGATGAAGAAGCGGCGGGTGCATTTAGAAGAAGAGTAGAGACTTTATTGCGCTTGATTATGGTTTGTGCTCGGTTCCACAGAGAGGTGAAGATTCCGCGTCGACGGTAGCCTGGCCGAACCATGCCACAGACCTCCATATCGCTTCCAAAACCATAGAGTCCCAAGAAACCGACCAGTAATTCGTCCTCATAAGTCACGAGCCATTCCGTATCACCTGCGCTTGATGGCTGGCGGAGCATATCCCAATTCAGTTTTAATGAAATTCCTTCATATTGCTCACAGCGTTGTTGTAATTCCTCAATATTCTTAAAAGTGTCGGCAGTCGTCAAACCCGTTTCCCCCTAAAGTGTATTTGAACTATTATAAGTTCGCATAGTTACTAAAAAAGCTTCGCGGAAACGGGAGCAGGTTTAAGCTCTCCCGCCAGTATTCCCGCTCAGCACGTCTTTGTACTCCGGGTGCTTCTCGAATTGATGCGCAGCATAGGAGCATACGGGTACAATTTTTAAATTCTCATTCCGAGCCTTGTCCACAACAGCACGTACAAGCTCTTGTCCAGTACCTTGCCCGCGCAGTTCTTCGGAGACACGAGTGTGGTCAATGACCAATTCCCCGGTTCCTTTATCCAAACTGTATGTGATTTCGGCAAGGTCCTTACCGTCATTAGCAACAAAAAAACGTCCGTTTTCATTTTGAATTTGCATCTTATGGCTTCACTCCTAATTAGTTATTGCCTATATTTTACTACCATGAATTGCAAAAAGCGAGGAGCGAACCAGATTGATTGTTCTTCGGGCTGATTGTTGTTTTCCTTGTTACCCGAGGATCGCTGCACTGCATTTTTGTTCATGTGGGCAACATGGCTATAGCAGAATATGAGCAAGTGAGAGTTAACTAACCTCGAGTATTTGTTTTGGTAAGCTGAAAACTGGGAACGCTGGGAACACTGGGAATGCTGGGAATGCTGGGAACGCTGGGAACGCTGGGAACGCTGGGAACGCTGGAACCCCGGAACCCCGGAACCCCGGAACCTCGGAACCTCAGAACGCTGGATCCATGGAACCCCGAACCCCGAACTCGAACCCGAACCCGAACCCGAACCCGAACCCGAACCCGAACCCGAACCCGAACCCGAACCCCGAACCCCGAACCCGAACCCGAACCCCGAACCCCGAACTCTCGCTTGTCCTAATCCTCTGCGGAATCTAACGGACCCAATTGACGCTATTTGCACATTTTTAGTCATTTGAGCAAAGTTTCGGACCCCAGTGCAGCTATTCCTTTGGAATAGTCGCGAAATAGGCATTTTTAATGCCCGTAACGCCTATGGAGTCCGATAGCATGCTGAAAAGAGGATAATACTGCGAATAAGGTCAACTGTGTCCGATAGGTGTCCAATATCGTAGGATCCCGATCCGTCGCAGAAGCTTACGGTCCAGAGTCTTAATTCCCCACTGATGCTTAGGGACCCAGCAGACGCTATTCGCACATATTTAGCCTTTTGAGCAAAGTTTCGGACCCCAGTGCAGCTATTCCTTTGGAATAGTCGCGAAATAGGCATTTTTAATGCCCATAGCGCCTATGGAGTCCGATCGCAAACAAAAAACGGGATAATCCTGCGAATAAGGTCAACTGAGTCCGATAGCGTAGGATCCTAATCCGCAGCAGAAGCTTACGGACCAGAATCCTAATTCCTCACTGATGCTTATGGACCAGAGTCCTGATTTCCCCACTGATGTTTACGGACCCAGCAGACGCTATTTGCACATATTTAGCCTTTTGAGCAAAGTTTCGGACCCCAGTGCAGCTATTCCTTTGGAATAGGCACGAAATAGGCATTTATAGTGTCAATAGCGCCTATGGAGTCCGATAGTGCAGAGTTTTGATCTCCCGCTGGAGATTACGGACCCAGCAGACGCCATTAGCACAAGCTCAGTTGTGTCCGATAGTGCAGTCTTGATCTCCCGCTGGAGATTGCGGACCCAGCAGACGCTATTAGCACAAGGTCAATTGTGTCCGATAGCGCAGAGTCCTGATCTCCCGCTGAAGCCTACGGCAGACGCTATTAGCACAAGCTCTACAGAGTCCGATAGCGTCCACGCTAACGGAAATAACAGCTAAACCACCGTGCAATAAAAAAAATTTGGCGCTGAAATAACAGCTAATGAATTTTTATGCACTCCCGTTTATAGAGTAGCTTGCGTATTCTCAGGATAATACAATAAGATTAAGAGAATATCTCACTACTGAAAAGAACCGCTAGCAGGAGGAATCATTGTGGAATACAAGGTTGAGGTTGAATTTGGATCGATTTATGAATTGTTGAACAGCTTACATACTTATCTCTGCAAAAAATCCTATAAGAAGATTGATTTAGGGGTAGCGTGGGCTAATGAAATTGAAAGCACGCTCAGTGAAGAGCTGTTATCCCGTCTGAAAGAAACCGAACTAAACAATGAGTGGAAAATGTTGAATCTGCTCATTTACTGTTGTCCATTTAAAGATGAAGTAGACAGTGTGTTGAACTGGATTGAAGGGTTATCGGTTGGTGAGTTATATGAGACCTTATCAAAGTATGTAAAGGTATTTCCAAGCCATATGGAGGATTACCGTAACCGCGTAGTATTTTTACTCTCCGAGTGGAACCGCCAGTACTTTAGCCAATGCAATCCTGCGATTTTGAGAAAACTGCAGCAGCATGCGGATGCCAAGAACATGGAGCTTAATGGACTGGACACTGCGGATTTCGTGAACAAGACGACCAACGGATTTTACTTCATGCCTACGGATGGGCTTAAGAAGCTCGTACTGATTCCACAGTATCATTTTCAGCCTGCTAATATTATCTATTGCTACGGTGAATTAACGATCTGCCATTATGCGGCGTGGATATCGATGGAGAATGAGGAAATCTCCCCTTTTATGTACAGAGCGATCCGTAGTCTGAGTGAAAAAAGCCGGCTAAAAATCCTCCAAGCCCTGAGTGGTGGCCGTAAGACGTTTACCGAAATTGTTAAGCATGCGGGGATCTCGAAGGGGATTGTGCATGATCATATTTTTAATCTTCGTTGTGCAGGTTTACTTCATGCCTATATTGAAGGGGAGAATGTCACCGGATACAGTCTGCGTCTTGAAGGCATTCATCGGATGAATGAGCAGCTATTCGAGTATTTGAAATAATGATTTTTTAAAAATATAACCGCCTGAAAGCCAGGACTTCTCTTATGCAGAGAGGGTTTTGGCTTTTTTTATTTGTTTTAATTATCGCCTAATTCTGTTTATGGAGAATTTTTTTGAAGTTCTCTCTTTACAGAACTAAAAAACCTTTCTATAATGAACATCAGATGTTATTCATACTTAACGGGTAGGAATTATAGTTATTATTCTATTCAGAGAGAAAAGGGAGATAGGTACATGAGAAAAAATGCGATTGTAATCACTTCATTACTGCTTACGGGGTCACTGTTACTTTCTGCTTGCGCTAACAACAGTAATAACGAATCCTCATCCGCAAACAATGCGGCTGCAGTCTCCAATTCAACCAATGTGGAAGCAACCACTGCACCAGAGATCGTTCCTGCGGGTGCTCTAAGCGAACCTTTTACTGCCACGGATTTATCCAAACTTCCAGCGGTGGCCCAGAAACGTACAGATACCATTATCGTCGGGCTTACGGACCCAAGCGGAGCGTTCACTCCTTATTTTCAACAAAGTGGTTATGATGGCAATGTCTCTTCACTGCTATACGCTTCTCTCGTAACTGTTGATGACAAAGGCGTTCCAACGCCGGAACTTGCGGAGAGCTGGGATGTTTCGGATGATCAGCTTACATACACTTTCCACTTGAGAAAAGATTTGAAATTCAGCGACGGTTCACCGTTAACAGCGGATGATGTGGCATTTACATGGACGATCCAATACGACAAATCGTATGATGGTAGCTCCCAGCTTCCATCGCTAAATGTTAAAGGCGGCAAAGCCTATAAGGAAGGTACATCCCCTACAGTTGAGGGCATTAAAGTAATTGATCCACAGACGATCTCAGCAACCCTTGAGCAACCAAACGCAACGGCGCTGGTACAGCTCGGCTCGAATGTACTGTCGAAAGCTTACTATGGCAAGGACTATAAAATTGGAAATCTTGAATACATTAAAAAGCTGCATGAGAAGCCACTTGGCGATGGACCTTACAAGCTGGAAAAATTTATTCCAGGTCAAGAAGTGCGTTTTGTAGCAAATGAGAATTATTTCAAAGGTAAACCAAAGACGGAGCATTTCATCTACAAAACTACGGAAGGCGACGTATGGCAGTTCGTAGAAACTGGTGAAGTGGACTACGCTTCCTTTAGTGCGACAGACGAGAATATCGAGAAGCTGAAAGCACTCGGTTTTGTGAATATTATTCCTTACACTCCAAGCACCTATGGTTACTTGCAAGTTAACCTGAAGCATGAGCAGCTCAAGGATAAGCTTGTACGTCAAGCTATTGTGTACGGTTTGGATCGTCAGAGTATTTATGTGGATGCAGCACAAGGTGCAGGGTCTATTGCCAACATCCCGGCATCGCCGATTTCCTGGTCTTACACTGAGGAAGGTATTAATCCTTACAAATATGATCCGGAAAAAGCAAAACAATTACTCGATGAAGCTGGGTGGACGGTAGGCGCGGGGGGAATCCGTGAAAAAGATGGCAAACCGCTGTCCATCCATTACCTCGGTTCGAAGAGTAAAAACACAGATATTTTCATCGCTGTAGCTAAAGAGAATTTTGAAGCGCTGGGTATCGAATTCCAGCCTGAGGTTTTCGCAGACTTTAACTCACTGGTATCGAAAGTAGAAGGTGGGGACTACGATCTCGTATCCTTCTCCACAAGCATGTTGACTGATCCGTCTGACGGGTTCATGCAATTCTTCGATGGAGAAATCACAGATTATGAAAATCCGAAATTCCTGGAGCTGTACAACAAAGCCTTGGCCACTACTGATATTGAGGCGCGCAAAGCGGTATATAAAGAGCTGTATCAGCTTTTCAATGATGAACTGCCTATTATTTTTACAAGTTATAAAAAGACAGTATACGCCTATAACGGACGTATTGAGAATCTATCGGTCAGCCCGTTCATCGGTCTTGCTGGCAGTCTGCCAACTTGGAGCCTGAAATAAATAAACCAGTGTCCCCTGCCCTGACTGGATTCAAGGGCAGGGGACGAATCATAAGGAGTCTGTCATGAGCGCTTATTTATCGAAAAGACTGTTGTACATGGTCATCATCTTATTTGCGGCATCATTATTGATCTTCTGTCTGTATGCTTCAACTCCCGGTGACTTCATAACCGGAAATATTAAATTGACCGCTGAACGCAAAGCTGAGCTGCGTGAAATCTACGGCTTAAATAAGCCTGTGCTTGAACGGTATGGGATCTGGATGAAGAATGCGCTGCATGGTGATTTCGGGTATTCCTTAGCCCAACAAAAGCCTGTGCTGCAGCTTTTTAATGATTATATTTGGAATTCCTTTCTGCTGGCTGCCGTATCTACGTTTCTGACGTGGGTGATTGCGGTCATTATTGGCGTCATCTCGGCCTATAAGCAATATTCCTGGTTCGATACACTCGTGATGATCGCTATATTCGCAGCCATGTCGCTACCGTCATTTTTTATAGGCTTATTCCTGATCAAAATCCTGGCCGTCGATCTCAAGTGGCTGCCTCCAGGTGGAATAATCACCACGGGTAGTAATGCTACGGGTTTGGCTTACTTTAAGGAGATCGTAACGCACATGACCCTTCCGGTTGTGGTTATGACCCTTCTGGGATTAGGTTCGCTCACTCGTTATTTCCGCAGCAATATGATCGATGTCTTAAAACAGGATTATATCCGTACGGCACGCGCCAAAGGCCTGAAAGAACGCAAGGTGCTCTTTACACACGCCTTACGTAATGCCTTGCTGCCCGCAATTACACTGGTTGGTTTTGAGCTTCCGGCACTATTTGGCGGATCACTTATTATTGAGAAAATATTCAATTGGCCTGGGATTGGCCAACTGTATATGCAGTCCTTCGGACTAAGGGACTATCCTTTGCTGATGGGCTTTACGATGTTTATTGCCATACTTACCGTCATAGGAACGTTGCTTTCGGATGTTTTGTACCGGATTGCCGATCCTAGAGTTCGGCTATAGAGAGGAGGAAGCTGACGTGGCAGTTCAAAGTAATGTAGCTGGGATTGCGAAGCCGCAGACCACCAAAGGAAAATCCTCTTTATTCCGGCAATCCATGCGGAGGTTGCTGAAGAACAAGCTGGCGGTATCCGGATTTGTGGTGGTGATCTTTATGTTTGCGCTTTGTTTTATTGGTCCGCTGTTCTCACCCTATACGGATAACAAAATTAATATGGCTATGATGAACAAGGCGCCCAATATGAAGCATTGGCTGGGCACTGATGCATTGGGCAGAGATATTCTGACCCGGGTAATGCAGGCGGGGCGCATTTCACTGACCGTGGGACTAGCGTCAATGGTTCTTTCGGTGTTTATCGGTGCTCTTTTGGGGGCTATTGCTGGGTATTACCGCGGTATTGCCGATCAAATCATAATGCGGATTGCGGATCTTCTGTTGACGGTTCCGAGTCTGCCACTGCTCTTTATTTTTGGTGCGTTATTATCGGAGTGGAAGATCCCAACGGATTATCGGATGTATATCGTTATGCTGATGCTTAGTATTGTTAGCTGGCCGGGTATGGCACGTATGGTACGGGGGCAAATGCTTAGTCTGCGTGAACGTGAGTTTATGCAGGCGGCGGTAGTATTAGGCCTCCGTGACCGGCGTAAATTGTTTAATCATTTGCTGCCGAATATCGTTCCGTTGCTGATTGTTATGGCTACCCTTAACATCGGTGGTGCTATATTGAGTGAATCGGTTCTTAGCTTTTTTGGACTAGGTGTTATGCCGCCAACTCCAACCTGGGGCAATATGATTGATGCTGCGAATAATATGATCGACTTTCAGGATCGGCCGTGGTTGTGGATTCCACCAGGGTTATCGATCTTTGCGACAGTGATCGCGATCAATATCTTTGGGGACGGACTCCGGGACGTGCTTGATCCTAAACAGAAGAGGTAGGTGACCCTCAGATGAGTGATTTAATGAATATAGACGGTCTAAGTACATACTTCTTCACGGAAGAAGGAAAAGTGAAAGCCGTTGATGATGTAAGCTTCCGTGTTCGCGAGGGAGAGACGGTATGTATCGTTGGAGAATCGGGCTGCGGCAAAAGCGTGACCGCGATGTCCATCATGGGGCTTGTTGAGGAACCCGGGGGCAAGGTAGCCCAAGGGAAAATTGATTTTCAGAGTGAAGATTTGTTGAAAATGGACAAAAACACACTGCGGACCATCCGCGGGAATGAGATCGCGATGATCTTTCAGGAGCCCATGTCCTCCCTTAATCCTGTAATCAAGATCGGTGAGCAAATCATGGAGCCGCTGATTGTACATTTGAAGATGAACAAGAAACAGGCGCGCATCCGGGCGATTGAACTGATTAAGCAGGTAGGCATATCACGACCAGAGCAAATTGCTGATAGTTACCCGCATGAATTAAGTGGAGGTATGCTGCAGCGGATTATGATTGCTATTGCCATTGCCTGCAGTCCAAAGCTATTGATTGCTGATGAACCGACTACGGCGCTGGATGTAACGATTCAAGCGCAAATTCTGGATATGCTGCGTGAAATTAAAGATAGCTCGGGCATGTCCATTCTACTAATCACCCATGATCTTGGCGTAGTGGCAGAGATGGCCGATTATGTGATTGTTATGTATTCCGGAAAGATTGTGGAGGAGGGTGAAGTTGTTGAATTGTTCAACAATCCCAAACATCCCTATACAAAAGGGCTGCTCAAATCGAAGCCGGTAATCAATCAGCGACAGGATGAGCTGTATTCCATACCAGGTCAAGTGCCAAATCCGCTTGAGCTGGTGCCCTCTTGTTATTTTCATGACCGCTGTGAGCATTGCATGCCTGTATGTGTCAGCCAGCAGCCCCAGCTTAAAGAGGTGGCCAGCAGACAAAAGGTAGCTTGCTGGTTGTATGAGGAGGCGGTTGTTCATGCCTGAAGCACTGCTTGAGGTCAATCATTTAAAGAAATATTTTCCTGTTACTAAGGGGCTGCTTAACCGAACCGTTGGGCATGTAAAGGCTGTTGACGATATTAGCATCACACTTCAACCTGGGGAAACGTTTGGGCTTGTAGGGGAATCTGGGAGCGGCAAAAGTACAGTCGGACGGACGATTTTACGGCTAACGGATAAAACGGCAGGTGAGATCAAGTTCAAAGGGATAGACATTCACTCCCTGTCGCCCGCTGAATTGCGCAATATTAGACCCCAAATGCAGTTGATCTTCCAAGATCCTTATAGCTCACTTAACCCACGGGTTCGTATAGGTGATGCCATTGGTGAAGCTTTACTGGATCATGGTTTATGCTCAAGGTCCGAGGTGCGAGATCTGGTGCTTGAAGCGCTAGCGGCTTGCGGGTTATCTTCTTATCATATTGATCGCTTTCCGCATGAATTCTCCGGGGGGCAGCGGCAGCGGATTGGGATCGCCCGTGCGCTTGTTTTGAATCCTGAGCTGATCATTGCAGACGAACCAGTTTCAGCACTGGATGTTTCCATCCAAGCACAGATTATTAATTTATTCAGTAAGCTCCAGCAGAGTCGAGGGTTAACGTATTTGTTTATCTCCCATGACTTGAGTGTTGTGGAGCATTTGTGTTCAAGAATCGGTGTCATGTACCTGGGCTCTATGATGGAGACGGCTTCAAGAGATGAACTGTTTAAGAATCCGCTCCACCCGTATACCAAAGCGCTGCTGTCGGCTGTTCCGATTCCTATTCCAAAGCTGAAAAGGGAAAGAATTGTACTTAAGGGAGATATTCCGAGTCCGGTAAACCCGCCTTCTGGCTGTAAATTCCATACCCGTTGTCCCTTTGCGCAAGAGGTTTGCAGATCTGAAATCCCGGTATTTCGTGATGTTGGCAGTAACCATTTTGTAGCTTGTCATTTAGTTTAATAGTTGTCACAAATATAGCAATGATTTACTCCTAAGACATGAATAATTAATGTTGAATTGTATAATAATACAATTTGACCTTATTTTTGCCTGGGCTCAAAAGTCGTGAGAGGTTTCAAAGCCAGGTCAATGGGGTAATTAGAGAGTGGTTAGGTTAGGCGTACATATCTAATCGGTCTAGTATAAAATCCCTACTTAGGAGGAATCATCGTGAATACAACAGTACGTTTGACAGAAAGATCCGGCTCGACTTCTTCACAGCGCAGAAAAGGCTTTGTACCGGTAGTCGTGTACGGTGCAGGTTCAGATAGCCAGTCCTTTACAGCGGATGCTAAGACAATTTCAGGTATTTTAGCCAGCAACCCACGGGCTGTTCTTACTTTGGAATTGCCAGACTCGGGCAAAAAGAACGTGGTTATTCAAGAAATCCAACGTCAGCCAATTTCCAAACAACTGCTGCACATTGATTTTCAGCAGATTGATATGAAGGCCAAATTGGATACAAAAGTAGCGTTCCACTTTACAGGTGAACCAGTAGGTGTGAAGAGCGGCGGCGTGCAACAAATTGAATTGCATGAGCTGGATATTCGCACACTTCCAGATAAAATAGCTGCATCCTTTGAAGTGGATATCAGTGGACTAGATATTGGTGATCAATTGCTGGTATCTGATTTGCCGAAGCATGAAGGCTGGGAAGTATTGACGCCTGAGGACACATTGATTGTCCGTATTTCACCTCCAGCAGCGCAAGAGCCAACAGAAGAAGATACTGCTGAACCCGCTGTAGCTGAAACTGCTGGCGAAGATAAAGCAGAATAGTATAGAGATAAATAGTAAAGAGCAGATAGAATCCTTATAAAGGAGCTGTCTGCTCTTTTTGTTTTGTCTTCATAAATATGAATTCATAAAAATGATGCTGGTCTTTCGTATGATTTCTCAAATGGCAATTTTGGTTGTTTCGCCTCATTTAGTTAAAAATTTACATAAAATCGTTGACGAACAGGTTTCTAAGCCTGAAAATGAGGACAATTACCATGGTAAAATATTCAAAAGTCCCTGTTGTTGCTGTTTGAAAACGCTTTAGTTTTTATGCTTCAAAGAACTCTTATTGCCTAGTTCATCATGATTAAGAGGAGGAAAGTTATGAAGATGAGGAAGCTGTTTTCGATCTTAATGACAAGTTTGCTGGTGCTTGGGGTAGCTCTACCCTTTGGTGGAAAAGCGAATGCAGATGCTGCAAGTGACGCTTCAAATCGTGCTTTAATCTGGCTGAAGGCCCAGCAGGATGCAACAGCGGGGTATGCTTTTGAGGGACTGGTAGATAGCTTTGAAGATTTCTGGGGACCAAACAACCCCAAACAGATTGTATACACATATGATCAAGCGGTTGCAGCTATCGCCTTTATTGTAAAGGGTGAACGGACGCGGGCAGAGCAGGTTTTGAACAAAATGCGGGACATTCAAGATCCATCAGGCTTCTGGCTGAATTCTTATTGGTATAACAACGGCTTCGGAGAAGAAATCCGTAAACATGTGGGACCCGTTGTATGGATGGCAATGGCTGCTATGGCTTATGAGAAGCAATATAATGATTCACGGTATCGTCCAATGGCGCTCAAAGCACTAGATTGGAGTTTACAGTATAAAAAGGCTAATGGCAGTATCGCAGGGGGATGGAGTGGTTGGAGTAATTCCGATGAGCCTTGGAGCTCAACCGAGCACAATATCGATATTTACCGGGTATTGCAGTATTATGCTTCGGTGGATTCCTCAAAGGCAGCCACTTATAACAGTGCGGCTTCTGGAGTCAAAATCTTCCTGGATAATTATGTGTGGGATGACACAGTCAAACGTTTCAAGGGGGGCTGGAAAAACGATACAAATCTGATCGACCCCAAAATACCTTTAGACGTGAATCCTTGGGGAGTATTAGCTTTAGGCGTATCCGGAACACATAACTACGGCGCAAGCTTAACCTATGTGGAAAATGCCTCCGGCACCCCGGGAACACTTGCGAATCCGCGTTACAAGCAGACGCTTACTTACAATGATGCTGGGAATACGCTCACCGGATATGATTTTGACTGGACAGATGAAGTATTGCCAGCGTATGACGATAACGGAAATCAAATTGGCAATACGGGTGCTGACGTATGGTTTGAAGGAAGCGCATTCATGTCGCTCGCTTATTATCTGCAAGGCAATGCCTCAAAGGCAGACGCTATTAATACAGAGATTATTAAAAAACAAGGCACAAGCGGTGCTTCGCTTGGGGGTATTCCCTACTCGCTGAAAGGGTCCAGCAACAGTTATTGGGTGATGGCGCAGCAAAACTGTGTTTCCAGCACAGGTTGGTTAATAATGTCCCTGCACCGGTTTAATCCATTCACAGGTCAATATTTGACGGGTGGTGGTAATACTGGGGATACAACCGCGCCAACCGCTCCCGCTAATCTAGCGGTAACCAGTAAGACGGATACAGGAGTTAGCTTAAGCTGGTCCGCTTCTACCGATAATGTTGGCGTTACAAGTTATATTGTTTATCGCGGAACACAGCAGGTGTCCACTGTGGGGGGAACTACAGCTACTGTTAGTGGACTTACTCCAAGCACAGCCTATACGTTTACAGTAAAAGCTACAGATGCAGCAGGTAATTTATCCTCCGCTAGTAATACCGCAACAGTTACTACTAATCCCACTGGAGGCAGCGGAGGCGGTGATCATGTGACGGCTGACTTTACAGCAGGGGTAACGAGACTTTCTGCTACAGAGGCGAGTATCTATATCACACCTGTAACCAGTGCCCTTTATGTAGATGTGCATTACAAGATTAACGGGGGTTCCCAGCTTAATTACAGGATGACTAATAATTCAGGAACATGGAAGCAGACGGTGAGTGGATTAAGCGCTGGCAGCAGTATTGAGTACTGGTTCACTTATGAGAAATCCGGTCCGCAATATGATTCAGCACATTATACTTTTGTTCAGTAAGATTAGCAGATCGTAAAAATCATTCTAAGAGAAGGCTGTTCCATGCTGCCATTTATAGCGGCGGGGGCAGTCTTTTTTTGGGTGGGAAAATAGTGAATGACCGTTAAATCCTTCTCAAGACGGAGGTCTGCTCTTAAGGTATGCTTTAAAATCTTTGGGGGAGACGTTAGGACACGATGGTTGCTAGCGTAGGTAGGTATGAGGTGAGTTTAATTTATTGGTTTTACAACGTAACAGTGTTATGTTACGATGGCTTCAAGGAGTGATAAGCATGGAAGAGGATTTGATCTCAAAGAAGCAGCTATTGGATTTAACCGGTATATCTTATGGGCAATTGTACCGCTGGAAGCGGAAGCAGTTGATTCCAGAGGAATGGTTTATCCGTAAATCTACGTTTACTGGACAGGAGACTTTTTTTCCAAAAGACATGATTTTGTCCCGTATCGATAATATTGTGAATATGAAAGATGGACTTTCTTTGGATGAAATGGCTGATAAGCTATCAGATAAGGCTTCTTTTGACAGAGTAAGTGTATCTGCTGCGGAAATTATAGAACGTAACATTGTTTCGTCGATGACGCTGGCGAAATTTGGAGAGAGGCTCGGTGTCAAGAATGGATATAGCTTCGATCAACTCACTTATTTATTGGCTGTAGATCGCCTGCTTAGTGCAGGGGAGATGAGTATGGAGGAAGCAGAGCTGCTGTTTCGAACCTTAATGGATAAAGCCTCCAATCTTGAGAGTGGCAGCTGGGAGTTATTTTTTATCCGCAAAATGGGGGTGTCATCCTTTATTCTGGCTCAGGCACCAGCGGAGTTATGGTTCGATGAAGGGGTAAAGCTGGTCAGTAAAATACTAAGTGCAGATGTAATAGAACAATTGAAAGGTAAGCTTGCTTTTAAGCTTGTTGAATAGGGGGTTAGTGTAATGGACAAACGAGAGCTGCCGGATCTGATTATAAACGGAGTCAGCGGGGGGGCAGGAGGTACTTATAACAGCGTGCGAATCGATGGTGTAGGCAAAGTAACGGGACCCATCGTGACACGAATTTTTAAAGGAAACGGGCATATGAATTTGAAGAATGATCTCTCGGCGGAAGAAGCGGAATGCAATGGAACGATGAAAGTGCTGGGCCATTTGCGTTTTAACTCCCTAAAAGTGGACGGAATGATTACTGTCGGAGAGAGCATTCGGGGAGAAAGCTGCACTCTTCATGGAATGCTGAATATCAAGGGTGATTGTGAGCTTGAGGATTTTACGGGGGAAGGAAGCTTTAGTGTCGGAGGTTTACTTAGTGCAGGACATGTAGACTTCAAACTGCAAGGGCAGGGAAAGGCACATGAAATTGGTGTGGAGAGTCTAGTGATCCGGCAAACGAATAGTGGAGTCTGGAGCAAAATGTTAAGTGGAATCATCCCTAAATTAAGATCGGAGCTGCGGGCTCGGACTATTGAAGGAGATTTTATTGATTTGGAATATACAACGGCTGATGTTATCAGGGGCAATATTGTGATTGTAGGTCCAGGCTGTACTGTTGAGCGGATAGAGTATCGTGATCAGATCACAGTACATCCTGAAGCAAAGGTTGGAAAGGTGGAGAAGATCGGTGACTGAAGAAACAATTCGGAGTAATTTGAAAATAATGGGCACAACGACCTCAGCGGGAGGCTTTTTTCGGGATATTAAGGTTACTGGGGAAGGTCATTTTGCAGGGGATGTAGATTGTGAGAAGCTGAGCCTGACTGGAAATGCCAGGGTAGATGGAAACCTGCTAATGACCAAAATGAAAATAACTGGCGAAATGACACTTATGGGTAATCTTGAAGGGGATGCCTTGCGGGGTCAGGGTGAAATTAAAGCAGCCTCCGTAAAAATCGACGATATTCATCTTAACGGTAATTTGGAGGTTAATGGTGATTGTGAAGGTGAACATCTGCGTATTTCGGGCGCTCTCAATGTGGCAGGACTGCTAAGTGCGGAGCAACTGGAGATCAATTTATATGGTCTAAGTAGAGCGAAAGAGGTTGGAGGCAGTGCTTTAACGATCAAAAAAAGCAAGACCGGAAAATTCCTGCATTTGATGAAGCAGAATCCTAAAGTGCTTTTTGAGGCTGGGCTCATTGAAGGCGATACGATAGAGCTGAATAATACAAAAGCAAATATTGTCAGAGGAGATCGGGTAATCATCGGTGTGGACTGTGAGATTGATACTGTGGAATACCGTAGTGCTTTGGAGATTCACAAGAATGCAATAGTGAGGCATCAAGTGAAGCTGTAACAGATAGTTATAGATCTTTTGACAATGGGGAGTGGAATAAATGAGTGCTGCCAAAGCGCCCAATCTGGGCATTGTAATCGCAGGTCTGCTGTTAGGAATACTGATGGCCTCCATGGACAGCACCATCGTTGCTACAGCAATGGGCAATATTGTTGGGGAACTAGGCGGTATGGACAAATTTGTCTGGGTAACATCAGCTTATCTCGTAGCTGAGATGGCGGGGATGCCTATCTTTGGCAAGCTGTCTGATATGTATGGGCGTAAAAAGTTTTTTGTTTTTGGGATTATTGTATTTATGGCGGGTTCAGCGCTTTGCGGGACGGCAGATACGATTACTCAGCTGGCTGCTTATCGGGCGATTCAGGGAATTGGAGGCGGCGCGCTAGTGCCGATTGCTTTTGCCATAATGTTCGACGCCGTACCGCTGGAGACACGGGGCAAGCTGGGCGGTGCATTTGGTGCGGTATTTGGATTATCGAGTATTTTTGGTCCATTGCTAGGCGCGTATATCACCGATCATATTGCTTGGCAGTGGATATTTTATATTAACTTACCGCTTGGACTGTTGGCTTTTGTGATGATCGTTTTCTTTTATAAAGAGTCACATGAGCATTCCAAACAACCTATTGATTGGCTGGGTGCGGGCACATTGCTGGGCTCTGTCATCTGCTTAATGTTTGCGTTGGAGCTGGGTGGAAAAGAATACGCTTGGGGCTCATCGATGATCCTCGGCTTATTTGCAGCTTTTGCTATATTGGCGGCAGTGTTCCTTTTTGTAGAGACGAGAGCGAAAGAGCCGATCATTTCCTTTGCGTTATTCAAAAAAAGACTGTACGCCGTCAGCATTCTGTGCGCGCTATTTAGTGGTGCTGCATTTATCGTGGCTTCCGTATATATCCCGATCTTTATCCAAGGTGTATTAGGGGGTTCGGCTACCAATTCAGGACTTGTCCTGCTGCCGATGATGGTCGGCTCAGTAATTACCGCCACAACGGGAGGGTTCCTGATGGCAAAAACCAGTTACCGCAATCTGCTGATTCCTACGTTTGTACTTTTGGTGATCGGCACAGGGCTGGTAGCAACGCTTACTCCGGAAGCTTCACGTCTCTTGGTTACCTTGTATATGATTTTAATCGGATTGGGCATTGGCGCTTCCTTCTCTGTGTTAAGCACAGCAGCTATTCATGGTCTGACTGCGCAGCAACGCGGCTCTGCCAGCGCAACACTGAATTTCATTCGTTCGCTTGGCATGACCATCGGAATAACCACATTTGGCATTATTCAAAGCCATTATTTCTCGGGCAGTCTAACTAAGTTGCTCACAGCAAATGGAGGAGGAGCTGCTTCTGCGGGGGCTGCTGGGGTTATGGATTTTAAAGATCCGCATTCCCTGCTGTCGCCTGAGACTAGAGCACTGATTCCACCGGAAATTTTGAGCAAAATTACAGAGGGACTTTCCTCTTCCATTGCGAACACCTTCGCTTGGGCGGTTATTCCTGCTGCGTTAGCTTTGCTGGCCTCCTTTTTTATGGGGCGCCAGAAAATGGATGCCTCCGCGGAGGGGAAAGTTCAGACGCCCGGGCATTAGGCAGTGGCGGAAGGCGCGGGCATTCGAATGACGAGCGGAATGTAGTGCGTATTATGCGGAATGCAGTGAATAGGTTGTAAACAAACTAGGGTTGTAAAGTGATGGAGCAGCTTCTCATTTGAGAGGCTGCTTTTTATGTGTGGTTGGGAGTACAAATGAGCATGAACCCTCGAAGTTAAGGAGCTGAGTTCGAAGGTTGAGTAAATGCGATGAATCCGGAAATAAGTGCAACTGAGTCCTCTATCATGAGCAAATGCGATGAACCCAAGAATGAGTCCGATAGCATGAGCAAATGCGATGAATCCAAGAATGAGTCAGACAGTATTAGCAAATGCGATGAATTCTCGAGAGAAGAGTGCCTGATTTAGCTGCATGAAGTGTGTTGCGGACCGTATAGTCGCTATTGCTGATTTTTGAGCTACTTTGCCGTAGTTTCGGACTGTATAGCTCTTATCGGCATGAATTTGCTCATATTTGGACTATATTTGTGTGAATAGCTGCACCTGAGTCCGATAGCACGAGGAAAAGCGTTGAATTCCGGAAATAAGTGCATCTGGGTCCGATGCCAAAACTATGAAGTGTGAAAAACCATAACAAATGAAGAGGACAAAACGCACCATAGTTGATGTAGCAGACGAAGAGGACAAACACCATAGTTGATATAACGGACGAAGAGGACAAAGCGCACCATAGTTGATGTAGTGAACGAGGAGAGTCTAGTTGCCCATAGCTCCCAAGCGCTCCTTAGTAAACCATCTCTTTCAGCGGCAGGATGACGGGAATTTCCGTCATCCTGCCGCTTTTTATAAGCCAAAAGGCATGTAGGCTCTCCATCACTAGACCTACAGCGATTAGGTAGAAAATGGTCGAAATAGATGCGAATTTGGTTCACAAGCATCAGACGGTTCTCCAGTGAGGCCGTTCTGTGATCTATCTCGTCATACGTAAAGGTTCTGATACTATGAAAACGTAATCAAAATCTGGGTATAGGAGATTCCGACATGGGGGTACCTTCTGGTGAATTACTTCCCAGCGTCGATCCGGTTCATCGATCCCGCTGGAAGATGAAGAACAAACATAAGTTGTTCTTCATGGCTTTTCCGTTTCTTGTTGTCACCTTTATTTTCTATTATCTGCCGATCAGCGGATGGATTTATGCATTTTATGATTTCATTCCCGGAATACCGTTGTCTGACACGCCATATGTCGGGTTGAAATGGTTCAAGACGATTGTATCCAATCCAACACAGACCGCAGAGGTTGTGCGCGTGCTGAAGAACACTCTTGCCATGAGTTCACTTGGACTAATTACCTCAATATTTCCAGTGATCTTTGCGATTTTTCTGACCGAGATTAAGTCAGGCTGGTATCGCAAGATGGTGCAGACGCTAACCACGATTCCGAACTTTATCAGCTGGATTCTGGTATATGCATTGGCCTTCTCGTTGTTTTCCGTTGATAACGGGGTCATCACACACATTTTAGTGCAGCTTGGAATCGTTGATGAGGGTTATAACTTTTTAGCCTCCAGCTCGAATATTTGGGTCACGATGATCATTTGGTATTGGTGGAAATCGTTAGGCTGGGGTGCCATTCTCTATCTTGCTGCAATCGCAGGCATTGATCAGGAGTTGTATGAAGCCGTAGAGGTGGATGGCGCAAGCCGGTTCCGTAAAATCTGGCATATTACCATTCCGGGTCTTATCCCAACCTTCTTTGTCCTACTGCTGCTCTCCATAGGTAACCTGGTCAATAACGGGATGGAGCAGTACTTTGCCTTTCAAAATGCGATGAATAAAGATTCCATAGAAGTGCTGGATCTTTATGTATACAATATTGCGTTCGCTAACAACTTTCCGTTTGCCACAGCTGTCAGTATGCTGAAGTCGGTTGTTAGTGTAATTCTACTGTTCTCGGCAAACACATTATCCAAGATGGTGCGTGACGAATCTATCATTTAAGGCAGGGGTGATCCCATTTGAGAAAGAAAAAACTAACTTCTGGAGAATTAATCTTTCAAATTATTATCTACACACTCTTTGGATTGTTCACCCTGTCATGCATTTATCCATTCTACTATTTGTTCATTAATACGATCAGTTCGAATGATCTTAGCGCAGCAGGGTATATCAAATTTTATCCAAGGCAGATCCATTTTGATAACTATAGTAAGGTTCTAAGAATCAGTGGTTTAGGCCATGCGGCGACAGTCTCTATTTATAGAACAGTTGTTGGTACTTTGCTCACCGTTGGATCTTCGGCATTTCTTGGGTACTTGTTCACCAAAAAGGAAATGTGGGGCCGGAGTATTTGGTACCGCAGTGTTGTAGTTACGATGTATTTCAGCGCAGGGCTGATCCCATGGTATATCACCATGCATAACTTGCATCTGACTAATAATTATCTGGCTTATATTTTGCCAACCATTATTACTCCTTTTAATATCATTTTGGTCAAAACCTTCGTCGAGGCAATTCCGCCCTCACTTGAGGAGTCGGCGTCAATGGATGGAGCAGGTTACTTCCGGGTGTTCTGGAGTATCATTGTTCCTCTTACGACACCTATCTTGGCTACGATTACGATTTTCTCAGCGGTGAATCAGTGGAATGCCTTTATTGATACGGCGTTTCTGATGACAGATACGAAATACTTTACGCTCCAGTTCTTATTATGGCGTTATTTGAACGAATCCAGCTCGCTCGCAGCCTTAATTCGTAATTCGCCAGATATGGCCGCTAGTGCAGCGAATATGCAGACTCCAACCTCTGTGCGGATGACTGTAACGATGATCGTCGTATTGCCGATTTTGATCGTGTATCCGTTCTTCCAACGCTTTTTCGTCAAAGGAATTATGATCGGTGCGGTTAAAGGCTGATGGGTAGCCGCTCTGGACTAGAACTGGGTTTTCCTCTGCTATAAGCAGAGTTGAACTATAAGTGAAGAGATGAAAGGGAGGGTATAAAGCAATGAGAATAAGAAGAGCATCGCTTGTCATGCTATCCGTAATCCTGGTCTTCGTTCTTGCAGCATGTGGCGGGGGGAATAATACGGCTAACTCGGGCAAAAACACGAGCACAGAGAAACCTACGTCGGCTGCCACGAATGCCCCGGCGGAAGAGACAGCAGCACCGGATGACGGAGCGCTTGATCATTCCAAGCCGCTGAAGCTGACTGTATTCTCAACAACAGCTAACTATGCCGGTCCACAGACCGGATGGTTTGCAAAAATTATCAAGGATAAGTTCAACATCGAAATGGACATTGTGGCTTCAAACCTGACTGGTGGAGATACCAAAATCTCTGCAATGATGGCTTCCGGAGATCTTGGAGATATCATCATTTTCGGTGACGACAAGAACCACTATCCAAACGCCATCAAAGGAAAGCTGCTCTTGGACTGGACACAGGACGGTCTTTTGGACAAATACGGAAAAGACATTTCTAGCACTTTTCCAAAAGCTATTGAGAAAGCAAAGGTAGCTTTTGGCGGTGGATCATCAGTCTTTGGTATGGGGAACAGCGTAGCTTCTAATCCATCCGGACCCTCTGAAGGAAAAGATATGACTTGGGGTCCAGACCTGCGCTTTGATCTTTACCAACAAATTGGAGCGCCAGAAATTACAAAGATTGAAGATTATCTGCCTGTGCTGAAAAAAATGCAAGAGCTCGAGCCTAAGAATGAACAAGGCAAAAAAACCTATGCTTTCTCGATGTGGTCTGATTGGGATGGCAACTATAAAATGACATTGGCTAAACAGTTCGCAAACATGATGGGCTATGACGAAATTCCTGATACTGCTGTGTATGTTAAGGCAGATGAAGAAAAGTATTATGACTTCTTATCCGAAGATAGCTGGTACATGAAATCGCTCAAACTGTATTTTGAAGCTAACCAGATGGGGCTGGTTGATCCGGACTCTATGACGCAAAAATTTGACGATGTTGTTGCGAAATACAAAGATGGTCGTCTATTGTTCTCTTGGTTCCCTTGGCTTGGAGCTGCTAACTACAATACACCAGAAAGAACAGCCGAAGGTAAAGGTTTTGCGCTGGTTCCGTTCAAAGATGAATTGATGTATTCCACAGGGTTCAATGTTTACGGTGGTAACGGTATTATTGCAATCGGCGCAAAAGCTAAGGAACCTGCTAGAATTATGGAATTCATTAACTGGATGTACACACCGGAAGGTGCAATGATCTCTGCAGGAAGTGGTACAGCAGTACCTAACGGACCTCAAGGTCTGACTTGGGATATTGATGCAAACGGCAAACCTGCAGTGACTGATTTTGGTTGGAAAGCTTATACTGATCAACAGAATACTCAAGTTCCTGCTGAATACGGCGGGGGTGACTACTACTATGGCTCCAATCAAATGAACTTCTCGTTTGTAGTTCCGGCGATGGTGAATCCAGAGAATAGTGAGCCATTCGATCATAATCTGTGGACAACAACCCTAGAGCGTAACCCTTCCAAGCTTGATAGTGACTGGAGAGCGAAAATGGGTGTTCTGACTCCTAAGGAGTATTTTGAGAAAAACAATCTATTGGCTGTAGCACCACAAGGCTTCACTGGCAAAGAGCCATTAACCATGGATAAAACAGTGGAACAAAAGAATAAACAAATCGGTACGGTTATTCAACAGATTTCCTGGAAAATGGTCTTTGCTAAAGATCAAGCGGAATACGATAAATTGAATAAAGAAATGCATGATAAGGTAAATGGTCTTGGGTATTCTGAAGTTATGGATTTCTCGATTAAAAAGGCTGAGGAATTGTTCGAGGCCCGTAAAAGCGTTAAATAAACACGGCTAGTAACTATAAAATAAGGCGGGGCGGCGTGGAGGCTGTTCTGCCTTATTCTATTCAATTAAGGATAAATGTGGTATTCTCACATTAATATAAAACGCTTTCAGATAGAAAGAAGAGGATAATCCAGATGGTAAGAGTACCCCTGCGGAGTCATACTCCAGCTGTCAAATCCTTACGCAATACCTTATTTATCTATCTAGTAATCGGAACACTACTTCCGCTTCTCTTAGTAGGATTCGTAACCTACACCTCTATTTACTCCATCCTTTCAGGTAAAATTGGCAACGGGATCAGCGCTAGTCTGAGACAGGAAGCCTCAAGCCTGGAGAATGCCATCGACAATATGGATTTTGCCTCCAAACAGTTTGCTCTGGACGGTCAGATTGTGCAGGAGATGTCCTCATTTATTCAGGAAAAACAAATTTTTCGCAAATCGCAAATGATGAATTCCATCAACCAGAAGATCAATCTAGTCAATTTTACGAACCCTTATATTGGACTTACAGCCTACATTATGCCGGACAGCGATGATCCCGTTCTGTTCACCAACATGAGCGCACGCAGAAATTTTGATATCAGTACATTGCCGTCTTTTATGCGATATAACGGGGCTGACTATTATGGACCACATCCCACTATGTACGCTGTTGGTGATAATCTCGTATTCTCGGAGCAGCGGATTGTCCGTGTGCCGGGCCAGCATAAGCTTTATATTTATTTGGAGACGAATTATAGTTTGTTTCGCAAAATCTTCAATCAGGAGTCCTACGGGATGAAAGTAAATCATCTGCTGGTCAATCAGCAAGGTAATAGTACGAAAGTGATCGATGGCAAACTTCCGCTAAGTATTATTAAAGCTGCGGGAAGCAACTCCAATCTCACCCATGAAACGCTAAGCGGATATCATCTTTTTCGTTACGCGAGTCCTCAGGGCTGGAAGCTTATTGCCGTTGTGAAAAAATCAGAATTCAACAGTGAAATTTATTCTTGGTTTTATAAAATGATCTTACTTGCCTTCTCTACCCTTCTTTTTGCCGGATTTCTGGCTTGGATCATCTGGAGGAAAATTTATGGTCCGTTGCGTAAGGTCAACCTTGAAATCAACCGAATGGCGGAAAATGTCACCGCTCCGGTAGCTTATACGAATGTGGAAGAATTTGATTTCGTGCTTACCAACTTTCAGCAGATGAAAAAACAGGTGAATGAGCTGATTGTTGCGGTTGCCCATAATGAGAAACAGAAAAGCCAATTTGAGATTGAGAAGTTGCTCAGCCAGATCAATCCTCATTTTTTGCATAATACCTTAAATACGGTACAGTGGATGGCCCGGCTAAACGGCCAGAAGGAGATCGACAAGCTGGTCACTCTTCTTGTAAAGGTGCTGCATTATAATCTGGGAAAGCAAAGCATCATTGTTACCATTGGCGAGGAAATTGAAGCGATTCGAAATTATATGGAGCTGCAGCGTATTCGTTATGATTATGAATTTGAATTTAACGTTGAAGCTGATGAGGATGTATTGTCTGTGGCAGTCCCGAGATTTCTGCTTCAGCCTCTGGTGGAGAACTCGATTTATCATGGATTAAGCGATAATGGCAAGGTAGATGTTGAGATAACGAAACATGGTGAAGGAGAGGTTCAGCTATGTGTGAGAGACAATGGCGCTGGGATGGATGCAGATACATTAGATCAGCTGTTGTCTGATGATGGAGCGAAAAAACGGGGACTTGGAATTGGTTTTTCATATGTGAACCGGATGCTTAGAACCTATTATGGAGAACAAATGAAGCTAGAGATGTTCAGTAAGCCAGGAGAAGGTACGGTTGTATCCATTGTGATTCCGAGGAAAGGTAAGGAGGACTTCGATGATTAAGGCTGTAGTTGTCGATGACGAGAGACTCGTACGAAAAGGCTTCATTTCCCTGATCGACTGGTCATCCTTAGGGATTGTTATAGTTGGGGAGGCAGGTGATGGTAAATCTGCTTTGGAGCTGCTTCAACAGCAGGAAGTAGATTTATTATTTGTGGATTTGACCATGCCAGGCATTTCAGGCTTCGAGCTTATTAAAATGGTTAGACAACGGTTCGCAGGCATTCGCTGTGTTGTCCTTACTTGTCATCATGAATTTGACTATGTTCAGGAGGCTATGCGTTTAGGAGCCGTTGACTATATTGTAAAAACACTGCTTGAGATGGAAAATGCGGATGAAA
Source organism: Paenibacillus sp. FSL H7-0690 (assembly GCF_037980415.1). Classification (NCBI taxonomy): domain Bacteria; kingdom Bacillati; phylum Bacillota; class Bacilli; order Caryophanales; family Paenibacillaceae; genus Paenibacillus; species Paenibacillus sp. FSL H7-0690. The sequence continues at coordinate 4,592,468 of NZ_CP150281.1, read as the reverse complement.
CCATCAGACGTCTTGTCGATCGTATTAAATGGGAGGACAATACACGGGATGCTCTGGTTCGTGGGGAAAGTAAACGTATGGCTGCTGATAAGGCTCTGCTGTATTTGCCCCTAAATCATCAATGCAATGAAGAAGAATTATTTCAGCTGTCCAGCGTGAAAAATAATCCGCTCATTACTTTTCATGAGATGTGGATGTCGCCCTTATTACATCGTTTCTCAATAGATGAGAGCAAACGTGAGCTTAAGATCCAGCTATCCGGACGATGGCAGACCGCGCTGATCAGTGGATTGAGAGATCAACCCTTGCAGGAACTGGAGGAACAGCTCACTGCGAAATTACGCCGTATTCTATTTTATCATCCTGAACCTGAGGATTTGACCTCATTGAAATATGAAGACATAAAGAAGGAACCAGCGGCTCCCTATTCAAAACAAGAGGCGGATAATCTGCTGGAGCAAGCACAGAATCTAAAGTGGACAATTGATGGAAATGAGTGGGAGAAATTTGTAGCAAACATACTTCAGCAGAAACCCCGTTCTGATCAGTTTCTGGCGTTTGCACACTCTCTAATACAAAGCTGGAGCTCTTTACTATTAAAGCCTGAAGATGCTGCTCAACTGGAAAGGGACATCTCCCATAATCTGAACTGGTGCTATTGGAAGAACTGGCTGCGGCGATTTTCTGATCATGTGGGACGAAGAATGCTGGAGCTTGGATTAACTAAAGAGGTTATGTCTTGTCTTATTCGCGCAGTTCGTTATATGCAGAGCCATGCAGGTGACAAAATCAATCAGAGCGACGTAGCAGCCGTCATTAATATGAGCCGTGGTTATTTCAGCCAATGTTTCGCTCGTTTTGCCGGAGAGACATTTGGTGAATGTTTACGGGGAATGCGGCTGGAGCTTGCCAAATCACTGCTGCTGGAGACTACTCTTCCCGTCTGTGAGATTGCTTCGCGGTCCGGTTTTGAGGATGATCGTTATTTCAGCAGATTATTCAGAGAACGTATTGGTAAATTACCAAGTGAATTCCGTGCGGAGGGGAAAAACCAAATATGAAATTTTGGAAATCTATCCTCCTAGTGTTTATGGTTATTGGAATGACATCATGTCGTGACAATATCGGTACTGTAGATTCGGTTGCAAGCCCTCAGGCAGGGGATGAAGATACTTCTATTGCTTATAGCAAATATGAGGATCCGATTGTGATCCGAGTAGGGTTTAAGGTTCCCGACTCGCGACTTAATACAGGTGACAGCAACGATAACAATCCAATCACCCGTTATTTAGAGAGCATTACGAATATAAAAGTGGTTCACTCCTGGGAAGCGAAGGGTGAGGATGCTTTTACGCAAAAGGTACAGCTTGCCATTGATAGCAACGATTTGCCTGATGCCATGGTTGTGGATCGTGATCAACTGAAGAAATTAATTGATAATGATATGATTGAAGATTTGACAGAGACTTATAAAATATATGGATCTGAACTTATCAAGGATATGTACAATTCTACAAAGGGTGAGGCATTAGAGGACGCTTCCCGCGATGGTAAACTATATGGATTACCGAATGTAGCTATTGATGCTGACTCTCCCGTGCTGCTCTGGGTACGTCAGGATTGGCTGGAGAAGCTGGAGCTGCGGCCTCCTCAAACTTTTGAAGACATCGAGAAAATTGCCAAAGCTTTTATTGAAAAAGACCCTGATGGAAATGGAAAAAGAGATACCGTCGGTCTAAGCGGCTACAAAAATATCGTATATGGAACTAAACCATTAGTTAATGGTCTGGATGCTGTGTTTAGTGCATTTCACGCTTTCCCCACGAATTGGATTAAGGATAACAACGGCAATATCGTGTATGGCTCCATTACACCAGAGACCAAACAAGCGCTTGCTAAACTTGCTGATTGGTATAAACGCGGGTTGCTGGATCCGGACTTTGCACTATATAAGGAAACTCAGGAGCCTATTATTACAGGTAAATCCGGGATGTTTTTTGGTCCTTGGTGGATGCCTTATTATCCTTTATCAGAGGCAGTGGCTTTGGATACGAAGGCAGAATGGAGAGCATATGCAGCTCCAGTTGACGATTCCGGTAAGTTTGTCGCTCATTTAGCGCCGGTAACAGATCGATATCTTGTTGTGCGTAAAGGGTTTGAACATCCTGAGGCTGTAATCAAGCAATTAAACGTGTTTACAAGACTCGAAAGAAGACAGGATCCTAATCAAGAGGAGGTAAAAAAGCTGGGTGATTTCTCTGCGCAGACAGGCATTCAGCTGCGTGCTTATTATCCGTTCGATCTTCTGATAGATTATAGGGATGCGATTGAGAAACATTATGCTGATATCCAGCAGGCTTTGCACGGAAAGATAGACCCGGATACATTAAATTCTGATACCCGGCTCATTTATGATCAATGGGTAGCGGAAACAGAGCAGCCCAAAAAAGATCTAGAAGGCTGGAAAGCAGCGAATGCGTATAAATATGGAGTAGCTGTGTTAACCTCAACTGCTATAGAGGGAGTGCGTGGGGTCTTTTATGGGAACACCCGACTTATGAAGACTAAATGGCCGGAACTGCAGAATCTGGAGAATGAGACGTTCTTAAATATCATTGTGGGTGATTCACCGCTTAGTGATTTTGATGCGTTTGTAGCTAAATGGAAGAGTATGGGCGGAGAAGAGATTACGGAAGAAGTTACTGAGCTTGTAAAGCAAAAGTAAACGTGGGATGCCTCAACAGCCTAATGGCTGTGGGACATCCTTTTTCTTGTGTTCTATTCTTCGTTTTTGCTGATTTTTTGCAGCAGGAAATGTAGTTGCTCTACTTCTTCATCGGTTAAATGGCCCACAAGGCTTTTATTAAATTCATCTAAGATGGACTGTAAAACTGGGAAGAAATTGATGGCTTTTGGGGTAGGATATAGAAGGTGAGAGCGTCGATCATTAGGATCGTCTTTGCGCTCGATATATCCCGAATTCTCTAATTGCTTCACAGAACGTGCTGTAGTTGCTTTATCGAACTTCAATTCGGCAGTTAACTGATCCTGAGTAATGCCTGGTCGAGAAAGAATCAATTTAAGAAAGCTATGCTGTCCACCACTACCGATTCCATAGGGGACAAATTGCTTAACCAGTTTCTTTTGATTTTGACGGTGAAGATGGGAAATTAGCTTCCCGATAGGCTCTCTTGCCAATATAGACACCTCTTTGGGTTATATGTTCGCTCATTTGTTGCTTTGAAATAAAGTGTACAATAAAGTCGTTGCGCACGCAACTAAATTGTTGTACACTGGGTATGGCGAGTTTGGTTGCGTGCGCAACTAAACAGTGATTATTAATATTTAATGAGGTGTTAGTTATGAGTTCTGTAAGTGCAACCTATCAGGAGGATAAAGAAATTCAGAAGAAGCGCTGGATGATCTTAATTGTTCTGAATATTTTTACGTTTATGTCCACCCTTGATGGTAGTATTGTCAATATTGCTCTGCCTGAGCTATCCAAACAACTGAAGCTGCCCATGGCGCAAATCGAATGGGTAACAACAGGATATTTAATGGCGATCTGTGCGGCGATCCTTTTCTTCGGCAAGCTTGGAGATATCGTAGGAAAGATTCGAATTTTTAAGATTGGCACGATTGTATTTGTTATTGGATCTATGCTGTGTGGGCTTAGTGTAAGCTTACCAGCCTTAATTGCTTCGCGCGTAATTCAAGCCTTAGGTGCTTCGATGACCATGGCGAACAGTCAGGGAATTGTTACGGATATCTTTCCTGCCACGGAGCGTGGTAAAGCCCTTGGTTTCATTGGTACATTCGTGTCTCTGGGAAGTATAGCCGGTCCAAGTCTAGGCGGGATTATGGTTTCCACCTTAGGCTGGGAGTATATCTTTTGGGTAAACGTCCCTATTGGCCTGATCGCTATATTTTTTGGATGGAAGGTATTGCCTAAGGATTTAACGAGAGTGAAATCTTCGATTGATGTGCCGGGCAGTTTACTGTTCGCTGTCTTTATCATTACTTTGTTCGCAGGATTATTACTAGGTCAACAGCTTGGATATGGTAACAGCTTAATTGTTACATCAATAATTGTTGCTGTAGTCAGCTTCGTTGCTTTCATATGGATGGAGCTTCGCAGAAAAGAACCGCTGTTGCAGCTGTCATTATTTAAGAATCCGTTGTTTTCTTTAAGTATCTTATGTGGTTTTCTCGTATTTACAGCGAATTTCTGCTTCAATATTATCGCGCCGTTTTATGCACAGAACATGCTTAATTTATCGCCATTCTATGCAGGCTTTTTGTTAATGCTGTTGCCGATATGTATGGTAGTCGTGGCTCCAATGAGTGGAGCGCTATCGGATAAAATAGGCTCGGAATTTTTGACTTTTGCAGGGCTGGTGGTCATGGTTATTGCGCAGTTCGGATTAGCACAGCTTCATGTAGGAAGCTCTGTTGTGCTGGTAGGTGTGTGGATCGCTATGCTGGGGATAGGAAGTGGTCTATTTCAATCGCCGAACAATTCGCTTGTCATGTCTAAGGTACCAAGAACACAGCTTGGTTCTGCGGGTAGTGTCAATTCGTTAGTTCGTAATGTGGGTATGGTTGTCGGCATAACAATTGCTACTACAATTCTTTTTCAAGTGATGAGCAGTAAAGCCGGCTATAGGGTGACAGGGCTAGTTCCTGGTCGGCCAGAGTTATTTATCGAGGGCATGCATGTAGTGTTTGTAACCTCGGCATCGATATGTCTAGTGGCTGCTTTATTAACTGGCTGGAGATTGGTGAGTGCAAGAAGCGCCAGAGTGCAGTCATCGGAAAGATAACATACCATGAAAAAGATCCTTCTGGCGCTACGGCTAAGAAGGATCTTCTTTGTGATGAAACTGTAAGGCTTCCTTAACGGCTTGCAAGTATTGATATTGATAACGTACATCCGGTTCTAGGTAGGCCCCTTCAGCCCATTCATTCCAGGCGTTGATATAAATATATTCACTTTTGAACATTTTTTTGGCGCGCTCAATTTGTCGTGAAAGGTATTGGCCGAATTTTTGAGGATTAGCGCCTAAGGTGCTTTGTCCGGCAGGGCCTTTACGTGGTGTGTTATCCCAGTTGACAAAGGCTCCCGGATATATGATTTCTCCGTCTCTATGGGGTGTCCGCTCCAACATAGATTCCCATAACTCATCATAATCAATTACGATATGCCTCTGATCCTCCACCTGCTTTGAGCTCCATAAATGCTTAACCCCGCCATGTGCGAATGTGTAATGCGGCTCAAATTCCAGACTGGCATCGAATCCTTGCTCTTTCTTTAGGGGGAAACCGCCCAGTGTCCGGACCAGATGAAGTCCTTTAAGTCCGTTCTGCAGAGCCAATTCGCGCCAATATTGAAGCATTTCTTCACAGTGCGGGATACTAGCAGACCGATAAATGATAAAGACAGGCTTATCCTCCACCCGGATATAACGATCATCTTTGAAGGCTTCCAGTAAAGCATAAAAGTGCATTCGCCAATCCCGTTCTTCTCCGTATTCCTGTGGCATCAGGACATCCTCTTCGGTGCCATCCCAGCTACGTGTCCAGGGTTCGTTAGCCCAAGAAAGGCAAAAGGGGAAGTCAGGCTCTTTGCTCGCAAGAATCTGCTGAACCGGTTGTTCCAGCAGTCGCCTGCCATTAAACCAATAGTGATAATAACAAAAACCGTAAATGCCATGAGCCTTTGCGGTCTCTGCCTGCCATTGTTTCACTTTAGGATCCGTTAAATCATAGTAGTTATTATTTAATGGCTTCTTGGGCTGATCATGTTCAGGATAAAGGGCTGCAGCCTTCCTGACATTCGTCCATTCTGTAAAACCCTCACCCCACCAGGAATCGTTCTCTGAGATCTGATGAAACTGAGGCAATACAAAAGCAATGCATTTCAAGTCAGGTCACCCCCTATGGTTCCTTGAATATTTTTCTCAGCAGTAACTTTCCTTGCTGGATATAAGAATGGTTATATTTAAGTTCCTTTAGGGCACGAGAGGCAGAAATTCTTCTTTCTTCACTATGTGAAAAATAGTGCTTAAAGCTATCGGAGAGCTCTTTGAAGTTCTGGAAACGAATGAGATCTTCTTCTGCAATTCGGTAATTATGAAGATGGGGATGATCCTCCACTAACTGAAATACACCGCAAGCGGTGACCTCCATAATCTGCTGCACAGAACCAGTGCAATTGATGACGATTTTTGCTCCATTATAATAGCTGGACATATCTTTACTATGGGTGATATCAATGAAATTTCTGGGGGGTTCCCAACCACGCCCGTCAATCCTTACCTTAAGGCCTTGAAGTAGGTCTGAATACGCCAACGTGTAAAGCACACTATCGATTTGAAAATCGCCCAGAATGAGTACATCACTCTGATAACAGTCCTCCACACGTCTTGGATAATAGAGATCCGTATCCGCAGCATATGGGAGATAGCTGGAGTGTTTGCCCCATAAACCCTGGTAATAGATCAGATTAGCTATGTTCTGTGTGAAAATATAATCGAATAACAATGCCAGATTACGTTCTGTTGGAGTAAGACAAGCGGCATCTGCCATCCATACCGCTTTGGGAACATTGGAAGCTTTCAGAGCAGGGAGGTTCTCCTCCGGAAATACGGTCTCCGATCCTAGAGCTAATATTAGATCAGGTTGAAAATGGGCTAAATATTCCTCCAGATTATGCTGGAATTTAATAGCAAGTACTTCTTTGACCAGATGCCTTAGTTGATCTTTAAAAAGTCGTACATTAGGCATTTTACCGCTTGCCTCTGTAGGAACCAGCAGCAATATTCTTAATTGTTTGAGTTCCCGTTGCAAAGGCTCTGCTCTATAAGAGTTCATCTCTAGGATGAGGTTATGGTGTTGCGATGGATTAACTTGGCTGATGGTGACTTCGTGACTTGAAGGCCTTTCAGGAGTGAGCCTATTAGCTGTCTTCTTCATAATTCCTCCTGTGTTCTGTGGAGCCAGTCGTCCGCTCTAGCACCGAGTCTTGCTAATCATTATATGTGTAGGGGGTTATTTTGACTTTAGGTATAAGACCATTAATCAGAGTCTCGAAGATAAAAAGCGGATTTAGTGAAAGCTGTATATCTATCTATGACAGGGCTGGCTTGTTTAACATAAGATATACTATAAAACCTGAAAGGGATGATCGCCTTGCCAACCTTCGATAGCGTTCTAGTTACAGGAAGTCAGACCATTCAAAATGATCTGCACGTTAATGGAAATGAGACTATCGATTCGAATCTGCATTTGAATGGTAGTCAGACTATAATGGGAAGCCTAAATGTGAACGGCAGTGAATCCATACTCGGTCATCTGGGGGTTACCGGTGAAATTAGCGGGGCAGGCACCATCAGAGCTGCAACCCGGTTGATCGCTACGAACCAAGCAACATTGCCACCAGGCGCTCCTACCAGCCTGCAACAGGTTCGATACTTTTCTGTAGGTGCTGTAGGTCAGACGGGTCTCGTGCTGAAGGGCACAGATGGAAATGATTATGTATTATTTATCGATTTGACTGGCGGAACGCCTAATATCGGCATTCAACGGGCTTAATCAAGATAAACTAATATTCTCAGCTTTAGAATATAAAAAAACAGCAAGTCTCCTAAGTACAAATAGGGACTTGCTGTTAGAGGTTTCTATTAATTCTTAAAGCTATGAATTGGTGCAGGGATTCGTCCGCCACGATTAACGAAATTCGCGCAGTTGAAGCCATTCACTGCCATAACTGGTGCATATCCGAGCAGGCCGCCAAATTCGACCATTTCACCAACGTCCTTGCCGATTACTGGAATCACGCGAACCGCAGTGGTTTTGTTATTCACCATGCCGATTGCAGCTTCATCCGCGATGATGCCGGAAATGGTCTCCTTGGTGGTGCTTCCGGGGATAGCGATCATATCCAGTCCCACGGAACACACACAGGTCATAGCTTCCAGCTTCTCTAGTGTAAGGGCACCCCGCTGAACCGCTTGAATCATGCCGTGATCTTCACTGACTGGAATAAAGGCTCCACTAAGTCCACCTACATAGGAGGAGGCCATCACGCCACCTTTTTTAACATTGTCATTTAGGATCGCCAGAGCAGCGGTTGTTCCCGGAGCCCCAGCTTCCTCCAGACCCATGACTTGAAAGATTTCGGCAATGGAATCTCCGATTTCTGGAGTAGGAGCTAAGGATAGATCGATAATCCCAAAAGGAACATTCATCCGTTTGGAAGCCTCTTGAGCAACTAGCTGACCGACACGTGTGACTTTGAAGGCTGTCCGTTTAATGGTTTCACATAAGGTTTCAAAATCCTGTCCTCGAACCTCTTCAAGCGCACGTTTGATGACACCAGGACCGCTGACGCCAACGTTGATGACACATTCCCGCTCTCCAACCCCGTGAAATGCTCCGGCCATAAAAGGGTTGTCCTCAACGGCATTACAGAAGACTACCAGCTTGGCGCAGCCGATGGAATCCCGATCCTTGGTGCGTTCCGCAGTTTGGATAATGATATCACCCATTAATTTCACAGCATCCATGTTGATTCCACTTCTGGAGGAACCGACATTGACCGAGGAGCAGACTCTTTCAGTGACTGCCAATGCTTCTGGAATACTGTCGATCAGAATACGATCGCCTTTGGTGCAGCCTTTTTGTACAAGTGCAGAGAAGCCGCCGATAAAGTTAACGCCTACCTCTTTTGCAGCCTTGTCCAGGATTTCAGCAACAGGTACATAGGTATCTGTCTTCACCGCACCAGCGGCAATAGCGATGGGTGTGACAGAAATCCGTTTGTTAACGATAGGAACCCCAAATTGTCTTTCCAGATCTTCACCCGTCTTTACGAGCTTTTCAGCGGATCTGGTGATTTTGTCATATACATTTTGATTAAAGGTGCGCATATCCGTGTGGGCACAATCCATGAGGCTGATCCCCATCGTTATGGTACGCACATCCAGATTCATTTCACGAATCATCTTATTCGTTTCTTGTACTTCCACTAGTGATATCATGGTCAGCCATCCTCCTAGATTCGGTGCATAATATTAAAAATATCCTCATGCTGAAGCTTGATTTCCACGCCAATCGATTCGCCAAGCAAATGTAATTCCTCTACAATATTCTCAAAAGCTTTAGTTGAGCTAGAAATGTCTACAATCATCATCATGTTAAAATAATCTTGAACAATCGTCTGCGAAATATCCAGAATGTTCAAATTGTGTTCGGCTAGATATGTACATACTTTAGCGATAATCCCTACTTTATCTTTTCCTAATACAGTAATAATCCCCTTCATGAATACAGCCTCCCTTTGTATTTGTTGATTTCACCGTGTATACGGAATGAACCATTCCAACTATTATTGCAAATGATGAAACAAGCTTCAACCAAAGGTTTTTTGTCAGTTTGATTAAATATTTGTTTTGGCAGCTGAAATTATAGAAAATTCATTTGACAGCCTATAAAAAATGTGATGAACTGAGAGTTTGATATGATAGTCTGAAGGAGTAAATATGACTACACAAAAATATAAAGACATGGTTGAGCAAAGAACGAAGATGACCCTCCAGGAATGGACGGAACAGGCGGAAGTGAAGGAAAAGGACATTTATCGTTTTTTGCATAATTTAAAAGGCACTGCTGGAACTGTCGGATTACCAGATGTCGAACAATTTGCCGAGGATACGCTGCCCTATTTCATGGAAAGCAGTCTTAAGAGTTGGTCAGTCGAGGAATGGGGGGATTATTTATATCCACTGATTCCATTGTTTAATGTCCATTCATTGGCAGCTTCAAGCTCTGTCAAAGCATTGGATAAAAAGGGACCTGCTGAGACGCTCACGCAGAATGATATTCTTCTTATCGACGATGATGTAGAGTTAGTTGCTTATCTGAAAGAGTCGTTGGAGAGGCAGAATTACTATGTAAGCATTGCCTTATCTGCTGAACGGGGACTCAAAATCTTTTATGAAACGAAACCAGATCTCATTCTGCTGGATATTCTTTTACCGGATAAAAGCGGGATTGAGGTGTTGAACCAAATTATCGGCAAGGCTAAAAAAGAACGAATTCCCATTATCATTATAAGTGGGGAGTACTCCAAAGCTACCCAAATGCAGGCGTATTCGCTGGGGGTGATGGATTTTTTGCCGAAGCCTGTAGATATTGATTTATTTCTGGTATTGATCAAAAATCGCTTTCAGCTCAAAAGAGAATGGCAGGAGTCCATCATCGTCGATGATTTGACCGGCGCATTCAATCGCAAACACTTCAATCAAGTCATGAAGCAGCTGATTGGTGATTTTAAGCGGACCAACCGCGTATTTTCGTTAGCGCTGATTGATTTGGATTATTTTAAAAACGTTAATGATACATATGGTCACCTAATCGGAGACGAAGTGCTGCAGGGCTTTTCCGAGCTTGTGAAGAATTCCATCCGTCTGGAGGATACCTTTTGCCGTTATGGGGGAGAAGAGTTTGCAGTATTTTTACCTCACACGGATGCGGAATCTGCAATGTTGGTTATACAACGTATTCAAGAGCGGTTTGCGGCGACTGACTTTTTTGCGAAAAATGAAATCTTTCATGTGACTATCTCTAGCGGGATTTCTGAGGTAACAGATGCCGAGAATATAGCCGATAAATTGATTGAGGAAGCAGATCAGGCTCTTTATGCCAGTAAGCATGCTGGAAGGAATCAGACAACGCTTTATTCGGACCATTTATCCACTACTAAAAAGCATTCGGTTCTGAATGTGATTGTTGTGGATGACGATACGCTAATTCGGAGAATTGTGACCAGTCAGTTCGCCATTTGGGAGCCGGAGAATATTGCTGAGGTGAAGGTTAGCAGCTATGTGAATGGGCTTGATTTCCTGCAATCGGATTGGTATGCCGTGGATGAGAAGTATATTATTTTGCTGGATGGTGTGATGCCTGATCTGGATGGAGTAGAAGTTCTGGAAAGAATCCGCAAAACGTATCCGGAAGTAAATATATTAGTGATCATGTTGACGGGAAGGAATAATCAGGCGGATATTGTACATGCCCTGCAGATGGGTGCCGATGATTATGTAGTCAAACCGGTCCATATGCCTGAGTTATTGTCGAGGATAGAGCGGTTGGCTCATAGATTTTTGTTCTAATTGGGTTCTGAATATGTTGTGAGCACCAGGAGAGATCTAAAGCGGAGGGAACTAGGCAGCTATGCAAAAGGTAATGGTAGTGGATGATGAAGAAGTATTACGAATGTTAATCGTAGACACCTTAGAAGATTTGGAAGACGTGGAGATCCACACTGCCGAGAACGGATTAGAGGCGCTTTCAAAATTGTCACAGGATCATTATGATTTGGTGATATTGGATTATATGATGCCTGAAATGACAGGGATTGAAGTCCTAGGTCAACTGGATGATGAGAAAAAGAAGGCTACAGCTATTTTAATGTTAACAGCCAAAGCCCAAGATGTAGATCGTCTTCGAGCGGTAGATGCAGGCGCACGTTATTTTATGCCAAAACCTTTTAGTCCGATGGAACTCTTGCAGATTGTGGAGGGGATCCTAAGTGACAAAGGGTAGCAGCTCTAATCACAGTATTAAAAATAGATATTTTCGTATCATTGCCTTGGTTTTTTCGTTAATCATTCTTATGGGATCTGTATTTTTGTTTTTCATAAACAATGAGCAGAACAAATTAAGTAGAGACCGTGAAGTTCTGCAAAATAAGGCGGACACGATTAACGAATTGGCGACTGCGTTAAATGAGGTTTTTTTCCGAGCGAGGGGATTCAGCGCACTTAAGAGTGACAATGAATTAGAGCTCTTAAACTTAGGACTTGTTAACTTTGATAAGATTCTGGATACCTATTCTAATCTCAATTTATCTCCGGAAGAAGCCTTGTTTAGAGATGGTTTGAAAGCATTTTATGTTCAGTACAAAACTAAAGTTTTGCCGGAAGCGATTCGGTTTGTCGAGGCAGACGATTATGTGTCTTTGAGAGCTCTATCCGCAGATGGCAACACGAAATCAGTAAATGATTTTTTAATGTATACAAAAGAGTACAAGCAACGATCCGATGCCGCATTAAATACTATGGCTATGGATTACATCAAACGTGCCAATGAGTTTACCTTTATCGCATTCTTTTTCAGCACGATTATTCTGCTAATCTTCACCTTTATGATCTGGCGGATTCTGAAGAACCTAATAGATCCTATTCTGAAGCTGGAAGGGGCAACCCATTCCCTGGCTGCAGGAGAAGAAATTCTTCTGGGCAAGCTTAAGAATCAAGATGAAATTGGCCGACTTTATGATGCTTTTCTAAATATGGCTAGAAGTATTCAAGATAAAGAAGAAGAATTGATGATGCAGAATGAAGAGCTGCATGCGCAGCAGGATGAACTTCAGGATCAGCAATATAGGCTGCAGCGCTCGCTTAGTGAAATTGAGAGTATGATGAAAGCCTTGGATCAATCGTCTGCGGTGGGGATCCTTACTGCTAAAGGTGTCTTTACCTACGCGAATGATAATTTAAGTGGATATACCCGCTATAAAAAGTCTGAGATTATCGGTTACACCTATAAGTTATTTGAACTTTATAATCTCTCTGATGAGGGTTATCAGAAAATCTTTAACAAATTAAATACAGGCGGAGTGTGGAACAATGAGCTGCAGATTCTAGCCAAAGACGGATTGCCCATCTGGCTGCATCTGACGATTGTGCCTTACCTGAATGAAGAGGGTGTGATTTATCAATACATCCTTATTGCGAACGATATCACCTCAATGAAAAGCGTGCAGCAGGAGCTAGCCGAAACGTTAAAAAACACAGAACAGACCAAGATGATGCTTGAACTTAATAATCAGCTCAATCATGATATTACTTATACTTTGGATAAACATGAATTTGCGGATAAGTTTATTGAGTTTATGCATCGACTGTATGCCTTTGATTCGAGTTTCTTCCTGCTTGTGAAAGATAATATCGCGGCTGTGAAAGGCATTCCCCAGGAGAATGTGGAGCGTTATCTTGATCATGAGAATAATGAGATGTTATATCGCTTGCAAGCGGAAAAAACGTACCTAATCAAGCGCCTGGCCACACAATCAGAGCAAGGGATTTCTGCGAGTGAGGTCTATGTTTACGACTTCTACACTACTGTTGTGAACGCAGAGGATGAGATTCTTGCAGTGTTCTGTGGCAGCCGGATTGGTCATTCCTTCAGCAAAGAAGAGATTAATGAGGTTCAGGGGATGATGAACCGCGTAGCGCTGGCGATTGAACGTTTATTCATGTATGAAGAGATTGAACATGGACGAAAGCTGAATCGGGACATCGTAAATAATGTGAACGAGGGCATACAATTTGTGAATACAGAAGGTATGCTCCTGCAGATGAATAAAGCGTTGAGCAACATTTTTAATTATGAGTGGACAGAAGGAACTTTGATTCCCCGTCAGAAATGGATGGATTATTTCATTGAGCACTCGAATGAGAATCATGAACTTCGGATGTTTTTTGAAAAAGCGATTGCTGAGGATGCTCTGGAATCCAGCAGCATGCAATACTCCATTGGAACTGAATCGAAGAAGCATATTGACGTGTATGCGATCCCTGTATTCCGTCGCGAGCTGCGTATTGGTACATTGTTTGTCTACAGAGATATCACTAGAGAATATGAGCTGGACCTTATGAAATCTGATCTTGTCAGTACGGTAAGTCATGAGCTAAGAACACCGCTATCGAGTGTACTTGGTTTCACAGAACTGTTATTGTCTAAGACCATGAAGCCTGAGAAGCAGCTTAAATATCTGGAGACGATTCATAAGGAAGCTAAACGACTGACGGAGCTCATTAATGATTTTCTTGATTTGCAGAGAATGGAGTCAGGTAAGCAGCAATATATCACGGAGCATTTGAATCTCAGTGAAATTGTATTAGGTGTAATTGATCAATATAAACTGAGCAGTACCCATCATGTGCTCCTAGTGGATGAGGCTTTAAATGCGGATGTTGATGTGGACAAGGACAAGATTGTCCAAGTTCTGACGAATCTGTTAAGTAATGCGATTAAATTCTCGCCTGATAACAATGAAGTTAAAGTACTGCTGCATAACGAGTCGGATAGAATTATTATACGTATCCAGGATAATGGTCTTGGCATTCCTAAGGATCAAATAGGACAGCTATTCCAAAAATTCAGAAGAGTGGATAATAGCGCCTCTAAAAGAATTGGAGGAACAGGACTCGGACTTGCTATCTGTAAGGAGATCATTGAGAAACAAAAGGGAAATATCGGTATAGATTCCGTAGAAGGAGAGGGCACTACCGTCTGGTTTAGCCTCCCTATCCTCCATGCGGAAGCGAGCCGGCAACAGGATGAGCTTAATAAATGGAGCACCGATAAAGAGCTCAAGCCTAATGTAATGATCGTTGAAGATGATTACAGTCTTTCGTTGCTTTTATCAGAAGAGCTTAAAGGGAAGGGCTTCCGTGTTACCCATCATTACCATCCACAGCAAGCTTTTGATCAGGCCTTGAAAACACCATTTGTGGCGATTGTGGTAGATTTGATGTTGGGTGAAGAACTGGATGGCTGGGATTTGATCCGAATGCTTAAAGAAGATCCAAGAACTGAAAATATACCTATCGTTATTTCTTCTGCTCTGGATCAATCGGATAAGAACCAACTAAACGATGTAATTCAAAAATATTTAACTAAACCTTATCCGCCCGGCGAGCTGTCGAATACGCTTGAGGAGATAGTGAAGATTAAGACGGGGATCGGCGAGGTGTTATTTCCCGAAAGTCAGCAAAAATTATAGCTTTTATTTATCACAATATTTTATAAATAGTATCACTTTTTATAATTAAACCGATCAAAACAGGTTAAATCATACTGTTTTGATCGGTTTTTACGTACTTTATAGATACTTTTTCAATAAATTACAATTATTAGGGTAAATCGACATCATTGATCGTTTACAATTATTGTGATAGCCTGATTTCATGAGGTACGGATCATCAGAAGATTTCATGTTTAGGAGAGGTGGATATTGTTGCAACTACAGGTAACGAACAGTCCTTTTAACGAGAGCCAAGTCGAGCTACTCAATCGTCTTCTACCATCCTTAACGGAGACACAGCAAATATGGCTTAGCGGTTATTTGTCAGCCATGGGCCTTACTACTGCACTATCGGCAGGTGCCGAGGTTCAATTAGTACAATCAAATACGATAGGAAATGTGGAAGGTAGTGCCGTTAGTCAACCAGCAGCTTCACGTGAAGTGACCGTGTTGTTTGGGTCCCAGACAGGGAACTGCCAACGGCTGGCTGGGAGCTTGTCCCGCAAGCTGGAGGAGCAAGGATTTCAGGTCACACTCACTGCGATGAACAGCTTTAAGCCCAATGCGCTTAAGAAGGTTGAGAACCTCCTATTGCTGGTCAGTACACACGGTGAAGGCGAGCCGCCAGATAATGCACGGATGTTCCATGAATTTCTCTATAGCAAAAGAGCTCCTCAATTAGAGAATCTGAAGTTCTCAGTGCTGGCACTGGGGGATACCTCCTATGAATTCTTTTGTCAGACCGGCAAGGACTTCGATCAGCGGCTTGAGGAACTTGGCGGCAAGCGGTTAAGTCCGCGTGTGGATTGTGATCTTGATTATGATGATTCGGTTACCGAGTGGTTTGAAGGCGTGATTAGTGCCTTAAATGCACATTTAAATGCTCCGGCCATTGCGGCAAAAGCGGTTCAAGCTGCGGAAGACGCAGATTCTCAGGAGCCTTTGTATACCCGCAACCATCCTTTTAAAGCGGAAGTATTGGAGAATCTAAATCTGAACGGACGTGGTTCTGACCGTGAGACCCGCCATTTGGAGCTATCCCTAGAAGGTTCTAACATACAATTTGAGCCAGGGGATGCGCTGGGTGTCTATCCGGAGAATCATCCTGAATTGGTAGACGCTATTATTCATACTATGGGCTGGAATCCTAATGATATTGTTCCATTTAATAAAAAAGGGGAAGACGGCACCTTACGTGAGGCCCTTCTTCACCACTATGAAATCACTGTATTGACCAAACCGTTACTTGAACAAGCGGCGAAGTTATCTTCTTCTAACCAATTAAGTGATCTATTGTCGCCAGAACGTGCGCAACAGCTTAAGGAATATATTCAAGGCCGCGATCTGCTCGATTTGGTTCAGGACTTCTCTCCATGGGAGGGTTCGGCCAGTAGCTTTGTGACTATTTTGCGCAAGCTTCCGGCACGACTCTATTCAATTGCCAGCAGCTATAAAGCTAATCCAGATGAGGTTCATTTAACGGTTAGAGCTGTACGTTATGAGGCACATGGCCGTGAGCGTTATGGGGTCTGCTCGGTACATTGTGCTGAAAGAGTCCAGCCGGGAGATACGTTGCCCATCTACATTCAACATAATCCGAACTTTAAGCTTCCGACGAATCCTGATGCACCGATCATTATGATTGGACCGGGCACAGGTGTTGCACCCTTCCGCTCTTTCCTGGAGGAACGTGGCGAGCTTGGGGCGGAAGGTAAATCATGGCTGTTCTACGGAGATCGGCATTTTGTGACGGACTTCCTCTATCAGACGGACTGGCAGAGAATGCTTAAAGACGGCTTGTTAACTAAGCTGGATGTTGCTTTCTCCCGTGATACCGAAGAGAAAGTATATGTTCAGCATCGCATTCTGGAAAAGAGCCGCGAGGTCTACGAATGGCTGCAAGCGGGAGCTCATATTTACATTTGCGGAGACGAAAAGCATATGGCACATGATGTTCATTCTGCTCTGCTTACTGTCATCCAGCATGAGGGTGGTCTGAGTCCTGAAGAAGCGGCAGCTTATTTGGATAATATGCAGCAGGCGCAGCGCTACCAACGTGATGTTTACTAATGGATAGAGGAAAGTTATCGAATGACTTCGGGGGGAGATAACAACAATGGCAAACAATGAAAAGGTTAAGCCGATCGGCGGGCCTCCAAGCGATGTTGAGCACATTAAGCAAGAGAGTAACTATCTGCGGGGCGCGCTTGTTGAGACATTAAGCAATCCGATTACCGGAGGCTTGCCGGAAGATGATAATCGGCTGCTGAAATTTCACGGAAGCTATATGCAGGACGATCGGGATTTACGCAACGAGCGCGAACGGCAAAAGCTGGAGCCTGCATTCCAGTTCATGCTTCGTGTAGTTGCCCCAGGCGGGGTAGCGACACCAGAGCAGTGGCTAGTGATGGATGATCTGGCACAAAAATACGGCAATGGAACCTTACGTCTGACTACCAGACAGGCGTTTCAAATGCATGGGGTACTCAAATGGAATCTTAAGAAAACCATTCGCAGCATTAATGATACGCTGATGACGACGCTGGCAGCTTGCGGCGATGTTAACCGTAACGTAATGAGTAATCCGAATCCTTACCAGTCAGAGGTGCATGCAGAGGTCTACGAATGGGCGCGCAAAGTAAGTGATCACTTATCACCACGTACGCCTGCTTACCATGAAATCTGGTTGGACGGTGAGAAGGTAGTAGATAGCTTAGGCGAACGTGCGGAAGTAGAACCGATCTATGGACCGGTATATTTACCGCGTAAATTCAAGATTGGTCTAGCGGTGCCTCCTTCTAATGATGTGGATGTATTCTCGCAAGATCTGGGTTTTATCGCTATTCTGGAAAATGAGAAACTAGTCGGCTTCAACGTTTCTGTAGGCGGCGGTATGGGGATGACTCATGGCGATACCAGTACTTATCCTCAGTTGGGACGTATAATTGGTTTTTGCCGTCCGGAACAGTTGATTGATGTGGCAGAAAAGACCGTAACGATCCAGCGGGATTATGGTAATCGTTCTGTCCGCAAAAATGCACGGTTCAAATATACAATTGACCGCCATGGTCTGGATTGGTTCGTAGACGAACTGCATGAAAGACTCGGATGGCAGCTTGAAGCAGCACGTGATTATCATTTTGATCACAACGGAGACCGTTACGGCTGGGTGAAGGGGACCAACGGAAAATGGAATCTGACACTTTATATCCAAAGCGGACGGATTCATGACCAAGAAGGATACACCTTGATGAGTGGCTTGCGGGAGATTGCTAAGATTCATACTGGAGATTTCCGGCTAACGCCGAATCAGAATCTAACGATTGCCAACGTCACTACTGCCAAAAAACGCAAAGTAGCTGAGCTGGCTAAACAGCATGGACTAACAGATGGAGCACATCTTTCTGCATTGCGACGCAGCTCCATGTCCTGTGTAGCACTGCCAACCTGCGGACTTGCGATGGCTGAAGCGGAACGCTATCTGCCTTCGTTGATAGATAAGCTGGAGCTTGTTATAGATAAAGCTGGTTTGCGTGACGAGGAAATTGTGATCCGAATGACCGGCTGCCCTAATGGCTGTGCTAGACCGGCGCTGGGTGAAATCTCGTTTATCGGCAAGGCTCCTGGCAGATACAATATGTATTTAGGAGCAGGCTTTACGGGTGATCGCCTCAATAAAATGTATAAAGAAAACATAGATGAGAAGGAGATCCTAGAGACGCTTGAACCTATTCTTCACCGATATGCCAAAGAACGTCAACAAGGCGAGCATTTTGGAGATTTCGTGATCCGTGCAGATTATGTTAAAGCCGTTACCTCTGGACTTAATTTCCATGACTAAATGAAAGTAGATTTAAAAATGTCCCGGGGCCAGTTGATGGCTGCCGGGATTTTTGTGGTTTGGTCGTAGTTAGATGCGCGAGGTGTCGTGTCGTACACATAATGCTCCAGAGGTAAAGAACGGTAGGTGAGCGCAGACGAGCGCAGACGAATAGAAGATGAGTAGTAGATGAGGGGCAGATGAGTAGTAGATGAGTAGTAGATGAGCAGCAGATGAGGGGCAGATGAGTAGTAGATGAGCAGCAGATGAGTAGTAGATGAGCGCTGACGAGCGGCAGTAGACTAACAAGGTGACGGACTCAGGAGCCCTTATTTCCTGAAATCTTGCCAATTTGCCGAGTATTCGGACACCAGCGCCGTTATGGGGATGAAAAGAGGCCAAAATAGGCTTTTTTCAGAGGAATAGCGCCTCTCCAGTCCGAAAGTTGCTCAAAACGGCTTAACTCGCACAAATAGCGTCATCTGAGTCCGAAAATCACGACAAAGCGCTCAAAAGGTAAAGAACGGCAGATGAGCGCAGACGAGCGAGATGAGCAGCAGATGAGCAGTAGAGGAGCGCGACGAGCGGCAGTAGACTAACAAGGTGACGGACTCAGGAGCCCTTATTTCCTGAAATCTTGCCAATTTGACGAGTATTCGGACACCAGCGCCGTTATGGGGATGAAAAGAGACAGGAACAGGCCTTTTTCAGAGGAATAGCGCCTCTCCAGTCCGAAAGTTGCTCAAAACGGCTCAAATCGCACAAATAGCGTCATCTGAGTCCGAAAATCACGACAAAAGCGCTCCAAAGGTAAAGAACGGCAGATGAGCGCAGACGAGCGACAGTAGACTAATATCAGAGTAGTGAAAGGATTGAATTAGATAGTGGACAGAGTGAAATTAGCTCAGTAGGAGCAATTATAGAGTAATACGCAGAACAGCAGGAGCAATAGTGAAGTAACGCAGAACAGCCAAATAAAAGAGAAGCAACCGACTAGCGGAACAATAGACGAGCAGCAGTAAACTATCATCAAAGTAGTAACAGTCCGGCAGTAAACTAACATCAGAGTAGTAACATTCCGGGAGCAGGCTAACAGCAGTAGATCACCGTTGACTGACAAATCTAGCAACAGCCTTCATTTGATCTACAATAATCTAGTAAGATCCCAACATCTGCGCTACAACAGATTCAATTTAAAAACCAGCAAGTCTCCAATTCCGGGAGGCTCGCTGGTTTATGTGTTTAAGGAGCGATACCGGAGATCAGTACATCGTTTTGATACAGGGTTACTTTGTTCCAAGTGCTGAAGGAAACTTTGGTTGGATCGAACGAATAGTCATTTGCTTCATTGAAGTTAGACCAGTCGCTTTTGTGCACGCGTAATTGGATTTCTCCTGACTGCCCACCGGCAGGTATGGAGCCCGCGCTAGCATTGAAAGTAAGCTCAACGTAAGAGTCGGCGTTCGTCCCACTTGTGGACCCGAGGGCAACCGATATATTAGAAGCACCGACCTGCGCCCAATCGATTACTCCATTGAGAGATGCGCTTCCATCTTTAGTAAAGTAATAACGAATTTTCAGTCCATTTAAATTGACTGCCGTTGTTCCGTTGTTATAGATGTTGAAGTAGGGCTTGATTGAGTTATCAGTAGCATTGGTATCTG
Organism: Paenibacillus sp. FSL H7-0690; assembly: GCF_037980415.1. Lineage (NCBI taxonomy): Bacteria > Bacillati > Bacillota > Bacilli > Caryophanales > Paenibacillaceae > Paenibacillus > Paenibacillus sp. FSL H7-0690. Next base: position 4,572,109 of record NZ_CP150281.1, on the reverse strand, counting down.
CTGCACGGTAGTAAAGTGCCAGATTATTACTGGATGGCGAGCCGGTAGGAGTGGCTGTAGGTGTTACTGTAGGTGTAGGTGTAGGTGTAGGTGTAGCTGTTGGCGTAGGTGTAGGTGTTGGCGTAGGTGTAGGTGTAGGTGTAGGTGTAGGTGTAGGTGTAGGTGTAGGTGTAGGTGTAGGTGTAGGTGTAGGTGTAGGTGTAGGTGTAGGTGTAGGTGTAGGTGTAGGTGTAGGTGTAGGTGTAGCTGTTGGTGTAGCTGTTGGTGTTGGTGTTGGTGTTGGTGTTGGTGTTGGTGTAGCTGTTGGTGTTGGCGTAGGTGTAGCTGTTGGTGTTGGTGTTGGTGTAGTGCCACCATCCGGCACAGGTTGGTAACCAGGTGTTGTGTAAATTTTATTAAGCACGGAGGTTGCTAAGGTTCCGTTTGCTCCATTAACGACTGTATTTCCCCAGTTGCTGAGTGTTCCTGCTGGACCGCTGGCTAGATCCAGATATTCAACGCCTCCGCCATTACCATACCAGGACCAGGCGAGCCAGCCCACCTTTTTTTCCTTCGTGTAGCTCATAATGGTGGCTTCATCGACATCTCCACCCGTGTGCTTGTCACCGAATTCGCCGATAATCACAGGGGCTCCAATAGCCAAGGCACTATCGATATTACTCTTGACTGTAGCAGCATTACCTCCAGCATATTCGTACATATGAATTGAGAAAATAGTGTTTTTTAAGGTGTCTGAATTAAATACAGCCTGACCACTAGTGAAAATAGATTGTGGGTATTGACCCCATCCCGCTGCATCTACAACTAAAGTGTTCTTAATGCCCGCATTTCTTAACGCAGGAATTGCCGCTTGGTATCCACTGGCCCATGTTGCAGTGTTCCAAGAACCGTACCATTCATTAGCAATATTCACAATGACACGATCTTCTTTACCGATCAAAGCATCCTTGATGCTGATCCAATAGTTTACTGCAGCGTTAAGGTCAGAGGTGTTGTCTGAGCCCGTAGCATCATGCACTTCCAGCATGGCAATCATTTTATACTGATCACAAAGCTTTAGAATATTTTGGACATCAGCTAAAGTATCGAGAGACCACTTGCTGCCATTAGAAAGTACAATTCTGACGGTATTGGAGCCAGTCGCTGCGATGGCCGGTATTGCAGTAGCCAGATCGTTTTTGTACCAAGTGTGTGCATGATTCACCCCGCGCATTACAAAAGGACTGCCGGTGGCATCGTATAAATTGGTACCGCTTACATAAAAACCTTTAACAGAAGTGTTTGCTGCCGCTGCCTGCTGTTGAGGTAAAGAAATAGAAAGAGTAAGGATACTAATTAATACTAACAAACTGATTTTCCGGAACGAAAAATGCTTTCTGAATTTCATCAACATTTCCTCCTTAATCAAATAGGGTTGCTTCTTTGATTATGCGTATCCTCCAGGTGGTTGCAGTAAATGCACTCAATTACAGGCATGTATCACCTCCTCAGTTATTTTGAATATAACATATAAAGGAATTTTTAGGAATAATAAATAATTTAACGATAACAATAACTTTATGTTTTATTAGAAAGATAAGAGAAATTGCTGATAAGGCACTCGTCTTTCATCTAACATTCTCATAAGAAATGATGTTATTTTTAGATTCAGGAAGGAAAATATAATTTTTTTTGCCTAATGATTTGGATTTCTCGCGATTTTCTTTCATAATATAAAGGGTAAACTAAATACAAAAGAAGAACCGTTGCCCGAGAGCGATGTGTTCTGTACAGAAGAGGCGATATTATGATTATCATGAAAACGATGGAAGAGATCGAAAAAATGCGTGCGGCGGGAAAAATTCTCGCTGAATGTCATCGTCAAATTGCGCAAATTTTGCAGCCTGGTATTACGACCTGGGAAATTGATGAATTTGCAGAAAAATTTATATTGTCTCAAGGAGCTACTCCTGAGCAAAAAGGATATAATGGGTACCCGTACGCAACCTGTGCATCTGTAAATGATGTAATATGCCACGGATTCCCGAAAAAAGAGCCGCTAAAAGACGGGGATATCGTAACCATTGACATGGTTGTTAACTTAAACGGCTGGTTGGCAGATTCGGCCTGGTCTTACGGGATTGGCAATATTAGTGAACAGGCGACCAAACTTCTAGACACTACTAAGGAATCTTTATTCCGTGGAATCGAGCAGGCGGTTGCAGGCAACCGTATTGGCGATGTTGCGCATGCCATCCAAGTTTATGCAGAGTCTAACGGGTTTTCTGTAGTGCGTGATTTTATTGGCCACGGGATCGGTTCAGAAATGCATGAAGCTCCGGAAGTACCTCACTATGGTCCAGCAGGGAGAGGGCCTCGTCTTAAAGAGGGGATGGTATTTACCATTGAGCCCATGCTGAACACAGGCAGTTACAGAACAAAAATTGATGCGGATGGTTGGACTGCGCGTACCATTGACGGCGGATTGTCAGCACAATATGAGCATACTTTAGCGATTACCCCACAAGGAACGATTATCCTGACTGAACTGTAATTTTGATGAAAAATAAAATGACCAGTCTCCGTAATGGAGATTGGTCATTTTTTATTAATCTGTAATGTTGCGAGTGTAATATTCAATGATATCTTTTCTCCTAATAATTCCAACAAATACACCCTCATTATCAATCACAGGAACGAAATTCTGATCCGCAGCAAGCGTCAGCATATCCTCCATTTCTGCATTAATGAGAACACTTTCGTTATGAACATGCTTTTGGATGTCGCTTACTGGAACTTCCCCTATATTGTCAAAGGTTAAATCTGCTGTGTTTTTCAGCTTCCACAATAGATCACCCTCCGAAAGTGTTCCTACATATTTTCCTTCATTATCAATAATAGGGATAGCCGTGTAATGGTGCTGTTCTAATTGTTCTAAGGCTTCCAGCATGGATAGTGAGTTAGTGATATAGGCGACTTGATCTTTTGGCAACAAAAAAGAGGATATTTCCATCGGCATGAACTCCTTTGTATTATGTTATTTTTTGATTAGGCTACTTTTATTTAAACATACTTTTGGAATGGATAGAATTTTAAATTTTCACCCCTTGAATTATAGGTAATAAGTCCTATTGAATAGAGGTCGTATTTTGTCGATTAAAGATATATTATCCTAGAGTGGAGTTGTTCAGATGGCATTGTATCGAAGGCTTTCATTAACGTTTAAATTTGTTATGGTGGTAAGTTTAGTAATTATTGTGATCTTTTTCTTTAGTTTAGTCGCAAACCTGGCTAATCTGCGTAGTGTGAGCATATCCAACGGTGAACTTCAGGCAGAGGTCGCAGGAAAAAGTTATGCGGAGACCATTCAGAATAGAATGATAGACATTCAGTCGACGGGTGAAGCGCTCGCTGAAGTACTCCTTGAATCAAGAGAACGTCAAACCTTGGACCGTGAAGATGTTGTTTCTACAATGAAAACTATGCTTGAGCACAGACCAGAAATTTTTGGGATGAGCATATTATGGGAACCCAATGCTTTTGATCAGAACGATCAGGCTAATATAAATAAGATGCCATATGATGATGGTACGGGGCGTTTTATTCCTTATGTCTTTAGAAATCAAGGTGCAATAAAGGTTGAACCCTTAAAGAATTATGATGTAGAAGGTGCGGGTGATTATTACCTTTTACCAAAAAAAGAGAAAAAACCGGTATATATTGAACCCTACTCCTATGAGACGACTGGTGGAGCTATAGAGATGATTTCGGTCATGCTACCAATTTTGGATAAAACGGGTGCATTTCTGGGGACTGTAGGGTTCGATGTTTCGTTAACCCAATTGCAGGAAGAAGCCGTTAACTATAAACCTCTGGGAGGTTATGTTTCTTTAATCACTGGTAATGGCAAATATGCAGCCAACCCAAATGATCCTCAAAGTGTACTCAAAGAATTTGGTGATACAGAAGATAAAACAGTACTGTGGAAGCGTGTGAAGAATGGGGAGGCCAAACTGGGATACACGATAAATTCCAAGGGAGAAGACGTGCTGCGGACTTTTGTTCCGATACCAATGCCTGGAAGTGACCAGGTCTGGTACACACAGACAGCGATCTCTAAGGATGTTATCATGGCTGATTATGAACAAGCTAAAACAGAATTTTTTATCATTATGATTATTGGGATTTTGATTTTAGCTGTTATTGTTGGTCTTCAACTATGGTTAATGGTAGTTAAACCGCTTCGTTTGTTATCTGAGAAATTGCAGCTGATGTCTCAGGGGGATTTGACTCAAACCCTGCAGGTTCGAAATGATGATGAATTCGGCAAAATGGCTACACATTTTAATCATATGACCCATAAGCTTCGAGAAATGTTTGGACTTGTCGCTGATCTATCAATGTCCGTGGGAGCTACCTCTGAAGAGCTGACAGCTAACGCTGAGCAGACTGGGAAAGCTGCTGAACAAATTGCTGTGGCAATTGGACGAGTAGCCGAAGGAGCGCAGCTGCAGAGTGATTATGCGGGTGATTCTTCAATGGCGATGAGCGAGCTGAATGTTGGAGTGCAACGGATTGCTGACTCTTCGTCATCGGTATCTGCATCTGCAGATGAAGTTACCGATCAGACGAAAAAGGGCAGTGCCCAGCTGCAAATGGCAGTGAATCAAATGTCGGAGTTAAAGCTGTCTGTAGATGAGACGAGTCTGGCGATTGAACGTTTAGGCGAACGATCTGCTCAGATCAGCGGGATTATCGGCTTGATTTCGAACATAAGTAAACAGACCAATCTGTTGGCACTAAATGCGGCTATTGAGGCGTCCAGAGTGGGTGAACATGGCCGAGGTTTTGCGGTGGTGGCCTCAGAAATTCGCATGCTGGCAGATCAGACTAAAAAAGCTGCCGAACAAGTTACTGCTTTGGTTGAAGATGTGGTGCAAGATACTAATCAAGCTTCACAAGCGATGGCTGTCGGCAATGAAAAAGTAATTCTTGGTGTGCAGAGTGTATCTGATAGTGATCTTTTATTTACGTCGATTCTGACAGAGATGACACAGGTAACCGATCAGATCCAAGAGGTCTCAGCAGCTGCACAGCAGATGACCGCGGGAACGGAGCAAATTTCAGTTACCGTTAAACAATTAGCCGATCTTGCTTCGGAAGCTTCCTCTGACTCCCAAAGTGTGGCAGCAGCCTCTGAGGAGCAGCTTGCTTCTATGGAAGAGATCTCAGCCTCGTCGGAGTCACTCAGCTCAATGGTGCAAGACCTGTTGGATAAATTATCTTACTTTAAAATTTAGATTGCCTTTTCAAATATAGAGAAGGGCTGGCACCTAAAACTATGAAAATGACTGCTGTGTCGAAAGCACATGCTTAGTCACTGGAAAATACGCTTAGTAATCTGCTAACGGACACAGTGGTCCTTAAACGTACGATTATCCGATATTTGGAATGTTATCGGACTCCAGTGCAGCTATTGGCCTAAAAAATGCTTATTATGAGCCTCTTTCCAAGGAATAGCGTCACTGGAGTCCGAAATCTAGCGGTAAAGAATTAAAACATGTAATAACGTCTACCGAGTCCGAAAGCCCCGTAGGATAATGAATGTGTAGTCGTAGCAGGCCGCGAATGACCAAAAAACGCTGAACAGCGATTCTTCGATAACAGAAGAATCGCTGTTTTGTTGATTTTAGGATTTTGAAAGTGAGGAGGTCAGTCTCCGCTCGTAGAATCACTTATGGCACAGCTCCTTCTTACCTCCCATTTTCTTCATAATGCAGAAGAGTATCTATTTGGTGTTAGCTGTGTTATAATCAATCTATCGAAAGTATTTACCTGGCGAATTCACATAGCGTAGAGGGTTATTCTTTAGACGTTAATAACCTTGTACCATATGTGAATTTTTATTTTTTTAGAGATTTTGCAAGAGATTTTTTGAGGATAAGAATAACATGTAAATAAAAATAAGGTGGTAATTATATTATGCAAACAGGAACAGTGAAATGGTTTAACGCAGACAAAGGTTTTGGTTTTATCGAGGTTGAAGGTGGAGAAGATGTATTCGTACATTTCAGCGCAATTACTGGTGACGGATTCAAGTCCCTGGATGAAGGACAACGTGTAGAATTTAACGTAGTTCAAGGTAATCGTGGTCAACAAGCTGAGAATGTTGTAAAACTGTAAGTAGTGAAATGAATCCCCAAACGTATCGTTTGGGGATTTTTTTATAGAAAGGTGGCGGATGTAAATGCAGGTGTTTGAAGACTGGAATTTAAAAGTTAAGAAAACCTTTAACGCTACAAGTAACAAAGAAGTATTGACGGTGTCTGAAGCGGGAAGCTTGCTCGGGCTGTCTAAAGACCAAATGAAAAGTTATGTAGATCAGCATAAGTTGACTAAAGTTCCGATCATGAGAAGTGTCGTCAGATATCTTTTACTCAAGAGTGAGATCGATATGATTGTGAAAAAAACCTAAGATCATCATTAATAAATAGGGTAGACCAATCCTTGATAGGATATGGTCTTTTTTTGTCTCACAAATTTCTTATAAATAGAAACTTATCGACCCTAAGATCGTCTATAATAATGGGATATTTTAGGTAACAGTGTCATCCAGCAAAAAAATATCCTCACATACTGGTGGTTATCTATCAAAACATTACGTGAGATCTAAGGAGAAAATTATGAAACGACTAGAGCGTAACGATTATTACAAAGCTATTGAGCCTTTAGGAAAAGTGAAAATAAATACGATGTTTGCTGAGTCCGTGGTTAAACAAGTCATACCTGGCAGCGTATATGTTGACGATATCGTTAACCCGCGTGCTTTTTACATTGCACACCCTTGTGGAATGTCTTTATTAATTGGAGAGTCGGATAATGAAGAGTTTAAGCGCGATCTTTTTGATTACATAACCAATAAAAATATGATTCGGCATCATCAAGAGTTGCTGCAGGCTGATCCAGCGGGAGGCTGGACGGAAGTTATCGCTCATTGGAGTGAACAGGAAATGCTCCATAGAAATACAAGGGTCAACTTCAGCTTTAATTGCGAGAAATATCTGAAACAGAAAGCTTCTTATCTTAACCAAGACCTTGAAGTGGTGCGAATGAACAAAGAACGGTTTTTGGCGGCAACAGGAGGTGTCAATCCTAAGGCGTTTTGGAGGAATGAAGAGCAATTTCTTGCTGAGGGGCTGGGCTTCAATATTCTTGACGCTGGGGAAATTGCCTCTACGGCATTTTCGGGTTTTGTTAATGAGCATCAACTGGAAATTGGCATAGAAACTTCAGAAGCATATCGGGGGAAGGGCTATGCCTACGCGGTCTGTTCAGCCTTAATAGAATACTGTCTAGAACATCAGCTTGAGCCGGTGTGGGCGTGTCGTCTGGATAACGAGGGTTCTTTCAACTTAGCGCATAGATTAGGCTTTGAGACAACCTACATGATTCCCTATTATCGGCTGGTAGAATCCGTCATCAGGAAGGGTTAAGGATCCGAATGAAAAATAAACAGACTACCCATTCAGCTTCTTCATTTTCTTTAAGTAGAATTGAGAAAAAAAAGGTGAAGAAGAAAACTAAGACCAGCAAGAAAAAAAAGATCTGGTTATTTACGCTTGCTATCGTACTTATTGCTGGGCTAGGATCTTATGTTTTTCGTAAAGAACTGCTGATTTTCGGATTTAATAATGTTGTGGCTCCGACTATTGAACACACGCTTGATGGATCATACGTTCCTTTAGAAAATAATGAAAACGCTGAAGCTCCTGGATTACAACCAACGGCGGATAACAAGCATCGTCCATTTTCTATCCTCCTACTGGGTACTGATCAGCGGGGAAAAGAGAACGGGCTTTCTGATTCGATTATATATACTGTGATCCGGCCAGTTGATCATAAAGTATTGTTCGTGTCGATCCCTCGTGATTCCTATGCAGAAATTATCGGAGCGGAAAAGGTTAAAGGAGCTAGGAAAGAAACCAAGATTAATGCAGCTCATTCCTATGGCGGTCCTCAGATGAGTGTAGACACCGTTAAAAATTTATTAAACGCGCCTATCGAATATTACGCTACTATTAATTTTAACGGTCTTGTGGGCGTTACAGATGCTCTAGGGGGTGTTGAACTTCCGATTACCAAGGTGATTGAGAACAAGAGCCCGGATCATGAGAAATTAAGAATTGAACCGAACAAACCGATTTATTCTGGCGCTGAAGCGTTAATGTATGTAAGATACCGCGAGGATTCTGATTTTAAACGAACGGAGCGGCAGCGGATCTTTTTGAAATCTGCGCTTGAACGGATGAAGAGAGTAGATAATATCCTTAATATACAGAAAATCATCGAAATAGCAGGCAGTAATTTCCAAACCAATATGAAGTCAGACTTTATTCTTGATTTGGCGAAAAGAGTAATTCTTGAAGGGGGTACTCCTGAGATCACAAGCCATATGTTGCAGGGTGAGGGCAGACGGAAGGATCAATGGTATTACATGCTTGACGAAAATGATGTGAAGCGTACCCATGAGTTGATTGAGATTTGGCTGAATCCTGACTCTACCGATACGGATCTGTCCGCAGCTTCTGCGGATGACGCAGCATAGATGTTGTGACTGAATTATTTTATTTTTCATGTGGAGGTTGATCTCTCTGGCTGCAAAAACAAATGAGCAAATGTTACTCGAATTTAAGTCCCTCATCCCGTTCGTAGAATCTTTAGGTGAAGTATCAGCCAAACATTGGAATCAGCCTATTGCAGCTGGTAAATGGACTTTAAAGGATATCATCTGTCATCTCATGTTATGGGATAAATATTTTTATGAAGGTGCGATTAAGAAAATAATTCTCCGGGAACCGATCACAACCAAGCAGTTGGATTTTAACGAGTTTAATGCTAACGCTGTAGAATATGCTAAATTATTATCTGAACAAACATTAATTGAACAATTTGTACGTTATAGAACTAAAATCATAGATGCAGCTGTAGGCTTAACGGAAGAGGAATTCAATCAGGAATATAAGGATGGAGATCGCAAAAAATTCAGCGTTCGCAAGTACTTGAGAAGTTTTATCCCACATGATAAGCATCATAAAAAACAGATTGAGCAGTTCTTAAAACCTTAAAACTTGGCGCGATTTTGAACTAACTTCATGGATTGGCGTATGAGGATAGGACCAAACATGCTTCCGGCAGAGGCGGCAATTAAGGAATGGAAGGGGAATTTTATAGCAAAATAAAAGACCCATCCAGCAACAATATCAATAAGGATGAACTTCTTGATCTCGGATAATGGAATGGTCACGAAGACAATGGATTGTTTGTTTCTCACAGCAATGACCTCCTAATTTTAAGAAAACATCTTATAAATCCACTGTTCATTCTATTTTGGAACTAAGATGTCCCATTCCGTCTAAATCTACAATCGAATCGTAAAAAAAAGGAAGTATGCCTTGCGGATTTTTTTCGCAAAGTGTACTTCCTTTTTTGTATGTGAGGATATTATCCGACTAATATTTGGCAGGGTATGGAAAGTCACAGAAGATATATTCAATCACTAGTACAATGTAAGCGTTGTCTTTTGTGAAAATATATCCTAAAGGAGCTAAGCTATGAGAGTGAAGAGACTATCTTTTAACCAGCTTGTGTTTATCTGTTTAGGTTTTCAATACTTGTTAATGCGTTTGTTCTCTACCGGCGAGGCGATCGTTATCACATCGATAGAGCTAGTAATATATATTGTTTATACTGTCGCCACCCTTGCCGGATTGTTTCTCCGGAGCAGACGAATTGATAGTGAAGCTGTATCTGGGTTGTCGTCGTTATTTTTCAGCGTGTTATGGACGGTGTCTTTGTTCTCACAATTTCGGAAAGAAAGTTATCCAAATGCTTTAACAATCATTAATTCGCTGGGGGTGTCTTCAGCGGTAATCGTGATGCTCACGCAATTTATAATTTTGGCCAAGGCTTAGGCCTTAGCTGAAAAAAGGCGGGTGCCCAGTAGCTATTTTATGGCTATTGCGGCACTCGTTTGTTTTTTTTCATCCCCAGAAATGAAAGCTCACCCTGTTCATTTCGTTTAAATTCAAATTCACTGTCATGCTTGGTATGATGGAATCTTGTTTCTGAGATAGGATAGAACGGTGTAACCTCTTCATCATTCCAGACAAAATAATAGTCCTGGCCCCTACGCTCCACGCTCGCTTTGCAGCCAAATCCCTCATAGGTCCCCATATATTCAGCATACATGCTATCATCAAGTGGAAAGGCTCGCGGGAATATCGGCATTTCAGCAGGCTCACCGAATACTAATCCAGATAGAGATTCCGTTAACTTGGTAATGGGGACACAATCATAATTGGTCAACATGATGACGGTTGTCTGCTCTTCTGGATATCTGTGCATTTCACTTCGGAAGCCGCGATAAGCACCACCATGATACATTCTTTTGCGATCATAACGTTCGTCCAAAAACCAACCAAATCGATACTTGAGATTACTTGAATGAAAAGCCATCTCCAGAGTATCGTGAGACACTAATTGATCGGAGTATAACGCTTGATCCCACAGGAAAAGATCAGCAGCCGTCGAATACATGGCACCCGCTGACAGGATAGAGCTCATATGTATGTATTCACCCTGAGTATACTCTCCCCATGAGGAATGATAAGGTGAGGCTAATTTTGAAATGATTTGCTGATTGTTATAAACTCCTGTATTTACCATGCCAAGAGGCTGTAATATAAAAGTAGTGATATAATCTTCAAATGTCATGCCAGTAATCTTTTCAATGATCATTCCTAATAAATAATAACCCGAATTATTATAGGAAAACGATGTGCCGGGCATAAATGCAGGCGGTTGACTCACAAATAGCTGTAACATCTCCAAGGGAGTCAGCTTCAGTTTATTTAATTTTTGATTATATTCGGGTAGAGAAGTGTAGTTGGCTATACCCGAGGTATGTCCCAGCAGATGAAGGATGGTCATCCCCTCGAATGCATGCTGTTCAGGAAGATATTTTAAGATCGGATCTTCCAGTCGCAGACGTTTTTGTTCTTTTAGCATCAGAATTGCCATGCCAGTGAATGACTTGGTTAGCGACCAGATCCGGAATTTGGTATCTATAGCGTTCGGGACCTGATGTTCAAGATTCGCATACCCATATGCCTTTTGTAGCTTGATTTCTCCATGCTGAGCTATCAAGACTGTGCCGCTCAATGGCCAGCTTTGTTCGTATTTATCTAAAAATTGCTCCAGACGCTGGGATTGTTTATCCACAGGTAACCCCTCCTTAAAGGCATATTCTAACATAATACTAAATTCTGTTGAAGCGGAGAGAAATCCATGAGATATGATTGTTTAATTATTGATGATGAAACTGAACTTGCGGAGACCACCTGCGAATATTTTAATTTGTTCGATGTTCAAACCGCGTTTGTTACAAGCGCTGATGCCTGTCGAAGCTTTTTACGTGAGCATCAGGTCTCAATGTTACTGCTAGATATTAATTTAGGCGGTGAATCCGGCTTCCAGTTATGCAAAGAGCTGCGTCAGACGATGGGGATTCCCATCTTGTTTATTAGTGCCCGCTCCAGTGAAGATGATGTATTGATTGCTCTTGATATCGGAGGAGATGACTATATTCATAAGCCGTATACCCTGCGAGTGCTGCTCGCAAAAGTGAAGGCGGTGCTTAAACGCCACAATAATGAAGTTATAGCTGAGGCAGCTATCCTCCAAGCCGGCCCTATCCAGATAGACCCCGAACTTAGGAGGGCAAGCCTTAATGGCGTAGCTCTCAAGCTGAAAACGATGGAATATAAATTGCTCAGCTATTTGATTCAGCAGAAAAATAGGGTAATCCCCAAAGAGGAGTTATTTACTGAGGTATGGGGAGATGTTTTTGCGGGGGATGGCACCTTAAATGTACATATCCGTCATCTACGTGAGAAGATTGAGCAGAATCCTAATGATCCTCAGTACATCCGTACAGTATGGGGCATCGGTTATGCTTTTGAGGACAAATAGTTATGACAAAAAAACTGCTGTTGGCCCTTCTGCTTACTATATTTGCCGCAAGTTTAGCGCTCACCTTCCTAATTCTTAATTTGCAGGTGGAGACAGGAACAGATAGAGTGGCGATCAATACCATTGTGAAGCTCACGGAACAGAACTGGGACAAGCTTGATCCGAAGCTGTACAAGGAAAGTCCTTATGAATTTGCTATTATAGATACCACGGGAGTACTTAAATATCAGACGGGAAATGCGATTTCCGTTACTGTTAACGAAGCCATCAATAATCGGGATACTCTAGTGGACGTTTTTGTTCAGGATAAGATGGTGGGGAAGGTGATTATTAATAATGATTACCGTGCGATCTTTATACATATGAAAAAACAATTTATACAAGTTTCTATTGTGATGCTGCTTCTGCTTACGGTTCTAGGCGTTCTCTATATTTGGTTCCTGAATCGATCGGTTCTCCGTCCGTTCCGCAAAATGCAGCAATTCGCGAAGCATATCGCGAGAGGTGATCTGGAAGTGCCGCTGGAGATGGATCGTAATCATCTGTTTGGTGCTTTTACCGAAAGCTTTGATATGATGCGGGAAGAGCTTGCAGCGGCTAGACACAGCGAATATTTGGCGAATAAAAGTAAAAAGGAACTGGTTGCTAGTCTCAGTCATGACATTAAAACACCCGTTGCTTCGTTAAAGGCGATCACGGAACTGATGTTATTAAGCGCAAGGGATGAGAAGACCGGCAGACAGCTTAACACTTTGTACTCCAAAGCAGATCAGATTGATCGTCTGGTGACTGATATGTTCCATTCGACCTTGGAGGAACTAAATGAACTTAAAGTCAGCTTAACGGAAGAGCAAAGCCACCTGCTGATCCAAATTATAAATAATGTGAATTTCTATGAACGGATTTCAGCAGCATCTGTGCCTGACTGTCTCATTACGGTGGACCCCTTGCGGTTGCAGCAGGTGATCGATAATGTTGTGAATAATTCCTACAAATATGCCTACACAGACACACCCATAGATATTAAGTTCGAGATCACGGATCATTATCTGGAGGTAGATATTCTGGACTATGGTCCCGGGGTTCCTGAAGAGGAGCTGCCTTTAGTATTCAATAAATTTTTTCGGGGCAGTCTGGCCGTGAGCCAGAATGGTGCAGGTCTAGGCCTGTACATTTCCCGTTATATGATGCAAAAAATGCAAGGCGATATTCTGTGCTCCAATCGGGAGGACGGATTTACAGTCAAACTGCTAATTCCTTTAGCAGGACAGAATTAAGAATTAGCTAAGGATTGCACAAAGACATGTTAAGAACATTTAACGTACGATAAGGTTGCAATTACGAATGAGCTTGTGATTGCAGCCATTATATTTCGCGTAGAACTATGATTTTTCTTAGCGCAATTAATGAGCATGAATGTAAATGGAGTGTTCAACATGAGCGAAGTGAATAATAAAGTGCTGATGCAGACTAATAAGCTTGGAAAAACCTTCTCCCATGGAGGAACTCAGCAGCATGTTTTGAAAAATCTGGATCTGACCTTATATCATGGTGATTTTACGATTATCATGGGCAGCTCTGGTTCTGGTAAATCAACACTGCTGTATGCCATTTCGGGTATGGATAAGCCAACACTTGGAGAGGTTCTATTTGAAGGTCAGGATATTACAGCCATGAGTAATGATCAGCTTGCGATATTCCGGCGGAAGAATTGTGGGTTCGTGTTTCAGCAGATTCATCTACTGGATACGATGAGTGTCCTCGACAATGTATTATCAAGTGCTTTTCTTGTACAAAAGGATAGAGCAGGTGCTGTAAAAAAAGCCAAAAAGCTACTCTCTGATGTAGGTCTGGATGACTCTGTCTGGGGCAAGTTTCCGGCGCAAATCTCAGGTGGCGAAGCTCAGCGGGCGGGGATTATCCGGGCATTGATCAACAGTCCAAAAGCGGTTTTCGCCGATGAGCCGACGGGTGCGTTAAATAGTTCAGCAGGAATAGGTGTACTGCGCGTCCTTACTGAGGTGAATAGACAAGGGCAAAGTATAATTATGGTTACTCATGATCTTAAAACCGCGTTGCGTGGAAATCGGATATTGTATTTGCGGGATGGAGTCATCGTGGGAGATTTGCGTCTTACCCCTTATAGCGAAGATAACGGACCTGAACGGCAGCAGCAATTACAGTCCTTTCTAACCGAATTGGGGTGGTAGGGATGAGCAGCCTAATAGGAAAATTAGCTTGGTCCAATATTCGTAAAAGAAAAAGTGCTACGGTTACGCTCTTCATTCTTATCATGATAGCTGTGCTGCTGCTGAACATTGGTCTTACGGTCATTTTGAAGCTCAATTCCTTCCAGCAAGAAAAAATGACTGAATTAAGGACTCCAGAAATAAGTGCATATTTTCCAAAAGATGATTATCTAGAAGAGTATGAGGAGCTTGTGGATAGTTATTCATATACAGAATCCTGGGAGAATGAAGCAGCAATTCTGTTAGCAGATGCTAAAATGAAGTACGGACAAACGGACACTACGGTAGCTTTTATAATTCTTAACATGGATACACCGCGGACCAAGGGACTGTTCAAGACAACGACTCCACTAGGATCTAAGGATGCGAATATGATCTATCTGCCTTATTTGTTCCATGTTGGATCGGGGTATAACCTTGGGGATACTTTTACTTTTGTATACGATAATAACTCATTTTCTTATACCATAGGTGGCTTTATTGAGGAGCCGTTGCTAGGGACGTTAACTAATGGAGCTTTAAAAGTATTTTTGAATGATGAAGGTTATAAACAGTTGGGGGAACGTCTTGGAACTGAAGCTCAGTACAGCTTTCTATCAGCAGATTTAACCGATCCTTCAAAGGATGTAAAGCTGGAGCAAATGCTTAGTGAGCGGATTTTTGCCTCAGGAAGTACGGATCAATTTCAAGTCATGCGGGCAGAGGTTGGGCTCGAAGGAAACCGTGTTTTTGTTAATCTTTTAGCAGCCATTTTAATCGTATTTGCACTGATTATGGTTCTAATCTCGCTTATTGTCATCAGGTTTCAAATATTGGGGCATATTGAAGACAATTTAACGAACATCGGTATTTTAAAAGCTAACGGTTATACTTCATGGCAGATTAAAAATGCGCTTCTGCTACAGTTCACCTCAGTTTCCATCATTGCAGCTATACCGGGAGGCGGGTTATCTGGGCTGGTTATGCCGTTGGTAGGGAATATGATTTCGTCTTCAATCGGACTTCTGTGGCCAATATCCTTTGAAGGGGTCAGTGCAGTGCTTAGTTTGGTTATTGTCTCTGGACTAGTGCTACTTGTTACCTATCTGTCGAGCCGGCGAATTCGGAACATTACTCCGATTACAGCTCTGCAGAGCGGAATCCTCACTCACAATTTCAAGCGGAACCCAATTCCACTCGAAACATCCCGGATGAATCTGCAATTTAGCTTAAGCCTTAAAGCTTTAGTAAGGCAGGCAAAACAGAATATGATGATCGTATTGATCGTTGCCGGATTAACCTTTTCTAGTATTTTTTGCTCTATATTGAATTTCAACTTTAAGGGAGATACCTCCGCCGTTATAGAACTGGTAGGTATAGAACGCAGCGACTTTTTGTTATTGCCGAAAAACGGTGACCTACAGCAGGGGAAGTTTACAGAATTAGAAGCCATGCCAGGGGTTGAAAAGTTGACTGTATTGGATAGCATGGTCGCTTCGATTAAAAACACCAGCTTTATGCTCCGGGTATCTGACAATTATAGCAAGCTGGAGACACAAACCATATACAAAGGGCGAGAGCCAATTTATGATAATGAAATTGTGATTTCCGGTGTTATTGCAAAGTTGGAAAATTCAGAAATAGGGGACGAGGTCCCGATCACTTTTAATGGTGTGACGGAGAATTATTTGGTTACTGGCTTAAGCCAGCAGATTAGCCAACTTGGAATGGTGGCGAGTATGACCGGTGATGGAATGAGAAGACTTCAACCGGAGTACACCCCTCTGTCCATCAATGTGTATCTGAAAGAGGGGGGAGATGCGCAAGCTTTTGTGAAGGATCTGGAAGCACGCTTCCCTAAGCAATGGAACATTACTAACATTCGAGAAACGGTTGATAGTACGCTCAGTACATTCACTGCCGCAGTATCTTCTATGACAGCAGTCATCACTGTGGTGACGATTATAGTAGTCAGTCTGATTTTGTATTTAGTGATTAAGACTTTGATTCTGAAGCGGAAACGTGAGTTCGGCATTCTTAAAGGAATGGGTTACACCACTTTTAATCTGATGACGCAGATTACCTTTAGTCTGTTTCCGGTGATTGTGGTGGGAGTAGCTTTGGGGAGCATAGGGGGGTATTTTTTCTCAGACTCAGCGTTTGTACTATTGCTCTCGAGTTTAGGGATTTATAATGTCCAACTGGCGGTTAGTTTGCCTCAAGTATTGCTATTGTGTGCAGCCATTCTAGTAGTCGCTTATGCGGTGTCTATGCTTGTTGCCCGGCGAATTCGGAAGGTTAGTGTGTACGATTTGATTATGGACTAATTTAAGCGAAAAACAAAAAAACAACGAGCAGGAGGTTAGTTACTCCATGCCCGTTGTTTTTTTATTACATATTTATTCGTCCGTCATCATAATTGAATTGCCAGTCGATGCCGAATTTATCTTTTAGACTACCATAACAAGAGCTCCAGAAGGTTTCTTGCAGTTCCATAACTACTTTACCGCCCTCTTGAAGCTTATCGAAATATTTCTTTATGTTATCTAAATCCTTACTAACTACGGAAAGACTAATATTGTTTCCTTCGATAAAAGGCATGCCTGGAAAAACATCAGAAAACATTACATTACTGCCTTCGATATTCAAGCGGGTGTGCATAACCAAATCTTTAGCTTCCTCAGGAAGAGTGAAATTGGGATCGGGTGGTGTTTCACCAAAGGTCATGATTTGTGGACGTTCAGTGCCAAACACCTCTGCGTAAAACTCTGCTGCGTCACGACAATTCCCATTGAAATTAAGATAAACATCGATGGACATTTTTTTCACTCCTTAAAGGTTTGTTAGCGTTACTTCGAAAATACTTAAAATTCAAAATACCTTGTCACTTCCACATTGTATCATTTACCAGTTTATAAACAAATATTCTTATAGTCTCATTATTAAACTTTTATTTCATCTACTATCTTCTAATTAAAAATAGGATATGGTAGTATTCAAGAAAAGGGATAATTTTCTATAAATTAAATAAAATTATATTTATGTTAAATAGTTAGGGTATTTAGGCTCTTGTTAGATCTTTAAAACGGAGAGGAGGTGATGATGAGTGCGGGTAAGGCATAGAGGAGGTGACCATTCTTTAAAGGAGTGAATACTGCAATTGTAGCATCGCGTGGCTATTAATAAATTATTTACGAATTTATTTAATTGTCGAAAGGAGAATAATAAATGACAAAAGCACTAAGGAAGCAAATGTTGTTATTGCTTACGATCATGGCTTTAGTTATCACCGGATATGCTCCTTCTACCACGTATGCCAGTGAGGCACATGTTGACAATCCGTTTGTAGGAGCTACAGCATATGTTAATCCTGATTATGCCGCACTGATTGATACCTCTATTGCTCAGGTTACCGATAGTACTTTAGCTTCCAAGATGGAGACCATTAAAAAATATCCGACAGCCGTATGGCTGGATCGAATTGCTGCAATTTATGGCGGGACAGAAAACGGAGGCAGAAAAAGTCTTGAGGAAACATTAGATTCCGTACTCGCGCAAAAGCAACCAAACACGCCGATTACAGCCACATTCGTAATTTATGATATGCCTGGGCGGGATTGCCACGCTTTGGCCTCCAATGGCGAGCTGCCACTGACAGCAGCGGGTTTGACAACCTACAAATCAGATTATGTTGACGTAATCGCCAGTATTTTTGCAAAGCCCAAATATAGTGACATTCGGATAGTGACTATCGTAGAGCCGGATTCGCTTCCGAATCTTGTTACCAATCTCAGCACACCACAGTGTGCTCAAGCTAACTCCACGAATATTTACCGTGATGCTACACGTTACACTTTAAATGCTCTCCATGCCATTCCAAATGTGTATACTTACATGGATATTGGTCACTCCGGCTGGCTCGGATGGGATACTAACCGTGGCCCCGCTATCGACCTCTTTACTTCGGTTGTGTCAGGCACTACAGCTGGACTTGCTAGTGTCGATGGATTCATTACGAATACAGCCAATACCACTCCACTAGTAGAACCTAATCTTCCAGATCCGAATCTTACGATAGGCAGCCAGCAGCTTCGTTCTGCAAGTTATTATGAATGGAATCCGTATTTTGATGAAGCTGATTTCACAGCAGCTTTGTATTCAGGTTTTGTAGCAAAAGGTTGGCCTTCCACGATCGGCTTCCTTATTGATACTTCCCGTAACGGGTGGGGAGGACCTAATCGTCCGACTAGTGCAAGCGGAACAACCGTTAACGCTTATGCGGATTCCGGTCGGATTGATAAACGTCTCCATCGCGGCAATTGGTGTAATGCCAGCGGTGCCGGAATTGGAGAAGTTCCACAAGCAGCACCCGCAGGTTATGCAGCCTCACATTTGGATGCATTCGTCTGGGTGAAACCTCCAGGAGAATCTGACGGCTCCAGCAGTGCCATTCCAAATAATGAGGGCAAGGGCTTTGACAGAATGTGTGATCCAACTTATACCAGCTCAAGCGGCACACTGACCGGTGCATTACCTAATGCGCCTGTATCAGGCCACTGGTTCCATGATCAATTTGTTCAGCTGGTACAGAATGCTTACCCTGTAATTCCTCTGAGTAACGGAGGGGGCACTGTAGTTCCAGCTGCACCCACTAACTTGGTAGCGACAGCGGGAGATGCAAAAGTAAGCCTGAGCTGGACGGCATCCAGCAGTGCGACTAGTTACACCGTAAAACGAGCGACCACAAGCGGAGGGCCGTACACCACTGTAGCAACCGGGCTAACGTCAACGAGCTACACCAACACCGCCCTAACGAACGGAACAACCTATCACTATGTTGTAAGCGCAACCAATAGTGTAGGAGAGAGTGTGAATTCGGGACAAGCGAGTGCGACCCCAGCAGCAGTGGCGACTGTTCCGACGGCACCCACTAACTTGGTAGCGACAGCGGGAGATGCAAAAGTAAGCCTGAGCTGGAGCGCATCCAATGGTGCGACTAGCTACACTGTGAAAAGTGCAACCACAAGCGGAGGCCCGTACACTACTGTAGCAGCAGGGCTAACGACCACGAGCTACACTAACACCGCCCTAACGAACGGAACAACTTATTACTATGTTGTAAGCGCAACCAATAGTGTGGGTGAGAGTGCGGATTCTACACAAGCGAGTGCGGCTCCAGCAGCAGTTGCGACTGTTCCCGCGGCGCCAACCAATTTGGTAGCGACAGCAGGAGATGCAAAAGTAAACCTGAGCTGGAGTGCATCCAGTGGTGCGACTAGTTACACTGTGAAAAGTGCAACCACAAGCGGAGGGCCGTATACCACTGTAGCAACAGGGCTAACGGCAACGAGCTACATCAACACGGGCTTAACGAACGGAACAACCTATTACTATGTTGTAAGCGCAACCAATAGTACAGGAGAGAGTGTGAATTCGGCACAAGCGAGTGCTGTTCCACAAGTTCCGGCAGCAACTAGTCTGACGTTGCAGTATCGGGCGGGAGATACTAATGCGACAGACAATCAGATCAAACCTTATTTTAATATTAAAAATAACGGCACAACCGCAGTGAACTTAAGCGATCTTAAAATCCGTTATTATTTCACTAAAGATAGTAATCAGACGTTAAATGGCACAATTGATTGGGCACAGATCGGCAATAATAATGTTCAAGTCGCCTTTGCAGACTACACTGGCACGAATGCAGACACTTACGTTGAACTTTCGTTTGCTTCTTCGGCTGGTTCCATTCCAGCTGGAGGCCAGTCCGGAGATATTCAACTCAGAATATATAAATCAGATTGGACTAATTTTAACGAAGCCAATGACTACTCCTTTGATGCTACTAAAACTGCTTATACTAACTGGGATAAAGTGACGCTTTATCAAAGTGATGCTCTCGTATGGGGGATTGCTCCGTAACGGAAAGCAGGGGATAATTAAAAGAGCCGCTGGAGTGATCCTGGCGGCTCTTTCTGTATTATTTAATTCGTTTACCGAGTAGCACAAGCAGCCAGATGATTCCAGCCCCAACAATGGCGTGACCAAGCCCCGCAATATGGGGCAGGAAGCTAATATCACTGCCGTTAATTTGCAGCATTCCACGTGTAGCCATTGCACCAATCGTGATTAGAAGACCGATGTTATAGACAATGTACCATGCACCAAAAGATTTAGCCTCATGGATATTAAATAACTTGTCTAAGATCATAGCAATAATAAAGAAAAAGAATCCTAAGACTAGAATATGAGTGTGAAGCGCAACTAATATAGTATCTCCTGTGAAATCATTCATTTTAGTAATTTCGCGATAGGCCACTCCGGCTATCAAACCAAGAATTGCATAGAAAAAAGACGTGTAATACAATTTTTTCATAAGAATATCTCCTTTGTAGTTATCGTTATGATTGAAGTGTATCAAGCAATTAAGAACGCAATATGAACAAATGATTACAAGGTGAAAAAAATCACTAGTTTATAAAATACATTATATCCTAAAGGAAGTTTCACTTTCCACGACGAACTGTACTACTAGAGAAATGAGAGGAGACTTAAGGAAAATATGATCGATAACGTTGAAGGATTTCCTGTGCTCGAAACAGACCGCTTTATTTTGAGAAGAATTACACTGGATGATGCTAAAGAAATATATAATTATTTTTCAAAAGATGAAGTGACCCAGTATTATGATCTGGATAGCTTTACCGATATACAGCAAGCGATCAACCTTATCGAAAGATGGGATGAACGTTTCAAAGGCAAACAAAGTATTCGCTGGGGAATAGCCAGGCGTGAGGATAATATAATGATGGGTTCATGCGGATATCATAACTGGGCGCACAGAAATTTCAAAGCAGAGATTGGGTATGAATTATCTCCACTTTATTGGCGGCAGGGTGTGATGACGGAAGTCCTGACAGCTATTATTGCGTATGGCTTTGAGCATATGAAGCTCCATCGAATTGAGGCGTTTTATGATCCGGCTAATATTGCCTCCAAGAAGTCTCTTTTGAAAGCGGGCTTTAAGTATGAGGGATTGTTGCGCGAATCTTTTTTTGAAAAAGGTAGATTTGTAGATGCGGAGATTTGCTCTTTGTTAGCTTCCGATACGAACTAAGAAGTATAAAATTATAAAAAAGCGAGTTAACCATAATGCGAGAGGACGTATTATGGTTTTTTGTTTGTGATACAATAAATAGATTATCGACTTTATCCTACGTGGTACTAATCCAACATACATATCATGATGAAAGAAGGTGAAGGTATGGAGTTTGAGTATTTGCTTCGTGTAATTGGCGCGGGAATTTGTGGCGTATTAGTTGGATATGAACGCAAAAGCCGGATGAAAGAAGCTGGAGTTAGAACACATTTTGTTGTGGCCTTAGGTGCTGCACTCATGATGGTCATCTCCAAATATGGGTTTCAGGACCAAGCGGATTGGCCTAATCTTTCTCTTGATCCCGCTCGGATAGCTGCTCAGGTAGTAAGCGGAGTAGGTTTTTTGGGCGCAGGAATGATTTTTATGCAAAGACACACAGTCAAAGGGCTCACTACTGCTGCAGGGATTTGGGCAACAGCCGGAGTGGGCATGGCTATAGGGTCTGGTCTTTATATTCTTGGCGTAGGAGCAACGATAATCATTTTACTTGGGCAAAAGATCTTACACAGTCGTAACAGCTGGCTGGCCGCACCAAAAACCCAACAGCTCGTTATAAGTCTAGCTAACACAGAAGGCGCTATGGGCCGAATTCAAGAGTTGCTTAAAGAACACAAAATCGCTGTTCTAAGTTTTCATGCTGAAAATAACAGTGTAGAATCCGAATTAAACGTAGAAATCGTTGTAAGATTGCCTGAATCATTTAATCCAGTACAATTGTTATCGATGATCCAAGAGAACGCAGCGGTTAAGACCGTTGAGTTTCAATGATTTTTTAGCACCTTCGATGTAACTAACTTACTTCGCATCAAAAGCTACCTCCTTTTTGAGAGTTTCCTTTTGATGCGAGTGTTACCTTCAATTTACCATCGATTCACACACCCTCACATTAATCCAAGCAAAATACCACTTTCAGTCTTTCTATTCCAATTAATAGGTTCAAGATTCAAATTAAATGCTAATTCATGGGCTTATATGTTATGTCTGTGTCATATATTGAGTGGTTTTTGTGTTGGTTATCTTTCGTTAACCGCTTACATTTATTTTTAAATAAAAAATATGTCATTTATATTGACACATAAACCATGACCCTTTATTATTAATCCCATCACTGGAGAAACTAAATTAAAATTTAAATCAAAGAATACATTATCAGCGCTTTATTTGCAAATAATTTCTTGTTTTTGTGGTTTATTAATCCAATTAATGCACTGGAGAAAATAATTAGGAGAATGCCCGTGAAAAAGCACGATCAGGATTTTATGAAGCGACAAAATCGTTTAACGGTTTTCGAAATTATAAAAAATCAACAACCGATTTCTCGCGCTTCTATTGCTAAACAGACTGGTATGAGTCCTACGACTGTAAGTCGAATTGTCGGAGAGTTGACGGAGGAAGGATATTTACTCGATTCAGAGCAGGTATCATCAGGATTAGGTCGGAAATCAACGTTAATAGGTATGATGGACGCTTCTGTATTATCGGTTGGCGTTGAACTGGATCGCAGTCTTATGTCTATAGGAATTGTGGACTTACAAGGACAGCTTATCTGCAGTAGTCAATTTCCCCGTACACCAGACGAAAGCCCGGAACGAACGCTGGAACGGATTCATGAAGCCATTGAGCAATTGTTCCAGCAGCATGTGATTGACAGAACACGTATCGTGGGGATTGGCGTTGGACTTCCCGGCATTGTGAATAACGAAGAAGGAATTGTTGTCTTCTCTGTTCAGCTAGGATGGAAAAATGTGCCGTTAGCCAAACGCTTGAAAGAGCTGACAGGTTTTGAAATCGCTGTGGACAATGAGCTGAAAGTAAGGGCTCTTGCTGAACATCTTAAAGGAGCTGCAGTCGGCTCCAGCCGTACGGCATTATTGGGTTTCGGTCAAGGCGTGGGCTCTGCGATGATTCTCGAGGGAGAGATTTATCGAGGGGTGATGAACAGTGCGGGTGAAATTGGGCATACGACAGTAGATCCTAACGGAATGATGTGTGAGTGCGGCAAAGCGGGCTGTTTACAGACCTATATAAATATCAGTTCTTTATTATCTGAAGCTAATCGGATTCGCCCGATCCGTACGATTGAGGAGTTATTCGCAGCAAAACATGCAGGAGAACAATGGGCGATTCACTTGATCGACCGTGCACTCATGTATATGGCCATCACCATTAATAATGTCGTATGCATGTATAACCCCGACAGCGTGATTTTAAGTGGAGAACTCGTGGACAAATTCCCGGATATATACGAAGAAGTTGAGCAGCTGTACCTCTCGCGCTTTACATGGGAGCCGCTTCGTGGTTCCTTTACGATTCATCGCTCTTTGCTGAATGAGAAGGGTGTAATTATCGGATCGGGACTTTTATCGCAGAATCGATTTTTTGCCTTAGATTAAATTAACTACTGCTGGGGAGGTTGTACAGATGGGATTTACAACATTGGTAGAAGAATATCGTGGGGGCCTGTTGGAGAATGTGCATTATGGTGCAGTTAGTGTAGTTGATGAGAAGGGCAACATTTTGTACAAAGCAGGCGATCCGGAGCATATGACTTATCTTCGCTCTGCTGCTAAGCCATTCCAAGCTTTGCCGGTAATGAAACGCCGGATCGATGAAGTATATGGTTTGACAAGTAAAGAAGCTTCGCTGTTTACCGCTTCACACCGGGGAGAAGCCTTCCATATTGAAGCGCTTGAAGCTCTTT
Organism: Paenibacillus sp. FSL H7-0690; assembly: GCF_037980415.1. Lineage (NCBI taxonomy): Bacteria > Bacillati > Bacillota > Bacilli > Caryophanales > Paenibacillaceae > Paenibacillus > Paenibacillus sp. FSL H7-0690. The sequence continues at coordinate 4,548,012 of NZ_CP150281.1, read as the reverse complement.
TTCAGAAAATGGGATTAAAAGAAGAGTCACTTCATTGCTGCTCTACATACCCGCTGAATGATGAAGCCAAAGCAGAACGTCACCGGGCAAATGAGCCCACTCGTAAAATCTTTCATAACTGCTCAGGCAAACATGCAGGATTAATGGGCCTTAGCAAATATATGGGTTGGGATATAAACACTTATTACGATCCTAACCATCCTGTACAACAGGAGATTCTTGAGATGATGGCTTATATCGCTGAAGTTCCCAAAGCGTCCATCCCGCAAGGTATTGATGGCTGTGGACTTCCTATCTTCGCACTTCCGCTTCATAAAATCGCTTATTCCTATCTAAAGCTAGCGTGTCCCGATTTAATTGAGGATACGGATATACGTAACGCAGCCGCTGCCATTGCAAAACTTATGAATGATAACCCGGTTATGATTGCTGACACGAAATTTGTATGCTCAGAGCTCCTGAAGGATGACAATCTGACGGCTAAGGGTGGAGCAAAAGGGGTATACGGTATCGGACTCCGTAAGGAACGAATGGGTATATCACTGAAAGTATCCGACGGATCAGAACAAGTCTGGCCATGTATTATCGCATCGATTCTAGAACGTATTGGTTACAGCAATCAAGACACAATTGATCGCCTATATGCACTCGTGCCTAACACGATTGTTAATGATGGCGGTACTGTAGTCGGCGAACGCCGTGCTGTATTTCAATGGGAGATCTAGAGCATAAGGTCAAGAATAATCTTCAAGTTTGGTGATTAATCGGACTAGAAGCTTTTCTAATACATCGTTTGAATAGGGGAGTGTAAAAAATGAAAGCAAAAGGAAAAGTATGGTCAATGTTCATGCTGCTGCTTATTACAGTAGTAGTGACTGCAGGGTGCGGCAACAAAGCGAGCAACGAGGGACAAAAAGGCAATACTGCTGGTGGAACTGAAACTAGCACCCCAACTACAAAGAATGATAAAGACATTGTAATTGCCATCAATTCTAACTTTATTACGCTGGACCCTCATAACGCAAGCGATACGCATTCAATCAGCGCTGCCAGAACGATGTACGAAGGTCTGATGGGTTTTGACGAGAATATGAACGTGGTTCCTGTTCTTGCCGCAAGCCATTCCATAAGTGAAGACGGGTTGGTCTACACGTTCACGCTGCAAGAGAATGTTAAATTCCAAGACGGTACTGACTTTAATGCTGAAGCGGTTAAAGTAAACATCGCCCGTATTCAAGATGAGAAGAACAATCTGAGACTGCGCAAAAGCTTCGCAAAGGTAGCGAAAGTGGAGACTCCTGATGCTAAAACCGTGGTTATTACACTCAGCGAGCCGTACAACGCATTTTTAAATAAAGTAGCTATGGCACCTATTATTAGTCCGAAAGCTTTAGAAGAAAATGGCACCGATATTTCAAAAAATCCTGTAGGGACGGGTCCATTTAAGTTCAAAGAATGGGTGCAAGGCGACCGCTTGGTTGTCGTTAAGAACCCTGATTACTGGCAAGCGGGCTTACCAAAAGTGGATAGTGTGACCTTTAGACCTGTGCCAGAGAATGGATCACGGATAGCCATGCTAAAAACCGGCGAGGCAGATTTTATTTATCCAATGCCAACGGAGCAAGTATCTGAGGTTGAAGGTCTTGAAGGAATTACTGTAGATACCATCGATTCGACAATCGTCCGTTATGTAACGTTGAATACGATGAAAAAACCTTTCGATGATGTGAAGGTACGTCAAGCCATTAACTATGCTATCAATAAAGAAGCTTATATCAAAGTTGTGAAATCGGGTCTTGGTGCTAAGCTTGATTCCACGATGTCTTCCAAAACACAATACTATTCCCCGCAAACAGGTTATGACTATGACATTGAAAAAGCTAAACAATTGCTTGCTGAAGCAGGTTATCCTGATGGATTCGAAACCGAAATTTGGGGTGAAAATGAATCCGAAACTATGAAGGGGATGCAATTTATTCAGCAACAGCTAGCACTTGTAGGGATTAAGGTAGACGTGAAATCCATGGAAGGCGGCACATTGTCCGACCAAATTAACTCTGCTAAGACACCAGAAGAAGCGAAAATTCAAATGTGGTATGTCAGCTGGTCTCCATCTTCTGGTGATGCAGATGGTGCAACCAGAGGGTTGTTCAGTAGTGAGATGTTCCCGCCTGCTGGCTCAAATACAGCCTATTACAAAAATGAAAATGTAGACAAATGGATCGCTGAGGCGAATAAATCTGTTGATCCAGAAGCGGCTAAATCCATCTATGGCAATATTCAAAAAACAATTTGGGAAGATGCTCCATGGGCATTCATGGGCGTCGACCAAATCATCTCAGGCAAAAGATCGTATCTGGAAGGAGTTAAGGTCTTCCCGGATGGTTCCATTAATGTCCTGAATGCAGAAGTGAAATAATGCTAAACAAACGTTAGGTTTAATATCCCAAGAAATGAACGAGGCCGCTTCTGTAGTATGGTGGGAAGCGGCCTCACTAAATCATTTGTCGATACTGAAGGGGGCTTATGAGTTGGGTAGATATGCTTTACAAAGACTCCTCGGGGTTATTCCGCTGTTGTTCATTGTATCGGTGCTTGTCTTTTTGTTTATTCACTTAATCCCAGGCGATCCAGCCCGACTTATTGCCGGTAAAGATGCCACGCTTGAAGAGATTCGTGGAATTCAGGAGCAGCTGGGTCTCAATCTGCCTTTGTGGAAGCAATACATAAACTACATGGGTGATCTGCTAAGTGGGAATCTGGGCAATTCGATCCGTTCAGGGATCCCGGTTACTGACATGCTGGAAAGCAGAGTAATGCCTACGTTGTGGCTGACTTTTCTTAGTATGGCCTGGGCTCTAATTATTGGTCTTCTAATTGGCGTGGTTTCAGCCGTTTATCGCAATCGGTGGCCGGATCATTTAGGGACGTTGACAGCCATTTCAGGGATGTCTATTCCTGGATTTTGGTTAGGCTTGGTACTCATTCAAATTTTCTCGGTAGAGCTTGGTTGGTTTCCAACGGGTGGTGTTGATTCATGGAAGTCCTATATTCTTCCTTCCATTACACTCGGGATGGGAATTATGTCTATGTTGGCCCGTTATTCTAGGTCATCTATGCTGGAGACCCTTCGGGAGGATTATATCCGTACAGGACGTGCAAAAGGCTTACGCGAGTATGTTGTTATCGGCAGGCATGCGCTGCGTAACTCTTTGATTCAGGTGGTTACCGTAGCTGGACTTCAGTTTGGGTTCCTGCTCGGCGGCTCTGTAATGGTTGAGACGGTATTCAGTATTCCGGGTCTTGGCAGGCTGCTAGTAGACTCCATTTTGTTCCGGGATTATACAGTCATTCAAGCCTTACTGCTTCTGTTTGCTACACAATTTATTCTTATCAATCTATTAGTAGATTTATTGTATGGCGTACTTAATCCGAAAATAAGGTTTTCTCAGTAGCTAATGCGACTAAGAAGCAGAATTTCAATAGATTTATAGGGTGAATTTAGGATCAGGAGGGATATCATGAGTGACAATTCGGCGGTGATGGGAGCAAAATCTCCATTACCCGGAGAGGTACTGGCCCCGGAGAAAACAAAAGGCCGTATGGGTGTTTTTTTACGTAAGTTCAGTAAACAAAAGATGCCCCTTGTGGCCGCATTTTTTATTATATTGCTATTCCTAATTGCAATTTTCGGGCCATTTTTGACCCCGTATAATCCTGATGAACCAAACTACGATGCTCTTATGGCAGGTCCTTCTGCTGCGCATTGGGCCGGGACAGACGAATATGGCCGTGATATTCTAAGCCGTCTGATTGATGGTACTCGCTTAACCTTAGCGGTCAGTCTCAGTTCCGTCTTAATCGCAGGTGTACTTGGAACTATCCTAGGTCTGTTAAGCGGATATTATGGCGGTTGGCTAGATCGGATAATTATGCGTGGCAGTGATGTACTATTTTCTTTTCCTGACTTGCTGCTTGCCATTGGGATCGTCGCCATTCTCGGTCCGGGTCTATCCAACGTTGTTATCGCAGTTGCAGTCTTTGGTACTCCATCGTTCGCCCGAATTATTCGGAGCGTAACGCTGTCTGCGAAAGAAACATTGTTTGTGGAAGCGGCTCGTTCCATGGGAGCGAAGCATCGCCGGATTATTTGGCGTCATATTTTTCCTGAGACCGTGCCCAGCATTATCGTTAATCTATCCATGAAGATTGGCGGAGCGATTTTGGCCGCTGCATCATTGAGCTTTCTCGGAATGGGTGCAAAAACAACAGAGCCCGATTGGGGCGCAATGTTAAGTATGGGACGTGATTATTTAAGTATTGCTCCACATATCGTTTATTTTCCGGGGATAGCCATCTTTTTAACAGTACTTGCATTTAACCTGGTCGGGGACGGACTGCGTGATGCTCTTGATCCCAAAATGAAAAACTAAGGAGGGACAAGACATGACTCAACATTTGTTGGATGTACAAGGGCTGAAAACGGAGTTCAAACGCGGCGATGGAAGTATAACTGCGGTTGCGGGGGTAGACTTTGCTATTAAAAAAGGTGAAGTGCTAGGCCTGGTTGGTGAATCTGGTTGTGGCAAAAGTGTAACCTCATTATCGATCATGCGGTTGCTTAAAGATACGCCGGGCAGAATTTCTGAAGGTTCTGTGCGTTTTGAAGGAAAGGATTTGACGAAGATTTCTGAGAAGGAGATGCGCCAAATCCGGGGAAATGATCTGGCAATGATTTTTCAGGAGCCGATGACCTCTCTTAATCCAGTGCTGCGGATTGGGCTGCAATTAACAGAGCCGATTAGGCTGCATTTGGGTTATGGGCGTAAGAAGGCTCGTGAGCATGCCATTCATATGTTGCGGCTTGTAGGTATCCCTCGCGCAGAGGAATTAATCGATGAATATCCGCATCAACTATCCGGGGGGATGAGACAGCGGGTTATGATTGCAATGGCCATGTCTTGTCATCCAAAGCTGTTGATTGCCGATGAACCCACGACCGCACTCGATGTAACGATTCAAGCGCAAATTCTTGATCTGATGAAGCAGTTGAAAGATGAACAGGATATGGGAATGCTGCTCATTACCCATGATCTTGGAGTAGTTGCCGAATTATGTGACCGGGTAGTTGTTATGTATGCAGGTCGTGTGGTGGAAGAAGCCTCTGTTCAGGAGCTGTTCGCCAGACCGCAACATCCGTATACCAAGGGATTGATTCAATCGGTACCTAAGCTGCGCCAGAATGTACATCGCTTGGAGTCTATAAAAGGGAATGTGCCAGACCTTTCACAAATGCCTGCCGGCTGTAAGTTTGCGCCACGCTGCGAATTTGCCATGGAGCGTTGTCTGTCGCAAGAACCTGAGCTACTTCCGATTGAGGGGCTAGAGCGCAAAAGCCGTTGTTGGCTTACACAGCAGGAGGACACGGAAGGAGCGGGATGTTTATGAAAGAGACTCCATTAATTGAGGTTAAGGGTTTGAAGAAGTTGTTTTCTGTGAAGAAGGGCTTCTTCGGAACGACTAAATATTTACACGCCGTTGATGGGATTTCATTCGCCATTCGTAAGGGAGAAACGTTCAGCCTTGTAGGTGAAAGTGGCTGTGGGAAATCGACTACGGGCAGGCTGGTGACTCGCTTACTGGAACCCAATCATGGAGAAGTATGGTTTAAGGGACAAAATATTAGCCATATCTCAGACAACCAAATGCGGCCTCTGCGCAAAGATATGCAGATGGTGTTTCAAGACCCTTATGCTTCACTTAATCCCCGCATGAAGGTGAAGGATCTTGTCGCCGAACCCCTGCTTATTCATACAAAGCTGTCCTCTAAAGAACGGGATAAACTAGCTTGCGAACTGCTAGAGACCGTTGGATTGAACAGTTTCCACGCCGAGCGATTCGCGTTTGAGTTCAGCGGTGGACAGCGGCAACGGATTGGGATTGCCCGGGCTCTGTCCGTTCGCCCAAGTCTAATTGTGGCGGATGAACCCGTGTCAGCGCTGGATGTATCGATTCAGTCCCAAGTGTTGAATCTGTTACAGGACTTGCAGGAGGAATATGGCCTGACGTACTTATTCATCTCTCATGATCTCAGTGTGGTCGAGCATATTAGTGATCGAATTGGGGTTATGTATCTGGGTTCTCTTGTGGAGACGGCTGATAAGGATACATTGTATGACCGTCCCTTGCATCCTTACACCCAAGCGCTGCTATCTTCAGTTCCCGTGCCCGATCCAAGCTTGAAGAAGGAACGCATTATTCTAAAAGGGGATCTTCCAAGTCCAGTTGATCCGCCGACGGGCTGTCGTTTTCATACAAGATGCCCTTCCTGTATGGAAATCTGTAAGCAACATGTGCCTGTATTCCGGGAAGTTGAACCAGGTCATGAGCTCGCTTGTCATCTCTTTGATGAAGAAATGTTGAAACTAGAACGATAATTTAAAATGTGAGTACACTTTACGGAAAAGAAGGGACAGCTATGAATATCTTGTTCGATTCCGCTAATGGGGCGGATACGCTTATCTACTTAGCCTATGAAGAGGAGGCTTTTCCTCTTCGGCTGGGAGAAGCTCACAAACAGAGTGGCAGTGTGACATGGTTATATGCTCGCTCTGAGGAAGAGTCCGATGTGATAGCTATTGGAATGGGAAAACGCCGGGCTCTTACGCTTGAGAAAGTTCGCCGAGCAGCGGGATCTGCCGCCCGTACAGCCCTAAGAGAAGGAAGAAATTCAGCTTCATTTGTTCGTAGGACAGCAGAAAGTAATATTTCCGCTGCGGATGAGCTGCAAGCATGGATTGAAGGCTGGCTTCTCGGATTATATCGTTTTCAAACCTATCGTGGTGTTACTAAAATAGACATTTCAGTTGATTTGCTGCTCCAGACAGCTGATTGGCCTGAACTGACTAAGCTTGAACTGGAAGTTGTACTAAGTACTGGCCGCATGCGCGCTGAAGGAGCAGTGGTTGCTCGCGATCTGGTGAATGAGGTGCCCGGGACTCTAAATCCGGATCGGTTCGCAGAATGGATGGTCGAATATTTCGAGCGTGATAACGCAGCAGTGAAAGTTCATGTCTACCGGGGGCAGGAGCTGGTTGACCTACAGATGAATGGGTTGCTGGCGGTTGGAGCTGGCAGTAAACACTCCCCAGCCCTCGTTGAAATTCGCTATGAGAGTAACCCTGAATTGCCAATGCTGGCATTGGTGGGTAAAGGTGTTACCTTCGATTTGGGTGGGATGAATGTTAAGACCGCAAGTGATATTAGCGATGCACGTATGGACATGGGTGGCGCAGCAGCTGTTCTTGGGGCGCTGGATATTTTAGTACGGAATCAAGCTCATGTAAATTTGACCGCGTTGATCCCAGTTGTTGATAACGTACCAGATGCTGAAGCAATGCTGCCATCGTCTGTTATACGCTATCCTAATGGGCTGACGGTTCAGGTTGCAAATACGGATGGCGAGGGGCGGCTTATTATCGCGGATGCTCTTATTCATGCAGCAAATATCGGGGCAACTAAGGTCATTGATATTGCAACACTTACTGGAAATGTTGGCGCAGCGTTAGGATTAGGTATCGCCGGCATATGGGGTGATGGAGAGATGACGCAGAGCCTCGTCGAAATCGGTGAGCGCAATGGAGAACGACTGTGGCCCATGCCGCTTATGGATGAATACGAAGTCGATCTTCGAAGCAATTACGCTGATCTGCGCAACGTTAGTACTTCACCTTTTGCAGGTGCGATTACAGCAGCGCTTTTTATACGGCGCTTTGTAGCGGAATCGCTGAGCTGGGTCCATATTGATATGGCTGGGACGGTTCAGTACAAACAGGATGTGGGGTATTCAGAAGCTGGAGCAACGGGCTATGGTGCTCGACTGCTCGCTGATTATGTTATGAAACAGGCACAACAATAACAACCGGAAGAGTGGAGGAAAGTTATGAGATTGGAAGTCATCGCTACTTGTATGGACGATGCTCTTACAGCCGAAGCGAATGGGGCTGACCGCCTGGAGCTCATTACTGCGATTACGGAAGGCGGATTAACACCAGGGATAGGATTGGTGCAACAAGTTGCCAAATCGGTTAACATTCCTGCGTTTGTTATGGTTCGCCCGCACAGCCGTTCTTTTTGCTATTCAAAGTATGACATTTTGACCATGGCAGCAGAGATAAAGCAAATTGCAGCCAGCGGTGCGGCGGGGATTGTGCTTGGTGCGTTAACTCCGGAAGGGACTATCGACGAGCGAGCGCTTGAAACATTATTGCCGTTGACCGAGGGATTGCAAGTAACCTTCCACCGTGCTTTTGATGAGTTGGAGGATCAAATAGAAGGTTATCGAACGCTTTGTAAGTATCCGCAAATTACGCGTGTGCTCACTTCTGCCGGGCCAGGTCCGGCACCTGAAGCTATTCCTGCTATGCGGAAGCTAGTCGAGGAATCAAAGGGTAAATCGGTAAGTATACTGGCTGGAAGCGGTCTGAAGCCGGAAGGTATTACATCATTTATACATCAGACTGGAGTAACAGAAGTACATTTTGGGTCGGCTGTACGTTATGACAAAGACGCTTTGTCGCCAATCGATCCAGCAGCCTTACGGGCGTTAGCGGAGAGTATTCATTCTAACGGCTAATAATAGATAGTGAAAAGGTGAATGGGTTATGCAGAAGGTTGAGAGCTACGTAGTTGGAATCGATTTAGGAGGCACAAAAATTGCCGCAGCATTGTTTGATTCAAAGGGGACCGTGTTGAAACGGGAATTGATGGAAACGGCTGGGGCACGTACCGCTAAAGAAGTGGTGCAGCGAATGATCGATATGATCCGCTCCGTATCCGAAGGGCGACCACTCACAGGAGTGGGTCTGGCTTCTCCCGGAGCTGTAAATAGCCAGGACGGGATCGTTATTCACGGCACCAATCTTCCGGAGTGGGATAATGTTCCACTGAAGTACTGGATGGAGTTGGAGCTAGGCGTTGAAGTAAAGGTAGTGAATGATGCGAACGCTGCGGCTTGGGGCGAGTATGTCCGAGGTGCTGGCAAAGGTGCAGACAACATGGTTTATGTTACCTTTAGCACAGGGATTGGAGCAGGTATCGTCATTGACGGCAAGCTGCTTCTTGGCAAAAATTCATTTGCTGGTGAACTAGGTCATAATATTATTGACCCGAACGGAACGGAATGCAGCTGTGGAAGATTCGGCTGCTGGGAAGTTTTCGCTTCGGGCACAGCGATTCGGGATATGGCGCTGCGAAGTATGGAGAGCAGACCGTCGATGATTACGGAACTGGCTAATATAAATGGAGAAAAAATTACTTCGCGGCACGTATTTGAAGCCATGGCACTTAACGATCCCGTGGCCGTCGAGGTTATTGACCGGAGTATTCATTATATGGCACTAGGTCTAGCCAATGCAGTACATACGTTCAATCCTGATCGGATCGTGATCGGTGGAGGCGTGAGTAAGGCTGGAGATTTGTTATTCCCTGCACTGGTGGAGAAGACGGAGCTATTTGTCATGGATCCTTATAAGGGTACTTTTACAATTGAACCTGCCGCGCTCAAAGACGATGTAGGCCTAATTGGAGCAGCTGCATTATTTCATACCGCTTAGGTGGAGTGAATGATTGATCACAGCTTTCATTAACGGAGGAGTTGGAGAGATGGGTACAAGAGAAGAAAGAACGAAATGGTTCTTACAGGATAGGTTCGGGATGTTTATCCATTGGGGATTATATTCAATTCCTGCTAGAGGGGAATGGATACGCGGCAACGAGAGGATGAGTAGAGAGCATTACATGACGTATTTCGATGAATTTGACGCCTCTCGATATGACCCGAAGAAATGGGCAAGTGCAGCCAAAGCTGCGGGTCAGAAATATGCTGTGCTTACGACCAAACATCATGACGGGTTCTGTCTGTTCGATAGTAAGCTGACTGATTTCAAAGCGACTAATACGCCCGCTGGGCGTGATCTAGTGCGGGAATATGTAGACGCTTTCCGTGCTGAAGGTATTGCAGTTGGTCTATATTACTCTATCATAGACTGGCACCATGAGGATTATCCCGGTTATGGAGATAAGGCACATCCTGATCGGGATAACGAAGCGGTCAAAGATAAGCCGATTGATTTCGATAGATACTTGGAGTATATGCATGGGCAAGTAAAGGAACTGCTCACCAATTACGGTAAAATCGACATTATGTGGTTTGACTTCTCCTACGATAATATGACAGGGGAGAAGTGGAAGGCGACGGAGCTTATCCGGATGATTCGTTCCATACAACCTGATATTATTATCGACAATCGATTAGGTGGCAATATTCGTGCGGCAGAACCTGAGGAGTATGCTGGAGATTTCTTCTCCCCCGAGCAGATCATTCCGCCTGGCGGCATTGTTGACGTAAACGGCCAATCCATCCCTTGGGAAGCCTGCATTACCCTGAATGACAACTGGGGTTATCATTCCGAGGATAAGAATTATAAATCGACCAAGCAAGTCATCCGTACGATGGTCGAATGTATCAGTAAGAATGGTAACCTGCTCCTCAATGTTGGACCAGATGCCAAAGGTGAAATGACGCGGGAATCACTGGTTATCCTTGACGAAGTTGGGGATTGGATGCGCCTTAATGGAGATAGTATTTATGGATGCGGGAAGTCTTTGCTACCTAAGCCAGAGTGGGGACGTTATACGCAAAAGGGCAATAAATTGTATGCGCATGTCTACGACCGTGGAATTGGCCCGATCTATTTCCAAGGTCTGAAAGGGAAGATTAAAAAGGCAAGATTACTACGTGATGGTACCGAGCTAAAGGTGGAGGCGCCGTGGATGGCTGAGGAATATTCGGATGTTGACGGTGGAGCTTTTATTACATTAAAAGGCGCGATGTTACCTGATGAGATGGATACGGTTATCGAGCTTGAACTATTTAATTAAATCAGAAGGAGTTGTCCCATATGCCCTGAATGGCTGCTGAGACAACTCCTTTTTTTCGTATTCTTCGCCAACATTTGCACATACGAAACACCTATCGGACACAGATGACTCTAAACCCAGAAATATCGCACTTTTGGGATGCCAACGGACCGCATAGCCGCTATTGCCTTGAAACACCCCCGATATGGAGCTGATTCTAGGGAATAGCGTCATTGGAGTCCGAAGCCCTGTTCCAAAGGCAGAAAATGTGCAAATAACGTCATCTGGGTCCGCAACTCTCAGAGGAGGCTGACAATGTTGAAGTTGTTGCATTTGAAGCAGGCATTCAACGAATCAGAATACAAAGCGGCGATTCTCCAAATAACAGGAGAATCGCCGTTCTGTGAATACTAAAGGCGAGCCTTGCGGAAGCCCTCATATATATTGAGGACCGCGACTAAAATCAAGATTGCTATTCCTCCACCTACTAGTCCCGTTTCAAATTGGTTAGCTGTAGTGTTTAATAAATTAGACATGTAATTAATAAATTCTTGGTTAAATACACTCGGATTTATAAGGATAACAGCGAATACAATAAGTACAATGAGCTCAAGGACCGTATTACATAATGCTAATTCTCTAGTCCATTGTCTCTTGATTAATTTATATATAGTTAATGCGACTTCTAATCCGATCACAATAAGAATAATAGGCCAATAATCAAGTAACACATGCTGATTAAAAGCTGGGGCTACGAAGTTAAGTGCGCCTTCACCGCCTCTATAGACTCTGATCAGGTGTTCAGCATTAAAATAAACAGTAGCCCAAATGGCAGTCCACAGTAAACTTCCGAACACTTCGAAGCTTGTAATTGCTTTTTTCTTATGGACAAGCGCGATATCCTTCAAATCATCAGGAGTCCATTTCCTTAATTTTGTAGTAAGAGGATGACCTTCCTTTCCTTTATCTGCCCGTTCGATAATAGCGAACACAACAGTTATCCAAAAAAAGACTTGGATGCCTACTTCAAGAAAGGTTCCAATTCCTGTACTTATAACTGCAGTAACAATATCCGCAACTGTTTTATCGCCGCTGTAGCCAATCAAGTAATCAGCAACCAGAGCGATTAAAGAAACAACTACAGCGATGGGTATAATCATTTTTAATAACGTAACATATAAATCGAAATAGCGTGGGCCGATGAGATACATGGGCTGATCGCGGTACTCACTAGCTAAAATAGCTGGATTGCCCAATTTTGCAAGGACGGCTTTTACCTCTTTTTCGTCATAATCATCCGGTAACATATCCTCGATGGTTGATCGTAATTCTAATGCGATGTCTTCCCGATTTTGTTCTGGTAACCTCCGAGTAACTTCATGAATGTAAATCTCAATCAGCTTCATGGTCATCCTCCCCTTGTAATAGGCCATAGAGTTCTTTCGAATTCTTAAGCCATTCTTCCTTTAGCTGTAAAAAAATCTCTACGCCATAGTCACTTAGAACATAATACTTACGGGGTCTGCTCTCGGATGTGTCCCAGCTGCTCGTCACTAATTCCTGTTTCTCTAGTCGGCGAAGTAATGGATATAGGGTGCTTTGATCGATGATGATGCTGGATTCCTCCAACAATTGAACGAGCGAATATCCATACTGGGGTGTTCGTAATTGACTTAAAACGGCTAGCGTTAACGTACCTCTTCTAAGCTCTGTGATTAAAGAATTTAATAAAGTACTCATTCACCCACCTCATTATTTAAAATATAAGGATTTATAATCTCTTATAAATTGTAAATTGTTCTTATATTTTTGGTTTAAACGCTTGCTGTCCTTAAGAGGACGTCGAAGTCGTTTATACTTACTATGTGTCATACAGTATTCGATCTATACTATGCATCATACACTATTGTTGTTCCAACATCAATTGAATAAAATAATCTTCTGAGAAATAAATAAGAAAATTTTTCTATTTTGTGAAGCAGTTTGATTAAAAGGAGGTCGTGAAATGATTCCATTTTTTAGTGACATTCCGAATGCTTCTACATGGGAGGTAGTTGAACCGGTTCATAAGGGCTGGTCAAAGGATAGATTTGATTATGGTGATCCTTGGGAGGAATTTAATCGCATTCCTTGGTGTGCACTAACGAGTCCAGAGTTCGCATCAGGTTGAATCCATGGGTATTTTAATCATGATGTTCCAGATGTATTCTTTAGGCTTTATATACCGAAGTGGTATTGGCAAGTTATACTGAGTGAAAAGACTCAGCTATTTGAGAATAGTTAGGGGAATTAAGCGATGAATATACTGATTGCTGAAGATGAAACTGATATAAGAAAACTAGTGAAAATACATTTAGAAGATCGATCCTATCGAGTATTCGAAGCCAAGGATGGCATTGAGGCTTTAGAGGTTGTTAATCAACATGAAATAAATCTTGCCATTCTGGATATTGTAATGCCCAAGCTTGATGGGCTTAATCTGCTGCGACAGATAAGAGAGAAAAGCCATATTCCGGTTATCTTGTTAACTGCCCGCGGTGAAGAAATTGATAAGATAGTGGGCTTAGGCCTTGGAGCAGACGATTATATGGTGAAGCCATTTAGTGCTTCAGAGCTTGTGGCTAGGGTTGAGGCGCAGCTGAGACGAAGAAATGTATACGATCTTAGCCAATCGATAACTGAAGAAACAATCCAACATAGAGAATTGAAGCTGAATTTAAAGGAATGTATGTTGTACATAAATGAAAGTCCAGTTCTTCTAAATGCCAAGGAATATAAGGTATTACAATGTCTGATGCAGAGTCCTAATCAAATTTTTACGCCCAAAAAGTTATATGCAGCGGCGTGGGAAGAAGATTTCTATAGTGATAATAATACGATTATGGTTACCATCAGCCGTCTAAGGAATAAGATCGAACGGGACCCACACCATCCCGAATATATCGTTACAGTGCGTGGACTAGGTTACAAATTCTACAACCCAGGTAAATAAGATGAGAAAACAAAATATATCCTATCAATTGTTAAAAAACTATATCGCGATCTTTCTTATAACAACGGTTATAACGATATTGGTGATTGTTGCTTTGTTTTGCATGAACAGGCTGGGATCTAAGGACATTATTTATAATCAGTTAACGGCTGCTAAGCTTATGCAAAATGACTATCAAAGAATTGACACTAGTGTTGTTAATGATGTCGGGGGCAGTTTACAGGTTGTGAATTCCAATTACGAAGTCATACACTCCATTGGCAACAATCCATTTACGTCCAAGCAGATTAGTGTCAAAGAATTTACGGATTTTCTAATGAATACTGGCGCTAACAAAGATATGATCACTGTTGAATATAATGAGCAGGAACAATTTTGGCTGATCGTCTCTTTACCTATACAAGTGAAAATGACAGGCAGTTTCCATTGGAATTCAGATTCACCTATGCAGGATCATACCCTTCAAATGCTTGGGTTTATTGGGTTAGGTTATTTGTTGATTCTGATTCTAAGCACGATGATTTATGCGAGAATTACGGCGGTTAGTTTCATTAAACCCTTAGACCAGTTGTCCGCTGCTGTTAAAAAGGTTAAGAATGGGGATTATTCAGCAAGAGTGCAGGTAGGCGGGAATCGGGAGTTTAGTCAACTGGAGCAGGCTTTTAATCATATGGCAGAAGTGATTCAGATCCAGACCTCGTTAAAAGAACAGAGTGAAAACAATCGAAAAAATCTAATATTGGATATATCCCATGATTTAAAAAATCCATTAACAAGTATTATGGGTTACGCAGAGCTTGAACTAAAAGAACAGGTGAGCGGTCGGATAGAACATTTGGAATTTGCCAAAATAATATACGAAAATAGTATCCGTGCCAATGTATTGATTCAGGATTTGTTCGAATTATCGAGAATGGAAAGTCCCGAATTCCGCTTGGATGTTACAACAGATGATTTCTCAGAATACTTGAGAGAAGAAATGATACATATGTTGCCCGAGCTTGAGGCTGCGGGTCTGATCCCTGATTTTGTAATCGAGCCAGAAGAAATAAATCTACAGTTTGATAAAAAAAGAATGAATCGAGTATTCTCAAACCTGCTTTATAATGCCATCGCTTATCAGGAGCAAGGTTCTACGTTTCAAGTTGTGCTGGAAAAGGTGAATGATGGAGCCAAGCTTACTTTTATTAATTACGGCCAACCATCAGCATTGAACCCGGCAGGTTCTGGATTAGGGCTACTCATTGTTCAAAAAATAATAGCTGCTCATGGAGGGACTGTTCAGCTGAATACGCAAGATAACCAGTTTGAAATTATAATTGAGCTGAACCGGCAAATTTAAGGTCTATGTAAGATTACATTAAGTCGTATGAAATTTCCCAATGCTAAAATGGTTGATATTCAGTCTATTAACAATTTTACTTGGGGGAATAGATTATAATGATTGATGAAAAATCAAGTAAAAGGCAATTGATCTTCGGCGTTATATTAGCAGTAATGTACTTTTTAGGATTGTTCTCCAATCTCTTGATCAGGCCGGTTATGGGGATTCTTAACCATGTTTTTATTTGGCAGCCAGAACAACAAAATCGAATGGCCTTAATGTTGAATAGTCTGATCTACATAGGAGTGATTATAGGTTTTAGGGGATTCTATAAACAAGCTATTCATGATTTCAGACAATACTGGGTCCGTAATATGTTATGGATGGTTTGGGGACTTTGTTTGATTATTATCATCGGAAGTATGTTGATTCCCACACTAATTTCCATTTTTCATCCTATTACAAAGTCTGTTAATGAGGTGGATTTACGGGCAATGTTGTCCTCGTATCCATTTATTTTTACAGTGAACGTGGTATGGATTGGCCCCGTGATTGAAGAATTAGTATATCGGGTTACCATTTTTAGAACGATCCGCAGGAAGAGTCGTCTTCTGGCTTATCTGATATCCTCCTTTTTATTTGGCTTCCAGCATGTCTATAGAGCCGTGGTGTTCCAGAGCAACTATAATGAAATGTGGAATATCTTCTCCTATATGGCTGCTGGATTAATCTTTGCCTACCTATATGAGAAGAGAAAAAATATATTAGTGCCTATAGGCGCGCACATGTTTAGTAATGGTTTATCTGTGCTTCTCTATTTCTTAAGTTAATACGAAATTTGACTTCACATCAGATTACTAGTAAACTGATAATCAAATAGATCCAATTCCAAAGCAATGGATGTGGTATAATGCGAGACAATGGATTCACTGAAGACAACAAACTAAGCTTATTGATCTGGCTGCGGCTGGTAAGAGTTTATGACAATAGTAACGATCTTTCCAATGAGTTCTTGAAGCAGTTTGATTTAACGGTTAGCCAGTTTGATGCGTTAGTACAAATACTATTACATCAGCCTGTGACACAGATGGAAATGGCCGAGCATTTAACCATTACTAAAGGTGGAGTATCACATATGCTTGGCAGATTAGAAAAAGAAGGATGGATTGAACGCAAGCAGGATTGGAAGGTGAAGTATATTTCTTTAACTGAAAAGGGCCAGGCGCTTATCGAGAAGGTGCTTCCTTTGCAATCGGATTTCCAAGCTTCGTTATTCGATCCACTGACGGACGACGAGAAGAAAGTATTTTACAGCATGCTTAAGAAGATTCACCGTCATAGCCTGAATGAGAATCGGATTCCACGAGGAGTTCAGTAGTATTGTAAAAGCTTTATTCTGAATAAAGCTTCCTTTTTTCAGCATCAGTTTACTAGTAAACCATAATTATATTAGGAGGAAATTAAAATGAGCCAACCACAAATAACCGGACAACATCATGTATCAATGATTACTAAAGACGCTAAACAAAACCTATGGTTTTATACAGAAGTACTGGGACTAAGACTTGTCAAAAAAACCGTAAATCAGGACGATCCAACCATGTACCATTTATTCTATGGCAACTCTAATGGCGCTCCAGGCACCGAGGTATCCTTTTTTGAAATGCCAAATGCAGGCCAGACCCGGAAAGGAACGAACAGTATTTCTGCAATCTCTCTTCTCGTTCCTAGCGATGAGGCTTTAGTATATTGGGCTAGCAGATTAGATACATTTGAAGTCGCTCATGAAGCTATCGTAAGTATAGAGGAGCGCAATTCGCTTACTTTTCAGGATAGTGATGAATTAACGGTTCATCTGGTGTCCGCAGAAAAAGATAATGTGACTCAGCTGGTAGAACCTTGGATTACTGATGATATTCCACCACAATATGCCATTGTTGGATTGGGTCCCGTTGAATTGACTGTTCGTGAGGCTAGCCGTACAAAGGCTGTTTTGGAGGATATTTTAGGCTATACACAAGTTCGTAGAGTGCCATCCATGGGTGACCCGAAGGTAATGGTGGATATTTATGAAACAGCTAAAGGCGGCTTGTACACTGAACTTCAGCTCAAAGAAGTTAATGATCAAGACCGGGAAAGACCGGGAAGAGGGAGTATCCATCATGTGGCTATAAGAGTGAAGGATCTGGAAGAATTAACCGCATGGGCTGCTAAAATCACAGCTGCAGGGTTCAAGAACACAGGGGTCATTGATCGTTATTACTTCCATTCCTTGTATTTCCGTGATCCGAACCATATTCTTTTCGAGCTTGCTACAGATGGTCCAGGGTTTGAGATTGATGAATCTTTTGACACATTGGGCGAGAATTTGACCTTGCCTTCTTTTCTGGAAGAACGCCGGGAAGAGATTGCATCGAAGCTTCATCCTATCCAATAATACAGCGAAGAAAGTAGGACATCATCATGATGGAACAATATAGAATCGACGAGAATAAGGGTTTAGAAATAGGTTTATACACATTAGGTGATCATGTTGCAGATGCCTTAACAGGTAAATCAATCAGTGAACGACAACGGATTCAAGAGATCATTGCTGCCGCCAAATTAGCAGAGGATGCTGGATTAGATGTGTTTGGAGTGGGGGAGAGTCATCAGCCGAAATTTATTACTTCAGCAGCATCGGTCGTACTTGGAGCTATAGCAAACGCAACGGAACGAATCAAACTCATCAGTTCAGCGACTGTATTGAGCACAGCGGATCCTATACGTGTACATGAAGAATTTTCGACATTGGATTTGTTATCCGGAGGCAGAGCAGAGATTGTTGCTGGACGTGGATCACGATTAGGAGCTTATGAACTGTTCGGATATGACGTGAGGGATTATGAAGAATTGTTCGAAGAGAAGATTGAATTGCTTATGAAAATAAATAACGAAAAAAGAATTACTTGGGAAGGGCAATTCCGTCCTGCTCTAAATGATATGGAGATTTTTCCGAAGCCACTGAGTGGTAAACTGCCCATCTGGAGAGCGGTTGGAGGACCTCCGGCAAGTGCAGTTAAGGCAGGAAGAATGGGCATCCCGATGATGCTGGCTGTTTTAGGTGGACCTGCTTCAGCGTTCAAGACCTCTGTGAATATGTATCGTCAAGTTGCCGCACAATCAGGTTTTAATCCGGCTGAGCTGCCGGTGGGTACAACCACCCTTTTATATATCGATAAAGATTCACAGCAAGCGTTCCGTAACTATTACCCTTATTTAAATCACATGATGAAAGAGCTTCGTGGATCAGCGTACCCTAAAGACCAATTTGCTGAAGCCATGAGTGTGAGAAATGCGCTGCTCGTAGGCAGCCCACAACAGGTTATTGAAAAAATCCTTTATCAACATGAGCTGTACGGACACAATCGTTTTCTGGCTCAGATTGATATTGGTGGTTTACCTTATGCTCAGGTTGAGCAAATCATTGATTTGTTGGGATCGGTAGTCGCACCAGCCGTAAGACGGGCCACAGCTAAGAAATAAGAAAAACTATGAGATTGGAAAAAATTATATTAAAATTATTCCAATAAGATGGTTTGAGAAGGATCACTTAAGGAGGCAAAGTGTGACGAATAAAATGTTAGCTGCGCAACGTTTATATAACCAGAAGATCGTTGATTCCAAGCTAATCAAGCCCGAACAGGTCGTTAAAGAATTAGGGGCAGTACAGGCGCAGGATTACATGCAGGCGATGTGGGCGATCGGGTTACGTACTCCATCTTCGAGTTTAGCTGATATAGAGCGTGCTATCGCTGATCGCAAGATGATTCTGAATTGGACGCTGCGAGGTACGCTTCATTTTGTCCCCCCGGAAGATGTAAAGTGGATGCATCAGCTATCTGTGCCGCGTTTAGCAGGACAAACAAAGCGGCGGAATGCAGAGCTTGGGCTAGATGATCAGACACTAGAACGTTGTAGACATATTATAGTTAATGCTTTACAAGGTGGAATGCAGCTAGATCGTGCTCTTTTACTTCAGCTAATAGAAGAAGAAGGTATTCACACGGGGAACCAGCGTGGTTATCATATGTTGTGGAATGTTGCGTACCAAGGGTTGATTTGTTTCGGACCGATGAATGGTAAGCAGCAAACGATTGTTTTGTTAGAGGAATGGGTGCCACAGTTTCGAGAACTTTCTTACGATGAATCATTGTATGAACTCGCTTGGAGATATTTCACCGGACATGGTTTAGCAACTGTTCAGGATTTTGCTTGGTGGGCAGGCATCACCCTTACCGATGCTAGAAGAGGTCTGGAAGCGGCCAAAAGTCAACTGCAATCAGAGGTTATTGATGGCAGTGAGTATTGGATGTCTGCTGATCGGCTAGAGCCAGCTGCTGAGGACTCCGGCGTTCATCTGCTTCCGGGTTTTGATGAGTACATTCTGGGTTATAAAGACCGAAGTGCCGTTCTAGAGCCTGACGTTGCTCCTTTAATAGTTCCGGGGAATAATGGTGTTTTTCTTCCGACGATTGTTGTGGAGGGTCAGGTGGTGGGTACATGGAAAAGAACCCTAAAGACCAAGGGGATTGAGATTATGATCCATCCTTTTGCCGAGCTGGGCGATACGGAAAAGTTGGTACTTAAAGAAGCTGAGCGATATGCCGCATTTATTGGGCTGCCAATACTCAAAATGAATGTGAGTGGTTCATTGAGATGAGTATTTCACTATTCTCACCAATCTCATCATTCTTGACATTCTCACCAATCTCATCATTCTTGACATTCTCACCATTTTCATCTTTCTCACCATACTTTTGTGCGCATCTCTCTCGCTAACGGACACCGTTGCACTTATTAGCACCTAAATGCTGATTTGCTGAGCTTTTCGGACTCCAATGCAGTTATTCCCGTCGCAGCACCTCTTTTGACCCCTATTTTTGCGGAATAGCGGCATCTGGGTCCGATAGATTCGTAAAAAGGCTATTTTTAGCTCAATAGCGTCTCCTGAGTCCGAACGGCATAATGGGTGAAGGGTGAAGGGTGAAGGGTGAAGGGTGAAGGGTGAAGGGTGAAGGGTGAAGGGTGAAGGATTAAATGGATACCGATTACCGAATAGCCGCTCACGAATGCACTCTGAGTAAAAAATAACCCGGCAGGGCGGATCTGCCGGGTTATTTTCATGAAGCATATAGTTAGCTTAATTAGATTCGTCTAGCTAATTCAGCGCCTTCCCAAATCGCATTCAGCGCTCTACGCGCTTGCACCGCATCGCCAATTACATGATAAGGGATGGAGCTTTCCTCCAAGAAATCCTGAAGGATTTGTTTGTTGAGGGCGCGTGAACCTACAGCAATTACTACATAATCAGCAGGTAGGCTGTGACGTTCGCCGTCTTTTTCAACAATTACGCTATCCCCTTGAATCGCCATACATTTGCTGTTGGTCATTAATTCAACGCCATGTCCATATAGACTTTCCATGACACAGATTTTCCGCAGAAGCCCTAGATCATTAGCAACATCAGCTTGCATTTCAACTACAGTGATTTGATGTCCGCGCTCTACAAGCAGTTCTGCGACCTCAAGCCCCACTAAACCACCGCCGATAATAACGACTCTTCCTTCTGGATGAACCGTTCCCCATAACACATCATGTGAATTGACCACATGTGAACTGTCGATGCCTTCCACAGGCGGAATAATAGGAGAAGATCCGATTGCAAGAATGACCTCATCTGGAGCAATTTCTTGGATTAATTCAGGTGTAACCTCTGTATTCATTCGAATGTCTATACCTTCACGTTTAGCGGTTTCTCCCATATTCAGAGCGGCTGCAGCCATTTCCTCTTTACGTGGTGCGGCACCGGCAATATAAAGCTGTCCGCCCAGAATGTCATTTTTTTCGCATAATATTGGATGATGCCCACGTCGTTTCAGGGTGACAGCTGCTTCTAATCCGCCAGGGCCACCACCAGCAATAAGTACTTTTTTGGGGATACCCGTTTGCTGCAATTCATATTCACTTTCACGACCGGTTGCAGGATTAAACACACAGCTGATAAATGGAACATTAGGATTCACGAATCCATCGAAGCAGCCTTGGTCGCAACCCACACATTTAACGATCGTGTCTGCACGTCCGGCTAAAGCTTTATTGCAGAATTCCGGATCTGCCAGCTGCGCACGCCCAATGGCTACAAAATCAGCCAAACCCTCCGCAATAATCCGGTCTGCAATTGCTGGATCATTAATACGGCCTACGGCAATAACAGGGATGTTAACCACAGATTTAATTTGTGCTGCGTTATCTACATTGAAGCCTACAGGTAAATCGATCGGCGGAACTTCATATTTAATCGCAGCGCCAGCAGGGACCCCACGAGATACATTAATAGCATCAATTCCAGCTTCTTCAGCGAGCTTTGAGAAGAGCTTCATATCTTCCAGCGTAAGTCCGCCCGGTAGATCCTCAATCGCAGAGATTCTCATCAAGATAGGGAACCCAGGTCCAACCGCTTTCCGGATAGCCCGGATACAAGCCAGCGGGAAGCGGCAGCGATTCTCCCAAGAACCGCCGTACTCATCCTGACGAAAATTCATTGCAGGACTTAGAAATTGTTGGGGCAAATAACCATGGCCGGCATGGAATTCCACACTGTCAAATCCGGCTTTCTTCGCACGTAATGCTGTATCTGCGTAAGCTTGAACCATCTCGCCGACTTCATGATGCGCAAGTTCACGTGGTATATGAGTCACGCCTTCAAACGGAACAGGTGAAGAGGAGACCTGAATTAGGTTGGGAGTTACTTTACCTCCATGCCATAACTGTAGACAGCTTTTGCCTCCTGCCTCTCGAATAGCTAATGCTAATTGAGCCATACCTGGAATGAATTTATCATCATAAAGGGCAGGAGCATCATCGGAGGCCGCCGTTGGGTGAATAGTTGTTACTTCTACAGTATTTAAGCCGTTGCCGCCTATAGCTCGTGCTACATGGTAATCAATCAGACGATCACTGACGTATCCACCCGGCGCATTCATTTTCGTGCCCATCGCTGGTAAAATGACCCGGTTCTTAAGCTCCATATTTCCGATTGTGCCCTTGCTAAATAAATGTGTGAATTCCATATGATAACTTCCTCTCTACATATAGGTTGAAAATAAATAGGTTATTTTAACCTATATTAGCGAAAGAACAGGGTGGAAGTATGTGCAAAAAATCACGAGTGATTTGGCAGGAATGTAGTAATTGAGGTAATATAAGAAAATGATGAACCGGATACGTATTCCGGAAGCCCGGAGGATGATTATGGATATTGAAGTTTTGATTCTGGCCCAATTAATGAAAGGGGCCAAACATGGTTATGAAATTAAAAAAAACATTATTTTTGTAATGGGCAATGATAAAATCGTAAACAATAACTCGCTTTATCCAAAGCTGAAATTATTTGAAAAGCGAAAATGGGTAATCAAAAAAACGGAAATTCAGGAACGCCGGCCTAAACGTTATGTATATTCTATAACTACTGAGGGTGAGGAGCGGTTTAACACCTGCTTAACAGAATTTACGCTGGAGACTATTCGAATTGATAATGAATGGTCTATTCGTCTTGCTTATTATGAGCTTTTGGATCAGGAGACACGTAGAAGATTGCTTGATTACAGAGAGACTTATATGAACGAAAAGCTGGACCATTTACAGCAGTTATCCAAAGTAGTTGGCAATAGTGAGGATATGGATTACTCTGAGGAGCTCTATTTTTACACCAGAAGTATGGTTTTACGAGAGATCGAGTTAATTAAGGAGCTGTCACGTAAATTAGAAGCATAAGGAAACCGTTGGATTAGCTATAAAAATAGAATTTTATAAACACACCTCGCTGTAATCGTTAATTAACGGTATATTTGTAAAATCGATTCATAGTTTAGCTTTAGGTTTTCCGCTTGTGATTGATATCATCATCTTTATTTTGGGTTTGATCATATTGGGAATCGAATATTTCACATCAGATTAGTTGAACCCCTCTCCAGAGAGGTGGGCATAGAACTGGATGATGAGAGTGCGCTTTTTCAAGCACAAATGAAGGATTCTGCGGCTTCTATTCCTTATGTAAAGCTTGGTGAAACCATCCACTAATTCGCAGATCGAAAAGCAACGTTTAAACTTGAGTCAATCTGGCAGCCTTTTTGAGTTCAAATAGTAAAGATTATGAGCCTGGAGCAACGATCAGAGGATTTCATCTGACAGGTAAATGGGCGGATCAGACTAAGAATATCATTTTTGTTGTGCGAACAGATGCTAAGTAAATACTGTATTTTAAAATAAAAAAGACTACCCAGAAAAAAATCTGGCTAGTCTTTTTTTACTCGCTTTTATTTATTGGCTTTAAAACCTGATGCTTGCATAAGCTTGGTGAATACTTCGGTGTTTTCGTAGATTCCAGTAAATAATTGTGCATTTTTGCCCATAGCTGTAATTGGAATATCAACCGCAGTATGGCCTGAGGTCGTCCAGTCCACTACAAAATTGTGTTTGGAATTGGCGATGGCGAATGGACCGTCTTCTTTGGATATGCCGTCACCGGACTCATCATCTGCGTCAACTGCTTCAATAGAAAATCCGCCGGTCTCATGGTCGGCAAGCACTAGAACCAGTGTATCTGGATTCTTTTTGGCGAAGTCTTTGGCTACTTGCACGGATTTGTCCAGTTCTTGACCTGATTTAATCGTCATTTTAGCGTTGTTTTGATGTGCAAATTCGTCAGTGCCTTCTTCTTCCACCATAAGGAAAAATCCTTTTTTATTTGTTGCTAGCGTATCTATAGCTTTCTTAGTCATCTCGGGCAGCGATACCACCGGATTATAAATATCTCCTTCACCCTCAGGCTTTTGCTGGAACATTTCCTCGTTTGCGAATATTCCCAGCAGCTTGCCGTCTTTTGCTTTTTGCATATCCGCTTTGTTCGTTACATAGGTGTAGCCCAACTGTTTAGCTTTATCCACAAGGTTACCTTGCGTTCCTTTGCTTTTTTCTGAAGGATCTTCAGCGGGTTCATCTGGGAATTTGCCGGGATTGCCTGCCGGGTACCAGAAATCCTCACCCCCACCGAGCAGAACATCAACCTTGCTCTTTGTCAGAAGCTGAAGAGCGATATCACTTTGCTTTGAGCGGTCTTCAACGTGAGCACCAAATGCGGCGCCAGTCGCGTCTGTAATCTGACTAGTAGTAACTACACCTGTTGATTTCCCGGCATCTTTAGCATATTCCATAATGGTCTTAACACTTTTTTTATCGGCATCCATTCCGATAGCACCATTATAAGTCTTCACACCGCTGGCATAAGCAGAAGCAGAAGCAGCCGAATCTGTAACAGGGATAGTGGAGCTTGTATGAATTAATCCAACGTATGGCATGGAATCCATTGCTAGATTTCCTTTTTCACCTACGGTGGCAAGCCGGATGGCATCACGCTGAGCAGCACCCATTCCGTCTCCAATAAACAGAATTACATTTCTTGTGTTCGAAGATGCTGCGTCTGCTTGATTAGGTGCATTTGTAGTGACTATGCTGGATACAAAAAGAGCAGTTGCCGCTGTCGCTACAATTGCTGTTCTGACGCCATACTTTTTCGGTGATTTCATAATTTCCCTCCTAATGTATGTTTACAGTCTCATATTATAGTAGTTACATTAAGAGAATGTTTTCTGGACTTGTAAAAAATGTAAAATGATATAGTGAATATAAATTATCGGAGCTTGATAAAAGATTTTAAAATAAAAAATATCTGGGTGTATTATTGGCATATTGGATATATTCATCTCCGAATACGGACATTAAATGTTGCTCTTCTTGAAGAATTAGTAAATGAATCGCGGCAATGTTAAGAATGAATATTAGGAGTGTTAACAGATTGGGGTACATCAGATACAATCCCAAAAACATGAGATCAAACCCGACAAATGCAGCGTTTCTACTATATTTATAAATACCGTGTGTGATGAGTTTGGTTACAGTAGTCTTATCAATCCCAACTCTCCATGAAGTGCGCATAGCAATCATAGCTTGAATGAAAATGGAACACCCGAGGGCAGCTACACCCACACCGCTAAAGTGAATTACAGGAATATCAAACGTTTTGTCTACAAGTGTAACCATAAAGGACTCTGCTACGGAAAAAACAAACCATACTGCGCCCCATAAAAAAGTAGAGGTTTTTACCAATAGCTCGGTATAATGGATCTTAGATAGTTTAGCGCCTTTAGCCAGAACGTTTCCTTTAATGTGGTTTTTCTTGTAAAGTATAAGGAGCTTTAATAGATAAGAAATTAGGAAGATGCAGAAAAGAAGTAGAGATAGGATATTTTTAAGATCGCTCATTTTAATTTCCTCCTCACTAATACATATGAATGATTGCTCATATGTTTGTTTATATCTTATTTCCTAATATTGTACATGTCAACTAATTATTGATTTAGGGGGATATCGTGAAAATAAGAGTATACAAAAAACGGTGGCTATGGGTGTTGGTTATCGCGGTTATTGTACTTGCAGGTACTGTAATCGGTATGCTGGTTACGCAAACTGGGCTTGCAACCTTTACTTCCAATGCTTATGGAGTCTCTTTGAAGTATCCAACGGAATGGGTCGTAGATTCAGCAGATGATAAGAAGGGTCAGGGGGAGGATGGTTTTTTTCAATTATCCGCTATGTCTGGAGAGGGACAATCAATAGATGAAGTTGCTGAAATCGTTGCCTCCCATCAGCTGAAGCCTTATGGGTCCAATCCGCAAATTACTGAACTGACATTAGAGAGGTTGAAAGAGGAAGAGAAGGCAAAGTTGATTATGCCTTCTGCTGACCAAGGGGAGGAATGGAATCATCAAGCGGCGCTTATAATTAAATATCCCGAAGCGGTGAAAATAGGAGATGATGTATACTATTATTTTATTTTGCAGGGTGATAAGGGACATGTGGAGGAGATAGGTCAGACCGTAAGATTTACGGGTAAACCGTAGAGTGCTTGCGCACGAAGGTAGTCTATGGGTTTATTTGCAGGGATATCCAAGAAATATTCCGACTGCCATGTTTGCGTTTTTTGAGCTTGGCGACTCGTGGGAATATCCCAAGGCGGGTAGACTCGAAAAGCTCTTTTTCCACCTTCACCTTTATCAGATAGAATATCTTGTTCTCTTAGGACAGCTTTTGGAAAAATAAATTGGCCAAAGTGATTCCCATTTCGTGTACTTATAACGAAGAGATCAGCAGGATCTGAGATGTCATAGGGTTGGATGGGATGATCTCCAATTCGCTCCCATAGTGTCACAAATTGCCCGACTTTAGTGGGTGTGATTTTAGCCACCCGGAATCTAATGGCCAGCACATTTAAGGTAAAGATATATGCTCCGTATTCCGCATTTTGCGGTTCAAGAATTGGTTCGGAGCAATCAAACCTGCAAGGATTATATACTTCTTCCATGGTAGCAAGTAAGTCACTATGTAGGGTATCTAAAAAGCTCAGCTTCTTATCATTCATCTGTTATTCTCCCATTTGAGTTCGTAATGTTCACTATCTTAATGCAAGTGAACCGAGTTCACAAGTGTAGGAATAATAGAGAAATTGAAGTTGGATTTATTTTATTGATATGGTTTTCCAAAGAAAAATAGTTTGTGATTTTTGGGGGAGTAGAAATTTTGGATATGATGAACATACTGGTTGAAGAACGCCATTGTCCTTTATGTAAAGAATTGAATCGTTGTGGCGCTGAAGGCGGTGACTGTTGGTGTTTCCATACAGAAATTCCACTCGAATTGCAAGAACAGATCCCGGAAGAACTGAGAGGGAAAGCTTGTATCTGCCAAAAATGCGTAGAAGCATTTAATAAACATTAACCGGGATTTTAATTAACTCTCGACGAAAACCGTAATTTCATTGTATATAATTAAAGTGTAATCTAAAAAAATAATGGAGGCGCAGATGAGGAAGCCAATAATTGCAGTAGATATGGATGATACAATTTGCCATCTAGTGAAGCGAGCCATATACCATAATAATAATGATTTTCCCACGCATCTGCTGCGGTATGAGGAAATGCTTGATTGGAATACGGATCATTTACGTCATCCGGATTGTACACAAGAGATTTTCTATGGGCGGCCCGGTCTGTATGAAGAGCTTGAACTGTTTGACGAACATGTCGTAGGAG
Organism: Paenibacillus sp. FSL H7-0690; assembly: GCF_037980415.1. Lineage (NCBI taxonomy): Bacteria > Bacillati > Bacillota > Bacilli > Caryophanales > Paenibacillaceae > Paenibacillus > Paenibacillus sp. FSL H7-0690. Next base: position 4,520,588 of record NZ_CP150281.1, on the reverse strand, counting down.
AAATGGAGAAACTGCATAACGCTTATGATGTAATTATTGTTACGGCAGCCCAACCCCAGTCGGTGGTGGAAAAATGGAACTGGCTGCAGAAGCATATGCCGTTTATTCCGATTGAAAATTTCTTTACCTGTAAGCGAAAAAATCTTATTAACTACGATCTATTGATCGATGACGGGGTGCATAACCTGGTTCCGGCATTGCAGGAGGGAAGAAAAGTGCTTTGTATTCCGCATCCATGGAATTTGCGGGCCCGTGAACAATATGCTTTTCCATTATTGACCTCATGGGAAGGTGCAAAAGAGAAGATAGATCAGATGTTAGGACGTCCAGAGAACGAATGAGACTGTTTTTTTATAGATGATGTACAGAAAAATATCCTCCGCCAAAAAATGAAGGTATCCCATTAGCCATTGTGGCTTTTGAGATACCTTTTTTATGTCTATTGCAGAAGTGCAATTTCATTATTATGCTCTGGATGTAAATATGTTGAATTAGTGACATTTCGATTCTTGGACTCTTTTCTTTGTATATTATTGTATATAAAAGGAGTGGAGATAGTAGTGAGAACAATCGGAATTGATTTAGGAACGACCTATAGTCTTGCTGCTTATTGGGACGGCAGTCAGGCTGTAATTATTCCCAATGTACTCGGGGAGCATGTAACACCCTCGATTGTTAGTGTAGATGCAGGGGGAGAAGTATTGGTTGGAAGAATCGCACAGGAACGACTGATTACACATCCACAGCTAACCGCCTCGACTTTTAAGCGCTTTATGGGATCAGCAAAGAAATACACGCTAGGTACGATGACTTTTACTCCTGAAGAGTTATCTTCTTTTGTTCTGCGGTCACTGAAAGAGGATGCGGAAAATCATCTAGGTGAGTCCGTAACGAACGCTATAATCAGTGTTCCGGCTTATTTCAATGATGTTCAGCGGAAAGCAACTAAGAAAGCGGCTGAGCTGGCTGGCTTACAAGTAGAGCGGCTTATTAGTGAACCTACGGCGGCAGCACTCGCTTATGGCCTGCATCAGAATCAGGAGACTTCATTTCTTGTTTTTGATTTGGGTGGAGGAACCTTTGATGTGTCAATCCTGGAGCTTTTCGAAGGGGTAATGGATGTTAAGTCGATTGCCGGAGATAACTATCTTGGTGGGGAAGATTTCACAGAGATACTAGTGGCCTATTTTATCCAAAAGAATAAGCTGGACGCTGAATCGTTAACACCAATAACGAGGTCGATGTTGTATAAGCAGGCTGAGCAGAGTAAACGAATTCTTGGTACAGAGTCTGCTGCGACTATGCGGATAGTTATTAAAGAGGAAGAATACGTGCTGACTATAGAACGCTCAGAGCTTGAGCAATTGGTACAACCATTACTAATACGTCTAAGACAGCCGATAGAAAGAGCATTGCGGGATGCTTCTCTGCAGCCTTCCGATCTGGATGGGATTGTGATGATTGGGGGTGCGACTAAAATGCCTCTGATTAAGCAAATTATCAGCCGTATGTTCGGGAAAATGCCTTATGCGAATATCAGCCCAGATGAGACCGTCGCACTGGGAGCTGCGGTTCAGGTGGCGCTGAAGCAGCGTGATCAAGCGCTGGATGAAATGATTTTGACGGACGTTTGCCCCTATACATTAGGAACCAGTGTTCTGCGAAGAGGTTCAAGCGGACAAACGTCATCTGGACATTACTTTCCGATCATTGAACGTAACACTCCGATTCCTGTTAGCCGGGTAGAACGTCTATATACAGCCGCAGATAATCAAAAGATCATAAGTGTGGATGTGTATCAGGGGGAGAGTCCTCGCGTTGAAAATAATCTTTTCCTGGGAGAAATGGAGTTTCAGATTCCGCAAGCACCTCGGGGAGAAGAAAGTATAGATGTCAGATATACATATGATGTGAATGGGATTCTTGAGGTGGAGGTTACAACCGTTTCAACAGGTCAGAAGCATCAGATGATCATTGAGCAAAATGCTGGTGCAATGACGAAAAAGCAAATTGAAGCTCGTTTACTGGAACTGCGGAGTATCAAAATTCATCCGCGTGAGCGTACCGAGAACAGGCTTCTGCTTGCTAGAGGTGAGCGTTTATATGAAGAGGTGCTTGGGAACCAACGGAAATTTATCGCACAGTGTCTGAAAGTATTCGAAGATGCTTTATATACTCAGAACGAGAAAGTGATTGAAAAAGCGGCACAAGCTTTCAATGAGCAATTGGCGGAAATTGAAGGGTGGTCATACTTCACATGACAATCTGGAGTATGTTGGAGATTGAACCCACAGATGAACTAGCTATCATCAAGAAAGCCTATGCCAAAAAACTGAAATCGCATCACCCCGAAGATGACCCTGAAGGATACCAACAGCTTAGAGAAGCTTATGATACAGCTGTGATATGGGCCCGCTCCGGGCAGCGTATAGCAAGTACTGTCCCTTCATTTATAGGTGAGGATAAGAAAGAAATAGCAGAAGCAATATCAAAAGAAATAGAAAAAATGGTGATACAAGCAGAAACAGTAATACGAGTAGATGAAGCTGAGGAGGAAGAAAGCGAGGAGGAAGAACAAGAAGTTGCGGAGGAAGACACCGAGGAAGAAGTAGAAGGGGCTACTACTATACCGCATGAAAACGAGTGGGCGCTGTTTCGCCCACTTCCCATTCAACTTGATGCTGATCTTCAAGAACAGCCAGCAGCTATTTTTGACAGACAAATTAGGGAACTGTATGCGGACTTCTCGCGCCGGATTCAACAAGCTTCGTGGCATTCACTTTTGAATGAAGATTTCATGTGGAGTATAGAGCATCGCGATCGGCTAAGGGATAAGCTTATGTTGTTCCTTGATCAGCATCGGAATTTGCCTCATGCCGTATGGGAGGCGTTGGATTCATTTTTTCATTTTCGTGAGGACAAGGAAATATTTCTTCATCGTTATGATAATAAGTTAGTCGAGTACATACTAGGGCAGGTCGACGGAAGCATGGAGATGCGTTATGAGTGTTTCCTTTTGCAGGAGTCTCTTGAGTTTGACATAGAACACTATCTAAATCTGAGGCAATCCGCTCAATTCATGCTGATGGAGGATAAACATACTGAAGCGGGTCAACTGCTCGACGAAGCAAATAAGCTGTTTCAGTATGATCCTGATCTGCAATTATTGCGAGCTAAGTATTGTCTGGATACTGCTGATTATATGGAAGCGCTGGTGTGTTTGGACCAAGTAACCACTATGTGGCCTAACGAAAGAGACGGTTACTTATTAAGAGGCCGGCTTCTTTACTATTTGCAGCGTTATGAGGAAGCGATGAAGGATTGTGAATATTTGTTGCAAGAGGATGCTGGAAATAGAGATGTGCAATGTTTAATTCTGGAATGTAAGATTGCATGTTCTCATATTGAGGAAGCTCTTACACAAACGGAGACTAATGAGTCTAAAAAGGACGAGTTCATTCATTTTCGTTACCTTGCGAATAAGTCCATGTTGAAGAACAAAAAACTGTATCCACAACGTCTTCGTATCTCTTCGCTCGTAACCATTGGAAAGAACATTATGGGGCCTATATTATTCTATCTATTGGTTTTCCTGAAATTAAGCTGGTTCTATATTTTGGTATATACCATATGTTATTTTTCAGTATCTGAGCTTCCCCCGCTTGTCAATGCGGTGTTCATTCTTATTTTTCTATGGAAAATCAGGAAGATTTGCAAAACAGCATACCTATTCTCGAACTAATATCAGGAGGCTCTACATGCTGAAGGAATACAATGTTAAGCAAAGAAAACGATTGGAAATGTATTTCCGCTGTCTTTCCTCTACCTGCATACGTGGTCTCTTAGGGAGATACTATGTGGTTTATGAGTTTGATTTCAGTAATGTCTTCTTCAAAAGAGGATTAATCAAAAATGCTTGTGAAAGATGGAATATCGAGGATGCTAACTCCTTTCATCGCCAGATTCGCTGGCTTCTAGAAGATGGCAACCGTGCAGAATATAGATCTTTACATGCTCGATTAGCCACACTTTCCGAAACCTCACGCAGTAAATATCTTGAGGCACATAAGGATCATGAGGATTTTGTTAATCTGAAGGTTGTTGCACAAGGTATACATCAGTTGCCTTCTGGTGACATTTCTGCTTTTGGGTTAGCTTGGGTAATTTATCTGAGCCGGATTGGTTATGTTGAGGATTATTTGAAGAAGGAAGAAGCCTGGGAATACAAAATAGAAGCCGCAAGGCAGCTACAAGAACGCTATAGCAGTTGGGCGGATTATTATATAGCCTATTCCTTGGGCAGCAAATTTTCATTAGTACAATCCGGCGGATTAGATAATCTATTTGAGACGGGATTGCAGAAGCTCATGCGAAATAGCAGCATTCTATACAGGGAAGCCGTTTGGGGGCAAAATCTGCAGCCGGAAGCCACTTAGTCCGAACTTAGGTAATTAATACCTATTGAATACCTATTGATTACCTATTGAATCCCTATCCCGTGTTGCTTAAGGACCCAGAGGACGCTATTTGCAAATTTATAGCCCTTTGAGCCGGTTTTCGGACTCCAGTGCAGCTATTCCTTGAGGAAGCGGTCTTTTGTGGTGTTTTTGATGCCAATAGGTGCTATGCGGTCCGTTAGGAATCCAAATGGGGGATAATGCAGCGTATAAGGTCAGCTGTGTCCGATAAGCTGCGTCGTAAGTGCAAATGTGATCCAAGCAAACGAAGTTTAGTAGTTTAGTGTTACAACGCGAGCAAAGGTTTCGCTCAACGGATCAGATCAAAGAGCAAGCTAAAAGTAAAACGCAGCAGTAAGACCAAACAGTAAACAATAAGACCAAACAGTAAAACCAAACAGTAAACAATAAGACCAAACAGTAAACAGTAAGACTAAAACTCAACAGTTAAACCCAACAGTATATCCCAAAACGAGGGAGTTCCAGATGCTATAACGTAGCTTTTGGAATTCTCTCTTTTTTGTGATGCCGGGTTAATCTTGACACGATCTAATATTTGTATATAATTGGGATAGACCGACGGTCGGTCGATAGAATGGAGGACGTTGCAGATGAGAATTTCCAAAGAAGCGGAAGAACGTAGAAATGAAATATTGGATACAGCAGAAATGCTGTTTTTTACGAAAGGGTATACCAAAACGACAGTGAATGATGTCTTGCAGGCTATAGGTATCGCGAAGGGAACCTTTTACTATTATTTTAAATCGAAGGAAGAGGTCATGGATGCTGTTGTGCTGCGATTTATTGATGCTGGTGTAGCAGCTGCTAAGCAAATTGCTGCAGATCCTAAGCTGACTGTTCATGAAAAGCTGCTGCAAATCATTATGGCGCAAAAGCCGGATACGGACAGAAAAAGCCAAATGATTGAGCAGTTCCATCAGGCTGATAATGCACAGCTGCACCAGAAAAGCCTGGTGGAAACCATTTTGCGGCTAACTCCTGTTTTGACGGAGGTCATTGAGCAGGGCATAGAGGAGGGACTGTTTCACAATCCGTATCCCCGGGAGACGATGGAATTTCTATTGATTACCTCTCAATTTCTTTTTGATGAAGGGATATTCAAGTGGCAGCCTGAGGAAATCATCCAGAAGATAAGAGCTTTTATCTATACGATGGAAATTACGCTGGGGGCGGAGAAGGGCAGCTTCGACTATGTGTTTCAAATGTTTGAGTAGGGGAGAGGGAATATTCTGAACAACAAATCCTTCGGAAATTTTATGATCATTTGGATGGGGGAGTGGATATCCAGTGTTGGCAGCGGGTTGACAGCTTTCACCTTAGGGGTTTATGTGTTCCAGATGACACAGACTGCCTCTAGCGTGGCACTTTTAACCTTATGTGCTTTTCTCCCTTCCATTGTGCTCAGTCCTTTTGGCGGCGTGTTAGCGGATCGGTTTGATCGGCGATTGATGATGATAGCAGGGGATTTGTTGTCTGCTTTTGGACTTGTATATGTTCTCATCATCATGCTGCTGGGTGAACCTCATTTATGGCAGATTTGTCTGGGCGTGACGTTTAGTTCGATTTTTGTATCCTTGCTTGAACCTGCCTACAAGGCTACCATTACAGATTTATTAACAGAGGAGCAATTTGCCAAGGCTAGTGGTTTAGTTCAGCTTGCTGCGTCCTCAAAATATCTTCTTTCCCCTATCCTTGCCGGGATTTTGCTTAGCTTTATGGATATAAAAACTATCCTGCTTATAGATATCTCAACCTTTCTAGTTACAGTTCTTGCAGTGATGGCTGTTCGCAGGAATCTACAGACTGAACACAGAGTTCCAACGAATCAGTCGTTTGTAAAAGATTTGAAGGAGGGCTGGGATGCTCTTATTTACACGAAAGGTGTACTGCAGCTTACGATCATTTTGTCTGTCGTTACTTTTTATGTGGGTTTTCTCCAAACCTTATATACGCCTATGCTTTTACCCTTTACGGATACGAAAACTCTAGGCACGGTATTATCTGTAAGTGCTATAGGGATGTTGCTCGGCAGTCTGATTATTGGAGTTTTTAGCATCGATCGTAAATATATCAAAGTATTAGCGCTCGGCCTAGGATTCGCCGGACTGTTTTTTTCTTTGGTGGGTCTCACCACGAATGTTGCTTTTATTACAGCTGCTGGCTTTTTATTTTTTGCAACGTTGCCTTTTGTTAATACCAGTGCTGACGTTATGATTCGCAACCATATCCCAAATGACACACAGGGGCGGGCATGGGGGATCATTGGCATTTTATCACAACTTGGTTATGTGGCTGCGTATGCTTTTGCTGGCATATTGGCTGATCAAGTGTTTAATCCTCTTTTACGAGAGGGAGGTCTGCTTGCTTCATCAGTAGGTAAGGTGATAGGCACAGGGGAAGGACGGGGAATCGGCTTATTATTTATCATCTCTGGTTTGCTCATCATTATTATGGCATTTGTGATCCCCCGAATGAAATCAATTCGCTGCCTTGAACGTGAATAATTGAATTCCGTATTAGAGAGGAGAAGGCCCGTCAATGCTGCTACGAATTGTAAAAAGAGACCTTCAACGCAATAAAATCATTACCTTCGGATTATTTGTGTTTATCATGTTATCGGCTTTGCTTGTTGCTTCAGCGTCGCAAGTGATTATAGAATTGTCGGGGTCCTTGAATCAGCTATTGATTAAATCTAAAGCCCCTCATTTCGTGCAGATGCACGCAGGACAAATCGACAGCTCAGCAATCGAGAGCTTTACAGCCGCTAATCCACTGGTGAAAGATCAACAAACCGTAGAGATGCTTAACTTGGATGGATCTAACGTTTATCTAGGCAGTAACCAAGGCTCGGAAGCAAACAGCGTGATGGATATCGGCTTTGTAGAGCAGAACCCTTCGTTTGATTTGCTGCTGAATTTAGAGAACAAGGTGATTGAGGTATCGGCAGGAGAAATCGCTGTCCCCATTTATTATATGAAGCAAAAGAATCTGAAAATCGGCGACATAGTTAGCGTTCTAGGTGAACAGTTCGATAAAAAGTTTGTGATTACTGATTTTGTAAGGGATGTCCAAATGAATCCAGCCATGGTCAGCTCCAAACGTTTTGTCGTAAATGCTGCTGACTTTACAGCGCTTAAACAACAGCTCGGCGAACCTGAATACCTGATTGAATTTCAGCTTACAGATCTATCTAAGCTCAATGATTTCCGCAATGAGTATCAATCCTCAAATCTGCCCAATAAAGGCCCCTCCATTGACTATCCTTTATTTAAAACGCTGAATGCACTGACGGACGGGATTATCGCAGTTGTTATTATTTTGGTAAGTGTTCTGCTGATGCTGATTGCTATTTTATGTCTCAGATTTACGATGATCGCTACCTTGGAAGAGGATTACAGAGAGATAGGTGTCATGAAAGCGATTGGGATCACGCAGCAAGATATTCGCAGCATTTATTTAGCAAAATATATCGTGATGGCAGCCGTCGCCTCTGTATGTGGATATTTACTGTCTTTAGGTGTGGTGCGTTTGTTTACAGCCAATATTACTTTGTATTTGGGCGTTGCTCCTGCCAGTATCCTTCAATATTTTGTTCCTGTCCTGGCGGTAGGTTTGATCTTTGGAGTTGTTGTATTCTTTTGCCGGATGATTCTTAGACGCTTTAATCGCATCACGGTTGTAGAAGCTTTACGGTCAGGTACGAGGGGTGAAGCAAGGATGAACACAAGCAGATTTTCACTTAGCAAGCGTAAATTTGTTAACGTGAATGCTTTTCTCGGGGTAAAAGATGTTTACGGGCGCTTCACCATGTACGGATTATTGTTCTTCGTATTTGTGATCAGTTTGTTTATCGTTCTAGTGCCAGTGAATATATTGAATACCCTTCAGTCTCCCCGGTTTGTTTCTTATATGGGCGTCGGTCAGAGCGATATTCGCATTGATTTGCAGCAATCGAACCAAATAGAGAAGCGTTTTAATGAGATGATAACCAAGCTTGAAAATGACCCGGACATCTCTAAATTTTCTCCACTGATTACTTCTAGATTTAAGGTATTAGGTAGTGATGGTGTATGGGAATCGCTAAATGTTGAAACCGGTGACTTTACTATTTTTCCGCTCTCGTATGTTCATGGAGGAACTCCTAGAAGTGCAAATGAGATCGCTCTTTCTGACCTGAACGCCAAGGAACTGAATAAAAAGGTGGGGGATATCGTTCATTTAGAGGTTGCTGGGGTGGCAAGAAAATTGACCGTTAGCGGGATCTATCAGGATATAACTAATGGTGGCCGAACCGCAAAAGCGCAATTGCCATATGATTCGAAGACGGTTCTCTGGTATGTAGTAGCTTTGGATGTGAATCCGGGAATTTCCGTCCAGGCAAAAATGGATCAGTACACCAAATTATTTTATCCAGCAAAAATCACTCATCTGCAAAGCTATTTAGCTCAGACATTAGGAAATACAATTCGCCAATTGAAGCTGGTTACAGGCTTATCCATCGTTATCGCATTTTCGATTTCGATATTGATTACCTCTTTATTTCTGAAAATGCTGCTTGCCAAGGATTCTTCGCAAAACGCTATTTTGAGAAGTGTTGGCTTTACGTTAGGAGATATTCGTAGGCAATACCTGGTAAGGATGCTGATAATATCAGGGCTGGGCGTCATTCTTGGTACTTTTGCGGCTAACACTCTCGGGCAAAAAATTGCTCAAATGCTAGGCTCTTTCATGGGGGCTTCTAAGATACAGTTTGTAGTCAATCCGGCGGTAGCCTATCTTATTCTTCCTCTACTTTTCATGCTTATTGTAGCGCTCACCACCGTAACAAGCACGATCTCAATGAGAAAATCCAGTATAGCCAAACTAATTGCCGAATGATAGGAGGTGGCAGAATGTTCATATTAGAGACGAAAGGGTTAAAAAAAAGTTATTCAACAGGGCAAGGAACTCCGCAGTCGATATTAAAGGATGTTCAGCTTCAGGTGTCTCAGGGGGAATTCATAGCTGTCATGGGACCTTCTGGTTCAGGAAAATCAACATTGCTGTATACGATCAGCGGGATGGATAAGTTGACAGAGGGAAGTGTTATTTTTAAAGGGCAGGAGATCAGCGGAGTTTCAGAGAACGAATTAGCCGGTCTGCGCTTAAAGCATATGGGCTTTATTTTTCAGCAAATGCATCTGTTAAAAAACTTGAATATCCGCGACAATATCATCCTGTCTGCTTATCGGGCGAGAACCAGCAGCCGTAGAACTATCAATAAAAGAGCAGCTGAGTTAATGAACAAAACAGGAATATCTGCGCTGGCTGAACGTGATATTACACAGGTGTCAGGAGGACAATTACAAAGAGCAGCAATCTGCAGAGCACTCATTAATCAGCCAGATATATTATTTGGCGATGAGCCAACCGGGGCGCTTAACTCAAAAGCAGCTAGTGAAATCATGGACATATTAGCAGATATTAATCAATCAGGAACAACGCTTATAATCGCCACACATGATGCTAAAGTCGCTGCTCAAGCTGAGCGTGTCTTGTATATGCTAGATGGCAGCATTGCAGCTGAGCAACGGCTTGGAAAATATAATCGCGTAGATGGGGAATTGAAAAGGCGGGAGGAGAAGCTTGCAGCTTGGCTATTAAAGCTGGGGTTCTAATTGGGGATCTAGGATCATACCCATAACGTTTCTCATACACTATCCAGAAAGGAGTTATGAACCTTATGGATAGAAACTGCAAACTAAGCAATGTGACACAAGCTTATCTGAATGCTTATTATAATATTCTAAATACCATGATTAGAAGAATGACATGTGTTCCGCTATCGTGTAGTATATCAGACACCTTTATTCAACAGATGATACCACATCATATCGCAGCTATTGAGATGTCTCGTAATATTCTTAAATACACGACCAATCTTGAACTACAGCGTATTGCTACAAATATCATTTCAGCACAAACTAAAAGTATCTCCAATATGCAAGCTATCCAGTGCAAATGCAGAATGCTGACGAATACAGATTTTGAACGATCTCAATACATGAAGAAATTCGAGCAAGTAACGCAAACGATGTTCTCAGAAATGGGATCGGCAACTGTAACCAACGGAGTAAATGCTAATTTTGTACGAGAGATGATACCCCATCATGAGGGCGCTGTACGAATGTCAAACAACGTTTTGCAGTTTAATATCTGCCCAGCACTAAAACCTATCCTATATGCAATAATAACCACTCAATGCGAAGGCATTAAACAATTAAAAAAACTATTAACGCACCTCGATCATTGCTGATGCTGGTATAAACCGAACAAAAAAGCAGTTGCCCCGGCACATCCGGATAACAGCAATTGCTTTTTTGTTCACTTACTGATTCTTTAGAAAGCTTACGGCACTACGTAGATATTGGGTTTAGACACAGTGGCCATACCGTTGCCTAGGAAAAATCCTGTGTGCGGAGGTTGATTGTAAGCTGTATTCTGCCAGGCAATGCTTAACCGATATACTGGATCATGCATTAAGGTATATATTTTATTAGTGGTGATGTTCGTAGTTGTATAGATTCGTAGAGCCGAGTTATCGGACTTTCTCCAGATAGCCTCTTCGCGCCAGTCTCCAAGCAGGTCGGCCTGTAGGCTTGGCGTTGCTTTGGTACTATTGTTGGATGCTACGCTCGCTCCGGTTAATAAATTGGTAACGGAGTTGCTTGCAGGGTTCCATTTATCAATCTTGACACCATCCAGCAGTTCGCGGGACAAGTCGCCATCCCACCAGATTCCAAAATTCACAGAAGGCATTGAGCTGCTTATTTTGGTGCCTGTAATGGAGTATAGGCCAACGCCGTGAGCCCATACCTCTTCCCCGGGATAATTGGGATCAATATCGGCAGCCATCCCCCGGCCGGTATCTTTTCCCGTGTATACACCCCATAAGACCGTCCCGTTTGCAGCATCCCATACCGCAGCGCCATAGGGAGAACTAGTATTTTCCATGACTTTAAAAACTTCGAGACCGGGGCGGTTCGGATTTAAATCACCTACATGCAGCGCGTCTCCATGACCCAGCCCTGTATTGTATAAGGTCGCACCGTTATTATCAATGGTTAAGGCACCATAAATGATCTCATCCTTACCATCGTTATCCACATCGGCTACACTTAAGCTATGATTACCTTGACCGGCGGTTCCAGCATTGGTGGAGCTATTGCTATCAAAGGTCCATTTACGGGTCAAAGCACTGCCATTCCAGTCAAAAGCTACAACGACTGTGCGTGTATAATAACCACGTGCCATAATGATGCTTGGATGTACTCCATCCAGATAGGCTACACCTGCTAAAAAGCGGTCTACTCGATTGCCGTAATTGTCACCCCAACTGGATACGGTTCCTCTGGCAGGAACATAATCAATCGTGGTTAAGGTTTTGCCCGTTTGTCCGGAAAATACACTCAGATATTCAGGCCCGGTCAGGATATATCCACTGGAGTTGCGATAATCTGCACTTGTGTTTCCAAGGGTTACGCCAACTCCGTCAACTGTACCGTCTGCTGTTTTGCAGACTACTTCGGCTTTACCATCACCATTGAAATCATAGACTAGAAATTGAGTATAATGTGCGCCAGCCCGAATATTTTTACCCAGATCAATTCGCCATAGCCGAGTTCCATTCAGCTTATAGGCATCCAGATAGACGTTGCCTGTATAGCCACTTTGCGAGTTGTCTTTGGAATTGGAAGGATCCCACTTCAACACGATTTCATATTCTCCGTCACCGTCTAAGTCGCCCACGCTGGCATCATTGGCACTATAGGTATAACTTACGCCATCTGGCGTAGTGCCGCCTGCCGGAATCTGAATCGGAACGTCCAAATAATTGTTGGCCCATACATTTGCTGCTGGGGAATCTGATTGCTCAATACCGCCGACGATTGCTCGAACTGTATAGCTAGACGAAGTTATGCCAGCGTTATCCTGATAATTCGTGCTGTCCGTGATTGGGGTAACGTTTACTTTTGTACCATTGCGGTATAAATTAAAAGAAACCGACAGTTCTTCTGTTCCGAGTAGCCGCCAGCTCACAAATACACCGCTGGATACCTTCACTGCTACTAGTCCCCGATTTAGCTTTTCCGCTTGCCGGGCAGATGCTGCCGACACAGAGGAAAGAGAGCCAAAAGCTGCCGTCCCTAAGGTAAAGACTAAAAACCAAATGATTACAAGATACCCTGATTGATGTAACCGCTTACTCATTAACGAAGCCTCCTTTTCATTTTTGGTTCACGAGGGTTACACAGGATGTCATAGTGAACAGTACATAATATTTCATAAAGATAAAAATATGTTTTAAATTTACTTGAACCATTTTAAATGAGTACGACTTTACTCACACAGAAAGGAATACATAACATGGAAAATATAAGCTATAATTTAAAATTCGCTACACTTTGTGCCAAATATAATCTGGGTCTGTTGATGAATGAACCTGAACCGATAACAGGCGGACTCTTGCACAGAATGTATCGCCTGCAAACGGATAAAGCGCAATACGCAGTAAAGGCCTTAAATCCTCAAATTATGCAACGAGATACAGCAATGTCCAATTATATTTTTTCTGAAATGGTTGCGAATCTGGCTTATCAAAAGGGAATCCATGCTGTTCCGGCAATCGTATCTAATGGCAGTAGTATGCACGAGGTTGAAGGGCAATTTTATTTATTGTTTCCATGGGTTCAGGGGAAGGCATTACCTTTAGATGAAATAGATTTAGATTGTTGTAAAAAGATTGGGGCAATTCTTGCGCAGCTCCACATCATCGATTTCTCACAGGGAACGGATGATCATCACTTTGAAACGCTTATAGCGTCTAAGGCTGCAGTTGAAAATTGGAAGGAGCTTGCTCTCAAAGGAGAGCAGCAGGGTGCAGAATGGTCAAGCTTGCTGGCAGATCACCTGCATAAGATAGAGAATTGGGAGTCATTGATTCATTCTTCAGCGAGTCTATTGACGAATCATTATGTTATCAGCCATCGGGATTTAGACCCCAAAAATGTCTTGTGGGATGAGCAGAAAGTTCCGATAATAATCGATTGGGAAGCAGCAGGACCTATTCATCCTACGTTAGAGCTGATAGATGTAGCTTTATATTGGTCAGGTTCTGAATCGGGAGATTTAAGCAAAAAGGCATTCTCAAATTTGATTAACAGCTATCTGGAGCATGGCGGAGAGATTTATGCGGATTGGCAGGTTGTGCTCAACTATGGCTTTTTGGGAAAATTAGAATGGTTAGCTTACAATATCAGACGTTCGCTAGGACTGGAGAGCTCAGATGATGCAGAACGGGAGCTGGGTACTCGTGAGGTAATCCGTACGATTAATGCATTACACGACTACGCTGATTTTATTCCACAATGTTTATTATGGTTGGGAGATTTAGAGGAAGGTAGTGCCTAATCTATTAAAGGAGAACTTATTTATGAATGTTATTAACGCTACGATGGAAGATATAAATGGATGAGTGTGTTCCGATGGACCGGAAGGGGGTTCACGCCAAAAGTTTAAACTGACTGTACGTTAAAAAGGAGGACTTATGAAGAAGTTTATAGTTATATCTGGCGTCTCGCTATTTTTGCTGGCGATTTCTTTTAACCCATTGTTCAACTATATACGTGAGTACATAATCTCTGATCAAATTAATCAGCGTTATGAGATAAAGCATGCTGAAAAAGAATATAACCCAATAAACGTACAAGAGATAACGGTTGATGATAAGAATATTAAAATCAGGGAAGAAAAAACAGGCAGGAAAGCAGAGTTGACCCCATGGGATGAAGAGGAGAAGGTCCCGCCTGGTGATATTGTCAAAGTTCAGTTCTTATTAAATGATCAAAAAATCTCCACCCCTGATGAAATATGGCTATCCAATCGGGACAGAGGCAGCAGGTATTTTTCGTGGATAGATATTCTCACAGTAAAGGACCGAAAGACTGGTGAGAATCAAATAAATATAGTCCAAAGACTGACCGACGATAGTCAACCCATGGAAACAAGAAAATGGAAAATCATCACGATTGCAGAAGACGGAGAAGTAGACGAAGAGGTTCTCAGCTATGCGCAAAGAAGCAACAATCATTTAGGCGTCAAGCTAATCGAGTTCTCCGGTACCTCCCTTATGGGTATGGGCTATTATTCAGATGTTACTAAGGTCTATCCTAGTATTTTCTTCCCACTCCTATTTCCGTTTCTAACTGGAATAGCGGGTCTCCTGTTATTGATTTTTCTGGTTGTTTTATTACTGTTTGAGCTTCATCTTAGACGCGTTATTAGAAAAAGAGGGCGATAAAGAACACAGGATACGTTCTGAAATTACTTGTAGTTTCGAATTACCTTTAATTTAGTGATAGTTGATAAGGCAAACAGCAGCAGTAAGACTCCGATTGAACCCATGACAGGACCAGGGCTGAAGAGATCAGACAAGGATGAGACAGCAGTAAGACCAATGGATGGGGCTACACTCATGATAGAACCTAATACACCGAACACCCTACCTTGGAGGTCTTCTGAAACTTCCAGCCTAAGGATTGTATTAATCAGCAACGTGCAGAATGAGAACATGAAGCCAATTACAAGAATGATAGGAATGGCAATCGCAGCGGAAGTGACGAATGATAACAGGAGGTACAGGGGACCGAGACATAGCAGTCCAGTCATAATAAGAAATCCTCTATTCTTCAATTTGGAGCCGAGCAGTAAGATCAGACCGGATCCGATCATATAACCAAGTGGAATACAGGCTTCAATAAGTCCAAACTGAAAGGGAGTGGAATCCCACACGTTGACGGCCATAACCTGGGTCAACATCAGGGAGGGGACAAAAAATAAGGTTAAGGTAGGAAGCATAATCATAACGGCTCTTGCAAAAGGGTATCTCCAAATATAGCGAATTCCATCGATCAAATCCTGTGTGAATTTCCGTTCCTTCTTGGGCACGTTGTTTAATTGAGTTGGCAAAGGAAGGGAACGGACCGCTAACACGAGCAGAAAGGAGAGGAAGAATGTAGCTCCATCAAATAAAATAGCGTCGGCTGCTCCAAAACTCGCTACGAAAATCCCACCGGCGGAATAACCAATAGTCCGGCAGATGTTTTCAGACAAGTTCAACAGTCCTACCGCTTTTTGTAGATGTTCTTTACCAACAACAGTAGTGATAGAAGCTTGGTATGCCGGGGACTGGAATAAAGCTGAAATGGTCGTAAGACCCGTCAGTATGGCGACGATAATGAACGAAGTAGAGGGCAGGGAAATGGCTAAAGCTAGTGTCACTACGAGTCCGCAACTTATCAGATCTGTGATCAGCATGAGGGTTCGACGATTGACCCTATCCGCAAAAGTTCCCCCTATCGATCCGAGCAAAGAACTAAGCAATAAATTGATTATCGTGATGGTGGCAATCATTTTGGCGCTGCCGGTCGTTTGCAGTACCCATAAACTTAAAGCAATACTATGAAAAGTGTTACCGAACAAGGAAATGGAGTACGAACTGAGTAGCAGCAGGAATCTCCGATTTCCCCAAAGTGAGGGATGAGCTTGAACAGCAGAGGGAACTTGTTTCACTAATACAGGACCAGGCATAGTTATGCTCCTTTCAACTTAAACGCTTAAGTGAATAGCCAAAAAAATTATTCTACAAAATAACAATTATTTTCTTGTGCGGAGTAGTCAGAATGATGCAATAATTTGTTCATGAGTTCAAATGCAGTAGCCGCTTTATCCCCTGTGAAAATGAATTTATGAACGTCATCTCCTAATATTTCCGGACAATTGCAGGTGCAAAGAACAGAGAGTTGTTCGAACCTCCCGTTTTTTTCAACGTAACTTCCAATAAACTCATTAATGACAATGGCCTCTTTATAGCCCCCCTCCTGTAAGAATGTATTTAATTCCTCCAAATTGACAACGGTGAATATCGCTTCTTCAGGTAATGGAAGACTGTCCTGAATAAAGCGGGTGAGGAAAGAGTTATTGAAGCTCTCCATAATTAAACATACCTGTGAAAGGTCCTGTGGTTTTACCTTTTGCAGAGCTGCTCGATAGTTGAAAAAGACTTGCTTAAAGAGTTTATCTTCTATCATGCTGTCGATCAGAATCAAAGGAATTCCTTCTACAAAATGCTTGGAGATCGAATAAAAGGCTTCCTCGCGCACATCGATCAGAAATACAGCCTCCAGCTTTCTTTCTACGATAATATCCAAAGAAGGCTGGTCAACATCAAGTGAATATAGCAGCGTATGGTAACCAGCATTTGTTAACCGTTGTTCCAAGGCATGTATAAATGAGAACTGGGCATGGAGCTTCCAGTGTGGGGTATGGGCTGCTGTGTTAACAAGCACACCGACCAATCTTGTTTTCTGATTCGCAAGTGAACGTGCTGCCAGATTCGGTATGTAATGCAGTTCCTCGGCAAGCTGAAGAATCTGCTGGCGCGTTTTCTCAGGAATGGTTTGGTTGCCGACACGATTCAGAACATAGCTCACTGTTGCGACGGAGACATTGGCACGAAGTGCGATGTCCTTCATGGTTGTCTTTTTCACCAGTAAATAGCTCCCTTATCCTTGTGATATTTTCTAAAGATTAACATTCTGATTCTAAAGCGTCAATGGGGGGTGAGAGAGCAGTCAGATGACCCTGTTAAGTAGCTAGAAATGGAAGAATGTAGCCCTTGAGATTCAACTCTGGGAAGATCTGCTTGATAATCGTCTTAAGCTAAATTATACGAAACAAGCTTTATGCAAAAGCTGAAAAAATGTTTATTGACCCAATGGTCATCCTTCCGCTGTATTATTTTAATGCTGGAGTTTTGCATAAACCTAACATTAAAAAAGTAAGTGTAGAGTATGATGGTTCCATATCTTTTTCAAGAGGATATCTAATCTAAAGATTTATAGTAATAAAGATTATGAGGATACTTCCGCAGTTGTTGGGAGTGTCCTTTTTGTGTGGAATTAATCACCTTTGTGACCTTTCTTAAAATTTGGGTAAATAAGTATTAAGATCTATGAACTTAAAACGGGCAGCGAGATGAGGTGTTACTTATGGATACGATTCCGGATGGAAAGGAGTGATCTTTGTGAAACCGCTTCAGATAACGACACAATATTGTGAAAATTTTCACCTGTTTATTAAAAATTTTAATATATAATTAATTTATAATCAAAAACAAGGGGGATTTCAAATGAAGTTATTTAAAATGATGTTAGTAGCAGGCGTCTCGGTTGCAGTCTTGTCTGGTTGTGGTGCGAATAATAATAATGCGACTAATTCGGCGGCTACTACGGCTCCAACTACAGAGCAAACGGATGCAGTTACTACAGCTTCAATCGTAAATCAAGCAGATGCGTTTACCAAGGCTGTAAGTAAAGATGGAAATTGGATTATTGCCATTCTAAATGATGTGACGATTGCCCAAGATGTTGTTGTTGAAGGCGAATTCCATGATAAAGGGGCCGCAGACGGCGACATCTACCGTAAGATTGCTCTTTATGCCCAAGACGCTGATCACAAAGTTACTGCCAATTACACACTCACTGTACCTAAGTTAACTGTACAAAGTGAAAATTTACGAGTTCAAGGCGGAACCATTAAAGGTGATGTTTATGTAGAAGCGAACGGATTTAATCTGCATGAAACCTCGACTATTGATGGAAATCTTTACTTCGCAAACGAAGATGTGAAAGCAACTGCAGGGATTGAAGGTAAAGTAACTGGGGCAACTGAAGTTAAATAAGTTAGTGATGTTTTCGATTAGTTAGATGTAGAAGTTGAAGGACTAAATAGATAGAATTATCCGGATAGGTTCAGGAAAAAGGAATCAGTATGAATGGGCAAACTCATAATGGACTACACCCCATCTAGTTACCATATGAGAGCCGACGGAAGCTTTGAAGTAACAAGTAATGGAGTATTGAAGTGTACAGTAGATGGTTTTAACTGTATTTTGTACAACTAAAATGCTCAAAACGCCCAGCCAATAAAAATAGCTGTATTTAGTACATCAATTTTTCTTGATTTAATACTCTACAGGCTACTTCTCTAGTTTTTAATTGTATAGAATACACTTAAAGTTAGAATTAGCCCTTGTGGATATGGAATAAGTGTATAGAATGCAGTTATCTTACAAATTTCACCAAGATAGTGCGTTACAACGGAGTGGGTATCCGAAAGCTACAAATGATTAAGCTTAGCTCGTAACCTACTCAAGCAAACCACCGCAGACCCAAAACACCAGGCAGTGAACCTCCAACGGAGAATCGCTGCCTGGTTGTTTTTTGTGGATGAATATATGAACTATTGTTGATTTTCTTCATATTGACTTATAATATTACTACCACTACTAGGAGGAACACATATGTCTAAGGAGTATTCGCGCACATATATTGAGAGCGTAAAGCTTGAAATGTTAAATAGGTTGGGATTAAAGCAGGTGTTCTTCAAGGAGCAAATAGGGGATAGCCTAATTTTTGAAGCTGTGGGCTTTGATAAAGGGGCAAAACATCGCTTTTGCGTTAGACCAAAGACGAAAACGATTGATGAATTCATTTCAGGCAAATGGATGAAGGTCCGCAGTTTTATAATCAAAAGTGTGGATATTTAATGTTGAACCCTATAAAGGTAGCCCCGTTAATCGGAGTTACCTTTTTATTTTTTGACCCATAGTCATTGATAATGTGAAGTATCTCCATACAGATCGATGGTTGTATTGTTATTAGTTAGGGTTACTTTACATAATGCTGTAGAGAGAATATCCGGTAACTCTCCAATTTCCTGCAATGATTTATTGAGAAAATAAGCCATAATGACTTTTAAAGTCATCCGATGCGTGACGATGAGCACTTCTAGCCCTACGTTATCGTTTATGATGCGCTCCATTGTCGGCACTACTCTTTGTTCAAGCTGCTTGTAAGTTTCACCTGAGGTTAGAGGAATATATAGATCGGGTCTGGTGAAAAAATGGGAATATTGTAAAGGGGATTCTAGTTGTATCTGATCCGTATTCATTCCTTCCCAGCTCCCCATGTTAATTTCCATTAAAGAAACTTGCTGATGAATAGGTAAACTCCGCTTTCCCCGTAAAATCTGCGCAGTATGCAATGCTCTTGGACTAGTACTAGAATAAATTGCGCCTAAGTTTTCTACTTCCAAACGATCTCTTAACCATTCCGCCTGCTGTTCGCCCAAGGCTGTAAGCGCAGAATTTTGATGCCCTTGCATTCGTTTTTGTAAATTCCATTCTGTTTGCCCGTGGCGGGTTAAGTAGAATACTGTTTTTGTCATTAACGTGACCTCCCTTATGAATAGTTGTAAGTATAAGATAAATAAATATAAATAAACAATATATAATAGTTAACATCCATAATGTATAGTTATAATAAAATGGCTGAGGATAAGCGGCGAATACAGATATTATTTTATAAAGTGAGGAAGAGTTGACGATGAACTATCATGTATTAAAATTGTTTTATTACGTTGCGATCACAGGTAGTGTGACCAAAGCCTCTGAACGTTTGCATATCAGTCAACCCGCTATATCAGCGCAAATCCGTAAGTTTGAACGGGAGAATCATATTTTATTATTTGAAATTAAAGGAAAGAGGATGGTGCTCACCCCTTTAGGAAAAAGGTTAATCGAACCTCTTGAAAAGTTTTTTGCCATGGGTGATCAAGTCCAGCAAATCATTGAAGACTATCACAAATTTCCTGAGGGGAATCTGCGGATTGCAGGTAATTATTTAGCGACAAGCATCCTCATTCCCCGGTGGGCGTCATTATTCAAACAATCTTTTCCGGAAGTTAACATTCAGATCACTACTACTAATTCTCATGGTGTCATGGAAAAATTAAATAATTTTGAAGCAGACGTGGCGATTTACAGTGATATGGAGTTTCCTTCGCATAATACAGGAGTGTTCGAACATCGGGAGTTATATAGGGACGAGTATGTATTCGTGGTTTCTTCCCATCACCCTATTGCCAATCAGCAGGCTAGCTTTGAAGAAGTAATGTCTGAAGCATTTATTATGAGGGAAGAGGGCAGTGCAGCCAGAGAGCGGCTTGTCCGGTTGTGTGAAGAAAGAAGTGTACAGCAGCCAACGATTGGGCTTCAATTTAATGGAGTGAATGAAGTTATTCAAGCTGTCATTGCCGGTTATGGAATTAGTTATGTATCCGCTTTGTTGGCGAAACCTTATCTTGATCAGGGAACATTAGCTAAAATAGCAGTAGAAAATGTAGTCTCCAAGCATTCGATATGGATGGGCTACAGAAAGAAGGAACTTCAAGAAAGTTATATGCAGTCGTTTATTACGCTCGTTATGAAACAATTAAGTATAAAATAATTTTAGGAAATTAAAGATAATCTCATGGTAAACTATGGATAAAAATATTAGGAGGGGTCATAATGGATCAAATTGTATTCAAACAAATTAAGTTTGTGCGAAGTGTTACTGTGCGTGCTGTCGAGGGACTATCTGAGGGAACTTTGAATAGCATTCCAGAAGGGTTTAATAACAATATCCGATGGAATTTGGGACATATTTATTTGTTGCAAGAGAAGTTTGCCTTTCATTCTGCTCGGGAGCTTATGCAATTGCCGGCAAGCTTTGAACGCTTATTTGCGAAAGGGACTAAACCAGCCGAGTGGAATGAGGAACCGCCAACGCTTGAAGTTTTACTTGAGATGCTTACGGAGCAACCCAAACGGATCCAGGAAGCTTTTCACAATCGCTTAAGTGAGCAAGTAACCCCTCTTACAACAGGAAGTGGATTAACCTTAAATTCAATCGGTGAATTCATAAATTTCACACTTTACCATGAAGGTATGCATTTCAATACAATAAAATTATTAAATCGCTTTGCAGATAAATAAATTCAAATAACAAAAGATATCGATATATAGTTGGTATCTTTTGTTAGCTTTATGATCGAAAAAAAGATTTGTAAATGAAAAGGTTATGTGATAATCTAATTTATGTAATACATGTAACCGGTTACACATTGGGGGATGAATGAAAGAATGATGACGATCAAAGATGTCGCAAAAATAGCTGGAGTTTCGGTAGCAACAGTCTCACGGGTTATAAATGAATCTGGATATGTGAATATCGATACTCGCAAAAAGGTTGAGGCAGCGATCAAAGAAATGAATTATACCCCTAATGAGGTTGCAAGATCATTATACAAGCGGAAATCTAAATTAATCGGGCTGCTCTTGCCTGATATTACCAACCCGTTCTTCCCGCAGTTAGCGCGGGGGATAGAGGATCGGATGCAGGAGCAAGGTTATCGGATCATCTTTGGCAATAGTGATGAGAACGAGGACAAAGAGATGGATTATATTCAAACCTTTATCCAAAACAATGTCATTGGCATGATATCGTCAACCAATTTCCCTGAGAGTGACGTTTATTCTAACTTGAAGATTCCGGTTGTATTTCTGGACCGTACTTCTAATGATAGCCCTTCCGTATACGCAGATGGCAAAAAGGGCGGACGTCTTGCAGCACAGGAGATTATCGCACGGGGAAGCAAAAAAATTACAGTGATACAAGGACCGGCGCATATCAAACCTGCACAAGATCGATTTCTTGGGGCGATTGAAGTCCTTAATGAAATGGGAATCAGCTATAATGTGATCGAAACTTCATCCTTCTCCCATACAGTAGCAGAACAATGGGCAGTGGAGTTATTTGATAAATATATAGATACGGATGGCGTAATTGCCAGTAATGATATTGTGGCGACGGCAGTCATTCATGAAGCGCATCGTTTAGGTAAAAGAGTGCCGCAGGATCTGCAAATCATCGGATTTGATGATATCCCGCTCAGCAGCTTGTTGTCACCTGCTTTATCCACCATTCGCCAGCCGGCACATGATATGGGTAGAGAAGCAGCGGGTTTACTTATTAAGCTAATTGAGCAAGATAAGGTGGAAGAGAAGATTATTCAACTACCCGTTAGCTTTGTGGAGCGGGAAACTACAAGAAGTAAAGAATAGATGACAACATGAGAAAGGTTGATGAATATGGCTAAGATATGTGTAATTGGCAGCTGTTCAATGGATTTAGTAGTGACTTCGAATAAGCGGCCTCACGCGGGTGAGACTGTGCTTGGAGAACAATTCTCCACCGTTCCGGGCGGTAAGGGTGCGAACCAAGCCGTCGCTGCTGCCCGTCTAGGAGCAGAAGTTACGATGGTTGGTTGTGTAGGTGATGATTTCTATGGTACCGCTATCATGGATAATCTGAAAAAGAATCGCGTTTTTACCGCCAATGTGGAACCGGTTACACATGTCGAAAGTGGAACAGCTCACATCATTTTAGCGGAAGGCGATAACAGCATTATCGTTGTAAAAGGAGCCAATGATTTAGTTACTCCTGCATTGGTTGAACGGGCACTTGAGAATATTAAAGGCTCTGACATGGTATTAATCCAACAAGAAATTCCGGAAGAAACGGTGTCTTATGTAAGTGAGATTTGCTATAAATTCAATGTGCCTATGTTGCTTAACCCAGCACCTGCTCGGCCTATCAGTGAAACGATTATAAACAATGCCACCTATTTAACTCCCAATGAACATGAATGTGCAATATTATTTCCTGAGATGAGTACTGCTGAAGCTTTACGCAAATATCCCAATAAGTTATTTATAACCGAGGGCAGCAATGGTGTACGTTATTACGATGGTAAACAGGAAGTTTTAGTTCCCACCTATAAAGTGAATGCTATAGATACCACTGGAGCAGGAGATACTTTTAATGCGGCATTTGCTGTTGCTCTAGCTGAAGGCAAGTCTATTCGTACTAGTGTAAAGTTTGCCAATCGCGCGGCTTCTTTATCCGTCACAAAATTTGGTGCTCAAGGTGGCATGCCAACAAGAGTAGAGGTGGAGGTGAGTCTTTAATTATGAAAAAACAAGGAATCTTAAACAGTCATATTTCCAAAGTACTTACTGATTTAGGCCACACCGATACGATTGTCATTGCTGATATTGGATTACCCGTTCCATCTGGTGTTCCAAAGATTGATTTAGCGCTTAAATTGGGAGTTCCCAGCTTTCAAGAGATTGTCGAAATCATTTCAGAGGATATGGTCATAGAGAAAGTTATCGTGGCAGAGGAATTAGCAGCAAAAAATAAAGGCACTTCTGAATACTTGAATGACAAATTTAAGGAAATACCTATAGAGGCGATTTCACATGAACAATTTAAATTGTTAACCCAGCATGCGAAGGTCATCATTCGTACGGGGGAAGCTAAGCCGTATGCAAATTGTATTTTACAAGCCGGGGTCTATTTTTGATAAAAAGGGGGTTCAAAGCGTATGCACATTACGATGAAAGATATTTATAAATCTTTTGGGGCTAACCGTGTGTTGACGGGTGTGGATTTTGAGCTGAAGGATGGTGAAGTTCATGCCCTAATGGGAGAGAATGGTGCAGGAAAGTCTACTCTGATGAACATTTTGATTGGACTGCATCAGCGTGATCAAGGAACCATTAGTATAGATGGTCAGGAAACATACTTTAACAATCCCAAAGAGGCTGAACGTTATGGGATCGCTTTTATCCATCAGGAGTTGAATGTGTGGCCGGATATGACAGTTCTAGATAATCTGTTTATTGGTAAGGAACGAACCTCCAAACTAGGGATCTTAAATATGAAAGAAATGAAAGCGTTAGCAAATGAACAGTTTCGTAAGCTCTCCGTAACGATTCCCTTAAATCAAGAGGCGGGGGAATGTTCGGTAGGGGAGAAACAGATGATTGAGATTGCAAAAGCGCTTATGACTCATGCAAAAGTTATCGTCATGGACGAACCGACAGCGGCATTAACCGAACGGGAAATCCAGAAATTGTTCGAAGTCATAACTTCCCTTAAAAAGGAAGGCGTCTCCATCGTGTATATTTCGCACCGGATGGAAGAGATTTTTACGATATGTGACCGAATAACGGTCATGCGAGATGGGAAAACAGTAGACACGAAGCCCATTCCAGAGACTAACTTCGATGATGTAGTTCGGAAGATGGTAGGGCGTGAATTAACCGACCGGTTTCCTGAGCGTACCTCCAAACCCGGAGAGGTTGTTCTTGAAGTTAAAAATGCCACGAAAAAAGGGCAATTTAAAGATGTTAATTTCTCCGTTCGTTCGGGTGAGATCTTAGGTTTCTCGGGATTAATGGGATCTGGACGAACAGAAATGATGAGAACCTTATTCGGTTTGGAATCGTTAGACCGTGGAGAAATTATGGTGCGGGGAGAAAAGGTCACGATTCGAAATCCCAATGATGCGATGAAGGCGGGGATAGGATTCGTTACGGAGGACCGTAAAGATGAAGGGTTAGTGCTTGATTTCTCTATTCGAGACAATATGGTGCTTACAAATTTATATAGCTTCGCTCCTAAGGGTGTAATCATTGATAAAAAAGAACAAGAATTTGTAGACATACTTATCAAACGGCTACACATCAAGACACAGTCTTCCTCCACTTTAGTCCGGAATTTATCCGGGGGGAATCAACAAAAGGTGGTCATCGCCAAATGGATTGGGATCGGCTTAAGTGTGCTTATCCTCGATGAACCTACCCGTGGAGTGGACGTAGGAGCTAAACGGGAGATCTATCAGCTCATGAACGAATTAACGGAACGTGGAGTCGCCATAATCATGGTATCGTCAGAGCTTCCTGAAGTCTTAGGAATGAGCGACCGGATCGTAGTGGTTCATGAAGGGGAAATTAGTGGAGAGCTATCACAACAAGAAGCTACGCAAGAAAAAATCATGACGTTAGCTACAGGGGGGCAATAGTAATGACAACTATCAAAGGTGAGAGAGAAAATAAAGGTTTTCAAATCGGGCAAATTACACAGAAGCTAGGTCCATTACTAGGGCTGATTATTCTAATTGTTATCGTTACGGTGTTGAACCCAAGCTTTATGGAGCCCCTTAATATCCTGAACTTGCTTAGACAAGTTGCCATAAATGCGCTTATCGCTTTTGGGATGACCTTTGTTATTCTAACGGGTGGTATCGATTTATCGGTGGGTTCTATTCTAGCCCTATCCAGTGCCTTCACCGCTAACCTGATGTTGTCTGGTTGGGATCCTGTCTTAGCCATTATTGTAGGTTGTTTAGCGGGTGGCGTGATGGGGATGGTCAACGGACTGATGATTACAAAAGGTAAAATGGCGCCATTTATCGCTACGTTGGCGACCATGACGATTTTCCGGGGATTAACACTTGTATACACAGACGGAAATCCGATCACAGGTCTCGGAGACAGCATGACCTTCCAATTGTTTGGCCGTGGATATTTACTAGGAATACCTGTACCTGCTATAACAATGATCATCGTCTTCGCAGTCTTATGGGTTGTATTGCACAAAACTCCATTTGGCCGTAAAACCTATGCCATTGGTGGTAATGAAAAAGCATCTATTATTTCAGGGATTAAAGTCGACCGCATTAAAATAATGATCTATTCATTGACCGGTATGTTGTCCGCATTGGCAGGAGCGATCCTGACTTCCAGATTGAACTCCGCGCAACCCACAGCAGGCACATCTTATGAGTTGGATGCTATCGCAGCTGTAGTATTAGGCGGTACGAGCTTAACTGGTGGTCGTGGACGTATCGTGGGCACATTGATTGGTGCACTGATTATCGGGATTTTGAACAATGGATTGAACTTGCTCGGCGTATCTTCTTTTTACCAAATGGTGGTCAAAGGGATCGTTATTGCCATTGCCGTACTCATAGACCGTAAGAAAGCCGTATAAGGGGGATTCCAACATGAAAAAGTTAACTTTGATTCTTACTTCCTTACTATTAATTCTCATGACAGGTTGTTCCTTGGAGCCTCCAGAGTGGGCTAAGCCTAGCAGTGGTGGAAGCATGGAGAACATGAAGATTGGATTATCCATATCTACATTGAATAACCCCTTCTTTGTATCCGTTAAAGATGGTGTTTTGGCCGAGGCTAAGAAGCAAGGCTTGGAAGTCCTTGTCATTGATGCCCAAAATGATTCTGCTAAACAAAGTAATGACGTCGAAGATTTGATGCAAAAAGGTGTGAATGCGTTATTGATCAATCCAGTGGATTCATCAGCGATCTCGACGGTAGTGCAAACAGCTAACAGTTTAAATATTCCCGTCGTTACGTTGGACCGTTCCGCAGATCAAGGGGATATCAAAGCTCTTGTTGCCTCTGACAATGTAAAGGGTGGCTCTATGGCAGCAGAATATATTGTAGAGCAGCTTGGGAAAGGTGCAAAGGTCATCGAGTTAGAAGGATCCCCAGGAGCGTCAGCGACTCGGGAACGCGGTAAGGGATTCCATGAGATTGCGGACAGCCAGCTAGAGGTCATTGCTAAGCAAACGGCTGATTTCGACCGTACGAAAGGGCTGACCGTTATGGAGAACCTTCTACAAGGAAATCCTGGCGTACAAGCAGTTTTCGCTCATAATGATGAAATGGCGCTAGGTGCTATTGAAGCCATTCAAAGTTCAGGCAAGAATATCCCTGTGATTGGTTTTGATGGAAATGAAGATGCACTTAAATCCATCGAAGCCGGTAAATTAACAGGAACCGTTGCGCAGCAGCCTGAATTAATTGGCCAACTAGCCATTCAAGCCGCTAAGGATGTATTAGAAGGCAAAACCGTAGAGAAGCTGATTGCGGCACCGCTTAAACTAGTTGTTAAAGAGTCAAAATAATAATCATTATAGAAAAAGACTGCGCTCACCGATTTGGTGAGCACAGTCTTTTTTGCTATACATTGCAGCTTATTCTTCAATAACTCTATCCGGTAGCTGTGTAACATAGCTGTCTGACAAATGGAGCAGCTGTAAGGCACGCTCGAATTCGTCTTCTGTGGATTGCAGAGGTTGGTTGCCGTTACCAGATAAAGTATAATGCTGGCCATCCTCGAAGCCACTGCCGGATAAGAAGAGCTCTTCGTTATTTACGAAAGATCCTGTAGGCAAGTAATACCGTTGTGGTAGTAAGTTATAAGTTGATTGATTCAAGAGATCTTGTCCGAAATGAATATGATCTGCAAGAGAGACACCCAATAAATTAGATACGGTAGGTAAAATATCCACTTGCCCGCCTAGTTGTTCTTTTACACTAGGAGTTGTAATCCCTGTCGCTGACATGATCAACGGAATATTAATCAATTCACGTTCCGAATATTCATGGCCGAGAATCTCTTCCAGTAGGAGATGATCATCCTCTTTTAAAGAGAAGATAGGCAGTCCACGATGATCCCCGTACAATACGATCAAGCTGTTATCCCACACACCGTTTTGTTTGAGCTCATCGATAAAAAGTCCCAGCGCATAATCAGCATAATTCTGAGCCCGAATATAATCGCCAACAAGCGTTCCTTCGAATCGCTCTGGAAGTGTCATTTTGTATTTATCCTCTGGGATGGAGAACGGATTATGAGATGACATCGAAATTACATGGGAGTAGAAAGGTTGCTCATTCTGATCCATTCTTGCCAGCTCTGTAGCTGTTTTTTCATACAAAACTTCATCAGAAGCGCCATAGAATACTGTGTCTTCTTCTCCGAAGTAAGTTTTATCATAATAACGATTGAATCCCAAAGCACTATAAAGCTCACCACGGTTCCAAAAGTCGACTTCGTTCGTATGGAATGTTGCCGTATCGTAACCTTGTGCTTGCAGCAGCTTGGGTAAGCTTGGAAGCTCTTTAGGAGCGTACATTTGGGTAGCTGGACCATCAGGGGGTACATAAAAAGAAGTGTTCACAATAAACTCTGCATCTGAAGTGTTGCCTTGTCCAACCTGCTGGTAGAAACGCGGGAAGTAGAAGCTGCTGGCGGCAAGCTTGTTCATATTTGGTGTGATTTCTTGTCCATCAATCTTTAGATTGATTAAGAAGTTCTGGAAAGACTCCATTTGCAGAATGATTAGATTTTTTCCTTTGGCGGCTCCAAATAAAACCGGATTAGAGATAGCTTGAATTCCTTTGGTTTCATCAATAGTGGATTGCGTAATCTCAGAAACGTCAATTTGTTCTTCCTCTTGATCAGCTAGGAGAGAGTAGGCTTCATAATTAAGAATGCCCATTTGTTCCGCTTTAATCGTTTCGTTCATACTGGCACGGTTTGGAAAAATATTCATTGCACAAATGATGATGGAAATACAGAACAGGACTGCCACCGCTTTACGGTTACTTTTGCGCGACATGGCTTTTTTCCAATCCAGCGCTTTCTGTTTTCTAAACATAACCAAGCTGATGACAATGATATCCACAAAGATAAGCATATATTGAGGACGAAGGACCGAAAATATACTTTTCTTTACGGCTCCCACTTGTTTGACCTGATCTAATACTTGCGAAGTAGCAATGATGCCAAAATGATTATGATATACAATTAATGAGAAAAATAGAGTAGTAATCAATACATTGACAAGCATGTAAATTGCAATTTTTCGTTTCGTAGCGAACCATTCAATCAAGCAAAAGACTAGAAGTACAAAAGGGATTTCTTTAAGCCAAGTGGTCCAAGTAGGGCCATCTTCAAATAGAAAATACCAGGCAAAATAGCTTTTTACAAGCATAATGAGAGAGAAGAATAGCAGGGATCTTTTACTAAGTGTACGAGGTTCTTTAAACGGCATTGCTTATGCCCATCCTTTTCTTTTTAGATTAGTTCATTCTATTACATTGAAGCGTTTAAAATCAACTAGATTTGGGTATGTCTGAGTGAAATTTTCCTGAATATTACAGTTTAGGTGGATTGAATAGTTCACGATATATAAAAATTTTTTATGAAGATGAACTTTTTACAGTGCTCCTGACTCATATAGGGGAGAGAGGTGAAGGCATGGATGTTGTTCGATTGGTGAAAAAAGCTAAAAAGGGAAATAAAGAAGTTTTGCTGCAATTAATCATGTATGAAAAAGATATTTTTTATAGGCTTGCGTACAGCTATATGGGAAATGCGCATGATGCTATGGATGCCATGGAGGAAATGATAGTTACGTTATACGAGAAGATTGATCAACTTAAGAAAGAGGAGTCTTTTTACAGCTGGAGTAAGACGATTTTGGTAAATGGCTGTAAAAGGCAACTTCATAAGCGAAGCAAGCTGGTGTTATTAGAGGACTGGAACATCACTGACGAGAAGGAAAAAGCCGATGTTACATCAGGCGATCCTTATCATAAAAGTGAACAGCAAATGGATATGCAGGCGTTATTGTTACATGTGAACGAGCAGCAAAGAGAAGCAATTCAATTGAAGTATTTTCATGATCTCGATTATCAAACGATAGCTGAGATCACACAGGTCTCGATCGGAACTGTTAAATCAAGGATCTACAATGGATTACAAACGCTGAAAAATCATTACAGAGGTGATGTTGATGAACAATAACGTCGAACAACGATTAGTGGATGAGAAGAGGAACTTAGAGTCCATAACTGCACCTGAGGGTTTAGAAATGAGATTAAGAAATGCTTTAGACTCGGCACCTCCAAAAAGAATAAAAAGAAAAAGCTCGCCCCTCTGGAAGATTGCAGCCGTCATTATATTAGTGATAGTAGTTTCTGGAAACAGCTATAATGCCTTCGCTTATTATGGAAAAAAGTTATTTGGTTTTGATGAGGTGTTAGAGGGAACTTTACAACAACTCAATGAACAAGGAATGGGACAAAGCATAGACAAAAAGACGACGTTAGCAGATGGAACAGAACTTACGATTAACGGAATTATGGCAGATGCCAATCAATTTATTGTATATTACACGTTAAACAATCCTAAGGGACTAGAGGAGACGGGAGATCATTTTAGTCCTTCAAAAATAGAAGGGTTTCTCACGAATTCCAACATAAGAAGTGGCGTATCTTTAATCAACGACGAACATACAGAAATAAAAGGCACGATGACATTTGATAGCGTAAGCCCATTCTCGAAAAAACTGACACTTCATTACTGGGGACCTCCACAGAAAGGGCAGATGAGTGAAGGGAGCATAACGTTTTCTTATAATCCAAATCAAGCGATGGTGACTCAGATCAAACAGTCGATTAATAAAAAGGTCAAAGCCGACAAAGGATCAATTACCTTCAAGTCGATCACGGCCACACCCACCATGACTGTGATTAAAGGGAGTATGAATGTCGAGAATTTCGATCGAATAAGATTAGGGTTAGAAGGCATTCAATTAATTGCCAATGGAAAGCCTGTAGAAATATTAGGTAGTAGCAATAAAACCTCGCTGGGTGGGAGATCATTTGATATTCGTTATGACACCTTGCCAAAAGAACTGCATTCATTGCAGCTGGTTGTTAAAGAGTTTGTTGGATATCAGAAGCTGGAAGAGAAGTATCCTCTAAATGCTGATAGTAATGAGCCGATTCTACTAGGGGATAAAGAATTATGGATTAAAGATGTGACCAAGACCGCTCAAGGGATTGAAGTAACTATTGCTACAGATGAGGATGTAATGCTGGATGGTGTGTCTATAGAAAATGCTGACGAAAACACGGCTTTAAAAACAACAATTAATCAAAAAGAGTCAGAACAAACGAACGGTAAACTAATGAAGGAACGCACCTTATTATTTGATACACAAACGAAACCTGAAAGTATTCTGATAGAAGGAATACATTATATGAAGGAATATAACAAGGTGATTGAGATTCCTGTGGATTAAAAAGGAGTGCCATATCCATAATTTATGAAATATAGTAAGCTATAATAGTCTGAGAAAGTGAGGGGGTTATGGAAAATATAGGAGCATATAAGGTGAGTCGTCCGTCGTTAATCTCGCTTCTGTTTTCTATGATTTTTTCAAGTGCCATACTATTGTTAAATACCAGAAATAATATGGAGTATAAAGTATTACTTTATTTTGGTTATATATGGTCGACCTTCTGTCTGATTGTTGTAATCATATTGCTCTATAGGATCATTACGATTAGAAAGTTCATTGAGGTTCGGATTCTTCCGGACTCTATAATAGTAGAAAACAAAGAAATTCAAGCGAATCAAATTGAGAATATTTATGTAAAGGGCTATTTCATACCCGTAATAGGCATTAAACCTGTAGATCACAAATTTCCTCCCTATAAATTATGTTTTAGTTTTCTTGACGACGAATACAAGGGAATGAAAGAACTAACCGCATGGGCCGAAAGTAATCAGATTAAACTATCTAAAAAAAGATTTATGAGATGGCTTTAACCGGGCTCTTACCAGTCCACCATACCGCGCTTTATGCGCACAGCGGAAAGGATGGGTGTCCCAAAAGCCAAAAATGGCTGCTGGGGCACCTCATTTTTTTTGCTCCATCATCGTCCCCCAAACGTCGCTCGTTTCCTCCATCCGCGAATCCTGAAACTTCGTTTGCTTCCTCCATCATCAAGAACCCTCTACTTTTGTCACCTCCGCTATCCCCCAAAAAAAACTACACTTTCTTCGATCACATTTGCACACCCGTAAGCATCTATCGGACTCAGATGACCCTTAGACGCGTCATATCCCACTTTTGGAATTCTAACGGACCGCATAGTCGCTATTGGCCTGAAAAACACCCCGAAAGCAGCCTTTTCAGGGGAATAACTGCACTGAAGTCCGAAACCTTGCTCCAAAGCCGAAATATTCGCAAATAACGTCATCTGGGTCCGAAAGTAACCATCTTCCATCATCGAATTCCCAAACCACGCATTCTTGGATCAAATTTGCGCGCCCGGAAGCATCTAACGGACTCAGATGACCCTTAGACGCGCCATATCCCACTTTTGGAATCCTAACGGACCGTATAGCCGTTATTAGCCTGAAAAACACCCCGAAAGATGACGTTTCGAAGGAATAACTGCACTGGAGTCCGAAACCTTGCTCCAAAGCCGAAATATTCGCAAATAACGTCATCTGGGTCCGAAAGTAACCGTCATCCATCATCGAATCCCCAAAACCTCGTTCGCTTCCCCTTTTGGAGTTCTGACTGCCGCATAGAGACTGATTACGCCAATACGCGAATAGGTAGAATGAATGGTAAATCCTTAATTTTTTTGTTGCAAATACAACAATTATGTTATACTATTTTCCTGTCACATCTGCATAACACCATATAATTAGAGCTCGAAATAAGAGTTTATTTGTAAATTGATATTTTAAAAGGAGAAAACGATATGGCTATCAATATAAAAAAGTGCACGTTCGAAGATCTAGGTTCACTTCAAGGAATTAGTGTTGAAACATTTAATGAGACATTTAGTAATCAAAATTCACCTGAAAATATGAAGGCCTACCTGGATAGAGCATTTAACTTAAAACAATTAGAAAAAGAATTGTCGGATAGCTCATCAGAATTCTATTTTATTTATTTTAATGAAGAAATCGCTGGGTATTTAAAGGTAAACACCGAGGATGCTCAATCTGAAGTAATGGGTAATGATTCACTTGAAGTCGAGAGGATCTATATTAGAAAAAAATTTCATAAACAGGGGCTTGGGAAATATCTAATAAATAAAGCTATAGAAATAGCGGTACAATGTAATAAAGAGAAGATTTGGTTAGGGGTTTGGGAAAAGAATAAGAACGCTATTAGCTTTTATGAAAAAATGAAGTTTGTTCATACAGGAACTCATTCTTTTTATATGGGTGAAGAAGAACAAATAGATTTTATTATGACAAAACAACTATAACATTTGTCTAAAATGATGTTAACTAAGAGGATCGATAGGAGGCTTAGAATGAAGCAACTTTATATAAAACAAAAGGTATTCAGTCTAAGTGGTAAATTCACGGTAAAGAATCAGCAGGAGCAAGATGTCTATTACGTAGAGGGCAGTTTTATGCAAATTCCCAAGACATTCTCCATCATGAATACAACAAGAGATGAAGTCGCACTTATTACGAAAAAAGTGTTCAGTTTTTTACCAAAGTTTTTTGTAGAAGTAGATGGTCGAGAGGTATTGACGATTAAGAAGGAGTTTTCTTTCTTTAAAGCACGTTATACGATTGATGCGGCTGACATTGAGGTACATGGTAACTGGTGGGACATGGATTTTCAGGTTTTACAGCGTGGTGTAGTCATCAGTAAAGTGAACAAAGAGTGGTTCACTTGGGGTGATAGCTATAAGGTTCAAATATTGAATGATGAGATGGAAACGCTCATGATTGCGTTCGTTGTCGCTATTGATTGTGTGAAGGCTGACCAGGCATCTACATCACATCAGTGAAGATTCAATATTAAAGTTAATAACTTAGCAAGGTGATGTGGACGGAATAAATTCAGCAGGTAAAGCTGAGTGTAATTGGTCAGTTTATCTATGATGCGCTGAACGTACCATAAGTAGAGGCAAGTTAGGTTTCTGATAGTGCCTATGTTAGATCTTATTGTTGATTTTCATTTTTTGAAAAAACGCCTATTGCGCCCAAACGCTCTCTCCGCGAATGCATATGATGATTATGCCTACTCATTGAAAGGAGCGATCACATATGGGATTTTTTCCAACACCGGGAGCCGGCGGGGGATTTCCAGGATTCCCAGGCGGACCTGGCGGACCTGGCGTGCCAGGAGGACCAGGAGGACCTGGAGGACCAGGGGGACCAGGGTTTCCGGGTGGAACCCCCGGACAATTTCCGGGGGGTGCACCGGGAGGCGTTCAAGCGCCGACGGCTCCTCCACCGCAATTCGTGCCACAAATGTCGTCTACCACATTTGCCATTGATCCCGGCGGGATCAGACGCTGCCTGTTCCGCAACACATACATTTGGCTGAACAACGGCGAGCAATTCTGGTTCTTTCCGGTATTCGTCGGACGTAATTCTATTGCAGGGTTCAGATGGAATGGTTTTTTCTGGTCGTACTTCGGCATTGATTTGAATCGGATTAGCTCGTTCACGTGCTTCTAAGGTAGACAGCGATAGAGAACAGCCAGCAGGCTGTTCTCTATGTTGTGCAAATTATCGTGTCCCCGGAGTTTTGAATTACGCAAAAGATACATAGTGAAGAATCGTTTCCCCTGACGCTAACGTTAATGCTGGAAAAAAAAGGACTACTCTGCGAAGGATAGCCTTAAAGCTTGCCGTTACAGACAGCGCGTTGAGCCATCTCATAAATCACGGTAATGCGGAGGAATGGGCACGTTGGTGATCCATTGTGTTATGAATTCAATTAGTTTTTTTGCCGCTGGAGAGGCATTTTTAATGGAGGCGGCTGCAATACCAATAGAACGATAATACTCGCCTTCCAATGGGCGATAACATACATTGTCGGGGAGATGTGACAAAATCATTTCGGGGAGAATACTTAACCCTAAACCATTTTGTACCATGGCTATTATGGCATGATCATCTTCTAATTCATATTTGATCGTGGGTGTGAGTTTATTTTGCGAGAAAATTCGCTTTACATCGGTGTCACAACCCGCAATGGGCATGATAAAAGGTTCATCAATCAATTGCTCAAGGCGGATGGTTGATTGGCGCTCGAGAGGATGATTCTGCCACATAATGCAGACCATCCTATCTTTTTGAAGAGGGAGCACATGAAAAGCATCTCGAGTAGGCAGATTAACAAATCCCAAGTCAGCGGTTCCATCGGCAATCCATTCTTCTATTTCAGAGTAGTTACCATCAAGTAGTTTTATTTCAATATGTGGAAACTGATTTTGAAATTGTTTAATGATTTGAGGCATCCATTGGATCGATACACTAGAGAAAGTACCTATTTTCACAGTTCCGATTTCGACACCCTTTAATGCAGCTACTTCTTGATTGAGTTTTTCATTAAGTTGGAGGATTTCTCTGATATGTGGGATTAAACGTTCGCCATCGTTGGTTAACCGGATACCCGATCTGTTTCTTATGAGAAGACACAGTCCGAATTCAGCTTCTAAGCTAGAAAGCGCATGACTGATGGCTGATTGTGTCAAATTTAATATCTCTCCTGTTTTGGTAATGCTGCCGATCTCAACTACCTTACTGAAAATTTGATATTTTAAAAGATTCATAATGATTTCTCTCCTCAATAATGTATGAAAAAAATTCATTAAACTAATAATTAATATTCATTATTTTTATCTTAATTATAATAGTATAATCTGTTTTATATAAAAACATCTACGATTAAAGGGGAGTTTGAGCGGAATGGTTCATGAATCAAACGGATCTTATTATGCAGTCATATTTTCAAGTCAACGTACGGAGGGGGATAACGGGTATAACATTATGGCTGAAAAAATGGAGCAGCTTGCGTCCGGGCAACCTGGGTTTTTAGGAGTGGAAAGTGTCAGGGATTCTTCAGGAGCAGGTATTACGATTTCTTATTGGGAGAGCTTGGACGCGATTAGGAACTGGAAACAGCATCAATCTCACAAAGTTGCTCAGGAGAAAGGTAAGAAAGAATGGTACCAAAATTACAAAGTGAAAATTTGTAAAGTTGAAAGAGAGTATTCTTGAGTGGTAAAATATTACTGCAAAGTAATTGGGAAACAATCCATTGAAGCGTACAACAACAATCATTTTATTTCAAAAGGATGCGAAGAAACTTATCCGAGAAAATAGAAGAGTCCGTTACTAATTAGATAAAATATAGATATGGGATGGTTTTTAGATGAACTATCAAATTAAAAGGGCGACCCTTGAAGAAAAAGAAATCCTCAACAACCTAATGCAATTTTATATGTATGATTTCTCCGAGTATATGGATTTGCACCTTGAAGAAAACGGAAAATTTAATGATTATCCTCTCAACGATTACTGGACAGAAGAATCGAATTTCCCATATCTGTTAACTCTGAATGGGAAAAATGCTGGATTCGTTTTAGTCAAAATAAAAAATAGAGATGATGATTTATACTTTTCCATTGCAGAGTTTTTTATTATAAAAAAGTATCGGAGAGTAGGATTAGGTAGACTAGTTGCAAAAGATATTTTTAATATACATAAGGGGCAATGGGAAGTTTACCAAATAGATAATAACGAGCCCGCACAACGCTTTTGGAAAAAGGTGATAGAGGAATACACTGGCGGAAAATTCACTGAACGAATTGAAGCAGGGAGAAAGACACAGGTGTTTGTTAATCGAGTTGAATCTTAAGCTAGGGTACAATAGATCAATAAAAAGCGGCAGTCGAGGACTTTATTTTCTAGTCCAGGGTTGCCGTTGTTTTTTTAGGATCTCCAGAAGTGATGTTATAGGCCAGTTGTCCGGGTATTTTTGAGTAGTACAAAATCACTTCTAATGTTAAAATTACCCAAAAAGTATTTTAGGAGGCTAAGACGGGAATTATGCTAAATATACAGCAGATTGTAGAACTTATTCCTCATCGGTATCCGTTTATTTTAGTGGACAGAATTATAGAGTTGGAGGAGAACAAAAGAGCAGTAGGTATTAAAAATGTATCCATTAATGAACCGTTTTTTAGCGGCCATTTTCCTGAGCATCCTGTTATGCCGGGTGTTTTAATTGTGGAGGCATTAGCCCAGGTAGGCGGAATCACAATGTGCAAAAACGAGAAGCTGATGGGCAAGATAGGGTTATTAGTTGGCATTGATAATGCCCGTTTTAAGCGCCAAGTAACGCCTGGGGATCAGCTTCTTCTCGAATTCGAAGTCAATCGGATGAAAGGTGAAATTGTAAAAGGCAAAGGCACCGCAACAGTAAATAGTGAGCTTGTATGTGAAGCTGAGATTTCTTTTGCATTTGTGCAAAAAGGAGGTTCAAAATGAAAAGGATGCCGTTTGTACGACCAACCGAACATTACGATCTGCAAATTAAGGATATTGACGAGCAAATATGTGCATTGATCAAGCAACGAAAGGAAATCTCGAATAATAATCCAGGATTCCCACCGTTTGAATCTATCTCTAAATGGGCAGAAAATTATGAGCTCTATGAGGATTTTTTGAAAGCGGTATTTGGGATGTTGCTAAGTGAAGATCATTTTAAACCGATGGTTGAGCCAATTGATTTTAGAAAACATATTGCAGTTCTTAAATCAATTGAGAAAGATGGATTTTTTTATACACTGACCTCTATACGCCAATATAGTAATGCTAGTGTGGTCACCCTTAATATAGATTGGGACATGACAACTGAGCTTCCAACAAATTCTCATAACCATAGCTTTTTCGAGCTGTTTATAGGAGAAGAATATGATAGTCGAATGATAAATGGCGGAAGTTCAACCGGACAAGCTTCTTATAATTACGTAATTTCTCCACCGCTTTCTGACGATCCTTCAGGTGTTATATTAGAGTTCAGGGAACATGGTAAACCCTTCAAGAACAATGAGACAGGAAATCAAATTGTTTTTAGGCTGTAGTACTTATTTCTTCTCCGGAAAATATTGCTTATAGCTGTCTCCATTGCTATTATCAAAAGTGGAGATCCGAGCGAAGTTAGTTTGACTCCGCTCTATATCACAGTTAACGGATTTTTAGTGAAATAAAAACTGGCCATCCTGAGGGGATGGCTGTTTTCTGTGAAAGACAACTTAATGATTCATTTCCGAATGCGTTCCTTCCTCAGGAGATTTGCCTTCTGGTGGGATCCAAACGATTTGATGAATATTATTGTCTGCTACTAAATAGGTATAAGCCCAGCCCGCTTCATTTTTAAATCTAACCGTTAAATGATAAGGATTATATTGTCTACCTTCTGGCCGGCTAATCTCCCACTCTTGATAAGGGTATTTTTTCTCCAGATATTGATTAAGTTGTTCTGTTTTTTTAGAAACTTGAAACTCAATCCAAACGGGACGAATCGCAAAGGATAAAAGCAAAAGTAATGTTAATATAGAGGCTACGATTAAACCGAGTTTTCTAATCCTCGTAGGTGAAACTAATACTATAACAAAAATGACAAGGACAAACCCAACCGACGTTACAATTTCGATTACGGTTATGGGATGCAATGAAATCCTCTCCTTCTCTCAGATACAGAAAGGTGGCAGCTCTAGATTTATGAGCCCTTAAAAACTACGAAGGTACAGTTTACAATTTAGATATTCAGGAATACGAAAATTGATGACCCCACACAGACTTCAGATGTCTGTATTTTTTTGCTAATTGTGGTTCTATAGTATGATTTTTTGGGATTATTTGAAAAATGGTTGAGAAATACATAGTGTATAGTCAATACTGTGACTTATAATGTTAGCTTAGGTAATGATCTAAAACTCTTAATATAACCTTGAATATATTCATTTACGCAGTAAAAGGCTGAAAGGAAGTCATCTCTTGTTTGAAACCCTACTTTTAAATTTTTTGTTTTTGCTTTTTCCAGTATTAACATTTCTAATATTCTTTGAGAATCGGGCCTATTCCTACAATAGATTGATTCTCGTTTTTATGTCTGCAGTGACCATGAGTCTCTGTATTGCAAAACCTATCAGACTTGAAATTGGCTATATTTTTGATTTGAGGTACATTCCGTTTATTATTGTGGCACTGTTTGGAGGATATAGGAACGTTCTTCCTCTATATATTATTTTGAATGCTTACAGATTCTATGTGGGTGGAGGTGGAGTATTTTATTCGTTTCTATTTGCGACAGCGATTCTGATTTTGGTGCCGTTATATAAAAATAGATTTTTAAAATTACCATCGAAGGGCCGTGTGATTGCGGCAAGTCTGATTGCTTTGCTAATTATGGGGGTTTATCTGTTAATTTTAGGTTTTGTTCAGGATTCCTTAGACAGGCAATTTTGGATTCTTTCATTAAATGCGTTGACAACTCATGTTGGGGTGATGAGTGTCATTATGATTTTGATTGAGAAGATTATCTCCAATATTAAAAATCGGGAACGGATTGTTCAATCGGAAAGATTAAATGTCGTCAGCGAGCTAGCGGCAAGTGTATCCCATGAAATCAGAAATCCACTTACAGTGACTAGTGGTTTTTTGCAGCTATTAAATAAATCTAAAACGATGACGCCAGAGGAAAAGGGCTTTGTAGAGTTATCTCTACAAGAGCTACAGCGAGCAGAAAAAATTGTAAGTGATTATCTCTCCTTTGCCAAGCCACAATCTGAAAACATGGTTTACTCCAATATGAAGGCAGAATCAGAATATACTAAAAATATCATAATGCCTTATGCCACTATGCACAAAGTAGATGTCCAATTTAGTTTTAATAATTCGTTAAATAAAAACTATGACCGAAACCAGATTCAGCAGTGTCTAATTAATTTATATAAAAACGGTATAGAAGCGATGAAGGAAACCGATGGCGGTACGCTATTTATCGATATATTTGAAAAAAAACAAAATATTATGATCAGTATCAAAGATAACGGAGTCGGCATGACTAAAGATGAAATATCGCGACTCGGTAAGCCGTATTATTCG
Organism: Paenibacillus sp. FSL H7-0690; assembly: GCF_037980415.1. Classification (NCBI taxonomy): domain Bacteria; kingdom Bacillati; phylum Bacillota; class Bacilli; order Caryophanales; family Paenibacillaceae; genus Paenibacillus; species Paenibacillus sp. FSL H7-0690. Next base: position 4,480,729 of record NZ_CP150281.1, on the reverse strand, counting down.
ACTAAAGCAGAAGGAACGGGGCTGGGTATGCTTATGGTCTACAGTACCGTCGATAAAGTGAAAGGAACTATTGAAGTCGATAGTGAAAAAGGCAAAGGGACAACGTTCCTTATAACTATCCCAACATAGGCAAGTTGCAGAGAGTATCTTTTGCTGTTTATACCCCACTAGGAGTGTGTAATACCTCTCATGAATGGATTTCGTGTAAAAAGGGTAACGAGCCTGTGCGAGTCCCATCTGGAGGTGCAGCAATGGAGATATTTGTATCTATAGGCGTCAAATTGGTCATCAGCTTTTTTGGTTTGTGGATCATTACCTTTATTACCGGCCGCAAGACGCTTAGTCAATTGACACCACTCGATTTTCTGTCTTCATTGATTTTAAGTGAAATTGTCGGCAATACGATATATGATGATGAGGTGAAGATCTGGCATCTGCTGTTTGCTCTTTTTATTTGGACCGCATTATCTTATCTGTTCGAAAAGGTGACCACCCATTTTGTGAAATTCGGGAACATGGCGGAAGGCCGGACAGTGCTGCTAATTGACGATGGCAAAGTGAATCAGGATTTGTTGGAGAAATACGATATTGAGTATACCCAACTGCTGTTCATGCTGAGGCAACAAAATATCTTTTCCCTAAGTGAAGTGCGGTATGCTCTGCTTGAAACGAACGGCTCTCTATCGGTTATGCGCAAGTCTGAAGCTGAGCAGTCTTCTGCTTTTTCCATAACAGTTATTGATAAAGGCAGGGTACTGGAAGAGTCCATGCGGGGCAGATCGATGAACAAGGAGCAGATTCAGGAACGCGTCAGAGAGCAGGGTTATAATTGCATTGAGGATATTGCCTATGCTGAATATAAAGAAGACGGAACGCTCTATATCCTTCCCAAAAACAAACCATAAATCAACATGATAAGACGCTGGAGCCGAGTGGCTCAAGTGTCTTTATTTGAAATCAGGAGTGCCTAGTGAATAATAAATTTTAATGGAGGTATGGATGATTAGTTTAGGATTATGGATCTTAACCGCTCTAATTGTGCTAGTTGTTGTAATGTTTCACGCAGGAGCATTATTAGATTTTATCCGGCCTAGTGTCCTACAAACTCAAATTTTTGGTCTTCACATTACATTGTTTGGAGTAGTTGTGATATTGGCCTATGAGGGTGGTCGCGGGATAGGCGTTTTTGTTGGATTAATTGGACTGTTTACGGGGATCTTGGGCTCTTTTAGAGATTCCTCTAAACTGGTGGATAAAAAGAATATCTGACAGCTTATATATTTACTAACTTTCGGAGGGGTATAACTTTATGGAGATTTCTTTATGTAAAGCAGACGCGAGCGACGCAGCGTTTATTCATGAAATGCAAGTCAAAGCTTTTATGCCATTGCTGGAGAAATATAAAGATTATGAAACCAGCCCAGCCAATGAATCTGTGGAACAAATCAGGGATCGAATTAATCAGACTTTTGCAGATTATTATATGATTAAGTATTTTGATATTGCTGTGGGCGGTGTCCGCATCGTTAAAAAAGATAATAAAACTTATCGGGTCAGCATCATCTTTATATTGCCAGAACACCATGGAAAGGGGATTGCCCAACAGGTTTTTGCAATCATTGAACAGAGATATAAAGATGCAAAGAAATGGGAGCTGGATAGTATTATACAGGAGCAAAGGAATTGCTACTTATATGAGAAGTTAGGGTATAGAAGCACGGGGGAAACCAAAAAAATAAATGATAACTTAACATTAGTTTTTTATGAAAAACATATGAGTTAAAATCGTAGAATTATACTTGAAAAAAAGACAGCGGGCAGTTCATGTCCACTGTCTTTTTAACAGACAAATCAATACACTCGAATTCGCTTCACAAATAACGATAAAATCAATCCTATAGCTGCAATTGCTGCGATAAATAAGTAAGCATGTGTAATTCCAGCGGTTAATATTTCAGGCTGTGCAGCGGTTGGATGTGTGTTTGCGAATCGTGTTTGTCCGCTAGACATTAGCGTAACAGCGAACGTTGTACCAAGAGCACCTGCAATTTGCTGAAGTGTACTCATAACAGCAGCCCCATCCGGATAGTATTTCACGGGTAATTGATTTAACCCATTGGTTTGAGCGGGCATAATGACCATAGCTAATCCGATAAACATTCCGCAGTGTATTAAAATAAAGGTTAGGCTACTGGTTTCAGTAGAGTTTCTTGTAAATAGAAAACCAGCAATAGTTGCGATAAAAAATCCAAGCGGCAGCAATAATTTCGGACCGTATTTATCGAATACTCTACCCGTAACTGGAGCCATAGCCCCGTTAATAACACTGCCTGGAAGAAGTAGAGTACCAGCCATTGTGGCCGATAACAATAAACCTCCTTTTAAATATAAAGGTAATAAAATTGCAGAAGATAAAATGATCATCATCCCTAAAAAGAGCATTATAAGACCTATCGTAAACATAGGATATTTAAATACCCGTAAATTCAGCATTGGGGTTTCCAATTTAAATTGCCGTAATACAAACAAAATCAAGCTGATGAAACCAATAATAAGAGGCAGCAAAACAATGATTTCACTCAAAGAATGATCAGCAAAGTTACTAAAACCAAAGACGATTCCACCAAATCCAAGAGTAGAAAGCAAGATGGATAAAACATCTATTTTAGGTTTTGTGATGTTGGCTACATTTTTGATGAATGTTAATCCGAAACCTAATGTAAATAACAATAAAGGTAAGCTTATCCAAAAGATATACTCCCACCCAAAATGATCTACAATTAAACCAGATAGAGTAGGTCCAAGGGCCGGTGCACACATAATAACGAGTCCCATCATTCCCATGACAGTTCCGCGTTTATGTGCAGGGAAAATAATAAGAATAATATTGGTCATTAATGGAAGCAATAAGCCTGTCCCTAAGGCTTGCACTAATCGTGCAATTAATAATGAGGTGAAATTAGGCGAGAGGGCAGCAATTAATGTGCCGACGATAGATAATAGTAAAGAAGCTGTGAATAATTGTCTAGTGGTAAACCATTGCATTAATAGGGCGGATATTGGAACGAGGATTCCTAATACAAGTAAATATCCTGTGGTTAGCCACTGAACCGTTGAGGCGTTGATTGAAAATTCATCCATTAAATTTGTAAAAGCCATGTTTAAGGCGGTTTCACTGAATAGCCCGACGAATGCACCTAGCATAAGCGAGAAGGCCATAAGAGCGGGACGTTTAACTTGAACAGTTGATGTTGATTCCATGATAATGATGAACCTCTTTTCAGAATTTTGATTCGGATTATTTTTGCATGATAGATGATATATCAACTATAAGGGGGAGAGAAATGCTTTAAGCACTTCTTACATTATTCAGCACATGTGTTAGCAAAGTCTTTAACGTTGAGTAATCTGAAGCAGATAATCCTGACTCGATAATTTCGTTTAAATTGACCGTCACCTCATTTATAGTATTCTCTAATTTCCGTCCTTCTTCTGTTACATATACATTTACCGCTCGGCGATCTTGCGCACTTGTTACTTTGTGTATGTAACCTTTGCTCTCTAAGCTGGCGATCATTCGGGCAACACTGGCTTTGTCCTTACCAAGATTAGCAGCAATCTCGTTCTGAGATAGACCTTCTTTCTCAAGCATCAGAGCCATAAGTAGATGCTGTTCAGGTGCAAGTCGAAAAGGAGCAAGTAACTTTGTTAAATAATTTGCTATTTCCAAATGTAAATCGCGAATAACTAAACCTAGCGGGTCTTTGGAATCCATATGATCTCTCCTAATAGAAGAATAGATGATATATCAACGTTATTGATTTGTCTATATTAGCATAAAGTAACAGATGCTTGTCAAGGTAAAGAAAATGAATAGAGTCATAGGCTTAGATACAAGCGACAAAGTTATTTAATGCCCAATCACTTGATGCTACATAGTCATATGCTGTTGTGAAATTGAAATTTAAAAAAGTAATTAGGGAGGGATTAAAATGGGATATAATTGTGTTGGGGGCGTTCAAGAACAAAAAAAGGCTCCAGTTTGTATTAATCCTTGGACATCAACGGGTACAATTCTTGTGCTTTACATTCTTCTCGTCATTATCCTTAAAACTTGTTGGATCTAGAATATATGCAAATTGACGCCCCAAAGTTTTTTCTTCGGGGCGTTTCTTTGTTTTCTGTAGTTAACTAATAGACAACGTTAAGGATTCTAACGGGAATAATCGGGTTGTGTCATAGAAATAGGCTGGGGATTGGCAAGTACCCATTGCACCGCCAGCTCGCATAATCTGGCCGGTTGCTCATTGCCAGCGATGTTGTGGAACCGTTTGGCGAGTGATGTTGCTTCTTGAAGAAGGACGGGCTCTAAAGGCGTTCCCGTGTTAAAATGCCGTATCAGTGCATCCAGCATTTTACGGTAACCGGCATCCCAGTTTCCTCCGCCATTATTAAGGATTTCATGAGACACCCGCCCTGTGATGCGGATAACCTCACCCTGCACCGTTGTCGCGTGTCCTGAAGCAGGGACGAGAAAATCCCACAGCTCTTGGTGCTGTGCGGGCCATGCGGCTTCCGTTACCTCGATAGGAGAGATTCCATCATGTCTCTGCAGTTTCGCTATAGGCTCGACATCAAATTGCCGGTACAGCTCCAGGAGAGCATTTGCAGTTTCATCCAGTCGATCTTTATTGTAATTTGTTCTGACGAATTCAAAATCCTTGCCGATACGCCGCACGGATTCCTTCATCTCCGGCGTGATTACTGCTCCTGCATCCAGCATAATTCGCGAGATTTCTGCCATGTGAACTATATCGATATTCCGGCATTGTAATAATCCTTTGGCGAGAGGTGTGTTTTTTTGGTTATTTTCTGCATGGACATTTGCGCCGCGTACCACCAGATCACGCACTACATTTGTTTTGTAAGAAGCAGCTGCTGAGTGCAGCGGTGTCTCATTCTGGTAATCCAGAGCTTCCATATCTGCACCTAGTTCAAGGAGTAAGGGGACATTTCCGGACCAGGTTGCAGCCTGAGCATGAAGAGGGGTACGCTTATAGTTGTCGGCAGCGTTGATGTCAGCACCCTGCTCCACAAGCCAGGAAACCATCTCATCCGGTATTTGCCGGAAGCTGAGGGCGGTACCTTTGCTGTAACCCCCACGGGCATCCCATTCGCATAGCTCAAATACCTCTTTTAAGGCAGATATATCATTCGTTTTAACCAGCTCGGCAAAATTGGCGGGTAATGTTTTTTTCTTTTTGCCCATCTCATTTTTCCGCTCCTTTATTAATAGATAAATAGCAGATAACTTCTTGCAAGTTTATCATATAGTAGAATTGAACACTAATTCATGCAGGACGAAAAGGTTGAAGATATAAATGTAATTTTATTGGAAAATAGTGGGATATGGTTTATATGGCGATCCCGAAATCATAGACTATTAGAAAATGATAACATTAAGCTTGTGTCTTGGAAATATATTCGAGATTTACGAAGGACATCGAAATTACGCTAACACAAGGCAATCAGACAAAGTGATCGACTCTGCCTTTTTTGATTTTTTAAGTTCGTTCATTTCTAATTTTTCTGAATTCCTTAGGAGTTATGTTTAAGTGTTTTTTAAAAGACTGGATAAAGTGATTTGCGTTATTGAAACCAACTCGCTGTGCGATTTCAGTTATCGTGTAGTCAGTTGCTATTAACAAATCACAGCTTTTATTAATGCGATATTTAATTAAGTAGAAATACGGAGTCATATGGATACTTTTCTTAAAACCTCGAGTGCACTCCGATACACTTAGATGTGCTGTATCTGCTATTTCCTTCAATGTCAAATTATTAGAATAGTTTTTGTGAATAAAACTAAGCATTAATTGTAGTCTCTCTTGCTGGAGTCTGTTATATTTAGACGATTCCTCAGAGGATAGAGAAAAATTTGATATAAGGATTAACCATAACTGGACTGTTTTGATAGAAACTTCGTACTCCCATCCCCATTTTTTTTTCGATTCAAATTCTTTTTTCATATCCCAAAGAATTTGTAGGATTTGATTATGCCAGTCCTTATCTCCTTTGATTTCTAAACTTAACAAGAATGAATTGGTATACGGAAGTACATACTTTTTTTCCATTGCACTATCAGAATAAAAAGCAAGTAACTTCTCTGGGAAGTTAAAACTAACATATTCACCCTCTTGGTTAAGGTATGTAACAATATGAAGTACGCTCTTATTAATAAAGATGGCCTGACCTGCTTCTAAAGCATAATTGATTCCGTTGACTTGTATGGTTAGTTTCCCTTTGGTCACTAAAGTAATTTGTAGTTCTTGGTGCCAATGTAGATCGTTAACCCCTCTGCCATTAGGAATAGATTCATAATTGGTATGAGTGTACATGATGTATGGAAATGCATCATCAGGAAATTGAATGGATTCGTGCAATTGCTTTTTCAAAGTGCTTATTCTCCTTATTTGACGATATTTCTATATAAATTAAAGATATAGTTGCACAATATAGACCCTGACGGTGATATTATTATATCCAGCCTAGACTTATCATACAATTCTGTGCACAGGGATTGTCACACATTTTGGAGGAACTATGGTTAGTTCAAATAAACCGTCTATACTATTTCATCCGTTTATTCTGTTATTTATCAGTATTTTGTCCGTTTCTATCTCTTCAATCATGATTAAACTTTCAGATACACCTACTTCAGTGGCCGGGATGTATAGATTGTTTATTTCTGTAATCATCATGCTCTGTTTTACATCTGGGAAAATGGCTCGTTCTACTGAGATGAATAAAAAAGATTGGGCCATCGTTATTTTATCCGGCCTATTTCTAGGGTTACACTTTTTATTCTGGATGGAATCATTGGTCTATACTTCAGTTGCAAGCTCCATGGTGATCTTATCGTTACAGCCGCTATTTGTTATGATGGGGTCTTACTTTTTATTCAAAGAACATGTTAACCTGCTAACCGTTTTTTGCCTGATTGTTGCTCTTTTAGGTTCGATTGTTATTGCATGGGGAGACATATGGGTTTCGAAAGATGCACTAATCGGCGATGGTTTATCGTTAATTGGCACATTCTTTGCTTCAGTCTATCTGTTGGCCGGGCAAAAAGTAAGCGGCAAAATCAATGCAAATAAATACAGCATTTTCGTCTTTTTTATTGGTGGTACTGTTATGCTCGTGTACAATTTGATAAATAATGTCTCATTAATTAATTATGCTTCATCAGATTGGATTTATTTTTTGCTTCTTGCAATAATTCCAACTATTTTTGGTCAATACATCTTTAACCTTTTGTTAAAGTCGATTGGAGCAACTACTGTCTCGGTTGGGATTATTGGTGAGCCTGTTCTTGCCATTGTCCTTGCATATCTATTATTAGGGGAAACTATATCGTTATTCCAGTTTTTAGGTGGCATAATAACCTTATTCGGTATGGGAATGTATTTTTGGGCGAAATCTTTAAAGTACAACATTCAAAATAAGTAAATAAGTAGTCGGAAAATGTTTTAGCTAAATAGGGGGATGGCAAATGGTAACTATTGATGATTTTTTAAAACTTGATGTTCGTGTTGGAACAATTATTAATGCGGAGTTTTTTGCAAAAGCAAAAATACCTGCGATTAAACTCCAAATTGATTTTGGACCAGATATCGGAAGCAAAACATCAAGTGCACAGATTACTAAACGATATAAGGCCGAAGAGATTGTAGGGCAACAAATCATTGGGGTAGTTAACTTTCCTGCTCGAAATATTGCGGGTTTCCAATCAGAAGTATTAGTTCTTGGAGGAATACCGGATAAAGGGGATGTGGTTCTCTTGAAGCCAGATATTAAATTACCTAATGGGACACCTATTGGGTAATATAGGGTAATTGTAGTATACAAAAATTGATAGTAATCGGAGAGAAGACAATGGAAGAATTAACAAGCTTAGCATCTGAAAGTATTGAGGCAAGTAAAACGGTGCTAGTCGTGATCGACTTGCAGCAGGGAATTGTCCACAGTCCAAAGCAGGGGCCGCATACAAGTGCTCAGGTGGTTGAGAATGCCAGCAAATTAGCCCAATCCTTTACGGAGAAAGGAGGATTTGTTGTTTTGGTGAGGGTGTCATGGCTAGATGGGCAAGATATGCTTAAACCTAAAACTGATTTGAAAATGAATTCCGTGACCTATCCAGAAGGTTGGGACAACATCGTACCAGAATTAGCGAATATCAAAAATGCACATCTGATTACCAAACGGCAGTGGGGGGCATTTTTCGGTACTGATCTTGATTTGCAGTTACGACGCCGCGGAATAGACACGATCGTATTATGTGGTATTTCTACCTCGATTGGTGTGGATACTACTGCTAGAGAAGCTTATCAGCTTGGTTATCATCAAGTTTTTGTAGAAGATGCTATGACCGCGATGGCTAAAGAAGAACATGATTATGTATGCAAAACTATCTTCCCTCGCATAGGTAAGATCCGGTCGAGCGATGAAGTAATATCCATGTTGAAATAGTACAAAAAAACCTCATGCTCTCTCTGTGATCTCAGAGATTGTCATGAGGTTTTTTAATTGAAGTTATGTCTTACATAAAGATGAGGAGAAGTATCCCAGCTAAGAAGCAGTAATAAGAGAAATACTTCAAATTACCTTTAGCCATAATCCCCATAAACCAACGCATGGAGAAATAAGTGACGATAAGTGTAGTAATAAATGCAATCAAGTATGGAATGGCTAGCTGCGAGCGGTTAGGATCGTGGGCAATATCAGATGCGCCCATAACGAGTCCGCCCAAACTGACAGGAATATAAAGCATAAAAGAAAAGCGTAAAGCAGTTTCTTGCTTCATTCCCACAGCGATGGAAGAGATGACAGTTGCACCAGAACGGCTTATCCCAGGAATAAGGGCGACTGCTTGGGCAAGTCCGACTATAACTGCATCCTTCGCTTTTAAGTCACCATCTTGTTTACGTCCGCGAAGGTTACGGATCAACCATAAAGCTACCCCTGTAACAAGCAAGGCGATGGATACGGTATGAACCGACGAGAAGATATCCTCAATCTGATCCTTGAAGAGTAAGGCAACAATTACCGCAGGCAAGGTACCGATGATGATGTACAAAGAGAAGAGGAAATCCGACTTATATTCCTCTTTGCGGGTCAGAATAAATTGAACGAATCCAGTGATCAATCTTCCGATATCTTTGCGGAAAATAAAACAAATCGCAATTAGTGAAGCCGTATTTGTTAAGATTTCAAATGATAGCCCATTTTGTTTTAAGCCTAGCAATTTCTGTGCGATGATCAAATGGCCGCTCGAAGAGACGGGGATTGGCTCAGTTGCCCCTTGAACAAACCCTAGAAACAAGTATTTAAGCCACAGTATAATATCTTCCATTTTACCTCCCAGTATTTTTGTAATCTTTTCAATCATATCGTATTCAATAAAGAAATGACAATAGAACCATCGTGCCATATTCAATTGGACGAGTTATACTAATTCATAAGACTATTAAATGAGGTGGAACTATTTGTAGTACATTACTAAAAATTCAGCAGCATGATATTCCAAGAGCAGCCAGTGTTCTGGCCGAAGCATTTGCCAAAAATGATCCGTTATATCAGCATATCTTGCCTGATGAATCAACCCGATTACGCGTGTTGAATATTTTTTCTCATCGTTACATTGAGATGTTGTATCCATATTCGGATTTACTAACGACTTCTACTAACTTTGAAGCAGTGGCTTTAGTGTTCCATTCGGAGCGTCAGACAGGGACAGTGATTTCGAATGTCAGGTATATGAAACAGATAGTCCTTGCGATAATTAAGTCATTGCCGATTTGCCGAATCATTGGGGTGCGAGGATTTATACGTGGTTTATCTATTTTGTGTAGTATGAGTTCCTTGTGGTTATCAATGTTTGGGGATCAGAAGTATAAACATTTGGATATGCTTGCAGTGCAGGATCAATATCGAGGTCAAGGATATGTATCAAAAATCATGACACCGCTACTCGCGGAATGTCGTATGAGCAATACGTTATGTACATTAGAGACACAGACACCGAGCAATTTGCCCATTTATGAGCATTATCAGTTCCGGACGGTTAAGGTCATTCCTCTACCTAATAGCAGACTTGAGCAGTATTGTATGGCGTTTATGCCAGGAGTTGCCGAGTAGTTAATAAAAAAGGGCGGTCCCATTCAGCCATTTCATGGTTTTTGGGGCAGTCTTTTTTTGCGGAGTCTATAAGGGTTAATGAAGCTTCAACAGAAAAATCAGGGAATTTCTCCCTGTAATTCTGCGATCTTTTGTCATCCGGCTAATAATTAGGGAAAACCTCCCTATTATTTAGCTGATTTGGTGGAAAATGAAGAGATTTCCCTGATTTTTAGGGAGCAATTCCCTAATTCAGATCATTTAGAGCGAATATCGACTGTTTTCAGGGAGTTTTTCCCTAATTATGTTCTAGCGATACCTAACACTGTAAATAGTCTATGTGTTAAAGTGAAAATCCGTAGTATAACCTCTTTTTTGATAGGAAAGTGTAAACAATAGAATCTATTATTTTGTTTAACAAAAATAGCATAACCTTTGAAGGATTGTTATAATAGAAACATATATTCCCGTGCTTCAGAACCCTATACAGGATGTATAGGGGTTTTATTTCTTTTAGTGAGGGTGATGAATTGAGAGTAATTATAATTAATTTGTTGGAGAATAAGTACGGAACTGTGCGTACAGGGAGAAGAAAAATAAATCTTGACAGCATTGAACAAGAAGTCATTAGTTCTGCTTATAAAACACAGGAAGAATATCTATGGGCCGGAGGATTTCGTGTTTTGGCGGATAGTATAAACGAGCTTGTTGCTGAAGGTTTCTTAGAACCGGTGAAGTCCAGTCCGATGAGTTCTAAACAGCCTTATATGTATACATATTTTTGGTTAAATAAGAGTGTTTCAACTCAAGTGGGGTGGGATCCTTCAGCCGTGTTAAGCGTACAGAATCTACTGGATCTTCATTATTACTTGATTCGTCCTGAAACTCAGACACAAGAGGTTTGGGATCAGATTGTGCAGGTATCTAATTTTTTGCGTACGGCGAAGGATCGCGAAATCATTACAATAGAAGAAAGGTCACTGGAACTGTTTGGTAAGGAGAAGTGGCTTTCCGAAACTGAAGGTAAACAATTTCTTACTAGACTTAAACTTACGCTGGAAAGTTTAAAAAGTGTAAACGCAAGGGAGCCATTTATTTACTTCAGTTCATTAGTTCCCGTTCGGAATATTCTTATTGTGGAGAATAAGTCATTTTTCCATTCAGCCAAACGATTAATGCTTAGTGAAAAGAAGATCTGTGGTCTGTTTCCAGACATGCTAATTTACGGTGAAGGTTGGAAGATTGATAGTAGCCTACTCTTTCTTGAAGAATTGGATATTGACCCCCTTCAAACCACCTTGTTATATGTCGGGGATATGGATAAAGCAGGTTTGGACATATACGGTAAACTAAAGGTTAGTTATCCGGATTTAAACCTTGGACTGGCGCTCCCTATTTATGAGCAGATGATGAAACTGACTGAGGAACCGTATATGTATAATGTTCCCCAGAGTTGTAACCCAGATCATCTACACAATGTACTTCAAGAATTCTCTAATTATCCCGAACTAAAGTCATATATGGAACGATTGCTGGAAGAGGATCGGAGAGTTCCGCAGGAAATTTTAAATTATGAAGTGATGGCGAGGTTAGCAGAAAGATGAATTGGTCGGATTTTGGCGAACGAAACAAACGATTGAATCCCCTGTGGAATTTGGGGGCTGGCATGAACCTTGGCGAAATCCAACCTTACAAAGAAATGGTATCTTTAAGCGTTCTGCTGCAAGTCTATTATCTGGAGCTAGAATCGAATGAGAGAAGATCCAAAGAGGATATTATTGAGCTTACTTGGACTGCGCTGGAACGTTTTAATATCGCCAATCTTGGGACTACCGAATCCGTAGAGCGTCTCGTGGACGGTTTATTGTGGAGCGGGAATGGTGGGGATTTCGAATCCTTTTTCTATGATGATGTGACCCGGCAAATGTCCGTGCAGAAATATAAGTATTTCACAGTGGACGAGGATGCGACTCGCAGCAGTTGGGAAGAGAACGGCAGAACCATCTATCGTCTCTCTGAATATGCAATGGAGCTCATTTTTATGAGCCATGAGATTATTGATGAATTTCAGATCAGCATCAAACTGCTCGAGATTCAAATGCATATTAAGCATGGGCGCGTAACTCGGGCTCTTCAGGATGTTAATGAACTGATCTCCCGTGTCCGTAAGATGACTCAGCAACAGCAAGAATACCGCAATGCGTTACGCCGCAATCCGAAGCATATTTTTAGTGAATTCGGAGTGGCTCGGCATCAGCGACTCGAAGAGATTCATCATCAGTTCGAGGAGGAACGCAAACATTTTGACAGTATTCACCGTTCTCTGGCCCGGCTGGCCAATGATGAGAAAGACGTGATCGACTTCAATGAGATCCGTATTCTCTCTGAACGAGTCGAGCTTTCTAGGCGTGTACACGATGAGCTGGCTGAGGTAGTATTGAATATTTTTGAGATGGAGACCAATTTAAGGTTGAACTTCCCTGAATTATTCTGGGGAGCAGCCGGGTTTAACTTCCGTACACATGTATGGGAGGAATGGGTGAAAGAAGAGGGTCTGCCAAGCGGTGACAGTCTTGAACTGCTGCTCAGCGGATTATTCGCTCCGAATCAGGACTTCGTTTATCCGCTTCCTTGGGCTTGGGAGGAACAAGAGGTAGGGTTTATCCCCGACTTAGTGATGGATGATTTCGAAGATGAGGTGGACACAGAGCCTGTTCAATATATTCCTAAAGGTATTCCATGGGCAAGAGTAGTGGAGCTGTGGAAGCCGGTTTTTGCTGCCTTGGCTGAGCATGGAAGCTTTACCTTTACTGCAGACGCTTTTTCCGCCGAAGAACTAACAGGGTGGGCTAACACACCGGATGCTGTTGATCTGTGGGTGCAGTTTTTTCATACAGATATTTTAGTGCAGGAACAGGCACCAGAAGGTGGTAGCGGCGTTTCTGATGAATGCCAACAGCTAATCCAATATGTGCTTGCGGAAGATCTTCTGTTGGAGAGTTTACGCGGCAAAACGCTGCGGACGAGCATTGCTCCAGAACCAGCCTCAAGGGTACGGTGTCCTGGTCTGGATATGAGTCCATATATGATTACGATCGTGGAGAGGTGAGAAGTTACTAACATGAGTTATACATTAGAACAGGTACAGCAAGCTTCGCGGCTATTTTTTGAATTGCTCCGTAAAAAAGTAATTCCTCTCGATGACCCTGCAGCGGCTGAATGCCTTCAGGATGCAGGAACTTATGATGCACTTCAGTACGTTGCTAAAGAAGGGGGCTGTCGGGTGATGAATTCCGGGCACCGTCTCCATCTGCTAGTTAATCCGCTGGGATCAGTGTTTGCAACCAACTTCACCCAGTTGAAGAACAAATATTCACGTGTTGAGCGTAAAACACACTTACATATTATCAATATTATTATCCTGGTTTTTCTGGCCGAAATGGATCAGGATGAGACTCATTTTAAGTCGGGGCAGGACAGTATGTCCTATATTCAAATTGCTGATCAGGTGTCCTCGCTCTTTCAGGCGTGGATTCAGATGGATGAGGATGGGCGATTTAGCCAGCAGTGGCAGCTTGATATCCAAGCGATGTTTAAGGTATGGACCAGTCTCTATATGCAGACTAAAAGTCAGGAAGAAAGCGATCTTCTGACCAGAGGCGCAGGCTCACGAATTGGGCTGATTCATGAAGGCATGAAACTTCTGGAAGAGGAGAAGCTCGTATTCATCTCTGAGACAGAGAAGCGTATCTTTCCTCGGGAAGAGCTTTATGAGAGAATGCGTTATTTATATCATGATGTCGATCGATACCAGGAATTAAAGAGCCTCATTGGAAGAACTTTAGCTGAGAAAGACGGTGCTACCTATGCCGCGGATTGAACGCATACGAATTACAGGACTTAAATACGAGAAGATGCTCAAGAAATACGACGACATGATTCTGGACCTCTGTAACGAAGAGGGACCCGCTAATACGCTTATTACGCTCATGAATGGCGGTGGAAAGGGCGTACTGCTGCAATCCATTTTCCAGCTATTGATGCCCAAAACACCATGGGGCAAAGACAGTGAGAACCAGGTTGAGGCATTCTTTCATAATCATAAAAAACAACTTAAACCGTACACTTTTCACGTAGCTATCGAATGGCATCTCGACAACAATGAGCGCAATGAGTATATGACCACGGGAATCGCTATGACGGCACATAATTCGCTTGATCAGCAGGATATCAAAGTGGATTACTTGCTGTACGCACTTACAGATTACGGTGAAGCGGCTGAACTTACGCTATCAACGTTGCCGTTATTTGACGAGGTGACTGCTGAACCTACGAGTTTTGAAACGATCCAGCAATTTGTGCGCGATCGGCGGGGAGAGATTGTACCTTTTGGCAGCCATAGCTCGGATTTGAAAAGATATTATGACTACCTGGCTACCCGGGATATCCATATCGCCGAGTGGCGTAATATGCGGCGGATCAATGGTGAAGAGGGCGGTATCAAAGGTTATTTTAAAAAAAATGATGCCTTCACCAATCATAACTTGTTCGAAAAGCTGATTATTCCTGAAATCGGATCTAGTCTGAATGAAGGATTAAAGGAAGACGACAATACGCTGCAGCGGATGTTTATCGATACAGCAACAGTGGCTCAGCGCTTGCCGATGCTTGAACAGCGGGAGCAGGTCTATACAGAGTTTCTTAGTATGGCTGCACCACTTTATGAGCTGGTAAAACTAGGCGTGGAAGCAGAAAACGTAGTTCAAGAAACTGAATTACGTGGACGCCAAATCTATACGGTTATCTATGAAGAGCAGAGAAATGCAGAAGCTGAGCGAAGTAAGATTGCTGATGAACTGGCTGGACGTTATCAGGATGCGAAGCAATTGCGCTTTGAGACAGACAATCTTAAATACTTACGCAGTAAGGAAGAAACGGAACTGAAGCAAGAAGAGTTTAAGAAGCTCAGTGATGATCAGAGCCGTGCGCGTGGTCGGCTGGAGGATTCCAAAGCGCAAGAGAAGAAGCTTGAAGTAGCTTATTTTCTGGCTAAACGGTTGCTCCATACCCGGCAAATTGAGCAGTGGCAAAAAGAAATTCAAGCTATCGAAGGTTCTCTGGAGATGAAAGAACGGCAAGAGGTCATTCAGGCAGCCAAGGAACAGCTGCGGAAACAGTGGAATGTGGTATTTAATCTCTGGCAGCAAACGATCAGAGAGTTTGGGACAGCACAGCAAGACCTAACGGCGGAAGAGAGAAGATTGCGCAAGGAAAGGGAAAGTTTCTTGGTAGAGCTGGCCGGGCTGGATAATCAGATCAATGATTTGACCTTATCTATTCGGCAATACACGGAAGAACTCGGAGCATTCGCAGCCCAATATGGGCAGGATGCCGCCCATTCTCCGGCAGCTACCCTGCAGCGTACGATCTCAGCGGCCAAAACGATTCTTGAAGACATTGGAGACTTGGAAGAACAGCACAAGCAGGAAGAGATTCGGAAGCTGGCACTGCATAAGAGTCATGCTGAGCTGAGTGAGAAACGGCGTTCTTATGAGCGTGAAGCGGACGAGCTTGGGGTTCTGCTTGAGTCACAGACTCAGAAAGAATCCCAATTATGGTCACAGCTCGTTGTACTGCTGGAAATGTATGAAGAGCATAATCGTTTAGGAGCTACCGGCCTTTTTGAAGAACAAGATGTTATCCCGGCACGTTTTATCCGAAAAATAGATGAAGTAGAGCAACAGACTAAACGTTCCAGAAGGGATTACTATAATCAGCTCATGGATGTGGAACTTCAGAACCAATCCTACTGGCTACCCAATTCAGATATTCTGACGGTCAAAGATACACTCGATTCGTTAAAGATTCAATCAACACTAGGTAGTTCCTACTTAAATGACCGTCCGTATCTTGAACGTGAGGAAGAACTGGAGCAATATCCGTTACTTCCATATAGTTTGATTATGACCCGGCGCGAAGCTGATAAAATTCAGCCGGAACTGATGAAGGACACCTTGCTTAAATCAGCGGTGCCGATCTTTATCCGTGAAGAGATGGCAGCTCCGCATCAAGCATCCTTCATGCTTTTTGCGAATCAAGGGCCGCAAATGGTCTTGCAGCCGGATCGTTTCCAGGATTGGAAGAGCAGTATTCAGGGGAAGCTCAAAGAACAGGAGCAGATCCTTCAGGACTCTGAAGCTTATTTATCTAAGTTAAAATCGGTGCGTCAAGAATATGAACGTTTATTCCAAACTGAGAATACCATGACGCTTACAGCCAAGCATGATGCCCTTATTAAACTGCAGGCTGAACTTCAGCAGAGCATTAACAATCTGAGCAATGAGATGGATGAGAACGAAGGGACGCTTACCCGGATCGGACGGGAGCTCGCTGAGAACAAAGTTCTAAGTGTGGAGCATGAGCAGAGAGCGGGGGTTCTGCAAGCTTGGATTGAACGGACGAAGAAACAGGAACAAGATTATAAGGAAAAACAAAAAATAATCGAACGAAAGAATCTGGTGAGCAAAGAGTTAGCAGGTAAAGATCAGCAGCTTGAACACCTAAAGGTGCAAATAGAAAGCTTGAGTGGACAACGCAATAAATGGACGAGAGAAACCGAATATGCGATGTTCCCTAGACTGCAACGATGGTTTCCTGAGATTGTTTTCCCAACAGATCCCCAGCTTTCTGATGAAGGAGAAGTCATACCTGTAGATCCTGTAGAGCAGAATCTTCTATTGCAGCAGCTTAGTACCGTGGAAAGTCTACAGCAATCATTAACTGAAAATGAACTGGAAGTTCGGACAAGAGCTGCACAGATTAAAGCAGCAAGCGAGAATCTGGCTGAGCTTGAATCCAGCCTGAATCAAGTGGATGTGAATTGGCGGAAGGCGACCGAACCTACGGAAACGTCCGAGACCATTATGGCTGCAAGAAATCGCCAAAAGACGGATACTACTTCGTTGGAGGAAGACTATCAGATTGTTCACGACGGTTATATCCGCTGCCAGACTGAATTGGAGAACTTGCAGAAAGAGTTGCGCAAAGTAGAGAAGGGGATCAAAGAGAAACATGAACGTGCCGTGGAGCTTTGGAATGAGGCGCTAGGGGATAAGGAGACAGAAATTCAGGAGCGCTGCCAAGCGAATGAGCTTATGCTTAATCAGTGTAAAAGATCCTTGGACCGAATCGATGTCCTCCTTCAGACTTTATCCAATCAAATCAAAATAATGAACGCGCATATTGAGGATCGCGTCAACCTACGGAGTGTGCCAGAAGAAATAACGCTGAGGGTTAGAGAAAGCTGCGAGCCTCTAGTAGCCGACTGGCTTCTCCGCATTAAGGATAGCCGGATTAGACAGGATGAGATCTCCAAAAAGGTGAAGGAAGAGAAAAATTCCTTAACCGAAAAACTTGCGAAAAATGAACGGAATTCCGAACTGGAGACCAAGATTCTAGATCGATTGAATACGGTCCATTGGGATAATTTCGCCATTGCACTGCAAGTCCTAGATTCCATGCTACGCAGTTCGCGCGATCAGATCGAGAGCATTCAAAGCGATAAGGAAGGCATGGATCTCTCCCGCAAGATGTGGGTTGGCCGGGCATCTCTACGAGTGGTTCAAATCATTGATATTATGAAGCGAATGGAACGCCGGATGATTATTCATAACGAGAATAATTATGCCTTCCCGCTGGTACGTCTGAACTACAAGAATATCAATGTGCCAAGAACAAGCGATGAGGTAGAGCCGATGGTGAGTGACTACTTCAATCAATGCATCAATGAATTGCTCAAAAAGTATCCCAAGATAGAACAAGTGCCGGCGCTGGTAATCAAAGAGGTTATTAATGACGGACGAATTGTCTATGCGGCGCTGCAGAACCGCTTTCCGATACTTCAAGTGTATAAACCGGTAACGGAGAATTATTTCCTCTACGCCGCACCGGAAGATTATCATTATTCGGACTGGGAGATTATTAATCGCGGCGCACTGGATGAAGCAGTCGGCAGTGGTGGGCAACGTCAATCTGTACAGCTGCTGGTCGCAATGATGATCATGACGCATAAACGGGTGAATCGTGAGAATAAAGGCTGGACGGTCTTTTTATATGACAATCCTTTCGGAGAAATGGTCTCCAATAACGTGCTTGACCCCGTCTTCGAAATTTCCAAGGCGCTCAAATTCCAATGGCTGATTGTTACGCCGCCGGAGCTGGTGAAGAATGATGTCAGCGTGCGTTTTGGCGTGTATTGGCAGCTTTATTTTGGAGGCGTCAAAGGGGACATGCTAGAATCGACCCTGATCAAGGGAGGAAGAAAGCTTATTCCTGTCTCGTTGTTCTGAGTATGGAATGAAACTTAAAGAAGCTCCAGTATGCATCACGCTGCTGGGGCTTCTTTTTATTAAATGTTAAAGATGGTGTGGTTATTTAGGTTTGCGTTCGGAAATATATGAACCGGTGAGCGTTAAAAAAGTTCCCGTCAGGATTGCCCAGGTGATCTTTTCATTCAGAACAAGGGCAGAAGCTGCCACTGTAATTACAGGCACAATATAGATGTATACACTTGTTTTTACAGCCCCCAGAATCCCTACAGCTTTATTCCAAGTCAAAAAACACAGTGCCGAGGCACCCAGACCTAAGAAAAGCAGGTGAGCTACATTTGAAATCTCTTTGAATCTACTCAGACCCAGCTGGAAATCAAACAGAAACAGAGTAGGCAGCATAAACAGCAGACCATAGAAAAATACTCTGCGGGTAGCCCCTATAGTATGAACCTTTAGTAGGCTTATTTTTCGCATCAACACTGAATATATTGCCCAAACCACAGGTGCCAGCAATGCCAGCAAGTCGCCGATGGGGTTCAGTGGCAGAAGACAACTCCCGTTCAGCCCAATTAATATAATTCCTGCCAAGGCTATCAAAAATCCTATAAAAAACTGCCTATGAAATTTCTCTTCTTCTAAAAAGAAGTGAGCGATAACCGCCGTGAAAAATGGAGCGATGGAGACAATCACACCTACATTGGATGCAAGGGTATAGACTAGGGCAATATTTTCTATAAGAAAATATAACGTGACTCCACAAAGACCTGCTGAGATAAAGAGTAATTCCTCTTTAAAGGATGTAGTTCGGATTGGACGTGAATAGATCAGTAACAGTACAAAGTACCCAATAAGAAAACGGAAGAACAGAATTTCCACAGGCGTAAAGTCTTTTAACAGTATTTTTGTGGAGATAAAGGTGGTTCCCCAGATTAAAATCGTAAGCAATGCCAGCAGATGTCCTGTGTTAATCTTGCGTTGATTTATCATTTCGTAAGTTCCATTGATGACTTTACTCCCGTTTGTTGAACAAATATACGCATATATTGCTTAGGGGTTAAGCCTATGAGTCTTTTTAAAAAATTTGTGAAATGGCTCTGATCACTGAATCCGGTTAGAGAGGCCACTTCTATTGGCAATATTCCTTGTTCTAAAAGCCTTTTGGCGTGGTTGATGCGAATAGTTTCCAAGTAACGGTAAGGTGATATTCCTTTCTGTCTGGTAAATAAACGCAGCAAGTAATATTTACTTAAGCCGCTCAATTCACTTAGCTGGTTCAGCGTAATGTTCTGCGCATAATGTAACTCTATGTATTCGCAAATGATTTTAATTTCAGAAGTAGGCTCTTGAGCGGGACAGAGGGTTTCTGTCTCCGTGTATTCTCTCAGAAGCTGCTCAAGGAGAAATAGAAACAACTCTTCTTTTTGAAAATCGGATTGATCCTCTAATATCATTTGGTGCAGATCGTGTAAAGGGCTCGACAGTTCACTTTGGTAGAGGACATTGTGTGTGAACCGCGGTAAGTAGTCTATGCCGGTAATTTCTAGCACATACTCACGCATGACTTCCGGCTGAATATTGATGCAGCGATAGTCAAGCGTTCTCCCGTCTATCTGTTCACAGGCATGGGGATCCGCCGGATTAAAGATGACCACATCTCCGCTGTTAAGAATATGCTCTTCTTGGTTACATAGCAGATGTCTTTTTCCTTGTTCAATAAAATCTATGACATAATAGTCATGAAAATGGTTGGGAAACTTCTGCATAATACCTTCGAATCGATAGGCCTCAAATTTTAAGTCACGATCGAAAACAACTGTTCGAACTTCACGAGTCATTGCTGCACCTTCTTTTCCAATTATGTATAACCATTATAATGTGAAAATTAGGGGCATTCTTGCATGATGTTGCGATACCTCATCTTCTACATGATAGGTTCCTCAGGTGTAATGATCGTTGGAATACTCACAGTAAAAGTTGTTCCTTGCTCCAGAATACTTTCTATAGAGATCGCTCCGCCATGATTATGTATAATATTTTGTGTGATCATATAACCTAAGCCTGTTCCTGTTTCTTTGGTCGTATAAAATGGTTTGCCGAGGGCATTGATCTGTTCCTCTGTCATCCCACAGCCTTCATCCTGCACACTGATTCGGGCTTCTCTGTCATAGGTTTGCACATGAATATAGATGTTTCCCCCATGATTCATTGCTTCCATCGCATTTTTAAGTAAGTTAATAAATACCTGCTTCATCTGATAAGCCTCACCATTGATCCAAATGGATTGATCAGTACAGACAGGGAGGATCTTGAGATTTTTTAGGGCAGCTTGTCCATTCATTAGTGTGGTGACTTGTTCCAGCAAAGACAATAAATCCACTGGTTTACTAATATGAGTGGTTTGGGGTTTAGATAAGACAAGCAGTTCGTTGACGATGAACTCGATGCGTTTCAACTCTGACTCAATAATGGAAATATATTTATCATTCATCCGCTCGGAAGAGCGCAGTAGCTTCATAAAGCCATTAATGGCTGTAAGAGGATTCCGTATTTCATGAGCGATTCCAGCTGCTAACTGTCCTGCTGTGGATAATTTCTCGGACTGTATCAGTCGTTCATCTTCCAATACTTGCTCGGATATATCTTTGAATATGCCAATGTAGGCTTCGTTTCCCTCATAAATGATCGGCAATGTAATCCCATCTACATATTTCTGCTGGTTATTTAAACAATTAATCAGGTAGCAGACAGAACCTGTTGTTCTATCAGTGTTGAATTTCTTTCTTCGTTCTGAGAGAATTTCATAATTAGAGTAGTCTACAATATCCATAGTCGATAGACCAAGCACTTGATCTAGGCTTTCCGCATGGATTAATTGTAAACCTGCCGAATTTGCATACAGAACAATCCCTCCCCTAGTGATAAGCACGGGCTGAGGCAGTTCCTCCAGCAGCTGTAGAAAAGAGCTCTCTTTTTCAAGTAGATGGGTCTTCACAACCTGAAGCTGAGTCTCCATTTCCCTGATCAGGGTCTTATTCTCGAATTGAGTAAAATAAAGTATGGGTTTACCAATGTCATCCGAAAGGATAGATATGGAGACCTTTAAAGATAACCGGTGTCCGGTTGGATGGAAATAATCTACTTCGAGTCTCTGCGGATCAGTACTCGTAGATGGAAGAGAGCTTCCTAATGAAATGAATTTATGAATCTGATCTAGAAGGGTACGGACGGTTGGAGAGGGTGTCGTTAACTCGTTTTCATCATACCCCAAGAGGTCGCATAATGCTGAATTCAGTTTTAGGAACGTTCCATCAAGCGAAATAAGGGCCATACCCATCACGGCTTGGGTAAAAACAAAGTCAAAACCTTGAAAATCATTTGTCCGCACAACAGGTTACCTCTCTTCTTTATGGGGGAGTGAGTGTTATTTCGAAATGCAATATGTCTAACAGTCATAGTATAAAACATATAACTCAATAAAACATATAAAATTTCTGGGTTATTAGATATTCATACAACAGTTAAATAAAATCAGGTAGAATGGGAAGATACGTTGCATTTTAAGACAAGTGGAGGCGTTGTATTATGTTATCAGTTGTTGGTGAAATTCAAGGAATTAATCGTTATCCGGTCAAGTCATTTGCGGGTGAAAAATTAGAAAGCTGTATGATTGAACCGTATGGAATGCTTGGTGACCGTTTTTGCTCCTTTTACGATGAGTCAAAAGAGGGCTGGCGAAGATATATCACCGCTAGAAATATACCGAATATGCTTACCTATCAAGCGCAATTTATAGATGGACAAATCCATGTAACGGCATCAGACGGGCGAACCTTTGGATGGGATGATAATCTATTGGAAGAAATCCAAAGCCAAACCAAAACTCCAATCACTATGTCTGGTCTAAAAGCTGCACATCCACAGCCAGAACATCCGCAGCTCCTATCCGTGGATGGCGCTAGTATTCTACTCATTACGGATGCCAGCTTAAAAAAACTGGAGGCAACCTGGGGGCATTCCTTGGATCAACGTCGTTTTCGCGGGAATTTTGTTATCGCGCTGAATGATGATTCTCTTTTTGAAGGAGATTGGATTGGACGCCGGCTCAACATTGGGGATGTACAGCTACAGGTAGATAGTTTTTGTGAGAGATGTGTTGTGATTACGATGGACCCGGATAGTCTCCAGAAGGACCCAGTGCTTTTGAAAAAATTACATAAAGAGTTTGATTTGCATTTCGGAGTCTATGCCTCTGTAATCAAAACAGGGGAAATTCGAATCGGAGATAAAGTAGAAATAGTAGATTAGATATATAATCCCAATAGTATAAACTTCCTTTACATTACTCCATGGATAAATTATCCTTTAAAGGATGACGATTTCATATCGGGAGGTTATGTATGAAGAAAAATTTGGCATCCTTATTAGTTGCATTGCTTCTATTGGTGTATGTCCCTACTAGTGTTTTAGCAGCGGATAGCAGCAAAGGGCAAACGTATGTGAACACTCAGAAGGTGGCAGCAGAGAAGGCGGCGTTCTTAACGGAGAAGCTGGGGACGACTAGTCTCCAATATGCTCTTATTGATGGCGATAATATCGTTGTGAGCGGTCAATCTGGATTTAGCCATGTGGAGAGTAAGACAGCACCAAGCGTCACAACGATGTATGGTATTGGCTCGACGAGTAAAATGTATACAACAGCTTCTATTATGAAGCTTGTTGAGCAAGGAAAAGTAGATTTGGACGGTTCAGTCGTATCTTATTTGAATAATTTTACGATGGAAGATTCTCGTTATAAGCAAATCACTGTACGGATGCTGTTGAATCATTCATCAGGTCTTGCTGGCTCGAACTTATCCAATTCTTTCTTATTTAATGATTCCGATCCTATTGCAAAAGATAGTTTGCTAGAGACTTTGTCAACACAACGTCTGAAGGCCGATCCAGGCGCCTACTCAGTATATTGTAATGATGGATTTACGTTGGCTGAGTTGATTGTTGAAAAGGTCAGTGGCACGGACTTTACCACATTCATTCATCAAAATTTCACAGAACCTCTAGGGCTTGAACATACGAAAACGCCTGTAGATTCTGTAGCTTCTTCTCAGCTGGCTAGTGTCTATAATGCTACCTACTCAGCAGCTTTACCCAAAGAAACCATTAACGTGATTGGAACAGGTGGTATCTATTCCACTGCTGAGGATTTGGTGCGTTTTGCAACTATTTTTACAGGCCAATCGACTGGCATTTTGTCAGAAAAGTCTGTAAAAGCGATGGAACAAGAGGAATATAAGCGTGGAATATGGCCTAAAGGAGCCGATAATTCGTTAGCTTATGGATTAGGCTGGGACAGTGTGAACTTATATCCATTTAATCAGTACGAAATCAAGGCTTTGACAAAGGGTGGAGATACAGGTCTGTATCATACCTCATTAGTTGTACTGCCCGAGCAGCGGATGGCAGCAGCAGTAATATCTTCTGGCGGATCAAGTACAACGGACCAGATGCTTGCCAACGAAATTTTACTCAGCGCTTTACAGGAAAAGGGAGTTATTAAGGAACTGAAAGCTACACCAACATTTAAAACTTCGAACAAAGAAGATATGCCGCAAGAATTGTTAAACTATGCGGGTGTCTATGGTGATTCTACGCAACTAATGAAGATAGAGGTTAGTAAAGCTGGGGAATTGAGTATATCTTCAATTATAGCTCCTACAATGCCTGCGCAGAAATTTTCCTATAATTCGAACGGTGAATTCTTAGATGCAGAGGGTACAAGTAAAGTTAGCTTTGTGAAGGAGAGCAATGGCCGTATCTATCTTTGGAGTCAAGGGTATGGGGTGATTCCAGGACTTGGTGAAACTGCCGTTACCCAATATGCAGCTGAGAAGCTTGAACCTAATGCCCTATCTCAAGAGGTCACTACTGCATGGCAGCAGCGCCAAGGGAAATTGTATTTTGATGTCAGCGAGAAGTACAGCTCCCAATATTACATGAGTATGCCGGTAGCTGGAATCGCTATGTTCCCTGACGCACCTGGTTATATGGGCTCGAATAAAATAACTGGGCCTAATAAAGCAGAAATGACCGTGCAAATCCCAACCATCGCTGGACGCGATCTTGCGGATCTTATTTTTGAAGAGAAAAATGGTGTGGAGTATTTAAAGATTGGCAATCAATTGTTTATACATCAAGATGCGGTTAAACCTATTTATGCAGGCCCGCAATCTATGGTAACTATCCAATCAGATGGATATGCTAGATGGTATGGAGTTCCTGAAACGGCAACAGGTAAGATAATGACAGTAGAGCTGCCAACCAAGAGTTCTTTTGCCGTCTATGATGAGAATGGTGTATGTGTGAATTACTTCACCATAAGCGGTCTTAAACAAGTCAAACTTCCTAGCAACGGCAAAATTGTATTTGTAGGTGATGTCGGTGCGAAGTTTGAAGTGACCCTCAAGGCGCAATAAACGTATATAAAAAAAGAATCCTGTTATCAAGATTTTCGTCTTGGTAACAGGATTTTTTATTTGAAATTTTGTGAGAATTCTCTTATTTTATCTACCAAAATCCCTTTTAGCTGATCAGTACCTTCCTTTGGAGCCTTATAGGCCTTATAACCTCCAAAAGATTCAATACAAATCGCAGCTTCTTTCAGATCATCAGGGAAATTTTTCTCTATTAATTCTTCGGTTTTCTTAGGTTTCTCGTTGCAAATGTAGTAGCCCATCTTCTTAGTCAGTAACTCATCTTTATTTTTTTTGATAAAGTCACGAATGGCTTTATATATTTTTTCATCTCTTACTCCTGCTCCTAAAATAATGCTATCAAATGCCTCGATATTCGGCTTCTCTAATTCTATATTGCAAATTTTGCTCTGAGGTAGCTCTTCTGATAATACTTTTGCACATTGTTCTGTTGCTCCAGATTTTGTAGCGTATAGAATAAGTACTGCCATTGTGTTCCCTCTTTTCAGTTAAGATTAATCGTGTTCCCGCATTGAAAAAACTCTCGCATACCAATTATCTTGATTATCAAGATATAGTATATTTTATCGAATATACTGATCATTTGTCAAGCCAACGGCAAGCTCCTGAGTGTTAATTAGATATCCTTATTATGGTATCATGGGAATAATATTAATCTAATGCTAACTATATCTTTAATGAAATATACAAAAATAAGAGGAGTGAACGTAAATTGGGGATCATCGTAATGCTAATCATCTATTTGTTGCTTGGAATATTCGTGATTAAAGTAGGCATCGATAACTCTAGAAGTACGCAACTATCAAAAGAAATATTAAATGAGTTAAAAGAAATCAAAGAACTAATGATCAGAAATAAATACGAATGAATTCTATATAAGAGTGGAGGTGAACGAAAGTGAAAATTGGACTTATACTTATAATCCTTGCTTTTTCTAACCTATTTCTAAGGATATGGATTGTTGGCCCGGATAAAGAAAAACTTCCTGAAGACGGTTATGAGCTTAATATAAAAGGGAAGCTTATACTTGCACTTGTGGGATTAATTACGGGGATTGTGATAATAATTGCCGATGGCCCAGAGGGTACGGTTATGAAGTGGTTTTGGATTGTAGTTATAATAGTAGCAATAGGATTTCAGTCGTTTATCGACTGGAAATTTCTAAAACATACGAAACAGCACATAGTTTCACTTATTCTGTTAGTCCTGGGTGTGGTATTAGTTTATTTTATATTCTGATCTAGTTTCATTCGTACCGGTATCGGACCCAGATGATGTTAATTGCTAAATAATCGCCTTTTGGGCAGCGTTTCGGACTCCAGTGCAGCTATTCGTTAGAAAGTGACTTATATTAGGTGTTTTTTATGCCAATAGTGGCCATGGGGTCCGATGGAATTCTTAAAGTGGAAATATACTGCTGTTAGTGTCAATGGAGTCCGTTAGTGGCTTTGTAACTGCTGATGGCATCGAATCATACGAAGAAAAGAGGTGTTCCGGCAGCCAGCATATGGCTTGTTGGGCACCTCCTTTTTGTGTTCACATTATACTTCTGCTTTCGTAGCCACGAGTGGACAGAATCCAGGGTTCGTTATACATAATTCTTGAGCGAATTCCGGTTGGAGCTTGGAGAGCTCGGCGAAATAGCTGCTGATTACGTGATTACCACTTGTAGATCCATTCTGGAAAGACAGTGAGTTAAAAGTATGGACATGATTGTAATAATACTTTTTTTCCCGTTTGGGGAGCTTATAGACATGTGGAGGTGCGTAGGTTACAACATCAAAAAGATTGGCATACCGGTAACTCTTCTGCACATATTGTTTAAAAATATTAACGAAGTCCGGATCACCTACCCGTGGGGAACCATAAGTATATAGGTTAGGTGAGGTGTAAGAGGTATTTGCCGCAATATCTAAGGTACATAAGGTGGCGAGCGCTCCACCGAGGCTGTGGCCCGTAATGTATAAGGTCTTGTCAGGAGATAGCTTGGAGAGCGCAGAGAAGATGACGTCCCGAGCTGAAGAATAAATGTTGGTGAAGCCACGATGGGTGAGAGAGTCTTCTTTAAGATATTTGAACCGTTCCTGTGAAGCGAGGACGTTGGATATCCAATTGGTCGTCGTACTGGTTCCCCGAAAGGCGATAATAATCTCTTGTGGAGACTCCAAAATAAAGCCAAAACGTTCCCATACATTATTGAAGGATTGTGCTTCAATGGGATGACATAGCTGATAATCGAATGGAATGACGAAAACTCCATCTATATTTGAAAATTGTGTATAGGTTTGCCCGCAGACTGCAGCTAGAAAGATCGCCCTTTGCTCTTGCTCATCCCTCTTACTCACGTACATCCCGCCTTTCTTTCCTACACTATATTAGGGGGATGAAGGAGTGATTCCTAAGAAAAAGGATTCCCTGAAACTTCTCTCTGAGTTACTATATATAAATAAGTCCAACAGCGAGAGAAAAGGGGGAAATGCATACATGGGCAACTTATTGGAAATTTTACACAAGGAAGTCGTGCCGGCAGAAGGCTGTACGGAGCCGATTGCAGTTGCGTATGCCGTCTCCTTGGCGGCAGAGCTTCTCGAGGAAGAAATTACGGGGATTCAGCTGCATCTCAGCGGTAATATTATCAAAAATGCAATGGGAGTGGGCATTCCCGGGACAGGCCAGACAGGCCTGCCCATCGCAGCAGCCCTTGGAGCGGTGGTCGGCCGTTCTCACAAGGAGCTGGAAATTCTGTCAGGTCTGACGCAGGCTGAGTTGAAGATGGCAAATGACCTGCTGGATAGAAAGCTGCTAAAAGTGGAGATAAAGGACACTCCTGAGAAATTATATATTGAAGCCCAATTGTTTACGCAGAACCATACGGCGACTGCCATTATTGCCAGAGAGCACACCCATATAGAATATTTGGCTCTGGACGGGGAGAAAATAACACCCCGGAATTCAAAAGCCGACTGTGGCAAGCCTGGTCTTTCCGACACGGAAGAGTATGCGGGCTCAGTTGACCAGATATTCGAGTTTATCTGTACCGCTCCTTTTTCAGACCTTAGCTTTCTCTTGGAAGGGGCGCGGATGAACAAAGCGATCTCTGATGAGGGATTGCGAGGCGATTATGGCTTGCAAGTAGGTAAGAAAATGAATCAGCAATCTGCGGTGAATCTGTTCGGCAATGATGTAGCGAACAGAATTATCGCGGCTACCGCAGCGGCTTCAGATGCTCGAATGGATGGCAGTGCAATGCCTGTGATGACAACTGCGGGCAGTGGCAATCAAGGCATCGCCTGTACGCTTCCCGTTATAGCTCTGGCGGAATTGCTGGACAAAGATGAAGAAATGCTAGCTCGGGCGCTTGCACTGAGCAATCTGGTCACTGTGCACATCAAACATTATATCGGGCGTTTGTCCCCATTATGTGGTTCAGGGATTGCAGGGGGAGTAGGAGCAAATAGCGGGATCATTTATCTCATGGGCGGCAGTCTTGAGCAGATCAAGCATGGGATACAGAATACGATAGCTTCTTTGTCAGGCATGATCTGTGACGGTGCGAATTCTACCTGTGCGCTGAAGATTTCCACCTCCACCAATACGGCGATCCAGGCAGCCACTCTGGCTATGAACAACATTGCTCCTACAACCAAGGATGGTGTGATTTTCGAAGAGGTGGAAGATACCATCCGCAACATGGAGCGTTTGGTTCAGGAAGGGCTGGCGGATACTGACAAGACCATTCTCAATATTATGCTCTCCAAAGGCGGAGCGAATTAGCTTCCAAATAAGTTGAAAACAAGATAGAACATCATAATTAAGACCGCCCGGTTCCCTGCATAAAATGGCAGGAAGCCGGGCGGTCTTTGTAACACTTCGGCAAAAACATAGGTCTGCGAGAAGATTTGCATTAAATTTTAACATAACTTATTCTGAGTTAATAAAGGCATAGAGACTGAGGGTATAAAAAGGAGATAATATGACAGAGAAAATAGATATAGGCTGGAATTTTGCGAACAGTTATACTCAACTGCCGGAATCAATGTTTACAAGGATTAAGCCAACGCCTGTGGGTAAACCGGAACTGATTATTTTTAATGAACCATTGGCTGCTACTCTTGGGCTGAATAGCACCGCACTACAGAGTAAGGAGGGTCTTGGGATTCTTGCCGGCAACGAAGTTCCTGAAGGTACCCTGTCGCTTGCGCAAGCTTATGCTGGACATCAATTCGGACATTTTACCATGTTGGGAGACGGTCGAGCAGTGCTGCTGGGCGAACAGATCACCCCTCAAGGTGATCGTGTGGATATTCAATTGAAGGGTGCGGGAAGAACCCCATACTCTCGTGGTGGCGATGGCCGGGCAGCGCTTGGACCGATGTTACGCGAATATATCATTAGTGAAGCTATGCATGGACTTGGGATTCCTACGACTCGCAGCTTGGCGGTGGTAGCTACAGGGGAGTCGCTAATTCGGGAAACGGAACAGCCGGGGGCGGTTCTGACCCGGATTGCTGCCAGTCATTTGCGTGTTGGAACCTTCCAATATGTTGCTGCATGGGGGACTGTGGAGGATCTGCGTATTCTGGCTGATTACACGTTGCAAAGACATTATCCAGAAGCTCCTGTGGAAGATAATCCATATCTTGTTCTGCTTCGGGAAGTAATGGAACGTCAAGCAGCGCTAATTGCTAAATGGCAGCTTGTAGGTTTTATTCACGGAGTGATGAATACTGATAATATGGCCCTTAGCGGAGAAACGATTGATTATGGTCCATGTGCCTTCATGGATGTGTATAATCCTGAGACAGTATTTAGTTCCATAGACCAGCAGGGTCGTTATGCTTACCACAATCAGCCCGGGATTGGCGCATGGAATCTCGCCAGATTTGCCGAGACTCTCTTGCCATTGCTGGCTGACGATCAGGCACAGGCGATTAAGCTGGCTGAGGAGGCAATTTCAGATTTTTCGGAGCGGTCCTATCAATATTGGCTAACGGGAATGAGAGCGAAGCTGGGAATCTTTAACGAAGAGTTAGAGGATGTTGCTCTGATTGATACCCTCCTTGAACTGATGCAAAAATATCGGGCTGACTACACTAATACATTTCGGTCCTTAACTTTAGGCGTAACGGAAGATGCTGATCTGTTTGGCACCCCTGAATTTAAGCAATGGAATGAGCTATGGCAGGCGCGGCTTAGCAGGCAGCAGGAATCACAATCCTCTTCACAGAAGCTGATGCATAGCAGCAATCCTGCGATTATTCCGCGGAACCATCGTGTAGAAGAAGCGCTTGAGGCTGCGGTAGAGCGGGAAGATTACGATGTGATGGAGAGGTTACTTCAAGCTTTGACTAACCCATACGCCTACTCCTCTGAACAAGAGGAATACTCGGCACTTCCTGAGGAATCCGCATGTCCATATCGTACATTCTGCGGTACTTGATTTGCATATAATTTATCTGGAAAATGGGGGAAGGAAGAATGTTTCATGCTTATGATGTTCTAGCCAACCAGTTGCTGGCCAATGCGAATGATCCGAGTTGGTATGTGCCCTTTGAAGTGGCGGTTAAAGACTTAAGTGAAGAAGAAGCTTTTTGGAAGGTAACGGAAGAAAGCAATAGTATTGCTGAGATTGTGCAGCATCTGCTTTACTGGAATGAAACTTGGCAAACAAGGTATAAAGAAGCCAGTGTTCAGGCGGTTCCTCCAGTGGATAGTAATAATAATACCTTTGTCGTTGCAGAAGGGAAAACGTTCGAAGCGCTGCAAAAACAACTTTTAGAGGTTCTTTTACACTGGCAGGAATTGATTAAGAAAGAACAATTGGAAGCTGATGTTCAAGGATTTCCAGACAGTAAATGGTGGGAAGTTCTCGGAAATGTAACAACACATAATGCTTATCATGTGGGCCAAATTGTTTATATTCGAAAGATACAGAAGAGCTGGAACCGCGATGTGAAGTGACATTGTGAAGTGAATCCTAAAGAATAGACATTTTAAAGGCGTTAGCGGATGCACATGCATCTGGCTTTCGTCTTTTTTTACGCATTAATACTTATATATACTTAATTATTAACTTATAAATGCTTGTAAATACTTATAAAATGACTTATGATGACTTTAGGAGGTGAATTTCATTATGTATCAAGAGGAACGATTATTAAAAATACTCGAATATTTGAAACAACACCAATCGATGAGTGTTCAAGATATCTGTACGCAATTTGAAGTCTCAAGAGATACTGCCCGACGGGATATTGTTAGGTTAGTACAAGAGGGCGTCGTTGTTCGGACGCATGGCGGTCTAGCGTTACCTGAATTGCAAAAAGAATTATTATCTTATCAAGATCGTTTGATCGATGAATCCGAGAGTAAGCAGAGAATAGGGAAGATCGCGGCCGGGCTTATCCAAGATCGTGAGACTGTGATTTTAGATGTATCGACCACTGTACAGTTTGTTGCAGAACAAATTAGTGCGCAGGATATTACGGTTGTCACGCACTCGATAGATAATGTAGGGATTTTATCCCATCGCGAGGATCTGCTAATTTATGTACTTGGTGGTTACTTGAATGTGAAAAACCGCTTGTTATATGGTTCTTCCATTATCGATAAACTTAGTGAAATTCGTGCGGATAAAGCCTTTATTGGAGCATCGGCGATCTGTGCTGATGGACTCTATTATCCTTATGAAGAAGATGCGCGGGTAAAAAGAGAAATGGCTCGAAGATCTGATCAAGTGATTTTAGTAGCGGATCACACCAAATTTAATGCTAAATCCTTTTATCGGCTAGACTTTGATTTCGTTGATATTTTAGTTACAAATCGAGAGCTTCCAATCGAGATCAGAGAAGTTCTAGATCAGAAGAACATCACAGTTATTGAGTGCTTAGATGAAGTTGAAGAGGTTCGAAATCAAGAGTGATAACGACTGGAGGAGAATGTTTATGACTTATATTTTGCAAAATGTACAAGTAGTGCTTCAGAATAGTATAGTTTCAGCGGCCAATGTATGGATTTCTGAAGGAAAGGTGATGAGGATAGACTCAGGAGATATTTCTATCCCAGAGGGTGAGTATGAACGGATTGATGGCGGAGGGCATTTGTTAGTGCCCGGAATGATAGATGTGCATATTCATGGCGCTAACGGGTTTGATATGATGGACGGTACTGAAGAGAGTATTCAAGAAGTATCGAAGGCTTGTGCAGCTTCTGGTTGCACCTCATTTCTGGCTACCTCTGTGAGTTCTACGATGGAGGATCTTTTAGAGATGATTCGTAGTGTCAAACGTGTCATTGGGTATGAAGTGGGAGCAAAGATCGCAGGCATTCACTTAGAGGGACCTTATCTAAACCCCAAGAGAAAAGGAATGCAAAATGAAAAGTATCTGCGGCATCCTAACTTAGAGGAAATGAAGCTCATTTTCCAAGAAGCTGGATCACTCATAAAAATGGTTACGATTGCTCCTGAGCTGCCGGGAGGCATGGAGCTTCTTTCCTTTTTGAAAGAACAGGGAGTGGTGATAGCGATTGCTCATTCGGATGCCACATATGAGGAAGCCAAACAAGCTTTTGCCGCTGGGGCAAGTCATGTTACGCATTGTTTTAATGGCATGCGGCCGATCCATCATCGAGATCCGGGGATTGTGGTTGCCGCTTTCGAAGAGAAGCATGTGAGCCTGCAAGCTATTGTGGATAATGTCCATCTGCATCCTGCAATTATCCGCTTGATGCATACCATGAAAGGACCGGAAGGAATGGTCTTGATCACAGATGCCTTACAGGCAATGGGGTTAGGGGATGGAAATTATATATTTGGAGGACATCAGGTTAAGGTATCTGGTGGCATAGCGCGATTGGAAGATGGCACGCTGGCCTCCAGTACAGTTACCATGAATGAAGCCTTACGTTATACTGTCGAAACTGGAATTTCGCTCACAGATGCGGTACAAATGGCTTCAACTACACCGGCCAATATTCTTGAACTTCAACAAAAGGGGACGATCACCTCTGGCTTGGATGCTGACCTGGTTCTCTTGGATAATGAATTCAAAGTGCTCTGGACAATGGTAGGAGGGCAGATCTTACAGCTGTGACCGGTATTCATGTGCGGTTATTCCGAACACGCTTTTAAAATGCCTGTTCAGATGAGTTAGATCCACAAATCCGCAATCTACAACAGCTGCATAGATATCCTTGGTTCTCTCTATGGACTGCTTGGCACGCTCTACCTTGCAATTTAAGAAAAATTGATAGGGTGATATTCCTGTATGTGTCTTAAACTCGCGAATAAACTGATATTTGGATAGACCAAACTCTGTGCAGAGATCGTCCAGCTTCAGCACATGGTCTAAACTGCAGTACATCATTTCCTTTGCTTTTTTGAGAAATTTATTATTCGTTCTACGATCGGTAACTATTTCAGTATTAGAGACTAAATGAACCAGAGTGAATAGCAGTTCACTGCACAAAGACTCCTCTTTGCCATTCTGAATGGCATGGTTTAGGGCTAATATGCACTGCGCCAATTTGTCATCGTATAAGATAGGAGTGGCGAAGCGGAGTTCTTTTTTTCTTAATATCTCTAACATTAGGGTTGGCTTAATATAAAGCATGACATAATCAATGCCACCTTTATCATACGCATTGCCATCATGCGTTTGTTCTGGATTAAACAACATTACGCCATTTTTATGAGAGGATTGCAAACTACCGTCAAGATTATATTGCTGAATGCCACGAAGGGTCACACCGAGTGCATATTCCTCATGGCAATGTTTTTTATAGGTGAAATCAGTAAGGCTGGCGGATAAGGACAGGATCTCTGCTGACTTTTTATAGTTAAATTTCTCCACGTTCTTAACCTCCGCGACTTTATAGGATTCCCGATATCATAATGGCCGAGTATACTAAAAACAGTGCCATCACGGTATTTAGAACTTTTTGATGATTTTTCATAAATGTTCTGAAGATTGTCCCAAATACAACCCATGTCGTAAATGCAAAAAATCCGATCACAGTTATAATTATAACAAATATAAACAAGGCAAGCGAAGAGGTATAGAATGGCATTACGTAG
Source organism: Paenibacillus sp. FSL H7-0690 (assembly GCF_037980415.1). Classification (NCBI taxonomy): domain Bacteria; kingdom Bacillati; phylum Bacillota; class Bacilli; order Caryophanales; family Paenibacillaceae; genus Paenibacillus; species Paenibacillus sp. FSL H7-0690. Next base: position 4,446,659 of record NZ_CP150281.1, on the reverse strand, counting down.
TTGGGAATAACCGTTAGTGTAAATACTAGCACTTTAGGATTCACAAGCTGCATAAGCACGCCTGAGCGGAAATTGGCATTGGGGTCAGGCTGGTCTTCCATTGAACCCATTTTAAAGATTTTATAAGCAAGGTAGAGCATATATAAACTCCCAATGATTTGCATAATGATCAGGATATTTGGGATGATTTCTACTAGAATACGGTTCAGCAGAGTAGAAAGGATAAGTAATAAGCCAAAAGCCAGCGTGGATCCGTATACATACCCCATTGATTTTTTAGCCCCGGAATGCTGCACGGAAGAAAGAATAACAATATTGGTAGGACCGGGTGTAAATGTAGCGACAACGCAATAGATCAGAAAGGACAATATATTCATGATGACCTCCAGTAAAGTAGTTCTATGAATATAAACCTTTCAGTCTGAATGCTGATAGTATATTATTGCAGGATTTTTAAGAATTCCGGCCGGGAATAGAAGAGGTGTCCGAATCAATGAATAAGAGTAATCCAATGACCATAAGCACGCTTTCTCCAGCTGATTTTGAATCCACATGCTCTGTTTTTGAAACTTCAATCCAAGATGCCTTTGAAAAAGAAGGGCTTGATCATTTACAAGACGATATCCAAAGTGAAATAGATCATAAAAAGCAAATGGTGATGACTTCACTGGATACTACGACCGGAGAGCCTTACTTCCTTCTTGCAAAAATAGAAGAGCAGGTTGTCGGTACGATTTCCTTTGGACCTTGTGGCGAAGATATTCAAACCTGCACGGATCATCAGTTAGATGAAATAGGGGAATTGGGCAGTCTATACATTATGCCAAGTTATCAGGGCCAAGGTGTGGGTTCAGCCTTAATTAAGGAAATGATGATATTTCTAAAAAAGCAAGGGGTAGAGCAGTTTTGTCTGGACAGCGGTTATAAACGTGCACAGGTCAGGTGGCAACGTAAATTTGGGCAGCCTTTTAAAGTAGTAGAAGACTATTGGGGACCTGATTCTGTCCATATGGTTTGGTTTTGTAATGTGAATGATCATTTAAGCTAGAGATATATTTTACATGAAAATAACAGTCCCTTTGCTGCGCGCAGAGGGATTTTTTGTTTTGTTGGATAAAACGGGTGTAATGTCGTTTGACAGATGATCTTTTGCCGGGTAATATGAATCTTAGATTTAGTAAATTAGTAATTTAGTAAATGAGTAAATTAGTAAATCATAAAATGGAGAGTGACTAACATGAAAATTCCAACAACTCTAAAACATAAACCTGTAGTCGTGTCAGAAAATTACGAGCAGGTTGATGGCCGCTACGCCGGGGACACAGATGCAAAAGGTCTGTCCCTTGGATTAGCACAATGGAACGATAGAGGAAAGGTCGACATCTCAGCAAAGGTATGGAGACATACAGGGGACAAATGGTCGAGACAGTCCGAAGAGCTGCCAATGCACCGTGTGCTTGACCTGGCAATTTTGATTTGCAGAAGTAGTTTGTATTTTCAAGAGGCCTATCGTTTTCCGAAAATGTATGATCCCGAGAGCCCTATGATTGATCGTATTGGACTGCAGGGAGATGCAATGAGTGTATCTGTATGTGCAGATAATCCCATGATTGATAATGATATTAAGCTGTTCGCTCAGGCGCTTAGTGATGATGGTGAAATGATCGGAGAACGACTTTCGGTATTGTCCCGTTTATTAAAAGAAATGGGGTACTGAAATTTAGCAGAATGGCCTGTGAAAGGAGAATCATAAATTATAATGGACAAAAGTAAACGTAAAGAACTTCAGGAGCAATATAAGCAGCTCAAGACGTACATGGGTGCTATTCAAATTACAAACAAAAGAAGCGGGAAAATATTCGTTGACAGCTATCCCAACCTGAAGAATAAATGGATGACTATACAGATGCAATTAGATATGGGCAGATTTGCGAATGCAGAGCTGCAAAAGGACTGGAAGGAACTTGGAGCAGAAGCCTTCGGCTATGAGGTGTTAGAGCAGAAGGAGTCAGAAGACGTAACCGACGTGCGCTGGGAGCTTAAACTATTGAAAAAGAAGTGGTTCGAGAAACTGCAGCCCTTTGATGACAAAGGATATAATAAGCCACTAACCCATTAAGCCAAGTATAAAGAAACCTTTAGCTTTTATAGCAAGGGTTTCTTTTTTTAGGGATCGTATTTCACTCCGGATTTTATGTGTCGTAATATTATATATGTTTTGTCGCATTTTCCTACTAAAAAAGCTGTTTATTATGTGTTATTTTTATAGCAGATGTCAGAATAACATATATACGGGAGGCACAAGTAAATGACCATTAGAATTGGTAAGCTCAGCTATTGGCATGTGCATGCATGGGATTATACCAAGCAAGCTCAGGAGCATGAAGATACCGTATTAGCTGCAGTTTGGGACGAAAATGTAGAGCGTGGGAACAAAGCTGCGGAAAGCTTGAATATTCCTTTTTTTGAATCACTGGATGATCTGCTTGCGCAAGAGGATATAGATGCCGTTATCGTGGATGCACCAACGAATATGCATAGAGACGTAATCGTGGCTGCGGCCAAGGCGGGCAAACATATTTTCACAGAAAAAGTTATTGCCCCAACGTTAAAAGAAGTTAACGCAATTATCGCAGAAGTTAACGAGAACAAAGTGAAGCTAACGGTCTCCTTGCCTCGTTTAAATGACGGCTATACATTAACTATTCAAGAGATTCTAAGTCAGGAGCTGCTCGGCAAGATTACTTACGTTAGAGTTCGCTTATCCCATAACGGAGCAACGGAAAGCTGGCTTCCTAATCATTTCTTTAGCTTGGAGCAATGTGGAGGCGGAGCTTTGATTGATCTTGGCTGTCATCCCATGTATTTGGCGAAGCTTTTCTTAGATCAAGATGTGACTGGGGTTAGTGCTAATTTTGGGTATGTAACCGGTAAAGAAGTGGAAGATAATGCTGTAGTGACATTATTTACGGATTCAGGAGCAATTGGTGTGGTGGAGGCTGGTTTCGTGAATAGTCATTCGCCGTTTACTATCGAGGTGCATGGAACTGAAGGAACGCTGCTTTACGGAACACCAGAGAATAAGCTTCTTCTTAGAACGAACAAATCCACGGATAAAGAAGAAGGCTGGAAAGAAGTAGCCCTGCAAAGCAATCGTGAAAGCGCCTTCCATCAATGGGTTGATCATATTCAAAATAATACACTCGCCACTCAAAATGTTGAAATGGCAGTTGAGCTTACCAGATTAATGGAGGCGGCGAACCGCTCGGCTAAAGAAGGCTGTGTAATTCCGATTGGGAGGACTTAACGTTGAGCAGCTTTCCCTATGAGATGATGTTTGAGAAGCAGGACATGCTTGAAAGATTGGATATCACGATTCTATGGGGACATTACGAGATTACAGTGTTTAGATTTCATTTGACATCTTTTCCACCGGGCAGAGTAGTCGAGTTCCATAATCATTCTGAATTTGAGTTTCATTTCATTCCGCGCGGGAAGGGAGAAGTCATTCTTGGGGATCAAAAGTATCCTCTGTCAGAGGGAATGTTCTATCTAACCGGACCAGGTGTCATGCATCGTCAAGAGGCAGCCGCAGATGAATCCATGGAAGAGCTATGCCTGCATGTTGACATCAAGAAGAGGATCCGGGATGATGCTGATCTTTGGGAGGTTGCGGAAGCTGAGACCTGTGTGGAGAAGCTGAAGTGTTTACCCTTAGTCCCCGCACAAGATTATCACGGGGCTATGAAGTGTTTTCGAGAAGCGTACGAAGCATGCGATGGGAAGTTGACCGGATATTATACTTCAATTAAGCATCTCGTGATTAGTATTTTATTAAAGGCCGTTAGAGCGTATGATTCAGGCGGGATCCGCACGGAGGCGCCGGTTAGAGATATGCTGACTTACCGGTATCAATACGCAATGCAATATATGGAAGCGAATTATTCAGGAACGGTTACCTTAGAAAATGTTGCGGAAAAGCTGAATATTAGTTCAAGGCAGCTGCAGCGGGTGTTTAAGCAAGTAAATGCAGAACAATCATTCAGTAGGGCGCTTGAGGACATCCGATTGCAAGCGGTCTGCCGCAAGCTTGAAGAAAGCAATTATCCGATAGAACAAATCGCACAGTCGGAAGGGTTTACCAATGCTACCTATTTGCATATTGTCTTCCGCAAGCGGTTAGGCATGACACCGGCAACTTATCGAAACAGCAAACAAATCCATTAGAGGTGAGGGTGAAGGATATGAGTAAGGTTTTTCGTGTAGGGATTATTGGATGTGGTGGTATTGCGAATGGCAAACATCTTCCAAGCTTGAGCAGACAAAGTAAGGTTGAGATCGTGGCTTTTTGTGACATTATTAAAGAACGTGCTGAAGAAGCAGCGGAGAAATACGGAAATAATAAAGCTACTGTCTATACGGATTACACTGAACTATTAAAAGATCAATCCATTGATATTATTCATGTGCTTACGCCTAATGATGTCCATGCGGAAATATCAATCGCTGCACTAGAAGCCGGAAAACATGTGATGTGCGAAAAACCAATGGCTAAGACAGCGGCAGATGCCAAACGAATGGTTGAAGCAGCGAAACGTACAGGCAAGAAGCTGACCATTGGATATGACAACCGATATAGAGAAGACAGCTTATATTTGAAAAAAGCCTGTGAGTCCGGAGAGCTTGGTCATATCTATTTTGCAAAAGCACATGCCATCAGACGGAGAGCCGTACCGACCTGGGGAGTATTTCTTGATGAAGAGAAACAAGGCGGCGGTCCGCTTATCGATATCGGAACTCATGCGCTGGACCTAACCCTTTGGATGATGGATAACTATAAACCTAAAGTCGTGCTGGGCACTAAATATCATGAACTTTCACAAAAAGAAGAAGCCGCCAACGCATGGGGACCGTGGGACCCTAAAAAGTTCACCGTGGAGGACTCAGCCTTTGGAATGGTCGTAATGGAGAATGGCGCAACAATCATGCTGGAAGCGAGCTGGGCTCTGAATTCACTAGACGTACATGAAGCGAAATGCAGCTTAAGTGGGACGGAAGCAGGCGCAGATATGAAGGACGGACTTAGAATTAACGGTGAGAAATTCAGCAAGCTGTACACTAATAAAATTGAACTTGGGGCAGGCGGCGTTGCCTATTATGAAGGAAAAGCTGAAAGTGCTCCGGATATAGAATTAAGAAAGTGGATTGAAGCGATTGAACAGGATAAGGACCCGGTTGTAACTCCTGAACAGGCTTTTGTTGTTTCGCAAATATTGGAAGCTATTTATGAATCGGCGCAGACCGGCAAGGCTGTGTATCTGGATTAGATTTTGACAACTATAGCGATTTAGAGTAATATCCACTTGTGATTTAATTATAGGGATCTGAGACAAGACTCTCTCTTTACCGGGAGAGTTTTTTTGTTTTTTACTTGTTTAGACTCTGGGTAATAGGGGTGGAAATCGTGGATACTATTGATCGCAATCATGTGCTTATTGTGGAAGATGACGATAATATTAGACGTTTTATATCTATAAATTTAACGAATAACGGGTTTGTGGTTAGTGAAGCTGCTTGTGGAGAAGAAGCCTTGCAGAGCTTTGAGGTGAGCCGTCCAGATGTTCTGGTTCTGGATATCATGTTGCCTGATTCTAATGGGTTCGAAATATGCCGAAAGCTAAGAGAGAAAGACGCTGGGGTCATCATCATTTTCTTAACCGCTCGTGGACAGGATATGGACAAAATCAATGGCCTTGAAATGGGTGCTGACGATTACATTGTTAAACCTTTTAATCCATTAGAATTGGTAGCACGTATTAAAGCGATTTTGCGCCGTACAGAATCAGCTCTCAAGCCGCAAAAAACGATACTTCAAGCTGGACCGATTCGGCTGGATCTGAATGCAAACAAGATGTTTAAGCAGGATGACAGCATTGAATTAACTCCGAAGGAATTTCAGATGATGAAGACCTTTCTGGAGCATCCGGATACAGCACTCTCTAGGAATGAATTAATGAATCTTGTCTGGGGAGAGGATTATATTGGAGATCCTAAGACGGTAGATGTTCATGTGCGTAAGTTAAGAGAGAAAATTGAGGTTGATCCTTCTAATCCGCTTTGGATTGAGACGGTATGGGGGCTCGGATACCGCTTTAGAAAGGATGGTTGAAGAATGGGGATTCAGAAAAGATTAGTAGGAAGCTATTTTGTAGTCATCTGTCTTACTGTGCTCATTCTTGAAATCATTCTTAATGTATCTGTGCGATATTATTATTTTCATAACATTGAGGAAACCCTGATGAATCAAGCAGAGCTATCGGCTTCTTTTTTTCAGCAATACTTTGGGGACCAGGATCTGGAGGAACAATCGGATAGGTTACTGAAGGGTTTTGCGAGTCATTCCGATGCACAGGTACAGATTATTAATGTTGAAGGCCGGCTGTTGCAGGATTCAAATGGACTTCAAGGCGATCTTACTATGACTGAGTACATAGATGTGCAAGCAGCAATAAAAGGGCAGCCCGGCAGTTGGAAAGGTGCGGACCCTAACACAGAGGAAGCGATTTACGCGGTATCCTATCCTTTACAAGCGAATGGAAACATCGTGGGGGGAGTCAGATTTATCACGTCCTTAACGGAAACTATACATACAGTTAAACAGATTACGGTTTTACTGATCGGGGTGGGGATCATCGTCATTGGCATTGTCACCTTACTTGGATTATTACTGTCTTGGACCATAACCAGATCCATTAAAGATTTGAAGCAGGCAGCAGACCAGATGACCGAAGGTGATTTCAGCATCAGAGTGCATAAGCGCTATCAAGATGAGCTGGGTTCATTGGCGGATACGTTAAATATGATGGCAAGCCGAATCTCCAAGAGTGAACAGCTTAAGAATGATTTTATCGCTTCCGTATCCCATGAACTGCGAACACCCTTGACCTCGATCAAAGGTTGGGCAATTACCTTAAAGGCGAGTGAGGTGAGTAATCAACCTCTGTTTTATGATGGGCTTGATATTATTGAATCCGAAAGTGACAGGTTAACTAATATGGTGGATGAATTGTTGGATTTCTCCAAGTTGGATAACGGAAGAATCGCCGTTCACTTCACATCTGTGGATCTAACAGAACTACTGCAGCATATCGGCAGACAACTTACCCCTAGAGCGACCCGACAAGGCATCTCACTAGATGTAAAAATAGAAGAACATCTGCCAGTGATTCAAGCTGACGAGAATCGTGTGAAGCAAGTCATGATTAATCTCATTGATAATTCACTCAAATTTACTGGTTCATCAGGTCGAATCTTTATCACCGCTCATACGGTTCCAGGGAAAGTCGTGATTTCTGTAGAGGATACAGGCTCAGGCATCGCTGAGACGGATTTAGAGAATGTGCGGCAAAAATTCTACAAAGGGGATCAACAGGCTTCGGGCAGCGGCTTGGGATTATCCATCTCGGAACAGATCATTAAATTGCATCATGGAGAGCTGCGAATAAGCAGCACTTTAGGCAAAGGAACGATTGTCCAATTTGACTTACCGATAGAATAAGAATTCAAATTTAACTATTTCATAACCACTTTCATCTCTTTCACAGATAAAATGCTATATATGCGGACAAGCGAGGAGTCGATGATCCAAATGCCGAGCAAATTCATAAAAATAGGTACCCTGTTGACAACTTTATTTTTGCTCGGAGGATGCGGAGTCCCGGCGACACCCGGAGAGCTGATTAAACCTCCATCATCAGAAGCAAATCTGCAGCGAGACAAAACGAGCCAGGAATTTATTAAGTGGCTTCCAGACAAAGCTCAATTGATAACTCCGATGAAGGGACAAGAAGATAATGCCATCTCCTTTGGCGATATGGATGGAGACGGAATCGACGAAGCTGTAGTTGTGTATGAGTACAGTAAAAACAAAGGATACACTATAAAAGCAATGTTGTTGAGGCAGGAAAATGAAGCTTGGCAGAAGATTTCCGAGGTTGAGGGGTTTGGGTATGGTCTAGATTATGCCGGATTCTTTGATGTTGATGAAGATGGCCATAACGAGCTTGCACTGGGCTGGTCATTGGGTGAGGCAGGTAATGGTATGGATATTTATACGCTAAGTGAAGATAAACTTAAGCTGTTATCGAAGAAGGCGTATCAGGGCAAATTTGATTTGAGGTAATCATTTAACCTAATCATCCGCAGCGCTTCATTGAGAAAAAAGAAGTAAAAGTGCTCAGCGGATTATTTATAATGCCCATTTTCATGTATATATCCCCTACACAACAAGAAAACTACAGAAATTAAATAGAGGTTGTAAATGCTTATCTCTACCAAAATTGCAAAGCTGGACAGATCCGTACTTTTTCTCACCACCTGCTTAGTTGGCATGGGTACTGTTGCTATTTATGAAGCGACTACGGATACGCGGTTAGACGGTCTTTACATAAGTTATTTGTATTTATTTGCTTTATTTTGCTTACCCATGTTATTCATTGCTTTGGTAGATTATAAGATTCTATTAGGCAGGTTAGCCTATCTCTTTTATGGCGTGGGCATAGGTTTGCTAGTACTAGTCAAGCTGGTTGGAGAAAACCTCAATGGTGCCGTGCGTTGGTTAAGTATTGGGAGCTTTCAGCTTCAGCCCTCCGAGCTGGCTAAAATATGTACGGTGCTGCTCATTGCTCATCTATTAGGTACACGAGAGGGCCAGCGGCTGCGGTTTTTTCAAGATTTAGTGCCGGTCGGTTTTGTTTTTTTAATTCCTTTCATTTTAATAATGGATCAGCCCGATTTGGGTTCAGCACTCGTATTTGCTGGCATATTACTTAGTATGCTGTGGATTGGTAACATCCGTGCTCTATATATGATTCTGATCCTTGGTGTTGTGATTATTTCGATCGGCACGATACTATGGCTGTATTATGCTAACTTCGACCTGTTATCCAAGATTGTCGAGCCCCATCAACTGTCACGAATCCAAGCTTTTTTGGACCCGCAGAGCGATCCAGATAAGTCTTGGCATGTAAAAAACGCAATGATAGCCATTGGCTCCGGGGGATTATCGGGCAGTGAAGGTATTTTTTTGCGAAAAGGATATATTCCATATGCGTATTCCGATTCGATCTATGTAGTCATCGGGGGGAAATACGGTTTTATAGGTTCATCCGTGCTGCTGATGCTTTATTTGCTGCTCGTGTACCGAATGATCTTTATTGCGCTGGATAGTAGGGACCGTGCGGGTACCTATATTGTCACCGGGTTTATCGCTATGTTCATCTTTCAAGTTTCCGTTAATCTTGGGATGCATATTGGGTTACTGCCCCTAACGGGGATTTCATTACCTTTTATTAGTTATGGAGGCAGCTCGTTGCTAACTAATATGATAGCGATTGGCATAGTGCTAAGTGTTAAAGTTCATAAGGATGAAAGCGCTGATTGAATAAGCTATTGGAACTGAGTGGAGGAAATTATGTCTAACAAACGCAAGTGGACAACAACCCGTAAAATTCTGACGAGCATTGGTCTTGTCTTAGGCGCAACTATTATAGGGATTGGAGTATATGCAGGGTATTTATACAAAAAGACGGATGATGCGATACAGCGTATGGCAGCTCCAGTCACCGTACAACCCACTGCTGCTCCAGAGGAAAAAAAGGAGGCGGTATCGGTTGAACCTATGATTTTTCTGCTTGCCGGGGTAGATAGCCGGGACGGTGGCGGTGGGGTAATGAATACTGATGTTCTGATGCTTGTCAGCTTCAATCCGGACACGAAATCGACGAGTTTCTTATCTTTACCCAGGGATTTGTTGCTAAAACCTAAATCGTTACCTTCCCGTAAAGCCAATTATTATTATGCTTATCATTACATAAAAGACAAAACAGAGGCAATTCCGAATACAAAAGAGTTTTTCAGCAATTTGCTTGGTCTGCCGATTGATCACATGGTTGTGGTGAATTTTGATGTGTTGCAGGAGACCGTGGATTTGCTTGGCGGACTGACTATAGATGTCGATATGGATATGAAATATACCGATACGGCAGATGGTACACACATCGATTTAAAGAAAGGCTTGCAGAAGCTGGATGGCCAACAAGTTCTTGATTTTGTGCGGTACCGTAAATCGAATCAAGGAACGGCTGAATCCTCCGATTTCCAGCGTAATGATCGACAGCAGCAAGTAATCAAGCAGATCCTGGATAAGCTAGGAAACTTCCAAGGTGTGTCCCAATGGGGAAATGTATTGGATATCATTGGTGAAAATGTGAAGACGGATATTCCTCAAGCAGATCTGCAGCAGTGGTTATTCAACTTCCCTAAACTTAAACCAGAGCATATTAATTCCTTACATGTAGAATCTCTTTGGAAGAGCCCGTATGTCTATGTGAATAAAGAGGATCTAAAACAAGCACTTACTACTCTGAGTACGGAAGCAGGCGTCAGCTCCGAAAGCTCATTACACTTGGAGAATGTTGGAACGGTGGATTAACATCTATAACCCTGCTCTTAAGAGCAGGGTTTTTTTTGTTAGTTCTACTATAAATCCCGCTAACCAGTAAAGTAATCCGCCAAGAGGTAGAGGCCTGACTTCCATGCATAGTACCATAAACACAGCGATAATGATGAATCGTATATTGTTTCTGGTTTACTTGAGAGGAGAAGGGAATTTTATGAAATACAGACGGGGTATTATGTTTCTAATCGTACTTACAGGAATGATCTCAATAGCTGCTTTTAATCCGATTATTGGTCCGCTTGCGCGAAATTTGGGGCTGAGTGATTTTCAATCAGGATGTTTAGTATCGGTGGCGGGGTTATGTTGGCTGCTCGGAGGATATTTCTGGGAAAAACAAACGTTTATGAGCCGAAAGTGGCTGCTTGCTTCGATTATGTTCGTCTATATGGCCACACTTATCATTTTTGCACTATTGGCTGATTATGCAGTAAATGCACAGAGTAAAGAGAGTCTGTTTTGGAGTTTCTTTTTACTTCGCGCAATCGCTGGCTTTTTCTTTGGAGGAATTCCGGCATTAGCACAAGCTTATGTTATGGGCTGGAGTACAAAAGAAACCCGTACACAAGGAATGGCATTATTTGGTGCGGCCAACGGTCTTGGTTTCGTAGTGGGACCCGCAATGAGTGGAGGAATGGCTTCACTGGGCCTGACCTCACCAATGTACGCGGCCGCTATTTTATTGTTCACCTTGGCTATATTGTTTCTGGTGTTTATTCCTAAAGAAAAGAATATTGAGATTGAGCGGCAGGCGATTTCACTTTCCCCCAATGATCGACGGATACGCCTCTATTTATGGATTGGACTTTTGCTTTCGTTTGCTCTGAATATCGTGCAGGTTACTATCGGATTTTTTGTGCAGGATAGCTTGGGTTACAGTACTCAGCAAGCCACTCAGTTAATTGGAATGGGGCTGGCGATCTCGGGAATAATGGTAGTGCTCTCGCAAATTGTAATCAGTAAGTATCTCAAATGGCATCCTAAAAAAGTGCTGCTCGTAGGACTCTTATTTGTTGCCTTAGGCTTGCTGGGATTGTTATTGTTCATCAGATTTGCGTATGTGGACTTTACATTCTTGGGTATTGGCATCGGCTTTACACTGCTCGGCTACAGTGCGGGTGCTTCAATGGCGGTTCAAGACCATGAGCAAAGAAGCGTTGCTTCCTTTATTGCGGCCCTGCAAGGTGGCGGGTCATTCATAGGGCCAGTTATAGGTACGGCCTTATACACCGTTAATATGGCGCTTCCTTATTCTATCTGCGTACTGCTGATATGTATTGTAGGTCTCGCTAATATGAAGAAAAGAGCGGCGGATCGTGTGGAGAATTGTTAAAGAAGAAAGGCTCCTCTTAGGAGCAGCTTCAGGCTGTCGAGGGTGACTCGACAGCTTTTTTTGTAGCTTTCTGCTGGCAGTGAGTTTATGTAGAAAATAAGGAGAAAGAGTTTTTTACCTCGTATTGAGCTTCCAGTTAATAGTATAATAAGAACTCGTAGGAGTTATTTCAATATGTTGTAGAGAGGTTATCCACAATAACTTTATACGAATACATACTCATATTTTTTTGAGGAATAAGGAGATGAAAGCATGACTGTAAATACTACAGCGGAACAAATCCGCATTATCGAATACGATTCTTCTTATGCTGGGGCAGTCGCAGAAATGTGGAACCGCAGCAACGAAAGCTGGGGCGGAGGCACCAATCAAAGAACTGAGGACAGTGTGCGCCGTGAGATGGAGATCTCGTCCAATCTTAATGCCTTTCTTGCCGTTGATGGCAAAGAGGTAGTCGGCTTCTGCAGCTTCGCCCACTACCGTCAAGATGAAGGGGCTTTGTATGTCCCGCTATTGAATGTACGCCCCGATTATCACGGATACAAGGTTGGCCGCAATCTGATTCTGAACGCTGTTCGCCAAACAATAGAAGCGGGCTGGCCACGTCTTGATCTGTTCACTTGGGCAGGTAATACGAAAGCCGTACCGATGTATAAGAAATGCGGATTTTTTTGGGAGAAAAATGAAGATTACGTCCATCTGATGAATTTCATTCCAACAGTACTGCAAACGGAAGCACTTGCTCCTTATTTTGAAGAACTGGATTGGTATGCAGACAGTACCCGTGAACTTCCCATTCAGCCAGATGGCCGGCAGGAGCGTGGCTTTGATTTCTTTGATTACACTTGGCAAAAGGGAGAACTCTCCTTGCGGGCGGAATTCGAGAAGACTGGCCGCGGTCTGACCGCTCTTGATACACCAGACTATGAAATCTCTACGGAAATTGATGATCATGATCTTGTGTTTGGTTCGACCTACAAGATTCGCTATCGCATCAAGAATCGTTCGACGTCTGAGCTGGCCATTGAGATCGAAGGCCAGAACGATAAAAATATCCGTTTTGCTCTATCTGCTGCGCGAATACTCGCTCCAGGTGAAACGGTTATCGTGGAAGGTGATTTTGAGCTTGATTCAGTTCGGGAAGAGCAGAACGATAAGAAGACACACCCCGTTGTTATGAGCAAGTGGATCATCGGTGGCAAGCGTGCGGAATTCCGCATTGGCGTTGCTCCTAAATTTCCACTCAAAATGAAGATAGCGCTGCCACACCGGGAACTGTATCTGGGTCTTCCTTCGGAACTGTACCTTAATGTGGAGAATAATTTTGCTGCAGAAGCAGAATTTTCTTTTGATTTGCCCGAAGACGAATTCCTGATGTGGGCGGATCGTACAGTAAGCTTTACTGTTCCAGCTAAGAGTAAGGCTTCTATTCAAGTACCCTTTGCCCTAAATTCATACGGTCTTTATTCACAGGCTATTGAGGTAACGGCCGTTCCGGTTGGAGAGAAGGCAGTCACCTTTATCAGCAAGCTATCCGTTCTAATGAAGGGAACGAATGGCCGCTTTGGTGGGGAAAACGGGGATCAGTGGGTGGCGGTGAATGGCGCCTACTCTATTCATCTTAATAATACCGACAATGGAATGTGGATTGAATATCCCGGCTCGAGCCATAATTTCTGGTTGACCCATCCGAAGTTAGGCAAGCCATTCGCAGAAGAATTCTCTAAGAAACAGGCCAAAGAGGTAAAGATCTATTCTGAAGGGGAGAGTCAGGTTCTCGAAGCTCTTTACGAGTCGGAAGAATTTCCGGGTCTTGAGATAAAAAGAGTGGCTAAGCTATTTGCCAACGGAATCGCTGAGTTTTATAGCGAGGTCTGCAATACCAATAGTGATATCCTGGAAGAAGACATGTATCTGTTGACGAATTTCGGCTTTTTCGGTAAACAGCTCATCTTACCATATCAGGGCCAATACGTGGACATGGGCGACGCTTACTCAGGCGATCCAAGTCTTTGGGACAGTGCACAAATTACGGAGAACTGGTTGTTCTGCAAGGAAGAGAACGTCACATGCGGAATCTGCTGGGATCCTTCGCTAAAATTGCTTCGTCCGGAATACCCGCTTGGGCTGGAGCATAATCTTGGCCGAATCTCCGCTGGAGATGTCGTACGGACAAAAACTATGGTGTTTGCTCTTAACACCTTCCTTAAGTGGTCGGAATTCCGCGCCTTTGCCCTAAAACAGCAGAATTCGGTCATACCGGTGTTGGATGACCATCTTGAGCTAACGCTCGGCGGTGGAAATCCTTTTGCGGCAGGGGCACTTCATGCCGAGCTAATCGAACGAAAGATGACACCGCTTGATGGAAGCCTTGAATTGTATGTAGAGGCTGATGGAGAAGAGGAGCAAAGTGTCGCTGAGATGGAGTTGCAAAGAGGACAAAATTTGCACTCCGCTGGTTTTGAACTCTCTACTGAGGATACAGAATCACCAGAACACAACGAATCTGGCCGTAAGGTCCGGGTCGTCTATCGTGGTGAGGATCGCATTCAAGAGCGAACAGGCCTCTGGTTTCCACAAACGGAAACAAGCGTTGTTTGTGGGATAGAAGAAGGACCTGAGGGTCCCATTTACACAGTGAGCAACGGAGTTCTATCTATTGCAGCTGCTCCTGATTTCGGCAGCGTTGTGCATTCCTTGAAGCACCAAGGAGAAGAGTGGCTGGACAGCACCTTTCCGAAAGCTGAACCACGTTCCTGGTGGAATCCTTGGCATGGTGGACTCGGTGTGGGTATTTCTGGCATAGGCGGATTTAGCCGGTTGCAGGAGCCAAGAAGCGCAGCTTGGACGGAGCAGATGGATGATCACGGCAACGTCTGGAAGGGATTGAGACTGACCACTTCGATGGAGAAGCAGGAAGCAAACCGGGGGATCACGATCAATCAGCATTACCTCATGCTGCCCGGAGTTCCTGTGCTCTGTGTGTTGATTTCAGTAACCAATGAAAGTGGAATGACGCTGCCGCATTATTCGCTATCCGAGGATAGTTACTTTAAGCCTTCACCAATCTATTCGGAAGGCTGGATGGAGCTCCCAGAGGAAGGCAACTTCCCTATCGGGAAGGTCGAAGCCCATCTGGAATCCAAGGGGCTTATCCGAATCGGTGCAACTTCGCGTAAAGACATGCTGCATGTGGTGCATAGTTATCCTAATCAGAGAGCTATGTCTTACGTGAACAATAAGGTATTCACATATGGTGTGAATCACCATCTACTACTACTGAACGGAGAAACCGCTTGGACACAGCCGACCTTCATGATCATGGGAGAGCTCACTCTGGATCCAGAGGTAGTTCGTAATCTTATGAAGGTGACCTTTGCTAGTGCTTCTGACAAAAAGGAGACTATAAATGCCAATCATTGATATTCACATTCATCTGTCGGACATCGATAGCTTTCATCAGACAGCACTGGACCTCTCCAAAGTTGATTACACAGCTGCTGGGCTCAAAGCGGAGTTTGACAAGAACGACGTTGTTCTCGGCATTGGAATGGGGGTCACGGAGCAGACGAAGGGAGCCTTTCCTGACTCTGCCTCTCCCAATCCGATGGGTCTCGACTTGGAAGCCAGTGTACCGCCATTCTTAATGGAATGCGTGGGTATTAATCCAAATATGCTCGGAGGAAAGGATGCTTTGGATGAGCTGGACCGAATTGAGGCACGGCTGCAAGCTCCTGAGGTAGCTGGTATTAAGCTCTATGCCGGGTACTATCATCATTACGTTTATGACAAAATCTACTCGCCGATCTATGAGCTGGCAGCCAAGTACGGCACGCCTGTGGTTATTCATACCGGTGATACGTATTCGATGAATGGATTGCTTAAGTATGCGCATCCGCTTACCGTGGACGAACTGGCGTTCCAACGGCGCGACGTGAACTTTATGATCTGCCATCTAGGCGATCCCTGGGTGATGGATGCTGCCGAAGTGGTCGCCAAGAATCCGAACGTCTATGCCGATTTGTCTGGTCTCGTTGTTGGTGATCGGCCTCATTTTGAGCGGTTCATGAATGAACCCCTGTTTATGGATCATTTTCGCCGGGCGTTGGTGTACTCTGATCACTATGAAAAAATGTTGTTCGGTACCGATTGGCCACTCGCGCCTATTGACCTGTATGCGGAGTTCGTCCGCCGGCTTGTGCCTGAGCAGCACCACGAGAAAGTATTTTATGAGAATGCCTTTGCATTATTCCCACGCATCCAGCAGAGAATTGCAGCGCTCTGAGCGGAGCGGGACAGTATATCTGAAGCGCAGGAAAATAATATAATTACGAACAAGCCATCCTTAGTTAGTACTAAAGGATGGCTTGTTTTTACATTTGTATGATGACCATGCCTATTTTTAGATTGAGTTTCCAAATTTTAATCTTCCTTTTCTTTACTTAACAGATCAGCTAGCTCAACCGAATTCTTATTTCTTAAATCCAGCATCTTTTCGCTATTGCTAGCTTTAATCAGGAAACCATCTTTCGTTTTAAAATCCATATAAAGGCTGAATCCGGCCACCTTTGAATTAGCGTAAGTAACAGTCATTCGATAAGTCGGTTCACCCACATCAACAGACCCGCGTACTTTTTTTACAGTTCTTATAGCATCTTCGAAGATTTGAAGGCTTTCACGGTCAGTATAAGTAATTTCTGTTGTTTCGGATGCAAGATTGACACTTACGATCTTTTGCGTGGGTCTGACTAATACAAATAATAAAATTAGTAAAATTATCAGTGAAAATGATAGAATACTAAATTTTTTCATAACCTACCTCCTTACTTAAGAATAATGCAGACCAATCACTTAGTTTCCAAAATAGTTATAAATTTCAGCTGAGTGTGCGTTGGTTATCATTGTTGGAATCTTATAAAAATTCCTAGGGTTCTATTTATTATTTGCTACTGGACTTGTGAAACCTTTATTAAAATAATAAACGTCTAAGAATGTATACATATTTTAGAAATAATGTGCTTGCTTTTTAATTACACGTTTGTATAATGAATGTATTACACAAATGTATAACAAGGAGAAATATGGATGAATAACAAAATCAAACGCTTGCCAGATGCTGAACTGGAAATTATGCTGGTGATTTGGAGAGCCGAGAGTTGGGTTAGCTCCTCTTATATTTTGAATCAACTGGGGGATAAACGTAAGTGGGCGCTTGCTACTTTGATGACAGTGCTGTCACGGCTGGTTGAAAAGGGCTTTCTATCTTGCGAAAAAGAAGGGCGGAGCAACCGTTATCTCGCTGCAATTTCTGAGACAGATTATAAAGAGAGCGAAGGGAAGTCTACACTTGAAAAGCTGTTTGGCAACTCTGTGCAGGATATGGTGATGTCCTTATACAACGGGAAGGCGATTGATAAAAGCGATCTTGCTGAGTTGCGGGAACTGCTCGATAGAGTAGATAAGGAGGAATCCTGATGATAACAGGTCTTTTTACAGATTTTCTGGTTATTTCTGTGACCCTTAGTTTAGTTATTATCGGCTTAATCACATTAACTCCCTTGTTAAGAAAACATTATTCGGCTAAGTTGAGCTATTGGATATGGTTGATCCTAACCTTGCGATTATTGTTGCCATTCAACTTTTCCTTTACCAATCCTCCTGTGGCGATTCAGCTACCCGAAGGTCAGGCCATAGCAACTGTCTTTCAAAGCTCAGTGTCCCAGAATTTGCAGGCGGATACGCCAGTAATCTCTCAGCCGGTCCAGACAGGGGATGTAAGCCATATCACTTCTATAATTAATATTTTAGCTTACATCTGGGTTACTGGCGCTGTGCTTTTTATAGGGTATCATTTGCTGAGTTATTTCTTTTTCAGGAAACAGGTGTTACGTTGGAGCAGCCCTCTTCAGAGAGAGGATATGTTCGCCAAGCTCAAACAAGTCGCTAAAGAAATGCATGTAACAACCGCCATTGCGGTTCTGATAAGCAGTAAAGTTCCGAATCCGATGCTAATGGGTTTTTACAAGCCAACACTATTCTTGCCGCATGATCAATATAGTGACGAAGAACTGGAGTTTATCTTAAAACATGAGCTGGTCCATTACAAAAGGCATGACATCATATATAAGCTACTGCTACTGATTGTGCAGGCACTGCATTGGTTTAATCCATTGGTCTGGTTCATGGCACGCGAAGCTGTCCGCGAAATTGAAATTTATTGTGATGACACCGTTGTACGTAAGCAAAATGCGGCATATCGAAAGAAATACTGCGAAGCCATTTTATCGGTTATGCAAAGTAATGCTACTCGGCATGTAGCTTTATCAACGAATTTTGCAGGAGGAAAACACTCGATGAAGCAGCGATTTGGCAGTATTTTAAATATGAAAGAAAAACGAAATGGAGTAGGCGCATTTCTTGCGGTCTTAATGGTGGTTGGTGTAACAGCAGTGCTAGCAGCCTGTACGAACCTAAACGGCCAATCTTCAGATACCGAGTTCAAACCAGGTACTATTTATTCCTACAGCTCTAGTGGAGAACAAGTGGTTGTGCATGACGCTGGGAATGCGTATTCCATGGACGAGGATGGTAAGGTCTCTGTCTCCTATCGGAAAGGGGAGATCCAAGCGCCAACGCCTTTAAAACTTGATACGACTGGAACAGAAATGGGGATGGGGAGAGCGGATACCGGATTTTATATCTCCGAGGACAAAACTGCAATTGTATATGGATTTGCGGATGGTAAAGAATCCCCTCTACATGTATTAATCAGTGATGACATGGGGAAATCGTGGAATAACTACAACATTGCAGGTGCCAAGGGTTATGACGCCAAGTTCATCGGGTTTACTGACAAACAAAATGGATGGATCGTCTCCGGAGGTTCTGCAGGTGTGGGACGCTCATTAAATTATGTATACCAGACCTCTGACGGCGGGAAGACATGGACGGAGCTTGGAAATCCTAACGATTTATACGCGGAAAGTTTAGCCGGGGCAGGGTTTTCTAACAAGGATATCGGATTCTTAGGGTTCAGATATTATGAAGATAATGGGCCTGTTATTTATTGGACCAAAGATAAGGGGCAGTCATGGGAAAAGCTCGTGGTATCCCTTCCGGAAACCTTTAATGAATATCAAAAAACGCCGCTTTCACCTATTTTTAATGGAAAAGAAGGATTGTATCCTATTCTGCTCAGCAAAGAGGGCAACACTGTAGGTACCATCTATCTGTCGAGTATGGACAACGGCCTGAAGTGGACGTATGATCCAGCATATGATCAAATAGGCGATTCTAAATAGAAGCAAGTGGAGCAGGGGGTGATCTACAAAGATCTCGCCCCTTTTTTATACGGAGAGCGGACGAATATAATATGTAGCGGCTTTTAATTGTATTTTGTACAGCTATTTTCGCTCGAAAAACTCGCTCATGAAGATAGTTGTATTTTGTACACCTATTTTTTAGTTATTTGCCGCTAAAGCTGATAACTGTGATTTTTAATTGTATAGAATACAGTTAAAGTGAGAAGTTAGCCTTTTACAGACGAAATAAGTGTATAAAGTGCAGTTATCTCATAGGTTGCATAAAGTTACAGCGATAAAATATACGGGGAGAGGATAGCGGAAGCAAGCTGCTGTCAGTGAAGAAAGCAAGCGGCTGTCAGTGAGGAAAGCAAGCTGCTATCAGTGCGAAATGGATGCTCGATCGTAATTCGGCTGGGAATTGGAAAATTCTGCGTATTTTTCTCCGAGGGTTGCCCAAAGAAGACATTAAAATCGGATAGCTACGATTTATGATTATCTGCTTAAACAAACCGCTACAAACCAAAAACACCAGGCAGAGCTTCTCCATTAATCGGATAATCCATGCCTGGTTGTCTTTTTACTATTTTTATAATAACGAGACTTTATTTGAATCTATCATAATCTGCTTTCGTACGACGCCTCGTCACCGATAAAAGTGGAATAAATTACTTTTTCCAGCCTCCACCGCTATGTGAGGAGGACTCTACATAGTCTACGTTGATTTTGCCAGTGCTTGTTCCTACCTCAGTGTTGAAATTATATTGTCGCAGGTTCCAATCCTCGAAGGTTCCCTGCCAGTCATTATCTACGATGAAGGTGTAACGTGTTGTGGCGGAATTAGTGCCTCGAATATGAGAGCAGACTGCTCGTGATCCGTAGATACCCATTTTATAACCTTTGGAATTTTTAGTACTGCTGTCTAGCACTGATTTTATGCCTTGAAAATAAGGTACTATATTGTTTGTGATTTCGGTAGAGGTCATATCGCGGTCTATCGCAAAATAAATCGGAGTGCTGCTGGTTTGTCCCAAATCACTTGCTAATCCTACAGCCGTTTCAGCATCTTTAACCCCATTGGCTTTCGTAAAATGATCGAGCGATTTGCTGATTTGATAAAGGGATATGATATATAATCCCCCATCTGAAATCCGTGTAATCTCAGCTGAGGTGAGACCATCCTGGTATCCTTCGACGCGATTCAAATATCGGCAAACGAATGTGAATTTATTATTTTTAAGTGTAGTTAATCTTGCTGCTGTTACATTTGTAGCTGTATCACAACCTAAAGCCATTGTAATTGCCTTCTTTCAATTATTTTGTTTAAGGATTGGCGCCAACCTCCCTATCAATATATGAGAAAATTTTCACAGATTCTTGGGGGAACAACGAAATGAGAGAAAAAGAGGCAGATTGAGAGGAATAATAGAAGGAGAGACTTTGAACTTAGAATTTACTATTATTGTTAACTTATAGGAACCTTTGGAATTAAACTGCGTCTATACCCTATGAAGAATTTATGATTTTCTAACATGGAGGTTGATCAAGATATGGATAAAAGATGGTTGCTAGCTCCAATACTTGTTGCATCATTGCTTGCTGCTCCAGTTGCGAATGCGGCATTGCCCGCTTACTTCACTTTCATTATGGATGGAGGCGGGAAAGGTACGAGCGCTGCACTAGTAAAGGATGGGATTACTTATGTTTCAGCCAGTCACTGGGAAGCGGCAGGACTTAAGGTTGTATGGGATAAATCGCATCAAAGAGCGGAGTTTACTGGATGGGGAAAAAAGATAGCCGTTCGTATTGGAAGTAAACAGGGGGCCCTTGATGGTAAATTGGTAAGTGTAGAAGGTGTTCCTTTTGAAATTAATGGTCAACTCTATGTACCTGCCCGTTTTCTTGTAAATTCATTAGGAGGAACAACGGTCAGCTGGGATGCGACGAAGAGGATATATACAGCAACTGGGCTATTGAACTATGCTAGTGCCAGCGCACAATTTGCTGGATCTACTTATACAGTGGATAAAAAAACAGGGGGTTTATATCTAACAGATTCCGCAGGACAAACTCGTTTGCTAACGAACCTTGGTTCGCAGTTATTCGATGCTGTTCAGTTCGATTTTCAGAAGACGCCGAAAGGCCTAATCTATCTGACCGTAACAGATGTTTACGGAGAACCAAGATTTTCTGCTGATTCGGTCCAATCAGCAAGGTTTCCTCATGATGATAGATCGTAAAACAGGTGCCAAAACATTGTTGTACAAGGCACTTCTTGACGTAGAGCAGCAAAAATATGCCGAAACAAACGACCTTCCTTTTTTTGGAGACAATCTGAAATTCCTGAAAAGAGAAGGGGATGCCCTGCTTTTTAATAATGAATATGCAAAAGACGGTAAGGTTTATAAGTTAATGCTGGACGGTTCATAATGGGGAGGCTGAGCGTTATCTCCGCAGGTTATCATAGTAAGATTTGATCCCAAGGTTTAAGAACCTTGGTTTTTTTGCTAACTAGAATAATATAAGATCATGCTTAAACGGGTCAATAATTGTCCTGGATTATAATATACATGGGGTTTGTCTGCGTTAAACGTGATAGAATCACCAGATTTTAATAGATATTCATTATCATTGACACGCAAAGACAATTCACCATCAAATACAGTGATTAATTCTTCAGTTCCTTCCATATGTGGATTGGCATCAAGGTATCCACCTTTGTCTATCTCAACTGTATAACCCTCAAATCGTTTGCTTTCATCAAATGGGAAAGATGGGTACACCCGATATTTTCCGTTGTCTTCAAGCAGTGGTTGAATTTCATTTCTTAATACGACTCTTGTGTCAGGCTTTGGGTAATCTATCAGCGCAGAAAATGAAGTTTTTAATCCATTGGCGATCTTCCAAATGGTTGTAATGGTAGGTGCCGATTCGCCTCTTTCGATTTGACCAATCATTGTTTTGCTTACTCCTGTTAATTCAGCCACCTTTTCCAGGCTTAAATCTTTACTTCTTCTAATCTTTTTTATATTCTCCGCAATGATTTGATTTATCTCTTCCACGGTAATTCTCCTATTCCTATTTACTTTATAACGACCAGGATATACAATAAAACGCACATAAGGACGTTATAGCGTCTGATAAATACATTATAACATACAACGAGGTGGAATTCAGTGATTGTTTCTTTGTTTTTATATGCATTTGTGGCTAGCTTTACTCCGGGACCCAATAACATTATGGCAATGACTTTTGCAAACCAGTTTGGTTTACAAAAAACAATGAGATTTTGTTTAGGAGTGGGCACAGGTTTTTTCGTGATTATATTGTTATGTTGCTATTTTAATATACTTCTGATCAATTTTATCCCTAAGATTGAATCTATTATGGCTGTGATAGGCGGAGTCTACATGTTTTATTTAGCATTTAAAATTATTACAAGTAAACATCAAGAAAGTGATGGAAGTGGCGATAAACACAACAGTTTTATTGCGGGTATGCTTTTACAATTTATTAATCCTAAAGGGATATTATATGGAATCACAGTTACATCTACATTTATTCTTACCTCTCATTCTTCCTATTTTAGCTTATTGATTTACTCTATAGTCTTAGCATTCATCGGTTTTATGGGCACTTTTAGTTGGTGTTTATGTGGTTCTCTTTTCAAAAAAATGATATCTAAATATAGAAGTCAATTTAATATACTGATGGGATTGTTGTTAGTGTATTGTGGAGTTTCGATAGTGATAGGATGAATGAATGAATGAATGAATGAATGGAGCCCCATGTCAATAACGCCATAACATTGAACCGGCTTGATAACCTGACCCCAATGTCCAAAATAATAAGTTGTCGCCACGTTTGATCAAACCATGTTCAATAGCACAATATAAGGCCAGAAAGGGACTGCTTGTGCCTGTATAGCCATATTCGTCGGCTACATAAATAATTTTATGTTGATCCAGGTTCAGCTTAGCTTGAAGTAATTTAATATTAGCCAATGTAAATTGTGAAAAACAAAAAACTTGTATATCCTCGAATGTTAGGTGATGTTTGTTCAATAATTCAACAATAGATGCTTCCGCAAATCGTACACTGTCTATTCCGCTGAATCTCCCCCAGTGTAAGTAGCGGTGTTCAGCCCCATCACGCAAAGACTTAGCCAATCCTTGAGCGGGGTACACAATTTCTTCTGTAAAACGGCTGTCCGAAAGATACCTTACGTCAATTAATCCACTCTCTGAATGATCTTTTTCTAAAATGAGGGCTACGGCGGCATCGCCAAAAATTGAATATGTTATTGGATGTGAAGGATCAGCCCATAAATTTAAAAAATCCGAACCGATAACCAACGCTCTATCTCTATCAGGATCATCGTATAAAGTACGAGCAGCCTGTTCAACCGCAATAAACATTCCTATACAATTACCATTCAAGTCATAGCAAAGCGTATCATCTTTACCTTTGATAGCTTTGTGAATAAGCAATGAATTCGTAGGTGATAAATATTCCGGAGTTGAGCTGGAAAAAAGAATCAGGTCTATATCTGCAGATTTCAATGATGCAGCATCAATTGCCTGTTGAGCGGCATTAATCGCCATCGTCAACGAGTTCTCCTTCGTTCCTTCAATAACATGGCGGTTTTTTCTGCCTGTCTTTTTAAGAATCCGCTTAATATCTATACCTTGCTTTTGAAAATGGTCAATAAAATATTGGTTGTTAATCACTCTTTCAGGACAATAAATGGAGACTTGTTTTATCGAGATACCTTCTAACATAGCATGATCACTCCTTGTAATAATTTTGCAATCACATTACATTAAGTAATCTAAAAGTATCTATTAACCTAACAACGCCTGCTTATTTCTATAAGCTTGTTTGTCCAAATCTTATTTGATGTTATACTTTATGATCTTAACAAAGCATAACATTAATTAGTAAAAAATTCTATAAATTACTATAAATGTAACTATATCGACGCATCTAAAATATCCACTAAGATTAAGTCCACAGCAACCATGTTGCGAGTGGACTTTTTTGCTTTTTATATTTTTGAATTAGGGATGAATAAATCAGGGGTACTTTACAAAAACTTTATTCGATTAAGTCACTACTTTGCCAAATCAGGAGGGGTTCTTATTAAACCATTTATCGTAATAGTAGCGCTATTACTCGTTACTGCTTGTTCGGGTAATAACTCGGCCAACAACCAAATGACAACTCAACAAACGAAGGTTGACAATCATGCTCGTAAAACTGCCTCAAGTTCAACTTTAACGCAAGCATCTTCCATTTCCACGGAGAATGCAGGGAATTCAACAATTAAGACTAAACAAGTTCCTGGCGATGTAACGAAATGGCTGGATGGGTTCATCCGTACCAATCCACCTACAGGAAGCACAACAGATCAAACAACGTATCCGCAGCAATCGGCCAAACCACAATATTCTGCAAATCCGCAACATTCTGCTGTCCCACAGAAGTCTGCAAATCCACAACCATCCACCAATACATCCCAATCGGTACAGCAAGTATTGGATCTGGTGAATAAAGAAAGAACGAATGCAGGCTTGAAGCCTCTTAGCTTAAATAGCGAACTTTCGAAAATGGCTTTGGCTAAAGCGCAGGATATGTATGACAATAACTATTTTGACCATCAGTCTCCTACGTATGGATCTCCGTTTGATATGATGAAAGCATTCGGGATCTCATACAATTCAGCAGGGGAAAATATCGCCAAAGGTCAGTCGAGCGCAGAAGAAGTAATGAACCAATGGATGAACAGTCCTGGTCATCGTGCCAACATCCTGAATAGCAGCTTCACAGAAATTGGAATAGGTTACTATAACAGCGAGTGGGTTCAAGAATTTATTGGTTAGAGCGAGTAACGTAATAAACTTAACAGGGGTGTCCTAATAAGCTAAAGGTGGCTGTTGGGCATCCCTACTTTGCTTCGTTTGATCCAATAACAATTGCACAGACCAAGCCCATCGGACACAGCTGACCTTAAACGCGTCATTGGTCCATATTTTGCATCCTAGCGGACTGTATAGCAGCTATTCCCACAAAAAACACTCAATATGAGTCTTTTTATATGAGATAGCGTCAGTGGAGTCCGAAACTCTGCTCCAAAGGCCAAAAAATTGGGAATAACGTCCTCTGGGTCAGGAAATCTCAGAATCTTCAATCGCGATGGCAAGCAATTATGTAGAGCAATACTTTTGCTGGCGGGCTGGATTCAAGAAAAGAAGAAGCCGAAGTCTGCGAAATGAGATAGGGGAATTGAATCCGTTTAGAACGGGTTATTTTTTGTGTTGATTTATATGATAACGAATAAAAGTGACCAATAGAATCAGAAGAAACGGCAGGATGTAAGCTAGGTTAGTGAGCAAGGGCCATGTAGTATTCACGATTTTCTCAAGCTCAGACTCCTGTGTGTAAGTCGTTACAGATAACAGCAGGCAGACAAAAGCAAGTGGGAAAACAATTAAACGTTCATCATTCAATCTCAGAAGCTCCTTTAGTACTTTAATAAGAATAAGCAGCAGGATAGAAGCCTTGAAATAGAAGCCGATAATGAGTGAAAAACCAATCACGGATTCGATTCTTTCAATGGTTTCCTGAAAATAAATGAGTCTCGCCAACTGATATAATGAATATTTCAAGCTGCCGGACAGTGGTCCCAATACCATAATACTGCTAATGACAGAAGCAATTAACGTCAGGGCATTGATGATGAGTGCAAGATACATCTGTTTTCCCAGTTTAGAATTGTCTTCTTTACGCACGAACGGTAAAATCATCGAAAAAACGATAAGCTCGGAATAGGGGAAGCCATAGACTACATATGCAGCGCTTAGGATAGGCCTAAATCCATCAGGCATGATGGGCAGTAGGTACTCGGGATGATACAACCCTGCTACGAGTATCCAGACTAAGATGATAAATCCGAACATTAGTGACATTAGGACGGCTGCCATGCGGGCAATCACTTCAATTCCAGCTAGAGCTGTCATCGCAATCGTAATAAAAAACATGGTATTTACTGCGTAAGTGGGCGTTTCTTTTAACATCGTGCTTTTGAAAAAGGTTCCGATCTCAATTACAATTCCAGCGACATTCCAAAACAGTACACAAGTGAAAGGAATCAGGAGGACTAGGGTCAGTCCGTTTCCAAGTACGGAGCGGCTTTGTTCCACAAGCGAAAGATCTGGCGCTCGTCGGTTCAAATATAGAATACCGGAAAGCAGAGCCATTCCTATGGCCGAGGCGATTAAGAGGGATATCCAGGCTCCGTTGCCGGCAAAGTTAGTTAGTGACGCAGGGACGATAACGATTGAGGAACCGGTCATAAAGAAGAGAAACAGCATGGACATTTGGATCGAACTAACACGTTCTTGCTTATTCATACGTTCCTCCTCATTCTTTAAGCTTATGAAATGGCAGGGTTGATCCAATGGACGATGTGCTCAGCTGGAGCCGTGAATAAATTGAAGATGGAATCTAAATTGGGCCATGGCTTAGCTGCAATAAAGATAAATCCGAGATAAAGTACGGGTAGTAATAATACTCCATAAACTACTCGATCGCGGATGGAGGCTTGTCTAAACCTTGGGATGTCATGGGCTAGCATAGCGGAAGCTAATAAGAGAACGCAGATTATTTTTCCCACCATAGCTACTTCTCCTTTGTTCCAAATATTGTGCCTGAGTTCATTCCAGTACTTAACACTTTGACATCAACGTTGATATCGAACTGAGTCTGGGCGAATGTATCCTTCCATTGAGGCTCTAGTTGTTTCCACAGCTGCGGATTTTTCCGGTAAATCTGATTGCCAATTCCGAGTGCGTCGATCTTTTTTGTTTTCAAAAACTTGGTTGCGTGCTCAACCTGTTGTTCAACCTGAGTTATGATACGCTGCTCAAAAAGCTTCATGTCCTTATTGTTTTTTAAATGTGAGCAACGTAATTCTCCGATCATCCCTTCAATAGCAATGTTTACACCGACGGACACAGAACCGTTTTTTACGATTGGAGTAAGCGTACTGTTGAAGGTAAGCACTTCAAGCGTTTCTTTTTTTCGCAACGGTACTTCGGTCTCATCCGGGCAAGGAAATTCTAGTACTCCATAGATATATCTATCCGTCAGCATCATGAATGCTTCTGTATCCTTCTCCTTTAGAATGTCAATCATTTTACCGTCATGAATTACAGCCAGCCCAGATATCAAGGGTTTATGATCCAAACTGGTCTTATGCAGGTAAGGGATGATGGAAGTATTGGAGGGGCTACACATTTGTATAGCCAGCTCATAGAGAGGAATCTTGGAAGTTTTTGCGGCATATAGAGCACCGCTCGTCTCCATTCTCTTATACTGTTGACCAATGGTCTGCTCGATAAACGGGTTGATATCTAAAAATGGTGCCGCAGATTGCTCAGCGATGAGAGGAAGAACGGTACCACGCGGTTCTTGATCCCTGGAGAAAAAATCAAGTACCTCCCGGATGTTCGAGGTTCTGGCTAGTTGCTCCCCGATTAATATGACACGCATATGATCCCATTTGGCTTTTCGACCAAATTTTGCCGGGATCTCCCTTATTGCTTCAAAAAAGGTTTCTCCACTCGTAACAATATTAATTCCCTTGGACGCTGGATCCCCTGCTTGTCCCATTTCTATTTTGGTGGAAGGATTATAGAAATGTGTCGTAATCACAATCCGATTGTCTTCGCTTTGGTCAATGGCGACCGCCTGCACATACCCATACTCGTCCAATTCTTTATTATCCCAGCATCCGCTAGTTAGAGTGAGTACAAGAAGGGAAATTAGTATGGTAGTAAGCCGCTTCACTATATCTACTTCCTTCCTGAAGTCTTTTTATATAGGTGTCGATTTCGTGGTGAATGAAGCAGCAGTCTTCTCGGAAGTAGAAAAATAGAATCACGTACTCTTTTAAGATCTAGCGGAGCTAACGAGTCTAAATACGGTTCTCCTAAAGAGCGCAAGGTAGCCAGATGGAGATAAATTAGAATAAAACCGACCATGATGCCAAGTCCTCCGAATGTTGCCGCGAGAATCATTAAGGGAAACCGTAAAATCCGCAGCGCAATTGCCATATTGTATTGAGGTAGCGCAAATGAGGCAATGCCTGTCAAAGCGACGACAATGACCATGACCGGAGAGGCAATCTGCGATTGAATAGCAGCTTGTCCAATGACCAATGCCCCAACGATACTGACGGCCGACCCAATCGGTCTGGGTAAGCGTATGCCCGCCTCTCTCAATAGCTCAAAGAAAAACTCCATGATCAAAGCTTCAACCATAGCCGGAAAGGGGATTCCTTCGCGTGTGTTTAGAATGGCAAGCAGCAGAACTGTGGGAATTAGTTCGGAATGGAAGTTGGATAAGGCAATATAGGTACTGGGTAACAGCAGGGCGATGATGAAGGCAGCGACCCTAATCATTCTTATCAATGATGAAAAAATGGTCCGGTAGTAATAATCTTCACTATTCGTAAAAAACTCCATGAAATTCCCGGGACAGATCAGAATGGAAGGACTTCCGTTAACCATGGCAATAATCTTTCCGTCTAGCAGAGCTGTTATAGCTGTATCCGGTCGTTCTGTATAGCGGACTTGTGGAAATGGTGAGTAGAGCGAATCACCGATCCACTCTTCGAGATAGGAAACGTCAAGAATTTCTTCCTGATCAATACTTGCTATCCGTTGTTTGAATTGATTTAATGTTTCTGGTTTGACTACTCCATCCAGATAACCATAGGACAACGTTCTTTGAACCTGCTTACCAGAGGTAAAGAACTCGAACTTAAGATTAGTAGATTTCAGCAAACTACGAATAACACCTACATTACGCTCTAAGCTTTCTATAAAGCTGACGTGGGGACCTTGAACAGTAGGCTCTGAAATGGGCTCAGAGGTTTGGCGCTGTTCTACATCAAAGGCATAATAGGCAACGGCTTTTTGCCAACCTGTAAAGAAAAGGACAACTTTCCCATCAAGAATCCCCTTAATGGCTTGACCGATATTGTCCATTAATTCAAGCAGCGGTGATGAAACACCATTTTTTTCAAAATAGGAGATGACATCTTCAACGGTCACGTCCAAGGTGGGACCCAGCTCATGCGGAACTAAATTCTGCAAGACATCTTTAAAATAATTTGTAGGGTCAGACTTAGTAAGTGTATTGAAATAGACGGATGAGGCTTCATACTTAAGATCCGGGCCATAATGCCATGGAATAACCTTTAGGTCCGAACAATTCGCAAAACAATTATTAATAATCTGTAAGTTGTCTTCGAGAGACGCAGAGATAGCATGGGAAAAAAGATCCTTCATTGAAAGCTCATTTTCGGCTTCGAATTGAGGGTGCACCTTAGGATTAGACGGAGGTGTCTTGGCGTTAAAAAATTTCCGCATGCAATTCTCCTTAAATAAATGAGATGTTAAGTGATTTTTATCTTCTCCCTTATTTAGGAATTTATTCGGAAGGTGGGGATAGATCAAATTTTTCGTAAAAAGAACAATTGGAACTGGCTCAGGGAAGAGATGCGATGTTATAATGAACATAATTTTTTCCAGGAGGTGCTCCTTGTGACCCATTCCATTCGTTTATGGTAATCAGTGGTGCAAGACAAGTGGACTCATTCATTTTTTTGAGATATGGAAATGAGTTTATTTGTGATGTGCCTGTTTCAGTGTGCCTATGCTCATGGAATGAGTTTATTTAAGTTTTTAATCAAAGGAGATGACCTTATGCAAATACAATGGAAAAAAGCCTTCGCCCTTATTTTTAGCGGACAGATTTTCTCGATTCTCACGAGTTCGATGGTTCAATTCGCGGTGATCTGGCACTTGACGGAATCGACAGGGTCAGCGGCAGTTTTGATGATTGCTGGGTTGGCAGCGTTTTTGCCGCAAGCGGTCTTGGGTCCTTTTGTAGGGGTCTGGCTGGACCGTTGGAATCGTAAAATAACGATGATTATTGCTGATAGCGCAATTGCGCTCTTCAGTCTGATATTAGGTATTTATTTCATGTGGGGGGAACCGGGACTTGGCTTTGTGTATGTCATTCTGAGCCTGCGTTCGGCGGCATCAGCCTTTCATGCTCCGGCTTTTCAGGCGGCTGTTCCGTTGATTGCGCCTGAAGAAGAATTGACAAGAGTCGCGGGCTGGCAGCAGATGGTGTTCTCTTTCTCGAATGTAATGGGTCCTGCACTTGGGATAGCGGTTTACTCGGCAACTTCGCTTGGAGCAGTATTGCTACTCGATGTGGCCGGGGCTTTGATTGCGAATCTGATGCTGTTCATGGTGAAGATCCATCAGCCTAAAGTGCAGTCTACAGCTGCGCCGTCTTTCGTTCAAGAATTCCGTTTGGGTTGGAACGCACTCATTCAAGCGAAACCCATTGTGTTGATTACGGGGGCTACTGCGGTGTTTAGTATCGCATTTATGCCATTGGCGACACTGTTTCCTTATATGACATTGTCTCATTTTGGCCGTGGAGGATACAGTGCCAGCCTGGTGGAAGCGGTGTTCAGCATCGGGATGATTTTAGGCGGTCTGCTATTGTCGATGTTCTCATCTAAATGGAGCGACATTAGCTATATGAGCGTAGGTCTGCTAGTCATCGGTCTTACCTGTGTGATCAGTGGTTTGATTGGACCGAATGCATTTGTGATTTTTGCCATTCTCTCGTTCTTGATGGGCAGTGCGGCACCCTTCTTCAATGGTCCCTTCATGGCAATGATCCAACGTTCTTTTGAACCCGAGATGCTTGGGCGTGTCATTTCACTCGTGACCAGTATTATGATGTTGTCTTCGCCAATAGGGCTGCTGTTGGCAGGACCTGTGGTGGATCGATACGGTGTGCAGCTATGGTTCCTCGGTTCAGGAATTGTGGTGATGCTGACCGCTCTGTTTATTTTCATCCAGTTTCGGCGGCTGGCGTCCGCGATTCCGATGAATTGACTGGGGTAAAAACTTCCCTGTAAAAAAGAGTTTATAGGCCGGTCCGAGAGGATCGGCTTTTTGGCGGTTCTTCATATTTTTTCAAATTATAATATGATAGAATTACGTTCACTTGGAGGGATACATAATATGAATCTTCACATTGCTATCTGTGACGATCAGAGGCAAGATGCCTCGCGGTTGGAAGAATTACTCATGAAGCAGATAACCAGCCTGCAAGGGATGACTGCCTCTATTGAGATTTTTGAATCAGGCCAAACCCTGCTTCAGGCAATGACGAATACCGCATACGATATAGTTTATCTGGATATGGAGATGCCCGAGTATAACGGTATAGAAGTCGCAGAGAAGATCCGGCTCAAAGATGCCAGGGTATTAATTATCTATGTCACCAGCCATACAAGTTATATGAGAAGAAGCTTTGCGGTTCATCCCTTTCGCTATCTGCTGAAACCCATTGATGAACATGAACTGCAGACCGCCACAGTCAAAGCCATTCAGCAATGCATGCAAAGAAACAACGTGCTGTCATTCTCAATCCATCATATGAGCTATAATTTAAGGGTAGATGATATTATGTATATCACGGTAGAACGAGGTAAAAAATTGGTCCTTTGTACTGAACAAGGGACTTACTCGTATTATGGCAAACTGAGAGAGTTGGAAGGACAGCTGGAATCACACGATTTTTGTCGCGTACATACGGGATTCCTAGTAAATTGGCTGTATGTTCGTTCTTTAAGCAAAGAACTTATTCAGCTGAAGAACGGGGTGGAGCTTCCCGTCAGCCGCAGTAGAAGCTCTGATTCTTTACGGTCCTACCATGCCTTTATAGAAAAGAGGCTCTTAAGATAAATGTCTTTCATCCGGGAGATTAGTCCTTATTTTTTTGGTGTATTTATGCTCGTCCTTATATATGTCCCGCAAGGGGTCACATTTTATATTTTTCTCAAGAAATTCCTGATCCTGAGCAGGAGCAAACAGTCATTTATAGGCTGTCTTATTATCTTTTATATAATTAAATCGCTTACCGCTGCTAGCTTGCCTCTAGTTGATTCGGTCATCCTTCACCTGCTCGTGTATAGTCTGATTACCATAATTTATTTCCGCGGCAGTGTGCTACAAAAGCTGTTCTTTAGCAGTTTCTATACAGTGTTTACGGTGGTTATTGAGATGCTGGTATGGTATGGGATTCAGCATATCCCACTCAATGCCGAGGGAATAGATACAGTTAATTTCTGGTGGTTATCTTTTGCTTTCCTATTTGTTGTTTTGCTAAGCATCATGTTATGTCTGCTATTGCTGCGGTTGTTCAAAGTGGATACCACAACGTTACTGTCGAATCAGGATTGGGCTGTGCTGAATCTTGTTTCTGCGGGTTCTTTGCTTATTATTATTGTGAATCTGAGAAATTCCAGTGATAAACCTTTTGATATTCCGTTTGATTTTGTATTCATCCTGCTTGGGATTCTTGTAATTAATGTGGCTGTAATGTTTATATATCAAAAGTTAATGAAACGGATGCAAATAGAATTGCATAATCATGTGCTTCAGCAGCAAGTGAAGGATTACACGAGTAAACTGAAAGATAATCAGGAAGCACAGCGTTTGCGGCATGATCTGAACCATGTGTTGATCCTTATTCATTCTCTGCTGGATGAAGGAGCTGTACAAGAAGCCAAGCGATATATTGCGGAGCTTGCTTCGACACAGGAGGCAGGAGAAAAGTATATTTCTTCTGGAAATATAGCTATTGATGCCATCTATAATGAGAAGTTCGCCAAAGCCGAGCTACATCAAGTTACAATGAAATCTCATTTTCGCATCCCGCAGGACCTGTCACTTGCAGGCAAAGAGGTTGAAATTGCAATTATTTTAGGCAATGCATTAGATAATGCAATCGAAGGGGTTCAGAGATTACCAGAGTCAGAGCAGAATGTTATTGAGCTGGAAGTGATTTATTGCGACGGGTTATTGGTGATTTCTTTAAAGAATCCTGCATCTCTGCTTATAGAGGACGGGCAGGGCTCTTTTTTGTCCAGCAAGCGGAACTTTGGGCGTAGAGGGTTCGGAATCGAAAGCATTGAGTATGCGGTTCAACAGCTTCAAGGAAGCGTCAGTTTCAGATATGAGAATGGGCAGTTCATGATGTTGGCGGTATTACCACTGCCTGAGTAGCAATCCGCAACCAACTACTCCACCTAACCTGCAAGTTACGGTCTCTTTCCGCTGGTAAGCAGCGGTCCATGATATATTGAGGCTGTTCTTATTAAAGGGAGGGTATTCCGTTGACATTGTCATTGCTCATCAGTGCAGTCCTTCAGCTCATCTTATTCAGCATCATTCCCTATACATACTGGTTTTTTACAAGCAGAACAACTTCATCCTTTGCCATGTGGATTGGCTGGAAGAAACCCCAATTGCTTTCTAGGAAGCAGTTCATACTATGGTTTATACTTACCATGACTATATTCACCAGCCTGGGAATGCTTACAGCAATCTATATGCTGGATAAGAATACTTTGGCCAGCTCACAGTTTTATGGTACAGGTCTTAAAGGTTTGATTCCGGCATTGATTTATTCTTGGTTGCAGACTAGCTTGTCCGAAGAGATTCTGTTCCGCGGCTTCATTGGTAAACGGTTAAGTTCGAAATTCGGATTCGGAATTGGAAACTGTGCTCAAGCTTTATTATTTGGTGTCGTACATGCTGTGCTGTTATACAGCAGTTCCGGATTATTGAATTCTGCTGTTGTAATGATTCTTACAGGTTTTGTGGGTTGGAGCATCGGAATGTTGGATGAGAAATTATCCGGCGGTTCGATCTTTCCAGGTTGGGTTCTGCACGGGCTGACTAATCTGATTTCCACCATTTTTATGATGTATCAATGGATGTAGCAATCAAAGTTTTTAGAGAGTACATTTTAAAAATATGGTAAACTAAAAAAGTCTTAAATTATAAGATTAAAGTTTATATACCATTTTTATTGGGAGGTAGATATTATGAAAAACAATGTCAGCTTGCAAAATGATATGGGGATAACGTTTAACTGATCAAGCTTGTTGACGTTTCCCCACCATTCGAAAGGGGAAAATCATTTGAATCAGGTATTATTAATCATCGATGCACAACAAGAATTAATGGATGGAAACGAAAAGGAAAGTGCAGTATTCAATAAAGAGCAGCTTATCCGGAATATTAATAAAGTGATTGAACAAGCAAAAGAAGCCGATGTCGAAGTTGTGTTCGTTAGGGATCTAGATGTCGCTGAAGGAACAGGTACAGGCTTTCAAGTTCACAATGAAATCAACAGGTCTGCAAATGCCAAAATCTTTGATAAGCTGGCAACGAATTCTTTTCACGGAACTGAGCTGCTACAATATCTGAAAGATCAGCAAATTGAGCATGTGGTGATTATGGGATGTAAAACTCAACACTGCATCGATACTGCGGTTCGGACGGCTACGGTTAGCGGCATGGATGTTACATTGGTCGGAGATGGTCATTCTACAACGGACAATGATGTTTTAAGTGCAGAACAAATCATCAAGCATCACAATAAAACATTACATGGGCACTACAATGTCGAACATTTTTCTATGGTCAGAAGTTCCGAAGAAGATTTGTTTCGCCCAACGCATGACTCTTATAGATAATAATTCAGTGGCGGCACTTAAATGTGCCGCTTTTTGCTGTTTTGCATTATCTCTGATTTTCGTCACCTATACTGATAGACATATTCGCCTAAACCATTCCCATCCCATCTTTATGGGATTGTTCTTGCAAGGGATCTACTTATAATTGTTAGTAATTCTTAAACAATATGAGTAGGGACGGGATCAACATGATGGCAGCAAAAGATATAGAGTTTAAAAGCACACACGGGCAGCGGCTGGGAATGATGGCGGCTATTTGTATGGGGGCGTTTATTTCCCATTTTACGGCTGGAATTGTGAATGTGTCGCTTCCTTTTATTGTGAATTATTTTCAGACAGAGCTTGGGAAGGGATTATGGATCACAACAGGTTATCTGCTAGTGATTACGGCTCTTCTTCCTATTATGGGGAAACTGGGAGACCGTTATGGTTTTCGCCGGATTCACAATCTTGGATTTGTGATTTTTACTGTGGGTTCTATCCTGGTCGCTTTTTCACCTAATCTGCCAATATTGCTAACGCTCAGAGTTGTACAGGGAGTAGGAGCTGCGATGTTCCAAGCAACTAATATTGCACTCATCACCATTCATATGCCGAAAGAGCAAAGAGGTCGTGCACTCGGAATTTTAAGTACAGCTGTCGCGCTGGGCGGGATGACGGGACCTATAGCGGGAGGTTTGATTGCAGAGTGGCTGAGCTGGAAATGGTTATTTTTAATCCATGTTCCTGTGGCGATTGTGGCTACAATTATGGCATATCGGTACATCCCGAACCGTGTGCAAGAGCGCAAGCCGGGTGCTATCAGCTTCGTGGGGGCCAGCTTGTTTATGGCATTCATCACCTTGGTCCTTCTCGTAATAACAAATGGGAGCAAATGGGGCTGGGTGTCCGTGTGGACAATGACAAGTTTGGTGGGGGTTTCCTTGTTGTTGATTACTTTTCTATTCTGGGAGCGGAAGCAAAAGACTCCTTTTCTACCCTTACAAGCATTGAAAATTCCAACTGTAGCGGGAGGCTTGATCGTTAGCTGTGCCTCTTTTATTTTATCTAACACATTGCTTGTCCTCATTCCATTTTATTTGATGGGGGTGTCGGCTCCGTTCTCGTCATCTACGACAGGATATATTATGGCGGCTTATCCCATTGCCTTGGCGTTTGCAGGCCCTCTCGCAGGCTACTGCTCCGACCGTTATGGCTCTAATCGTCTGATGCTTATGGGACTGAGCTGCATGGGAAGCGGGTTTATCTTGTTACTGGTGTATTTAGATCATATACCGATTTATGGAATCGCGGCGATTCTATCTCTTATTGGCCTTGGTATGGGGCTCATTGCCTCTCCTAATAATAGCTTCATTATGCAGCAGACACCTCGGGAACACGTGGGTTCGATTGGCGGATTAATTGCTTTAACAAGAAATGCGGGTATGGTCTTTGGCTCAGCACTTGGACTTGGTGTGATGAGTGGAGAGACAGGACAAGGGAGTCAGTTGCAGGCGTTCAAATTGGTTTTTGAGATTAATATTTTCATTTGTTTAAGCGTTATTGTATTAATGGTTGTTATAAATAGAAGGATATTTAAATCTGCTTGATCTAAAAAAATGTGTGTGTAATCACAACTCAAGCTTTGGTGTTCTGTTACGTTGGAAGTAACGAATGATTATCTAGATATGGAGGATAACGATATGTTTTGTTACCAATGTGAACAGACACCGAATGGCGGATGCACCGTTGTAGGGGTATGTGGCAAAAATGAAACCATTGCGAGTTTGCAGGATACGATGATTTTTGCATTAAAAGGAATTGCAGCGTATGCGACACATGCCCGGCAGCTAGGATATAGCGATCCCGAGGTGGATCGTATCACCCACGAAGCTTTGTATATGACGTTGACCAATTCCAACTTTAATACACAGGAACATTTGGAGATGGCGATGAAGGTCGGGGATGCGGCGGTTCGCATCATGGATGTACTGGATCGTGCGCATACGGACCGCTTTGGCATTCCGCAACCGATCACAGTCAGTCAGAACAAAATTGAAGGTCAATGTATTGTTGTAACAGGACATAATTTATATGCGCTGGAGGAATTACTGCGGCAGACAGAGGGGAAAGGCATCAACATTTATACCCACTCAGAAATGCTGCCTGCGCATGGATATCCTGCACTCAAAAAGTATAAGCATCTGAAAGGCAACATCGGCAAAGCATGGTATGATCAGCGTAGATTGTTCGAGCAGTTTCCCGGTGCAATTCTTGCTACCACAAACTGTGTAATGCCGATTAAAGGCACGTATGCAGACCGCTTTTTCTCATATGAAGTAGCGGGGCTGGAAGGTGTAGAGAAAATAACGGGCGACGATTTCTCCCCATTAATTAATCGTGCGTTGTCCCTACCTGCGGCTGATGTAGAGTCAGATCTGGTACTTACGACCGGATATCATCATGAAACTGTAATCGGGTTAGCACCAGAGATCATTCAAGCTGTCAAAGACGGGCATATCCGCCGGTTTTTCGTCATTGCTGGCTGTGATGCGCCAGGTACTGGCGGGAATTACTACCGTGAGTTGGCGACTTCCTTACCGAACGATACTGTCATTTTAACGACTTCTTGCGGAAAGTTCCGCTTTAATGACGTAGATTATGGCACCGTTGGAGACACCGGTATTCCGCGTTACATTGACCTTGGGCAATGTAATAATTCCGGTTCTACAGTGAAGATTGCCATGGCTCTGGCTGAGGCATTTGAGTGTACGGTGAACGAGCTGCCTGTCAGCATCGTGCTGTCTTGGTTTGAGCAAAAAGCAGTAGCCATTCTGCTAGGCTTGTTCAGTCTCGGCATTCAGGACATTCGCATCGGACCAAAGCCACCCGAGTTCATTTCACCAGGTGTACTGGATGTTCTGGTAGAGCTTTTTGGATTGAAGCTAATTACTACTGCTGAAGAAGATATGAACGCGATGTTGGCGTTGTCGTAGAGTAAAAATCAAAGGTTGCCGCCCATAAGGGATTGGCAGCCTTTTTTTGATAGGGGATTTAGGTGATACATCATTGTCGAAGCATAGCGATCCGTAATGGATGGTAATGCTTCTTAACTTGCCATTACAAGATGAGCTTATCGCGTGCTCGCCACATAATTATAGAGGGTATCTCTCAACTCGAACTCGTACGTCAAACCATTAACAATCCCCACAACATGATCGTTATCATACAGGTCAAGCATGAATCCAGCCATTTCCTTCGCGGTATGATATTTCGGCACAGTCCCATGATATTCGAATTCGGGGATATCGAAAGAAAGCTTCGCGAATTCTGTTTCTGTTGCGGCAGGTGCTAGCACTTTAGCCTGCATAAGTGCACCTTGACTCTTCAACTCATGAGAGAGTCCTTCAGTAAAGGCACTCACATAGAACTTAGTCGCACAGTACGTAATGGCATTTCCCACAATCGTATAGCCGCCACCAGATGAAACGTTGATTAATTGTGTTCCTTCAACATTGGAATAATCACGAACGAATAGAGAGGAAAGGATCGTCAACGATTCAATGTTCAGATGCAGCATTGCAGAAATTTTATCTAAATCTTGCTTGGCCACTGAAGCGAAATTTCCAAACCCCGCATTATTGATCCAAGTTTCGATTTCGAACCCTTGTAGATCCTCATAAAGCTTATAAGCATTACTAGAAACGGATAAGTCAGTTACTCGAATAACGACATCTACATCGGGGGAGTTATGATTGATTTCAGATTTTAGCTCCTCCAGTTGCTCCCTTCTGCGGGCTGTAACAATTAAGTTTTTACCGCGAGCCGCAAAGGCTAGAGCGGTTTCATAACCTATACCTGAACTGGCGCCTGTAATTACAGTATATTTCATGTGAATTCCTCCGTTTTTACAAGAATATTTAGTATTTCAACAACGATGTAATCATAAAGCTTAGAGTTTACTCTAAGTCAAATATTTTTTATAATTATGGGGACTCTTAAAATCAACATAGATTCGGGGGCTTGTATGTATACGATCAGCGATGTAGCCAAATTACTAGGGATTACCGCATATACACTGAGATATTATGAAAAGGAAAAAATTATTGCTCCGATGCGGAATGCGAATGGAGAAAGATTATATGATGACTCCAATCTTGCTTGGCTGCGATTTGTGATGAGGTTGAAACAAACCCAAATGCCGATCTCACAAATTAGAGAATATGCGCAGTTATATTTAGAAGGAGAGCATACGGCCCAAGCCCGCTTGAACCTTCTTGAGAATCATAGTAACTCTATACAGAGCCAAATCAGAAACTTAACAGCCACAGAGAAGATGTTGAAAGACAAAATTGCAGCCTACAAAAATTCCCTTGCGAAAGAGACAGGCATTTACTAAGCAGGCGACATAAAAGTATGCCAATGATTACGATAATTGTGAGATCAAAAAAAGGGCCCTCACGATTCATTGATAGACGCTAGTTCCGCACGTATGTTTGCGGATCAGCGTCTTTTGCTTTTGGGCTAGACTCCGGCAAAATAGCCGTATGCCTCGCTATTCGCATCCTCGTCTCATTCGGCAACACTTTATTGACAGCGCTAGACGTATTCGTTATTGTGTTTAGAAACATGATTCAATTGAGAATGATTATCTCTTGAGAATTTAAAGGGAGTTTGCGAATCAGTTATGGATGTTCTGAAACTTATACAAATATGGAACCAGGTGATTATGAGTGTACTGGACGTACGGCTAAAGCAGGCCGGAATCGACAACGATTTGAATCAATACCGTTTGCCGGCAAGCGCATTTTTATTCGCTTTTCAAGGACAAGGCGAGTTGTGGGTTGACGATGAGGTATGGCTGTGCGATCGTTTCCATGTACTGCACGCCGGCAAAGGCTCTCTGGTGACGGTTCGGAGCCGAGAAGCGCTGAATGTATATATCGTACTCTACAAAGCGTTTCTCCCCGCTTCGGCCTCGCGCGAATTTCATATGATGATGGAGGAATCCGACCCGTTTCTGGAAAGCTGGGGGTTCCCGCCTGGCGAACCGCTGGCCATGCTTGAGCTGCTTCAAACGATACGCGACGGTTGGCTTAAATCTGACGACGGATTAACCCGGCTGTCGGCCAAGGGAGACTTTATCCGCTTCGTTCACGCTGTCCTGAGGGAGCGTCTGTTCGGAGCCGGCGAGCCATCTTTATCGGAGCAAGTT
Organism: Paenibacillus sp. FSL H7-0690; assembly: GCF_037980415.1. NCBI lineage: Bacteria > Bacillati > Bacillota > Bacilli > Caryophanales > Paenibacillaceae > Paenibacillus > Paenibacillus sp. FSL H7-0690. The sequence goes on along the minus strand of NZ_CP150281.1, from coordinate 4,406,672 downwards.
ATTCGACATTTGTCCAGGAATTATCGCCAGCCGATCTCGTTTGAGGAGCTTGCTCGGCAATTGAATTACAGCCAACAATATATATCGCGAAAATTTAAAGAACAGACAGGGCTCAGTCCGCTGGACTACGTCATTCGTTTCCGAATGGAAGATGCGAAGGCTCTGCTGGCCGGTACGATAGCAACACAACAGGAAATAGCATCACATGTCGGTTATCCGGACCTCATTTATTTCAGCCGCATGTTCAAAAAGCATGCCGGCATGACGCCAGGTCAATATCGTAAACGATACGGCCAGTTCGTTTCAGATCATGCAAGGAATAGGTCACAATCGTCCGTTGTTCTAAGCCGGTCATTAAGCTATCCTTTTTATGTGAGTGATATTGATTATCAATTTCAACAGGATGGGGCGAATAAAATGACTAGAGCAACCCGAAGTTTTTATGCAGTGATGCTGTTATGTTTGACCGTGATGTTAACAGCTTGTGGTGGGTCGGTGAACAACGGAGGTGCAACGAACAGCCAGGTTGCCGTCAGCGCTTCTCCAACCATGATCACTCAAGAGTCAGAGGTTTTGGCATCTTCTGAGATCAAGGTAGTCAAGACCGCTTTCGGCGATGTCGCAGTTCCTGCACACCCTCAGCGCGTAGCGGCAATTTCTTATCTCGGCACCGTACTTGCTCTGGAAGTCCAGCCGATCGCAGCCGAATCGTTCTTGATGTCGAGTCCTTATCTCGAGGGAATGCTGGACGTCGTGACGGATGTAGGCGACTCGTTAGAGAAGCTGCTGGAACTCAATCCGGATTTAATCATAACGCATAATCCACAGCCTGAGGTAGTCGAGAAATATCAGATGATCGCACCTACGGTATCGGTTCCTTACAATCAGTTTGTATCCATTCAGGAAGAAATGCTGTATTTTGGCGAGTTGCTGGATAGACGTGAGGAAGCGGAGAAATGGAACGAACAATTCGAGAAGGACATTGCAGACATTCGGGAGAAAGTCCAACAAGCCGTTCCCGAAGGAGAGACGCTTTCGATTATGCAAGAGTACGATGGAAACGTGAGCCTTTTTGGTCCGAAATCGGGACGAGGCGGCCGGCTGATGTATGAAATAATGGGGCTGAAGCCGCCGACGACGGTTCCAGAATTTATGCTGAAGGAATCCTACTATGAATTTTCGCTGGAGAAACTTTCGGAGTACATGGGTGATTATTTGATTCTGACGACGGAAGCCAGCTTGGAATCGCTGCAGGCTGATCCAATCTGGGGGTCGCTAGAGCCGATTCGCAACAATCGGGTATTTTTATGGACGGAGAACCAATCCTGGTACCGCGACCCAATCGCCGTGAAAAGACAAATCAACGATTTGACCGACTGGATCATCGAGGCAGCGAGTCGGTAACTGCCTAGAGTAAGGATTGATCGAACGGTAATATAAAATCAGAACTTGCCGTTACAGCCAGCGCGCTGATCCTTACCATAAGTGACGACGAAAAAATTTTGTTTTGGAAAGATGAAGAGTGTTGTGGGGGTGCGGAATAGCTCGACAGAGGGTGTCCTAAACGTCATAAAATGGCAGAGGGATACCCTCCTTTTTTTAAGAGCGGAGTGGGGAAGGGACTAGAGATTGTGCTGAACGGTCAAGTTTATAATTCTTTTTGTGCAAAGGTTATTTCTAAAATCCAGGTGAAAAGTAGGTAGACTCAGGACAAGCGATCACTATAATGGAAATATGAGACATTCATAGACCCGATCAATAGGATATAAATAAGAATCCGGCTGATTAAAAAAGCGATTAGAGGAGGCCATTTCGTGGGAAGATCATTCGCAAATTTGCATATCAAGTCGAACAACCTTGAGAAGACTGTCGAAGCATTAAGAGAGCTAAGCGAAGGGCATGCCAAAGTATTAGGCAAGAAAAATCATGAAGCTCCAGAGAACAAGGTTGTAATGTATGTAAGCAAAAGCAACGAAAACTGGATCAGCGTGCTCCACGATTATTTTGTATGGGGTACGGTGAAGAAGGCCGGTAAAACGTTGTCCCAGCTTACCGGGGAGCCAGTGATGACCGCCGGATATATGAATGAGGAGATATTCGAGTTGTCGTTGTTCGAGAATGGAGACATTCAAGCCGAAAAGATCTTTTGTGAGCAGTGGACGAGGGATGAATATGAACTACTCCGGGAAGAGCGTCTCAATGATGATTACTTGCGAAAAGCGTTGGATATCCGTAATGAGGATTTTGACGGCTTCATTGGCATTACGAGTCCGGGACAAGCCGTAGATAAGCTGTCAGAAATCGTAAGCATGTCTTTATGGAGTGACTGGGAGTGGATCCCGTACGAAGAAGCTCTCAAAAATCGATTTGTGAAATATGAATTTTGAAAATACACGAGTAAATGGCTAAGGACCTCTGAGATGACATTTTAATACATGGCGGTGAGCGAAAAGAAATGGATAAATTAAAGAACAGCGGATTTTATAAACTTAGATTCTTCATCAGGCCGGAAGAGTTTGAAGGCGTTTTGAAGCGTTTTGAACATAAGCAAGCGCAATTTCATCTAACCAATTATGCCCAGACAGAGCATGATCTGAAACAGGTGTATGAAGCATATCAGACCTTTTATCATTATTTTACGGCAGAGAAAAAAAGGAATGAGGGTCCCCCTTTCTTTGTTTATTCCATTTCTGTTACGTCTGATAATGAAAGCTCCGGATTTTTCGCGAGAAATGAGAGTGTCTATTTTCCATATTACGGACAATGGGCAGAGGATGAACTGCCGTGTATCTTGCTATCATTTCCTAAAGGCTTTCAAATAGATTTGGAAGATGAAAAAGGGAAGTATTATATCTATGAGGATATTCGGGATCATAAGCCGTTAACATATACGTTTTTCGATGAAATAACGGGTGCTATTAAAAAAATGACAAAGCCGCTTCGCTTCTCGGCGCATGATGCAGATGCTATGAAGGAGCAAAAGCCTTCTGTGCGTATAAGCCATGGTGCGATTCACGATTTGAGCAAATCGTGGATTTTCAATAAATATGGGCTTGTGATGGGTGGCAAATAGTCCAGGGCAAATTACACCGAGGCATTGGCCAAGCTGGAGAATTCAAAAATTGGGGATTGATATGTTGCACTCTCTAAAATTTCAGTATTATCTTGGATAAAAAAGCTGCTCAACCTGCAATATTTTAAAGAATTCTCTATCTGGAAGAGTTGCATGTTGGGGGCAGCAGGAGGAGTATTTATGTACATCGTATCTCGGCCAAAACCGCTGTCTGATGGTCAAAACCAAGCACTTGCAAAGGAAGACGCCACTGTTTATCCACCGGGCTACCTCCGTTTTTTGCGGCGATTCGGCGAAGGGACTTACAGAGGGTGGCTGAATGTTCAGTTTCCGGATGCGGAGGTGCTTAAACCTTTTGCAGAGTACGGATTATGGGAGCATGACGAGAATAGCCCCATTACTGAGCAACAGATCGGTGAGTGTATCGTTATAGGTACAACGGTGGACGGAGATTTTCTGGCAATACATCCCCAGACAGCTGGGCTGCTTTGGCTACCTCGGCATGCGGAGCACGTAAAGGCGATTTCCCTGCAAGCAGGGGAGCAGGAAGACGAAGGGTTGTACGCCTTGGTGCTGGACGAAATTTATCGTCAGGTGTATGGAATCAGTCAAGGGGAGAGCGTCTATTATGAACCGTGGACGGGCACTCGCAGCCATCGCTTTTTGCGTTTGCCACAAGGGCAGGACCAGCTTACGCTACCCGAACTGGCTGGATTGTGCCAACATGAATTTCCGCCGGATTTGTTTATTGAGAATGCCTATGTTTGTTTCCTGTTCTACCGGCAGCTGGGAGGCTATGTACGGTTGAATTATGCCTACCAGCAAGAGGTGGCCATCTTCTATGAACAGGATATGGGGCAGGCGTTTGCCGTAATGGAGCAGTGGCTCTTGTCGAAAGGCTGCGAAGCGATTTCAGAAAATAACAGCTAATCTGGGGGCTCCATAAGTCTGGGAGAGGGAGGTATGCATGAAACTAGTTTTTACTTTGGATACACATGGAACGTGTGTGGGTCAATTGAGAGATGAACTGCTGCCCTTAGAGGAATTAGCAAATACATGGGAGTTTCCCTATGATATCTTTTTTGTGTTGCGTGTTTTACCTGAAGGTTATGGTCGAAAAACATCCAGACGGTTTGATAGCAGGGATCATACCCTCGAATTAGATATCAGCATAAGTTATGAACAGTACCAACGGATGTCCAAGCATGAGCAACGTGAGGGATTAGGTATTCACCTTTTTAACTATTTGTCAGAGTCAGTTGCTAAATATAATAAGCATGCAGTTAAGGAAAACCAAAATCAACTACTGGACCTAGTGAAAAAATGGATGCTCGAAAACAATTGGCTAAATGGAAAGTTAAATCAAGCACGGGACCTACTTTCGCAAGACATGGATCTTTATGAAGTCAGCCAGAAATTGCAGATGCCATTAGAAGAGATTGAGTATATCCTTCTCCGTATGAATGACTATGAGCCAACTGATGTTCATCCTGATAACCTTGTAGTAGAAAAAGCACCGCCATATCATTTCTAGAAGGCTGGAGCAAATAGAAGACATCCTGCCTGAACGGATCCACTAACGGAAAGGAGGAAGCCGATGCAAGAAATAGAGAGGCTGGCGATAGAGATCGCCGATGCTGCTAGAACGTCTTTTCGCGCTCTTTTTGAAAATGGCGAATGTTACTATTACTGTACCCTTTACACTACTGGTGAGGGACATGCGCCAAGTATCTCCGCCTGGTCGTGGGAAGCTTTGGAGGTAGAAGCAGCCAGGCAAGGCGTCGAAAGTGACACACCGGCATCGACGATTGCGGAACTTATCAAATGGTCTTATGCGGATTCGCCCTATTGTTGTTTCGGCGATGAGAACTTTGATAATGTTAAACAGCGATTTACCGAGCGTTCTTTCATAGCTGATCTTGAGAATGACGAAGTGAATCGCGAGTTTGATTTGAGGCTGAAGGCCATGGAGCTGGCGATGAAAATACTCGATGATGAAGGTGTGTTTGCCTTGAATCAACTGCGAGAGTCAGTATGCGTCCTTGTCGAAGTCATGCCTCCGGATGAGATCAATACTGAAATCGCCCTCCGTTTGAATCGGGCAGAATCTCCAGCTATGCAAGTATGGTTGGCGGAAGCGGCGGAGTAGAAGCCTCCGCTTTCGGAAATCGTCTACTATATTCGGATTTAAAATGAGAGGAAAATAATTTATGAGCAATCTTTTCAGATTCATTCCTATTAGCCAACTAGCAGATAAATTTCCCGAAGGATCTTGGTGGGCGAAGTTTTACCAAGATTTTAGTGACGAGCAACTTGCCGCTTACTATGAAGGGGATTTGACGCTGCCTTCTCTTAATCTAGATTGGGAGCAACCTTTCCCGCAACAAAAAGAGGTAATCATCATTTTTATAGAAGGAAATTTTACTGTAGACAATCTTTATAATAAAGAAACGGATGGTGCCATAGGGCTTTTGGTGACCGGTAATATGAGTGCGAAAAATATAGCTGTAGGCGGTCAGGAAATTTATGTTTCGGGCAACCTGATGATTGAGGAAATATTATGCGGCTCCTACAATCATGGGGAAACGATTGTTAAAGGTGATCTCAGCGCTGCGGTTTTGGTTCAGGATGACGAGTACAGTTTCAAAGTGGACGGACATAAATCGATCGCCTGCTTAGTAAATGTGTGGGAGGGGGACGGCGTATTTCAGGAGCTTCCGGTAGACATTCATGAAGTGTTGATTGATGAAGTTTTTTTGGATATGGAAGAGGATGAGGAGGACTTTTCCTTTGGCACACTGGTGAACGTAATTAAAGAAGGCCGTTCTGCTCTAAAAAAAATAAAGGAATCCCCCGCTAGCAAGAAAGCTGTTCATTTATATTTCACCCATAACACAATCAATGAAGAAAATATATTGAAGTTGACGCAGTGTATTTTAATGCCAAGTGACAAGCCTTCTTTTAATTTTCGGGAGCAAGACGTTTTTTTCAAAGTTCAACTGGAGCATATTGATGCTGACGGGGATGAGCGGGATCTTAGCGTTTATATGAATGATAACCGGCATCACTATTATATTTGGCTGGAGCAAGATCATTCTGTCGGTTTGTTGAAGAGAACCATAGAAGAAGGGTCTGAGTGGGAGGACATTACAGAAGAGTCTCAGGAACAACTAGCAGAGATTAGCGATTGCTGGACGATGTTGCTGACCTGCGTTAATATGGCTGAGCTTTATTTACGAAACATTGAGGTACAGTATGTGCAAGACATTTTGCAACACACTGTAATTCAGGAATTATATTCGGAAGTGGAGGAGAATGGCGGGTTCTGGGACGGCTCTAAATGTTACAGCTTCCGTCAAACGCATACAGACGAGGACGGAGACCTTCTACATGGTCGGATTGAAATCAGGACTCCAGATGAAGCGTATTATTTTTATACAGTGGACAATGGAACTTATGTTTCCCGGCATTATCAGCCGCCCGATCAATATGGCAAGCAGGACATGTCCTATTTGGATCTTAGGCGCTGGGAAGCATCAGAGCGGTATTTTACAAGATTCAAACAATTTATTACAGAGAAGATAGAGTCAGGTGTGAATAGTTAGATCTTGATATGCATTAGAGGAAAGGATGATAGAAATGCCAAATGATAGCCAAGCTGGTCCTTCAGCTGGTTCTGTTAGAGAAGTTGGTAGTTATCCTATCAACCTGACAGGTCCACGTAGTCATACTCTTGTCCTTAAGCCCGGTGTGGGCAGTCTATCCATGGGTCCGTCGCAATTGGGGAAAAAGGTTGACCTTCATGTCGCGTCTGATGCGCCTATCGATTGGACCGTATTCGATGTCTTTGCCACACCGGCTGGCTCTCCCTGGCCGCGATTTCTGCATTATACAGGCAGTGATTCAGGCTTCTTTGACTGGGCACAGAAACGTCCCATTGAAGAGATGACATGGACTCCGATCCTATCTGCGGACACGGTGGCGGACGCCAGTCAGTCCAATTTGCATGGCTTGCATGTCGAGTTGGAAGCATCCGGGAGGTCCCTTAGCCTAATACTTCCGAAGCAGCCTTTCCGCCTGAGTGTGTCCGGCGATCTATCACGCTTCTCGGCCACAGGTGATATGCCATCTTCTCTTACACTAGCACCGCGCACCGGCCGACGTAAGAATGATCCCCCTTTTTTGCTGCCCGATATGGGGGAGCTGCACCAGGTAACGAGCTTGACGCTACATAACGCACCGCTGGGACAGCCCATCTCGCTAGAGTGTCTAAACCGGTACCCAAACCTTAACTCACTGAGTTTGTGGGGAAACTTCTGCGACCTGAATTTATTAGCTCATCATACCCAGTTAACGAATCTGGAGCTGCGCTTCATGCCTGATCTGGGGGACTTGCCGACCTTGAACGCGTGGCCGTTGCTTGACAGATTCATCGCCTACAATGTCGAAGAAAGCGCTGGCAAGCGTCTAAAAAAGCAAATGAAAACTCGCGCTGAAACCCGTCCTTGGACCGACCATGCTTCAGTGAGCCAATTACGAAAGCCAGAGTGGTGGACGACCGAGTTTGGCCGCCCATTCTCCTCCTGGGCTAAACGTCTAGCCAAGCTGGCTAATGAAGCTTACAACGTTGCACAGGTAACCTTGTCCGAAGCCCGTAGCTTTGCTGAAGCCGAGGCCGCCATTACCGCTTTCACCGTACGCTTCAACAATCTTAAGGGCATCGAAACCACCGAACGAGAAGACCTTGGTGAAGCAGTATGGCAACTTAGCCAGTCTGACCACCTGATTGGCCAGCCTATCACAGAGGAGATGGCTCAACACTGGTTCGATGCAGCACGCGATTACTAAATGAATTGAAAGTCACACCCCTAGAATAGAAATCGGAATGACCCAGAGGTTTGTCCAATGTCTATTCTAAGGGGTGCACTTCACTATACTGACGGGGTTTTGTTATACGATCATCCCCATTTCTCGGAGTCTATCTTTAATTTTCTTTAAACGAGCTTCTTTTTCGGTGTCTTCAGTTAATACCTCTACAGATGTTTCGTTATACTTCTTAATGATCCTCTTTAAAGTTAATTCTTTCATTTCCTTTTTACTGTGGATGGTAACATGAGGGACAGTTGTATAGGTTTCTATAGTCTTGGGATCTGCAGAAATTCGTTCTAGTAAACTAAGTAGAAGCACCAGTCTTTGCTGGCCCAACCTCGGAACTTGGTATAGTTTTTTCCATGTGGAATCTAATAGATGTTCAAGATCTGTATATCCCTTCGAGTATAGAGCATTTATGAGGCCTGTTAAATTTGGACCCCGTTCTTCTGCATGCGCCACAGCAACAATACAAGCAATATTCTTAGAATAAAGATGCGCCGGAAGTGGAAAAAAATGTATTAATGCCGCATTTCCGTCGATGATGTCAATCATGATGATATACCTCCATTAAAATATGTGTTCACTATACACGTTTAGTATTCTGGCAAGGTCTGAGTCAGCAGGGTGAATTTTCCTGACTTGTCCAATCGATTGATACACTCTGCATTATTAAACCCCAAGCTACTGATCATTTTCTGAACACCAGCAAAACCCGTTACATAAGATCGTAGAATATGTAGGAGATATGATTCGCTGCGCTTCATAATCATTGCTAAGTAATGATATGATATAGGTATCAATTTTGTGGGGTGCACTGATATGGATTTCCGAATCAAAGAACTAGTTAATGCTACACAGCAAACCTATGGACTGGACAACTACTATTTACATACAAATGAAATTTATCGTGAAGTTACGATGCTGGGAGAAACCGGCTATTTGCTTAGTATGGAATGGTTTCCTTCTCACATTAAGGAATGGAAGGAAGATTATAATCCGGAAGGAACTGCAGTCATTACGCTTGACTTGCTATCCAATAACTATAAAAGTGTTATTTTTGTTGGAGGGAAATCTTATGCAAATCGAACACCGTTCCAAAACATTGAATTAAACGGCGTTATTCAGTGGATGGAAGCTGAAGTAGGGCTTGAATATGGTAAACAATTCTACTTAGTGAAGGAAGAAAGAGGAGAATATCATTTTGCTGAATGTATAGACGGTATACCCATCTCTCCCGGCGGGCGAATGGAGTTACGCTTCGATGCGGAAGGTAGAATTATTTTTTATAGTGTCTATGGCCAGTTTCCTTCCAGCTCCCTTGTGCAAAAAGAGGATTATTTTCTCACGCTTCAAGCGGTAGAGCCACTGGCTAAAAACCAACTACAGCTTATAGAATATCCAGTGTACGAGATGAAGCATCTCCTGCCGATCTATGGGATAGAAGAAATCTACATTACAAATGATGGAACAACCACAATTCTATTTGAGATGATATCAGGAACGAGAGCACGAATGAATATTGATCAAGTAATGCAGTGGGAGCAAGCGGACACGAAACAGTTCGCAAGGACGGAGATCCGTCTGCAAGAAGTGGTTACAATCGAACAGGCAATAGCACGTGAGCCGCATCCAGATTCATTTTCAATCACAGACATAGAACAAGCCCAATGTATAACCGCAGTCGAAATTGGTTTAAGCCAGCTCTATCCGGAAGAATCCGGACAATGGATATTGAAGACTTTACATCGGGAAAGAGGACATATTCAAGCGACATTGAGGAAGAATGTGTCAAGTAATCGTATGTTTCAGCGTAAGCTCCTTCTGTTCATCGATACGAACAATTATAAGGTTATAAATTATATGGATAACAAGCTAATGCTCGATACGTTTGATGAATTCAAGAGTGAAGGGAAAATTGCTGTGAGCCATGACGAAGCTTATGACAAGCTCAAGGGATGGTTCGAATTAACACCCGTATATGTGTATGATCCTGGGCAGAAGAGGTATGTGCTGTGCGGAAAGCTGGATTGTGATTATGCCGTGAAGGCCACCAGCGGAGATGTGGTAGAGTGGGGTAGTTTGGAATGATAGTGAAACCAGATTGATTTAGTCAAAAAGATAACATCCGAAACTCATGTCCAAGAGACATGGGTTTTTCTTTATGTAGTTGGATTTTCTTGCAGAAGTTGTCTAATTTAAGACCTACTAAATTTTGTCCTTTTTTTAGGTCAGAAAGTTTTTTTAACTAGATGCCAAAAATTTAGATTTACACGCAGAGAAATTCCGGTGAATAGCGTCAAATAGAAGTAGACGTTAGGAAAAAAGAAAGTTTCGTTAGGTACAATGGATGAAATGAGAGACAATAACCGTTTTAAGGATGGTGAAAAAGTTGGGTTTCAAAATACGTAAAAACACGGTGCAGTCCGTCTGGATGATGTGGGAAAAAGCTTTTGCGTTGCTTTCACATTTTCGCGGATCACATAAGTCACGCTTTGGTATATGTACCGTGATGCTAAAAAAGCACCGGGGACAGCCTATTGTATGCCAAGACGCCACGGTCATCAACCAGGGAGAGTGGGTGGGAGAACTCCACCTCGACAATGAAAGAATCCTGAAGTTGATCCGGTCCGAAGGATCGGATCGTGCCGCACTGCAAACGGCTCGCATGCTGCGCAAATCAATGCAGCAAATCAATGAAGCGTTCGAATCGCAGTCGGAGTTCAGGCAGGTCAAGGCTTTATTGGGGATTACACTGCTCCATCGGGGATTAACGCACGGTCTTGGTTTTGAACAACAAAATATAAAGTCCGGCGTTTTCGAACGCATCACCACCATCTATCTTCGATTGCTGCTGTCTGCCATGCATCCTGAAGGGAGACAAAGAATCAATCGGCGAACAGAGCAACTGGTCCCGATGTTACTGATCCATTCACGCGCCTCACTGAAAAATCGATTTTCACCCGGACAGAACTACTCTGGATAGGTCTTATGCTTGTTATAAGGAGGTGTAATCATACTTACATATCTGATAGGAGGAATACTATGTGCCGCTACTCTTTACATGTTTATTCCAAGTTTGATTACGCGAGTGAGCGGCTTTGGTGTTTTTCGCAAAGGAACGGTAGAAAAACAGGTGGCATTCACTTTTGATGATGGGCCACATCCGAAATATACGCCGGAATTGCTGGATTTATTGAAGTTACATCAAGTGAAGGCTACTTTTTTCGTGCTTGGATCGCGAGCGGAGCAGTATCCAGATCTGATCAGAAGGATGGATCGGGAAGGCCATCAGATTGGCATCCATAATTACTGCCATACCTCTAATTGGCTGATGCTGCCCAGTACAATTAGGCGAGAACATCTGGAACGCTCCGCTGATATTATAGAGTCTATTGTCGGAATCAGACCCAATCATTACCGTCCACCCTGGGGATTAATCAATCTATTTGATTTCTTTCGGCACAAGCAGTATCGAATTGTTCTATGGTCGCTGAAGGCGAGTGACTGGAACATCCGGGCCTGTCAAACCCGGATGCAGGCCATTTTATTAGGTGGAATCACCGATGGCTCCGTTGTTTTACTTCACGACAGCGGAGAGACTGCGGGCGCGGACCGGCATGCTCCTTATTTTATGCTGCAAGCTTTAGAAGAAGTGCTAAACCAACTACAGGCAAGAAACTTGCAATTTGTTAGGCTTGATGAAATGTCTTGACGTATTCCAGTGATTTGTTATTAAGACTTAAATTGTTTGCGGAAGCAGAGCGGCGAGATGCCCATTATTAATTTGAAGGTTCGTCCAAAGTGGGAAGTGTTATCGAACCCAACCATTCCCGCAATTTCAGTAACATTAAAAGAAGAGCCAACCAGCAAATCACGCGCTTTTTTAATGCGGATGTTATTGATATATTCAATGAAGCTGAACCCGGTGGATTCTTTAAAAGTACGGCAAAGGTAGGAAGAGCTTATTTCGAATTGCCGTGAAATCTCACAGAGCTTAAGCGGTTCCATATAATGTTGATTTACATAATTAACGATGTCCAGGACTTTCTTATGTGTACGATTGGATTCTACAAATGAAGCTACGCGGCTGTCAAATAGTTTACGATTAAGATAGAGAAGCAGCTCCACCAATAATATTTGTTGGTACTGTTCATATCCGCGGGCTTGCTTCTTCCCCTCCTGGATCATTTTCTGAAAAAGCTGTTCGATGAAATATTGATCCATCCCGGTCATCTTCAAAGCGCGGTAATCACTTTTGAACAATTCGAGCAGTTCCTCACATTGACTGCCGGTGCAGAAATGCTGCAGGAATTCTTTTTTAAACAGGAGTGTAACCCGTTCATACATATTGCAGCCGGAATTGACCAGTTTGTGCATTTCGTGAATATCCATAAATAGCAGTGTTCCGCCCGCAACCTGGTAAGTTCTGTCCCCTATAAAATAATAAAAATCCCCGGATATTAAATACAGAATCTCATATGCATCATGATAGTGTCTTGAAGGCATGCTGGTGTATACCTGTTTCTTGCGGCTGATGTCAAAAAGAGTAGACTCATAAAATACCGGTTTCATTCAGCACCTCCTAAGAGGATTGTAGACTTAATCTATGGTTTGTAGCAACATATGTATAAAAATTAATATTTACAAGAAAATACGTGCTGTTTGGACAAAGTTTTTGAGATAAGCTTAAATTGAATTACCAAGTGTTGGAAAAAGGAGGGCTGTCATGCTCAGATAGGTTAGGGATAAGGTTCACTGCCACTAAAAGTTAAAGCGCTTAAACTATTCAATTAAAGGAGAGATTGCGGTGCTAAATTCAACGAAGAGTAAGGTTTCCAAGAAGATGAAATTTTCATTGATGATTCTGCTCAGTTTTTCAATGATTTTTTCTTATGGCTGTCTGTCCAAAACATCTCAACAGAAAAGTTATGCGGCAGGGAACCCTGATTCTAATTTCTCACCGGCAACACTTCAATTCTTGCGTGACAACACAGGTCTGGATGGTGAGCAGTGGAACAATATTATGATGCTTGTCAACAAACCGGAGCAGGACGATCTGAACTGGATCAATTTTTACGGATATTGTGAAGATATTGATGATGACCGCGGGTATACGATTGGAATATTCGGTGCGACTACAGGCGGCTCAAATGATACCGGTCCCGACGGTCCGGATCTGTTCAAGGCATATGACGCTGCCAAAGGCGCGAGTAATCCTTCGGTTAAAGGCGCATTGGCCCGGATCGGTGTTAAGGGTTCGATGAAAGGGAAGATCCTCGAGATCAATGAAAGCGAAGAGAGCTTCTGCAGAAAAATCGGCAATTTGCAAAATGATCCCGAGTGGAGAGAGGCTATGTGGAAAACGTTCTACAATATCTATATTAAATACAGTGTGGAGCAGGCCCGCAAACGCGGCTTTAACTCGGCATTAACTATTGGTTCCTTCGTGGATGCAGCGCTGAACCATGGAGCTACCGGCGGCTCCGAGACCCTTCAAGGGCTTTTGGGTAAATCCGGAAGCAGCACGGATGAGAAGACTTTTATGACCAAATTTTATAAAGAACGGACCAAGATTGTGGATACTAATGAGTACAACTCTCCGCCTAACGGCAAGAACCGTGTGAAGCAGTGGAGCAATTTGCTGAACATGGGAGAGACAGACCTGAAGGGTGCAGATTCGGCAATCCTTCAAGTCACTGACTGGGAACTCCAATAACCGGAAGGTAAGGGCAGAACCGCCGTTCTTCTCGGAGACGGCGGTTCGATGATAAGTGAGATTAAGGAAGAGGGAGATGGGCTGAATGGATAACAACCAATCTTATCTCAAAAATAGATTTTACAAGGTAATCAGTCTAATGGTTATAGGTTTGCTGCTTGCCGTGGAATTGACCGGTTTTGTCTCAGCAGGAAGGGAAGAAATTGAGGAAGACCTTGTAAGTGAAGCAACTGCAGTTCAGGAAACGATTGCCCAGTGGATTTTTAAAGACAAAGGCGAAAACGGTGTATTTCCGGCTACCGGCGGGGTATATCAGACGTCTTCATCCATTCGTGATGTAGGAACTAATACGGATGCGTACACCTATGAGTCAAGTGAGAACAGCGTACGCAACCAGGGCTGGCATGAAGGAACGGGCCTAAAATACTGGCTTGCCACGCTTTCTACCCAAGGCTTCGAAGGTATCTTCCTCTCTTCCCAGCAAACCTCTTCAAGTACAGGACCCAGGGATTTTAAGGTGCAATACAGTATAGATCAACAGGAATGGATAGATGTTACGGGCGGCAACCTTGTTCTAGCCCAGAACAATTTTAATTGTTCCAATAATTCCTGCAAATTAACTAACCTCGCTTTACCTGCCGGAACAAACAATCAAGATGTACTCTATATCCGCTGGGTGGTAAACTCTGCGAAAAGCGTAAGCGGGGGAACGGTGTCCAGCTCAGGCTCAAGCAGAATCAAAGATGTGATAATTAAAGGAACACGCAGCAGCGGCGAACCTGGGAACACTCCCACACTTGAGGTAAGCAAAACTCCCGCTTCAGGGGCTGCAGATGTTCCCCTTAACGCAGAGATCACCGTGAAGTTTAACAAAGCCATCAGTCTCGACAGTAGTTATCAAGTTGTAATCACAGAAAACAATCTTCCTCTTACCAACATTTCTGCTTCACTCCTCGGTCAAGACACAGTCAAAGTCAGCCACCCTACTTTCACTGCCGGCAAAACTTACAACGTGACCGTCCCTAAAGAGCTTGTTAAGGGGACTACGGATGGCCGGACACCTGAGAACGATATTACCTGGAGCTTTAAGACGAAGTCTCCAGATACCGGCATCAAAACACCAACGCTTCTGAACATGACTTTTAATGGAGACCCGAAGACAAGTATTGCCTTTGACTGGTATACAGCCGAAACCGTCAGAGGTACAGTAGTGCAAGTAGTGGAGGCCGCCAATGCGGGAGGAAGCGAGTTCCCGGAACAACTGGCAGCTTCTTATGAGGGCAGCGTAACAGTTATTGAAACCTTAATGACATCAGGAGACAGAAGCTCCAAAAAGTATAAAAAGTTCGCTAGCCACAAGGTTATTGCAAGCGGTCTTAAGCCTGGAACTAAGTATATCTACCGGGCCGGTAACGGTGATGCGGACGGCTGGAGCGAGGCGGGTTCTTTTACCACGGACAAGGCGGATAATCAGGAATTCCATTTCCTCTATGTAACCGACACCCAAGGCTCAAGTAAATCGAATTTCGATCTGTGGCAGGATACTTTTAAGAGAGCTATTGAGAAAACGGTAGATCCCAAGTTTGTTCTTCTTACAGGGGATCTAACGGATGACGGTGATCTGGAGCAGTTGTGGCAGTGGTTCTTAGGTGTGCCGAAAAAAGAATTTGCCAATGTGCCATTTGCACCGATTATCGGCAACCATGAGATAGAGGATTATCCGAATAACAACTTCTATAACCATTTTAATCTTCCAAAAGATGTCGGGACGGGCGCTCATGACGGGTCGGTATATGCTTTCGAATACGGCGATGCCCTGTTTATGCAGATCAATTCCCAGTACGAAGGGGAGGTTAAGCCGTATAAAGCGGATATTCAATTCACGAAGCAATTGGAATGGATGCGGAATCAAGTGGCAAAGACCGACAAGAAGTGGAAATTCGTCTCGATGCATAAGGGAGCGTATTCTTCAGGGGATAATGCTTCGGCAGAAAGCGACCGGGTAGAATTTTACCGGAAATATCTAATTCCTGTATTTGATGAGCTGGGTGTGGATATGGTGTTTGAGGGACATGACCATATGTATATGAGGTCTTTTCAAATGCTGAACAACGTTCCGATTAAGAATGTTATTACCGATGAGCAAGGAAATGTGCTGAATCCCAAAGGGACCGTGTATCTGATGGGCAACTCGGCCGCTTCGAAATTTTATGCCATTAATCCAGATGCAGACACTTTTTTTGCAGCAAAAAACGACCAGCCCAATAAGAAAATGTTCGTGGATGTTTCCATTACAAGCGACGTGCTGAAATTCACATCCTACACAGCTGTTAAAGATAAACCTCTTGCCGTCTATGATGCTTACAGTATTAAACGGACTGACGTCAAACCCGGCATTGTAGAAAATCCAAGTGCAGTAAGACAGTCAGGGAACCGTGCAGTTCTTTCGTGGAAAGCGCCAGCAAATAGCTCTGAGCCTGTGCGAGGTTACCGGATTTACGAGAAAAATGATAAAGTCAGCACAAATTGGAGCGTGTATGTGCCGACGGTAAGCGGTCAGACGAGTTACAGTTATACATTAAACGGCATAGATTCTGCTAAAGCCTACAATTTCGTGATTAAAGCAGTGGGGACAAGAAATAATTCGCTTCCAGCAGAGGCAGGAATGCAATGAATGGATAGAGGAGGCGTTGACGGGGCTTAGGCATCCGTTAACGTCTTTTTTTCATAGTTGTTGAAGCTGTCCATTCCTCCTAGGGTAACTCCTCCAAAAGATAGCTTAACTTTTTACCAGATCATGAGCAGAATCGGCAAGAGGGTTTGGGGTGGGTCATACGAAACCTAGAATTGGGATGATAAATTTAAGTGCCATCCATATATAGACCCCAGGTAAGCCGTGAATCAAAAATACGCAGATCCATGACAGTAAAGCTGCAGCCAACATTGTACTACCTAAATACCCGAATGTTTGAGTTATTTTTTTCATATTCGCTCCTAACGTATAAGAAAGTGTCTAATAGTTAGATGAATATAACTGGAAAATCACTTCGACTGCTAACCTATCCGAGGCTAGACCCGGTGATTTGGATAATACCACCGTAGGGAAATCTGAAAAACAATCATTTGTACAACTGTATTTGTCTTGTACCGTTCTTTGAAGTTAGTAATAGACTATATCAATCTCAGAGAAGGAGTTGATTTAGTTGGCTAACAGTGATATACGTCTTACTCTTTGGTCGGGTACTAATTTTACCAATCGCCGGATTCGATTCAGACGTGGAGGAGTTGCGGTTCGTGATCTTGGAGCGTTTCGGTTTAACAACGTTCTCTCGAGTTTCCGTCTCAGAAATGTTGTGCAGAGCTCTCAAGTAACGCTTGTACTATTTTCGCGAATTAACTTTCAGGGATCGTTCCGTGTATTCCGTGGCAGCCAAAACGTAGCGAACTTGAATAATTTTAACTTTAACAATGTCACATCTTCGTTGATATTGGTAGACCGTATCCTTACAAGCTCCGAAATTTCCCAAATTCAAAGCACGGGTAGAGCGCCTCGAGATGTCCTCGTAATAAGACAATAATAATGCAAAGGGTGCCCCTAGGGCGCCCCTTTTTTACAAATATCAGTAGCACAGGTCAAGACAAAATATGCATAGAATTTAATATAAAATAAGAGAATAGGTGCTGCTCCCGCAAACAATCCTCCTTTAAACTAGTAACGTACTTAACAAAATCTGCTAGAGGAGGATTCAAATGCGCAAAAAGGTTATCGGGACAATTTGCAGTACAGTTATGGTTTGCAGTCTGCTTGCAGCAGGCAATGGAACATCCTACGCCAATAACTCTGATGCTCCTACCAACAAATCGGTCAAAAACGTAATCCTGTTTATTACGGATGGGATGAGCTTATCCGATGTGAACTTGGCCAGATGGTATCAGGGAGGTCAGGCGCTTGCGATGGATAAGTATTTCAGCGGGCTGGTGAGAACCTATTCCACGGATTCACTGACCACAGATTCCGCTGCGGGAGCTACGGCTTATGCCACAGGCCATAAGGTTAAGAGCGAGACGGTATCCATACTTCCAGACCGAATAACGATGCCTTTCGTAAGCGCAGTTAAACCAGAGGACATGAACAAACCTCTGCCTACCCTTATGGATGCAGCGAGAATGGCAGGGAAAAGTACAGGAACAGTATTCACTTGTGAATTAACGGATGCGACACCAGCTACATTTTTAAGTCATGCATACACGCGTGACAATGCGCAGTCTATTGCAGAACAGATGGTCTATAGTGGTGTAGATGTACTACTTGGGGGCGGTTCCGGGTATTTGGTACCCGGCAAAGAAGACATTAACCGCAAGGACGGAGAAGATTTAACCAAAATCCTGAAATCAAATGGGTATGAATACGTAACGGATAAAGCAGGTTTAATGAATTCTAAAACGAATAAAATCTGGGGACTATTCAACCCCGAAGCACTGGATGCTGATTTTGACCTGAACCCGCAAAAGCAACCGAGCCTTGCCGAAATGACCAATGTAGCGATAGAGAAGTTGTCACAGAACGAGAATGGTTTTATTCTGATGGTCGAAGCAAGCCAGATTGACTGGTATGGTCATGATAACGATCCAGTGGGGATTATGAGTGAGACCTTAGCGTTTGATAAAGCCTTCAAAGCCGCTGTTGATTTTGCAGAAAAAGACGGGAATACAGCAGTCTTATCGGTTTCGGATCATGCTACCGGCGGGCTCAATATGACGAACTATGATTCTACCAAAGACCTAATCTCCGTGCTGAAGAAAGCGAAGCACACCAGTTATTACATTGAAGGCAGTATTAATGAGAGCAATTTCAAAAAGGTCCTTGCGGATAATTATGGACTTAGTGATCTAACCAAAGAAGAAGCGGATCAAGTCAGATTGGGAATGCAGGACAACCTTTCGCCAGTCATCGGTAAAATTTTGGGGGATAAAATAGGAGTAACCTTCTCTACGGATGATCACACATCGGAAGAAGTTGGATTGTTCGCCTACCATCCGGCTAATTTTAAACCGACCGATTTCATGAACAGCGGTGTAATCCAGAATACGGATGTGAATAAGTATATTCAAGAAGTAACCGGACTCAATCTGGCGCAGCTTCAGGATACACTGTACGTATCCAGTGATAAATTCAAGGCCAAAGGAGCTACGATTACCCTAGATAAGACCGATAAGACTAATCCGGTGGTTGTAGTGAAAAAAGCAGGCCAAGTTCTCAAGCTGCCTATAGATAAAAATATCGCCATTCAGGATGGCAAAACAACGAAACTAAATGTGCTGACAGTAATGATTAAAGATAAAGTGTGGATTTCGCAGGATGCTTTGGACTTAATTCTCTAATTCTTAAAGTTCATGTTGTGATCTGTCGCCTAAAAGTTAAAGCGCTTAAACCCAAAAACCCCTTTTTAAAAGGGGTTTTTGGGTTTAGATAAGAAATTCCGACTTGAATTGAGGCGAGGAAAGCGAAGCTTTTATCGTTTTATTGCAGGCTTTGTTCCATAGGTCATCAAGCGCCAAACCTTTTCTAAAGGGCCCATGGAAAAAAACTTGAACCAAATGGTGCTAAAAATGATTTGAATCATATAAATCAGAACTGCGATGTAGAGAATATCTTTTGGTGAAACGACTTCGAGACCTATCATTGAAATGATTGCCGTCCCTATAATGCTTTGTGCTACATAATTTGTAAACGCCATTTGACCCACCCGTGATATGGGTTTCAGGAATTTCACCATTTGTTTATTTTCTAATAGTAGAAATAATGTTGTTAAGTAGAACAAAGTGGTTGGGAGAGATCCTAAGCCCGTAACTGAATCTACATTGCTGTTCCCATTTTGAGAAGCGTTCCAAATCCATAGTGAAAAACCAATGAACAACAGAAATGATACCATTTGAATCCATCTAATGGGTCTTGTTAATTCTTGTATGTGTGTCAGCCAACCTGACTTTGCGGTTAAAAAACCAGCTAAAAACATAATAAAGATTTGTATAGCGTCATTAGAAAAAATATCAAGAATAGATGAGACTGCCCCTTGAGAAGGCAGGAATATTTTTACCACTAAGGAAATGATGTAAATGGATGTCATACCCATAAGCCACTTTTTAAGTGTAGAAACCGTTGTGTGATAAAAAGGGATCAGAAACAATCCGATAATGGCATATGCGGGCAGAATGGTTCCCCAAAAGATAAATACATGAATGATTCCCAGCAGCAAAAGGATTAGTAAACGTCTAGCCATACGCCATCTGGGTTTATCTCCCCGGCTTTCGGCTCTTGAGGCGAAAATGTATAGACCTACACCAAATAGGAATGAAAAAATAGAAAAGAACTTTTTTTGTACGAAGATGATTATCAAGCTATGGATGATTCCATTAATGCCACTATAGTCTGGTAAGGGATCTCCTTCCATAATAACTTTAAAGGCTCCAACATTTATAAGCAGAATGCCAAAAAGAGCAAGTCCGCGAATGATGTCGAGTGAAATGATTCTTTCTTTTTGCGAAATGGAGGGATTCATTAATAGTGCTCCTTTGAAAATATTTTTATTTGCCTAGGAGTCAGTATAAGTTGCGAACCTTACATTAAATTGATGCCAACATTACAGGATCCTTAAATTTGATAAAATGTTCCAACTCCAGTTGAATTAGAATCAGTTTTATGGTTAATATGAATACTAAATCATTTTGGGGTGTGAACTAGAAATGTCAGCATATACTCAACCGATCTTTGTGGCAGCGATCTTTTTTGTCGTTTTAGCATTTGCCTTTTTTATCCCATGGCTCATTTATACCTATAGAAAATATAATTACCTTCCCTTTTCTACCACGTTAATTTCGTTTTCGTTTATCTTTTACTTTCTAGCAGCGTTATTTTTAGTATTGTTGCCGTTGCCGGAAATACGTAACACTTGTTCTCTTCAAAAACCGGGTACACAACATTATTCACTTATGCCATTTCAATTTATAGTGGGCACCTTTGGGAATAGTGGCATCGTGTTATCACAGCCTGCAACTTATAGGCTATTATTTAGCCAACCCTCATTCTATCAAGCGTTTTTTAATTTCTTGCTATTATTACCTTTTGGTGTTTATCTGCGATACTTTTTTCATGATAAGAAATATTGGAAGAAAGCTCTAGGCTTCACGTTCTTATTAACTTTATTTTATGAGATAACACAGGTAACCGGCATTTACGGGATTTATAATTGCCCTTATCGTATTTTTGATGTGGATGATTTATTGTTAAATACTACTGGCGGTGTACTGGGGTTCTTTATTGCTCCAGCTGTGTTGGCGTTATTCCCGTCAAAAAAGAAAATTAAGGAGAAAGCGGAAAGATTATTAGCGCTTGATGAAGTAAGAGGGATGTCTGTGTTACTGGCTGTTATTATTGATCTATTTATCAGCAACCTAGTAGTTAAAGTTGTGTTGAGTATGACCAACGTTAATATGGTTAGTGAATTTATTGCAAGCACCATTACACTTTCTGTAACCTTTTTTATTATTCCGATGATTTGGAATGGATCGACAATCGGTACGAAAATAATGCGTTATCGCTATGACAGTAAAATAAGTCGAGTGGAAACGAACAAGCGATTATTTAAACGCTTTGGTGCCATTTACGCGATGTACTTCATAACAGTCATTGCGAAAACGTTGAATAATGTGGAAATATCAATGGATTCTCCATTTTATAAGGCATCTATATTCTTAACGCTAGGTGCTGGATTGACCTCTCTCATTTTAACGATCGTATTGTTCGTTCATGTTATATTAGTCGTGTTTGGCAAACAAAAACGCCGCTTTTACTTTGATGAAGCTTCTGATTTATATACAACCAGAAAAAAATGAATGCTATTCAATAGCAAAGGGATACTCCGTAGTCTTAAATGGCTACAGGGTATCTTTTTTTTGTAGATTTAAGCTTGTTGTAAGGTTGGCATGAATTTGCTGTAAGGTTCGGTGCCTATAGTATAAGTATCAGCAAATTATGAGGTGAAATGAATGGAACCATTATTAAAAGTAGAAAACGTAAAAAAAGTGTACGGGAAGTTAAGTGCTGCTTACACAGCGTTGGAAAACGTGTCTTTTGACATTCATGAAGGTGAGTTTGTAGGGATTATGGGACCTTCCGGAGCGGGAAAATCAACCTTGCTAAATTTGTTAGCAACCATAGATTCTCCAACAGAAGGAAAGATATATATGAAGAACAAGAGTATTCATGATCTGAAGGAAGCAGCTTTGTCAGACTTCCGGCGTGAACATCTCGGGTTCATCTTTCAAGATTACAATTTACTCGATTCCTTGACGGTAAAGGAGAACATATTGCTTCCCCTGGCGATTGCTAAAATTCCAGCGAAGAAAATTAATCACCTTGTGACTCAGATCTCTAAAGTATTTGGGATTGAAGATTTACTGGGGAAATATCCTTACCAAATCTCTGGGGGTCAAAAGCAAAGAACCGCTGCGGCTAGAGCGCTCGTGACAGAGCCAGCACTGATTTTGGCTGATGAACCAACAGGTGCACTTGACTCCAAATCAGCAACAGATTTATTGGAAAGCTTAAGTACTTTAAATGAAAATAACAATTCGACCATTATGATGGTGACCCATGATGCCTTTGCCGCAAGCTTCTGCCGCCGGATCATTTTCATCAAGGATGGTTCATTTTCAACAGAAATCTATCGTCGTGATCAGACACGCAAAGCCTTCTTCCAAGAGATCTTAGATGTTCATGCGGCCATTGGGGGTGAGGTAGATGACGTTATTTAGTCTAGCAAGAAAAAATATAGCCAGAAACTTCTCGCAATATTTTTTATACATCGCATCGATGGTGTTTAGTATCATCATTTACTTTACATTTGTGACCTTAAAATATAGTGATACGATAGCTGAACAGACGGCTTCATCCCAAAAACTGGGTTCCCTAATGAGTGGAGCGGCAGTCATTCTTATCTTTTTCGTGTTCATATTTATAGCTTATTCCAATTCATTTTTTATGAAAAAACGTAAAAAAGAAGTCGCACTGTATGCGTTGCTGGGGGTACGTAATCGTCAAATAGGCTTTATGCTCTTTTTCGAAAATTTATTGTTAGGATTATTCTCTTTAGTAGTAGGAATTGTACTTGGGTTCCTATGTTCAAAAGGATTTATGACGATTTTAATTCATTTAATGGGTTATGACGTTGTAGCACCCTTTACATTTTCAGCGGCGGCAGCGATGAACACGGTTATCGTATTTCTAGTTATATTCTTAGTAACATCGTTTCAAGGCTATCGCTTGATTTATCAATTTAAGTTGATTGATTTATTTCATGCTTCCAAAAAGGGAGAAGTGGCGCCTAAACCATCTATGATAGTAGCTGTTCTTGGAGTGTTACTCATTGTCTTGGGCTATTGGCTTGCAATGCAGGACCTTTTCACTTCTAAGGTATGGGAAAAAATTGGATTGCCCTTGACTGTATTAATTATTTTAACAACGGTTATTTTGGGTACATTTTTATTGTTCCACAGTGTGACTGGCTTTGTGTTAGCAATGATTAAGAAAAATGAAAGGTGGCTTTGGAAAGGCCTTCATGTCATTACTATTTCGCAGCTGCTCTATCGTATTCGTGGGAACGCACGTACATTAACTGTGATTGCCGTGTTGAGTGCTACGACAGTAACTGCCGGTGGAGCGGTCTATGGCCTTTATTACAATACGAATGACTCGGCGAAAACGATTAATCCGAATACCTTTATGTATCAATCCACAGATGCAGAAATGGACAAGCAAGTGAGTGCTGTAGTATCAGATACAAAATACGATAAAAATATTGAAGCACTATCCATTACGTTTCATACGAAAGAGTTAAACTCGCCATCAACATTCGATAGCTCTGATAAAAGAGGATATACAGTTATCGATGAAAAAACATACAACCAATTAGCAAGTTTACAACATAAAGAAAAATTAGATGTAAAGGACGGCTACGCGGTTATTTTAGATATCGGATATGACAAAAGGTTCTCACCTATATATACAGGAAAAACTATAACAACAGGAAACGGCCATCCTCTCACATTCCAAAGCTTTAAAACGCAAAGCGTATTGAATGTAGGTACAGCAGGTATAACCGTGGTAGTCTCGGATGACCAGTATAAAGTGTTGCAAAATGATGGGGAAGTGCTACGCTATCGTGTTCTTGGGGTAGAGGATGCCTCTGTGGATTTATCTGCAAAAATTGCAAACCAATTACCTGAAGAAGCGCTATTTTCAAGCAGGCCTCAAGATTTCCAAACAAGCTTGGAAAGTGTGGGTTCTCTACTTTTTATAGGAAGTTTCCTTGGACTCGTATTTCTGGCTGCAACAGGCAGTATCATTTACTTTAAAGTTTTAACTGAGGCAGAAGAAGATAAAGCACAGTACAATATGCTGCATAAAATGGGTGTCAGTGCAAAAGAAATGCGGAAATCCATTGCGTCACAGGTATTCGTTATCTTTGTTGTACCGCTTATAGTAGGGTTATTGCATAGTGTAGTGGCTTTAAAAGCATTCTCTAGTCTACTGATGATAGATTTAGCAAAGCCAGTGTTGCTCTGGATGATTGCTTATACCATAATTTATGGGTTGTATTATTTCTTAACCATAGCTTCATACAATCGTATTATCACACTAAATAATAGAACAGAAGGATGATTGAGATGAAAAAATTTCTAATTACTATGGGTATTTTGTTTGTTATTGGGGTTGTAGGTGTCTTTGCTCTAGCAAAGATTGATTTCAATCGCATGAATGCCGAAAATTACTATTTACAAATTACAGAGGATGGGGAACCCCATGAATATAAACTGAGTGATGGTACAGTGATGACTTCCTATTCCTATACACTAGAAGCTACAAATGCCAAAGGTAATACAATTCCACTGGAATTTAATGCACAAAAAAATCTTCGTAAAGGCGCCTACTTAAAAATGTATGTAAAAAAAGGTGATCAAGTCTCCTCATATGATGAAGTGAAGGTAGAGGATATTCCGCTAAAAGCAATAAAAAACTAATAAATTGAAGAAGGGCTGTCTCCAATAAAGGTAATGGAGCACAGCCCTTTTCTCTGCTAATGAGTAGGTAAGTCATTTGTATTATAAAAGTATAGTAATGGTGGTACCGGTATTTTCATCGCTCGTCAAATCGAGTTTCCCCTCATGAGCCCAAATAATATCTCTGGCGATGGCCATTCCTAACCCAGTTCCATGCTTGCTCGTTGTGTTTGTACCCCGATAGTAGCGTTCGAAAACCTGTTCCAGATCTTTAGCTGGAATACCCTGGCCATTATCAGAAATTGTAATTTGGGTATGCGGACTAATGGTTTCCACTCGAATCTTCACCACAACATTTTCATCGTTATGCACCAGCGCGTTGTAGATCAAGTTAAGGATCGCTCGTTTTAGTAATTTTTTATCTACTTTATGTACAGCTTTAACCACATTTGCCTCAAACTCTATCTTCCGTTCACCAAAGGTCGGGTCATTTAAAAGTTCAATCGTCATTTCTCGTAGAAACTGAACGAGATTCACCTCTTCAAATTGCAGGGATAGCTGGTGATTACGCAAACGTGTCGTTAAATTGAGGTCATCTAACAGATCTTTCATATACATCGATTTACTCTTGATAATTGACGTGTATTCCTGTAATTCTTGGGCTGTTAAATCTGTGGCACTGTCGTTAATAAATTCTGCATAACCTTGAATAGAAGCAAGTGGTGTCTTCATGTCATGTGAAACATTGCTAATCCATTCCTCACGCATTTGATCGAGACGTTTACGTTCCTCTTCATGTCGATCGAGCTTTTCAGATAGTTCATTCATATTACGAAAAACATCTTCATAAACACCTTTGGGAGTAGGCATTTTCTTAAAACGTCGTTCCCTGAGCTGTTGAATACCCTCTATTAATGTATGAAGGGGTGCAGTTAACTTTTTCCCAAATAGAAATCCAATGAGGATTACAATAAGCACATCAACGATTAAAAAAATGAAAAGAAAAACATTAACATCTTTGAAAATTTTAGCGTAGTCATAGGTCATTACGTACCGGCCTATTTTTGGATTATTAATCCCTAAAAAGTAACTGAAATTTTGGGCTTCGCTGACAAAAACCGTCGTGCGTGCATCTAATTCTTTATATTTATACATTTGTACAATTTCAATAGGAGAATACTCTGTTTTCAATTCTTCAGGGGTATAAAAGGCAGCTGCTTGCTCCCCTTGGTCATTCAAGAATTGTACCCAGGCACTCATTTCTTGTAGTTTTTTGAGACCTTCTTCATTCACAACAGGTTTGCCGGCCTGTAATTCTACGTATTGTGAAAAGGTCCGGCTAAAGGTTTCTGCAGATGCTTCTTCAGTGCCAAAGTTATTATTATTTACCTTTATAACGAATAAGGAAAGGAACAAAATCGCGTTTACAATACCAACGATCACAACAATAGTCATAACCGATCTTAAAAAGCGGAGTGTCAATTTCCATTTCAACTAGTCTCACTCCTTGGTATTTAATTTATAACCTAACCCTTTAACCGTCAAAATAAAGGAAGGATTTGAAGGGTCGGCCTCAATTTTTTCGCGTAAGCGCCGAATATGTACCATCACTGTATTATCGGAACCAAAAAAGTCCTCACCCCACGCCTGTCCAAACAAGGTTTCTTTGCTTAGAATCTGATTGGGATGATGCATAAAACAGCTCATTAAACCGACTTCTTTGGCGGTTAGCACGAGGACCTCGCCATTCTTTTTTAATTCTGTCTCATTGGCACTAAGCTCAAAGGGGCCAGCTTGTAAGCTTTTCGGAGCTTTTTTTTCTTCTGTAAAGCCAGCTCTTCTCAGTTGTGCCTTTACCCGATAAGCGACTTCTTTCGGACTGAACGGTTTAGTAATATAATCATCGCCACCTATCGCCAGTCCTAACAGCTTATTAATTTCCTCGTCTTTTGCAGACATAAATAAGATGGGTGCATTTGATGTTTCCCGAATTTTTCTGCATAAGTCATATCCTTCTCCATCTGGGAGCATAATATCAAGCAATATAAGCTCAGGATTATACTCCTGGAACTTGTCCCAACCCTCTGCAACGGTCCCGGCAGTTACAACGTCTGGAACACCTTCTTTATGTAAAACAGCCTTCATCAGACGCGCTAAATCATCTTCATCGTCTATGATTAATACCCATTTACGACTTGCCATTTATTTCCCTCCAAATCCGTCTTTATGTACATTATTACATTATAAAGAACTCTTTATTTCTTGCGCAAAAAAATCGCAAAAGAAAGACTTGCATGAAGATGGATATTACTTAGACGAACATAGCAAAGCAATATTCGGTCATTTATTAAAATTCATTCTAGATATAGTCAAATCCGGTAAGGAGGAGAACTTGTTACGCCCCCTGCCTTCCATGGCATTGATCTGCACTGTATATGGCCCTTTGAAGATGTTCGCTAAAATGATGGAAGAAGGTGAGTTACTGTATTCGCTTGAGCTCGAAGAAGAACTTGCAGACAGCTTTTGGAATGCCATTAGATGGCTTGATTGCAGCCCTGGGCGTTGATTACAGCATATTCCTGATGATGCGGTATAACGAGCTTGAAGGGGATGTTGGATCACCTGCGCCGCGTTGATTCCTTCGGGTAACGACACTTATACAGGTAGCATTCGTATTAATCATTGCACTATTATTACTAAGTGTAGCGGCCATGCCGGTGTTCTTGACTACATTAAAGCAGCTTGCTAGCAAATTAAATGGTTCAAGTACGGTGCTACATCACAGGATGTAGTTGACAAATTGAGTCATATTTAGACGGCAGTGAAATTTAAAAATACATGCGTATTACGTATGCTGAGAACAATAGAAAGAATCTTCGGGGACCTTTGTGGTCCCTTGTTTCACCATATCAGAAAGTATATAATTATCGACTATACCTTACAACTTTATTACGCTATAATCAACGTAAAGTCACCAGATGTCCTAAGAGTAGGATGATTTTAATAGATTAATTAATATTAGCTTTGATATGCCGAAACGTATTTTGTTATTGAAATAGGTTGTTTATATTGTTTATGATATTAATAAAGGTGTTAATTAAATCTAGAGTAGGTAGATTATGAGTCTAAATGACAACGTATTAATTAAAATTCGTGATATGCGAGAGAGTTTTACACCAGTTGAACGATTGGTCGGAGATTACATTTTAGAAAATACGGAAGAGATCCCTCATTTGTCGATTAAGGAATTGGCTCAATCGAGTAAGACAAGCGATGCATCTGTCCTTCGTTTCTGTAAGACGATGGGTTACAGCGGATACCGCAATTTTATTGTGAGTATATCGGCATCTTTGGGTTCTCGTGATGAGGATTCAAAGGCTCAATATACAGATATTCAGCCAGGTGATGATCTCTCGACAATTATATCAAATATTTCATTGAATAATTGCAAGTCCATTGAGGATACGCTTAGTGTTATTGATCGAAAAGAAATTACAAGAGCTGTAGAATTACTATGTCATAGTAAGCGAATTGTTTTCTTTGGAATAGGTGCTTCGGGACTCGTTTGTATGGACGGGGAACAGAAGTTCTCGCGAATTAATAAGATGTGTCATGCCTATACAGATGGTCATAGTCAGCTCACGGCAGCAACTTTACTTGAGAAAGATGATGTTGCCATTTTCATTTCTAACTCTGGAGCAACTAGTGATATTATTGATGCACTGGAAATTGCCCAAAAGAATAGAGCGAAATGTATTGCGATTACGAAGTACAATAAAAGTGAGCTTGCGGAGCGGGCGGATATTGTACTGAGCATATCCACACCTGAAATAACAATCCGCAGTGGGGCTATGGGCTCGCGTATTGCGATGCTTACGATCATCGACATATTATTTGCTGGTGTCGCAAGTGCAGAATATGAAGAAGTAAAAACCTACTTAACAAAAACGCATAATATATTAAAGAAAAAACTTAGAAATTAGGTTCTGATAGAATGAATGTGAAGGAAAGCATTGATCATGGATCAATGCTTTCCTTTTTTTGTATTCCATTCGCTTATTCGTGTACTAAAATGTACTACATATCAATCCATGTTAGATTATCTACATGATGAATACGTCGATCTAATGAATATAATAAGTAGTTTAATTCAATAATTAATAGCTTGGCACACAATAATGAGGAAGAAAATGAATGGAATCGAAGACGAAACATCATCCGGTTGAACGCGGATGATGTAACTTTATGTTTCGTTTAGAGCGATAATCAGCAAATAATACATTTTTTTAAATCGCTTTAACCTTAGAGCCATAGCGATCAAAGCAATTGGTAAAAATTTAAATTGTATCTTGTAAGCGCTTTATAAATGTGGTATAACATAGTATGTAAGAAATGAAATAAAACATCAGAATTTAATTTCTTTATGAAATTATATTTCAAAATCTATTGACGAAGCGATGGTGTTGTATTAGTATAAGAGCATAATAATTGTAAGTTAATATAACACGTTTTGTTAACTAGGTGACAGATTGAGACTGGGAAGAAGGAGGATGGCTATGAATGACTACCTTGCGGGATTGACAACAGAGGCTGTGAATCCAGACACATTAATGATTGATGAATGTACTACGGAAGAAATGATCCAGTTAATGAATCAACAAGATGCACTGGTCCCCAGAGCTATAACTGAGGAGATTCCGCAGATTGCAAAGGCGGTAGATATTCTACATCATAGGTTGTCTAATGGTGGAAGAATGTTTTACATAGGAGCTGGCTCATCAGGAAGATTAGGTGTTCTGGATGCTTCCGAATGTCCTCCTACCTTTGGTACAGATCCTTCCTTGGTGCAGGGCTATATCGCTGGTGGTGATATTGCTTTGCGTACTGCGGTTGAAGGCTGTGAAGACGATATGGATGAAGGGATCGCATTAATCGAAAGCATTGGTGTAACAAACAAAGATGTACTAATTGGGATTTCGGCAAGCGGTAGTGCAAACTACGTTATTGCAGCTTTAGCGAAAGCAAAGGAACTTGGAGCAGCTACTATCGGTGTTTGTAACAACAGAGGCTCAAAGTTCGAACCCATTGTAGATGTTTGTATAACACCTGTTGTAGGACCTGAGGTCATTAGCGGTTCGACTCGATTAAAGGCAGGAACTGCTCAGAAGTTGGTGCTTAATATGCTGACAACATGCACAATGGTCAAGTTAGGAAAAACGTACAACAACTTGATGGTTGATCTGAAGGCTAGTAATTTTAAGCTCGTAGATCGCTCGATTCGTATCATCATGAACACGACTGGTGTAGATACATCAACCGCCGCAGAAACACTTGAAAAAGCATCTATGAACTGTAAGCTGGCAATTATGATGATTAAATCGGGGTTAGATGCAAAAGAAGCAGAACAAGTACTTAACGCAAACGGAGGACGCTTGAAACAGGCAATCGCATCATTGGTTTAGGTGTGAAAAGTGGAATAACAGGATGGATGCTATTAATAATTGAGGGGGCTGTTTTCGATGAAAAAAAGATCACGTGGATTAACTCTGTTTTTGTCAGGAATCATGATGGTATCACTCTTATCGGCTTGCGGTGGAAACGGAAATAACGCTACAACTTCTACAGATTCCGGTAATACAGGAACTAGTAACGGTGGTTCTGAGCCTAAAAAGGATACGATTACAGCACTTTTACCTCCGATATCAGCGAACTATCAAACACGTTTTGCTGATATGGAAAAAGAATTTAATACACTACATCCTAACTTGACTTTGAAAATCGAACCAGCGAGCTGGGAAGATATGACGCAAAAACTTGATACTCAAGTAAATGCAGGTTCTCCTCCAGATATTGCTTTTATCGGTGCTTCAGGAATTTCGAAATATGCAGCACTTAATGTACTAATCGACCTTAACGGTGCCCTTTCTGATGAAGCCAAGGCCGATTATGACGAAGTTCCATTGAAATATTTCCAACTAGGTGACGCTCAATACGGCCTACCAGCATATATGGAAATCCACACTATCGGTGGTAACAAACAATTCCTTGAAGAAGCCGGAATTGATTGGAAAAGCATTCAACAAAACGGTTGGACTTATGAAGAGTTCCGTAATGCAATTTCTAAAGGCGTAGTGAAAAATGATAAAGGTGAAACTACTCGTTATGGTTTCGTGTTTGCAACATCTGGTGTAGCATCTAAAGACTATCTAGCTATTCTTGCTAAAACTGCAGGTTTACCAGATTACTTCGATAAAGATCTTAAATATACGTATACAAGCAAAAACTTCTTGGGGCTACTTACATCTATTCGCGAAATGATCAACGATGGTTCTATGCCTAAAGAGCTAAGCTCTATCGATGCTGGCAAACGGTGGAACATGTTCCTAACGGGCCAAACGATGATCACAGGTAAAGGTTTATCTGCATTTGAAAACTCTGCTCGTCTAAACAATGAGAAGATTAAAGCGAACGATGGTTCAGCTGTTGCAGATTCTATTGAAGTTGATTATATTTCACTTCCAGTCCCAACATTCAACGGTGCCGATTATGTCCCTACTTCAATCGTTGATGGTTATATCGCACTTCGTGGTAAAAAAGCTCCATCTGAAGAGCACATCAAAAATATTGCCCTAGCAACGAATTTCTTGTCTTCTGGTTCAATTGCTGCTAACTACAGTAATGAGCTGTTCTTATCACCAATTACTGAATCTGCACGTAATGCAGAAGTACTTGAAAAATTCCCTCGTAACGAAGATAACGTTGCTGCAGGTAAAGCTATGATGGCAAAAGCGCTTCCGGCTCGTACAGATATTCCTACTGATCTGGCTGCTGAAGCATTAAAAATTGAAACAGAAGTTATTATTCCTAAACTACAAGCCTTACTTGCAAATGAGATTGCTCCACAAGAAATGTATGATGCAGTTAAAGCGGCTGCAATTAAATCTTTCGGTAAAGATGGTATTGTAGTTGACTAGTCTGTCGTAGGCTGACATGTGAAAGCTGTGCGTAGCTAGAACGTACAGCTTTCCTTCTAAATTAGCTAGAGCTTGTACTGTTTTTAGAAGAGAGGTGCGACCCAATGAATCAAACGTTGACTAAAAGAAAAAAATTGAAGCTCGAAAGTGACTCAGGTTGGGGATACGCGTTTATCGCAGTAGCACTTATTGCGTTTTCTTTATTTACCGCATATCCAGTCATCAATGCTTTTATTATCAGCTTACAAAAATATGGTCCATTAGGATCCACTTTTGTCGGCATGGATAACTTCGTTAACTCGTTTTCAGATGAACTTTTCTGGAAAGCGCTGAAAAACACGTTAGTATATACGCTATTAACTGTTCCGTTTAATATTCTTCTGTCATTTTTAATTTCAATTTTGATTATTCCTTTCAAGAAAAAAACACAAACGATCTTTAAAGCACTATATTACTTGCCAGCCGTAGCATCTGGTGTAGCGCTTTCTGTTGTGTGGCTGTGGATCTTCGATCCTTTAAAATCAGGTATTGCCAATAAGCTCGTGAGTTTTTTAGGTATTGAAAATCAAAACTGGCTTGGTTCCAGTGCAACTGCAATGTTCTCACTTGTGTTAATGTCATGGTTATCAAGTCATGGTACAGCAATTATTATTTATATAGCCGCATTACTCGCTATTGATAACAGCTATTATGAAGCAGCTGAAATTGATGGCGCGTCTTTCCTGCAAAAGCTTTGGTTTATCGTTGTCCCTTTCCTTAAGCCAACAACGCTATTCCTACTTGTTACGGGTGTTATCGGTTCCTTCCAAGTATTCCAAAACGCTTATCTTATGACAGGCGGTGGACCAGACCATGCAACAACAATGGTAGGTTTGTTAATCTTTAACAATGCGTTCACATATTTTGAGTTTGGTGAGGCAGCGGCACAATCATTAGTTCTAGCAGCGATTATCGGATTTATCTCATTCCTTCAATTCAAGTTTATAGGTAAAGATGTAGAATACTAGGAAAAGGAGCAGAATACTATGGGTTTGTACAACAATAGCTTAAGAAGCAAAGGGTATCTGTTTATACGTAATGGTGCAAACATTACGTTCCTTATCCTATTCGCCGCAGCTACCATATTCCCGATATACTTTATGGTCATTTCCTCGTTCGGTGATCCGGTAGAAGCTGGTGCAATGAGCTATTCTATCCTACCAAAGAAGATTTCATTTGAATCTTATAAATTCTTTTTTAACTTTAGCCCACATACATGGGACTGGTTATTGAACTCTTTTATAGTGGCAGCGTGTATCACGGTATCTAACGTATTTTTTGCTACTCTTGCTGGATATGCTTTTGCAAAAATGAAATTTAAAGGGAAAAACATTTTGTTCGCTATTTTGCTGGGATCTATGATGATTCCTGTTCAAGTTACTCAGGTTCCACTATATATTTTGATCGTAAATATTTTTGAATTACAAAATACGTACACTGCGTTGATTATGCCGAGCATAGTAACGGTATACAATATCTTCTTGGTTAAGCAGTTCATGTCCTCCATTCCAGGTGAAATTATTGAATCTGCTAAAATCGAAGGTTGTTCCCAGCCTAAAATCTTCTGGTATATCATTATGCCTCTATCTAAAACAATTATGGCAGTACTAGCAATCCTAACGTTCATGGCGGCATGGAATGACTTTTTCTGGCCGTTCCTAGTAACGAATACGATGGATATGCAAACCATTCAGGTCGGCTTGAAAAACTTTCGCTTTGCGAATACAACTTACTTTGCACCGATGATGGCGGGGGCAACCATTTCAGCAGTTCCAATGTTTATTTTATTCTTCAGTTTACAAAAATACTTCCTTGAAGGGGTAACAGTTGGAGCGGTGAAAGGTTAATGGACAAACAATCAAAAGTGGATGCAACATACTTAGTTGGCTTGATGTCAGGTACATCAGTAGATGGTATTGATGCAGCAGTAGTTAAGCTTTTCCCTTCAGCCGAAAAAGAGCATGGAGTAGAGATTGAATTACTGGCTTTTGAAAACACACCTTTTGAGGTGCAAGTTAGAAACTCCATATTTGAGCTTTTTGATCCCGCTAGCGCTACGATTGATAAGGTTGGTGCAATGAATATGTGGCTTGGCGAATTATACGCCCAAGCCACATTATCCGTTATAGGGAAATGCGGCCTTTCGCCTTCGCAAATATTCGCAGTAGGATCGCATGGTCAAACAATCTATCATGCTCCGGAAGAGAATGTTATGGGCGGCTATAATCTGCATTGTACCGTTCAGATTGGGGATGGTGCAGTTATCGCCAATCGCACAGGGATTCCTTGCGTATCAGACTTTCGAGTTGCTGACATGGCAATGGGTGGACAAGGAGCTCCGTTAGTACCATTTACCGAATACTTATTGTTTAACAATCCAGAGAAAACACTTCTGATGCAAAATATTGGCGGAATAGGCAATGTGACTGTTTTGCCTGTAAATGCCTCACCGGATGAGGTATTTGCTTTTGATACGGGTCCTGGAAATATGATTATCGATGGCCTTGTATCGCAATTATTTATACCAATGACAATGGATGTTAATGGCGAAATTGGTGCGGGCGGTCAAGTGATTGATGAGCTATTGAAATGGATGCAGCAGGATAAATATTATACGATGCCGTTACCAAAATCGACAGGCAGAGAACGGTTTGGCCAACAATACGTGGCACAAATTATTGAAATGATGAAGGTTAATCACTGGAAAGCAGAAGATGTTGTTACAACAGCTACGTACTTAACTGCCTGGAGCATCGTCGATAGCTATGAACGGTATATTGCACCGCAGCACCAGGCTGAGCAATTGTTAATTGGCGGCGGTGGAAGCTATAACAAGACGCTTTTGCGTGATTTGCAGCACTTATTTGCACCGCATAACGTGCAGGTGCTGACGCAGGAGGATATCGGTGGTAATAGTGATGCTAAGGAAGCAATTGCTTTTGCTCTGCTAGCGTATTACACGATGGAGCGCTTACCCAACAATATCCCGCTAGTAACTGGAGCTTCACAGCCAGTAGTAATGGGCAAAATTTCCTGGCCCTATATTGGACGTTCACAGGAGGCTTAAATGTTGCAAATCAGACCCTTTTCAATTGAAGATCACTCTGCAGTTGTAGAGCTTTGGAATCGTGAGGCTACAAAATATGATTATAAGCCATTTACAGAGCGAGAGTTTCAAGATACATTCATCGACCATCCTTATTTTGACGCTGACTGTATATGGGTAGGCTGTGACGAAAAAGGGATTGTTGGTTTTGCAGCTGGCTGCTGCGGCTCTGATCTCCCTCTTGGAGATGTGGCCGGTTATATTACGAGTGTTATTATAGATTCCCATGTGGCTTCTCTGGAGCTTTACGATGCTTTTCTATTGCGTTTAGAAAAAAGATTCCAAGAACTTGGGAAAAGACAAGCGGATGTATTGTTTTTCAACCCTGTTAAGCTGAAGTGGAGTATACCAAGTGCACCTCAGCATGAGCATAATAATGCCCCGGGCATCAGTAAGGATCAGCCATTATATGAAGCTTTAATGGCTAGAGGCTACGAAGATCGAGCGACGCAATGCGGCATGTATTTAAAACTCGGAAGCTTTATAGTTCCCGAAGATATTTTAGATAAGGAAACCAATGCAAATAGCAAGGACTATTACATTACGTCCTATGTCCCTGATTTACATACAGGGCTTGAAGCAACGCTTGCTGCCCTGCAAAATCCGCAGTGGAAGAAGGATATTGTTACTTATGTGAAGGTTGGCGCACCACTTGTAGTAGCTGTGTACGGCAACGAGGTTGTGGGCTTTGCAGGTCCAATTATTTCGCAGCCTGATGGAAGAGCATTTTTTTGCGGTATCGGAGTGCACCCAGAGCATGAGGGTCATGGTCTTGGCAGTGTATTATTTTTCCGAATGGTTGAAGCTTTTCAAAATGTGGGCTGTCAATATATCTCTCTATTCACTGGAAATAATAATCCGGCTCTTCGAATCTATCAAAAAGCGGGCTTTACTATTGAAAAACAATTTTCTATATTGCGGAGGGAACTTTAAAGATGAGCGAAAAATTCACAGTATTAGCAATTGGAGCGCATGTTGGTGATGTGGAGCTAGCTTCTGGTGGTGTGCTCGCTAGTCATAGTTTAAAGGGAGATCGCATTGTGACATTAGCGTTAACTGCGGGTGAACGAGGGGTCCCGGCAGGACAGGATATGAAGGAATATCGTCAGCAAAAAGTGAAAGAGGCACAGGTTTTTGCGGATATGCTAGGTGGTGAAGCCATTGTATTCGATGATTATTGTGACGGAGAGTTGCCTGACAATCAAGAAATTCGTATGGAGGTTTGTGATGTAATTCGTCGCGTGAAGCCTAACATTATTATTACACACTGGAAAAACAGTATGCATAAGGACCATGCGCTAACGCATCATATCGTAAATGATGCCCGTTTCTTCGCAAGTCTATCATCCTTTGAACGAGCGCTCCCCGCGCACTTTGCAGCAAGATTATATTACTCCGAAAACTGGGAGGATGCGGTTGATTATGTCCCTTACGTATATGTGGATTTCGATCAAGCGGCATTTGATCTATGGATAGATGCTTTAAGCAAGCATTGGTTTGTGACGAATAGCAAATCTTTCAAATACATGGATTACTATAAAGCACTAGCAGTTGTTCGCGGCTGTGAAGCAAGAAAGACATATGCAGAAGCATTTATGGTGCCAGCTGAAACGGTGAAGGTTAGGCAGTCTAGTCTTTGGTAACTATTCAACTAGCTAAGAGGGAGTGTTTCTATGTATTGCAGGAAACATTCCCTTGTTCTATCCATTTATGCGAAAAAGCAGCTAGGAGGCAGCTTCATATGGTGTTAAATGGGATTGATTCTATAACGAATTATCGTTATTTGTTCGAAGGTAAGCGCGTAGGATTGATTACAGCGCCGACAGGTCTTACGAAGGATTTTGCATCAACGATTACTATTTTACATGAAAATTTTAATCTTGCTGCGATGTTTTCACCTGAGCATGGCGTTCGCGGAGATTTGGATGCAGGGGCAGTAGTAGACACTTACATGGATCCTTTTACGAATGTTCCAGTCTATAGCTTGTACCGTAAAGACTCCAAGCGTTTAACAAAAGAAATGCTGAATGAAGTAGACATCATTGTATACGATATTCAAGATGTTGGTGTACGCTATTACACATTTATTTATACGATGCTGTATGCACTTGAAGATTGTGCAAATGCAGGTGTGGAATTTGTTGTTCTTGATCGTGTTAATCCGCTTAACGGGGTAACGGTAGAAGGGAATGTCTTGAAGCCCGGCTTCAAATCATTTGTTGGAAATTACGAGCTAGCCGTGCGATACGGCTTAACAGCAGGTGAGGTAGCAACGATGGCAAATGATCAAATGAATTGGAATGCATCGCTGCATGTCGTTCGTTTGGAAGGCTGGGAACGGAGCATGTCCTTCCCGGATACAGGATTAACTTGGGTTCATCCTTCACTTGGAATACCACGATATGAAACGGCGTTATTATATACAGGAACATGTTTATTTGAAGGCACAAACTGCTCCGAAGGACGTGGAACAACGTTCCCTTTTGAAATGATTGGTGCTCCGTTCATTCAAGCGCAGCAATTGGCAGATGAGATGAATGCAAAAGGTATCCCGGGTGTGCTTTTTCGTCCAGTTCATTTCAAGCCAACGTCATCTAAACATTGTGGCGAGCTATGCGGCGGGGTACAAATTTACATTACAGATCTCCAAGTGCTGAGGCCTTTAGAAGTTGGGGTAACCTTATTATTTACGATAAGAGATTTGTACGAGCAATTTTCATTCCTGCCTCCTGTGAAGGAGGGCTCTCGTCCATTTATCGATTTGCTGGGGGGAGACAACATGTATCGTACGGACAATATGCAAGCCAAGCAGCTGCTTGAACAGTTTGCAGCGGAAAGCAAGCAATTTGCAGAAATAACACAGCAGTATCATTTATATCGCTAGAGGAAGGTGAATAATTGATGAGAACAATAGAACATATGAGCCTGCGCGAAAAGATTGGACAAATGTTCGTAACAGGCTTCCCTTCAACCGAGATCACTCCTGAGCTGAAGGAAGTTATTGAGCATTATAAAGTCGGCAATATTATTTTATTCTCACATAATATCGACAATAAATATCAATTAGGCGAGCTTGTTACTGAGCTGCAGCAATGGTACACGACACATACTGGTATCCCGGGCTTTATTACGATCGACCAAGAAGGCGGTCGAGTCACTCGTATGCCTAAAGACGCGACCAATGTTGCTGGAGCCATGGCAATTGCTTCTTCAGGACGACCTGAAAATGCGTATGCAGCAGGCAGAATGACTGCCAGAGAATTGAAAGCATTAGGTATTAATTTTAATCTAGCTCCAGTTATGGACGTTAACAATAATGCATTGAATCCAGTCATAAATGTTCGTTCCTATGGTGATTCTGTTGCAACAGTATCCCAGTATGGAATTCAAATGATGAAGGGATTGCTCGATGGAGGCGTCATGTCCTCACTTAAGCATTTTCCAGGTCATGGTGATACAAATGTCGATTCACATATTGGCTTGCCTACCATTGAAAAAACACTTGAGGAATTAGAGCAGCTTGAGCTGCTGCCGTTTAAGGCCGCAATTGAGCAAGGCGCTCAAGCGATTATGAGTGCACATATTTTATTTCCGAAAATTGAAAAATCCGGTGTGCCCGGAACTATGTCTCATACCATTATTACAGAGATATTAAAAGGAAAATTAGGATATAAAGGGTTAGTTGTATCGGATTGTTTAGAAATGGACGCGATCAAACGATACTATGGTACGGCAAAAGGAGCGTTAGGAGCTGTTAAAGCAGGTATTGATTTGGTATTCATTAGTCATACTCCTGAGACAGTGAAGGAAGCGATTCATTTGATCGAAGAAGCTGTAGCCACCGGTGATTTGGATGAAGCGCTGATTGATGCAGCTGTTACAAAAATTTTAGCTTATAAAGCACAATATGCGACGATTGAGGAGCTAGATTATGAACTAGTTGGCTGCGATGTACATCGCCGAGCAAATGAGCTAATGCGTACGGAAACGATCTGCCTCATGAAAGGTGAGCTCCAGCCCATTCATACCGGTGACGAGCAAGTGTTATTTATGGGTTCCTATTCATACCGCACCGATCTTGCGTCCAGCAGCTTGAATCAAGCTCTTAGCTTTCCGCAATATATAGGGGAGCATTTTAATACAGCTTATGAGATTATCGACATTGACCCGAGCGAGGAGCAAATCAACGCTGCGCTGCCAAAGGTACAAGGCTACAAGCATATTGTTATCGGCTTGTTCAATGCGCGTGAAAACAAAGGTCAGCTTGCGCTTGTTCAGAAGCTGCTGGCAGCAGGCTGCAAAGTAACGGCCATTACATTAGGTCGCCCGTATGATTTACCGTTAATCGAAGGCGAGTTCTGCGGAATTGCGGCATTTGAGTATACACTTGATGCATTCAAATCACTCCTTCCAATCCTAAATGGTGAGGTTGTACCCACCGCCAATATTACGATACAGATGTAGACAAGCATAAACGCCTTCGGCGTCCTTTCAAGGACGGCAAGCGTTTCTGCGAGAAATATAAGGATAATATATCGCGTGAAACATATAAATTCTTATCTTTGAAAAAAGTACAACAAGGGGACATAGGTATGGCATTTATCGTTGGAATTGATGGGGGTGGCACGAAAACAGCTGTCACCATTACGCATGACCAGGAAGACTCTTTATTCACCTTTACTGTAGGGCCTATTAATTATAACGGTGGTGATGCTGATGCTATTGCCGCCTCCTTTGAGGAAATTTTTAGTCAAACGAAGCTCTACTGCGGTAATTTACAAGAAGTTGCTCATATATGTATAGGTGCGGCAGGAATAAGTAATCCGCTGGTCATCAATTTTTTGGAGCAGCATGTGAGAAATAACGGTTATATCGGGCCATTAACGATTACAGGCGATCAAGAAACTGCATTATACGGGGCACAAAATGCGATGCAAGGCATCATTCTCATTGCCGGTACAGGATCGATTTGCTTCGGGGTCAATGAAAAAGGAGAGCAGCATCGCACAGGAGGCTTTGGTCATCTGATTGATGACGAGGGAAGCGGTTATAGCATTGGGCGCGATCTATTATCTGTATTAGTTCAAGTGGAGGACGGAAGAATAACCGATACGGTCATCCCAGCGATGGTATATGATCAGCTTGGCTTAAGTACTGTGAAAGAGATTATTGGCTTTGTTTATGATAAAAATACGACGAAAAAAGATATTGCGCAGCTCGCACCGATTATGACGACCGCATGCGAGAAGGGCGATGCACATGCACTAGTGTTAGCGGAGAAATGTGCAGCCAATCTATATGAGCTTGTTGTGCCTGTTATTGAACGGCTTAAGCTATATGAAAGTCCGATTGCGATTGCAGGAAGTGTGCTGCAAAAGTCTCGCTTTGTGAAAGAAGCCTTGGAGCGAAAGCTCGCACAGAGCTACCCGCAAACAAAGCTGATTTTGCCGATTAAGGATGCAGCCTACGGTGCTGTCCTGTTAGGAAGATCAAAAATGAACAACGACTAGTTTTTATCGCTATGGAAAAATAAGGGTGTGTCATAAGTCCGAGCAGTTGGACTTGCGACACACCCTTATTTTAAAATGGTAGGAATCAAAAATGGCTTAAAATTTATCGGTCAAATAAAACACGGCTTGTTGTTTCGGAAATAGAGCTTGAAGGATGTTAGCGTCCTCCGTACTGTCCTTTGCTGCGCCTGCTTCATTATAGCCGAACATGATATAAGTCATTAGCTCGCGTTCATCTACTTCTATTGAAGTATAGGGATTGGTATGATTACTAGCATCCGAAACAGAAAGCTGCTTTTGCTTATAATCCAAGTAGATACAGTCCTCATTGCTGCGAAGTGCAATATGCAGCTCCTGGCCTGCAATTATGTTGCTACGGTTTAGGCGATCTTCTAATTCAGGCTGAAGCTTATGGAAAGTTGAACTGAGATTGATCATTTTCCACATCGCCATATTGATTTGAATTGAATTTGCTTGATGCTGTTGGTAATAGGAATATAGCTTATGGTCCTCTGGGAGCATCGCTAATATTTGCTTTGCATTTTGGCGCAGCTGACATAAGGCATGAAACAAAGCTTCAACACCGTTTTCGGCTTCGTTCAAATACAATAATTCATTAATAAATACTTGTTCAGTATCTTTCTTTTCAATGATGCCATAAGCGACGATTTTCCCATTTCTGCGAAGGAGCAAGCAGTCAACTTTCTTCCATTCCGGCCAGGTCAATAAATCATTCCAATACGTTTTACTTCGGATCACGGTGTAGGTACGATTCTTATTAAATTGTTCATAGATGAAACGGATATCATCGAGATAACAGGCTTCAAAAGGAATGATTTCATCACTGCTTTGCTGCTGCTCCAAACTTGCTGGTTTTTCAATTGCGAAAGCAGTCTCGGGAATAAGTCTCCAGCCAGCTTTTTCATAAAACGCATGCTTACTAGCCAAAAGTAAGCTTATATCATAATCGGTTTCTTTCATATAGTTGGTCTGCGCATGAAGAATTTTGTGTGCAAGCCCCAGCCCGCGGTAATTTAGATCTGTACCGACACTCCCCATTGCACCCGTTTTCAAGATCGCTTGACCGACTCTAATATGAAACGGAAAAATTTGTACATTAGATGCAATCTTATCGTCAACCATCGCAAACCATGTTGTATCTGGATCATATGTGGTGTCTAGGTCTAATCTTTCTTGGAAATAAGCTCGGCCTACGGAAAAGCATTCATCTAAAATATCGTAAATCTTTTCAAGCTGCTCTCTAGTTGGATGGTTCATTACGATGATGTTTGGTGTCGTCGTCATCTTTCATTTCCTCCTGCGCCGTAATGTTGGGATAAATTTAATAAATGAAAAAAACGGTTTTTTTGAAATTTAATTTCTTAACTTATAGTTTAATGTTGAAAAAAAATTTCGTCAATAATGGAACGTGTGGAATCATAGAAGTGATACAAAATTTAGATTGCTCAATATAGTCAAATGAGTATTAGGAAAATAGCGACTTCGGCTGAGCAATTACAAGCACAAAGCGCACAAATGAAGGCGCAGCTTAAAAAGAAGAATGATAAACCGTTCAAGAACTTTTTGCGAAAAATCGGAAATATTTTCATACCAATGATTCCTGCATGGACGGACTTATTTATACTCTGACGCAGTAATCCGCACCATTGCAGATAAGAGGCGAGTCCTTTACCAACACAGAATTTCAAACAGATGTAATTGCCATAATTGAGTTGTCAGATGAGTAGCTTTGCGCAGCAAAAAAACTGGATAAATTGTTAATTTCACCCCTATAGTCACTAAAATCGATTATAATAAAATTTATGTTCATGTCGATCACCTATCCTAAGTTAATAGGATCATCATACGCAAAAAGGCATAGTGCTGAATCGCCTATGCTATAAGGGTTATAGAGTTTTTAAATACACACTTATGTATAAGAGGAGGCGAATGATATGACGATAATGCCTGTTATAGTAATGATCTTTGTATTTGTACCTGCCATTGTACTCATGGTAAGCATGCCTTATTTAACAAGAGAGACGATTAGTTTTGGGGTCACCGTCAGCCCTGTACAATTCCATAGTGAGCCTCTGCGCCAGATGCGGAAGTCATATGCTAGGATTAGTGCTACCTTGCATACCATCCTATTCATTGTTTGTATCCTCTGTCTAATATACGGTGATGAACATTCCAAGCAACAAAGTTGGATCATTGTCACTTATTCACTCGCCATGGTCGGAATCTCCCTAGTCATAAACATTAGCTATCATTTCAAAATGAAAAGTTTACTACCTATGCTGCCTATTGCTCTGGAACCATCGATCATGGCAGTGGACACTGGATTTCGGAAAAGAAACATTGGCTTGTCTAATAATTGGTTCCTCATTCATGTTTTAATTACTGTTGTTAGTATTGTAACTGTGCTGCGCAACTACGATCTGATTCCTGATCAGATTCCGATCCATTACAACAGCAGTTGGAACGTAGACCGCTATGCAGCTAAATCTTTTAGTTCTGTGTTTATGCCTACGATCATGCAAGTGTTCATAACACTTTTGTTCATATTTGAGAATTGGAGTATTCGCAGAGTAAAGCAGCAGGTTCAACCCAATGATCCTAACCGTTCCATCAGACAAGACGCAGCTTACCGCCGTACTTGGTCATATTTTATGCTTACAGCAAGCTTCTTAATAGTTATCCTGTTTTCCGTCGTGCAACTAAACATGATATCTCTGCTTAACATGAGTTTCGCTATCCCTATTATCCTAATCATAATAGCCCTTGTCATCCTATACGCCTTGGCCTTAACGTTCTGGGCTGGTCAGGGCGAAAGCCGCTTGGAGCGATCTGCCGATAGCTCCAATGTCAGACCTGTCCATGACGATGATAAATGGCGATTAGGTATGATTTATTTCAATCGCAAAGATCCAAACCTAATCGTCAAGAAAAGGCTCGGAGTCGGCTGGGGATTAAATTTCGGTCACCCAGTAAGCTGGCTGTTTTGGCTCGGAATTATTGTACTGTTAGTTGTGGTGCGGTAACAAGGCTTGGAGGTTAATACTCACCGGAGTATAGGCGAAGTTAGAGTTTCGAAACAGAATATGTACCGAAAAAAACGCCTAAAGGGCGTTTTTTATTATCTTTAAGGATCTCAGTAATATCTTTTTTGAATTAAATCGCATCTTAAAGAGTATTTCTCGTATTAATATCTCTTTGTTACAATCAGATTGTTATCTAAAGGAGGGTATAAAATGAACTATCGTAAATTAGGAACGAGTGGCTTACATCTAAGTGAGATTGCTTATGGTAATTGGATTACACATGGTGCTCAAGTGGACAATGATACTGCCCATGCTTGTGTTCGCGCTGCATTGGATGTAGGGATCACAACATTTGATACTGCAGATGTATATTCCGATACGAAAGCTGAGATGGTGCTGGGCCAAGCATTAAAAGGAGTGCACAGAGCTGATATCGAATTGTGTACCAAGGTGTGCCATCCCACAGGGACGGGACGTAACGCAAGAGGTCTGTCCCGCAAGCATATTATGGAGGCGTGCCATGCTTCACTGAACAGATTACAGACCGATTACATTGATATCTATTATGCGCATCGCTTTGACGCAACAGTATCCCTTGAAGAGACCTTCTTGGCTTTTTCGGATCTGGTACGTCAAGGTAAGGTTCTCTATGTCGGGATAAGTGAGTGGACGGCGGATCAGATAGCAGAAGGTGCTGCTTTGGCGAGAGAATTAAAGGTGCCATTAGTGGCTAGTCAACCTCAATATTCGATGTTATGGCGCGTGATGGAGACGGAGGTAGTTCAAGCTTGTGAGCGGGAAGGGATTGGACAGGTGGTCTGGTCGCCGCTTGCTCAAGGGATTCTTTCAGGCAAATATATGCCAGGTCAACCATTGCCAGAGGGTTCTCGTGCTTCAACAGCTGCGGGCTCACCATTTATGAATAAATTGGCGGGTCAGTGGCTTCGGACTGAGGTGCTTGAGGCGGTCTCGAATCTCTCTTCCATCGCCAGCGAAGTTGGGTTGACGCTTCCGCAGTTGGCTATAGCATGGGTGTTGCAAAATCCACAAGTTTCATCTGCAATTATTGGGGCATCCAAACCTGAGCAGGTTATAGAAAATGCCAAAGCTGCGGGAGTTCGTCTGGATAGGGAAGTGATGTTGGAAATCGATAGGGTGCTAGAAGGACTCGTTGAACGTGATCC
This sequence comes from Paenibacillus sp. FSL H7-0690, assembly GCF_037980415.1. Taxonomy (NCBI): domain Bacteria; kingdom Bacillati; phylum Bacillota; class Bacilli; order Caryophanales; family Paenibacillaceae; genus Paenibacillus; species Paenibacillus sp. FSL H7-0690. The sequence goes on along the minus strand of NZ_CP150281.1, from coordinate 4,362,096 downwards.
TAGAAAAACGGGCTGAATATTATATTATTCACCATTAATAGCTTCTGAACTCATTTGTCCTATGATCTCTAGTAACGCGGATAAGGAGGCACGATCGCAATCGGTTCTCCAAGCGGCATAAAGGGGAATCGATGGTGTGCTTTCTTCAAAGGGACGAAATGCGACACCTTCACGCTGAAAAATAGCAACTGATGAGGGCACAATGGAAACTCCAAGATTAGCAGCTACCAAGTTTACAATGGTGTACATCTGAATGGCTTCCTGTACAACATTCGGATACATGTCGTGTTGGGCGCAGAAGCTCATAATGAGGTCATGAAAAGGAGCTCCTAAATGACGTGGGAACGATATAAATGGCTCTAAAGCTAAAGAGCGAATGGATAACACCGGTAAATGAGCTAGGTGATGCTGCTCTGGCAAAACGGCAATAAGCGATTCATTGACTAAGGGACGATGCTCGATATGTTTGCCCGACTCTGTATAACGTACAAATCCAATGTGAATCGTTCCTTCATGTAAAGCCTGCCACTGCTGAGCAGACGTCATCTCATGTAATGTGAGTTGTACTTGTGGATAACGTTCCCGAAACATTTTTAACATATCAACCAATACTCCACCAGCTGCAGAATCTATAAATCCAATGTTCAAATGTCCGATAATTCCTTGATCGACTAATTGTGTTGTTTTAATAGAGCGTTCCAGTTGAGATAAAATGGATTTAGCCTCCTCTAGAAATACCGCCCCCGCTGACGTGAGACGAACTTGTCTTTTATTCCGTTCTAATAGTTTCACACCAATCTCATTCTCCAGAGCTTGAATTTGCTGGCTTAAGGGAGGCTGCGTCATATTTAGCTTCTCAGCTGCACGGTTAAAATGCAGTTCCTCTGCTACTGCGATAAAGTATTGTAATTTTTTTATGTCCATATTTTTCATTCTCCCTTGAAATGCTTCTCCAAGCAAGTATAAGGATCTTTGAACGAAAATGAAAGGAATGACATGTCGTCTCCTCACTTAAACTCTACCTCCCATCTTACTTTTAGACAAAAAAACATTTTTGCAGTCAAAGACATGATGTCTAAAAACGCATACATTTAAATAGAAAGTTTGAGGATCATGGGAGGTAATGAGGATGAAAAATAGAAAGATAATGTTTATGAGCCCACACCATGTGGAAACGGTTGAAGAGGAGCTTGTACTTAAGGCTTTAGGTGACCATGAGGTACTCGTAAAATTGATTTATTCGCTGATTAGTCCGGGAACGGAGATGGCAATGTTATCTGGCAAAGAGGATTGGGCAAAACTCCCGCTGTGTCCAGGTTATGCAAGCGTCAGTCGTATCGTAGAATGTGGTAAAGGTGTTCAGGAATTTCAAGCGGGCGATGTGGTTTTTCATTACGGAACTCATTGCGAATATCAAGTGGTTGAAGCTAGGGATGTTTTCATTCGAGTGCCGGATGCGCTAGACTTGAAATGGGTACCGTTTACCCGGATGGCTACGGTAGCTTTTACATCGATACGTGTGTCGGATATCGAACTTGGAGACAAAGTGAGTGTGACAGGTCTTGGATTGGTAGGCAATCTTGCAGCTCAATTGGCGCGTTTGCAGGGGGCTACGGTAATTGGTATGGATTTGTCCAAAGAACGGCTGCGGACCGCGCGTCAATGCGGTGTGGATTACACACTGGACAGTGGCGAAGGATTGATGAAAGAGCAGATTATGACGTTAACTAAGGGCAAGGGTGTTTCCAGTCATATTGAGGCAACCGGTGTTTCCAAAGTTGGAGTTGATAGTCTTCAATACATCGGCTCACAGGGAGAAATCATCTTTTTGGGCAGCCCGCGTGGAGAATACAATACAGATATTACGGATGTGCTTAATTACTGTCATCTGTATAACCGGGGATGCATTACATTTAAAGGTGCTCACGAATGGCGTTATCCAACAGAGCCTAATTCGTTTGTGAAACATTCCTTGGTGCGTAATTCTGGCATTGTCTTCGAGCTTATGCAACAACAGAAGCTGCACATCGAACCTTTGATTAGCCATGTCATCAAGCCGGAGCAAGCTAGCGAAGCCTATGAGGGATTAAGAACCAACAAAGATCAGTATAATGGCGTACTGTTTGATTGGTCATAAAGGGGGAGAACGACGATGATAAGAGGATTAACAACAGCGGGTTTGGGAGAAATTGCTTCTAATGAAGAATATATCAGACTTGCGAGCCAATTCGGGTTTCAGGCCATAGACGTCAATCCATTAGAGTTGGTACAGCAGTATGGCAAGGATGGGGCCATCCAATTACTGGAAAGTCATGGCATCATGCTAGGATCATTTGGTTTAGAGGTAGATTGGCGCACGACAGAGGAAAGCTTTAGGGAAAGTCTGAAATCGCTTACGCTGATGGCTGAGGCCGCTGCTGCATTAAATTGCACCACATGCTGTACCTATATTTTGCCTTCGACAGATCTTCCGGTCGCACCGTTCATGATTGCAGCCACTAGACGTTTAAGACTATGTGCAGAAATATTAGGCGCCTATGGTATTTCACTAGCCTTAGAGTTCGTTGGTCCTCATCACTTACGTACACAATGGGCAAATCCGCTAATCTGGACGATGCAAGATACGTTGGACTGGATGGATTCAATTCAAGTGAGAAATATCGGTTTGTTACTGGATTCCTATCATTGGCATACGAATGGATTAACGAGGGAGGACCTGCTGAAATTACAACCGCATCAAATTGCGTATGTCCATATTAATGATGCTAAACCTCTGCCGATAGAGGAATTGCTAGATTCCGATCGATTGTATCCAGGGGAAGGATCCATTGATCTTACCGGATTCTTGGGAAGCTTGAAAAAGATCGGGTACAAGGGCGTTATCGCTCAAGAAGTGCTAGCGCCAGCTTCATCACAAAGTTCATCTGAACTATTTTCTCGTTCCAAAACAGGCTTCGATAAAGTATTCTCATCACTGGAAATCTAACCCCATCGAATCCCACATTGGAAGGAGCGTTAAGGATGAGTCTGTTCAGTCGGACGTTCAAAACAAATGTGGGAGTAATGCCTAGTAAGTTCGCCGCGATGCGATCTGCTCTAATCAATAAATCGCAATAAAAGAATCGACCATCTGCTCTATGGGATGGTTGATTTTTTTCCTCTGAACATAGGATTACATACGTCTATAGGCCTCTTAATATAGTATAATCATACTGTATTGCTCAAAGTTGGAGATAGGGATATAGCACTATTAAATACTATTGACGAATGAGGAGTCTATGAGAACTTCGGAGAATAAAATTAAGTTAAGTCATATGTTGTACATAGTAGTATTTATCTGCCTGCTGATTGCAATACGCTGGAGCTGGTACAATCATTTTAATCTGTCTAATCCTCCTGTTGTGGAGCAAGGTGTGCTCGATTTGCGGGGAGTAGACCTTGAATCACTAAGCTCCTTTCCATTGGATGGAGAATGGGAGTTTTATCCTCAACAATGGGTGAATGCCGCCAATGTGGATAGCGTTTTAAAAGGCCAAATGCTTCAGGTGCCGGGTAACTGGAATTCTGTATTCAATTCTGCTGAGCAAAAGAAGGCGTATGGATACGGAACTTATCATTTGCGGATTCTGCTAGAACGCCCCTTGTCTGAACCACTTAGCTTTTGGTTCCAATCCATCTATACTTCTTCTGAAGTGGAGATTAATGGAACAATTCTCTCACGGTTTGGAGTGTTATCTGACGAGAAGGAAGAGCATGTTTATGTGACGAAAGCATTCTTAATTAGTTATACACCTACAGATCAGAAGCATCTGGATCTGTTTGTTCGGACGTCAAATTATGAGTCTCCACTAAAAGGAGGCATAATTCGGTCCGTGGAGTTTGGCATTCAACATGAGGTAGACACTATATACTGGAATTCCATTGGCTTGCAGCTAGTCGTAGGAGTCATGCTTCTTCTACATGGGTTGTATTTATTGATTATCTATCTGATGGATGTACGAAAAACAGAGCTGATTATTTTTTTTCTAATGATGGTCGCTGCGGCTGTATCCATTGGGGTTGAACATAATGGACTGATGTTCCGGTTTCTTCATGTTGATTTTGCCTGGATGTTGAGGTTAAAGGTTCTTTCGTATATAGGGTTTTGTTTATTCCTTTTATTGATGGGAAGGGAACTATTGGGGAATCGACGGAAAGGCAAGGCGTTTTATAGTTACATCCTGTCAGTTCTCATTTTTACTTTATTTATTATTGTAGGTCCTGAAGAGGCAGTGTTATATATCATCGGAAAAGGGTATTACATGATCCTGTATTACGTTCCAGTGTGTTGGACGGTATATTATTTTTGGAAGATGGTATCCTTACGAGCTGAAGGTGCTCTATTTTTATTGTTTTCAGTGTTAGCAGTACTAAATAATATGTTGTGGGGGGCTGTCTACTATGCCGGTAGCTCACAATTTATGTTTTATCCCGTAGATTTAATTGCTGCCCTTGCCGCATTTTCCGCCTATTGGTTTAGGAGATATTTTCATCAATCCCATCAAAATGTGTTACTGAACGCTCAATTGGCGGAATCCAATAAATTAAAGGACCGTTTTCTAGCCAATACGTCACATGAGCTGCGCACTCCACTGCATGGGATTATGAATATTGCCCAAAGTGTGTTAACAAGAAAAAAACATGTGCTGGATGAAGAGAGCCAGCGTGACATGGAATTGCTAATTATGGTCAGTCGCCGGATGTCGCTTATGCTGAATGACTTGCTTGATGTTGTGCGATTGCAGGATAAGCGGATTGTGATGAATATAAAGGCGTTGCAAGTGAGGTCATTGGCTGAAGGTGTACTGGATATGTTACGCTTCTTAACCGGTGGGACGAAGGTGGAGCTTCGAATGTCTATAGATGAGAATCTGCCTCGTGTTTATGCTGATGAGGAGCGATTGGTGCAGATTCTGATTAATTTAGTTCATAACGCACTAAAGTACACCGAACAGGGAAGTGTTGAACTGGCCGCAGAACAAGTGGGTGGGGATGTATGGATACATGTTACGGATACAGGAGTAGGTATGGATGAAGCTTTGAAAAAGCGTGTTTTTATGCGCTATGAACAAGGGGCTTACGGTCAAGGCGGCATTGGGCTGGGACTTAGCATCTGTAAGGAGCTGGTCGAACTGCATGGCAGTGAATTATTGCTGCAATCGCAGCCGGGTCAGGGAAGTAAGTTCAGCTTCAAATTACCTGTAGCCAAAGCGAGCCTGCAGTCATCTATTCCAGATTTTCATACAGAAAAAGATTCGGATCCATTGTCACCATTCAACACGTGGATAACTGCTGAGAAATCAGCTATGGTGGCTGCCGCCTATAACACAAAGGAAGTAGAGGCACTCTCGAAGCTCGATACAGACGCTGACATCATACATGTGCTAGCGGTTGATGATGATTCGGTCAATTTAAAAGTTCTGCAAAATATTTTATCAGATGGAGCTTATCGGATTGATACAACGACTTCAGCCCGTGAGGCGCTGGATATGTTGCATCATGAGCAGTTCGATTTGGTTATCGCTGATGTGATGATGCCGGGCATGTCTGGATATGAATTGACAAGATTGATACGCGAGCGGTTCACGATGTATGAACTTCCTATTATTCTATTGACCGCTCGCAGTGAGCAGGAGGATGTTTACGCAGGTTTCTTGGCTGGCGCTAATGACTATGTAACCAAGCCAGTAGATGCCATGGAATTGAAGTATCGTGCTTCGTCGCTCACTTCTATGAAGCAAGCAGTCAATGATCGTTTGAGAATGGAGGCTGCTTATTTACAAGCGCAGATCCATCCACATTTTCTCTTTAATACATTAAATTCGATTATGTCCTTGAGTGATTTTGACACTGTCAAAATGAAAGATCTTTCAGATGCATTCACTACTTATCTGCGGATCAGCTTTGACTTCTTAAATGCAGGCAAACTTGTTTCGCTGTCGCAAGAGCTGGAGCTGGTCGAGAATTATGTATATATCCAGCAGCAGCGTTTTGAGGAGAGGCTGCAGGTTGAATGGGAGGTAGACGCGAATCTACAGCTTCTAATTCCTCCGCTGACCATTCAGCCACTGGTCGAGAACGCCGTCCGGCATGGGATCTTAAGTCGGGCAAAAGGTGGAACCTTGCGTATTCACATCGAGACACATGCGGAGGCTGTTCATTTTATCATTGCTGATACGGGGATTGGAATGGATGAAGCTCAAGTCAGTAAGTTATTGCAACCAAAAAGTCTTAAGGATCAAGGAATTGGGCTCCTTAATACAGATCGGAGATTAACACAATTATATGGACAAGGCTTGAAGATTCAAAGTATTTCTGGGGTGGGAACTACGGTATCTTTCATTATTCCTGATTAGGAGGGTTATAAAACCATCCTTTTCTGTCCAGCTGTAATTGAGTGGATGTGATTTGGATGATCAATTCTTCCACGGCGGATAAGGTTGCAACTATACAGACAATGGTTGTCCAAATGGTGGGGTTACTATGGGAAAGCCATATAGGAGTTACAAATAAGAGAAGCCCGGTGAGTTTATTGCCGTAGGTATGGATACTTGCGTAAGTTTTGAATCTGCGGAGGGCAATCCCTGTCGATGTTATGCGGATGGCCGCGATCAAGAAGATCCATAGGATGAATTCGAGGGTAAGACCCAGATACGGATACAAAGTAAATAAGCAGATCCCGATTAGTATCGTGTCGGCAGCAGAATCCAGCTTTGCTCCGAGATGACTTGTTGTGCCTGATTTTCGGGCAATTGGACCATCTATCAGATCGGTGACTCCGCAAAGGATATAAATTGCAAGAAAGGCCGAACTTAGCGGCTCGAAGAATAACAGCATTATTGCCAAAATAATTCTGCCAAGTGTAATACAGTTAGGTATAACTTTCAACTCAATCCCACCTTTGTTCATGACCTCATTTAATTCTATTGTACCAGAGGAAGAGTATATGCTATTTGGAAAAGGATTAGAAGATAGTATTGAAGAAGTAGTGAAGTAGAAGTATAGATTAGGATTCTAGCGGTAAATTAGGAGGGATTTTATGAAGCAGAATACAAACTTAAAGGTACATACATTAGCTGATATCGAACATCTGAAAATTCACGGCAGAACAACAGGGTCACTTTCTCCACTAACGTTATTTTGGACAGGCAGTGCGGTCGAATTAAATGTTAAAAGTTCTGAGCTATGGCTTGAAGTAGAAGCAGATTATGATGTTTATGAACCCTGGATTAGCATCCTGATCAATTCCGTTCCTGTTAGCAGACAAATGTTAGTAGCAGGCAGGTATTGGATTTGTGTATTTAGAGGCATGAATGATCGTGTTGTCAACAATATTCGTATTGTAAAAGATGTGCAGGCAATGAGTGGAGACCCTGGCTGCTCTTTGCAGATACATGCGGTGAAGATGGATGGAAAATTCCTGCCGGTTGCGGACAAACCCCACAAGATAGAGTTCATAGGTGACAGCATCACATCCGGAGAAGGAAGTATAGGTGCCAAGGCTGAAGAAGATTGGATTCCAATGTGGTTTAGCGCCATCAACAACTATACCAGAATGACAGCAGATGCTTTAAATGCAGAATATAGAGTTATTTCTCAAAGTGGCTGGGGAGTCCTTACTAGCTGGGATAATAATCCGCACGGTAATATCCCTGATTGTTATGAGCAGGTTTGTGGTCTTCTAACTGGAGCAAAAAACGAAGCTTTAGGAGCTTTTCAAGAACATTCTTTTGAAACCTGGCAGCCAGATGTTGTGGTAGTTAATCTAGGAACAAATGATGGGGGCGCTTTTCAATCGCCAGAATGGAAAGATGAGGTAACAGGGGAGAGCCATAAACAACGCTTAAATGAAGACGGGACCTATCATGAGGATGATATACAAGCTTTTGTCGATGCCGCTGAGAAATTTCTGATGAAGCTTAGAAAAAATAATCAACATGCACATCTCGTATGGGCATATGGGATGCTTGGTATCCCGATGATGCCAGCGATCTACCGGGCGGTCGATGTTTATAGCAAGAAAACAGGGGACAAGCAGGTTTCTGTATTGCAGCTTCCAAATATGACGGATGAGACCATAGGGGCAAGAAGTCATCCGGGAGCATTAGCTCATGAACAAGCGGCAAAAGAGTTGACGGGGTATTTGAAAGGGATTCTAGCGAGCGAAAGTTAATGAGGAATTCATAAAAAAACAAGCCTGAGCGAAAGGATCACGCTCTGGCTTGTTTTTATTTACTTTAGTCTATTTGGTGGATACAGACTTGAACCATTCGTTAACTTCTTTGGTGATTTGATCACCACCATTTGCTTTCCAGTTGGAAACAAAGGAGTCAAAGGCATCTACAGGTAGCTTACCGTAAATGATTTTGTTGAAGGTTTCCATTTCGGATTGACGAAGCAGATTCCATTTGGATACCATCGTTGGTGTCGCAGCGCCAGTGAAATAGTTCTGTCTACGAATGTCTATTTGTGACATAACAACTTTTGCAGCGGCCCAGTTTTCCGGTTTACGGAACTCAGCCATTTGTTTTTCATAAGGAGTTACAGGGGTTTCACCATCAGCAAGTTTAACCAATGTCTTCATGAACAGATCAGGAATACGAGCCGGTCCAGTTAAGAAAGGAAACTCATTGGAGAAGTCTTTAATCTTCTCTTTATCACTAGTAGGCTTTCCATCAATCATGTCCCAATCGTAGCCTTTAGCAAAGCCGTATTCAAATTCACTACCAGCTGCTGGATTAGCTAGGTTATCAAGCAAGTAGTTGTAGTATAAGAAAATTGCTTCAGGGTGCTTAGCATCTTTGTTAATCATGATACTAGCGTTTACCCCAGAGTTCTGCCATTTGGTACCGATGAGTCCGTCTGGACCTGCTGGAACCGGATAAGCTTTGATCTTCGCTCCAGGTACATTTTTCATAAGATCGGGAGCCGGCCAGTCTGGAACCCAGTTTGCCCCTGGTAGAATACCTGCGGCGCCTTTTGTCCAGCTTTCAGCAGATTTACCTTCATCCCAAAGTGCTGAGTCTGTGTGAATATAACCTTTGTCCATCCACTCACTAAGCTTAGCAAGGGCTTGTTTAGCACCAGGGTTAATGGAACCGTATTCTAGATTGCCGTCGGCATCTTTATTCCATTGTTCCTCAATCGTACCGTAAGCACCGAATAACCAGTCGAGTTGGCCCATCCAGGTGTTTGTATTATTTTTCAAAGAAATCGCAAGTGGGAAAACATCTTTAGGTGCTAGACCGTCAGGGTTTTCGTTCTTAAATTTGTCCATGATATTCTCAAGATCGGCGATTGTTTTTGGAGCCTGAAGGTTCAGCTTTTCCATCCAATCTTCACGTAACCAGAGAAGAGTATCGTCATTATCAGTATATTCAAGGATCGGCATATTGTATTTCTTACCGTCTTTTGTGAATGGATACCAAAGTTCTGGGTGTGCTGCAGCATGATCTTTTAGAATTTTATTAGCATATTTGTCGAACAACTCATCGATAGCAATGAACTGACCGGAATCAATCAGTTGATTGGTCAATACTGCATTGGTTGGTACAGAAACGAAGTCAGGCAGCTTTTCGCCAGAAGCAATGGCAAGCTGAAGCTTTTGTCTGTATTGATCGTCATTGGCAGGATACCAAGTATCTTTATGCTTCATGCCCAGTGTTTCCAGCATCCAGCGATCGTGAACATTGTTTTCTTTGGTATCACCTTGAACATATTTCTTCGGCATCAATACCGAACTGAACTCGATGGGTGGATCGTATTTACCTTTTTCAAAAGCAGCATCTGCTTCAGATAAACTAGTCTCAGACGATGTGGTATTGTTTTGTTTGGCGTTTTCATTATTTCCGCCGCCACTGCCACAGGCTGTGAGTGTGATAAGTGCTGTGACCGTTAACAACGACCACATTTTTTTGAACTTGATCATTCTTTAATTCCCCCTACTGTGTATGATCTTTACAAGTGTAACTTTAACAACTAGTCGGGGATGGCATCTATATGAGATTTTTAGTTTCGATAGGACTCTATCATGCTATTTATTATTGTCTCGATATTCCTGCGGCGTTACTCCGAACTGTCGTTTGAACACTTTTATAAAATAAGCAGGGTCCATATAGCCAATCTCCATGCTGATTTCATAGACTTTTTTAGAGGTAGTCTTCAGCTTATGGCAGGCGCGATCCATGCGCAGGCGCGAGATATAATCGCTTATTCCTTCACCCGTTTCAATCTTATAAATTTTTGATAAATGAGTCGGATGGAGGTTTACATGGTCAGCCAGAACCCGTAATGAAACATCTAAATGCAGGTTTTTGTCTGTGAAATCTTGAATCTTTTTCACATATTCAGACCTGATGTCTTTAATTTCGTTAGACGTTCCCTCTTTCAATTTGCTCAGAATGCTCAGGGACCATTTTCTAAGTTTACCGATGGTCGAGAACGCTTCACCGCTTTGCAACCAACCGAGATCGTCTCCCGCTAAGTTAGCTAGAGTATGCCCATTTCGGTGTGCGAGATTCGTGAAGGATGCAGTGATTAAAAAACCGGCCTCCATGCAATGCTCCCACGATTCAGACCATTTCTCATCCAGCTCCGCGCAGACAGCGAGTAGTTTCTCTTGCGCAGCATCCCAATGCCCACTTTCAAGCAGGTGTATTAGTGTCGGCGGGGTGTAAAGGGCATCCAAAGGTCCTTGGGTAGTGGAAGGTTCAAATTCGCTGACCCGCATTACGAATTCGCGCTCGTCTCCCACGATCTGCCGGAAATAAGCTGTGGCCTGACGGAAACGGCTCGACACCTTCTCGGGAAACTGGAACCACTCGGTGATTACTATGGACAGGGAACCTTTCAGAAATTGCTTAACCTTATACTGAAGCTGTAAAGAAAGCTTTTCTAGGATGGTTTCTTTGCCGATGTCGGATCCTTTCTCTTTAAGCTGAAGCAGAAACACAAGATATCCATGTTCCTCTTTAACGCCCCAGACCTGCATAAACTCACCCATAATCTCTTCAGCCATATTGATGATGGCATATTCAATTAAGGTTTGATCATTATTGTTATAATGGCTAAATTCTTCTTCCATGCGTACAAGCATCAAAGCGCAATCGCCAGAATGGAAGGGCAAATCATAAGTTACGAGCTTCCGTTCCCATTCGCCAGCTTGAAATTGATGACCTTGCAAGGCATCAAGCAGCAGTTGACCACGTAAAAGCGGCAGATTCTCACGAAGGGTAAACTGGGTTCGTTTAAGCGAACTGATAAGTTCCCATTCTGTGTTCAATTGCTCGATGGCAGTTTTGACTGCACCGATAATTTCATCATCGGTAGGTGGCTTAAGCAAGTAATCGACGGCATTATGCTGAAGTGCTTTTTTGGCGTAATCGAACTCCGAATGGCCTGATAAAATAATACATTTGATCTTTTTATCACGTTTTCTTATCCGCTCTATTAATTCAATTCCCGTCATTTCGGGCATTTGGATATCCGAGATCACAATATCAATAGGGTTGGTATCGATAATTTGTAGCGCTTCACGTGCTGAATACGCTTTATGCACCTGTTCAATGCCTAGCGTATGCCAGGGTTTAGTCATGGCAAGATTATCTACCCAGTGTGCTTCATCGTCTACTATAATCATTTGCATGTTGTTATTCTCCTTGATGATTCTTAAATTTAGAATATTCATCCTCCGTAGGGATTTCCCAGATAATCTCTGTTCGGAAACCTCCAAGAGGGGATGGTTTAAAGGTTAGGCAGGATTGATTACCGAACAGGTGCATGATCCGCTGATTCGTATTCCAGAGCCCGCAGCCCATTTCTTCCTGCAATGGCTCCTGCATTTTACGATTCAAAGCTTCCAGCTGCTCCGGATTCAAGCCAGGTCCGTCGTCATCAATGTAGATCTTGCAGAAGCCGTTCGAAATCTCACCACTAATGCTGATCTCACCCGAAGAATACGATTTTGCCACTCCGTGAATGACTGAATTTTCCACAATAGGTTGTAGCATTAGACGTGGCACAGACTGGCTTAACATGTTCTCAGGGATTTCGATATGATAATCAATTCTGGCATTGCGCAGCTTTTGAATATCCAAATAGTTGACGAGCAGCTTGATTTCTTCATCCAGTGACGCAGTTTCCCGTTCCATTCGGGTAGTATAACGGTAGTAAGCACTTAAATTATAAGCCATGGAGACGACAGCGTCCTCATCCTTCATTTGGGCCATATTGATAATATAACCAAGGCAGTTATAGAGAAAATGCGGATTGATTTGCGCCTGCAGTTGCTTAAGTGTAGCTTCGCGGGCACGGATTTTCTCATTGAACACATTCTCTATCAGGTCTTGAATTTGATGGGACATATCATTAAAGCGATGGAATAGAAACGAAAACTCGTTCCGGCCTTCATTATGAAGACGTACAGAATAATCTCCACGCTGCACGCGCCGTAAGCCTTTAATTAGCTTTTTGATAGGATATTGAACATTTCTGTATAGTAATATGGAAGCGGAAATTCCCATAACAAACAGCAAAATCATCGAGATATAGAACAAATCCTGACTGAGCGAAATGGGTTTTAGAATTTGATATAGAGGGACAACATCTATTAAATTCCAATCCAAATAGGAGGACTTCACAGAGCTGACCAAGTAGTTCTTGCCATTGAGTTTGACTACATCCTGGGTAGTATTCTCAGGTGAGTGTTTATCCAGGTAACGAATGAGTTCTTCAGATAGCTGCTTGTCCGCACTGCGATTCAGAATTGGCGAGTTCCCTTTATGATAGAGAAAAGGATCACCTTGTCCACCTTCCTTGTACGTATCCAGCATGTTCTGAATATTCTCATAACTGAAGCTGGCCTCAATCACCAAGTTGCTTCCCGTCAACATCCCCGGCTGAGCTAAGGAATCTGTATAGAACCAGTAGAAGGATTTTAACTCGTCTTTAGATTCCAAGCTGTGATCGCCATACGTCCATTTTCCACTCATATTTCTTTTTAAGTAATCCTCATCATACCCAAATGCTCGATTGTAGTTGGAGAGGACATCTTTATTTTGCTGTGAATGTACGGCATATCTGGCAGGCCAAATATCTGCAACCCCGGATTGAAGCACCATCTTTTCCTGAATGACATACCGGGTCTGCATCTGATCATATCGATCCGCCCAAATGTTTAATCCGTTGAAGGCTCTGACATTGGGATCTCTAGAAAGGATAAGGGTGAAGTCCATCATCTGATTAATACGCGAATCAATTTGACTGGACAGAAAAGTGAGCTGCTTCGTATTGGACACCTGCAGCTCTTTGCTTACAACATCGTATGTGACGTTATTTGAAAAGGTATACATGATAATGATGGGGATGAACAAGAGTATGATCAGGCAGTTTATTTTGGCAAACAAACTAAACCGGGATTGTGTTAATTCTCTCAGGGATGTAAAGCGCTTCCAAATATTCATAAATGTACCCTCCAGATGATGTCCTAATAAAACCATATCAAGCCTAACAATGTTATATAGTCAAACCTGAGAAACGCCTGATACTATTTATAGCAGAGATCCCCATCACACACAAAATATTTTTTTTGGGAACAGGAGAGAGCTATGGAGGCTAATTCAATACAGCAGGTAGGCCTGGAAAATAAACCAAGTATAAAAAGAAAAAGAAAAAAAGGCTATAAACAACCATGGGTGCTCCACTTCATGGTATTACCGGCGGCAATTATGGTTTTTATTTTTTCTTATATCCCCATGTCAGGAATACTCATGGCATTTCAGGATTATAAGCCTGCATTAGGATTTTTTGATTCCGAATGGGTCGGACTTAAGCATTTTAGGTACATGTGGGAGAACGATTATTTCCTGCAAATTACCTGGAACACACTGTTTTTTGCTTGCTCCAAAATTGTTTTGAACCTGATTATTCCTTTTATATTCGCCTTGTTGCTTAATGAGGTAAGGAATATGGGCCTTAAAAGATCGATTCAAACACTCGTCTATCTACCGCATTTCTTGTCATGGGTTACCCTTTCAGGAATTCTGATCGATATCCTAGCTCAAACAGGGATTGTGAATCAGTTTATTTCGTCCGTTTTCGGCATAAAACCGATCTTTTTTCTAGGGGACGGCAACTGGTTCCGATTTACCATCATAGCCAGTGATGTTTGGAAAGAATTTGGTTTCAACACGATCATTTTCCTAGCTGCGCTATCCGGCATTAATCCATCACTTTATGAAGCTGCTGAAGTGGATGGGGCAGGTCGCTGGAAGCAAACGATGTATATTACCATACCAGCACTTATTCCAATTGCTATTGTAATTGCGACCTTGGCACTGGGCAATGTATTGAACGCCAACTTTGACCAGGTATTTAACCTATATAGTCCTTTGATCTATCAACAAGGGGATATCATTGATACCTTTGTGTATAGAGAAGGTCTTCTCAGCGGACAATTCAGCTTTGCGACCGCAGTTAATCTTTTTAAATCAGCAATTAGTTTAATTCTAATCGTTATTTCATACCGACTTGCCTATAGATTTGCAGGGTACAGAATTTTCTAGAAAGGATGACAACAAATGTACCATAAAACCCTTCCATATCGAATATTTAGCATATTCAATAATGTGCTCCTAACTATCCTTTCGGTGCTCTGCTTGCTGCCATTGTATCACTTACTCATGGTATCTCTTAGTGCGTCCGCCCCAGCCAATGCTGGGTTGGTCACCTTTTGGCCAATTGGCTTCACTTTGGAGGCCTATGCAAAAACTTTTAACAACACTAATTTTCTTACATCCCTGTGGGTGTCGGTAGAGCGGACAATACTAGGAACAGCACTTGCACTGGTAGTAAATACGGTTGCAGCCTATGCTCTTTCTAAGGAAACTAGAGTTTTCCGGGCGCGTAATATCTATCTTTGGTATTTTGTCGTAACCATGTTGTTCAGTGGGGGTCTGATTCCGGGATATATCCTGATTCTAAAGCTCGGGCTGATGAATTCTTTGATGGCACTTATCTTACCTGGATTGGTAGCCGTATTTAACATCATTTTGCTGCTGAACTTCTTCCGTGGTGTACCTAAGGACCTTGAGGAAGCAGCCTTTATTGATGGAGCAGGACATTTTAAGACCTTTTTGAAAATATATTTACCAGTCTCCTTACCAGTCATTGCAACAGTTTCCCTATTCATGATGGTGGGCCATTGGAACTCTTACTTTGACGGTATAATCTATATCAGAGATTCGGATAAGCTGCCGCTGGCGACGTTTATGCAGACCATTATCGTTCAGGCAGATATGTCCAAGCTTGATCCGTCAGCCGTAGCTAACTTGTCTCAACGGACCATACGGGCTTCACAGATTTTCATAAGTGCGCTACCGATATTGTTAGTTTATCCATTCCTGCAACGTTATTTTGTGACAGGGATCGTAGTCGGCGCTGTAAAAGAATAGTCAAAAAAGAGGGAGTTACTGGACTAGTCCATGTAGCTCCCTTTTTTTTGTAGGTATGGCATGCAAATAAGCATTCCCAGATGAATTGCGCCTTCTAAAATACGGTGCTATACTTTTGGCATGAAATATGCTCGGAGGTGGTACAGTGCTAATGTTGAAATGCCCATTAGCTAGAAGTTCCTCACGCAAAGCCTAATATAGGGCGATACTTTGCGTGAGGTGCGATGGATGGACTATATCGCCCAACTTAATTTTATCGTTTCTATAAATGGGCTTTGCACCTTATGAACTTTTAATATAAATAAGGGGCTGAAAAGCGATGTGTACACCATTTATTAGAAACCATCAATATAACTTAATTAAGAAACGAACGAAATTTGTTCTGCATACCCTGCGAACCGTTGCGGATCGTAGAGTCTTGGAGACTGTAAGATATAGTGCTGCTACGAACATTATTGAGGCATTTCCTTCTCTTACGGAGAATCACAAGCAGATGCTGGAACAAATATCGACCTTCGAAACTGCAGAAGATTTCCAGAGATATCTTAGTGAATTAGAACCATACCTAGAGTCATATCCGACGATTACGCTGAAGCAGATTCAGAAGCTATTCCCTAAGAATAAGAAACTGAAAGTACCTGATCTACAACTCATCGACTATCGCAACATAACGTATTTGAGTTGGATAGATATTGCCAGTAATAAATTATTCATTATCTATCCGTACGAAGGACAGTTCATTGGTATTGAGGGTAGAATCACACCAACGCACAAAAAGGGGTACTGCATGTTCTGCAATCGGCATCAAGAGCTTGCATTCTTTTATGTTAAGACCAAGAATGTGAACGTTTCGCCGGATAATATTTCTGCTGTGGGTCAATACGTATGTCTGGATAATCTGGAATGTAATCGGAGCATAACCGATACAGCTAAGCTTGAGAGGTTCATTCTCTCTGTCCGCAAATAATGTTTAGAAAAGGCTCCCTTAGTGGGAGCCTTTTTTGTTAAAAATATTGTCAGGATATAGACAATTCGTTTCATTGAAGCAATGGGGCACGACATTAGTGGATATAATGAGATTCAAGGGCCGAATGAATAATATAAGCGTTTACAAACAGAAAATTCGAGTGGTTATAAAAATAGTCAGAAAATTTCCATATGACGTGCTTTGTTACTTAAGCTATAATGAGGTCTAAAAAAGAAAACGGGGCGTTATAATGAATCAAATGAAGGGTAACAAAAATCTTCTCTCGGAGAAGGAGGAACGCTTCTCTTCCGCGGGCTTTATTTTTGCCGCCATCGGCAGCTCGGTTGGGCTAGGGAATATGTGGAAGTTTCCTTATATTACAGGAGAAAATGGGGGGGCAGCTTTTTTCCTGCTTTTCATCGTCTGTTTAGTGCTGATAGGGTTACCGGTGCTGTTGGCAGAACTGGCTATCGGACGCAGCGGGCGTGGTAGCGCGGCGACCTCTTTTATGCGGGCTGGAGGCGGGAAAAGTTGGTTTGCAGCTGGAATGTTGCAGGTACTTGCGCCGTTTCTAATTCTCTCTTTTTATATTATTGTTGCTGGCTGGACGCTGAACTATTCGATGATTGCTTTTAATGGACAACTATTCAGCACTACTGATTATGCAGGCGAATTCAATTCGTTTGTCTCCGGATATATGCCAATCGTTTGGCAGGGGATAGCCATTCTGATTACGGCGGGTGTAGTCATCCTTGGCGTATCAGGCGGGATTGAGAAATTTAACAAAGTATTAATTCCTGGTATGGTCGTACTCCTTGTAGTGTTAATGATTCGCGCAGTAACCTTACCGGGTGCATCCGCAGGGGTATCTTTTTTCCTAAAACCGGACTTTTCAGTGTTGACAGCGGAATCTGCGCTAGTTGCATTGGGACATGCCTTCTTTTCATTATCGCTCGGGATGGGGATTCTCCTGACTTACGGATCTTATGTTGATAAAAAACAATCGCTGGGTACCGCTGCAATCGCAATCGGTGCAGGAGATTTGTTATACGCGTTTATCGCAGGCTTGATTATTTTTCCGACGACGTTCTCATTTGGTATTGCTCCTGATCAGGGGCCTTCGCTGATTTTTATCGCTTTGCCAGCCGCTTTCTCGGCTATGCCTTTTGGTGCGCTTTTCGGCGGTTTGTTCTTTATCTTGCTGGCGATTGCTGCTCTAACCTCAGCTGTATCGCTGCTTGAAGTGCCTGTATCCTTCACAATGGAGCGCTGGAATTGGAGCCGGAAACGTTCGGTTTGGATTTTGACGCTGATCTGTTTCCTTCTTAGTATTCCTTTAGCGATGTCACTGGGGATGTTCCCGGAACTAACGATTGGTGGCAAATCTCTATTTGATGGGCTGGATTTTATCACCTCTAACATTATGCTGCCGCTTGGAGGTCTGCTGATTACCATCTTCGCCGGTTATTTCTGGAAAGGTGCAGCGGAAGCCGCTGGACTACAGGCGCGCTGGTTCCGTGTTTGGCTGTTTATGCTCCGTTATGTGGCGCCGATCCTAGTGTTCCTAGTGCTGCTCCATACCTCGGGGATTATTTCCTTCTAATTCTGAAATTTATTTATCCAAAAATAGCTCTACAACCCCTGAGGGTTGTAGGGTTTTTTGTGTTGAAAAGAGGGGATTAAATTGATTTTTAATTCCTACTTGACTAGGTGGAATAATTGGAATATAGTATAAAAAAGCTTGAACGGTATGGAAGGGAATGTAACTAACCAATCCATTCTTAACTAATAATTGTATACAATTATACAAATATATTATTGGGATTCGGACCCCACAGATTATCGATGAGGAGCAGTATAGAAATGGCGATACGATCACGAAGGTTATCAAAGGATAATACCTACTACGAATTAAAACAAAAAATTATTGATAGCGAGTTCGAACCGAATCAACCTGTAAATGAAGAAAATTTGGCGGCCTTGCTCGGGGTCAGCCGCACACCTCTTAGAGAGGCGATACAGAGACTGGAGAACGAGGATTTTCTGGTTCGACAGCCAAATGGAAGACTGCGGGTAGCTTCAGTAACCCTTAAAGAGGTTGAAGAAATATTTCTTATTCGCAGCATGCTTGAAGGCTATATTGCAAGAAGTGCAGCTAAGCATGCCACAGAGAAAGATATTGTGAATTTAACGACGATGATTACAAAAATGAAACACTCGTTCCAGCTTGGTGATAATCAGAATTTTGTTACATATGGATTTGAGTTCCATGATTATTTATCAGAAATCAGCGAACTAAAAACCTTCGAGAAGGTTCTGAATCAATTAAGAGATCATTCGCTTCGTTATTGTCGATTCGTCTCTATGCATGGGGATTGGAACACACAAGCGGATGAAGAACATGATCTTATTTTACAAATGATCGCTGCTAAAAATGAAGATGGTGCTGAAAAAGCCATGCAAGATCATATTTTAAGCAGTCTATCGACTGCGCTTGATCGCATCAAAGGGATTGAAGAAAAGCTGGAAGCATAACGAAAGGGGAGACATCACCTATGAAACCACTAAATGAGGTTGAGCAATCTTTAGCTAATCAATTAATAGAGGTTCGCAGAAACCTGCATCGTGAGCCTGAATTAGCGTATGAAGAGTTTAAAACCACAACAAAATTACGGGAATGGCTGACCCAAGCCAATATTCACATCCTTGACTTGCCTTTACAAACCGGACTCATCGCAGAGATCGGGCAGGGTCACGGACCCATAGTGGCCATTCGTTGTGATATTGATGCACTTCCCATAGAGGAACAAACTGAATTGTCCTTTGCCTCAGAGATCCCAGGAAAGATGCATGCCTGTGGTCACGATTTTCACACGGCTACTATTTTAGGTGCTGCATTATTATTAAAGGCTCGTGAAAATGAACTACCTGGAAAGGTTAGAGTATTGTTTCAACCCGCGGAAGAAACAGGGCATGGGGCGGAAAGCGTCTTAGCCTCGGGAGGACTCCAGGATGTGGCGGCTATATTTGGTCTCCATAATTCACCTGACTTGCCTACGGGAGCTTTTGGAACAAGAACAGGAGCTTTAACAGCCGGTGTTGACCGGTTTGAAATTACAATAAAAGGTGTCGGCGCTCATGCTGCTTATCCTGAAAAAGGTGTGGATACGATTGTAACTGCAGCTCAGATCATTACCGCACTACAAACCATCGTAAGTCGCCAAAACAGCACCACGGAACCAGTAGTGTTAAGTGTTACCCGAATTAATGGAGGCTTCACATGGAATGTATTGCCGGAAAAAGTCGAATTAGAAGGTACAGTAAGAACTTACAATGAAGAGATTCGCCGCAATATTCCAATACAAATGACTCGTCTTATCGAAGGGATTGCTGCGGGAGCTGGGGCAGAGGCCCAGTTACACTGGCATCCAGGTCCACCCGCAACGATAAATCATGGGGAATGGGCGGACTTTACCAAAGAGATCGCCTCAGATTTCGGCTATGAAGTACATGATATTCCTCCACAGATGGGTGGAGAAGATTTCTCTTTTTATTTACAACAGATACCGGGTGCTTTTGTGAATATAGGATCGGGTCCAGCCTATCCCTTACATCACCCTCGTTTCGATGTTGATGAAGCTGCGATATTGCCAGCTGCTAAGTACTTCGCTTTATTGGCAGAACAAGCGCTGGTGAAGCTGCAAGAGGAAGCTTAATCCTAAAGATGATTGAGGGGAATGGAAATGATTGAATTAAAGAATGTTTACAAATCGTTCACTCGGAAAGGGACAACTATTGATGCTCTTAAAGGAATCGATTTAAAGGTCGAGAAAGGCGATATATTCGGGGTTATCGGCTATAGCGGTGCTGGGAAAAGTACATTAATTCGTTTAGTCAATTATTTGGAAAGACCCACCAAAGGACAAGTTATGGTCGCTGGACGTGATTTGGGAACATACAACGATAAAGAGTTGCGTACCGCTAAGAAAAATATCGGAATGATTTTTCAACATTTTAATCTATTAGAATCAAAAAAAGTATTTGATAATGTGGCGATCCCTCTAGTTCTCCTAAAAAAGAATAAAAATGAAATCCGCCAGCGGGTAATGGAGCTGCTAGAGTTTGTTGGATTAAGTGACAAAGCGGGGAGTTACCCGAGTGAGCTATCAGGTGGTCAGAAGCAACGTGTCGGGATTGCCAGAGCGCTTGCCTCGAATCCGTCTATCCTTTTATGTGACGAAGCGACCTCTGCCTTAGATCCACAGACCACACATTCTATCTTACAGCTATTAAAAAAAATCAATGCTGAATACAACATTACCGTGATGATCATTACACATGAAATGTCCGTGATTCAAGAAATTTGTAACAAGGTAGCGGTCATGGAAGAAGGCCGGATTATTGAGCAAGGAAGTGTTCTAGATGTATTCGGAAGTCCAAAACATCTGACCACGCAAAATTTCGTGAAGACGGTTATTCAAAATAGCATGACCTCTAGCGTGCGGAAATCTATCAAAACAGAACCCGGAAGTCAGCTGTACAAGCTTAATTTTGTGGGAGCAAGTGCCTCTGAGCCTATCCTGTTTGAAATGATTCGCTCCTGCGATATAAAGGTCAATATTTTATTTGCGAATACGACGGAGATTCAAGAAACAACACTGGGAACAGTGATCATTCAATTCGATGGTGAGGCAGCAGAGATTAACAATGCATTATCTTTCTTAACAAGAAATGGAGTCGGTGTAGAGGAGGTAGAATCTAATGTTTTCGACCACAGTAACAGGTGATCAATTTCTGCAGGCGATTATAGAAACAATTCAAATGGTAGGGTTCTCCTTGTTTGTTGGTTCCCTGATTGGGATCCCATTTGGGATATTGCTTGTCATCACTCGTCCGGGTGGGGTTTTGGAGAACAAAGCGCTTTACGCCGTACTAAATCCAATTATCAACATCATTCGCTCATTGCCTTTTATTATTTTACTGGTTGCGATTGTGCCTTTCACACGATTGATTGTTCATACTTCAATTGGGACAAGCGCAGCGATCGTACCCTTGATTATCTATATCGCACCTTATATAGGACGGTTGGTAGAGAACTCACTGCTTGAAGTGAATCCGGGAATCCTTGAAGCCGCTGAGGCGATGGGAGCCACTCCTTTTCAAGTCATTTGGTACTTTTTATTGCCAGAGGCGGTTGGATCCTTAATCCTGTCTCTTACTACAGCGACGATTGGTTTGATAGGTGCAACTGCAATGGCTGGAACGGTAGGGGGAGGCGGCGTGGGAGACTTGGCGATCGTATATGGATACCAACGCTTTGACACTGTTGTCGTAGTAGCCACCGTGATTATCCTGATTATTTTAGTGCAAGGTATTCAATCTTTAGGCAACACGCTAGCAAGAAAAATTCGCCGTTACTAGTTACTACATATTCTGGGAGGGACTCGACAGATGAGTGAATGGAGTAAGCAAGATCGTTTTAAAGCATTATTATCTGGAGAACGGGCGGATCGTCCAATCGGAAGTGGTTGGCGCCATTTTATCGACAAAGAACAAACTGCAGATGATTTAGCAGAAACTACGATTTCTTTTACGAAAAAATATGATTGGGATTGGGTCAAGATTAATCCAAGAGCGACTTATCTGGCGGAAGCTTGGGGGAATCAATACGATTTTACGGATTATCAGACCGTATTTCCGAGACAGCAAACGACGGCTATTCCAACAGCGGCTAGTCTGTGGGATATCGACGTCAAAAAGGCAGTCCAGTCAGCCCCTTTGGCAGAGCATTTAGATGCGGTTAGAAAAATTCGTCAAGGGTTACCAGACACCCCGCTAATCCAAACTGTATTTTCACCATTAACAGTATTGCTATTTATTGTAGGGCGTTCTGCTTACGTTACTAAAACGGTGTTTGGTATTGAGCACCCGGTAACTTTGGAATCCTTGTTTAAAGAACATCGAGCGGCAGCACATCATGCGCTACATGCGATTTCCTTAACCTTAGCCGATTATGTACAAGAGTTACAGCAAGCGGGTTCTGACGGTTTGTTCTACGCAGTGACGGGCACAGCTCACCCAGGATTATTTGATGAAGCTATGTTTGACGAACTGTCCAGACCTTATGATTCTATTGTTTTAGAAGCAGCGAGCTATGGAAAAAACATTCTTCATACTTGTGGAGCCTACGCCCAGCCTGAGAAGTTTAACGATTATCGGATTGACGGGATCAGTTGGGATACGATAGCCGAGGGGAATCCAGGGTTAGAGGCAAATCTCAAAGCTACTAAAGTGGGTGGAGTCGATCATGGGTTGTTTGCGGTAAACGATATTGCCCAAATCAAGCAGCAAGCTGAAGATGCATTAAAGTTAATGAAAGACCAGCCGTTTATTCTATCTCCAAATTGCGCAATCCCACTCAATGTGACGGATGAGGCGTTGGCACAATTTAAAAAATCTATATTGGAATAGGGGAAGTAAGCATGAAAAAGTTAATGTTAGTGATGATGATAGGTGTTCTTGCAGTGTTGACGGCTTGTGGCAATAAAGAGGCGGGGGATTCTGGAGATAAGAAAAAGCTTACCGTTGGATTTGGTGTCGGAACCTATGAGGAACAATTCCGCCAATCGATTCTACCGATTCTAGAGAAACAAGGGTATTCCGTTGACATTAAAACCTTCTCGCAAAACATGCAGGTCAATCCAGCAATGAAGGAAGGCTCCATTGACGCAAGCATATTCCAAAGTACAGCTTATATGGAGGCCATTAACGAAGAAATCAATGCAGATATGGTCGGAATTGCTTATGTTCCAGGTGCTCCACAAGGCCTTTATTCTGTAAATCATACCACGCTAGACGATGTTAAAGACGGTACAACCGTAGCTGTTCCGAACGATCCGGTAAACCAAGAGCGTGCACTGCGTATTCTGGAAGAATTGGGTTGGGTCAAAATTAAAGAAGGGGCAGGCGTAGCGGATTTTAATATTAATAGTATGGAACCGGATAAATATAATATTGATATTAAAATATTGGACCCCGCTCAAATCCTTGTCTCCCTTCAAGATGTTGATTATGGCGTTGTAAATGGTAATTATATTGCTAATTCGGACAGAAAGATTACGGATGCTTTAAAAATAGAAAACACACCTATGGAACACAGAATTATCGTATCGGTTAATAAAAAGGATGAAAATTCTCAGTGGGCTAAAGATTTGAAAGCTGCTTATGAATCCAAAGAGTTTGAAGAATATATTCTTGGATTAGAAAAATATGATGGTTTCATTCTACCTGAAGCTTGGGACAACAATTAATTAAGGAAGTGAACGGAGTGACCAAAGAAAAGATTCATTTTATTGGTGGCGGACAGATGGCGGAAGCGATCATCCGCGCATGTATAGCGAATAACACCTTGTCTGTAAATCAAATTAGTGTATCGGATATTAATGAAGCGCGTCTGCAGTTTTTAAATACGAAATACGGTGTAGATACGAAGAGTTCGCAAGAGCATAACCTGTCTACAGCAGATGTGATTGTAGTGGCAGTTCGCCCACAGGATGATTTAACTACCCTTGGTCAAAACGTACAACAATTCGCTACAGCTTCTGCCGCAATCGTATCGATTGTGGCGGGTGTGACGAATGATCAGTTAGCTGGTTATTTTGGAGCTGAACGGCCCATTATCCGGGTTATCCCCAATACTTTGACTGATACAGGATATGGCTATAGTGGTGTAGCGTTAAATGCTTATGCTACTCGTGATCAAGTGGAGCATTTCCTACTCGGCTTTGGAAAAGTACAATATCTGGATGAGGCGTTAATGGATGTTTTCACTGGATTTGGTGTGGCGGGTCCTAACTATATCTATTATTTCATTGAATCTCTCGTGGATGCAGGTGTACTTGCCGGACTGCCGCGTGAGCAAGCCTGGAAGGTTGCACTGGAGAATATGATGGGCTCGGTAGCAATGCTGCAACAGACAGGGCTGCATCCACGACAGCTGCTGGATATTAATAATTCACCTGGCGGTGTCGGCATGCATGGCTTGTACGAATTAAACAATAGTGATTTCGCAGCGGGTCTGCAAAGAAGTGTTCTGGCAGCCGTAAAACGTACTACTGAGCTGGGAGTGAAGTAAGCATGGCAACGATGAAATGGGATCATTTAGTTCACTATGTCAATGATTTGGCCAAACCGGTTGAGCTCTTTGGAGCTCATGGATTGGTTGCTTTTAAGGGAGGCTCTCATAAAGATTGGGGAACCTATAATGCCTTAAGTTACTTTGGGCTAACCTATCTCGAGTTTCTGGGCATTGAGAATCTTGAGCTGGCAAAGGCAACTGAACATAATTTAGTGGTGAAAGATGCAGTAAAACTTCTACCAGAACATGAAGTTCTAAGTAGAGTAGTCATCCGGACGGATGATATTGAAGAAGTAGCGGCTTCCCTGAAAGCAGCAGGCTTATCATTATCTCCAATTATCGATGGTAAGCGTCTAGATAACGAGGGAAGATTAATAGAGTGGCGGATGATGACCATTGATGGTGACTTTGGGGGACTGGTCTATCCGTTCATCATTCAATGGAGCGGAACGGATACAGAGCGAGTGGAAAGATTAACATCATCTGGAGTCATTAAGCCTCATCCTGCGGGAGAAGTCGAAATCGTGCGTGCTGTATTCCATGTCTCCGATCCTGAAGCTGCAGCCAACCATTGGGGAACGATATTCGGACTGCCAGTTACGAAGTCAGAGGATGATACCTTCAGCCTTAAGATTGGCGATAGATCATTTGCTTTCGTGCAAGGAGACGAGAACCAATTCAAGCAGGTGGTTTTTGAAACGGATTCGTTAGACCTGAAAGGGAAGAAGATTTCGATTGGTGATGGGGAGTATGTTTTCGTTTAAGGGACTAGTATCTTTATAATTTTAGAAATAAAGACTTACTTGAAGGGATCGATACCTCGAGTAAGTCTTTTTGCTGTTCACCGAAGGAACTAATGATGCTTGGATTTTTTTGTTTTAATTAATTTGTAAGATTTATTGAATTTCATTATATGGTACGATGTCCATGATATAAAAGGAGGTGAAGATAATCGGTGCAGAACAAAAATACGTGGCCCATTTCCTCGCCGGATAAGCTTAATGTGGATCTAGCGCAGATAAAAAACTTTGATTATGCCTCTAAATTTATATTACTATAGACATTTTTCACTTGCCTGGCGCTATGAATTTTGATAAACATAATGGATAAATTTAGATATTACATATGGAGGTAATTACGGATGAAAACTCACTATTACTTAGATTGGTTTTATGATAAGGGCTTTTCTGAGAAGCTAGTCAATGTGTTGCATGAGGATATAACAGACAGAAAATCGCTTGTTATGATTAGCGCTGAATCGTCTGATTTTAGTGATGAACAAGTTAATATTGATAGTGTTTTTGAAAGGACATGGTTTAATCAGGCTAACATTTATTTTGATGAATATCATTTCATTGATGACCGCACGCAGAAGGAAGATGCCCAGCGATTAATTCAAAACGCCTCTGTCGTTTTTTTATGTGGTGGAACCGCTCGGGACCAAAAGCACCTTTTGACGGAATATGAATTATCGGATTTGATTAAAAAAAGCAATGCTGTTGTAATGGGAACAAGTGCTGGTGGGATGAACATGTCTGATGAATATGTGGATGAATGCACTGTTTGTGAAGGTATGGCTCTTAATCACTTTTCTTTTGAAGCTCATTTTGATCATGATAACACCGCAATGATTGAGGAGCGTTTCCCTTTATCAAATAAAATGGATATTTATGTGGCGGCAGACAAAGATGGTGCTGTACGTGTGAAGGGCAGCAAAATCGACATTATAGGCAATGTATATTTAATTTCCCACTCAAAGATTCAGAAATTGGCTGAGACGCTCTAATTATGGTTGAGTGGTTGTGACACTGACGGTTAACTGAATGGTATTTGTTTTGAGTCCCTATTTGACAGCGCCTTACGAGCAAATCGAGTTGATTACTCCTGCGAAAAAGGAAGATTACGCATAACGCGCATACGATGTTGAAGTCATCAGCATTCGATCTTGAATTTATATCATTCGAGATCCATGTAAAGTTATCGGAATCTGCGATGGTAAGGATATGAATTTTCAAGTGAAGAAGCGTTTGATACACTGAGAGGAGAAATCAAGTCTCTTTTCTTATATACGGGGTCTAGAAAGGAGTGAATAAGCAATGGAGTGGAAAGGCGATGCAAATGCCAATAAAAAAAGAGAGTCTCAGTTCACTGAGGAACTATCGGAGTCACAATTATCGGCTTTAGAATATGTTACGAATTACGCGCGAACTCGAAAAAGTGAAGCAGTTCAGACCATCCATGAAATTCTTCAAATGTCTAATGTGGATCGGGAAGAGTTTAAAGATGCTGTGGTCAAAATAAAGTCACATGCGAAGATTGCTCTACATTTCCATCCAGATCGACTAGATCCGGTAAAGAAAAGTGTTGCAGAGGCGCTATTGGAGCAAGGTGTGTACAAGAGCCAATTTGAGACCTTGTTATCCAGTGGTAGTGTATCAGCCTATTCTGGCGGTCCACGTGATTTGTGGGAGGAAAGACTATTTGGAGGGGCATACCAACAAGAGGGTGCTTCGAATAGCGAACGCCCTAAATATGGCGCTCTTGATTTGATGCGTCATTCGGATGGGCCAGCTCCGCGCTTTGGCTCCTGCTACTTCCTCCTATCCCCTGAGGTTTCTTATCGCAGTACATACACCTATATGGATTCGCATCAAAACCCTGTACAGAAAGGGACATATGCAGAATTTGATGATATGATGGCGGCATTATTAGAGGAGATTTTCTTAAGAGATTCCGCTCTAGGGAAAAAAGATCTTCAATCACAAAAATTAGTCGACCATCTTCGGGTCAACCTCACAATGCCGTTTACAGACCCTTCAAAGGGTGAAGCTAAACGTAATCTTAACCACTATATTGAAGCGCAAGTTCATGGAAACATCCGTCTAAAGGAAGATGTGGAAATCTTAGTAGCCGATCCTTCATTCAAGGGTACTCCAACAGGGCAAGTCCTGGAGCAAATATGTTTACAGTATGCCATCCAACTCTATTGGCACATGGGATTCGCGATGTGGGTAGACGAAGTGCCTTCAGATTTTAGAGGGCCTACGATGCCTTCCTTGGCTAAGCGTATTGCTCATCACGGTTATATTGATGCGAGCATGATTGGATCTGCTGCTATGCACTTAAAGCATGATCCTTCAGCATGGCGGGACCGAGGAACCGAAAAAGAAGTACTTCAAGAATTAAAACTCTTATGGCATGTTTTGGTATGGTACGGAAAGCCGCTCCGAAACTTTAAGTTGTAAGAAGCCTTGGTACGCTTGAAGTTATGGGCATTTAAGTAAACAAACAAATAAATAAATAAGCGAATTTCCCTCCGTATGGGATATTTGACTTGTCATTGATGGGATGTTTGGGTGAATCAATTTTTCAAAGAAGCTTTTGCGGCTCAGTGTTGATTAGAAGTTTTTTGCGTTGAATCATGGAAATATCGCGCTACATCTTCTACCATGTTACAGTACAATGGGACTGTGGTTTATAAGACCTAGATTATAAAAATAAAACATTATGTTTAGTAAGATTCTGCACCCGGCCATTATGCAAGTGATTGCGGATGGCTCAGTCGAAAAGCTGAAGATGCTTTGCTCTATGTACCTGTATTCCTTCGAGAATTCGCTAAGGTATCTGAAAAAGTCGAAACGGGAATTCATTCAAAATAGCCTGAAATAGAACAAGTCGGAGCATGGATTTGTCATGTGCTCTGGCTTGTTTTTATTTTGTTAATTTTTCTGACTGTCTTGCGTAGAATGATGCACTTGGGGAGAGGTATGTCTATCTCGGCCTCGGCTTGGACAGTTTGGCTCAATATCCGGGCCACATGTTCATGAAATTGCCGCAACGCTTTGTCGGATGGCTGATTACTTTCCTTGATTACATATTCACATTTCTTCATGAACTACGCCTCCGAAATTTTACAGTTGTCATATTCGATGATTTGTCATCAAAAATGCTCAACATTCTACTTGAAAGGCAGCAAAAATTTAACAGGTTTGGAGTAGAAACTATTATGGAAAGTAAAACAATTAAACACGTAGCCGTTTATTTAAGAAAATCACGGGATGATGGTGAGTTTGAAGACGTTCTCTCGAAGCATAGGGATACCCTTCTGACCTTGGTCGATAATCGAAATTGGACTTATAGGCTATATGAAAAAGTGGCCTCAGGTGAAAAGATCGAGTCCCGTAAGGAAATGCAGAAGTTTCTTCGACATGTTGAAGACCAGCTCTATGATGGGGTAGTAGTCATGGATATTGACCGTTTAGGGCGTGGAGAAAACAAGGATTGGGCACTCATTAAAGATACATTCTTAAACTCAGAAACGGTCATTATCACACCAAACAAGATATACGATCTAGAAATAGACAATGACGATGTATCCTTTGATTTCATGTCTATTTTTGCCCGAATAGAATACAAAACGATTAAGTGAAGAATGAAGCAGGGCAAGGAGGCCGGAGCGAAGAAAGGCATGTGAACAAACGGAAAGCCACCGTTTCCTTACTACTACGATAAGAACATAAGGTCGGTATTGGTGGATGAAACCAAGCGTCCGATTTATCGAGCGATTGTTGAAAAGTATTTGAATGGAACAAACCTTGGTCATATCGCCATTTGATTGACGGATAACAAGATACCTATGCCATACAACATTAAGCCCGATGGAAAGAACAAGGGATGGTCAAATATTACGGTTCAAAGATTGCTAGCAAGCGAGATCCATTTGGGTTATATCACTTATGGCAAAACCCGTTCCAAGCGTGGTCAGGTGGAACTTGTACCCGTAGAAGAGCGGATTAAAGTCATGGGAACACATGAAAAGATGAAAACGCCGGAAGAACATGAAGCGATTATGGAGCGGCTGCTTAAAAATCGTATGTTGAATCCCAATTCAAGACGTAATATTTTTCCTTTGTCAGGCTTGCTTTATTGTGAGAAATGCGGTTCGCGGATGAGGTTCCGGGTGGGAGAGAACAAGAAGCAGGGGCAACATTGGAGTGCATTGTGCTATCACCAGTACAAAGATGGCAGCAAATGTGAACAGCGTGGCAAGGTAATGGATGCTGATTTTTTCAATGCTCTGTATGATCGGATTATCCATGTTGATCCAAACATTTTGCGGGAAATTGAAATGCATGGCAGTCGGTATAATGATACTCAAGTGATCATCGAGGTCAAAGCGCAGGAATTGAAGAAGCAGAAACGAGCGTTGGACAAGCTGCATGAATCGTATGAAGAGGACATGATAACGAAGCAAGTTTTTTTGGAGCGTAAAGCTATCCGGTCAAGGCAGATACAGAAGCTGGAGGAAGAGTTGAAGGATTTGCGGAAGGTAGTAGTAGATGAAGGTAATTATCCGACTGTGGAGCAGATATATGAGCGGATAGGTGAGTTTAGGGAGTTGTGGAGCACTTCAGTGACGAGTGAAGAGAAGAATCGAGCTTTGAAGAAGCTGGTGGAGCGGATTGTGTATGATCGGGAAGGGAATCGGGTGGAGTTGACGGTTTGTTATAGGTAGAAATCTATTGAAGCAAATATAAGAAAGCAATTAACCCTCTGAAAAAATCAGAGGGTTTTTATATGGAGAAATTTAGTTCTTTTCGCAGGGGAGTGGAAAACCTTGTCGAATTATTACTTTTAAAGATTATTCTCAAATATAACTCATATAGACCATTAAGTAGGGAGAATTAGTATGAACGAATTAATTACTTCAAATTCAGAGAAGGACTACAATCTACCTCATACAGATATTATTAAAGCAAAAGAAATAGAAAAATATCATGAATTATTTCGACTATTTATAACTCGTGATAAAGAAAAAATAACATTGTGCTTAGCAGCAGTGCGGACTTTAGCTAGAGAAACAGATGGAATATTCTCTAAAGAAGAAATGGATCAAGTATTAGGTTATCTGAATACTGATACTCGCAACCAAGTCATAAAAACAATTGTTAAATATGGTTGGATCATTAGCAATGGAGTAAGATATCAATTTCCTGAAAGAACACGTTATATGTTAATGTTTTTATTTACGGTATTTGTTGGAGAAGTAGACAGCTTTAATCGTGAAATTGCTCTTTCTTTAGCAGTAAACGACTTGGATGAGATTGTAGGAGTTGACGAAGAAACATCCGCAGAAAGCTTACAAATAGCTTTTGGTACATTGAGAAGAATTAAAACTGAATTTATTAATTGTCTGGAGCAACGCTCACCAGTGGAAGGGAGAAATTTACTTATCAAAGGAAAAGACTTTCATGAAACTATAGGGAAGATAGAGGATAGATTAAAAAAAATAAATAAGAACTCGTATCATTATACTCAAACCACAGAAGTAAGAGGACTTTTGGCAGAGATAATGAGATTAAGCCAAGAGTTACACGAATTCATCCAGCAAGATATACAGGCTAATGCTCGTTCTTTTGGACAATATTTAACTCCAGAACAGGTAGAAGAATTTCTTCATGAAGCTCCTTTAGATTTGTTAGCAGGATTAATTCAAAAGAACTATTCTTCCCCGCGTAAACCAAGTTTCTTAAGCCGTGAAGAATTAAACAGAAAAGCTGTGAACTACTTAGAGAACAAATCTGAGAAACAGGAACTATCTCCACCACCTCCTATAACTGAGATTGTAGAAAGACGTTATGAAGAAACAAACTTTGAAGGTGCTAGTAATTTGTTTCATAAAGAAATAATGTCTAAATTAATGTCGGATTCCGTAATTCCATTACATGATGTCGTAATAAAAAATAACTACGGTGAAACTGTATTTCGCACTGGTTTATTAACTACTTTGAAAAATGATTTAAGTGGCACCAGTGAGGACTTATTTGATATAAATTTGAAAGATTACATACTTGAAATTAATGAAGGATTTATAAGAAATATAACGGAAGGGGATATTAGACTTAAAAATAAACTTTAAGTTCAGAGAGGAGAAATTTGAATGACTATTATTGATATAGAAGATGAAGCTAAAGCAATCTGTACGCGTTTATATTACGGTTGGGTGGATAAGCAAGAACTACCGAGTTTGGCAAACGATTCTTTATTGTATAGAACAGTTCAGGATAAACTTGCTTGGATAGGTTTTGATCTTATCGATCGACCAGAATGTCCATGGTATGTAATAAGAGTTAAACAGGAATATGATAGTTTTACACAATTCAGGAAACGAAACCAATCATTAAAGGGCTCTCATTTAGCTTTAATTCTTATATTGTATGCTAAATTGCTTCTCCCAAAAAGAGTAGGGCAGGTGAATCTAAGTCAAACGCTTGATATCTCATTTGAAGAAATATATGAAAAGTTTGGGTATAAATTTGCTCGTTCGCTCAAAATACCAACTTCTAAACAAAGAATGGAAAATATTCTTAGTGTACTAGTTAATCAAGGGTATTTGATTAAAAAGCGGGCTGAAAATGTTTACTTGGCTGGGCCATCAATGTTTATGTTACATGATGATTTATTATCGGATTTAGCCAAGGCTAGTTTAGAAACATTATTCGGATTTAATGAAAATAAAGATAAAACTATAAAATAAATTATTGGGGGCACTGCCTTGATAACGATAAAAGAATTTAATACAGCTTATTGGGGGCGCATTGGAACAGTTGCTACTCCTTATCAATTTCATAATAAAGTAAATGCTTTTGTTGGTGCTTCTGGAAGCGGAAAAACTACTTTGATGGATGCGCTTCGAATTGCGCTAGGAGATGCCAAATTTGAATATAATCGTGCAATGGACCATTATATAAATAAAAATTCAAATTGGTCTGTTGTTCAAGTTTCATTTTGGAATAGTGAGGTTCAAGGAAGACCATTTCTAGCTTTAGGATTTACTGAACCTGTAGTTACTGTTTGTGTTAGACTAGATCGTTCTTCAGGGGACTGTAAACGTGAGTATTATATGTTCGATGGTTCCTTTTATGATATTACTAACTTAGGACAAAATCCTAAAGCGTATCTATTGAATAAAGTTAAGTATGGAGAATATTTACAAAAATTAGATACTATAGGATTAACATATTCGTTTAGAAAATTAATGTTAATGAAGCCTGAAGATGTACAAAATGTTGTTGGGATGGATTCTAATCGTTTATTTCAACTTATATTTGATATTAAAGGACAAAAGAGTATACAGGCAGATCATGATCTTACTTCAGAAAAATTAAAAGAAGTAAAAAACTTAGAACTTCAAAGTTTTGAGGACTTATCTAATGCAAAAAAAACGCTTGATGAATATGAAAGTCAAAAGAATAAATTTGAAGAAAATGAAACTCGTAAACTTAATTTTGAAAAAATGAAATTGTTATTTTCGAAAAAAAAGTATTGGAATAATAAAAATGAGCTTGAGCGACAACAAAAACTAATGATTGAAGAAGAGTTGAAACTAAAAAATTTAGAGACTAGTAAAGTTGATTTAAATGAAAGAATAGTATCTCTGCAAAACAAACTATTACAAGAGAAACAAGAGGAACTGAAAATAAAAGATATAATAAATTTCGCATATGAAAATGTTAGGATTAAAGAAAGCGAGAATGGAAGTTTAGAGCATTCTCTCAAAAAACTTTCTACTGAAATTAAGCACACAGAATGTATAGCATGGGAGGATATGGGGTTATTAAAAGACAAGCTTGATGTGGTTGAAGTTAGTTTGCAGAGTGTGAATTTCAATTGTAGGACGCTTGAGAAAAATATAAAGGAATTAGTAAACGAGCTTGAACCACTAAAAAAAGGTGATAGTGCATTTCCTACATGGGTCACACAATTTAAACATGCATTAGAAGATAAAAAAGTACCCTATTTAATTTTAGCAGATAATATTTCAATAAAACCTGAGTTTAAAAAATGGATTTCTGCAATTGAGGCATATTTAGGGCGTGAAAGATACAGAATAGTGACTTCAGAGGAATTCCATCTTCAAGCTAAAAAAATTCAAGAGAAAAGTGAATATGGGGCTCGTGTCTCTAAACACCGGTCTAGCAAGCAGTCAATAAAAAACCGAAAACCGCACGGGAATTTTATTGCTCTAAGAAATGCAATTGAAATAACAAATGAGGATGAGATTGGCGGATATTTAGATTATTTAAATGATATTTACTTGGTTGAAAGTGTGGAAGAAGGACATCAACTCTCACAAGACGGATATAAAAGCCTGACTCAAAAAGGGTTGCTTCAAGACCAAGATGGTGGGTTGTTTTTAAAAGCTAGAGAAATGGTTTGTGGACATTTTGCTAGGGAAAAATATAGAAAGTTGATTGAAGAAGAAATCGAGAGTTTATCTACTCAGTTAACTTCTATACATAATGAAAAAATAAGACTAGAGCAACAGAAAAAAGAATATTCCAAGCGGATAGAAGATCAAGTGCTTTTACGTAAGTTGCCTCAATTGAAAAATGAATATGAAGTTATAGAAGAAAATCTTGCTAAAATTAAAATAGAATTAGAAGCAGCCAGTAAAAATTTTCAAGATGCAAATGAACTTAGAGACAAAATATTAAATTTGATTACTGAATTAGAAAAAGAACTCGTTCAAAAAGAGTCGGAAAATGTAGCTCTTAAAAAAGAGATTATTGATGCAAGTGGATCAATCAATGGATATAGAGGAAGTATTGGAGTTTGTAAAAATATTTTAATTAAGTCGATTATTGATTTGCAAGATTTAGGTTTAGATGATCATGCAATATCTTTCATTGATGTCGAGATAATTCAAGAAAATATTTTTTTAAGAGATGATGGGACTGAATGGAATTTTGAAGAATTAGAGAAAACGGTAAAGATTATTACTGAAGATATAGAACATTTTGAAAAAAATAATAAAATCGATCCGGGAATTATTGCGATGGTTGAACCACAAAAAAGGAGAGTGGATTCTTTAATTAAAACTTATGATTTAGCTAAAGAAGATCGCGAAAAGTGGGAGACACAATTAGCATTAGCAGAGATAGCTTTGAAAAATCACGTTCAAGAAACAATGTCTCAGTATATAGATGAGTTTAAGTCAATGGCTGAATTATTAGGTGCAAAAGGCGAAGGGAAGTTCCAACAAGAAGGGCCAAGTTATTTGAACTGGAAAATCCAAATGAAGATAGGGTTTGATGGGAAAGAGTTAGTAGATTATGATGACCCTGAGTTTTCTTCAGGTCAACGAGCAGCAATTAGTATTATGTTACTTCTTGCCGCAGTTAGTAATCAAAAAGAAGGAACCCAAAATAGTCTTATGTTTCTGGATGAGCCTACTTCACGCGTAGATGATGCCCGAGCAAATGAAATCGGCACTATACTACAAAAATCAAATATTCAATATTTTATTACACATCAAGTATCTGAGAGCTTAAAGTCAATTGACTGGATTAACCATGCATTTGTTACTTCAAAACTGAGGTCTGGACAGAAATTTGCTGATAATCCTATTTTCGAATCAAGAAGGGAGAATTAAGGATGGACAAAAGTGAATTGAATCTTTTTTTCAAAATTGATGAAAGTCATCCGGGCATACAAATAGAAAAAACTTTTAAGGAATATCCTTTTCCTGTGAAAATGATGGCATTTGGTCGTTTTTTTTATGGAATAGAGGAGACTCTCAACAAGCCGCATGGTAAAAAAAAATTGATGGAAAATATAGTGAATATTCTTTCTAAAGGCCAGAAACAATATAAATCTTTTAGTAATAATATTTTGAAAAAATTCACGTGGCCTGAAATAAGCGATGCTTTAGAAATTCTTTTAGTGGATGGAATCATACAAGTTACTTTTAGAAACCAACGTCCGAGAAAAGGTAACGAGTGGTTGCCATCTTATGTTCATCTTGACCCCAGAGCAATTGATTTCCTTTCAAAGAACAAGCCTGATATTACATTTGAGCTTGATTTGATAAGGAGTTTAGTGAACCAGTTATTATCTAATTCATCTGCTCCTATAAGATCAACCATTATTGGTTTTCTTGATAATGGAGCTATTACAGATGATTTAGGCACACTTATTGCTGATCTTACATCATTAGAAAAATTCAAATCAATTATTCTGGGTGTTTCATATTATTTTAGTTTTAAAGAGAAAGGAGAAACAGTTCCATTACGCTATATATCAATTCAAATTTGGCATCAGCCTAAAGTATTAGCTAAATATAAAAATGAAATCGCACTTTTATCATCTATTACATTGGAAGAGTTGGATTTGATTCTTCTTCCAGACATCAACTATAGTTTGAATTATTCTTTAATAGCTATTTCATCGATAGAAGAATTAAACCAAGAATTTATTCAATTATCAAAGTTTATAGATTTTGAAAAAAAAGAGAGTTTAGTATTAAGTAGCTTAGAAGAGATAGAAAGATGTAAAGACTCTCTCATGGAACAAATAGGAAGTTTATTTGATGATTCTACATTGCTTCAAGAATTTTTAGTATTATATAACTCTCTGAAAAAAGAACTTGAAGGAGGAGAATTTTTAAATTTAAAGCTAATAACCATAAAGGAAATTAAACAAACACTTAGCACCATAAAAAATTACTTACTAAGGATAGATAGTATAAAATTTAAATTTGAGTTGATTGTTTTGGAAATAATAGGTGGAGGAGCATTTTCACGAGTTTTTAAAGTATTTGATCCCCAAGTAAATGAATTTCTAGCTTGTAAAGTGCTTTTTCCAAGAAGCTATTTTATACAGGTGTATGGTAACGATGGAGACGAATACATACAACGGTTTAAAAGAGAAGTTCGATTGCTAACTAAAGAATTGAAGCACAACAATATCGTTAATGTAGATACAATTCATATGGAGAGTTCACCTTTCTGGTTCACTATGCCATTAGCTACATGTTCATTGCATGATTGGTTGAAAAACAACCGTGATGCATCAGAGGAAGAAAGGATTGAAATATTCAAACAAATAATGTCAGGAGTAAAATATCTACATGGAAAAGGGAAATTCCATCGAGATTTAGCTCCGAAAAATATTTTGCTTTATCAGACAGAGAACAATTTAAATGTGAGGATCGCTGATTTCGGATTAGCAAAAGATCCCGAATCTCTTTCACTTTTCACTGGTAAATCAAAGCGTGATTATGGACATGAAGATTATACTGATCCTGAACAATTAAATAGCCTGGCTGATTCTTCAAATTTATCAGATATTTATTCACTTGGGGCATTACTATATAACTTGCTAAGTAATAAGCCTCCTAAAAAGAGAAAGTACGTCAGAGTAAAATGCCAAAAAGTAATAACAAAGGCTATGGATATAAGGAAGAGTCGTTATCAAACGGTATCAGAGTTTGAAGAGGATTTATCTGAATTCTATGCCGAATTTATATAACTATCATAATAAATTCATTTTGGCTCATAAATAGTAAAATTATAATTAAGACTTGCTAAATTACTTTTTTGTAGCTCTATGTACGCCTTCCCTCACTAATTTGGGTAAACTAACCCTAAGCAATACTTTACCCAAATCCACTGAAAAGCGGCGATGTCCCATGACAACTCCAAAAGTACCCAATAGATTAGCCAAGGAAAAGTCGACGTACCTGCTGCAACACGCACACAACCCAGTGAACTGGTTCCTTGGTCGGACGAGGTTTATGAAATCGCCAAGGGTGACAACAAACATATCTCCGTTTCTATTGAATATAGTTATTTATTGACCCACACGTACCTGTCAAGTGAATCAATTATTAGTAAGCTTTCACCGATGTTGGTGGGAGTTTTTTTGTTGAAATCATAGCGTTTGTTTTCATAATTGGGCCCCATTTTATGGTATGATTAGGGTCAAAATATTTTGAATATCACAATAAAATTAATTCATAGTGTTTATTTGTGTTCTGTTATTTAATGTGCTTTTTAAATATTACGTTATGTGAAAGTAAGGATGAATTCTTTTAAGAAAGTGGTTGATAAATAATGAATATTTCGCTTAACAATGAAGCTAATAGGATAAGAAATTCCACAATGTTTAAGGGTTGTATACATAAAGATAATTACTGTAACGGAATAACGTCAAAAGCACATTCAATACAAAATAATAGATACTTGAATAAACTTTCAGACAATGGCGAAGTCTTATGTATTGATTTCGGTAAGTTGGGTTTGAGGAAAAAACTTAGTTTAGAATCTGTTGGAAGAGGTAAAGCTTCTATTTTTACTGGATTCTGTAATCATCATGATAAAGAGATATTCTTGCCAATTGAAAAATACGATTATAAATTAAATGACACTGAACAAAATTATTTATTTGCTTATAGAGCATTTGCTTTAGCCTATTATGAAAGGCACAGTTCATTTGGATTTATGAAGGAGCATCTTGAAATTAAGAAAAAAAAAGGAGAAAACACTAAAGAATATGAGCAAAAAGTTAATTTCTATAAAAAGCATTTAACATTTATTGAGCAGTTAAAAAATAGTATGAATAATAATCTGGATAACAAGAGATTCGATAGAATTAGTACAGAAATTATAGTTTGGCCTCATAATTATGGGATAGCGGCAACTTCGATGTTTTTTGTAAATAAAGATAAATTTGGAAGGATAATAAATGACCCCCAATATTATATCTCTCCTTTTTTCTTTACAATTATCCCGCAAGAGAATAAGACTTTTGTTTTAATGAGTTATTTAACAAAAGATAAGAATCGATATAAATTTTTAAAGCAACAAATAGTCAATACTGAAACATTTGAACAACAAATGTTAATATCTAATTTACTTGCTATGAATGTTGAAAATTTTTTTATTTCTCCCGAAAAGTGGGCGAAAATTCCTTCTAACATTCAAAAGATGTATATTGATATTTTAGAAAGCACTATGGGGGGAGAAAAACCGAGAATAGGATATTTTGGGAATTTAAATATTTTTAATAATAATAAATTGTAAGATTACTCATAAATGTATGCACCTTTACATATGCAGTGATTACGGTGGCGAGCCTAACACCCATTGGTCTACTAATGAGGGAGTTACATTTGTAGACTAACCCGTGTTTGAATCAGAAAATGTTGTATAGATTTTGTTTATTTAGTTGTTCTTCAACAAATTGAACTAACTTAGCAGCCTTCATATCCAGCGCCGCGGCAATAGCAAGCAATGAATTCAATGTAGGCTGATGAATACCACGTTCTAGCATGGATATGTATGTCCAATCAAGGTTGCTTCGAAAGGCCAGTTCTTCCTGATTCAGCTTTTTTTCTTTACGAATGGATTTTAATACTTGTCCAAAAATTTCTTCTGAGTTCAAAGCGATGGTTCGTAATAATTGAGATGTGACAGTAGAGCTTAAGAATCGTATATAGATGTACTAAGTATTAAGAGTGTTTCTCCTTGTGAGAAAGATAAGGTAAAAGGTATTCGGTGTCATAACCCATCTACGTTATATGTGAATGGGATTTATTCTGCTTAAATTATGTGAGATAAGTTGTAGTTGGTAATGTGAGTAGGAGTGATAGCATATATGAGAAACCTCTATTAAGAGAAGTTATATATTATTACAGTATATGATATAATCTGAGAAGAAAGTATTGCTATTAATGGATGTGGGAATTATGGAGTTTGATCTGAAAGAAGTTATTAAACATTGTGAATTAAAGTGGGGAATTGATGACAGTTTAAAAGACTTGGAAGGTAAAGTTCTCAATTGGATAAATCAAGCGGAGGAAAGAGAACAGATAATTCTTCTAAATCTATTGAAGAATTTTGAGTACTATACCTTAAAAAGAGTCAATGCGGTTTTTGTTGAACTTCATACTTCCCTATCCGAACAGTATGAAGATGTTCTCCATCGATATCAAACCAATGGGTACTCCAATACTCTCTTTTTTCCCGTATATAAAAGAGATGGGACCAGAACAAGTTCATTCGATATGCATGGAAGTTACCGACATTCAAACAATCTTTCTAAACATTGCTTTAAAACGGAATTATCATTGATATTAGAAGATAAAGACTTTCCTTTTGATCAGATAGATAATATAGTTTTTATTGATGACATGGTTGGAACTGGAAACTCTATGGTGAAATTCCTAAAGAGTATCTTACGTCTATATGGAGACAAGTTTGATCTTCTCTCTAAAAAGTTTTTTCTGATTGTACTTGAGGCATGCTCCCATGGTGTTGATACAATAGAGAATTACAAGAATGAGACAGGCATTAATTTGTCTTTAGTTTACTCAAAATTACATAAAAAAGCCTTCTCAGAAAATCACCTATTTGTGGCCGAAGAACTTGAGACCTCAAGAAAAATTGTTTATGAATTAGAAATGAAAATAAATAATAATAATCCTCGGAATGTTTTAGGATATGAAGAGTCTGAGGCATTGATGTCTTTCTATCACAATATACCAAACAACACGCTTAGTTCTTTCTGGCAAGAAAATGAATCGATAGGGTGGCAACCGCTATTTCCAAGATCAAGACACGATAATCCCTTTTCAAAAAGGAAAAAGTTGTCTGAAAAACAAGATCTTCAAAAAAAATCAAATTATATTGCAAGATCCTTGTAAAGAAGAGTGAGTTAAATGGACTATAGAGATATATTGATCATATTTTACATGAACTCAGTAAAGGAAGATTACATTTATGCTGATTTAGTTGAGTTGCTAGGACTTACTTACACTTATGTTATTGACAAAATTGATTATCTCATTGAACAGGAGTACTTGATTGTCAATGAAAGAAAGATTATTGAAGTAGGGCGGAAAGGTATAGAAATACTTTCTGAAAAAAGATTTTTGGATATCAATATATTTGATTTATACGATGGAAAAGAGTTAGTTAATGGAAAAATATCTAAACAATTAGAGATAAATGATATTTATATTCCTAAAAACTTTGACGAAAAGTTTAAGGGCTATTAATATAAAATTGGAGGATATAACTCGTTAGAAACGGAACTGCGAGTCGTGGTTCATTTAGCAAAGTTACTAAATAGATATCCATAAATAGCAAAGTGCGCTATTTATGGATGCCTTTTTAAAAAGACAAAAAGGCATCATCGGAAATCACGATGATATTTTCAATTAAAGATAATAAAGTAACGAGTTATTATCCCCAAAATATGAGGTAATGATATGAAGGAATATGAGTATATCAGTCGTTTAAAAGCAGCGCTAATTCAAGAGAATTATGATGATGATTATATCAAATTGTGTAATGATTATAGCTATAGACTACTTGAAAACTCTTTACCTGTTATTTTCGATAAAGAACATCTTTCTCGGTTACTTGGTTTAGAAGAGAGATATTTTTTTCAATTGTTTATGATGGCTGATGGCTTTTATAAGGAAGTTCAAATACCCAAAAAGAAATTAGGTCAATTTAGAAACATTTCAGTTCCAACTGAGGTATTAAAATACGTTCAAAGATGGATACTCGATAATGTTCTATATAATATAAGGGTGTCAGAAGCTACAACTGGCTTTGTAAAAGGTAAATCTATCGTTGATAATGCAAAAAAACATGTGAGAAAAGAATGTGTAATAAATATGGATTTAAAAGATTTTTTTCCAACTATTACATATGATTCTGTATTTCGCCTTCTTAAATATTATGGTTATACTAATGAAATAGCATTCATCTTGTCAAAGTTATGCACTTTCCGTGATGTATTACCACAAGGTGCTCCAACAAGTCCTTTTATCTCTAACATTGTGTGCTATAAGCTAGATATTCGTTTTATTAAACTTTGCAATAAAATTGGAGCTGACTATAGTAGGTACGCTGATGACTTAACTATCTCAGGCCCACGATATATTGTTGGTTACTTGAATCTTTTTAGTGACATCATCGTTGAAGAAGGATTTCAGATAAATGAAAGTAAAACCCGCATACAATATCCGAATAATCGTCAAGAGGTCACTGGCCTAATAGTGAATGATAAGATATCAGTTCCAAAAGAAACGAAAAAATATCTTCGACAACAAATATTTTATTGTAAGAAATATGGCGTTAATAGTCATTTGAGAAAGATAAATATACAAAAATCCAATTATAAAGAACATTTATACGGCATAGCATTTTTTATTAAAATGGTTGAGCTAGAATTAGGAGAAAAATTTTTGG
Source organism: Paenibacillus sp. FSL H7-0690 (assembly GCF_037980415.1). Taxonomy (NCBI): domain Bacteria; kingdom Bacillati; phylum Bacillota; class Bacilli; order Caryophanales; family Paenibacillaceae; genus Paenibacillus; species Paenibacillus sp. FSL H7-0690. The sequence continues at coordinate 4,320,459 of NZ_CP150281.1, read as the reverse complement.
AACAATTAAATGAAATTGAATGGGATTATTAAGTTGAAGTACAGTGGATCAATGCATCTTTGTTAAATGCTACTCTAAGATATCGATATGAAGAAAAACAATGAATTTATTTGATGAATCTTTTAAGAAGAATAGAATCTATATTCCATCAGTATAATACTGGAAGTTATTTGCTAGATGATTTTCTAGGTCATGGTAAGTAAGTATATCTACATATTTATCAGCCCCAGTGCTAGTTCAACGGTATGAAAACGAAAAGCCAGCTGTAGTGTTGCCTGGGCTTAACAAATTAGTAGGCCCATCTAAATCCGACTTCACACGTTTTGCAAAACAATCGAATAGAAGGCACATGCAGAAAGGTTTTTTTCTCAAACATTGGCAAATTTCTTAATCTCAGAATGCTGATATTCCTTTTACGATGACGTTTAACGGTTTTGCATCTGCTCTATTCTTTGTGGGTTGTTTGGTAGGACTTACAACACTATAGGATTAGCAGATATTTTTCTGTGTTTAACCTTTGTTTACTTCGTTAAGCACTGATTATGGCTTTGAGCCATCTTTTGAGTTGTAAATTATATTTCGTTTTTTCAATAGTGTTTTTAAAATTATTAAGGAGAATTCCGATGAGTTACTACAAATATCTAACTGAATTGTATGAAATTTTTGCTGAAAATATTCGTACTTCGAACGTGATGTTCAATGCTAGTAACCCTGTAATGGTGTCCATAGAAACATTGTCTATACTAGTATCTGAATGTCTAGTTGAAGATATAAAATATGTGATAAAATTTAAGAAGCTGGATTATCCCAAAAGATATGTAGACGCGTTAATTCGAAATATGTGTGAACAAACTATTGAGTACATTTACGTAATGAAAAATCAACACTTGTTGGATGAGTATTTCGGGAAAAACCTACCGGAAGATTGTGAAGAGATAGGGGCAGGTCCAGAGGTATTTGAGTTTTTTCGTCAAACAGGAGGTGCAAGGTTTAATTCGGTTACAAGAATAAGTGTTCGTAAAATGGCGATGAGTATTGAAGAAGTAGACACTACTGATGAGAAAATTTCATTGTATACAATATTCGCTAATAAGGCTGAGTTGGAGCATAATTCTTACTTTAATCATATATTTGATATTATTGATGAAATTGAAGATTTTAAGAGTCAAGATTTAGATGATATTTTTGTTGCACATATTATAAATGCCTTTTTAGAAGTTTATAACTCTGTTGATTGTGGATAGTTTATTCTTCAATGGGAAAATATCCTAGGAGAAGGAGCCGTAACCACAGAGTAGCTCAAGAAAAGTCATGCGTTGGCTGCAAAACACACATAATCTGGTGAATCGATCTTGATCTGAAGACAGTTTTGTTATCGTGAAGAGCGACAACAAAACTGTCTTCTTTTTTGGGTATAACTACTTATTGACCCACACGTACCTGTCATTGATGGGATGTTTGGGTGAATCAATAGTAAGAAGCTTCTGCCAAAGGAATTGGTGGGAGTTTTTTTGCATGTGGAAATTTTCTCGATTTGATAGATTTACAAAATATGGAATATATGCTATCTTATCTATGAAAGCGCATCCAATAGATGGTATATTGAACTTTTATTTACCATATTTAACATAGGGAGGAAAGGTGGAAATGAAAAATTTGCTCAAGAAGGCAATCACAATGATGCTGGCATTTACTCTGCTACTTGGATTTATGACAGCGCCGCCCGTTCATGCAGACAACGCACTTTTCACAATTGAAAGCGAAAACGCTCAGCTCACCTCCGATCTTCAAGTGACGACCCAAATTTACGGACAGCCCAAACCCGGATACTCTGGAAGCGGATTTGTCTGGATGCAGAATTCCGGTACAATTTCCTTCACAGTGACTGTTCCGGAAACTGGCATGTATACGATCTCCACACGTTATATGCAGGAGCTCAGTGCTGACGGCAGGCTTCAATCTTTAGCCGTTAACGGCGTTACGAAGGGGTCGTATATGCTGCCCTATACGACCACATGGTCGAATTTCGATTTTGGCTATCACAAGCTGAATCAAGGCAGCAACACTATTCAACTGAAGGCTGGCTGGGGTTTCGCTTATTTTGATACCTTCACGGTGGATTATGCCGATCTTGATCCCCTGGATGTGCAACCTGTCCTCAGCGATACTCAAGCCACTCCGGAAACTCAGCTTCTGATGGATTATTTAACAGACGTTTACGGCAATCATATGATCTCTGGTCAGCAGGAGATTTACGGAGGCGGAAATGACGGCAATTCCGAGCTGGAGTTTGATTGGATTCACAATTTAACGGGAAAGTATCCGGCCATCCGCGGATTTGATCTGATGAACTACAATCCGCTTTACGGCTGGGAGGATGGTACGACCGCCCGGATGATCGATTGGGTGAATAACCGGGGCGGGATCGCGACAAACAGCTGGCATATCACTGTACCCCGAGATTTCACCGCCTATCAGCTCGGGGAATTTGTAGATTGGAAGAAAGCCACCTACAAGCCGACAGAAACCAATTTTAATACAGCCAATGCGGTAGTTCCAGGTACGAAAGAATACCAATATGTACAACTGGCCATTGGGGATTTGGCGGAGCAACTGCAGATTCTGCAAAATAACAATGTGCCGGTTATCTTCAGACCCTTCCATGAGGCGGAGGGCAACGGTGGATTGAATGGAGAAGGTGCATGGTTCTGGTGGGCTTCGGCAGGCTCGGAGGTGTACAAGCAGTTGTGGGACCTGCTCTATACTGAACTTACAGAAACGTACGGTCTGCACAATTTGATCTGGACCTACAACAGCTATGTGTACAGCACTTCTCCCGCATGGTATCCCGGCGATGATCAGGTGGATATTGTAGGCTATGATAAATACAACACGATCTATAACCGCTATGACGGTTTGTCTGGTGTGCCTAATGAGGACGCGATTACCTCGATTTTCTATCAGCTTGTTGATTTAACCGGCGGTACGAAAATGGTAGCCATGACGGAGAACGACACCGTTCCAAGCGTTCAGAATCTGACAGAGGAAAAATCGGGCTGGCTCTATTTCTTACCGTGGTATGGTGAGCATCTCATGAGTTCCGCCTTTAATTATCCGGCTACCTTAACAACGCTGTACCAAAGCAATTATGTAATCACGCTCGATGAGCTGCCTGATTTGAAGGTTAACAATCCAATTCCAAGTGCGTCTATTACACCTGCAAACGTCGAATTTGATAAAAATGCCTCCAATCAGAATGACAAAGCCATCACCGTGAATTCAAACGGCAATACGTTAACCGCTCTCCGGGCAGGCGCAAATACATTAATAGAGACTCAGGATTATACCTTGAGTGGAAATACGCTGCTGCTCAAAAAAGCATTTCTGGCGACACTGCCGGTTGGCGAGCATTCGATCATCTTTGATTTTAATAAAGGACAAGATCCCGTATTAAAAGTGAAAATTGTCGATTCCACACCGAGCGCATCCATTGCGCCCGTGAGCGCTGCATTTGATAAAGCGGCGAATCTAGCCCAGGATATTTCCGTAGCCCTTACCTTAAATGGACACCAGCTTGCAAGTATCACAAATGGAAATTCCACACTTTTAGCGAGTCAGGATTATACGGCATCAAGCGCTGCTGTTGTTCTGAAAAAATCCTATCTTTCCACGCTGCCGCTGGGACAGAATACCCTAACCTTTCATTTTAATGGAGGAAATAATGCTGTTCTTACAGTGAACGTAGCGGATAGCAGTGTTCCAGTACCCACTGGAGATTTGACGGTCCAAGCTTTTAATGGCAACACAAGTGCCTCCACCAACGGGATTTCACCCAAAATCAAAGTAGTCAATACCGGTGATTCAGCGATTCAACTAAGTGATGTGAAGGTCCGGTATTACTATACGATTGATGGCGAGAAAGATCAGAGTTTCTGGATCGACTGGGCCAGCATCGGAAATGCGAATGTAACCGGCAATTTCGTTAAGCTGGCGACTCCTGTTGCCAGTGCAGATTATGTTTTGGAAATTGGTTTCACGAGTTCGGCTGGAACACTTAATCCAGGTCAGAGCGCAGAAATTCAAACCCGTTTCTCCAAAACCGACTGGTCCAATTTCAACCAGGTTAATGATTATTCGTTCAAGGCATCCAGCAGTCAGTTCATCAACAATGAACAGGTCACCGGGTATATGAATGGTCAGCTTGTGTGGGGGATTGAGCCGTAAGCTTTTAATGAAAAAAGGTATCTTTGTGTAATACAAAGATACCTTCTTTCATTTTGGGAAGAAGCAGGGAGTGCAATGGAAGAACCATTTCTGAAGTAGCCAGATTGCTCGATGATCAGTTTCTGGAGAAGGAAAAGCTTGAATTGAGCGAGATTACCATCGACTGTGTTGGCTATTTTCAGAACAGGAGCAAAGAAATTTTTGTTAAAATTAGGGATTTAGGTGCTTCTGTGGAATTTTTGTAGCCAGCCGCGATTCTCCTGAGTCGTTCCTATGGTGTGCAATGTCGCATTAATCCGGCTGCAATGTCGCAAAAGTACATGGAAATAGAGTATGAAGATAGATTATACTCGCTTTATTGATCTGATAATGAAAATCATTATCATACATAAGGGGGAGTCAGCATGAAAAGAACAAAGAAGAGGCAAGCAACCGGTAGAAAGGTAGATGCTGCCCAAAAAGCAGGACTATTAATGATATGGATGATGGCACTGATACTTGTGCTAACGGCTTGCGGTACTGGAGGAGGCGCAAATACGGGCACTGCCGCACTGCCATCTGCTTCAGCCGAGCCGTCACCTACATCTGAGACACAGGCTCAGACTGCAGCCTTCCCGGTTACCATCTCGCATATGAAGGGCGAATATACGCTGACTGAGAAGCCGAAGGTCATTGCCGCGCTTGATGTGAAATTTGTCGATCAATTGTTAGCGATAGGCGAGCATCCGGCAGGCAGCGTTGTAGCTGGAGCGAAGGATGCAAAGTTTCCAGAATATTTAAGTGAACAATTGGGTGATGTTAAGGTCCTGGGCACACGCGATGAGCCCAATCTTGAAGCTATTGTAGCGATGAATCCGGATCTTATATTGATGACCGACTTTCAGGAGCAGGTGTATGACAGCGTCAGTAAAATAGCGCCCACAATAGTACTCGACTTCTATGAAGATTGGCGGGATACATCGGCTACCATCGGTATGATAACGGGAAAGCAGGCGGAAGCGAAGGTAGTGCGTCAAGCCTACGAGGACAAAATCGTCGGACTGCGGGAGCAGCTGTCGGCGAAGCTGGGCGACGAAACAGTAGCTCTGATTCGCCCAAGACCGGAAGGTATTCGCGTACACGGTCCCGAACATCGGACCGGAAGCATTCTTTATGAGGATTTGGGATTGAATATCCCTACATTCGTTCAGGAGATCAAAGATGATACCTCCGTTGAAATTTCGATGGAGACCATCGCTGATATCGGAGCAGATCACTATTTCCTGTTATCGGATGAATTGTTTGCCAAAGAGGCAGAGGCAATGGCGAACAGTCCGGTCTGGAAATCTCATGATGCCGTTAAAAATAACCGTGTATACAATGTGAATTCAACGCTATGGATCGCTTATTATGGGCCAATTGCCCTCAACATTATTGTAGATCAAACCGCGGAAGCGCTGTTGGGATCGCATTAAAATGGACAACTATCTGTCGTCTGTCACCTGGAAGCAAATGGCGGAGGAATACCGTCTGTGGGTAGGTGAACCGCCTGAAGGCAACGTTCGGACAATTGCCCTTAGCCAGTTGCACGAAGAAGCTGCATGCCGCGAGTATGTAAGCTGGCTTAAGGGTTATATCGGTGCGCCTGATATGCAGGTTGCCGCTTCCATGCTGGCCAAGCGGATCGGTTATCTGTGGATCGCGCCGATGCTGACCGCTATGACCCTTCATAACCGGGAAGTCTCCATCCCGCTGGAGAACAGCTTCCTCTATCATCCGGCTTCCCCAGCTTTTAAAGGGGATACGCGTTTTCCTTTCCTTGCGCTGAACGGGCTTCGAGCGACGGCGGCACCGGAAGACAGGGAAGCGTGGCGAGAAGAGATCGTAGAGGAAATTTTCGCGGTACGTCTTGCGCCGCTGCTGCATACGCTTGCTGCAATTGGTCCCGTCTCCATGGCAGTACTTTGGGAGAATATTATGGTACGTATTGCTCCGCTGTATTCTCCTAGAACAGGTGAATTAGGGCAAGAAAGGCAACGAATACAAGCAGATTTTGCCTTCCTGACCCGGATAGCTCCCGGACAATTGTTCGGCGCAAGACGCAATCCATTTACCCGGTTCACAGAGAACAATGACCTAGCTCCGGTTGCAAAAAAGAAACGTATCACCTGCTGTTTTTATTACAGGATGTCGGCGGAATATTGCGGGAAATGTCCGAAAATTGACAATGAGAATGAATCTCAATTAAAATGACAACAGCAACGCACTCACTTATGTTGCGGACGCGCTTTCACTAAAGCATGTAATCCTATTCGAGTGCGCCCGTTTAACAGAGGATGCTATTGTCAGGAGATGAGAGAAATGCCGCTGAAAGAACAGGCAAGTTTATGGAGTGATACAACGATCAAGATGCTTGATGTGCGCAGCGGTACTTTGCCACCCGGCGGCGTTATGAGCGAAACCGGATTAACAGCCAATGTGTTGCTGCTGGCAGGCGGCGGGGAAGGTAGGCTTGTGATGAATGGCGAAATTTGCCATATCCAGGCCTATTTCGCTTGTCACGCAGTCAAGGGATCAGCATTTACTTTGACTGCTGGATCAGAAACCATTCATTATACTGTTATTATATACAAGGCTTTTCCAATGTTGGGGGCTGCCCATGTTCTGTTTCCGCAGCGCAATCACCCATTACGAACTTCATTTGTTCACCGTCCTGTGCTCCTGGCTGAACTGCATCAGACTGCGGAACAAATCGAAGCCAAATGGAGCCGGGGCGAAGGGCTGGAGCGTTTCCATGCGAATGCGCTACTGCAAGGAATGCTTTACGAGCTTATTATGGAGTATGAATGTGGTCAGAAAGGCACAGAGGCGGATATGGTGGATGTTGTCGCTGCCTATATAGCGGGGCATTATCGTCAGGAGCTGGAGCTTAAGGAGCTGGCAGCGCTTGCCGGATGCAGTACAAGACAGTTACAGCGGCGATTCAAACAGGAGAAGTTACTAGGACCGATGGAATATGTAATCCAGCTGCGGATGGAGAGTGCCGAGCGGATGTTGCGTCATACGGATGCTCCCATCGGCGAAATTGCAGAAAAAACGGGCTATCGCGACATGTATTACTTTAGCAGGGCATTTAAGAAATATCACGGAGTTCCCCCGCAGATCTACAGGCGCACTGCTGCTTCAGGGATCGGTGCTCTCTCAGCATATTCTGGGCTGCCGGATCGCCTGGCCTCATCGTACCAGTCGCTGCAAGGCCCGGTAATTTGTCATATGCGAGGCGAATATTGCGTCACCGCTTCTCCGAGGCGTATCGCCGTACTCGACGTTCAATATGCAGACCATTTGCTTGCGCTTGGGATATCTCCGGCAGGGAGTGTAGGAACGGGTAGTGCAGCGTTAAAATTCCCCCAATATATCAGGGAAAGGCTTAAGACAACGGAAATGCTCGGAACTTATGAGTACCCGGACCTGCAAGCTGTTGAACGGCTGCGGCCGGATTTGATTGTCTGTACTGAGGTGCATGCTCAGCATTATGAACGGTTAAGCCGGATTGCGCCAACCCTAATGTTTCAACGGAATGAGAGCTGGCAGACGATTCTGGGCCTGTTCGGTGAATTGACGGACAAGCGGACAGAGGTGGAGCGTATTATTGCGGATTACCTGCGCCGAACAGCATTGCTGTCTGAGCAGCTTGCAACGGCGCTGGCGGGTCAGAGCGTGGCCTTGATCCGTCCGCGTGAGTCGCTGGTACGGGTGCATACTGCCTCCCATCGCACAGGTGCCGTGCTGTACCGGGATCTTGGTCTGCCAGCTCCTCTATTTGTCGCAGACACTTCCGACACGGCTTATCATATTACAGTTGATAGACTGCCGGCTGTGCATGCCAGCCATTATTTTTTACTTAGTAACGAGATGATGCAGGAGGGGGTATCTGCGACAGAGCAACGCGTCCGAGGGATGTTGGATTCCGATGAGCGGCCGTATATATACCCGGTAGATGCCGCTACATGGATCGGCTGCTACGGACCGACAGGTATCAATTACATTGTGGATCAGGTAGCCCGTACCTTGCTGGCCTGAGCGTATCTAAGAGAATCCCCTAATTTCAGGCTATTTTTAGCCTAAACGTGAACAGCTCCTGTGATTATCACAGGAGCTTGTTTGTGCTGCGGATTATTTTTTGTTGGGATAGCATTTAGAATTATCTGTCTGACCTAAAATATAGTCGATGCTTACTTTATAGAAATTAGCTAGCGTGATTAAAACGGCGCTCGGAACATCCAAATTTCCATTTTCATAGCGGGAGTAGGTGGCTTGTGTAATATGTAAAAGCTCCTCTATTTGTTGCTGTGTCAGATCTTTGTCTTCGCGTAAATCACGGATTCCTGTGTACAATGCTCATCAGCATAAGAATGAAATCCTTTGAAAACTGCGATATCTACTCATTCTTTAAATTTAACTTTTAGAGTAAGGAGTTTTTTGGTTCGTTCTGTTTAGTAAATAGTCAGTACTCGTCTTATGATAATCTGCTAGCTTAATCAGAATGGCCGTGGGAATATCAACATCACCGCGTTCATAATTACTATAAATCCTCTGGCTGCATTGCAAACACTCTGCCATTTGGGTTTGAGTTAAATCTTTATCTTCACGCAAATCTCGGATACGTTGATACATACTAAACACCTCCAAGGCAAGCATATCTTAGCGAATTATTCGCTATTAATTTTTAGCGATAAATTCGCTAAGATGATTGAAGAGATGATTTGGGAGGGATGACTGGTGAGTCTTTTGGAGGATTTATATTACGGGAAAATCTGTCCAAGTGAACTTTTGTGTTTACGCGATCCCGAGTATATACAGAACTCCAAGCTAATCTCAGAGTTTATGGACATCCTAAAAGCAAAGTTATCTATAGAAGACTTTACTATGATTGAACAAGCCTTGGATCTGAGTGGCATGCAGAACTCTATCTCATCCGCTTCCGCCTATACTCTCGGATTCAGAACGGGGGCTGCTATGATAATAGAAGTATTAGAACATAAGGATGAACTTATACACTCTAAGGGAGAAGCTATGTCTTGAAAAAATAAAGATAGAGCTATTAGAGGGTAGAAATCGAGAAGAGGAGAACAAAAATTGAACAATATCATTCCAAACCGCATATGTTGATAGACGAACTTCTTCAGGCAGAAAGTTGGGGCATTATTCAAGCGAAGTTGGTTCCTGCTATTAAGGAAGCTATCGCTATGGGAGAGGTTGAAAAACTCTCTAAACTTAGGACTAAGTTTCCATATTCTTTCGAAAATTCATTAAAGCATTTGAAAAAAGCGGAGCGGGAATTCATTCGAAACGGATGACGGAAGTGGGGGGAACCTCTTAACATCCGCTGGTTATATGAAAAAGATAATTTGACGATCAGTTTTACCGTAGTGAGAAACTAAGCCAGTCGGAGGCGTAGTTGATATACCGATTAGCTCTCTTTCTTCGCTTAGGACGGATAAAAATATCGGTATCGGAAGCAGTGAAAAGGATATCATTGCAGCTATCCCTGAGGCATCCCGCAGCGAAAAGAAAGTAGATGGTGTTGTTAACTATTGGGTGAACGTTACCAAGCTTGACGAAGGATTCTATCATCCTTCCCTTGCCTTTGTCGTCAAAGAAGACAAGGTTGAAAATCTAGAGTTAACCAAATTACTTATTGATCTGAGTGAATAAAGAAGGCAGGCTCACATGGCCAGCCTTCTTTATTTAGCTTTACAAGGCGACTTCTTTTTTGTGACCAGCCGGATGCTCCAATTGCTTCATTGGCTGCATAAATTCCCGTTAGAACTGATCCTCCTGTTTCTAAGATACCCTGGTTGATTACCGGAAGCAGCTTATAGCCTAGGGTCTTTTTTTTGGTGCCTGTAAAATCGGGGCTTGACCATTAAGGGCAGGGCTTTCTTTACGTTATTCCAGACCATTGACAATTATTGTAAAGATGGTGTATTGTAAGTGATAAGTAGTAAGTAGTAAGTAGTGAGTAAATTAAACGCTCACCATACGGAATAAATATCATCCTGTAAATACGAATTAATGGATAGGGGTGGATGGTTATGATGGATCTTAAATTAGCACCAAGTTTTTCATTGATCGCGCTTAATGCACAGAGAAGTCTTCAGATGACTACTGTCAAGAAAGTGTCTTTGCGCTGCATGGCAGCAGCGGTTATATTGGAGCTTTACTTAGAGGGATGTTTTACACAATCTGAGAACAAGTTAACTTTGCACAAGGAAGCACTTGATCAATCTCATTCAACACTCTATAGAGAAACTGTTCTACAATCCTTACTTCATAATAGTGCTGAGGTGAAGGGTGATCTAAATTGGTGGTTAAAGAAGGCTTCGAGGAAGTCTAACCATCAATTAAAAAAGTTCGAAACCGCGATTTCAGATTATCTTCAAGCAATGAATTTGCTTGAAGATATACCAAGCCTGATAGGGAGCGACATGTATTTTGATTCTGCTGAAGTTGAAATTAGAGCCTATCGCAGTAATATGGAGGCGTACACGAGCATTACAGAGAATATGCGGGCAGAGATTTTGGAAGAGGGCCCAGTAACAGATGAGGTCATTTGTATGCTATGGCTACTTCGTGAATGTGGATGTATGCATGATTTCTTCTCGCTGAACGAATTAGAAGAGGTGAATATCAAATTACATGATCTATACCAAAGTAACTTATGGGCAAAGGCGCTGTTTCCTATACAAATTCGCCAGGGAGTTGAGTTAGGTATCAAACGTTTTTTAGCATTGAAGACAAAGTTTGCGAAGACCTTTATCGGCAGTAGTATCAATCTTATCTTCCCTGCCCTAGAGCGATCACGAGCTGTCTTTATAGAAACAGAGTCCTGGTTTGATAATTCTAATCAAAGGTTAGACGCAGTTATTACAAGATTAATGTCCTATGGACATGAAGTTAAGGTGCTGGAGAGAGGATCGATTGCGACTCTTAAAATTGATAATTTGCTCTACGATGCGATCCCACATTTTGTAATGATGAAAGTGCCAATTCAAGGTGTGCGTCTTATTCCGAAGCGCCCGCTGTAAAGGAGTTGGTTATCAATGTCTAGACAACGATCCATGGAGAATATTATGGCGTCAGAATATGTATCGATAGGGGAATTAGTAAGAATCACAAATGCTCGTTATAGTACACTCAAACATTATACAGAAGAAGGCATGCTGCCCTTTGAACAGGCAGAGGAGAATTTAACACGCAGATATAAAAGAGAAGAAACCGTCGCGCGCATTCTTTGGATCAAAGAAATGAAAGCAAACGGTTTATCTATCCCACAAATTAAAGAAGCTTTAGGAATGAATTAAATTCCCCTTATCCTTGCAGTCAACCTAACTCCGTGGGAGCTTCCCCCCATACTGCGCGCGCAATTGCTGCAATTTATCCAGCTTGCTTAGACTACTGTCCCTATTCGCTAATCCCACTCCAAGGATCAAATTCTCAATAATATAAGTGGGGCCTACCATGGAATGGAACTCCCAAACCTCACCTCTCCCCGCATAAAGCACGATATCTGCATCTTGGGATCGCGGGTAGACAAGTCTATCTGTGATCAGGATGACCTGGTAATTTGCTTCACGTGCATGGTTCAGTATGACTTCAATCTCAGGCAGTATTTGCACAAATCCAAAGACAAGCAAGACATCTTGTTTGTCAGCATGCATTAAGGTCTCTAGCAGCTCATGGCCGCTGGGGGCCATTTTTTTCATTTGAAGACCAAAACGCGCCATTCGATAGATCATTAGCTCTGCTAATCCGGCGCAAGGGCCAGGGCTGTATACATAAATAATCCGAGCTGTAGATATCGCATCTACTGCACGCTTTAGTACATCGTCGCTTAAATAGCGGCGTGTTTCTTGCAAATGATGTGAACAATTGTCCAGCAGCAGTTGAGGGAGTGAGGTATCGTCTGATCGCTGCATGGCATCACGCATTTTTACAGAAGGTGTGGATTCAAAGCGGAAACGGAGCCGGTTTTTAAAATCTTTGGCATGTTTGTATCCCGCAGCTTTCCAGAACCGTGAAACGGAGGCGATGCTCAAATGCAGCTCGTCTGCCATTTCTTGTTCGGTCATATAGACCACACGTTGCTCATTTTTTTGAATAAAGTCGGCAATTATCCGTTGATTAGGCGAAAAAGCGCGGTGGTTCCAATCTTTATACAATCTCTCAATCCTCCTATGATGATGCGATAGATAGAATATAACGTGTGAATATGTTGTAAATATTTTTACAACGTTAAAAATATTGAAAAAAATATTACTCTCATTTAACAAATGAAAAAAGCTGTGATGACATGGCCTTCTTATAATGAAGATAAATTCTTATTGGGAGGCCAAATATTTCATGAGCACGATAAAAACGCGTTACACACTGACTCAGTCACAAAAAATGATGATTTTTGTACTGTCGATGTCGCTTTACGGGTTGTCCAATATGTTTACCGAGCTAGTGCCTGGGATCAAACTGGGCCCGATTGAATTATCCATTGAATATTTCGCCTTCATTCCTTTGACATTATGTATGTTGTTTCACCCCTTATATGCGGCGGTCGGAGCAGCTGTTGGTGAGGTAATCTTCGGGGAATTGATGTTAGGCCAATTTGGAGGTTTAGGGGAGCTGGAGAAATTCATTACCTTCTCACTGGCGATGTATACCGCAGGCCGCATGGTGTCTGATCCGAAGAATCGTAGACAGGTTGGAGTGGCTGCGATTACCGGCGTGGCGATTCACCAGTTTTTTAGCTCCGTTATAGATATTGTGAAGGTATGGGTAGGGGTAGAAGAGCTAGAGGCTGTTAAAGGACTGGCAGAAAGTATCGTTGTAATTGAGGGAGTAGGGTTCTTGAATGATGTCCTCTTCTCCGGTATTTTGTTCGCGCTAATTCCTACTATGTATCTGGTTCCGCGTTTATATGGAAAAATTGAACCATTGCTCGGCATGAAGCCACGTGAGCGGAATATGAAATATGCAACAGGAGCATGGCTATCTCCTAAGTTGGTCATTGCCGGAACCTTTCTAGTGATGGTAGCGGTGGGTTCGGAATTGTTATCGGAATCGGGCTGGAACTTCGGTGATTTTGAGCTTGCAGGCGCGGAATCGAATGAAAAGACCTTGATTTGGCTCAGTATGTTGGTAGCGGCTGTTGTAGCGGCAACGGCGATTATTGCACTGCTTCGGCGTTCGGCACGAAAAAGACAGGAAGCGGGTCAAGCAGATGCGTAATACAATTCTTGAATTGAACAAAATTAACTTTACGTATCCGGGAGCTGAACAACCAGTACTGCAAGACGTAGACTTACGACTGGGAGAAGGGGATTTTATTGCGATCATCGGCAGTAATGGCTCCGGGAAATCTACTCTCTGCAAATGCTTTAACGGCTTAATTCCACATTATTACACTGGTGATTTCAGTGGAGAGGTGACAGTTTGCGGCCAATCTGCGGATGGAAAAAGTGTAGCAGAGCTGTCCAAGCGTATCGGTTATGTTTATCAGGATTTCGAGAATCAATTGGTACGGCCGACGTTGCTTGATGATGTGTCTTTTACACCTCTGAATTATGGATTTACGGATTACAAGGAACGGGGAGAGCGTGCGCTGGCGTTAACCGGACTTAGTGACTTGAGGCACGAATTTATTTGGCAGTTAAGTGGTGGGCAAAAACATCTGCTCGCTCTGGCCGGAGCACTAGCTATGGATCCGGAAATTCTGGTGATCGACGAACCCGTAGCCCAGCTGGATCCGCAGCATGCCCGTCATATCTATGATATTTTGCAGCGTTTGAATGAGGAGCATGGAAAGACCATTGTAGTGATTGAGCATCATGCGGAATTTATTGCGGATTATTGCAAAAATGTTGTCCTGATGGATCAAGGTAAAATGCGCTGGCAGAAGCCTGTGCGTGAAGCTTTGTCATCTGTACAAGAATTGCTAGAGCTGGGCATATACCCACCGGATGTGACCCGGGCGGCTTGGCTGCTACAGCCCGATGATCAGAAGACAAGGCGGCTTCCCTTAAATGCTGAGGAAGGCAGTACCCGCATGACGCTTCGTCAGGTTGCCAAGGAGACACTTCCAATCGGACGTATGCAAGAGCAGCTCCCCACAGCTGCAAAAGAAGAAAATTCTATCGTTCAGCTGGAGAATGTTCACCTCTCTTACCGTACGATTCATAAGGTGCTGCATCCTGTACTGAATGGAATTCAGCTAGAACTGGGGCGGGGAGAGTCCATTGCTCTTATTGGCAACAACGGAGCAGGTAAATCTTCATTAATGAAGCTGATTGCTGGTATTGTCAGACCTACAGCTGGAACCGTAAAGGTTAAAGATATGACGGTGAACGGACTGCCGCCTGAACGTCTCTCCGGTACGGTAGCTTACGTATTCCAGAATCCGGAGGAAATGTTTATCGAGGATTCTGTGCGTAAGGAAATTGCTTATTATCTGAAGGCGCGGAAACTACCAGATACGGATGGAAGAGTGGATGAGATGCTAAAGGCATTTCGCTTAAGCGAGCTGGCTGAACGGGATGCCCGACTGCTAAGTGGAGGGCAGCAGCGCCGGGTATCCTTGGCGATTGGTGCCGCGGTTAGGCCTGCTATCATGTTGCTTGATGAACCGACAGCTAATCTGGACATTTCGACCAAACAAGAAATGGTACATGTGCTGGAGACGCTTCGTAATCATGTGAAGACGGTCGTCATCGCAACACATGATATGCAGCTTGTCTCTGAATGGGCCAGCAGAATAATTGTAATGCATCAAGGGCGGATAATTGCGGATGGGACGAAGGATGAAATTTTCGCTGACGGCCTTCTTTTACGGCGTGCGGGTCTGGCCCAGACTCAATTGATGGAGCTAAGTCGTATGCTCGGTCTCCCAAGAATTTGCAGTAGCTTAGAAGAGTTTGTGAGTTTAGTGGAAAAGAAGGAGGTAGCTGCAATCCATGGAAGCCGTTAAACGGGCACTTGACCGTATATCTGTAGAACAAATCAAATTGGAGTTACTCGGGACCGCATATAACAGCAGCAGCACTTTTCTGGGCAGGCTGGATCCGCGAACCCTGCTGCTCTGGTATCTCTTTTTTGCCATCGTGCCTTGGTTTGTACATAACCGGACAATCCTGTTAGGGATGTTCGTGCTTATGGTTTTAACGACCGTCCTCTCCCGGGTCAGCCCCTATATTATTTTTATATTATGTCTCGGCTTAATCAGCCAGATTGGCTGGATGTTTATATTGTCGCTCTTTTTCGGTGGGGGGATTGAATCCTTGCTGCCTATGCTGACACTGACGCTTAAGCTTTCGGTGATTTCGCTGGCGAGTATAACGGTTTTCTCTAGTCTTGATCCGGAACGACTTAGTGACGGCTTACTGTCTTTAGGAATCCCTGATACCTTTGCATTCAGCTTATCTTATGGCTATCGTATTTTGCCTACTTTACTAGAGGAATTCCATCAGATCCTACTTTCCTTTAGATTGAGAGGGCAACGACCGCTTCAACATGGAATTTTCTATTGGCGAACAATAACGTATTATTTCCGAATCGTCATTCTGGCATTTTACCCGCTCATGTTGAACACAGCTAAACGTTCTCGAACTACGATTGAAGCACTTGAGACTCGGGGATTTAGCTACGGGCTTAATAATAAGAAAGTGAAGAAGATCAAGTTATCTTATTTGAAAATGAAGCGGTCCGACTGGTACTTTTTATCCGGATCCACTGCTTATGTCATCTTGATATTCTGTATTGGTTATCTCTACCCAGAACTGGTGTATTAACATAACTTACAAGCTCAAAGGAGACGAATTAGACATGATGAATATTGATCTGCATACCCATGGTAAATTATCTAAGAAATCTACGTTTTCCCCCGAATATTTTGCGGAGATGATGTTCGAAGCCAAGGCAAATGGATTACAGGCTGTAGCATTGACCGAGCATTTTAATACTTCTAATTTCTTTGCGATGTATGATGCGCTGGATCAGACTTATCCCTATAACGGGCATTATTACGATGTGAACGGACTTAAACTGTTTCCAGGCATGGAAGTGGATATCGCGGAGACAGGTCATATCCTGTTGATCGGACTGAAGGAGAATGTTCTAGCTGTCCGCGCTTTACTAGATGAGCATACGCAGGAGGGGAATTTCATACCGTTTAAGCAGTTGCTTGATATGGCCGATGAACATAATCTTTGGAAAATCGGAGCCCACCCCTTCCGAACTTCTACGCCTTTACATCAACTGGATCCGGCATTGCTTCAGCGATTAGACGCTTTTGATTTCAACGCTAAGGATATTTACATGCAGGGGGTGGAGACTTATAAGAACCTGATCACGCCCTTTGCTGAGAAGTTGGGTGTGCCTGTGATTGCTGGCAGTGACAGTCATCAGTGTTTGCAATATGGCAGTGTTGTGAATCGTCTGCAAGACTCCTGCTCAACTGTGGAAGAATTGAAGGAAGCTATCAAACAAGGGAACTATGAAATAGAGGTTTCTCCGTGTCTTCATACCAAAGTAAAGGCTTCGGTAATGATGAAAAAACTATTGAAGCAGTTAATTGGCGAAGCCCCCTCCAGAGATGAAGCGGAGTTAGGATATATGGCGTAGAAAATAGAAGAGGGTTGTTCCATAAGCCATGAAATGATGAAATGGCTACTGGGACAACCCTTTTTGTTGTTCGCTGGATTTCATTACTTTTGCATGTACAAAGATAACTATCGGACACAGATGACCTTAAACGCAGTTTTATTCCGCATTTGGGATGCTAACGGACTCCATAGCCACTAATGGCACGGAAAACACCATATATGAACCTCATTCTACGGAATAACGGCTCTGGAGTCCGAAACTCTGCTCAAAAGGCTGGAAATTTGCCAATAACGTCATCTGGGTCCTCAAATCTCAGAATGTATGAATTATCGTTTGTCTTTCGAATCTTTATTGCTGACTCGGGTGGGTCTGGTCACCCAATTCGTGCGATTCATCGGTTTTACGGTATCAATTCTTGAATTGGAAGGTTCATTCGAAGGTTCTGTAGATTCAGTTTCAGTAGAATCTGCACCCTCTTGATCTACAGTTTTTTTCCTCGATAGTCCTGTACCATCATGTTTGCCTCTGTTCCATACTCTACCCTTACTCATACATACACTCCATTTCTATACGCTTATTCATAAACCATATCATATAAGGATAAGTTAAGGAAGAAAGACATAACACAGATCGAAGAATTTTTCAAGTTATAAAGGTTACTGGAGATTTCATTTTATGGTGGCTATAATAGTACTGATATTGAAAGGAGAGTACTTATATTATGGCAATCAAGATCATAACAGACAGCGGTTCAGACCTACCCCTTGACTACATGGAGAAGTATAATGTTTCCGTGATCCACCTACCGGTTCATTTTGGGCATGAGTTAATGCCGGCAGATACGGACACGAAAAGCTTTTATGCTCAAATGCGCGAATCCAAGGAGCTGCCTACCACAGCTAGTCCAAGTCCCAACGAATTCCTTGAGAAGTTCAAGCAAGTGGAGGAGGGAACTGACATTATGGTCATTTGTATGTCCTCTAATATTAGTAGCACTTATCAGACAGCTATGATTGCTATGGAAATGTATAAGGATGAAGGACATACCAATGCAATAGAGGTTATAGATTCCAAAAACTTCTCAGGCGGGCTGTCATTGATTGTCGGCCTGGCGGCGCAGTGGTCCTTAACTTGTTCAAGCTTGCAAGAGCTCAAGGAAAAGGTACTTCAGCAGATAGAGGAAGTTAACGCTTATTTTACGCTGGACACTCTGGAGAATGTAATGAAAGGCGGACGTCTAAGTCGGCTCTCGGGAGCCGTAGCGTCTGTACTCAATATAAAGTTGCTGCTCAAAATCAGCGAAGAAGGCACTGTCGAAGTAGTGGAGAAGACCCGGGGTCTTCCAAAAGCACTGAATCGTCTGCTAGCGCATTTGGATGAGAAGCAGCATGATTACGAGAAAGCGGTTATCGCTATTGTACACAGTAATTGTGAGAAGCTGGCACTCGAGATTAAAGAACGCATTTTACTAAAGCATCCCTTCAAAGAAGTCTTGCTCTCTAGCATGGGGCCGGTTATGGGAACCTATGCTGGGGAAGGCGGAATTGGCGTAGCTTTTTAAAGTAGTGATCCTCACAATCCAGACAAATTACGATCGTACATGGGACGGTTTCCCGTGTGCGATTTTTATTTTATTACTATGTGATAATTTAGCTATTCTTTAGATTGTGTTTAGGCTCTGTTTATAATCACAGAATATAGTTAGATGGGGGGATTATCATGTATACAATATTGATCGCTGATGATGAAGCAGAAATTGTGGAATTGCTAAGATTATATTTAGAGAAAGAGTACAACATTTTGGAAGCAAACAGTGGTACTGAAGCCTTAACGCAGGTACAGAACCATAAAGTTGATTTGGCAATTCTGGATATTATGATGCCGGGTCTGGATGGACTGCAATTATTGAAAAAGATCCGTGAGGTGCATCATTTTCCAGTGTTATTTTTATCCGCCAAAAGCGAACATCATGACAAAATTCTGGGTCTTGAACTAGGAGCCGACGATTATATTTCCAAACCGTTTAATCCATTAGAAATAGTAGCCCGTGTTGGAGCACTGCTGCGGCGTGTACATCATTTCGATGCGCAAGTCGTTGAGGAAAAAGAAGCTGAACAGATTGTATTAGGTGAATTAATGCTGGATCAAAGCCAGTGTCTGCTTTATCGTTCAGGTGAACCTGTGGTGCTTACTTCTACCGAGTATAAAATTTTGGAACTAATGATGAAGCAGCCTGGACGAGTCTTCACACGCAAAAAAATATATGAGGCCGTGTGGGAAGATTTCTATGTGTACGAAGATAATAGTATCATGGTACATATCAGCAATATCCGGGAAAAAATTGAGGAAGACTCCAAAAAGCCAGTATATTTAAAGACTATTAGAGGGCTGGGATACAAAATTGAAGCGCCTATGGAGCAATAGAGATCAACGACCTTTACAATCATCGCTGACGCTGGATTTTTTGTTGTTTATCTGTATTTTGTTTTTTCTCGTGATTGTATATTATTTGTTTATTAATCTTGATGTGACCCATATTTTTGAAAAAAATAAAATCGCTGATCCTGATTTGAAGGTGGAAGCTAGTGCTTATCGAGATAATCTGGAGCATGGGATAGAAACCAAACGTCTTCTGCGTAGCGGGGGATGGATCGAGGTCTTGGATCAAGACATGAAGGTCACCAAGGTTGTTGGAGAAAAAAAAGACGGTGTAACCCAATATACCAGTAACCAGCTTTTAAAAAGTTTGGAAAATGGAGAAGATCAAGCTTACTTTTATTCGTTGACCACGCTAAATGCTCAGAGCGAATCGGAGTGGCTGCTGCTGAAGCTGCCGCGGGAAGCTATCACCATCACCATTAATAGTGATCCCTTCGTGGCCTACTTTAATCATTCGCTTTCATACTACGTCTTTTTGGGTGTGGGAATGATTCTTTTGCTAATTATCGTGTACAGCTATTGGGTGGCGCGGCGAATCAGGAAACCACTGCGTATCATCACGCTTGGATTGAAGCAGATGATTCAGGGGAATTATGATACTCGAATCGCTTTATATGCAGAGAAGGAATTTTCGCAAATTGGAGAGACTTTTAATTATATGGCAGACGTAATTGAAAAGACGACCAAAGAAAAACGCCAGGCAGAGGAAAGTAAGAAACGGATGATGGTTGATCTGTCCCATGATCTGAAGACGCCGATAACGAGTATACAAGGCTTTGCCCAGGCGCTTGTAGAGGGTAGAGGCGAGGATGAAGAACGCCAAAAAAGATATTTAAGCTATATTTATAATAAATCCTCACAGGTTACTAAGCTGATTCAGAACATGCTGGAGCTGTTAAAAATAGATTCACCGGATTTCTTGCTACGAATGGAACATCAAGAACTGGGCGAATTTATTCGTGAAATCATTGCAGATACCTACGGAGAGATTGAACAAAAGAACTTTGTTTTGCATCTAAATGTTCCCGAAGAGGATGTGTTCTTGAACTTTGATGCGGAGCTGCTCTCGAGTGTGGTTCATAATTTGATCTCCAATGCACTGATCTATAATCCTCCAGGTACACATTTGCGTGTGGAGGTGATTCCTTTGGAGAAAGAAGTCACGATTGAAATCGCTGATACTGGAGTGGGTATTCCAGAAGAGCTGTGGTCCACAATGTTTGATCCGTTTGTTCGGGGAGATAAAGCGCGGACAGCTTCGGGAGGGACAGGGCTAGGTCTCTCGATAGCTATGAAAAATACAGAGAAAATGGGGGGTACGCTTCATCTCAGTCGCCGAAAGAAGGAACCTACGGTATTCACCATCCGGATTCCGAAATAACGAGCTGGAAGACATCCAAATCAGAAGACGGGAGAGAAAGTATGGCTAAACTGAACAATTTCATCAAAGTTTGTCTAGCGATTCTTTTAGTGTTAGGCATTGTATTTTTAGGCTCACGCGTAGATTTTTTATTCACACCGATCCTGTCTTTGTTCAGTGTCATTATAGTGCCTTTAATGCTGGCGGGTTTCTTTTATTACTTGCTGCGGCCACTGATCGATACCTTGGAGAAATATAAGCTGAATCGTTCTTTGGCGATTATCATCGTATATGTAGTTATTTTAGTGCTTCTGTTTGCTTTTATTATCGGCGTTTGGCCTTCACTTCGCACACAATTAGTTAATTTCGTCGATAATATGCCGAATCTCATTGCCTCCTTGAATCAACAGCTATTGAAACTAGAAGATAATGAATTTCTGTCTGCGTTGATCCCTGCTGATGCGAATCCAGCCTCCACATTGACGGATTATTTGAATAAAGGGTTTACGCTGTTAACGAATTACGTATCAGGATTGTTCTCTTTTGTTTCGAATTTCGCGATCATTTTATTCACCTTTCCGATTATGTTATTCTACATGCTTAAGGAAGGTGGGAAATTCGGACGTAAGATTGTAAGTTTCTTTCCAAAGAAGTATCGTGAAGAAGGAACTACAATGATGACTGAAATCGACAGTGCGCTTAGTGGCTTTATCGTGGGCCGGGTGCTTGTTAATTTAGCCTTAGGCGTTCTGATGTATATTGGTTTCCTTATTATCGGCCTGCAATATGCATTGCTGTTGACTGTAATCGCAGTTGTGATGAACTTCGTGCCTTTTATTGGTGCGATACTGTCTAGTATCCCTATTTTCATCATCGGATTCATTCAATCGCCGTCTATCGCCGTCTGGTCCATCATCATTGTTCTGGTAGCGCAGCAGATACAGGATAATTTAATCGCTCCCTACATCTTTGGGAAAAAGCTCGATATTCATCCACTGACAACGATTATCCTGGTATTAGTTGGCGGTGATTTAGGCGGGATCATTGCGATATTGCTGATTATTCCGCTGTATATGATTGTTAAAATCGTCTTGACCAAGGCCTATTATTTGTTTGTCAAGCAACGCCGGGTAGAGATAGAGGTAGAGGAGAGTCCTGATATCTCTTAAGTTAATAAAACATTATGGAGGGATTTCTATGAATGAAGGAACGGAGCAAGGACTAATTCATATTTCAGATGATGTGGTGACTTCGATCGTCGGGCAAGTGGTTCTGGACACACCGGGTATTGCCGGCATGTCAGGAAGCAGTATCTCGGACAACTGGGCTAAACGTCTAAGCGGTAAAAATGTAAAAAAAGGAATGTCCGTTGAAGTAAAAGAAGTGGATGTTGCCATCGATCTTCAGGTCATAGTTAATTACGGATGTGTGATTCAAGAGGTCTGCTATATACTGCAGCAAAATGTAAGAAATGCTGTTGAAAATATGATGGGACTGTCTCTAGTTTCTGTAAATGTTAAGGTTGAGAAGGTCGCTCTGCCATTCTAAGAATAGCCCATTTAATAGGCACCGTAATCTAGGCTTCTGCATAGAATGGAGCAAATCCATTTACGGAGGTCAGAACATCCATGTCGACATTTAACACTGGGCAGCAACAGAATGTGATTTATCAGGCTGATCCTGCTGTGATCCGGCACCTGCACGGTGTCCGCGATTCCCTACATCAATCTTGCAAGCCATACCTTAACCATAAGGTGAACGTACAGACAATAGATGGCTTTGTACATGAAGGCGTTATAGCCGGAGTAGATAATAAACACTTGTATCTGAACGTTGCAGCTAATGGGCAAATGCCCCGAGGGTTTTACAACCCTCATCAGCCTTATCATCCTCATCCGGGCCCGGGACCTGGCCCATATCCAGGACCTTATCCAGGTCCCCCATACAATAATAATGTGATTTTACCGCTTGTGTTGTTTGAACTGCTTGCTATCTCTTTAATCTAGTGTTTGGGTTTAATTGAAGAAGGACATGTGCAGGATTTGCGGTCATACGTTGACGCATCCCGCCAGGTCCTTTTTTTGTAGGCGTAAAGTATGTGTTAGAAGAAGGTGTTCTCATTATCACTTTAGGGATATAATGGGTACAAACTCTGGGAGGTGGCATATGATTAGATACCCTTTTTTGAAAAAGAATGCGACGATAGGCGTTACAGCACCTTCATCTGGAGTAGGCATTCAAAATGCAGAACTACTAACACTGGCCTCCAGCCGGTTGAAGTCGCAAGGATTTAATGTCATTATCGGCGAAACGGCATGGAAGCAAGATAAGGCTAAATCTGCACCAGCCAATGTTCGTGGTCATGAGTTTAATGAGATGATCAAAGATGATGGAATCGATGTCCTTATTCCGCCTTGGGGCGGGGAATTGTTAATTGAAGCTCTGGAATTTATTGATTTTGATGCTTTGCAGGACAAATGGATCGTGGGATATTCAGATATAAGCGTCTTGCTGCTTGCGGTCACGCTGACAACCGGGTTGGCTACTGCCCACGGAGCGAATCTCATTGATTTACGGGGAGAGTATTCGGATGATACTACAACCCTCTGGCAGGCGGTTCTAGAGACACCAGTGGGTGGGTCCATTGTGCAGCATTCATCTCTTAAATATCAGCGGGAATGGCAACATGATGTGCCCTCGCCATGCGTTTTTCATTTGACAGAGGAGACTTATTGGAAGTCTCTAACTACAGATGCTGTAACGATGAAAGGACGTCTGTTGGGTGGTTGTATAGATGTAATTAGGCATTTGATCGGCACACCTTATGGAAAGCTCCAGCATTTTCAGCAAGAAATGATTCATGACGAACCTATAGTTTGGTATTTGGAAAATTGTGAATTGAACACAGCGGATTTACGCAGATCTTTAGTGCAGATGAAGCTGGCAGGGTGGTTTGAGAATTGTTCGGGGATTATGTTTGGCAGAAGTCCAGCTAATCGGCCTGTGGATAACTATACTGCCGAGGATATCTATGCTGAACTATTTGAAGAGCTTAAGGTACCGATCGTTTATGATATCGATTGTGGTCATGTCCCGCCGCAGGTTACTTTTATTAATGGAGCTTATGTAGAAATTGAAGTGGCAGACGGAGTAGGGACGGTAAAGCAATATTTCTATGAATAGCGTTATATCAAAAAAGGACAACCCCTCGGGTTGTCCCTTTTACTATCATTAGTTCCCTGTATTTACAATCGCTGTGATTTCCTCATCCAGGTCCAGTCTTACATCTTCACGATAGGCGCGAACACCATATTCGCTGAGCATGTAACGCAAGATCGCTTCAATCATATTGGACTCCACTAGAAATTGACTGCGGCCCTGTACCCAAACCTCTGCAGAGTAACCGGTATCTTCTTCCCAGCTCAGTTCTACCTGAACATCCTCTGGGCGAACAGCCTTTCGTTCCGCCATGTGCAGACAGAGGGCATTGATGATCTCATCCATGCTTAGAACAATTGTAGACATTAGTAACGACCATCCTGTTCTTCTAAGCGGCGACGTTCTTTTCTACGACGGAAGAAGGACATCACGAGCATAACCAATACATAGATAGCTAGCATATTAACGGCAAAGCCTAGGAAGTCACCAAAAGCTCCCATTCCACCAAACATTCCACCGAATAATAATCCGGCCAAACCACCGATCATCATGCCTTTCATTAAGCTGCCGCCGCTGAAGAAGCCACGTTTTGTATTTGCAGCAGATCCTGCTGTGGAACTTTTAGTGCTGTCACTTTTTTTGATGTTATTTGTTGTTGTTGATTTTTTTGGGGTTGTTGAATAGCTGCGAGTGCCGGATTTGAATCCGCCGCCACCTCGACGTGCATCGGCAAAGTCTGGAGCAACCACTGCAAAAAACAGAGTGAAGGCCATTAGAATCATCATTACGCGTTTCATTGGTTTCATTTAGTACGAAAACCCTCCTGTGAGCATGAATTTTTGTGTATGGTCGGTAATACGCAGACATGCCCCACAAGGTTTCAATTTTATTTATCATAATTTATACTTTTATGCACAAAAAAAGCGTGGATCCAGGATCCACGCAAACAGCAGTTAGAGAGTCGTCATTCGTTACTTATACCCATCAGCGACAAGCTCAAGCGCTCCGGTTGCCGGATCGATGATCATGCCATGGATAGGTACATTAGGGGGAAGCAGTGGATGACGTTTAATCAGGTCCACAGTCTGAATTACCCCTTCTTCGACATTGTCAAACCCACGCAGCCATTTTGTAAGTTTGATTCCGGAATTCTCCAGTGTAGACAGCACTTCTTCAGATACTCCACGTTCTTTAATGGAATTGATCATATGGTCCGCATTGAGGGAGGCCATACCGCATTCATAGTGTCCAACCACGATTACTTCTTCAGCATCTAGTTCATAAAGAGCTACCATTACACTACGCATAACACTACCAAAAGGTTGAGAAATAACCGCACCAGCATTTTTGATGATTTTGACATCACCATTTTTGAAATTCATGGCTTTCGGCAATAATTCAACGAGTCTAGTGTCCATACAGGTGATGATCAGCATTTTTTTGTCAGGATAACGACTGGTTAAATAAGCTTCATAGTCCTTATTCTCTACAAAACTTTTATTAAAGTTAATAATTTCTGATACGTGGCTCATATTAGCTTCCTCCCTTAAATTCCTTGAATTGTACTTACGTTGCGCATATCTCTTACCATGATATTGTTGCCATAAATCTGAGAATCACTGACCAGCTTATAGGAAGAGAAACGTTCCTCTGCATCGAGTCGCATCTTGTCTTCATAAAAGATTTCCTGTTGCCGGCTTACGATAAAGGGAAGAGAATTCGTCTCTATCCTAGAATCGCCTTGCTCCACTTCTGAAACAATCAGTAACACATTAATTCCGTCACACCCGCAGCCTACCGTATCATAAAAGAGCTTGAAAAATCCTGGCTGATCTCCAAGCCTTTCCTTCAACTTCCTTTCTGCGAGAGGTGTAACTTGAATCATCATAGCCCTGTTCACGCTCCTTGATTTTTGTTCGAAGCATGTTCTGCTTCTTATGTAACTCATTAAATATTTAAAATTAGAGATGTAATCTCTGAAGTTGATTATACTCATTCAAAAAAGTATCATCAAGAGGAGTCTGTAAAACAGAGAAAGCAGGTGGAGTAGAATGGAACAACAAGTAAAGGAACGATGGGAACAATTCAGCGAGTTATTAGCAAAAATTAGTGGATATTCAGAGGCCATAGAATTAATGCACTGGGATTTGCGCACAGGTGCACCGCGTAAGGGAGTAGAAGTACGTTCCGGTACGATTGGGATGCTGAGTGGAGAATTGTTCAGACTTGAGATTTCACAGGAGATGGGTGACTTCACAGCATTTTTCAGCCGTCCAGAAGTGTTGAGCCAGCTTACAGCTAATCAACAAAAGATCGTCAACGATTGCCGCAAAGAGTATGAGCGCAGTAAGAGTATTCCTTCCAAAAGATTTGAAGAGTACGCTGTCCTGTCTGCGCATTCCCAAACAATCTGGGAAGAAGCTAAGGAGAACAATGACTTTGCTACATTTGAACCTTATTTGAGTAAAATCGTAGCTCTGAAACAAGAGTTCATCGATTATTGGGGTGTAAATGGCACACGTTACGATACGCTACTAGATATGTATGAGCCTGATCTCACGGTAGAAAAGGTGGATGAAGTGTTCAGTCGCCTCCGCAGCCGCTTGGTTCCGTTAGTGGAAGCTATCGCTGCTTCACCTAATAAACCTGATACCAGCTTCTTGCAGCAGATTTTCCCTAAAGAGCAGCAACAAAAGTTTGGTAACTTTATTCTGAAGCAAATGGGCTATGACTTCGACGCAGGCCGCTTGGATGAGAGTGTGCATCCTTTTGCTACAGGGCTGAATCCAGGTGACGTTCGTATTACGACCGCTTATTTACTTGATAACGTGACTAGCGCCGTCTTCAGCTCACTGCATGAAGGTGGACATGCGCTTTACGAACAAAATATCAGCCAAGATTTAGTGGGAACACCGCTGGCTCAAGGCGCTTCGATGGGGATTCATGAATCTCAGTCGAGACTATGGGAGAATATGATCGGCCGTAGCCGTGCGTTCTGGCAACGTTATTATGGTGATCTGCAGCAGCATTTCCCAGAGCAGCTTGCTAATGTAGATGTAGAGGATTTCTACCGAGCTATTAACAGTGTGGAAAATTCATTCATCCGAATTGAAGCAGATGAGCTTACATACAATCTGCACATTATTGTGCGTTACGAGATCGAAAAGCTTATTTTTAATGAAGGACTATCTGTCAAAGATCTGCCTCAGGTATGGAATGCTAAATATCAAGAATATTTAGGCATTACACCGCCTAATGATGCGCTTGGTGTATTGCAGGACGTGCACTGGTCCGGTGGAGACTTCGGATATTTTGCATCCTACTCTCTGGGAAATATGTATGCTGCCCAAATCTTGAATACACTCCGCAAGGAGCTGCCGAACTACGATGAATGGATTGCTGCGGGAAATCTTTTGCCGATTAAAGAATGGTTAACAGAAAAAATCTACCGTTTCGGAAAAAGCTTGACCCCTTCGCAAATTATCGAACAAGTAACAGGTGAGCCGCTCAGTCCAGATTATCTGGCTGATTATTTGGAGGAGAAATACACGGAGATTTACAAACTGTAATCCAGTGAGGTCCGCGTGGTATAATAGAAAGAAAGCTTAGACGGAAGGATATGGATATGGCAAATACTCACACCTACACCCGGAGAGAAGAAGTCGCGAATGCGATTACGCACGGGATCGGAGCTGTATTAAGCGTCGCTGCACTTGTACTGCTTGTTGTTTTTGCAAGTCTGAAAGGAACGGCATGGCATGTAGTCAGCTTCTCCATTTATGGAACGACAATGCTGCTTCTGTATCTCAATTCAACACTTGTGCATAGTCTCAAAGAGGGCAAGGCGAAGGATTTGTTCGAATTTTTCGATCACTCCTCTATTTATCTGTTTATCGCAGGCACGTATACACCCTTTTTGCTAGTAGCTATTCGGGGAACACTTGGCTGGAGTTTATTTGGTGTTATATGGGGAATCGCAGTATTTGGCGTTTTCTTCAAAGCGTTTTTTGTTAAAAAGTTCTTGTTCATGTCTACGGTGTTCTACATTGCTATGGGTTGGCTGATTGTTATCGCCTGGAATCCTCTTTCAGCAGTGGTAGCGGATGGTGGCATGATTCTGTTGATGGCTGGAGGAGTGCTTTATACTCTAGGTACAGTTTTTTATGTATGGAGAGGGTTTCCGTTCCATCACGCGATCTGGCATGTTTTTGTTCTTGCGGGCAGTGTCACACATTTCTTCGCCATATTGATTTATGTACTGCCAATCCAATAATTTCAAGCGGATTTATCGCGGGAAATATGGATTTTTAATAAAGAAAGAGATGACAAGCAAAAGTGCTTGACATCTCTCTTTCTTTTAGGTATCATAAGGGACGTTGTGAAGGTGTAAAGTGTTTTTCCTTGACGAAGGGGTTGTCCTTAATGAGTCAGGAGAATAGGCTCGAGAAAACGAATCGTATCAATTTGCTTTTTGCCTTCTATGAACGACTGCTTACAGATAAGCAGCAAACGTTTCTTAAATATTATTTTCACGATGATTTTTCCTTGGGAGAGATTGCCGCTGAATTTGAAATCAGCCGCCAAGCTGTTTATGAGCATATTAAGCGGGCTGAGCAAGTCCTTGAGAATTATGAAGAAAAACTTGGACTATTAGTGAAACATGAGAGTCGTACTAAATATTTAGAAGAGCTGCGCAGACTGCCGGAGAATGGGATGCTGCCTGAGCAATATAAACTTCGGTTCGCGGAGATCGTGGATCGCTTGCAGAGGTTAGAGTAGCATGAAGGGAGAAATCTGCATATGGCGTTTGAAGGTTTAACCGGAAGATTGCAGAATGTGTTCAGCAAGCTACGCGGTAAAGGTAAAGTATCCGAAGAAGACGTAAACGAAGCTATGCGTGAAGTGCGGTTAGCCCTTCTGGAAGCCGATGTTAACTTCAAGGTAGTTAAAGAATTCGTGGCTAAGGTGAAAGAAAAGTCCATCGGCAAGGAAGTCATGGACAGCTTTACGCCTGGCATGGTAATTATCGACATCGTCAACAAGGAACTAACCGAGCTGATGGGCGGAAGCCAAGCGAAGCTGGCCAAGTCGAACAAGCCACCGACCGTCATTATGATGGCGGGTCTACAAGGGGCTGGTAAGACAACCACTTCGGGTAAGCTGGCTAAGCTGTTACAGAAGGGCAATCATCGTCCGCTCCTGGTTGCGGGAGATATTTACCGGCCTGCTGCTATCAAGCAGCTGCAAGTGCTGGGAGAACAGATTAAGGTTCCTGTATTCTCACTTGGTGATCAGACTAGTCCGGTAGAAATTGCCAGACAAGCTGTACAACATGCGAAGGATAACGGACTTGATTATGTTATTATCGATACTGCAGGCCG
The DNA here is from genome assembly GCF_037980415.1 of Paenibacillus sp. FSL H7-0690. Taxonomy (NCBI): domain Bacteria; kingdom Bacillati; phylum Bacillota; class Bacilli; order Caryophanales; family Paenibacillaceae; genus Paenibacillus; species Paenibacillus sp. FSL H7-0690. The sequence continues at coordinate 4,291,263 of NZ_CP150281.1, read as the reverse complement.
CCTGCATATTGATGAAGAACTAATGGAAGAACTCAAGCAGATTCACAATGTTGTAAATCCTGATGAAGTACTTCTTGTAGTAGATGCTATGACGGGTCAAGACGCCGTGAATGTAGCCGAGAGCTTTAATAAGCAGCTTGAGCTTACAGGGGTCGTATTGACGAAACTCGACGGCGATAGCCGTGGTGGTGCTGCACTGTCAGTAAAAGCTGTTACCGGTTGCCCGATTAAATTCGCCGCTTTAGGGGAGAAGATCGACGCGCTGGAGCCGTTCCATCCGGAACGTATGGCTTCGCGGATTCTGGGTATGGGCGACATGCTGTCGCTGATTGAGAAAGCCCAGGCGAACATTGATACTGACAAGGCTAAAGAAATGGAACGTAAGATGCGTAATGCAGAGTTTACGTTCGACGATTTCCTAGAGCAAATGGATCAGGTGAAGAAGCTAGGCCCTATCGATCAAATTCTTGATATGCTTCCGGGTATGAACAAAGCCAAGGGCATTAAAGATTTAAAGGTCGACGATAAGCAAATGGGACGCGTTGAAGCCATAGTTCATTCTATGACTAAGGCGGAGAAGCAACAGCCTGAGATCATTAACCATAACCGCCGCAAGCGTATTGCAACCGGCAGCGGAACCTCAGTCGCTGAGGTCAACCGCCTCATCAAACAATTTGATGAGATGCGTAAGATGATGAAGCAATTCTCCGGCATGATGGGCGGAGGCGGCAAAGCCTCCAAGAAAAATGCCATGAAGCAGCTTAAAGGTCTTGGTGGTGGAAAAGGGCTGAAATTCCCTTTTAAATGATCTTGAATGTCTGACCAACTAATGTTGGAAACTATTATAAGGAGGTGATTTTTCGTGGCAGTACGTATTCGTCTAAAAAGAATGGGAGCGCATAAAGCGCCTTTCTATCGTGTAGTGGTTTCCGATTCCCGGTCCCCTCGTGACGGTCGTTTTATCGAGGAAATCGGTTATTATAATCCGATTGAACAACCGGCAGTAGTTAAGATCGATGAGGAAAAAGCTCTTAAATGGCTTCAAACAGGTGCGCAAGCATCTGATACCGTCCGCAACTTGCTTTCCAAAGCAGGCGTGATGAAGAAGTTTCATGAGCTTAAGCAACAGAAATAATGACTGATTGCGAGGGTCCTCTATGGAAGAATTAGTTGGAGTAATTGCTAAGGCTTTAGTGGATCATCCAGAAGATGTGACGGTACGGGCTGTGGAGAAAGAGCATTTGATTGTCTATGAGCTGTCCGTACATCCAGATGATGTAGGAAAGGTCATCGGCAAGCAAGGCAGGATCGCCAAGGCGCTCCGTACAGTAGTCACATCTGCAGCAGTCAAGAGCGATAAACGCGTAACTGTAGATATTTTATCTTAAATAATGCGTACAATGAGGGGCTAGGGATAGTATATCCCGGCTCCTTTTTGTTCAAATATATAGATGAAGCTTGTAGAGGAGAGGGTTATATGACGGAAGAATTAACCGTAGGCCGGCTTGTGAATACACATGGAATTCGCGGGGAGATTAAAGTATTATCCCATACCGATTTTCCTGAGGTTCGTTTCGCTAAAGATAAGAAGCTGTTCGTCATCCCTGCGGATGGCAGTGCAAAATTTGAAGTGACTGTAGAATCCGCTCGAGAGCATAAGGGTATGTTTATCGTTAAGCTTAAAGGATATACCAATATTAACGAAGTGGAAAAGTATAAGGGAAGTTTGCTTAAGGTGCCAAGTAATGATCTGGTTGAACTGCCAGAGAACGAATATTACTTCCACCAAATCGTTGGCTGTGAAGTTTATACGGATGATGCTGGAAGTGAACCGCTTGGCACAATTACGGAAATTTTACAGCCAGGTGCAAATGACGTGTGGGTTGTTAAGCCTGCTAAAGGTCAAGACATCCTTATCCCTGTAATTAACGATGTAGTGCTGAACGTGGACATTGAGGCCAAACGAATTACGGTTCACTTAATGGAAGGACTATTGCCATGATCAGAATTGATGTGCTAACGCTCTTTCCGGAGATGTGCGAAGGCGTATTTAGCACAAGTATTCTTGGTAAGGCACGCGAAAAAGGGATTGTATCTTTGAATGCTGTGAACTTTCGTGATTTCTCAGGAAATAAGCACAACAGTGTGGATGATACACCGTATGGCGGGGGCGGGGGTATGGTACTAAAGCCTGACCCGATCTTTGCAGCGGTAGAACATGTATTGGGGATCGAGGCTAGTCCTTTGGAGAATGGTTCTGAATCTGCAGTCCCGTCGCCTTCCTCTGTGAAGCCGCGCATCATTCTTATGTGCCCACAAGGAAAGACCTATAATCAGAAGATTGCTGAGGAACTGGCACAAGAGCAGCATCTAATCTTTATATGTGGTCATTATGAGGGCTACGATGAGCGGATACGGGAGCATCTGGTTACAGATGAACTGTCGATTGGCGATTACGTGTTAACGGGTGGAGAACTACCAGCACTGACGGTTATTGATTCAGTAGTTCGGCTACAGCCAGGGGCGCTTGGAAACGAAACCTCTGCGATCACCGATTCGTTCAGTACAGGGCTGTTGGAATATCCTCACTACACTCGACCCGCTGAATTTCGCGGCTGGAAGGTACCAGATATGTTGCTGAGTGGCCATCACGCCAACATCGAAGTATGGCGGAGAGAGCAAGCGTTACAGCGTACACTTGAACGTAGACCTGATTTGCTCGAAAGTGCAGAACTAACATTGAAAGACAAGAAAACACTGGAACGTCTGAAAAATGAAATCAAGCCGGAGTAAAATTTTAATAAAACAGGCATATTTTACGTCTTTTTAACGTATCTTACGTTAAGGAGGCGTTTTTGTTATGTTTACTTAAGTATAAGAAGGGCTATAATCTCGTATTTTTTTTGCGTAATTTCCAAAACAAATGAGCATAGGTGCGTTGAACTCTTCTATTTGGGGTAATAGATAGAGGTGGCGTAATACTATATGCAGCTTACGATGCAGCAAGCTTAACTATTGAAAGGAATGAACTGAAGTGACTACGAAGACGCGTGAAGAATTCAAGCCTAGCGTGGACACGATCCACAAAGATGCGGAGCCGCTCCGCACCGTGAATGATATTATCGATTATTATACAAATCGCAAATCGTAATTCCCATTCGCCCTTTAAAGCTTGAACATATAAGATTAATAATTAAGTATGAATAAGCAAGTCCAATAAAACCATTAGAGTATAGCGAACGAAAGTTCACTACATCTAATGGTTTTATTGTGCTCTACTAAGAGGTCAAACCCTGTGATTCTGATCAGAATGTAAACGCCCACTCTTCAAGGAGAATTAAAAACTCTTTGGAAAGGGGGCGTTTGGTTAACTATAAAAATTCGTGGAGGCGCATTCTACTCTTTGCGAAAGAGGCGATATACTCCTGTAAGTAGAGCGTAAAGCGCAAAACATACGAGAACAGTAACTGCCCATGCATAGTTGCGAACGGTATAGGTAAGCGATGATAAAATAATAAAGATGGTAATACGCAGTACGCCTTCCTTAATAAACTGTTTACGTGCTACATTCATTCGATTGGCCTCCTTGAATGGATAGGATGGTACGGATAACAAGCCGAGAATATGTCTTTCCTTATATATAACCTTTGGGAATACAAAAAATGCAGAGAACGGAAAGTAAATATCGATCCAAACAAATGACCTATGTAACTTAGCCGTTACCGACCTGTACTCCTCACCATAGAGTATATCATTACGAATGAGGAGGAGTACACTAGTGGAGGCTTATTATAATTGCTTACGTTGTAAGAATAGAAGGGTACGTATCCTGACTACTGATGGCAGACAGCATGAAGGTGTGATTACAGATGTGGACAGATATAATGTTTACTTAAGAACAGGATCCAATGGACCTGTGCAGACTTCTGCATTTTTTGGTTACCCTTATGCTGCTGACAATATTTTAACTCTCAGCTTGTTCACACTGTTGGCTATTGCATTAATCTGATATGATGATGCAAAAACAGACCGTCCGCTAATCCGGACGGTCTGTTTTTAGTGGTTGGTTACTCTACTGTAATTGCACCTATATCAGAGCTTAAGGACAACAAAGGACCTCCTCCGTTAACATCACGTTTGCCACCCTCAACCCCGGTGATCTGGCCTAGATCACTTTTAGCCACCAAGCTACATTTCACGCCATCGGCTAGAACAGCATTGAGGCTACCTACATTTGTTGTCGCTTTAAGACGGCTATCACTCTTCATTCCGGCTATATCCATGCGTATGCTTCCTGTATTAGACTCTAGAGTGGACTTACCGGTGATGTTAGCTCCTTCGATATCAATAGCTCCAACGTTGCTGACGACGCGGTAATTTCCGTCCAGATTGCGGAGACGAATTTGCCCGACATTATTGGTGATTTGATATTCATCCATACGGGTGGGGATCTCAATGGTATAGTTAATGCTAAAATCTGAATAACCGTATTTGTCTTGAGCCCAAGTCCATAAATCCTTCTTCGGATTTGATTTGGAATTTGTAGATACCTTCAGAGTATCGCCACTAACGTCTATTGAAATCTCAGCGTCATCCAAGATTTTCTGGCGGTCAGCTTTATGAGCGGAGCCGTTATGGGCTAAGATTGTCGCACTCACATTAATTTGATCACCCGTAGTTGATTTAACCTCTATTTCTCCCACTGCATTGTTCATGCTAAGCACTGAAGCAGAGCCGATCTCTTTAGATAAGGATAGTTCTTTGCTAATGCTGTTTGCTTTAACTTCGTCGACCACCTTGGTAGCTGTATCCTGAACGGCCTGCTCCACGCTTGCAGCGGCTTTACCCAGCTCTTGCTTCACAGCCTCACCAATATTTTGCTGCACATCTTCAGTAATATTCTTTCCTAGTTCATTATTAGCGGATTGCCTACCCGGTAACTCTGTGCATCCTGCCAGAAGTACGACGGACAAGACGGCTACAGCTGCCATTACGCTAGTTGTATTACTCTTTTTCATTGAATAAAATCCTCCTTATTTTTGGGTATATGTGTTCTTCCCTAAGTGCTACGTTATGTACGTACTTCTGTAAGTATAGCCTATGGGGATTTATTGTAAAAACGGCTGTAGGCGGGTTAATATACTGGACCAAAGACTAGGTATTTAAAAAGTGTTCACTACACTTCAAATTTCAATTGTGCTAAAATGAAATATAGATCTTACGCTCACATTAAAATGGGTAAGAGTACATATAAAAAGAGCGAAGATGCTCTCATATATAATCTTCAGCAGCTACTGAAAAGCGCTTTTTATAGTGAGATGTGCTAAGGCTAGTTTGCGAATACGATATAGACCGTTGCCTTACTTGCATCACAGGGCGGTCTTTTTATTTTCTTACCTCAAGTAAATCATGAAGAGCGGAGGGAGCCAGATGAAATATGTAGTTATTTTGCTTGTCTTGCTAGCGCTGGGTGTTGGGTATTATATCGTTCAGAAAAAGAAAACAAGCAGCTCAAGCGATCCTTTGCGCACGACTAGCAGTAATGTGATCTCAATGGATAGTCATCGCAAAGCCAAACAGAGTCCAGGGGAGCAACCTTGCTCTTCTTGCAAGAAGAAGAATGGGAAGTTGATCTTCTATGCTCAAGACAATGGAACCGTGGTCGGCTTGTGTAAAGACTGCCAGTCTAAGGCAAAAAAAAGAGATATGTTACCGTTATAAAATAGAAAAATAAGTTGTATTAGCCCGTCCTTTATGATATTATTAACTCTGTTGTGTGGAATACGGTGGTCCGCTGCGGATAATGAGGGAGAGCTCAGATCTCTCCGGAAGAGGCAAGAACACCTGTACGGAAGGAGGAAGTCCTTAATGAATATCCTACAAGCTATTACGCAAGAGCAACTTCGTAAAGATATCCCTAGTTTTCGTCCGGGTGACACTTTGAAGGTGCATGTAAAAGTTATCGAGGGAACTCGTGAGCGTATCCAGTTGTTCGAAGGCGTTGTAATCAAACGTCGTGGCGGTGGAATCAGTGAGACTTTTACGGTTCGTAAAATTTCTTACGGTGTTGGTGTGGAAAGAACATTCCCAATCAACTCGCCTAAACTCGAAAAAATCGAAGTGGCTCGTCGTGGTAAAGTGCGTCGTGCTAAGCTTTATTACCTTCGTGAACTACGTGGTAAAGCAGCGAGAATTAAAGAAATTCGTCGCTAGAATAGTGACAGAGGAGAGGGGCTTGAGTTCAAGCCCCTTTCGCTTTATTTTTTTTTGAAAATATAAGAAAAGCATAAGTTTTACGTTATACATTATTCTTATATTTCTCGCATAAACGCATACCGTCCTTAAAAGGACGCTGAGGGCGTTTTAGCTTGGTATACAATGCGTGTGACATATACGCTTGGGGATAAGCTTCTCCGAAAAGGCCTCCTGAAGGAGTATCTGTGGAGGGGTTTTTGGCAGGAGTTTTTTTGTGTTGTATAGTAAGAGTAGTATTAAGAGAGGACGGTGAACTATGCAGCAGGAACAAAGCGAATCTTTGGAATCAAGCGAGCAGAACCCACGTAAACAGAAAAATGAAGTGCTGGAATGGGTCAAGGCCATTGCGATTGCTTTAGTTCTGGTTATACTGATTCGCTGGCTTTTATTCAAGCCTTTTATTGTAGATGGACCTTCCATGCAGCCTAATTTCCATACGGGAGAACGTGTTATCGTTAATGAAATTTTATACGATATAAGATCTCCGCAGCGGGGTGAGGTTATTGTATTCCACGTGCCATCTGAAGGCAGAGATTTTATTAAACGTGTAATTGGTGTGGCTGGAGATACTGTGAAAGTAGAAGGAGATGTAGTTACAGTTAACGGTGAGGTTGTTAACGAGACTTACATCCAAGGCGCTATTGATGCTGCGCATAGTAACAACGCTCTGTATAATAATAAAGATTTCCCAAATGAAAAATTCACGGATGGTACTGTACCAGAAGGACATATTTTCGTTATGGGGGATAATCGCTCGGATAGTACAGACAGCCGGATGATTGGCTATGTGCCGCTGGGTGATATTGTGGGTCGTGCAGATTTAATCTTCTGGCCGATAAAAGATATTACACTGATTAACCATTAAGTTGACAGAAGTCAAAGGAGGTGACGGCAATGGCCATTCATTGGTTTCCTGGTCATATGACGAAGGCTAGGCGGCAAATCGAGGATAAGCTGAAGCTGATTGATGTTGTTATAGAGTTGCTCGATTCCCGTCTGCCGCTTTCCAGCCGCAATCCGATGATTGACGATATTTTGCGGGACAAGCCGAGATTAATTATTTTGAACAAAGCGGATCTGGCGGATCCGGATATTACTCGGAAGTGGCTGGCGTACTTTAAGGAACAAGGGCATGTTGCCCATCCTGTGGACGCATCTACTGGAACAGGCGTTAAGGAGATTCCGGAGCAGGTCAAGCTGCTGTTGAAGGAAAAGATTGATCGGCAGATCGCAAGGGGAATGAACCCACGAGCTATGCGCGCATTGATCGTCGGTATTCCTAACGTCGGTAAATCAACGCTGATTAATCGAATGGCTGGTAAGAGTATCGCTGCTACGGGTGATCGCCCGGGGGTTACTAAGGGCCAGCAGTGGATTAAAACAGGAGGTAATCTGGAGCTTCTGGATACTCCTGGTATCTTATGGCCGAAGTTTGAGGATCAAGACGTGGGTTACCGCTTGGCCGTGACGGGTGCGATCAAAGAAGAAATCCTGAACATTGAGGACATTGCTTTTTATGCAGTGAAGTATTTGGTCAAGGATTATGGTTCCAGATTTCAAGAACGCTTTGGTATTGAGAAGCTTCCTGAGGATCTTGAGAACCCTGATGAGATCGTTGCAGTTATGGAAGCCGTGGGCCGCAAACGCGGTTGTCTGATTAGCGGTGGACGTGTTGATCTGGAAAAAGCTTCACGTGCTTTGCTGCATGAGCTGCGGGCAGGTAAGCTTGGTCGTTTTACGCTGGAAACACCTTAAAGGCGTTTAAATGAATGGGTATGGAAGAGCCATCCGGAAATTTTCGGGGGCTCTTTTTTTTTGCCGATTTGGATCAAATTGGAGTGGTTATTTGTACATGACCATGTGGGCTTTACTATGGTAAGCTGACTTATGTAGTTTATAGAATAATTTATAATTGGCGGTGACAGATTCGTGAGTACGATAGATATGTTGAGTTATGAAAAAGAGGGCTGGGAACAGTCTTATCGCCGTATAGCCGGCGTAGATGAAGTAGGCAGAGGTTGTTTGTTTGGGGATGTTGTTGCAGCAGCGGTGATTTTGCCGGAAGGGCTTATTATTGATGGCGTCAACGACTCTAAAAAGCTTACAGCGAAAAAAAGAGATGCCTTATTCGAGATTATTATGGAGCAGGCGATAGCTATTGGTGTAGGTTATGTGGATTCCCACATGATTGATGAAATTAATATTAAACAGGCTTCTCGTCTGGCGATGAAAAAAGCGGTAGAAGGTCTTAGTCATACTCCGGACTATATGTTAATCGATGCTGAAAAAGTTGATCTTCCGTTGCCGCAGCAGGCGATCATAAAAGGGGATGCTAACAGCCAGTCTATTGCGGCAGCTTCGATTATAGCTAAAGTAACAAGAGATAGACTGTGTGAAGGGGTGTGGGAGGAATTATACCCTGATTATGGGATTGCGATACATAAAGGTTATGCGACCAAGCTTCACAGGGAACAAATTACGGCGTTAGGTCCGACACCTATGCATCGGCGCAGCTTTATTGGGAAGATTCTTGCTGAACAGCAAACCCTTTTTTAGAAATATCAGAATATAAAAGACGCCAAAGGCGTTTAAGCTTGGATAAATTCACCGCTCAAAAAAGTCGGATTAATACCGATATAGTAAGAAGAGAGTAAATGGAGGGAGGAGAAACGGTATGAATATCGGAACATTGATCCGTGGATTGCTCGGGGATAATAAACCGGGAGCAGCCAAGTCTTTGGAATTGAAGGAAGGGCAGGTTGTACGTGGTGTTGTATTGTCTGTATCGGATTCGGGAAAAGAAGCCGTTGTGCAGATTCAAGGTACACCTGTTCGTGCGGAGTTGGAAACACCACTACTGCCAGGAGAGACCCTGAACTTACAGGTTGGAGCACCCGGAGAAGGCGGATTGCCCGTATTGAAGCCGGTCTCCCTCGGCGAAACGGTATTAGCCACCCCGCAAAACATGGGCGAGGCATTGGAATCGCTTGGGCTTACTGACTCCAAAGCGGGTCGGGAAATTGTGTTGGCGATGCAGTCGGGTGGTATTCCGCTTACCAAAGAGACAGCGGCGATTCTGGATGCTGTAATGAGTGCGAAACCTGCGGGCGTGCCGACCTCAGAATGGCTTGATGCAGCTGTCATTTCTGTAAAGCGGGGCTTGCCGGTTACCCCTGAAAGTGTGAAAGGATTGCAGCAGGCGGTTTTTGGTCCGCAGCTTCATCAGCTTTTGTCAGCGCTCGAAGAACAGATTACGATTTGGGCAGGTCAAGTCGCCGGTGAAGAAACAACAACAGCCGAAGCTAAACCTGGAATGGGTACCCCGACCGGAAAGCTGAATGCTCCTGTAACGACAGGTACGGGCGCTGTGATTAACGGGGAAGTGGTATCAGCAGGTGATGCTGATGCGGAAATGGACCAGGTATCGATTAAAGGAACTGGACAACCTGTAAGTAAACCTGCTGAAGGTAGTGCTGGTGTTACTACTACAAGCGGAAGTGCTGCTGCAACAGGAGGGGCAACGGGAGCCGGAGTTATTTCTGATGAACCAATAATTCCTTTGAATTTAGTGAAATCAGAAATATCAGGAAGTGCAGCTGCAAGTACAGCTGAAACTCCTGAGAATGAAACCGGTATTGTAACTGCCAAGCCAGTGGTCCCCGAAGAGGCTGGTGAGGTAGTTCAGCTCTCGAAGAGTGGAAATACTGGTGAACCTTTGACTGGGAAAATAACTTCTACGCTTGCTTCAGGAACTCAGAGTAGTGCTGCTAACACGCAAGGGGACGGAATTGTAAGCAATCAAAATAGTTCTAATCAGAGCGAAACTCATGGCAATGAAATGAGTCTAAATAAAGATAGAGCGCAGGGTAGTATCAGTGGCGCGAATACAAGCGCCACTGGATCAGCTGGTGCAGATAGCCAAGCTGCTGCGGGAAGCCAAGCTGGTGCAGCAAGCCAAGCTGCTGCGCCTAGCGGGGCTGCCCTGCTCGCGAAGCTGCAGGGCGTGCTCACCGAGTTGCGCGGCAGCATGCCGCAGCTCGCGAACGTCCCGCCCGCTGAGGCGGCGGGACAAGAACCTGCCCCCGCGCCGGCAGCGCCGCGCGGGGAGACCACGGCTGCTGCGGCTTCGCCGGTGCAGCCAGACACCGCCCCACCCGCGGATGCGGAGTCGTGGGTGGGGCGGGTGTTGAAGCTGCTCGGTGCGGAGCACGAGCAGCAGGCCGTGCGCGGCGGCGCTTTGCCGGCCGCGGAGACGGCGCGAGCGGCAGCGGGGACAGCTGCAGCCGCGCTAGGCAGTGTCGGCGGGGAGCAAGCTGCGGACACGTTGAAGGGCGTGCTGCTGCAGCTTATGAGCAGCAGCGAGGTGCCGCCCGCGGTAAAAGATGCCGCGAGCGGGCTAGTGCAGCAGCTGACAGGCCAACAGCTGCTGCTGAATACAGATCGGACTGCTCCCTTCGCGCAGGTTACATTGTTCTTGCCGCTGCAAGGTCCAGATGGGCAGGAAACTGCATCGGTTCATATCCAGTCCAGGCGGGGCCGCAAAGGGGAGTTGGATGCAGCTAACTGTCGATTGTGGTTCGATTTGGACATGAAGCAGCTAGGGCAGACATTGGTAGATGTGCAGGTTGTAGATCGAATCGTTAGTCTTAAGCTTCATAATGATCATCCGTGGGTGCTTGAGCTGCTGGAGACGCGGCGTGAAGATATAAAAACTGCGGTAGAATCCATCGGTTATCAATTATCAGGTTTAAGAACCGAACCCTTGCCAGAATTGAATTTGCCTAAAGAGCTTGCTGGCTCCAATACTAATAAGTTTGTTGATTATGTTCCTGAGGCTTACAAAGGAGTGGATTACCGTATATGAATGAGCCTGTACAGCCAATTTCACAAGGGCTCAAAAAAGCGGTCGCTCTCAAATATAGTCCCGGACAAAACGAGGCTCCTGTCGTAGTAGCCAAGGGACAAGGCGCGATAGCAGACCTTATTCTGCAAAAGGCTAAGGAGAGCGGGGTTGCTGTTCAGGAAGATGCAGCCCTCGTGGAGGTGCTTTCAAAGCTTGATCTGGACCAACAGATTCCGTCTGAGCTCTATCAGCTGGTGGCGGAAATCCTCAGCTTTGTGTATCAGAGCGATCGTTCCGCTGGTGAACGGGGACAAGAATGAAAGAGCCATATGCAAGAAAATACTATAACCGCAAAGAGAAAGGAGCTGCTGCAGAGAACGGAGCTGTGCAGTACCTATCTTCTAGCGGGTATATGATATTGGAACGGAATTGGCGTTGTCGTACTGGAGAGCTTGATATCATTGCGGAGCGTGAAGACTGTATTGTTGTTGTCGAAGTTCGTAGCCGCAGTGGAGAGCTGCTTCAGGGAACTCCAGAAGAATCGGTGAATGCTCGCAAAATAAACCAGGTTCGGAGTACAACACAGGTTTATTTGCATATGAAGGGTTATGAGGAACGGCGGGTTTCTTTTGATGTAATTAGCGTCTTGTTAAATGACGATCTTAGCCTAGCTTCACTTAGTCATATTCGCGAGGCGTTTTAAGAGTAACTCTATTTCCTCATGCGATTCTTTATGAATTTGCTGCTGTTCTGATAAAAAAGTCTTTACATACCTTCCGCACTGTGGGTCATTTCTCAAAAGAAATGGGTAAACATTAGGAGTAACTTTTTAATGTCATCATGAGGAGGGCTGTCTAGTGAAGAATAAACCTTCTGAAATGCAGGTTAGTTTTACATGCCAATATTGCCAGCAGAAGATTGAAGTGAAATTTAAAGCAGAGCCAATATCTGTCGTCTGTTGCGATAATTGCAATAAGACCTTCACGGTAATGCGGCCCACTATAGCGGAGGAAATATTAATAGATTGGGAAAATGAAGCGTTATTTCAAAAAATCCGGGCTGAAAAGTCGCAAAACAGCAATAGCAGTCTCTTAGCGCTTGTAATTAGAGTTATTGAACTGCTTACATGGCGTGACAAAGGCAATGGACAGGTGGAAGCGATCAAGGAGATGCGTGGCTGGCTCATTGACAATGAGGAGGCGCCTCCTTTAGCTGAACTGATTCAGAGTGATGTTAATAAACGTTCGAGTAAGCGGCGCGACTGGGAAAAGTAACATTAACAATAAAGAGGTATTCCGTCATCGCCTCATGACATAGAATGATACGTATAATTTCGTGAGAAATTAGGCGGAAAAGTCCTCGGGGCTCCGAATTTCCTAGGGTTTATGGGTAGTCGGAGCTTTTTTCATACATACTGTCATTAGAATAGGAACAAAAGGAGGGTGCACATGGCTAAGGTTTTTTTCACATCAGATCATCATTTTGGGCATAAGTTGATCATTGATTTTGAATCCAGACCCTTCAACGATGTAGAGCAAATGAATGAAGTTATGATTGAAAGTTGGAATTCGGTAGTGAATCCGGACGACAAAGTATTTCATTTGGGAGACTTTTCTTTTCTGAATAAGGAGGCAACTCGTGCGATTGTGGCCAGACTGCATGGATACAAAATCCTGATCCTTGGCAATCATGATCGCGGCCGCAGCCGAAGTTGGTGGCTTGAGGCAGGTTTTGATGAGGTTAGTGAATATCCTTTGATTTATAAGGATTTCTTTTTCCTCTCACATGAGCCTATGTACATGAATAAACATATGCCTTACGTAAATGTGCACGGCCATATTCATGGGCAAAAATATGAGGGAAACAATCATTTTAACATTTGTGTAGAGCATTGGAACTATAAACCGTTGACTTTTGAGCAGATTAGGGACTCGGTCGTAGTTAAAGAAGGGGATTGATGTAGGTCTTTAGAGATGTGCTTTCGCTTTTATGTAAAACTTGAATTTCTTATTCTAAAGATAAATTGCTCACAGATTGCGTTAGGACACAACTTCTATAATGTACTTAACAGCTAATATATATATTTGGAAAATAAGGAAGCACCTTTTTTCTTGAAGCTATGACACCCCAAATTAGGGTGTAATTCAGGAGATGAGGTGTTTTTATTATGTATGGGAAAATGTTTAGCGCGTGTCTGTATGGGATTGAAGGGGTAATGATCGGTGTGGAAATCGATCTTGCAAATGGACTGCCGCAGACGAATATCATTGGCTTACCAGATTCAGCGATTCGCGAGGCTGTTGAACGAGTTAGGGCTGCCGTTAAAAATTGCGGTTACCGCTATCCACAGCAGCGTATTACGATCAATCTTGCTCCAGCTGACCTGCGTAAAGAAGGTTCCGCTTTTGATCTAGCGATTGCTTTAGGGATACTGATAACTAGTGGCCAGTTGATTATGCCTTCAGCTCAAGAGATGCTTTTGATTGGAGAGCTTGCGCTCGACGGCAGTCTGCGTCCGGTTTCGGGTGTGCTGCCGATGGTTGAAGCAGCGCGTAAAAGCGGGTTTAAAGCCGTTCTGCTCCCGCAAGGCAATGCGGCAGAAGCCGCTTTAATCAGTGGCATGAATGTTTATACCATCGACCATTTGCAAGCGTTAGCGAATGCTGCTGAATCTGTGGCTAGCTTTGGTCCGATTATAGATAAGCTAGTTCCTCTAGTAGAATCTGAAGGATCACCACTTCCTTTTCCTGTATCCGTGAGTATGGGGACGGGGGCAAAAGAACAACCTCCGGTGCTTGTTCTTTCTGTAGAGCATCTCAAATATAACCCTAAATATTCTGATTCTGAGGCTGCTTCTTCCGAAGCGAATGAAATAATGGATGATTACAGTGATGTGCTTGGACAGCAACATGTGAAAAGAGCACTAACTATCGCGGCTGCAGGGATGCATAATATTATGCTCATCGGCCCACCTGGCACAGGCAAAACGATGCTGATCAAACGCCTTCCCAGTATCCTTCCACAATTGTCGGACAGTGAGGCACTTGAGGTAACCAAAATTTTTAGTGCGGCTGGAAATTTGAAGGATGCACACAACGGTTTGCTGCGAAGTCGTCCATTTCGTTCTCCACACCACACGATATCTTCTGCCGGATTAATTGGAGGGGGCGGTATTCCCAAGCCAGGTGAGGTAAGTCTTGCGCATCGAGGTATTCTGTTTCTGGATGAATTGCCTGAATTCTCCCGGAATGTGCTTGAAGTGCTGCGACAGCCACTCGAAGATGGGGTGGTTACTATAAGTCGTGCCCGGGCTTCCTTTACTTTTCCTGCCAAATTCATGCTCGCTGCATCGATGAATCCGTGCAGCTGCGGCTTTTTTGGAAGCGGTATCTCCCAGCAAAATTGTACCTGTAGTCCATCAAGGATTGCCCAATATCGAGCCAAAATATCCGGTCCATTATTGGATCGGATCGACTTACAGGTTGATGTTCCCCGCCCGAAGGAATGGAATCGGCAGGGGCATGTTTTATCGTCAGCAGATATGCGTGCGGAGGTGTTGGCTGCTCAGGCCATCCAAGCTAAACGTTACAAACGACTGGCGATTTCATGGAACAGTGAACTTTCCGGTGCTTCCCTTCGGAAATATGCAAGCCTAAACCGAGAGAGTGCTCAAATGCTGTATGATATTTTGGAGAATTTAGGTCTAAGCATGCGAGCGCATGATCGGATTATTAAGCTATCCCGTACCATAGCTGATCTGGAGGGTGCACAGGATATTTCTTCTGCACATCTCGCGGAAGCTGTGCAATACCGTAATCTGGATCGACAGGTATTAGCGGAGGAATAAAGATAAAAGAGCAGCGATTCCCGTTAATGAGAATCGCTGCTCTATACTATGGACCGGTAGTGACGAGCACCGCCGAACCATTATTATGCTCTGATGCTTATGGAACGGACCTAGAGGACGTTGTTTGCAAGTTTTTAGCCCTTGGAGCGTAGATTCGGACGCTGGAGACGCTATTCCTTCGGAAGAAGGTTATATTGGGTGGTTTTCCTTCCAATAGCTGCTATGAGGTCCGATAACATCCCAAATATGGGATTAAGTTGCGTTTAAGATCAACTGTGTCCGTTAGCGACTTCGAATGTGAAATGCCACGTATTCAAACGAAGGTTAGATCGTTTAGCAAATTTCACATACATTTTTCTCTATAATTTCTTACAGTACATTCAGTTCTACTTCGATATTGCCACGAGTGGCACGGGAGTAAGGACATGCGCCATGGGCAGCTTCTACCAAAGATGCTGCGGTTTCTCTGTCAACGCCTTTAACCAGCACGTCAAGCTTAACCGCAATGCCGAATCCGCCATCTTCAACTTTACCAAAGCTTACAGTAGCCGTAACTTCACTGCCTTCAATCTTCACTTTTCCAAGACGAGCAACCATGTTCAGAGCACTGTCAAAACAAGCGGAGTAACCAGCTGCGAATAATTGTTCAGGATTAGTGCCTTCACCTCCGGCACCCCCCATTTCACGTGGTGTACTGATCGTAAGGTTGAGTTTAGGGCTTTCTGATTCTATATAACCGTTTCTTCCCCCAACGGCTTTAACTGTGGTTTCATACATCTTTTGTTGAATTGTCATCATAATAAATCTCTCCTATTCATAAATTAGTTTGTGTACAATCTAATTTATCACAATTAATATAAAAGTCAAATTAATTTTTTGCTATTATTATGATATATGAGGGAATTATGATAAAATAAAGAGATAAGGCGGGTGAATAAATATGAAAATGAGTGAAGAAGATATGCAGAAAATGACTACAACCCCAGAGCTGCTGATCGAGAATCAGCTCTGTTTTACCATTTATGCTTGCTCGCGTGAGATTACAAAGCTGTACCAACCGTATTTGGATAAGATCGGTTTAACTTACTCCCAATACTTAGTAATGCTTGTGTTATGGGAACGGCAGCAATGTACAGTGAAAGAGATTGGTGAGGCGTTATTTTTGGATTCAGGCACGCTGACTCCGCTATTGAAACGCTTGCAAGCTGCAGGCCTAATTATACGTGAACGCTCGATGCAGGATGAGCGAAAGGTATTAATCTCACTAACGAAACAAGGCTGGGCACTCCAAAGTGATGCCGTGTGTATTCCCGGCAAAATGATGGAAGAAACGACACTGACAAATAATGAATCCATAGAGCTACTTGATCAGTTTAAAGACTTACTGAATCGTGTTCACGAAGCTAATATCCAAGATAGTAAAAAGTAAGCGTAGTAAGGAGTCAATGCGATCGTTCGCATTCCGGCATGAAATCAAGCGAAAAAATGTGTACAAATCATGAATATATTTAAGGTAAGCGTTTTAAAAACATGTTACACTATTCTGGGTTCCTTTGTATGGCATATAGGTAAATATAAGCTTAGTCTTATAGATTTACACAATGTCTCTTGCAGAAACAATGCCATTCTTTTTACGAGTGGTAGATCAGTTTCTGCTGGTTCCGGAATAGTGCTGCATGTATAACATCAGCCTATCCCTAACCCCGCGGCAATCAAAACGGAAAGCGAGATGACAACAGGCTGCCTGTTTAGTCACCACGCTACTTTAGGAGGCTACCGCTATGAATATCCACGAGTATCAGGGAAAAGAAGTGCTTAAGAAGTACGGTGTAGCCGTACCGAATGGAAAAGTAGCTTATACAGTGGAGGAAGCGGTAGAAGCCGCAGAGTCACTGAGCACACCGGTTGTTGTAGTTAAAGCTCAGATTCACGCAGGTGGACGCGGTAAAGCTGGAGGAGTAAAGGTTGCTAAGAATATCGATGAGGTGCGTAGTTACGCAACTGAGATTCTGGGCAAGACTCTAGTAACTCACCAGACTGGACCGGAGGGTAAGGTAGTAAAAAGACTGCTCATTGAAGAGGGTTGTCAAATTGTTAAGGAGTATTACATTGGTGTCGTAGTTGACAGAGGTACTGGCCGAGTGGTCATGATGGCTTCTGAAGAAGGCGGTACTGAGATTGAAGAAGTAGCTGCAACACATCCGGAGAAAATTTTTAAAGAGATCATTGATCCGGCAGTGGGTTTGCAGACTTTCCAGGCGCGTAAGCTGGCTTACAGTATCTCTATTCCTAATGAGCTGGTAGGCAAAACTGTGAAATTCATGCAAGCGCTATATTTAGCTTTCGTGGATAAAGATTGCTCTATTGCCGAAATTAACCCATTGGTAGTGACTGCGGATGGGAATGTGATGGCACTGGATGCCAAACTGAATTTTGATTCCAACGCCTTGTTCCGTCATAAGGATATTCTAGAGCTGCGGGATTTGGATGAAGAGGATTTAAAGGAAATCGAAGCCTCGAAGTATGACCTTAGTTACATTGCACTTGATGGCAATATTGGGTGCATGGTAAACGGTGCAGGTCTCGCGATGGCGACTATGGATATTATTAAGTATTATGGGGGCGAACCCGCCAACTTCCTGGATGTAGGGGGCGGTGCAACGACCGAGAAAGTAACAGAAGCCTTTAAAATCATTTTATCCGATGAAAAGGTGAACGGAATTTTTGTTAACATTTTCGGTGGTATTATGCGCTGTGATGTTATCGCTAACGGTGTTGTAGAAGCGGCTAGTCAACTGGGTTTGACCAAACCGCTGGTTGTGCGTCTTGAGGGAACAAATGTTGGATTGGGCAAGCAGATTTTGGCCGGATCGGGACTTAATATTGTTGCTGCTGATTCTATGGCGGACGGTGCCCGTAAGATTGTGTCTCTTGTGCAATAATGGCCTGATTTAGAAAGCCAGTTATCGTATTTGACAATATAAGTAGGGATGTGACTTAAGGCATGAGCATTCTTGTAGATAAAAATACGAAAGTTATCACGCAGGGAATTACAGGATCAACGGGTTTGTTCCATACTAAAGGTGCGCTGGATTATGGAACACAGATGGTTGGAGGGGTAACACCGGGTAAAGGTGGAACATCTGTCAACATCACGCTTGAAAATGGCAGTGAGGTTAGCCTTCCGGTATTCGATACTGTTGTAGCTGCTAAGGCGGCTACAGGCGCAACCGCTAGTGTAATCTATGTACCGCCAGCATTTGCAGCAGACTCCATAATGGAAGCCGTGGACGCAGAACTCGATTTGGTGATCTGTATTACCGAAGGGATTCCAGTGCTTGATATGGTAAAAGTGTCCCGTTATATGGAGGGGCGCTCTACTGTATTGATCGGACCCAACTGTCCGGGAGTTATCACTCCTGGTGAGTGCAAAATAGGAATTATGCCGGGTTATATTCATATGCCGGGGTACGTAGGTGTTGTCTCGCGCAGCGGAACTCTAACCTATGAGGCTGTTCATCAGCTGACCACGCGTGGAATCGGGCAATCTTCAGCTGTAGGTATTGGCGGAGACCCTGTTAAAGGCTCAGAGTTTATTGATATTCTGAAGCTTTTTAATGAGGATCCGGGTACAAAGGCAGTCATCATGATTGGTGAAATTGGCGGAACCGCAGAGGAAGAAGCAGCAGAGTGGATTCGTGAGCATATGACTAAGCCGGTAGTAGGGTTTATTGGCGGCGCTACTGCACCTCCTGGCAAACGTATGGGGCATGCGGGTGCTATTATTTCCGGAGGCAAAGGCACAGCGAGTGAGAAAATTGCCGTACTTGAATCGTGCGGAATCAAGGTTGCTCCTACACCTGCCGAAATGGGCTCAACGCTAGTAAGTGTGCTTGAAGAACGCGGTATTCTTAGCGCTTTTACAACGCATTAATTATTTTATTTACTTGAAGGAATTCACTCTACGCGAGTGGGCTTCTTTCGTGTATAATTATTTCAGAGGTAAGCAACCTTTTGTTCCTATCCAAGGGATAAAAGGTTGCTTTTTTTGTTTTTTAACATAGAAAAATATTGAATTACAAGAAAATATTGCATTCCTCTAATTCATGTTACAAAATAGGGAAGGCTAACCCTTCCATTAAAGGAGAGTAAGCTTATATGGAAGAAAAAGATCTGCTGTTTGGTTTTAATGAAGTGGAGGGGATTGGCTGGAAGAGTATCGACAAGATTCGCAGAGCCGGTTTAATGTCAGAACGAGCATTTTCCTGTAGTGCAAAAGATTGGGAAACGATCGGATTGAACGGAAAGCTGTCGAATTATCTTGCTTCCATATATACATTAGAATGGATCGCCAAAAGGCGCTTATTAATGGAAGAATGTGCAGTGAAGATGGTAACTGTGTTTGATGCGGCTTATCCTGTTTTGTTGAAGGAGACGGCACAGCCACCGTGGATCCTTTATTATCGAGGGCGTTTGGAACTGTTATCAACCCCTAGTGTGGCGATGGTTGGCACTCGTGTGCCAACAGCTTATGGACGAAAGGTAGGGGAGATTCTCGCGGAGGAGCTTAGTGCAGCAGGTCTAACGGTGGTTAGCGGACTTGCGAGGGGGATCGATAGCATTTGTCATGAAGCGGCGCTAAGAAGCGGTGGAGGGACCATAGCGGTAGTGGCAACAGGGTTGGACAAAGTCTATCCAACTGAGAATATTGAACTGGAGCGGCGTATCTCTCAGGATGGGCTTGTCATTACAGAGTATCCTCTTGGAACTAAAAGTCATCCTGGATTATTTCCACAGCGTAATCGGATCATAGCAGGTTTATCACGGGGGACAGTGGTCGTGGAGGCTGACAGTCGCAGTGGATCACTTATTACAGCCGATGCTGCCTTGGAAGCTGGGAGGGATGTCTTCGCAGTTCCCGGACCTATTACATCACCTAAGAGCAGAGGGGCGTTAGAGCTTATCAAGCAGGGGGCAAAGCTGGTAACCAGTGGATTAGATATTATAGAAGAATATACTTCTTATTTGCCGACAAACGTAATAAAAACAGGGAATAATAGCACTACCGAACAGACAGCAGACGACTTTATGATTGAAAAGAAATTGACAAATGAGGAGTCTCACCTATACCATATACTGCATCAAGGCCCTTTTATATTGGACGATCTGCTTGTAAGAACAGGATGGGATTTTGGACATTTGCATTCAGTTCTGTTATCTTTAATCATAAAAAAAGCGGTAACACAATTACCAGGAGCTATTTATAAGGTAATTTAATATAGAGGTGCGAGTGTTAACGAGGAGGAAGAGTCTATGGCAGATGCATTAGTTATTGTCGAGTCGCCTGCAAAAGCGAAGACAATTGGCAAATATCTAGGTAGTAAATATATTGTAAAGGCATCAATGGGACATATTAGAGATCTACCGAAGAGTCAAATTGGTGTTGAGGTGGAGAATGATTTCAGTCCCAAATATATTACTATCCGCGGTAAGGGATCTATATTGAAGGAATTGAAAGACGCTAGTAAAAAAGTTAAAAAAGTTTATCTCGCAGCTGACCCCGACCGCGAAGGGGAAGCAATTGCTTGGCATTTGGCGCATGCGCTGGATTTAGATAATACACAAGAATGCAGAGTTGTTTTTAATGAGATCACCAAACAAGCGGTAAAAGATGCTTTTAAGACACCGCGTAAGATTAATATGGATCTCGTGAATGCACAGCAGGCTAGACGTATTCTGGATCGACTGGTAGGGTACAAGATTAGCCCTCTATTATGGAAGAAAGTCAAAAAAGGTTTATCTGCTGGACGTGTACAATCCGTTGCCGTGAAGATCATTATGGATCGTGAGAATGAAATCTCCGCTTTTGTACCCACCGAATATTGGAGCATAACAGCGAAGCTTGGAATCCGGGATTCCGTCTTTGAAGCTAAGTTTCATAAGCTGAATGGTGTGAAAAAAGAACTGAACCAGAAAAGTGATGTTCAGGAAGTTCTTGAAGCCATTAAGAACGCATCTTTTAAGGTGAGTGATGTGAAGGAGAAGGAAAGACAACGTCATCCTTCGGCTCCTTTTACCACCAGCTCCCTACAACAGGAAGCAGCCCGTAAGCTTGGATTCCGTGCCGCTAAGACAATGTCTGTTGCACAGCAGCTATACGAAGGTGTGGAACTCGGTAAAGAAGGTACCGTAGGTTTGATCACTTATATGCGTACTGACTCCACGCGTCTCTCTGTCACCGCTCAGGATGAAGCTAAAGAGCTTATAACAGCTAAGTATGGTGAGAAGTTCTTGCCAGAATCCCCACGGCAGTATTCTAAAAAGGCAGCTGGAGCACAGGAAGCGCATGAAGCGATTCGTCCTACTTCGGCATTACGCGAACCTGAAATGGTCAAAGAGTTCTTGAGCCGTGATCAATTCCGTCTCTACAAGCTAGTGTGGGAGCGGTTCGTATCAAGTCAGATGTCTTCTGCCCTGCTGGATACGCTTTCGGTCGATATTGCTGCAGGTACTGCTACATTCAGAGCTGTTGGTTCGAAGGTTTCATTCCCCGGGTTCATGAAGGTTTACGTAGAAGGCAACGATGACGGAACTACAGATGAAGACAAGTATTTGCCGCCGCTTCAAGCGGGAGATGCTTTAAATAAGCAGGAGATCGAGCCTAAGCAACACTTTACACAACCGCCTCCACGATATACGGAAGCAAGACTTGTAAAGACGCTTGAGGAGCTGGGTATAGGTCGTCCAAGTACATATGCCCCAACGCTGGAAACCATCCAGAAGCGTGGTTATGTGGCTATTGAAGAGAAAAAATTCATGCCAACCGAACTTGGCGAGCTTGTTATAGAGCAGATGGAGCAATTTTTCCCGGAAATCCTAAACGTTGAATTCACCGCGAACATGGAAGGGGATCTTGACCATGTGGAAGAGGGCTCAGAAGACTGGGTAAAGGTTCTTGCAGAGTTTTACGAATCGTTTGAGAAGCGTTTGGTATTCGCGGAAGAAGAGATGAAAGAAATTGAGATTGAAGATGAAGTCTCTGATGAGATCTGTGAGAAATGCGGCAAACCTCTCGTGTATAAGCTGGGTCGCTTTGGGAAATTCCTAGCATGCTCTGGCTTTCCGGATTGCCGAAACACGAAACCGATTATCAAGGATATTGGCGTAACTTGCCCTAAATGTCATGAAGGTAAGGTTGTGGAGCGACGCAGCAAAAAAGGGCGAGTTTTCTATGGCTGCGACCAGTACCCTGGTTGTGATTTCGTTTCATGGGATAGACCTTCTATAAAACCATGTCCATCATGTGGATCTTGGATGATTGAGAAACGTAATAAGCAAGGAACCAAGCTACAATGTACATCTTGTGATCATACAGAGGCGGTTCTAGACAACGAAGAAGAATTAGCAGATTAATAGTCTCTATGGGAGGAAAAAAGACAGTGTCAGATACAGCAAAAGTAACAGTAATTGGAGCGGGTCTCGCAGGAAGCGAAGCCGCTTGGCAAATAGCATCACTAGGAGTACCGGTAAGATTATATGAGATGAGACCCGTAGTAAAGACACCAGCCCATCACACGAATCAATTTGCTGAACTGGTATGCAGCAACTCCTTGCGTGCGAATGGATTAGGAAATGCTGTAGGTGTATTGAAGGAAGAAATGCGGCGTTTGAACTCTCTTGTATTAGGTGCTGCTGACCGACACGCGGTACCCGCAGGAGGAGCACTTGCCGTAGATCGTGACGGATTCTCAGGTGAGATCACCCATACTTTGCATAATCATCCGCTCGTTGAAGTCATAAATGAAGAACTTACGCATATACCGGAGGAAGGGATTGTTGTTATTGCAACGGGCCCACTAACTTCACCGGCATTATCTGCTGAAATAAAAGGGCTGCTGGGTGAAGAGTATTTCTACTTCTATGATGCAGCAGCACCGATTGTTGAGAAAGACACCATTGATATGAACAAGGTGTATTTGGCTTCCCGTTATGATAAAGGTGAAGCGGCTTATCTGAACTGTCCGATGACAGAAGAGGAGTTCGACGTGTTTTATGATGCGTTGATTTCTGCTGAGACAGCAGCACTCAAGGATTTTGAGAAAGAAATATACTTTGAGGGCTGTATGCCTATCGAAATCATGATGAAACGCGGCAAGCAAACAGCGTTATTTGGCCCAATGAAGCCAGTAGGACTTATCAATCCGCATACAGGTAAACTTCCTTACGCGGTTGTGCAACTCCGTCAGGATAACGCTGCCGGCACACTTTACAATCTTGTTGGTTTTCAGACCCATTTGAAATGGGGCGAGCAAAAGCGTGTATTCTCGCTGATCCCAGGTCTTGAGAATGCTGAATATGTTCGTTATGGTGTAATGCACAGAAATACATTTATTAATTCTCCTAAGCTTCTGCACCCTACCTATCAGATGAAAGGCAAGGAAAGACTCTTTTTTGCTGGACAGATGACAGGTGTAGAAGGTTATGTGGAATCAGCTGCTTCCGGGCTCATAGCTGGTATTAATGCTGCACGGGCAGCACTCGGTCAGGAAGGACTGATCTTCCCGCAGGATACTGTTCTAGGCAGCATGCCAGCTTATATTACTTCTGCCGATCCAGAGCATTTTCAGCCTATGAATGCCAATTTCGGTCTGTTGCCGAAGGTAGAGAAGAAGATCCGCAATAAGAAGGAAAAGAATGAAATGTTAGCTCATCGCGCTCTGGACAGTCTTGCCGAGTATGCCAACCGTACAGGACTCGCTTATTCGGAGCCGGAGGTTGTCGATAGCGAACAAAGCCCATCTTAAGGAGGTAACTTACAATCATGGTACCCAGCTTTCATGCGACTACAATTTGTGCTGTAAGACATAACGGACAGGCAGCTATAGCAGGTGATGGACAGGTTACATTCGGAGAGAGTGTTATTATGAAGACGACGGCCAGAAAAGTCCGTCGCCTGTACAGAGGACAAGTAATAGCAGGCTTTGCGGGATCCGTTGCGGATGCTATTACCCTATTCGAAAAATTCGAGGGCAAGCTGGAGGAGCATCATGGGAACCTGCAGCGGGCTGCAGTTGAATTAGCGAAGGATTGGCGTCAAGATCGTATTCTTCGGAAGCTTGAAGCTTTGATGATTGTTATGGATAAGGAAGGAATGCTCCTGATCTCCGGAAATGGTGAAATTATCGAACCGGATGATGACGTTCTTGCGATTGGTTCCGGTGGTAATTTTGCGCTGGCTTCAGGTCGAGCACTCAAACGTCATGCACCCAATCTCTCCGCTGCGGATATTGCTAGAGAATCGCTTCAGGTAGCATCTGAAATTTGTGTGTACACTAATTCCAACATTATTGTTGAACAATTATAGACTCAGTGCCATAGAGACAAGGAGGAATTCACGATGGTGAATCAATCGCTTACACCCCGTCAAATTGTAGCCGAATTGGATAAATATATCGTAGGTCAGAAGCAAGCCAAGAAATCGGTAGCCGTTGCGCTTCGTAACCGGTATCGGCGCAGTCTGCTAGCAGAGGAACTGCGTGATGAAGTTGTTCCTAAGAACATTTTGATGATCGGACCTACAGGTGTGGGAAAGACAGAAATCGCCCGGCGTCTAGCAAAGCTTGTTAATGCACCGTTCATCAAAGTGGAGGCCACTAAATTTACTGAAGTCGGTTATGTAGGTCGAGATGTGGAATCTATGGTTCGTGATCTGGTAGAGACTTCTATTCGTATGGTGAAGCTTGAGCGTACGGAGAAGGTTAAGGATCGTGCGGAAGAACTGGCTAATGAGCGGATTGTTTCTATATTGGTCCCTTCGTCTTCCAAAAATAAATCACAAAAGAATCCTTTCGAGATGATTTTTGGAGGGAATTCTGCCCAAGAGGACTCTAAAGAAGACGCTGAGCAGGATGGAAGCCTAAGTGAACGCCGCCGTGGGGTTAGATTTAAGCTGTTAGCTGGTCAGCTGGAAGATGACATCATTGAAATTGATGTTGAGGATACAGCGCCAACTATGATGGATATGTTTGCAGGTCAAGGAAATGACCAGATGGGTATGAATATGCAAGAGATGTTCGGCAGTTTGCTGCCTAAGCGGACGAAGAAACGTAAGCTTCCTATTCGCGAAGCGCGCAAGGTACTCATTCAGGATGAGGCGGCCAAGCTGATTGATATGGATGATGTGATCCAGGAATCCGTGACTCGGGCTGAACAATCAGGCATTATTTTTATCGATGAAATCGATAAAGTAGCGAGTCAAGGAAAAGGGTCTGGACCGGATGTGTCGCGTGAAGGCGTGCAACGGGATATTTTGCCGATTGTAGAAGGCTCGACCATTATGACGAAATACGGTCCTGTGAAGACAGACTATGTACTCTTTATGGCTGCCGGAGCTTTCCATATTGCTAAGCCTTCAGATTTGATTCCAGAACTTCAAGGTCGTTTTCCGATTCGCGTAGAGCTGAGTAGTCTAACGTTAGAGGATTTCGTTTCTATTTTGACGGAACCAGAGAATGCTTTAACTAAACAATATGTGAATCTGCTTAAAACAGAAAATTTAGAAGTGGAATTCCAGAAGGATGCTATACATGAGATCGCCAAAATAGCGGCTTCAGTGAATCAAAATATGGAGAACATAGGTGCCCGGCGTCTTCATACTATTTTGGAGAAGCTGTTAGAGGATCTTTCTTTTGAAGCACCTGAGCTGACTTTAGAAAAAATGGTTATTACCCCGGAGTATGTGCGCGAGAAATTGGCAAGTATAGCTCAGGATCGTGATTTAAGTCAGTATATTCTTTAAAGCGACAAAAAAACAAAAAATCTATGTATTTTGAATTTGGGCATAACGGATTAGATAAATTACAAATTGGTGTCGTGAAAACGTAAAATTATGTCAAAACATGCAATTAAAAAGAAAAAAATGAGTTGAAAATGTAAATAAATAGTAATAAAGTGCTAAAAGCCCTGTCTTTTCTAAAAAGATAGGGCTTATTTCTTATTGTAATAATATACAAATTAAATGAAAATCAATGTATGTGAAAATGCTAAGTGTTATTCATTGCGACAGCGTTCGACGGAATACCGTAAATTTAGAGTATTTTTTTCTTTATTTGTCGAAAGCAAGCAGGTTTTTTGATGGAAGTTGTGGAATTCTTTTCATTATGATAGCTTTGAAAGGAGGAATTGTCTTGGGATTGCTGAATAGTGTCAGTTTTCAACGATTGCAGGGAGGCATTGATGCTGCCTATAAACGACAAAATGCTCTAGCAAATAATGTGGCTAATCAAGATACGCCCAATTTCAAACGTTCTGATGTTTCATTCGAAAGTATCCTGCAACAACAGGAAAGTGGAATCCAATCTACACTTAGAGCGAAAGTTTCGGATACCCGGCATTATCAATTTGGCAGCAACACAATTGTTCCCGCTGCTGTTGAAAATACTGATGAAACTACCTCTATGAACAATAACGACAACAATGTGGATGTAGATCGCGAAATGGCGTTAAGCGCAGAGAATCAGCTTAGGTATAGTTCTTATGTTGAACAGATTAACAGTCAGATTTCGATGATGCGAGCCGTAATTCAAGGAGGATAAGAGAGTATGAACTTTGGAAGTAGTTTTGGGATCAGCGCATCTGCATTAACGGCTCAACGGTTGCGGATGGATGTAATTTCTTCCAACGTAGCCAATGCTGAAACTACAAGAGCATCCGTGGTGGATGGCAAGGCTGTTCCTTACCGACGTAAGTTGGTTGTTTTGGAAACGAACGAAAGTAATAAATTCTCGAATATACTAAATTCGAAAATGAATAATAGCAATGAAGGGGTTAAGGTGCAGTCGATCATAGAAGACTCTTCACCATTGAAGCCGGTGTACAATCCAAGCCATCCCGATGCGGATGCTGAAGGATATGTCTATATGCCAAACGTAGACATTACCAAAGAAATGGTTGATATGTTATCTGCATCTCGCTCTTATGATGCCAATGTTACGATGCTTAATGCATCCAAAGCTATGGTAAGCAAGGCACTCGAAATTGGTAGATAAATGAATGTTAATTAACTTAAGGGGGGGAAACAGTTGATACAGAATATATCTAATGGGGTTCAGGCTGTACAGCAGCTTGCAATGAAACCGACATCTTCCGAAGTTTCATCCACTCCTGCTAATTCGATGGAGAGCTTTGGCTCTTATCTTGAGGATGCGCTCAATAAAGTGGCTGATCAGGAACAACAAGCTAAGGATATGAGTAATAAATTTGTATTGGGAGAAGTGAACATTGACGAAGTGATGATTTCTTCCCAACAGGCTCTACTGAGTTTACAGTTGACTACACAAGTCCGGAACAAAGTGATTGAAGCCTATCAAGAAATTATGAGAACTCAAATATAATAAATCCTAGCTTAGTTTCGGATGGGGTGACACTGTGAATGAAAGATTTGCCCAATATCGGGAGAAGGTTCTCTTGTATTGGAACAGATTTAGTGGTAAACAGAAGATTTTATTCTTTTCAACATTGTTTATCATTCTAATAATAATCGTAGTTATGACCATGCAGCTTTCAAAAACAGAATATGAAGTAGCATTTCAAGATTTGGACAGTACGGATTCGGCTGGAGTAATGAAAGCCTTAGATTCAGCAGGTGTTTCATACCGATTAAGTCAAGATGGAAAGAGTATTTCTGTACCAAGTACAGAAGCAGCTCGGGTCAAGGTGGATATCGGTTCTCAGGGGATTGTTCAAGGTGGCTCTATCGGATATAAAGTCTTTGACGAAAATTCGTCAATGATAGGTACAACAGATAGCGAGTTTAACGTGAAATACAATAATGCATTAAACGGTGAAGTTGAACAGTTAATGAGACGTATGCAAGGGATTAAAGATGCAAAAGTGCTGATTAATTTGCCTAAAGAGACAGTTTTTGCCTCACAGGCTGATCAGGAGCAGGCGTCTGCATCCGTTGTGCTTTCATTTGATCCAGGATTTAGACCTACCCAAGACAATATTGACGGGTATTTCAATCTTGTGAAAACTGCTGTGCCTAATTTACCAATTGACAACATTACTATTGCAAATAATGAAATTGAATTAATGCCAACAGCTAAAGGTGGACAGGCTGGTGTCACAAACCAAGTTGAAGAAAACTTCGCTCTTCAGAAAAAATTCGAAGAAGAAGTAAAGAAAAATGTGAAACAATTCCTTAGCACTCTTACCGGTCCTGATAAAGTGGATGTTCTTGTGTTCTCAAAGTTGAACTTTGACAAGGAAAACCGGAAGGAAGATCTTGTTACCCCTGTGGATACAGAGAACATGAAGGGGATTGAGATCAGTTCACAAATAATTAGTAATTCGTATTCGGGTCAAGGTAACACGACTGGCGGAGTGGCTGGCACTGGTTCTCAAGATGTTACGGGCTATCCTTCTAATGCGGGTGCGGATACTTCTACCTCGGAGGAATCTTCGGAAACGAGGAACTTCGAAGTTAACCGAATTACTAAAGATGTTATTGCTAGTCCGTATACTGTTAAAGACTTAACCATAAATGTTGCAGTTGAACCACCTTCAGGAGAAAAAAGTTTAGATGATGCAACATCAGCTGCAATTCAAAATATTTTGGTGAATATTGTTCGCGCTTCTCTTGCAGATTCAGGTACTACATATACAGACGCTGATTTGACCAAAAAGGTTTCGGTCTACTCGCAACAATTTGGTGGCACCGATGCCAACACCGTTAAAGGTGGTCTCGCTTCTTGGATGATATGGGCTATCGGAGCAGCAGCATTGCTGGTTGGAGCAGGTGGAGGATATCTAATCTACCGGAGTCGTAAACAGACTGTGGAAGAGGAAGATGAAGACATTCCATTGCAGGTTCCTACTGAATTTCCTTCTATTAACTTGGAGAGCGTGACGAATGAAAGTCAAGTTCGTAAGCAATTGGAAAGTTTGGCCAAGAAGAAGCCAGACGAATTCGTAAATCTGCTGCGTACATGGCTTGCAGACGAACAGAGGTGAACTAATGGCAAAGGCTAGCCAGCAGGGACTTAGTGGCCGTCAAAAAGCTGCGATCCTGCTTATCACACTAGGGCCCGAGGTATCGGCGCAAATTTTCAAACATTTAAGAGACGAGGAGATTGAACAGCTGACTCTTGAAATTGCTAATGTTCGCAAAGTGGACAGCGGTGAAAAAGAGTCGATCATGTCTGAATTCCATCAGATATGCCTCGCCCAGGAATATATATCACAAGGCGGTATTAACTACGCTAAAGAAATTCTGGAGAAAGCGCTTGGGTCAACAAAAGCAATGGAGGTCATTAATCGTCTGACTGCAACATTGCAAGTAAGACCTTTCGATTTTGCACGAAAAGCGGATCCTAATCAGATTCTCAACTTTATCCAGAATGAAAATGTACAGACTATTGCACTTGTATTGTCTTATCTGCAATTTGAACAAGCTGCTGCAATCCTTTCCTCACTTCCTCAAGAGAAGCAGGCAGAGGTGGCGAGAAGAATTGCTGTGATGGACAGTACCTCTCCAGAGGTAATTACGCAAATTGAACGTGTGCTGGAGCAGAAACTTTCCGCTACAGTAACCCAGGATTATACAAATGCTGGTGGTATCGAATCAATTGTACAAATCTTGAATGGGGTTGACCGGGGGACAGAACGTACGATTCTGGATTCTCTCGAAATTCAAGATCCAGAGCTTGCCGAAGAGATCAAAAAACGGATGTTCGTATTCGAAGATATTGTTAATGTGGACAATCGTTCAATACAGCGCATTGTTCGTGATATCGATAATGCGGATTTACAGCTTGCACTCAAGGTTGCCAGCGAAGAAGTACGGGATGTTATTTTCAGAAATATGTCCAAGCGTATGGCAGAAACGTTCCGAGAAGAAATGGAATACATGGGTCCTGTGCGGCTGCGTGATGTTGAAGAAGCACAGACTCGTATTGTAGGCACGATCCGCAGACTCGAAGAGTCTGGTGAAATTATCATCGCTCGTGGCGGAGGAGATGACATCATTGTCTAAGCTGATCAAACACTCCCAGTATGTTCCGGTTGATGTCTTTAAGAGACTGGAACAGGCCCGGCAATATGCGGGCCTAACTGAGGAGCCCGTTCCCGAGGAGACTTTAAGCGAGACTGACTATCATGATCCCGCACGTGAAGAGGCAGAAGAGACGCGTAAGCAAATGCTTAAGGACGCTCAGGATTTTGCTGAAGAGCAGGTTCGGAATGCATCTCTTGAAGCGGAACAGATTGTAGAGTCCTCGAAAGCGGAGGCTGAAGAGTGGTGGAAACAACGGCGTGAGCAGGATGAACATCTGATCGAAGCTATCAAAGCTGAAGCTCATCAGCAAGGTTATGAGGAAGGTGTTTCTCAGGCTGAGGAAGAGATGAAGCATAAGATCGCAGAGATGATGGAAGAAGCGCGTGCTGTTTTGACTGAGGCGTATAAAGCAAGAGAAGTGATTATTCAGGAAGCGGAGCCTTTTTTAGTAGAGTTAAGCTGTGATATTGCAGAGAAAATTGTGGACAAGCAGTTAACGGTAGAACCACAATTCGCAATGGACTTAATTCGCAAAAATCTGGCTCGTAAGCGAGAACAAGGTTTGATCTCACTTTGTGTATCCCCAGCGCAGTTCGCTTTTGTGAATGCTGCTCGGGAAGAATTATCACTAGCTGTTGATTCACAGGCTGAACTGCAAATCTTGCCCGACTCAACGGTAAAAGACCAAGGATGTGTTATCCGCTCTTCCTTTGGCAGCATTGATGCTCGAATCGACACTCAGCTCGCAGAGATCAAGAAAGAGCTGGTAAGAATTGCGCTGGACACCGATGAGCAGAGAAATGGGGAAGACGATGCTTAATAGCAACCGTTATAAGGAGCAACTTCGTAATCTCGATCCGGTGAGGATCAATGGGAAAGTGACGCAGGTAATCGGTCTAATGGTTGAATCGGAAGGTCCTGACGCAAGTATAGGTGATGTATGCTACATCTACCCTTCTAAAGGAAACAAACCGCTGCAAGCTGAGGTCGTTGGTTTCCGTGATAACAAGGTACTATTGATGCCACTTGGTGAACTGCAGGCGATTGGACCTGGTTGTGATGTAGTGGGCACTGGTAAGCCGCTTAGCGTGCAAGTAGGTTCTGAATTGTTAGGAAAAGTACTGGATGGTCTGGGGCAGCCGCTTGATGGCTCTCTCATTCCAGCACGAATGCCACATAGCTCTACCTTTAATATTCCTTCCAATCCACTTAATAGACCGCGGGTGCAGGAACCCATCAGTATTGGTGTGAGAGCGATTGACGGTTTGCTAACGATTGGCAAGGGACAGCGGGTCGGTATTTTTGCTGGCTCGGGGGTCGGCAAGAGTACTTTGATGGGGATGATTGCCCGGAATACATCGGCTGACGTAAATGTTATTGCTCTGATTGGTGAGCGTGGCAGAGAAGTATTGGATTTCATTGAACGGGATTTGGGACCAGAGGGATTGCAGCGATCCGTAGTAATTGTTGCTACCTCAGACCAACCTGCATTGATTCGCATAAAAGGTGCGCTTATCGCTACAACGATTGCCGAGTATTTCCGCGATCGTGGCCTTAATGTAATGCTGATGATGGATTCGGTCACCCGTTATGCCATGGCCCAACGTGAAGTTGGACTTGCAGTTGGAGAACCGCCAGCCATGCGGGGATATACACCTTCGGTGTTTGCCAGCTTACCCAAACTGCTGGAACGTGCCGGTACAGGTCCTACAGGCTCTATAACAGCCTTTTACACGGTACTGGTTGATGGTGATGACATGAACGAGCCAATCGCAGATGCAGTCCGAGGGATACTTGACGGACATATCGTACTCAATCGAAATATTGCCAACAAAGGACACTTTCCAGCAATAGATGTTCTTTCCAGCATAAGTCGAGTAATGAAGGACATTGCTCCAGAAGAACAGATTGCAGCAGCGGAGAATGTGAAACGCCTTATGGCCGTTTATAAGGATTCAGAGGATTTGATTAATATTGGAGCTTATCAAAGAGGCTCTAATGCTCAAATTGACGAGTCGATGGAATTTATCGACAGTATATGGGATTTCACCAAACAAAAGGTGAATGAAAAAGTTACGCTGGCTGAAGTTCAACAGTCTTTAATTTCACAGTTCTCAAGGAGTTGATTCGGTATTATGAGGTTTCATTATACTTTTCAAAAAGTCGTTGACTTGAAGGGCAATGAGAAGACACAGGCAGAATGGATGCTCTCAAGCGCGCTTGGAGAATTGCAGGCACAGGAAAGAAGCCTGGATGAACTCATCTTTCAGCGGAGTGCTATCATGCTATCCTTACAAAATGCCGCAGAGCAAAAGACACCTATGATTAAGATTTGTGAAATGCAGGAGTATGTGGAATATCTGGATAAATGCATTGCCCGTAAGCATACGGACATTAGCCGTGCACATCAAGAAGTCCAGAAGAAACAAGATCAGTTAAGCACTAAGGTTTTAGATGAAAAAGTATGGTTGAAGGCAAAAGACAAGGCTGAGACACTGTTTCAGCAAAGTATGATTTTACGGGAACAAAACGAACTGGATGAGATGGCAACCGTCCGCTTCGCGATGAAATCCCTCTAACCCGGGAGGTTTCCGCTAGTGGCTAATATTGATAATGATATGGAACTTGAAAATGAAGGGTCAGCGGGGAAATTTGAGCGGTTCTTATTCTTAATGATACCGATTATCTTCACGCTAGTACTGCTTGGAGTACTGTTGACGCTTTTTAATATGGACATTCGTAATAATGTGCTTGAAGTTGCGAATAAAATTCCTATCCTGGAAAAATGGGTTCCTGATCCGCCTGCAGATCCTTCTAAACCGAAGGAAGAAAGCAAAAAGCAGGAAGTGAGCTCAGCGACAACGATTAAGGAGCTTAAAGCTCAGCTCGCCCAGCAGGAAGAAAACCTGAAGAAGGTTACAGATGAAAAAACAGCCCAGGATACCAAGGTTCAGGCGCTAGAGTCACAGATTGAGGGTATGAAGAAGGAAGCTGAAACCGCAGAGGCAAGCACAGAAGAAACTGAAGATCCTTATCAGAAACAGGTTTCTGATTTGGCTAAGCTGTATGCGGGCATGAAAGCTTCGAAGGCTGCACCGATCATGGAGAATTTAACTACAGAAGAAATGGTACAGATCTTCAGTGTCATGAATAAAGCGAGTAAAACTGCGATTTTGGAAAAAATGGATCCGCAAAAGGCTGCAGATGTAACGATTAAGTTAAAAGAAACCACATCTTCGAGTGACATGGCGATCGCAGCCCTTCAATCTAGATTGAAGAAAGATGTCGGCACAACAGCAACAGCAACAACCAGTAAGAATTTGGATAAGGAAAAGTTGAATCAGACCTTCAGCTCAATGACTCCTGCTAATGCAGCATCGTTACTAGGAGAAATGTACAAGATTAGCCCTGATAAGGTCGTGACGATTATGAATACCGTAAGTGATAGTGTTCGTTCATCTATTTTGGGAGAAATGACTAAAAATGATAGCGCGCAAACTGCGAAAATTGTTAATCGTCTGATGGGTGCTAAATAGATAGGGAAAGGAGGTGAAAAATAAATGAGTTTAGTCGTTCAATCGCTTGTCAGTGCAAACGCAACTGCAGTAAACGGGAGTTCATCGACTACAACGGGCACAACAACGACGGCTGCACCATTTGCTCAAACCCTGGTACAAACCATGGGAGGCAATACCAACACCCCGTCGACTCCAGCTGAACCCCTATTGGGAAATCTAGCTTCTTTGCTGCAAGGCCTGTTAAAGGAAGTGCAGCCGACTGGAGAAGAGCAAGCAGGGCAAGACACTCAGAAGGGTGAGCTCCTTGAAAAACTTGCTGCTGATGTTGAGAAGCTGGATGAAAGTATCAGTAGTGATCCAGCTCTGTTGGTAGCCTTGCAAGCTTGGATTCTTCAGGTATCTGCACTTCTATCTGGAAGCCATGCTGCAGAGAATGGTACTACTACAACGGAAGCAGAAGTGGCTGGAAGCTTGTCACCATTGGCACAGAATGCTGATACATTAAGATTTGCAGTTCAAGATGACTTGCAAAGTTTAGTTTCTATGATTCAAGAAGCTGCAGTAAGTGGCAATGAGGAAGTTGCAACTAAGGGAATCAGTTTATTGAATAATTTCACAGCGCTTTTAGAAGAGTCCTCCTCTAACACTAATAAGGGGAAGGGAAAGACCAGCAATGTGAGTATTAATTCTGATTCTTCCTTACAACAGCCCGTTATTACTGAAAGCAAAAATAACCAAACGGATAAAACAATTCAGAATGTGAGCAGTCGTTCCGGAGAAGCTGTTGTAGTGAAAAATGATACGGTTGTAAGCTCGCCTGTGACATCAGGAACTGTGCAAGAAGCTGAAGCAGAGACTGCGAACACACCGTTAATCAAGACAGGCGTAACCGGGGAAACGAAGACAACAGAATCTGCTCAAGATTCCCCGCTAGGAATTACAGCTAACGAAGGGGATCATGAGGTTGTTACTGCGGGGCAGTTATCTCTGCGCGGAGGAATTACAGCACCGCTGAAGGCTGAAGTGCCAGCAGCGCCTGTTCCGGTTCAGCAATTTGCTCAAGAAATGACAGGTTTCATTACAGGCAAATTAGAGATTGTGCAAAAAGGTGGGATCGCTGAAGCGACTATATCCCTTTTTCCAGAAAATCTCGGACAAGTTGATGTTAAGATCACCATGCAAAATGGTCATTTAGTTGCCCAGTTCATGACTGAACATACCGGCGCTAAAGATATGCTGGAACAACAAATGAACCAGCTTCGCGCTGCATTGCAATCTCAAGGTCTTCAAGTGGAGAAGCTGGAAGTTACGCAAAATAATACCCCACTCAATTCGCAATGGGGGCAGGAAGGACGCCAACCTAATTCCGGAAGTGGACAGCAGGGTAGACGTTCCAAAGAAAGCAGAGAGGAAGCCAGTGATGCTGTTCTAGCCGCAGAGCTGAATGGTGAATGGAAGGACTGGGTTTCAAATGCGGGACAAGAAGATCAGTCCCAAGGTGGATCTTTTTCTGCTAAGGCTTAACTTTAATAACAAAGGAAAGAGAGGTGAGTGGTTATGGCGACAACAGTTCCGGTCTCTACTAAAGATCAGTGGAATTATACAACTCCCGACTCTAGTGCACGGACAACGGGTAATTCTACTTTAGGTAAGGATCAGTTTTTGAAGATTTTGATTACTCAGCTGCAAAATCAAGATCCGATGCAACCGATGGAAGATAAAGAATTTATTGCGCAAATGGCCCAGTTTACATCCGTGGAGCAATTGATGAATATCTCTACTCAGCTTAATGCTATGAATCAGTCCCTTGGATCTGTATCCGGGTTGATTGGTAAAGATATTACTTGGACAGACACCGCCACAAAGCTGCCTAAGACAGGTAATGTTGAATCTATCGTTGTTAGCAATGGTATTCAATATGCGGTTGTGGGAAAAGACAGAATTGCTTTAACCGATATTACACAAATTCAGAATGCCGCAGCAACACCAGAAAGCGGTTCTGGTACAGATAGTAATACTCCGGAGAATAGCGGAGGAAGCGGGGCGAGCATATGAGTGACAGGCTAACTATAGGCCAACTGTATCCTGCGTCCCTGCATTCTACAACGTTACAACGATCTTCGCTGCCTAAGCAGTCTGTGGCGGGGGAAGCTTCTTTTGAGAGTTTACTGCAACAGAAACTATTAAAATTCAGCAATCATGCTGCTAAGCGCCTAGAACAAAGAGGGATAGAGCTTGGAAGCGGTCAGTTGGATCAAATTTCATCTGCTGTGGACAAAGCTGCTGCTAAGGGAAGTAAAGAATCCTTGATATTAATGAAGGATTTGGCGTTTATCGTTAGCGTTCCTAATCGCACAGTAGTTACTGCTATGGATGGTAACTCGATCAAAGATAATGTATTTACACAAATCGATAGTGCAATAGTGATTTCATAATAGGCTGGTCCTAACGGAAAGCCGAGGCGGCCGCTGACCGACTGACGCGGTCCCAATTCACTTGGAAAGTTATTAGGACTCTATAATCTGGGAGGACATTAAACATGTTAAGATCAATGTATTCAGGGGTTTCAGGAATGAGAGGCTTTCAAACTAAGCTTGATGTAATCGGTAATAATATTGCTAACGTAAACACTATCGGGTTTAAATCCGGACGTGTTATGTTCAAGGATATTATGAGCCAAACCGTTTCTGGTGTTACTGCACCGGGTGAGGATGGTCAAGGTGGGGTAAATGCGAAACAAGTTGGACTAGGTGTTAGTATTGCTTCTATAGATACCCTACATTTGGCTGGTAGTGCTCAAACCACCAACAACCCAACAGATTTACGTATCGATGGAGATGGTTTTTTCCTGGTTAAGCTTACTGAGGATCAAGATACTGCATTTTTGACCCGCGCCGGAGATTTCCACATTGACGCTGCGCGTAATCTGGTTACCGCTGACGGACTTCATGTTTTAGATTCCGACGGTGGGATCATTCAATTAGGTGACGATGTAACGGCGTTTTCTATCTCTAATGATGGAACAATTGTTCAGACCATGGAAGATGGAACGACTGGAGCTGGGGTGAAGATTGGTGTAGCCAAGGTTACTAACCCATCTGGTCTGGAGAAAATCGGAGGCAATCTGTATCGTATGACACTTAATGCGAATGCAGAAGGCGAACTAGTTCCGACTACAGCGAACAATACAGAAGATGGCACCGGGGCAATCATCTCTGGACAGCTGGAAATGTCCAATGTGGATCTTACCAATGAATTTACAGAAATGATCGTATCACAGCGTGGATTCCAGGCGAATTCCCGTATCATCACAACTTCTGATGAAGTGCTGCAGGAAGTAGTAAACCTGAAGCGTTAATTTAATCAATAAATTCTATATTTTCTTAAATGGTTCATGCGGAGTCGTGGGGGAGTTACTCCTCCCCCTATTTTGTTAGGAGGCCTGTTATGATATCGGTAACAAGATTAAATGGAACACCGATGTGGATCAATGCCCTACTGGTCGAAATGGTAGAAGAAAGCCCGGATACATATATTACGCTCGTAACCGGAAAAAGACTGATCGTTCTCGAAAAAGCCGATGAGGTTATTACGAAGATCCGGGATTATAACAGGGACATAGGCACATATGCTGCCACCATTAAAATCCAGTCAATGGAGGAGCTAACATGAAAAAGATGATGCCGTGGCTCATCACGATATTACTAGCGATTACTCTGATAGTGGTCGCCGCATTTTTACTAATGGACAGGATCTTTCCGAAAGATACGAACGAGGTAAGTGCTGCTGTTCAAAATGTGGAGACAAAACATTTAACTGCAGATGAAATCGTCGAATTGACGGCAGAGATCATTGATATCAAAACAAATCTTGCTGATCCCGATTTTATCCTTCAAGTAGATTTCGCCTTCCAACTGAGTTCTGCGAAATCAAAGGAAGAATTCGAAAAAATAAAAGAGATCAAAATCAAACCAATAATTATCAAGACGCTTGCAGATACCAAACCTGAGGACCTTAATGGAGCGAATGGAAAAGATCAGCTTAGCAGTAAGCTTATTAATCTGATCAATAAGACATTGACTGAGGGCCAAATTACTCAGATCGAAATCACCAAATTCCTTTTGGCTTCTGTGTAGCTTTATTCCTGATAATTCTTTGATGGGGGGGTGATTGAATTGGTTGATGTACTATCACAAAACGAAATTGATGCTCTACTTGCTGCACTTTCTTCAGGTGAGATGGACGCCGATGAACTTAAAAAGGAAGAAACTCAGAAGAAAATCCGCTCTTATGACTTTAAACGGGCTGTCCGCTTTTCCAAAGATCATATCCGCAGTCTTACACGGATACATGACAATTTCGCCCGTTATCTTACAACGTATTTTTCAGCCCAATTGCGCACCTTCGTTCAGATTAATGTCGTTCAAGTAGAGCAGCTCCCTTATGATGAATTTATTCGCTCCATACCGAAAATGACGATATTGAACATTTTTGAAGCAGAACCTTTAGAGGGCCGCATGGTAATGGAAGTTCATCCTAACATTGCTTTTGCTATGCTGGACAGGTTGCTTGGAGGCTTTGGAACTGCACCTTCTAAGATTAATGCTCTTACTGAGATCGAAACAACAATTATGGAGCGCATCTTTAGTAGATGTTTTGAGAGTCTGCAGGAGGCTTGGAAAACGGTGCTGGATATTCATCCGCGGATGGAAGCTCTTGAGACGAACCCGCAGTTCATGCAGATTGTATCGCCCAATGAGACCATTGCATTAATCTCTCTAAGTACCAAAATTGGAGACACAACAGGCATGATCAATCTTTGTATACCGCATGTCGTTCTAGAGCCTATCATGTCCAGACTTTCTGTTCACCAATGGTTTGTGACAGAGAAGAAGACGCGGGATGAAGATGAGCTTCTGGCCATTAGAGCTAGAGTTCATAAAGCGAAGCTGCCGATTGTTGCTGAACTTGGAGAATCGAGCTTATCCATATCTGAATTCCTAGGGCTTAGCGTCGGTGACGTGATTTCTCTCAACAGAAACGTAGATTCTGGACTGTCGATTAAGGTAGGGGAGAAGCTTAAGTTCATCGGAAGTCCCGGAATGGTTAAAGATCGGGTAGCCGTGCAAATAGACGAAATTGTCAATGAAGGAGTTGAAGAATTTGACGAGTAAAGATTATTTATCCCAAGAAGAAATCGACGCCCTTCTGAGACAATCTGCGGAGGGCTCATTAGCTCCTACGGAGAAAACGGTAGATGACTATCTAACACCGTTTGAACAGGATGCTTTGGGCGAAATTGGTAATATAACGTTTGGCAGTGCAGCAACAGCACTTTCCACTTTACTAGGGAAAAAAGTAGATATTACAACCCCTCAAGTTTCGATCATTACACGCGGGGAGTTTGAAATCGCTTTTCCTAAACCGCATGTAGCTGTTCACGTTCAATATGTGGATGGGTTTCAAGGGATTAACTCACTTGTTATTAAGATTAGGGATGCGCAGGTTATTGCCGATCTGATGCTTGGCGGTGCTGGCGAACCTAAGGATGAAGAGTTGAATGAAATTCATATTAGCGCTGTGCAAGAAGCTATGAATCAAATGATGGGTTCTTCTGCTACATCGATGTCTACGATTTTTAATCGGTTTGTTAATATCTCACCTCCGGGTATAGACATTTTAAATATGTCCAGCGGAGAAGGAGTAGGCAGTCTGCCAGACGATGAGACCCTAATTCGTATTTCGTTCCGGCTTAAAATTGGTGATTTGATAGATTCTACTATTATGCAGCTCTTGCCTGTTCAGTTCGCAAAAGATATGGTATCCATGCTTCTTGGTGATGTTAGTCCTGCAGAGGAGGAGGCAGCGGTCACAATGGCTGAAACACCTGCCGTGACTAATTCTGCTGAGACACCACCTCCAGCACCTCCGGTGCAACAGGCGCCCTCACAGCCCGCAGGAGGAACGCAACCACCATATCCACCGCAGGGTATGCCACCGTATCCAGGGATGCCAGAAGGCGGGTATTATTATCCTCCAGCGGGTATGCCAGCATACGGAATGCCTGGGATGCCACCATACGGTATGCCACCGCAAGGGATGCCATATGGACAGACACCACCGCTTAATTCTGAGGCAAATCGCAATGTAAATGTACAGCCTGTGCAATTTGCAAATCTGAATGGTGGGGCCTTTGGTCATATTGATGAAAATAATTTAAATTTATTGATGGACATACCGCTTAGAGTAACCGTAGAATTAGGAAGGACCCAGAAGCAGATCAAAGATATTTTAGAAATGTCACAAGGCTCAATTATTGAGCTGGACAAGCTCGCAGGTGAGCCTGTAGATATTTTGGTTAACAACAAGCTTATTGCCAAAGGTGAAGTCGTTGTTATCGACGAAAACTTTGGCGTACGCGTTACGGATATCGTCAGCCAGTGGGACCGAATTCAGAAATTACAATAAGCATACTTAGGGAGGATTTTGTAAAAATGGCTAACCGAATTCTAATCGTGGACGATGCAGCATTTATGAGAATGATGATCCGTGACATTTTGTCGAAAAACGGATTTGAAGTAGTGGGCGAAGCTCAGGACGGTTCTCAAGC
The DNA here is from genome assembly GCF_037980415.1 of Paenibacillus sp. FSL H7-0690. NCBI lineage: Bacteria > Bacillati > Bacillota > Bacilli > Caryophanales > Paenibacillaceae > Paenibacillus > Paenibacillus sp. FSL H7-0690. The sequence goes on along the minus strand of NZ_CP150281.1, from coordinate 4,251,135 downwards.
GATAGAAAAATTCAAGGAACTGCGTCCGGACCTCATCACGATGGATATTACTATGCCTGAGATGGACGGAATCGCCGCCCTGAAAGAAATCAAAAAAGTAGATCCGGCTGCAAAGGTTATTATGTGTTCAGCCATGGGCCAGCAGGCTATGGTTATCGATGCAATCCAAGCAGGAGCTAAAGACTTTATTGTGAAGCCTTTCCAAGCTGACCGGGTTATCGAAGCTATTAACAAAACGTTGGGCGCGTAGGATAAAGTCATGTTATATTCCGAAGCGTTCGGAAGCAGTAACACCCTGCTGAATTTGTTTAAAGTTATTATTGTCCTGGCGATAATCATTGTACTTATAGTGGTACTAATTCGTTTTCTTGGACGACGTAATCAGACCTTTATGAGCAACCGTTCCATAAGAACGCTTGGTGCAATTGGGCTTGGACCTAATAAGTCGATGCAGGTTATCGAACTGGGAAGCAGTCTTTACTTAATCGGGATTGGTGAGAATATATCCATTTTGGATAAAGTCACCGATCCGGATGAGGTAGCATTGATCATTGCGGCATTTGAGGATCAGTCCTCTAACCAGAATAATTTCCTCGCACCGCTTATTGCCAAGGTTAAGGTAAAGCTGCGTGGGGAGGTTCCATCTCAGGAAATTGAACTTAGTGAAACATCATCTTTTTACGAGACTTTGCAATCCAAGCTTCGTTCTGCACCAGAGCGTAAAGAGAAAATGGAAGAGCTGCTTCGGGATGATGTTACTAAGGATGAGTCGAGGAATATATGAAAAAGAAGCTAATTCTTGCTATTCTGCTGTTCGGTATTATCAGTGTGGTTATGATGACGCCGATACATGCTGATCCTATACCTAATGTTAATATTCAGGTCGGTAATGAAGGTTCAAGCAGTGGTACCAGTTCCATATCAATTCTTCTTCTTGTTACGGTTCTGAGTATTGCTCCGGCGTTTCTGGTTCTTATGACTAGCTTTACTAGAATTGTAATCGTATTAGGTTTTGTGAGAACCTCGCTGGGTACTCAGAATATGCCTCCGAACCAGGTGCTGGTAGGGCTTGCTCTGTTTCTGACCCTGTTCATTATGTCACCAACGCTGGCCACAGTGAATGAAAACGCGTTGCAGCCGTATATGAAGGGGACAATCACCCAGACCGAGGCTTTTGATAAAGCTGCTGATCCGATGAAAGAATTTATGTTTAAACAGACGAACACCAAAGATCTTCTGTTATTTATGAAATACACCGGTTATACCGGATCTACTAAACCGGCTACATACAGTGATATTCCACTGACGGTGATGGTGCCAGCTTTCGCAATTGGTGAATTGAAAAAAGCTTTTACAATGGGCTTCTTAATTTTCATACCATTCCTGATTATTGATATTGTTGTGGCGAGCACGCTAATGGCCATGGGGATGATGATGCTTCCCCCGGTTATGATTTCATTACCTTTTAAAATAATGCTCTTTGTACTGGTAGACGGCTGGTACTTAGTCATTAAATCATTACTTCTTAGTTTTAACACCTGACCTAAAGAGGAGGCATGAGGGATGAGTACGGAGTTTATAATCGGGCTAGCAAGCCAAGCCGTATATTTAGTGCTGGAAGTCAGCGCACCCATGCTGATTCTTGGTCTGGTGGTAGGACTAATAATCAGTATTTTTCAGGCTACGACACAGATTCAGGAACAGACGCTAGCGTTTGTTCCCAAAATCGTCGCAGTGCTACTGGCTTTATTGCTATTTGGTCCGTGGATCGTCACGAAGCTGATTGACTTTACAAGCCAAATTTTGGGTAATCTCTATATGTATATTGGTTAATCAATGAACATGGAGACCATACTGCAAAGTTTACCCGTCTTTTTGCTTATTTTTTGTCGAATAACCGCTTTTTTTGTTGTCGTTCCTGTATTTTCTTCACAAGGGGTCCCGACAACCTTTAAGATTGGCATTTCTTTTTTTGTAGCATTGGTTGTCTTTAGTGCTAACGGAACAGGGCTTACGATCCCGCAGGATTTCAGTTATATTTTGCTGATTGCCAGAGAGGTATTAATAGGATTATTGCTAGGTTTCGTTGGATATTTGATGTTTATGGCGATTCAGACAGCAGGTTCATTTATTGATATTCAGATTGGCTTCGGTATTGCTAATGTTATCGATCCTATGACTGGAACGTCTGCACCAATTCTTGGTAATTTCAAATATATGATAGCCCTGCTAATGTTTCTAAGCATGAATGGTCATCACCATCTGCTAGATGCTATTGTGTACAGTTATAAATGGGTTCCTATGAATAATGATTTATTTCTAGGCATGATTGACGGTAGTTTGTCAGAGTTTCTGGTTCGAACATTTGCTCAGTCCTTTGTACTCGCTTTTCAAATGTCGGCTCCTTTAGTAACTGCGCTGTTTCTGACTGATGTTGGCCTTGCTTTCTTGGCGAGAACGGCTCCGCAATATAATGTATTTGTTATTGGGGTTCCGCTCAAAATCATTATAGGTCTTGCACTGCTTTTAGTGCTGATGCCTGGTCTGGCTGTGCTGTTTCAGAATCTCTTCGATATCATGTTCGAATCCATGGAGAATTTATTGAATCTCATGGGGAAGAGTCCGTAGGTGACCGTAAGGGGAGCGTATTATGCCTAAGACGAAGCGGTATAGACTGGATCTTCAACAATTCGCCGGTGAAAAGACGGAAAAAGCAACCCCGAAGAAACGGCAAGATGCTCGTAAAAAGGGTCAAGTAGCCAAAAGTGCTGAGCTATCCGGTGCAGTTGTATTGTTATCAGCAGTAGTTAGCTTGATGATGTTTGGTGGTTTTATGAAAGAACGCTTCATGAAGCTATATATGGATGTATTTCAGAATCAAATGACACTGGAGGTTACTCCTGAGAATATAACGCTGCTATTTAATCAATATGGACTACAAATACTGATTTTGCTAGCTCCATTACTTGGAATAGTTTTTGTTATGGCGCTGGTAAGCAATCTGGCGCAGGTGGGCTTTATGACCACTGGAGAGGGGATCACCCCTAAATTCAGCAAGCTTAATCCGATAAAAGGGTTCAAAAATATTTTCTCCATGCGTTCGTTTGTCGAGTTCCTGAAATCCATATTTAAGCTTCTAATTATCGCTTATCTGGTATATAGCACTTTATGGGGAGAAAAGAAGAACTTTGCATCCCTGTCGCATATCAGTGCGGAGGGGATTTTTAAATTTGCGGCCAAGCTGACGATGAGTCTTGGTTTGAAAATCGGGGCTGCCCTATTGGCTATGGCTTTTCTGGACTACATGTATCAGAAGTACGAGCATGAAAAGAGCCTGAAAATGTCCAAGCAGGATATCAAGGATGAATACAAAAAAATGGAGGGTGACCCTCTAATCAAAGGTAAGATCAGGGAACGCCAACGTAGAATGGCCATGCAGCGTATGATGCAGGAAGTTCCAAATGCGGATGTAATCATTACGAATCCTACGCACTTTGCTGTTGCGCTTAAATATGACGGTACCAAGATGGAAGCGCCGCAGATTATAGCAAAAGGGCAGGATTATGTAGCACTTCGCATCCGGGAGCTGGCTAAAGAGCACGGCGTCGTGACTATGGAAAACAAACCGCTGGCACGGGCATTATTCCAAAGGGCAGAGATTGGAGATGTCGTTCCAAATGATCTGTTCCAGGCTGTGGCTGAAGTGCTGGCATATGTATATAAGCTTAAAGGTAAGAGGAGATAAGGCGGGGGGGTTAGGACATTGAAAGCTAAAGATTTAACAGTTTTGCTAGGCATCATCGGGATCGTGCTTATGATGATTCTGCCTATCCCGTCCTGGCTATTGGACGTTTTGCTTGTTATTAACATCTCAATCGCATTAATTATCATTCTGGTTGCTATGAATACGAAAAATGCACTCGAATTTTCAATTTTCCCTTCATTGCTCCTAGTAACCACACTGTTTCGTCTGTCACTTAACATCTCGACTACAAAACTGATCCTGACTTATGGAGATGCCGGTTCAGTGGTATCTACTTTCGGTAGCTGGATCGCTGGCGGACAAATTGCTGTTGGATTTATCGTGTTTCTGATCTTGGTAGTAGTTCAGTTTATTGTTATCACCAAAGGTTCAGAGCGCGTAGCTGAGGTAGGCGCTAGATTTACCTTGGATGCGATGCCCGGTAAGCAAATGAGTATTGATGCCGATCTTAACGCAGGCATGATTAACGAAACCCAGGCACGTGAGCGTCGTCGTAACGTAGAACGCGAAGCGGATTTTTTCGGAGCCATGGACGGTGCGAGTAAATTCGTTAAAGGAGACGCGATTGCGAGTATTATCATCTTGCTGATCAATCTCATCGGTGGATTTATCATCGGTATGATGGTTCACGGGATGGACTTTGCTACTGCGTTATCCACTTATTCTGTATTGACCATCGGGGACGGTCTCGTCAGTCAAATTCCAGCTTTGCTGATTTCGACAGCAGCCGGCCTGATTGTTACTAGAGCTTCTTCGGAAGGTAATCTTGCAGAAGAGCTGACAGGACAGTTATTGTCCTATCCGAAATTGTTGTATATTGTCGCAGTTACGGTAGCTTTTCTTGGACTCTTTACACCCATACATATGATTACAACGCTCCCATTGGCCGGATTGCTGGCTTTTGCAGCCTACCGTATGGGACAAAATTTAAATAAGAAACAGATTGCCGAAGAGCAACTTGTTGAAGAGAAGCAGATTGAAGAGGTACGAAGTCCGGAAAGTGTCATTAATTTGCTGTCAGTTGATCCCATTGAATTCGAGTTTGGTTATGGTCTTATTCCTTTGGCGGATACAGGTCAGGGAGGCGATCTGTTAGATCGTATCATCATGATTCGACGGCAATGTGCCCTAGAAATGGGTCTTGTAGTACCTGTTATTCGCATTCGCGACAATATTCAACTAAAACCGAATGAATATGTCATAAAAATTAAAGGAAATACAGTCGGCGGTGGTGAATTATTACTTAATCATTACCTTGCAATGAGTCCAGGATATGATGATGAATCTATAAACGGTATTGAGACCATCGAACCATCCTTTGGGCTTCCAGCATTATGGATTGATGAATCGGTTAAAGAGCGGGCTGAATTGTCCGGCTATACTGTAGTAGACCCTCCATCTGTTGTCGCAACACATCTGACGGAGTTAATCAAACGTCATGGACATGAGCTGATAGGAAGACAAGAAACTAAGATGCTGGTGGACAACCTTAGGGATAATTATCCAGTGCTCGTCGACGATCTTATTCCTTCCGTATTGGCGATTGGGGATGTGCAGAAGGTTCTTGCTAAGCTGCTTCGTGAAAAGATATCGATCAGAGATTTGGTTACGATTTTTGAGACATTGGCGGATTATGGGACATACACCAAGGATCCGGATATTCTCACTGAATATGTTCGTCAGTCCTTATCCAGACAGATTACTCAGCAATTCTCACAAGTAGGAGAGACACTGAAAGTCATCACAGTTGGACCTAATCTTGAAAAGAAAATTTCCGAGAGTGTGCAGCAATCTGAACAGGGAAGTTATTTGGCCCTTGATCCAACTTCGACACAAACGATCTATCAGCGGTTAAGTGAACAGATCAATCGATTGCTGCAGACAGGGCAACAGCCAATAGTGCTCACATCACCAACCATTCGTATGTATTTGCGGCAGGTGATTGAACGAACGATGCAGGACATTCCTGTACTGTCTTATAGCGAGCTAGAGCCTAACATTGAAATACAAAGCGTCGGAGTGGTGAATTTATGAGAGTGAAGCGTTACGTGGTCGATTCGATGCCTGACGCCATGCTTTCCATTCGCAACGAGCTTGGGAGCGAGGCCGTCATTTTAAGTACAAAGGAAATCAAAATCGGCGGATTTTTAGGGTTATTTAAGAAGAAAAAAATAGAAGTTGTAGCAGCAGTAGAAAAGGCAGAGAAGAATAATGTTCCAAAAAAGCCGGCTGCGCCAGCGATTAACATTCCACGGAGTGCAGTACCACAGGCTTATCAAAAAGCGTCATCTGCTTCAACTACATCTTCTATACCTTCCGTACCTTCTGTTTCATTAGAAAAGCCAGAAGAGTCACGGACGTTTGCTGAGATTGCCGCAGCCTTATCGGAAGCTATCAATGTACAAGAATCGATAGCCAGGCATCCGGAGCCAGTACCTGAGCAAAAACTTCCTGAATTAAATCTGGATGATGCACCTTCTGTATCAGCGTTGTATGAATCATTAGGATTAGAACAATCGCCAGAGGTTGCCACTGCTCTCGAAAATGATGTTCTACGTGAGATTAGAGATATGAAGCTCTGGATGGAGCGAATTGCCAGACAATCCTCAGGTGGAAGAGAACTGCCAGACAGTCTGCAGGAGCTACGGGATCTTTTATTAGAGCAAGAAATGGATGCTGTGCTTGTTGAGGAATGGATCAGTAACATCTCGGAACGTTGGGTAGATGAAGGGCGTACTTGGGGACCAGAGAAATTTATGGGATCTCTTAAAGAACAGATTGATGGTTTCCTGACGGGACGAATTGCTGATGGAATTGCCCGGGATACTCAAATTGTATATATTGCCGGACCCACTGGAGTTGGAAAGACCACAACCATAGCTAAGCTTGCGGCAGAACAGCTATTTAAGCACGGACGCAAGGTAGGTTTTATCACCTCCGATACGTATAGAATCTCAGCTGTTGAACAGTTGCGAACCTATGCTGCTATCCTCAATGTTCCACTGGAGGTTGTCCAATCGCCAGGAGATTTGCAAAGAGCACTCTTTCGCTTGGAGAGTTGTGATCTAGTATTAATGGATACAGCTGGCCGAAATTATCGCAATGATATGCTAGTAGCAGAACTGCAAAGCTTGCTTGCGAAGGAATTGAGAAGTGAAACCTATCTTGTGCTTAGCCTGACCTCCAAAAGCCGTGATATGAAACTTATTGCAGAGCATTTCGGCAGATATAGACTGGATAAGGTTATTTTCACAAAGCTGGATGAGACGGGGAGTTACGGCCCGCTCTTTAATGTCCTGAATGACTTCCCACTTACCTTGTCTTATATGACTGATGGTCAAAATGTACCTGATGATCTGCTTATGGCTACCAAAGGACAGCTTAGTGAGTTGCTTCTTGGAACAGGTGAAACATGATGGATCAGGCACAATCCTTAAGACAGCTTGTATCCAGTCAGGATTCTAAAGTAGCTGTAAGAGGGGGATCATCCGCCAGGATCATTACGGTGTGTAGTGGTAAAGGGGGCGTTGGTAAGTCGAATTTTACACTTAACTTCGCTCTAACTTTAAAGGCTATGGGCAAACGGGTTTTACTGTTCGATGCAGATATCGGCATGGCTAATATAGATGTGTTGATGGGCGTATCGGCGAGATATAATCTTTATCATTTGTTAAAAAGAGAAGCGGATATCGAGCAGATTATTCAATACGGTCCGAATTCGCTCCCTTTTATAGCTGGTGGCTCTGGAATGGATGAGCTATTTACTCTTTCAGAGTCTGATCTTGATTATTTCACAAATCAGATAGCACTTATCGCGGACAGCATGGATTATATTTTATTCGATACAGGTGCTGGATTATCTAAGGAAACGATGAAGTTTATAACTTCTGCCGACGATTGCTTAGTCGTTACTACACCAGAACCAACAGCTATCACAGATGCATACGCATTAATGAAGGTTGTGAATCGTTCCTATCCTGAGACTTCCTTTAAATTGATTGTGAACCAGGCAGGTGATGAAAGGGAAGCCATAGCGACAAGCGACAAGATCCGAATGGCCGCCAGTCGTTTTTTGCAATTAGATATTTCTTATCTTGGTCATATAAGCTCAGATGCCCATGTAGTGCAGGCTGTCAAAAGGCAAACGCCTTTCACATTGGCTTTTCCAAACTGTATTGCTGCAAAGGATATACATCGGCTTGCCCTAAGTTATTTGACCATTGATTCTAAAAAGACCACAAAAGTCCAAGGGATTAAAGGCTTTATCCATAAATGGTTAAAGCGAAGTAAATAGTTGTTCTGAATTTGGGACAGAGGTGGAAATGATATGAAGCCATATAAAGTATTGGTTGTTGATGATTCGGCATTTATGCGCAAGATCATTTCCGATTTAATTGAAAATGACGCTGACTTTCAGGTGACGGCAACAGCAAAAAACGGTCGTGAGGCTATCGAAAAAATCAATGAGCTTCGTCCAGATCTGGTTACTATGGATGTAGAAATGCCAGAAATGAACGGCCTGGAAGCGCTGAAAATAATAATGGCCTCAGACCCTCTGCCAGTGATTATGCTGTCAGGGATCAATGAAGAGGGCATGAAGGAAACCATTCTTGCACTGGAATGGGGCGCTTTTGACTTTATTCGTAAACCTTCGATTACCAACTCTCAGGATATCATGGGAGTGGGAGAATCCTTAAGGGAACAAATGAAAGAGGCTATGATGGCCCGGGAGCAGCGCGAAGCACGTGCTTCTGCATTTAAGTTGCCAGACATACCGCCAGTAGAAGTCGCACCGCCAACTGTACCGAGAGTGATGCCCGGCAAACCCAAGGTAGAACCTAAAGCTTCACTCAAAAATGAAGTGACCAAAAAACCGCGGGTGAAGCAGCCGTTAGATCATACTGTTCCTAAAAGAGCAGCAAAACCATTAATCTCTACTCCACCACCTTTATCAGAAAAGAGTAATGCAAGGTCAAGAGTAGAGAATAACGCTACCCCACCAAAACCGTTGCCTAAACCTAAAGTGGAAGTGTCTTCTGACGCTTCTGCAAATCCTCAGGTCCGGAAGTATGGGAGTAATGATCTGCAAAAGTTGGTTGCCGTGGGGTGCTCTACAGGTGGACCACGTGCTCTAAAGGTATTTCTGGAGAAGATTCCTGCGGATTTTCCAGCGCCTATTGTTATTGTGCAGCATATGCCGCCTAACTTTACCAAATCACTAGCCCAGCGACTGAATACCTTCAGCCCGCTAGAAGTGATTGAAGCTGAGCAGGGGATGATATTGCAAAAAGGAACTGCTTATATAGCACCTGGAGGCTATCATTTACAAGTTGTCCCATCCTCTAGAGGGCAATATGCGGTTGTACTCACAAAGGAGGAGGCACGTAATGGCCATCGACCTTCTGTGGATGTTTTATTTGAATCATTGCTGCCGCTCACATCGTTAGAACGTCATTTGTTACTAATGACAGGGATGGGTAGTGATGGGGCAAGAATGATGAAATCCTTATACGACTCTGGGGTAAACTCAACCTTTGCTGAAAGCGAAGAAACTTGTGTCGTATATGGAATGCCGCGATCTGCGGTGGAATTACAGTGCGTCCAGCACGTACTGCCTTTGCAAGAAATTGCTCCAAGGCTGGTGCAAGCTGTTAAATAACAGAAAAGCGAACTCAAAGGGGAGGTGCTCACTGATGGACATGAACCAATATTTATCCATGTTTATTGATGAGTCGAACGATCATCTGCAGTCATTGAACGAGAGCATGATGGGGCTGGAAGCGAATCCTGAGGACATTAGTATTGTACAGGTAATATTCCGCTCTGCGCATACCTTAAAAGGTATGGCAGCAACTATGGGCTTTGAAGATTTGGCTTCACTCACACACCAAATGGAAAATGTTCTTGATTTGGTACGCAACAACAAACTGCGCATGCAGGATTTCATTTTTGATACGTTGTTCAAAAGTTTGGATGCCTTGGAGTCTATGGTTGAGGATATTACGGGAGGAGGCGAGGGTAAAGCGGATGTTTCGTCTATCGTCTCCTCCTTACAGGCTATAGTCCGGGGAGAGATTCCTGTTGCGGGTGGTGAGGCAGCTTCTGTCTCAGGACCTGCTGCACAAGCGGTTGAAACCCCGATTCATTTAGATGAGTTTCAATTTTCTGTTCTAGAACAGTCGATTCAAGAAGGACATCAAGTATTATATGTGGACGTAACCATTCGCAAGGATTGTCAGCTTAAGGCAGTACGTGCATATATGGTGTTTGATCTTTTGGAGCGTTCAGGTGAAGTGGTTAAATCCTTCCCATCCGTTCAGGATATTGAACAAGAGAAATTTGATCAAAGCTTCTCTCTCTATTACATAACTCAAAAAAGTGCTGATCAAATTCAGGCTATGATACTAAATCTGTCTGAGATTGATAAGGTATCGGCAGTAGCATTGGATCAAGACTCTCTGCAACAGCTGGGTCAAGAAACAGCAGCAGCCTCTGAAGTGGCTGCCACGACTACTGAGGCTCCAGCAGCTACACCTGCGGCTTCTGCCGCTAAACCCCTGCCAACCAAAGAAGAAGGGAACAAACCGGCAGCTCACAAAACAGGTGGGGCACCATCACGTACCATTCGTGTAGATATTGAACGTTTGGACGTGTTGATGAATTTATTCAGTGAACTTCTTATCGACCGTGTCCGATTGGAACAGCTGGCTTCTGAGGTTCAAAATGGTGATCTTACAGAAACGGTTGAGCATATGGGCCGGGTAAGCGGAGATCTCCAGAATATTGTAATGAAGCTGCGGATGGTTCCAGTAGATACAGTATTTAACCGATTCCCACGTATGATTCGTGATCTAGCCAAGTCACTAGACAAAAAAGTAGATCTTATCATCACAGGAGCAGAAACTGAGCTAGACCGAACGGTCATTGACGAAATCGGGGATCCGCTGGTGCATTTATTGCGTAATGCAGTTGACCATGGTATCGAATCCATTGCGGATCGTGTTGCTGCTGGTAAGCCTGAGACCGGAACGGTCTATTTGCGGGCTTTCCACAGTGGTAATCACGTCTTCATTGAGATCGAAGAAGATGGAACAGGGATTTATCCGGAGAAGGTTCTGAAATCTGCTGTGAAGAAGGGTGTTATAACACAAGAGCAGGCAGCCAGTATGTCGGACGATGAAGCTTTTCAGTTGTTATTTGCCCCAGGCTTCAGTACAGCAGAGGTCATTTCTGATGTTTCAGGCCGCGGGGTAGGGCTGGATGTAGTGAAATCTAAGATTTCTTCTTTAGGCGGCAATGTAACGATTTATTCTGCTCCAGGTAAAGGAACAAATTTCTCAGTGCAGCTGCCTTTAACTCTATCAATCATTGCTGCAATGCTTATCCGATTAGGTTCCGAGAAGTATGCCATTCCTTTGACCTCTATAGTGGAAACCGGAATCGTGAAGCAATCTCAGATCCGTACAATCCATGGCAATAAAATGGTAGAATTCCGTGATTCGCATATTCCTCTGGTTTCGCTAAGTCGTCTCTTTTCAGTACCAGATTATGATGAGAGTACCGAAGAAGAAACAGAAATCGTAGTGGTGCGCAAGGGAGAAAGATTAGTTGCCTTAGCAGTACAGGATTTTATTGGCCAGAACGAGGTTGTGATTAAGAATCTGGGTAAATATTTGCCTGATGTACAAGGAATATCTGGCGCAACCATTCTTGGTGATGGTCAAGTAGCACTTATTATTGATCCGAACGCTTTTATTAAATAACTAGGATAGAACAGGGAGGTTCATTCCATGGCTGAAGATATTAAAGTGATAGTGTTTAAATTAGGCGTAGAGGAATATGGAATTGAAGTTGAAAAGGTACAAACTATTGAGCGCATGATGCCCATTACTCGTGTACCTAAGACCTATTCATTTATCAAAGGTGTAATTAATTTACGTGGGGTTGTTATTCCTGTAATTGATCTACGGGGCCGTTTCGGCATCGAAGAGGCTGAACACACCGATCAGACAAGAATCATCATCGTGTCTGTTAATGAAATGGAAGTAGGCTTCATTGTAGACTCTGCAAATGATGTTATAGATTTGAACAGAGATTCTATTGATACACCTCCTGATGTTGTTGGCGGCATCAAGGCAAAGTATTTGGATGGGGTGGCCAAGATTGGAGACGAGCGCTTACTGATTATGCTTAACTTGTCAGAAGTGCTTAACAAAAGCGAAATCGTTCAATTAGAAAGCCTAGAGGGCTAACCTGTGGAACTATTTAAGCACTATAAGGATTTCAAAATGGATGTGCTTAAGGAAGTTGGGAACATTGGAGCTGGAAATGCAGCCACCGCATTATCACAGCTCTTGAATAAGCCGATAGATATGGCTGTTCCTAAGGTACAGCTCCTTAACTTTGAAGAAATAACAGATAAAGTTGGCGGAGCCGAAGAACTTGTATATGCGGTGTTTCTACGTGTGGAGGGTGAAGCTCCAGGTAACCTGTTTTTCATTCTGTCACCAGAAGCGGCTATGAACTTGCTTAGTCGTATTGCGGGCATTGAGCTATCGAGTAATGAAGAGCTTGGAGAAATGGAGCTCTCTGCACTAAGCGAAATTGGCAATATTTTGGCAGGATCGTATCTTTCTTCTCTAGCAGATTTCACCGCACTTTCTATGTATCCAACGGTGCCGGCCCTTGCTATGGACATGGCTGGCGCTATCCTTAGCTACGGTCTGCTGCAATTCGGGCAGATGGGGGACGATGCATTGTTGATCGACACTACCTTCTTCGAAGGGAAAAACGAAATTGAAGGGCAATTTTTCCTTATTCCCGATCCGGAATCATTCCCGAAAATCTTCAAATCGCTAGGAGTTCCTTTTGAAAATGATTGAAGAACAAAGCATTATTAAAGTAGGGATGGCGGATCTTAACGTGGGTAGCCAAGACAGTTTAATTCGTACCACAGGTCTTGGCTCCTGCGTGGGATTAACATTGTTTGACCCTGGAAAAAAGCTTGCAGGGATGGCGCATGTAATGCTCCCATCATCTGAGATTGCTAGGGAAGGGCAGTTAAACATCGCTAAGTTTGCAGATACTGCAGTGCCGGAGCTCTTATCCCGTCTGCTAGAGCTTGGGGCGGTTCGGAGCCGGATCGTAGCCAAGATGGCCGGAGGTTCACAAATGTTTGCCTTTGCCGGGGGGAGCGACACCATGAGGATCGGGCCTCGTAATGTTGAATCTTGTAAACTAGCACTTGAAAATTTAAAAATTCCGTTAATCGCAGAAGACACAGGCGGCAATTATGGCCGTACGATAGAAATAGCCTGCAACACTGGTATATTGTTTATTCGCAGTGTGCAAAAAGGCGCTAAGGAACTATAATTATGAATATGATTGGAAACATTTTGATAAACTTGGTGTCGGGTTTGGTAGGTTTCATATTTACCTTTTTTGTAACCTACAGTAACAATGTATTGGGTACTAGTTTATTAAGAAGCCTAATTGCATTTATCATCTGGTTTCTGCTTGCTTTCCTCGTAAGATGGGTATTGGGTTTTATTATGATTCAAACATCGCCTCCGGATGAAGTGGATACTGGTGGTGAAGAACTTGGGGCGAAGCTGGATATCAGCACGCCTAATGAGGATGAAGAATTAATCAATCTACTAAAACCGAAGCCAGGACAAGGAAACGAAAATAGCGAGGGATTTAAGCCTCTTACACCTCCTAAGCTAGTTTCGATGAAGGATCCTGAAGAATTGGCCAAGGCCGTTCGTCACCTGAAAGAAGAATAAGTGAGGGCTGAGGCGGAATCGGTGATCTTATTGGAAGGTACATTTCGCCGCGAATGCTCGCTGACTAAACTTTGGGAAGGGTGAAAGCTATTGAACGAGCGTAAAGCTTCTCAATTGGAAACTGACGAGCTATGGGAACAGTGGAAAGAACACAGAGACCCTGATGCCAAAAAGAAGCTGATAGAGAGTTATCTCCATATTGTTGATTATGTATCCAGTCGTTTGGCTGTGGGATTACCCAAAAATGTATCCAAAGATGATTTAGCCAGTAATGGGGTTATGGGACTAATTGATGCGATTGAGAAATTCGACTACAAACGAGGATTGCAGTTTCAGACCTATGCGTCCTGGCGTGTGCGTGGTGCGATATTAGATTCATTACGCCAAAGTGATTGGGTACCTAGATCCGTTAGGGAAAAAGCTAAAAAAATTGAGGACGCTTATCAGCAGCTGGAGCAGAAGCACTTAAGGTCAGTTAGTGACGAGGAAATGAGCCAATACCTTAATATTAGTGAACTGGAATTTCAAAATATGTTGCAGGATGTGGCTGTGATGTCACTTTGTTCACTGGAAGACCCGATTCGTGAAGAGGAATCAGAGACCCGAATGTCCATACTGGTGGACGATAAAGCTAAGAATCCGGATAGCAAGGTAAATGAATTCTACTTGCGCGAAGCGCTCACCAAAGGTATTGAGAAATTAACGGTGAAAGAAAGGACCGTTGTGTCCCTTTTATATTATGAAGATTTATCTTTAAGTGAGATTGCTGAGGTCATGTCGTTATCTCCTTCAAGAATTTCGCAGTTGCATTCCAAAGCTATTTTGCGGCTGAGGGGAACGCTCGAGAAGAACCGTGATCTCCTTATGCAGAACGATTAACCGTTAGCGGTGACAAGGGGGAGCAAAATTTGATCGGTCAATATGCTTTGAATCAGTACTTGAGTATAACTTTTTCGGAGGACAAAGGAATCGCGTATTTGCAGTTCTCCAAAAAGGATGAGAATTTTTCCTGCTCATCTACAGAACTGGAAGCCTTCCTGCACAGTCACAATATTCGCTACGGTATCAAGAGTGATGTTGTCGAACGTATTAGTAGTCATCCTGAGGAGTTTTTTTGGAGTAAAGTTCCGATTGCTGCAGGTTATCCTGCTGTGCATGGCACAGATGGACGAGTTATGCTTACAGTTGATCTGGAAGAGGACCGCAAACCGCTTGAGAAAGCGGATGGTAAGGTCGACTACAAGGACTTGGTCCGGCTTCGTAATGTGCTTAAAGGAAAGTTAATAGCTAAAATTATCCCTGCCCAGCCTGGAAAGTTAGGGATGACTGTAACTGGTGATGAGCTTGCTTTCAAGGCTGGAAAGGAAGCTCATTTTAAAATCGGGAAAAATGTACTCATTGATAACGATGGCACTTCGATGTACGCAGCGATTGATGGACTGGTCACGTTAACTGATAACGGGAAAATCAATGTGTTTCCTGTATATGAAGTGAATGGTGATGTCGATTACGGCACTGGAAATATTGATTTTGTAGGTACAGTCGTCATACGTGGGAATGTCCTTTCAGGCTTTACGGTGAAGTCTGCCGGTGATATTCGGGTTGTAGGCGGCGTTGAAGGTGCAGAGTTAATCTCTGGCGGCTCCATTGAAATTACTGGTGGAATTATCGGATATAACAAAGGCCAAGTTACCGCTGGAAAAAGTGTGAAGGTTTCTTTCATTCAAGATGGAAACGTAACCGCTGGGGAAGATGTAATTGTCTCTCAGAGTATTATGCACTCCAATATACGTGCTGGTAGAGATGTTATCTGTAACGGCTCTAAAGGTTTAATTGTGGGTGGAATCGTTCAGTCTGGAGAAAGAGTTGTAGCAAGAACTATAGGTAACACCATGTCCACTGCGACTGTGATTGAGGTAGGCGTGGTTCCAGAGCTTAGAAATGAGATTAACGAACTTCGTCAAGAGCTGCGGCAGCTGCTGGAGAACGAGGATAAAACCTCTAAAGCTTTGTATCTATTAAATCAATTGGCTACTAACGGTCAGCTCCCTGCGGATAAAGTGGCGCTTCGCGTCAAATTAAATGCTACTAAACAATCCCATCAACGTGAAGAAAAAAGAATTAAAGAACGAGTGCTAGAGATAGAAAGAATGTTAGAAGATACAGGTAGAGCGAGAGTTGAGGTTATCAAAACCATTTATGGCGGTTCAAAGATCATGATCGGCAGATATACCCGATTTGTTAAGGATGCTACGGAGCGGGTTGTGTTTATTTACAGTGATGGGGATATATCTTTAACGCCGTACAATTAATCGGGCGGGCAGCATTTGCGGCCGGCCATTACTTGTGAGAGAAGGGTTAAGATGAGCCTAAAACCGGTGGAACTGCAAATTGCTTTGCCTCGCACCACGGAGGCGGGCAAGCTTCAGAATGAATCTCAGCAACGTCCTGCTATCGACCAACATCAATTGGCTGGGCAAAATGTAAAACAAAGTCAGGAATTGGCCATGCGGAGCACTGAAGTGGATGAGTCTTCTGAATCAGCTTTACGGGATGGCGGTGGAAAAGGCAATCAGCATTCAGGTGGCAATTCTTCGTCAGATAAACATTCGAACCCGCCTGCAACCCGTGATGCTGAGCATCCTTACAAAGGCCAACGCATTGATCTAAGTCTTTAATAAGAATCTACATGAATCTACATCTGATATGTAAAAGGAGATAAGGCACTTGCAACCATGGGTTTATATTGTGCTAGTAGGTGTCGCCGCTATTCTTTATGCCCTTTTACTTCCCGCACGTGTAAAGGAAGGAAAAGCTAATCAGCAAAGCCTCAAAGATACAGAGGCTGCGCTTGAGCTATATATGGCAGACATAGAGCGCGAGAATGAGGAACTGGTACAATTAGTTAGTAGTATTAAACAACAATCGCAAACTAATCATAATGTACTGCAGGGACAGGTTAATGAATTACAGAGTCAAGTGGTAGAGTTGCAGAACAGCTCTTTAAAGCTAGAAGCACGAGTGGCCGAGGAAGAAAAGAGTTTGAAAGAACTTGCAGTGTCGGTTGAACAAGGTTCGAAGGTTAAAGTTGGTGTAAACGAAGATCCGTCTCTCCCAGCAGAGATGAGTTCAGTGTCGCCAGATGTGAAAGCGAAACCTATTAGTTCGATAAAATTACGTTACCCAAGATTGTTTGAACTGCATGAGCAGGGCAAATCGATAGATTCCATTGCCAAGACAGCTGGACTTCAGCGAGGGGAAGTGCAACTGATTCTGCAACTTGCCAAACAGGAGGAATCGGTATGATTAAGAACCGTTCATTCTTGTTCGGGCTAGGCACAGGACTAATTACTGGCGCTTTATTACTTCAATTAATGATCTCCGGTGGAGCGGCTCCACTTACCAAAGAACAAGTTCTACAGGGTGCGGAGAAACTGAATATGAAAGTCATCGATGAAGCTGCAGTACCTTCCTCAGGGGAAACTGAGAATGATAATAAAGAGGAAGTCACAGAGACCGGGGGGCCGACAGCAGAAAGCAAGGAGAACGTCAGCCCCTCTGCGCCGGCTGCTGCAGCCTCCCCCACGCCGGCAGTGTCACCTACAACGCCTGAGAGCTCTGATAAAGCCATTGCCCCGAACAAGCCATCTACGCCTACTGACGGGAAGGTTGAGCAACCAAAGGTCACTCCAAAGGCCAGTGCCGCTCCAACCGCTGTAGCTCCTGTAACGCCTAAAGTCACAGCAAATGCTAGTGTTTCTGTTCGAATTCCATCTGGCAGCACATTGACCGCAACAACAGATATTTTAGCGAAGGCTGGTGTCATTAAAGATAAGTCTACTTTTCTAGAGGCTGCAAACAAACGTAAGATTAATACCAAAATTCAATCCGGTTCTTATAGCTTTAATAAGGGAGAAAGTATTGACTCGATAATAGAGAAATTAATAACTTTAAAGTGATCGTTGCATACACTGAGATAATATGGTATAGTAATTGACGGTGTTAAAACACACGCCGGTTGATTTCGACAAGGGGTGCTTTCTTCTGAAGAAAGTCTTGCTGAAAGATGACGCATGGCGGAGGAGACACACAATAAACCAAACTTAGGAGGTGTGTGAAGATGGCAGTAATCTCCATGAAACAGCTTCTAGAAGCTGGGGTACACTTCGGTCACCAGACTCGTCGTTGGAACCCAAAGATGGATCGTTATATCTTCACTGAAAGAAACGGAATTTACATTATTGACTTGCAAAAAACAGTCAAAAAGGTAGAGGAAGCTTACAACTTTGTAAAAAGCGTCGCTGGTGACAACGGCACAATCCTATTCGTAGGAACAAAGAAACAAGCTCAAGATTCCGTAAAAGAAGAAGCAGAACGTTCCGGTATGTTCTTCATTAACCAACGTTGGTTGGGCGGAACTCTTACTAACTTCCAAACTATCCAAAAGCGTATTGATCGCTTGAAGAAATTGGAATCTTGGGAAGAAGACGGTACTTTTGAAGTGCTACCTAAGAAAGAAGTTATCCTTCTTCGCAAAGAGAAAGATCGTCTTGAAAAATTCTTGGGCGGTATCAAGAACATGAAAGGTCTTCCAAGCGCGCTGTTCATCATTGATCCGCGTAAAGAGCGTATTGCAGTTGCAGAAGCTCGCAAATTGGGTATTCCAATCGTAGCTATCGTTGATACTAACTGTGATCCAGACGAAATCGACTACGTAATTCCAGGTAACGACGACGCTATCCGCGCTGTTAAATTGTTGACTGGTAAAATGGCAGACGCTGTTGTTGAAGCTCACCAAGGCGAAGACACAACTACTGCTTAAGTAGCGACTAACACATACAAGAACTTAAATGAAAAGGGTGGTTGGCAGGTGGATAACCTCTCACTGCCCTTTTTTTAGGATAAAGGCCTTGAATAATGTAAGAAAACGACAATTACCTGGAGGGAATAAACAATGGCAGTTGATGCAAAAGCAGTAAAAGAACTTCGTGAAAGAACAGGCGCTGGTATGCTTGATTGTAAAAAAGCGCTTGAAGAAGCTAATAACGATATCACTAAAGCAGCAGAATTGCTTCGTGAAAAAGGTCTGTCCGCAGCAGCGAACAAAGCAGGACGTATTGCTACTGAAGGCGTTGTAGAATCTTACATCCACGCTGGCGGCCGTATTGGTGTACTTGTAGAAATCAACTGCGAAACTGACTTTGTTGGTAAAACAGATTCCTTCAAGGAATTTGCTCGCGATATCGCTATGCAAATCGCTGCAGCAAACCCGCGTTATGTTCGTCGTGAAGAAGTTCCACAAGAAGATGTTGAGAAAGAAAAAGAAATCCTGAAAGCTCAAGCTTTGAACGAAGGTAAGCCTGAGAAAATCATTGAAAAAATGGTTGAAGGACGTATTGGTAAATATTACGAAGAATATTGCTTGCTTGAGCAAACTTTCGTTAAAGACCCTGACAAAACAATCTCCCAATTGTTGAATGAAAAAATCAGCACCATCGGAGAAAACATCTCGATCCGTCGTTTTGCTCGTTTTGAACTTGGCGAAGGTTTGGAAAAGAAAGTGGATAACTTTGTTGAAGAAGTTATGGCACAAGTTAATCAATAATAGTTTCATCATAAATGTGAAGAATTGAATAAAGGCAAGCATCAGAAGAGCGGAACACGTACACGTAGTGTTCCGTCTTTTGCAGAAAGTGAGGGTATACATTTGGAACAGCCGGTATTTAAGAGAGTAGTCCTTAAGGTAAGTGGAGAGTCTTTGGCAGGACAAAACGGATATGGTATTGATGCCGACATGATTATTTCCATCGCTGAACAGATCAAGGAAGTTGTAGAACTTGGCGTTCAGGTTGCGATTGTTTGTGGCGGGGGGAACATTTGGCGCGGGATCGCGGGCAGCGCAAGCGGCATAGATCGCGCTACTGCAGATTATATGGGCATGCTGGCAACAGTAATGAACTCACTTGCACTGCAGGATGCATTGGAGCAAATCGATGTGCCAACAAGAGTACAGACTTCGATCTCGATGCAGCAAATTGCTGAACCATACATTCGTCGTCGTGCGATTCGCCACTTGGAGAAGGGCCGTGTTGTTATTTTTGCAGCAGGCACAGGTAACCCATTCTTCTCAACAGATACTACTGCAGCGCTTAGAGCGGCAGAGATCGAAGCAGAAGTTATTCTGATGGCGAAAAATAAGGTTGATGGAGTATATTCTGCTGATCCGTTCAAAGATAGTACCGCTGAGAAATTCGAACAGCTTACTTATATGGATGTTCTGAACAAAAACCTCGGTGTTATGGATTCAACAGCTTCATCTTTATGCATGGATAACAATATACCGCTCATTGTATTTGCCATTACAGAACAAGGCAATATCAAACGTGTCGTTCTCGGTGAGAAGATCGGAACGATTGTTAAAGGGAGTGTAGATTAATGCCACAATCGGTCAAAAAAAATGCTGAAGAGCGTATGGAAAAAGCGATTTCATCGCTGAAACGTGACTTGGCGACATTACGTGCAGGACGTGCAACAACATCGCTTCTCGATCGTATTCAAGTTGAATATTACGGGGCACCTACTCCAATTAATCAGCTGGCCAACATTAGTACTCCGGATTCCCGGACACTGTTGATTCAGCCGTGGGACAAAACATCGATGTCTGATATTGAACGGGCGATCATGAAATCCGATATCGGATTGACACCTGCCAATGACGGCACCATTATTCGTCTTTCTATCCCTCCGCTGACTGAAGAGCGTCGGACGGACTTGGTTAAGCTGACTAAGAAATTTGGTGAAGAAGCGAAAGTAGCGATCCGCAACATTCGCCGTGATGCCAACGATGATATTAAAAAGATGGAGAAAAACGGTATCTCTGAAGATGAGTCCCGTGGCCATCAGGAAGACATTCAAAAAACAACGGATAAGTTCATAGCCGAAGTTGACAAAGTGCTTGTTTCCAAAGAAAAAGAGATTATGGAAGTTTAATGATATTCAAGAGACTTAAGGCCCCTCCGTTAATGGTGGGGTTTGTCTCTTTCTGATAAGAGCTTGGAGGAAACGGAAATGATCAAACGGATTCAAGCGTGGCTGAGCCGTAAAGACAGGCAACAGTCAGTCGAGATTTCACCGGATAACATTCCCCGGCATGTGGCTGTGATAATGGATGGTAATGGACGCTGGGCTAAACGGCGCGGCTTACCGCGCGTTATGGGTCATCAGAACGGCATGAAGGCTGTCAAACGTGCTACGATCGCTGCAGACGAATTAGGTATTAAATACTTAACGATGTATGCGTTCTCGACAGAAAACTGGATACGCCCGAAAGAAGAAGTCGATTACTTGATGCGTTTGCCTGGGGAGTTTCTGGCGATTGAGCTTGATGAGCTAATCGAGAAGAATGTTCAAGTACGCATGATGGGTGACGCTGACGCTTTACCTTCATATACCCGTAAGGCTATGGAAGAGGCGGTAGCTCGAACAAAAGAGAATACTGGATTGATCTTAAATTTTGCTCTTAACTATGGTGGACGCAATGAAATAGAAGGCTGTATGCGCAGCTTAGGGAAAGATATCCAAGCTGGTATATTGTCGCCAGAAGAAATTACATCAGAGTTGATTAACAACAGACTATTAACTGCTGGTTTACCCGATCCTGATTTGCTGATACGTACAAGCGGAGAAATTCGGCTTAGCAATTTTATGTTATGGCAGGTTGCCTATAGTGAACTGTGGTTTACTGATGTGTACTGGCCTGAGTTCGACAAAGAGCATTTGCATCAGGCCGTTGCTGAATATCAACGACGAACACGCCGTTATGGTGGACTGAAGTAGCTTGTTAGGAGATGGAACCTTTGAAGCAGCGATTGATTACCGGAATTGTTGCCGGAGTATTATTTTTAGGGTTATGTGTACTGGGAAACTGGCCGTATCAGGTTCTGCTTATTGCTATGGCTCTTATAGGTTTTTATGAATTTGTCAAAATGATAGGTATTCCTACGCTTTCCGGTACTACTGTTCTGGGTTACGCAGCTATTCTAAGCTTCATGATCCCATGGAATTTGCTTGGTGTTAATGAGCCGTTGTCCTGGGAGCAAGGGATTTGGATTCTGCTGTTATTGTTCCTTCTGGTCACCGTTTTTACTAAAAATAAATTAGATATTCGAGTAACAGCCTTGCTGTTTACTGGCATTGTATACATTGGAATGGGCTTCTCTTATATGGCCGTGGCTCGTGCATCGGATGACGGACATGGTTTGTTCTGGACTTTTTTGCTCCTGTTCTGCATTTGGGGCAGTGATGCGGGGGCATATTTTGTAGGCAGAAGCTTTGGCAAGAATAAGCTCTGGCCGGCCATCAGTCCTAACAAAACGGTGGAAGGTGCTGTTGGCGGGGTACTGATCTCGATGCTTATTTCTATCGTGTTTGCGCTGCTTGCTCCTGAACACTTGACGATAGGACGAGCATTGCTTATTGGGCTTTCTTGTGCGATATTAGGACAGCTTGGAGATCTTGTGCAGTCAGCTTATAAACGTGCGTATGGCATTAAAGACTCAGGTACACTTTTGCCAGGGCATGGCGGTATTCTTGATCGATGTGACAGCTGGATTATCGTATTTCCATTCGTACATATTGTAATGCTTATGCCTTACTATTAAACGAAGGGAGAGAGAGTATAACTATGAAAAAAATAAGTGTTCTAGGTTCGACGGGTTCGATCGGCACTCAGACTCTAGATGTCATCGCAATGCACCCAGACTCTTTTGAAGTAGATGGCTTGGCGGCCGGAACAAATACAACATTATTACTGGAGCAAGTTCGTCGTTTTAACCCGCGTAGAGTCTCTGTGGCAACGAAAGAGCTGGCAGATGAGATTAGATCCAGCCTACCTTCTGGTATAGAGCTTTACAGCGGGAATGAAGGGCTTGTTGAAGTGGCGGCTGGCGGCGATGCCGAAATGGTCGTAACGGCTGTTATGGGAAGCGTAGGGCTTCAATCAACACTAGCGGCAATTGAAGCTGGCAAACATATTGGACTCGCCAATAAGGAGACATTAGTAACGGCCGGACATTTGGTCACTGATCTTGCTAATCGTAAGGGAGTTAAGCTGTTGCCGATTGATAGTGAGCATTCAGCTATTTATCAATGTCTCAATGGCGAGAACATCTCAGATATTGCCTATATTACTTTAACAGCATCCGGCGGCTCATTCCGTGACTTTACGCGTGATCAGCTTAAGGATGTGACGGTAGAAGATGCGCTTCGTCATCCGAATTGGAGCATGGGCGCGAAAATAACGATAGATTCTGCTACAATGGTGAACAAGGGCCTAGAGGTTATTGAAGCGCATTGGTTATTCGGTCTTCCGTATGAACAAGTGAATGTGCTGCTGCACCCGGAGAGCATCATTCACTCTTATGTTGAATTCCGTGATAGCAGTATTATTGCCCAGCTTGGCAATCCCGATATGCGTGTCCCGATTCAATATGCACTTACTTATCCAGCTCGTTGGGAATCTCCGGCACAGCGTTTGTCGTTAGCAGAGATAGGACGTTTGACCTTCCGTGAAATGGACTTTGAACGTTACCCTGCACTGAAGCTAGCGATAGATTGTGGAAAAGCTGGTGGAACAGCGACTACGGCTTTTAATGCTGCGAACGAAATAGCTGTTGCTCGATTCTTGAGTCATGAGATCTCGTTCCTGCGTATTGAGGAGATTATCGGAGAAGTGCTAGATCGTCATAATAACGAGCATAATCCGAATCTGGAACAAATTGAATCCTGTGATAGACGTGTTCGAGAACTGGCAGCTACGCTGTAGAACGTTGAAAGATCTCCTTTTAGAAATATAAGAAAGTATAAGTTTCACTTTATACAGTATCCTTATATTTCTCGCGTAAACGCGTACCGACTCCTTAAGGGACACCGATGGTGTTATTGCTTGACTGGAAATACTTACTTTGCCCTAAAAATAGGTTGGGACAGTTGATTCTCTTGTGCCTGATCGGAGAATAATGATAAATTAAGAGGACATACTTCGGTCTTACACCTAAAGGGGGATGATACGTTTGGAAATGGTTCAGGTCGTTTTTTTAACGGTGCTCATGTTTTTTGTACTTGTGACTGTACACGAATGGGGTCACTATTATTTTGCCAAACGCGCCGGTATTCTCGTGAGGGAATTTGCTATCGGTTTCGGTCCGAAACTGTTTTCTTATAAACGGAATGAGACTCAGTTCACTCTTCGCTTACTGCCTTTTGGCGGTTATGCCCGTATGGCTGGTGAAGATCCTGAGATTGTCGAGATTGGTTCTGGACAGACCATTGCGGTAAGGCTCGGACAAGACAATAAAGTTAAAAACATTTATCTGGATGCACTAGACACCCGTAGAAATGTTATCCGTGGTGAGGCGTTGAATACCGATCTCGAGGATAAATTGCAGATTACCTTAGATGTGGACGGAGAAGTTACTACTTATGATGTTCATCCGCAAGCGATGATGATTAAAGGAACGCAACAGACACAAATTGCACCTAAAGATCGTCAATTCGGCAGCAAGACCGTGGGTCAGCGTGCGTTGGCTATTGTTGCGGGTCCTGTGATGAACTTTCTGTTAGCCTTTGTACTCTTCGCCATCCATTTGCAAATGGTCGGTATTCAAGTTGAAAATCCTACTTTTGTTAAGATTGGCGACGTCTCCGAAGGAATGCCTGCGCAAGAAGCAGGACTCCAAAAGGGCGACATCATTGTCTCCATCAATGGTGAGAAGATCGGTGCTGATTACCAAAAAATGATTAGCTTGACCTCGGAGTCCAAAGGGAAAGAAATGAACTGGACGCTGCAGCGGGGAGAGGAAACCCTTAACGTTACGCTAGTTCCTCGTAGTATGGAAGGGCAAGAAGGCGGTAAAATAGGCATCACTCCTGAGCTGCCTACTCGTAAAGCTGGTTTTGGCGAGACGATAACAGGTTCAGGAAAAGCTATGGTCGATACGACAGAAGCTATCTTTTTGGGCTTTAAACAATTGATCAATAAATTCAATATGGATGATATTGGAGGTCCGGTTCGTACGTTTGAAGTAACCGGTCAAATTGCTCAACAAGGTATTCAGTATCTTACATACTGGGCCGCTATTTTGAGTCTATATCTGGGGATATTTAACCTCTTGCCGATTCCGGCACTCGATGGAAGCCGTCTGGCATTCCTAGGTGTAGAGGCACTGCGTGGCAAACCTGTGGATCCGGGTCATGAAGGCATGGTTCACTTTGTAGGTTTTGCACTGCTATTTTTATTAATGATTGCTGTTACGTATAATGATATTTTACGTTTGATCAGCGGCTAATTTTCTTCGGGAGGCATTCCATTACATGGCAAAAGATAAACAATTCGTTACGGAAATCACGCCGCAAAGCGAGGATTTCTCACGCTGGTATATTGATGTTATTAAAAAAGGAGACTTGATGGATTACTCTCCTGTTCGTGGCTGTATTGTATTTAAGCCAGAAGGCTATGAAATATGGGAGCATATTCAGGAGGAAATGAACCGTCGACTCAAGGAAACTGGGCATCGAAACGCTTATTTTCCAGTGTTCATTCCAGAGAGTTTCTTTCAGAAGGAAAAGGATCACATTGAAGGCTTTAATCCAGAGCTGCCATGGGTAACAGAAGCGGGTGGTGACGTACTTGAGGAACGTCTCGCAGTTCGTCCTACTTCAGAGACCATGTTCGGCCACATGTACTCCAAATGGATTCAATCTTATCGTGACCTTCCTGTACTTATCAATCAATGGGCGAACGTGGTTCGTTGGGAGAAACGTACATTGCCATTTATCCGCACTACTGAGTTTCTTTGGCAAGAAGGGCATACCGCGCATGAGAATGAAGCGGAAGCTCGTGAAGAAACTATGCGGATGCTGGATAACTACCGTGATTTTGTCGAGACCTATCTTGCCATTCCGGTTATTACCGGACAAAAGACACCTTCCGAGCGTTTTGCCGGTGCGGTAGATACGTATTCTATTGAAGCGATGATGAAGGATGGACGCGCTGTTCAGGCTGCTACTTCACATTACCTTGGCACCAAGTTTGCCACAGCTTTTGAGATTCAATATTTAAGCCGTGACAATAATTTGGAGTATGTACACACTACTTCATGGGGCTCAACCACTCGCTTGATTGGCTCCTTGATTATGGTACATGGAGATGACCGCGGTCTTGTTCTGCCGCCTAAGGTAGCTCCAACGCAAGTTATTATGATTCCTATCGGACCTCCTAAGACCCGCGAAGCTGTGATTGGGCGGACGGACGAGCTGTTTAAGGAATTGAAGAATGCTGGCGTTCGTGTACGTGTAGATGATCGTTCAGATGTTACCCCAGGCTGGAAGTTTAATGAATATGAAATGCGTGGAGTGCCAGTACGTTTGGAGCTTGGACCACGCGATATGGAGAATGGCGTCTGCGTTCTCGTCTCACGTGTCACTGGTGAGAAGAAGGTTATTCAACAGGAAAACCTCGTAGAAGAGGTTCAAACAATGCTTGAACAGGTTCACAATGAAATGTTCGAACGTGCGCTGAAATTCCGTGAGGACCATTTCTATTCTGTAGATTCCTTGGAGGAAATGAAAGCTTCGATGGACGAAAAACGTGGATTTGCTCTAGCGGGATGGTGTGGTTCCGAAGAATGCGAGTCCAAAGTTAAGGAAGAGACAGGTGCGGGTAGCCGCAATATTCCTTTTGATCCAGCGGAGACTAAGCAAGTCTGCATATGCTGTGGCCAACCAGCCAAGCATACTGTGGTTTTTGCAAAGGCATATTAATCTTTAGGCACCGATCAACAGTCTTGTAGTATTTTAATTTAGCTTCTGGCGAGAGGAGTCGGCGGGCCGTAAGAACCCAATGCTTTTTGAACCCAGAAGCTTTTTAAAATATAAGAATTTATAGGTTTTCACTATAAATTCTTATATTTTTACGAGAAACAGTTGTCGTCTTTAAAAGTCGACTACATCGTTTCTTCTTATCATATTGTACTTTCACTGTATATCATGGATAGTTTTAACTGGGTTATTAAAGGTGGGAGGAAAGCATGGAACAAAACCAGGAGAGAAGAAAAAGGTTCGAGCTCTTGATGAAGCAGGGTGAAATTCCACCTGCAATCATGGACCCCTACTTTTTGGATGGGTATATAGAACGTGTTGAGATCAGTCGTGGCAACCGGGACTGGCAAATCGTTATAGCGAAAGATAGTCTGGTTCCAGCACAGGTATATCGGACATTTTGCCTTAGAATGCGGGAGAAGCTACAGCATATAGCTAAAGTAAGCTTTTTGTTCCTATATGATGAGAAGGTTAGCAGAGCGGAGCTTGTCCAGGAATATTGGGGACTGTTTCTGGAGTGGGTACATCGGGAGATTCCATCGGTAAACGGCTGGCTGACCCGCTCCTCACAGGAGCTTAAAGAGGATACTTTAATGTTAACGATGAGTGATTCCACTTCGATGGAGTTAGCTCGCAAAAAAAGCATCGATGGAGCAATTATTAAATTTTATGATAAGTATTTCGGTCTCTCCTTAAAGGTTAAATTACTAATGGCGGAGAACGAAAATAATAATGTTGAAGCATTCGAAGAATTTCAGCAAAAGCTTCAGCAAGAACAACGCGAGATCGTTGAGCAGATGATGACTGCTGTGGAAACAGAAGCTCCTGCTGATGATAGCGATCCTAATGAAGTAATTAAGCTTCAAGTGGGGTATGAAATTAAGGAACAGGCCGTGCCGATTCTTGAAATTCAAGATGAAGAGAAGAAAATTACAATTCAGGGTACCATTTTTGGTCTGGATCGTAAGGAGCTTCGCAATGGCAGTACCTTGTTCACTTTCAGTCTGACCGATTTTACAGATTCTCTACAAATGAAGATGTTCGCGAAGACTAAAGATGATCTGAAGGTTATGAGTCAGCTAGCCAATGGCAAATGGGTAAGAGCACGCGGGAAAGTAGAATATGACCGTTTTATGCAGATTCCTGAGCTCGTGATGATCCCTTCGGATTTAACGGAAGTTAAGGCACCGCCTGCGCGTAAAGATACAGCTCCTAAGAAACGGGTGGAATTCCACCTTCACACTACGATGAGTACGATGGATGCGGTCACTCCGATCACTACCTATGTCAAAACAGCTGCCCAGTGGGGGCATCCTGCGATTGCTATTTCTGATCATGGCGGCGTTCAGGCTTTCCCTGATGCAAACCATGCAGCTCATAAGCATAAGATAAAAATGATTTATGGTGTGGAAGCTAATGTTGTGAATGACTCTGTGAATATTGTCGAGAACGCTCAGCCTTTGGACTTGAAGACAGCTACCTATGTAGTGTTTGATATAGAAACCACGGGTTTATCGATTACCCGCAATAATATTACGGAGCTGGCGGCCATTAAAATGTGCGAAGGCAAAGAAGTAGACCGTTATTCTACTTTTGTTAATCCGCATGAGAAAATCCCTTATCATATTCAGCAATTGACCAATATTACGGATGAAATGGTTAAGGATGCTCCTGATCTTGAGCCAGTACTGCGTAAGTTTGTTGAATTTGTGGGTGATAGTATCCTTGTAGCTCATAACGCCAGATTTGATATGGGTTTTATTCAGGCCTCGTTACGTAAAATAGGTGAACCTGTACTTCCGAATCCATCTCTTGATACGCTTGAGCTCGCGCGGTTACTATATCCAAGCATGAAGAATCACAGGCTGAACACATTAGCCGATAAATATAAAGTTCTTCTGGAAAGCCATCACCGTGCGATTGATGATACCATAGCACTCGGCGGTATATTAACAGGATTGCTCGCAGATGCTGAAAAGATGAAGGGCATGACCCGCCTTGATCGACTAAACGATTATGTGGGTAATGATCTTTCGAACACACGACCGTTCCACTGTAATATTTATGCACTAAATCAAATAGGGAAAAAAAATCTCTATAAGCTCATTTCCATGTCACATACGGAATATTTCAAACGTGTACCTTGTATTCCGAAATCCAAGCTGGAAGAGCATAGAGATGGACTGCTCGTGATTTCCGGTTGTGAACGTGGAGAGTTTTTTGAAGCAGTACTCAACAAAACGACTGAGGAAGCCATGGAGGTTGCTCATTTTTATGATGTGCTGGAGATTCAGCCATTGACCATGTACATGCACTTGGTGGACAAGGGTTTTGTAGCAGGCCCTGATGAGCTTCGCGATGTAGTCCGGAAGGTTTGCGAAATAGGCGAACAGTTGAATAAACCTGTTATCGCAACGGGGAATGTACATTATCTTGAACCCCGGGACAAGCTGTATCGTGATATTACGATTAATGGGATCACGGGCTTTAGTCCGCTTAAAGACCAACGCAAACCGGATGCACACTTCCGCACAACAGATGAAATGCTGTCTGAATTCGAATTTCTTGGTGCTGAAAAAGCGATGGAAGTCGTTGTCACAAATACAGTTGAGCTGGCGGAGCGTTTTGAAGAACTGGAGCTATTTCCAGATAAGCTATTTACACCAATTATTGACGGGGCGGACGAAGAAATTCGCGAGACCTGCTACAATACTGCCAAATCCATTTACGGTGAAGAGCTGCCTGAGGTAGTTATTGCCCGTTTGGAGAAAGAGCTTGCACCGATTATTAAATACGGGTTCTCTGCCAACTATTTGATTTCTGAACGTCTCGTTAAAAAGTCAAATCAGGATGGGTATCTCGTAGGCTCGCGGGGTTCCGTAGGTTCTTCTGTAGTAGCTACATTTCTAGGAATTTCAGAAGTTAATCCTTTGCCTGCGCATTATATTTGCCTAAACCCCGAGTGTCGCCATAATGAATGGTTCCTGGACGGTAGTGTGCGGAGCGGATTCGATTTACCAGATAAAGTCTGCCCGGATTGCGGTCAGAAGCTCAAAGGTGAAGGCCAGGATATTCCGTTCGAGACCTTCCTTGGATTTAAAGGGGATAAAGTCCCCGATATCGACTTGAACTTCTCAGGGGAATATCAGCCGAATGCACATAACTTTACCAAAGAAATGTTTGGTGAGAAAAATGTATTCCGTGCCGGAACGATTGGTACCGTAGCTGAGAAGACAGCCTTCGGATTTGCAAAAAAATACGAAGAACTTCACCAGAAACGTTGGCGTGGAGCTGAAGTTGGCCGTCTGGCGGCTGGCTGTACAGGCGTTAAACGTAGTACGGGACAGCATCCGGGTGGTATAGTCGTTGTTCCAGACTATATGGAGGTAGAAGATATTACGCCAGTACAATTCCCGGCGGATGATGTCAATGCTGAATGGAAGACCACACACTTTGATTATCACGCTTTTGACGCGAATTTGCTGAAGCTTGATATTCTGGGTCATGATGATCCGACGATGATGCGGATGCTTCAGGATTTGACAGGTGTTGATCCAACTTCTATCCCGATGAATGATCCGAAAGTAATGAGCATGTTTAACTCTACAGATGCACTTGGAGTAAGACCTGACGAAATCAGATCACCGGTTGCGACCTATGGTGTGCCCGAAATGGGTACCAAGTTCGTACGTCAAATGCTTATTGAGTCGAAGCCGTCCAGCTTTGCTGACTTACTGCAAATATCAGGTTTGTCTCATGGTACTGGTGTTTGGCTTGGTAACGCTCAAGAGCTTATAAAGAATAACACTTGTAACATTAAGACCGTTATCGGTTGTCGTGATGACATCATGCTCTTCTTAATTTATAAAGCGGGAATGGATGCGAGCTTGGCCTTTAAAATTACCGAGAGTGTTCGTAAAGGTAAAGGTTTGTCTGACGAATGGATCGAGGAAATGAAAAAGTGCAAGGTCCCACAATGGTATATTGATTCTTGTCTAAAGATTCAATACATGTTCCCGAAGGCGCATGCTGCTGCATACGTAATTTCTGCAGTACGTACCGCCTACTTCAAGCTGTATCATCCTATTGAATATTATGCGACTTATTTCTCTGTACGTGCAGCAGATTTTGATATTGAATTGTGCTGTAAGGGGTATGAAGCCATCAGCCGTCAGATCGTAGAGATTGAGCAAAAAGGATTTCAAGCTTTGCCTAAGGAAAAGGCTATGTTGCCTGTCCTTGAGATGGCTTTGGAGATGACGGCACGTGGGTTTACATTCAAAAACATTGATCTTTACCGCTCAGAAGCGAATAAGTTTATTGTTGATGACAAGAGTTTGATTCCTCCGTTTTCTGCTTTAGCGGGAATTGGTGAGAATGCTGCTATCAACATAGCTGCTGCGAAAGATGCTGGCGAGTTCCTGTCAATTGAAGATTTCCAGCAGAAATCAAAGGCAAGTAAGACGGTTATAGAGCTGCTGACCGGCATGGGCTGCTTCCGCGGCTTACCGGAAAGTAATCAACTTTCCCTATTTTAAAGGCTTTATCAACACTTATTTCATGGCTAGAAAAGAGTGCTCCAAAGGGGGAGTCAAGGGCTAGCACTTGTCAGTCCAGTTTCCCTATGGTATAATTTCTTTGGTAATAATGAGATAAGTCCGTTGTGTAAAGAGTGGGGAAACCCACTCTTTATCTTTGGTATATAGCAAAAGACAAGTTCGTGGAGGTAATTTTCTTTTGAGCACACCCAAATCTAAAATTAAACAAACGGTAGAGCAGATGCTCGGGCCCTATCTCGACGACAATGGTTTCGAACTGGTGGACGTTGAATACGTGAAGGAAGGCTCCAATTGGTTTCTGCGTATATTCGTAGATAAAGAAGGCGGCATTGATATTGATGACTGCGGGATCATTAGCGAATATTTCAGTCAGAAGTTAGATGAGAATGATCCTATTCCTGAGGCATATTTCCTTGAGGTTTCCTCGCCGGGAGCAGAGCGTCCTCTCAAAAAAGCTGCGGATGTAGCTAAAGCGGTAGGTAAGGACGTGTATGTGACTGTTTATGAGCCGATTCAAGGACTCAAAGAATTTGAAGGTCGTTTGCTCTCGTTCGAGAACGAGGAACTGCTCATCTCCGCGGGCAAAAAAGAACATGTAGTAGTACCGTACGCCAAGGTCGCAAGTGCGAGATTGGCCATTATTTTTTAACGTCTTGAAAGGGGGGCCGGAAATTCATGAGTATGGAGTTTATTGAAGCAATGAATGAGCTGGAGAGGGAGAGAGGCATCAGTAAAGATGTGCTGTTTGAAGCGATTGAAGCGGCGCTGATCTCTAGTTATAAACGTAATTTCAATGCAGCACAGAACGTGCGTGTTGACATGAATCGCAATACAGGTGTCATTAAAGTGTTTGCCCGCAAGTTAATTGTTGAGGAGGTCCTGGATACAAGGACTGAAATCTCATTGCCGGCAGCCAGAGAAATTAACCCGCATTTCCAGCTGGAAGATATCGCTGAGCTTGAAGTGACACCGCGTGATTTTGGACGTATTGCCGCACAGACTGCTAAGCAGGTTGTAACTCAACGAATTCGCGAGGCAGAGCGTGGACTTATCTATAATGCTTTTATCGACAAAGAAGATGATATCGTTACTGGACTAGTTCAACGTCAAGATATGCGGAACATTTACATTGATCTTGGCAAAATCGAAGCGGTTCTTCCGCTTAGCGAATTGATGCCAGGTGAAAAGTTCAAACAAAGCGAACGCATCAAGGCTTATATCACAAAAGTTGAGAATACAACAAAAGGTCCGCAGATTATGCTCTCCCGCAGTCATCCTGGATTACTGAAGCGTCTGTTCGAGCTTGAAGTTCCTGAAATATTTGACGGTGTAGTTGAGATTCGTTCTGTAGCCCGTGAAGCTGGCTTCCGCTCGAAGATTGCTGTGTATTCCCGCAATCCAGAAGTAGATCCCGTTGGTTCTTGCGTAGGTCCAAGAGGCACACGCGTTCAGACCATCGTTACTGAGCTTCGCGGTGAGAAGATCGATATCGTCCGTTATTCTGATCTGGTGCAGGAATATGTTGCGAATGCACTTAGCCCTTCAAAGGTTCTTGAAGTTCAAGTCTTTGAAGCGGAGAAGATGGCGAGAGTTATCGTTCCTGATTATCAATTGTCACTGGCTATCGGTATTAAAGGGCAAAATGCACGTCTTGCCGCTAAACTTACCGGCTGGAAGATTGATATCAAGAGTGAAACTCAAGCGGAGCAGGAATACGGCAGACCGAAATCTTCTATTGATGAAATGCATCAGGATTCCGTCTCCATAGATTAATTAACCTGCTTGACGGGAGGCGTTTGTTATGAAACAAAAAAAGGTGCCGCTGCGTAAATGCGTTGCTACCCAAGAGATGATGCCTAAAAAAGAGCTGATTCGTGTGGTAAGAACGCCTGAAGGTGAAGTGCTGATTGATCTGACGGGCAAGAAGTCAGGCCGTGGTGCTTACATATGCGGCAAGCTTGAATGCTTTCAGCTGGCACAAAAGAACAAAGCACTTGACCGTGCATTGAAATGTCAAGTGAGTCCTGAAATCTACGCCCAGCTAGCCCGGGAGTTTACTTCCGTGGAAGAGCAGTTTCTAGCAGCAAAGGATAGTGAGGATAATGAGTAAGGCGCTTTCTTATTTAGGGCTTGCCATGAGAGCAGGCAAGATAGTCACCGGTGACGAGGCTGTACTCAAAGCTGTACGGTCTTCAGAGGCGAAGCTGGTCGTTCTGGCAGGTGACGCTTCAGATAATACCCAAAAAAAGTTCCGTGATAAATGCGGAACTTACGATATTCCACTAGTAATCGCATTTCACCGGGATGAACTCGGTGCAAGTATTGGTAAAGACCAGCGTGTAGTACTGGCCATTACGGATAAAGGATTCGCGGAAATGATCTCCAAGCAACTCGGAGATACTGTCGGAGGTGGATTTATTGACTAAAGAAGAGAACAAAGATAAATTGCGCGTGTACGAATACGCCAAGTCACTAAACATGAGCAGTAAAGAAATTATTACTATTCTGAAGCGTTTGAATGTCCCTGTGAATAATCATATGAGTGTCATGGAGAATGGATCCGTGAACAAAGTTGAACAGTTCTTTAAGGATATCAAATCAAACGCTGCAGCCAAGCGGGATACCGGCACCAGCAGCCGGCCGGTAACAACCGGTGCGGTAACAGCCGAACCTCAAAGTGCTCAGAATGCCAACAAAAATCAACAGGAAAAGCAGGTAGGTATGAACAGTAACCAAAACAACAACCAATCGACGACGTCCCCAAGGCCCCAAAGCGGACAAGATTCCCGCAGAACACAAACAGGTTCAACGCAGAATGCACGTCCGCAACAAAGCGGTGCTCCACGTACTAACAGTACTAGCAGTACTAGCAGCAGCCGCCCGCAAGGCAGCACTACTGGCGGCAATCGCCCACAAGGTAGCAATACCGGTGGCAGCCGTCCGCAAAGCAGTAATACTGGCGGCAACCGTCCACAAGGTAGCAATACTGGTGGCAGCCGTCCGCAAGGCAGCAATACTGGTGGTAGCCGCCCACAAGGCAG
Organism: Paenibacillus sp. FSL H7-0690; assembly: GCF_037980415.1. Taxonomy (NCBI): domain Bacteria; kingdom Bacillati; phylum Bacillota; class Bacilli; order Caryophanales; family Paenibacillaceae; genus Paenibacillus; species Paenibacillus sp. FSL H7-0690. The sequence goes on along the minus strand of NZ_CP150281.1, from coordinate 4,217,111 downwards.
CAACACTGGTGGCAGCCGTCCACAAGGCAGCAACACAAGTGGCAGCCGTCCGCAAGGACAAAGCAGTGCACCACGCACTGACAGCCGTCCACAAGGTCAATCTGGCACAGGCGGAGGTTTCACACGCGGTGATGACAGAGGTCCTAAAAAGAACACAACTGGTGGCAGACCGAATAATAATCAAAGACGTTTCGATGATGGTAAAGGTGGTAACTACCGCGGTCGTGGTGGTAAGAATGGCCGTGGCAAGAACCAGCCAATGGTACACCGCGAGAAGATCGATAACACACCTAAGAAAATCATCGTTCGTGGCAGCATGACCGTTGGTGAAACAGCGAAATTGCTTCACAAGGATGCTTCTGAAGTAATCAAAAAGCTGATTTCGATGGGTGTTATGGCTACCATCAACCAAGAACTTGATATCGACACCATTTTGCTACTCGCTGCTGAATTTGGCGTAGAAGTAGAAGTGAAGATTCCTGTTGACGAGGACAGCTTCGAAACAGTGGAAGAGAATGACAATGAAGAGGATCTTCAGACTCGTCCTCCAGTAGTTACTATTATGGGTCACGTTGACCATGGTAAAACTACACTACTTGATGCTATTCGTTCGACCAATGTGACGCTAGGCGAAGCCGGCGGAATCACTCAGCACATCGGTGCTTATCAAGTCGAAATCAACCAAAAGAAAATCACGTTCCTTGATACACCTGGTCACGAAGCATTTACTGCTATGCGTGCTCGTGGTGCACAGGTTACGGATATGACAATTATCGTAGTAGCTGCTGATGACGGTGTTATGCCTCAGACCGTTGAAGCTATTGCACACGCTAAGGCTGCTGGACTTCCGATTATTGTCGCTGTTAATAAAATCGACAAACCGGGTGCAGATCCTGATAAGGTGAAGCAAGAGCTTACAAGTTATGAACTTGTTCCTGAAGAGTGGGGTGGAGATACCATCTTCGTTAACCTCTCTGCGAAACAACGTATTAACTTGGAAGAACTGCTGGAAATGATCCTGCTCGTAGCTGAAGTTAATGAGTACAAAGCGAACCCTGACAAACGGGCACGCGGTACTGTTATAGAAGCTGAGCTTGATAAATCCCGTGGGCCAGTTGCTCGTATACTCGTTCAGAACGGTACGTTGAAAGTCGGCGATGCCTTTGTAGCAGGTAACTGCTTCGGACGTGTACGTGCGATGGTCAATGATAAAGGTCGTAAGATCAAAGAAGCTGGACCATCTACTCCAGTAGAAATTACTGGTTTGACTGAGGTGCCACAAGCTGGCGATCCGTTTATGGCTTTTGAAGACGAGCGTAAAGCGCGTGCGATTGCTGATAGACGTTCTACTTCCCAACGTCAATCTGAGCTGAATACGAACACCCGTGTAACTTTGGATGATCTGTTCCAGCACATTAAAGATGGCGAGATCAAAGACCTTAACGTGATTATCAAAGCTGACGTACAAGGTTCAGTCGAGGCGCTTAAAGGATCCTTGGCTAAGATCGAAGTGGAAGGCGTGCGCGTGAAGATCATTCACAGCGGTGCTGGTGCGATTACTGAATCCGATATTACGCTTGCAGCAGCATCGAATGCTATCGTTATCGGCTTTAACGTTCGTCCAGACGCACAGACCAAAGCAGCTGCTGAGCAAGAAAAAGTAGATGTTCGTCTGCACAACATTATCTACAACGTAATTGAAGAAATCGAAAGTGCCATGAAAGGTATGCTCGATCCTATCTATAAAGAGAATGTTATCGGTCACGCCGAAGTTCGCAGCGTGTTCAAAATCAGCAAAGTGGGAACCATTGCAGGATGTATGGTTACTTCCGGTAAAATTACCCGTAATGCTGAAATGCGCTTGATCCGTAGCGGAATCGTAGTGTTCACAGGTAAGGTTGATACTTTGAAACGTTTCAAAGATGATGCCAAAGAAGTGGCGCAAGGTTATGAATGTGGCATAACTTTGGAACGCTATAATGACGTCCAAGAGGGCGACATTATCGAAGCGTTTCTTATGGAAACTGTAGAGCGCTAAGCGAAGAGGTGAATATAGATGTCTAAAATTAGAGCAGGACGAGTGGGCGAGCAGATCAAGAAAGAGCTTAGTCAACTTATCCAAAGCGGTCTGAAAGACCCTCGAATCGGTTTTGTAACTGTAACTGGCGTAGACGTGACTAACGATCTATCGCAAGCCAAGGTATACCTAAGCGTGTTCGGGGATGAAGAGCAGAAGTCAGACTCGCTTAAAGCGATTGAGAAAGCCAATGGTTTTCTTCGCTCAGAGCTTGGCAAGGCCATTCGCCTTCGGCATACACCGGAGCTGATCTTCAAGTTCGACGAATCTGTCGCTTATGGCAGTCATATTGAGAAGCTTCTTGGAGAGCTTCATAAGAACGATTAGAAATAAGTGATTAAAGTGGGGTTCAAAATAGCGTTATGCTATTTTGAACAACCTTTAAAAAGGAGACGGCGAATGCAGAGCTATGAACAAAGTCTCCAGCAGACCCGTGAGTTTCTGCTGGAACACGACGATTACCTTGTAGTGTCGCATGTTCAGCCGGACGGAGATGCAGTCAGCTCCACCCTTGCGGTGGGCTGGCTTCTCTCATGTCTGGGCAAAAAATATACTATGCTGAATGAAGGACCGATCCCGAAGCGAATGGAATACCTATGGCATTCGGATGAAATCATCAATATGGCCTCTAGTGAACCGCCCCGTCAATACAGCAACGTCATCTGTGTGGATTGTGCGGATTTTCAGCGAGTAGGGCTGACAAATCGCTATTTTGCGAATGAGGCTTTTATCCTGAACATTGATCACCATCCAACAAATAACGGTTATGGATTCGTTAATTTAATCAAACCGGATGCAGCTGCGACAGCGGAAATTTTGTTCGACCTGCTGAAGACATTCGAGATCGAATGGGATATTGATATCGCCACAGCTATATATACGGGTCTGTTAACAGATACCGGTGGTTTTCGTTATACCAACACATCACCAAAAGTAATGGCAGCTGTATCTGAGCTATTATCCCTTGGGGTTAACGGTCCTGAACTCGCTGAGACATTGCTTGAAGAAATGACGCTGCCACAGGTTAAAATATTAAATAAAGCCTTAAATACGCTGGAATTATCTCCTGAAGGAGATATTGCCTGGCTATATGTTACACCCGAGCATATGATCGAATGTGCTGCTGCTAATGAAGATTTGGAAGGAATCGTAAACTACCCTCGTAATATTCGGGGCGTGGAAGTAGGCATTCTTTTTAAAGTTATTCACGAACATGCGGTCAAGGTTAGCCTGCGTTCTGCCGGTAAAGTTGACGTGGCTGCATTGGCGCAAACGTTTGGAGGCGGCGGTCATACCCGTGCTGCAGGTGCGCGTATAGAAGCTACGCTTGAGGAGGCAATAGCTCAGGTGCTTGAGGAGGTAAGACGTCATTTATGAGTGAATTAGAAGGTGTTCTGGCGGTTTATAAACCGGCAGGCTTCACTTCACATGATGTTGTAGCCAAGGCACGTCGGATTCTCGGCATGAAACGAATTGGTCATACGGGGACACTAGATCCCCAAGTGACTGGTGTATTGCCGCTTTGTCTGGGACGTGCGACTCGCGTTGTGGAGTATATTCAGGAGCTGCCCAAAGAATATGTGGCAACACTGAGACTGGGGATGTCCAGTGATACTGAAGACTTAACTGGAACCATTACGGAAACTGTTGATGAGGTTCATGTAACTGAGGAAGAGATTCTTGCAGTGCTTGCCTCTTTCAAAGGCGTAATTTCTCAGGTTCCTCCCATGTACTCTGCGGTGAAAGTCGACGGCAAACGTCTTTATGAATTGGCTAGAGAAGGCAAAACCGTTGAACGGAAAAGTCGCGAAGTAGAGATTTATGAAATCGAAATGACGGATATGACTTGGGAAGGTAATCATCCCGACATCACTTTCCGGGTATTATGCTCCAAAGGCACGTATATTCGTACACTTTGTGTAGATATCGGTCGTGCGCTTGGACTGCCGGGTGTAATGGTGAAGCTGGAGAGAACAATGTCGGCAGGAATTTCTGCCAGCCATTGTTTATCCCTTGAGGATATTGCCGCGCACAAGGAAGCCGGAACATTGGAAGATCATTTAATCGCTGCTGATGAGGCAATTTCGCATTTGCCTAAGCATACCGTTATGGATGAGAAGAAGAAGGCAGCACTGCAAGGGCAACGTTTGTCTTCGCGGTTCATTGCTCCAGAAGTGAAGACAACAGGTCAAATTCGGCTATACGATCTTCAGGGATTGTTTCTTGGCATTTATGAGCTGGAAGAGACAGGTGCTATTGCCCCAGTAAAGGTGTTTGCACAAGCTTAAATCAATTTTACCAAGTGAATTGTAGGTGAGAAACAGCGTGAGAACCGTAACGTTAACCTATCCGATGTCGCCGGAGACTGCTGCCGAATGGGCACAACCTCAAGTGGCTGCTCTAGGGCAGTTTGACGGCCTGCATCGTGGACATGCCAGCGTCATTACATCCGCTGTAGCCTTAGCCCGTAAACAAGGTGTGCCGGCTGCAGTCCTTACATTTCATCCTCATCCCAAAGATGTTATGGGTAAGGGAGATTATGAAGGGTACTTGACGCCACCCTTTGAAAAGCAAGAGATTCTTGCCAGCATGGGTGTCGATATCCTGTATGTTGTTGAATTTAATGAGCAGCTTTCCCGGGTTAGTCCACAGAATTTTGTCTCTGTTATGCTTTTACCGCTACATATTGTAACAGCAGTTGTTGGCTTTGACTTTCGCTTTGGCTACCAAGGTGAAGGCGATGTTGAGATGCTTCGCAAACTGGGTGAAGGTGTTATGAATGTGGAAGTTGCTCCTCCTTTTCTGCTTGAAGGTGAAAAGGTTAGCAGCTCCGGCATTCGTAAAAGTCTCCAAAATGGAGATCTGGGGCTGGCAAACTCCTGGTTCGGACGTTGCTATCATCTGCGTGGTGAAGTGGGGCATGGTGAGAAGAGAGGCCGCACAATTGGTTTTCCAACTGCCAATTTGAAGCTCAGTGATCATTTTGTCATTCCGACCAAAGGTGTATATGCGGTCCGAGTCTTTTATAAGGATAAAGTTCTGTACGGGGTTATGAATGTGGGTGTTAAACCAACCTTTCATGAGGGTGTGTTAACTCCGAGCTTTGAGGTTCATCTTTTTGACTTCGAGGGTGACCTGTATGATCAAGAGCTTAAGGTAGAATTGGTAGCTTACATTCGTCCAGAACGGAAGTTTGACTCCATTGGAGCATTGATTACTCAGATTGGCGAGGATGCAGAAACCGCGAAGAAGATTCTGGAGTATAATTTATAGTCATCCCGGACAAGCCGTTTACTTTTGTTAATGGAGATGCTATACTAAGTAACGTTGCTGGCTTACAGCATCATAACCTTAGCTTGGTTGCACGTTCTCACCGACGGTGACGAGGCTAGTGGCGATTATATTGAAGGAGGTGAACAGGATGGCATTAACTCAAGAACGTAAACATCAATTGATCGACGAGCACAAAACTCACGAATCCGATACTGGATCCCCTGAGGTGCAAGTTGCTATCCTAACGGAGAACATCGTTAATTTGACTGACCACTTGCGTACGCACAAGAAAGATCATCACTCCCGTCGTGGATTGTTGAAAATGGTTGGACAACGTCGTAAACTTCTGGCGTATTTGAAAAACAAAGACATCAGACGTTACAGTGCCCTGATCGAAAGACTGGGATTGCGTCGTTAATTTTCCATAAGATTACTCTTAAAGCAGCCTGGTTGTATACCGTATGTCCTTCTCGGAGCGACAGCGGGACAGCTGGGTTGCTTTTTGAAAATTTAGGGAAAACTTAATATTAGGATCGATGAGATTATTCGCAAAAACGGCGACTTTACTTTTCAGTAAGGCCCAGCCGTTTCTTCTTATATGCATACAGAATAGGCAGCCTCCTTTGGGACAAGCCTTTCCAATTCATTTAGATCGATATGTGAACCTGCTATTTTAGACTGCGGGTCTACTACTATTCAAGGAGGTATTTATGGAAAAACGTGTAGAAATGCAGCTGGGTGGAAGACGCCTTGTGCTGGAAACGGGCCGCCTGGCTAAACAAGCAAACGCAGCCGTTATGGTGCGTTACGGGGATACTTCGGTATTATGTACCGTTACGGCTTCAAAAGAACCTAAGGATCTGGATTTTTTCCCGCTTACAGTTAACTATGAGGAAAGATTATATGCGGTAGGTAAAATTCCTGGCGGATTTATTAAACGTGAAGGTAGACCGAGTGAGAAAGCGATTCTGTCAAGCCGTTTGACAGACCGTCCAATCAGACCACTATTCCCTGAAGGATTCCGTAACGATGTTCAGGTATTGAACATGGTAATGAGTGTGGATCAGGACTGCGCACCAGATATTGCTGCTATGATCGGTACTTCAGCTGCACTTAGTATTTCCGATGTGCCTTTTGATGGACCCATCGGCGGCGTTGCTGTAGGTCGGATTAATGGAGAGTTCGTGATCAATCCGGATATGTCTCAGCAAGCAATCAGTGATGTTTATGTGGTGGTTGCTGGAACGAAGGATGCAATCATGATGGTTGAAGCAGAAGCGAACGAAGTGACGGAAGATGTGATGCTCGAAGCGATTATGTTCGGTCATGATGAAATCCGCAAGATCGTTGCAACCATTGAAGAACTGGTTAAAGTGGCTGGTAAAGAAAAAATGGCTGTGAAGCTGCATACAGTGAATGCTGACGTGAATACTGAGGTCCGTGCATTTGCTGAGGCTCGTCTGGTGGAAGCCGTTAAAATAGCTGAAAAACATGCGCGTCAGGAAGCGATTGATGTCGTTAATGATGAAGCGGTTGCGTATTTCGTAGAGAAGTACATAGAAGCACCGGAGCTTCTGAAAGATGTTAAAGAAGTCCTACATGATATCGTGAAGGATGAAGTAAGACGTCTAATCACACATGATAAGGTTCGTCCAGATGGACGTAAACTTGATGAAATCCGTCCGATTGAATGTGATACAAGTCTGTTACCGCGTACACACGGTTCCGGTCTGTTTACACGTGGACAAACACAAATCCTTAGCGTTTGTACTCTTGGGGCACTAGGTGATGTGCAAATTCTTGACGGAATCGATCCTACTGAAACGAAACGTTTCATGCACCATTACAACTTCCCGCCGTTCAGCGTAGGGGAAGCTCGTCCGCTTAGAGCACCAGGACGCCGTGAAATCGGTCATGGAGCACTTGGAGAACGTGCATTATCCAAGGTTATTCCTAGTGAAACTGAATTCCCGTACACGATTCGTTTAGTATCAGAAGCGATTGAATCTAACGGTTCTACTTCCCAGGCAAGTATCTGTGCCAGCATTCTGGCTATGATGGACGCTGGTGTGCCAATCAAAGCACCTGTAGCCGGAGTAGCAATGGGTCTGATCAAAGACGGAGAGCATGTCTCCATCCTGACGGATATTCAAGGTATGGAAGATCATCTCGGAGATATGGACTTCAAGGTAGCTGGTACAGCAGAAGGTGTTACAGCTATTCAAATGGACATTAAGATTGCCGGTATCGACCGCAAAATTCTTCAGGATGCACTTCAGCAGGCTAAAGAAGGCCGTCTGTTCATCTTGGACAAAATGAATGAAGCGATCTCTGCGCCAAGACCTAATCTGTCCAAATATGCTCCAAAAATCATTATTATCAACATCAATCCGGACAAAATCCGTGATGTTATCGGTGCTGGTGGTAAGATTATCAATAAAATTATTGAAGAAACCGGCGTGAAAATCGACATCGAACAAGATGGCCGTGTCTTTATCGGTTCTTCAGATGAAGAAATGATCCAAAAGGCGCGTTCGATTATCGAAGGACTTGTGCGTGAAGTACAAGTCGGAGAAATCTATGTGGGTACAGTTAGACGTATTGAGAAATTTGGAGCATTTGTTGAACTAATTCCGGGTAAAGACGGATTGGTACACATTTCCCAATTGTCTACTGAGCGCGTAGCTAAGGTTGAAGATGTTGTAGCTGTCGGGGATACAATTACCGTTAAAGTTACCGAAATCGACCAACAAGGCCGGGTTAACCTGTCGCGTAAAGCGGTATTGACTTCGGAAACTGGAGCTAAAGCTTAAGTTTCGATTGTAGAGGTACCTTTTCTAAAGTACCTAATAGCATAATAAAAGGAGACAGAAGCGATTGCGTTCTGGCTCTTTTTTTATATGAAATAAAGTAATGTGCATCACTATCACGCCTCTGGCCTCTGTTCTTATGACATAAATTCCTCTCTTGTCTCATAGATTGGGACAAAGTGTCTTTGTATTCGTGTGGAACGGACTACAAGTCGTTTCTACCGGGGAGGAAGTCGTCATGAAGACGGAAAAAGTGGCTTTAGTGGTTGCTTGTATTGCGATCGTGATAGGAATTGGCAGCACTCAGGGACCGGTAAAGGACATGCTTGCGCAATTGAAGCTGCAGGAGGACCTAGCTGTGTGGAAGGATATTTCTAAGGCGGAGAACAATGATCTTCGGGCACGGATTGAGACCGCCGCAGCCAAGCTTAATGCCCCTCCAGTGAATGCTGTGGTTGATCGGGTATGGAAGGCGATTCCGGGTTATAACGGGCTTGAAATTGATGTAGAGAGTACATATCGGAATGCTCTTTTGGCACCAAAAGAACCTATAAAATTTGTGTATCGGCAGATCGAACCACAGATATCCCTGAATCAACTGGGAGCTGAACCTATATATCGTGGGAATCCGGCTAAGCCGATGGTATCGCTGATGATTAATGTGGCGTGGGGAAATGAGTACATTGTGCCAATGTTGGATGTTTTGGATGAAGAGAACGTTAAAGTTACGTTTTTTCTGGATGGGAGCTGGCTGAGTAAAAACCCGGAACTGGCTAAAGAAATGCTAAAACGCGGTCATGAGATGGAGAATCACGCTTATACCCACCCTAATATGAGTACTTTAAGTCGTGCACGAGCTACTGTAGAAATTGAGAAGACACAAAAGCTGTTAAAGGAATCGCTTGGAGTCACTAATAAATGGTTCGCCCCCCCTTCTGGTGATTTCGATCAGGAGACGGTAGAAATTGCAGGCAGCTTAGGGCTCAAAACCGTACTATGGACCGTAGATACCGTAGATTGGCGAAATCCGTCTCCTGAATCTGTGGTTGCCAAAATCACAAGCAAAGCGGAACCCGGCACTCTAGTCCTAATGCATCCCACAGCCGCATCCTCCAAAGCTCTGAAGGCCATGATACGTGGAATCAAAGCAAAAGGGTTACAGCTAGGCACAGTAAGTCAAACGCTCTCAGCAGAGCGGCTAATCCCCTCTAATGTTGAGTGAGAGATGTATTTCTGGTAGGATTATAGGCACGTGTAATTAAATTAGATAGAACATGGCTATTAGCCAGGAGGACTTGAAGTGGAAAAAATAGTGTTATCCAATGGTTTACGAGTGGTAATGGAGAAAATCCCGACCGGCCGGTCCGTTTCTTTCGGAATCTGGGTAAAGACAGGCTCTCGGAATGAACATCCTGGAAACAACGGGGTATCCCATTTTGTAGAACATATGCTTTTTAAAGGTACGGATCGGTACAGCGCCAAGGATATTGCTGAGCAGTTTGACGCCATCGGCGGCAATGTAAATGCGTTTACCTCAAAGGAATATACATGTTATTATGCTAAAGTATTGGATGAGCATCTGCCTATCGCTGTAGATGTGTTAGCGGATATGTTCTTCCGTTCACGGATGGACGCTGAAGAGCTGGAGAAAGAAAAGAATGTCATCCTTGAGGAAATTTCCATGTGCGAGGACACGCCGGATGATCTTGTGCATGATTTGATGTGTGCTGCTGCCTACAAGGACCATCCGCTTGCGTATTCCATCCTTGGCTTGAAGGAACGGCTAATGGAGATGAAGCCGGATGATCTTCGGGCGTATATGAAGGAACAATACACGATTGAGAATACGGTTATAAGCGTTGCCGGCAACATTAGTGATGGATTGATTGAACTGCTGGAACAGCATTTTGGTTCTTTTGATAATCATGGTACAAGTGCGCCGCTGACTCCACCAGATTACTATGGAGAGCTCTTATTTCACCGCAAGAAAACAGAGCAGAATCACATCTGTCTTTCCTTACCAGGTGTCCGTTCTGGCGATCCCCTGCAGTATGCTATGGTGCTGATTAATAATGCCGTAGGCGGAGGGATGAGCTCCCGCATGTTCCAGGAAATTCGTGAAAAGCGCGGATTAGCTTATTCGGTGTATTCCTATCACAGCTCCCAGGCAGATTCTGGTCTGTTTACGGTCTATGCTGGAACAGCGCCCAAGCAAACAAAGGATGTCATGGAGTTAATCAAGGAAATGATGTACGAACTTGCTACCAACGGCCTCAGTGAAGATGAGCTGAGAAAAGGTAAGGAGCAGCTTAAAGGCAGCCTCATTCTTAGTCTCGAAAGCACTAGCAGCCGAATGAACCGTATCGGAAAAAATGAACTTATGCTCGGAAGACATAATACATTGGACGATATGATCGCCAAAATTCAGCTAGTGACGATGGACAATATCAACAGTGTGCTGGACCATATGTTCGCGGAGCCGCTTTCTTTAGCGATGGTAGGCTCATCAGATAAAGCTATTGCAAATGTTAGGAGAGATGATCTTGTCTTATTACGTACAAATCAATAAACTTGCTGGAAACGAGGATGTAAATCTTCCTTGTAAAATGTCGGAGCAAGCTTCCGGTTATGATCTTTATGCTGCCGTTGCGGGTGAAATTGTACTTGCACCAGGAGAGCGGGCATTAATTCCAACAGGGATTTCACTGGCTATGCCAGAGGGGCTTGAAGCGCAGATCCGTCCGCGTAGTGGACTGGCCTTGAAGCACGGGATTACCTGCTTGAATACACCTGGAACTATAGACGCCGATTACCGCGGAGAGATCAAAGTGCTCTTGATCAATCTGGGGCAGGAGCCTTTTGCTATCGCTCGCAATGAGCGGATTGCCCAAATGGTATTTCAAGCCGTTCCAGTGGTTAATTTGGTGGAAGTGGAAGAGTTGTCCGAAACTCAACGCGGAGCCGGAGGCTTTGGCCATACTGGCAAGTAAGATTGTTGTTACAATTCATTTAAAAAGCTTACGAATTCATGCCCAAGGTATGATTCGTGAGCTTTTTTTGATATGCAGAGTTAATTATCCAAAGTTTTAATTCTTCGATTGTTATACAACTAACCCCGACTTCCCCATCGAATAAACTCAGCATTTTCATTGGCGCTCTGCCACTACTCTAACCCTACCATCAAATTAAAGACGAAGCCCCTATCGGACCCCAGTGCTCTTATTTATAACAATTCTGCTTAATTCGGCTGTTTTCGGACCCCAGTGTCACTATTTGATCAAAAACACCTGATATCGAGCCTGTTTACATCGAATAAGAGCTCTCCAGTCCGAAACTCCTCCTAAAAGGCAAAAAACACACAAATAGTTGCATCTCGGTCCTTAACTCATCAGCCGTAACCCGTAACCCATTAGTTCATCATCAGCCATGCGTGCCGGGGATTTCATTTCCGCTCTTCACCCATTAACTATGCCCAGCATAAGATGCTTTATAGTCGATAGTGTATGTTGAAAGGAGCGTCATCCCTATGCTTACTGGCGTCAGGATCGTGTTCCTGGGCGGGGACGCGAGACAGCTTGAAGTGATTCGGAAATGTGTGGAATTGGATGCGACGGTAAGCGCTGCCGGGTTCGATAAGTGGGAGACCCCTAGCCCAGGGGTGAGCCTGGAACAATTGACGGTAGAGCTGCTGAGTAATGCAGATGTATTAGTGTTGCCTACGGTAGGCTGTGATGATGAAGGAAATATTAGTGCTCTATTTTCTTCTGAGCGTTTAACGATTCTGGAGGAGCATTTCACTGCGCTGCCATCCGATTGTTTAGTGTATACCGGTATGGCTAAAAGTTACTTGCGCGGGATGTGTACCAAGCACTCACTGAAGTTAATCGAACTGCTTAATCGTGATGATGTGGCTATTTACAACTCTATCCCGACAGCGGAGGGAGCGCTGGTAATGGCCATTCAGAACACGGATTTTACGATTCACAGCTCGAAATCAATGGTGCTTGGTTTAGGTAGAACTGGATTTACAATGGCTCGAAGTCTACAGGGACTGGGGGCCAGTGTAAAGGTTGGTGTCAGAAAACAAGAACATTATGCACGTGCTGAGGAAATGGGCTGGAAGCCTTTTATGACCAATGAGCTGCTGCTTCACGTACCGGATGTGGATCTTATATTTAACACGATACCAAGTATGATCATCACCGCGCAGGTGCTCTCGCGGCTTGCGCCGCATTGCGTAATTATTGATCTGGCATCTGCACCAGGCGGCTGTGACTTTCGTTATGCTGAGAAACGTGGGATTAAGGCGATGCTGGCTCCAGGACTCCCTGGCATTGTAGCTCCAAAAAGCGCTGGGATTATTATGGCAAATGCGCTGGTACAGTCGATTTCGGACGAGGCTTTAATCAAGGGGGACGAATAAAATGGATTGGCACGGAAAAACAGTAGGGTATGCGATCACTGGATCTCATTGCACTTTTGCTGAGGTAATGCCACAAATTCAGCGCTTCGTAGACGGGGGAGCAAACGTAGTACCTATAGTTTCTGCCTCTGTACTAGGAACAGACACCCGCTTTGGGACATCGCAAAATTGGTTAAAACAGTTGAAAGATATAACAGGGAATGATATCATTTCTACAATTGTTGAAGCGGAGCCGCTGGGTCCTTCCAAGCTGCTGGATGTGCTGACAATAGCACCTTGCACAGGAAATACAACGAGTAAACTGGCTAATGCCATGACGGATAGTCCCGTGCTAATGGCAGCTAAATCACAGATGCGCAACGGACGTCCACTAGTTCTAGCGATATCTACAAATGATGGATTGGGCCTAAATGCCGCAAATATTGCTAAGCTTCTGGTGGCTAAACATATTTATTTTGTACCATTCGGTCAAGATAACCCTGAGGGTAAACCTAACTCGCTCGTGGCACGCATGGATCTTATCCCGGAAGCTTGCTATGCCGCTTTGCAAGGTAAACAACTACAGCCGATGATCATCGAACGGTTTCATTCAGCATAGAAAATTGACAGAGCTCGGCTGATTTTGTTGTGGACAATAAAAGGGGAGATGCACCAAATGAGCAATGAGAAGTGCCAAGATAACGTAGTGGAACCAGCTAAGTTCATTGCTATCAAAAAAATATAAGCAGTATTGCTACCGTCCTCAGGTTCGAGGGCGGTACAGCCATTTAACAACTTACTTAACGAATAAGCTCACGTACCGTAATCTTTTCACGAATGATTAGTGTGTTTGCTTTGATAATAATGGGGGAATTATACATGGGTATTCTGGTACAAAAATTCGGAGGAACATCGCTATCCACACCGCAAGCTAGAGAACACGTAATCCGCAATGTCAAAAGGGAGCTGGCAAGTGGCTATAGTCTTGTAATTGTTGTATCGGCTATGGGCCGTCGCGGAGAACCTTACGCAACTGACACTTTGCTGGATTGGGCCGTGCAGAACGGAGATGCACTTCCAGACCGGGAAAAAGATCTCTTGATGTGCTGTGGCGAAATTATTTCAGCTACTACTCTATGTGGGCTGCTGGAGAATGAAGGCATCGCTTCTACAGTATTAACGGGAGCTCAGGCAGGATTTCTGACAGACAGCAACTACGGTAATGCCAGAATTCTGGATGTACGTCCGGAACGCATTCTCCGTGAGCTGCGTGAGGATAAGGTAGTTATTGTTACCGGGTTCCAGGGCCAGACTGAAGCGGGTGATTTGACAACTTTAGGCCGTGGCGGCAGTGATACCTCTGCTACAGCACTGGGTGCTGCTCTTCATGCTGATATGGTGGATATTTATACGGATGTGAACGGAATTCTTACAGCAGATCCACGGATCGTTGAAGATGCTAAGCCATTAACTTACGTTAGTTATACTGAAATTTGCAATATGGCTCATCAGGGAGCAAAAGTCATTCATCCACGTGCGGTTGAGATTGCTATGCAGGCACAGATCCCAGTTCGTGTTCGTTCAACCTTTTCAGAAGCTGAAGGTACGTTGGTTACGAATCCAGAAGGATTTAACGATATCCAAGCAGGGGGAATTGTGGATCGATTCGTTACAGGGATTGCTTATGTCAGCAATGTTACACAGATTTCTGTGGAATGCCCGGACGGTAACGGAACCGGAGTGCAGCTGCAAATCTTTAAGAGTATGGCAGATAACGGGATAAGCGTTGATTTTATTAATGTAACACCTACGGAAGCTCTTTATACGGTTTTTGATGACAAATCAGAGAAGGCTATTTCTGCTCTACAGCAGCTGGGTTTGCGACCTAAGAGTTTGTCGGGTTGTGCCAAAGTTTCTGTTATCGGGGGCGGAATTAATGGTGTGCCTGGTATTATGGCGCGCATTGTTGAGGCGCTTAGCTCGCAAAACATTCAAATACTACAATCCGCGGATTCGAATACAACGATATGGGTGCTTGTGAAAAAAGAAGATATGGTGCAGTCCCTGCGTTCGCTGCATGCTATGTTTGAATTGCACCGCTGACAAGGAGGAATTCAAAGTGGATTTCGGAAGATTAATAACAGCCATGGTAACCCCTTTTGATGGGGATGGAGAAATCAACTGGGATGTAACTTCACAGCTTGTCGATTATTTAATTGAGGTACAGAAATCAGAGGCTTTGGTTGTCTGCGGAACGACAGGGGAATCGCCTACGTTAAGCGATGAGGAAAAGCTGCAGCTGTTTTCTTTTGTGCTGGAAAAGGCGAATGGACGTTGTAAAGTTATTGCTGGAACTGGCAGCAATAACACGAAACATTCCATTCAGCTGACGAAGGAAGCGGAGAAAATAGGCGTAGATGGAGTGCTTTTGGTCGTTCCTTATTATAATAAACCGAATCAAGAAGGTCTGTATCAGCATTTTTCCACGATTGCTTCAGAGACTTCATTACCAGTGATTTTATATAATGTTCCAGGTCGAACAGGTGTAAGTATGAGCGTGGCCACTACCCTGCGGCTTGCTGAGATTCCGAACATCGTTGCTACGAAAGAATGCGCGTCTGTAGATCAGGTAACACTTATTGCCTCTGATTGTTCAGATGATTTCCGTGTATATACGGGTGATGATGCCTCAGGTCTTGCCAGTCTGGCTGTCGGTGGATACGGAATTATAAGTGTATCTAGCCATGTGGTTGGTGCGCAGATGTCAGAAATGATTTACGCTTATACCTCCGGCAATGTTCAGCTTGCTGGAGAGATTCATCGCCAGCTGTTCCCGATTTTTAAAGGAATGTTTGAATGCCCACAACCGCTGCCCAATCCTTCAGCTGTAAAATATGCTTTAGGACTCAAGGGGATCCCTGTGGGCGGAGTCAGATTGCCGCTTATTTCGCCAACGGAAGCGGAAGCGGCTTTTATTGAAGCACTTTTTCACTAAGAATTAATCATTGCTGATGTACGTTCTAAACCGGCTACTCTATTGAGGGAGCCGGTTTTTGCATTTATATTTTTTTTCTGAAATATTGAGGCGAATTTAAGGAAAGAATTTGGATACGAGGCGGATGACTTGTCTTTTGCCAAAAAAATCATGTATAATGATCTTAAGTGACTGGGTGCGGTTAAAATTAAATATGCGGTAATCTTCCGTCAATGTAATACATTGTGAGACAGGATAGGTCCCAAGATGAGTCTGTTTAAATAAATGACATGTCTTCGCGCGAGGGGCGCGACGGTGAATTTTGACGGCGTTTGTCCGCTTCAATATGAACTTTACTGCCCGGAATCGGGAGCTTTCGCATTGCGCATTTTACAGATTTCAGGAATTTCCTCGTCGATTGGAAGTTATTGGCTGTTTGAAAGAAATGTGTTCAGCGCCGCTGAAATAATCGAAGTTCGATATTTACCAATAAAAGTATGACGTCCAACATCATAGGAGGGTTAGATTCATTTGTCCAAAAAAAACAACAACGATAAATTGACGATTTTCGCATTGGGCGGAGTCGGAGAAATCGGGAAAAACATGTATGTTATTCAATACGGAGCTGACATTGTAGTCGTGGATTCGGGACTCAAGTTTCCGGAAGAGGATATGCTCGGTATTGACATCGTAATTCCTGATATCTCGTATTTGACAGAGAACCGTGACAAGGTAAGAGGTATTGTGCTTACTCACGGACACGAGGATCACATCGGTGGTCTACCTTATGTCCTGAAGAATTTGAATGTTCCAGTCTATGGAACAAGATTGACTTTAGGTCTTGTAGAGAACAAATTGAAGGAAGCGAACCTGCTGGGTGACACCAAACGGATTCTGATCAACGAAGATTCAGAAATTCAATTGGGGAACTCACTTAAGGTAACTTTCTTTAGAACCAACCACAGTATTCCTGATTCCGTGGGTGTATGCATTGAGACTCCGGAAGGAAATGTTGTTCATACGGGCGATTTCAAATTTGACCACACCCCAGTCAACGGTCAATTTGCAAATCTGCATCGGATGGCAGAGATTGGCCAAAAGGGCGTACTTGCTCTTTTGTCGGATAGTACGAATGCTGAGAAACCAGGCTTTACCCCATCTGAAAAGAATGTCGGTATTGTGCTGGAAGATATTTTCCGCAAGGCTGAGCAACGTGTCGTTGTAGCAACTTTTGCTTCCAATGTGCACCGTATTCAACAAGTGGTTAATGCAGCAGAATCTACGGGTCGTAAGATTACAGTAATTGGCCGTAGTATGGTCAACGTTGTATCCATCGCTTCAGAGCTTGGATATTTGAACGTACCTGACGGAATGCTGATCGAACCGGAAGAAATGAATAGAATGGCAGCAAATCGTGTAGTTGTTCTTTGCACAGGCAGCCAAGGCGAGCCAATGTCTGCATTGACACGTATGGCACGTTCTAGTCATCGCAAAGTAGATATCCTGCCAGGCGATACCGTTATTATTGCAGCAACACCTGTACCAGGTAATGAGAAGTATGTAGGCCGTACTATTGATGAATTGTTCCGTCTTGGTGCTAATGTGATTTACAGCGGCTCCAACTCCGGCGTTCACGTATCCGGTCACGGTAGTCAAGAAGAACTTAAGCTTATGCTTAACCTGATGAAACCGAAATTCTTCATTCCGATCCACGGTGAATACCGCATGCAGCGCAAACATGCTTTGCTGGCAGAATCGGTTGGCGTAGAGCCACAGAACATTTTCATCACTGAAATCGGTGAAATTGTTGAAATCCAAGGCGGTGCCGCTCGTAAGGCTGGCAAAGTAACAGCTGGTAACGTATTGATTGACGGACTAGGTGTAGGCGATGTTGGTAACATTGTATTGCGTGACCGTAAGTTGCTGTCTCAAGATGGTATCTTGGTTGTCGTGGTTACACTTAGCAAGCAGAATGGTGCAATTGTTTCTGGACCTGACATCATTTCACGTGGTTTTGTTTATGTTCGGGAGTCCGAAGGGCTGCTCGACGAGGCTAACCGAATTGTATCCAGTACATTGCAACGCCTGATGAGTGAAAAAGTAAATGAGTGGGCTTCCCTTAAAACAAGCGTAAAAGATTCGCTGGGCCGTTTCTTATATGAACAAACGCGCCGCAGACCGATGATTTTGCCAATTATCATGGAAGTGTAAGGAGAGTTTCTCCTTCAATGAATATATAGCTAGGGCTGAGCCCCTTTTCCCCGGAAATATTGGACGGTTTCCACGGGAGAAGGGGTTTTTGTATGTTCATAAGCTGAAAATTGCATAATGCAGCACCCTGAAACGTCATACTAAGGATTGTTAGTAAGGCAACAGCAGACTAGAGCTGCATATAACAAGGGAGAGCTGCGAAGATGAACTACATCGAAGGATCAAATGGAGCAAAAAATGAGGAAGTTGTCCCAGGAGAAACTAATCCGAATCCTAATGAAAATATGCCGCCCACTACAATGGGAGCGATTAAGGAGCTTGGACAAACAGTAGTCCCAAGTGGAGAGCCTGATATTTTTTGCTTAACGATTATTGGTCAGATTGAAGGACATATTGTTATGCCTCCACAGAACAAAACAACAAAGTATGAGCATATCATTCCGCAGCTGGTGGCAGCTGAGCAGAATAAAAACATCAAAGGCCTGCTTATCATTTTAAATACGGTAGGTGGAGATGTAGAAGCGGGATTAGCAATTGCGGAAATGATTGCATCCCTCTCCAAGCCAACGGTAACCGTAGTCATTGGAGGCGGGCACAGCATCGGGGTGCCGATTGCAGTTTCCTCCACTTATTCGATTATTGCTGAAAGTGCAACGATGACGATTCATCCGATTCGAATGAATGGTTTAGTGATCGGAGTGCCGCAAACTTTCGAGTATATGGAGAAAATGCAGGAACGCGTCGTTAAATTTGTGACTTCCCATTCGCGCATTTCTGAAGAACAGTTCCGTGATCTCATGTTTAAGACAGGTGAGCTCAATCGTGATATCGGGACGGCTGTGGGGGGCTTGGATGCCGTTAAATATGGTCTGATGGATGAGGTCGGCGGGATCGGAGCGGCACTTGCGCATCTTAACCGAATGATCGGCGGGGATTTCTCAGCATCGACTCCAGGAGGGATTACGCAATGACACTGTACACAGTAGTTGCAATGGAACAGGTGTGGGAGGGGGCATTTAACAATTATGCCGCAACCCGAGAAGTTAGTGTGCAGGGCATGCTGATGCAGGTTGAACCGATGGAGGAAGGACGTGCGCGGATTGTGAGATTATTGGATTGTCCGCTGAACCGTTATCTAGATCCGGCGTTCTCTCCAGGTTCGATAATTACATTAACATAAAGATTCATTTTCTGACAAAAGAGAACATAGGTACGCCACGCCATTATATGGTATAATGTTGTTCCGGGGGTGGCTGGCGTGGCTAAACGAAAAAAGAAGAAGAAAAAAGCGCTGCTCGGCAGCGTTTTGAAATATGAAATATATGGAATTTTATTAATAACTATTTCCGTCATTGCACTGTCTGGTGAAGCAGCCGTAGGGCGCTCACTTTCAAGTATGGCGGGTTACTTATTAGGGAGATTCTATTTTGTGTTGCCGCTTATCGGCATTTTTTATGGACTTATGGTGATGATCCATCGAAGATGGCCTTCCTCGTGGAACAGCAGGCATACTGGCGTGCTTCTGCTTCTATTGTCTATGTGCCTTATGAGCACAATATCTGCAATGGAGCAGAAGCTTGGCCCGTTGTCTTTGTTACATCCTGGCAATGTAATGACACAAATACATAATGATCTTTCGGGATCACTTTCACCTGGCTCGAACGAAAGCAATGTCTATATGCTGGGTAAGGATATAAGCGGAGGGTACATTGGCGGGTTGGAGTATGCAGCGCTGTTATGGCTTTTTGGTAGTCTGGGCGCTAAGCTGCTTATGATCGTCATGCTGGCGATCAGCTTTATGCTAATTACCAACTTGTCCTATGTGGAGATTTTTACGCTTTTGCGAGTGCGCTTGGTTAAGTTTGTGGAGGGGATTCGTCTCCATGCTGCAAACCGTCCTAAGGCGGTTCCCGTAGCGGCCAGACCTTCTAGAGCCGCTGCTCCAGCTAAAGCTCGGCAGGTGAAGCAGCCTGTCTATGATGACGAGGAGGAAGAAGACGAAGACGATCGGTATTTGCCTAATCGCAAACAACCTGTCCTTTTGAAAAAAATATCTGGCTGGTTCTCAGGCTCCACGCGTTCACAGGTGGAAGCAGATTCTGAGGATGACGATCAGGGTCCAATTGTGACAAGTGCTTCAACCGGTCCGATTATTTCGGGATTAACTCCAGATAGTCATGTAATTCCATTAGACGATATCGATCATGATTTTGATGATGCGGATCTGGATATTGAACCTGTGACGCCTATTATTCGTGACTTCTTTGAACATATCCGTTCAGAAGGGTTAAACGAAGAAGACCGGGAAGAGTGGAGTGAATTCTCACCCGCAGCTCGTGGTGAAGCAGCTAAACCTGCTGTAGCCGGACCTAATGCCGTTAAGCAGCAGCCTGCGGATGAGTCTGAGGAGAATGTAAGCATAGACTTGGAAGGCCTGCTAGGTGCTTCTCCAGATGGAGAGATTATTCCCGCTCCTCCAGCACCACCGCCACCGAAGCCATATAAGCTGCCATCGTTCCGTCTTCTAGCCAAACCTAACAATGGTGGCAAAGCTGGAGATCAGAATGATTATATGCAGACAGCCCGTAAGTTAGAAGCAACACTTGAAAGCTTTGGGGTACGGGCTAAGGTGCTGGAGGTAGTAAGAGGCCCAGCGGTTACGAGGTATGAGATACAACCGGATATTGGGGTTAAGGTTAGCCGTATTGTAAATCTGACGGATGACATTGCCCTTGCACTTGCAGCCAAAGACATTCGGATGGAAGCGCCGATTCCGGGTAAATCTGCGATTGGGATAG
The DNA here is from genome assembly GCF_037980415.1 of Paenibacillus sp. FSL H7-0690. NCBI lineage: Bacteria > Bacillati > Bacillota > Bacilli > Caryophanales > Paenibacillaceae > Paenibacillus > Paenibacillus sp. FSL H7-0690. The sequence continues at coordinate 4,196,566 of NZ_CP150281.1, read as the reverse complement.
AAGTTCCGAACTCTGAGGTGTCTATTGTTACCATGCGCGAAGTTATGGAAACACAGATTTTTCAGGAGGCTGAATCCAGATTATCGATTGCTTTTGGCCGTGATATTTCCGGCCAGACCATTATTGGCAATCTGGCTAAGATGCCCCATTTATTGGTGGCCGGTGCAACAGGCTCCGGTAAATCTGTCTGCATCAACGGGATTATAACAAGCATCTTATACAAAGCTAAACCTGATGAAGTCAAATTCCTCATGGTCGATCCTAAGATGGTAGAGCTGAATGTGTATAACGGAATTCCCCATCTTCTGGCTCCGGTTGTCACAGATCCCAAGCGGGCAAGTCTTGCTTTGAAGAAGATTGTTGTGGAAATGGAGAAGCGTTACGAGCTATTCTCCAAATCGGGAACACGGAATATGGAAGGTTATAATAAGCTAATGGCTGAGAATCCAGCGGCAATTCTCCCGTATATCGTTGTTATTGTGGACGAGCTTGCGGATTTGATGATGGTTGCAGCCAATGATGTCGAGGATGCAATTTGCCGACTTGCACAAATGGCGCGGGCGGCTGGAATTCATTTAATTATCGCTACACAACGCCCTTCAGTAGATGTAATCACAGGTTTAATTAAAGCTAATATTCCATCCCGGATCGCTTTTGGCGTATCGTCCAATGTGGATTCACGTACCATTTTGGATATGCCCGGTGCAGAGAAGCTGTTAGGCCGAGGTGATATGTTGTTCTTGCCAATGGGCGCATCTAAACCTATTCGTGTACAGGGAGCTTTTATGAGCGACCAAGAAGTAGAGACTATTGTTCAATATGTCAGCAGTCAAGGTGAAGCCGAATACGATGAGTCCATCGTTCCTGAAGTGGATGATACAATCACTGAGGATCAGGAGCCACAGGATGAATTATACGAGCAGGCCGTACAAATTGTACTGGAGGCTAAGCAGGCTTCAGTGTCGCTGCTACAGCGTCGAATGCGTGTCGGTTATACCCGTGCAGCCCGGTTGATTGACTCTATGGAGGCTCGTGGGGTCATCGGTCCTTACGAGGGCAGCAAGCCGCGTGAGGTACTGGTGTCACTTGAGCAATATCAGCATAACAAGATCAGCTCCTAAGCTGGACAAGCCCGTCGAAACTTTCAATAGACAGCAAAAGAGATGGCCACTTTATGAAGTGGACTATCTCTTTTTTGTATCCTGAGTACTTATTTGACTCTTGGTGCAGCAAGCAAAGCTTCAACAATATAATCCAGTTGCACATTTAGAGAATAGATATCACTGTAATAACCTAATCCAAAATCAATTTCCATCAAACGGCCTTCTTTCACGGCAGGGATATTGTTCCAAATTGGGTTTTGGGTCAGATCAGCCATACCATCATAAGAGGAGCGGAAGATATAGTCACCGCTGTATTTGCCAAGGACTTCAAAGGATACGGATTCGCCATCCGCACCAGTCGCCGTATCTATTTTCTGTTGAATGATTTCCGGCGCCTTCATGCCTAAATATTCATAAATGATTTGCGAACCACGTCCGAATTGTTTGCTTGCCACAACAGCCATACTGTTGTCTTTTCCACCTTCCATGATGGATATTGTGTGATCCAGAATACCAGCTTCTTGCAGCTTTTGTTTGCTGTCTTCAACTTTTTTATGGAAATCAGTAAATAATTCTTTTGCTTGATCCTCTTTGCCTACGACTTGTCCAATAAAGGACACCCGTTCTTCTGTTGACATTTTTTCATACGGAACTAACACTGTTGGTGCAATTTGGTGGAGGGCTTCATAAGTTTCCTCTGACGGCACGATGATTAGTTCGGGATTTAGAGCAAGGATTGCTTCAGGGCTAGCCTCAAACCAGGTGCCAAGCTTTTGCACATCTTTTAGCTCATCTTCAAATGCAGCACCCTCGGATACATCGGATACACCTATAGGTTTAATGCCTAGAGCCAGTACATCACCGAGCAAATAAAGAACTACGACTCTTTGTGGACTAGTGGGAACGGCAATGTCTCCTTTAACTGTGGAAATTATCCGGGTTTGTGCTTCGACAGCAGCTTTGTCTGTATTTGCTCCTGTACTTGTTTCTGCTGAGGGGGTTGGTGTCCCATTGCTTGACGCATTTGAATTTGTGGTTCCCGTGGAACAAGCGCTTAACACTATGGTAAAGCATAATAACAGGGTGAGCAGTAAGGATGGTTTGGCATTTCTAAACATTGGTAATTCCCCTTCTCCGTTATATTGATAATGATTATCATAATCAATATAACGGAGAGGTTGTGTTCGGGCAATGTCAATTTGTGCACCTTGGGATGGCATATCACGCCAACTGGGTTGGGTGATCAATTTATTTTTGTATCGGACAGGGGAGGTTCCGTAATATTTTTTGAACATTTTTCCTAGATAATAGCCATCAGGATAACCTACTGCAATTGCGATGTCATGCAAGCTCGCCTCAGTGTTCAGGAGCAGTATTTTCGATTTTTCCATGCGGATGCTGATTAAGTACTGAGCAGGGCTAGTCTGCAGCCGTGTTCTGAATAATCTGGATAATGTTCTAGGGCTGCTGTTTACCGCTTTAGCTAATTTTTCAAGAGAGAAGGTTTCCTTATAATAAGTCTGCATATAGCGAATTGCTTGATCTAGCGGATCAGGTTGTATTAACTGTGTTTCCAGCGTATGCAGCTGCCTAAGCAGCTCATAAATCCATTGATAAAACAGTGTTTTAACATGCAGCCGATCCAAAAGACCTGTTTTGCCCCAATCAGTAAACATGTTCTCCATCTTATCAAATAAGGGCAGTGGACTAGTAGGCGTAAATCCATATTGAAGATTAAAGGGATTATTGTGTTCCATAATTGCTTTTAGATTGTTGCGTGAGGCGAGTGAAAGGTTTGCTTTATATAAAATTAAGTAATACTCCAGTAGTTCCTCCGTGCGTAAAAATTGAATGTTCATTCCTTTTCCACCATGAAGGATATGAAAGTTGCCGATCTCATGCGGGATCTCGTTAATCAGTATTTCGGCTTTGCCGTTTATGATCAACAAGAATGCGCTTGAGGGCAGCTGATAATGTGAATTCAGATCACTTGATCGTTGAAAAGTATGGCGTATATCAATAATTTCTATTAATGCGTGGTTCCACAATAAAATGTGGTCCTTTAAATTCATGATTAATATCAACTCCAACGTTTTCTTATTTCGATTATAGTTGATAATTATTCTCAATTACAATGAAACGCTATTACTTCTTTTTTAGTAATGCATAGGATGTCCTGACAGTCGTCATAATAACTTTAGCCATCCATGCAGAACTCACAAAAGAAAGGTAGAGCGAACCCCTATGAAGAAACATAAGTTGTGGATCTTTGCTTCTTTAACCCTTGCACTTGCTGCCGCGCCGTTTGCAGGAATGCTGCTCCAGGGTAATGGCATACTACAGACCAAGCAAAGTGCTGCTGCGTCATTTGTCCATGAACTAAATCATCCTGAAGAAGAGGCCTTGCCTGCCTTCAGCACGACTCCGATTAAACTCGGTTCTTCTGGTCAGGATGTTTATGAGTTGCAAGGACGTTTAAAACATCTGGGCTTTTATGAAGGGAAAATAGACAGTCAGTTTGGTCCGAAAACGAAAAATTCAGTAACGTGGTTTCAATGGAAGTTTGGAATGAAGTCTGATGGCATCGTAGGCGCTAAGACTAAGCTGAAATTGTATAACGCAACTAAGAACTGGAAGCCGACAGAGTCGGCTTCAGCAACCGGAAATAATACAGCAAACAACAACACCGGTAACAAAACAAATACAACCAATAATTCGGATTCAGCGTCTCTGTCTTCAGGGAATACGATGGGATTATCAGAAAATGATCTCAAAATTATGGCTAATGCCGTCTATGGTGAGTCAAGAGGTGAACCTTTCGAAGGACAAGTTGCTGTTGCTGCAGTAATCTTGAACAGGGTAAAATCTCCGAGCTTTCCAAATACGCCGTCTGGCGTTATTTTTCAGCCGGGAGCTTTTACAGCTGTAGCTGACGGGCAGATTTATTTGGAGCCAAATGAGCAGGCACGAAAAGCAGTGCAGCAAGCGCTGAATGGCTGGGATCCTTCGGGTGGGTGTTTGTATTATTTCAACCCTAAAACGGCGACCTCCAAATGGATTTGGACTCGTCCACAGGTCAAGACTATCGGCCAGCATATTTTCTGTATGTAGATAAGTAAAGAAGTAAATCCAGAGAGCAACCGGGAAGAGGCATCCGGTTGCTTCCTTACTTTGGAATGGTTTAGAATGGTTATTAATTCATAAACATGTTAATGAGCAACTATCCACGCGGTAAAGGAGTTTTGGACTTGACTAATAATGTATTTCAGCATGGCAACGTTGCAGGTATGCGTATTCACGTGATGCCTACCAAGGCGTTCAAGACCTACGCCATCTCACTTTATGCCGGCGTCCCACTTAATGAGGATACGGTAACCCCTACAGCACTTGCCCCATTTGTGCTCCGCAGAGGTACCGCTTCTTATCCAGAGACTACTCAATTCCGCGAGCGTTTGGAGGAGCTGTATGGCGCTGGATTTGGTTTTGATATTTATAAAAGAGGCGATTATCAGATTGTTCAGTTTCGCATGGACACCATTAATGACTCCTTCGTGCAGAGTCAGGAGAGCTTGCTTGAACAATCCTTTGCTTTCCTAGGAGAAGTCCTGACCCGTCCGTTGGTGGAGGATGGAAGCTTCCGTTCTTCCTATGTTGCAACAGAGCGTGAAACAGTGCGCAAGAAGCTGGAATCTATCGTAAATGATAAGATTCGTTATGCTGCGGAACGCTGTATCGAAGAAATGTGCCGTAACGAGCCCTATCGTCTTCATCCACTGGGTCAAAGAGCAGATTTGGATCGGATTACCCCAAAAAGTTTGTACGAATCTTATAACTCATGGCTGGATGGAGCTATTTTGGATCTCTATGTTGTGGGAGATACGACTACTGAGGAAGTTGAAAAGCTTGTGCAGCAGCACTTCGGACGCATTCAGTCGGAGGTGGGCTTATATAGCTCCAAGTTTGTCCCAGTATCCGTCAGCGAGGTGCGGACGGTAGAGGAGAAGCTGGATGTCAGTCAGGGCAAGTTGAACATGGGTCTGCGCACATCGATTACGTATAAGGACGATACATATGCGTCCGCACTTATGTACAACGGAATATTAGGAGGGTATCCACACTCCAAACTCTTCGTCAATGTACGGGAGAAGGCCAGTCTTGCATACTATGCTTCTTCACGCTATGACGGTCACAAGGGGATTGGAACGATACAATCAGGTATTGAAACGCAAAATTACAACAAAGCTGTTGAAATTATAGAGAAACAACTGGAAGAGATGAAAGCTGGCAATATCAGTGATCTGGAGTTAAGCCAGACCAAAGCCATGATCCGCAATCAGCTTTCCGAGATTCCGGATTCTGCTTTTGAGATGATCTCTTACGACTTCAACCGCCAGTTGTCAGGAAAAGAACGGACAGCGGATCAGCTGCTAGAAGAGGTGGAACAAATCGGTGCAGGGGAAGTAAAAGCTGCAGCGGAGACCTTTCAGCTGGATACGATTTATTTCTTGACAGGGAAGGAGGAATAGAGATGGAACAGATTCAATACGACAGACTTCAAGAGACCCTTTATCATGAGGTGATGGAGAATGGGCTTCAGGTTTATGTATTGCCAAAACCAACATTCAAAAAAACTTACGCCACATTTGCAACTAAATATGGTTCTGTAGATAACCATTTTCATGTCGCAGGTGGAGAAGAGACCACTGTTCCTGATGGTATAGCTCACTTTTTGGAGCACAAAATGTTTGAAGAGCCAGAAGGCGATATTTTTGCCACTTTTGCCTCAAATGGAGCTTCAGCTAACGCCTTTACAAGTTTTGATCAGACGGTTTATCTTTTCTCGGCAACAGAGAACATAGAGACCAACCTTAGTACACTCGTTGATTTTGTACAACGACCTTATTTTACGGATGAAAATGTAGAAAAGGAAAAAGGGATCATTGGTCAAGAAATCAATATGTATGCAGATAATCCAGACTGGCGCGTGTACTTTGGCCTTATTGAGGCGATGTATTCGAAACATCCGGTTCGGATTGATATTGCCGGAACTATAGAGTCGATTAGTACGATTACGAAAGAAACACTGTACACTTGTTACAACTCTTTTTATCATCCCAGCAATATGCTGTTGTTCGTAGTGGGTGGTGTGGATCCGGAGAAGGTATTCTCCTTGATTCGCAGCAATCAGCAGGGGAAATCTTATGGTAAACAAGGTGAGATTAAGCGTATTTTTGAAGAGGAGCCGGAACAAGTCGCTACGAAGCGCTTAGAAAGCAAACTCGCTGTTTCGATGCCTAAGATTATGTTTGGATTTAAGGAAAAAGTTGATGGTCTTACAGGCGAAGCTGCGCTTAAGCGTGATCTCGCCACAAAGCTTATGCTTGATTTGCTGGTTGGCAGCAGCACAGCGTTGTACCAAAAACTCTATGATGAAGAACTGATCTCAGACAGCTTTGGCCATGAATTTAATAGTTCAGAACAATATGCTTTTTCAGCTATGGGTGGAGATACCAAGGACCCGGATTTGCTGCTAAAACGAATTAAAGAAGAAGTGGATCAGATCTTAAAGTCTGGCTTTGCTGAGAAGGACTTCGAGCGGGCACGGAAAAAGAAAATAGGCGGATATTTGCGCATGCTGAACTCCCCTGAAAGTATCGCACATGAATTTACACGTTACCAATTCCGTGGTGGTGACCTGTTTGAAGTTCTGCCTATTTACGAATCGATTACTTTAGCTGAAGTGAATGAGCGTTTACATGCCCATGTAAATTGGGAGCAGCTCGCTGTTTCACTAGTGGTGAGTCCTTAAATGGCGCTTTTGGGAGAGAGCAACAAACCATTAGGAGAAATGACAGTTCTGGTGACAGGGGGCAGCGGGGGAATCGGTGGCGCCATTGCAGAACGGTTTGCCTCTGTAGGCATGAATATTGTTATTCACTACAAGCACTCACATGAAGCTGCTAATGATGTCGCTCGGCGTTGTATGGCCCTTGGAGCAAAGGTAATGACTGTAAATGCGGATATGAAGGATCGCAGTCAGATTGTACGAATGGCGGAGAAGCTTGAAAGTAATGGAATGCAGCCGGATATTCTTGTCAATAATGCCGGTAAATCTCATTATGGGATGCTGGCTGATGTGAGTGAAGAGGAATGGGACGATATTATGGCCATTAACTTGAAAGGTACCTTTATGTGCAGCCAGATTTTTATGCCGTACATGGTATCCCAGCGTTATGGTCGAATCATCAACGTTTCTTCCGTGTGGGGAATATCGGGAGCCTCTTGCGAGGTCGCTTATTCAGCCAGTAAAGGCGGAGTAAATGCGTTTACTAAGGCGTTAGCCAAGGAACTAGCACCTTCTGGCGTAACTGTGAACGCGGTAGCTCCAGGAGCGGTTAATACGAATATGTTGTCTAACCTACAGGAGGATGAGGTCCGGATGCTGGAGGATGAGATTCCGGCGGGACGTTTGGCTACACCGAACGAGATCTCCTCACTGATTTACTTTTTAGCATTGCCTGAATCCGGGTATATTACTGGGCAGATCATTAGCCCTAACGGTGGCTGGATTACTTAATGCTTAACTTGGAGAAAAGCTCCAGCATAAGAATCTATCGTCTGAGACATATTATAAGTGTTGTTTTTTAATCTCTCGTAAGGCGGCTTACAGCCTGTATGCAGGTGTTTGACCGTAAACATGAAGGAGGATTTAAGATGACACAAGACGATAGCGTAATCAAAAATTTTGACACCTGGAAGAAATTCCTAGGTAAACGGGTTGTACAGGCGGAGAAACTTGGGATGAGTCAAGATACAATCTCAAAGCTGGCTTTTGAAATCGGGGAATTCCTTGATGAAAAAGTGGATCCAGCAAACACTCAAAACCGTGCGATCAAAGAGCTATGGGATGTCGGCAACGATGAAGAAAAGCAAACGATTGCTAAACTCATGGTCAAGTTGGCGAAAGACAACGCCTAAGCTTGCGGAAAAGCTCCCCCTGTGGGAGCTTTTCTGCAATTATTACAGGACTGACCTTGCCTTTCATTTTTATTTTATATATCATTAACATGACCCGTGTAAAAGACCGCTTTGCCGGGGCAGCTTTTTTTGCTGTATTGGCAAAGGGTAGGGAAAAGGAATCTATGAGGTGTACAAGTGGAATATAAACAGTGGTATATGGAATACAAGATTCACAAGAACAGACCCGGTCTGCTTGGTGATATCGCTTCAATGTTAGGGATGCTGGAAGTTAACATTCTGACGATTAATGGAGTTGAAGGAAAAACTCGCGGAATGTTGCTGGAGACCAATGATGATGAGAAAATTATGCTGATGGGCGAAATGCTCAAAAAAGTTGATAATATTACAGTTTCAGCTCTGCGGTCTCCAAGGCTCGTGGACAAGCTGGCTGTGCGCCATGGGCGATATATTGAACGGGATTCAGATGATCGGAAGACGTTTCGTTTCACCCGCGATGAGCTAGGTCTATTGGTTGATTTTCTCGGTGAGCTGTTTAAAAAAGATGGGAATCAGGTTATAGGACTTCGTGGTATGCCCCGTGTAGGAAAGACGGAATCCATTATAGCTGGCAGTGTCTGTGCTATGAAACGCTGGACATTTGTCTCCTCCACATTATTGCGGCAGACGGTGCGCAGTCAATTGGCTGAAGATGAGATGAACCCACATAATGTATTTATAATTGATGGTATAGTTAGTACGATCCGCTCTAATGAGAAACATTATAATTTATTGCAAAATGTTATGAGCATGCCAAGCACAAAGGTTATTGAGCATCCAGATATTTTCGTACGCGAATCTGAGTATAGTTATGATGACTTTGATATTATTATTGAGCTGCGGAATAATCCAACGGAAGAAATCTTGTACGAGTCATTTACGACGAGCTACAGTGATGATTTATAGAACACAAACGATGAAGAATACACTTCCGAGCATGTTTTTTTATAAAGCTGGTTAAGGAAGTTTACATTCATAGAACTTACAGGAGGTGATGGTATGTCGGAACTGGGCCGGCAATTGAAAGAGGCACGTCTGCAAAAAGGGATGAGTCTTGACGATGTCCAGGAAGTAACAAAAATTCGCAAAAAGTATTTGGAAGCCATCGAGTCTGGAGACTACAAGGTGCTTCCAGGAAGTTTTTATGTGAGGGCGTTTATCAAAACGTATGCAGAAGCAGTAGGCATGAGTCCTGACGAACTGCTCGAGGAGCATGGGAACGTACCTGCACCACCCGCAGACACGACCATGGAGACGGTGATTCAAAAGCGCAGCCGTAGACCCGAAACCGAACGGAATGCAAAATGGCTGCCAACGGTGCTGATGTGGACATTCCCTATATTGATTATTGTAGTGATTTACATTTATGCTTCTAGTTTAAACAAAGCAGACCCTGATCAAGTTGATCAAACAAATATCACCAATAATGTGCAGGATCCTAATACAGCACAAACATCTCCACCCGCATCAGGAGGCGGTGTAGTAGCGCCTACTTCCTCGGCAGGTGCAGAAGCAACTACTGAGCCAACTACGGAGCCTACGCCAACACCGACACCAACGCCGTCTCCTCAATCTATCACGGTTACACCAGATGGGAAGTCAGGCAAAACAACGAAATTTAAGGTTACAGCTCCTGCCGGAAGCGAAGTTAAGGTTGAGATTGTTGCATCCGGAGTAAGCTGGCTTGAAGTTTACAAAGGCGAGAACTCTAAAGGTGAAAAACTCTCCTTCGGAAATACAGCAGCAGGAGAAACTATGAACTTCGTTCTGGGCAGTGAAGGCATGTATATTAAGTCTGGGTATTCCCCAGCAACTGAGATTACCGTAAATGGTCAAGTAATCACGGATGAGAAGACGTCCTCACGTCTCCTGCTTAATCTTGACGACGGTTCTGGAAGTGAAGGTACCCAAAGTGAAGGGACAGGCGAATAACAAATAGGATGTATAGACTTTGGCTTTAGGGAGAACATAAGAATGTTTTCAGTTTTAGCCAAAGTGAGGTGTACATCTTATGACAGTTAGCTGGATTGTAGCTGGCCTTGGGGTTGTTGTCAGTCTCATCGGATACTATTTGACACCAGGTGCTTGGGGATACGGAATTCTCGGATTCGGTATTGCACATATTGTGCTAGGAATTCTGGATATGTTTCGTAATCCGGTCCGAAGCAGATAGAAGCTGTAGAAATGAACGTCTCCAACGGCGTACTTCCGGTGGAGACGTGTTTCTACCCTTTGAACCAAACTCACTCGAAGGAAAAGCTCCACTTAGTGGGGCTGTTTTCTATGTCGGGTGAGCTACATAATGATTTATCCAAAATTAGACTTAATAGTACCATTCTCTTATAATAGTAGCAGACTAATTGTATAAAGGACGTGGAGTTTAATGAGTTCAGAATGTTCATTTGATATTGTATCCAAAATGGATATGCAGGAGTTAACGAATGCTATTCACCAAACAGAGAAAGAGATCGACAACCGCTTTGATTTTAAGAACAGCAAAAGCAGTCTGAAGCTGGAGAAAGACGCACTTATAATCGCCTCTGAAGACGAATATAAGCTCAACGCTGTTATTGATATTTTACAATCAAAGATGGTGAAAAGAGGCATTACCCTAAAAAATCTGGATTTCGGTAAAGTAGAACCGGCCTCCCTGGGATCTGTACGTCAACGTTTAGGGCTTAAGCAAGGCATTGATCAGGAGAATGCGAAAAAGATTAATATTCTGATCCGTGATTCAAAATTAAAGGTGAAGAGCCAGATCCAAGGGGATCAAATTCGTGTGACCGGTAAGAGCCGCGACGATTTGCAGCAGATTATTCAGATCTTGCGTAAAGCTGATTTGCCGCTGGATCTACAATTCATGAACATGAAATAGAATTTTGTGCCCCGCAGTGCTTATTAGCACTAACAACGCGGGGTGCTTTCTGTTTTTTTGACACCTATTTATTGCTATAATATACTTGCTTAAGTAGAAATGGATTAGCCTGATTTAGGCAATTTGTATGAACGATTTAGGGGAGGAAAACTTCAGTGAATTTGCCCAACCGCATCACGCTAGCTCGTATTTGCCTGATCCCGATTATGATGTTTTTTTTACTGGTGGATTTCAGTTTTTATCCAGAACCGATACATTGGGGCTCGTTTCAGCTATCTGTTAATCATTTGGTAGCAGCTGTAATCTTTTTGCTTGCGGCCAGCACGGATGGAATAGACGGCTACATTGCTAGGAAATATAATATGGTCACCAATCTCGGTAAACTCCTTGATCCACTTGCGGACAAACTGCTGGTATCTGCAGTTCTGATTTCACTTGTGGAGCTGGGCAGATGCGATTCATGGATTGCTATTGTAATCATCAGTCGTGAGTTTGCAGTCACCGGACTTCGCCAGATTGCATTGCTAGAGGGAAAAGTGGTTGCCGCCAGCAAATGGGGCAAGATAAAGACGGTTGTACAAATTGTTGCGATCTCACTGCTGTTGTTGAATAATTTCCCATTTCAATTTGTCAGTATTCCTGTAGACGATATTGCTATTTGGGCCGCAGCGCTGATCACTATTTATTCTGGAATTGATTATTTTGTGAAGAATAAGGATCTGCTACAGCTGCATAATGCGTAAGCATGTAAGCTGGATATACAAGGAAAGGTAATAGGTGAAGCACCTATTACCTTTTTTGAAATCCAAAAGCAGTGTACCTACATTATAACGAGGAGGCGAAAGCCAGGTATGAAAGCGGAGATTATTGCAGTAGGGACAGAGCTTTTGCTCGGTCAAATCGTGAATAGTAATGCCCAGTTTTTGTCTATCGAGCTAGCTGCCATCGGGATCGATGTATACTTTCAAACCGTTGTCGGTGATAACAGCAGCCGCCTACAGCAAGCCATCGAGATCGCTCAGAGTCGGGCTGACGTTATTATCTTTACGGGCGGAATTGGCCCCACTGAGGATGATCTGACTAAAGACGCACTGGCTGCATCGCTAGGTAGAACGCTCCATATTGATCGTTTGGCGATGGATCATGTACAACGTTTCTTTGATGATCGTAAGATCGTTATGACCGAAAATAACCGCAAACAGGCACTTATAATTGAAGGAACTACACCGTTGCCGAATGAAATCGGTCTTGCGGTTGGGATTGCTTTTGAGCATGAGAAGAAATATTATATTGTGCTTCCAGGTCCACCTCGTGAGATGAAACCGATGTTCGTTGATAAAGCAGTACCGTGGCTACAGCAGCACGCCTTGACGAACGAAACACCGCTTTATTCAAAAATGCTCAAATTTGCCGGCATCGGAGAATCACTGCTGGAGGACAAGCTCATCGAACTGATTCGCAGTCAGACTGATCCAACGATTGCTCCGTATGCCAAAGAGGGAGAGGTAACTGTTCGTATTTCGACAAAGGCCCCTTCTGAGCATGAAGCTACAAAAAAGCTGGAGATACTGGAACAACAAATCAAGGAGATTTTGCCGGAACATTTGTATGCGAACATTGATGTGCCGCTGGAGCAATTGATTGTGGATTGGATGGCGGATGCCGGCCTGACCTTAAGTGCGGCAGAGAGCTGCACCGGAGGTTTGCTGATGGAGAGCATAACAAATATTCCAGGCAGTGCATCGATGTTTGCCGGCGGAATCGTCTGCTATTCGAATGACCTAAAGAAAAAGCTACTGAATGTGCCAAGTGCTTATTTGGAGGGACCCAATGCTCCTGGAGCCGTAAGTCGAGAAGTTGCCGAGGTGTTGGCTGACCAAGTGAGAATGATTGCAGACAGCGATTTCGGCTTATCTGTTACGGGTGTGGCTGGACCGGGTTATTCTGAGCGCAAGCCTGTTGGACTTGTATTTATCGGCTTGGCTGAACGGGGACGTAAGACAGAGGTCTATGAGCTTAATCTTAAAGGTACACGGGAAAATATCCGGTTGCGTACTGTAAAGGCTCTGCTGTATCGTCTGTGGCGGAGACTTGAGGAACGCAAGGTGGAGACACCTCTTGAGGGTTCAGACTTGTAATGGGAGATTAGCCCAGTTATAATAAACACATACGGAAGAACCGTGGCACTGAGATTTCTTTGCTGCGGTTTTTTGTATATTTGCAGAGATTTTGATCACGATGACTACTCATGATCATAAGTCGTTGATGTCCGGTGAAGTGGGGAATTTAATTAACTTCTATCTCCGGAGGGAGGCTTACAATAAAAGGGATAAATAACGCCCAAGACAAAAAAAACGAATGTATGTTCGAAAAAAAGCTTGGCAAGACCTTAAAAACACGTTATTATATTACTATAAACAGTGAAGGAAGTGGTCTGATTGTCAGATCGTCGTGCAGCGCTTGATATGGCGCTTCGTCAAATAGAAAAACAATTTGGTAAAGGTTCGGTAATGAAACTGGGAGAATCCACGCATATGCAAGTGGAAGTTGTACCTAGCGGATCTTTGGCACTTGATATTGCGTTAGGTATAGGCGGACTTCCAAAGGGACGTATTATTGAAGTATATGGACCGGAATCTTCAGGTAAAACAACAGTTGCTCTTCATGCTATTGCAGAAGTGCAAAGACAAGGCGGACAAGCTGCATTTATCGATGCCGAGCATGCGCTTGATCCGAAATATGCACGTAACTTGGGCGTAAATATCGATGAGTTGCTGCTTTCTCAGCCAGACACGGGTGAACAAGCGCTGGAAATCGCCGAAGCACTCGTTCGTAGTGGAGCCGTTGATATTATTGTCGTTGACTCCGTTGCTGCTTTGGTACCTAAGGCTGAAATTGAAGGCGATATGGGTGATTCCCACGTCGGATTGCAGGCTCGCTTGATGTCTCAAGCACTTCGTAAGCTTTCTGGTGCCATTAGCAAATCCAATACGATCGCTATCTTTATCAACCAGCTTCGTGAGAAGATCGGTGTTATGTTCGGTAACCCTGAGACAACTCCGGGTGGTCGTGCATTGAAATTCTACTCTTCTGTACGTTTAGATGTACGTCGCGTAGAGAGCATCAAGATGGGGAACGATGTGGTTGGTAACCGTACTAAGATCAAGATTGTGAAGAATAAAGTAGCCCCTCCTTTTAAACAGGCTGATGTTGATATTATGTACGGTGAAGGGATTTCCAAAGAGGGAAGTCTTGTAGATATCGGTACTGAAATGGATATCGTGAATAAGAGTGGTGCATGGTATTCCTACGAAGGCGAGCGTCTCGGTCAAGGCCGTGAGAATGCTAAACAGTTTTTGAAGGAACATCAGGATATTGCCCTTATTATTGAGAATAAGATCCGTGAAGCAAGTAATTTATCCACTATTGTTGCTGCGCCGAAGAATGAAGATATTATTGCAGAGCAAGAAGAAGAAGAGAAATTGCTTCTCGAAATCGAATAGTATATTAAGCAATAGGACGCCCTGTGATTGATTGTTGCAGGGTGTCTTTTCTTAACAAGTAACGAAAGTAAGACGATAACCGATCTATTGCTACGAGGTGACAAACAACTATGGTAATACAACTGGATTTTGAAGCAGAAGAACAAGATGAGCAGGTGTTATCTGATTTTCCTGAAGGAGAACTCTTAGAGATCACTAAAGTAGAACGTCAAAAGAAATCTGACCACCGTTATATCATACATTTCGGAGCATATAACATGACTGTGCACGAGGACGTCATGATTAAATATCGAATGATTACTGGTAATTCTTTTATGAAGGCTGATTTGGTGGAAATTGTTGTAGCTGATGAGCGTCAACGAGCTTATGTAGAAGGCCTCCGTTATCTAGAACGTAAACCACGCACCGCTATGGAAATGACTCGCCGTTTACGCCAGAAGGAAATAGGAGAGACTATTATTGCGGAAGTGGTGCAGCGGCTGCAGGAGGAAAGACTTCTTGATGACCCTTTATATGCTAAGCAATGGGCAGAGCAACGAATAGCGAACCAGCGGAAAGGGAAGATGTGGATTCGACAAGAGCTACGTGAGAAAGGGATAGACAAAACCCTTATATCGGAAGCTTTGGAGAATATTACTCCTGAACAAGAGCTGGAGAGTGCACTCGAAACTGGGCGCAAGAAATGGAATCTCATCCGTGGAGAAGCTTCAGATAAGCGAAGAAAGACTGGAGCCTTCCTTATGCGCCGTGGATTTTCGGGCGATATGGTTCGCCAAGTGATCAATACTTTACTTGCGGAAGACAATTATGAAGGTGAAGATGAGGAGTTTTACTAGAATCACTGATTCTCTTGACATTAATGCGTATATCGACTCTCTTGACAATGTCTTTTTATAAATAATAAAATATAACATGAATCGGCATAAAATTAGAATCCTTTTTCCTTCCCAAAAAGGAGACTGTTTTAAACGGTTCACGTACAACTCATATGAAATGTAATCGCCGGATAAGGCGGGCAGTGTGCATGTGCAGCATGTGCAGTATGGCAATCGGTTGTTTACCGGTTTTTTGTATGGTGATGAACGGATAGTTAAACAACTGCACAATTCCCAGGGATATACCTTGGAGAGGAACCAACGAGGAGGTGAACAGATGCTGGAATCATGGATCTGGGTCATTATCGTTCTCGTTGTAGCTGCAATATTCTTTGGGTTCGGTTATTTTATTCGTAAATCCCTTGCAGAAGCTAAAATCCAAAGCGCAGAAAGAGAAGCCGTTGTCATCGTTGAGAATGCGAAGAAGGACGCTGAGGCGCTGAAGAAAGAAACAGTATTGGAAGCTAAGGACGAAGTCCATAGAATCCGTACTGAAGCTGAGAAAGAAACTCGTGAACGTCGGAATGAAATCCAACGGCAAGAGAGACGTTTGCTGCAAAAGGAAGAATCTCTGGATAAAAAAATGGAATCGCTTGAAAGAAAAGAAGAACAAGTAGCTAACAAAGAGAAACGAATTGATGAAACCCAACAGCAAATTGATGTTATTTACAAAAACCAAGTCACTGAATTGGAACGTATCTCCAATTTAAGCATCGAAGATGCAAGAAGTATCATTCTTAGCAATGTTGAGCAAGAAGTTCGCCATGAAACGGCACAAATGATCAAAGAAATTGAACAGCAGGCGAAAGAAGAAGCGGATAAGAAATCCCGTGAAATCATCACACTCGCTATCCAACGCTGTGCAGCTGATCACGTAGCGGAAACAACGGTTTCAGTTGTTACGTTGCCGAATGAAGAGATGAAAGGTCGGATTATCGGTCGTGAAGGCCGTAATATTCGTGCTTTGGAAACTCTTACAGGTATCGACCTCATTATTGATGATACGCCGGAAGCAGTTATTTTGTCAGGATTTGATCCAATCCGCCGTGAAGTGGCCCGTACGGCACTTGAGAAATTGGTGGCTGATGGACGTATTCACCCCGCTCGTATTGAAGAGATGGTGGAGAAATCCCGCAAAGAAGTGGACGAACGGATTCGGGAATATGGTGAACAAGCTACTTTCGAAGTGGGCGTTCACGGTTTGCATCCAGATTTGATCAAGATTCTGGGGCGTCTGAAATTCCGTACAAGCTATGGTCAAAATGTATTGAAGCACTCCATGGAGGTTGCTTATTTAACAGGACTGATGGCCGGTGAGCTTGGGGAAGACATCGTGCTTGCAAAACGTGCAGGATTACTCCATGATATCGGCAAAGCGCTGGATCATGAAGTGGAAGGTTCGCATGTTGAGATCGGCGTTGAACTAGCGAAGAAATATAAAGAACATCCGGTTGTTATCAACAGTATCGCATCTCATCATGGAGACTGCGAAGCTACCTCGGTTATTGCTATGTTGGTTGGTGCCGCTGACGCATTGTCGGCTGCTAGACCTGGTGCTCGCCGTGAAACACTGGAAACGTATATTAAACGTCTAGAGAAACTGGAAGAAATCTCAGAGTCATTCGAAGGCGTTGAGAAATCATTTGCTATTCAAGCGGGCCGTGAGGTGCGCGTGATGGTACAGCCAGAGAAGATTGACGATGCAGAGGCATTCCGTCTTGCTCGCGATATTACGAAGATGATTGAAAGTGAACTGGATTATCCAGGACATATCAAGGTTACCGTTATTCGTGAGACACGGGCTGTCGAATACGCTAAATAGGCAATAAGTAGATAACATACGCTTCGGAAATAACGATATTTATGATCGTTTCCTGGTATATGTTTCTGCTAGGAATATAAGGTTAAAGGATAAGATATAACTTATACTTTCTTATATTTGATGAAAATTGGCCCCTAAGCGGGGCCTTTTTTCTTTTAAATATGAAGACTTTTCCGCTAGATGCAGAGGTTAAGATTAGGAGGAGAGAAACATTAAAGTACTATTCATTGGAGATATCGTAGGTAGTGTAGGCAGGAAGGCACTTCGGGAGATGTTGCCCTCATTAAAAAGCAAATATCAACCACATATAATCATAGTTAACGGTGAAAATTCTGCTGCCGGTAGAGGTATTACTAAAGCGATCGCAAATGAATTTTTTAACTGGGGCGTTCACGGAATCACCATGGGTAATCACACATGGGACAACAAGGACATCTTCGAGTTTATCGACGATGAGGCCCGGATTATCCGTCCTGCTAATTTTCCTCCAGGAACACCGGGAAGAGGATATACAGTTGTTAAAGGTAACGGCAAAGAGCTAGCTATAGTTAACCTGCAAGGTCGTACATTTTTGCCTGCGATTGATTGTCCTTTCCGTGTGGGTGAAGAAATTGTGGAAGAGCTACGTAGAGATCATAAATGCATTCTCGTTGATTTCCATGCAGAGGTTACCTCTGAGAAAATCGCCATGGGCTATTTCATGGATGGTCGCGCATCAATTGTAGTAGGGACCCATACTCACGTTCAGACGAATGATGATGTGATTTTGCCGGGTGGAACGGCTTACTTGACCGATGCGGGCATGGTTGGTTCAAGCGAAGGGATTCTGGGTATGGAAAGAGATGCAGTACTTTATAAGTTCACTACACAGCTTCCAGCACGATTTGTTGTTGATGAAGGCAAATGGCAGCTTCACGGTTTATTTGCAGAGTTAGATGAGAATACTGGCGCGGCTACCCGTCTGGAGAAAATACGGCTACGTGAAGATGAATGGGTAATGAGCTAGTAGTAGGATAAGATAAGTGATTTTCCGGGTAATTTCGCCGAATAAGGGTAAAGTGTGATATTTATTATATCGAAAAAGAGTATCTATTGTACCATTTTCTCCAGAGTAGTCCGCAAAAAGAAGGAATTATTTCTTCTCTCGCGAATAACATCTAAAGTAGTGGAAGAACACCATTATTTTCCCAGGGGAGGTACTTACTATGGATGTATTAAAAGTATCAGCTAAATCCAATCCAAATTCCGTCGCCGGCGCTTTAGCAGGTGTTCTTCGTGAACGTGGATCGGCCGAATTACAAGCTATTGGAGCTGGAGCACTGAATCAAGCAGTCAAAGCAGTTGCCATTGCCCGGGGATTTGTTGCACCAAGCGGAGTAGATTTGATCTGCATTCCGGCATTTACAGACATTGTGATTGATGGAGAGGATCGAACCGCGATTAAATTGATTGTAGAACCCAGATAATAGAAGCATAGAACGGATGAACCTGTTTACTTATGTAAACAGGTTTTTTGCTTTTCGTATATAGTCTGGCGTTTTTAAGCATAGAATCTGGAATAGGGCTGCATGAAAGCGAGGGCTTGGGATGAGAACCGATAAGCTACAGGTTGCGGATTTTCATTGTGATGTGCTGAGTAAAATGCAAGCATCACCAGATATGGATTTTAAGAATGATCCTCGGCTGGATGTTACCGGAGAGCGGCTGGTAGCGGGCGGTGTGGAATTGCAGATTTTTGCAATATACCTTTCGGCAAGTAGAGGAAGACCTAGCTTTGAGAATGTTTTAGGACAAATTGATTTGTTCCGGCAAAAAATAATAGGCGCAGAGAGCCTTCAGTGGCTGCGTTGGAAGGAGGAGGTAGGAAAACGAACAGCTGGAGCATCCCCATGGGGAATGCTCTCTCTGGAGGGTGTAGACGGTCTAGAAGGGAACTTGTTTTATGCACAGCTCTGCTTTGAGCTTGGCGTGCGGTTTTTGGGAATCACTTGGAATTATGCCAATTGGGCAGCGGACGGTGTTCTGGAGCAGCGCAACGGCGGATTTACGGAAAAAGGGCGAATGCTGATCGAATGGTGCAACGACAGTGGAATGCTGCTTGATGTGTCGCATTTGTCTCAGGCAGGTTTTTGGGAGCTAGCCGACTTAAGCACACGTCCGTTTATAGCTTCCCATTCGAACGCCGCAGCAATCTGTGGGCATGTTAGAAATTTAAATGATGAACAGATTAAAGCTTTGATTGCAATGGACGGAAGAATGGGCCTGACCTTTTATCCGTGGTTTGTATGTGATGATGGAAAAGCTCGTATGGATGATTTATTAAAGCATATTGATCATGTATGTAGTCTAGGTGGCGAGAAACATATGATGTTTGGTTCGGATTTTGACGGTATTGACACTTGGGTAGAGAACATGGAGCATCCGGGAAAATACCCTGAGCTCGCGGAGCACCTGCTTCGTTACTATCCAGAAGCTTCCGTAAAAGGTTGGTTATATGAGAATGCGGTCTCCTACCTGCGCACAAACTTACCTTCTCAGGTGTCTAAATCATGACAATCCTGCTCTAAAAGTATGAATTGTCGAAAAAAAGGCCCTCGTTATGATGTGGGGCTTTTTATTTTTGGTTAAGAAGATGTATAATGGTTAATGGCTTGTACAGATACTAGAGAAAATACAAGGAGTGACTTTACTATGAGTAAGACTGTACCCGTAGGTGTGTCGGCTAGACATATTCACCTTACGCAAGAGCATGTGGAGGCTTTGTTTGGCCCAGGATATCAACTAACGGAGTTCAAACCCCTCTCTCAACCAGGACAGTTTGCAGCAAATGAGCAAGTAGCAGTTATCGGCAGCAAAGGTAAATTTGACAAAGTAAGAATTTTGGGACCTGCTCGTCCGGCTTCCCAATTAGAAATTTCCCGTACTGACTCCTTCGCACTTGGCGTGAAAGCTCCAGTTCGCGAATCTGGAAATATTGATGGAACACCTGGCATTACGCTTAAAGGACCTGCTGGCGAAGTAGAATTGGAACAAGGCGTTATCATCGCCGCTCGTCACATTCATTTCCATACTTCTGAAGCTGAAGCTTGGGGCATTGCTGATAAGCAATTGCTTAAAGTTCGCCTCGGAGGCGACCGTGGTCTCGTATTGGAGAACGTAATTGCACGCGTATCAGACAGCTTTAAACTGGATATGCATATTGACACTGACGAAGCTAACGCTGCAGGTGCCAACAACGGCGATACTGCTGAAATCGTAGAATAGTCATCATAGTTATAGCAAAGATAAGAAGCGGGGGAGAAATCCTCCGCTTTTTTTGCGTGTCTGATCTGCGTGCTGTAAGGATTGTGTGTCTGATCTGCGTGCTGTAAGGATTGTGTGTCTGATCGGCGTGCTGTAAGGATTGTGTGGCTGATCTGCATGCTGTAAAGATTGTGTGTCTGATCTGTGTGCTGTAAGGATTGCGTGTCTGATCTGTGTGCTCTAAGGTTTGCGTGTCTGATCTGCGTGCTGTAAGGATTGCGTGGTTTACCCGACGGCTTGTACTTATCGGACTGTATTGCAGCTATTTCAGCATTTTAATCTATTTTGCCAAGGTTTAGGACTGCATAGCTCTTATTGCCTTATATTTGTACTGAATTGGGCTTCGAAGGTGTGAATAACTGCATCTGAGTCCGATAGCATTTCCAAAATCCACGAATTTTCAAAATAAGGGCGTCTGAGTCCGATGGTTCAGCAGGTTCAGCAGGTTCAGCAGTCTCAACAGGCTCAACAGGATCAACAGGCTCAACAGGATCAACAGGATCAACAGGCTCAACAGGATCAACAGGATCTTCAAAAGATACGCCGCAGGATAAATTGAGGAGGAGTATTTTACGGTTAGTAAAAAAATTTCTGTAAGAGTAGAACGGATGGTATCCTGAAATGGATTATTAATGAAAATTGGTGTGATGATAAAGAAAATCTATTATTATGTAACTTATTGTGTTATGATTATGGTTTATGACGTGACAAAAGGATTTATTGTTAAGAATATATGTATTAGAAATTAAGGAGACCCAATGACATTTAATGAACTGAATATTGTGCCTGCAATTTTGAAGGCTTTAAGCAAAGAAAACTATACATCACCTACACCAATACAGGAGCAGTCGATTCCAGCTGTATTAGCGGGTAGAGATTTACTTGGATGCGCGCAAACGGGAACAGGAAAAACAGCAGCATTTTCCGTGCCTATTATTCAATTGCTAAGCGAACAATCGAGCCCTAACAAATCCAATAATGTGCGACGCATTCGCTCGTTGATTTTAACACCGACAAGAGAACTAGCGATTCAAATTGCTGATAACATAAAAGCGTATAGCCAATATACAGATATCCGCTCTGCTGCCATTGTTGGCGGTGTGTCACAGAAAGTGCAAGAGCGCGCACTGAATCAAGGTGCCGATATTCTTATTGCTACCCCTGGTAGACTTATCGACCTGATCAATCAGAAACGTGTAGATCTGCAATATGTACAAATTTTAGTTCTGGATGAAGCTGACCGGATGCTGGATATGGGCTTTATTCATGATGTGAAACGAATCATCGCCAAAATGCCTACGAAGAAGCAGACTCTGTTTTTCTCGGCAACGATGCCAACTGAGATTTCTAAATTGATCAAAACATTGCTTGTGAATCCAGTGAAGGTAGAAATCACACCCGTGTCATCTACTGCGGATAGAATCAATCAATCGATCTATTTATTAGAGAACGGAAATAAGCAAAACCAATTGAACCTGCTGTTACAGGATAAATCCATCGTCTCAGCTTTGGTGTTTACTCGTACCAAACGTGGTGCAGACCGTGTTACCCGCGATCTGGCTAAAGTGAACATTGCTGCTCAAGCCATACACGGCAATAAATCTCAAAATGATCGCCAGAACGCCTTGCGGAATTTTAAAAGCGGTGCGACTCGTGTTCTCGTAGCTACGGATATAGCTGCCCGGGGAATTGATATTGATGAGCTGTCTCACGTAATCAACTTCAACTTACCGAACATTCCGGAAACCTATGTGCACCGGATCGGTCGTACAGGCAGAGCGGGATTGAGCGGAACGGCAATTTCTTTTTGCGAAGCTGAAGAGCTTCCTTTCCTTAAAGATATTGAAAAATTGATTGGAAAATCGATTCCGGAAGTTAAGGACCATCCTTATCCGATGTCTCGTAAAACGCAAATGAAGACAGATCGTTCGGCGAAACCGTCAGGTTCGAAAGCAGCAGCTTCGAGACCATCGTCTTCCAGACCGTCGAATTCCAAACCAGCAACTGCTAAACCTGCGGCAACAAAACCAGCGGCATCTAAACCAGCTAAAGCAAAACCTAAGTCTAACCCTCCATTGAAGCCAAAGTCCGAGTGGTTCACAAAAGGAAGACAAAAAACGAGCAGCAGATAAGTTAGTTTGAATGCGTATCGTTTCTATAGTAAAAATAAAAAAACCGTCAGAGTAAATCTGATGGTTTTTTATGTTTTATGTCCTGATAATTTACAACAAAAAACAGCCGCTAAACAGTTCCTCACTGTACAACGGCTGTTGTTATTTCATTTATGCGGTTGCTTCAATTGTATTGTCCTGAACATAGGGGCTCAGTTCTTGCTGAAGTCCTGCGCTGATGGAAGTCATAGGGAGGCGAAGCGTATCCGAGGACAGTAGGCCGTTTTGGCTAAGCATCCATTTAATTGGAGCGGGATTCGATTCCTTGAACAATAGGCGGATGATCGGCAGTAGTTGTTCAAAGCTTTCTTTAGCAAAGTCCACTTGACCAGATGTAAAGGCTTCAAAGATACGAAGGCATTCTGCCGGGAAAACGTTGGCAGTAGCAAGCATACCCCCAGCTGCTCCGCAGCTAAGCATTTCATAAAAGAGGGAATCATCGCCGCCAAGCACAGGTTTAGCACCTGTACGGACTAATTCTGTAACCATTTTTGTACTGCCTGAGCAGTCTTTTAAACCGACAACATTATTCATTTCTAGGATGGTACGTGCAGTATCTACCGTCATGGCCGTACCTGTACGACTTGGAATATCATAAGCCATGATTGGTATGCCTACTTCTGCTGCTTTGCGGAAATGGGCAATGATACCCTCTTGTGAGGGACGACTATAATAAGGTACGACTACTAGTGCACAATCAGCACCAAGGTTTGCAGCAATTTCCGTGCGTGCAACCGTAGAGGCTGTATCATTGGTACCTGTACCAACTACTAAGGGGATTGATGTGGATTGTAGAAGCTCACGGGAAGTGTTTACTAGAAGCTGCATTTCATTTACGGTTACAGTGGGCGATTCTCCGGTGGTTCCATTAACGACCAGACCTTGTATGCTGTTGTTAATAATG
This sequence comes from Paenibacillus sp. FSL H7-0690, assembly GCF_037980415.1. NCBI lineage: Bacteria > Bacillati > Bacillota > Bacilli > Caryophanales > Paenibacillaceae > Paenibacillus > Paenibacillus sp. FSL H7-0690. Next base: position 4,172,993 of record NZ_CP150281.1, on the reverse strand, counting down.
TTCTTTACATAACGCTGATACGAATCCAAATCAACTTCACCAGCAGCATTGAACGGGGTGACCACGGGGACATAAACTCCATAAATCTGTTGTTCTGTAAGCATAAATTATCGGCCTCCAAAATATTTTAATTCCTCTACATACACTTTACCATGGAAAGTAGCATCGTCGTTAGCTATAATAAATGATATGGATCATCAAAAATATTGATGTTAGGGTGAGGTAATGGATTTAACCTATTTACGAACCTTCCGCGAGGTGGCTAAACGTCAGAGCTTTACGCGAGCTGCTGAAGAATTGGGATATGCACAATCAAGTGTGACGATGCAGATACAGAAGATAGAGAAGGAATATGGAGTACCTTTAATAGAGAGGCATGGCCGTCAGCTGCGGCTTACCCCGCCAGGAGAAGAGTTATTGAAGCTGTTCGTGGAGATTTTGGATTTGTATGATCGTTCAAAAGAAACCATCGCCCAGCAAATCGGAGGAACGATAACTATTGGGACGATAGATTCTTTAGCGGCCTTTTATTTACCTCCTTACCTGCAGCAGCTAAGGACTAAATTTCCGAAGCTGGATATTCATCTGCAAACGATGCAGGAAGCTAATCTTCTTGCCAAAATAAAAGATGGCGAAGTAGATCTAGGCTTAATGTTGGATCGCACCACTGCGGATTCCATCCTTGAGCGTACGATCGTCAGAGATGAGCCGCTTGTTTTGATAGCTCCCATTCATCATCCGCTTGCCCAGATGGATACGGTAACCCTACAGGATCTGAATAACTGTGAGCTAATAGTCTCGGAAGAAAGCTGTATTTACCGGAGTTTGTTCGAGAATTTGTTAAAAGAGCACGGGATCATATTCCGCATAGGTTTTGAGCTTTCGAATCTGGAGGCCATTAAACGTTGTGTAATGAATGGTCTTGGAATTGCTTTGTTACCCAAAATCGTGGCAGAGGAAGAAATTGAACGGGGAAGCTTGGCTGAGCTGTCCTTTGTTCATCCCGAAATTCATTTTGATCTGCAGCTTCTCATGCACCCTAAGAAGTGGAAATCACAACCACTGCAATTTTTAATCCAAATGCTGTTTGCAAATCATTAGTTTATTCCCATCAGGGTCTTTTACTACAAACCATTTTTGATCTTGAATTTCGGTTACTATATTTACACCGAGCTCCTTTATATAGTTGAAAGAGGCTTGCAGATCATCGGTTATAAGCATAAGAGCAGGTGTTGTAATTGGAGGAGCCCCTTCAGGCTCTAAACCTCCCCACATGGGCATGGTGTCCAGAATGATCCCAGTGCTTCCTTGCATAGTTAACGGACATAAATGACCGTTTATAATCGAATGATCTGCTTCTTGGAGTCCTAGGACTTGGCAATACCAGTTACGGGCTTTTTCAATATCGTGTACGGGGATAAATACACTGCCAATCAAATTCTTAATGGGACTTGTTGCTGAAGAATTTACAATGGACTGTGCTTGTTCATGCATTTGAATCCCTCCAGAGAAGATGCTAGACCTTTATTTGTAATTTATGTATCTAATCTATTTAAAACATAGAATCATCCTATGTGCAAGTTGAATGTTATTTATCGATCAAATCCTAAATTTGTATGCAAAATACAGCTTTATTTAATGAAAGTCGCTGTAAATATTGACATTGAAAATGAGTTTATGTTATATAAAAAGAAGAATTAGCACTCATCTAAGAAGAGTGCTAATCACGATGTGCTGGATAAGAAGGTTATTTTGAAAGGAGATTTATTTATTCATGGCCAAAAAAGAGTTTAAAGCCGAATCGAAAAGATTGCTGGAAATGATGATTAACTCCATTTATACACAACGGGAAATATTCCTGCGTGAGCTGATTTCCAATGCAAGTGATGCGATTGATAAGATCTATTACAAAGCATTAGCTGATGAAGGCCTGGTCTTCAATAAAGAGGATTATTATATTAAAGTGACCGCCGATAAGGCGAACAGAACCTTGACGATTTCCGATACAGGTATCGGGATGACACAAGAGGAGCTGGAGAATAACTTAGGTACAATCGCGAAGAGTGGATCTCTTGCTTTTAAGAAAGAGAACGAAGCTAAAGATGGCCACAACATCATCGGGCAGTTCGGGGTGGGCTTCTATGCTGCGTTTATGGTGGCTGATGACGTTATAGTGATCAGTAAGGCATTAGGCAGTGACGAGGCCTTTAAATGGGAGTCTAAGGGCGCTGACGGCTATACCATCGAGACTGTCGAGAAGGATTCTGTCGGCACTGATGTGATTTTGAAGATTAAAGAGAATACGGAAGAAGATCAATATGATGAATATCTGGAAGAGTACCGCCTGAAATCCATCATTAAAAAATACTCCGACTTCATCCGTTTCCCAATTAAAATGGACGTGAAGGAGCAAAAGCCAAAAGAAGGCACGGAGAACGAGTTCGAAGAAGTTATTCAAGAACAAACCGTAAACAGCATGGTGCCTATCTGGCGCAAGAACAAAAGCGAGCTGACTACAGAAGACTATGATAACTTCTATGCAGAGAAACGTTACGGCTTCGATAAGCCGCTTAAACATATTCATATCAGTGCTGATGGTGCTGTAGTGTACAATGCAATCCTGTTCATTCCAGAAAATACGCCGTTTGACTATTACACAAAGGAATATGAAAAAGGTCTTGAGCTCTATTCCAACGGTGTGCTGATCATGAACAAATGTGCGGATCTGCTGCCTGATTACTTCAGCTTTGTAAAAGGTATGGTGGACTCAGAGGATCTTTCCTTGAACATTTCCAGAGAGATGCTCCAGCATGACCGTCAGCTGACTCTGATCGCTAAGAACATTAAGAATAAAGTGAAAAGCCAACTGCAAAGCCTGCTGAAGGATGAAAGAGAGAAATATGAGCAGTTCTATAATGCTTTTGGCAGACAGCTTAAGTTTGGTGTCTATAACGATTATGGGATGCACAAAGACACCCTTCAAGATTTGTTGATGTTCTACTCCTCTAAGGAGAAGAAGCTGGTTACGCTGGACGAATACGTCTCAAGAATGCCAGAAGATCAGAAATATATCTACTATGCTTCCGGAGAGTCGATCGACAGAATCGAGAAGCTCCCGCAAACCGAGCTTGTATCGGATAAAGGGTATGAAATTCTCTACTTCACTGATGATATTGATGAATTTGCGATCAAGATGATTCAGTCTTATAAGGAAAAAGAATTTAAATCCGTATCCAGCGGAGATCTGGGGATCGAAGCCGACGAAGCGGACAAGCCAACGGAAGCGGAAGAGAACGAAAACAAGGAGCTTTTTGAAGCGATGAAGGACATCCTGTCCGGCAAAGTGAAAAATGTCAAAGCTTCCAAACGTTTAAAGACTCATCCGGTATGTCTCTCTGCTGAAGGTGAACTGACAATCGAGATGGAAAAAATCCTGAAATCGATGCCGAATGGCCAAGAGGTGCAAGCGGATAAGGTACTCGAAATCAACATCCATCACGAAGTGTTCCAGTCCTTGAAGGCGGCAGCAGAGAACGACAAAGAAAAGCTCGGTTTATACACGAACCTGCTGTACAACCAAGCCCTGTTGATCGAAGGTCTACAGGTTAGTGATCCTGTTCAATTCACCAATGATATTTGCAAAATCATGAAATAATATGAAGTACAGAGACCATCCAATTGTATTATGATTGGGTGGTCTTTTTTATTTCAGTATTTCATTTTGTTGTGCGAAAAAGGTAGTAATCAATTTCAGAGTCATTATTTGTGCAACCGCTGATCGAATAGATAATTTCACCTTGTGTGCTTTTTTTACTCGTCACTTCGGAGCAGGTATCGGTTCTGACTCCTGTGTTGCTTCCACCGAATGCATCATTAGAAGTATCATAGCTGTAATTAATCACGTTACCGTCAAATTTTAAATCCTTAAATATGGGATCGCCTTCATCTGTGTAACTTGTAACGCGTATATTGTCTGCTTTTTTGCTGGAGAGATTAGTTATAAATTTCTCGAATTTATCTAGGTTGTACACTTTTTCAAAAGAAACAATATCCCCTCTACTGATGGCTTCTTTGGAAGTATAGGGTTCACTTTTGGGAACAGAATTAACTTTAAGATCGGAACAACCCCATACTCCTGCTAGTAAAAGAACAGAGAGTGTAAGCAAATTTACTTTTTTCACTGAGGGACCTCCTTGTAACGTATTTATATAAAAGACGGAGATTAACTGGAAAAGTTACAGTGAGCTTGATGTTTCACATTGACAATAAACAACAAATTGAGTATTATTTTCTCTAACTTGAATATGTAAAAGCAAAGAAGAGAAAGAGTACCACGGCAATTCTTTCAACAGAGAGCTCCGGTCGCTGAAAAGGAGTAAAGAAAACCCTTGGGAATATGGTCTCAGAGCTGCGCATCGAAACCTTATGGGTTGTAGGCTGCGCCGGAACCTGCATCCGTTACAGTGCTAGGGTATAAACGTTAATTAACGTCGTACCTGAAGAGGTAAATGTCATGAGGCATTTATAAAATTAGGTGGTAACACGTGAGTAGAACTCTCGTCCTTTGTGGATGGGAGTTTTTTTGTTGTCTAAAAAAAGGAGGAGAAGGTTAATGAGTAATGTGTTTATAGGTGGCGCTTGGCCGTATGCGAATGGATCTTTACATCTGGGGAGATTATCAAGTGTGTTGCCTGGGGATGTGCTGGCACGATATTTTCGCTCCAAAGGGGATAACGTATTATATGTATCAGGCAGTGATTGCCATGGCACACCCGTAGCAGTTCAGGCTGCGAATGAAGGGATTACGCCGGGAGCTTTTGCAAGCAGATATCATGAAGAGTTTCTGAAGTGTTTTGAACAGCTGGGATTTAGTTATGATCTATATACTCGAACGGATCAACAGCAGCATCATAAGGTTGTGCAAGCGTTGTTTACAAAGCTGCTAGAGAATGGTCATTTATATAAAAAAACCATTGCGCAATGTTACTGCGAGGTGGATCAGCGCTTTTTGCCAGACAGATATGTGGAAGGGACTTGTCCGGTATGTGGTGAGCGGGCGCGAGGGGATCAATGTGATTATTGTTCTACGATTCTAGATCCTGCCGATTTGTTAGACAGAGTCTGCAAATTATGTGGGAATACACCAACAGAAAGGCCGACAGAACATTATTATCTTAGCTTATCTAATTTTCAGTCTGAATTAACGGAATATGTAGAGGAAGCACAATTTTGGAGAGAAAACGCTATAAAACTGACCAAACGTTATTTACAAGAAGAGCTGCAGGACCGCGCGGTAACAAGAGACTTGTCTTGGGGTGTAGATGTTCCTGTGGCTGGATTTGAAGATAAAAAAATTTATGTTTGGATTGAGGCGGTAAGTGGTTATTTATCAGCCAGTAAGCAGTGGGCTGCACAGTCCGGAGGAAGCTGGGAGGATTTTTGGTTAGAGGAAAAAGGGGCGATTACCGCTTATTATGTGCATGGTAAAGACAATATTCCTTTTCACACTTTAATATGGCCGGCTGTGTTATTAGGAGCAGGAGGTCTGCATTTACCGGACAGGATTATATCTAGCGAATATTTAACCCTTGAAGGGCAGAAATTCTCCACTAGCCGAAATTGGGCGGTCTGGGTACCTGATATTTTAGAGCGGTATCAGCCAGATTCTATTCGTTATTTCTTAATTGCCAATGGACCTGAGAAGCGGGACACGGATTTTTCCTGGAGAGAGTTTATTTATAGCCATAATGGAGAGCTGCTTGGAGCATTTGGTAACTTAGTGAACCGTTCATTGGCTTTTGTAGAAAAGTTTTATGAAGGGAAAGTGCCAAATGGGCAATTAGATAAGGGGTGGAAAGACAATATCGACCTCTTGTATCTGGAATCAGGACGACTTATTGAGGCTGGGAATCTAAAAGATGCGCTGGAGTTTATTTTTTCTTATGTGCGCAAGGCAAACCAGTATTTCGATCTGCAAAAACCATGGATACAGATAAAAGAGGATCAGGTTACTTGTGATTCTGCAATATACACATGTGTGCAGATTATTGCGAACTTAGCGAATTTGTTGCATCCGTTTCTACCGTTCTCTTGTGACAAGATCAGGGGGTTCCTGTCGTTAGAACTACCGAATTGGCAGCCTTGCTTGGTGCCCCCTTACCAACAGGTTACTGATTTACAATTATTGTTTGAACGAATTGATATTAGCCGTATTAAAGAAGAAGAGGATAGGCTAGATCAACAGCAAGTGAATAAATAGAGCTGGTATTTATCCATTCCTAAAGCTTTCAATAAACTTGGAAGCCAATGATGATAAGTATTTATCCTTAATCCAGACGGCGGCGACCCGTGTGCGTAGTGATTCACTACTGATTTCTTTATAGATCAAATTACGGTTACTCGTTAATTCGAAAGCGGATTTGGGGATGATTCCAATGCCAAGACCAGCGTTTGCCCAGAGCAGTGTTGTTCTAGCATCATCATTCATACAGAAAATCAGCGGATCAAAGCCGTTCTCAAGACATGTTTCCCGGATAAGCTGCTCAAAACGGCGGTAGATAATAAGCGGCTTATCCTTTAACTCACCGATCTCAATAAAGTTTTCATCCGTTTTCCAGTCATACTCAGGTGTCATTACGGCAATCATAGGTTCAGCTTGTGTGTAAAGACATTCTAAATTTGTACCATTAAAGGGTGTCCTAACAATCCCGACTTCGACAATACCTTTATTCAGGAGGTCAATGATTCTAAAGGTATTTCCTTCATGAATCTCAAACTTCACACCTCTATACGTTTTGTGAAACTCACATAGCCGATCTTGAAGCAACGTAGCTCCAGAGGAAGAAACAGTACCAATGGCTAGGGTTCCTTTTAAACCTTTGACAAAATCAGTGAGCTCACGGGCAGTGGAATCTGCCAGCTCCAGGATTTGTTGGGCACGGTCCCGCAATATGGCTCCAGCTTCAGTGAGCTGCACGCTGCGTGGACCTCGTTCCACTAGCTTTACACCGAGTTCTTCCTCTAGGAGCTTTAGCTGCTGGCTCAGCGGAGGCTGGGCCATTTGCAGTTTTTTGGCTGCAGATGTAATCTGCCCTTCCTCAGCTATCGCCATAAAATATTTAAGTTGTCTAATATCCATATAAAAATCCTCCGAACTTTAGATATGCTAATCGTATGGGAGCGATACGAATCCAATATTATTAATATGTGAGTAGATATGCCATAATCATAACTGTTCTTATACATATTTCAAGTGGTTAAATACTTCTTATGTTGGGTGTGGATGAATTTGTTCAAAATTGCAGTATATTTAAAGCCGTACAAAAAAGAAGCGATCATTGGACCGATCTTCAAACTGATGGAAGCGATTCTGGAGCTGATTTTGCCTACCATTGTCGCATTGATCATCAACAACGGGGTTGGTAATCATGACAGCGCCTATGTTTACCGCATGGGTGGCCTAATGGTGCTGATGTCACTGCTTGGCTTCGGCTGCTCCATGGTATGCCAATACTATGCAGCCCGGGCTTCACAGGGATTCGGTACGACACTACGCAATAAGATGTTTAGACATATCACATCTTTGTCGTATGCTGAGCTGGATACCTTAGGTACGCCTACACTGATTAATCGGATTACCAATGATGTAAACCAGCTGCAAATTGCTGTGGCTATGCTAATTCGTCTAGTTATTCGTGCGCCGTTTATCTGCATCGGAGCTATCCTAATGTCCATGATTTTGGATTTTAGATTATCGCTGATTCTAATAGCGGCAACACCGGTTTTTGGCATTATTTTATATTTTATTATCACCCGCAGTGCTCCTTTGTACCGAAAATACCAGCAGAAGCTGGATGCCCTTGCGCTCGTACTGAGTGAGAATTTGTCGGGGATTCGAGTAATTCGTGCTTTTGCCAAAAGACGTACAGAAAAAGAACGTTTTGATGCTTCGTCCGATGATTTGACTACTACAGCGATCCGGGTTTCGCGGATATCTGCTTTGCTTGGACCGATGACTACACTTGTAGTAAATGCGGCAATCATTGCTATTTTGTGGGTAGGCGGAATTCATATCGATGGGGGCCGATTGTCTCAAGGGGAGATCATTGCCTTCATCAATTACATCACTCAAATCTTGCTGGCGCTGATAGTGGTCTCCAACTTGGTTATTATTTTTACAAAAGCCTCATCCTCAGCTAATCGTGTAAATGAAGTGCTGGGTGTTAAGGTCTCCGTGTCTGAGGAAGGAAATGCAGTGATTGCTGCCCCTGCCCCTGCTGCCCCTGCTGCCCCTGCTATACAATTCGATCACGTATCCTTTGGGTATAATACGACAGGTGAATCGGCATTAGAGGATATATCTCTAGTAATTAATCGCGGAGAGACCGTGGGCCTGATTGGCAGTACGGGTTCAGGTAAGTCTACTTTTGTGAATTTGATCCCTCGTTTTTATGATGCGGTTCAAGGTGAAGTGAAAGTGGATGGTGTGAATGTCCGAGATTATAAGCTGCATCAGCTTCGTGAGAAGATCGGGATTGTACCGCAGAAAGCTGTGCTGTTTACAGGAACGATCGCTGAGAATATACGTTGGGGCAAGGAAGATGCAACTGAGGAAGAAATCATGCAGGCAGCCTCTATTGCTCAAGCGGAGGAGTTTATACGTAAATTACCCGAAGGGTTGAATACGCAAGTATCTCGTGGGGGATTAAATTTATCCGGTGGACAAAAGCAGCGCTTAACCATAGCTCGTGCAGTAGTAGGAAAGCCATCGATTCTTATTTTGGATGACTCCTCCAGTGCGCTGGATTTCTCCACAGATGCGGCACTTCGAAAGGCTCTCAAAGAGAGCAGCCAGGAAATGACCGTACTCCTTGTCTCGCAGAGGGTAAGCACTGTAAGACAAGCGGATAAAATAATGGTATTTGAGGAAGGGCGGATCGCCGGTGTCGGAACCCATGAGGAACTGATGCGTGGTTGTGAGGAGTATAAAGAAATCTGCCTGTCCCAGCTATCAAGTGAGGAGTCGGGCCAATGAACAAAAACAACATTTGGAAAAGACTAATTGTATACACAGGGCATTATAAAAAAATAGCTATAGGTGCAGTAATCTGCGCAATACTCAGTGTGATTGCCAGTCTAATTGGCCCGCTGCTCATCGGCAGCGCCATCGATTTTATGATCGGGCCGGGAGAGGTTGATTTTGACGCCGTACTTAGACTGCTTTTGATTCTGGCAGGGGTGTATATTGTCGGCAGCTTTTTCGGATGGCTTCTTACCTACCTGACTAATCGAATTGCCTACCGGACTGTATATGACTTACGGCGGGAGCTTTTTGATAAATTAAATGTTTTGCCGCTAAAATTTCATGATAACCACCCGCAAGGGGACAGCATCAGCCGGTTTGTTAATGACATGGATGCGGTCTCTGATGGACTGCTGCAAGGCTTCTCAACACTGCTCACGGGGATCATCACTATCGTGGGGGCAATTGTACTTATGTTGTACATTAGTCCTTTAATGACCCTAGTTGTTCTTCTGTCAGCACCCGTTACATTTTTTGTGGCAAGATTCATTACGATGCGCTCCCAGAAGATGTTTAAGGAGCAGGCTAAAATTCTGGGCGGTCTCAACGGATACGTGGAGGAAATGATTGGCGGACAAAAAGTGGTCACTGCTTATCATTATGAAGACCGTGCACTGACCCAGTTTGAAGAACGAAACGAGACTTTGTACCAGACTGGTGTGAAATCACAATTTTACGGTTCCTTGTCCAATCCGACAACCCGGTTAGTAAATAATATTACCTTCTCTGTTATCGCGATGATCGGTAGTGTTATGGTGATTCGCGGGCTTGTGACGGTAGGGGATTTGTCCAGCTTTTTGATCTTCTCTAACTTGTTCGCTAAGCCGTTTAATGAAATTACAGGTGTGATTACGCAGCTTCAATCGGCAACGGCATCAGCGCAGCGGATCTTCGCCATTCTAGACCTCTCGCCTGAACCAGCGGATGCAACAGACGCCAAAATTATGAATACAAGCCAAGGGACGATTACCTTTGAAAAAGTATCCTTTGCTTATAATCCTGAACGTCCTCTGATTAATGATTTCAGTCTGGAAGTGAAACCAGGTACCCGGGTTGCAATTGTAGGGCAGACGGGAGCGGGGAAGACCACACTGGTTAATCTGCTTATGCGTTTTTATGATGTGGATAAGGGTTCCATCAAGATTGACGGTGTGGATATCAAGACGATTACCCGTGACAGTCTGCGGCGTAATTTCGGGATGGTGTTGCAGGACACCTGGCTTTTTGGCGGCACAATTAGAGAAAACATTGCCTACGGCAAACCTGAGGCTACCGAAGAAGAGGTCATCGCTGCTGCTAAGGCTGCAAATGCTCATAGCTTCATTAAACGCCTGCCTGAGGGATATGATACAAAGATCAGTGGCTCAGGAGATAATTTGTCGCAAGGACAAAAGCAACTGCTTACCATAGCACGAGTGATGCTCGTAGATCCGCCTATGCTCATTTTGGATGAAGCAACCAGCAGTATTGATACGCTGACTGAGGTACGGATTCAGAAGGCTTTTCTAAAAATGATCGCAGGTCGGACCAGCTTTGTAATTGCTCACCGTTTGTCAACGATTCGAGAATCGGATCTCATTCTTTTCATGAAGGACGGAGACATTGTCGAAAGTGGCACGCATGACCAACTCCTAGCCAGCGGTGGATATTACGCCAGATTATATAACAGTCAGTTCGCATCAGCGTAGACTTTACATTTAGAAAAAGAGCATTCAATCCTAATTTGGGGGTGAATGCTTTTTTTGGTTGAGTTAGTTTTGTTTGGTTTGGGTGTAGCCCGCCGTCACCAAAGATTTGCTTAGCGTTCGAAAGTAGTTAGCTCCTCGTCACCAAAGTCAGTCTGCTTAATGTTCCAAAGTAGCTATCTCAACGTCACTAAAGTAATTTGTTTACCGTTCCAAAGTAATTGTTTACCCTTACGGACCGTATTGCAGCTAAATTGTGTTTTTGGCGCCTTTTTTCGAGGTAACGGACTGCATAGCACTTATTCGGCTGAATTTGCAGGAAAAAGGAGTGGATATGGCACAATAGCTGCATCTGAGTCCGAACGGAGTGGAAAAGAGCGTGAATTTGCGAAATAAGGGCGCCTCGGTCCGATACGTAGCAATGGCTGCCACCACCAAAGGTAGATTGCTTCTGATCCGGAGTAGATTGCTTAGAAAGTCGTTTGCTCAGTGTTCCAAAGTAGTTGGCTCATCGTCAGTCTGCTCAGTGTTCCAATGTAGTTGGCTCATCGTCAGTCTGCTTAGCGTTCCAAAGCTGTCAGCCAACCGTCCCCAAAGTAGTTCGCTTAGCGTTCCAAAGTTAACTATCTCATCGTCACCCAAGTAATTTGTTTACCGTTACGGACCGTATTGCAGCTAAATGGTGTTTTTGGCGACTTTTCCCAAAGTAACGGACTGCATAGCACTTATTCGGCTGAATTTGCAGGAAAAAGGAGTGGATATGGCACAATAGCTGCATCTGAGTCCGAACGGAGTGGAAAAGTGCGTGATTTTGCGAAATAAGGGCGCCTCGGTCCGATACGTTGCAATGGCAGCCACCACCAAAGGTAGATTGCTTCTGTTCCGGAGTAGAATGCTTAGAAAGTAGTTTGTTCAGTGTTCCAATGTAGTTAGCTCACCGTCCCCAAAGTAGTTTGCTTAACGTTCCAAAGTAGCTATCACATCGTCACCAAAGTAATTTGCTTATCATTCCAAAGTATTTGTTTACCGTTACGGACCGTATTGCAGCTAAATGGTGTTTTTGACGCCTTTTTTCAAAGTAACGGACTGCATAGCGCTTATCTAGCTGAAATTGCAGGAAAAAGGAGTGGATATGGCAAAATAGCTGCATCTGAGTCCGAACGGAGTGGAAAAGAGCGTGAATTTGCGAAATAAGGGCGCCTCGGTCCGATACGTTGCAATGGCAGCCACCACCAAAGGTAGATTGCTTCTGTTCTGGAGTAGAATGCTTAGAAAGTCGTTTGCTTAGCGTTCCAAAGTAGTTAGCTCATCGTCACTAAAGTAATTTGTTTAGCGTTCCAAAGTAGTTAGCTCATCGTCACTAAAGTAATTTGTTTACCGTTCCAAAGTAGTTTGTTTAGCCTTGCGGACCGTATTGCAGCTAAATGATGTTTTTGGTGCCTTTTTTCAAAGTAACGGACTGCATAGCACTTATTCGCCTGATTTTGCAGCAAAAAGGAGCGGATGTGGCACAATAGCTGCATCTGAGTCCGAACGGGGTGGAAAAGAGCGTGAATTTGCGAAATAAGGGCGCCTCGGTCCGATACGTAGCAATGGCTGCCACTACCAAAGGTAGATTGCTTCTGATCCGGAGTAGAATGATTAGAAAGTAGTTCGCTTAGCGTTCTAAAGTTAGCTATCTCATCGTCACCCAAGTAGTTATCTCAACGTCCCCAAAGTAGTTTGTTTGCCCTTACGGACCGTGTTGCACTTAATCGTAATTTTATCCCACCCGTTAGAGGTGAAAATCTCAAAATAAAATATTTGCAAACGAATGAACTATCTGGACGGGCTAAACGTATTATAAGAAACGTATATTGAAGACGACGAAGCTACAGTAAATATGGCATATTGAGAGTGTTATGAGATTGGAAGGGGAGTGGCAAGATGTTGACAATCAAACATTTTACCAAAAGCTATAAGGGTGGCAAGAAGGCGGTAAATGATCTAAATTTAGTGGTCGAAAAAGGTGACATCTATGGCTTTATCGGTCATAACGGTGCAGGGAAAACAACGACTATCCGAGCAGTGGTCGGAGTTTTAGATTTTGAGGAGGGAGATATCGAGATTGGTGGGTACTCCATTAAAAAAGATCCTTTAGCCTGCAAAGCGATTACTGCGTATATTCCAGATAATCCGGATTTATACGATCATCTGACGGGCATTCAGTACTTGAATTTTATTGGTGATCTTTTTAGCGTATCGAAAGCGGATCGGGAGTTATTGATAAAGAAATATAGCGATGAATTTGAGATTACTTCTAATCTGGGGGATTTGATCTCCTCGTATTCTCATGGTATGAAACAGAAACTCGCGATTATCTCCGCGCTTATTCATAAACCGAAGCTGCTGGTTCTGGATGAACCCTTTGTGGGACTTGATCCAAAAGCGGCACACACGCTCAAGAGAATCATGACGGAGATTTGCAGTCAGGGCAGTGCGATCTTTTTTTCGACGCATGTACTGGATGTGGCCGAGAAGCTCTGCAATAAGATTGCCATTATCAAAGCGGGTGAATTGATCACTCATGGGAAAACAGAAGAGGTGAAGGGTGACAGCAGCCTTGAAGATGTGTTTTTGGAGTTGATAAAACATGATTAATATCTGGAGATTGACGAAAATTCAGCTAATCTCATCCTTTGGGTTAAATAAAGCTTTGCATACACGAGATATGAAAGAAAGACGAAAAATGCTTTTGCTGAGCATCGGTATCTTAATAGGGATTGTCATGATGGCAGTGGTTTCGTTTGGATATAGCTTCATGATAGCAGAGACCCTTGAACAGATAGGCCGGCCAGAGCTGCTGCTTGCGATTATGATGGCTGTTACTTGCTTGATTGGATTTTTTACAACGATCTATAAGGCGAGTGGGGTATTATTTGGCTCCAAAGATTACGATCTCGTAATGTCGCTGCCTATCAAAACGAGCCATATCGTAGCAAGCCGTGTAGTTCAGCTCTACGTGCTGAATATACTGTTCTCATTGATGGTGATGGTGCCAGCAGGTGTAGTTTATGCTATAAAGGTAAATCCGGCAGTAGTGTATTATTTATTTTTCATGATAACGCTGCTATTTATCCCATTAGTGCCGATCATTGCTGCAACGATTATTGGGGCATTGATTAGTTGGATCTCCTCACGGTTTAAAGGAAGTCGTTTAATAAGTCTCATTCTGACTTTTGCCGTAATCATTGTTATTATTTTGGGTTCAAGCCAAATGAATGGGAATGACCCGCAGTTAATTGCAGATATGAGCACACAAATTGGCGATCAAATCTTTAACTTATATCCTTTGACGGTCATGTATGTAGATGCTGTCTGCTCGTATCAGGTAGCTCCTTTACTATTATTTATAGGAATTTCATTACTTTCTTTTATGCTGTTTACCCTTATTCTTGGCAGCAAATATAAAGCAATACACACAGGCCTTACGACTTCTTACTCAAAGAATAAGTATCAAATGAGGTCACTTGCAGTCTCTTCACCGCTTTACACATTGTATAAAAAAGAGCTGCGCCGCTATTTCAGTTCTTCTATATATGTGCTAAATACAAGTATTGGTATGGTAATGCTACTTGTCATGGCGATCACCTTACTGTTTGTTAGCTCAGAGCAATTAGGAAAGATTATTGAGATACCAGAACTCTCTAATTATCTAAGCAGATTGGCGCCACTATTTGTTTCCTTCTTTGTAGCATTAAGCTGTACGACCTCGAGTTCGATTTCGCTTGAAGGTAACCATATTTGGATTTTAAAAAGCGCTCCCGTTCCGACAAAAACTATATTATTAAGTAAAATCGCAGTGAATCTCACCATTACTGTGCCGATTGTGATTGTTAGTAGTGTGCTTCTTATGATTTCTCTGGGCACTGGCTGGATGGAGAGCTTGTTATTGCTAATAATCCCCGTCCTATACGCTTGTCTTACCGCAATGGTAGGTGTGATCGTAAACTTGAAGCTTCCTAAACTGGAGTGGACCAATGAAGTCTCTGTAATTAAACAAAGTGCTTCGGTCCTTGTAGCGATGATTATAGGATTTATCAGCTTGCTGATTCCATTTGGTTTGAGTTTTCTTTTATCTGATCTAAATGGTGATCTCGTTATGTTAGGTATTGGTGTGGTGATATTAGTGGCGTGTGGAGTGATGTATAGATACATCCAGTCCACAGGAGAATTTTTATTTCGGGCTCTTTAAAAAAAGGGCATTCCAAAAGCCGAAATTGGCTGCTGGGATGCCCTTTTTTTGTGCAAGATTTATTTTCGTGAAAAATTCCTAAGTTCTACCGTCGCTCTTGTTGTTCTTGTTGTTCTTGTCGCTCATTAGCTAACTGTTCAATTCCGCCCACCATTATTTTTAGACCTGTATAGAACATCTTATCGGAGCCAATTTCATTAAAAATATTGTTTTCGTACATTCGTTTTATAACATTAGGTCCATCCCCGGATAAGTGCTCAAGCGATTGTTTAAAAACCACTCTAGCATCTCCATTAGGTTCATTTTTCATGGCTAAGTCTATTCGATCCTGCTCATATTTGTCCAATTCGAATGAGATTACATAGTTTAACACGCATGCAATCAAGGAGAATTTATCACTATCGCTTAAAGGAAGATGATCCACGATCTGAAGCAAAGTATTCAGTAAAGATAGATAATTAGGTTCAGAAGGCAAGGTTCTCATCATCAGCTGAGCCGAGCAAGGATACTTATGTAAAACCCCACGAATTCGGTCCACAAAATTAAATAACTGTTCTTGCCAAGTACCTTCGAGATTCGCAGTTTCGAGGGCTTCTTTGGCGACCTCATTAGCAAGCGTCTGGAAAATGCTCTGTTTACTCTTAAAATGCCAATACAGAGAGGCGGCTTGTATTTTTAGTAGTTCTGCTAATTTACGCATACTAAATGCCTCTATGCCGATATCATCCAACAGCACCCAAGAAGCTTTTATTATATCTTGTTCAGTGATTTGCAGATTTTTGATTCTCATCGAAACGACCTCCTGTTACTGTCTTTCTTTATCATAAGCGAAGATGAATGGCTGGTCTACCATCGTTAGATTACTGCTTTATCTTACACTGTTAGATATTTTTATTTACAAGCAAATAAACGGGTGCTATATTAATCTTACACTGTTAGTTTAAAGGTGCGATTTTTTAAAAAAAGGAGGCAGCAGTTAGCAATTTAATTAGTAAAAATTAAAAAGGATGTGTATAGACCCATGAGTAATCTTCAAGTGGAACAATCCCAACCAGTCACCAAAGAATTTTCTATAAAAGCAATACTTCCCGTAATACTGGCACTTATAACAGGAATGCTGCTGGTTATGCTCGACAGTACAATTATGAATGTAGCGATCCCGCAGCTTGAAAAAACCTTTGATGCCAGCCTAAAAACAATACAGTGGGCCATTACGGGTTATACGCTGGCTTTATCCGTAATTATCCCATTGGCCGGTTGGTTCTCGGATAAGTTCACTGCCAAACGTGTTTTTTTAGCTTCGATCGTATTGTTTACCATAGGGTCTTTATTATGCTCTATGGCACAATCCACAACAGAGCTGATAATCTTTCGTATTTTGCAGGGATTAGGCGGAGGGATGATTGCTCCAATTGGTATGGCTATGTCATTCAAAATCGCACCTCCCGATAAAAGAGGTTCAATCATGGGATTGCTTGGACTACCGATGTTAATTGCGCCTGTTCTTGGTCCTGTACTGTCAGGATGGCTGTTGGAATATGCCAGCTGGCACTGGATTTTTCTGATTAATGTTCCCATTGGCATTATTGCAATGATTGTTGGAGTGAAATTTCTTCCGGTAATAGAGAAGGGGAATAAAGCTAAATTGGATATTTGGGGTGTGATTTTATCACCGCTCGCCTTCTCCAGCTTGGTATTTGGGGTGCATAGAGGGGGAGTAGATGGCTGGGGGGATCGTATAACGATTATATCTCTTGCGTTCAGCTTCATTGCTTTAGCCTTGTTTATTTTCGTGGAATTGCGCCAAAAAGAACCGTTATTGGAACTTCGCTCTTTTCGATCTCTAGAATTTAGTAAAGGTATGATTTTGACCTGGATTAATCAGTTCGCCTTATTTGGTTCGATTCTGTTAATTCCAATTTTTTTGCAGCAGGTCAGAGGTTTTTCTTCCTTTGAATCGGGGCTTTTAGTTATTCCCCAAGCATTAATATCCTTTGCTGGCATGATTATTGGAGGAAAGTTATTTGATAAGTTTGGAGCTCGGCCCGTTGTGTTCTCTGGACTTGTGCTGCTGTCCACCGGACTCTTTCTCTTGTCACGTTTACAAAATGATACAAGTGTATACGTTATGATCAGTTATTTTGCCATTATGGGACTTGGCCAAGGATTAACTACTATGCAGCTCGGTACACATGTGCTTAAGGCCGCTCCGAAGGATCTGATCAGCCGTGTTACCCCACTTACTGCCTCTGCGCAACAAATTGTGGGTTCCTTTGCTGTCGCTATAATGTCGGGCTTATTGACTTCCAATATAGCTACACATATGAGTCTAGGGAATCAGAAACTACCCTCAGCGGCTATGGTTGCAGGATTCCACGATACGTTCCTAGTTTCATTGGTCTTGGCGCTGTGTGGTGTGGTTCTTAGTCTCTTTTTGCGTAATCCGAAGAGCTGATCCTATCGTACTCTACCAATATTTTAGCGATGTTTATTGATTGTATCCTTGGTATAATTCAAAGATTGATAACCAAGGGGGAATCTCTTAACCCGTGAAAAATATATTTGCTAGATTTACTATAATAACCCTCGCTGTCGTGCTAGCCGCCGGAGTATTTATTCAGCATATATCGGCCGATAATGGGGTTCCTTTTGAGGATATAAACACTAGTTATGCAAAAAAAGAAATCATAGATTTATATAACCGGAATATATTAACTGGCACCTCGAATACTAAATTTTCACCTACTCAATCGATTACTAGAGCTGAATTTATAACAGTACTTGATCGACTGTTGAAGCTTGATCCAGCGTTGAGTCCGGTATCTCCTTATACCGACGTAGCCAAAAGCGCTTGGTATTACGGCTGGATTCAGGCTGCGGTTCAGCTTGAACTGGCGAACGGCACTTCGGCAACTACTTTTGCACCCGCAAAAGCAGTCACTCGGCAGGAAGCGGCTGTGTGGATAGCCAAAGCTCTAAAGCAAACAAACACTGCAACTGCCGCACAAACTAATTTTAAGGATCGGCAACAAATTGCTAGCTGGGCAAGTGCTGCTGTAGCTAAGGTTAATGATCGCGGATTAATGAAAGGCGATAATAGCGGAAATTTTCGGCCCACGGACCCGATAACAAGGCAAGAGACGGCAGTGCTGATGGATCGGGTGCTGCAACATACAAGCTGGGCGGCAGAGCTGGAAAGTAATCCGGACAAACGTATTGTTATAGGCTGGCAGTATGGTCTCACGACGGCACAATTTGAGAATCATGTTCTGCAATCGAACGTCAACACATTATCACCACGTTGGTATTATGTTGGGAAAACAGGGGCAGTAACGGATTCGACAGACGCCTCGCTGGTGACTTGGGCAAAAAATAATAAGAAGCAAGTCTGGGCGATGGTTGGCAATCGATCGGATCAAGAAGCGACGCATCAGATGCTGTTGAGTACAACCGCAAGGAATACGGCAGTTAATCAGTTAGCTGCTTTAGTGAGTAAATATGGATTAGATGGACTAAATATAGATTTTGAAAATGTAGCGGCCGAAGATCGTGTGTATTTGACTTCGTTTATTACTTTATTAGCCGAGAAAATGCATTCGCTCGATGTTATCCTGTCGATGGATGTATCTCCTGATCTTGGAACGGATTGGACAGAAGCTTTTGACTATGCTGCCCTAGGCAAGCAAGTGAATTATATGGTGATGATGGGTTATGATGAGCATTATGACGGGAGTCAAGTTCCGGGGTCCAATGCCTCGCTTTCTTATGATCAAAAGGCTGTGAATACAATCCTAAAAGTTGTACCTAGTCAAAAAGTTATATTGGCATTGCCCTTATATAATCGGGATTGGACATTGAACCAGAAGGGGACGGTTTTATCCTCTCAATATATTACGCTTCCGGAGCAAAATCAGATTATCAGCAGCTATGCATCGAGACCCGTGTGGAATCCTTCGCTGGGACAATATGTCGCGGGCTACTCGAAACAAGCTATAAAACATACGATCTGGATTGAGGATGGGCGTTCATTAATAACAAAATACAACTTAGCGGTTACTAAAAAACTTGCTGGAGTAGCTTATTGGTATATAGGCGGAGAAAGCTCTGATGTATGGTCCAGCTTAAGGAATGCAGAGAAATTTTACGATTATACTTTTTAAAAATATGAAAGACTGGATGCGAATAGCCGCTTAGCTATATTGCTGTCCAGTCTTTTTATTGGGTTACTAAGGCATAGCTGGTAGGATTAGATTGATTAAATCAGCCTCGCGTTACGTATTTTTTGAAGTTTTTCACGTTTAGAACTTTAACATTTTGAGCTAGAAGTTTCTTGTCGCTAACGACCCAAGTGTGATCTTTGGAGTTTTTTCTACGAATCGCAGCGAAGTTATACTTATTTCCTGCATAGATCTTAAAGCCCTGTGCAGCACAATCCGCACAAAACTTAACGCATTCACCTTTATTCCAATCTGGAAAGGAAATCTGCTGGAAGACATTTCGTTTTACGAGTAGGGTAGCACCCTGAACATTGGTTACCTGTTTATTTTCCATATGAAGATAACGAAGCAAAAGGAGCTTCTTATCAGTTAAATACATATAGTGAGCTCGTTTTCCAACGATATCAGCTTTAGTTTTATGGAGGGTGTTCATACTATCCGTTAAATAGTTGGCAGAGTAATAATCGTCGTCATCAAATTTAGCGATACAGCTATAATTCGCTAAGTGCACACCAAAATTCAGACAAAACCCCAGTGAACGATATTCAGGTAGTTTATAGATCCGTACATTTTTATGTTTTTTTGCAGCATGTATATAGTCTTCTATTTTCAAGCTATCATTATTAATGATCACGATAAGCTCTTTAGATTTGAAATTCTGTCGTTGATAGTTATCAAATATTGTTTTAATACAATCCATTCGTTTTGTACAAGTTAGAATAGACACAGCAGATGAAGTAGATTCAGCAGTTAATTTCATAACGAAATCTTTGGACGGCGTCCAACAAAATTCCTATAGTTTTTAATATTCCGGATGATCTTATGGTTAGCTATTAGTGTACTATCACTGATGATCCATGTATGTTTTGAAGAGTTTTTTCTACGTATGGCAACGAAGTTATTTTTACTTGCAGAATAAACCTTATAACCTTTCTTTTTGCTTCTGCTGCAAAAGAGATCATCCTCACCTACGTTTTTATTAGGAAATTTCACATGATCGAATACTTTTCGTTTGAAGACGAGCGTAGCGCCAGGGAGATGGGTAACCATTCGGTGTTCATCATTTGCGAAACGAAGAATCAAAGTCTTTGAACCTAGTAAATACATATAGTGAGCCCGTTTTCCAAGGATATCAGCTTTAGTTCTTTTTAAGGTCAGAATACTTTCCGTCAAATAATAAGGGGCATAATAATCGTCGTCATCAAATTTGGCAATGGTATGATATTTGCATTTTGTTACGGCATAGTTTAAGCATGAACCGAGAGATTGCTGTTCAGGTTTACGATATATCTTAATATTTTTGTGTTTTTTAGCTAAGGTTTGGTAGGGGGATAGTGGAATTTTATTATTATTGATAATAATGATAAGTTCTTTATTGGCATATTTTTGTCTGCTGTAATTTTGAAATAGGTTGTTTAAATAATTATGGCGATTGGTACAGGTAATAATAGAAATACCTTGTTGGTTCGCCTTGTTGTGAGGTACAGCACTCATTTAACCAACCCCTCATATGCATTTTTGGGAAAAGTCTCATAATACGATATGTCCAAGTTAGGATAGAGTAACGGCATATCAACCTCTTAAAAGCAAAAATGGACTTGTTTAAAAAACACAAAACCCACAGTGATAGCTGTGGGTTTTGTAAGAGAGACACATCATATGAAACACTTTGGATGTTTGTTCAGAAACAAGATTCAATGATGGATACGCCATTCTCGATTCTCGCCTTACTCTGCGTTAAATAATCCTTGGTCCAATCATCTAGGTTAGACATATCAAAACTCCGGTACATCCCCGTATAAACAATAATCTCTCTTAATCGAAGAAAAAGAGGAATTAACTTCAGCTCATTTTCTGAAATCCTGTTCTCTTTAACGTAGCCTTTCAGAAAATGCTCCATAAAACGCTGACATTGAAGCTGCCTGTCCTCCATACTATCATCCCCGTAAACGTAGACTAGATAATACAGTTGAATGGCGATATCTTCTACAAACCAGCTGTACTGAGCTTCATCAAAATCAAACAAGGTCAGCTTGCCATTGTCGACCAAAAAGTTGCCTACATTGATATCCCCATGGATGAGACCATAGGTATTTATATCAGCGTCGAGATGCTTTAGCTGATCCATAAGCGCCTTACAGCTTTCCAAAACGCCACTTTGGGATGGAGGAATAAACCTGGTTACATTCTGCAGGTAGTAGTTCTGATGCCACGCATGTCTTTTGGACTGTGGTTTATAAGATTTTGCTAATCTGTGCATTTGTCCAGTGATCATGCCACACTGCTCATAGAGGTCTAGATCCTTCAGGCAGTCTGGGTAACCTATTCGTTTCCCTTGTGCTTTTTCAAAGGAAGATACCATAAAGCATGAATCACCAATCTCTATTTGCTCAACTAGATTACCCAGAAGAGAACCTACGGGTCTTGATACGGAAACGCCATGATCAGCCAGGTATAGAATCCATTCAAGTTCAGCCGTTAACAATTCCATACTGCGCAGCGAGCTATGAGTAAATCTTAGAATATATTGATGATTGCTAAGTTGATATTCATAAACAAAATTTTGAAATCCGCCAATGAAGCTTAGCTCATCTATGGGGATACCGTATTTCGTGCAGGCAGCACTTACAATCTGGTCATTAAATAAAGACTTAATCTTTTGTTCCAAGGGTTCTACTCCGTTCTACATTACAATGATTTTATCGAAATCGTTCTGGAGCTTTCCTGGACCTCAATAAGCAGCGGCCGTTCTTGTGGGTTGAGATTTGGGGCATGAATGGCCAGCATAAGTCTGCCCGTCAAATCACGAAACAACATTCCATGTCCGCCATCTTTGGCATAAAGAGGCTCAGGATCATGTTGCCAAGGTCCACTAATGTCACCGCTGACGGATCGGGCTAAACCCATGGCATAACCACTAGCTCCACTGCTAGACCACAACATAAGCAGCTCACCACTGCTAGTCTGATGCATAAAAGGACCGTCAGTTACGTATTGCCCTTCTTTGCCACCTACCGTCCAAGGAGCTTGTGAAGCCTGGAAAAGCAGCATAGATTCGCCAATAGTAGCACTTAAATCCTCCTTCAGCCGAACGGCATACATTTCTCCATCCGTCACTTCAATCCATTCACGGCAAAAGATCATCCAAGGTTTGTCTTCTTTATCTACATATAACGTTCCGTCAAGGCACTCCCAAGAAGCAGGGGTAATCGGATGATTGCTGATAGGAAGATAAGGACCCTCAGGTGTTTCCGCGCTTAATATTTGTGTCCCCCGTGGAACGCCATGTCTTTTAAAAGAAGCGAACATATAATATTTTCCGTTGTAGCGATGAACCTCTGGTGCCCAGAAATGATGATCAGCCCAAAAATCAGGATCTGGACGAAAGGCAGCAATGGGTCCGGACCATTCCTGAAGATCTGAGCTGATATATACATCGAAGCCGTGAGGTGCGCCACTCCAAGCTGTTAAGCCATCTGTGCCAAATAAATAGTATTGACCAAGTTCAGGAACAGATAGGATATAGGGATCTCTAAAGTTAATATCAGATAATGTTTTCATTAAGGTGCCCCCAATTTACAAGCTATCATTTGCTTAATTTCACAATATCTTCTTTAGGCTTGGAAGCGTTACTTCATTTGCTCGTCTTGTAGCAAACGTATTTTCATTACTCCGGGTGTACAGCCGTAGTTTTTTCGGAAGACACGTATAAAATAATTAGTCTCCATGCCCAGCTGAAGCGCAATATCTTGAACGGGGATCTCCACATCCTCCGTCATTAATTGCAGCGCCCGCTCCAGCCGCAGATTCTGCAAATACTTATGCGGAGTGACCCCATATTCCTGCACAAATAAACGCTGGAAATGCTGCACAGAGTACCCGACTGCTGCTGCAAGATTGGAGATCAGAAGCGGTTCTGTGTAATGTTCGTTGATCAGCCCGACGGCTGTAGTTAGGGCTTCATTTCGGACCGACTCGAAGGCTAGACGATTACCGGAGACTTCTGAACTCTTGGCAGGGCGCAGCATCAAGAGCAGTCTATAGAGTGTGATAGACAACTCTTGCATCCACATCTCGTCCTGCCGATTGGGGGCAGGAGAATTCACCGTATGCCAGATTTGGCCGATTTCTTCCCAGCATTGTTCAAAACGATCCGTTCGATAAGGAACAGAAGGGAGCAGTTCAAGCGCTTCCAGCAATCCATGAGCTTGACTGCCTTGAAAGCCGATAAAGCCAACATGCCACGGTTCATGAGAGGTAGGATAATATTCATGACCACGATCGGGCGGGAAGGCAAAAGCCATCCCCGGTTCCAGTATGATTTCTGTGCCACTTTCCAGATCACGAAATAACCCGGTTCCGGTCCGGATTAAAAAGATTTGATACACAGGAAATCCTGCTGGGCGCACATGATGGAATTGGATATGGCGACCTACAGAGTAGGGGGATAGGGGCAACGTTCCAGAGTCGCGCGGTAATTCAATCAGAGAAAAAGGTAGCAGGTTTATCACCTCATCTTCATTTTGTGCTATCACTTCGAGACTATATTCCTACTGATTGAAATGAATTTTCTTATATTATAAATAGTATAAATGATGATTCCTGAATAAGATAGCTTACGCTTCTAGCCTATCATCAGAGAATAGTCCCATTCTATAAATGGGCAGAATTGAGAGGATGATCGTACACAATGAATAAAAAACATTCCCCGATAAGCAGAAAAGCTGGTGTCATGCTGCACGGTGCTGATTATAATCCTGAACAATGGCTGAAATATCCGGAAGTATTGCGTGAGGATATCCGATTAATGAAGCTGGCGGGCTGCAATGTCATGTCCGTAGGCATTTTTTCGTGGGTATCTCTTGAACCTGAAGAGGGTGTGTTCACTTTCGAATGGTTGGATGGTGTACTTGATTCTTTTGCAGAGAATGGGATTTACGCTATCTTGGCAACGCCAAGTGGTGCCCGCCCAGCATGGATGTCGCAAAAATATCCAGAAGTCTTAAGAGTGGAGCGTAACCGTGTTCACAATTTGCATGGCTTCCGTCATAACCATTGCTTTACCTCACCAGTGTACCGGGAGAAAACTGCAATTCTGAATGCAAAGCTAGCGGAACGGTACAGCCAGCATCCAGCCATTATCGGTTGGCATATTTCGAATGAGTTCGGTGGGGAGTGTCACTGCGAGCTCTGCCAGGATGCTTTTAGAGAATGGTTGAAGGTGAAATATAATAACAGTTTG
Source organism: Paenibacillus sp. FSL H7-0690 (assembly GCF_037980415.1). NCBI lineage: Bacteria > Bacillati > Bacillota > Bacilli > Caryophanales > Paenibacillaceae > Paenibacillus > Paenibacillus sp. FSL H7-0690. The sequence goes on along the minus strand of NZ_CP150281.1, from coordinate 4,148,533 downwards.
GATGAGGTGAATCATGCTTGGTGGGCTACTTTTTGGAGCCATACCTACACTTCATGGTCACAGATTGAATCCCCAGCTCCACATGGTGAGACACAAGTACACGGCTTGAATCTTGACTGGCGGCGTTTTGTTAGTGAACGGACAATTGATTTCTGCCAGCACGAGATCAATACGGTTCGTCCTTACAATCCAGAGCTGCCTATCACGACGAATATGCATATGATCGATGGCATTGATTACCGCGAGCTGGCCAAAATCCTGGATGTGGTCTCATGGGACGCTTATCCAGACTGGCATTATACCGAAGACGGTGACGATACTAGATTGGCAGCATGGACGGCGATGCACTACGACTTAATGCGCTCTTTTAAAAAGAAACCGTTCCTGCTGATGGAAAGCACGCCATCCCTTACGAACTGGCAATCGGTCAGTAAGCTGAAACGTCCCGGAATGCACAAGCTGTCTTCCTTGCAAGCGGTAGCGCATGGTTCGGATTCTGTGCAGTATTTTCAATGGCGCAAAAGCCGCGGATCAAGTGAGAAGTTCCACGGCGCAGTTGTAGACCACAGTGGCCACTCCGAGACTCGAGTATTCCAAGATGTAGCGGAAGTAGGAAAGACGCTGGCGGGAATGACGGAAGTAGTGGGTACGTCCACTCCGGCGCAGACGGCGATTATTTTCGATTGGGACAACCGCTGGGCGATAAAGGATGCGCAAGGCATCCGTAATTCCGGATTACGTTATGAGGAGACGGTGCTACAGCATTATCGTGCACTTTGGGAGCTGGGCATTCCAGTTGATATTATAGGCTCTGGAGATGATCTGTCTGCTTACAAGCTGGTTGTTGCCCCTATGTTATACCTGATTAGTGAAGAGAATGGAAAGCGCATTGAGAAATATGTGGAGCAAGGCGGCACATTCCTCGCAACCTATTGGTCAGGAGTAGTTAACGAAACGGATTTATGTCATCTGGGAGGATTCCCTGGTCCACTGCGCAGAACACTGGGGATTTGGGCAGAGGAGACAGAAGGGCTGCACAGCCGTGATCTGAACGGGTTAGTGATGGAGGCCGGTAATAAACTTAAGCTAAGCGGTGACTACGATGCGCATGAGATAGCCGAGCTGATTCATTTGGAAGGTGCAGAGGCTTTGGGGCATTATCGCAACGATTTCTATGCGGGCCGTCCAGCGCTTACAGTCAATCGTTTTGGTGAAGGAAATGCGTACCATCTTGCTACCCGTGTGAAAGACACTTCGTTCTATGTTGAGCTATACGCAGCGATCACATCTAAGGCAGGAATTACCCGTGCGATGGATAGTGAGCTTCCAGCAGGTGTGACTGCACAACTTCGCACAGATGGCGAAAGTGATTATGTTTTTGTGCAAAATTTCAGCGGCAGTCCGCAAACGGTAGAGCTGGATGGAGCGGAATACACAGACTTGGAAACAGGTCTTTCAGCTCCGGCCCTATTGAATCTAGCGGTGAATGGACTTGCGATGTTGAAGCGTAAAGCATTAGTATAATAAAAAGGCAGGACCTGAGTTTCAGGTTCTGCCTTTTTTTTGAATAGAATCAGTTCTTAACTCTTCCCATCATAATGGTGTTATACAATTTGCCGTCCGATAGAAGTTTATCTTTCTTTAAAATCCCTTCAATTTCAAAGCCAAGCTTTTGATATAGCTTAATAGCGTTGGTGTTCGTTTCCAGCACATTTAGGGTGATCTTTTGAATACCATTAGTGTCAGCCCAGGCAATCGATTCGGCGAGAAGATTTTTTCCAATACCATATCCCCAATAATCCTGCAGCACACATACTCCAAATTCTACTTTATGAGCAAATCTTTTTAAGGGATAACCTTCGCATCTGGAGAACGCAACGATTTGATTATCAACTACTGCGACTAGAAAAAGGTTATTATTTTTCTCAGAATCGGCTTGAATAAGCTGTTCAAACCCTTTTTCGTCAATAAAGGCTTCGCCTGGTTCCCGATCTAAATTCTCGGTTTCTCCATCGATCCGCACTCTTAATTCAGATAACACTTTAGCGTCTTTAGAGGCAGCAGATCTAATGCTGTATTGGATTCCATTGACTGTAAATGTTTGAGGATTAATGATCATATGTCCTCCGTGACGATGGGTGATGTTAGAATTATTGCTTCGATGCCCTCAATGATCCGAGTGAAATAAGCTGCTTCATGAGGCACAAAATGAGTCCGATCCACACTTTGTTGAATGTTGATTTTTTGTCCGTTTGAATCTACTTTGAAACCATTGATTTGTAGACTATGTATTTCTCCCTGCCAAAAGCTTCGGAAGTCCGCAAACTTTGTGATAACTATTCCTGCAACCTCTTCTTCTTGCAGCTTAAAATCGTCCAGAGGATAAGGATTGTTATAAACAAAAACATGCGCTCGTTCTTTATCGATAAGATTTTCTTTGATCATACTGTAAGGAATTGTAGCTAAGGGAATCAGCTCATCAAAAGCTAGCTCCAAACCGAGTTCTTCTTGAACCTCGCGAATCCCGTCCTCTACCGTTTCGTGTGTCAGCAAATGTCCAGCGGCCGTGATGTCCAGCAATCCTGCATAATCTTGTTTCTGCTCACTACGAAGCTGTAAATAAATATAGGGGATTTCTTGGGTTTTGCTTATAAACCAGCAGTGGAAGGTCTCGTGCCAATGTCCTAACCGATGTACTTCTGCCCGTGGAGCTGTACCGATTCGGTGACCCGCTTCATCAAATATAGTAAGTATCTCATTATGCATAGAAAAGCTCCTTTGTGAAAATATCTACTGCTTAAAGCCTATCATAAAAACGATCGAATTACTTAATGTCCCCAAGTGATTTTTATTGACATCGTTAAGAAATATATGTATATTTTTGGATGTTAATCAAAGGAGGAGTTAAATGAATTTAGTAGCCATGAAGCGGGAAGACTTGGACACTTTAAGTGATGAAAGGTTAGGATGGGCCTGTATGGAGCCTACCTTTCAGCTGATTCGCGGAAAATCGCCATCGACCAAATCAGAAGTGATCTCGAAGCTCACAGAGGGGCAACAAGCCTTATGCATGTTCAGAGTGCTATATGGTCACAGCTGTAATTCCGAAGGGGAATATTATGCTTGGATTTCCTACATGCAAGACCTGCCAGGGTATTGGACAGGGGTGATAGGAGGCATACGATTTTTTGACGATTCACCCATGATTCTTTTGCTTCAGGAAACAAAGACATTTCTCGAGGAAAGAAATCATCGACTGGGTAAAGAGTGGGCGGATGCGGCCATCACGGATTTGGATCGAGACCCTCAGCTGTTAGAAGTAATTAGTGAGTTATTCGAACGATATAAGAACCTGACACCAAATACGCATAGAATTATCGGCAATTATATTCGCACTCATCCAGAGGAGTTTGTAGAAATAGGGTGTTCATAATTATGAATATGAAGAAACGTTATGTATTTCTCGTACTCATTTTTTTATTAATCGAAATCCCTGTAATCATTAATCTCTACCATAGTTATAATTCATTTGAGAATTTAGTGTTGGATCAAATCGATGAAACTGAAATCACCTCAATCGAGATTGAGAAATCTTTAGTGGATGAAAAGGTAGTGATTGAAGATCCGAAGGAAATTGAAAAGATCATTTATGCTTTTTCAGATGTAAAATTGAGAAGAAGTAGTGCTTTGGACAAATCTACGGAGACCTACTGGATAAGTATTATTGTAAATAACAGCTTGAGGTTTGGCATGAATCTTACGGATACTAACTTCCTGTATGTGACGGATCTTGATAAGAAGGATAAATACAATTCGGGAAACTTTAGAATGACTAGTGATTTTGATGTGAATTCCATTGCAAGCTTATTTAAATGATGCAGAACGATCCACAACCACTGATACTGAGATTTTCGGACCCAGATGCCCCTATTTGCGAATTTATCGTCTTTTGAGCAGGTTTTCGGACTCCAACGTCGCTATTGCTCATGAAAGAGCTTATAATTGGTGTTTTTTGCACCAATAGCGGCTATGAGGTCCGATAGCTATCCAAATAGCGGATAAAACGGTGTATAAGGTCAGCTGAGTCCTTTAGCTGCTGCGTGTGCAGATTGTTCAGCTGAGTCCGATAGTGCTTCATATCCACACAAAAAATGGGTGCCCCTATGGGACACCCATTTTTATGGATTATCTAGCCATCCATCCGCCATCCACATTAAGAACGTGACCGTTCAAGTAGTCAGATGCTGCGGAAGCCAAGAATACAGCAGGGCCTTTAACGTCATCAGGCGTTCCCCAACGTGCTGCAGGGATACGGTCTAAGATAGAGTCCGAACGACTTTGGTCGGCACGGATTGGAGCGGTATTTTCAGTAGCCATATAGCCTGGTGCAATTGCATTGATGTTCAGACCGGAGCCTGCCCATTCATTGGCAAAAGCTTTAGTAAGACCCGCAACCCCGTGTTTACTCGCAGTGTAACCAGGGACATTGATTCCGCCTTGATAGGAGAGCATGGAGGCGATGTTAATGATTTTGCCGGATCCTCTTTCCAGGAAGTGGCGGCCTGCGATTTGCGACAGAAGGAAAACTGTGTTCAGGTTCAAATTGATGACATCAAACCAGTCTTTTTCACTATGATCTTTTGCCGGTGCACGGCGGATCATTCCTGCGCAGTTTACGAGAATGTCAACATGTCCGGTCAGCTCTAGCGCTTGGTCAAAAGTGCTTTGCAGCTTGCTGTGATCACTTAAGTCAGATTCGATACTAACTGCTTTTACTCCAAAAGCTTTTGCTGCATTTACAGTTTCTTCACTCGAATTAAGGGAGACAGACGCAACGTCTGCACCGGCTTCTGCAAATGCAAGCGCGATTCCTTGTCCAAGACCTTGAGCTGCGCCTGTTACAATAGCTGTTTTACCTGCCAAGCTGAATAATGATGACATATAAATTACGCCCCTTTATTGTAAATGGATTGTTATTCCGGGTTTACCCGCATTCAATGGTAACGCCTGCACTGCGGAACTGATCTGCCGTTTCGGGGGAGAGCCCTTTGTCCGTCAGAATCACGTCAACTTCTTGTAGGGAAGCAAAGGTACGCAGTGCAGTATGGCCGAATTTATGATGATCTACAACCGCGAATACCTTACGGGCTGTAGATACAAGGGCTTGCTTGAACTCAATTAAATCTCCGGTATAAATGGAGAGCCCATGCTCTATATGAATAGCAGTCGATGAAAGGAATGCTTTTTGAATATTAAGCTTTTGTACATAGGAGACGGCTTCAGGACCAGCCAACATATTACGGACACGATAACCACCGGGAACGACCAGACGGATGTTATCTTTGGGAACCAGTTCGCTGATGATGTATACATCATTGGTGACTACCGTTAGTGGCATATTGTCCAGACGCCGAGCAATTTCAAGCGTAGTGCTACCGCCATCAAGAGCGATAATATCGTCCGGTTCAATATGAGCAAGCGCACGCAAGGCAATCTCCGTCTTCTCGTCAGAGTATTTATCCAGCGGATCCTTGGAGGGCAAAATACCAAACTGGTCGCTTTGTGCCAGCACAGCTCCGCCATGTACACGTACGATCAGCCCTTGTTCCTCCAGCCTGCTTAAATCCTCGCGTATTGTTTTTCCAGTAACCTGAAGCTTATCGCTCAGTTCATTCACCGTTACATCTTTTTGGTTCAGCATAACTTCCATAATCATCTCGTGTCGTCGTATCGGGTTCATCCGCCTGCCTCATCTTTCCGTAGTTGATTTATCTCTATTGTAATTCTTTCATGGATACGGGGTCCATATCATCATATCTTTTATTATCGCCAGCCATACTCCAGATAAAAGTATAGTTATGAGTGCCGACACCACTGTGGATGGACCAGCTTGGAGAAATAACGGCTTGTTCGTTATGCATTACGATATGGCGGGTTTCGTCAGGTTCTCCCATCAGGTGGAACACAACGGAATCGTCCGGAAGATCAAAATAGAAATAGGCTTCCATCCGGCGTGGATGGGTATGTGCTGGCATGGTGTTCCACATGCTGCCTGGTTTCAGTTGGGTCATACCCATAACCAGTTGGGCACTTTGCACACCATTTGTGTGAATGAAGCGGTGGATTGTCCGCTCGTTAGAGTTCTCCAGACCACCCATCGCACCGGATTCAGAATCGGCCAGTGTGGTTTTGGTAGTAGGGTAGGACTGATGGGCAGGAGCAGAATTCAAATAGAATTTAGCAGGCTTGGAAGCGTCTGCACTTTTGAAGACTACATCTTTAGAACCTTGACCTACATAAAGACATTCTTTGAAATCCACTTCATATTCTGTGCCATCTACAACCACGGAGCCTTTACCACCGACATTGATGATGCCCAGTTCTCGGCGTTCCAAGAAATAAGTAACCCCAAGTTCTTTAAGGTCAGTAGTTAGCGCAACCTCTTCTTTTACAGGATTAGCTCCACCAACGATCATACGATCTTCATGGGTTAGGACAAGCTTTAGCTCATCAGGAGCAAAAATAACGGGAATGTGGAATTCCTTACGGAGGCGCTCAGTGTCAAATTGTTTTACTTCATTAGGATGGGATGCGAAACGTCTTTCCATTGAATGTTCAATCTCCTTTGTGTACATATTATCGTTCGTATAGGTACACTTTAGTCCATTTATGTTCATTTTACAAGTACTAATCTTTTTTATTTCGTTTATTTATGTTTATTTATTGGTTTTTCCAATTGCAAAATGAACGGAAAGTGTGCACAATAGAGCTATTATGCTCGATTTTCATGAATGACGGAAGATGATATAAAACTGAAATGATGGAGGTTGAAAAGTAATGCCGGGGTTGAAAAATATCCAGAGTACTTTTAAGGAACGTCAGCAAGAAATTATTTTTAATATAGCACTGGAAGCAGAGCAACGCCCTTTATTGGAAAGTGGACTCTGGTTCCATGATGATGTGCGAAATAACTTTTATTATGCTTCGTATCTTTTTGCAGCGGCTGTTGATGATTCTTTTGAGCTGCCTTTTGATCGTGAGCAAGCGAAACAGAAAGCACAGGATGTACTGCTGGAGATCTTAATGCTTCAGAACCGGCAGCCCGGCACAGAGTTATACGGTCATTGGCCGCTCGGTTTGAATCCGGTTCCGCGAGATGCGTCACCGCATGAGTTACCAGTGGAGCTTATGGGCAACCTGATGGCGTATTTTTGCAAAAGATACGGAGGAGCATTAAATGCTCAACTTCGCATAGTTCTGAATACAGCGTTTGGACATATTTATCGCAGTGATTTCTACCGTAAGCCGGTGGTTACTTTTGGGCATCATGAAGCTAAATATACAGCTGCTAAGCTGATTTTTGGCACCCTGTTTGCGGATGAAATATTGCTTGAGGATGGCCGGCAGAGTCTGAAGGATACGCTGGCTTATATTCGTACTAAAGGGATGCCGGAATACGGCAGTCTTCCGTGGTTTTGGCATTGGGTACAGGCATTCACCTGCGCGTTGGAACTTGTCCCGCCTGAGGATACGGAGCTTACTACAAGCCTTAAAGAAATGCTTGACCATCTATGGAATGTACGAGCTGAATTCTATCTGCGTGGTGCTTGGGTTGGTGCGCATTCTAGAGGCTGGCCGCATGATGTTCCCGGCGATGCTAATGTACTTCATGATTATGTTCAGTTTGGAGACTTCCAGCTGCCTGAGAGGATGCCGCGCACTGAGTATGCCGGTTTATTATTCTATCAAGTATCCGATGAAATATTAGCCGCAGCCATGAATCGCCAGACACCAGTGGAAGTAGGGAAGATTACTCAGAAGGTTGTCCCAACGGATCCACAGCCGCAGCCTTTGCTTCATTCCTATGCTTATATTACAGAGGAGTTTGCAGCAGGCGGGATGTGGGAGCGGGTTGAGGAATTCGATAATGAGCAGCTTCGCTGGGCTTTTTCGTTACCTGTGAGTGGAGAGGGAAGCGCAAATCAGCTGTATTTCTTCCACCCGGGACAAGGCTACAATGAGGGAGATCCCCGCCATCAAAGCCGTTATATGGAGGTTCTCTATCACAAGAATGTCATCATTTCTTTATTCCCAATCCCTCAGGGTGAGAAGAATACGATCATAGGTGTACTTCCCCAAGGGGAATGGAAACAAGAGCCGTATACATTGTACGGGCAAGTTGGTGAGACGTATTTTGTTATTTATTTATCTCACCCTTATCAGCTGCAGGAACGGTCCAGATTCATAGAGGTATCCGTCGCAGGGATGCCGGGCGGTGTGATCGTTGAAGCATTGGGCATTAAGAAAGCTGCCGAATGTGGTATTATTGGTTTAGAGGCTTTTGCCGCAGCTATGGCTCATAAAGAAAGGAATTTCGAAGTGGGAGAGGTATTAGCAGCGAATTATACCAACATGGATGGTGAAAGCTTAGTTTTGAGTATTAGTAGGGAGTCAGAATTACCGCAAGCTCAGCTTAATGGAATTCAGATCTCATTAGATCATTATTCAGTATAAAAAAACACAATTACTGTGATAAATAGTAATCCGAGTCGGCCTTTTTGGCCGGCTTCTTTAATAAGGAGCTACATGAAAGGATGTGATGCCCCATTGCACAGCCCGCAATAGATACCTAAGTATCCGTAAACGTGATTTTGTCCAAAATACTTATAATTGGGGTGAGCGACGATTTATCTGGATAAACTAGACCTAACGATTTGGTAATTCAATCCTCCCTAAGCACATTTCCCTTTAGAATAGCGGTGTCAGGTTACTAAATAGTAATTAATTACATTAAACCCTATTTTTCTGAGAGACATTTGTCACAATAAAGGTTAATATCTAAGTGAGATAGAAATGATTGCGCTTACTTATTTTCTAATAAACCTAATCATAATGAATGCGAGGGATATAACAGTGATTGAAACTGAATTTCGTGTAGAAAATGACTTTCTAGGCAGTAAACAGGTAGATAAGAACGCTTATTATGGGATTCAGACACTACGCGCAGTCGAGAACTTTCCTATTACGGGCTATCGGGTTCACAAAGAGTTAATCAAAGCGATGGGGATTGTAAAAAAAGCCGCTGCGCTTGCAAATATGGAAGTTGGCCGTCTCTATCGAGGGCTTGGAGAAGTTGTAGTGAAAGCAGCAGAAGAAATCATCGAGGGTCAGTGGCATGAGCAATTTATTGTAGATCCTATTCAGGGTGGTGCAGGTACCTCGTTAAATATGAATGCGAATGAGGTTATTGCTAACCGTGCCTTAGAACTGCTTGGCCATGAAAAAGGAGACTATCGTCACTTAAGTCCCAATTCACATGTAAATATGGCGCAGTCTACAAATGATGCGTTTCCGACGGCAATTCATATTGCCACACTTTCACTGCTGGAGCAGCTACTTGTAACGATGCACAGAATGCATGATGTGTTTGCGGTAAAAGCGGATGAATTCGATCCTGTGATAAAAATGGGTCGGACACATCTTCAAGATGCAGTGCCGATTCGTCTGGGTCAAGAATTCGAGGCTTATCGCAGAGTGCTTGAAAGAGATATCAAACGTATTGAGCATACACGCCATCATTTGTATGAAGTCAATATGGGAGCAACAGCAGTGGGTACAGGATTAAATGCTGATCCTCGTTATATTGAATTGGTGGTAGAGCACTTAGCTGAGATCAGTGAATTGCCGCTCGTAACGGCAGATCATCTCGTCGATGCCACCCAAAATACGGATGCCTATACAGAAGTGTCTGCTGCTCTAAAAGTGTGCATGATGAACATGTCCAAGATCGCTAATGATCTGCGGTTGATGGCCTCCGGTCCGCGGACTGGGTTTAATGAGATTTCATTGCCTGCACGCCAGCCTGGATCTTCAATTATGCCGGGCAAAGTTAATCCGGTTATGGCAGAGGTCATTAATCAGGTGGCTTTTCAAGTCATAGGGAACGATCATACGATCTGTCTGGCTTCCCAAGCGGGTCAACTGGAGCTGAATGTTATGGAGCCAGTGCTTGTGTTCAATCTCATTCAGTCCATCAGCATCATGAACAATTCCTTCCAAGTCTTCACAGACTTCTGTCTGGCTGGGATTGAAGCCAATAAGGAAAAGCTTGAGCGGGACGTGGAGCGGAGTGTCGGAATCATTACGGCTGTGAACCCGCATCTGGGGTATGAAGTGGTATCGCGGATCGCTAGAGAGGCGATTTTGACTGGGGAATCTGTACGGGAATTGTGCATTAAATATAATGTGCTGACCGAAGAAGAGCTTAATCTGATTCTGGACCCATACGAAATGACACACCCGGGAATTGCAGGAGCAGCTTTATTGCATAAAGAGTAGAATGTTCCGGAGGATCGAGCTTTTTGTTTGGAAAAAGCAAACCCCCGCCACCGTTTAGGGTGACAGGGGGAGATCCTAAATATGTTTTACTTATATGAATCTACTTCGCGATTGTCTGAAGTAGGTTCTTTTTTTACATTTCAGGCTTAAAAGAAAAATAAAGAACGTAACAGGCCGCGTTTTCTTGGCGGAGCCGTTAGTCTGGTAGTGGCAGTGGACTGGGAATTTTCATAAGAGGTGAGCGGTTTGCCGTTAGACACTTGCAACGGTTCTATGGATGCCGCGATTTGCTTGATCATTATTCGTAGGTCCTCAAGCTCCTCACGCTGCTGGAGCAGTTGGATCAATACTACTTCATCGGCTTTTTGATCGAGTGCACGTTCAACATTGTTGATGCGAGACAAGATATCCTTCATAGGCTCAGCATCTGTGTGCTGTAGTGGATTTTCCTGTTGTGATGTGGAAATTTGCTGCTCATTCGTGAGTGTGAGTTGTATACATTCCAAGGCCTCTCCGTGATTAATACGGTCTTTAATATGATTGAGCAGGTCGATTTGCTGCTCCGAGAAAACATAATGGCCAAATCGGTCTTTTGGAAAAAAATCAGGGAACATGGCAGCCCAACGTTTAATTGTGGTTAGACTAACTGACAGCAGCTCTGCGGCATCTTTTGTTTTTAGAATATCCATTTCGATTCCTCCAGTTCACGTAGTCATGTTATGAGTAATATTCGTTGTCCAGCAGCGGCTCCCTGCACGGTTGACAAAGGTAGTGCGTATTCGCTAAACAAAGTGTAATTACGAGCAATCTCACCCTTTTGGATTTCACTATCTTGCTTTTCCATTCCAAATTGAGTACAGATGAGCCTGCTCAGGGGTATAATTGCATTAGAGGTGAAGGCGATGAACAGGATTGAAGATGAGGAACAAATGACTGAGGAGCAATGGCAGGCTATTTTGCAAAACAATGTTGCTTATAACGACATATTTTTTTATGCGGTGAAGACTACAGGAATTTTTTGTCGACCCTCCTGCAAATCCAAAGCACCCAATCGGGAGAATGCGTGTGTTTTTCAGAATGCTGAACAAGCGCTGGCAGCCGGATTTCGTCCTTGCAAAAGATGTAAACCGACAGGTGAGCGTCTTCCTGATAAGGAATGGGTAGCTGTGATGACGGAGTACATTGATCATAATTATATGGCCCCCCTCACCCTTGAAACGTTAGCTGAGGTATGTCATGGCAGTCCTTATCATTTACATCGAACCTTTAAGAAAGTAACAGGAATCACTCCCGTGGATTATATACAGCAAAAGAGAATCGCTAAGGCATCTGAGTATTTGCTTACTACAGAGCAGGCAGTTGCTGAGATTGCATTACGTGTGGGTCTGCCCAATACATCATATTTTATTACTTTATATAAGAAAAAAACGGGGTATACACCCACACAGTTTCGTCAGCTTAACAAACAGAAAGTAACGTTGGCTTCTGATTTTATTTTGGAGGGACCGAATCATGGAGAATAAAAAAAATGCTATTCTATACTGGACATTATTAACCGATAAGGATTGGAGTTTTTATATTGCAGCCACTGAGAAGGGGTTAAGTTATGTGGGTTCGCAGCAGCAACCCTTTGAGGAATTAAGCGAATGGGTTAGACGTCGTTTTCCGGGGAGTGAACTGGTGCAGAACGATGAGAAGATGGCGCCTTATGTGAGGGAGCTTAGTGAATATTTGCAAGGGAACCGGCAGAGCTTCGGCATTCCTTTTGATTATCAGGGAACTCCATTTCAGCTTGCAGTGTGGAAGGCGTTATGTGAAATTCCATATGGACAAACCTGGTCCTATTCGGATATTGCCACACATATTCAAAGACCAGCTGCGGTGCGCGCGGTAGGGACTGCCATTGGCGCGAATCCGATTCTGATTACGGTGCCCTGCCACCGGGTTATTGGTAAGAATGGGACATTAACAGGATACCGGGGTGGTTTGGATATGAAGACCAAGCTACTTCAGTTGGAGAGAGGAGAGTATACAGCAGATATATGAAAATAGAGTCCAATTACACCTCCCCAAAAACCTTGCTGAATAAAGGAACAGGTTATCTGTCAGGCTACAGTCATTCCTTAAATCCATATACGGGCTGCACTTATGGCTGTTCCTATTGTTATGTACGTCAGATGCCTGTCTCGCTGTTCCGCAAAGAGGAGTGGGGGACGTGGGTAGATGTTAAACAAGAAGCGGCTGCAATTTTACAAAAAGAACTGCACAAAGCGAAGGCGAAAGGTCCCGTCTCTATTTTTATGTCGTCAAGCACAGATCCCTATCAACCGGTAGAGCATAAGGAAGAGGTGACGAGATCTTTACTGGAGGTTATGGTTCAAGATCCGCCCGATTTCCTATTCGTGCAGACGCGTAGTCCGCTGGTTCGCAGAGATATAGATTTATTATTACGTTTAGAGGATAAGGTTCGTGTAAGTATAACTGTAGAAACAGACCGAGAAGATATTCGCCAAAAATTCACATCAAGCGCTCCTCCCATTGCTGCAAGACTGAAGACGTTACAGCTTTTACGTGAAGCTGGCATCCCCATTCAAGCTACTATAGCGCCAGTACTGCCAAGCAGTCCAACTTTTCCAGCAACCTTAAGGGCTTTGGTGGATAGAGTCTGTGTGGATGACTATTTTATGGGCGACGGCAGCGGCGGCAAACGCACACGGAGATTAGGGATTTATTCCCTATATGAAGAGCTGCAACTGGAAGATTGGTATGATCCTGCAGCATATCGCAGAGTGTATGAAGGACTTCAGCAAGTTTTTTCCGAAGAGGAGCTATTCTTGAGCCAGAAGGGGTTCGAGCCTTAATCTGAAACATGGTATAATAAATGAGAGCATTCATACTTAGTATTTAATATACTTAATATCCGTAATAGCTTATTGGAGGATTAGTGTGGCAAAAGCAAAGGTGGCCAAGCGGCCCACAAGAGATGAATTTGTGCTTGAGGAGTTAGGTAATCAGTTAGTTGAAGCTAAGCAAGAAGGTTCTGAGATTTTATTGACCGTATGGGGAAAAGAAGAAGAGGTACGCGGTATGATCGTGGAAATGGATTCGCGAACCGGGAAAGTACACCTCAGTAACCATGAAGAAATCATAAAAGTTCCTTTTATGGATATCATGCAGGTTAATTATCCCAGAGATTAATGGGCACGGCAGCAACAGGAGGTCCTGAAAGCTATCATAGCTTTGGGGCCTCTTTGATCATAAAGGTAAGGAATAGAGGATATAGAAAGGGAGGTCAACAATGCAAGTAACCAAAACCAACGCGATGCGAATGCTGGATGCCAAAAAAATCGGCTATGAAGTGTTCGCCTATGACAATGAAGATGGACTAATCCATGGCACGGCTGTGGCTGAGAAGATTGGAAAGGCGGCAGAGACGGTTTTTAAAACGTTGGTCGCTCATAGCGGTGCAAATCTTTATGTATTTGTTATCCCTGTTGCCGAAGAGCTGGATCTCAAAAAGGCGGCCAAAGCCGCCGGAGAGAAAAAAATTGAGATGCTGCCAGTGAAGGATCTGCAGAAATGGACAGGGTATATCCGCGGTGGTTGTTCACCTGTTGGAATGAAAAAGCTGTACCCCACGTTCATTGAGAGCAGCGCAGAAGGGCTGGAAACAATGGCTGTCAGCGCTGGGAAGATTGGCCAGCAAATGGATGTAGCCCCACAGTTACTCGCTGAGGTTGTACATGCGAAATTTACAGAACTAATCAAATAGCCGAGCAGCAAGCTGGCCTAAATATTCCTTCAATGCTAACCCTGTTGTGGAGATCGCTCCCGGGGATGGACTGAACTTGGCGGGCTGCAGTGCAATATCAGCGCTGGCGATATAATCCGTAGGATAGGCTTGCGCTGTTAGCCTTGCATTCTTAAAGTGCAACATCGCTCGGGACATATGAAAACCTGAAGTAACTAGTATAGGTTTTATAAGTCCGGTTTGTTGCAGGATGGCTGCGGTATTTACAGCGTTTTGCTCCGTGTTGAGGGATTGATTTTCGATCAGGATGTCCTCTTCGGGTATGCCGAGACCCAGTAGTTGTCTTTGCGCGATATCCGCTTCATTACCACTGTCGGAGAATACTTGTCCGCCAGAAAATAAGATTGGCAGACCTGTCTGCCGATGGAGGCGAACAGCAGTAAGCAGGCGATTTGCCGCTGATCCGTATAAATTGCCCTCGCCGTCTATATCCGGTGTGCCAGAGCTGGCGCCCCCGCCGAGTACGACGATGACATCTCCTTGCAAAGTTTCCGGCTGCGGATATTTCCGTTCTAGACTGCCGATCAGCGCATCGCTGACTAAGGGTGTCATGGAGAAATACATTAATAGTGTAACCCCGAGTAGAACTAGTGCTGGCCGGCAGTTTTTTTTCCATAACCAAATGACTAAACCTAGCAGAAGCACGATAAACAGGCCGGGAGGAAGCACAAAGCTGTATACAAATTTGATGATGTAAATCAACAGTATCAACCGCCTTCTAAAAATATAAGTTCAGGTTGTATTGTAACATGAGATTGCAAGATTACATATTTACATGCGTATCCTTATACAAAACGGATATTGCCGCAGCTATCAGGATCATCCCCATAAAAGCGGGTGCAGCATGGCCAAGTGATACATATATTTGACCTCCAATGACAGGCCCGATCATTCTTGCTAAAGCCTGAATAGATTGGCTACCGCCTTGAATCCTCCCTTGTTCACTAGAATCGACAGACTTGGAAAGCATCCCATTGAATGAAGGCCCAAAGATCGAATCCCCAAAACCAAATATAAACATTCCAGCGATAAAAAGCGGATAGTATGAGAACAAAGCAGATAGTGCAATAAGACTGTAGCCTATAATCTCTGAAACCATTCCAAGAATTGCGATCTGTTTATCCCTAAATTTCAGCAAAAGCTTAGGCATGATGAAACCCTGTGAAATGATGTCTTGGAAGCCCATAATTGAAAACATCAGTCCGATTAGTGCAGGCTTCCAGCTGAAAGTATCCATTGTGAATTGTGAAAAAACAGCCTGTAAAGATCCGTTGGGTATCCAAAGTAAGAATGCTGAGACCAGTAGCCTTTTTAAGTTTTTTATGGACAATATGCTTGCAAGCTGTGTAAATGGATTCAGTCTTACCAAGGTAATTTCTTTTAGTCTATTGTTCTTGTCAAGGCTCTCAGGCATAAAAAAGAATCCGTAAACAACATTTAATAAGGTTATTATTGCTCCGAAATACATAGGTACAGAATAACCAAACTTGGCAAGTAAACCGCCTAGCGTTGGACCAATGACGGTGCCGACACCAACAACCGCACTCACCCAGCCAAAGTATTTGGTTCTCTGTTCTGGTGGAATGATGTCAGCAAAATAGGCGAAGATAGTACCTATGCTTCCGCCAGTTATACCTTCTATTATACGTCCAACAAAAAGTACCCATAACGCTCCTCCTATCCCAAAAACTAAGTATCCAATCGCGGAACCCAAAAGGCATACCAAAAGTAATGGACGACGCCCGTATTTGTCACTCAAAGCTCCAAGTGCAGGGGCTGCAAAAAATACGCAGACTGCATAAACAGACGTCAGCAGCGTGACAACTATAGCCTGTTCTCCCGGATTGCTTATATAAGGCTGCACTAAAAATGGGACAACGGGCATGATGATACTGAAGCCTATTCCGCACAGAAACACAGAGATCAAACCGAAGATTAGAGCGTGTTTATCTACGGTTTGCTCTGTGTTCTGTTCATTATGTGATCTGAATTTGAACATTAAATTCTCTCCTCAAAAGTTGAAATTTTGATTCCTTGGAAACAAATTTGGTACATCACCATTTTTATCACGGTTTTGTTTCCGTGTCAACAAAATAACGACCAAAAAAATGCAGCCTTTCTCATAAGAGCCCGGCTGCATGGAGTTTCATTTTCATTATTCGAATTAATTCGGATTAAAATCTATACCCTGTTTCTTTATTTCTGCATCCAAATGCCTACTATACTTTTCTACGAAGCTAAGCATACTGTCAAATTGCTCCTCAGTTACCTGCTCAAATACGGCTTTATCCCGCTCTTGGAACTCTTTGTGCAGGTCCTCATGGATTTTATAAATTACTTTCCCTTGCTCAGTAAGCCTAAAATAGATTTCTTTTTTGTTATCCGATTTTTGGTAGCTTTCGATGAGGCCCTTTTGGATGAGCTTCTTAGTTAATTTACTTATGGCACCGCGAGTCATATAAAAGGACTCTGCAAGTTTTGTGACGTTGGAATCTGCATTTTTTTCAATGTATTCGATGCAATGTACTTCAGAAGGTTTATAACCCTTAAGACTGTCTTCCATCTTATCCTTATTAAGCCAAACCATCTTGTTATATACATCCCTGAAACCCATCATGACCTGATCTTCTTTGTTCATGGCCTGTCCTCCCAGCGCTCTTACATTAACAAATTATATTGATTTTTTGTTTCTATTTCAACAATATTAAAGTTGAGGATAGTTTGTTTCATTGAACTTTAGATAAAAATAACAGGTGAGTAGTAACGGGGGAAGTCCAAACATTCCCCGCAGTTACGCCTGCCACCTTTTTAAGCGTAGATATAATATTCTTAAGAAACTGCGGTTTCTTCTTAAGAAAGTTCATCCGCTTGAAGCTGCACCAAAGATTGTTTGTCTGTTATCATAAGATTAAGATGATTGGACAGCTGTGGGATGATTTCTCTAAGGTAGGAGGACTGCATAATGAAGAGTATTCGGGTACTGCTCGCAGATGATGAACCGGTGATTTTGCGAGGCCTAAAAAAACTGATTTCATGGGAGAAGCTTGGACTCACCATTGTTGGAGAGGCCAGTGATGGAATTGAGCTGAAACAACAGATCGAGGATTGTGATCCTGATCTGATTATTAGTGATATAAGCATGCCAGGATATACAGGGATTGATATCATCCGCGAAATTCATGAAGCTGGCAGAGCGGTGAAGGTTATTTTTATAAGCGCTTATCAGGAGTTTACGTATGCCCGTCAAGCACTGCAATATGGTGCGCTGGATTATTTGGTGAAGCCCGTGAACAAAAATCAGCTGGAACAGGTTGTGAGCAAAGCCGTTTCCCTTATTCGTCAAGAAACAGAAGGCGAGCGCAACAAAGAGAAGCTGAACCATTATGAACAGAGAAACCGCAGATTAACGATCGAAGAATTGCTCGACAAGCTGACGGACGGCAATAAGGGAACAGCAGACACCTTGCTTGATATGGGAATTATAGCGTTAAGTCGCTACGTCAGTATTTGTTTGGTAGAGACGGACGAGTCGTCGGGGCAGCCTTCCAGATGGGAAGAACGCGAACGTAAGCTAATTGATTTTGCACTGTCTAACATTATTAAAGAAACCGTGGAGCAAAGCGATAATAGCTATATGTTCCGTAAAGGGGAACGTTTTTGTATCCTGCTCCAGCATGAATATGCTGAGGAACCAGAGAGAATTGCCTTAGACCTCCATGACAAAATTACAAGTTTTCTGAAATTAAAGGTGACCCTTGGGGTAGGCAATCCTGTTGACGGTATGGATGATGCTGATGAATCTTATCGCCAAGCTTTGAAAGCGCTAAATTATAAATATTTTACAGGGCCTAATCGTGTGATTCCTGTTAAAGAGAGCAGGTATGAGAGTGAATCATTGATTCAAGCTCCGCTGCATGAAATCCAGTCCGCCCTTGGGATTGCCATGAAATCACAACACAAAGAACAAATTGAGCAAGAGTGCCTGCGATTATTTCAGACGATCCGGCAGACGGCAGGCGGGAATAGAAACCAAGCCGTTTCTACCGTATACAATACATTCTTGCAGCTTGAACAGGAGCTTATTCAATTCGGTGTGGAGGCAGGTCCATCACTTCAGGATACAAATCCGATTCTTGAACGATTGGCTAATTATTCTACCTTCCAAGAGGTGGAGGAAGATTTCCGTGTGCTTTTGAACAAAATGTCCGGGCAAATTGGCAGTCGCATGGGCAGTAAGGAACTGAAGCAGCTTTCCCAGGTGAAGACTTATATTGAGGAGCATTATCCAGAAAATATTACACTGGAATCTATGGCAGGGATGATGTTTATGAATTCCTATTATTTCAGCAGCTTTTTCAAAAAACATACCGGACAGAACTTTAAGAATTATGTCACTGAGGTGAGGATGAATCATGCCCTTCGTTTATTGCTGCAAAGCGATATGATGGTTTATGAGATTGCCGATAGTGTAGGCTACAACAATGCCCGGCATTTTAGCGATATGTTTAAGAAGAAATATGGCAAGCTGCCACAAGAATATAAGCAATCCTTCAAAAGCCAATAGTCAGATGGATAGCAAAGGGGATGCCTTCATTCATGTTTATCTGGGGCCGAAGATCCAAAAGTATATTTGTTAAATTCTCCGCTTCCTTTTTATTAGTCGGCCTAATTCCGCTTTTTGCACTTAGCTACATTTCTGTGCAGACGTTTTCCGGATATGTCGAGCGTTACACAACAAGCAATTTGCAGCAAATGGTGCTATATATGAGCTATAACCTGAATTCAGCCTTTAATCAGTACAATGAGGTCTCTAAGCTGATGTATACGGGACGATATGAAGGTTTTATCGAGAGTTATTCGCAGAATCAAACCTATAATGTAAATGAGCTGGAGCAGATCAATACGATTCCTATTGAAACCTTTCTAAAAACAGTTCTCTACAGTGATTCCTACATCACCAGTGTTTATTTTCATAGGGAGTCAGACGATAAGCTCTACTATCAGGAAAAAGAAAACAGAGGGGTCAATTTTGATTTGCTGCCTTATCAAGAGTGGTTAACTAAAATGGCTCCAAATCCTTCACAAGTGGCAATTTTCCCTACCCATTCCGAAGAATATTATACAGGTTCAAAGCGCAGTGTGTTCACCATCGGCCGTACTTTAATTGATATTTCCGGGCGTGTCACCAAAGATCCCAAGATAGTAGGGACCTTGTTTATGGATGTGGATGTTTCGTTATTTAATCAGTTCTTCAGAGAATTAAATCTGGGGGGACAGGATGAATTATTCCTGCTGGATGGCGACGGAAATGTATATTTCACGAATGAGACAAGGTCGGCGAATGGAGAGGCTTTTCGGGCTAAAAAGGACGAGGAGATGATCGTTCTCAGTGAAGAGATTCCTTTTCTTAAAGGCACGGTGACTGCCAGAATTCATCGAGCAAATTTATTCGATCAGCTTTTTTCAGCTCGTACGACGGTGTTTATAGCGATGTTTATTTGTGCGATTGCAATGATCATCATGGGCGTCTGGTTCTCTAGGCGGCTGGCTGCTCCGATTCGGAACTTAATTAAGCAAATGGCTATCGTAGAATCCGGTAATTTGGATACCCAGATGGTCGTGAATAGCAATGATGAAATGGGTAGACTTAGCCATGGTTTTAACCGAATGGTCGAGCGTTTACAAGCCTATATCGATGAAGCTTACGTTGCCCAGATCAAGCAGAAGCAGACGGAGTTAAATGCTCTGAAGAGTCAGATTCGTCCGCATTATTTATACAACACCCTGGAAGTCATTCGAATGAATGCGGTGGATAAAGATAATGATGAGGTCGCAGATATGATTTTATCGCTCTCTAACCAGTTGAAATATGTAATCGACTATGGAGAGGACAGGGTAAGCATACGACAGGAGCTGGAGCATCTACGGGATTATTTCTATATTATCTCTGTGCGGTATGAGAATAAATTTGAGCTTGTAGTCGATCTCTCACCCGAAGTGGATCTGAACTGGTACATTCTGAAATTGTCACTTCAGCCGATAGTTGAAAATGCTATCCAGCATGGCTTACGCAGTCAAGGCAGAGGGACAGTTGGATTGACGATCGAAAAGAAAGATGAAATGCTGTTGGTTACGATCTATGATGATGGAATCGGTATGAGCAAGGAAAAGGTACAGCAGTTGGCTGAAACCTTGGAAGAGCCTAGTTCGCCTAGCAAAAATGTTGGACTAAAAAATGTACATGAACGAATTCGTACAGTGTACGGTGCAGAATACGGGGTATCTATCAGCAGCCGGGAGCATATTGGGACATCAATTCTATTGTTGCTTCCGATTGTAGAGGATCCGTATAAAATCTCGGATTCGGAGAATGCGTAAAGGATAGACGATGAACGGAAGACTGCGGTCTTTCGTTCTTTTTTTACTTATTCTTAAATTCACCGCATATCCCGCTTAAAAAAGTTCATTCTAACTATTTATAAGGAATGCTATTCTATTAGCAACGGAAACGCTTTCGAGAGATGATGCGCACATCTTGCTTCAGTTTCCACGGTTCACTAAAAGGGGAGGCTATTATGATATGTACAAAAAAACAATGATGAAACTATCCGTATTGTTACTTGCCACAACAACAGTTTTGACTGCTTGCGGTGGAAATAATAATAATGCAGGAAGTAAGGCAACTAATACGCCAGCATCCGAGACGCCTTCAAATACACCGCAAGAGACCAAAAAAGAGGTTAGCTTTACGATAGGTTACGCCTCCGGAGATCCGGCCACCAAAAAAGCTATCTCAGATACGGTCAAAAAGTTTACTGCAGCTAATCCGAATGTCACTATTAAAGATTTGAGCGAAACTTCATCCGCTGCCTATCTTGACTGGCTGAAAACCAAGGATGCTGTGGGTGAATTCCCGGACCTGGTGGAAATGCGGGATACAGAAGTTTTTGCCGATGCGGGTAAGATTGTAGAGCTGCCTTCCGATCTGCTAGATTTGTTCGAAGCCCCTCCACAAGTGGATGGTAAGGTGTGGAACGCACCGCTGCAAGTGAACGCTCCCCAAGGGATTATCTACAGCAAAAAAGCATATGCGGATGCAGGGATCACCGAGCTTCCAAAAACCTATGACGAATTCATCGCCATCCAAGAAAAATTGAAAACATCAGGCATTACTCCGATTGTAGTAGGCGGAAAAGATATTTTCCATATGGGCTTTTGGGTTAACAAATTCCTGATTGATGAGGTCTACTCGAAAGATGCAGATTGGAACTCCAAACGTACCGCTAAAACGGTCAGCTTCACGGATGCTAATGTAGTTCAAGGCATAACGGACTTCAAAGAATTGTTCAAGAATTATGTAGATAAAGGTTGGCTCAGCACGGGCGACAATCAGACCGCTTCGATTCTTGTTTCTGGCAAAGCAGCACAATTGTACTCCGGTACGTGGATGTTTACACAAATCGCTGAAGCAGACCCGAACTTTGAATTTGGCTTCTATGCTCTTCCTGACCGTGAAGGGAAAATCAATGTCATAGGTCTTCCGTCACCTGCAGGCTGGTCTTTATCGGCTGAAGCCGCTAAGGATGCAGACAAAACAGAAGCCATCAAAGACTTTATCCGTTTCTTCTTCGCCCCAGAACAGTATTCGAACTATTTAGCAACGATAAATGCGATTCCTTCAACAAAAGAGAAAGTAACCTATGACACAAGTGAACAAATGCAGGTGGCTTTGGATCTTATTGCTGACCCGAATGTAGTGAAATCGTTGGCGATCAATAACTGGTGGGGAGACAATCTAATCCCTCCACAATTCCGTAACTGGTACTACAAGCTGTTGCAGGATCTCGTGGTAAAAGATGGAGATGTAGCGAAGTACATGAAAGATGCGGATACAGAGTATGACAACCAAGTGAAAGCTAATCAGATGTAAGAGCAGCGCCTGATCGAGCAACCTCTGCTGCTGCAGAGGTTCTCTTTTTAACAAGCGCGGTCTTTTAAGGGAGGGAGAGTAGCCATGGCTACATCCGCAGTAAATGCTGACAAGTCATTGATAGGCACTGTGCAGCACAAAAAGAAAAAGAAAAAATGGCAGTCCTACGCTCTGCTGTTCATATTACCATCATTTATTTTGTACACCTTGTTCGTTATCGTCCCTACGGTAGGCAGTGTCTATTTAAGCTTCACCTCATGGGATGGCATTAGCGACAACGTAAGGTATATCGGCTTCGCTAACTTTGTGGAAATTTGGAATAGTCCAAGGGTGCATAACGCACTGAAAAATACGATGATCATGACCATTTCACTTGTTGTTCTAGAGAATATTGCAGCAATTGCAATGGCAATGATGGTCGATAAGGTACGCTGGTTCCGGAATTTATTCAGAAGTGTATTTTATTTCCCTACGTTGCTTAGTGGGATCGTAATGGGTTTTGTCTGGGCGATGATCTTGAATTACAACTTTGGTGTATTTAATCAGATTCTGGAGTCTGTTGGGCTTGGAACCTGGATTGTGGATTGGTTAGGCAATCCTAAGTATGCGATGCTGTCGATTATTTTGTCTACCGTTTGGAAAGGCGCGGGGTATTATATGATCATTTATCTCGCTGGATTGCAAGGTATTCCGCAGGAATTGAATGAGGCGGCCAGTATTGATGGAGCAGGGGGCTGGCAACAGTTCCGGCATATTACCTTTCCGCTGCTTGCGGGGTCAATGACTGTATGTATGGTATTATCGATGATCAGCGCCTTGAAGATTTTTGATCAGATTGCCGTCATGACTGATGGTGGTCCGGGCTTTGAGACGGAGACATTAACTTATATTATTTATAAGGTTGGGTTTGGTGAATTAAGACAAGGTTTTGGTACTGCGCTGGCGATGGTCTTGTTCTTAATCATACTTATCATTACAGTCTTCCAAGTGAAGGTTCTCCAGAAGCGGGAGGTGCAGCTCTAAGATGACGATGCAGACACGCAAAAGAGTTGGGCAAATCGCACTTTTCATTGTTACATTATTAGTGGCTATTATCTTTTTCTTTCCTATTTTCTTTAATTTGATGTCAGCCTTCAAGAGTAATGCAGAGATTATGAAGGATGCCATTGCTTTTCCGAAAACTCTTTATCTGGACAGCTTTAAATATCTGTTAACCGAAACAGAGTTTCCACGGGCTATTCTGAATAGTCTGATTTTGACAGCAGTTTCTATTGCGGCACAGGTCTTAATTATTCCGATGGCGGGCTACGCAATTGAACGCAGAAATGCCAGATGGACTCGGTTCATGTTCGTTTACTTTTTAGCAGGAATGATGATCCCTTTTCAGGCGTATATGATTCCTCTGTTTAAAGAGCTTAGAATGCTGGGGTTATACGGCAGCCTTGCCGGTCCAATTCTAATTTATGTAGCCGGTGCGGTGGGTTTTGGATGCCTGCTGTATACAAGCTTCGTCAAAGGCATTCCTAGAGAAATTGAAGAAGCGGCGGAGATCGACGGATGTTCTCGTTATGCGATATTTTGGAAAATTGTTTTCCCGCTGCTAGGACCCGTCACAGCCAGTATGGTGGTCTTAAACGGACTTGGAATCTGGAATGATTTCCTGATGCCGATGCTGGTATTGCCTTCAGGACAGGCTAAAACTATGGTCGTGGAAATTTACCGTTATATCGGAGAATTCTCCTCACGTTGGGATATGATTTTTGCAGGAACAGCAATGTCGGTTGTGCCTGTGCTGATTGTGTTTATCGCCTTGCAGAAGTATTTTGTTAAGGGGATTGCGTCTGGTGCAACGAAGGGTTAATTCATAAAAAGGGATATATCCTGTAACCACTTAGTGGGCTGCGGGGTACATCCCTTTTTTTTGTATGCGAAACAATTACTAAAGCGTATTTGGATTCGCGGTTAAACGGCGGTAGCCCATTGGCGGGAGACCTGTCCAGCGTTTGAATTGCTTGCTGAAATGGGACACATCCCGGTATCCTAGCCGGTGGGCAACCGATTCGACAGATAGACTATTATCCATTAGCAGCAGTTTGGCGTGACGAATGATCAAGCGGGATAAATATTGTCTTGGCGACATGCCATAAATTTGGTGGAAAACACGATTGCAGTGAGTTGTACTGTATCCGAGTTTTGCCGCAATGTGCTCAATACCGCCGCCTCTTTCGCCTGTGCTTGCAGCGGAGGAGACAGATCCTTGCAGCAATCCTTCGATGGCGTTAGCTAAGGCGACGGTATTTTCCGTAGCTTCTGTATCTGCCAGGAGGGGCATCTCCGAAAGTACCCAGCCGCTGAGCGCGGTTAGAAGTTGCAGCGAAGCATGCAATGTAATCAGGCGATTTCTGTGTGTGTCCTTTGACTCTGACAGGATGGAAGAATTTATGATGACATCTAGAGCGGAACGAATGGCTCGCAGCTCCGGGGTATTCCCACTTAGACTAACAGCGTCTGCTGTTAGCAAAGCTCGCCGTAAAATCAGATCATCAATATCAAAATGTAGGCAGTAATAAGTCATGTCACGACTAGCATTCGAACCGAGGCTGCTATGTTCTACACCGGGACGAATGAACAAAATATCACCGCTTTGCTGGATAAAAGATTTATTGCCGACCGTCATATGTTGCTCACCCTGCAGTACAACGTTAATCTCAAACATAGGATGAGTGTGTACGGGATATTGCCAATCCGGATTTACTTTTCTCCAATGCGCGGCGAAGATATGGAAAGCCGCTTGGATGTCTGGAGACATCTGGCCATCAATAGAATTATGAAAAGCGGGATCATTCGAGATCATTTCAATCCTCTTTTACTGTAAAGTTTGGCTTCATTATAACATAGGTTTTTATCGATGTTTGATTTGCCCAAATAAAAGAAGGCTTTAACCCTGTTGTACTTCCGGAAAGATCGATAACATGGAGATATAGCCCGGAGGTATCCGGGACCATGCTGGAAGGAGTGTTATTATTTATGGCGCATAATCAATTTTTTAATGCCCATCATTCACCGATTGGTGCATTTGCGAGTTTCACTTTAGGATTCAAAGGAGCTAGTGGAGGTTTCGATCTGGAGATTGGAAAACCACCTAGACAAAATATATTCATAGGATTAGAACGTGCTGACGGGAAGGGATATGATACACTGCCATTTCATGAAATCGGGGGTGAGGACGAAAGCAAACGTTATGATATTGAGAATCCGGATCCTAATCCTGATAAGGAGAATATTCTGTTCCCTTTTCAAGAGCGTGAGATTTCCAGAGATTTTCATGTAGCCACAGACAGCTGGAGTGCGGGTGATTTGACCTTCCGGATTCTGTCCCCCGTTCGTTCTGTACCGGATCCAGAAACTGCCTCTATAGAAGAAATGAAGGATGTGCTGCTGCCTGCTGTGCTGGTTGAACTCGAAGTGGACAACTCCTCATCCGCAACCTCGCGCCGTGCATTCTTTGGTTTTCAGGGAACAGATGTGTATAGCGGAATGAGAAGACTGGATGATGTATCATCGGAGATTACAGGCGTTGGCCAAGGAAGATTTATTGCGATTGCTGCGGAAAAAGGAACTGCAAAATCCGCACTGCATTTCACGATGGAGGATATTCTAACGGAGGAGCTGCAGGAGAATTGGACCTTTGGACTGGGACGAGTCGGCGCTTTGATCATGGATGTTCCAGCCGGAGTAAAAGAAACTTACCGTTTTGCTATTTGTTTTCACCGTTCAGGTTATGTCACCTCAGGAATTGATGCTTCTTATTACTACAATCATTATTTCAACAATATAGAGGCAGTGGCTGAATATGCATTAGCTAGATTTGATATCCTTAAGCAAGAAGCGGAGCAAGCTAACGATAGATTTACTCATGATGACCTATCCGCAGATCAAACCTTTATGTTAGCGCATGCGATTCGTAGTTATTATGGCTCCACGCAATTGCTGGACTACAAGAATAAGCCATTTTGGATCGTCAACGAAGGCGAATACCGGATGATGAATACCTTTGATCTTACCGTCGATCAGTTATTTTATGAGCTGCGTTTGAATCCTTGGACTGTACGTAATGAACTAGATATGTTCGTGGAAAGATTCAGCTACGAAGATACGGTGCGTTTCCCGGGTGATGATACAGAGTATCCAGGTGGAATTAGCTTCACACATGATATGGGTGTAGCCAACGTAGTTTCACGTCCGGGATATTCTGCTTATGAGGTCTATGGCATTGATGGTTGTTTCTCACATATGACACATGAACAATTGGTTAACTGGGTGCTGAGTGCAGCAACTTATGTAGAGCATACAGGCGACCGCGGCTGGATGGAACGTAATCTGAGTATTATGGAGAAATGCCTGGATAGCATGGTAAATCGCGATCATCCAGATCCTGAACAAAGAAATGGTGTCATGGGGCTTGATAGCTCACGTACGATGGGCGGAGCCGAAATTACTACGTATGACAGTCTGGATGTGTCTTTAGGTCAGGCTCGTAACAATATTTATCTGGCAGGAAAATGCTGGGCTGCTTACTTGGCTATGGAGAAAATATTTGCAGAGCATGGGCGTGCGGAACAGTCCAAAACAGCAGGGGATCAGGCTGAAAAATGCGCCGCAACAATGGTGGCAAGTGTTACAGCAGACGGATATATTCCGGCTGTCATTGGAGAAGGAAATGACTCCAAGATCATTCCAGCTATCGAAGGCCTTGTGTTCCCTTACTTTACAGGCTGCAAAGAAGCTCTTGATCGTAATGGACGGTTCGCCGCCTATATTGGCGCACTCGACAAGCATCTGCATGCGGTGTTACAGCCGGGAGTATGCTTATTCGAAGACGGAGGCTGGAAAATCTCTTCAACCAGCAATAATAGCTGGCTCAGTAAAATCTATCTCTCCCAATTCATCGCCCGCAGCATTCTGGGACTGGAATGGGAGGAACGGGGAGCGGCAGCGGATCGTGCTCACGTAGCTTGGCTCACCCATCCGGAGCTTTCCATCTGGAGCTGGAGCGATCAGATTATTTCCGGTGAGATCACGGGCAGTAAATATTATCCGCGTGGCGTTACAGCGATTTTGTGGTTGGATGAGAAATAAGAGTAGATAGTTTCAATAAGTAGAAACGGAATATGCAAAAATACTAAGAGGGGGCTACCCCTCTTTTTTGCTGTTTCGAAGTATACACCTTTCGAATCTGAGAGGAAATTAATATAGCTTTTACAGCTCATTGACGCGGAGCGTATATAGGCTTGTTATATTGAGGGGAAAAGGGGGATGAAATATGAGAGAAATGGAAGAATCGTCCTTTACCACTACCCAGCCTGTTCTTGCAAGCGATACTTATGGTTGGGATAAGCTTCAGGTTTCACAATGGTATAGCCCGCAGCAAGCTTTCACCCCATCCTCGGAGTCAAAATATTTAATTGGGATTCACTGCACAGCCTACTACGAAAACTATTACACCATTCATATTAGCCCTTGTAATGAGAGCCTTCTTTGTCCTTGGGGCAGAACCTCGCTCTATTTTTTGAAAATTGAAATTACACCAGCGGTCATCGAAGAGATTGCTCGTGAATCAGGTTATCTGAAGGAAGGCCATATCCAATTGGACCGCAAATTTCATGTCAAGGATTCCAAGCTGCTGCAATTAGGGCTTTGGATGCTGGAGGAATTGCAGAATGGCGGTGCCAAAGGGAAAATATACAGCGACTCTTTATCAAATATGTTAATTATTCATTTGTTACAACACTATTCTTCTGTGATCCCCCAGCACTCAAACAGTAAAACGCCCGCCAACCAAGAGATATTTCAGGTCATTCAATTTATGCGTGAGCGGTTGGAAGATGAGATTCAACTGACTGATCTCGCAACCATGGCTAATATGAGCCAATCACATTTTATTCGGATTTTTAAACAACAGACAGGATATACCCCCCATAACTATTTAATCCGGCTGCGAATCGAACGTTCTAAATTTCTTATTCGTTCCGGGAAAATTGGGTTGAAGGAAATTGCGTCTCAGGTGGGTTTCGCCGATCAAGGACATTTTACTAGATTGTTCAAACGAGAAACCGGCCTAACCCCAAAGCTGTATGCGAATCAAAGCGCCTCCAAGCCTAATCATATGGTTTATTAATTTTATTCTTGTAAATGAGAGTTTTATTCAAGGAATGAAGTGTTTTGTTCAATTAGAGAGCTGCAGCCAGCTCCTATAATAAGGTTGAAGTAAGGCGTACAAATGCCGAACTACAACCTTATTAGGAGGAGAGAAAACATGAGATTAAAAAGATTATTCAGTCTGATTTGCGCGGGGGTACTTACGACCAGTTCTTTATCTTTAGTAGCATCTGCCACACCTGTCGGACCGGATAACCTAGTAAACACCGTGGTAGAGTCCAGCGCAGAGTCAACTTCAGATTCAATGATCACTGCTGGATGGCATGAAGTATCCAAGCAAACCTTTTGGTTACTAGATGCTCTTGAAAGAGGACAAGGGGTGGCTACAGACGGGAATTCATGGATCTTTAATTCCTCGTATGGGCTCTTACGGACTGGACTTGATGGAAAATCCGTAAAAGCAAGGAATGAATTGGCTATTCCACTGGAGATTGCCTCTCAAGGTGGAGACCATATCGGTGATATTTCCTACTATAACGGTAAAATATACGCTCCTATTGAAGACGGTAAAAACTATCAGCATCCTTACATCGCCCTTTATGATGTGAACACTTTGAAATATACAGGCACATCCTATGCTTTGCCGCTGAATTTGCATATTGGCGGTGTACCATGGGTAGCGGTGGATGCCGCTCGCGGTCAGGTTTATACAGCTCAGTGGAGTAATGCAAGCGTCTTGAATGTCCTTAGCCTCGACGATATGCATGTAATCACAACCGTTCCACTTTCCCAAAGCATTGATCGAATTCAAGGTGCCGAAGTGTACAACGGTATTCTATATGCCTCTACGGATAACGCGACCCAAACGGTTTACCAGATTGATCCGGAGACTGGAAACGTATCTGTGGCCTTTGATCGCAATCTGCCTAGTGGTACAGAGGCTCAAGGAATTGCTGTATTGCCCACCGCTGATGGTGCCCAGCTTCATATTCTTGATGTAGGCTCAAATCGTATTAGTGTGAACTTTCGCCATTATGCATTCTAATTCAAATCCAAGCGAAAAAAGGGGCTAACAGAAATGCTAAAGCAATCCAAAACCATTCTAACGCTATTATCCATTTCCATGCTAGCAGTAGCGGGCTGCGGTCAAGCCAATAACAGTACAGTTGAAGCCAAAGCGAAAACTAATAACGCTCAGCCTACAGCAATCGCAGCAACTCCTGAATCCACAGAGACTCCAGCTACTAAGCCGGTGGAGATTACCTTTTATTATCCGGTTAATGTGGGGGGGCCTCTTACTAAAGTAATCGATGGGATGGCTAATGCATTCATGGAACAGCACCCGGAAATTAAGGTTAATCCCG
This sequence comes from Paenibacillus sp. FSL H7-0690, assembly GCF_037980415.1. NCBI lineage: Bacteria > Bacillati > Bacillota > Bacilli > Caryophanales > Paenibacillaceae > Paenibacillus > Paenibacillus sp. FSL H7-0690. The sequence goes on along the minus strand of NZ_CP150281.1, from coordinate 4,118,931 downwards.
TGTACACAGGCAATTACGGTGATAATACCGTAAAAATCCAAGCGGGTGTACAAGCCAAACAGCCACCGGATGTCGCGGTCATGATGTCAACAGAGCTATACAGCATGCTCGATATGAATGCGATTGTTCCGCTGGATGATTATATTGCGAAGGACAAGGACATTCAAATGGAAGACTTTTATCCCGCCTTTGTGGAGGATACTCAGTCTGAAGGTAAAACGTACAGCCTGCCCTTTCAGCGAAGTACGATTGTTATGTATTACAACAAAGAAATGTTCAAAGCCGCAGGACTTGATCCAGAGAAGCCACCCACTACATGGGATGAGCTTGTAACCTATGCTAAGAAGCTGAACAAAGACGGTCACGTTGGGCTGGAAATTCCGGGCAATGATGATTCGTATTGGATGTTTCAAATGCTTGCTCGGCAAAATGCTTCTGATCCGAAGCAAAACATAATGTCTTCCGATGGCAAAAAAGCGATGTTTGATACACCGGAGAATGTGGAGGCATTGCAATTCTGGTTGGATTTATCCCATAAATATAAGGCGATGCCGGAAGGTGTTATTGATTGGGCTACGGTTCCAACGGATTTCATTCAAGGTAAAACAGCCATGATGATGCATACAAGCGGCAACTTGACCAATGTAAAAAATAATGCGAAATTCGAATTCGGTGTAGCGTTCCCACCTGCACAAAAGCAATTTGGATCACCCACTGGTGGCGGCAATCTGTATATTTTCAAGGACACATCTCCTGAAAAACAAGCTGCAGCTTGGGAATTCGCCAAATACATGACGGCTTCGGAACAGGCGGCCCTCTTCAGCAGCTCATCCGGTTATGTTGGCGTAAGAAAGTCCGCTTATGATACAGATGCAATGAAGAAATATACGGCGGATTTCCCGCAAGCATTGGTTGCAAGAGACCAGCTGGAATATGCTTTCCGGGAATTATCCACTCATAATCATGGTAAAGTATCGACGGCAATAACGAATCAGATTCAAGCGGCATTGGCAGGAGAGATTGATGCCGCAGGTGCGCTCAAAAAAGCGCAAGCAGAAGCAGATCAGGCACTAGCTCCCTTCAATAAGTAATTATTAAGGTATGGGTTACGCCAGGACAGCCTTGGTAGCATGTTCTGGCGTCATTCCATTATTCAATAATCGTAGAAACCTTTAACAGGGAAGGATTGAATGGTATGAATGCCGGATGGAGTGAGAGGCTTAGACGAAACGGATTCGGCTGGGGACTTGTGTTACCTTCGCTGCTTTTTCTTTGCTTGTTTACTTATTACCCTATGTTTAAATCGCTTTGGCTCAGCTTTTATGAGAAAAACTTAGCAACTCCTGAGCCTTTGTTCGTAGGATTTGAGAATTACGCTAATCTATTGCATGACCATGTTTTTTTGAAGGTGTTCAGTAACAATATATGGTTCGCTCTTGGCACAGTACCAACCTCAATAGTTTTGGCTTTCTTGATGGCACTGTTTGCCGACAAAGCGATAAAAGGGCGGGGACTGGCACGTCTTTCCTTTTTCTATCCGAATATGATCCCAATGATCGCGGTGGCGAACATTTGGTTGTTTCTGTATACCCCTCATTTTGGGCTTTTCGCCAGACTGGCTTCTTGGATCGCAGATCAGCCTGTGAATTTGCTGGGAACACCTGATACGGTGATGGGCGCATTAGTCATCATGATGATTTGGAAAGAAGCCGGATATTTTATGATTTTTTATTTAGCAGGAATGCAGCAGATTCCTAAGGATTTATATGAAGCGGCTGCAGTAAGCGGAGTCAGTACGTTCACTTCCATTCGTAGAATCACAATTCCACTCACGATGCCAACAACATTGTTCGTGGCTGTTGTGGCGATAACGAATTCCTTTAAGCTGGTTGACCATCTCTGGATTATGACAAAAGGCGGCCCGAACAATGCAAGCAACCTGCTGCTTTATTATATCTACGAGTCCACTTTTAATTTCTACGATCAAGGAATGGCCGCATCGATGACGGTGGTCATGATCGTGTTGCTGCTCCTGATTTCCTCTTTGCAGTTTTTTGGCTGGGATCGGAAAATCCATTATGAATAGGAGGTGGATTCCATGGAGGATAATCCATTAAAGCTGCCCTTAGTATTAAGGCAGAATACACGTAAAGCTTTAGAAGAGGAGTGTATGTTGAACTCAGAAAGAACGAAGCGCCGAATCCAGCAGATACTATGGCATGCGGTTGGATTTACTTTTGCCGCGGTCTGGATCATTCCCTTCCTATGGGTGGTCAGAACGGCTTTTTTACCTAAAGACGTCGCTATCGATTCGGGCTGGTCTTGGGGCTTTACGTTCGAGAATTTGATTCATGTCTGGAATGGAGCGCCTTTTGGACGATTTTTAATGAATACATTGCTGGTGTGCGGTGTTGTGCTAGCTGTGCAACTCGTTACGATGACAATGGCTGCTTATGCGTTCGCACGAGTACGTTTCTTTGGAAAAGAGCTGCTATTCCTGTTATTTTTAGTGCAAATTATGGTGCCGCCGGATGTTCTTATCTTTTCCAACTATCAGGTGTTGAACGAAATGGGTCTGCTGGATACCAAGCTGGGGATTATGCTGCCTTACTTTGCCTCCTCCTTTGGAGTGTTTCTCTTAAGACAATCCTTTAAGCAATTACCCTATGAGCTCGATGAAGCTGCCCGGGTGGAAGGCGCCTCACGGCTGCATATTCTTTCCAGAATCTATGTCCCACTGTCACGCCCGATTTATGTGTCCTTTGCCATCGTGTCGGTCAGCTTTCATTGGAATGATTTCTTGTGGCCGTTAATTGTAACCAATTCAGAGGAAAATCGCTTGTTAACTGTAGGATTGGCCATGTTCGCAAAAGCCACGGAATCAGGCGCACAGTGGTCTGATGTCTGCGCGGCTACGCTGATTGTCTCGGCACCCTTAATGATTGGATTTTTATTGTTCCAACGGCAAGTGATAGGTAGTTTTATGAGCTCTGGCATTAAAGGTTAGGAGGAGGCATTTATGAGGCTGGCGATTATCGGAGACTTACATTATCCGGACGAATTGTTAAACAACAAGGTTTTGATTAAAGAGGCACGAGATGCTTTTTACGAGCAATTTATGAATCTATTTTTGTCCATCCCAGCCGATTATCATATTTCTGTGGGAGATATGGTGCATGCAGGAGAATTTAGCGAATTTAATTATATCATGGGTAAGATTAAGGACAGCAAGCATTCCAGGCGTTTTCTACATGTTCTTGGCAATCATGATACGTACACTTATCCTAAGCAAGAAATCCTTTCCGTCACCCGGCAGCAGCGATACAGTGTGATTGAAGAGACCCATGCGATCATTATATTGCTGGATACCGCACGGGAAAATCGTGACGATTGGAGCGGAACGCTTGATGATGAACAGTTAGCCTGGCTCGAAGCACAAATGAAGCGGACTACAGATAAGCCACTATTCGTCTTTGGCCATCATCCCTTGTATAATACGACGGCTAGATCAACTGAGCCAATGATGTCACTGGATCCCAGCTTGGATATTTGGCCGATATTGAAGCAATGGCAAGGTGTGGGTTTCTATTTCAACGGGCATAATCATGTGCATTCTATCGTTAGACAAGAAAACTGGCATTTCATTCAAACGGCCTCCATTCTGGATATTCCTGCTGCTCGAATTCTCACTGTGCTTGAAGATGAGATCCGGTTAGAGATGGTGAGTCTGGCGAGCGAGCAATTAAGTAAATGGTCTTCATTATTTACCCTCAGCATTTTTGATTATGAAAAATATCCGCAGGCTGAAGGGGAGGCGAGAGATCAGGAACTAATCATCAATCGACTTCAAAGGGACAGAAAGCAGGTGGACCAGCAATGAATCGCCAGCCAGTAAGATTAGCCATCGTAGGCGGGAATCGCGGGGCCAGTTTTATGAATGCACTATACTCTCTATCGGATCGGATACATCTGACCGCCACTTGTGACTTGAATGAGTGGGTGCTTAATCAATGGAAAGAGAAATTTCCGGACATCCGAACGTATCGGGATTATCATGAAATGTTAAAAGATTCGGCAATTGATGCGGTGTTTATCTTAAGCCCCATGCATTTGCATGCCAGACAATCTATTGATGCTTTAAAAGCGGGTAAGCATGTCCTAAGCGAAGTGATTTCGATCCAATCTTTAGAGGAAGCTTGGGAGCTTATCGAAACTGTTGAACAAACTGGACTTAAATATATGATGTCTGAAAATTACTGCTTCTCGCGCTCCAATCTGACGATTAAACATATGGCGGATCAAGGCATGTTCGGTGAAATTACTTATCTGGAAGGCGGATACATCCATGATTTACGTCACTTGACTCATCATCCGGATGGATCTCTGACTTGGCGGGGGCAATTACATCAGCATTATAACGGGATCAATTATCCGACGCATTCTATAGGTCCAGTTGCCCAATGGATTAATCTCAAAAAGCCTGATGGAGATCGATTAAAAAGCATCTCGACTTTTGTTTCTAAATCAAGATCCTTACAATATTATTTTGGAGAGCATTATGGAAAAGATCATCCGGCAGCGCGTGAAGGTTTCTGGCGGCAAGGCGACAGTGCGGTTGCGGTCATCCAAACGGAAAAGGGTGTACTGATTGAGCTGCGTGTAGACTGGAGCTCTGTACGACCTCATAATAAAACTCATTATTTGCTGCAAGGAACTGAAGGGGCGTATATTACGGGCCGCCATCAGCAAGAGGAAGATTTGATCTGGTTCAGGAATCTTTCGCCCAAAAATATAGAGAATGGAGAGGAATTGTGGGAGCCGTTAAGCAGCTATCAGCCACTTTATGATCATCCAACATGGAAAAAATGGGGCGAATACGCTGCTGGGACGAAACATGGCGGAGGTGATTTTATGGTGCTTGAGGAATTCATTTCCGCGATTCAGGAGGATCGCACCCCTTCGGTGGACGTATATGATGCCGTTACTTGGAGCTCTGTGTTTACATTATCTATGGAATCTGTAGAGATGGGTGGGAAAGTTATAGCTTTTCCTGATTTTAGATCGATGGTGAGAATTTGACGGTGGAACAGGCGCTTTCCAAACTTGTAATGAAAAAAGAAATGCTGTCCGACTTGCCTGCTTTTCATTGCCCCGCTGGGTATCGGCTTACGTCCTTCCAGCCGGAGGACGAGCGAAATTGGGAGGATCTTATCCGTCATTCTTTTACGAGAGAAGTTAAATTCGTAGATAAAATCAGTGATCATGTACCCTTGTATTCGGATCGCTTGTTGTTCATTTGCCGCGGGGATCAGCCTGTAGCGACAGCTACGGCCTGGGAATTAAGCAGTGGAGACCCTAAGCGCTGGTACTTGCATATGGTTGGAGTGCTTCCGGAATATTCTGGCAAAGGCCTCGGTTATGCTGTAAGTCTTGCTGTTTTGCACAAAATAAGAGAATCAGGTGGAGCGGCAGCCTCTTTAGAAACCGATGATTTCAGATTGCCCGCCATCCGTATTTATTTGAAATTAGGATTTCAGCCGGTGTACTTAGACGATAGTCATCCTGGAAGGTGGGACCGAATCCTGCAAAGGCTTTGATTTTGATAATGATTAATGCTAGGGATTAGGGGGGCTATACGCCTCCTTATTTCATTCTGGCACCTACGGAAGAAACTTGATTCAAGAATTAACTTGTCGGTATGACTATAGGTGGGAGGGTGGGAGAGCCATGGCGAGTGAGAAACGACTTCCTTCACAGCAAATGAAATCTGAAATTATCCGAAATATTCGAACAGCATTATTAGAACTAGGAAAAGCAACGAAGGCAGAGTTAAGCCATAAATTGCAATACAGTTTCCCAACGATAAGTAAATTTCTAATGCAGATGGAAGAGGCAGGGGAAATAACGGTCAGCGGTCTGGATGAGTCAAGTGGGGGAAGAAGGGCAATAAGATACACCTATAATCCGAATTATCGGTTAGGGATGGCTGTTTTTTTGGAAAAAAATGAAACCAATTTTACCATCTATAATTGCATTGGCGAGGTAATCAAAGAAGGGAGTTTGCCCAGTATTCTTGAGGAAGATGTTAGTAAACTGGTCATGCTTATTGAAGATGAAAAAAAGGCCAATCCTAAAATCCAATCTGTGGCTATTGGAGTTCCAGGTGCGGTGAATCATGGGCAGATTTTTCTGATTCCGGGTTATGAGAAATATCAGAATTTAGATTTGAAAAGACACATAGAAGATCAACTATCTATTCCGACAATCGTGGAAAATGATATGAATGCCGCTGTAATCGGCTATATGACGCAACGAAATTTGAAAGAGAATATATCTCTAATGTATCTGTATTTAGGGAAAAATGGTCCGGGGGCTGGGATCGCGGTCAATGGTGAAATCGTGCGAGGAAAGACGTTTTTTTCAGGAGAAGTTCAATTTTTGCCACAGTATGATCATAAAAATTTCATAGAGGCATTAACTGGAGATCCTGGTGGATCAAATATGCAATCGAATCATAGTGTGGATGCGATTAGTCGATTAGTGGCTACTATGACTTCTATTTTGAATCCGCATTATATTATTTTTTGTGAGGATGAATTAGCTCCAGCCATGCTTAATCAAATCTATGAACGGAGTGCAACATACGTTCCGAAGGAGCATCTTCCAGCGTTAGCGGTAAGTAACTTGAAACGTGATTATCTGAATGGATTACAAAGTCTTGGATTAGGCTTATTAGTTTCACAACAAATAGATGAGAACAATTAAGGAGATAACGATGGCAACTTTTTTTCTTATTATTATTTATTTAGCATTTATTAGTTTAGGCTTGCCGGATTCATTGCTTGGCTCCGCTTGGCCAGTGATGAGAATGGACTTAAATGCTTCATTAGGTACTGCTGGAATTCTTTCGATGGTTATTGCAGTAGGGACAATTGTGTCCAGTTTAATGAGTGGTGTTATCCTTAAACGTTTTGGTACAGGGAAAGTAACTCTTATTAGCTGTATCATGACTGCTGTAGCGTTGCTTGGTTTTGCAGGGTCACCTTCGTTAGTCTGGTTAATTATTGCTGCAATTCCACTTGGTTTAGGTGCGGGATCTGTAGATGCCGGATTAAATAGTTATGTGGCTACGCATTATAAAGCCCATCATATGAGTTGGTTACACTGTTTCTGGGGAGTGGGCGCCACGCTGGGTCCTATTATTATGGGCTCTTTTATCTCTGGAGAAGGTCTATGGCGGCAAGGTTATCTTACGGTTGCTTACATACAATTGTGCTTAGTCATTATTCTATTCGTTACACTGCCTTTATGGGATAGAGTGGCTGGGAGCAATAACCACCCGAATGCTGAAAGTGATCCTGAGTTCAATCATCCGGAGCTAGAGCATGCCGCAGAGAACACAAAACCATGGAAATTAAGAGGGGTAAAGCTAGCAATGTTAACCTTTTTATTTTATTCTGCCATCGAAACGAGTATGGGCTTATGGGGGAGCAGCTTTCTTGTAAACATTAAAGACATTCCTGCATCAACTGCAGCGACATGGGTATCATTTTTTTATCTAGGGATTACCTTTGGTAGAATGGTGACGGGTTTCATTACTTTTAAAATGAGTAATAAACAGCTAATTCGATATGGCCAGCTCATTGCTTTAATCGGTACGGTGCTGTTAGTATTGCCGCTTCCAACTATAGTTTCACTTGTAGGATTTATGATTATAGGTTTAGGGTTAGCCCCTATTTTTCCGTGTATGCTACATGAAACCCCTGTACGATTCGGGAAGAAACATGCTCAGTCGATTATGGGCTTTCAGATGGCAACAGCTTATACCGGCACCACGCTGATGCCGCCTTTTATCGGCTTATTAGCTTCGAAATTCACGCTGGGTATTTTTCCTGCGATGATCGTTTTTTTCGCCATCGTTATGCTCTTGTGTACAGAAAAGCTTAATCAATACTCAGCAAAAGTAAATGTCGGTTAAATTTGAATTGAATATATTACGGACTAACCCTTCATATATATAGCTATAGGAGGGGGGAGCTGTAAATGTGGTTGTTAATTATTATAGGTGTTGGATGTCTCTCCGGTTTTATATTGTTTAGAAAGAATATATTGGCCGCCGATCACGAACATGTTCAAGGACCGGAGAAATTGTCCATCATTATCCCCGCAAGAAATGAAGAATACAATTTGCGTTTTCTGCTCGACTCACTCCAGCTCCAAACCATTGCCCCCTATGAAATTATTGTTGTGGATGATTTCTCGGAGGATCGGACCAAGGAAATTGCCGAAAGCTATGGAGTTAAGGTTATTGCCAACAGCAGTCTCCCTGAGGGATGGACGGGCAAGAGCTGGGCAGTCTGGAATGGATATTTACAAGCCTCGGGCGATATTTTTGCTTTCTTGGATGCAGATATCCGGTTAAAGCCTAACGCTCTGGCCTCATTATTAAAAGCAAGGGAGCTATCGAAAGGTGTCATTTCGGTAGTTCCTTTTCATCATACAGAAAAGCTGTTTGAGAAACTTGCCTTAATCATGAATATGCTGGGGATCTTCACATTCACCTCTGTTTTTGAAAAGAATAACGCTAAAAAAGGATTATACGGTTCGTGTATTCTAGCTTTAAGGCAGGATTATGAAAAAGTTAATGGCCATCAAAGCATTAGATCTGAAGTGCTGGATGATTTGTCTTTAGGAGAGAAGTTTATCGCTGCAGGTGTTCCCATTAGAAATTTTATCGGTTATGGCTTAGTATCTTTTCGTATGTATCCGAAGGGGATAAAAAGTGAGATTGAAGGCTTCAGTAAAGGGGCTGTCTTAAGCACCTCAACGATAAGCCCGCGGACAATTATTCCAATCGCGCTTTGGGTGATCGGACTCATCATCTCAGAAACTGTGTTTATTTTTGCGAATACTACATGGTTTATGCCTTTATTGATCGGTTATCTCCTTTATATGTTCCAGCTCTTTTATTTTATAAAATATGTAGGTGTATTTGGCATCGTTATTCCTGTATTTCACGTGGTGGCAACTGTTTTCTTTATCTTGATCATGCTGTATTCGATTTATCAGGTTGTTTTTCTGAGGCATGTAAGCTGGAAAGGAAGGCATATTCAGGTGGGAGGCCCTAGGGACTAATGATCATATTGTGGGTCGCGGGTTTATTTTTGTCGGGATCTCTTATGTTTTCCTATTGGCTTGGTCTTGCGCGTAAAAAGAACTTGAAAGACATTGGCGACGGTAATCCGGGGGCTTTGAATCTATGGAAGTCATCTGGCTATAAATTCGGAATTTTTGGGGTGTTGTTGGATTTTTTAAAAGGATATCTGCCTCTTTTATGGGTAATGGAAAGTCATTATAGTCAGGGTTATTTCATTATTCCGCTAGCCTTAGCTCCTATTGCCGGTCATGCCTTCTCTCCATTTCTTAAAGGAAAAGGAGGGAAGGCGATTGCCGTAACCTTTGGGGTATGGAGCGCGTTGACAGGATTCAAGGCCTCTTTAGCGTTAGCAGTTATCCTGGCAGTGTTGAAAGTGCTCGGCAGCGGGTACAAAAGCAGAGGGAATTCACCTGTCTCGGATGGTGTGCAAGTGGTTAGCGGAATGCTGCTCCTTTTTGTCTATTTGTGCATCAGTAAGTGGTCTGCTCCTATCCTGTGGGTATGGTTTGGGAGCTTTGTGATCCTTGTGTATACGCACAGGTTAGAATGGATTGCATGGGTGAAGGAATATTCAAAAAGGGAGCGGGGGCATTGAAGTTACTTTCTTTGTCGCGATAGATGTTTTGTATAGGTTAATAAACAGGTTTCCAGCGATTAATTTCGGGGAAGCCTGTTTTTTTTCGGTTTTATAAGATGCGTTATCTTTAAACAGAAGATTTTATAATAGCTAAAGTTGGTGTATTTTAGTATCTTTAATTATAAATGCTTTCAATTTAGAAAGTTACAGAGATAGGGTTATGAACTAAAGGGGGGCTTGTGATGAAGATCGGCGGCAGAGTAAGAAATGGAGGCACATGGTTTACCCATCTGATTTTTTCATTCACATTATTAGCCGTTGTTTTAATCGGACTTGTGGGCAGTTATCTGTATGTTCAGGCTAATCGCTTAATGGTGGATGAGATTGCCAGAGACAGTAAGCAACGACTGATGACTTCAAGTGATTTTGTGGAGAATACGCTGCTGCAAAAATACGAAAACAGTATCCGCAACCGAGCAGTGTCTACCTTGTCGTTAGAAAATCAATCTATGCTGAATTATTTACTGGATAGTGAATGGGAAGGCAATACGAGCAGAATATTAGCTTTTCGCAAGGATCTCGAAATTTTCAAGCTTACTAATGAAGGCGTTTACAAAATATCCACATACTTCGAGAAAGGAAATTATATCATCGATAACAGCCAATTTTATTCGAAGCTGGACAATTCTCCAGATGCTTCCTTCTTGAAAACTTCAGTGACACCAGCCTTAAACCGCTGGACATATAGAACGTTATCGGATGAAGAAGAGGTGTTGACTTACGCAATCGCCCTTCCCTATGGTGCTTTATCAAAAACATCAACCGGCACCATGTACATTGACGTTAGCTTAGAATACATCAATAAAATGATTTCCAGCACGATGAGCTCGCCGATGGAAAAGCTATATGCTTTTGATGAAAAGGGCAGCCCTATTATCCATACGGGCTCGAACGTCGAAGAGGGGTTTAAGACTGCTAAGCAATGGATGGAGTCAGCAGGGAATAATAAGGAAATTCATTATAATAAACGCGACAAATATGTGTTGTCTTTTAAAAATGACCAAACCTCGAATAATCAATGGAAATACGTATTAATACGGCCTATGAATTCATTTGTATCCTCATCAAAGCAGCTGAAGAGCCAAATATTTGTCAGCTGTATCCTGGTATTGTTAATTGGGCTTCTATTCGCTTATTTGATTTCCAAACGTGTCTATGTTCCGATGAAGAAGCTTGTTAACAATGTTCGCAGCTTTTATCATCCAGGCACCGTAAACTATTCGCAAAATGAATTCGCTATTATTGGTAGTACAATCTCAAAGCTAGGTCAAAAAATCGAAACCTTAGAATCTAAAGCTAAAGTGAATGAACTAAAAAATCTGGTATTAGGTGCAGGCGTTGGCTCGGATTACTACGATTATTTACCTTTGCAATGTCATTACATGAGTAGCTATATTCGTATAACTAAGGGAGATTGCGAGGAATTCAGGGCTTTTTATGAACAGCATGCTGCTTATAGCTTTTATAAATTCGTCAGCTTAAATACCCAGGAAGCGGCGCTTATCTATTTCAGTGAGTTGAATAAGGATCACGAAGAGCTGGAGCTTTTATTATTGAAGGAACTGGAGCTTATAAAAAATGTGTTGCCTGAGCAACTACACTTTGGAGCAGCGCTTGGATCGAAGGTTCAGGCACCTGAAGAAATCCCCTTTTCGTATCAAAATGCCTTACATGCCTATCGATATCGGTTTATCTATGGTTCGGAAGCTATTGCGCGGTATTCAAATATCCCGCTTAACGATGTTACACCACACTTATTCTCTTTTGATCTTTATAAAAATGCCTTAAAGGCGGGCAATGACGTTACGATGAACAGGTTTATGGACGATTTCCAAAGGGTCATGGAGAAAGGTGATGTCCAATTGGAGACGGTTGAGTTAGGCCTGCTTCAGTTGGTTACGGTCCTGTATCAGACCATTATTGAGCTTGATCTGCAACAAATCGTTTCGCCTTCCAGTCTGTTCGATGAGTTCAAAAAGGAGACGTTGGCCGAAACCCTTGATTCCATTCGTGATTTATCGGCACAAATTACAGCTTATATTCAAGAGTCAGGAAATCACGCACATACAGAGATCATTCATAAATTAAAAATCTTTATCGATGATAATATTCAAGAGGATTTATCGCTAAATAAATTATCTGAGGTTGCTTCGTTGGCGCCATCGTATATTTCTACCTTGTTCGGAACCGTTATGAATGAATCGTTCACTGAATATGTAACCCGAGTGCGGTTGGAGAAGGCGGCTGATTTATTAAGAGAAAAAAAGCAGCTGTCGGTGGCTGAGATTTCTGCTCAGGTGGGTTATCGTAACCCGCAATATTTTCACAACAAATTCAAAACACGTTACGGAGTTACACCGGTCCAGTATAGGAACGCAGGCAATGCAAACCATTCGAACCATTCAAGTGCATAATTCTCCAATCCATGTGGAAAAGGCAATCGTCTCGCGATTGTCTTTTCTTTTGTTCGAAAAATTATAGCCCCAATACGAAGATAATTTACTGATTTTAATGAATTTACAATAGAAAAAGCGCTTACAATGCCCTAACGTAAGGGGTGTTCAGACACAGTCTTAACGCAAAATCGTATTCGGAAGGAGAAAACAACTATGAACCCGGCAAGCACTGCTGGCATTCAAAAACAGGGAGAGAATCTTAAGCCGAAAGTCTCGAGGTGGACACATACTTGGCGCCAATACAAAAAAAACAAATATTTATTCTTATTACTAGCTCCCGTGATCATCTGGTATACCGTATTTGCTTATGGCCCGATGTATGGCATTCAACTGGCTTTTAAAGATTATTTTATTCGTGATGGAATTTGGGGAAGTCCTTGGGTCGGCTTAAAGCATTTCGAATATTTGTTCACAGCTTCACCCGACTTTTTGAAAATCATTAAGAACACGCTTATTATCAGTTTTTACCATATCATTTTTGGTTTTCCTGCACCGATCATATTGGCTCTGTTATTTAACGAACTTAGGTTTTCCTTCTTCAAGAAGGTTGCACAGACGATATCCTATTTACCCCATTTCTTATCCTGGATCGTTATTGGGGGGATATTGATCGCTTTGTTATCTCCGAATTCCGGTGTGGTCAATTATATTATTCAGTGGCTCGGCTTTGATCCCATTTACTTTTTAGGCAGCGAGAAATATTTCCGCTTTACGCTCGTTATGTCAGGAATATGGAAGGAAATCGGCTGGGGAACGATTATATACTTAGCAGCATTAGCAAGCATCGATTCCCAAATGTACGAAGCTGCAGTTCTGGACGGAGCCAATCGCTGGAAACAAACGTTATTTATCACCATTCCTTCGATCCTGCCGGTGATTGCTATTCTGCTTATTCTTCGGGTAGGGAGTGTGCTGGATGCTGGCTTCGATCAAGTCTTAACACTTTATTCACCAGCTGTATATGGGGTGACGGATACGTTAGATACTTATGTGTACCGGATAGGTCTGCAAAACTTTCAGTTCAGTCTAACGACGGCTGTTGGATTATTTAAAAATGTGGTGGGTCTTATCCTGGTGTTATTTGCTAACTTCATAACGAAAAAAATGGGGCAGGAAGGTCTTTATTAATGAATGAATGTAAGGAAGGAGTAACTACAATTGAAGCTATCCACTGGTGAAAAAGTATTCCAAGTCTTTCTAATCCTATTTGTAATCATTCTTTGTATTACGATGATTTATCCCTTCTTGCATGTGCTCTCTATATCGTTTAGCACCCCTGCGGAAGCACTACGGCCGGGAATTCATTTCTATCCCAAAGAAGTTTCCTTCTTTGCTTGGAAGCGTGTACTGACAACAGATACGGTCTGGCAAACGATGGGGAATACGGTTTTCCGCACAGTTGTAGGAACAGTTCTGACACTCGTGTTTCTGTCACTGGGAGCATATCCGCTATCTCGTAAATATTTGCCGCACCGGGGATTTTATACAATGTTCATTGTCGTAACGATGTTTTTTGGCGGCGGGCTTATCCCTACCTATCTGCTAATCAAAAGTCTGGGACTTATAAATTCGTTATGGGTTTATATTGTCCCCGGCCTGCTCAGCACGTTTAATCTTCTGCTCCTGCGAAATTTCTTTATGGGTATACCGGAGGAACTGGAGGATTCAGCTAAAATAGATGGGGCTAATGATATGCGGATCTTATTTACGATTGTTATTCCGCTGTCGAAGCCTGTTCTAGCAACATTAGCCCTATGGACTGCAGTAGGGCACTGGAACGCTTGGTTTGATGCAATGTTGTATATGCAGGATCAATCAAAGATTGTACTGCAGCTTTTCTTAAGACGGCTTGTTATTTCAGCCGAAGGAGATCCGATGTTACCACTTCCTACCAATGAGCAGGCTCCTGAAATGGTCAAAGCGGCTATTATTATGTTTACAGCGCTGCCTATATTAATGATCTATCCATTCCTGCAACGTTTCTTCGTCAAAGGAATTATGGTTGGATCACTTAAGGGTTAGAAGGCTTAGAACGGTTTAAACAGTCCGCTATATCCGCGGGCTGTCTAAATATATAGATGAACAAAAAAAGGGAGGAAATAAAAGAATATGAGGCATACATCCAAGAAATGGTTGGAAATTGCTGCGATAGCCCTATCGGCTTCACTTGTCATGAGTGGTTGCGGCGGGAATGCGGCGAATAATAGCACTAACGAAGCGAAGGCGACGAATCAAGGTCAAGGGGGGGCATCAGCAGCTGAAGCTCCGATTGAAATTATTTGGGCGAACAACTTTAATACGCCAGAAGAAGACGGTAACTATGTGCAAACCGAGCTCGAGAAGAAATTTAATGTAAAAATCAAAAATATTAAATTGGAACGTGGAACTTGGAAAGAACAATTTTCAGTGCTTCTAGCTTCTGGAGATATTCCTGATATCTTCCCGGTCGATGCAAACGAAACGGATATGGTGCAATGGGCAGATCAAGGGATTATTGCGACGATTGATAAGGCTGAAATTGAATCCCTGATGCCGAAATATGCAGCAGCATTGGATTCGGTTGATTCCGGGGCATGGGGCGTAGGCTTATACAACGAAAAAAACTGGGGGATCCCGAAAATTTGGCCAGGTGGTCTTGATGGATTTATTCCGGGCTATAATGAAACCTGGCTGAAAAATATTGGCTACTCAGAACCTCCAAAGACCCTGGAAGAGCTTGAGGATGTACTCACCAAATTTGTTAATGAAGATCCGGACAAAAATGGGAAGAAGGATACTTACGGCTTAATCGGCCGCGGCAAGCTTCCAGAGCAATTGTTCACAAGTGTATTCTCAGCATTTGCTGTTTCCCCTTATCAGTTCAAGAAGGATGCTTCCGGGAACGTAGTTTATGGAGGCATTACAGAAGAGACGCGATCAGCATTGGCGTTATTGAGCAAATGGTACAAAGCAGGTCTGATTGATCCTGAATTCATAACTAGTGATAATAACGAAATCAATATTAAATTTGCTGATCAAAAAGTGGGTATGGTTGATAACGGGAAGTGGGGCAATTTTTATAAAGAATCTGGGTTTGTCGCAAAACCTGGTCTAGAGAAAGGTCAAATATTCGTGCCTGGCAAGCCGTTTACAGCCCCAGATGGCGTTGCTTATTCTTTCGCGTATGGTGCAAGACAAGCACCGGTATTGTTCGGTGTTCAACTCGAAAAGGATGAGAAGAAACGTCATAAGATTATGGAAATTCTCGAATATGTGTCTACGGATTCCGAAGGTTTTCTGCTGACAGGTTTCGGTCAATTGGGTGTGAGCTATGATATGGAAGGGGACCTTGCCATTCCAAAAGCGGATGAAGAGGTTAGTGCTCCGAAGATGGGAGCAGGTAATTTCTATAATCCACTTAGCTCCACAGACACTTCAATGGAAAAACATACGGTAAAACAAGAATTGCTAGATTTGAGAGACAAGATCACTCCAGGTGTTACACCATTGCTAGATGTACTGGGACCAGCGGTATTAACAAGCAAACCCAAGTATTGGGGCAATCTGAAGACGTTGCAAGATACGTTTGTTATCAAAGCAATTACAGGAGAAGCGAACACGGGTAAAGATTTTGATAATTTCAAGGATAGCTGGCTAAAGGCCGGAGGTCAGGAAGTAACGGATGAGGTAAATAAAGTGCTGGCAGATCGTAAATAGCAGCGTTCGCTGATTAGTACTGGATGATAGGCTGGAGCAAAAGCTTGCTCCAGCCTATTTATTAAACCCTTAAGAGAGTTGATTTTAAGATAACGGAGGTAGAAATGAGCGGATTAATTATTTATGAGCAGCCGAATGAAGCCCTGGGGAAAGACGATTTTACAGTGAGTGTACGAGAGCCTGGTGGGGGATGGCAAGCACTGTTTGTTTTTGAAGCAAAGGTGGATATGCATCAGGTTCGATCGACATCGATGGTTTATTTTGATATGGAAGGCACGGTGGAGGTCTCTGTTCATTGTAATAACCGGCAGATTGAACAAGCGGTTATTCGCCCTTTGGCAACCCATATCCCCATTCAAATCGAAGAGAATACCCTTTTGTTCACATTGGAGCACCCGTGTAAGCTTTCCATTGAAATCAATGGAGAACGTTTTAGTAACTTGCATCTTTTTGCCAACCCCTTGGAGACAGCCCCACCTAAACTTGACGATGATAATGTAGTGCTTGTCCAACCAGGAATACATCAATTTGCGGCTATCGCAGAACAAGTTCAGCATTTGTCAGAAAGGGCTAATGGGGAGCGTCAGACGATATATTTTATGCCCGGGCTTCATCAATTCGAGAATCTAATGCTGCATATCCCTTCTGGGACCACAGTTTATATTGCCGGAGGCGCGATCCTTTGCGGATCCATAATTATTGACCATGCTGAGAATGTTGTTGTTCGCGGCAGAGGTGTTCTGTATTTAGCGGATATGGAGAAAACCACTTATTTAAGAGGCGTTCAAATCCAGCATTCTGAACAGATTGAGATCGAAGGGATCATCACGCTTGATCCTCCGCATTACAGTATATATATCGGAGCGTCTAAGCATATCCGCATTCATAACTTCAAAGCTTTCAGTACACGCGGCTGGTGTGATGGAATTGATATGATGGCTAGCTCAAATGTGGATATTAAAGATGTGTTCTTGAGAACTTCTGATGATTGCATTGCCATATACGGCAGCCGTGGAGAGTATTATGGAGACTCACGCCATATCACGGTTAAAGATTCCATACTCTGGGCGGACGTTGCTCATGCCATGCATGTCGGTATTCATGGTGATCACCAACATAATGGCGATATTATAGAAAATATTTGGTTTGAAAATATCGATGTGCTTGAGCATCACGAGCCGCAGGAAAATTATTGGGGGGTTATGGCAATCTGTGCAGGGGACAACAATACCGTTCGTAAGGTTACTTTCAAAAATATCCGGGTGGAGGATTTTGAACTGGGGCAGCTGTTTGATGTCCGCGTGTTGTGGAATAAAACCTATAATCCGGTGCCAGGACGATGTATCGAAAATATAGAGTTTAGCGATATCACCTACAATGGGAAGAATATCAATCCTTCCCGGATATTCGGCTATGACGAGGAAAGAGGTGTGAAGGATATTTATTTTTATAATCTTCAGATTAATGGAGAGGTTATTGTCGACCTGAATAACAAACATTTTGTAGTGAATGAATTTGCCAGCGGTATTTATTTGCATTAAATCAGAGGATGTAAATGAATGGAGGAGAACAATGAATTCATTTAAAGAGCTACTCTTTGGAAAATCGCTTAAACGTATTGTTAGGATCACAGTTTCCTTAAGTTTGTTGGTAACGCTAGTGCCTATATCGGCAGAAGGAGCCGCAGTAGAATCGACAGAGCTGTCGATAATTACGGATTACCAACCTACCATTAATGAGATTATAGATGAAAGCGGATTCAAACATCCGGGTGTTGGCCTGACCAAGGATATTCTTGAGAATATTAGGACACAGGTACGGGCGCAAAAAGAACCCTGGATCACTTATTATAATCAGATGCTTCTCTCTCCGGCAGCTTCAAGGACGGTCACTTCCAACAATCAAAGTGGTGCGGATCCGTTGAAACCAGCGAGCGATGCTTTTAATAGCCAGGGCTTTAATTCAAGATTTATAGCGGATGGTTTGAAGGCTTATACACAAGCTCTATTGTATGTAATATCGGGTGATGAGGTTTACAGAGCCAATGCCATGCATATTATCCGGATTTGGTCACAGATGGACCCTGAGAAATACGTGTATTTTAATGATGCACATATTCATACAGGAATTCCACTTAATCGAATGGTTACTGCGGCGGAAATCTTAAGGTACACAAGTGCTCAAACTGAAGAGCTGAAATGGACGGAAAAAGATGTCGCTGATTTTACGAATAATCTTATTAATCCGGTTATTGAAACGTTCCAACACACAAATGATCGTTTTATGAACCAGCATCTTTATCCGCTGCTTGGAGCTATGTCAGGTTATATTTTTACAGGAAATACAGAGAGGTACAATGAGGGAGTTGAATGGTTTACCGTCAATAAAACCGCTGTCGATCAGGGGCAAAATGGCGCGATAAAAGCTTTATTCAGATGGGTTGATACAAATATTGTAACAGGGGAAAAAGTTAATCCACCCGTAGTTCAGCATGTTGAAATGGGCAGAGATCAGGCGCATGGCGCTGGGGATATAACGAATGTAGAGATTTTATCACGTTTATTATTGGCTCAGGAAACAAAGGTAGATCCGGTAGAGGGGACTGTTTCTAGTGCGCCAAATGCGGTGGGTCCGTATGAATTTCTAGATCAACGGATTTTAAAAGCTGCCGACTACTTTGCTCAGTATATGATTGGCCATGATACACCCTGGATTCCAGTGGCGGCACATACAGATGTAAATGGAAATCCAACGATTATCTATAAACACTTGGCTGGCGGTTACAGGGGGAGAATTGGCGGTAATGTCTATGACCTTTATTATTATTATAAATATACAGCTGGAATAAATATGGAGGTTGAAGCTCCTTATTTTAGCGAGATGTTTGCTAAGCGATTGCCTTTCTATTGGGAGTCTCCGGATGGAGGCGGGGATTATTGGCTGTACATTCCTAAAGAAGCAGAGGGCGAGGGTACGCTCAATTTGCCGAAGGTGATAACGAATCCAGATTTGAGAGAACTAGAAGACCGGTACACGAAGCTTGATGGTCACTCCACCACAAAACAAGAAGGAGACACTACTTACGTTGAAATTACCGCAACAGATGAGGGCAGTAAAATTGCTTTTGTGGGTGCAAGCAGTGGCGAACGAATCATTGCTTTTAAGATTCGGACTAATGGCATAGCAACCATGGAGGTGTTTGGCGATACCGTTACGCTGCCCGATACAAAGGGGCAATGGAGGTATATTCAGTATGAGTTCAATGAGTTCCAAGGCTTCAGCGATCTTGTCTATTTTAATGTAAAAGGAAATGGAACAACAGTCGATATTGACCATATTAATTTAAAAGCTGGGGCACAGCTTACCCCTCCAGTATTTACATCAGGAAAGGCACCAGTATCTTTATTTACCTATGAGGGATCTACAGCTGCAATTCAATTTGATTTCTCTGCGACAGACGCAGGTGCAACGGATGTTGTTACCTATCAAGCGGATCAGTTACCTGAGGGTGCAGTGTTCAATGAGACTTCAGGTGTTTTCTCTTGGTCTGGAGCACATGCGGGAACCTACTCCTTTGTAGTGAGTGCCGCAGATGGAACTTCGGTTACAGCCAAGGATGTTAGTGTTGTAGTAGCGAATGATCGGCAATCTGCCGTCAACGCCGTCATTTCTCCTTATCATGTTGATGTGCCTTACATTTCGGCAACGTTAGCTCACTATAAGCAAGTGCACGCTGAGGTAATGGATGTAATTACTACTGCCACTGACGAGGTCTTCTATCAGAAGTTATTTGACCTGAATCTCGCAGTGCAAAGTCTTAAAGAATTGACGCCATTAATGAAAGATGGAAGTGTTAATTTTACGAATATGTTTGTTAGCTCAACCTTTGGTAACGCTGTCCCGAACCTGCTGGACAACACAAATGATAGTTTTGTGGGGTATTATACAGCGCAGGATCGGGCGCATTACATGGATTTAGGACCGGATTTTCAAATATCAGCAGAAAGCTTTGAGCTTCAGGTAAGAGCTAGTTTTCCGGAGAGAATTGGCGGCGTTGCAATGTTCGGATCGAATGACAAAGAAAATTGGACCCGCTTAACCCCCGGTTTGACAACAGTTACTGAAGAGATGCAGAGACTTGAGGTTCAAGCAGGCCTGGAGCATGAAAAATTCCGATTTTTGAAAATGGAAATGATAAAGCCTTCGAGTACTATGCTGGAAATTGCTGAATTTAGAATCTTTGGCCAGCGGTATGAGACAGTAAATCAATTAGAGTCCGTGTCCATTCACTCGGATCAAAGCTTAAGAAATCGAATTATACCAGGGGATACGATTCAATTATCCTTTAAGTCTACAGAAATGATCCATAATGCCACGGCCCATATACAGGGTCAACCTGTTGCAGTCAGTTCTGTGGACAATATCAACTGGACAGCTAAGCTTGTGGTGAATGAAAATGTTCCATCAGGTACTGTGAAATTTAAGATCATTTATAAAACGGCAGCTGGAGCGGATGCAGTAGAGACTATTTTTACAACAGATGGTTCTACTTTATTCATTGCAGATCAGACGGGACTTATCGCTAATGTGCTTGAGATAGCAAACCTAATCGATTCCAGTGGAAGAAATCCGGCTGATCTTTTGGCAACAGCAAAAGTTTTATTTGATAATCATTTAGGTTCCATCACTGATTTTCGTTTAAATGGCAGTGGTTATGGTGCATATCTAACCTTTGACTTTAAAGAAGGCGGTGAGGCATTGCTGTCTAGGGTAGAAGTAATCGGAAGGCAAGACAATTATACGGGCAGAATTAATGGAACAGTGGTGCAAGGCTCCAACGACAATGTGACGTGGATTACGATCTCTAATGTAGCAGGAAATACGCCGGAATGGCAGACGTTGACGATTAACAGCACAGAACCCTATCGTTATATCCGCATCACCAATGGAAACAACTGGTATGGAAACATGGCTGAACTACGTTTGTATGGTGATGTTACAATCAATTCAAAGCTTGATGCGGTATCCATTAGCTCCGACCAAAGTATCCAGAAACGAATTGTGTCTGGGAACACGGTGAAATTGTCTTTTAAAGCAAGCGATGCAATTAACCAAGTGAATGTCAATATTCAGGGTCAAGTCGCAACCATTGCTACTGTCGATAAGATCAATTGGACGGCTGAAGCGGTCATGGGCAATAACGTACAACCTGGGCCTGTGAACTTTAGTATTAAATACAAGTCAAAGGAGGGAATCGAGGGGCCGGAAAAAACATCAACTACAGATGGTTCATCTCTGTACATTCCCGATGAGACCGAGTTGATTAGTAATGTGCTTGCGATTACTAATTTAAGTGATTCCAGTGGGAGAACACCAACTGATCTCAGGAATGTTGCGGGATTATTATTCGATGGAAATGCAGGCTCAATTACGGATTTTCGGGTAAATGGCAGTGGATATGGAGGATTTATAACGTTTGATTTTAAAGAAGGGAATAGGGTTCAGCTGTTCAAGGCAGAGGTGCTTTCCAGGCAAGATAATTATTTTACACGAATCAATGGGACTGTGGTTCAGGGTTCGAATGATAATACAAGCTGGACGACAATCTCCTCTCCTGCAGGAAAAACGATGGATTGGCAGACCTTAAGTATTAGTAACGCAGAAGCCTATCGTTATATCCGGATCTATAATAGTAGTAATTGGTTTGGAAACATGGCGGAATTACGCTTTTATGGCGTAGTGAAAGGGGCGGACCCAACAGCTCCGGTGACAACGGATGATGCGCCACAAGGTTGGACCAACAAGGATACGTTGGTAACCTTCACAGCTACAGATGCGGGCTCTGGTGTTGCGGCAACCTATTTCACAGTAAACGGTGGCGAGCAGCAAACCGGGAATTCAGTTATTTTGTCCAATGAAGGAACACATAAGTTAGTTTATTGGAGCGTTGATAGAGAGGGTAATGTGGAACAGCCGCAGAAGACTGCTGTGGTGAAGATTGATCGGACCGCACCACAGTTGGTAATTAAAGGAGAGAGTTCCTATACCATAGAGCAGACATTAAACATCACCTGTAGTGCAGCTGATACTGTATCAGGCATCACTTATTCGCCATGTGATTCAACGCTCGCAGATGTTAAAGCGTATACGCTGGAAGCGGGAACTCATAGTGTAACTGCGAAAGCCGAGGATGCGGCGGGCAATGTCGGGCTGGCAGAGCATTCGTATAGTGTATATGCGACATTTGACAGCTTGTCGGCATTAACCGAAAATTTTGCAGCTGAGACGGGTGCTCCAGATTTAGAAAACGTAACCAATTCACTTAAGCAGCAGCTGGCGATCGCCAAAGAAAAAGCTCAGCAGCATGCTGGCGCAGAAGTTCACAGCTTGCTGGAAGCTTTTAATAGTGAAGTGAATCTCCAGAGCAATCAGGTGTTCACTTCTGAGCAGGCAGAGGTTCTAGTCCGTTGGTCACAATGGCTCCAGAATACAACTCCGCTTGCTGGTGGAGCCCCTGGAAAGCCAGTGTTATCTGACAATAATGGGCACGACACCGGGCTTCGAGATGGCAGCTATGCCGTCACGATGAATCTTTGGTGGGGGAACAACGGTACCGAGTTTAAGCTCTATGAAAACGACGTACTGATCAGTACCCAGATGCTGACGGACAGCTCACCGAATGCACAAGCCGTGAGTACGGATATTTTGAGCAAATCAAATGGAACCTACACGTACACGTGCGAACTAGTCAACAGCTTCGGCTCGACAACCTGCGATCCGCTTATCCTTACTGTTACCGATGCAACACCGGGAAAGCCTATAGTATCCCACGACAACTGGAGCGGGGATGGAACTTACGACGTTGTGATGAATATGTGGTGGGGAACCAATGGTACTGAGTACCGTTTATATGAGAATGGAGAAGTAATCGACACACAGACACTAAGCACGGCTACCCCTGCGGCTCAGCTGACAGTTACGAAACTTAAAGATAAGACACCAGGTGTATATGAATACTACGCGGTATTAGTCAATGCATCAGGTGAGACATCTAGCGAGAAAATCAGAGTAACTGTCAAGCCAAGAAACTAACCATAGAGCTGATGTAATAGGAAGGCCCTTTCTTCGGGATGACCGAGGGAGGGGCTTTTTATAGCAGTTAAAGGATACTATTGAGGGATTGAAACGTTGAATAACAAACGGAGAATTAGGGAAATCTGTAAATTGACATAACACCTATAGGTGTTATAATGAAAAGCGAACCCAAAAGGTGTTATATTAAATGAATGCTGGAGGCTATTTATTATGCAAACTCAAGAACCCTTACAAGAAATTCGTCAAACGATTTTACTAAATGCGCCAATAGAAAAGGTTTGGAAAGCTGTTGCCACGGCAGAAGGAATGGCAGCCTGGTGGATGCCTAGTACATTTGAGCCTGTTGTTGGGTATGAATTCATCCTGCATGCTGGACAATTCGGAGATTCTCCTTGTAAAGTAACCGAAGTTGATCCTCCGAATCGTGTTGGTTTTAATTGGGGGAAGGATTGGCATCTTGCTTTTGAACTGAAAGAAATCGAAGGGAAAACTGAATTTACCTTGATTCATTCTGGATGGGACCCTGAAAAAGTTACTGAATTTGGACAACCACATCCAATCGTACGCGGCTTTATGAATAGCGGCTGGGAAAAAATCGTCCAAGAAAAACTTCCTGCTTATATCGAGGCATAATATGTCGGTTGCTGAAGCAGGACATGATGTATTTCAAGCGATAGCAGATCCTACTCGCCGCAGTCTGCTAAAGCTGCTCGCTAATAAGGAAATGTCTATAGCATCTATTACGGATTGCTACCCGATCAGCCGAACCGCTGTTAATAAGCATTTACAGGTATTGTCCGATGCGCAGCTTGTTAGCAGTCAGAAAGTCGGACGGGAGACCCGGTATAAGCTTCAGCCAGAACCTTTGCTGGAGCTGCAAGATTGGCTTGCCTTTTTTGAAGGTTACTGGGCTAATAAATTGTTTGCGCTTAAAGAATATGTTGAGTCTGACTCAGACGAGAAGTGATAAACCGGGTGGCGTGAGATCGCGCTCCCCGGTTTTTTGTGTTGTTTAAATTCAGTTTATAAAAGGGAGTTACCATCACAATACAAACTAAAACGTTGGAGGAATTGTAATGGTAAATGAACGCAAAAAAATAATTGAGCCCAACCCTGGAGATTGGGCCGTCGAAGCGCGTGGGCTTGTCAAAACGTTTGGTGACAATCGCGCAGTTGATGGAGTAAATCTAAACGTTAAGGCAGGCACGATTTACGGCGTTCTTGGTCCCAATGGGGCAGGAAAGACGACGGTAATTCGGATGCTGGCTACGTTACTTCGTCCGGATGCGGGGGCGGCGCGAATCTTCGGGCATGATGTGGTAAAGGAGTCGCAGATTGTTCGGCAATTGATAGGGGTTACGGGACAATATGCTTCTGTAGATGAGTCACTTAGTGCTACAGAGAATCTGATTATCTTTTCACGTCTTTTAGGGTTAGGGCGGGCAGAGGCGCGGCAAAAGGCAGTGGAGTTGTTAGAAGAGTTTGGTTTGACGGAGGCGGCGAAACGGCCGCTTCGAAATTTCTCTGGTGGTATGCGCCGACGGCTGGATCTTGCAGCGAGTCTGATTGCCCAGCCTCCGCTTATCTTTTTGGATGAACCAACAACAGGTCTGGACCCACGGACACGTTCGCAAATGTGGGATACCATTCGTCGGTTGGTGAACACAGGATCAACAGTGCTGTTAACTACACAGTATCTTGAAGAAGCCGATCAGCTGGCAGATCGTATTGCAGTTATTGATCATGGCCATGTCGTTGCAGAAGGCACCGTGGATGAGCTAAAAGCTTCAGTGGGCACCACCTCGCTGCACTTAAAAGTCCAAAACCTTAAAGATATCGCTCAAGCGCGCCGGATTGTGGAACATGTGCTGCATATCCAGTCTATTGTGCCGAATGAGGCTGGAAAAATTACTGCACCGATGGCGAACGCTGATTTAGTCACTGATTTGCTTATTGCACTCCGCGAAGCGGGGATTCCACTCGCAGAGATGAGTGTGCAGAAACCGACGCTTGATGAAGTGTTTTTGACGATCACTGGCCATGGAGTTACGGATGAGGCATCCCAAGCATCACAAGAATCAATGAATAAGGAGGCAGCAAGAGCATGAGTATGAGAACTTCTACTATTAGTCCAGGTGCGACCCGACAATTGAAAAACCATACGAGCTTCAAACAATCTGTTCGTAACTCGTTAACGATGGCTTATCGCGGGATATTGAAAATCCGTCGCACACCCGAGCAATTGTTCGACGTAACGCTGCAGCCAATTATTTTCACACTAATGTTTACTTATATTTTTGGTGGAGCCATATCAGGAGATGTAGTGAGCTATTTGCCCGTTATTATTCCTGGTATTCTAGTGCAGACTGTAATCACGACCTCCATCGTCACTGGTGTCCAACTGCGGGAAGACATGGATAAAGGGGTGTTTGACCGCTTTAAGTCATTGCCGATTGCCCGAATAGCCCCATTAGCCGGAGCTTTGTTGGCAGATACGATTCGATATACGATCGCTACTGTGCTTACTTTTGTCATGGGCTATATTATGGGTTACCGACCTGATGGCGGTCTGGAGCATGTCGCAATTGCTGCGCTTTTGGTTATTGTCTGCTCCTGGTCGATTAGCTGGATTTTCGCTTTCTTTGGTGTGATTGCCCGAACCGCTTCCAGCGTACAGGGGATATCAATGATTGTGTTGTTCCCACTCACGTTTCTATCCAACGCCTTCGTGCCTGTAGATACGATGCCTAACTGGCTGCAATGGTTTGTCAAAGTCAATCCAATCTCGCATCTTGTGTCAGCTGTCCGTGAGCTTGCTAACTCTGGAACCGTAGGCTGGGATTTCGCTATCTCACTTATCGGAGCTGCTGTGATTGTTGCGGTTTTTGCACCTATCACTGTGCGTGCATATATGCGCCGGACATAATTAGAGAGATGAAGAAGCGGCAGAAATGCCGTTTTTTTGTGTTTTTTTAGCATGTTAAAAAAGCCGTGATCTAAGGATATCCCAAGATTACGGCTTGAATTTATTGAGTAGGGACTTGCAAAGAGGCCTTTTTAGAATTAATTATCTTTTTTAAAGAAGGTATGAATTAAATTGGAGACCGATCTATCATATAATATTTTAGCCGTTTCCTCATTTTGAATATGTCCCCCTAAATGCAGATGAATGACGCCATGCAATGACGCCCACACCAGGTTCACAACAAGCAGAGGGTCTTTTTCGTTAATAAATCCTTGTTCGATGGCTTCTGTAATAAGGGCTATCACTTGTTGTAGTGCCGTAAAGATAGCATGTAAGCTTTCCTCCTCCGGTTTGAATTCGCTAAAGGCTCCTCCGAACATAACCATATAATAGCTAGTATGATTCCGTGAGAAATCCCAATAAGCTTGTCCAAGCTCGCGAAGATATAAATTTAGATTGTCTTGTTTTGGAACCGCTTGAAAGGCAGCAGCCAACAATTTACACCCTTGCAGAAAAAGCTCCTTCGCTAAACCTTCCTTGTTTCCAAACAAGTTATAAATGATTTTTGTGGGACATTCCATTTTTTCAGCAACCTTACGGATGGTTACACCTTCGGGTCCGGATTCATGCATAATGGCCGCAGCGGCTTCGATAATGTTCAGTCTTAATATTTCCGCATGCCGTTGCTTTGCTTTTGGGTAGGTTGTAACGGATTCAGCATCTATAGAAGATATTTTGGACGATTTTTGCATGTAGTTTCACTTCCTTAGAACTTTACTTTAGCTTTTTTTAGATAGCCGTTATTTCTAACCCTTATTTTACTGATGTAGAAGAGAAATAGCCAATAATTAAATGTGTAGAACTTTATTTGACAACACAACCTCACTTGGATACAATGATTCATATTGAAACACTGTTTCTAAATGGTCGTTAAAGGGAGAGAGGATAACAATGATTACAATTCAAAATAAATGGACATTGATTACCGGAGCTTCTTCGGGTATAGGTGAAGCGTTTGCTCGAGAACTTGCAGCCAAAGGAAGTCACTTGATTTTAGTCGCCCGTTCTGAAGATAAACTGATTGCTTTAGCGGAAAAATTACAACGAGAATTTCAAATTCAAGCGGAGGTTCTAGTTGCTGATTTATCTCAAGAAGGTTCCCCTGACAGGCTCTATCAACAATGTGTAGAACGTGGCTTGAACGTTGATATTCTTATTAATAATGCAGGTTTTGCTACGCATGGGCTTTTTGAACAACTATCTGGTTCGAGACAACATGAAGAAGTGATGCTAAATGTTTTGGCGGTTGTAGATCTGACCCATTTGTTTTTGCCAGAGATGTTAAATAGAAAAAGTGGAGTGATTATAAACGTTGCATCAACAGCTGCATTTCAACCTCTCCCTAATATGGCTGTATATGGAGCGACAAAAGCTTTTGTATTATCATTTACTCAAGCGCTATGGGAGGAAAATCGGAAACGGGGCGTACAATTTCTTGCGTTATGTCCGGGGGCTACGGAAACAGAATTTTTTAATGTCGTGGGAGCCGATGAGGCTTCGGTAGGCAAACGAGACACTCCAGAAAATGTCGTTCAAGTGGCTCTTCGGTCGCTTCAGGCTAAAAAAGTATTTGCTGTCCCAGGATTTACAAATTATATTTCTGCTCAAATGTCACGTTTTTTTACACGTAAACAAATGCTTTATTTTGTTGGACGCATGCTCCGTACACGACATTAATAGGTCAACGTATTCAAGTTGATGTATTCGTTAGCAATCATTAACTATTTTATTGATTATAAAAAAACAACAAAACAGCGGTTCTCCCCAATATGGGAGAACCGCTGTTTTGTGTTTTGACTTGCTGACTTTGACTCAGTTTCGCTTGGATTTACATCAACAACATCAACATCAACATCAACATCAACGTCACCATCACCACCATCACCACCATCACCACCATCACCAACATCACCAACATCAACAATATACATCTAATCACATCGCCGACTCATAATCGTCCACTGTGGTACGGACCCCAATGACGCTATTAGTATGTTTTTCGCAGTTCTAGCACAGTATCGGACTCCAGTGCAGCTATTCCCTAGAAGTGGGCTCGAATATGGTGATTTGTGCGCCAATAGGAGCATTGGGGTCCGATAGGATCAGAAAAGTGGGGAATTTCTGCGAATAAGGTCAACTGAGTCCGATAGTACCTCGTCCAGGGTAATTAACTAACTAATGTATTAAGATTCAATAATAAGGAAAACAAAACAGCGTTGGTTTGTTGCTTCAATAGATATTGGGGCAAGCAAGGCTAAAGGACCGCAATGACGCTATTAGTATGTTTTTCGCAGTTCCAGCGTAGTTTCGGTCACCAGTGCAGCTATTCCCTAGAAGTAGGCTCGAATATGGTGATTTGTGCGCCAATAGGTGCATTGGGGTCCGATAGGATCAGCAAAGTAGGGGATTTCTGCGAATAAGGTCAACTGAGTCCGATAGTACCTCGTCCGGCAAAGTAAGGGGAAGTAAACACCTATGTTCTTGCAGTCAATCTTATTGTATTAAGGTTCAATAAAAAGGAAAACAAACCAGCGTTGGTTTGTTGCTTCAATAGATAATGGGGCAAGCAAGGCTAACGGACCCCAATGACGCTATTAGTATGTTTTTCGCAGTTCTAGCGTAGTTTCGGACTCCAGTGCAGCTATTCCCTAGAAAGGGCCCTAAATATGATGTTTTGTGCGCCAATAGGTGCATTGGGGTCCGATAGAACCTGAAAAGTAGTAAAATGCCTCGAATAACGCCAACTGAGTCCGATAGTACCTCATCCGCCAAACTAAGAGTAGGTAAACGTCACCGTATATGCAAACAGCCTACTAGTAAACACTATCGTCCTGCAAACAACCAATTGATGAACACTATCGACTTCGCAAACAGCCTACTAGTAAACACCATCGTCCTGCAAACAACCAATTGGTGAACACTATCGTCTATGCAAACAGCCTACTAGTAAACATCATCGTCCTGCAAACAACCAATTGGTAAACACCCCCGCCCTCGCAAACAGCCTACTAGTAAACACCATCGTCCCCGCAAACACTACTGGCCTGCACCTTCGTATACCTAACCTCATATTGGAAGCTACGTCATGCGCAGACAGCAATTGTGATTTAATCAAGGAAGGTTCGGTCCTCAAATTATGTTAGCCTATTTTTCCATTAACTACTTCATCTGTCGTAGTAATTATGTTATACTGCAACTACTACGACAGATGAAGTAATCATGGGGGGATATTTTTGATCAGCAGTGATGTTATACGCGGCTACAATGATACGATGATCCTATACATGCTGCTGGACGGGGAATCTTACGGGTACGAGATTTCCAAAAATATCAGGCAGTTAACGCAGGAGAAATATGTCATGAAGGAGACAACGTTATATTCTGCCTTCACCCGACTGGAGAAAAACGGATATATAGAATCCTTTTATCTGGATGAGAGTCTTGGCAAGCGGCGTACGTATTACCGGATTACCTCTTTGGGTCTCGCCTATTACCGAGAAAAATGTGAGGAATGGAAGGTTACACAGCAAGTTGTAAACCAATTTATCAAGGAGTGGTGATAGAGCATGGAGACGATCATAGTATATCTGGATAATATGTTTGCGGGTCTGCCAAAGACTCCGGAACTAGAACATCTGAAGCAAGAGCTGCTATCAGGGATGGAGGAGAAGTACCTGGAGCTGAAGCTTGCTGGCAAGTCGGAGAATGAGGCGATTGGTATCGTCATATCGGAATTCGGCAATATTGAAGAGCTGACAGCGGAGCTTGGCATCAATCCGGTTGCGCCAGAACAGGCTATTCCGGTGCTGACGGAAGAAGAGGTTTACGCTTATGCGGCGGCCAGACGAAGCGCTGGATTATGGACGGGGATCGGCGTTTTTCTCTGCGCATGCGGAGTGGCGTTTTTGATCACCCTGGATACAATATTTGAAAATAAGGCTGTTATGAGTGATAAAGGTTCGATGCTGGGGCTGGTCGGAATGTTCGTGCTGGTCGCTATCGCGGTCGGGATGTTTATACACAGCGGAATGAAGCTGGATCGCTTTAAGAGTCTGGAGCAAGGCTTTCAGCTGCCTTATGCTCTAAAAATGGCGCTTCAACGCAGCCAAAGTCTTTATGCTCCGACTTACCGTCTTTCTCTGATTACAGGAGTCTGCCTATGCGTGCTGTCGCCGGCTTTTATCTTTACCACTAGCTATGTCAACGATGACTATGCTCCCTATGGAGTCGCTGCTTTTCTGTTTATTGCAGCTGTGGCGATGTTTTTGTTCATCTATTACGGGAATATCCAGGGTACTTATACGAAGTTGCTGGAGGAGCCGAATATCACTGCAGAGAAGCAGGAAGAGAACCGATTTGTTGGAGTTGTTGGGGCTGTATTATGGCCTTTGGCGACAGCGATTTTTCTGTTCACGGGTTTTGTCTATGGGCGCTGGGACGTCAATTGGGCAGTATTCCCAATTGCTGGAGTTCTATCCGGCATGTTAAGCAATGTTCATCATGTTCTGAAACGTAAAGATATCTCCTGATGGTGTTGACTGCACTTGTACATTCCTGAACTAGATAGTTTATATGTAAGGTATTCTACCAGTTGATTTTGCTGGAAGAATGCCTTTTTTTGTTGGATTTTAACAGGTGAGCTATATGAGCCCTTTAATATTTTGACATTTAAATTTTAAGTACGGACTTGGACATATGTTGAGAGAAAGAGAATATGAATATACAACAATAATCTTGTTAAAGAGGCGACAATACATTAACTAGTTAGGAGAAATGATCGATGGAATTCGAACTGGGCAGCATTTTGAAACTAGTAAAACGTAGGCTGCTGTTCATTATTGTATTATGTATCGCTGCAGTCGGGCTCGCTGGTAGTGTTAGCTATTATGTTTTACAGCCGAAATACGAGGCGACAGCTTCTATACTTATTCAAGGAGACAGGCAGCAGAAAGCAATTAATGACATTATGGCCGGACAAAAACTGGTAACCACTTACGGGGAGATCATTCGAAGCAGCAGGATAGCGGAAGAGGTTGTCAGAAAGCTGCAGCTAAAAATGACAGCGGAAGAGTTACTCAAAAATGTGAAGACAAGAACCAATAGTGAATCACTCGTAACAACGGTAATTGTGACCAATTCAAAAGCTCAACGGGCAACAGATATCGCGAATGGCTTCGGAGAAGCTTTTAATGCGAATATTCAATCGATTATGGGAGTGGAGAATGTTGTATTTCTCGACCGTGCCAAGGTTCCTTCTGATCCTGTCTCACCTAAGCCGGTCTTCAATATGGCTGTTGCCTTCGGATTGGCGCTGATTACCGGGATCGCAATCTCTATCCTCCGGGAATTGATGGAGAAACCCGTGAGAAGTGCCAAAGATATTCAGCTTGATTTGCAGCTTCCGCTTCTGGGAACCGTGGGCAAATTGAAGCCACGTAAACGGCGGAATAAAGCGAAAACCAAATCAGCAGAAGGAGCCACAAGTTATGAAGAAGAAAACGCCAAAATTATATTGCCTGGAACAACCGAAGTCATCTAACGGAGATCAATTCCGAAGCATACGCTCCAATATTCGTTATACCCGCGTTGGTGGAGAGATCCGCTCTTTATTAGTCACAAGCTCGCTTCCGGATGAAGGAAAATCAACGGTAGCGATAAATCTGGCGATTGCCATGGCGGAAGCTGGTAAGACAGTTCTTCTCATTGATGGGGATCTACGTACGCCAACGGTGCATAAGGCATTTGATCTGCCTAATTGGATCGGACTTAGCAGTATCTTAGTGGATCATACCCGCTTAGAGGATTGCATTATTTCGATTGAGGATGCAGAAGGTTTGTCAGTATTGACCTCTGGTCCGATTTCACCAAATCCCGCTGAATTATTAGGCTCTGAAGGAATGAAGCGATTGTTTGCAGAGCTGAGCGTGCGTTTTGATACGATTGTCATCGACTCATCCTCTGTATTAATGCCATTTTCGGATGCCCTTATTTTGGCAACGATGACTGAGGGGGTATTGCTAGTTGTGAAATCCGGAAAAGTGCTCTTAAAGCACACGAGTTCTGCCAAGCACTTGCTAGAGCAGCAGGGAGCACATTTGCTGGGAGCCGTATTGAATTATCGGAAAAAGAGCAGGCGTTCCAAGATTCGTGGTGAAGATTTTGCCGAGTGGGCCTCTTCTTCAGGAATGGTCTGACGTCTATGTCATTTGCTTCTCTTCGTTATTTGCTCGGGAATATCACTTACGCTGGTGCTCAGTTTGTGATTGTGATCCTGCTGAATAAATTCGGGTCATCGGCAATCGTGGGGCAATATTCGCTAGGGCTTGCAGTTACTGCTCCGATCTTTATGCTGTCGCATCTACATCTTCGTTCCGTATTAATCGTTGATTCATCGGGGAAATACAGTTTTGGAGACTTTTTGGGCTTACGGCTGATAACAACCGCCCTTGCGTTTACGATTACCGCAGGTTTTTGCATAATGAGTGGTTTGGATTGGAATACAGCATTGGTTATTTTCTTCATCGGTCTGTATAGAATCGTTGAATCAATCAGTGATATTTTATTAGGCATCGTTCAAAAGGAGGAGAGATTAGATCAAATCTCAATCTCCAGAATGGCAAAAGGGTTATTCTCCATTCTAATCTTCATCCTCGTATTTATCCCTACACAGAGCCTTATTCTTGCCTTGTTAGTCATGATTATCGGATGGTTAGCGATAACGATTGGATATGATGCTCGTAAAGCGAGAATATACACTTCTCTCAGGCCACTCTTCAACAAAAGAAGCCTATGGAGTTTACTGATCGTCAGTTCACCGCTAGGCGTGGTGTTGGCGTTGATGTCGTTAAATACGAATATCCCATTATACGCGATTTCCTATTTTAAAGGGGAGCATGACTTAGGTATTTATGCTTCACTCTCATATATGATTGTTGCCTGCAATGTTGTCGTCACCGCACTTGGTGAAGCCATAACACCACGTCTTGCCAGGTGGCACGCAGGCGGGAGACACAAGGAGTTTGTCACTTTACTCAGCCGAATGATAGCGATGGGTTTGGGTTTTAGTGCGGTCGCTTGTTTGATAGGGTGGTTGTTTGGCCACAAGCTGTTAACCGTATTATTCAGTTCAGACGTGGCAGGAGAGTTAGGATTGTTTCATTGGCTGCTGGCGTCCACCATGCTGGTATTTATTTCATCCTACCTGTGGTATGCCATAACGGCTACCGGAAGGTACAAAGCCCAGATTCCATTGTTTCTGTGCACAGCATTCACTAATGGCTTATGTTGTCTGATCTTCGTACCTCATTACGGGGTAGTAGGTGCTGCGATGGGGGCTAGTTCGTCGTTATTTGTACAAATGATTGGCAGTGTAGTTGTGCTGTATCGTGTCATCGGAAAGGTAAGAAAACGGGAACAGTCCGAAGCGGCGGCATAAGTTCTTTGTTTTATAGGAAAGTAGGAAAGTAGGGACTTGTATGACATCTGTATCTGTTGTAGGGAAGCCCTACACCATGCACAATTTATTTCTGTTTGCGGTCATGGGGTATATCATATGCCTTCCGGCACAGATTGATTTTGGTGGAGCCTTCCGTATCGCCCCGTCGGATCTCTTCTTAATGTTAGGTTTGTTTGCCGCTGGATTCCATCTCAAATTGGACCGGAGGATATTCAGTTCATGGCATTGGGGCATGCTGTTCATTTTTGTTCTAGCTTCCTTTGTATCCATTTGGCGCAACGGCTTCATAACCCAATACGCCTTATTGCAAAAAGATATTGGATTCATACTCCTTTTGTTGACCTACATCATGCTTGTGCAAGCCGTAGATAGCTGGGAACGGTTATATAAGATGCTCCGATTTTTTCTGACCAGTGTGCTGCTCTTAAATGGTGTTGCCCTATTTGCTTTTTTCAGCGGAGTAAAGGTTCCGTTCATGGTGCAAGACGGGCGGTTGTCCGGCATGTTAATTGATCCCAATGCATACGGGGGATTGCTGGTGACGGCTTTTGCCATTCATATCATGACGAGTGGGGAGAAGATAAAGCTGCTGCGGGGATGGGTCAGCATATTAGCGACGATAAGCTTAGCCGGGGGCATTATGATGACTTTCTCGCGCTCGTCATGGATTGGTCTCTTCCTTGTATTACTTACACTTTTGATTACCAAACCTTCCAGACTGATCAAGATCGGAATGGGGTTTGGTGTGGCTTTTATAGCTCTGCTGCTGTATAAAGGCACCGCTTATCTAAATGTGCTGGAGTCTATGTCCAGCAGACCTTCCCAGATCCAGTCGCGTCTTGACATCATTGACAAAGCGGTGGATTGGATCGCACAAAGTCCATTATTAGGCATTGGGCTTGGTTCCTATAATTACGAACTGCGCATTATTATCCACAACACGCCAATATGGTTTTTGACTGAATTCGGCTTATTGGGCTTGATTGTATATGGCGGATTTATGATTTGGTTCTTCATTGTGGGTATCCGTTCTTATCGTGCAGCAGATCCCATTCATAGGCCAATTATTATGGCATTGCTGTTGTCCCATGCGGCGATGATTGGTTTATCGATGGGTATTGAGGCGTTATTCCAGCGGTATTGGTGGTTCATGATGGCGATGAACGGAGCTTGCATCCGGTTAACAGACAAAAACCTGAAAGGAGAGATGCCCTATCGAACCCAACACGTTGAACGGTCAACTGGGCGCAAGCTTCGACAACGAGCAGAGCAACCTCAATAAAAGCTCAAGTAAGGACATCGGGAGTATTCCAGCTGAGGGTGGCTTACAAGCAAAGGTTGCTTTTGTAGCTTCCATATATGGGCATTTCGAGAGTTTTCATTTACCTTACATGGTGTTATTGCTGCAAAAAGGGTGTGAAGTCCATGCTTACGCTCAGCCGGGCGAAGCCAGACAGCGCTTGGAACAGCGGGGAATTGTATGTCACGACGTATCTATACAACGAAGTCCTTTACAGTTGAAGAATTGGACGGCTCTGCGGATCTTAACGAAAAGCTTCCAAGCGGAAAAATTTCAGTTCGTCCATGTACATACACCAGTGGCTTCGATTCTCGGACGGATTGCAGCCCATAGAGCAGGTGTCCCTAGCGTATTGTATACAGCTCATGGTTTTCATTTTTTTAAAGGTGCTCCTTTTCTGAACTGGATGCTTTATTATCCGTTGGAGTATTTGATGGCACGTTGGACGGATGTACTGATCACCATTAATAGTGAAGATTATGAGCGTGCTCAGAAATTCCCTGTCCGAAAAAAAGTAACTTATGTGAGCGGAGTCGGGCTTGATCTTCAAGTATACGGTAGCGGTGAGGGGGATAATGAAATTGCAAAAATGATGGGGGAAAGTCGTCACCAGCTATTTGATTTACCTAAGAGTGACAATGATAATCCTTCATTCGTTGTTCTCTGCGTCGCTGAGTTAAATGCTAACAAGAACCAAAAACAGTTGATCGAAGCACTACATCATTTGGGTGATCAAGCAAGCGATATTCATCTAGCATTCGCAGGTACAGGTCCTTTCGAGCAAACCCTTATAGAACTTGCTACTCGGTTAGAGGTTAGGGATCAGGTGCATTTTCTGGGGTTCCGAAGAGATATACCGGATTTGCTACAAGCGTGTGATGTTGCGGCACTTGTGTCCTATCGTGAGGGGTTACCCCGGGCGATTATGGAGGCGATGGCAGCAGGCAAACCCGTGATCGGCACACATATTCGGGGCATTCGCGATTTGATTGAGCATGAGTCAACGGGCATGTTGGTTCCAGTGGATGATATTGCCGCTACGGCAAAAGCACTGGTTCAACTGCGAGCGGACGCAGCTTTGACCGCAGCAATGGGTAAGGCGAACAAGGACAGGATTATTCGCTATGGATTGCCAGCGGTGCTTCGTGAAATGGACTCGATTTATATAGAAGCGCTGAAAGAACCAGGGATAAAGCCATTTCCGTCTGAAGTACAAACGGGTCTGACAGCAGATAGATAATTCATTCTCGCATATACGACAACAAACGAATAAACGAATAAACGAATAATTAGTTAATTAGGGAGAAAGAAGTGATGAAAATGCGGATCGTACGTTTAGTCATGTTGGATGCGGGAATTATAGCGGCTTCAGTGTGGCTTGTGTTTTTACTTCGGTTTGATTTTCAAATCCCTGAGCAGTACATGTGGATGCTTCCGTGGGCGATACTCATTCACATTATGGTGTACGCAGCGTTCTCATTTGGATTCAAGGTGTATAACAATATTTGGCGATACACCGGTATAGGTGAGTTATTGCAGCTGCTAAAAGTGAGTGCTTTAACACTTTGCGGAGTGGTTGCTGTCAATGTATCTGCGCATGTATTCGTCCCTTCCTATCGATTGCCGATTTCGATTTATTTTGCAGCGGGTTACGTATTTCTCGGCATTGCCGGCTTACGTTTAGTTAACCGCCTCATCAACGATAGATTCGAAACACTGGGAATAAAGGGTTCATCCGAAGGCAATCTGCTAATCGTTGGGGCGGGAAAAGCAGGCATCCTCGTTACCAAAGATATCAAGCATTCAAGATTTAAATTCATGAACCCAGTTGCCTTCATAGATGATGATATCTCAAAGCGCAAGCTGGAGCTTATGGGGTTGCCGATTGTCGGTAACCGTAACTTCATTCCCCAGGCAGTCGAGCAGCTGGATATTTCGTTCATTATCATCGCTTTGCCTACGGCTCCTCAAAAGGAATTACTGGAGATCATCGAAATCTGCAAATCTACCAAAGCTCAGATCAAGTTAATGCCTAGTATGACCGATATTTTGGACGGGAAAATGGCCATTAACATGATCCGTGAAGTATCCGTAAATGATTTGCTGGGGAGAAGCCCCGTAGAAATTAATACGGAAGAGATTCGTGAGAATTTGGGAAGCGAGTGTATACTCATCACGGGTGCAGGCGGTTCAATTGGTTCGGAATTATGCCGGCAATTGGCTGCGTATCGTCCGAAGGAAATGCTGCTTTTGGGGCATGGAGAAAATAGCATTTATCTTATTGAACAAGAGTTGCGGCAGTTATATCCCGATCAGATCATTCATCCCATTATAGCGGACATTCAGGATGTATCGCGGATCGATAACGTTTTTCAAAAGTTCCGCCCCTCCATTGTGTATCATGCCGCTGCTCACAAGCATGTTCCTCTTATGGAGATGAATCCAGTAGAGGCAGTTAAAAATAATGTGATCGGCACAAGGAATGTAGCGGAAGCGAGTGCTAAATATGGCGCTAAACGGTTCATCCTCATCTCATCGGATAAGGCGGTTAATCCTACCAGTGTTATGGGGGCCACGAAACGAGCCGCGGAAATGATCATTAATGATCAGAATTCCTTAAGTAAGACGGTTTTTGCCGCTGTACGTTTTGGTAATGTGCTGGGCAGTCGGGGCAGTGTCATTCCGTTATTCAAAAGACAAATCGAAAACGGCGGCCCGGTGACGGTTACACATATGGATATGGTGCGTTACTTC
Organism: Paenibacillus sp. FSL H7-0690; assembly: GCF_037980415.1. Lineage (NCBI taxonomy): Bacteria > Bacillati > Bacillota > Bacilli > Caryophanales > Paenibacillaceae > Paenibacillus > Paenibacillus sp. FSL H7-0690. Next base: position 4,081,355 of record NZ_CP150281.1, on the reverse strand, counting down.
ATGACGATACCCGAAGCGGTACAGTTGGTTATTCAAGCAAGTGTGCTGGCACAAGGGGGAGAAGTGTTTGTGCTGGATATGGGTAAGCCAGTTCGTATATACGATCTAGCGAGGGATTTAATCCGCTTGTCGGGTCTCGAGCCTGACAAAGATATTCCCATTGTGGTCACTGGCATTCGTCCTGGAGAAAAATTGTTTGAGGAGCTTTTGACTGAAGAAGAAGGGTTATTGGTCACTAACAACTACCGTATTATGATTAGCCGCCCGCAAAGTGTCTCCAGATCTGAACTGAATTTGGTGTTGGGGGTTCTGGAGAACTTGTGCAAACGGTATGAACTGATGCCAAGCAGTCATCAGATCAAAAAACTGCTAAAGCAGCTAATTCCAAGCTATTCGGGCTTTCAGGAAGAACCGCAGGTGGGCACACATGATCTTGAACGCATTAAATCCGAAGTTCATGCGGGAATCTGACCTATGAAGTCGACTAAGCATTCATGGATGACAAGATTATGGGGCAAGCGCGACAAGGCAATTACAGGTAAACGTTCATGCATGCGGCGGGTGGGACGATACAGCCTGATTGTTATTCTTGTTGTGGTTGTAGTTGGGGGGATCTGGATTGGAGGGATATTGAATCCAGAGCATCGTTTTAATAAGGCGATTCTTAACCCCTTGACGATCCCTAGCTCTAATGTGGTTACGGACAATGAAGCGATGGTGCAATCGCTCAGCACACCAGCCCCACAAGCTCAAACGGATGAGCTTACCCTTACAACGTCTACACAGACTCCAACTGCGGCGATATCCCCAGCAGATAAGAAAAGCTCATCCTTTAATGTAGTGCTAATTGGAACAGACACTTGGGGGGGAGAAAGCTCGCGGGCAGATACGATCATGGTTGCCCATGTGATGCCGGATCAACGGAAGGTGAATATCGTATCTGTGCCGCGGGACACGCGGGTTTATGTGCAGAATGTCGGTTATACCAAGATCAATCATGCACATATCGTTGGTGAGACAAAGGGTGGGAATCAGCAGGGTACGCTGACACTGATTCAAGCCGTTAGTGATTTTATGAATATTCCTATTCATTACTACATCAAGACGAACTTCTCCGGTGTTCGTGATTTCATCGATTCGATCGGCGGGATCGATATGCTAATTGATCAGGATGTGACCATCACTCCGGAGATCACCATCAAGAAAGGTGAGCAGCATCTGGATGGTGCCCACACGCTTTATTTAGCAAGGGAGCGCTACTCGACTCCGGAGGGTGACTTTAGCCGCCAACGGGAGCAATTCAATATCGTTCGGGCTGTAGCCAAAAAGCTATTAAGTCCGGAGCATATTCCTGATCTAGCTGGACTGCTACTGCGTGAAAAGAAAGACATTATTGATACGAGTTTTAGTGACAGTGATTTGATGAGCTTAGCTTGGCTATTCAAGGGAATGGATTCCGCGGATTTTGCTTACGAACAGATTCCTGGCCATAACAGCTCTGCTCTAGATCCGCTCGTCCGAACCAAAGTGTATTATTGGAGTGCAAATCCGGAAGAGGTAAAGTCACTTACAGAACGTCTTTTTACGGAATAAGAGAAAGGCGGGGGAAAGACTACCATGTATCGCCATATGAAGCGGGGCTTCGATTTGGTGGGAGCGATCGTTATGTTAGGTGTGTTTAGTCCGGTCATGGCTGTGGTGGCGTTGCTGCTTCGGATAAAGCTGGGAAGTCCTATTTTGTTCAAGCAGCAGCGGCCGGGAATGGGAGAAAGACCCTTCTACATCTACAAGTTCCGAACCATGGCTGAAATGTATGATGCGCAGGGCCAGCCGTTATCGGATGCTCGGCGTTATATCAAATTCGGCGGATTGATTCGAAAGCTGAGTCTGGATGAGCTCCCGCAATTAGTAAATGTTGTGAAGGGAGAAATGAGTCTGATCGGACCAAGACCTTTGCTCATCCGTTACAGCCCGCATTACTCTGAACGGGAGCGGCTGCGATTTACTGTAAGACCCGGAATAACGGGATTGGCGCAGGTATCTGGACGTAATACTTCGGAGTGGAAACAGCGGCTCTCCTATGACGTTACCTATGTTGAGAAGCTGAGCTTTAGATTAGATGCGTTGATCTTATGCAAAACTGTGCTGAAGGTGATCCGCCAAGATGACGTTGTGGCCAATCCGGGTGAGCATAGTCTGCCGCTCGATGAGTACAGAATGAACCAAAAGGAGGGGTCGGCATGAATTTGCGGTTTAGTCCGCTTCAGGAAGATGATATTCACCTTGCATGCCGGCTCTTACAGAGCAACTTGCCAGAGTCGGTCTACAATCAAACCATATTCGCCTGTGGCGGTTATCCCGAATATTTGAAAGCAGCATGTAAATGCGGAAGCCATTCAGCAACACTGCTGATTGGTGCCTATTCTGAAGAGCTTCTTATTGGATTCGCTGAATGGCGAAGAATGGAGCAGATGCTGGTTCTGAATAACTTGAATGTGGACGCAGCTTATCGAAAAGACGGCATCGGCGGCAAGCTTATGGCGTACGGGGAGACATTAGCCCAAAAGGATGGCATTTCGAAGCTGGCACTTGATGTATTTTCGTGGAATGAGCAAGCTCATGCTTGGTATTTGCGGCTTGGTTTTGCAGAGGAAGGCCGGACTTACTGGTATGTAAGAGATTTGGCTCCATCGATTGATAGGGATAGAGAAGCATTGGCGTACATCATAGATGATTATCCGATGGCAGAGGCACATCATCAAAAGTATGGATTCTCTTCTCTTAAGATTAGAACGAAGGAAGAGACTTCAGTTGTGGGCCGGTTAGGTGAACAGTATTATCGTATCCAACTGCAAAGTGGAGGGTGGAGTGGCTGCAATCTTTTGACAGACGTATTAATGGATTTAGACCGGGAGAAAAGGCTGCTGTTGCTTTCTTCAGATGCTTATTTGCGTGAGCGAGACCCCGGGCTAATCTTAAGCACTGAAAGTATACGTATGATCAAACTATTGGAGAATCAAGAGGTGTTGTATGAGTAACTTCATCGTGTTAGGCAGCTCTAGTTCAGCGGAATGGGATGCCTATTTGAACCAGCTAGAGACGAAGGATATCTATTTCTCCTCAGCGTTTTTTCGGCTGTTTGAGGATGGAGAGCATCAGCAGGCAGAGCTGTTTGTTTTTAAGCAGGGAGACCAGCTCATAGTTTATCCTTACTTACTTCGTTCCATAAGCCATCTTCCTGCCGTAATCCAACTGGGGCTTGAAGGCGATTGGTACGACATTAGTACACCCTATGGATACGGGGGACCGATATCGAATCTCCCTCCGGGAGCCGAACGAAGTGAGCTGTACCGGCAATTCAGTGAAACGTTCACGGATTACTGTAGAGAGAAAAAGATCATGACCGAGTTTGTAAGATTTCATCCCTTAATTGGCAACGCTACGGAATATCAAAGCGGTCTGACCACCGAATGGAATAGGAATACAATTTATATTGATTTGACTGTGGGTTCGGAGTCAGAGCTCATCCGGCATTATGGCAGCAATCATAAACGGAATATTCATAAATTAAAGTCCGCACCCTTTACGATTCGAAACTCGAATCTGAAGGATCGTATTGAGTCCTTCAGTGAATTGTATTACGGAACACTAAACGATTTACAGGCGGATTCTTTTTATTATTTTCCCAAAAAATTTATAGAAGATACTAGTCATCTACTTGAGGGGAGAGTAGAGCTATTCGAAGCTATGGATGGGGAGAAAACGGTGGCGACCAGCATCGTGTTACATGAACGACCGTGGATGCATTATCACCTATGTGGTTGGGATCGCGCCTATCTGCAGTGGTCACCTACCAAATTGCTAATACACGCAGCAGCCAAGTGGGGGATGGAAAATGGCTTTGAATGTTTTCATCTTGGCGGGGGATATAAGGGGAATGACGACTTATTTCAATTCAAGCATAGATTCGCGACACAACTGGAACCCCTTGACTATTACTTAGGTAAACGAATTTTTTTCCCAGAGTTGTATGAGCGGATCATATCCTTTTGTGACACCAGAATATCAGGAAATTACTTTCCGCTCTATCGGCATCCAGATCTCGATATGATATGTATTCCATCTGAAGAAATCGGTCCAAATGGAGAAAGGAGCTTCGCATGAGCATTCGTCAAACAAGCATTCTGCCACGAATCTTGTTATCCCCGCCGCATATTAGTGGACGTGAGCAGGTCTACATGGAGGAGGCGATACACTCTGGTTGGATTGCTCCTATTGGTCCGCAAGTTGATGCGTTCGAGCGGGAGATGGCCGCCTACACAGGATCAAAGGGTGCACTAGCGTTAAGCTCTGGCACGGCGGCGATTCATCTCGCACTTCGTCTAGCCGGTGTCACACAAGGAGATTACGTGATCTGTTCAACGCTCACGTTCGTTGCTAGCGCCAATCCTATTTTATATTTGGGGGCCACCCCCGTATTTGTCGATTCAGAGCCTGAGACCTGGAACATGTGTCCGCTAGCTTTTCAGCGGGCCTGCCAAGCTTTGAATGACAAAGGACTGCTGCCAAAAGCGGCTGTTGTCGTCAATTTATACGGACAAAGTGCAGACATGTCGCCCATTGTAGAAATCGCTAACCGATATGGAATTACCTTGATTGAGGATGCTGCCGAATCACTGGGCGCTTTCTACCAAGGCAAGGCCAGCGGAACGTGGGGCCAATTCGGAATCTATTCTTTCAACGGAAATAAGATTATTACGACGTCAGGTGGGGGCATGCTCGTATCCGACGATACCGAAGCCTTAGATCAAGCGCGCTTCTGGTCTACGCAAGCCCGAGACACTGCCCCTCATTATCAACATTCCGAAATGGGATACAACTATCGGTTAAGCAACCTGTTGGCAGCCATAGGACGCGGTCAATTAGAACTGCTTGACGAGCGGGTTGAACGGCGCAGATCTATTGGCCGGCGATATAGGGAACGTTTAGGGTCCATACCGGGTCTTCATTTTATGCCGGAAGCGCGCAATTGTCGCAGCACGCACTGGTTGAGTGCGCTGACCATCGATGAAGAAGTGGCGGGGTTCTCTTCACAACAACTCCTGTCATGTCTGGAACAGCACAATATCGAAGCTAGACCTGTATGGAAACCGCTGCATTTACAACCCTTGTTCGAGAGCAATTACTACTATCCTTACAGTGAGGAATACAGTGTATCGGATAAATTATTTTCAACAGGTGTCTGCCTGCCTTCTGGAAGCTCTTTATCAGATGAGGATTTGGAACGTGTCGTTTATGCGATAGAGACATGTAACCAATACCGTTGATTCATCTTATTTAGCCTTCCATCCGCTGGCAGCTGATCCGCTTTCCTTCACATACAAAGTGGCTTGTGCCGTGCCATCCGTTCGCATGGCCAGACTGCCAACTGGGGCGGTTACGACTCCCTCGGGCGAACCCTCTACTATGAACACCGCGGGCAACACTGTCCCCCCAGTGAGGCGAATGGCCCGTTTGAAGTTACCGTAGGTCGAGAACCATTCAAGAAGCGAATATGGATTATACAAGGTTCCTAGTGATGTGCCTTGCATGCCGATTAGTGTTTCGAATTCTAGAATTCGCTTTACCTTCACTGCTCGGGTATCGAACACCGCTACATTATTGAGGCGCAGAGACGGTTTAGCTGCACCGTAAGAAGAGACTAGCACTACCTGATTGGTTCCGCTATTGCGGACGATCATATTGTCGACAGTAGCCATCGCGTCAGACTCCGTTGTGAATAAATGCAAGGTATTGCCCGTTAAATCCTGTGCATCTATCGTCCCCACATAAAGATCTCCTCCGTCGATTCGGACACCACTTGCTAAGGTGGAACCCGAGCCGTACATTCCTAACGAACCGATATGCAATCTTGGTTTACCTCCGGCAGCATTAAACGCTGCATAGATCGCAGGGCCCCCGATGCCATCGAACTTGGCGCTAGCGATATCAATAAATTGTGAATAGATCGTCTGTAGACCGAAGCTAGCTTTATGATCGGTGGAGCGGATAGCCAAGTGATTGATTTTCAGCGTCAGTCCATAGGACAGTAAGGCTGGACTTACCGATCCGCTTACACGCATATCTAGTGAACCGATGTCGAGTGTCCAGAGTCTAGCGATAGCATCTGTAAGCCCTGCTGATAGATCGTTACCGAAACCAATGGTAGTCAAGGAGTCGAATCGCTGATAAAAGCTGCGCGTTCCTTTAAAGACGTCGGGTTCAAGATCGAGAGAGTTAGCGCCAGTAAAACCTGGTGCGCCACCGCGGCTATTATTCAGAACCGCTCTGTTGACATGAAGCTGGTCTACAAAATGGACCACAAAGTTCTTTCGTCCAGCAGTCTCACAGCGTGCATATCCGATGTGCACATTAACGGAGGGGATTTCTTCTGTCCCCCCAATGAAGATATTATCCCCATAGCAATCGTGAGAGTACACTGACTCTATCGTTATATTTTGCGAAGAAGAAATGAACAAGCCGTGAAGCTGATCGTTGACGGCTGTTTTAACAGTCGATGCACTTCCATCAATTTCAAGGGTGCCCGCGATTGTGATATTTGAGGCATTTAAGATTACTAGAACCCTAGTGTCTGAAGGTGGGTTCGGGGCAAGCACAAGTTTGGAGCCGGCTTCAAAGCTTAAATTCGTTTTGGCTGGAATTCGAAGACACCACCAGTCGAGGATGGAGGGGTTACGCATGCGTCCCGAAGATACCTTATATACACCTGGAGGAAAGATTACTACTTTGTTTTTGGCGTTTCCCGCATTGATAGCATTTTGAATCGCTACTGTATCGTCCTTGATACCGTTTCCTACAGCGCCGTACGATCGGACGTTCACATAACCGTTAGTCTCAGGGTCTATTTTAATAGATGTGACAGCACCATCAGAAAGGATGGACGTAGTCACCGAGCTGTCTGGAATAGGGGCAGTAGCCATATACTTCACTCCTTTATCCTTTGATTTTGTATTTTATGTGAATTTTTCGGGGAATGCACGGTACAAAGATCACTCTTAGCGGGCGAAAGGAGTTTTTTATTTTGAAGGTATTGGTAACTGGGGGGTTAGGTTTTATTGGATCCCATGTGGTTGATCGTCTAATAAAAAAGGGCATAGAAACTGTGATTGTAGATAATGTATCCGGAGCCTCCGGTCTGACTTATATGAATCCTGCTGCGGTTCTGTATAAGTACGATATTCGGGATGAGACTTTGCATGAGGTGTTTAACCTTGAAAAGCCAAATGCAGTCATTCATCTGGCTGCACAGATCGACGTCAGAGAATCACAGCGGAACCCGTTATTTGATGCGAATGTGAATATTGTTGGCACGCTGAATGTACTGCGCATGTGCGAGATCCATCAGGTTCAAAAGCTAGTCTATGCCTCGTCGGCAGCGGTTTATGGGAACCCGGAATATTTGAGCATTGATGAGCAGCATCCCTTAAATCCCGAGTCCTGCTATGGTGTATCCAAAAGTGTACCAGAGTCATATATTCGGATGTTTTCCAGCTTACATGGGCTAAAATATACGATACTGCGTCTCGCTAATGTATATGGGCCTAGGCAAAGTTCACATGGGGAAGCTGGCGTTGTTTCCGTTTTTCTGGATCGCATAAAGCAAGGGAAGAATCTTGTTATCTATGGGGACGGTGAGCAGACTAGAGATTTCGTCTATGTGGAGGATGTGGCGCAAGCGTTTGTTGACGCGGTTCAGACCGAAGGCAGGGTGAATAATGAGACGATGAATATTAGCTGCGGAATACCAACCTCGATAAATACGATGGTTCGGATGTTAAGCGACATCACGGGTGGTGATTTCCTGACAACCTATGCGGAGCCCCGTCCGGGGGATATTCTCCATAGCTACTTAAACAATCAAAAAGCCCAGGAATTATTATCTTGGTTCCCTAACCATAACTTTCATACCGGGCTGAAAAAAACAATTACTGACCGCTTAAGTGTAGGAAGCGCAGTAGATCATTAAAAGCACACATTGAAAGGGGCACTCCGCATGGAACGCAAAATGAACTCGGAAATGTTCGTTCTTCGTAGTGTAGCCTGCTTAAGTATAGCCCTGCTGCATGCTCTTTATCGGGTTTATGACGATGGAAATACATCTTGGGTAGAGTCGGTGGGTTTACTGCTAACGTTTGGCACACCTGTATTCGTATTTATCTCCCAATTCGTGTTGTCATTTGCCTATCCCAATGAAATTCCAGCGAGATTTTGGGAGAAAAGAATCAAGTATATTTTATTGCCTTACTTTTTTTTCGGGACCTTGTATGCAGGACTAAAAGGATTGGAGCTGTCGAGTAGTGATGGCATTTCTTTGCTGCAGGCTTTTTGGTATTACCTCTGGCGTCATTTGCTGATTGGAGATTTCCATGGTTATTTTATACTGATTATCTTTCAGTTTTATGCTTTATTCCTCTGGTTTCAGACGTATGCGAAGCGGCTTAACCCCCGCAATGTTCTAATCGTATCGTTCCTTATTAACGTTATCTATTTGGGTTTCTTCAACTTTACTACGCCCGCAGATACGGCAGCCGCCCATTATTTCTGGGATAAAATGTACTGGATTTTCGCACCTGGTTGGATTTTTTACTTTACAGTAGCCTATTACTTGGGACGAAATGAGCTGTGGTTCCGGGAAAAATTAAAAAAGTTCCGCATAGCCGTATACACGCTCCCGGTTCTGACAGGTGCGCTAGTGCTGTTCGTGAATAGTCAAGGCTGGATAACGGCGCATAGCTCCAAAAGAATTGATATGCTTCTATTCGCCTTAAGCATGATTTTGCTGCTCTTCTCCGTGGCATCGAAAATGAAGAAAGTGCCACGTGTGCTGGAATGGAGCAGCAGATATTCTTTTGGCATATACTTGCTTCATCCTTTGCTATTGGCTATATTCGTTAAGCTTCCAGCTTCATTTGGGTTGCAAAACCTTGGACTATTTAGTGTTCTGCTGCAATTTGTCGGTTGTGTGGTAGGCTCGGCACTTATAATGAATTTAGCGAATCGAATTCCTGGCGGAGCGTATGTATTCGGTCGGATCGGCGTTGGGATAAACCCAAGCAAACCACCGAAATCGCTGGATAAGCCGATAACTCCGAATATTGGGAATGCAAACTAGCTTGGATTTGACCGGCCGCTAATCGTCTGTGTTTAGGTGATTAGTGGTCTTTTTTGTTTTTGTATTATTGCGATTACTTCGCTAATTACATTGCTAATTACATTTGCTATTACATCGCGATTACATCGCACTAGCAGCACCCTCACAATTCTCATTAAAAAAGCAAAATAGTTGTAAAAAGTACAATTAAGCTCTTATGCTCGCAGCTTTAGGGCAATTTAATTGCATATTTTACAACTATTATTCTAGAATCCCGCCATATTGAGGCAAGTGCTCGTATTTAAGTGTACAGAGTGCAACTAAATCCACAAAGGCTGCCTTCAAAGCGTATATAGTTGCACAAAATGCAATTAAACTAACATTATGGAAGCTACTTTGCACGAATAGCTGCATCTAAGTCCGATAATTTAGCAATATGAATGAAATTATTAAATTAACGGCTCCTCAGTCCGATCTATAGTGAGGGGGATCTAATTAGATGAACTTCGATTATAGTCGAAGGAACCTAAATTAGTTAGTATAATTAGGTAGTCCCTTTATGGTTTTTTACATCCAGAGAATAATGCATCGTGCAGAATATTAGGAGGAAATGAATAGTGGAACTTGGAGTAAGCACATTTGTCGAGACCACACCTGATGTCCAAACGGGTGAGACAATAAGTCATGCAGAACGACTACGTGAAGTAGTGGAGGAAATTGTACTTGCCGAAGAGGTGGGGTTAGATGTATACGGAGTAGGTGAGCATCATCGGCATGATTATGCGGCGTCTTCACCTGCGGTTGTACTGGCTGCGGCTGCTTCGTTGACTACTAAGATCCGGTTGAGCAGTGCTGTAATGATCCTGTCTTCAGCCGATCCGGTGCGTGTGTTTCAGGACTTTGCAACGCTGGACGGAATTTCAAACGGACGTGCGGAGATTATGATCGGCCGGGGTTCGTTTACAGAGTCTTTTCCTCTATTCGGATATGATCTGAAGGATTATGAAGAACTGTTTAATGAGAAGCTGGAATTGTTATTAGCCATCCAAAAGTCAGAAAAAGTGACCTGGAAAGGCAAACACCGAGCAGCTATAGAAAATTTGGGGATTTACCCGCGTCCGGTTCAAGATCCTTTACCGATTTGGATCGGGAGTGCAGGAAGTCCAGAGTCTGCGATCCGCACAGGATCACTAGGTTTGCCTTTTGTTTTAGCGATTATAGGGAATGTTCTACCACTGGATTATGCGTCACATGTACAGCTTTACAAAAAAGCAGCAGCTGAAGCCGGGCATGATATTTCAAAATTTCCAATCGCTTCGCATTCACACGGGTTCATAGCGGAGACTAATCAGTTAGCGCTGGAGAAATTTTTTCCTTCAACGCATGCCCGGACCAATGTGCGGGCGAAAGAAAAAGGAACACCTCCGTACCATCGTGCAGATTATGATGCAGCGTGCAGCTTAGAGGGCGCCCTTTACGTAGGTGATCCAGAAACTGTCGCTAATAAAATCATTCATCTGCGCAAGCATGTGGGAATTACGCGATTCTTTTTACATGTGCCGCACGGCACGATGCCTCATGAGGATGTTATGCAGGCGATTAGACTGCTGGGCACCGAAGTGGCCCCACGTGTGCGGGAAGAAGTAGCGCGCTGGGAAGCAAGTAACCGGTAATTTAGTAAGCTGCGTCCTTAGGACGTGGCTTTTTTTGTAAGGTATACTGAAGAAATGAATAGCGTTTTATACAGGAGGGGCAATGGAAAAAAATCATTATTTATCTCAATTCAATTTGCTTCAATCGTTAGGACTGGAAGATCTAATTGAAATGGAAGAATTAACGCGAATAACAGTAGTCCCCAAAAATACATATATCCAAACACCGTCAACCTTTTCTGAAGGACTGTTTTTTGTGAAAAAAGGAAAGGTTCGCTTATACCAATTAAACGCAAACGGTAAGCAATTTACATCGGATATCCTCAGTGAGGGTAATGTTTTTGGTGAAATGGGTATGATTTCTTTTGGAACGAAGGAACATTATATTGAAACGATTGAGGAAAGCCATATCTGCACAATTGATCCTGCAAGGTTTGAAGAATTCATCTCTCACCGGCCTAGGTTTATGATGTCATTATTGCAAGTATTGAGCGACCGCATAAAAAGTATGAGTCAGTTAACTCAAAATCTAGCCATCGGAAATCTGCATGATAAAATATTGTGCGTTCTTTTAAAGCTAGCGGATCAGCATGGGGTTGAGCATAAGGATAATTGTTACAAAATTAATGTTCCTCTATCGCATCAAGAAATCGCTAATTTAATTGGAGCCAGCAGAGAAGCTGTAACAGTGGCATTGCAAGAATTGGTGAAAGCGGAGGTTATTCAGACAGGGTTCAGAACTATCTATATCCAGCGAGACAAGATTTTGGAAAGAAATATAACATAGATATCGAGTTGTAAACGAGATTACAGCTTCATTTTTAGAAACAACGGTATCCTAGCTATGACATGAAGGTGATTTAAGCTTTCAAATCATAGTGAAGGGACGATTTCCATGGAACACAGGAAGGGCGCTCGAAAGGTTACTGAAATTCCCGTTGAGATTGTAGAACTGCTGAATAAAGGATATCTACAGAGCGTGAATTTAACGGAATGGCTTGCTGTGGATCATCTTGTCTTGTTGGAAAATGTACTGAATGAGCTAGGTTTTGAACAGGATGCTAAACCAATTTTACAAAGGCTGAATGCGTTATCGGAAAAGAAAATCATGAAGCTCATCCCGGTGATTTCACGTGAGTGGCAGCTTCTATTTGACTGTAAATCAGAGCTGGAACGTTCCCGGCTATTTGCTGTGTTAGCTCATCATAAATCCGATAGTGTTCGCTGCTGGGCTGCTTATATCGTGGGCCAGAATCATCAATGGAGTCTAGTTCAAAAACTAACAGCAATCCGTCCTTTTGCAGCGGATGGTCATTTTGGGGTGCGTGAGATTTCATGGATGGCTTTAAGGGAATCAGTCATTGCCGAGCTGGATGCTTCCATTGAATTATTAAAGGCTTGGGTTCATGATCAGGACGCAAATATTAGGAGATTTGCGATCGAATTGACGCGTCCACATGGGGTATGGGCAAAGCATATTACAGCACTCAAAGAAAATCCAGCGATTGCCCTTCCGCTATTAAAACCTCTTAACTCTGATCCGGCAAAATACGTTCAGGATTCTGTAAGCAATTGGTTAAATGATGCTAGCAAAAGCCATCCGGCATGGGTACAGCGAATTTGTGATGAATGGTTGAACCTATCAGGTACCAAGGAAACAAAGCGGATTGTAACCCGGGCAACAAGAAGTATTACTGATCAAAAATAAAATTAGTGCATTACTTTAGACTGGATAATCCGACGCCAAACACTATGAGCTAATAAGTGTTGGCGTTTTTTATTGTGGAGTTAACTTGGATAATTCAAGAGAAAGACTCCTTCGTGTTTATTATTTAAACCGAAATTTGTGAAAATATTTATATTGTTAATCCTCAAGTCATCTGTTATACTCAGAAACACCAAATGTTATAAAAACTAACACTTATTAAAGGGATGGAGGATTTTCGTATGAAAAAACAAATAATTCGTAATGTAGGTGTCACGTTATCCCTATTTTTAGGGGTGAATTCGTTATCTGGTGTTATGTATGCTAACACAACAAACGATGCGTATAAACCAAAAACCCATGTTCTGAAGGCGAATTCGGAGACTGTTCGATGGGGGAATATAGGTAAGGGAGATCCAGCTCTAACTGTGCATTCGGGAGACATCGTAACGGTTGAGGCCATTACACATCACTCTGGTGATGATTACGAGCGGATGATTAAAGGAGATGCGGGAGTAGAGGATATTTTCCACTGGATTGAGGGGGAGAAGAACGAAGCGCTCCGCGGGCCAGGCGTACATATTATGACGGGTCCCATCGCTGTTGAAGGTGCTGAACCAGGAGATGTGCTGGAAGTTAAGATTCTGGACATGAAGCTGAGACCAAATGGGAATGACCAATACGCTGGCAAAACATATGGCGTGAATGCCGCAGCGAACTGGGGTTATCTATATGGAGATATGGTGGAGGAGCCGAAAAAGCGTGAGGTAGTAACCATCTACGAGATGGATACGGAGGGTGGAACAGATTATGCAACAGCTGTATATAACTACAAATGGTCTGTGCAAACCGATCCAGATGGTCAAGTGCACCCGACAATTGACTACCCGGGTGTTATCGTTGACCATAATACGATTGATAAAAACTTCGATGTGCTAAAAGGTGTGAAAATTCCGGTTCGTCTCCACTTTGGTACAATGGGTGTGGCGCCGAAAGAAGCGGATGTTGTTGACTCCGTTCCACCTTCTTACAACGGCGGTAATGTAGATGATTGGCGGATTACCGAAGGTGCAACAATGTATTATCCTGTATCCGTAGCTGGTGCACTACTGTCGATCGGTGACCCGCATGCCGGTCAAGGCGATTCGGAGATTAACGGAACTGCGATCGAGACATCGGTCACTGGGGATATACAAGTCATTCTTCATAAAAAAGCATCGCTTAACAACAAGCTGAAAGGTTTAAACTTCCCATTACTTGAAAATGAGAACGAGTGGGTTGTGCATGGATTCAGCTACGCCAATTATTTGGAGGAGCTGGGGGCTAGTGCTCAGACGGATATCTTCAAAAACTCGTCCATCGACAAAGCCATGAAGGATGCCGCTCATAAAACAAAAGATTTTTTAATGGCTGGAATGGAATTGAGCGAAGATGAAGCGTACTCTCTGATGTCTGTGTCAGCTGATTTTGGAATTACACAAGTGGTGGATGGAAACTGGGGCGTACACGCCTTAATTGATAAAGGTCAATTCGGCGATTCCGAGCGCAAGCCCGTGGTTTTACGGAGCAGCTTTGAGAACTTTGGAGCAAAGGTTGGCTGGCAGCCAGCCACTAAGACAGTTACGCTAAGTTACAATGGCAATGTTCTGGTGATGAAGGTTGGAGCGACAACGGGGATTTACAACGGAGAGACAGTGAAGCTTGCAGCCCCAATAAGTGTTGTGAACGGGAAGATCGTGGTCAGCGAATATTTCGTGAACTTTTATAAAGCTAAGCTGGCTAAGACAGAGTAGGACGAAATAGCAATTATTCGATAATCCTAAAAAAATCCATATGAGAAAAGAACCGTCTTTATAGGCGGTTCTTTTTCTTATATATTCATTCCGTCCTGATTTTTGTGGCGTTTTAATAAGATTTGGTTTTCTACACGTACCAGTCCATCCAGACAGTAGATTGATTCATGCATAAACCGTTCCATCTCTTCAAGATTCTCTACCAAGATGTGAATATGCAGAATACATGGTCCCGTCATTTCGTATAATACAGCTACGCGTTCGTTTTCCTTTAATACATCGACGATATGATTTAAATGAGCAGGTTCTACTTCAAGTTCCAGGTAGGCGGAGATTTTCTTTCCTAGCTTTTCAGCACTGATGACAATCGAGAACTGTTCAATAATCCCTTGATTGACTAGCCGATCAATACGATCTTTCACCGCGACACTTGATAAACTGACTTCTTTAGCTAGATCAGTATAGGAAATTCTGCTGTTTTGGGCCAGCCGCATCAAAATATGGTTATCGATAGGATCTAACATGCGGATTCGTTCACCTCTTTTTTCGTAATTGTATCAGAAAAAAAGTGGAAATGCCTAGTAGCGCTTTACAGTAGAAGTGTGTGACGGCATTCTCTCCTGAAGATAGTTGACATAAAAGAATTATTTCACTATACTGGCTGTAATCTTATATACGATATACGTTGAAGGAGCCCAGTAGTAACTTAGTCCCTGTTTCAGAAAGCCGGGGGTTGATGAAACCCGGTACACACTAAGCTTGCGAATTACACTTTGGAGTATCTCGGGTAATACCGAGCGGAATGGCGAACGATATCTCGTCAAGAGTGGTATCAATGGTATGCTTGAGCATAAGCGTTTCATGGGTGCAATCTGGGTGGTAACACGGTTATTCAATCGTCCCTATGTCTACAATAGACAAGGGGACGATTTTTTTTGTTTTTAAATATAAGGATTTATAGGGTTCACTTCATCAATACTCCTTATATTTCTCGCTGAAACGGTCCCGTCCTAATCAGGAGGGCGAACCGTTTCCGCTTGGCGGACTGATGTTTCATTTATAGGATAACTACTAATTTTGAGGGGTGTAAGGCAATGAATATTATCGACGAACTAGAATGGCGCGATGCCATCAATCAACAAACAGATGCCGAAGGGCTTAGAGAACTGACCAATCAAAAATCGGTATCCCTGTACTGCGGTGTAGATCCAACAGGTGACAGTATGCATATTGGCCACTTGATTCCATTCATGGTGCTCAAAAGATTTCAACTGGCAGGACATCGTCCGGTGATTCTTATTGGTGGAGCTACGGGAACGATTGGTGATCCAAGTGGACGTCAATCTGAACGCTCTTTGCAAACGCTGGAGCAAATCCAAGCCAACGTTGACGCACTTACAGCACAGATGAAAAAACTGTTCGTGACTGATGGTGACAATCAAATCCGCATGGTGAACAACTACGATTGGACGCATAAAATCAATGTTATCGAATTTTTGCGTGACTATGGTAAAAACTTCAGCATCAATTCGATGCTTGCCAAGGATGTTGTAGCGAGCAGATTGGACAGCGGAATTTCCTTTACGGAATTCTCCTACCAAATCCTGCAATCCCTGGACTACCTGCACCTGTTCCAGCATGAAGATGTGCAGCTGCAAATCGGTGGTTCTGACCAATGGGGGAACATCACAAGTGGCTTAGATCTGATCCGTAAAAAAGAAGGTTCTGAAGCGGTGGCATTCGGACTTACCATCCCGCTTATGCTGAAAGCCGATGGTACAAAATTCGGTAAAACAGCTGGCGGAGCCATTTGGCTGGATCCGAACAAAACGACAGCTTTTGAATTCTACCAGTTCTGGGCGAATACAGATGACCGTGATGTTGTGAAATACCTGAAGTACTTTACATTCCTCTCTAAAGAACAAATTGATGCACTTGCAGAAAAGGTGCAGACCGAACCGCATAAACGTGAAGCGCAAATAACACTGGCTGAAGAAATGACCAGATTCGTGCATGGTGAGGAATTGCTGGAGCAGGCTAAACGTATTACTGCCGCTCTGTTCAGTGGAGATATTAAATCTCTGACCGCTGACGAGATCGAGCAAGGCTTCAAGGAAATGCCGACCTACGAAACGACATTGGAGTCCAAAAATATCGTGGAGTGGCTGGTAGATCTAGGAATTGAGCCATCCAAACGTCAAGCGCGTGAAGACATCACCAAAGGCGCAATTTCCATGAACGGTGAAAAAGTTAGCGATGTAGCATTTGAAGTTACAGCCAGCGAAGCCATCGGCGGACGTTTTATCATTATCCGTAAGGGTAAGAAAAACTACAGCCTGGTGAAATTGTCCTAATAATAAGAAGCCTTCCTTATGAATAAGGAAGGTTTTTTGTTGTATTTTAAGTATAGAGGCCGACTATTTGCATAATAAGTGAAATTTGAAAGGTGAAATCGTCAAAATTATGGTAAGCTTAGGATTCGTGTGATTTATGGATTAACATGATATTCTACAACTATAACAGAAAATTAGGAGTGGTAATTTGAGAAGACAAAAACCAATGACCATGGAAGAATTAATGAATGAGTTACAAGGACAGAAAACGTATCAAGAAGATCCCAATCACATCTCTTTCGAGAAATTGTTTAATGAAGCGTTTATGAGTAAGTATTCCAATTACAAAAGTTTCGATGAGTTTGTAACCAAAGGGAACTTTCAAGTAAAGACAGAAGAAGATGTTGCTGACATACCTGATGAACTGTTTGATCGTCATGTTGTTAGGGAGACGAAGTTTGCGGATTGGAAATCCATGTTAGAAACAGCAAATAAAGAATACGTCCGTAATTAATAAGACTAGTCTCTAACTACCGTTAGACTCATCCACAAAGAAACTGCACACCCTTATTGCTTTGTCCCAACGGACAATGGGGAGTGCAGTTTTTTTGTGCCCAGTTATTTGACCAGCTATGATGTTTTACTCATCGTTGACTTGCAGATCTATGATTTAATTGAACAAATAGGAATTAGGTTTTACAAAGATAGTATTACATAGGAGGGGCAGAATCGTATGACTGCATGTATACAAACCTCTAAGCAGGAGACCCTTCATGTCATGTGGAAAACCGTCTCAGAGGATTGTAATCTAGCCTGTGATTATTGCTATTACAGTACAGCCGGGGGACATCCTCAGCAACCGATCCGGGTGATGGATACGGAGCTTCTGGAGCGGTTTATCGCTCAGTACATGAAAAGATCATCAGGGATAGCGACTTTCTCTTGGCAGGGTGGGGAGCCATTATTGGCCGGACTTCCGTATTTTGAACAAGTGATTTCATTCCAAGCTAAGTACGCTCCGCCTCATACGATGATCAGTAATGCACTGCAGACCAATGGAACGCTTATCCATGAGAAATGGGCGAAATTTTTTAAACGGTATAACTTTTTGGTCGGGATTAGTCTGGATGGCCCAGAGCCTATTCATGATGCTCATCGTGTAACGGGTTTGGGAAAAGGCAGTTATGATCAAGTTATGCGTGGGATTCGTCATTTACAGAATGAGGGTGTGGAGTATAGTATTCTGACGGTGATTCATGAAGATAACGTGACGAAACCAGATGAGTTAATGGCATTTTATCTAGAACATACCTTTCCGAATATTCAGTTTATCCCCTGCATGGATTTTGTTTCTCAGAAAAGTGATGTAGCGGGACGTTTCCGAATTACACCTGAACAATACGGAGTCTTTTTATGCCGTACATTTGACCTTTGGTACAATGAGGGGTACCCAGAGCTTCCTATTCGTATTTTTGAGAATATGCTTCTTGTATTCATGCATCGTGAGGCAGAGTTATGCGTTCACAACTCATGTTGCCCGAAGATGATGGTGCTTGAAACGAACGGGGATGCCTACCCTTGCGATTTCTTTATCGATGAAGAGCATAGGCTAGGAAATATCGGCCAAACTGACCTGGAAGCGCTGCTAACCAGCCCATTATATGATGATTTTTTGTTAATGAAGCCCAATATGAATGAATCATGCAATAAGTGTGAGTACCTTAGCTTTTGCAATGGGGGATGTCCGCGCAACCGGAATTGGCTTGATGTTAATGATCGGACTGAGGTTGATTATTTCTGTCACAGCTACAAAATGTTCTACTCATACGCCTATGAACGCATGTTATTACTGGCGAACCGACTTAGATCGGAGCGGATGCTGGAGTACAGGAAAAGTGCAAAACCACTTCCAGGTCGAAATGATCCATGTTTCTGCGGAAGCGGGAAGAAATTCAAAAATTGCTGTCAGGCATTATAGCTTTGACTAGATAAGGTTGTCCCAACAGTCATGCAAAGGATTGGGAACAACCTTTTTGTTATGTTATAGAACCATATGATTTCTCGCCATTATTGCCGCACCCGTCACCACAGCTTCTTCTTTTAATATACCTAGGGAGAAGTGAGGTTGGTATTCAGGATAACGGTAAGTGTTTCTCTGTGCCACCTCCACCGCTGTTTGGAAAAACAACTCGTGAGAGTGAATGAGCGCACCGCCTAGAATGATGGTCTCTGGATGAAACAGGTTGATAACGTTAGCGAGCCCGATCCCGAAGTGGCTGGCAGCTTGAGTAAATAATTCACGCACGTGTGGATTACCGTCTCTAAAGGCTTGTACCAATACATCATAAGTCAGCTTCTCAGGCGCCACTTTATATCTTTGGAGGATCAGTTCGTTGTCCATTTTCGCCTCTGAGCGTGCACTTTGTTCTAGCGCCTGCACAGATACAAATGCTTCCAGAGCCCCGTAGTTCCCGTCATGATTTAATCGGGGTCCATCTGTCTGGATGATCATTTGACCAATTGCATCTTCCATATCCATTGTGCCATGAACAATACTTCCATGCGACATCATCGCATAGCGGAGACCTGCTCCAGCATGTACATAAAGCATATGCTGGATGTTTGCGTGACGGATAGACCATCGTTCCCCAAGCAGTGCAGAATTGGCACCGTTGTCCAACCATGCCTTGAACCCCGTCCGTTCCTCCACCAGTTTGCAAATCGGCAGATTGTTCCAGCCTGAAGAAGGGAAGTGCAGCGGTTTTAGGATCAAGCCTTGTTCCCGATCAAGTGGCCCCACAGCCCCTATTCCTATCCCGATGATTTGACTGTCCACTAACTGATGGTCCCTAAGGAAAGCGCGTATTTGAATACTGATATGATCTATAAATCTTTCAGGTGTGAATGCCTGATCCATTCGCCAGTGAACTATTGATTTTGGGTTCATTTGCATATCAAATAAACCAAGGGAAGAATACACCCTGGAAATCTCTAAACCGATTATATAACCGTAGGAAGGATTGATCTGGTATAAAATAGGTCTTCTGCCTCCGCTAGATTCTCCAAATCCGCTTTCTATCAGCAAGCCTTCTTCCGTCATCTCATCTAATATCCGGGTCATTGTGCTTTTGGTAAGCGAAAATGTCTGTAAAAGATCCAACTTGGAAACAGTGCCTTGTTCGGCGATTCGGTCGTATAGGAGTTTTTTTGGTGATGGAATGTGTGTCGAGCGCTTTTCCACGATATACCTCCAAGCTATATATAGGATGAACTTGTAAGATCGTTTTTTATATAGTTTGTATTTATTAACATGAATATAGTATAACTCATAAACCCTTGGTTGTATTTTACCGTTCAAAAAACTTAATTCCATTTTGGGAAAAAGTGATATAATGAAATTACGACAGATTATATAAGGGTGGATTCCATGAGAACAACTATGAAAACAAATATGATACCGAATACAGACCTGAGGATAAGTCTATTGTTTCAGTTGTTTTGGGTATTTGTTCGAATTGGTCCTGTAACCTTCGGGGGAGGTTATGCGATGATCCCTATGATCGAACGGGAAATTTCCGCTAAACGAAAATGGCTGGCTGAAGAGGAGATGGATGAAATTCTATCTTTAGCTGGTGCTGCACCTGGGGGTGTAGGTGTAAATGCAGCAGCATTCATTGGTTATCGTCTTGCTGGTGTGAAGGGTGCGATTGCTGCAATCGCAGGGATAACGATTCCGACCTTTATCATTGTTTGTTTGCTTAGCGCCGTATACTCCCAGCTGGCAGACCAGCCAAAAGTCATTTCCGCTATGAAAGGGATAAATGGTGCTGTTATTGCCTTGATCCTAGTAGCTGCATATCGAATGGCCAAGAACGCTATAATTGACAAGACTACCGCTGTTACGGCGTTAGTTATACCGGTTGTTTTACTGGTTTTCGGAATTAATCCCATTTACGTGATTGCAGTTGGTTTATGTATTGGGTTTGTATATCTGCAAATTAAACAGCTCTTTGGGCTCCAAGTTCGAACGGAGAAGGAGTCCTTGAAAGTTTCTGATGAAGAATCGAATTATCCGGAGTATTACATCTAGGGGGAAGCGATGTGATTTGGAGTTTATTTTTCACTTTTATAAAAATTGGCCTTCTCTCGTTTGGAGGAGGGTACGCCATCATTCCGATGATTCAGCATGAAGCCATGGCTGGGGGTTGGTTATCCGAAGGGGAATTCCAAGAGGTAGTTTCCATCGCAGGGATGTCACCCGGGCCTGTTGCAACGAACAGTGCAACCTTGATCGGATATCGTATAGCCGGAATCGAAGGAGCGATTGTGTCAACATTAGGCATGGTTCTGCCCTCATTTTTAATCATCATCGTTATTTCCGTCTTCTTTTATCGGGTGAGGGACAGTCAATGGATTAAAACGTTATTTTATGGTTTGCGGCCAGTGATTACAGGCTTGATTGCCTATGCTGCGATTCGTTTTGGCTTAAATAGCGTGGAACATGCTTTTATTACTTGGCAGACCCTTGGCATGTTGATCATTGTATTCGCTGCACTTTATGGTTTAATGAAATATAAGCTGCATCCGCTCACCATTATCGTTGCTTCTGGCATTCTTGGGGTAGCTTTTTTTTAGACAGAGCCGGGACAATCCCAGATTGGAGGTAAATCATGTCAGAGAATATACGGGCTTGTTGTTCAGCTAGTCGAAATCAAGTCGCGAAACAAGAATCTATTGATGTTTGTAAGGAGAACACAACGGTTCAAGGAATAACAGGGGTGAAAGATTTCTCGGACATGATCCTTATCCCTGGAGGCACTTTTCTTATGGGGACGGATGATAAGGAAGGGTTCCCCGCAGATGGAGAAGGGCCGACTAGGAAGGTTACCTTATCTTCCTTTTTGATGGATGCAACGGCGGTTACGAACAAGCAGTTTGCTGCTTTTATCAAGGAAACAAACTATGTTACAGATGCGGAACGATTTGGATGGTCTTACGTGTTTCATTCTTTTGTTTCCATGGAGACTGGGAAAAAGGTGACCCAAGTAGCCACTCAAACCCCCTGGTGGTGGGTGGTGGAGGGAGCGGATTGGTGTCATCCTGAAGGTCCGGATTCCCATGTAGATGAACGACTTGATCATCCGGCTATTCACCTATCATGGCATGATGCGGATGCATATTGTCGCTGGGCTGGTAAACGTCTGCCTACGGAAGCGGAGTGGGAGTATGCCGCACGAGGAGGACTGGTTCAGAAACGGTATCCTTGGGGGGACGAATTAAAACCAGGCGGAGAGCATCGCTGTAATGTATGGCAGGGAAAGTTTCCCGATAAAAATCATGCCAGCGATGGATTTGCAGGTACCGCACCTGTAAATTCCTATCTGCCTAACGGCTATGGTCTTTATAATATGTCAGGAAACGTGTGGGAATGGTGCGCGGATTGGTTTACTAAGGATTATCATTTATCTTCCGAAGCCGTGAATCCGAAAGGTCCAATAAGTGGTGTCGCAAGATCAATGCGCGGAGGATCGTATTTGTGCCATAAATCTTACTGCAACCGTTATCGGGTGGCGGCTAGAAGCAAAAATACTCCAGACAGCTCTGCCGGAAATATTGGCTTTCGATGTGCGGCTGATTATACAGGTTAGAGCACTTTTACGACTACTACATAAGAAGGAGGAACTTCCTTGTCCTCTATCATCCATAGTCAGTTTGACATCAGCGTGCTGGACGTCCTAAAGATTCAATATCAGAAGCGGATCCTGTTCGATTACGTCCAGTCTTGTTATACCGTCTCTTATATCCAAAAAGGTGAGGTATTGACGACATCCTCCGAAGGAGAATATGTTGCTTCTGCCGGAGATGTGATGATCCACCGTCCTAACGAGCCTTTCAATGTGATCTCCAAAACGGATGGCGTACATTATCTGTTTAATATTAACGCTAAAGTTAAAGACGGAGATGACTTTTTTAAGTTATTCCC
The DNA here is from genome assembly GCF_037980415.1 of Paenibacillus sp. FSL H7-0690. NCBI lineage: Bacteria > Bacillati > Bacillota > Bacilli > Caryophanales > Paenibacillaceae > Paenibacillus > Paenibacillus sp. FSL H7-0690. The sequence goes on along the minus strand of NZ_CP150281.1, from coordinate 4,058,738 downwards.
TTTAGGCAAGGTGATTCGGGTCCGGGATCGAAGCGAATATGAGCGAAGATTTGACGAATTGCGGAGCCTGTGGTTGCAGGAGGAAGATGATTTCAGGAATGTTCAGGTCGGTTCATTGGCATTTTTTCTTCTTTACGAAATTATGGAGAGTACCAAGCTTGGCGGGCGCCGCTCTTCACGAGATCCCTTTATCACGGACCGCTTTAACGAAGCGTTGCAATATATGGAGGAGAGGCTTGATCAGGAGATTAGTAGAGAGGAGCTTTCCAAGCTCTATCATATGAATCCTGTTTATTTTAGCCGGGCATTTCAGAAAATATATAAACTGACACCCATGCAAATGCTGCGAAAATTGCGGCTGCAGCAAGCTAAACAAATGCTGGAATATACGGATTATACAATCGAGCATATCTCCCAGAGATGTGGTTATTATGATGCTTCACACTTCAGCAAGGTATTTCGTGGCGAATACGGCAAGGGGCCGGCAGAGTACCGGAAAAGTATCGAATTTACAAAAACAAACATCGCTGCTCCATAGCGGAGTTTTCCATATTCATTTACTCTTATAAGCATGAGCAGATCATTCTAAGCTCCCCGAATCGAGCGTAACCATTTCGATGAAAAGGAAAGGCAGGGAATAACTCATGAGAATCTTGTATTTGGATTTGGATTCGCTTCGCCCGGACCATCTGGGATGTTATGGCTATCATCGGAATACCTCCCCGAATATCGATTCAATCGCTAAAGAAGGTGTCACCTTTACCAACTACTATTGTTCAGATGCTCCTTGCCTGCCGTCTCGTTCCGCCTTAATGTCGGGGCGATTTGGCATTCATAATGGGATTGTAGGGCATGGCGGAACCGCTGCTGATATGCGTAGAGAAGGAGCCAAACGTGAATTCAATGACCGTCTGGGGATGGAGAGCCTTCCGGCTATATTAAGGCAAGCGGCGATGAAAACCGCATCGATCAGCACCTTCTCCGAACGACACTCGGCGTGGACCTTTAACGCCGGGTTCCAAGAAGTGTTTAATGTTGGTGGCAGAGGGCATGAGACGGCAGAGCAGGTGCTTCCAGTGGCACTTAAATGGATTGAGGATAACGGGGAGTCCGAAAATTGGTTTCTGCACCTGAATTTCTGGGATCCGCATACACCTTATCGTACACCCGAGAGCTACGGTAATCCGTTCGAGAAGGAGCCTTTACCCGATTGGATCACGGAAGAAGTGTTTGAGCTTCACCGAAATAAGAAGGGGCAGCATAGTATTGAAGATATGAATGCGCTCGCGAAATCGCATTATCAGCAGCATTTCAGGCATCAGCAGGAGATAGAGAACCGTGATGACCTGCGTGTTATCTTTGACAACTATGATGCTGGAGTTAAGTATCTGGACGAGCATCTCGGGAAAGTTTTTTCTAAGCTGAGAGAACTTGGCGTGATGGAAGATACGGCTATCTTGATCTCTGCGGATCATGGAGAGAGTCTGGGTGAACTAGGAATTTACTCCGAACATGGCACAGCAGACGAGGCGACTTGCCGTATTCCGATGATTGTTCGCTGGCCAGGGGGCAAGAAGGGAATCGTGGAGGAGGGGCTACATTATCACCTTGATCTAGGACCTACATTAGCGAGCCTTTTGAATTTGAAAGCGGCTGCTTCTTGGGATGGTGAAAGTTATGCAGGTGCTATTCTGGAGGGGAATTTGGGAGGGCGTGAGTATCTCGTAATCTCACAATGCGCGCATGTGTGTCAACGCAGCGTCCGGTTTGCGGATTGGTTATATATACGTACCTATCATGACGGACACCATGGATTCCCGCAAGAAATGCTGTTTGATTTGAAGCATGATCCTTATGAACAACATAATCTTGCCGAAGTGCGTAAAGACGTTTGTATGGAGGCTGTCTATCTGTTGAATGAATGGCATGATCATATGATGGGCTCCATGGATTGTGATATCGATCCATTATGGACGGTACTTATGGAAGGTGGACCCTACCATGCCAAAGAGTATCTGAGCTCATCCTTATAGGATGCTTAATAATATCCTAGTAAATGCGGTGAATGAAAGACATATGAAAGGGAGGTTGCCCTGAATGGGCAACCTCCCTATTTATGTTCTCGCTTTTTGTGGATCTATTAAAGATCCGGGAAGCCTCAAAACGGTCTTCGTCCCGCTACCCTCCTTACTGTACAGCAGAACGCCGCAAGGATCGCCATACTTAAGGTTTAGACGATTATTGACATTTAGGAGACCGATATGATCTCCTGATTCTATATTCTTACCAGCCAGCAACTCCGTAAGTTGTTCCAGTCTTGTTGTATCGATACCTACACCATTATCTTCAACCACGATTTCAAGCAGCCCCGCTTCGTTTTTCTCTACGGAGATCAGCAAAATTCCTTGTCCTTGTGCCTCAAGCCCATGACCAAGCGCATTTTCAACAATAGGTTGAAGGATCATTTTAGGCACGGGAATGTGTAGCCATTCCTGTGGACACAACAGCTTGTAAGTAAATTTGTCCGGGAAACGGCCTTGGTAAATCCTCACACAAGATTCCGCGATTTTCAGCTCTTCCCCAAGAGTTACCTCCTCTTTGCCTTTGATGCTGTACTTGAGCATTGTGCTTAAGGCGGTAGTCATCTCGAAGATATCCCGATTTCCTTTTACGATCGCAACGCCCTTGATTGTATCTAAAGTATTACTTAAGAAATGCGGATTAATTTGACTTTGTAAATACGAATATTCCGCCCGCTGCTTTTCCAGATCGGTCAGATAAAGTTGAGTTGAAGCATCGATTAATTGGTCCGTCAAATCGTGGATCCGTGTGGTCATATCGTTGAACTGTCGAGAGATGATTTCAATCTCAGCATAGCCCTTTAAATCGACCTTGTTATTCAATATCCCCAGACTTCCGCCTTTTAATTGATTCATATAGCGCATAAGCCTAGACAACGGTCTTAAGAGATTCATCATAAGCACAGAATAGGGAATAGAGACGACCAGCAAGATTAAGGCTAGAAGAGCATAGCTGACCTTCTTCAATTTCTCCAGTTCTTTCATTAAATTATGGACAGGAACAGCGGTTATGATTTTTCCAGAGATCTCCGGTAAGCTAAAGGACTGAATTGCATATTTCTTTCCATGAACCGTCTCAACGATGGACTCTCCATCCCTTCCAGTTGCCCGAGTTTGAAACTGCTGGAGCATATCCTCCGGCTCATTGCTATTAGAGTAGATCATGCCTTTATCATCCATCATAAAAAAGCTGGTTCCGACCAATCGGGGATACTCAGAAATTTCAGTTTGAATGGCTTTCATATCTACAATAACTGCGAGATAGCCAATTTTTTCACCATATAGGGACGTGTCACCTGAAGCGAAGATGTTCATCCCGAAAAGCAGTTTTCTCTTGTCGATGACTTTGTCTGGAGGACTGTATCCGCGATAATGAACGATTCCATCCTCCTCAGCTGTTTTCATAAGATCGATAGCATATTTTGTTCTTCCTGCTAAGGAAATACGTGTGTTTGAGCTACCGATAACAATAATATCTAAGATATCCGTGTTCATATTTCGGGCGATGCTCAACAATCCTTCAACTTTTTGGGATAGATCGTAGACTCGAAGCTTATCATTCTCGACTAGGAACTTTTGGACGGTCGAATCGTAACCCACATTCATCATCATGGAAGAGACGTTGGCATAGTTGTCAGAAATCCGTTGTTTGAGGAGGGAGACCAGCTCCGTATTGTATTGCGTATTTTGATTAATGATAGTCTCGCTTGATAGTTGGTAGACTCGTGAAACGATGATTGGGATAATGGCAACAATAAATAACCCGAATAGCAAAACCTGAGTACGGATGGATAGTCTCTTAAATGTTTTCATTGTTTTGTTCCCTATATTGTGTAGGTGTCATTTTGAGATGCCGCTTAAAAATTCGTGTGAAATAGAAATAATCCTGAAAACCGCATTTCTCACCGATTTGGTAAATGGAAAGGTTGGTTTCGATCAGCGTTTTACAAGCGTATTCAATTCGTAAACGACTGATATGTTCGATGATGGTCTCGCCGACCTCTTTTTTGAATAATTGGCATAAGTAATTTGGGCTTAAAAAAAACTGATTGGCTAATTGCTGAATCGAAATTTCTTGATTGAAATGGTTGCGGATGTATAACATGATTTCTTTGACTTTATGGTTTGAGATTCGTGAAATATCAGTTTCGTTTCTGTTCATAAAAATATCAAGTGTCATAAGAATCAGATCATCGATCATAGCTTCAGCCGTGCCGTACCGATAATAGAGCTGTTCATATCCTTCAAAAAAACGGCCGCTAACCCGAGTTCCTTCCCGAGGAAATAAGTAGAGGATCGATGTATAGAGCAAATAGGCTTCTTTAATGGTGAACGTTCCCTCTTTGAATAATTTCTTTATCGATTCCATGGCTGCTATGAAACCGAGCCGGTCTTTATTATGAAGAATCCGGGATATCTCTTTGAGCTTCTCATCGATCGGTATTTCCTGTTGTGGATTCACCCGGTAACATCCGGGCATCCCCGTTGTGAACATACTGAAAGCAGCATGAGAGGCGGACTCTAAAGACGCATCCAATTGGTGTATATCCGAAATAGGAGGACCGATCCCGACTCCGCACTCTTGTACAACTTCTGTTTGTTTAAGACCCTGGAGGAAGACTTCGTATTGGCACTCTTCCAATAAGTAACCATACCGACGGCGGCTCATTGGGAAGACCAGGGAAGAGAACTGCCTGACATCTACAGGTGAACTTAACCCTTGGATAACAATGGGGATATGAGGGGTATCTTTCGACAAGGGTATTTTCTTCTCATCCAACCATAAGTTAATTCGTTCAAGATCTCCGGAACAAACCGCTTCATAAAGTTCGAAGTCGTGGATAGGTTGTTCTTTAACTGTCTTGGAATCGTGTTGCTGGGCTATTCGGTTGAGCATTCCTTCAATTTCTTCGATTTCAAAGGGTTTGAGACAATATCCGAAAGTACCATAATTCATTGCTTTTTGTGCATAAGCGAACTCGGCATGTCCGCTGAGTACGATAAAGATCGTATCAGGCGCGATGGCCTTGCCACGTTGAATGAGCTCTAGTCCATTCATAACAGGCATCTTGATATCTGTTAGAACAAGGGTGGGGCGAAGCGATTGAATTAATTGAAGGGCTTCTTGCCCGTTTTCGGCATCGTCGATCACTTCAAAGCCGTATTTCTTCCAATTCACTCCTGCTTTAATTCCTTCTACAATCCACTTCTCATCATCTGCAATAATTACTGAACGCATAAGTGAATCCCCCTCTCTTTATAGAGCTCTTAGATTTATCCTAGCGATTGTGGACCAAGGGGGGTATGGACGATCTTACGCTCACTATGTCCGATATTACGTGCCACAGGAAGGTCTCCCGCAAAGGTGTGAAAAATCCACATGATCGGAGTTGTATTCTCTATACAAGAGAATTTACACTCCCGATATAATTTACCATATAAATCGCTTACAAGCATAACAAACTCATACAGAAAGGTGGGGAGAAGATTGGCTGATTCTGTAACCGCTCGTACGCCTAAACGAAGCTTAAAAACTCGTGCTCCAAAGCAAAGTTTAGGAAAAACGATTTTACAGTACAAGTATTTTTACCTCATGGTTCTACCGGTGTTAATCTGGTATGCCCTCTTCAGCTATGCTCCCATGTACGGTGTAACGCTAGCGTTCAAAACATTTAATTACAGTGAGGGGATTCTGGGAAGTCCTTGGGTTGGGTTGGAGAATTTTCAAACGCTGCTGACCGACCCCGATTTTCGCAAGGCGTTTTGGAATACGGTCATTATCAGCTTGATGAAGCTGGTCACTCATTTCCCGATGCCCATTATCCTGGCGATTGTTTTATATGAGTTTTCCAGGACAAAAATGAAGCGGTTTTTTCAGACGATCCTGACGTTCCCGCATTTTATATCGTGGGTTGTACTGTCGGGGATTATTATCAATATTTTAAGCAAGGACGGGATTTATAACCAGATCATCATGCTGTTTGGTGGAGATCCGAATTCTCCTCTTGTCGATGAAAGTGCATTCAGACCCGTTCTGTATATCACGCATGTGTGGCGAGAGATTGGTTGGGATTCAATCATTTACCTGGCGGCTCTGGCAGGGATCAATCCTGAGCTGTTTGAAGCGGCTGAAGTGGACGGAGCGAACCGGTTTCGCCGTTTGCTAAACATCGCATGGCCGGGTTTGAAGAGTACAGTCGCAGTTCTGTTAATCCTTCAAGTTGGACAACTACTAACCCAAGGTTCGAGCTTTGAGCAAATTTTCAACCTGTATAGTTCGCCGGTATATTCGGTTGCCGACACGATCGATACTTACATTTATCGGACTTCCTTCACGATTGGAGGAGACTTTGGATATATGACCGCTGTGGGTGTCGTCAAGTCCATTATCAGCCTAATCCTTTTATGGGCGGCCAATACGTTCGCTAAGAAGATGGGCGAGGAAGGGCTGTATTAATCTGCAGGAAAAGGGGAGAAGCAAGTGACCGACACAACGGTTAAAAAGAGAAAAAAGTGGAGTGTCTTCGATATCGTCGCATTCGTGGTTCTGGGGCTCCTAGCAATAGTAACATTTTTTCCTTTCTATAATGTTCTTATTATCTCTGTGGCAAAGTTCGAAGCGATTAGTAAAAGTGACTTTTATATTTTTCCGCTTTCGTTTGACCTGTCCGCTTACAAGCTTTTGCTTCAGGATATGAAGTTTTGGACTTCCATCTTTAATTCTGTCATCGTAACTGTGGTTGGCGTGTTGTTCAGTATGACAATCTCTGTGGCGGGAGCTTACGCATTATCCAAGCGGGGTATGCCCGGCAGAAACATAATGCTCAGCTTGATCTTGTTCACTATGTTTTTCAATGGCGGTTTAATTCCTTTTTACTTAGTCGTTAAGGATCTAGGATTCGTAAACAATATACTCGTCATGATCATCCCCGCGGGTCTCAATACGTTTTATCTAATCATTATGAAAAACTATTTCAATACCATTCCAGAAAGCTTGGAAGAATCGGCTAAGCTGGACGGGGCGAATGATCTGTACATTCTTTTCAAAATCATTATTCCGATCTCTGCTCCATTCATGGCGACTTTTGCTTTGTTCTATGCTGTGGAAAGATGGAATGAATGGTGGTATGCGCTGATTTTTATCAGTGACGCTGCAAAAGCACCACTTCAGATTTATCTGCGGGAGACACTCATTACTTCGAATTCCTTGCTAAGCCAAATGGCACAAACGATGGCCGAGCAGGAGCAGACGGGGAAGGTCTACACACCTGCACTTCAAATGGCAGCGATTGTGGTTTCGAGTATTCCGATTATTGTTGTTTATCCGTTCCTGCAGAAGCATTTTAATAAAGGGATTATGGTGGGTTCAATAAAAGGATAAGAAAGATTTTAAATAGATTGATTCTATCCTAAAATAGTATAAAGGGAGGTTTCAAGCATGCATAGAAAGAAAATAATGACATTGGCATTATGTATAACTTTGTTGGCTTCAGTACTCACGGCTTGCGGTGGAGGCAATAACGGCAAAGGGCAGGCTGGTTCAAACGGTGAAACATCTCCGAATTCTTCTAACTCCACGGATAATCCTTACAAGGATCCAATGACCATTTCTCTTGGGTTTTGGGATGCGGATGCCGAGATTGCTAACATCGAAAAGGACCCGATCGCTAAACAAGTATTGGAGAAATTCAACATCACACTAAAACCTGTCAATTTGTCTTGGGATGACTATACCCAGAAGATTCAAATGTGGGCCGCTTCCGGCCAATTGCCAGACATTTTCGCGATCGACGCCGTCGGCACGCAATATCAGCGCAAATGGGTGAATCAAGGCGTTGTCAAAGCGCTCCCGGATCTTTCAAAGTATCCAAACCTTGCAAAATACTTCGAATCGCCAGATATTAAAGGATTAGGAGTAGATGGAAAGTATTATACTGTGCCTCGCCGGATGTTCCCGAGTGTTGATTGGAGCGCACTGGATCGTATGGTCTTCTATCGTTGGGATCTTGCTCAAAAGGCTGGGATCACCAAAGAGCCAGAGACATGGGAAGAGTTTGAAGCCATGCTTGATGCAATCGTAAAGTCGGATCCGGAAGGCAAGCATGTTACTGGCCTTACGACGACAACTACCAAGATGCTGGGCGGATTCTTCTGGTTGTATGGCAACCCGGTTGCTACTAGTGATGGAAGCGGCAGTGATTTTAAATGGATCAAAGAGGATGGAAAGTTTATCCCTGCTGTATTCTCTAAAAATGCGCTGCCAGCGCTGCAAAACATGAAGAATATGTACGAAAAAGGATTGATCGATCCAGACATCGCGCTCGTCAAACCAGCAGAGTCCTATGACAATTTCGTAGCAGGCAAAGCAGCTGCTCTTCTAAGCGGTGGAGGTTTCATAAATTTAAATAGCGATATGTATGAAAAACGCTGGAAAACAGCTTATCCGGATAAGGATATGACGGAGAGCGTGAAGGCGCTCAAGCCGCTTATCGGTCCTGATGGTGAACGTTCACATGCCATCTTTAAAACATACTGGTCAGAAAGCTATTTCAGCAATAAGATTGACGATAAAAAGATGGATCGCATCATGGCACTCTATGATTATGTGTTGTCTCCTGAAGGCAAGGATCTGTTGACTTATGGCATCGAAGGTGTAGATTATAAGCTCGAAAATGGGCAGAAGGTTGTCATTGAAAAGGGTTCATTAAATGAGAAGTATCCAGCTAGCAGATTTCTGAAGAATTTGGTGGCTTATGAAACTTCAGATAGCTATAACATGGATAACCCGACGATTGCTAACGAAGGAATCCGCAAAGAAGCTGTCGATTACATCGACTGGATTCAGAACAATACAAAGGTGCCAGAATACGACATTCGGTTAACTTATATGTCCACCCCAACAAAGGATAAATTTACTGTGCTTGACCATGATGATTTGCTTAAGATCATGCTTTCCAAAGAACCCGTTGAGAGTTACTGGAATAGCATTGTGAACGATTATAAGGCTAAAGGTCTTGATAAAATGATAGAGGAAGTAAATGAGAAGGCCAAGGAACAAGGTATTGAATAATGGATGAATAGAGAAGATCCGGGCGCTAGTAGCCCGGATCTTCCGTTTAATTATTTGAAGTATGGCTTAGACTGTGCGGCGCTACAGACCGCATACTTATAAGATTGGGAGGGTAAAGTCTATGAACCTTAGCATTCATTTGACAGGGTTAACCGAGAAACAGTTAGCAGCTGTTTCAGAAGTAGCGGGAATATTGAGTATTCGAATGGAACGCTCAGGGATACCAGTGATTTGTAAGAAGCAAGGGAAGGGCATTCGAATATCTTACGATGAGGCTCAGGTCACCATTGCGTATGAACAGGAACATCAATTGTTCCGGGCACTCAGCCGATTTCTTGAGAACGTACGCCGTGGAGAACGAGTTGAAATTAATGAACGGCCGGTTTATGAACAGTTAGGCTTCATGGTAGACTGTTCGCGAAATGCGGTTCTTAACTATGAAGGATACAAGGAATTGATCCGGCGTTTAGCGCTTATGGGATATTCAACGGTTCAGTTGTATACGGAAGACACCTACGAACTGGAGGGATACCCTTATTTCGGCTATTTGCGAGGCCGATATACAGGAGATCAAATTCGGGAGCTGGATCAGTATGCCGCGTTATTTGGCATAGAACTGGTTCCTTGTATTCAGACCCTGGCCCATCTCGGCCAAGCGTTGAAATGGCAGGCACATGCACCGCTTGTGGATTTCGAGGATATTCTCCTTATTGATGATCCCAGAACTTATGAGTTAATTGATCGAATGTTTGCTTTTATGTCGGCTCATGTAAGCAGTCGCCGCATAAATATCGGGATGGACGAAGCTCATATGATGGGACTTGGTAAATACCTGGATAAGCATGGGTATCAGGATCGCTCCTCGTTAATGTTAAAACACTTTAGCACTGTTATGGAGATCGCCAGAAAATATGGTTTCCAGACGATGATGTGGAGCGACATGTTTTTTCGTCTGGCCAGTTCCGGAGAATATTACGATGCTGAAAGTCCAATTAGCCCTGATATTGTAAAGCTGATTCCTGAAGATGTTACCTTGATCTACTGGGATTATTATTCGGAAACGCAGGAGAAATACGACGGGATGTTAAGCAAACATAAGCAGCTGAATGATCATATTGGATTTGCAGGTGGTGCTTGGAAATGGATGGGCTTCGCTCCAAACAATGAATTCAGTCGCCATGTCAGTCTGCTGGCTCATGATAGCTGTGTTAAGTATGGAATTCAAGAAGTGTTGATTACCGCATGGGGAGATAATGGCGCTGAAGCTTCCGTTTTCTCGGTTCTTCCTACCCTTCAACTTTGGGCGGAGCTCTGCTACACGAGATGTTTCGTGGAGAACCATGTCAAAGAAAGATTCAGTAGCTGCGTGCAAGGCAATTATGATGACTTTATGGCACTCGATGCGGCCAACTTGGTTCCGGGTAATTCGGCACCGGGGGGATGTTCTATCAATCCGGCTAAATACTTGCTTTATCAAGATATTTTATGTGGTTTGTTCGATCGACATGTTATTCCTAGCGCGTATTCGAAGCATTATCAGCAAAGTGCAGAAAAGCTCGAACAGGCGATCACTCGCAATTCGCCTTGGCAATCCTTATTCTCTGTACAAGCCAGCTTGTGTCGCTTGCTCGAAATAAAGAGCGAAATCGGGATTTCTATACGCGAAGCTTATCATCGTGGAGATTTAGAGGAATTGGCTCACTTTGCCAAGGTGACTTTGCCACAATTATCTGATTTGGCCAGACAATTCATGGACGACTATCGAGTGCAATGGGAGCAGGAAAATAAGGTGTTTGGTCTTGATGTCTTTGATCTTCGTATGGGAGGATTGCTTCAGAGAATCAGAACGGCGATTCATCGAATCAATCGTTATGTCGAAGGGAACGTGGAACAGATTGCTGAATTAGAAGAGGAGCTTCTGACGTTCGACGGCCTTGTTGACGAGGGCAACCCCAGGGCGATAAGTGCGAATTTATGGCACACGATTGCAACACCGTCTGTGATCGCTGGGGTTTAAGAAGGGGGTGAGGTTATGATTGATACTAATCTGGACAATCAAAAGGACACAAAGCAGCCTAACCTTCTGCTTATCACCGTAGATCAGATGCGTTTTGATTGCCTGAGCATTATGGGACATCCCGTCGTTGAGACACCCAACCTGGACGCTCTGGCATCAAGGGGGATCTTATTTGAGCACGCGTATTCGGCTACCCCCAGTTGTATTCCCGCCAGGGCTGCTATCATGACAGGAATGGGGCAAAGATCACATGGCCGGGTTGGTTATCAGGATAAGGTTGAATGGAATTACGCCCATACGATTGCCGGAGAGCTTGCTCAAGCTGGTTATCATACGCAGTGTGTTGGCAAGATGCATGTGTATCCTGCACGTAATCTATGTGGATTCCATAATGTGGTGCTTCATGATGGATATCTTCACTACAATCGGGATAAGAACCAAACGTTCCATGATGAACACTATGATCAAGTGGACGATTATTTGCAGTGGCTGCGAAGACAAACTGATACCAATTCGGATATCACTGACTTAGGCCTCGATTGCAACGCCTCAACGGTTGCCCGCCCCTGGCACTTGCCGGAAGCGATGCATCCAACGAATTGGTGCGTAACCGAGTCGCTAGACTTTTTGCGAAGAAGAGACCCTGGGAAACCATTTTTCCTATGGTCTTCCTTCGTTCGCCCGCATTCCCCCTTGGATCCGCCACAATGTTATCTAGATATGTACAAGGACTTGGAATTTCCTGATCCTCCAATCGGAGATTGGGTGGACGAGAGTGCTGCCTTAAACGGAGCTAAGGATCCAACTTCTTCGTTCACTAATTTGCCAAAGCGCAGATTGGATCGTGCCCGTGCCGCGTATTACGCGCTAATTACGCATCTTGACGACCAAATTGGGAGGTTGATCAATGGGCTGCAGGAGTATGGAGTTTTAAATGAAACTTTGATTCTATTTACTTCTGATCATGGTGAAATGATGGGGGATCACCATTACTTCCGCAAATCTCTTCCTTATGAAGGAAGTGCTAAGATTCCCTTCATAATGTTTGATCCGGGAGAAACGCTTGGACTTCTTGCCGGCTCCCGGCTTGATTCCATTGTAGAGCTTCGTGATATTATGCCCACATTTCTTGAAGCTGCTGGCGTCCAAATACCATTTACAGTAGAAGGGCAAAGTGTGTTGCCGCTGTGCAGGGGAGATCAGACATTGTGGCGATCTTATATTCATGGGGAACAAGCCTATGGAGAAAAGTCCCACCACTTCTTAACGGATGGAAGTGAGAAATTTATTTGGTATTCTCAGACAGGGGAAGAGCAGTATTTTGATTTAGCGGCAGACCCCTCAGAGAAGATTAATGCGATAGGCTGTATTGATAAATTCGAGCGCATAAAAGAATGGAGAGAGCGTCTTATTCACGAGCTGGAGGGACGAGAGGAAGGGTTTGTAAACAACGGCGAATGGATTGCCGGACGCCCAATTTCTCATATTCTAAAGGCATCCCAATTGGGGAAATAATCATAACTTAGGGCAACCTGAACTTTCAGGTTGCCCTAAGTCTGTTAAGGATAGAAAGAAAGGTTAGTGAATTTACCAGCTACTCCGGCGTTCAGGCAAAGGGTCCTGATCTTGAATCATTCGATGGACGAGCAATTCAACCATCGAATGGCGAATATCTCTATAATCGGGATCTTCAAAACGATTGGAGTTCTCATGAGGATCCTCTTTCAAATCATACAATTCACCGTAGGTCTCACCTGCGAAGATTACCAGCTTATAGCGTGTTGTACGCAAACACTTAGCGTTAATGCCGCGATCATGAGCAATATAAGCGGTTAGGGCAGAATTACGCACATGGGACTCTCTTCCAGCCAGCACCTCCATCTGTGACACACCTTGAATTCCGTAGGGAGTTTTGAGACCTGCGGCTGCAAGCAGTGTGGGGACAATATCAACATGTTCCATTAAAGCAGGGACCCGTTGCCCGGAAGCAATCCCAGGACCGCGTACGATCATCGGGATTCGTGTTAACCCTTCATAAAACCACGGCCCTTTGTAAATCAGCCCATGGTCACCGAGCAGTTCTCCGTGGTCGCTGGTGAAGAGGATGACTACATCATCGTACATTTCTTTTTGACGCCAAGCTTTTATAATACGTCCGATCTGCTCATCAATGAAAGTAATCATCGCATAATAATTTCGGGTGAGCCGTTTCATATGCGCTTCATCAAGAGAATGCTCCTCACCGCCACCAGGCCAATATCCTCCCTGACTTTGACGCAGCAGATGTGGAGGACGAAGATGCACGTCGTCTGCTTCGCTGGCTGGAGATGGAATGTCAGTGTCAGCGTACATATCCGCGTAAGCTTTTGGAGGGTCAAAAGGGTGATGTGGATCGACGAAACTGGTCCATAAAAATAGCGGTTGTTCGGTTTTGTGGGCGAGGATCACATCGATACTCCGTTCAGCAATCCAGTATGACTGGTGTAGCTCTGGAGGGATTTCGCTCTCCCACACATCGTTTTGAGCATTAGAAGCTCTGTAACGGTCCTTGCTGAAACGTTCTGCCGCTTCAGGGTTGCGCTCTCTAAGCCACTCCATATATTCCCCGATACAATTGTCTTCCGTAATATGATGTTCATCAAATCCGTAGTACGTTCCATCGGAAGCTCTTCCGCGGTCACGATAAGCAGGCTCTTCATATTCTTGTGAAAAGTCCCCCTTCATCTGAGGGCGGAAATGCATCTTTCCTATACCGATGGTTTTATAATCCGCTTTCTTTAAATGATCGCATAAGGTAAGTTCGTCTTCTCTGAGTGTGGTACCGATGTTCCAGGCACCGTGAACATGCGGATACCTGCCTGTAAAAATGGAAGAACGTGAAGGCGTGCAAACAGGACTAGCGCAGTAAGCACCAGTGAAGAGTGTGCCTTCCGAAGCAAGCTTGTCAAGCTCAGGTGTCAGTACGGAAGCGTTTTCGATACCTAGTGCGTCCGCACGCATTTGATCTGTGGTAATTAACCAAATATGAGTTCTTTTTGACATCCGTAACAACCCCCTATGAATATAGTGTATAGCATCACAAAAGCCTCTAGCAACCAATGAATTCTCCATATATTTCATTAGAATCGTCCATATGGGTTGATATTTTTATTACCTATAATTAAATAGTCTATCTCAATGTTGGAGGAGAAATTATATGCGGAAGTTATCCATATCAGGGGATCATTTTACATTAGACGAACAACCCATCCGGTTGCTTTCTGGTGCGCTTCATTATTTCCGGATCGTTCCGGAATATTGGCAGGATCGTTTGCTGAAGCTGAAGGCTTGTGGATTGAATACTGTTGAAACCTATATTCCTTGGAATTTACACGAACCAGAGGAGGGGAGCTTCAATTTTGCTGGATTTGCTGACATCGAGGCTTTCGTTAGACTTGCTGGAGAGCTTGGTTTGCACGTGATTTTGCGGCCAAGTCCTTATATTTGTGCGGAATGGGAATTCGGTGGATTGCCAGCTTGGTTACTTGCGGAGAATAACATACAGCTGCGTTGTAATGATAACGTCTATTTATCTAAGTTGGATGCCTATTTCGATGAGTTGCTTCCACGTCTGCGGCCTTTGTTAAGCACTAACGGTGGGCCTGTGCTTGCTCTTCAGGTAGAGAACGAATATGGAAGCTTTGGTAGTGATAAGACTTACCTGAATGATCTAAAAGCAGGAATGATCGCCCGGGGCATGGACGTTCTGCTGTTTACTTCAGATGGAGCTGAAGATCATATGCTCCAAGGGGGCATGATTGTCGGAGTGTTCGCCACGGTGAATTTCGGTTCACGGGCAAAGGAAGCCTTTGCTAAACTACGTGAATATCAGCCTACGGGACCGTTGATGTGTATGGAATTCTGGAATGGATGGTTTGACCACTGGATGAAACCGCATAATACACGCCCCGAATCTGAAGTAGCGGAGACTTTGGATGAAATGCTGGCTTTAGGAGCCTCTGTTAACTTCTATATGTTCCATGGGGGGACGAATTTTGGATTTATGAATGGGGCAAATCTTTTTGACAAATATGAGCCCATCGTAACCAGCTACGATTATGATACGCTGCTGGACGAATCCGGTAAGCCAACTGCAAAATTCTATGCAGCTCGAACAATAATTGAGAAATACGTAACGTTGCCGCCCCTGGAATTACCGCCGTTAATAAAGTCACAAGCTTATGGTAAAGTGTTGATGACAGAAGCAGCACCACTGTTCACTCAGTTAGACGTTTTGTCTCACCCAGTACATAGAGCATGTCCCGAGCCAATGGAGAAACTGAATCAGAATTATGGGTTCATTTTGTATTCGACGAAGATCAGTGGACCCCGCAGCAGTACGGAGCTCGTCCTTCAAGAAGTACGTGATCGTGCGCTTGTATTCGCGAATGGGGCCTTTGTCGGTACAGTTGAACGCTGGGATCCGCGAGGAATTCCATTAGAGGTTCCAACGGAGGGACTGCAGATCGACATCCTTGTGGAGAATATGGGGCGTGTAAATTATGGCCCGCTGCTTCGTGATCCAAAAGGCATAACCTGTGGCGTTAGACTCGGCTATCAATTCCTGCATGATTGGACGATTCGTTCTTTGCCTTTAACCCATCTTAAGGGATTATCATTCACACCGATAGATTGCGAGCAACGTCAGCAGCCCACTTTTTACCGGGGGAGCTTTCAAGTCAGTAAGCCTGAGGATACTTTTTTGCAGCTGGATGGATGGAGTAAAGGTCAGGTTTTTATAAACGGCTTTAATTTAGGGCGCTACTGGGAGAAGGGTCCAACTAAAACACTGTACTTACCAGCGCCGCTTCTGCGTCAAGGTGATAACGAGCTAATCTTATTCGAACTACATGGCGTAATGGAGCCAGTGGTTACTTTTGTGGATACACCGGAGCTCACATGATATTTAACGGGTGAGGAAGTATCATGATTCTATAGTATGGGTCTGATGATTTTTAATATATAATCGAAACAGCCCAACAATTTATAGGAACTGAAAATGCACGATTAGGGTGGGTTAGAGGAGGATTTTAAATGAGCTATGATTTGATGGCATTCGAGACGTCTAAAGCACCGCAAGAGAGAGCAGCGTTTATGGAGTGGTATGAACAGCAAGTGCAGTGGTCGGAAGACCATGCCTATAATGATCCATCAGTTTTATCGGAGGCGTTGCAACGCTTTTATAGTGAGTTGTCTGAGCAATTTCCTAATATGAATGTAGAGGACGAGATTTTTGAAGCGATGGAGGAAGCCGGAACGGATAACCGGTTGACTGACTACTCGCTTGGCTCATCCGTCATCTATGCGGCTTTCGCTTATTCTGTAGCTGAGGAAGCTTATACGGCGATGCGGGAGTTGGCTATAAAACACAAAGTAGGATTTTTTGATGTAAGCAGCAACGAAGGCGATATTATTTTTCCTTGAAGCAAAATGATTTAGAGTGTAGACAGCTGGTTGCTCTCCTAGTTGTTAATGAAGTAGTGGCAACCAGCATGTTTTCTATCTTCTTTACTCTACAACAGACGGAATAATACAATTCTTAATCAGAGGCCACCGGTCACGAGGCTGAAGTGTGAATTCTGAGGCGATGGCTACGACAAGTTTTTTTTCTGGAATGCAGCAAATGACATTACCACCATCACCTAACGCTGAGTAGGTGTAAACCCCGTCTTCTTCGCGTAGCCACCACAAGTAACCGTAATGATTAGGGTTCATCGCTGTTGATTCCTCAATCCATGTCTCCGAAATGATCTGATTATTCTCCCATTGTCCATGGTTCAAATATAATAAACCAAAACGCGCCATATCGCGTGGAGACAACGTAAGTCCCCATCCTCCTGTGGTGATACGATTTGGGTCTTCCACCCACCCCTTCACATTAACCCCAAACAAATCATCGAACCCAAATGAGCTCATCTCATAATCCGGGATTTCATTCATTCCGATAGGTTTAAATAAACGTTCGTTGGCGAACTCACGGGCACTTTGTCCAGTGCTGCGCGTGATGATGGCAGAAAGCAGATGTGCTCCAGCGGTAGAATATTTGAAATCCCCAATTGTTCCTTGTTGGCCTAGCATATCCAGCGTATATTTTACCCAGTCAGGCTGCATACACATTTGCTCCAGCGGTTCGTGCCAATCTGCAAAAGCATAAGGTGCGGTCATCGTAAGGAGTTGGCGTAAGGTGATTTCTTGTTTTTGCGGATCTTGAGCAGCGTTTGGAACATAGTCCGGGAAAAACTCCAGTACCTTTTGATCTGCATTGTTAATAAAGCCAGCCTCTATGGCAATGCCTATGAGCGCGGATATGATACTTTTTGTTACAGAGGCCACATGATGTGTGTCATTCGGGCTAGCGCCATTATAATATTTTTCATAAGCAATAGTTCCATTTCTTACCACAACAATCCCGTTGATATTGCTATACTCGGATTTGATCCTTGATTCTAGCTCTGAAAGCATATTAGCATCCATTCCTAAGTTTGCGGGGGCTGAGATTTGCCAATCTGAAGTTGGATAATTGTTTTTGAGCATGAAAGTTACTCCTTTATGAATTTTTTTTCTTTACTGGAAAATAGACCTCGGTAACCAGATCCTCAGGCACAGCAACCTGTGTCGGGTCCGTTAAGTAGATTTCATAAGGTGAGTTCACCCATTCATAACCTTCATTTTCTATCCATTCTCTCAGCTGAGCATAGACCGAGGTCAATTCTGAATAGGTGCCTTTAAGAACAGATCTCGCACAAAGAGCATCAGGCAAATCTCTTGTACCTTTTACACCCTCTTTTATGGGGAGAGCAAACTCTGTATCATTTCCGGCTGGATTATATTCATGGCTGTGATATATCGTTATTGGCGTACCGAGCAAAGTGAGTTTTTCCGTGGCGATTTTTTCATATAGCCTGCTAAAATAATGTCCATAACCTAACGCATAGTCATCACTGCTCAACATCTGACGCATAAAAAGAATATTCATAGGCTGAGTTTCAACAAGCTCTACTTTTATCTCATTCAGGTAAGACATCATGGGAATACCTTTCTCCAGATTTAAAACATCACTATTGATTTGTTGTAAGGTGTATTCATAAGCGCTTATTTTCTCCTGTATTTCTTTTTTCTTGAGATTAAGGGCTGAGTAGAGCTTCTCTTCTGAATGATTCTGTTCCCATTGTAAAATGTCTTTGATTTCTTCCAGCGAGAAACAATAACCTTTCAGACGATTGATAAAAAGCATTTTTTTAAGTTGTTTAATGGAGTAATACCTATAACCGTTCTCAGGGTTAATCTCATCGGGATGAATTAATCCGATCTCATCATAATATCGAAGCGTCTTCGTAGAAACTTCGCATATCTTCGAGAATTCTCCAATCGACAGCAAAAAGTCATCTCCTTTTTTCGTTTTAATTAAGCTTCCAAGCCAAAACATCGATGTTTGGTTCTAGCTCTACTTAACACCTTACCCTAAGGTCAAAGTCAACAGCAAAATAGTGAACCGATTCCAAGGTTACGACAATATATAGGTGAATGGCCATTCAGAAAGGAGTAGCCTACTTGGAAATTGAAGAGTTGAGTGACCTAATAAAATTACATGGCAAAGCAATTTACGCATTTTGTTTTACGCTTGCGGGGAATAGGGTGGATACGGACGATCTCTATCAGGAGACTTTTTTAAAAGCTATGGAAATGCGGCATAAAATGGACCTGAACCAAAATCCGAAAGCGTTCCTTATCTCGATTGCTATCTCATTACGCAAAAACAAACGCAGAAAATGGGCATGGCGGCAAAGAATTGCACCTACAGCAGATTATAATGAAGCGGTCGATCTGGCGTGTACTTTCGATGGAGAGGTTATGCCAGAGGATGCATTGCTGTCCCAGGAGCTTCGGCACATGATTCATGCTGCCGCAGACCGGCTGAATGAGAAACTGAAAATACCGCTCTATCTGTACTATACCGCAGAAATGACCGTTGATGAGATTGCTTCAGCGCTAAGGATTCCACCGGGCACAGTTAAAAGCAGACTTTTCCAAGCCCGCAAGGCGATGAAAAAGATTTTGGAGGTTGAATCCCAATGAATGACTCCGAAAAGTTGGATCAACTGCTAAAGCAAGCGCTAGCTTCTACAGCAGAGCCGACAGAGGAATTAAACGAAAGAATCATCCAACAGTTTAAGGAGACTAAACCAATGAAACCAGCCTATAAAAAAAGAGTTTCGATTGGACTAATGGTTGCTATATTCACGCTTGTAATGTCTTTAACGGCTTATGCAGCTACACAGCTATTTAGCCCCAAGCAGGTTGCTGAGCATCTGGGCCAGCAACTGCTGGCAAAAGCATTCGAAAGCAGGGATGCTGTTGAAATCAACCAATCGGTTATATCTGGTGATTATAACGTGACGTTGAATGGAATAGTCTCGGGGGAAGGTCTTTCAGAACTGAGTAAGTCTGATCAGAATATTAACCCAAACAGATCCTATGCCGTTGTATCCATCGCCAGAATAGACGGTGGCCCCATGCCTGCTACAAGTGAACCGGAGTATGGCCAGGATCCATTCTTTGTGTCACCGCTTATAAAGGGACTAAAACCATGGCAGGTTAATATCACAACAATGAATGGTGGCTATAGCGAGGCTGTTATAGATGGAATTATGTACCGGCTGATTGAATGTGATGGAGTGGAGATGTTCGCTGACCGAGGGGTATATCTAGCTGTCAGTAATGGTAGTTCTTTTTTCAGCAAAGATGCGTTTGCTTATAATGAAAGTACGGGGGAAATTAGCGCTAATAACGATTACAAGGGAACCGCTATTCTATTTGAACTTCCGCTGGACCCAACCAAAGCTGACCCTGTCAAAGCTGAGAGCTATTTACAGGAGCTGTTGAAAGAACCCTCTGCCGACAGCAAAGTTGATTCAGCGGTTTCAACAGATGCAGCTGCCTCTATTGATGATGATGAGAAGGAACTAATTAAAAAAATAGAGGATATGAAGAAAAAAATCTCCACCGGCACGATTATCCCTGAATCTGTAAAGGAAGTGCGTGTTGATGAACAAGGGGCTTTCAATTATGAATACGATAACTGGAGTGTCAAGCTTTTTGTCCAAAATATGTTTGAGGAAGGGCAAATCGGTTACTCGGATTCCGTAAGCTTCAGTGCGGACGATAAAGAAACTAGGGCACTTCAATTTTCCAGAGATGAAAAGGGTGTAATCACGGGCAGGATTATTATTTTGAATTAGAGTATCATTCAGATAACTTTTCACAAGACTTATCTATATTCGTTTTATTTATCGTCCATGACCTTCAGATCAATTCTTTGAACGGTCAGTAAAGAATTTAACGAAGAATTTAAAGCAGGAGAGATTGTTGAATATCAAATCATAATAGAACAAAACGAAGTATCTATTCAAAAGATTAAGGCCAATAAGTAGCAGACTCAATGATTGCAATGAAAAAAGCAGGTGGACTAGCCACCTGCTTTACCGATCACCACACTTTAATATAATTTTTGCCCTTATTCAAAAGTGTAAGAGGTCCTAAAGTGCTTTTATTCTCTTTCTTGTTATCCAGAAAATCTGTATCCAGGATTATATTGCTGCCATCCGGATTCTCAAACTCGGCATCCACGATGCGCACCCGCGGCAAAGTTTCAGTTGAATGTACTTCACCTAAGAAGTTAACGAAGCTATCAGGCAGATCAATGGAAAGGAATCCCTCATCTCCTTGATCTACAATAAAGAAGTCTGGATCAAAGCTTTCCTCAACCAGCTTTACATTCTCTTTTTCGAAAGGCTCTGCACTGTTTAAGTAAGCGTTGTTATTAATGAACATAGGCTGTTCAACGAGTTCAAACTCCTCAAGATCACCGTGTAACTTATGGACATTCTCGATATACTCCGCCAAAGAGGTGGTGTAGTGATTGAAATGTGATGTTCCCACGCCTGTCCATCCGTCTTTTCCAACAATGATATTGTTATAGAACCGATCGTCCCCACCATAAATAAGTGAGAAACCGGCAATTTTTGTACTATGCGGAAGATGATATTGCGTGGACCGGTTTAGTACCTTTCGATGAACCATCCTGCCGCCGATCAGATTGTTGATATAGGCTCCACCTTGGGCTACATTCTCTAAAGCATGTTTAGCTGTCAAGATATTATGGTCAACAATGTAAGGGCCATGGCTTACTTCTATAAACAAATCCCGATGATTTTGATAGAACAGATTTTTGCTGATTCTTGTCCCTTGGGTCTGCCAATCCAGCCATAAACCTAAAGTACAATCGTGAATCCGGTTATGGTGGATGTGAGTATCGATCGGTGCGTGAAGCTTGATCCCGGCAATTTCGTGGCCCCAGAATTCCCGTTTTGTCGCAATGTTGTAAATATGGTTATGATGAATTTCGCTGAAAATACAACCTAAGTGGCCGACGATGGCATTTTGGCCGCAATCATAAATGGTATTATGGCGGATAAGATGTGAACCGATCGATTCTTTGCTCCAGCCCTGACGCTCAGCAGTAAAGACGGATTCAAGCTGATATTGATATCCGGGTTTGTCTTTTCGAAGGGTACGGTAATTATGGCCTGTGGAAGCTTCTTTGCCGATACTGATAGCGCTGCATTTGGCATCGTGAATGATATTATTTTCAATAATCCAGCCTTTGCTCCAGTTAGTGCCCAGCAGTCCGGGCTGGTCTGCCGTTGGAGGTGCCCAAGGTGTTGCCGCATGCGCCATTTCAAAACCTTTTACAGTAATATAATCAATTCCGGTTTCTTCAGGGTAGAAACAAGATCTGCGTACATTGATTTCTACCAGTTCTTTGTTCGGGTTGGCACCTTGGAAATTAGCGTAAATCGTGGTGTGGTCAGGGCTTACTTCGGCAAACCAAACGTAGGTCGTCTGTTTTGGATTTTGGACCGGAACCATCTCTTGTGTCCAGAGATCCTTGAACTCCAGCTTTTCGACAGGAGCTGCCAGTTGATCATACTGACTGACCTCATAAAAAGACATGCCATTTAGATATACATCCCCTAAGTGTCTTTTCTCCTCTATAGTGACGAGCCAATCGCCAGACACTTCCTCAACATACGGATTAAAGATGCCAAAAAACGTGTTCGGCAAGATCACTTTCCATATTTGGTTCTCAACCTGCTGCCAATCTTGTATATGCTCAGAGCCTTTTATGACAACCTGCTCGTCTTCAGCGGCTTGATAAATAATTCTTCTTTGTTCGCTTAATCCTTTGTATCTCGGTTTTACCCACTCGCGATATATCCCTTCATGAACGATAACCTTATCCCCAGCCACAGCTACTGAAGCCGCTTTATTGATGGTTAAAAAGGGATCCACCTGAGTGCCTTGACCTTGATCTGAACCGGTTTTTGATATGTGATATTCCATTGTCCTATAACCTCCGCTTGGTTGACTTTATCCAATATTATAGGAAATAACGTTGTTAGTTCTATACTTTATATAGTACACTTTAAGACAAAATTAGTGTTTTCGTGAAGGAGAATCTACTTGTGGCCCTTTTTTGAAAAACATGGTGTCAGCGAAAAAGATTACTTTAAACTCATTTCATTGAAAAACTATCATTTTCCACTTCATTTTCATCGGGCATTTGAGATTATTTATGTCAAAGACGGGCAGTTATCTATCACCATTGATGGGAAAAGCTATCAGGTGCAGAAAAATGATCTGGTTTTTATTTTTCCTAATCAGATGCATGAATTTGAGACGATTGATTTTTCGGAGATTATGGTAATCCTTTTCTCCACAGAATTGATAGGTGATTTTCACATGAATTATAAAAGCTTTATACCAAATGATAATGTTCTCCATGCTGTGAATGAACCTGATTGTACAAAGCTGGATTCGATTTATAGCCAGAAAAGTTTCCTGTATGGTGTATGCGCGCAGTTGATCTGTCAGACATCATTTGCTCCGGTCAAACAGACCCCGCAAACAAAGGTGCTCTATAAAATCCTGCTTTTTGTAGAACAAAATTATTCTGCCGATTGCACATTAAAAGCGGTAGCAAAACATCTGCAATATGATTACCCGTATTTATCAAAGCTGTTTGTCCAGCTGATGAAAATGCCCTTCACAGATTACTTGAATCACTATCGGATCTCACAAGCATGTTATATATTAAAAAACTCGAATCTGACTATTGGTGAAGTTGCCAACCTTTGCGGCTATAGTAACTTACGGTCATTTCATCGGAATTTCCAGAAAATCACCCATCAATCGCCGAAAGGGTATCGGGTTTCCAATCCTCCTGATAAGGAAATGAACTAGAAGACTTAAAGGGGGGAGGGAAGAGGATAAAAAGAACTCCAAAACCACGAGTATAGTGGTCTTGGAGTTCTTTTTTTTATTTTTGCATCATAATTCTGTAAATCAGCATGGCGGCTTCGGCACGTGTGGAATGGGCAGTTGGTGTAAGCTGCTGCTGAGAGTCTCCTTTAATGAGACCTGCTGATACCAGCGTTGCAATATCATTTGCCGCATAATTAGAAATTTGATTATGGTCGGTGTAGCTGTCTAATGCAGAGGGGGAGGAAGAGGTCGTATTCGATTCCCATACCTCAGCAGCCTTCAATGCCCTAGCTGCCATAACAAACATTTCTTGTCTGGAGATGGAGTCATGAGGGTGGTAAAGGCCGTCGGTTTGGCCCGTAACGACCCCTAATTTCTGAGCTGTCATAAGTCCCTCATAAAAATAATCGTTAGGTGACACATCAGCAAAGCTATTTCCTTCTGCTGCGGATAGACCTAAAGCTCTAACCAATAAAAGTGCGAAATCTGCACGTGTAACAGTCTGGTCGGGCCTAAACTCTGTTTCTGTTACACCATTAATGACACCTTTTGATGTTAGTACTTCTACAATAAACTTCGCCCAATGAGAATCAGTTATGTCCCTGAACGTTTTGTGATTGTAAACGGCGGCGTATTGTCCAGATGAATTTGTTGTTGAGAAAATAGCTTGCTTCTTATCTGAATCATAATTCCCGCCTACTACCGGTTGGATGACTCCGTGCTCATTGACGTTCCACACTACAATAAAGGCGTTGTTCAATGGAGGTACAGCTGCTGGATAAGGAAGCCCAATTTGTATGGCCGAATTTAAACTCTCTAATTGAACTGTTGTACCATCCAAAAGTAACTCGTAATCAATAAGCAAACTTTCACCCAATTGCTTCTTTAAACTTCCTGTTGTATCGACAGGCTTGAGGAGCAAGGTAACCGTCTTCACATTGTCCAGTGTCTTCGCCGGGAATAGATTATCCGGAAGTACAAAGGTAGCTAGTGATGTATTGATCTCCAGCTGCAGTGTGGATGCTCCAACAAGAAATGCTGCGGCAGGGAGAGTGACTTCAAATGAGCCAACTTTTGGCGATTGTTCCTCTGCGAGCTGAATTCTTAGGATTTTGTGGCCTGCGGAATTAGGTTTGGCTAAAGCCATAATCTTTTGTAAGGAAGATTCAGTCAATATTGCGCTAGCTTTTTCTCCATTCATAGTAGTAGGTATCTCAATCCTTACGCTACCGTCCAAATGGAGTATAGTAGTGGCCGAATCTCCAACCGATGTTCCGGAACTGCCTGCACTCACGGCAGCCGTCGGACTTGGAGAAGCGGTCGGACTCGGAGAAACAGTCGGACTCGGTGAGGCCGTCGGACTTGGAGAAGCCGTTGGGCTCGGAGAAACAGTCGGACTCGGAGAAGCCGTCGGACTTGGAGAAGCCGTCGGACTCGGAGAAGCCGTCGGACTTGGAGAAGCCGTTGGACTCGGAGAAGCCGTCGGACTTGGTTCCGGCCCATCCAAAGGAATGAACTTCAAGAAATCGCCCCAGATTATATTCCCGTCAGTATCCCGAGAGTAATTGACTACAGGATTTAAGCTGACAAAGTTAGAATCACTCAGTTCTAAACCTGATTTATTCGCCGATCGCGTACCGTCAAACATGAAATTATTGTCCGCAGCTAAAGAAGCTGGATATTGGTCTTTTGCAATGTTGGCAGTTCGGTAAGATAAGAAACCGTCAATCGTAAAGTCTGCAGTAATGTGATCATAAGTGGTGAAGCTTATATTACCACGCGTATTGTTAAATCCGATGTTGTTGATGGCGATCACACCTGGATTACTATTGCTTGTAAAACCATAAGCGCCATTACCAAAGGCGATGGAATCGCGGATGGTATGTGTGACATGAATGCCTTCGCCACCAAGCTTGAAGCCATTTTTATCACCGGCACCTACGGTTCCGTCTGTTAAGAACCCATTGTTGAAGGCGGCGCTGTGCTCAATCAGCACTGAACCTATTGCACCTGAGCCTGCTTTCGTATATAAGTCCCAGCCATCGTCGATATTGTTATGCGCCAGACAACCTCTAAAAATATTACCAACACCCGCAGTCAATTTTGCCGCAAAGCCATCGGCATTATTGTCGGATGGATCACGGTTGTCGAAGGAGGTACTGTTGAGAATTAAGTTGTAGGAAGGCCATTCATTGATTTCTATCGCGGTACCATCAGTTCGGCTGATTTGTAGACCAGTGTCACCATTCGCATAGAAACGGCTATTTTCAACGATGTTATAATTGCCTCCCACTGTAAAGCCCTTGGTATTCCCAGCTGAGCGAGTGAAATCAAGTCCCTTCACATGCCAATAGTTTCCGCTCAAGAGAACACCTTCTGTTTTTTTGTCAAAATCAAAGATAGGTCTTGCTCCTGGTGCTGCTTCTATATACTTTTTGGCGGAGGCTTTGCCATCATTGTACTTTTTAATCTCAAGTGGTGATTTCCGCACATAACGACCCTCAAGCACAATAATATGCTGACCTGGTTTAACGAAATCAATCGCAGTATCGATATCAAGTGGGAGATTGATTGTTCCATCTCCGGAGCTTGATCCGGTGGGGGATACGTAGATATCATCATCTTCGTTATAACTTTTTAGGGTGACGGTAAAGTTGCTGATGATCTTCTCATAAGAGGTCAAATACTGAGTATCATCTGGTAAAAAAGTAATGCTGAAGTTCGTATCTCCTTGATCAAGAAGTCTCGTGGGAATAGAAAGACGTTTACCAGATATTTCCTCGATATCCTGAGCGATGATCGTAGAACCTTGCTTCAACGTCACCGTTCCGTTGACATTAGAGCGCACAATCATTTGGTAAGCTGGATCTGAGGTTTTACTTAGTGAAAGTATATTTAAGCTAGGTGTGACGGGAGTCGCAGGTGGTTCTATTTTAGGAGAATCTGTAGCTGCTGAAGTGACTGTTAATTGAATATTGCTTACATTAATTGTGGCTAAACGAGCAGCATAGAATCCGACATACATTTTTGAATCCTGTACGCTTAGAATGTCTGGTGTGAAATGAATAGCTTGCTGGCCATTATTGAGCTGTCCTGTAAAACCACTATTCGTCTTTGCTAAGGTTAAATGGTAAGGTGCTGCTGGAACAGTATTGGCAGGTGCAGGACGTTCTTTTTGAAGCATGATGGTTTGAATCCCTTTACTGCCAGTCCCATCCGTTTTTTCAACTCCCGTACGGACAAAAAGCTGTGTGCCCAGATCGCTTTTCGTCCCGCCGCTATAACCACCGATGGCAGCTATATTGGATGCAAAGACGCTAGAATTTCCTTGTGTGCCGATGACGTCACGTGCCATAATGCCAAAAGATTCTTGCCCGTCATATGGATTTTTTGCAAAAGCCAACACTTGGATATCCGCAGACAGCACGAAATTATCTTCCGCAGCATCTAGCTCGGTGTAATAGAAGGTAATGCCGTCATGATCTTCGGTGACTTTACCGCCGCCTTCCAAAGCGATCAGTTGGGCGGATCCATCCTCGTTGACAATCGTCTGATTGTTAGTAGCTGAAGTGGATTGACCGAATTGAATGCTTTTCCAAACGGGATCCATCTTTTCTTTTACTGTAACGGAATACGTAATGGGCATAATAGAAGAATCGGTAGGGAGTATGCCAATTTCATACACTCCAGCTGCCTGATTGTTGAACTTGGAAGTGTCGAGCGTATAGCTGTTTAGCTTCTCTCTATCTGAATTATCATACACTTTGGATACGAAGAGATCTTTGCTGTCAAAGTTTTCGTTAATAAAAAAGGTAGTTTTAGGATAGCTGGTGACTTCGATGCCTACTAGTTTTTTAACGTTGACCTTAACTTGAAAAGAGGTTGTTAAGCCTTTATGCGTAATTGTGATTTTTTTATCCCCAGATGTCGTGGTGTCGAGAGGAGAGACTTTGTATTCATTGTTCAACAGCCGAATCTGTGTACCATCACTGTAATGAGCATAAACCACAAGTCCTTCTAGTTTGAGGGAGTCCCCGATATAGTAGAGTGTTTGTTTAGGTTCATTTCGAATTTCTAAAGCGGATAACGTCGCTGCTTTTACTTCCACATTAAAGGTCGATGTGATTGCCGGCGCCTCTGTTGAAGTAACGGATACCGCTGTGGAGCCTGATTGCGTAAATAGATACGGTAATAAATCGCTGACCGGTTGTCCGTTAATGGAGAGGGAATAAAGATCACTGGTCAGTTCTTTGGTCAGGAAGCCGTCGTTATAATTGGCAACAAGAACAAGACCTTCTGGATCGAAGGTATCCCCTGGGTAATATACGGTTTTAGCTGGATAATACTTCACTGATAATGAGGTCATAGATAATGGAACGATTTGCAAAGGAATGCTCACGAAAGCACCGTTGTAGTTAATGGTTATGATATTTTCTCCAACCTTGCTGCTATCAAAGCCTGTAACAATATAATCCGTAGAAGATAAAACTGCCTCGCTCTCATCAGAAAAAATAGCCTTAACGACTAATCCAGTCAAATCAAGGGGCTCACCAACCAGATAAGTGGTTTTCGTCATTGCGCTCGTATCAGCGGTTAAGCTGGTTACGATTTTGGATTCAAGCTGGATGTCTATGTCACTGAAAGTAACAGTTGCATCTCTAGCTACATAAATTCCGGCAAAAAGAGTATCAGTGAACGTATCGTCCAGAGTTATGATTTCGGTCTGATCACCCACACTTAATCGATAAGTATCTCCTGATTTCTTAATACTTAGCGAATATACAGTTCCTGTGGACGGGGCCTGGATATCGCTAAAAGGATTTAACTTCACTTGGGTGTCTTTTTTATAAAAACCTTTCATTACCTGATCCAAAGCACCGGCCGCCGCGTAGTTAGAAGTAGTTGTGTTTGTATCTCCGTTCGTCCCAATACTGTCGCGGAGCATAAGACCGAAGGATTTCTGGTTAGGTGTGCTGACAGTACTATTGTTATTAAAAGCAATCACTGAAGCGGTCGCTTTCAGTTCAAAGTTCGCATCCACAGGAATCTCTTTCGAATAAAAAGATAATCCCTCATCGCTGCTGGAGATTTTGCCGCCGTAAGTCGTCATCGTTACAGAGGTTGGACTTTCAATTATAGGTTCGGGGTTCTTAGCTGGACTAGTATTGCCTCCGAAGGCGCTGAAGCCCCAAGGTCCTAGCTCGATTTGGCCTTCTTGACTGAATTGAATGTTTCGGAACGTAACCGTAGTATTTCTAGCAGTATAAAGGCCCGCATATTGAATGGAGCCGTCAAAGCTTTCGATCGTTTTGGTTTCATTGCCGATGCGGACAATATACAGATTTCCGGTCTTTTTGATGCTTAATTCGTAATTCTCTCCTTGGGCAGGGCGATTAGCGTTATCAAACACGTACCCAAGTTTCTGTAGGCTTGTATTTTGCAATTTATGAAACGCTTTCATTTCTTGATCCAAAGCACCCACGGCGACATAATCTCCAGAGTAGGCTCCGAATTGGTTATCCCACACATTGCCGCGCAGCATTATTCCGAAGGAAACTTGGTTATTGGCTGTCCAAGCATCCACGTGAGCCGTTGCCTTCAATTCAAAATTAACACTTGGATCAACTTCTTTAAAGTAATAAGCGATACCTTCCGTGCTGCCCGATACTTTACCTCTATCGTTCGAGCTTCGCAGTGTTGCTGATCCATCCGTGTTCTCCGTAATGCCAAAGTTGGCCGCAGTAATCTTGTCTTGCCCCCCAACATCACCAAATACGCTGCCTTGCCATTCACTTTGAATGTTAATCATTCCTTCATAAGGATCAGGTGCTTCCTCTGCAAACATCGATAACGGAAAAGAGGAACACAAAAGCAGGAAGGTTACGAGCATGGCTAACAAACGTTGTTGTTTTCTCAATGATTAAAACCTCTCCTTATATGATCGATTTTGACCAAAGCTAAGCTTGATCATCCGAAATTATACGTTATCACTAAAGCGTACAGCTATAATCAATACGCCATATAACGCTGTTTATGCAGCAGGAGAGGGATAATCTGAGTTAATGACACCCGGTTTATGCCTTTGCTTCTGCTACTTACGTGGAGTTTTCGGAGTCTGTTGCTGGTGGTTAGTACGCTGGCGTGGTGGTTACGGGTGCCGAAGTTGCCGATAAGTATGCTCGCAGTGGAAGTCCGCGAACGTTTGAGCAAAAATTACATACTCGGTTGTCGTTAGTGAACCTAAGCTGCCGGTAAGTACGTTCGCAGTGGAAGTCCGCGACCGTTTGAGCAAAAATTACGCCCGCGATTGGAGTTACGGACCGTAATGCAGCTATTTCAGCTAATTCGCTCATTTTCCCTGAGTTTCGGACTGCATAGCTCTTAATGAGCTGAAAAAGTGGATCAGAGCAGTGTTTTTGAGTAAATAGCTGCATCTGAGACCGATAGTGCGGCGAAAACGAGGAAATTCAACAAATACGGGCTGTACGGTCCGAACGTAGGGAGTGCATTGGTGATAGTCGTAGGTATTCTATAAGATACGTAGATTCTGGGGAAATCATAGCCAATACACGGGCTTGTGCTGTTGTTAAGTACTTTCCGCGTGGTGGTTACGGACCGTAACGCAGCTATTTCAGCTAATTCGCTCATTTTCCCTGAGTTTCGGACTGCATAGCTCTTAATGAGCAGAAAAAGTGGATCAGAGCAGTGTTTTTGAGTAAATAGCTACAACTGAGTCCGATAGCGTGGCGAAAACGAGGAAATTCAGCAAATAAGGGCTGTACGGTCCGAACGTAGGGAGTGCATTGGTGATAGTCGTAGGTATTCTATAAGATACGTAGATTCTGGGGAAATCATAGCCAATACACGGGCTTGGGCAGTCATTACTTCCGCGGTTGTCGTTACGGACCGTAGTGCAGCTATTTCAGCTAATTCGCTCATTTTCCATGAGTTTCGGACTGCATAGCTCTTAATGAGCTGAAAAAGTGGATCAGAGCAGTGTTTTTGAGTAAATAGCTGCGTCTGAGTCCGATAGCGTGGCGAAAACGAAGATAATTGGCAAATAAGAGCTATACAGTCCGAACGTAGGGAGTTCAGCTGGCGAGAGTGCATAATGGATGGCAAACAGATTAAAACTGGCTTACAAAGTGAACCAAATCATCTAAATATGGCTCAACAACAATATGTCGTGGAAAAAAGACAGCGGTCAAATATGTTCTTAATGGTGATGAGGCATTCTTTTTTGAGAGCATGGAGTGATCAGCATCAGGAATATAGAAGACGGAGAGTAGGTTTTCAGGAATTTTTTCACGGTAAACACGTTCGGTTTCCTCAACATCTACATTTATATCTTGCCCGCCAAGAACTAAATGGACAGGTGTAGTGAAGTTTTTTAAATCCCCGCTCGCATCAGACTGATAATTTTTAGCGAAAAACCCCCATTTTTCTTTGGAAATTAAATCGTCCGATTGTGCAATTCGCAAGTAACTTTCATACGACGCCTGTTCTTTAAGTAGCAGTAGGATTTGCGCGTTATAATCTTCTCTCTTTTGTATCTCCTGTTCTGAAAAACCTTCTAAAATCATCTCTTGTCTGGTATTGTATTGTCCTTGAGAAATCCATTGAATGGCGGGGGATACAAGAATACTGAAGGCGAGATCAGGCACTTTTTTAACAATCTTAGGAATCACCCAGCCCGCCTGACTTGCTCCCCACAAACCAATAGCTTGAGCATCAATCATAGGTAAGGCTTTAGCCCAGTTAATCGCATATATAGTTTCTTGCGCTCTATCTTCCATGCTTTGCTCTAGCCAGTTCCCTGAAGAACCCCCAATACCCGGTTTGTTAAGAGATAAGGAAGCATATCCGGCAGAGGCGAGCTTTTCCCACAAAGGTTTATATCCATCATCGTAAGTATCATTAACTGGGCCATCCCCATGAACAAAAACTACCAGTCCGACGGTTCCAGAGTAGCTTTTGGGCAGAACTAAGGTTCCTGTTAGTTGACCTTGAGGCGTATCTATTTCAATTTTTTGCTCAGTCATTGAAAAAGAATGTTGCTGTAGTACGAACAGGACTGCTGCAATCAACAACGAAATGGTAATCATCCAGACAGTTAGCTTAATTTTCTTTTTCATTCATTGATCCCCCAGATTGTAGCGATGTTTTTTTTATCATGTAATGCCAAACAGGCTCTTTAAAAAGTAAATGTCTTACCGCGCTATAGTCAGATTTATGGATCTCAAAGTTCAACTGCTGGTACATATTAATTGCTCGTTTATTCTTGTTAGCAACATGTAGCGTTAGCTTTTCAACCTCAGAATGACTGTTTACAAAATCCGCCGCCCAACCCAGCAACTCTTTGCCAATTCCCTTATTGCGGTGACTGGACCGAACAGCCAAATGAGCCACATAACACTCTTTTGCTCTAGGTTGATAATCCAAAAAATATAACCCAAGGATTAACTTACAGACATTTAAGCATCCAAATTTCTTGAATAGCTGCAAAAAGGGAGCCCGATTCAGTGGTTTAATTGTTCCTTTTTTAAGGGAGAGCGTATCCTGCCATTTTAAGTAGATAGTGCCAACCACGTCTCCGTTTTCATAAGCGATTATTTGTTTGGATGATAAAGAAGTAGAATCTTGTTCCCAAAGTCTTATAAGTAGATCAGCAATTTCATTGTCCTCGAGAGAGAGAAGAGAGTGGAATTTCCCGTGAAATGCATCTACCAAAAGCCTGCTTACAGCCTCACGATCTTGTTCCTGGTAATGGGCGATGATAACCTCGTTTGTACTCATTTAGTGGTATCATCTAAGGCATGCTCGATTTGAATTTGAAGCTCATAATGAAGCTTGTCGTTGTTAAACATGGATAGGTACGATTTCTCCAAAATGATGATTGGTCCCAATACCATGTAGTGATGCCCATTTAAAAAGTGTTCCAGCTTGGCAATCTCATGATCTACATCCTGATCGTCTGTTACAAAAAATGCTTTATAGAGATAACACCCTTTTTCTAAAACAATGTCAGGGGCGGGAGTGGTTTCAATGGTTTCAAAGCATAAGGTTACTTGTTCAGAATCGTATACATAATGCAAATCTGTTTCAAATAAATGATGGTACTGCGGTCTTTTTTCATATAAACTTCGTGCAGTTATTGTTTCGTTATCCTCTAGCACCAACCACTTTTTCAGATAACGATTGTCCACATGTTTAATTTGATAATCCCCCTTCATGTTGCCATAATCTGCATGCTCTTTTAGTACCTTTTGTATAAATTGTTGCAGCATTATTAATTGGTTTATTTCTGAGTTGATTTTGTTTAACGATTTCTCTAACAGCAGTTGGTAGTCATTCGTTGCGGATTTATTCATACTTTGGTTAATGGTGCTGACAGGGATGTTTAATTTGCGGAGCAACAGGATATGTGCCAATTGATAGATCTCATCGATGCCGTACATCCGGTACTGATTATTGTCTATATAGGATGGAAACAGGATTTCTTTTTCTTCAAAATATCGAATCTGGTGGATAGATACATTCATAAGTTTTGATAGTTCGCCAATTGTAAGGTACGGATTCAAGGGCGGTGCTCCTAACTGTAAGTTATTTGATAAAATAACTATAAACCTTAGGTCAGACCTAAGGTCAAGTGTTGATTAAAATACGGACTAAGCAGAGCACTTTTTTTCTGAATAATGATTAGTAATAGTAATAGTAATAGTAATAGTAATAGTAATAGTAATAGTAATAGTAATAGTAATAGTAATAGTAATAGTAATAGTAATAGTAATAGTAATAGATGGTAATGAAAAAGACTTAGATTTTGGAAGGACAATGCGGGGGTGCAACGGATTAGATTCAGGATCATTTTTTTGTATGAGCCTTGCTGGTATGACCCTAGAGTTGCCATTACGGACCGTAATGCAGCTATTTTAGCTAATTCGCTCATTTTCCGTGAGTTTCGGACTGCATAGCTCTTAATGAGCTGAAGAATTGGGTCAGAGCAGTGTTTTTGAGTAAATAGCTGCAACTGAGTCCGATAGCGTGGCGAAAACGAAGATAATTGGGAAATAAGAGCTATACGGTCCGAACGTAACTTTGTTAATCAAACCATACTAATCAAACCATACTAATCAAACCAAACTAATCAAAACAAACTAATCAAATCATCACATTCTAAGCTGATAGGTTCGATTGCGTACTTTTCCACCGACGATCTCTAGTAGCTGCTGTTCAACTAACTCATGTAAAACACGTCGGGCATGGCGATTAGTGACTCTAAGATGGTGGGTGAGCTCTACAGGTGTGAACGGACGCAGAAGACGTCTTGCGAAACGAAGTGTTTCAGCTTCTAACCAAGTTAATGAAGAGGGCGCGTCTGAAGCCATGAATTTGCCGATGAATGCCAGTACTAGTTGTTGACATAGCTGAGGCTCGTCCGTGATTGAGGGATAGGCGATGGATAGGAAGGTCCAACCGTCTAGCGATAATAAGGAATGGCGTCTACATAAATCTTTGAATCGTCGTACATCAAGATCTCTAGCATGCGGACCGTAGCCTTGAATCTCAATTCCACCCTTTGCTCCACCTGGCATATAGGCCAGATCAAGATAACGATAACCATTGTTGAAATCGCGCACTTCCCATTCGGGGAACAAGTAGTTGAAGTTTCCTACAGCAGGAAACCATACGGCACGCAGAAATTCGACTGTTCCATAGCCCAACCCTTTTGCAAGAAGCTCCTGTCTGCGGGGATTGTTCTCCTTATCCAAGTTGATCTGTAACCATTCCTCTAGTTGCTGTTCGAATCTGGACATTTTGTATATCCTCCTTAAGTAATTTTTTGAAAAAAGAAAAAGCCGCTCCCATACAATTCCTCCTGAGCTTAACCCAGGATAGAGATTGTATAAAAGCGGCGTGTTCTTCACGACCTATAGTTGCTATTATAACGAGTGCTGGGGATTTCTTCAATGAGTTATTGTGTATAAAGATGACGAATTCTAATAGGTTTTAGATGAAAGAAGCTAGCATGGTGAACGAGCTAAATTTGCTGAAGTTAATAGTTACTCTAAAAGCGGATTCTTCCCCCGCGCGGCCGCATGGCTTTTCTAGGACGAGCATTATGTGGTTACTGATCCGCAAAAATGGATTACGTGCTCTGCGCAATATCATTATTCATTTTCGAACGGACCGTATTGCAGCTATTCGTACATTTTCGCTCGTATTCCAAATGTTACGGACTGCATAGCTCTTATTAGCTGCAAATCAACTCGAAATGGGGTGGTTATGTGCAAATAGTTGCAACTGAGTCCGATAGCGTGTCAAAACCCTCGTTTTTCAACAAATAAGGTCTTTTGAGTCCGCATGCGCGCGGCGTAAGCATTCAGAGTCACCAACGACGTCGGATTTATCTATCTAGTCCAAGATATCAGATATCATTGTGTTCATGTCTTCCATGTCACCAAAGTCATGTAACTCCGGGATGAACGGACCGTATTGCAGCTATTCGTACATTTTCGCTCGTATTCCAAAAGTTACGGACTGCATAGCTCTTATTAGCTGCATATCGACTCAAAATGGGGTAGTTATGAGCGAATAGTTGCAACTGAGTCCGATAGCGTGTCAAAACCTTCGTTTTTCAGCAAATAAGGTCTCCTGAGTCCGCAAGTGCCGGGCAGATGCGTTCGAGTCGCCAAAGTAGCACAAGTCGCCCAACTGGTCCATTCATTTCATCATTAAACTCATCATGCTCATTTCGTCATCTTACTCATCGTGCTCATACCGTCATCCTACTCATCATGGTCATATCAGACCCTCTTTTCATACAAGTCCCGCTTTTTCCGAAAAAAATCCTAATAAAGGCCTATTACTTTGTCGAATTGTGAAGGAAATTAGAAAATTTTATAGAATTATCTATGTTCATCTAAACTTTTTACTCTACATCACGTGTTGCAGGATGGCCCTGGTGATTGCTGCAGCTTTACTCTTCCATAAAAGGGGCCGATACGATGCTCAAAAGGACATTACTTATCTATCTGATTGGTTTAATTTTATTATCTGCGATTCCTCTATCCATTCTTATGGGTCACGATAAACAAGGAAGTCACCTGCAAGTGCAGCATGGAGTCATGGATCTCGCGGCTTGGGATTATGAACAGGATAAGATTATCAAGTTAGACGGTGAATGGGAGTTTTATTGGAACCAGCTATTAACTTCTGAGCATTTTAGGGCGGGTAGCGCAGATATACCTGATTCTACAGCTTGGATGGAGGTGCCCTCCCGGTGGAACGGCAACATCGTTAATGGAAGCCCTTTACCCGCCTTCGGTTCCGCCACCTATCGGATGGTTCTAAAAAACCTGCCCGTAAGCGGGGTATTCGCCTTGAAAAAAACTAATATCCGCTTTTCAAGCAGGATTTTTGTTAATGGACAGTCAGTTATTGAGGATGGTAATCCTGCTGCTAATGAAGCTGATTATCGGTCAGGGAATATCCCGCTGATTGGGCTTTTTTCGTCTGATAAGGGAGATGTAGAAATTATAATTCAAGTCTCCAACTTCGATTATGTAAATGGGGGCATTCCGGTTTCTTTATCCTTTGGTGAGGAAGCAGCAATGATGGAGGTTCAGCAGAAGAGTACGGCCCGTGAATTTAGCACCGTTGCTATTTTAGGCACACTTGCCCTTATCTTTTTTATCTGCTTTGGGGCAGCGTCCTTATACCGTAAGCAGGATTACTCTTTACTTGTGTTTGCAACTATTTGTTTGCTGTTTGCGATATATCATGGGTTGATCGGCGAGCGTTCACTCTTACTCTTTTTCCCTAAACTTTCGTTCATAGTGCTCTACAAAGTAAAGGATATAAGCTCCATCTCCTGCTTTATTGTGCTCGCAATATTTTTTTACCAAATGCACAAAAGCATAATATCTTTAAAATTTACTCAAGCCATAACGATTGTTTTAGGCAGCTTTATAATTCTGGTCGCCATCCTGCCGATTCGTTCTTACACGGTCATTTATCCGTATGTGATTATTTTATATGAGCTGATGTTAATTTGGATGTTATGCAGAGTGGCTACCCTATATATCAGAAGCGCAGAAGTAAATAGAATCAAATTGCTGCTGATGTTTATGGCGATTCTAGCTATTAATCTATATTCCATAGACATTATTTTGTTTGCTCTTTCTATAAAAGAGAACCTTTGGCTCGGGCAGTTTTACATTGTGGCTTTTAATATCATCATGATCGTGCTGATTGTTCTACGTTTTTTTGAAGCCTACCATACCATAGACGAGATGAAAAACCAGCTGATCGGGCTGGATAAAATTAAAGATGAATTCCTTTCCAACACCTCACATGAACTAAAAACACCTCTAAATGCCATAGTGAACATTACAGCTACGCTGCTGGATGGGGTTGAGGGTCCAGTTAATGAAAAACAAGCGCAGAATCTAGCGATCGTAATAGGGAGCGGCAGAAGATTAACACATATGGTAAATGAACTACTTGATTATTCCAAAATGAAGTATGGAGACATCACATTATACAAAAGCAACCTGGATTTGAAAGCCGTTGTTGATTCCGTCATGGGTATTCATTCTTTTTTGCTCGGAGAAAAGTCGATCCTGCTCGTTAACAGAGTCGCTTCGAATTTCCCTATGGTGAATGCAGATGGCAATCGTCTGATTCAAATTTTCCACAACTTGGTTGATAATGCGATTAAATTTACGGAACAGGGTGAAATAGAGATTAGTGCCAGAGTTATTCAGGAGTGGGTGGAAGTACGTGTGGCAGACACAGGTTTGGGTATCTCACCGGATATGCAGGAGCGTATTTTCAAAGCTTTTGAGCAGGTGGATGAGGCGGAGATTCATAGTCATGGTGGAACAGGGCTCGGATTAAGTATTACTAAGAAGCTAGTAGAACTGCATGGTGGGAACATAGCTGTGGAATCTACAGTGGAAAAAGGTTCGGTGTTTATTTTTACACTTCCACGGTGGGATAAAGCGGTTAAGCCAATCTCGAGGCCAACCCTTAAGGCGGCACATTCTTATAAAGAATTAAGTTTCTCCCATGGTAGTTATCCCCTTTATATCAAAGGCGAGATCGATGAGCCCATTTTAGTAGTGGACGATGATTTTGCCAATCTGCAATCTATGATCAATCTGTTTAAGCTAGAGAAATATTCTATTGTGGTTGTCAATCGCGGGCAGATGGCACTTGAGGAGCTAGCGAAAAACACAGACTTTTTTCTGGTGGTACTGGATATTACCATGCCGGACATTTCGGGTTACGAGGTTCTGCAAAAGATTAGAGAGAGATTTACTCCTTTTGAACTGCCTGTGTTAATGTTGACGGCCAAGAACAGGGTGAGCGATATGAAGATGTCCATGGATAACGGTGCAAATGACTATGTGGGAAAACCTTTTGAAGCTGAAGAGCTAATGGCACGTGTTAAAAGTCTGACCCGATTGAGAGCTTCCGTGAAGACTGCCAAAGACGCCGAAATTGCTTTTTTACGATCCCAGATCAAACCTCATTTCTTATACAATGCTCTGAATTCAATTGCTGAACTATGTGTGGAAGAACCTGAGAAGGCCGAAGAGTTGACACTGCAGCTGTCCCAGTATTTGCGAAGCAGCTTTGATTTCAAACAACTGGATTCACTAACGAGTCTGGAGAATGAGCTTGAGCTGGTAGAGGCTTATATCAATATTGAAAAAGCACGCTTCGGTGCCAGATTAAATGTGGAATATGATGTGAGAGTGAATACGGATTACCGGATTCCTCCGCTGATTCTACAGCCTTTGGTCGAAAATGCAATAAGGCATGGCCTAATGTCCAATTTGCGGGGTGGAACGGTAATTATATCTGTAAAAGAATTAGAGAATTCTGTGATTAGCTTTATTGTGGAGGATAATGGATCTGGAATGAGTGAGCATAAATTGAAAGAAGTAATGCAGTCAGATGTAGATAAAAGAGGGGTGGGGCTGTGGAATATCAGTCAGCGCATCAAGCTATTATATGGAAAAAATATTCATATTCAAAGTGCTGAAGGATTAGGCACAACGGTATCTTTTGAAATTCCAATACAGCAGCTTAAGCGGATGGGAGGTTGAGGCATGCTGCGAGCGATTATTGTAGATGATGAGGAGTTATCGGTAAAACGCCTGAAGCGGATCTTATCGCAGAGCGGAGAGATTGATGTCTATGAGACGTTTTTGAATCCTGCGGAAGCCTATGCTTTTGCGAAGGCCAATCCGATAGATGTAGCTTTTTTGGATATTTCTATGCCTGAGACGAATGGGATGAAGCTTTCTAGCCTTTTGCATGAATTGGATGAATCGATAGATGTGGTTTTTGTAACCGGATTTGATGAGTATGCGCTGCAGGCTTTTGACCTAAGTGCAGTGGATTATCTTTTGAAGCCTGTAACTGCGGAGCGGTTGTCTAAGACGTTAGAGAAACTCAAAAAAATAAATCGAAATACAACGGCTGAGCCTACGTTAGAAGTTTTTTTATTTAATGGTTTAAAAGTGTACCGCAGAACGCAGAACAGAGAGCTAATCAAGCTGAGAAGTCCAAAAACAGAAGAATTATTTGCTTTTCTGGTTAGTAAAGGGACGGTTAGCCGGGAGGAAATTATCGACACGTTGTGGAGCGGATTGGAGCCTGAAAAAGCATGGAAGAATCTGAACTCGACGCTGTATTATATTCGAAAAGCAATCGGCGCCAATTATATAAAAGCTAGCAGGAATGAAATTCATGTAGTAGAAAGCAGCATTTATTGTGATCTGTATGAATTTGAGCGATTGTTAAAGCAAATCAGGCAAACCTCTGAAAGACATGTTGAATGGATGATTCAAGCAGAAGTTTTATACACAGGAGCATTACTCAAAGGAAAAGCCTATGAATGGGCCAGTGGCAGGACGCGCAGACTCGAGCATGAATATATAGGATTGCTAGAGCTGGCTGCAAGATTTCATTTGGAGCAGAATCAGCAGCAGCAAGCACTGCATTATTTTGGAGAAATATTAAAATTAGATTCCTTGCGAGAGGACATCTATCATGAAATCATCAACTTATTAATTGAATTAGGGCGAATGAATGAAGCACAGCGGAAATTTGGTCAATTGGAAGAGATGCTGCAGCAAGAGCTCGGAACAACACCCGATCCTAAACTTAAAGCGTTAATGAAACAGAAGTTATTGTAATGGAAGGAACCTTCGAAAGGATGGCTATCGAGGGTTCTTTTTTTGTTTATTTTTTGTTTATCTTAATTTTGTATAATACTCTCGATTATTGTCGAATTAAGGACATGATTTATGCTAGAGGGGGAAATAGAGTTTGAAGCCATCATTTATGAAAATAGGCATTAGTATTTCGTTATGTACTGGACTTGTGGTGCAGGGGGTAGGTCCTATGCAAACTCCAATCATAAGTGCAAAAGCTAGTTTCGGTTGGCTCGAGAATAGCCCAGCTATAATAACGTCGATCAATGAAGATGACTATACCAACGCAGGAGTTGAGGTAGCCAGCTTTTTGACAGGAAAAGTATCGGATCCAGCGTCAACAGGGATTGCTGTAGTAGCTTTAGATAATACCAAAGGGGCCTGGCAGTATTACAACACGGTGGGACGAATTTGGTATAATATCGAGCCGGTGTCAAACAGTAATGCTTTTCTGCTGCTGAAATCGGAGAAAATCCGTTTTGTCCCGGCGAAAGACTGGAACGGAACGGCATCCATTAGCTTTAAGCTATGGGATACAACAGCATCCGGTTATCAAAATTATCAAAAAAATGCGAATACCACAGTATCTGCCGCGTTCAGCTCAGATCCGGGTATAGCCGTAATTACTGTAAATCCAGTGAACGATGCACCTTATCTGACAGAACTAAATGGTGGGGACTATCTTAGTTTTGACGGTAACGGGGATTATGTGACCTTCCCGGATCAACGGATTTATGGGAATTCTTTTACAGTTGAAGGATTTTTGAAGGTAGATGCTTTTCAGACATGGATGAGATTTTTTGAATCTTCGATCGCAGAGCAGAACCACAATATTTTTGTAGGTTTTAACGGTAAACGGATGAATTTCACTGCCTACACTAATAAGGGAGATATTAATGTCACTGAGGATTTCCCGATTTCTAAATGGGTTCATGTCGCGATTGTTTATGATCACAGTCAGAAAAAGGGACGGATTTATTGGGATGGTGTACTTAAGGCAGAAGGGGCCATGGATTTAAGTACAGTAGGAAACGTTGCACGTCCGAATAACTGGCTTGGAAAAAGCACGTGGAGACAGGACGGAGATTATAACGGTGGAATGAGAGACGTGAGGTTCTGGAGTAAAGCCAAGACCCAAAGTGATATTGTTCGAGAAATGAATGTCGACTTGACAGGCTCGGAGCCTAATCTGGCTTTAAACTATAAATTAGCGAATAGCAATGATGGGAATGTCGCTATTAATACCTCTGGTCTTCCCCTTAAGAACGGCACAATTACTGGGGCAACCTGGAAGCAGGACACAGGTTTTATGGGGAATACTACAACCGATAAAAACAAGTCGGTCTCACGATCCTTTAAGGTCCTCGATGTGGATGGAGATGACCTACAAGTATCAGCTACTTCCTCGAATACGCTCTTAATTCCGAATAATGGACTGAAAATAAGTGGAAGTGGTGAGCAACGGACTTTAGAAATAACACCCGCAGCGAATGCTTTTGGCACCAGTGTGATTTCTGTTAAGGTAAGTGATGGAGCATTAAGCAACACCTACACTTTTAATGTGACCGTAAACAATACGGGGGATGTAATCGTAACCGGAGTGACCCTGGATAAACCATCACTCAGTTTAACGGAAGGAGAAGCAGGAGACACGCTTAGTGCCGTAATAGCACCTGCTGATGCCACGAACAAAACAGTAAATTGGAGCTCTAGTGATGAGACTATTGCAACCGTTGTAAACGGGGTGGTAACTCCAGTTGGCGTTGGAACAGCGATCATCACGGTAACGACTACTGATGGAAGTTTTACTGCTTCGTCTGTAGTAAATGTGAGTGCCCCAATCCCGCCCGTTGTGGACGTAACTGGAGTGAAGCTAGATCAGGAAACACTGGATTTAACAGCTGGTGAAGCTGATGGACTCCTCAAAGCAACAATAGAGCCTGCCAATGCAACGGATAAAGACGTGATCTGGAGCTCGAGTGATGAGACAGTTGCGACCGTTGTGAACGGTGTGGTAACTCCGGTTGGTGAGGGGACAGCAGTTATTACGGTAACGACCAAAGATGGAAGTTTTACAGCTACAACCACAGTTAGTGTGAGTGCTCCAATCCCGCCGGTTGTGGACGTAACTGGAGTGAAGCTAGATCAGGAAACACTGAATTTAACAGCTGGTGAAGCTGATGGAATTCTAAAAGCAACAATAGAGCCTGCCAATGCAACGGATAAAGACGTGATCTGGAGCTCGAGCGATGAAACAGTCGCGACCGTTGTGAACGGAGTAATAACTCCGGTTGGAGAGGGTACAGCGGTTATTACGGTAACGACGAAAGATGGAAGTTTTACAGCTTCGTCTGTAGTAAATGTGAGTGCTCCAATCCCGCCGGTTGTGGACGTAACTGGAGTGAAGTTAGATCAGGAAACACTGAATTTAACAGCTGGTGAAGCTGATGGAATTCTAAAAGCAACAATAGAGCCTGCGAATGCAACAGATAAAGACGTGATCTGGAGCTCGAGCGATGAAACTGTAGCGACCGTAGTGAACGGAGTAGTAACTCCGGTTGGAGAGGGTACAGCGGTTATCAAGGTAACGACCAAAGATGGAAGTTTTACAGCTACAACCACAGTTAATGTAGCCGCTCCTAAGCCACCTGACGTTATCGTAACTGGGGTGACTTTAGACCAGACAGAACTTAACTTAACGGTGGGTGAAGGCGAGGGAACTCTACAAGCGACAGTAGCTCCTGCTAATGCAACAAATAAAGGTGTGATCTGGAGCTCGAGCGATGAGACAGTAGCTAAGGTTGTTTATGGAGTAGTAACTCCGATTGGTGAAGGAACAGCCATCATAACGGTAACGACGAAAGATGGTAGTTATACGGCTTCTACAACCGTTACTGTGAAGGCACCTGTTAAACCAGTTACAGCACCTGGAATTCCAACATCCGTAACTGCAACTGCAGAGAATGGTCAAGCAATCATCACCTTTATCCCGCCGGTGAACGATGGAGGCAGCGAAATCACAGGATATATTGTAACTGCTAATCCGGGAGGTTTGACGGTTACAGGAACTGGAAGTCCTCTGACAATCAGTGGTTTGACGAATGGAACAAGCTATACCTTCACGGTACAGGCAATCAATAAAGCTGGCATCAGCGAATTCTCTGCTGAGTCCAATGCAGTTGTTCCTAGCACTCCATCTGGTGGTGATGTTGTTGTTCCGTCGCAACCAACCCCATCACCAACCCCATCACCAACTCCGGCACCTGTGGTAAATGCTGCTTCCATTCTAATCAATGGTAAAGCTGAAACAGTGGGAACCGCAACGAATGGTAAACGGAATGAGCAAACGTTAATCACTATTGTGTTAGATCAGAAGAAGCTAGAGGACAAGCTCGCCACTGAAGGTAAAGGTACAGTAGTTTCTATCGGTGCAAATAGTAAATCTGATGTTATAGTTGGCGAATTAAATGGACAAATGGTTAAAAATATGCAGGGTAATCAAGCGATTCTTGAGATTAAAGCGGGAAATGCGACATTTACACTGCCTGCTCAACAAATTAATATTGACGCTTTGAACGAGCAAATCGGCAAGTCGGTAGCTTTGCAAGATATTAAGATACAGATTGAAATTAGTGCTCCTACAGCCGATAAAGTTAAAGCTTTAGAAGCAGCTGCGCAAAAAGGATCCTTCTCATTAGTTTCCGCGCCAGTTAATTTTACGGCTAGAGGTATCTACGGAGATAAGAGTATTGAACTTTCCCAATTCAATACGTATGTTAAACGTACCATAGCCATTCCTGAAGGGATGGACCCGAACAAGATTACAACTGGAGTGTACGTTGATTCCGAAGGTTCGGTACACCATGTTCCTACTAAAGTGGTTGTAATTGATGGCAAATATTTTGCTACTATCAATAGCTTAAGCGGAGGTACTTACTCCGTAATCTGGCATCCGCTTGAATTTAGTGATGTAGCTAATCACTGGGCAAAAGAGGCAGTGAACGATATGGGCTCCCGATTAGTCATTGAGGGAACAGGTAGTGGTC
Source organism: Paenibacillus sp. FSL H7-0690 (assembly GCF_037980415.1). Lineage (NCBI taxonomy): Bacteria > Bacillati > Bacillota > Bacilli > Caryophanales > Paenibacillaceae > Paenibacillus > Paenibacillus sp. FSL H7-0690. Next base: position 4,014,930 of record NZ_CP150281.1, on the reverse strand, counting down.
AATTTACTCCGGATCAAGCCATTACCCGTGCAGAGTTTGCGGCGATTGTTGTACGCGGTCTGGGACTTGAGATGGAACAAGCTGCAACACCATTCTCAGATGTAAAGACCACGGATTGGTATAACAGTGCGATCAACACGGCATTTACTTATCAATTAATCAATGGTTTTGAAGATGGCATGTTCCGCCCTGATGAACATATTACCCGTGAACAAGCGATGTTAATTATTGCTAAAGCGATGAAAATTACAGCGCTACAGACTAAGCTTTCTGTTCAATCGGCTGACGTTTTGTTAGCTCCATTTACAGATAGTAGTAAGGTTTCTAACTGGGCAATCAGTGGAGTTACTGACACTTTGCAGGCAGGCATTATCATGGGAAGAAGCAGTAAAGGGCTTGCTCCGAAAGATGATATGACCAGAGCTGAGGTTGCAGAGATCGTGAAGCGGCTACTTGAAAAGTCGGATTTAATCTAATCTACTGAGCTCCAGAATTGTGATCATTAGAGGATTCGTTCAAAGAACATTGAACGAGTCCTCTTTTCTTTTTATGGCTTAGCTCGTTTATACGATAATTAATCATTAATGATGTATTTCAGACAGCATAATCAGGCTATGCAGAACGGCTGAAAGAAATCCTGAAAGCTCATCCGCACCTTGCGAATATGGAGAATAATATATTCGATAGTGATGGTTATACTTCCTTACATTCTGCTGCTTTTCATACGGATAATGTAGAACTAATAGAGTTGTAAATCGAACATGGCGCCGACATTTCTGCTAAAATAAAAAGTGGTGAATCTGCATGGTCGGTTGCGATTAAGCAGAGTAATCATAATGTTGCAGAAATTCTTCGCGGAAAAGGAGTAGTCTTGAATGAAAATCACAGTGGATGATAAGAATGATTCAACGGTAGCTATAATCTCTGGTGAGGAGATCATAATCAATAATGTAAGGGATGCCTTAGACTTAATGATGAATGTGAAATACCAAGGATGCGATAAAATGCTTCTGAGGAAGGAACAGATTACGGATGATTTTTTCGAGCTAAAGTCTGGAGTTGCTGGTGAGATTGCACAAAAATATACAAACTATCAGATGAGAGTTGCTATCGTAGGAGAATTTACAAGCTATAACAGCAAAAGTCTGAATGATTTTATTTACGAATGCAATCAAGGCGATAAAATGTTGTTCAAAAGTACTGAAGCTGAGGCTTTAGCGGCCCTACATTTATGCAAATCGTGGAGATGATCCAGAGAGGAGTTATATCATGGATGAAAGTAAAATCACATATGAATCGATCAATACCTATATTTCCGGGTTTTCGCTTGAGGTTCAGGAAATCCTTAATACGTTAAGAAAGGTGATAAAAGAGGCGGCACCGGAAGCAGAGGAAAAAATAAGCTATCAGATGCCTACTTTTGCATTACACGGAAATTTGGTGCATTTCGCTGCTTATCCCAAGCATATTGGATTCTATCCAACTCCAAGTGGAATTAATGCTTTTAAAGATGAATTATCAGGCTATAAAGGTGCTAAAGGTTCCGTTCAATTCCCTATTGATAAGCCTATGCCTTATGAATTAATTAGCAAGATTGTAACCTTCAGAGTCGCTGAGAATCTAAAAAAAGTTGAAGCAAAATAAAGGTCTCTACTAGTATGAAATAGAGAGGTCCATCTGGTCAGGGCTGGAAGTGTGCATCCATTGTTGATGTTCTTCTTGATGCTGGTGAACATTGGATCCACTTCCGAGGCACTCCTGCCTCTTTTTCCTCATTTCGGACGTCGTACAAACGCCAGTATGATATCCTGGGCATAGTCCCCGAACCCACTTCCGAACAGATTTAGTCCTCGTTTATTGAGTGCATCCTCCCGAATTTCAAAACGTACACGAATAGGTTCATTAAACGTCAGCTTTAAAGAGCTGATTGTAGTGGAAGATGAGAAAGAACCATTACAGCTGCTGCCCGATTCCGAGACACTCCATGTAGTAAGAGCTCCATATTCAGTTCCACTTCTCCAACGTTCAGGGGTCAGTTTCCCTTTGCGGTTCCCGAAATCGGAGGGACAGGTCCAAGTCCCGACTAACTGGTCATTGATGGATAAGCTGATATCACTGGCCCAATCCTCTCGAAATGAAGGGGCTTCTGAGCATACTTCTGCCGAAATGCGGATTTCGTCCAACTCGACGCCTGGAGGCAGGGGGTTGGCAAAATAGTATTCGACATAACCGGCTTCTGCGAACCATAAGAGAGAGGCATCGACTCGTTCAGGCATGTAGAATGCTCTTGGATCATCTTGGGAGCCAATGACACCACCATCTTTTCCGGCCATCCCGCAGGACGGTTGTATGGAGCAGTGGGAGAACATTCCGATGGGCATATGTATTTCCTCAGTTTGATGCAGCCCATCCCCTAGCTTTGAAGGGAGATCGAGTTGAATAGAGCGACAGGTGACCGCACAGATTTTTTCGCGATTTGCTCCTTGTGTAGATGAGATAAGATTAACCTGTTCTAACGTCTGCACATTGATAGATATCGTTGGCTGAGCTACACCTAACGTCTCAGCTAATTGACTGACACTCATAGGCTTCTCTCCAAGGGCTTCAAGAATGCGGACGCGGACGTCACCAGACAGTGCTTTAGCTACATCTAAAATGCGTGACGCGGGATAACGTATCGTTTCTTGTGAAATATCATTCATCATATTTGTTCCTTTTCGTATAGGATGGGTTGAGGTTATTGTACAATGAAGATTGAGTATTGTAAAATCATAATAAACATTGCGAAAATCGTATACTGGTGCTAAAATGGGCTCAACTTCTTATTTTGAAAGGCTGTGCTCGCCATATGACAACTTCTATATTAGCTTCTGAGACACTTGCGATTCCTCGTTCTGAACACCCTCATCCACATTGGCAACGTCATGAATGGATGAATTTGAATGGGCAATGGTCATTTAAGTTTGATCCGAACAATGAAGGTATGAAGGCGTTATGGTACTCCAATCCTGAAATCGCTTACGACTCAATGATCACTGTACCTTTTTCTTGGGTAAGTCCCTTATCCGGAATTGGCTGCGATCAACAAGGAATAGGCTGGTATCGCCGCACCGTGAATGGGCAGGCTGTTGACCAACAAACACGATTGTTTTTACGTTTTGGGGCAGTAGATTATTCATGTGATGTGTGGATAAATGGAGAACATGTAGGTTCACATCAAGGTGGATATGGTTCATTTGAATTTGATATTACACCTTACTGGGCAGCTAATTGTGAGAATAATATTGTCGTAAGAGCTGAGGATTTCGATCATGCTTATCAAGCGCGGGGCAAACAAGGATATGGAGAAATCCGTGGAATTTGGCAGCCTGTATGGCTTGAAGCACGTCCCGAAACTTATATGAAAGATGCAAAGTTTGTGACCCGTATAGATGGACAGGTGAAGGTAACTACAAGAATAATCGCGCATGAAACGGGTTCGGCAGAGTTTACGCTGCAATTCGCTGATCATTCTGTTGTTCATACAGAGAAGCTGCAGCTTATAGCAGGGGTGAACGAATGTAAGCTGTCTATCGATATTCCCAATCCGCATTTGTGGAGTCCAGAAAATCCTTATTTATATGAAGGTGAATTGCAGCTTAGTGGATCGTTTGGTACAGATACAGTCAGCACTTATTTCGGAATTCGCGAAATTCAGACTGCCCGCTTTGAAGATCGTGATTATCGGTGGATCACCTTAAATGGTAAACCGATATATTTGAACGGTACTCTTGATCAGTCCTATCACAAGACAGGGTTTTTCACCTATCCAACGGATGAAGACATGCGGGATGAAATTTATCTAATGAAACGTTTAGGGCTAAACATGGTGCGAATTCATATTAAGCCCGAAGAACCCCGTAAGCTGTATTGGGCGGATAAGCTTGGCATTCTTGTTATGGAAGATATGCCTTGTTTCTGGGGTAATCCGGATGACAAGGCCAGAGCCTCCTATGAGAGAGAAGCCCTTGAGGTGATTGAACGAGATTATAATCATCCATCTATTTTTTCGTGGGTTATGTTCAACGAGACCTGGGGTTTGAAGACAGATGCTCAGGAGGCTAGCCTCACAAGTGATGTACAGCAGCAGAGTAGTTATCTTAAAGAGACACAGGAATGGGTGCGGGAGAAATATCGCTGGGCGAAGCAGCTTGATCCGACTAGAATTGTTGAGGATAACTCGCCGTGTAATTATGATCATGTGGAATCGGATATTAATACATGGCACTTTTACATTAATGGTTACGAGCAGCTGCAAGCCCACTTAAATGAGGTTGTAGATAAAACATTCCCGGGATCGGAGTTTAACTGTATTGGCGGCAACGTACAGTCTGATGCCCCTCTAATGAACAGCGAATGCGGTAACGTGTGGGGGATAGAAGGTGGTGCAGGGGACAGTGATTTGGCATGGCATTACCGCTATATGATGAATGAATTCCGGCGGCATGATAAGCTATGTGGATTCGTATTTACTGAATTCCGTGATGTTACGAATGAGTTCAATGGTTATTACCGGCTAGACGGGAGCGATAAGGATTTTGGATATGGGGATTTTGTTCCCGGGATGACGATTGCGGATCTGCATTCCCCAGATTTTATCGTGTTAGATGCTCCTCCATGCCAGACAGTAGAAGCAGGGCAGAGTGTTAAAGTACCTTTGCTAGGTTCCAGCTTCGCGGACAGCTATCACGGTCATAATTTGAAGCTGAAATGGGAACTGTGGTACGACAATTTGGGGACTCGGGTCACTGCGCAAAGTGGACATATGTCTGTGAAATGGGATAACTTTGGAAACACTATACTTCCTTCTTTGAACATTACAATGCCTGGTCAGGAGGCGGCTGCAATACTTGCTGTTTCTCTGATTAATGAGAAGGGTGAAGCGATCACGCGGAATTTCATTACTTTTGATGTAAGAGGCGGTAATAACACTGTATTGTTTAAAGGTGAAGGAGAATTTATTCAAATTCCAGTGGGAGCTTATACCGATCATAACTTTAAGCATCAATGGGATGCTATCCAAGGATTTAAGATCAATGGTGCTGGGCAAGGTCAGTATGTATACGAGGTTACACTGCCAGATGCAGCAGATAAATCAATGATTGGTGAGATCGAAATCATGTTCGAAGCAAGTGCTAAACGATTGCTGGCGCGGCATGTTGAAGGTACGAAGCTTAATGATATGGGCCTTGATCTTATGCATGGGGCAGATGCGAGGGTGGAATATAATCCGAATACGTATTATATGACGGATGAAGAGCGTCATCCTTCCCGAGTGAACGTTCTGGTGGATGGGCAGCGGATTGGTTCTTTCTATTTACCGGATGATCCGGCTGATAGCAGAGGGATTTTGTCTTGGCATTATCAGCCAATAGCGAATAAGCTGGATGAGGCTGGATCTTATGGCTACCTATGCAAGGCAAGTGTACCGGGGCAGTTAGCAGCGAAGCTGGATCGCAATCGTGTTTTCCGTTTGGAGCTGCAAGCAGAGGACGGCGGGCTAGCTTTGTATGGCCGTAATGCAGGTCGTTATCCACTGGACTTGTTGATTCGTTATCGCTAAATAACCTTAATATGAAAATAAAGCAATCCCAGCTAAGAAGCAGGGATTGCTTTTTTATCGGTACTGCAAGGTATTATTAAAGTTCTTTATCATTAATGCTGTTTAACCAGCTTTCAATCTCTCCAATGACCGAACTAATGCAGCCATCTTCAAAAGGTGAAGTCAGGCCCGCAAGTTCAACCAGCTTGATAAAGGATTTGCTTCCTCCAGCTTGACATAACTCTAAATAATCACTCCAAGCGGATTTAAAATCTTCATTTGAACGTTTCCAGAACTGGAAGGCACATAGCTGTGCTAGTGTATAGTCAATGTAATAGAACGGGGAGGCGAAGATATGGCCTTGCTTATGCCAAAATCCACCTTGTTCCAGATAAGCATTACCTTCATAATTGCGGTGCGGCAAATATTTTTTCTCGATTTCTCGCCATGCTTGCTTACGTTCAGCAGGGGTTGCTTCAGGATTGCTGTAAACAAAATGCTGGAATTCATCTACAGTAACTCCGTAAGGAATAAACTGAAGGCTATCTGCCAAATGATTGAAACGGTATTTGTCTGCATCCTCTTCAAAGAACAATTCCATCCATGGCCAAGCAAAAAACTCCATGCTCATGGAATGGATCTCACAGGCTTCATAAGTAGGAAAAGCATATTCAGGTACATTAATATTTCGGCTTTCATACACCTGGAAGGCATGCCCCACTTCATGGGTCAAGACATCAATATCCCCTGAGGTTCCATTGAAATTTGAGAAGATAAAGGGTGCTTGGTATTGGCTGAAGTAAGTACAATAGCCACCGCCTTGCTTACCTTTTTTACTTACTAAATCCACTAGATTGTTATCCAACATAAAAGTAAAAAATTCATCAGTTTCCGGAGAGAGCTCTTTGTACATCTTGGATCCGTTAGCTACAATCCAGTCAGGATCTCCTTTAGGAGTGGCATTGCCAGTCTTGAAGCTGAAGTTCTCGTCATAAAACTTCAAGGCATCCAGACCTAGGCGTTCAGTCTGCCGTTTCTTAAGCTGTTGGGAGACGGGTACGATATGCTCCAGAACTTGTTTCCGGAAGTTGGCTACCATGTCGGCGTTATAATCGGTACGCATCATCCGGTCATAACCTAGCTCAACAAAGTTGCTGTAACCAAGCTTTTTAGCAATGCGGTCACGGACTTTAACTAGCTCGTCATAGATTCGATCAAAGTCACTCTCATGTTCAGACATAAAATCATATCTGGCTTGTGAAGCACGTTTACGCATATCGCGGTCCGTGGACAATTCAAAAGGAGTAAGCTGAGTCAGTGTCCGTTCTTCGCCTTCGAATGGAATCTTGGCGGACGCGATAAGCTGAGCGTATTCTGTAGAGAGTTTGTTCTCCAATTGTAAATCTTCGATGATTTCTGGACTAAAAGTACGCAGAGCTACTTCTGCAAGCTGAAGCAGCTGCGTGCCCCATTCTTGTTCGAATTCGGCTCTGTATTTGGAATTGACGAGTGCTTTGTAGTAGTCCGTTATGTATTCCTGAACGATAGGGCCAATCTCGTCCATGAATTCCTGTTCAGCCTTGTAGAATTCATCTGTTGTATTGATCGAATGGCGAACGCTAACCAATGTCTGCAGGGTGTCAAACTCATTGCGAAGCTTGTTAATAGCGGTAACGGAAGCCTTTTGCACTTCTAATGGCTCGGTGTCATTGAGATCTTTAAGCAGGTTGTTAAAATCCTGTTTGAACTTCTCTACATCCGGGCGCTCATAGCGATAATCATTAAATTTCATTAACTATTCAACTTCCTTTCTATACCAGATAGTCTCTATTATATATTCTGAACAGCAATTTACGATAGACCTGTGTTAGCTGTTTTTGAATAAAAAAAGAACAAATGGACAAAAGTGTAAAAACTTGTTAGATGAAATACGGTTTGATATTATCTAAGAATATAGTAGAAATGATATTTATAGCGATTACTTAGCCTTTATTTAACCAGCATTCACTGAATACGGGTTATCTCTGTTTATATACGAAGTTTTGTATTTTTCCACTTTACCTCCTTCCTCCCTCTTTTTTTGCTGTAGCCGCACAACTGTCGACAAACTTAATATATCATGATATATTATTATGTATAAGATGAAAAAATTAGAGTCAGGAGATAACGAAAGTCATGAGTGAGACAACATCATCCAAACCGATGTATGAAAAAATATTTGATGAAGTGAAGCAGCTTATCGTTAATAAATCCTATGGACAAGGGGAACGGGTTCCCTCAGAGAAAGAACTGGCTGAAGCCTATAATGTTAGTCGGATTACGAGTAAAAAAGCTCTGGAAATGCTCGCCGCGGAACAATTAATTGTGAGAAAACCGGGGAGAGGTTCATTTGTGGCAGATCCAGCAGTCGATTACATGGAATCAGCGATATCTCCGGGGACGGTCTCCGACGGAACTGTTTTCAATTCCTTTAACCATGAGGAAAAGACGATCGGTCTGGTTATTACCGACTTTGGCAACAGCTATGGCACAGGTTTGATTTATGGCATGGAGCAGGCTTCACGTGATAATGATTGTTTTCTGGTTTTAAGAAGAACCTTTGGGGTGCCGGAGAACGAAGAGAAATCTATTCAGAAGTTGCTCAGCTTAGGTGTAGATGGTCTGATCATTTTTCCGGCTCAAGGCGAATTTTTTAATGCGGAGATTCTAAAATTGGTGATAGGGCGGTTCCCGCTAGTTCTGGTAGATCGCCATTTAAAAGGAGTGGCAGCAGCATCGATCAGTACTGATAATATGCAGGCTGCACTCAAAGGTACGGAGTATTTATTTGATCTCGGGCATACTAATATCTCCTTTCTCTCTCCACCTCCAGCGGATACCACAGCTCTTGAAGAGCGGGTAGAGGGATTTATTCAAGCGCATGCGGAACGGGGAATAGCTGTAGACAAGGGATTGTGGGTCAGTGATTTGACCTCAACACTACCGGATTCCTTCAACGATGAGAATATTGAACATGACATTTCGCGGCTAATTTCTCATTTGCAAAAGAATCCAACAATAACGGCGCTTTTTGCTGTGGAATATAATATTGCGCTGCTGGCTAGAACTGCGGTCCAACGACTTGGGCTACGAATTCCAGAAGATATTTCGATCATTTGCTTTGATAGTCCGCCAACTCCACTTGGTTCGGGTTATGCATTTACCCATTTACGGCAAAATGAAGAAGAGATGGGGCGGCTTGCAGTAGAAAATGTATTGCGAATTATGAACGGGCAGAGTGTGTCCAATAAGATAATGCTGGAAGCTGAGCTAATTTCTGGTGAATCCACAAGCTCCGCTAAACAATCTATCTCTAAATAGAATTTTGGCTTATTCTCCAAATTAAACATATATTAGTTGTTATAAAAACCTATCTTTTTGGATGGGTTTTTTTATTTGTTTTAGATATGTATTTATCATTATAGATGTATTGATATATCATTATAATAAAATAAACATATTGACATACTAATCACATGACAATATACTAATCAATGAAAGCGCTTCAAATTTAAAAAGAAAAAGGGGGTATTATAACTGAAAGCAACTAGAGAAATACCCGAGTCAATGCATAAACTGGCATCTAGCGTAAAAGCACAGCTGAGTGATCGCCCGAAATTAGCCGAAATGTTCGAGAAATGTATGGCCAACACCTGGAACACAACCTTAAAACGAATGCCAAACGGAAGCACTTTTGTTATTACCGGAGATATTCCAGCGATGTGGCTACGGGATTCCGCCGCACAGGTCAGACCTTTCCTAATCCTTGCCTCCGAAGATGAAGAAATTGCAGACATGATTGAGGGACTTGTACGTAGACAATTTACTTACATCCAGCTTGATCCGTATGCTAACGCATTCAATGAAGAAGAAAGTGGGCATGGCCACCAAGAGGATCTGACGGAGATGAGCCCGGGAGTCTGGGAAAGAAAATATGAAATTGATTCGTTATGTTATCCAATCCAACTGAGTTATCTGCTCTGGAAGAATTCGGGCCGTACTAGTCAGTTTAATGAGTCGTTTGTAACAGGCGTAGAAAGAATCATAACATTATGGACTACCGAACAGAACCATGAGCGCGATTCAAAATATCTTTTTCAACGGATGAACTGTCCGCCCACGGATACGTTAGCTCGAGAAGGCAAAGGGACGTTGACGGCTTATACCGGAATGACTTGGTCTGGATTTCGTCCTAGTGACGATGCCTGTGAATATGGGTATTTGGTTCCGGCCAATATGTTCGCGGTGGTTGTTTTACGATATGTGTGTGAAATTGCCCGTGAGATTTTAGGTGATCAGGAGCTGGAAAAGAAAGCTAGAAAACTATCTGACCAGCTTAATAAGGGAATAAGTGAGTATGGAATTGTAGAACATCCAGAGTTTGGAGCGGTCTATGCTTATGAAGTAGATGGTCTGGGACAGGTGAATTTTATGGATGATGCAAATGTACCTAGTCTACTCTCTATCCCTTATTTGGGTTATGTGACTGCTGATGATCCTATTTATAAAAATACCCGTGAACTTATTTTAAGTAGCACTAATCCTTATTTTTTCGCAGGAAAAGCGGCTGCTGGCATTGGAAGTCCGCATACGCCAAATCGGTATATCTGGCCCATAGCTTTAGCGATGCAGGGAATGACATCTACCCGCTTTGAGGAACAGGAAGCCTTACTTCATCTGCTGGAGAAGACGGATGCAGGAACTGGATTTATGCATGAAGGGTTTTATGTGGATAATCCTGATGAATTTACACGTCCATGGTTCTCTTGGGCAAACATGATGTTCTGTGAGCTTGTACTCATGCGCTGCGGTAAGCAGATTAAGCGCGGATGAGACCAACAAGGTTTGAATAATCGACTCTAAAGGGGATAGAGAACATGAAAAAATGGCTGGTTACCTCAATTGTTTTGGTAATGACTACTGCACTTGCTGCGGGCTGCGGTGGTAATAACGGATCTGCGGACAAAGAGACCGGAAACACAAGCAAAGCTGGGAGCAGTACCGGGAAAAAGACAGAGCTTACCTTCTGGGGAGATTGGGGCGGTGAGGGGCAGAAGCAATTCGAGACCATGGTGGATGCTTTTAATAAATCGCAGGATAAAATTCACGTAAAATATGTGCTGCAACAGGATATGATCACGAAATTCCTAACTTCTGCGACCAATGGCGGCACTCCTGATGTACTGTTTTGGGACCGTTGGAGAACTTCGCTGTATGCCCCGAAAAATGTACTGCATCCGGTGGATGAATACTTAACGCGTGACGGTATTTCCGAAGATGATTTCTACAGTGAATCCCTACGGGAGCTTTCATACGATGACAAATTATATGGGCTGCCGCTTACAGTAGATGCCCGTGCTCTTTTCTATAACAAGAAGCTGCTCGCAGAGGCAGGACTTCAGCCTCCAACAACTTGGGATGAGCTAGAGGCAGCGGCTACGAAGCTAACGAAATGGAATGGCAATAAATTGGAGACTGCAGGTTTTTCTATGGGAGATTTGGGACTTTTTAATATGTATCTCCAACAGGCTGGCGGCACCATGCTTACAGAGGATGGAAAGACCAATTTTAATAATGAGCAGGGCAAGCAGGTGCTTGAGTTCTGGGATCGCCTAATGAACAAGGACAAAGTGTATAAAGTAGGGTTCGAACTTGGACTTGGTGAAGGGCAAGATGCTTTTGTCACAGGTAAAGTGGCTATGCTGTATTCCGGTCCGTGGATGCTCAGCACCTATAACAAATATGGTAAAGACCTGGATTATGGAATCGTTCCTCCTCCAGCCGGACCAAATGGTGATAAAGGTAGTGTCATGGGTGGATTTGGGCTAGTGATTCCAGAAGGCTCCAAACATAAGGAAGAAGCATGGGAGTTCATCAAATGGTGGACAGCGAACAAGGATAACGCGTTGCTCTGGGCAAAGACGAGTCTAAATCTGCCGGGTTATAAGCCATCGATGGAAGATCCATTTTTCAAGGATGATCCAAAGTGGCAGCCGTTTCTGGAAACGTTGGAGTTCGCCAAGGTTCGTCCGAACCATCCTGGATATTCCGTGATGGAGACTGATGCTTTGGCCCCTAATTTGCAGCTTAACCAGCAAAACAAGATGAGCATTGATGAGACCTTGAGGAAATCGCAAGAAGAGGGCGACAAAATGCTGAAGGATAATGAAGTAGTGAAATAATAAGTAAGACATTTGAAGTGAAGGGAGGTTTCGCCTCCCTTTTGCTTAGGAGGGGGTAGCTGAAATGGCTTCCATCAGAAAACTAGAGAAACATCAGGCGCGGACGGCTTATCTGTTTATTACACCCACGGTATTGCTGTTTACAGTATTCACAGTCATCCCTGTGGTAATGGCGCTATATTTAAGCTTTACCAACTACGATGTACTTAGTAGAAACGATTGGATCGGTTTTGATAACTATCGCCGTTTGATAGAGGACAGTTTGTTATGGAAAACATTCCGAAATGTATTTCTGTATTCCATCATTTTCGTTCCATTTAATATTCTGATTTCGCTTCTCCTCGGGATTCTGCTTAGTCGATCCTGGCGTGGGGTAAAGTTGTTCCGCACATTGAATTATCTGCCTACCCTTACATCCGCCGTTGCTGCTGCTACCGTTTGGATCTGGCTTTTGCATCCTGAATTTGGTTTGGTTAACGGATTGTTGTCTTATGTTGGGATTACGGGTCCAGCTTGGTTATCCGAGACCCGAACGGCGATGTTATCCATTATTATGCTTACCCTCTGGCAATCGGTAGGTTCTAATATGATTATCTACTTGGCAGGTCTGCAGGGCGTGCCCGACTATTTGTATGAATCTGCACGGCTGGACGGTGCTAATAAGCTGGCTTGTTTCCGGTTTATTACTTGGCCGCAGCTGCGACCAACAACCTTTCTTGTCAGTACGATGTCAATCATTGGTGCGTTGCAGTTGTTCGACCAAGCTTTTGTGCTGACGCAGGGTGGTCCGGCGAATATGACAAAGACTCCAGTTTATCTGATCTATCAGCAGGGCTTTAATCAATTGCAAATGGGGTATGCGTCTGCACAAGCATTTGTGCTTGCTGTGGCGATTCTCATTTTCTCACTAATAAACATGCGGATCACAAAGGCGGAGGAGTCCATTGTATAAGCCGGGCTTGCCATGCAGAAGGGGGATAGAGGTATGGATACTAGCGGAAGTTCGTTATTAAAAAGAAGCTTAAGCAAATCTATCTATTATATAGTGTGCATAGTTATTGCTATCGTAATGTTTCTACCTTTTTATTGGAGTGTTCTTACATCCTTGAAGCCTGACGAAGAGATCTTCGCCATGCCCATCCGGTGGTTTCCTTCACATTTGACCTTAGAACACTATCGTAAGGCATTTACTACGGTTCCGTTTGCGCTCTATTTCTGGAATTCGCTTGTACTTGCAGTAGCGGGTGTATTGGCGAATCTGTTCTTTGGTTCTATCAGTGGTTATGCGTTCGCAAAATTGAATTTTAAGCTCAATAAGCCGATATTCCGCGTGCTGCTTGCGGCGATGATGATACCAGGCATTGTGACGATGATCCCCACGGTTTATGTCATGCGCCATATTCCTCTTTTTGGAGGAAATGATATTTTTGGTAGCGGGGGTAACGGGCTGATGAACTCATTCTGGGGGATTATTCTTCCGGGCGCTTCTGGAACCTTTGCTGTGTTCTTCATGCGGCAATTCTTTCTCACCTTGCCTAGTGACATGATGGAAATGGCCCGGATCGAAGGCTGTGGAGAGTTTAAAATATTTTGGCGGATATATTTGCCGTTGACTAAACCAGCGCTGGCTACTTTAAGTATCTTTACCTTCCAAGCGGGCTGGAACAGTTTCTTGTGGCCAATGATTGTGCTGAATGATCCCGACAAAGCAACGATTCAGATGGGACTTCAAGCTTTTTCTTATAATTTTCAAACAGACTACGGTCCAATGATGGCTGGAGCGCTAGTAGCAATCTTGCCGATATTGGTGTTATTTTTAGCTCTTCAGCGTTATTTTGTACAGGGGATAGCCTTCAGTGGTATTAAGGGTTAATGCAATAAAAATCGAACCAGGGAGAGAGTCTATATGAATCAATTGGAGATAGGGATTTGGGAGGAACGGGCGAATCAAGCACAAGCTGCATTGGATTCATTCTTCTGGAATGAAGCGATCAAAATGTACAATATAGAAACACCTTGTCCAAATGGAGAATGCAACACTATTTTTCATTATTGGTGGATGGCCCATGCTGTGGATGTATTGGTAGATGGACTACAGCGGACTGGAGAGAACTGGTATGCCAAAAGGCTTTCCGCACTTCATGAAGGTCTGCTACAACGAAATGGTGGTATGTGGCCAAATGAGTTGTATGATGATATGGAATGGATGGCTCTCGCGTGGCTTCGTGCTTATCAAGCAACAGGAGTGGAAGGTTATAAAGATACAGCCCTTCTTTTATGGAACGACATTCAGACAGGTTGGAACGAGCATATGGGCGGTGGAATTGCTTGGCAGAAATCACAGTTGGATTATAAAAATACACCAGCCAACGCACCGGCAGCTATACTTGCGGCACGCTTGTATCAAGCTTTTGGTGAAGCTGGCAATCTTGAATGGGCGTTAAAAATATACAGATGGCAAAAAGAGCATCTAGTAGATCCGGCAACGGGTTTTGTATGGGATGGCATGAATCGCACTGGCGATGGAAAGATCGATAAAGATTGGAAATACTCCTACAACCAAGGTGTTTTCATTGGCGCAGCAGTTGAACTGTATCGTATCACTAAAGAGCAGGAATATTTAGAGGATGCTCGTCTAACCTTTGCCGCCGCAGCCCATGAACTTGCTGACTCTGAGGGAGGTGTGCTGCCAGATGAAGGAAATGGTGATGCGGGACTGTTTAAAGGAATCCTGATTCGCTATACAGCTGAATGGGTCAAAGCTGATTCCGCAGCAGTTAAAGCTGTAGATTTCCTGCGAGCGAATGCAGAATGTCTCTGGGAACAAGGAAAGTCAGAGGATAAAGTGTTGTTTGGCACAGATTGGACTTCGACTTCCGCTGGTGTGATTCAGCTCAGCTCCCAGCTTAGTGCGATCAAGCTGCTGGAGAAGATGGCTGAATTAACTAAAGAACAGGGTTGAGGTGAGTTCTTAATGACACAAGCAAAGGAAGCCATAGAAGCAGTCAGTTGGCAGGAAAAGTCCGAGTGGTTCCAACAATGTCTACTACGTAATTATTATAATGCTGAGACGGGGATCATGAACCAATGGTATCCCAGAGCGTACAACGTTGCGGGGGAAAACTTTTATTATTGGTGGCAGGCTCATGTCATTGATATTTTAGTAGATGGTTATGAGCGTAGTGGAGATCCTGTGTATTCCTTGAAAATTAAGGAGCTAAGTCAGAGTCTGCAAGCTTATAACGGGGGGACTTTCAGGCATAATTACTATGATGATATGGAATGGACAGCATTGGCGTTGCTGCGTGCTTATCGGGTAACAGGACATGAAGCCTATTTAAATGCTGTGCTTGATCTATGGGAGGATATTAAGACGGCTTGGAATGAACAGTTGGGTGGAGGTCTGGCGTGGAAGAAGGATCAGCTAGATTATAAAAACACACCTGCCAATGCACCTGCCGTCATCCTTGCAGCCCGGTTATATGAACTTTTTCATAAGCAAGAGGATCTGGAGTGGGCGCTCCGTATCTATGAATGGAACAAGACATATTTGATGGATTCTACGACTGGTTTTGTGTGGGATGGGATGAATAGACTTGGGGATGGCCAGATCGATTACGACTGGGAGTTTACTTACTGTCAGGGAGTGTTTCTAGGCGCTGGCCTAGAGCTTTACAAGAATACAGGTGATGTTCATTACTTAGAAGATGCGATTCGAACGGCTAATACATGTATTGATCGGTTATGCGATCCAATTAATCTGATGTTGCCTGATGAAGGCATTGATGATACTGGATTGTTCAAGGGCATTCTGATTCGTTATTTGGTTCAGCTCTGTAAAATATCTCCTGTAAATATCCGTATTCGCGAGGTTATATTGGCCAATGCAATGCAGTTGTGGGAAAAAGGTCTGGATAAACAACTGGGTCTGTGCAGTTCATCGTGGGAAGTGAAACCGGAGCTTCCGGTTCAGCTGAGTATTCAACTCAGCGGCTTGATGCTTCTGGAGGGTGCTGCGGCACTGGTGAACGAATAGCCTGAAATATATAAAGACACCTCAAGAGAGGTGTCTTTTTGTTGTTTAAATTAACTATCTGCAATTAGAAAATCCGATGTTTCCAGCCATTTAATTTAGCGACAGCTTCAATATAATAGTAGTCTCCATAGATCAGGGATACATCAATGAAGGAATTGCCACTGCCAGTTCCGTGCAATAAAATCGCTTCATGCTCCGGCAGCTCCCAGGTTGCGTAATTTTCCGTCAGTGAGCGCAGAATTCGCTCCGCTGCATTTGCATATAGACTTTTTTCGCCTAAGGGTACGATATCTGCAAGCTCTAATAATCCTGAAGCGGCTATAGAGGCTGCGGAGCTATCTCGGAACATCCGGGTATCATCCTCTAGGCGGAAATCCCAATAAGGGACTTGATCCTCAGGCAAAGCAGAGATGAAATAATGTGCGATCCGCTTAGCAGTGTTCAGGAAACGTTCATCACCAGTGTGGCGATAAGTATTGATAAAGCCGTACAATCCCCAAGCTGTTCCTCGGCTCCAAGAGGATTCAGCCGAGTAGCCTTGACCGCCAAAATTCTCAAGATAAGCACCTGTCTCTGCGTCAAAAGAAATAATATGTTTGGTGGATCCATCCTCACGTATGCCATATTGCATTGTCGTTTCGGCGTGGCTAATTGCAATATGCTTATAGCGGGGATCACCTGTCACTTTGCTGGCCCAGAACAGCAGGGAGATATTTAACATACAGTCGATAATTACCCAGCCGTATTTATCTTCATTCCATGCGCGGATGAATTTGCCTACAGGATTATAGCGGGCAGCGAGGAAATTCGCCGCTTCAATTCCTCTGCGCAGGGCATCTTCGTCACCTGTAATTGTATGTTTGATTACAGCTGTCGGAAGGAATTGGAATCCCACATCGTGATGCATCTCAACCGTTGGTTTAACAAACCATTCCTCCAAGGTACCGTCCCAATGCCAAGCAGCCTCCTTGTAAAGATCTTTTCCGGTCATATCATGCATGATCCAGAGGAGTCCAGGCCAGAATCCTGTGGTCCACCAGTCTGAACCGATATCATCAAATTTGCCATCTTTCCCGGCAAAATGCGGGCACTTGTTACCGATCTGCTCTACCATACGTTCCACTTTTGTATCAAGTCTACCTATGATTTCCTGCCAATAAGGGTTTGTCATTATTATTGCCTCCAGTGTAATTAGGATGTTATGAGTATAGCTTTCTAAAGCTCAGGAAAGTTGTGTTTTGATATAAGGAAATGTTTGATTATTGTCATGTTGAAGTTGGCTTATAATTTAAAACTGACAAAATACAAACATTTCTGCATAACACATTAAAACTTTATCGGTGTTGGAAGCGATACAATCGAAATGAACAGGAGGATGGTAAAGTGGATGATTTACAAGTATATAAAGCACCTAAAGATATCCCGGGACGTGAGGATTATAAGGTTAGAGTACGGCAGCCTGAAGGAGAATGGCATAGCTTGTTTATTTACGAGGTTAAGGTAGATATGCATGAGGTGCGTCCTGCATCCATGGCTTATTTTGATCTGGAAGGTACAGTAGAAGTTGAAGTCACCTGTCTTTATACGGAGATTGATTGTGTGAACATTGCTCCGGCTTCGCGAGGGATCTCTTACGAATATCATGGAAATACCATTTTGTTTAAGCTAACAGGTCCGCAAAAGTTATCGATTGAGATCAACGGTGATATTTTTCGAAATCTGCATTTATTTGCTAACCCTAAGGAGAAGGATGCCCCTCAACCAGAGGATGCTAATGTTCTAGTAGTCCAACCGGGTATACACCGGAAACCTGATCTTTTACGGCTGCTGGATAATGCCGCTGCTGATCCTCGTGAAAAAAGGAAGGTGCTTTATTTCGCTCCAGGCACACATTATATAGAAGAAACAGTATTGCCGGTCCCTTCGGAAACCACGGTGTATCTTGCCGGAGGTTCAGTGCTTGTAGGTTCCTTGGTATGCGAGGGAGTTCATGATGTATCCATTCGTGGTCGCGGTATAATTTATCTTGCGGATTTTCATCGATTCTCGGCCTTTCGAGGGATACGAATTATTTTTTCGCGATCCATAAATGTGGAAGGTATTACCGTGATTGATCCGCCACATTACAGCATTTTCATCGGGCAGTCTGAGCAGATTGTGATTGATAATTTCAAATCGTTTAGCACTCGGGGGTGGTCTGATGGCATTGATATTATGTCTAGTTCCGAGGTTAGAATCCGGGATGTTTTTATGCGTAATTCGGATGATTGTATTGCTATTTACGGCTCGAGATGGGATTTTTATGGGGATACCCGTAATATTAGCGTTCGTGATTCCATTCTGTGGGCGGATGTCGCTCATCCATTAATGATTGGTACACATGGGGACCATGAACGGAACGGGGACACCATTGAGTCTATTGTTTTTGCAAATATTGATATCTTGAATCATCACGAACCGCAAGAGAACTATTGGGGGGCACTGGCGATTAATGCCGGGGATCGAAATAGGGTATGTAATGTTCTATATGAAAATATACGTGTAGAGCGTATTGAGCGGGGGCAGCTAATTGATGTGCGGGTGGTCTATAACAAGGATTACAATCCAGAGCCGGGGACAAGCATCCGGGACATTACATTTCGCGACATCAGCTATAGCGGGACGGCCAACCCTTCACGAATTTATGGATATGACGAAGAGAGAGCTGTTGAAAATGTGACCTTTGTCAATTTAAGGATCAATGGTGAACTGGTGGACGCCCCCCGCCCAGAGCTGATAGATATTAATCATTTTGCTAAAAATATACTCTTCGTGACTGAAAAAAATACGGTTGTGTAGATTGGATCTAATTACTTTTTCTATATTTTAATGGCGTCGTCCCTAGGACTCTTTTGAACAGTTGATTGAAATAAGAGGCATTTGGAAAACCAACAGTGATTCCGATTTGCTCCACAGGCAGGTCTGTCGTTCCTAACAAGCGGCAGGCCTGTTTGATCCGGCGGGCAGTCAGATAATCAACAAGCCTTCCTCCGGTTTCCTGATGAAAGATTCTGGAGATATAGGATTTGGACAAGTGAATCTCCTCAGCTAACTGATCCAGATTAACCTCCTCATGATAATGCTCTTCGATAAAACTCATGATTTTCTCAGAATAGCGCAAGGTTCGCCGTTCTCCTGATTGGAATACATGCTGATCTTCAGTTCCTATATTGCTCAATAATTGAAGAATTAACAGTGAAATGTCTTCGGTATCCTCAGTCAGACTGACTTTTTTATTGTGATTATATTGCTCCAGAATCCACTCCACAGACTCAACGTGGTCCTTAAGATCAAAGGCACAATGTGTATTTTTCCCTTGCCAAAGCGCTGTGAATAAAGCCTTCCTTTTCGCAAAACCCTCCAGCAGGTGTTCAGCAACATGTGGATCAATGTAGAAGATGGTTCGTTCAAAAGGACACTCGGGAGAAACCTCAGAATAGATCCGGTGCAGCTGATAGGGCTGGAAAAAGAATAACATTCCCCTGCGGATATCGTACATCTGCTGATTCACAACAACGTTTCCCTGTCCGCCATACACGAACATGACTTCACAGCATTGATGCCAGTGATAATAACCTTTGTAATAGTCGTCGGTATATATTTTATAATCCCAAATCAAGGTCTTATGTTCTTCAAAAACAACAGGTTCGAACAGCTGCTTCATAGGCCCTCCAAGATGACAAAATACAAACATTTTCTTATATCTCATTATAACTTTAATCGTTATGAAAGCGATACAATAAATACGTTAAACTATGAAAAATCCGGTAGTGGAGGGTAACATTATGACGCAAAAAATTGTTAATCCGGTGTTGGCAGGTTTTCATCCAGATCCGTCTTTTATTAGAGTAGGGGATGATTATTATATCGCAACCTCTACTTTTGAATGGTTTCCAGGTGTAGAAATTCATCATTCCAAGGATCTAGTTCATTGGCATTCCATTTCACGTGTGCTGACAGAAGCCTCACAAGTAGATCTGCGTGGTAACGTAAGCTCTGGTTCCATTTGGGCACCCGCGCTTTCTTATGATCAAGGCGTATTTTATCTGCTATTTACAGATGTGAAATCTCGCAAAAGTGTATATAAAGATCTGCATAATTATTTAATTACAGCGACGGAAATCATGGGCCCGTGGAGTGAGCCGGTTAGACTTAATGGCAGCGGATTTGATCCATTTTTGTTCCATGATCTGGAAGGGACCAAATGGCTGCTTAATATGCGTTGGGATTTCCGTAAAAATCACAATAACTTCTCTGGCATCGTTATGCAGCAATATGACCCGGAGACTGGCAAATTAACGGGACCTATCCATGAAATTTATAAAGGGACACCTATCGGAGTGACCGAAGGTCCGCAATTGTACCAGAAGGATGGGTACTATTATTTGCTGACAGCAGAAGGGGGCACCGGCATCAACCATATGGTCACCTTAGCTAGAAGCCGAAGCCTCACAGGTCCTTATGAGACGGATCCGGATTTCCCGATTATGACCACGGCACATGATCTGACCTACCCGTTTCAGCAAGCAGGGCACGGATCGCTCGTTGAGACTCAGAATGGGGACTGGTACATGGCGCATTTATGCACACGTCCGATTCCGGGAACGTCAACGATGAATCCGTTAGGCCGGGAAACTGCGATTCAACGTTGTGAATGGACAGAGGATGGCTGGTTGCGATTGGCCCACGGAGGGAAGCTGCCTGCATTGGAGACCGTGGCTCCTGACCTGCCGATATTCACTTTTGAGGAGCTGCCAAACAGAGATGAATTTGATGGAGAGGTTCTTGGATTTCCATACCAAAGCTTGCGTGTACCTTTTGATGAATCTTGGGTTAGCTTGAAGGAACGTCCGGGTTTTCTTCGTCTGCGCGGCAGAGAGTCATTAGCTTCACTGCATGATCAGAGTTTAATTGCCCGGCCGATTCAACATTTTGAATGCTTAGCTACAACCTGTCTGGAATTCGAGCCGGATAGCTTCCTGCAAATGGCTGGGTTAGTCCTCTATTATGATGACAGTGATTACTATTATTTGCGTGTTACCGCAGATGAGATTCGTGGAACTAGTTTGGGCGTTGTGCTGTGTAGAGGTGGCAAATACGATGAGATTTCCTCTATGCAGCTATCTGTGAAAGATTGGGATCGTTATTATCTAAAGGCGGAAATTCATGGACGTGATCTGTTGTTTTATGCTTCATCAGACGGGGTGAATTGGACAGCTGTCTGTACTCCCTTAGATTTTGGTACGCTTTCGGATGAATATGGCGGCAAGCTTGGCTTTACCGGTTCCTATGTCGGGGTATGTGCTCAGGATTTGGATCAGCAAGCGAAGCCGGCTTATTTTGACTATTTTGAATATAAAGCTTTATAGGTGTTCGGAAAAACCATAACATTCTTCATAGTCTATTTTAGGATAAAACGTTAATTTTTACTTATCTTACATAGAAAGGGATGTTTGTGATTTTGAAAAAGACTTTTAAAGTTGCACTAACCTGCACGCTCTTGCTGAATCTGGCCCTGTCCTCTGCTGCAATGGCCGCACCCATCGACGTCGACATGAGTAATTTGAAAGAAGTCCAAACTTCTGGACCGGAAAAGGTTTGGGTTGGAGAATGGAAGGGCGACGATACGATTATTGTGGACACACAAGGAAATGTTACTACAGTTGGAGAACTCAAAGAGTCATCAAGCTTTGTACCCCCGGCAGATGACAATCTTATTAATAATGAATTGTTAGCACCGGAGCTAATAACACCTACTTTTGAACCTGATTCTCCGCAAGCAACTCTAGCTTCCGCTTATGGTCATGCGTGGCCCTATACAGCCGAAAATAGTTATGGGATTAACTGTTATGGTTATGCCTTAAGATTTCCAGGGGCAATCAACCCTGGTGATGGAGACGGGGTCTCAAATGTCAGAGATCCTGCCTATTTTACTAACGTGTATTATACTGCTGGTCTTGTGGTTCAAGATGGCAATACGAATCCTTTATACTTTAAGCCGGGTTGGCGGATACTTCCGGGCCGAACTGCAGCGATTAATTCCGATGAACATCGAATTGCACTAAGAGTGGGATGGATCGACTCAAATGGTAATGGTAAAGTCGATATTCCTGAGGATAACGTTGATTACCACTTCATGCTTCAAAATAGCTCAGGTCTATGGTCAGAGAAACATGGACATCAAGCGTCTCAAAATACGGGAATTTCAGATCCTAGCAATTTCGTCTGGAGCAATGGCTCTCTTTATGGTTTTTACAATAGCGTAACCGTTTATATTGCTGCAAAAGTATTTTAGAATTTCATAAAACATTACGTATGGAATAGCGATAGTCTTTTTTTTGAAGATTATGGCTATTCTTTTTTAGTGTCGAATTGTTTATGAGATGTTGTATACACTTTTGAGTTTTAATGTGATACAATTAAATTGTACACAAATTAAAATAAGGTGGTTATTTTGATGGTATGGGTAGCTAATATTATGGTCGGTGTTGTTGCGTTAATACATATCTATATTGTTTATTTAGAAATGTTCGCTTGGTCAAAGCCAAAAGGGCTTCGAGTCTTTGGAATGACACAGGAAGTTGCGGATGCTTCTAAAACACTGGCAGCGAACCAAGGGTTATACAATGGATTTTTGGCGGCAGGTTTAATTTGGGGATTGGTTCATCCGAATGTAAATTTCGGTCATCAAATTGAAATCTTCTTCTTATCAACTGTTATAGTGGCAGCGTTATATGGCGGACTGACGGTGAAAAAGTCTATTTTATTTATGCAAGGACTGCCAGCTTTAATTGCATTAATCCTCGTGGTTTCGATTTAAGATAACATAGAAGTAATCGATTAGGTTTCTACCTCGCGTACTTGCGTGGTGGAAGCCTTTTTTGCGTAAGATCAAGAAATTATTGGGTAATGAAATGCGCTGGATTAAAAACAGGAATTATGGATGGTGTACCAAGAAACAACAGAGAATTGGTTGATTAATGTGTTTTAGGTACAGGTGTGGTCCTTAGATAAGATGTAAGGGACTTTAACAAACCCATTGCATGCTTGTGTGGGCTGAATGAGTAGATGAAATGGCGTTTAATCTGAAAGTTCTAGACTTTTAAAGTAAATTCTCATCATAAAAAAAGAGCTGCTACCCAGCAGGGAACACCTGTCAGGGAAACAGCTCTTTTTATGTGTCTGGTTTAAATGAGGATCTTATTTAATAGAGGCTGCATAAATTGCTTCTACAGATTTGGAGAGGAGCGCGTTAAACTCTTCTTCTGACTGCCCAGCACTTAGTCCCTGTGATAACGCACGTGAGAAGCTGGCGATCAGTCCTTGATTATGGGCGAGCTTATCGTTGGCCTCCGCTTGTGTGTAACCGCCGGACAAAGCGACAATTCGCAAAACATGAGGATCATCCACTAATTCGCGGTAGAAATTATTCTCCGTTGGGATGGAGAGCTTAAGCATGACCTTCACGTCTTTGCCCAGCGTAGACAATTGGGCCGATAGTTCTTCTTTTAGCAGCTTCTCTGAAGCCGTTTTATCAGCACTGTGGATATCAACTTCCGGTTCGATAATAGGTACGAGTCCCGCTGCTAAAATCTGCTTACCGATTTCAAACTGCTGTTCAACCACCTTTTTGATACCGGCAGGATTAGCCTCTTTAATCACCGAGCGCATTTTTGTACCAAAGATGTTACGTTCGTTGGCCCGCTTCAGAAGATCACTCAAGCCGGGAATAGGCTTCATTAGTTGTACTCCGTCTTCAGGGTCGGCAAGACCTTTATCGATTTTCAGGAAAGGCACAATCCCTTTTTTCTCCCATAGAAAATCGGCAGTATATTGCCCGTCTATGGAACGATCCATTGTGTTCTCAAATAAGATTGCACCCAGTATATGCTTTGAATCAAATGCAGGGCTCTTGATAATGCGCGTTCTCATCTCGTGAACCAACCCATACATTTGATCTTCATTAGAGTAACTGTCCTCTGCAACACCATATTGCAGCAGCGCTTTTGGTGTACTGCCACCACTTTGATCC
Organism: Paenibacillus sp. FSL H7-0690; assembly: GCF_037980415.1. NCBI lineage: Bacteria > Bacillati > Bacillota > Bacilli > Caryophanales > Paenibacillaceae > Paenibacillus > Paenibacillus sp. FSL H7-0690. The sequence goes on along the minus strand of NZ_CP150281.1, from coordinate 3,991,021 downwards.
AAGGCAGCTATAAATCCCTGTCCCGTCCGAATTTGTTCCCATTGCTCCATATTCATGAAAATACTCCTTCCTTTCGTGAACTGAATGAAAAATCTTATGTTCATTAACTATAACACTTAATGTACCGGCTCTAAACAAATGGCATTGTAAACTTGGCTGGTAACTAGTCTATTGTGAGGTGGTTTGAATCTGCGTTATAAGGACTTCCGGATCTAATTGATCCATGGGGATGACGAGATATCTACGTGTAGGTCTCCTGAGTCCGATCCCTAGATGGTGAAGACTTGCAATCTTAGCATACGAGAACGAATCGACGTTTGAGGTCACTTTTTGGTCGAGTAGCTGCATCTGAGTCCGATAGCATGGCGAAATGGGCTAACTCTGCGAAATAGCGTCTCCTGAGTCCGGACTATCGATGGCGAGGACTTGCAGCCTCCGCAGACGAGAACGAATCGACGTATAGCGTCATCTGAGTCCAAACCCATAGTTAGTGAAGACATGCAGCCTCAACTGACGAGTACGAATCGACGTTTGAGGTCACCTGAGTCCGGACTAGCCAAGATTGATGATACTACAGCATCGTTCGGACTGTATCGCAGCTATTTGGTGTTATTGGAGCATTATTCAGAAGTATCGGACCGCATAGCTCTTATTGCCAAGTATTTGCTCCAAAGAGGGGTGGATTTGGTTCAATAGCTGCATCTGGGTCCGATAGCATGGCGAAATGACCAAAATCTGTGAAATAGCGTCTCCTGAGTCCGAACCCATAGTTAGTGTGGACATATAGCCTAGGTTGACGAGTAAGCATCGTCGTATAATGTCAGCTGAGTCCGGACTAGCAAGATTGAAGATACTACAGCATCGTTCGGACTGTATTGCAGCTATTTGGTGTTTTTGGAGCATTATTCAGAAGTATCGGACCGCATAGCTCTTATTACCAAGTTTTTGCTCCAAAGAAGAGTGAATTTGGTTCAATAGCTGCATCTGAGTCCGATAGCATGGCGAAATGACCAAAATCTGTGAAATAGCGTCTCCTGAGTCCGGACCATCGATGGCAAGAACATGTAGCCTCCGCAGACGAGTAAGTATCGACGTATAGGCGTCACCTGAGTCCAAACCCATAGTTAGTGAAAACATGTAGCCTCAACTGACGAGAACGAATTGACGTCTGAGGTCATCTGAGTCCGGACTAGCAAGATTGAAGATACTACATTACCGTTCGGACTGTATTGCAGCTATTTAGTGTTTTTGAAGCATTTTTCAGAATTATCGGACTGCATAGCTCTTATTACCAAGTATTTGCTCCAAAGAGGAGTACATTGGGTCGAATAGTTGCATCTGAGTCCGATAGCATGGCGAAATAACCTGAATCTGCGAAATAGCGTCTCCTGAGTCCGGACCATCGATGGCAAGAACATGTAGCCTCCGCAGACGAGTAAGTATCGACGTTTAATGTCACCTGAGTCCGGACTAGCCAAGATTGACGATACTACATCATCGTTCGGACTGTATTGCAGCTATTTAGAGTTTTTGGAGCATTATTCAGAAGTATCGGACCGCATAGCTCTTATTGCCAAGTTTTTGCTCCAAAGAGGAGTGAATTTGGTTTAATAGCTGCATCTGGGCCCGATAGCATGGCGAAATGACCAAAATCTGTGAAATAGCGTCTCCTGAGTCCGGACCGTCGATGGCGAGGACTCGTAGCCTCCGCAGACGAGTAAGTATCGAAGTAGAATGTCACCTGAGTCCGGACTAGCCAAGTTTGAAGATACTACATCATCGTTCGGACTGTATTGCAGCTATTTAGTGTTTTTGGAGCATTTTTCAGAAGTATCGGACTGCATAGCTCTTATTACCAAGTATTTGCTCCAAAGAGGAGTACATTGGGTCGAATAGTTGCATCTGAGTCCGATAGCATGGCGAAATGACCAAAATCTGTGAAATAGTGTCTCCTGAGTCCGAACCCATAGTTAGTGTGAACATAAAGCCACGGCAGACGAGAACGAATCGACGTCTAAGGTCTCCAAGGTCTGATCTCGCCGCAGCCGGAGATGCGGGTAAACATAAATGTTACTCCAAACTGGATCTAAAGACGCTCTATGCGAACTTTAAAGTGATCCCCCAAAGCGCACACTTAGCAAACTTCAAGACATCCACACGGTACACCTAGCAAACTTCAGGACAATCCCAATGGTTCACCTAGCAAACTCAAGACATTCACAGGGTACTCTTAGCAACCTTCAACCTATCCCCAATGGTACTCTTTGCAAACGTCATCTCATCCCCAATCGTTCTCTTCACAGACTCCAAATCACTCCAATGTGCTCAGCGAAAATTCCTTCGAAGTTTTCTCAAGTAATATTCCTCGAAGCAGTCACTTTTTATGCTTAATTCCCAAACTTGGTATCAAATCGCATAGTCTTCTTCGAGGCGCGCGAGACCAAACCACTCCATTACTAAAAGTTAGTTTGAAACACAGTGGAAGGATGAGCTTATTTAAGCGACTGGGAATTTTGTTTATGTTGTAAACAGCTTTGGATGAAGAATTTTAAATCAGAGTGTGTAAATTCAGAACGCCAAAAGCCATGCTGGGAGCGGATTGTTATCTTATTTGCGGATTATTTCCTAGTGAATTAATACGAATAATCCAATAAGATAATTGGTGTGACATTAATCATAATTACCAATTCGAAGCTTTGTGAAAATAATAACTTTTCGTAAATGTCGAAATGAGGTTGACGAATAAAAATATCAGTCGTATGATTGATTCTACTGAGTATGCTAGTAATTAAAAGTAAGTTAATAAATAATATATAATAGCGGGAGGAATGAAAGTGGAATCATCAACATTTGTGCTTTTTGGCGCTACAGGAGATTTAGCAAAACGTAAAATCTATCCTGCACTATATAACCTCTTTTTAGATGGTCAAATTTCAGGTCCTCTCTCAGTGATTGGATTAGGAAGAAGAGAAGTTTCAACTGAAGCTTTCCGTAAGCAAGTCCTGCAATCTTTGCAGACATTTTCTAGACAGCCGGCAGTAGAATCTCCACAGTTGCAGGTTTTCTTGGAAGCTTTTGAATATAGCGTTCTAGATGTAGGTAATACAGAGGATTATTTGAAGCTCCTGGAGCATGTTAAACGTCGTGAGCAATTTTTTAACATTCCGGAGAATCGGATGTTCTATTTATCGGTGGGTCCTGAGTTTTTCAAGGAAATTGCCGCCAATATTCACTCCAGTGGTCTGGGATCTACGAAGGGCTGGAAGCGTCTGATAATTGAAAAGCCTTTTGGTACAGACTTGCAAACAGCAAGAGAGTTAAATGACAGCTTGAATGCCGTATTTACTGAAGAGGAGATTTTCCGAATTGACCACTTCTTGGGTAAACCGATGGTTCAGAATCTGGAAGTTCTAAAATATTCAAATCCTGTGCTTAGAGCACTGTGGAAAAATCGGTATATCGCAAATGTGCAAATTACGGCGAGTGAGATTGTTGGCGTTGAAGAACGGGCAGGCTATTATGATAAAGCTGGGGCACTTCGTGATATGTTCCAGAACCATATGCTGCAATTGCTCATGATGATGGCGATGCAGCTTCCAAAAGGCAGTACACCTGAAGAGATCCGTGGGAAGAAAAGATATGTCATGGAGCGTCTCATTCCGCTAAGTAAAGACGAAGTTAATCAATATGTTGTCCGCGGACAATATGCTGAAGGTGAAATTAAAGGTAAATCTGTTGCAGGCTACTTAGATGAACCAGGAATTAGCCAATCCTCACAAAATGAGACGTTTATTGCAGCGCGTTTGTTTATAGATGATCCATTGTGGAATGAAGTTCCGTTCTATATCCGTACCGGCAAGAGAATGAAAGAGAAATCAACAAGAATTGTTATAGAATTTAAAGAACCGTTTAATGATAACAATAACAAAAATAAAGGAAATGACGTTCCAAATCTGCTCATCATCGAGATCGGTCCGAATGAAGCCATTACGCTTCAGTTGAATACGAAGGATCAGCTGCAAAAAGGGAAACTTGAACCTGTCCTCGCTACTTATGAAGCCGGAACTTCAGACGTACCAGAAGCTTACGAAAATCTGATCTTTGATGCACTTCGTGGTGACGCCACTTTCTTCGCTCATTGGAAAGAAGTCGAGCTGTCATGGCAATGGGTTACACCAATCCAGGAAGCTATGGAAGAGGGGCTAATGCCACTTCATACCTATGCTTCAGGTTCTTATGGTCCAGATGCGGCTATGGAGCTTTTGGGTGAAGACCGCTGGTGGTTTGATGATACAGATCAGGAGTCAGATCTTCTCGACGCTCAAGCAGAAGTTGCAGCAGCGCAGGAATATATACGGCCAGGGGCTTAAGCCCCTGCCTGTTTTTTTTGCCAATTTAGCTAAAATACATCACAAGAATCTATAAATCGGAGGGAATTTACATGAAAGTAGGATTAGTTGGGTTAGGAAAAATGGGTTTTAATTTGGGTCAAAATTTGCTGGATCATGGACATGAGGTTGTTGCTTTTGATCTGAATGCACCTGCTGTAGAAGAAATGAAAGCTAAAGGCGCTAGTGGAGCAGTAACGCTTCCAGAATTGGTACAGCAATTGGAAACACCAAGAATCATTTGGATCATGGTTCCGCATCAGGTCGTTGATTCTGTAATCGCTGAACTTACTCCACAGTTGTCTAAAGGTGATATCGTTATTGAAGCAGGAAACTCGCATTATAAGGAATCGATTCGTCGGTATGAGGAATTGAAGGAGCACGGAATTCACTTTATGGATGCAGGTACCTCTGGCGGTATGGAAGGGGCGCGTAATGGCGCTTGTTACATGGTTGGCGGAGATCCCGAAGCTTGGGAAGTTGTGGAGCCTATTTTCCGTGATACAGCTGTAGAAAGCGGCTTTTTATATGCTGGTAAAGCAGGTAGCGGCCATTTTCTAAAAATGGTGCATAACGGTATCGAATACGGCATGATGGCTGCTATCGGTGAAGGTTTTGAGGTTCTTGAAAAGAGTGAATTTGACTACAACTTTGAGGAAGTAGCTCGGGTGTGGAATCACGGCTCTGTAATCCGTTCGTGGCTGATGGAACTTGTGGAACGCGCCTTCTCGAAGGACGCTAAACTAGATGAGATTAAGGGCATTATGCATTCGTCTGGTGAAGGCAGATGGACGCTTGAAACCGCCTTTGATTTACAAGCGGCGACTCCGGTTATCGCTATGGCGTTATTGATGCGTTACCGTTCCCTTGAGACCGACACATTCACTGGAAAAGTAGTTGCTGCACTGCGGAACGAGTTCGGCGGACACGCTGTGGAAACTAAATAAGATTGGCCGACTCTGAATTGAGTGTTTACAAGCTCGAATTTCCCGCAATTTATGTTGCGGAGAAATTTGGGCTTTTTATTTTAAGGGGAATAGATAATGGGAAGTATAGATGGAGTACGAATTTAATGCAGTTTACATATTTTAGGGGTAGAAGGGTAAGTTAGGAAGCAAGGGGGAGATTTCATGCAAAGTGGAATTCGTGAGCGACTTCATTTTCTAAATAAATTTCTGCATGCGCCCCGACAATATGGTAGTGTAACTCCCAGTTCACATTGGCTGGCCCAGACGTTGCTTGATCCAGTGCCTTGGAACCAAGTGCATTCTATGGCTGAGTTGGGTGCGGGGACTGGTGCAATCACAAGGTTTATTCCGCGTGGAGAAAAGACCGGTATGAATGTTCTTCTATTTGAAATAGATCCTGATTTTCGCAGTCAGTTAAGAGAGGAATTCCCCGGATGTTTCTGCAACAACGATTGTCTCCGGCTGCGTCTTGCGCTTCATAACAGCAGTCTGGAGAAGCTGGATTGTATCGTGAGTAGTTTGTCTTTGATGAATTTCTCGAAGCCAGACCGCACTAGGTTTATGGAACAGATCATTTCTTCTTTAAAAGAAGGAGGGTGGTTTATAACCTATGAATATTTTCCGCGGATGAAAACAGAGTTGAGCCAGCATTTTGAGATCCTACACACGAAGTGGGTGCTGCTGAATTTTCCACCAGCGCTTATATATATTTGCAGGAAAAAAACTACAACGCAAGTGCAACGCGAAAATCCCAAATCAACAGTCAACGTAGTCCCAATCTCTCAGGTTTATACAAAAAGATAATCATCTCCATACAACAAATGCCGTCACCCATTACTCATTGGGGAACGGCATTTTTAAATGGGCTGCGAAGGCGTTTGAGCCCGATTAATAGAGAAGCTCAATATTCTCTTTGTTCAGGCGCTTCAACCAAACCTCAGAAGGCTGGCGGTCTGTGATCAAAAAGTCGATTTGGCCAAGCTCGATCAGCTTCGTAAAGGCGGTCTTATCGAATTTGGTGTGATCGGCCAGGAGTATGACCTTGTTAGCTTGACGTAGCATATATTTCTTGAGCTCACACTCCGGTTCATTAGAATCTGTGATGCCTCGCTCCATATCTATTCCTTTACAACTGATAACCGCAGTGTCCACATTGTATCTTTGAATGGTGTCATGTGCTACAGGACCCACGAGTGACATGGATCGGTAACGTAAAGAACCTCCGGTAGAGATGATATCCATCCCAGAATTCGAGAACTCATGCAAAATATTAATCGAGTTCGTAATAATGGTCAGATTGTTTTTATTGCCAAGCAGTTTTAGAAACTCAAAGGCTGTGGAGCTAGGATCCACCATTAACGTATCTCCATCATTGATTAAATCTAGCGCCTTAAGGGCGATTCCCCGTTTGATATCTGTATTCAGCGCATTGCGTGTAACAAAAGGCAAATCCTCGTTCGTGTGACGATTCAGCATGGCCCCGCCATAGGTTCGGCTTAGAATTCCATCCTTCTCCAGCTTCTCCAAGTCTCTGCGTATCGTCTCTTCTGTAACTTCAAACATCCGGCTTAGATCAGAGACTAATACTCGTTTATCCTGATGAACAAGATCTATTATTTTTTTGCGTCTTTCAGCTGCAAGCATAGGGATCACCTTTCCGAAATCTGTATATTCCTTAATCATAGCTCCAAATATCTGTGTTTTGCAATAAAATCAACGTAAAATCATGTTTGTTTTCCAATAATATTCACAAAACGGATATAAAACAAATAAAAACAACATAAATAATATTTAAAATGTTGACAACAAAGATTTGCGGGCATACGATGAAGGAGAAAATAAGTCCTGTAGTGGTAATTAGATTTGAAAGATACCAGAGCCGGCCCAGTTGCGATTTAGAGGCCAGCCTGAGGCGCTGCAGCCGGAATACTACGCTCTAGCTTGCAGAGTTGTGTGTAAAACTTTGGTGTTGATAAATTAACTTTAGGAGGCTGGTCAAGCATGAGCACGCATGTGTATTATGTTCCATCGATCAATATTATGGGCAAGGGATGCTTGCAGGAGATTGGTCCATACATCCAAGAGCTTAAATTAAAAAAGGCGCTTGTTGTTACGGACAAATTCCTTATGAAAAGTGGCATTGCTGGTAAATTACTGGCGGTATTGGACGAAGCGGGGATTGAATATGCCATCTATGATGAAGTGAAACCCAATCCGACCTGTAAAAATGTCCACGATGGCGTTGATTATCTCAAAGCGCAGAATTGTGATTATCTGATTTCCATTGGCGGTGGATCACCACAGGATACTGCCAAAGCCATTGGTATCATTGCCACAAATGGCGGTCATATCAAAGAATATGAAGGTGTACACAAGTCTAAGCATAAATCACTGCCGATTGTCGCCGTGAATACCACTGCTGGTACTTCGGCTGAAGTGACCATTAACTATGTAATCACAGACGAAGAACGCAAAGTGAAGATGGTTATGGTAGATAAGAACAGCCTTGCGACGATTTCAGTCAACGATCCTGAGCTTATGGTTGATAAACCCGCTGCACTTACCGCGGCCACGGGTATGGATGCATTGACTCATGCGATTGAAGCGCTGGTGACGCCGGGAGCATATCCGGTAACCGATGCTACGGCACTAGCCGCAGTGGAGCTTATTTTTGCTAATCTGGCTCGTACTGTGAAGAATGGCCATGATATCGAAGCGCGTGAACAGATGGTATACGCGATATTCCTTGGCGGATTGGCTTTCAATAATGCGGGGCTTGGTTATGTGCATGCGATGGCGCATCAGCTGGGCGGCGTATACGATCTGCCGCACGGCGTATGTAACGCGATGCTACTGCCTTTTGTGGAAGAAGAAAATGCCAAATATGTGCCTGAGAAATTCAGATCCATTGCTAAAGCGATTGGATTAAATGTAGAGAACCAAACAGATAAACAATGCGCAGATTTCGTAATTGAGTCGATCAAGGCGTTATCTAAAGAAGTAGGGATTCCAGCCAAATTATCCGAGCTTGGCGTAGAAGAAGTAGATCTTGATCTTCTGGCTGAAAATTCGATGAAGGATGCTTGTGCACCAGGGAACCCTTTTATTCCTACTAAAGAAGAAGTTATTACACTGTTCAAAAAAATATTATAAATCACCCCTTATCATAGGAGATTGTTTATGAATAATCACATCGCGGTTGACATCGGTGCCTCAAGTGGGCGGCTGGTGCGCGGAATATTGCAAGAAGGTATTCTTTCCTTAGAAGAGCTTCATCGCTTTAGCAATAGCTTTACGGAACAAGAGGGTTCCTGTTTCTGGGACATTGATTATTTAGTAGAGCAGATTATGATCGGGCTTCGGAAGGCTAAAACCGATGGAATTACTACCTGTACGCTCGGTATTGATACATGGGGTGTAGATTATGTGCTGGTAGATGCGGACGGGAATCGTGTTCAGGAAGTATACGCCTACCGGGACCGCAGAACGGATCTGGCTGTGGATCAGGTGGCACAGCAGCTTTCACCACAAACCGTCTATGAAAAGACAGGAATCCAGCAGTTATCCATCAATACCTTGAATCAGTTATATGTTCATAAAGAAGAAGAGCTAGCGCAAGCGGATCAGATTTTACTTGTACCAGATTATCTATATTACCGACTGACTGGCCGTAAAATCAACGAGGTTACGATTGCATCTACAACACAGCTGTTGAATCTGGAAAGCCGGGATTTTGACGATGACCTATTAGAATTTTTGAATATCAGGAAAGATCAATTTGCAAAATTAACTGAGCCTGGTGTAGTGGTTGGTCCTCTTGACGAAGCTTTAATCCAACAATATGACCTGCCTGAATGCCAGCTGATCTGTGTGGCTTCCCATGATACGGCCTCAGCAGTGCTAGGTGCTCCACTTCAAGAAGGCTCAGCTTATATCAGCAGTGGAACTTGGTCTTTACTCGGTGTAGAAAGAACGGAGCCTCTAAATTCTCTAAAAGCCATGCAGGCTAACTACACCAATGAGTGGGGAGCCTACGGAACTTATAGATTCCTCAAAAATGTAATGGGCTTATGGCTTATTCAAGAGGTTCGCAGATTACTGAACAATTGTTATAGTTTTGCGGAGCTTGCAGAGCTTGCACAGGGAGAAGAGGGGTTTCGCAGCCTGATCCCTTGTAATGCACCAAGGTTTCTTAATCCATCGAACATGATAGAAGAAATCCGCAGTGCCTGTATGGAGAGTGAGCAGCCCGTTCCGGAGACACCTGGACAGTTAGCACGTTGTGTTTTTGACAGCTTGGCGTTATCCTATCTAACTTATTTGGAAGAGTTGGAGGAGCTGACAGAACGTCGGATCGAGGGATTGCAAATTGTCGGCGGGGGGGCGAACAATCGGCTTTTATGCCAACTAACCGCTGACGTTATCGGCAGGGAAGTAAAGGCTGGACCAACGGAAGCGACTGCTCTAGGAAATATAGTAGTACAGATGATTAGCACAGATTCCATTGCAGACATAACTGAGGCAAGAGCTATTATCGAACAATCTTTTGAAATAACATCATACATTCCGCAGCCGATCAAGCATTTTAATAACATTCTAAATCGCTGGAGAAGCCTTCATCTGTCCAAGGTGAATGAGCTTATCTAAGCGAAACAGACGTTGCACTAATTTAGGAGGATAAACAGCATGGATCAGAGCATTATCACTAGTTATAACGAAGCCAAAAAACTATACGCAGCCCACGGTATTGATGTGGATAAAGTGCTGGAGCGACTCGCGCAAATTAAAATTTCCATACATTGCTGGCAGGGTGATGATGTAAAAGGTTTTCTTTTTAAGGAAAAAGAACTAAGCGGGGGCATTGCGGTAACGGGAAGTTATCCGGGCCGAGCGGGTACACCAAATGAACTACGTCAAGATTTAGAAAAGGCGTTATCTCTTATTCCTGGTAAACATAAGGTTAACCTGCATGCTATTTACGCAGATACAGATGAACCTGTAGATTTGGATGAACTAGAGCCACGACATTTTCAATCCTGGGTGGATTGGGCGAAGGAGCAGGGCTTAGGGCTTGATTTTAACCCTACTTGTTTCTCACATCCGAAAGCAGCCGATGGATTCACTCTCAGTCATTCGGACGCGGAGATTCGGAATTTCTGGATCAGACACTGTAAAGCTTCACGTACGATCGCTGAGCATTTTGGGCGGGAGCTGGGTCAGCCTTGTGTGACGAACTTTTGGATTCCAGACGGATATAAGGATACGCCAGTAGATCGGCTAGCTCCGAGAGTACGTTTAAAAGAGTCGCTGGATGAGATTTTTAGTCAGGAAATAGATCCGCTTTATAATATGGATGCCTTGGAAAGTAAACTGTTTGGAATTGGTTCTGAAAGTTATGTGGTTGGCTCTCATGAATTCTATATGGGTTATGGTTTAACAAATGGAAAAGCGATCTGTTTGGATGCGGGACATTTTCATCCTACAGAAGTGATTTCGAATAAATTATCTTCGATTCTGATGTTCAGTGAGCAGCTGCTGCTGCATGTCAGCAGACCTGTCCGCTGGGACAGTGACCATGTGGTAACAATGGATGATGAGCTGCTGGAAATCGCCCGTGAATTGGTTCGCGGGGATTTACTTCCTCGTACGAATATTGGATTGGATTTCTTTGATGGCAGTATCAATCATCTCGCGGCATGGGTCATTGGCACCCGCAACACTATTAAGGCGTTGCTGCGTGCGATGCTGGAACCAGTGGAAGAACTTAAGCAAATCGAGCGGTCCGGGGATTATACTTCACGTCTTGCTCTGGTAGAAGAGTTCAAATCGTATCCGTTTGGAGCGGTCTGGGATTACTACTGTGCATCACAAGGTACACCGGTGCGTGAGCAATGGCTTACTGAAGTGAAAAATTACGAACAAGACGTTTTGTCTTTAAGATAGAAGTGGATACGGAGAGCAGCAAATACAAAGGAGAGAATAGACTATGAGTACATCCTTGTTAGAATCAAAAGGTTATATTGCCAGCAGTGAAGCTCCATTTATTCAGGAAATGTCAGAGATCACCCGTCATATGTGGGAGCTTGGCTGGGATGAACTGAATGGTGGGAATGTCAGCTATTTACTGGATGAGAATGAGGTGGCTAAGTATATTAATGTACTGGAGCCGTTGCGCACGATCAAACTCACCTTTCCGGTAAAAGAATTAGCAGGCAAGTATTTTATCGTAACAGGTTCGGGCAAATATTTCAGAAATGTGATTAAAGACCCTGAAGCGAATTTGGGAGTGTTAAGAGTTAGCGGCAATGGCGAAAGTGTGGAAGTATTGTGGGGATTGCGGAATGGTGCAGTTCCTACGAGTGAGCTCGCTTCGCATTTTATGAGTCATATTGAACGTTTGAAAGTAGATCCCACACACCGTATCGTGCTGCATACACATGCTACAAATGTTATCGCGATGACCTTCACGCATGATCTGGACGAACTGAAGTTTACCAAAACGTTATGGGAAATGTGCACAGAGTGCCTTGTTGTTTTCCCTGATGGGGTCAGTGTTATTCCGTGGATTGTTCCGGGCAGCAGTGAAATCGGCCGTGAGACTGCCAAAAAAATGAAGGATCACCGTTTAGTCATCTGGCCGCAGCATGGGATTTTTGGCACTGGCTCCACCATGGATGCTACCTTTGGTCTAGTAGAAACGGTTGAAAAGGCTGCGACGATCTACAACTTGATTGGCGGTAGAGAAATCAAACAAAAGATCACAGACCAACAGCTATGGGATTTAGCTAAAGCATTTGGAGTTACACCTAAAGCGGGGATTCTTGAAGTCTAGAGAGTCATTATAATTTGGTGAAACCGGGCAATCGTAGATTCTGCGAGGTCCGGTTTTTGTTGTCTTTTTCTTAAAATTTGCATTTCCCATCTTTTGGGTAGATAATAAGCTTACTTAAAGTAATCAATTAATAAATTGGAGGTAACATATGAATACAGAGCAACTATTTTTACCTTTTCAAGTGGGGAATCTTTCGCTGTCGAACCGATTTGTAATGGCGCCGATGACACGCGCGCAGTCTCCGAAGGGTGTGCCGGGAAGCAATGTTGCCGCTTATTATCGTAGACGTGCAGAGGGTGGAGTGGGATTAATTGTTACTGAGGGTACTGCGATAAATCATCCAGCGGCTGTCAGTCACCAAGATATTCCTAATATACATGAAGAAGCATCTTTAGAAGGCTGGAAGAAGGTTGTGGAAGAGGTTCACGCAGCTGGCGGCAAGATCATCCCGCAGCTTTGGCATGTGGGGATGGCGCGTACAATCGGCGAGTATCCTAACGTTGAAGCCCTTCCTGTAGGCCCTTCGGGTCTTAATTTAGCAGGTGAGCCGGTGACAGAGCCGCTGACCACAGAAGAGGTTGAAAGCTTAGTAACAGCCTTCGCTCAAGCGGCGGCAAATGCCAAAAGCGTTGGCTTTGATGGCATCGAACTGCATGGCGCTCATGGGTATCTGATAGACCAGTTCTTCTGGAATAGAACGAATAAACGTACCGATCGTTACGGTGGCGATTTGGTAGGAAGAACAACATTCGCTGTCGAGATCATTAAAGCATGCCGTCAAGCGGTTGGACCAGACTTCCCAATCGTGCTGCGCTTTTCCCAGTGGAAGCTGGGGGCGTATGATGAGAAGCTGGCGAAGACTCCAGAAGAACTTGCAAGTTTCCTGGCCCCGCTTAGCGAAGCGGGTGTAGATATCTTTCATTGCTCGACCCGACGCTTCAGTCAACCTGAATTTGCTGGCTCTGATCTTAATTTAGCTGGGTGGACTAAGAAGCTTACCGGGAAGCCGTGTATTACAGTAGGCTCTATTGGCCTGCAAAGCGATTTCTTCGAGGAAGATAAAGCTCAGAAGCCTGAGGATAATATTGATGAGTTAACTGAAAGGTTTGATCGGGAGGAGTTTGATTTGGTTGCAGTGGGCAGAGCGCTTATTAGCGATCCGGCTTGGCCTGCCAAAGTACAGAGTGGAGCGATAGACGAAATCATCCCATTTACTCCTGAAGCAACGAATACGCTTTACTAAAACTAGCAGAATATACAATGACTATTTTTTTAGGTAAGAGGTTGTGTAACTGTTTCAAGAGTAGTGTATCTGCTTATAATAGTAGCATACCCCCCTTAATATGATAGAACTTGACCCTGCCAAACGTTGGCGGGGTATTTTTTTGTCGATATGCAACGCTTCATTACATCATTAATAGACCGGGCACTTCTATGTTAGGCCAGCATTATGTTATAATTTTAAATTAGCAAAGTATAAAAATAATTGTTGAACAATAGAGGACGTGAAAACAGCATGACAAAGGGGAACCATAACTCACCGGACTTAAAATCCGGCAAGGGTTCTAAGGATTATTCGAAATATTTTGATTTTAGTGATGCAAAGGTAATTAGTGAAGAGGAAGGTAAGGTTACTTACCGGATTAAAGGAAGAAATGTGCAAATTAATAGCCAGCCTGACTATAAAGAAGGAAAACGGCGCGGCAAGGAAGAAATAGAAGTGCATTATGATTTCGAGATTCCTGAAGAGATGCAGAATTTCGGAGTGGGCAAATATTATCATATAACGACTTATGGCTGCCAAATGAATGAGCATGACACGGAAACGATGAAGGGCCTATTGGAACAGATGGGCTACCGCAGTGTCGCTGACCGGAATGACGCGGATCTCATTTTGCTGAATACTTGTGCGATTCGGGAGAACGCCGAGGATAAGGTATTTGGAGAGCTAGGACATCTTAAGAACCTGAAGATCGAGAAGCCGGGTCTGTTGTTAGGGGTATGCGGTTGCATGTCGCAAGAGGAAGGCGTAGTCAACCGGATTATGTCAAAGCATGGCTTCGTGGATATGATCTTCGGTACGCATAATATTCACAGGTTGCCACACCTCATTAAAGAAGCGGTATTTAGTAAGGAGCTTGTGGTTGAGGTATGGTCCAAAGAAGGCGACATTATTGAGAACTTGCCGAAGAAGCGGGAAGGCATGCGCGCTTGGGTGAACATTATGTATGGTTGTGATAAGTTCTGCACGTATTGCATCGTACCGTTTACACGCGGTAAAGAACGCAGTCGTCGTCCAGAGGACGTTATCGCTGAGGTGAGAGAGCTTGCGCGCCAAGGCTTCAAGGAAGTAACGCTATTGGGGCAGAACGTAAATGCTTACGGTAAAGACTTTACGGATATTGATTACACCTTCGGGAACCTGATGGATGATATGCGTCTGATTGATATTCCGCGCATTCGTTTTATGACATCGCATCCACGAGATTTTGACGATAAATTGATTGAGGTTTTGGGCAAAGGCGGCAACTTGGTGGAGCATATCCATCTGCCGGTTCAATCGGGAAGTACTGCCGTTCTTAAGAAAATGAGCCGTAAATATACCCGGGAAGCTTATCTGGAATTAGTACGCAAGATTAAGATAAGTGTGCCGAATGCTGTATTAAGTACCGATATTATCGTTGGTTTCCCTGGGGAGACTGATGAGCAATTTGAAGATACCCTATCGCTTGTGCGTGAGGTTGGGTATGATATGGCATATACGTTCATTTATTCTCCACGTGAGGGCACACCAGCAGCGGCGATGGAAGATAATGTACCGATGTCGGTGAAGAGTGAACGTCTGCAAAGATTAAATGATCTCATCAAAGAGAACAGCCGGATTATTAATGACCGAATGCTGGATGAAGTTGTAGAGGTGCTGGTTGAAGGGGAGAGTAAGAATAACTCCGAAGTCCTTTCCGGCCGTTCCCGCGCTAACAAGCTGGTTCATTTTGAAGGTCCTAAGGAGCTTATCGGCACATTTGTGAACGTGAGAATTACAGATACCAAAACATGGTACATTAAAGGGGATATTGTGGTTGAGGCCGCAGCTGTTCATTAATCACATACGAATGGGGAGATGACTAATGAGTACAGAAGAACAACAGTTGAATAAATATGGAATGAAAACTTATAATACCCGTGATCTGATCGTTCGCGAGGATATTATGGGCAAAGCTAAAGAACTAGCATCATTAATCTCAACCAGTGAAGAGGTACGCCATTTTCAGCAGGCTGAGCAAAAAATTCTTAATCACGAGCGTGTGCAAGGACTGATTGCGACCATTAAGAAAAAACAAAAAGAAATCGTGGCCTTCGAAAGCTTCAATAATAAAGATATGGTCGCCAAAATTGAACGTGAAATTGAAGTGCTGCAAGATGAGATCGACGGTATTCCAGTCGTGAACGAATTTCAGCAAAGCCAGAGCGACATTAATTATTTGCTTCAGCTGGTAATTTCCGTGATTAGAGATACCGTTTCGGAAAAAATAAATGTGGAAGCCGGCACTGAAGCGCCTCCGACCACATGCGGATAACCCACACTCAGTTCAGGGGGCGGATGCAGATCCGTCCCTTTATTTCAATATAAGAGGTAGAAGTAAAGTACATGAAAATACATAATCCTTATAATTCAACGACAACGTCGTTTCTCATATAGTCTTTTTTGTAGGATAATGTAAAATAATGGAATTCATCTGTTGATTTATGAAGAACATGTTTGGTACATTTAAAGATACGAATAAGTAAAACTACAGCTTCGGAAAAGGATGGGGCAATTATGAGCGACAATGGGGAATTAACCTATAACGCCAAAAAATATCGTACACCGGATGGTGTTCCGGCCGACATTGTAATGTTTACACTTACCAAACGCGAGCGGAAGACGGTCACCAAGACGCTGCCTTTACGTGAGTTGAAGGTAATGTTAATTAGACGGAAAAAATGGCCATGTGCAGGCATGTGGGCTCTACCAGGCGGATTCTGTCAGGAAGATGAGTCTATATATGATGCTGCAACTCGTGAGCTGAAAGAAGAGACCGGTGTTGATGGAGGTCACTTAGAATATCTTGGGGTTTATAGTACACCTGGCCGCGACCCTCGGGGATGGATTATCAGTCATGCCTTTTTCGCTTTAGTAGAAGAGTGGATGCTGGAGCAAAGACAAGCTTCCGACGATGCGGGTGAAGTGGGTTTATTTACGTTGCAGGAAGCGTTAGAAGAACTGGAGCTCGCTTTTGACCACCATGAAATCATCAAGGATGCATACGTACGTATCCAACAGCAAATGCTGCAGACAACGATAGCAAGACAGTTTTTGCCTAGGCATTTTACGCTAAGTGAGCTTTATCAGGTAATTCAGACAGTAGTGCCAGAATTTAAAGAACCAAATTTTATTCGTAAAATCACGTCAACACGCAGCCGTCAGGGTATATTAAAAGAAGTGAGAGATGAAGAGGGCAATGCACTCAGCTCCAATCAATACTCACAACGCCCGGCTCAGTTGTATATGTTTACAGATCACGAGCCATTGTTGTCCATTTATACGTAGTGTCTTAAATCAGGGGAGGGACGATTCTCATGAGAGCACTAATAGTAATTGACTTTACCAATGATTTTGTCGATGGGAATTTACCGGTTGGGCAGCCTGCAATCGATATCGAGCCAAGAATCAGCCAATTAACGTCTGAGTTTGTCCAAAATGGCGATTATGTTGTAATGGCTGTGGATTTACATGAAGACAATGATCCTTATCATCCCGAGAGTAAACTGTTTCCACCTCACAATGTACGAGGGACTAGAGGGCGGGAGCTTTATGGAAGTTTGAAAACTGTTTATGAAGCTGACCAGGATTCCATCTATTGGATGGACAAAACTCGATATAGCGCTTTTAGTGGAACTGATCTGGAGATTAAGCTGCGGGAACGTGGCATTACTGACCTTCATTTGATTGGCGTATGTACAGATATATGTGTTTTGCACACTGCGGTGGATGCATATAACAAAGGTTTTACTATTACTGTGCACGAAGATGCGGTCGCCAGCTTCAACGCGGATGGACATAAATGGGCACTAAATCATTTCCGGGGAAGTTTAGGAGCAGACGTTGTTAAGGCATAATACTATAAAAAACATACACATACAGCAACGTGGATATTAGGAGATGAGGACTTGAAGAGAGAACTTGCGCTACATACAGATAAATATCAGATCAATATGATGTATGCTCACTGGGTGAATGGAAGCCATAAGCGAAAAGCTGTATTTGAAGCTTATTTCCGCAAATTGCCTTTCGGAAACGGCTATGCCGTGTTCGCAGGACTAGAGCGTATCGTTGGGTACATCGGCGGCTTGCGTTTTACCGAAGATGATATCCGTTACTTGTCGGAGCAAGAAGAAAATTACGCTCCTGCCTTTTTGGAAGAATTGCTGCAATTTCATTTTCAGGGCAACGTTTATTCGATGAAAGAAGGGGCGTTGATTTTCCCGGATGAACCGCTAATCCGTGTGGAAGGGACGATCATGGAAGCGCAGCTGGTGGAGACCGCTATTCTGAACTTCATGAACTACCAGACGCTGATCGCTACGAAGGCTTCCCGAATCAAGCAGGTAGCTCCGAATGATATACTCCTGGAGTTTGGTACCCGTCGGGCACAAGAAGCGGATGCGGCGGTCTGGGGCGCTAGAGCGGCCTATATCGGCGGCTTTGATGCAACCTCCAACATGCTGGCAGGTAAAATGTTTGGCATCCCTACCAAAGGTACACATGCTCATTCTTGGGTTCAGAGCTTCAGCAGTGAGCAGGAAGCTTTTGATGCTTATGCCAAGGTGATGCCTGATGAAGTTACACTATTAGTTGATACCTTCGATACGTTGCGCAGTGGTGTGCCGAATGCGATTAGAACCGCCAAAAAGCTTGAAGCTCAAGGTAAAAAGATGATCGGTATCCGTTTAGACAGCGGTGACTTGGCCTATCTATCCCGGCAGGCACGGAATATGCTGGATGAAGCGGGGCTCGATTATGTGAAGATTGTGGCGTCCAACGATCTGGATGAGAATACAATCATGGATCTGAAGCTGCAAGGTGCAGCCATCGACACATGGGGTGTAGGCACACAATTGATTACGGCTTCGGATCAACCCTCTTTGGGTGGAGTTTATAAGCTGGTAGAAATTGAGTCCGCAACTGGAGAAATGGTACCGACAATCAAGATTTCTTCTAACCCTGAAAAAGTATCCACACCAGGCAGCAAGGACGTATTCCGGATTATCGGGAAAAATGGCAAAGCGCTAGCAGATTATATCTGCTTCCCGGAAGAGGAATCTCCACGTAACGGCGGTCGGGTGAAGCTGTTTAATCCGCTGCATCCATACATGCACAAGTATGTGGAGCGTTATGAAGCGCTGCCTATGCTTGAGCCGATTTACGTGAACGGCTTCCAGGTCTATACTTTGCCGGATCTGAATGAAGTTCGCCGTTACCATCGGGAGCAGAAGGATCTGTTCTGGCCGGAATATCTGCGTAAGCTCAATCCAGAGGTGTACCGGGTGAATCTGAGTGAGAAGGTCTGGACCAGCAAGCAACAATTGATCGCGGAGCATATTCAGCCGGAGATCGAGTAGATTTTGTAGTTTCGATGGAAAGAAGCACGGGAAGATTAGATTCCCGTGCTTTTTTGCGTTTGGGTGAAGCCGACGTTTGGGTGAAGCTGACGTTTGGGTGAAGCTGACGTTGGGTGAAGCTTTCGTTTGTTAACTTCGAACGCCGTGAGTTTATTTTCTGAAAGTATATTAAGCTAGTTTGTCCGCGTATATCTGATTTGGCTTTTGTTGCATTTTGTGCAACAGAACACTAGTTAAAGTATATCGACAAATTATCATACCCCCAAAAGAATAAGTACATCCCTTAGAATGAGGCGAATCCGGTGCGATTAGGTAAATCAACGGTATAAATCCCGTAGAATGAGGCGAATCCGGTGCGAGTGAGCAAATCAACGGTATAAATCCCGTAGAATGAGGCGCCCGGTGTGAGTGAGCAAATCAACGGTATAAATCCCGTAGAATGGGGCTCGTCCGGTGCGAGTAGGAAAATCAACGGTATAAAACCCGCAGAATGAGGCGTATCCGGTGCGAGTGAGCAAATCAACGGTATAAATCCCGTAGAATAGGGCGAATCCAATACGAGGAGGCAAATCAACGGTATAAATCCCGCAGAAGGAGGGGAATCCGGTGCGAGTGAGCAAATTAACGGTATAAATCCCGTAGAATGAGGCGCATCCGGTACGAGTAGGAAAATCAGCGGTATAAATCGCGCAGAATGAGGCGCATCCGGTACGAGTAGGAAAATCAACGGTATAAATCCCGCAGAATGAGGCGAATCCGGTGAGAGTAGGCAAATCAACGGTATAAATCCCGTAGAATGAGGCGCATCCGGTGTGAGTAGGTAAATCAACGGTATAAATCCTGTAGAATGGGGCGAATCCGGTGCGATTAGGTAAATCAACGGTATAAATCCCGTAGAATGAGGCGAATCCGGTGCGAGTGAGCAAATCAACGGTATATATACCGCAGAATGAGGCGAATCCGGTGCGAGTGAGCAAATCAACGGTATAAATCCCGCAGAATGAGGCGAATCCGGTGCGAGTGAGCAAATCAACGGTATAAATCCCGTAGAATAGGGCGAATTCGATGCGAGTAGGCAAATCAACGGTATAAATCCCGCAGAATGGGGCGCATCCGGTGTGAGTGAGCAAATCAACGGTATAAATTCCGTAGAATAGGGCGAATTCGATGCGAGTAGGCAAATCAACGGTCCCATAAGAAAAGGTGTATCCCCGTTCTACGCGATCGCGAAGAATAATGGATACACCTTTTTTCATGTAAGTGCGAGATATATAGTTTAGTTCTTCTTTCGGAATTTAGCGAATGACCAGATGGTAAGCATCAGCAGGAAGCCCAGACATGTGCCTATGCTGATCCGGTTCTGAGTGTCGAAAAGGAAGGAAATCGTGATAACCGACAAACAGATAAGCGTCAAAATCGTAATATAAGGGAAACCCCACACTTTAAAGCTTGGCTCTTTAGGATAGGTTTTCCGCAGCTTCAGCTGTGATAGGCAGATGCTGATCCATACCAAGCTTACTACGAAGCCGGGAACAGCCATCAGCAGCCGGAAAAGTCCATCCTGTGCGAAGTACGCTAACATAGAACCAACAAAAAGAACTATAGCGCAAAGTTTAAGACTGTTGATCGGCACACCTTTTGCTGAGGTCTTTGCTAAGCTACGTGGAGCTTCACCCTGTGAAGCCAAAGAGTGCAACATCCGTGTGGCGCCGTAGATACCAGAGTTAGCAGCAGAGAGCACAGCCGTAATCAGTATGAAGTTCATAACATGGTCAGCACCCTTAAGTCCTGTAGCTGCTAATACCTGCACAAAGGGGCTGGTATGCTCGTTAAGCTGATTCCAAGGAATTAACCCACAGATGATCAGAATTGGAATGGTGTAGAACAGAATAACACGTAAAATGAAGCTTTTGACAACTCTAGGCAACACTTTTTCTGCATCTTGAGTTTCTGTTAAAGTTAGTCCAATCAGCTCAGATCCGCCGTAGGAGAACATGACGACCAGAAGGGCAGAGAAGATAGGTGTCCAGCCTTGTGGGAATAATCCGCCATAATCCGTAAAATTACTTAAATAGGGAGTCCCTTCAGACATAGGCAATAGCCCAAACAATAATGCAGCTCCCAGAATAATAAAGATGATAATCATAGCTATTTTGATTCCTGCTAACCAAAACTCCGTCTCTCCATAACCGCTTACACTCATCATATTGATGCCAATAATTAAAGCACCACTTGCTAGACTCAGTAGCCATAATGGAACATCCGGTAACCAGTACTGCAAGAAGCTTCCTGCCGCCAGCACTTCGATTACGCAGACAGTCAACCACATGAAGCAATATAGCCAACCCACGATGAAGGAGAGCCGTTCTCCAAAAGCCTCGCGGATGAATTCCTTCATATTTTTGTTCGGGTATACCGTGGCCATTTCGGCAATTGCACCCATAACGACTAGTAGCAGCAAGCCTGCCAATACATAGGAGAGAACAACCCCTGGTCCAGCAATGCTTATCGTCTCAGAGCTTCCTTTAAAAATCCCCGTACCGATTACGCCGCCCATCGCCATAAAGCTGATATGCCGTGGAAGCAATTTTTTCTGTAATGATGCTTCGTTTGACTTCACATTTAATGCCTCCTAAGTAGGTTCAAAAAATTACACCAAGAATCAGTTTATCCTGAAATGGACTAGTTGAAAAGTATAAATGATACACATTTGTAGAAATAGAGGTGATTTTTCATCGGTGTGTGATATTTATCATAAGTGTGTATAACAAATACCCAGTCAACCTTAAATGGTTGGCGGGATTTTTTTTATGTTGATTAACGAATACACATTTGATTATAAAGCGAACGAATGTTCTTGTTATTGGAAAGCTATTAGCATGGAAATGCAGATTGGTAAAATTGTTTACATAGATAAAGTCGGCAAGTACGCGCAACATGATGTAGTTATATATTGCCAAAAGTTCACTAAATATTAACTTTTAAGGATGATGTTGTTTAAAATACATAAAACGACATTATTCTCAAATGATGTGTGATATTGTTTTGTTGAACGCAAATTTAATAGGGAGGAGGATAGGGATTTAAAAATAAAAATAAAATTTGAGGGAGAATAATAATGAATAATTTTAAGAAAATCACCAGTTTAATAATGACCTTGTGTATCGTGATTGTTTTCTCAGGTTCAACTTATGCCAATTCAGCAGAAAGAACTACAGAAAACTCAAGCGAAATTATACCCTATAATCTCACTACTGATGTTTTTGATGATAACAATGAGGTAGTAGGTACAAAAACAGTAGACACAATTATTGAAAAGATAATCACAGACACAGAAACAAAACTTGATCTTAAAGAAGACATTCGGTACACTTTTAATGAGCCATCAAGTGATTATGCTAGGCTATTTCAAGATGAAATTAAACACACGGAAATAGTAATCACATCTGCTGGCGATTATTTTATTGATGGACAGCAACTTAGTGATGAAGTGCTGAACTCAGAAGTATCTTTGAATGAAGAATTAGGGTTGATGCCTAGATATCTTACTGAAGCAGGCGGATACTACTACGGTGCATATTATACAAACGCTACAACTTCGAATGCTACTCGCTTCCAATGTTTTTCCTATTCAGACAATACTAACTTTTTTCTTGATCCTGGAGGCGAAAAATGGCCTAAAGTAGTCTTGTTGGCTAACCAAGGTTCTGTTGTATCAGATTTTAAAATGTATGCTAATAATGTAGCCAGCGCTCGTTCAAATATTTCAACTGCGTCTGCAGCTCTTATAGCGTCCGGTGCAGGCATATTGACACCGGGATTTGTGCTGGGGCTTATAGGGTCTTCTGCAAGTGCTTATGCAATCTATGAAAATGGGAATAGTGGCCGGGCCGCTATAAAAAATGCTTATAGTGTGTTGTATAATAATGGAGGACAAGTTGTGAACGAGTATTAATAAATGTTTGTGAGGTGTATCAATTGCAAAACACATCTCTAATCAGATTTGCACGCTATTTTTTCAACATTGTAACAGTAATATTTGTCGTCCTGATTTTCCTAGATCCTCATCACTCAATCTACCTATTTTTTATGGTTTTGAGTATGAGTGTGTCATTGTTTTTACAATTGGGAGAATCACATTATGAAAAAAAATATTCCACTGCTTCAAATTTTCTTTTGGGAATCGCCGGCGTTATTTCTTTATTAGTGTCGGTTTTTATTCTCTTTAAACTTTAAATCTATATTTATAAAACTAGTTCGGATAACTCATGTTTGGGTCATTCTATATGAGCTACAGAGGAGAGCGTTCTAGCAATCTTTCGTTTTGATGTAAAGTAAACGATAAATAGTAGTATATATGACCAAGTAAGGGGAATTTTCCGAATTGGCAAAAATCGATTAAATACCTGAAAGCCTATATTAGGATACAGATTGGTGTCACCAATCATGTCTTCTAATATAGGTTATTTTTTTAATCAATATAAGGAAGATAATCAGCTAGGGATCAACGCTTTTTGACTTAGTTGAGGATAAGGAGATACGTGGCATTGTAATGGTGCACACAGTAAATTCCCAAATTATGAAATAACCCGTCAACCTTAAGTGGTCGACGGGGGTGTTTTTGTTTATTGAATTGTGTACTCACTTACCTCAAATGTGAGTATTTTATCGAATACAACATAGTCTTTACGTTTGCTGAAAGGTCCTTTGTTATTTGTATGCTTATCAATAGCATATGAACCTGGTCCTCTACCAGCATCACGGGAGTCATACCATTTCAAGAATGCATCTACTTCTGCAATTGGTAGGTCGTATTCTTTTTCTGTTCCATTCACCAGAGTGATGGTAAGAATAGCACGATCACCTGTTGGCTGCTCTGGAGTTGCTGTAGGTTTAGGCGTCACTGTTGGTGTAACAGTTGGGCTAGGAGTACTTGTAGGCACTGGAGTAGCCGTTGGTGTTGGTGTAGCAGTTGGTGTTGGTGTAACAGTTGGGCTAGGAGTACTTGTAGGCACTGGAGTAGCCGTTGGTGTTGGCGACGGGGTTACAGTCGGCGTAGGTGTTGGCATTTCTGAATAAACATTGAATTCACTTGCTGACCACCCTTCTCCAGCATATAGACCTATTCTTGTAATTCCTTTTTGTGTGATAGGAGAAAGTGGAATTTCACGAATTACACCATCTGGAATCGCAGAAAAGGCAGCCGAAGTGGTAGAAAGATCAGTGGTGTAAAGAAGTACAGAAATGTGTTTATTGCCTGTATATCTATAGTATTTTATATCAGTTTTTTCGATATCTATCCACATAACCCTATTAGTGGAACTGAAGTCCTCTGAGGTTTTTGAATCACCATCTGTAATTTTAGTAGTAGTGTACATTTGTAAGTATGCATTAGTTCCCACTGAGAAAATTTTCCCATCTAATAATCCTTCAGAAGCAGCGAAAGTCTCTTTCATAGGTAAAGCCGAAAAAATAAAAACGAAGCTAAAAACGAATAGTAAAGCTATTTTAAACTTTTTCATCTGATACACTCCTCCTTATTAATGTTCTGATAACTCCACTTTTTAATCTATTTATTCTTTTTCATTGAATCCCACCTTTATTTTGCGTAACGTTTGAATATTAACTTTTAATGGAGGAATATGTCTAAACATTAATTACTTTATATGGGATAAAATATATATGTTCTTTAAAAATACATATGCAGGAATTTGAGTGATCGTTTACTTGTTGCTTATGAAACGTATGTTCGTATATAATACAAACAAATGTTCTTATTTTAGGGGCTATCAACATGCATATGCAGATTGGTCAAACCATTGAAATTATTTACTCTGATAAAGTCGGTAAAATCACTCAGCGCAAAATTGAAGTGAAAGGCATAAAGGATGGGAAGATTCGCGCAACTTGTTTAAACACTGGAGCGCCGAGGGTGTTTCTAGCGACAAACATATTAGCTTGGCAGCCAAGTGATAAAGGAGCAATTGCATGAAGCCATTAACGAATAAAGAAAAAGAAGTCCTTGAAGCGTTGATTAAGATGATCAAAGTCAATCACTATCCACCTACTTTGCGGGAGCTTGCCAAGGAGGTAGGATTGTCATCTACAGCGGTAATACATGCGCACATGGAGCGCTTAGAGATCAAGGGGTACATACAGAGAGGTAAGAACATGCCACGAGCGTTGAGAGTTATTAAGGGAGTCGACGAAGACAATGAAATCACAACAGCGTAAGAAACTTGAAGGTAATGGACTATGGGAGGGAAGTCGGGTGATAATACCTGAGCATAAAAATAGGATTCTGGACGATTCGCTGAAAGAAGAGGTGCGATCAAAGCCTGATTTAGATCCCCAAGCATTAGCTGAAATCTCACAGGTATTAGCTCAATCTTTAGAGGATTGCAGTCCGATCACGATTACATTGTTTGGGGAATATGAGGACAGATCCATCCATGGAATAGTCATGAGAGTCGATCGGCAGTTGAAACAGATTAAGTTCCATCATGATGACGATTGGGAATGGATTAAACTAGAGGAAATTATTGAGGCAATCACTTAATCGAGTGTCGCTTTATCTCGTATTAAGCTAACGGGCAGGATTGCGTGGAGAGCCAACAAGTAAATATTTACATTTAAAACGTATGTTCTAAAATATATTATGGAACTTAATACATAGGAGGCCATGTATATGATAAATCGAATTTCAACACCATTTAGTTATTCATCTGCTGTTGCGGCTGGTGACTATGTGTTTCTCGGATTACATCGGGGTTTTGGACAGAGCTTTACAGAACAGATTCACAATACTTTCTCACACTTAAAAGAGACTCTTAATCAACTTGATGTACCACTGGATAATGTTGTTAAGGTGAATGTATACCTAAAGTACATTAAGGACTTACCTGAAATGGAACAGGTTTTTTGTGAGTATTTTGAAAAGGATAAATTCCCTGCTAGAATGACATCTACGACAGAGTTTTTTGACTCTGATTGTCTTATGATGATTGACGGAATAGCATACAAAGGATTGAACTAACGAGAAACTTTTGTTCAACGCACGAAGAAGCAGCACGCGATCCGCAGTGCTTCTTTTTCATTAAGATATAGGGCAGGATTGATTCATTGCTTAGCGAATAACTTAACTAAGGAACTAGCCCAATATGGGAGGATTAAATGAGTATAGAAGATTATAAAAATAATGATGATTTACATGTATGATTCAGTTATAAAAAAACTAATAGTAGACTACGAAAACAAATCGATTGAGGTTCACTTTTTAAAGGTAGTTGAGCGTGTTGACCGAGGTGAACATAATTTCACATATAAGGTTAGGGAAGCAATTTTAACTTTCTCAGGTGTCGTTTACGCTAACTTGCCTTATTGTATGGAATTTGATGAATGGAGCGAATTTTATCGTTCTGCAATTGTTAAATCCTCAAGGATGCTTGAAAGAGTCCCTGAGCGAGCAAAATCAAACAAACTACTTTAACATATTTATTTAGGAATTGATAACGGAAACGAATATAACCAACAGGATATAGTCTGTTCAAGTTATTCAATGGAATTAGGACCAAACGAATATATTCTACATGATGATTTTGAATGGTTGTACGAAGAATAAGACGAATTGCTCGTTCAACTAACGAGAAACGATAGCGTAAAGAGCAGACTGCTAATGCAATCTGCTTTTTATATTGAAGTAACGGGCAGGATAGCTCAATCGTTTCTCGAACTCTTTTTGAGATGGAGTATTTACGAACTTCGTGATTAACGTTATGCGACATACAAGCTAAAATAGTTTGAAAATATATGGACGAGAAATTAATATTATACATCTAAGCAAAGAAAAGGAGATTAATTTATGAGTATTAAATTTAGAAAAGTAAGTGATTTTAACCGTGGTTTAATCTTTGAATTGTTGACAGATGCTTACTTATTTGATTGCAGATATGAACAAAATTGTAGTTCAGATTGGCAGGAATTTGATAATTTCTTCTTTGATAATTTACAGATTGCAGATGAATGTGGGTTTATTACTACATTAAACGATGAAGCAATTGGTTTTGTTTCATGGGACCCAAGAAATGTACCTGATTATGTGGAAATCGGACATAATTGTATTGCTACAAAACAAAAAAGCAATGGTTATGGTAAAATGCAACTCCAAGAAGCTGTTAATAGAATCATAAAAAATGATGTTAGGAAAATTGTTGTAACTACTAATATCGACTTTATATCTGCTCAAAAAATGTATGAGAGTGTTGGATTCAAAATACATAAAAAAAGAAAAGTTGAGGGTTTTGTTAGAGAACATATAGATTATGTATATTCTTTAGAAGGTAGGAACTACAAATAACACCATAATCACGCATCGGAACATTCGGTAAAATTCATTACGCTAACGGGAAACGATAGCTCAATAAAGACAATAAGACCCTAAAACAATTATCTAATTAAAATGCCTCATCAGTATAATCACTGATAAGGCATTTTAATTAGATAATTTATACCTTGATTTCTTCCCATCCTGGTGGTAATGGATCCTCAGGTGCTGGTTTTAGATGTGCTGGCAGCACACTAATAAGTAACGGCTCTCCAATATCGAGCAAGACATTTTTTGTTCCTTTAGCTATAACAATGCCGATCTTACTGATATGGAAACCATCTATGATACGGACTTGAACGCCAAGCGTTAATTCTTCGATTTTCAATTTTTCCATCCCCTAAGGTTAATTTTCTTTACTTCGTCCTATTAAGTAGGATGCGATGACACCGTTAAAATACCTTTTAAAGATATTCTTAAAGTGGATGACCCGGGGGAATAACCCGGGTCTCTTTCTTTGTGGGCTTTCCCCACAGGTTCCCCACAAGGAGTAAAAATGTTATTCGTTTTTTCTGTTTTTTAACAATGCTATTGATACATAGAGGATGCAAAAAAATCAATTGGAAAAAGGAACAAAGGTTATTGACGATGTTGTTGATACTATGCATAGATCACGAAGAATGTGATGAATTTAACATCTTAATTTTTAATTTTATTGCTAAATGAAAGTAGATAAATAAGCTTAGGCAACACTTGGAAAATGCAAGATTTGTCACTTCGCGTCTTGCAAAATCAAGTTACAATCGTTGAAAAAGTCAAAAGGATATTATACTAGATGACATTCTGAAAGGGGCTATGTCGGTGGTACAGTTACCAAAAGTGAACGAGCTCGGATTTTTTGAGATTCGTCTGGAGTCAATTGGAGGGTTGGGTGCGAACCTGGCTGGTAAAATGCTTGCAGAAGCAGGTGTTGTCGGTGCTGGAATGAATGGGGTCAGCTTTTCGTCATATGGTTCGGAGAAGAAGGGATCAGCGGTAAAAGCGCATATCCGGTTTTGTGATTTGAATACGCCTATTCGTGACACGTCTCCGGTTGAGCGTCCGCATGTTGTTGGGGTATTTCACGAAGCATTAGCAAAGACAGTTAACGTAATTAGCGGAATTTATGAACATAGCACAGTATTGGTGAACTCAGCAAAATCGCCGGAGGAATTGAAATCATCCCTGAATATGATGGCAGGAACTATTGCAGTCGTTGATGCTACAACTATCGCCTTAGATGAGAAAAACCGCGTTAATATGGCGATGCTAGGCGCGTTGTTCCGGATGTGTGATTTCTTGGACCCTGAAATTATGAAAGGCGTTATAGAGAAATCACTAGGCAAAAAATATCCACAGGCAGTACAGTCAGCACTGACTACTTTCGACCGTGGATTTAATGAAGTTAAGTTTATGCATTTTCCACTACCTGCGGGCGTGACAATGCCTGAGTTCGTGCGGTCTGATATTTCCACATTGGGTTATGAAACACAGCCAATCGGCGGTACCATTACGAATCCTGGCAGCAGCTTTTTAAAGAACTTGAGCATTTCACGCTCCGGTTTGCTGCCTCATTTTAAGCAGGAGGATTGTATTCATTGTGCGCAGTGCGATACGGTGTGTCCTGATCTGTGTTTTGTTTGGGATGAGCAGCCTGATAAGAAGGGACGTCCACAAATGTTCCTGCAAGGTATTGATTATCAATACTGCAAAGGCTGTTTAAAATGTGTAGAAGCTTGTCCTACAACTGCCTTGTCTGGCGAACGTGAGGAAGAGGGCTACGCAGAGAGTCATACGGTCCGGCATATTTTTGATCTCGTTACTGAGGCCTAATTAACGGAGGAAAGGTGGAATACACGTGGCTATAGATTATGAAAAAGAAGTAGGCTCTGCTAAAGTAGAGCAGAAATTCCTATATGAATCCGGCAATGAAATGGCGGCTTATGCTGCTCATCAGATAAATTATCATGTAATGGGGTATTTTCCGATTTCTCCATCGACAGAAGTAGCGCAATTTCTTGATACGATGAAAGCGAATGGCCAGCATGATATTATGCTGATTCCGTCAGATGGCGAGCATAGCTCTGCTGGAATCTGTTATGGCGCTTCAACGGCTGGCGGACGTGTATTTAATGCTACCAGTGCCCAAGGTTATATGTTCATGCTTGAGCAATTGCCTGTACAAGCTGGTACGCGTATGCCTATGGTTATGAATCTAATCTGCCGTTCGATCTCTGGACCGCTGAATATTCACGGGGACCATTCAGATTTGTATTTTGCTTTGAATACAGGTTGGCCTATTTTAATGTGCCGGGATCCACAATCTGTTTATGATATGAACCTAATGGCATTGAAGCTTGCGGAACATGCTAAAGTTCGTCTTCCGGTAATGGTGGCTTCAGATGGATATTTCACCTCCCACCAGAAACGCCGCGTTCAAGCTTTTACTCATCGGGAGGATGTTCATAAATTTGTTGGACCGCAGCCTCCAACAGGCTTTACCGATACTTTAGACCGCAATAATCCGGTAACGGTTGGTCCTTATATGAACGAACCTGACTATATTAACAACCGCTATCAGCAGTCCGTAGCTATGTACAATGCGGGTGAAGTTTTTGAAGAAATTGCGAAGGAATTTGCTGAGTTAACCGGACGTCATTATCCAATGATCGAGGAATATCGGATGGAAGATGCTGAAGTAGCCGTATTCTTGATGAATTCTGCCTCTGAGATTATTAAGGATGTTGTGGATCAGCTTCGGTTGCAAGGGATCAAAGCCGGTGCAATCTCGCCGAATATGATCCGTCCTTTCCCGCAGAAGCAAATTGCTGAAGCGCTGAAAAATGTTAAAGCAATCACCGTTGGTGACCGTGCAGATTCTGTTGGCGGACATGGTGGTAACATGGTCAATGAAATCAAGGCAGCCCTGTTCACATATGGCAACACTACGACTAAAGTAATTAGCCGTATCTACGGTTTGGGTGGTAAGGACTTCTACGCAGAAGATGGTCATGCCTTTTTCCAATTAGCAATAGATGCTGTTGCTGCAGATCGAGTAGACATACCATTTGATTATTATGGCCACAATCCGGGTACACCAGATAAAGCTCCGCAACGTCTTCTGAAGCCAATGGACTTTGACTCACTGAAGACAGGGTTAATTACTGTGAAACAGGATGAAGCAACAGGCAAATTAAGCGTACGGATTCCGCCACTGCGCAGCTTGACGAAGAAACCTAAACGGCTCTCCCCAGGGCATGGTGCGTGTCCAGGTTGCGGGATTTTCTCAGGACTGGAGACTTTCTTCAAAGGGATTGAAGGGGATATCGTCGCACTTTATCATACAGGCTGTGCCATGGTAACGACTACGGGGTATCCGTATTCCTCCCATAAATCAACGTTTATCCATAATCTTTTCCAAAATGGAGCGGCTACCTTGTCCGGTGTCGTAGAGATGTTCTGGGAACGCAAACGTCGCGGTGAGCTGGATGGACTAGGGCTTAAAGAGGACTTTACGTTTGTTATGGTAACCGGAGATGGCGGTATGGACATCGGGATGGGACCGGCAATTGGAGCTGCACTGCGTGGTCACAAAATGATTATTGTAGAGTACGATAACGAGGGTTACATGAATACTGGAGCACAGCAGTCCTATTCGACACCACTGGGTCACCGTACTTCAACCTCCAGTATCGGCAAGCAGCAGCAAGGTAAAGTTACTCAGCATAAAGATACAGCACAAATTATGGCGGCTACTAATATTCCTTATGTCTTCACGGGTTCGGAGGCTTATCCGCAGGATCTGGTGAAAAAAGCGGCAAAAGCACAGTGGTACGCACAAAACGAAGGTTTGGTGTATGGTAAAATCCTGATCGCATGTCCGCTAAACTGGATGTCTGATGATAAGGAAGGCACGAACATCGTATCATTAGCTGTTGAGTCTTGCTTCTTCCCGTTATATGAAGTAGAGCATGGTTCTACGAATATCACATATAATCCTGAAGATAAGGGCAAACGTGTTGAGCTCTCAGCATGGCTGAAGACAATGGGTAAAACTCGTCATTTGTTGAAACCTGAGAATGAGCCAGCTTTACACAGCTTCGAAGAAGAAGTTGAGCGCCGTTGGAATCGTCTCAAGGCAAAACACGAACATCCTGACTTATAAGCTGTGTCTATCTCCAGTATATAAAATATGAAATAACCCGGCAGATTTGTCTGCCGGGTTATTGTGTGGTTAGGGAGCATTTGCGCGTAAGAAGCAGTTTTCGGACCCCACTGACCTTAAACAAAGCTTTCTCTCCCGTTTGAAATTCTAACGGACTCCAAAGCAGTTATCGGCCCTAAAACTCCCAAAATGAACCCTTTTTGAAGGAATAGTGTCACTGGAGTCCGCGAAACTTCTGAAAAAGCTAAAAACCAGCAAATAACGTCTCTTAGGTCCTATGTGTAAAAGACTTGGTCATTTACAGTTAGAATAAAGTCCAGTTTCCTTTTACTCTTGCATGTTGTTCTGCTCTAACCAGAAGATAGCGGGTACAAATGACAAGACAAGCACTACCTACGATTAAAGCGCCGAGAGCCCACCACCAGCTAGTACCGATATTATCGTATAACGCCCCGCGCACAAGAACCAGACTATATGTGAGTGGAAACAGAAGGGATAAACCCGTTGCCCATGCTGGGAATACTGCTGGTGGAATACGAACCCCGCCAAACAGCTCCATTGGTGCTTGAAAGATGTAATAGAGTAGCCCTGAATCCCTTGAGAATAGAGATATCGCACACAGCAAAGCTCCCCATATAACCGCTGATATCATGATAAGTATTAATACAGGTAATAAGGCGCCCCAGTTAACAGTCGTTACGTCCGCAAGAAAAATGAAAGTCAGAATGGAGAAGCAAGCGAACATCCATATTCCGTGAAATAGTGAATATACGGAACGTCCATACAGGAAGGCCATTTTTGACGCTGGCGTTAGGAACACTACCTCAAGTGTGCCCCCTTTGCGTTCTTGTTCGAATAACCATGCGGCTTGCACAACCGTCCAGTATAACTGAAAGACGAGATATCCGCTCAGCAGAAAAAGGGGAATCCGTCCATCTGGTATTACTTTTGAGAGTGCTGATCCTGCTCCGGTTCTAAAGGGCTGCATAGTAAAGTAGGTGGTTAAAAAGGTGAGCGCCGACCAGAGTAGAAGTGAAAAAAACACTGCGCGTCCCTTAACTCTATTTCGATGCTGCTTAGTGATCTCCGCGCTAAGGGTAAACCATAAGCTATGTAAGTTCATGATACCCTTCCTTCCGAAAGGAGGATAATCGCATCCTCCAAAGTAGGTTTTTCGGATGCGAAGCTTTTAATGCTAAGCCCCTGCTCAGTAGTCCATGGCAGCAGCTCTGTAATGATTCTATCAGCCGAAGGTGTTTTTACAGAAATGCGCTGCAGTCCATCATTTTGAAGTTCTAGTTTTTCTGTTGCGCAGACACCCATTAATTCCGCAGGCTGAGTAAATGTTCGTAGATGCTCTAGTAGCTTGGGACGAAGTGATTCATGCCAGCCTGTAACCTCTAAATGAGCAGTTTGCGAGCCTGCAACCTGATGGACAATCCGCTCAGGTTTGTCACAGAGCAGAAGCTCGCCTCGATTCAGTACATAAACTCGGTCACAAAGTTCTTCGACCTCCTGTAAATAATGGCTGGTCAGAAGGATACCCTTTCCACTGTCCAGTGCAAGCTTTCTTATCGTACTGCGAAGCTGCCTGGCAATAGGGGCATCAAGGCCAAGTGTGGGCTCATCTAGAAATAAGTATTGTGGATCGTTGATAAGTCCGCGGGCGATTTGCAGCCGTTGCTTCATCCCTTTAGAATATTGTTCAACAGGTTGGTCAGCAGCTTGGGTCAAACCTACTTCCTCCAGAAGACGTCCTGCTTCTCTAGCGATGTGAGGGCTGTTCATTCCATAGAGTTTACCGAAGTATTGAAGATTCTCTCTACCAGTGAGCCGCCAGTACAACATTCGTTCTCCTCCGGCGATCATATTTACTTTTTGCTGAATGGCCTGTCGATTTTTGTGTAGTGACATTCCATCGACTTCAATACTGCCGGAGGTTGGCTCTAGGAGAGTAGAAAGCATACGTATTGTTGTGGTTTTTCCAGCGCCATTTAGACCGAGAAGACCTACGATTTCCCCTGCAGCGATATCTAAAGATAGTGATTTCACTGCTGTCACTGATCTTTTTTCCGAACGGAACCAGCTCAGTTTATGTTTGCTCTCGTAAATCTTAGTAACTTCATGCATATTAATCAATGGTTTCACCCCTCCAAGGTTTTAGAATCGTTCGAACAACCCGCGCTCTATGCGCCGGTTTGTCCATTGACCAACCGTTATGTATACAACACTAAGCAGTATGATTGGCCATATGTCAGGTAATCGTATTGTTTCTCCAGTTAGCAGCGAGCCTCGAAGGAGTTGTAGCGCATAGGTCAATGGGAAAATCTCACCTATAGCCTGCAAGTAGTCAGGTAAGTATTGCCTTGGAAACTGAAATCCACACAGTAGAGCAGTTAGCGTAAATAGAGTATTTTGCACAATGAAGGTGTCCCTTGTATAAAGCATAATGCTTCCTAGCACCAGCGCCATCGCATAACACGATAGTAAAAATAGCAAAATTCCCATGAAGACAGATAGGAAGTCAACGGAGGGGAGTCGAAGTCCTGCTAAAAGGCCAAAGAAGAGAACTACCAGCAATTCCGCCCCACTTCGATACAACTGCTGGACTGCGTTTCCTAGAAAATAACCGCTCCGGCTTGAAGGGGAGAGCAGCAGTGCCTCAAGTGTACCTTCTCTCCATTCGGTAATAAGTGCCCTGGATACATTCATCATCATACTGACGGAAAATATACTGAGCATACCTCCAATAATTACATAGGTCAGATAGTCCTCACTGCCACTATAGATAGCAAATTTTGAATCTATATCCCCTTTGATTAGATACACATAAGAAAAATAAGAGATGATGACTAGATAAACTCCATCAATAATGTGCCCGAATGTAAAGGTCCAGGGAAAGGCTCTAAGATTAGATTTTTGGTTTCTTTTTAGGGTTGCGATAGCGATATGCCACATATGTACTCACACCTTTCATTAACCTCATTGTTCAAGGTACTGCCTTTGCAGGATGAGCAGATTATCAAAGACTTCTTTGTTCACTGAATAAAATAAATAATTCCCTTTTCGCTGTGATTGGGTAAATCCTGCTTCACTTAGTTGTTTTAGCTGTTTAGAGACTGCAGCTTCAGAAATACCCAATATTGGCGCAAGCTGCTTGGTACAATGCGGCCCTTTCCACAGCAGTTTCAGAATTCGCATCCGCGTATCATCACTTAAAGCTTTGAGTTGGCGTAACAGGTCACTCGGCGGTCCCTCACTAAAGGCAAGACCGGGAACATCCACCGTGAGAGGCAAAAATAAAGTGTCTTCGAACCAGCCAACAAGCAGATGCGGAAATATGAATGTAGAAGGAAAAACGTACACTTGTCCAAGCTGGTCATAAGGAAAGTAATACGTTACAGCCTTTTGTACTGTCAGAGTCCCGTTCTCTGAGAGGAGGCGTGGGTGGAGCGTATTTAATGTCTTTTCCGGGGAACGACTGGCTAAGTCTTGAAACTGAGCGGCTGAGATGTTCATAAATGGTTCAATATAGTCCCATTCCTGCCCGAAATAATCATGTTCGTATGTAATTAATGTTGAGATTAACAGCTTGCGAACACTAGCCAGATTGTTTATCAGGTACTTCACGTTTCCACTCAACTTCATCAGCGAACGCTTGCTTTCCGATTCATTCAGCCATTCGACTATAGTACTTAGTGCAATTTCTTGATTCATAAATAGATACACTAGCTCTGCATCCGGAAGTTTTTTGAGTAGAGTGATTCCTTGATTGCAAGAAATAGGGACACCCATACGGTCCGGTAAATCTAGCAGAGTGATCCAACGTTCTGACAACTGCCCAAGTGTGTGGATGTTCTCCTGTAGAGCAAGAGGCATTCTTTTCTTGAGCTCCAAAGCCCATTGTAATCTTGTTGGATGGTGTTCTGGTTGATGGAAGACATGAAGACTGCATAATAACTCATGAAAAGGACTGACGACCGTTTTGATCTTTCGATTTAAAGTTTGGAGTGAGCTCATCTCTTTCCTTTCCGATTAACTGTTTGGTTAATCAAAAACCACTTTCGCGTAAAGTGTTCAAAATTATAGGGGGAATGGTCAGGATTGTCAAATCTTTTATGCAGAAAAAAGCGAGAGCACATCCCCATGCGTTGGACATGGATGTTTCTCTCACTTATAGGATTCTTTTAATAGAGTTATGAAGTAGAGTTTTATCTTCTGCCTCTAGGCATCATAGAGTTATCGCACATGATATCTTTAACAGAATAGGTATAGCAATGGCGAGGAACTGGGACACAGTGATGGCGTCTAACGATTTCTACCGGGTGAATAACATTCACAACTTGAGGGTGGTAATAATCTTGATAAACCACCTTAGGTGGGTCGGTGACAGTTTGGGCCGGACATTTTGGACATTCTTCTGACATTTCCTTCAGCTCCTTTGTGTGTGAACTTACCGTATTATACGCACAGAACAAAGGTATGCTTGGTTATTTGTCTAGTTTATAAAAAAATGGGTGGGATTATTGTTTGTATATCTCTCGCATTACATGACGAAGCTCCGGGATAATAAGCCGTTCCATAGCCAATTTAACGGCTCCAGTGGAGCCGGGCATAGAAAAAATAGCTGTGTTGCCAATCGTACCTGCAATTGCTCGACTAAGGATTGCCGCCGAACCTATATCCTCTGTGTAGCTTAACATTCGAAAAATCTCACCGAAGCCCGGCAGCGTTTTATCCAGCAAGGATGAAACAGCTTCGTAGGTGGTATCACGGGGAGAAATTCCTGTTCCACCCGTGAGCAGTACGGCTTCAACTCCAGTGTGATCAGCGTTTTTATAGAGTAGTTCACGAATGTCTTGATAGTTGTCTTTGATAATGGTACGGCCTATAACTTCATATCCGGCAGCCTCAAGCATGGATTGGATTAAAGCTCCACCGGTATCGGTTTCGGTAGTTCTGGTGTCGGAGACGGTAATGATATAGCAGGATACGGATTGTGGTGCTTCCTTCCGATGTTCTTCAACGGATGACAATGAGATCAGCTCCTAAATTAGAGATGTTCTCATGATAGGGTATGGAGGAAGCAAAGACAAGTTTCGTTATCCAGCGCTAATCTTTTGAGGTTATAGGGATGCCGCTTGCGTGCTTTGGCATCATGTAGTAAACTCGCTACCATACCCGTAATTTGCAAGGAGCGATGAATCATGGAACAGGTTGTACCTGTGTATATATTGTCAGGATTTCTGGGAAGCGGCAAAACTACCCTGCTGCAGCGCCTGCTGGAACATTGGAAAGATCAGGGCTTACGCCCGGCAGTAGTGATGAATGAGCTGGGTGAAGTGAATCTGGATGGGCTGCTGGTTGAGCAAACCGTTCCTATGGCTGAGCTGCTCGGCGGCTGTATCTGCTGTTCTATCCGAGGAGATCTCAGTACAGAGCTAACTACTCTTATCAAGAAGGAATCACCGGATGTTGTTGTTATTGAGGCCACAGGTGCGGCGAACCCGCTGGAAATTGTAGATGGCGTAACCGAAACTTCACTGTATCAAAAAGTAGAGCTGAAAAGCTTGATCACTGTCGTTGACGCCGCGCATTTGCTCGAATTGTACCGTGCGCAGCAAGGCGCAACCTATCGACTGATGCAGGAGCAAATTCGCTGCGCCTCTGTTTTGATTCTGAATAAAACTGACCGTGTCTCAGCAGATGAAGCAGAAGAGATCACAACCGTTCTGCGAAAATGGAATTCTTATGCACCGATTATGCCAGCGGAGCGTTGTGAGATCGACACAGAGGAGCTTCTGCGTAGCGCAGGTGGAGTTCTTACGGATTCACAGCTTGAAGAGGGCGACAGTGAAAGCCATGTGCATGAGGAAGCTCTGCAACCTTCTGGAGGCACCCATGCTTCCCACGATCACGTGATGGCATACACACATTACTTCAAACGACCTGTCAACAGCGAGACCTTTGAGCAGTTCGTCAAGGAGCTTCCGCGGGATGTTTATAGGGCTAAAGGCATTGTGACCTTTAATGACACCTCCAGTCGTTTTCTTTTTCAATATGCTTACCGTGAAGCTGATTTTATGAAAATCACACCTCAAGGCGAAGTGCCAGACGTAGCTGTATTTATCGGGGAACATTTCTCATCCAGTGAGTTACGCACGAAGCTGCTGGAGATGGAAGGACGTATTTTAGTTCGGCCTGGAACGATCAAAAGAAGCCTGTAATCCGTTCTGCTTCAGAAGAAGCTGTGGTTCATTCCTAATCTTGTAGGTTAATAGTAAGGCATACCATTAAAAATGCAGGAGGTTGAAGGCTATGACCCGAATTCAATATCAGGAGTGCATTGACGCTTGTCTCGAAAGTATGAATGCCTGTAACTACAGCTATGTCTCAAGCCTAAAAGAATATGATCTTGCATCTCTTCGTGAGAGCATGCGACTCGATCGTGAATGTGCGGATATTTGTTCTTATGCCATTCAAGCAATGACCCGTCAAAGTCCGTTTGTATCTGGAATTCTAAAACTATGTGCAGAAATATGTGAAGCATGCGCGGATGAGAGCAGCAAGCATATACATAATCACTGCCAAGAATGTATTAATGCCTGCCGTAAAGCTGCAGAGGCATGCCGTTTGATTAGCGATGCTGTTGAGGTATATGCGTAAATCGTATAACTTAACTCTCATATATGAACTAATAGCCAGACTGTTGCTGTAGAGATATAGCAATAGTCTGGTTTTTTATATCCAGGTCTGTTTGATTCATGCTATTGGTAGAAAAAAAGGAAACAAGCATGTAGAATGCTAAATACATACAGATTTAACCTTTTACATATTATTGATAGCGCTTACAAAAAAGATTGGAGGAGCAGTATCATGCAAAAGGTCCTTTTAGTTGATGATGAATTTATTATCCTGGATGGCATCTCATCGGTAATGAACTGGGAAGCATTGGGCACAGAACTTATTGGAACCGCGCAAAATGGCTTGGAGGCATTAGAATTAATCAAGCAAGCTATACCTGATATTATTATTACCGATATTCGTATGCCGGGAATGGACGGGCTGGAGCTGGTGGCGACGGTTACAGCGCTTCATCCTGAGACCTCTTTTATTATGCTGACAGGCTTCTCAGAATTCGATTATGCTAAGATGGCGATGCAGTATGGGGTTAAACATTATTTACTGAAGCCGTGCAGCGAAGAGAGCCTGAATGAAGCGCTAAGCGAGGTAGTTCAGAAGCGAGAGGAACGGCAGTACGAGGAGAACTTTATCCTATCGATAAAATATGGACTGGAACGTGTACTTCCACATGCCAAAGAACAATTCCTGAAGGAGCTTGTGACGAACAAGACCTATGGTGTGGAGGAATGGAAATATTTTGGTGAGCTATTTGGACTGAATTTTCAGAGTCAACGTGTTAGGCTACTGCTGGTAGAGATTGAAGGAGAACATGAATATGAGCATTTGTTCGCGGTCAGTAATATTGCGGGAGATATTTTTCAACATCATATTTTAAGCTCCACCGTAGGGCGGCGTGTTCTGTTATTAATGGAAGATGACCTGTCTGAAGCTGCTTTATTTGAGAAAATAGACAGCATCCGCGCTACCTTTATGAAATATTATCATATTGATCTGACGGCCGCATTAAGTGAACCTGGAGAGCTGACGCAAGTAAGGCTTTTATTCACGCAGACGATTGAATGTCTTAGCCATAGATTTTATCTGGGGGAAGGGAGCTTAATTACAGAAAAAGATATCAGCATTCCAGAGGATGAGGAAGGTCTAGAGCTGCAACTGGATCTCGAACACCTCGTTATGCTCATTAAAGCGGGGCACTGGGCAGATGCTGAATGCGAGCTGCTGTCACTTTTGCATCAACTTCTGAATCTTAGATATGACATTGCCAAGACCAAATCCTATCTGATCCAGATCTTCATGGAGATTATACGTTTGAGTGATCAAAACAAGATGCAAACATATATTGATAAGCTGCCTCGAATGATGGAGACTAGCACGCTCCAGTCTTTTCAGCAGTTTGTAATGAGTATTGCAGAAGAGATTACCCTTGATCGTTATAGCCGCAATCGCAGTAAGCAATCGCAAATGGTGGCAGAGGTAAAGCGTATCGTGGATAGGCGTTATTGTGAAGAGACATTAACTTTGCAGACTGTTGCACAGGAGATTTATATGAATCCTGATTATGTTAGTAAGATGTTCAAGAAAGAAACGGGGGAAAAGTTTACGAATTATGTTATGAAATACCGGATGCAAAAAGCGCTCGAAATCATCGAAGGATGTGCACATTTTACGATTGGACCTCTAGCTGAAGAAGTCGGTTTTGGAGATAATGTATCCTACTTTAGCAAAGCCTTCAAGAAATTCACGGGTTTTTCTCCTTCCGAATATAAAAAAACGGCTCCATAATTGTTTCATTTAAAGATAGCCCATATACCCTACGTACTTGATCGATAAGTACTGTGGGGTATTTTTGTGTGCGAGGACAAAGAGGGTTCCACGGTTTTGAACAAATAATTACCGGATATGAACATGGGGAAAGGACAGCTTTACCTGTAAAGTTATGTGCATAAGGAAGCTAGTCATATTACATACGGGGAGGCCAACCAATGGAGCTTAAGCATCAGCTGCTGACCAAGAAGTCCGGTATGAAACCCGGCAAATGGTCTTATGTGAAAAAAGAACTGCAGCGGAATAAATATGTGTATATCATGTTAATTCCCGTGGTGCTCTTTTATCTGATTTTCAGCTATGGGCCGATGTACGGTCTGCTAATGGCTTTTCAGAAATCCTATAGTCCTATAAAAGGGATTATGGCGGGGCAGTGGATCGGGTTTGATAATTTTAAAATGTTTTTTGAAAGCTACTACTTTTGGCGGATTATTAAGAACACACTGATTCTTAGCTTTTACAGTATTATTTTCGGATTTCCGGCACCCATAATATTGGCTTTGCTGTTAAATGAGGTCCGGAATAAGTGGTTCAAAAGCACGATTCAAACCGTTAGCTATATGCCGCATTTCATTTCAGTCGTGGTTGTTGTCGGCATGTTAAAAACATTCTCAGCACTTGATGGCGGGTTGTTTAACGTAGTTCGTAGCTTTTTTGATCTACAGCCTGTGATGTTTCTGGCAGAGAAGGATATGTTCCGGCCACTTTATATTCTCTCCAACATCTGGCAAGGTGCGGGCTGGGCTTCCATCATCTTTTTGGCGGCGCTTAGCGGAATTGATCCCCAATTATATGAGGCTGCCAAAATAGATGGCGCAGGTCGCTGGAAACAGCTTCTGAACATTACCCTGCCGGGAATTATGCCTACTGTCGTCGTTATGCTGATTCTGCGTCTGGGCGCGGTTATGAATTCCGATTTTCAAAAAATATTACTGATGCAGACCGCTCCAACCTATGAAACCTCGGATGTTATCTCAACCTTTGTATACCGTTCTGGGGTGCTGGAAGGCAATTATACGTATTCCACAGCCATTGGATTAATTAACGGGGTTATAAATTTCTCACTGCTTTTGCTTGCCAACTCTATTAGTAAAAAAGTGAACTCCACCAGTCTTTGGTGAGGAACAGGAGGTGAACCTATGCGCCGTTCGGCAGGTGAACGTATCTTTGACTGTATTAATGTGTTGCTGTTGTTAGGCATCATGGCTGTATCGATTTATCCGCTCCTGTATGTGCTGAATTCCTCTGTGAGTGATCCGAACGAACTGCTGCGTTCCAGGTCATTAATGCTGCTGCCTGAAGGCTTTCAGCTCGAAGCTTACAAAGCGGTATTTCAAAATTCGAAAATCTATAGTGGATATTTAAATACACTTTTTTATGTAACTGTTGGGACAATCGTTAATTTATTGATGACATCAATCGCAGCGTATTCCTTGTCCAGATCAGATCTTTTCGGTAGAAAAACACTGATGAAGTTAATCACCTTCACGATGTTTTTTGGCGGAGGGATGATCCCGACTTTTCTGCTCATTCAGAACCTCGGAATGGTCGATACCCGCTGGGCGATGATTATACCTGGAGCGATTAGTACTTTTTATTTTTTGATAATGAAAACTAGCTTTGAGGGAATACCGATCAGCTTGATCGAGTCGGCGAAGCTTGACGGAGCTAATGATATCTTGATTTTATTCCGAATTGTACTGCCACTGTCCAAATCTATTCTCGCGGTTATGACTCTTTATTATGCGGTTGACCATTGGAATGATTATGTAGCCCCGATGCTGTATTTGCGCAGTCAGGATCTCTATCCGATTCAAATTGTAATGCGGGATATTCTGATTAGCAGCAGTACAGAGTCAATGGGAGCTGGGGTAGATACAGGCTTCGCTATCGGTGAGAACATCAAATACGCCACTATCATTATCTCAACGTTACCAATCATGCTGGTGTATCCGTTTATCCAGAAATATTTTGTTCAAGGCGCTTTAATCGGTGCCGTGAAACAATAAATAACATTTATTTATGGAGGCGATTTTGGGTGAAAAGAAAAATAGGGGCCATGATGTTAAGTTCCGTCCTTCTTTCTACAATGCTGGCTGGCTGTTCAGGCAATAATGATGGAACTAGTGCGGGTAATAAGGCGGGAGATCATAAGGGGAATACTACCGCAACTAATACGCCGGTGGAGAAGCTGACAGAAATTCCACTGCCAATTACAAAAGACGGAATGACGATTAATTACTGGCGTGCCAATGATGGTAAGCTTACCGCTTCTTTGGAGAGTTTTGGTGATATGGCCAGCTATAAAAAGAAAGAAGAGTTGACTGGCATCAAAGTGAAGTTTACGCACCCACCACTTGGACAGCAGAAGGATCAGTTCAACCTGTTGATTTCTACGAAAGAGCTTCCAGATGTCATTTATTATAATTGGGCGGATGCGGTTGGTGGGCCGGAGAAATTAATTGAGGATGGCCGAATTATCCGTTTAAATGAGCTGATAGAACAATATGCACCGAATCTTCGCAAAATCATTGAATCCGACCCGGATGTAAAAAAACAAATCACACTGGATGATGGAACGATCTATATGTTCCCTCTTTTGAAGCTGGATGCGCTGAAGCTGAATGCCACTTCAGGGTTGATAATGCGCAAGGATTGGCTCGATAAGCTGGGACTGAAGCCGCCGACCACCATTGAGGAATGGCATACTGTGTTGAAAGCGTTTAAAGAAAAAGATCCTAATGGCAACGGGAAGGCCGATGAGCTGGCGTTCACTGGAAACTGGGGTCCTGGTGACCTGACGAAGCTGCACGATTTCTCACCAGGGTTTGGGGTAATCGGCGGTTTTCAGATGAATGGGGATAAGGTCGAATACGGGCCGATTCAGCTAGGTTATTCAAGCTTCTTGGAAACGATGGCCACATGGTATAAGGAAGGGCTTATTGATCCAGAAATTATGACCAACGATGGCAAAGCCTTTGATTATAAAGTGACGAATAATTTAGCCGGTTCTTATGGCGGTGGTGTCTTTAGCGGCATGGGCAAATTCTTCAACCTGATG
Source organism: Paenibacillus sp. FSL H7-0690 (assembly GCF_037980415.1). Lineage (NCBI taxonomy): Bacteria > Bacillati > Bacillota > Bacilli > Caryophanales > Paenibacillaceae > Paenibacillus > Paenibacillus sp. FSL H7-0690. The sequence continues at coordinate 3,948,113 of NZ_CP150281.1, read as the reverse complement.
CGCGATACCGATCCGAACTTTAATCTTACAGGTGTACCTTGGCCGGTTTCTCCTAACGGAACAGCTTATGCTACTTTTAATATGAACAATAAAGTATTGACGTATGGTGAAGCAATCACTACCGGAGCGGATAAGGAGAAACTGAAGGATATTGTCCAATGGATGGATTTCAATTACAGCCCGCAAGGACATGAATTGTTCAACTTCGGAATTGAAGGTGAGAGCTATGTGAAGGAAGGAGAAGGAATAAAATTCACAGATGTCATTACCAACAATCCTAAAGGTTTGACTTACGATCAGGCGTTAGCCTCATATGCGCTTTCGATTATGGATGGACCCATCAATCAGGATAGCCGTTATTTGGATGCTTTATTGTTCGATGAGGGGCAACGAGAGGCTAATGCTTCTTGGATGAAGGCTAGCTCTGATTTGACGCTTCCTCCGTTTCGTTTGAGCGTTGACGAAGCCAGCAAAAGCACTTCCATTATGAGTCAGGTCAACACGTATCTGAATGAAACGATGACAGCAATCATTAATGGCCAGAAACCAATCTCAGAATTTGAAAAAATGGTGGATACGATCAAAGGAATGGGCATTGAAGAAGCTATAAAAATCCATCAGGCTGCATATGACCGTTACATGGCTAAATAAGCGGATTAAGAAGACTATCCGGGTTATCCATAATGTGGTATACAAGTTATATTACAGTGACAAAGGAGAGCCCGGATGAAAGTTTATCGGAATTTGAGTATTAAAATGAAGGTGTTCCTGATGATTGTTCTGATACTGATTCTGATTATATCCATGGCGTTCGGTTCTTTATATTATGCCTACTCTATTTATGACAAGCAGCTTTATGACAAGTCGTATCGGCTGCTTAATTTGTCTTCGACTACGATTGATATGGAGCTTAAAAAGCTGGAATCCATGACTTTGACGATGATTGCTGATCGGCAAATTCAAGAAGGCCTTAAGGAATTGCGCAAAGATGATTCCGATTTTACTGGATATGTTACACGGCAGATGATTGCTGATCGGTTATGGACGCATATCAGTATGGACGAACGTTACATTCAGTCTGTACATTTGATCGATTCTCAAGGGAAGGTCAGCAGATACGGAGAGACGATTCTGTTCACAGAGGAGAAATCGGCACGAATGACCCGAGAGGCAGAAGCGGGGAATGGTGCTGTACGTTGGTTGTATCCTGACGATTCAGATCCGATGCTGGTCATGGTCCGAGAAGTGAGAGCTTATGATCCAATGACGCTAGATAAGCTGGGCACGCTCTATTTACGCATTAATATAGGGAGGTTAGCCCAAGATTACGCTGGTGTGGCCGCAGAAGACAGCGATATTATTTTGAAAGCAGGTCAGGAACTGGTTTATCCTTATCGGAAAGTGGCGGACGGTGTAACGGCGGTTTTACAGCCTTTAAAATCAGGGGCTGGATACGAAATCAAAGAGATGAATGGAGAAGTTGCCTTTGTATCACAGAAGCAATCTTCCTACTCTGGATGGACTTACTACAACTATGTTTCTTATAATGATATTTTTGAAAAAACCATTTGGCTGAAGAATACAATGATCATTGTATTTGGAATTGCGATTGTGATTATAATTGCGCTAGGGATGAGCTTTGCCCGTAATCTGACACAACCGATTCGCTCGCTGATCAGTCAAATGAAAGAGGTTCAATATGGAGATCTGGACAGTATGGATACTAAGCTGATGGCTCCTCCACTTCAGCAAATGGATGAGGTGGGGTTATTACAACGGACATTTCGTCAGATGATAACACAGATTAACACATTGATCAAAGAGAACTATGCCAACCAGCTGATTATAAAAGAGACAGAATTTAAGGCTTTGCAAGCGCAGATTAATCCTCATTTCCTCTATAACTCACTGGATTCTATCCACTGGTTAGCTAAAAAAAGTGAACATGCACAGATTTCGAGCATGGTTGTCTCGCTTGCTTTTCTTCTTCGGTCATCGATCAGCTTGAAACAAAATGTAATCACAGTCGCGCAAGAGCTAGAAATCGTGAAGCATTATATCACTATTCAGAATTATCGGTTTCAGAAACGTTTGGATTTTCATATGGAGATTCCAGAGGTCTTCAATACTGTCTCTATTCCAAAGCTAACCCTGCAACCGCTGTTGGAGAATGCTATTCAATATGGTGTTGAGACGATGATTGAACCTTGTCAAATTCTATTATATGCTGAACCATTTGATGGCAAGCTAGCGATTGTAGTTGAGGATCGTGGCCCCGGAATGGAAGCGGATTTCCTCAAACGATTACTAAATGGGGAAGTAGAGACTAGAGGCACAGGTATTGGCTTGCTTAACATCCGTGACCGGGTCAGACTTGCCTTCGGTGAGGAATATGGCATTTATGTTGAGAGTACGGTTGGGTTTGGAACAAAAGTCAGTGTTCTTTTGCCGTTCCCGCAGGAGGTGTAGGTGATGCGCAGATTCATACTTAGCTTGGCACTGCTATGCATGATTACAACTCTCGGTAGCTGCGGGCAACAAACGGACCTTCCACCAGAGAATGCAGTAGAAAAAATTAACCTCCGGATTGCCTGGTGGGGAAGTGACTTCCGGAATAACGCTACAATTCAGGTTATCCAAATGTATGAACAACAGAATCCTCTGGTGAAAATTGAATATGATTACAGCGCCTTTAATGAGTATTGGAAAAAGCTTGCACCTAGTGCAGCAGGCAATGTTCTTCCAGACATTATCCAAATGGATATCTCTTACCTTTCGCAATATGGAACTTTGAATTTATTGCAAGACTTGTCACTTTATATTAAGAGCGGACTTATAGATACGAGCAGCATCAGCGACAACAATCTTGCCGGAGGTAAACTAGGCGAGCAGCTATATGGTTTTAATCTAGGGATTAATGCTTTGTACAGTGTGTATGATCCAGAAGTTTTTAAGGAGCAGGGAATTGAGCCTCCAGGGACGGATTGGAGCTGGGAGGATTTTGAGCAGATCGGCGTTACTTTAAAGGAACAGGGGAAAGGAATTTATCTGGGAACTTATCTGACGCCAGAACAGTTTTTTGCTTATTATTTACGGCAGAATGGAGCGTCATTGTTCTCGGAAGATGGAATAACCCTTGGCTATAGCGATGATCGCTTGTTTGTAGAGTATTTCGGACGTATGCAGCGTCTGATGCAGGAAAAACTGATTTTCGAACCTGATATCTGGACGTTAGATGTTAACAAACCGGATCAAGACCCTTTTTACAAAGGGGAAGCATTGCTGGGTTGGGGATATTCTAATCAGTTTATTAGCACTGTTCAGCGTTACGGAAAACCGCTGGCTTTAGCCACCATGCCAGGCCCGCACAATGATCGCGGCTTATTCTTGAAACCAGGGATGTTTTTTTCGATTTCAAAAAGCTCTAAGCAAAAGGAGGAAGCAGCAAAATTCATTAATTTCTTTGTCAATAATCTGGAAGCTAATAAAGTGCTTAAGGGAGAACGTGGCGTCCCGGTGTCCTCAGCTATTAAAGAGCAGATGAAGCCATTTCTAGAGCCAGAGCTTGCACAGGTTTTTGAATATATTGACTGGGTGGAGCAGAATAGCAGTCCGATGGATCCACCGGATCCGGTGGGTGCTTCAGAAGTAACTAGCGTATTACGTCAATTATATGATCTGCTTATGTTCAGCAAAATCACTCCTGAAAAAGCTGCCGAACAGTTCCGCCTTCAAGCCGATGAGATTTTATCTCAGAATATTAAATAAACAAAAAAAGGGGAGAAATACTGGATTGAAAGTAAATTTTAGAAAGGGCTGCTATGGCAGTTCTTTCTTTTTTTTGATTCCTAGAAGAGGAAATTCGTAGGGAACCGGAGAATTAACAGTAGATATGAAGGGAGAATGTTAAGTGGCGAACTTAGTAGATCGTAACTTTGCCGGCGGTAGTATAGGTGTTGCTACTTCCCTAATTGAATTAGAGCAGATCAGTAAACAGTATGGACGCCGACCCGTATTGGAGGATGTATCGTTCACTATTGAAAAGGGAACTGTAACAGCTCTGATCGGACGAAACGGATCCGGCAAAAGTACCCTGTTGTCAATCTTAGCTGGACTTGTCCACATTTCCTCAGGAAAGCTGAGTTGTAAGGATCCAAATCTGAGAATTGGTTATGCACCTGAGATGTTTCCAGGGTTGAAGCTGACCCCAGAACAGTACTTGCGAAGTATGGGTCAGATTAGCGGCCTTGCGCCAGTCCGGATCGAACAGGAGCTAACAACGTTATTTCAACTTTTTAAACTGGAGCACTTTCGCAAGCAGTCGATGCTAAATTTCTCCAAAGGAATGCTGCAAAAAATTAATTTGATTCAAAGCTTGTTGGGAAGTCCCTCGTTGCTGCTTCTTGATGAACCTATGTCGGGCCTTGATCTCCCCTCAATGAATAAGTTAGCTGATCTTCTCATCGTTTTGAGAAATAAGGGGACTGCTATAGTCTTCTCTGTACATGAACCCCAATGGATTGAATTGCTTGCGGATCAGGTTCATGTGATACATGAAGGGAAAATTGTAAAGTCAATTCAGGGGTCAGAGAAGCTAAACATAAAACCCTCTACATACATACTATTGTCTAATCTGTCGATTCAGAAACTGCAGCAATTGAAGGAAATGGCAGGTTTCATTTCAATAAATACGTTTAAGGATAGTTGTAACATAGAACGTACGGCGTTGACAGTAACAAGTTCAGAAACAGATACTTTTTTGCGGGTTATCTTGGAGTCGGGTGGTTCAATACAATCGGTAGAACCTCGCGGAGGATCGCATGACTTAGAAAAATGGATGAATCCTAGGAGTTGAACAGGGGGTCTTACGTGTATCCGTTTATCGTTTACATGCTGCGAAGTTATACTCGATCTCAGCGTTATTTCGGCCCGTTAGCAGGGATTGTGATTGCAGTCTTGATATTGTATTCTTATAAGCCCAATCCAGTTATGAATAGCTATGCCGCTACAGCAGTAATGCTCTTTATAAGCTGCGCTTGGATGAGTCTTAGCTTTTTGAATCATGAGCACGCTGTTCATCGGCAGATTGCAGTTGTTCACATGCGAAGTGCGGCTAAACATAGTGCAGGTGGTATCTTAACGCTTGCATTTCTAACGCTGCTGCTAGATCTATTGATTGTCCTTTATCCTTGGGTAACGGGTCATTTTGCAGAATCACCCGGGGGATATCGGTTAATTCTCGCGCTCATAGGACATGGATTATTGGGTATGCTTGGTGTGGCTATTGCCCTATTCTTTCAATCTTCTTGGGTTCAAAAAGGCAGTCATGCGACAGGTATGTTGTTAGCTATCGTTATACTATCACTGGGCGGAGCACAAATCAGCGAAAGTTTGCCTGGTATATTTCATTTTTTGATCTGGTTGTTGCCGCCAGTAACTCCTGTAATGGAGGCCATGATGAAAGCTGATACATTGTCATTAGCGGAGGTGTTAGGTTCCTTTGCACAAGCATTAGTATATATAACACTGCTTATCGGTTTTTATTTGTACAGATCAAGACAGAGGGATTACAACAAAACATAACTTGTATAGATAAAAGGAACAAGGATACAGAAGTGGGGGAAAAGATGAAGGATACATATGTACCTGAGAGTGAACAATCAAAAGAGTTATTCGCCTATTTTGGACTGGCAGTTTATTATGGACAGGCCCTCGAGCAGCAGCTTACCAACTTGCTATTGCTTACTAAGCTATCACAAGGAAAAACGCCAACAGAAGCAGATCTGACAGACCTTTATCAGCGAAAACTCAGCAATTCACTCGGCCAACTCATCAAAGAAATCCAACATCATTTTCCATTCTCGGAGCAAGAAACCGCTCAGTTGGAGGAAGTGTGGAAACAACGTAATTACATCGTTCATGATTACTTTAAAGAGCGTATACAGGAAACCTTTACGCCTGCCGGAAGGGCTAAAATGATTCGGGAGCTGAAACGTTTTAAAAATAAAGCAAGTAGACTTGAAGTTAAACTGCAAGGCTACTGCACAGAAATGTTCACGAAACTTGGATTAGAGGAGGAAAACTTATTGTAATAATCCTTCTAATCCGCAAGAAGTTACAACCTCTGGTCTAAAATGAACCGAAGAAGCTCTAACACAGCGAGAGAGTGCAGTTAAAGCTTCGCCTAATGCCGGAATCATCTCCGGTGTTAGGCTTTCTCCAGGTTCCCACCACCAATTGTTAATATTCAATGTTTGGCTCTTCTTATCCATCACCGGTTCAAATCTGCCAACAAAACGATCATTATATAATATAGGCAGTACATAGTAACCATATTCTCGTTCTATTGCCGGCTTATAGACCTCCCAGCGGTAATGAAATCCGAATAATTGCCGAACCAGCTCACGTTCCCACAACAAATTATCCAGCGGAGCCAATACGGCCGCAAATGAATCACGTGGTTGAAGCCCAATCTCTTCAGATTCTTGCAGCATCACAGACTCCAAGGTTGGAGCATCTATACTGCGGATATAAAGCGGAACCTTAATCCCCTCGACCAAAACTTCTCTGAGACTATCCTTCTCCAGCAATCTCTGAATCGCCGCCGCACGCTCTTTGCTCTTCAGTCCGGATATGCCCAGCCATCCGTCTCCAGATTTATTCCATAACAAGCCGATACTTCCTATTCTACGTAACACATACCAATCATGAAATTGTTCTTCCGTGACATTTGGATCGGCTGAACTCAGCAGCTCTGAGGGTAACAAACGTTCAGCGAAATCATAATATCGCCGGGTATGTACACGATGGTGGACAACAATCTCTCCCCAAAAGTACATGCTTTCCATTGCAGCTCGTGATAATCTTGTCGGAGCCCAAGCCCAATCTACTTTTTCCTTTCCGTCTAAATCCAGAGAGGAGAGAGGACCACGCTTCTGAAGCTCTTCACGAACCTGTGCTACAGCGACCATTACAGGCTCATTAGCCTGATGATGGGAGGCAGCAGCAGTTCTTCTCCGCTTAAAATAAGGCCAATCCTCGGTACAAAAAATAGACATGTTCTTGTCCCAGCCATCAACGAGCAGCCTGTCTTTATACAGAAGCTCTTGGACTAGTTCTGGTGTGAATCCCGGTATCCTTGCCTGGAGGACCAGCTCATGATTATGGCCAGCGATATTAAGGGGGTCATATTGGATGCAGCCTACGTGACGAACATAGTCATAAATACTAAGTTTTCCAGAAGGGATAGCTCCAGCAGTTAACTTTTGATGAGATAGCAGAAAAAGCCTGGCTTGTTTCTTAGTCAAATTATAAGTAAGCATCGTTTGCTCCTCCAAGGTTATGTATTAATTTCCATAATACAGAACATCTGTTCTAAGATCAAGCAGGAAAAAACCCTGAATCACAATGAAGTGACTCAGGGTTTTAAATTACATTTTTTCAAGAGAGGGTTGCAAGTTTCCGAGTGCTGGACGGTTGCTTGCGCCAGCGTTATCGCCAGAGCTGTTAGCAGCAGCACCTACTTGCAGCTGGTACATACGGAAGTATCTTCCGCCAAGCGCCATCAGTTCATCGTGGCTGCCGCGTTCTACGATCTCTCCGTGATGCAGGACTAGAATCTGATCTGCACTGCGAATCGTGGATAAGCGGTGAGCGATGATGAAAGTGGTGCGTCCTTTTTTGAGAACTTCCAGCGCATCCTGAATGACGCTTTCCGTTTCTGTATCGATGTTGGAGGTAGCTTCATCTAGAATGAGAATAGCTGGGTCAAAGGAGAGAGCTCTCGCAAAAGAAATCAATTGCCGCTGACCCGCAGATAAAGTACTTCCTTTTTCGATGACAGGTTCATCAAATCCTTGTGGAAGATGAGCGAGTAACTTATCCGCACCAACCTCACGCAAAGCACGTTCTACCCGTTCACGGGAAATTCGTTCATCCCCTAGGCTGACGTTCGAAGCAATGGTGCCCGTGAAGAGGTACGGATCCTGCAGCACGATGCCCATGTGATTCCGCAGCCACTGCTTCGGAATATCCGTAACCTTTTGACCGTCAATCGTAATATCGCCTTTTTGTGGATCATAGAACCGGAACAGCAGATTGATGATTGAGCTTTTGCCGGAACCCGTATGACCTACAAGAGCGACAGTTTCACCCGGGCGTGCTTCAAAGGAGATATCGCGCAGGACGTAGTCTTTTTTATAAGCAAAAGATACATTCTTAAATTCCACTTTCCCTTTGTAGCGTGGCATGGAGCCGTCCGTAACATTCTCTCCAGGTTCATCCATAAGCGTAAACACACGTCCCGCAGATACCATAGAAGTATCCAGGTTCGCCAACTGGTTCACCATACCTGTGATAGGCTGGAACAAACGTCCGAGCACATCGACAAAGGCATACAGAACGCCTAAGGATACAAAGGTTGAACCAGTAATACTGCCATGTCCGAAATACCAAAGCACCATCACAAAAGAGAGACTGCGAAGTGAGTTCACCAGATTGTGGGACGTGAAAGCATTCAGATTTAACATTTTATTCTGATATTTCAAGTAATCATCGTTCAGGTTCTCAAATTCTGCACTAAGCTGCTTCTGACGGCGGAATATCCGGACGATTGACATCCCCTGAATCGATTCATTAATAATGGCGTTAATTTCACTTAGACGTGAGCGAATGATCGTATTGTATTTGGTCGCAATTTTGCGATAGAGCACGATCCACAGCACAAGAATAGGTACAATGAACAAGCTGATCAGACCCAGACGGACATCAAGTAAGAACAGAGCGATATACACGCCAGTTATATTGATAATACCGGTGCTGAAATTGGAGAGGACCGCAATGAATAGATCCTTAATCGCCTCGGTATCATTTGTAACCCGCGACACTACCTTACCAGCAGGCAAATTGTCAAAAAAATGAACGGGTAGTCGCTGGATATGCGCGTATACATCTGTCCGCAGCTTCCGGATTACCTGATTCGCCGAAGATTGCAGCCAGTAGGTTTTTCCGAATTCAGCAAAGATGGAGATTACAAGAAAAATAGCATACATTCCGACCAACTGATAGATCCCAGGAAGCTCGGGTTTGTAAAAAGCGAACAGCTCATCGGCCGACAGCTTAACCGCGGGATAGATAACTTCGTTATCACCACGGGTGATATGCATCTCTCCATCGATGAACTTTCGTTCACCGTCAGGCTGTGTTACAGCTTCGTTAATAAAATAGAAACTTCTCCCTGCTTGAAGAACACGAATTTCTTGGCCTTTAGTTTCATCAGGCTCAAAGCGATCGCCGCGTTTGTATAAATTATTGTTATATTCAGCCGCCTTATCGGGAGACGTAGTGCTGAAATAGGGCTTCTCGATGGCCAGCATGTGATTGTCGATCATGCTTTTGGCTATAAATGGACCTGCCAGCTCTGCCGCTACCCCGATTGAAAGCAGCAGAAGGGCTGCGATAAAGGTTTTCTTTGCGGTCAATGCATATTCCAGCAGGCGTTTGCCTGTACTTTGTGTCAACCGTGACACCTCCTAAAATGTTTTGCGTAGTCGTAGCTCGTTTATTTATGGTTATAGTTTAATCATTTGATAAGTTATTTTCGACTTGCTGCCGATCATATTGTTCACGGTACCAGCCATTCAAATCCAATAGTTCCTGATGTGTACCTCGCTCAACGATTTGTCCGTTATCCAGTACAACAATCATGTCGGCATGTTGGACGGCAGAAAGACGGTGAGTAGAGATTAATGTGGTTTTTCCGGCACGTTCATTCCGGATATTGTCGATAATCTGAGCTTCCGTACGAGCGTCAACGGCTGATAAGGCATCGTCCAGAATAAGAATATCAGGATTAGCGATAAAAGCTCTGGACAGAGAGACACGTTGCTTTTGTCCACCGGAGAGAGATACACCACGTTCACCCACTAGAGTATCCAGACCATCGGACAATGTGCCCAGGTCGTTCTGGAAAGCGGCAGCTGTAATGGCTTGCATAATCGTATCGTCATCGGCGTTGTCTAGACCAAACTGAATGTTTTGCCGAACGGATTTGGAGAAAAGGATTTGCTCTTGTGGAACATAACCCATCCAGCTATGCAGCTGATCCAGGGAAATCTGTTGAATAGGCACGCCAGAGATAAGGATTTCTCCATTACCTGTCGGATATTCGCGGAGCAATTGTTTGAGCAGTGTAGATTTCCCGCTTCCTGTACGCCCGACTACACCTAATGTCTGCCCTTGGTTCAGGGTTAGGTTGACATGGGTTAGATTGTCTATCGTCGAAGAAGGATAACGGAAAGTCACATCGTTAAGCTCGATTCGAGTAGGGTGGGGAACTTGTACGGGATGGGCAGCATTTTGAACATCGGGTTTGGAGTTTAACGTCTCGTCGATACGTTCGAGGGAAGCTCCACCACGCTGCATAATGTTGATCAATTCTCCAATAGCGAACATCGGCCATACAATCATACCGAGGTACATATTAAAGGAGACTAGATCACCCAGTGTGATCTGATTGCGGAATACAAGGTAAATCCCATAAGTAAGACCAATAATGTAGCTGAGTCCGACGCAGAAGCGGATAGTTGGTTCGAAGAAAGCATCGACACGAGCTACGGCCATATTTTTGTTGTAAACATCTTCAGTAATATCCGAGAAACGTTTTTCATCAAGACGCTCTTGGACATAAGCACGGATTACGCGCACACCAGAGACAGATTCGAGCACTTGGTCATTCATATCTCCGAACGCATCCTGCGCTAAGCTGTACCGATCATGAATAGCTTTACCATAAAAAATCATAGCTATTGCAATTAGAGGTAATGGTAATACTGCTGCAAGGGTCAATTTCCAACTTACGAGAAAGCCCATCGCAAACAGCACAACCGTAAGGTAGATTGTAGAATCCACCAGTGTAAGCATCCCGAATCCTACGGTAGCTGAGACGGCTCTGATATCATTGGTTGCCCGGGCCATGAGGTCACCAGTTCTATTTTTTTCGAAGAACGAGGGTGTCATAGTCATAAGATGATTCATAAATCGGGAGCGCAGCAGGCGCTCAACAAGGTTGGAACCTCCGAAAAGTTTGTGCATCCATATGTAGGTAATCCAATAAATAACTAGCAGCAAAATGAAGATCATGCCGATATATTTGGCAAGCGATGCTGTAGTAATCGAACCGCGTACTATGTCGTCAATGGCATTGCCTAGCAGACGTGGAGGGAGTAATTCAAGAACGCCCACACCTATGAGTAATATGAGTCCAATCAGGTAACGCCTTTTTTCTCGGCGAAAAAACCAGCCGAGATCGCGAAGAACAGAGAACAAGTAAATCCCTTCCTTTCAGGTTGTAATGATTGCTTGTGATGCTGATAAAAGCGCAAGTGATTATCTCTTCAGCAAACAAAAAAGGCATATCATCCGAAAACGGACGATATGCCTGTAATTTACAGCTATCATGCGCACGGTGCGTTACAGCACCAAGCATGTGAGAGACCTTCAAGAACTAAAGTTATACGGTCCATAAGACTCGCAAAAACTTCAGGATGGCTTAATCACTTGGGCTGCTTCGGTATTCGGTTGAGTAAAAATTCCAACAATAGTAAAATAATATGGCTGTAACTTCGTAAACACCGCGCTCACCCCTTTCATTAATTTGGTAATAACTAGAAGACGTTTAGTTATGTTCAGAGTTTATCATCCGGTTCGCGAATTTGTCAAACTTAATTTTAAATAGATTGGGAAATCATTAATTGCATAAAGTTGTTTGAATATCGACTTATTTTCGTTATGATTAGAATATACAAAGGAGCTGAGAGAAATGAACATGGAAATTAGTCAAGCAGCGGCAGCTTGGTTTAAGAGAGAATTGGACCTTAAGAATGGAGACTATATTCGTTTATTTCCCCGTTATAGCTCGGGAGGTGGACTTCACCCCGGTTTTTCGCTGGGCATTGCTACAGAAGCACCTGGGCGTCCAGCTATTCAGGTCAAACAGGATGATATTGTGTTCTACATGGAGGAGCAGGACTTGTGGTATATGGAAGGTTATGACCTATCTATCGTATACTCTGAGTCAGAGGATGACATTGAATATAAGTACGAACCAAAGCCGGCATCCGGCGAAGTGCAGGTATAGTTGTCTTAATGATTGTTTATTTTAATCAGGAAAAGCCCTTGCCAAAAGGCAGGGGCTTTTCAAATGCTGTCTTTAAAATGAGGGTATTCCAGTTGGAGATACATAGGTGTTATCAGTGCAAATTGCGAGAGGTTTCTTCCTCCAGAGCGAAGTCGAAGTCGTCAATATCGTACACCTGAACTGGAACTCCACCCTCGATGATCCGTTGAATCAATTCAAATTGATCCGTTAGGATAGGTACTTTCTCACGTTGTGAGGACAGCAGAAGCTCTGTTTCGATGGGATCGAACATCTCACCGTAGGCAGCGGTATCCATACTGTTAATGATGGTGATTTTGGATTGCCCGCCAAGGAGAATACCTGAGCTTTTCGCCCAAGGCACAGCTAAACAGCGGTTGATCTTCTTCGCGTTGAGCGGTTCTTCAAAATAAGCAATGAGCTCACTTATCTTCAACTTAACATGCTTGTCGTCGTCCGGACGGTTCATCAACGGATCATCGCTGTCTCGCAGTTCGTATAGTTCCATCACGGTAGTATAAGGCACTATATATTCTACAGGGCTGCTCGATACGAGAAGCTGGCCGTAAATCGCCATCATGACGGCTTCCGTCACAAATTGTCTAGACATCGTTATCCTCCTGAAGTTCGGTACTGCAATTGTACTTATGATCTAAAATTATAAAAACACTGTAGAGAGCAAAAGTCAACTGTACTTAGCAACTCACTAAAGAGAAGGGACAGAATATTCCTGTGAAGCAATGGAAATCATATTTTACTTTTGTACGACCTTATATGAAATTGATTGTGTTTACGCTGTTTATCGGCATGATCAAATTCAGTATTCCGCTAACACTGCCAATGATTCTGAAATACGTGGTCGATGACCTCCTAATGAACCCGAGCATGGGGATTGAGGAACGGGTATCACATTTGATGCTTATTTTGGGTGGTGCCTTAATTTTATTTGTTATCGTAAGAGGGCCCGTAGAGTATTATCGCCAATACTTTGCTCAGCTTATCACAAGTAAAGTGTTGTTCGATATGCGAAATAAGCTTTACAGTCATTTACAGCGGCTGTCACTGCGGTATTATCAGAATACCAAGGTGGGAGAAGCCATCTCCAGATTTATTAACGATGTTGAGCAGACCAAAAATTTGGTCGAAGTCGGCATGATGAATGTATGGCTCGACACGTTTACACTAGTTTTTGCTTTGGGATTTATGTTTTATTTAAATCCGGTGCTGGCGCTCGTGTCTATCTCGGTATTACCTTTTTACGCAATTGCAGTTAACAAATTGTATAAGCGGCTTAAGCTGTTAACGAAAGATCGTTCCCAAGCTCTGGCTGGCATTCAAGGTTATCTCCATGAACGGATTCAAGGGATATCAATCATCCGCAGCTTTACGATGGAAAAAGTGGATCAGAAGCAGTTTGAGGACATCAACGGTAACTTTCTTAAAAAAGCGATGGCGCAAACCCGCTGGAATGCTATGACCTTCGCAATTATTAATACATTAACGGATATAGCACCTCTTTTGGTCATCGGATATGGTGGTTATCAGGTCATTCATGGCAATTTGACAGTAGGTACCTTTGTAGCTTTCTTTGGCTATCTGGACCGGATGTATTCCCCGCTGCGGAGATTGATTAATTCCTCGACGGTGCTTACGCAAGCCTCTGCTTCTCTTGAACGGGTGCTTGAGCTGCTGAATGAGCCTTATGATATTGTAGACAAGCCGGGAGCAAAAGTGCTAAAGGATTCACGTGGTGAGATTGCTTTTGAGAATGTATGGTTTAAATATAACGAAGAGAATGATTGGGTCTTAAAAGATATTAATCTGAGTATTCAGCCCGGACAGACCATTGCGTTCGTCGGAATGAGCGGTGGAGGAAAGTCCTCCCTTATAAGCTTGATCCCGAGATTCTATGACATCAGTAAAGGCAGCCTCCAAATGGATGGTTATGATATACAGGAATTAACACAGGAAAGCTTGCGTAGGTCTGTCGGCATGGTCCTGCAAGATAATTTCTTATTCAGCGGATCTGTGCGTGAGAATATTTTGTTCGGTAATCCTAATGCCACGGAAGAAGAGGTCATTTCAGCAGCAAAAGCTGCCAATGCGCATGATTTTATTGAGCAGCTGCCACTGGGTTATGAGACAGAAGTGGGAGAACGTGGTGTTAAGCTATCCGGAGGACAGAAGCAGCGGGTTGCTATCGCAAGGGTATTTCTCAAGGATCCGAAGGTTCTTATATTAGACGAAGCTACTTCGGCGCTGGATCTGGAATCGGAGCATTTAATTCAACAAGCGCTGCAGTCTCTTTCTTCGGAACGTACTACACTAATTGTAGCGCATAGACTGTCAACGATTACACATGCGGATCAGATTGTCGTACTTGAGAATGGTGAAATTACTGAACGGGGTACGCATGAACAGCTGATGGCGATAGAGGGTAGTTATGCGCGATTATTTAACGTACAGCATTTAGACGCTTAATATTTTTTTGGAAAAATACTTGAACACGTTAGTGGTCCTCTCGAAAGAGAAGGCCACTTTTTTTGAATTCCAATCAGGGTGGCGGCACACAGTAACTTATACTATGGCAAAAATTCTAAACGGAATCTGAGTCTTTTCGGAGATCATGTGCGTCTAAAGCTTATAAACATCATGAAAGGAAGTGAGGAACGTGAATAAAACCACGCTTGAGGAAAAGGCGATAGCAGGTGATGAAGACAGCTTTACTGCGCTTATTGAAGGCATGCAGGAGCGTTTATACCGAATGGCCTACTCCTATGTGCGGAATCAAGAGGATGCACTGGAGATTGTGCAGGAGACCGTCTTCAAAGCCTATATCTCCATTCATAAATTGAAGCAACCGCAATATTTTAAAACTTGGCTCACCAAGATCGCTGTCAACTGTGCGCTGGACTTTATCCGTAAATCTAAAAAAATCGTGTATATAGATCAAGAGCTGGGAGGCAGCTATGCTCCGAAATCTAGGGAAGAAGTTATGGACTTGCATGAAGCGCTCAGCGGCCTTGATGAAAAATCAAGAATGGTGATTGTGATGAGATATTTGGAGGACTTGCCCATAAAGGAAATTGCAGAAGTTCTCGATATGCCCCTGAGCAGTGTCAAAACCGTTATTTATAGAGGTTTGGAAAAATTAAAAATAAGTATGGAGGAGAGTGAGTACTTTGGATAAGCAACTAGAACGTCTACAGCAAGCCTATAATGAGATTGAAATTCCTAAAGAACTATCATTCGCTTCTCGTAAAGGAATTGAAAGAGGGAAAATCTATAAACAGAAAAATAGTTCTTCAAAACGTGCCTTGAAATGGACAGGATCAGT
Source organism: Paenibacillus sp. FSL H7-0690 (assembly GCF_037980415.1). Lineage (NCBI taxonomy): Bacteria > Bacillati > Bacillota > Bacilli > Caryophanales > Paenibacillaceae > Paenibacillus > Paenibacillus sp. FSL H7-0690. The sequence continues at coordinate 3,932,622 of NZ_CP150281.1, read as the reverse complement.
AGCTGCGGCTGTATTGATTTCTTTTACGGTGGGTGTAAATACGGTTCCTGCTTTTGCGAGTAGTATGGATCAAATACCGGTTCTAGGTAAGCTGGTCAGTGTTCTGCAATTTACGGAAGGAAGTGCAGGTGGTGGAACCATTCAGGATGGAGTAGATGTGAACTTTATTTCGGTGAAACAATTGAAGAATAGCGATCAATTGATTTTGAATTTTGCAAATCCAGATGAAACACAACAGTTAGCAAGCTCATATAACGTAAAGTTTACGGAAAATCCGGCAACAATGACGATTACAGTAAGTGGGGCGAGAAAATTCTCAGCAGTCAAAGATCTGGAGACATTAAAACAAAGCCGATATGTCCAGGATGCTTATCCACTAATTACGCTAGATGATTCGGCTATTCGGTTCAATGTCACGCTTACGGACTCGGTTGCTTATGAGGTAAAGGAATATAAAGAGCCAGCACAGGTAGTGATTACGTTAAAAGAGAAAGGAGACGAAGTAAAAGGGGGCTCTGTATATTCGTTAAGAACGGTCTCACAGCCTTCTGGTGAGGCGCTGGGTATGGCTGAAGAAATGTTATATGGGTTAGAGGATGTGCGGATGTTAAAGGATGAGAAGGGCTTATATCTCGTGGAAGCAGGATATTTTAATACAGAAGAAGAGGCTTTGAAGCAGTTGCAGAAAATTAAGACAGAGTATGGCGTTGAAGATTTATTAGTCGTTGAAAAAAGAGCGGTGCAGCAAATTCCGCAGTCCATTTCTCAGGTGGAGGAATAGTGATGTAGTGGCTTCTATAAAAGGCACACAAAAAAGACCGCCAAAAGCGGTCTTTTTTGTGTGCTGTTCTATTACATTTTGCCGATCATAAGTGATAAAATGCCGGCTGCGATCAGCGGACCGACCGGAACGCCTTTAAATAACGCAACCCCGATCACCGTGCCAATCAGTAGACCTGCAACAACTGTGGGTTGGTTGGTCATGAGCGTAGCACCGCGGCCTCCAAGAAAAGCGACAAGAATGCCGATAGCGATAGCAAGCAAGGACTTCCAGTGCAAGAAGGATTGACCGACTGTCTGCAGCGATATTTTGCCGCTGGCTAATGGGGTCATGACCCCGATGGTCAGGATGATAATCCCGATGGTTAAACCGTATTTTTCTAGCCAAGGAAAAGTTTGCTGTAAGCCAAGTACTCTTAGCAATAATAGGACGACCATTGCTATTGTTACAGGGGAATTGCTGCTGATAATTCCAAGCGCTGCAAGTCCAAGCAAAAGCAAAGAGGTCATGTCCATCTTAATGTTTCAACTCCTTAGGATTAGAACTTTCTTTTGACACAATGTGATCTGCAATAAGCTTACCATGCCCTCTTCCGGTCTCAATAAACACTTCGTTAGCATTGCGGCCGGAGGCGATTACTCCAGCAACATACAACCCTGGAACATTACTTTCCATGGTAGAGGTGTTAAAAGCAGGCTTATCCATGTCGTCATCCATGATCACACCCGCTGAAGTGAGGAGGGTACGGCTCGGACGGAAGCCAGTCAAGGCAAGAACGAAATCATTATCCAATGCTTTCTTGTCCCCCTTATGATCCGTAACAATTACTGAGCTTGCAGTAATTTCAGTGACACGCGAGCCTAAGTGCAGAGTGATTTTCCCTTTTTGCACCATGCCTTCAAAGATTGGCCGAACCCAAGGTTTAATATTCTCTGAGATGCTTTCACCACGATATACCATATCTACCGTAGCTCCTACACGCATAAGCTCCAGTGCTGCATCTACTGCGGAATTACTGCCGCCAATTACAGTTACCTTCATTCCCGTGTAAGGATGGGCTTCACCGAAATAATGAGTAACTTTAGGTAGTTCTTCACCTGGAATGCCAATCATATTCGGCTGATCAAAATAACCTGTTGCTATAACTACATTTGCAGTGATACGTTTCTGATGCTCACCACGCATATTTGACGTATGTACGGCAAAGGTTCCATCTTCAAGCGGCTCAATGGATAAAGCTTCTTCATAAGCGGCGATCTCTAGACCATATTGCTCGGCGGCTCGGCGATAATAGACAAGCGCTTCATGACGGTAAGGCTTGTCGTTCGTCGAAGTGAAAGGAACATCCCCGATTTCTAATAACTGAGCCGTACTGAAAAATTGCATATTTGTTGGATACAAATAAATGGAGTGCACAATAAAGCTTTTTTCAATGATAAGGCTGGACAGGCCTTGGCGTTGGCATTCGATAGCTGCCGAGAGGCCGCAAGGACCTGCACCGATAATAATGACATCTTTCATAAAGCGGGTTACCTCCTGATTGTTACTATCTTTTCTTTAAATCCTACCCTAAATTCATGAATTTTTCCATAAGAGCAGATTGAGTATAATAACCATTGCAAGAACAACGTTGATTATTATATAATTAGATATATATCTAATGTATCAATTTATTGTGAAATTCTAGGAGCGTGAACCCAGTGCAGTTGGAGAAAATCGTGAGTTATCATAAAGCTTTAGCTGATCCAACGCGTCTTCGCTTATTGTTGCTTTTGTCCCAAGGAGAAATGCACGGGCAAGCGCTGGCTGAAAAGTTGAATTTATCGCAGCCTACAGTCACTCATCATGCGGCTAAATTACGTGAAGCGGCTCTAATAAAGGAAAGACGCGACAAAAATACAGTTTACTTTAAACTGAATCCGGAGTTTATCAATAATGGGGCTGAAGCTTCACTGCAATTTATTTTTTCGAAAGGAGCTGAGAATATGGAAGAGCAATTGCCTGAGAATAGTCTTCAGGATACTGTAATCCGTAATTTTTTCTCTAAAGATGGACGGCTGCGGCAAATTCCCGCACAATACAAGAAGAAATTGATAGCGCTTCAATACATGGTTGAGAAGCTGGAGCCAGGTGTTGTTTATACGGAAAAGGAAATCAATGAGTTTATTAAGCAGTTTCATGAAGATTTTGCCACTATTCGTCGTGAATTCATCATGCATCAGTTTATGTATCGTGAGAAGGACAAGTATGAACTAAATCCTCGAGAAGTATGGACTCGGTGGGAATATGTCAAATAATGATCTTTTAAATATTAACATTCTGTGTCGATTTGAAATGTACTGATTAATTATTCGAATTTCGAATAAAATGGAATTGTAAGCGTTATCTGAGACATATTTAGAAAGGAGACTTTCGTTATGTTATTTAAACGCACAAAAAAGCAACCCAAATCAGATCATGTAACCGTCACATTACCTCAAGTGAAACAGGCGATTCGAAAGTTCGAAGAAGATATGCCTGGACCTATTAATAGAACAGCATTAATCTTAGAGGACAAAAGAATCGATATGAGTCGTCTGAAACGTTATTTAGGTGGAATACCCGAACGGAATTTCTATATGTCTCGAGAGACCTATGAAATTTTCGAGGAAGAAGACAAGTTAGTGCCGTATTATCTGGATTTAGTTCAGGCTGCTGTAGACAGTTATATTAGTGATACAGGCAAGCTACCGCTGCTTGAAGACACCTGGTTGCCAGAGGTTCATTATCGGTTGTTATCTACAGAAAGTTATCTGAAAGAAACACCTCCTTTTCCGCTGTATATTACGGATGAAGAAATGATGCTGACCCATCGGGCAGAGCATTTCGAGTAAAGGAATGACGCAGATACGAATCTTCACAAAGACTGTTCAGTAAAAGGGAAGCCACAAATCCTTTTTGTTGAATAGTCTTTTCTTTGTCTCTTAAGGCATAGTACAATTACATTCTGTAGGTTAAGTTTGAAAATTAACAGCATGTAAGGGGAATTGCTTGATGAAGGAAGTACAAGCTATTTTATTTGATCTGGACAATACTTTAATGGATCGCGACTATACATTTCGCAGCTTTAGCACTCAGTTCGTGCAGGATTTTCTTGGGCATCTTGAACCTGCGGAAGCGCAGGCCGTGATCGAGGATATGATCCACAGAGATGCTGATGGCTACCGTGATAAAGACGGATTTTTCTTAGAACTTAGTGAGATCCTGCCTTGGGAAAAGCCTGTGACGGCTGAACATATCCGAGCGTATTATGATGCGAGCTACATCAATCATGGTGCAGCCATGGAGCATGCTTTGGAGGTTCTGGAGTATTGCGTGGAGCGTGGATATACTTTGGGGCTGGTCACCAACGGTAAAAAAGAAATCCAGAACACCAAAATTGATATTCTCGGCCTGCGAGAGTACTTCAAGGCTATAGTTATATCTGGAGAAGTTGGCATTGCGAAGCCTGACCCTGCGATTTATCAATTAGCTTTAGACAGGCTGGGTGCCTCTGCGGATCAAACCTTGTTTATAGGGGATCATCCGGTAAATGATATCTGGGGTGCAGGAAAGGCTGGCCTTGAAGGGATATGGCTGCAAAGAAAACATCCTTGGGATGATCAGCTGGACATCCAACCTTGGAAAATGATCCGTGAGCTGAAAGAATTAAAGGCTATTTTGTAATCTGGAAAATTTGGGGTTGACATTTTACTGCTGCACCAATTATGATAACAGCATCTTAAATTTCGGAAGGAGACGATGTTTTATGACAGTTTTAAATGTAATGAACTCAACTGTTGTGGATACGTGTCTTCCGGGAACAGCTGCTGCCGAATAATTGATTCGGGCAGTTTAGCAGGTAAGCTCAATTACGCTTATTAGAGCCACCGGGAACCGTATAGGGTCCGGTGGCTTTTTTGCGTGTGTAGAAAGATTGGATTTGGTGTAATAAATCCACATGTCTACATACCGCCGCCGGAGTCTTTATTTCCGGCGGCTTTTTGTGTTCTCGGAAAACGCCAAGGGGCAAGAAAAAACATAAACATATCTTTTAGGAGGAAATGAATGAATAGCATAAAGCAATATGGTTGGAATGAAAACTGGAGTACAAAATGGAATGAAAAGTGGAGTCATGCAGAGGATAAACAATTTATTCCCGGGAGAATCGTTGGTGACTTTGGCAGTAAGTACAAGGTGTTAACTGATGTAGGAGAGACGTGGGGAGAGCTTGCCGGGAAGCTGAGACACACATTTGTAGCCTCGGGTGATTTTCCTGCCATTGGAGACTGGGTAGCATTGGCGATGCAAGATGGCGGCGAGCATGGAATCATACATGGCGTATTGCCTCGGCAGAGTGTGATCTCACGCAAGGTCGCAGGAAATACACAAGATGAGCAAATTGTTGCCTCCAATGTAGACACATTATTTCTGGTCAGCGCGTTGAATGATGACTTTAATGTTCGCCGGATGGAGAGATATCTGATCATGGCTTGGAATAGTGGGGCAAATCCAGTTATTCTACTCACTAAAGCGGATCTTTGTCATGATGCAGACAGTAAAATCGCTGAAATGGAGAGCGCGGCTCCCGGAGTATCAGTACATGCTGTTAGTGCAATACAAGATGAAGGACGCGAGAAGCTGCTGCCTTACATTGGTGAGGGTCAAACAGTAGCTCTTACGGGCTCTTCCGGTTGTGGGAAGTCGACAATGGTCAACTGGCTATGCGGGAAGAACCTTCAGATTACGCAGGATGTTAGAGAAGGGGATAGCCGCGGACGTCATACTACTACCCACCGTGAACTGTTTGTTTTGCCGGATGGGGGGATTATCGTAGATACACCGGGGATGCGGGAGCTGCAGCTCTGGGAAGATGAAGGTGGTCTTGATCTAGCGTTTAGTGATATCAGCGGTCTAGCTTCTAAGTGCCGGTTTAGTAACTGTAGACATGAACGCGAAGAGGGCTGTGCTGTACTGGAAGCAGTCCAAACAGGTGAACTGGAAGAGAAGAGACTATTCAACTACCGAAAAACACAACGAGAAGTATTGTACCAAAATAATAAAGAAGCCAAGCTTAAGAGAAAAAGCGCAGCTTCCACTAAAGTGAGTTCATCCAGAACCAGAGGATACGGATGGCGTAAAGAGCTGGATGAATATTAAAAAGAATTGATATAACGGCATAGACATTGAAAAAGGGCGCCCATTAGCTTTTGACAGCTAAGGGGCGCCCTTCATTATTGAATTGAATCTAAACGGTTATGGTTTAGAAGGATGCAGCAGTTTCCTTAGCCAGTTGCAATCCGTTTTCAATGATTTCAGCGGATTGTGCTGGAAGTTGGTTGTGGCCTTCGATGATTACTTGTGTAATATCTTTAATTCCCCACAGGTTAAGGTTACCAACGATGAAGTTTACTGCCATTTCAGCACTTGCAGCAGGACCTTCAGAGTAGATACCGCCTCTTGCATTCAGAACGATTGCTTTTTTACCTGTCAAAAGACCAACTGGACCTTCAGCAGTGTAAGAGAATGTTTTACCAGCTTGGCAAAGGTAATCTACATAAGTGTGCAATACAGCAGGTACAGTCATGTTCCACAGTGGGAAACCGAATACTACCTTATCTGCAGCGATGAACTGATTAAGATATTTATTAACGATAGCGGCACCAGCTGCTTCCTCAGGTGTTGCTTCGTATCCTTGAGCGGCTTTATACATACCAGTGATCAGGGTATTGTCGTAGTATGGAAGTTGCTCTGCGAACAGATCAAGCTCAGTGATTTCATCTTCTGGGTGGTTGAGTTTGTAGCTCTCCAAGAATTCATTGTACAGCTTAACACTTACGGATTGTTCTGCTGGACGGTTGTTTGCTTTAATAAATAGAACTTTAGACATTATGATTTCTCCCTTGCATGTGTGTATTTAATATTAACTATATTTAATATAGCATGTAATCTTTTGTTTGTAAATTATTTTTTTGTTCTTGAAATTTGTTTGCGCTTAAGGAGTTTGAAAAAATGAAAACAAGGTTAATAGGTGATACAAGAGAACAGGAAATAATTTCCTGTCTCTATAAGTTCCAGAATGATCTAAAAGGAGCGATTGACATGTCCATCGATCGGTTTATCATTAAAAAATTGGACAGCTGTCACGAAGAGCATACGCGTCAGAATTTAGTGAAGCTATTTAGACTTCGAATCCAGAAAGCTGAAAAAGCAGAGCAGAAGAATTACAAGATCAGCTGATAATTGCTGAGCTCTTCTTAATAGTAGATTTTTCGCTGAACGAGACAGAGTCCTTGGGTTAAAAAAGTCCGTAAATATAGCAGAGCAGTGATCCTCCCGTTAAGGGGGGATCACTGCTCTGCGTTTTTTAGTCCTGGCAGATTGCTTCAGCATAAAGGGGCAGCAAATGAAAGCCAACCTACGACAAACGTCACTTTTGGCAGGTGACATAGTAGGGTCAGGCCACCTGATACATCTAATCTGCTAACCAATGCAAAGTCATTTGTTGAGTTACATACCAAGTCAACTGCTAAGTTACACACTGAGTCAGTCACACGCCAAGTTAACGGCTAAGTTACTAACTGAGTCACATAACTAGTAACGTGTAGGTTACTAACTGAGTCACACATTAAGTCAACCGCTAAACGACTTACTAAGCCACACAACAAATCTCCCGCTGAGTTACCCACTGAGTCACACACCAAGTTAACGGCTAAGTCACCTCACTGACTAACACAACTAATCACCCGCCGAGTAACTCACTGAGCTACACACCAAGTAACACCAAGTCACCCGCCGGCCGAGTAACTCACTGAGCTACACACCAAGTTAACGGCTAAGTCAGACAACAAATCACTCGCTAAGTGACCTTCCAAGTATCCTCAGCGGCCAACGGACTCAGATGACGCTATATGCGAATTTTCAGTCATTAGAGCAGAGTTTCGGACCCCAGCGCAGCTATTCAGCTTTTTGAGGTCGATAATTAGTATTTTTCGCGCCAATAGCGACTCTGGGGTCCGATGGGATTCCAAATGAGCCCAAAAGTTACGATTAAGGTCATCTGAGTCCGAAAGCAGTGGCTATGAGTTCAAAAGCAGCGACTAAAGCTACAACAGTAGCAACTATGTACACGATAATAGCAACTAAAGCAAACTGAGTTTCGAATTTAGATTACTGCGGACTCAGATGACGCTATATGTGAATTTATGAGCATTAGAGCAGAGTTTCGGACTCCAATGCAGCTATTCAGCTTTTTGAGGTCGATAATTAGTGTTTTCGAGCCAATAGTGACCCTGGGGTCCGTTAGAATTCCAAATGAGCCCAAAAGTTACGATTAAGGTCATCTGAGTCCGAAAGCAGGCGGCTATGAGTTCGAAAGTATTGGCTATGAGTTCAAAAGCAGCGACTAAAGCTCCGACAGTAGCAATTATGTACACGATAATAGCAACTAAAGCAAACTGAGTTTCGAATTTAGATTACTGCGGACTCAGATGACGCTATATGCAAATTTATGAGCATTAGAGCAGAGTTTCGGACTCCAATGCAGCTATTCAGCTTTTTGAGGTCGATAATTAGTGTTTTCGCGCCAATAGTGACCCTGGGGTCCGTTAGAATTCCAAATGAGCCCAAAAGTTACGATTAAGGTCATCTGAGTCCGAAAGCAGTGGCTATGAGTTCAAAAGCAGCGACTAAAGCTACAACAGTAGTAACTATGGACCTCTGTCAAGAAAGTGGACAGTCACGCAACAGACATTCTAGTCAATTGCTCAGCAAAACGAACTGGAGAAAGATACCCCAGCGCGCCATGCATTCGCTTGCGGTTATAGTAAAACTCAATATATTGAAAAAGTGTCTGGTAGGCTTGCTCCTTAGTTTTGAATCGTGGATTACAATAAATGAGCTCCTTTTTCAAAATGCTGTGCCACGACTCGATACAGGCGTTATCATAACAGTTACCTCTGCGGCTCATGCTGGACTCCATGCCATACGCTTTCAACTGCTTTGTGTATTCATGAGAAGTATATTGAGAACCTCTATCGGAGTGATGTAATAGACCCTTTTCCGGTTGTTTAGCTTCGTAGGCATCTTGTAAAGCGCCCGAAATCAAGCTAGTTTCCATATGGTTGTCCAAACGCCACCCCACGATTTCGCGCGTGCAAAGGTCCATCACACTAGCCAGGTACAAGCGCCCTCCCCGGCAAGGAATGTACGTAATGTCGGTAACCCATACTGAATTGGGTTTGCGTATTTTAAATTGCTGGTTCAGCGTATTCGGGGCAATCGGATGGTCATGATTGGAGTCAGTGGTCTGTACCCGATACGTTTTGGAGACAATGGAGCGAAGCTTCATATGTCGCATGTACACACTCACCGTGCGTTCGGTAACGGTATAACCTTCTTGATGTAACAGGCGGGTGATCTTCGGACTCCCATACCGCTTTTGATGGTCTGTAAAATGATACTGAATTCGCTTCATTATCGCAGCCTTACGAAGCATATGCGTACTGGTTTTTTCTGTCCGCCACTTGTAGTACCCGCTCCGTGACACATGTAGGGTCATGCACATCTTCTCCAAGAGAAACTCGGAGCGATGTTTTTCAATAAACTGGAATCTCAGTTCCTTGGTTTGCTGAAGATGTGCACTGCTTTTTTTACGATCGCTAATTCCTCTTCCACATCGGCAATCTTGTTATCTTTTTCTTGAAGTTGACGGCTCATTTCTTTCAACTGTGCCTCGAGTTCTCGTACTCGATCCACGCTAGCTGCCGGTTCATTCTTTAATTCTCGATACTGGCTCATCCATTGATGCAGGGTACTTTTTGGGATGTTGAGCTCTTCCGCCAAGTCGCCCACTGTCTTTGTTTGCTCTTGAATGAACTGCACTGTCTGTTTTTTAAATTCTTCGTTATACCGTTGTCGATATTCTCCCATGTGAACACACCTCCGTGGACTCATTATCGCCAGTCTGTTAACTACTGTCCACTTTTTATTCTAGCTTCACTATGTACACGATAGTAGTAACTATGTACACGATAGTAGCAACTATGTACGCGACAGTAGCAACTATGTACACGACAATAGCAACTAAAGCAAACTGAGTTTCGAATTTAGATTACCGCGGACTCAGATGACGCTAAGTGCGAATTTATGAACATTAGAGCAGAGTTTCGGACTCCAGCGCAGCTATTTAGCTTTTTGAGGTCGATAATTAGTGTTTTTCGAGCCAATAGTGACCCTGGGGTCCGTTAGAATTCCAAATGAGCCCAAAAGTTACGATTAAGGTCATCTGAGTCCGAAAGCAGGCGGCTATGGGGATGGCCGGCAAGCAGCAATCCAAACGTGCCATGAAATAGCACAAAATCAGTACAAAGTAGCACCAAGCAGAACCTAGCAGAACCAAGCAGAACCAAGCAGAACCAAGCAGAACCAAGCAGAACCAGCGAAACCAAGGTCCCTGACTTTGAGAGTTGAAGCTATGTATACCTATGTATGCGCAAATAGTATCTAAATCAAACGGAGTGTCATTTTGGATCAAGTTTAGCTTCAAAAAGACAACGAGTCCAAGCAGCACCACTTGGCTACTTAGGACGTTCCTTATTAGAAAGCTTAGGACAGCAATGTTGTGACAAAAAAACTACCCCTCCATTAATAGAGGGATAGCGCCAATGAATCATTTTCACTGTAACTGTGCAATATAGCTTCAGAGCCTTTAATTTCGATACTAATCAGAGAATTGAGGCATTTCTGGAGGGCACTTTTGCCCTTTTGAATTTTGAGCTCCAGCGTACTGTTAAGTAATCTAAGTACTTTTTGAGTGGGCTGTTTATTTTCTGTTGTGAAATACACAGGTACAAGTTTGTTCTGAAATGTGATGAGCATTCTCATTTTGAAATCACCTCGCTACAAGTATTTCATGTTAATGATCATACCCCTTGTTTCTTAATTTTACCTTAAAATTAGCTTATGATAACATAAAGATTGCTAGTTTAATATACATTTATATGTAATACAGGAAGGATACAATAATGTGAATGAGAAAGAACGAACGGATTTAACGGATTTAACGGAATTTTTATTTCCAGATCGGGTAACCGACCAAGTAGTATTAAATGAATTGTTAAATACTGCGTCTACAGCAGAAAGGATAGGTAGATTCAAATATAGAGAGAAGGAGAAAACTAAAGATCTGTGTTTACAAATACATAAGGATAAAATACTAGCTTACTGCAATAATACACCGGACTCTCCTCCGTGTGTGCTGAAGAACAGAGAGGAAACAGAGAGCTTTTGTCTCGAGTTGTTTGAATGTGAGAGAGCGATGGAGCCCTTTGCTCACGGGATTCCGGCGTTACTAATGTCAAAAAAAAGGTTCGAGGAGCTGAAAAAAGGCTCTGATTCCTCTACGGTTCACAGACTCTCAGAGTGTTTAGCTGCAGAGACAGGAGATGATGTCCATTCCAACCATCTTGCACAAGTGATGAAATGCTTCGACGCAGAGGGAGAATTGCGACTCTGTATTTCTAGTGAAAATGGCTGGAAGTTTCAGTATGCTAGCTTCATAAGTGATCATTCAAGTGGCTGGTTGCTGCGAATGAGCAGCGATCCTTCCCAAGACTGGATTGTAGCTCTTCCTATATCGAAAGCACAATTATGTGGTTCTGTGGCAGAGTGGGTGTTTCATTCCTCCGCTTTTCCTAGTCCACAATAACCGTTGAATAGGGAGGAAGAGTAAGCTGATCTGAATTTAAGGTCACTTTGTCAGCAGTTGTCTTTTGGATCTTGGTGTAAGAGATACCCTCAACATTTGGATGAAGCGTAATGATTTGTTCATCTCCAGTTAGGTTATGAACAACGAGGAGTTGATCCTCTGTTGTTATACGTTCGTAGGCCATTACCCCTGCATTGCCAGAAGTGTAGTCTCGAATTCCGCCATCACGGAGCGCTGGGACTTCGTTTCTTAACGCAATGAGTTCGCGGTATCTTTTAAGCAGTGAGCTGCTGTCGTTAGACTGGCTTTCGACATTAATGCTAACATCATCAGCGTTATTGCTGCCGACCTCCCAAGTAGTCTGCCCCTCACCCTGATCCGCTGTCATCCATCTCATGGGCTCACGAATTCCTTCATCTGGTTTTACACCAAGCATTCCTATTTCTTCACCATAATAAATAAAAGGATTTCCAGGCAAGGTTAACAGCAGGGCTGCTGCCATTTTTGCATGATCCAGATTGCTGTCTAATTGACTCATGACTCTGTTTTGATCATGGTTTGTCAAAAAAATTGCATCGGTAAAATGGCTATCAGATATTTTGGAGTACAAATTATACGTACGTTCCAGCGTAAAGGCAGTCCCGCTGTCTTTTTCAGTTTTCACGGAATTAATAAGGGTCTCGGCTAACCCAAAGTTAAAGCTAGAGTCGAAGGCTTGATCCAAATAAGCCCCTACGGTGACTGCAGAATTCTCCCATACTTCGCCGACAATATAAGCTTGAGGATTTACTTCATTCATCGATTTGCGGAAATCCTGCCACCAAGATACATTTTTGTTGGTTGTGGCTTGGCTTTTGTCGCTTAGAAGGTCTTCGTAAATATGTTTAGCAGCGTCTAAACGGAATCCATCAACCCCTTGTTCCAGCCAAAACTTACCGATATCCTTCATTTCATTACGAACTTCCGTATGATCAAAATTTAGATCAGGCATGCCTTCCCAAAAGCCACCTAGATAATGACTACCCAGTAAAGAGTGCCATGCACTGCCACTACCAGCGGCACTAGCTCCATTGGCAGGGCGTCCTTGATCTTCAGCCCATATGTACCAGTCGCGATATTTGCTGTCTTTATTTTTAGCGGAATCTACGAACCAAGGATGTTCTTTGGAGGTATGATTCACGACCAAATCCATAATTACTTTAATCCCACGTTTATGCGCCTCCGTAACGAGCTCTTGTAAATCCTCAATCGTCCCATAATCTGGATTGATTGCACGATAATCTGTCACATCGTAACCATGATAGCTTGGTGAAGGGTTAATAGGCATAAGCCAAATCCCACCGATCCCCAGATCGTCTGTGGTGTCAGGATTTCCGTCATTTAAGTAATCTAATTTCTTGGTAATCCCTTTGAGGTCACCGATGCCATCCCCGTCAGAGTCATAGAATGAACGAACAAAAATCTCATAATAAACCGTTGAGGGCTGTTCGTCAGTGGTTATCGTTTTTGCAGCGGGAGGTGTTGTAGTATTCTGAGCTGTATTTGCTTTTGGCGATGGAGAAGGGGAGGCAGAGGAGGGAATATTGTTATTATTTACTGAACAACCGGATAGCAGAACGGCAGTTAAGCTAAGAGTCAAAAGTCCGTTTATTGTGTGTTTTTTGGCGATAGATGTTGCTAGTTTATCCATATAAAATAACCCCTTCTGCTGCAATTTTCCTATAAAGGAAATGGTAAGCGCTTTAATTCTTATAGTACTGTAATCAAATCCTCAGGTAAAACGTTTGCACAGATATAAAAACAGCAAATCCAGTGATATTTATCCATAAAATCAATAAAAACCGCTGATATCATGGATATTCTTTTAATTCCCCACGATATTCGGGATTTTAACCTTTCAGTAGGCATGTGCATATGCTTTAAGCAAGGGCGAAGGACCCGGTAAGAAAGGAGAATGAAGAATGAAGATTCGGAAAAAGCTGTCATTGTCGCTCATGATCATTACTTTATGCTTTTCAGTACTTGCCGGTTGCGGCGGAAAGTCAGAGACGGTAAAGGTGAAGATTGGGGAGGTTACCCGCTCTGTCTTTTATGCACCCGAGTATGTTGCCTTGACTCAAGGTTTCTTCAAAGATGAAGGGCTGGATGTAGAACTGCAGACGATTCCCGGTGGAGATAAAACCATGACTGCATTGCTCTCAGGAGCTATTGATGTGGCGTTGGTTGGTTCAGAAACCTCCATTTACGTGTATCAGCAGGGCTCGGATGATCCGGTCATTAATTTTGCACAGCTGACTCAAAGGGATGGAACATTCCTGTTCGCCCGGAAGGCTGATGGAGATTTTAATTGGGATAAAGTGAAGGGCTCTACCTTCCTTGGTCAAAGAAAAGGCGGAATGCCACAAATGGCAGGCGCGTTTACTTTATCTAAAAAGGGAATTGATCCTGCGAAGGATATTACCTTGATCCAAAATATCGATTTTGCTAATATTGCCGGTGCATTTGCTTCAGGTACTGGGGATTATGTGCAGCTGTTTGAGCCGCAGGCCTCTATCTTCGAACGAGAAGACCGGGGAGCTGTAGTGGCATCGTTTGGGGTGGAGAGCGGTTATTTACCTTATACGGTATTCATGTCAAAAAACAGCTATATTAGCAAAAATGGAGACACCGTGCAAAAGTTCACTAATGCCATCCAGCGTGCTCAGCTTTGGGTGAAGGAACATAGTCCTGAAGAAATTACGGATGCCATAATAACTTATTTTGATAAAACGGATCGTGACATTGTGATTTCTGCTGTAAAACGCTACAAGGAGCAGGACACCTACGCCATTAATCCGGTTGTTGATAATGAAGAATGGAATAATCTGCTAGATGTTATGGACAACGCAGGTGAACTTAAAGAACGTGTTCCAGCAGAAAAGATCGTGAATAATACTTTTGCTGAAAAAGCTGAAAAGACCATAAAGAGCAGTAGCTCTAAATAAGAGAGATAAGATCCTAAATGGATTTTGTTAACTATAAGAAGGGGATGACCTTGCTTCCAGTAGTGCAATTAAAGGGAGTAACGCATGCCTATCTCGGCGATCGGGAAGCTTCACTGGCCGTTGAGGATCTAAATCTTAATGTCGAGCAAGGAGAATTCGTCAGCTTAGTAGGCCCAAGTGGCTGTGGTAAGACGACTCTCCTATCGATTATTGCCGGACTGCTGCAGCCCTCTGAGGGTGAAGTATTCGTAAATGGCCAACCCATTCTAGGCCCTTCACCTGAGGTTGGATATATGCTGCAGCAGGATTATCTTTTTCCTTGGCGGAGTATTCTTGACAATGCCGTGCTTGGACTGGAGCTTACCGGAAGCTTAAACGAAGAAAGTCATAAACGGACTTTGGAGCTGCTGCGCGAGATGGGATTAGAAGGGAAAGAACAGGCCTATCCTTCTCAGCTATCCGGAGGGATGCGGCAACGGGTGGCTCTTGTACGAACATTAGCTACCAATCCAGGACTGCTGCTGTTAGACGAGCCGTTCTCGGCACTTGATTATCAGATCAAACTTCAGCTGGAAGATTTAGTCTCAGAGACCTTACGCAGCCGGGGAACCACGGCTATTTTGGTCACGCATGATCTGTCAGAAGCGATTGCGGTCAGCAGTAGGGTTATTTTATTGCAGCGAAATCCAGGGAAGATTCGTAAAGTTTTTCCTGTTCCGGAGCTAATCCGCTCAGCCCCACCGCTGTATGCGCGTGATCAGCCAGGGTTTGCGGAGCTTTTTCATGAAGTATGGACAGAGATGGAGATCGCAGGGAGGGAAAGCTAATGAAACGAACAGAGCAAGCGGGTGTCTTAGCTTCCCGTGAACTGTGGCTGCAGCAAATGCATGTGGATTTCAAAAAAACTAAACAGCGCCGGCGTAATCAGGTTATTGCTGTAAGAAGCAGTCTATTGCTGCTGTTCTTTGTGTTGTGGGAAGCAGGAGCAAGAATGGGCTGGATTGATGAGTTATTGTTCAGCTACCCGACAAAAATCTTCAAGCAGATTTGGCAGGATATGATCAGTGGAAGCTTGTGGCCTCATTTGGGGATGACGGTAGGAGAGACTGCGGTAGGATTTGTTCTGGGAACCTTGTTAGGAACGCTGCTGGCAGTGATTATTTGGTGGTCTCCGTTTTTATCAGCGGTGCTTGATCCGTTTATGGTTGTCTTTAACAGTATGCCGAAGGTGGCCTTGGGGCCGATTTTTATCGTAATGTTCGGGGCGGGTTTCACCGCTATCGTTGTGACAACCTTATCGATTACGGTGATTATTACTACACTTGTTGTTTACAATAGCTTTTGCAGTGTGGATCCTAATCTGGTGAAGGTGGTCCGCTCTTTTGGAGCTTCTAAAGTTCAGGTGTTTTTTAAAGTGATTCTTCCGGCATCTTTTCCAACGGTGGTCTCTACCCTAAAGGTGAATGTGGGAATGTCATGGGTCGGGGTTATCGTAGGAGAGTTTCTAGTAGCAAAATCCGGTCTTGGGTACCTGATCATATATGGATTCCAGGTGTTTAATTTCACGCTTGTGATGTCCAGTCTGCTGATTATTGCAGCCGTAGCAACGGCAATGTATCAACTGGTAGTGTATCTGGAGAAGCGCTTGTTATACCGGCGGTAAGTCTAATGTAACGTTGTGTCCATTCACAAAATCTTGTAACATGTCTATATCTTTACCTATTAACGGTTAGTGCTTTTAAGGAGAGATAGGGTTATGGGATTTCGTGTGATTAAAACAGCTGCTGCGACGTTAATGTCCGTTCTTCTCGCGTCTGCAGTAGGCATACCCAATGCACAAAGTGCAGGGCTTTTAGCCATTCTGGGTGTGGAGGTTACCTTGAAAAGGAGTTTCCGGACGATAACGGCGCGTTTTTTGGCCTCGCTCGTGGGACTCTTTTTTGGGTGTATTTTATTTTGGATATTAGGGTTTCATTACTGGGTACTTGGACTGTACGTTCTTGTTGGCTTTCCGATGATTGTGAAGTCTGGCTACAAGGAAGGGATTGTCACTAGCTCTGTTATTGTGTTTCGTGTGTTTGGACAAGCTGAGTTATCGCTACATGTGTTGTTGCAGCAAGTAGAGCTACTGGCCATAGGTCTCGGTTCAGCGGGGGTGGTCAACTTAATTTACATGCCACAGACTGGGGGAGTTATTTATGGAATCCGCAAGGAAGTGGATCGATACTTTTCAGTTATTTTTACTCAAATGGCCCGTACTTTGCGTGAGCCTGCGTATATGTGGGATGGCAAAGAATTAATTGATGCGGATAATGCAGTGCAGCGGGGACTGACAGCAGCTACTCGCGAGATGGAGAATCATGTAATTCATCCTGATGAAGCTTGGAATGTCTATTTCTATATGCGTAAGGAGCAGCTGGAATCGATACAAAGCATGATGCAGCTGATTTCTCAAGTATATCGCCATTTACCGCATGGAGAGATGGTAGCTGAATTGTTCGACCAGCTTAGCGGAGATGTTTTGGCTGAAGAATATACAGGCCGCACGGAACATTTGCTGGAAGAGCTTGAACATGAGTTTGAAAGCATGGATTTGCCAGAGACACGTGAGGAATTTGAAGTGCGATCAGCGATTCTGCAGCTTTGCAGAGAATTGGCACTTTATTTAAAAATTGCGAAACGCCATAAAATACCGGTCAGCTATAAGCCTGAGAAACGTTTGCTCACCCGGAAAAAAGCTTAAAATTAGGCTTTAATAAAGTGAAGTATTAACATTCGCCCCTGAAATCACGATAAAATATGTATGAACTAAAAGTTGATCTTCGAAAGGGATTAACAATTATAGGGTGAGTTCAAATTCAAGCAGGGAATTCATATACGAATTTTCCGCATTGGCAGGTGAGGCGTATGGACAAAGATATGGAATCATTTATCGGAAAACAACTTGTAGCTAACCTCTTTAATGACAAAGGAGTATTTGTTTTACCCGCATTGACTTTATTGAGTGCTGAACATATTAGATTAATTCGTCAACATAAGATCACTCTGGAATCTCATGACGTCGTCCAGCTGGATAGCGCGGAATTTTTCCAGCTTGCAATTGATGATTGTACAGCTGCGATTGAGAATATTTTTGAACAGATTCGTCATAACAAAAATAAAAGAATTCCTATGCTGGAAGTTAGAAATGAAGTGATTCCGTTTATCCAGCAGGTAAGCGAAAAGAATGACTTCTACGGAGTATTGGCTGCTTTGCAGACCAAAGATGATTATACATACAGACATAATGTAGCTGTGGGCATAATATCTACCTTGCTAGGCAAATGGCTGAAGCTAAAGTCTGAGGATTTGAGCATGTTGACCATTGCAGCGACTCTTCACGATATCGGCAAAATGAGAATCCCGGATGACATATTAACCAAGCCCGGTCCATTATCCGACGAAGAGTTTCAGCTGATGAAAAAGCATACGACCTTTGGGTATGAGATGATCAGGGATACGGTAGGCACAAACCATACCCAAGCGCTAGTAGCCTTACAGCATCATGAAAGAATGGACGGCAGTGGTTATCCATTTGGTGTGCTTGGAAACCGGATTACTGATTTCAGTAAAATCGTTGCTGTGGCTGATGTGTTTCACGCGATGACCTCCGACCGTTTTTATCGCAAAGCGGCTCCTTTATACGAAGTATTACTGCAAATGGAGGAGAGTGTGTTCGGTAAGCTCGACCCTTATATTTGCAGAGTGTTTATTAATAAGTTAATGCAGTCAATGCTAGGGAACGAAGTGGAATTGACAGATGGGCGAAAAGGAAAAATTGTTATGATTCTTGCTACAGACCCTTTGCGGCCACTGGTGAATATTGATGAGGATTTTATTGACTTAAGCAAACATAGATCGCTTGGAATTGTGCGGGTAATCCCGCAATAGCTGGTGTTTTAAGGTTTTTTGAGGGGGTAGGAATGGCTCTGGAACAGGTTGGACCATTTTTGGAATCTACTCATATATGTACAAATTTTGAAATAAAATGAACTATGAGTCTCCTGAAAAAGCCTTCTTGAGGGCTTACTCAAATTTATTTATAGTCTAACAATCAACAAATGCCTAGAACCTGCATACACTTGATAGTGAATGATTGTATGGAGGAGGTTCAAAGATGTCATTAAGCCATAAACGTCAAACAAGGGAGATCATTACGAAGGCAATTTGCGGCAAAGGTCGTAAGTTCTCTACAGCAACCCATACCGTGACTCCGCCACATCATCCGACTAGTATTTTGGGGGCTTGGATTATCAACCACCAATACGAAGCGGTTGCCGCCGGGAACGGAATCGAAGTAATTGGTACTTATGATGTAAACATCTGGTACTCGTACGACAAGAACAAGCAGACCGAGGTAGCAAAGGAAACAGTCTCTTATGTGGAGCTCATTCCGCTTTCCTACCTGGACACGAGACACCGCACTTCAACAGTTGAGGTCTCTGCGGAGGCAACGCAGGAACCCAACTGTGTAGAGGCGGGCGTATCGCCAGGCGGAGGCAGTGTGACACTTCGCGTAGAGCGCGAATTCGAAGTGGAGTTGGTGGCTGAGACCAAAGTCCGTGTGTATGTCACTGAGCAAAGTGATGATCCAGAAGACAAGGATTATGATTTTGAAGGTGATAGCTTCGATTACGATGATCTGGACCCTGACAATCTGGATGATGAGCTGTAAGGAAGGATACGCCGCCGTTAACTGAGTATCAATGGGTTATGGTCCATTATATGTAGGGAGTGCGGCGGCGTAGAGGGCGAATGCCCTCCTTTTTTTTATTTATTTTTAGGATGAAAAAAGGTTCACGCTCGGATGGAGGCGCTAAAGAGTATGAATGAAGGTCTTAAGGTGTATTCAGAATTGTCTGTGGCAGAGAGAGAGTCCAGATTGCTTAGAAGTGGGGTTGAAGCAACGCTGACGCCATCTGGAAAACATTTTGTCGATACATATGCTTCGGATGCTACTGAGAAGGGTCACAGGCAGTGTTATAAGATATTGGTTTATCATTTGACTGTCCTCCACATCTCTTTGCTTGGAGCAGGTCTTGGAATGCGTGCGGCCACCGATAATTACAGCGAAGCAGTGAGCTTTGCTAATGCCGAGAGCAATACCACGGGAGGCCGAGTGCGGGGAGAGCTTCGCGGAGTGATGAAATTGCTCCAGCGGATTGCTGTCCGCACGCTGTACAGCTTGGGGCTGGATAGCGGTGAGGTCCTGCTGAGGGCAATGGGGAACCGGAGGTATGTGGTGGAGGGAGTCACTCCACTAGTAAAGACCTCCGGGCAACGATTGCCCGAGCCTTATCGTTCCGCAGCGCTAGCGCTGGAACGAAAGCTGGCTCTGGAGCAGCCGGGCCGCAGCGGCCTGCTGATGGGCATGGACCCGGAGTTTATCATCCTCCGGGAATCCACCGGCCGCGTCGTGCCTGCGTCGCGGTACCTGCCCACGGACGGCGTCGCTGGCTGCGACGCCGGACCTCCGGGAACGCGCGGCGCGTTCCCGGTCGCCGAGCTGCGCCCTCAGCCGCGCGGGGAACCGCGCGCACTGCTGGCGCAGCTGATGTCCGCCGCGGCGCTGGCGGACCGGCTCATCGCCGACCGCTCGCTGCGCTGGCGGGCGGGAGGCATGCCGCTGACGGGCTGGGCCCTCGGCGGCCATCTGCACTTCAGCGGCGTGACGCTGACGGCGCCGCTGCTGCGCGCGCTCGATAACTATCTCGCGCTGCCCATGCTTCTGCTCGAAGACGTCCGCGCAGGGGCGCGTCGTCCCCGATACGGTGTGCTCGGCGATTTCCGGACTCAGCCGCATGGCGGCTTCGAGTACCGGACCTTACCGAGCTTCCTGGTATCCCCGGTCATCGCTAAAGGCGCGGTCTATCTGGCTCACCTAATCGTGAGCCATTATGAGGACCTGACGCAACGCCCGCTCGACCGGGAAGACCTGCATATCGCCTACTACAGCGGCGATAAATCTCCGCTGCGCGCCGCAATCCCCCCATTGCTGGCGCAGCTGCGTTCCCTAGGCGGCTACGAGATTGCCGCCCCCTATATCGAGCCTTTATTCGACTATATTGCCGCTGAACGGACGTGGGATGAATCACGGGATATACGTGAGTTATGGTGCAGCAAAGTAAAAGTGTGATTTTACTATTTGGTCTACATGTTAACAATGGTCCATGAACCGATATCTTGAAAACCAAGTCGTTTATAAATAACTCCGGCATGTGGGTTGTCATAAAAGAGGCACAATGACTTTCCTTCATAGAGCAGGTCTGCACATAGCTGTGCCATTACGCGCGAAGCAAGGCCTTGCTCTCTGAATGCTTGATGTGTGGCAACCCCTACAATCATCGCTGACATGGAATTTTCCGCTGAAGTTGAAGCGGTGACAATGACCTTATCTTCCCGTTCCATATAATAGGTGCGGCCGGTGTTGCTTTCCAGCGTTTTACGCAGGCTGGTTCTTGAACCATTCCGGCTGCTTTCAAATTCTTCAATGGTATCCGTGAGTGCGCAAATCGCTTCTACATCCTGAACCGTAGCTTTTTTAATAGGCTCAGCTGAAGAGAAGGACTCACTTATTTTATTGTTCATTTCTTTTAATTCAGCAAAATACAGCTGTTTTACTTGTTTGAAATTAATTTCCCCGTCAAAAGCCTTCACCACCTCTGAGGCTCCGGAGATCATATGTATGTCATTATCCTTTCGGATAATCTCAGCGAACCCCTCGACATCAAAAGGGCCATCTGCATAAGGAAGGTAACTTCTATAGAAGCGCAGCAGAGCGGCTTTTATCCGCCCGTCGGCTGGGTCAATCTCTCCCCATAAATCCATGAAATCCTGCTCAAACCCAAAATTCTCCACATCGCCAATGATAAATAAATTAAGCGCCGGCTCTTTCCGCAGCAATGCCATCAGCAGCTCTTGATCATCCTTCGTTAGCTTTCGTATCATATTGTATTCTCCTTTGATTTTTATATGGGCTGACGCTCTGTGTTAAGATTTTACAATATTTAAAAGCAGAAGAATATACCTCAAGTAAGTGTTTGTCTGATAAGTATTCTAGTCTTTCGTTGTACTAATGTGAGGTTTCAGGGTAACTTTGTCCATCAATTTTCTGTTATAATGGGGGACAGCATTAAATAGGCATGGAGGTTGACCATGGCACAATATACGCCGATGATAGAGCAATATTTAAAGGTAAAGGAAGGGGCTAAGGATGCCTTCCTATTTTTTAGACTGGGCGATTTCTATGAAATGTTCTTTGAAGATGCCATTTTGGCTTCCAAGGAGCTTGAGATTACGTTGACAGGCCGCGAAGGCGGGGGCGAGGAGAAAATCCCTATGTGTGGAGTGCCTTACCACGCCGCCGAGGGATATATTCAACGCCTGATAGAAAAAGGATATAAAGTCGCCATTTGTGAGCAGTTAGAGGATGCTTCAGTCACTAAAGGCATGGTGAAGCGGGATATTGTACGCGTCGTGACACCAGGAACCGTGATGGATGGAAAAATCATTGCTGACAAGAGCAATAACTACCTCGTTTGCGTCACCGAAAGTGACGGAATGATGGCATTAGCTGCCTGCGATTTAACAACTGGTGAGCTGTATGTTACTTCGGTATTATCTGGAGCCGAATGGCTGCGTGATGAGATTGGCATTTATGAACCGGCTGAGATCATCGGAGACGCTGCACTTTTGGAGATCCTGCGAAGCGAAACGCCGCTGTTAGCCAAACCTGTAGTTTACACCCCTTGGGAGAAACGCGAGGAGGAGCTGGCACGTCGTCAGTTCGGTGAAGCGGCATGGGTACGTCTAGAGAAGGAACGTGGACAATGTCTGGCGCTTCTGATCTCTTATCTGAATGAGACCCAGCGGCGTTCGTTAGGGCAGCTTAGTCAGATTTCTCCTTATGAACCAGGCAATTATATGATTCTAGATCCATTTACACGCCGGAATCTTGAACTAACCGAGACGGTTCGCGAACGCTCCAAAAAAGGATCCCTGCTCTGGCTGCTAGATCGAACGGAAACGTCGATGGGCGCCCGTCTGTTGCGCCGCAGAATTGATAAGCCGCTATTGCAGCGAGCTCCGATCGAACGGCGCCTAGAGGCTGTCGATTATTTGTACAATCAGTTTATCGTTCGCGAGGACCTGCGTTTAGCGCTTAAAGAAATTTATGATTTGGAGCGTTTGGTGGGTCGTATTGCTTTTGGCAGTGCCAATGGCCGTGATATGAATGCTCTGAAATTATCGCTGGCACAAATTCCTGCATTGAAGGATTTATGTATGACCTCCGGTTCAGCTACTTTACGAGAGATCGGTGCAAGTATGGATGAATGCGCTGAGCTGCGAGAGGATATTGACCGCGCAATCGTCGAGGATGCCCCGGTGTCTGTGCGCGACTGTGGAATTATCCGTTCCGGTTATCATGAACGTTTGGACGAGCTTAGGGAAGCTAGCAGTAACGGTAAACGTTGGATCGCTGAACTGGAAGCTAAGGAAAGACAGGCCACTGGCATTAAGTCACTGAAGATCGGCTATAACAAAATCTTCGGGTATTTCATAGAGATCACCAAATCCAATCTGGCTGCACTGCCGGAAGGAAGATATGAACGTAAGCAGACGCTTGCCAACGCAGAGCGTTTTGTCACTCCTGAGCTTAAGGAGAAGGAAGCACTCATCCTTGAAGCTCAGGATAAAATGACGGATTTGGAATACAGCCTCTTTACCGAACTGCGTGATCGCATCAGCGGGCAAATTCCCCGCCTGCAAAATCTTGCGGAAAAGGTTGCCGAGATTGATGTGTATCAATGCTTGGCGGCAGTTAGTGCCGAACATCGTTTTGTGAAGCCAGTCCTTTCGGATGGTTATGATCTTCGGCTTGAAGGGGGCCGTCATCCCGTTGTGGAGGCGGTGCTTAAAGATTCTGCTTTTATTGCAAATGGAAGCACGCTGAGTAAGGAAGAAGGTAATATTCTTCTAATTACAGGTCCTAATATGGCGGGAAAAAGTACTTACATGCGTCAGGTGGCGCTGATCTGCATCATGGCTCAGATTGGATGTTTTGTACCAGCAAACAGTGCTGAAGTTCCGCTTATAGACCGGATTTTCACTCGTATTGGAGCAGCTGATGATTTGATCGGTGGACAAAGTACATTTATGGTGGAAATGGCTGATATCCAGGTTATGACAGAGAAAGCAACAGCTCGTAGCTTGATTATTATTGATGAGCTGGGAAGAGGTACCTCGACCAGTGAAGGTATGGCCATCGCTCAGGCGGTTATTGAATATGTACATGATGTTATTTCTTGCAAAGCTCTAGTTTCGACGCATTTTCATGAATTGGCTCATTTGGAAGGAAGTCTTAAAGGACTGCGGAATTACTCTATGGCTGTTCAAGAGAGCGGTGATAAAGTTAACTTCCTGCGCAAGCTAGTTCCTGGAGCGGCTGACAGCAGCTATGGCATCTATTGTGCACGTCTTGCGGGTCTTCCTGAAGGGATTATTGACCGAGCTTATGGTCTCTTGCAGAGCATTGAGCAGGCAGCCCATCCTGGTGGTTCTGAACTTCATTACGGGGGAAGCCTCGAAAGACAGGCGGCTGTAAGAGAAGTTGCTAGCGCATCCTCGATAGCGCAAGCCGTAAGTGTCATCACTGAGGCACCTGTAGAAAATGAGGTTGTTCAGTTGTCTATCTTTGGTGAGGAAGAACCACGCAAGAATCGCAAAGGTAGTGCACATCAAGTTGCGGTAACCGAAATCCAAGAGAATCCTGCGCTAAAAGAGTTCATTTCTTCTGTGCGTGACGCTGATCTTATGAATATGACGCCGCTGCAGGCGATGAGTCTGTTGAACGAGCTGAAGATGAAGGTTAAGGATCTGCAATAAAGATTTTATAATAATTGATTGCCTAAATAAGAGGTGAATGAAATGGCCAAAATTCATATATTGGACGAGCATATTGCCAACCAGATAGCTGCGGGTGAAGTAGTAGAGCGGCCAGCTTCTGTTGTAAAGGAGCTTGTCGAGAATGCAATTGACGCTGGCAGTACAAGAATTGAGGTATCGGTAGAAGAGGGGGGCTTGCAGAGCATCCGCGTTAAAGATAATGGCTCCGGGATTGATCCTGAAGATTGCGAGACCGCCTTTTACCGTCATGCTACAAGTAAAATTCTGAATGGCCGCGATCTATTTCAAATCACAAGCTTAGGCTTCCGCGGAGAGGCACTTCCCAGTATTGCCGCGGTCTCCAAGGTATCGCTTCTAACTGCAACTGCCGATGACGGCAAAGGGCGGCTAGTAGACATTGAGGGTGGCAATCTCATGCGAAATGAGGACGCTCCATCCGGCCGGGGAAGTGATCTTGCCGTTCGTGAATTGTTTTTTAATACGCCGGCAAGGCTGAAATATATGAAGAGTATTCAGACGGAGCTGGGACATATCTCAGATGCCATGTACCGCATGGCGCTGGCTCATCCGGGGATCTCTTTTACCTTGCATCATAATGGCAATCAGCTGCTGCATACGCTCGGAAATGGTGATCTGCTGCAGGTCATCGCAGCTGTTTACGGAACCAATGCCGCCAAAGCAATGCTGCCGATTACGGCAGAAGACTTGGATTACCGGATTTCCGGATATATTAGTCGTCCAGAATGGACACGTTCCAATCGAAATGCAATCACTACTATTGTCGGTGGACGTTATATTCGCAGTAATGGACTGAACGCAGCCATCATGCGTGCTTATCACACCTTGCTTCCGATTAACCGTTATCCGTTATTAGTTCTTGAACTGGATATGCACCCCTCTTTGGTAGATGTCAATGTACATCCAGCAAAACTCGAGGTTAGATTCAGTAAAGAGAATGAGCTTTACACCTTTGTTGAGCAGGAGATCCGCAAAATACTGCTGGGGCAAAGTCTGATTCCACGTCCAAGCAAGGAAACAATCGGACCCAAGGGCAGCAGCTCCTTTATCCAGGAGCAATTTGCTTTTTCCAAAGGAGCTGTTCCGCCGTCATCTTCGAATGGTGATGAGAAGGATACAGCCCCTACGGGATCTGCCAGCTTCTTAAGTGGACTACAGTCATCGAACCTTGACCGTAATTCCCGTGATTTTAGCAAGGAAGGTCAGGCAGATCATCAGGTGGCTCGCGAGGTAGCTCCAGCTTACGGGTCAGGCTATCCGTCTTCATCTTCGCAGGGGCGCCAAACTAATGCGAATACTAGTTATTCCAATAGCTATCGCCCGCAAGAAACGTCAATGGCGCAGAAGCAGCTCCCTTCGGTTGAGAAGCTATGGGCTCCACCACAACAAGAAGAGCCTGGACTTCCAGCCTTTCCTGAGCTTAATTATATAGGCCAGCATCATGGGACCTATATCATAGCCCAGAATGATGGAGGACTCTATTTAATCGATCAGCATGCGGCACATGAACGTATTAATTACGAATACTTCTATGAGAAATTTGGTCGGCCGGAGGATGCCTCACAGGAGCTGTTACTGCCGATTACACTGGAGTTCACGCCTTCTGAAAGTCGTCAGCTTAGTGAACGTCTACATTGGTTTCAGCAGGCCGGGGTATACCTTGAGCACTTTGGCGGACAGACCTTTCTTGTTCGTTCTTTGCCCTATTGGTTTCCTGAAGGGGATGAGAAGGCGGTCGTTGAAGAAATGGCGGAGTGGGTCTTAAGCGAGCGTATGATTGATCTTGCGAAGCTACGAGAAAAGTCATCGATTCTGTGTTCATGTAAAGCCTCGATTAAGGCCAACCATAAACTAACAGAACAGGAAGTGGAGGCTCTGTTGTCCCGACTGGCAGAGTGCAAACAACCGTATACTTGCCCACATGGACGGCCGATTGTGATCTCTTTTTCATCCTATGATTTAGAGAAATTGTTCAAGCGGGTTATGTAATTATACATTTTTTGAAATTTGTTAAGAGCAAGACTGGAGGCACCATGATTATAACTACGGGGTATAGCCCGATAATGGAAATAGTAGAACGCGCGCAAAGCCTTGCGGAGAGAACGGGTTGTAGTTATGCTCCACGTGAGAAGCTCTCCATTACAAGGATGGTTGAACATTACGGAGATGAGGATATTCTGATTCTATCTCAGGACGCTGTTCGACTACACCGCTTAGGAATGGAGCCTATGGAGTTTCATCCGAGCATGGGCTTCGTTCGCGCTAAACGAATTCTAAAGGGTGAGATCGAGCCGATGCTTGTTGCGGCTCGAATGCTTCCCGGAGATAGCGTATTGGATTGTACAGCTGGATTAGGAGCTGACTCCTTACTGTTTGCTGTACATGGTGGTGAGTCCTCAGAGGTTACCGCTTTGGAGAGCTCATTACCGCTGTACGCACTGCTCAGTGAAGGGATGTCTCATTACACCTCTGGGCAAGTAAAGGTCAATGAGGCTTTACGCAGAGTTAATGTCGTGCATAGTGAACATTTGGATTATTTACGGTCTCAACCAGATCGAAGTGTGGATATTGTTTACTTTGATCCTATGTTTCGCGTGCCTCTGACGGGTTCTGCCTCGATTTCCCCGCTGCGGCAATTCGCTAACCGTGCAGCCTTATCGACAGAGAGTGTAGCCGAAGCGGTTAGGGTCGCCCGTAAGACTGTTCTTTTAAAAGAAAAGGCTTTGAGTGGCGAATTTGAACGTCTAGGGTTTACTGAGCTGCTCCGAAGCAACTCCAAAACATCGTACGGGGTGATACACATTGACAACTAAAGAAAGGCATAAGGTTCTAGTGCTGTTAGGACCAACTGCCGTAGGCAAAACCCGGTTAAGTCTGGAGCTGGCAGCGGCTTATAACGCTGAGATTATTTCCGGCGATTCGATGCAGGTTTATCGTGGTATGGATATTGGTACAGCTAAGATTACACCCGCCGAAATGAACGGCATTCCCCATCACCTGATCGATATTCATGATCCGCAGGATGCGTATTCTGCCGCTGAATTTCAAGAGCAGGGCACTAGACTCATCGAGGAGATAAGCGCTAGAGGGAAGCTTCCCTTTATCGTAGGGGGGACTGGACTGTATATTGAGTCTTTATGTTACGGCTTTCAGTTCTCGGAAGCAGTGGCTGATGAAGCTTTCCGTAAAGAGCAGGATCAATTTGCGGAAGAACATGGAGCGCTTGCACTGCATGCCAGACTCGAGGCGGTTGATCCAGTCAGCGCAGCCAAACTTCATCCTAACGACCGTCGCAGAATTATCCGTGCACTGGAAATTCAACACCAGACAAACACTACACTTTCCGCTTCTCATGCTGCTCAAAAGAAGGAATCTCCCTATGACTTATGTCTCATAGGTTTGACAATGGACCGGAAAATACTATATAAACGTATTGAGGACCGAATTGATAGCATGCTGGCGGATGGTCTCGTTGCTGAGGTGAAGGGACTGCTGGATAACGGTTACAGCAGAAGCCTTGTGTCCATGCAGGGATTGGGTTACAAGGAAATTGCCGCTTACCTGGCGGGAGAGCTGACGCTGGAAGAAGCTGTGATACTGCTTAAACGCGATACTCGCCGATTCGCCAAAAGACAGTTGTCATGGTTTCGCCACATGAAGGAAATCGAGTGGATCGATGTCGAAGGTGAACAAAACTTTTCTGAGAATTTCTCAAAAATACGTGGTATAATAGCAGGAAAGTTTCTCTCAGGTCTTGAATATACTTCTGAACAATCTAATTGAACCATTGGGGGTACGTCATATGAACAAGTCCATTAACATCCAAGATACATTCTTGAACCAACTACGCAAAGAAAATATCCCTGCTACGGTATATCTGACCAACGGTTTTCAAATCCGGGGAATAATTAAAGCATTCGACAATTTTACAATCGTCATTGACAGTGATGGACGCCAGCAAATGGTGTATAAACACGCAATTTCCACGTTCACACCACAACGTAGTGTATCACTGATGCAAGACAGCAGTAGTGAAGAATAACATTTATCAAAAATGAATTGAAACCTTTCTTGTTTATAAATCGTTTGAATAGAGTGTGAGAGAGCAACCTGTGAAGGTTGTTCTTTTCATTCATGGCAGACCATTTATGTTTATTTCCGAAAGGGAGTCAGGAGGCATTATGTCTAGAGACGATACATCCAGGACGAATCACAATAGAGATAGAGGATCGTCCAGTTCCAAATCAAAACCAAAATCAAAACCAAAAAAGAAAAAGAAATTTTTGACGAAGAAGCGTGTGCTGTGGAGCTTGTTCTTCGCTACGGCATTGGCCATTTTCTGTGCATTAGGTGGATATCTGTTCATTATGCTAAATGGTCAAAAGCTTCTGCTTGAGAACCAGGATAAGCTAACAGTGAATGAAACGACTAAGGTATATGACCGCAATGCTAATTTAATCGGCGAATTATCACTGGAGAAAAGTGATCCAGTAGAGTATGAAGAAATTCCACCGTTATTGGTTAACGCTTTTGTAGCCACAGAGGATAAACGTTTCTTCGAACATTCTGGTGTGGATTTATGGTCGATTGGCCGGGCAGCAGTAAAGGATATAGCCGCACGAAGTATGGTAGAGGGCGGTAGTACCATTACTCAACAGCTCGCCAAAAACATCTTCCTGACACGGGACAAGACGTTTTTCCGTAAAGCAACTGAGGTGTCGATTGCCGTAGCCCTGGAGAATCAGAAATCTAAAGAAGAGATTATTACCATGTATCTGAACCGGATTAACTTCGGGGGTACAATTTACGGAATTAAAGCAGCATCAGTAAGATATTTTGGTAAAAGTGATTTGAGTCAGCTTAAGGTTTGGGAAATCGCGACATTGGCGGCCATGCCAAAAGGCCCGTCTCGTTACAACCCGCTGCGTAACCCTGATCTTTCGAAGGAACGCCGGGCAGTAGTGCTTCAGCTTATGTATGAGCAAGGGTACATTACGGAGCAGGAAAGAGACGAAGCAAAAGCCGTAGATTATAACTATAAGCCGCCAGAAAAGAAACAGCGTTATCAAGCATTTATTGATTTTGCAGTAGATGAGGCGGAAGAAAAATTTGGATTGTCAGAAGATGATCTGAATATCGGCGGATACAAAATTTACACTACCATGGATAAGCATGCTCAAGAAACGGTTGAAGATGCTTTTGCAGATAGTGATAATTTTGAAAAGAGTGTAGATGAAGAGCTGGTACAAGGCTCAATGACGATTGTGAATCAGGAGAATGGCAGCATTGTCGCACTCCTTGGCGGACGGAATTATGAGAAAAAAGGCTACAGTCGTGTAACTGGCAGCCGTCGTTCTCCAGGTTCTGCTTTCAAACCAATTGTCTCTTATGCTCCAGCGCTGGAAACTGGGAAATTCACCATGAATTCAACGCTAAGCAACGAGAAGCAATGTTTCGCGAACTATTGTCCAACCAACCTGCACGGATATTCTAAGAGCATCAACATGAGTGATGCCATTCAGAAATCAGAGAATATTCCGGCTGTTTGGCTGCTCAATGAAATTGGTGTGAATACCGGATTTAAATTTGCCAAGAAACTAGGCATTGGATTGGAAGATGAGGATAAGAACCTATCGCTGGCTCTTGGAGGCATGAGCAAAGGGACCAATACGCTGGAAATGGCGCAAGCCTACAGCGCTTTTGCAAATGGCGGCGAACTAAGAGAGGCTTATTCCATTAAATCCATCTCTGATAGCAGTGGTGAGACGGTCTACAAAGCGAATACAACGCCTGAGCGAGTGATGAGTAAGGAAACAGCTTATCAAATGACTGAGATGATGCAGAAGGTCGTGGAGAGCGGTACGGGTAGAAAAGCTAGGATTGACCGTCCTGTTGCCGGTAAGACCGGTACGACGCAAAGTGGATATTCTGGAATCAGCTCGAACCGTGATGTATGGTTTGTAGGCTATACGCCAGAATGGACTGCAGCAGTCTGGATGGGTTACGACAAGCCAAGTAAAAAGCATCTGCTTAAGAACAGCAGTCCGCTTGCCGCTGCTTTCTGGGGTAAGGTCATGGAGGAAGCACTGAAGGATGTTCCTAAGAAATCCTTCCCGCAGCTCGATAACGAGATTGCTCCTGAGCCTACTGAAACACCAGAAACAGCTCAGACCGTTACTGGACTATCAGCAGCATATGATCCTTCTACGATGACTGTAAATCTCAATTGGGAGGCAGTTCCTGTTGCCGGCGTTGAGTATCGTATTTATCGTAGAGAGACATCGGAAGCTGAATTTGGCTCACTGTTAAATACAGTGACTACCAGCGCAGGCGATTTTAGTGCACTGCCTGGTTTGGTTTACGAGTATTATGTAACTTCTTATGACCCTGCGCTAAAAGTGGAGAGCGAGCCCTCCAATGTGGTTAGTGTATCCGTGCAGGATGAAATGCCGACCCCTGAACCCACCATAGATCCTAATCTTCCGACCCCGACCCCAGAGGACGGTGGCAACAACGGAGAGAATGGAAATGGTGGCAATAACGGAGGCGGCAATGAGGGAGGCGGAAATGACGGCGGTACTACAATCCCTGAAATCACCCCGCCACCGCCAACACCAATGCCGACCCCAACTCCAGAACCCACTATCGGTGGAGAGGGTTCCGGCGATGAGAGTGGGAATGTATCCACAAACCCTGATCCAGAGACAGGTTTTGTGAACGGGGATTCTTCCACTCAATAAAACGAATTTGAATTTCGAACAATAGCTTTATCCATGGCAGTCCAGCTTTGCTTTATTTATAGAGCGAAGCTGGACTGCCGTTTTTATTAGGTTTAGAAGAAAAATTTCTTGTATTTTGCGGGATATTTTGAGTGTATCCTCTAAATGTGTTAAGCTGAATAGACCATACTGGAGAGGGTAATTTCTATGAAACGTAAATTCGGAGACCGGGCCAACTGGCGCCGGATTACGCGTCGCCATTTTGCCTGCCGCTATGTGGAGAGCCGGGAATTCAGCGGATATATTACGCTTTATACCATCTACGGGCTGAAAGAACCACTGTGGAAGAGCTATGGACGACATACATATCGTATTGCAGATAAAGGTTATTCCTGGCTGCAATATTTTCCGAAAGATAGTCACTATATTGTGACGGCTATGTTCGACGAAAAACAAAATATTGTTCAATGGTACATAGACACCTGTAAAGTGCAAGGCGTTACTGACCAAGGTGTGCCTTGGTTTGACGATTTGTATCTGGACGTGGTAGTACTTTGGAACGGCGAGGTGTTTTTGCTCGATGAGGATGAACTGGAGGAAGCACTGGAGAGGCAAGACATCTCAGAAAACGATTATAAGCTAGCCTGGGAGACTGCCCATACTATTTTACGTGGCATCGATGCTCATGCTTTCCCTTATTTCTCACTCTCTTTGAAACATCGTGCCGAATTATTTCATCATGGAGAATTCAGGAGGAAATAAAGATGGAATGGTACGTTTATGGAAGAGACTCTTCCCCGATTCGGA
The DNA here is from genome assembly GCF_037980415.1 of Paenibacillus sp. FSL H7-0690. Lineage (NCBI taxonomy): Bacteria > Bacillati > Bacillota > Bacilli > Caryophanales > Paenibacillaceae > Paenibacillus > Paenibacillus sp. FSL H7-0690. The sequence goes on along the minus strand of NZ_CP150281.1, from coordinate 3,900,642 downwards.
TTGTTCGCAAAAAACGCCGAATTTGGTCTAAACGAACGTTGCTTATTGCTTTAATGGTTATTGTTGTAGTTGGTTTGTTGTGGTGTGCGTACGCATTGAGGAATATCAATAAAGCTGCAACGACAGATCCTATGCTCAAAGCCGATACAGGGATCATTCTTGGCATGTCGATGTGGGGAGATGAACCTAGCCCGGGATTGAAGGAACGATTGGATTACGGGCTTAAGCTTTACCAAGAGGGGATGTTCCCGCATTTCATAGTTTCTGGAGGTTTGGATAAACCTGATCTTAAATATACCGAAGGTCAAGGCATGCGCAATTATTTAGTAGCTCATGGAGTTCCGGATAGCGCCATTTCTGTTGAAAATAAAGCTACCAGCACTTACGAGAATCTTCTGTATAGCAAAGCAATTATGACAAGTGAGGGATTATCCTCAGCAATTATTATTACGCATACATATCATGGATGGCGTTCACACGAAATCGCGGACGAGCTCGGTTATGTGAATTCTGAACTAGGGCTTACTGAATCCACTGTTCTGTCGATGACAAGGCATAAGTCGCGTGAAATTCTAGCCTATACGAAATGGAAAATCCAGCAGTTGTTCCTGTAATTGTTCCCAAATATCAGAATCTTCTAATAATGCTTCCTATTCCGGAAGAGACTTGATTAGAAAAGCCAGCCCCCAAATGGACTAAACTCTAAATGGGGGCTATTTGTTATTTGTAGATCAAAAATAATGGGGTTGTGAAATGATAAAAAAATAAATGTCTGCTTATGACTTTTATGCATTTCGGTCATTCTATCCTCGTGTACCATCGTAGAAGATGCGAGAGATAGCAGGGAATCCAATGTCGAAACCCCATTCTTTAAAACAAGTGCATGATGTCATTCAGTTATTGCATATAATGCTCTAACGAGGTGATTACAATGGGTGAAGAAAATTTAAGAAAGATAACCATTAATGATTCCAGAATGAATATAACTTTCAAAAATCAAGACCCAACAAATATTACGAATGAAACATTGGAGAGCGCGCTGGCTCAAAATAATCATTTAGAATCTACAAAAGAAATCCTGCAAGAGCTTCATGAGCTTATCGGTCTTGAAAAGGTGAAGGATCTCATATATGAAATTCATGCGCTTATCCAAGTGGAAAAAATGAGACAAGAACTGGGGTTAAATGTAGTTAATCAGGTTTATCATATGTTGTTTAAAGGCAACCCCGGGACTGGAAAGACAACTGTAGCAAGAATCGTTGCCAAGCTGTTAAAGAATATGGGCATATTAAGTAAAGGTCAATTAATCGAAGTAGAGAGAGCGGATTTAGTGGGGGAATACATAGGGCATACAGCTCAAAAGACCAGAGACCTTGTTAAGAAGGCTATGGGTGGCGTATTATTCATTGACGAGGCTTATAGCTTGGCTAGAGGCGGAGATAAGGATTTTGGAAAAGAGGCAATCGACTGTCTTGTAAAGGTTATGGAGGACAGGAATGATGATCTCATCATTATCTTAGCGGGTTATCCAAATGAAATGGAGATGTTCATGGAGGCTAATACCGGGCTTCCCTCACGATTTCCAATTCAACTCGATTTTCAGGACTACACAACAGATGAACTGATATTGATTGCACATAAAATGGCTGCTGAAAGAGACTATATAATTACTCCAGAAACAAACGGGAAACTAAAAGAGTTAATCCTTAATGAGAAAATTATTGAAGAAAACTTTAGTAATGCCCGGTATGTACGCAATATCCTCGAACAGGCAATCCGCCATCAAGCGGTTAGATTAATAAGCAGGCATGTCAAAATATCTAAACAATCTTTGATGGAGATCTTACCGAGAGACCTTGTTCTTACGGTCGATGATTATTCAAAAGGGGAGAGTATAATTTCTTAAATAAATTGACACCGGCTAAGTTTATACGTGCTTAGTCGGTTTATCTTTTATAAAAGATTGAAGATTATCATAATGAAAATGCGGACAGAATGGTGAGCCGTTCCATTATCAGCCTATATTACCAATGAAACTTATGATAAAATGTTTTGAAGCGCTGTGAATGAACAGGTTCATCTGTATAACATCAGCAAGAAGTGAAAAACTGATTAAATGGTACACAAAGATTCTATTACCGTCATAAGGAGCATGAATAAATGGCAATAACTACGCATGATACAGAAACGGATATTCAAGATCGGGCGATATTGGTCACTCTCGTCACAGATAAAATTAAACGTACCGGTATTGACCCAGAGCTTTCTCTGCAGGAATTAGTACAATTAGCAGAAACAGCAGGTGTTGAAGTCCTGGATGTGTTGCGTCAGAATAAGGAAACACCGGATTCGAAATGGTTTATCGGGAAAGGTAAGGTAGAAGAGCTCCGCATGGCCGCTGATGGTCTTGGAGCTAATACGGCTATTTTTGATCAGGAATTATCTGGAGCGCAGGTACGGAACCTTGAAGAGTCTCTGGATCTGAAGATTATTGATCGGACGCAGCTCATTTTGGATATTTTTGCTGGGCGGGCCAAAACACGAGAGGGTATTATTCAAGTAGAGCTGGCACAGCTGTCCTATCTTTTGCCGCGGTTATCCGGTCAAGGCAAAAACTTATCCAGATTAGGCGGGGGTATAGGAACCAGAGGGCCAGGTGAAAGTAAGCTTGAGACCGATCGCCGTCATATTCGCGGTCGGATTACGGAGTTGAAACGCCAGTTGGATGAGGTAGTTAAAACCCGTGAATTGCACCGTGAACGCCGCCGTAAGGCAGGGGCAGTGCAGGTTGCTCTAGTCGGCTACACGAATGCTGGTAAATCGACGCTGCTTAAGCAGCTTACGGATGCGGATGTTTATATTGAGAATCAATTGTTTGCTACGCTTGACCCTACTTCACGTGTGCTTCAACTAACGGGTGGCAAAGAGGTAGTGCTTACGGATACTGTAGGCTTCATTCAGAATCTTCCGCATGATCTTGTAGCATCTTTCCGCGCAACGCTGGAGGAAGTCAATGAGGCCAATCTGGTGTTGCATGTAGTGGATGCCTCATCTCCAATGCGTGAGGAGCAGATGGAGATTGTGCAAACTATTTTGCAGGACTTAGGGGCAGCTAGCAAACCGCAAATAGTACTTTTTAATAAAATCGATCTATGTGAGCCTGAGCAACTGGAAATGCTGCCAACAGGCACAGGGTTTTTGAAAATCAGTGCGTTTAACCCGGAGGATTTAACCCGGATTATTGAAATTATCTCTGATGAGTTGGCTGGAGATACGCTGAATTTTCGCATTCCTGGAGACCGAGGCGATATTTCTTCCCTGCTTTACAGAGTAGGTGAGGTTCTGGAAACCACCTATGATGAGAACGATGTTATCTATAACGTCCGTCTTAATAAAGAGGATTATGATAAATGGGGTTACATGCTTGCTGATTTTGTGGACCAGCCGTAATCTTCTTTGTTCCCCTAAAGTGGAAATGCTTGTTGTATAGGTATAAAATAATAGCTAATGACAGAAAGCGTCAGGCAACTGTCGCTTTCTGTCATTATGATGGCAAGTAAATGTAAGGAGCGAATAAGAACTAATGGCAGTTTTTGCAGAAGATATTTTAGGAGCGGCAGAGTCCGCAGAAGTTGAAATCGAAGGTGCAGTCAAAGCTCTTGATCGAATTGTCGATAAGAATCAATGGAAGGTTATTGAAGCGTTTCAACGTCATCAGGTCAGTGATTATCATTTTGCGGGTTCAACGGGGTATGCTTACAACGACCGTGGACGCGAAGTGCTGGATCTTGTCTATGCTGACGTTTTTGGTGCGGAATCAGCTTTGGTGCGCCCGCATTTTGCTTCAGGAACACATACCATTTCAACAGCCCTCTTTGGTGTGCTGCGACCAGGAGACGAGCTTTTATACATCACAGGTCGTCCGTACGATACCTTACACAAGGTGATTGGCCAAGCAGGAGATGGGACAGGCTCACTCGCAGACTTCGGAATTACATATCGGGAAGTTGCCCTTACAGCAGAGGGTAAGATTGATTGGGAAGAGGTAACTCTCTCTATCAATGAGAAAACTAAAGTAATTGGAATCCAAAGATCGCGTGGTTATGATTGGCGTGCTTCCTTCACAGTAGCCGAAATAGGTGACATGACAGCGAGAGTGAAGTCATTGAAACCGGATGTTATTGTGTTCGTTGATAATTGCTATGGTGAGTTTACTGAAGAGCTTGAGCCTCCACAGGTTGGTGTGGATCTAGTAGCGGGTTCATTAATTAAAAATCCTGGTGGTGGAATTGCTGAGACGGGTGGATACATCTGTGGGCGCAGAGATCTAGTAGAGCTTACAGCGTACCGTCTTACAGCTCCTGGTATCGGTGGCGAGGTAGGCGCAATGTTAGGAACTACCCGCGGGTTATACCAAGGCCTATTCATGGCTCCGCATACAGTTGGACAAGCCCTTAAAGGCAGTATTTTTGCGGCAGCTGTATTTCAGCGCTGCGGGTTTGAGACGAAACCAGCGTGGAATGAACCTCGTACAGATTTGATTCAGGCGGTTTCCTTTGATGGACCGGATCACTTGATTGCCTTCGTGCAGGGAATTCAACGTGCTGCGGCGGTAGACAGCCATGTAGTTCCAGAACCATGGGATATGCCGGGATATGAACATCCTGTCATCATGGCGGCAGGTACGTTTATACAAGGTGGTAGCTTAGAGTTATCGGCAGATGCGCCTATCCGTGCGCCTTATATTGGCTATATGCAAGGGGGATTAACCTACTCCCATGTCAAATATGGCGTTTTGATGGCACTCCAAAGTATGCGTGATCGAAAATTACTGTCAGAAAATCTTACACACCATTGACACGCTGTATTAGGAAATGTACAATGAGATCAGAAAAAGATCATTGGAAGGTTGGATGAGTCATGGGTGATGAAATCCGCAGAAATATGGCATTATTTCCTATTGGAATTGTAATGAAGTTAACTGATTTATCTGCAAGACAAATTCGTTATTATGAACAGCATAGTCTAATCGTACCTGCACGTACCTCTGGGAATCAACGTTTGTTCTCTTTTAATGATGTTGAGCGCCTATTAGAAATTAAGGCCTTGATTGAAAAGGGTGTTAACATTGCTGGCATCAAGCAAGTAATGAACCCAGTCTCGAAGGAATCCGAAGAAGCTACTGTGATTACCCCTGACACAGAGGTTAGACGTAGAGAGCTATCAGATTCGCAGCTTCACCGTTTGCTGAAGCAAGAACTAGTTTCCGGTAAAAGACCGGGACAGGTATCGCTTATTCAAGGTGAGTTATCCCGGTTTTTTAATAAATAATAATATACAGAGTTTTGAAAGGGAGAGGATCACGTGAGCTTTTCTAAAGAGGATATTTTACGCATTGCCAAGGAAGAGAATGTTCGTTTCATTCGTCTGCAATTTACAGATCTGTTAGGTACTATCAAGAATGTAGAGATTCCGGTTAGCCAATTGGAAAAAGCACTCGACAACAAAATGATGTTTGATGGTTCCTCCATCGAAGGTTATGTACGGATTGAAGAATCCGATATGTATCTCTTCCCAGACCTTGATACTTGGGTAATCTTCCCTTGGGTGACTGATAGCCGTGTTGCACGTCTGATTTGTGACGTGTATATGCCGGATGGTACTCCATTTGCTGGAGACCCACGTGGTATCCTGAAGCGTTGTCTGAAGGAAGCCGAAGAAATGGGCTTTACAGCGATGAATGTTGGACCTGAACCTGAATTCTTCTTGTTCAAAACAGACGAAAGAGGTAACCCAACTACAGAATTGAATGACCAAGGTGGTTATTTCGACTTAGCTCCTACAGACTTAGGGGAAAACTGCCGTCGTGAAATCGTATTGACCCTTGAAGAAATGGGCTTTGAAATCGAAGCTTCCCACCATGAAGTGGCTTCCGGCCAGCATGAAATTGATTTCAAATATGCAGACGCGATCACTTCTGCTGACCAAATTCAAACCTTTAAGCTCGTTGTGAAGACGGTTGCCCGTCAACATGGCTTGCATGCAACTTTTATGCCTAAACCATTGTTTGGTATTAACGGATCTGGTATGCACGCTCACCAATCCTTGTTTAATGGCAAAGAAAACATGTTCTACGATGAAAGTGACAAGCTAGGTCTGAGCAAAACTGCACGTTATTATATGGCTGGTATTTTGAAGCATGCTCGTGCTTTTGCAGCGATTACTAACCCAACAGTGAACTCTTACAAACGCCTTGTTCCTGGTTATGAAGCACCTTGTTACGTAGCTTGGTCTGCAAGTAACCGTAGCCCGATGATTCGTATCCCAGCTTCGAGAGGGCTTAGCACACGTGTTGAAGTTCGTAACCCGGACCCGGCAGCTAACCCATACCTCGCACTTGCTGTTATGTTGAAAGCAGGGCTAGACGGAATTAAGCGTAAGCTTGATCTTCCAGCTCCAATTGACCGTAACATCTATGTGATGTCTGAGGAAGAGCGTATTGAAGAAGGCATCCCAAGCTTGCCATCCGATTTGAAAGAAGCGCTAAGCGAAATGATCCGCAGCCATGTAATTACCGAGGCTCTCGGCGAACATGCGCTGGCTCACTTCTACGAGCTGAAAGAAATCGAATGGGATATCTATCGTACACAAGTTCATGAGTGGGAAAGAAACCAATACATGACACTTTACTAGAACCTTTAAACCCTTGACACCTTTGGTGTTGAGGGTTTTTTTGTGTGTGGGCGTGGGAGTAGTAAGGGACCCCTATAATGACGGTGCCCACAAAATGCCCACAAATAAATAGTGGGTGCTATTCGAGGATAGATCTCATGTGGGCTTCGTACTTTTCCATACTACTTTCTTCAATCTTCTTGGAAATGTGAGAATAGACATCAGATGCAATTGTAATATTTCCGTGTCCGAGTCGCTCCTGAACATACTTCATATCATTGCCTGCTTCTAGTAGTAGCACTGCATGAGTGTGTCTTAGTGAGTGAATCGGCATGGGTGGAAGACCGATACGTTTCAAAATTCGCGAAAAAGAATTGAATAAAGAAGACTTTGGCATGAAGTTTCCATCATCTCTATAGGAACCCTTCCAAGCTAATTTATTTTGGTTCTGATATTTAATGTGTTGCTTTAGATCGCTAATGATAGATTGACTAATTTTTATCGTTCGTTGCGAATTAAACATTTTTGTATCTCCGAATAGAGTTGCTTTATCCTCAGCTGAAAAATCTAACGTCTTACAAATGTGGCAGCCGGTTTAGAATCTGAACCTCCACCGTTGTGGTAATGGTATTCTCCGTTTTCCAGTCCCCACTTTGCGCAATTTGTGCGGCAATAATGACCCCCATTTGCATCTGTGCGTCCTGGATGTGCCTCAGCAAGTACAGGCATCAATAATAAGAAAAGTGACATGAAGATTGGAACAATAATTCTTTTCATAAAAAATAAATACCCCAATGTTTGATTCTTGGAGTAGTCTATCAGAATACATTTTCACTTATCCCTTATTAAGCTAACTGGGCAGGATAGTTGAATGATTTCGCGAATAACTTAAGTCATGACGAATTTACGAAGTTCGCAAAAAGGCGTTAGCCGAAAGAAGTTCTTAGTTTAGGAGGAGTCTATATGATATTAGAAAAAGTTATAAATAGAATTGAAATACAAAGTGAATATAAGGATTTTGTTGATAAGTATATAGATAATATACTTACCGAATTCAAAGGTAAGATTCATAGCATTTATATGTGTGGCTCGATTCCAAAAGGAACTGCTAAACCTTTTAAGTCAGATGCAGACTTTACTATTGTATGTGTAAATCCCAAAGATATTGATTACGAAAGATTGTCAAATATTAAAGACAGGCTTTTGGAAGAATATCCAATAGTAACTAAGATTGATACGATAATTTGCTCGATTGACGATGTATTAAGTAAACCAAATGAGTGGGGTTTTTGGGTAAAGATAATTTGTGTTTGCATATATGGTCATGACGTTGGTGAAAAAGTACCACCGATAATTATTTCTCCAGAGTTCATTTTAGACTTAAATACAGAGACCAAGGAGGAAGTAGATCGTATACATAGTTTACTTTCTAATGCTAGTGATAATACAATGAAAATTAGATATATTAAAGGTTACTCTAAGAGATTAATTCGTGCATTATACTCTTTGGTTTTAGAAGATACAGGTGTATGGCAAGATGACATTATTAAGATGAAGAATGCCATATTAAACTATTGTGACATTGACTCCGCTTTAGTTGATTATCTGTATGCTTGTTACTTGGATAGTAATGTACTTGTTGAAGAGTTTCTGGGAATTGCAGATGAAGTATATAGCTATTTTGAGAACGCCTTAAATACAATGGCTGCTTCCAGAACTTCCTTCGGCTAACACCATATTGACGCTCCGGGTCACTCTGAGAAGCGAGTGACCACATCCAGCCCCCTAAGCCCGTCGGGACGTCACTGCGTTAGGTGTTCGGCAAGTCTCACAACTATAAGCAGCGACTCTAATTAAAACATAAGACTATTGAGCTAACGGGAACTTTAGTTGAATAATACACATTAATGAGCAGGCGCCACGGTAGCCTGCTGTTTTCATTGAAGTAACGGGCAGATTTGCACAATAGTCACCGCAGTTTAATGCGACTTCAAAATAAAAAGGAGAGAAAAGGCCCATGAATACTACACTTGGCAGATTAACAGGTCGAATCGCAATAGTAACAGGTGCAAGTCGCAGCACAGGAATCGGTGCTGCAGTGTGCAAAGAGTTGGCCTATCTAGGCGCTGATGTATTTTTTACACACTGGGTTAGTTACGATCAACAGATGCCCTGGGGTAGCAATAACGAGGAGCAAAAGCAACTTTGTGAGGAAATACGTGCCATGGGCGTTCGTTGCGAACACCTAATGATGGATCTTTCTGTACCTGAAAGCTTTATGGATTTATTAAATAACGTTGAGCAGAAGCTGGGAGAACCTTCCATTCTTGTTAACAATGCTTGTTATTCGGTTAACGATGACTTAACCACGATTACCCCAGAGTCTTTGGATGCACACTACGCAATTAATGTTAGGGCGGTAACTATGCTTAGTGTGGAATTCGCTAGACGGTTTACGCAATCGGCAGGTGGTCGAGTTATTAATATGACATCGGGCCAATCACTAGGCCCCATGGCTGGTGAAATCTCTTATGCCACAACGAAAGGGGCAATAGATGCTTTCACACGAACTTTTGCAGCAGAGGTGGGTCCGAAAGGCATCACCGTAAATGCGATAAATCCTGGACCCACAGACACCGGCTGGATGACTCCTGACCTACGACAGCAGTTATCTAAGCAATTTGTAACAGGTAGAGTAGGATTGCCTAAGGATGCAGCTCGTCTGGTTGCATTCTTAGCCACCGATGATGGGGAGTGGATTACTGGCCAAGTTTTACATTCCACGGGTGGATTCAACTAACGGAGATCGATAGCTCAATGAGACACCTAGCTAATACGATGTGAAAATCGCCTCGTCAGTGATAATGCTGACGAGGCATTATAATTTGATGGGTCTTATATCAAATTCAGCCAGTCCTGGTGGCAGTGATTCGAAGTCGACTTCTTCGAGGGCTTCTGGTTAAATAATTATTAGTAACGGTTCATATATGTCAATCAACGCACCTATACGTTCGCTGATACCAATAAAAGTACCAATAGCTACAATACTTCCGCACCTTCCACCAAATCCGCTATCGTGATTGTCACAGATATGCACGGACTGTCCCGGCTTTAAATCTTCCCATCTCATAATTTAGAGGGTGCTCCTTGTTCTTCAAAAGTTCTCTGGGACATTCCAAAGTAAGCAGCCCTGTCATTTGAGTAATGGTTCTGTCGTTGTATCGGTAGCATCAGTGGCGTCTCCGGGAAACTATTTTCGTTTGCCGCGCGGGCGACGTTTTATGGTTCCTTTTTTCTTGTCCTTTAGTAGTAGATAAGCTGTGTAACATTGTATTGCTGCTGTTAGGAGTTGTACCATGTAGAAGAGTCATCACAGGGATAACCTGAACTGCTCTTTTATTGCTAAAAAAATTTTGTTTTATCTGTAATCAACTCTACGAGTAAGCGTCATAATAAAACCTTGCTGACCATGATGGTAGCAGGGTTTTTGTTCATACATTAAATTTCTTCCCTCACGGAGGCAATGGATCCTATGATACATCCACCAATGATTCCGGAACGAAGCCAATTAGCGATGGTTATCCGATATCTAAAGTTAATTTTAACGGCGATGATTCTCCCAATACGATTTTCAAGCCACTTTTAAGATAGCGATATTCTGGATTCTATTCCCTAGATTGAAATCTTCAATTGCATTTGTAGTACCTCTTCTGATTGAAAATTGGGCTATATTTCCTGCACACATAAACGCCCACAAAATGCTCACAAATAATAGAAGGAAGACAATGAAATCCGTAATCGTTTTCTCAGAGAACCCTTTATTTTAACGGAATTAGGTACTATTCAGACCATTATAAAAAGGCAAACTGTAAACCGGACTCGGTTCACGAGTGGGAAAGAAACCAATATATGACGCTTTGCTAGAACCTTTAAACCCTTAACGCCTTTGGTGTTGAGTTTTTTTTTTGTTTGGGCAAAATAGTGGTTTTGTAACCATCGATGATATGTCTACGAAAAATGCCCGCGAAATGCCCACAAATAGCTGAGGTTAAGGTTATTCGAGGATGTTTTACAGGTGAATATCAAAATTGGCATATTGTTGATTAACAATTTTAACGTGTAAGAAGTTGTTCATTTATCATAAATAATGGGATATCATGGGAGATAGATGAATTAAATGCAGAGACGGAGGAGTGAATTTGGATATAGTTTGGTCAAACTTAATATTTACTTTGATAATTTTCGGGATATTAGTGGTTTTGATTTTTAAAGGTATTAGTTTATTAGTAAGAAGTTATAAATCAAAAAAATAACTCTATAGACGATTATACATAGTCATGGTCAGTCATTGGTTATATTCCCGCATCGTGACTATAAAAGAATTTATCAAAGAGTATTGACACAAGACCTGAGTTACAGATCATTAAGAATGGCGATTTACAGACCCCCCCCGCGGTTGGCTGTGAGTCGCTATTTTATTATTTTTGTATATTCTAAAAGTGTTAAAGTAAAAGTGATTGTAAATTTTTTTTCACTTTAATTGTTTTATCGTCTACCTTGCTCTTGCTCAGTCCAATTAACCTTATGAAACCGAGAAGAACTAAGATCTCATGGGTCACTTTATGGAATCTGGTGGCATTAATTAAGATAGTTGGTGCCCGAATCGTCCGGGAACAATTTGAATTTCGAGCACAACTCCATAGCTGTAAATAAGAACGAGTCGATTGTTTGAAATTTTTCAATCCGTAGCAATAAAATTGAGAAAAGGTTTGAAGAATAAGAGGACACGTCACTCATGTGGGTAATAACTAATATAGTAATAAGGAGGTGCGTAATGAAAAAAATATTATTAACTACAGTTACTAGTATTCTTCTGTCTTCCTCAATTCTCGGTGCATGTAGTAACAATAAAACAACAGACGAGGCAAAACCTACAGCGTCAAGTGCAGCACCTATGCCAGTTGTCGAAGCTACAACCACTCCTGAACCTTCTGCTACTCCTTCTATGGAGGTGCAGGAGTCCGCCAGTCCGGAGGCCACTGATCCTCTAACATCCGATCGACCAAAGACCAAAGCATTTGGTGAACAGGAAGGAGGGATTTCAGGGCAAGAAGGTACACTTGAGCAAGGTGATGGATATTCCCTGTATGTCTTTCAGGATTTCACACTAGACTCGCAGTCTAATCGTTTATTATTGACTAAGGATCCAACCTATTATGCCCAAATTGAACACTTGCCTGCCGGTTACGATCTCACAGCTTTGAAGCAGCAGGGACAAACCGAGCTTTCTGCAATTGGAAAGGCAAACGACCATAGCGGGGAACTAATTGAACATCCTCTAGGTTTTGCTGAATTATATCTGCAGGCTACCAGTGATAAGGGGATAGAAGATTATATGGTCTGGAAGAATCAGGCGGGGGAAGCTTTTCTTTTTCGGATACACAATCCTAAGGGGGATTCGTCGAAGTTTGCACCTTGGGTGATGGTTTCACTGGCAACACTTGAACTTGAAAGGAATTAAGTGTGATCAGAGCCGTAGGAGTTGTGCGGAGTAGAAGGGGTGTGCCATAACCATAATCAAAAAAATGGTTGTTGGCACACTTCTTCTTCTTTTTGGTACCTTACTTCATTCGAACGCCAATTTTCGTTTGCTGAGGTTGCAAATTTCGCGTATGAGCCTGCTATAGGACCCAACAGACCTTATATGAAGCTTTATCTCACATTTGGGATACTAAAGGACTCCATAGTCGCTATTGGCATTAAAAACGCTCAATATGAGCCTCAGCCTTAGGAATAACGTCACTGGAGTCCGAAACCATGCTTCAAAGGCTCAAAATTAGCAAATAGCGTCATCTGGGTCCGAAAGTCATGGCACGTAGTAGAGGGATTTAATGTTAAAATATCTTATATATAGATAACTAATTCTTTCCTGGGAAGGAGTAAGTTCATGCAAATTTTTATTTACATAGGATTGGGCTTCTTTATAATTTCAGGTATATGTGTTGGAGCCTTCACGACAGGTACACAACAAAGAGGTAACTTTTATTCGGAATCTAAGCAAGACCGTAAAGCTAAAAACAAAGTAGCGAATTGGTCCGCTTTAGGTGGTCTTATTTCATTAGCTGTAGCTGGGATTCTTTATTTGTTGTAATTGAACGCACAACATAAGGAGGAGTGTTGCAGATGGTGAAGATTTTTAATGAAAATACGGTCTCTTTTACACAAAAACAGTCCCCGATCCCAGAGTTTGCTTGGCATACGAGTGAAAGGTTAGCTGAAATGGTGGGCTCCAAGCATTTAGTTTTTGATATCAGATCTTTAGATCCTGATAAATATTCTTTTCCTTATCATTTTCATAGAAATGCTGAAGAAATATTTGTGATTTTAGCGGGAAAAGCGATGTTAAGAACACCCGAGGGTTTTACGGAGGTTACTGAAGGGGATGTAATATTTTTTGAAATGGGACCGGAAGGGGCGCACCAGCTTTATAATCATTCCGATGCACCATGCAGGTATCTGGATCTCCGAACGAATCAGGGAATAGATGTTTGCGAATATCCAGACTCAGGCAAAATCAACATTTTGCCCTATCAAGAAATCTATCAAGCAGATGAACAGGCGGATTATTGTAAGGGAGAAGAGCATGTAAGGGGAAAATGGAATGGGGGAGCGTAATTGAGTAAAGATCGTTGGTTTACAGTAACGGAAATTGATCCGACCACCTATGCAATCAGTGAATATGGACATTGGGAAAAGGTGCATTCTTTTTTACTCTTGGGGCAAAAACAAGCCGCGTTAATTGATACGGGATTAGGTATTGATAATATAAAAAGAATAACGGATCAGTTAACGGATTTACCTATCGCTGTCATAACTACGCATGTGCATGCAGATCATATTGGCAGTCATGGGCAATTCGAGACAATCTATGTTCATAAAGCGGATGAGGATTGGCTGATTAGCGGAATAAAAGGCTTGTCCCTTGCCCAGATTCGAAAAGATATGAGCCGGGACATCACACTTCCTGTTCCTGAAACCTTTGATCCTAACACCTACATACCTTTTCAAGGGAAACCAACAGCTCTTTTACAAGAAGGGGATGTGCTCGACATAGGCGGGCGTAAAATAGAAATATACCACACACCAGGTCATTCGCCAGGTCATATCAGCCTTTTTGATCATGCCAACGGATATCTGTTTACAGGTGATTTATTGTATGACGTTACGCCAATCTATGCCTTTTACCCTTCGACTAGTCCGGTTGATTTAGTGGCATCCTTAGAAAAGATTACGGAAATTCCAGGAGTTACCCAAGTATTCGGTTCTCATAATACACTGGGTTTAGATCCATCTATTTTACAAGAGGTCAAAAAAGCGGTTCGTGAGTTACGTGAGCAAAAGGTAGTAGCACATGGTACGGGCATTCACCAGTTTGATGGGTTTAGTGTGCAATTTTAGATTTTTATGTCGAAAACAAATGGGGGTATGGCGATATGGTGTCTACATCAAAGGCTTTTGCTAGATCAATGGATTCTTATTTAAACTACATTAAAATGCCTTGGGGGAGATTGTTTTATCATTCCGCTTGGCAGCAAATTGACAATCACTGCAGCTCTGAAGAGGTTCAATCTATTTTAGATATCGGCTGTGGTTTTGGGATAACCAGTCGTGAATTCGCAAAAAAAGGTTATACAGTTACAGGGATAGATCCGACTCCAGAGATGATAGTCATTGCGCAAGAGTCTGCATGTAAAGACGGTCTTAACATAGCCTTTAGATCGGCAACGCTACAAGATGCAGATGTATTAGCGGACGGATATGACTGGATTTTTTGCCATAATGTGCTTGAATATCTCGATGATCCAAAACAATTGTTAATGGACATTAGTAAAAAACAAAATGAAAACGGAATGCTTTCTCTTATAACTCATAATCCAGTGGCAAAAGTGATGAAAAAAGCCGTTATGAATAAAGATCCTATGGGGGCTATAGACAGTATTGGAAACACGCAGGAATATAGCGGCATTATTCAAACAGACATTACCATCTATACAAAAGATCAATTAGTGGAATGGCTCGCGGAGTGTGGTTATGAGATTAGAAGTATATACGGAATACATAATATCTACGGATATATTGTGGATAATGAAATAAAAATGGATGAGCAATGGCATGTAGAAATGGTGGAGCTAGAGCTTAAGTTAAGCAGTTTATCTCCATACAAGGACGTTGCTATTTTCACACATCTTATTGCGCAAAAAACAACTTAATTATTCAGATACGATTGACCTGAACAGTGCATGTAATTGTTGTACTTGGGAGTAAGCTTCCTTGTACTGGTTGTCGGATTGTTGAATAGGCAATAAACCCGGCAAGAAGGAGATACAATACACAGGCGTTTCTTTGCTGTTCATATATATTTTAAGCGTAAGCTCTTCAATCACATTAGCTTCTTCATCAGCTTCCTTAAGGACGTTAATATCTGCACTTGTTGCAGTAGTTTTGCTGTTTTGATGTCTTTTGGATACTTTTGAAAGGGTAAGTGCGTTAACCACAATCTCGGATCCCATTACATTATCAAAAGAGTATAGCTTTGCTACTGCTTTTTTGTTACTCTTCGGATTTTTGGTACCGATTGCCAATTTTTTATTAGGCTCGTTAAGTGCGATCAAGTGAGATTGATTGGGGGGAATGAATGTTTTGGTGAAGCTGATGTTAAAAGATGAGGTCGCATTAACTAGCTTAGAAATTTCAGATGAAGCAGATAGCGTTTTCAATTTTATAATGGCGGCACTTAGAATTAAAACAACTCCTAAAATAGCAAATAAGTACATCAAGATAATCAGCATATAATCACACCTCCTAGTTATCTCATTAGACTCAAATTGTTGCTTAT
This sequence comes from Paenibacillus sp. FSL H7-0690, assembly GCF_037980415.1. Classification (NCBI taxonomy): domain Bacteria; kingdom Bacillati; phylum Bacillota; class Bacilli; order Caryophanales; family Paenibacillaceae; genus Paenibacillus; species Paenibacillus sp. FSL H7-0690. The sequence goes on along the minus strand of NZ_CP150281.1, from coordinate 3,885,074 downwards.
TGAAAGATATGCCTGAATGATCTCCACTAGTATCTTTTAAAAGGGAAATTCGTGGAATTATAGGATCGGCTTCACGATTAACCCAAAAAAAGCACCCAGAGAAACCTTCCGATTCTGCAAATGATGCAAAATTGGGGGTTGCTGCAAGGGTGCTTTTTAAGGTGATTATGAAAACCTATAGAAAATTGAAGGCAGTGATATGATCGGTATAAACAATCAGCTGTTTGTATTCGATCGGAGTCCCATAACTAGCATAAGGTCTTACAGTAACGTCATTGAGGACAACAAAGTTATAGCTGAAATTTTTATCAGGGTGTTCTGCTCCCAAATAAGATATGTATTCGTCTACAATTACATCATCCATCAAAGATTTTAAATCAAATACATCCTCTTTGTTGGAGACGGTTGGAGAGACGATTCCCTGAATGCTGCCAAAAGAGGTGAGCAAATTCACTTTTTTTCCACTAGCTTGTTCATCATTTAAAAGTAAACCGGACAGCTTACCCAGTGCATCGACTTTAAAATCGACGAGGGTTCTAATTTTTGAATTATTCAAACTAAACACATCCTTTTCAATTTGCAATCCTGTTAACAATATTCGACATATAATCACGAAACTCCTAGTATGCTAATGAAAAAATACTTACTTATGTAATGACCCCCATTTTTAATGTGATTTGGGGGTTGCCGAGCCTCCATTCGAATTTAATTTCTTATCGTTACTCGTGTGCCTATAGGGACAATAGCAGCGAGTGCTAACACATCCTCGTTGTACATCCGGATGCAGCCGTGGGACACCTCTTTCCCAATGGAGGAAGGGTCATTGTTTCCATGAATTCCGTAGTGTGGTTTAGACAGTCCCATCCAAAACACACCGAAGGGACCCCCTGGGTCGGGTTGTTTGTTAATAATAGTGAATTCACCCACTGGGGATTGGGTTAACATCTTACCGATGCCGACAGGGAAACCTCTAATCACAATATCATTGTCCAGAAGATATAACATTCGTTGGGTCAGATCTACAATAATTCGGTAGTTGGGCATTATACGCAACACTCCTTTCTAATTAGGATATGAGCAGAACGCCTAAAGGGTTATTCATAGAAAATGGCCATTTTAGCCACTGGGAACAAATGTTCGTAAGTGGTTGGAAAAGCAAATAAACGTAGAAAAAAGGCTGTTCCGCATATGCGGAACAGCCTTTTATGTTAGAAGTGCATACTTAGTGGATATCTCGAAACAATCCGATGACTCTTCCGAGAATAGTTACGCGATTAAGGCGAAGCGGCTCATAAGCTGGATTCTCCGGCTGAAGCCGTATATGATCACGTTCCTTGTAAAAGGTCTTAACGGTTGCTTCATCTTCTTCGGTCATGGCTACAACGATATCTCCGTTGTCCGCTGTTTGTTGTTGGCGAACAATCACATAGTCACCATTCATAATGCCTGCGTCCACCATACTATCACCCATGACAGACAGCATAAATACTTTGTTGTCACCTACATAGTGAGTAGGAAGTGGGAAGTAGTCTTCGATATTCTCTGTAGCAGTGATAGGTACCCCGGCGGTAACTTTACCTACAACAGGAATCCGTGAGATGGTCTGCGCGAATTGGTGAACATTCTCTGAATCCTCTTGGCCTAGTAATTCTATTGCACGTGGCTTCGTTGGATCTCGACGAATAAGTCCCTTCTTCTCAAGCCGGTCCAAATGACCGTGAACTGTGGAGCTGGAAGCAAGGCCAACAGCTTCTCCAATTTCCCGGACGGAAGGTGGATAACCCTTGCTGCGGACTTCGCTTCGTATAAATTCCAGGATCGCCAGCTGGCGACTTGAAATCTTTGACATTGGAATCAACCCCATATAGTAATGTTTGGGAAAATTATAACATAGAACTACCGTTCGCACAAACATAAGTTCTAACTATTATAAATATAAATCTGCTAGAGTTAAAAAATGGTAGACAAATGATAATAAAATGAACCGCTTGAGTCTCTCGAAAAAAAGAGAACAATTGTTCTGAAATAGTATTGAACAAAACACATGTTCGTGTTATTATAAATTCGAAAGTAAGAACAAGTGTTTGGAGGATGATGATTATGCTAAAATACAGTACATACCGCAGCATCTACGATAAGGCCCCAGTGGTTGAATCTATAGGACATAATGACGTTGCACGTAATTCCGCTAAGGTGAAAGAGATAACGGAACGTTTGCTTGGAGGGATGATTTCGTTGTTCCGTCAAGATTTCTTTATTAAGTTAATATTGATTTTCGTGCTAGTATTATCTGGCCTAACAGTAGTGGGAAATGTATTTGCAGGATCGACGACTATAATGAAGGAAGAGAAGCGGATTGTGGTTGAACGTGGAGATACACTATGGAGTATTGCTCTTAAGAATAAACCAGCTGATATGAAGACAGTTGTTTATATAGAAGGAATTAAACGTTCAAGTGGGATTAAGAGTAGTCAAATTAACGCTGGAGACATACTTACTTTACCTATTTATTAATTTTCTGAGAACATAATAGAATGACCAGTAGAGCTTGCAGGGAGTAGACCTTGACAAGCTCTTTTTCTCATGGCAGAGTTAGAATTAATTTATAGGGGGAGGGAAAGTATTGAATATTGATGAGTTGGTCGCGCGAATTAACGAATTGGCACGCAAACAGAAGAGCGTAGGCCTTAATCAAGAGGAAGTGGCGGAACGCGCCAAGCTTCGTGAAATTTACCTGGGGAATATCCGCAATAACTTCCGAGCACAATTAAATACTATTGAAGTAGTAGATAACGATGAGCATGAACAAGGTAACAAGGGGCTTAAACATTAGCTCGCTGTTCCTTTTCATAGATATTTCAGGATGACTAGGGGGAACGCACATGGCCCGTTCTTGGGAAAGAATGGTTCAACGCAACACACAGCAAATCAACAAGCAAAGAAAGAAACAAGGCAAGGATACGATTTATGCCTCTAAATCTCCTACCCAGAATGCCGAAGTCTTTAAAGGTCGCAACATTGCATTTCCGGTAGTGTTAGTGATACTTGGCACTATGTTTTGGGTAGTTGGTTCTATTGATCAGGCCAAAGGCAATGGCATGCTGGCTAATTGGCTGGGAGTAGTACTGTACTATTTGCTGGCAGCGCTATTGTTCTTCCGTCGTCCGTACTTGAAGGTGGAAAAAGCAAGACTGTCCACTATTAAATTCAATCGCGAACGCGGACTTCCAGCTGCAGATATTGAGAAAATCACCCTTTCGCGTGGAGCTGTAGTCATTAAGCACAAAGGGAAACGTACGAAATGGATTTTCACAAAACTTATGAATCGCTATGATACTAATGCGATGAGTACACGATTAGAAGCATTTGCTAAAGCTCACAACATTGAAGTAGTTCACGAATAGAACTAGACCAGTTAAAGGGAGAGGGAGACCTGTAATGCCAATTTCTGCTGTACTATTTGACCTTGATGATACATTGCTGTGGGATGATCGGAGCGTCGAAGAAGCATTTCGTTTTGCTTGTGAAGCCGCCGGGGATACGATAGATCCACAAGAACTAGAAGTTGCAGTTCGAAAGGAAGCAAGTAGCTTGTATGAATCTTATGAGACGTTCCCATTTACAAAGATGATCGGAATTAATCCATATGAAGCACTCTGGGCTAACTTTACGGCAGGTGAACAGCCAGAATTCCGTCAATTGGAGCAGCTTGCACCGGTATATCGTAAAGAGTCTTGGCGTCGCGGACTTGCAGCGTTAGGGGTGGAAGACGAAGCACTAGCTGAGACCTTGGCAACTAAATTCGCAGCAGAGCGCAGAAAACGTCCATACATCTATGAAGAAACAATGCATGTACTGGAACAGTTACGGGGTCAAGTGAAGCTTTTGCTACTTACGAACGGCTGTCCTGCACTGCAACAAGAGAAACTAGATGGTGTGCCCGAGTTAATTCCTTTCTTTGATCATATTGTGATTTCCGGAAGCTTTGGTAAAGGCAAACCGGATAAGGAAATTTTCCTGCATGCTTTAGAGCTTCTTGATGTAACGCCTGAGCAAGCGGTTATGGTCGGCGATAAGCTGACAACGGATATCCGTGGGGGGCTGGCAGCAGGGTTGACCACGGTCTGGATTAATAGAAAAGGTAGAGCACCTAGTCTTGATATTCATCCGGATCATGAAATCAATCACCTTGAGGAACTTCTTCCACTAGTTCAATCCTTGTAAGATATACAGAGCTATTAGCTCCAACATAAAGACTTTATAAAAGCAGCGAGTTTCTGAGATCCTAAGAAACTCGCTGCTTTTCTGTACATACATACTAACATAAGGAATTCATTAGATTTTTAAGTAAATGATTTAAGTCACAAGACTAATGCGGAATTGACGCAAAATACTGAAAAACCAATAATAATGTGTATAATAGATGGAGATGTATAACATGAATTGGTAGATTTTTATTATTCGATAATGATTGGGAGGGCTCCAAATGATGAGATCGAAGAAATTAGTCGCTGTATTATTAGGTGCAACACTTCTAGTACTAGGTGGATGTTCTTCAAATGGAACCAAGCATTCAGAAATACATAACATGAATATGAACATGTCTATGGAACCTATCAAAGTCGAACTACAATGGAGTCCTGAAGAAGTTGTTGTAAATCAAAAGGTAACCTTTGAAGCTGTGGTGACCCAAGATAACGAGGCAGTAGATGATGCAAAAGAGGTTCTGTTCGAAATTGTGAATAAAAATGATGAGGGACAGAAAATAGAGCTTAAGGGAAAGCTAATTGGTAAAGGAGTCTATCAAGCAGAAGGGACCCTTGAAAAGGAAGGACAATATAATGTCACTTCACATGTGACAGCCCGGACACAGCACTCTATGCCTAGCAAAGAGCTGTCTGTGAAACCATGATTCAAAGGTTCGCAACGCTTACTGAGCAATAACAGATAAAGCAGAGTGGAAAGGAAGGCTTTTCGAAATTCCTTTATTCTGCTAAACTTACTCTAATGTTTTACTGGGGGGACTATTAGTTGGCTAAATATACACTTGAGGAAAGCTTACAACAAAGGATTTTGATCCTTGATGGCGCAATGGGCACGATGATCCAACAGGTGCCTCTTACTGGAGAAGATTTTGGAGGCGATGAGCTGGACGGCTGTAATGAAATGCTGGTATTAACACGTCCAGAAGTCATTCAGACGATTCATGAGCAGTACCTCGAAGCAGGGGCTGATCTCATTGAGACTAACACATTTGGTGCAACCTCTGTTGTGCTAGCTGAATATGATATTCCTCAGCGGGCACGTGAGATCAATCTAGCGGCAGCAGAGTTGGCTCGCAGAGCAGTAGACAAATATGACACACCTGACCGTCCGCGATACGTCGTGGGGGCTATGGGTCCAACAACAAAAACGCTCTCAGTAACTGGAGGCGTTACTTTCCAAGAGTTAGTTGATAGCTATGAGGAACAAGCAGTGGCATTGATCGACGGTAAAGTAGATGTTTTGCTGCTGGAGACCTCTCAAGATACACTTAACGTTAAAGCTGGAAGTATTGGTATTCGTAATGCTTTTGAAAAGACTGGCATCACATTGCCGGTTATGATTTCAGGAACAATTGAACCAATGGGTACTACATTGGCGGGTCAGAATATTGAAGCATTTTATATCTCATTAGAACATCTGAAGCCTATCTCTATGGGCCTCAACTGTGCGACTGGTCCTGAGTTCATGCGGGATCACATTCGTTCGCTTTCGGAGATCTCCTCCGCAGCCGTGAGCTGTTATCCAAACGCAGGATTGCCGGATGAGAACGGACATTATCATGAATCTCCAGATTCTTTAGCTCGCAAGATTGCAGCCTTTGCCGAAAAAGGCTGGCTGAACATTGCGGGGGGGTGCTGTGGAACGACACCAGAGCATATCCGTGCGATGAAGGAAGCACTTTCTGAATATCCTCCACGCCCGCTGACAGGTAATCATCCGCCTGCACTTTCAGGCATCGAGCCTATCTATATTGAGAACGACAACCGTCCATACATGGTTGGTGAACGTACGAATGTACTTGGCTCTCGTAAATTTAAACGTCTTATCGTCGAAGGTAAATATGAGGAAGCCTCAGAAATTGCCCGTGCTCAGGTGAAGAGTGGGGCACAGGTTATTGACGTGTGTGTACAAGACCCTGACCGTGATGAGATTGAAGATATTAAGCTTTTCTTAGAACTGGTTGTGAAAAAGGTTAAAGTACCCCTGATGATCGATACTACCGATCCTAAGGTTATCGATTTGGCTTTGCAGTACTGTCAAGGTAAGGCGATAATTAACTCCATTAACCTTGAAGATGGTGAAGAAAAATTCGAGCTGGTGACGCCGATCATTCATAAATATGGTGCAGCTATTGTTGTGGGTACCATCGATGAGACGGGACAAGCCATTAAGGCCACAGATAAACTGGAAGTGGCTAAACGCTCTTATGACTTGCTAGTGAATAAGTACGGTTTAGCAGGAGAAGATCTTATTTTTGACACATTGGTGTTCCCTGTAGGAACCGGAGATGAACAATATATCGGTTCAGCAAAAGAAACGATTGACGGCATTCGTTTGATCAAGGAAGCACTTCCAGGTGTTCATACGATCTTGGGCATCAGCAACGTCTCCTTTGGATTGCCGGAAGCGGGACGTGAAGTGTTGAACTCAGTATTCCTTTATGAATGTACAAAAGCTGGGTTGGATTATGCGATCGTAAATACAGAGAAAGTGGAGCGGTATGCTTCCATTCCTGCCGAAGAACGTCATCTTGCTGAGGAACTGATTTATAATACGAATGATGAGACGCTTTCTGCTTTTGTAGCTGCTTTCCGTGGTAAAAAAGTAGAGAAAAAAGAGAAGATTTCCAACCTGTCACTTGAAGAGCGTTTAGCCTCCTATGTGGTTGAAGGTACGAAGGAAGGACTCATTCCTGATCTTAATGAAGCATTGACTAAATCTGGTCCGCTGGAGATCATCAATGGACCGCTGATGGCAGGGATGTCGGAAGTCGGCCGGTTATTTAATAATAATGAATTGATTGTTGCTGAGGTGCTGCAAAGCGCTGAAGTGATGAAGGCATCTGTCAATCATCTAGAGCAGTTTATGCAGAAGGATGAGACAGCGGTTAAAGGGAAAATTATGCTGGCAACCGTAAAAGGGGACGTGCATGATATTGGTAAGAATCTAGTGGAGATCATCCTCTCTAATAATGGTTATCAGATCATTAATTTGGGTATAAAAGTACCACCAGAGACCATTATCGAAGCCTTCCGTCGAGAAAAAGCTGATGCGATAGGATTGTCCGGGCTGCTTGTGAAATCTGCTCAGCAGATGGTCCTCACCGCTCAGGATTTACGTACAGCAGGTATCGATGTTCCGATTATGGTTGGCGGCGCAGCTTTGACCCGTAAATTTACGAAGACCCGTATTCGTCCAGAATATGACGGTCTAGTATTGTATGCTAAGGACGCTATGGACGGGCTGGATATTGCCAATCGGCTTATGAACCCTGAAGAACGGGAGAAGATTGCCGAGGAAATTCGTGTGGAGGCAGAAGCAGCGGTTGCGGTGGCGCCTAAGCAAGAACTGCCGAAACTAACCAGAGCAGTGCGTTCCAAAATATCTCCAGATGCACCTGTATTTGTTCCACCGGATTTAGAACGCCACGTACTGCGTAACTATCCATTGGGGCATATTATCCCCTATGTGAATATGCAAATGCTGCTGGGTCATCATTTGGGGTTACGGGGTTCTGTAGAAGCCCAATTAGCTGCTGGAGATCAGCGGACTGTTGAACTGAAAGGTACCGTAGACGATATTCTCCATCAAGCAATGCTAGAGGGTACCATTACTCCACATGCTATGTATCAATTCTTCCCTGCACAATCGCAAGGGAATGATATTATAGTGTATAATCCACAGAATACGTCCGAGATCCTGCATACCTTTACTTTCCCGAGACAAGGGGTAGAGCCTCATCTGTGCTTGGCGGACTTCTTGAAACCTGTTGACAGTGGTATTATGGACTATGTTGGATTCCTAGTTGTAACAGCAGGTCACGGTGTACGTGAATTGTCTACTCAGCTGAAAGAAAGCGGAGATTATCTGCGTTCACACGCCTTGCAGTCGGTTGCACTTGAAGTGGCAGAAGGACTGGCGGAACGCGTCCATCATATGATGCGCGATACTTGGGGTTTCCCGGATCCGGCGGATATGACGATGAAGCAAAGACATGGGGCAAGATACCAAGGAATCCGTGTTTCATTTGGTTATCCTGCATGCCCGGATTTAGAAGATCAAGGTCCACTGTTTAAGTTGTTATCTCCGGAGGATATCGGTGTTCACCTTACAGAAGGCTTTATGATGGAGCCCGAAGCTTCCGTTTCGGCTATGGTATTTGCCCATCCAGAAGCGCAGTATTTTAATGTAGAGAAGCTGTAATTCTTTCATTTATATACCTGGTCTGTAGGGGATTGTATCCCTTTCAGCGGAACCTCCCGTAACTGGGGGGTTTTTTGCTGGAAGAAGGTCGTTTAGAATTGAAAAGAGATGGTTGAGCCAATAAGCAGAAGGGAGGAAAAAGAATGGATTTATATTTTTTAGGTACTAATGCAGGTGTGCCAACGCTACAACGCAATGTAACGTCCGTTACATTAAGACTGCTGGAAGAACGTCGCAGTATTTGGATGTTCGATTGTGGGGAAGGTACACAACATCAGGTTCTTCGTTCACCGATTCGGCTAGGAAAGCTGGAAAAGCTATTCATTACCCACTTGCATGGTGATCACCTATTTGGTCTTCCAGGTCTATTATCAAGTCGTGGTTATCAGGGAGGGACAGCGCCGTTAACGGTGTACGGACCCCCTGGATTAAAAGCTTACTTAGAGATCTCCTTAGCTGTGAGCCAATCCCGAATTCCTTATAAGATTGAGATTGTAGAGCATTCAGGAGGAATTATATTCGAGGATGATAGCTTTAAAGTTGAGGCTGCATTACTTGAGCACCGGATTGACAGCTATGGCTACCGGGTAACGGAAAAGGATAGTCCCGGAAGCCTCAATACGGAATTGCTTAAGAGTTATGGTTTAAAACCGGGACCGATTTATGGGAAATTAAAAAAAGGTGAAGATGTTGTTACGGATGAAGGTGTACGAATCTGTGCTGCTGATGTTGTCAGAGAACCCAAACGAGGACGTATTGTTACTATCCTTGGAGATACAAGACCTTGTTCGGGAGCCTTAGAACTCTCTCTTAATGCAGACCTTATCGTTCATGAAGCAACCTTCGCCCATGATCTGGCTGACATGGCGTATCAATATCATCATAGTACAGCCCGTCAGGCTGCAGAGTTAGCAAAAGAAGCCAAAGCAGGACAGCTGTTGCTGACTCATTTCAGTTCTCGTTACAGCTCGCATGAAGAGTTAATTCCTTTGCTTGAGGAAGCTGAACTCCTATTCCCAGAGACATTATTAGCTGAGGAATTTAATGCATATCCGGTACCTCGCAGACTAAATGGGCAATAGGGGGAATGATTATTTTCCGGGAAAGCGCAGGAAATGACAGTGCTATGCTAAAAAATGCTGGATGGGACGGTTGTTCGATTTCATTCGACGAAGTGTGTTAGATTTAAAGTAATCACGGAGTAAAAGACGAACGAATGGCTGGACATATTGCCGAAAATCAGTAGGTGATATCTTCCACCTAAAGGGATTGAGTTTTTCTGTAAATCCAAGCAGGGCAAAGGCTACATGTTTGTTAATACTATTATTTATTTATTATATTAATTAAATTTATTGTGGAAACTGAGGGGTTAGTGATGGAACAAATTGAAGGATTATTGATTGATCTAGATGGTACATTGTACCATGGGCATAAAATGATTCCCGGTGCTGATCTGCTGATAAAAGCTCTTCGTGAAGCGGATATCCCTTTTTTATTTGTTACTAATAACTCATCGCGTACGGCAGCTAACGTTGCTGCCCACTTAAGTGGAATGGGAATTGAGGCGAAAGCTGAGGAGGTATGTACCTCTTCTATGGCAGCCGCACGTTACATAGCTGAGGAATCACCTGGGGCTACAGTGGCGATACTTGGAGAAGAGGGACTGCGTTTGGCTTGCATTGAGGCAGGGCTCCAAATCGTCACAGAATCCCCTGATTATGTGGTGCAAGGTATCGATCGTTCTTTTAATTATGCTTCGTTAGCTCAAGCTTCGCGTTGGATTTTGAGCGGGGCAAAGTTTGTGCTCACCAATCCAGATTTAATGTTACCATCAGATGATGGGGTTATGCCGGGTGCGGGTACGATTGGTGCAGCAATTGAGGCTGCAAGTGGAGTGAAGCCAGTAGTGATCGGTAAACCTGAATCCCACCTGATCAAATATGCGACAGATCTTCTGAACATTCAACCTGAACATGCTGCTGTTGTTGGGGATAATATGCGTACGGATATCGCTGCGGGTGTTAATGCGGGCTGTCGTACAATCCTTGTTCTTACTGGTTTAACCACTACAGAGAATCTGGAGCACTATAAAAGCATCACAGGGATCACTCCCGATGAAATATGTGCCGATTTAGCTGAACTTAAAATGTTTCTCGGTGTATAATAGCTAGGGTCTTATTACTTCACCAACTTAGAGGGGACGATGAGTATGCCAGAATTGCCGGAAATGGAGAATTATAGACAGCTGCTTAGCCAGCGTATTATAAATGTTCCGATAACTAATGTAATTGTGAACAGAGAAAAAACAATTAACATGGAAACAGAAGCTTTCATTAATGCCTTGATCGGTGCGCGTGTTGTTTTTGTAGAGCGGCGCGCCAAGTATATTTTGTTTCATCTCCATGATGGACGAAGATTACTATTGCATTTAATGCTGGGTGGATTGCTTTTTTATGGTTCAGAAGAAGAACGGCCGGATCGTAATACGCAAGTAGAAATCGCATTTGGTGATCAGATCCTTTATTTTATGGGCCTGCGGTTAGGGTTCTTACATTTAGTATCCGTGAAGGAAAGCGAAGCAACGATGGGTAAGCTTGGACCTGAGCTGCTGGATCGACGGATGACGCCGGAACGTTTTGCAGGAATATTAAAAGGGCGGCGTGGTGCGTTAAAAAGTCTGTTAGTGAATCAGCATGTAATGGCGGGTATTGGAAATTGTTATGCGGATGAGATTGCTTTTGACGCAGGGCTTCTGCCTTCAGTTTTAGTACAAAATTTATCACCGGAAGCCATTTCCCGCCTGTATCAAAGCATTCAAAAAGTATTGACTGATGCGACAGAGATTGGCGGATACATGGAAATGCCATTTATGACCGGTGATACGGTTACTGGTTCTTATAATGATCAATGTAAAGTCTATGACCGTGAGGGCGAGCCTTGCCTACGCGATGGGGGAACGATTATCAAAACAGAGCTGTCTGGACGCAAAGTATTTTATTGCCCAGACTGTCAGCATGAAGCCTAAACCCAAAATAGGGGCTCATGTCAGCATTCGTGGTGGATATGGGAGAGCTGCCCGATTTGCTTGGGAGAGCGGTGCAACAAGTTTTCAATATTTTCCGAAAAATCCGCGCAGTCTGAAGTTAAAGACGGTTGATATTCGAGATACAAGGGATTGTGCACTCTTTTGCCAAGAAAAAGGGATCACCTCTATCGCCCACACCCCTTATGCAATCAATATGGCTGCGAATAGGGATGACGCTACCCCGCGAAAGGTGTATGTAGACTCCCTACTTAATGATCTGGATATTGCTGAAGCCTGCGGTTCCTTAGGCATTGTTGTTCATTTTGGACATTTTGCTGGAATGGAGCCGTTACAAGGCTATCAAAATATTATACAATGTATGAATGAGACGCTGGAGTCATGGGAAGGTAACGCCAAGCTGCTAATCGAGAATCAAGCGGGCAACCATGGTACCGAAGGGATTACACTTGAAGAATTGGTGAAGGTTCGTGAGCTTAGCCAGTTTCCCGAGAAGATTGGATTTTGTCTGGATACCTGTCATGCTTTTGCGGCGGGAATTTGGAATCCTGAGCATACGGAAGACTTGCTTGAACGAGGAAACCAGCTTGGATTTTGGCCGCATCTTGTAGCTGTTCATCTAAATGATTCTAAGTTTCCCTTTGATTCGAGACGGGACCGGCATGCTGGAATAGGAAAAGGTTATATCGGCGAAGAGGGTCTTAAGCGCTTAATAACTTCTGATCCATTACGTAAAAAATCTGTTGTTTTGGAAACTGAAAAGGGTTCAGATGGCAGTCATCGGAATGAAATAGCTACTGTTCGCAGTTGGTTTGAAGCGGGGGCTAGAAAGTGACTCATATCTATATGGACGATCTCCGTAAAGGTCCGCTTGGATTTGCTTTAGCCAGGACAACAGAAGAATGTCTTCTGATGTTGCGTGAGTGTGAGGTTGGTATTTTATCGTTAGATTATGATATGGGACCGGATGATTATTCTGGTGGGGAAGTGGCTAGACGGATTGTTCTGGAAGGACTGTACCCCCGTGAAATCTATCTACACACCTCCAGTGTTTTAGGGAGAAAAAAAATGTATGAAATCTTATACGCGGCTAAACCTGAGGGGATGATCTTGTTTAATGGTCCCCTAAGTTCTGATAAGCTTTATGATATCGCTGGGGAGACGGGTCTGAAATGAAGGAAATGAATGAAGCGGATTTACTGGAGATACTCACGAGACCTGGAGAACCGCTGGTAGTATTTTTGCATACTCCGCTGTGTGGTACCTGTAAGGCTACAGAACGCATGTTGGAAGTAGCGGCACATCTATTGCCTGCTGAACTCCAAATGGTTGCCGGAAATGTGAACATGTTGCCTAATCTGGTCCAACAATACCGTATTACCAGTGTCCCTGCTCTACTTGTGGCTTCTGCTGACCGGATAGAGAATCCGCATATTTATTATTCAATGGTTTCAGTTGAGCGGATTCTGGAATACATAAGGAGTGTTATATCATGATCATTTCATTACAACATTTATCTCTGCGCAGAGAAGAAAGCCTAATCTTGGACGATGTATCGTTAGAAGTGAAGGAAGGCGAAAACTGGGTCATTTTGGGACGAAATGGTTCGGGCAAAACAACAATTTTGGAGATTATGACAGGTTATTTATTCCCTAGCAAAGGAACTGTTGAGGTATTGGGGAATAAATATGGTCAATGTGATTTACGCGAGGTGCGTAAAGAGATTGGTTATATTGGTCCTTCCTTAATGGAGAAAATGTCTTTAAATGATCCGGTGTGGGAGGTTGTAGCTACAGGAGCTTACGCTTATTTGCGTTTCTACGAGAGCATTCCACACGAAGTGAAGGAGAAGGCAATCCGCTTGCTAGAGGATATGAATCTGGGCAATATGGCACTTCATCCTTTTGGAACCTTGTCACAGGGAGAGCGAAAAAAAGCAATGCTGGCAAGATGTCTTATGGCTGACCCCAAACTACTGATTATGGACGAGCCTTGTGCAGGTCTTGATCTGTACGAAAGAGAAAAAATGCTGGCTGAAGTAGACAAGCTGAGACAACGTAATGTCTCCGTTGTATATGTAACTCATCATGTGGAGGAAATCGTCCCGCTTTTTACACATGTTGCTTTAATTCGCGACGGTAAGCTAGCTGGTTCCGGACCGAAAGAAGAAGTATTAACCAAAGAAATGATCTTGGCCACCTATGATATTCCTGTTGATGTAGAATGGGATAGCGGTCGTCCCTGGATTAAAATTAGACCTGGAGGCAAAACGATTTGAACGAATTAAGACATGATAACGAAGAGCAGACCACTGCTCCGGAAGAAATAGTGTACTCCCGATATATTTGTACAGCTAATCACGGCTTTGCGCCATATGCTCAGGAAGAGCTTCGGCGCTTATTCGGAGCAGTAAAGAGTACGCTGCTGTTGCCGGGAGAAATCTTTCTAGCCACCTTGCAGTCTGAACCCGAGGAAGTATCACGATTGCTCACACAGAATCTGCCCATTTTCCTTCGTCATATACAGCCTGTGCAGTTTCAGGATGAAGGAACCATGGATGGGTTACAGCGTTTGGCTGTGTATTTAAGCCGCCGCAGTGAGCTAGAGGGGGAGAAAGTATCCCTAAATGTTCGTAAAGGGGATCCTTCCTTCTGGCAGGAAAGTCCGGGCGAACTTCGTGAATGGCTGCAGGAGCAATTGCAGAGCTTGGGTGCAGAATTTACAGTACAAGATCCGGCATGGGTCATTTCTGTCTACGCAGACGGGAATGCCTTATATGCAGGAGTGTCCAGACCAGAAGAGAATCTATCCGGCTGGAATGGCGGTGCAATCCGTTTCCGCAAGGAAGACGGACAAATCTCACGTGCTAAGTTCAAGCTGATGGAAGCGGAGAAGGAGTTCGGTATTCCTTTTTACAGCTTCCGTAATGCGCTTGATATCGGTGCCTCTCCAGGGGGCTGGACTTCTTTCTTGCTGGAGCGTGGAATGAAGGTAACAGCGGTTGACCCTGCTTTGATGCATGAATCGCTGCGTAATTACCCGGGTCTGAAAATCCTGCGCAAAAATGCCGGAGAAGTGAAATTCCGCGATAATGAATTTGATCTGCTTGTATGTGATATGAGCTGGAGCCCTAAACTGATGGCGAAGCTTGTAACAGGGCTGTTGCACAGCCTGTCCCCAGGCGGAACAGCGATTGTGACCGTAAAGCTGATGCATAAGAAACCACTAGCGATGATCAAAGAGATCATCGCAATGTTTGAGAGCGAACGTATGCAGATTCAACGGGCCAAGCAGCTGTTTCATAATCGTGATGAGATCACACTTTATATGATTAAATACTAAGTTATTTAAAAATCTTAAGGGAAAGCATCCCGTTATTAACGTTATCGTAATCTGCGGTAACAACGTTAATGGCGGAAGCTTTCTCTTTTTTTATGTGAAAAAGGGGGAAGTTCAGGTGAATTTTGCATCGAAGCTTGGGGTAGGGCAGATAATGGACGCCAGATACAGAATTATTGATCAGATTGGAACAGGTGGAATGAGTATTGTCTATCTTGCGGAGGATCTGCGTTTAAAGGGGAAACGCTGGGCTGTAAAAGAAAGTGTAAGCTCAGAAGAACTACCTTCAGACATTGAGGCGGAAGCGGAGATGCTAATGGGTCTGGATCACCCGCGGCTTCCCCGTATTGTTGATTACTATCTTTCGGATAAAGAAGGGTATTCTTATTTAGTTATGGATTATATTGAAGGGATAACTTTAAGTCAGCTGATGAAGGATAATCCCGGACCTTTACCTTGTGAGTTCATCCTACAAATAGCTAAACAGCTTTTAGAAGTTCTGCAATATTTGCATGGTCATCATCCGCCCATTGTTTATCGTGATTTAAAGCCCTCCAATCTTATGTTAACTAAGCAAAAAGAATTGATGTTAATCGACTTCGGAATCGCTCGAAATTATAGAAAAGGAATCGATGAAGATACGGTGAAGCTTGGTACAGTAGGATTTGCGGCTCCTGAGCAGTATGGGAATGGGCAGAGTCAGCCGGTTTCTGATTTATATGGTCTTGGTGCATTACTTTTGTATATGGCTACCGGAGGCTTATGCAGCCACTGGGAGTCTGGAATGGAAAATAAGTTGCGTGACCATGTTCCCGGAGCTTTTATTCCTATAATTAGACGTTTATTACGGCCTCATCCGGAGGAAAGATATCAGGAGGCAACAGCTGTTATTCAAGCGCTGGTTCGTGTGGAAAATGATATGGATGAAGGTAATCCTTTAGCAGTGTCTGTGCCCCTAGCGGTTGATAAACGGAAGGCTATAGTGATCGCCTTACTTGGAGTAAGGCCGGGACTTGGAACAACACATACTTCATTTGCGATTAGCAGTTATTTGGGACAGATCGGTTCAACAGCTTGGGTTGATCTATCTCCAGATTCATCTGTTTATGATCGCATGCACAGTATGCTTGACGCGCAGAGCGCTTCAGTTCCTGCTAAGAGCCCTGAGCTTGCATTTTCCTGGAGGAAGGTTCATTACTGGAAGCGACCTCTCCATGGGAATGTAGCAGAGCTTATGAGAGGGGGTTATCAATTTGTTGTCTTAGATCTGGGAACGGGTGGATTTGATGGAGCGCTGGAAGAAATCAAGCATAGCGATATTCCCATTCTGATTGCTTCTGGCGCCGATTGGCGATTGGAGGAAACTTTATTATGGATTAAACGGAGTGGGCTGCAGCCTGAACGGGAATGGAGAGTGGGGTTACCACTTGCTGAATACCAATCTGTTGAAGTATTGCGAAATTCTTTAGGTATAAATAGAGTTTATAATCTACCGTGTCAGCAAGATCCATTTTTACAAAAAGGGAAGTTGGCAGATGTAATTGCTGAGCTGTTAGGGGACATTAAGGGCGAGCGAAACGTTGGAAAACGCCGTGGTTTTTTCTTAAGATAGGCTATTGGGACTAACATTTAATTCAGTGTTCCGCTAAAGTATGATAAAATATATATTTATACGTGATTTGATTTACGCATTATTTAAGTATAGACAGGAGCTTGCGGAGAATTTATGAGTTTACTTACTGTAGAAGACGTTTCCCACAATTTTGGGGATCGGACATTGTTCAAGAACGTGTCTTTCCGGTTGTTACCAGGAGAACATGTTGGAATTGTTGGAGCAAATGGCGTTGGTAAATCGACGCTAATGAATATTTTGACAGGAAAGCTTTTGAAGGATAATGGTAAAGTAGAGTGGACCCCTCGGGTGCGTTACGGTTATTTGGACCAACATACGATTCTTACACCGGGCAAAACGATTCGCGATGTTCTAAAGGACGCTTTTTTGCCATTGCTTGAGTTGGAGCAGGAAATGCTGAAGATCACAGAGCAGATGGGTGATGCTTCGCCTGAGGAACTAGAAGTACTACTGGAGCAGATGGGAGACATTCAGGAACAACTGGATATCGGAGATTTCTATCTGATTGATGTAAAAGTAGAGGAAATGGCCAATGGTTTAGGCCTGTCCGTGATTGGGCTAGATCGTGATGTTGCTTCTCTCAGCGGTGGTCAAAGAACCAAAGTGCTGCTGGCGAAGCTGCTACTGGAGAAACCCAATGTACTATTGCTTGATGAGCCTACCAACTATTTGGATGTTGAGCATATCGATTGGCTGACCAACTATTTGAAACAGTACCCATATGCATTTATATTGATTTCCCATGACACTGAGTTTATGAATAAAGTCGTTAATGTCGTTTATCACTTAGAGTTCGGTAAATTGACCCGTTACACGGCGAACTATGAGAAATTCCTCGATATGGCGGAGATGAACAAAAACCAGCATATCGATGCCTATGAGAAGCAACAAGATTTTATCAAAAAACAAGAGGACTTCATCCAGCGGAATAAAGCGCGTGCTTCAACTTCAGGCCGGGCAAAAAGCCGTGAGAAGCAGCTTGATCGTATGGACCGAATTGATCGTCCTGAAGAAGCTGCTAAGCCGACCTTTAAGTTTAAAGAGAGCCGGGCAAGCGGGAAAACTGTCTTCGAGGGAATTGATTTCGAGATCGGTTATGATCGTCCGCTGCTGCCACAGCTAAATATGGTCATTGAACGTGGAGAGAAGATTGCTATTGTTGGCTGCAATGGTGTGGGTAAATCGACACTGCTGAAGACAATTCTGGGAGTGATCCCAACATACAGCGGCAAAACCTATCTTGGGGATTATCTGAACCCTGCATATTTCCAACAAGAAGTGAAAGCAGCTAGTCTTACACCCATTGAGGATGTCTGGAATGAATTCTCCAGTTTAACTCAGAACGAAGTTCGTGGACATCTGGCACGCTGTGGCCTAAAAAATGAACATATTACACGTCCGCTTAGTATGCTGAGTGGTGGGGAGCAAGCGAAAGTGCGACTTTGTAAGCTTTTGATGCGCGAAAGCAACTGGGTACTGTTCGATGAACCTACCAATCACCTTGACGTTATCGCTAAAGCAGAGTTGAAGCGCGCTTTGCAAGAATATAAAGGCACAGTCCTGCTTGTATCTCATGAACCTGATTTTTATGAAGATTGGGTTACGAAAATTTGGGATGTTGAGCAGTGGTCAGCTGTACAAGTATAGAATAATCATAAATCCGGAGAATAGCAGACATCCTGCTGTTCTCCGCTTTTTGGATATGGGGAGGAGATAATGCATGTTTCATAACGCTGGGCGAGAAGATCGATACTCACGGCAGATACGTTTCACGCCATTTGGTACTGAAGGACAGCAGGGTCTCGCAAAATCAAAAGTGCTTGTAGTTGGTGCGGGTGCGTTAGGTACAGGGATTGCAGAGACATTAGTCCGCTGTGGGGTTGGGCATGTTCTCATCGTTGACCGCGATTATGTAGAGTGGAGTAACCTGCAGCGCCAACAGCTGTATACCGAGATGGATGCGCAGGAGCGAGCTCCAAAAGCCATTGCAGCCCAGAACAGACTGCAGCAGATTAATTCTGAGGTTGTCATAGAAGCGCATGTTATGGATGTGCGGAAGGAAGAGCTGGAAGGACTCATCTCAGGGGTGGACCTGATTATGGATGGGACTGATAATTTCGATACACGTCTCATCATTAATGATATTGCCCAAAAGAATAATATCCCTTGGATTTATGGAGCTTGTGTAGGAAGCTATGGAATTACATATACGATTTTGCCTGGAGAAACGCCATGTCTTCATTGTCTTTTAGGTACAGTTCCACTAGGGGGAGATACCTGTGATACAGCGGGTATTCTTCCCCAGGCCGTGCAATTGGTTACTGCAAATGCTACAGCTGAGGCGTTAAAGCTTCTCGGTAACCGTAAGGACCAATTAAGGAATAAACTGCTGACTTTCGATGTATGGCGTAATGAACATCAAGAAATTGGCGTGAAAAGTGCTAAAAAGGAGAATTGTCCTTCTTGTGGGACTCATCCGATCTACCCTTATCTAACAGCCTTAAATACGGAACGAAGTGATGTGCTTTGTGGCAGGGATACCGTACAGATCCGCCCTGCCCGGCCGCAGAAACTTAACTTGCAGGAAACAGCCAGTCGTCTGTCTCGTTTAGGAGACGGTGAGGTAGAGAGCAATCCTTATCTGATTTCCTTTAAGGAAGGTCCTTACCGGATGGTGATCTTCGCAGATGGCCGGGCATTGATCCATGGAACGAAGGATATTGCCGCTGCCCGTAGCTTTTATCATCGATATTTTGGATAAAAAGCATAATAAACAGATCTTCAGGCCATTTCATAGGAATGGTCTCTTTGTTTTCCGGGGATTCTATATCTATTAATGGGATGCTGATGCATGTCTGATGGATACGGGGGATCTTCGTGAGTGAGCAAATGATATGGTACATGTCTGCGGGAAACGGAAGAGGAGAGGAAGAACTAGACGCTATTGCGAAAGTGTTTAATGATATCGGTCTGCAAATAACAAAAAGCGAAGATCCCGAAGATCTTCGCTTATCCATTTCTGAAGTAGAACCGGTATTACTGCTTGCTGATTTAGGCGAGGTGGGAACATGGGAAGGATGGAAAATCATTTCCGCAGTAAGAGATGAGGGAATGATTCTTCCGGTCATGGTGATTTCCGAAGAATTATCTGGTAACGGAGCAGTTGCGGCCTTTTTAGCCGGAGGGAATGATTTCATGACAAAACCACTACATACCGGTGAATTTAAATGTAGAATTCTAAATTTATTAACCCTCACGGGTCGGCGTCGAAATTTAAAACATCTGTTAAAGGTAGATGGTTTAATGCTCGATCCCAGCCGCAGGCTGGTCACCCGTGAAGGGATCGAGCTTAAGATGACGCATAAAGAATTCGATCTTCTATATTATCTCGCTGCGAATCGAGGGATTATATGTTCCCGCGAGGAAATACTCAAACAAGTATGGGGATATCAATTCCATGCAGATACCAATGTTGTAGATGTATACATCAGGCATATCCGCTTAAAAATTGATAAAGGGTACCGGAACAAGTTGATTCATACTGTTCGCGGAACAGGATATGTAATGAGGGTGCCCGAAGGCAGCACCACATCCTGAGACTAATTCTCTTTTATAGAAAAGACTCTACTATAGAGCTGTTGTTTACAGTACGCGGCGAGCCTTTAGATAAGTCTTTTTCCATGTACCAGAATTAAGATCAGAAACCGTAACACCTGGTTTACCATAAGTGTGCAGAATTTTACCGTTCCCAGCGTAAACAGCTACGTGAGTTACATTTTTACCAGTTGCTCTGCTGCCGCTGGAGAAGAATACAAGATCGCCGACACGAAGGTTAGCTTTGGATACAGCAGTTCCTACTTTTGATTGAGCCGCAGCTGTGCGGGGTAATGATACATTATATTTATTAAAGATATGTTTCATAAAGGAAGAGCAGTCAAAAACCTTAGTAGTAGAAGTAGAGGCTCCGAATTTGTATGGAGTTCCCATAAAGTTTTTTCCGAAATTGACGACGCTTTGTCCTTTGGACACCGTAGCGGCTTCAACTTTAGTTGCACCTACACCAGTTGCCATCATTGTTCCTAAGCCCATTGTAGTAACCATTCCTATAACAATCGCTTTTTTTATCCATTGTTGTTTATTCATGTTGTAAGTACCTCCAAAGTTAGTATATCAATCTGTCTTGCTTGGCTTGTCTTGCTTGCCTGATTCGTAGTATAGCAGGTTATCTATGTCATAAAATTTGGTAGAGCAGCAATAAAGTGAGGCTGGGCCTGGGTTGTAAGCGTTTTATTAAAAATTCATTAAAAGTTACAAAAAATTAATAACTTGATATTTTGAGCAATAAAATAAGCCGCAAACCCCTTGATATATAAAGGATTTAACGGCTTTTTAATTTTGAAACAAAAGTTACAAGGATGTTTCTATATCACTATGTATTTAGTCTTTGCTCTGGATAATCAGCAATAATCCACTACGTATTCTAACTGTTCCAGTGGAGGAAATCAGTTTGTTGCTTACACCTAGAGATTGCCCTAGCTTTAAAGTAGCATCATTCAAAGGATATTGAAATCCTTCTAATGTAATCCCTGTTACTTCAGGAGTTAATGGAAGCAAAGATACATAGGTGTAGCCCAAATCTTCAATGACTGTTTGGGATCCGGTAAGTGTCACATAGTTATTAGAATCCATCACGTAGCAATTGATTTGCCGTTGCAGAGCCCTTGTCATCATTTGAATGCTGGCTAAGGAGTGATCAATTCGAGTGCCTGTAACTCCTAATAGTAAAATAGAATCAGGTTGCTGATTCATTGCAATATCGAGTGCCATCTCACTGTCGGTTAAATCCTTGTTCACGGCGTCACAAGTGATTGTTTTTTTACTTTTGGATTGAATATCCTGAAAAGCCTCAGGCGATACAGAATCAAAATCACCTACCGCAATATCGGGTATATATCCATGTGAGATGAGGAATAATGCACCCCGGTCCGCACCGATAATAAAATCTTCTTCATCTAATAGAGCGAAATAATCCGGAGATAGTTCTCCACCGGCAAAAATAACAACTCGTTTGGATGGCATAACATCCATTCCTCCTCTAAAACTCTAGTTGGTTATCCTGTCCCAGTATAATGCAGATCGAAAAGTTGCACAATTGACCAAGACAACGCTAAAATGATAGTGTGCGATTTTTTATGTGCATAAATTCATATTTACTAATGTTTTAACAATTGGGAGGTGAATGAAATCGTAAACGTGCTATTTGTCTGTCTGGGTAATATTTGTCGCTCACCAATGGCGGAGGCCGTTCTGCGCCATAAGATTGATGAACGAGAGCTTTCACATAAGATTCTGGTTGACTCTGCAGGAACTGGAGATTGGCATATAGGTAAGGAACCGCATGAAGGGACTAGACGTATACTTGATCAAAACAAGATTAGCTATGCAAATATGGCAGCGCGTTTGGTCAGTAGCGAGGATTTTCAGAAGTTTGATTATATCGTCTGCATGGACAAGTCTAATGGAGAGAATGTTCGAAAGGTTCCTGGTGGAGAAGAGGCTAAGCTTTTGTTCTTCATGGATTTATTGCCTGAGGAAGAATTGAGAGAAGTACCAGACCCTTATTTTACAGGTAATTTTGAACAGGTATATGATTTGATCAATGCAGGCTGTGACGTGTTGCTAGAAATGGTGATAAGAGAAAAGCTGTAACCCGGTTGGGTTCCAGCCTCTCTGATTAGTATTAAAGTAAATTAAGGAAATTTGCTGGATTAAACTGTAAGCGTAAACACGGCTGAAATCTACATACGTTCTTTAGATGTTCATTTTTTGCTTCTATCAATAAGGCATTATGTGTTTAAAAAATAGAGTAGAGATTCAGGGAGTTCCTTTTGCCAAAAACCCCAGAGATGACGACCGTCTTTCTCCCGGTAGGATACGGTAGCTCCACGTGCTTCAAGCAATGCTTTTGTTTCTCTGTTCATCTGAACAAAATCATAGGTCCCTGTATCAGTCTGGTAATCTGTTTCCTGCAGTCCAACGACCATATTAATGTTGAGCCAGGAGAGATCTTCTTCTTTAGCCAGCATGGCTTGTGATTCGGGATAGAATGCACCGGATAGGCTGATGATACGTGTGAAGATAGCTGGATAAGCAAGAGCGAGATGGAGGGAGACGCTGCCTCCAAGGGAATCACCGGCTAAGATTCGTTCGTCGGGTGTACGGCGTACGGGATAATTTTTTTCAATGAAGGGAATAATCTCTTCGGAAAAGCAAGATAGGTACTCGTTGAATCGGCTGCCGAACGGAGCGTATTCTTGAGTCCGAACAGCGACGTTAACTTCTACACCAACGATAATGAAGGGCTCGACATCTTCTTCTATAATAAGTTGTCCAGCAAGTGTAGCAATGCGTCCAAAGTTGAAAAATTCTTCTCCGTCTTGGCAGTACACCACGGGGTAACTCAGAACTTCATTGTAGCCTGGGGGCAGATAGATACGTAATTTACGTTCCTCCTGCAGATGTTCACTCCAAAGCGTTTCTTTTACAATTGTGCGTTTCAGAAAAACAGAATCGCTCATCGTTGTCACGTCACCTTTCTTGTCGAATTTTGCAATACACACAGGGTTACGCTAAAATTATTAAATGTGTAACTGTGTTATTAATCATTTACTTGTTGGAAAAGTGTTAAACTGTTATATAAAATTTCCTCACCTGTTATACATACAAAATTTGAAGGAATATAAATTTTATAAGTATTTCTTTGACGAAAGTAACTAAACAGGTGTATAATAATATTATAACAGAGGCAGCTGATATTCAAATTTTTTTATTGAGGTGAAGATAATGAGTAAAGTTCCTTATGAAGTGTATACAGAGGACGTCGAGGCTCTATCGGTACTTTCCCCGGATGGAGAAATTATCAATAAGGATAAGATGCCCGATTTAACCGACGATCAACTGAAAGAAATTATGTATCGTATGGTATTTACCCGTACTTGGGATGATCGTGCAGTAAACCTTGGCCGTCAAGGTCGCCTTGGTTTCTACGCACCGGTATCCGGTCAAGAAGCTACCATGATTGGTAGTGAGTTCGCTTTGGAGAAAGAAGACTTCTTATGCCCAGGCTACCGTGATATTCCGCAGCTAGTATGGCACGGACTTCCATTGTACCAAGCTTTCTTATATTCCCGCGGTCACCAACATGGTGGAGCTATTCCTGACGGGGTTAATGTATTGATGCCACAAATTATCATCGGTGCGCAAATCCTGCACGCTACTGGTATTGCTATGGGCTTCAAATTGAAAAAACAAAAGAATGTTGCAATTACTTACACTGGTGATGGCGGTTCTTCAGAAGGTGACTTCTACGAAGGCTTGAACTTTGCTGGTCGTTTTAAACTGCCTGTAATCTTCTTTGTTCAAAACAACGGTTATGCGATTACGACTCCGTTCGCTAAACAAACGGCTTCCAAATCGATCGCTCACAAAGCGGTTGCAGCTGGTATTCCAGGGATTAAGGTTGACGGTATGGACATCTTTGCAGTAATCAGTGCTGTACGTGATGCTGCAGAACGTGCACGTAACGGCGAAGGTGCTACATTGATCGAAGCTGTAACTTACCGTTTCCGTCCACACTCCCTTTCTGACGATGCAAGTAAATATCGTTCGAAAGAAGAAGAAGGACAATGGAGTGAAAAGGATCCAATCGCCCGTCTTGCCAAGTATTTGGAGAAGAAAGGTCTTTGGACTGAAGAAGATACACTGCGCGTGAAAGATGAAGCGAAAGCTACTGTTAACGAGCAGATCAAAAAAGCTGAACAAACCGAAAAAATGACAATACCTGGCTTGATCGACAGCATGTTCGAAGTAACACCTAAACATCTGGAAGAGCAAAAAGCCGATTTTGAATAAGGGGGATATCAGGCAATGGCACAAATGAATATGAAAGAAGCGATTCGCGACGCGATGCGCGTTGAACTGAATCGTGACCCTAACGTTCTTATCTTCGGAGAGGATGTTGGTAATGTAGGCGGCGTTTTCCGTGTAACTGAAGGTCTGCAAAAGGAATTTGGCGAAGATCGTATTTTTGATACACCACTAGCTGAGTCCGCTATCGGCGGTCTGGCATTTGGTCTTGGTGTACAAGGCTTCCGTCCGATTGCTGAAATTCAATTCGTAGGTTTTATCTTTGAAGCACTGGATCAAATCGTTGTTCAAGCAGCGCGTTTGCGCTGGCGTTCTGGCGGTAAATATAACGCTCCAGTAGTATTCCGTACTCCTTTTGGTGGCGGAGTTAAGGCTGCTGAGCTTCACACTGACTCACTCGAAGGTTTGATCGCACAAAGCCCAGGGATTAAAGTTGTAATTCCTTCAAACCCATATGATGCGAAGGGACTTCTAATCGCGTCTATTCGCGACAATGACCCTGTATTCTTCATGGAGCACTTGAACCTTTATCATGCATTCCGTGCTGAAGTGCCAGAAGGTGAATATACAGTTGAACTTGGTAAAGCGAACGTAGTACGTGAAGGTTCTGACGTTTCGATCATTACTTACGGGCTGATGGTACATACAGCTACCAAAGCAGCCGAGCAACTCGAAAAAGAAGGCGTTAATGTTGAAATTATCGACCTTCGTACTGTAAGTCCAATCGACATCGATACTATTGTAGCGTCTGTGAAGAAGACTAACCGTGCTATCGTGGTGCAAGAAGCACAAAAGAGTGCGGGTGTAGCTGCTGAAGTTATCGCACAAATCAATGAAAAAGCACTACTGCACTTGGAAGCACCTGTGCTTCGTATCGCAGGTCCTGATACTGTGTATCCATTCGCACAAATAGAAGATACATGGCTTCCAAACCCTGCACGTATTATTGCAGGCGTGAAGAAAGTTTTGGAATTCTAAATATTTTTACGAGAAACAGTTGTCATCCATATGGATGACAACGTTGTTTCATCTTATAAAGTTTAAATCATAAGGTTAGTCCCAATTTCACGAGGAGGTTTTCAAAGTGGCAAAGTTTGAATACCGATTTCCTGAACTAGGTGAAGGTCTGCATGAAGGTGAAATCATCAAAATGCATATCAAAGCCGGTGACAAGGTAACGGATGATGATATCGTAATGGAAGTTCAAAATGACAAGGCGGTAGTTGAGGTGCCTTGCCCAGTAAACGGTACTGTATTGGAAGTTCTGACAAAAGACGGTCAAGTATGCCGTGTCGGTGAAGTAGTGGCTATTATCGAAGCAGAAGGTGACGTGCCTGATCAAGAGGGTGCTGCTACTGAAGCTCCTGCTGCTCAAGCGCCAGCTGCACCAGCTGCTCCAGCATCTAACAAAGCATCGAATTTTGAATATCGCTTCCCTGAGCTGGGTGAAGGTCTGCATGAAGGTGAAATCATCAAAATGCATATCAAAGCCGGTGACAAGGTAACGGATGATGACATCATCATGGAAGTTCAAAATGACAAGGCGGTAGTTGAGGTTCCATGTCCAGTGAATGGTACTGTATTGGAAGTTCTGACTAAAGATGGCCAAGTTTGCCGCGTAGGCGAAGTTGTAGCTATTATCGCTGCTGAAGGCGACGTTCCTGAACAAGAAGGTCATGCATCTGCTGAAGCCGATGCAGCAAAAGGAAGTGCAAACACTACTTCTTCCCCTGCAGCAACAAGCCCTGCTGATGCTAAAGAAGGCGGATCTGCAAGTGTAACACCAGCTCCTGACCGCGATGTTTTGGCTACACCAAGCGTTCGCAAATTTGCTCGTGAGCAAAAAGTGGATATTTCCAAAGTGAACGGAACTGGTAAAGGTGGTAAAATCACTCGTGAAGACGTAGAAGCCTTCTTGAAAGGTGGTTCTACACCAGCAGCTCCTGCAGCAGCAGCGTCGTCTGAAGCTCCTAAGGCTGCTAAGACCGAAGCTAAAGCAGCACCTGCAGCAGCTAGCGGTAACGTTAGTCTTGAAGAAGAACGTGTACCATTCAAGGGTATTCGTAAGGCGATCTCCAACGCAATGGTTAAATCGGCTTACACTGCTCCACACGTAACCATCATGGATGAAGTAGATGTTACTGAACTGGTAGCATTCCGTACACGTATGAAACCTATTGCTGAGAAAAAAGGCGTTAAGGTTACTTACCTTCCATTCATCGTTAAGGCACTTGTTGCAGCTTCCCGTCAATTCCCAGCACTCAATGCTATGATTGATGAAGAAGCAGGCGAAATTGTCTACAAGAAATACTACAATATCGGTATCGCTACTGATACACCAAACGGTTTGATCGTTCCAGTTATCAAAGACGCTGACCGTAAGAGCATTTGGATGATTGCTAGCAGCATCACTGACTTGGCCGTTCGTGGCCGTGACGGTAAATTGTCTGCTAACGAAATGAAGGGCAGCACGATCTCCATCAGTAACATCGGTTCTGCTGGCGGTATGTTCTTTACTCCAATCATCAACTTCCCTGAAGTGGCTATCCTCGGAACTGGCCGTATCAGTGAAAAAGCAGTTGTGAAAAATGGTGAAATCGTAGTTGCTCCAGTAATGGCGTTGTCACTCAGCTTTGACCACCGTATTATCGATGGTGCGACTGCTCAAAACTTTATGAACTACATTAAATCGCTGCTCAATAATCCTGAGCTGCTGGTTATGGAGGTATAATTATGGTAGTAGGAGACGCTTCACTAGATATTGATACATTGGTCATCGGTGCAGGTCCTGGTGGGTATGTGGCGGCAATTCGTGCCGCCCAGCTCGGCCAAAAAGTCCTCATCGTGGATAAATCGGAACTCGGCGGTGTATGTTTGAACCGTGGATGTATTCCTTCTAAAGCCTTGATCGCTGCTGCGCATCAATTTGAATCCGCACAGCATGGTGAAGTTTTCGGCGTTACAGCTGAGAATGTTAAAGTGGATTTTGCCAAAACTCAAGAATTCAAGAACAGCGTAGTTAAAAAAATGACTAGCGGCGTGACTAGCTTGATGAAGGGCAACAAAATTGAAGTATTTAACGGTGAGTGCATGTTTATCAGCGACACAGAAGCACGTGTGTTCAATGATCATGAATCTCCACGTTACCGCTTCAAACACTGCATCATTGCTACAGGTTCCCGTCCAATTGAACTTAAACCTTTCCCATTCGGCGGACGTATTCTGTCTTCGACTGAAGCTCTGGAACTTCCAGAAATTCCGAAGAGCATGATCGTAATCGGTGGTGGATACATCGGTGCCGAGCTTGGTCAAATGTACTCTAAATTTGGCACTAAAGTAACAATCATCGAAGGTTTGGATACTGTACTTCCAGGCTTCGATAAAGATATGACTCGTCTTGTTGCGAAAAACATGGCTAAAACTGGCATCGAAATCGTAACTAACGCTAAAGCTGAAAGTGCTGTTCAGAACGACAAAGAAGTAACCGTGAAATACTCTGTTGGTGGCGAGTCCAAAGAAGTTACAGCAGATTACTTGCTTGTAACTGTAGGTCGTCGTCCTAACACTGACGGTGAACTTGGTCTGGATCTGATCGGTCTTGAGCTCGACGAGCGCGGATTGATCAAAGTTGATCACCAAGGACGCACAAGCATTCCTACCATCTTCGCTATCGGCGACGTTGTTCCAGGTCTTGCTTTGGCTCACAAGGCTTCTTACGAAGGTAAAATCGCTGCTGAAGCAATTGCAGGACTTACATCTGTTGTTGACTACAAAGTCATCCCAGCTGTTGTATTTACAGATCCTGAGTGTTCAAGCGTTGGTTTGACTGAAAAAGAAGCAAAAGACAAAGGCTACAAAGTGAAAAGCGGCAAATTCCCATTCGCAGGAAATGGTCGCGCAGTATCTTTGAACAGCCCAGAAGGCTTCATCAAAATTGTTGCTAACTCCGAGAACAATTTGGTACTGGGAGCTCAAATCGTTGGTATCGAAGCTTCTAACTTGATCGCTGAACTTGGTTTGGCAATCGAAATGGGCGCAACGCTTGAAGATATCGCTTTGACTATTCATGCGCATCCAACCCTTGGCGAAATCGTCATGGAAGCTGCTGAATTGGTTGAAGGTCACCCAATTCATGTAATGAAATAATTTTTCTCCAAAAATTGCTCTAGCAGGCAACAGAAAGGCGGACGCAAATGCGTTCCGCCTTTTTTTGTGTTTTCCACTTTTTTGAAAAGAGATATACTGGGAGGAAGAGCAATTACTTAATCTGTATTTTATAAATATAGGGAGGTTCAATGATGAGAGCTGATAAATTAAAGCCTGGAGATGAGCTGCGTATTATCTCTCCTTCCAGAAGTTTGTCATTAATCGATGCTCAGCAAAGAAAAATCGCTAAAGAGCAGCTTGAACGGTTAGGTTTTCGGATATCCATTTCAACAAATTCTTTTGAGATGGATGATTTTGTTTCCTCTTCTATTGATTCAAGAATTGAGGATTTGCACGAAGCCTTTTTAGACCCCAAAGTGAAAGGAATATTAACGACCATTGGGGGCTTCAATAGTAACCAGCTGCTGCGTTATATCGATTATTCAATCATTGCAGAGAATCCAAAGCGTTTATGTGGTTATTCGGATATTACTGCACTAAGTAATGCGATTTATGCTCAAACAGGATTAGTTACATACTCCGGACCGCATTTTTCCACATTTGCGATGCTCCACGATAATGAATATACTATCGAATATTTCCGCAAGCTGATGATGGACAATAAAGAAATTCTAGTGCAGCCTTCCAGGCATTGGAGTGATGATGAGTGGTATCTGGATCAGGAAAACCGGATATTTATTAAAAATGAAGGTCCGTTCATTATCAATGATGGGGAAGCGAGAGGAACGATTATTGGTGGCAATTTATGCACTTTAAATCTTTTACAGGGAACAGAGTATATGCCAAGTTTAAAAAATTCTATCTTGTTCATTGAGGATGATTATGAGTCAGCACCTGCAACCTTTGATCGAGATCTGCAATCCCTAATTCATCAGCCTGAGTTTGAAGAGGTCAAAGGGTTGGTGATCGGCAGGTTCCAAAAAGAATCGCGTATGTCAAAGAAGCTGCTGACCACAATTATCCGCTCAAAAGAAGAATTATCCGATATTCCTGTGATTGCAGACGTGGACTTTGGACATACATCGCCGATGATTACCTTTCCTGTGGGTGGACAAGCAAGCCTTCGGGCTTATGGGGCAAGAGTGGAGCTTAGGATAGCGGAGTAGAGATACAATTGCTGAATCAATCCTTTATAATTGAATAGGTAACCCGATTATTAAATATATTTAAAAATTATCTTACCTTCTACAAAAATCGGATTTTTCAGATATAATATATGAGGTGAAATATTACGGAGGTGCAATACTTTGACGAATGAGTTAGAACAAACCTATTTGAATTTTTTACAATATATTTTGGATCATGGTGTGAAAAAAGAAGATCGTACAGGAACTGGTACAATTAGTGTATTTGGTTATCAGATGCGATTTGATTTATCAAAAGGCTTCCCGCTGTTTACAACAAAACGTACACCGTTTCGCTTAATTGCAAGTGAGTTATTGTGGTTTATTAAAGGCGATACCAACATTCGTTATTTATTGAAAAATAATAATCATATTTGGGATGAATGGGCTTTTAAAAGATGGGTTGAATCGGACGAATATGCAGGCACGGATATGACAGACTTCGGGAATCGTTGTTTAGTTGATGAAGATTTTAATCAATTATATCAAGCAGAGATGAAATCATTCTGTGATCGTGTCTTAGAAGATGATGCGTTTGCTGCGAAATATGGCGAGCTAGGAAACGTTTACGGTAAGCAATGGCGGAATTGGACATCTTCAACTGGCGAATCAATTGACCAATTACAAGACGTTATTCATCAGATCAAAACAAATCCTGATTCTCGGCGTTTAATTGTCAGCGCATGGAACCCGGAAGATGTTATAAATGCTGGGACGAAAGGAAGCAAAGCAGCGTTACCGCCCTGCCACGTTATGTTCCAGTTCTACGTTGCAAATGGTAAACTAAGCTGTCACTTGCTGCAACGCAGTGCGGACTCTTTTCTCGGGGCAAACTTCAATATTCCATCTTACTCCTTACTTACACATTTAATCGCATACGAATGTGGGCTAGAAGTAGGCGAGTTTGTATACAGCATTAGTGATGCGCATATCTATTCAAACCATGTTGAGCAAGTGAAAGAGCAATTATCAAGAGAATTAAGAGCATTGCCTACACTGGTTATTAATTCACAGAAGAAATCAATTTTTGATATTGAACTGGAAGATCTGGTCATTGAGGGGTACAATCCGCATCCTTCGATAAAAGCGCCGATCGCAGTATAACGTAATTGTAAATGAAGATTCGCAAATATAATTTTTGGCAATATAGTTTTTTACTTTAGTATGGAGGAAGGAGAGAACTTCATGAGTATTAGCTTAATATGGGCAATGGGTGCCAATCATGTCATAGGAAAAGATAACGATATGCCTTGGCATTTGCCGCTGGATTTTGCTTATTTCAAAGCAGAAACATTGGGCAAAAGAATGCTAATGGGCCGCAAAACATGGGATTCGCTCGGAGGCAAGCCCTTGAAGGGCAGAACGAGCCTAATTCTAACTAGGGATACTGATTATTCAGCTGAAGGTGCAGAGGTTCTACACACGCTTGAAGAGGCTCTCAGCGAGGGTAGAAAAGAAGATGAGCTGATGGTAATCGGTGGTGCGGAAATTTACCGGTTGATGTTGCCGTATGCTGACAAGTTGATGTTGACGCAGATCGAACAGGATTTTGAAGGAGATACCCGGTTTCCTGAGATTGACTGGAGGATGTGGAAAGAGGTCTCCAATATCAAGGGAATTCGTGATGAGAAGAATCCGTATGATTACCGTTTCCTTGTTTATGAACGTACGGAATAGCAATAAAACGTTTTCTCTGACATAACATGTGAAATAGTACAAATAATCAGTAGATTTATCCATTACTGTGCAAAAGTGATGAATGTTACTATAATTAAAATTAGAAATGATTATGTATAGGTATAGAATAGAATGTGCAGGTACTTCATTGCGTTGCTGACAACCATACGAAGCCGCAATATGCTACAATGTACTATACTTCAACACGAAGAGAACGGATGGGGGAAACGTAAACATGTCTACACCTACAGGTTTTATGGAGTATAAACGGCAGCTCCCAGGTGATCGGGATCCTGAGCAGCGGGTAAAGGACTGGGAAGAATTCCACCATCATTTATCCGAGGACGAGCTTCGGACACAGGGCGCACGTTGTATGGATTGCGGAACCCCCTATTGCCATACAGGTATTGATATGGCTGGCGGGACCTCAGGTTGTCCAGTACACAATTTAATTCCGGAATGGAATAACTTGGTGTATCGTGGACTCTGGAAAGAAGCACTGGAACGTCTGCATAAGACAAACAACTTTCCTGAATTCACAGGCAGTATTTGTCCCGCTCCCTGTGAAGGCTCTTGCACAGTGGGCCTGATCGGACAGCCGGTAACCATCAAAACAATTGAACTTGCGATCGTTGATAAGGGTTTTGAAGAGGGCTGGGTTGTACCTAATCCTCCGGAGAAACGGACTGGCAAAAAAATTGCAATCGTAGGCTCTGGACCTGCTGGACTTGCCGCAGCAGCACAGCTTAACAAGGCTGGACATTCTGTAACTGTATTTGAGCGCAGTGACCGCATTGGCGGACTGCTGACATATGGAATACCTACTATGAAGCTTGATAAAAAAGTTGTACAACGTCGTGTAGATTTGCTGGCTGCTGAAGGGATTAACTTCGTAGTGAACACTGAGATTGGTAAAGACATTCCGGCTCAGCAGCTTGTTGATGAGTATGATGCGGTCGTTCTGTGTGGTGGAGCTACTAAAGCACGCCGTTTCAACATTGAAGGCAGTGAGCTTAAGGGCGTTATGTATGCCATGGATTATTTAAATGGCACGATCAAGAGTTACTTGAATTCCAATCTGGAGGATGGTAACTATGTATCCGCTGAAGGTAAAGATGTAATCGTCTTGGGTGGCGGGGATACAGGATCTGACTGTGTTGCCACAGCGCTTCGTCATGGCTGCGGCAGTATCACTCAATTTGGTACACATGAAAAAGCGCCTCTGCAACGGGATCCGATTGCTAATCCTTGGCCACAATTTCCGAATGTGTACAGCTTGGATTATGCGCAAGAAGAAGCGAAAGCTATTTTTGGCGATGATCCGCGTGAATTCTCTATCATGACCACTAAATTTGTTGGGGATGAAGAGGGGAACTTGAAGGAGCTTCATACGGTGCAGATCCGCCGGATCGTGGATGAGACAGGTCGTAAAATCTACCAGCCCGTTCCTGGAACGGAAGCTGTATATCCTGCTCAACTCGCTCTCATCGCTATTGGTTTCGATGGACCGGAGCAAGATATTGTTGAGGAGCTTAACCTGGAGACTGATCGTCGTACCAATGTGAAAGCACGTTACGGCAAATTCAATACGAACGTGGATAAAGTGTTTGCTGCTGGCGATATGCGTCGTGGTCAAAGCTTGGTGGTCTGG
Organism: Paenibacillus sp. FSL H7-0690; assembly: GCF_037980415.1. Taxonomy (NCBI): domain Bacteria; kingdom Bacillati; phylum Bacillota; class Bacilli; order Caryophanales; family Paenibacillaceae; genus Paenibacillus; species Paenibacillus sp. FSL H7-0690. The sequence continues at coordinate 3,852,045 of NZ_CP150281.1, read as the reverse complement.
GCCATCAATGAAGGTCGCGAAGCTGCACGTGAAGTGGATAAATACCTGATGGGCTCAAGCGTTCTTGTCTAGGCATTAATTCAAGAAGCCGTTTCAAAAGCAGTTTACCTGCTGGAGAAGCGGCTTTTTTTGGAGCTGACGCTTGACGGAAATATTATTTTCATATAGATTTAATACAATATTTAAATGACAAAAGCATTGACCAAGGACTTACGATCCTAGTAGCGTTAGAACAGAGAGGGAACTCACCGGCTGAAAGGTTCCTCAAATACGTGTGGATGGTATCCTGCCTGGGTAGCTGCAGCGTATAACCGCTGCCGGAATCGGCCGTTATTCGATCGAGGATCGCCAAATCAAGTGTAGACTATGTACGGGCTGGCGGTTAAATAAGGGTGGTATCACGACACATTCGTCCCTGACGAATGTGTCTTTTTGCGTTTAGAGCGTTCATTTTTTAGGGAGGGTACAAATATGCGTCAAAGTAATCTTTTATTAACAACTCTGCGTGAGGCACCTTCAGAGGCGGAGACAAGCAGTCATCAGCTACTGCTGCGTGCGGGATATATCCGCCAATTAGCAGCGGGTGTGTATACTTATTTACCGCTTGGCAGACGAGTTTTACGGAAAATAGAAGCGATTGTGCGGCATGAGATGGATGTCTCTGGGGCTCAGGAGGTATTGATGCCATCTATGCAGCCTGCGGAGCTCTGGAAAGAATCAGGCCGGTATGAGGTATACGGTAAGGAGCTGATGACGCTGCGGGATCGTCATGAGCGGGAATTCATACTAGGTCCTACACATGAGGAAGTAGTAACCACACTCGTACGGAATGAGATCAGCTCCTATCGAAAGCTTCCTATTACCGTATATCAGATTCAGACCAAGTTCCGAGATGAACGCCGACCACGTTTTGGACTGCTGAGAGGCAGAGAGTTTTTGATGAAGGATGCTTACTCTTTTGACACAAACCTGGAAGGTCTAGATAAATCATATATCCAAATGTTCGAGGCTTATCACCGGATATTTGAGCGATGTGGATTGAAATTCCGTGCTGTCCATGCGGATTCCGGTGCGATTGGAGGCGAGGGCGGCAGTCATGAATTTATGGCGCTGGCTGATATTGGGGAGGATACGATTGCTGCATGCACCGTTTGTGATTATGCGGCCAATCTGGAACAGGCAGAGTCCGTGCGGCCTGTAAAAAATGAAGTTGTCATACAAGTACCGGAGATAGAGAAATTCCTCACTCCTGATTTGCGCACAATTGAGCAACTAGAGCAGGAGCTAGATATCCGGCCAGACCAGATTATCAAAACATTAATCTATGAAGGTGACGGACAGATTTTTGCTGTACTGGTCCGGGGTGATCATGAAGTCAATGAAATAAAGGTAAGTAAATATTTAGGAACGAATGAGATTAAGCTTGCTGACTACGAGTCTGTGAAATCCTTAGCGGGCGTTGAAAGTGGATTTGTAGGACCTGTAGGCTTAACGCTTACTGTCCTAGCAGATGCGGCAGTAGCTGATATGACTCAAGGGATTACAGGGGCGGGAGAAAAAGATTATCACTTCCGTAATGTCGTACCCGGCAGAGATTTTTCGCCTTGGCATGTGGGGGATTTTCGGAATGTAGCAGAAGGTGAAGTTTGTCCGCATTGTTTGGAGGGTATTTTGCATTTTCATCAAGGGATTGAAGTGGGTCATGTCTTCAAATTAGGTACTAAATACAGTGAAAAGCTAGGCGCTTCTTACTTAGATTCTTCAGGCAAAAGTCAACCTATGATTATGGGCTGTTACGGAATTGGTATCTCACGGCTTTTATCCGCTATTGCTGAACAGCATCATGATGAGGATGGATTAATGTGGCCAGCAGCATTGGCACCTTATCAGGTTCATATCTTGATAATGTCCGTCAAGGATAGTGAGCAGCGGACGGTTGCCGAAGGTCTCTATGATCAACTAACCAAGCTTGGCATAGAGACGCTGATTGATGATAGGGATGAACGCGCTGGCGTGAAATTTAAAGATTCAAGCTTGATCGGGATACCTCTATCAATAGTTGTGGGCAAGGAAGCATCACAGGGAAGAGTAGAGTATCTGAACCGAAACACAGCGGGGAAAGAAGTCTTAGAAATTATGGAAGCTGTGTCTCGGATCAAACAATTCTATTCACAGCTGATATAAATGATCTTTTTTCATTTAATGGGAATGCCAATGATCAGGGCAGGAGAGTGTTGCTGGTAATTTTGTGAGAGTATTGCCTTTTGCCGCATTGATCTGTGCCTGAGTGAGAAAGAGAGCTTCTGCTAAATTAGCACCTCTAAGGTCAGTATCGCGAAAGTCTGCCCCAATAAGGTCTGCACCTCTGAGATCAGCGTCCCTAAGGTCTGCGGCTATTAAATAGGCTCCTCTCAAATTGGCGCCTCTAAGATCGGCTCCTTTGAGCTTAGCTCCCATAAGGTCGGCACCTCGACTGAAATTCTTCGCTGATTTCTTTAGTTTACGGCGAGCCTCAGTTCGTACAAGCTCACTGACCTGCAACAGTAACATATTGATTTTTGCTCGATGAGCGGCAACATCCACTTTTACAAGTGCTTCAGGATTAAGTAAAGTGAGCTGTTCCGTTTCATCGAGAGCTGTTTGCAGCTCCGTATGGATTGTACGGGTTATTTCTAAGTTTAAAGATTCATGTAAATACCAGAGCAGCTCGTGCAAATGCCACATGATCGGAAATACCTCGAACATTTGCTTCGCAGTTTTCGGCTTTTTCCTCCAGTCTTCTCCAGCATAAGTGACTTGAGAAATCTTTTGCCCAGCTCCAAAACAGTCATAGACCGTACAACCACGATAGCCTAATTCTCTTAGCTCTGTATGTACACCACAGCGAAAGTCCGACTGTAGATTGTGACAGGGCTGTCCAGCGTCTTTGTCTCTAGCGAAATCTATGGAAGCAGCAAAAGGCAATGCGGCACAACACAAGCCAAAGCACTGCTCACAATCCGCCTTCAGGGCGGTGAGGCTTCGATCTGAAAAAGGTTCTGTAAATCTGTGATTCTCATACAAGGTTTGTTTCCCTCCGATACATGAATACGCTTATACCAACTTATTTTAAATCAAACGAAAGACTATGAAAAGTCCGGTCGATTAAAAAAAACCGAGGTTAATGTTATAATAGAGTACTGGACCTGTTTTGGACTTAAGAACGAGAAGGTAAGGAGCGAATGTTTTTGAAGACACTTATTATTGCGGAGAAACCGGACATGGGGCGGAATATCGCCGCCGCAATAGAACCAAAGGCTAAAAATTACCGTTCCTATCTTGAAGGGGAGCAGTACATTATTACATGGGCAATAGGGCATCTAATCGGATTGGCTGAGCCGGATGCATATGATGTGAAATACAAAAAATGGAATATTAATGATCTTCCCATTATTCCGGACCCATTCAAGCTGGTTCCTAATGCGCGGACCATTGATCAGCTGAAGGTAATCGGAGAGCTGGCTAAACGAAGCGATCTGCTGGTAAATTCTTGTGACGCCGGGCGAGAAGGCCAGCATATATTTTCGCTCATTCAGCGGCATTTGAAGCTTGAACATCCTGTGAAACGGCTGTGGATTTCCGATTTGACACCAGAGACAATCCGCAAAGGCTTTCAAGAGCTAAAGGATGGGGCGGAGTACGAGAATCTAACTAAAGCGGCAAAAGCGCGCAGTGAAGCCGATTGGCTAATCGGTATGAACGGATCACGTGCATTTACTACGAAACATAATGTTCTGCTGTCTGTGGGGAGAGTTCAGACCCCAGTACTTGCACTTATTTATGATCGCCAGAAGACGATTGAGGCGTTCTCATCCCTTAAGTTTTTTGAGGTGGAGGGCCATTTTACACAAAATGAAATGACTTATAAAGGTATGTGGCAGGGTGACCGCCTCACTGATGGTGAGAAGGCGGAGGCGCTGGCTGACAAGGTCAAAGGAAAACCGGGACGAATTGACTCTTATGAGGTTAAGGAAACGAAAGAGTATCCGAATAAACTGTATGATTTAACGCTGCTGCAGCGGGAGGCGAATGGGAAGTACGCTTTTTCCGCTAAAAAAACACTCGATATCGCACAAGCCTTATATGAAAAGCATAAGGTGATATCCTATCCGCGGACGAATTCTAACTATGTTACAGAACAAAATATTCCGGAGATGCATAAGACTTTATCTGCGCTCCAAGGGACGGCTTATGATGAATGGGTGAAGGGCGCGAATCGTAATCTCGTTCATAAAGGAAACAAATTTATCTGCAATCCCTCCAAGGTAGAGGATCACCATGCGATTTTGCCTACATATCGGAAAGCAACAGGGCTTAGTGCGGATGAGGGAAAGCTGTATGATTTGATTGTGCGGCGCTTTTTGTCACAGTTCTATCCGGCTGCGGAATATAAAGTGCATACGGTTATGACTGATGTAGAGGACGAAAAGTTCAAAACTACTGTTAAGGAATTATTAAGCCTCGGCTGGAAGGTCATTTACGCGGACCAGAAAAAAGATAAAGCGAAGTCGTCCAAGGGAAAAAACAAGGATGATGAGGAAGACGAAGAGATTGAAGTGAATGAACCGTTCGCAATTGCTCCGGCAGATGAGGTGATCTGTAGTGACGCTATCGTTAAAGAGAAAGATACACAGCCGCCAAAACACTATACGGAAGGCACGCTGCTTAGAGCGATGGAAAGTGCCGGAAAGCAGATTGAAGACGAAGAGCTTCGGGATGCTATGAAGGATTCAGGGCTGGGTACTCCAGCCACACGAGCAGCAACCATTGAACGGCTTAAGAATGTCGGATACATTGAAATGCAAGGCAAAAAAATCGCCATCACGCAAAAAGGACGAACGGCTATTGAACTGATACGTGGAGCGGGCATCGAGCTGTTGACTTCACCTGAAATGACCGGCCAGTGGGAACGTCGCTTGAACGAAATATCAAGAGGAACGGCGTCGGACGGACAATTTATGGAGAATGTAAAAAGATTTGCCTGTATGATCGTGGACAAGGTTCGTGTGCAGTCTCGGGCGTCCAAAACTTCTTTTGAAGGGGAAACTCCTTCTGTGAATACAGGGGCTAAAGGTCGGAGTGGTGGAGGTACATCTCGTAAAACCAGCGATAAACCTGCCGCGCCAAGAAAACGTAAACCAGCTAACGAAGAAGAATCAGCAAATTCAGGTCCGAAAATTATCGGAAACTGCCCGCGTCCTGGCTGTGGCGGGATGATTTTTATGGGTAAAAAAGGCTACGGCTGCTCTCATTACAAAGAAGGCTGCAAGTTCGTGATCTGGAAAGAGAACCACGGGCGTACCCTTACAGATACACAAGTAAAGGCATTGATTGAAAAGGGCCGTACGGGTAAGCTGAAGCTTGCGAGCGAAGACGGCACCCCGCTGGAAGGCAAACTTGTGCTTAATAATATGGATACGGGTCAATTAACAGTGGAGTCATAGTCTAACTGGAAGTTTGTATGGATCACGGGTGATTACATCACATTTGCATGTACGAAGCCGCTAGCGGACACAGATGACCCAAAACGCGGCAATACGTCCTTTTTGGACTGCTATCGGACCGCATAGTCGTTATTGGCATGAAAAGGGCTATATATGCACCGCTTGCGGGAGAATAGCAGCACTGGAGTCCGCAAACTTGCTCCAACGGCAATAAATTCGCCAATAGCTTCAGCTGGGTCCGTAGTCAAGACTATTAGTCGGACTCGCCGTATATGGGATATGGTTTCGGTGACAGCAGTGCTTGACCATATCTTTTCCACATAAAATTCATTAGTTAAAGAGTGTAGGACATACCTATCTTAAACGGGATGTAGTAACTTGTGCAGACAAGATATTATGATTACGTAGGGGGCTGATCTTCACTCTTTTTCTATCCTGCGGGATAAATCCAGAGGTTACATTTTGATAGGGCATTATAGTCACTACTAGAATGGAAGGAAGGATGACAACATGGGAATGCGTGGATATTACTTTGCTATGGATGACAACCTAGTGCAGCAAATTGTTACAGGCGACATTGCATTGAATAGCTTGAAAATAGACGATTATCCCGGACTGGACATTGATAGATCCTGGGAGGCGATTCACTACTTGCTTTGTGGAGTTATTTCCGATGGAGATGCCCCTCTTAGTTATGTTGTTCCGCTGACATCAGACAAAGGCATCGATTTTGGCTCATTCGGGGCGTTTTCCTTACGTGCCAAGCAAGTTGCAGAAGCGCATCAGGTTATTTCTGAGCTGGATGAAGCGCAGCTCCGCTTGCGGTATGATTTCCCGGCCATGGTTAAGGAAGAAGTATATCCTCTTGAACCTGATATTGTTTCAGACGAGGATAAGGATGCGTTCTTTGCCTACCTGCTACAGCATTTTAACGAAATCCGGCGCTTCTACAGCCAAACTGTAGCCGAGGGCAAAGGCCTCATCTTTTATATTTTCTGATTCTAACCAAAAGATGATACACGTCTCCTGATTCCATTGAGCGAGATAAAAAATAGAACCTTGGACTGATGAAGATTATGACGATTTGAGAAATAATGACCAATTACGGGAAACGGTAGGTTCAATTAATCAATGAGACAAATAGGGGGAAACAAAAATGAAGACGATCAAGTGTATGATGGACCACCTTTACTGGGCGGACGCACGAATCTTAGAAGCGCTCGAGGAGAATGAGATGAAGAACAAGGACCTTCTGAAGCTGGTTCGGCATGTCGCGGTTGCGGAACGAGTCTGGCTGTCCCGATTGCAGGGCAAGGGTAGTGCGCAATATTCATTATGGGAGGAAGCGGAAGATCTGACGGCGATCCGAACGATGTTCGAAGAAAACGCCGAGCAATATCGTGTGTATATCGAAGGGCTCGAGGAATTTGATTTGGACGTGATGATCGACTATGCGAACCAGAACGGAGTCCCGTTCCAAACGTCCGTCCGGGACATCTTGTCGCAGGTCATTTTACATGGGCAATATCACCGGGGACAGATCAACCGGGCACTTCGGATGGAATTGGCAGAACCTGTCCAAGTCGATTACATCACGTTCGCCAGACTCTAACAGGGCCTAATCATCACCATTACCTGGAATGAGATGGGCATTGAACTCCTCCGAAATGATTTAGTTTACTCATGCAGGCTCATGAATTCGTAGGATTTTACCTTTAGCTAAATGTGAGATAAGAAGGAAATTGAAGAGGCGGTGGCTTGGAACAACTGTAAGGGCATGTGATTTTCACTCCCATGTCTCAACGGGTCCGAGCCCTTTTGTTTAATGCCTCCCGATACTCCATGCTTCTTGTCCATCCTGCGAATGCATGACACGCTTAAGCTGCTTGCGGAAATAACTTTGACAGAACGATAGGGTTATACACCGACCACTAAATGCAAAGAGGAAATCTGAGATTCAATATGTATTCCTTAACGATCCAAACGAAATGGTGGTACCGTTTCATGATGAGATTCCGAAATAGCAGGACCAAAACGTTTGAATTGTCATCTCTTTTCCGCAAGTAGAATCAAGCAATGCAAATTCCATTACCCTACAATGACTATAGAGTGGTTGAAACGAGGTGAACAGACCAATTGTACGAGTGGCACAAGCAAATCCAAATAATCGTTAATGAAATTGACGAGTGTATTAAGAATCGTAACAGTGAAGCAATAACGCTACGATTTCTTTCTCACAAGTTAGGTTATTCCGAATTTCATACTACGAGAAAATTTAAGGAAATATCGGGAATGCAATTTAGGGATTATCTACGGCATAGAAAATTAGCCTTTGCACTAAAAGAGGTTCGGGATAGTGAAAAGAGCATTTTGGATATTGCTTTTGATTATGGTTTTTCATCACATGAAGCTTTTACCAGGGCTTTCAAGGGAACATATGGTGTAACTCCAAGTGAATACCGGAAAAAGCCTATGCCTGTCGCCCTTCGTACAAAAATAAACTCTTTCGACCGCTACTTTTTCGGATTTGGAGAGATTGGTATGATGAAATCTACAGATGATCTTAACATTTATTTTGTAACCATTCCCACTCACAAATTTTTGCACATTAAAAACTATGAGAGTAATGGGTATTGGGATTTTTGGCAAAAGCAAAGTCTTATTACGGGACAGGACTGCGAAACAATTTGCGGCTTACTCGATAGTATCAAGGGCAAATTGGATGACGATGGCGGGAGTGAATCTAACGGTGGCAGCGGTCAGATTATGGCTTACATTAATGACCCGGATGGCAGACTCTGCGATTGGGGTATTCCACGTACAGAGTGTTTTGGTGTACGTCTTCCTTTTGATTATAAAGGTGAAGTACCTCCACAAATGCTTATGATTGATGTTCTCGAAGCCGAGTATATTGTTTTTGAACATGGACCATTCAATTATGAGCAGGAAAATCGTAGTGTAGAGGAAAAGATGGAAAGGGCAATGGCAACTTTTAATTTTGCAGACAATGGTTACTGCTTTGATACTTCCCCTGGGAGAATCATATACGTTTATCACGATCCGGAGCGGTTTTTGAAGTATATCAGGCCAGTAGTGAAGTTGACCTCCAAGCTAATCGAAACAGATTAAGCAGGTAAGTAAAAGGTTGGTGCTATGTGCTGATGAAGAAAATAAGCAGACTGGAGTGTAGTCTCCGCATTCATATCGTCGTATGATTAGTTAGATTATCTGCTTTAGAAGCAATATAAGTTTAAAGGTCTTTATTGTTGTTTGAATTATTGACAGATAGATCTGGAAACGCCGTTCAGAGAACTGCCGGTTGGTGCGAGGCAGCGGATATCCGAATCCAAAAATCACCTCAGAGCTGTCCCCTGAATTATAGTAGATGGGACCGGGATTCTACCGTTACAAAGAAGCATCGTTGTTGGACGATGGCTAAGAGGGCGTTTATTATAAACGTCAATCAGGGTGGTAACGCGGAGCAACTCCGTCCCTAATGGGATGGTTTTTTTTGCGTCTTCATAAATTAATTATTAAATTGGCAGGCGAAAAATCAACAAACCGTAAGAAGAACGATTAGTTCGAAAAATCCGGAAAAACGTTGACCAGATGAAAGGGGGATATTGCAATGCAATTCAAGTTGTATACGGATGTGTATGAGTTTTACAATGATACCTATGGTATGCTGATGCGTCATGAAGCACAAAATTTGATTCCTCTTGGCAATATCATAATTGGACATGAAGGAAAAGACAAAACAGACTGGCGTGACCCTGTAAATTGGCTTATGGTAACTATTTCGGATGCTAAGGGCATACAACTTACCGCCATAATGACACCGCCACACAATATTACGCTTTATGCAACAGACAACATAATTAACCCAGAAGCTATAAACTGTCTGGTAGATGGGCTGAAAGACCGTGAAATTCCAGGTGTGATGACCGAAAAAACCTTGGCAGAGTATTTTGCCAAAGAATATACTTTGCGCAAGGGAACAACCTTTAAAACAATCATGACCCAACGTATATATGAACTTACGGCAGTAAACCCAGACATTCAAAAGGTTGGTATCGTTCGATTACTAGATAAAAAGGATATTCACTTTTTCCCTTACTGGGCTGAAGCATTTTATGCAGCGGGGAGTTATGGTAAAACAGAAATGTCCATCCCGCAAGATGCAGACCCTTACCTCTACCGAATAGCATCGAAAAAACTATATATTTTAGAGGACAACGGGATACCCGTTTCTATGGCAGGATATACAAGGGAGATGCAGACGGCTATTGGCGTGGCATTTGTATATACCCCTCCATATGAGCGCGGAAAGGGTTACGCAACTTCAATTGTGGCGCAAATAAGCCAACTTGCATTGGATAAAGGGTTTACTAGATGCGTCTTATATACCGACTTAGCAAATCCCACATCTAATAGCATTTATCAAAAGATAGGCTATATGCCAATCTGTGATTCGCTTCAGTTAAAATTTGAATAGTAGAATGATGCGGACAGAACTTCTACTACTTTTGAAAATAAGAGCAGAATATTCACTACGGATTGAAGATCTTGAAGGTCGATTGATCAAGCTTTGGGAGAAATATAGAGTTACAACCAAATGCAACTGTTTAACTCCAGGGTTGACGAGGTATAAAAAAATGAGTTGACATAAAAGTAGTTAGGGACCATACTACATATATGAACAACAATAATAAAAAAATAAACGACATTGAGGCTATTCCCTCGCTTGTACAATCCAAGCGTCAGATTGATCGCTATAACCTAGACATAGACGCACAGGCTATACTCGTCGCGTCTAGGCTAATGGCAGCGGGAGCCATGCTTGGACACGCCTCGGAGATTCATTTCTCTAGATTCGGTTTATCAACAGGGCGTTATCGTTTATTGGCAGATCTTGAAGATAACGAAGGAGAAGAGTTGCCTTCGCAATTAGCGGAGCATCTAGGAGTTACACGTGCTACAGTGACTGGTCTTATCGACATTCTTGAACGAGATGGGCTAGTATCTCGGCGATTAAGCTCAGACGATGGCCGTCAGAAATCAGTTGTTTTAACGGAAGAAGGAGCGAAGAAGCTCCGTGAAATGGCTCCTGAGCATTTCGCTCGGCTGGAAGCTATGGTGGGGTTGCTCAACATCGAAGAACGCAGCGTATTTCTCGACTTGTTAGGTCGAGTTACACAAGGCATTTCAGCACTTACGGGCGAATTAGGCTCGAAACCAAAGGGGAAACATCAGTAATGAGTAGAATTGGGCTAGTGAAGCTAGCCTATTTTTACTCTTATATAGTTAGGCGCCTAATTATAGTTCGCTGAAATCAATCGTTGAACTATTTCAAAGAAGAAGGGAGCAAGTAAATGAACCAGATGAAATACCCGAATCAGACAGATGATGTTTACAGCATCAAGGCTGTTGGTTCCAAGAAAAAGACTTTTGTACTATGGCGTGAAGTTGTAATGGCCTATGCTGCTCCTGCCATTATGGCAGGTATCGGGGGATTGGTTACTGCAGATAGGGGGCTTCAAATAGCGGCATTGACCACTATTGGCGGTGCATCCGCCTTGATGGCCTTGATGATTGGACTTTTGTTGCATAGTCGAGTGGGCCATTTGCGATGGGTCATCGGTGCACCTCACTTGGTTGTGGTAGGGGTATTCGCAATGGCCGGGTCCTCATTTGGGCTATACGCTGCATGGGTGACATCTGTTGTAGTAGAAATTATGATTCCGAGTAATCACTTGGTCTGGGTAAATCGTGTCTGGATCGATTTCCCGTTGTCTGGATTCATAGCGAGCACGATAGTGACATGGCGGTGGCGACTTGCCGTCACAACTGATTTTTCATCCAAAAGGAGAAGATAAAAATGATAGTTATTATGGGAGCAACAGGTACGATTGGAAGTGCGCTTTTGGAACGTTTGGTTGATCTTGGTGTACCTGTCAGGGCGCTGAGCAGAGAGCCAGAGAAGTTGCGTGATCAAATCGGAGAAAAAAGCCGATCAATTATCGAGGTCGCTTTTGTGGATGCTTCTGACCCTACATCGGTGCGCCGCGCGTTTACAGGTGCTAGCCAGCTCTTCCTTGCCATGTCCAACAGTCCAAGACAAATCGAATTGGAAACCTCAATCATTCAGATTGCCACCGAATCTGGAATCAAACATATCGTAAAAATATCCAGTCCAGCCTTTGAGCAGAGCGCTCCAGTGGCAGTGGCGGGGTGGCATCAAGAAATTGAGAACACGTTGAGAGTATCGGGTATCACCCATACCGTATTGCGCCCTTATGCGTTCATGCAAAATTTAATGCGCTTTGCACCAACGATCACAACCCAAAATGTTTTCTTCGGCTCTATGGGCGTTTCACCGTGTAACTTTATTGACTGTCGCGATATTGCAGACGTTGCCGCAGAAGTTCTGACCAACGACAAGGTATCAGGCCATATATATACGCTTACTGGTTCGGAGATTTTCAGTTATCCCCAGATCGCGAGTCGACTATCTGCCCTGCTTAATCGGCCGATAAGTTACATCAACATGGACCCTCAAGTACTACTCCGTAATCTTATTGAGCATGGGAATCTGCCTCCTTGGCTCGCGAACCACGTTGTGGAAATTCAAACCATGTCTAGGATGGTGCCAGAAAGTCCAAATGACACTGTGAAGCGTTTACTCGGCAGAGATCCACGCACACTAGACGCCTTTCTACATGAGTGTGTAGATAATTTCCGGTAGAGGCGGAGTCCACCTATTCTGATATTTGTATCGATAACAGTATTTTATTCCGATTCCCATATCTAAATGGTTCAGAGTGTATCCCAAAGGTCATAAAATGACTGCCGGGATGCACTCTTTTTATTATGTCCTAAGGAACTCAACTCATAGAACTAGTTCTTCTATAGCATTTATATCAGTATTACAAGAAATAAGCTAAAATTCGTCAATAAGTTAGTGTTATTTACGAAATAACACTAAAAAAGCTAATAAAAAATTAACGAAAAATTCATATTATAAGATTAAGTTATATTAATAATAACTAGTTATGCTAACTAACGTAACATTTTTTCTTGACAATCTTTGTGGAAAATTTTAGAATGTAAGCGATTACTCTTAGTTTCCTGAGTGATATTCAAAAGAAGATATTCGTAAGTTCACCAACAAACATCGGAGTTTAAATTTAGGGGGGCAAAGCATGAAAAGGTGAAGGATAACATCATAGATAACAAGATAATAAAATGTTAGTTTTTTTGTTTCATGACTATGTATGAGGGGGTTCACTTGAGGATGAAAAAAAAGAACGCGTTCTTAGCTCTACTTCTGTCATTTTCTTTGTTATCTGTGACTGCTTGCAGTAATTCCTCTAATAGTGCCAATGAGAACGGTAAAAATGCTGCAGGTAATAGCAATACTTCGGTAAAAGCAACCAGTGATGTGGGTCAAACGGCAGTTAAGAATGAGGGCGCTTCTGATCTTGAAATTAAAGCGGGAAGTTCGGTAACCGTTTTCAATCCAAAGATCCCGACGCTCGATCCTACACAATGGCAAGGACAAATTCTGGTAGGGCAAGGAACTTTGCTCGAAGGGCTTTATGGCTACAATCAGGATAATGAAATCGTTCCGAAAATTGCGACAGGTTATACCGTTTCCGATGACAAAAAAACTTGGACATTTACCCTCCGTAAAGATGCCAAATGGTCAAACGGCGATCCAGTAACCGCCCATGATTTTTATTTTTCTTATATGTATCAATTGGATCCAGCTAACACAACCGCACAACTTTGGCTAAGCGTACTTAATTTTGTGAAGAACGGATATGCATACCATGCCGGATCTGTAAGTAAAGAAGAAGTTGGTCTAAAAGTAGTTGATGATTACACGCTGGAAATTACGACCACGCTGCCTCACGCTATTCTGGGGGATATGGTTCTTTCCGGGTCGATGCCTATGAATCCTAAAGCGGTCGAAGCGAACCCTGGTAAGTGGTTTGAACCGGGGAATTTTGTGAGCAACGGCCCTTACATGGTTAAATCTTTTACACCTAACGGTGAACTCGTCATGGTGAGCAATCCGAATTATGTAGGTGCAGCCGGCCAGCTTAATCACGGCAATGTAGAGACCATCCATGTTCTTCCGGCGACAACCGTGCCGGTGGAGGATTATATGTCCGGCCATGCAGATGTCGTTCTAATCCAAAGCGCGTCTGATTTACAATACGTGAAGAAAACGGAGGAGCTAAAGTCCCAGCTGTATACTGCAGCGACTTATGCGATCAAATATTTGCTCTGGAGCAACCCGACAACGGAATCTCCATATGACAAAAAAGAGGTGCGCCAGGCTATCGCCAAAGCGATCCAGCGTAAACCGATCGTAGAATCGGTGCTGAACGGCATGGGCGGGGCGACCAATATCTTTGCTTCACCAGGTTGGCCAACGGAAAAACTGGAGCAAGGACTTCCGGAAGATCTCGAGGCAGCCAAACAATTATTGAAGGATGCTGGTTATGAAGGCGGTAAAGGTCTGCCAACCCTATCGTTGTATGTTGGGGTCAAGCAAGTAGATGCTCAGGGTGAACAAATCGCTTTGGCGTTAGGTCAATTACTGCAACAAAATCTTGGTATCAAAACAGAGCTAGTTCAGCTCAATGAGGCGCAGTTTAACGCTTATCAGTACAGCGGACCTCAGGGCGATGCAAAACCAGGCTTTATTCTGGCGTCGGGCGCAACCAACTGGAGTGAACCAGGAAGTTTGGACATGGGTGCAACGCAGCAACTATATTCCATAGGAACACTGGATGCCCCGCTAGAAGCTACGAAACAATTCGTGGATTGGACCAAGGAAACTTATTATAAACCGGCCATTGAAAAATATGGGGATCCGGATAATAAGAACGCCGGTGTGGAATGGAGCGAATGGGCAGCATTAGAAAAAGCTGCTAATGAGGATATCGCCTTTTTGGATAAATGGACAGCAGAGCAGCCTGCAGATTGGCAGCCTTATTTGAAACAACCGGGGCTTCCAACGGCCGCTGAACAATGGCAACAGATTGTAGACCTTTGGAAAAATGCTAAAAATAACGATGAAAAACATGCCGCCTTTGTAACCGCTTGGACCTTCGTAGCACCAAACGCGCCAGGTGGCAAGTTGAATCAAAATGCACTTGATGTACAGGTATATTACAACAGTTATCAATCTGATACCTTAAGAGATTTGAGAATGTGGCAAGCGCAATTCGTAAATGCGCTGACCGTCGAAGACGCTGCTCCTATCGCGGCTAAGGTAGTTAATAACCTGCTCGAAGAAGCTTATGCTGTTCCGTTGTATTATCAACAGCAATACTTCTTGGTAAAACCCGGCATTACAGGAGTGCAATCAAATCCTTGGGCATGGGGCAACTTCTATGGGCTACATCTTTTATCTGTAGAATAATCCTAAATGGGTTGAATAATTACCAATCACGGGCGCCAATTATGGTGCCCGTGAATCGGTAAAGGAGGGTCGGATTTGACCATATTGAAATTTATTTCAAAGCGCATTTTACAAATTATTATCACTTTAATCTTGGTCATTTCAGTTAGCTATACCATGATGTATTATTCACCTGGCGGTTTCATGAATACGAATACCATGGCTACGGCACTGGCTCCGCTGCAAGGGCAAAACCCTGTTCTCTATCAACAAGTCATGGACCAGTTTCAAAGCCGGTATGGTTTGAATTTACCGCTGTGGCAACAAATCATGAAGTATATTTGGCATCAATTAACCTTCGATTTCGGTAATTCGATGCAGAATCCGTCTTTGCAAATTGCGACTCAACTGAAGCAGGCTTTGCCGATCAGTACACTTTTGGCCTTTGGATCTGTTGTTCTTTCGGTAATTATCGGGGTTCCGCTTGGCATTATTGCAGCACTCAAACGTAACACTTGGATTGATTATGTGGTAAGCACCATCTCATTGACGGGTCAGGCTATTCCGGCATTTGTTCTCGCGGTGATTATGGTTTTGTTATTTGGTGTTGTGTTTCAAGGGATTCTGCCCGTAACGGGATGGGGTCACTGGAGGCAAGCAATTTTGCCGATTATTTGTTTATCTGCGGCGAATGTCGGTGTTGTTGCCAGATATATGCGGGGCAGTCTGATCGAAACCATGAGGTCGGATTTTATGCGAACCGCAAAAGCTAAGGGTGTCAAATATTGGCCGATGATTTTTAAGCATGGTGTCAAAAACTCGCTGACTGCGATGATAACCGTCATCGGACCACAATTTGCTTTTACCGTGATGGGCACGATCTGGGTGGAGCAAATTTTCGCCATTCCAGCGCTTGGTCAGGTGATGCAGACGGCATTTACCAGTTTCGACTATCCGCTCGCCATCACATCTGTATTTCTGCTGGGATCCATGATTATGATTATGAATTTACTCGTTGACATTATTTATGCCTTTATTGATCCGCGTGTCAGATTATAAGCGGCACAGACTATACGAACCTAGGAGGGGGAGCAATTGGCTGGCACAGTTGCAGCAACTCAATCGGATGTAGCTTTGAAGAGAAAAAAGAATCTTCAGAGATCCCAGTTTTATCAAGGTTGGAAGCGATTTAAAAGACATCGTCTTGCCGTTATTGGTTTGGTCTGGGTTATCCTTTTTTTGATCGCGGGGATCATTGGACCTTGGGTGGCCCCATATGACTATCGCACGGGAGATTTTTTGGCCATCAATCAAGGGCCGACCTGGCAGCATATTTTTGGTACGGATAATGTGGGGCATGACATGTTCAGCCAGATTCTGTTCAGTGTTCGAAGCGCTCTGATTATTGCTTTTGGCGCGACTTTGGTCAGCTTCATTATCGGGATTATATTGGGCTTGTGGGCCGGATTGCGCGGCGGAATCGCCGATATGATTATTATGCGTGCTGTGGATTTTATGATGACCTTGCCGGGGTTTTTGTTCGCCTTGATATTAGTCATTATGCTGGGACGTGGGTATTTATCTTTGATTCTAGCAATTGGAATTCCGGGTTGGGCGGGATATGCACGCTTGATCCGAAGTCTGGTCCTAAGTATGCGGGACGGGGAGATGGTAGAAGCGGCAAGAGCGTTAGGCGCATCTCAGGCGCATATTGCCAGACGGTATATGTTGCCGAATGTTATCGGCAGTATGGGTGTCTCTCTCGCCTTCGGGATTCCCGGTGATCTCATCCAGATTGCAGGCTTAAGTATTTTTGGCATGGGGCTTCGGCCGCCAATCCCTTCATTTGGGAGTATGATTGCTCAAGCCAGTGAGAATATTCTCGGCTTTCCATGGCTGCTGTATTTTCCGGCAGGTATCTTTGCAATAACCTTGCTTTCGTTTCTGTTTGTAGCAGACGGTCTCCAGGAAGCATTCAGTCCGAAAGGAGGCAATTAATATGGGTGAACCGCTACTTTCTATTGATGACCTTCATGTGAAGTTCTCCCGCAGTGAAGATGAAGTTTATGCCGTAAACGGCGTCAGTTTTTCGATCAATGAAAATGAATCCTTGGGGATTGTTGGTGAAAGTGGCTCCGGTAAGTCTGTTACATTGATGTCATCAATTGGGCTCATCCGTGAAAATGGAAAAATAACATCGGGGACAGCTCAGTTTAATGGTAAGGACTTACTTAAAATGCGTCCCAAACAATTAGAAGATATTCGTGGGCGTGACATCGGCGTTGTTTTTCAAGATCCGATGACCAGCTTGAACCCGATCATGCGTATCGGGGATCAAATAATGGAAGCCATGCTGACACATCAATATGCAAACCGGAAGGAAGCTTTTGACCGAACCATTCAGCTCTTGCATGAAATGGGGATTCCGGATCCTAAATCACGGTTTAAAAGTTATCCTCACGAATTTTCCGGTGGTATGCGCCAACGTATCATGATTGCTATTGCTTTGGCATGTGAACCGCAATTATTGATTGCCGATGAGCCAACAACCGCGCTTGATGTCACTGTGCAGATGCAGATTCTTGCACTATTGCAGGAATTACGCAGAAAACATGGGATGAGCGTAGTTATGGTAACGCATGATTTTGGCCTTGCGACCAACTTTTGTGACAAAATCATCGTGATGTACGGGGGCCAAATCATGGAGAAAGCCACTACGGACAAGTTCATAAGTGAGGCGGCGCATCCCTATTCACTTGGATTGAAACGCTCCATTATCGAAGTGGGCCACAAGGGAAAAGAAATAATGCCTATTCCAAAGACGGCAAAGACACTTACACAGACATTGACCGGCTGCCCATTTGCCGATCGTTGCTTCTATACAACTGAACGGTGTCAGAATGAAGTTCCCAAGCTTCGTGATTTTAGCACCGATCATCAGATCGCCTGCCATCATGCTGAGGAGGTCGCTTCCTATGCCCAATAATCCGCTCTTGCGCGTAGAAAATGTCTCGAAAACTTTTCGGGTACAAGGAAAAAAGCTGCATGCCATCGAGAATGTTTCTTTTACCCTGGAAGCGGGGAAAACACTGGGGCTTGTTGGGGAAAGTGGCTCAGGAAAATCAACCTTAGGGCGAATGGTTCTGCGTCTACTCGAATCTGACAAAGGAAAAATATTTTTTGAGGACGTGGAGCTCTCAAAGGCAAATAAAGAGAAGCTGCGGGCGATGCGCCGGGATATGCAAATTATTTTCCAGGATCCCAAGGCGAGTCTCAGTCCGAGAATGACGGTAGGAGACGCTATTGAAGATGCAATGGCTATCCACAAAATTGGAACTAAAGTAAGCCGGCATGAGCGTGTGATCGAATTACTTGAGCGGGTCGGTTTGCCTTCTGAAGTCCAATACGCTTATCCGCATGAACTGTCAGGTGGACAATTGCAGCGGGTTGGGATTGCCAGAGCGTTGTCACTGAATCCCAAATTGCTCATTTGTGATGAACCGGTGTCCGCATTGGATGTATCTATTCAGGTTCAAGTCATTCAATTACTAAAGGATTTGCAGAAGGAGTTTAACCTGACTTATATCTTTATTTCGCATAATTTGGCAGTAGTGGAGTATTTGAGTGATGATATCGCGGTTCTTTATTTAGGAGAGGTGGTTGAGCAAGCTCCGGCGGATGAATTGTTCAAGAAACCTACGCATCCTTACACGCAGGTCCTGCTAAATTCGATTTTGAAGATTCCGGATAGTGTGGAGCAGAAGCAGCAGATGGTATCGATTCAAGGCGAGGTGCCATCACCGCTTAATCCACCAAGTGGCTGCACTTTTCATCCGCGGTGTTCTTTTGCCTCGGATGTATGTATGGCTGTCAAGCCTGAACGGAAAATCGTGTCAGAAGGCCATAGTGCCGTGTGTCATTTGGTAGAATAAGCAGTGGCTTAATTAAGTAATCAGCAGATGACTTCTGTATATCACAGAAGTCATCTTTTTTAATTCATACACACAAAAAAGCCCTGTAAGAAGGCCACTTTTTTCAAAGTGAACAGCTTATAGGGCGCAGTTTAAAGACTGATTACTGCTTGTCAATCGCTGCTGCTAACCCTTCATACGAAGAATCCTGAAGCAGCACTCCGTTCACCATAAATTTAGGAGTACCGTTGACTCCGTAGGAACCAGCGATCTTAAAGTCTTCTTTTACATCGAACATATAGGTATGATTCTTGAGATCTGTTTCAAATTGGGCGTAATCAATGCCCTCGATGTTATTCTTAACGAATTTTAAAATGAATTTCTGAGTGGCCCAAATTTCGCTCTCATCGCCTTGATTAGCGTACAGCTTATGAAGGTATTCCCAGAACTTCTCGTTGCTTTGCTTGTAGATGGCTTCGCCGGCGCTAGCGGCAAGATAAGAGTCCCGGTCCAAAAATGCAAAGTTCATGAAGAAAAGTTCCACTTTTCCGGTATCTACGTAGTCTTTAATAAAAGTATCCAGATACTTTTCAGTCCACATTTTGCAGGCGGGACATTTGAAATCTGCGAATTCGATAACTTTAACTTTGGCATCAGGACTTCCAAGATGAGGTTGCTTCTCATATTTCAGCCCATCAACAACAATGCTTCCCTTTACGTCGGTGTAGTTGGGTAGATCTGCTGTATCATCAGTCTTATTGCTTAAGATGAAAACAATTACAGCGAGAAGGATTACAACAACGACACCTAATATCATGGGAAGCAAAGGTCTTTTGGTCTGAGATTGTTTAGCTGACACTTTCTTATTCATATCTCACCTCCTAGACAATATAGGAATACTATAAAAATAGTATAATCATCCAGTAGGTAGTGAAGATATGTCATTTGTAACAATGCTACGTAACGTTGTAGCTAGTTATTAGTTTTTGAATTTAGCGGCTGAGCGAATGACAGGGGGCACCTCGTGGATGGACGAAATAGTCATCACGGCTTGCTGCATCTCTTGCTCCAGCTCGATAAGGTTATAGCTCCATTCATTTTGCTGCTTCAGGTAAATACTGTTGATGCCTGCGGTAACTGCGGGAAGTACATCTGTACGTAACGAGTTGCCAATCATCCAGGTACGTTTGCGGTCAAAGCTTTGGGTAGCCAAAATATTTTCAAGCGCCTCAACATTTTTATGCTTCCGAATATAGATACGATCGTCAAAATAAGCATCCAGCTTCATTTGTTCAATTTTACGTTGCTGAATGGTGTCGTCCCCGCCAGTATACAAGAATAAATGGTGACCCTCTTGCTTCAGCGTATCGAGTGTTTCAACCATGCCAGGGTAAGCTTCAATTTCTTGGTCATAGACGCTTAGGCCGAGCTTGTGTAATTGCTGCTCTTGAAAGCGATCTGTCGGAAGGTTATATTTGGCGCAGAAATAACGGTAGGTGGCGATTAAGGATTTGGGAAAGTTGTCGCTGGCCAGGCCACTTGTGTTGACGGTATCAACATCAATTTCTATTTGCTTGCTGCGTAATTCACTGGTGCTTGGACCAAATTCATTAAACCAATCAGTCATGAGCTCGAAATATTGCCCTAAAATTAAATCGAAATATTTGTTGCAATGAACCAGCGTATCATCTAGATCGAAAATTACTTGTTGAGTTGTGTATTTCATATCTCTCACTCCTTGGATCTGTATCTGTATAGTGTTCTATAGGTGAATATAAGATTCTAGAAACATTTGAAGCTCAGAAGCGCCGTCTGGACGGATACTGAAGCGCTCGTCTTGTTCCCCGCGAAGATGGATACGGAGTAAACCGGCTACGCGTAGGATCATTAGGTGATGCATAAGCATTTCTCTGGATTGATTTAGATCGGACTGCATCTCCCATAGAGATTTGGGTTCATGGGCGACATACCGAAGCAATCGGAGTCTGGTTGGATCTGACAGCGCCTTGGTCATGCGCAATAGCACCATCGGTGGTTCATTTTCATCTTCCAATGGCACATCTACAGGATACTGTACAATCACCATAGTTTTGTAGAAGCAGTAGGTGTTGATTGGTCGATTATGAACGGTAGGCAATAATACTATAGTCTTAAGATCCCGTATATCCTCGAAAACTACACCACCGGATGCATATTCAATTAAAGAAATAGGGTCCATTTTGCTTTCCAGCATTTTTTTCTCAGAGGCATCTTCAATTAATAACGGTAAAATCTTGTGTTCAACATGACGAAAATATTGCTCATACCAGAGTCTAAGTAGCGGACTATAGCTGCTCTTGATCCGGGAAGCTTCATCTATGGTGAAATCATGAATTAACGGTGCGATCTGCTGATAACACTCTTTTATAGAAGCTGAATCCAGATCATCCAGGAAATGCAGCACTGATGTTGCGGGCCCTCGGCTGTAAACCCAAGCATATAACACATCATAATCTGTAAATGGCCACTCGGCAGCTTGCATGAGAGCTGTTACTTTATGAGGAGTAATGCGATCTTCCACATCACTAACCCAGTGGGGACCGAGGTCTAAATTGGAGATCCATTTTCTGGTTACATATATCATAAAACTGTCCAACAGTTCATAAACCGGCGATACGTCGATTTTTAATTCGTAATCCATGTAACATGCACCCCCAGAAATCCGTAACTTCTCATATTATCTCTTGTTTTGAAGAGGGTTGTCCACTATAATGTTCGGTGTTTGCCAATTGGCGTTAGATCACATCATTGTTTTTATTATAGGGGGATATCATCCGTGTCAGACCGGCTTAAAGTATCTATACGAAGTAATAGCAAAATGACTTTCATGATTCTTATTACCGCTACTATAGCCGCAGGGCTTAGCCAAGGGCTGTTGCTGCCCATTCTATCCATTCTTTTGGAGCAAAAAGGAGTCTCCTCGTCACTGAACGGATTGAATGCTGCTGCACTATACATAGGATCATTTGGGATGACCTTGATTGCTGAACGTGTTCTTGGAGCGGTTGGATTTAAAAAATTGATAGCTGGTGGGATTAGTTTAGTCTTAGTAAGCTTGCTCATGTTTCCCTTTTTTACAGGGATCAAGGTATGGTTTGTATTGCGTCTGCTTGTGGGTGTAGGCGATGCTGCGATTAATTACGGGGCCCAGCTTTGGGTTCTGCTTATGACACCTGCCGAGCATCGAGGGCGTAATCTTTCACTATATGGCATGTCCTATGGTCTGGGTTTTAGCTTGGGACCACTTGGGATTAGTCTGCTGCGTTATGGACAGGCCGTGCCTTTTATTGTTCTCGCATTTCTATTTTTGTTAGTCTTAATCCTTGTGACTACAATTCTGCCGGATTCCCGGCCAGATAAAGCGGAGAGTGGTGAAAGCCAGGTTCGCCGTTTCGGTCGTTGTTACAGCTTAGCCTGGTTCGCTTTAATTCCAGCCCTTTTATATGGCTTTATGGAAGCCAGCTTAAATAGCAGCTTTCCGGTATATGGTCTACGTATCGGTTACAGCACAGATCAAATTGCAGCGTTATTGCCTTTTGCGGGGATTGGAGGACTGCTTCTGCAGTTTCCATTAGGTCTGTGGAGCGACCGGTTTGGCCGCAAGCGGGTACTGATTATTGCCGGGATCGGAGGCGGGATCGCCTTTGCGATGTTGCCGCTGGCAGGTGATCATTTTACATTGACAATGGTGCTTCTGATGATCGCAGGAGGACTAGTAGGTTCCTTTTTCTCTTTAGGTCTAAGTCTGGCTGCGGATATTTTACCAAGACATCTACTGCCTGCTGCCAATGTGGTTGCTTCTTTCCATTTTAGTATTGGCAGTATTATCGGCCCCGGCATTGGTGGTTTGTTGCTGCAAGTGGGCTTAAGCGGCGGTATTTTCGCCCTGATGGGTGGTTTATATATCGTGTTCGGCTTGCTGGGGTTATTATTCTCGCCACAACCTAGAAATTGAGGTAAGATAAGAACGAGTGCTCGCATGGAAATTGAACTCACATTCAGAGTACACTATAGATTATAGATGAAGACAGGGAGAGGCTGAACTATGATCACAGTTGAACACTTAGCCAAGGCAGTTGGGGAAGACAAAAATCCGGTCCTGCAGGATATAGGATTTCAATTAGAGCCGGGTGAACTCGTAGCCATACTTGGAGCGAGTGGGAGCGGTAAGACCACTTTATTACGCTGTTTAGCGCTGCGAGAGAAGTGGGACAGAGGGAATTTTAGAGTGGACGGTACGGATATTATGGCGAGTGCCTTTTCCGGAAAAAGAAAAATTCGCCGGGAGTGGGCTTACCTGGAGCAGAATGCAGAGCTCAATCCTAACCGCACAGCGCTGAAAAACGTGCTGATCGGCCAGTCCGCACAGACGCCAATGTGGCGTATGGTTACAGGGATGGTTCGTTCAGATGATTATATGGGTGCGATGGATGAATTAGATGCCCTTGGACTTCTTGACAAAGCGAAGATGAAGACTAGCCAGCTAAGCGGTGGTGAACGTCAGCGTGTAGCGATTGCTAGAGCATTAACTCATGGTGCAAAAGTTATTTTAGCGGATGAACCGGTTACGGGTCTGGACCCCAAATCGGCAGAAAGTGTATTGGAAACTTTGCGCAGACTGTGTAAAGAGACGGGTCTTATCGTAGTGACGGTGCTGCCTATTGAACTGGCTGAACGTTTCGCTTCACGTATATGGGTACTAGAAGATGGACGAATTAAGCATGATATAAAGGGACGTAGATTAACGTCTCAGGAACGCGCGAATTTGTAAAGTTCGGACACGGATAAGGAAAAGAGTGATGAGGTTGAGTATAAAAAGTCTTAGGTGCCTGGCAGCTGCAACACTGTCGTTATCCGTACTTTCGGGTTGTACTTTCATCAGTGATCCCGTTTCGAAGATGAAAGCTCCGCAGCTGTCTGCTGACAAAGCAACACTTATGGCTGCTATTAATTCACATATTCCAGCGGGTACGGAGTTGATCCGCCCGGTTAATGATGAGAGCTCAATTTTCACAGAGGATCTCAATAACGATGGAATTATGGAGTCGTTGGTGTTCTATAGAACGCCAAGCGAAGCTGTAGAGATTCACGGGATGATCTTAGAGAAGCAAGGAGATGCCTGGGTCAAAAAGCTTGTTTTTGATGGGGATGGAACTATGCTGGAGTCCGTCGATCTGAAAGATATGACAGGTGACGGGAAGCTGAATATCATTACAGGTTATTCACGCGGGGAAGAAAAAGGCCTCGTCGTGTATAGCTATTCCAGCGGATCATTGGAAGAAGTGCTTTCACTTCCTTACACCAAATATATGCTTGATGATCTTAACAAGGATGGAATTGAAGACATCACCGTTGTTTATTTTAAAAGAAATGAATTTGCAACCATTTCGATCTATCAGTACAATGATGGCTTTAAGGTGCTCGATAAGATCGAGGATATCGATCCGTATTTTTTTAATTATTACAATATTGTCGCAGGAAAGATTGCCAAGGATAAAGAAGGAATCGTATTGGACGCTTCGGTGGATTTCCAATCCGCCTATAGCTTAATTGTTCTTATGGAGCATAACAAGCTGCGCGTGGTTTTGCCAGGTGATACGAGGACTTACAAAGATCGTCTGATTGCAAGCGAAGATATCGATCATGATGGCATTATTGAAGTTGGATTGCTTGAAGCGCCAAAAGGATGGGAGTATTTCGACCCCGCAGATATTCCTTATTTCACCTCCTATTATAAATGGGATGGAAAAGATGGCCTAACCTTTGCAGTCCAGCTATATCGTGATCCATCGGATCGCTTTACTATTAATTTTGATCCAGAGCTGCATGGAAAGGTAAGTATTGATACGAAATCTGTTCTGGATAAAAACCTTAAGTTCATCATGACCGATACCGGAGAGACTTTTGCTGAGGTTTCCTTCTTTTCTCCTTCGGAATGGGATAAGGCTAAGAATGAAGGCTGGGAGCTGCTTGGACGGGATTTAGATAAAGTCATCGGCTACCGTGGTGAGCTAGAACAAAGTACAACTAAAGAAGGAAGCAATAAGATTGCCTCCCCTATTGAAAGGAAGGGAATAGATGAGTAAAGTTCTGATATTGGAAGATGAAGAGTCCATTCGCAGTTTCATAGTCATTAATTTGAAGCGTAATGGTTTCGAAGTGCTGGAGGCTGCTGACGGGAATGAAGCATTGCATAAATTAACCACTATACCTGATATTGATATTGCGTTATTGGATGTTATGGTTCCCGGCATTGATGGATTTGAAGTTTGTAGACGGATTAGGGAGACTAATGAACGCTTGGGAATTATTTTTCTTACCGCCAAGGTTCAGGAGCAGGATAAAGTTTACGCTTTGTCCGTAGGTGCAGATGATCATGTTAGTAAGCCATTTAGCCCAACGGAGCTAATTGCGCGTATTCAATCTTTGCTGCGCCGAGTAAATGTGCATCGTGAACAGTCGGCCAAGGTTTCTTTTCATTCGGGGCCTTTCAGCTTGGATCTTATTACCAAACAATTCAAACGTGATAATGTAGCCATTGAACTGACGCCTACGGAGTTCTCTCTGATTCAATTCTTTCTTGAAAAAGAAAACACTCCACTTAGCCGCGATCTTCTGTTGGATCATGTGTGGGGCAAGGAGTATATGGGTGATCCCAAAATTGTAGATGTAAATATCCGGCGCTTACGCCAGAAGATTGAGAACAATCCTTCGGAGCCGGAATTTTTGCAGACTGTATGGGGGCACGGATATAGATGGAAAGGCCAAGGACAATGATTAAGAAGGGGATGCGCAGACAGATTGTTCTGCACTACATTCTTGTAGTTTTTTTGGCGCTTCTCCTCGTAGAAGTTATCTTCCTGCTGGCCATCAGAACATATTATTATGACAGTGTATACAGCAAGATTAAAAATCACATTTCTGTTTCAGAGTCGTTTTTTCAAAAGAACATGATACCCAGCGATAATAGCATCTATCTGCTACAAGAAGTACTGGAGAGGTTCTCATTGAGCAAGACGGAGCTGGAAATCTTATCGCTAAATGGGGATATCATCACTAGTTCCACTGGCTTTCAGCCGGATCGGACCATTACGACCAGTGATGTACCAGAAGCCGTTGGCGGCAGCGTTGGACGCTGGGTAGGGCGTCAGGCAGGCACGAATGAGAGCGTAATGGCGGTTTCCAAAATGCTGCAGATTCATGGACAGGATAAGTATGTCCTAAGGTATATTACTTCACTAGAAGAAATCAATAATGATTTGCTTAATCTTACCTTATTGTCTACTGCTATTGCTGCAGCTGTTATGGCTGTAGTTGTTGGGTTTAGCTTCGGATTGGCCAATTCGATTGTGAAGCCGCTGAATAATATTACGGCAGTTTCAGCCCAGATGGCCAAGGGGAGATTCAACGTACGGATTAAGGGAGACTATAAATTTGAGATTGGTGATTTGGCTTCAACGCTGAATTATATGGCTCAGGAGATTGTACGCAGTAATCAGATCAAGGATGATTTTATCTCGTCCATTTCTCACGAGCTGCGGACACCTCTTACAAGTATCAAGGGCTGGAGCGAAACCTTGGTTTCCGGTGGGTATGATCCGGAGGAGACAAAACTTGGAGTCAGCATCATCTCCAAAGAAAGTGAACGTCTGATTGGGCTGGTGGAGGAAATTCTCGACTTTTCTAAGCTGCAGCAGAACCAAATGAAGCTGTCGATTGGGGTTGTAGATGTAAAGGTGCTGCTACAAGAGACCATACTGAATGTTTGGGCTAAAGCGGAAAAGAAACGAATTCATCTGCTGCTGGAATGTGAAGACGCGATCTTTGTTAAAGGGGATGCCAATCGATTAAAACAGGTATTCTTGAACTTGGTAGACAATGCAGTAAAATTCTCACATGAAGATTCCAGTATTGAATTGTCAGCAAAGAGGCTGTCTGCTACAGAAACAGCGATTATGGTACGAGACAGCGGGATAGGGATTAGTGAAGCGCATATCTCCAGAGTTAAGGACCGTTTCTTTCAAGTGGATGCACTTAATGGAGGAACAGGCTTGGGGTTAGCGATCTCACAGCAGATTGTAGAACTTCATAATGGGACACTTGATATGGCAAGTGAGCTTGGAAAGGGAACGGAAGTAACCGTCATCTTGCCTCTTACTGAACCACAGCCGGAAGTTAACTCAGATGAGGTAACTCAAATTACAGCTACCTTTCCTGAATTAGATGATTGGGAGACGTGACCTGAGATGGGGATAACGAAGAATTCGATCCGTATAGTTCGTGGAGAGCCTGATCGGGTTAACGACATCTTGAGGCTGTTGCAAGAAGCGGCAGGATGGATGGAGCGTAACGGGATTAACCAATGGACACCCGGACAATTTAATGAGACCGATATTGCAGGATATTTCGCTGACAGACATGTTTATTTAGCCCTTGACGATGGGGCTGTAGTTGGCATGTTCACGTTGCAATTCAGTGATCCACAGTACTGGGGCCGTAAAAATGATGAGTCCTACGCTTATTTGCACCGATTGGCTGTGAAAGACTCCCACCGCGGCCGAGGACTTGGACAGCAAATGCTTAAATATGCAGTAGTTCTAGCCAAAGATCTAGGCTGTAAGAGTCTTAGGTTTGACACTGTGGCACATAACATTAAGCTTAATCGTTATTATCAGAGCATGGGTTTTCACTACATGGGCACTAACGATATGGGAAATGGTCGTTTAGTGAACTTATATGAACATTTTGAGGAAGGTGCTGAGTCAGACCGTCTGATCCTAAGGTTTATATCGGAATCTGATTTTGAACACTTAAAGCGCTGGAGTGTTTCTCCAGAGTATCTGAAGCAGTGGGCAGGACCTTCGTTAACTTATCCTTTAGATGATGAGCAGCTTGTTAAATACTTAAAGGATGCTAATCATCCAGGCTTATCCGATCGCCTTATCTTCTGTGCAATTCAAGAAGCTACGCAGCAGGTAGTGGGCCATATTAGCTTTTCAGTCATTGACCGGGTTAATCGTTCTGCACGTATCGGCAGGGTAGTGGTAGATCCTGAGTTTCAAGGTAAAGGCATTGGCAAACGTATGATGCAAGAAATGCTTCGAATCGGATTTGATGGTCTGGACCTGCATCGTCTGTCTCTGGGTGCTTTCGATTTCAATACGGCTGCCCTGAAAGCTTATGAAGCTGTTGGCTTTAAGCGGGAGGGTGTTCAACGTGAGTCTGCTTTATTCGGTGAGCAATATGTAGATTGTGTGGAAATGAGCATATTAGACAGAGAATGGACGGCTAGCCGTAATTCATAAAATCACTAATTCTTTACAACCGAAGGGGCTGTTGCTCTGGTCATGATCGACCAGGACAACAGCCCCTTTTTATATAAAGTATTTTTCTATATAATGGTTGTTATGAAGGAAGAACTTCACGCAAACGTCCTGTCTTCTCATACACATCCTGAAACAGACGGGAAGGTTGGTTTCGGACCGCCGGCTTGGCAGCCACAGTCTCATGTGGTCCAACGACAACGATATTATTTATGCTTCCCTTGATGACTGCTCCATCCTTAATGATTGCCCCTTCACCAATAATGGCATTCTCAATCAGCACTCCACGGCCAATGCGAACTCCAGGCATAATAACACTTTGTTTGATCTGGCTCATCTTACCGATTTCTACCCCATTAAAGACTACAGAACGTTGTAGACTACCTTCTTGGGAGCAGGATTCATTCACGAGAGAGTCCGTTGCTGGGTTCTGTACACGTGGTTTATGAACTGCAAGCTTAGTCCGGCGAACCCGACTATACATAGGCCAATGAGTCTTGTCTAACTTCATGCCATTGTCTTTTTGCAGAAGGTCCATATGTGCTTCCCAGAGACTGCCGACTGTACCTACATCTCTCCAGTAACCCTTGAAACGGTAAGCGAATAAATCATCGTTCTGATCCAGCATGGTAGGAATTACGTCTTTACCAAAGTCATGACTGGAATTAGGATTAGCTGCATCCCGCAACAAGTGCTCCTTCAGATAAGCCCACTCGAACAGGTAGATACCCATTGAAGCAAGATTACTTTTTGGTACTTTAGGTTTTTCCGCAAATTCGGAAATTTTCAGATCATCGTTTACGTTCATTACTCCAAAACGACTAGCCTCATCCCAAGGAACCTCCATTACGGAGATGGTTGCTTTTGCTCCTTTTTCAATATGATAATTCAGCATCTTACGGTAATTCATATGGTAAATATGGTCACCGGATAGAATGAGCACATGTTCTGGGTTGCGGCTATCAATAAAGTCAATGTTTTTATAAATCGCATCAGCAGTCCCTGTATAACTGTCTCTGCCTTCAACACCTGAAGGAAGCAGTGTGACACCTTTATCCTTTTGACTAACTAAGCCCCAAGGCTCACCTTCACCGATATGATTATGCAAAGAGTCAGCTTCGTATTGTGTCAGAACACCTACTGTATCAATGTTCGAATTTACACAGTTACTTAGCGGGAAATCAATAATTTTATACTGTCCACCGAAAGGGACTGCAGGCTTAGCCATACTGGAAGTCAAGGGAGCCAATCTGCGGCCTTCCCCTCCTGCCAATAACATGGCGATACAATCTTTTTTGTTGTTCATTTGTTATCCCTCCCATTATTTTGTCAATGCTTGTAATATAAACTTACGACAAGCGCTTGAAACGACATAGGTGAAATATATTGCTTTGTAAACAGAAAAATTACAATTAATATTTCTTTATCAGAAAATCTTTTCTTTTAACATCAAAACATTTTCAAAATGGTAATATTCGGGTAAGGTAATAGGTACAAGCACATTGAAAAAGGTGGTGTAGAATTGGCTGAAAAAGCAAAAATCGAGACCCTTCCGTCAGCTGCTGATATCTATCTGTTCCATGAGGGCACCAATTATCGCAGCTATTCTATGCTGGGTGCACACACTGCCGCTGAAGAAGGCGTTACCGGTGTGCGCTTTACCGTGTGGGCTCCTCATGCGACATATGTAGGACTAGCTGGTGATCATAATGATTGGGACGGAACACAGGGCGTGGACTCGTTATATAAGATACCCGATTCAGGATTTTGGAGTCGTTTTTTTCCGGGAATACAGCCGGGAACTTTTTACAAATACAGGATTCTTGCCTCAGATGGATCAAGTTTCCTTAAAGCGGATCCTTTTGCTTTCAAAGCTGAGGTTCGACCGGCAACGGCTTCGGTAGTAACAGAACTGGATGGCTACCGCTGGGGAGATGCAGCATGGCGTAGGAAAAGCAAAGCTCCATATCAACAGCCAATGAACATTTATGAAATGCACTTCGGTACCTGGCGTCAAAAAGAGGATGGTGAGTTCTATACCTACCGGGAAATGAGCGAGCTGTTAATTCCTTATTTGGTGGAGATGAACTATACACACGTGGAATTTATGCCGTTGGCAGAACATCCATATGATCTATCCTGGGGTTATCAAGGGACGGGGTATTTTGCGGCAACCAGCCGTTATGGCGAACCCCATGAGTTGATGTATTTGATCGATCAGCTGCATCAGGCAGGTATCGGTGTGATTTTAGATTGGGTTCCCGCTCACTTTGCCAAAGACGCACACGGATTACGTATGTTTGATGGAGCGCCACTTTATGAATATGCCGATCCAATGTTAGCTGAAAAACCAGGCTGGGGGACACTTTCGTTTGATTTCAGTAAGCCGGAGATTTCTTCATTTCTTATTTCTAATGCGCTGTTTTGGTTCGAGTATTATCATATCGACGGAATGCGTGTAGATGCGGTTACGAGTATGCTTCGATTAGATTTCGAAAAGCGGGATCATCAATATCGGCGGAATGTTAATGGTGGATTGGAGAATCTGGAGGCCATCAAATTTATCCAGAATCTGAACAAGGCTATCTTTCATTATTTCCCAAAAGCATTGATGATGGCTGAGGAGTCCAGTGCTTGGCCGGGGGTTACTGCACCAGTGCATGAAGGGGGCCTTGGCTTCAATTACAAATGGAATATGGGTTGGATGAATGATACGCTAGGCTACATAGAACATGATTTTGGTGGGCGCCCTTATCATCATAATTTACTTACGTTCCCAATATGTTATGCTTATGCCGAAAATTACGCATTGCCGCTATCGCATGATGAAGTTGTTCACGGCAAGAAGTCTTTGTTAGACAAAATGCCGGGTGCTTATGAACAAAAGTTCGCAGGCCTCAGGCAGCTGCTGGGATATCAGATCTCTCATCCCGGTAAAAAGCTTCTGTTTATGGGTGGGGAATTCGGTCAGTTTATCGAGTGGAAGGATCAGGAGCAGCTGGACTGGCTGCTTTTGGATTATGAGAGCCATCGTCGTATGCTTGCCTACACGGCTGCACTTAATAAACTGTATCGCTCCGAAAAAGCGTTGTGGGAGCTGGATCATTCTCAAGAGGGTTATCAGTGGATTGATGCGGATGACAATGATCAAAGTGTGATTTCGTATATACGCCGAGGGAAGAAACCAGGAGATACGCTGCTTATAGTCATCAATTTTCAACCGGCAGAACGGCACAATTATCGTATAGGCGTGCCACGGGCCGGGACTTATGAAGAGCTCTTTAGCTCAGAAAATGTAGAGTATGGTGGCTCCGGATTGCACAATGTCCCTCAAAAGAGCGTTAAGCTGGAATGGCACAATCAGGTGAACAGCATAGAGCTGACTCTTCCGCCCCTTAGCTTCCTGGTGTTTAAAAAAACGTCACGAATGGGTAAGAATAAAGAGGCAAAAGAGTTATAGATCTAAGTACGAATAGAGAATCCGTACAGTTTAAGGGGGAAATAATCATGAAAGTTTTATTTGCCGCAGCTGAAGCCCATCCTTTTGTCAAAACGGGTGGTTTGGCCGATGTCATTGGAGCATTACCTAAAGCGCTGAAGGCTGCCGGGGTAGATGTACGAGTGATTTTGCCTAAATATCGTGGGATTCCTGACAAGTTCACCGCTCAAATGGAGCATTTAACGGAAGTGTATGTTCCAATTGGCTGGCGAAAACAATACTGTGGAATTGAACGCATTATCTATGAGGGTATCCCCGTTTATTTTATCGACAACGAGTATTATTTTGGCCGTGATGGAATTTATGGTTATATGGACGATGGTGAACGGTTTGCGTTCTATAATCGTGCAGTGCTGGAGTGTCTGCCAGCCATTGATTTCCAGCCTGATGTACTGCATTGCCATGATTGGCACGCGGCCGTAATTCCAATGCTGCTACAGGGGCATTATCGCCACAATCCATTTTACAGTGAAATGCGGAGTGTATTTACAATACATAACCTGTTGTATCAGGGAGTGTTTCCTTATGAGGTACTTGGAGAGCTGTTAGGTCTGGATAGCAGCTATTTTGGTAGTGTGGAGTACTATGGTAATGTGAATTTCTTAAAAGGCGGGATTGTATTCAGTGATCGGGTCACGACCGTCAGTCCGACTTATTCAGAAGAAATTCGCACACCTTATTATGGTTACGGCCTGGATGGTTTGTTGAACGCACGGTCAGATGTTTTAAGTGGGATTGTGAATGGCATTGATACTAAAAGTTATAATCCAGCGACAGATTCGAGCCTTGTTACCCGTTATCGTTCTAATTTGACCAAGAAGACGGAGAACAAAGTAGCCTTGCAGGAAGAGCTGGGATTACCTGTGGATGCTAATATCCCAATGGTAGCCATGGTCACGCGTCTCGTGGACTCCAAAGGTTTAGATCTGCTTACCCGAGTGCTGGATGAGCTGCTATATCACGAGGATATTCAATTTGTGCTGCTTGGAACAGGTGATGAATCCTACGAGCGTTGGTTCAAGGAAGCGGCATGGCGGTATCCGACCAAGCTGTCTTCACAGATCTTATTTAATGATGCACTCTCACGAAAAATATATGCTGCCAGCGATATCTTCCTTATGCCGTCTAAGTTTGAGCCCTGTGGCATCAGTCAGCTGCTCGCTTTACGGTATGGTAGCATACCCGTTGTCCGTGAGACAGGTGGCCTAAATGATACTGTGCATGCTTATAATGAAGAAACCGGTGAAGGCAATGGCTTTACGTTCAGCAATTATAATGCACACGATATGATGTTTACGCTGCGCCGGGCGCTTTCTTTTTACAAGCAGCCTGAACATTGGAAAAAGATCACAAAAAATGCTTTCGCGGGAGATTATAGCTGGAATGTATCCGCTCAGCAGTACATGGATATCTACGATGATATAACCAAATAAAGTTTAACGAATTCTGTAATGGGTTAATAAGGGATTGCACCTGGGAGTATGGTAAATACTCTGGGAGCAGTCCTTTTTTTATGAAATTAGGAATAAACAGTCGAATGATTTAGCTAGTATAGGGGATAGTAAAAATGTATAAATTTAGCTTCAACGTGAATAAAAGTGATTTTTTAACTGCGTATTATAGAATTCCCCTCATAGAAATCCATTAAAAGGAAGTTATTGTCACAATTATGCCTTTGCATATTCATGCGTTCTGATTTATAATAAGTCAGTCATTGGGTCAACTTAGATTTTTTCATATGAATAGGGGAGATATAGAAATGAACAAATGGGGTAAACTTAGTTTAGGAATGGTATTAGCGGTAGGTCTGCTCTCAGGCTGCGGTCAAAATAAAAATGATAATGATACCGCTGCTAGTGGTAATGCAAATTCCGGTGCAGTTACTAAAAAGCTGATTATGGGAACAAGTGCAGATTTTCCTCCGTACGAATTCCATAAAGTAGTGGACGGAAAAGATACCATCGTAGGTTTTGATATCGACATCGCTAAGGAAATTGCTGCCGACATGGGCGCTGAGCTTGAAGTTAAGGATCTGCCTTTTGATTCACTGCTTAACGAATTGTCCAGTGGACGCGTAGATATGGTAATTTCCGGCCTTAGCCCGACTGAAGAACGCAAAAAAGCGGTTGAACTTTCAGATATTTATTACAAAGCAGAGCAAGCTATTGTAGTGCGCGAAGCAGATAAAGATAAATACGCCACTATGGATGCGGTGAAGGGTACCAAAATTGGTGTACAGACAGGCTCTATTCAAGAAGAAATCGCCAAAGAGATTGAAGGCGCAAAGATCACCTCTCTTGGTAAAATCTCCGAGATCGTTCTGCAATTGCAATCTAATCGTATCGATACAGCAATTATTGAAGGACCTGTAGCCAAATCTTTTGTTAAGAATTTAGCGGGTCTTGTAATTACCGATGCTAAGCCTGAAGTAGAAGATGATGGATACGCAATTGGGATTAAAAAAGGCAATACAGAGCTTCTGGATAAAGTAAATGCTACACTTAAACGTCTAGAATCAGAAGGTAAGATTGATGAATATGTAGCGGCTGCCAGCGAGCTTGCTGAAAGCACGAAGTAAGGAATGTATATTGTTTTAGGTCTGCTGAAGTAAAATGTATGTGTATTACAGAAAATAGCGGAACTTTGCTATTTTCTATTTTTTTGGAGATAGGAGGATAAGATATTGGATATTACTTTATTTAGAATGGCTTATGATTATCGTGATCTTTTCTTGACTGGACTACAATATACCTTGCTACTTGCTGTTCTTGGTGTATTATTTGGCTTCATTCTTGGGATTATCGTCTCTCTACTACGCATGTCAAAATGGAGAGTGTTACGTTTCTTAGCCACAGCTTGGGTTGAATTTTTGCGGGGCACTCCAATGCTTGTGCAATTGTTTCTCATCCATTACGGGCTGGCGACGTTTGGGATTGAGTTTACTCCGATTCAGTCCGGGGCGATTACACTCTCCATTAACAGTTCTGCTTATCTGGCAGAAATTTTTCGTGCCGGGATTCAGGGTGTCGATCGTGGACAAACGGAGGCCGCACGTTCACTTGGAATGAAACAAGGGATGACCATGCGTCATATTGTACTTCCTCAGGCACTTAAAAGTGTACTTCCGGCAATCGGTAATGAGTTCATTACCATTATCAAGGAATCATCGATTATTTCATTTATCGGAGTAACGGATTTGATGTTTCAAGCTCGTACAGTTACAACGATTTCGTATGATGGCATGACACCACTCGTGATTGCTGCATTTATGTATTTTGTTCTAACATTTACGCTTTCCAAGATCCTAGGTAGACTCGAAAGGAGGCTGAATACCGATGATCGCCGTTAAGAACCTGCAGAAGCATTACGGAAAGCTGGAGATTCTCAAGGGAATCGATTTGGAGATTAAAAAGGGTGAAGTTGTCGTTGTAATCGGGCCCAGTGGTTCGGGAAAAAGTACCTTTCTGCGCTGCTTGAATTTATTGGAGCAGCCTACAGGTGGAGAGATCACTTTTGAAGGGGAATCGATCACCTCAAAGAAGCATGATATCAATGCAACGCGTGAGAAGATGGGGATGGTTTTTCAGCAGTTCAACCTTTTTCCGCACAAAACCGTTCTGCAAAACATTACGCTCGCACCGATTAAAGTAAGAAAACAGCAGCAGGCTGTGGCCGATAAATTCGCAATGGAGCTCCTCAAGACTGTAGGGCTTGAAGATAAAAAGGATGTTTATCCAGCTCAATTGTCCGGTGGACAAAAGCAGCGGATCGCGATTGCTCGTGCATTAGCCATGCAGCCCCATGTGATGCTTTTTGATGAGCCTACCTCAGCGCTTGATCCGGAAATGGTAGGAGAGGTACTTGAGGTTATGAAAAAGCTTGCCGAAGACGGAATGACAATGGTTATTGTTACACATGAGATGGGCTTTGCCCGTGAAGTGGGTGACCGCATTCTGTTTATGGATGGCGGGTTCATCGTTGAACAGGGTACTCCTGAACAAGTATTTGGTAATCCTACACATGCTCGGACTAAGGATTTTTTAAGTAAAGTATTATAAAGAATTCGTCAAAACGGCCCTGGACAAGTATCCAGTGGCCGTTTTGTTATAGGGTCCTGAGGGTAATGTGGGAATATATCGCTGGGGGCTGAGTTCATTTATTTATGTAAACCATGTATAATAGATGGTCAGTCAATCAACAGGAAAAGGAGTACATACATAATGAGAGATGATCTACGCCGGATAGGCATTATTGATATTGGTTCGAACTCCATTCGTCTTGTAATTTATGATACAACGCGCGAAGGAGGCTATAAGATCATCAAGGAGTGTAAGTACTCCGCTCGCCTTAGTGAGAAGATTACGAAGGAGAATAGACTGGAACAAAAGGACATGGAAACGATTGTTCCGGTCTTGCGGCAGTTTAAGGAAATCTGCAACGCTTTTGCAGTGGAAACCATTCGGGCGGGTGCAACGGCAGCCATTCGTAATGCGGCTAACTCAAGTGAAATAATAAGCTTTTTGTCACAATCCTCTTCCATTCCGATTGAGGTGATCAGTGGCCACCAGGAGGCATACTATGGCTTCTTGGGTGTTATTAATGCCTTTAATGTAGAGGATGGTTATGTCATTGATATTGGTGGCGGGAGTACTGAAATCACTCTTTTTTGTGAGCGGCGTTATCAACACAGCATTTCTTTCCCGTTCGGGGCAGTAAATACCAACCTAATGTTTGGCCAAGGTGGGAATTGGAGCGATGAGCAGATTCACAAGCTGCAGACTTTTGTTCTCGGCAGACTGGTTGAGCATGATTGGCTAAATGCCAAAGCTGGGCTTCCTTTATTCGGTTTAGGAGGGACGGTTCGTTCCTTAGGGAAGCTGGATCAGAAGACACGAGCATACTCATTGCCTAACTCCCATGGCTATACGATGACCAGTGAGACGATCGAGCACTTTATGAACACCCTACCTTCAATGCCTTACGAAAAACGTAAGGATTTAGATGGATTATCTAAGAGTCGGGCGGATATCATTGTATCCGGGTTGATTATTTTCCATACGGTGTATCAGTATATTGGGGCGAGTGAGGCGGTAATCAGCGGGGAAGGGCTCAGAGAAGGCTTGCTGCATGATCTGCTGGAGCCGGAGCAGCCAGTGCGTGATAGTGCATTGGAATATAGCTTAAACACGATCATTCGCTTTGATATTCATACTTCTAAACGGTATTTAGATCATATCAACAAGCTAGCACTCAGCCTGTTTGACGCATTTAAAGATGAATCGAATAGAGCAGAGCACGAGATGTTAATTTACGTGTCCATCATGCTGCATCGTACGGGAACGAATATTAACTATTACCAATCCAAAAGACATACTTTGTATTGGTTGATGAATTCACCAATTCGTGGACTTACCCACCGTCAGCTTATTCTTTGCGCTATGATTGCCTCATACAGCACAAAAAGCCGGAAGCAGAAATTGTCCCAACAACATAAGGACATTTTGCTGCCATCCGACGAAGAGTGGATTCATAAGCTCGGATCGCTTGTCCAGCTTAGCATTGCGCTGGACAGCACGGAGATTGGAATTGTAAGCGGCCTGAAGGCCAATCTGCACGGCAATACGCTTCATCTGGACTTAGAGGGCGCATCGTCACTGCTAATTGGCCTAGAGGACATTGAGAACGCGATAAAAGCATTTAAGAATGCTTGGGCGGTGAAGGTAAAACTCGGCTTCCCTTCCAACGTGTAACATCCATCGCAGCAAACTGGCTCCGGAAAGGGGCCTTTTTGTCGTCTGGTTGTTCGTAATATCCATTAGCCTGCAAGAAGCTGGCTTTAACATTATCTTTTAGAGACAACTCTAGAATTTTGACGATCTGTTTACGGATGCCGCTGTCTCTGACAGGACACATCAGCTCAATCCGGCGGGTTAGGTTTCTAGTCATCCAGTCGGCACTGGATAAATACACCTCAGGTTTGCCGCCATTTTCGAAATAATAGATCCGGGAGTGCTCCAGAAAACGGTCTACAATACTGC
Source organism: Paenibacillus sp. FSL H7-0690 (assembly GCF_037980415.1). Taxonomy (NCBI): domain Bacteria; kingdom Bacillati; phylum Bacillota; class Bacilli; order Caryophanales; family Paenibacillaceae; genus Paenibacillus; species Paenibacillus sp. FSL H7-0690. Next base: position 3,814,337 of record NZ_CP150281.1, on the reverse strand, counting down.
GTACGGTAATGTTTTCGCTTAAGCCCTCTATTCCCGGACGTAGGCAGCAAACCCCTCGCACGATTAAGTCAATGGAGACACCGGCTTGGGCTGCGCTATATAAATCGTCTATCACTTGCTGATTAGAGAGCGAGTTCATCTTGGCGATTATGCGAGCGGGTCTGCCTGCCCGTGCATGTTCAGCTTCACGCATCATTAGCTTTTGCAAGGATAAGCTCATATTCGTCGGTGCAACAATGAAGGAATGCCAGTCAAAATTAGCCGAATATCCAGTCATTTGATTAAACAGCTCAGAAGCGTCCAGTCCGATATCGCTTTGGGCGGTGAATAGACTGAGATCCGTGTAGGCCTTGGCTGTACTGTCATTATAGTTTCCTGTGCCTACATGCACGTAACGGCGCAGTTCAGGGCCTTCCTGGCGGACAATCAAGGTCACTTTGGCATGCGTTTTGAGTCCGATCAGACCATAAACGACATGACAGCCTGATTTTTCAAGCTGGCGTGCCCAAGCGATGTTCCGTTCCTCATCAAATCGAGCTTTTAACTCTACAACCACTGTAACTTGCTTACCAGACTCTGCAGCATTGGCTAGTGCAGTAATAAGTGGAGAATTTCCACTGACACGGTATAAGGTCATTTTAATCGCCATCACTTGCTCATCCTCTGAAGCTTGAATGATAAAGTCTGTCATTGCATCAAAAGACTCGTAAGGGTGGTAGACTAATACATCCCGTTCACGCAGCACCTCGAAGAAATCCTCGTTTTCTTGAAATTCAGCAGGATAAACCGGCTCAATAGGTGGATAGTTCATGTAACCAAAACCTTTTAAGCTTCCGGCAAAATTACGAAGAAAGCCTAGATCAAGCGGACCTTCAATTTCAAATACGAAGTCCTCCAGCTCAAATTCCGCTTGCAGCTGCTCAAGAGCATAGGGATGGATACCTTTTTGTACTTCCAAACGGGCTGGCACCCCGCGACGACGCTTGCGCAGCTCTTTTTCGATCTCTTCCAGCAGATCCTCTGCACCTTCCTCATCGATCGTAAGATCTGAGTTACGAGTCAAACGAAACTCACTAACCGCAACAGGTTCGTAACCGCTGAATAAGGTTTGAATGTGATGGCGGATCACATCTTCAATAAATACAAATTGTCTTTTCTTACTATTAGAGCGGTGGGGAAGAGGGATACATCTTGGCAGATTCGAAGGAATTTGCAGGATAGCAAAATAAGGCTCCTCCTCAAGACCATTCTTACGAGTAAGAACAACAGCTAGGTAGATAAACTGGCTGTGCACGAGTGGAAACGGCCGGCTCTGATCAACAGCCATTGGCGTTAGTACAGGATAGATGATATCCCGGTAATACTGTTCTATGGACTGCTCTTGGGCATGGGTAAGATCCTCATAATCCACAAATACGATGCCTTCTTTATGCAAACTCCGCGAAATATCACGGAACGTCCGGTATTGATCGGCAATGATTTTGGTTACGCGTTTGATGAGGCGTTTATACAGCCCGGAAGGGGTGTAGCCTGTGAAATCTTTTTTAGTATAGCCCGCCCGGATCTGATCCTGAATTCCCGCCACACGAACGCTTATGAATTCATCCAGATTGCTCGAGACGATCGCCAGAAATCTGGCACGTTCCATTAAAGGGTTATCAGGGTCCTGCGCCTCCTTGAGTACGCGGCGGTTAAATTCGATCCAGCTCAAATCCCTATTGAGGTAAGCAGTGGCTGGACTGCTCTGATTGTTTTTAATCTCTTCTGTATTCATGGGACCTCCAAATATGCTTCGATGTCTATATCTCAAATCTATTTATCATATTCTATCATTTTACTATTGGATGAGGCACGAAATGTTAAATCTATGTAAAATCTCAAAGAATATTATTTAATTATCTTATATAATAGGATGTGATTGTCGCTATTTAGTTAACATAATCAAAATTACGTTAACTTCTTAATGGACAAAAGACAATAATTAAACATGTTATTTCAGAATGGTAACAATTACATACGCATAGGTTACAAAATTGTGATATATTAAGTCCTGTCAGTTTTACAAATGACAACAATACATCAGGACATCACACAAGATGTACATAAGTACAGGAAATGTACACGAGCGTATACGGAAGTCATACCGCTTACGCCCATCTAAAGAGGAGGCATTTATGAAGAACAAGTTCAGAACCATTAAAACCCTTGCTGCAGTTATGGGAATTAGTGCATTGCTGCACACCGCTCCTGCTTTTGCAGACAGCGTTCATATTGCAAAGGAAGGCAATACTTTCTATACTCTGTCTCAGCAATACAATGTCGGTGTTAATGATTTAATGAAAGCTAATCCAAACGTTGCTGCTCTTAATATTTACGATGGACTTAAAATAACGATCCCAAGTAAAATGCAAGCAGAGTCTGTGGCTACGACAGAAACTCCAGTGCTTACACCAAGCCTGAATGTTACTCCAGAATCAAAAACAGTTGAAGCATGGGGCAAGTCCTTTAACTACGAGAAATCGATACAAGTTAAGGCTTCTGCTTATTCCTCAGCGGCTAGTGAGAATGGAGGCTGGGGTGCCGTTGATTATTTCGGGAACCCACTCAAGCTAGGAACCATCGCAGTTGATCCAAGTGTAATTCCTCTCGGAACAAAAGTATTGGTTACCGGACATTCACACGCAGGATTGCCTAAAGAAGCTTTTCTGGCTACTGCAACCGATATGGGAAGTGCCATTAAAGGTAACCGGATCGATATCTTTATCCCAGGCAGCCAAAGCTTTGTAGCCGATTTTGGTTATCAATATGTACAATTATACATTGTTAAATAGCTAGATAAAAATATAGAGATTTATTATAAAGATATGAAATGGGTTAAAAAGGTTAAACAAGAAACGGAGGGAGTCCTTAGCGGCTGCCTCCGTTTCTTGTTTATTTATTTTTAGAGACCTGCAGCAATTGAGGAACGGTAACAAAAGAATAGCCACGTTTACGCATAATCGTGATTACCTCAGGTAAAGCCTGAATCGTTCCGCGAAGATCACTACCCGGCCCACCTCCACCATGCTGAAGGATAATTGCTCCTTTTCCAGCATTAGCTAAGATGTTATTTCTAACTTGAGTTTTGGAAAGTCCCTTCCAGTCCAACGAATCCACATTCCAATTTACAAGCTTATAACCATGATTTTTTGCCCATCTCAACTGTTGCTCAGAGATATCTCCATAGGGTGGACGAATCAAGCGTGGTTTATATCCGGCTAAGGTTTGAATAATGTTCTCGGTCTCAATGATCTGTGATCTGAAATCATGCATCTTTAGCTTCACAAACTGAGGATGATCATAAGAGTGATTTCCAATAGCATGTCCTTCTCTAATCATCCTCTTCACTAGAGCGGGATGTTTCTCAGCTCGGCTTCCCACCACGAAGAAGGTAGCTTTGACATGATATTTCTTAAGAACATCTAGCAATTGGGGTGTAAACCTTGGGTCAGGCACATCATCAAAAGTTAAGGCGATGACTTTATTCCGAGGACCGCTGGTCTTAAAGGTCTCGGGATATTTGTGTAATAGCTGACTCAGAGACAAGCCCTTAGTGTTCTTATTGTTGCTGCTCGTTGAATTATTTGTAGTAGAAGTTCCCGCAGATATCGCCTTGTCTTCGTCAGTGGTTTGCGTGCTTTTAATTTGATCCTGCGAGGGTTTCTGACTCTGAGCTGGGGCTGAAGCAACCTCTGCTGAAGAGGTTGGAAATAGCAGGACAATGATTGATCCTAATACTACTAGCAGTTTCTGGACTCTCCGTTGATCATACATCCCCATATGCCTCCTTTACTACCTGATCATCACCATATTCTTCATTGTTATCTCCATTGAAGGATGAATTTATGCCGTTTCTTCAAGGGCTCTGGTAAAGATTTCTTGCACACCCTAATGCGTGTATACTAAATAGAACGGGATATTCCCGGGCCAATTATAGACAGGTGGAAGGATGGGGACAAGGATGTCAGAATTGTTTGCACCTTATGAATTGAAGGGTTTAACGCTGAAAAATCGTATTGTTATGCCGCCTATGTGCCAGTATTCGGTGGATAAAGAGGATGGCATTCCCAATGATTGGCATTTTGTTCATTATGTAAGCCGTGCTATTGGAGGTACTGGTCTAATTATTGTTGAGATGACTGGAGTCCATCCGGACGGTAGAATAACGAACCGGGATACAGGGATTTGGAGTGATACACATATAGAGGCTTATCGTAAGCTCACAGATAGTGTACATGCCTATGGGGCAAAAATAGCCATTCAACTAGGTCATGCTGGACGTAAAGCAGTCGATGCTGAACCGCCGGTTGCCCCTTCTGCAATTCCATTTGATGCTCGTTCTAAGCAGCCACAGGCGCTTTCTAAGGAAGGCATCCTTGAGATGATAGAAGCCTTTCGTGCTGCCGCTCGTAGAGCTGTGGAGGCAGGATTTGATACTGTGGAGATTCATGGTGCGCATGGCTACTTAATTCACCAGTTTCATTCACCTCTGACCAACATCAGATTGGATGAATATGGACAAGATCCAGCACTTTTTGGAGTACAAGTAGTTACAGCAATCCGAGAAGTAGTGCCAGTAGATATGCCCTTGATCATGAGGGTTTCCGCGAAAGAATATGTTGATGGTGGATATGATGCTGACTATGCCCTGGCGTTTTGCCGCCGATATAAAGATGCTGGAGTGGATATGTTCCATGTGTCTTCAGGTGGTGAAGGTCCCATTGGCTCTAATGGTGGACCTAATGCGGGCCCAGCCTACCAAGCAGATCTGGCAGAATATATTCGCAGTGGATTACAAGTGCCAGTAATTGCGGTAGGACGGCTTGAAGCCTATTCTGAGGCACAGTCCATCATTGCAGAAAAAAGGGCGGAGCTTGTAGCTATTGGCCGTGGGATGTTAAGTGATCCTTATTGGGCTTTACATGCTGAAGAAGCGCTTGGTGGCGTACATGATGTACCTAAACCTTATGAACGTGGGATTTGGAAAAGAGGCTAGACCATTTTCGGTGTGAAGTTTGTCACAGATTTTATGCTCCTTCTAAGGCAATCTTAATAAAGATAAAATTTGAAGGAGCTTGATAACGTGGGGACGGTTCTAAGTAACGAACGGCTGACAGATGGTGTGTATCACCTTAAGGTAGAGACGAATAGTGGCGGAGCAATGGGTCAATTCTACATGTTACGGGCATGGGGAGCTTACCCCATCCTATCCAGACCCTTAAGTATACATGAAGTACACGAGGATAGTGTTGAATTTCTGTATCACGTAGTTGGGGAAGGTACGGAGATATTCTCACGACTGGGTTCAGGTGATTCGGTAGAGCTTGAGGGCCCTTTTGGAAATGGATTTCCACAGGTCGAAGGGAAGGTTGCGCTCATTGGTGGTGGGATCGGAATTGCACCGCTATATTATTGTGCGAAGCAGCTTCCGGGGAGTGATATTTTTTTGGGCTTTAGCCGTGAAGCTTACCGGACAGAAGCGTTTCGCCCACTTGCAAGTGAACTTGTAGTCGATGTTGGCGGTTTAATTTTGGATAGTGTGGATTTCAGCCAATATGATCATGTCTTTGTCTGCGGCCCACACCCTATGCTTAAAGCTGCTCAACGTAAAGGCATTGCTGCTGAAGAAGCAGGCAGTAGAACGAAAGTATACCTTTCTCTAGAGAACCGAATGGCTTGTGGGATTGGAGCCTGTCTGGTCTGCAGTGTATCCTGCCGTGATGGTCAAAAGAAGGCCTGTGCAGACGGACCTGTGTTTCTTTCTGAGGAGGTGCTTTTCCATGACTAAGTTGAACACAACAATTGCTGGCGTTCATTTTAAAAATCCAATTATAATGGCCTCTGGAACGTTTGGTTTTGGCCGTGAATATGGCAAGCTGTATGATGTGTCTCTGCTGGGCGGAATCTCTGGCAAGGGGTTAACCCTCAATCCGAAAGCGGGGAATCCCGGCACTCGTGTATACGAGACAGCTTCTGGTATGCTGAATAGTGTGGGACTCGAGAATCCGGGTGTAGCTGCATTTTTAGATAAAGAATGCCCTTATTGGGAAACACTCGACACCGCTCGTTTGGTCAACCTGGGTGGAGGCACACTTGAAGATTATGTTCTTGGAGCTGAGATGATTCAGCGGGATGCAGATGCTCGTGCGAGTGCAGGTAAGACAGCAGTAGACATGATTGAATTGAATATTTCTTGTCCAAATGTTAAAGAGGGCGGCATTGCGTTTGGGATCCAAACTTCAGAAGCTCAAAAAGTAGTACAGGCTGTTAGACGCGCAACTAAACTGCCCCTCGCTGTAAAGCTGTCGCCGGGAGCCGAAAATATCGTTGAAATGGCACAAATGTGTCAGGAGGAGGGTGCAGACGCTGTCTCGCTCATCAACACTATCTCAGGAATGAAGATTGATGTCCGGCGCAGAAGCAGTGTATTCAATAACTTATATGCTGGATTGTCTGGACCTGCGATTAAGCCTGTCGCTCTGCGTATGGTGCATCAAGTCGCACAAAACGTAACGATTCCCGTGATCGGAATGGGTGGCATCACTTCAGCAACGGATATCATCGAGTTTATTATGGCAGGTGCTGCAGTTATCCAAGTGGGAACTTATAATTTTATGAACTTGCGTGCAGGTAGTCAGCTAGTTGCAGAGCTTGAGCAATTTATGGTTGAAGAAAATATTCAATCACTAGAGGAAATACGGGGCATTATATAAAGTGAAGTAGTGAGGGGAATACTAATGACTACTAACCAGATTGATCCTGAGGATATTGAGCTGAAGGCGACGGCTGTCGGATGTGATCTCTTGCTCTTAATTAGTGGAGGGGTTCGGCATATTGGTGCGACGAGTACTGCTTATCTGGAGGGGGAGCAGGTTAAAGTACTGACTTCAGCGGTTCCTCATCATAAAGAGCACACGATAAGCGAGCCCATTGCGATCAGAGTAGCTGAAGCGCTGAACAAGACGGTCACAGTAGTGATGGGGATTCATTACGACAATCTCACGAAAGAAGGTATTATGGAAGTCGTGGAAATTGTGAATTTAAAAGTAAATCAATATTTAGCGCAACAAATATGAAACGGTAGTGGCAATTCTACGTAAAAGATAGCATGTGAGGAATTAAATTATCTTTTGGAGGAATGAAACCATGTCTATATTTAAAAGATTGCGCGATTTAACCATGTCTAATGTGAACGCGATTATTGACAAAGCAGAAGACCCGATTAAAATGACAGATCAATACATTCGTGATATGACCGAAGATTTAGAAGATGCAGAAAAAGCTGTAGCGGCGCAAATCGCCATTGAGAAGAAATTCAAACAGCTGTATGAAGAACAAGAAGCGCTTGTTAACAAACGTACCCAACAGGCTCATGCAGCAGCTCAAGCGGGTAATGTTGACCTTGCTCGCCGCGCTCTGGAAGAGAAAAATGCTGCTGAAGCTAAACTGGTAGAATACAAAGCCAGCTTTGATCAGAACAAAGCCTCTGCGGATAACCTTCGTGGCAAGCTTGAAGAGATGCGCAAACAGCTTACCCAAATGAAGAACAAACGTGAGACATTGGTTGCACGTTATAATGCTGCCAAAGCTCAAACCGAGATCAACAAGGCAATGAGCGGATTTAGTTCCGATTCAGCGTCTGCAGGACTCAAACGTATGGAAGATAAAATGCTGCAAGCAGAAGCTCAGGCTGAAGCCAGCAATGAGATGAGTTCAGGCAATAAATCTCTGGATGATGAATTCGAGAAGCTGAACAAAGATCAAGCGGTTGAAGATGAACTGGCGGCTCTGATGAAACAATACGAGAAGCAATAACATTTGATCTTTAGCCGGTTCACGGCTGGTGTTCACAGGCGAAGGGGAGACAGAAATTCGTTTCTTCTTCGCTTTATCTATGCTTATGAAAGGCATGCAAAATGATTAAGCGGGGGCTATAGAATGGATCTCCATATTCTGGTGTCCATGGTCGTGTGGACGGTGAGCGGCGCTGTGTTGCTGTTTGTACTGATGTATATAGATTCACTTTTTACTCGTTATAACGATATAGAAGAGTTAAAGGCTGGAAATATGGCGGTGACTACACGGTTTGTAATGAAGCTTTTAGCTCAGGCCTTCATTTTATCTTCATCGATAGCGGCTTCCAATAGTTTGTTAGATGCGTTGCTAATTTCGTTGGTATCATTTTTGCTTTTGTTAATTTTAGAAAGAACGGTTCGACTTCTACTAGCAAATTGGGGGAAGCTGGATCTGGATCATGGTACACAGCTTGGTAAAATCGGATATGGCCTGCTATCAGGTTCACTGCAAATTACGGGTGCTTTAATTATTACTGCCTTTATGTAGGAGGAACGATCAAGTTGAGTATGTGGAAACGTATAGGTAACCTTTTCTCTAAGCCAGCGCCTCAGGAAGTTCAAAAAAGTATGCTTAATTTGTCTCCCGGAGACATTTGTGAAGTATCGCTTGTCACCTATGAAGTTACTGGCCGGACACATAATCGGGGCCGTAATGCTGTTGTTCTGACCCTTAGAGATGGAAGCCAGATAGCTTATCTTCATATAGAAGAGCGGGAACAGCTGCAATATGGATTGTACAGACCAATCGATGGGCGGTTAGATAATCCTGCTGAGGTTCCAGCAACGCTTGAGCTCGATGGCTATACATTTTTCCTGGAGGAAGAATATGAAGGTTTTGTCGCTGTTGCAGGTCAGACGCCATTTATGAATGGTGGAGAGCAGCATGTGTGGCAATATCAATCAGATGATTCACGTCTACTGCGTGTAGAGTGGCAACATGGACGGTTTATGCTTTATGAAGGGGAGAAAATAATCCCTGGGGATGTAAAGGTAATTAGAGCATCCTAGACTAGTAGAGAAGTAACGGATCACTATACCGGAAAAAATATTGTAGAAAAGGCTGCTGCCCATAAACATGGATGGTGGCCTTTTGTGTTTATAATTTTACTTCAAGAGGTCTCATGTTAAAATAATACCTATTACTGCAAACATCGACGTTTCAGAGCGGAGGTCTTTATGAAGGATAATAAATTTCAGCGTGAAGCGCTGCAAGTAAAAGAAGCTCAGGCCAAAATAATCAAATATGCCAATCCTCTAGAATCAGAAGACGTATCGCTGGATGAGTGTTGTGGACGTTATTTGGCTGAAAAAGTGATTGCTCCACACCCATTTCCTGCGTTTAATCGTTCGAGTATGGATGGATATGCGATTATCGCGGGGGATACCCATAACTGTGTTAATGGACAAGTGGTATGGTTAGAAATTGTGGATAATATTCCGTGTGGCGCAGTGCCTGCGGTAGATATAACTCCGGGAACAGCCGCAAGAATTATGACGGGTGCACAAGTACCGGTAGGGGCAGATGCTGTGGTGATGCTGGAGGTCACGGAGAGACGTGAAGAGGAAGGAAAGACTTACGTTGGTATTCGAAAAAAACTAGAAGCAAACAGCAATATCACACCTCAAGGTTTCGAATTAAGCCAAGGTGATCTTGTATTGCCTACAGGAAGGTTAATCTCTGCGGGGGATATAGCTGTTCTTGCAGCGTTTGGATTACATACCGTGAAAGTCTATCGTCGTCCCAAGGTAGCCATCTTTGCCACAGGAACAGAGCTGCTGGAAGTGCATGAGCCGCTGGAGCCTGGCAAAATCCGCAATAGTAACTCCCCTATGCTAGAAGCTCTAGTCAAAGAAACAGGGGGGGTTCCAGTAATGTTAGGCGCTATTGTGGATGATCTGGAGCTGGCTAGAAGTAAAGTACAGATGGCGCTGGAAACTTATGATTTTGTGATTACAACGGGTGGCGTTTCTGTGGGGGATTATGATATCATGGGCGACTTGGTTCGCGAACAAAGTGGTAATATGTTGTTCAACAAAGTGACGATGCGTCCGGGAAGCGTAACTACTGCTGCGGTTAGAGGGGGTAAGCTGCTGTTAGCTTTATCAGGAAATCCGGGGGCTTGTTTCGTTGGGTTTCAACTGTTTGCACGACCTGTGATTTCACTGATGCAAAGTTCTTCTAAGCCTTTTTTACCGGAATGGAGCGCTACACTCGGCACAGATTATAAAAGAGTGAATAATTTTACTAGATTTGTGCGAGCTCGGTTAGAAATTAAAGACGGCAGCCTGTTTGCTTATCCGGCACTCATTGATGAATCTTCCGTAACGGTCACGATCAAGGATAGCGACTGTTTGATAGTTGTACCCCCAGAAGAAAAGGGGCTATCTGCCGGAGATAAGGTAACAGTGATCAAGCTGCCAGGAGAGATTCGGGGCTAGATGTGGAGGTTACTCCGGCCATCGATGATTAACAAAATATCACCGCAGGTATTGGAGTAATTAAAAAGGTATTTGATATCCACGCACGCACAGAAATCGCCATATAATTGCTAAGCCAACGTTATTATTGCCAACATTTCAACATATGAAAAATTCACAATAGATAAACAAAAAACAGTTTTCGCGCTAACCCAATAGTCGCTTACAACCGGTTTAAAGGGAGATTTTACCCCAGAAACTAGAATAAGAAAACCCACTTGCGTACCGTAAGTGGGTTTTTAGTGCAACAATAAAAGGGTTAGGGGTGCCCGCCGGTTGTACTCAAATTTGAAAAAAAGCGAGAATGAAATGCCCGGGTAGGCAACACTATCATAGCAATTCTCCTATCGGAAGAGTCGCTGCTCTGCTGGTTGGAGTTATTAGCCTACACCACTGCCGAGATTAATCCCCCGCGGATGCTTAAGGACTCAGATGATCTTATTTGTTTATTTATCACCTTTTAAGCGGGGTTTCGGACCTCAGCGTCGCTATTTCATAGAATGGAGCTCATATTTACGTATTTCAGGCCAATAGCGACCTTGGGGGTCCGTTAGCCACCCAAATGTGAGATAATCCTGCATTTAAGGTCCGCTGAGACCGATAACAACTCTGCACTAGCGAAGAGCGGCTACTCATCCGAAGTATAGGCTCCCCTTGGTGATGATTAATTATCGGTACGCCGCTCGATCGCCTCGGACATCGTTTTATCCGTTAGATGAGCGTAGATCTCAGTTGTTTCGGTGGATGCGTGCCCGAGCTGTTCCTTCGTTTTATAAATATCATTTTGCAGATAATAATCTGTTGCAAAAGAATGACGCAGCTTATGAACCGTAAGATACGGTTTACCAAAGCGTTTAGCGTACTTAATAATCATTTCTTGAATCGCACGTTTGGTCATACGTTTGCCTTCTTGACGCCCGTTAGGGAGAGAGATAAACAAGGCTTTTTCTCTCTTGGGTGTTTTGTAGCGAGATTGGCGCAGACTAAGATAAAGAGCTAGATCATCTTTAGCTTGCTCTCGAAAATAGACAGGTGTCTTGAACGTTTCGTCATTATTCCCTTTGCGGGTGACATATAGCAGCTTGTTGTTAACATCCAAATCGTCTACGTTTAGATTGACTACCTCAGACACACGCAGGCCAGAGTTCAGAATTAAGCTGGCAATACAGGCGTCGCGCTCATGATTTAATTGAAACGAATAATAAGCCTGTTTGTTACCTTCCACATCCCGTCCATAACCTTCATAAATGTACCCCACAAACTCCAGTAATTCCTCATCTTCCAAAATCTTACCCTTTAACTTAGCGGCAGTATCCTTTGGCTTATGTGTTCGTTTGACCTCAACCTTAGCCATAATGTTGCGTTTAAGCAATGGATAAAAGTTCTCATCCTCGGCGATTTGACTTAAATAATGAAATAAGGAGCGTAATGCAGATAACTTACGGGATACAGTAACTCGAGTGTTCGTTCCCTCGGCGCGAGTAGTTAGATGCAACCGATATCCGACAATACTGTCCATATGTAGGGTTTCCAATTCTAGAAGTGTGATCTCGGTATTTGAGCCGGCTTGAGATAAGCCCTCTGCACGCAACCAGCCGAAAAAAGATTCATAATCCCGGATATACTCCAGCAGTGTGGAAGGGGAGAGATCAGGGCGTTTATAATCAATAAACTGCTGAACGAACCAGGGCATGAGGGGTAGCTTTTGATCAAGTTTTTTACGGTCATCGTTCTTTTGAACGCTCATGTGATTCACCTTTTTCCATAGATTGCATAAAATCTCTTCCTTCTATCTTAACATGTTTTGTCCCAGATTGGACTTCGAATGAAGGGGAAACTAGGTCCGAGCCTTGCTCCTGATGCCGCTAAGCTTTATGATGTGAAGTAAACATAAATGTCAGAGGTGCACATAATGAAACTTGAAATTGAGCTGGTTCCCAAAGAACGTAAGCATACTATAAGCAGATTAATGCAGTTCTACCTATATGATTTCACCCGTTATTTAGAATTTGATGTCAATCAAGACGGGGTATTTCCGGCCTATCCGGGACTAGAAGCTTATTGGAGTAGCGGAAATAATAAATTCGCATATTTGTTTAAGGTGGACGGGCATATTGCTGGTTTTGCTTTGGTGGACAGGTTATTGCGTAATCCTGAAGGCCAGTTTTATATGACTGAGTTTTTTGTGATGCAAAAATACCGCCGAAGTGGTGTAGGTACATGGGCTGCGCATAAGCTCTTTGATATGTACTCTGGGGAATGGAAGGTTTCACAAGTCCGTGCGAATATACCTGCTCGTGATTTCTGGCATAAAGTGATCGGGGACTATACCCATGGAGAGTTTCAAGAGCGCTTTAATCCACAGCAAGGCAACCCCAGCCAATACTTCAACACATTAACTATTAATAGGATTAAGAAATAAAAACCGTTATATTGCTGGTTTCTTTTAGCTATGGAGCTTGCTACTAACGGCAAATGGATTGAAAAAGGGGCTAAGCGAGTGAGCGCTAGACAGTAGAGAATGACAAAGAGAGCGTCAAGACGGAAGGTCAGGAAATTGTGATTTTTTATAAAACTGGCTAGCTATTAAGAACATATACGAATTGTGATGTAGGGAGCATCTTATGCTCTCTATTGTAGTTAACATAACATTTATTATGTCAACCTATTAAACCATTCACCATAAAAAAGGTCGTTGGTTTATTTTTTGTGTTCAAAATACCCAGTCAGTGAGGGCAATATTGCATATCTTATGATGTACTCAATTACAAAGGAGGAGTCAACAATGGGCGAATTTGCAGGAGGATACGGTGGTTTCACTTCCACAGGAGCTATTCTGGTTCTGTTTATCCTGTTGGTTATCATTACTAAAACCCTCTGTCTGTAATCCTTTAACTTCACAAATTAAAGGTTCCGTCAGTCTAAATGACTGGCGGATTTTTTATGTCCGATATGTACATTGGGGGAGGAGAATACATGTGACTAAGGAGATTGACATAAAATAATTCAAAATATATATTAAACAATGTTCAAATATTAAACGGTGTTCAATCCACAAGGAGACGAATTTATGACTAAAGAACAACGAAAAGTACGTGAGCGTGAAGAAATGAGAAATCTGATCCTGCAAAATGCAGCTTTATTGATTGCCGAAGAGGGAATAGAGAAGCTGTCTATCCGAAAAATCGCTGAGAAAATCGAATATTCACCGGGAATTATTTATCATTATTTTAAAGGCAAAGAAGAGATTATCGAGAACTATTTGCAACAAAAATATACGGATATGCTTTCTGAGCTTCAGTCTGTGCAACAAGAGGTACAGCAGGAATTACCTCCAGATACACTTTTAAAACGAACATTGGAGAAGTTCATCAGGATGTCTCTTTCTACGGGTGTAGAATACCGGAATGTAATGCTAAACGATACACCGGCTGTTCTTAGTTACACAGCTGTTCTATTTAGAGGAGCTGCACAGGAGCGTAAAGCGATTGGGATGCTCTGCCAGGGCCTGCTCAGATCTGAAGCACAAAAAAACCGTGAAGAAGCTTTCGTAGAACTCACAGCTCAGGTGATATGGAGTGCAGCATTCGGTTTAATTATGCGGTTGCTTGTCGAAAAGGATCTGCCTGATGATCAGGTCGAAGCTCTGATTTCATGTCATTTGGATTCAATGGTTGCTATTGCTTCCAGGTGAAATCTAAATATTTTTATGAAGGGAGGGGGCGGTTGTTATAAAACATATAAGGAAAGTCGTAGTGCTGTCGGTGTTGATTTCGGTTATTGCAGTGTTTGCAACAGCGGTTGGATTGTTTTCAGATGGGATAAGTGATGGAACAAAATATACTTTCACGTCAATATGGGGCGAGGATGTAAAGCTTCAGGGGTCAGGAGTGTACAGCCATGATTCTGTCTCTGCGGCGGCACAAGCTAAAGCACAGGATGGAGTTACATTATTTCTTGCCATACCTTTACTGCTCAGTTCGCTCATCATGACAATTAAAGGCTCGATAAAGGGGAGGATGCTCCTTACGGGCACTTTGGGGTACTTTTTATATACTTACGCATCCTACAGCTTTCTGACGATGTACAATTCATTGTTTTTAGTTTATGTGCTGTTGTTTTCTTTAAGTTTTTTCGCATTCATCCTAGCCTTATTTTCCTTTGATAAAGTATCCATACATACTTACTTTAAAAACAATTTACCTTCTAGAGGAATCGGCTTTTCCCTATTGGTTATTGCTTTTATGATTTTATTGCTCTGGTTAGGGAAAATACTGAATTCACTACTGGGGGGAACACCGCCACAAGGGCTAGAGCACTATAGTACATTGGTAATTCAAGTTTTGGATCTTGCGATCTTAGTCCCATTAGCAATTGTAACGGGGATTATGGTCATTCGTAGACAACCTTTTGGGTACCTACTGGCAACTGTCGTTGTTTTTAAAGGAGTTACATTACTGCTAGCAATTACGGCAATGCTGGTGGCAATGATCTATAGCGGTGTGGCTGTGTCTATAGCCGAGTGTGTAATTTTTCCGACGATGACTGTAGCTATTGCTGCTTGTATGGTTATTTTGTTAAAGCATGTACGTGAACCCTTAAGATAATATGTGACCAGCGAGCGGCAGGGAGTGATTAGAATGAAGACAATAATTATGTATACCTCGAAATATGGGTGTGCGGAGAAAGCGGCTTATTTATTAAAATCTCAACTGGGCGAAGAAACCGAAGTAGTTAACCTGATGCATGCTAAAGAGCCGACACTGGAACGATATGATACGGTCATCTTGGGAGGATCTGTTTATTATGGAAAAATCCAAAAACAAATGACTGATTTTACAACAAAATATCAAAATGAACTAGGGAAAAAACGAGTAGGATTGTTTGTTTGTGCAGGAGCAACAGGTGAACAGGCCTCACAAGAATTGAAATCTGCGTTTCCAGAAATGTTATATGACCAATCGGTGACGAAAGAAGTTTTTGGAGATGAGATCTATGAAGAGAAGCTAACTTTGCTAGACCGGTTTGTACTGCGGATGGTAAAAGGAAAAAATAAGAACGTAAATGGGTTGTCAAAAGAGACGATAAAGCGTTTTGCTCTTGCTATGAAAAGGTTGTGAAAGTGAGTGGACGAGCGAGCTTATGAACGCACTTCAGATTATAGTTAACATAAATATGATTATGTTAACTATGATTTTGACAACCAAAAAAAGTAGTCCTTCTTGTGAGAAGAGAGTAACTTCCTCGTATTGAGTCTCTGTTCATCGAAACATGAAAAACCCTACAGAATCGTGCAGATAAAGTCGGGAAGATAAAAACCATCTCTGATAACCTTATAATTAACGAGGGGAGGCAACGTCATGGATACGCTGGTACAACTGAACAAAGCAATAAGCTATATTGAGGAGAACCTAACAAATCCCATTGATTATCAGGAGGTTGTGAAAATAGCCTGCTGTTCGGAATATCATTTTACTCGCATGTTCTCATTCCTAGCAGGCATTACTCTGTCGGAATACATCCGGCGTCGACGTCTAACTTTGGCAGCACTCGAGCTTTCACAAAGTAATATCAAAATTATCGATGCTGCTCTGAAGTATGGTTATAATTCGCCGGATTCCTTTTCTAGGGCTTTCCATAGCCTGCATGGGGTTAGTCCTTCGGAAGCTCGGGTCCATGGACATTCCCTTAAGGCGTTCCCTCGGATGTCGTTTCAGCTGACTATCAAAGGAGGAAATGAAATGAATTACCGGATTGAAAACAAAGAGTCTTTCCGCATCGTGGGCATAAAAAAACGGGTTCCAATCATTTTCCAAGGGGTCAATCCGGAGATTGCGTCGATGTATGAAGGGTTGACGCCGGAAATGATTGATGAGATGAAGAGATTTTCTGATGTTGAGCCCTCAGGATTTATAAGCGCCTCTACAAATTTCTCTGAAGGACGTATGGAGGAAAAAGGAGAGTTCGATCATTATATTGGCGTTGCCACTACAAAAGACGCATGGAATGGCTTGGATCAGCTGGAAGTGGGGGCCTCTATGTGGGCTGTATTCACAGTCGTCGGCTCTTTTCCGAGTGCGCTACAAGAGATCTGGGGGCGAATATATTCGGAATGGGCTCCGTCATCGGGATATGAGCTAATTAAAGGGCCTGAAATTCTATGGAATGAGCACAAAGATATCACATCGCCAAATTTTAAAAGTGAAATATGGGTGCCTATCACTAAGAAATAAAAGAGTTTGGTTGGACTATTGAAACTGAGCGCTGAATATCCTTTCACAACGAGGCTGCCGCGAAAAACATTCCGGCAGCTTCGTCAAGCTATAGGCAGGATATTTCGAAAATGTTGTAGAAGTACAATTGGTGAATTGAATGATTTTTAGAATGTAGTAGATTTCAATTTTTATGACTCAGACGAAGATTGAATTAATGAATCCTTCTATTTTAAAGGAGTCCCTTATGACGAACGAGAAGCTTTTGGACTTACTAGGCAGGTACGATATCCAACAGCCTGAGATTATTTTCTTAAGGCATAACGAGAACAGAACCTATCGTGTTAATGACAGAACGGGAAAATCATATTTACTCCGCATTCATGAACCTTTTATAGAGGACATGAAAGGTCTGCAACATACATACAGCGGCATTCTTGGAGAATTGCAAATGCTTGAGAAGCTGGGAAGCTGGAGCACCAACGAAATACAGACTCCCGTAAGAAACAATGAGGGTGAACTTATTACGATCATTGAATACGAAGGTGAACTGCTAAACTGCTCCGTCCTCACCTGGTTGGATGGAAGAGACATGAATATGAATGATGTTAACAATTTTGAACTGGTAAAAGAACTGGGATCTCAAATAGCAGAACTGCATACTTTTTTTCGGCAGTACGAACATTCAGGTATGGAGATTCGCCCGAGTCAAGGCAAAGCTTATAATGAACGGATGATCCGTGTGATTCATTCGGGTGTGAAAAAGAATTTATTTACGCCTTCTGAGGCTAATGTCATTGAACAAACGCTGCAATTGATCAACTTCCGGTTAGATGACCATGGCGGGGAGGCTGGCCCGGACCTTATTCATGGGGATTTGTGTATGGGTAATATCATCATCACAACCGAAGGAAAGGTGCGCTTCATCGATTTTGGCTTTTTCGGAAAAGGTTATGCTTTACTTGATGTAGCCATGGGAGCTATGATGCTACCAACCGATCGAAGAGATACTTTCCTAAAGGGGTATTACAGAGAGTGTGAAAATACAGCGAAAGATCTACAGCAGTTGGAAGGTTTAATGTTGGTCGCTATTATTGGGTATTACGTCTTCCAGATAGAGAATGTACATGTTCATGACTGGATGCGTGAAAGAATGCCCAAATTATGCGCTGAGTATTGTCGCCCCTTCCTCAATGGTGAAAGTATATTTTATAAAATATGAAATGGAACGTTCAGGGTTGAACTAACGAGGACTGG
Organism: Paenibacillus sp. FSL H7-0690; assembly: GCF_037980415.1. NCBI lineage: Bacteria > Bacillati > Bacillota > Bacilli > Caryophanales > Paenibacillaceae > Paenibacillus > Paenibacillus sp. FSL H7-0690. The sequence goes on along the minus strand of NZ_CP150281.1, from coordinate 3,796,495 downwards.
TATGTTTGATGAAAATTGATTATAACCGTTTATCACCAAACGTGTTATCAAAAAAATAGTAAAATAATACTGTTAAGCGCGATGGCTGTCGATTAGCATTTATTTCGATTATATTCTAACAAGGAATGAAAGGGGGAATGGTGTTGATTGAACATAGCAATCTTGAAGAATTTCAAGATCCGGTAAATTACGATCTTGAATTTAACGGTGAAATGGACAAATACCAGTTCTATCTTGAGCTTGCCAGATCGAGTCCTGGGGAAGTGTTAGAACTTGCTTGTGGTACAGGCTTAACAACGATCCCCCTCTCGAAAGCCGGTATAACAATAACCGGTGTAGATATCTCTTCAGCGATGATTGCGTATGCGCGGTTGAAGGCGAAAGGGCTGACTGTTACTTTTATGGAAGGTGATGCCCGTACCTTCGAATCGGACAAGCGATTTTCGATGATTTATTTGACTGGTAATGCATTTCAGGCATTCTTAAGTGATCAAGATCAAAGCGATTTGCTCACGACCGTTCACAAACATTTACAAGCCCATGGAATCTTTGCATTTGAGACCCGAAATCCGGAGGGAACGGATTTATCCGATCAAGAGGAGACAGAATGGGGAGCATTTATTGATAAGGATGGAAATAACGTCAAGGTATCAGGCACCCAATGTTACGATGCTGGCCAGCATATCATGCATTGGGTCACGATGCGTGATTGGGGGTGTAAGCGAACGACTTCCCGAATTGCTTGTCGGTTCACGGATCCGAATACGCTACATTCTTTATTAACTCGTCACGGCTTTTGCGTCGAACATCAATATGCTGACTGGGATAAAACGCCGTTTTCTCCGTCATCTTCATCTATCATTAGTGTTTGTAGGAAATGTTAGGAGAAACGTAATGTATTGCGATAGAAAAAATCTAAGGTGACGCAATTGTATTAATTGAAAAGGATGGATAATTCAATGAATACATTTAACTAACGGGAATTGATAGTGGTTGCTTCTGCAGCCATTTTTTTTGCTTAACTAAAGGGTGGGATAAACCAGCAATAATCTTAGGTGAAAATGAAATTAGAGTGGTTATTTTATTTATCCTATTTATTCCTATATTTTGTGTTGTAATAAGGCATCAGGTTTTGTGAAAAGTAGAGGAACTAAATAGAAGGGAGAGATGAAATGATAGAGTTATCTAAAGGAGAGTACGCTCACATTCTGCCACTGCTGAAAAATCTAGCGTATGAACCTGTGTTTGCATATTCCGTAATTGAGCGTAATCAGTCTGGAAAAGTGTTTGTTGATCGCAGAGAAAATCCTACTTGCGGTCTAATTATCAATTTATATGGACAGTATCTTTTGACTGGCAGTGGCGACAATGAAAGCTTCATGAACGATGTGGTTGAATTTTTGCTAAATGATCAAAATCATTCAATTTACTACGATCTTTATGTTTCAACGCCGGATTTGCTTTTTCAAATTGGCGATAGGCTAGCGGGAAAGACTGTACTATTGTACCGTTCTTCTTTTACGTTCGAGCTATCCCAATTCCAACATCTAAAAACCCTTAACTCATCGCCAGAACAATTTGTAATGAAACGTATGGATGACATTCTGTTCGATAAATACAAAAATGAAATGGACGCTTCTTATGACTCGCTATGGAGTTCGGCACAAAACTTTATAGATAGAGGGTTTGGATACTGCCTAGTGAAGGATGATCAATTTGCAAGTGTTTGTAATTCTTATTTTGTAGGTCGAGGGTATGCGGATATCGATATTGTAACCGTGGATGAATACCAGAATAAAGGGTTAGCAACACTTACGGGTACGGCATTTATAGAACATTGTTTGAACCACAATCTATTGCCGAATTATAGTTGTGACGCTGGCAATGAACGATCGATACAGTTAGCGAAAAAGCTAGGATTTGCAAAAAAAATTGATTTTTCCATGTTATGGTGGCATCAGGATCAGAGTATAATAAGTGATTATTTGAAAAGGTTCAATTATTCAAACACTTCAAAAGACAAATGAGAAACATAATGAGATTGAATTAAGCGAATGGTACATGATGGTAAAATAAGGAATTAATGGAGTTAGTCGGAGTTTTCCGATCTTGTCATGGTTTGACGGAGATGAATATGTGATCGCGTCCAGGCGAGTAACCTCGATACGCTGTCGGCGAACCTGTTTCGGCTGAGCTCTATAAAAGAACGGGATGAACGCATGTATCGGATGAAGAAAGAAGTTCTGCTCAATAAATAAAAAAGAAGTCGACCCTCTCGTTGGTCGGCTTCTAATTGTTCTATTGCGCGGTCAGGATTTGTGGTCCTTCAGCGGTGATGGCGATCGTATGCTCGTATTGGGCGGCGAGCTTGCGGTCCAGCGTCCGGGCGGTCCAGCCGTCCTGATCAATTGTCATGTTGTAGGTGCCTTCAGTGATCATGGGCTCGATCGTGAATACCATGCCTTCCTTGATGCGGGGGCCTTTGCCGGGCTTGCCGACATGCATATAGGTCGGCTCCTCGTGAAGGTCACGACCGATGCCATGAGCGAGAAGGTCGCGCACGACACCGAAGTTGTTCGATTCGGCATGCCGCTGGATTGCGCTCGTCACGTCTCCGAGCCGATTGCCGGGCTGTGCCTGCGCGATGCCGAGGTCAAGGCACTCCTTCGTGACGCGCATCAGCTTCTCAGCCGTCGGTGAGATCTTCCCGACCGCATAGCTCCAGGCTGAATCGCCGAGCCAGCCGTCGAGCTCCGCTACCGTGTCGATCGTCACAATATCGCCTTCCTCAAGTGGCTTATTTGTAGGGAAGCCATGTGCAATTACGTCGTTGACGGAGGCACAGGTCGCATATTGATAGCCATTGTAACCCTTCGTGTATGGTTTGGCGCCGTGCTTCAAAATAATATCCTCGAATATGCGCTCAATCTCGTTCGTTGTGATGCCCGGTTTGATGAGCGGGGCAATTGTGCGATGGCATTCGGCCACAACCTGGCATGCCTTGCGGATGGCTTCGATTTCATACTTGCTTTTTAAGATAACCATGTTTGTTTCAGGACTCCTTTGTAATGGCTTGCATCGCGAGTTGGGCGATTCGATCGACGTCCAGCTCGGAAGTGTTCGCATAGTAGTGCAGACCGCAGCAGCTGACCAACACGGCAAGCATAAGGTCGACGCTGTCGTCTTCGCGCTGGATGATCGATTGGAGTGGAACATACAGTCTTTCCGTGAATCGTCTTTTGGCAGGATGCCGATCTTTCTCTGGCAAGCCTGTAAAATGTTCCGCTGCCATTTTGTAGACGAGATATGCGCGGGCATCTGACTGCCACAACCGGAGTAACGTCTTGCAATACGTTAACAACTGCCTGTCGTCAGGGGTGTCCCGGCTGATGTTCGCCCATTGAGTCAGGGTTTGCTCACATCGCTCGAAGCCGCTGCTCAGCACATCTTCTATTAGTAAATGCCGGTTGGGGTAATAATGGTATACCGTGCCATAACCGAGACCAGCCTCGCGGGCGACGTCGCGAATATCAAAGCTTCCGCCCGTACGGAAGTAGGTGCGCGCGGCGAAGTCCAGGATTTGTTCCCTGCGCTGCATGCGTATGAGCTCATTTTGTTCTTTGGTACGGGGGCACATGGGCGCGTTAACCTCCTTTTTATAGACCTGCAAATTTGTCAATGTAAAGAGTGTAACGCATGAGGCGGAGAAATGCAATTGTTTGTTGGCGTTCGATGAAAACAACAAGGACACCATCATTGCGTCGTTAAAACGAAAGATGAAGAAGCTCGAAGAAGAAAATAAAAAGTTGCGAGAACAACTTAAGTTTTCCTATGCGGATGTCTATCAAAGGATTCGAGGGAATGACTGTTAACTTATTCACTTACGGGCAGCTTAGTTTAAGATCAGACTCGGTGAATCGTATCATAAATAGGGGCAAGTTTAACCCTTGAAACCAGTGAGCTAGGATCAATTTCGTTTCGAGCTAATGTAAATAATAGCCGTTATTTTAAAATATGCGACAAGAATTGCATTTAAGGAAACAATATTGTATGATTTTGGTGTGTTAAAAATTGGAAAATTTAATCGTCATTGTGTGGACAGTACGTAAACTACTTCAGCAGTTAATTATGGCGTAACCAAAGTTTCTTATACTCATTAACTAAGGAGAAGCAGCCTTGCGTAAGAAGAAATATGTTAGCATTGCCTCAATTACATTGGTTGTGATTATGGTCGTTCTATTCTTCAGTATGAAAAATGTTCTTTTCGACGGCTCTTCTAACAAATCAGAGGAACAGGCCGCCACAACAACCAGTGAGATGATTAACGAGACAGAGAAACCAGCTGCTACAATAACGAATAAGGGAACCAATGAAAAGAAGAGCGTAACCGCGATGGAGGCACTGCGCCTTGGGTACTCAGAGGCGAAGAAGCTGACGGAAGAAGAGCCATTACTTATTAACATAACAAGCACAGATGACACTTCTGATTCCCAGGAACGAACCGATGGTTCGGATGGAACAAGAGATGCTTGGAATCTCGAATTTGGCAGCAAGAAAGGGAATGTTTTTATTTATATCAAGATCGATAATGGAATGGCCATTAAGACTGATGTGAAAAAGCACGATAAGAATTTACTTGTAAAAGGACAGTATGCGATATCTGATATTCAAATCGATTCTTCCGATGCAGTTAAACAAGCTGTTGAGAGACTGGGGATGAAACCAGGAAATCCTGCTATAGCAGATGACTGGATCAAGGGTTATCATTTTACTATCAGCGGGTATAATACTGATCCTAACTCCTCCAAAACACGTCTGCTGCTAAGAGTTATGGGTATCTCGCCGAATTCTCCTAATCGTGAGAATGACAGTTTGAGAATGAGCGCTTTCTTTGATGTCAAAACAGGCGAATTGATGAGCGCTACCGAGATGACAGGCTTCGACAAGGATGGGAATACCATGTGGAAGGATATTGAGCTTAAATACTGATGAAGGCATAAATATATGAAGAAGGAAGATATTTTCATAAAAATACAACATATTACCAAATAAAGAGTTATTATTGATGGAACTTACCGTGCGTTACTGCTCATGAGCAGACGCATGGTAAGTTTGTTTTTGTGTAAAGGCGTTATTAACTGTCTACTTGGTAAAGGCTATACGCATCACTCAAGTTTATTGAAACTGGAAATATCCATTCTTCCAGGTGATGTATATGCTGTGTATATTCTTTAGTCCCTTGAACGGCGGTTAGGGCAATTGGAACCTAGCGGATCAAAGAAAGAGCATTCTGCAAAGGATGGCCCAAAAACTTACCGTTACAAACAGCGCGGTGAACTGTATCACAAGTTGTGGTAAAGTAGATTGTTGGGTTGAGCTAAGAGCAGCAATGTTAAAAATTGCAGATTGTTGTTTATAGATTGCTAAGTGAGGATTGAAAGGCTGAAAGATTGATGAATAAAGGGATGCAGGCGATTCGCAAAGCAAATAATTTAGTGCGATCCTAATAAAAGATGAGGTATATGTGATGCCAAAAAACGATAATATGCTGGCAATCCTATGGATGCTGAATTCGGGTGTTAAAATGACCGCAAAACAAATATCCGAAAAGTTAGAAATAAATATAAGGACAGTCTATCGGTATATTGATGCGCTAAGTGCCAGTGGAGTGCCTATAATATCGGACACTGGTCATAATGGCGGGTATAGCTTACTGAATAATTTTATCAGAGCACCTCTGCTATTTGATATTGAAGAAAAAAAAGCACTTCTTCATGCTGCTGTTTTTGCAAAAGAAGCGGGATACCCTTTGAGTGAGGCTTTAGGTAATGCGACATCCAAATTGAAAATGTATTCGAATCAGGAACAGGAAAGTGTTCTCAGCCATCATTTAGCCGGATTTGAAGTTATAAACCGTAGGGGAGACCCTTCTATTCAGCCAGTATTGGCGGAATTGGAGCAAGCTGTAGCAAACGAATTCTCTGTAGAAATTGATTATCACACACGCCGTGATGATCAACCCAAGACTAGGGTGATAGATCCCTATGGAATGGTGTACTGGAACAATAAATGGTATATTGTTGCATTTTGCCACCTGAGAAATGAGATCCGCAGCTTTCGGGTAGAACGGATTTTACAAATCAAGCGGACTCAAAACATATTTAAACGTTCCGAAGCTTTTTTGGCTCGGGAATTTTTTTTGCGAAATCTATTACCTGATATAGTCGGCAAGGACGGGTTAATTGCTTTAATTATCGAAGGTAGGTCAGAGGCGTTGGATGACTTATGCCTGCATTGGTTTTTGGGGCATCATCTGAAAGAGCGTACATCAAATCAAGCAATCTTTTTACTTGAGGAAAAATCAATTCATACCTATGTTCCTAATTTTCTCTTATCCTACGGGAAATCCATTCAAGTAATCGAACCACAGAGTTTGAAGGAAAAACTTGTTGGTGTTGTGTCGGAGTTAATGGAATATTATCAACTTTAAAAACTTCACTGACAGCGGATGTCAGTGAAGTCATTTTATAATGATGATAATCATTGATTACCTGGTTGGTATCACTTGATGAATTGTAAAATAGGGAGAACTTGCAAATGAATAATACGGTATATCTTTATGTGTTTGACACAATGGCAGACTGGGAAATAGGTTACTTAACTGCCGAACTGAACTCGGGAAGATATTATAAAAAGGGGCTGGCCCCATCAAAAATAGTTACCGTGGGAATTGATAAGACTCCAGTAACTACAATGGGCGGATTAAAAATCTTACCTGACATCAAATTGGATGATTGCAGTATTGAAAGATCCGATCTATTGATTTTACCCGGTGGAGATACATGGACAGAAACCATTCACCACCCCCTCTTAAAAATCGCTGAAAGGTGTTTAAGGGAAGGTATATGGGTTGCAGCGATTTGTGGTGCTACAATGGGACTTGCCCAGACAGGATTGCTGAATTCACGTGGGCATACAAGCAATGATCTGGAATACCTTAAAATGATCTGTCCCACTTATACAGGAGAAAAGTATTACAAAATGGAGTCTGCTGTAACTGATGGAAAACTGATCACCGCATCTGGAATAGCTCCGTTGGAATTTTCTGCACACATCTTGAAAGCTTTGGATGTGTTTTCTCCAAAAACATTAGACGCTTGGTATAGCCTTTATAAGACTAGTGATTCTAAATATTACTATGAGTTGATGAATTCAATACAATAAAAGATATGGGAGTGTCAGGTAAATATACAAGAATGGAACACCCAACGACTTTACATCTATTACCCCATATATAACAGTGTGTTATATATGGGTAAGGACAAGATGCCGTATGAGTAACAATGCGATTTAAAATATTCGTTCCACAGAAATCCTAACGGAGTTCGCTAGTTAAGCATAAAGGGTTCCACATATTAGTCATGACTAATATGTGGAACCCTTTATTATATCTGACTTTCCTAAATCTAGATCTTGATAAATTGAAAAATAAAGTTGTAGACTGCACGCTGGCGTTATGTTGTCTAAGAATACATTTGGATAAAGTGGGAGATATTACTGAAAACTTCTCCAGATGGGCGGTTATTATGCAAAAAATACTGATATCATTTTTGGCGATACTTATTTTTTCCACTGTTACAGTAGAGGCTGCGCCTGAATACGCAAAATGGGGCAAAATTGCAGTAGAGGAAACACAAAAACGATACAATGCAGTCATAATTGATTATAAGCACATTGGTCGTACTGAACTAACACCTAAAAAGTCTGAAGAGAAATTCAAACTATGGATTAGAAGCAAAGCAGGTAACGAGTTTGGAGTTTTTGTATCGATCCAATTTGACCCGCTAACTGATACAATCCAATCGATTCAGTTTTCTGAAACTAATCGTTAGATTTAATAAATCTCGCGATTACGCTAATGGGGCACGATAGCACAATGACAACAGGCTGCCGAGATCATAGGCAGCCTGTTCAACTAACTTATCCTCTAATTGAACGCCCTTAATCCCAAGGATGAAATCCCTCCAAAATGCTGTGAAATAACAGCTTTTTATGAACAAGAACTAACCATAGCGTTCCAAAAAGGACTAAATTTACTACTTTATTCTACAATTTCAACATATGAAAAATTCACAATAGAAAACTCAAAACCTATTCCTCTCCCTAGCTACTAACCAGTAATTCTACAAATTCTACGCCCATACAAACAAAAACCATGAAAAAGGATATCTACACCAACCCTTATGTTTAAACAAGCTTTTTTTCTATTTTTATTGCTAATTCCATAGCTTGTAAGGCATAGTCTAACTCGATTATTGATGTAGAACCCTCCTCTAAGCACTGGAGAGCATGCGTAATACTCTTTTCAAAAGGATTAGCTTGTTCTAACAAAAGTTGCTGTTTACCTGCAGAGGTATATTCAATTAATGATCCTTCAACCGTGCCGTTCATGTCGTCACTTTCTTGATAGACTAGCTTTCCTTGTTCAAAATAAGCCTCATACCCTACGGAAAAAGGATAACCAGCTGGCATTTGTGAGGATACAACGATCTCTGCGGAGACATTCGTTTTCTGAAAATGGGTACGCACTAAAGCTTGTTCACTTCGTCCACCATCGGTTCCCCACACTGAGTATTCTTCTAACGATCCAAGCAGCCACGTTACAAAATCAAGTTCGTGAATCATCAGATTTGTGGAGATAGAATGAAGTCCGAGATCCCCCCAGAGAGGAGACGTTTCTCTTTTTAAGGTGAAGGCTAAAAGCTTTCCATATTTCTCTTTAGAAGTGGTTTCGTATAAATATTTGTACGTAGGATCAAATTTAATAAATTGGTTCACGAGGATTCGTCTACCATACCGTTGTACTGCTTCCTTCATCGCAAGGGCATCTTCAGTGTTAAAGCATACGGGGGTCTCACAGAATACATGTTTTCCATGCTTAAGCGCCTCAACGGCATACTGTCTATGTAAAGTCACGGGCAGACAGATATCGATCACATCAATCGTGGTATCAAGCATGATATCCTCTATATTTGTGGTAATCTCAACGCCTAACGCTTGTTTTAAATTTTGCAGCTTAGCTTCATTTCTACCATAAACAATAACTTTGTCTACATGCTTATTTTTCGTCAATAATTCTGCATGATAAGCTCCGAACCCGGTTCCTAATACGGCAATTTTCATATGTTTCAGCTCCCTTTATGTAATGAACTAATCATAACCTGTTATTGTTGACAACATCATGGCAAGAATTTTGAAGTATACTAGATAAAAAAGAAAAGCTCGGAGGTTCTCATGCGCTTGCATCGTTTGATTGCTATTTTATTATTAGTGGAGTCGAGAGGGAAAATGAAGGCCAATGAACTAGCTCAAGCCTTGGAGACTTCTGTACGTTCAATCTATAGAGATATTGATGTACTAGCTGAAGCTGGAATTCCTTTGTTGTCTATGTCGGGGCCCAATGGTGGCATCTCTTTAATGGAGGGATACACAGTTAACCTGAAGCAGTTACATGGTGAAGATGTAATCAATCTATATTTAACAGGTATGGGCATCTATTCTGGGGGCCATTCTGAATCTGGTCTTAAGCTGAAGACGACGCTGTTGAAATTAGAAAAAACATTGCCCGCATCCTACCAACCTGACATTCAGAAAGCGCAAAAACGCTTTTTTTTCGATGACACACCTTGGTGGACAGAACGAATAGAAATTCCCTGTCTGGAATCTATTCGGACAGCCGTTTGGCGATCTCATAAACTACAGATTGCGTACCAAAAGGTTAGCGGAGAAATATCATACAGGAAATTACAGCCCTATGGTCTTGTGGTGAAAAAAGAGGAATGGTATCTTATAGCCTACTGTGAAGAAGCTAATCAAATCCGCACGTTTAAATGTGAGCGAATTGCCTCTACGCAGCTTGTGGAAGAAGAGTACTGTATACCTATGGATTTTTCATTAGAAGAGCACTGGAAGCAGCAGGGACAGGTTTTTAAGCAAGCTTGTAAAGAAGAAGAGATCTATCCTGTTGTGATCAGAGCTGATAACAGAACAATATCTTCTTTATCTCAGCTAGAGGTCATGGAAATGAGAGAAGAAGGAGATGCATTCATTTTAAAGGTGAATATGTTTGGTTATGAAAGTGCATGCGCTAATGTCTGGAGCATAATAGGTCATTCCGAAATCATGGAGCCCTTAGAGCTAAGGCAATATGTGAAGGGCCAGTTGAGTTTTCTTCAGGGAATATATGATTAACCGTTTTTTCTATGTAAAAGAGACCGTAGCTATTGCATATTCTGCAAAGATACGGTCCCGGTTTTTTGATAAATGAATTAATTCATATATTCGGTTAACATAATAATTATTATGTTAACCATGATGAGAATGATCCAATAAACATAATATTGGATTGGATAAGTTATCCTTTTATTGCTCTAGTTTCAACACCAAGTGTTAATTTCTCTCTGGCAACAAGTCTTTTGTGCGCTACGAGAAGAAAAGGAAGACCAAAAGCTGTTGTTAAAGCCAACGGTACGAAGATCGCAAGGCCATTCTGAGCGCCATAATGGTCTAACAACACACCCCCGAAGATAGGTGCCATAACACTCCCTAAATTATTAAAGCCAATCGTACCAAAGTACGTTCCTTTCATTTCAGGTTTGGCAATCCGATCGATCAACATATCCATCATCGTAAAGAGTAAGACTTCCCCTATAGTGAACAGAACTACACTGATCATTAATAGAGCCACACCACCTGCAAGCCCCACTAAGAGAAGACTAAGTGCAACGCAGATATTCCCAAGGATTAAAGGGACAATCGGCGGGAATTTACTTGCCGTTCGTACAATGGGATACTGCACTATTAACACGGTTATAGCATTCAGTGACAACATATAGGAGAACAATTGCCCACCATTGGTGAAATGCGTATTCATCGCTAAATATTGAGCCATTGTTGAGCCGAAGTGACCGTATCCTAACACACAAAAGATGGTACCCAGAAGTACAGGTAGGAACACACGGTCTTTACCGGTGATTGTCAAAGCTTCGAGTAAACGTGGTGCTTGAGCTTGTGTACGGGCGGGCATGCTTGAACGATGTGCCTTAAATTGCATGAATAATACAATTCCATATGCAACATAAACGATTCCTGCGATTAGAAAAGGAAAAGTTGATTCCGCAGAGCCGAGCTGTAGCCCAATGATCGGACCAAATACTACACCAAGATTAATTGCTGCATATCTAAGATTAAAGACAAGCAGCTTGCTCTCGGGAGGTGTAATATCAGATAAAAGTGCCCGTGAAGTAGGCTCGAATACAGATCGACATAAGCCGTTCAAGGTGTTCACCAGGAAAAATACCCATAGATGTTGAGCCACTGAGAATCCGAAGAAGACGGCTGCCCAGCCAAATACCGAGATTAACATGACGATTTTGCGGCCAACAATATCAGAAATATAACCGCCATAAAAACTGGCCAATACGCCTGCCAGCGAGCTAACCGCGACCGTAATCCCTGTTTGTGTCGGGGAAGCTCCGAGAACTTGGGTTAGATAGATGGATAAGAACGGGATGCTCATCGAGGTCACCAGACGTCCGAACATGGTGCCGATGATAATTGTCCAGGCTAGTGGGTGAATGTGCCTTAGATGCTGATTCATAATGATTACGATCTCCTAGTCTTATTGCTCTAATATTGTTGCTGCATATTCCTTGTTGATTTATGTATAATTATAATGATAAAAGGGGGAAGGAAAAGTGTAAGGATTACATTGACCATTTCACCTTTAAAGGAGTGAACCATTTGGACCAGATAAGTAATCATTTTTTATGTTTAGCAGCAGGCGTTACTAGTTCGTTCAAAGTGAATGAACCTGTTCCTGTGACGATAGATTTATTGGCTTCGATCCTGATTTGCACTCCACGTAATGTTAAATTCGTGCTGCGGAAACTGGAAGAGCAGGAATATATTCAATGGCAGCCGGGGAGAGGCAGGGGGCATATCTCTCAACTTACTTTTTTAAAAAGTATTGATGAGGTATTCGAGGATAGCTTTCAGGAGTTAGTCAGTAAAGGAAAGATAAAAGAAGCTATCGAATTGATGAGCAGCGATCAGGTGACCGGACCCTTAAAGGAACGATTGTTAACGATGTTAAATAAACAGATGGGTTTCCGTAGTGAAGCAGAGTCAACCTCAGGGCTGGACGTCCTGCGGATTACCCGTAACCGGCATATGGAAGTACTGGACCCTGCTTATGTATACACCGCTTTTGAATCCTATTTGCTGGGTCAGATCTATAGCACACTAGTTACTTATGACGCAACGACCGATACCTTTCTTCCTGGTTTGGCCCATATGTGGGAAGCTAATGAGGAGCATACAAGTTATATTTTTTACCTCCGCAAGGGGGTACGCTTTCATCACGGAAGAATCATGACCTCGAGAGATGTAAAAGAGACGCTGCAACGGCTTATCGACTTGAACAGCCCTGCGGTTAGCCTTTATAAGGATATCGAACGAGTAGAGGTTGAAGGTGATCATCGAATCCGGTTTGTGTTGTCACGTTCAAATCTCTTTTTTCTGCATCTGTTCAGTTGTATTCACATGTCCATTCTCCCTTACGATATAGACATCACTAGTGAAGTAAGCGGTACAGGTCCCTACCGTTTATTGGATCTGAATGAGGATGTTTTGGTGCTCGCAGCTTTTGATTTTTATTTCGGAATTCGGCCGCTTCTGGATCGTGTTGAGATTTGGTATTTGCCAAAAGAGGCTTCTAATGAACGCCAATACCAGCTGCCAGATCCTGAACATGGGGAACTTTTACCTGATATCATCAGCAATCACAGTATAGATTACCCGGCCTTAGGCTGCAGATATATTCTGTTTAATTTTCATAGAGAGGGAATTCATCAGCAGCTATGGTTTCGCCAAGTCATCCGTATCCTTTACAGTCGAACGGCTTTAATAAAAGAATTGGGTGGCAATCGTATCACTCCAGCAGATAGCTTTTTGCCATGGGAGAGCAGTAAGAGAGAGCTTCTAGATCCAACTTTGGAACATGCCCGAGCGCTTTTAGCGGAAAATGGGTATCAGGGAGAAGTCATTACTTTAGCAACTAAGGATAAAAAAGAAGAACGAGAAGAAGCGTTATGGCTCCAAACACGCGCTGCTTCCATAGGTTTGCAAATTGAGTTATATTTTTTCAATGAATTTAAGGCAGATCATATACAGACAACAGCCGAGATCCAGCTTGCTGAAGAGGTTTTAGAAGATGATTGGCAATGGGGAATGATTAACTACTTTAATAATAAATCTAATTATTTATTTTCTTTGCTTAGAGAGGACCAGATTTCCTTGTTTTCGAAGGTATTAGGTCCTTTCACAGAATCTCCAAAGGATGAACGGGTGAAACTGCTGAATCAAGCGGAGGGAATTCTACGAGACAATTATTGGGTGCTGCATGGCTGTCATATGAATAAAAAAGCTCAGCTAAATCAAAGCCTGTTTGGTCTGCACACCGGTTCCTTCGGGTTTCTGGACATCTCTAAGTTATGGATTAAAACTAGGCTTTAAGGTTTTCTTTTGTTATACTTTCCAGGGAGGCTGTATCGATAGAATCGAATGGCGCTCTAGATGGATCAGATTTATGAATAGTAATTTATTTGTAGCCATGGAGGTGAACTCGTTGGATTTTGCTCAGATCCGTATGGACCGAGACAAAAGAACGGTCGATACTTGACTCTTTTTTTGCCATTCGGACCTGTTTAGCGGATAAGCTAAGCGGTCTTTTTATTTGTTAAAAATAAGGTGAAAAAAGGGGAGACTTACATGCGTTTTCTATTCGTGGGTGCAGGAGCTATTGGTGGTTATTTTGGAGGGCGTCTGGTTCAAAAAGGGGAAGATGTAACTTTTCTAGTCCGTTCTACTAAACAAAAGCAGTTAGAAGATGAGGGTCTGGCAATAAAAAGTGTGCATGGTGACTTTCAGACTCCCGTTCGGACGATTACATATGGGGAGAAGGCAGAGCCTTTTGACTGTATTATTATTGCAGTGAAGGCCTATCATTTGCCTCAGGTGATGATGGATCTTACCCCTTTCGTCGGTGAACAGACTATGATTCTCCCGCTCCTTAATGGGTATAAACATTTTGGTATTTTGCAGCAGCATTTTGGAGCAGAAAAGGTACTGGGTGGTCTTTGTTATATCGAGACAACGTTAGGTTCTAATGGAGCTATCATACAAAGTAGTTCTTTTCATAGTATTGTGTTTGGTGAATGGGCGGGTGGGGAGTCAGAACGAACGCAGAAACTTCTCAGTCATTTGGATAAAGCAGGATTCACTGTGATACTAAGCTCTGATATTCAGCACGAAGTGTGGCAGAAATATATATTCGTAGCTAGTTTAAGCGGGATTACAACTTTAATGGATAGCTCGGTTGGACCCATTTTAGCCTCATCTACAGCGCGTACTATTTATGAGCAGCTTCTGAATGAGATCGTGAGTATAGCGCAAAGTGCAGGTATGCCTGTTGGAGCAGATATGGTGACTGCTACGATGCAAAAGATGGATTCGGTGCTACCCGAATTTACTTCCTCTATGCATAGGGATATGCTAAAACATCTGCCAGTGGAAGCTGAGCATCTGCATGGTGCACTTTTGGCGATGGCTGTATCTGGTCAAGTTGTGTATCCTATTCTCGAAACCGTATATGCCCGTTTGAAAATATACGAAAACGTGAATGATATGAGATGATCTGTATAAAATTACTTTAAGGAGCTGGACGATTATGAAGGAACTGAATCAAAAGATAATGACATTTCTAATGTTCGAAGGAAAGGCTGAAGAAGCTATGAATTTCTATACTTCTTTATTTGATCACTCCGAAATCATCAGTATTAAACGTTATGGAGCAAATGAAGCAGGCCCTGAAGGGAGTGTCATGCAGGCTACTTTTTCATTACATGGACAAGTCTTTATGTGTATAGATAGCTACGTGAAGCATGGATTCAGCTTTACTCCAGCGGTATCCTTATATGTGAATTGTGAAAGTGAAGCCGAAATTGACCGCGTCTATGCAGCATTATCCCAGGGTGGACAGGTGCTCATGCCACTAGGCGAATATCCATTCAGTTCGAAATTTGGCTGGGTAGCGGATCAATTTGGTGTGTCATGGCAATTAAATCTTTCGGGGAATGTGTAATCGATTGATGTGTTGCACGGTCAGATAATATTCTGTATCACAAGGGGCCGAGTTCGTCTGTAAATGACGAGTTCGGCCCCTTAGTGTTCAGGCAGCGGAAAGGTCTGAGGAATCTTCTGATTTTAAATTACGATTGCAGCCCACGTAAGACTAATGATGAAATTCTCTCGGCGACTTCTTGTTGATTTATAGTATTATTCCCTGTTACCCATTGATAGACACCTTCATGGATCATTTGTGCGATGATCGGTACATAAAAGCTTTTCCCGTGATCTGGGTAGATATCTCCTAAAGCGTTAGATAAGTGAACCTTCAGCTCATTTATAATCTTCTCTTTCAATTGAGGGACAACCATCCCTATATAACTGCTGCGGCATTGTATGTTTGGTTGCTGATAGAAATCGAATACCGATAATACGAGTTGAGTGATGCCTTCTTGATCGAATTTAATTTCACCTTCAGTATGTTTTACAATAGCAGCGGATGCCGAATCACCCATAATATAATCCAATAATTCATATTTATCATTAAAGTGCGCATAGAACGTGGCTCGATTAACTTTAGCTCCCTTTGTTATATCGACGATTGTTATTTTCTCAAAATCCTTCAGGGAAACAAACCGTAAAAAGGAGTCAATTAAAGACTGTTTAGTCTGTGTCAGCCGAATATTGTTTACTTTAGTAGCCATTACTTCACTCCTACCCAACAATTTAGCAATCTTGTTGCTATAGCAACATTTGCAGGTTGATTGTTGATTGATACATTAAATTAGTAGCTGTATATTAGCAATTAAAGCAACAGCTGTTACTTTAATATATCATAGAAAAGGAGTTCATCAAAAATGAGAAATATTGTTATCGTGGGTGCAGGGCCTGGGTTAGGATTGTCTCTAGCTAAAAAATTCGGAGTTAATGGATTTAGGGTGGCTGTCATTTCACGCAATCCCGAGAAATTATCAATGATCATTAGTGAACTTAAGAAACTTAATATTGAAGCACAATCTTTTGTAGCGGATGTGACAGATTTAGCAGCTCTAAAACAAGTCTTTCAAGCGATAATAAAAGAGTTTGGTTCAATCGATGTACTAGAGTTCAGTCCGTATGCAGGGTGGGATAAATTCACTCATGTGCTGGAAACTACACCTCAAAGTGTGTTGGAACAAATAAACAGTTACTTGCTGCCCGCCGTTCTTTCGGTTAATGAAGTATTACCCAATATGATCCATAGAGGATCAGGAGCCATTCTTTTTACCACTGGTATTTCTGCTATGTTCCCTTTGCCTTTTGTAGGAAATGGCGGCATTGTTATGTCTGGTATACGAAATTATGCTACTGCTTTACACAATGAGTTAATAGATAAAGGAGTATTTGTCGGCCATCTTTCCATAGGGACAATGATACAAGCAGGAACAGCTGGTGATCCTGATGTTATTGCAGAGACTTGGTATAGCTTATATGAAAAGCAAGATAACTTTGAGGAAGTATTCCCTCTAGGATTGGATCCGACCCATCTTCCAAATTAAAAAACGAAATCTTATTTGATTAGCAAGTCGCCTTAATGGCGGCTTGTTATCCTATTAGAAGACATATCTCTCATCAGAGTGAAGCAGGATTGAAGGTCAGATGTGAATGGATTTAATTACATTGCTGAACAACGGTTGTGCGTTCATTAGTAATCGTGACTTTGGAATGACCTGATAAATATTCGGTATAACCGCACACGGTTTGTTCTTTCGACTGTCCGTTAGAGTTGGTATATCGAAGATATATAGCACCTTCACCATTTAAACTCAATTTTGGTTTGAATTTTTTCTTTTGTCCTGCTTTTATTGGACTTGTATACAATTTCTTTGAATCCGCACCAATTAATCCTACTTCGATAGAGTTAATATCAACATCAGATTGATTATCTACGATGACTGAGAAGCTTTTAAACGGACTCAGAAGATTTGATATCGTCCCAACACCAAGAGCAACTCCACAAGTAATCAGAAATATCGTAATCCCTATAAAAAATCGTTTTCTCATCCTTCAGTCCCCCTATATAAGTAAGACAGGGGTTACTTAAAAAATGTTACAACAAGGAGAAGTTAGTTATAAAAATTCATTACCAAATCAAGCGTGGACTTGCATGTTATTATAAATATATTCCATATTAATGATTTGAAAAGGGGTTTTGTATTGACTACTATCCGTCATTTTGAACAAGGTGACATGCCATTACTTGGTGAACTTTATAACACAGTATCTTCAAAGGGGAATGTTGTTTTTTGGTGGGTTGGCACAGAGGAAAATTGGGAAAATGTATATTGCGCTTTCGAGGACGGTAAAATGGTGGCCAAAGGTCAAGTGAGCATCATCAATATTGTTCCGCCCGGCCGTTCCAAGGATAGCAGACATTCGATCTACCTGAACTTAAAAACAATACCAGAACGTGAAGGCGATTATGATTTATTAGAAAAAGTTTATCAGTCACTCTTATTAAGAGCACTCGAATTAAAAGAAACGTTATCAAAGGATTACAAAACCACTCTATGTGTAGGGAACGATTCGGCAGAAGTCTTGAATACTCAATTTTTCGAAAAAGTGAAGGGCTTCTCTCATTATAATAGCTTATTTAAGATGAAACACAATCTAAGTGATGGCTTGTCTGAACCCACTCTGGCTAAGGAACTTGAATTCGCAACCTGGAATATGGAGACGCCTGAAGAAGACGAGCATTATTTGGAATTAGAAGCTGAGATTTGGCCGGAAACTCCGCTAGGGAAAGAACGGTTAGCTGAATTTAAACAAAATCCGCTCTGGACATCACTTGTTGTTCGAGAAGGGGAGAAGGTTGCGGGTAGCTTAATGGTCTGGCAGGAAGAGAAGGGTGGCTACATCGAAAATGTATTTGTACTTGAGCCATGGAGAAGATCCGGAATTGCTAAGTACATGCTTTTTCAAGCATTGAGCTATTTTAGAACCCACGGACTGGAAGAGGCATGTCTGATGGTGCTTACGGAAAATGATTCTGCATTACAGCTATATGAATCTGTCGGTTTCATTCTAACGAATGAGGAAAGACGCTATCGGATTGAACTATAAAAGTTTTTGTAAGTGAAGGATTACCAAGCAAAGTGCGATAGCTTTTTTGTCGAGCTTAGTTTCGAGGTTAAGGTCGCACTTTATTTGGTAACCCGTTCTGTGAATTATCTGCTAAATGCTTTCATGCCTTTTGCTTCCCATCACATTTCTTACATACATTAAGCTTTTCACCTGAAATGCCTTTCCCGAAGTACAACAGCTTAATACGTGTGCTGCCACAGATCGGACATGTTCCTCTAGCCCGGGATGGAATGCGCCAAAGTGCTTTGCCGCGTTTGTTTTTAGACATAATTTGCCCCCACCTTTACTCTTGATACTCCATCTTATGACCAAGAAGAACTTAAAGTTCGAAGAGCGAAAAGAATAGAAAATCGGATGAAAAAAGGGCAAAAAACACCCTCAAAAAACAGCGTATAACTTAAATTATACGCTGTTTTGATTTTAAGACGTTTTTTTAGGGGGAATGGGGCACTTGGACGAGTAAAACAGGTGGATTTTAAAGGAATATTTTATAAATATCGGATGTCGATATCTTTGAATCTTCCCGCTGACATTTTAGGCATTCTGAATTGGAGGGAACCTTGTTTATAAGTGCCTCTGCTCTGATCTGGAATGACGGGAACTGGCAACTGAATAATCTCGCTATGATCTTTTCCTAAACCTGTTAATTTAATTTGTGTGCGATTGATTTGTGCCCATATACTTTCGGGGTGAATTCCGTTCGGAATACGAATTTTGGTAATCAGGTGATTATGAGTGTCGATATGCTCAAAACTTAAACTTGTGGTTTCGTTCATAAATGAAGAGGAGGTCGCTGCAGTTGCTTCACGGATTACTTTTTCGACATACCCGTCAATTTGGTTAGGATCCAACTTCCACTGCTCTTCAAGAGCTTTCAAGGATAACTTTTTCTTAAAAAAGGGATCTTCATTCATCCAATCTAAAGGGTTCGTCTTATTGGGACTCATAGCTCTGCGCCTCCTACGGTTTTTATCCATTGTATGGGCGTTTGACTTATTCAGTGACATCTGGGCGAATATCTACATAGAATAGCTTATCATTCCGAAAGGAGGAGTGGTTTGGTGGTTTCAATCATCGGCAATATTAAAATCAATAGCGTAGGCCCCAGCTCCACAGTCTTAGTAGGAAATACGGCATCCGTTATCCTGAGCAGCAACTCTAAAATTTATGCCGGTGCCAACTCCTTCTCCATAGGTGACTCCATAGGTACGAATATAACGAATAATGCGGCCAGCAGTACAAATACGATGGATTCAGATGTGGTGGATCAAGTATCACCTCCTTAAGGGTGGGGTTTAAATGAACATTACGGTATATCAATGCATATCGATCTATAATCTAAAAATCGGCACTATCTCTAATTCCTCGGTACTTCAGATTGGTACATCGGGACGAATCAATACTTTGTCTCATAATTATGAGACCTCTAGAGCTCCATCATCGGCTCCAACGACTCCAGCGGAAAAAATGGCTTCACCCCTTGTATCCTTACCGCCAGCGGCGGAACTATATGCACATCTGAATTAGGCTCTTTGTCCCCGCATACAATAAACCATAGGAGGTGGGTTGTATGCATCCGTATTACGCTCAGCAGGTTTTTAATACACTCAGATTGCAAGCGGAGAAGATTCAACAGTTAGAGAAGCAGCTTCGCGATTTGCAAGGCGATGTAGACAGCATAAAGAACAATAAATCTGCAAGTATAGGACCTATCAATTATCATTTTGAACAATTAAAAATCGAAAAGCTGGAAGGCACTTTAAATATAGGCATTACACCGAATGAGGGAAACAATCTGGATGAAGCGATGATCAACGGTAAACCTATTGGGGAGCGGGAGGATGGTACAACTGCCTTATCGGATCAGATTCGCCCACAGATTTTGAAGTATGTGCAAGAAGAGGTTCCCTCGCAATTTTCACGTTTAGAAAAAGAGAAGAATTTAAGCATTGATGAGCAATATATCCAAATGGTGACTCAGGATCTGCTGAATCAAATGGATGGACGGATTAACGAGTATGTAAACCAACTCCCTGCCACAGAAGAAGGGCGTGGATACACTGATGAGGAATGCGCTTCTATTGTAGAGCAAATCAAACGAGATATCGTTATGGCAGTAGAGCGGCATTTGGAAATAAATATAACCGGAAGGCGGGAGACGAATGAAGATAACGGTGATCAATAGAGATATTAGTGTCAATGCAGTGAAAGTCGTTTCGATCTCAGGTTCATCAGTATTTTTAGTAGGGGATACTCAATCCATTCATTGCTCCTCGGCGTTTGACAGCGTAATAGAATATACTCAGAGCGCTCCAGATCAAGTCAAAAAAGGCAGTTAACCTATGCACACCTCACGCATACAAGATGTTTATATCAATAATCTGTCCGACAGTTCTATTTTTATTTGTGGATCTGTAGACCGGGTTCAATCTAAATTCCTGGGAAGCAAGGAGAATTATCTTTTTAACATAAGGGAGATTAATAATCACCCGAAAGATACTACACTCATAGACATCCCTATCCCTGTATGGACAAAGCAAGGGAATGAAGCGGATGAATTTGTGATATTAAAGGATTCCGCAGAATCAATGATTAATATACAATATATAAAAATTCTGTCGATTGGGTCTGGCACGACCTTCCAGATTGGAAACAGCGGGTCAGTTCATCTGGAGAGTCGAACCAGTGAGTTTAAACGAGAAGTGGCTGCAAAAGATGAGGAGTAACAACAACTATTTTAATTCTTTTGGCAGGGAAATCGTGAATATATCATGCTCCGTCTGGATGTAGAGAATACCATTCGCACTAAATAGTGTGCCGTATTGTTGTGCTCCGGTCTTTACTTTGCCAAGCGCTTTGCCTGTTTCTGCATTTATGATATAGAAGTAGCCATTCTCATAGCCAGTGTAAATCCCCTTACCGATCAATTGAACACTAAGCGCTGGACTGTCCGGTCCGTTGAAGCTTATAATGCGATTATCGTTCATTTGAACGCCAGTGATCTGTGCACCCTTTTGGAAAAAAGCCATGTTATTTACTGGTCCAGCCACCCAATTTCCGTACTCCTGATAACTTTTGGGTTCACTCGTTGTTTCTTGACCTAAGGTAAAGCGGTATAGTGGATGACCACCCCATTGGTCTAAACCTCCATCGACTGTATATAGATACGAGCCTTGAAGTGATGTGAAATAATTACCGAGTCTACTGACATCTTCGAGCGGTTTATAGTTCTTTTTGGTCTTCGCTTTTCCAGTTTTAACATCAACATGTACCAGGGTCAACTGATAGCCTTTAAGAGGCACGTTAGAGGCATCATTTGCAGCATTGGCTTGTTCGCGGAGTAATAATTCACCATCCCGGTAAGCAACAAAGCTATAAAATCCCTGAATTCTCCATAACTTCTTGCCTGTAGCCGGATCGAGACCGAAAAACTGTGTGCGTCTATTATCAACGGTACTGGATACTACCAATACCCCGTTATAAAGGCCGTCGATACTTCCTACATACATAGGGATGTCTTTATTCTCCCAGATCTTTTTACCAGTGACCGGATGATAAGCTGCAATTCCACCATGCTCGTTCCGGAAGTATATCACTCCGTTAACTAACTCCGCGAAAGCACCGATCTCGATCGGATCTTTGGCAGCCTTAACCTTCCAAAGCAATTTCCCCGTTTGAGCATTAACTTTTACAAGATAACCCTCATAAGTGATAAAGAAAACCGAGTTATTCGTTATAATCTCAGGATTTGTTCCGTTTTTGTAGGACCATTTAACTTTGCCTGTAATGAGATTGGCGGCCTTTAGTGTCCCGCCTGATGAATAATAGAATAATCCATTTGCAATAGGGGTCTGTTGGCTATAAATCCCTTGACCATCTGCCTTGTCGTGCCATAAGGGTTTAATTGTGGTGATAGAGTCGACGGTTGTTGAAGAGGAGGCAGGAGTTGTTACTGCTGCTTGAGCACTAGACAAATATATACCAGCTCCAGATACGAGCAAGGAGGAAGATATAACGGTCTTTAGGATAAACGGTACATATTTCACGATTTTAGCTCCTTATACATCATTTATAATATATTGACGCAGAGAATGGATATTTGTTTCTCAATTGTAAAAATACACTTGTTAACATAATAAATATTATGTTAACAATAAAAAGCGAATCAGTTTCGCACAAGAATTCTTGTGGGAACCAATTCGCCTATTAAAGGAATATGTCAATAGTTGATTTGTTTAGAAACCTTCACGAAGCCATGTTGTCGCTAACTTGATAGCTCCTTTTTTAGCATGAGTCTCGGCTAAAGGATTCAGCATGACAAAATCATGAATGATGCCTTGGAAGCGGACAGCCGTAACATTCACGCCAGCTTCCCGCAATTTGGCGGCATAAGCTTCACCCTCATCCCGTAGCACATCTGCTTCACCAGTAATGACCAGTGCATCTGGTAAATCCCGCAGCTGTTCTAGGCTAGCACGAAGAGGGGAGGCCGTGATTTGATTACGTTCCTCAGGGTCAGTAGTATATTGATCCCAGAACCATTTCATGCCGTCCCGCTGCAAGAAATAGCCTTCGGCGAATTCATGATAGGATTCAGTATCAAACGAGGCATCCGTTACCGGATAGAATAATAGTTGTTTCGCTATCTTCGGCCCACTCCGTTCTTTAGCCATTAGAGTAATAGCAGCGGCCATATTCCCACCAACACTGTCTCCGGCTATAGAAAGCTTGCTAGTATCTAATCCGTGCTCGCTTCCTTTTTCAGCTGTCCACTGGAGTACTGCATAGATTTCTTCAATAGCTGTAGGATATTTAGCTTCTGGGGAGAGGCTGTAATTTGGGAAAACAATTGCGGCCTCCGCTCCGACAGCTAGTTCACGGATCAGGCGATCATGGGTATGAGCATTCCCAAACACCCAGCCTGCGCCATGAATGTACAGGATAACAGGCAGCGACGCTGATGAGGAGCTTGGGGGACGAACGATTCTTATGGAAACATCACCGTTAGGTCCACCTGGCACCATTAGATCTTCAATATCAACTTCAGGTTTATATATCTCACTGGATTGTACGCTATCTACCGTTTCACGGCCTTTTTCTGGCCCAAGGTCAGGTAGAAAGGGAGGTTTCGCATTATCATCAGCAAATTTTTGAGCAGCTGGCTCAAGAATGATCTTAGTTTTGTTTGGCATGATTTATCGTCTCCTTTGACTGGTCATAGTCTAGTATACCCTCTTCATTCCATAACCATCTAAGCAGCTGCTGAAACGAATGCCAGTTTAGAAGTAGTTAGAGATTTGACGCTATTTGCACATTTATCGCCTATTGAGCACGGTTTCGGACACCAGTACAACTATTCCTTAGGGAGAGGTTCAAACGCAGTTAGAGCCTTACAACACCTTTTGTTGTTCCTCATGCATTTCAGGACCAATCTCTTCAGTGACACGCATCCTCTGTTTACGCTTATTACGGATAATCCAAACGAATACCAAAGTAATGAGTAGCGGATAGCCTATTGCCCAGCCCGTAAAAGGAAACACAGCAGCTGTTGCTAAAAAGGAAATCCAACTTATCGTCACACCTAAGCGACTTCCTTTGAGCAGACGTATTCCTGCAGCACAACCTCCGATATAAGTCAGGATAAAAGTAGCATTCGGAAACTGGATCAGAGTGGTGATGGAGAGGGACCCGCTGCCATACAGCGTCATCACCGATACAAAACAGAGCAGAAGAAAAGCTATGCCACCGATAGGAGTATGATACTGTTTGGATATTTTACCCATCCATTTCGGTGCAGAGCCTTGGCGGGATAAAGCATAAGCCACACGTGAGGCAGCTCCTGCATAGGCAATAATTGTGGCTGTACAGATGAACAGACCGGTAAGTCCGGCAATAAATCCTCCCCAGCGCCCAAGAGGCTGACTAATAATCCAGACGAGTGAAGTGCTTGATCCACCTTTGAGGTAGCTTTGTGTACCAACAGTTGCTAGTGCGGAGAGAAAATATAGAATCCCTACTATAATAGCGGCGATAGTTACTCCTTTAACGGCGGCACGCTGTGGGTCCTTGAACTCCTCAGATAGGTGTGAGACAGCCTCCCAGCCAATAAAACACCAGAATAAGATTGCAGCAGCCTGGCCAATGCTCATCCATCCATGTGGGATAAAGGGAGTGAAGTGTTCGACTTCCATACGGGGCAGTGCAGTAGCAAAGGAGAAGACCAGCACAGCAACAATCGCTATAACTACCGCTATTTGTACCTTTCCAGCTACCTGCATACCAATCCAGTTCGTAATCAGGCCAATGACCAACATAATAGCGGCAATAGTAATTCTTGCAGATTCGTCCCAGCCCATAGCGGCGGTCATATAACCAGCTCCAGTCAGTGCAGCAACAGGTGCGCCAATCGGAACGGACATCAGAAAGAACCATCCTACCAGTGAGCCAGCTTTTGGACCAAAAGCAAGCGTTACAAAATGGGACACGCCTCCAGCGTTAGGGAATTTAGCAGAGAGCAGACCCATTGATAAGGCCATCGGCAAAATCAGCAACGACATAAATCCCCACGCCAGTAATGAAGCGGGACCCGCCATTTCTGCAGCTAAACCAGGAACAATTAAGACCCCAGAACCCAACACAGCCCCGATGTAAAGGGCAATAGCCTGAGGCATGCCAATGTTTTTTTGTAAAGTGTTTGAACCGGATTCCTTCATGTTTTTTTATCCTGCTTTCCTTGTCTTTTGTTCTAGAGTAGCAGATAATAGATCCATTGGAAAAACAGAATTTTTGAATAGTATCCATTCGATATTCCGATGGTTCATTTTCATTTAGGGGGAAATTCATGGAGTCACGTCATCTTTTTACCTTTTTAGTGGTAGTGGAGACGGGCAGTTTTACTAGAGCAGCACAGAAGCTTGATTATGCACAGTCCAGTATTACTGCACAAATCCAAGCACTAGAGTCTGAAATTGGCCAGCCATTATTTGATCGGATCAGTAAAAAGATTATCCTAACCGACGCAGGGCGTCGGTTGCTCCCGTTCGCTCAGGAAATATCCAGAATGCACACTTTAGCAGAGGACGCGTTACGCTCGGATAGTGAGCTTACGGGTTCTTTACGGATTGGGGCTCCTGAATCTCTAGCTGCTTTTCGCTTACCAGGTATTATTAAGGAGTTTCGCGCTAAATATCCGAAGGTGCAAATTCTTCTGAAGCCTGGAGCTTGCTGGGAACTATCAGATTTTGTCCGTTCGGGTGAACTGGATTTAGCGTTCTTGTTGCAACCTGAGACGGAAGATAAAGATTTAAATATAGAAACATTAGTACATGAGCCGATGACGCTGATCGCAGCGCCAGATCATCCCTTATTAAACCTTGCTGAGGTAGAACCCCTTCATTTAAAAGGAGTGACCATACTTCATACTGAAACGGGCTGTTCCTACCGGACTTTATTTGAACGGCATTTGAACAGTTACGGTGTATTTCCTGACCCCACGTTAGAGTTTTGGAGCATCGAGGCGATAAAGCAATGTGTGATGGCTGATCTTGGCATTGCCTTTCTTCCATTAATTACTGTAAAAAATGAACTCTCCGAAGGCAAACTTGCCAGGTTGAATTGGAATGATGAATCACAGCGTGTGGCGACGCAGATCGCCTATCATCATAAGAAATGGAAATCGCCCGTACTGACGGAGTTCTTACTTGCGATACAAAAACATGCTGAGCAATGGAGAAGTCTAATATAGATCAACGTTAACAAGGAGGCTCTAAGGCATGAATGAGTGGTGTGAAGACTACGAAGAAGGGCTGGAGGCCTTTCTCATCTGGATGAAGGATGCCGGGTACACTCCCTATACGCAAAAATCCTATTTAGTAGATGTGAAACAATTTTTAGACAGCCTGAATGGTAAAAAGCTTGAGACGGTGAAGAAGCTGCATGTCATTTCTTTTTTGACCTCTGTCCGCGAACGTGGAGTGAGTGATGCGACCCGTAACCGGAAGCATGCTGCGATTAACTGTTTTTTCAAGGCATTGATCGAGCTGGAATTACTTCAGAACAACCCGGCAGCCGGGATTAAGAAATCCAAAACGGAGATCAATCGTGAGCCGGTCTACTTAGATGAAAGTGATCTGGGTCGGTTTTTATCTTCTATAGATGGTAAATACAAAAAGCGCAATTTAGCAGTTTTTTTGTTGATGTCCTATATGGGGCTTCGGGTGGGGGAAGTCCACACACTGAATTTGAGTGATTATAATGTAGAAAGACATTCCCTCCGTGTGTTTGGGAAGGGGCGTAAATGGCGTAATGTGCCGGTTCCCGAGGATGTAGTACCTTTTCTCGACTCTGCGTTAGCAGAAAGGTTAGATCCTTGGCGCAGTAAAGAGGAAGCGATGTTCATTTCACAAAAAGGACGCAGGTTGTCGATCCGCGGCATTCAGCAAATTGCAGCAGATACCTTTGATCGTTTCCAAAGGGATGTGCCAGCAGCACAGCGTCGTCCGTATTCAAGTCATAAGCTCCGACATTCCTTTGCAACCATGCTGCTGAGAAAAGGGGCAGATCTGCGCACTGTACAGGAACTGCTTGGTCACTCCTCGATCCAGACTACAACCGTATACACACATATTACCAGTCGTGAGAAGGAAGAGGCTATGTCTAAATTACAAATCCAGCTGTGATTGAAAAGAAAGAAACCTCCTTAGGAAATTGATAACAAAAAACAACTTGTTATTATAACGGTATTGATTTATTCTAACAGTTATTAAGAGTTTTTTATAGGAGGTCCTAATCGTGAAGGATGTATTTCTAAAAGGGATGACTTATGGCTGGGGATCAAAACGAGGTGAATACCGTACAGAATATGCAGAAGATTCGATGAGAAAGCTGGCGGAGACAGGAAGTGAATGGATCGCCTTATCTTTTTGGACATGGCAAGACACAGTGCATTCAACAGAAATTCATTATGATTACGGTTACACGGTGACAGATCGTGATCTCGCACATGCGGTACAACAGGCAAAACAGCTTGGTCTTAAAGTTTGTCTTAAACCTGTTGTGAATTCGAGGGATGGCATTTGGAGAGCTAGGATTGGATTTCCGGAAGAGGGAGAGATTTATTGGGCAGCATGGTTCCGTTCTTATACAAATTTCATTAAACACTATGCAGAGTTGGCGGAAGAGCTTGAATGTGAGATGTTCTGTATCGGCTGCGAAATGGTAGGCACAGAGTCTAGAACTGCGGAATGGAGACAATTGATTCAAGAGGTCACCAATCTTTATACAGGACCGATCATTTATAATGCTAATCATGGCAAAGAAGAAGGAATCGAGTGGCTGGATGAGGTGGATTTTATCGGAACCAGCGCTTATTATCCGGTAGCTTCCGTGCCGGGAGAT
Organism: Paenibacillus sp. FSL H7-0690; assembly: GCF_037980415.1. Lineage (NCBI taxonomy): Bacteria > Bacillati > Bacillota > Bacilli > Caryophanales > Paenibacillaceae > Paenibacillus > Paenibacillus sp. FSL H7-0690. Next base: position 3,768,790 of record NZ_CP150281.1, on the reverse strand, counting down.
TCTTATGAGAATATGCTGGCAGGTTGGGAGCGGCAGAAACCGCGGCTTAAGTCACTTTCTGAGCGATTTGGCAAGCCTCTCGTATTCATCGAGATTGGATGCCGAAGTGCGCATGGATGTGCCACCATGCCATGGGACTTTACATACACAGACTTACCGTATTCAGAAGATGAACAAGCCAACTTCTATCGGTCAGCGCTGGAAGCATTCTGGAATGAACCTTGGTTTGCCGGTTACTTCTGGTGGGACTGGAGCACGAAATTATATGCCTTGGAAGAGGCTTCCATTGACCGTGGTTTTGATATTTATGGCAAAAAAGCCGAACAAGTTCTCAAAGAATATTACAAGCAACCTATCACTAAATAAATTGATAAAAAAGATCCGGAATTTCAGGTGAGCCTGATCTGCTATAGGATCTTTTTGTCATTGGCAGGCTAAGTTAATTCGTGTTATATTAAAAACCGTCCTTTTCATAGTGGAGGCAACGCTCCACGCATAAAAAGGACGGTTTCTTGTGTCTTTTGTATTCAAAAAAGGCTGTTTCCAGCCATATACGCTTACAATTCTAGCTTAGCTATTTCTGCTTTTAGCTTCTCAGCGGATTTCTGGAATAAAGCCTGTTCGGTTTCATTGAGTGGGAGGTCCAGTACCTGCCGAACACCCGAGCGATCTACTACGCAAGGTGCACCGAGATAGACATCCGAAACCCCGTTATAGTTGTTTAATAAAGTAGAAACATTCAACACGGCGCCTTCATTATGAAGAATGGAGACTACAATTCGGTCCAGTGCAAGAGCTATTGCATAAGAGGTTGAGCCTTTGGCATCAATAATTTCATAGGCTGCATTCTTGGTATCTTGGAAGATTTCTTCGCGTTCTGCTTCGTCAAAACCAAGATCAATCCCAGCTACATTCGCAAGACTCCAAACCGGAAGCTCTGAATCTCCATGTTCACCGATGATCTGTCCGTGAATACTGCGAGGATCGATTTCTTTGTGAAGACCGATCAAATAACGAAAACGAGCACTATCAAGTACCGTACCAGAACCAATTACACGTCTGCGGTCAAACCCACTTATTTTCAAAGTCGCGTAAGACAGAATATCTACAGGGTTAGTTGCAATAAGTAGAATGGCATGTTGGTTATACTTTGTAATTTTTTCAATGATATCTTTAAAAATCGAAATATTTTTACGAAGCAGATCTATCCGGGTTTCTCCCGGTTTTTGTGATGCACCGGCAGTGACTATAATGATATCTGCTTCACGGCAGTCTTCATAAGTACCAGCCCATAACTTCACACCACCGACAAAAGGCATGCCGTGATTCATATCCAGTGCTTCGCCAAGTGCTTTCTGATGATTAACGTCAATAAGTACGAGTTCGGGCATACGTCTACGTAACAATAATGTATAGGCTGTAGTTGTACCAACTGCTCCAGTACCGATAACTACGACCCGATTGGGTTTTGGGGGGGCCATGTCTCCATCTCCTTAATATTTCAAATTTTTGGTTTCAATCTTGTCCATCATAATCGTTAACGGTAGTGTTTTCAAGCTGATCTTATTTAATGCATTACCCTAATTAAGGCCATACTAAAATGTGATTTTTATTTCATTATCTTAGCAAGACTAGACAGGAGAGAATGTAAGGATGGATTTATTTCGTAAAAAGGCTCTACACATACCCACAAGTTCTGAGGGGACGCAGTTAAACAAGACGTTGGGTGCCCTGGATCTAACAATGCTTGGGGTAGGAGCCATTATCGGCACAGGTATTTTTGTAATGACAGGAGTTGCCGCAGCAGAACATGCAGGTCCTGGTCTTATAATTTCTTTTTTACTAGCGGCGTTTGCCTGTGTGCTCTCGGCATTATGTTATTCGGAATTTGCTTCGACCATTCCTGTTTCCGGGAGTGCTTATGCTTATAGTTATGTAGCCTTTGGAGAACTATTAGCTTGGATCTTAGGCTGGGATCTTGTCTTGGAATACGGAGTTGCCGCAGCGGCTGTAAGCAGCGGTTGGTCAGGGTATTTTCAGGGGTTATTAGAGGGCTTTGGGATACATCTTCCAACCGCACTATCGGGGGCTTATAATGCAGAAGCGGGTACAATAATAAATCTGCCTGCAGTAATCATCATTTTGTTGATTTCCTATTTACTGACTCGGGGAACCAAGGAAACGGCACGCTTTAACGCAATCATGGTTTTTATCAAAATAGCAGTGGTGCTTCTATTTATCGTAACAGGATTTTTCTATGTGAAGCCAGAGAACTGGACTCCGTTTCTCCCTTTTGGGTACCATGGCGTGATCAATGGCGCGGCCACAGTGTTTTTTGCCTACATAGGTTTTGATGCGCTAGCAACCGCTGCTGAAGAGGTGAAAAGACCCCAACGCGATTTGCCGATTGGAATTATTTCATCCCTTGCTATCTGTACGGTCTTGTACGTTCTTGTCTCACTCGTATTAACGGGTATTGTTCCATATACTGATCTCAATGTTAGTGATCCTGTATCTTATGCGCTTCGCTTTGTAAATCAGGATATGATTGCCGGTCTGATCTCTGTTGGAGCCATTGCGGGAATGACTACGGTACTGCTCGTGATGTTATTCGGTCAAACTCGGCTGTTATTTGCCATCTCACGTGATGGCCTACTGCCCATAAGTTTATCTAAGATTAATGCTAAAACACAGGTACCTGTACGAAGCACATGGATGGTAGGTATCTTAATAGCTGTGTTAACGGGTTTCATCCCACTGGACCGGTTGGCAAATCTGACAAGCATAGGAACATTGTTTGCCTTTTTTGTAGTGTCTTTAGGGGTAATCGCGCTTAGATATATTCATCCGGATTTAAAAAGAGGGTTCAGAGTTCCTTGGGTACCTTTCATTCCGCTGTTAAGTGCGGCAACTTGTGGTATTTTGATGTATAATCTAGGAAGTGAGACTTGGATTGGTTTTCTAATTTGGACAGTTGTTGGACTTCTAATCTATGCACTATATGGCTATCGTAATAGTAATTTGAATCATAAATAAGATTCAATCCATCCGAGAGGAGAGAGGTTATTGGCATCTAAGATTGCTGGATTGAAGGGAATAAGATTAATATTGATGCTGATTTTGTTAGCGTGGGTGGTCACGGCTTGTTCATCTCCTCCCCCGGAACCTACTCAGCAGCCCCAGCCGACAGAGGCACCTGAAGAAGGTCAGACGATAACCCTGATTACTCCAGACGCCAATCATATTGACAATGATAGCGCTCCGAAATATCAAATTCAGACTCGTCTTACAGATTTTCAGCTACTTAGTGAAAGTGAGGGTCTGGCCTGGGGGGTTACCAAAAACGAACTCCGGTTGTACTTGACCCGGGATAACGGAGCAACTTGGGCTAATATTTCACCAGCACCAAATGTGCAGTTCCTCTCCAATCCTGTGTATGGGAAGGGGATTTTCTTCACGGATCCATCTCATGGTTGGATTATAAGAAGTGCTTTTGGCTCGACAGAAACGATTGTGCTGCGAACCACAGATGGTGGCCAAAGCTGGAAAATCTCATCTTTAGGAGATGTGAATACAGTATCCTCTGTATATTTCAACTCACCCAGAAAGGGTTGGCTGATGACCTCATGGAACGCTTCTTCCAATAAAGAGAACAAGGCACTTTTTTCAACGACAGACGGTGGGGCCACTTGGGAAGAAGTGATGCAGAATGAGCAATACAATCCGAATTTCCCAAATGATTCGATACCGTTTGCCGGGGTCACCACTGGAATGATTTTTCGCAATAGTACACATGGATTTGTGACACTACAGACAGGTGCTCTTCCCAAAATCTTTATGACAAAAGATGGCGGTAAGAGCTGGAGTCTCGGGCCAGCTTTTCTAGTTAACGAACGTTTAGAAGATTGTGACCGAGTAATTACTGGCAAACCGGAGTTCTTCGATGCTACTAAGTCTACTGGTTGGATGTCTGTTGGCTGTCAAAAGGATAAAGAAAAAACGATCACTTACCATGGCTATTTTACAGCTAACGGCGGCGCTAATTGGAAATTCGCTTCCTTTGGATTGAACGCACAAGCTGGTGTTAATCGTCTAATTGCTCCGACTTTTTTGAATTCACAGATCGGTTGGACCATACTCGGCGACACCCTTTACCATACGATTGATCAAGGAGCGACCTGGTTACCTCTTAAAGAGAGCAGTGTACTGCGATCTAAGCTTTTGGAATATCCGGAGATTGTAAAGCTGCAGTTTTTTTCCACTGAGGTGGGGTGGCTTTTGATTGAGAAAAAAGAGGACAAGCGCTCGATACTGTTACAGACTACGAATGGTGGTATCAGCTGGCGCGTAATGTAATAAGGAATAAGAACCTGCCTGATGGTAGGTTCTTTTGTTGTTAGAAGAGTGGGGGGGTATTGTTGTTTGTGAATGATTGAATATAAGGAAAAAACTTATTTAAAATTTTCTTTATAAATGTGAAAAAAATCACATGACATTTAAAGAATCCTGTGATATATTTAACACATAGAAAACAAGTTCAAATTTTCACAAACTCAGACATCGAATAGGAGAGATTACAATGAAAACATTCGAAACAGATTATATGACAAGAAACCTTTTGCAACTTTGCTACAACTGTGATGACGCTCATCTTTGTGAAACTGAAGAACAATGCAGAGCTTGCTGGGCTGAGAATGGAATGTTAGACGATCAGACGGACGAAACTAAGAAATTGCTAGACCTAGTTCATGCTTAATTTAATAACTGAAAACTCTGTATAGAGACCACTCGAATTCTTGATTTCTAAGAAAACGAAGTGGTCTTTTTTGCATCTAGTCTCACTTATTTAATGCTTTCTGGACTAGATGAGGCATATACATGTACAGAAGTACCAGAACGCAGCAATTAGGCTGAATAACAAGAGGAAGAAGGGGGAAACTGTCATGGGAATGGGCCCGGATCTTTCATGGATGTTTGATTTTGCCGGAACGGTGATGCCGATCTTTATCGTTGTTATGATTGGTATTCTTGCTATATCAGCAGGCAGGGGCTTGCTTCAATGGGGCAGGAACAATGGCTCCCCCATACTAACAATCCCTGCACATATCGTTAGCAAACGGACTGAAGTACGACAGCAGCAGCTTCAGGAAGAGAATGGCTCAACTCGTACAAGTACAACTTACTATTTAACGTACGAGCTGGAGGGTGGTAGTCGCATGGAATTTAAAGTAGATGGCCATGAATATGGCTTGAGTGCAGAAGGCGATAGAGGAATGCTTACTTATCAAGGAACCAGATATCATGGATTCCAACGACAGCCACAATACTCAACTGCGGAGTAGTCATTTGTATTAAATCAAAACAGCGATCCTCATGCTCATGGGGATCGCTGTTTTCGTTTTGGTTATGTACCATTCAAGCTCATTGATCTGAAGCTCTCAAAGCTCACTGATACCGTAGCTCTCAAAGCTCACTATAGGTGCGATCATCTATTAAGTGTCAGATCTTCATTACCCTCTCACCTTGCGGACCCAGATGACGTTATTTGCAAATTCACAGTCTTTTGAGCCTAGTTTCGGACTCCAATGCAGCTATTCATTAGAAAGAGGCTTATAATCGTTGCTTTGCGGGCCAATAGGGGCTTTGGGGTCCGTTAGAATCCGAAAAGTGGATTAATATCGCGAATAAGGTCAGCTGTGTCCGATAGCGCCTTTTGAGCGGGTGCTGACATTGACGCAGTTGCTAATAAGAAAATCGATCTAACATGGACATTGTTGCTAACACCGAGCCCGATTCCAGCACCGTTCGACGCTACCACCGGCGTGGACTCTGATGCTAAAGCTGTCGTTAACAAGAACATCGAAGCTGACGTTGATAATTGTTGCTAACACCGAGACCAATTCCAGCACCGATTCGACTCTAACACTGATGTCGACTCTGATGCTGGCACTGAGCTAACCCCGACGTCAACTCTGATGCTGCCACCGACCCCGACACCGACGCTGTGCGCAAATGTAATTGGACATACGCAGCATATGGACATACGTAGCTTAGAGTGTAGATAATGGGGATTTGCTGAGTGGTTAAAAGGAAAGATCCCTACTCTAAAAAATAGGCGGGAACTGTCACCTCTTAGGCGAATGCACATACTATACAGCATGCAGTTAAGAACGAGGTTGCTACAAGAAGTGACCCCAAGGAGGAGACAGCGTGGCCGTCATCAAAACGAACTCGGAAGATGTGAAGGTGCTGGCGCGGTTGATGAGAGCGGAAGCTGAGGAAGATGGAGATCTCGGCATGCTCATGGTCGGCAATGTTGGCGTCAACCGGATTCTTGGCAATTGCTTGGACTTTAATAACATTCGGAATGTGAATGATATGGTCTATCAAAGTCCTGGAGGTTTCGAAGCGCCGCAGAAGGGATACTTCTACCAGCGAGCCAGAGAAGCAGATATCCGTCTAGCCAAACGTGTAATTGCTGGTGAAAGAACCTGGCCAGCTACCAATGCTTTGTGGTTCTTCAGACCCGCAGGTGATTGTCCTGCAACCTGGTATAACCAACAAAACACAGGCCGCTTTAAAGCCCATTGCTTCTTTACTCCGACCGGAGAAGATTGCCCGACTGTATTTATCGGCAATTAGCATGGTAACTGTGCAAAGAGAATTACTCAATAAAATGAGTAATTCTCACAGAAAGTTAGTGTGATTTCAATTGTGCCCAAATGTAAGTTTCATTAGTGTCCAAGGGAGCCTATGCTCCGATAAACATTTAGGAGGTTTCAGTAAATGATCGTTCAACCTTACCGCCCCGTAACTTATACCATCGGTAGTGTCTCTTCTTCAGGTATGCCAATGTCTTCCGGAATGCCGATGTCATCAGGAATGCAAGGCATGGGCAGCATGCCACCCCAAGTAAGCAGTGGCAGTCCAATGACTCCAGGGGGAGTAGTAGTTCAGAACCCACCACAAACGTTCGAACAATCCTACATTGAGAATATTTTCCGCCTGAATTTAGGAAAAGTAGGTACGTTTTATTTTACTTATGAGAATAACAAAGACTGGAATGCCAAAGTTTACAAGGGTGTGCTGGAAGCGGCAGGCCGTGACCACATTATTATCAGTGACCCTGCGACCGGCCAACGTACCGTCTTACTTATGATTTATTTTGATTATGCTACCTTCGATGAGCCCCTTACTTACCAATACCCAGGTGTAATTGGCAATCCTCCAACGATGAGAAATTGTCGCTAAATTTAATCCATCTTCGATGAGAAGAACTCCAACGCCAAAAGGTTAGGAGTTCTTTTTATTTGTGATGAATTTATGGAATAATCTTGATAATCATCGCCCATTTTTTTTCAAAAGGACACGCATGCTTGCGGTTTGCCCCAATATATTAATATAATAAAGTATATATTCAAAAACGTGATTCTAGACTGGAGATGAAACCATTGGGAAATTGATACTGAAAGGAACAAACGGCAAGCATTTTGCCAATACTCTGAAAAAACGAAGGAGGTGGGCCTATCCATCCATGTACGGAAAATGGTGGATAGGAGTATAAATTGAGCGACCCTTTACCCGGTATATTACATGTTGGTCTTATTATTTTGTTGGTATTGTTAAACGGATTTTTTGTTTCAGTCGAATATGCAATGGTGAAAGTACGAAGTGGTAGAATTGATACCCTGATTGAAGAAGGTAGTAAAAAAGCTTTTAATGCAAAAAGCATTGTCAGCAACCTGGATGGCTATCTCTCAGCCTGTCAGCTCGGCATTACATTGGCTTCGCTTGCGTTAGGGTGGCTGGGTCAACCAGCTATAGCTAATCTTATCGGGCCTTTATTAGGAAGCATAGGTTTAGGAGAAACTGCTGTTAATGTTGTATCTTTGGTTATTGCTCTTATGTTCATTACTATCTTGCATATCGTATTAGGTGAGCTTGCACCTAAGACCATTGCTGTTAACAAGGCTGAATCTGTCCTTTTACTAACAGCAGGACCGATGAATGTATTTTACAAAATCATGTATCCAGTGATATGGATCGTTAATGGGCTGGCGCGTGGTTTACTGCAAATTTTCCGATTAGCCCCGGCTTCAGAGCTGGGAACGGCGCATACGGAAGAAGAAATTCGTATTATCATGCAGGAAAGTAACAAAAGCGGCTTTATAGATAATACTGAAATGGCGTTAGTTGACAATATTTTTGAATTTGTGGATACCATGGCTCGGGAGATCATGATTCCGCGGACAGAGATGATCTGTCTGAATAATCATGTTTCTGCTGAGGAGAACCTTGAGATTGCCTATGATGGCATGAGGACACGTTATCCCGTCTGTGACGGTGATAAGGATCATATTTTAGGCTTCATCCATATAAAGGACTTAATTAAGGATCGTCCACAAAGTTATCAGAAATTAATTCGTCCAATATTGACCGTGCCGGAATCCATTCAGATTAGTGCTTTGCTGAAAGTTATGCAGCGCGCGAAGACACAAATCGCCATATTGATCGATGAGTATGGGGGTACTTCAGGAATGGTGACACTGGAAGATATCATGGAGGAAATTGTTGGAGAAATTCAGGATGAATTTGATGAGGAACGTCCCGGTGTTGAGAAGCTTGGCGAGGATGAACACTCCATTGACGGTTTGATGCTTATTGAAGAGATTAATGATCTTTTAGGTCTTCATATGGAGACTGAGGATTACGATACGATAGGCGGCTGGCTGTATTCTAAATTGGAGGTTAATCCACCTCAAAAAGGGCAATCCGTAGAATTTGATGATCATCTATTTATTGTAGAAGAGACTGAGAATAAGCGAATTTCTCGAATTAAGCTATTGCGGTTACAGTTATTGAATGAAGAAGCTGGAGCTTAATGGAATTATATATTTTTAAAATAAGAGCAGCGTTTCTCCTTTTGGAGTTACGCTGTTTTTTTTGACCATACTGTTTGCCAAAAAGAGATTAATAATTATATAATTTTAAATGTATATGATAAAAACTACATTAGTCCCTAGAGGACAGAAAGGAATTCTCCTTGAGTAAACCTAAAAAAAGTCCAAATGTTCCCCAGTTGAGCAAACAAGAGAAACGACGGGTAGAACAGGAGCAACAGAAGCAGAAAACGAGAATTTTAGTTATTAGTTCAATAGCTGTAGTAGTTATCATTTTTGTTGGATTGTTTATGTTAGCTTCGAAAGATGCAGCAAAGAATGTCTCTACAGGAGAACCGGTAGAATTCAATTATAGTGAGCTACCTAGGATTGGTAATGAGGATGCACCTGTTAAGCTTGTTGAATTTGGTGATTTCAAATGTCCAGCTTGTTCCCAATTTGCTGGCTCCATGAAACCGAAAATTGTTCAAGATTTTGTCAACGAGGGAAAAGCAGCTCTTTACTTTGTAAATATGGCTTTCGTTGGTCCTGACTCTGAGACAGCTTCACTAGCTGCATTGTCTGTATACCATCAGAATAAGGATGAATTCTGGAAGTTCTATGATGCTGTGTATGCGCAGCAAGGGGATGAGAGTGTGGAATGGGCCACTGAGGATTTCTTGGTAAGCCTTGCTGAAAAAGAGAAATTAGCGATCGATTACGATCTATTGCGTAAAGACATCCAAGAGAAAACTTATGCAGATGAGCTGAAGAAAGACATTCAGTTGGCAACTGACGCAGGCGTGACAACTACGCCTTCGCTCTACATTAATGGAGTGAAAACGGCTGAACCTTTCGATATTGAAGCGATTACATCTGAAATTAACACCGCCGCAAAAGCAGTGGAGGCAAAGTGACAAAATTCCTATCTTTTTGCAAGCGTAACTGCCTCTATCTGGCCTGGTTCGTCTCTTTGGTTGCTGTAGCTGGTAGCTTGTATTTAAGTGAAGTCTTGAAGTATGAACCTTGTAAGCTTTGCTGGTTTCAGCGGATTTTTATGTATCCGCAGTTATTTTTGTTGGGAATTGCCACTTTCCGTGGAGATAAGCGCATCATTCCTTATGTGCTTCCATTAAGTTTGATTGGTGGCAGTATCTCAATCTATCATTATGCGGAACAGAAGATTCCAGCATTAAGTAAAGTTCTACCTTGTACAGTTGGTGTTCCTTGTAATAAAGATTACTTGAACTACTTCGGATTTATAACGATTCCTTTGTTAGCTTTAATAGCGTTTGCTCTAATAAGTCTCCTTCTTTGGTATGGACGTAGGGAAGAAGAAGTGATTGAAGTAGATGCTGAGGAGAGCTTAGGATTTTAGTATTTACTTTGGAAGTTACAAAAAAGCTGAAAAGGTATTAAAATCACGGGCTAGAGGGATAATTGAAGATAATGAAAGAGAGCATCCAATAAGACGCTATATTTGAGCTTATTGGATGTTTTTTCATTCTTTTTTCATTTTTTTCAACGCTTTACTGTAGGCACTTTGTAGACTAATATTAGACCTTGTGAGAAGTTGAATATGCGCTGAATTTTCTTAGGAAAAACGGGGGAACCAAACTTGGCATTCATGCCAATGGGGTGAATCGGAACCGGGTCGAACAGACCTCTACCGTAGGGCTATAACCACAGCCCGAATCCGCCAGCTAACCTCGTAAGCAAGGTGGGAAAATGACCATGCATAAGCATGCGGATCATTTCCGTATGCTTATTTTTGTGTCTGCATTTATGAAATCCACCGATGAAAACAGCGCACGGAAATTCCGTTTCAGCTCCCAAAGAAAGGAACTGTATCCACCATGGTAAGCAAGGTAAAACGACTATTGATCGGACGTCCGATGAAGTCGAATGAACTCGATCATGAAAAGTTATCCAAGGTTAAAGCACTGGCTGTTCTGTCTTCTGATGCGCTCTCGTCTGTAGCCTACGGAACGGAACAAATTCTGATTGTACTAGTGGCTGCCGGGTTTACTGCCATCTGGTATTCCCTGCCAATTGCATTAGCCGTATTGGGCCTGCTGGCCATCCTGATTTTATCCTATCGGCAGACGATTTTTGCTTATCCGCAAGGAGGCGGAGCTTATATCGTAGCCAAGAGTAATCTTGGTATTCCGACAGGGCTGCTCGCTGGGGGTTCATTATTGGTGGATTACATTCTTACCGTAGCGGTTAGTGCCTCGGCAGGGACGGATGCGATCACATCGGCTTTTCCAAGTCTTCATAATCATACTGTTCTCATCGCTGTATCTGTTATCGTTTTATTAACAATCATTAATCTTCGCGGAGTGACTGAATCGGCTTCATTTATCGCAATTCCAGTGTATTTGTTTGTGGTTTCGATTGTTGTTCTGATTATCTCCGGTATCGTTAAATATGCAATGGGTGGCGCGCATGCGAATGTTCCTGAAATAGGCAGCGCCGTATCTAATGTAAGTTTGTTTCTACTATTAAAAGCGTTTAGCTCTGGTTGTTCAGCCCTAACGGGGGTTGAGGCCGTATCTAATGCGATCCCAAACTTTAAAGCACCCGCTGAGAAGAATGCAGCCAAGACGCTAATGATCATGGGACTTATCCTTGGCTTTATGTTTACCGGAATCACTGTGCTGGCGTATTGGTATGGGATTGTGCCAGATGAAAAGGCTACGGTTGTCTCTCAGATCGCTGAATCGACCTTTGGCCGTGGCGGATTGTACTTTTTCATTCAAGGGATTACAGCAGTGATTTTGTTCTTGGCAGCTAATACAGCATATTCAGCGTTTCCGCTGCTTGCCTTTATGTTTGCAAAAGATAAATATCTGCCACATGCATTTATGGTCCGTGGTGACCGCCTTGGCTTCTCAAACGGCATTATTTTTCTAGGAGTTATGTCTATCATACTTGTGACTGCATTCCATGGGAATACGGAAGGTTTGATTCCACTATATGCGGTAGGCGTGTTCATTCCTTTTACCTTATCCCAACTGGGGATGATGGTGCATTGGATCAAAACAAGACCCGCTGGATGGGTGAAAAGATTTGTAGTAAATACCATCGGTATGCTGACTACATTGACGATTACGCTTATATTTATCATTACTAAATTCTCGAGCGTATGGATGGCATTCATTTTCTTACCTGCTGTAATGTTCGTGTTCCACCGTATTCATAAGCACTATTTGAACACTGCGGATCAACTGCGTATATGTCCGGCTACGGATAAACCTGTAATTAAAGGAAGTACTGTAGTTGTTCCTGTTGCAGGGGTTACACGTGCTGTATTACATTCCATCAGCTATGCGAAGTCTCTAACAGATAATGTTGTTGCTGTGTATGTAGGCTTTGATGAAGAAGACATTCATAAGATGGAGCAACGGTGGGAGGAATGGAATCCAGGTGTACGCCTGATTGTACTTCGTTCCAGATATCGTAGTATCATTCGTCCGTTAGTGAAGTTTATCGATACGGTAGAGTGGAAGACCGCTGCGACGGATCACATCACGATTCTGATTCCACAGTTTATTACCAAACATTGGTGGCAAGCCGTGCTTCATAATCAGACCAGCTTTTTAATCCGCTCGTATCTAATGAATCAAAAGGACGTTGTAGTAGCGACTGTCCCGTATCATTTAAATAAATAAGTAGAAGATTAAAGATGAGGTTATATCCGGAACGTTCGGAATATAACCTCTTTTGTATTTTATATGAAGGAAATTGTTGCAAATCCACAGAATTTGAAATTTATATGTTGACACAGAGAATGAGAATCAATATCATTTAAAAGTGAAGCAGAGGTAAAGGTCACCTTTGAATATCAAAGCAGTTACATATAGGAGGGTTTTTAATGTTTTGGCTTAACAGAAAAAGATCAGGAAGCATGAAAGTGACGATGAGCGGACTAATAGTGATGACGCTAATACTTTCCGCTTGTGGTAATAATAATGCTGAAAGCTCATCAAATGCAGGAACAGCGCCTACAACAGCGCCTACAGCAGAATCTACAGAGGCACCTGCTGCACCTAAGACGTTAACAGATGCAATGGGTCATAAAGTAACGATTCCGGCTAATCCACAGCGCGTTCTGGGTTCATATTTGGAAGACTCTTTGGTAACTCTGGGTGTAACTCCAGTAGCTCAATGGTCAGTTACAAATGGCGTTCAGGATTATCTGGCCACTGAATTGAAGGATGTTCCTACAATTAGTTACGACCTTCCGTTAGAGGCTGTAACCAGCTTTGCTCCGGATCTTATTATCATCCCATCGGAGTCTTCTGTTCAGAACGGGATTTACGATCAGTTGAATAAGATTGCACCCACTTATGTAATTGGGGATGAACTAAATCAAGATTGGCGCAAATCGTTGCTCAAGATGGGTGAGATTTTGAACAAAACCCCTGAAGCAGAAAAAGCCATTAAAGATTATGATGTTAAAGCAGCGGCTGCGAAAGAACAGCTTACAGGAGCTATTGGACAAGAGTCCGCGGCTATTTTATGGTTGGTGCAAAAAAACTTCTATATTGTAGACGAAACCCGCAGCAGTGGAGCTGTATTATATACAGACCTTGGCGTAACGCTGCCTAACTTAGTAACAGAGATCCCAGTAGGAACAAGAGCAACTTGGAATCCGATCTCACTAGAGAAGCTTTCTGAGCTGACCGCAGATCATATTTTCCTTGTAAATAGTGATAAGACTGAAGGTTCGGAGATCCTAGATAGTGCAATCTGGAAGGGCATCCCAGCTGTAAAAGCTGGAAATGTGCATGAAATGAGCTCAACAAGCAGCTGGCTTTACAGTGGGGCGAACGCTGGCAGCAAAATCATTGACGATGTGCTAAAAAGTCTTGTGAAATAAAAGTCGTAATTCACCATGAATGAGACTGATCATTTCGGTGGGGAAGGGCGTGCAGATCAAGTATCTCGGGATACAAAGATCTGCACCATTTTTTTATAAACCAATCCCATAGTACGGAAAAATCGTTCCTGCAATTGTACAACATAAATATTTTTGCGATAATGAGAATGATTGTTGTTATCATATAAACCATTGTAACTATTGAATAAGGAGACGACTCATGGTTTCACCCTCAGATTTCGCAAATCGTATTAAAAATGAACCCAAAAAAGCTCTACATACCCGACCGGCAGCTGCCATTGGTATTCTTATTTTTGGACTTGCTGCCATTGCCTTCGGATTGGCACTTTCGGTCTCAGTGGGTGCGGCAGATATCAAGTTAGCTACGGTATGGGAAGCTATATTTCATTTCAATCCAGATTTACAAAAACATCAGGTGATTAGAGAACTGCGATTTCCACGTGCTATTGCTGGCGCCTTAGTCGGTGCTTGCTTCGCAGTAGCAGGGGCTATCATGCAGGGGATGACAAGAAACCCGCTTGCGGATTCAGGGCTGTTAGGTTTGAATGCAGGAGCAGGGGTAGCGCTGGCCATAGTATTTGCTTTTGCACCCTCACTCTCATTCACTTCACTAATGTTGTATTGCTTTATCGGTGCCGCTGTGGCCTCTTTTATCGTATTCGGAATCGGTTCGCTTTCTTTTAATGGCCTGACCCCCTTGCGATTGACATTAGCAGGTTCGGCAGTTAGTGCTTTATTGGTTGCTATTAGTCAGGGAGTAGCTATTCTTTTCAACTTATCTCAGGACATAGCCTTCTGGTTAGCTGGTGGGATGGGGGGAGCTAGCTGGACTCAGATCAAGATTATATTCCCTTGGGTGGCCGTAGCCTTAATTGCAGCGATGATGTTATCACGATCCGTCACATTGCTCAGCTTAGGAAGAGAAGTAGCGGTTGGTCTGGGGCAGCGGACAAGGTTAGTTCAATTGGCATGTATGATTGTTGTGGTTATCTTAGCTGGAAGTGCGGTTTCAACGGTTGGCCCGATTGCTTTTATAGGACTAATTATTCCACATGTTACTCGTTATTTCGTTGGAGTGGACTACCGCTGGATTATCCCTTGCTCCGCAGTTCTAGGGAGCTTATTGATTATCTTTGCAGATATTGCCGCAAGAATGATAAATGCACCTTATGAGACACCGCTAGGAGCTTTAATTGCCATCATCGGCGTACCGTTCTTTATTTATTTAGCGAGTAAGCGGAAGGGGGAGCTGTAATGCCCAAATTAACCCTTACTCCAGATGAAAAAGAACGCCGCACACGCGCCCTAACGGTGTTATCACTCCTTGCTATACTGATCGTCGTTGTGTTTATAGTCAGTATGAATACAGGGTTTATGCGTCTATCCCCACTAGAGGTATTACATACACTCATGGGTGATGGAACACATCAGCAAAAGCTTATTTTATTTGATTTCAGATTACCCCGCATCGTAATTTCATTGTTAGTTGGAGCGGGCTTTGCAGTATCGGGCTGTATTCTACAAAGTCTCGCACGTAATGCACTCGCTGAACCGGCTACGCTGGGCATAAGTGCTGGTGCAGGTTTTGCGGTAATCATTTTTATCTCGTTTTTTCCGGCTACAACAGCAGCTCCGGTATTTGTCTTGCCTCTCCTAGCACTTGGTGGGGCTGGCCTGACCGCAGCTTTAATCTATATTCTTGCCTACCGGAAGGCAGATGGTCTGTCTCCTACAAGGCTGATCCTTATCGGGATTGCGGTCGCTGCAGGAATCAATGCTTGCCAGCTTGTATTGGCACTTAGGCTTGATCCTAATAATTATCAATTTGTAGCTACTTGGATCGCCGGGAAAATATGGGGTGGGGATTGGAGATTCGTCCTTGCTTTGCTGCCTTGGATCGCGATTCTGTTACCGTTCGCCTTCTATAAAGCCCGGGTTCTAAATGTATTGAATCTAGGGGACCATACTTCATTAGGTCTAGGAATGCGTGTGGAGAAGGAACGTATTCTCCTTCTGGTAACAGCCGTAGCGCTTGCCGGCTCCTGCGTCGCGGTAAGTGGAGGTATTGGCTTCGTCGGCCTGATAGCACCACACCTGGCTCGCAGGCTCGTGGGACCCCGCCATCAGGTGTTATTACCTGCTAGTGCTTTGACAGGGGCGCTTCTTATGATTACCGCTGATACCATCGGCAGATGGGTGCTGCAACCTGCGGAAGTTCCGACTGGCATTGTGGTTGCGATTATTGGCGCACCTTACTTTTTATATTTACTCGCCAAGTCGAAAGCGTAAATTATTTCATACTTAGGAGCATAGCTCCATAAAACTTTTAAGGGAGTTGTAGATCATGTCAGAACGTTTGAATACAGAAGAATTAAGTATTGGGTATGCTGAGGCTACTATAGTTAAGGGATTGAACTTGTCTATCCCTACGGGGAAAATCACCGCACTAGTGGGCGCTAACGGCTCCGGTAAATCTACAATCCTCAAAACGATGGCCCGGATTATGAAGCCGAAGAGTGGCACCGTAATGCTGGACGGCAAATCGATCCATAACTTTTCAACTAAAGAGGTTGCTCGTCAGCTAGCGATTCTACCGCAGAACCCAACGGCTCCTGACGGTCTGACGGTATCTGAGCTGGTCAGCTACGGTCGTTTCCCTCATCAAAAGGGATTTGGCACGATGACCGCAGAGGATCGCAACATCATCTCCAACGCCATCTCTGTTACGGGCATGGAATCTTTTCATGATCGCCCTATTGACCGTCTCTCTGGTGGACAACGTCAACGCGCTTGGATCGCTATGGCGTTGGCTCAAGAAACAGATATTTTATTCCTTGACGAGCCTACAACGTTTCTAGATATGGCGCATCAGCTCGAAGTTCTTCAACTTTTGCAAAAGCTGAATGAGGAAGAAGGCCGTACCATTATCATGGTCGTGCATGATTTGAATCATGCTACTCGTTATGCGCAGCATATGGTAGCGATTAAGTCCGGTACTGTAGTTAGCGAAGGCTCACCTACTGAGGTTATGACACCAGATGTATTGCGGGAAGTGTTTGGAATTGAAGCGGATATCGTTCCGGATCCACGTACGGGTGTGCCACTGTGTCTTCCTTACGAGCTTGCTGCCTATAAAGCTGTGTAATTATCATCTAAAATCATACAACGAACAGGCTCCCGTCATTGACAAGGGAGCCTGTTCGTTGTTACAGTTGTGGTTGCCTACAATTTCATAATAACTCTTTAAAATAGATCAAGGACCATCATTTATACATGGTTAAAGGAGCATGAAAACATGAATATTGACAAAATTCAAGATGATCTAGAGCAGCTAATGACTGCAGGAATAGTGAAAAGTCATGAGAATTTAAAAGATCACGTGTACACTAAAATGGGCGGAAAAGCTGATATTTTGGCTGCACCAGCTACTTATGATGAAATTCAAAAGATTGTTACATATGCAGAACAAAATGGGATAACCCTTACGGTACTTGGGAATGGCTCCAATGTGATTATCCGTGATGGAGGGGTACGTGGAATCGTTCTGCAAACGGCAGGACTGACCGAAATGGGAATTCGCGACAATCTCTTATATGCGCAATGTGGTGCCAAAATAATTGATGTTTCCAGATATGCGCTTGATAAGGAGCTTACGGGTCTTGAGTTCGCCTGTGGCATTCCAGGAACAGTTGGTGGAGCGCTCTATATGAACGCAGGTGCTTATGGCGGTGAGATCAAAGATGTCCTGCATAGTGCACTAGCTATAAATAAGAACGGGCAATTGGTAACTCTGCAAGGAGATGAGCTGCAATGGGGATACAGAAAAAGTGTATTCGCAAGCGGTGAGTATATTGTACTTGAGGCCAAATTTGCTATGACTTCCGGTGATGTTTTAACGATCAAGGCAAAAATGGATGAACTAACTTATTTACGTGAATCGAAGCAACCGCTTGAGTATCCATCCTGTGGGAGTGTGTTTAAGCGGCCTCCAGGCCGTTTTGCAGGTCAGTTAATTCAAGAGAGCGGCTTACAGGGTACAAGAATCGGCGGTGCTGAGGTATCCAAGAAGCATGCGGGATTTATTGTGAATGCAGATAATGCAACAGCCAGTGATTACATCGGGCTAATCCACCATGTAAGAGCGACTGTGAAGGATAAATTCGGTGTAGAGCTGGAAACTGAAGTGGAGATCATTGGAGAAGAATAAATGATAAGCAAAAAGAGCCCGCAGATCGCTGTGGGCTCTTTTTGCTTATCATAATCATGTTCGTTTAATCTACTGAAAGGGTGTAATTAGCTCTGTCCGTAGTTATTTCTGCCTTGCGGTCGGCTAAGTCTACGATTTGAAGACCTTCAACAGCTAAATCATAAGTGGATTGTGGCAGGGATACCAGTTCACCATCGGCGTTAAGTGTGCTGCCGAAACCTCTTAATATCAGTGCACTTCCAAGATATTCATCAATGACATCGTCTGCACTCCGGAAATCTACGGACTCTAAATTGAAATGAACTTTATCCAAATCACGAAGTTCTTTCTTTTCAATAGCGATTGTTTCATTTAAATGATTGTTAAGCCAATCCATAAGCTGCTGTATACTTTGCTCCATAATATGCTCCCACCCTTAGCTCGAAGATTATTATGAATAAGTTACCCCTTTCTTAGGATTTGAATCCTTTTTTTTGCCACATATTAATTAACCATATGAATAGTTCATGTGATTAAAAAAGAAATTCGCGATCAAATTGGCGTGGTTTTTGAGCTTCCTAATCTCTACATACGCAGGTCTATCCACGTTAATCTGGAGTTATTTGCTGATCTGTATAAGATAACAGTAAAGAGTAGAACTTGTCAGGAGCGGGCTACCCATGGTATAGTTCAAGACGCAATATGCTTTAAGAAGAAGTCTGCGCTAAAGTTGTGCAGGAGAGGTTCGCGAACTCCCTCTATAAAAAACTAAGAATATATTAAACAGTACAAGCGGTTGCTGTCCTTTATACGGACGTTGCTTCCGTTTCTTCTTAGTGGAGCCAAGTTTTCGAAATCTCGTTCTTCTTTCCATTACCGGCCAAGGCCGAAGGAAAAGAGAGGGGTTTTTTGTCGTGTCAGAAGGAAGATTGAAAGAGGAAATGCAAGAAGTTACTTTGCTTGGTAATCAGGGAACACAGTACAAGTTTGGTTATGATCCAGACATTCTGGAGGTGTTTGATAACAAACATCCCGGGCGTGATTATTTTGTTAAATTCAACTGCCCTGAGTTCACTAGCTTGTGTCCTGTAACGGGTCAGCCGGATTTTGCCACGCTGTATATTTCGTATATTCCTGAACAAAAAATGGTGGAATCTAAATCATTAAAGCTGTATCTGTTTAGCTTCCGCAACCATGGTGATTTTCATGAGGACTGTGTCAACATTATTATGAATGATCTGATCTCTCTGATGGATCCGCGTTACATTGAGGTATGGGGCAAGTTCACTCCGCGCGGAGGCATTTCAATTGATCCTTATTGCAACTATGGAAGACCGGGTACGAAGTATGAGGCGATGGCGGAACACCGCTTAATCAATCACGACCTCTATCCAGAAAAAGTGGACAACCGCTAAATTCCAACTTGTGATAAGGAGAGATTCATATGAACAAAAAAGCACTCGTCGTATTCAGCGGCGGACAAGATAGCACCACTTGCCTGGTTTGGGCATTGCAGCAGTATGAGGAAGTGCAGGTAGTTACCTTCAACTATAATCAACGTCATGCGGCTGAAATCGAAGTTGCAACAGCGATAGCAGCTAAGTTTAATGTAAAACAGCATATTCTTGATCTAGGGCTGCTCAATCAGCTGGCTCCCAATGCACTTACCCGTCAGGATATAGATATCGTGGCTGGTGAAGGAGATGAGCTTCCAAGTACTTTCGTTGATGGACGGAATTTGTTGTTTTTATCTTTTGCCGCAATATTAGCTAAACAACTGGGGTACTCCCATATCGTCACTGGGGTTTGCCAAACGGACTTTAGCGGTTATCCGGACTGCCGTGATGTTTTTGTGAAATCATTGAATGTTACGCTGAACTTATCTATGGACTATGAGTTTGCGATCCACACTCCCCTAATGTGGCTGGATAAAAAAGAAACGTGGAAAATGGCCGATGAACTGGGGTATTTTGATTATGTTCGCGAACACACACTGACCTGTTACAACGGTATTATTGGCAGTGGCTGCGGTACTTGTCCAGCCTGTCTATTGCGTCAGCGTGGTCTTGAGCAATATGAGGCGGAGAGAATGGAGGCCGGTTCTTAATGCTTAACGAGGTTTCAGTCTGCAAAATATTTACGTTCGATGCGGCACACCAGTTAGTGGGACACAAAGGGAAATGCAGCAACCTGCACGGACATACTTATAAGCTCGAAGTAGTGCTTAAGGGCAAACCTATGGCCGCGGAAGGCCACTCGGATGAAGGCTTCGTCATTGATTTCAGCGATATCAAAATGACAGTACAACAAAGCCTTGTAGATCGTTTAGATCACGCTTTTCTTGCCATGGGAAATGAACCTGTGTTAGAGACGTTAACGAATACGGGCTCCAAAGTAGCCTTGTTGTCTTTCCGCACCACAGTGGAGAATATGTCTTCATATATTGCCTACAAGCTTAAGCAAGCAGGGTTGCCTTTGTACTCGGTAAAGCTATGGGAGACTCCAACCTCTTGGGCAGAGGTGCTGGCTGAAGATGTTCCGGATGAAGGGCCATCCTACCGTTTGTATGGAGGCTGTGACTGTGAGTAAGATTCCTGTAATTGAAATGTTCGGTCCAACTATTCAAGGCGAAGGTGCGGTAATTGGAGTGAAGACGATGTTTGTCCGCACCTATGGCTGCGATTATCGTTGCGGCTGGTGTGACTCCGCTTTTACTTGGGATGGTACGGCTAAGAATAAGGTTCGCATGATGGAATCAGAAGAAATCATAAATGAATTATTGGCGTTAGCTGGAGATAATTTCGACTGTGTTACGATTTCAGGCGGTAATCCTGCCTTGATTGGTGAAGGAATGGGTACCTTCATCAAACTGCTTCATGAGCGTGGAATAAAAGCAGCGATAGAAACTCAGGGGAGTAAATGGCAGGATTGGTTCAATGACGTGGATGTGCTGACAATCAGTCCTAAACCCCCAAGCTCAGGAATGACAACGAATTGGGAAATGCTAGATAACATCATGAGTAAGATGGAGAAACTGGGTCGTTCTACGCATAGCTTGAAGGTCGTAGTGTTTGATGATAAGGATTTTGATTATGCGAAAAACGTTCACCAGCGATATCCGAATGTGCAGCTCTTTCTGCAGCCTGGTAATGATGATGTCACGGAAGAGGGCAACATTTCTGCTCGACTTCTGGGAAGGCTGGAGTGGTTGTTTAATAAAGTAATCGTGGATTCGGATATGAACAAGGTTCGTGTACTTCCACAGCTGCATGCATTGATCTGGCATAATAAGCGTGGCAAATAAATGATTGATGAAATCGTCCGGGTATCTGCTTACAGATACTCGGTTTTTAGTTTTAACATTTGTAACTTCTAGCAGGTAGATAGTCTGTCCCAGTTTCTGGTATGATTTTGAAAAAAGCTCTTGGAGGTTATTCATTTGGAACAATCAACAGCATTATTAATTATCGATGTTCAAGAAGCCATGTTCTCCTATGATCTAAAGCTGTACGATGAAGAGGGTGTGATGGAAAGGATTGTCTCCCTTCAGCAAAAAGCTCGATTAGCAGGTACTCCTATTGTGTATATTCAACATACCGAAGATGAGGAGTACACAAAAGGTACACCCACTTGGCAGATCAGTCACCGCATCACACCGCAGGAAGGCGAAGTTATCGTTGAGAAGCCTACTTGGGATGCTTTTCACCGAACGGAACTGCAAGATGAACTCCAAAAGCTCGGGATCACGGATCTGGTGATCTGTGGGATGCAAAGTGAATTCTGTCTGGATACGACAATAAGACGCGCATACAGCATGGGATATAAAAGTGTACTGGTCTCAGACGCTCATAGCACCTTTGATAATGGGGTTCTGAGTAGTAGGGAGATCGTTAAGCATCATAATGCGATAATTGGAGGTAGATTCGCCCAGTTACGAGCTGAAAGCGAGGTTCAGTTCTAGATGAATACACCCCAGGCTGCCATGAAGCCTATTCAGCGTTCTCGCCTTAGATTGTTTGCTGGCAAACGATATTTTATTTGGAAAAGATATTTGAAATGGTGCACTGGACGAAGCAAAATAGCGAGGCAGCGTACGGATGAAACATTATCTTATGCAGCTATGACTCATGCTACCCCGTTATTAAGAAGTCTTCGGAATGTAGATATGGTGCTTCAATACAATAAAATAACTAACTTACGGCTGGCAATTGCGAAGTTGGATGGACTTGTTGTGCACCCGGGGGAGACTTTTTCCTACTGGAGAAGTATTGGTAAGCCCACTAAGCGAAAAGGGTATCTGCAGGGTATGGTGCTGCATTATGGTGGTTTTCATTCCGGGGTTGGAGGAGGCTTATGCCAGTTGTCTAATCTGATCTATTGGATGGCACTGCATACGCCACTTACCGTTATGGAACGGCATCGTCACAGTTATGATGTATTTCCAGATGAACAACGTACGCAACCTTTTGGAAGCGGGGCGACCTGTTC
Source organism: Paenibacillus sp. FSL H7-0690 (assembly GCF_037980415.1). Lineage (NCBI taxonomy): Bacteria > Bacillati > Bacillota > Bacilli > Caryophanales > Paenibacillaceae > Paenibacillus > Paenibacillus sp. FSL H7-0690. The sequence goes on along the minus strand of NZ_CP150281.1, from coordinate 3,746,331 downwards.
TTATAACTATTTGGATCTTCAATTAAAAAATAACACCGCTCAAACGTATCAACTAAAGCTCTGGCTGGACGATAGCCATTTACACGGGGAGTGGAGATGCAATGAGCAGGCGCTTTATGATTATGAAGTATACGAAAGTGATCATAGGATTAGTCTAGAGCCTTGGGGCGGATATATACGCAGTAACAAGATCAGTCGAAAAGTATATACACGTTCTGGAGATCTAATTGGAGATGAAGCTGTAACTGATAATTACGCACTAATGATGTATTCCCCGCTTCTTCATGGATAAGAGGTTAGGGCTTAGGGATATAACATAGAAAGGCATGAAAATTATATCTCTAGACCATCTCCAAAGGAGCGGATTAACAGCATGAAAGCACTAACCTACCAAGGGAAGAAAAAAGTGAAAGTTAAAGAAGTAGCTGATCCGACGCTTGAGAAAAAAGATGACATCCTTGTTCGGATTACCACTACGGCGATTTGTGGCTCGGATCTGCACATTTATAACGGGGAAATTCCAGGTATGCATGATGATTATGTTATTGGTCATGAGCCGATGGGGATTGTTGAGGAAGTGGGTCCTGACGTAACTAAAGTCAAAAAAGGTGACCGAGTCATCATCCCCTTTAATGTCGCCTGTGGGCAGTGTTTTTTCTGCCAGCATGAGATGGAGAGCCAATGCGACAATGCTAATGACGCCAAGGACACAGGCGGTTATCTTGGTTATTCCGATACTTATGGCGGTTTTGCAGGCGGACAAGCTGAATTGCTGCGGGTACCTTATGGTAATTTTGGCCCTTTTGTCGTTCCGGAGGATGCAGAAATGGAAGATGAGCGGCTTCTTTTCTTATCGGATATCGTTCCTACTGCTTGGTGGGGAGTAGAAAGCGCGGGAGTGAAGCCGGGAGATACAGTCATTGTTCTCGGCTGCGGGCCCGTTGGACTGCTAACTCAAAAGTTTGCTTGGATCAAAGGTGCCTCTAGAGTCATTGCTGTTGACCATATCGGCTACCGATTGCAACATGCGAAGCTGACCAATAATGTTGAAGTTTATAATTTCGAAGAGATCAAGGACATTGAGGCTCATTTGAAGGAGATCACTCGTGGGGGCGCAGATGTGGTTATTGACTGTGTGGGTCTAGATGCCAAAATATCTGCCTTGGAGAAAGTGGAAACGGTTCTGAAGCTGCAAGGAGGCTCGCTCAGTGCATTCAGAATGGCCGCAGATATCGTACGTAAATTCGGAACCATCCAGCTTGTAGGAGTCTATGGACTTAATTACAATATGTTCCCGCTGGGTCAGCTATTTGAACGGAACATTTCATTAAAGATGGGACAAGCGCCGGTGATTCACTATATGCCGTTGCTGTATAAGATGATTAAAGAAAATAAATTTGATCCTACAGATATCATTACGCATCGCCTGCCAATTAGTAAAGCGGAGCATGGCTATGACGTTTTTAGTGAGAAAAAAGAGGATTGCATCAAGGTTGTTCTGAAGCCGTAGCCTTTTAAGAAGCATGAGCTTTCGTCAGAAATGACATTGCTTGTGCTTTTTTTAGTGAAATCTTATGAAAATAGATGCATTTTTTCACGGTCTGCGTTAAATTAACATAAGTGACTTAAGATATTGAAAGGACGCGTAACATGTGAAACTTAAAAAACCGCCACTTCCGATTCCACTATTAATGTTGATAGGGATTGTGGCCATCTCTTTTTCCGCCATTTTTATTAAATGGTCTGATGCACCTGCATCTATACAAGGCATGTACAGATTATTATTTACCTCACTGCTGATGCTGCCTTTTGCAAGACCCTATAGTGGAGCTGCTTTTGCTCTTCGTAAAAAAGACTGGCTAATGCTCATCCTCTCAGGCGCAATGCTTGCGCTGCACTTTTTGCTATGGATGGGATCATTAAAGTATACTTCGGTAGCTAGTTCAACAATGATCATGGCGCTGGAGCCTGTATTCATTATGCTGGGTGTTTATTTTTTGTATAAGGAAAAGACAGCTCTGTCCGCTATTCTAGGGCTTGGCATTGCGATTGGCGGTGTCGTGTTTATCGGCTGGGGTGATATTGGAATCTCTGCAGATAATCTAAAAGGTGATCTATTATCGGTCGGAGGCACTGTCGCGGTAGCTGTACATATGCTGATCGGTCAAAAGCTAGTGGTGCGTATGCCCTCTTACTTATATAGCTTGATTGTCTTCTTATCAGCCGCTGGCGTGTTTGCCGTATACAATCTGTTCATGGGGATTTCCTTTTTTAATTATCCGGACAAGGAATGGGGAATCTTTGTATTGTTAGCAGTGGTGCCAACGGTGTTTGGCCATATTTTGTTTAATTGGTTACTACAATATGTATCCGCGACTACGGTTTCAATGAACATTTTAGGAGAACCAGTGGGTGCCAGTATCTTAGCGTATTTACTCTTGGGTGAACAGCTAACAACCTTACAATGGGCAGGTGGGCTGCTCGTTATGATTGGCCTCGCAGTATATTTGTACGCGGAAAGAAGGAAAACTATCCGGATGGCTGATGCCATTCAGAATGCTTCATAACAGATATTTTACACATAAAGGGGTAGCAATGGATGGAAGAGCAGAATCAATATTCAAATAATCAGGCAGAAAAAAACGCTGTGCCAACAAGCGAAGAGCTTTGGAACGAAGATACTTATACCGCTTGGGTAACTCGGTTTGGTACACCGTCAGAAGCAGCTGCAAAATTAATAAAGGAACCAAGTGCAAAGCTTCACCCGCTCCTTTCTTTTTTTGGAGAGGTGAAGGGGAAGAAAATGATGAATTTAATGGGCTCAAACGGGATGAAGGCCGTGGCACTCTCATTACTAGGTGCGGAAGTAACGGTTGCTGACTTCTCGGAAGCCAATGCGCGATATGCGGCTGATCTTGCCCAAGAAGCAGGGGTACCACTAACCTATATCGTCTCAGATATTCTTAAGCTGCCAGAAGACGTCCTTGATGGTTCATATGACATCGTCTTTGCAGAGTTAGGAATTGTTCATTACTTTACCAACCTTACACTATTCATGGAAACAGCTCGCCGATTGCTTTCTCCTGGAGGCGTATTTGTACTCCGCGATTTTCATCCGGTAACGACCAAGCTTATTTCCTCGAAGGGATCTACTGCGAAGGTACGCAAACACAAAGTAAACGGAGATTATTTTGACTCATCATTGGAAGAGAAGAAGGTATCCTATTCCAAGTATTTGCCTTCCACAGGTAAACCAGCAGGTGAACAAGAGCATAGTGTTGTGTATTGGCGCCGCTGGACACTCGGAGAAATTGTAACCGCAGCAGCTAATAGCGGACTAGTGATCCGCCAATTAGTTGAAGAACCTAATCTATCCTCCGACGTGTATGATAAGGGAATTCCTAAGACCTTCACATTGGTGGCTGGAAATGGCGCAAGCCTTTAGGAGGGTTCGCTGACATGTGATTTTTAGGGTATAACATTTGTGCTGAACTGAGGTGCTCTCGGTTCAGCTTTTTTTGTATGTAAAACATAAAATTTTAAACTTTTTTACGGAGATTATTCCATTACAATGGCAACTTATAGGGAATACAATGATTTTACATTCCGGATTGAAAGCGATCACTTTAAGGGTTAAGGCATTCTCAAAGAATTTGAGGTGGATATCAAAATGAACGAAGTGTTGCTTCGTATGGAGGGAATCAACAAGTTTTTCCCAGGTGTTCATGCTTTGAATGAATGTCAATTTGAGCTGAAGCGTGGGGAAGTTCATGCGTTAGTAGGAGAAAATGGCGCTGGCAAGTCTACCCTTATGAAGATTGCGACAGGTGTCTATTCCAAGGATGCTGGTCAAATGTGGTACAAGGGAAATGAAGTGGAGATTGTTAATACCCGTGAAGCACAGGAGCTTGGAATTAGTATCATCCATCAGGAATTGAATTTAATGCCTCATCTTACGGTCGCCCAGAACATTTACATTGGACGAGAGCCGCGAAAAGGTCTGAAATGGTTCGTTGATGATGTGGAGATGAACCGAAAAGTTCAGGTACTGTTTGATCAAATGAATCTGAAGCTGGATCCCAGAGTTTTGGTATCAGACCTGACCGTTGCTAATCAGCAAATGGTTGAAATCGCTAAAGCCTTGTCTTTCCAAGCCGAGGTATTGATCATGGATGAACCAACCGCCGCGTTAACAGATACAGAAATTAACGAGTTATTTCGAATGATTGAGCAGCTACGAGATAAAGGTGTGGGAATTATTTATATCTCTCACCGCATGGATGAATTGAAGCGAATTACAGACCGCATTACAGTTATGCGTGATGGTTGTTATGTAGATACCGTTCGTACCGATTCAATAACGATTGATCAGATCATCAGCATGATGGTTGGACGTGAATTATATCAAACGTCGAAACCAACGATTGCGAAACAGACTCAGCAAGTTGTCTTAGAAGTTCGGAAGCTTTCTAGAGGGCATGCGTTCAAGGATATTAGCTTTCATCTGTATAAAGGTGAGATTTTGGGCTTCGCTGGTTTAATGGGAGCTGGACGTACCGAGGTTGTACGTGCCGTATTCGGTGCCGATCCCATCGATGAGGGTGAAATTATGCTCCATGGAAAATCGGTTCGGATACGTCAGCCACATCAAGCGGTACAGCATGGTATTGGGTATTTGTCCGAAGACCGCAAACGTTTCGGATTGCTTGTGGATATGGATATCAGCATGAATAATGCGATTGCCTCCTTTTATAAATTCCGTAATTCATTTGGCTGGATGAAGGAGCGGGAGATGCGAAGCTCAGCGGAGCAGCATGTTGAAGCGCTAGCCACCAAAACTCCAAGTGTAGATCAAAAGGTTAAGTTTCTGTCCGGAGGTAATCAGCAGAAAGTGGTCATCGGCAAGTGGTTGACTAGAGACTGTGATGTACTCATCTTCGATGAGCCTACACGAGGTATTGATGTAGGCGCGAAAAGTGAAATTTATAAGCTGCTGGATCAGCTTGCGAGTCAAGGGAAGGCGATCATTATCATTTCTTCAGATCTTCCTGAGATTCTAAGAATGAGCCACCGGATTATCATTATGTGTGAAGGGCGTATAACAGGAGAACTCCCCGCAGAAGAAGCATCGCAGGAGGCGATTATGAAATATGCGACGAAACGTTCATAACTGTTCAAGAGTTAACCGGAGGTGTCAGGACTATGAAGATCGCGGATAAAGAGATTAGTCAGCCAGCGGGTATGAAGCAATCGGGAGGGCAATCCGGATTCAAACAAAAAATATTGGCATTTGCCAGTCTGATCATATTGGTCATCGTATTCTCTTTATCCTCCAGCAACTTTTTTCAATTCTCAAATCTTGTCGGAATTCTAGTTTCTACAGCTGTAATCGGAGTATTAGCGCTTGGAGCTACCTTTGTTATTATTACGGGCGGCATCGACCTTGCTCTGGGTACTGTAATGACATTCTCATCTGTTATGGTTGGAGTCATTATTACCTTCTGGGGTCTGCCCGTCCCGTTAGGCATTGTAGGTGGGATTCTGGCTGGAGCACTGTGCGGCTTTATCAGCGGTTTGATGGTGGCGAAGATGAACATTCCACCCTTCATCGCCACTCTGGCGATTATGATGGTCACCAAAGGCTTGTCGCTTGTCATCACCGGAGCCAAACCTATTTATTTCAACGATGATCCGATCTTCGCCAAGATCGCCATGGGTAAAATGATCCCTGGTATACCCAACACCATCGTTATCTTCTTATTACTCGGTATGATCGCAAGCATAATCTTGTCTAAGACGATTATTGGGCGTTACAACTTCGCGCTTGGCAGTAATGAAGAAGCTACTCGCTTATCAGGTGTGAACACAGTCAAATGGAAGATTATTATCTATTCCATTACAGGGATTTTTAGTGGAATCGCAGGTATTCTGATGGCATCACGTTTGAATTCAGCTCAGCCATCACTGGGCACTGGCTATGAACTAGAGGCTATTGCGGCAGTGGTCATTGGCGGAACTTCCTTAAGTGGAGGTGTAGGTTCTATTCTAGGCACGATTATTGGCGCACTGATTATGAGTGTGCTGACGAATGGCTTGCAGATTATGTCCGTGGCTCAGGAATGGCGGACGGTCATTGTCGGTGTTGTAATCATCATTGCGGTTTACGCTGATATTCTACGCCGCCGTAAGCAATAAACTTGGTATGATCTCCATCCGGAGTGATATACAAAGCAAATGACGAGGGGGAAGATTCAAATGAAACTGCGTCGTAGAGGGTTTATTATGCTTGTCAGTCTATTGTTAGTCACTACTTTGCTGAGTGCATGTAACAACAATGATAGTAACAAAAGTGCATCCGGTTCAGACAAACCATACATTCCAGTCATATCAAAAGGGTTCCAGCATCAATTCTGGCAAGCGGTAAAGCAAGGAGCGGAGAAAGCTGCTAAGGAATTTGATGTTGAGATTACCTTTGAAGGTCCAGAAAATGAGAGTCAGGTGGATAAACAAATTGAGATGCTGCAGACCGCTCTCGACAAGAAGCCAGCTGCAATTGCGCTTGCCGCACTGGACAGCAAAGCTGCGATTCCTTATCTAGAAAAGGCAAAGGAAAATAAGATTCCGGTCATCGGCTTTGACTCTGGTGTAGACAGTGATATCCCTGTAGCAACGGCAGCGACTAACAATAAAGCAGCAGCGGCGTTGGCCGCAGATAAAATGGCTGAACTGATTGGCAAGAAAGGTAAAGTGGGTCTTGTCATACATGACCAAACAAGCAGCACGGGGCAACAGCGTCGCGATGGCTTCTTAGAACAAATGAAAGAAAAATATCCGGATATTCAAGTGTTAGAGCCGCAATATGGGGGTGGAGATCAGTTAAAGTCCACAGACCTTGCGAAAGCGATGATGCAGGCAAATCCGGATCTGAAAGGAATCTATGGCTCTAATGAAGGCTCTGCTGTAGGTGTGGCTAATGCAGTAAATGAATTGCAAATGAATGGTAAGATCGTAGTCGTCGGCTTTGACTCTGGCAAGCAGTTGATGGATGCTATCCGCAGTGGTGTTGTGGCTGGTGCTGTTACACAAGACCCCATTGGTATTGGCTATCAAGCTGTGAAGGCAGCTGTGCAAGCGATTAAAGGGGAAGCGGTTGAAAAGAACATCGACACGGGGTTCCACTGGTATGATAAAAACAATATGGATTCCGATGAGATCAAACCTCTACTATACGAATAGAGTTTAATAATAGAGGTTGCCTCCCGCAGGCGGCCTCTATTATGCTTATGCTGATAAGTTCAAAGTTGTGGAGGTGTTGGATGTATAAGATAATTCTGGTTGATGATGAAGATGAGGTTCGTGAAGGGATCAAACATAAGATCTCATGGAGTAAATATGGGTTTGAGCTGGTTGGTGATTTTGATAATGGCAGAGATGCACTGGAAGCAATCGAGCAGCATCGTCCTGACGTAATTATTACTGATATTTGTATGCCTTTTATGGATGGACTGGGATTGGCCAGAGCTGTGATGGATAGGTACCGGGATATGAAGGTCATTATCGTCACTGGATATGAAGACTTCGAATATGCGAAGCAGGCCATAACACTGAAGGTGACTGAGTACTTATTAAAACCGATTAATGCACGTGAGTTTGCTGAATTTCTAAGTAAGATGAAGCAGGATTTAGATGAAGAGCATCTACAAAAAGCGAATTTAGTTAAGCTTCGTATGCAACTTAATCAGAGTCTTCCATTGCTGCGGGAACGATTCTTGGAGCAGCTGGTAACTACTCGAATGAAAAGCGAAGAAATCGAGAATAAATTGAGTTATTTTCATATTCCGTTGCAGGGTCAAGTGTACCTTGCGCTCGTTATAGATATAGAACTGGAGAAACGAAGCCAGGACCTAGCTTTTGATGCAGAGCTACTGCGTTTCGGTGCCTTTAACATTGTTCAAGAGCAGCTGGAGAAAGAGCAAGAGGGAGTGGTATTCCAGACGAGAGATGGAAAAATCGCTGCGATATTATCCGGCAATTTAGAGACGGTAGAAGTAGCAACGCAGCATCTTGCAGAGCAAGTCCAGGGTAGCTTAAATAAATATTTGAAGCTGTCATCCACCATAGGCATCGGTAGAAAATATAATACTTTGCAACAAATTCCACAATCCTTCCAAGAAGCGATCTCCTCCATAGAATATCGTTACCTTTTAGGCATAGATAAAGTTATCTCCATACAGGATCTTGAGTTTGGGAAGGGATTGGATCAGGCGCATTTCACCTCATGGGAAAAGCAATTTATATCCGCTTTAAAGACAGGTAAAGCTTCTGCTGTATCGGAAATTCTGTTGAAGTGGTTTCAGGAGCTTAAAAGTAATACCTCCTCTATAGAAGGCTGCCGTAGCAGCATCTATCAGCTGCTGGTTTCTTTGATGAACTATGTGGTCGACATCGGCTTCCCAAATACAGTAGTTGTTTCGCATAATATGTTTGCAGAGGTTGCTACGCTTAAGACGTTAGATGAAGCAAGGCATTATCTGGAGAGGACTTGCCATGCGCTGATACTTAAACTATCGGAACAGAGAACAACGGTTCGGACTTCTCAGATGCAAGCCGCAGAAGCTTATATTCGCGAGAATTATTGTAATGACAGCTTTTCACTCAATGAGCTGTGCAGCCATATTTTTATGAGCATCAGTTATTTCAGTGCAACTTTTAAACAGCATACCGGTGAAACATTTATAGAGTATCTGACTCGACTCCGTTTGGAAAAAGCAAAAGAACTCCTTACGGTCACACAGTTGAAGACATATGATATCGCTGCCAGAGTTGGTTATGCTGATCCACAGTATTTTAGTGTTATTTTCAAACGTAATGTAGGAAGCACACCGAAGGAATATCGACACCGGCAGAAGGAGAATCTCTCTCTATGAGATCACAGCGCTTTTTCCGCAGCCGAAGTATTCATACTAATATTGCAATCTCCTTTTCACTTCTTATCCTCTGCACAACTATTGTCCTGAGTTATACTTCCTATCGCCTGTCCTCAGCCGCGGTCAAGGGCAATTCTGTAGCCTATACTTCACAATTAATAGAACAAGTAAAACTAAATATCGAGAATTACATTGGTAATATGGAGAGCATAGCTGCTCTGGTGTTAACTAGCAGTGATTTAGAGAAATATATAAAAGGCTCGAAATTAGATGAAGAAGAGGCGCTTAAGAATAAACTGCTTGCCAGTCATTATCTCCGGTCAGTCGTTCAGTCCCGCTCGGATATTTCCTCTATATTATATGCAGGCTCAGATGGCATGACCGTTTCGGATCGACAGCATGCTGTTATGAAACCGCTTCCTGAACTAATAGCTCAAGATTGGTATCAAAAAGCTATGAATCAACTTGACGTTGCAGTTTCTTCCTCTCATGTGCAGCACATCTTTCAAGATGAATACCGGTGGGTAGTCTCGATCAGCCGAAAACTCTCGAATGCGAATGCTATGACGGAAGCGGATCAACAAGGTGTACTGCTCGTAGATCTCAATTACAGTGTAATTAATAATCTATGTAAACAAATCGAACTGGGAAAACGAGGTTATGTTTTTATCGTCGATCCCGCAGGTAGCCTTGTCTATCATCCACAACAGCAGTTGATCTACTCCCAGCTCAAGTTCGAACAATTAGAGACGGTCCTTGGGATCAAGAGTGGATCTGTTACGGTTAACACGGGGAATGATCAGAAACTGTACACTGTGGACACTACCAGCTTTGGCTGGAAAATAGTTGGAGTCACTTATCCGGATGATTTGGTCGCGAACAAGCAACGTATGCAAGGAACCGCCGCCTTATGGGGAGCAATTAGTTTGATTTTTGCTATGGCTATATCGATATTTCTCTCTTACGCACTGACCAAACCGCTGAAGAATTTGGAGCTGAATATGAAAAAAGCGGAACGTGGAGAGTTCGACATACGCGTGGAGATTGAGAGCACGAATGAAATCGGCAAGCTTGCTCGTACGTTTAATCTCATGATGATGAAGATTAAAGAGTTAATGGGACAGATCGTTCTGGAGCAAGAGATGAAACGTGTGAGTGAACTGAAGGCACTGCAAGCGCAGATTAAACCTCACTTTTTGTACAATACACTTGATTCGATTATTTGGATGGCAGAGACAGGAAAGATGGAGGAAGTGGTTGAGATGACTTCATCTATATCCAAGCTGCTTCGTTCAACAATTGGTGAGGGTGAGGAATTGATTCCGCTGGCCAAAGAATTAGAGCATATTCGGCACTATTTAACGATTCAGAACATGCGTTATCGTAATAAATTCACTTATTCCATAGAGGTACAAGAAGATATCCTAACCTGCAGCATTTTAAAAATGGTACTTCAGCCTTTGGTTGAAAATGCGATCTATCACGGCATAAAACATAATCCTGAGCAAGGGCACATTCTGATCCGAGCAAGACAAGAACAGAACGATATTATCGTACAGGTCATTGATGACGGTATTGGGATGGATGAAGAGCAAATGGGTAAGGTACTGCTGCAAAAATCAGATTTCAAGACTGGCAGCGGTGTAGGTGTCGCGAATGTGAACCATCGTATCCAGCTGTATTTCGGTGTGAAATACGGTTTGTCTTTTGCAAGCGAGATGGAGGAAGGAACGACGGCCACTTTACGAATACCTGTGATTTATGAGGAGGAGAGTCAATGAGCGCTTTACGGTCAAAAATTGGCCTGTATACTCTGCTGCTGCTCTTCATTGTTACTTTGGGTTCATTAGCCTATCGTATGTTTACAAATGAGCTTGACGCAAAGGTTAGGACCATTATTTATGTGCCCAAGACTATCGATAGCAGTATTGAATTCTGGGAAGTGATGAAACAAGGTGTGGCAACAGCGGCTAAGGAGTTCGACGCAGAGGTTCGCACGGTTGGAACGGATACAGAGCTTGATGTAGATCAACAGATAGAACTGCTGGAGCAAGCAATTAAGGAGAAGCCTGACGCCATTATTTTATCTGCTACAGATTATTATCGCCTCATTCCAATCGCGGAAAAGATCAAATCAGCTGGCATTACACTTATTACTGTAGATTCGGGCTTGAGCGGTGGTGTATCAGAGAGTTTTATTGCTACAGATAATTATGAAGCAGGACGTAAGGCAGGGCAGGAGTTAAGAAAATATATCGATCCAGAGGATAAAGTCGCTATCGTTAACTTTGTACAAGGCTCTGCCACCGCAATAGAGAGGGAAAGAGGGGCTCGTGATGCCCTTTTAGAGAATGGAGTTCATGATGTGCAGCCTACATTATACAGTGATGGTTCCGTGCGAAAAGCGTACCAGTTAACTGTTGATTTACTAAAGGACGAGCCAAATCTAAAGGGGATAATAGGTCTTAATGAACCTTCTACACTAGGTGCTGGGCAGGCGATTATGGATATGGGATTTCAGGACAAAGTGAAATTATTTGGGTTCGACAATTCTAGCAATGAGGTGAAGCTCCTCGAAAAAGGGATCTTGCTTGGCACGGTAATGCAGAAGCCTTTTAATATGGGGTACTTAGCTGTGAAGACGGCGATTGAAGCTGTTGAGGGTGAGAAAGTGGAACGGATAATAGATACAGGCTCCGTGATCATCACGAAGGAGAATATGTATTTAAGTGAAAATGAGAAATTAATGTTTCCTTTTATAGATTAAATGAACAAGGAAGCTTCTAAAACCGTTTGCGGCTTTAGAAGCTTCCTTGTTTTTTTAAAGATCAAGAGTCGTTACTATATCAACAAAGGATTGCTGCAACGGTGTTAAAATATGATCTTTACGCCAGCCGAGCACAAACCCGCCGCTTTCAGGCAGAATCCCTGGCAGGTTAGCATAGCTAAGCTTGCCTAGCTCAATCTCAGCTTTAACCGCCGCTTTAGAACATATACCAACACAATCACTCCCGCTAACTAACTGCTTAATCACTTCTGGAGAATTCAACTCGGATCGGTTCCATAAACGGATTTGATTGAATTGTGCCCATTGATCGGCATACCCTCGTAAACAAGATCCTTGCTCATGCTGAATCCACGGCTCATTGGCAATTAGTTCAGGTGTTAATTTCTCTAGGCCTTCAAATGGATGACCAGGTGCAAAAATTAGGACAGGTTCATCACGGACAATAAGCTGAAAATCAAAAGATTCGTCCTGCCAATCCGCAGTATGTAAAATGGCCATCTGAATATCCCGACTACGGAGACGCTCACGTAACAAAGCATCGCTTTGAACAGTCAAAGAGTTGTTAATCCCCGGATAGAGTTTCATGAATTGGATTAACACATTAGGTAAAATATAAGTTGCAGGAATAAAACTGGCTTCCAGCTCTAATATTCCTTTTGAGGGGGAAGAAAATTGTTTAACTGTGCGCTCAGCTTCTGCTGTGAGAGAGACGATTTTGAGGGCGTATTGATAAAGGGCTCGTCCAGCGTCCGTAAGCAGCACTCTTCCGCTTCGGTAAAGAAATAGAGGGGTTCCGAGCTCAGCCTCCAGATTCTTCATATGAAAAGATACAGTAGGTTGTTTAAGGCCTAATTCTGCGGCTACATCGGTTACTTTTTTATATTTTTCAATTAGAACTACGATGTTCAATTTCATAATATTCATGACTTTCCTCCACATAATGCTAAGTTGGATTATAAATTATATCTCCATTATAGATTATATCTATACAGATATACACTTTATATTGGTATTTTTTTCGTTCGCTTTACAAAGATAAGAAGTTTCTCTAACGAACGAGCTCTAGAATAAGAAGAGTCAGAGGGGCCAAGAAGTCCCGGACAACATATAACATATGCGTTTGATGAACTTTTACAGTAACCATGCATATGGGGGCCAAGCTCCACAACACCATGTTAAAGCTTTCGAAGCCAGTTTGGTATGAACTGATCAGGGAGCCATGCTAACAAACCATTTAGGAGGAGACAAAACAATGCAATTCAAAAAATCATGGATCATGACTTTGGCTTTAACAAGCGTACTGGCACTATCGGCTTGCGGTAACGGCGGGGCTAACAACACGGGAGGAAACGCTGCAGCAACTAACGAAGGAAGCGGCGGCGCTGAAATAAGTGGTTCGATTCTGGCTTCAGGTTCAACAGCATTACAACCCTTGGTTGAGCTGGTAGCAGAGAATTTCATGGATAAAAACACTGGCGTGGACATTCAAGTTCAAGGCGGTGGCAGTGGTACTGGTCTTACTCAAGTAGCTGAGAAACAAGTAGATATCGGAAACTCTGACGTATTCGCAGAAGAAAAATTAAAAGATGCAGATGCGGAAAAAGCAGCAGCACTCGTAGATCATCAAGTAGCAGTAGTAGCGATCGCAGCAGTATCTCATCCTGATGCTGGTGTGGATAGCTTGACTAAACAACAACTGGTGGACATTTTCACTGGTAAAATCACTAACTGGTCTGAAGTCGGCGGAGCGGATCAAAAAATCCAAATCATCAACCGTCCAGGCAGCTCCGGTACTCGTGCTACCTTTGAAAGCTTTGCACTTGGAACCAAAACAGAAGATATCCCAGGTTCGATTCAAGAAGATTCCTCCGGTACGGTTAAGAAAATGATCGGTGAAACTCCAGGGGCAATCGGATACCTTGCTCTTTCTTACCTGGATGATTCCATTAAAACACTTAGTCTTGACGGTGTAGAAGCATCTGTTGACAATGTTGTTTCGGGTAAATACCCAGTATGGGCTTACGAGCATATGTACACAAATGGTGAACCTAATGCAACAGTAAAAGCATTCCTCGACTTTTTCTTAACTGACGAAGTGCAAACAGGTGAAGTTGTTGAACTTGGATACATCCCAGCTGTTAAAATGCAAGTTGTTCGCGACGTTGCAGGAACTGTTACCGCTAAGTAATTTAATTCTAGGCAATGTTATTGATTAGAATCTCAAGTGATTAGAGGCGGATACATCTGCCTCTCTTTTCACTTTAGAAAGAGGGAGCAATTGAGGGTGAAACTAAAGAACTCACGATTCGAAAAACATCATATTGAAGATTTTGTTGGACGTACTTATATGTCCTTCTGTGTATTACTGTTGATAACAATCATTGTATCGATGGTATATTTTGTAGCGTCTAAAGGAATTTCAACCTTCACAAGTGGCAATGCTACAGTTTCTGAATTTCTCTTCGGTACAAAGTGGTCGCCTGAAGCGGATACGCCTTCCTTCGGAGCTTTTCCATTTATCTCGGGCTCCTTCCTGGTTACTTTGCTTGCCGCATTGATTGCTAGTCCACTTAGCTTATGCGCTGCGTTATTTATGACTGAGATTGTTCCAGGGTGGGGCAAAAAATTACTTCAACCTGTTATTGAGCTTTTGGCAGGGATTCCTTCGGTAGTATATGGTTTCATCGGATTAAGTGTAATTGTACCGTTTCTACGCAACAACCTGCCGGGCCAAGGCATCGGGGTAGCTGCAGGCGCGCTTGTGCTCTCGGTAATGATTCTTCCGACGATTACAAGCGTGGCTGCAGACGCGCTGGCTTCATTGCCGCAAAACTTAAAAGAATCTTCCTATGCGCTTGGTGCCACCCGGTGGCAGACGATTTCGCGGGTGATTATTCCAACAACCTTTCCTGCCATAATGACAGGGATTGTATTGGGAATGGCTCGTGCTTTCGGTGAAGCACTCGCTGTACAAATGGTTATCGGGAACGCGCCATTCGTACCAAAATCACTCTTTGAGTCAGCTTCTACCTTGACCAGTGTGATCACACTCGGTATGGGGAACACGACCATGGGCTCACCTCACAATAATGCACTGTGGAGTATGGCACTGGTTCTCATGCTGATGACTTTCGTATTTGTCTTCTTTGTGAGAATGCTTGAAAGGAGAAATAAAATTTGAAGCCGAGAACCGTAAATAAAATTGCCACCAGTCTTATTGTATTTTTCGCGATGCTCATCGTTGCCATTCTACTTGGACTTTTGGGATATATCCTCTTTAGAGGCTTAAGCCATATCAGTTGGGATTTTCTTTTCTCCGCACCGCAAAAGATTCGTGCAGGTGGAGGGATCGGACCGCAGCTATTTAACTCCTTATTCCTGTTGGTACTGACACTTATTATTACAGTTCCGCTTGGACTGGGTGCCGGTATTTATATGGCGGAATACGCTCGTCCCGGTAAGATTACCGGCTTTATTCGCTTGATTGTTGAAGTATTGTCATCTTTCCCTTCCATCGTAGTCGGCTTGTTTGGTCTATTGCTGATTGTTAACTATTTCAATCTGGGCTTCTCCTTAATCTCCGGTGCGCTGGCATTGACGGTCTTTAATCTGCCGCTGATGGTGCGGATTACGGAGCAAGCTTTCCGTAGTGTTCCAAAACAACAAAAAGAGGCCGGTTTTGCACTAGGATTGTCCAAGTGGAAAATTGTTACCTCGGTGTTGTTTCCGGTAGCATTACCTACAATTATTACAGGTACTATCTTGTCCGCTGGCCGTGTCTTTGGGGAAGCAGCTGCGTTGATGTTCACAGCAGGGATGAGTAGTCCAAGATTGGATTTCACCAACTGGAATCCACTTAGTGCGAATTCACCACTGAATCCCTTCCGTCCAGCGGAAACGCTGGCTGTCCACATTTGGAAGGTCAACAGTGAAGGTCTAGCTCCAGATGCTGCACAGATTGCTGCGGGAGCTTCGGCGGTGCTTGTAATTATGGTGTTAATCTTCAATCTGGCAGCACGTTATTTCGGAAGATTTATTTATCGTAAGCTTACAGCTTCAAAAAGAATGAACTAATCATACAAATTAAAGTAGAGATGTAGGAGGAGTAATCGATGGGAACGTCGGCAACAGCAGTGCGTGAATCTTTTCAAACCGAAGACCTGAGTATTTTTTACGGAACATATGAGGCAGTAAAGGGGATAAGCCTTCCATTTGCTGAAAATACGGTTACTGCACTGATCGGCCCCTCCGGCTGCGGTAAATCAACCTTTCTTCGTTCTTTGAACCGGATGAATGACGAAATTTCTGGTTCAAAAACAAAAGGAAGCATCTGGATTGATGGAGTGGATATTAATGCTCCGGGTACGGATGTGATTAAGCTGCGTCAGAAGATCGGGATGGTATGGCAAAAGCCAAATCCGTTCTATAAATCGATTTACGATAACATCGCTTTTGGACCTAAGTATCATGGCATTAAAGGTAAAAAGGCTCTTGATGAGATTGTTGAGAGCAGTCTTCGCAAAGCAGCATTGTGGGATGAGGTAAAGGATCGTTTAAAAGATTCAGCGCTTGCACTTTCCGGTGGACAACAGCAGCGTCTTTGTATTGCTAGAGCGTTGTCGGTTAACCCGCAAATCCTGCTCTTGGACGAACCAGCATCAGCTCTAGACCCGGTCTCCACAGGTAAAGTAGAGGAGCTAATCAAGGAGTTGAAAGAAGAGCTTCGCATCGTTATTGTGACACATAATATGCAGCAGGCAGCTCGGATCTCTGATTATACCGCATACTTTTATCTAGGCTCCCTTGTCGAATATGATAAGACGGATAAAGTCTTTACCAATCCAGAGAATCAAATGACGCAAGAATATATCATGGGCCGATTCGGCTGAAGCTGTGAACATCGTTCCTTCGGGAACGGTGTTTTTTTGTGAATTCAAGAGTTAATATGCAGAGAAACAATAACATCCGAAAGTTTCTGCGAAGTATATCGGTTGTTTTTATATGAAATTAACTGTGATTCGAAAGGTTACCTGTTATTTGCAAAAGGCAGAAAGATGCTGTATCATTTGTGATAATGATTATCATTATTACTATAATAGGGAGTGGATCTTATGACGCAATCTCAACAGACTCAACAGAATAGTGTGGCCGAAATAATAAAAGAACGACGCTCGATTAAGCTTTTTAAAAAAGATCCACTTCCACAAGGCCTTTTAGAGGAATTATTAAATGTAGCGGTATGGGCACCGAATCATGGTGTGCGTGAGCCGTGGAGATTTATTGCCTTTCAAGGGGAAGGTTCGAAATTCCTAGCTGAATCTGCATTTGCTTTTGTAAAACGTGCTATAGCTGATCCAGAAGTGGCTGCTAAACGTAAAGAATATATCTCGAATATTCCATTAACAGTAATCGTAGTGATGCCTGAAGATCCTCGGCAGAGAGAGTGGGACGAGGATTTTGCAGCAGCGTCTGCACTTGTACAGAACTTCCAGCTCGCAGCTTGGGAGCAAGGTGTAGGAACGATTTGGAAGACTGATCCCTACATCAACAATCCTGAATTCCGCACTAAAATTGGTGTGAATCCCGGCGAAAAAATTGTAGCCATGATCCATGCCGGATATCCGGAGACTGTACCTGACAGCCGTCCACGCACAGACGCTTCGGAGCTGCTGAAGATCGTAGACTTCTTTCCAGAGAATGGCGTAGTGGAATAAGGAAAGTCGAAGGCATTCGTATATTAAAAGCGGCGAAAGATCAAAAATATCGAAAAAGCGTCGAAAGATCAAAAAGATCGAAAGATCGATAGATCATTAGCATCGAAAGATCAAAAGCATCGAAAGATCAAAAGCATCGAAAGATCATAAGCGTCGAATTATCAAAAGTATCCTTAGGGATGCTTTTTTTGTTGCTTAGACTAGCCGTAGTCGGGTGAGGGGGAGGGCTACTGGGTGCTGATCACGTTTCGCTGCCGGTCCTCTGCTTATGTGGCTCAACCTTCTACTTACTTCCTAGTGATCTCTTATTGACCTTCTGCGGGTTTCTTAGTGATCTCCTAGTGGCTTCCTAGTGATTATCCTACTGACCTCTTGTGGGCTTCCTACAAATCTCCGTATCGGATTGTATTGCAGCTATTTGAGCTTTTTGAGTCATTTTGCCGATTTATCGGACCGCATAGCTCTTATTACCTTGTAACTGTGCAGAATTGGTGTGGTTATGAGTAAATAGCTGCAACTGGGTCCGATAGCACGTCAATTAGCTGCAAATCTACGAAATAAGGACTCCTCAGTCCGATGCAACGGCGAATATGTGAACTAACTCCAAACTACCCCAAACTACCCCAAACTACCCCAAACTACCCCAAACTACCCAAACTACCCAAAGACCCTCAGTATGTTACGGACCGTATTGCAGCTATTTGAGCTTTTTAAGTCATTTTGCAGAAGTATCGGACCGCATAGCGCTTATTACCTTGTAGAGGCGCAGAATCTGTGTGGTTTTGAGTAAATAGCTGCAATTGAGTCCGATAACCCGCAGAAAACAATCGAATTTGCATAATAAGGTCATCTGAGTCCGAACTATTGGCAAAAAGTGTGCTTACATACTAGCAAAGGCGGCGAGTTTGGCAGCGCAGCTGACTGGCTATGGACTCAGTTACAATCACTCTTCACCATTTGATCCAACGGTGGGGAGAAAGTATTTCCTGACGGAGAGGGAATGAAAAATGGAGTCTGGATCCTAATATGATACGTTGATCCTAATATGACACGTCGATCCTAAAGTCAAACGTTGATCCCACCA
Source organism: Paenibacillus sp. FSL H7-0690 (assembly GCF_037980415.1). NCBI lineage: Bacteria > Bacillati > Bacillota > Bacilli > Caryophanales > Paenibacillaceae > Paenibacillus > Paenibacillus sp. FSL H7-0690. Next base: position 3,727,818 of record NZ_CP150281.1, on the reverse strand, counting down.
ATTAAATGCAATATATAATGTACATAATGACCGATATAGATTACAATGGTGGAAAATGGAATGCATGACAAACATTAAAAGGGGTTATGGAGTGGGAGAGAACAAAAACATCAAGTTGAAGCTGGCTAGGATCCAAAAGAATCTTTCCCAAGAACAGTTAGCGGAAGTTGTAGGGGTTACACGGCAGACGATCGGCCTGATTGAAGCTGGTAACTATAATCCAACGATTAAGCTGTGCATAGCCATCTGCAAGGCGTTAGATACGTCATTAAACGATATTTTTGGGGAGGATTAGTTGTGAAAGGGCCAAAGATTAAAGAAGAACGAATTATCACAGAAATTCAGAAGTTTAGTACGCACGGATTGTTGATTGTGTTAGTGGGATTTATGATTAGCCTTTTGGTAAAAGTATTTATCCTGGAGTGGGACATCAAATATTGGGTTGATACTTTTGGGATTATGCTGTTAGGTTGCTTGTATGTTACCGTTCGTTGTGTCAAAGATGGGATATACCTGCTGCCGAGTAAGGATGGAGAACTCAGACGGTTTAAGAAGATTCATTTAATATCGGGAGTTATCAGCACGATTATTTGGGCCACGCTAACATTTTTGCTTGATTTTAGAGAAGCGGGAGAAGTGGATATTAGAAAAAATATATCGAGTACTCTCGTCGGGGCGGTTGTTTTTTTCATAGGGGTCACTTGGGCGATGTGGTACATAATTAATAAATCCAACAAAAATGCTGACAAGAACATTGAGAATTAAAGATTAAAGATTAAATATTAAAGATAACCACTTCTTGAAAAACTAATCTCATTAGTTTATATTTAAGCTAATACCATTAGTTTATCGGAGGGGTAAGGATGAGAGTAACACGTGAAGGTCATTTACTGCAGTTGACTTGGATGCCAAATTTTTTTCCAGTGAATTGTTACATTATTGAGGAAAACGATGGATTGACTTTAATAGATGCCGCTATGCCATTTAGTCTAAAAGGAATTATGGAGACCGAAGCGAAGCTAAATAAGAAGCTTACACGCATAATCTTAACGCATGCGCATGATGATCATATTGGGGCACTGGATGGACTGAAAAAGCAACGTCCAGAGGCTCAGGTGTACATCTCTGAGCGAGATTCGGCATTACTTCGTGGAGATCGTTCACTTCGGGAAGGAGAACCTCAGACCCCTATTAAGGGAGGTGTGCCGAAGAAGATAGCTACCAAGCCAGACGTCCTTCTCCACGAAGGGGATACCATTGGCTCATTATCAGCGATTCACACTCCAGGACATACCCCCGGCTCTATGTCTTTCCTTGATTCACGCAGCGGTGCTGTAATCGTGGGGGATGCTCTTCAGACCTTCCGGGGAACTGCGGTGGCTGGAACCATCATCCCCCTGTTTCCTTTTCCAGCAATGGCTACATGGAATAAAGCACAAGCTCTGAATAGTGCGATTAAGCTTCTAGAGTTCTCTCCAGTTTTACTTGCTGTTGGTCACGGCAACTTACTTAAAGCGCCAAAGCAGGAGATGGAGAAAGCCATACGTAAGGCACAAATGATTCAGGATAGGAGTAATTAAATGTCACCTAGAGCAGGATTAGATCGTCACACGCTAGTGATTAGAGCAGCAGAAATTGCCGATGCTGAAGGCATAGAAGCTGTTACCTTGGCTGCACTAGCAGCTAAACTAGGTGTTCGTTCCCCGTCACTATATAACCATATAAATGGCCTGCAGGATTTGCGGACCGGGCTCGCCATTTACGGTTTAGAGTTATTATTTACATGCATGTCGAACGCAGCTGAGGGATTAAATGGAGATGCTGCTGTACACGCGATGGGCCGAGCATATGTGGATTTTGCTAGGAGTAGACCAGGTTTGTATGAGACTACACTACGAGCCCCTGAACAGGAGAACACGGAGCTTGAAGCGGCTGGTGAGCATATTTTGCAGTTTATAATTCAGGTGATGAAGAGTTATCAATTAGGTGAAGAAGGAGAACTTCATGCCGTAAGGGGATTACGGAGTATCCTTCATGGATTCGCCTCTTTGGAGCAAAAGGGTGGATTTGGTATGGCGCTCGATACTAACGAGAGTCTAACCCGCTTGATTAGCACTTTTATAACCGGAATTGGAAATATGAAATCAGATTAAATTAGATCTAGGAGATGATGAACAAATGGGTCAGGAATATGAACAAGGTAGTGTCACCACTTATGGGGAAACAGCAGAGATTATTGCGAAATTGGGGATTTTACCGCTTGCTGCGCTGATTCCCGGGCACCCGTCTTTAAACGGCTTAACTAAGCCCGAGAATTGGCATACTGGAACAGATTTAGATCCGTGGTCATGGCGTGCGCAGTTTCCAGGTGAGGGTCTTGCAGGATACGGAAAGTTTATTAAGAAAAAGGCTATTTTGGTCTCAAGGGAGTGGTTTCCGGCATTTGTAGCAGCAGTAGGCAGTACCAAATCTATTGAAGAGCGGTATAAGGATGGGTTGGCTAGTAAAGAAGCTGTGACCTTACTGCAGATTGTTCGTGAACATGAAGGCATTGATACACGTAAACTTCGGGCAGAGGCTGATATGAAGGCAAAAGAAAAGAAAACAGCCTTCGATAACGCGGTTACTGAGCTTCAAGGATCGTTAGATATGGTGATCTCAGGCATCAAGCAACGCCTGAATGATGAAGGTGAAGTAAATGGCTGGAGCAGCACCTCGTTCGAGACGGTCAGTCACTGGATGTCAGATAACGGTCTATCCGCTTTTGAAGGGGATAGAGAAGAGGCCAGAGCTTGGATACAAACGAAGATGAACGGGGTATGGTCGCCAACAGCAATAGCTTGGACAAACAAAGCATTCTCATGGAATTAATAAAAACGGTTAATCACTGCTCCATAGAGAGTGATTAACCGTAAGCGTTTTCCAATAAAATTATATCCATCACATTAAGGTTCCAACATAGGCGCCAAGTAAGCAATCAGGAAATACAAGAATCCAAAAAGCAGCATAACATAGGCAGTGTATTTAATAGCATTAGATGCAACAATTCTTGAATCTACCGGTGGTTGAATTTCTAGCTGTTCTTCTTCGAGGCTGTCAACTTCTTTGGATACTGGGTCTCTCAACATGATAATCCCCTCCTTGGAAATTCAATCCTTAACTGTATTGTGACATATTTGTGAACAGAAATCAACAATAGTGTGAACAAATATTGAACTTTTATTCAAATTTGGGCATTTTACCACCTGAAATGTTGCTGTTAAAACAAAAACAACCCGCTTACTCTCTAATTAGAGAGCTAAGCGGGTTATTTGAAATTGGTTCTACCTAGGATCTAACGGGTGTTGTTTATGCCTTAAGCCCAATCCCCATTACGGAAGATAGGTACTGTTGTTCCATCATCGTTAATTCCGTCTATATTCATTTCAGGAGAGCCCATCATAAAGTCAACATGGGTATGGCTTTGATTCATTCCTTTTTCCAACAGCTGTTCTTTAGTCATCGTAATTCCTTCTTGAATTGTGAAGGCATAAGCTGCACCTAAAGCCAAATGACAGGAGGCATTCTCATCATACAACGTAGTGTAATAAAGAATACCGCTCTCAGAAATCGGAGAGTGGAAAGGCACCAAAGCAACTTCACCAAGATAGGAAGATCCTTCATCCAGTGCGATTAGTGATGCCAGAGTTTCTGCGCCTTCTTCAGCAGTAAAATCAATCACTTTACCGTTCTCAAAGGTCAGCGTGAAGTTATTGATTAGATTGCCGCCGTAGCTAAGTGGCTTAGTGCTGCTCACTTTACCATTAATACCAGACTTCAGAGGGGCAGTAAACACTTCTTCCGTTGGAATGTTGGCTAGGAAAGGGACGCCCTTACCGTTCACAGCTCCTGCCTGACACCAGATGTGTCCTTCCGGCAACTCAATAGTTAAATCTGTACCAGGTGCTGTATAATGCAGCTTGCGAAACTTACTTTCATTCAAGGAAGCGCAACGAGTTTTGAGTCCATCTAAATGGCGGCTCCATGCTTCAATAGGATCTTCCTGATCCGCACGTGTGGCTTTAAAGATGGCGTCCCATAATAGTTCAACCTGCTGCTCTGATGGAGCGTCAGGGAACACTTTTGCCGCCCAAGAGGCTGATGGGAAGGCAAGGCCGCTCCAGCTCGCATGATTCCCCATTAAGTACTCACGATAAGGTGCTAGGGTCTGCCCAGAAATACGTTGATTATCGGCAATTCTTCCCGGTTCAACGCCTTTTAAAAGATCTGGGTCAGCGGAGATAATGGTTAGAAATGCGGCTCCCTTTTTAGCAAGATCCTCTAATTCATCGGCTTGCCACTGCGGCGGCTCCAGGAAGGAATCAGATGGAGCAAGATCATAACGTGTACGTAATACAACTTCATCACTATAATTCACCTTTACAAGTCTCGCGCCGGCTTCATAGGCTTTGCGAACCACAAGTCGCACAAGCTCTGCGGATACAATATCTGCATTCACAACGAGTGTCTGACCCGGTTGAATATTAACGCCAATCTTCACGGCCAGCAATGCGTAATTCTCCAGCTTTTGCTTGAAATCCAACATAGTTTCTATTCCTCCCAATATCCTGTATCTCTTGTGTGCTTAAATTAGAACGCCCAGTTTCCATTCAGGAAGACAGGTTCTTCAGTTCCATCAGCAGTTATCCCGTAAATGTTCATCTCAGCTGACCCGATCATGAAATCCACATGGGTTACACTATTGTTGAGGCCATGCTCAATTAACTGCTCTGGATTCATGTCTTTACCGCCTTCTAAACAGAAGGCATAAGCCATACCTATAGCAAGGTGATTAGAAGCATTTTCGTCAAACAATGTGTTGTAATAAAGAATGTTGGATTCAGAAATAGGGGATTTATGAGGAACCAAGGCAACCTCCCCTAAGTATTTCGCTCCTTCATCCATGCTAATGAGGTGCTCTAGCGCTTCTTGACCTTGCTCAGCAGTAACACTTATAATACGGCCGTTCTCAAAGCTAATAGAGAAGCCATCGATGATGTTGCCGCCATGACTAAGTGGCTTTGTACTTCTTACAGTGCCATTAACACCAGTCTTTAGTGGTGCAGTGAAGACTTCTTCGGTAGGCATATTGGCTACAAAAGAATGACCTTTTGCATTAATGCTGTCTCCTTGTGCCCAGATATGGCCTTCAGGAAGCTCGATGCTAAGGTCAGTGCCAGGTGCTATGTAATGCAGCTTTTTATATTTTTTTGCATTGAGTACATTCGCTTTTTGCTCCAAGGTGTCAAGATGCTCCTGCCATGCAGCTACTGGATCTTCACGGTCAAGACGCACGGTGTGGAAAATGGCTTCCCAGAGTTTATCTACACGTTCTTCGGCTGGAACCTCAGGGAATACTTTATCCGCCCAAGCTTGACAAGGAACAGCTACAATACTCCAGCTCACTTTGTCGGACATTTGCATTTCACGATATTTGGTGAGGGCAGCTCCGCGAACTTTTTGGAAATTGGAGATACGCACTGGATCAATACCTTTAAGTGCATCAGGATCTTCAGCGATCACGTTAAGGATAGCCGCACCTTTTTCGGCGAATTCAGTCATTTCACCTGCGTACCAAGTAGGAGGCTGAGTGAATACCTCTGGTGCAGCGTGTTCAAACTGTTGGCGTGTAATGCTTGCATCACTCCAGTTCACCTTAACTAAACTTGCTCCGATAGCATATGCCTTAGCGGTAATTAGACGTACGAAATCAGCGGCAAGAATCGGTGCATTCACCACTAGAATTTGCCCGGGTTGAACATTAACACCTATTTGTACAGCTAAATCTGCATATTTACTAAGCTTAGCCTGAAAATCAGTCATTGTAATTTCCTCCATTTACTAATAGTTTAGTACTTTACAAGCATTGTACTAAATTATTAACCGCCGGATGAAAAAAGTCAATTACGTGGAATTTACAGTGCAAAGAGAAGGAATTACATTCATTTCAATGATATACTGAAAGGGTAGCTGATTTGATGATAGGAAGGAAGATAAGTGAATGAATTTAGAGATCGTAAGTGCTGAAATGAGCCGTAAAGAAGATAAAAGTTATGTAGGGAGGACTGTATTCACTCTCGAAAATCATAAGGCTCCATATGAAATTACTTTCTTCAGTACAAGAGGAACGGAATGGGATTACAGTCTAAGCTTTGCGGGTGAGCCTGGGAGCGAGGAACAGTTCTTAGAAACGGATGCATTGCTGGAGAATAACGATGATGTGTACAATCAGTTGCTGGATGCTGCACTTGATCAACAAGAAATCGTGGAAGAATAATAATATTATTGAAATGACGCCAGCGGCATTATCTGGTAGCCGCTGGCCATATCATGATTATCCAATCGTTATCTTACCTTCTGGGTAACGGTACAGTTCTTTACTACCTTTTGGTTTCAAAGCATAAGCAAGTGTAAGTGGTCCGGTCCGGCCCATAAACATCAGGATAATCACTAGAACCTTTCCTGCCGTAGTCAGTTCCGGAGTAAGGCCCATAGATAAGCCTGAGGTTCCAAAAGCAGATACTGCTTCAAAAAGTACAGTTAGAAATTCAGCGCTCTCGGTTAAGGATAATAACATCGTAGCGATGACAAGCAGCATAAGAGACATTAATGTGATAGTAAGGGCTCTATATACATTTTCTTTAGCGATCCGGTGGCGGAACATTACAATATCTTCTTTCCCCCGTAATCGCGCAGCTACTGCAGTAACCAGTACGGCGAATGTAGTGATCTTAATTCCTCCACCCGTCGACCCAGGTGCAGCTCCGATAAACATCAATAGAATCATCAGAAATTGTGTGGATTGCCGTAAAAGTGGAACTTCAATGGTGGTGACACCACCAGATCGCGGAGTTACCGCTTGTAAAAAGGTCGCCCAAAACTTTCCGCTTGCACTCAAGGGCTTCAGCGTAGAATTAAACTCCAGTAAAAAAAACAGCCCCGCACCAATAACAATCAATATAAGAGAAGTCCATAGAACAACCTTTGAATGAAGAGTGAGTCTTCTGCGTTTAGGAAAGTCCATAAGATCAGACAGAACGATAAAACCAATCCCTCCAAGAAATATGAGACTCATTGAGGTGAAGTTAACAATGGGATCATTTACAAAACGAGTAAGTCCGCTAAACGGCCCATGAATATCTCCGAAGAGATCAAAGCCTGCATTATTAAAGATAGATATACTGTGAAAAATCCCATAATATGCTGCTTTCCCAAAGGGCATATCCATCATAAACCTTCCAGCAAACAACACGGCCCCCGACAGCTGAATAACAAGAGAATAGATCAGGACTCTACGGATTAAGAGTACAATTCCCTGCATCGAATTTTGGTTCATGGATTCTTGCAAAAGGATTCGCTCTTTCAAGGATATCCGTTTATTAAGGACCAAGGTAATCAAAGTAGCCATCGTTACAAAGCCTAATCCTCCGATTTGAAATAAAATGAGTAGAACAACTTGTCCGAAGGTAGTTAGCTGAGTTCCCGTATCAATGACCGCAAGGCCTGTTACACAAGTGGCTGAAGTCGCCATAAACAAGGCATCGATAAAGGATATTTGTCCGGATGTTGAGGAGACCGGGAGACTAAGCAGAAAAGTCCCGGCAGTGATAAGGATTAAGAATCCTAGTGATAAAACTTTGGGTGGGGTCATTTTAAAACCACCGAAGTTCAGGTTAGCCAATGTAATTCTCCTGACGTACGTGATATTGGAGTAATGCTCACAGAATTATAACACAACTTACCAGCCCTTCCCTAAATGGAGGGAGGTAATTGACATATTTTATCGAATTATTCTAGAATAACACCCTATCCGTCAACTTAAAAGAGGAGGCTTTCTTAATGATGATAAGTCCGATTCTGAATCAGATTGGTGCTGTTTTTATTCCGGTAAAGGATATTGAGAAATCAAAACAATGGTATTGCCAATTGCTTGGACTCCCATTAGATGGAGAGGTATTATTCGGTCATTTATATGTTGTCCCTATGCAGGGACCGGGCATCGTTTTGGACAGTAAGATTTACACCGCTGAATCTGTTCTAAACATCCCTTCGTTTCATCTTAACACCGAGGATATTGATGCTGCTTATGATTATGTAAAGGCCAACGGAGGAGAGATTCTCACGGATATTGAGCATGATCATTGGTTTAATTTTAAAGATCCCGATGGAAATGTGATCATGGTCTGTCGTTGTTAATCGTTGTATAGAAGGGAGTAGACGAATGATAAGAGAAGCTAGGACCGAAGACGCTACCTACATTGAAGAACTTTATCGGATTTTGCTGCCTGAGCATCCAGCTATTCATGTATCTCCTGAGCGGCTGAAGCAGATAGCAGATCATCCGGAGAGTTTTCTATATGTGTGCGAAGAACAAGAAACAATTGTCGGGTCGTTACATCTTCATTTTTGTATGGATGCTTTGTGTGACGATAGGCCCTTTGCTGTCATAGAAAGAGTCATTGTGGCTGAAAAAGTACGAGGAAAAGGGTATGGCGCAATGCTAATGAGACATGCCGAGAATGTAGCGATCTCCAAGGGAGCCCTTAAGATTATGTTATCAAGTGCTGCAAAGAGAGAAGAAGCGCATCGTTTCTACGAAATTCTTGGTTATGATAGCAGCTCCAGCAAGGTATTCAAGAAGTATTTATAGTTATTTACGATTGGAAGTGATGATATGATGGTTACACTTAGAGAACTGGTGCCGGAGGATGCAGGTGAACTGCTTCGACTTCAGCATCAGTTAGACCAAGAGTCCAAATTTATGTTATTGGAACCGGATGAAAGACAAGCTAGTCTTTGTCAGGTCAAAGAAATGCTCGAAAGCTTTCTGGCAGCAGAAACTTCAATTCTTATAGGGGCAGAGGTTGACGATCATTTGGCAGGTTACTTGTCTGTTAGAGGTGGAAGTGTTAGACGCAATAGACATAGCGCGTACATAGTGATTGGGATTCAGAAACAATATCAGGGGAATGGGATTGGGGCTGGCCTGTTCCGTGAGATGGACATCTGGGCTATGAACAATGGGATTGTTCGTCTTGAGTTATCCGTCATGACCCATAATCAAGCTGCTTTGGGGCTGTATACCAAGAGCGGGTTTGAAATCGAAGGGACGAAGCGGAAATCTCTTATTGTCGATGGTAAGTGGGTGGATGAGCATTACATGAGCAAAATTCTCCAAAAAGAAAAAAGGATAGAGTGTCAGATATAATCTGATGACCCTATCCTTTTTTTTATGAATAAAGGTTATGATTTCGTGATTTATGATGATTCAGTGTTGCTTGATTGTTCGATAACAACTTCAACCTTGCGGACACGGTATCTGTTCATCTCGCGGATGGTCAATGTTACATGGTCACGAACAATACTTTTGCCAATGGCTGGATCTGCGATATGACTGTATACCCAGCCTCCAACTGTGGTCACTTCTTCATCTTCGAAATCAAGCCCTGTAAGATCCTTGACCTCTAACAGAGATACCTTACCATCGAACAGATAGTTAGTATCGCTTATTTTTTCGACTTCTCTGCGTTCATCACCGTCAAACTCGTCACGGATTTCACCAACGATTTCTTCCAAAATATCTTCAATCGTGATGAGACCGGATGTTCCACCATATTCATCAAGCAGCAAGGCAATATGCACACGCTCCAACTGCATACGAGTTAGAAGATTCTTGACCGGTGTCACCTCAGATACTGTCAGTACGGGTTGAATTAAGCTATGGAAATCAAAATCAGGATTGTTATCATACTGCAAATAGAGCTGTTTCGTGTTGATCATTCCGATAATATTATCCTTGCTGCCTTGTGCCACAGGGAAACGAGTATATTGCTCCTTGCGGATAATTTCGAAATTTTCTTTCAACGAATGATTGGTGAAAAGACATACCATATCGGTTCGCGGAACCATGATTTCTTTGGCGAGCATCTCATCAAAAGTAAAGATTCGGTTAACATAGCCATATTCGGCTTTATTGATTTTCCCGCTTTCGTAACTCTCGGACAGGATCAAACGAATCTCATCTTCACTATGCGCGTCTCCATGCTCACTAGCTGGTTTCATCCCAAAAAGACGAACAAGCATATTAGCGGAACCGTTCATGAACCAAATGAGAGGGTACAAAATTCTGTAGAACCAAATAATCAGCGGTGAAGTAATTTGACCGATTTTTTCCGGAATGTTTATAGCTGCCGTCTTCGGAGCAAGTTCTCCGACAACGACGTGCAAGAATGTTGCAATGATGAATGCGAGTAAAAACGCAAGAGGGTGACTCACACTAGAACTGATATTGGCCCAGTCGAAAATAGGAAGCAATAACTGTTCGAATGCAGGCTCTGCCAGTGCACCAATACCCAGCGCAGTGATAGTAATCCCGAGCTGACAAGCGGATAAATAGCCATCAAGATTAGCGGATACCTTCTGTACTGCCAAGGCATTCTTCTTCCCGTCAAGCACCATTTGACTGATCTGGCTACCTCTAAGTCTCACCAATGCAAATTCTGTTGCTACAAAAAAAGCGGTTAAAATAATCAAAATAACCACCAACGTCAAACTAAGTCCTATACCCATATAATCTTTACCATCCCTTTCGTTCCTAAAATAGGTTATACTCATTATTATGAGTTCTTATGAACTATTCTACGAACTTTTCAGTAAAATATCAAATGGTGGAGGGAAACAGATATGGAATCATTTGCATTGACTCGTGTGGAGATGTCCAGTCTACTGCTCTCATTGACCGGATTGTCAGACCGGAAACCGCTGAATATCCTCCAAGAGGCATGGGCAAAGTTTCACCGTGAAGAATTACAAAAGGGGACTTCGTTACCCGCTTTTTTATCAACCAATGTTCCACCCATATTACAAAAGATCATTAAAGGCGGCCATGTAAAAGGCTTTTCACTTGGTGAAATTGCTTCATTGGGCCATCTTATAGAGTATTCCACATTGACCGTCACAGCTATGCAAAATTGGGTCAAGCGCGACTTCAAGGAATATCTCGGTTCGCCTAAAGAAGGAAAGAAATATTCGGTTAATCAGGCGGCGCTTTTGTTTATTATCGATGATCTCAAATCCGCTCTTAACTTTGAAAGTATCCGCCAACTGTTCCAGCTAATGTTCCTAAAGCCGGATCGGGATGATGATGATCTAATTGAACCGGCCAAGCTGTATTACGCCTATGCAGGGCTTTTTGAGGAGATCAAAAGCAATCCATCGATTCAGACGCAATGTAAAGTAGATCAAGTGTTGCACAAGGAGTTCTCTTGGAAAGAAGATACCTCGTTAAAAAGCTCTATAGATCGTGTAATTAACCGGCTGACACATTTGTCGAGAGCGCAGAGAGAATCCGTTCGTAATATGCTGCTTATCGCCACAATTTCTGTGCAGACCTGTTATTTTCAATCGCTGGCTAGGCAATACTTTAATGCTGCTTTATTTCTTGATTTTTGAGCACTTCAATTTTAAAATGTATAAGTGAAACAATCAAAAGTAAGTTTATTGGTTAACAGGTTGAAATAAGGGGGCTTCGAAGTGAATCAAATGACACTGCTGCGGAATCCGAAACAAAGGAAATTACTCTTCAGCGCTGGCTTGAGCTGGATGTTCGATGCGATGGACGTCGGAATGATTTCTTTTGTTGTAGCAGCTTTAGCTAAGGATTGGAATCTGGGACCGGAGCAGATCGGTATATTGACTAGTATTAATTCCGTCGGTATGGCAGTAGGTGCTGCAGCGGCAGGGATATTAGCAGACCGCTTTGGCCGTAAACCGATATTGCTGTGGACACTCCTTATTTTCTCGGCGGCAAGCGGATTATCTGCATTTGCAACAGGCTTTGCGATCCTCTGTGTGCTTCGTTTTATTGCTGGGTTTGGTCTTGGCGGAGAGCTGCCTGTCGCTTCTACCTTGGTCTCAGAGAGCATGCCTGCTCAGGAGAGAGGCCGTGCGGTTGTGCTTTTGGAGAGCTTTTGGGCAGTCGGTTGGATTGCATCTGCATTAATCGCGTTCTTCATTATCCCTGATTATGGCTGGCGTATAGCTTTCGGAATTGGGGCTGTACCTGCACTCTACGCTTTATATCTAAGACGGGCGATTGATGATTCACCGAAATTTGCTGAGATTAAAAAGGCACCCGTTTCCTTAAAGAAACGAATCGCTACCGTATGGTCGCCAGAATATCGCCGTTCTACAATTATGTTGTGGATTTTATGGTTTACGGTGGTGTTCTCGTATTATGGCATGTTTCTATGGCTGCCTACAGTTATGGTACTTAAAGGCTTCAGCTTGGTCAAAAGCTTCGAGTATGTGCTTATTATGACGCTCGCTCAGCTGCCTGGATATTTTACTGCCGCTTACTTTATTGAAAAGTTCGGACGTAAATTTGTCCTAGTCATCTATATGCTGTTCACTGCAGTTAGCGCTGCATGGTTCGGAAATGCGACTACTGAAGGCATGCTGATGGCTGCAGGAATTTGTTTATCCTTCTTCAATCTTGGCGCTTGGGGTGGCATGTATGCTTATACGCCAGAGCTGTACCCAACGGCTATTCGTTCCACAGGCGCTGGTTTAGCAACTTCCTTTGGCCGGATTGGGGGCATTATCGCACCTTTGCTGGTAGGGGTTCTAGTAGGTAAATCTATGGCGATTGGCTCGATCTTTATGCTATTTTTTGTAACGATTATTATCGGTGCATTAGCGGTATTGTTCCTTGGCAAAGAAACAAAGGGAACCGAGCTTCTCTAAAGTGAGATTCTGCATTACATACTTGATGTTAATCTATCAACAATGCTAAAATATCAAGAAGAAACGATGTTGTCGTCCTGTATGGATGACCACTATTCACGTAAGAACAAAACGGTTCCTTCACAGTTGTGAACAGGACCGTTTTTTTACATTAATCCTTATTTATAAGGACGGAGCGATCGCACATGAGTAATGATAGGAAGCAGCCGCATTTCACAGAATTAGTCTGGGAAAGTACGGAACAAAATGTACCGATTCCGCCGCGAAATTCCCCTGAACCTGCGCTGCCTAAGTCATCTTCTAAGAATAATGGCAAAACAAATTCAACCCCTGAACCTTCATTACAGCTGCAGCTTTGGGATACAGAGATGGAAACGCCGGAGCCTGTGACTACCACCGAAGGGCAGTTCGTAACAAGAGCGAAGGAATTAGTTGAAAAAACTGAGGACTCAGCGCTTTTTGTTCCTTTTAAGAGTTACTGGCCTACATATGGCCATATGACAGGCACGCAAAGCAGATGGTATTTTTATTGGCGGAATGAAGTTAGACAAGGCAGATATCTGAAAACAGATCTTTCTTATATTTTTCTGCATGTATATGAGCTTATTAATGGCGTGGGGTGGACTGACCCTAATGATGGCTATAGGCAGCTAAATCTGATCTGGGAAGCTTACCGGGAAAGTTATAAACGTTTGGATCAATATCTTGGCGGCTGGATCGCGGACTTCTCTTTTGTACATCATTTGGATGTCCCGCTTTCTATCATTGTGGCTCGTTCACGTGGTCTTGCTGGGGATCTGGCGGAGCTTGAATTAATGAGAGGACTGACGACTGCTCCTGAGCAGCTAACCTTCGCAGTATTAACGGCAATGTCGGACTATGATATTAGTAAATCCAAGTTCTACATCGGAGAAGGCAAAGAAGCTCTTGAACAATACATTCCGCAGGTCGTGGCGTTAATTAATGCTTATGTCACCCGGAAACACGGCTCCAATCTAGTTGAAATGTTTCCGCCTGGACCAGCGGTGATGCGGGAGCGTTATTTATTCCGAAGTGCCGTATATGATATTTCATTATATGGCTATTCTGTTCTTATACCGGTTGTACGTATTAGTAAATCTCCACCACTTCGCAGTCTGATTACAAGGTTATTTCGTCTGACTGAGAATAAACTCCGGGAACTGATGGGCTACCGCGGACGACTTAAAGGTATTAATGTAGATGCCGATATGGACGATTTGATCACTCGTTTTCTAAAGCGTGAGTACCTTAAAGAGACGCAGGAAGACAAAGGGCCGACAGTCGTCATAGATCCGGAGAAACTAGAACGCCTGCAAAGTGATTCTGAAATTGTACGGACGATGCTTACGGTTGAGAATATGGACGAGCAAGATTACGAGGATAGCAAGCTCGAAGCAACTATCGGTGAAATTGATCCAATACAAGATAGTAAGGAAGAATTGTTGCCTGTAGAGGTGATTGAAGAAGCTCAAGCGGTTAGCATAGGATCGGAGGCAGAACAGTTTGCCAATGCTTTAAGTCCACTACAACGGGAAGCACTGCTTGCTCTTTTGGATGAGGATGGAAGTCAAGCTTTACTGAAGCTGGCTGCTGCTAATGGCACGATGTCAGAGCTTCTAATTGATGAGATTAATGAAATCGCAATGGACATTCTTGGTGATCTGATCATTGAGGGGGAAGACATTGTTGAGGAATATATCTCTATGCTGCGCAATATTTAATGAGGTGAACTTTGGATGAGTGAATTAAAAATACCTAAACGAATGACAACTGCGCTAGTCAATTCGTTGACGGCTGGTGTTGTTCCGCGTATCGGACTAGAGCACATAGCCGTTGGCCGTCGGCCGGAGATTGAGGCCATATTAAGAGATATGGAGAACATTGCAGAGGGTGGGGCAGCTTTTAAGCTGATTACAGGCAAATTCGGCAGCGGCAAAAGCTTTCTGCTTCAGATGATCCGTAATTACGCGATGGATCGGGATTTTGTAGTAGCAGATGCTGACCTGTCCCCTGAGCGTAGGTTAGTAGGAACTAAAGGACAAGGCCTAGCGACTTACCGGGAGCTAATGAGCCATTTATCGACCCGCACACGTCCAGATGGTGGAGCGTTGGAGATCATCCTGCAGAAATGGATTATTACGCTACAGCAGTCCGTGATGCAGGAGAAGGAATATGGGCCTGATCACCCTCAGCTTGGTGAAGAAGTAGAGAAGCGAATTTACGCTGTAGCCTCTGAAATGCGTGGTTTGGTACATGGTTTTGATTTTGCCAAAGTGCTCGCCTCTTATTGGAATGCACACAAGCTGGCCGATGATGACCAGAAACAGGATTCGCTTCGCTGGTTGCGTGGAGAATTTGCAACTCGGACAGAAGCCCGCAAAGCGCTTGGAGTTGGCGTGATTATTGATGATGATAATTGGTATGACTATATGAAGCTTTGGGCGGAATTTACTGCGGCTATTGGCTATAAAGGTCTGCTGCTGTTTATTGATGAAGGTGTCAATCTTTATAAAATTACGAACAGTATTTCCCGTCAGAGCAACTATGAAAAGCTGCTTACCATGTTCAATGATACGATGCAGGGGAAGGCAGAGAACTTAGGGATTTTTATAGGGGGAACTCCGCAATTTGTGGAAGATGGACGGCGTGGTTTATTTAGTTATGAGGCACTGCGATCGCGATTGGTTGCTGGCCGGTACGTGGCGGCGGGTCTGAACAATTATACTGGACCTATCATTGCACTGGACATGTTATCACACGAGGAAATTCTTGTACTGCTGCAAAAGCTTAAAGAGATTCACGCCCTACATTATGGTTATGAAGCACGTTTATCACAGGAACAATTGGTTCATTTTATGGAGGAAGCGGTTGGAAGATTAGGGGCTGAGGAACTCTTGACTCCACGGGAGGTAGTACGTGATTTCATGGATCTGCTGCATACGCTCCACCAGCATCCGGAGATTACTTTTGAACAGCTAGTCGGCGAAAAAACGGCTAAGCCAGCTGAGACCGAGCAAAATGAACTGGATGGATTCCTGGCGGAGTTTGAATTATGAGTGATAATCCGTTCTATAGGCTGGCTCCCTTCATTAAAGAGTTTATTTATAAGAACCGCTGGGAGACTTTGCGTGAGGCACAGGTGGATGCCTGCCGGGTGCTTTTTGATACCCCGCATCATCTGCTGATTGCCTCAGGTACCGCTTCAGGTAAGACAGAGGCAGCTTTTTTTCCTGCGCTTACTGAGCTGTATGAACGTCCTTCCGGTTCGGTTGGCATTTTGTATATCGCCCCTCTGAAAGCTTTGATCAACGATCAATTTACACGTTTGAATGATTTGCTTCGTGAAGGCAATATTCCGGTGTGGCACTGGCATGGAGATGTACCTCAAGCCGATAAAACAAAACTGGTGCAGAATCCTTCAGGCGTGCTGCAAATCACCCCTGAATCGCTTGAAGGATTGTTGATGAACCGCCCGAATGCTATTCCAGCGTTGTTCCATGATCTACGTTTTATTGTCATTGACGAGGTGCATGCCTTTATGGGAGCTGACCGGGGGATCCAGGTGTTAAGCCAGCTGGCGAGAATCTCACGAATGGCGGGATGCCATCCTCGCAGAATCGGACTATCAGCTACGCTGAGTGACTACGCTTCTGTCACAGAGTGGCTGGCGGCGGGCACACGGGAGAGCGTTGAAGTGTCCGCTCCACAAGGCGGGCGTAAGCTCCGTTTAAGTGTGGAGCATTTCTCTTTCCCGGATGCACGGGATGAGGTGCAGGCGGAGCATTTAGAACGTGCGAAGCAGTCTTATTACGATTTTATTTATGATCATACGCATCTGAAGAAGGCGTTGATCTTCACCAACAGCCGCTCAGATGCGGAGACGGCGACCCTAGAGATGCGGAGAACGGCCGCGAAGCGTGGTGAACGGGATGTATTTCACGTTCACCATGGCAGCATCTCCGCGATGCTGCGTGAAGAGACGGAAGCCGCGCTGCGGCAAGGCACCGGACCGGCTGTTGCCGCAGCGACATTGACGCTGGAGCTGGGTATTGATCTGGGCGAGCTGGAGCGAGTGCTACAGGTCGGCGCTCCCTATAGCTGCGCAAGCTTTGTGCAGCGGTTAGGACGCTCGGGCAGGCGTGGAGACGCTGCATCCGAGATGATCTTTGTCACGCCCGAGGAAGAGGACGAGGAAGCTCAGCTTCCGGCGCGGATGCCGTGGACACTGCTTCGAGCGATAGCGGTAATTGAGCTATATGTGCGCGAGAAATGGGTGGAACCCCTGGTCGTGCGTCAGCTGCCAGTTGGACTGCTGTACCATCAGACGATGAGCATTTTGAAAAGTATGGGTGAGGCCGAACCGGATGATTTAAAAGAAGCGGTTCTGAGTTTGCCTTCGTTTAAAACCATAGATCCTACTGATTATGATATTTTCATGACCTATATGTTAGGCATGGGACAAATTGAGAAGATGGACGAAGGCAGCTTGATCATCGGGATGGCGGGAGAGAAGATCGTGAATAACTTCCGCTTCTACGCGGTCTTCAAAGATGATGAAGAGCATGTGGTCTATAACGGGACTGAGGAAATCGGATCGATCACAACGGTTCCACCACCAGGCTACTGTTTTACTCTGGCAGGTAAGCTTTGGAAGGTAGAAGAGGTGGATAATCGCCATAAAGCCGTTTATGTGAAAACCTCACGCGGCAAAGTAGATACGTTGTGGCTTGGTGCGGGTGGGGATGTACATACACGCATCATGAACAAGATCCGTGAAATCTTAGGAGCCACTTCATTGTATCCGTATTTAGCTCCGAGTGCGGCTGCACGTCTTGAACGAGCCCGTCGTTTAGCGAAGGAAAGCGGAATGCTTGTGCGGTCCGTTATGCCGGCGGGTGGAGATTCCATGTTCATTCTGCCCTGGGCCGGTAGTCGGCAATTTCGTACGCTGGAGCGCCTTCTGAAGAACAACCTGAAGAGCCCTCTGGGACTGCGTTCTATCGTTCCCATGGAACCTTATTATATGGTCGTTGCGGGTAAAATAGATGCAGAAACGCTGGAAGCAGAGATCATTGCCGAAAGTATGGCTGCCACAGATCCATTATCATTGTTATCCCCAGATGAAGCACCCTACCTCGGAAAATACGATGAGTTCATACCGCATGAGCTGCTGCGCAAAGCTTTTTCCTTGGATGGATTAGATGTCCCGGGTCTGATTGAAGTTTTAAAGCAGTGGCAGCAACCTAATTAACCTTAAGCAGTACCTGTTGAAAATACTCTAAATTACAGACGTCCGCTTATGCGGGCGTTTTGTTATGTCCGGACCAATGCTGATATATGAACTTTCCTTAAGTTTCAAATGTTGCATAAGAATAGGGTGGAAGGAGAATAGTACTAACAGATTCCTATAGAGGATGATTGCGATGTGGCCTAAAATAGTCTCTTATATTCCGGACTGGACAATTTTTATGCAGGCGGCGATTACGCTGCTCTTTCCCGTAGGGATTTTTTATCTTTACAGGCATTTGTATTTTTATGTTGGAAGCGGACGCTCCAAGGAAACAGAGGCCAAATCACAGGATGCGGAACTGAAGAAGAATGACAATCGGGAAGTAAATCCGCAGCCTCCTGTGTCTACTGCTTTTACCCAGGACTATGATGCCGATCTGACAGCGATAAAAACGGCATTGGGGGAGAACAGTGATGTACATTTTCGTGAATTCTCAGTTAAAGGTATACAGGCACGTGCCGCATTGGTCTATGTAGAGGGGATGCAGCACGAGGAGCTAATCAATCAGCAGGTGCTGCAGAATCTGATGTATGCCGGCGAAACGCAGGCTTCAGAAGGAATATACAACTACTTGAAACAGAATATGCTCCCCTTAGCTCAGCTTAGTGAAGCCAAGGATTTAGACCAACTGCAGGAGTTTGTCCTATTCGGATACACTGCGCTGATTGTCGAAGGCATGCGTGAGATGTTGCTGGTGGGTTCTCCGCATGGATCCGTGCGCGCGATTACTGAGCCGACCTCGGAGGCTTTACTGCGTGGGCCTCGGATTGGCTTTACTGAGGTGCTTAGTGAGAATACCTCTATGCTGCGGCGCCAAGGGCTTAATAAGAATCTGGAAATGAAAATGGTTGAAGTAGGCAGCGAAATCAAGAAGAACCTGGTTATCGCTTATATGAAAAACATTGTAAATCCTGATCTGCTCCAGGAAGTGAAGGAACGTATCTCCAAAATTGATATGGACTTTATTCTGGAATCCGGCTATGTGGAACAGTTGATCGAGGATGATTATTTAAGCCCGTTTCAGCAGACACAGAATACGGAAAGACCCGATCGGGTAATTGCATCCTTGTTAGAGGGAAGAGTCGCGATTTTGCTGGATGGCACACCGTTTGCACTCGTTGTTCCAGTGACGTTCAGTATGCTTTTGCAGTCTCCTGAGGATTATTATGAGCGCTGGATTCCGGGTACACTTTTGCGGATACTCCGGTTTTGCGCATCATTTCTGGCTCTGTTGGCTCCGGCGCTGTATATTTCCTTTATCTCTTTTCATCCGGGACTGATTCCTACACAACTGGCGATCTCCATTATCGAAACACGCCAAGGTGTACCCTTTCCTGCATTAATTGAAGTGTTGATTCTGGAAATTTCCATTGAAATTTTGCGTGAAGCTGGAATTCGGCTGCCGAAGCCCATAGGTCCGGCAATGGGGATTGTCGGAGGTCTAATCATTGGAGATGCCGCGGTACAGGCTGGTATTGTAAGTCCTTTTTTGGTAATTGTTGTAGCTGTGACAGCGATCTCTTCGTTTTCCATACCGATGTACAGTGCGGGGATTACTCTTCGGATCTTACGATTCGCAGGCATGTTATTTGCGGCGGTCCTGGGCATGTTCGGAACCATCCTTTTCTTCCTGCTTATTTGCAGCCATCTGACTCGGCTTTCAAGCTTTGGAGTTCCTTACGTCACCCCTATTTCCCCTTTCCGCTTAAGTGACTGGAAGGATTTGTTCGTTCGTGCACCGTTATCGATCATGAAGCGAAGACCGGAGATGCTGAAGACCCAGAAGAAAAAGCGCAGGTCCTAGAGAATGTATTCTTAGCAGGAGCAGAGGGGAGACCACAGTGTTTAAACGAACTGATGATAAGATCACAACCTCGCAGGCTTCCATAATCTTGACCAATTCAATGCTAGGTGCGGGAATTTTGACTTTGCCCAGAAATGTTGTTAAGGCTGTGCAGACTCCCGATGCCTGGATTTCAGTAGTGCTGGGAGGTATCGTCGTATCTTTGGTCATATTGGTTATGGTGAAGCTTAGCCAGCAATTTCCAGGGAAGACTGTCTTTCAGTATTCTAAAAGAATTGTTGGGAATTTTCCAGGCAGTGTAATGAGTACAATATTGATTCTTTACTTTATTGTGATTGCGGGTTTCGAAATCCGCGTTCTGGCGGAAGTAACATTGTTCTTTCTTCTGGAAGGGACACCGATCTGGGCGATTGTGATGCCGTTCATCTGGGTGGGCACTTATTTGGTGTATGGCGGGATTAATTCCATGGCCCGCGTGTTTCAGATTGTATTTCCGATCAGTATTTTTATTCTGATTATTTGTTATATCTTAAGTACCAGAATATTTGATATCCAGCATTTGCGTCCTTTTCTGAGTGAAGGCATGATGCCGGTGATCCGAGGCATGAAGTCTAGCATCCTGATTTTTACCGGTTGTGAGGTTGTGATGACAATGACGGCCTTTATGGAGCATCCGCAGCAAGCGGTCAAAGGAATGATGGTCGGTTTAAGTATCCCGCTGGTATTGTATTTGGTTACTGTTGTGATGGTTATCGGCGGCCTATCCATCAATTCTGTAATCACCAGCACCTGGCCTACGATAGATTTGGTACGGAGCTTTGAAATATCAGGGTTCTTTTTTGAACGATTTGAATTTCCGTTGCTCGTCATTTGGCTGATGCAGATGTTCTGTAATTTTTGCAGCTTTTTCTTTAATGCATCACTTGGCATCTCCCAGGTATTCCACCTAAAGATCCATCCGGTTATGTTCGCTTTAATGCCCATCATCTTCATCTGTACGATGATCCCTCAGCGCATCAATGATGTCTTTAGTCTTGGTGATGCGATTGGCTATATGGGTGTGCTGATCTTTATAATGCTGCCACTGTTATTGTCGATTGTATTAATCATTAGGAAGAAAGGACTCAAGCAGAATGTTTAGACAGCGGGTTATTCGCCTACTATTGGTATTCGTGATTCTGCTTACGCAGTCTGGCTGCTGGAGCAGTAAGGAGATTGAAGACTTGAGTGTTTATACGGGATTGGCGCTTGACAAGGGGGAGCCGAAAGGAGTCGAACGGGAGTTTGAGGAACTCGGAGGAAGCTATTTTAAGAAAAATAAATTGACGGCTACGGTACAAATTGTGCCTGAAAAAATACTCGGAAACTCTGGCAAAGATGGCGCAACACCACAAACTCATTATCACAACATTTCTGAGACAGGGGATTCTCTGCTTGAGATATTCCGCCAAATCTCAATACGTAAGAACCGTCCGATTATAGGTCATCACCTCAAGGTTGTTGTCATATCTGAGAAACTGGTGCAACAGGAGAAGATCAGACGGCTAATGGACTTTTTACTGCGAGATAATGATATCCGCCCTAGCTGTCTTATATTTCTTAGCCAAGGGCCTGCATCCGACACACTTAAAACAACTTCGGAGGAGATTCCTTCTTTTCGTCTTGCAGACATGATTCATAACCACTTCAGAACCAGTAAAGTTATGAAGGGCATAACGTTGTCTAATCTAGATGCACTTATGTACTCCAGGCAAAGCTTTGTTTTACAGAACGTTGTGGAGGCACAAGGTGAGGTGGAATTTTCCGGAGCAGGTATTATCAAGGGAGACACAGGACAGTGGATTGGCAATATTGATCAACAGGATGTGGAGAGTATTGCCTGGATCAAAGGGGACATAAAAGGTGGGAGCATTAAAGCCTATAATCAGTTGAATGAAGCGATTACTTATGAAATTAAATCAGTTAAGAGCAAAATTACGCTGAAGGAGACTGCGGATGAGAAGTTCTCTATTCATGTAGCCATTGAGTCTGATGGACGTCTTATTGAGAATTGGGATGATAATGAGCATTCCGCAGAAGTTGCCTATTTCAAAGAATTGGAGAAGATATTCGAGGAAAAATTAACCGAAAAAATCAATGCTCTTATTCACAAAATGCATTCTACCTACAAAGTGGATATAGCAGGGTTCGGAAATTGGTTCAGCATAGAAAAACCGCAGGTTTGGAAAAAGATCAAGGATCATTGGGACGAGGAATTTATTAGGATGCCATTGACCTTTGATGTAAAGCTTAAAATCACCGATTTTGGTTCCACGACTGAATGAAGAGTTCACTTGGATAAACGTGTTAACACAAAAAGGATCTCAGCAGCCGATGATGGCTATTGAGATCCTTTTCGTGGTTAGTAAGTAGAAGCTGCAAAAACAAACACAACGACGAATAATATAATAATTGCGTACATCAGCGTGCCCACAATTCCACATACCAGGCCTGCAATCGCTAGGCCTTTGCCTTGTTCATAACGATTACGGATTTCCTTCAGCGATAAGGCGGATAGAATAATCGCAATAATTCCTAACAGAAAACCAATATAAGGCACAACAATAGAGAGGATTCCCAAGACAAAACCAGCGATTGATTTGCCATTCGTCGGTGCCGGAGGGGGTGGAGGCTGATAATAGTTCAAATTGTCGTTTGGTGAATAGCTCATTAAAATCACCTCCAATAGAAATTGTTATTGAATGTAGTTAATCCAGTGCTCTAGCTGCACACAAGGGACAAGCCCAATAGATTCAGCTAGACGAATGGACGCTTGATTTCTTTCAAGGACGTGATAGCGTGGAATAAAGCCTCGTTCTAACGTTTCTTGTATGGCTGTGCGAACTGCCATTTTCGCGTATCCGTATCTTTGAAATGCTTCTAAAGTATGAACAGCGCCGATTTCCCAAATCTGCTCTTCATTTCGGAACGCTAGGCAGGTACTAACCGGATTGTCGCCCTGAAAGATTGAAACGGAAAACGCTCCTTTTTGGAAATATTCCTCAATTTCTTCCTTATTGTAATGGTTAGCAGCCCAAAGTGGAAGTAGTCTGTCGTCAAATGAATGATTGATTGACACCTCTTTGTCCTTACTATACCTTAACCCCTCAGTTGTGCTGTAAGAGAAAAACCCCCGAGTTTTTTCTAAAGAAAAATGCGCAGACAGTGCCTCTTGGTACTTCACATCCTGTAGTTTAAAAACAAGCTTCGCCTGTGCTGGGAGCAGTGGTAGTAAAGCTGGAAATATATCGGGGCAGCTGTAATCCAAAAATACGATGTAATCCGCTTGAGGATATACCCTATGATCATATGCGTATGCTGTGGCTGGAAGAAGTAATACAATACCCCACTGATCACCATGCTCAACTAGATGTGTTTCCATGACTTCGTGGAAGGAGTTTAACATTTTTAACAAGCTTACATTCTTTAAGGGATTCGTTTGTAATTTGTTTATGATTCGTTCGTTCTGGTGCACGTCCATCCACTCCTAGCTCAGATTTATATATTTTACTATAAATTGTACTTATGCAGATATTTATATTTTTTCCTTTACTAATCATTAATCTATTGAAGAAGGAAGGTTGACATTGACTGTTATAATATATTAGGGAAAATAAAGCTCGCTGTTTGAAGCAGCATACGTGAACGGAGGCACATAATTTCATGACACAATCTATCACAGGCGCTGCTGTTCGTGTAGGAGAAGGTCTATCTAAGCAATTCATCCTAATTCTAGCCATTGCATCAGGACTAAGCGTGGCAAATATGTATTATAATCAGCCGCTCCTAGCTGAGATAGGACGCACATTTAATGCTTCCTCTAACGCAGTGGGATATGTATCGATGCTTACTCAAATCGGCTACGCGCTGGGAATGTTATTTTTTGTTCCACTAGGTGACATTCGTGAACGCAGAACACTGATATCAGGACTTCTTATTGCTGTATCACTGTCACTAATTGGTTTCGCTACCGCACAAAACCTCACTTGGATGTATATCGCCAGCTTTGCTATCGGCATAACTACGGTGGTGCCGCAGGTCATCATTCCTCTCTCGGCTGAGTTAGCTTTACCGGAGGAGCGGGGGAAGGTTATAGGCACTGTAATGAGCGGATTGTTTTTTGGTATTTTGCTAGCAAGAACAATATCCGGAATTATAGGGGATATGTTCGGCTGGAGAGCGATGTACTGGATTGCCGCAGTAGTCATGTTATTGTTATCCCTTATTCTTTATCGGCTAATCCCGGCAACGAAACCAGACAATAATTCCTCGTACTCCGATCTGCTGAAATCAATGGGACAACTGATTCGCAGATATTCGACGCTTCGTGAGTCATCTTTAATTGGGGCTTGCATGTTTGGCGGCTTTAGTGTGTTCTGGACTTCTCTAGCTTTCTTTCTGGAAGGAGAACCTTATCACTACAGTAGCTCTATTACAGGATTGTTTGGTCTTATTGGTGTAGCAGGTGCTGCTGGTGCTCCATTTATCGGGAGGTTAGCAGACAGAATTGCTCCCAAAAAGATTGTAGGAATCCTACTGTTAATTACATTAATTGCTTACGGATTTTTTGGATTAGCCGGATTTACGATCTGGAGTTTGATTGCAGGAGTTATAATTCTGGATCTTGGGGTACAGGGATCACAGGTCAGTAACCAAACACGCATATATGCACTTGAACCAGCGGCTCGCAGTCGTATTAATACTGTTTTTATGGTCAGCACTTTTACAGGTGGAGCGATTGGATCCACGCTGGGAAGTTTTGCATGGCAGCATTGGGGCTGGAGTGGTGTCTGCTTAATGGGGGGAACGCTAGTTGTAGCCGCTTTATGCATATGGATCGTCTATAGAGTGATCGAGAAAGAGGATATACCAGAGACTAGCTAGAAACGTATTACAGTACCTTTTATTATACCCGGGAGGTGTTTGATCATCGCTGAGAAGACGAAAGTTATAGAGGTTGTCCCGTATAACCCAGAGTGGAAGGCAGAATTCAATAGATTAAAAGAACAGCTCTTATCTTATGTCGGAGATCTTATTATTTCTATCGAGCATGTGGGCAGTACTTCGATTGAAGGGCTAGCTGCTAAACCTATCATCGACCTTGATCTTGTGATGGACAGCTACGATGTACTCCCACAAATCATAGAACGTTTACAACAGCATGGATATGAACACCAAGGGAACTTGGGAATAGAGGGAAGAGAAGCGTTTCAAAGACTTCAGGAAGATGGATTTATGAAATATCATCTGTATGTATGTCCTAAGGATGGAAAAGGCTACTTGGAGCATATCGCTTTCAGAGACTATCTGCGATCGAATACAGCAGCGCGTCAAGCGTATGCAGAGGTCAAACAACGCTTGGCAGAACAACATCGTTATGACATTGATGCTTATTGTGAAGGAAAGACAACGTTTGTTAGCTCAATTTTATCTAAAGCCATGAAAGAAACGTAAGATACATCAATCACTTGCCCGTTCGAAGATGATTTCGAAATTCACTGGGAGACATGCCGCTCCACTTACGGAACTGCTTGGAGAAGTATAACGCGTCATTGAAACCGACCGAGGAAGAGATCTGGTCGATGGTCAGCGTGCCTCCTAGCAGTTTTTTTGCTTTATCCATACGAACCTTTAATAAATATTGTTTGGGAGACATGCCGATCTTTTGTTTAAAGACTTTAGAGAGGTGCGCCCTATGATAGCCTAGAGACGATGCCATATGGTCGATACTGATCTGTTGATGAAACTGTAGAGAAATCCAACGGATCGCTTGATCGATCTGACGGTCGATAACATCCGGTAATTCTATCGATTGAGAGGGAAGTGAACTTATGTTCGCAACACCGAATTTGTGCACTAGCAGCCGCAGCCAACCCGAAGCTTCTAAGCTCTCCAGTCGAGGATAAGCAGATTGCTGAAAGGATAAACGAATATGTTCATATACTTTATGTATCTCTATTAGGTTATCTAAGTGGATTATTGGCTTGTCCCTTGTAATTCCCACTTCGTGTAGTAGCTGTTCAACCGCTTCCCCTTGTAAGGCCACCCATACATATGTCCACGGACGATCCATGTCTGCCTGATAGCTAAATAACGCCCCCGGAAAAATAACAAAGGTATCCCCCTTACTACATCCCTGCGAATTACTGCCACTTTGAAAAACTCCTTCCCCATCAATTACTGTATGAATGAGATAGTAATCATGAACAGATGGGCCCATTTTATGGCCAGGAACGGGTTTGCCTTCTCCGCTGAATAATACAGATAGGTCATGATCATCGGGAGCCAGATTAAACCCTGCTGTAAAATGATAATGCTCTGAAGCCATTTACTTAGAACCTCCCCAAGATTGCTTTTATAATACATTTAGATTATAGGATTGAATATACAAATGCAACAAACGTCCATATATCTCTTGTATTTCTCCATACTCATTGGGACCGCTCTCATTTATAGTGATTAGTGAAGAGAGCAGACGGTTATGACCTGACATCCTAGTGTTTATAAGGGAATTATAGTTTACTCTATTCCATAAAACTGCGATGTTAATACCGTTCACCTCACCTATAAGGAGGAATATTTCACATGTCTAAAATTACATTTATCGGAGCGGGTAGCACCGTATTTGCCAAAAACGTGTTGGGAGATTGTATGAGAACGCCAGCCCTGCAAGGGTTTGAACTTGCCCTGTATGATATTGATCTACAACGCCTGAAAGATTCCGAGAATATGCTAAATAATATAAAAGAGAGCAGCGGCAGCACTTGTGTTGTGAAATCCTATACGGATCGTAAAGAAGCTTTGCGTGGAGCTAAATATGTCATTAATGCAATCCAAGTGGGAGGTTACGATCCTTGCACCATCACAGATTTTGAAATTCCGAAGAAATATGGCTTGCGGCAAACGATTGCGGACACAGTTGGCATAGGTGGGATTTTCCGTAACCTGCGTACTATTCCAGTGATGCTGGACTTTGCTGCGGATGTACGGGAGGTTTGTCCGGACGCACTCTTTATGAACTATACGAATCCTATGGCAGTTCTGACCAATGTGATGAATACCTATGGCGGTGTAAAGACGGTGGGATTATGTCATAGTGTGCAGCATTGTATTCCGGGCTTGTTCGAGCATCTGGGTATGGATCAGACAGGTGTTCAGGCTAAGATCGCTGGGATTAACCATATGGCTTGGTTATTGGAGGTTACTAAAGACGGCGAGGATTTGTATCCGGAAATTAAACGCCGTGCCGCTGAGAAGCAACAAGAACATCACGGAGACATGGTCCGTTATGAAATGATGCTTAAATTCGGTTACTACATTACGGAATCTTCGGAACATAACGCAGAGTATCATCCTTATTTTATCAAACGTAATTACCCAGAGCTTATCGAACGGTTTCAAATTCCACTCGACGAGTATCCACGCCGCTGTGTAGATCAAATTGAACGTTGGCAACAAATGCGTGAAGAATTGGTTAATAACAAAGAACTTAAACATGAACGTTCGCATGAATATGCGTCTTATATTATGGAAGCTATCGAAACTAATGTGCCTTTCAAAATAGGTGGCAATGTTATGAATACAGGTCTTATCACTAATTTGCCAAAAGAAGCATGTGTAGAGGTCCCTTGTTTAGTAGATAGAAGCGGAGTAACTCCGACCTACGTGGGAGATCTGCCTCCACAGTGCGCCGCACTGAATCGTACAAACATTAATACACAGTTGTTAACGATCGAAGCAGCGATTACCCATAAGAAAGAGCATATCTATCACGCCGCAATGCTCGATCCACATACAGCAGCTGAATTGTCGATGGATGACATTACAAATATGTGCGACGAGCTGATCACAGCCCATGGAAACTGGCTCCCGGCGTATAAATAAATTAACTAGTTAGGACTAAGGAAGCCTGAGAAATCAGGCTTTTTTTGATTGTATTTCTACGAAAACCGAATGCTATCTTTAAAAAAGACCACGTCGTTTCTTCTTGCTTATCTGTCTAGGACAACTGGGAGACATCGGAATACACATATATGGATTATCTAAATGTGGAGGTGATCCTTTATGATCGTTGAAAGCTATACCTTAGCATCGTCCACAGCTTATGCTACTCCTTATTATGTGATTAGAGGTGAGCTTCCTGGTCCTGTCTTTATGGTGGTGTCGGGGATACATGGGAATGAGACAGGAAGTATTCGTGCCGCACAGATCATTGTAGAACATTTTAACCAGAGAAGGTTGTATATACACCGGGGCACGATCATTGTAGTACCTCTAATGAATCAAAAAGCTTACCGCAAACGGATCAGAGGTGTACCCGATTTAAATCGCACCTTTCCACGTTCTAGCAAAACGGCGGCAAAACATCCATTAGCTTCAGCTTTGCTACAGCTAGTACTAAGATATCGTCCCACCTGGTTTCTGGATCTTCATGAAGCAAATGGGTTGTCACAAAAAAATCCGAAGCGACTTGGCCAGTCGATCATCGTCACTCCGGGAAGCCGAGGAACAGGTACAGCAAAACGTGTCATCAAAGGCATTAATCGAACGATTCCCAAAACCGCTTATCATTTTAATATCCGTTTACGGGAGCGCCCCGGCTCCTCAAGGGCAGCCGTTACCCGTATATTAGGGGCTAAAGCATTTACTGTGGAAACCTGCTGGAGCCTTGATCGTGAGCTACGGATTCGCTATCAGATAGATATTGTTAGCCGTTTTTTAAAAAGTGCGGGATTATTGTGATAGAGAAAATATCTGATAACTGTGTTAGCTGGTTCTTAGATCCTAGGAATCAGCTTTTTTGCCGATACAAGAAAGGTAATTGACAACAATGGGTATAGTGTATATATTACATATATACATTGATAACACATAAACTAGGAGTGAGGGCACGATTACATGAACATATTGATATCCAACACTTCCGGTGAACCCATCTATGCACAGATTGTCAGCCAGATCCGCCAGATGATTCTGCAAGGAGAGTTAGTGTCTGGCACCCCATTACCTTCTATCCGGCTATTAGCCAAAGAGCTGCAGATTAGCGTAATTACAACGAAACGAGCCTATGAAGAACTGGAGAGAGAAGGGCTTATCAATTCAATTGTGGGGAAAGGTTCCTTTGTTTCTGGTGCAGATCAGGAGTTTATTCGGGAACAACGGCTACGGATTATGGAGAACAAAATGAAGGAGATTATCGACGAGAGTAAAATGCTGGGGATTAATTTTGCTGAGTTTAGTGAGATGTTGAAATTGCTTTATGAGGAGGAGACAGAATGAAAGAAGTCATTCAATTGGACCAAATATCTAAAAAATATGGCCATTTTAGCCTATGCGAACTTACGTTCGGTATTAAAGAAGGGTATATCACGGGGCTAATTGGACCGAATGGGGCAGGGAAAACAACATTAATAAAAATGATGATGGGGATGGTGTTTCCTGATCATGGCAGCGTCAAGATTTTTGACCAAGAGATGTCTATCCATGAAGCAGAGAATAAGGATCGGATTGGCTATGTCTCCGATGAAAATTACTTTTACGATCAATTAACCATCGATCAGATGAGTAAGATTATTGCTCCTTTTTATAGTCGTTGGGATCAAGAAACGTATAGGAAATACATAGAGATGTTCAAGCTTTCCCCGCGGAAAAAGATTAAGGAGCTCTCCAAAGGAATGAAAATGAAGTATTCGCTCGCCATTGCCTTATCACATGGTGCAGATCTGCTTATTATGGATGAACCTACTGCAGGACTTGATCCTATATTCCGAAGAGAGTTGCTTGATTTGCTTAGTGAGCATATCCAGGATGAGAAGAAGTCTATTCTTTTTTCAACGCATAATACGACTGATTTGGACCGGATCGCGGACTATATTGTTTTTGTGAACGAAGGGCACCTAGTATTTAATGAAATGAAAGAATCTCTAGCCAACAAATATATGCTGGTAAAAGGCAATAAAGAGTTGCTTGATCGGGATGTACGAAAATGGTTCATCGGGCTTAGAGAGACGGAAGTTGGTTTCGAGGGTCTTCTGAACAATCGCTCTGAGGGGGAACACTTCTTTAGAGGTCATGCCATATGCGAAACGCCTACTCTGGAAGAAATCATGTATTTTACGGTAAAGGGAAACGCTTTGTATGTTTAATCTCTTGTTGCTGATTCGAAAAGATTTTATTCTCCTGCGGAATTTTATCCCTATATTTCTCTTGAGTATCTTGTTCATCGCATATGTTCAACTGGATAACTCCAGCATGTTTGCTACTTTTCAATCTTTACTGTTGCTCGTATACTCCTGTTCTATGGATGCACAGAATAACAACACAAAGTTTGTGATAGGGTTACCAGTAAGACGGCAAGAGATTATCTTGGCTAAATACTTATCACTTATTCCTTATTGTTTCATCGGTTTGGTTTGCTCTTTAGCTTTGTTACTAATTTCCTTTTCATTTGGATATTCCATTAGCCCGTTTTATTGGATAGGGGTATCTTTAACGTTACTTATGATTCCTTTGGCTGCGTCTATTTATCTGCCGATTCATTATTGGCTTGGTTCCAAAAACTATTACTTCAATATCCTTTTTAATGTAGTAATAACGATTACCACCCTGAACACTGGATCTTCACTCTCAAATTCATCCTTTTTCTTAACAATTACCGACATAAAGCTGCAGGATCATCTGTTGTCGATTGGTTTGATAGGGATTGTTTATCTCTCCATATTGTACTGCTCTTATAGGATTTCACTACGATTGTTTAGCAAGGAAGAGTTATAAGCTAAGGAGGACGTAAAGTGTATAAATCATTTTTTTTAATTCAAAAAGACTTCATTCTTCTGCGTAAATTTCTGATGCTGCTAATCCCCTTTTTTATTTTTATAGCTTACTCGAACTATCATAGCTTCAGTTTATTTACGGTAATGCCACCCATGCTGTTATTGATAAGCTCCTGCTCAATGGATACTCAGCAGATGACGCAACGGTTTCTCGTTAATCTCCCTGTAAGGAGACAAGAGCTTGTCCGTGCCAAATATTTTTCGATCCTTCCGTATGCGCTTGTTGGGCTGGCAGCCACGTCCTTTACTTATCTCCTGATTATTGTAACAGGTAAAGCCGTAACCCCTCATTTTTGGCAAGAGGTTGGTATTACGTTATCCATTTTCCCTCTCCTTGCGATGCTTTATTTACCGATTCATTACTGGTTAGGGGCAAAGGGAGCGCAAGTGGTTAATCTTGTTTTTATGATGATTGTTATGTTTGGACCGAACGTGTTTAGCTTTTTGATCCAGTGGATACCTGATGTGAACAGATGGTTGAGTTTTGGAGTGAAAGGTACGGTCATTCCCTTTATAATCCTAGGTCTGGCTTATGTATTCTTGCTTAGCTGTTCATATATCATTTCTCTGCGGATTTTTGTGCGGAAAGATCTTTGATTCGAAGGATTTGAGATTTTGAATGAATTCATATACCATTGTCACTACAAAGATAAATAGTAGGGGAAGGGTATATAACCAATGCCTAAAATGATCTATAGCTTTCGCACAAAAATGATTATGCTGCTGATGGCCAGTATGCTTGTATCCGGTGGAATTACCTTTTCAATCTATAAAATTCTGCAGAGATATTATCGATCAGAGGTCTTATTAGAAAATCCATTGACTAAAGTTCGCTACTTGATGCGGGATATCGGTGATGTTAATGCGTTTTTGATTATCTTCATTCCTTTGGCCATCTTATTCTTTTTTATATTTACTAAACCATATGCAAATTATTTCAAGGAAATCTCGAAAGGGATCCATCAGCTGGCATCGGGTGATTTCTCGGAGCGGGTGGATATCCCATCTAAAGATGAATTCGGCCTTATTGGCCATGATATCAATCTGGCTATTGACCATCTTCAGGAAGCTATCGAGCGGGGCGACTTTGCGGAGAGCAGTAAAGATCAACTTGTATTAAATCTGGCACATGATCTGCGTACACCACTTACCTCCGTTATAGGTTATTTGGATTTTATCCTGAAGGACAATGAATTAACGCCAGAACAGACCAGACATTATACAACGATTGCTTATACTAAATCTCAACGTTTGGAAAAATTAATTGATGAGCTATTTGAAATCACAAGAATGAACTATGGTAAGCTTACGCTTGAAAAAACCTCGATCGACCTGAGTGAGCTTCTTTTGCAGTTAAATGAAGAGTTATATCCCGTTTTTGAGAAAAATGGTCTTACTTCCCGCTTAGATGTAACCCAACCTCTGAAGATAGAGGGTGACGGTGAGCTGCTGGCACGTGTATTTGAGAATCTCCTCACCAACGCAGCGCGATATGGAAGCGACGGTCAATTTATTGATATTCATGGGTATTTAGAGGAAAACGAAGTCGTTATTGAGATCATTAACTATGGAGATTGTATTGATCCGGAAGAGCTGCCGCGTATTTTTGATATGTTCTACACCGGGGATCGAGCGCGAACGCATCCCACAGGGAGTACGGGACTGGGCTTATTTATCACTAAAAACATTGTGGAACAACATGCTGGAACAGTTTCTGCACAAAGCAGTGTAGTGCGGACGATGTTTGAAGTACGGCTTCCACAAAATAATTGAGAACGAAGTCAAGTGTCGACTAAGCAGGAGTAAAACCGAGATCTATGTGATCTTGTGGTTTTACTCCTTTTTTAATGGTTTGGTCAGCAGAAAGGATGAACGTTACCGGACATTTATTTGAAATTTTTAATAAATCGTGATATTATTAGCTTGCTAAGTAATTTGTAAGGCAGTACGGAGGAAATATCTGTGATAGAAGATGAGATAAGGGAACTACTGGATAGAATATCAGCGGAAATGCGTAGAGATTATGCAGAACTGCTTAGAGAACTTAATCTTCATGTGGGTCAAGAACAGTTATTATGCCGGTTATGGAGAACAGATGGAATGACACAAATACAGCTAAGTGAACGCTTGAATTGTGAGCCTCCAACCATAACAAATATGGTGAAATCTCTTGAAAATCATGGGTTTGTTGTTCGAAAAAGAGATTCTGAAGATGGCAGAGTTAGCCGAGTGTATCTAACCCCAGCCGGACGTAATCTCTGCGAACCTGTGGAACAGATCTGGAACAAACAGCTGGATAAATTACTAGCCGGAATTATACCTGAAGAACGTTTATTATTAAGAAGACTTATGAAACAAATGGCCGATAATTTAGCTTGAATCTGGAACTAATCGCCATAACCGTTAGTAAGCTAATTAAAACTAAGAAAAGAGGAACATAGATGATTACAAGTTTGACTCGCATCAATGAATTAGCTAAGAAAGAACGTGAAGTAGGCTTGACACAAGACGAATGGGTTGAACAGATCGCATTGCGTGAAGACTATCTGCGTGAAATTCGTGGACAAGTTCGTAACAGTCTTTCTGGAGTGACAATTTTAGATCCGGATGGAAATGACGTAACCCCTGAGAAGCTTCGTGCAGCGCGTAAATAATCAATGAACTAATAAGTGGAAACTACACCTTTAGATAACGTTAGATTAGCCTATGGCTGATCGACGGATATCTAGAGGTGTTTTTTGTTATATAAATCTTAACAGAAGCTTAATTCGTTATCATTAGGAGCTGTTGAAAGTTAAGAATCAATTAAACTTGCGTTACACAGGATCTAAGACTGGATTGTTAGAATGAAATAGACAAAAGATAAGGGATAACATGAAGGGGTGCAGAAGTTGGAGAAACTAAAAGAAACATCAAGGAAGGAAATGAAAGTATGAAAAAAACATTATTAATTTTACTTAAAGTAATAGTCGCTATAGTCATACTCCTAGCACTTTTTCTGGTCATCGTTTTTACAGTCAATGTGATCAGCAATAAAGTGGAGAAAGGAAAAATAGAACCCTATGGTCAGCTTGTACCTGTCGACGGGAAAAAGATGAATGTTACCATACAAGGGCAAGGCAAGGAAACAGTCGTGTTACTCCCAGGGTTTGGAACCGCATCACCCGTAATTGATTTCAAACCACTTGTAGATGAACTGACTCCTTTCTATAAAGTTGTAGTAGTTGAACCGTTTGGTTATGGACTAAGCGATGTCACCACAAAAGAACGAACGGTCGACAATATCGTGAGTGAGCTTCATGAAGCTTTACAAGAATTAAAGATAGATCGTTATATTCTGATGGGACATTCTATAGCGGGAATTTACGGACTGGACTATGTGAACAAATACGAAAACGAAGTTAGTGCATTCGTAGGCATAGACAGCAGCGTACCCACACAAGGGGGCAACGATGAAGAATTTCCATCAGGAACCTATAAGCTGCTTAAAAACTCAGGATTTATGAGATTGCTGGTAAAGCTCAATCCAGCCCAAATCGTTACACCAAGTGATGATGAGGAAACTAAAGAACAAAATAGAATGATTTCACTTAAAAACATGATGAATCCTAATATCATCAGCGAAGCAGAGCATTTTAAAAGTAATTTCAAAGTCACGGAAACATTAAATTTCCCTAAAGATCTTCCTGTTATTTTCTTCCTAGTGAAAGAAAATACGGATGTTCCAGGCTGGGAATCCCTGCATAAAGAACAGATTAAAGACTCCTTACACGGGAAATTGATGTTGCTTGATGGGGAGCATTATTTGCACCATACCCGATCCAAAGATATCGTCGAGAACTTTAGAAGCTTTATGGGAGAGATAAAGTAAGAATGAATGAGAAAAGCCTGCTAATACAGGCTTTTCTTTTTTTGTATTTTCAAATAAGTGAATCCTTTAGAAAAAAATGATAAATTTATCAAAGCAATTATGGGCACTCTATATCCTAATCTTTATTATAGGAAGGACTACCATAGTATGTGCGGAATAGCAGGAATATTAAAATATAATGGACAGCCACCACAGGAAGAAACCTTAAAACAAATGACAGGGGTTATGAATCACCGAGGTCCCAATCATGAGGGAGTATGGCTCGATTCTCACATTGGACTTGGTTTTCGCAGATTGTCTGTAATTGATTTACGTGATGGTAATCAACCGATGACGAATGAAGATCGTACCCTTTGGATTGTTTTTAATGGTGAAATCTATAATTATAAAACACTACGAGATCAGTTAAAGCTAAAAGGACATCACTTTCAGACGCAATCAGATACAGAAGTCATTGTGCATTTATTTGAGGAATACGGCAAGGACTGTGTCCATCATTTACGTGGAATGTTTAGTTTTGCGATTTGGGATCTTAGGGAACAATCTCTTTTTGCTGCTAGAGATCATTTCGGAATCAAACCTTTTTATTATTACAAAGACGAAAATAATCTTTTATTTGCTTCGGAAATTAAAAGCATACTTGCAGTGCAAGGGGTACCCAGAAAGCTTCAATATCAAAGTTTATTCAGCTACTTAACTTTTCAGTATGTCCCGCATCCTGATACGATGTTTGAACACATTCATAAATTAGGACCTGCGGAGCGATTATTTGTTAACTCGGATGGTGAAATGAAGATCGAGAAATATTGGGAACCCCATTTTCAACCGGTAGAACGATCTTTAGCAGACTATGCTGAAGAAATTCAGTGGAAATTGAAAGAGTCTGTAAACCTTCATTTACAAAGTGATGTGGATAGAGGATGTTTTTTGTCCAGTGGAATTGACTCCACCGCAATAGCTGCAATGATGAGAGCAGAAGAATCAACAAAAACCTTTTCGATTGGATTTGAAGGGCTGAACAATGAAACAATCATTGCAAATCAAACAGCAGACAAACTGGGGACAGATCATTATTTTCACATCTTATCGCAAAAAGACTTTTTTGAAAGTATCCCGAAAACGGTCTGGCATCTAGATGAACCTGTAGCGGATCCTTCTGCCATTGCACTCTATCATCTAAACCAGCTTGCCAAAGAACATGTTACGGTTGTCCTATCAGGGGAAGGCGCTGACGAGTTATTCGGAGGATACAGAATCTATAGAGAGCCAAATGCTTTAAGACCGATAACCTGGATGCCTAACTTTATAAAGGATTCGTTACGAAAATCATTATCCGTATATCCCTATCATTTTTATGGGAAAAATTATTTACTTCGAGGTCTGACACCTTTAGAAGAGCGTTTTTTCGGAAATGCTAATATTTTTAACAAAAGCGGTAAAATGAACTTGCTCCACGAATCGGTACACGCTCAGAATAGCTTTTTACATCCCAGGGATATCGTTAAGCCTTTTTATGATAAGACAGCTCACCTAGACCCTACGACAAGAATGCAGTTTATTGATATGAATTTTTGGTTACCTGGAGACATTTTATCTAAAGCAGATAAGCTGTCCATGGCACATTCATTAGAATTAAGAGTCCCGTTTTTAGATAAAGAGGTTTTCGAGACGGCTAGTAAAATACCTGTGTCCAATCGGATTGGGCAAAAAACAACAAAACTTGCTTTGCGTAAAGCTATGGAAGGAATCGTTCCGGAAGCTATAGTGAATCGCCCAAAACTAGGATTTCCCGTGCCCATTCGTGATTGGCTCAAAACTCCAATTTCAGATATAATGTTTGAACAAATACGCTATAGTGGCATTGAAGAAATATTCAATATGAATATCATCGAAGAGATGTTTGCCCAGCATCGGAGTAATAAAGGCGACTATTCGCGTAGAATATGGATAATTTACATTTTTTCAGTATGGTACACTCTTTTTATAAAAGAAGATCTGAAGCAATTAAATAGTGCCGTGTTGTAATGGGGGAGTGATTCGTTGAATATTGAGGAATATGCATGGAATAAACATGAACAGCAATTAAGAGAAACTAACATGTTTACTTATACTAGTCCAAAGATAAAGATTGTAGATAACCATGAATTAAGAAATCGGCTTGAAGAAACGCTTGAAGAGCTGCCGCAGAAGTTTCTGGCCAAATGGGCTTTGAAAGTAGCAGTTGAGCACCTGGATCATCTGGTCCAGCAGCTTGTAAATGACCCGCGGATTGATTTAGGTATAGAAACGCTAGAAAAGCGTATAACTGGTGAGATTAGAGCCTTTGACTTAAGAAAAGTTGGATTTATTGTCAATGAATTAGCCAAAGAGTCCACAACCGAGGCTAGTAAGTATGCTGCCCGTTCTTTTGCACAAGCCATTGCAACTGGACATATGCGAGGACACGCTATGGTTTGCAGTGACTATGCAGTAAAACTGGTGAATTACATATCAGATCATTCTTCAGTTGCAGAGGCAGCTACTAAAGAACGGGAAAGACAATTAAGGATAGCTGAAGAGTTGCTTTGAAATTAAAGCTTTAAAGATGAACATGTATGAGGATGATTATAAAAGTTAAATACTGGGAATAGTTAACTTTTTATATGATCGAGAGTTATGTAATCTAATGCAAACAATAAAAACATTATTAGTACTTAAAGTTTTATGCGTGACTTGATGAGCTTAAAAGCTTAATACTCGTTTTAGATAATACGATTACTAAATAAGAATCAATTGCTTAGGAAAGGGCGGCGATTTTGAACAGTTTTGAACATTGCTTAGATATCAGTAATGGATAGCTAATTAGTAATATTATGGAACTAATTGGTTGCTTCCATTAATTTATACACTACTTCCTCACAAAACCCGTATTTCTTTTAATTTTAATATTATGTATTTTGATCTTATTAATATAATGATTTTATAATTTGTGACACATATTATGAAGCTGACATTAAATGTTTAAGTCCTTTCTTTTAATATTGTAAGAATAAATAAAGGGACTACCCTTTCAAAACCTTAATAACCAGGATTTAAGATAAGCAATAATATTGGCAGGAATTATTGGATGTTTTGTAGAATCCTGAATAGAAAAAAATACTGAAATAATTAAGGAGGGTCAATTATATGAGTATGTTTTATAGTGAGATTATCCGTTATTACAATGAAAGAAATTGGCACACTTTAAAAGAATTATCGGCAGCTCTTAATAAACGTGGGATTTCACATGATATAAAACATGTAAATAAGTATCTTTATTATCCACCAAAAACTGATCAAGAGCTAAATGCTATTGTTGATATATTTGATGCGGATAAGGAAAAAATAAAATATGCTATTGAATTAGATTCATTACCTTTAGATATTATTAATAAGATCAGTCATATCCCTATTACAGAACTGGTAAGTAGGAGATCTGAAGAATCACAATCTACAGTATCTAACTTTTGTTTTTTTCTAAAGCAACACCGAGAACGTAATAGATTTACATTTACCGCATTAGCTAAGTCTGTTGGTGTGTCTTCACAATATATTTACTGGTTAGAGAAGGGGAAAAGGGGAATTCCTGAACCATCTATTCTAAAGCGTATTGCGGCAGCGGTGGGGGCACCTTATGAAGAAATGATGAGGATAGCAGGATATTAATGCTTAATTTTAAGTGGCTATCATGAAAAAAGGTTTGGAGGCGGGCTATAGTGTTCTTCTTTTTCTTTTTTAATTATATTAGATTTGCACAAAAATATGGAATTGAAATTAGTGTGGAAGAAATGAAAGAATTCGAACAGGTTTTAATTAAACATCCAATGTTAGGTACAAAAAGCCCCGTTGGTGAAAAATTATTTGAAGCAATTCGTTTTCACAAGGAACTAGAAGAAGGAAGGATTTTATATAAATTAGATGAATATGGAACCCATACATTGTTATTTAGAGGGAGGAACAGAAAAAGCGATTTAAATCCAGCATACACTAGTACCGACATGTGGGCACCGCCGTCAGGTTATTCAAGTCATGGGCGTTACAATTCCATTGGTGTTCCAGTTTTATACTTAGCAGATGACAAAGCAGCTGTACCATATGAAATACATACTGCTCATGATGAAGATGTTGATATTGGTACATTTCAGTTAGAACGGAATCTTCTTCTTTTTGATATTGGAGAGTTCAATAATGAATTTGAAGGTTTTGTTGCAGATACTCGCATAGAAAGCCGTCAGTTAAAACACTCTTATCTTATACCTAATTTTATTGGAGCATGTTGCAATTATTTAGGTTATGATGGAGTAATATTTAAAGGAACTCGTGGGCATGATCTTCACTACACCAATTATGGATTGTTTAACTATAAAGACGGAGAAGATTTAAGTATAGTTGGTAACCCAATTAGTTATAAACAAATATTAGAAAGAAAGCTTGAAATTAAGTAATGATTTATTTACAATCTGCATTTACCAAGTACTTACGAAAAGTACATAGTCGAAAAATATATTGTTATAATAATATATTTATTTCAGTTCTTGATCTCTTCAAGGACTTTTTTTTTATTTATTGAATCATTTCATTTTATAAAAGCTAAATTTCTCAATAGAAAGTACTAAAAGATTGATAATTTAGAATGGTTTGAAGATTGCAATGTTACATACCACAATATTACATTATGTGATAAAATTTTATATGAGGATGAAATTGATTTTAGCGGAGGTAATTATGTCAATTTATTATGATCCCATAAGAGAAATGAATGAATTTAAAAATCAAATATCGTTTCCTAAAAAGTTGGGATTCTTATTCGGAGCAGGAACTTCAATGGCTTTAGGGATGCCAGGAATTTTTAGACTTAGTGAGTCAGTAATATCAAAGGTGTCAGAAACTCAAAGAGAGCTTATAAATCAAATTGATGAAGAACTAATTAGTGAAGGTATTGCTAAGCCTACAATTGAGCATATACTTAATAAAATTAGAATGATTCGGCAAATCACTAGAGATATGCAATCAAAATCTTATGTGAACATTAATGGTAATGACGCAAAAGAACTCGACAAAGATATTTGCGATAGTATATATTCTGTTCTATCTGAAGCGGAAGCGCATGCTGTCTCAACTGCACCTGATAAATTACATACGTTTGAGAGATTCTTTTCATGGTACAACAAAACAAGCCATGAATATTGCAAAGAAATATTTACATTTAATTATGACATGATTTTTGAGCGTTCACTTGAAAATTTAATGCTTCCATATTTCGATGGATTTGTTGGTGCATTCGAACCTTTTTTCTGTCCCGAAAGTGTTGAAAGGGCAATTCTTAGAGAGGAAATGCCTCAGTCATGGACTAAATTGTGGAAGTTGCATGGTTCATTAGGATGGTTTTGGAAGAATGGAACGACCGCAAATAGTGGGAAAGTTGTTCGTCTAGGAGTTCAATCAAAAAAAGAACATTTAAGTGAGTTAGTTATTTATCCGTCAAGAGAGAAGTATGATTCTTCAAGAAAACAACCATTTGTTACTTATTTCGATAGATTAAAAAGTTATCTTAAGGAAGGCGAAGGAATCTTAATTATCAGTGGTTATTCGTTCGGAGATGAGCATATAAACGATATAATCTTTGAAGGCCTTAGAAAAAACAATAGACTGCATATAGTAGCATTATTCTATGATAACCAAGAGTTGATTGCGATTGAAAATGAAATTCGACAATTTCTAAATATATCAGTTTATTCACCAAAGCATGCCATAATTAGTGGTAAGCGAGGGGAATGGAAAATAAATCCTGATGCTAAAGAACAACAAAAAGATGAAGTTTCAGGTTACTGGGATATGGAGCATGATGAATTAATAATAGGAGATTTCTTAAAGTTTGTTGATTTTATTACTGGTGTTAGAAGAGAAGTAGCTAGCACCCTCGGAGAAAAACTATGAAAACTGATATTACATATCTTGGAATAGTGATTAATGTAGATAGTTCATCTATAGAAATAGAAGTTTCCGACGACATCCCCTCCTCTGCACCAATTATTAATGGAAGACTATACAGAATTGGACAGATCGGAACACTTATTAAAATCCCAGTAGGTAACATAAATTTGTATGGTATTGTGTCTTCAGTAAGTAATACTCCTAATAAATTGATTGATTCTAATAATGATATATTGCCTAATAAAGGATCAAGATATTTACAGGTACAACTAGTAGGAGAACAAATAGGAAATATGAAGTTTGAAAGAGGATTAGGTACGTTTCCAACTATTAATGACGAAGCACATATAGTTACAGAAGAAGATCTAAAGGTGATATATGGTAACAAGACGCGAGGTTTAGTTGAAATTGGAAGACATTCATCAAGCGAAAATTTATCTGTTTATTTAGATTTACCGAATCTTGTTCTTAGACATTCCGCTGTGCTTGGTTCCACAGGAAGTGGAAAATCCAATACAATTGCTCATCTACTTAATGAAATATTAGATTCATATAATGGATCAAGAATGATTTTAATTGATATACATGGGGAGTATTCAACGGCATTTAAAGATAAATGTAAAATCTTTAAAATAAATGATAAGGACAATCCGTTGTTTGTTCCATTCTGGACCTTGAATTTTGATGAACTTTCATTTTTTCTAGCTGGCAGACCGAATGGACAGGAGCGTCCAGAAGATAAAAGACTTCGTGAGGAAATACTGAAGTACAAAATTATTAGTGCAAACAAATTAAAGGCAGGGATTGTGCAAGAAAATTATGTTACAGCTGACTCACCTATACCTTTTGACATAAAACTAATGTGGCACACTCTTAACCGGGAAGTGCACGGAACTTTTTCAAAAGCAAGTATTCAAGAACAAAATCGCGCTACCGAGGAAATTGAGAATGAGGGAGACTACAAGAAACTTATTCCAGCTAAATTCAAGCCTTATAGTCTAGGTTCAGTTGCTCCTTTCAAATCAAAAAATGAAATGATGTATACCTATGAACAAAAGATATATTCAAGATTAAGGGATTCACGATTTGATTTTATGTTTAACCCTGATGATTATAGTGATACTGATTCTAATAAGGATTTGGATGAGTTAATCAGAAGCTGGCTGGAGCATGATGAACGCTTAACCATTCTAGATCTCAGTGGAGTACCTTTTGAATTAATTGATATTACAGTAGGAATAGTTACTAGACTTATTTATGACAGTATGTATTGGGGCAAGAATGAAGTTTATACGGGGCGTAACCGTCCTTTGCTAATGATTTATGAGGAAGCCCATTCGTATTTACCAAGAAACGAAGGTAATCATATTTATGGGTATGCAAGGAAAGCTGTAGAAAAAATTTTTAAAGAAGGGAGAAAGTTTGGAGTAGGTGCAATGGTGGTGACTCAACGACCATCTGAAATATCAGAAACAATTCTTGCACAAGTTGGTACATTTATCGCACTTCGACTAACAAATAGCTCTGATAAGAATACGGTAAAGTCAGCAGCACCAAATAATATGACTAGTCTAATTGATTTGCTTTCATCTTTGAGAAAGGGGGAAGCAATTGTTGTAGGTGAAGCCATAGAAATACCTTCTAGAATAAGAATTAAAGAGTATACTCCAAGGCCAAACAGTAATGATCCAGATTTAACACAACAATGGAATCAAGACTTTAAATGTGATAACGACAATTACAAAAAAGTAATTACTGCAATGCGAGAACAAAAACATATTTAGGAGGAGTTCTTGTGGAAAGAGAATATATTAATTCAACAATGATATCGTCAATTGGATATGATTATGATTCTGCAATTTTAGAGGTGGAATTTAAAAGTAACCATCATGTTTGGAACTATTATGACGTTCCTTCTTATGTCTATGATCAGTTTAGAATTGCTGAATCGTTAGGCAAATATTTTCATTCAAATATTAAAAATACTTATCGTGAAGCGAGAGTAGGGTGATTTTATAGCTTTTATTGAATTATTTTTAACTCTTAGAGAATAAGAACTAAATATATTAACCCGCGCATTGCGCGGGTTTTTACTTAAGCTCCTGGATAGAGCGTACGCCGGCACTTAATAAACAAACAGATTATCAAAAACAACGTCAAAAATCCCTGACGTTGTTTTGATGGAAAGGAGAGAGAATTAGATGGGAATGGATGTAGGTAGATAAGAACATAATCCCCTTAGAACTAGCGTGGGCTTTCTGTTTTAAGGGATCAAGTTCTTGTACTTTGCTCAGGACAAGAACTTAATCCCATTGCTGAAAATGGACTAGAACATGATATTTTTGCCGATTTGATAATTATCTTTTCCATATATCAGGATTTTCAATAATCCAGAGCTCTAGCGCTTCGCGAAGAGCTTTTTCCTACCTCATCGCGAACAGGAAGATTGACATTTGTGGTGAAATAAATGTCAATAGGTAACTTGTTTTCTTAAAACATAAATTCCTCTTCTTGATCCCATCCCTCTAGTTCTTCAAATACTGATATGATGTCCAAACAGGCCCCCATAAGTTCTAACCATTTCCAATCCGTATCTAAATCAATACTAGTTCCATGAATGATAGCATTTCGCTCATTTGAATATTCAATTGATAGTTGACCTAACCTCCCACCCAAATTCACTTTTCTGTGTGGACCTTTAAAAATAGCTGGCCAATCTTCAAGCTTTAGTAGCATTGGAAGTGATGTTATTTCTTTGAAATCAGTATAATTACGCATCTTTATCTTTTTGTTCTTTTTATCAAATTCTATGTTATGCTTTTCTGCGATCCGCCGAGCCAAGTCCCAAACGAGACCTTCGTTCTCACGGAGCAATAACGTTATAGCGGCCCGTTTGAAACCCGCTTCATAGGAATTAATTGCTTCAAGTATAGCCTCTTTATGAATATCTATGCCTGGTATGAATTCATCATTAGTAAGAAGGTAGTTTTTCAAAGTATCCATGAAAATAGGTATGCTTTTCACCAAAAACGATGTATCATTCGTTTGCATAAATTTACTATAGTCTCCTGCAGGTAAGTTTCTCATCCAGTGAAAACGTTCATTTCTATTTTCTGGTGAAAAAGTTTTTGCGTTAGGGAAATAGGGATCTTTGTAAAATAAATGAAATTGATGAATTCTGTGAGGAGACATTTCTAAAGAGATATACGTTCTAAGCTTACGCTCGTCTAACAATTCTTTCACCTTTTTCATCCAACTTTCAAGGCTTTTCTTATTGTTAATAATGATTAATTTCTTATAGTAGTGTTTTTCTTTCTGAACCAAATCATTGTTCTTCTTATGTTCCTGTTTGTATTCTTCTAGTAGCTTTTCTAGGTATTTTTTACGTTCTTGTAGTGAATTACTAAATTTCTTGTAACTACACTGAAGGATGATATCCCTATATTCAGTAAACGTTGTGTTATGCTCTTTTGAAAAAAGAAAAGAAAGAAGACTTAAAATATCTACTCGGCTTATGTCTGCAGGCAATTTTCT
Organism: Paenibacillus sp. FSL H7-0690; assembly: GCF_037980415.1. Classification (NCBI taxonomy): domain Bacteria; kingdom Bacillati; phylum Bacillota; class Bacilli; order Caryophanales; family Paenibacillaceae; genus Paenibacillus; species Paenibacillus sp. FSL H7-0690. The sequence goes on along the minus strand of NZ_CP150281.1, from coordinate 3,683,692 downwards.
TCTTTCTAGGAAATGACTTATTACTTCATGAATAAAGGCCTTAGCATCATCACTATCATCACTAATGTAATACACAGATTCGGAATAATCCCTCACTGTGAAATATGGATGAAACTGCGCATTTCCTAATAGAGATTTGATGTCCGCTTGTTCAAGACCCTCAATGTAACTTAAAATTATACGTTGTTTTTCGGGATCATTACTTGACTTAAAATAGTTTTCAAGCACCCTTTTCCTTTGCTCTTCGTTTCCTTTTTTAAATTTCACTTTCTCAATATCCATTAGCAACGTTCCTTTCATGAGATCATCTTATTATGTGTCTAAGCATGTCTTCTTCATCAAGTATATTGTCATTAATTATAAGTTGTATGAAATTATTATTGCAATTATAAAATGAAGATCGTCAAAATATCTTAAAGAATAAACAGCATAGCCAAGGACAAGACAGGACGGGTTCTGGGAGAAGGGTGAAGGTTAGCCCTTTTTTAAATGCCTGTATCGATGCCGGATGTTAGGTGCGCCAGAAGGTATGGACGGCACAAGTAGTAGATGCCCGACCTGTGCAGCCGCCGAGTTGTAGCCTGAACACCGATGCCGCAGATTCCTCCCAGATAGGGCGTATGAGCAAAAAAGGAAATACGGTAGGCGCAGCTTTCGCAGGTATACAAGGAAGGGGGAGCGCTTGTGACCTTGCCCGCATCAGTGCCGGTAGATGTAGATAGCTGACCTTAGGCAGCAACGCCACTGAACTGTATGCAGATCGCTGCTGCTCCTTGAATCGGGCGGACAAGCAGCAAATGAGGTTAGCCAGGCACTGTCGTCGCGGGGGAAATCAGGAAAAGGGCTTGAATTTGATAATTGGCTGTACGCCTCCTGATCACCATCTTCAGTAGGTGTGCCATCGAGCAGCAGTTGGATTTCTGGTGCTTCAGACGCTGTCCGGGTCGAGCAGAAAAGTATTTAAAGGAAGTGAGCCAGGCGTAGCTGCTGCGTGGAAGCCCAGAAGGGAGGAAGTACAGCATAGAAACTACCAGACAGCTTACAAGTCGGTACTCAAATTATCGCGTTGAACAATTTCGACAGGCTGCAACTGAAGTAGAGAGATGAGTGTTTCGGTCAGTGTTATGATGCAATCGTAGGAAAGTGATGGAGGTAATATAATCTATAAGAGAGATGACAATGAATTTGTCATTTATATTGTAGAATACTGTTTTTCTCATGTACTGTCATTGATAATGTCGTCAGTCTAAATTAATTTATATGTAAATATAACCATCATATGTAAAATTCTGTCCTAATCATAACTTAAGAAGAAAGAGAGCTATTTTTGAAAAAACATGTTTAGTGGCACAAATATCCATGGATTGCCTGAAAATTTTAAATTGATTAAATCTTGATTTCCTATACTAAGAAAATGATTATGTTTGTTGCCATAAGGGCTTTGTTAATAATGGGACCATGATCTTGACCTACAAGGGTCATAATTCAATATATTTACGTAAAATAATAATTTGACGAATAAATAATAATGAGATATATTGGATTTACGGAGGTTCGTACATATGGATAAACAAATGAAAATACACTACATGCAACGAATTGATGAAAAACTGTCTGATTTACCTTGGTATGTTACAGAATTTATCGATAGCAAAAAACGCAAGTTGTCTCCGACGACACTTCTTAATTATTGCCATGATTACATTATCTTTTTCGATTGGCTTATCGCTGAGAATATAACTTCTTCAATCCGGAAAGAAATACAATTAGAAACACTTGAGCGATTAACCATCCGAGAAACTGAAAACTTTTTGTCATTCCTGGATTATCAGCTTGGGAACAAGAAGCTTACGATTAATCGAAAATTATCCTCGCTAAAATCGTTGTTTGATTACCTTCAAAACAAAGCTGAGACAGGTGACCTGAAGCCTTATATTCAACGTAATGTTATGGCCAAGATGGATCTGAATGCCGTTAAAGAAAGCCAGGAAACCATTGCAAACCGCATTGAAGGAAAGATCCTTAGAGAAGACGATTTTGAATCGTTCAGACAATTTGTAGCCTATGATTTTGGCGAAAAGCATAAGGATAATAAACGGATTTATAAATTTCATCAATTCAACCGTGAACGCGACACTGCGATTGTTTCGTTGATCTTAGGTTCCGGGCTTAGATTATCCGAGGTTGCTGGCATTAATATGGATGACCTGGATATGAATAAAGCGTTAGTTCGAGTGATCCGCAAAGGTGATAAAGAACAATACGTTTACTTTAGCAAACAGGCTTTAATGGATTTAGAAAGTTATCTGCAGATCAGAGAATCAAGATATTTACCAGAAAAAAACGAAAGCTTTTTATTCATTGCAGCTCCTGTTGGCCGTAAAGGAAAAAGCCGGCGATTGACTGGGCGCTCGATTGAAAAGCTGATTGAAAAATACGCTACTGCCTTTGGAAAGCCCTCCCTAACAGTACATTCACTTAGACACTCATTTGCAACGCGATACCATTTGGAAAACAATGATGTACCAAGGTTAAAGAATCAATTAGGACATTCATCTATACAAACAACGATGATATATACACACTTAACAGATGAAGAGATGCGTAATGCTGTAAATAACATGGATCGATAAACCTGCGGTGCTTCGCGGTTTTTCTTAGACATCTGCACAAAATCCGTATTTTAATCAAATGTCTAAGAAAGCATACAAATCAATATCCGATACTGTCGTCGTCTTCTGTAAATTACATGCTTGAGAAAGCAGGAAAATCAAAACTACGGCGTTTGGTTCTAATCATTGACGAGGCACACCGACTCACAGCCGTACTCATTCACTAATGTTTCGCGGCTCTTTCCGTTGCGACTGTTTGGGGGGAGTTTCGTCTTCACCTCATGCTTCGCATAGCCCAAATGAGTATCCATCTAGGCTTCCAGCATCTCCTGAATCGTCTTAGCAAATAGATCTTTCAAGGCATTCTGAGCATCTTGAGCAGTGACTAAGTTGTTCTGTTTAATGAATTCCCGAAGTTGCTCTTTTGACCAAAGTCCCATGTATTCTCCCCAACCTTTCTCTTACTTCCATTTTAATGGGTTTGAGTGTTTACACAATATATGCAACCAGGCAGCGATTCACCGATTCTGCAGCTAACGCTTTCTTCCGGAGCGTCCGATACCGCATATACCAAAGAGGCGGGTCGACCCGCTCCCTGGCCGCGACCGACTCCAATCGCCCCTTCTAGTTTCCCCACGCCGGCTGCCTTCCATTGATACTGATACGACCGATTTAGGCGACTGCGGCAGCTACCAGACTATCCGGTTGTAGATCGGTGGCGCTGCAGTGTCCAAGTTGCGATTGACCGGCGCTGCAGTTGCTGTGTCGTCCAGAACGTCTGATGAGGTCCGGTGGAAACCGCCGCCGCGGCTGATGTCCATTTATCTGGACCGAATGTCTAGCAACCGACTCCAATCGCTCTTTCTGGTTTCCCTCGCCGGCTGCATCCGGTGTCGCTGGGCAACCGAACGGCGATTGACCGGTGCTGTGGCTAACGCCGTCATACGTGACGTCCGATGAAGTCCAATGGAAACGCCGCCGCGTCTGATGCCCACGTAATTAGTCCGGATGGCCAGCCACCGACTCCCGCGCCGACTGCACAGCGGCGACCGTGCGGCCATTCACCAGTGCTTCGGCTGCCGTCGTCCGGAATTCCAATAACACGACTGGCATTGTATGTCTTGCACATTCTACACTCGCCTAATCAAATGTACTGACCTCATGAAGCGGCACTCCGTTCTTATAGTATTTACATTCGATAAACCACTTTTCCGTTATAGGTCCAGTTAAGGGGTTACCAGTTGTATAGAGAGCCTCAATATCTCTTACATTATCAGCGCCACCTTGTCGCCATCTTAATGAAATTCTTTTTTGCACTATTTGTTCGAAAAAAATCCGTATTTAGGCTCATGGATTTTCTATCAATGCTCTCGGGAATAAACAGATAGAATCCCCATTAAATTGTTTTTATATAAGTTACTTACTGTATTAAGCACCTTCTCTGGAAGGGATATCCTTTCTCCAAACTATTGTAAGTTCCCGAATTGAAAAGGGTATTAAGGATTGTAATCTTTCATACATGTCTGGTCGCATTAGTAACTCACAACCTTCATGGCTTAGTGGTTCACCCCACAACTGTTCACTATCCCTAACCTTCCAAGTGTGTAAAACTAATGCTGGCTCACCTGCTTCATCCCTCCACATTAATGGCTCACCATACCGTGGAGGATTTAGGTTTAATTGCAGACACATATTAGCTGGTGGAACAAGAACATACTCATCTCCAAGCCAATCTTGTACTCTAACTAAACAATTGATTTGAGAATGAAGTAATGGATACACGATATCTAACTCCGTTTGCTCAGTCCCCCACCATTCCATAACATCCACATCGCGAAAAGGAAAATCTCGAGGATCAGGTTTTCTTCCAATAGGTTCGGCAATTATTCCAGAGTAAACAGTGACTTCCTCTGTTGGGGGACCAAACCTCTTTGATTCTTGGCGGTTCCAATTACGTTCAAAATAAGCAACTCTATGCCAGTTCCGATATAGTCCTTCTTCTTTTATAATCAAAACTTCAGAGCGACCTTCCTGTAAATTTTGGGGTTCCACATAGTTTGGCCGCGGTATACGAGCAGAATGGATTCCAATATGAATCAATATATTTGGTAACACCTTAAACAACATCATTTGCTCAAGATCAGATGACCATATCCCGTTTCTCCATAATGCTATTTTTAAATTGTTGAGAACTTCTTGTAAACAAACCTCTAAAAATTCCTGCTCCCATAGAAGAACAGGTGTTGGTGGGAATGCAGTACCGTCATTCCCAAGTGCCAGCTCATACCTGGCTTGCATTCTATCCTTATTTTTATTTCTACTACCAATTAAGAAATTCAACAAATTTGCAAGTTTGATAGGGAAATCAGGCCAAAACTCGGCTAGAATGTCAATACGATCTCCTCTATCAATACGCAACAAGCGATCAACTTGAGCTTGCGAAAGTTGGCCTGATAATTCATTTGATAAAATGTTTGTTGAAATATCGGGAGCGATATTAATGCGGGAAAGCAACATTTCACTCAACATTCGAACGCCCCAAATATTACTTTTGCAAAAGTTATCCAGTAAATCGGAGATGCTTGATGTTATTGGAAATGGTTCTTCTTCAAAAATGAGTACCGCTTGTAGAACAATTAGCATTGAAGATACAGGTGTATCTTGTGTTAGGAAAGTTCTTAATGGTTTTAAAAGTAAATGGGGCATTGATGCTACTATCTGTGAAACTGCAGAGAGAGCAGCTATCTTTCTACTAAGTATAGGATTATTAATTCTTCCAAGAAGTAATAACGTTATGCTCTCGTCAATTGAAAGATTCAGTGAATGCGAGTTTGAAAGCCTTTGAAACCATCCCACACCATCATATTCTGTAGGAATTCTATGTCTGATTACTTCATACGCTGCCATCCAACAATTAAATGCGACATCTGGTTCTCCCCATTCTGCTAATCTTTCAATAAGATGACGAGTAATTCCAGAATGATAGGTAATATTTCTAAGCATATATGCAACTTCATATGAGATAGTTTTAAGGGCTTCTTCTCGACACAATTCAATACCTCGTAATAATGGTTGTGCGTGATTTGCATCGCCCATAGAAAGCCATCCACCACCTCCATACGTTTTAGTATATGCCAGACTATACGCGATGGACGCTTCTTTTTGAAATCCAAAACGTTCTAGTCCTTCAGCAATTTGCTGTAGTGGATGACTTTTACCATCACGAGCACTATAGCTTCGGGCAAAGATTCGAATAATTCCAATTGTTTCTACCGTGAAACCATTATTTAACAAGTCCACCAATCTATAACCTAGTGCGTTAATAAAAGCATCAGAAGATAATTTAGAATCATTAGTTTGGCGTATTCCTGCAATGATCTCAACTATAGATGATTTAGTTGAAAAGCAATTATCAATATTGTATTGATTCACGGTGTTAGCTATCTCTTTATGTGCCAAATCTCTGGTTCGATAAGTTTCTTTTTCTGTTTGCCCGCCGTCAACATCAATCTCAGGAATTTTGTGTTCACCAGCAAATTTCTTTAATTCAGCAATTGCTCCCGTCTTATTACGTCTTCCATCACTTGCTATTTTAGCTGCAAGTTTATAAAAAGCTTGGGAACCTATTTTTCTATCCTTTTCAATTAATCTTGAAATAGTATGCAATCGCTCAGATGCAAGTTCTGCAGACTCACTCTCATGATCAACTTCAAACACCAAAGTTGTATATAATGCATCTAATAAAAATGGATCTCCAACTTGCTTTATTTCCTGTAATGAATCATGAAATGCTTCTTCAATTGGCCAACCAGATGAAGGATTACGCCCACTAATTGAAAGGTATAATAATTCCATAGCTATTGTTGCGTCGCATTGAAGCAGACTACTATACCAAGCCAAGGGAGCTCGTTTTGTGCTTCTTCCATCTGTATGCCTTAACATTGCATCGGCTAGAGGCTGAGAAACGACTAAAGCACTAATTGCTTCGTCTTTATTCAGGCACATTAAACTAGGAATACTATCTATAATCTCATAAATAGTAGTATCCTTTCTGTTTCCATAAGCAGTTAAGTATGCCCCTACACGCTCCCATTCTGAATAGGCGGCTTTCTTATTACCTACCCTCTTAAGAATTTGCGAGAGTACCATACTATAACTAGCATGATGGTCAAAGTATGTGCCAGACGCACCATTAACAACCTCGAGTGCAAAAATATGAATAACTTCTGATAAATTGGGCTCTGTCATAAAGGGCAACACACTACTTAAAACGTTTTCAATATAAATTGGTCCCGCGGGGCTTCTTTGTAAGGATGTTGAGGTTCCATCGATTACCTCTTTTACGTACTTTAAGCATACCCTCCATTCTTCATCTGATTTGAGAAGGGAGAAGCCCCATTGAAGAGATCGATTTATTAAATCTCTTGCATAAAATAAATCACAAGCACGCGGTTTTCCAGAGAATGGACGAACATCTTTTGATAAAATTTTAAATGCGTCAATTACGTTGATGCCACTTTTTTTTGTCTCAACTTCAGCCAAAGCAATAACAAAACGTAACCAGCATCTATACCATCCCTCTCCCTCTACTCTTAACTTCTCAGATTCAAGAAGTTCGGGGTGACAAAATGCACTGAGCTTTACATTTGCTATCCACAAACTGAGTTGATTATATTTTTCATCATCAAATGAATCATCTAGACCTAAATCAAAGTCTGATAGTTTTGAAATAAATATTTGACCATCTTTAGGAGATGCGCCATAGTTAATACATTCTACAGCATACTCTGCAGAATCAATTTGCGAAATGACAGATTGCCCAAGTATAAGACCCTTAAAATCATCCCCATGTAACTTCATGACACCAGCCGTTCCAAGACGAAGAAATGCAGCAACTTTAGGTGATAGACACTTATCTTTTTCATTCCCACGAGAAATCAGTTGTTCTATAGCTTCATAGCCAACCGTTTGAGCTATTCTTTTACCCATTTCTCGGATATATGTTGGATCATTGTTAACATGTCTTTCTCCATTTCTTATAAGATAATCTAGAATAGAATCTTCTATACTAGAAAGTCCGTCACAACGAATTATTCCATGAATTCGGGAAAGTGAAACCTGTTGTTCCCAAGTCAATCCTATTTTCATCATGTTTTGTTGTTGGCTTTCAGATGGTCTAATATATTTTTCGAGGTATTCACGCCAAGGAGGAGCTACTCCTAGATCGTCAGCCATTGAACAGAGTATTAATCCTAATCCTATTTCTTGTGTTACTTTACCATCAAAAAGCAAACGATCCACAAGAGAATTTGGTCCAAATAAGTCAAGATAAGTAGTCCAATATGGAAGAGGATCATACAACTTTTCTTCAAAACATACATGTACAGAACGACTTAGTTCATTGCAACGTACTAGATCCACCCAACGTAGGGAACGTGCTGACATATCAAGTGCAATTGCAAGATTTCGTTCTATTGCTTTAAATGCATGTCCATAAGCAATGCTGTTAGAAACGAATGATTTGTCGATAAATGCCAGAGCATCGTCAATTCTATTCGCGCGGCGAAATAATGGTAATAAGAAACGATAGGCTTTTGCATCGTGATAAAAGCCTCGTTTTTGAAGCCACTCTATTACAGGTAACAGCGCTTCACCAATTGAGACTCCATTCCGAATTAATTCCTCATTCATAAATCGGCGAAAACTTTCATGAAATATTCGAAAACCCCCTTGACTCGAGTTGGCAGTAAGAATAGGACTAAGATGATTTAATCCATCCTTTAGCCATCTTGACAAAATTGGAGGTAACATTTCGCGGAGATCTGCCTCTGTTAAAGAAAAATCAATAACGCCTAATATATCAGCAATTGACTTTGCAGTTTCGCTAGCATGTTTATATAAATACTCGTAATAGATAGAAATATTTCCATCGATACTTGGTACGGAATCTAACCATTCTTCAACATCAGTAATCCCCCCCTTAGTAAGACTATTTACTACTTCTCGACACAGATATGTCGCATACAGAGGATTTCCTTCTGAATGCTCTGATAATAACCCTAATGTTAAGTCAATATTAACAACTCCAATTTTATTTAGGGCATGAACGACATCTAAGCTTGCTGCCAATTCATCAATATCTGGTTGAGACCATGGTATCATTTGAAATTCTGCAATATTTGATTTATGTGCTGTACGAAAAGGTTCAAGATGATTTCCAGGTTGAGAGCCGATAATGATGGAAGTTCCAATAGACACCTTAATAGAAGCAAGTTGTTCGACAATATCTGTTTCTGCTTCAGCAACAAACCTAGAATCTGAAAGAACCCTTGTAATGTGATCAATACCATCGACAATGAGAACAACTTTTTTGTCTAATTCCGTAGCCATCTTCAATATCTCTTCCAATTCCTGAAGACCTGCCGAATATCTGCTTTGGGCAGCACTTGCCAACAAAGGCTCCTTATCAATGAGTTCAGCTATTATATTTCCATAAAAAACGTCAGCAGTTATTCGTCGTTCAACAAATTCGTCACCTGGCTCAAGATAGCAATAATGCCACGCTACAATTGCACCCTCCAGTTGTAACTCCTCAACTAACTTTGTCAACTCCCACGACTTGCCTGAACCCGGAGGACCTGTAAGAATCTGATGCTTGCCTTCCAGCGAAGCCACCCTCATGAATGGCCTTAATACTTTGCGATCATGAAACAACTTATCGTCTAGAGGAAATTGCTGCGATATTCTTCCATAATCCGTCCTTATTTTTAACATTCCTTCTATTTCTTGCGGAGATAAAGTGCCCTCCTCCGATCTTGCACGATTCGCAATTGTCAAAAGCAATGCTGCGACGTCTTCAGCAGAACGATCCTGATTAGGATATTTTCCAATACCAATACGATTCACCAAAAGATTTAATAACTTTTCTTCCAGTGGCCCCGGATTAAATAAATCTTCAGACATTTGTGGGAGTTCCAATTCAATGATGAACCGTTCACAAAAATTGACGAATTGATCGCGGGAACAACCCTCTTTCAGCCAAGACCATATAGGTTCCCCATTTGTTGGCCATATTTTTTTGCAATTTAGTTTATAACAACTGGTACTGAATCCTGCTATGGTACTATCTGCATAATTGAAATCCAACAAATCTAACAACTCATCTTCAGGTACACTCCACGTAGCACATAGTCTATACTCATCAGCTGCAAGTTCCTCAGCAAGTATATAACTTTGAACAAGACGATCGATTCTCAAAGAAGAGCTTTTGTATTTAAAGTCACTTACACTCAGTTTTCGTGTTGTTTCTTTACTTGATTTTATTTGTCTTCTAATTTTTTGACTCTCATAAATGATTTCCAAATCATCAAGTCGATCATCATTTACAACTTTACGATCAACTGTAACGCTTTGAAATCTATGTACTAAACATTGAGCGAACATATAAGCAGTCAAAAGATCTTGATATAGATATCCTTTGTGTGCGGGTTTAAGATTTCCAGTTGACCGAAATTGCAAACTGAATACCTCCTTAAATTGTATTTACGTTAACGACTCTTGTTCGATGATATTACCAATGTACATAAAAAGAGTCTCCGTTTGATCCGTTCCCCACTGTTGTATGAGCCGATTTTTGATACTATCCAATTGTTCATTCATTCTCGATTTTTCGGGCAATTACCAATGTACCAACAATATTTTTTTATGCCTTCTCCTACTTTTCGCCCTTCTTGAATCGCATATCCATAGTCCCCTCTTTTCTCTGCTAGGATAACTCGTTCATATGCCGCGTGCGTAAATCCCCATCTTTTGGATATTTATCTTTGGCGCGTCTAACAATTCTTTACGAAGTTTGCAAATAAAGATATTCAGTACCCAATTGGAATTTCCCTTTATTTTTTATCAAAATCATAATCTTAGTATATATAACACTGTTACAAACCATCTTTTTGAATGTTTTTGATAGTAATAACTTCATTTTTGAATTTGTTTACATTGCATATCTTTGTTTTTCCTGTATCCTCACCAGAAAAAACTCTGTATTCTACTTGATCATTACCCCTCACATTTAAAACTTTTCTAATATCATACTTGCACTCAAATAAGAAAGGAGAAACATATCTCTGTGCTCTCTCTCTCATTTTGTTGAACCTTGAAATTTCTATATCAACAATTTCATGAATAGTTAGCTCTTTAACAGTTTCCGCAGCTTTAATTGTCTTTGTCATCTTTTTCGTCTTTTCTGTCTTAGGTCTGGTATTCCTTTTCTTTTCATTACTAGATTTTGATTTTTTCTCGCTATGTCTATTAATATAGTGTACGCATCTCTTCGCAGCAGTTTTATTTGAAATATACAACTGTTTGCCTTCCGAAACCTCAGCAATTTTCTTGCATATTCCTTTATAGAAGAATCTACAATTTGAACAATGTTTATCTTGGGGCTCGACTTTAGTTTTCTTTTTAATAATCGTGCCCATGGATACCCCAAAGTGCCCTCGGTGCTTCATTTCAAGCAAAACCTCCGTGTTCTTCAGTTGAATTAAATTTTTTCTTCATAATTTGCCTATCTCAAATCTGGAATTAGTCTATCAGATTATGGTAATAAATTCTATGCTATTCCTCAGTTATTGCTCTTGCGGACGCACAATATAAAACCTGCGCTGGACATCCTTTTTTTATATAATCATTATTTATTCACCGTTGTTTCCGAAAGACCAGGAGTATGAGCTGCGGGTTTGCTTAACCACTGGCTGCTGTCGCCGGTGTCGGCCGTCCCGCACGCATTTATTCGGAAGCAACCTGGCGTGCGGGGCTGAAGCAACTGGCTACTCCATAAGGGGAGAGTTGTCGCCCGGCTTTGTTTGGATGCAACCAGGTGTGCAGAGCTGAAGCAGCTAGCCCTCCGGCGAGGTTCGTTCACCGGCTTTGTCTGAAATCAACCAGGTTCACGAAAATAACGTAGTGTTGTTCATTAGGCTTTTAAATTAAGTCAATTATTAATTATTAATTATGAATCACATTACAGTTAAGTTACTGGTTACTCTCTAGCGGCCAGCTGCACTTACGTGATCAATCCCCGGATAATAATAGAAATTTAAATAAAAAAACCATGATTATCTGCTTGACTTTGACTTCATCCACCTCAAGTCAAACATATTACTTAACACAAATAACTTTAGATAATTATCAAATCGGCAATAGTACCATGTTCTTGTCCATTTTCGGCAATGGGATCAAGTTCTTGTCCCGAGCAAAGGACAAGAACTTGATCCCTTAAAACAGAAAATCCGCGCTGGGCGCGGGCTCTAATGGGACTATGTTCTTGTCCACCGACAGCTGCGGCTACCCTCGTCGTATGTACCGTCTGGTAAAGACCCCAAGCCCCTGCGGATAGCTGATGATAAATAAAAGGCCCGTCTGGCCCGTCCTTCCCTTGCACAGCCCTTCCCAGTTACCCTGCACCGGCTAAGCCCGACTTTCTTTTATTAGACCCGGTACGTACGAGCCGGGCGGTTGCGGCCGGCGGGCCGCCACCGACTTCCATCGCCCTTTCTGGTTCCCCACGCCGGCTGCGGAAGCCCAGACGATCCTGTTGCAGCTCTGTGGCGCTGCAGCGTGCAGCGACCAGGCGGCGATTGACCGGTGCTGCAGTTGCTGCGAGTACTAATCTGGAAGAATAATCGTCTCACAGTTCTACAGCTACCGAATCTAATCCCTTTTCTTGTAAGTGTCAGGCAATAAAAAAAGTGTGGAGCCAGCAAAAAAATCTGGAACCACACTATAAATGTATAAGCAACTTGGGCAAAACTATTTTACGGAGGATAACTCAATCAACATTAGTTATAAATAACGTAGAAGAGTTTATTAAATTCTTTAGTCAACTCATCATTCATGACTTCGATAACATCCTTATAGAAATCCTGGGACTGGTAAATTTCTTTGTATTTTTGAAGCATGCATTGAACGCCGGCCGAAGCATCAGTTTCCCATCCAATCTTGAAGGCTTCGTCTATTCTCGACTTAATCGAGGGCTCCCGGTAACTTAACCTACGTACGGCTCTTGACATCGCCCTGTTAAACCGCCAAATAGAATTGCCTGTGAAGTTTTGAAGAAAGAACTTCTGCAACGCATTATGAAGATATTCTTCCTCTACTGGGTTCTGAGAAAGTCCAAGTGCTCTGAGAAGGGTAACAGATCGCTCGTCTGAGAAATCTACATTTCTAATAGTGAAACGGCAAGCTTCAGTTGCCCAGTCAATGTTGATTGTCTTTTGAAAATCACCGTCAATATACACATTGATTTTCCCGTGTACGATTGCCCGTGATACAAACCTTAAACCAGCATGCACGGAGTCTCGAAACGCATAAGCTGTAGACCAGTAAAGCCATTGATCGAACTGATAGGACTTGCTGTAAACTGCCATTTCATTGGATACTTGCTTTGCGATATTAGCGGAAATGAGATTGATATTAAAGTGTTGATTATCTACTTGGGGTGCTACTGATTTGAAAAAGATTTGTTCATCATATGAAGAAAAAATCTGCTCTTGCATCTTTGATACAATATAAACTAAATAGTTTAGAGCAGATTGATTTCCCAGAAGAGCTTTAAATTTCTCAGCAAGTTCTTCTTGTTCGATGCTTATAAGATCTTCAATATAGGCAGTTGTTTTTTTGTAATGATTTGTTACACACCTTGCACTTTCAGCCATGAAGTTTTGTGCTGCTGATATCTCTAGTCGCTTCAGTGACTCATAAATGTCGTTCATATTTTTGATGAAATTGATCTCATCATACTCTACATCAGATGTAGGAGTTACTTTTTCATCAGCTCGAGTAATAGCAACATGAAGTTGGACTTTGTTTTTCCGAATTTGCCGCCCCTCATCACTCTGATTCGAAAATAATCGTTGTATTGCATGCGTAGTTCCATCAAACGAAGTTGTCGGAAGCATTATCAATATTCCGTCGATATCTCGGTTTAGTGCGGTTTTAAGTCTCATTTTCATGGTGTACTCGGATACGTTTGAATCTTGGGTAAGCCCTGGCGTATCCATGACGACCATCCTAAATGGGAGGTCTTTGTTAGGCCAAATTCCTGCTTCCTTCTTTGCCTTAATTACATTCAATAATTGATTACTCAAACCATGTGCAATCTCATATTGTTCTACAATGAGAGAAAAAGGCTCGTAGGGGTTGAACAGACTCTTGAGACCTTCTTTATCCATGTCGTTCTGGAGATCAACTTCACAAGTTACATGATGATCTGACTTACATTCATGAGGAACTGCTTGCCAAAGCTTGAACAAAACTTCTACTTTTATATGGCTCACAAATCGGGAGGTAGGGCTATCTTCCGTCTTTAATTCTAGATCCCAACGAACTCGCATCTGGTTGCTAAAGGAAAGGAGTTTAGCTTCATTTTGTTCTTTATCCGTTTTCATTTTAGCAATAGCAGCATCCACTTCGGATGTGTCAAAGCTTTCTAGCAGAGATAGCACACAAGACTTAACAAGATCGCAGAACATCTCAGATCGAAGTTTTTCCAATCGAATGGCTCCACTTACTTCTGTAAGGAGGGTTTCCACAAATTTCGAATCGGAAACATAATTTTTTAAAATCGTTAAGGGAATTCCGGCGCTTGAAGAGCGGCTAACAAAGTTTCGCAGGTTATAATCAATAGCATTAAAGAGTGCGTCTGAGTCAAACGTATCTTTCAGTGTAATTTGTAACTTTACTGTTGAGCCCTTATGGTCCTCATTCCCAAAAAAATGAGATGGGATAAGGGTGTGCTGTCCAGAAGTCGGCCCAACAATGTTAAGGATCTCTTGTAGCTCTTTTGGTATAGTCTGGTAAGCCATTGTACTTTTTGTGGCTGTCGATGGTCCAATCATTGCAAGATGTGGCACGCCAATGGTACTGGGATAGATGCAAGCTTTCATAATTACTTCCTCCATTTTTAATATTTTAAAGAAAGTGGAAAGTTGGCATCAAAAAAGATGCCTCATCCATAAAAGGTGGGCATCTTTGAAAATACAAAGGATAGATGCCGCTCGGATTTACACCTATAAAAGGTAGTAAACGATAAACTGCAAGATGCTGTCGCCATATAGACAACACACCTTCCACAATCTGAGTATAGGACCAATACCCAAAAGTTGTCAATCGAAAAAATCTTCTTTCCCCTCAAGTGCGGCAGATAAGCGGTCTCTATTGGCGACACGATGAGCTGCTGCGGACGTTATTTACCATGACGGCATTCGCGCAGTTAAGTTAGGAAAAACTCACAAAGAATCATCTGGAGTTTAGTTGAATTGGATCAATTAATGAGGGAACACTGTTTTTGATAGTCCCATTTTTTGAAACAGGATAGGATATCATAAAATCTGCAGGATAAGAGTCTAACATTCCCAAGACTTGATCTCGATCAGTAAGACCTGATTCTGCAGCTCCCTCTTTAGATTCAAGTCTGCCTTAGACCTGTTAAATCCAATAGTGATCTAAATCTTCTCTTAGTTCAGCCCTTATATTCTCCTGTTGAGCCTCCCTGTTGTACTTGTCAGCGATAGAACGGAGTAGTGCAGTTTTACGCGGCCAACGTGCACTAGAGATATTTGCGTAACCATTATATCTATCGGCAAGTTTCTTCTCCTGTGCCCCTCCCTCAGTCGTACTTTTACTTACAACTCCCCTACTGTTATACACGCCTAGAGTAAATCCTGTTTCGAGGTTTGTATTGCTGAACTGCTCAATAACATCTCGAACGGCTTCATGTGGCCATGCACCATCGTCCCCAACAATGATGCACTTAAGACTTCACCAACATACTGAACCCCAATTTGTACCTCTCCCCAAATCAAGAGTGAATTGTAAAGAGTTGCTAACCCAAACAAGTAACTCTTGCCTGTCAACACTGTTATCTTCCTTAAAACCTGGTACAGTACGCCACGAGTAACACTTGCAGACAAATTGTTGTAGTGGTGTTAACCTACTATAAAGTACTTCCAACAAATAACTAGAAAAAATCAGCTAATATATAAGAGAGTCTTGTCACTAAGCTAATCCACAAGGTTTCATCGTTAGATAATTCGGGAACATTGGTATTAACTTGGAATGTGTACAACTATGTGATAAAGTTTTGTAACCATATTGTTACGCATTAATTCGGTTACTGCGAGCCTTAATTCGGAATATTGATTGTATTTAGGTATTTCAAAATTTACTAAATCGAACGGATAGCTATATGACTGAACAAAACGTACATACCTATTCCAAAACTTTAGAAAATCTGTCGTATTAACATATGAAACAATAAAATTGCATTTATAGCCTAATGTATCATACCGATATATCTTGTCGATATGTGAAGATATGTATGACTCATTAACATATGATAAATTTAAGGCTTCTATTACTGAAAAAGGACGGTTATCTTTTCTGACTAAAATGTCAACTTCTCCTGCTTCCTTTCCTGCGCTAGATGTCCCTAATCTAGTTTGGTCTCTATTACCCAAATATCCCATAGCATCAAGCAAATCACGAATATAGTCATTTCGATGGTTCTCAAGTGAGTTTTTGAATGTGAAGTTCGCTTGTAATTTTTCACAACAGAAAATTAAATCTTGTAAAAGAGTGTCCTCGCACACTTCCTTCTTAATGATTTTTATGGACTCGCTCGGATTTCGATTCAATTCTTCAAATTGTTCTCGTAAATCTTTAGGCATGAGGTCCTGATATTCATTCAAGTCTAAATCGGGAAATAGCATTTTAAATCGTTCTGGACTTCTTATATATATTATTATCAATCTTTCTAAGCTACCGGGTAAAAAGTCATGATCCGCAAAAAGAATATAATAATACTCTTCAAAGTCAGTAATTGCATTTAGAACATAATTTCCACCATCTTCTGCGGTATACGTTTCTTTAATTTTTGCAGCCAAATTATCATCTAATTTATTATCAATGAGGTCGTCAGGATCGTCAGTACAGTCCTCCCACCACTGAAGTATAACATAAAGCAGAAATTCATATTTTGGTTTTACATACTCTCTAATTACATCAGAACGGATAATATCGTATAGATCATAAACCATCTCACTCCATACAGCATTATCTATTCTCAAATTGTTATAAGGTAAAAAATCTTCCGGTGTAAAATCATTGTTATCTTCCAGGAAATCTAACAAAACTCTGATTATGCATTCTACGTTTTTATTTACGTATTTAGTTACATTTATCTCAATATCTGATAATGATGAATGGTCAAATAGTTCCAATGATAACAAATAATCACCTGCCCTCAACTTTTGTATTAATTATCATGATGAATTTTACAATGTTATATGGTAATAATCGCTATTTAACTGAATTATGTTTATAAAATATCGGCAAAATATCCGTCCTTCGTCTTCGAAAACACAACTTTAGATGGGAACACATTCTCACTCATATTTGCTAATCCAACAATAGTCATCGCCCATTCAGACAACTCTCTTGGAATTCGATAGCATTTTACTTCGTCCTCTTCTACAATCGTAACTACTGGAATCATTGATTTACTTAAGCCTACTGATAGTACATTGAAAGTTTGTTGTCCGTTTTTTATTACAAGCAAAGGTTGCCTATCAATATCAAAGTAAACCTTTGCACCTTGCCGATTTATTACAAAATCATTAGATAAGTCAATATCTGTAACAGCATCAATTGGCAACGCCGGTATTTGTCTGCCGTTTCTCATCTTTTCAAAATGTTCAGCAAGATGCTCACAACAATAAGCGTTGAAATACTCACCTTGCATATCAAGGTCTTTTTTTATATCTTCTACCGATTTAAAATGATTCATGAAACTTAAGAGAGCAATGAACACAACAAAATCATCCGAGTATGTTCCGGCAAACGACTTATACCATGCGTTGTTCAATTCAATCGCCACTTTGTGCAATTTCTTATAAAGGGCAAGCTGTCGCTCATTGATGACGAACCAGCTCTTATCGAGAATCTTCTTGTTTATCTGTTCTTCATGCGAAGCATATTCCAGTGCGTTATGTAGGGCCTTAAGAAACTTTGAAATGATACCTGCCAACATATCAGCCATACGAATTCCGCAAGAAGTCAATGAGTCTGCCTCGAAAACTAAGCATAAGCCCACTCGTTTAGCAGCTTTTACAGTGTTACTATTTTCGCCTTCCCTATCTATGGTAATTGAATAATCGTGAATTCCTTTTTCATCTAGAAATTTTCTGAATCCCAAGAAAGCAATTTCATAATTCCAGTCAATTGTTTTAATCGTGGACACGTCGTCCAAGAGCAAGAGGATTTGGCTGAATTGCTCGATTTCCTTTTGCTTCAACGTTTCGTTTGCCTTATCTTTTTCGATTTGAACTGTAAAAAAATCTTTCAATAAGCTAATAAGTTCACCTGTATTATTATACATCCCCTCCATAATTTCGCTTGGCTGGTACAAGACTATTGCCTTCGTGATGGAATATTTCATAGCATCCATATCCACCAAAAGGCTGTTTTCATAGTCCTCAAATAGCTGATGAATTATGTATTCAATTTTGCTTGTGACAGCATAATAAATAAAGATCCCTTCATCGAACAGCGTCATGAAGTCCTCTAACAAGGAAAGATTGTCGGCATTCAAGGAGGCAAAACCACTTTTTAGTTGGCTTTGCTTAATAGTAGTGCTTTTTAGTTCGCCGTTTGACTGCCTGTGCTGATACTTAGAATCAAATGTTGCGTATCTTTCATACAAGCCAGCCTGTTTGTTGGAGAGCCAGCCAACGACAACCACAATAAAGCTGTCGAAGTAATTCTCCGCAGTAATGGTTTTATGGTTGATTTTCCGGCTATGCTCAGATTCATCATAGTAAAAACTGTATTTGCTCATCGGCTACCTTCTTTCGCACTTTGGTAAATCCTCATTACTTGCTTTTCTTTGACGGCATATTTCATTACCCCTGATAATTTGTTAAACACACATATTATCAACAAAATTCTCAAGAGCTCCTCACTATAAAAGGTGTTTGATACTCCTTCTATCGCAAGTTTTCAAATATAGTGAGAGGCTCCCCCCAATAATTAGGCTATACTGATTTATTCACATTCGTTCTGATGAGTGTAGCGCACCTATTTTTTGTATGTAGAACTAGCTGTCGGCACGCCTCTGTATATAAAACCCCCTTTTCTCCATCTGTTCAAGTCCTTCCTCCAACTGACTACAGATTAGCCAAGTCTCGAAGTCCTTCCAATGAAAATATAACTAAACTTCCTTCAAGCATTTGTTAAAGCAATGGATATTACTCAAAAAAATGGAGCGATTTTTTCATAATTCACTATATACTGGCTCATTCGCACACCGCTTACTTACCACTTTATTTTCTATTTAGCTAAAGCCATGTTTCTTATCTTTAAGTCCATGATATTAAACCTTAGAGATAAACATCCTTTATTTACATAATACGACAATGGATTTAGAATTAAAACATCTAACTAAATAATCTTGATATGAAAAAGAACGCCCTAAGGACGCTCTCTTAAAACTATACTATCATAGGCTATTTTCACTAATCCCTGACATGTCTTCACGCTCCACGTCAAAACCAAGGTCTGGCACGACTGAAACCTCAATTGTTTCCTTTAGAATCTTAATTTTCCTTCGTAAATTCGTAAACGGTGCAGAGTGTTTTTGCGGTTAACTGTTAAAAATCAAGTTCAGTCAGTTTCCGGTAAAGCGCTAGATTCCCCTGTTCCAGAGCATCTCGTTCTTCTATTAGTTGTTGAATTTCTTTCCGCAAACGATCTATGGTGGCCTCCATCTCTGCTGTTCCTTCTAGGGCTTCCTTCATATTCGTTTCCCCTTTCTTTGTTATGTCTCTTATCGTTGTTTCACAAGCGCATTCTTTATCCGTGAATCTCTCCAAACATGAGCAAGTTCCCGTGGTGAGCTAAATGATCAATTATCGCAACTGATATTTCCGGTCATCAGTGAATACAATGTCCTATTTGGATCGGCTGAGGGGTGTCTACACATCCTCGTTACTCAAACCTAGGCTACCAAGTGTGCCATAAATTCCGCGAGAAGTACTTGGATTTTTAATAGTAGAGGGTACAAACAGGTTTCGTCTGAAGTAGCCTGCTTTACCACAATCCCTTTTTCATAGCCTGCAAATGGATTGTAGAAGGTCGCTTTATATTTATGATGCGACTTGAGTCGCAAGAATTAATCGGACATACGAACCTATCCACTCACCCTGCGGGCATCTTGGCACCTCTTCAATCCTCTGGAAGATATCCTGCAGGCCATGCGTGACGTACACCACCTTTCCTGTCTTAGAAATGCGCTTCATCAAAAGCTACTTAAGCTTAACTAGCTGAAATTCCATCTCTTGTGTGATAATCAAAAAATTCAGATCCCAGCAACTTGCTCACCATCTTTAACACTGTGCTATGGTACTTGAGTTATCCATATTTCTTGTATCTTTAATAGTCCCAATCCGGCTCATCATTAGCATTTCTTTTCTTTGCACCCTTCACTTCTGACTGTAGGCCACATTAGTTTTTTTTCATCATACCCCCAAGGTTTTTTGGGGCATCTAACCGATTATTCTGAGGATACAACATTGATCTTTCAGTATACATATAGTCTACACTACACATCGTGCTTTTGCCTCCGGCCTCTTATCGGACCTGCCTTTCCATAACAACAGGCGCTTGCGAGCTCCGATAGAGACGAATTTAAACCTAAAACTTAAGCTCCTGCTGGGCGTACATTAACAAAATATCATCAGAAAGGGAAGTGAAAACATCATTGTTGAATATTTCCGGGAAAAATAACAGCATTAATAAATGGCTTTGCTTCTGCATCTTGCTTGTGATTAAAGGGCTAATTTATATGGGCACATAATTGAGTAAGTTCGTATACATTCGTTACTGTCGAATCTTAAAAAAGTTTCATTAATGATTTAAGATCAATGGCTAATGTTTTAGAACCATTTATCCCTTTAAGATATTTAAGTGGGCCATCAGAGGACCATTCCATTGGTTTAATTCTATAAAGATATTTCATGATTTGTGCGTAATCGATATGTTTCTTTTCTATGTTAATAACTTTTTCAAAAAGCTCTGCCCCTGCAAATGCTAGCGCATTCAGACATACAATGTGAGTGAGTCGGTAATCTTTATAATCTAGCCATTCTTGGTTAAATATCTCTTTTATACCGTTAAAGTAAACAAGTACAAGCATTAATTTCTCTTCTTTCGTAAGAAGAGTTTTTGGAATGGATTTAAACAATATCTCAAGAACTTTATATAAATTTTGCAAAGTTACATGCCTACCTGCATTTCGCTTTCCTGTTAAGCTGCCAATAAAATGAAATGGACTATCTCCTCTAATTATTAGTTCAGTAGCAATCCAGCTAAAATCATCGGATTCTCTTTTTAAATATCTACTTAATGAAGCTCCTATACCTTTAGCTTTTGTATTAATAATATCAAACAGTTGTATTTCTTCATCGTCATCTAAATAATGAAATGCTAAAAAGGGTATTTGCATATCTGAATTTGTGTCTTGAGTATATCGTTTAATCCCCCCTAATCTATGTTGCCCATCCATTAATGATGCTTTGTTTTTACATAATAGTCTTCCAAAAGCTGGTCGGTTTTTATCATACGCGTTAAATTCCCAATGTGCTTCTGCATTAATTAGAATTGGAGTATATAGGGAGTTCTCCCCTTTTGATAAATACATAGCGAAATCGTTACATCTCTTAATATCTACAGGTCTTTGATAACCTTTTCCAGAGGGATGGTCGAAGGGTTTTACGTAAGTTAATTGAAGTCCCGCTGATGCAGATAAATATCCAGAATAGGTTACCTTCCCACGCATTTTAGATTGTAAAATATTTTCAATGACGATTTGTTGAGGCAATAATGTCATAGTAAATCTCCTTAATGATTATTAGTACCTCAATAATAGGTTCTATAGCACCTTTTTACAAATGGTAAAAGGTGTCATGTCGCTCTTCAAAGCATTTCTATTCTTACCTACTCTTAAAGAGGGGTGAGGATATGTCTGGATTTGCAATTGAAGTTGGGAAAAAAATTAGACAACATCGCAAAGCGGCTAATTTAACTCAAGAAAAACTGGCAGAAATTTTGTCAACTGATCCTTCCTATATTGGTAAAATGGAACGAGGAGAAGTAAATATCACTCTTGGGACAATTTCGAATATAGCCGAGGCTCTTCGAATATCCCCCTATGATTTTTTTGAAATTACGAAAACTAATAATAATGCACAGAAAAATGATTTAATTGAAAAATTAAATGTAATGATGTTAAGTTTACATTCTGAAGACTTAAAGGTAGTTTATCGCATAATTAAAGAAGCAATTACCTTAATAAAAAAATGATTTCACTAATTAGTGAAATCATTTTTTATATCGATTTCTTTTTATGAACGAAAATTCTCTATCGATAACTTTTATTAGCGATAAAGGTTACCATTATTCTTTGAACTTCTCGAATTGTGAAACGATCCATCTTTGATTATTCTCTGCAATATATTGTTCAGCGTTTATAAGTAATTCAATGAGTTCATTCTTTTTATACTTCATGTATCTTCTTCTGAGTGCCGTTAGGTCCCTATCTTGTTTTATTAAATTGTATTTTCTAGATGATACTTCCGACTTAAAAGAAGCACTTAATGTTTTTTTTGTTTTCAATTTAATTTGAACATTTTCTTTGTAATAATTATAAAGTTCAGGATTGGACTTAATAGAATTAGGGTGTATACCTTTTTTCTCTTCATCAATTTGTTTTGATATTTCAGCAATCTTCCTGTACGAAACCTTAATACCCTGTTTTTTCAATTCGTCGATCGACTTTTTGCCTAACTCAAATGTCCTATCCTTACGTTGAAGGTATACATTATCAAGCCATGGTTTTTTAGTTTTCTTTCTGGAAATGAATGATTGGCTCATATGACTCATCCTTTGTATACGTTTCAATACTTTCAATTTCTCTTAATTCTATTTTAGCTCTCCGCGTTGCTAGTTTCATTTTTTTAGCCTCCACTTCTAATCCTAATTTCACAAATTTCTTTTCACTTTCTTGAGCCCAAGTAAGATATTGTTCAATTTCGTACCTGAATTCAGGTTGTGGAACCTTCGCTGCGCAACCCATACATGCCATTTTTGTCGGACATACTGAATCAATTGTACATATGCCACCAACTACTTTAGAGACAGTCCCTACCTTTTCTTTGTATTCTTCATAAATATCTTTGAGCTCCTTAGGGCTTCTCTGAATCCCTTGTTGAATATCAATATAGGACATCCAATTATCATGCAAAGATTCAATCGTACCCGAAATTTGAACAGTTGTAGGTGCAGCATAATAACTAGTGACACTTTCATCTTTTTGATGCAATAGTTTACGCACGATGTCGATCGGTAACTTTTCTGTCTGAGCTACATGAGTAGCAAAAGCGTGACGCAGAAGATGTGTTTTGAGAATTACCTGCTTTCCTTCTTCAGTTTGTATAATCAGGCCATGGGTTAAAAATCGAATTACAGAATTCAATGTGAACTGATTGATATGCTGTTTATTATATTGAAATACAAATTTTCTTTGTTTATTTATTAAGTGCTTTCGTGAACTTATACTATAATCTACTTCAGGTAATGAATTTGAATTGTAGTGAGTTTTCAATTCTTTGACTATCATTAATAATGTTTGAAAAACACTTTCAGGCATATAATAATTTTCTTCAGTATCTCTACCTTTTGGAATTAACCTAAGGATATAATTTGTTTTAGAAGGTGTTACACTCTTATCTTCTGTCATAATACAACAATCGCGATCATAGCTGACTTGTAAAATTTCATTTATACGAGCTCCTGAATAAGACTGAATATCTAATGAAAATATTGCAAACATACAAGCAATGTATAATGGCTCAACATTTATGAATAGCCGTGAACTGTTGTACTGCTGACTTCTGGTTAAGTTGAACCCCTGAGTTAGTACGCCAAGATTCCTTGAATGAAACGGGTGTACATTATCATTGGTATCATGCCCCCATCTTTCTAAGAATGAAATACCTTCTACTTTTCTTTCATCAGAAGCAAGATTTGACCATGCGCCTAAAAGACGATTTTTTAGTATTTCAAAAAACCATAATCCTTCCCCGTCAGATCCATCTAATAAGCTTATTGATTTAATAAATTCCAAATAATATTCATCATCAGAATACTTGTTTAAGGTGAAAAAAAGTTTTTCGTTCAAATATTCAGATTCTTCATAATTAAAAGAAAAGGGGAGTTGGAGTTTCTCATTCTTAACTTTTTCGATCATTTTGTTTGTAATCTCACGTAAACGCTTTACTTGATTCCATCGTAAATGACTTTGTGCTCTAATATCTGGAAGCAATGGAGTTACTGCAGATGTTTCGTCTTTTCGTTTTTTCTGTGCAGAATTCACTGCCAAATCTCTAGCCTTGTAATCTCTATTATCAAAAGGGAATTCTGGAAAAAGAAATTTTGAAAAATAATCTTGACGATCTATTTCAATTCGATTCTTCAGCCATTTAGACACGTTATATAAGAACGATTTATAATAAGAGATTAATGCTTGTCGTTGTCTGTCTGTATGTTCTTCGTAAATTTCACCAGATAAGTACTGATGAAAGTGAGTGTAATTTAGATCTTCCATGTGAACCAAATCAAATGCTATAAAAATGTCCTTAAGTCGTTTATTTAAGGTGGACATCATATTATTGATAGAAGCTGGAGATAATTTACGATCTGTTGCACATAGAACTGCTAAAGAAAATTGATTTAACCAGGGGCTATCTAAACAGTATTTGTAAATGTAATTTAAGCTTTGCGCATTTAGGGTATCCCACAGGTACTCATCATTAACATTTTTAAGATGAAGTATTTCATCATCAACAATTCCGACAAGATTTTTATACCACTCTTTCTCATTCATAATATCTAATGTCATTCTCTAATCCATCCCCTTATAAAACTCATTAATCCATTTAATTTCTTCTGCTGGTAATGTCTCTTTTGTAGTTAATGTCGAATTTGTTAATTGATTACCTTCAAAAGTACTATGAGAAGCTTTTAAAAATTCTTTTTCATATTCCTGCATTTTTTTAGCCAAATTTTCATGTATCTCTCTGAATGAGGCTTCATTAAAATAATGTTCGTAAGCTTTTATAGTCTCAGGATTTTTCCACTTCATATAATTTATTAATTCATGCTTCCTCATTTCAATTTCACCACTACCACCAGCTGTATCATAAATACTTCTAATCATGTTAGTGACAAACCAGTGGCGTGTTTTATGGATATTCATTTTAATTTTGGCATGTCTAATAATTTTGGACCATTGATAGTAAAAAGCCGTATAGTTATATGGATCCCCTCTCCTTGTTAAAAAAACGACTTCATTATCTGATAGCTTTGTAAATGTTTTTTTCTCATGAGAGTAAATTTTTCTCTCACCGTTAACATATCTAATCAACAGTTTTAAAGTGTCTTGAGAAAATCTTAGGAATTTAATCCTCCTTTTCTCACTCCCTTTATTTAGGGTAGCCATTTCATATTGATTTATTCGTTGCCTGTAATCTCCAATTGTTAACTCAAGTACTTCATTTATTCTAGCACCAGTTTCGAATAGCAATCTTATGATTACTTCATCTCTTAACGACCAACCAATCTCTGAACCAGCTCTATAAATGATATAAGGAAGATCTTGATCTGCAATTATATTTGGCTTCCATTCATTTGCTACAAGTTTGAAATACGAATCTGATTGACTACGATACGAAGTCTCATAAGGGATCTCTGTTCCAGCTATTTTAGGTAATCGGGGCTTACTCTCACGCATGCTTATAGGATTATATTTCCCAATAGAAATATTATAGTCCGCATCAATTAAAGGATTTTGAAATTTATATAGTTTCAGATGTAATACAGTTTTATAGAAAGACTTTATGGCAGCTAAAAAGTGATTAATGGTCTGAGGACTCTTTTTGGTCATTATTACGAACTGGAAATTATCTTTGGATCTTAGTTTACAGCCCATCTGATAAACTAAATAATCCTCGATTGCTGTTCTTATAGCAAAGTTACTATCAGACCACTTAACTCGGTCTCCTTGATAGTTACTGCTTTTTGCAAGCCATGAAAAAAATCTCTCCAAAGTTATTAAGTATGATAACGCTGAGTTCTCACTAATTCTTTTCTGTTGATAATAATAAAACTCTGTCAAGGGAAGAAAAGGCTCATTTTCTCTATTAAATACAAGAACTGAATACTTACTTTTAACGTTATTAGGACACTTAATATGATAATAATCGCCCGCTATATATACCCCTCCTTATGTGACACAATATATAAGATACTTATAATTTTATATTAAATTAAGAGTAAATTATACTAAACGTTACATTGTATTTTGTACATATGTCACTAAGATGCGTTCTACTTAGATTATACATAGTTCTATATGAATCTCTTGGCTCGGCTCGCTACCAGATTCGACCAGCGCTAGTATTACCATAACAATAGCGTTTAAACTTCTTCTAAGAGTAATGTTGGGGCCATTGCTGAATGACATAAATATCCGAATTAGATATTCGCCAAATCGTCAATAGTACCATGTTCTTGTCCATTTTCGGCAATCGGTACAAGTTCTTGTCCTCTTACAATAGATTATGGTCACAATCTAGGGGTTTATATTATTTGATCTATTTATCACTTCCTCTTCCGAATTCCGAGCAATAACCACATCATTAATTAGAGCCTTGCGATTTCGACTGGCCATATCAATTGCTCAGAGTTTCATCAACCACTTATAGGACGACACACAAATGCATTCAAAAAAACCGTTGAGCTGATTCAACGGTTTTTTTGAAATTCGTACAAGGCATCACATCCAAGTTAAACATTGAGCGATAATCACTCTTTGTTTATATGCGCTAATAACCGGTAGCGAAGCCAGATAATCTTCTTCGCTTATTGCACAGTATGTACTAGTTTCCCTTTTTAGAAAATAATGGATAATAAAGAACTTTGCTGCGTTCTATAGATATCCCCAAACCCAAAAGTCCCGACAACAATTGTAAGTCTCTTTTGAAGAGTACTATTATTTTTAACTAATCACCGGAAAACGAATCATAACTGTCGT
This sequence comes from Paenibacillus sp. FSL H7-0690, assembly GCF_037980415.1. Lineage (NCBI taxonomy): Bacteria > Bacillati > Bacillota > Bacilli > Caryophanales > Paenibacillaceae > Paenibacillus > Paenibacillus sp. FSL H7-0690. The sequence continues at coordinate 3,656,878 of NZ_CP150281.1, read as the reverse complement.
ACCACACCCTACCCCGCTGCTAATGTGGACAGTACCTTGATGTTGATCGACGATCCAACGTGCGATCGATAGCCCTAGACCTGCTCCATGATCCCCTCTACTTCTAGAGGAATCTCCCTTATAAAAGCGATTAAATACGAGTGGTAATTCATGTTCCGAAATACCCACTCCGTTATCCTTGACGGTTACAAGAACTGATTTCCCCTGCCTAAGACACTCAAGATCGATTTGCCCATCCACCTGCGTAAATTTAATGGCATTGTCCAACAAAATCATGAACAACTGTATGAGACGATTCTCATCTCCATTCATGAGCAATTCCGAGCCTTCGACATGAAGCTGTACCCGCAACTGCTTGTAATCCATTATTGGCTCCATTTTTTTGGCGATCTCTTTAATGATCACGTCAATACGAACAGGTGTGCATGAGATAACCTCCTCATGTGAATCACCTCTTGCCAGAAGAAGTAGGCCGTCTACCATGTTGCTCATTCTTTTGGTTTCTTTCAGAATGGCTGAAATTGGAGCGCTTTCTTCCTCGATCGTATGATCGGGATGGCGTAACAATATTTGTGTTTGCCCTCGGACGACCGAGAGCGGACTTCTCAACTCGTGAGAGGCATCTGCAACGAATTGCTGCTGCTTATCCCAAGCCTTCTGAATTGGTATGAGCGCCCGTCTAGCCAAAGCGTAACCTGCGATGATAGATAATAACGCGCCGACACCGATTCCAATACTAATACACCATAATAACCGGTTCAAATAATACACCTCGGCGGAAATTTCCGTAAATATCTGAATTGTTTTCAAAGGAATGTTCGACAGTTTCTCGACTATTGGCAATTTACCCTGATAGGGTCTGCTCACGAATCGATAGGTTTTCTTACCCACGAGTATCGACTCGGGCCGCATGTGGTTTTGTTTTTCCCGAAGCATCGAACTCAATTCGATATATGGTACTTTATAATATACGCTTTGAATCAATGCATCGTTGGAATCCCAATAAAATGACATCATAAAACGTTCCGGTTCCTTCGAATCAATGTTAAGTACTTGCTCCCCGTTACTTAGAGAAATTTGTTGCATGTGGTCAATATTAAACACCAGATGACGGTCAATATCGGAATAGATCCGATAATGTGCCAACCCATATAATCCTCCCCCCAGTGTGACGAGCAAGCAAAATACAACCGTGCTGTTCCATATCGTCATTCGTACTAACGTGCGTTTAATCATACCGGGGTTTGCTCTCCTTTTATTTGGCGGATTTGATGTATTGATTCACTTGCTGTTCCAATATTGGAAATGGCATATTCCCGTTTCGAAGAAGAACGGAATGAAATGCCTTGATATCGAAGCGATCCCCGAGTTCGCTTTCCGCCTTCTCCCGAAGGGATTGGAATTGCTCCGATCCGATCGCATAGTTTTCGTTAAGTCCAGGATAGGCAATGACACTGTCGATCAAAGCATCGTTCCCCGTTCCGGTAACCCTAACCAGATACTCATTAGCTTGTTCTCTTGTCCACTTCAGCCCATGGATACCCGTATCTATCACGGTACCCATGGAATTGCCCAGCAAACGGTTTAGTACCATATTCCGATCAAGCAACCCCTTCTCCGCGCATAAGCTTTCCATATAGACCGCCCATCCCTCTACGTATCCAGCCGTCATCGTTATTTTGCGGATTAATGGAATGGATGGTTGATCATATTGAATCGAGAATTGAAAGTGATGTCCTGGAATACCCTCATGCAAGGCAAGCAATTTAACTATTTCTTCGGAGGTCGGATTTTCGAGTGGAATGACAAATCTCCCGCTCCTATCACCATTTATAGATAAGGGGATATACATTCCACCAGCCGATGCGAAAAGAGCCGAATACGCCCGCACATCCACGGGATGGTCCGGGATAAGCTCCTCTTCAAACCAATCGGACAAGTAGGGCGTGGCATCCGACAAACTACTGTTTAACGCTTGCAGCAATTTATCTCCAGTTAGGAATCTGGCTGCAGATGTAGTTTGTGCGTGACCCGAAGCCCCGCTTCTTAGCTCCTTCTCGATCTCTTCTACCTTGCGTTTAGCGATCTCGTGAATTTTCTGAGGACTAAGGTCAGTACCCGTAGTAAGTTTGAGCCTTGCAGAATAATATTCGCTGCCGCCCGGCTGATTCCAGATTCCTTGGTTCACGGATGCTTGCTTCATAAGATCATTCTTGATCACATCGGCAAGTTTGCCGTAAGAAGCCAGTACATGATCGGTTAGGGTTTGCGCTAACGTTTTTTTCAGCGTTTCCTCTTCGGAGGGATCGAGTTTTAACTCGGTTAATTTCTCTGCATACAAACTGTACAGAATCGTTTCTTCCGGTTTCGTATTCTGCAATTTGCTGTAACTCGTAAGCATTTCCTTAAGAAATTCAGAAGCAGGGACAATACCTTTCTCCCGTCTGTCTTGAATTCTATTAATGACATGTGCGACTTTATCTGAAAAACCGTTCAGCGCAACGATATAATTCTTTGCATCTGCTTGGCTGCGAATCGGATAGTTGTTCGCGAAATACGGCGGAAAATTGGTTAGGGAAAGGTAGTCATTCGTGTTCAAATCCCAATATTTATATACCTGCTGCGCCGCGCTTAGGTCCCATTTTAGGATATCGTAGGTGAGTTTGTCTTCCGGGGAAAGCATAGCAGCATCATAGTTATTCAATTTTTTTAACAAGTCATTTCTCTTATCGTTTAATAATTCGTAATCGGCATCCGACAGGTCCGTAAGCTTAGTGGGATCCCATCGGATTCCCTCCACATTTTTCACGTCAAAATAAAGCTGTGTCTCAGGGTCATTCTTAAGCGTATCTACCGCCATCTTCTGAATCAATCCGTCTAAACTCTCTGGCTGATGTTGGGTCTGCCCAAACAAACCGCCTGCAATCAGCAATACGAGAAGTACCACAGCTAATAAAATAGTCAATCGGGTGTTCTTAAACATCTGTCTTACAAGGTTCATTCATCAATCTCTCCTTTATAGAGTATAAGAAGAATATATAAGATGAACCTTTGATTTCCCTTTGAAAAACTACTTGTTTATTCTGAGTATGTAGCCCAAACCTCTTACGGTTTGGATATATTGATCGGCATGCCATGAAGACAGCTTCTTTCGAAGATAATGGACATAGAGCTCGACGATGCCAATCCCCGCTTCCGAATCCAGTCCCCAAATTCGGTTATAGATTTGCTCTTTCGTCACGATCTGCTCTTTATTCATGAGCAGGTACTCAAGCAGCTCACATTCCTTTTCTGTTAAAGTCAGCTCTTCTCCTGCGACCGTTATTGCTCGATTTCGAACTTGAATAGCAATCGGGCCGTAGCTAATCTGCTCTTCTTGATTAACCTTGCCATAACGGCGCAACAGCACTTTAGCTCTGACAATCAGCTCTGGAATTTCGAATGGCTTCACCACATAATCGTCCGCTCCGATCGTTAACCCCTTTACCCGGTCGTTCAATCCGTCTTTTGCCGTCAGACAAAGAATCGGGGTATCCACTCTTTGCTTCCTCAGCTCTTGGATGAACGTAAATCCATCAACCTTAGGCAGCATAATATCCAAAATAATTAAATCGAACTCGCCGTACAATGCGTGATGCAAGCCCTCTTCTCCGTTATGACACTCCGTAACCTTATGCCCTTCATCCTGCATAACTCTTGCAATTGTGTGCGATATTCCAATATCGTCCTCTACGATCAACAGCTTCATAAGTCCCTCCATGAATGAACAAATATGGGGTTAGACATCTCAGTTCCTCCTAAATAGTACCATATTGCCTGCCCGTCAGCTTAAGAACAATGGCATCTTTTAACTTTCTGCAGTAGATGAAATCATATCGGGAATGTAGCAAAGTTCGTGTCAACCATTAAAAAAGAACCCTTAAAGTACTTTGGGTTCTTTTTATTAAACTATTTATTTGAAGTATTTACTAATGAACCCTTCCAGCTGGAGTTTTGCCCCTGTCAGATAGTAGTTATGTATTTCTTTCAACTCAGCATTATTGGGCTTGAGGTTTTTTAACCTGGATACAAACTTAGTATAGTTGGGCACTACAGTATTGTTTAAAGATAGGAAGAATGTTTTTCTTGTTGAATTGTTTGGGCCTCAATTTTGATGTAACGCAGTTATAGCTTTCTCTTCATTGTTTACTAGCGGCTTCAACTGATATGGATAAGGTCTGATGGTGTATAATTACTTATTGATTATTGTACATGATTATGTATTTTAATGGTTTTCAAATCGGCAATAGTACCAAGTCCTTGTCCTTCGACATTGTCGCACAAGAACTTGGTCCCATTGCCGAAAGTTCCTCCTTCTAATGAAACAGCAACCGGTCAAAGAACGGTTGCTGTTTCATTCGTTAACTACAAATATTTTTTGATTTTGAATTTATCTGTCATGTTTTTTTATAAACGAATCCATGTACTCCTTAGGTCACTTATACTTTTTAAAGTCTGAATCAGCACTATTCTATTTCTTGTATAAAACATCCACTTTAATTTTTGTCATTGATTCTACTAGCTTAAAAGCAATTTTGAATTTAGATTTTGTTAACTCAAGAACTTCTATCCATCTAATATTAGATTTTTGCGTTAACCTTGACTCTGAATAATTTAAACAGTTGCAGAAAAATAGTATAGAGAAACTCGCAACCACTGATCGTGAATCCATAATAGAATATTTTTACTAATCCCCTTCTCCTTGTTCTGTCTAATTATAGATTGGAGTATTCTTTCACTTAACTTTGAATTGCACTGGTCATCATTTCAAAACCTGAACTTCCTCCATTTAAAGCTGCATCATTACTTCTTGTACTTATACTATAAAAATGATCTTTCTCTAAAAGATACTTCCTCCATATAATTCAACTTGAAATGTTATTTCAATCACAGGGCTAAGGTATATTTTATAAAAATTGGATAATAGATCATACGTATTGTCTCTCCCCTTAATATACTGTCTTATCTTGTGTAAGGAGGTAAGTTCAATGTCATGTAAATGCAGAAAAACAACCAAAAGTAAAACAGTTCGCCTAAAAAAAATCAATCTTTCTGAAATTAGAGTCCCAAGAAAAAGAAAGGTTCGATCTACAGAACTGAGTGAGACTTTTGATTTTTCAGGAAATTGTGGTCAGCTCTTGATTTTAGCTAGAACTAATGGACTTTCTGCTGAGTTTAACACAATTCGTAACGTAGGAAATTGTGCATTCACACTACTCGCGGTAGATCGTAATGGAAATGTAATTCAAAATTCGGAGTACACGCTACAACCAGGCAATGTACTAGCTAGGTATGTTTTTGGTCCTAACGCATTTCCTCCACATCAGATTTTATTCCGTTGTCAATCTGGTACAGGTGGAAGATGTATACTAAGGACTTCTTTTTGTTAAGGTGAGTTACGTATAATCTAGACTAAAACTACGAGGTGATAACATATGTCATGTAATTGTTCTAAGAAAGTTAAGAGAATTACAAGTACTCGTACAAATGGTAAACGAAAACGAGCTCCCATTACTCGCGCACCAAAGTTATCCAGAGTTAGATCGACTATAAGTGAAAATACAGTGGACCTGATAGGTGCTTGTGGTGGAAACTTCACTCTTGTGAAAAGATTTGGGGGGCCTGCACCAAAATTAAAAGCCATTTCAAATATTGGTAGCTGTACATTTACACTGGTTGCAGATGATGGAAGGTTTATTATTCCTGGATCAGAGATCTCTTTAAATCCTGGTGGCACACTAGCGACTTATCAAGTTCCTGCCACTGCACAAACTGTATCTTTTAGATGCTCTGGTTCAGGAGGAACTTGTCGTCTTCGAATGACACCGTGCTAATTCAAGTGATTTAATTTTATTAATGGCAGATTAAAGGAGAGTCACAAATATTCACGCTTAACTTGCTAAGTAGTAACAACAATAACATTTACCTCATCTAGAAAGAGGTCACTTAAAAAGTCCTACGCCCCCCAAAAGAGACAATTTCTCATTTTTATGAGGAATGTCTCTTTTTTTTCTTTTTTAAAGTATCCAATTAAAGGCTGGTGGTTTTGATGCTCCCTGAGCAGCAGAGTTTCTATATTGAGCCCGTTTGCAAAGCTTAACCATATTTTGATTCCTAACGATCACCTGCTGCGTCAAATGAACGAATTATTTTAGCTTTGTATATTAAGAATTGAACAAAACTATTGCCACGATAACGGGCGAACCGTAGTTGATCCGGTGCGGATGTTTAAATATCTGCTGCTCAAATCCAATTTTGGCTTATCGGAAATGGAACTGGTGGGACCTACTATTTGCTTAAGGGCTACAGGTGGGCTAGGTTTGATGATTACGAATCAAATGTATATTTAACAAATATTCTTTACTTATTTCGAACACTTGACTCTTGATCCTAAAACCTAAACCAGTTGTATCAAACTCCACAATTACATAATCGAGATCTAATACATAACATTCTTTATACTCATGTTCCGATGACTGAAATATTTTTTTGAAATCTTTATTATATGGGGCTTAAAATAGTTGATTAAAACAACTTCAGCAACAGCAATATTTTATTTATCAGATTTTTGTAGAAATCGAGTATATATCTTTTCGATTCAACAAAATCATGGATGTAAATTTCCAAGATGTCAGCCAAATATCGATATCCCAACTTCTTTCACTATATATCTTCTGTACAGTTTCATGATGGTGGTTTAAATGATCGAAAACATTACGTGTACGTAGTGCCTCGTACCAAAAGTAAGACCAATATGCTGAAATATTGACTTCACAAGATGTAATCAGGCATCCTTTCCACTCTAACCCCTTATTTTATTCCCTTTTCCGTGCCTTAGGCATCCTCGTCTCCAGCATTCAAGCTTTGCATCGGTTCGGCCTCTCTTGACGTATATGAAGGTTTTTTCAGTTAAATGGCCGGCTATTAGCACGTTTAGAACTATGTCGCTCATATAAGCAGTATTTCGACAAATCGCTCACAGCTTAAATTAAAGAGGAGATAATGGCTGGACAGATATAACTGTCGTCAATCTTTATTAACCAATTTCACCATTATCACATAAATGCAATGATTAGTGCCCATTCCTTTTGTGCGCATGGTTAATATACTATCTTATTCTAATGAGATTAGGTGATGAATAGTGGCCTCTTTTGCTGAAGCTCTTGTGATCAAGAATAACATTTCGAAAACAGTACTTAAGAACCGGAGAATTCATGGGATCGGAGTCGGATACTATGATCCCAAACATCCTAAAAAGGGCGCAGCCGTGATCCTCTATGCTAATGCGGTCAGCAGCACGACGCTAGGCTTTGGTTCGAAGCTCTCCTCACAAATTAGAGGCAAGACTGTAAAAGTCCCGATACGAGTAGTGAAAACCCAAAAAATCCGCAGCAACGCAAGTTACATGGACCGGATTCGTCCGGTAATCGCAGGATACAGTATCGGTACCACAGGCGGATCAGGAACCGTAGGCTTAATTGTAAGCAGGGGCAATCAACAGTATTTATTCAGCAATAACCATGTGCTCACCAACCCGACCAACTCCCGCAATCGCGCAGAAACACTGCAGCCCGGCGGATCGGATGAAAGCAGGACACCAAGGAACCGTGTCGGGTATTTATCGCAGTTTATTACCCTGACTACCAGCGGTTCAAACCGGGTTGATGCAGCCTTGTCCCGTCCGCTAAGCAACAGCATTGTCAGCCCACAGTATGCAACGATAGGCACTATTCCCGGTCATGTCACCTCCTACCGTGTAGGCGAACGCTTCAAAAAAGTAGGACGGACATCTGGACTGACCAGAGGAAAAGTAGATTCGGTAAATACGGATGTACAAGTAGATTATGGTTCGGATATCGGCGTGCTTACCTTCCTCAATCAATCAATTATTCTGAGCAATACACCTATATCACTTCCCGGCGACTCGGGCTCAGTCTGGCTGAGAAGTTCAGATAACTATGCGGCCGCTGTAAATTATGCCGGAACAACGGATGGAAAGACTTCGGTTGCCTTTCCCATCGATTGGGCATTAAGTGCACTCCGAGTCCGTGTGGCACGTCCAGCGGGTCAGAGTGCGGGCCGAATCAAGATAGTCGATACGCATAACGGCAATGCTGCCTATACCCGGCGCCTCACAGCGAAAGAACTATCCAGGCTTAAGATAATCCAAGCAAAGTCGAGATAAGAACATGCCCGCGTAACGACATCTTCCTGTCACGTTCAATAAGTTGGATGAACGTTACGTAAAGTCATTTTTTTTTTTTTTTTTTTTTTCATAAGATAGATTATCCTACGAAAAAGTAGGCGAGCACCAAATGACAATAAATCTCAATCGCTTAGAAGCAAAGCCAAACGTAAAGGCAAGGTACTGTTCCTTTTACACGGGACAGTATCTTTTCATTTTTTCTGATTGAGCCATTTATTCCTTATATTACAGAACCATTAAACGCGTATTGTACTCATCCAACACTTCCACTCGTGTTGGTGGCACTCACAAATTTTTGTCGGATTCGATGAGATCAATTTTTATAATTTCACACTAACGCTTATAAATGGAACAAATAGTAGATCTAAGTTGAGAAACACTTTGGCATCAAAAAAGGAGCCCCCAAATTCAAATTTGATAAACCATGCATAAAAAGTTACCCGAAAAAGTGAGTGAGTTAGGTAAGGTGATTAAACCGTCACTTGGCTAATAAAAGATGAATTCAAAGGCCGGGAAAAGAGTATAAAATGCGAACTCTGATAATACAACCTAGAGGACTAGAAATCAAAACAAGCAACCTACATAAAAATCAACTGTAGGTTGCTTGTTTTTTTATATGAAATAACTTGATTTACGAGAATACATATTATCACTAGCCGAAATCTTTAATGGAGTTTGAAGCTAGAAACTAACATCACATGTTACTACTTTCTCTTTTTGTAATCAGTGGTTAAATCGAAGTGTTACTCCCTCTAAAGATATTGATGACAACATTAATTCTTAGGAATATGAACAGGTACCCAGTACGTATCATAGCCTCTATAATACTGATAGGGGCCTTCAGCGCGCCAGCAAGCCGGATGCCAAGGTGCTGAAGAACACCATACGGGCTTAGGTTGTGTAACAGGAGGTGGCGGTGGGGTAACAGGCAATACTGGACCGATATATTGCAACCCAACTATATCTTGGTTACTTACTTGAGTAAAACTCATTGTACCATCGGGATTGATAATATTCATTGAGATTGTACCTGATCCAATATCAGCTCCAGGTGCTGGCACCGTGAAACTTACAAGTTGCCAAGTTACTAATCCAAACCCAGGAATTGAAGATTTATAGTAGTGCCCCACTCTACCTTGTGTAATTTGGTCACTAATAACTTGAGGAGCTATAAAGGGAAATACTGTAGTTCCATCTGGTGTAGTTAAATTTCTAGACAAGTTTATCATCCTTTCGACTTTTAAATTATAGAATTAGTTATATGCCCATATACATATTTCGGTAACAAAAACGATGGGAGTTCACTCAAATTACACAATTAATTGAGGCTCAAAATCAAATTTTGCGGTTGAAAATTAAAACGGAGTAAAACCGAGGATAGAAATGGAAAAACATCTGCAAATCTTGTAATGTTGTAAGTCCAACCAAACAACACGAAAAGGCTATGACAGATGCCCATCCAGTATATTAACGAACTGCTTGGATTACCAGAACTACAACATCATAGCGTTGTCTCGATCCATGAAACAGAAGTACATTTGGAAGCCTCACTGGTAGCCTACAAACAGGCCTGTCCTCTATGCCACTCCGAAGAAGTTATAAAGCGAGATGGCCGTAATACGTCGAGCAAGATTCGTCATTTCAGCATCTTTGGTAAAAAGTGTTTTTTGCACGCTTGGCCTGTTCGCGGTGCAATATTGGTTTTGTTTGGTCTTATTCGTGTGTTGGCTCCAAGGAACAATACAGTCTTGTTTTTCGTTTGCAGTCCGTAAACTAGGCACTGGTCTCCACGGCAACACATCGTGCCAGAATGCAAGAAGCATCATTTGCTCAAGCAAGCATGGCATCAAGCGAAAGACCAGACGGAACTGATACTTTGCAATTAAAAAGGAACACACTTACAACACCGGTATTCACGATATTCGAGGCGAAACCAAACTCGACCTGCTTTTGGGAAGAAAGCTGGATGCGCTACACGCGTATGCCGAGCAGCATCATGGATTTTAAATTCTTCAATCCCAAGGCTGTCGTCATGGATCTGGCTCAAGCTGTTCCGCCAATTGTGATTCTCGTCATCCTCATCATGAGTAATCTAAACTGCCCGTTATTTTAACAAAGGCAGCCGATCATTTGACCGGCTGCCTTCTTATTTTGATAGAGCTATCGTTTCCCATTATCTTAGCTTAATGGATCACATTCGTAGTCTTAATGCAACCTACCACTTATTCCATTAATCTCCCTTTACTTCATTATCATTCGGAATTAATTCATACAAGGCACGAACATCACAACCGATGGAATCGGCGATCGATATGGCAATTTTGAGTGGCATCACTCTTTTGTTTTCAATAAAGTCGTAAACTCGTTCCGGTTTAAAAAGCAAGTCTTTTGCCAGCCATTCCGCTGACTTCCCGGATTCCATCAATCGTTCATTCAGTAAGCAACGTCCTAGTTCAAATTTCAAGAAGTGATGACCTCCCGCATAAGATAATACTTAACCTTAAGCGTTGTCCATTGCCAGCATGAATATACTTCATTAAGGGTCCTATAACGATGAAGTTCCCCATGTTTCCCGTTAGTTCAATCTGTGGTTTTCCTATTATCAGCCCAATTTTCCTGTTCACAATTGAGATTAATGATGCATAATAGCACTGTGTAGAAAATCTGCTAAATCCTCATTGCTATATTGATTAATGATGTTCATATCTCTCACTCCGTGCATATATAAGCAATAACGCCCCATCTCGTGGTCTATAACATCGTCCACCTTAAGAGTAAGTTAGGTCAGTTTTTATGGAGTATATTGTGTAAACAAGCTTATGCGCGCTTTTTTATTGTTATAGAACATATGGATTTGGTTTGAATGACAGACTCATTCTTTAAAATAGGGCGTAATCCCTCTTGAATATAGGTTCTCCACTAACTTGAAAAATTCTTCTGACGATAAATCCTTTTGACGCTGAAGCCAAAGACGAAACAAAGAAAGAGCAGTTGTCAGGTAAAACTCAATGAAGTATGGCGTTAGTGATTGGTTTTGCGGAACGTTTAATTCTAATTGATCCAAAGCGATTTCTTTTTTTAAGCGTTTTAAAAAACGGGCACTTCCATAATCACCCAAAAGGGCGTTGAGAACCAGGAGATGTTCTTTTTTGTCCAGACAATAGAGTGTATCTTGAACCGTATCCATCGATAGCTCTTTATTCGCCAATTCTTTTTTAATGTCATTTAATAAGTCATTTTCAACAGAGTCTAACAATTCGTAAATGTCAGTAAAGTATTGATAAAAGGTGCTGCGGTTATACCCTGACTTATTGGAAATTTCCTGAACCGAAATTTTCTCAATCGGCTTTTGGCTATATAACTCACAAAAAACTTCTACAAATTTTTGTCTCGTTTTCTCCGTTATTTGGGGTTGCTTTTTCATGTGTCCCTCCTACTAGTGAATAAGAATATCATCCGACAAATCATAAAAAACTGATGGTTGATCAAGGAATAATGAAGATTTATAATCACATCATACAACATGTTGTCGGATAATCAAAAGGAATATTAATAAGTAGAGGTGGTTTATATGTCGGGAAAACAAGATAGAATTTTAATTTTTGGTGCAGGTGTCATCGGGAGCATGTACGCAATAAAGCTTATTGAAGCAGGGTATGACGTTAGCCTGTTTGCACATTCGAATAGATATACATCATTAAGAGAAAATGGTCTGCAGTATATAGAAAAAGGTACAGTTAGATCGATACAAGTGAATGTCATGGATACGCTCGAAAATGACGATGTATACGATTTTATTTTCGTTACTGTTCGTTATGATCGGTCCGAATCAGCATTGTTAGCGCTAAAAGATAATCAAAGCAAAAATATAGTTACGATGATTAGTAATTCAATTGGATTTTCTTCGTGGCTGGATATCGTAGGGGATAGACTTTTACCAGCTTTTCCCGGCTTCGGCGGACAGATTAAAGATGGGGTATTACATGCGCGATTTCTACCAAAGTTTATAGCGGCAACTGCATTTGGAGAAATTAATGGTGTAGCGACAGAACGCATAGAAAACCTCGCAAAACTATTTAAAACAGCAAAGCTTCCCTACGTTATTAAAAAGGATATGCAAGCGTATCTAATCACACATTCCGTATCAGATATTGCCATGTTGAGTTTTTTGCATTCTGAGAATAAGATTATTGACAAAAAAACAGCCAGAACCAGAAAGACGGCACGCAAAATAACAGTCACTTTAAAAGCGTATCTTAGGGAAATACAAAAAGCGGGCGTTTTAATTGATCCTCCAATACTTAAAATGGTGCTTAAATTTCCAAACTTATTTTTGGATATTTTCTTTATGACATGGCTACGAACTAAGATGGTTAGGGATATGATGTTGCCGGATTATGCGAATAATGCTAACAATGAGATTGTACAGCTGAGTAATGATTTAATGAAATTTTTAAGTCAACATGATATCAAATCGGAAATACATGTTCCGTAATTTTTTGTTAAAATAGTATGGTATTTTTTAATTTATTTTCATTAAATCCTTCAATCAGGCATTAATCTGAGTATGAAAATCTAAATATATAGTTTTTTCGTAGCATCCTTGAATAAACTAACGGGAAATGATAATTGAACAGCGGCAGTCTAAGACTTTTTTAATCAAGTCTTTTCCTGTCGCTGCTTTATTATCCGGGACAGTCGGCTGATAAACGCATTTCAGTATTCAAAGTTTTACTCACACCTGGGCTGATTCCTATCTTGGTTGTGGTTCTTGCCTGGATGCTGGCTCATAATATTTTGTACACCTATATCTCTCCTTTCCTAGATGATATGGGGCTTGAACCCTATCTTGGCCAGGTTCTGCTTGTTTTTGGAATTATGGCACTGGTGGGAATCTGGGTGATTGGGATTTTCATTGATCGTTGGTTGCGTCCGTTGGTTCTCATCAGTTTTACCGGATTTGCTCTGATATCTCTTGTACTAGGACTTTGGAGTGAGCATGGTACTATTATCTTCATTTCTGTTGCGCTGTGGGGGCTGACATTCGGTGGTGCGGCAACATTGTTGCAGACAGCACTTGCTCAGGCTGCGGGGAAGCAAGGTGTGGATATCGTGATGCCTATCAATACCTTCTTGCTCTGTTTGTTGCCTGGTGTGCTAAAAGGCATGGATTTCGTCCATCCCAGATCCGTTAAGTAATCCGATTGCGATCCGTCTGCTATTGACTGTGAATTGTTCTTGCACGATCGTGGCAATCATTCATCGATTTGCACCACAAAAAAACATAAATTACATTAGATCGATATGTGAACCAGACGGAATCATGAATTTCGTCAGGTTTTTTCTGCATTCTGGCTTTTGTTAAATAAAAGTATTCCAGGTAAACATAAATGTATTATGTAACTAAGTATAAGTATACTTTACATTTGTTAAAAATCAGTTTATAATTTGATTCAAGAGGTGATGGTCATGAAGAAAGATTTCGGTGATTCGATATCCAATAAGGTTTATGAATATCGTGTACTTGCCAGAATGTCTCAGCAAGAATTAGCAGAGAAAGTCGGGGTTTCCAAACAAACCATTTTCGTAATGGAAAAAGGGAATTATGTGCCGACTCTGCTATTGGCTTTTCGAATTGCCGATTTTTTTAATGTTGATGTAAACGATGTTTTTACTTATTTGAAAGGAAATGATCAAAATGAAAATTAAGTCTATTTCTGATATCCATAACGCAATTTTTCACCCTTTAAAGTCCTGGGCTGAGCAATCTACGGGAAATTGGAATATTCTCATTGGAGTAGGTTTTTTACTGCTCATGGGTAGTGCGATTTTTACCTATGTATTTTATAAGAAGATTGGGCAAGACGATGAACGGACAAATAAAATCTTTTTGAAAAGCAGTTACTTTATGCTGTTGACAATTATTCTATGTGACATGATTTTTCCTAAAGAGTATATGTGGAACATTTTTTTCTTGTTCAAATATGCGCTAGCGTTTTTAGCTGGTGGAATTTACATGGCCATCCAGTATAAAAAGGATTTGTCGTAAGGAAGGGTCAGAGCGAGGACCAGCTAAGGATGGGGATTAGACAATGTTGATAAATATGCTAACTAAGTGGTATGGAAGTTCAATAGGTGCAATCGGGTTGTAAAATAAATTGCTAAAATCAAAAATATCCTTTTATGTTCCTTCCCCCCTCTGCTTCTAGCGGCAATGGTTACATGTTCTTGTCCTTTGATCGCGACAAGAACATGTATTCATAAATCAAAAAAACCGCGCTCTGCCCCGCCTCTTATGAGACTATTATACCGTTGAGTGTATACAAACCATGTAATGCTTGCTGTTAATAATGCTGAAGAAATCAAGGCTGTAAGAACACTATATGTTTGCCAAATAAGTATCGTTGGCCAATCTAATGCACAGCACATTATACACAGGGCAATCGTAGCCATCAGCAAAATAGCTGTTACGATTATTCGCTTTTTAGTCATTGGCTGCCGCCCATTCATTTTTCTTCTGCGTAATCCTAAGAGAAAGAACAGAACGGCCAATAGGCAAAAAATAATTGTGGTAGACGATAAAATGATGTCCAAAAGCTGTGTGCCGCTTATTTCATATGACTGCGTTAGATTGCCGTCTAATATCTCTTTAACTTTTAGTACCATGCTTCTATTGATATTTGCGCCATTGGTCAGCAAGCAGACGGCTGTTCGTTCATTTGGCAGTATGATCACTTCGGTTCCAAAATTGGGATTTCCCCCGGGGTGCTCTATAATCGTTTGGTTGGCGTTTACCGTCCAGCCCGCCGCATAATACATTTCGTTGACGGCCGGAACAGACATATCACCCTGATGTGATTTTTCGATAACCGTATGGAATATTTCGGGTATGTCCTTCACAATACCCATCTGTATGCCCATCCAACGCGCCATATCTTTTGTACAAGAAATGATGTAGCCTGCGGGTTTATTCCCGGAAAAATCCGGCGCGTTATATGGAGTTGTCATAAAAAAGGAAGAACGGTAGCCCTGTGCCAACTGTCCGGTGGCTTGAGCATCTTCTTTATAAACATACGTCTGGTGAAGACCTAACGGCTGAAATACCTGTTCCCTCATAAAGTCTTCATAGCTTTGTCCCGACACAATCTCAATAACCAAACCCAATACGTCATAATTAACGGTCCCATAGTTGTACTGTTCACCGGGAGGGAACGCCAACTCAACATCTACCAGCATTTCCACAGTCTTTTGCAGCAAATCTGGTGTATTGCCTTGTGGAATATTTTGAGAATGCTTACCATTTGTTAGGCCGCTAGTATGGTGAAGAAAGTTATTGAGTGTAAGGCTTTGCATATCAACAGGTTTTCCTTGATACTTTAACGTAAACCAAGGTAAATATTTTTGGACAGTGTCAGTCATTGACAGCAGCCCTTGTTCCTCCAACAGCAGAATACCCATGCCGGTAAAGGCTTTACTGACCGAGGCCAGTTCATATAGTGTGTTCTCACTTGCAGACAACCCACTTTCACGGTCTGCATACCCGGAAGAAAAGTAGAAAATTTCATCATCAGCTAGTATCGAGATTGACATTCCCGGCACACCTGATATACGACGGGCATCATCCAGCAACGCGTGTATTGCCGCAGATTGCGTATCTGACAACGCCGCATAACTTTGTGTTGCGAATCCTGAGAATACGATAAGTATCGCTATTACACAAACAATAGTCTTTTTCATAAGCTCTCCATTTCGAGTAAATTATGCGAGGATAATATAAACAACCTGTAGTACGCCTTATCCGCCTAATGCGTCGCTCCAATATACTTAATGCTAGACGTTCAATGATTGGATTACTATTGTAAAATTCACAGACCCATGTATATTATTTCTTGTTTCGCAAAAAAGACCCCTCTGATTACTTAGCGGAAAGGTCAATGGTTTAAATCTTATGTCTACAATTTTTCTGCTTCATCATTACTATTTTATTAGGTATCAGCGTTGGTCTAACGGCAAAAAGAAAGGAGACTAACCAAAATAGCTAGTCTCCTTTCTTTTATAAAAATTTCACCCTATAATGATAAAGCTCAGTGTAGGCAAGCTTCATTAATCTTTCCATGTGACCTGCCATCCATATGACTGAAGTTTAAAGTATTTATTAAACTCCGCAACTACGGACTTCGCGTTCTCTTTCGATGTTGCATGAAATATAGTTATATCGACTATATTACAGTCTGAAATTTCCTCCAAACCTTTAAGTCTTGATGCATCTACTCCAATCTGCTTTAGACTCATACAATTTTTGAGTATTGTTAAATCTCCAACCGGATAAGTGAACTGCTTTAATTTCTTCAATTCTCCTATAACCTCTATATGTGATTCATCTATTGCACAGCTATCTGTCTCAAAAACCGTTAGATTCTTTAAAGCTTTTAAGAATGATAAATGTGGTATTGTCACTTGTTTGAGCTCTAGTTTTATTAACTTACTAAGGTTTGAAATATAAAGCAGGTCGCCAACCTCCATTTCTTCTAAGCTTAGTTCCTTCAAATTTTTTATAGTTCCAATTAATCCCCTATCAATTGAGTTCATTCTACATAATCTCAAACTCTTTAATTTCTTTATATCTTTCAGTGTATGTATATCTTTTAATGGAAGTCCTATTAATGTTAGCTTCCTTAACCCATCTAAAGAAACCAAGTACTTCAAATCAGACTCTTTAAAAGCTTCTGATCCTATCACAAGTTCTGCTAAAGAAGTCAACCGTTGAAGTACATCAAAATTAGTAATTTCATCCGCATGTATAATAAGTTCTTTAAGATTAACCATATGGGTTAAAATATCCAAAGATATTGCTCCGTATTTTTGAGCTTGATCAGCTCTAATAAATACCATTCTCTTTTTTTTCAATGTTTTTGAAGATACAAAACCACTTTCAACATCGTCTTTAAAATACTCTTCCCAAAATCCGCTTACAGGGATAAGGCTGTTCTCTTCGATATTCAAATTAGTCAGAGCCAAAATATCATCTAACAAACTTCCACTTTCACGGGATAATATGATTACATCTTCTTCTTCACGAATACCAATACTACTATTTCTGAGACTCGAATCGATAAATTCAAAGAAATGTCCCAAACTTTCTGCAATAACATAGGAAAAATGAGAATTATGATCTATCGTAATAATTTGCCCATAAACGCCCTTTTCTCCGGGGTCTAAATCTATTGCCAAAAATGAGCCACCACCATCTTCAGCAAAAGGAATCCAGCCTTCTCTGTAGTTCCCATCTTTTATTACATCTGATTTGCTGGATATAATATCGTACGCTGATTCCAAAAGGGACTTCCAGTTGCTTACTATCGATTCAATGTTCATCCAACCAAGACCAGCCATTATGCCAAAAATCTGCTCTCCTTCTCCATTAAAATTCATGTATAGCTTTCTGAAATCTTCTGGAAATTTGCAGTTCATCATGCTCTCGAAAAGATTTATTTCTGATTCCTCAACTGCTGGATTCAGTAATTCCTCTACATTTGGTATATGCGATTTTAATGTCTCTATAAGTAAACACTCTTCTTTTTTATTAGCTAATGACATATATTGGCCCCCATTCTACAGAGTCATAATAGTTTCAGTAAACATCCTTGGTTGATCATCTATCATTTTGTTATGATTCATCTTCAACAGTTCCATAAATAATTAATTCTATCTTACATATGGAGCATCTATTTCCCGATTTAGCAATATCGTATCATGAATTTGTAAATATTGTTGTATTAAGTCATATGAAAAAAACTAAGAGTCATCTTAGGGGTTAATTTTATCTCTATATAAACTTCATTCACAACTAATTTTCACCCTATTTAATGGTACGGTTCAGCGTAACATCAATAGAACGCAGACACCTACACAAACACCTGCACCATTGTCTCCACAAGCCGCGTTGGATACGATTAATGCTTACTACGTTCAGCAAGCTGGCGATGCGCCTGACCACTCAATATTTGACACTACTGGAGTAACAGATGTTACTCCGTCGAACTTAACCTATGTTGATTATGCATTGAGCGTGGACGAGACATCTCCATGGACAGTACTTGAAATTCAAGAGATTGTTAATGAAGTTCATTCAGGACTCGTATTGACAGCGATCGGCACGGGGCTTTCCCATGCCGTTTTGAATTCCATTTTTATTCCCGTTCTTACCTTTGAGCTTAACTTAATGACCTTGCCTGTTTGGGTGTCCTTATTGTTTTTCTAAGTTTTGCTTGCTAAGCGACTCTATTCAGCATCATTCTGCTCTTCCAGCCATCTCAAAATCGCTTGGTTTGTTTCTTCCGGCTTTTCTTGCTGGATCCAATGACCGCAATCCAGATTGACCACTTCTGCATTAGGCACGAACTTTGTCAGGTTTTCAGACCTCTGGACCGTATCCCGGTCACCATAGATCATGAGGGTCGGCTGTACCATGAAAATGAAGGGGGTTGCGATTTTGGATGAGCTGTTTCATCCCTTCTTCATTTAGCGATTTGATTTATGCCTCGCATTTAAAACGTTCTGACTTTTGATGAGAATTAAACCCTAATTGATTGAGAAATACAGTAGCTCCTCTCTCCTATAGATCAGGGAAACAATAGACCCAGATTTATGCAGTACCAAAAATCCTTTTAACCATTCTTTTGTTATTTATATTTCCTTATTCTGTAATATATTTTTTGCAATGTTGAAATTTTAGCCCTTCTTCAGATGAAGCGATCAATATTCCAAGCCTTCTTAATCGTGTTTCCTCTTTCTTGGCGCTCATTACCCACCAGATTGAATCTCTTTTATAGGATGGTGATAAATTAGTGAAGAATAGCCAGGCTGTTTGATTTGCCTTGATTTGTTCTTCATATTCTTTAGCAAGTTCCACGTTTCTTTGTTCAGAGGAATAGCCTTGTGCATCGGTTCTGTTGTTAAAGACGTGCATTCCTTCAGGTCTCATCTTTCCAAACTGTATTAGTGCTTTTACCTTCTTTACGTTCACAGCACTCCATACACTATTTACTTTGCGCGGAGTAAAGCGAATCTTATAGCTTTGTTTATCAATGGTTTTTCGTATACCGTCAATCCACCCAAAACAAAGAGCGGCATCTACTGATGCAGACCAAGTAAGGCTTGCACGACCTGTACTTATCCCAAAATAGCCCACCCAAATTTCACTAGCTTCAGCATGATGTTCTTCTAACCAATCGTTAAACTCTTCTTGGTTGTTGAAAAAAACTACATCTCCCATTGTTCCAGCCATTTTAAAATCGCTTGGTTTGTTTCTTCCGGCTTTTCTTCCTGGATCCAATGACCGCAATCCAGATTGACCACTTCCACATTGGGCACGAACTTTGTCAGGTTTTCAGACTTCGCAACCACATCCCGGTCGCCGTAGATCATGAGGGTCGGCTGCTGGATGATTGGGTTCACTTTCGCCAATAAGCGCCAGTTGCGGTCAAGGTTCCTGTACCAATTTATGCTGCCCGTGAACCCTGATGTTTCAAATGCGGAGACGTAAACGGCCAGCTCGCTTTCGCTCAATACGGGCTCACCGAGCGGTGTTTCTGCTCTGGCGAGATTGATCAACGCCATACCTGGCTCAGGTGCTCTGAGAGGCTCGTTCTTCCGGTACAGGTTGCGAAGGAACCTGTATGTATTGTCTTCGAATACGGCGTCCGCGACGCCTGGCTGTCGATTGAAGTGGACGAAATAGAAATCGCCGCCAAGTATTTCTTCCATGAACTCGATCCAGGGTTTTTCTCCGCGCTCTTGGTAAGGCAAGCTCAGATTTATCACTTTATTGACGCGGTTTGGATGCAACAAGGTCAGTCCCCAAACGACGAATGCACCCCAGTCATGACCGACAAAGGTAGCGTCCTCGTATCCATAGTGATCGAGAAGCGCGATGAGATCACCCGACAAGTGTTCAATGTCATAGTCTGTTACTTCGGTCGGACGGGATGAGTTGCCGTAACCCCGCTGGTTGGGGACGATGGCATGGTAGCCCGCTGCGGCAAGTGCGTCCATCTGATGGCGCCAAGAAAAGGCATGCTCTGGCCAGCCGTGGCAGAGTACAATAGGTTTTCCTGCGTTTTCTCGGCCTGCTTCAAACACTTCGAGTTCCACACCGTTGGCTGAAATAAGGGTGGGCTTGGGAAAATCGGTTGGATTAAACATTGAATTAAAACCTCCTTCTTGTGATACTTGTAGTATAATGAATAAAAGGTGACATCTAGGTGTCACCTTTCTGAAATCATGTAAAAAAAGAGGGCAATTATGGACAAAGTGGAGAGACTCATTTCGATTATCATGATATTGCTGAAAAAAGAGGTTGTTTCTACAACGGAATTCTCACAACTATTCAATGTCTCCAAAAGAACGATCCTTCGCGATATGGAAACATTGAGCTTATCGAACATCCCGATCTACTCTGTCAATGGGGTCAAAGGGGGCTACGGCATAATGGATGAATACAAGGTTGATAAACGCCTTTTAAGCAGCTCCGATTTACAGAATATATTAACTGCGCTCGGCGGATTGGAACAAATTCTCCGTACTGAAGAAGTTGAAAGAACGATAAAAAAAATAGAGGCAATGGTTAGTCCATTGTCTCTAAATCGTTCCATTCAACTGTCGTTTTATGATTGGGAAGGTCGGTCCGAGATTCTTGAAACCTTAAAGACATATCAAGAATCCATTTCAAAAAAGAGGCTGGTTTCGTTTGATTATACAGATAAGGACGGGGCTGTAACGAATAGAATGGTCGAGCCCTATGAGCTGCATTTTAGCGAATCGAGTTGGTACTTGAAAGGATTCTGTTTACATCGACAGGGATATCGAACTTTCAAGTTATCTCGGATCGATCATATTACTATGGATGAACGCGCGTTTCATCCTAGAGACGATTGGTCAGAGCAAGTACACGAAGCAAATTATCTACCTGAATTCGTCACGATTAAGGCCTGGATATCGCCTAGCATAAAAGATCAAATCATCGAAAGGTATGGTCGAAGAAGTATTGAAGACCATAATTCTGGATTTTTATTAGCAACCATTTATGTCCCACAAAATCGTATGGGATTTCAACTTTTAGCAAGCTTCGGCACTCATCTAAAAGTTGTAGAGCCCAAAACCTATGTTGAAGACTTTCGAAATTATTTATATCAAATGATGGAGAACTATTCCTGATATATTTAGCATTAAAGCTTCAACCTTCAACTCAACTTTTCACCCTATTTATGGTACGGTTCAGCCCGATTTGTCTTCACCGTGTGATACATCTGTTCCAAGATTTCAGCCACGTTTAGATTCTATTGTGATTGTGCGCCTGAGTCTGAACCAGCTGATCTTCTCAACTGCTGTGTTGCGGTCCCCATCTGCAGTTTCCGGGCAATCTGCTTGTTGCGCATTCCTCTGATACCTTCAATAGTCCTCCTTGCTTCATTTAGAGTTATATATACTGGTTCTCTCAAATTAATCACGTAATCTAGTGCTCCGAATAATAAAAAAAGCCCGCAAGCTAGTTACCTGCGGCTGTGAATTTAGGATATGTTGTTATTTATTATTATCTCTCCCCTCTGCAACAAGCCTTAGCCCACTTTCATGGAGTTAGTTGCTTGTGGAAGCTACACCAAAGGCTATACGCGTTGAATCGTGGCTATCATGACACCGGCAAATCCAATGCCTAACTGCACCAGTATTTCCGTGCGCCTAGGAGGACACGCTATGCGATTTTCAAGTGGCAATCGCCTCCTTCTGTTCCTTAGCTTTTGGGAATCCTTGATCCACACCTTGTTCTCTACGATTATCACGCAAGAGCTCGTACGTCACATACACCGGTCGCCCTGTTCGTGGTTCCAGCATAATCTCGGCATCAATGGCAAATACCTCACGCAGCGTCCGTACCGTCATTACACGCTCTGGCGAACCATGCTCCACCACCTGACCCTCACGAATCGCCACCATATAGTCGGAGAAGCGTGCTGCCAGATTCAGGTCATGCAGCACCATCACAATCGTCACCTGTTGACTGCGATTTAGTTCATAGAGCAGTTCCAGCACTTCAAGCTGATGCGCCAGGTCCAGATAGGTTGTGGGTTCATCCAGCAGGATCAGATCGGTTTGCTGGGCGAGCGCCATCGCAATCCATACGCGCTGACGCTGACCGCCAGATAGCGTATCGACCTCACGATGCTCAAACGCTGTAAGCTGTGTAACCGATAGGGCCCAGGCTACTACTTGCTTATCCTCTTTGGAGAGCTTGCCGAAGCCCCGTTGATGTGGAAAACGCCCATAGGCGATTAATTGACCGACCGTCAAACCGCTCGGTGCGGTCGGCGTCTGCGGCAGAATCGCCATCTGCTTGGCCACTTCCTTGGTGGACAGCGTACGGATATCGGCGCCATTCAGATAAACCGTACCATTATTCGTCTTGAGCAACCGACCGACTGCCTTTAGTACGGTTGATTTGCCGCATCCATTGGGACCAATAATCGAGGTAATCTGTCCACGCGGAATCTGCAAGTTCAGTTCTTTTACGATAAGCGTGTCATTATAGGCAATATCGATTTGTTGCGCTGTAATACTTTCCATGACGTCCTCCTAATTGGCCTTCGATAGTAAATAAAGAAAGTACGGAACACTGATGACCGTAATGACGATTCCCGTCGGCACATCTCCCCCCAAGCTAACCGTGCGCGTAATCGTGTCAGCCAGCACCACGACTAATCCTCCGGTCAGGCTGGCAGCCGGAACGAGCAATTTGTGATCGGGCCCGACCAGTTTTCTTGCCACATGCGGAGCGATCAAGCCAACGAAAAAGAAGCTTCCGCCCACGGCCACACTGCCAGAGGATAAAGCAACCGCAGCGATCGACAACCCCAAAAACTGCCGCTTCACGGCAAGACCCAGCCCTTCTGCCGTCTGATTGCCCAGATGGAGGGTGTTAAGTATGCGAGACTTGTAGAAAATATAGCCGAGTAAAATCAAGACCCATGGTGCCAGTACGGAAATATAACGCCAATCAGCGCCCCATAAGCTTCCCGCCAGCCAATGCAGCATGAAATCCATCTGCGAATCATTCAGCTTGAGAGTCAGGAAGGTGGTCAGCGCTTCATACCCGCTTCCGAGTGCGACCCCGGTTAAGATCAAACCGATTGGCGAAATATCTCGCCCACGGCGATACGACAATAAGAAGATCAATCCCGCCGCCAATAATCCGCCAACAAAGGCCAGTAGTGGTAGGGCAATAAAGGAGCCCTTTCCTGTCGATGCGATGAATACGACGAAGAACAGGACAAACAAACCCGATCCCGAACTAATCCCCAGCGTCCCTGGACTAGCCATGTCATTACGCAGCAAACTCTGCATCACGACCCCAGCCGCTCCCATTCCCAGACCTACCAAGATCGACAGTGTGATTCGTGGCAGGCGAAAATCGAACACGATCAGATTTTGCTTATCTGTACCGTTTCCGAGGAGAACATTCAGCACTTCTAGCGGTGAAAGATTCATTTTGCCAGAATTCATGCTAATGACAGCAAACATAAGGATGAGCACCATAAGCACTATATTGACGATAATGCCCCTTTGCACCGTATAACGCTGCTTGATCATTCAGATTCCCTCCTTTGCTTGCGAGCCAGGAAGAGAAAGTACGGCACACCAATGATAGAAAATATAATACCAATCGGTGTTTCGAACGGCTTATTGATCAAGCGGCCAGCCAGATCGGCCGACACGGTCAGCAACGCACCATATAGTGCAACTGCCGGAATAATGTAACGATAGTTGACACCGACCATGTATCGCACAATATGTGGGGTAATCAGACCAACAAACCCGATCGGACCAACTAAGACAACAGCCAATCCAGTCAGCACGAGCACGATAATCGTCGATAAACCTTTGACCAGTCCGCTACGAATACCGAGTCCACTTGCCACATCATCCCCCAAACTGAGCAGTGTAACAGAAGGAGATAGCGCCAGCGCCAGCAGTACACCACCAACAAATAGCGGTGAGATGATCAGCAATTCCCCCCACTTAACCCCCGCTGTACTGCCTGCCGTCCAGAATGCTAATGCTCGACCCAGATTATAATTGATCGCTAAATACTGACTGAGTGCGCCAAATAGCATAGAGATGGACAGTCCTGCCAGTACCAGCCGCTGAGGCGTCATCCCGCGCTTGCCCAGTGACGCGATGAAGTAAGTGATCCCGGTCGCGAGTGCTGCTCCCAGACAAGCAAACAGCATCATATGCCCATACGAATAACCCGGCAGAAAGGCCAGGCAAAGAGCAATCGCGAATGCTGCCCCAGAGCTGATGCCCATCAGCCCGGAGTCAGCCAGCGGATTTCGCGTCGTTCCCTGCATAATAGCCCCACATACCGCAAGGCTGCATCCGACGATCAGATCGGCTACGGTACGCGGAAGACGTAGGGTTTGTATAATTTGATGCTCAGTGAGCGTTGGATCAAATCGGAAAATAGCCTCCCATACAGTCGCTAACCTCATGTCGGCGGCGCCGAAGCTAATCGACGCCGCCGACATGAGAACCGTTAATCCAAGCCCTACCACCATGTACATGGTGAAATTCACCGCCCCACGGCGTTTTTGTTCAGGCTTGTTTTTCATTACGCTTTCCTTTCCTTACCTACTGATAGTCATATTTACAAATTGGAGTACTTCTTTTTACCTCGTCAAAATCCTTATCTAGCCATAGCCAGCAATTGATTTACAATATGATCAATCAATGCACTGGAAGTCATTATATCCGTGGACCAAGATAGCGATGTACCCACCGATATGATCCGATTATGTTGCACAGCAGATAGCGATTTCCAGACCGCATTATCAGTAGGGACTTCCGTATCTCCTATAGCGATTAGATAATCCCCTATGTAAGCAGCCAAGACCTCCATAGAGATATCTCCCCAATATTTATCTGTGTCAATAATATCAGTTTGAACTTTTGAAGGTGCCTTCATTTTAAGTCCATTATAAACAAGCTCGCCAACCGCATGCTTGGCTCCAGCGATGTAGTTACTTTTATCACTGAATTCCCCCATAGTAATCGTCACGTCTGAAAGACCTGCATTCTGAAGGGCTAGCTTCGCTTCTTCTATTTTTCCGGCATAAGCACTCAGAACAGCCTTAGCCTCTTCCTGCTTGTTCAAAACATCACCAATAAAATGTATCCGCTCTTCTGTAGTCATATCACCATAAGGGACATAAATTGTCGGGGCAATTTTGGATAAATCTTCATAATTTTCATCGCCCCATGCTAAAATGATCAGATCAGGCTCAAGAGTCATGACATCTTCCGGCTCCATAGCTATTTTAATAGAGTCTGTAATCTGGTTAGCAAAAACAGCCTCTTTCCCGTCCCTTGCCGCTCTCGCCACCCCTAAAGGAGTTACACCTAGGGCCACCACATCACCAACCAAATAATCGACTACAACACGCTGAGGGTTGTTCGGTACCTTAACGTCACCCTTTACTGTGGATATCGTTCTCGTCTGCGAGACTGCTTCTGAAGCTTCCGGTTGTGTCGTCTGTTGTGTCTGCGCAGGGTTTGAATTCACCGTTCCCCCGTTATTCGATGGCGTTCCCGACGCACATGCCGACAATAACAGCATCAAGCTCATCGTCGCCGCCAAGATCATTTCTTTACTTCTTACTTTTCCAAACATGGTTGATTCCCCTTCTCTATAAGACTGGACTAGACCCGCTAGTTCCCTCTCATAGTAAAGAAAATGAGAATCATTATCAATACCATCAACCTGCATAGATAGTGCGTTTATTTTCCGATAATCACTTGGTGTCATCTTGTAATACTTCTTAAACATCCGAAACAGATTTTTCTCATCTGCAAAACCAGATCCTGTTGCGATCTCTTTAATGGTTGCTTCTGTATGTTTCAAGTCATGGCAGGCAGCTTCAATCCTTCTCTGAATGAGGTACTCCTGTAAGCTCATGCCTTCCTTTTTTTTGAACAGCCGCGTCAATTGCCCGCCACTGATCCCAAACATATCAGCAATTTCTTGGAACATAATCGGCTGCATGTAATGTTTATCGAGATATATCTTGGCAGAACAGGCTGGATCTGGCTGGAGATACCGAATCTCCCCACTCTCAAAATCTCTGTACACCCCATGTATCAATTGATATAGAAAACTTTTGGCCTGCAACTGATCCATCGCTTTGCCGCGGTTCCAGCCATTCATCATCTGTTGAAACCAATCGAGTAGCAAGATAGGATTACTTGGTGTATAACCATACTGTTGAACAAATGGATTTACTTCCTCGAGTAATTGCTGCAGGTGCCTCTTGAAAAAAAGAGGTAATTCTGCTTTATAAAATACCATAAAGGTCTTCACATTCTCCCCTTTAGGCGAAATACTGAGCAGGCTCCCCTTCCCTCCGTGAACTAAACCAAAGCGTTCCATTCCAAATGTGGTTTCATTCAGTTGAATTTGTGCTTCTCCTCCACATGCATAGATAAACATGCTACTAGGCATTTTATACTGCTCCAACGGGTATTGGGACGCTACATTCTGAAAACGTACATCTATTAATGTAATGATCGAACGTGTCCAAATGTGGGCCATCGTATCGATCATCTCTGGTGTAAATACCTGGCTTGCTGCTGCTTCGTCTTGCATCTATCTGCGCTCCCTCATCTCACCTTTTGCAATTTATATATCACCTATCAATTGATATTGATTATCAATATCATAATTCATGAGGTAAGTATATCATCATTAAGTGACATTGGGGACAAGTTCTTGCCCTGAGCAAAAGACAAGCACTTGTACCGATAAAAAAAACCGCGCACAGCGCGGCTTCCAGTGAGACTTTGTTCTTGTCCTCTGAGCGAAGAATCGTTTCTATACTCTCAGTAGAAGATATTATTTACAGCTAAATATTCCGAAGCAGTGAAGGATCAAGTTCCGCTCTCCCTAAGTAGCCGCTGCAGATAACGGGACGGTTAATGATTTCATACATTTTTTTAAGATCCGAAATGTACTCTTGGCTCCAAGTTTCAAAAGAATCGAATTCCGCCTTAGAAATTTGATGGTACTCCGGGGAGTCGGTTACCCCCGTAAGGACCTCATATGCATAAATATTATCGCCAAACTTTCCTACTGATTGGTATCTTCCTGTTTTCAGGCAGATATAATCGGTATATTTCACGGTCATCCCTCATCCTGTCATTGATTTCCTCAAGTCCATTAATTTAATCTTGTATAAATCTAACTCCGCAGCAACTCGTCCCGCGCTTCCGTCAGTGCGAACCCCAGCAGATTTCTGCCCCGCCATTTCATGGGATTCTCCGCATCCGGATTGGACTGGCCCATGCCGATCCCCCAAATACGGTCCCGCGGGCTAGCCTCGACGAGGATGCGGTTCTTCGTCGAGTTAAGATAATCGTTAAGCTTCGGATTCTGCGAAAATTTGGCCAAGCTGGCTCTTTTGACGATGCTGTAACATTCCTTATCCCAAATATCTTTGTCAAAGTTCTGGACCGCACGTCCAAAAGCCTTCATCTCCTTTGGATGCTTAGCTTTAAGGATGGACTCCAGCATTTCGTCATCGCCGAACAACCTTGCCTTCTCGGCCATCATAAACTGCTCGGCACATGAGTACTGCGTTCCCTCTACCGTGAACGGGCACATCCACCATTGGCTGAAGCAGCTTTTATCAACGCTCCCGTCCTTAGGCGGTGTATGTCCCCAAAAAAACACGAATTTGAACTTTTTTCCCTCGTTATATGCTTTTCTTAACTCATCGATATTGTAAATCATCGTTAACCCTCCAAATTTCTCCGATATAAGCGGGATGGTCTATGCCCCGCATTTTCGGTATAATGATCGGTCTCCACTACAAGATCGGCTACTTTACGCCGGAAGGCCGCCTTCAACAGCTCTTTATCCATAATTACCTCATAAACCTGCTGCAGTTCCGTCAAGGTAAAAAGCTTCGGCATCAAGTGCAGTGCAATATCGGTGTAATTCACTTTTCCCCGTAACCGATCAATAGCGCATGCTATGATCTTCGCATGGTCGAAGGCCAATCCGTCATTCGATACGATCTCATAATCCGTGCCAGTCGATGTAGTCTTCGCTGTCATAGTCCTCGCCACGACCGCCGAAAGTTCTTCTTCTTCACTACTTAGTTTGAGTTCGTACTCCAGTGTCTTGATGTATCCGTCCACAATCAGTTCTTTTTGCTCCCGCAGCGGCCGATAGGATACCTTGAACCAGGCGGCGTCTGCTGCATCATCTCCTGCCTTAAGCTCCAACTTGTCGCTATTGATCAGAGCCATATAGCTACAGCTTATTACCCAGGTTCGTGGGTCGCGCCCGATATCACTGAACGTATACAACTGCTCCAGATAAACGTCTTCTACGCCAGTTTCCTCGCATAGTTCCCTTACTGCTGCCTGCTCAGTCGTCTCATTCGGCCGGACAAAACCGCCAGGCAGCGCCCATTTGCCCAGGAAGGGGTGAGCCCCCCGGCGAATTAGTAGGACGCGTAGCTCTTTTTCCGGTAGTTTGCGATAACTGTCAGCCTCGTCTTCCGTCACAGTGAAGATAACCATATCCGTCGTCACTGAAGGACGCTCGTAATCGCCTGCCTTGTATTGCTTCAAAAATTCAGATTCCGTAAGTCCATCCTTATCCAACAAATCCAAGTGGGTATGCCTCCTTTATATTTGATTTAACCGTTCAGCTCTTCGAAATAGTTCCCGTAGGGCTCGAACTTTGCCAACACTTCATCTACCTTGCGTATACGTTCCTCCAGGCTCCCCCGCAGCGTAATATAGGGGATCCGCCGCTCCTTCAAATCCGCGATAATCTGTTTATGAAAGACATGCCGCTTCTGATCCCCGCTGCGGTCCCACGTATCGTCGTAAGGAATATCGTCAGCGCATAAGAAGAACAGATCATAACGTTGCGCGTTCTCCAGAGCGATCCGGGTTAACAGCTCGGGGGCCCGGCCGTGGTAATCTAGGGCGAACATATACGTCGTGATCGCATTGGTATCGACGAACAGAACCCGGTTCGCCGCAAGCATTGCCTGTTCTTCGCGCTCGATATGACCCACCGCGATTTCATCGAACGCTTCCAAGCCGATTCGGCGGTCCACCTGATGTTCGGTCCAATAATCGCGTCCGTATTCGCTTGCGAACGTTGTGCAATATCGCTGTGCCAGTGCTTCGGTGATCGTCGACTTACCCGTTGACATCGCTCCAACGAATACCAATTTCGTGATCAAATCCCGGTACACGATATCACTTACGAACTCCCTGTACTGATATGGATTGGAACGGACCATCGTCGCTGAGATCGGGACCCGCTCTCGGGCTTCATCCACCCGCCGGTCTATTGCACCCAAAGCGAGACTCATATGTTTGCCGTAGAATTCGCTCGAGTAAAAATGCGTTACTTGCTCTCCGTTCAGCAAACCGAGTATATACTGTTCTTCCCGAACCTCATGTTCCCTGTCATCCGAATATCCATCCGGACCATCCCAAGCTTCGATTACCCGGACTTCCGGATAGAGCCTGCGAATCCAATTTGCCCGGACATGAAGCGGGATCGGAGTGACTGTCGTTTCGTAAATGACTAGGATCAATTCATCGACCTCTTGTAGCGCCGTTTCAATCATGAACTGATGACCTTTATGCAGCGGGGCAAACTTCCCCAGTGTTAGTCCAAGCGTGTTCATGCCGCCACCTCCTTCGCCCCTTTATTCCAAATATAGTACCCGTAAACTGCGTTGACCAGATACGCGCTCCACATCACGATCATCAGTAGGCCTTCCCCGCTGCCCTCCAGCATGCGAATCGCCCACAGCAGCACCGTAAAGAGATTTAGCACGATATAGACCAGCCATTGTTCCTTGAATCTTCTAACCATTAAGAAGGTCGCCACAACAGACAGCACCGTTGTAGTGGCATCAATGTAAGGCGAATTCTGTCCCGGAATGAACGAAAGCCCAAATCCGAGCAGCAAACAGCCGATTACACAGACCATCCCAACGAGGAGCAGTCTTCTAAGATCCATCTGCCGCATGGTCAGTCTACCGTCTTTTTGGCGATTATTTTTCCACATGTAGAAGCCAATAACATTCATTGGAACAAAGAATAGCAGATTCAGCAAAACCTCTCCAAACAAACCGTTAATATAGGCCAAATAAGCATAACCGATGGTATTGTACATGCCGAAAACATAGCTCATCAGGTTGCCCTTCGCTGCAAGCACCACGCATAACACCCCAGTAATAAATACCGTGAATCCGAATAAAGAGTCCTTTGTAATCACTGTAAACCCGACAGCGATTGAGGTAAATAGTATCAACCACGTAATTTCGAACAGATTCCAGTTAGCCGCCACCTTTTTCATCTTGCATCCCTCCGCTTTTTCCACTCATTCATAGAGCGAAAAAAATTAGTTGTACTTAGTATCGTTTTGATAATAACATATTGTTACTATCAAAAGTAACAGAAAATTCTGCGAAGGGCAAGCAAATTTTTCCTATTTCCACAGACAGGTACTTATTTAAGGCTTCTCAACAGAACTAACTTTAAATTTGTAAAAATAAAAAGAAACCCCTATTAAAAGGGATTTCCTCTAATCTTGTTCAACTAACGTACCAATAGGTGGACTGTTTTTTAAGGTTTACTATTCCGTCTTTCTACTCAAATAAATAATCACCCTCTTTTTCTAAGAGAACAGGTAAATACTGAGTTACCATTTCAGTAAACACGAAATCATCCCCACAATTAAATTGTGCACTTCATTACATAAACCCGTCTTCGGGTTCACCAACATCAAATCCTAATACTTTTGTCGCCTCCAATTTAAATCTCTCTATCCAAGAACTCCAATCACTATTACTCATCTGTGCATAAAATGATAAACCACTTGGCTCCACTGAAGCCACAATAAAAACATCATCATCTTCCTGCCCGAACCAATAGGGAATTCCATTTTTATATATCGTCATCAACTTATAAGAGTCAGTAGCTCCGATAGAATAACTCTAAGCTCAAGCTCCGTCTGCCCTGACTTCACGGCTTTTTCCAGCTTTGCACGGCTTCCGAATATCCGGTATAGAACCTGCTCCCGTTCATATATTTCTTTAGGCGACAGCTCTTGAAGCAGCGCTTCTGCAAGCTCGACCCGATCGATCACGAAGTTTTTGACAGATCTTGCTTCCTCATTTCCTGCTAGCAGAATGTCGACTAGGACTGGCATAAGCTCAGCCTCTACACCGTGCGCATCAATAAAGGTCTCCGCATAACCATCCTGTATCATTTGGTGCTCCGAATCTACCCTCTCCATATAACGAGAGACGAGTGAGAAATATTCCTTGCTATATAATCCTAATCCGAGTACAGCATAGGTACCAGGCATGACCGACTTTTCACCCGGTTCCGTGTCCTTGTACCACGCATAGGGCTCCATAGCGATATCCGCATACGCAGCCAGCTTAGGAAAAAGAGACGGATAGGCTAGTGCACCAGCAAAAAACTGATGAAGACCTGATTTAGCCATTTTTTTTAGAGGAAGATAGTTCTTTTGTTTGCTTTTCAGCTTCAGGTTATATTCCTTCGGGAATCCCTGCTGCAGCAATTCGGTAATGTGATCCAATGCTTCTCCATAAGCTGGTTCCTCCTCGTTCAAAATCCGGACTTCAATGCTCTGTGTTACATCATTATTATCAACTTCAACACGGGTCCCTTTATATACTGGAGTGAATTTCCCGCTTCCCCCCAGGATATACTCCGCTGCGTGTTTTGAACCAAGCTGGACAGCTAGTTTCAAATATTGTTCCCGGATGTCCGGTTTCGTTTTTCCAATTTGCAGAGCGGCATATACAAAAAAGGAAAGTTGATCTGCATTCGGATCCATAAGCGCCATATCCTCTTTAGGTATCCAATCCATTCTAAAGCTGCCTGTACGCACAAAATAGCGTGGAAGAAAAATATTTTGAATCCAATTATCCATAGCCAAAGTATACTGGCCAGTCCATTCGTCTAAGCGTCGCCTATTACTTCTGAGCTTGTCGGATAAATGCTCAATTAATGGGCCAACTGCATTTTCTTCTTGCTTCATAAGATCAGGGTTCATCAAGTGATGAGAAAAGAAAAACTGGTCATCAACACTCGGCAATACGGGAAGATCAGACATGATTTTGGATGTTATAAACTTCTGTAATGATTTGCGGAGTTCGTTCAGCTTCTCTTCGTTAACCAGATGCACGCAAAGTGTTAAGTCTTCGTCCTCCATTTCAAAGGAAAGTACGATCTGGAATCGGTAATCAAAAAAACGAGGACCTAACTTCTCTGATAAAAAAAGCTCCTCCACTCTCTTGCATAATGCCGGGTAAAGTTCAGATCTAATTAATTCATCCGTGAGTTCGGCGATATAAGGACCTGCTTCGATTTCATAAGAGCTGTCCGTCCAATCGAACGGTTCTTCAATATCAATATGTATTTTTCCGTCACGCCAAGCTACCTGAAGATAATCCTTTATCCCTGCCTGGAGCGGACGATTTCCTATGAATTCATTTATTCTTATAGTCTCTTTGTTGTATATGGTTATCATCTCGCTCCACACATCGTCTAAAAACCTCTGTACTGCTGCGTTCATTCCCATTCCTCCTCATAGTTAGTGCTAATAGAACCTAGTACTCCTCATGCAGATT
The DNA here is from genome assembly GCF_037980415.1 of Paenibacillus sp. FSL H7-0690. Taxonomy (NCBI): domain Bacteria; kingdom Bacillati; phylum Bacillota; class Bacilli; order Caryophanales; family Paenibacillaceae; genus Paenibacillus; species Paenibacillus sp. FSL H7-0690. The sequence continues at coordinate 3,623,884 of NZ_CP150281.1, read as the reverse complement.
GAAGACGGAGCAGCAGTTGATCAACCAGATCTGTCTCTCGCAGCTGGTTGATCCAGCGCTGAGGGATATGCTCATACCCATATCGGATTCCGGCAAGACCACCTGTGATACAGGCTGTTGTATCCGTGTCGTTGCCTAAGGCAACTGCTCGTTTGACGGCATCTTCGTAGGAAGTGCAGGTTTGGAGGATCATACACGCACTGAACAAGGAATCCACAACATAACCAGATCCTTCGCCATAGAATACTTTATCTGGATGAATGTTCTCTTCGAGCTCCCGTTCATGCTCAGGCATCTGCTGGTAGATCGTTCGAAGCTTGCTAAGAGCAGTTCGGTAGCACAGATTGAAGTCTTGCTCTTGCAACAGTTCACGTGCAATTAACACATAGAAGGCACAACATACCTGATTACAGATATGTGCATGAGTTACAAGGCATTGAGTATGTGCATCCTGAACGAGTTGTTTATCTGTTCCTTTGTGCCACAAGGCAAGTGGTAGCACGCGCATTAGCGCCCCATTCCCTTTCCCATCAGGAACTGTATTGCCACTCTCGTAAGGGGACATTCCTTGGTAATAAGTAGACAACGTACGACTGGTTTGTATTCCAACATCAAAAACTTGTTGGGCTACTGCCCATCTACCTTCATGATACCAGTCGACCAATTTGTCAGCAAAATCAGTTAGCTCCAGTGTACCTTTATCGATCAGACTCTCCAGCAGACATAGTGCCTGCGCACCATCATCCGACCAGGTGCCGGCAGGAACATCTCGGTAGGTGGGCTGAAAGCCCACAGGAGGAGTAAACTCAATCTGCTCCAGAGGTGGGAGCTGCTCCGCTGATCTGAATTCATAGGGGACACCAAGAGCATCTCCAATCAATAAGCCGTAAAGCCCACCCTTAATCTTATCCCACATGTTGTATTCTCCTTATCACTAGATATAATTTGGATCAAGCTGTCTACAAATATATAAGCCTACCCTATCAATATTTAAACTGTTTTGCATCATGTAAATAAAAATTGAAGAAATAAGCTTCCAATGAACAATACGATAGTAATCTAAGCCTTTTTTGAAATCAATAATATATAACAAAAGATGAGGCTGTTTTTAAAATCAACAACCTCATCTTTTTTATGAATCTTTCCCGAATAATTACGTGTCTCTACTTAAATAACCATTCAACTTTTTCTGCGTATTCGCAGTTTATTTTAGTCCCTATAATTAGCTAGGATGAAGTGCCCGGGCCATCGCATCCATATAGCCCTGAACAGCGCGCTGACTCACTTCTGTTTCTGGAGCAAAAATTTCGAAAAGGTGAAAACAACCGGGATACAGGTGGAATTCGACATCCACACCTGCTTGTGCAAGTCGTGCCACATACTCCATTGTCTCGTCTCGGAATAGATCGAGCTGACCTATACAAGTATAGGCTGGCGGCAAACCTGCCAAGTTCTCCGCTCTCGAGGGTACTGCATAAGTAGATTTTCCTCTGACGTCGCTCTCCTCGCCCAGGTACATGTTCCAAGCTGCTATGTTGTCTGTTCGGTTCCAGATTGCGCCTGCTTCCGTAATCTCATGACTGGACGGTGTGATGTTTCGGTTGTCAAGCATCGGGTATAATGGCATTTGGAAAATAAGAGACGGTCCTCCTTTATCACGCGCCATCAGCGCGAGCGCTGCTGTCAGTCCGCCGCCACCGCTAGCACCGGCAATTGCAATCCGATTCACATCAATGCCAAGCAAGGCTGCCTCCTCCGTCATCCATACCAATCCAGCATAACAATCTTCGATCGCCGCCGGATAAGGGTGCTCGGGAGCAAGCCTATAATCAACCGATACGACTATACATTCTGCTGTCTGAACAAAACGTTCGCATAATTCGTCGTCCATATCCGGATGTCCTAACACGTATCCTCCCTCTCTTAATTCTGGTAGTATACGTGGTTCAACACTCATAATAATCCCTCCAAATAAAATAATGAATTCGTTCGTTTACGTCTTATTCATAGATAATCCTTATCCCATTTGAGCTTCCCACTTGGCAATTTCCTCTCGTACTCGCGGCGCAACCTCTGTACCGAGCAGTTCTATAGCCCGCATAACCAACTCATGCGGCATCGTACTTAAGGGAACATACATCATGAATCGTGTAATCCCTACATGCTTACGCAGATGGATTATTTTTTGGGCGACTGTTTCCGGATCCCCTACATACAACGCACCATCAAAGCGTCGGGCAGCATCATAGCTGGAACGATCGTAGTACGCCCACCCCCGTTCTTTGCCGAGCTTATTCATACCGTACTGGGTAGACGGAAAAAAGAGTTCTGCCGCCTGTTCCGTATCTTCTGCAACAAATCCGATGGAATGTGAACCTACCTGATGCCGCGATACATCATGTCCGGCATGAGCTGCCGCCTTTTTATACAGTTGTACAAGCGGTGCAAAATTGGTTGGGTTTCCACCGATAATCGCCAGGACTAATGGCAGGCCCAGAAGTCCTGCACGCACGGCAGACTCCTGGGTACCGCCACTACCAATCCATATGGGTAAAGAGTGCTGAACAGGGCGCGGGTATACACCCAGATTATTTATCGCTGATCGATGTCCTCCACTCCATGTAACTTTCTCAGATTCCCGTATTTTCAGAAGCAGCTCGATGTTTTCATTAAATAAATCCTCATAGTCATGCAAGTCATACCCAAAAAGCGGAAAGGATTCAACAAAGGAACCCCGGCCCGCTATAATCTCGGCACGTCCATTGGATAAGCCGTCAAGCGTGGCAAAATCCTGAAACACACGGACAGGATCAGCTGATGAAAGAACCGTCACAGCACTCGTCAATCGAATCCGCTTTGTTAGGGGGGCTGCAGCAGACAACACCACTGCTGGTGATGAAGCTGCATAATCTTCACGATGATGCTCACCTATGCCAAACACATCAAGTCCTACCTGATCCGCAAGGACGATTTCTTCGACGACTTCTCGTAATCGCTGTGCGTGACTCATCACAACTCCGGTCTCAGTATCAGGCTTTGTTTCTATGAACGAAGTAACACCTATTTCCATAGTTAATCTCTCCTTATATTTTCTCTTGCAATTCGCCCGACATCATCGGTGCAACCCAATTTTTTAAGAAGAATGCTCAAGACAACGGATTAAAGCCGTCCAATCCAACTCACCATAACCATTGGCAATTCCTTCAGACAAGTGATGGTGGATAAGCTGACCTAAAGGTAGAGGAGTTTGAACGGACTTCGCTGCCTCAATAGCCAATGCAACATCTTTTAACCCAAGCTTCATTTTAAAACCGGCCGGTTCAAAGCGTTGTTCGCTCATGATCGCTCCATAGTTCTGATATATTGGAGATTGAAAAAGAGCATTCACGACATTCATAAATTGGGACGAATCAATACCGTGCTTTTCTACCATTAGCTGCACTTCCGACAAAGCTTCCAGCATTGAAGCAATTAGAAAGTTAACGCCAATTTTCACAACGTTCCCTTCTTCGCCCTGATCCCCAATCTCTACTATCTCTTGACCCAATACTGTTAAAACGGGAAGTACCCGTTGTTTTGCTTGTTCCGGACCAGCTAAAATAATACGCAATTTAGCTTCTTTAGCGGCATCTGGGCGCCCCATCACCGTGGCAGACACAAAGTGTTGCTTTCGCTCCGCATGCGAGACGGATAATTTTCGAGCCAGATCTACGCTGATTGTACTGGCAGAGATGTGAATTCCATTTTCCGACAATCCATTCAGAACACCATCTGGTCCCTCGACGACCTCCTTCAAAGCAGCATCATCAGAAAGCATGGTAATTACAAGATTGCTTTCTTTCACTGCCTCTAGCGGTGTTTTGGCATATCGTGCTCCCTGTTTCATTAAGGGTTCAACTTTTTCAGGGGTCCGATTAAAGATGACTAATTCATAACCCGCTTTCAATAGATTTTGGGCCATTGGGAGCCCCATATTTCCAAGCCCAATAAACGATACTTTCATTAGACACCTCTCCTTATTTTGATGGGTTTATCAATAACGGAATGATCGTTCCAAAATAATCAAAAAAATATAGTCTAACATATACTCTTCAATTATCACTTTCATAATATGGGGAATATGATAACGGAACGATCGTTCCGAAATAATTAAAAAAAATTAGATTCCTGCTATTACAAAGCTAATCATCTCTTTTGCACGTTCCGGATTCTGATCTGCTTTGGCCATAATATTTATGCTTTGATGTAAATTCAGCAATAAATAAGATAACATTTTGATATCAGTCGTTTTATCAATTTCTCCCCGTTGCTGGCCCTTTTCTAAAAGGTCACAAAAAGCTTGCTCTAATTCCAAAAAACTAGTCTTTATCAACTCATTAATTTTTTCATCTGGCGACTCCAATGTTGTAGCTACATTCGTAACAAAACACCCGCCCGGCAGGCTGGTATCGTATGCTGAAGCAATATGATACTCAAAAAATTGAAGAATTCCATCTCTAACGCTAGATGCATGTTCAAGAATAGCCTGCTTATTGAAATTCCCCTTTTTATAATGCTCAAGGGCATCTGTATACAAGGTTTGCTTGTCGGAAAACGTATCGTAAAGGCTGGATCTGCTGATGCCCATCACCTCTAGTAAATCCGGTATGCTAGCCGCTTCATATCCTTTTTTCCAAAACAACAGCATGGCTTGATGCAGCGCTTGATCTTTGTTAAATTCTTTTGTCCTAGCGATAAGTAACACCTCCCGTCATTGAAATATAACATATCTGAACTGATCAGTCCAGATTTATAAAATAAACGGACACTCATATTGGTGTCCGTTCTTAAGAGCAAATACTTATTTATTGAATTGCTCAAAAATATCTTTTATCCAAACATCAATGTTTGTTGCATATTATTCTAGTTTAATGATCAAATCAGCTAGTTCAGAGTTAGGCATCTCGTTTACGGTAAAATATAATAGCTGCTGTAATAAAGATCAGTGTCCATAGCAGGGAAATACCTGTCCCTTCCATTGGTGTAAGGACATTTATTTCATTAGAGGAAGGTGGCATATACATATAATATCCTGCTGTATCCGGAAAAAAATATTTAGTATTGTGTAGAAAATCTTTCGACAATGGACTGACAATGAAGTAATAGCCAAGCAGTACCACTAAAGCAGGAGTAGTTCGTCTTAATAATGCACCTATAGCTGCACTGAGAAGTGTGGTTAAAGTTAGATAGCCTGTTGCACCTGCTAATGATTTTATCATTTCGTCTATTTCAATCACTACTGCTGTGTCTTTCATCATGATAAAGGTATATAGCACACCTGATGCAGTAGTAAAAGACGCCGCAGGAATGGTTATAATGGCCAAGGCCAAATACTTCGTGGATAATTGGAACCCTCGCCAAGGTATCGTAGTTAAAGTAGTTCGAATCTGTCCCCCTGTATACTCTGAACAAGTAGCTAAGATACCAAGAATAATGAACCCTGCTTGTAGATATCCCATAGAAGAAAGTCCTGTATTCAGTATATTTTGCGTTCCTGCTGCCTCTTGTAGATCAACAGAAGTAAAAGCTGCGGCTAAACCTAAATTAAGAATGAATGTAACCAAAAGAGTGAGCCCTATCAATGGTAATGTAACTAATTTATCCAGTTCAGCACCCAGGATTTGTGTTATCTTTCTACTAGATGAGACACTCATGCTGCAACGTCCCTCCTATGGAATACAATAGCTGCAACAATGAAAACAACGACTACCCAGGCAAACGTGACTAAACCGCCTGTGAAGGGGGTGTGAAACCTGTCGAATAAACTGCCTGTGGACGTGTTGTCCGTAAACATAAACATTTCAGCGCCAGCCCTATCTGGTAAGTAAAACGCCAACTTTGTAACCCTATACAACAGGACACTAAATGATACAACGGATGAATTTATTATGAGCACAGCAAGCGGGAGGATGCCATTCTTAGTTAGAAAAGTAATTCCAAGTGCTAAAAGAGCAGTGAATGTCCAGTAACAAATGGCACCGATAAGTCTGGACCATTCAAATGCAGGGGCATATTCACCAAGAATAAGATGCGTTGCAGACACAGTTGTCATAATAGCAACAATACAAAGCAGTATGCTGATCAAAGTCACAGCACCTGCTTTTGCCAATAAAAAATGATGTCGGGATGAAACAACAGTTAAACTCGTTGTAATCTGTTGTCCTCCACCAGATTCACTACTCTCTGTCATATACTCACTGCTGACAGCAAGCACACCAAGAATAATAACGCCTTGAATACCAAGAGCTAACCCGATATAGCCAACTTCCGATAGCCGCGTGCTAACTCCAGCTATAATCTCCTCTTTTTGTGCTATGCTGTCCAAGGCAGAAATGAGTGCTGGGGCAAACGCTCCAATGAGAAAAGCAAGCCAAATACCCGGTAAGGAGAACAATTTAGATAGTTCCGCGTTAAATACTCTCATACAACATCACCTGTAATTTCAGATGTCAGGGCAAAAAAAGCTTCCTCCAGTGTGGAATAGTTACCTATTACTTCTTCCAATGTTCCATCTGCAACGATAGTTCCATGCTTAATAATCACCACATCATCAACCGTCTCTGCAAGCTCTCCCATTAGATGACTGGATAACAACACCGTATTTCCAGACTCAGCACGTTCACGTAAAAATGTCCGAATCCACCGAATTCCTTCTGGGTCGAGCCCATTTACGGGTTCATCTAAAATCAATACTTTTGGATCACCGAGTAGCGCAGCTGCTATTCCAAGTCTCCTCCCCATACCAAGAGAATACTTCCCAACTCTTTTTCCGGCTGCATTAGTAAGACCTACTATTTCCAGAACTTCCTCGACACGTGAGTTAGACAATCCTGCGGCACGAGCAATCCAACGAAGGTGTGCCCGTCCTGTTCGCATACGATGAGCACCGAATCCATCAAGTGCGGCACCTACTGTGGATACAGGATTATGTAATTCTGCGAATGGCTTTCCATTAATTAGTGCACTCCCTGAGGTAGCACGATCTAATCCAAGCAGGATGCGAAGTGTAGAGCTTTTACCTGCTCCATTTGGACCTAGAAAACCAGTTACTCTGCCAGGTCTAGCTTTAAAACTGATACCTGATAAGATTTTCCCAGTTCCGCGATGTTTGACTAAGTTATTAATTGTAAGCAACCATAACACTTCCTTTCTGTTATGGTTCTAATTATAAAGAAGCAAAGTTACATCTCGGTTATCCTGCTGTTTACTTCTGGTTTAACTTTAGGTTAAGCTCTACCAATAGCCACTGTTGTGCCGTTTTCATTTGATGTAAAGTCAGCTTTAAGCTTCATTTTATTCAACATATAATTTGAAGTCGATAAACCTATCCCCGCCCCACGCTCATAGGAAGAGTTATCCATCCCCGGACCTCTGTCTGCAACAATGATCTGTTCTTTTTCTACATCAACCACAATGTTTACATATTTCCCCTCTGCTGCATGGCGAAGAATATTCTGAAATAAATTATCCAGAACACGTGTCATCCATTTAGGATCTGCATCCCAATAAAAAGTCGCCTCAGTCGGTAAATCAACCTCGATCCGGATTTCTTTTTCTTCAAATACAGGATACCACGCAGCAACAGATGCTCTTACTAAACGTCCAATATCTGTTGAAGTGGGCTCAAAAGGATGTTTTCCTGATGTAAGCAATGTATAGGAAAGTAAATCATCCATTAGATCTCCGACTCTAGTAATCGTATGGTTCATCTCTGATAATGAGTTTTGTCCTTCTAGACTCATTGATTCTTTATTTAATCGGGTGACATGTCCTCTCAAAATGGTAAGCGGCGTTCGTAAGTCGTGAGATAAATTCGCGATGAGTCGATGTCGTAACAATTCCTCTTCATGTTCTCGCTTGCGACTGTCTTCAAGCTGTTGAATCATCCAATTAAAAGAACTTCCTAACTGGTCTATTTCATCCATACGATCACTTTGAACAGCTATTGGTTTAGGAAATGAGTTATGATTAGCTGAAAATGACATGACTTCCTGTAAGCAGGTGAGACGTTTACGAAGTCTCAAGAAGAAAATCCAAGAGATTACCACAAATGCGACAATAATAAAACCAAACACAAGAAGTACAATGTAAAAATAATTTAACTTATTCAGCTCTTCTTCATTAAAAGGAGACGCAATGAACGCAGATAAGAAAATAAGTACGATCGGAGGTAAAAAGATAAATAGAAAATGTCCTTTTAGAAAACGACGAAATAATGATTTAGTCTGTTTCATAGTTTCACCCGATAGCCTATTCCCTTCAATGTTTCAATAATCTCTGGGGAGTCTGGATGGCGTTCCAGCTTTTGACGCAGTCGATGAATATGTACCATTAATGTTTTATCACCTGTGATATAAGCTTCTTCCCAGATGGCTTCATAGATTTGTTCTTTTGGTAAAACTTGATTAGGGTGGCGTAAGAAGTACATCAAAATATGATGTTGTTTCCCTGTCAATATAATTTCTTCTCCTGTGTGTTTGTCAAATACCATTTGGATTTCTGGATCTACTTCAATATAATTCCCTAATGAAATGCGTTCGGAATGTGTTCCGCCCTTTCGACGGATTAATACTTCTAATCTAGCAATTAGTTCATCCGTATGGAATGGTTTCGTTAAATAGTCATCAGCAAATTGTAACCCTTCTACCTTATCATCTATCGATGTTCGAGCAGTTAACAGCAAAATAGGAACAGCAGGAGCTGCCTTTTTTAATCGTTTTCCCACAGTAAAGCCGTCTAAACCGGGTAACATGATATCCAAAATAACGATTTCATGCTGATTTACTACTTTTTCAGCTCCTTCACCAGAAAATAGCCACTGTACTGAAAATCCTCGTTGTTCCAACTCTTCCTTTAACCAACTGCCTATCTTCTCATTATCTTCAATATATAACACGTTTCTTTTCAAGTAACTTCCCTCTTTCTAAACCGAGTTCACTATTAGACAGATTAACACAATCTAAAGAATTGTTTCCAGTTAAGACAATTTTATCGTTCGTGCGGACTTTCACCGCCAAGTTATCGTCCATGACTGTCGCACACTAGAAAACCCTCTAACATGGCAGTGCATGTTAGAGGGTTTCGAGCGTAGCTGCTAATTTTAGGAAATACTACTTCGTGATACTAATGGATTTCGAAGTATTATCGAAGAATATATTTGCACCAAAATACTCAGCAATGAAACGTAATGGGAGCATAGTACGACCGTTTACAAGTTCAGCTGCTACATCCATTCCTGGTGCAAGTTCACCGATCTTAATCGACAAAGTCTGACCTTTCAAAGTAATCATTACGGTTTTCGTAACGTTATCCCAGCTTACGTTTGCTCCTAAGCTCTCGGCAACGAAGCGCAGTGGGACTAACGTTCTGCCTTTAACTACCGTTGAAGCAACGTCCATACTCATTTCGATTCCGTTTAATTTATATCCTGTCTTTCCTAAAGTGAATTCCAATTTCACAGGTTCAGGCTTGGCTGTAATGAAGATATAACCTAGTCCTTTTGCCGTGAAAGTAAATTTACCTGTCTCACGCTCATAGTTGCCGCCTAAACGCTCCATGTTACCGTTCAATTGAAGCATAACACCGCATAACATGTTAAGCTCGTTTGTCGACAACTTCTCTTTTGACAGATCGAAGGTTACGGGTATAAGCCCTGTATAATCCGTTACTTCCCGGCCATCCACGAAGATCTTTAATTCATATCCCCGCCCTATAGCTCCGCCTCTTTCATCTGCAGGTTTAATGACAACCTTCATCCGCTTTCCTGTATTCAATTGCTTCAACAATTCAGCGGACAATTTAACAGATACGGTGTTATTCGTAACGATTAGCGGTTTGTCGGCATTAATAATCGCACCGATCGTATCGCTTTGAATCTCAAGCTCATCTTTTCCGGCTGACATCGTCAATTTAATGGAATTGCCCTTCTTCAGCTGCTCTTTGATTGTAGCATCAATACGCTCCGCTACTGATAACTCTGGCGAAGGAGTCGGCGTACTGCTGTGGCCATTTGAATTGCCGCCATTGTTATTGCCATTATTGCCACCACTGTTATTTGCAGTAATTACAATAGTTAACTCTATCGTATCCATGCCAGCATGATTGGAAGCCGTAATATTGAATTTGTAAGTTCCCGCTTCAGTAGGCACGCCTGAAATAATACCCGTAGCTCCTTCTAAATTCAGCCCAGCAGGTAAATAATTATCACTCACTTTCCAGGTAATCGGTTTGTCGCCGTAAACCGCTAATGTTACCGTATACGGTTGTCCAACGTTGCCGCTTGGCAGATTCTTAGTGATAATCTCCGGAGCTGTATCCACTGGCTTATCTTCTTTAATCTCGATGCTCAATTCTCGCTCATCTTTACCAAAATCATTCGTTGCTGCAACCGTGAATTCGTAATATCCTGCCTCTGGAGGCGTACCCGAGATAACGCCTGTTGCTTCATCTAGTTTCAAATCTACTGGCAAATCTCCTCCCTGGACCTTCCAAGAAATCGGTTCACTGCCATATACCGCTAGTGTTACTGTATACGGTTGTCCAACTTTGCCATTTGGTAAATTCTTAGTGATAATCTCCGGAGCTGTATCAACTGAGACATCTTCAGTGATCACTATATTGAACTGTTTTGTGTCACTGCCAACGTCATTGTTTGCTTGAACTTTGAACTTAAATTGACCTCATTGATCCGGTGTACCAGAGATAACACCAACATCTTCATCCAAGCTCAATCCTGATGGTAATTGCCCCTCTACAACGGCCCATTTGATCGGCTTATCGCCATCAGTGGTAAGAACTGCCGAATAAGGTTGTCCTACCTTGCCATCCGCAAGCGAATTCGTCATTATCGTTGGTGCCGTACCTGCGTCTTCAGCCCATTTCGCATATAATTCAATATCCCTTGTAACAGGATCAGCATCGAAATTCCAAGCATCGTTTAATCCTTTATCTTGATACCAACCGCCGAAAACAGTTTTATCTTTTGTCGGCGCTGTTGGCTCGGTAATTGTACCGCCCATGTCAGCGAACTTCACCGCAACTTCACTGCCCCCATTGGAATCAAAAGTTACCGCATAAGGGTTGTGCGCGCCGATGGAATGCGTTCTAGCGCTAAGTGAATTGCCGAAGAAGTCTGTTCTCTCCGTCATATGAGGCAGAGCATTCGCCCGATCCACATATGGGCTTACAATCTCGGCACCTGCACCATAGGCCAGGTTATTACCATCCGCAAGACGGAACCCGTTCATCGCATCGTAATCAAGCTTGGCATCCACTGTCCCACTGTTGGTAATCCAATGTTCAGGTGCAGATTTATAATCTTTTAATATAGAATTCAGTTCCTCTTCCGTTACATAGCGGTTGTCTGTTGCTGTTACGCCTGCACCTAGATATCCGCCTCCACCTGCGTTCATGCTGCCAAAAAGATTAGCCGGATACACAATGTTGTTCGTAAACCGTCCGGCTGCAAATGGAGCTGATGTTCCCCCGCCTTTCAGACCAACCTGATTGTTTGCCCCAGTGTAGGCAAATATATTATTTTGGAAATAAATGTGCAAGTTGGAGGCTGTCGGGTCAAATACTAACGAACTGCTATTCTTCAATGGTGTGACGATGACATTGTTATAGTATAAGCCACTTAATTCCTCGCTCGTTGAAGAACCTCCTGCAAGCAATATTAGACTGTTAAAGCTCTTGTTAAAATCGGGGCTGCGGCCGTCGTTCACGCTAATATTATAGCGAACGATATTGCCCTTGGCAGCATTCATCTGTAAGTACCAACCACCATAGTTATTTCGGCTGTAATTGTATTCATACACATTGTCCTGACAATAGTTGTCAATGTCCCAAGCCATACCGTCATTACTTGCATGATAAGGGTTATCCACAGCTTCATTATAGCGGAAGATGGTGCCTTTACTTGCCATAATCCACGCAGCCGCATAGTTTTGCGAACCTAGATATGTTGGTGTTGTATTATTTGGCCCCCAGTTCGTAACCAGATTGCCGCTCTTATCGCTTAAATAGCTATAACCGTTGTCTGTGACCACATTTCGTTCCACAAGGGAGTTGTTCCCGCCGGACATGACAATGCCATCTCCAACCGAACTAGAAACCCAGTTGTTTCTAAACACAGCGTTGGATGCCCAAGGATAGCTAGAATTACTCCAAGTAATGCCTGTGTTATTAGTCCCAGGATTGCTTGGCCCGTAGGCATTATTGCGAATACCTTCGTTATCACAACGAAGGGTTTTGTTGCCTTCAACCAATATATCCACATAACCATTAATAATGATACCGCCGGATACCTTACTTGCTCCATTTGCTTGGTGCAGCCCATTAACATCATGAACATAGTTATCTCGAATGACGATTCCTTGCATACGAGCATCAGCATAATCTTGAATATTAAACTGACCTTGTCCCAGCTTGGAAATCCGTGACATTACAGCGATACCGGAGCGGCCGTCACCTGCCGCATTGCCGATGTTCGTTACTTCAATTCCACTGACTACCCAATAGTTTACGTCATATAACTCTATGGTACCGTTTAAGGAAATGCCTGATGGGCTCGACGCTGTTCCTCCACCATTAATTACCGGGCGTTGGTTAGGGTCGGTCGTATTATATTTTGTAAGTGTAATCGGATTTCCTTCCTCACCATTGCCGCGCAGTCTGATTTGTTCGTTCCATACGCTATTCGCATCCAGATAAATAGTTGAACCTGGCATAAATACATATTCATTAATCTTGGAGATTGATTTCCATGCCGTAGCTGGTGTGCGTCCATCTGCATGATCGTCACCGTTATTGGAGAGATAATAATCACGGACTTCAAGGGGTACAATGTTCAACTCGAAGGTGATTTCGGCAGGATACAGATCAAGTCTAACGGTATATTTTCCCGGCACGATATTATTTCTTGTGAATGATTCTTTGTTAATCTTCAATACATTACCGCTAACCGTATAATCCACATCCCGCAGCAGAGTTACAGCACCGATCTTCACTCCAGCCAGATCCGTTAAATCAGGATTTACGGTGATATTATAGTCATCCAGACCAATAACATATGTGCTGTCTTCCAAGTGACTATACTCTTTAGGCAAGAGCTTTAGCGTAATAGAAGCTGTTCCGGTTTGGGCTGCTATTCCACTATCGATAACATATACGTCATCGATAAAATGCCTGTTCTGTATATCCTTAACCGTTCCAGGCTTGTTGCCCCAGTTCGTAGCAAGCTGCAATGCATCGATCTTGGAAATATTGTTCTTAACTGGAGTATCAAAATTTCCGCCAGCTGTTGTTTGCCTTTGAATGTCTTGTCCATCGATTTTATAGGTTGTTCCTGTTGATGTAACGAACCATTGAAATTTATGCCAACCTTCGCTTCGCTTGACATCTACAGGATAGAATCTCCCGGATGAACCAGGCCTGACTGCGTAATTGGTCAGATTTGCGGCCCAGTCACCATCTCCATTGCCATAATTTATTGCGATATGTTCATTGGACGATGGGGTTAAGCCAAAGACAGCGTGGTCATTGGAAGCCGCTCTGCCATCATCATAGTACCAAGCAGTAACGATTGTTGTCTTACCGGTTGCAGGGGCATAATTATAGGTACCTGGAACAGTCGCCACCTGACCGGCGCCGCTTGATGTCGCGGCCTTTCCTCCGGTACGGGACATCACATCGCTGTGAACATATCCGTTCGCACCATTTGAAAATTTCTTCTCCCCTTCAAATCCATCGTAAAACTTAGTGTCAGCCTTATTGAAGTAATCAACGCTCACATGTACAGTAACTTCTTCGTTCCCTGTCGGAATATAACCTTTCTTAACCGTCACGAATCCGGCATCATCAACTTCAATCTTATCCTTGTCTTGATCCGCCGGACTGAAGCTGATGTTATCAGCAACGAACACATCAGCTGTGTCAACCATTAACCGCGTTCTATCTCCTGCCCGTAATGTATCGTTCTGGCGAATTAGCGCAATGTTCGCTGAATATTGTGCACTCTCCCCTGACTCATCAGAGTCTAAGAATCGTGACGTTGCGTTGCCGTTTGCTTTTATTTTAAATGTATCATTTAAAGTCGGGGACAAAGCCGCATCATTGCTTGTTGCTGCAATCGGGCTTCCTTTAGCTACACCATTACTGAAGAGTTGAACCGAATAGGCAGATGCGTTAGCGACGCGATCCCATGTAGCGTACGTGCCGTTCCATCTGGCATTTGCCGGTGTAGGCAATTTCTCGATCTTTAATATTCCGGATGCTGCAACTTCTTCACTGATATCTCCCGCATTATTTATGACAATAGCTGTAACAGTGTAGTTGCCCACTCCCAGTGCCCTTGCATAGGGCAGAACATGATGCCTTTCATGATTGTTAGGCTGGTCGGGTCCCCCATTTTTCGATAAATAATAACCAACAGGTCCACCGTCTTTGAACAGTGTTACTAGAGTATCGCCGTAATTGGAAGCACCACTATAAATACCCGTGTCCGAGTCAAGCGTTGGATTAATTGGTGCATTCACCTGCGTATTGGTGGTTATCAACAACGGTACAGCATGGGATTTCACCACAACTCCCTCTGCCGAGGAAACCTCGCAATAATAAAAATTGCCTTGTTGTGAAGCTGCGTCCACATTGGAAAGTGTTAATACTGCCTTGTCAGCTCCGCTGACTTTTGTCCCGCTCAAGCCAGTCTCGTCATCAGATAAATACCATTGATAAGCAGTAGCAGCGGCTGATGCCGTAATGCTAAATGTTGCTGTCTCACCTTGTTTCACTTCTGCCGCTGTTGGCTGAGTGCTTATTTCTAAATTTGGCAATCCGCCGGGAGGTACCAAATTCACTGTTAATGTTCTGGTTCCTGTTGTTGTAGCCACATCTTTTACAACATAAAAATCGTCGATTAGATGTTTATTTTTAATATAAGCTTTGTTCCCTGTCTGGCTATTCCATCCTCCCGCTATTTTAGGCTGAATGGTTGTACCGCTCTTCATAGCTCTGTAAATATCACTTTGCGCTGAATCGGATATTAATGTTCCGTCTATTTGTAACGTCGCACCATTTGGTGTAATAAGCCACTCGAATTTATGCCAGCCTGTGGAACGTAAAGCCCCGCTATCTTTCCAACGGTTGCCTGCTGTACCCGCTGATGATGGTGCATAAGCCCAAGTATATTTCGTTGGGTTATGAATAACATCTGCCTCTGAACTTTGATAGAATGTCCCGGCAAAGGTGGCATTTTTGCCATCTACAATAGCAAATTGCGTTCTATCCGTCGCAGTCTTCTCCTCATTAGGATACGGGTCAAAATACCATGCCGTCATCTTATAATTGCTGCCAGCCGGCAATGCCACATCTTGAGCTACCTTTTCATTATTCGTATCATCCGAAGGTGTAATCGCTTTCAATCCAGAACGGGACTGTGCATCGGACAGCGTGAATGACGAGCCTAATTTGCTCATAGATGTCATCGGACCATTGTTGTTCTCGAAGTCCTCCATGAATAACACTTCTGAGTCAGGGTAATAACCCGCCCTGGCCGTGATTGTCACCGGGACGCCCGGAGCATCTGGCGACGCAAATGTATAACCGTTAGATAACGTAATGTTCCCCTGATTATTAACAGTTAAAAGTTGCGAATTGCTGGAATCATAACTTACCTCGTCAATAACCGGTCCTTTAACCAGACTGCTTAAAGGTGAACCTTTATACGTAAGATTTACCCTACCTGTTTGACCTGCCGCTTGTGTCAATTCTAGTACAACGGAGTCAAAAGATTCGCTCCCTCCCGCAGCTGACACTTCGGATGAAGGTGCCAAGCCGAACAGAGCAGGGAATGCCAACGTTGTAGCTGTAACTATCGACAAAGCTTTTTGCATCCATTTCCATCGTATCATTCCAAAATTTCCTCCCTTTGAAATTAATAAATTTATACTTTATAAAAAATCTGTATCTATGGAAGTCTCAATAGACATAGATTTTTATAAACTTAAAAACTAACTATTCTAGTTCACTACAAACTCACTGAATCGATTACCGTTATACACGATCTTCAATTCATTCGTATTTGCAATTAACGCGCGCAAGTCAGACTCCGCCGATCCGTATAGAATGGAATCTTTCACTTCTTCCAGTTTAAGCTTGGTGATTTCCGGTTTTGTGGTTAATGTAGCAACGACATCCTCACCCATATATTTACCGATTACTGTCTCACCTACAGAAGCAGCAGCTAAAGACTCCCAGAACTTAAGAGACTCGGTATCTTCTTTGGATATATCTAAACGATTTAGCACTTTCTCTTCTTTGACTTGTCCCGCTGTCGCTAACGCAGCCGTTAATTTATCAGCTACACGAATATAATCCGCACTTTTTGATGCATACTCAACTTGTAACTGGGCGTCGCTCATTTTCGTTTTCTTTACCTGGGTTTCTATCAAATCCGGCCAACGGGCGCCACTTAAATATTGCATGTATTGATATAAATCAAACTGAGGCAACCCATAGTAAGTCTCTCCTGAATCATCCATCTTAGCTCGCTTAACATTTTCTTCTTGCATGTCGGATTTAAGCTCATCAAAGCTTTGGTAAGGGGCGATTCCTCGCTTGTCTGCAATAAATTGCTCCTGCTTGGACATTAGCAATGCTGTCATCGCAGAATTTTTGGCGTATTCAGAGGGGGTTTCATGATTTTTGCCGTATTGACGTGTCCAGAAGCCCTCATCTACTTGGGCCCCATAAGTTCTGAAGAAATAGTCTACCGTTATAGCTCTCTGCTCTTTGACAAAAGATTGAAATTCTTCCTCTGTTACGGCGTATCCATCTACTGTAAATATCCAATTTTCAGGCAGTTCCGCCTTTTTGTTAGTTAAGCCCAACATGAGTAAAGCAAGAACAATCAGAGCGGTAAACAAGATAATCACTGTTGGTTTTCGTCTTGTAATCCCCATGACAGCCTCCTCTCCAATATTCAACCTAGCTTTGCATGAAAGCCATGACAGTGAAATTCTTCGCCATTGCAGGAGAAGTTCCCAAATTTAAATGGTTAGACATTATTGTAAGTTTAGCCACACCCTAATATAAGCGCTTATTTAGACTGAATTAGAACAAATTTGACATGTTCAAATTACCACGTTTGGTTGAAAACGCCCTGCTAATCTAGCATGAGCAGTATTATGTAGATATCACCCAGTTGAGAGCCTTGAAAGATTAGCTTTTTGTATAGCTCTATACTAAATTCCAGGAAATAAAAAAGCCGAATGGATTGTTCTCATCCACTCAGCTCATAAGTTTATTTTACAATAATCTTTATCGTATCACTTTCCGTTGTTCCACTTCCATTCATAAACTCACCGCGATATTGATAGATGCCAGGAGATTTTCCTGAAATTTGTGTAATGGCCGATTGAGCACTTGGTGTTTGTGAAGATAAAGATTGCGTTTCAATAAGTTCGCCATTTTCATATAATCGATACTGTTCTGCGTTCGTGCCCCACCACATATTAGCAGTAATACTATAGTCGCCATCTTGATCCCAGTTGTCACTAGACAACACAGGTTTGCCGGGATTCGCCTCAGCCACGGTGACGGTGTGTGGATCACATGAAGTCGTTCCATACAAATTCGATAACTCACATGTATACACATAGGTTCCATTCGGCTTTCCTTGAATAGGAATAATGGAAGTCTGGGCGGCTGGCGAAACATCGGCCAGTGACTTCGTTTGGATCAATTGACCATTCTCGTACAACTTATACAGTGAGCCATTGTTTCCCCACCACATATTCATTGTAACCTCATAATTGCCATCATTTATACCTGTCGCAACACCGCTATTATTCGAAAGTATCGGTTTACCTGGCACCCCATTTGCAAGCAATTCCGGGCTAACGGAATGCCGTTCGAACTTGACTGCATCAGCCCTCGTATAAATCATATCGGCAGGTAGAGTTGGCGGATCTACCGTTGTCGGAGTAACCCTGGTTAGACGAACGTACTCGCTGCCGTCTCCAGTAAAGTCGAACGTTCCTAGATTAACCCAACCTGATGAGCCGACGGTTGCATCAATATACGTAACCTCGGTAACCGACTGATGCTTCACTTCCACTTTGACATAGTTATCGTTTGCCGTCGTATGGACGAGCTTGTAAATGGAGACCGTATATTTCCCCTCTGGGAACTGGCCTTTCCACGTCGCTGATGAACCTTGAACGGTAGAATAACGGGACTTAACCCCAATTTTGTATCCAGCTAAATTGCTTTGGCTCCAAGATCCTTCTGTCGTGTATAACCCAGTCGTATTCGTGCTGTCGACAATAACCGTTAAGTCCCTGATCGCAATTGTCATAGAAGGTGTTGTTAAGGTCACCCCGTCAATCGTTACAGTGGCCCATACCTCAATATGATCCGTTTCTCCGTCGAGACTTAGAAGGGTCAACATACCGCTACTGTCCACTTCAGCCAGATCGGTTCGATCAACGAAATACTGCACATTTGCCTGTGATAGATCACCAATCAGACCGTTATCCAAATAGCCGGTTACGCTTAGTTGTGCGGTTTGAGTCATTTGCAGTTCACCCCGATCCGACAGGATCACCACAGACTCCAATTGCGGCATACTGTTTGGATCCACCCACATCATCGCATCGGCAACTACCCGTGACTTGTTGGCCTTATTGGTTAATTCGACATATCCGCTATCGCCTGCTGCAAAAGGATAATCTCCCAGGTGCACCCAAGTCCCATTGGCCGTTGTCTCATCAACGGTAACCGTCTCGGAGCCTCCACTATAATAAACGGTAAATGAGGCATTCGTTGCCCAATTTTCACTTGTAGCGGTTATTTGCGGAAGCTTGTAATACACACTGTAAGTAACACTTTCCGGCAGCTCAGGCCGCCATTTAATTCTGCTTGTCGCTGTGCCGGCAGTCGATTTGGCGTACACATAGTTATCATAGTAATAGTCGTTAGCCGTTGTATCCCGTATCCAGACGCCTTCTGTCTCTGCCTCCGTATTATCCACAATGATCGATGAACTCTCCTGCCAATCCGGTTGAACTGGAGTTTCTTGTACTTGATCAGGCAAATAGAGTGTCCGCTTGCGGGTCTGTTTCCCATCCGATTCCACATAATAAGTGAAGGTTTGGGATAAATCGTTTACCCGTATCGACCATTCCATCGGATAGATCGTATCTGGAATGGTTGTATACGTTACTCCGCCATCCAAGGAATAATGGATCGTCGCTGGTTTTGTCGTTTTTGCCTGCACATAAGCATCATAGGCCGTTTCGTCGGGCTTGACGATCAGCATACCTTTAACCGCATCTATTGGACTGTGGATATCGAAGAAATAGCTTGCATCCGATGTATCAGCAGTTCTGACCTGGTGCAGCGGCACATCAATGTTGAGTCCTTCTACAATGATAGCGGTTATTCCTTTGCTTGAAACCGTGGCTTGAATGATTCCACCACTCATAACCGCTTGCTCTGGTGTGCCATTGTCGCGGATGATGGTTACGGTATAATCTTGTGCCGGGTTGAACCCAATGATTTGCGCATTCAATTCGATCGGAGTCTGGACTTCAGCTGATGATTCGTTGCTTAACCCGATGTAGAATTTATTCCCGCTCTCTCCCGTTATCCAGTTCAATTGAGGATGGTTGGTCTTGATAATCCCCTTGGGCATCCAGAGCCAAACGTCGGAATTACCGTAAAAATTCCCTGGTTTATTTCCATAGAGGTGATATTTGAACCATAAAAAATTAGTTTCAAAAACAGAAGGAAATGTAATACTACCATTTGATTTCAACGTTTGTTCGCTGATCAAATAATCCATCGTTTGCCCGAGCTGTCCCGGGATATGGTGATAATAGATGGATGTAGCCCCGCTTGGGCCTTCCAGAGGAAACTCTGGCTCAAGTTGGCTAACGGCGAAGCCCTTATAGTAATAACCTGGATAACTAGAATATCGTCCAATAACTGCATTATGAGCAATATCCTGCAGCAGTTTATCACCTGTATAGAGCGACAATCTCAGCATGAATGGAGCTTCCTGAGCATTCATCCGATAATAGCCAGTTGTACTTCCCGCTTCAAACGTCAATCCATTGGGAGAAACAGGCCAACTATCCGCTTGTACGCCTCCGGCTACATCTTCTGGGAGCTTGATCCGAGGATATTGATATTTACCACTTTCCGGCCAATGGAACGACTCCGCGTAATTATACGTCTCAGGCTGCGGAATCGTAACTCTACCTTCAGGAACCGGACGAGCAACAAACATCGTTGCATACCGTTTGGCTTCCTTATAAGCTGCATTCAAGTATTTGGGATCCTGAGTTTCCTCGTAAAGCTCCAAGATCTCCATCCACAGCTTGCTATAATAATAAATGAACTCATTTTTACTCACATTGACGGATGCAGGCGTATCAATATGCTGCATGATATAGCTGTCGGCTGCATCCTTGGCAGCCTGTAAATACTGCGTATCTCCCGTCATACGATACATCATCAGGGGTTGAATGACAGGACCACGGTCTTTCTGGTCAGGATCACGCACGAGGTATTCTTCCTGTGCCAGTGCTCCAATTCCTGCCGAAGTACCCATCATCTGATTGAGAGCGGTTACGCTTGAAAAATCAAACGGCAAGGTTGCCATTTTCCATAACGACGGCACACCGTATACTGGCTTTTGCGTAGGCGACCAGCCTATACCATTTCGCGATAAGCCATACTGGACGGACGGCAATGCTCTCGTATCGTAGAGCTGGTCATCCCCAGTCAAATAGTAAGCCCCCAAAAGAACTGCATTCGAGCTTGTTCGAACGCTATCCTCGTTTTCGATGTCAATAAAGCCCTTGGCACGGCTCCACCACCCGCTGGGTGACGGGACATAATCAACAGAGTCATCCCCTTGCGGCTCTATCTTAAGTAAATCGATCATATTGAACATCGCGTCAGTAAGCGACTGATCTGATACATTTTCCCGGTAAGCAGAATAACCGTACTCTTTGCGAAGAATATCCGCGTAGGACTCATACAATTTGCTTTTTTGAGTGATTAGTCCCATATGAAATTGATAAGTGCTTTCTGCGTTCATTTGAGAATAGGTCCCTAATTGAGGAGCGTACAAGATTGGCTGCACGCTGCCTTCGTTGTTGACAAGGCTCATGCCAAGCCTTTGCTTCGTAACGCCTCCCGTCGGTTCAAATTCAACCGGAAGCTCATCCGACGGTACAAATACCCCATATGTCAATGGATTCCCCGAACCGTCATTCTTCTCAATTAGACTCATCGGAGCGCTTAGTTCCCTTAAGCTTGTTGATTCCACTGAACCTACCATTTTGGCGTGTGATCTAAAACCATTTAACACTTCATTGACGTCTGAGATTTGCTCTGTTGTGAAGGACTGATAACCGATTACATAATTGCCATCCTTGCGAGGTGTAAAGGCGAAGGAAACATCAGGTTTGTCCCCTGACATGGACCAGTTCACTTGTAAATCGTAATCGCTTTCATGTGAAGAATCGGTTAATATCGCCGTGTGGCTGTCTGGGAAATTGATCTCGTCGAATGTAATCCAGCGTTTGTTCATCGTATCGTAATAATTGGTTCGACTCCCCGCATTCCCATCCAATAAGACCCATTGTTCTTCAAGTCTTTCCGCCACATTATTGACAGGCACCCAGTTCCCCGTATCCGTATCCTTGTAGAACATATCACGAACGATGGTTTTGCCTTCATCCCAAGCAGCTTCATAAAAGGTAGCCTTATAGCTGGCATTCTCGATGCTGCCTTTTTCCGTGTAACTGAGATTCGCCAATGTACGGCTGCGCAGCGGAGGCAACGGCGGAGCTTGCTGCCGTATATTCCCTTCAAATTTGACCGCATCGGCCCGCGTAATGATTTTTCCGGTCGTAGGTTGTGTTCGAGTCAGTCTGACAAATTCGCTATCATCACCACTGAAATAATAGGACCCCAAATCAACCCATCCGGCCGATGGCCCCGACGAGGGTCTCAGATCCATAAACATAACATCCGTAATCCCATTGTGAACAATTTCGATTTTAACATTACTGTCTGCTTTATCCGCCCAATCAAGCTTGTTGAATGAAATTTTCGCCGTCCCTGCTTCTAATCGCGGATTCCATGTGATGCTTCTTCCTACTGCATCGGTAAATTTGGAACTGGAATTATTATATCCCTTCACTCCCGTACTTGTAGTCCAATCAGGAGCGGAGAACCCGTTATTTGCGTTATCTACATCAGTGGTGACGACATCATCAATCGTGAGGCTTCCATCATCAATGATGATCGTCTTATGAGGCTCTTTTTGCTGAATATTCCCTTCGAACTTGACCGCATCTGCACGAGTAAGTATCGTGCTGGTTGTGCTGGTAGACCGAGTTAATCTAACGAATTCGTTACCAACTCCGGAAAAATAGTACTCTCCCAAATCAACCCATCCCACAGAAGCGCCAAATGAAGGTCTCAAATCCATAAAAAGAACATCCGTCGTTCCATTGTGGACGATTTCAATTTTTACATTGCTATCCGCTTTATCTTCCCAGTTAAGCTTGTATAACGAAATTCTCGTCGTTCCTGCTTCCAATCGTGGATTCCATGATATCGTTCTGCCTGCTGTACTCGTATATTTGGAGCTGGAGTTATCATACCCCTTCACCCCTGTACTTGTGGTCCAATTTGGAGCCGAATATCCGTTGTTCTCGTTACCCACATCAGGTGTCACAACATCATTGATCGTGATGCTCCCGTCATCGATGATAATCGTCTTATACGGTAAGGTCTCTGCATAAGCGGTCCTTATTCCGTCTAGGCTGAAAGGAACTAATATCGTCACGATGAAAACGATTAAGAAAAACAGCTTCCTTTTTATCATACAACTCACAGCCTCCCTTAAGTTGATAACGCTTACAAATTAATAAAACCCTCCTTTGTTCGAAGATCATAAAGAAGCAATCAGCCGTATTCTTCTGGCTAATCCCGCTCCGTCGTTTTTATCATAGCATGTCACGTAACTGTGAAATTTCTTTGATTTCAAGAATTTCTTATAAGATTTCAAGCAAGAAGAAACGACTTTGTCTTCCTTTAAAAAGAGACCTACATCATAACTGGCCGCTCAACTGCAGTCAGTATGATATAGGTCTTTCAATTGGAGAAAACCTTATGATTAATTATAATGGCGGCTGCACCAATAACAACTTCCCAAGCTGGATCACCGTTTGATCATACCAATCTGGATGCTGCCGAACATGCTCAATACTTCGTTCATTGCCGCATGCCTCAAATACAGCCGCTTTGTCTGTCTTTTCGGTATCGACTTCGAAGCGCACCGTATGTTTCCCATTCGGGAGCTCCGGCAAGAATACATACTGATTACGATTATGATCGTTGTGTAGTGTGAATCGATCGACAATAAAGGGTTCCCCACCATCCACCGACACCTTCAATCTGCCAGAATCAGGCCCCCCGATATCGAATAACCCGATATGGGTTCCCTCGAACTGCACCGTAATAGCCTCTCCAGGATCGACTGCTCGCCACAGGCCGGGGAACAACCAATTGTACTCGCGTACTAAAGCACAATCATCGGGAGTCATGTAAGACCATCCTGCGGAAAAATCGGTAAGACTATCCAATGACAGCATGCTCGCATATTCCCAAGGATTAGCCGGGACCAACGGATTCTGAGGTAAGTGATGTACTGACCTTCCTGGATGATCCTGAAGTTCTCTAATTTTTTCAAATGACCGGGTGATCGTATCCGTGTAAATCTGATGTCCTTCGGGAATAGTCGGATGGATCGAATCATGTGTAAAAACAACGGCTCCGGAAATGGACACATCTTCCCTTGAGGTGAAAACGAGTTTTCCCTCCGACACCAAGTGACTAACCGCTACGCCCAGATGAATCGAAGGAATACCGTAATAGTCGGCCACTTCCTCTTGCATTAGAGCCCCCTTCTGGTATTCTCCAGACTGAAATAAGGCCACATCCCGCTCCTTCAGCGTATAAACGAACAGGATATCAGTAAACCGGCTCCGCTTGCGGATCTGACGGACAATCCCTTCGATCCGCGCCTTGGATTCGGGATCTCCACCATCATTACCGACAAATTCAACAAATACTAGATCAGGTCGATGACGCAGTACATCTGTCTCCAAACGGGCACAGCCCAAATCCGATCCTGTCCCATCAATGCCTGCATTCACAGAGCGGATATCTGCCTTAGGATATTGCTTACGAAGCCAATCCGCCGTCATAACCCTGTAGCCTTCAGAACGTGTATTACTGCCGCCGAAATAGACGATTGTTACGGTATCCCCATTTTCCAATTTTTGAATTATATTGGGGAGCCCTTTACGAGGGAATAATTCCTTCATCGTGACTTCACCTGTCCTCATTTATCGATTTTAGGAGCAAACAATTTTACAGCAAACACTTCAAAATAAGGCGAACCATAAGTTGTGCAGAAATTAATCCGGATTCGGGTTACACCGTTCGCATCTATCTTATGTTTATTCAACGTGAGATAATTTCCACGAGTTATGATTGTCCTCTCGGTTCCGTCTTCTAAGGTCAAGGTCATATCATAATCTTGGATAAGGGACTCAATCGGGTCGTTGAAATGCTCCAAATCCAGCTGCGAATTAAAAACAAGATGGATTTCGTCCAGATTTTTGGGGCTTGCAAAACAGAATTCCAACCATTCCTGTCCTTCCGAATGTTCAGAAATCCAGCCATTCGGTTGGCCATAAGGTCTGGAGTAGCCATTGACAACATTCTCAGGACTATACATATTCTGAGCTGGCACCAGGTCCTTAAAGCAAATGCTTTTATTGAATTTCTTCAGCCTGGACGGCTCTTCCGGCCTATAGTGGAAGCAGACCGCTCCTGTCAATTTCTCTTCATTACCGTATATGGCAAGGCTCGCCGTGCCCTCCAATATGATGTAGATTTTGTCGTCAGCCGGTTTCTTGCAGTCCAAGTCTAGCGTAATCCAGTCGTCATGATCGGCTGTAATAACCAAGTGGTAGTCTCTCAACTCGCTGGTTGGAATGTAGTTTTCCTTTCGTTCCCCGCCAAAAAGCTTCACATGTAGAGTTTCCGAATGCTTGGAGCTATTTTTAATTTTGAACCGTACGCTTTCAGCCACGGATGTCTGAATCGGCAAGACCAAACATAACCCTTTCTCCAAGGAAATCTCTTCGGTTGGATGAAGATTGTCATAGCTGCGCTGAGACGAGGCACGAATAGTTAATCCGTCAGCGAAGTAAGGATCCAATTCCTCTTGAAGGCCTACAATGGTTTGTCCGTCTCGAAGCAATAGCGCCTGCAGCTCCCCCATATGAGCTTCGACTATAGCCGCAGGGTCTACCTCATATTTCGAGCACAACGAAGCAGCTGTTCCAACCGCCTGCCCCATACAACCGCAGGTTGCCATAACCCTTGTAGATCCGAAAGCCACATGGGTAGCACTTATATTGCGACCAGCGAACATGAGATTAGGAATATTTCGTGAATATAAACTGCGGAAAGGGATATTGTACAATCCAGGCACGAAATTCCAAGCTGTAGCCGGCCCCTCATCGTAGATGCCCTTATTAGCATGTAAATCCATATACCATCCACCGACCGATACAGCATCTTCGAAATGCGGCTTTGCTGTGAGATCGTTCTGAGACAACATGTGATCCCCAATAAACCGCCTCGACTCCCGCTTTCCCGGGATCGGGCATACATAATCCAAAATGAGATTGTCTACATCATCAAATTCACCGCTATTTTTGAGATAATCCCAAATCCCGTATACCAATTTCCGCAGCTCCAACGCGATGTCTTCATTATTTTTGATAATATCCATATGTCCGCCGTATTCCAGCCACCACAATCCGCCAAGCCCGTTGATTTTTCTTGGAAAAGCCCGATGGTTTAAGCCTTTTCTGATACTATCGAAAAAGGTCAACTTCGTAATATCATACGCAAAGCCAGGTCTTTTGTATGGAACGGAATATCCTACGTCACGGGCTTGAAACAGGATCGTATCGCCCATGGTGTAATGGTCCGCCACTTCAGGAGCCAATTCTTCCTTGTATTCATGTTTCGCTTCTCTCCCCCATCGGAAGAGAGCACCTGCCTGATATCCGACAACTCCATCTCCAGAGCAATCGATATAGGTTCGGCTTTCAAAACGGAATTTCCTTTCGGAAGCCAATTGAAGACCATCCACCCATTTAATTCTGCCGTTCTCCATGCCCGTCTCATGCACGCATGTATTCAGAAATAGAGAAATGTTAGGCTCAGCATAGACCATATCCAACAAGACCGTATCCGAAAGCGAAAGCATCAGCTTCTTGTTGTATAACGGATTATAGTGGAAAATCTTCAACTTGAGTTCTTCCACCAACCCTCCTTCGCGTGCATAATAGGATGGACTGTTTCCGAGATATGCCGACCCGTTGATATGAACCCTGACCTCGCTGCTCGCATTTCCCCCAAGAACCGGTCGATCATTAATAAGTGACACTTGCAGCCCTTGGCGTGCGGCAGCAATAGCAGCGCATATCCCAGCAATACCTCCGCCGACGACGGTTACATCTGCTTTAATAAGCTCCATTTTGATAACCTCCATGATTAGATCCTTCTATCATGGTAATCCTTTTGCTCCCTTTTTTTTTACATGATTTCGCGAAAAAATCACACATTTTTTGCAACCTTAATTGGATTCATACCGTGTCATTTTTATCCGATATTGCTTAGGAGTATCACCCGTGTATTCTTTAAATAATTTGCAAAAATAACCTTCATTCACAATTCCTACTTCTTCGCACAATTCCAATATAGAATAATCCTGTACATTTAACAGCTCGAGAGCTAATTGGATTTTTTTACGATTGATGTAGCTGATAACGCCTTCGTTCATTGTTTTTTTGAATAAGCTGCTAAAATACGATGGAGCTAAATTCACTTCCTCGGCAATCGCCTCGAGCGTTAATCGCTGTTTCAGGTTTTTCTCTATAAACCGCATAGCACTCATGATTTCTATACGATGTAAAAGTTGCCCGGCGTGTACATATTCGAAGGTAAAGTCGCCAATATAGGCAAGCTGCTCCCGAAAAGCTAAAAATTCTATGGGAAACTCTGCTACTTCCGTGGCCAACTTGTTCCCCGATTTAAACTTCACAATAATGTCTCTGTACAAGTCTCTTAACATAGGCGCCATGATGGACTTATGGATTTTATGGTCCGTAACAAATTGGTTCAGATCAGCAAATGCTTTCTCCAGCTCTTCCTTGGAAACCTTTCTTTTCACCCCAGCAAGAAAATCAGCCAATTTCTGCTGAAATTCTTCTTTTCTGTCATTATGGTAATGGAACCGATGCATGGGTGTTTTTACTACTTTCTCTGTATGATAATAGAAATCATCACTCACATTTTGTGCTTCCGTGTAAGCTTGTTTGATGGATTCCCAGCCTCGGTGTGGACCTCCAAAAGCGACGGATACCCTTTGATTCAAATATTGATGCAAATGGGAGACGATCTGCCCCCCCAATGTCTGGCAATCATATTCCGTTTCCAGATCACTACGATTATTTTCCCAGGATAGAAAGCCAATAAACCGATTATCGGATAGATCCGCAGCTACACCACTGCCACCATTCATCACCGTTTCTTCGATTATATTTGTAATCGCATACCTCAATATGTTCTGATCAGACGCTGAATAATCATTTCGGAAACTTTCATACATATTCATTTCGACAATAAAGCAGCGATAGTTGGCTTGAAAGAAATGGAACTGCATACGATTGGCAAAATCTGATGCCCGATGAGAAGGGATTTCGCCTCTGATAAGCTCGTTAAAAAATTGCTTGCGGACTCTATATTTATTTTCAAGCACGGATACGTTTAAAGATTGAAATTCCGCTTCTTTTTTCTTAACTTCATTTAAAATCCCGGCTGCCTTATCTAAAGCTCGACCCAAATCCGCATCTCTGAGCGGAACCTTAACAATGTATTCCAATACGTTGGCTTGAATAGCTCTCTGGGCGTATTCAAAGGATGAATAAGCGGTCAAAAGAATGAATTGGGTATGGGGAAGCTTTGGCTTTAGCTGCTCAATCATGGAAATCCCATCCATTCGCGGCATGACGATATCAGATATTACGATATCCGGCTTAAGCTTTACGATCTCCTCTATCCCCTTCAGCCCATTATTCGCTTTTCCCACTAAATGAAATCGCTTATCCCTAAGGGAGCGCTCGTGAAAAAACAATTCCAATCTCTGAATGATTAGATCTTCATCGTCAACAATGAAGCAGGTGTAGTCTCTCATCATCATGCATCTCCTTTAAACAAGCCTGCTGGGAATAAGGCGCGAACCCGGGTTATTTCCTTAGGTATGCTTATGATTTGGAGCCCGAACTGTTCTCCGTAGTGAAGTCTGATTCGGTCATGAATATTGTTTAACCCGATTCTTTTCCTTTTCAATTCCACATCCCTCGGTTCTGAAATTAAAATATGCTTTATTTTATCAGTTGGAATTCCCTCGCCCTGATCAACTACTTCTATGATGACGTTGCCACCCTCCCTGTACGCATGAATAGTAATAGGGCCTTCGATCCCCCCTCCGTTATAACCATGGAAGATACTATTCTCCACAAGGGGCTGCAACAGCATTCGAAAAACCGGAAAATCTATTAGCCCTGCTTCGATATTTTCGATTAATTGGAAGTTTCGGTTATAGCGGATGTTCTGGATCGCGATATAGTCTGATACATTCTGCAATTCCTGACGCAGTGATACCTTCTCCGAAGCGTCAGCTATCCCATATTCCAATATTGAAATGAGAGACTCGATCACCACATCTACTTTCTCTATTTGTCCGAGTCGTATGACATTGCTGATAGAACCAAGCGTGTTATACAGAAAATGAGGGTTTATTTGAGACTGCAGCACTTGAATTTCCAGCTTTCGTTCAAGTTCGTTATGAAGCTCTGCTCCCCGAATCAGTTCCACAATTTGCTGCAGCATACGATCGAATGCTCGGGAGAGATCTCCAAACTCATCATTTCGGTTAATCGATATTGTAGTTGTGAGGGAGCCTTGCTCCACCCGCTTCATTTTTGTTTTGAGTGCATAGAGCGGGTTCCTTATATATTTGGCAATAAAGAAGGAAACGAACAGACTTAAGAGAAAACCAGCAGCTAGAAGCTCGATATAATAGGTTTCCAATCTGGATAAAGCAGCTTTCAAGCGTGATTCATCGTTGATTGAGATGATGGTCCAGTTGAATTTTTCAGTCGGTTTTTTTAGAAGGGAGACTTGAATCCCCTCCTTGGTGTGCAGTTGAAGGTTTGTTTCTGTAGTATCCAGAATTTCTTCTGCTGACGTTTCACCGATTGAAAAAGTATGATCTTGAACATTCAGGGGGCCTTTATTTTCCGAAAATCCGGCAATGATTTTTCCCGATGCGGTGATTAGAGCCAAATTCATTTGTTCTTTTTTATTAATCTTGAACAAGGTATCTTCAATGGCATTTAGATCTAAATCTACTGCAATGGCCATAGGAAACGGAGCACTGTTCAGATATCGGACCATCGTAACTGTCCAGCCGGAATATTTAGATTTGTAAGGATCACTGACAAATGTAATCCTTCTATTCTTGTCAGCTGCATCAAACAATGGTTCTCTTTCAGCTAAAGGTTCATCAAATATTCGGGTAGGTGTACTTCCGCCTAGAATAGATAAATCGTTTTTGATCAAATAAATATTACTGACGTAATTACTGTTGAGTTCATAGAGCTCTCTTAATTGCTTTTTAATCACGTCCGGATTGTCAATGTTGGCTTTCACCGATGACTCGACCGAGAACAGCATCGTCTGGAAGGAGGAAAAATTAACTGTGAAATACTGATCAATCTTATCAAGTATTTGGTTGGTGTAATAAATGTCAGAGGTTCTTATTTCCTTTTGGACATAACGATAAGACAATTGGCTTATCAAGATTATGCAGCTTAATACAAATGCAAACACGATAAAAAATAGTTTTAAAGGCAAGCTGATTCTTCTTCGCATCGATCATCTTCCTTTTAAATCTGTAATAAACAAATAATAGCATATGATAAGAAGAAACGCCTTCGGCGTCCTTTTTAAGGACGATAAGCGTTTCTTCGAAAAATAGAAGGATAAAGTATAAAGTAAAACTTATACTTTCTTATATTTCAATAAAGAGAGGGGCTAATTATAGCCGCTCTCTTCGTTTGATTTACTTGATTAAGCCTGCTTCTTTAAATTGCTTGATTACTGAATCTTTATACTTCTGCATGTCAAACTTAGTTTCCAATGTATTGAGGAAATTATCCCAGTTCGAAAGAGGCTCTTTGCCAGTCATAAATTTGACCAAGCTTTCATTAATGTAGCGTTGGCGGTCAGCAGCCAATGAATCGTTCGGGTCTTCAGTCAATAAATTCCCGGGCAACGTAGCCGCCACGTATTTCTGATTGTTCTCAAAAGCTTCTGCCGTCTTCGGATTCTGGAAGCTGAAGTACTCAGCATCATCACCACGACGCGGCATTCTATAATGATCGACCCATAAGTACTTTTCTTTCATTTCCTTTGATAATTCGGAGGTTTTATTTTTGATCTTGCCGTCTACCAAATCCCAATGAATCCCTTTAATTCCGTATGCAAAATTCGGATAGGCTTCTTTGTCCGTAAAGAGATAATTCAGCATGGACAAGATCCGAATGATTTTGTCCTTATCCGCTTTCTTGGATATGGCCCATGAATTGCCTTGGAACGATTTTCTCTCTACAATTTGATCACCATAAGGACCTGTCATTGGAGGAATGACGATCCATTCCGGCACCTCTCCACTGATTTCTTTCATTTTTTGCTGATAATCTGGTTCCAGCCTGCGGGCATCTCTTATCATAAAGCCAACTTTACCCTTAAATAACTTTTGGTCCAATAAATCGGGAGTATTCATCGTCACCCAGTCTGGATCTACAACTTTAGCTTCCATCATTTTATTGATATAAGCGAGTGCTTCTTTCATTTTTGGGTCGGTAAACAGGAACACTGGTTCATTGTCTTTCACATCAATGGCTGAGGGAGGATTGACACCAAACATCCACATCAAACTATCGAAGCCATAGGTTTGCAGATTGCCTTCTTTATTCATACCGCCTATGAATCCGTACGTATCATTTTTACCATTGCCGTCCGGGTCTTTATCTGTAAAGGCTTTCATAACTTCAAATAGCTCGTCAGGTGTTGTTGGCACTTCCATATTCAGCTTTTTCAGCCAATCATTACGGATAAAGAAGCTTCGACTAATACCGTTTACATTATCATAACCTGGAACTCCAATGGTTTTTCCCTGATAGGACATCGCCTCCCAGGAGTCGTTGCTAAAACGTTTCTGCAATTCAGGAAATTGATCCAGATACGGTGTCAAATCCGCAAGAACGCCTTGGTCATAATATTGCGCGAGATCAGCCCGGCTCTTCAAAAAGATCAAATCTGGAATATCTCCGCCAGCAATGAGCGTATTTAATTTAGTCGTTGCTTGCCCTGATTGAGGAATCATCATTTCCAAGTCGATATTTACTGCTTTCTCCAACATTTGGCGTTGGATATCTTCTTCACGGGGAGGAATCGGAGCAGCAGCATTGAAAGTTCCTTGGTTAAACATCGAAATTTTCAATTTGGTTTCAAAGGGACTAGACTGGCCTTGTGAATTACCCGAAGCTGTCGATGTAACCTCTTTTTGTTCCCCACAGCCTGACAATACTGTTCCCACACCGACCATTGCTGTCAGAATAGCAAATGTAATCGCTTTACGTTGCATAATGACCTCTCCTTTGCTTCTATATTATCACGGTTTCCCCGTAACAACTCAGGTTGGAATATCTTTTTAACCTTTAACCGATCCCAAGAGCACACCTTTGGTAAAATGCTTTTGCATAAATGGGTAAACGATCAAAATCGGAACTGTAGTTACGACAACTGCTGCCATTTGTATAGCGAACGTACTAACAGCTCCGGTATTGGCAAGCGAATCAGCACTTTGTGTTGCGACGTTAAGCAGGATGTTGCGCAAGATCACTTGAAGCGGCATTAAGTTGGAATCATTGATATAAACAATAGCATCGAAGTAACTGTTCCAATGCCCGACTGCGTAAAATAATGAAATTGTGGAAAGGACGGGCAAGGACAGAGGTAAAATGATCCGCCATAACGACTGAAGTTCACTTGCACCGTCTACCCTCGCTGATTCCTCGATTTCAGCAGGCAATTGCTCGAAAAAGCCTTTAATGATCACCAGATTAAATGCACTAATGAGATTTGGAATGATCAATACCCACGGACTGTTTAGCAATCCCAGAGAGCGGACTAGTAAATAAGTCGGAATTAATCCTCCTCCAAACATCATAGTAAAGACAATGAATAGTAAAAATGGGCTGCGACCCGGCAAATATTTTTTGGATAACGGATATGCCGCGATTACCGTAAAGAACACATTGAGAGCAGTGCCTACAATCGTTCGAAACAATGTGATTTTATACGCCTGCCCAATACCATGAGAAATGAATACTTCTTTATAGGCTAGAAAGGTAAAGGTTTCTGGTATAATAACAATTCCTCTTCTTAGCACTTCCGATTCTGGCGTTACTGAAACAGCAACCACATATAGAAAGGGTAGTAAGCAAAGTAGAGCTAGCAAAATAAGAATAAAATAAACGAATGCTTGCCAGACCTTTTCTCCGATTGTCAAATTGATCATTTTGATAACCACCTCACCAAATTTGCCCATCGAATTTTTTGGCGAGCTTATTCGCTGCCAACACTAAAACAAATCCGATGACCGCTTTAAATAATCCCACAGCAGTAGCCAAGCCAATCTTAAGTCGCTCGAGCCCTTCACGGTATACCCATGTGTCGATAATGTCGATCTTCTCCTGATTAAAGCTGTTGGCAAACATGAATATTTGGTCAAAACCAGCATCCAGAATATGGCTTAATTTAAGGATCAGCATCAGAATCATCACGCCTCGAATGCCGGGAAGTGTTACATGCCATAGCTGTCTCCACTTGGAAGCGCCATCAATTCTAGCCGCTTCATATAAGCTTGGATCGATTCCTGCTAATGCTGCAAGGTACAATATCGCTCCCCATCCAATATCCTTCCATATTTCAGATAAGATGATCAGCAGTCTGCCCCAGGCAGGTTCCGTTAGGAATGAGATGGGTTCAACTCCAGTTTCCTTCAATATCATGTTAAAAAGACCATCCCCTGGGGCTAATAATGCCACCATCATTCCATAAACAATGACCCATGATAGAAAGTGGGGTAAATAAGTGATCGTTTGAACGATTTTCTTAAACCATTGGGTATAAACTTCATTGAGCAGCAAAGCAAGTATGATAGGAGCTGAGAAACCGAACAACAGCTTATACAGGGATATTATAATCGTATTTCTCATGATGTCCCAGAAATAAACGCCGTTCATAAAATCTGTAAAATTTCTAAATCCCACCCATGGGCTATCCCATAGTCCCAAAGCTAGGTTATAGTTTTTAAAGGCAATAATGATTCCCGCCATAGGAATGTATTTGAATACGGCAAAGTAAACTAATGCCGGGAACAAGAGAGCGTACATCACTTTATACTTTTTTATCGTCCTTATCCATGAGTTCCGCTTTTTGGGGAGGGGAATGGCGTCCGCTGCCAATTTTGCTTGCATATCATCACCTCGTCTTTATTTGTATTTGTATAATAGCATCCCCCTACTGGATAAATTTCTGTAATTTCAAGAATTTCTTATAAGATATTAAGTAAGTACAGCCCTGGATAATTCCAATGCAATAGGCATGATTGTCTTGCATTTAAGCTCGTACAATAACTCTGACTCGAAAGTTTGGGTATAGACTAAATACAATCCTGAGTCCCCAAAAAAAAAAGCCCCTAAAAAAATTGGGCTTAATTAATGGTCAGTTTCTATATAATGCATCCACGTATTTTATTTTCCATTACTAAAAACTACATTCATGAGCAAAAAAAAGGTATCCTCCATCCCTGTTCACGTAAGATTAGACTTCCCAATATATAAATCAATAATGCTTATGACTGGGCTAAAATTCCTTTAACAAACAATGAGACACTATGCTTGTAGAACTCTTCCTCGGTGACGAATTGGGATTGATATTGCCGGTGAATCAGCTCACTCATCTGAAATCCGTAGCACATCGAGAGAAAAGACATTGCGACAAGACGCTCATCCTGTCTGGCGATAACTTTTTTCTTCTGCAATCGTTCAAAATATTCAACCAGCAAGGAGTGAAGCTTCGCCGGCGGATCGGCGAGCACTCTGTCTAATTCGGGAAGCATTCCTTTGTCGCGGATGCCAATCAAAATGATGTCCGCATTTTTATGGAAAAATAAACGGTACTGCTGACTTACATTCAGCAGATCGACTTCCGGATTATCGGTCGCTTCCTCTTTTAACAGCTTCTCAAATTGCGGAATATCCGAATGTCTTTCAATGATGGCTTCCAATATGCCTTGCTTGCTTCCAAATTGCCGAAAAATCGTAGATTCATTGACTTTAGCTTCCGTTGCAATGGCTTTGGTGCTTACTCCCCGATAGCCATTCTTTTTGATGAGCTGTGTCGCGGCTTCAATGATTCTGTCTGAAGTTTGCATTGTAGTTCTCCTTTTGCATTGTAGTTCTCCTTTTGCATATGTTAATCCTATTCTACTACAAGTTCTGCATATGCAGCAGGGTCGGGGTTCATCATTTTGATAAACGTTTTTTAAGGCAAATCGCTTCTTTTTTCCCAGCGGCTTGGTTCCGTAATCTTGACATGATCAGGCACCAATTGCGTGAGCGTGCCTAATTTATCAAATGTAATCTGGATTCGGTCAGAGGGCAACAGCCATTCTTCGGTCTCGATTGCGCAGCAATCCGGTATCGTCCCCATTCCTATAATCGTGCCCGGGAGCGGCGTGAAAACTTTGAGAACCTCCTCCATCACTTTTGCAGGGTGTGCAGAATACTCGGATGTGCTCCCCTTCCAGTGCAGTCTCTCCCCGATGCATACATTCACATCCAGTACCAGCGGATTGTCGATTTCATCCGGCGTAACCAGAAATGGCCCTATGCCTTTGCTGCGATCAAAATCTTTGCAGCGCGTCGGTCCGGTCAGCCCCTGGAAATCCGGCCATTGCACATCACGGACAGTACTGTCATTAAAAATAACATAACCTGCAATGCAGTTCTCCATCCCTGTAACAAAGGCCAGCTCCGGCTCAATATCCAGGTAGGAAGAGTACGAAGGCCAATGAATTGTATCTCCATCGCCAATTAATGCATTATGGTTACATTTGTAATAACTGAAAGTTACTTTATTCGGATCTTGCTGGAATTTTTCAGCGATTTTTTGTTTAAGCTCTTCTCTTTCCGGCCCTGTATATTCTCTTTGCAGCAGATTTACGCCAGCATTTCTCAGATGTCTTGGCGTCAACCCGAAATCGATAAGCGCAGCCGGATTTGGAACTGGCGGCAGCAGTTTTACCGCTACAATCGGGCAGATTTCATTTTCATTAAATTGATGCGACTGTTCGACAGCGTATTGCATCAATTCCTTAGCGGCATCATAACTTGCCGGCAAATAATGAAGATAGCTGTCCATACTTTCAAGACTGTCAACGAATGTTCCCTGCTTTTTCATGATTGCGGCAAAAGACACGACAAATTTCTCGTTAATTACAAGCCCAAACAAAGGTTCCTGGGATATTTTGGTTTGAAAGGTTACTAGCTTCATGTTGCAGCGCCTCCATACATGTAGTGTGATGTTGTTCTGTTACTATCATATCGTACAGCATAAATGCATGCAAGTACATGCTTGCATTTTTGTTTTCCGTTCTCTATAATAAAGCCATAGTCATTATGCCTTATCCTAAAAACATATACGTAAAGGAGAATTTTTATGAAGTATGGACGTATTATCCAAAAACCTCGCGTTAAATTTTTTGAAGTCGCAGATGGCGTCTTTGCTGGTATTTCGCCGTATCGTGGGATCAGTTGGGCCAATGCCGGATTCATCAACAAGGGTGACGGGTTGGTGTATGACACGTTTTTCGATTTGTTCCATGCGCGGGAAATGCGGGAGGCTTTTATGGATGTAAGCAACGGCGGCTCTCCCGCATATGTGGTGAACTCGCACTATAACAGCGACCATGCCTGGGGAAACAAAGTGTTTGAAGATGCTTGCATTATTATGCACAAGGAAGCCTCCAGAGAGCGTCTCACCGAAAATATCGCTTGGATGGACAGCGTCATTAGAAGAGGAAAGAATTCTCCGGAATCGACTCCGGGCGAGCGGTTTTTTGCAGCGGAATTTGAAGGATTTGACCTGGAAGGCGTAGAATGGGTGCTCCCGAATATTGAGATAAAGGACGATATCAACATCCGTCTTGGCGATACGGAAGTTATGATTTACAACGTAGCTCCAGCCCACTCTGATAGTGACTTGCTGTTGTGGATGCCAAAAGAAAAAGTGCTGTTCGCTGGCGATGTCGTGTTTAACGGATGTACGGCATACAGTGAAGAGGGAACCCTCAATTGGGTTAAAGTGCTTGATCGCATTATTGATGAAATTAAACCCGAAATCGTTGTTCCAGGACATGGCGCCATATGTGGCCTGGAATTCGTGAAGGAGCAGAGAGAATACCTCCTAAACCTGATTAGCGAGTTCAACAAGCATTACAATGACGAAATTGATTCCTTGTCTCTGACCAAGCAAATGGATATTTCCCGCTTCCTTCATTGGATTCAGCCAGAACGCTTGTATGTTACAGTGGATATCCTATTGAAAAGCAAACGAGGGTTACCACCCTTTCCAATTTGGAACGAGGTGCCTGCTAAGCTGGAAGACATGAAAGCTTTTTTGGCTGGAAAATATGGCAATCAGATCAAGCCATGGGACCCTATGAGTGTTTGGCAAGAATAGCAATTTACAGCTAACCTATGAAAAACAAAAAAACGGCCCTGTCGCAAATGATGCGAACAGCGGCCGTTCTTTTGCATTGTTCCACGGAATTAAAATCGGTGCTTAGAAACGATTATGATAAAAATGAAGAAGGACTATGGTTTACTAGAGGGGAATCCCCCCAATTGGATGGGAGGAGATTCCCGTTGTTGTTGTATTTATTATTCCAAATAGCCTTCGGCAAGTTTCATTAGGGTTTCTTTGCTTACTTTATTTAGGTCACCTCGTAAAGTATAGGCGTATTTCAGCTTTTTGTCTGGGCTCTCGTATACCCATTTCAGCTCGTGCGTCTGCGAAGGAGCAAATTCTGTATGCAGCATTTCTACTCCCTTCACTTGAACCTTCTCCTGCTTAAATTCAACCTTCTCGTCAATATACATTGTAGGATCGCTCTTTCCACTCAGATTAGTGATATTAACCCCGATTTTATCTTCGCCATTTTGATACGTAGCAAAGAGAAGGAAAAACTGATCTGTCATTTCAACCTGCATCATGGCATATCCCTGATTGGATTCTTCCGCCTGCTTTCTCAGCTTTTCTGCCATTTTCTTTTTTTCTTCCGAAGAAGGAGGATTCACTTCCTGAGCATTTTTAAAGATTACGTCCGCCTTTTGGAATGTATAATTTCCATTGACTTTGTCTGCGATCTTAATGGATTTATCCGTAATCTTATCTCTCAATTGAGAAAGATCTTGGAAGATAGTCACCTTCGTTCCAAGAATTGTTTCATGATTCGGATTATTGGCAACCATATAGAACAGCCCAGCTTCCCCGTTCTTTAGCACCTTATCCTTAAGTTCATAAAATGCCTTGTAACGCTCTATATCATCTTTCGATTCTGTTTTTCCGTAATCTTTCGTCGATTTAGTCTCATATACGACTTCGCCATCCTTATTCGTCAAAGAATGATATTGAACTGCCGCATAACCCGTGGATGCCATTAACATCATCCCTACACACGCAGTCAGAACAACTTTATATTTCATAAAAAACCTCTCCTTTTCTTTTGGCTTAGCATGTATTATTCTCATTACTTTTCCTGTCAAGTCGGCGTCGGGAATGCGCGCGTCATCAAACAGTTTTTTCAAATCCCGATCCCTGTCCATATTCATACACTCCCACTCCCTTCACTTGCGCATAATACTTTCGAAATTTTGCAGATGTACGTTCGTATCTTTTACGAAGGCTGGCGCTGTTTTTACCGAGAATCAATCCGATCTCCTGATAGCTTTTATCCTCGACACAACGTAAGATTAACAAATTACGCTCTTCCGCCGATAATTTTGCCATGGCCTGATGTACGGATTCATCAAAATAGTTGGCTTCAATATGCAAATCGACTTCATTATTTTCTTTCTCATCTTGGTAAAAGAAAGACAAATATTTCACCAACTTTCGCTTACGGATGATGTCGATACATTGATGGTAGGCAATCTTGTATACCCAGGCACCAAAATCCATCTGATATTGGGTATATTTTTTCAAGGTGCGGAAGGTCTTCAAAAATACCTCCTGTGCGTTTTCCTCGGCTTCGGCATAATTGCCCAGCATGTGATAACAGTAGAGAAAAATCGGTTTTTGATAAATCTCCATGATTTTCTCGAATTGTTCTGTGTTCCCATCCAACACATCTGCAATGATCTGATTTAACTCCGTATCATTCAAGCTGTCTCCCCCCCTTTCACTCTATACAACGAAGAGCTCGACCTAAAATGTGACAGCAATAAAAATCTCAAGAATAAATCTTCTTTATTAACCCCTCGTTTTTTAGCATCTCCCTTGGCACATATTGCTTTTCAAACTTTAATGTTAATAAACATAACAAAGAAGCCCTTCTTGTGAGGGCTTTCTTTGTTTTTCTTACTCAAATATCAGGAGCCTATGAATAATTATTGAGGTTGAAAATCTGAGAACCCTGAGATTAGTACCCTCAACCCCTTGCTGACGCTATCGACCTTCCATACACCATTCGTAAATACGAGAGTGATCGTACGATCCTCGGCATATTGATCTTCTCCTGTTAGACCATTTGCCAATATAACCGATTGCGCAAGCGTGGCTAAAGTCTTGTTAATGTATACTGGCGACGAGGCAGGCGATTCATAGGTACTAGCTGTATTCAAGCCTTTATTTTGAACGATAGACTTAATTAATTTATCGGTAAAGTACGGTTTGAAGTAGGAACTAATATTTTTAATTGAAGAGATATCAGCTGCTTGATTTAATTTATCGGAGAGTTGTTTTAACCGTGGATCCATAATTTTCTGCTTATCAGAGATTTGAATAGATTGTTGCTCCATGTTGACTACGAGTTCCTTACCCCCCAATGTTATGGTCGCCTGCTTAGACTGTTGGTTCCATAAGACATTTGCACCTAGCGATTGACCGACAAAGCGTAGCGGAACATAGGTTGTTCCTTTAATGACCTGCGTGGCAGTATCTATATCAATATATTCCCGGTGCGGAATATCCGGGTTATCTGTAGTCGGTGGTGATTCAATAATTGCGCGTTTGAAATTTGCAGCAAGCCAGAGGGTCGTGTCTCCATTTTTAATCTTTACTTCTTTCTCCGTTTGAAACCATTCCACACTTGCGCCTAAATTTTCTGAAACAGCTCGTAACGGAATGAGAACTCGACCGTTGTTAATTTGGCCGTTATTTATGATCGTAGGTTTGGATGTATCCGCTGCAAAGCTATGCACCGGTATTACTGGAAGCACAAGTAAAGCTGAGGCAAATAAGGAAATCATCAATTTTTTCTTCATAATAAAACCTCCCATAATAGATTTATCTTAATAATAGAAGTTTTCCTTTCTTATTTTGTTTGAGTTGTTTGAATACCCAAATTGTTATAAGTTTATCCAATATTTATACACTATTACATGCAACGAATCTAGAGAAACTTCCATACTATTAATGAGCTGTAGCGTAAGCGATGCTGTATCTCAGAATCGCGTCCGTAGAAACATCAACAAATTGCCGAAAGCTTTAAGCGCTTTATTTGACTTGAAAGATTTAAGTACATCCAATGCGCTAGTTGAGAAGCACTGTCCGGGCCGGCGTTCGAGAATAAACCTGTTCATCAAGTCCTGCCGATCAATCTTTAAGTTCATATGACCACTCCGTTATATGACGAGTGTTTTCAAAATTTCAATACCAAATTCATCGCTGCATATTCTGCTTTCTCCAGGCCTTCGGTGTCACCCCTATCATTTTTTTAAATACTGTAGCAAAATGCTGACTTGTCTTAAATCCAAGTTCCATGGCAATATCCGTGATGGACATCTTCGATTCCTTCAGCATCTGGCTTGCACAATCTATACGAACTCGTTCCATATACACTATAGGCGATTGTCCATTCGTCTCTCGGAACACACGATAGAAATGCGACTCACTCAACCCGAACTCCTTTGCAAGCTGTTCAATTGAATAACGAGCAGATGGATTCTGCTGAAGTCTGTCCTTCAGCTGCTGCGTGTAGGTATGCATGTTTGGGGAATGCACAACAAGCTGCGAATGATGAAATAGATGCAGCAAAATTTCCATGACATAATGCCGAAGTTGAAATTCCAGCAGTACCGTACTCTGGTTCTGTAGAAGCTGCTTCAATTGTTTGAAATAGACGACAACGTCCTTGCTGACCAATTGAATGCGTGGACAGTTCTGCATCCAATTAACGAAGATCTGACGCTCCTCCTCTTGAAGCCCGAACCATTCCTTGTTTCGGGCTGGGTCGCGAATAATCATCCACCAAATGGTGGATGGACCAATATAATCAAATTTGGCACGGTGCCGCTCCCCCGGACTTGTATGTATAACTTGCTGGGCATTCGTATGGTATGTTTCGTCTCCGATCTCCCAGTCGACAGCCCCCTGATCAACATAGACGAATTCGTATGCATCCTCATGCACATGATTCGTTAAAGGCATCGCTTTGCTAAAATGGTCATACCCCATTAACAATAAATCCTTTACTCGAGCCGAGTTGCCATTCTCTCCCTCTATGACATATACCCACCGTTCATTTTTGATATGATTCGCCACAATCTATACTCCACCTCTGCTTGATTTGTTTCTGATCCTATTCAATATAAATCGAAAAGTCAAATGAGATAAATTGCTATACACTGAAATCGTGATTATGAGGAAGGAGCGATGAACTTGAATCAGAGCGCAACACACATTCACGTTATATTCAAAACACACTTGGATATTGGCTACACGGATTTCGCGAAAAATGTGACGGACCGATATATGGGGCAATTTTTTCCAAGTGCGATTCAAACAGCGAAATATTTTGCCGAGAACCCGGAGAAAGGTTCCTTTATCTGGACAACGGGCTCATGGTTAATCCATCATCTATTAAAGCACGGTTCCAACGAAGTAAGACAACAAGTCGAAGAAGCGATTGCAAAGGATTATTTAAGATGGCATGGTCTTCCTTTCACCACATATACCGAGTTATATGATCGCGAATTGCTTGACTATGGCATTCAAATGGCGACGCGACTTGATGAGCGATTTGGCAAGCGTACGATCGCAGCCAAAATGACGGACGTTCCCGGTCATACACGCTCGTTAATCACGCATATGGCAAAGGCTGGTCTAAAGTATTTGCACTTAGGCGTTAACCCTTCCAGCTATGTTCCTCACGTTCCTGAAATGTTCTTATGGCGAAATACGGACGGATCTGAAATTGTTGTCCACTACAGCAAAGATTACGGCACAACCTTTGACATCGAAAGTTTGAACGATATCCTTTACTTCGCGCATACCCATGATAATCATGGCCCTTCTACGGTGCAGCAGATTGAAGCTGAGTTCGCCAAGCTGCGAGAAGCTTATCCGCAGGCAGTGATACAAGCTTCCACATTAGACCAGTATGCCGAAAAGGTATGGGCTATTCGTAATACCTTAACTGTCGTAGAAGAAGAAATCGGCGATAGCTGGATTCACGGTTCTTCCACCGACCCTTACAAATTAGCATGTTACCGAGAATTGCTACGCTTGAAGAGTAAGTGGCTGCAAGAAGGGGCGTTAACAGAAAGCGATGAAGAATATCGCAATTTCTGTGATGAGTTAATTATGATTCCTGAGCATACGTGGGGTGTAGATATCAAAAGATATCTTGCAGATTATATCCACTATGGTAAAGATGACTTCCAAGAAGCACGCAAACGCGATAAGGTCGATATCAACTTAAACCCGCTGGAATATCGGTTCTACGAAATGAACTCCCGCGCTGAAATGATTGAAATGTTTGGTGAGGAAGCCGATGCCAAGCTGAATGCACGTTCCTTTAGTCTTATAGAGAAGTCTTGGCAGGAACAGCGTGAATACTTGAAACAAGCAATCCAAGCACTTCAACCTGAACGACAAGAGAAAGCCGAAGTTGCCCTGCTCGCGTTGAAACCATCTCGTAGCACTCTAACGGATGCAACTATCTTATCAAGTGACCAGCCTTATGTATTAGGAGATTTTGAGGTTGTGTTTGAGGATAGTGGCGCAATTGTCGGACTGAAAGATGCTCGCGGTCGGGCATGGGCCGGTCCAAAAAATCAAATTGGTTTATTCTCCTACGAAACTTATTCGCAGGCCGATTATGACCGATGGTATCGTGAATATCATCTCAGATGGAGACATACGCATGTGTGGGCAACCGGAGATTTTGGGAAACCAGGGATGGACTTAACCCACGAGTGGATAGCACATGAAGTTATGACACCAAGGCTTCAGTCCTTGCAGGCTGTCTTTTGTGAAGAGCAGGATGTCGTGCTTGCAAACCTACGTATGCCGAGAGCGGCATGTGAGCGTATGGGCGCTCCACGGGAATTAACGCTTGAGTATGTCTTTAAAAAACATACGCATACAGTGGAATGCAAGCTGCAGTGGTTTGACAAAGATGCCTATCGCCTTCCCGAAGCCTCTTGGATGAGCTTTAATCCGATCGTGAACAATCCAAATCAATGGAAGCTGGACAAAATCGGACAACTCATCTCACCTTTGGATGTCGTTCAAGGTGGAAATCGCAATATGCATGCGGTTCAGCAAGGGATGTACTATGCAGCAGCAGATGGAAAAGTGCAAATCGATACGTTGGATGCTGCACTT
This sequence comes from Paenibacillus sp. FSL H7-0690, assembly GCF_037980415.1. Classification (NCBI taxonomy): domain Bacteria; kingdom Bacillati; phylum Bacillota; class Bacilli; order Caryophanales; family Paenibacillaceae; genus Paenibacillus; species Paenibacillus sp. FSL H7-0690. The sequence continues at coordinate 3,580,648 of NZ_CP150281.1, read as the reverse complement.
ATATGTCCTGGGAAGCCACGCTTGCTTCAGTTTGATCATACTTTTGCTCCGCTTACCGGAGGTATGCATGTGAATTTGCATAACAATGTATGGGGAACGAACTTCCAAGCATGGTATGAAGAAGATGCTTTGTTCCGCTTCAAGCTGTATTTTCAATCTCATATATAATTTCCCTTCGTTTATATCTCGATTCGATAATCCTGTAATTCCGAAAGGAGCTCTACGATGAATCAGCACAAACCTTGGACAATTTACGTCATTCAACATTCCCATACCGATGTCGGCTATACCGAGCGTCAAGAAAAAATTCGTCAATATCATGTCAATTATATTCGGCAGGCTCTGCAAATTGTACGTGATATTGAGAGCGGCGCCAGACCTGACTTAAAAGGCTATAAGTGGGTATGTGAAACCTATTGGCCTGTTGAATCCTTCCTATTGAAAGCCACAGACATAGAAAAAGAAGAACTCGCTCATGCGGTGAAGAAAGGTTATATCGGTCTCTCCGGTACCTATCTCAATTTCGGTGAGCAATTAAATCAAGAGATACTCTCTATCATGATTAAGCGGATAACAGATTATGGACAATCGATTCAATTCCCGGTACGTTCTGCGATGACGGCAGACATTACAGGCTTTGGTTGGGGATACAGTCAAGTGCTGGCGGATGCAGGTATTGAGAATTTGATTACATGTATTCATACGCATCATTCCATGTTTCCACTGTGGAAGAAGCAGATTCCGTTCTGGTGGGAAACGCCGAAAGGAGATCGTATTCTCACCTGGAGCGGTGAGCATTACATGTTCGGCAATGATCTTGGATTGACCCCAGGCATTGGCGGATCTTATACGATTCGCGATGATCATGATGTCCGAAACGGTGTATCCTTTGTAGTGGCCGAAGCACGTTTTGATCGTTATTTACAGCAATTGGGTGCTGATGGTTACACGTTCCCGTTCGTACCGGTGATGGTGTCCGGACTTCCTACCGACAACGGCTCGCCGAACGCAGCGTTGATGGATTTTGTGAATCCATGGAATGAGAAGCATGGCGAACGCATCCGGATTCAACCGGCGACCTTGGACGATTTCTTTGCAGATTTGAGAGCTTATGCAGAGGAGCATCCCGAGGAAATCGAGACCTTCCGTGGGGACTGGCCAGATTGGTGGACAGATGGCTCGGCGACGACGCCGATGCATGTACAGATTTTCCGTGAAGCACAGCGTGTCTATACAAAGGTGAAGCTATTAGATCCCGCATGCGAGATCGTCTCCAAAGAACGTCTTGAAGCAATGGAATATGAGCTAGCGCTATTCGCTGAGCATACATGGGGTTATCATTCCTCGGTCACCGAACCTTGGAATCCGTTCGTTCAAGAGCTTGGCTGCAGGAAAGAAGCCTATGCGGCCAATGCCAGCTCACTCGCTCATACCGCTTTATACGACATCCTTGAGGCTCGCGGTGACGCTTTGCTTCGTCCTAATTGTCCAATGAAATTTGAGTTATATAATCCTAATGATTTTGCGCAAACTGATTATGCTGAACTCATTATGGAAGGCTGGAATATATCGGAATTGAAGAACGGTTTTGAAGTCATGGATGAATCGACGGGCACTGAATATGAGGTGCAAATGGTTACAGGGCACCGCGGTGTCATCCTTACCATTCCGGTAACGCTTCAGCCAAAGCAGCAGGTACAATTGACGATCAAGTCTCTTATCAATCACAAACCTGTAACTGCGTATCGAACAGATTATGTAGGCTCGGATCGTATGTTGGATATCATCCCGCCAGTCGCACCGAAGCTTCACGTTACGCCGAAATATATGGAATCGCAATACGTAAGACTTGAATGGGAGATCGGTGCTGGCATCACGAAATGGATCGACAAGACCGTGAATCAGAACCTGCTTCGTGCAGATCGGAATCACCATGCATTTTCTCCTGTTTATAATGTGACTCGGGCAGCTAACGAATTTGGTATGTATGATGTTCGGCGCAAGATGGGACGCAATCGTAGAGGCCCTGATGCAATTACTTCTGTGGGAACACTGGTTAATGTTGATATTGTTGAAAAAGGCGCACTATACGCTAAAGTTCGTCTGACATACAGCGTCAATGGCTGCAGTCATTATTCCTTACTTGTCACCTTATACAGTGATCGTGCGCGAATTGATGTTGCCGTACGCATGCATAAGGAAAGTGTATGGGACCCAGAAAATCTATACATTTCTCTTCCGTTCGGAAGTGCTCCCTCTTCACCGCAGCAAGAACTATGGATTGAAAAAACCGGTGCGTTAGTACGACCGCGTATCGACCAACTCCCGGGTTCCCTTGCCGATTTCTACTGTGTTGATGAGGGTGTGGCGTATATCAGTGAAGGACGAGGGATTACGATTGCCATGCCGGACACGCCGCTGATTCAAATCGGTTCATTAGACTATGAGGATCGTCTTCTGAGCGGCCATCCGGAGCTTGCCCATGATCCAGCCCACCTGTACTCATGGCCCATGAATAATTATTGGGAGACAAACTTTAAGGCGACACTGGGAGGATTCTATGAATTCCGATATTATGTTACTTGGGGTGAGGAACTTCATACCCCAGAATCTGCAATGAAGGCGTGCAGGAGCATGAACGCGGGTATCCTGTCTTGGAGAACAAATTTATAAGCAATAATCATTGAAAATAATCTCCCTACAAGATGTCTCTTCTCCCTTAACATAGTAAACTAAAAAGTTGATCTGCAAAATAGATCAACTTTTTAGTGTCACGTAAATTGAGGGCTTCTCCGAGATTAAACCTCCCCATCGTTCAACATGCCATCATTAATGGATATAATGGATATTTTACTGTTTAATTTTATATATTGCTTCTTCCAGACGTTCCAATTTACGTGTGCTAATACAATTTGAGCCGGTTTAGCATTTTTCTCTGAAGCGATTTTTATTACCAGTTTTTGAAGAACTGCTCATCGTTTAAGACAAACGTGGATTATAGTCTAGGCGAGAATCGCAAAACAGGCTAAAGAACTGCTCCCGATATTACACCGGAAGTTATTCTTAGCCTGTTGCTTGGTAAGATTGATCGAATGCTCAGAGGAGTTCTTGCTTTTTTTACACTCCAACTTCTCCGATCATTTGCTGTTCGATTTGTTTCATCTCATAAAAATAGCCTTTTTGCCCCATCAACTCCGAATAGGACCCCGTTTCGACTAGCCTGCCTTGGTCCATGACCACAATCTGGTCCATCTCTTCCAATCCGGTTAGCCGATGACAAATCAGGAGAAGCGTATCATTAGCCGCCTGTGCGTAGAGATGCTTCAAAACATGATGCTCTGTCACATAATCCAGCGATGAAGTGGGTTCGTCCAGAAGCCATACCCGTCCTTTGCGGAGCATCGCTCGCGCCAGAGCCAACCTCTGCTTCTCGCCGTCTGACAGATTCTCCCCTTTTTCATACACCATATCGGTCAACGATGTATCGGGCAGCTGCATTTTTGCTAGCACATCCAACAATTGTTCGTCTACATGTTCTTCTCCATTCAGCAGCAGGTTGTCCCGGATCGTTCCCCGGAAGAAATGACTTTGCTGAAACACTACAGTAGCCGTTTGCCAAATGCTCGTTTCATCCAGTTCCTTCACCGAAATGCCGTTTAACCGTATATCACCGGCCGTTGGTGTTCGCAGCTTGAGCAGCAATTCGATAATCGTTGATTTTCCTGATCCACTCGGCCCGACAATCGCCGTTTTGGAACCAGGTAAAATGTGCAGGGATACATCCCTGAGCGCCGGTCTCCACTCCCCTTCATATTGAAACGTAACATCGGATAGCTCCATCGTAACGGCATGATCAACAGGCAATGTGCCACTTGGCTGCGAAGACTGCTCATCAAAGGTCTGAACTGTTTCCGTCAGTCGTTTGGCTGCGTGTTCGCTATCCTCTTTATACGCGGGTAATGTGGCCATAGCCGCCGCTTCTTCAAATACGGTTTGTGATGCCATAACCAGCATGGCAAGAAATACGCCTGCAAGCGCTCCTTCCATAATTAAATAGGCGCCAAGCGTAAGCACTCCCCAGGAAACGAAAAACGTAACAAAAGTGTGCATCGATTGCCCGCGCAGCAGTTGCCCGGCTGCTCGTTGCTGCTCAGCTGCCAATACAGTGGAAGCATGCTGGAGATGTTCCTCCCGCTGTGCCAATTGACCATATACTTTTAAATCCCGGAAACCGTACAACACTTCGGTAACTTCTGTGGACAGCTGCGCCCTCTGCTCACGAACGCGTCCATGTATTCTCCGCTGCCCGAGTAACACAATTCCCGGTACAACGAATGCCGTTACCAGCATACCTATTACAAACAAAACGGCAATCCAGATCGAAAAGGTAGAAGTAAACAGCACCGTAGCCAAAAACACCATGACGACCATGATCGGAGGATAAGCGACTCGCAAAAAATAATTTTGCAAACTTTCCACATCCCCAACGATCCGCGCAAGCAGATCCCCGCTTCGATTTTTGTTCAATATACCAGGCGTTAAAGGAATAAGCTTGGCAAAAAAGGATGTACGTAAACGGCTAAGCATGGAGAATGTCGCCCGGTGAGAATACAAGCGTTCTCCATAACGACTCGCCGCCCGAAGCAGACCCAGCAGTTTGACCATGGAGGTGAGTACAATTAAAGTATAAAGCGGTGGCGCAAATACCGTTTGCGAAATCAGATATCCGCTCGCAGAAAAGAGTGCCACACCGGCTATGCCGGCGATAAATCCACCCAAAATCGAAAGAATGATATCCTTGCGCTCCTGAATCATCGCCTTTGACAGAACAGCCAGTTCATTCATGAGGATATCCCCCCTTTCCGCTCTACATCAATCATCTCGGCATACTGAGGCAGGCGCTCCAGAAGCTCGTCATGTCGTCCCGAGTCCACCAACACTCCATTGTCCATAAACAAAATCTTGTCGGCTTGTTGAATCGTATATAATCGGTGAGCTACCGTAATCATTGTAGCCGTTTTTGCCAGTTTGGCTATGGAGCGTTGCAGTACCCGCTCGGTGTGCAAATCCAGTCCAACTGTGGGTTCATCAAACAAAATGATAGCAGGACGCTTCAAAAAAGCGCGTGCTAAGGCAAGCCGTTGCTTTTCCCCACCAGACAGTCCCCGGCCTCCTTCACCAACAAAGGTATCAAATCCATGCTCTAATTGGGCTGTAAGCGCAGCGAGTCCTGCTTCTTCCCCCGCCCGCTCAATTTCTGCTCTGGAGATGCTCCCACGAGCACCAATCGCAATATTTTCAGAAAATGTGCCTGCAAAAATATACGGATGCTGTGTAATGTAGCTAACATGTTCGAACCATTCGGTTTCATCGTATTGCGAGAGTGGACTTCCATTCACCAGAAGCGTTCCCGATTCTGGTTTCAGCAGACCGGCAATGAGATGAAGCAAAGTCGTTTTGCCGGAACCGCTTTTGCCAACAATGGCAATGTGTTCTCCTGGACTAAGCTGGATCCGCCCCGTCTTAAGCTCGAAAGAATCTGGAGCATACTGAAACCGGAGTTGGTCAATTACGATGGACGGCGGTATTAAAAGGTCTCCAGAATGGGTGAGTTCCAATTTGCTTATTCTGTCGGTCCTATCACCGACCTTATCCATCCTGTCGATCTCGTCGATTCCATCGGTTGTTAATGCTCCTTCAATGCCATTAGCATCCCTGCTCCCCCCTGCCGTTTCCTCAAGCATCTGTTCTACCTTACGAACCGCACCCATACTTGTCCGGCCGCTGTGAAAGGCCGTTCCCGTATTCTTTAACAGGTTGTAAAACTCGGGAACGAGCAGCAAAACGAGAAAGGCGGTGTGGAACGTCATAGCTTTGAAAACGAGCAACTGGATGGCCAGTTCAAGAGCGACAATGCCAATGCTAAGCATTACGATCGATTCCAGCATGAAGGTATTCGTAAACGCAATCTTCAAAATGCCCATTGTGGCATCACGATAACCCAAGCTACTGCGCTCGATCTCCTGTTGCTGACGGTAAGCCCGTCCAAATATTTTCAATGTCACCAGTCCTTGAAGAGAATCCAGAAACGTCCCTGAGAACTCAGCCAGTTGCGCATATTTTTCTTCGGATTTGTTCTTCGTTTTCAACCCTACCAAAATCATGAACAGCGGGATGAACGGAGCAGTAAACAATAGAATGAAACCTGTGTTGGCATGTTGGATAAATGTAACAACCAAAATCAGAACCGGGATGATAGCAGCTTCCATCATACGCGGCATGTATTGGCTGAAATAACTATCGGCCTCATCCACAGCATCCAGAGCAACACTGACCTTTCCTCCCGTCTGTCCACGAAGGGTTGAAGGCATGGAGGCATGAGTCAAGTTTTGCAGCACGGCAGCGCGCATATTTGTCTTAGCAGTGGCAGCCATATGTAAGCCAACTATACCGTTTCCATAAGACAACAGTGTGCGCACAGCCATAACAGCTAGAAGTATGCCGAGCAACAGGATAACCGATGAAAATGAAGCTTTCTCGACAAAAATCCGTTGGACTGCTTCAGCAAGCAGTCCAGCCTGACTCACAATAGCTATACCAAGCGCTAGTGAAATGATTGCGAGGAGAGCCATGTTTTTCCTTTGTGAAGACATTTGTTGAGAAATCAGACTGGATTTCCTCTTCACAGATCACACCTCCTTTATCTATAGGCTTGTAGGGAAACCTCAAACATACCGTAATGGATTAATCAGCTTTATTTTTTCCCTTTAACATAATCCGCATCAAACAGGAAGAGTTTGAAGACCAGAATAAGGGATGGGATCAACAGGCATAGACCGCCGATAAACACAATAACTAACGCTAAGCCCATTGCCGGTGAAGTTGCACTGCTCTGAATCGTGATATACGGATCAAGAATATAAGGGTATTGCCCAATCCCATAAGCAAAAAAGGCACAGAAAAACTGCAACATGACGCATATAAAAGCTAATCCGTAACGGCGTCCGTTATATAACAGCCACATCGCGATCATGAAGAAAGCAACGGAAAGTGCCAGCAACCACCATAAATCCATCATATTTTGAAAATGCCGCTCATTGTGTTGACCCAAATAGATAAATGCTGTCAGTGCGAGGATTATCGTCGGTGTGCTCCAAAACAGGGCGTAGTTGCGCATCAGCTTCAACGCGGAATGATCCTCCGCCCGAGAAGCGTAAAATGTCAGAAATGAGCCGCTAATGAACAAAACGGACACGATTGCCAGTCCTACGATACTCCACGATAACGGATTGGTAAACAGCGCCCAGTAATCTAGAGAAACCGTTTCCCCCTGCTTCACGATAAAGCCGCCTTCAGACAAAGTTAGCGCCACTGACAACGATGCTGGAATAAGCAAACCTGTAGCTCCGTACAAAAAAAGATATACTATGTTTTTCTTGGAACCGTAATTTTCAAAAGCATAGAATGAACCGCGAATCGCAAGAAGAATCACTGCAATGCTTCCCGGAACAAGTAACGCGGAGCCATAATAATAGGCTGTGTCCGGAAAAAATCCGACGATGCCAATATAGAAAAAGATAAAAAATACATTTGTAATCTCCCATACGGGTGATAAATATCGGGAAATCAGACGATTAATGAGATGATCCTGCTTTGTTAAACGTGCATAAAAGGCGAAGAAGCCCGCTCCGAAATCAATGGAAGCTATAATTAAATAGCCGTACAAAAACAGCCAGAGCACCGAGATGCCAATCAATTCGTAACTCATCATTCAGTGCCCCCCTTTTCCGTAAATTGATTAGGATGATCCTTCATCCATTTCTCCATCTCAGCTTCTGCCGGATTATTGTTGAACAAGCGTCTCAGCACGATTACACACATACTGCCGAGTACGATGTACAAGAGCAATAAGGCGAAGAATATAATTCTTACATTCGGTGAAGACGTGGCAGCCTCCTCAACACGCATATATCCACGGATAATCCACGGCTGTCGGCCAATCTCTGCATAAAACCATCCCAGCTCAACAGCCAGAAAAGCGAGAGGGGCGCTCAGTGCGATGATGCGAAGCATCCACTTGTTAAGCTCATTACGCTTTTTCCAGAACACAAACAGAAAATATAGAAACGAAATCGCGAGCAGAGTAAATCCAATTCCGACCATTAAATCAAACAGATAATGAACGAGAAGCGGTGGCCATTCTTCCTTGGGGAATTCCTCGAGCCCCGTCACCTCTGCATTAAAGTCTCCAAAGGCCAGGAAGCTGAGCAGCTTCGGCAGATGAAGAGCCCCTAGAACTTCATGCTCTGCATTCAGCCATCCCAATAGTACCAAATCCACACTGCTGCTCGTCTCAAAATGCCACTCTGCCGCTGCAAGCTTCTCTGGCTGATGCTCGGCCAAAAACTTGGCAGACACATCACCGGCTAACGTGTTCAGCAAACCGAATAGTAAAACGACCGCCATCATTAGATTTAAAGATTTTTTGTGGTATGCGGACACACCTTTTCTCAGCATCGCGAAGGCTGCAATCCCGGCTAACAAGGCAGCTCCAGTCAAATAGGCCGAGCTTAATACATGGAACACTTTGGAGAACGTCGCCGTATTCAGCATCGCTTGCACCGGGTTAATCGCTGTGAATTGGCCTGCTTCCATGACAAAGCCTTCAGGCTGGTTCATGAATCCGTTCACCGTCGTAATAAAAACGGCAGACATGCCTGCCCCGGCGACAATCGGTATCGTCAGCAGCCAATGGATATACGGATTTTTGAACCGACCCCACGTATACAAATAAATGCCCAAGAAGATAGCTTCAAAGAAGAACGCGAACACCTCCATGAATAACGGAAGTGCAATGACATTCCCAGCCAGTTTCATAAAATTCGGCCATACCAGGGCCAGCTGTAGTGAAATCGCTGTACCGGTCACGACACCAACCGCCACAGAAATGACAAATCCTCGAGACCACCGCTTTGCCATAAGTGTATAATGGGGGTCCTTCTTCCGAATCCCGATAAACTCTGCTATAGCGATCATTAGCGGTATACCGACGCCAATCGTCGCAAAAATAACGTGGAACCCGAGAGTCAAGCCTGTCACCAGCCTGCTCCATAGCACCGTATCAATTGCCATTCTTTACTGCTCCCTTCAAAACACTGTTCATTTTTCTATGATTAGGCCTGCTAACTGTTGGCTGCATTCAATATCAGGTTTAGCAAGGTTCAGCGACATCGTTGCCTGTTCGTTTTAGTATGACGTTCATCGTTCTTTGCTATGTAAAAAGAGAAAAAATTCACAAAGCAAGAGTTGGCGAGCCCGATTTATCTGATACTGAGCAGTCAAAATTATAATGTGACCCAATAATTAAAATCATCTTATCTTAAATTGCAAGTAATTCAATCACAGATATCTCTTAATCCCTAAACGTTCAAGAAAGGGTCAAATCTTTCTGACAACTCAGTGAATAACACAAAAAGTACCCGAAGGAGCTATTGATTGATTAGTGCATATGTGATGTCACAAGTTCCCTCCTACTTCGATGCTGGCAAAAAAACGATATTTTCTCATTTTGAGCCATAATATATCCCCCTTTTGCAACAAAAAACACTGACTCAAATCATCAGTGTTTTTTGAATTAAAGCTAATGTCATCTTCGTCATGACAAATCTTGATCTGCCAATATCATTTAGTACGACCGTAGAAAAAAGAATACCCATCTGACTTCCCAAGCTTAGTCGTCTCCGTTCCGTCCACTAGCTTGACCGCTTTCAGCAACGATACAATTTGCGTATGCATTAGCTTTGCATCAAATTTGTCCATCTCTCTGTTGTCACTTTCCACGAGCAGATAGTCGGGCATTGGAATGAAACCAATCACCGGTATCCCTGCTTCAAATAAGGGCTGACTCTCTCCAAACTCAAACTTGTTATGTCCACGCAATAATACAGTACGTGTGCTATCTGTCTTTTCAATAGCCTTCAGCCAAATGGCTGCCATCATTTCATTGCCCGCATAGGTATATTCTGTACTTATTTGTCCAGTTGGACCATAGTGACCCGTATCATCGTCCTTCCACTCCATGCTGCCTAAATGCTCAACCGTAATTCCAGCTACAGCTTTTAAATGGCCATTCTTGCCATCCCACAGCTCTCGATGCCCCTCCATCCAGGTAGAAGTCGCCTGAGAGGACCCTTTGAACTCCGGCAATCTAAAATGCCCTGTCACAAAAGCAAATATCATCGTACGTTCCGGCTGCTCCTGCTGTAAGTAACGAATCATAGACAGCATGCCCACAGCGCCATTCTCCTCCACCACATTTATCCCATCCGTATGAGTATTTACGATAATTGCTTCGTCTTTATTCTTACCGTCAATTTTCACATAAAAGGATTCTGTTGGGGCATCTTTTTGTATTACCGCTTCTAAAATAACCGTACCTTCTTTATGCTCCTGAGCTGCCCTGATAACCTTTTGCCCTTCCGTTTCATTCACCCAGATCGCAGGGATTCCAGCATAATCGGTGGTAAAAGGCACATATTGCTCTTCAACCTTATCGTCAGATACCCCTTTCCAGACTAAAACAACAGCTTTTACGCCCATTTCCTTCGCTTGCTCCAATTTAGCTTCTTTTAATGCTGTAGTGAGGACCAGATCGCCTTCATTTGGGGCAATTTGGTTGTCCATTGGAGATGAAGCCCGCATATTCATAACGATCCCACTTGGAAAATTTCTGAAATTCTCAATTTCAATGACAGCAATTTTTCCGCTGGCCTGGCCATATTCACCACGCTTCGTATACACCAGCTCCCCAGTTACACCTTTTTCGTCAGTTTCCCCGGAATAGGGAAAAGCTGAAGAGACATGAATTGCCTGCTGATCAATCATTAAAGCACTGTTCTTTTCTTCCCATCGGTCAAAAGTATAGCGATCACGAAATACTTGCAGCCCCATATCCGTTACCTGTTGCTCCAGCCAAGCAATAAACTGATTGTGACCCTCAGAGCCGGTTGTACGGCTTCCAAAAGAATTCATTACTTCAATATCTTTGAGCATCACTGCTGCAGAATCCAAATTGCGTTCATCGATCGTCACTGTCGTATCAGCAGCTAATGCTACAGGTGTTGTAATAGGTTTTGCGTAGACTCCAATACCCCAAAGTGCAGTAACGATAAGTGCAGCAATGCTGAATAACACTTTACGAACCACTAGAAACGGAGTAACTCTTCTGCTTACCTTTTGCCCCAAGAGTCCTCTCCATATGCCCGCTATGATCAGCAAGAGGATAGAAAGCGCAAGCAGCCAAAAATTTCTTGTTAGTAAGAATAACCCTTCTGCCACCATCGCACTAATAAATACTACATGTAACTTCTCACGCTTCTTTAATAGTAAAAAAGAGATGCCTAATTCTGCTAATAAAAAGATGATGGTCACGATTGAGATTACCGTTTCTTCGCCAATGAATACCGTAGCACTTAGTGCTAGGATCAAAAGCAGCACTGCTGACAATCGTCTATATAAGATTTCTAACATGACGCCCTCCCATTTTAACTAACGATTATTTTGACATTACATTTGTAATGCCTTATGGTTTTAGCATATTGAAAAGACTCATGAAAAACAATGAAACGAACATCAGAATGTACAAACGGAGGGGAAATGTCATCTCAAATCATGAATTATACAGTCCAAATACCTCTCAGCATCGTTCCAATAAAGAAACCAACCGTTTGACAAGAGAAGCCATCTGTACGGCATTAGTCTTCTTGATCCAGGAACAGCCTTTTGACAAAATCACCATCACCGATATTGTGAAGCGCGCAGGGGTTTCTCGAACAGCCTATTACAACAACTATTCCTCCAAGCAAGAGATCCTGGTGGATTTGGTCGATTCGCTTATTTTTGAAATTAATCAAAAACTCTTACCTTACACCAATGAATTAACAGGCAAAGCTAAAGAACCTCAAAAATTTATCAAAGTGCTTTTTGAAGTTATTTTTCAGCAGCGGAACATCTACAAAGCACTTCAGAGTGCAAAGTTTGATCATGTAATTCTGGATTGCTTGAATGAAATGATGCTTTCTACTGCTCATGACAAAAGCGACGAGAATGTGTACCGAATATACTTTAAAGCGGGGGCCCTCTATAATGTTCTCCTTAAATGGATACAATCAGACTTTGCAAAATCCATAGACGAAATGACCAAAATTTGTCTTGAGGTATACCATACTCCAATGTCCCAGGAATAAGGTTTAAAAATCGTGTTTATAAATGAAAAAACAAAGAAACCACGGAACCAAGTTCGGCTCCGCAGTTTAATTATCAACCCTACTATTGAATTTGAATTTGTTTCATGTACTCTTTGAATGCCTCGGCGATTTCTTTGTATTTTGTATGATGCAGATAATGTGAACCTTCCATTGGGATCATTTTGCCCTGTGCGGATTGTTTGACTTGCTCCTCATGCAGCGGAATCCACTGTTTATTGTGCTCGTTATTTGATTGAACGAAGAGAAGCAGCGGCAAGTCATTTGGCATTGTGATTTTTTCTCCATTTTTGAAATTGGAACCGAGGTGGCCCAGTTCATTCATCAACGTTGGATTGGTCGCGACTTGATTCGAAATCAAACGCATCTGTTCTTTGGTATGCTCATCGAACGCAAGCGATTCATAGGGATCTCCGCTCACTTTTTGGACCAATCTCATTAGACCTGATTTTTGAAGAAATTTCATGGCGTTCAAAGGTAATTTGACATCCATTCCGGGTTGATTGGGAACGCTGCTATCGATGCCGACAAAAGCAAGAACTTCATCCGGATATGTGTTCACATAGGTCGCTCCGTAAAGTCCCGCGATGGAATGTCCCATTAGAATGTAACGGTCTAAACCCAGTTGCTGCAATGCTTCGTGAACCTCACTTACTATATTCTCAGTCGTTCTCTCCTTCTCGGTTTCATCGCTCAAACCATAACCGAAAGGCTCGACCACCACGACTTTATAATTAGGGGTAATTTCATCGATCAGCAATTTGAAATCAAGTGCAGGCGTCGGGGTTCCTTGTCCCGGTAGGAGTACAACAGTTTGTTCTCCACTGCCTTGAATAAGCACATTCATCTTTTTCCCATCCACATTGACATACTGGCCATACGATTCGATTTTCTTTTTCTCTACCCCGTCGCTGATTGCATCAACGATAAAAACGATGCCCATGAACAGCACGAGCGCCCCTACAATACCTCCGATTATTTTTAACCATAGGTTCCGTTTCTTGTGGCTCTTAGTCCCTGTTGTTTTTATTTCTACCTTATTTGCCACGTTCATCTCTTCCCTTCCTTGTCCCTGTATCTGAAGTGCCGCCTTGACGACATATTCAAAGTGTAATCAATCAAGATGTACTCTTCGTGACGACAATATGAACGGAATATGAACAAGACAAAAAAAGAAGTTTTAGATTAACATCAAATCGGAAATGAAATAATGTTCTTGTCCTTTACTCAAAAAGCAGCGTTTCTCATTAGAGATCGCTACTTTTTATTGTATACTTCATTTAATATGTGTAGGTTCTCACTATTCTATTATTTCTCAGCACAAATCATGAATATCGGTGTTGACCGGTTTAAGACTTGCTGTTTCTCATCCAGAATTTTTGCGTTCAAATTCTCTTCAGCAAAAATATTAGCGAAGCCTTCTTTTTTGAGAGTCCGTATATCCCACTCGGGACGCCATTCTCTGGTCAGCGGCAATACAAGACTCAGACGGTCTGTCTCCTCTATGTCCTTATGATGCGGGAGTTCACCAAAGCCCTTATCTACATAGGTTTGCTGATCCTCTACTCGCTTTTGCTGCATCTCTTCGTCCCAGAGATGGCGATTCCAGTTGGCATCAAAAACCAGCAGCCGTCCCCCAGGCTTAAGTACTCTTCTCCACTCTTTGTAGGCTGACTGCGGATCGGTAAGGCTCCAGGTGACATTGCGGCACACGATCAGATCGAAGCTCTCCGCAGCAAAGTCAAGCTTGTGCGAATCCATCTTGCGGAAAGTAACGGTTACACCTTCACGAATGGAGTGGGCAAGTGCTTCTTCCAGCATATTGTCGGTGCAATCGATCGCAGTAACCAGATGCCCGGCACTCGAAAGAATCACAGAGAAGAAGCCAGGACCGCAGCCAATATCTAGGACATGCAGTCTTTCCTTCTGCGGTGCATTAGTGAGGATAAGCTTCAGCCAGGCTTCCCGCTGGAATCCGTTGAGTTCCTTCTGAATGCCTTCGCTGTACAGCTCGGCTTCGCCTTCCCAATACATTCCCACCTCTTGTTGTATACCCATTTATCATTCACTCCTTCTTGGCAAGTATCATGAACCGGTTTACATTCTGGTAACCGTATTTCAAATAATCTAGCGGCATCGCACGGGCAGGGATAAAGTTCCGGTGAACATCTATGGTTCGGAACCCGGCCTGTTTCAGCGCTGTCTCGTCAGCTTCAGGCCGTAATACATTAACATATGGCAACTCGCTTAGCAGGCTTTTATCTTGACTGCTTCGCTGGCGGATTCTTTGTTCTGTGAGTAGAATCAGTGTCCAGGACAAGGCATACCAAAGTCTATGGAATACAGTCTTGCTCTCTTTATACAAATAGTTACCGTCAAAAATAATCAGGGTCCCGCCCGGTTTTAGAATCCGATACCATTCAGCATAAGCCCTCTGTGGATCAGGAAGCGTCCATACTACATCCCTGCAGACCACTGCCTCAAAGCTATTCTCTAGCTCCATATGCAAATCGGCAGCATCAGCGACATAAGCTGGAACTTTATATCCATAACTCTCAAAATTTCGTGAAGCTCTATCGATCATTCCCTGAGAGGTATCCACCGCTGTAGGCAGATGACCCATCTGTGATAAGAGTATGGAGAAAAAGCCAGGCCCTGTTCCCACATCCAGCACCTTTTGCTGGGGAGTTGTTCCCAACCCTTTAATAAGCAGTTGTTTCCAGAGGTTTATGGTTTTTTTGCTGCGGAATTGAGTCTGTATGACTTTGTCATAACTCTCCGAGCTTGATGTCCAGTATTTCGAAATCTCTTTTAACATCATTTTTCTCCTATGTCGAGTAGATTCCAGAAGACCGGCATAAAGGTAGAGTACCCCGGTTTAAATCCAGTCACTCTATTATTTACTGCCAAGATATCGTCAGGAAAATAAATAGCTGCAAACATAGCCTCCTGATACAATTTGGAGAAAATGGAGTCATATGCGGTCTGACGTTCCTGAATATCGGTTGTTCCTACTGCTGTGTCAATCAGTGATTCTAGTCCAGGATCAGACCATACGACAGCAGATGCGTCAGCTGTTTTATGAAATAGGGACAGCAAGAATGCATGCGGATTATAGGCATCATCATAAGTCCGGTACATGATTAGATCATAGGCTTTGCTTGTCCATAAGGCATCGTAATAGGCATTCGGCTCAAGAACCTGAAGATTCACTCTAATGCCAATCTCCTTTAACTCAGACTGAACCAGTTCACTAATCGACTTCCATTCGGGATATTCAGCCTGCTGCAGCACGAAATTAAGCTCAAGCGGCGCTCCGTCCTTCTGTACAATTCGATCTCCGTCCGAATCCGTGTAACCGGCAGCTGCTAGCAGTTGCTTCGCTTCCAGCAAATCAAAGCCGTACCAAGTATTATTGGACTCCGTCACATAAGGAACTGTCAGCGGGAACAGGCCTTGAGCTTCACTGCCGATACCGTCCATAAGATCATCGACAATGCTTTTTTTATTAATTGCCAAATTGATAGCTTTGCGCACATTCAGATCTTGAAGTGCGGGCGTTTTGTAGTTAAAGATCATGAAATGTGAGTTTGTTCCTTGTGCTTTTTGCAAGGTCAGTGAAGAATCTGCTTCAATCACTGGCACGCTTTCGACTGGTAGCTTACCCATTTGTCCCCCGGCAATGTCAACATCTCCAGCTTGCAGCGCTAGTACTCTGGACTGTGGATCAGGGATTACCTTTAAAATAATTTTCGACAGCTTCGGCATTTCTCCCCAATACTTCGGATTTCTGACCAGTACGGCTTCCTGATCTGTTTTGTAGCTCACAGCTATCCATGCGCCAGTTCCAATCGCTTTGATGAATTTACCCGTAATATCTCCTGCGGGTTCCACAGCGGAAGGGCTGATAATTCGGACCGGTCTTGCAAAGGATAACTCAGTTAAGAAGGGATAATACGCTTTGTTGAATGTCATTGTAATCGTATGTTCGTCCACAACAACAAGGGATTGCATCGCAGTCGCCACATTTAACGAATTGGCTGGATCCTTAATCCAGCGTTCGAAGGAGAATTTAACCGCGTCGGCATTAAACTCCGTACCGTCAGAGAATTTGACGTCATGGCGAAGATGGAACGTATATACTTTCCCATCTTTTGAAATATCCCAAGACTCCGCAAGCGACGGCAGTATTTCACCTTTTTCACCATACTCCACTAACCCCTCATATATCATCGCGTGCACATTTATCGAACCATCATAGGCACCGGCATCCAATCGGTCTATACCGGCATCAGACGATATAGCAACAGTGACTGTCTTGTCCTGAGCTTCAGATTCTTGTGCAGCTTCATTATTGGCGGTATTATTGGCTCTAGCCGTAGAATTGCTGTTATTACTGTTGCTGCAACCTGATATCAACACAACTATTACAAGAAGCATAAAGAATAACGATTTTGATAATAGGTTTTTTGTCTTAGGGTTCGTTCTCATTCTTGGTACATCCTTTCTCTACTTAACATCATAGGAATGGCTGGGTTGCCACTCTTCTCCCAGTCTCTTCTTTCTTAAGCGGGGGTCCTGCACAGGTACCGAGGAGAGCAATGTTTTTGTATAAGGGTGGTCTGCTTGCTGCAACATGGTTGCACCCGATTGCTTCTCTACAATTTCCCCTTGACACATTACAGCCACACTGTCGCAAAAACGATTTACAACTGACAAGTCATGTGTAATGAATACATAGGATAATCCCAGCTCATGCTTCAATTCCTGCAGCAGATCCATCATTTGCTTTCGCAGGGTGACATCGAGACTTGAGAAAGGTTCATCGCAGATAATCAGCTCCGGCCGCAAGGCGATTGCGCGCGCAATTCCGACCCTTTGCTGCTGTCCGCCGCTGAGTTCATGCGGATAGCGGTGAATATGCCGCCTTTCAAGTCCCACAAGCTCAAGTGTGTCTGCTACCGTGGCCCTGCGGGCTCCAGCCTTGCTCTCTCCATAGTTTCGAAGAGGCTCCCCGATAATTTGCTCTACCGTAAACAACGGATTAAATGAAGCCAGACTGTTCTGAAACACCATCTGCATCTTCCTGCGGATCATGCGCATTTCGCTAAAGGTCCAATCCGTATAATCCTCGTTCCGGTACATAACTCTTCCGGAGGATGGTTTCTCCAGTCCCAGCAGAAGTCTGGCCAAAGTGCTCTTACCACAGCCACTTTCCCCCACTAAACCAAGGGTCTCACCGCTCTCCAGACTGAGAGACAGGTTGTTGACGGCATGAACACTTCTGGCATTACGTGTGAACCACCCCCTTTCCATCCCATATTTCTTGTTCAGGCTTACCGCTTTCAATAACTTCAAGATCACCACGTCCCTTAAAAATGTAATATTACCGTTGTTATCTGCACTCCATTAAGTATTTAGTATAGGGATGCACGGGATTAGAAAAGAGTTCAAACACATTGCCTGATTCCACAATCTTCCCGGACTTCATCACATATACATAATCTGCAAGCTCCGCAACAACGCCAAGATCATGGGTAATTAATAGGATGCCGACATTGTTCGTCCATCTGATTCGGTCCAGCTCTTTAAGAATCTGGGCTTGAATGGTTACATCCAATGCCGTTGTAGGCTCATCTGCAATTAGCAATTGTGCTCCGGATACCAGGGCGATGGCGATCATTACTCTTTGACACATACCACCGCTAATTTGAAAAGGATATTTATTGAAAAGCAATTTAGGCTCGCTGAGCCCTGCTTGCTCCATCTGCCTCATGGCAAGCAGCTTTGCTTCTTTTCCCGATATACGCTTGTGCAGTTTAATCGTCTCCATGATCTGCCTGCCAATAGTAAGTACCGGATTCAGCGCGTTCATAGGATCTTGAAAGATAACAGCCATTTCTGTTCCCCGAAGTTTCTGTAACTGACGGCTGGAGCACTCACGTAGATTGTTACCCTTAAGCCAGATTTCTCCACTCTCAACTATGCCTGGAGAATCTACTAATCCTAATATGGACATTGCCGTAACACTTTTACCGCTGCCGCTCTCACCTACAAGTGCGACAATCTGCCGGGATTTCACCTCGATACTGACATCATCAACCGCTGTAACTTTATAACTGCCTGTGTGAAAGCAGGTGCGTAAATGACTGACCTTCAGCAGTGGAGACTCTGCCATCATATTCTGACCCCCCACTTTACTACAGAATTGAAAGCACGCTCTGGTTGTCGCAAGCCTTCTCCCAACAGATTAAAGCCCAGAACCGCCAGCATGATCATCATTCCCGGAAATAGCATCAACCGCGGCTCCGTTTGAATATAGGCACGGCTGTCGTTCAGCATTACTCCCCATTCCGGTGTAGGCGGCTGAGCTCCCAAACCCAGAAAGGACAAACCCGCAATGGAGAGCATAATCGTACCCACTTCCATAGAAGCAAGAACCAGAATAGGCCGGGCTGCGTTCAGCAGAATATGCCTGAAAATAATTTGTGAATGAGAAGTGCCTGACGCTTTGGCCGCTGTAATATATTCACTTTCCTTGATTTGAAGGACCATACTGCGTATCACTCTGGCATACCCCGTCCACCAGACAGCAGCAAATGCGATTAGCAGATTCTTCATACTGGGACCTAGCATGGCTGTAATAGCAAGGGATAGGATTAAGCTGGGAAAGGCAAGCAATATATCTATGATCCGCATAATCAAATGATCGATCTTGCCGCCAGCGTAACCAGCCAGTAAACCAACAGGGATGCTAATCGCAAAAACAACGATCAACACCATAAACGAATAATTCAGGGAGGTTCGGGTCCCATAGATTAATCGGGATAAGACACAGCGTCCCAGATGATCCGTACCGAGCGGGTATTGCCAGGAAGGTAAAGCCAGTTTGTGTTCCATGTGAATCTGCAGCGGATCGGAAGGTGAAAGCCATGGGGCAAAGAGTCCAACGGATATGAACAAAAGTACTATGCCCGCTCCTAACCTTGCTCCCTTATTCTTAAATAAGCTAATACGAAATATGACAATCCGCTCCTTCTAAATCGTCACCGCAGCCTGATTCGCGGATCCAGCAGCAGATGTAATAAATCCACTGTCAAGTTAATCAGGACAACGACAACAGCCATCCATAATACGTAACCCTGAATGACAATATAGTCTTTCGCAAAAATCGCCTCAACGGCATACTTACCAATTCCCGGCCAAGAAAATATAGTTTCAACAATAACGGAACCGCCTAAAAGCCCCGCTATGTTAACCCCAAGGAGGGTAAGACTCGGAAGAAGCGCATTACGAAGTGCATGCCGAATGATTATTCTCCATTCCTGCAGCCCCTTAGCTCTAGCTGCTGTGATGTAACGCTTGCCCAATACGTCTAGGAGACTGGAACGAATCAAGCGGATGTAGACTCCTGCCATACCAAATCCTAGTGTGAGGGCAGGTAGAATGACACTGGATACCCCATCCATTCCCATCACAGGAAATAGCTTAAACTTCACCGCACCATAATAAATCAGAAGCAGACTTAGCCAGTATCCTGGCATTGAAACACTGAGCATTGCACATACTCTTCCCAGTCGATCAAGCATTCTACCCGGATATAATGCAGACCCCACTCCTATCGGCAGGGCAATAAGAATAGCGGACAATACGGAACAGGCACTGAGCAGTATAGTTGCCGGAAAACGACTCATCAGCTCTGTGAACACTGGACGACCGCTGCTGTAAGATAAGCCAAAATCGAGATGGGATACCCGGTTCAACCAGTGAAAATATTGCTTATGTACAGGACCATCCAGACCAAGTGTATGTCTGGTCGCCTCAATAGCTTCCTGCGTAGGTTTGATGCCGTCAGCACGCAGCATGATCTCCGCTGGATCACCTGGTGTTAAATGCATCAGCGCAAAGGTAATGCAAGAGATGCCGAGCAGCACGGGGATGAGCTGCAATAAGCGTTGCAACAAGTATCGATTGATGGCATTCAACTCCAAAATCTTAATCGTAATAATTACGATTATAGCATAATCTTTTTAAATTAATAGTCTTAAATTGATTTATTTTATGTAGGACATAAAAAAATCAACCCCTATTAAATGAGTTGATCTTTAAACATTTGGTCTCTGCACAGTCGCAACTATTTTTCACAATAATATTGTCAAATCCTTAGGAATCATGTCATTATAAGTAGGTTCATATTAAAAATAACAATAAAGGAAGTGTGTATTTGAGTCGGTTCAATCTAGTCCTCATCTATGTTTTATCCATCATGATAGCTTTTCTTTTAGGGATTTACGTGGCCCCTAGCGTTGAAACACGCTTCAATGGGCAGACTGTGGCAAGTAATCCCGTTATCGAAGAAATACCGCCTAGTACCTTAGATAAAGCTGCTATTGCTGCTGAATCCAACACTACTGGATCCAATCCTACTGAATCTTCCCCTTCCCCTTCCCCTTCCCCGGAAGCCGTTGTCTTGGAAGATATGCCTTCGGATGATGATACTGGACCCGTCGGTGATGACTCTGAAGATCTGTCAGTAGCAGATACCCCATCCGGGCAAGGGATTGGTGCGCCATTAGAATTCAAGTATAGTACGAACTCTGCCGATGCTGTTAAGCTTACTTGGGAAGCTGACAACTTAACTGGAAAAAGGATCAATTATTACACAGCCTACATCAGCACGTTTAATCCAGTAGGCGATCCTTCCAATGATCAGCTGAACGGCAAGAGCAGCTTTTCACTTAAATATGTGGGGCCGGTTGAGCCCAATGATACTTTATTTATTTTCAGTGATTTTACATATCAGAATACAATACATACGATTATTATTGACCAGCTCACACTTCAATATGATGATGGTACTATCGAGACCTTCGACTATGGTTACGAAACTACCGATGATAGCGGCCTATAATCCACATGATTTGCAGCCCTGGTGCGAACCAGGGCTTTTTGCGAGGCACAATTGAACTAATGGTAATGTAAAAAACGAAGAGTGGCCTGGAATCCGGCGCTCTTCGTTTTTTACTTTTATTGTTACTGTCAGTCTGTTTAGCGGATGACCGTTACCTTGATCGTATCACTGGCAGTCACTCCCGCCGCGTTGACCAGCTCCGCCCGATATTCGTACACACCGGCAGTGCGTCCGCTGATAGTGGTTGCTGCACTTTGTGCCGAAGGCGTATGGGCATTCAGCGGCTGCGAGTCGATGAGCTCCCCGTTCTCATACAGGCGGTATTCTGTAGCGTTAGTCCCCCACCACAGATTCATCGACACCTTATAGGTGCCATCTCCGTCCCAGTTATCTTCGGATAGTATCGGCTTGCCCGGCGCGGAGTCACTTATGGTGACCGTAAGCGGATCGCTCTTGGTCGTGCCATATTTGTTGATTAACTCCGCAGTGTAAACATAAGTGCCGTTCACCTTACCATGAAGATCTGTACTTGCCGTCTGGGCAGCCGGCGATACATCTTTCAGTGTCTTGGAATCAATCAGTGTGCCGTTCTCATAGAGTTTGTAACTCGTGCCGTTATTACCCCACCATAGGTTCATGGTGACTGTATAGTTACCATCACTAAGTCCATTAGCATAGCTGCTGTTGGAGGATAGCACAGCTTGTCCTGGCTTACCAGTCGCAATCACCTGGCCGCCAATAACCTGAAACGTATTGTTCTTTTCAGTCGTATTGCCGGCCGCGTCATGCACGATGTATTTCACGGTGTGGGGGCCGGCGCCTAAATCGGCGGCGCTCAGGGTCTGGCCTTCGGCAATCGGTCTTCCATCTAATAGAAGCTGTTTCGAGGTTACACCTGACAATACATCGTCAGCAGTCAATTCAAAGGAAAGCTGCGCTCCTTCTTCTACATCTCTCACCTCATGACCGGATTCTTTCAGTTCGGCAACCGGTGGAGCCGTATCAATATTGAGGTTCAGCGTCTTTAGATCTTCCGCTTTGCCTTTTGCCGGCACAGCATGGTATGTCAATGTATGCCGCCCGTCTTCCTTCAGGTCCACAGGTGTACTGTACTCAGCTTCCTTGTTGCCGTTCAGCGAGTAATAAACATTAGCTGTATCTGTATTCGCCTTCAGGGTAACGGTGACTGGCTGGTTAAACCAGCCGGAAGCATTAGGCTCGGCAGAAAGCGTCGCCGTTGTTACCGGAGCTCCCTCTTCTGCTGCTGCGGCGAAGTCATCGAGGCTTCTCGGCTTGAGCTGGTAGATGCCTTTAAAAATTGCGGCAACACCTGTAATATTAAGTTTCTGTCCCTCTGTATAAGGGAAGATATCCTTAGTAATGCCTGTCCGGGCATCCACGCGCACATGATTGCTTGTCCCGTCGGCATTGACGGCGTCGAATTCAAAGGAGCCGCTTGGCGTAGCGTTGATAATGTTCGCCACGGTCACACCGTTCAGTTGAACCAATTGGCCTTGGTTGGCATCATTCACCATGCTCGCCGCAATCGGCTGCGGTAGTGTCGCCGTGCCCGTCTTCGCAATTTGCACTGCTTCTGTCAGCTCCAGCTCTGTGTTGTACAATGCGGTGGACGCTGTTACCTTGACCTTATCGCCCACGTGGAAGCCGCTCTGACTCTGAAAGACATAAACCCCACCGGTTCCATCTTGGAGATAGAAGGACTGTCCGCCGAAGATACCCGGCTCAGTCGTCACGGTCCCCTCCACCGTTACCAGTGATCCGGCTGCCTTAGCCCGGGAGTCGCTGATAGAGATTGTAGCCGGAATGGGATCTTCCTCAGCCGGAAGCGGTTCAGCAGGAACATTGCCCAGCGTCACCGATTCAGTCTTGAGGTTTGTACTGTTCTGGCGAAGGCGCAGATTGGATGCAGCTGTGGTGCCCGGCTTGATCTGGATCGTCAGATCCTTATAGGCATGACCGTTCAGATCACCTGTCAGATTGAATGAGGAGCTATAGCCGTAGCTGCTTGGCCAGGTACCGTCGCTGTTCTGAATCTTGGCGATTTGGGCGCCGCTGCTTACCTGGTAGACACCTACCTGGAAGCCGGATACGCTTGTGCCTGCAGGAAGATTATCTGCACTCACCCGAATCTGAAAATTCTGTGCATTTGGCAGCACAGCCTGGTGCGTGAAGTTATAAACCGCACTTGCAGTGGCTGCCGGTCCGCCGTAGGAGCCTGCTTTGAAGGTGCTGCGATCATACCATTTGTAGCCAGCATTAGGTTGAGCCCAAGGCTCCGGCTGCGGCTCAGTGGACAGCGCCGGCTCCTCGAATGGCAGCAGTGTTGTCGGCTGATCTAGCGTCAGGCCATTCACCTGGGTGAAATCCGTATAGCTCTCCTGCTCGGCGAGCCAGTTCACGGTGTTAACCAGCAGTGTGGCATCGTCCACTTCCTTGAAGCCATCGTAAGTTGTTTTCTTGGCGCCGGTATCTTCGCGCAGGTATTTAGGTGTTGCATCCTCTACAGGAGATGAGTCACCGATGAAGGCTGCCTTGCCGGCGCCTTTTTTAGCAACTGCCACATAGGGACCTTCTGCCACACCGCCGCCGTTATAGACCCCCTGGTCTACGGCATTGGCCCAGGCAGCATTGGTTTGCGGCAGGTAGACGATACCTTTCGCACGGGCTGGGTCTAGAATGGCCAGCGTTGAACCGGCATGCATAGCTACCGCTGATACGCCCGTTGTAATGCCGAAGGCTTGATCGGGAGCCACGACGTTGGTTGCGTTAATGTCGCCAAGCGCATTGTAGCGGAAACGGACACCGAACTCGTCCGCCAGCCAGTCAGAGCTAACCACACCCTGCATGGCTGAAGAAGCGACCTCATCGGCATTCATGCCTTTGGCTGGATTGTCCCACGCTCCACGGCGGTAGCCGTTGAAAGCTTCTGAACCATCCCAGCGGTTTTTGTTGCGGTCGGCGTTATAATGGTCGCCGATGAAGAAAATACTGCCGCCATCCTCCACATATTCCGCCATCGCAAGCTGCTCGCTTGCTTTGTAGGGCACGTTGGATTCGGCGACGATGTAGACATCATAATCGGAAAGATCACTCAAAGTAATTGGAGTCGTCTTGCGGAGTTCTTTGACATAATAGCCTTCCTGGGCAAGGGCATTCCCAAAGTCTGAAAAAGCGCCGTCAATCACCCAATCGGCTGCTCCCGCAGTCTGCTCATGGGTGTTGTCGAACAGGATCTTCTGGCCTGCATGCTCATTGACGACTTTGGCCTCAATGTACGGCGCAGGATCGTTTGGTCCTTCTGCGAATACCGCCGAACCGGCTCCGAACGTGAACAGCTGAAGTGGTACGGCCACCGCCACAGCTAGAGTGCTGTTCATCAGCCTCTTTTTCCAAACTGAATTCTTCTCCTTCATACCCTTCCTCCTCAAGATATAGTCCGGTGAGTAATTACCATAAATACCCACCTGCTAGACATCTACTATCCTATCTCAAAACAATTAAAAAAAAGATAGATTTATGTAAACTGCTGTAAAAATTATACTTTTGGCCTATAAAACGGGTCGAATATAGAAAGGGTATTATGAAAAAAGTCACAGTTGCTGAGGCTTATGATGAAGGATTGGACTATCGGGATATTAGCAAAAAAAAAACGAAACGGATAAATGCTCCGTTTCGCTCTCTTCCTATGTCGCCGCTGGCAGTTTCTGCTTGTTGTCCTGGTATCAATATTCCAGAAACATCAGTGGCTTAAGTATATCTATTAAACTATTTACTAGTGCCAAGTAACAAATTCACAATCGTATCAAGCTGAAGCTCTAATGAAAAAGGATCTTCCATTACGAATTCATCATGATAATTATCACCATACAAATAAACTTTGCCATTTTTCACTGCAGGGATGCCTTTCCATATGTTACTTTCCATTGCTTTATTGGTAGCATCCGCATCGCCATTATAAACAAAAACATAATCACCTAAATATTCTGGAAGCACTTCTAATGAAATCGATTCAAATCCCTCCGCCATATTTTTTGCACTTTCTGTTGGAGGCAGCTGAAGCATATTATATATAGTGGAAGAACCATAGTTTCCTCCCTTTGCCGCTAAGACGTATACCGCCTTTTGTGAAAACTGAACAATCGAAACGGTTTCCTCTTCCTTGATAACCCCGGCAAGTTTAGACTTTGCTTCAGCTACTTTCTGTTCATATTCCGTAATCCATTCTTCTGCTTCTTTTTCTTTTCCGAATATTTTGCTTACACTCCTAAATTTATCAAGCGGCCCTGCTGTTTTTAACCCCTCCCAATAAGGCAGAAATACAGTGGTCCCAATTTTCTCATATTGTTCTATGTTCTCATCGATCGAACCGATAATTAAGTCCGGATCTAGCATCGTTAATTTTTCCAGATTTAAAGGGAAATCCCCTAAATCCTCAATTTTCTCGATCGTTTCTTTGGGTATGTCCGCTTTTTCCATCCAGCCTTCATCCAGCATAAACGTTCTTGCTCCGATGGGTACAATTCCTAATTTCAATAAATGCCCCATATATTGGTCAGCCGCCACTCTTTTCGGCTCTGCTGGTACTTCCACATCTCCCTTAGGCGTTGATACTATTCGAGTGTTCGTACTTTCTTCTGATGTTGCTTGATTTACGGTTCCATTTCCATTACTTTGTTCCTTCGTAGCAGTACCCGTCCCACTTGAGCAAGCACCTAATAATAGAGAACCGCAAAGCAGTAAAGCGGCCGTCGTCTGAGATTTTGTCATTTTAAACATATGTAATTCCCCTTTTTCCATATTATAATAATGATTATCATTATTAATATACTGTTGAACGATGGGTTCAAAAATAGAGGATGTGGGGAAGTTTAATGGACTTTCAGCAACTTTTGGCCGCTGTGACTCTTTTGTTCTAATATGTGCAGGGGATACACCTTTTCTTTTCTTGAAAATTCGGCTGAAATAATATACGTCTTTATAACCAACGCTTGCTGATATTTCCCCGACCGAAGCATCTGTTGTCATTAAAAGCTCTGTTGCAAGTTCAAGCCGAAACCGAATTAAGTAATCAATCGGACTCATACCTGTGTACTCTTTAAACAAAGATGACAAATGATAAGCACTGAAATTAAATACTTCCGCAAGAGAATCTAATGTAATTGGCTCCGCATAGTACTCCTGAATGTAGGTGATTACTTGGACTGCAACACTGGTCTGTTTCACCTCAGTCTCTTTTCTATGTAATTCTTTTAAAACCTGATGAATGAATTGATAAAAAAGTGATTTTACGTTGAGTCTCTCTTCTTGCTCGTTCCATTTTTGATACATCAATTGCATTTTGTTATAAAGTAAAATGGGTGCATCAGGGGAAAAACAATATTGTGATTGGAACAGATCCTCCTCTTGAATCCATGCACGGTAATAAATGATATAGTAAACAAAATTCTTACTTGTCGGAACAATATTAAGTGTCGCCCCTTTCCCGCTATGCAGGACTTGAAATCCTGTAAAAGAAAATTCAGAGTGATCTAACTGAACTTGAGCGCTCCCTTGTACCGAAAGTAAAAATATACTGGCAGGAATCTTGTACTTATGAAGAATTTCGCCTTGAACCCTTTCAATATGGCGCACATCCAATAACTTGACCGTCGCTTGGTCCCAAAGCAATATTTCATTGCTTTTGTACATAATGACTACCCCTCCGTTATCTGTCTAATACTCATCATAAATGATAACCATTATCAATAACAGTCAAGATATTTATCTTAATAACAAAAATCCGATTGCCCTAAAAGGTGCAATCGGATTTTTTAATATAAATTTATTGTTCAGACGCCAATTGCAGAAAATGATCTGCAGCCAAACGGACAGCCAGGATACTTGCGCTATTGAGTGAGTTATCAAAGATAAGAACATGATTGTTTTTCACTGCTTCCAGTGAGTTCCACACGTTCGAAGTTTCCTTGTCCTTGATGGCTGCCTTTGCGATATCCATATCATGCTGGATAATAATATAATCAGGATTCATGCTGTATATCCCTTCCAGAGAAAGGGCCCCTCCCTCTTCAGGATATCCCTTCGGTGGCAACAACCCGAAGCCTACAGTTTGATTGTAGTACATCGTGTTTTTAGAGCCTTGAGCATTAAAATTAGCTTTTCCGTCGACCCGTAGTAAAGCAAAGGTTTTATTCTCAAGACTACTTAGCTGTTCTTTTGTTTTTGCAATCATTTCTTGGGTTTCCTTAATGGCTTGTTCCGCTAATGTCTCTTTACCAACAATCTGAGCACACAGCATCGTCGTTTTTTCCCAGGTATCGGTGTAGTCAATTAAGATGACTGGTGCAATCTTATTCAACTCTTCATAATTGCTATCAACAGAACCCTTGAAGGTTACAATCACATCAGGCTTTGCTTCCATGATCATTTCCAGATTCGCATTGCTGCTGCCCAAATCAATGATTTCAGCAGTTCCAGCGTAAGGCTGTAAAGTAGCAAAATCCTTCATCGCTTCCGCTGCGTTAGTTGATGCGATTGGAGGCGTATCAAGAGCAAAAAAGTAATCTAAATACAAGGGATGCAGAACCGCTATACGCTCAGGTCGTGTCTTGAGCACCACTCCATTGTCGCTGGCATCCGCAATTGTTCTTGGCCATCCTGCTTCTTCGATCTTGCCAACTTCTGGTGTAGGCGTGACTGAAGTTTCGGAACACCCAGCCAGTAATCCTACTAGTATAATTAAGGATGTAATCCATCCATATAGTCTTTTCATTTGGCTCCCCCTTGAGTTGTTATCATTACTGTCTGTATAAATGCTTCATTAAATCACGGTTTTTCTGCGTGAACAGGTCATTATGTGAAGACACCATCCCGGACGAATTTGCCTCCGGTGTGATGTATTGTTTGGCTTGGTTTACCGCATTGGCAGCATCCTGGAATGCCCCCGCGATCAGGTGCAGTTTCCCCTCATGATGTAGAACATCCCCTGCCGCATAAATACCCGGCACGGATGTCCCGCTCATTACTGATCCTGAAATCCGGTGTTCCCACAGATCCATTTTAATTTCACTGTTCACCAGCAGTTCTTTGTCGCGCTCATAACCGTGATTAATGATGACCTCATCGACAGACAGCTCAAATCCCTCTCCGTTGTCATTACTTTTTAGCAGTACAGTCCCTATTCTTTCGTGATCCGGTGTGGCAATCAACTTTTCGATTGAAGTATTTAACAAGCACTCTACGCCATTGTTTGCCAAGCGTGAAATATCGGCTTCATGCCCCTTTAAGTTCTCTTTCCGGTACGTCAGAAACACCTTTTTGGCAATCGGAGCCAGTTCATTCGCCCAGTCTACAGCAGAATGGCCGCCTCCCGATATTAGGACAGTCTTCTCTTTAAAGCGGGCAAGTGACTTCACCGTATAATGCAAATTTGTGATTTCGAATCTTTCGGCACCCTTGATTTCGAGCTTGACCGGCTTCAAAATGCCTCCTCCAATGGCCAATATGACAGTTTTAGTGAAATGCTTCCGGTTTGCGGCTGTGTGTAAAATAAAGTAACCTGCTTCATCTTGCGAGATGGATGTGACCTTTTCATTAAAGGCAACCTCCGGTTGGAAAGTCATCCCTTGACCAACCATTTGTTCAATAAGCTGCGAGCCAAGAATA
The DNA here is from genome assembly GCF_037980415.1 of Paenibacillus sp. FSL H7-0690. Taxonomy (NCBI): domain Bacteria; kingdom Bacillati; phylum Bacillota; class Bacilli; order Caryophanales; family Paenibacillaceae; genus Paenibacillus; species Paenibacillus sp. FSL H7-0690. The sequence goes on along the minus strand of NZ_CP150281.1, from coordinate 3,551,791 downwards.
GGCTGTAAGCCTCCCACGTCCCAGATCATCTTTTCCGGATAGACATGCACTTTGCCGCCAAGCACAGGTTGGAATTCTATAATTTTGGTTTTCATTTCACGGAGTCCGCTATAAAATGCAGCAAATAATCCAGCCGGACCGCCGCCAATAATCGTAACATCAAACAATTCCTCTTCATGCATCGTTCAATCGCCTCATTTCTCTTTTTTAAATCCCTAAATGCTCACGGAAAGTGCTACCCGTATATTCGCTCCGGAATAAGTCTCTTTCAACCAGCTGCGGTACCAACTTCTCAAAAAACAGCTCCATAGATTGTTCCGAACCGCCTGGCAGGGCGATGAAGCCATCTATAGCCCCCGCTTCAAACCGTTCAATAATATCGTTCAGCACATCCTCGACTGTCCCGACAGATACCCAATGTGCAGATCCGACAATCTCCGGCCTGTCCAAGATTTCTTTCACTGTAGGCTGATTTTTAATAATATAACGCCGTAACAACTCAGCATGAGTCCGGCTGCGGACGGCCTGACTGGAATCGGGTAACATATCGGCAGTTACTCGCTTATCTAAGGGATAACCGCTTAAATCAAGACCCAGCACCGATTTAAGCGAAGCATGTCTGCGTTCAAGGCTTAAATTCGCATGTGCAGCCTTATGTAATTCAAGTGCTTCTTCGCGCGTATCGGCCAGGAAAAAATATAAGCCCGGCAAAACTTTGATAGCATCCGGATCACGGCCCTGCTCAGCCGCTCTTCTTCTCAGATCATTCCTTAGTTCCACTCCCGATTCGATATCCGGCATTGCGGCAAAAATAGCATCAGCTACAGATGAGGCGAAATTCCGTCCAATATCCGAAGCCCCAGCTTGGAATAGCGGCGGCGTTCCTGACTTGTGAGCAGGCAAAGTAAGCGGCCCTTTTACACTGAAAAATTCCCCGGAATGATTAATGGCAGTCACTTTATCCTTATCCGAAAACATACCTGACTGACGGTCGATAACGATCGCTTCATTCGGAAAACTCTCCCAAAGCTTGCATACAACATCCGTGAACTCCATAGCCTTGGCATATCTCTCTTCCGGTGACGGCATAGGTGAGTCGCTGAAATTATCGGCGCCTTCAATAGAAGTGACAATATTCCAGCCGGCGCGTCCATTGCTCAGCCAGTGTAAGGACTGCAGCTGCCTTGCAACAACATACGGCGGATTAAAAGTAGTGGAAATCGTCGTTACCAGTCCGATCCGCTCGGTTTCACGAGCTATCGCTGCAAAAAACAATGCAGGGTCTGGGCTGCCGAAATTTGAGGAATCTCCTAACATCTGCGGGCTAACATACAGATAATCAGCTCTGAAAAGAAAATCGAGCTTTGAATTCTCAGCCATTTTTGCCAAATCAATATAGTAATCAATAGACTCCATCTTTTCTACTCTGCTATCCGGATGCCGCCAGCCGTCTCCTTTCATCCAGGTTGCATTTAAGGACAGGCCAATACATAATTGTTTGGGTCTTTTTTCTGTCATATCTACCAGCCTTTCATTTATAAATCAATTTACTGATAATGATTCTCAGTTACAAAGGTGAGTTTATCAAAAATTTAAATAAATTCAAATGTACAAATCTCAAATCCAGCATGCATCATTATTTAATCTAAATAAAAAAAGTCTGCACTTCTGGCTTATCACCAGTAGCTGCAGACGTAGTTCAAGTACAAGAAGCTCATTATGTACATTATTTATAGGCAGAGGGAGAAACACCGAATTTCTTTTTGAATAATCGGCTGAAATATAGTGGATTGTCATAACCGACACGGTCAGCAATCTCGCGGATAGGAAAATTACCTGCTTTGAGTAATTCACAGGCCCGTTGCAAACGATAATTAACGACATAGTCGATGGGTCGTAGTCCCGTATATTTATGAAAGAGGTAAGAGAAGCGGTTGGCACTCATTGCATGCTGTTCCGCTAACTCACCGAGTGTAAGTGAATTCATATAATGAAGTTTAATATACGCAAGGGCTTCGTCTACCATTCTTTGATTCGGAGAACGATCGTTCTCTCTGTAACTGCACGCAATCAGAACCTGGTGCATCAGGCTTAAGAACAACTCCTTGATACGCAGCTTCCCAATTTCTCCGGATGGATGGGCATTCTGATGGAGCATAATTAGTAATTCAATAATTTTTAGATTCGCTCCCGGCTCCAGCTTGAAATGAGAGTCAAATTCGTGAGTACTATTCAATTCTTCCGGCATATCCAATTTATAAAAAAGGGAGTAATACTCGAGCTCAGATTGTCCTATAACCTGCGAATCCATCTGCATGCCCGGAGCAGCATGAAAAACTGATCCTGGCCGTAATTCATATACCGTTCCATTCACACATATTCTGGCTCCCCCGCGAATGATAAATAGAAATCCATGCTTAACGGTGGTGAATTCACTTAATAAGCTTTTGGGCTGGATGACTAAGCGGCTTCTATCTTCTATTTCATAGACACCTTTAGTAAATGCCTTTGCTAATTTATCCAAATTTATCAATGCTCTGCACCTGCTTCCTAGCACCATGCTTCTTATAAAAATCAGATCCAATTCTGATATTTATTTAAAACAGTATAGACAATAGTATGCGAAATTGCTAGAAGTGTAGTAGATATTCTACTGTAAATTGCAACCCAAGAAGATGTTCAGGAGATTTTGCTTGAAAATATGCCGTTTTCATTACAATCAATTTGAAGAAGTTCATCCTGTAAAATCCAAACATCAGTTTTTTCAACAAAGAAATGAAATCCGCCAATGGATTGAACCCATGCGGGATCGATCGGTGTAGCACTTGCATTAATTCCAACAGTGAAAGCATCAGAGCCTCCACCGGCATATTTTGCGTAAATTCTTACATATTGCCCCTCTTCCAAACCCCATTCATTCTTAAATGAATCCAATGCTTTTTCGGATACTGCAAATGATATCATTCCTCTTCTCTCCTTCCTGCTGTTTAATCACATTTTTTTATTTCGCCACGATAATTGGCCATTCTGAAACTGGCTCCGCATCCACATGAAGCTTTTGCATTAGGGTTATTCATAGTGAATCCGCCTACCATTCCACTCTCTTCATAGTCAATTTCAAGACCGTCAATATATGGAATACTATTCGGGTGAACCAATATACTAAAATCTTGTTTATTTAATATAATATCCTCTTCTGCTTGCTGCTCATCCACGACTAGGGTATAGGATAGTCCACTGCATCCTCCTTCATCAACACCCACTCTTAGAAATGGATTTCGGATATTCGCACTTGATAAGATTTCGGCGATTTTTTCTGATGCTTTGTCACTGACCTCGATGAACATTGTGAACTCCTCCTTCGTTTATTAGTTTTTCAAACCTAAAGATTGGATACCCGTTCCTATTTGTTCAGCTACTGGTGAGATCCGAGTGCTCGCAAATAAACTCATTACAATCAACAAGAGATGGAAACCCATTGCTACAATTAATCCGGATTGGAGTGACATTCCGCCAGCCTGACAAACCACAAGGATGGAACCGCCGATCCCGATAACTACACCGGGTGTAAAAGAATCCGCAAATTGCAGATTAGCCGAGGTGTTGCCGACACCTCCTTCTCCTGTCTGAGAAAACGCCACAACACCGCTAATCGGATGCGCCAATCCAATGCCGATTCCAGCGATGATCTGTCCAATAACTGCTACGGTAACGGTCACAACGGGTATCCAAAATACGATAGTAATCCCTATGGCAAGCAGCAATACACCCAGAATAATTCGCGTATGCCGTCCACGGCCCTGATCTGCCGAATCCCACCGTCCTTGCAGATACGCTATGACGCACCAACTCAACGCAGCACTCGCTACAATCAATCCGGCCTGAGAAGGCGTTATTCCTTTCACATCGATTAGAGCCAATACCAAGAAATTCTGTGTGCTGGTATAGGCAGCGAAGAACAGCCCACGTGTTGCCAGAATAGCTGGCATGCCTCTTCTAAGCGTAAGAGTTCCCTTCGGTAGCAGTTTGCGGAGCGGAAATATCATAAGTACTAAGCCGATAATGACTAAAACAAATCCCATAATGCTCGGAAGCATGCTTAGACCAACTAAGAAAATCCCTGTACCCATCGTTAACAGTAACGCATTCCAAGTTGATGAAGCTCCGATATCCCCTTGCGTCTTCGGTGTTTTTAATTTCGTGAACGCAGGTAAACTAAGCAGTGCTGAAATCATCAGGATCGGTAATATTCCCCAGAAAACAAACCGCCAGGACCACTGATCTGCAATAAGACCTGCAACGTAAGGACCGAGCATGGACGGAAGAACATAGGCCGTACCAAATGCTCCGAGTATTTTGGCGCGTAATTCATCCGGGTAGCTTAAGGATATTGCTGTGTACACACAAGTCATCATAGCTCCGGCACCCAAACCCTGCATGGCCCGTGATCCTATCATGGTATACATATCGCCTGATGTTGCGGCAGCAATCAACCCAACGATAAACAAAAGAAGTGCGATAGTGAACGGTACTGCAGGTCCTCTTCTATCTATGATTCGACCGACGACCAGAGTTCCGATAATCTGCGCAAGCAGATACGTACTGAATATCCAGCCAAACAGGCTAAGGCCGTTCAAATCTCCAGCAATTGAAGGGGCAATGGTGGTTACGGACAGGCCTTCGAATCCAACGGCCATCACTGACAGAATAATACCTATGGATAGTGCAAAATAACGTGGGCTGAAAATACTTTGATGATTAGACGACATGAAATGTGACCTCCAAGAAAATTGGTATGTATACATCGTATCCGGACACTTAGTAAACATTTTTGTTTATAATGTCTAAGCTACAGTTCAGCTTTGACTTTGTCAACATTTTTGTTTAAAATGTAGTCTGTGATGTAGATTTAGTTGTTTCAGTAGGAGGTGCAACATGAGCCGAAATCAAACCAAAAAGGATGTCTCAACCAAGACCCGAAGAGCGATCATTGATCTGTTAAAGCAGCAAGGGGGAATGGATGTTATGGCACTCTCCTCGCAGTTTTCGCTATCTGGAATGGCTATTCGTCAACATTTGAATGCGCTGAAAGAAGAAGGGCTGGTTACTAATAAAGAAGAGTCCCGTCCCATGGGGCGACCCACCAAGCTATGGATCTTAACCCCCGCGGCCGATCGGTTTTTTCCAAGCGGATATTCGGATTTATCCGTCAGTCTGATCCATTCCATGAAAGAAGCTTTCGGAAACGAGGGGCTGGACAAGCTGCTGGCTGTTCGAAATAAGAATATGCAAGAACAATATCTTCAGCATCTTGGTGATACAGCAGACGTTAGAGTGAAGCTGGAGAAACTGGCTGAGATTCGAACAAGTGAAGGGTATATGGCCGAGGTTAAGGAGCAGGATGATGGCAGTCTTTTATTCATTGAGAAACATTGCCCGATCTGTGAAGCTGCTGCTGTATGTACCGGGTTATGCAAAAATGAGTTACATCTATTTAAAACTGTTCTAGGTAATAATGTTCATATTGAACGGGGGGAGTACATATTAGCGGGAGGAAGAAACTGTGTTTATACGGTTAGACTCTGACAATTTCTGTGGCACTTTCCAAACACTTCCATTTCACACATGAGCATCCAATGACTAGCGATATGAACCATTATCATAATATTCATTACAAATAAATAACAACCCACAGCCAAGATTTATAATAAATATGATCTTGGCTGTGGGTTGTTATATTTTAGCTTTTACCCTCTAATGGTTTATAACGCAGGAATACTTCATTCAATCCAAGGCTTACGAACCCAACCATCTGTCCATTCAGACGCTTGAGTTATAGCACCGCTTAATTTTTTGAAGTACCACTTTCCATTTACCTTAACGAAATGATCAACATAGTTCCCGGTCATTACTACTGCGTCTTCTTGGGATCTGTCATTTTTATTAATAATGGTAGCAAGACAGTTCAAATAAAACTTTCCAGTAGCACTATTCCCATCAGAAGCTATTACGATTTCTGGTGACGTTATATAATGTACGACCCATACAATATCCTTAGAAGCTGCAACGAAATGCTTCTTTATCTCATCATGGCCTGTTGCCTCGCCACCAATACCAGTAACTAACCAATGTCCATCTGGTATGAATAATGAGGCGATTCCATCCGGGTCATAATGGTTATCACAATAACGTGCGTACTGATACTTTAACTGTTTGATTGCTTCAATATCTTCTAACCGAGCTATTCTTTGTTCTAAGCTTAGATTATCGTTTAATGATTCATTTAAATTCAACATTTTCGACTTCCCCTTCAATGATAAATTTGATAGTTGTGCTCCGTTTTTCTAATCCTTAATAAAAATTATAATTCTTTCAAATTAAAAGCTCGCGCCAGCAGTTCAATAGATTTAACTCTATTATTAGCTCCTGAGATATTTGGCAGAATAGTTACTTCGTTCACTCCATATTTTTTTGCAAGATTCTCAATTTGTTCCTTAACATGATTTACATCACCAACTACAACGCGATTGCGATTACGATGAATAGTTTCTTTCTCAAATGAACTGTATGAATAGATCTTTGCAGTTTCAATTGAAGGGTAAGAATTTGGAGTTTGTGCAGACTCAGCTTTCAAAAGCCATAAATCAAATGCTTTTGCGAGCTCTTCTGCCTCTTCATTTGTTTCTGCGATTACAGCAAATACAGCAATCATTACATGAGGTTCTTTAAACAATTTGGATGGTTTAAAGTTTTCTCGATAGTGATTTATTGCTCTTATCCCTTCTCCATAAGGATTAATAAAATGAGCAAACGTATATGCAGCGCCATTATCAGCAGCTATTTTGGCACTTCCTCCTCCCCCACCCAAGACCCACATTTCTGGAGTTGTAGAAATATCAGGCGTAGTGAACAAATCTTTGAAACGATGTTCTTCTGGAAAATCATTCGTTAAGAAACTTTTTAGATCCATAACTTGTTGCTCTTAGGAAAGTGGTCTAGTTTTCTCTTCATTAAGTGCGTGAGTGACTAATCTATTTGCTCCGGGAGCTCTTCCTATACCTAAGTCAATACGATTAGGGTACAGAGCCTCTAGCATCCGGAAGTTTTCAGCCACTTTATACGAGCTATAATGAGGAAGCATCACTCCTCCAGAACCGATTCTTATGTGATTTGTTGAAGCCGCAAGATGCATCATGAGCAGTTCAGGAGTACTTCCTGCTAAGGACTGCATTTGGTGATGCTCTGATACCCAAAATCTCTTATATCCAAGTTGATCCGCTCTTTTTGCCAACTCCGTTGTCTGAATCAATGCTTCTTGTGCATCGTAATTTTCGTCCACTGGCGAATAGTCCAATATGTTTATTGAAATCATGTTTCTCAAAGGGCTCCTTTTATAAGGGAATATTTATTATCCTCGTATTGAACAATTAGTTGGCGTATTTATTTTGAAAACACCCATATATTTGCATGCGCATGCATATAAAAGGTTAATATGATTATCCTGTTATTTATGTTTACTAGTTTTCTAAATTAGAATGTTTTGCTTTACTTTGAGATTTTAATCCATAGTTCCGACCTTACACCACCCTATTCATTTTTTTCGCCACAGGTACCCAACCTTCGATAAAAAATAGTTTCTCCCAAGCAATATCTCCTTCATTCCCATCCATCACCTTCTTCACCCAATGCGGTTCCACAATAAATTCCCGACCCATGGCAACAAGAGTAATCCCACTGTTTAGGATGTCTAGCATTCTTCTGGACTATGAATAAAACCTACTGCCACTAGGGGAAGACGATCACCGTGTAAAGTACTCAAACGCTCAGTAAATAGTTTTTCATCCTAAGGTCTCCATAAAGACCCCCGGTTGGCGTTGCTTAGAGAACAAATAACCATTTCTAGAACGTGTTCTAAATTTAAAGCAAAAATCCATAGTTGTCAAATAACTATTTCCAAAAATTTATTCGTACAAAGCTCTATACGCCTCTGTAACTATACTATTCAAATAAATCCTTAAGATTTTTTGAACATTCTTTTGTAGGTCATAGCTCCCATCTGTCAGGCACCACTCGAAGATGAGTCCTTTAACTAAAGTGCAAATATCATTAGCAGCTTCATGTATATCTACATCTGGCGATATAAATTCCTGTTCTTGCCCATGTTTTATGGCAATGATCGACTTTTCAAAAAATGGAACCTTGTGGATTTCTTCTGGGGAATGTTTATCACGTGTATTTAAGCTTTTATTTTTAGTGGAATAGTAATTTGATAAAAATTCAATACCCATCTCCATACAATAAGAAATGTAAATATGATAAATTTGAGCGATGTTCTTTTTCACATCATCATCAAACAGAATCTCGTTTTCATCCATGTACTTTTCGTACCCGTATGCTAAATAATAGGTCAAAAGATCATCTTTGTTTTTAAAATGATGATAAAACGTACCTGTAGATACGTTGGCTTCTTTGCATACATTACGAACCGTTAAATAGTCGTATTCATATTCTTTCAGCATCCTGATGGCTGCATTATGTATATTTTCTTTGACTTGTTGCGATTTTAACTGACGTTCAGTTAGTACCTTTTTCTTCATTGTAAAACTCCCCCCCTGATCAAACCAATACATTCAGAATTCTTATATCAGCCATTTTACTTGATACTCTTAATGTTGTACATGTCATTGGAAATAAGTCAGCCTTGGAACAGGTCTGCGGAGTTCGACCAGAAATCTAAGTAAAGTTTTGCCTAGTGTGTATACCAGTTCACGCATTTCTTCACTATGATATTTCATCGACACATAGGGAGCGTCTGTATGACAAATGCTGGGATTAATTTAACTATTAGTCAGAGCAAATACTCATTACAACCCTGCAGGTGTTATGTTTCTAATATATACATCCACATATGTTTTTTTGACTCGGACCAAACAGAACAGATCTACGTCCTCTGACGAATTAATAAGTTCGATCGATAAATAGGATGACATAGATAAAGGACGGCACGCGAGAGGTCTCTTCTTAATTTATCTACCCTGGCTCTTCACATGAGCAACCCAATCGATTCGAAATTATTTTCTTAATGTCCATTCCTTTCTTCTATTAAACTGCATACTTTATTCTATCAAAAAGAAAGGAGCTGAATGCAATGGGACTTAGTTTTCGTAATAGTACCAGTGTAACCATATATGTTGCCTTTGCATATTACTCCTCTGCAAGCTGTAATAAGGGCTCTATCCCCTTAATACCTTGGCCCAGCTGGTACGAAGCGGTAGGTTGGTACACAATTAATCCAGGTCAAACGGTAGAGGTATTGAATGGGGCAGTCAACAATCGTGAGATATATTACTATGCCGAATCTGCAGATAGGCGTCTTGTATGGTCAGGTGTTAACTATCTTACTCTACCGCAAAATGCTTTCAAACTTTGTGGTGGCGCAGGTTACTGTGCTGCTCCGCTTTGTAGAAGGCTTGGATTGAGAAAAATCAGTATTGGTAACTACAGAAATTACACGGTTAATATTGTATCCACTAGTATTCAAAGTCAATCTAAGTTTTTAAATGTCAACACGGCAGTTCCTGGTAAAAGGAAAAATGTTGGCCGGAGTACCTCTCCTATTAAAGGTCTTCGAGTTGTACAACCTGCTGCAGGCAGGAAATCTATCTCGAAACATTAGGCGGAAAAAAGTAGAAACAGTCTTGGACTTTCGTATTCAGTCCAAGACTGTTTCTACTTCTCTCATATACAAAACTCCAAGATACAAACCCCCAGCCTCTTCCTTACCGGAAGAAGGTTGAGTTACTGATTATCACTAAAGATAAGGGTTCCTTGTTAACCCTGCTGCCGGTATTATGCGTTCTTCTGCTGCTGTCCCGCTGCTACCCTCTTTCTTTTGTAGTACAATCGTGAATTCACCTATGCCCGGAACGTAGATACGTGCTGCAGAATGCTCTTTGTCCATACTCGACAATAGGATCATAATTTCTTCTGCCGATGTTATTTTCATCGTATGATTCACCCCCTGCGGTAAGATGAAGAACAGAATTTAGAGTGTACTAAATTCTTTGTCCTTGCTTCCTACGGATTGACACCGACTGAGAACGGACGTGCACCTACAGGAATAACACTAATCACAGTCTGGGTAACCCCATCAATGACCGATACCGTGTTATCATCCTGATTGGTGATATAGATGCGATTGGTCAATGGATTAACTCCTGCACCATTAGGGTTATTCCCGACCGGAATGGTAGTAATCACCGTATTCGTTAAACCGCCAATCACCGACACATTGTCGTCATCCCGGTCTGGCACATAGATGGCATTGGTTGATATGTTCACTCCCAATTCAGCCGGAGTCGTTCCTACAGGCAAGTTAGTTATCACAGTATTGCTGGCTCCATCAATGACTGAAATGGTGTTACTGGTAAAGTTCGAGACATAAATCCGGTTCGTTAAGGGATCAACGCCCACCCGAAATGGATTAACCTGAACGGGAATCTGCGTAATAACCATATTCGTAGACCCGTCAATGACGGTAACAATATCCGAGTTGAATTCAGCTACATAAATAGTATTGGTTAAGGAATTCACGCCGATCCCCGTTGGAAAAGGAGAACCGCCGGCGGGAATAATGGTAGTCACCACTGTGTTGGTTAATCCGTCAATGACAGTAACACTATTATCATTAAAGTTAGCAACATAGATAGCATTGGTAGCAGTATTGACCGCGACAGCACCTGCTCCATCCCCGGCAGGAATGGTAGCCAGCACCGTATTGGTCGCTCCGTCGATAACGGATACGTTGTCGCTGTTCAAATTAGCAACATAAATACGATTAGTTAACGGGTTTATGGCTACTCCCGCAGGATTCACACCTACAGGGATGACTACTATCACCGCACCTGTTGCCCCGTTGATCACAGAAACATCATTGCTATTGAAATTGGAAACATAAATGCGGTTAACGGAGCCTGTGGCTCCCCCATTTTCAGTTCCCAGCAGCTCAGATGATACAAGCCGGTGGGCGGTAACCAGCTCCCCGTCTGTATTTTTGCCCCACATGGAAATTTCCGTCTGTAATTCTGCAAGACCTTCCGTTGTAAAGACAAACTCATAGGCATCCAGATTGGCAAAGTAATTTCTTGTAATCACCTCGTCTGGAGAAATAGTAACAAGCTCGCTTACATACAAGGTCCTTGTGAGGGTTAAATTGTACCCTTGGATCAGAATTGCGGACTGATTTAACGCATCCCGGTTATCAATCTTGACCGTCACCTGTTCAGTAGGTCTGAAACCGCTCACAGCGCTATTATCAATAGGTCCTGATGATAGAATGGCCATTCTAGTGAATCCTCCCTTAATTAAAGATTTAATATAAACTACCAGTCTCTCTTTAATGTATGTAAGAACTGTAGTCGGGATTGGACTATACAATAGCTAGAATTAAATTATAGCTTGACTGCCTATTTATCTAGGAAAGGTGTGTGCGAGTCCAGTTGCATGCCTAGAGCAGCATGAAAAACTGATCCTTCTCGTAAATTAAAATATCGTAACATTCATACTTATTCTGGCTCCCCCTGCGAGAGATAAACAGAAATTCATGCTTTATTTCACAATTGGAAATTTTAGTGGGAAATTTTGGATGGATATGTTCATGGGAAAATGGTAGATTATTCTATGGTTAATCCCTCAGCTTGTTCGTGTTCGATATATGTTATTGGGATTACGCGCAAGTCGGGAGATATGTTTAGGCTTATATAATCTATATTTGGGGCGGGTGTCTGCATGGACAAAAATTCTGGTTATAGAACAAACGTTATAGGCGCTGGTGAGGTTGGCGTCGCCATCTCGGTCGATATGGATACGAATACTATTCATGAAACAAACAGCTTATTTTGGGATACAAAAGGAAATGAAGTTTTAGGAGCTACTGCACTTCCTCTTTATGGAGCATTTGTATCGGAAGAACAATGCCAACTTTTTGGTGATGTCTCAGGGAAAAAGTTGCTGGAGATAGGCTGTGGAAGCGGTCAATCTTTGCAATATCTGGGGGAACGCAATGCATCTGAACTATGGGGTACGGATATAGCAGAGAACCAAATCGAAAAGACTAGGCAACTTTTGACGGAGCACGGTCTTTCAGCAAAATTGATCTGCTCACCTATGGAAGAAGAATGTGGCCTGCCAGAGGATTATTTTGACTTTGTATATTCGGTTTATGCCATAGGCTGGACAACTGACCTTGAGGGTACTTTTAGCCGGATTGCTTCTTACCTTAAAAAAGATGGATCATTTATTTTCAGCTGGTCTCACCCTATACACAAATGTGTTGTTGCAGAAAATGATATGCTTGTTTTTAAAAAATGTTATTTCGATGAATCTTGGTATTCAGTATCTCTTGATGAAAGTACGCTAACTTTATCGGATCGTAAATTATCAACTTATGTGAATGCGCTATCTAAAGCTGGATTTGTTATTGAGCAAATGATTGAGCAATCTGATGATGAACTTATGCAGTCGCGGGACGATAAAAGCGATTTTGCAAAAAAAGCAAAGATGCTTCCTGTAACTTTTGTAATTAAAGCAAGAAAACTCTAGCATCCGATACCTATTGAACAACCTTACAACGTAAAAATTTATTTTTCTAAGCCGATCCAGAAAAGGATCGGCTTATTTGATAGCTTTTTAAGATCAATCTTGTCTTTTCTCAACAGATTTCATGCGGTTTTGATCATCTGGCACTCGGTCATTACTGAATTCCTGGCCTGCTTCTGCTTCACCATGACCGGAAGCACTTCGGGCAAAATTTGTGAACTGCCTCTTCTGCTCATCCAGCTTGTGTTTACTTTTAAGAAGCTCCTGCGGATCTTGATTTGTCATCATTATCACCTCGCAAAATAGATTCATGCTGTTTATTCGCACTACATAAGTTTTCCATAATAGGGCGGTGCTTATGCAAGATAAAAAAACTCCTGCTCACCATAAGCAGAAGTTTCTAAATGAAGTTCTAGTTAACGAAAAATATCAATTATTTTATACAAAACAAGGTATTCCAAAACAACAATCCCACCGCAAATGAGTATAAAAAACTGAAGCCTTGCCGTATTCATTCTATCCTTCCAATACTCTCCCCGGAATAATGAAATGATGTTAGGTGTAAAAGTATGCCTAATCGATTCGCTATAATCATCTTTATTCACGAAGAACACGCGAAATAAAAATTTATATACTGGAATATTTAAGAACAGTAATAAAATGATCATCACAAGACTCAATGTCCTCGCCTCCCAAGATCCAATTATCCTAATTTTACCACATGGATAACTATAGAAATCGGAAACTGATGACAACTTTATAACCACTCCATTAAAAAAAGACCTTCCTTTTAGGAAGGCCCTTTTGAGTAATATTCACTTTCAGCTGCGTAAACGACTATTTATGCTCCAACCACTTACACTCTGTAATTTCCATTTCGGTGAAAACACCTTTAAATGAAGAATTCTCTGGGCTACAAGCATATAAGCCAAAATTTATTTCCTCATTCCCTTCAAACAAATGAAAAATACGCATCTGTTCAAATATAGTCCCGTCCAAAGAGCTTTCAATACAGAAATCACTTTCGCGTCGACTTAGTCTATAATACATAGTTTTAATGTTTGCATCGATATCAGTTGTTGCCCAATCTGAATATCCGTGATTTGTAACCACACTTCCAAGTCTTTGGAATTCCTCATTTTCATATTCTACCGATGCCTTGAACCAATTATCACTGTCCTGATAGATGACTATCCCACACTGCTCGTATCTATGTGTACTATCATAATCTGTTCTTACTATAAATGAAAAATACTTCTCAGCAGTTTTCATTAACAGTGCAGGTGAATTATCATTTCTAAAACCATAATAGGTTCGTTGCCAAAAATCTGTATTCGGCATCGTTACAAATTCAATCCTGTTTTCTGTAATAGAGTAATCATTGATTGGATTTATCCAAAAAAGCTGTTCTTTATCAAAGTTCATTGCTCTACTCCTCACTTTTTATAAAGTTTTGTCAACCATTTTCATTGCTAAGATTCCAAATACAATTTAAATAGTTTTCAGCAGTTCATCCTAATAATACCATTTGAAAAATATAACGCACATCATTTTCTAATCTTTTATATTGAAATATCCAGAGAATTAAATAAAAAGGTTGTCCCGTTCACATAAGCTCTCAAAATCGCTTGAGCATATGGCTGCTCTTCAATCAACCCCTCGGTCTCAAGCGGATTCTCTGCATGAAAGCTATAGGCTTCGATTATCGCCATGACTAAGAAGCACTCTAGCTTCATTATATGTTCATCTTCCAGCTTCCTGATTCTCTGATATCCTTCGACGAAATAAGCTCTTTGTGTTGGGTATAATCCCATAATAGCCTGAGCTATATCGTAAAGATGATAGCCGAAGCCACACCTGCCAAAATCGATAGGATAAGGTTCATTATCCCGAAAAATGACATTTTTATTATGTAAGTCCGCGTGGATCATCCCATAATTTTGTTCATGTCTTGTGAACGTTTCGAGACAAGCTGCCACTTTAGTGGCGGCTGCGGAATATAACTTAAAACCCTCATCCGATATGAAATGTTTGCGATGTAGACTTAGGTGATCCCAGTCCCGTTTAAAGCTCAGTGCACCCCAAGAAGGACGAGTAAAGCCGCTGGAAGGACTAAAATCAGAGCTGGCCTCATGAAGCTTTGCCATCAATGATCCTGTTTTACGGATGCCCTCCTCCGTTAGTTCGCTTTTGTCTACATGCTTTCCCTCGACCCATCGCATTAAGCTCGAATAAAACCGTTGTCCGTCACACACCGATGTTTCCGTAATAAAGGCCCCTTCACGATTGATTACAGCTTCGGGCAAGAGGAGGCCCTTGCTCTTCAAAGCGAACAACCACTCAATTTCTGAAATGGTTCCTTCGCGTTGTTTGTTATCCGGGTGAATGCGGAGCAAGAACTGTTCCCCCACATCGCTTACAATGCGGAAGGTGACATGTTCGGATACTTGAATGAAGTGAATGGAGTTCCAGTCTATTTCATATTCCTGTAAAGCATGAAACGCCGCTTGTTTTACTTGCCTCAGAGTTCGGTGTCGGTTCTCCTTAGTATTGATCCGAAAGCCATTATTCATTGCTTATCTCCTTTGTCTACCATACTTCCATCATTTTAACAGTCTAGACGGATAGCTGTAATGATAAAGAATGAATATGAAAAGAGTTTTCTCTTTTTGACTCACCTATAAAAATAGGGAATTCATTGCCACTTAGGCATGAAATTCCCTACTCTTCAAATCTAATAAGATTCTTCTACAAGCGAAATTGCAACAGGTTCTGCTGGCCCTCATTGTTCGCTCCCCATATCCATACGTTTCCATCGCTTTTCAGAGCCATGCTATACAAGGCACCAGCGGATACACTGATAACTGGGACACCCTCGGATCAGCTTATCGCCTCACCCTTCGAGCAAAATCCACGAACTGGAATTTATCCAGCCGGTGTCTAGACTCGGTATATTGGTAAAGCACCGTGTTCTCCAAATACACATAGTTTCGTACTACTACAATATGCGTAAAATTCTTCAAATCGAGCAGTCTATGATCCTCCTCGGTAGAAGGCTCAACGGATATCAGCTTCTTCGCATAACTGATCTTAAGACCCAATTCCAGCTCCAGATATTCATAGATTGAGCCTTCCGCGATTTCCTCACTCAGAAAGGAAACAATATCCGCACGAAAATAATCCTTATCCAAAATGATCCGTTCACCTTCAATTTCCCTGGCGCGAACAACCTTCCAAATCAGAGTTTCAGGTGGAATCTGCAGATGTCTGGCGATTGCGGAGCCTGCCGGCTCTTGTATCGTCCGCTCTACCAGTGTCCGTGAGGCAGTACCCAGGGTATCGGCCATCTCTTTAAATGAAATCAAACCGGTAACAGGGAAATCCATTCTGGTCATGTCAAGCACAAAGGAGCCTCTGCCCTTAATTTTGTGAATATATCCTTCACGGAAAAGTAGATTCAGCGCTTTGCGCACGGTCTCTCGTGAAGTGGCGTAAGCTTCGGCGAGTTCACTTTCGGAAGGCAGCTTGGTTCCCGGCAGCAGTTGTCCAGAATGGATTTGGTTGCTGTATTCATTATAAATTTGCAAATATTTATTTTCTCTCAATTTTGATCACCGCCCTTTATTGTATCACGTCATGCCTTTGGAAGCATCGATTCAATTGGAGGGGAATTTATAGCGTTGAACATATAAATTCTTATATTTATAGAAAAACAGCCCCCAAGGGGCTGTCTTTCTAAAGTATAAAGTCTTTGCCAATATAGCCTTTATCAACCCTTGAGATGAATAGTCAAGATGCTTGTTTGTTTGGCCGTAGCTGGTCCGGTCTTCTCCTCGATCTTCTCGACCATCTCCTGACCTGCAGGAATGATGATTGGAGTAATCACCGGGTAACCTGCTGCGCGGATAGCTTCCATATCAAATTCTAGTAGAAGCTCTCCTGCTTGCACCTTATCACCAATATTTTTCAGGCTGGTAAAACCGCTACCTTTAAGCGCCACCGTGTTAATTCCAACGTGGATTAATACCTGAACACCGCTGGCATGCTCCAGTATAAGCGCATGTTTGCTCTTAATCACATGGGCTACTGTAGCATCAAAGGGAGCATATACTTTCCCCTCAGAAGGTTCGATTGCAATTCCCTCACCCATTTGCTTTTCAGCAAAGGCAGGATCAGGCACCTGTTCCAGCGATACTGCAGTTCCACTAAGCGGTGAGACAAGCTCCAGAATATTAACTGATTCCTGTGACCCTTGAACTGAATGACGGCTACTCAATTCCTCTGGCTCGCTCGTAGTACTAGAAGCCTCTGTAACTGTGTTCTTTTCGGAACGACCCACTACAGAACGTCCGTACAATACTGTGGCGGCAAATGGCACAACGAGAACAATAACCATGCCAATAAAGAAAACGCCCCACTGATTCGGGAAAATAGAAAGGAAACCGGGAATTCCCCCTACGCCAATGGATGAAGCTCGAACCTGGTTAACGGTAAGGAGCATACCGGCAATTGCTGAGCCGATCATCCCGAAGATGAAAGGATAGCGATAGCGGATATTCACCCCAAAGATTGCCGGTTCAGTCACGCCGAGGAATGCAGAGACGGAAGACGTAGCCGCCAAACCTTTTGCCTTTTGTTCTCTAACAACGAACATCATCGCCAGTGCCGCAGCGCCTTGCGCAATATTGGAGAGCGCCAGCATCGGCCAGAGGAAGGTGCCTCCCTCACTGCCGATGAGCTGAACATCGACTGCCAAGAAAGTATGATGCATCCCAGTGATGACCAGAAGTGCATAGAATCCACCATAGATCAAACCACCAAGGAGCGCAAAATGATCAAATACATAGATCAAACCCGAGGTGATAGCATTGGCAATGGCGAACGTAACGGGTCCGATAATGGTGAAGGCCAGAAAACCTGTAACCAGCAGGGTCACTGGAGCAACGACCAGTAGTTTAATGGAATCAAGCACCCGGCGGTTGAGGAACTTCTCCAGTCTAGCCAGAATATAGGCCGAAACCAGTACAGGCAATACTTGCCCCTGATAACCGATCTTCTCCAAATGCCAGCCGAACAAATTCCAGGTCGGAACGGTTCCCTCAGTTGAAGCACTTGCATAACTGTAGGCACTTAATAGATCCGGATGTACGAGAATGAGACCCAGCACGATTCCGAGCAGAGGACTGCCCCCGAAACGTGTAACAGCTGCCCAACCGATAAGGGCTGGTAAAAAGGTGAAGGCTGTGCTGGCAATCGTGTTAATAATCGCAGCAATGTCTTTCCATGCAGGATAGACATCTACCAATGACTTACTATCAAAAAAGATACCAGGTCCGGTCAAAATATTATTAATCCCAAGCAGCAAACCTGCGGTTACGATGGCCGGAAGAATCGGAATAAAAATATCAGCCAGTGTTTTGATCGCCCGCTGCAATGGATTCTGTTTCCGTGCTGCCGCTGATTTCACGTCATCCTTGGAAGAGCGGGCACCACCAGTGATTTGAATCATTTCATCGTATACTTTATCTACAGTTCCTGGTCCGATAACGATCTGGAACTGCCCTTGCGTAGAGAATTGTCCTTTTACGAGTTCGTTACGGTCCAGGGCTTCCGAATCCACCTTGCTCTCGTCATACAGCGAGAATCTCAGCCGGGTTACACAATGCGTCGCAACCTCAATATTCTCCTTGCCCCCAACCGCCCGTACAATATCTTCAACATTTTTGCGGTCTATAGCCATATCTTCACTCCTTACAAAATTGATGTGTGCTCCTTCTCAAGTACACCTCGTTAGCGGACTAACCACATGTAGGAAGCATAAGGACTAAGCTGAAGCTCTTGTGTTAATGATGGTGCATCTGCTGTATTCCCAATCAGAAGCTCGTCCTTACCACTTGGCGACAATTCAGTCCAGTGATTGTCTTTAAAGCGGAAAGAGATCTCTTTACTGCTGAAGTTCGAGACCACAACAAGTGTCTCTCCATCTCCTGTTCTGGCGTAAGCGAAGACTTCAGGATGACCTTCATCGAGTCTCTTAAAAATACCATCTATGAATACTCCATACTCCTTGCGTAGTGCAATCAGTTTGCGGTAATGGTGGAAGATGGAATCAGGGTTTTCCAGTTCCTTCTGCACATTGATGTTTGGATACCGCTCATCTACCTTCAACCATGGAGTACCAGGGGTAAATCCGGCATTCCGGCTGTCATCCCACTGCATCGGCGTACGTGAATTGTCCCGCGAACGCTCCTGTAGAATGCTGAGGGCAACCTCCGGGCTTTTCCCCTGTTCACACAGAATGCGGTACATATTTAGTGACTCAATGTCGCGGAACTCATCGATGCTTTTCCATACCGGATTCGGCATACCGATTTCTTCCCCTTGATATACATAAGGTGTTCCCTGAAGGCCATGCAGAGTTGTCGCGAGCAGCTTGGCGCTTTCCACACGGTAGACCTTATCATCAGCGAATCTGGAAAGGGCACGTGGTTGATCATGATTGTTAAAAAATAGTGCGTTCCAGCCTCCGCCTTTCTGCATTCCGGTCTGCCATTGCGCGAACAACCGTTTCATTGCCTCGAAATCATAAGGCATCAGTTCCCACTTCTGTCCATTCGGATAGTCGACTTTTAAATGATGAAAATTGAAGGTCATGGAAAATTCCCGCTCTTCAGGACTTGAGTACCGGATACAATGCTCCAGTGTAGTTGAGGACATCTCTCCTACAGTCACCATCTCAAACGGACCAAACACCTCTTCATACATTACTTTGATGTATGCATGGACCTGTGGACCGTCAGTATAGAATTTACGTCCATCCCCCGGTGGAACACTCCCGTCATCGTTAGGGAAGCGCTGATCTTTGGAGATTAAATTAATTACATCCATGCGGAAGCCGTCGACACCCTTTTTAGCCCAGAATAACATCATATCATTCACTGCTCTACGTACCTTCTCATTCTCCCAGTTCAGATCCGCTTGGGTTTTATCGAAGAGAGTAAGATAATATTGTCCCGACGCTTCGTCGAACTGCCAGGCAGGCCCACCGAACTTCGACTGCCAGTTGTTGGGTAAGCCGCCGTCCGGAGCCGGGTCCTTCCAGATATAGTAATCACGGAAAGGATTGTTCCTGCTTGAAATGGACTGTTTGAACCACTCATGTTCAGTCGAGGTATGGTTAACCACGATATCAATCATTAGCTTCATTTCGCGTCTATGCAGTTCCTGTATTAGCTCGTCAAAATCCTCCATCGTACCGAAATCCGGGTTAATATTTTCATAATCTGCTACATCGTAACCGTTATCATGTTGCGGCGAAACATAAACCGGCTGTAACCAGACAATATCGATTCCAAGCTTCTGCAAATAATCTAATTTCTCAATAAGTCCTTTAATATCTCCTGTTCCGTTGCCTGTAGTGTCCTTAAAGCTCTTCGGGTACACCTGATACACCGTGGAGCGGCGCCACCATTCCGAATACTGGGACTGACTCAAGTTGAACACCTCCAAAAAGAATTCCTTTATTTCAACCATTAAACCTGTATATACAAGTTCAAACACTTCACACAGTTTAAACCTGTATATACAGGTTGTCAATACTATTACTATCGAAGGAGTGGCATGAGTAGAAACTAGATTATTTATAACGTTGTATTAGAATGCGATTCATCGAAAAAAGGGTTAACGACAGGTGGCTCTAAAATTAACCCCTTTAATAATTGATTATTACCCTCGTATTTGATCCGTAATAACAAAAAAAGCCGCTTTCTCGGCAGCTTTTTAGATACAAAGATAAGTAGATAAAAAAACAAACAGGATACCTTTTACTAATACAAGTTATGTATCCTGTTTCTATTCAAAGTGTCTATTCAAATTATAGTTTATTTAAGCTCCTGTAGGAGGCTCTTACCAAATTGGGGCATGGTCACAACAAAGTTATCAGCAACTGTTGCTCCAATATCCGAAAAAGTCCTCGATATAGGCAGCTCCCCTTGTCGATTGAAACTCTTACTGTAGAGGAGTAAAGGAACATATTCACGGGTGTGATCCGTGCCCGCATGAATGGGATCATTCCCATGGTCTGCCGTAATTATAAGAAGATCATCTTCACATAGCTCCGCTAGAACTTCATGTAATCGATCATCAAATTCTTCTAGCGCTTTCCCATACCCGATCGGATCTCTACGATGGCCATAAAGTGCATCAAAGTCGACAAGATTCAAGAAACTAAGTCCTGTAAAATCAGTATGAAGGGTCTCCATGAGTTTATCCATGCCATCCATGTTAGACACTGTTCTGAAAGACTTGGTGACACCTTCCCCATCGTATATATCTGAGATCTTGCCAATCGCTAGTACATCGAACCCGGCATCCTTAAGCTCATTCATCACGGTTCTTCCATACGGCTTCAAGGCATAATCATGACGGTTCGATGTTCTTTTGAAATTTCCGGGCTGCCCGAGGAATGGTCTAGCAATCACTCTTCCTAGCATGTACTCCTCACGTAAAGTAATCTCTCTGGCAATCTCACAGATTTGATACAGTTCTTCCAAAGGAATAACCTCTTCATGAGCCGCAATCTGAATCACGGAATCTGCAGAAGTATAGACAATGAGTGCACCTGTGTTCATATGCTCTTGTCCAAGCTCATCGAGAATAGCTGTACCACTAGCGGGTTTATTCCCAATCACCTTTCGTCCTGTTCTTTCTTCTAATTCATTAATTAATTCATAAGGAAACCCTTCAGGAAACACTTTGAAAGGAACATCAATTCGTAGGCCCATGATCTCCCAGTGACCTGTCATCGTATCCTTTCCATTAGAAGCTTCCTGCATTTTGGTCCAATAAGCTAAAGGGTGCTCTACGTTGGGAACTCCGGGTATTGGGTCAATATGACTTAACCCTAGCTTGGATAACGCAGGAACATGTAGCCCATTCATTTTTTCTGCAATATGCCGTAATGTATGTGATCCTGCATCCCCAAACTTGTCAGCATCTGGAGCTTCACCAATGCCTACAGAATCCATAACGATGACGAAAATCCGCTTAAACCGGGGTGTTTGTTTCATGTTAATACTCCTTGCTACAACTAGAATATGATACCGATAATCAAAGCTGATAAAACGCTTACAAGTGTGGCGCCAAATAACAGCTTTAATCCAAATCGTGCGACGATATTCCCTTGCTTTTCATTCAATCCCTTCACTGCACCCACAATGGTACCAATCGACCCAAAGTTAGCAAATGAGATTAGAAAAACGGAGACAATGGCTGTAGTACGGCCACTTAAACCTTCTTGAATCTTAACAAAGTCAAGCATAGCAACGAATTCATTCGCAACAAGCTTTGTCGCCATAATACTACCGGCCTCAACAGCTTCATGCCATGGCACACCGATAAGAAAGGCGATGGGTGCAAAGACGTAGCCTAACACTCCTTGGAACGAGATTCCGAATATGCCACTGAAGACTCCGTTAATTAAAGCAATGATTCCTACAAAACCAACTAACATTACCCCAACTACTATGGCTACTTTAAAGCCATCCATAATATATTCGCCCAGCATTTCAAAAAACGTTTGTTTTTCTTCTACCTGAACTTCAACAATATCTTCTTCAGGTGTAACTTCATACGGATTAATGATGGATGAAATGATAAATCCGCCAAATAGGTTTAATATCAATGCAGCTACTACATACCGAGGTTCTAGCATCGTCATATAGGAACCAACGATTGACATGGATACCGTAGACATTGCAGACGCACATAATGTATACAAGCGATGTTTTGGCAATAGTCCAAGCTGGTTTTTCACCGAAATAAATACTTCATTTTGTCCGACAATTGCGGCTGCAACTGCATTATAAGATTCCAATTTACCCATGCCATTTATTTTACTTAGCACCAAACCAATATACTTTATAATGAATGGGAGTATTTTGTAATGTTGCAAAATCCCTATCAATGCTGACATAAAAACAATGGGCATCAAAACATAAAGGAAAAATGTATGCGCCCCTTCATTTGCAATGCCGCCAAACACAAAGTCAGTACCTTCATTGGCGTATCCAAGTAATTTTGCAAAACTATCAGCAAACCCTTTAATCAAAAATTCTCCAATGCTCGTTTTTAGGATAATTAATCCCAAACCTATCTGAATAGCAATCATTACAATGATTGGACGATATTTAATCTTTTTCTTATTGTTACTTCCTAGCCATGCCAGTAATAGAACAATAACCAGACCAGCAATAGAAATTAGATAATGCATTTTTAGCCCTCCAAATTATCGGTTAATTTTCTTGGAATCCTCATATCGAAATGCATCTTTCCACATTAACCCTTGTTCCAAAATAATCGCTAATAGGCTTCCGCATATTAATCCATTATTTAAAATGGCTATCACGATCGGAGATAAATGGGCCGTAGCTGATGCAGGAATAAACATTAAACCTACACCCACTAAAAGGGAAAGCCCACTGACAATAAATGTTCGCTCTTCATGAATAACCTTTTTCAATTCCTTTAGCGCTAGTCCGACCATCTTCACAAAAATGACGAAGGTAACAGAATAGCCTATGGGAGCTGGAATCGCAGATATGAAATTCATCATAGGCGGAAACAAGGATATTGAGATCACTAAGCTGCAGCCAATTAAAAATGATTTGCGCTCCCTCATCCCTGTTTGCTCAACATATCCCGCCGCTCCCGAAATAGGGACTGAGCCGACCGCTCCTAAACCACCACTAATAAGATGCGTAATTCCAGAAGTAAACCCGGCGCGCAAATAACGACGATGATCCCCTTGCTTTGGTTTCATAACGGTCTCCATCAAACGGATGGATGCCACTGCATTGGTTATTAATAATAGGGTTAGTAAAAATGCAGTAGTAATTGTCCCGGCATCGAATCGGGGTGTTCCAAATGGGAATATTTCCGGCAGCTTAAATAGAGTATCCGCACGAGAAACCGCCGGCATACTACCGCAGATTATAAATAATAGGCAGCCTATCACTATACTGAGAATTATTGAAAACTGGCTTAGTAATACAAAGCGGCTGTTGCCTAACCAAAAGGTAATGCAGACCACGATCACACTAAGGATGAATACTTTAACATCTAACATGGTGTGGGCTATGGTAATCCCCATCATCCCTTTCATAAAAGATCCACTTAATTGAAAGATCAATAAAAGTAAATAAATAAAGGTGATGGTTGGAGTAAAAAGACGAGCGATTTTATCCATTAGCTTAAATGCTGAAATTAGGATAAACAACACTCCGCTAACGATCATCGCTCCA
Source organism: Paenibacillus sp. FSL H7-0690 (assembly GCF_037980415.1). NCBI lineage: Bacteria > Bacillati > Bacillota > Bacilli > Caryophanales > Paenibacillaceae > Paenibacillus > Paenibacillus sp. FSL H7-0690. Next base: position 3,527,894 of record NZ_CP150281.1, on the reverse strand, counting down.
CTTAAAGCCTGTAAAGCGCCGTTGTTAGAGGAATAGAGCCCCCCCACTAAACTCGCGTAAATGGTAAAAATGCTCCACCATAACCCTGCTGGACCTTCATGAATAGGGAATTTATGACCCATCAGGCCTTGTAAAAATCCAGCTATTGCTAAAGTAATCATGGTGCTCTGAATGAGTCCAGAAGTCTCTATGGGTGTTAAGTTATATAAATCTGCGATAGCAATGGGTGCAGCAATTGCACCAGCGATCATAAAAATCATCCACTGCAATCCTGACAGTATTACCTTCATTTCTTTCTCACTCTCTTTTCTAACAACACTGCACTCTTATCAATAAATCAGCCTTCAACGACTGTGTTAAGAGCTACTTCGACCATTTCATAAAAGGATTGTTCACTTTCTTTATGAGTTAGGTGCTCCTGTCTTAACAATTGACTGCCGACGGTCAAAATCGATAACGCTTTTACACCATATTTAGCGGCTAAAGTGTATAGGGCGGTACTTTCCATTTCTACAGCTAATACACCGAAATCCATGAACTTATGAAGCCGATCTAAATTTTCACGATAGAATTCATCAGAATTATAGATGTTACCAACAAACACCTTTGCATTTTTAGCTTGTGCTTGTTGATATGCTTTCATTAGCAATGAGAAATCTGCCGTTGGTGCAAAATTACAGCCATGAAAGATCTTTTCCGTCATATTACTGTCTGAAGATACTGCTTGGGCTAATATAATATCGCGGATATTGATATCTTCCTGCATCGCGCCACATGTACCAATGCGAATCAATTTCTTAACTTCATAATCGACGATCAATTCTGTTGCATAGATACTCATCGATGGATTTCCCATCCCTGTCCCCTGAACCGACACAGGCACACCCTTGTATAATCCAGTGTATCCATACATCCCTCTTACTTCGTTATAACAATAAGCCTCCTCTAAAAAGTGTTCTGCCACAAACTTTGCACGTAAAGGATCTCCTGGGAGCAAAACGAGCTCTGCTATTTCTCCCTTATTTGCACCTAAATGCCTACTCATAGTTCTTCCTCCAACTTTTAATAGTAAACTGAGGTTTACCGAAATCGCTTTCCACTTGCCTTCAAGTAAAATCAGTTTCGAAACTAGATTGAGCATAAGGTTTTTTAACATTACAAACTAGACCAAAAACTTACGGAGCTTACGGAAAATAATTGGTCAAATTATAAAAGCAGTTCTTTACGAATGTTGTCTAAATCTCTTTTAGAGGGGATCGTGGAAATAATAACAACAGGCACTGTCGTTAATGCAACCGGGATATTACTAATGACAAGATCGATATTATTTTGCTGCATGATCTCGTCGGTCAAGCCTTTCATTATGGAAGTATTAAGGATCAACTGATCCCCAATCTCCTTCTTTATCAAATCTGCTATGTAATGACGAATTGAAAATTCTTCCCCGATCACTAAAAAGGCCCTCTTACTTTTATAACGTAAACTCGAGCGGACAATTAAGGTTAGCTTTGTTAAATGAAAATGATTAAACAAAACGGAAGGGTAAGTTTTATTCCACGTTTGCATACAGGTTTGCAATTCTTGATAAATCTGTTGGCATTCCTTTTGAACATATGTTGTTAAATGACTTGTTGAAATCATCATCCATTCAGGAATGGCATTTTCGATTAATAGCTTGTCAAAGAACCCGTAAATCTCCAAAATAAACCGTTCTTGCATATCTAAGTTCGGGTATACCTTTGCTAATAACATTAGAAGCAGATTCCCCATTTGATATTCTTCTTTATCCTTGTGTAATTCGACTTCTTTCATCGGAGTGATCTCTGACCCTTCATAATAATGATATTGGCTGAGACTAACCATGGATTGTATAAAGAATATTTCACTGTTTGGAAATTCAAGGGACAGCTTGTCCTCAAGACGTTTTGCAATAGTTTTCACTGGGAAATAAAACATCCCCTTTTCCCAAGGGTAAGCATTTTCGTCGATTTTCACACATTTTCCTTTAGCCACTCTTTCTATAACAATGGCCAACAAAAACGATAATCTCCTTTTGGAATTGATAAAATATACAATGTTATTCTCATTTTCTATATTTGTGATTAACTGATTAATATAAGCAAAATCAACATTCGCAAAGGGCCAGCCTGTAAACTCATACGCATCACAATATAACTTCCAATAAAAATATCGAATATTCATTTCATTCCCTTTGATCATGGGGGTAGAAAAACTAATGCGTAGCTTATAAGCTTTTAGATCATCATTATTTAATTGCACAATCAATTTCTTTAAAGATGAGGTACTCATAAACATGGCTTCGGAGAGCTCTTCCACTGACAGTCGACCCACCTTCGTAAACAAAAAATCCATTAGCCGATAAAAGATGGTTTGTCTGAACATAGAAGAAATCACTTCACTAATCGTACTTCGCCCATCACGTTGAAGAACTATTCCCTTTCCTCTAGAAACCTCAATGGTTACAGTAGATGGTAATTGCTTGCTGATTTCCTCCACCATCTTCCGGATGGTCTTATCAGAGATCCCTAAACTTTTTTCTATTTCCGCTAAGGTAAACCATCTATGTTCTGTATCAAGCAGCGTTAATAGTTGACTAGCTAAATTAAATCCCTTATCCATTTTTCTACACCCACTTCAATTTCGTTTTAATTTTTATAGTATAAACAAATTCGCAACCATAACCCTATTATTTTTCAATAAAAAAACCCGGGTTTTATTTACCCGAGTTTCACATCACATTATATTTGTGTTTTTTCTTCTATAGGGCTTATTGCTTTCAACTGCATCGTTATGACGGCTGCAATAACGGCTTTGATGATGTCTCCCGGAAGAAAGGCCAACGCTCCGACAAGACCAGCCCAGATCGAAGTATTGGTTATCAATGCCATGACAGGGGCACCAATCAGACTCACTAGTAATACACCGAAGATTATGTTGATAGCTACCAGCTTCCAAGTTCGAACCTTCGGCCAGATTTTTTCGGAATACCAGCCAATAAGGCCGGCCGCGATTGGAAAACTAAATATGTATCCTGCAGAAGGTCCAACTAACACCGCGATTCCGCCGCGACCGCCAGTCAGTACAGGCAGCCCAATGGCTACTAGTATGATGAAAATAATGAGACTGAGGGCGCCCATCCGTTTCCCCAGAAAACATCCAGCCAACATGACGCCAAGCGTCTGGGCAGTGATCGGAACGGGGATGAAGCCGAGGGGGATGGGCGGTATCATCCCCAACACCGCGATAAGTGCTGCGAATAATGCAGCATAAATTAGTTCTTTTGTCTTCAAAAAAATGACCTCCATTGGATATCAATGATTGTATTCTGGTTAGTAAATACGTCCAGTAAGCTGAATTATAATGGAGATATTCTTTATTGTAAACCATAAATTAATATATGGTTTACAATAAAATAAAATACCATGCTTGAGTTTTTCCTATTGTTATATAGAATTAGAGTATTCAGTCGCAATCGTTGGATGTTAATCTATTCAATGGGTTTTGGTCGGAGAGTTATACTTTTGGAGGTTTAAGTTCATGACAGTAAAAGAACATATTCTTGCCTTGCTCGACAGTAATAAGGGTGAATATTTTTCCGGAGAGGAAATAGCCGTTCAGTTATCCGTGACGCGCAGCGCGGTCTGGAAAGCCATAAAATCTTTACAGACAGACGGTTATTCCATACAAGCTGTAACCAATAAAGGATATTCCATGTCACCACAAACGGATATCTTATCAGCCAGTGCAATTTCAAAGTACCTGGATTCTCAGGGGCAAAAGTTACGTGTTGAAGTCTTTAAGACCATATCTTCCACGAATGAAGCCGTAAAAAACCTTGCCTCAAATGGAGAAGCTGAAGGTAAAGTGATTCTTTCGGAAGAACAAACAGCTGGTCGCGGGCGAATGGGCCGGAAATTTTTTTCTCCACCTGGAACGGGTATCTATATGAGCATCCTGCTGCGTCCCAAGCTGTCCGCAACAGACTCAGCTTTATTGACCACTTGCGCCGCAGTAGCTGTAGCCCTTTCTATCGAGAGCGTATCCGGTAAAGAAACGCAGATTAAATGGGTAAATGACGTTTTTATGGAAGGTAAAAAAGTATGCGGGATCCTTACCGAAGCATCCGTGTCATTGGAAAACGGCTGGCTTGATTATGCTGTCCTCGGCATCGGTATCAATGTAGTCCTCCCTTCCGAAGGCTTTCCCAATGATCTTACCGAGATTGCAACAACTGTAATTTCAGAAAACAATCCTTATGGTGATCTGCGCAACCGTCTCGTTGCAGAAGTACTAAACCATTTCATGAGATATTATGAACATTTAACGGACAGATTGTTTCTTTCCGAATACAAAAAAAGGTTAATTTCACTTGGCGAACCTGTGACCGTGATAAAGGATAATGAACAACGTAAAGCAACAGCCATTGATATCGATGACGATTGCCATCTGAAAGTCAGATATGAGAATGGTGACGAAGAGTATCTTTCAAGTGGAGAAGTTAGCATTAAAATTTAACTGGAGCTTCGCCTCCAAAGCAGCTAGTGCTGCCTCATGGCAGGCTGCTTCATCATACGAGCCAAAAAAACCTTGCTGATCCAAGGTTTTTTTAGATGAACTAAAAATTTCAACTTAAAGCTTAGAATTTTACTGTACTAAAGTATCTAAATCAGGCTGCAATTTGTTCCGTAGAACATACAGCATGATGGCACCCACAAGGAACGCAACAGCATCTGAAATGACGAGCGACCAGACTACTCCGTGGAAACCGTTCATTCGATTAGCGATATACAATACTGGAATCAGAGTAACACCTTGAATAATTGACATAATAAAGGCGGCGGTTCCTTGTGCTGTCGCTTGGAAGATCCCCGTAAACAACGCGGTCGTTCCTGAAATGAACAGGGATAAGAACGTTACATGAAGAATATAGCTGCCCAGTTCAATTAATTGCGGGTCATTCGTAAATAAACCGATTAAGTGGTCGGAAATCAGATATACAATAATGCCGAACACGGCTGCTAATGCCACAGTCACTTTGATTGTGAATGTAATGGTATGCTTCATGCGTAATTTATTGGCTGTAAAAGAGAAGGCAATCAGCGGCACGACTCCCTCACATAAGCCCATCAGAATAACCTCTGGAAATTGTAATAATCGTGATGAAATTCCGAAGGCCGCAATGGCCTGCTCCCCATATTCAACCAGAAAACGGTTAAAGATAAGTGACATTGCACCCATGAAGAGACTCATAACAAAAACGGGTACTCCAATTTTAAATACATTGCTGAGAATGTCTTTGGAAGCTTTGAACCATTTTACAGAGATGGTTAAGAATTGGCTCTTATATCCCATGTGGAAGGCGTAGAATGCACTTGCAACCAAGTTAGAAATGACTGTAGCAGATGCAACCCCGATCACGTCCCAATGGAAGACGAAAATGACTAGCGCATCGAGAATAATATTCACAACAACACTGAGAAGCATGCCGATCATCGAAGTGATCGCTGCCCCCTCCGAGCGCACGATATTCTCCAGCGTGAAGAATAGAACGACGAAAGGTGAACCAATAAGCATAATCGTGACATAGTCCTTCGTGAACCCGAAGGAGTCAGGCGTCGCTCCCAAGCCATGAACGATTGAATCGATCAACGGGATGCCGGCAGCCATCAAAATAAGACCGAGAGCTAAACTGCTGTAAAAGGCGAATGAAGACACATGCTTTACATCATCATATTTTTTCTCTCCCAGCAAACGGGAGATGAATGCACTGCTACCGATACCAATCAAGTTACCTAGCGCCATAATGGCGGCGAATAACGGTAAAGTCAGTGCGAGTGCGGTTAACATCGCAGTATTGCCCAGTGTACCAAGGAAATAGGCATTCAAAATGGAGTATATGACACTCATCGACATGCCTAGCATCATCGGTACTGCGAAGTGAGCTACGGCTTTTGCGACAGGTGCTTTTTCAAAGTAATGGAGGTTTTCTGCATCCATAAGGTTCACCACTATCTTTCTTTATTTTGTTTTTTGAAATTACTTAGAATTCTAACTATCGGTCCAATATGATCCGTGACGCAGCAACAAGCAAACCTGTACCCTAACGACGAGTTTTCAGATTTGGCGTACGAAATTTGACTATTCTTCAGTTTCACATTACGCTGCCTTTGCCGTTCATCTTTCTCTGGTGGAAAGGCAGCGCCTCAGCTACTGTTTGCTAAAAGACTTTAATTACTTATCGTCTGGGCCATGTGATTTGTCAGGTGACGAATTACTGTCATCGCTGGAAGGCCAGCCGAATCCGCGCATGTCACCACGCCCTTCTCCGCCAAATCCAGGGAACCTTCCGCTAAAGCGTTCGTCCCTAGAATTTCCCCACATTCTGTGCATTTGTCCGCGCATAGCCATCATTTTTTCAAATTCCTCTGTTCCCATACGCGCCTTGGCAGCTTCCATCCACATAGCCATCAAATCACGTTCTCCGTCCGATCCAAGTTCTTCCTCCAAAGCTGTAATGACGCGAGTTAGGTAATCCCCGAAAGCTATCTGCTCTTCTGGCGATAAGCGAGAAAATATGTTGCCGCTGTCTATCTCTTGTTTCTCTTCCTCTTGTCCTTTTTGCGTTAGGTAAATCAACATGATACGTTTGTCTGTTTCTGAGGGTTTACGGGTGATGTATTCTGCTTTCTCCAGTTTACCAAGCAATTCATTGAGGGATGATACACGGATGTCCAACATATAGGATAAGTCTTTGGTGCTGATACCGTCTTTCATCCGAAGAAACGCTAATATCCTCCCTTGCCCACGTGATGCGTCGGCCATAGGACCAACCGCGGCATGAGACTTCAAGTGTTGCCTTTGCAACAGCCATTGCAGTTTCGCGAGTTTTTCGTACAATTCAGTATTCATGTCCATAATGAATCCTCCATTAAGTTTTTACGGTACCTGTTTAACTTTATAACGGTACCTGTTGATTTGTATTATAACGGTACCTGTTAGATATGTCAAAATGTTTTTTACAGGTACCGTTAATATGTTGTTTGACTGTTTATGGACGTGGCTTATAAGCTTGCAAACAAATATAAAACCCGCGCGGTGCGCGGGTTATTTTAAAATTATATTGTGATTAGTTTTCATTTTTTATATCTGCAAGCAATCCTTCAAACCACTTCAGAACGGTTTGCTCGCCTATTCGATGTGCCTTGATATTCTACTTATCACCGGCAAGTGTAAGCCACTTGCGGTTATGATGTTCCTGTACTTCAACGGGGGTATCAAAGAAATCACTCAAAACATCTGACTGCAAGCAGTTTACTGTCTCGTCACCTTTGTAGATTTCACCGTTCTTTACCAGCAGCGTGTGCGTGAAGCATGGTGTTATCTCCTCGATATGATGGGTTACATACAGCAAGGTTGGTCCACCAGGTTGCTTTGTTATCTTCTCGATCATCTGCAGCAGCTGTTCACGGGCAAAAATATCTAGTCCCGTGCACGGCTCATCAAGGATTAGTAGATCTGGATTGGCCATTAGTGCGCGTGCAATGAGGACTTTCTGACGCTGTCCTTGCGACAAGGTATCATATGTACGACCAGCCAAAGAAGAGCAGTCTAGAAACTCCATTAACTCCTCGGCTTGTTTTTGATCCTCTTCATTCGTCTTATCATACAGACCAATGGTCGCAAATTTTCCGCTTAGGACGATGTTCAGGGCAGTCTGATGGCCGTACAGCTTCTGCTGCAAGGAGGTGCTTACCCAACCGATTCGTTTGCGTAGCTCTCTCAAGTCCACATCGCCGAAGCGATGGTCCAGCACCTCGACTTGTCCTGTTGTCGGCCAGATATAGCCGTTCACTACATTTAGCATCGTCGTTTTTCCTGAACCGTTCAAACCGACGATACACCAGTGTTGTCCCTGCTTCACTTCCCAATTCATATCGCGTAAGATCATTGTCGTATCACGTTGCCATGATACATTTTTAAGTGATATAATCATGCCCAATTTTCCCTCCTTAAACATGCTTCAATGAGTTCAATATTATCATGGGAAAGTCCTTCCCGTAAAAAAAACATAACCTCAAGATTTTTTTACCAGCGGTTCTACGGACAATTAATCTTTGATTCTCTGTTTGTTTCGGTATACTGTCGGAGGGATCCCGTTAAGCTGTTTAAAAATCTTACTGAAATGATATTCTTCGTAGTACCCGCATAATTTGGCGATTTCCTTAACTGGATAATCGGTAAAAACCAGATAACGACAAGCTTGCTGGTTCTGTAAGTGCATATGGTATTCCTTCGGCCCCATCCCCGTAAATTTCAGAAACATCTTCCGCAAGTAAGATGGCGAAATGCCGTATTTCTCCGCTAATTTCTCGATCCGGTGATGATCCTTATAGTCGTTCTCGAGTGTTTTCTTGATCTGTTCGAAGGCGGCAAAAGCTCCAGACTCCATCAGATTCCAGTCCGGTTGTACGGTCTGGTGCAGCTTATGCAGCAGGATCTGCATTTTAGCCCGGGATACAGCTATGCCATCGGTTAGTCCGGGTAGCCAGTCCTGGTGAATCCCCCAGACCAGCTGGCTAATTTCCTCAGCTTGCTGTTGGTTATATTGGCTTAAGAAGGGAAGTCTCAGTTTTACGATTGGCTTGACTTCCTTCCATACCGCATCATAACTAAGCTCTGCACAATCGAAGAGCAGCATCGTTATGCGAAGTGGAGCATCCATCTGCGAGCGCATGGACAGTTTAAGGCCTGGTTTTAAATAGATTAGCATTCCAGCCTCTACTTTGTGCTCAACATTGGTCAGGAAAACCCCTTTACCTTCATGAATCCAGTACAAGCTGTGCACATTTACCATGTTACGGATGTCCTCCCAGCCGGGATAAGTAGCTTTGTCGAGTACAAAATGGATATGCACTGTGAGGTCATTCAGCTTGTAATCATTTTCTTCCAATTAATATCCCCTCCTGCTGCTAAAAGAGCGATTTAAACAAGACGGTAACGTTTTTTTCTATTCAATGCTTAAACTCCAAATGTTACTATCCATATTATCAAGATGTCTGAAATTCACAATACATTACAGGAAAAAAAGGAGGAACACACTTGTTAAGGACTTTTAGCGAGTATCAAATTCGGAGAACTGCACTGTTGGATGGGCCTTGGGATTTCATGAAGGATCCGTTAAATACGGGTGTTCAAGAAAAATGGTTTGAGCGATTTCCACATTCTTGGCAGTCTCTTTATGTGCCCTCGTGCTGGAATAATGAACTGGGAATGTACGATTATGAAGGTGTCGGTTGGTATCGTAAAAAAATACAGACTGTGAATTCGCAGCATGTCAGACTCATCTTTCATGCCGTGCTGGGCCACGCCGACGTCTATTTGGACGGGCAGCACCTTGGGTATCACTATGGAGGATTTACACCTTTTGAATTTATTGTTCCTTCCTTAGGGGCAGGAGAACATGAGATTATCGTCCGGACGGACAGCACCTTGGACCGACTTACGATTCCTACGGAGCAGGTGGATTGGTTTCATTATGGGGGAATCATACGGTCGGTGGAGCTGCAATATTTGCCTGAACTTTACATCGAACAACTGAAGATTGATTATGAACTGCATGGACCAGATGCCGATGTCACTGTTCAGGTGAGGCTCCATTCCTTCTTTAAGGAGCAGCACACTACAAAGATCACATTCTCCGAAAGCGGACATGAATTGCACTCGGAAGAAGTACAGATTGAAACTGGCCAGACCCTCAGTCATACGTTCAAGTTGCTTATGCCTGAAGTACGTTTGTGGAACGTAGGTCTTCCAGAACTGTATACCTTTCAACTGCGGACAGAGGAAGACGACAAGATTGAACGGATCGGTTTTCGCTATATTGAAACAAAGGATCATCGGATTCTAATTAACGGTTCACCCGTTTATCTTAAGGGGGTGAATAGACATGAAGAGCATCCTGAGTGGGGTTTCGCCTTCCCTCCGAAGCTGATGCACAAGGAGCTCAGTATCATTTTGGAGTTAGGTTGCAATTCCGTCCGGGGTTCTCATTATCCCCAAAGCCCATATTGGCTTGATCTACTCGATGAGCAAGGGATTGTATACTGGAGCGAAATTCCGATATGGGGAGCCTTTCTGCCGAACGAAACAGTAAGTGAGCCGCTCTTCCAGGAGCGTGCACTGACTATGATTGAAGAAATGATCAGCTTGCATATGCATCACCCAGGTGTGATCTTTTGGTCCGTTCATAATGAGATTGATACCCGGACGCAAGAAGCATATGCTTTCACACAAGCTCTAGTCGGATTGGTGAAGAAACTCGACAGTACTAGGCTTGTCACCTACGCTACGATGCATCCACTCGAAGATATTCTACTTCCTTTATTCGATGTTATCGGTATTAATAAATATTTTGGTTGGTACGAAGGCGATACAGCCAGCTTTAAAGACATGCTGGAACAGTTCCATGTGCGTGCGGAGCAGATGGGAGCCGGTGACAAGGTAGTGCTCATGACCGAATTCGGTGGTGCTGGACTATTTGGGGATGTGGGCTGGGAGCAGAGATTGTTCAGCGAGGATTATCAGGCAGATATTGTAACTGAAGCACTGGCGATCTTCAAAAATGATTCGAAAATTGGCGGGACTTACATCTGGCAGTTTGCAGACATCCGCGGCGATCTGAAGAGCAGCAGCAAGAACTTTCGCGACCGTGCCCGCGGCTTCAACAACAAGGGTCTGGTTAATGAATACCGCAAACCTAAACAATCCTTCCGTGAAGTGCGCCGTATCTATCGATCTTGGACAGATTAATATCCACATTGACTAAGAAGCCCATCGTCAACATGGGTTTTTTTAGTGTCTGCATTCTTAGTTCCTTACAGCTGGTGTCGGACGCGGTATTTATATAGTTAAACTGGGCGTATTAAGTCGGTTCTATTCTTTGCGTACTCGGGTAGCAGTAAGTTGATTGTCTATTTTCGGCATTCGATACAAGTGCTAGATAAAGGAGTTTTAATCTAGAGTGATCAGTATGGTATGAATAATACTTGTTAATTTCTCATGGTCCGTTGCCGTTTTTACCATTGTACGTAGTCCTAACCAGGCATTCATTAAATAATGGGAAATAGCCTCGGGCTCCAGTGAAATTCTAAGTTCACCTCTTTGCTGGCCAGTCTGAACGAGGTCATATAACAACTTCTCCGTTTTTGAATAGCTATTCTCAACAAAGGATGCAACCTCCGGATCCAGTACTCCCAACTCCACACCCGAATTAACTATGAAACATCCTTGAGGTTCTCCTTCGCTCCTCATCGAAGATTCTAGAAATTGTCGAATGATCTCCTTTACGGGTTCTTGTTTCTCAACCAAGAAGCTCATTTTTTTGTTTTGAGTAGATTCGTACCGTTGGAGTGCCGTCAAATATAAGGCGTGCTTATCACCAAATGTATCATAGATACTTCTTCTGTGAATTCCCATACAGTCTACCAAATCTTGCATTGAAGTTTTCTCGTAACCTTGCATCCAAAATAGTTTTATCGCTTTATCTAGTACTTCATTAATTTCAAATTCTTTGCTTCTTGCCATTGTAATCACCTCAAGCAATCATTATACATTTAAGTAAACGATCCGCAAACTAATATATAAAACGTAAATAAAATCAAGCAAGATGCTTGATTTTATTCATAACATGATAACTTAACTGATGCTTACCGAAGAATTCTTACTTTGTCTGCTTATAAACAATCCAGAGTCCAATCTTTTTCCAGCGTATGCAAAAAAGTTGTACCCCACGTTTAAGAATAGGGAAGCCAGTTCTTTTTGCTCCAGTTTCTACAACGATCGTTTTAGTGACTAATATCTAATTCGATTTAAAACTCAGATATAATTGGATAGATTTGATCTCTCAGATTGAAGTCATAGTTCTGGTCAACAATCCCTATCATATCATTGCTATCATAAAGCTCTACCATGAAACTCGCCATTTGTTTGGCAGTGTGGTATTTAGGCATGTTTGCTTTGTAATCAAATTCTTCAGCATCTATAGATTTCTTCACAAATTCCGTTTCAGTTATTGCTGGTGCTAAAACCTTTGCTTTTAATTTCGCGCCTTTAAGCTCTAGTTCCTTTGCAAGCCCTTCGGTGAAGGCACTAACATAATATTTAGATGCAGAATAAGCAACGCTCCCAACAGCAATGGCATATCCGAGTGCGGAGGATACGTTAATTAACTGAGTTCCTTCTACATCAGCATAATCTCGCACAAATAGTGTAGAAAGGATCGTCAAGGATTCGATGTTAACACGTAACATAATTTCAACTTTATCTAAATTCTGTTCTACCACAAAAGAAGCTTCACCAAGTCCTGCATTATTAATCCAGGTTTCTATTTGGTATTCCTTCAAAGTGTTATACAGTGTGTAAGCCTGCTCTGTAACAGACAGATCACTTGAACGAACAATAACATCTACATTAGGATCAATATTCTGAATTGTTGATTTAAGTTCTTCTAATTTATCTAATCTTCTAGCTACCAAAATTAAATTTTTACCGCGTGCAGCAAACGCTAATGCTGTTTCATACCCAATTCCTGAGCTTGCTCCTGTAATCACTGTATATTTCATATTATTCTCTCCCTTTTAAGTTTTTTGATCATTTAACAACATTTCAATAGAGTTTTGTTCACGATTAAACTTGTATCTCATTCATCCCTCCCTTAATAAATTTCTTCAAAATATTCAAGAACGATCATTCTAGTTAAGGTAAAAAAACTACACTATTAACTCTAATTTGCATCAGTATATCAATTCTAGAATGATCAGTAAAGAATTTTTTGACAACAATTGAGCCCCCTCCTTAAAATCTGATAATAACTTTCCCTTTAGGATGACCTTCAGCAACAAAATTCAGTGCTTCGTTAATATCTTCTATATGGAATTCTGTAGGGTCCACTGCTGGTACAATCCCATTATCTTCAATAATCTTCGTAATTTTCTTTAATTGTTCGCCATCACTGCGAACAAAAATGAAATGATATTGAATCTTCTTTTTCTTCGCTTTATGATCATACTTAGCCCCGGCGATGGTGAAGAGCTTTTGTTTCCAGCCAGAGAAGCCCAGATCTTCTGCAAAACGTTTGTTAGGACCGGTCCGCAGAGAAAGAAGGCGGCCTCCTGCTTTAATAATTGAAAGTTCATGATCAAATTCGCTGGGTCCTAAGGTATCCATCACATAATCAACATCACTAAGCTGTTCCCAATAGTTCGTAGTCGTATAATCAATATATTGGTCTGCACCAGCGGCCATTGTCCGTTCACGTGCTCCTGGATTTCCACTGATGATGACCTTGAGCCCCATGCTTTTGGCGATAGGAATGGCCATTTGGCCAAATGAACCAGACCCTCCAGGGATAAACACGATTTCGCCTGCTTTAGCATCTAATTCTTCATTTAATCCTTGATAAGCTGTTAATCCTGTTAATGGCGCAGCAGCACCAGTCACAAAATTCAGATTGGCAGGTAGGTACCCGATGGCATCTGCATTAATTGCCGCGTATTCCGCAAAGGCACCGATTTTTTGTAGTGGCAGACGTGAATAAATTGCATCGCCAACTTTGAAACCTTGCACCTTCTTACCCACTTTTTCAATAACACCCGTCAGCTCGTTACCAAGTACTAATGGGAATTCATAATCCTGAATCAGCTTTACACTTCCGGTACCAATAAGCAATTCCAAATGATTAACTGCTGCTGCTTTCACCTGGACCAAGACTTCGTAATCACTTATTTCTGGGATTGGAATATCGTTCACTTTTACTATGAACTTTTTTGAATATTTGGTGATCTGTGCTGCTTTCATGATAAATGACCTCCTATGCGTTAAAAAAGTAACATTTATTTATTTTTGTAACTTACACAACAAGCATAAAACTATAAGTTACAAAAGTCAACAATTGTTACTGGATATTTCATATGTTAAAATACTCGCAAGTGTATAAACGACAAAAAGGAATTTATTGAAGAAAGAAGGGTTGACAGTCGGTGGCTAAAATCACTCAAGAGCTTGTTATTGAAACAGCTGAGGCATTAATTAAACGCACGGAAAAATCCGAAGTGACACTCTCACAAATTGCGGATGAATTAAGTATCACCCATGCAGCGCTCTATAAGCACTTTAAAAATAAGCAAGAGCTCTGGGCAGCTGTATCTAAGAGCTGGTTCAACCGGATGATTTCAGAACAAATTAAATTAGATATGACTAATTTAACTAAACCGCAAGAATTGCTTCACGATTGGCTATGGGCATTTGTTAACGCAAAAAAACGCGCTTATAACGAGAATCCCAAGATGTTTGCCTTGAATACTCAATACGTGGATAGCAATCCACTGGTATTACGCGATGTTCTCTGGGATTCCTACCAAATCATTGACGGCTTCATGGACTATCACGATCCCCACTTGGAACGGGCTGAGGCGATTCTCTCTGCGTTTGCAGTATTTAGCCTCCCATCCTTCAAAGAATCCTGGAATTTACCTGACTACCAAGACAGGTTTGAACGCATCTGGAGTTTAATCAAACAGGGTCTATGAATTCAAATCCCTTAGTTTTAAAAAAATTATTCTTCAATCATAAACATGGTCCAGAAGCTTCTGTCTTCTGAAGTACTGCAGTTACTCTCCCACTTTTGTCCGGTTCCGCCAATTTTCGTAAACTCGGAATAAAATTATCATTACGAAGTCCTGCTCCGATGGAATACGCGGAACTCCTCACTGAGTATGCCAACATGTGCAGGTTACGGACGACTTCTGGAACCTGTGGCTGGTGCTAGATATGCGCCGCACGGCGTAAACCTTTATTGGTTCTTCTAAGATTACAACTTATAAAAAGAGGTCTGTTGTAATAAGACAGATCTCTTTTTTATTCCTTATTTTCATTCAGCGGATTATCGAATTAATAAATATCGTTAAAGTGCAAGCGGATTACAATATCCAGATCGTAATTGCCGAATCTCGAACCATAGAGTGTCCATTCCCCCTACAGTTCCCTTTAGTTCTAAAAAGTTTAGCTTTTTTCTCGGCTTCTATTCCCAAGCCTGTAAGTCCAAGCAACCCTAAGAGACCCAACCACCTCATATTAGTGCCTCGATTCTCATCCCCGAGTGCCTGCGCTCGGTAATTTCCATTCTCGACCGCTGTTGAATTATGATTACCCGTTGCATTAACATTCCTTTCATTCAGGTTATCATTTGTTTGATTAGCCGAGCACTTACCAAAGGTGTTGGAAGTCTTAATGACTCCCAATCCATCCCTGCCTTGATTGGAGATACACTCCACCATCTCCAGTGATAAGCAACTTCATTGAATGCAAAGGCAATTATACTTGCAATCATCACGTTGAAAAACATTTGATTCCTCCACAACTCGTGTTCAATTTTATCGTTCCTTATTTTCACATTTATCCTTAAACTTGCACGGATGACGACGCCTCAAATTGACATACCAATTTTATGTGAAAAGCTGCAATTTCCGTGTTTTTGTGGGCATGCTAATGTTTGTTCAAATTCAACAATAAAGGAGACTGTTTATGACAGGGATTCTAGGCGGTAACCCCAAAGAAGAACCGATGCATTATGGAGAGATTTTTACGGTTTGGCAAGCCTCTATGGTAGCAAAGGGAGCACTCTCTTGTTACAGAGCTTATATGTATCACGCTGGTGACAATGACCTGAAAAAAATATTAGGAGCTTTAATTGATCAAGCGGAGCTTGAAATCAGTGAGTGTGATACACTGCTCTCAGAGCAAGGTATTGCATCTGCACCAGTAATGCCAAATCGGCCCGATGCCAAGCTTGAAGATATTCCTGTAGGGGCACGTTTCACAGATCCTGAAATTGCTGCCAAACTTGCAGCTGATAATGCTGTTGGACTTGTGGCATGTAGTCAGGCAATGGGACAATCGATCAGAGAAGATATAGGGGCTTTGTTTGCTAAATATCACCTTACCAAAGCAGCCATCGGCCTTAAAATTCTACATTTGACTAAGAAAAAGGGCTGGTTGATTCCTCCACCTCTTCTTGTCAAATGACCTGAATCCGTTAAGGCGTAATCCTACTCACTCTTCAGCTTCTTATAAAAGAAGGCCTGCAATCATCCGCGGGCCTTCTTTTGCTTGTCCTACTACTACCTTTATTAGAATATGTTATCTATATTAAGGAGGAGGACAACATTAACGTATTTATAGGTTATATGATTCTAGGATTATCCCTCTCGGCACCTCTCGGACCCATTAATGCAGCACAGCTGAACAAGGGACTCCGCGGAGGATTTATGCCTGCCTGGATAGTTGGTTTAGGGGCGGTTAGTGCCGATATCATCTATATGCTGCTTGTTTATTTTGGCCTCATTCATCTGCTGGATGCTCCGTTTGTTAAAGTGTTTTTATGGTTGTTCGGATTCTTTGTCCTCGTCTATTCAGGTGTAGACAGCATTAAAAATACAAGAGAAATTTCAGGGATTTAGATGAGGGGAAACGATGTCTCACTGTCCAAATCTTATCTTTCGGGATTTCTGATGTCCTTGTTTAATCCCCTCTCCATCCTTTTTTGGCTGGGTATATACGGCTCAATATTAGCTAAGGTGGTTAGCGAGTATCCAATTCAGCAGTTATTGATCTACAGTGGAGCGATCGTCCTCGGGATTTTACTCTGGGATGTAGCCATGGCTGCCGCCTCCAGCCTCTTTCGGGGCGCTGTTCTTTTAAGAATAGCTAGGATACCCAAACGTGCTTCTACAATCATTCATCTCACTCCTAAATACTCCAAACCGTATCCAGCAGCTCGTCCACTGCTTGAATTCTGTTCACAGAGGGTGTTTGTATTAAATTCCCTCTGACCATAACCATAGCTACATTCGACAAAGCTTTTATGTTCTCCAATGGGTTTTGCTCCATCATGATTAAATCCGCATATTTGCCAACTTCTATTGTCCCTGTCTGGTGATCGATTCCCAAAATCTCTGCATTTGATTTGGTTACTAGTTCAATAACCTGACTTGCGTTCAGCTTTGTTTGTCGCATGAAATGATCAAGCTCACGCCAAAGATCATAGTGGGTTACATAGGACATAGCGGTATCCGTGCCCACACCAATTTTGATATCATGTTCTATAGCCTGCTGTAGCCCTTTTAACATAGAGCCATACACAAGCCGGGCATTTTCCTTAACGGTTGTATTCAACTTTGTCAGGCTCGGGTCTAATTTCGCACTGGGATAAGCTGCTTGTAAAGTAGGGATCACAGCGGTGTAGCCCTTTAAGGCTCTGGGATTATTTTTGTACAGCCTGATCATTTCCTCATCCATCTCCGCGCCGTGTTCAATAGTATCCACCCCACCCTTTAACGCAACTCTTACACCTTCGGTACTTTCTGCATGTGCCGCCACACGCATCCCAATTTTATGAGCTTCCTCGCAAATCGCAGCCACCTCTTCTTCCGTCATTTGCAAGCGGCCTGCTTCTCCGACCCTTTTGGCATCGGTAACCCCGCCAGTTACACATATTTTGATTAGGTCCACTCCGTTTTTTACATTGATTCTTACATTTCTTCTCCCTTCCCATGGTGAATCACCGACCAAAGCCAAATAAGGTGCACCGTGGCCATTCGTTACGCTCAGGAAATACCCGGATACCAAAAGATTAGGTCCAATAAATTGATTTGCCTTAATCTCATCCCTCAAAAGAACATCAGTATAAAAAAATTCACCTATGCTACGCATCGTTGTTACTCCGGAATGCAGTGCGGTTAGGGCATTGTTTTTCATCCGTTTCTTCAATACGTTTCTGCCCAGTCTCGTATCCAAAATATGATGAAACGCAAAATTCAGCAGCCCTTCACTGGCAGATAGCGTAAATGGCTTCCCATCGGCAAAAAGATGAACATGCGCGTTGATGAGACCGGGCATCACATATTTCCCCGAACAATCGATCGTTTGGTAATGGTTCGGAACAGTTACAGCGCTTGCTTTCCCGATCTCTTGAATCAACCCGTTTTCCTGAATCAAAATAGTCATATGGGTATCTGTTCCTTTTATTGCATCTCCATATATAACATTGCAGTCCTTAAACGCATAACCTATCTTCATCGTAGCTTCCCCCGTTTCATGATTACACCTTTCAATAGTGAATTCATTATTCAATATTGGATTAAAAAAATAGGGACCCTCGTAGATGCTTAATGTGCATATCCACTTAGTTGTCCCTCATTGCAGCGTTGTGCGCCAGTTCCACCCCACACCTAAATTCGGCGCATTGACGTTATTCGTTTAAGCTTTTTAGTCCATGCAGCCAGTATAAGCTTAATGCCTCAAAAATCCGTTTCCGGCTATCGGCGCTCATCTCGTGCTTTAATAAATCCAGAATCATATTGATGACATTGTTCGCGATGATCTTCAGCAGAATCATATTTTCTTCGGTTCCGATTTCGTATCTTTTATAATGATCCTTAATATAGGGCCTTTTAGTTTCGATCATCAGATCGATCAGCTCGTTTTTGGCATTGCTATATACGGTCCCTTTATTCTTTTCAAAAATAATAACAATCTGCCTGCTGTACTGAGTTAATATAGTTATTTGCTCTTGAACGATAGCTGATTTTTTCTCATTATTAACATCATCAAAAAAAGTCTGGTTATCGATGCGAATATTTTCCACTAACACATTCTTTAAATAGTCCACTAAAGACGGCGGAACAACCGAATAGAACAACTCTTTTTTATTTTTAAAATAAGTATAAATATTTCCAACAGAAATTTGAATTTCATCGGCAATATCATTCATTTTGGCATCAGAGAAGCCTTTTTGGAAAAATACCTTTAAAGCGGCGGATTCAATTTCCTGTTTCACTTCATCTTTTTTAGACTGCATATTGCCCCTCACCTTTAATAATGAATTGATAATTCACTATTAAAAATAATTCAAAAGATTGAATTTGTCAAACCACATTCGTGATTCAGCCATTACAATATCTCGATATAGCCTTCTGTTCCATGCACACGAATTCGTTGCCCGTCTTTTATCAATTTGGTAGCATTCTCCACGCCGACAACTGCTGGCAAGCCATATTCACGCGCAATAACTGCCCCATGGGTCATTAGTCCACCAACTTCAGTAACTAGGCCTTTTACAGATACAAACAATGGAGTCCAGCTAGGGTCAGTAAATAAGGTAACTAATATATCTCCGTTTTCTAGATCAGCATCCTCCATGTTTAAGATGACACGCGCACGTCCCTCTATAACACCGGCAGAAACCGCTAAACCTACAATAGCTTCAGTTGGGAGGTTTTCTCGTTTATACTTACCCGCAATGATTTCACCTTCAGACGTAATAACACGTGGTGGAGTTAGTTTTTCAAATAATTTGTACTCTTCTTTGCGTTTGCTGATGATCTGGTAATCCAATTTATTTGTGCTTACAACTTCGCATAGTTCTCCAAAAGTGAGATAGTATATATCTTCTTTTTCAGGAATAACTCCCGCTTGTATTAGTTGTTCAGCTTCTTTCAGTAAAGCTTGTTTATAAACGAAGTAGCGATTAACCATACCGTATTTGGGGTATTCCCTATACCCGCTGAAATTCCGGATGAGATCAATCATTCGTTTTGTTTCATTCGCTTTTTGTTCACCATCGGGTAATTGCTTCAATCGATCTAATAGCTCTTGTTCTTTTTTCAAAGCTTCCTGTCGACCTTGCTCAAATTTCCGATGGCCAGCATTAGGTTTAAAGTTTTTGATATTACTGAGAATCATGGGGACAAGTGTAGTTGGTTTTTCGCTCCAACGAGTTCTTGTAAGATCGATTTCTCCGGTACATCGCATTCCGTATTTACTGAGATAGTCATAGAAAGCGTCTTGGGTTTCCTGCCCACCCTCAAAACTAACCAGTTCATTTAAGAAATTATCATCTTTAACCTGCTGTAAATAATCAATGACTTCCGGATATGGCCGAATCACATCAGCGAGATTGAGTAGCGCCAGACCCATTTCTGAAGTAATATTGCCCTGTACAGATTGAGAAAGCGTATCCGCTGCGTTTTTTTCACCTAACCACTCATTTATTTTTTCATTGATCCATGCTGAGGCATCCATAGCCGCCATAATCACACGCATACTTTGTGGGTTGAATAGAATCTTCTTTAATTGCTGCATATCTTCCAGAATAAAATCAAACAACTCCGCCCCTGATTTGGTTTGAATGATTTGTTGCAACTCTTCTATCGAGGCTTGGTTGCTCTTAATGAGGTCAGAAACGATTGTCGGATCATTTTCGAGTTCTACTTGAGAATCACTAGGTGGCAGGCTTGTATTGCTCTTACTCGGAGTAGAAGCCTTTTCATTATCTGCCGAAAATTTTATAAAATCTTCTCGCTCTACGATGGTTATGAGTGCGTCTTTTATGAGGGGATCAGATTTACCTAAGGGTTCTATGATCATTTCTCTGCTGCCAGGTGAAGCAAGACTTGATGTGACATCAACAAACAATCTTCCGCCAGCTGTACGCATAGGTGCAGGAGTCGTTAACAGGTAAAAAGCCAATCCCAGCGGTTTCATGGGATCTGTCATCATTTGTTGATGACCAACAGATACATAAACGTGGTTTTCTTGATCATTCGCTTCAGGGATGGGGAATAAAGTCGTGATCGGCCGACTCTGGACGATATAAAATGTATCCTCGGCCAAACACCATTCGATATCTTGTGGGCAACCAAAATAAGCTTCAATCTGTCTGCCTATCCTTGCTAATTGTAAAATTTGTTGTTCAGTAAGTGTTTGAGTCTCTTGCTGATCGAGTTCGATCTGCCGGGTCTCTGTTCCGCCTTCTTTTAGTCCGTAAATAGCCAATTTTTTGGTTGCTATTCTCTTATCGACAATTTTCTCTTGCTGTACTTTATAACCATCGGCAGATACCAAGCCAGAGACCAGAGCTTCGCCAAGTCCAAAACTGGCATCGATGGATAGCAGTTTTCGGTTAGAAGTAATCGGATCAGCGGTAAATAAAATCCCTGAAGCCTGTGGAAAAACCATCCTTTGAACGATAACGGATAAATAAACTTGACTGTGGCCAAATCCATTTTGCATACGGTAGATTACGGCACGATCCGTAAATAGAGAAGCCCAACATTTGCTGATATGCTGAAGGATTGCTTCTATGCCGATGATATTTAAATAGGTATCTTGTTGACCTGCAAAAGAGGCATGTGGTAAATCTTCAGCGGTGGCACTAGAACGCACTGCATAAGCATGTTCATCACCCAGCTGGGTGAGATAGTGAGAAACTGCCTTCACAACATCGGAAGGAATTTCTGCTTCCATAATGATTTGCCGAATCTTCCTACTGATTTCACCGATTTGATCTCGATCTTCTACTTTTAGCATAGTTAGTTGATCCAACAAAGCATGATACGTTTGGTTCTGTTCGAGGGCTTGGTGATATCCTACTGTTGTAATACAGAATCCTTCTGGTACTTGTATTCCTTCTATTTGTGATAGTTTCCCTAAATTTAACCCTTTTCCGCCAACGAGCAAAAGCTGTGTATTGTCCACTTCCTGAAAACCGAGAACTAAAGAACGCATTTATTATCGCTCCTAACTATTAAATTGAGAAAAAAATTGACAAGAATTTAACGGCATGATAAACTAAATATATAAGATGCAATTATTATGCCACTATAGAATATCAGTCGTGAGTTGATTATATCATCGTGTCTTTTCATATGCAATATATAAGAATCTGATGAGATAAATCAGGTTCTTTTTTTGATTTCAG
The DNA here is from genome assembly GCF_037980415.1 of Paenibacillus sp. FSL H7-0690. Lineage (NCBI taxonomy): Bacteria > Bacillati > Bacillota > Bacilli > Caryophanales > Paenibacillaceae > Paenibacillus > Paenibacillus sp. FSL H7-0690. Next base: position 3,506,059 of record NZ_CP150281.1, on the reverse strand, counting down.
CTATCATTAGTGTTAAAACAAATAAACCGTAGCCCCTCAAGTGGCCTACGGTTTATTTGCTTTAATATTAGAATGACGTAATAGGGTATATTATAATCCCTTCACTTCAAACTCATAGATCCGCGCTGCCGTATCGGCTCCCTGCGTAGGTTTGAGAATCAATAATTTTACATAGCGGGCTTTTACTAACGCAATTGAATCAGTCGACTCGGCAGCCGAGCTTCCTTGGACGTTGACGACATCCGTCCAGTTCGTTCCGTCACTGCTGACCTGAATCGTATAATCACTGGTATTAAAACCGGACCACTCTCCTCCGCTCTCGGCATGCTTGATAACAAAAGCGCTGAGTTGATGTTCGGCGCCAAGGTCGACCTGAAGCCAATGGGGCAGATTACCAATTGCGCACCATTTACTGTTATCCGTCACTTTACCATCTACGGCGTTAGGTGCACCTTCCTTTTCCCCGCAGGCATGATCGGCTGTTGCAGTTTTACCAAGTGCCAGATTTTTCACTGCTCCAGCTTCCTTACTCACTGTGATGAGCTCTTTTTTCGTAATTGTGTCTTGGCCCGAGCTGTTAGTTGCAGTCAGCGTCACACTATAAACGCCTTCCTGAGCGAACGTCACAACTGGGTTCTTTGATGTGCTGACCGCGGGGCTTCCGCTTTCGAAGGTCCATGACCATCCTTCTGTCACTTCAGTCGACAGGTCGGTGAAGTTTACGCTCTCGCCTGGAGCGACTAGGGTTTGATCAGTTTTGAACTCCGCAGTCGGCTTTGGATAATCCGGCCAGCTGATCTTCACGCTAGAGGATTGACCTTGCTCGTATCTTCCATTGACGGCAACAGCCTTCAATACTGTGATAGTTTCTTTGTCTATTCTTCGCATCTCAGGAACGTAAAACACATGATTTGGTGTTGCACCTATGAACATCTCACTGCCATCTGGAAGCACTCGATAGATTTCGTATTGCTTGACCTGTTGGTCAAGCTGTTTCCACTGTAATCTGGCATCTCCATAAATCCCATTGCGAAAATCAGTTTGAGTGACCTTAAGATCGCGAACCGCGGGTAGTGGTTTGATCGGGTCATTAGCATTTTGAATGGAGAGCTGGCCAATTTGAATGTTGTAATTATTAATCGCATTCTTAGAATCAAAATACAATGACAACGCTACGATCCGTTTCCCTTTGTATGGGGTCAAATTCAATGTGTCAGTTGTCCAGTCTGGCGATGTCTTATCCTTCACATTAAGGAAGATATATTGATCGGGCTGATCAGCGAATGCAAGACCAACCTTCAGGCTTGGCTTATTTTGTGTTTTGTACGTAATAGACAGCTTTGTGCTTGCTTCGATCTTAAGGTCGGTCTTGTAGAGCTTCAGATGTGTCGCATTGTTAGGGTTCAGCACGCCTGATACCTTCAGCGAACTGCCGCCGTAATAGGCATCGGACCAATCGAGTACTGGTGAAAGCGGGATACCTTTGCTGTCTGCAATCCAGCGCCAGGAGGGAAGAATATCCTGCAGACTCCGGTTGTTCCAGCCTTTATCCCGCACCTGCTTCCCTCTTACAAAATATTTCTGTCCGCTTCCCGTGTTGAAGTTGGTGGTGAAAGGCAGCTCATTGATTGGTGATGATTCGATCACATCGTTAGCGATACCTTTCCAGGCTTGATCGCTCGAGGTGTTACTCGGATTCCCGTTTGGACCCACCCAGAATTTGTTCTCGCGTACGAAGAAATCTTCCATACTCTCTGCGCTGTTAAAAGCCCAATCGGGGCGGTAAATACCAAGGGAAGTAACGGCAGGATCTTTATCCGGAAACAACAGATTCCAGTTCACCTTTGTATCGTAACCCTTGGCTTCGACATCGATGCCTGCATACAAGTCATAAGGACTTCTGCCCAAGCTTCTAGCCTTCTCTGCCGAGCTTTTAAGATCCTTCCACCAAAAGTTCAGGAACATATTGTCTGTTATTTGCTTTTTATTGTCTTGCAGGAACATCGCATTCTTGTCGTTAAGTGCATTTTGCCAACTGATACTGCCCTCATTGGTCATGGAATCATACCATACGATGTGCATAGAATTTGACTTGTGTGACTCCAAATAACTTAGGAAAGCTTGCATTTGCTGTGCGTCAGCCGGCGTTCCGCCCTCAGTCTCCTGGTTAATAAACCAGCCGTCAAATCCGTAATGGCTCGCAACCTGGATCAACTTGTCAGCAGCAGGAAAGGATCCGTCACTATTCTGCTGAAGCATCTGCTTGACCCATTCATACTTCCCGCCATATACGGTTGGTGGGAAGAATACCGTTCCAATGATCGGCACCCCATTTTTATGAGCCGCGTCGATCGTATCAGCGCTTGGAGGTACGATGATCCCTTCGCCCGTGGAACCACCCCAATAGACCAGCTTGTCAACATATTGCCAATAGGTAAATGTGTTAGCTTCGAATTTGCTTGAACCCTGCGATGGAACTCCGCTTGTTCCCGGGTTCAGTGCTGATAAAGCCATGACTTTTGGCGTTTTGGTTGCATAAGCGTTGACTCCATCTGCTACAAAACGGTCCTGCAGCGGCACTGTGCTCCGGTTAAATGCGGCATCCGGGTCAGATGCCGGACTCCACTGAAGCAATTGCTCCGGAAACCAATAGGATGAATAAGGCTGTTTCGCGAACGCAGTTGTGGATAAGGCTGCGCACATCACAAGTAAGAATATAAAACCTGCCCCAATCTTTTTCATGCCATACTCCTCCAATCGATTAATTAAATGATTGCGCTTACATTTTATCAAGTTGGACAAAGCTATAGATAGTGGATTAATGGCAAGTTCAGGTGCATTTATTACAGGTCGTCAGCCTAGGCTATAATCCCAGTGGGGAATTTGCTCCTAGAAATTTGATATTTATATACAAAAAGCCGCAATTATGCGGCTATTAAATGTATAGGATAAGGTAAAGCGTTCAGTTATTACGCTTTTAGGTTTAAAAGAAAATGCCGTGTGTCCTGATAAGCATCTGTCCAGCCCATCTTAGCATAGAATCGAAGTCCATCGAGTCCCTTAAAATAATAGGCACCGATTAGCCGCTCCTCAAAATTCGGGGTCACTATTCTAGCTTTCTTTTGATAATTTTGATATGTGTTAATGACATCACACCAAGGCATATGCTTGTCGAGAATCGCAAGGTCTATGAGAGAATCGCCATACATGCAATTTCCATCAATAATGCCGGTTATCCGTGTTCCGTTGGACAACATATTCCACTGTTGAAAATCTCCGTGTATAAAGCTTCTATTAGATTCATTATAGGATACATAGGTCATCAAACGACTATAGATTTCTTCGTATACGTCTCTTTCCAAGCAAGACGTGCGGAAGAGTTCATGCCAATTCTCCCAGAATGTCCCCGTCTGATCTTCCGCATTTACGGCAATGACGAAGTCTTTCCAAGATGAATAGGAACCATTGCCGTCAGGTCCGATCCAACCATAACCGTTAGTTCCCCCAATATCCGCTTCGGCCATTCTTGTTAAAATGCCGATAATTTCTGGCATCAGACGGGTTTGTTCCTCTGCTGTACAATCGGATAGATTGCGACCTTCCATTCGCTCCATGATCAAATAGGCTAACTGATTAGTCCTCCCTAACCCCAAACATTTTGGGAAAGGGATACCTTGGTCGAGTAGCAAATTAGATACAAATTGTTCGGTCTCATATGCTCGTTCCAAATCGCTGAATTTCACAACATAGTCTTTTCCTTCTAAAATAAAAGAAAACACGTTGCTTATATTGCCGCCAGACAACGGTGTAATCTCAGCCGCTCCCTGTCCAAGATGATTCCACAGTACTTTTTCAATTTCACTCATGGTCAATTCCGGTTTTTCGTAAGCCATTTTTACTCCAACTCCTGCTTATTTGAGTCTACTATGAATTTATCCGCAGCATATCAAAAACACCATCATCCTAAATATCTCGTTCCTCATACTCAAAGGGTTCATCACATGAGTAAATTTCATGGAAAAATCCTACATATGGGATATCGTCTTCTAGACATTTTATACGATATGACAGCTCTTCATCGCATTCCGGCTCTTCACCATTGTTCCGCATTACCTCGAATGCATCAACGATGTTTTCCATGAGGGTTACTTGGATAAATAATGGCAATGTGTCTAACATCGAATCTTCGATCCTGGTCTCGGATCTGTAGCCATCAAGGACTGTTTTAAAATAATCATCCATAAACTTTTTGCGTTTATCAGTGTCTTGTTCAAATTGTATCCAGCCCACTCCAAGTGTCCAGAGATTTGCCAGGTCATACATATACCAACAAAAGCAGGAGTTATCGAAATCAAAAACAGTTATTTGCCCTGTATCAAAATCGATCATATAATTCCCATCGCAGTAATCAAAATGAACCATCCCAAAAGACTCGTGATTCCTGTCCATCCCTTCTAAGGTTGTTAAGAGATCTACCAGTTTCTCCTTCAAAAGAGATAACGAGTTAGGTATTAGCTTATCTATATAATCGGCATTGTATTTATCAAAAAAATCATACCGGGAATGGACAGGTGTATAACCCTTCGACAATTGATGCATTTTCCCAAGAACTTTGCCACAGTTATAATAGTATTCCGTAATAGGAACGCCTTCCCGATACTGATAATTATTTTCCGCGAGCATCCCCCCCTTGGCCTTTTCAAACAAGCAGACAAAAAAGGTATGATTATTAAGAGTTATCGTTTCCAGCAGATTCCCCTTCTGGGAGTTGACCACATTCGAAACACTGCCGCCATGCTCGTACAAATACCTGATATATTCCACTTCACCCAAAATATCTTCTCGGCTTCTGTCACTTAAAAAGGCAATTCTGATTATTTTTGCTTCAGAATCAGCTTTATCACAGTTATATGCGACATTCCGTCCTCCTTCATGTGCATTGATAAGCCTGATTTCATAACCTTCCAATCCGTACAATTCCATCACTAATGGAAGTAAGTGTGTATCAGCGATTTTAATAACCTCGTTATAATTCAGAATATCTCTCCTCTCAACTTCTTCAATATATGGATAGTTTACCAGTTCCAGCAGATAAACAGGATGGAGAAAACAACTATAACTGAACTATCCTGCTTCATTAGGTCATCGTTCCTAGGTACACACGAATTAAAATATCTTGGTTATGGTTACCGAATCCAGCCCCATAAAGTGTCAAACCACCAACATTAACAGCCTTCTCGTCAACTGCGAACCGAAGCGTCCAGAATTGTTCCCGTAGCAAAATATCTGCGACAGTAATGTCCGACATCCTTTCTTCATCAATAAATGTGCCCGAAGTGTCAATGCGGATCGTCTTCAATAACCCGTATTGATTTACATTCCGATGCCACCAATCCGGAGTATATATGCCTCGTGCCGCTCTTCCAAAGTCTGCCGGACTGGTCCAAGTTCCAAGCTTCACACCGTTAAAAAAGAACTCAATATCCGAAGGCCAATGATCTCTCAAGCCTGGCGCTTCAGAAGCAATTTCCATTGAAATCTCGATGGCCTCGGGCATTTGACCGGGAAGTAAGTAGTTAGGCGTTTTGTACTCTACGTAACCTCTCCCAAACCACAAAATGCCGGCGTTGACCCGCTCGGGATCGAGAAAATAGCGGGGATCGTCCCAAACCCCAATCTCTTTCTCTTGTGTCCCAAGACCACATGTAGGATGGACATCAAACGAGGTATAATGACCGACTGAAATGGTCTGCTCTCTGATCCTCGGGGTTTGAGTGGCAGTGGGGAGTTCGATTTCAACTCTTTTTTGTTTAAGGAAACACATTTTGTGCGTTCCTCCGTTTAGGCGTACCCTGTGGCTTCCTGTAAGTCCAGCTTGTTCGAGCTTTCGGATATGCATAGTAACTATGGAAGGACTAAGCTCTAACTTAGCCGCGATCTCCTTCACATTCATTTCATTATCTGCAATGAGGCTCATAATCCTCCATCTGACTTCGCTTGCCAACGCTTCATATAACGCGATGAATTTTGCTTCGCCGTTTGCTTTGATCATCATCATAATCACCTGACCTGTGCTTATTGAAATTACATATATATTAATTTAATAAATATAACGTACATCTTCAACCCCGATTCATTGAAAACCTATAAGCAATAGTGTTTAATTTTCTTAGTAGTTAAATATATTGAATTCTTATTTATATGAATTTATTAATGAGGTGGAGAAATGAAATACAATAACCCGGTCATCAAAGGGTTTTATCCTGATCCCAGCGCATGTAAAGTTGAAGACACTTATTATTTGGTCTGCAGTTCCTTTCAGTATTTTCCCGGTGTTCCGATTTTTGAAAGCAAAGATTTAATTAATTGGACCCAAATCGGTCATTGCTTAACCCGAAAGAACCAGATTCAACTGGATACTGTGGACAGCTCCGGTGGTGTATTCGCCCCCACCCTGCGGTACAATAATGGACGATTCTACATGACGACCACTAATGACACTCTGCGCCAGAACTTCTATGTCTGGACTGACAATATTTACGGCGAATGGTCTGATCCGATTAATGTAGATCAAGGCGGTATTGATCCGGATTTGTATTTTGAAGACGGCAAAACGTATTTCATGAGTAATGGGACAGACGATTACGGAGTTAATGGTATTGTCCAATGTGAAATTGAAATTGAAACTGGGCAGAAGCTGTCGCCAAGCCGTTCAATCTGGCAAGGATCCGGTGGGCGTTATTTGGAGAGTCCTCATTTATACAAAATTAATGGACAATACTATCTGCTAGCTGCTGAGGGTGGAACCGAATATGGGCATATGGTTACTTATGCAAGGGGCAATTCTCCTGCTGGTCCATTCGAAGCCTATCCGCATAATCCCGTATTGACTAATCGAAATTTAGGCGGTTACGAGCTTCAGGGAGTTGGACATGGAGATTTGGTACAAGACCATGAGGGGGATTGGTGGCTGTTACATCTTGGATTCCGGCAGACTGGCCAGTATCTCACCTATCACCATTTGGGGCGCGAGGTTTTTCTAACTCCGATTACCTTTGGCGAGGATGGATGGTTTACAGCAGGTCAGGAAGGTACCACACTTATAAGTTTCGAGACTGATCGTATTGCGGACACAGTCATTCAGCAGGAGAAAAGAGTCTTTACGTTCGAGAACACAGATTGGAATTTAGACTGGTGTTACCTGCGTCACCCGGTTACAGAAAATTATCGGTTAGAAGCTGATAAAATAAAGCTTAAAGGAACTGCAGTTACGTTAGATATCCCGGCTACTCCGACATTTATTGGTATTCGTCAAAAAGATTTTAACGCAATTATTTCGTGCCAAGTCAGCCTTACGAATGGTGAAGCCGGAATTACACTTTACATGGACGAAAATCACCATTATGATTTGGCCTTGCGTAAACATCCAGAGGGTTATGAGATTATCGAACGGCTGAATATCGGAGATATCAAATCCATTGAAAAAACAAAAAATATAGGTCAGTGCAACCATGCTTCATTAGTTGTCAAAAGCAGTCCAACGCATTATCAATTTTATATCCAGGTAGACGGTATTGAGATTTTACTCGGAGCTGCGCAAACCAAATATCTATCCTCTGAAATAGCCGGAGGATTCACAGGTGTGCTTATTGGTTTGTACGCCACTGGAGAAGATCAAGATTATAATGCGATATTCACAAGCTTTAGCTGCCTTTATTCTTAAACCTTCAAATTAAAATGAACTGTTCAAGGCTAGGGGTGTTCATATAAATAAAAGATGGGTTAACCCCTTAATTATGGTTAACCCATCATTTATAAAAACCAACAAGATCCTAAGAAAATTAGATATACAGCTTCCTGGTACTTAACGCTTTTACCATTACAGGATCTCTATGTGAAAAGAACAAGCTCTCTTTTGTGTCTAACAGCGTAATTTTTTCTATATCCTCTGAGTGTAATTCAAAGTCAAAGATATTAAAGTTTTCAATTATTCTTTCTTTCCGGACAGATTTTGGAATCACAACAACTCCTCTTTGCGTCAACCAGCGTAAAACCACTTGGGCAACAGATTTATTATATTTTTGGGCTATTGATACTAAAACTTCGTTCTGGAACATGTTGTTTTTACCTTCAGCAAATGGACCCCATGATTCAATCTGAACATTGTTTTCTTTCATGAATGCAGCACTTTCAATTTGTTGGCAGAAGGGATGTGTCTCAACTTGATTAACTGCAGGAGTTACTTCATTATGAATAATCAAATCAATCAGACGATCGTTCTGGAAGTTACTTACGCCAATCGCTCTTATTTTTCCTTCACGGTACAATTCCTCAAGCGCCCGCCAAGAACCATGCACATCGCCAAATGGCTGATGAATTAAATACAAATCCAAATAATCAAGTTGCAATCTTGAAAGGGATTTTTCAAATGCTTCCTTTGTACGTTCGTATCCTGTATCTTGAACCCATAATTTCGTAGTAATAAATAGATCCTCTCTTAGTACTCCACTCCGTTTGATGGCTCTTCCCACCGCTTCTTCGTTTAGGTATGAGGCTGCGGTATCTATCAGTCGATAACCTGACATGATCGCATCGTAAACAGCTTGTTCACATTCAGCTTCATCTTGAATTTGAAAAACCCCAAAACCAAGTATCGGCATTTCAACACCATTGTTCAAAATAACTTTTTGCATAAAAAATCCTCCTATTAGTTGATGATATAGCTCTATTTAAAAGTGTGAACTATCAATATCCATTTTAGACAAAGCTTCATTTAGACTATCTACATCTTCCTTTGTTAATTTGAGATCAGCTCCATATAGGTTTTCTTCTAATCTGTTTAATTTTGTAGTGCCTGGAATTGGAATGATATATGGTTTTTGAGCTAATTCCCACGCGAGTACGACTTGAGCTGGTGTTGCATTTTTACTTTTTGCAACTTGAGTAATTAAATCTAATAACACTTGATTATGATCAATCACATCAGGTTTGAATCTTCCCATGAAACTTCGATAGTCACCTTCATCATATTTGGTTTCCTTGGTATATTTACCACTTAAGAAACCATTTCCTAATGGACTGTAAGCGATAAAAGCAATTCCTAACTCTTCACAAAGCTCAAACAACTCTTTTTCCGGTTCACGCCACATCATGGAGTACTGATTTTGGGTTGCAGTAATCGAACATACAGCATGTGCTCGTTTCATATAATCAATCGGTGCATTAGAGACTCCCCATGTTTTAATCTTCCCTTCAGCTATTAAATCTTTCATTGTTTCTGCGACAGCTTCAGGTTCGACATTCGGATCCACTCGGTGCTGATAATATAAATCAATGCAATTGACCTTCAACCTTTTTAATGAGCCTTCTATTTGTTCACGAATAGAATCTGGTGTGCTATTCAAAATAAGTTGAGGTTGACCGTCTACAGCTTCTTGTCCTAAAATTCCAAATTTAGTTGCAATCACAACTTGATCTCTTAGTGGTGCAAGGGCTTCGCCTACTAATTCCTCATTGGAATCTCCATAAAAAGCAGCAGTATCAAAGAAATTACATCCTAGTTCAACTGCTCTGCGAATTAATTTAACCATTTCATTACGATCGGCTGGCTTTCCATAGGCATGATCCATTCCCATACAGCCAAGCCCTATTGCCGAAACTTCCAAGCCACTATTTCCTAATTTACGCATTTGCATCTGTGATCTTCCTTTCGCATGAAGTTCAGTCAAAGTTCAACGTTCGACGTAGTCTGCATTATTTTCAGCACGTTAATCCAGCTAAATTAGTTTGGGTACTATTTTAGTATGCAACAGTTTTTCACAAAACAGATATCATAATAGTATTAAATCATTGCCTATTCCTCTCATTTCATTGAAACCTCCCTATGTATGAGTTACTTTATGGCGACTACAAGGATTTAAAACCAAATCTTAAGATTAGATAAATATTGATTCTGCTCCCTTTAAAACAAAATCCTAACAGGTAATAATGGATACAAACCTACTATTGGAGTGAACAGTAATGATTAACATACTCGTAGTTGAAGATGATAAGCATGTAAGAAGACTTCTTGAAGCTGTTCTGAAACGCGAAGGATATGATGTTGTAACTGCTGAAGACGGAGTTAAAGCTTTGGAGGTCCTTGATTCACAGCATATTGATCTAATCATTCTGGATATCATGATGCCTAATATGGATGGTTATGAATTCGCCAAGGAAGTAAGAGATGCCGATAGCTTGGTCCCCATTCTTATGGCTACAGCAAAACAGCTGCCTGAAGATAAGAAAAAGGGGTTCCGGATTGGAACTGATGATTATATGACCAAACCCATTGATACCGAAGAAATGCTGCTCAGAATCCAAGCGCTGCTTCGCCGTTCGCAAATCGCAAGTGCCCGTAAATTAGTAGTGGGTAAAGTGATCCTTGATTATGACGCATTGACAGTAACCCGGGAGGACGAGAAACAAACGCTTCCGCAAAAAGAATTCTATTTGTTGTATAAGTTGTTGTCCTATCCTGAACGGATTTTCACGCGCATCCAGCTTATGGACGAGATATGGGGCATGGAAAGTGAAAGTACGGATACAACCGTTAATGTGCACATTAATCGTTTGCGGAAACGGTTTGACGCTTATCCAGAGTTTGAACTGGTTTCCGTCAGAGGTCTTGGATACAAGGCGGTGCGAAGCCAGTGAGCAAAATAAGTAACAAGCTCAGCAACAGAATCAGCCTTCCCATCTATTTTTCCCTTATCATATTTTTCATCTTTCTTATTACCGTTGTGATTACAGGACTACTCTTCTTTCTCGCACAGGTTTTTGGTTTGTTGAACGAAGAGCTTGCCCAGGATGGATTCGTACTACCCATAATGGTATTAATCGCTTGTACAATTATCGGTACCACGATATCAGCCATCACAAGCCGGAAAATGGTAAAATCCATCCGGATATTTATAGAGGCCACAGAGCGTCTTGCCAGTGGTGACTTCTCCATGCGGCTCCAGCTCAAAAGCCCGCCAGAGTTTGAAATTCTATCAGAGAACTTTAACCGGATGGCTGAAGAGCTTGGGGGTATCGAAATTCTGCGAACTGATTTTGTAAACAATTTTTCCCATGAATTCAAAACACCGATTGTATCTATTAAAGGGTTTGCCGAAGTCTTAAAGAACGATGATCTTACCAAAGAAGAACGGAATGAATATCTAGATATTGTCATTGAGGAGTCGACCAGACTTGCCTCCCTTGCTTCGAATGTACTGGAGCTGACGCAGGTTGAGACGCAAAAGATTCTGACAAACAAAATGAGGTTTAACGTTGGGGAACAAATTCGCCAATCTGTGCTTTTGCTGGCTGCCAAATTTGAGAAGAAGCACCTGAAGCTGAATGTTAATATTCAGGATTATGAACTCTCCGGCAATAAAGAGCTTTTAAATCAGGTTTGGTTAAATTTATTGGATAACGCGATCAAATTCACTCCTGAGCATGGTGAAATTGAAGTTAACATGAAGAAAAACGAAGATAACCTGGTGATTCTAGTTCGTGACTGCGGAAGCGGTATTCATCCTGAGGCTCTTCCCAAGATATTCGATAAATTTTATCAGCAGGATACTTCCCATTCGACTGCGGGTAATGGACTTGGATTAGCAATTGTTAAAAAAATCATTCATCTACACAATGGGACCATTTCTTGCGAAAGCATTCCATTACAAGAAACTACATTTACAGTTACGATTCCGATTGGAATGTAGTACGAGCCCTGGAGAACCTCATCGTTCTTTCAGGGTTTTTTCATTTTTCAGAAAAGTTAACTTTCAGTTTATCTTCTTTCGTTATCATTTAAGCAACGCCACATAAAGGAGTCAGATGTATGGTAACTATACTTAAGTACTTAAAACCGAAGGAATGGACCCTAATCGGTATCAGTATCCTGTTCATTGTCACACAGGTATGGCTGGATCTGGAATTGCCCGGTTATATGAGCAAGATTACTCGTCTTGTACAGATACCAGGAAGTGAAATGAGCGAAATCATTGCAGCCGGAGGCTGGATGTTGCTCTGTGCCCTCGGCAGCTTAGCTACATCAATCATAGTGGCAGGGATCGCCGCTAAAATTGCCGCCAACTTCTCTTCAAGATTACGCTCTAAATTGTTTGATAAGGTACAATCTTTTTCTATGGAAGAAATCAACAACTTCTCAACAGCTAGTTTAATTACCCGTTCAACGAATGACATTACGCAAGTGCAAATGCTGATTGTCATTGGTCTGCAACTGCTGGTGAAGGCTCCCATCCTTGCCGTTTGGGCAATGCTCAAAATTACAGGCAAGAGTTGGCAGTGGTCGCTTGCTACCGGTGTCGCCATTGGGGTATTGATTCTTATTGTCGGCATAGTGATCGTGCTAGTGCTTCCGAAATTCCAAAATTTGCAGCAACTGACTGATAATCTTAATCGTGTTGCAAGAGAGAATCTTACCGGCCTTCGTGTCATTCGTGCGTATAATGCGGAAAGTTACCAGGAAGATAAATTTAGCGTAGCCAACAGCGAGCTTACCCGAACGAATTTATTCGCCAATAATGTACTGTCCATGATGATGCCAAGTATTTCTCTGATTATGAGCGGTTTAAGTCTCGCAATATATTGGATTGGTGCTATTTTGATTCAAAATGCCAATGGTACGGCGAAGATGGGCTTATTTTCAGATATGATTGTCTTCTCATCCTATGCAATGCAGGTGGTTATGGCATTTATGATGCTGATCATGATTTTTATCCTGATGCCTCGTGCCCATGTATCCGCTAAAAGAATCAATGAAGTGCTGGATACTAAGCCAAGCTTAGAGAACGGATCACTTACTTCCTCCAAGGCAAATCGGTTGGGTGAGGTCGAATTCAAAAATGTCAGCTTTAAATATCCGGATGCAGAAGAATACGTTATTGAAGATATCAGCTTTACGGTGAAAAAAGGAGAAACTGTAGCCTTCATCGGTTCAACCGGATGCGGAAAAAGTACCGTCGTGAACCTGATTCCTCGCTTTTATGATGCTACAGCAGGTGAAGTGTTGGTGGATGGAATTAATGTTAACCAATATGAGCAAACTGCACTGCGCAATAAAATGGGATATGTATCTCAGAAAGCGATTTTGTTTGGCGGCACGGTGAGCTCTAATGTTGCTTTTGGCGATAATGGCAGTGATCTGTCCTCGGATGTTGTTGATGCCATTTTCACCTCTCAAGCTTCAGATTTTGTTGAAAAGATGGAAGGAAGCTACGAGGCTCATGTCTCTCAAGGCGGTACGAACTTGTCTGGCGGTCAAAAACAACGTCTTTCCATTGCCCGAGCCATTGCCCGTCGTCCTGAAATATTAATCTTCGACGATTCCTTCTCAGCGCTTGATTATAAGACGGATCGCAAATTGCGAAGTGAATTGAAGAAAAAATCCAGCGGTACAACGATACTAATCGTTGCCCAACGGATCGGTACAATCAAAGACGCAGACAAAATCATTGTACTGGAAGCCGGACGAATGGCAGGCATGGGAACACATGATGAATTGATGCAGACCTGTGATGTCTACCAAGAGATTGCTTACTCACAACTTTCAAAGGAGGAGCTAGCTTAATGAACAAAAGCAAAGAGCAACTCAACACGTGGAGCAAACTTCTCCACTATTGCAGAAAATATATCCCTGTAGTTCTTATAGCTATTATTAGTGCAGCAATCGGTACGGTTCTGACTCTGCTTGGACCGGATAAGCTTTCGGAGATGACAGACTTGATCACGGCCGGCCTCGTCACCGGAATTGATATGGAAGCAGTAACTTCTATCGGCCTTTTCCTTGTATTTATCTATATCCTTAGCGCTGTGTTATCTTTGGTACAAGGATTAATTATGTCCGCAGTTACGCAAAAGGTCTCCAAAAACTTAAGAGCCGATCTCTCACGCAAAATGAACAAACTTCCGATCTCTTATTATAATAATTCTACAACCGGTGACATCCTGTCCCGGGTTACCAACGATGTGGATACGATCGGGCAAGCTTTAAACCAAAGCGTAGGCACATTGGTAACTGCCCTTGCCCTCTTTACGGGATCCATCATCATGATGTTCAAAACAAATGTGATCATGACTATTACGGCGGTAGTTGCAACTATCATTGGCTTTGGCCTCATAGCGGCAATTATGAAAAAATCCCAAAAGTATTTTCAAAGTCAGCAAGAATACTTAGGGAAAATCAATGGCCATGTGGAGGAAGTATATACAGGACATACTGTAGTGAAAGCCTACAATGGTGAATCACAAATGCGCAATACATTTGAATCCCTGAATATGAATCTTAAAGATAGTGCATTTAAAGCGCAGTTCCTATCCGGTCTTATGATGCCGATTATGATGTTTATAGGCAATCTAGGTTTTGTGGCCGTTTGTGTAGTTGGTGCTGTACTTGCTATGAACGGAACGATATCCTTTGGGGTCATTGTAGCCTTTATACTGTATGTCCGTTACTTTACACAACCGCTCTCTCAGATTGCTCAAGCCGCACAAAGTCTGCAATCGGCTTCCGCAGCAAGCAAACGTGTCTTTGAGTTCCTCGATGCTGATGAAATGGACAATGAAAGTCATAAAGAAAGACATCTTAAAACTGCAGTGGGCAAAGTGGATTTTGAACATGTGCAATTTGCTTATGAAAATTCAGATAAACTTGTGATTAAAGATTTTTCTGCAGAGATTAAGCCTGGGCAAAAAATTGCTATAGTCGGTCCTACCGGCGCAGGTAAAACTACACTGATAAATCTTCTAATACGGTTTAATGAATTAAAGGGCGGAGAAATATATATTGATGATACCCCCATCAGCAGCTTAACAAGAGAAAACATCCATGATCTATTCTGTATGGTCTTGCAGGACACCTGGCTTTTTGAGGGCACTATCAGGGAAAATCTAGTGTACAACAAAACAGGTGTAACCGATAAAGAAGTTGAAGATGCTTGTAAGTCGGTAGGCTTGCATCATTTCATTCAGACCTTAAGTGCCGGTTACAATACCATACTAAATGACAAGGTTAATTTATCCACCGGCCAAAAGCAACAGCTTACCATCGCCCGCGCGATGCTCAAAAATGCTCCAATGCTCATCCTCGATGAAGCTACAAGCTCAGTCGATACAAGAACAGAGCTCTTGATTCAGCAGGCAATGGATAAGCTTATGGAAGGAAGAACCTCCTTTGTTATTGCGCATAGACTCTCAACCATTAAGAACGCCGATGTGATTCTGGTTCTGAAGGAAGGCGATATTCTGGAAAGCGGCAGCCACGAAGAACTACTTGCCAAAAATGGTTTCTATGCGGAGCTTTATAATAGCCAATTTGATCAAGCCTCTTAAAGCCTAGTTGAACTGTGAATTATATAGCGAAAGGACCTGCTTATTGTTCAGTATAAGAACAATAAGCAGGTCCTTTGTTCGCTATGAACGCATATTACCTACTGGCAAGGAATTCATCAAGCTGTTTTTGCTTTTCAGCAATGACTTTATCTAGGCCGGCCGATTTTTGGGCGGCGATAAATTTCGGCAATTCTTTGTCCAGATCAACCGATCCGGTCTCAAGCATCTTTTGATATTCTCTTAGAACGTTTGCTAGTGCTCCGACTTCGGATTTGACTGGCTCGCTGTCAAAGGTGAAGCCCAGTGCCGGCGATGATTTAGCGCCTTCGTTGAACTTTTTGAACTGCTCCCACTTGTCTGGAGCTTCCGAACTCCAGACATAGTTCAGGAATTGATTTCCCAGCTCCCAAGCGACGCCCGGCGCGTACTGTCCTGACTTCTCCGTCTGCGTCATAACATTACCATTAAGTGTAAAGTGTGTACCTTCAATACCGAAGTTAAGCAGATTAATAATCTCTTGATCTGTATGAAGCAGGTTAATCAGCATCATGGCGCGTTCCGGGTTCTTAGACGTTGATGAGATGGCTAACATGGCGCCGGTAGTCTCCGATGTGGCGACCGTTTTACCTGTCAGAGTAATTTGGGCAAGCTTGCCATCAAGTCCTGTCGCGGATGCGATTTCCTCTGCTTTGCCTGGCTTGAGAGGCTCTACAGTGGAGAATACGTTGCCAGTCTTATAAGCATCAAGGGATGACGTTTGGGAAGTGGCCGCATCTTTGTTAAGATACCCCTTCTGGAAGAAATCACGGGTTACTTTTAATGCATTTAAGTATTGGGGATACTCTTCGGCCGGTTTGACTGTCGCTTCCGTGCCATTCTTATCGATAGCGCCAGGTATCGTCGTATCACCTAAAAAATCCAATTCCACAAAGGAGTGAGAGGCGAACGTGCCACCCGTTGTATACAGCGGATACATGGTTGGCTTCTTCTCTTTAACGATCTTATAAACAGCATCTAAATCTTCGATTTTTTGCACTTTACTCATGTCGATGCCGAGTTCATCGGCAATGTCCTTCCGGTACACAATGCCCCCTGACGATGCCAATTCTTTATTAGTAGGGACTGCATAATTTTTGCCGCCGATTTTGGAGCCATCTAGAAAAGCTGGATCCAAGCTATCCTTAATGCCCTGGCCATACTGATCGAGCAAGGGACCGAGATCTAAGTAAGCACCTTTGGCAACGTTCTTTGCATACCCGTTCCATGAGGCTGTAAATAGAATGTCTACGGGCTCTCGAGAAGCGATGATGAGGTTAGTCTTATCATCCCATGCTCCCCAATCGATTGGTGCGATATCTACCGTCGCGTTTATTTTTTCGGTCAAGATCTTGTTCAGCGCTTCCTCGACGATAGCCTCGTCCGCCTGTGGAGCTCCTTCGTAGACCAGCTTTAGTTTATAGGGCTCCAGCTTCGAGGGCTCATTGGATGTGTTATCGGTGGTTGAGTTCGCTGATGAGCTCGGTGTGGCGCCTTCTTTTCCGACATTATCCGGTGTAGCGTTGTTCGAGTTGTTTGAATTGCCGCAAGCCGTAGTGGCTAATGCTGAAATAAGCATCAGTGTAAGAAGCAGTGAAGCCTTGCTTTTCGTATCCTTCATTTTCAAGTAATCCCCCCATAAAATAGAATGATATGCTAAACCATATACTGGTTTTAGCAGTTTCCGTGCCCACGTAAGTGATCGGCAATCTTAGCCTTTAACGGAGCCTACTGTCAGGCCTCTGATAAAGTATTTCTGGAAGAACGGGTAAGCAAATACGATAGGTCCAACACCTACAACCACCATCGCCATACGCACGGTTTCACTTGGGAAGTTGATCATTCCGCCAGCTCGGGTAATTTCAGCCATCGCGTTCGGGTTACTGGATAAGTACTGGATGTTGACCATCATCTTGTAAAGAAAGTACTGCACGGATATATTGTGGTTGTCTGTAATAAACATTAGGCTTAGGAACCAGTCGTTCCAGTATGTCAGTGTTTGGAACAGTGCAACGGTTGCCAGAACCGGCAGAGATAATGGCAATACAATTCGGATAAATATCCGTAGCTCCCCTGCCCCATCTATTTTTGCTGACTCCAGCACAGCTTCAGGTACGGTCTCCTTAAAGAAAGTGCGCATGATCAGTACCCAGAATGCGGACATGATCAGCGGCATGATCAGTGCCCAAAGTGTATCTTTTAATTCCAGCATCTGTACGTATACCAAGTACCAAGGGACTAAGCCGCCGGAAATCAGCATCGTTAGAAAAACAAAAAATGTAAAATACTTAGCCTGCGGAAAATTATTCCGTGAAATGGGGTACGCATACAGAGCTATTATGATGACACTTAGTATCGTACCTATCACCGTGACGGTTAGTGAGATTCCATAGGAATGAACGATTTGACTGATATCTTTCATTAGGAATCGATAGGCTGCCAGATTGAAATTTTCGGGCATAAATCGATATCCGTGTGTCATAACGGACTGCTCATCGGAGAACGATACCGAAAGAATCAGCAAAAGCGGTAGGATACAGAGCGCCGAATAGATGACAAAGAAGATGTTGATGAGGGTTGACGCCCATCCCGACAGCTGATTCTTTGGATTGGACCCAGATAAGGATTTACTCATTGTATTGGTCATAAGGGCTCCTCTCTTAGAACAGCGCGTTCTCGCGGTTAAAGCGGCGAACGACCCAATTAGATACAAAAACCAAGATGAAACCAACGACTGATTGGAACAGGCCTGCTGCTGAGGAAAGTCCGATATCCCCAACGGTCAGGAAGGTGCGGTAGACATAGGTATCGATAACGTTTGTCACAGGGAACAATGCCCCCGATTCACGTGGCACTTGGAAGAATAGGCCAAAGTCGGCATTGAAGATCCGGCCAACCTGCAGCAAAGTCATAATCGTGAGGACAGGCATGATCAAGGGAATCGTGATTTTCTTGATCTGTTGCCACTTATTTGCCCCATCAATTGTCGCGGCTTCGTAGTACTCCTCGTCGATACCAATGATTGCTGCCATATACACAACCGTGTAGTACCCCATGTTCTTCCACGTGTTAATGATCGGCAAAACGATCGGCCACACTTCTTTCGTGAAGTACCAGCGTACGGAATCAAGACCAAGCGCCGGCAGCAACGTGCCGTTGAAGTATCCTCGCTCGTCGCTCATGAACCCATATACTAAGTACGAGATGACGATCATCGACAGGAAGTATGGCAGGAACATGATCGTTTGGTGTAGCTTCGAGAGGAAGCGGTTTTTCATCTCGTTAAGCATCAAGGCGAACCCTAGAGGAAGCGCCATGTTCAATACAATAAACAGCGAATTATAAAGCAATGTGTTGCGAATGATGATGTACGAATCCTTCGAGGCAAACAAATATTCGAAATTCTTCATCCCTGTCCATGGGCTTCCCAGGATTCCGTCCTGGTAATTGATTGTTTTAAAGGCAATAACGATCCCGAACAAAGGGATGTAGTTATTTATTACAAGCAGAACGATTCCCGGCAGCATCATTGCGTAGAACATCCAGTAAGTACGAAGATTCTTCACGATGGAAAAATTACGTACAGTACGTATTGGTTTCCTATTTGTAGGAAGCGGCATAGCTTTCAATAGAGTTGTTGCACTCCTTTCACTGTCTTACACACTCCCCACACCGTTGTTTAGGCGGTAATGGGGAGTTCAGGTTTTCACTATTGAGCCGTAACGTCAATTGTGACGTTACTTATTGAGGTTCTGTTCCCCACTGAAGAGCGCCTGCGATATAGCCAGTTGTATGGCTCCAATCGGTGTAAGTCGAATCGGTCGGATCGAAGGAGTAATCTCCCGTCTGCGTATAGTTCGTCCAATCGGTCTTGTTCATGCGGATCTGAAGCTCAATGCTGGCTCCAGCTGCTAAACTTCCGGCTCCGCTCGTAAAGCCGATTTCCAGATAATGATCAGCTCCTGTCAAAGGAGCCGGCAACTTGACGAAGGCGCCAGTTACGTTGCTACTGCCGACAGTGGACCAATCGCACCAGAAATTCTGGTCCTTCTCCCCATCGATCGTGTAATAATAATGAAGCTTCACGTCGGACAGATTGATGGCCGTGGTACCGGTGTTCTTCAGCTTTATCCGAGGGCTCAACGAATTGCTCGTTGCCGTAACAGGAGAATTGTACTGCTGCACTTTGATAGAACCACTTTCGGCAGTGGGGGTATCGACCACGGAGACCTCAAGATTCGCACTTGCTCCTGCGCTAAAGTTGAACGTCAGCGTCGTTGTTCCCACCGGTTGGGCAGCCAGATATGCCTTCTGAATCGTCACTGTCGTGCCTGATACGGTGTAGTCCGTACCAGCAACTAGGGCAGTCGTGCCATTATTAATGCCGATGAGTGTGTTATCGTTCAGCGTCAAGGTCACCGGAATGTCGGTCTGATTCGCGGTTTGCTTGTCAAAGGCAGCGGTCATCGGACTGATCGCCGAGTTAATAACCGACGAATCGTTCACAGCAACGGATAGCGTAGCAGATGAACCGGCGTTAAACAGGAAAGTGAGGTTCGCCTTGCCGATTGGCTGCTGCGCGAGATAGCTCTTGTGTAGAGTGACCGTGTTGCCCGAAACGGTATAGTCCGTGTCCACAACGAGAGATGTCGTACCGTTCTTAATGTCGGTGAGCGTGTTGCCGTTCAACGTTAGAGTCACCGGAATATCAGCTTGATTTGCTGTTTTCTTATCAAAGGCAGCAGTCGTTGGACTAATGGTCGAGTTGCTGCTATTTCCGGTTGCGAATGCGGCAATGAATACCAACCCTGAATTCCAATAAACGGTATGTTCATTTGTAGTCCATTCTTGGAAGTTATCGGTATAGTTTTTGGCTGCAAATCTTGATATCTGGTTTCCTACGGTTATGTCGTTGGAGTATTTATTCGGTCCTCCGACAAGATATCCCTTAGGTACACCAGGTAATCCATCTGTTCTATACATGATGCTGAACGGATATTTCACGCTGTTATCGCCGTAACCTGATACAAAAGATACGCCTACCGGGTTCTGGCCAAGAATCCAGTCTAACTGACTATTGTTAATCTCATTAATGATAGCGCGGTTGCTCTCAAAAGTTCCCAGTAACTTCGTACCGATGATCATTTCCATCGGTGTGTCCGCAACCTGCATGGTGATTCCCCAATAGTAGTTACCATCTTTTATGATGCTTTTCCAAGGGCTATCGTTATATCTGCTCACTTTGTCATTGAACCATTGCTGGAATTTATCCGAATACCAGCTTAAGACTCCGGAGTCCGGATTAGCGGCTTTCAGATAACTGAAGAAGCCTGTATTCCAGGTGTTTGCCCAACCACTGGCGAAATCAAGGGTATCCTCAAAAAATATTCCCATATCAGTGTAATTCGCCAGGAAATAATCATTGTATTCGGCATCGCCGGTCGATCGGTACAGGGAGCCTGCAGCCCACAGACGATTCGAAGCGTCATCCGTCACATCGTAAGGCCATCTGCCCGTGTTAGGTGTCCGAATATTTTCCGGATGTGCTTCCAGGTACCCCCATGCGTCTATTGCCGCATCCAAGCAACTTTGGGCAAAAACCGGATCAATATTCTGATAAATTAAGTAGGCATGTGCCAATACACCGGCTGCGGTAGCTGTATCGGCGGTCGTTTTGATATCAGTCCGCGAGCTTACCGTATCCTTATCGATAATTTCTCTGTCTACCATATTGTCATCATCCTGAAAGGTCACTCGAGCATAGAAACCGCCAGTTGCAGCATCCTGCATTTTGAGCATCCATTCCAGTTCCCACCTTGCCTCATCCAGGATGTCGGGAATGCCGTTTCCGCTCTCAGGAATATTAAATTGATTGTCTGTAAATTTCTCCGGCATCATTTCATAGGCCCAGAAGAGATCCGACAAGGCTTTGGCTCCTGCGTTAACGTACTTGCCTTTATCACCCGCATCGTACCATCCCTTGGAAACATCTTTTTTGATGGAAGGGTTAGACATTAAAGGCACTGCGGTGTCAGGGGTAAAATCTGTTCTTTGATAATTTTGAGTGTATGGGCTGGTAATATTAATCCCGGTTCTCTGGTAATAGAAGTATCTTGTTACGTCATTTAAAAAGGGTTCATAGATTTCGTTAGCTTCGCCGATAGTGAACTTGGGCGAATTCTGAAGACCCTGCACTGAAACATAATATTTTCCCGGAATCGTTAAATTTGTGAAATCGGCGGTAAAAATACACTCCCCGCTATCGATAGCATCATAATTTTTGGTGAGTACAAGCGTTCCGGAGTAAGCTGTCGAATTATTTGTGGCGTTAATAATGTTAAACGTAGTACCTGCATCGACCGTGAGCACATCCTCAAAACCGGTTACAAGCGCTTGCTTTACTCCATCTACGGGATACCCTAATTGATTGACCTTGATGGGGGCGTACTCTTTCTCCTTATCGGGAGACGTAACCCTAATGTCATTAAGCCACACTTTTAAAGGTTGAAAACCATTATTCTTGATGGATAATGCATCTATGGAAGATACATCAATTCCTTGGGAGACCTGAATTAGATCCTTTAACGGGATCTTCACATGGGTCCAACTTGTAGTAATGTTGACGTAGTTGTTAATGTTTACTGTAGTGGTAATTTCATTGCCGGCAGCTCTTTCGAATACCCGGTCTTTGAAGCCCAGTAAAAAGGACTCTCCGCCCGCATTTCCTTTGATATTAAACTCAAGGAATCCATTTGGATGATAAGAGGTAAAGTCATATGCTTTCCAGCCGGCAACCGTAATTAAAGCGTTGTACCAGGAAGGACTGGTAGGCGTCTTCGCATTCAACAATAATGAAGGCAATCCATTGTACATTGCTGTAGAATCAATGGGAAGCTTGCTGTTCTCCGTCTCCAATCCAAACCCGCTATCTCCTGCCCAGCCGTCGGATATATTACTGAATATTTGGTAATCTAGTAAGTCTCTCCACCCTGCAGGCGCTTCGGGGGTTGCCGCATTAGTCTTGATCGGATTTGAAAAAAAGATAGTCACAAACATAGTTAATGCCAGAAACACGCTTACTTTTTTCCTCATTACCTCTCCTCCTAAAAAGTTTTGTGAGCATAAACTGCTTCGCTCCGCTTCATACAAAAATCAGTTCGAAAGTTTACACTTAGTTAGTGAGAGTTACTCTATGATTAACTTCGTATACCATCACCTCTTTTTTTGAAAACGCTTTCTAATAAAATCATTTTAATTCACGAAGTTAATCCTGTTATATAGAAGAAATAAAGGAACATAGAAGAAAACAAGCCACAATATTATGGCTTGTTTTCCATGTACCAATTATTTACTTCTCTCGTGATTACGTCGCCGCCATTCTTGTAAAATTGGGCTACGAACTCATCAAAGTAGGAGATCGGCTTCTCGCCATAAATGATGCTCAGATAACTCTCCGTTGCGAGTTTCTGCAGGAACACTCCGTGTTTCTCCATCCCGTCCGTTAAAGGTCCGTGGTATCGGTTTGGGATTTCGAGTCCCTGCTCGGCAATCGCCACCCCAGCCGCCGTAAGTTGAGCTGAATTTAAACCTTTAATAGCTTGTTCGATCGGCGTCGTCACTATGGCTTCCGAATTTTCAGATAATTTTCTGATTGCATCCGCATTCATATAAGGCAAGGCTGGAGCGCCACCTGTCAGCGGATAGAGCATCCAGCGCATATCCATTGAAGACCCGTCCGCAAGCGGCCACTTATCATTCGGCACGCCTTCAGTGGCGAAATTGACAGTAATGACCTTGTCGTTCATGATCACATAATCGTAACCTTCGTGAAACCCTTGTGCGAATCGGGGATCGAAGTACGGGTCATCCGGGCCGAAATTTTTGGCAAGCAACTTGTTATAATAAGCGAACCAGACTTCCATATTCGTGAAATCCTTGCTGAACACCGTGTAGATACCGTACAACGGCTTTTGTGCCTTGCCCTTTAACCCATCTGGTCCGGCAGGAAGGGGGTAAGCCTGCCAAGCCGCTTCGGGATCGACCTTCACTGTATCGCCGAGCGGCCAGGCTCCCATCCAAAACGGGCCGAACATGACACCGGCCATTCCGTTAACCGCCAGTTCGGACGCTTGGCTCGGGTCCTGCATGCCTGCATCCCTGTCCATATAGCCCTTCGCCATCCAGGATGCCATCGTTTCCAGGTATTTCTTAGCATCCGGGTGTACGGCGCCAAAGATCAAGCTGCCCTTCTCGTCTTCATTCCAGAACAGTTTGATGTCAGACGTGCTAATCATCTGCCTTGAAAAAGCTCCGGAAATCGCATCTGTCTGCCCCATCCAGCTCCAGGGACCTTCCTTCAGCGGAACCGCTAGACCAACTTCGTCATCTTCGCCATTCCCATTAGGATCTTGTTCAGAAAATGCCTTCAGCACGTTCTCCAACTCACTTATCGTCGTAGGCGGGTTCAGCGACAGTTTCTCAAGCCAATCCTTACGGATCCACATGACCGTTCCCTCATCTCCTGCACTAAAACGGGGAAGTCCATATATCTTGCCGTCTTTGGTCACTTCTGCCATGGTATAAGCGTACTTCTCCAGCGCTTCTTTTAGCTTAGGATGAGCATACTTCTCGATGGCATCATCCAGCGGAAGCAACTTGTCGGCTTTGAGCAGATACTTCAGGATGTCTCCTTCAGCGCTAAGGGTGTCCGGCAGCTTGCCATTCACAGCCAGCGCGAGCCGAATTTTGGTATCTGCATCTTCGAACTTGCTGACAATCCAATCAAACTTCGTGACGATTCCCAGATTATCTTCCATCCAGCGGGTATGCACGTTGTCTGTAAGGCTTTCATCTGGCTTGAATGCGTTAGGCCGATTCTCGTCTACGATTCCTGTTGTGATCGTTATAGGCGGATCGTATTTAAAGTCCCATACCGGCTTCTTTTCCCCATTGGATGTACTGTTCTGTGCCGTTTTCCCTGTGCTACTTAAACAGCCGGAAACTAGCAGCACTCCGCTCAGAACTGCCCATAGAAAGATGGCCTTTCTTTTTTGCTTCTTCACCGGCCCAATCCCTCCATTCCCGATCGGTATCTGTCCCTGAATTCCTGGGGCGTCACCTGATAATAGTCACGGAATTTCCGAATAAACCAGTTAGTATTGGGATAGCCAATGCTTTCACCAATATGGTAGATTTTATTATTTGTATGCTTGAGCATCTCGCAGGCTTTGAGCATACGCTGCTCGTAAATATATTGGGATACGGTAGTGCCTGTGCACTGCTTAAAGATTTTTGACAGATGGTTAGGATGTACGAAGACGCGTTTGGCCAGCAAAGTAAGTGACAAGTCCTTGTCCAGCTCCTTCTGGATGTAGAGTTGCGTCTTCCGGACGATCACCTGGCTGTGGTCCTCGGTCTCCTCCCCTAGCTTATCGCGAAGTGTGCGTAGTAAGTCGAGCGCCCAGCTTTCCAGCTGCGACGCGTGCAGCATTGCTTTTCCTTTAACGAAAGCCGATTGCTCAGGAGTGAGCATTTGGGCCAGCGTCCTGCCACTGCGATTCGCGATATACTGGAAGGCATTGGAGAGAAAGAAAAAGACGTCGCGCATGAGGTAAGGTGAACCCGTATGCATAAGCGGTGACACGAACGCTCGGATCTTAGCTTCCGCCGCTTCCCATTGCTCCGTTTCCAAAAGATGTGTCAGCAGAGGCGTTTCATAGAGCTTGCGCATAAGACGCGCTTCCTCTTCATTCCGCTCTGGCACCTGTCCACCCGAAAAACTGTCACTATCCAATCGCGATTTAGCTGTCATATAACTAGCTTGCAGTTCTTCCGGGAATAGACAGTCGGTTTCCCCTACAGAAATTTCACCTTTAAGCAAACGCTGTACTTCTTGCTTTAATCGCTCTATCCGCTCAAGCACCCATTCCGGATCAGGTGGTGCTCCTGATAGGTCGTATACCAGAGCGAGCAGGTTTCCTTCATCATCCGCTGCCGACCAGCAGTCATAGCGGTCCATCAGCAATTCTTCCAGCATGTTTGTTACCGCGAACCGGATCAGTGACTGCGAATAGAGATCTTGTCCGTCGAAAGGGGAACCCAACCGGACAAGGCACATTGAGACGTGACCTGGTATCGGAAGAGGCAGGTCAAACAGCTTTAACTTCTCTGCAAGAACCTTCCCATTTAGATTTCCGCTGAGTACTTTGAGCAACAACCCTGCTTTCAGTTCTGCACTATTGTCTCGGTAGATACGGAAGCCCTGTTCGATTGATCGCTCCTGCTCAAGCTGTTTAATGATCCGGCCCATTGCCGTAAGTAACTGCTCGTCCTTCGCGGGCTTCATCAGGTAATCGAGCGCTTGCAGCTCAATCGCTTTTCGGGCGTAATCGAAGTCCGCATAACCTGTGAGCAGCAGGCACTTCAGCCCTGGAATACGAAGCCTGGCCTGTTCGATCAGTTCCAGGCCGTTCATGCGCGGCATAAGGATATCCGTCATAAGGATATCAATGGGGAAGGAGTCTATCAGAGCAAGTGCCTCGCTCGCGCTGTATGCCTTCCAAACGCGGGAGATACCAAGTGTCGCCCATGGAATCGTATCTGCCAGACTGTCCGCATAATGTTTCTCGTCATCAACTACAAGCAGGCTATTCAATGCTCTTCCTCCTTCGTTTCTTCTTTCATCCCCTGTCTCCAAATCAGCCTCACGTTTAGACCACCCAGTCTGGACGGGCAAAACTCAATTTGAGCGTCTGAACCGAAGTTGCCTTGCAGTCTTTGATATACGTTCCAAAGACCGCAGCCTGCATATTCGCTGGCCGGAATATGAAGCTCCATTTGCAGTTGGTCCATCCGTTCTTTATTTAATCCTTTTCCGTTATCCTCCACTTCCAAGTGCAATTGGTCTTCATTGACGTAAACTCTAATTTCAACCCGGCCTGGATATTCGACGTTCTCAAGTCCATGCACGATCGCATTCTCCACGATTGGTTGGATAAGAAGCCGGGGAATTCGCAGCTCCGCCAACTCTTCAGGCAGTTCGATGCTGTAGGACAGTGTCTCATTGCGAAGCCGTAGAATCTCGAGGTGAATGCGCACGAACGCCAGTTCTTCACCCAGGCTGACTCCTTGATTATCCATTCGCGTCGTATACCGGTAATAGTCGGCCAGATGATACGCCATGTCTATAACTGCCCGATTCTTTCCCATTTTGGTCATATTAATGATGAAACCCAAACAATTGTACAGAAAATGAGGATGGATCTGGGCTTGTAGCTGTTTTAGCGTGGCATCGCGCGCAAGGATACGCGATTGTAGGACATTCTCGATGAGATCTTGGATCTGCGTCGCCATCTCGTTAAAGTTCTGCATCAGGAACGTGAATTCATTGTTTGATTTCTTCGGTAGCCGGTACGCGTAATCGCCTTCCTTAATCCGCTGCACCGCACGCACAAGTTGGAAGATAGGTCGATGTACGTTCCAGTACAAGGCAGACGCGGCGGTAATACAGGATAGGAGCAAAATAATCGAAGAAGCTCCAAATAATAACCTCTGTTGCTTGATAGGTCCGATAATCTGGTTAAGTGGAACAGAATCGACGAGATGCCACTCAAGAATATTGGAATAATAATAGGTAATCAGATAAGGCCTGCCGTCGAAGGAATGAATTAAAAAACTTGAATTCCGGCTATTGATCCTGTCGCCTAATTCCGTGATAATTTGGTCCATCTTGGGCCCATCTGCGGATCGGCTGGCGATGATGGCATGTCCTTCTTTGTAAAAAAACGGGTTGTCAGAGTGACCAGATTTGTAGGTATCAAGCAAATTTTCGAAGCTCCACTTGTAGAGGTTAATGCGAACGGCAACATCCAGATCGTCCGGACGGGCTGGTTTGTAACCCGTAGTGACATAAGTTCGAGTAAAACCGGAGCCAATCTCCAAATCTTCGCTGTAGCTCCACCCTAGCGAAAATCGGCTTTCAAACTCTTTAAGGTCATATTCATAGGAGGGGGAAGAAGAAATACTATCGTCTCGTTGCGGGAAATAGACGGTCACGTCATTGCGCCAGTTGCCCGATGCGCTGGCCAGCGACAGCTTCTCTTGGATCAGCAGCCTTGTTTTCATTAGGGAATAATCGCTCATGTTGAGGTTGTAAAGGTACTCCAGCACGTTCGTGTCAACGAGCATAGGTGCGGAGACTAAGTCGAACTTCTCAATGCTGGCATCCAGTTGTGCCACGAAAAGCTCCATCCGGTTCAGGCTGGCTTTGATAAGCTCCTCCTGTATGACGTTGATGCTCTTAGAGGTAGAATAATAGTACAGCGCCACGACCGGAGTTAGCAGAATCAGCAACAACACTAACATTTTCTGAAAAATATTAAATTTGATCCGCATGGGATTTCCATCCTTGTTTTGTAATTACACCTCAACCTGTATTTTACAATGGATAGAAAGCGTTTTCTATACAAATTCTTTGCGTTTCAGCAAATTAAAATAACCTCATTCCCAATGAACTCTACTTAGGAATGAGGCTGCGTTAAAATTTGAAGGCATTATCAACCGTTATTTTAGGACTCCCCAAAAAGAATCTCCGCATTAAATATCTTGCGATCCTGCTATTTCCCATCAGTTTCATGCAGGCTAGCGAGAATTTTTTAACCCCTTTAGGGGATTTAACGGTCATGCTGATTATCAACTGTTGAGCAAAATGCACAAAACGAATTTCCCGATTACGAATGGGCTGCAAACGATCTAAACACTTGTATTCATGATTTGGCTCTAATTTTGATGCAACAATAAGTTCAGCAGCGACCAGCGCTGTTTCAAAAGCCAAGGACAATCCGATAGCTCCGAGTGGTGAGGAACAATGTGCAGAATCACCGATTAGAATACAACCCTTATTATGCCAATTGTCCACCATGAAAGTCTCTGATTGGATAGAAACAAACGATTTGAAATCAATGATCTTTTCAATGTCTTCTTTAAGCTCGGGAAAGGCCTTTATGAATTCAAGCTTTAATGGTTCGATGCCTTTGCTTTTTATGGAATTCCATTGGTCTTTCCTCATTGTAAAACCTATCTGCACACAATCAGAGGAATAAGGAAGCCCGATGAAGTTACTAAAATCAGACAATCTGAAAAGGAGTTTTTTGATTTAGCTTGAACTCATTAGTCGATATTTTGCACCAGATTAAATCAAAATCTTCTTTTTTATACTTAAAAGAAAAATCGCTTGTCTTCCTAACCGTCGACATCCGTCCATCCGCTCCGACTACTAAAGAAGCATGGATCGCAGTCATTTGTCCATCTACTAAGGCGTTTACTCCGACTGTTCGATTTGCACTTTTAATAGTTGAAGTGACCTTTGCGTTAAAAATGAGCTCAAAATTACTATAATCCTTTGCTAGATCATAAAGAAAAGTTAACAGGACGGATTGTTTTATTTTAATTGCGTAAGGTGCCTCCGGCATTTCTTTTTCATAATCAATTTGAGTGATATATTTCTTATTATTCCATATTTCAGCATTAAATAATTTTATATGCTCATACTTTTCAAGACGCTGTTCCAGATTCAACTCTTTCATGAGCCTTACAAATCGAGGTTGAAGAACTTCTCCTCTGAACTTGCGATTAAAGCTTGTTTGACTTTCCAGTACGGTAACTCTAATTCCGTTTTTGGCTAACAGCAGCCCTAGAAAGAGACCAGAAGGTCCACCACTAACATTGCAAATCTCCGTTTCTTTATTCATTCCTATCACTCTGTGGGTAAAGTAGCAGCCCGTTCATTTTTCACTACTGGAACCCTAGCCGATAATCTAAGAAAAAGAGAGATTAAAAAACCTAATAAAAGAATAGAACCTAATATAGTAAAGGATAACGAATAATTTTCTGTTTTTAGTAATTTCAAAGCTAATATCGGGCCTGTGCTAGCGCCTAGGAATAGAATAAATGCATTGAATGAAATCGCAGACCCTCTTGCATTTCCCCCTAATTGACTGACGATTGAGATGATAACGGGAGTTACCAGCGCGATACCAGCCACAAATACAACGCTCATTAGGACAAGAAGTGGCAGGTTCGTACTAAAACCTAGAGCAAGCAACCCAATTGCAGCTAAAGCTAAGCCTCCCCTTAGAACAGCGGCCATTCCAAGTTTTTGAGCAATTCTTCCGGAAAAGGGTGATAAAAGCATCCCCGCGATTCCAAATGCACGAATATAAAGGATATCCTGTGAGGAAAGACCAAACTTAGCTGAGCTTAAATAACTTCCCAAAACGGTGTACATGCCAACTAAAGTTAATAGAAGCATAAAGGTTATCGCAAAAGCCAAAAGCAATTGTGATTGTTTTAGCAGAATTGTCATTTGTTTAAACTTCCGCAGAACATTTTCTTTCGGTCTTAGCATTTCATCTTTAGGAAGGAACCTCATTACTATCACTGAAGTAATACCATACACAATTCCCAAAATAAAGAAAATAGCACGCCAGCCAAGAGCTTCGTTAACAATCCCACTAAAAACCTGGCCTACTATACCTGCCATTAACAGTCCTGAGCTTATAAATCCAACGGCTGTTAGTCTTTTATGAGGCGGGAACATCTCCCCTGCATACACTAGCGCAATAGGTGCAAAAGCAGCAGCCACTAGGCCTTGCACTCCTCTGAGCATAATAAGCCCGTAAAAACTATCCACAAATCCTAATGCAAGCGTAACTACGGTTAACCCAATAATGCTGGCTACTAAAAATACTTTACGTCCATATCTGTCTGAAAAAGGTCCATACAAAAGACAGCCCAGAGCATAACAAAGAGAAAATGAACTCCCAATCCAAGCCGCCTCACTCGAGCTAATCTGAAAGGCATGTGAAAATACTTCGGATAATGGAATTGTAATATACATGCTAGTTAAAATAACTAATCCACACCAAAATAAAATAATCGTCATTAATGAATAGTTCTTATTGTAATTCTGAACGTCTATCGTCTGATTCATAAAGTAAATATCCCCCGGTTTACTATTAATTTGCAACAGTGATGCCTTCCAAGACATGGATCAACAAATCGTTTATGTAATCCGCATCCGGAATTTGTTTATAGATGAGAATTTGAAAGTATATGGGACCATAAAGCAGATCTAAAGTTATATCAAGGTTGATTGCTGGTTTCAATTCTCCCATATCTATGGCTGCTTGGAGTAATTGTTTGGCTTCATTTCTTTTTGTCATTAAAAACAATACGTAAAAATCTTTCGCGATTTCTTCGCTCTCTGTAACTATAGTTAAAGTGGATTTCCCGATTTTGCTATTGAGGATACGAGCTAAAGCTTCAAGCTGTTGTTTGAAGTTATCCTGAATGGATTTATTACTATCAAATTCAAACTCTGATTCTACGGTCATTAGAAAAGCGTCCAGTACAAGACGCGCTTTATTTTCCCACCATCTATAGATGGTTGTTTTGCCTACTCCAGCTTGTGCTGCAATCGCCTCAATCGTTAAAGATGAATAACTGTTGGATTCTAACATTTCAAGTGTTGCAGTAAGAATCTCTTTTTTACTTCGAGGTTCTTTGTTTTTCACGTTCATATTCATTTCACCTCCTAGATGTTATTTAAGTTATTAAAAGGATGTAATTATAGAACGATACGTATCGTTTCATTTGTTACACTATCTTATATCATTTTCATAAAATTTAAAATAGTTAATTTGAAAATTATTATTTTCTGGATTTAGGCATGCGGTAGATGACGAAAAATAACTTGCGCATACAAAAATTAACGCTTCGGAATGGTCCGAAGCGTTAGTTTTCGTGAATATTTGCAATTAAGGATTCGATGACTAGTCCAGATACATCATTCCACTGATGATGGCTAAAACTTGAGCTACATCTGTTATCGGTGCAATATCCTTTAAAATTCTTTCCTTTGTTGGATAGATTCTTTTATCCAATCATTTAAAACGGATGTACTAACAAAAATTTCATCTCCGATTTTAATAATGGGAAACAACACACCGGTATATGCACCTTGTGTTTTCAACATTGTTTCTTCTGTAGTAATAATCTTGCGCACTTGAGATTCAGTGATGTTTAAATATTTAGCAGTTTCTTTAAGTGTCATTAATGGTTTATTTGAATATTCATTGTTAATTGTTGGACTTATAGATGACTGACTGCCTTTGATGATAAAACAACCAGTAATGATTGCAATTCCTAAAATTATTGAACTAATAACGTTACTAAGATTTTTCATAGATATTCCCCCGCTTATTTAGTTCTTGTAATTTTTGCAGCTAATAAACTTCTTAATTTTATTTAGTTTGCTACCTTTAATAGAAACTTGTTCGTTTTTTCAATAAAGCACCATTTCTAATTCTTATTGTAATACATCAGGAAAAGATGAGTGTTGTACTTAGTTACATATTACTCCTCAATTTTATTCGACACACCACATATTTTCAGCTGCTCTCATTTTAAAGTGAAATAACTAAAACGTTCAGCAAATCATTAGACCCATGAAGATTGTGATAAAAGACAAGCAAAGGGAACGCGATCGTTACAAAGTTGCATCTGGAGAGAAGTGCCGCTTATCATACTTCCATCGTAAAACACTCTGGATTAAACGAAAAATGTGCATATTACTATTCATTGTTTCTTTTCTTTTAGATTCTATATTAGCATTTAATACTTTTAGTATAAGCAACTATTACAAGTCATCTTCATGAAATAATTACTTATCTCCTATTTTTATATTAATAATATATTTTTCTAAAAATTAAAAAAACTTATTGGTGTAAATGGTGCTAAACTTTGTTCTTTATTATTATAAAGAAGTTTTATTTCTGGTTGAAAAACTATATTCTCCTTTTTCTTAATAATATAATTACATTTAATTTCATAAACTTTCAGTTCTTTTAAAATTTTTTTATCAACTTTATTTCTGAATTCTTCCTTAATTTCTTCCTCTGCATATATATCTGGATTAACTTCTACAGTAACAATTTCAATAAAACTCTTTACTTCTTTCGGATAAATTAATTCTGCTTTTATATCACTAGTAATAATATGATTTGAATCTAATATCTTATACGAGTATGAATACTCTTTATTTAGTGCTGTTACATTTTTAGGGGATATCGGAGATTCCATTACGGAAATTCCATTTTCCTCACCAGAATAAAATTGTAAATATACTGGACTAATATTTTTTTTAAAGGTTTTACTTCTTAGTTTTATTTTGATTTTATCAAAACCCAATTTTTCTAAACCTAATATCCTATCAGAATTTAACCTTATAGAAAATCCTTCTACTAAAAAATTCTGGTCAGTCAATTCCCATTCTATATCGTCTGGGCTAAATTCAATTTCATCCTTTTTTTCATTGGATAAAGTTATTGTTATATCCGATTTATTTAATTTTTCAAAAGTATCTTTTTTTAAATTTGATGTTGATCCAAATAACAGCAATGACGAACCATTATTTTCTGAATGTTTTATATTGATCGTATATATCCCAACTGCTTGGTTGAATTCTAGCTTATTTAGTATATTACTAATGCTATTAGATTCACACCCAAATACTATTAATAGAAGAGCTACTTCAATCAAAAACATTATTTTTTTCAAATAGTGTCAATTCCCTTCCAGTTATACAGATATAAAAAAGGAGTGAATAGTATGTATCCACTCCTTTTTTACATTAACTAAACTCTTAAACTCTCAAACCTATTTCTGCTGTTATAACTCATCTTTAATATCAAATCTATAGAGCAACCTGCTGTAATGCGTAATATTGGTCATGTGCTTCAGTAAAAGCGCTGCCTGCATATTTAACACCTAACTTAGTAACATCATAAGTATACTGTTCTTGGTAATATCTTAAAATAATCCTACCTTTGTATCCTTTAGTAGTTGGGTACGAAATAGTCTGTGTCGTTGTGAATGCAGCACTTGAACCGATCGTTCCTGAAATATTGGTTTTTAAAAACGCTACGTCCACTCCACCACCACCCGTAACTGAAGCAGTGACAGTTGTGGTTACTCCTTTCGAAACTGAAACAGTACCAGGATAAGCAACGTAATCTGAGACTGGCTTAAATAAATTATAACTTATAGGCTTACTTACATTAGAAAGTGTGTATGTCGCTCTTGCCAAATAATTTGTTGCATCGGGTTCATTCGGCGTAATTGTTTCCAGTTCTGGTGTAAAGCTGCGCTTGGTTGAATAGTCACCGATATATGTTTCAATTGCACCTGGTTCATTTACAGTAATTGTATCCTGTTCGGATTTAAAGATACTCTCGGATGCATAGTCACCGATATAAGTTTCAGTTGCGCCGGCTTCATTTACAGTAATTGTATCCTGACATTCTGATGCTGCAAAAGCGGTTGTGCTTAGACCAAAACAAAAAAAGCATGCAAGCAGCATTGTAAAAACTTTTCTAGTTTTTTGTGTTCTTACAGCTCCACCCCTTTTTTTTAAACCACCTATCTTAGTACAGTTTTTTTCATATCGCATCAAAGTCACCCTTTCGAATTTATGGAATTTTTCGTTAAAATGTGTTATCCAAATAATAGTTATTTACATCATCAACAATTTAGTTTCAAAAAATATCACAAGAAAAAAGTAACAACAATTGTACTTATTAATAAATCAATATGACCACCCACCTTCATATGAATAAAATAAAGACATGTATATACCTTTAACATTAACGCTTAACATTTAAAGTGTATGGATAAATTACCATTTAAATCATTATTTTGTCAACAATAATTTAATAGATACCATTATTCTCTTAATTATTAATATAAAGTAAAAATCAACGGTTGATATAACGTGAAAATCGATCTATAATTTTAAGATACTATATTATACTGGGGGAACCTTTATGTCCTATACAAAATTGACTAATCGGGAATTAGAAATCATGCATATTTTATGGAAGGAACCCCACCCTCTTACCGCGACAAATATTTTTGAGAAAATCGAGGAGAAATTTAGTATATACAGCATACAAAACGCCTTACAATCGTTACTTACTAAAAATGCAATTGAAGTTGCAGCTTATACAAAGGTTTTTAAAACAACTGCAAGAAAGTACAGACCTATTATCACTACAAATGATTATGCAGTTATGCAATTTGCTCAATATTACTCAACGGATGATGCTCAAACTGGTATTACAGAATTAATCTCAACATTATTTAAGTTCGAGGATGAAAATATTGATATACACACGATTGATAGATTAGAAAAGTTAATAAAAGCGAAAAAAACAGAGCTTGAACAAACGAAACTGACGCAAAAAAATGGGGAGGTCGATAGATGATAACCATTTGGAGTATACAAACTACTCTATTAGTAAGTAGTTTGTTTATTTGCTTATATTGCCTTATAACTAAAAAATCATCTACTATTAGTAAAGTTGGTGTTCCGGTTTTATCCCTATTGCTGTTACTTATTACAATCAGATTACTTGTTCCAATAGAAATACCTTTTGCTCATACTATCGAATTACCAAAATTCCTACCCATAATAAATGATTTTTTTAATTTTTCTATTTATTCATTCAGCGATCAAATAAAGATTAACTTATATCTTTTTTTGGGTGTTATTTGGTTATCGGGAACACTCATAAGTATTAGTCGGATTTTTCAAAGATACTCTAATTTGTGTAAATTAATAATGACGTGTTCTATCAAGAAAAATATAAACTCTGAACTTTTAAGTGTCCTCCAGAAGGAAATTAAAATACCTAAAAATTTAAAGTTAATTGAAACCTCATTGACTTCAGTTCCCATGATGTATGGTTTTTTTAGACCCACAATTGTTTTTCCAGTACATAATTTTACTGATCAAGAGGAATATTTTATTATTCGGCATGAATTGCATCACTATTTTAATAAAGATAATTGGATTAAAACTATCATTGAACTGTTATGTGCTTTTTATTGGTGGAATCCTTTTGTATATCAATTGCGTAACCAAGTGGATAGAATTTTGGAAATAAAAAATGATCTTACCATAACAAAAAATTGGGAGGAATATAAACGGCTTAATTACCTCGAATTTCTTGTGAATACCTATAAAAACTCTATAAAATCTAAATATATGCCCTTTACTATGGACCTTATTGATAAAAACAGATCTACTTTCATGAACCGCTTTGAGCTACTGTTATCAAACAATAAACCTAAAGAATCATGGTTAAGGTTTTCAACCACGAGTATATTAGCCTTATCATGCTTTGTGTCTACATTATTTTTTGTTGTACAACCACGATATTCTTTTCCAGATAATTACGCTAGCACAGCTATTGATATAACGCCTGATACAGCTTACATAATAAAAAACAAGGATGGTACTTTTGATATTTATCTCAATAAATTAGGTTATTTCACTACCATACAAGAGATTAATCCGTTTTACGATAAGTTACCTATCATAAAAATGAAAGAGGACGATATTAAATGAAGAACCAGAAGATTTTCAAGAGGATCATTGGAAGTATTATAATCATTGCTTTTTTTAGTAATTTTTTGAGTGTACATATAGAAGCTAGTTCATATACAACACCACTCGAACAAAGTGACTTTAAAATATTTGCAGACGTACTGGA
Source organism: Paenibacillus sp. FSL H7-0690 (assembly GCF_037980415.1). Taxonomy (NCBI): domain Bacteria; kingdom Bacillati; phylum Bacillota; class Bacilli; order Caryophanales; family Paenibacillaceae; genus Paenibacillus; species Paenibacillus sp. FSL H7-0690. The sequence continues at coordinate 3,470,033 of NZ_CP150281.1, read as the reverse complement.
AAATAAGATAGTACTTATTGACGGTAAATGGTATGAAATCGTATTTAATAGAACTACGGGGAAGATCATTAGTAAAAAAGAAATTAAGCGGAATTAGATTATCTGCACGAATATAATTTTCTGAAAAATGATAAATGAGCTAAAAAAATCTTAAGATGCACGAGCTACCAAAGTCAAAAATTAAAGCGAGACCGTACTTCAATATAGAGAGTACAGTCTCGCTTTTTCAATATAAATTAAGATCATGGATAAACAATACCTAGCAATTTCACAGAAAAGTGTGGCTACACTAGCTGCGCGGCTCGGGTAATTTATCCACTAGAATTGTAAGGTCAACAACATCGGATAGTTCAGTTAGCGAGCTACAATTCCCTTCAGAATAATTACCTTTGAAGGGAATTTTGTAATAGATACGCTTTAATACCATTCACAGACGAAAAACGAAAATGGTTTTATTCTGTGTTTTACCACTAATCATTAATTATATTATAGTGTCTCAGTTCACAATCTTCCATTTATTACCAGAGTATATTTTTGCTCCGTTGTATAGGAGTCACATTCATCATTAGTGATATTCGCTTCGAAGAAGTTATCGTACTCTATGACTGTAGCATCCAAGTAAGAAGTAACCTCAGCATCACAATAAATTCACTAGTAACACTGCCTCCATCCAAAGACTCGACCAAAGGGCTGGTTCGTCCAACCCAACGATCCTTAATAACAGAAATAAGTGGCTGAATAGCGTCCTGTGATTAGTGTGATAAATGCTATTCTTCCATGTTTACCACTCCTTACTTCAAAAGATATTTATTAATAATTGTAGCTGTTAATGGATACATGTGAAAGGAAACAACATTTTTAATTATTAGATCTTTCGCCACCTATTAATAAACACTTTGTAAGCAAAAAAAGCTAGAGCCAAGTGAACTTGGCTCCAGCTCTTTTGTGGTGCTTACAATTCCATTACTCTGTAAATTAAAGCAGCGGCTTCCGCACGTGTGGTCAGGCTCAGTGGTCTGAAGGTACCGTCGGTATAACCGTTGACAATTCCTGTCTCCCGCAGGTACTCAACCGCATCCATCGCGTAAGAACCGATTTGATTCTCATCGGCAAAAGTTGCTGCCTTGCCGGAGATATCCGACTGGAGAGCAGTTAAACTCAGAGCGCGAAACAGAATAACAGCCATTTCTTGGCGGGAAATAGGTTCTTTTGCGGCAAATACGCCTTCGCTACGTCCGTTAACAAGCTTTAGCGCCAGAGCTGTTGAGACAGCTTGGTAATACCAAGCATTTGAACTCACATCTTTGAAAGTACTGCTACTCTCGGCTTGAAGTTCTAGCGCTGATACTAACAGCTGAACAAATTCCGCTCTTGTAATTTGCCGGGCAGGCTCGAATTTGCCCCCGCCTGTGCCATGAATAAGATCACGGGAAGCCAAAGCTTCCAAGATGACTGTGGAGCCTGAATCAACATCAGAGAAGTGGATATTTGCATTAGCTGCAGCATAGAGTCCAAAATCCCTTGTTGTAAACGTTGTTTTGCCTGTACCTGATACGTATTTGGAGTTTTTGACCACTTCGGCCACTCCCTCGCCGGTAACAGAGTAGACGATGGCTTGATGTGGAACTTCATCAGGGTTTAATTCATATCCAAATGATACCTTCATTGCCGCAGAAGGGCTTAATGTTTCTTTGGACTTACCGTCTACCGTCATTGAGATCCGGAACAAAGCATGCGTTTTCCATTTCTCTTTTAAGGCAACTGGAAGGGTTGATGCATCAACAAAATGGATAGATAGCTCCAACTGCCGGGCACCCTCTGGAATATTCTCACCTAAAGTGTTAATTGGAAGTGTTATTGTGGCAGCACCTGCTTTTACAGTTAGGGAAGTAACATTATCTTTTAGTTCGGGAATGGGCACTTGAAAAGCCACACCACTGGCAGTCGCATCCTCTTCAGCAAGCTCAAGTACTAAAGCTCCATCTTGCACTCCCTTCATCGCTTTTTGGAGTTCTCCTGTGAAAAGCTGTGCAATTTTTATTCCTTCAGCACCGGGTGAACCCTGAGTGCGAATACGGCCCGCTGAAATTATATTCACTGGACTATCTATTTTTCCTCCACTACTCTCATTTGTGTTGCTATTATTGCTGCCGGACGAATTGCCGGGCGTATCTGTTCCCCCACCTTCTTCACTCCGCACTACATTCAAAGTGTAGGTCTTAGTTGTTATGCCGTTCGCAGCGGTAACTTTAACATCGATTCTGTTATCTCCTACCTTAAGCTCACTTCCGCCCGTTACCGTCAATTTGGCTTCTGCATCAGAAGGTGTCCCAGTTACAGCCACCGCTGTCTTGGAAAAGGGCACATTTATTGTATAGGTCAGTTTCTTACGGTCAAACCCAGGGATGTCTGTACCGTCCATACTCAAAACGCTCAAATCGGCATTATCACTCAGTGGGGTCTCTTCTTCACCTTCTACGTTCATAAACTGGAAGGTGCGGAAAAGTGAGGCGTCCTTCGCAGCGCCAATGCCTGATCCCCATTCAATATATCCTTTTCGACCCGCGCCATCATTATCGTTAACCAGCATGGTGAAGCTTAAGATATCGCTCGCCGCTGGACGGATCGGGCTTATTTCGCTCCAAGGTAGTGCCAGTGCATATGAGGTAACCTTGGTCGCCTCATCTCTGGTCACACTTAAAGTTCCCTTAGTCAACACTCCGGTAGCTGCACCTTTCATGGACAGCCAACGATATATTTGCGGCCCCTCTGGGGTTTGCGAGATTCCGTATTCATACCAGGATTGACTATCGCCCGGTACACCGGGAGCAAGACTGAACTGAATACTGTCATTTTGCCAAATATTAATCCCGGCGGCATTATGGCTGAATACATCATCGCGGATATCGGCGGTCAAATAAATGTGTTCTTCATCCCAGCGTAGTTGCGCTGTTCCACTAAGATCATCCGCACCCTTATATCCGTTGAGCAAAGGGGTTCCGTCCGCAAGATCAATCAGAGCTGGACTTCGTGTATCGGCCTGATGCTGCATCCGGTTAATATCTATGTTTTGCTTGAGGTGAACTGTCTCATAACCTTCAAGGTCAACTGTCAACTCAAGAGGATATTTAACCCCTTCAGAGAATCCCGGCAGTGGAATTGAATAAGTAAATCCACTATTTGGGGCAATTTCAGACAATTGCGATTCACTACCGCTGATCTGACCAGTCTCTTCCCCTAGGGTCCAGGAAATCTTTTTAATTCTCAGAGGATCCACACTGGAACTGTTCGTAAATTGAAGTTGTAGCGACATGCCGCCGTTATTACCATCTGTAATATGAGGAGCAATTTTTAAACCTTGAAAATATAGTCGCAGATCATCTACAGGGGCTTCTGGAAGCGTAGCAGGATCAAGTCCGGGTCCATTATAAGCTCCAATATTCGGTGGAGTTGCTGCTGAAACGGGATTGCCCCAGTAGTCCCGCCCACCGTTGTCTGCAATGACAGCACCGGCCCCAAGTGCAGGAGACCCCTCTCTCAGCTTGTAACCGTCCACTGTATTCCAGCCCATTCCGGCGGTGCCCTGAGCAACTAAGAGTGGATTTGCTGTTATAGGATTGGTATTTTCCGGCTCGCTTACTGGATGGTTGCCATATAATAGATTATGGTCGAAGCTACCGTTCACCCCTGGCAGATTATAACCTCCTTGACCAAGGTTGTAGACCAGATTGTTCCTAAAAGAATATGGAGCGTTAATATTTCCTGCGTCATCCCATTCATGATCGATAATTTTGGTGTTTTGCCCAGCTCCGATATAGATAGTATTGTTATAGATTTGTGTATCTGGTGTAACCCCGCCTGCAAAATTAAACGTATGCGTTAGATCATTCTGGCTGATGTTGTATCTGACTACATTGTTAGAGGAGCCTGTCAGCACGCCTGGAGTCAAACGGGCATCGACAAAAAGCATGAATCCGCCTTTGTTGCCATGGCTGTAATTATATTGAACCACACTGTCCATCGTATCGATATCCAGATTGAAGCCTTGACCATCTCCCTCTGGTTTGTTCGTGTTAAAAGACTCATTGAACTGGACGATATTATTCTTGCCGCGAGTCGGCCAAATTGCGGCAGAGCCGTTAAACTCGCCTTCTTCGGAATAATTTCCGCCTTCCTCCGCTATGTTATGCTCAATCACCGCTCCATCCGCACCGAAGGTGAGAATACCGTCGCTGTCGGCTTGTTTGACATAATTTCCACGGATCGTAACATTGACCGTAGCATAGTCTGCTCCGTTAAAACGCTGATCCCATACCACAATACCGGTCCGGCCTATCCGTTCCACTGTATTGCCCTCGATCCATACCCCATCGAACTTGTCCGTGCCCGTCGTTCCGCCCACATATACGGAGATACCTCCAAACGCATGCGGGCCACCTTCGGCTCCGGAAACCGTCGGATAACGGAAACTGCTTGATACATCATGGACATAGTTATCCTGAATGCGGATATTACTTAATGTTCCTCCATTATCATTCTCCACCATAATACCTTCCCGGTAAACAGTTCCCCTCTCGGAAGCATAATTAGTGACCTCAAGATCCCGAATCACCCAGTTCGAGGCGTTACGTAGGTATACAGCTGCTCCGGCCATGCCTCCACCATTGATAATCGGTTTGCTTCCACTCCCATAGGCAGATATTGTAATCGGTTCTTCATCTGTGCCGCTGCCCTTAGGATATAATTGTTCGTTCCAGATTCCACCCTTCTTTAATAAAATCCGATCCCCAGCCTCAAAGGTAGTCTGATTCACTATAGAAAAGGTCTTCCAGGCAGTCTCCGGTGTTTTTCCATCGTTGTTGTCGCTGCCTGCAAATGAATCCACATAATATTCTCCGTCTCCACCGCTGCTCCCTCCATCTCCAGGCAAGCGGTTGGATAAGGTGACCGATCCTAGTTGCATCAGCCAGGGTGCGGAATCACCGCTAAGTTCTATTTTTAAGTAATGAAGTCCGGAAGGAATCCCCTGTGCCGGAGTATAATTCGTCCCGATCCAAGCCGCATCACCAGTGGCCTGTGGAGGTTCATGAACAGCAGAAAGTTCTGTCCAAGTGGATGCATCCGCCGAACCATAGAACTTGATAGTCCCGCTAGACCCGGCAAAGGAATGCATGCGGGCTGTGAAATGTTGCAGATTATGCAAATGGTACACGAGTGATTCTGCTGAGTCTGCTGTTCTCACCGCACGAGAATGATCTCCACCAAAAAAAGCGGGATTGCTTGTATCTAAAGACCAATTTGTACTGTGTGTATAAAGCTGTGCAATGTCGTCAAGCTCATCAACAATCGTTTGTGGTGCAAGCGACACATTGGAGAGCGTAAGGTGCCCAAGCTGCATCAGCCAGGTATCGAGGTCACCACTGACTTCAATTTTGACATAATTGACACCATCCGGCAGCGCCCCCGAGGGTGTATATACTGTTCCGTACCAGCCAGAACCGGTTGCGGTGGGACTGTCGTTGATGGCTGGAAGCTCCGTCCAGATATCTGCATCTGGCGATCCGTAGAACTTGATAACAGCCGTGGAACCAGAGAAATAATACGCTTGAAGCGTAAACGACTGAACTCCAGTCAAAGGGTAAATGGCATAGCCAGTCTCCGTGGAGGTTCTGACCAGCCGGGCTGCATCTCCTCCGAAAAATTGAGGATTACTACTGTCAATTAGCCAGTTCTCGGACCTGTGTTCCGCTGCCGGTAGGGTTGAGAAATCATCGGCATTCGTCTCTTCAGAATGGGCAGAAACGCCCATTACGGGAAGCAGCGCTGTGAAGATCAGCACCATTATAAGCAGTGATTTTACGAGTTTTTTGAACATTATTGTATTATTCCCCCTTGAACATTTATTGGATGGTTTGGTTTGCGAGACCTTCAGCCATCGGGTAATTCCATTCCACGACAGCTTCGGACAGCTTTTCGTCCACAATGGATCTATACTTCTGCTGCGCCAAATTCAGTGCGATGGCATCCTTCACATGATCGAGCGGCTGAACAGCTGCATCATCTGCCGACAGGCAGTAAAGTAGATGGATAGCCCCATTTTCAGCAAACAAACTGCTAATCTCTCCCGGCGCCAGTTGCTCTGCGGTAAGCAATACCTTTGGATTTTCCAGAGCTGCTGTTCGCCGTGAAGCACTTGTTATTTTCACCTCGCCAACGTTTACGCCAAACTCTTTTGCCTGGTCTTGGAAGCCTGTGCCTGAAGAATCTGTTGCTGCTGTCGCTGTTGCTATTGCATGGAGCTTTTCCATTCTTTCTAAGGCTTTTTGCTGATCTTTGTACTCTGTTTCTGGGCCAAAGGGAAGCGTTGCCCATTCCAGACGAATCGTTCCCGGCAGAGAATATTCCGCAATTAGATTTGCTGTATATTCCAATTTCACCTGTTCGTCTGAAATCACGATACTTCCGTTACTGCGCATTGCCTCAATCGTGGCATCCTCAAGGTTGCTCATGTAATAATTGAAATAGGCCTGCGCCTCCAGATGAAGAGGACCATACACCACCTCCTTATTCGCTGCTGCCTGACTCCGCCGATTATTCTCGCGCTCCATCTCCTTGAGAAAACCTTCAAAACTGATATCCGTTACGACTCCTGCTTCTTGAGCAAGCTGTAGCTCCATCCGCTTCGTCAAAAGCTGAGTTTGAGCTGTATTGATCCATTTCTGCATTGGATTTTCGCCGGAATAGTAGGCAGACCAGAAGTCTTTTGAATAGTCGGCGTTGTAAGTTTGTTTAAAATAATCAACAATCAGTGCCCGATTCATTTGAAGATGCCAGTTGAACTCCGCTGCTGTGGCCTCCTGCCCGTTAAGGGTCAGAAGCATTTCTTCTGCTTGTGGAGCTTGCAACTTCTTCGCACCAATCAGCAGCAGGCTTCCTGCTAACAGAGCGGTCAGAATAACGATTAGCTGATTTCTTTTGGAATGAAGTTTTAGAGTCATAAGTTATTTCCTCCTCTCTCATCCTCGATGTTAAGCGCTTTCATTCTCTTCGATATTAGACATGTTTACGTTGAAATAACAGGCGGGAAAGCTGCGAAATGGTTTGCCATTTCACGATTTGACCGTAAAGCCCAGTTTTCGCCCTATAAAAAAATGCTGTCGGAGAATAGAGAAGTTACGTATTCGAACGTGGAATGTTGTACAATGTGCAGGAATTCAGCGCGTTTGTCGGGAGTGAGCAGCAGCTTGTTGTATATCAAGCATGATTTCCATGCAATTACGGGATCGGAGTGATTTATAGAAAAGTCGATTTGCATTCATCACTGATTCAGTGTGTTCCTCAATTTTTTTTGATTGTAAAATCATCTAATAAAAACAAAGGCAGTCCGGAATTTTCCAGACTGCCTTGCATTGTTCTTAAGACTGATCTGTGCCCGAAAACATACAGAAATTCAAGACTCCACCTTTGACAATCTCATCATGTGACAGAGAGTGGTGCTGCCATAGCGATCCGTTCCAGTGGACGGATTTACTGTACACATTGGCGGGGCTGTTGTTCTCTGCTTCAATGATCCATTGCTGCCCATTTTCAAGCTGAATAGTTACCTTATCAAAAAGCGGGCTGCCGAGCACATATTCAGGAATTCCAGGACTTAAAGGGTACAGGCCGATGGCGCTCCAAATAAACCAAGCACCCATGCTGCCGTTATCTTCGTCGCCGGGTAAACCATCCATCTGGCTGCTGAACAGTTCGGCCATGGTTTTGCGGACCCAATATTGCGTTTTGGACAGCACACCCAGTCTGGCAAATATATAAGGAATGTGGAAGCTCGGCTGATTGCTGATGGCAAACTGCCCCAGATCGGCGGAGGCCATTTCCGACATTTCGTGTATTTCCAAACCATAGGATCCCACTTTAAATACCGGTTCCTCGGTCATCAACTGATCCAGACGCTGGACAAAAGCCTCTTCACCACCCATCAGCCCGGCTAGTCCCGGGAAGTCGTGGGGCACTGCCCAGCTCCCCTGCCAAGCCCCGCCTTCACAAAACGGATTACCCCACTCCAGAGGATCAAATACTTCCTGCCAAGTACCGTCCTCATTGCGACCTCTCATAAACCCAACTGTCAGATCAAACAGCAGCTTATAATTCTGTGCCCGAGCCATAAAACGCTCATAATCATCCATTTTGCCAAGTGTTTTGGCCATCTGCGCAATACAGAAATCTCCGTATACATAATCCAACGTGTTGCTTACACTTTCATGGAAACGGTCATGCGGCAGATAACCATGCTGCAAGTACAATTCAAGGCCCCTTCTGCCCAGCTTCTCGTCCACTGATGGACGATCTGCATGCTTCAGAAGACCTTCATACAGTACCTCTGTATCAAATCCGCCGATGCCCTTAACCACGGCATCCGCAGCTGCGGCATCAATCAGTGTGCCGGGCATGGCACTGCGCTCCCCTGGTGACAGCCACTTTGGCAGCCAGCCGCTCTCCTTGTATGCCAATGTCCACGCCTGCATAATCTCACCCAATAAAGATGGGAATAAGATACTGTATAAAGGAAGGCTGGTTCGGTATACATCCCACAGCCCGATATCCGAATACATTGGACCCTGGCAGATGCTGCCATTAAAAGGGCTGTAATGGATTTTCTCGTTCTGCTCGTTATATTCATGCCACGTTCTCGGGAACAGGCAGATTCGGTACATGCAGCTGTAAAAGGTGCGGAGGTTCTCTTCATCTGCGCTTTCAGCAACAATGCGCCCCAACCGTTCTTCCCAGCTTGCCTCTGCTCTATTCAAGATCTCTCCGAAGCCGTCTTCCCCAATCTCTCGGTTCAGATTAAGCAGCGCCTGCTCTCCGCTAATAAAGGAAGTCCCGCACTTCACTCCCACTATGCCAGATTCCGGTGCAGCTATTCCTACATAAGCGCCCAGTCGTTCGCCAGTCCCTTCATGGGTCCCCAGTGGCTGATAATCTCCGTTAAAGATTCCCGACTCCTCCATGTGAAAATCCCTATCGAACTGGAACACGAAATACATCGCGAAATTATCGGGCACCCCGGCGGTATGGCCTCTTGTGTAGCCGGTGATTCTACGTTTATCCGGCTGGAAGGTGAGATGTGACTCACCTTTCAGAGGTGCTATAATAAGCCTGTTCTGCTGCCTCTCAGCGAAAGTTATTCTTATCGCTGCACAACGTTCGGTTGGAGTCAGCTCAAGCCGGGTGCGGTAACGTTGAAGAAACACATCGAAATAGTGAGGGGACACTTGCATCTCTTCCGTTTTGAAGGAAGAAGAACGTGAACCGGGACTGAGGAGCAGTGGACCTGTCTGCGGCAACAGGATCAGATGCCCATAATCTCCGATCCACGGGCTGGGCTGATGGGTCAGCCGGATGCCCTCTAGGTGGCGATGGCGCGGGTGGAAGAACCAGGTTCCACCTGCTTCATAGGTTTGCGGGCACCAAGCCGCCATACCAAATGGCATCGCTGTAAGTGGCAGTGTATTGCCATGTGAATACCGGAAATCTGACTCCGTCCCCTGTAATGGATTTACATAATCTAACCAACCCAAATAGATACACTCCTTTAGCCAGTTTTCACCGGCTCTATATTCTCCGCTCTTTACTGATACCGGTTAAGATAATCGGAATACTTGAACATCTCCAGCTTCCACCCGCACAGTCAGTTTTGTAGTTGTGGGTTTCAATAGATTCATTGGTTGAATTTCAGCGCTGCCATCATCAAACCACGGTTCGACAGAAGTATAAACAATACCCAGCGTAACGTCAGCCTTAACCGCCATATCCCCTTCATTATGAACATAAAGAAATGCCCCTCGGTCCTGCTCACCTTCCCACTCGGAGAGATCCGCGCGGACACCGCCGCTTGCTTGTACATACGGCTGCAGCTTTAGTTCCTTCTGTAATAGATCCCGCACCAGCTGAAGCGTTCCGGGATGTCCATCCTGCCAGTAGGCAGCCGCAAGCAAGGTACCGAACCATACGGCACGCCCGTTGCCATAAGCGGCGGTAGTCAACACAGGCATGCGGTCCTCGGCAAATTCAGCCAGTACCTTCACATGGCTTTCCAGCTCGATATCCGATTTGTAATAGGATCCGTGCGCCGTATCGTCTGCTGCCGATTCCTCCGCCTTGCTGTGCTCCATAACATTCCGCAACGGAATCGCTGTCCGTGATTCGAACGCAACCTGATGATAGCTGTGATCCAGGTTCTCAGCGGAATGAATCCAAGTCTCACGGACCCCGAACACCTGGTCAAATCCATAACCGGGCACCGTATAGCTGTGGCAGCCATTCTCTGCCTGAAGTGCACCGAACGAGCATTCCGAAATCAAGATCCCGCCCTTTTCCACCCACTCGCGTAGGATGTCACACAGTTTGCGGTTCAAATATAGAGGATAAGGCATCCACAAGCAGTGGTATTGCTCCAGTGTCTTCTCGTTAACATCCGTCTCATGCAGAAATTCAACTTTATAATTGAGCTCATGCAGTAGTTTATGGGCGCCTTGTAAGGAATCGTTGTAGGTGTCCAGATGATCATGTGCCGCAAAGTTAGCAACCTGGTTCTGCGGACTGAACAGAATGGCAATCCCGTCTCCGCGCCGTTTTGCATGCATCAGCTCTTGCTTATTGTTTTGCACCAGCTTATTTAGATGAGCCATATCCTTGTACCATGGGGTTGGACTTCCGTCCAAATATACACTGCCCCATGCAGGGGCCTCCTGTCCCAATATCTCTGGTCTGTACTGCCAGAACAAATATCCCGTGATGCCACGAGCGAGCGGGGTCAGAATATGCCGTTTCATTTCCCGCAGGTCCGGCTGACGCGGCTTCATTGCAGTATTGCCTGGCAAAGCATGAATCTCCGAATTGATAATGGGTTTACCTTTGGCGGCAGAGATCAGTAGATCAGCAGACCAGGCCGAGGACCCAAGGCTATTGCCTGTCAAGTCACAGGGCTCAGCCAGCTTGAAGTCGTCCGAACCCGCTGTAATCATATTAAAGATAGGGGCGGGCACAGTGTGGGCCATAACAGGATGCAAAAGATCCAGTGACTTCACTATATCTACCCGGCTCTGCAGCTCATCCGTTAAAGTACCGGACATGAACAGGCGCCAGTCCACCAGATCATTAAATACGCCTTGTCCACGCGGTGCCTCTACTTCCTCCCAGCTCCCGTAAGTCCGCTGCCATGATTCATTGAGGGCTTCCAAAGTAACATATTTATTTTTTAGCCGTTCTTGGAACACCAACAGCGATTGCTCGCAATAACACACCTGGTTGTCAAAAGACAGCTTGCGCTTGATTCCTGTGGTTAGTTCAGGCTCATTCCATAAATCCCAGACCCAGAGCGCCGGATGATCCTTAAAAGTCTTCACCGTCTCCGCCAGAAACTTTGCCTTTTCTTCGGCGGCAGCTGCATGATGATAACAGGGCCCCGGCGCTCCGCCGATCTGGCGGCAGTTAATCGCCCTTGGTTCCAGAATGGAACCGTCCGCTGTAACCATTTTGGAATCAGGATATTTTTTATAGAACCAGGCCGGCGCCACGTCGAAAATTACATTCAAAATGACCTTCAAACCATTCCTCTGCGCAATATCCATTAGCTCCTGAATATCATCGAAATGATAGGTCCCTTCTTTGGACACACTCGCGCGCCATTGTACCCAATATTTCACACAATTGAAGCCCTGTCCGGCAATATTGCTTAGGTCTTGTTCCCATTGATCACGGAAGGGGGTCGGGGAACGGTAATATTGAAACCCAAATGGAATAAATGAATCTTGCATCTAGTGTACTCCTCCTACAACGTTCAATTTCGATCTCTCTATGTTTATAAAAGCGCTTACTGCTCTTTTACGCTTAAAGTCTATCACAGTGGATTTTGCAAAAGTTAGGATGGAATCCTATGAAACGGTTTGCGAAGCTGTTGAAATGTTTGATCCTTACGCTACGTGGCAGTCACTGCGCAGAGTCACCGGGGAATATACTGCGAAATCGTTTGCGATCCTGACAACCTCAGAAATTATACCTCCTCTTTAAGAGGTTTCATGTTTATAATGGCTGTAAGACATATTAGAAACTACTTCGAGGTGAAGCCAATGTTGAAAGCGCTTGTAGTGGATGACGAATATCTGGTCCGCATGGGCATCACCCAGACCATAGACTGGGCAGAATACAACGTCGAGATCATAGGAGAAGCCAGCAATGGCGAGGAAGGATTGGAGCTTGCCCTACTGCACCGTCCAGATGTGATCATTACCGATATTCGTATGCCGTATATGAACGGTCTTGAGCTCATCGAAAAAATACGGGAACAGGACATGCTCGTAGGGATTGTCGTGCTCAGCGGTTATGACGAATTTCAATATGCTCAGGCTGCTTTGCGTTATGGCGCCTCCACCTATTTGCTAAAGCCCATTAATATAGAAGAACTTGCAAATACAGTTCGAAGCGTGGGGGATGAAATCCTTGGCAAAAAGCAACTCTCCAAGCGGTATTCACAGCTTAATGAGGAATTGGCCTCGATCTCCAAGCAGTTCTGGCAGGATTTGCTGCATGACCAACTGCATGACGAAGAGTTTATTTCAAATAAGATAAAATTACTGGAACTGCAATTGGAACCTGGAAAAGCTATCCTACCGCTGTCCATTACCTTTCCTCCTGATAACGGCCTTCAAGGAAATACTGTAGGCAAAGCGCTGGAGGATGCAGCGGCGACTATTCTGGAAGCGCATTCTTTTGAGCAACTGTGTCTATTCCGGGACAGCCATCTGGAGTGGGTTATGATCCTTCGGACCGGGGAACCAGAGCTGGCCGGAGATTCTGCACGAAAATTGGGCAAACAACTATCTGAATGGAGCCAACAGCACTTCGGCCAGGCCTTAAGCGTCGGCATAGGTAAACCTGCGGGAGAATGGAACGGGATCGTAGATTCATACCGGCAGGCTGTACTTGCTGCGCAGCGTGCCCTTTCTGGCATTGAACGTGTGCTGTATGCTGAAGAAGAGGCTGGAGCTCGGTGCCGGCGCGAAATCAGGGACGCACTCGCTTTTATACGGGAGCACTTTGCCGGAAACATTACCGTTGAGATGGTTGCTGCGGCGGTCTTCGTCAGTCCAACCCATTTGATGCATCTGTTCCGTAAAGATCTGAACAAAACTTTTTACGAATGTCTGACGGAATACCGTATCGAGGAAGCCAAACGTATGCTGCGCAATCCGAAGTATCGGGTGTACGAGGTTGGCAATCAGGTCGGCTTCACCGACTCCAAATACTTTAGCCAGATCTTCAAAAAAATGACGGGCATCCCGCCGAGTGAATATGCAAAAACCTATGGGTAAGCGGAGACTAGCCAACCGGATGGATTCCTGGATGAGGCGGTTCAAGATCAAAAGCCGGATTGTTGTTGTTCTGTTAGCAGGACTGTCTATGCATCTGGTGCTGATGCTCGTTATTTTCAATTTTTATTCCTATACCTACCTGCAAAAGGATCTGTACCGCCATGTCGTTCAGACTCAGCGCCAAATTGGGCTTAGCGTGGAGCTCATGGTCGATGACATTCAAATGTTGTTTCTGCGGTTTCTGGTGAACAGTGATATCTACCAAATCATCAATAACGATTCCCTGCCGTCAGCTGACAAGGAATCGCGAATTGGAGCTATCATCGACGGTATGCTGGCCCAGAACGACCTGGTGGGTAATGTAATTATCAGCACCAACGATAATATGCTTTATTCTTACCAGTCTAAGGAGCAGATGCTGGAAGTGCCTGAAGCCCTGTTCATCAAACGCATTCAGGAGAGCAGCATGCCTGTTGTCGGTGAGATCAAACGGGATGGAGAAGGCAATGCGTATATTCCATTCGGCCAGCAGTTCCGCAATTTCAATACTGGACAAAATATCGGGGTCGTGATCATTTATGTCAGGGAGGCTGCTTTGGCGGACCTGTATTCCTCCAGCTTCACTGGCATCGGCTACTCCTTCCTGACTTCCGACAATCGGATTATTTCTCACCCCGACAAACGGCTCTTGGGCAATTTTTTGGAGGAAAACGCCCCTCTTCGCCCAGGTAAAAAAGAAGGCTATCGTACCTGGTCAGATAACGAAAATTCCTACATCATTGCTACTTATCCTTTGAATCCCCGGTTGGAGACACTTGGGGTCAGCTGGGAATTCACCAGTGTGATTTCCAATCACAAACTGCTCTCGGGAATCGCCAAAGGCAATCAAAATGCGCTTCTGTTCGCCAGCGTTACCTTTATTGTGCTACTGATTTTTTCCTTCTATCTGGCAGCCAAAATCACCCGTCCACTGCTGAACTTGAAGAAGAAGCTGAGCCTGTTTGGCAAAAAAGATCTGGCCGCTGTTTATGAACAGCGCGGTCAGGTTGATGAGATTTTTCAGCTTGAGAACAGCTACTATCAGATGGTGGAGCGGATCAGCCAATTAATGCTGGAGAAAGATGAGGAGAAAGAAAAGCAACGGAAAGCTGAGCTAACCGCACTTCAATCACAGATCAATCCCCATTTTCTCTACAACACACTGGATGCAATTGCCTGGATTGCCCGACTGAAGAAGCAGCCCGATATCGAACGGCTGATTTCTTCATTAGCTACCTTTTTTCGAATCAGCCTGCATAAAGGCGACAAGTTCGTGACCGTGGACGAAGAAATCCGCTTGGTGCAGAGTTTTGTGACAGTTGAGCAAATGAGGTTTCCGGATAAGTTCGAGATTGAATACGAGATTGAGGAATCGCTGCGCAAGGTTCGCATTCTGAAGCTGATTCTTCAGCCTATTGCAGAGAATGCGATCAAACACGGCATCAGCGAGAAACGCGGGATGGGCCGAATCTGGATTAAAGGCGAATTAGTGGCAGATGAGATTCGCTTCACAGTGACTGATGACGGGGTGGGATTTTCCAACGGTGCGACGCTTAGCCAAGCCAAGGAAGATGTGTTGTTTCAGAGCGGGTATGGACTAAGAAATGTGGACGAACGAATTAAACTTGAATATGGTCCTCAATATGGTTTAAGTATCTCCAGCACGCCGGGGCAAGGCACCACGGTTACGATCAACTTGAAGAAGGAACTGCCCAATTAGCGAATTTAGTTTATAAATGCGGACATAACAAAGAAATCGATCCTTTTTGAGTGGGTAGAAGGGACTTCTACTTTGCTTAAAAAGACGATTTCTTGTTTTATTCTGAGTAGTGGCAAATTAAAGATACTTTCGAGAATTATAGGTGCTTTAGTTGTATTTAATACAGCTAAAGCACCCTTTTTTTGCAGCGAGCAGAAGTTTAAATGTATTTGGTACATCTATACGTTCCAATTCTGTTGGCAGCAACTAACTTTCCGAATAATAAGTGTACTGAATACAACTATATCTTACTTCATCCGTTTATTGCCCAAGCTAGATGTATGAAATACACTTCGGTTAGCGATTTTCATGATTCAGACTCCATCTTATCTTAGTCTTTCATTGTTGAATTAATCTTCAGGTACAACTGCTTCAGTGGATTAACTATACTGCCGCTAAGCACTGAGATCAGCAGCCAGAACACTATGAACACTACGAGGTTCAGGGCGAGCATTAAATACTTAAACGTTCGCAGCTCTGCATTCATGCCATCTGCTGAGATATAGGTGACAATCCGCTCTGCCGATTCCGGTAGTGGATAGAGCAAAATCAGGCCGTCAGCCGTTTCCCGCTCCAGCAGATCTGCATCACCTCTGCCTGTACTATTTTGATCGATACCCTGTGTCACAGGCTCAGGCAAGGTAGCTTTTTCCGAAGTAACTAGTGCTGCTTTGATCTCCTGCAGGCGCTCCTTCGGGACATCGGCAGCACTCAATAGCTTCCTGTTTCCGGTCAGTAGGTAAACTTCATTTCCCCCGTAGATTGTATTCTCGCCAGATAGGTAGAAGCTGTAAAGCTTGTCAATCTCCACTTCGAGCGAGAGCAGACCGAGGACGTCTCCCATCGAACCCTTAATTTTTACTTCAAGCAACAGACGGTCGCGCAGATCCGAAGGTGCATTCATTAGATGCTCCCGGTTCAGCACCGTCCAGCGCAAAGCCTGCTCTCGGTTATTTAGAAATTGTTCCATCCCTGGTTCTTTTTTGATCTCTGCAAAGGGCAGCAACCCGGAAACATTGCTCGAGGAGTAAGTTCCCCCTGCTTCTCCCCAAATGTAAATGCCGAGAATGTCACTACTGGAAGAACGTATGCCCTCAAGTATCGGAGAGATTGCCCCGTCATATGTTGGTTTTTTCAGCGCATTCTGCACCACCTGGTTGTTGGATATAAGCTTCGAGGTCTCCTCCAGCCAGTTCATGAACAGAAGTGTGTTCTTATGCTGCTGGCCAGTGTACTGAACGGATAGCTGCCGCAGCATGTCAAGGCTTCTATGCTCCATAGTACGGTACAGAATGAAGCTCGAAGCGACAATATAGACAGTAATGAACAACACCAGGACTAGGCGGATATTGCGGCCGAACGATCTGAACATATGACTTCCCCATCCCCCTCCGGTGTATGAATCATGAAAACAAAATCAACTGAAATCAGACTAACAGCTAAGGTGACTAATGTCGATCTCCTTGTAAAAGGAACCCTCATCTGTCTCATGCACTTCATGATTAGGCAGAATTATTGTAATTGCCGATCCGGCTTGCCAAAAAGCTTTCATGTGGAAGATCTCCTGTCCTGTTACTGAACGGATCTCCCATTTGATGTTTATTGGGCCGATACTTGTACTTACGGTTCCGCTGGCCTGCCGCAGTTCTCCATAGTGGGGCTTTATAGTTATTCCCTCTATTCCTTGTTGGACACCCAATATCCCTCTGGTGAACTCAGTGATCGGCAGTGCGCTCCATGCGTGGCAGTCACTTCTGGTGCCGGTTGAATCTATTTCTGGAAGTGTAGTGAGATTAAGCTCCAACTGCTTCAACCACCGTGTCCATAGTCCGAACGAGCGGTCATACATTCCGCATTTCTCTAGCGCGCGGAATAGATAGTAGCTCATCGGCAACGAAAGCTTAGCCAGTGATGTGTCTGTTAACGTTGACTCCAGCAGTGCCGCCCCTTCTACAACATCCACTGTGCCCGCCAAAACCGCCCAGACCTGCGTGTGCTGGCTATGCTGCGTTCCCGCAGTTGCCTCCGGACTGTCGCGGAACAGCAGACTGTTCGTTAGCCGGCAGCAATCCATTACCGCAGCGTTGACCGCCGCTTTGCGTTGACGCAGTTCACCAGCAATCTGTGTCCAACCGCTGGCTGCAAGCAATTCAGCCGCTTGCTCCAGCGCGGCCGCATACATCAGGCTCAGTACGGTTGCGGGTGCATCATCCGTACAATCCGGTGCGCCGAGCGGCCATTCCTCCACCCAATCGAAGTAATTCCAATATTGGCGGGGCGTTCTGTCCACCAGACCCTCCGGAGTCAGATGTTGATCGAACCAGTCCAGCACAGATAACAGCGCTAACCGGTACTGATTCACCAAGGCCATATCCCCGAAGGATCTGTAGTGGTCATGAATCATTCCGATCCAATATAGGGAGAAGGAAGGAATGACCTGCGGCAGCACTGAGGGATAGCGACTTTGCAGCATCCCGTTTGGTAGCTGAGAGGCCTTATAATCTTCCATAGCTCTCCGCGCTAACCGGTCGTCCCCTGATAATAGGTACGTAAACTCCATCATCAGTTTGGTATCCATGGTATACTGCAGCTGTTCATAATACGGAGTATCCTCGTAGGTCTCATGCATGCAGCGCTGAAGTGTTCGTACACTGAGCTCCCATAGTTGGTTATATTGTTCATCGGAGCAGTGAAAGTTTCCTTCCGGCTGCAGTGGATATCCGGTCTCCCTATAGCTAAAGCTGGAAATCGTTAGAGGCTCGACACCAGCCTGCACTTCCAGCCGTACATAGCGGAAGGTACGGAACCAGAACGGTTCGTAGATTTCCTTACGCGCAGAGATGCCGTAACCTGCCGGGTGATAGCTATCGTAACCGCCTCTTAATACATGTTCCTTCGTATTATCGCGGACAGCTTTGCGGCGAATCTCATCATCCCCCGTTTCTTCTTCATAACACTCAGCGCATAATAGGGTAATCCGGCTACCTTTGCCTCTAAGAAGTCTAAGCTGCAAATACCCTGTGGTTAGCTCGCCAGCATCCAACTCCAACCAAAAATGTTGCCCTGCTTCTATTGTTATTCCAGCGGAAGGCAGTACTGCGTTGGGTGAAGCGCCGCCATCTCCATTTCGCAGATCCAGACTATGCCCTTCCTCAAAAAAGGCATGCCCTTCCCCGCTACTGCTGCGCATCAGCTTCAGAAAAAATTGCCCCCGCTCATACAACAGCGGAATCGGACGCCGGGCCAGCTGCCAAGGGGTTAATTGGCCATATTCATCCCGCACCGGTTGCACAATTCCGCTAGCAAGCCAGGCACTGTCATCATATTCGGGCAGTGTCCAATCCAGCAGCGCTGCGTCACCCTCCACTTCTTCCAGTCCACCCATCCAGCGTATGATCGGAAACTGCTGGAGCTTATAGCTGCGATCCTTAATACTTTTCCATGAGCTATCCGTATTTAGCTCCTGTACTAGCTGCCCGCCTTGTGTAACTGCCGCTTCCACAAGCAGCCCGCCTTTTTGCGAGCGCCAGACGGACAAAGGTCCGTCTTCACCCAGTTCAAAGGGCGTAGTCCCTGCATAATGAACGACCATAACAGCAAGCACATTTAAACCTGGTTGTAGAACATTGTCCAGACTGAATTCTTCATAATACTGTATATGACCATGTCCTTTACAAGGACCGGCCCATAAACGCTGCCCATTGACGAACAGCCTGTAGCGGCTGTCTGCGGTAATGGCCACATCCAGGGTGCAGGTCTTTCCGATACCAGCTGGCAGTTCGAACACTCTGCGAAAGTACGCACGCTCGTGCTGCTGTTCCCTATCCGCTGATCCTTGCTCCTCCTGCGGCCAGATCCAGCGTGCTCCCCAGTCTCCCCATTCTTTTGCTGCCATGTTATGCATATCTCCTTTATCTCATTTAAGTAGTTAAGGCAATCTACGCAGAAACGGCATCGCCGCCCTTCAGAAGGACGACGTCGCCGTTGGTCTGCGTTTTATTTAACCTTATCGAGATAATCACGTTGGAATTCTTCGGCAGCCCTATCCAAGATCTGTTGCGGATCTGCGTTCTTGTCCGTCAGTACGGTTTGCAGTACGATATCCAGCTTTTGGTACAATTCCTGTGCGTTGACTGGTTCTTCCGCCCGCATGCCTTTGCTGCCATTGTCCATATAATCACGGAACAAATCCAGATTGACGTTGTTGTATTTGTCGAGAATCTTTTGTTCTTCTCCAATCCGTTTCTCATCAGTCCAAATCCGCAGCCCGTAAGGCCCTACGATCAGCCCTTGATCGCTCAGTGTCTTCTTCTCAATATCCCAACCGGTCAGTGCCTCTTCAGAGGACTCTGGTGTAAATCCGTAGGTTTTTAGCCATTTGAATCCGGCATCAATCTGCTCAGGTGTTACATTAGGCGAGAACATATATAGGCCGCCACCGAGCAGGGTTACAGGTTTCCCGATTGGTCCTACTGGAAGCGCGGACATTGCCACATTGTCCTTGGACATCTTAGTCTGTTGCTGGATGACCGGTGACCAGTCATTCGTGCCGAAGCTCATAGCGACCTGATCGGTTCCGAACAAGCGGAACATATCGTTCGTAACATCGACCAGATTGTTGTCGGGCAGTACATCATATTTCCATTTTAAGTCCTTCACATATTGCAGGGCCGCTGCTGCTTCAGGCGAATTGAACACCGCCTGCCATTTCCCGTCTACCTGTTTTTCAAATTCTGCTCCGTATGCCCAGGCAATGTTCATGAACATCCAACCGCCTTGACCACTTTTTGTAGGCAAGAACATTCCGGCTTTACCGGTCTTTTGTTTAATAATCTGCGCAGTTTCTGCTAGCTCTTCATATGTTTTAGGAAATTTAGGAATCCCCTTGTCGTCCAGCAGTCCAGCCTCCTTGAAAAGATTCATATTGTAGAGCATACCGATGACGTATCCGTCCTTCGGAATCCCATAATACTTGTCGTCCTTGGTAACCATTTTCAGCAGATCTGGATTGATCGCCTTGTCGTAGCCATATTTCTTCATCGTATCCGTTATGTCAGCCGCGTAATTTGCCTTGATGATTTTGCTTGTTTCTGTAAAAAAGGTTTCGTATACCGTCGGAAGCTGGCCGCTGGCCGCTTTTGGCAGGAATGAGCTGACATCATAACCCCATTCATCTTTGTCCACAATAATTTCCGGATAATTGGCTTTCATCTTCGCCATGACCTGCTCATACTGGGCGATTTTGGCTTCCTCATTCGGCTTTGGCCAGTTACTGACCTTGATCGTCACCTGTTGATTGCCCGCTGTCTCCGTCTTTCCTCCGGCATTCTTCTCATTGGAGCCGCCTCCGCAGCCAGCCAGTCCGGCAGAAAAAAGCAGCGTAAGTGCCAGTGTAGCTGTCAGGTTCTTGGTGTGTCCTTTTTTCAATGTAATTCCCCCTAGTCTTATTGTTAAAGCATTCTTCGCAACATGTAAAGCGCTTTCTTTTTGAATCTGAAATCATCTTAACATGCACCTTCTGCAGCACCCTACGGGGCAAAACTGTGAAATGGTTTGTGATCGGGTGATGTTACCCTTTAATACTGCCGCCGAAGGATTGCCCGTTCATAATGTACTTTTGGAAAAAAATAAACAGGATAATCGGCGGCAGAATCGCAAACGTCAACGCAATAAACTGTATGTCCTGCGGCAATGTCGCCTTCAGATTGTAAATAGCCACAATGACCGACCAGGTCGATTTATCCTTCAGCACCATAAAGGGCCAGAAGAAGTCCTGCCAGACACTGTTCATCGTAAGGATTGTAATTGTAGCCATAACTGGTCCGCTGAGCGGGAGAATGACTCGAATAAAAATACCGATGGTGCTCGCTCCGTCAATTTTGGCGGCTTCCAGCAGCGCTTGTGGGATGGTATCGAAAAAGTTTTTGAAGATCAGAATTACCACCGGATTCACAGCAGCCATAAACCACATCGGCCAGTAAGTATTGGTCAGGTTCAAGTGCAACAGCGGAAAATCAATCAGATTCTTAAACAGCGGCACCATGCCCACTGTATTCGGCACCATCATGGTCCACACGATCAGTGCAAACAGCAGAGCACTGCCCCGCGGCTTTAGCTTGGAGAAGAAATATCCGGCCAGTCCGTTAAAAGTAAGGCAGAACAGTACAGAACCTGCGGCCAGATAAGCCGTATTCAGATAATAACTGAGGAAGTTAAACTCCTGCCAGGTCTCCCATAGCTTGCCAACATTGAACGAGCGGGGGATCAGGGTGGGCGGGATTGCATAAAACTCTTTGATGTCCTTCAGACTTGAGACCATAATCCAGACCGGAGGCAAAATACAGACAGCGGCCAGCACAATCATCAGAATGAACATGCACCAATACAGCAGGCGCACCCAAGGTGATCTGTATTCTATATTGCCGATAATGCCATATGCTTCTTTAGTTTTCATAGCTTCTACTCCCTGTTCAATTTCTTATCCAGCCGGAAATAAATAATGGTAAGCACCATCAGGACTAGAAAAGTAATAACCCCGAGCGCCATTGAATGGCCTGCTTCAAAACTCCGGAACGCATAATAATAGCTTTGCAGCATCAAGGTCATTGAGGCATTGTTCGGTCCACCCTCAGTCATTACTAGGGGTTCATTGAAGATCTGGAATACACCGCTGATCTGCAAAATCATCATCAGTCCGATCATGCTAGAGATTTGCGGAATGGTGATACTTTTGAATCTCCGCCATACATTCGCACCGTCAATCGAGGCTGCTTCGTACAGATCATGATTAATACTCTGTAGACTTGCCAGATAAAGCAGCACTGTTCCCCCGAAATTTCGCCAGGTAATCGTGAAGATAATCAGCATTATCGTCATTTGCGGATCCTGAAGCCATTGCTGCACCGGAAATCCCATGGCACTCAGCATAATATTCAGCACGCCACCCTTTCCGGGCTCAAACAAAAACATCCATAACATCGAAGCGGCAATGCCGGGAACCATACTCGGAAAAAAAACCGAAAAGCGAAAAAATGACTTCCCATGTCTCAATTCATTAATCACGACAGCGACAATAATGGGTACGGCAAAACCGATCAGTAGTGACCAGAACACATACACAAAAGAGTTGGTCAATGTCTGTTGAAACGCCGAGTTCTGTATAACGTCCTTGTAATTCTGCAGTCCGGCGAAGCTTACGGCATTATAACCCTCAGTATTGAAAAAAGAGAGCACAATGCCCTTCACGAGCGGCTGCCAGGAAAAAAAGAAAAAGGCAAACAGTGTGGGTACAATTAATATCCAGGATGACCAATCTTTGAATAAACGCCGTACAGGATAACCTTTCTTTTTCTCTGTCATTAAAGGATTTAGTTCACTGGTTTTTCCAATCATGCTCCTGTCCTTCCTTCCTCCCGGAATCAAGCTTTAATCCGGTCAGGCGTTGTATAGTTGTTATACCTAAATGATAGCGCTTCCTACTGAGCGCCGAAATCCGGTAACCCTGCGAAAGCGTTTGTAAAGCTACTTATTTGTTGGCAAAAAAAAAGCAGTGCACGCACCGGAATGGCCGCACACCGCTTATGTTCATGTTATGGTGAATCGTTTAGGCCTCACTTAAC
The DNA here is from genome assembly GCF_037980415.1 of Paenibacillus sp. FSL H7-0690. NCBI lineage: Bacteria > Bacillati > Bacillota > Bacilli > Caryophanales > Paenibacillaceae > Paenibacillus > Paenibacillus sp. FSL H7-0690. Next base: position 3,447,243 of record NZ_CP150281.1, on the reverse strand, counting down.
CCTGCGCTGATGCAGAGGACGGCCGCTTCCGCCCGAAACGCTTCGCTCGCCGGATTGGGCTGCTCCTCCAAAATACGAAGCACCGACTGAGGCTCTACGCCGGGCTGTGGCACACGGGAGGGAGAAACTACGCTCCACTTCTGCTCACCCTTGAGCCTGTATGACAGCTCATAAAGATAAAAGCCCGCATGTTGTCCGTCAGTGAGCTGGCTTACGCCATCCTGCCACGAGCAGAGTTCAAGCGGATGCTGTTTGTCCGGCAATACACCGGACGCCAGTGTGATGCGCTCATTTCGAACTACCTGCTGCTTCTGTTCCCAAGCCTGCTGATCTAGGATTCCCAGATCCAGGCGGTATTCCATTCCCGGCTCTCCATAAAGAGTCCAAGCCACAGGGCTACCCACCGCTACGAACTTAGGTGCTTCCAGAAAAACGGGTTGATGAGTTGGGACAAAACGTTCGGTCTGCTCCCACTCTCCCGCAGCCGGACTGCGTCTGCGATAATGCACCGTGCCCGTGAATTCGAGCTCCTGTTCCTGTAGCAGAGCTATTAGACATAGAGTAGCTTGCTCGTAAAGATCCGTGCAGTTGTTATGGCCGAAGCGGTATCCGATCTCATGGCGAAGCGGTATCCCGCGACTCCGAACCAAAGCCGCGAAGGAAAAGCTGAAGCGGCTAAGGGTAAAGGCATCATGCGTGCCATGGTTAATCAGCAGCTTTGTGCCACTCGCTTTAAGACCCTCCAGAAAAAATTCGGATTCCAGTCCGGTCGTTTCCTTTAGACTTGCAGAGTCAATAGTTCCCGTCAGAGTCTGTAGCAGAGTCTCGATTCCCGTGCTGCCGTTCTGTGGATGCTGCCAATCTTTCTTCCAGATTTCCCGGTAACCGGTGTCTACTTCCGCCACATGCCAGATCAGTGGGCAAGCTCCTTCGGCAAACTCACGGGTGAGCCCGTTCAGAATCAACGGCGGTGCATAACACAGTGTGTAGCGCACCCGATAGGGTAAGCAAAGCGGATTGCCTCCAGCCAGCAGCGCAGTTAAGCCGCCGCGCGAACCACCTACAGCCACTACCTGCTCTGCATCACCGCCATAACTTTCTTGACCTCTGGTAATTGCCGCCCCAATGCCAGCATAGATGGAGCCTTGCAAGGAACGGCTGCCGATATATCCTCCTCCGTTCCACAGAATGCCGACAACGCCTTTGCCGGTGCTGGCCAGAGTCTTGCCGATGATTTCCAGAAATGAGGGACCTACCGTGCTGAAGGTATTCTCATTGGCATCATAATAACCATTGAACAACAGTGGATATCCCTTAACATTTGCCGCGCTCCAAAAGGGCGGCAGAATATAGGAAGCAAGGCTATGCTGGTCATTCTCTGTAACTAGCAGACTGCCGCTGATGAGCTGAAATACAGGCGCATTGCTTAAAAGTGCAGCATTGTCTGTGGATGCATTGCGGAAAACCACCGGAAATCCGAAGGTCTTAAGGATGCGGTCGCTCAAGGAAACTGCAACTAGATCATCTACAGCATAGAGACTGTAGCGGTCACCGATATAATGCTCGAATTGCGGAGTTTTAAGATTCTTATTCCCCTCGTTGCCTCCGAACAGCTGATGATCTTCCGTATTGTATACATAAGGGCTATCTGGGTCGCTATTATAGAGCCGTGCATGCTCGGAAACAACCTTTTCCCCGGCTTCGTCCATCCGCAATGTCCCTATGCCATCTGTTCCGCCATAACGGAAGCCTCCTTTTCCCTCAGCAACGCTATTATCCCAATGAGACACTACAGGAAGCATATTGGTCAGCAAAGGACTGACTAATACAAATACCCCCTCCTCTTTCTCGGAGATCCCTTCTGCTGCTTCAGCTTCAACAGTGTCTTCATGGAGGGTTGACCAATTCGCTTTCTGATAAGCTACTTCGCCGCCTCGCAAGCAAGCAAGCAGCAGTGGAGCGTTGTGCAGCCTTAAGTAATCAGCCACTGCTCTGCTAACAGGTATAGCTACAGGTGTAGATCCCTCGGCTTGAATAAACCGACTTAGCGGAACATATGCCTCCGGTACAAAACACAATGTTTTACTCACGATTTTTTTCTCCTCCAACCTGTATCATTCTGCTCTGTGCTGTTAGGAACGACATGAATCTAATTTCTGGCAAGCCATCTGTGATCCTATAATTTTCCCCAGACAGGAATCCTCCTGAGAGTTTAGGAGTGCAAGTAACCGTTACTGTTTTGGTCTCACCCGGAAAGAGGGTATGGAACTGCTCATCCGCTTCCATCCAGTAGCGGTCTCCCCTTTCCTCTGCATGTACATGCAGCAAAACTTCACTACCGGTATTTCGGACTGTAAAACGGGCCTGCTGGCTCTTCTCCTGAGCACCCGTCGGCTGCCATAAACTCTCCTGACGCACCTCAAGATTGCCTCCTATAAGTGCAAGCGCGGGAGCATATGGATGCTTTTTATTGGTAGAGAATACATATAAATTCTGCTGTGGTGCTTCATCGCCGTCCTGGTAGGACAATCTGACGAAATATAAAGCATCGTCATGCTCTGGCACGTTGAAATTCAGCACCCCAGCGCCGACAGCCTGATCTTTGTTTCCCTCTGCCTCAAATGATTGCTGATAGATGCACCGTCCGACTGCATCGAAGACTTCCGCGTCGACTTCTACCCTGTGTCCATTTCCTCCATGCACGTATACATCTCCCTGAAATCCGGTGCTTGGTGTAAGCAGTAGACTGCGGTAGTCCAGCGAAACATGTAGCGGACGGAAGGCAGATTTCACCCAATGGTAGGCCATCTTCGTTTCACCGTAATAATCGACAAGGTTAGTGCAGGACACATTCGGCCACGGCTCGTTGAATTGCCAGACAATGCTGCCGCTGTTTCGGAACTTACGGCGGCGGTTAGCCTCCAGCACGAACCGGATTCCTTCCGCCTGTATCCACTGGCTGCAGGCAGAGAACTGCTCCAAATCTGTCATGCTGCCGAACATTTCTTCTTCACGGCTCAGCGTATCCCACCACTCCCCGTGATGTCTCCATATCGCGTTGTTCTCCATAGAAACCGGTCGCCGGTTGGTCTCACTCAGAAATTTCTCCAGACTTTTGAGAGAACTCAGACCGTCCACCCCAAATTCGCTGTGCAGCATATTATCGTTGCTGCCATATAACTCGTAGTGATAAGGGTTTCCCATATACTTCCAGTAACCGTGCACATCATGCCCCTGACCTTTTGCATCCGTAATATATTCTACCGGGCCGGAAGCTGAGGTCGGTAGGAAGAGTCGCTGCGGATCATACTGTTCTACCAGTTCTTTCAACATCGCCAGATTGGAATCGCTGCTGTCGGAAGGCTTATTTGGCTCACTCATTAATTCATTGCCGCCGCTCCATACCGTTAGCGATACATGATTGCGTTTGTCACAGAGCGCTGTGCAGGCAGTCTTGTGAAGCAGCTCCAAAAACTCCGGCTGCTTCGAAGGGATATTGTCAATACCTGAACTGGACTGAATGAACTCCTGCCAGACCATAATGCCGTTTACATCACATAAGTCGTAAAAAGCCTTTTTCTCAATGATTCCACCGCCCCATACCCGAACGAGATTAATATGAGCTGCTTTCATCAGACGAATCATCAGTTGATATTGTTCAACCGTTACATTCCCGTAGAGATGGTCCAGAGGGGTCATATTTACCCCTTTCATATAGATCTTGCTTCCGTTAATCACCACTGTATATGGTAGGGCGTTGTCTGGACTGTCTACATTGTGGATATAATCGAGCTTGCGAATGCCCGTTTGAAAGCTCTGGGTATCCAATTCCGTTCCAGCTTCATCCAGTAGCTTTAGTTCAAGATTGTACAGTGGCTGCTTTCCATAACCGTTTGGGTACCATAGCTCAGGTTCGGGTATTTCCAGCTCCGCGTTCAGAAGCTCTCCAGCTCGAACTAGTCGCGATTGAACCAGCAGCGGATTCCCCTCCGGATCAGCACAGGTGATGCACGCTGTCAGTGTCCCATCATCTTCAGAGCCAGCCATTCGCTTGATTCCTGCTTGAATGGTAATTCGACCAGACGAGATCTGATTTCTATCGTTCTCGCCAAACTCCGCATCTGTAGTGATCGACACATCATCCCAAGAGCACTGTTGATGTACCCTCAATACCACATCATCCCAGATTCCGACATTGACCAACCGGGTAGAGAAATCCCATTTATAATTAAAACGGCTCTTCTGCGTGAAGGTAGCCGAGGTTTTGCCGATTTGCCCCATTTCATCTGGCGCCTGCTTCAACAGCACTGAAATTTCAAGGCTTTCCCGCCCGGAGAGCAGGTCTGTAACATCAAATACAGCCGGCTCGAACATACCTTTATGTTCACCCAGCAGTAAATGATCAGCGTATACCGAGGCTTCATAGTCCAGTCCCTGAAAGACCAGTTCAACTCTGGCTGCTCTCAGCTCAGGCTGCTTCAAGGTCGTACGGTAAACCCACCAGCGGTTCTCCACCCATTCACAACTCAGGCTATTTAACTCTTGATAAGGGTTGGTAATCCAGCCCTGTCTGAAGAGATCATAGTGAACTCCACCCGGCACAGTGGCAGGCATCCAGTCCGTAACCCCCATCAATTCCTGTCCCAGCTCCATACTGGTGCCCTTTAGCGGAACCCAGGGCCAATACCCTTTGACTTCCCACTTCAAATCGTTCAATAGAATTTCATTCATGTCTTCTCCCGTTCCCCCAAACCCTGCTAAATTTGGCGCTGTTCCTGACGATGAGCGGCTCTGGCGCCATTCGTTAATGCGCTTACAACTTTAGGTGTGCAGCTTCATTACCAATGATAGCACCGGGTTAATGTTTTCAAAGGTCTCCAACCCTGTGAAATCGTTTGTAAAACTGCTCAGTTGCTGATAAACACAAACAACCCCTCTAGGCTGGAGTGAGGCTTATCAGCAATCATCTATAGAGGTGACTTTTTAAGGCTTGTTTTGTTTCGGAGCCTCTGACTCCCGTGCTTTACCAATACGTGTAATACGTCGAACGCGAAAAAAGGAGTTCCCTTCAGCCGCGAAAGGCTGCTTGGTGAACTCCTTTACTTTTTGTTCGATAGAAGTTTTAAGAACTATTGCAACAATGTAGCACCACCTATCGGACATAGATGACGCTAAAAGCAGTATTATTGTACTTTTGGTGGGCTAACGGTCCCCATAGCCACTATCTGTATGAAATACAACACATATGGACCTCTTTTTAAGCAATAGCGTCACTGGAGTCCGTAATGTTGTTCAAAAGGCTGAAAATTAGCAAATAGTGTCATCTGGGTCCGAAACCCTCAGAGACTCAGATAACGATGACACAGTTGAAGCTGGCGGCTACCAATAAACTAAAAGCAGCAAAAAACTAAGAGCAGCGAATCTCTCTTTATTATGAGAAACGCTGCTCTAGAGTTTTTTACGATGAAACCTTCTGTCTTACTCAATAAAAAAGTAGTTTTTAGTATAGCGCCCTTGGACTGTTCATCCATATGAAATGCGATAAGTAGCTCAGTAATCGCCTGCCTCTGCCTATTGGATCAGCTCTAGAAGCTCCGCAACATTGGCCTTGTACTGTGGTTTGAAATCGTCTGATTTCATATAACCCGCAAGGCTGGATAAGAACTGTCTGCCTTCCGGCGTATCGCTAACCTTAACAGCATCCAATGCGCATATCAGCAGGTTGCCTGCTCCTACACTGCATTCCACTAGGAAACTCAGCTTATGATTGCGTTCAAAATTATCGATAGTCTGCACAACGGGATTCCAATCGCGGTCAGCTGCATCCATGATGAGCGATTTCGAATTCTCAACAATACTCCACCAAGGATAGGTAGAATATTCCTCGCTCGGGAACTCACGAAGCACCGGGTGCTTGTTATCAATCAACAGCCCCATAGTACCAATGGGTACTGGCCGGTTCATGCTCTCTGAGATCGAGCGGAACATTGGATAACACCAGAAATCTGTGCAGTAATAACCTTCAACAGCATTTTTGAGAGATTCCGGTTTCGGCATAAGCAGTACATTCTCACCTTGCTCCAGCAATGCAAGTGCATCATCAGATAGCTTGTCGAAGACATGGACACCCTCCAGCATGTTGCCACTCTTCACTGGATAAATCCACAGGTCATAGCTCTTACGGATATCTGTTCCCTGTATGGAGAGGGACAATACGATAGTACTCATCCGGTCAACTACAGGTAGTTTTATTGCCAGATCGCAGATATCGATATAATTCGTTCCTGCAGGTACGTCCACCTCGGTTGAACCTGCGGCGAGTATACCGTTATCTGAGGTAAGCTCCCAATGCAGTTCAAATGTACTCGGCATCCCGCTGCGGAAACAGCTCAGTTCGACATGGGCATCGAACGTTTCACCAGAGACATAGTTATACTTGGGGAATCTTGCCAGCAGAACGGCATCATTACAAAAAGTTCGCCAGTCCTCAGCACTTATCATTCCTTTGGAATCCATAAAGGCGTCGAGGACACCCACCAGCGCCGTTCCCTGGCCACTGAAATCCTGCAAATCAAGCAGTTGGAAGCCCGCAAGCCGCCGGGAGCGGAATGCCGCATCGAGTTCCTCTTTGTAGCAAGCTACTGCCAGTTGCCCTGAGCATTCGAAATATTTGGCAGCCAAATGACCCAGCCCTTTACTTTCCAGTCGTTCACGGAAAATTATGAAATTCTCAGCTTTGAGCGGACCGTTGTATTTATCGATTTCCTCATAATTAGGATAGGTAGCATACTGTCCGATCTCATGCGAGATTACCGGAATGTGCGGTATCCATTCTGCGGAAGCGTCTCCAGCCTTCACCGTCTTGGCTTCCGTACCATACTGGATCTGGATCTCTCCGCCAGCGGCAGCTTCCATCCCCTCTCCGTTGAAGAGATCCTGAGGGACGATCTGATCGTCATAGTCTTTCATCGTGCCTGGCAGATCGATCTGGACATGACCTAATGGAGCATCACACATCGCATAGGAGCCTCTGAACAGCCGATCTCTGGAGAAGCGCACGCCGCTGAAGAAATCGTCATGTCCCAGAATTTCTGGCACCCATTGGTGGTTATTGGACCCCTGTGTATAGAGAATCCGGTTATCAAATGCTTTATAGTCCTTTAGGAAGGAATCAATCTTAGCTTTGCTGCCCCATAGCTCGTTGCCAAGCGACATCATCACGAAGGAGGGGTGATTGCCAAAAGCCTGGAGAATGGCATAGCCTTCGCTAATCAGATAGTCCTGCTCCGCCTGATTATGGCCCTCATCGGTTTCTTCTGTGATTGTTCCCCAGAAGGGAAGCTCTGGTTGCATGTAGATACCGAGCATATCCGCTGCGGTGAAAGCAGCTTCCGGCGGACAGCAGGTATGAAAGCGATAATGATTGATGCCGTAAGACTTGGAGATGCCCAGGATTCTTACCCATTCCTCGACGTCAGTCGGGGCATAACCGGTAAGCGGGAAGATCAGGCCGTCATGTTTGCCGCGGAGGAAGGTTTTTTCTCCGTTGATTGTAAACTTATCGCCCTCTGCCCGGAATTCCTTCAATCCAAAAACGAGCTCCTGTCGGTCCATTATATATCCATCGCTGTCTTTCAAAACAAGGTTTATGTTATAAAGATTGGGAGCGCCTTCACTCCAGAGCAGCGCGTCTTGACCTAGCTCATAGTTGACGGAAAAACTACCCGGTGAGACTGGGTACTCCCGCTCGTCCACAGCATGTGTATTGTCGCTGTTGAAGCTCTGAGCAGACACTGTAAGTATAGATTCATTCCTGCTGTCCAAGGTTGCCGTGATTCGGACTGAGCGGGCTGAGAGATCCGGATCGAGCCGGATGCCGCTGAGCCGTGACTCACCATAGAACTGAAGCTCCATACGTCCGGTAATCCCGTTCCAGTTGGTTTGGGTATCCTGCGACGTTAAATGTCCACCTTTGGTTGGGTAACCAGTATTGTCCACGCGGATGGTGAGCGTATGATTCCCAGGTTGAAGCTGCGGCAACTCATATATATGTGGGGTATTTAGACTGTTACGGCTGCCTATTTCCTGATTGTCCAGCCATAGAGTCGTCAGTCTCGTACGTTCCAAAAATAGGAAGCAGACTTTGCCGGCTAGTTCTTCCGGAATGACGACCTCTTTTGAATACCAGACTTGCCCTTCAAACAAATACTCATCCGTTAATGCGCTTACTAAAACATCCTCGTTCTTCGGACCTTTGCGTGCGTAGGACGTTGTTCCGGGCAGTGTGATAACATCTGTAAAAGGCAATGCCAGCAGTCCTTGTTTTCCCTCATCCAATTGCAACTTCCATTCGCCTTCCAGGCTGATCTTTGTCTGCAAAATATCACTCCTAATAATGATAATCTCTGAACTCCTGAGGTGTAGTGCCGGTTGTTTTCTTAAAAAGGAAGGCAAAATAAGCCGCGGTCTGAAAGCCCACCTGCTCGGCAACCTCGTAAACCTTAATATTGGGGTCACGAAGCAGTTCCTTGGCTTTGTTCATACGCGCTTCCTGCACGAAGTCGGAAATCGTCCGGCCCATTTCTTTCTTGAAGAGAACACTTAAATAGCTGTGATTCAAGTGGAACTGCTCAGCAAGCTGCTTAACAGTCATGTTCTCATGCAGATGCTCCTCCAGTTGGCGGGCGACCCGCTGGATAAGGTTATGCTGCTGAGCGACCTGCTCTCTTTGATTAAGCTTAGCATATTGCGCCAAATATTCCAGTACGACCTTCCTGACTTCATCTACGCCTGTACAGTCGATCAACCGCTGCCACATGAGGATGTTCATCTCTGTTTCCTTCTCATGTACACGCTTCAGTTTTCTGGCTAGCTCGCTAAGCAAACCCATTCCGAAAGCCTGCACATAGGAAAAGGATACAGGCTCTCGTGCAAGTAACACTTCGAAAGCATGATTGAAATAAGCGGAAGCTTTATCGCTCTCTCCTCTGTCCAGTAGCTTAACGATTTCCGGAATGTATTCTTCACGCAACCTGAAATCATGATATTCATTCATCAAGTTCCGGTCGAAATAGAGGATTTGTCCGTAGCCGGCCAGCCTGGCACCGCTCATCATATGCCTTACTTCCTTATACAGCAACGGTATTTCCGTCCAGAACAAACACTCTCTGCTGATTCCGACCGAGACGGAGGCTTTATACTGCTCTCTTAGGATATCTTGGATAAACGCAAGCTGCTTCTCAAGTCTTGCCCGCACCAATGGCGTTGCGTTCAGCACAATGACGGCCAGTTCATCCGCTCCTGTCTTCCCTATATAGGTACCGGAGAAACCAGATAGACCAGTCTTAACGCAGTTCAATAGCCCTTCGCTAAGCAGGATCCGATCCTTGGCATCATGCGGATTATCTAGGAACCTGCGGTCATATCCGAACAGGAATAATGTTGCCTGCCATTCCCCATTAGGCAGATCCAGCAGGCGCCGCCAGGATTCGAGCAGCTCTTCACTGTGGATCCAGCCTTCAACCATATCTTTGACGAAACGTTCCTGCAGCACCTCATAGCTCTCTGTAACTTTCTCCCTAAGTATAGTGGTTTCCTGTTCAATCTGTTTTTTCTTCTCAACTACTTCTCTGAACGCAGCCAGTTTCATTTCGAGTTCTTCCGTCTTGATGGGCTTCAGAACGTAAGCCTTAGCTCCCAGATGTATAGCCTCCTGCACAAATTCAAACTCGTCATATCCACTGATCATCACAGTCTGTAAAGACTGGAGTGTCGGATAATCCGCTCTGCATCTGGCGAGCAGTTCGATCCCTGTCATACCGGGCATCGAGACGTCAGCGATCAGCACATCCACAGGAGTTTCTCCTAGAATCGTTAGTGCTTCTTCACCAGATAATGCAGTTAACGGTTCCTCATACCCCAGAGCTTTCCAGCCAATATGACGAAGAAGCCCTTGAATCTGCATAGGCTCGTCGTCGACAATTAATGCCCGCATTAAGCTCCATCCCCCTTTTTTATCTCAGGACTTTCCTTGCAAACAGGGATATCAATGGTTACACAAGTCCATTCGTCTTCTACACTTTTAATCTCAAAGCGGCCCTCTGTGCCAAAATACAATGCAAGACGTTCACGGATATTGTTCATCCCGAATCCGTTTTGCGTACCCGTGTAGCTGCCGGCACGGATCTGTTCCAGCTTCTCACTGCCAATCCCTTTTCCATTATCAAAAATCTGAAACTGCACCGTATTCTCCACTCGTTTGATCGTAATTTGTATAAAAGCATGAGTTCTAGTTGTGATGCCCCCGTGCAGATAACAGTTCTCGACCGTTGGCTGTAGGATCAGCTTAATGCTGTACAGGTCAAGAACGTCCGGCTCTACCAGCCACTCTACGGATACCTGACCGGGATAACGCAGCTGCTGAATTTCGATATACGCTTTCAGATGCTCAATTTCGTCACGGATCAGCGTCACATTAACCCGGTTATTGAGTGCCAGCCGATAGAATGTCGTCAGCGCATCTATGGTTCGGATTTGCAATTCGTCCTGCTGATCTAATGCCCGCCAACGGATCAGGCTTAACGAATTATAAATAAAATGAGGGTTAATCTGTGCCTGCAACGCCCTGAATGATTGCTCCCGCTCTTTGAGCATGGCCTCTGTATGTTCTTCGACCAGTTTTCTCAAACGGCCAGACATGGAATTGAACAATACCTCAAGCTCCCCCAGCTCATCGTTGTCACGGTTTCTCACTGTAACTTCGAAATAGCCCTGTGAGATATCTGTCATCCTGGTGCCCAGCTTGCGGATCCGCCAAATCACATTTTTAAGTACAATCATGATTAGAAAGATGGACAGCAGCAGGAAAAATGCAATACCTGCTCCGATATAGTACATAATCCGCGTAGACTGCTCCTCCAGTCGGTCAAGATGCACAAGTGCGGCAACCGTCCAGCCAGACTTAATCTCCTGAGTGATCAGCATCATCCCGCTTTTTGTTGCTGAGGTTTCCAACGAGTTGTTCCAGTACTGACCTAAGGAGGATGAAGTTAACCGGCTGCCAATTTCAGAGGGCTCCGAGGATGCAATAATGCGTTCGTTGTCGTCAACGATATACAATTCTCCGGCCCCTTCAAAAGGATGTTCGAACGATTCCATGAAGACACCGTTATAGTTCAGTAACAGGTACACAATCCCGTAAACATCTCCATACGCGTTCAGAATTTTATGGGATACCACTAGCTTAGTCCTGTCGTCAGCTGCATTAGTCCATACCAGATTGTCTGTTGTGCGAAGCATTTTCGTATACCAATCCCGCTCTCGAATTCCCGAAAGGCTCCGTTCTTCCGGCTTCCACAGAAGCCCTCCATCTTGCACTAGTGTATCGTTGGTATGATAGATTCGGAAATTCTCAATACCTGGCAAGTATTTGCTGGTGAGCAGAAAGGATCGGTCCACATAATTGACCGTACCCAATTGTTCATCGATATCCGCATAGTCCCTGGCTAATCTAGAGATCAGCTCACCATCCGTAGCCGTTCGGGTAGCCAGCAGATCATAGCTTTGCTTCCTGAATTCAATACTCTGCGCACTTTGCCGAACGGCTTCCCTGATCGTAAGCATATAATTGGCCCGCACCGTATGAAGCATCATGTACCCTGCACCTGCAGCCAGCAGTACGGTGGGGAGAAATACAATGAGTCCGTAGAATAATACAATTTTACTCCTCAGGTTCATGGAACGGGTCATACGGATGATCCATTTCTCTATTTGTTGTTTAATCATAGATTCCCCCCATGAAGTGCAAAGGGAGCCCCCTCCAAGTGAGAGGTGCTCCATTAATTTTTTATCGTTTACGATCCGCGACTGAAAGAGCGGCACGGTTGTCTATTGCAAGGCTGTTACTTCCTCCTTGTACGTATCCAGCCACTCCTGCTTGACTTCACTCCAGTGCCCACGCTTCTCTAGTGCTGCTTGGAAATCGCTCCAATTCTTTTCGAATTGCCCCTCGTCTTTGGCCATTAAAAGCTTGGCTCGATATTCCTTGCGGATATTTTCGATCTCCGGTGAATATTTCTCCCATGCGCCGCCCTGTTTCATCTGGAATAGATCATAAGGCTCTGCCACGCGGATCGTTCCCATTTTGCCGATAGCTTCAGTGAACTTAATGGTCTTAGCAGCTCCGGCTTTTCCTGCATCCTCTGTGTTCCACCATGGGTACCATTCATTGCTGTAAGAGGCAGTCATGTAAAGCTCAGGGGTGACTTTAGCTTTTTGTGCGGTGTCTCCGGAATTGCGGCTCGTCTTGTAGGTTTCGTCTGTGAATTTCCATTTGCCCAACGGTTGATCAATCCAATCCCAGTATAATCCCGCCGGTCCTTCATTAATGACCTGCTGCTGCTCGGGTTTTGGCTGCAAGGTATAATCGAAGAATTTCAGAATAGCTTCCAGATTTTTAGTTTTTTCACTAACATAGACATCATAGCCTGGATTCGGATTGGTAACCTGATTAATTCCGACTTTCTCTACACCATCCACTTTAGGAAAAGGGATCGCTTCGTAAAACCACCCTGGCTCTGTTGGACCGTCCAATGTCTCCCAGGCTGAGGCAGGAATGTTCCAGAAGCTGCCGACATTGAAGGCAATACGACCTGATTTGTTCTTTTCTGTATACTGTTCTTTTTTGCTGGTGACGACCTCTGGATCGATCAACTTCTCCTGGTACATCTTGTTCATCCATTGATACGCTGCTTTATAATTGGGATCGTCGTAAGCGAATACAAAATCATCGCCGCGTTTGTCAACGCCATTACCCGCTGTAGTCACCCCGAATGCGGTCAAAATCGCGTTTTCATCGCTCCAGCCCAGATTATCACTAGTGTCCATTAGGAATGATAGAGGAATAAGCGATTTGCCGGAAGCATCCTTCTCTTCTGCAGCTTTCCGAAGGAAGGTCTCAACTCCTTCTAACGTTGCTAAGTCCTCTTTGGTCATACCTGTTTTCTCCAGCACATCACTTCTGACAATCCAGGCTTGAGATGCCCAGCCTGGCCACGGATCTTCCGGGTTTTGGTCAAACCAGGTAGGAATGGACCAGATATGGCCCTCATTATCCTTCATAAGTTCCAGATACTGCTTTGGAATAGACGCCAGTCCTGGATATTTGTCAGGCATGTCGAAATACTGCTCTAGCGGCATAAGCTGTTTCGACCGGTTCATCGCGCTTTTGACCGTTTCGTTTCGGCTGAAGATAGCTGCATCTTCAAAGCCGCCTGTGTTTATCTTCAAATTAAGTGCAGTCATCGCGTCGCCTTGAGTGGTTTCCAGCTTCACATTTACTCCAGGCTCCTGTTCACGCCAATATTTCTGGACCAAACTATCATTATTGATGGTTGCCGTCCATCCAAGCCAGAGATTAAAGGAAGTCGAGCCACTGGCGGGCAGGTTACTTGACGTTTCATTGTCGCTTCCAGGCTTGTTCGCAGTATTCTCACCTGATCCGGAGCATCCGGCAATAGACATCAGTAAGGTTGCTGCAGCCAAAGCGGCTAGACCCGTTTTTTTGAATATCATTGATTTTTCCCCCTGTTCTATTATTGAAAATCAGCCTTTTACTGACCCTACAAGAACTCCTTTCACAAAATATTTCTGCAGGAACGGATACACGCACAGGATGGGGATTGCACTCACCATAACGACTGCCATCTTAATCGACATCAGTGTAATATTCTGCATTTGTGAGCTTCTCGCCAAAGCTTCCTGGTTGGTATTCGAGCCAAGGACAGCGGATAAATCCTGAGCAGCGAGCAATTGCTGCAGGAAGGTCTGCACCGGAATCAGGTTCTGCTTCGTGACGAAGAAAGCACCGGCGAACCAGTCATTCCAGTGTCCCACTGCGGTAAACAATCCAAGTGCGGCAAGCATAGGTTGAGAGAGTGGAATAATAATCTGAATCAGAGTACGAACAGGACCGGCTCCATCTAGTTCAGCGGATTCTACCAGAGCTTCAGGGATTCCCTGTATAAACTTCAGCATGACAAACATGTTCCAGACCGAGAACAGCCCGGGAAAAATATACACCCAGAACGTGTTGATAAGCCCGAGATTATTAAGCTGAATATAGAAAGGAACCAGTCCTCCACTGAATAGCATGGTTAAAAGAATATAGCCTAGAATCGTGCTTCTTAATGGAAGGCCGCGGTAGGACAAGCCAAAGGCCACCAGAAGTGTGACGATAAGTCCTGCGAATGTGCCAATGACTGTCCTAGCGATTGTAATTAGATAAGACTGGCGGATAATCTCATTTCCTAATACAATCTCATAATTAATTAATGTGAAATTTTTGGGCCATAGATACACGCCACCTTTGGCCGCACTTGCACCGTCATTCAGTGAGATGGCCAGCATGTATAGGAATGGATATAGTACAGACAAGCACAGACCGGCCAGTACTATGACGATGACGTATTGAGCTATTTTTTCACCTCTGCTGAGCTTCATATGCCATCACCATAATCCTTCACCATTTATTTTTCTGGATAACTGATTAGTCGAAACAACCAATATCAAGCTGATCACTGAGGATAACAATCCCACTGCGGTCGCCATTCCAAAATATCCCTGCTGCAATCCGTTGCGGATGATATACGTATCCAGTACATCCGCGACCCCTTGATTAGCAGAATTCATCAGCGGATAAATCTGATCCATCCCTACTGAAATCAGGCTAGGGATACTCAGAATTAGCACAATCGATATTGTCGGTAGAATACCCGGGAAGGTGATATGCCGAATCTGGGCTAGCTTTCCTGCACCCTCTACTTTGGAGGACTCATACAATTGCGGATCAATCGTTGTGATCGCAGCCAAATAGAGAATCGTGTTCCAGCCGGTCTCTTTCCACAAGCCGCTTAATATAACCATGGGCCGGAACCACTCCGTGGAACCCAGAAAAAATACAGGATCACCGCCTGCCTTCTCGATGAACTGATTGACCAGCCCACCATCCAAAGTCAGAAAAGACTGCAGGATGTAAGCGACTACAATCCATGAGAAAAAATGTGGCAAATAGCTGACCGATTGCACGAATCGCTTAAATACAGGCCGGGTTACCTCGTTAATCACCAGTGCCAGTAGAATCGGTGCCGGGAATCCGAAGATGAACTTAAGCACAGATATATATAACGTATTTTTGACGACAGTTAAAAACTGGGGATCTTGCAGGAAAGAAAAGTTGTCTAATCCCACCCATGTGCTGTTCCAGATCGAGGTGCCAATCTGAAAGTCGCGGAAGGCGACCTGAATCCCTGCCATCGGAATATAGCTGAACAAAAATAGCAACAGCACTCCCGGAAGAATCATTAAGTATTGCCATCGGTACTTGTAGAACTTAGCGTACAATTTACATCCCTCCTTGATATTTCTATCATAAGGTGCAGCGGGAACCCTGCCTATATAACAGTGATTGGTTATCTATTGCTCTGATTGGTTCTTTAAAGCGCTTACGTTGTTAGACAAGCTCCGCTCGCACGCAAATAAACGCAGCCTTAAACGGCTGCGTTACATTTTTTATGACGAAAGCTAATTATTCGATTCAAATTATTATTGTTAATGTACGGCTTTTTGCCCTACCGGTTGTGAAGCCTTGGAATAGCGGTTCTCTGGCAATGGAATACCGAGATTTCCACGCAGGGTGCTACTTTCGTATTCAGTGCGGAACAGGCCCCGCTCTTGCAGAATCGGCACTACCCGATCGACGAATTCCTCCAGTCCATTAGGAACAGCAGCTGCGATCATAAATCCGTCTGCTCCTCCACCCTCAAACCAGGTTTGAATCTGATCAGCCACTTGCTCAGGTGTGCCAATAAAGCTGCTGCGCGGGGTAGCGGATTGTAAGGCGACCTGTCTTAGTGTTAAGCCTCTCTCCTTCGCGTCCTTTTTGATTTTATCCGTGCCGCTCTGAAAACTATTGCGCCCCAACTCGCCAAGCTCAGGGAACGGTTCATCCAGCGGATATTGCGAGAAATCATGATGCTCGAAGAATCTGCCCAAATAGTTCAGTGCATTCTCAATCGTCACGAGACCAGCAACCTCCTGATATTTACGCTCTGCTTCCTCTGATGTGTCGCCAATGATTGGTGCAATACCAGGAAAGATCAGCACCTCATTCGGATCCCGGCCAAATGAAGCTACCCGTGTCTTAACATCGCTATAGAATGCCTGGGCATCTTCTAGCGTTTCGTGGCCAGTGAAGATAGCATCCGCTTCCTTTGAGGCGTAATTTTTACCAACTTCTGAGGAACCTGCCTGAAACACGACTGGCTGCCCCTGCTTCGAACGAGCAATATTGAGCGGTCCTTTCACGGAGAAGAACTCTCCTTGATGGTCCAGGGTATGCATTTTTTGCGGATCAAAGAATACACCTGTTTCTTTGTCTCGAACAAACGCATCATCCTCCCAGGAATCCCATAATCCGCGGGTCACCTGCAAATATTCGGTAGCAATACGGTAACGCTTGCCATGGTCAGGATGCTCTGTTTTGCTGTAATTCGAGGCAGAGCCTTCCAGCGGTGAAGTCACCACATTCCAGCCGGCCCGGCCACCGCTGATTACATCCAGTGAGCCGAATTGACGCGCGACGGTAAACGGTTCACTGTAGGAGGTGGACAGGGTACCAACCAGACCGATGTTGGTGCTGACGGCGGCGAGTGCGCTAAGAATGGTCAGCGGTTCAAACCGGTTAAGGAAATGCGGAATGGACTTTTCATTAATGTACAAACCGTCTGCGATGAAGATCAGATCCAGCTTGCCTTCTTCTGCCTTCTGTACCCACGCCTTGTATAATTCAAAGTTTACACTTGCATCCGGCTTAGCATCAGGATGGCGCCACATCGACGTGCTGCCTCCTACTCCATGCAGCAGTGCGCCTAGCTTCAGTTGTTTTGGTTTGGTCATGTTCATTCCTCCTAAAAGTTTTGTGAGCATACGATTCCCAGGTTTTACTTCATGCAAAACTAACTATGAAAGTATTCATTGCACGAACGATGCATTGGCTGCGCCCTGCTTGATTCGCTCAATCTGGCCAAGATGTCTCTCTACATGTGCGGTGAAGCTATGGACGATATCGGAAATTTTAACGTTTTCCCCCTTGAAGTTAACCCCGCTTTTCTCCCAATCCTCTGCGCTGAGCCGTTCAAACAATAGACTGTTATAATAAAGCAGGCTGCGGAACAACTCCAGACTATCGGAAGCACTACCACTATTGGCGTACTGGCCGCTGACCCAAGCGTCCTGATTGAAGACTGGCAGCTGCGCAGTTGTAGCAGCGAGAATATCACGTATACGGAACGAAACCACAATGCTGTGATCAGCTAGATGGGCTAACACCTCAGTAATACTCCAACTCGTTGGTGCTGCCTTCCATTTCAGCTGTTCCTCTGATAACCCTGCGGTTGCATGCACCAGTTGGTTGTGCGTACTTAAAAAATTGCTAATTTGAACTTTGCTCATTAAATCCCCTCCAAAATAAGGCCTGCTTGCGAATGATCAGGTGTAAAACGTGATAACGCAAAAGGTTGAATGTTGTGGTTGGTAGCTCCACTTGTCGCCAAATCAGCAAGTATTTCACCTACAACACTAGAAAATTTAAAACCATGCCCTGAGAACCCTCCGGCTACCAGCACATTGGAGTGGAGCGGATGGCGGTCAATAATGAAATCTTCATCAGGTGTATGCTCATATTTGCATACAGATCCTTTAAGTAATCGGCCAGCTGCACCCGGCATGTAAGTCTCCAGTACTCTTCGGAGGTCTTGCTCATCGCTGGTTTCACTGCCAAAGGGAGCAAGTAGTGTGCCTGGTTTCCATTCCAGCCCCGTATCGTACCGGCCGATCTTCAGACCGGCTCCAGCAATGCTGGGAAAGCCATAATAGCCACCTTCCTCAGCTCCTAGCGTGAAGCCAGGGAAGTTACCGGCTGCAAAAGCAGGTGAGCTCTCAAACCAGCCCACAACTTTGCGGATCGCCTTGATTGGCAAATGCACAAAAGGCGCTAACGCACCAAACCAGGCTCCGGCACTAAGGATAGCTGACGCTCCGTGATAATCGCCGTTTGTTGTATGAACTGTTACACTGCTTTCGCGGGCGGTGATGTTTACTACCGAAGTGTTCGTCAACAGTTCCGCACCCTGTCCAAGGGCAAGCTGGCGGTAGGCGGAGATACAGCGCTCGCTGTACAAATACCCGGCATCTGGTTCATACATTGCTGCGAATGTTTCCGGAATGTTCAATCCCGGCCAGCGCCGCCGGATCTCTCCGGCATCCAGATGCTGGACCTGCACCTTCCGTTTCTTTGCTTCCGCGAGACGACCGCTGAAGGAATACACTGCACTATCTGCGAGATTCAAAACGCCCGAGCGGACAAGCAGTTCTATTCCGCTCAACTGCTCGGCTTCTTGCCATAAATGATCTGCCCGCAGAGCCAAATTAATGTAGGCGGGATCACCACTGTAAGCATGCCGGATCAGCCGCGTTTCCCCGTGATGGCTTCCCTGTGTATGTGGAGGATCAAAGGCATCAATTAGCAGCGTCTTCACTCCGCGCTTCGCAAGATAGTAACCGGCACTCATGCCCATCGAGCCTGCGCCGACGATAATTACATCGTAACTGTTATGTTCAGCTATAATTCTGCACCTCCTTCGGGACTGTACTGCACTAGGGATCGTACAGCTACATCCGCAAGGAAACGTGCTGCCACAGGGAGTGCACGTTCATCCAGATTGAAGGCCGGATGATGCCATTCCTGGCTTCCTTCAGTACCTACAAAAACGAACAGTCCGGGTACCACGCGCTGATAGAAGGCGAAATCCTCTCCAGCCAGAGAAAGCTCTGGCTGAATCGCTCGGTAGCCAAGAGCTTCGACCGATTCAACTCCAAGCGCTGCTAGGGAGGGATCGTTGATAACCGGAGGTGGCCCTTCTATCCAGCGAACGGTAGCTTCTGCTCCAAGAGCCGCTGCTACACCGACCGCCACTTCTTGAAACCGCTCCAGCACTTTGCTGCGCACCGTTTCATCAAAGGTGCGGATCGTCCCTTCAAGCACCGCTTTTTCGGGGATAATGTTCCATGAATTGCCGCTGTGAATCTGCGTCACACTAACCACCGCACTCTGCAGCGGACTGACATTGCGACTTACAATGGACTGGAATGCCGTCACAATATGCGAAGCCGCTACAATCGGGTCTATGCCAGCTTCCGGAACGGCAGCATGAGAACTACCACCCTGCACTTCAATCACAAACCCGTCAGCTGCTGCCATTAAAGGACCACCCTTAATACCGATGGTTCCGACTGGCAGGTCTGGCTTGTTATGCAGCCCGATCACTGCCCGGACGTCTTCTAGTGCCCCGCTAGCAATGATTCGCTGTGCACCCTGCGCCTTCTCCTCCGCTGGTTGGAATAACAGGCGCACCGTTCCCTGTAATTGCTGCTCTCGCTGTTTCAATTGATAGGCGGCACCAATCAAGGCAGCCGTATGGAAATCATGCCCGCAGGCATGCATTTTGCCGGAATATAATGAAGCGAAGGATACTCCGCTTTCCTCCTGGATTGGCAAGGCATCAATATCTGCGCGCAGTGCGATGACCGAACCGGGCTTTTTGCCGCCAATCTCTGCGATCACGCCGGTAGACAGACCGTATTCTACGATCCTGACTCCTGCCCGCTCCAGCAGGGAAATAATATATTCTGTTGTGCCATATTCTTCATTGGACAGTTCCGGGTGCCGGTGCAGATGACGGCGTATCCCGATTAATTCTTCTTCAAGCGCTTCCGCACTCAACTCTTTAGCTTTACTTGTCATATACAGTCACCCTCCTTTACACGATTTCCTGTGTGATACCGAGCCCGCCCGCTTTATGCCTCTGCAGCCACTTCAGCGATTGCTTCGCTCAGTAGCTCAAAGGATCGGAGCCGTTTGTCAAAGGGCTGTACATTCGTCGTTATGATGAACTCCTCGACACCGGATGCCTCTGAAAGTTCCAACAACTGTTCACGGACAGATGATTTTGTTCCCTTGGTAATCTCCGGTTCCAGCTCTTCAATCGTGTAGGCTTCATTGCTCTGGCGGGCAAATTCTTCCGCCTGTTCCAAGGTCCCTACCGTCAGCTTCTTCCCGCTCGCCAGTTGAATCCGGATCAGCTTATGCGCACCTGCCAGTTCTTTCGCTCCCTCCTCAGTCTCAGCCACCACTAACGCTAAAGCGATAATCGCTTGCGGTTGTCTGCCCTGTGAAGAAGCGAAACCGCTGCGGTAAGCACGTATGGCATCCAGCGCTACCGCCTTATCGCTGTTAATAAACAGGGAGAATACGTACGGTAACCCCAGTTCAGCGGCAATTTCCGCGCTGCTTACACTCGCGCCAAGGACATACAACTCAGGAGGAATACCAGGAAGGGGACCTGCCTTCAACCCTGCCAGCGGATGGTTTTCTTCGAGGCGGTTATGTACATATTTTTCCAGCTCGATGATTTTATCCGTCAGGTCTGGGGTTTCAGCTTTTCCCTGCTGTAGTGCCTGTGTGCTACGTGGGAGTCCACCGGGAGCACGTCCCACACCGAGATCCACTCGTCCAGGAGCCAGTGTGGACAGCACATTGAAGTTCTCCGCTACCTTATATGGGCTGTAATGCTGGAGCATGATGCCACCGGAGCCAATGCGGATTCGCTCTGTTTTAGCCAGAAGATGTGAGATAAGTACTTCCGGGGAAGAGCCGGCTACCTGCTCGGAGTCATGATGCTCCGAAACCCAGAACCGGTGGAATCCAAGCTCTTCGGACAATTGTGCCAGCTTGATCGTATGCTGGAATGCTTCCTCCGGCGTTTCTCCCGGATAGATCGGACTTTGATCAAGTACGCTGATTGTAATAGCCATTGTTTTTCCTCCTATATGGAATAGTTAAATTCAGGTGTGATCCGCTTCAGGAACTGCTTCGTTCTTTCTTCGCGCGGATGGTTAAACAGCTCTGCCGGAGTCCCTTCTTCAACAATGACGCCTCCGTCCATAAAAACCACATGATTCGCCACATCGCGAGCAAAGCCCATTTCATGAGTCACCACAATCATTGTGATGCCTTCCTTGGCAATTTTACGGATGACGGCCAGCACCTCACCCACTAACTCTGGGTCCAACGCCGATGTGGGTTCGTCGAACAATATAACCTCCGGCTCGAGCGCCAAGGCACGGGCAATGCCAACCCGCTGCTGCTGGCCTCCGGACAGCTGACTTGGATAGGCGTCCAGCTTGCTGCCAAGACCAACCTTTTCAAGCAGGGCAATACTCCGATTTTTCGCTTCGTCCTTCGGAAGCTTTTTGACAATCAGCAGTCCCTCCATCACGTTCTCCAGCGCGGTTTTATGGCGGAATAAATTGTACTGCTGGAACACCATTGCCGTTTTTTGCCGGAGCAGATGAATCTCCTTTTTGCGGGGATGTTTGCAGTTCACTTTGAAATCGCCGATGGCGATCTCTCCGCTGCTTGGCTTCTCCAGATAATTCACACAGCGTAAAAGTGTCGTTTTGCCTGAGCCGCTGGGACCAAGAATGACGACAACTTCACCCTTCGTCACCGTTAAATCTATATTATTGAGCACCTGATTCCGACCAAATGACTTCGAAATTTGCGCAAGCTTGATCATGCTACTCCACCTCGATTGTACAGATTAATTCTTTTTTCAATCAGCGACGTCACGCGTTCGATTAGGAACGTAAGTCCCCAGAAAATCAGTGCTGCCGCCAGATAAGCCTCAAAAAACTTCCAGTTCGTTGAAGCTACAATTTGCGCCTTAGCATTGATATCCACCACCGAAACGGTAAAAGCAAGGGTAGATCCATGCAGCATACCGATTACCGAATTTGACAGATTAGGCAGACTCGCCGCCAGCGCCTGAGGAAAAACAATCCGCCGCAGTGCCTGGGGTGTGGTCATTCCGATAGAATGGGCCGCTTCCAGCTGACCGCGATCCACAGCAAGCAGACCGGAACGGACGACCTCGGACATATAGGCTCCCGCTGTAATCGAGAATGAAATATAGGCAAAACCGATCATCGGAATGGCTACCGACCTGAAGCTCCAGCCGAACTGCACTGCCAGACCATCGATTAACACGGGAAGCCCAAAATAGATAAGCAAAAGATGCGTCAGCATCGGTGTCCCGCGGATGAACGTAACATAACCGACAGCCAGCGGATACAGCAGTGGAATTCTGTATATCCGGATCAACGCTACAGCCACACCAATCACAAATCCAATGAGTACTGAGACAGCAGTAATAGATAAGGTCACAGGAATTGCACTTAAAATTTGCACCAGAGCAGTCCAGATAAAAGATGGGTCCAGCTTCATAATCCGCTACCTCCTTTACCCGGTCCAAGTTCAGCAATGATGCGGCGGTAGGACCAGCTTTTGTTGATTTTGAACGATTTTTTCTCCGGTGTATTCCGTTTCTCATGCCGCAGCAGCCGGCGTTCTGCTATAAGCAGCAGTTTCTCAATTGTAAAGCTGATGACCAGATAGATTAGCGCAAGCGCGATATACGTTTCAATAAAATGCTGAGTTAAGCTGCCTAGCGTCTGTGCTTTACCTGACATTTCCATCACCCCAAGAGTAAAGGCCAATGACGTATCTTTCAGTAGAGCAATCACCAGATTGGAGAATACCGGAACTGCGATTCCGAGCGCCTGCGGCAGCACGATTCGCGTAAAGGCTTGAAACCCCGTCATCCCTGTAGCATAAGCAGCCTCTACCTGCCCCTTATCCACCGCCATTACAGAAGCCCGGATCATTTCGGACATGTATGCTCCCGTATGCAGCCCGTAAGTAAGAATCACAAAAACAAGCACCGGAGTCCGGGTCATATCGACATGAACCAGCTTCATAATTTCGGGCAGACCATAATAAAACAAGAAGAGCTGGATAAGAATCGGAGTTCCCCGAAAAAAAGAAATATAGATTTCGGAGATGGTTTTTAACACAGGCACTTTATAAAGTCTTGGCAGAGCTACGAGAAAGCCGACAAGAATTCCTGTCAGTAGAGAACAGGCGACAATCAGAAGCGTGGTGCTTAAAGTCCCTAGTAACTTAGGCAAAAACGAAAATACAAAGCTGATATCAAACTGTGCGCCCATATATTCCCCCCCTTCCCGTGCTCACCGGCTCAATCATTTCACCGAATCCGCTGTAACATCCGCACCCAACCATTCCGTACTAAGCTTGCCTAGTGTGCCGTCTGTCTTCAGCTCTTTAATCGCACTGTCAATCGCATCTGACAGCTTTTGTGAATTGGCATCATCCTTACGGAAAACATAGAGAATATCCGCGGATGACAGCTCGTCACCCGTAGCTTTTAGCTGACTCTGCGGATCAATGATCGGCAGGACAAAATCTGCAGCCAGCGTAGCGTCCACACGCCCAGTACTAATCTGTGCGACGGTATCATTCGCTGCACCATTCTGATACACGATATCAATCGCATTGTCATTCTCTTTATTGTAGTTCTCGAGTATTTGTGCTTGTGCACTCGTTGCACCTACAAGTACCTTTTTCCCTTTGAGATCATCAAGCGATTGGATTGAATTATTATCCTTTGCCACTACAATGCGGTTTCTCCAGTGGGCATAGGCTTCTTTGTTAAAAGAGTACTTCAGCTCCCGTTCCGGATTTTTCTCCATGACATGGGCGACCAAATCGATTTTTTTGGTTTCCAGGCTCAGCAGCAGATTGCTGAAATCCATGGTTTGAAATTCGAATTCATATTCTGGCAGCTGCTTATCGATTTCTTTGAGCAGTTCCACATCAAATCCGGTGAGTTTGCCGTTCTCATCTATGAAGCAGACTTTCGGAAAAGCAGTACCCGTGCCCACAATGATCTTAGTTACCTTTGCCGAATCCTTTGCCGGTGCCGCAGCTTCTGCTGCATTTCCATTCTGATTGCTGCTAGCGCTGTTACTGTTGTTTCCGCAGCCGGCAATCGCCAGTGTCAATACCGATGCAAATACTAGTGAAATGGACTTTTTCATTGTTTTATCCCCTTTGAATGAACTGTGGTTTGTCTGTAAGTGTTTTTTTCATCAGATACATAATGCCGTCACCGTTCTGCTGATCCAGTTCTAAAAACCGTTCGTACCCCCGGCGTTCATACATTTGAACCAACCACGGATGTTTCTTCGCCGTTGCCAGCGTGACTGCAGCCGAACGTAACTGTCCAGCAATAATGTTCTCTTCAACCCAATCCAAAAGTTTTCCACCATAACCTTTGTTACTGTAATCTGGATGAGCAGCAAACCATTTGATAAAAGGCAGTGGGCTAATCTTCTTAATCTCTTCTTCCTTTGAAAGGGTTATGGTTGCAACTATCGTTCCGTCAACTTCAAGCACATAACACTCATTCGTAGCTATATTGTCTTCAATAAGCGCCAAGTCGGCTGTGGCCGCCGGCCAATGCAGCCCGAGTTCACGAATCAGCTGATAGGCACGATATGTAACATCTAGCAATTGCTCCGCATCCTTCAGTTCTGCTAGCCTGAATACCTCACTCATCACATGCCCTCCAGCCTTTCGGAAATTAATTTAATAATCCCTATCGAAATAGTCGTGATTATATGCAATTAACTTTATCACTGCATGTGTCCACGCGCTAATAGAGTTTTTTAATACATCTATACAATTAGTCGATCTCCCACTTTACCAATCCCCAGTTCAAGCAAGGTTTCGATGAATTCTGCGTTCTCTCCATTCAGTGAAATCAGGCTGGTTCGCAAGGAGATGCCTTCCGTCTCCGCAATATCCACCCGGATCAGCGACCCCGTCGCCACTTCCTCTTGCACACTGAGGGCGGGAAGGAAACAGATGCCTGCTTTTTTCAATACCAGCTTTTTGGCTGTCTCCAGGTTATCTACCTGATATTCAATCTTCGGTGGCTGTTCCATACTCTCAAATACACGATGCAGCCGCATCCAATCCAAAGATCCGCATTCAAAAAAAACCAACGTCTCCTGGCGGATATCCTCCAGTGAAGCCCGCTGTGCTTTAGCAAAGCGGTGTCCCTCATGTACATACAGTGAGATGGGGTCCTCGCAGAATGGAAAGGTTTGAATTGCCGGATTTACGACCTTACGGATAAAAGCCAAATCAAGCTCTTTCGATTTTAACTTTTCAGTCAATACTTCCGTAGAAGCTGTCATAAGCTTGATTGTGATATGAGGATATCTGCGCTTTAAATGAAGCATCAGATGGGGCATTAAATAATTGGAAACCGAGACCGTACTGCCGATTCTCAGTTCATTTGGAATGTGTCCCTTAGCCTGAACCTGATATTTACCGTTCTGATAGATCTGGAGAATCTGCTGGGCATAGGGTAGAAACTGTTTACCTTTATCCGTCAGGTTAATCTGCTTCCCCAACCGATCAAACACTTTGCAATCCAGTTCCCTTTCTAGCGATTGAATCCGGGCCGTTACTGTCGGCTGTGAGATATATAGGACTTCGGCCGCTTTATTGAAGCTTCCATAATGATTGATGTAGACAAATGCCTCAATATTTTCAATGTTCATCCCTAATCCCCCTATGCTTTTATTAATTTTACTATTCCGATGAAAAAACAATGAATTATAGCGATGCTTTCCTATAGATTTTGTTTATATCTTAGTCATCGCCCTATTTTTTGTCAACAATTAATTCCGTGTAAATCAATCGGATTTTGAATCAAACGTTATGTTTATTTCATATAGAACTTTTCTATTCCTATATCAGAATTATAAAACACCTCTTATTCCACTGGGAATTATCATATATAATAATTTCATTCGAATGAACATTACATTTGTCTGAAAGGGGATAGCGAAAACATGTCACAAAAGATCATTATCCGTGAAGCTGAGAATAAAGATCGTAATGCTATCGCCGAAGTGCTGTTAGATGCATACCACCAATATTCGGAGATCATGCCTGAGCCGTTGTGGCTGGAGTATCGGAAATCGCTTCTTGATTCCGTTCATGGTGATACCCCGCTCGTACGGATCATCGCTGAAATCGACAAGAAAATCGTTGGTAGCGCACTCTTGTTCAGCTCCTCGGAAACGGCTTACGGGAAACCGGAGCTCGGGATTCACTCCCCGATCCTACGTCTGCTAGCCGTATCTCCATCCGCTCGTGGTCTTGGCGTTGCAACCCTTCTGATTCGCGATGCTGCACGGAGATCACTACAGTTGGGTGCCACCACCTTGAACCTGCACACCTCGGAAATGATGTCTTCAGCCATCAAACTGTACCAGCGCTTAGGCTTTAATCGTGCATATGAGACCGATCTTATGAACGGTGACACTCTAGTACAAGGCTTCCGGCTAGACCTGCTGTCCTCCGTCCGTTCTACAGCGGGACAAATATAGAATTCGAGAATTCTTAAATATTTGTCTTTTAAATATAAAAAGAAGCCTCGGAAAGCTTCCCCAATGATCTTGTGTGATCGTTACGGTGAACTCCCGAGGCTTATTTATTTTTCTTTTTTATAAGTGATTTCTTTAAAACTCACAGTGATTTCCCCCGTATTATCGGCATCGCCCATTCGAAGATCTGTAGTAACGATAGCACGGGAAGGGATGGACGAAAAGCTTGCCCCCTTCTGCTTCTTTTTTACATCATAGAGATAATAAGAAACATCCTTAACATTAAGCCCTACATTATCCTTGTGTATAAGTTCTACAGTATAGGATTTTATCACGGCTACATTAGCGTCCATCCACCCCACAACTTCAATAGCTGTATCTTCATGGTTGCCTTCAGTCTTAATGGAGCCGATGGAAAGACCATCCTGATTATAAAAATTAATTTTTTGTGCAGCTATTTTCAGATAATCGATATCGATGTCAAGAATTCGGTTTTCGTTGACTTCTGCTGTATCCATCCAGGCAATCGTGCCCGCCGGGTTCCACTTTATTTTCTCAGAAGGTACATATTGCTCTTGTGGTAACGGAACAGTACGAAGAGAAACTCCTTTATTATCGTAAAAGGTTAATTCGCCGCTCTCATCATCATGTACAAATCTTTTAAAAGTTGGTGAGAGGAACAGGGATGGCGCCCCGGTCGTCGAATGTGGGATTACGCGATATTTCAGAAGATGAACATCGTCCTTTCCTGTTTTCAGATCAAAGATCCATACATTGCCGAGATAACTCTGCATAAACAATTTTTGCTCATCAGCTTTCCATTGAAATTTATAAATGTAATCATAATCATCAGAAAGCGGCCAGAAGTTTTCCCGAAGTCGTTCAATCTTTCCTGTAAGAACATTATATGAGGACAAATGATATTGCCCAGCTTTTTTCGTCACATCCGATTCCAGAAATAATAGATGATCCTCATCCAGCGGGATTAGCATATTATAGTTGCTCATAAAAGCATTATTCCATCGATTATTGGAATCGTTGAGCTCGTCGCTCCATTTCACCTTTACCTCATCCGAAGCAGGATCATGGGCTAACAAAGCGTTGACAGCATTATGGTCGCCATAGAAAAGATGAATGGTATGATAAGTGATCCCTTGCAGTTCAACTACTTCTCCACCGTTTAACAGATAGTTATTTTCGGATAGGCCAATCGGTTTGGCCACTAGATCTCCAATAGAGTTCCGTTCTGTATTAAACTCCAAACCATTAAATTTTGCTTCCGAGAAAAGAATCTTCTTTAACTCGGCAGTTGATTCGTTAGTAAGTGTGTAGCCTGTATCCGTTTTGTTCACATTCATTAACATGCCTTGCTCGCTTGTCTCGTTAATCCATAAATGAAAGGCATATTTATTATTATCTGAAATTAGAACGATATCGTAGTTAGGCGTTGCGGTATTTAAATTCCCTGGTATTTGTTCAGCGGTACGGATGGCTCGGACGAAAATATCTATGGTTTCATGATCTGTATATTCATCCTTTATGTTAGCATTCACTGAACCATGTGCTAGAGCGTTTGCTAATGTGATTCGCTTGATGGTCTCATCTATCTTTAGATTATCGGATTCTACATGCTGATCATTTGATTGAAATAAGTTAAGCAAAGCAGCCTTATCCGTTTCAGATAACTTGTAATGCCCATTTACTCCTGATTTGGTGAAAAGACCATTATTATTGCCCATAATCCAGAATGAGAATTTTTCGTTTTCTTTATTCTTCAATTCAACAATAGCCTCATAATCAGGTGCTGCAATATCAAGCTTCGCGTTGTCATACTCAGCAGTATGTATAGCTTTATTGAAACGTTCTATTAGCTTTTGGTCCGTTATGGTTATTAATCCGCCGCTATCATTATGGATTGTCATGGAGTCCACAGAACTCAGATCGATTAGCGTTTGATTCCCTTTATCTTTATTCCCTGTATTGACACATCCAACAAAGATCATTGAAATAACTGCTAAAAGGGCTAGTAGATTTAACTTTTTCATATAGGCTCCCCCTTCTTATTCTCTCTTCTTTGACGCCAGATAGAGGATAAAGTTGCAAAAAATGAGATTTTACACCTATTTAAAAAGATCTAAATAAGCCAAATCTAGCCTGTAACCATTGGATCTGATTCTTGGCCTGAACAAAAGTACAGTGTTTGTAGCGATAAAAAAAGCCACCGCACAGGCCTGTTCTCCTGTAAGGCAGCTTCTTCTTTATCTCAATATATCTCTTACAGCACCCGTCAGTACACCAATAACTTCTTGC
The DNA here is from genome assembly GCF_037980415.1 of Paenibacillus sp. FSL H7-0690. Lineage (NCBI taxonomy): Bacteria > Bacillati > Bacillota > Bacilli > Caryophanales > Paenibacillaceae > Paenibacillus > Paenibacillus sp. FSL H7-0690. The sequence goes on along the minus strand of NZ_CP150281.1, from coordinate 3,418,497 downwards.
TCGGAGGCCAGCGGAGAATCTCCTTCTACTGTGTGGGCTAGCATACCGGCCGTGGCCGCAAAGGCTACAGAATGCTGAGGATCAAAACCTTCCAGCTCACCATGAATTATACCACTGGCATATGCATCTCCAGCCCCGACTCTATCAAGCACCGGAAAGGTTAAGGTCTCGGAATAAGCGAAGCAACCGGCTTTGAAGATATAACCGCGCAACGAGTGGTGGTTATCATCATGGATGGACCGATGCGTTCCTGCTACCGTACTTAGACTGTAGCGTGAAGCTACTGTGGGAATCAGCTCCTGAAGTTGTTCTTCTCTTGAAGTTCCTTCGGGCTTCATACCAAGGATTAGCATTGCGTCTTTTTCATTCATCAGCACGATGTCGGCCAAATGCAGCATGTCTTCGTAATGGGAGCGCGCCAGCTCATAGCCGCTCTCCCCCCAGAGCGATGGGCGGTAATTGCAGTCAAAAACGACTAGACCACCGTGTTGCTTAACCGTTTTTGCATAAGTTTTCATCGCTTTTCGCACATCATCGTTCATTGCCAGTGTTATCCCGCAGAAATGAACAGTATCCGCGAGGTCTGCCAGCTCTGCGAATGGATAAGTACCCGGAGGAGCAGTATTGAAGCTGCTCTCCGGGCGACCGGAATAAGTCACTCGGGAGGGTCGAGCCCCGAATCCGTTTTCAAGAAAGTACATCCCTATACTTGAGCCCCCGCGTTGGATATGCTCCGGCTGGATGCCCAGTCGCCGAAGATAGGCTGTTGCTGCGTCACCAATAGGATTCGCAGGCAGTCTGGACACCAAAGTCCCCCGATGTCCGTATCGGGACAATGCGGACAGTATATTGACTCCGGTGCCGGAGAACGAATACTTCAGCAGGTTACCCTGAGATAACAGTTCAAAGCCCGGTACCTGTAGCCGCATCATTATTTCACCAAAAGCGGCGATATGTTTAGGCATATTGATCTGCCAGCTTTTTCATCGTCCGATACAGCTGTTGTATGTCCGCCACTCTCGTTGCTCCGCTCTGCGGATCGATGATCGATGTATAGACATGGGGAATCACCTGCGGCACTCCCGCTTCCAATATAATAGACAAGATCTCTTCAAAGTTGTCCAGATCGATACCGCCGGTCGGCTCCAGCGCAAAACCCTCTTCCGCACAGGCTTTGGCCACAGCGATTAGCTCCGCTTTACGGCTCAGCCCCTGCATCGGAAAATACTTTAAAGCATTTCCGCCCATATCCCGAACCAATGCAATGGCTGCATTTACGGGAATTACAGCGGGTACAGATTGTGCCGCACTGGCCGGGCCGGTGGAGATATTCACAAAACCAGGTTGTCCCGTTGGTGCGATCATACTGTTAATCCAACTATCTTTCGCTCCAAGGTTGGCACGGGTCGCACCAACTGCTGGGAATACCTGATTAATGTGGCTGCCAGCATAGGATTTGACAATCTCTGCAACAACAGCAGCTTGCCGATTATCACCCGCACCTAGTCCTATTGATACCGCACCGTCAATTTCCCGCCCATATGCCTCCATCGCCTGCACAGCTTCTTCTACCGTTGCATAGTCTTTGGACAATACACCGACCAGTACATAACCTTCGGCAGCAGCAAATACCTCTTTGGCATTTTCTATATCCTTAGCCAATACGTTTAAGGCCACCCGACCTTTATAGAACCGCTTGTTAATTTCAGACATTGCTTGCCCCTCCTGTCAATTCCCTTATCCTCGCTGTAATCATTTCTATGTCATCACCCATTAGCGGACGCGGGTCAATATCAAAATAACCTTGCCTTACCCCATAGTCTCTAGTGTAAATAGCCACTTCACCTTGTTGAAGCTGCTGGGACAGCTCAAGTGCTGTTATTGCGCACTGATTCGGGTCCACATGGATGCGTCCACGGTAAATCGCCCGGCCTGCTTCATCCTGCACGATAGTTACCCGAATTCCGGGAAGCCCATCGAGCGGCATCAGCAATTGGAGCGTAGCTTTTTCCTTTTCGCTTGTATCCTGTTTGTGAGCATATTCATCCAACGCTTGCATCAGGCCGAAGGATGTTTCCTTACCAACCTTCATGCTGCGGCCAATGCCGTGAAGCTGCACTTTCAGCCATTCAATATAAAGACGTTTTCCCGCCACAAGTCCGGATGTTGGACCTTCTATGGCTTTGGAGCCACTATAAATGACCAGATCGGATATTTGCACGTATTTCTGCAGATCCTCTTCCGCTGCAGCATCTACAATAAGCGGCACGTTATGCGTTTGGGCCACAGCCCAAGCTTCCTCTACAGAGATCATATTCTTCTGGACGGCATGATGAGATTTGACATACAAGATAGCCGCAGTCTGATCCGAGATCGCAGCAGCCAAATGCTCCGCCCGTCCTTCATTGGCATAACCTGCTTCCACTACTTTACCACCGCCGAGATAAACCATGGTTTCCACTGGTGCACCGTATTGTACGTTATGACCTTTTAGCATCACAATTTCATTTCTAACAATGCTATCCTGATGGAGCCGCAGACTTGTACGAATATTACCGCGGGTTACCAGCGCCGCCACGGATAAAGCAATTCCACTGGAAGCCGAGTTCACGATCACCGCTGCTTCAGAACTTGTATGACGTGCAACATAATCCCCCGCTTTATCCACCAAATCGGCGATTTCCACATAACTCTGTCCGCCTTGACGCATAGCTTCCATCACCGTATCGGTCGGTGCCGATACCCCGAGGATGCTCATCCGGCCGCTTGCATTAATAACTCTTTTCAGGCCGTATTTCGCATTCCATGTATTTGTCACCTATGATCACTCCTATAGCTTGAATGGTTTGCTGCGCTACCCGGCGTTCCCCCTCAGAATCTACCAGCTCAATCTTCTTATCCGTCACACGAAAAAGGGTCAGATTCGCCTTGTTGTTGATCCGAATCTCCCCAAGTTCCGGGCGTCCCAGCCACTGAGCTGCTCTACTCGTCACCCGTGCAATTGTTTCTTCTAGGGAATATCCCAGTGCAAGGAATTTGTTCAACAGATTCGCCATGGAGTAAACTGGACCATTCATACGGTTGCCTCTGTATATGTCTGTGCTGATCGTATCCGGATCAATACCGTTTTGTTTGGCCGCCTCGGCCACAGCGAACGAGAAGCTAGCTGTACCATGTCCCACATCCAAGTGAACCCCACGCTCAATAGCATCTCTCAGCACCTGGAGCGGTAGATTCTCCTTATCGAACAAATTGTTGCTTTTGCCATTTAGATAATGGGTTATCACGTCGTTGCGTTGAAGTAGCGGTAAAACCTCACGGATATCCGGCGGTGCGGAGCCTATATGTACCATCAGTGGCAGCCCGGTCTTTTCCGAAAGCTCCAGTGCATGTTGAAGCGGTTGAATGCCATTGTCACCCACTACGCTTTTGCTGATTCTGGCCTTCAAGCCTACGATAAATTCAGGATAAGCAACTACCGCCTGAAGCACCTTTTCATGATCAATCCACTCTAATTGGGACAACTCGTCAATTCGCATCAGGCCAATCTTTGAAATGTTAAGAAAAGCAAGCAGTTGCGTTGCTGACTTTTTCCCCGCCTCTGCCAGCTCACCAATACGCTCCGCTCCGCAGCTACCTGCGTCCACGAGGGTAGTCACGCCACATTTGATTCCGATTTCATCGATCTCGTCTCCATACGGATTCAATTCTGCAAACGCATGTACATGCAAGTCGATCCAGCCGCTAGAGACATACGCCCCATTGGCTTCCACGACCTTGAAACCATGGTCTTCGGCGGTGCCTCCGGGAACAATCTGGACTACGTTGCCATCAGCTATGACAATGTCCACTTCCGCTCCATTCAGGACTTTCGCCCGGCGGAGGAGCAAACGTTCTGCTGTCATCGTCACACCTTCTTTCCAAATTCAGAACATTACCGTCCTAGGTCTTTCCCGCACAATCTATAACACAAACAGTCCCAATGGATGTAGGATCTTTTTTCACAGGGACTGTTTGAATGAACTATTTATTCTTTATCACTACCGTGTTCAGACCCGAAACCCCTTTAAAAAATTCACAGCCTGGCGGATATCTTCCTCCGGATTAGTGCCAACTTCCCGTTCTATGGTCAGGAATCCTGTATAACCGATGTCGTTCAGTGCTTGCAGATAGTTGTTCCAATCAACAGAACCCGCTCCGAGCGGAACTTCACGGAATGCCGAGCCGGTCTCGGCCATTTCAGCGATTTTCTCATGGTCTAATGCTGGTGCTTCATAACCATATTGACCGTAAACATCGCGTGGATCGATATCGGCAAGCTTGAGACCATCTTTAGCATGGGTGTGTACAATGTAGTCTTTTAGAGTATGAACACCTTGCACCGGATCATCACCAGTCACCATGACCATATTGGCCGGATCAAAATTAACGGAAACCCCTCTGGAACCCAGACCGTCGAGGAACGTCTTCAGACGTGCAGCGGGTTCTGGCCCAGTCTCAATCGCAAAATAAGAATTCATCTCATGTGCATATCTGCTAAGTTCCTCACAGGCAATGTGCATGGTTTCATAGATTTTACTGGCAGGGTTAGAAGGAACAATACCGATATGTGTAGTTACGATATCTGTACCTAGCTCCTTGGCCAGCTCCATAATGCGCTTGGACTTTTCAATTTTGGCACGGTTCTGGGCAGGGTCCTGAAAGCCATGTCCGCCTAAATCTCCAACGAGGGCAGAGATTTCTAAACCCAGCGATGCAATGTAATCCTTCCATTCACGGCGTGCTGACTGAGAGAGAGTAGCGGGATCAAATTCGCCTTGTACCGCATAAATCTGAACTCCATCTGCCCCAGCTTCTTTTGCCTTGCGCAATCCCTCTTTCACTCCAACCTGAAAGCTGTCTACGATAACACCGATTTTATTAGTGATCATTGGTTTAACCATGGCATAATCCTCCAGTATAATGAATTAGATTTGGTTCCAAACCCGCTTGATGTATTCCAGCCCCAGTCTTGTTCCCTTACGGCACTCTTCCATTCCCTCAAATTCTACAGAGATATATCCATCGTAACCGCTTTCCTTAACGATTCGAATTACACTCGGCATATCGATGTCTCCTTGACCAACGATGGCACCTCTCAACCAGTTCCCACCGGAGGATTGGAACCAACCTTCGCCAGGCTGGCGGTCTTGCGGACGAATATAGAAATCTTTGAAATGCACCATTGAAGCAAGCTTGATGTTGTTAGGTACAGCTATTAGCGGGTTCTCATCTGCGCACAGGAAGTTCCCAATGTCGAGTGTTGTACGGAAGTTGTCTCTACCCACCGCATGAACCAGCGCCTGTACACGATCGCTGTGCTGAATAAAGTATCCATGATTCTCCACACTGGTCGTAATGCCTAAACCTGCGGCATAATCGGCAATTTCTCGGCAGGCTTCAGCCAAACGTGGAAGCTCTTCCAAAAAATGCGTGATGGATAGATCGTTTGAGGAGGCTACATCATGCCGCATCCGCTGAATGCCTAATGCCGCGCACACGTCTACTTCCCGCTTTACCCGCTCGACTTCCCGCTGCATTTCCGCTGTCTCCAGCCCGGCAAAGTTCGCCCCGATAGCATAATTGGATAACTCTAGTCCACGACCCGCTGCTGTTCGTACAATCTGATCTATTAGCTCAGGATTTTCAACCAAATTGATACCCAAAGGTACAATCTCCGCATGTTCTGCGCCCAGATCGGCGATCGTCTCAATGACTCCTTCAAGCGTGAGCTCACCCGTTGAAAAAGCCGAATGCAAACTGTAAGTGCTGATTCCTAACTTCATAGTTTCACCTCTTCACCTTTGGCTGCGGATTCATAGATCGCGCCGAGTATCTTCATGATTGTAACGCCGTCTTGCACAGGACTAATTGGTGTAGAGCCGGTACTGATGTTGCTCGCAAAATGATTAATTTCATTCTGGAATGCACTGTTGAACTCAAACCCCTTATTATCGGTCTGCGGATAGGTATTGACGATCGTATCCGCCTGTTCTTTAACAATGACTATCTCAGGATCAATTTCAAAACCACCCTTGTCACCATACAGGCGTACCGAACGCTCGTCTTCTTTGGCATGCAGTGTAAAGCTGACATCGACCATTAGCGAAGCTCCATTCTCAAAGCGAATCAGTGCATTCGCTAAATCTTCCACCGTATTGTTCGCTGCGTCGTAATCGGCGGCTTTATAGAATGAGAGATTCTTAATATTAGAACGATTGCCGAGCTTCCGGTAGGTATTAGCACTTACCGATACTGGATTCGGACGGCCCATCAAATACCAGCATAGATCAATCACATGGACACCAATATCGATCAGCGGTCCGCCGCCGGAGCGTTCAATATCACTGAACCAGCCGCCGGGATTGCCTAGTCTCCGGAACGTCGTTGCTTTTGCATAATAGATTTCGCCGAATTCTCCTTGTTCCACCAACGTCTGAAGGAGCTGGGCATTGGAGTCATAACGTCGTACAAAGCCTACTTGCAAAATCTTGCCGCTCTTTTCCACTGCTTGCTGTACCTGAAGCGCTTCTTCAACCGTACGGCAAAGCGGCTTTTCCACAAGCACATGCTTGCCTGCCTCAAGCGCCGCGATGCTGATCTCGGCATGAGAGTTGTTCCATGTGCAGATGCTGACTGCATCTATTTCGGAATTGGCCAGTAATTCACGATAATCCGTGTATACCTTCTCGACGTTATATTCTGTAGCAACTTCGCGTGCACGTTCTTCATTCAGATCACATACCGCATATATGGTTGTCTGCGGATTATTCCGATAAGCACTTAAGTGCATGCCGGAGATAGAGCCCGTACCTATTACGCCAATTTTGATCTTATCCATTAACACTCGCTCCTTTATTTTGCATAGGTTATGATTCGTATTATAATGATTTCAACCCTAAACACCATGCAGAGCCTTGCGGTTTCATTTGTACAATTGTGCTATAGGAGGTGCAGTCTATAAATGTTGGACTATGATAAACATCTACAGGAACCCATGGACATGCCGGATCCCGAGTTTCCGATTAAAGTACATACCCAGCGTTTCCACCAAGAAGGAGTTATGTTGTTCCCCCATCATTGGCATGAGCATCTTGAGTTTATATTTATTGAGAGTGGTGAGGCTGTTTTTGAGTGCGGACGAACACCGATCAACGTTCGGGCTGGCGATTTAGTTGCTGTGAACAGCAACGAGCTGCATTATGGGGTAAGCGCTTCTTCTGATTTATTGTATTATGCGATTATTGCAGATACTTCTTTGCTGCATAGTGCGGTAAGCGACGCTGCCGAAACCAAGTTCATCTCCCCGATTCAGCGGAACCAGCTGCTGTTACGTAACCATATCCGGGGGGATCAGCATATTACTGACTGTGCTTTGGCGATTATTCGGGAACTGGAACGTCGCGAATTTGGTTACGAGCTGGCCGTCAAGTCCGAGCTATACCGCCTGTTAACGCTGTTGTTGCGCAGACATATCGTCACCGTACTCTCACAAGCTGAGCAAGAGAGGCGTATTCAGACCGTTGAACGCTTCGCACCTGTTTTGCGATATATCGATACCCATTACCAAGAACCGATTCAAGTTGACGAACTTGCGGCGCTAACGGGGCTAAGCCGCTTCCATTTCAGCCGTCTCTTTAAGGAACTAACTGGGCATACGATATCGGAATATGTAAATGCTGTCCGTTTAGACCGTGCAGATTATTTGCTCCGCCATACCCAGCTAACGATTTCTGAAATCGCTACCACTACTGGCTTCAGCGATATCTACTATTTCAGCCGCACCTTCAAAAAGCATAAAAAAGTAACCCCTAGCAGTGTGAGGGGATTCTAGTTAGAGTGAACAAAGGACTGCCTCTTGGCAGTCCTTTGTTAGTGTATGCAGCGTTCCTCTAGTTAAACTATTATTGCCATACAAGCTGTCCCTTTCTTATTTTTGCTGCATAGATGATTTGGCCTGTATGATAATGGACTTCTCTCACCATCGCTATCATGAGATTAAGAGCAGTGGTCTCGTTATTTACTTGGCTATATGTAAGTGGTGGCAAATTAAGAAAGGGTTGTGACATCAATAACTCCGGGTTAGATTGGAGCCGTTCAAGATATTGGATAATAACATCAAAAGCATCCCTGGTCATGGTTATAGCTTGTTCTTTTGTCATTTCTAGACCTCTTTCAAACTCCCTCTCTCTATCTCTTGTATCAGGAATATCTAAAAGAATGGTTTCAATTCGTGAGTGTACTGCTCCGCTAATATGAGCAACCAAATTTGCAATACTGTTACTTTCCACGGTTGGGGACCATGTAATATCCTCTTGGGTACATTGCTCGATTGCTTGGAGCGTCCATTTCTTTTCCGATCTAAATTTAACCAACATACTTTCAATTAACTCAATGGCGATATCCATTGCTAACCTCCTATTGATATAACCTATGTAAATTTTACCAAACTCATCTCTACTGTCAAATGAAATCCAGTACCAATGCTATTTTTATGCCACAATGTTTTGTTACATTCTTATCCGAGCTCCTGAGTAGAGTTAATTGATAACGTTTGTTGGCCTTAAAAGAAGGAGTTGGTATATGACACTGGATCATTCAGATTAGTACAAAAGAGACTGATGAGATTATCTACTATTTTTAGAAAAAGGAGATACGAAATGAAACTTAAAAAATGGATTGCCCCTATCCTCACATGTTCTCTGATGAGCCTCTCTTTCGCTACAGGATCTGCAAGTGCAGCAACTAACCGCGAGTATAGCTTGAAATTCAATGCGACTAACTATACTACAAAGACCATAACGGTGGATGGTCAATCCGTCACTTATCGGGCATATGAGAATATCGTTTATGTAAAGAACCCTGTAGATATTAATTATGAAACTATGAACGTCTATGTCCCTGAGGAATACTTCCAGGGTAAGTCGATCGGTAGTTACACCGCCGATACCGCACCTATCTTCTTCCCAAACCAGGTTGGCGGGTATATGCCTGCTCAGCCAGGTAGTACTGAAACAGGTAAAGGAATGGGTATGGGGGCAGGTCCACAGAACGGCGCTCCGAAAACAGACAAGGAATCCGCAGCAGCCCCAGGCGCCGATACAGGAACGGAATTGAATAAACCCGCTGCGGGTAAAGACGAAAACGCAGGAACACCTTCATCTGAATCTCCCAGTGCTATCGCAGTTGCCCTGTCCAAAGGTTATGTGGTCGCATCTCCAGGCGCTCGCGGTAGAACTACAAAGGACGAAAAAGGTGTTTACACTGGTAAGGCACCCGCAGCTATCGTAGATCTGAAGGCGGCTGTCCGCTACCTTCGCTTTAACGACGACATTATGCCTGGTGACGCCGAGAAGATCATCTCTAACGGCACAAGTGCTGGCGGCGCGCTCTCCGCATTACTGGGTGCTACCGGCAACAATGCGGAATATGAGCCTTATTTGGAAGCGATCGGAGCAGCTGATGAGCGTGACGACGTTTTTGCCGTTTCGGCCTACACGCCGATTACGAATCTAGATAACGCAGATGCAGCTTATGAGTGGCAATTCAACGGAATTAACACTTATGAAAAACTTGATTTCTCCGGAAATACGGATTTTAACATGGAAAGAAAGTTGGTAGAAGGAACATTGACGGAGGATCAGATTCAGGTATCTAACGAACTGGAAGCTATGTTCCCTGAATACGTCAATAGTCTAGGACTTACGAATACTGACGGAACAGCTTTGAAGATGGATGCGGACGGCAATGGCACCTTTAAAGATTACATCAAAGCTTTTGTGATCGCTTCAGCGCAAAAAGCGTTAAAATCGGGTACAGATCTGTCCGACAAAACCTGGATCACCATTGAAAATGGCACTGTTACGGATATCGACTATGATCAATATCTTGCATACTTGGGCAGAATGAAACTGCCTGGAGCCTTTGACGGTTTAGACCTGAGCAATGGTGAAAACGATCTATTCGGCACAGCGAATGTCGCTGCACAGCATTTTACTCAGTTCGGTTTGGAGCATGATACAGCGGGGGGAACACTTGCTGACCAGAATCTAGTGAAAATGATGAATCCAATGAACTATATCAGCACTGAGGGAACAACCACTACAAATAATTGGCGGATTCGGATGGGAACCAAGGATAGTGATACCTCCCTCGCTGTTTCTACTATATTGGCAACAGAACTTGAGAACAAAGGTTCAAACGTTGACTTTGCAATGGCTTGGGATATTCCACACAGCGGAGATTACGATCTGGATGAGCTTTTTGCTTGGGCAGACAAGGTTAGTGCTACTTCGCCAAAAGCATCCGCAACTGCCATTCCTTCCAAATCATCATTGTTGGTGAATGGTAACAAGATATCTGTTAACGCGTACAATATCGACGGCAGCAACTATTTTAAATTACGGGACATTGCTATGGTTGTAAACAACACTACACAACAGTTTGAAGTGACATCGGATGAAAATACGAATACTTTAAACATTACATCTGACAAAACGTACACTCCGACGGGCATTGAACTTTCAGCATCTGTAGATACTAGTTCAAAGACCGGTGTTATGACAGCCACTAAGATAACTTTGAACGGACAAGAGATTTCAGTAACGGGCTATAATATCGGCGGTAGTGAGTATTTTAAGCTGAGGGATATTGCAAAATCACTTGATTTTAATTTGGAATGGGATGCTGGAACGCACACCATAAGTATAGATACTTCTAACATCTATAAGGACAGCAATAAATAATAGAACAGTAACTTATTCTGGTTACAAGAGGCCGATCCTTCAATCGGTCTCTTTCCATTCCATGTAGAATGCGATTATTTCCCTCACCAACATGCAGTCTTCCTTGCTCCTTTTAGACAATTTACATACAATAAGGACCAAGATATCGGAATAAAGGTGGTAGCTATGCAGGGTAAAGTGAACATACTAATTTGTGATGACAATATAGCTGTACATGAGAGCATATCTGCTTATTTACAGGCGGAAAATATGGAATATGAATCCGTATACAATGGTGAGGAAGTTCTTTACAAATTGGAAGATCAGCATTTTGATCTCATAATTCTAGATATTATGCTGCCTGGACTTTTTGGGACAGAGGTCTGTCGTAAGATTCGCTTGACTAGTAACGTCCCGATTATAATGCTGAGCGCAAAAGGTGAGGAAACTGACCGCATATTAGGCTTGGAAATTGGTGCAGATGACTATATTACAAAACCGTTCTCCCCCCGGGAGGTCGTCACAAGAGTAAAAACCATTTTAAAACGCACTCATTACACCTTTCCAAGTGAAGACGCCATCCTGACGCTGGGAGAAATGAAGATTGACCGAAATGCTTTTAATATCAAAATTAATGGATCACGAATGGAATTTACACCTAAAGAGATCGAATTGCTTATCTATTTTACAATTAATAAAAACAAGGTGCTTTCAAGAGAACAAATCTTAAATAAGGTCTGGGGTTATGATTATTTCGGTGATACTAGAGCCGTTGATAATCTCATAAAAAGAATGAGAAAAAAACTGCCTGAAAAGAATTTGGGATTTGAAATCAAGTCTGTTTATGGGATGGGCTACAAAATGGAGACTTCCACATGAAAAAAGTAACTTCCAACAAAAAAGTGATTTATCTGGCCATCCTCTTTTGTTTCATTTTAGGACAACTTGGAGGAACCTTGATTATTAAACAGCTTTTTTTGAATTATAAATTAAAAGATATGCTGCCTCAGGCCTCTGCTATAGCTGCTGAAATGGCACAAAATGAGATGAGCATTCGAGGTTTTAAACCGTATCTTATGAAGGTGTATGATTTAGAGGGGAATGACCTTTCACCTGGTGATGAAAATAAGCATCTTTTTTTCAATGTTACATCGGATGAATTCAAGGATGCCCTTATAGATTATATTCCCGAAGTAATTAAGTACAATAAATTCGCTGCGATTAAAAATATTAATGGGTTTCCGAGTAAATCCATTGTCGTAGGTGCACCTATTATTCAGGATAAACAAGCGGTCGGAGTCGTCTTTTTATTAGAACCTGGTAGTGAATTTCAGGCGGTATTGAATGGCTTCTATTACGTTTTTACAGGTACCCTTCTGTTAGGCACACTAATAATCAGCTTCTTTATATCCTCCTATCTAAAGGAGATGAAGCAGCTTGAAAAGACTCGTCGGGATTATATAGCGAATATTAGCCATGAGCTGAAATCTCCCATTGCCTCTATCAGAGCTTTAACGGAGACGCTGGCAGATGGAATGATTCAAGATGAAGAAAAAACAAATAAATACTATGGAATTATTTTATCCGAATGTGCGCGCTTGCAACGATTGATTTATGATGTACTGGAATTATCAAGAATGCAAAATAAAAAAGAAACTTGGAATAAAGAAAAAATAGATACTCAGGAATTAGTCATGCTTATTGAGTCTAAATACTCTTTCTTGTCCGATGAAATGGGCATTGTATTTGAGATTACAGATAACGCCAGAAACCTTCCAGATGTTTTTTCTAATAAAGATAAAGTGTTGCAATTAGTCAATATTTTGATGGATAACGCCATGAAATACGTTCAGGAGGATGGGAAAATAACTTTTGATGCTATTGTGCATTCGAGGGTTGTAACTGTGCAGATATCAGACAATGGACCCGGCATTGCAAAAGAGCACCTCCCTTATATCTTTGAAAGATTTTACAAAAGTGAACAGTCCCATAATGAAAAAGGAAGTGGTCTTGGGCTTGCTATCGCCGAGGAAATTGTAAATGGTCTGGGAGAAAAAATATTGGTTACAAGCAAACAGGGAAAAGGAACGGCTTTTCAATTTACCATTAGACGGTTCAAATAATTAACTCTCTCATTTAACACCAAGAAGGTCAGGTAAGGGTATTTCCCTCTACTGACCTTCTTATATTTTATTAATTGTGTAAAAGAAACTATCTTCCATCTTATGGGTATAATTAACATAAAGCTCTATAGGAGGGAAAATCATTGAGAAAAATAAGGAAGCTGATTCTTTTAGGATTTTGCATCATGATTTTACCGGGAACCGTGATTTATGCTGCAGCTGGCTCATCTGAAGTATCATTATATTTGAATAATGTGCTTCAAAAACAGCCCGCAATATTGTCCGAAGGTTCGATTTCCTTGACGACTGAACAGTTGTCTAAAGATTTATTTGCACTATTCGCCTTGGATGAATCAGGTAAAACCGTTCGAATCTACAAGCCTAATATAAACATGGTTATGCTCGATAATAACGGAGAGATTTTTGGTAAAGTAAAAAGCCCGTCACGTTTTGCATTTTCTACTCTATTACAGGTGGATCATTTAAAAACAGAAATTTCAGATATTAAGGTTGTGATCACCGATCCTGCGGATAAAACAGAAACCATTGATGCTCAACAAATTAAGAACAGCGAAGAAAACTTTTGGTTCAAAACCAACGAGTATACATATTCCTTTACTACAAAGGGCACCTACACTATTCAAGTATTTTTTAAAGATGTGGCTTCGAAAAAGTGGTTTCCTGTCTCCGAAATCGATATATTTGGCATTTGAATTCCAGTTATAATGGACTCCGCTCATTCTATTCTTATCGCGATATTACCAAATTGTTCTCCCTGCTGCATTCGGTGAAAGGCTTGAACTGTGTCTTGTAAAGGATACACTCGATCAATGATAGGTCGAATCGAATGGTGTTCCATAAACTGAAGCATATCCGCAAACTCTTCACTACTTCCCATTGAGCTACCTATGATACTAATTTGCGGGAAAAATATGGCTCGCGTCGGGATTTCGATTCGATCTCCTGAGCTTGCACCAAACGTAACAATACGTCCATTGGGTTTAATAATATCAAAGTAATGTGGGAACGTCGCAGGCCCAATGCTGTCGAGGATGAGATGAACGGTGTCTCCTTTCATGCTTTCCTTCCAGTTGCTATGACTGTCAAACGCATGATCAGCTCCATGAGCGAGTGCAGCTTGTCTTTTCGTTTCACTGCGTGAAGTGACACTGATACGTGCACCCACCGCTGAAGCCATCATCATGGCATAAGTCGCAACCCCACCACCAATGCCAGGTATAAGAACATGTTCACCTTTCTTTAAGCGGCCTCTAGTGAATAGCGCCCGATAGGCTGTTAAGGCAGATAAGGGCAGCACGCCGGCTTCTTCCCATGACAGGTAAGCTGGCTTGCTGATGGCATTTTGCGCAGGAATGATGATTGACTCAGCGAATGTGCCTTCTGAAGGTCCCCCTACAATGGCTGGAACGTTTGGAACATTATCGGTATGTTCCCATCCGATGCACGGATTAATGATGACATCTTCACCTACATTATGATCAAGCACACCTTCACCTATTGCTTCAATTCTCCCTGCACCATCAGAACCGATAATCAAAGGAACATCCTGTTTTGTTCTGGCATCCATGATAAACAAGTCCCTGTGGTTTAGCCCTGCAGCCTTTAACCTAACCTTCACTTCTCCAATCCCCGGTCTTTTATCCATAATCTCTTTATAGTTCAAGCCCTTCAGGCCACCTTCTCCAGCATGTATAATGGCTTTCATCATCTAAGCCCCTTCCTCAAGTTGTTATTAATGAATCTATAATAAATTTTACATAGTGGGTGTAATCCAGTAAAATGATCAAAACTGAAGGTGACTATCATAAATCATCATACCAAGAAGGTGCAAAGGAAATGGAAAGTGGAGATTTGAGAATATTTCAAGCGGTTGCTCGCGAGGGTAGCATAACGAAGGCTGCTCAAGTCTTAAATTATGTCCAATCAAATGTGACGAACCGGATTCAGTATCTAGAAGCTCAGCTGAAAATCCCCCTATTTCGTCGATCCAATCGAGGGATGACGTTAACGCCGGCAGGTGAGAACTTACTGGCCTATACAGACAAAATATTATTACTAATGGACGAGGCTGTGATAACCACACAATACTCTGAGCACCCTGCTGGTCCGCTCCGTTTAGGTTCCATCGAAACAACAGCGGCTACTCATCTAACGCCTCTGCTAACCGAATATCACTTACGATATCCCGATGTTAATCTATCGCTTATAACGGGAGAAACGCATAAACTCTTACAAAAGGTGCTTGATTACCAACTAGATGGAGCCTTTGTTTATGGGCCCATTGACCAGCCTGATATAGAACATGTTGTTGCTTTCGAAGAGGAGCTGGTGCTTATCTCACAACCAGGTAAGAGCGATATGCGCGAATTGCTTACAAAGCCAATGTTGTTTTTCGACGTCGGATGTACACATCGCGCCAAAGCTGAGAGTTTCCTAAATGAAAGCGGGATGAGCTCTTATAAGATTATGGAATACGGAACGTTAGATGTAATTCTAAGTGGGGTTACCGCAGGACTCGGCGTGTCTATGCTGCCCCAATCTTCGATTTCCAAGGCTGAAGAGACGGGAGTAATTACTTCCCACCGTCTGCCTGAAGGATATCGAGATTTGCAGGTATGGTTTGTGTATCGCCGGAACGCGGTTTTTTCTAGTGCGTTTTCAAAATTAATCCAAATGATCGAAGAAATATAGCAAACATACATATTGGGGTTTGATTATATTCGAGCGCAAAGCTTGTTTATTAATCAAACCCTTTTCAGCTTTTTCCGATTATATATGGTATGTCTTGTTCCCGTCTACTCACCACGAATTACTCGAAAACCTTGATCAGGACCCATACCATTCGCTTCGAACTTTCCCCGAAAAGAAATCTCGTTGTTGCTGATACCGCCGATCCACCCGCCACCCTTTACAACCCGGAAAGAACCGCTGTTACTATCTATATCTCCGTACCAGTTCCAACACCATTCCCTTACATTCCCTGACATATCGTAAAGACCTAGCTCATTAGGTTTTTTGCCACCGATAGATTTTGTTTTGTTGTGGTTGTTTTCTATGATCGGCCAGTTCCAATCTCCTGATAAGTATTTGTCTCCAGCATTTTGCCAATACCATGCTACTTCATCTGCTTTATTGCTTCCACTGTAGGTGTAACTTTTGCTCAACTGTCCTCCACTTGCAGCATATTCCCACTCTGCTTCAGTAGGCAATCGGTAACCATTAGCTCCTGCATTGAGCGTTACTGTCCATTTTAAATTATCGTTATCACTCTTATTATTCGGATCTTTTTTATTTTTATCTATATTGTAATAGGGTTTGAACCCCTCTTTTATACTTCTTTTATTACAGTAATCTATTACGTCATACCAATTAACCATTTCTACTGGCAAGTTGTCGCCTTTGAATGCTGAAGGGTTGCTTCCCATTATTTCAACCCACTCTTTCTGAGTAACTTCATATTGCCCGATATAAAAATTTGATATAGTTGTACTTTTGTAGTTGGAATTTGTGTTAATGAAAGCCCCGCCTTTGACTAATACATAAGTATCCTTCTGTTCAGGCTTTTCTTGCGAACAAGCGCTGATAACAACTACTATTAAAAGAGAAATTAATAGTTTTCTCATGGATATATCTCCTTTCCAACCACTGGTATGTAGTTAAGTATCATTTGTTGAATAATCTAGAATGATCTAAGGCTGCCGGCTGTGGACCGACAACCTTAGCAATGACAGTGATTAATAGTTATTTTAATCATCTGGAGATGCCTGAGCTGGTCCGATGCTCAAGTTACCATACTGTTACGTTTGAGCTCCCGCTACTTTGATATCCTTCTGTCGCTAACACCTGATAAGACCAACTGCTGCCCAGATTCATTCCGTAACTTTTCCAAGCATTAACGTGGTTGGCAAAAGTGATCGCAACATTGCTTCCCGTTGCTCGCTTGGATTGTCTTACACTCCAAAACTGTGTGAAGGTTGCCGTACCATCAATAGAAGGGGCGTTCGTTCTCGTAGTCGTATATATATCATATGTGCCTCCATCACTGGTCACGGTACCTTTATAAGTTCCAGTAGGTCTATAAGTGCCCCAGCTATCAACGACGTAATATTCTATGAGGGAGTTTCTCGTCCACCCATAAAGAGTTAAATACCCATTGCCGGATGGTGCCCAGACGCCTGCATTGTAGTTTATTGTTCTAGATGGGGATCCAGTATTCCAACCTTTACCAACAACAAAGTTACCAGTATTTGACCATGTAACACTGTAATTCCCACCAGATCCATTAGTAGCATTTACTGTCCCGCCACCATCGGTCCAATTTTGCCAATAGTCTGTCGCTGCACTTGAGGTTGCTGCAAACAAGCTGAAACTCATTGAAGCTGCCATAATTACAGTCACGATTTTCTTGTTAAATTTAAACATAATCTACCTCCTGAAATTTTTTGTCACTACATACCTACATACTGCTTGTCTGTATTTCTAGTAGTCGAAGCAATTCCTTGTTGGGGCAGATTCGCAACACCACTTCCTTCCATATATATTAATGTAAGCGATTACATATGGAATTTTATCATAGATCGTTTACTATTTAATCTCTTCAAATTAAAGCTTTTACCCTAAAAAGTATTGTTCTTTTGGGATACCTTTTTCACTGGATTTTTGTATCTGCCACAATTACAATCCAGTATTTTTTAGTAACACGTTCATAAACCAAGGCTTAATCAGTGGTAAGACTACTGCTGGTTGCATAGCTTTTGTATGGTCCATCTGGGCTCCCGAAAGGATTTCAACATCCCAGCCTAAATCCGCCAACTGCTCCTTATTCTTTTTTAACAACCCGACGATGTCAACGGTAACGCTCCCGAAATTTTCACCGTAAACGATCGTATCATTTCCACCTGCAAAAGCTAGTTTAGGGAGACTAAGCAAATGTTGAATACTGCGATCATCAAAGGCTGTGAGGCTCTGGTATAGAGAGACAAATTGTGCTGTAACACGGGTATCTATGGTAACCTTTATATTGTCCCAATCCATTTCGTTTGGATTCTCCGATCCTGTTGGGCTTTCTACAGATTCATTTTGGTTACTCAAAGCTTGTGTATGTGTTTTATGGGTCACAACCCTCATTTCTTGATAGGGGCCATTATAGGGTGGAAAACCTCCCATTACCAAACTCTCCAAGCGATCTGTTCTTGTAGCCATTTGCAATCCAATCAACGCAAGCCAGGAATAACCGTAGTAACTAAAGCTTGTAACATTCATTTCATCCGCAATGTGGAGAAGATCCTTCACAATATGATCTGCTGTTAGATTTTCCTCTGGATATTGAAATAGATGACCTTCATAATCGAAATAAAGCACTTGAAACGTATCCGCTAATCCTTCAACAAAATGTTTACCTAATTCGGGATCTACTCCCCATAGCTTTAAGTTTTCTGCTTCCTGATTGTACACAGATTTTTTAGCGATGGGTAACATGAGGGTTGGACAATCTGGAAGTCCTGCCATACCTACTTCTATTTCTGATTGGTTTGCTAATTGTATTATCTTTTTCAATGAACTCACTCCTTTGTGTTCTATAAAAGTATCATATAACATTCATGCAATCTTTCGGTTTATCCCTCTACCTCCCTTGATATATCTACCTAAATTCGATTTAATATTGTTGTAGCACTTGAAGGTTCAACTTTAATGTTTTGGGGTGATGATGATTATTAAAGAGATATATACACCTACACTGATAGCTAAGCAATTAAATGTGAGTACCACTACTTTAAGGAGATACGAAGATCAAGGTTTAATTCCAGATGTACCAAGGACCGCCAGCAACCGCAGATGTTACACTTCCATCCATGTGCAAGCTTTTATTACCATTCGGGCATTATTGCAGGGATATGAAATTCCGGTTGTGTACGATGTGATGAGGAAGATAAAAGGCCAGCAGATGGAGTCTGCTCTTTGGGCAATCAATCAAGAGCAACATAAGACCCAAGTGGAAAAAGAAAGGTTAGAGGAAGTCTTACGCATGTTTCGGGATGTTGATTTATCTAAATACAAAGATTTAACTGTATCAGATTCAATGACGATTGGTGAAGTTGCACAAATGGCAGGAGTTAATCCATCAGCTATTCGGCATTGGGAACAAGAAGGGCTAATCTCTTCGAATAGGAACAAAGATAATGGCTACAGAGTCTTCACTTTAACGGAATTAAGAAAAATTATTCTTATCAGCAGTTTAAGGAAAACTGTTTATTATATCGAGAATATGAAACAGCTTTTGAATGAAATAGAAACACATAACTACAAAAAAGTGGAGATATCCTTTCAGCTTGCCTTACAAAAATTGAATTCTCAATTAATGAAGCAATTTTTCGCGATAGCTGAACTTACAAACTATGTGAAATTGTATAAAAGTAATGCCGAGTAACATATTGATCATAGAAAAAGGACTACCTTGCGGTAGCCCTTTTGTGCCTATTTGAACTTGATGTCAACAATCTTCCCGCTTTCCACAAAACCAATATTTCGATAAACCTTATTCGAGTCAGGATTCTTTAAATCAGCATAAAGCATGGGCACTAAATCCTCCGATAAAAGAACGGAACATAACTCTGCTACTAGTGCACTTGCATAACCCTTTTTCCGGCAAGACGGTGGTGTGTATACCGCATTTATTCTGGAATATCTTGCCGACCTATGTGCAATGTACGCCATCGATACAGGTTTATCGTCTACAAACCATATATACAAGTTCCCTGTCTCAATCATCCTCTTGGCATCTAGAATTTTAGCTTCTGGGTTCACCCTAACCCCATAAGCCCCCTCTGAGAAACCCGCCAAAAACTCTGCTACAATGGCCACATTTTTTCTCGTTCCTTGTTGCATTATGCCTTTTACGTTCAAAGGTTTCTTTGGATCTGTACAGAAATAAGATTCTATAGTCATCGTGGACTCATATTGAAGATGATTTGCCTGAGAATACAGCTGTGCAAAACGTTCTGTTGTTTTTGGTTCTCCAGATACTCCCGGTAATGTAGTCTCTTTAAGAAATTCTATAAGTTCTTCGTAGAGAACGGCCTTCTTATCCTCGACAATATCCTTAGAACTCCAAAGCCATGCGTTATGTCCCGTTGACTGGGCATAAATCATTGTTTCATCAGAATCTTTTAAGCAAGTAGAACTCTTCGACTCGCAAATAAGGTGAATCAGGTTGTATTGAACCTCATCAGCAATAAACATATCCTGGCTAAGTATTCGATCGGAGACATTGATTTTTTGAAACATTGTTACTCCTCCTTATTTATTTATAAGAACGCAAAAAACTCCGTCCCATTAGGGACGGAGTAGATTCCGCGTTACCACCCTGATTGGTGTATTTATGAATACACCCTCTCTGCTGCCATCGTCCAACAACGATGCTTCTTTGTAACGGCAGAATCCCGGGCCCGCCTACTATGATTTCGGGAGCCAGCTCTGAGGCGATTGTTCGATTCGGGTGTCCTCTGCCTCGCACCAACCGGCAGTTCTCTGATCGACATATCCGGATTTACTTGTCCTCTTCGTCGCATTTGATTGCAATGTAATTAGATACAATATAAAGTAATAGGGATTTTATGTCAATAAAAAATATGTAAGTTGGCGACGTTAAACAATTATTATTCACTGCGGAAAAATACTAAACACCAAATTGTCTTAAATGATGGTCTAGATGTTTATAAATCCCTTTACCCCATTGCTCCGGAGTGAATTTTCCGAAAAAAGGATGTGGATGGGATGAACAATTCTCCGGACCGTTACTTTGAAAAGTTATAATTTTTTGTTTCAGTATTTCTTTTTCTTTTCCAAAATCTCTATCATCTAAAATAAGTATGTTCGGAATTGTTGACATATTATGTGGTACTGGCTTGTCATTGTAAAAAATAGATTTCACAAACCCTCCTATTAATATTCCTAGCCAACTTCTAGGAGGAAAGGAGTTTCCATTTGCGATGTCTTGAAATGCTGAACAGTGAGCCAACATTTGAGAAACATTCATTTTTCCCCACTGTGGGTTTGAATTTGGACTTAAATTCTCGATACGGCTCAGTATTTCCGCTGTATGTAATTTGTTATATATATTTTCCATAAACACACTTCCATTACGTTTTTTGGGTTTTCGATTTTTTCATTATTAGTTCTGATGATCCATATATCACGATAAGCTATTGTATTCATGATTGCATCATAATAATTTTACAGTATACTGCCGATCAAATATTCACCATTTCCATTATTCTATCCTTTATTCAATATCATGTCCTTTAACGTAATAAAGCTATCCATCATGGAGGTAGCTCCTCGTCTTAAACTGTTATTGAACTATTGTTTCCCTTTAGCTTAATATACTACGGAGAAATTTAATCCACTTCGGCTCGTATGCTTCACTAATTGGAATCCCTGTATAATAACTATGATAAGGGTCCATTTCCCATATCTTTAAAAGCCCCTCGGAAACTTCATACTTAAATATGGGAGAGCTTTTGTCCGCCCTAATATAATACTTATTGCATACAACACAGTACAAAATCTGCGATTCATCGGAGAAATATGAATAAATATTAAGCTCAGTGTTACAGGCTTCACATCGACGTATTCGATCGCGGTTTAGCCATTCAATAATTAGTTTCAGATTATCATCTCCTCCGTAAAACAAGGAATATCCTTCGCAAACTAACGTGTCCGTCAGTTCAACAACCTACGGATTTCTGCAATACAGAAATACTTTCCTTTAGGAACGCCCTATTCTTTTCAATCCCTCTATTTTTACACCAGACAACAGCACCAAAAGCATCGTAAAAATCATAAAAGGGTAGTATTGTTTCCAAACCCATTAGAGGACGAATTGTTGAATATCCCTCTTTATACGAAATTCTACTTTGAGGATTCACTTCCCAAACATATCGGTTAATTTTTGTGAAATCAATTTCCGAGGATCCACCCCGTGCACTCTCAAAATCAATAATTCCAACAACCATATTATTATTTGTTAGTATATTACCTTGTCGAAAATCCATATGAACAACACACGGGCCATCAGGAGGAGGTAAAACTGAGAAAGCACCCTCAAAGTAATTAATACATTTTTCGAAAAGTCCTCTCTCAAGGACTTCCTTGCAAGGTTCTATAAATTTTTCAAAGCTATTTCTTATATAAAGTCTCCAATTGTTCTGATTAAAAAATTGAAAACCGTCTAATCCTTCCACACCATATCCCGGCATTTTAACTTCATGCAGCTTTGCGTGAAGTACTCCAATTTGAAATGCTAATTCATCGTCAATAGCACCTGTACATGGTATACCTTTAATCTCAGATAAAAGTAATGCACCAGAAATTAAGTCATCCCCACTCCAGAAGTCTAACACCTTTGGAACCGGTAATACCTCCCTCAACAGTTCAAGCATACGATATTCGCGATATAGTTTATCCCTGTTATAAGGGATCTTCGCATACAGCGTTTCTCCATCAGTAAGATTCAGCTTGTATACTTGTGAACTAAAGGACTCAGGAACATTATCTATACTTAATACATTAAGGTTAAATCTTTTTATGATTGTTTCTACTAAATTCAACTCGCACCTCACATGTTATGAATGAATAGTAATTAGTTCAGCTATCTTATTCTTAATTTTATTGAACTATCCTAACCATTAGTGTAATAAAATTACAC
The DNA here is from genome assembly GCF_037980415.1 of Paenibacillus sp. FSL H7-0690. NCBI lineage: Bacteria > Bacillati > Bacillota > Bacilli > Caryophanales > Paenibacillaceae > Paenibacillus > Paenibacillus sp. FSL H7-0690. Next base: position 3,395,884 of record NZ_CP150281.1, on the reverse strand, counting down.
TTAGCCCTTTTTCCTTCTTGCTCTCAGGTAATGACCGAAATCACTATTAGTCCTATTGCAATTACAATATACAAATCAATATCCTGCTCAAACATTAACCACATCTTGTATTCTAGGTGTACTTGCTGTTTGGGTCGAAGTCCTTCACCGAATAGTTCTGTTGCTTGGTTAAGGTTATTCATTTCAATTGTTGAACTGCATGGACTACTGCTTGATTCGCCATCCACTTCGCTAATGTATATTAAGTATTTATTACCTTCCTTGAAATCAAAACCCCAAGTGTAGTCTGTTCTCACAATAATTTGAGAGTCAACTTCAGTTTTCCAACTTCGTTCAACATCCACTAATAAATATCTGATTTTCTCTTTTGGCCCCGTAAATCCTTCTTGTTTCAAATCGACCTTTATTTGTTTTACTTCACCGTAAATTGCTCCACCGTAGACCTCTAGGGCTTCTTGGGGACTTCCTAACTCGACACAGGATAAAGCTTTAGCATCTTGTCCATTTGCAATAAAGAATGCGAATGTGAATAAACATATTAACGTGATTAAACGAAGTTTCAATTTACCACCTACTCTTATGATTTTATTACATAACTTATTTATTGACATAAGTTATAGGTGAAATGTTGCACTAATTTTCCAATTCCTTCAATGAAATAGGGAGTACACCTCGACGGTATGCTCCCTATTTGGGTTGACAATAGTATTTCGTTGGCCGTGGATGCAGTGCAAGCGCCGCACCCCAGAATATAGAAGTTAAAGTTCTTTCTGGGAGCTGAAAGCTTTGAAGAAATATTCCCCACGGATTTGACAACTTTATTCCCTTAATACATTTACAATTAGATGTTGAACTGAGCTTTTATAAAAAAACGCACCTGTTAGCTCAATAGCAATAATCTGCAACTCCTTACTTCTCCCAAAGCTCGATCAGTCGACCTTCTGGGTCTTCAATCCAAATAAACTTTCCAAGTTCATTAATCTCTATTTTCTTTGCAAGAGGTACACCAATCTGTTCAAAATGTTTAATCGTCTCGTTTAGATCATGCACTTGGAAATTTAACATCACTTGTTGTTCTATTGGAAAATAACTGTCATCCTCGGTAAAGAAAGAAAAAATAGTCTCATTTCCCACTTGAGGTTTTATCACAGTCCCATTCCAATTCTCAATGTCAAGCTTCAACACCTCACTGTACCATTTTTTTGTAGCTTCAAGATTCTTAGTCCTCCAGAATATTCCTCCGAAACCTTTAATCATCGTATCTACATTCCTGTCTGCATTGAATTTTCTAATAATATACCCTTTAGGATTAAGGAGAATCCACCGTTAAACTCCTCTCAATACATCGAATGGTAGTGCCAACGGGTATTCAATATCACATTCAACAATAAACGAGAAGCCAAGCATATAACAAATGGCATTAGAAGCAGGAGTGAAGTCTATCGGACCCTATAGTCGCTATTAACCATAATCCGGCTCATTTGAGAACCTATCGGACTCTATAGTCGCTATTGGCTCGAAAAGCCCTCATATCGCGCATGTTTGGAACAAATAACGCCTCTGGGGTCCGAAACACTTCTCAAAAGCCAAAATTCAGCCGAATAGCTGCATCTGAGTCCGATCGCTCATGGTGAAGAGAGAGTGTGGGAATACAATACGCACAACAAGCAGCATAGTCGCACATCCGGTATCACAGACACCAAACAAGCAGCATAGTCGCACATTCGGTAATACAGACGCCCAACAGCAAAGCACTAATCAAGTATTTAAGTATCCATGTGTTCGAGTACGCAAATGTTCAAGGAGATACATCATGCATCTTCCATGTGGAGAACATTCCTCTTAGCTCCACGCGGTGTCCGTTGCTCATTACTTCTCCTTCTTATGTAAATAATCTTCATTTTAGATTCTAGATTAGAATTATTTGCTATAATGTTCTCATGAAAAATAAAACTATTCTAAACAAATTAGCTATCATTCTACTTTTTATAAGCATTCTCTTTGGCCTACGCTGCATTTGGTTGAGTATATTTAAGGTTTCCAACACTATACCTGTGATTAACAATGGGGTACTGGATTTACGCGGCCAGGATCTGGAGCAGGCTAACTTATTCAGGCTGGATGGTGAATGGAGCTTCTATCCTTCGCAATTCGTTTCATCGAAGACTTCTACTATACCAAAGCTATCCCACTCGCTTCAAGTTCCTGGAAATTGGAGCCATGTTATGGGAAGCGATCAGAATTCTTCTTATGGTTATGGTACGTATCGTCTGCGAATTTTGGTAGACCCGCTTCAGCAACCTGTCTCTTTCTGGATCAAACAAATTTATTCCGCTTCCAGTGTGGAGATTAACGGCACTCCTATTCTCAATAATGGGGTAATAGCTCTTGATGCCGATACATATGTACCCAAAACCACCTCATATACAGCAGCTTATTTTTCAAAAAACACCACAGTGATAGATGTATTTATTCACGTAGCTAACTTTGATCACCCCTATAAGGGCGGTATAAAAGGCCCTATTTTCTTTGGCTCTCAGGAACTCATTGACCGGACATACTTTTACACTGTCGGATTTCAAATGCTTACAGCAATTATCTTACTACTGCATGGGCTTTATGCCTGTATTCTGTACTTATTTAATCCTAAAGAACGTGCTCTGTTTCTTGTAGGGTTAATGACCTTATCTGTAGCTGTAATCCTTTTAGCTCGAAATGACAACTTAGTGCTTTCATTACTGCCGATTAATTATACTTGGTCCTTAAAAATCCGTTTGATCGCCTTCTTATGGCAAAACCTTTTTATTCTGCTTGTTTTCAGGAAATTCACCTCAGGTGCCAAAGTCAACAAGTGGTTACGTGCTTACACATGGTGTCTTTTCCTTTATACCTTGTTTATATTTATTGTCCCTGCTTATTTAGTCAGCACATCCATTCATTTGGGAATCATTCAAGTGTTCCAGTATATTCCCTTCATTTGGTTGCTCTATAGCTTAGGGCGCTTATTGTTCAAAAAGCAAGATGATAAAGATGTTGTTTTTCTGCTGTTATCAGGTGCGGCGATCGTTTCTAATTTGTTATGGAATTTGTGGGATAGTAACGGACACTATTCAATTGTCTATTATCCTTTGGATATTATCGCAGCCATCGTGGGCTTCTCAGCTTATTGGTTTAAAAAGTATTTTCAAAATGCTAAAGAGAACATGGAACTAAATGAGCAGCTGAAAAAAGCAGACAAACTTAAGGACCAGTTTCTCGCTAATACCTCACATGAGCTGCGTACACCGCTTCACGGAATCATGAATATCGCGCAAAATATTGTCACAAAAGAAAAGGACAGACTTTACGAAAGTAGCCGTCAAGATATGGAACTGCTGATTACAATCAGCCGCCGTATGTCTCATATGCTTGGTGATCTACTGGATGTGGTCCGTCTTCAGGAGCATCGTGTTATTTTACAACAGGAACCTATTTCGGTTCAATCGGTAGTTCCCGGTGTGATTAGTATGCTTCAATATATGATTGAAGGTAAGCCAGTACAGCTATCTATGGATATCCCGGAAGCTATGCCGCCAGTTCGTGCGGACGAGAAAAGACTGGTGCAGGTTTTATTAAATCTGGTGCACAACGCGCTCAAATACACCGAAGCAGGACTTGTAACTGTTAAGGCTGAGGAACAGGACGGACAGGTTCTTATCTATGTGACAGATACCGGAGTAGGCATGACTGAAGAGACTATGGCACGGATATTTCTACCCTATGAGCAAGGCCCTCACGGAATAAATGACGGGCGTGGAATTGGGCTGGGATTAAGCATATGCCGGCAGCTGGTAGAACTGCATGGAAGCAGCCTAAGCATTCAATCAGAGCTTGGTAAAGGTTCAACTTTTAGTTTCACACTCTCTCTTGCCGATTCTTACAGCGAACAGATAATAAAACAGACGGAACCTACAGTTTCGTATATGGCAGATGAGATTCATAGACAGATGACTGAGTGGGGAATTTCCGAACATCAGCCAAGTAATCACTCTGAAAAAATTCCGCCGCTTTTTACAGAGATTAAGGTGAATATTCTGGTGGTAGATGATGATCCTGTCAATCTGAATGTACTAAAGGGTATTCTTGAAACCGAACCTTATATCATAACTACCGTCAACTCAGCCCATGAAGCATTGGAATTGTTGGATAAAAGGAACTGGGACTTACTTATTGGCGATGTTATGATGCCACAGATGTCGGGATACGAATTAACACAGAAGGTTCGTACTCGTTACTCCTTATATGAGCTTCCGATTCTACTGCTTACTGCCCGTAGTCAGCCTGAGGATATTTATACTGGATTTTTGTCCGGTGCCAATGATTATGTCACAAAACCTGTAGATGCAGTGGAGCTTAAATACCGTATTCGGGCTTTAACTGCGATGAAGCTATCCTTCAATGAACGGGTGCGGATAGAAGCAGCCTATCTACAAGCACAGATACAACCGCATTTTTTATTCAATACGTTGAACTCTATTGCCGCACTCAGTGATTTGGATACTAAAAAAATGCAGGAGCTCATTGGCGCGTTTACTTCTTTCTTAAGAATCAGTTTTGACTTTTTAAATATCGGAGAGCTCGTGAACCTCTCCCATGAACTGGAATTGGTAGAATCTTATCTGTATATTGAACAGACTCGATTTGCAGAAAGGATATCTGTTGTCTGGAAGGTAGATCCGAATATTGACATCCTAATTCCTCCTCTATCCATCCAACCGTTGGTAGAAAATGCTGTTAAGCACGGTATACTTAAGCGCCAACAGGGTGGAACTGTTCAAATACGTATTATCCGTCTGCACAAGGAGGCTGTAAAGATTGAAGTGGAGGATGATGGGCAAGGCATGGATTCCGGGACCCTCTCTTTACTGCTGAAGCCATTGATGGAAGGCAAAGGTGGCATCGGGCTGGCCAACACCCATAGGAGGTTAAGTCAATTATATGGTCAAGGTCTCTCGATCCAGAGTAAGCCTGGAGAAGGCACCTTGGTATCCTTTGTTGTACCAGAGGACAGTGATAACTTTTCAAGCAAAAAAGCCGCTCCATAAGGAGCGGCTTTTTTGTATCGTTATCTCTTTCCTTTTAGAGTAAGCTTAAAAAATAGTCGGCACCATTCCCCCATCCATGCGAATTGGAGAACCTTTAAATGCAGAGGCATAAGGACTGCATACAAATGCTGCTAGTCTGCCTATTTCAAAAGGTTTAATAAATCGTTGTATTTCAGATTGAGGAAGATTTGTAGTCATGAATTTTCTTTCTTTTTCTGAAAAAGTCATATCTTCATTGGAGTATATCCCATCAATAATTTGATGCACATTTTCAGAAAGTGTTGGTCCTGGCATGATTGTATTGACTGTAACTTCAGTTCCTATCGTTAACTTAGATAAGCTTTTTGACAATGATAATAACATTGATTTGGTCATTGCATATTGAGGCATTTGGCCTGAAGGCATAATGGCTTCTTCACTAGCAATAAAGAGAATGCGGCCATAATCTTTTTGTAACATTTTAGGTAAATAGAATTTTGTTAATCCATTCGCAGCAAGGACATTAGTACGGAAGTATTTTTCGAATATTTCGTCGTCAACGTCCTCATATTTCATAATTTCATAGATACCCATATTATTAACTAAAATATCTATATTAGGGTATTTTTCGAATAAGGCTTCTCTTTGTTCAATATTCACAATATCCGCTGTAGCATTTTGTGGAGAGGTAGCCGGGAAATTTGACTTTATTTCATTTACAGTTTGTTCTACCTGATCATAATTCCGTCCATTAATTAGTACATTAACTCCTTCTTTAGCAAGTTCAAAGGCGATTGCTTTGCCAATACCTTTTGTTGATCCTGTAATTAAAGCTGTTTTATTATTTAATCCCATATCCATATTACATTTCTCCTTTTATCACGGCGTGCTGAGTAGTTGTCATTTTAAGAACAGTCCTGTGTGCCGGCTAGGATTATATTATCGTACCGGGGTTGTTCAGTAACTAGCGGATTGCGCCAAAGTTCTTGTTTAACACGCCAATGATAAATCTCTGAAAATACTGTCTTTATGAAGAGGGTATCAAGTTTAAACCTAAATGTTCAGTACGCCAATTTGAAGGAGTATCACCTTCCCAAAGACGGAAGGCACGGTAGAACGAGTTCTGGTCTTCATATCCAATCAAGAAAGCCACTTCTTTAATATCAAGCGATGGATCTGCCAGATACTCTCGTGCTTGCTCATGTCTAGCTTGTGTCAGCAATTGCTTGAAGCTTGTGTTTTCTTCAGTAAGCCTGCGTTGCAACGTACGGTCACTCATACTTAATGCCTTCGCAACAGCTTGAATGTCAGGGCGTCCTCCGCTGAAGCTGCGTTTCATGATCCATTTGACCCTCTCGGTTATAGAGCGAGTGCCCTTCTGTTCAGCAAGCGTCCGGTCCAAAACGGGAGTCAGAATCTCCAGCAGCTCTTCGTTGTACGAGATAAAAGGCCGATCCAAATCATTTCGACGCAACGTCAAACGATTATATTGAGCATCTATCTGAATTCGGCAGCCGAAATAAGCTTCAAGAATCTTTACATTTCCTATAGGCTGTGAAAACTCGACAAGCTGTGCTGTCAAAGGTAGACCTGTGCCTCGCCGCCCAAGCTCTAGAAGAAATGCCAAAGTGAGGCCTAGTAGCAGCGGTGGACCAAAATGCCCGGGATGCTGCCATTCCAATTCGATTGTACATAGCTCGCCTTCTTCAGTAAAACGCAAGCTTTCAGGAGGGCACATTTGTTTGTATCGTACCATTCGCTTAAGAGCATCGCGATAGTCCTTAGCATGGTATGTTGCTAAGACCGTAGGCGGATATTGTGTGGTTTCAAAGACGGTTGCAAGCTTAATGATTCCTTCGGCTGTATCCCCAATGAGATCGGAATATGCCTGCCAGACTGCGAAATATTGGGCGGTGGTGACTTCTGACTCTGTGATCTGGCTAAGTGGAAGATTTGCTTTGCTGGCTACATCTTGTGCAGTTATTCCTAATTGACTTAATCCAGCCCAAAATCCTGGTGGGATTTTAATTTGATCAGAGGTATGAGACTTCATACATATGGACCTCCTTTATTAAGAACTCCAGCACGCTTGGGCAAGCAGTTCGAACGAATGTAACCGTTTCTCATAATCTGGAATCATGGTAACGATAATGAATTCATTAACTCCATACAAAAGAGATAACCGTTCCAACTTACCTTTAACACTTTCCGGAGTACCTACCAGCAGCTTGCGTTCCAAGGGCACAGACTTCGCTTCGGCAGAACCTTCTTGTTGGAATAATGCCGTACCAGATGAGGCCAATCGCTCTGCCTCTTCCTCAGTCTCGGCGCAAATGACGCCAACAGCAACCATGGCCTGCGGTTCAGGAGAAAGTGAAGAAGGAGTAAAGGTTTCACGGTAAGCCTGCAAAACCTCCTCCCCTGCTACATCGCTCATGAACTGGCCGAACACATAACCTGCTCCAAACTCGGCAGCATATGCCGCGCTTTTCTTGTTTGTACCCAGCAGCCATAGCTCTGGAGATACGGGAGGGACCGGACGGGCGGTTATTGAACGTCCTTCATAGGAATAGTTACCCTGCAATAATTCAGTGACGCCTTTAAGCAGTTCTGGCATTTTCCAAACATTTTCGAGAAAATTTCCACTCAGTGCTAAACTTACTTCAGCAGTACCGCCGGGAGCTCTGCCTAATCCAAGGTCGATGCGTCCCGGGTACAAACTGGCCAGCAAATGAAATGCTTCCACCACCTTTAGCGGCTTATAATGTGGCAGCAATAAAGCGCCTGAGCCAAGGCGAATGTGTGCTGTTTTCGCTCCAATATGCGATAAAAGCACCTCCGTAGAGGTACATGCTAATCCCGGCATATCATGATGTTCAGCAACCCAATAACGAGTATATCCCAGTCTTTCTGCTGTCTGAGCCAGCTTCACTGCTTGTCCCAATGCGGTACTAGCATCCACCGTATTAAAAACAGGTACAAGATCTAATACACTAAGCTTAATGGATGTTGTTGTCATGGTTAAGTCCTACTCGAGGGTTTCGGTAAAATTCGATCATATCGATAAAAATAAGCTTGTAATCAACTGCAACCGCGGCCAGATCATACATTCGGCCATGGCCGTCTTCTTTGGAGGCAAAAACAACATCGTGCCGCAGCTTATCCATAATCATTTTGCCGATGAACTGATGCTCGTATTCCGCGTACTTCTTTTTGAAAGCTTCATTAAATTCCCACAGTTCTTGGTAAGACCGCTCTAGCATTGCGTTTACCAAAGTCAGCTCATTGCCCTCTTTTTGTACAGCCACGTAATAATTTCCGCGCTCATCCTTGATCAAATCCTTATATAACTCAACGTTCAAAGTTAACGTCTCCTCTCTGATTACCTAGGACTCAATTTTATAGGCTTGCAGTCAGCACCGTTGGCTCTGTCGTGATTTCTACATTTCCTGCAACGGCTCTGGAGATCATGCAGGAGCCTTCTGCTTTATGGGCAATTCGGATGGTTTTATCGATATCGTCCTGTGACGCATCTTTGGTAAGGGTGATTAGGGGTGAATGTTTGATGGCTTCATATGTAAAAATGTTATTCGTTACATCGACCGTCGCCTCTGATGCTAACGTCAGCTCTGAAGTCGTAAGCCCTGCCCGCTCCAGCATTGCTGCAAGTGTAATGAGATAACAGGTTGCTGCTGCTCCCAAAAGCATCTCATCCGGATTCGTTCCTACTCCGGGTCCTCCCATTTCCTTCGGAATGGAAATTTGAGTCTTAAGCTGTCCAGCTTCAATAGTTCCATCACTGTTACGGCCACCGTTCCATACGGCGTTCAATATAAATGGATGCTTCATTTTTATATATCCTCCCTAGCTTGATATTGCATGCTATATTTTTCATCGAATACTTTACATGCTAACATAGAAGAATGTGGTGAACAAACAGGCTCAGGCCTACTATTCATGAAACTTATCAATAAATTAAAATTCAGGAGGTTCTACCATCATGATAAACGACACGGATATCAAACATCTTAAGCGTTGTATTGAACTTGCCCAAATTGCACTCGAAGCTGGGGACGAACCCTTTGGTTCCGTCCTTGTATCAGCAAGTGGAGAAGTGCTTGCAGAAGACCGCAACCATGTAGGTAGCGGTGACCATACTCAGCATCCCGAATTCGCTTTAGCCCGCTGGGCAGCTCAGAATATGACACTGGAAGAACGTAAGCAGGCAACAGTGTATACCTCCGGAGAACATTGCCCTATGTGTGCAGCGGCACACGGGTGGGTTCATTTAGGACGAATTGTATATGCCAGTTCCTCGAAGCAATTATCGGCGTGGTTAAATGATATGGGAATTGCAGCATCACCCGTCCGTAATTTAAGTATTCAGGAGGTTATTTACGATGCGTTCGTAGATGGCCCTGTACCCGATCTTGCAGAACAAGTACGGGAGCTTCATCTACAATTTCACGAGAAAAGACTTCATTAGAAAGAAGAAACAAAAATAATTGATTTTCCGTAAAAAAAGAACCTTTGGATAAAGGTTCTTAGGCTGTCGAGAAAGTCTCGACAGCTTTATTTATGTCCAGAAAAGGGTGATTTCACATCCCTTACTTTTTATTATTCTTAATTACTTCGCTAAAGCGGTCAGGGAAATTTGTATGTACACCATCTACACCCCAAATTACGGCTTTATCCATATTCACTTGATAATTCACAGTATATGGAAACACCTTTAGCCCTGAATTTTTTGCCTGCGCGACATATGCCGCATTTATTTTTTGAAAGTTAGGACTTATGCCTACCGCATAAGTTTTTAATCTATTCACATAGGATTCTGATATTTTATAAACAGGGAAATCATACCATACAATTTGATAAAGAGGGACTGCTGGATTTATGGAATGGAATCTACGCAAACTCGCTTCACTAAATGAATGAATAGCAACATGAGCCGACAGATCATAATTTAAGATTTCTTCGTTTAACAATGCCTCGATGTTCGAATTCGACGTGGGATCTTTAATCTCAATCATATAGTCCACTTCTTTTCCGAAACTTTCAAATACCTCTTTTAATGTCGGAATACGTAAATCTACATATTTATCTCTAGCGAACATGGGATATTGTTCATTAAACCATGAACCCGCGTCTAATTTTGAGATCTGCTCTAAAGTAAAATCCTTTACATACCCTTTAGCATTCGTGGTACGATTTACGGTCCCATCGTGAATAACAACAGGAACATGATCTTTTGTTAACTGAATGTCTAACTCGATATAATCGGTCTTCATATCAATGGCTAGCTCGAATGCAGGTATTGTATTCTCAGGAGCATATCCTGAAGCACCACGGTGAGCGATGGTATATACTTTATCCGCAGGCATGATAATTTCCTTTACTTTAATGCGAATCCAGGGGGAATAAGCATACAAAGAGGTGAACAATAAGATTAATAAAAGCACATGTATACCTATAAAGTAGATTCTGGAATTTTGAATTTTTTGCATTAAGCTGACCTCATCTTTTTAAAAATATAATGTAGAATACTTGGTGTCTTTCGCTCTAACATTCATTCTTGTGTAAAATTATGATTTATATTCCCTTATGTTAATCTCACCTCATTGTATTTGTAAGGACAAAGTTTGGAGATTTCTATTGTACCAGATTATCTAGAGAAAATATTGCGAGGCAGCATAAATGGGAAAGGGTCTGCAAGGTCAAGAAAGCAACATCTAAACTTTGTGGGGTATAAACTATAGTTGCTATATATACAGAGTCCTAAAGTTCTTATACCATTAACTTTGTAAGCGATTAACTTTATAGGAGGAAATGACTTGACAAAGCCAGTGCAACCCAATGAACCTCTCGTAACTCATATTTATACTGCGGATCCTTCAGCTCATGTATTTGAAGGCAAGATTTATATTTATCCCTCTCATGACCTGGATCACGATATGATCTCTAATGACAACGGTGACCAATATAATATGGAGGATTACCATGTTCTGTCTATTGATGGAGATGGCTCCCCTTGTATCGACCACGGTGAAGTGCTTCATGTGAAGGATGTCCCATGGGCTAAACAGCAAATGTGGGCTCCGGATGCAGCATACAAAAACAATACCTACTATTTGTTTTTCCCAGCCCGAGACCATGACGATATTTTCCGAATTGGGGTTGCAACCTCAGCGTCACCTTCGGGACCCTTTACACCTGAACCGAACTACATTCCCGGCAGTTATAGCATTGATCCCGCTGTTTTCGTTGATGATGATGGCAAATCATATATATACTTTGGGGGTCTTTGGGGCGGTCAACTTGAAAAATGGCAAACCGGCTCATTTGTTGCGGATGCAGAGGGACCGGCTGAAACAGCACCTGCTCTAGGACCTATCGTAGCGGAGCTGAGCGAGGACATGCTGAGCTTTGAAGGTGAGCCTAGAGAAATATCCATCGTCGATACGAACGGAAATCCGATTCTTGCTGGAGATGAAGAGAGAAGATATTTTGAAGGTCCTTGGGTTCATAAATATAACGGTTATTATTATCTTTCTTATTCCACGGGTACTACCCATAATATTGTATACGCTATCAGTAAAGATCCGCTTGGGCCTTTTGTATATCAAGGAAAAATACTTACACCCGTCCTGGGCTGGACAACACACCATTCTATTGTTCAGTTTAAAGAGAAATGGTATTTATTTTATCATGATAGTTCTTTATCTGGTGGTGCTGACAACAAGCGTTCTGTAAAATATACGGAGCTGAAATACAACGATGATGGCACCATTCAAACCATCCATCCTTAGTTTTTATTGAAATGGAGTGCATGCTGTAGTGCATAGGAGGGGAAATATCATGCCAATAACACAACAAGGTGCTTTTTATACGGGGAAATATCGCAATTTATTTAAGGAGCTCGGCTTTTCTGAAGATGAAATCAACGCTAAACTCGAAGAAACTTGGAGTGATTTGTTTTACGGAGATCCGAACGTACGAATCTACTATCCGCTGGACGAGGATAAAAGCTATATTCTGGATACAGGTAATCTGGATGTTAGGTCTGAAGGAATGTCCTACGGGATGATGATGGCTGTTCAAATGAATAAAAAAGATGAGTTTGATCGTTTATGGAACTTCTCTAAGACGTTTATGCAGCACAAAGAAGGCCGTTATGCCGATTACTTTGCTTGGCACTGCAAGCCTGACGGTACAAGAATTTCTCAAGGACCCGCACCGGACGGGGAAGAGTTTTTCGCCATGGCTTTGTTTTTTGCCTCAAAACGTTGGGGGAACGGTCCGGCACCTTATAATTATTCCGAGCAGGCTCGAATAATATTGCGTGCTTGTGTACATAAAACTGAAACAGGCGCTGGTGACTCAATGTGGGACGCGGAATCGAAACTGATTAAATTCGTACCGGAATCCACCTTCAGTGATCCATCTTACCATCTCCCCCATTTCTATGATTTGTTCGCTTTGTGGGCTGATGCAGGTGACCACATGTTTTGGCGAGAAGCGGCGGAAGCCAGCCGCTCATATCTACACACTACATGTAATCCTATAACTGGTCTCGCTCCCGAATATGCTAATTTTAACGGCACCCCGGCAGAACCCCAGCCTCATGGTGATTTCAGTCATTTTTTCAGTGATGCTTACCGGGTTGCGGCTAATATCGGTTTGGACTGGGCATGGTTCCAAAAGGACAGCTGGCAGGTCGATCAATGTAACCGGATTCAAGCTTTTTTTAGGAATATCGAAGTTTCCAATTACCGGAGGTATACCATTGAGGGACAGGCATTCGACGAACCGGCGCTGCATCCGGTAGGCCTTTTGGCGACCAACGCTATGGCTTCGCTTGCTTCTGATGGCCCGGAGGCAGAGCATTTTGTCCGTTTGTTTTGGGATACACCTTTGCGAACTGGACAACGTCGTTATTATGATAACTGTCTGTACTTCTTTAGTTTACTGGCCCTAAGTGGAAACTATCGCATTTATTGAAGTAAATCGAACAAAACAATAGGACTCCATTCCTCAAAAAGCCGAGGAATGGAGTCCTATTAATCGTAATAAAGCTTTGCTATTATTTAATAACTACATATTCCAAGTTAACAAGTTTTGCGTAAGCAATAATTTGGTCTGTTGTAAGAGTTAATGAAACAACGGTGTGGTGACCGCCACCATTTTCGATCCAAGCTTTAACTCCGTCTTGGAAGTTTGGTTTAACATTCCAAAGCACACGAGCTACTGGAAGGTTTGGAGCTGGAACAGTTGGTTCAAAAGCAGTCACTTCATTAATCAAAAGTTTGTAATGCGTACCGAAGTCAGCCATGGAAACCACTACACCGTCTCCTGCTTTGCCGTCAAATACTAAACGGGCTGGATCGTCTTTACCACCAATACCTAGTGGATACACGATGATTTTTGGTTTGTTACTTGCCAAAGTTGGATCTACTTCAAGCATATGGGATTGAAGAATAGATTCTTGTCCAACTGTCAATTCATAAGTGTAATCTTCCATAAAGCCAGTCGATTGGTTATGGCTCATCACTTTAAGCAAGCGGTCGAGAGCTGCAGTCTTCCAGTCTCCTTCTCCAGCAAAACCATATCCTTGTGCCATCAAACGTTGAACAGCAAGTCCTGGAAGTTGTTTCATTCCATGTAAATCTTCGAAGTTTGAGGTGAAGGCATTGTAGCCACCTTGATCAAGGAAACGTTTGATAGCAATTTCATAGCTTGCTTGAACTCTTACGCTAGCTTCCCAAGCTTCTTTGCTGTTAGTGCCATAGTCGAATTCATACAGCTCTGCATATTCAGCAAACAAACCATCGATTTCCTCTTCTTTAACTTCATTAATGACTTGAACCAGGTCACCAATACCAAAGTAGTCAACCGTCCAGCCAAATTGAATTTGGGCTTCAACTTTATCTCCTTCAGTTACACCAACGTTACGCATGTTGTCACCAAAACGAGCAACTTTGATATTGAAGCTTTCGTTATAAGCAACGGCTACGTCCATCCATTCTGCAATTTGCTTTTGAACTTCAGGGCGTTCCCAATAGCCTACAACCACTTTGTTTTGTTTGTTCAAACGGGCGTTAATAAAACCATATTCACGGTCACCATGAGCTGCTTGGTTCAAGTTCATGAAGTCCATATCAATTGTTGCCCATGGAATACTTTCATTATATTGCGTAGCTAGATGAAGCAAAGGTTTTTGCAGCATTTTTGTTCCGCGGATCCACATTTTTGCAGGTGAGAAAGTATGCATCCAAGTGATGACACCGGCAACTTCGTCACGGTAGTTAACTTCTTTCATAATGTTGGTGATTTTATCTGCGCTGACAGCCAAATCCTGCAATACTAGTGGGTAAGGCAAAACTCCGCTTTTATTCAAAGCATCTGTCATCGTTTGTGCGTGCGCTTTAACTTCAGCCAATGCTTCTTCCCCATAAAGATGTTGCGAACCTACGACAAACCAAAATTCTTTTGCTACTGCTGTTGACATATTCATCCTCTTTTCATAATTTTGTGGTTTGATTATTTTTGACCGTAATAAGCGTCTTTCCCATGTTTGCGCAAGTAATGTTTATCTAGAATACGTTGTGGCAATTCTTCCGCAAAATGGTTCAACTCTCTAGCAAATAAATTCATTTTCGATACTTCATCCAACACTACGCTGTTCATTACAGCGGATTTTGCATTTTTCCCCCAAGTAAAGGGTCCGTGGCCTTTAAGCAAAACACCGGGAACCGCCATAATATCTATCCCGCGTTGTTCAAAGGTTTCGATGATTACATTACCTGTTTCCGCTTCGTAACCCCGATCGATTTCCTCTTGCGTCAAGAAACGCGCACAAGGAATGGAGCCATAGAATGTATCAGCGTGCGTAGTTCCCATTACAGGAACGTCAAGTCCTGCTTGTGCCCAGATAGTCGCCCAAGTGGAATGTGTATGCACGATTCCGCCAATTTCGGAGTAATGTTTATAAAGTACTGCGTGAGTAGGTGTATCGGAGGAAGGTCTCATCTCCCCTTCAACCACATTGCCATCCAGATCAACAACTACCATATCGCTGGCTTTCATTGTTTCATAATCTACACCACTAGGTTTGATTACGAATAATCCACTTTCGCGATCAATTGCACTCACATTTCCCCATGTATACTTGATTAGTCCATGTTTCGGCAATTCCAGATTGGCTTGAAAAACCTCTTCTTTAAGTTGTTCTAACATCTTGGTCCCTCCATTTTCAGACTAAATTATCAACAGCGGATTGCTCAATCGCCAGACCTTTTTTATAACGTTCGATAAAGGTTTCAAAACCTTTAATGTCGGTTGCATCGGGATGAATTTCTTCTCCCTTTACATCTTTGAACACTTTTTGATCGAGGAAGTCTTCCAAGCTTTTTTCCTGATTTTTGTTCATCATGTAGGAGGCAAGAATAGCCATTCCCCATGCGCCGCCTTCTCCAGCTGTCGACATTACGGAAACAGGAACATTCAGTGAAGCTGCCATCATTCTTTGGCCAACAACCGGAGTCTTAAATATACCGCCGTGTCCTAAAATACTATCTATGGCTACATTCTCTTCTTTCGTCAAAATGTCCATTCCAATTTTCAAAGCACCAAAGGCGCTGAACAAATGTGTACGCATAAAGTTAGCCAGATTAAATTTACTCTCAGGCGAACGTACAAATAACGGACGACCTTCTTCTAACCCCGTAATGTTCTCACCCGAGAAATAACCGTAACTGAGCAATCCACCGGCATCTGGGTCTGCTTCCAAAGCTTTATTCAGCAGTACGCTGTACAATTTGTCAGCTTCGACCTTTTGCCCCATCGCTTCATAGAATTCACGGAATAATCCGAGCCAGGCATTAAGGTCACTTGAACAGTTATTAGCATGAACCATACCTACTGGACTTCCGTCTGGCGTAGTCACCATATCGATTTCCGGATAAACCTTGGAAAGCTCTTTTTCCAATACGATCATGGCAAAAACAGAGGTTCCTACGGAGACATTCCCGGTACGTTTTCTTACACTATTGGTAGCAACCATACCGGTTCCTGCATCCCCTTCTGGAGGACTAAGCGGAATCCCAGCTTGTAATTGCAATGATGGATCCAGAATTTTGGCTCCTGCTTCGGTTAATAGACCTGCTTGCTCACCGGCAACATACACCTTAGGAAGAAGGTCGCTGGTCTTCAGCGAATAACCTTTGCCAGCAATAAGCTCATCAAACTGTTGTATCATAGATTCATTATAATTTCCTATGGATTCATCAATCGGGAACATACCTGAAGCATCTCCAACACCAAGTGCTTTGTTGCCGGTCAATAACCAATGAATGTATCCTGCTAACGTTGTAACAAACCGAATCTGCGGCACATGTTCTTCTTTGTTTAAGATCGCCTGATAAAGATGAGCAATACTCCAACGTTCAGGAATATTGAATTTAAATACATCTGTCAGTTCTTTGGCTGCCTTACCCGTTGTTGCATTACGCCAAGTCCGGAACGGGACGAGCAATTGATCCTGTTCGTCAAAAGCCATATATCCATGCATCATTGCAGAAAACCCGATTGAACCAACGGTTTGGAGGGTGATTCCGTAATTTTGTTGAACTTCTTGCTTCATCTCACGATAAGCATCTTGTAGACCTTTGATAATATCTTCTAGGCTGTACGTCCAAAAGCCGTCTTTCAACTGATTTTCCCATTCATAACTTCCAGAAGCGATCGTTTGAAAACTATGATCAATAAGTACTGCTTTAATACGCGTGGATCCAAATTCAATCCCTAGCGAAGTTTCTCCCTTATTGATTGCTTCTTCGATGCTTAATCGATTCGATATCACGTTGGTCACCTCTCTGACAGCGCTTTTTTAATATAAAAGAATTCGCTTTCTTAATTGACAGCTTTAGTATAAATTTTTGTACGTACATTTGTCAATAAAATAGTTATATATACATACAAATATGGAGAAGATAATAATTTAACTCCGGACTTAGTTTGTTTATGATGATCTAAAGGTACGAAATATTTACATTTTTCATAAAAAAAGAGCCCCTTTATATTTAATTCGTAGTCATGCTATAATTTGTACATACAACTTAACGAAATGTACGAATTATAAAGCGAACAAGTATGGAAAGAGGAATTACATGAAACCAAAGTATCAAGTGATTATAGAGGATATAAAAAGCAAGATCCTTTCAGGAGATTACAATGTAGGCGAACAAATTCCTACGGAGTCTGCCTTGCAGTCCTTGTACGAGGTTAGCAGACAGACTGTTAGAAAAGCCATTTTAGAGCTATCCAACGAAGGATTCCTCCGCAGCGAAAAAGGTTCTGGCACGTATGTCAGCAACCAATATCGCACAAAGACCGGCGGGAGTTCCCATAAGAAGACGATCGGTGTAATTACGACCTATATCTCTGACTACATCTTCCCTTCTATTATCCGGGGGATTGAAAGCCGAATGAATGAGGATAACTATTCACTACTATTGGCTAGTACCAATAACGATGTTGCGCAAGAAAAAAAAGCTCTCGAAATGATGTTGTCCTACGGCGTAGATGGTTTAATTATTGAACCTACGAAAAGTAATCTGTATAATCCCAATATTGCGTATTATCTGTCGTTTAAGGAGCAAGATATTCCACTCATTATGATTAATGCTTTTTATGAGGAAATAGAGCTCCCCTTCCTTTGTCTTGACGATGTGCAGTCCAGTTATCTGGCAACAAAAGAATTGATCTCCAAAGGCCACTCTCAAATTGGACTTATCGCAAAAATGGATGATTTACAAGGCAAATATCGAATGAAGGGTTATATCAAAGCCCTCGAAGAAGCTAAATTGCGGTTTTATCCAGAGCAAATATTTTCGTTCAACACCGAGACCAAACAAACCTTAGCTACGAACTTGAAGGATTTCCTAAATAAAAATAGAGATACCCTCTCTGCGATTGTCTGCTACAATGACGAGGTTGGTCTGGAAGTGGTCAATGCTTGCAGACAGCTAGACATTTCTATACCAGAGGAATTATCAATTATTGGCCAGGACAACTCCTATATTGCCCAAAATGCAAACATCAAACTGACCACTTTAACACATCCCCAAGAAACTATGGGCCGTGATGCAGCGGATTGGGTCATTAAAAAATTACAAGGAAAAAAGGATCTTCCCAACAATACTTATTATCAACCTGTGTTAATTGAAGGAGAAACAGTAGTCGAGAGATAGAATAAATTCTGAGGGATTTTGCGTTTCTCTTCATATGTAAATGTAATAACCCACCAGTCGTGACTGGTGGGTTATTTGCAACTGTTATCTCCGTATTCTTTAAAGGTTCGATTCGTGTTTTGAAGTCATCAGTACAGAAGAAGCAAACTGTTTCACAAGCTTGCCGGGATTGATCCCGTATTTCTCCCGAAACACCTCCGAGAAGTGACTTGAGTTGGAATAACCCACAGCACAGGATGTCTCATTAACGTTCAAATCACCTTGCTGCAATAGGTGTAGAGCCTTCTCCAGCCTTATATCCCGCAAATAGCCGAATACAGTTGTTCCGAACATTTCTTTAAAGCCAGATTTTAATTTGTTATCATTCATGCCAATCAATCGGGAGAGCTCCAACAGGCTTGGCGGATCTATCATCCGTTGCATCATGATGTCCCGCGCTTCACTAATTTTTGTCATGTCGCTTTTCGACAGCTTTGTTGTCCCAGAAGTACCTTCTGTTAGAATCGATTGAAAGCCCAACGACAAAAGCTCTAATGTACTACATTCGATCTCCAGATTTTTGGTGCTGCGGTTTTGAAGAGCTGCCAGCATTCGCTCAAGCACGATAGCAGTAGACGGCTGCATCGTTTCCTGAAAAACACGAAAAGATGCTTGGCCAAGAATGCGGTCAAAATCAGCGGATCTCCCACCCCCGCCTTCTTCCATGAAGTGATGGAAAGTCGAAACAGGAATACCTATGCCTAACATCAGATAAGATTCATTCCCCTGAAACTCAAATTGAGAGCCAACTTCATTCATGAGTTGTAGCGTACAGCTTCCCGGAACAAACTCATACTGGACACCATCAACAGAGACTTCTCTTTTCCCTTGCAAACAATAATTAAGCTCAACCATTGCTGTTTTGGTTACGAGAGGCACGCTGTAATCCTGGCGAAAGGTAAAATCGGATACCACCACATTGATATCAAAGCGTGGGACGAATCGACGAACGAACCCTTCTCCCCTTTGCGAATGTAGTGCCATGTGCTCTGTACGATCTCTATTCTGCCGCGGCAGCTCAAGCCCATCGAAAAAAAGATTGAAATTGTGATGAAAATCTATTCCAGTCATTGCTACCGCTCTCCGATCAAGTTTTCATAATAGTGAGAACCATTCTCATCATTATAAAGGATCCTCTCTTTTTTGACCCGCTTGAATATGGTGTTATCTGGATACGCCATCTAGGAAACACTAACATTTCTTTTACTTAATTTCTTAAATACCGAGTATTCCTTATTGGACTTAATAAAACTTAATATCTTTTCGGCACATTCTATTGAATTCATCTCTTCCGTATTTACTTCGAGGTCATATTCATCAAAGCAATATACTTTGCTAAACTGTGAAGCTGCTAGTCCAATCTTTCTATCTCCTCTTGTTTGCTCTCTTCTTATGAGTTCTTCTTTCGAGCATATTACACCTATAAATAACGTAGGCTGATCGAAAAATTGCTCAAGAAACACATTAAACCTCTTATCATTGTCGATTACGGTATCTACTATTACATTAAAACCCATTTCTATTAACAATTTAATTGTCGAGCGGTACACTGAGAATATGGAATCATCTAATATTTGGGAAACGACTTGATGATCTATTTCTCTTGGAGGTTCATCTGGAAATTTATTATTAATAAAATCATTGTAATTATTAAAAAAATCATCAATTGATAAATGATAAAAAGGAATCTCTTTCTGTTTTATCAGTTCAGTCGATATGGAGGTCTTTCCGGAACTTGAAGTTCCATTTAGAAAAACTAATATCCCTTGCTTCAATTTAATCATCCCTTCAAATAATAATCATTGCAACTCAGAGAATATTCGAGAAAAGATTAAATTATCCTTTACTGTTTGATATGTTCCTTGATTTGTTCGGATATTTGCTCCAACAATGCTTCTTTTCCTAAAGCAAAGAAAGCCTCATTATAATTTTGTCTGCTTGTTATACGATATATATTATTCGATTTTACAGCTTTCAGATTGCTCCAGACCTTGCTTTGGTCAAGAACATTCTGGTCATTATCGGATAATAAAATGATATGGTCTGGATTAAAGGTGGACAGTGCTTCTAGACTTGTCACTTTCCCTCCCCATGGATCTGGCTCCGGAGTACCTGGCGCGATGGGTAATCCTAGATCATTAAAAATCATATCCGCAATACCTGTGCGGGAATAGATGCGTATTTCTTTCTCTGTAGCTTCGATTACCGCAAACGTCTCTTCCTTGGTTATCTCAGTGATTTGATCATGTAGTAGTAGAGCACGTTGATCATAGGCCTTCAGCCACGTTTCCATTTCCGCTTTCTTATCAAGCACCTCCGCAACAAATGTAAATCGCTCTCTAAAAGCGTTAAAACCATAAGGCACCCTCACTGTTGGAGCAATCATATTTAGTTGATCATAGATTTTTTCTTGGGTAGGTCCTGCCAGTATCAAATCAGGGCTTGCTGCAATGATCGCTTCTAAGTTGACTTCCGTCTGAAACCATCCAGCGGGAGTTACATCAGGCAGTTCTTTTTTGAGAATAGGAGTGATTTCTAATGAATTAGCCATATCTGTATTCCCAGTAATAACAGGTTTATATCCAAGCACCAGAAGTTCTTCCGTTGAGCCGGATACATCGGCAATTCTAACCGGGTTCACCGGTATTACAATATCCCCTTTAGCATCCTTGAGGGTACGTGTTTCGGTCGAATTAGTAGCGACGGGTTCTGAATTTACCGCAGGTTGAGAATTTTCTACTTTAGCCTCCTGACCTGAATTCCCACACCCGTACAGCATCACCATCATGATTAAGGCGATTCCCACAAAAGAGATCTGTTTTAAACTGAACATTTTTTCCAACCCTCTCCAATCTACTGATAATCATTCTCACTTCTAGCAAGTCCGATCATACACTCTGCTAATAGGATAGAACTACCGGCAGAGGGATTGAATAACGGTTTGGCGGATATTTATTTAATTTTTATCGTTTTTTAATTACTTCTGAAGGATTAATTCCATACTGCTTCCGAAAAGCTTCGGCAAAATGACTAAAGTTGTTGTAACCTACCATCGTCGCCGTTTGGCTGACACTAATTTCCCCGGTACTTATGATTTCCCATGCTTTTTCTAAACGTTTGTTCCGTAAATATGCAAATACAGTTGTTCCGTACTCTTCCTTAAATCCAACTTTTAATTTGTATTCGTTAATGCCTGCCAGCTTGGACAATTCGATTAGCGAAGGTGGGTTTGCCATGTGGTCAAGGATGATATCCCTGGCTTTCCGAATGTTTTCTCGGTCACTACGTGATAAATGCAAACTCCGTTTAGTATGTTTCTGCTCAAAAAGAAATGCGTCAAAATATACAGATAGGAGTTCTAATGCCTTCCCCTCTACGTACAACCGGCGCATGGAGGTATGATATGGACAGTCTCTCAATTGCACCAATAATCGGGTGGTTTCTGGAAGAATAGGCATACGGAACATTCGAAAAGCACGTGAATCTAACAGCCCGGATAAGCTGCGAGCATGTGAAGAGCTTTGATCCGCCATCCATGAATCGAATAGTGTAACCGGTACACCTATGGACAATAAACGGATAGGTTCAGCACTCCGATAGTGAAATTCCGCTTGGAAATCCTGCATGAACTGCAATGAACAACTATCGGGCATTAACTCATGGCTGGTATCTGTTACATGAACTTCCCCGCTTCCCTGCAGACAAAAGCTTAACTCAATCATCGCCGCTTCGGATTGAACCCGAACTAGGCGATCATCAGCAAAACGGTAATCACTATCAACAATTTCGATCCCGGAGGGTGTGATCACTCTATCGACGTATCCTTGGGTACTGGATTGTGCAAAATGTTTCCTCTCTGTAGTGCCCCTCATAGACGGAGCCTCAAACAAAGCATCGAAATACCCGTTATAGATGTTATGAATAGATGAACTTGTCATTCTGTTATACACTCAGCAGGTAAGCTGCACTCCGTAATCCCAATATTATGTTTTATCATGAGCAGATCACCTTTTCTCTTCTATTAAATGATAACGATTATCATTTAGATCATTATATGCGAGATATTAGATAACCTGCAATGTACAGTTTTTAAGGATCTCTTATCTCCGCCTTCTCAGTAAAGCGGTAGCACTTCTTGTGTCAGCCCTGAAAAGAGGTCGCTGGTTTGATCAAAAAAGGTATCAGGCAAATAATAATAAGCATCACCCATAGACACCACCTTTAATTCGGGAATGATATACATGGCGATATAAGTCCCGTCTTTGAGGTTGAACTGTAATTGATATGATTTTCCTTGGGATTGCGCCGCTGCAAGAGCTTCATATTCCTTAATGCTTAGCTCTGTTTTTTTTGCGCTGTACAAACCTTCGATAATGGACTCAACAATAGGATGATCAGTGATAGTCTTTTGCACGTCATTCCCCACATGATTCAGAATATAGATATCTTTTGCATGCTCCTTCAGATTAGCCAGATCTAGATACTCCTTCGCGCTCATTGCAGAATCGTCTACCTTCGCCACAATTTCAGCTAGATAATAATATTGCTCATCCTTAACTGCAATACGAAAATGGGATGGGTATGTTGGGATTTCATACAGCTTTCCACCCATAGCGAACGTAGCGGCATAATCTTTTTCCGCATTCTTATCCCCGTCATTCTTTCCGGGCTCTTGGTTGAGATCAAACTCTAATGCACCAAGCGATTTGTCAGGCTCCATACCTGTGAACTTAAACTGAGCGCCATCTGCTACGAATGCATAACGGTATCCATTGTAATTCAGAATTTTGCGAACCCCTGTGGGAGACGAGACTGGTGTCTGCTGTGATATTTGTGGTGAATTAGGCAACGGAGTCTGCGGAAATTTATAAACGGCCACACCTAACACCAATGCAGCACAAGCTGCGAGTGAGCCCCACTTTACATAAGCTTTTTTATTAGTGCGTCTCGCGGAGTTGGCTTTTTCTATCAGATTTTCGTCTATGTAACCGATTGTTTTGAAGAGCTCTTTATTATTCAAAGGAAATAACCCTCTTTCTGAAGATATATTTGGAGTTTTTTGCGTGTTCTGAAAAGAATTGATTTGGTTTTACTTTCACTGATTGAGAAGCGTGCGGCAATATCGGCCAAAGAATCAGAATACCAGTAACGCCTCAAAAAAACATTCCGCTGATCTTCCTTAATGTTGTGTAGAAATTTGCTTATAGATTCGGCTATTTGTGCTTCCTCGTATTGGGTTTCAACGTTGTCTGAAGAGGATAAACAATCGTTTAATTCATTAAGAATCGTATCGAATTTTTTATTCCGTTTTTTAGCCATGTAATAATCGTATTTGTTCAAAGCAATATTTCGTGTGATTCTCCCCAGAAAAGAGGACAGCTTTGCAGGAGACTTCGGCGGTATTGCTTCCCATGCACCAAGAAAGGTATCGTTAACACATTCTTCCGAATCTTCAGCATTAGACAAAATGTTATGAGCGATCCGAGTACAATAATTTCTATATTTTTTCGATGTTTCTTCTACTGCCCTTTCATTACGTGCAAAATACAATTGTATGATTTCACTATCTTCCACTCCATCACTTCCGTTCGATTTGATTAAGCATTCACTTATAAAGTAGGAAAAGAAGTGTTTAGGTTGCATAAAAATATAATTTTCTATAAGCTTCGGCATTCAACGCTGATAATATGACATAAAAATACAAATAACCCCTCATCCTAAGGGATAAGGGGAAGTTATGATATCATCTAATTTTTAATTAATTCTACTTCCTTCATTGGAGCCTTTGTCTTACGGAGCATCATCCAGATCCCCCCCAGACAAAATAAAACACTACATCCCATGCCAAACAACGCGCTGGCGTTTAATGCCTGAGGTGAGCCTTTCATTGTAAGCACAGCCATTTGAGTGACAACAATGGAGACCAAGGCATTAGTAAAGCTAATCATTTTTAATGTTGATATAATGGGATTTTTGAGATGACGGTTAACAATATTTCCATGAATGGCAAAACCAAGTTTTGTAAAAGCGATCAGTGCTACCAAATATACAATGTAACCTTCATAAACCAAAGCGTCTCCGACTAGATAAATCCGCAAGCAGACCAACAGATAAGAAACCCCTAGAAGACAAAGAAAAACACCGCCACGCTTATAAACGTAAAGCTCCAGTGAATACCTTTGCTGTGCTGAACTGACTTTTTTAGCTAATGTATATTTATGAAGCACCTGTCCTTTGGCTATACACAGGATCAGATAATAAAGTGCATTTGTGATGAACCATCCGGACAATAGATATAACCCAAGAATTAACTTGCCTATACCAATAAAAGCATCGATGACTAAGGAAGCAGCGTTGAACATGGCGGTTCGATCTTGCGGATTTCCGAAGTACCGAACTAAGATTGCCTTAATATATATCATCCTTTCAAGAAAACCTTCATATCTCATTTTATGTTTCTAAGGGGACAATAGTATCATACTTGGCTCAACCCAGCAATAAAGCAAACAAAGTTCTGATTTATGATATATTAGAAAAGGTTGTGCAAATTCGGCAAGAGGAAATAGCAACAGCAATTGTTAATGGAGGCAGGTCGTATATGTATAGAAAATTAACAGCAGCAGAGTTAGATGTTATATTAAGCTCGATTAATAAGGAACAGCATTTTTTATATTATTCATACCTTACTTTTCGCAGACAAAACACAGTGCATTACGGTCAGTATTCTGACCAGGGCGAGTTGCTTGGAGTATTAGCCTTTTTAAGTGGCCTTCCGTTTAATGCTTTTTCTGTATATCCAGTTCAGCAATCCTTTTGTCTCAGCTCAATGTTGGCGTTCATGAAAGATGAATTACATCTACATAACCATGCGGTGGGTAGCTTTATTATTAACGAACAAGAGCTGCAGGTCTTTGCTTCTCAGCTTGAGTTCTACAGCCCTCCCCAAAAATTGCTTCTTATGAAACATATTCATGAAGATGTTCTACCAACAGCGGACAAGCATGTTATGCACTTAGGACCTGCTCATTTCCAGCGAATTGAAGCAAAGATGAACGAGCTGCAAACCATGGCTTTTTCAAAAGAAGAATTACAGAATCCGTTCTATGGTGTGATGGCACAAGACGAGCTGATTGCTGTAGGAGGATACCATATATATAGTGAGGATTACGTTGAACTAGGAAATATCGGAACAGATGTGGCCTGGAGAAGAAATGGTTATGGTAAAAAAGTCTGTGCAGAGCTAACACGCCAAGGACATGCCATTTCAGCTAACGTATATTTGAATGTTTTTGAGGAGAATGTAGGAGCCATTTCTCTATATCAATCGCTGGGATATGAACTCATTTGCCAACAATACATCGTTGAATTTATGATTTAAATTAAAAACGTACTGCAGCTAATGCAGTACGTTTTTTCTAAATTTTAGGTGATACGCCAGTTAATCTTGTTTATTTCATTGCTTTTGCCAGCTCTGTGAAAATAACCCCAAGCGCATGAGCACCCGCATCTGGATAACCGATGCTGCGTTCCCCCACTGTGCCGGCTCTTCCCATACGGGCAACGATTTCTATAGTATTTTTAGAACCTTGGACAGCTGCTTCCGCTGCTTTATTTGCCGCCACTTTGATATCGTCGCCTTGTTCTGCACTTTGGGTCCAGGCATCTGCAAACGGTACAAGCGCATCAATCAATGTCTTGTCTCCGACGACAGCCCCTCTGCCAAAAGATCTTTCACCCGTATCTTGAATCCCTTTGACAACAGCCTGCATCATATCAGCAAACTCCTGAATGGTCAGCTCTTCCTTCTGCTGAACATTTTTACTCGCTGCGCGGAAGCCTGATCCCCAGATCGGTCCGGATGCTCCGCCGCAATATTCCATAATGACCATGGAGCAGGCGTCAAGGAACTCACCGATATTAGTGAGATGATGAGCTAAAATATCTTCCCACTCGACTTTCAGCTGTTTAAAGCCCTTAGCTACACTCATCCCGAAATCGCCGTCTCCAGCGTGGGAGTCAAGCTCACAGAACGGAACTTCATTCTCGATAATAACCTGGCTCATTTGATCGAGCAGATAGACGATATTTTGCAAAGTAAACCGATTGTTCTTAATCACCGCTGCAGCAGCATCCGTATTATTCTTAAAGGATACATTGCTGTCTGCTTTCTCTTCTTGGATTACTTCAGTATAGTTCACAGGCTCAAAAGGGCCTTTAATCGACAAGGCTGGTGTATCACAAGGCGCAGATAACCATTTCTTCAGTGTCTCATCCAGCTTCATTATCGTCACCGATGCACCTGCCATGTCAATGCTGGTCATGTAGTTACCAACAAACACTTTAAACACTTGCTTATTCTTAGCGGTTAATTCGCGGATGACAGAATTGTTCAGCAAATATAACTCTTGCAGCGGGGTGCCGCCAAAACCATTAATTAATACGGCTACTTCCTCCTGCTTCTGATCATTCATTTGGAAGTTGTCTAGCAAAGAGGTAACCATTCGCTGTGCTAATTCATCTGCGGGTACAATTTTCTCCCTGCGTATTCCAGGTTCTCCATGGATGCCAACCCCGTATTCCATCTCGTTCTCTTCAATATGAAATGTCGGAGTACCTTTGGCAGGAACGGTACAAGAGGTATAGGCGAAGCCTATGCTGCGCACATGATCAATTGCATGTTGCGCCGCTTCTTTCACTTCCGCTAAGGACAATCCAGCTTCTGCTGCTGCTCCGGCTACCTTATGAACAAGCACTGTTCCGGCTACGCCTCTTCTCCCTACTGTATAAAGGCTGTCTTCAACGGCAATATCGTCGTCTACTTTGACATAATCCACTTCGATACCGTCTTCAGTTGCTAGATGGGCCGCATTTTTAAAGTTCATGATGTCACCGCTATAATTCTTGATAATAAGCAGCGAACCTTTGGTGCTTGCTGTGCGGCGAATCGCTTGATAAACCTGAATTTGGGATGGAGAAGCAAACACATCACCGCATACAGCTGCATCCAGCATCCCGGTTCCTACAAACCCGGCATGAGCCGGCTCATGCCCGCTTCCGCCACCACTGATC
This sequence comes from Paenibacillus sp. FSL H7-0690, assembly GCF_037980415.1. NCBI lineage: Bacteria > Bacillati > Bacillota > Bacilli > Caryophanales > Paenibacillaceae > Paenibacillus > Paenibacillus sp. FSL H7-0690. The sequence continues at coordinate 3,368,463 of NZ_CP150281.1, read as the reverse complement.
AGGGTAACTTTATCTTGATTGATCTCTTTCTTAGAAATCACTTTGAATTTAGGATCGAAATCCAGCTCGGGATGCGCCAAGACAAGCCCGTTACACATTTCCCTAACCAGAGTCTCCGGCTTGTTTATTATTTTTTTCATCTTAAAGCTCCTTACTTGATTTATATTGACGGCCTAATTGATCGGCTGCCATAATTGCTGATGCAACCGCATCCTCCGTAATTGGGAACGGCATCGAATGGATAGATTCCTCAGCAATGCAAGCTTTTTTAGCAACCTCAAGCAGTTCCTCATAGGTTACATGCTCAACACCAATATCCGCTAAGCATACTGGGAGGCCAATCGAAAGACAGAAGTCCAACACTTCTTTTAATTCAGTCCGGTCTGCATTCTCAAGAACCAATTGAGCAATCGTGCTGAAGGCAACCTTTTCACCATGATAATAATGATGAGTTCCTTCCAAAGCAGTTAACCCATTATGAATCGCATGAATCGCTGCCAAACCACCACTTTCAAACCCAAGACCCGATAAAAGAATATTCGTCTCAATTATATTCTCCAAAGCTGGGGTTACGATATTCAGATCGCAAGCTTGCTTCGCCTTGAATCCATTCTCAAGCAATGTCTCATAGCAGAGCTTCGCAAGTCCCAACGCAGTTACTGTTCCTTTAGCTTCACCGCAAACCCCTTCACGAACTCCGCAAGGTAAACCTGCATTCACATTGGAGTAAGAATTTGCAGTAGCTCTTGCTTCAAAATAGGTTGAAAGTGCATCTCCCATACCTGCCACAAGAAATCTTGTAGGTGCATTGGCAATAACTGTTGTATCAATCATGACTACACTCGGGCTTTGCTTGAAATAAGCATAATCATCGAATTCACCTTCCGGAGTATAGAGCACCGCTGAGTGGCTTGTCGGAGCATCAGTTGCTGCTATCGTTGGAACGATAATCAGCGCTTCTCCTTCAGCTACACATTTTGCCGTATCAATCGCCTTACCTCCACCCAAGCCAATCGTACATGCACATTGATGTTCTTTGGCTAGCGCTTGTAATCTGGCGACTTCTTGTCTTGAGCATTCCCCGTGGAAGCCGCTTTCAACAAGAGTTATATTAAATTTCTGTTTAGTTGACTCCAGTTTGTCTTTCACACGTGTTACATCATCTGGATGGGCAATTAACAAAGCAGAATCACCAAATGTTTTTACGAAGTAACCTAAGTTCAATAATTCATTCTCACCTTGTACATATTTCGTCGGACTGATAAATGCTCTTCTCATTTTTCGTTCCTCCTCAGTTGTTTATAGTTATCATTATAGATTGCTCTAATTTAAGAAACATGAAACAATAAAAGCTTATTAAAGCGTTTTCTTATCGTATTTTTTTGTCATAATCGTGAAAAATCGAACTTTCATGTCATTGTGTTGAATTATTCTGTATAATGTTCATTAAGATTCTATAACTTACATAGGAGAATTTTGTGATGTCAAAATCCCGGTTCAATCTAGAAGAAATTATTGACTTGAAGAAATGGGAAAAGCTCCAGGATTCCTTATCTCTTGTAACCAAAATGGCTATTCTTACTGTTGATTACAAGGGTGTTCCTGTGACCAAGCACAGCTATTGCCAGCCATTCTGTCAAGGTGTGCGCCAGGACTCCCATCTCTCACAATATTGTCAAAAATGTGATGCCCGCGCTGGGATTGAAGCGGTCCGCCAGAACAAACCGTTTATTTATTTATGTCATTTCAATATTATAGATATCGCGATTCCCATCATTATAGATAATCAATATCTAGGTGCAATTATGGCCGGACAGCTCAAGCTTCGTGAACCTGACGTGCCACAACTGGAGCAAATTGTCTCTCGCCCGCCGAATGTGGAGACGAACATGAAATTTAAAACACTCAAAGAGGATTACCAGGCACTGCCTGTTTTATCCTACGATGAAGTAACAAAGTGTGTTGAGCTGCTGCTGCAGTTAAGTACCTATATCGTGGAGGAAGCCATTCAAAAGCATACTACTGTGGATTTGTACAAAAAGGTTCTGACCACCAATATAGAAGAACCCACTTCTGCTGAAGCAATGGACGAGTCAGACCGTACGTACCGAAAAATCCAATCCATACAGCAGGAGTTATCCGGGGCCTTGATCGAGACCAAATTAAAGAATGGTGTACAAAAGTTCGTCTCAGTAAATTCTGTGCTTCAGCCTGCTTTTAATTACATTTATGCTCACAAAAATGAGAATTTCAGCCTCAAAGAGATGGCTAAGCTTTGTCATATCAGCCCCAGTTATTTCAGCCGTATTTTCACTAAAGAAACTGGAGAGAATTTCTCCATCTTCATTGCTAGACTCAAGATTGAATGGGCTAAGCAACTGCTGGAATCCACGGATTCCCCGATCAATCAAGTCAGTGATGATTTGGGCTTTTGCGACACGGGCTATTTCATTAAAACCTTCAAAAAATACGAGAACCTCACCCCGGCTGTATATCGGAATATGTATATGAGGAGATCAGCAAAAGAAACCCTCCGTTAATAAAATTAACGAAGGGTTAGTTCCTCATTCCCACCAATGCTTCATTTCACTAAATCCTACATCCCATAACTTCACATTCCCTTTAAGGATAAAGGTTATTTCTTTTACGGTAACTAATGCCGTATTGTTGAGTTCAGCATGGGAACTATATTGTTCACTGGATTGAAGGATCATGTTACCATCAGCTATAATCATTAGTTCACTGCTAGAATTTTCATTTTGCGGGAATCCAAAGCTGAAATATAACCATACCTCTTTTTTATCACCCAAAGTATAGGTGTATTTTTTAATTTCTTCACCTTCACTGCTGTACAAATTCATTTTTGGTATTATATTTTCACCTGCGATAGTGAAACTGGGAAGATTATGCGTGATAGGCATGCTTCCCGTAAGCTTTTCCAACGTTTGTAATCCCTGCACAGGTCTTTCACTTTTCTTCAGAGTTAAATCAATAATCTCAGAGATTCCCATGATTCCAACCAATAGCACAACAACAGATAATGCCGAAGTAAAAAGTGATCTCCTGGTGATTTCCGGGGAAAATCCAATCTTATATGCACAAAATCCGATCATTGCCCCTAACGTATTGGAGATGACATCGGCTACATCAAAGGAACCCAAAAAAGTTAAAGCTTGAAGACTTTCCAGCACAAAAATTGTTAAGATAAACAAACAAATAAACTTCTTAAAATGTGTACGATACAGCAAAGGGAATAATACGCCAAAAGGAATAAAAGCAGCGATGTTCCCAAAGTCATAAAACCAAGAAAAGGATAGGTCAAAGAGATCAGGAAAAAGAAGCGGAACACTTTCTGGAATCAACATAAACGTATATTCATACTGGCTTGTTGCATGCTCTACTCTATTGAAAGCAAAAAACAAAAAATATAAGATCAACAGTGTATACAAAATAGTTCCTATAATAAGAATCTTTCGTAATTTCACTCCCATAATAACTTCACAATTCCCTCCATATGTCGATGGAAATAGTATATCTCTCCAAAGTGACATTCCCGTGACACTGAAGGTGACGATTTAGTCATTCAAAGCTTATATCGACAAAAAGTCATCACCCTTAATTTAAGGTCGATGACTTTTTGTTACATAAATTATCTATTCGTGACTAGTTTCCAGTGCTGGCCAGCAGAACCTGTATTATTTGTTTGAATAATATTTGCCCCCTCTGTCGTCGAACCCTGATCTACTGCCAGAGCTTTTCCACTGTTACGATTAATAATATTGTAAAAATCACCTGAGGACTCCAAAGTCCACTGCTGGTCATTCGATCCGTTATCATTCCATTGTACACTTTGAGCACCGTTAGCTAATGAACCTCCTAAAATGCCCAGGTTTTTACGACTATTAGTATTGACCAGCTTCGTATAACCATCAGCTGTGCTGACTACAAACCAATTTTGGTCATGGGATGAAATTCCGCTGGTCCACTGAACCGCCTTCCCTCCATCCGCCATCGAACCTTGATAGATACCCAACACTTTACCACTGTTCTCATTAACCATTCGATAACTGTCCACCATAATATGTCCTTCATCTGGAACCAACTCCCACAGCTGATCAGTGCTGCCTGCATCAGTCTGCTGTATAACTTGGGTACCCTCTTCAGTAGAACCCTGCGCTATACCTAACGTCTGACCACTGTTACGGTTAACAATCTTGTAGTAGTTACCAGAGGCTTGTAAAGTCCACTGCTGGTCATCGGAATGGTTTTCAGTCCATAAAACGGCTTTAGCTCCTTCTGTTGTTGATCCTTCTAATATTCCGGCGACCTTTCCACTTTTTGCATTCACAATGGATTTGTAACCGTTAGGAGCATAACCACTTTCCGCTGTGGAAATGAGCCAATATTGATCCAAAGAATTAGTCCCGCTGCTCCATTGGACGAGCGGATTGCCATTCGCAGTTCCACCTTCCAATACACCTAAAGCCTTCCCACTCTTCACATTAATTAATTTGTAGTAACCTACGGACATATCACCATATTTCACCGTGTTTTTCCCACTAAAAAATCCGGCTTGAGGGATAAATAAGCGGCCATTGCTAAGCGGCAGTAGTTGGCGGTTATACCCTGCATCTACGGGCGGATTATATGGAACCCAGCTTCCGGATGCATCCACTCTAGAAGAGTTGATCAGCACTTCTTTTTTTCCTGCAACGTTTAATACGAGTCTCCCATCTCCCAAAGCAGAAATATAGGGACTTCCTCCGTACCCTACAAGAGATCCTACTTCAGTTGGATTCCAGCTCTCAGGATCTGCTGAAATTTTCAAATAATTGGGCACGCCCGGGTATCCGACCATCTCATAGGTCATTGCGTAATTGCCATTGCCCAGCTTAGCGATTGTAGGCATTCCTGGACGTAATTTACTGTCTGCAAATGCCACATCAACTACCACAGGTCCCCAGTTCGTACCCTCCAACGTAGTCTGATGAACTAACTTCTGGGCATGGGCAGGATCACGTTCATCTGAATAATAAACAATGAGTTTGTTATTGTGAACCAAAAAGAAAGGCTCCCAAATGGGATCGTAACCAATATCGTTTCGTCCACCTTCAGCAATGGTGCTTACATATGTCCATGTTCTACCTAAATCATTGCTTTTATATAATTCCAACTTGGTAGCTGCTTTGTTGCTTGGCACAGAATTTCCTGCAAGAAGCATAGTACCCGCAGGCATGTTACCTATAGATTGGGGGAGTTCAAACAATTCAGGGCAATTTAACATTCCCCAACCGTTTTGAGTATCCTCCACTTCTCCAGCCTGATTCCAAGTGACACCATTGTCAACGCTTTCATAAATAGGAAAAACAGGGGTGGTATTAGAGGTTTGTTCAAATGTAGCATACATTTTATTATTGTTGATGCCACTATATTTAAGCTGGATTGCCCTAGGTGATAAAGCCCCATAGGATGGTGAATCTGCTGGTGGTACATATAAGACATTAGGACCGAAAGCGTTTACAATATCGCCGTCAAAGCTAATCCCTGTGCCAACCACTGTCACTAAAACCAACAAAAAAGACAAAACCTTCCTCAGTTCTCTTCTCAAAAGTAATTTCTCCTTTACTCTGGTTTTTTTAAACGAATACAGCTTCAATATAATTAATAAACGGATAAATGAGAATGTAATATCTCGACCGGATCATGCAATATGATTACACAAATAGACTCTCATCTTCGATTTCAAGTTTTGAAATTAGAAGAGGCAGATGAACAACCTTTGATAATCAAAAGTTGTTCATCTGCCTCTTAACTTGTTAGGAATCTACTTTTTCTTCTTGATGTGATTTCTTTTCATTGTGATAAAGGACGAATTCGTATTTATTCCCCGTTAGTTGATCATTATAAAATACAATTTTACGGTTCAGTATATCTAAGTTTTGTTGCAACGCCTTAATTTCTTGTTCCACTTGTTGCTTACGCTGTTCAAGTAAATTTTTCCGTTCAGGAATTGTCTCGTCCCCCATAGCCCGCCACTCGGTATATTGCTTCAATTCTGCCATCGTCATTCCTGAATCTTTTAAATGAAGCAAAAATTGAACCCAACCTATATCCTGATCTGTATATTCGCGTAAATTATTGTCACTTCGATGTGGAGTAAGTAAGCCTTCCATTTCATAATATCTAAGCGTGCTCTTGTTAACACCGACGATTTCTGCAAATTCTCCAATGGAATAAGGCATGATCCCCACCTCCATTTCTAATTTTGTTTCTATTCAAAGGATATACTTAAATTAATAAAAAACCAAATGTCGGAGTATGAATCCATTTTTATGGCTTGCCTTAAAGTGTACTTTAAGGTCTATACTTCATTTTAAAGCAGTTAATCATCGATGAAAGGGATGTTCTTATATGGCTGAAAAACAAACAGCAGGACGAGACTTGTTAGGAGAATTCGCTCCGAAATTTGCTGAACTGAACGATGATATCTTATTCGGTGAAGTGTGGTCAAGAGAGAAAGAATTATCTGCACGTGACCGCAGCATGATTACAGTTTCAGCATTAATATCAGGAGGAAACTTTGAACAATTAACTCCACATCTGCATAAAGCAAAGGCAAACGGAGTCACAAAAGATGAAGTAGCGGAAATCATCACGCACCTTTCGTTTTATATAGGGTGGCCTAAAGCTTGGTCGGCATTTAATATTGCCAAAGAAATTTATAAAAATTAAACGAAAGAGGTTTTTTTATTATGGCTAATGAGCAACTAAGCAACAGTACTATCTTTCCACTCGGACAAAAGGTTGAAGCTAATTTTATAGGTGATGCATACTTGCAGATGATTTATACTGATGCGACACCTTTGAATGCGCCTATTGGGAACGTAACCTTTGCCCCGGGAGCTCGCAATAACTGGCACTTCCATAAAATCGGACAAGTATTATTAGTTACCGGTGGTGAGGGTTGGTATCAAGAAAAAGGCAAACCAGCTCAATTCCTCCAAAGCGGGGATGTTGTGAATATTCCAGCGAACGTAAAACATTGGCATGGTGCTACAAAAGACAGTTGGTTTGTCCACTTAGCCATTTCACCCGGAGAAACAGAATGGTTAGAACCTGTTGATGATGAGCTTTATAATCAATTATAAAAAAACGCATCGAGTCTATAGACTCGATGCGTTTCTTTTCTATATCGTCTTTTTAAGAAAACTAAACTTTATTGCTCAAGAAATTGGTAAACTGCCATCATCTCTTGTTTATTCAACTCACGAATACGATTGAAAATTGGAATCTCAGCAACAGCTTCAATATTTAAGCTTTCAGAAATAACGTCACTTACTTTACCCGTTAGCCAAGTTTGAACATCTATACCTTCAACGACTTCCTTACGTCCTTCATCATTGATTCCACTCGCATAACAACTCACACAGGGAATAGTTAATTTATATACACCATCATGAAGTCCATCTTCCGAGATAACTTTTTTTCCTTTACAGAATGGACAGGGATGGCTTGCTTTAACCTTATTAATTAAGGTGACGATTTTTTTGTAACCAAACGCTTCATAGACATAAGTCAGCTTTTTATATTTTCCATTAGTGAAATACTTATCTATGATATTTTCTCTTGTTTCGTGGATATTGGCAAAATCACAGATCGTAATCCGGTTTTTCATGCTGATGGTTTCGATACTGCCGCTAATGCTGTCCCAGAATGGCAGGGCATTTTGTAACACCATTTCATATTGCGCAAAACTTCCTAACTCTAGTTCAAGTATTTTTAGAGCGACTTGTGTTTCCCTAGGTAATAGAGAGACCTCTTCTGTCAAAACCATATCGCCGCCCACGATGGCTTTCATTTTTTCTAGTACCTGTAATTCGCCAACAGTGCTAATAACTTGATCAAGGGGCATCCCGATAATCTCACGAATATCAGTGTCGCCGTATTTAAGCTTTTTATGATGATTTAATACCGTTCCTTGACAAATTGGACAGGTAATCATTTTTTTGGATGCTTTAATATGCTCTTTAATAATCGATTTCGAGATAACCATATAGTTCCCGATAATGGTATTAAAGCCTTCCCAAGTTCTCGAGGCTTTAGCTGCTTTATCATAGAAGGACTTTTCCCAATACCCGTATAAAAAGGTGTGTTTTTCAGCTTCTGTCATCTCATTATAACTTTTGCTAATATCCTGTCCGAGCTCATTCTTTAACTCATCAAAGATGAATTTTATTTTTGGCAATTGATAGAATTTCAGAATCTCCATCGCATCTGGATGTAATGAGCCGTCCCAAAAGGGTACGTTCTTGTCCTGAAGTACAATATCAAAATCAAATTCTTCAATCACACGGCGGCCCTTACAGCTTGGACAATGATTGTCTGATTGATAGAAATCAAAGCTTTTTGTATCTTTATTAGTGGGATGCGCTGCCACAATATGGTTGATCAAGCCACCCATTTCATAAAGGAAAGTAAACTGACTATACAAGTGTCGTTCCAGATCAATGGCGATGACAGGCGCAATCGTATCCGATTCATATTCACCATAAATCAGGCGGGCCATGGAGGATAAGCTTTTTAAGATGCCACCTTTATAGATGTTCTCTGCATTTTTAAAATAGGGGATCTGACTTTCTTTTAAATAGTCAATTCCATTTTGTAGCTGGAGTGTTGAAGAAATGTGCGCAGGTGCCACACTATCAGCAGGATTTTGTTGACGATAATAATCATCATGACTGAGAACATCAAGATGCTCCACAGGTGCAAGCTGTCTTTTGCCAAAATCAACGATAAAATCAGAGTTCTCTAACATATAAGAATTATGTTCAATCATGATTATGGAGACAGATTCATCCTGCAGAATGTCCCTAATGCTGTCAATGAATTGATTTAAAATATTTTGTGATAAACCTTTGGAAGGCTCGTCAAAAATAAAAAGTGTATGTGGATTTCTTGAGCCCGCAAACAGCTCAGAAACTAAATGGACACATTGAAATTCACCCGTGGATAAGGACTGTGTTTTTCGCTCCAACGTCAAATAACCAAGTCCAAGCTTGATCAATAAGCTTAGTCTTTTATGAGCAATGTCCTCATTTGGCAGTTCAACAATAATATCTTCAATCGAGCGCTCAAAAATATCATCAATATCCTCACTGTACTTTGTGAGTTTCCTTTTAATATCAAGAAAAGTGGCAACGGTCGAGCGACTGGTAATCGACTGATTTCGATCTTGCCCTACGATCACCAGCTTATCTTTGGAATAACGCTTTAGAAAATCTTTGACCATACACTCATTAACCAGTGTAGATTTACCACATCCGGACTCACCTGTAAAAGTTACCAGTCTATTCTGGGGAATCTGAATCTCGGCCATTTGAATATTACGACAATAAAGATCATGAAATTGATAATATTCTGCAGGTGCTGCCTGATTTAGTTCTCTATTGATGGGCTCAGGACGTGGTGATTCCTCAACTATTTTCCCGCCGTATTTGCCACTGCCAGGTCCAAAGAACAAGTGTTTATCCGCTGTGTCCAGCACCGTGTCAGAATGGTCAATGAGCCAAATTTGATTTTTATATCCCAATTGTTTAATCTCCGCTAAAATCTTCAATAGCGTTTGGTGATCGAGACCCACGGAGATTTCATCAATGATAATCACGGTATTTTCACTTGTTGCCATGAATTCTGCCAGGTAAAGTCGTGTTAATTCTCCGCCTGATAATGTACCCATAATACGATTTAATGTTAAATAACCAATATTCATATTGATTATATTTTTCAGAATTTGTTGTTTACCTTCACTTATTTTTAGAATATCTGCCTGTGATAAAATGGTCTCTATACTTAAGTCGTTTAGATCAGAAATACTCTTTGCTTGATCCAATAATTCAATTTTATATTGTTCAGCTGCTTGATTATAGCGTTTCCCCTGACACTTTTTACACTCGACATTTTTTGTAGTTCCACGACCCTTACAATCAGGACACCAACCCAACTCATTATTAAATGAAAAAACCTCTGGAGAGAGATTATATTGTTCAGCAAGAGTGACACGGATTTCAGTAAACACACCTGTATGTGTGCCAATGGTTGACCGAGGATTTGAAGATATGGATGATCTACCAAGAAAAAGAACAAGTGGCATTGCTTCCATTTTGATCGCACTGAAATTAGTCTCCATAATATTGGGGAATAAATACTGGTATTCAGCTTTTGGCAGTAAGGAAACGAGACGTTTTTTTGATTCTTCCCCAATCGTTTGACAAAAAGTTGTTTTACCAGATCCAGACAAACCAGCAATTCCTAACGACTCATCAACTGGCAGTACCGTTTCTAATCTGTTAATATTGTTCGCAATTAATTGATTTATTTTCATAGTAAGCTCATCTCATCTCCATTCTCTTCATCTAGTATTGCCATGATTTATTCCATTAAAAAGGGCACTTTCCTTATTCCAGAAAAGCGCCCTATTCTTGAAATTACAATTCTGCTAATGCCTTTTCGAGCTGACCACCCATATTTGTCCAAGCATATTTAGCACCTTCGATAGCTCCTTGGCGGGCTTTCGTCTCCTCACTAAATCCTGATTGATCTAGATGGAGGTTAACCTTCCCCTCTGAATCTTGACTCACAGTCCAAGTAACAGTAGTACTTTCTCCCGCACTATTCCAAGTATAAGATAACGTATGCGGCTCATCCACGACGAGTACTTCGCTATCTACAATTCCATCCCACCATTCATTTGGCTCAGCACGGAATTGAAATTTATGACCAACGACGGGTTTAAAATCATTACTCCAGATCCATTTCGCAAGCGTATCCGAATCCGTTAAAGCATTCCATACCTTCTCGATCGAACTTGTAAATTGAAAATCTAATGATACATCTGGTTTCATAGTTATTCCTCCAATATAAGTTTTAATTTATCAATTCTTTGTTTCCAGAATCCTTCATAAAAAGATACCCAATCTTGAATTTCTTTCAAAGGATTGGCATTCAACCGATACCTCGTCTCTCTGCCAACCTTCCGAGCAATTACGAGACCAGCATCTTTAAGTATATTTAAATGCTTCGAAACGGCTGTACGACCCATTTCAAAATGAATCGTTATCTCATACAGAGGTAATTCATCAACATCAGCCAGAATTTGAAGAAGTTTTCGTCTTGTTGGATCCGCAACAGCGTCATAAACATCCCTCACTTGACTATTGTCGCTCACAACCACCCCCACCTTTTCCGTAATATTTCCTGTAATGTCACCTAGTATCCATCATTATTACCTAATAGGACACCATTTGGTGTCTAATTGATTATAAGACACCAAATGGTCACATGTCAACAATTCAGTAAAAAAAGCATTACCAAAAGCAAGTCCAGCTTAGGACTGCTTTTGATAATGCCTCCAGATAAATCATTTCGTTGTACGCTTTAATAATTAATCTAATTGTTCTCCATTAGTAGCGATAACATTTTTGTACCAATAAAATGATTTTTTCTTTATACGACGTTTTGTACCTCTGCCCATATCATCTTGGTCCACATAAATGTAACCATAACGTTTGGACATTTGATTTGTTCCTGCACTCACCATATCTATGCAACCCCAGCTTGTGTAGCCCATTACATCTACACCATCTGCAATGGCTTCTTTTATTTGCTTAATATGTTCTTTTAAATAATCAATTCGGTAATCATCCTCTATAACATCGCCTTCTTGTAATACGTCTAAGGCACCTAGGCCATTCTCTGCAACAAGTACCGGCTTTTGATAGAGGTCATACAATTGGTTTATTGCAGTTCGTAAACCCTTAGGATCAATCTGCCAACCCCAATCACTCGATGGTAAATAAGGATTTTTCACTCCGCCTGTAAGCAAATTCCCTTCTGCGCCTTCTATCTTTTCTGGATGTGCACTGACTGCACCAGACATATAGTAGCTAAACGATACATAATCCACTGGATAGTCTTTCATGATTTGTTCATCCTCGGGCTCTGTTTTCAGAACTATATTTTTTTCTGCAAACATTCGAGCGGTATAAGCCGGATAGTAACCTCTCGCTTGTACATCAGTAAAGAATAAAGAGGTACGTTGTTTATCAACTGTGGCTTGAACGTCGTCAGGATCACAGCTATAAGGAACAAGAAGTTGATAACTAACCATACATCCAACCATTGCTTGAGGATTACTTTCTTTACAGGCTTTGGTTGCAAGTGCACTTGCGACAAATTGATGATGCGCTCCTTGAAACATTGCTTGTTCAATATTCGGATGATTTTCTTCGATAACCCCTAGACTTACATATTGGTGGTGTACTACACAGTTAATTTCATTAAAAGTCATCCAATATTTCACTTTATGCTTGTATCTTTCAGCTACAGTGGTTGCATAGCGAACAAAGAAATCTATAACTTTCCGGTTCACCCAACCTCCATACTTAGTTGTTAGATGAAGTGGCATTTCATAATGGGATAAAGTAACAATAGGCTCAATTCCATATTTGTTCAATTCATCAAACACACGATCATAAAATGCAAGACCTTCTTCATTAGGGATTAATTCATCCCCATTTGGAAAAATACGAGTCCAAGCAATGGACATACGGAAGGCTTTAAAACCCATTTCGGCCAATAAAGCAATATCTTCTTTATAGTGGTGATAAAAATCCACCCCATGTCTTTTGGGATAATACTTTTCACTTGCGGGATCTTGTGCTTCTTCTATTTGTTTATGAGTCATGAGGTGCCACTGGTCAGACCAGTTTTTTTTAGGGGTGTTTTCGTCAAAAATATATACATCTGCTAGAGAAAGCCCTTTACCGCCAACTTTACTTGCTCCTTCTAGTTGATTGGCAGCTGCTGCTCCTCCCCATAAAAAGTTTTCTGGAAATGTCGTTTTCAATTCAAACATGTGTAAACCCTCCTTGTTGTTAAATAAAACATATGCTATGGATTAAACCTGTTGGATAAGGGCATCTTGTTCTTCTTTATATTTTTGATTATCCATTATTCTAAAGAACGGATAGTAAATAATAAACGCTACTGCAAACAGTACAATTTGTAAGATCATTCCCGAGATACTACCTGTCATCAAATATCCGCCGATAATTAATGGCATTGTTCCCGGAGGCAGTACACCTATTGGCAACGCTACTAATCCAAAATCCATGGAGAGATAGGTTATCAAAACAGTAACAATCGGTGTTATAAGAAATGGGATTAACATCATTGGGTTTAATACGATAGGCATCCCAAAGATTAACGGCTCATTGATATTAAATAGTCCTGGTCCAATCGTCAATCGACCCATTTGTTTCAGCTGTTTGCTCTTCGCAAAGAATAACATAGCAATCGTTAGTCCTAGAGTTGCACCAGATCCACCGATAAAGATAAGATATCTGAATTCTGCTGTAACAATATTATGGACGGGTGAACCCGCTGCGTAGGCTGCAGCATTTTCTGAGGTCAATTGCAACCAGATAGGCAACATGACAGAACCTACAATGGTGGAACCATGTAATCCGATTGCCCATAATAAGTTGATTAACAAGAACACAACAATTGTTCCCGCTAAGCTTGTTCCAACAGTGGTTAATGGTTGTTGAAGAAGCTTGGCAACAATGGTATGCACGTTATCAAAACCAGTAAAGTTCTCAACAAGTAGGCGAACTCCCCAGACACTCACGATAACAAAGAAACCAGGAATAATCGCTGTAAAGGATTTAGCAACTGTTGGCGGCACACCATCCGGCATTTTAATAACTATATTTTTTTGTACGATTCTGCGATATATTTCTGTTGCGAAGATTGCGGTTAATAATCCTACAAATAAACCTTGACTCGAAAAATAATTCACGTTCATTGCTTTTGTGACAACATCATCTACTGTGAAAGAAGTTGATGGTGTGACTACAAAATATGAACATAATGCCACAGCCCCTGAAGAAAGCGGATCCACTTTATAGCTCTCTGCGAGTCTATATCCCACGGCAAATGTTGCAACTAATGCGACAAGGTTAAATGTACCATTGTACGGATATAGTAAAGCTGTTTTAATATTTGGATGGGCGACCAAGAAATCTAAATAGGCTGGAATTGGCAGGTTTGCTAAGATTAAAAAAATGGAACCGATAATAATAAACGGGATAGTTAAAACCATTGCATCGCGAAGCGCTTGTAAATGCCGCTGACCAGAGATTTTACCTGCAACTGGCATTACCTTATCTTCTAAAAATTTCGTTATTTTATCCATAGTTTCTTGCACGCTCCCGAAGAAGTATTTTCTTATTGCGATGCCACTTCTTTTTGATCCTATTTTGAAAGCTTATAAAGTTCAATGATTTCCGTAACAAGTAAAGAAATGGTCTCTACACTCATTAGTTGGTCTTCAGCATGCATAAGGATCAGTGAGAATTGAAGCTGTTCGCCATTTGCTTCTCTTTTGATTAATGATTTATGCATTTTATGACCTTCTCTAAAAAATTGCTTTGATTCTTCTAATTTTTCTTGTGCCTCTTTAAATTCTCCCTCTTTGGCTGCGTAAAGCGCCTCCATTACTAAGCTTTTAGCTGCGCCTACATTACTGATAATGTTAAAAGCCACAGTATAGTATTCCTCTTTCACTTCATCTACCATTTCTCTCTACTCCTCTCTTATCTCTATTTACTTTCAATTAATTGCAAGGCTTGTTCAAGTACTTTTTCACCGTTCATCATTCCGTAATTCAACATATCAATAGCTTCTATAGGAATGTTTTTATCTGCTAATCTTGTTTCTAATTGCTTTTTCATATATTTCACCTGAGGTCCTAACAATAAGACATCAACCTTTTTCTCTTGCAAAGTAATATCAATTTCAGATGCTGATTTAGCAAAAACATCGACATCCAACCCTTTTTCTTCAACAACCTTCTGCATTTTTGTTACTAAAAGGCTTGTACTCATTCCTGCTGAACACACTAACATAATTGTATTCATATTGACTTCCCCCTAAAATTATCATTTATTGAACACCTTTAGTGTAAACTTAAATCGCTTTCTTTTTAAGCTAACCTTTTTCCAAATCAACAGGAAACGGTTACATTGCAAATAGTAAGGCAGTACCTAATTTCTCACTCACTCTAGTTTAGTAATTGTATAATTTCTTCCACAGAGTCCTTAGCAAGGATCTGCACAACAATCTCTTTATCCTCTATCAATGATCCTAGCTTTTTATACATTTTATCTAGGTCGACATTGTTTCCTTCTTTAATGTTTAATAAACAAATTAATTGCACCATTTGCTTATCATTCCAACGAATAGGACGTTTTAACGTACAGATTGTCCAAAAGGTTTCCGAGGTAACAGGAAGTGAAGGATGTGGAACAGCGACAAGATTTCCAAAACTAGTGGGTGCATAGGACTCTCTTTCAACTACTAAGGATTCATAATGCTCTGGTACAAGTCCTTGTTTTGTTAGCTCATTGCTTAAAAAATGAATCACACTCTCCTTTGTGGTAAATTCTTTTTTCACGAATACTCTAGATGCGTCAAGGTAAGAATGAGTTTCTGCCACCTGTTCTGAAGACAGTAAGACGTCCTTGATTCTTTTGAGGTCTTTAGCTTCTAGAAAGGTATTTACAACATAGACGGGAATACCTATATCTTCATTGATCGGAACTGTACTGATAATAAAATCAATCGAGGAGAGGTCCGTTTCTGCTAATTTGTAAAAACTAATTGTGTCTACAATCTGCAATAGATTCTCAAATGAATTGATCAATCGGTAATAAAGTAATTTGGCACTTCCAACACCAGACGCACATACAAGAATAACTCGTTTTATTTTTTTGTTTTTATTTTTCATTCTTTCTAAAGCAACCCCAATGTGCAAAGCAATGTAAGCAACTTCATGTTCTCCAACTTCTGAATCCAAATAGTAGTTAATACATTTACTCGCAATAAGTGCTCCTTCGAATGCGGCTGGAAAACTCGTCTTAATATCATTTAACAGAGGATTTCTAAAATTCATGTTGTATCTTAATCTATTCATCGCAGGCCTAATGTGAAGGGTCAGGGCTTGAATAAATTCATGGTCATGGCCAAAATCCCAATTCAACTCAGTTTGTAAACTTTTTAAAATACAGCTGACAATGGAGTCCACTTCATCGAACTTACTGTACTCCGTTAGATTTTCTTTCGGCAGCAATTTTGTTCCAACCAAATGGATGATAATATAATTAATCTCTGAATCGGAAAAGAGCAGATCTGTGAACTCTTCTATGTCTTTAACAATTTCATGGGCAACAATTTTTTCAAAAGGATACTCTTCCATAAGATTTACCGACGGTTGTTCGATTAAAAATCCCTCTTCGATACGTTTACAAGCTATTATTAAGTGAATAGCGAGGTTTTCCAAGGAAATATCTGAAATCTCAATTTTGTATTTATTTACTTTGCCGATGATTATTTCTTTAATTTTCGTGTATACCTCTTTGTCAAACAAAGTAAAGTTATCGAAAGTTGGATCGGAGTTTTCTTCTCTTTTGTATAAAAAATTAGACAAACAAATTCGTTTCTTAAATTCATCGCCCTCTATAAACAGGCCATAATGAGGCCGATTAACTAAATTCAGGTTGTATTTTTCCAGTATCTTACGCACTTCTTTTAGATCGTTTTGGATTGTCGATTTAGATACAAACATCTCATCTTCAATAGTGGCCAACTTGATATACTTATTTTCTAATAAAAACCGACTCAACAAATAAAGAACCCTATTATCTTGTTCAGAAAAGTCTACTGTAGAAGGATTGATTTTATCATTAGTTAACTCATTTAATTTTTGGGAAAATATATCTTTATCGAAGACTCTTACAACGAAGCCCTTCCCACGAATTAACTCTATTTTTAGTCCTACTATGGCGGATATATTTTGTAACTCTTTCAAATCATTACGGATCGTTCGATCGCTAACATTCAGTTCTTTAGCAATCCATGCAGCTGTGACAGGTTGATTGGAATTAATTAAGTATAAAAGTATTTCTTTTTGCCGTTTTGAAAACAATTGTATCCCTCTTTCTTAACCAGAGTATGAATATGAGCTAATATTAACTGAAGCATACATTTACATACATTTGCTCATTTTTTTATATCGGTTACAATATCACTTCCTAAGAAAATTTGATAGTGTTCTTACAGTAACATACGAAACAGGCGTCCTCATTTAAGAAGACACCTGTTTAAATTTCAGCTTCGTTTGACGAGTCATGGCAAGAAATTTGCGGGTTAACTCAACTTCTGCTGCAGTATAATTGCTAGCTCTTCTGCTGAATCCCACACAATAGGACGAATATCCTTAAGCTGTACAAAAAGTTTATCCGCCTCAATACTGTTTACGGTCCATAATACGGGTATGTTTAAACCAAGTGCATATCCCGCTGAAAAATACACCTCTGGGGATTGCCCCGTTAAATCTGCGATAATCAGTTTGCTTTCTGCGATTTGATCCAACTCGTATTTTTCGCCGTTTTGAGTTTTCGTATGTGTTAATAAGCGCGGCAGGAAACCACACTGTTCTATTTTGGGCAATAACTTCTCCAGCCATGTTGTAGACAAATTTTCTTCATCCGACACGAGCACGAGACAAGGTTTTAGTTTTTTACCTCCAGCGCTTTCCGCAGCTTCATTCCAGCCGGTTTCAGTAAGCTTAAAGGTCATGCCTTCCCTGATCAGAAGCTGATCACTTATCAACTTGTCTATGATGTATACCAGCTCTTGCAGATTGGGAGAATACGTCAAGTTATAGCTGCTAGAGAGGGGTTGAATGACAACCGCTTCCCCCGGGCCTTCAGAATGTCTATATAAATATTGCAGTAGACGGTTTCCTTTATCTTCAATGCTCACAGGTATTTTGGGTGAATTTACAATGGACTCTAAATCATCAGCACATATAGTGATCTTTTCATCACAATCAGTCAGCTCACGTATGTAAGCAGATACTACATGAAGCATGTCGCGTTTCTTTTGATGCGGGAGCGAATTAATGGGTTCGTAGCTGTCTCTACGTAGACTATAAAACCCGCCTGGTGAACAAGAACAGCCTATATATCTATCGTTATCGCCTTCTGGTTCAATGGAAACAATCTCATCACAGAACAAACAGTGTTTCTTAATCATGACAACTCTTCACCTCTTATTAAGTGTTAGCCTCTACCTTACCAAGATTTTTTTGAAAAGTAGACAAGAAGATATTTCCTGTAGCAGGTTATCCCAAGGCGTAAACGTATTATTTCGAGGCTCGAATGTAGATTTTATTCAATAAAAAACCGACATAAGAATCAGCTAAAAAACTGAATCTTAGGTCGGTTAATATAGGCTTGGAGCCGGCATTTAGGATTGTGATAAACCTTCTATAACTTTATCAATATTCCATTTGATCATCTTAATGTATGTGTCGCCCTCTTCGCCTTTCTTAGCTAAAGAATCGGTGAAAATCTTAGAGTGTATCGGTACTCCCGTTTCATTTGCGATAGTTTCCATTGTTTTTGGATTTACGCTAGTTTCCAGAAATAATGCAGGCACTTGATTTTCATCAATGATCTTAATTATGTTTTTCATTTGTTCAGGCGTTCCTTGACTATCCGTATTGATCTCCCAGATAAAAGCTGATTCAAATCCGTAAGCTTTAGAAAAATATTTGAATGCTCCTTCGCTGGTAACAAGGATACGTTTCTCTTGTGGAATTTTTTCGACTGCTTCTTTTGCATATTGATCCAATTCATTCAGTTTCTTAACAAATTCCGATTGATTATTAAGATAAAATTCTTTGTTGTCGGGATCTTTTTCGATTACACGTTTTGTGATGATATCTACATATTTTATTGAATTCTGTATATCCAGCCAGGCATGAGGATCTACCTGAGTTTCTTTGCCTTTTTCTGTTAGGTACATCGGAGATACTTCATCTGAGACTGCAAAAGCAACATCCTTTTTATTAGTCACATCTAGAAGATCTTGAAACCATCCCTTACCTGTTTCTAGGTTCAAACCGTTATAAAACACTAAATCTGCGCTAGAAACCTTACTTGTATCCTTGGGTAATGGATCGTACATATGCGGATCTGTTCCGATGGGTACCATACTGTAAACTTCAGCTTTCTCCCCTACAATGTTTTCGGTCATATCAGCGATAATGGAGTATGTTGCAACAATCTGCAGCTTATCATGGTCTGCATCTCCTTCACTAACCTTTGAGCATGCGGTAAGAAGTACGATAAACATTGTCAAAGAGAGTATTTTTATGGTCTTCATCCTTGTTTCAACCCTTTCCTGAAAAAATTATTTTTGGGTGAGATTATAAATGAAATTCCGAACATGCTTACGCCGACCAGAACAATCGTGGCACTTGTAGGTAAATTGAATTTAAAGCTTACAATTACACCTATAATCCCTGATACAGCGCCAATTGTAGAAGCCAGGATAATCATGTGGAACAGCTTATTCGTCCAGAGATAGGATGTAGCAGCCGGAATAACCAGCATTGCAATCACAAGCACAATTCCTACTTGAGATAACGAAGATACGGTAACCACAGATAGGAGCATCATCAATAAATAATGATAGAACCCTGTTTTTAACCCATAGGCTTTGGAAACAACCGGATCAAACGAACTCATTAAAAGCTCTTTATACAGCAATGAAATGATGGCAATAACAACAATCATAATAATAAAGGATTGCATTAACTCCGACTGTGGGACGGCCAGAATATTACCAAACAGAATGTGAGTTAGATCAAGCCCGCTTTTGGCAAAAGTAATTAGGACGATACCTAGCGCAAAAAATGAGCTGAGAATAATGCCGATAGAGGTGTCACTTTTAATATTGCTGCGACTTGTAATAAATTGAATGAGAACCGCTGCTAATAGTCCAAATAGTGAAGCTCCAAGAAGAATGTTGATTCCTAAGATATAAGATAATGCCACCCCGGGTAACACCGCATGTGATAACGCATCTCCCATTAATGACATCTTTCTAAGTACAATAAAGCTTCCTAAAACCCCTGATACAATTCCAAGAATGATAGCAGATAATCCCGCGTTAAGTGCATATATCGGAATGTTTAATACTCCTGAGAAATAATCAATCATGATCTGTCGCCCCCATCCCTTTGATCACCAGATTACCTAAGGAGGCACCATAGGCGCTGAGGATATTCTCTGGCGTAAAGGTGTCTTTAACGTCACCAAAAGCAATTAATTTCTTATTGAGAATGATGACTTTGTCAAAATATTCTTCGACCTCATGCAAATCGTGATGAACGATGAGTATGGTTTTTCCTTCTTCGCGAAGTTGTTTTAGCAGCTTTACAATGATTTTCTCACTGACTAAATCTATGCCTACAAAAGGTTCATCTAAAAAAAATACATTTGCTTGTTGTGCAAGTGCCCTGGCGATAAAAACTCTTTGGAGTTGTCCCCCGGACAGATTGCTGATTTGTTTATTCGCAAGATCACTTATATCCACCATCGCCATACATTCCTCGACTCTTTGCCGCTCTGTTTTTCCGGGACGCTGGAAGATTCGCAAATTAGGGTAAGTTCCAGTCAGCACTGTATCCCTTACCGTGATTGGAAAAGAAAGATCAATGTCATTCTTTTGCGGCACATATGCGATCTTCCGTTTGTACTCAGAAATATCTTTTCCCTCCACCATAACTGATCCTGTTCTCTTCTTTATCACCTCTAACAATGACTTGATGAATGTAGATTTTCCCGCACCATTT
This sequence comes from Paenibacillus sp. FSL H7-0690, assembly GCF_037980415.1. Classification (NCBI taxonomy): domain Bacteria; kingdom Bacillati; phylum Bacillota; class Bacilli; order Caryophanales; family Paenibacillaceae; genus Paenibacillus; species Paenibacillus sp. FSL H7-0690. The sequence goes on along the minus strand of NZ_CP150281.1, from coordinate 3,347,699 downwards.
GGTCCGATAATTCCGATTGTATACCCAAAGGGGATATCAATATTTACATTTTCTAGTGCAGAATTACCGAAATAATCTACGTTTAGGTTTCTGATTTCAATCATAAAAAAACTCCTTATCTCTGTTAAGTTCATATGTAGCACTGTTCTGTTCATCCTGTTAATTTATTTCCCAATAGAAACAATGATTCCTTTGATCCAATTTGTTTCCTTAGGTAAACTTTTATTCTTATATACAATATATTTACCCGAGGGCAATATGTCAACAACATTCCTTAAATCAACAAAAAAAAGAACCCAAGTGATTTGAGTTCTTTTGCATTATTTCAATATAAAAATCTCATAGTTGCAGTAGTTTTAAACATCTAGGCTGCATCAAATAACCTCCTGTAATACCCTCTGCCTGCAATTGAATCGTATATTCTCCTGCCGTGGGGAAATACAGCTCACCTACTTGAAAGCTTTGAAAATTACTAACCCCATCAGTAGAATGAACTTTAGCTTGTAAAATTTGATCCGCTGCCTTGATGAGGTAGACTCCGCCACCACCATTCTCTCCTTCTTCGCTGCGATATTCGATACTAACCTGAAATCTTACCGGACCTAATGTCCGGACATGCCAAATTGCGGTATCCTCTCTATCCTTCCAGTCCAACAGATTATCATGGTCTTTTTTTCCTGTATCGTAACGGAGGGTTGGACCAACGATCTCACTTTCAAATACCCCTAATTCTTGTAAGGTATCTTCTCCAAATTCCAATAATCGGACTGGATTACCTTCTACAGGTTCTGCACAGACAATTGCGATGACCAGCGGCATGTTGTTAGAATTTTCGGCAAAGTTCGGTAAGCTGGGGAGTTCGACTTCCAGATCCTGCTCAGATAGCTTTGTGAAAATCAGCTCATCCCCTCCATCTAAAGCAAATACCTTTTGAACAGCGGTCTTCAGACCGGGGACGATTAGCTTATTTCTCTTCTTAAGATCGAAAACATGCAGATATAATGTGTTTCCTTTCAAAGTGCATCTGCCCCATGACGGTTTGGCTGTGGGCGATTCTCCAGCACCGTAAATGCTATCCCCATTGGTATTTAACCAATCTCCTACATCAAGCAAAATGGATTCGGATACCGGATCCCATTCCCCTGTTGCTGTTGGGCCGATATTGATTACCAGATTTCCATTTTTACTTACAACATCGATGATCTGGCGGATGATAGTTACAGGGGATTTCCAATGGTGATCGGATCTCTTATACCCCCATGAGTCGTTTAACGTAATAATATTCTCCCAGTACTTACCAAGGTTACGAGTCGTAAGTTGATTATCAGATGTATTTGAATAATCTCCAAGTGGTGCTTTCCATACTCTGCTATTGACCAAACATTCTGGCTGAATTGCATGAACCGCCGCCAAAAACGCTTCTCCTTGCTCACGGGTCAGTTTGCCTCCGCAATCAAACCACATTAAACCAACTTTGCCGTAGTCCGTCAGCAGCTCATGGACTTGAGGGATTGATTTGCTGTGCAAATATCGTTCAAAGCGGGTGCGTTTATCGGTATCATTTATCCACGTTTGAACGTCATCGTAAGCGCCGATATTCAGTGGATAATCCCAGGTATTCCCTTGAGAGTCTGGATCATGCCAATCCATCGCATGAGAGTAGTAAATTCCGAGTACCATTTTTTCCGCACGACATGCCTCCATTAGTTCCCGAAGGGGATCACGGCCCAATGAGGTGTGCTTGACGATCGAATATTCGGATACACTTGAGTCATACATCGCGAAGCCGTCGTGATGTTTAGCTGTAAAGATGATATATTTTAGGCCAGCACGCTTGGCAGTCCGTACCCACTTCATTGCATCAAAAGCTGATGGATTGAACGCTGCGGCCATTTCCTCATATTCAGCCACTGGGATCTTCGCGCGTAGCATAATATGCTCACTGTAAGAAGCTTGTATTTCTTTTCCCTTCCATTCACCCGCAGGCAGGGCATAAGGGCCCCAGTGAATAAACAAGCCGAGCCTGGCTTCCTGCCACCATTCCATACGCCGAGCCTGCTCATTATCTATCGGAGTTTCGACCGACTGTATACTATACGGATCATCGAGAAGGTTTTCTGTTGTTTTTCCGTTCCTTACCATAACTGAAGAACAGCTCCGCGGAGTTTAGATACAGCCTCGACGAAGAAATAATCGCCATAGATTAGTGGCGTATCAATGTGCACACCCCCTGGAAGATTGGATGTTCCAGAAAGAATCAATCCCTCCTCTTCCGGAATGTCCCAAGTCCCATAATTCTCATAAAGTGAGCGAACGATTTGTTCTGCGGCTCGCAGGTAAAAAGAGGCTTCCGCCTGTGGTACGATCTTTGCCAGCTCAATCAAGCCACATGCCGCACATGCACCAGCAGAGGTATCACGCGGCTTTTCGCCTGCATCAGGTGCCCTGAAATCCCAGTGAGGTACATGATCCTCCGGAAGATTAGCTAAGAAGAAGTGCGCAGCTCTTTTAGCTCCCGTTAGAAACTTATTCTCTCCGGTATAGTGAAAAGACAAAGTAAGACCGTAAATCATCCATGCGCTGCCCCGTGCCCAAGCGGATTCTTCCGCATAACCTTGGCCGGCCATAGCGCCGATTTTTTCGCCTGATTCCGGGTTGAACTCCAGAATATGATAACTTGATCCATCCGGACGTAAAAAATGCTCAACTACCGTTTCCGCATGCGCAGCGGCGATATGCCGGAAACGCGGATCCTCTGTAACTTCCGATGCCCAGTATAGTAAGGGCAGATTCATTACAGTATCAATGATGGACCATCCCGCCCGGTTTATCTTCTCCGTGTCATGCCAGGCTCTGATAAATGACCCTTTCAGGTTAAAGCGGCTGGCCAGTTGAGCAGCAGCCATCAACCCGCGCTGCTTGGAGCGTTCATTACCAGTCACTCGGTAATTGGCCAAAGCTGAGAGTGTCCATATAAAACCAGCATCATGATGTACGGTAAGGGCATAAAGAGGTTCATCCAATTTCTCTTCAATTTGCTCGGCGATTTCTTGCAGCGCCGGATGATTACCTTCTGCGGCAATTTGCCACAAAATACCCGGCCAGAACCCTGCTGTCCACCACGATGGACGCATGTTGTCGTATACTCCGCTCACGGAAGCATGCGGAAAACTAACACCAATTCGCTTACTAGTCTTTTCCACTTTATTTACAATTTGTTGCCAAGCGCCATCCGCCCATTCCAGAGTAGACTCCGAAATTACCAGTCCGCGAGTTTGTTGAGTTGGTATTACTTCACTCATTTTAGTTCCTCCTGTAAACACTGATGATATTTATGAAATTTAATTTCTTAAAGCGTTGTCCGTAGTGGAATGACCATATTCCAAGTGTGCTTCGCATTTCGAAACCCTCCCGGTCCATCTGCTACTGCAGCGAATAAATGGGTAGGGACCCCTTCCTGAAATAATAGGAACGGACGTTCAAAGCTGCCCATCCACTGCTCTGTGCCGTCCTCCCAGAGTACCCGCCGGGAATACGATTGGGTTGAATCAGCCAGCTGCCAGTCGGTTCCATCCGTAGATGATGCAAATATCCCACCGTGCTTTTCTCCACATATCCGGCCATCCATATCCTTGGCGATCATTTGGTACCTGTCCGTGGTCCGCCAGATAAATGGATCTTCAATATGAGACCGCTCTGCTGGAAACAGCGGTGCGTTGTTAATTACTTTATATGGCCCTTCGTCCTTAGATGAACCGGCAATGCCAAGCGTCATCTGTCCATAGGAATTGCCCTCATATTTGCGGGCTTTATATACCAATAGCAAGGAGCCATCTTCGCGGATACAAGGAGCCGGATTGGATGTGAGAAAGCTGTCGAACCTGCCCGGACGTGTAGGCAGAATAGGTGCGTCCATCCTTATCCATGGTCCGAATACACTGTCGGCTATAGCTAAGCCAACACGTTTGTTGGCACGAGCGGCAATCACCCGATAGTCGTCAAATTCCACTGTTTCATTAGGCTGCGGCTCAGCGAATGGATGAGTGGAACCCATATAATACAACAGATACTTATCACCATAACGAAGGATATGCGGATTATGGGTGCTTCGTCCGTCCCAGTATTCCGCTCCCCTTGCGGGTAGTACGGTTTCTTCGTACGTATAAGGTCCTTCCGCGTTATCGGCAGATGCGCGGACAATTTCTGAGCGGAGTAACCATCCCGGATGCATCGGCAGCCACTTCGGCCAACGGGATGCAAATAAATGAAAACGCCCATCCTCGCCACGCACAGCTGATCCGCACCACACCCACCAATCCTCCATGCGGAACCCTCCGTTCAAAGGAGCAGGCAACATTCGGTCCATCAATGAAAAAGTCATTTTCTCCCTCCACGGCTTATTGCTTTACATCTGTTAGTCCATAACGTTTAGCAGCACTGCCATGTAGCCATTCCGCCGCAATATTCAGCGCCTCCTCCCGGCTGATCCAGCCTTCCGCTATTTGACTTTCCAAAAAGCGCGCAAGTATTTTTTTAACGATCAGCAGCTTGCCATATGTCCATTCGATACAGCGCGCATCCGAGACAATGAGCGAACACTTGAGCGGGGCGAGTGCCTCTAACCGATACTGCATGCTCTGCAAATAGGTACTGGGTCTGAAGTTATACCACCACATCCCACCTACATGAACGTTAGGGAAATTCCATCCAGCCTGCACAATATCCAGGTTATTTAATTCTGAAGCCACCACCAGCTCAAACGGAATGGAATACCGTTCAAACAAACCATACAGTTTAACAATCCGTAGCGGATCGTTAACTGGCGCAGCCGATGTATTACACCATCTGCGTTCGACGCCGAGAAACAGCTGCAAGAACATTCCTCTTACTCGCAGTTCTGAACAGATATGATGAAGGAGCAGCATCATGATTTCATCCGGACCAGTTACGCTGCTAAGATTGTAAACATCATGAGCATTGGCTTCAAAGGCTGGCAACGTAGTCATGATTCCCGGACAGCCCATCGTCTGATATGAGTGCAACTGCTCGCTAATAAACTTTTTCGCTTGAGTATAAGCCGCTTCCCGGCTGGGATCAGAGGCATCTGCAATATTCTTTGCCAGCTCAGGCAGCCAGGAGTCAATTCGAGGAATCAGTAGAGCATTTTCTCTCATGTGTGCAAAGTTGGCATGCTCCGGACGGTTTACAATAAACCGCTGCACATGCAGACGGTCAGCTACGTTTTGCGCCCAGCCGGGATCGTTACTTTGCTGTTTAACCGTTATATCCGCTTTGAACACCGACTCTGAATCAGTGATGGAGATACCGTACAAATCTTTCATGATTGCTGTAAAAGCACGATTCATCATCGTATTACGGGAAGCGTGGTAAGCTCTAACAAAAGAGTCAGTCCGTTTCTCTTTCGAAAGTTGGTCCGCATCCGCCGGATATCCTGCTGACTGAAGCTCTTGGTTCAACCAGAAATAATCGGCTATTTCCCAGAAGTCAGCCGCGTTTAGCTTATCGCCGACGAGATGGGTATGTGTATCGATTACAGGCATACGCATGATTTCATCACACAAAGCAGTTTGACTCATCATACTCCCTCCTAACTGGCAGGAAGCCCTTCGAATGAAGAGGCTTCCTGAGAATCTTTCTATTTCCGGCTTTGCTGATTAAGGATTCCCTCATTATTTTTGTAGCGTTCTGTTGCTTCTTTTAAGATTTCTTCGCCGCCCTTTTGCTTATATTCCTCGATGACTTTTGGGAAATCACTAATCGGTTCTTTGCCATAAATCATTTTGACCATATGGTCTATGATCAGTTTTGGTGCCTGATCGGGACGTTTGGAGGCTAGATCAGGGAATTTGCTGAAAGACTCCAGATCAGGTACAAATCCGATGCCCCCTAAGCCTTCTTTACTCAGAGTTTCATCCAATGCTTTCAAAACATCTTTACCACCCGTAAGCAGCTCAGTTCGTTCGCGGTTGATTGTTCCGTCCCCTACCCAGCGCAGCTGTGTGCGGAATTTCTCTTCATCTTGGGCAGCCTTGTTCTCTGGCAGCTTATAATCAACTTTTCCGTCTTTTACCGTGTAATTCTCGCCTTCAATCCCAAAGCTATAGAAATTACTGGCTTCCGGGGTCTGCATCCATTCAAACATTTGGACAATCCGGGCAGCCTTTTCTTTACTGACCTTATTGTTGATATACAGTGAGGTATTGACCGAACTATACAAACCGTATCCTTTTTGTCCATGGTCACCGGTTGGCGACGAGATAATATCCACTTTCGCTCCCGGATTGGACGCGGCGATCTGGGTCCGGAAATCCAGGAGATTCTGCGCATTAGCTGTCCAAATCCCTGCATTGCCTGCAGCAATATTTTCACCATACTGTGCCGTTTGAATTGTCGCAAAATCCTTCTGAATGAGGCCTTCGTCATACATCGTCTTGTATACGTTCAGTGCTTTTTCCATATTCTCGGAATTATAAAATTTGGGTACGATCTCTCCATTATCCTCTGTAAACTGATAGCCAAGCGCGTCATATGCACCAAATGCGATATCAGCATACTTGAAGTTCTCACGCATCTGATAAGGAGCGCTCACACCGAGTTTCTTAAAAGCGCGCAGCACATTCAAGAAATCCTCAATCGTCACAGGTACCGGAAGGCCTGTTTTCTCCAATAAATCAGTTCGGATAAAAGTGGCACGTCGAGACGGATTGCTGAGCCAAGTCGGAATGCCATATATTTTTCCATCGTAGCTGACTTCATCCCATGCTTCCTGCGGGACAACCTTCATCAGGTTGGGCGCATTCTCCTTCAGCAGATCATCCAGCGGCATAAAAACACCAGCCTGAACCGACCCAGCCATCGATTTATCCGTAGCCCCTCCGACATTTTGTACGACATCCGGAATATCACCGCCGGCGAACATAACAGCCATTTTGGAATCAAAGTCCTTCAAAGGAATTAACTTAATGTCTAAATCGACATTCGCCCGTTTCTCTAACTCCTTGACCCACTTATCGGTGTTAATGTCTTTAGAACTTTCCGTGTAAGCGTTTCCGCTTGTGTTTAACGAAATACTAAATTTAAGCGGTTTTGATTCGCCTGCTGCATCGACATTACCGTCCGATGTTTCATTGCTTCCGCATCCTGCGACGAGACTTGAGACAAGCGCCGTGGATAGGATCAGACTAACCCATTTTTTCATCTGGATAATCCCCCTTATTAGTATAAAAAGGTATTTGGTTTACCTGTACCCATCATAAAGCTGTATCAACAGCACTCCCATGGGGTGGATTATTGTGGGATGTGTTTTTTTGTGATCGGTTATCGTTTTAAAAAAAGGCCATCCCCAAAAGTCCGCGGCTCGGACCTCAGGACAGCCTTTTGATCCTCGTTCTCTTCGGCGAGTAACGCCTATGCGTTAAGCACTTGATGTTCCTTCCTTCCGGAAATCGGCATTCTCATGATCATGCGTGTTCCGCATTCTGGACTGCTTTCTACGTCAACGCCGAATTCTTCTCCGAAGACAAGCTGAATCCGGCGATGAACATTTTGCACACCGATGCCGCCTGGGCTTCCTTTCCCTTCCTCCACATCGGCGAGTCGATTTTCGCTCAGTTTGAGGCGAAGTTCTTCAAGCCGCTCCGGGGTCATCCCGCTGCCATTATCCGTAATGCTGACCCAGAAGATATCGCCATCCTCTCCAGCATCAATCGTAATTGTGTGATAATCTTCAACACCATAACGAAAGGCGTGCTGGAACACATTTTCCACAAGTGGCTGTAAGGTCAAGCGAACCATTTTGCGCAGAAGCATTTCAGGCTTTATCCGCACATCGATTTCAAACGGCCTTCCGATCCGGTGATTGATAATGACCATATAATGGATGACATGCTTCAGCTCATTTGCTACGGTTATCTCTTCAAGATTGGTGCGCACCGAATAATGCAGCATGTAGGACAGGGCTCCGACGATTTCTGATATTTCATCTGAATCCTGAATTACTGCATAGCAGACCACCGTTTCGAGCGTATTGTATAAAAAATGAGGGTTGATTTGCAGCTGTAAGGATTGGAATTCGGCCTTCTGCCGCTCAGCTTCCATTTCCTTGTTCTTCAGTTCTGACTGATACACGGTGTCCACAAGCTCTGACAGGCGGGTTACCATCAGATTGTAACGAACGATAAGCCCAGTGACCTCATCCTGGCTTTTCGGAAGGGAGATTAATTCCCAATTTCCTTTTTCGGTCTGGCTCATTCCTTTCATCAGTATACGGATGGGTGTAGTAACGGACTTACCAAATCGGCTTGCCAGAAACAGCGCTATCATAAATGTCAAAATCGCGACAACAATAATATAATTCCGGATGGTAATTAGCGGCTTTTGCAGCTGAGTGTCTGGGATGGATACAACCAGATGCCAACCGGAATATTCCGCATTACGGCTGATATAAGATTTTTCCACGCCCTCTGCCGAACTGCGGAACATCGCCTCTCCTGCTTGCTCAATTTGCTTGCCAAGACTATCGGGAATCAACGTCCCTACTTTGTTTTGATCGTTATGATATTGAATCCTGCCTTCGCCATCTACGATAAAAAAATAGCTTTCGGGACCAAGATCGATTCCTTTCCATAACGTAGAGAGTTCCTCCGCTTTGACTTCGATGCCTACGAATCCTTTCATCTCTGGTGACTGAAGACCGCGAATGCTGCGGATTAAGGTCAACATCGGCGTTTGATCCCCACGGATACTGTAATTGATTACATTCAACTGTCCACTGACATCTGTATGTTCTTTGAAATACCGGATCTGTCTAGCGGTGTCTTCCTGTGTAAAAGATGGCGCTGAACCGCCATTATAATAATAAAGCGCATTCCCGGAATACCCGATAATATATAGGGCTTCAATCTCGGGATTGCGAATCCATACAGGTTCAACAATAGCATCGCGAATATCGGTCGTGTAGCGGTAATTTTCATATTCCTCACGATCTGCTGATAGATCAATATATCTTTTAACTCTCAAATCCGTTAGTAGCGCCACGGTCGACCGTTGATAGGATGAAATATAGAGATTGGTATGATGAACTGCATTATTTACGATCTGAATCATTTGGTTTTCAGTGCTTGACTGCAATTGCTTGGCAGAAATGCTGTAAAAGGAAATCCCCAGCGCTGACAGGGAAAGTAAGATGACAATGGTAAAATAAAATAGCAGCTTCCGGCTGAGGGTTGCTCTCATTATTCAATGCCAAACGAAGCACGGTATTCCGAAGGTGACACACCCACGAGATTTTTAAATGTCTTCGTAAAATGAGGATAATCCTCGTAACCTACATGAATCGAGATGTCACTGATTGTCATGGTGGGTACGGCAAGAAGTCTGCGCGCTTCCTCCATTCGTCTCCGGATCCGATAGTGTACGAAGGTTTCCCCCGTCATTTTTTTGAATAATGCGCTGAAGTAGGTGCGGGCAAGTCCCACCCGTTTGGCTACTTCTTCTAACGACACATCCTCAGCCAGATGTTTATCAATGAAAGCTTTTGCTTCTTCAACCGGGTCCTTATAGTTGCCTTTTCGAGTAAGCTGCAGCTCCGCAAGTATACCGTTTATTATCGCGACAAATGCTAACATCGTTTCTTTTTTCGTATTGGCGGCTTTCACATCTCCACAGCACCGGGACGGAGGCTTCCAGCCTCGGCGTTCCAAGCGATCTACGATCATTTGCAGACAATCATTCAGCACTGCATCCATGCTAAAGACGTTCAATCCTTCAAATAAACCCGACGTTTCTCTTTCATCAAGCAGACGGTTTGTCTCATCACGTTGCAGCAGCCAGATGTGTTGTTCCAGCTGTTCGGCCCAATCCACGTATTTATGAACAGGAATAATGCTGCCTGTCATGCCGGATATCAGTTCTCTCAGCATATCATGCACATCCTGCTGGAGAACCGGCTTCAGTAAATACCGTTTAACGCCATAGGCCATTGCTCGTTGTGCATATTGAAAGTCATTGTACCCGGAAATGACTGCCACCTGGACATGACTGTAATCACGGTGAATTCGTTCACATAAATCAAGGCCATCCATCCGCTTCATGCGCAAATCTGTCAGCACTAAATGCGGTTCTAGCTTTTGGATCGTTTCTAAGGCTGCTTCGCCGTCGTCGGCTGTATAAATCGCGGTGAATGAGACCGGATAACGCTGGACCATCTTCACCAATCCTTTTTGAATGACAGGCTCATCTTCTACAATCAATACTCGCACTTGTATCAAATCCCTTCCGGAATGGAATCAGAATCAGTTGTCTTGTGGTATGAAATTGATTTGAAGTTGCGATTATTGGCAACGCTTCCATTTTTGAGTTTGGATTATATCTTACCATATTTTGATAAGCAGATGTCTGTTTCTTTTAAAGGATGATGCAAGCTGATTGATTTAAGACTTAATAGATCCGATTAACATCCCTTTGATAAAATACTTTTGCAGAAACGGATACACGATAATAATCGGTATGACGGAGACGACAATAACTGCCATTTGCACACCTGCCGGAGATACTTCATTTACGTTTTCTAATAAGCTGCCCGCTTGCCCAAGGTCGTTACTCAGTACGATTTCCCGAAGCCGCAGCTGAAGTGGATAAAGCGCTCGTGTATTGATAAAATACAACGCCGATGAATAAGAATTCCAATGGGATACCGCGTAAAACAAGCCCATAGTTGCCATAACTGGTTTGGACAAAGGAAGGATGACGCTCCACATCGTGCGCAGCTCTCCCGCTCCATCCATTCGCGCGCTATCTATCAGCTCAGTAGGCAGGGCTGAGAAAAAAGAACGCATGATGAACAGGTTATATGCACTGATGGCCGATGGGATGATTAATACCCATAAAGAGTCGATCAAGTGCAAGTTTTTGATGACCATATAGTTCGGTATGAGCGGAGCGTGAAATATCATCGTAATTAGGATTAAAATCAGAACTCCTTTGCGCATCGAATATTCGGATCTGGATAAAGGATAGGCCAGTGATGCAGTTAAAATCAGATTAATAAGCGTTCCGACAACTGTAATAAATATACTTACCATGAAAGCTCTCCAGATGGAGGTATCCCCAAGAATAACTTGATAATTCATGAGCGTCCAATCTACAGGGAATAGCTTAACCTCGCCTGCATTAATGGCATGAGTGCTGCTAAATGATTTGGCGAGCACATGCAGCAGAGGGAAGACCATCAAGCACCCGACCAGCATCAGAAACATATAGTTGAAAACGTCAAATAGGCGACCTTTATTTTTCATTTACTCTTCGACTCCTTTCTAGTAAAGTCCATCCCCTGATGCTTTTTTACTAAGCGTATTCCCGATCATGACTAGCAACAGTCCGACGACCGATTTAAAGAGGCCTATAGCTGTTGTATAGCTGTATTGCTGATCAATAAGACCCACTCGGTATATATAAGTATCGAGAATATCTCCATTGGTCTCATTAAGCGAATTGATAAATACAAACACTCGCTCAAAGCCAAAATCAAGGAAGTTACCGATATGAAGCAGGAACATAATCATGATAGTAGGCAAGATCGTCGGGATCGTTATAGATAAGGTTTGTTTCCAACGATTTGCTCCGTCAATCCGAGCCGCTTCGTACAGCTCAGGATTCACAGCAGCGAGTGCGGCTAAATAAACAATAGTTCCCCATCCACTGTCTTTCCATATGCCTGTTCCAACCAGGATGGTACGAATATACGAGTCCTCGCCCAGAAAATAAACGGAGTCGAGCCCAAAAGTATTTAAGATCTGGTTCACGATACCTGTCGTTGGGGACAAAATGCCAATCATAATCCCCCCAATAATGACCCATGAGAGAAAATGGGGCAAATAAACGACGGTCTGCAAAATCCGTTTATAGAAAGCTTTTCTCACTTCATTAAGAAGGAGGGCGAATATTATGGGAACCGGAAACGCAAAGACCATATCATATAGGCCGATCAGGATAGTATTTTCAAGAATTCTCAAAAACTCTGGATAGGTGAACATCCGCCGGAACTGATCAAGGCCAACCCACGGACTGCCTGTAAAACCTTTGAATATGTTGTAGTTTTGAAAGGCCATGATGGAACCCGCCAAGGGTAAGTATTTAAATACGATAAAAAAAATAATGCCTGGAAGTGAAATGAGATATAGCGCCTTATATTTGCGCAAATTGGTCATTCGTCTTTGGAATGGGGAAAGATCTGGCCTGCTCGCTGGCAATGCGGCTGGCACTTGTTGTGGCATAAATATCGCTCCTTTGGTTGCAGTTTGGATTTTGTTGTATGGCTAATGTTAATCCAATATCCAGGTCTTCAAAATGGAGATTTTTCGGCTTGCCTGTGTTTTATTACGATTGACTATTGTGCACGAATCTTGCGGGACTTCCCTGCAACTGAAGAAAAAGTATATCCAAATCCCTGACCATCGCTAATAAGAGATTGTTCTGGCAGATCGAGCGGAACGGCAGACCAAATTCGATATTCAGCGGTAACCGTAGAGTGAATCGTCGCTTCATCCAGCTTTCCTTGGCTCCAAGAAAGATCAACGGTAAAACCACCTCTTGCTCTCATCCCCCTTATGCTGCCTGAAGACCACTCCTTAGGAAGGGCAGGTAATAGTCGAAGTTCTCCTCGGTGGGATTGCAGCAGCATTTCTGCTACCCCTGCTGCTCCACCAAAATTGCCGTCTATTTGAAAGGGTGGATGGCAGTCTAAAAGATTCGAATACGTGGAGGAGGCTAACAGTTTAATTAAATGCTCATAGGCTTCCGCACCCATACCGAGACGGGCATAAAAGTTGACGATCCATGCCCTGCTCCAGCCGGTATGACCTCCACCTCCGTCAAGGCGGCGTTCAAGCGTTCGCCGGGCTGCTGCGGCAAGCTCAGGGGTGTGCCTCATGTCAATCTGTTCCCCCGGATGTAATGCGAACAACTGAGAAATATGCCGGTGACCTGCGTCTTGCTCTTCGTAGTCAAACAGCCATTCCTTAATCTGTCCATGACTGCCCACACTCGGCTGTGGAATGTGTTCAAGCGTCTCATGTAGTTCAGAGAGAAACATTGTATCTTCTTCTCCGATAATTAATGCCGCTTCTGAACAGGCGGATAGCAATGTATATGCGATTTGCAAATCCATGGATGGTCCCATACAGAGGCTGCCGTTGCTTCCGTCCGAAAGTAGGAAGCGGTTTTCCGGGGAGACAGAAGGCCCAGTAATTCGTAAGCCACCTTCCTCTACCATGTAATCAAGCAGAAAAATCGCTGCTTCCTTCATCACTGGATAGGCCCTTTCCTTGAGAAAAGAAAGGTTCAGTCCAAACCGGTAGTGTTCCCACAAATGAAGGCATAACCAAGCAGCACCCATTGGCCAGACCGTGCAGGTAATTAGGATGCCTTCTGGTCGGGTTTCCGCCCATAAGTTAGTGTTATGATGAGCAACAAAACCGCGACAGCCATACATTTCTTTTGCCGTTTCTTGACCGTTCAACTGCATCCGTTCGATCAGATCAAACAGCGGTTCATGGCATTCAGCCATATTTAGGACTTCGGCAGGCCAGTAATTCATCTGGAGGTTAATATTAATTGTATATTTTGATTCCCATGGCGGGGTAAAGCTATCATTCCATATGCCTTGCAGATTAGCAGGCAACGTACCTGGTCGAGAACTGGAAAGCAGTAAGTAGCGCCCATACTGTACATATAGTGCAACTAGTCCCGGATCACCAGACTCATTGGGATTGCTTCTTTCATCTTTTGCTTGCTGTAACCGCTGTAATCGCTTATCGGTAGGAAGCTCAGCGTACAGGTCTCCACCCCTAGTTAAATCGATTGAAAATCGAGCAAACCGGGACTTGTATTCCTCCTTATGCTGCTTTATTAGAGTTGCAAAAGACTGAGCCGTAGCTTGATCCAATTGCTCTAGACAGGCTTTTTCAGGTTGATCTACGCGGAAGGTACTCTGCGCTGCCAGCATAAGGGTGACGGAGTCTGCCCCCTCAATAGAGATGAAATCCCCGATGAGCCTCTGGCGGCCTCCTTGTTGAACTGCCCTTAGTGCTGTGCAAAAGCGAACGCCATCCGCTCCGCATTCCCCATTCATTAAAACTGTGTTTGCAGGACCAGTGCTACAGCCGGTATCGAACGGACGACGCATAAGATTCGCAGCCAACGTGATCTTGCCAAGTCTGTCAGCTGTCAATCGGACTACCAATACACCGTCCGGTTCACTTATAAAATATTGCCTGTAATAGCGAACCCCGCCACAACGGTACGATACCGTAACGACCGCTTGCTCCAAGTCGAGCTCCCGCTCGTATTTTTCTATAACCTCACTGGAATCCAGAAACTTTAAAATCAAATCTCCAAGTGGCTGGTACGGCTGCTCATATTTTGGTGAAGCAGTCATAGCCATTCGTGCCAAATGTTCTGCCTCCGCCTGCCTGCCGTCTTTCAGCATTTGCCGAATCTCTGTTAAATATGGCTGAGCTGCAGGATTAGCTGCACGTCCAGGGCCGCCGTACCAAATTGAATCTTCGTTAAGCTGGATTTTATCTTGGCCGATCATACCGGACACCATTGCCCCGAGGCGCCCATTTCCTATGGGAAGAGCCTCATTCCAATTTGACGCCGGGCTTGTATACCATAATCGAAGACGTTCTGATTCCTGCTTGGTTGCCGGTAATGCTACCTCTTGTTTCGCTCGTCTTCTTTCACTCAACTCTTGTTCACCTGGCCTTTCCTATTTTCAGGTCATATCATTCGTCAGTAACTCCACTTCCTATGCTACTCTTGATCCTGATGTCTCTCCATGGCATAGATTGTTAGGGGTTGTGTTTTTTTATGATCCAAACTAAAAAGGATGCGGAAAATTCCGCACCCTACTGTAAATTATTTTTTTATATTACTGAGCGCATTTCGACCTAAACGTTCCATCAGCTGCTGCTTGTAGAGACTATTAATGACGTTATGTTGACCGCAACTGCACCAATATCCATCTTCACGGGGCCGGGAATCATAATCGTTAGGAAGCAGTCCGGGTATCTTGCTACCAACATGGCCAATGGCGTAGTTTTGAGCGGTTGGTGGCCGCTGTAAAGTGAGCTCTCCTTGTGTATTCCAAGTCACATAATTCGCACCTGCCCAGCCATGTCCGCTGCCTAACCACGCCCTATCCCGAATAGAGATGGGAGCTTTGATATTATCGAACAGGCCTCCGACTGACCAGCGATGATGAGGTTCACTGGTGTTATAATTTTTAACAGCTTCTCCATCCAGAAATACATTCGGCCCCGGTACCCAGCTATCGACGGTGAACGCATGCCGCGCCGTCTCTGTATAAATACGTTGAGCGAGATTTAGCTGGCCCATCTGATGTATGACATAACGGCGACCCCCAGTAACCACACTGATCATATCGTACATTTGACAGTCCTGAACCGTAACCCATTTGGAATAACGCTTCATTTGAACGAGAGAATAGGACAGATGGTAACCTCTCACCTCTCGAACCCAGCCATTCTTCACACTGTTGAACACGACGAAACGTTCAGCATGTTTTTCGTCCGCATAATAAGGATCTGTTGTATCGTTATCCATCTTAATATCTATAATGCTTGGGTCAAAATCGGACTCTACCCTCATTTTCTCTACCCCCACCTGCTGAATGCGGGCATGGTCTGTATATTTATAGATCTCTCCGCCGCCCCACTGACGTTCGATAGCATTCGCCAATGGGGCATCGACCGTAATCGTATTACCTACAATAGCAGTGATGACTCGGTCAAAATCCAGATTGAACGGTGACCATTGGGTTACGGTTCCACCCGGGCGCTTATAGATGTTATCCATACCAATTTCGTGAATCCAGTTTTTATTACCTATTCTGCGGACTATGATCTGATCGCCTACATTGTAAGTACCCCCGTCTTCTACATGGAAAGAACGCGAGCCTGAGGGCACATACAAATCTGAAATCATCTGCTTCGAGTTGCTGTCCAGCATAAGATCTGCATTTTCACCAATTTCAATTAGATTTCGCAGTTTCGCTCCGGTACCATAGAGAATAGTGCCCTCTTTGTCCTGACCTTCACCGCGAAGGACGATCCCGCTTGCTTTAATGAACAACGTGCCTCCGACTTCATATCTGCCTTTTTTCAAAAGGACTGCCCCGCGGAATCCGTTCTTATCGAGCGGGAGCATAGCCAACTGGTCAATTGCCACCTGAATACGGTCCGTCGCGTCTCCGTCCAAGGGTAGAACGGTCGACTTAACGGGAATATTCGGGATCTCAACACCACCACCCCTATAACCCGCATTAGAAAAGTCCAAGATCCGATTACCTCGATAATCACCGATATACATCATCATTCCATCGTTACCAAGGAAAGCGATTGTGCTCTGTCCCGCGGGGATGCTCTTTGGATCCAGCACGGTAAAATAATATGAGTCATACTGAGGAGCTTTTCCGTCCTGCTTGAGGGTCATTCGCAGTTCATAAGTACCCAGTAGATCAGCCGTGCCTAACGGTGTCCATTCCATTAACGAGTCTTTAACCATAGGAGTCTCAGGCAACTCAGTCACCAGTTTCGTTCTATCAAAAATCAATTCACAGGCAACCCTTCCGTTAACACACGGTGTGAAGGAAACCGTCGGGTACACCTGACTTGGATTGAGGATGGCTGGTTGGCCAATTTCAGTATTCATGTGCGTATGCTTCAATGTGGAATTAATAATAAAGAGTTCATCTCCTTTTCTATATTCACTCTCACATATCGGATACATATTACCTTGGCTTAAGAAGAATTAACATGTCATTTTTATCGATTGGAATGTGTTTTCTTATTCACCTATTTATGCAAACCCTTGCACCCGCATGGTGCTGAGCAACGATTAAGCCAAACTAAAGACAAGTTTCTAAAGGCACTAAATGGTAGATGAAAGTTTAGCTTAGGTAAAAAAAAGGCGCGATCCCCAAGGGTATCACGCTTTTTATCTAGCTTAGATTTCCTATAACTGGGTGTGGCACATAAGGCTCTTCCAGACTCGCTATTTCACTTGGCTCCAGCTTCACTGATACCGCTGCAACGGCGTCCTCCAGATGATTTGCTTTGGTTGCACCAATGATAGGCGATGTTACTTGCTCTTTTTGCAGAACCCAAGCAAGCGCTACTTGGGCACGTGGAATCCCGCGCTTTGCCGCAATTTCGGCAACTACCTCAACAACCTTGCGGTCAGCCTCAGCCATTTTTGCATAAAATGCCTTTCCGACTTCGTCTATCTCTGAACGAGCTGTTTGTTCATTCCAATCACGGGTTAGTCGACCTTTAGCAAGCGGACTCCATGGGATCACACCGATTCCTTCTTCCCGGCAAAGAGGCAACATTTCCCGTTCTTCTTCCCTGTAGAGTAGATTCAAGTAATTTTGCATAGAGACAAATTTAGTCCAACCGTTACGCTCAGCAACATGCTGTGCCTGCAAGAACTGCCAAGCATACATAGAGGACGCTCCAATATATCTAACTTTACCTGCCTTTACTACGTCATGAAGGGCCTCCATGGTCTCTTCGATAGGAGTGTCATTATCCCAACGATGGATCTGGTATAGGTCCACATAATCTGTGCCCAGCCGTTTTAGACTGTTGTCTATTTCGGTCATAATCGCTTTGCGTGAAAGTCCTGCTCCATTTGGTCCCTGATGCATCCGGAAAAACACCTTTGTAGCAATGACTACCTCATCGCGGCGAGCGAATTCTTTTAAGGCACGTCCGACAATTTCTTCGCTTGTTCCGTCAGAGTATACATTAGCCGTATCAAAGAAGTTGATGCCAAGCTCCAGTGCTCTTTTAATAAAGGGTCTGCTCTGCTCCTCATTTAGCGACCACGGAGCCATTCCACGTTCAGGTACTCCGTAACTCATACAACCAAGACAAATTCTAGATACATCCAAACCAGTACGACCAAGTTTTGTATATTCCATTAGTTTGTGTCTCCTTTAGATTTTGGGTTTGTTTACTCCTAAACTGCGGCGAATTTCCATATCTGGTGACTCGGCCAATTTAACAACTAATGCAGCCACACTTTTTCGCGACACTTCTCTCCCTTTAAAAGGTTCACCTTTCTGAGTTATTTCGTAGTCTATCTCGTCTTTATAGGTAAACCATCCAGGTCTCAGAATTGTATAGTTAAGATTTGAAGCTTCAATAATTTCTGCAGATTTACGATATGGATCCAATATACTGCTGTACTTCTCTCCTGGAACTTCATCGTAAATGCCCATTGAGCTGATAAAAATCAAACGTTTAAGACCAGTGGTGTTCATTGCTTCAACGATGGTCTTAGACATTTTCTCCAAATTACCTGCCAGATTAGCATAAACAACATCTTGCCCGATCATCGCTTCTTTTAATTGCTCACTATCCAACACATCTCCTTCAACTACTCGAGCACGGCTGGATGTTATATGGCTTAATCTGTCCGAGTTACGGAGATAAAGTGTTAAGCGGGCATCGGTTTCGTTCAAAAACAAATCAATCGCATGTCGTGCAATTCCGCCATTAGCTCCTATGATCAAAACATTGCTCAATTTCAAAACCCCTTTCTTAGTTCTAATTATGCGATAAATGAAGTGAACGCCGTTATCTCAATTATCTTAAATGATTGCCTATTCCTCTCACTATCACTAACACAAAAGATGTTTTTACTTTATAATTGAATAAGAACAAAACATTAGGAGGAGCACATGTCTAAAGAATTACTAGAGCGGAAAGAAGAACTCGCCAGATTGATTGAACATCATTCGAGCCAGGATGGAGTATATGAGACCGCTATCCCCTCATTGTTTGTGATTCGTAACTCCAATGTGACCGAGCCAGTATATAGAGTATACAAACCTTCTTTATGTTTCATTGCGCAGGGAACAAAGGAGATCTTATTGGCCAAGGAGCGTTTTGAGTATGGTCCCGCAAATTATCTAATATCATCAATGAATTTACCCGTTATCGGTCAGATTATAAAAGCTTCTCCCAACGCACCCTATTTAAGCTTTAAGCTAGAATTCACGCAGAGTCAGATTTTGAAAGTACTAAATGATTCCGAATTTAAACTCGCTCCGAAAGAAAATGCTAAGCGAGCTATGTATGTCGGGCAGATAGAGTTATCACTATTGGATGCGATCCTGAGATTGGTACGTTTGCTGGATGATCCCAAGGACATTCCGTTTTTGGCTCCGATTTATACTGATGAAATTCTATACCGGCTTCTGCAGGGACCCTATGGAGTTACACTCGCTCAAATTGCGATGGAAGGTAGCAGCACCTACCGCATTCGGGAGGCCATCGAACAGATTATCGAGAACTGTGATAAACCTTTGCGGATTGAAGAGCTTGCTGAAACAGCCAATATGAGTATTTCTTCGTTCCATAGACACTTCAAAGAGGTAACTGCCATGAGTCCTATTCAGTTTCAAAAGCATCTGCGCTTACAGGAAGCTCGCCGCCTTTTATTATCTGAATCAGCGGATGCAGCGGATGTCGCGTTCCGTGTTGGCTATGAAAGTGCATCACAATTCAGCCGCGAATATTCTCGGATGTTTGGTTCACCCCCTAGAGCAGACATCAAGCGTTTGAAGGAAGATATGCTCATTGGATAAAAGCGAACGTGTTCTTCATTCACAATATGGAACTATCAGCTTAACACCAACTTGTATGGGTAACCTTTGCGCACACGCTGATTCTATCGGGCTGGTCCTATCAGGCTTATCCTATCTGCTGATCACTATCGGACCCAGGGGACCTTAAACGCAGTATTATCTCACATTTGGGATGCTAAAGGACCGCATAGCCGCTATTGGCTCAAAAAACACTCAATAAGAATCTATTTCGAAGTAATAGCTGCATTGGGGTCCGAAACTATGCTTAAAAAGTGATAAATACGCAAATAACGTCCTCTGAGTCCTTAAGCCTAAGAGGTTGATAAATACAAGCTGAGGCAGACAACCAACGACGACAAAAAAACAACGATATCCAAACAACAACAACAACAACAACCAAAAAACAACATCAACAACAACCAATAAACAACTAAATCCAACAACCAAAAACCACAAAGCAGCGATTCATCCATACTTGGAGAATCGCTGCTTTGTATTTTTCACAAGCTAACACTGCTTTTTCTGACGATCACGTAGCCGACCGCCTTTTATTTCTTTTGATAGCTAAACCAATCATAATAAGCAGTTGTTCCATAAGGAGAGTAGTTATACATGCCGAAGAATACTCCAGTAAATCCGCCTGCGACTTCAGTAGATATCAAGTGTGTCTCGGCTTCGCCAAGCAGATGCCATATTTGATCCACACCTCGATAGTAAAATATATATTTTTCAGGTAATACCTGGATTCTCAATTCTACCCCTGTTCCTTCGAAAGCCGAAGAATATGCCACATCACTAATGCTCCCTACCTGTCTGCGCAGCGTAATAACATTTTCACCTTCCATCTGCGTTAGTCCAATTGCGTAGTGATACTTCTGATCCATAAAAACTACAAGACCAGCTTCGTCACCCTCAAGAGGGCTAAATTCCATTTTGGTGGTAATTTCACAATTCAAATGCCGCTGTCTACAGCCAATAAAAGCAGGCGTACCCTTCTCATTTAATCTCACATCTGATCCACGTAAAGCTAGCCACCCTCCCCGTTCCTGCAATGACCAATCCACCTTATTAGCATTACGTATGAAATTCCAGCTCATTCTTAGGTCAGATTGATCAAAATCGTCGGTTTCAGGCTCTTCTTCCCACGGCATTGGTGAAGGCAGGTCAGCTTCCATTTCTAAACCAACCACTCCGTTATCACCAATCATTGGCCACCCCTCTTCCGTCCACTGAACAGGAGCCAAATATGTCTCTCTGCCAAGATGATGATGGTAAGGATAACCTACTGGTCGAATCCCCAGAAATACCGCCCACCAGCTACCATCCTGTGCTTCAACTAAATCGGCATGCCCTGTAGCTTGAATGGGGTAATCTGAACTTCGATGTGTCAAAATGGGATTGTGAGGAGACGATTCATAAGGCCCATATGGCGATCTACTTCTTGCAATAGTCTCCATATGTCCATATTCTGTCCCACCTTCCGCACACATCAAATAGTAGTAATCGTTTATTTTGTAAAGATGTGGACCCTCAGGGAATTTCCCTCCGCTGCCAGTCCAGATCAAGCGTGTATCGCTAAGCTTTTGACCCGTTTCAATATCAATCTCACATTGGTAGATCCCCCTCCCTTGCTCGGAGCCTGTGCTTGTGAAATAAACCTTTCCATCGTCAAAAAACAAGGAGGGATCAATGCCTTCTTGCTCCACATAAAGTGGATTCGACCATTCGCCTGCCGGGTCATCCGCCCAAACGTAGAAATGACCTCCGCTATCCTGATTTGTCGTAACCATATAAAAACGACCGTTATAATAACGAAGAGTCGGCGCCCAAACACCTCCGGACACCACGGATTCATCAAATTGAAGCTGATTCTCACGAGTCAAACAGTACCCAAGCTGCTTCCAATGCACCAAATCCTTGCTGTGCCAAATGGGTATTCCCGGAGAATAGGCAAATGAACTGTTTACCAGATAATAATCCTCGTCTACTCTGCAAATGCTTGGATCTGGATAAAACCCCGGGATAATCGGATTGTTATATTTCATGTAGTATTCTCCTTCTCTATCTTAATCAATGAAACCTATGTCAAGGATTATACTGCTTCAACTGGATAGAAAGCCTTGATTATTCGGTCCTAAAATAGCATGATATAGACATTCATCTAGACAAGCTTTTGGAGGGTAACGAGTTGAGTGAATTTTATTTAAAATGGTTTACATCTGATCGTCAATTTCCATTTTTTATTCAATACGGCTATCACGACGAAGACACCGATCTACATAGACATGCGGACTTTTCAGAGCTCGTAATTGTATTGAGTGGCACAGCTACACATATTGTTAATACTGAGGAGTCTTTTATCAAAAAGGGAAATGTGTTTGTAATTAATGGTTCGACCCCGCATGCTTTTAAAGATCCTCAGGATTTCAAGATCTGCAATGTTATGTTTCAGCCTGAATTGCTATCGACGGCCGGAGCGGATTTGCGGACATCCAACGGCTTTCAAGCCTTATTTGTGTTGGAACCCCTGTATCGTCATAAACATTCCTACACAAGCAAACTCAGCTTGCCGATTCCTAACCTGGAGTATGTCTCTTTTCTCATTGCAGGTATGACTGAAGAATATCACAACAAGCTACAGGGTTATCAGACCATGCTGGGCTCCAAGTTTATAGAACTGGTCGTCTATTTGTCCAGACATTATGACCCACAGGAAAAAGGGATTCAGGGGAACCATCTGATGCATTTGGCGAATGCACTCTCATTTATGGAAGATCGTTATCTTGAGCCGTTAACACTGGATCAGATCGCCAAACATTCGGACATATCAGTCAGACACTTAAACCGGATCTTTCGCTCCTACTATCAGACAACCCCGATCGCTTATCTTCATCGTTTACGTCTGGAACGGGCTTGCGGGTTATTAAAGCATTCTAATCTCAGTATCACCCAAATCTCAAATGAATGCGGGTTTAGTGATAGTAATTATTTTACTCGCCAATTCACTAAAATCTATGGGATGTCACCCAAGGTCTATAGGAACAAGCTTTGAGGGTAAAAAAAGAACACCAGGCAGCGATTCTCCTATTATTGGAAAATTACTCCCTGGTGTTTTTGAATTAATACGCATTACCTGATCAGATTATGGGCAAGTGAATATAAACAGACTAATGGTCGCTAATCGCTTATAGCAAACCTTGAACTTGAGGCGATCGGAATTTACTCTCCGCATTCTTCTAGCTCTACGTCTTAATCGAATCTGGAAAATAACTGCATTCTATACACTTATTCCGTACGCAGAAAGAACCTTCATACTTTAACTGCACTTTATACAACTAAAAACAACCAAACCTACCTAATGGGTAGAAAATCAAGGAAATAGATGTACGAAGTACACTTATATCCCCGAGCTGAGTGATTTGAAGGAATATAGCTGTACAAAATACAGTTAAACGTTGGTAAACAACGCTGACTTCGGCTCTACGGGATTATCCTCCCCCATTGATTTTTTATTAATTAAAACCAACGATGGAATGTGGTACATAAGGCTCCTCTAAAAACGCAATTTCTTCAGAGGTTAAAGTAATGGATAACGCACCTACGGCATCTTCGAGATGCGATGTTTTTGTAGCCCCGATGATAGGTGCTGTAACTGGTTCTTTTTGAAGCAACCAAGCAAGAGCGATATGAATCCGTTGAACACCGTGTTTTTCGGCGATTGTCGCAACTCGCTCCACGACTAATTGATCGGTATCGGCAGTTCCATCATATTTAGATTTTTGAATCTGATCAGTTTCTGAACGATGAGTTGATACCGCCCAGTCTCGCGTAAGTCTTCCTGATGCAAGGGGACTATAGGGAATAACACCAATATTCTCTTCCTTACAAAGCGGCAACATCTCTCGTTCTTCCTCACGATAGATAAGATTGAGATGATTTTGCATAGATACAAATCGGGTCCAACCGTTTTTCTCCGCTACATATAACGCTTTTTGAAACTGCCAAGCATACATTGCTGAGGCACCTATGTATCTTGCCTTACCAGCCTTCACTACATCATGAAGAGCTTCCATCGTTTCTTCTATAGGTGTGTGATAATCCCAGCGATGAATCTGATATAGATCTACATAATCTGTTCCCAATCTCTTGAGACTCTTATCAATCTCACTCATAATTGCTTTCCGGGATAATCCTGCTCCGTTCGGACCTTCATGCATACGGTTAAAGACCTTAGTTGCTAAAACAATCTCGTCTCGATTGGCATAATCCTTAAGCGCTCGTCCAACGATTTCTTCACTCGTTCCATCGGAGTATACATTCGCTGTATCAAAAAAATTAATACCCAGGTCAAGCGCTTTTTTTATGATAACACGGCTCTGCTTCTCATCAAGCACCCATTGATGGATCCAACGTTCGGCAACGCCAAAGCTCATACAACCTAAACACAGTTGGGATACATCCAGCCCCGTTTTTCCAAGTTTTGTATACTTCATTTATCTCGAATCCACACTTTCCAATTAAATTGTAATATCCTATTGCCCTGTCTTAAAGGGTTACATATTAATTCATAAAACAGCTCCAACGCATACCGATGAAAAGGAACTGCGGAATAGTTAACACTTCCGGCAGTACATTGCACCTAATCGATGATTTAAACGGCGTTTGAATAAACTGAATTTATATTCAATCCTGGTCCATGTCAAGCCTATTAATCAAGTAATAACAGCATTTGAATCAAATCTTGTTCATCCGCCTCTTTCCGTGTAAGTCTGTGTCCGAAGATTGTTCATTTCATAAAATAGCTTAATAAGGTTTCTGCGCTTCTACTTGGGAATATGAGGTGACATGATGTTATTTTCTGCACAAGGGGTACCACCCCAAGGATATTACCAAAGCATCTGGGACTTTACTTCCCACAACGAAAACAGTACAAAGGAAGCGGGGAATGTCGTTCCTTTTGACTTCGGACGGGCGGCTGAGTTCAGAGCGCCTAAAAGCATTGAAACGAGCATTGCTCCAGCACTAACACCTTATTGTTTAAAGCCCTTTGGCGGATACGTTGCCACCATTTCCAGAGGGAAGGTATGGGGAGAATCTGGTGCTGTTCTAACACCAGAAGGGAAATTGATCTTTGATCTTTCCCAAGAATATGACGCCAAGCAATATAGGATGCTTGAAGCAGATGAGCACCCAGTGTTTCACCGGTGGAATGATCCGCAGCTTCAACATTTTGCCGGGACCGCGGCGGTGTTAACCTTTTGCGGAGCCCATAACTATTTTCATTGGATGTATGATGTGCTTCCTAGATTAGCGATGCTTCAATCGAGCGGAATCACTTACTCCACTATTATCATGAATCCAAATCCGTATGGACCCTTTGTGGAACAAACGTGGGCCATGCTTGGGATATCCGAGTCATTGGTGATCCGGACGAATTCAGAAGTATATGTTCAGGCTGACCGGCTACTTGTCCCTTCCTTAATGATGAATTCACATTATCCTCCTTGGACCACGGATACACTGCGAAGATTTTTGTTGCCGCATAGAGAAACAACACTAGTCACTCCAGAACGTTTTTATATCTCACGAAAAAAAGCAAGCTCAAGACGGTTGGTTAATGAAGATGATGTCATCCGCTGCCTTGAGAATTTTAATATCGTACCGATTTGTCTAGAGGACTGGACGGTTGCCCAGCAAATCCAATTATTCGCCTCAGCGAAAGTAATCGTAGGTCCACATGGTGCTGGACTCGCTAATCTGGCTTTTTGCCAGCCTGGAACACAGGTCATTGAAATTTTCCATGCCCAGCATGTTGTTCCAACCTATTGGATGATCAGCAACCATAATAATCTCGAATATTATATGGTGTACGGGCAAGGTGTACCCGATCCTGCGATTCGTTTTCCAGGACTGGAGGACATCTATGTGAACGTAGATCGTCTGAAACAAACGATGCATCTGGCAGGCTTGGAATGAGAAGAATGCTTACTACTTTCTCGAATTCAAAAAGCGCAAAGCATATTTTGCTTTGCGCTTTTTAAGAAACATAGATTTAATCACGCCGTGTTACATACTTCAACCATAGCCCATCATCCGCAAGTTTTTCTACACTCTTCAAGCTAAAATTTGCTGGGGGCTGTTGTTTCATAGATGCATCCATTTCAAATAAGGTCACAGAATTAGAGGCACCATCTGCGATGGGAACTATAACCAGGCTCAACTCATCAATTAAATCTTCATTCAGGAAAGACCCGTTTAAAATGCCCCCACCCTCCAGCATCAATTCATCGATTGAGAATAATTGATTACTTCAATGATATGATCCTCTGTTCTATTGTGACTTCCTTCTGAAATTCAAAACTCAAGATGCGCTTAAAAAGGCTGTTATTGTAAAGGTGCTCCTTATTTCCGAAATCGTTTCTTAAGCTTTCTTCTCGATGAGTTTAGACATGAAGTAACTACCACCGAAGGCATAAACGAAGGGTTACATGAAGAGGTTATTATTAGTTTTGTTGCATCGGCTTATGCAGGGGTAGTGGAATGGTGGTTCAAGAATGAAAGACCTGTGACCTATCAAGTCTTGGCTGAACAACTCGGAACGTTATTAGAGAGGAATTTATAAAAAGAGCGGCGATTCTCCTATAATAGGTGAATCGCCGCTCTTTTTATCGGGCATTAATTACGCCAATAGATTACACATCTTTTTAAGGACTTCGGACCCAGATGACGTTATTTGGTAGTTTTCAGCTCTTGAAACAGGGCTTCGGACCTCAAGGACGTTATTCCTTAGAAAGTGACTTATATTTTGTGTTTTTCATGCCAATAGCTGCAGTGGGGTCCTTTAATCTTCTGAAAATCAGAAAATCTTGCCTTTAAGGTCAGAGGAGTCCGATAAAAGCATCTACTTACAAATGTTATCAGTTCAAGTAAAGATTCTTTTAAATCGCTCGTTTGAACTGGGTATTGTACAGCTCGTAATAAACACCTTGCAGCGCAAGAAGCTCTTTATGACTGCCTTGCTCGGCAATTCCGCCACCCTGAATAACGAGTATACGATCAGCATCCTGGATGGTACTAAGCCTATGGGCGATCACAAAGCTTGTTCGTCCCTTCATTAGCTTTTCCATCGCCTGTTGAATATGCATTTCCGTACGCGTATCCACACTGCTGGTTGCCTCATCTAGGATCAAAATAGCTGGATCAGCTAGAATGGCGCGGGCAATCGTTAAAAGCTGACGCTGGCCGTGGCTCAAATTACTGCCTTCCGCATGGAGAATAGTCTCATATCCATGCGGCAGTCTATTGATAAAGGCATCTGCATTGGCCAATCTTGCCGCTTCCTCTACCTCTTGGTCTGTCGCATCAAGACGTCCAAAGCGAATATTTTCCCGAATCGTTCCCGAGAATACATGCGCGTCTTGCAATACCATTCCCAATTGACTACGAAGTGCATTTTTATCCAGCTCTCCAATATCGCGGCCATCAATGAATATGGAGCCGCCGCTTAAATCATAGAATCTGATCAGCAAGTTGACAATGGTCGTTTTTCCAGCTCCCGTTGGGCCAACAAGCGCAATTTTCTCTCCGGGTTTTGCTTCAAACGTAACCCCGCTCAGAATTGGTGAATCCGGCTTGTAAGCAAATGAAACGTCTTTGAAAACAACGTTCCCTTTTAACCGTGGCAGATCGTCACTTTGTTCATCACCGTCACCATATTCGGATGGCATATCCATAACTTCAAACACACGCTCCGCACCAGCAATTGCCGACTGAATTAGATTGTACTGGTTAGCAAGATCGGAGATCGGGCGTCCGAACTGTTTGGAATACGTAAGGAAGCTAACGATTACGCCAACCGTAGCCATGTTATGAAAAGCCATCCAGCCACCCACCCCGGCAATGATCGCAAATCCAAGGTTATTAATCATGTTCATGACCGGTCCCACTAATCCGGAAACAATTTGTGCCTTAATGCCGACTTTATTCAACTCTCCGCTGATTTTGCGGAACCGTTTCACTTCTGTCTCTTCCCTGCTGTATTGTTTGACTACTTTTTGTCCGCTGATGGTTTCTTCGATAAATCCACCCAACTCACCTAGATGGCGTTGCTGATTTTTAAAATAAGTTCGACTTAAACCTATGATTTTACGGCTGGACAATAACACAAGAGGGATCGTTATCAGTGAAACTACGGTCAACGGAACGTTCATCATTAACATGATCACTAGTGAACCGCTTAGGGTGATCAAACTGTTTAATAACTGAGTCACACTCTGATTAAGTGTACTGGATACGCTCTCTATGTCGTTGGTTGCCCGGCTCATTAGTTCTCCGTTAGCTTGCGTGTCAAAAAACTTAATCGGTAGCTGTTGATATTTGCTGAACAGATCACGACGCAGCTCAAACACGGTATTCTGTGAGACGGATGTCATAACATAGGCTTGCACCCAAGCAACCACACTGCTTAGCCCATAAATACCTATTAGGAGTAGACAAAAACGAATAAGACCCTGATAATCGTGAGGAATTACCGCAGTATCAATCGCTTTACCGATTAGATAAGGCCCAATCAACGAAAGAATTGCATTTAACACAGTAAATACATACACAATGATTAACCCGAACCGCTGGCGGTTCAAATACATCCAGATGCGTTTGAGTGTTCCCGCTTGATTCTTAGCGCGTACGATCGGCACAGCTCCGCCGCGTCCAGGGCCAGATCCAGGTCCGAATCCGCCTGATCGATTAAAAGGAGTGGTGTTCATGCCATTATTAAGCTTTGACATAAGGCACCTCCTCTCCCTTCATCTGTGATCTCCAGATATCTCTGTATATTTCACTGCTGTTCATAAGTCCATCATGTGTACCTTGTACAGCAATTCGGCCGTTTTCTAATACCAGAATACGATCAGCATCAATTACAGAGGTGACACGCTGAGCTATCAAAATATTCGTGCTGCTGCGCAGCCGTGTTTTTAACATCTGCCGGATTCGTGACTCTGTCGCTGCATCGAGCGCACTAGTGCTGTCATCCATAATGAGGATTGTTGGCTGAATTAAAAGTGCCCGTGCAATCGAAAGCCGCTGCTTTTGCCCACCGGACAGGTTAATGCCACGCTGGCCGAGCTCTGTATCGTAACCCTGTGGAAGTTCTAAAATGAAATTGTGAGCTTCAGCGGCTATTGCTGCTTCTTTCACTTCCTCATCTGTGGCATCCGGTCTGCCGTATCGGATATTATCGCGGATAGTACCGCTGAACAGAATAGCCTGCTGCATAACAAATCCGATTCTGCTGCGCAAATCTTCCAGAGCAATCATACGAGTGTCGGAGCCATCAATTGTAATGGATCCAGAGGACACTTCGTAAAACCGGGGAATGAGGCTGACCAATGATGATTTACCAGTACCGGTGGCACCAAGAATGGCCACTGTTTCTCCTGGCTCCGCAGTGAAATTAATATCGTCTAACACTAGATTTTCATCCGAAGGATCATAAGCAAAAGATACATTGTCAAATACAATCCGACCGTTGTGTATGGCATCTTTTTTAGCGTTGGCAACTTCTTTAATCTCACTAATGGTGGAAAATACTTCATTCTCCCGATCGGCAGAAACCTTGGCTCGTGAGAAGAAGGTCAACATATTGCTTAACATCAGCATTGACATCAACAATTGGGTTATATAGTTAATAAAAGCGATCAGCTGACCAACTGGCAGCCCACCGTTCCAGCTTTGCACTCCCCCAAACCATAGTACAGCAACAATACTGGCATTTAGTACAAGCATCATTAGCGGCATATTTAATGACATTAACCGTACCGCTTTTATCGCAATTTCTGTATAATCCTTGTTAGCTGTATTAAAGCGTTTCTGTTCATGGTTAGCGCGGACGAATGCTTTGACTACACGAATGCCTGATAAATTTTCCTGCAACACTGTGTTCACACCGTCTAATTTGACCTGCATTTTCTGAAACAAAGGAAAAGAAAGTCGGATTAACCCATACAAAATTAAACTCAAGAGTGGCACGGCAACGGCTAGGATGAGGGTCAGCATAGGACTTATCCGAATCGCCATCACCAAGCTTCCGACTAATAGCAAGGGAGATCGAATACTCCGCAAAATCATTTGCACAAAGGTTTGCAGCTGTACCACATCATTTGTTAATCGTGTAATCAGTGAGCCCGTCTTCAATTGATCCAGGTTCTTATTAGAAAATTTCTGAATATGTTCAAACAAGCTAATCCGCAAATCATTTCCGAAGTTTTGAGAAGCAATACTCGAAAAAATAGTGCAGCCCACCCCACCAATTAGACCGATAAATGCTACACCAAGCATGATCAGTCCGGTCGAGAAAATATGAGACAAGTCTTTTGTCATGACACCCTTATCCACAATGCTCGCCATGAGCGTGGGCTGCAGTAAATCCATAGTTACTTCGACCAGCATCAGCAATGGTGCCAACACACACCACACCCAATATGGCCTCAAATAATGCTTAAGCTTCCACATTCCGCCACCTTCAATTGTTTAAGATAAATACGTGATTTTAGAACTAATCGGTGTTCTGGGTTTCGCATTCGGCACTTCCTCCGGATACCCCATTCCAAATATCCCAATAACATCGTAATTTTCTTGAACACTAAGAATCTCACGATTATGAGGCAAAGCCCCCAGCGAAGCCCAATACGTACCTACACCTGCTTCATGTGCAGCTAATAAGAAATTTTGTACGAAACAAGCAGCAGCCATAACATTCTCATCGCGTTCAAACGCAGTTGCGGCAGGCTTAGACAGAACTGCAAAAACAACAGGTGCGTTGCCAAAATCCGTCTTATGCTTTAATTTCGCTCTAGTATTGGGTCCGATGAAAAGAAGCTCCCAAGGTTCGGTCATACGATGATTAGGAGCGTAACTTGCAGCCTCCAGCCATGAATGTAACTCCTCTTCACGAATTGGAGTCTGTTTGAATTGTTTTGTACTTCTACGGGTTTTAATGAGCTCAGTTATTTTCATCTTTTTCTTTACTCTCCTCTTTATTAACTTTTGATGTTGTATCTTCTGGAGCGATCTCATGAATCTGAAAGATTTGTTTAAACTCTTCAATGATCGCTTCCGTTGCTTTTAATTCACCGCTAACCACTTGTTTAATCGATTCAAGCTCAGGCTGATTTAACTGCCGCTGTAATGTAGCCCGGTTAACCATAAGCTTATCTAAAAAAGCGATGGCTCTGCCACGGCGAAAAGTTTGAGCACTTTTAGGATGTGGATCCATTGATTCTGTCATCCCATGTTTCATAAAGCCACGATCTCTGTGTTCGCCACGTCCCTCACGATCTCTGTGCTCTCCATGTTCCCTATGACCGCCACGTTTGCCGATATGTCCTTCACGCATTTTATTTCCTCCTTTTGCGGTGTATACATTTGTATACGCGCTCTTCATGTATACAAATGTATACGATAGAAACCATTTCTGTCAAGATCATTTTTCCATTTTGTAACATCATTATTGCTTACTTTATATCTAAAAAAACAATAAAAAACCCGCATAAAGTGCGGGCTTAAAGAGGAAAATTATCAAATTCAACGGAGTGATTTATAGGGAAAAGCTATTTTTCTTATACTCCTGAACGGATACTCCCATTACTTTTTTAAAACAGTTACTGAAGTAAAATGGATCTTTAATGCCGACCTTTTCAGCAATTTGATAAGCTTTCCAATCCGTTTCATTCAGAAGCTTCACCGCTTTTTCCATTCTGCACTTGAGTAGATAATCCGTAAAGCTAATCCCTGTGTCCTGCTTAAAGATCCGGCTAAAGTAACTGGAATTCATGTGGAATTTATTCGATACATAGGATAAAGACATCTCCGGAATGTGCATCTCCTGTTGAATAAATTCTTTAACTTCATGGATAATATTATTAGTTTTTTTGCTTCGTGCCCGGGTTACTTGAGAGGTTACCTTCTCTGTGAGTTCAAGTAATGTCTGTTGCATGTCTGGCAGGCTATCGAGCTCAAAAATCCTTTTATATGGCGAAATATCGAAAGAAAGATTATTATCTAGTATAACTCCCATTTCAGCGAGTGAATTGATTAATGTGGAGACAAATTGGGCCGAAACCAGCCTAGCTCGTTCCACAGAAAAAGCCTTGGACTTCTCCAAATCCTGAAACATTTTCTCAATGGATTGCACAGCCTTGTCTAAGACACCAGCTTTTACAAAAAACAAAATTTCCTCAATTTCAATCGTCTTAACTTCCCAGGATCGGCCCCCGAAATGAATTTCATCATTAAAAAAATAGATAGCGTTACTGCCCTTTAACTTACCATATCTAACTGCCTCCAGCGCCTCTTTATAGGATTCTTTGATCCTATTGAAATCCGTACAGGTACTACCTACGCCAATGTAAGCTTTACATCCTAGCTTTTCATGGAGCGATTGGGCCAGCCACTCTCCAATCTTCGTAAGATTCTGATTATCTTTTCTATTAAGAAGGACAATCCGTTGACTGTTATCAAAAAAAACTTCGATTCCCTCATACTCTTCAAGCGCGTAATCAATAAACCTCTTACAACGCAAAGACTGTAGGATTCGTTGTTCCTCCCCTTCTTCTAAGGGAATTTGAAGTTCAATAAGCATGATTGAAAACAAGCTGTTCGCTGATTCAGGAAAAAAGTAATGGAATCGGCTATCCAACTGATCGGGGTCCCAGAGGCCTGATAGCAAATCATTTAGAAATTTTTCTTTTAGTTGAACGGCGTTTTCATTTAACTGTCGGTTCAGCTCCTGATATTCGTTCCACCGCTCTGTCTCTTCCCGGATTTTTCCATGAAGATCTACCGCAACTCTTCGTACCTCCTCGGCTTGGAGCGGCTTCAAGATAAAATTTTGCACTCCAATGTCCAGGCTTCTTTTTGCATATTCGAATTCGGGATGTGCAGTGATGATCACAATTTTGACTAGCGGATACCTTTCTTTTATCAACCGGCTTAATTCCAGTCCATCCATAAAAGGCATACTGATATCTGTAAATACTACATCCGGTTTCATGGTTTCGATCAGATCTAACGCTTCGCTTCCATTCGAGGCCTCACCTACGAATCTGTAACCAACTGCTTGCCAATCTATAATGATGGGAACAATTTTTCTCGCATTAATTTCATCATCCACAATAATGGCTCTGAGCAGTTCAAGCTCCATGACTATTCCCCTCCTCAAGCGGTAGTTCCAATTCAATCCGAGTTCCTTCTCCCGGTGCACTGACCAAACTACAATTCATGTCCGCCCCATAGTACAGCTTCAAACGCATCAAAGTACCGCGCAACCCAAAACTGGACTCATTTTGCCCATAGGGCTCAGCTTGCATTTCCCGACGTTTGTCTTCATTCATCCCCACACCATCATCTTCCACGACTAGCTTCAGTCGATTCCCCTGAATACGGGCAAGGATGCGAATCTTACCACACTCCCCTAAAGGGCGAATACCATGATAAAGCGCATTTTCTACAAGCGGCTGAAGCGTCAATTTGGGTATCCGAACATACTCAGCTTCTTCCGGCACCTCAATTTCACTGATGAAAATTTCTGGATAGCGAATATTTTGTATACTCAGATAACTTTTAGTGATCTCTACTTCTTCTCTTAACGTTACTACATCACTGCCCTTACTAAGACTCTGACGATAGAAGGCTGCAAGCTCAGAAATAATCTGGTACGCCTCATTATTATTTCCTGACAAAGTTAAATAGCCAGCTGATTCTAACGTGTTATATAAAAAATGTGGTTTAATTTGCTGCTGCAAAATATCCAATTCGAGTTTCCGAATCAATTTCTGTTCTTCTTTCTCCCGCTTAAGCGCTTGCTCAATGGTCATAATCATATTGTTATACCTATCTTTCAACTGGTTCAGCTCATCCGTTCTCGCCTCGTACCGAACCAAACTGAACTCTCCAATCTCCACTTTTTTCATGGATCGCAGCATATGTAAAATAGGTGTAGTAATGAATCTAGAAATCCAGACGGAACCTAAAAATATAGAAATGAAATTAAACAACATAATCATTAACAGCATCAGATTAAATTGACGATAGGGGCTTTCCCATTCCCCCAAAGGCTGAGCGCTAGTAAACCTCCAACCACGATCCATTGAAACCAGAGAAGAGATCAGATAATTATGATCTTTGATCTTTACGATTTTGCTACTGCCGAGCGGCACATCAAGCATAGAAGAGTTTGTATAAGTCGATAATTCAGGCCGTGTAAAATCAAGGAGTGTCTCATATCCAGTTTCGATCATTAAATCAGGTTTATTATCGTTGATCGAACGTTCATAGCTTTTTTTTAGCTCCTGAACTGTAATGTTCACGACTAATACTCCTATTTTCTTAGAAGTGTTCATGTCGTTTACGATGCGAATCAGAGAAATATATTGTGGATCCTGCTGGGGTTCCTTCGTCTCAAAATTGAAGATACCTCCGGCATTTTTCCTCCAAATTGCTTTTCCGTCTAAGGCGACCGCCTCGGAGTACCATTCCGCTGACTCGATCCCATCCGTTCTGATCGGTTTTGCTGACTGCAAATCAATCGCAAACTTACGTCCTGCATTATCGAATAGATAGACAGAAGAGATAGAGGGCTCTGCGAGCATAAAATCTGACAGAGCAACCTCTAGCTTGTAAGTTAAAATTCCGATGTCGTTACCCGCCAGATCACTGCCCAAAATTTCCTGAACCGTATTGTTCGACACGATCATCTTGGAATAATTATTCGTGCTGTCAAGAAGTGATTCGATTCCGGAATTCATGGCGTTCAAGGTTTGAAGCGATACCTCACCTACCTTTTCCTCGGTGAATTTCTCATTGATTCGTTGGTACATAATACCGCTTGCAATCATGGAAACCACTAATAAGGCCAAGTAGTAAAAAACGATTTGTGATCGGATACGTGCAAACCTCATCGGTAACCTCCTGGCCGACATTAAGCGAATACGGACTTTTATTTATAGCTTCTTCAATACGACACTAGTATAGCATTTTTCGAAAGATTCCTATCCCATTGCTTTAACCCTTAACTGCCCCGGCAATAATGCTTTTTTGGACTTGATTACTTAGGAACAAGTAGATAATGATCATGGGTAGTGTAGCCACAACCATTCCTGCGAACATAGGTCCAAATTCTGTGGCATAGGCACTTTTAAACGAATTGATGGCGACGGTAATTGTTGCTAAGTCAGGATCATTAATGAATGTATTGGCAAACATCAGTTCGTTCCAAGCGGATAAAAAAGTAAAGATGGAAGTGGTTACGATAGCCGGCTTTACAAGCGGAAGCATAATACGGAAAAAAACCTGATAAATATTGCAGCCGTCTACAACGCTGGCTTCTTCCAACTCCCCTGGCAGCGCTCTAAAGAAACCAATCATGATAAAGATTGTAGTAGGAAGTGCACTAACGGTATAAGGAATGATTAAGGCCCAAGGCGTATTCAGCAAGCTTGTCATTTTTAACATCTGAAAGACAGGTAGCAGCGTAGCATGAACGGGGATCATCAATCCCAGCATGAAGAAAGTAAGCACCACATTATTAAGCTTCCACTTCATTCTTGCGACAGCAAAAGAAACCATTGCCGATAACAGAGCAGAAATAATGACAGTTACCGTTGTATACATAAGGCTGTTCAAAAAGTTACGTGCGATATTCGCCTTAAAAAGTGCGTAGTCGTAGTTCGCCCACCGCCACTCATTAGGCAAGCCCATCACATTTGAGCCTGTAATTTCTATGTTTGTTTTAAAGGAGGAAAATACAAGCCACACGAGCGGATACAGTTGAATAACTGCGAAAATTAGAAACGCAATCTGCAAAACAACCTTTGGCCAGCGGCGGTTATGTGTTGTCGTCATTAGCTCTCCTCCTTATCATCGTAGGTTCTGATCAGTTTTTGTAGAACTAAGTAGAAAAAGAGACATTCCACAACCATAAACACGGCCATCGCGCTGCCGTACCCATACATATTGCGATTAAAAATCGACGAATACATCAATGTACTTGGAACACTAGTTTCCGGTGTAGGGTAGCCATTGGTCATAATGAAGACTAAATCGAAAAACTTCAATGATCCCAAAACAGCAAATATGACGCATACCTTCAGGATCGGTGAAATAAGTGGAATAGTGATAGAGAAGGCGGTTCTTATACTTGATGCTCCGTCAATTTTCGCAGCCTCGTACAAATCTTCAGGAATCCCTTTGATGGCAGCGTACATTAGAAGCATATGGTAGCCGATATATTGCCAAACGATTGGAATCATAACACTTATTAGTGCAGTTCCGCTTTCCGTTAACCAATCATGTGTCCAGGAGGACAAGCCTAGTTGATTGAGTATCGTATTCAGCAAGCCATATTCAGGCTGATAGATTTTCAGAAACATAACCCCGATGACAGAGGAGGATACCAAGACTGGAATGAAATACAAAGTACGATACAGCTTTTCACCCCACACCCCTCTGGCAAGAACCAGAGCGAGCACCAGAGCTATCGGAAGTTGCATGAAAACAGAAAGAACTGCCAGATACAACGTATTAAGTATCGAATGATCAAAATCCATGCCGTACGTATCTGTAAAAAATAAATCCTTATAAGAAGCTAAACCGATAAATTTAGCCGGTTGTATCCCATCCCAGTCCAGCAGACTGTAATACATAGACTGAAGGATCGGGAAAAAACCAACAAGAATGTATAAAATCAAAGCAGGAACAACAAATACGGCGATAGCCTTTTTGTTTCCGAATACTTGATGCATGCTTCACTCCACCTTAAATCGATCAGGCGGCGAACAATTCTCGCCGCCTGACGCAGATTATTGTCCTTGATTAACCTTGCTCTGTAGTTCTTTCGTGTAGTCTTCAGCTGTTGTTTTTCCGGCGACGAATTTCATCAGCGAACCGAACATAGATTCAGTGTCATTACCATTCAGCATTTGATCCCACCAGTAGGAGAAACCAGTTGCTGATGAGGACAATTCACCAATTTGCAGAGCCAGTGGATTCATTTGAGAAGTGTCACCTACATCAACTTTCCATGCTGAGGAGCCTGAACCAGCCAGAAATACTTCTTTAGACATGGTCTCAATAAAGAACTTGTATACTTCCCATATTCTTTCCTTGTTTTTCAGATCGGCATTGAGCACGAATGTTTCACCCGAACCTCCGAACCACTCGTCAGCATTTCCTTTCCCCCCTGGAATGGTTGGAAATTTAATCGGTACCACTTTACCTTTGACCAGAGAGTTATCATCTTCAATCTGTCCGTTGACCCAAGCGCCCATGAACATCATAGCTGCTTTGCCTGATAGGAACATATTTGTCGCGTCATCATAAGAAGTTCCAACAAAATGTTTGCCGAAGGAGTCCGCATCAATCAATTGTTTGTATTTCGCAGCAGCTTCTGTGAATTCAGCTGTGTCGAATGATCCTGTTTTCGTTAAAGCGGCATTTACAGCATCCACGCCTGCCATCCGGATGGCTAGAATCGCGTTCCATTGCATTGCTGGCCATCTGTCTTTAGCCCCAAGTGCAATCGGCTGAATGCCTTTTGCTTTTAGTGCTTCAATCGCAGCAACAAGCTCATCCCATGTTTCCGGAATTTTCGCTCCTGCTTGCTCAAAT
Organism: Paenibacillus sp. FSL H7-0690; assembly: GCF_037980415.1. Lineage (NCBI taxonomy): Bacteria > Bacillati > Bacillota > Bacilli > Caryophanales > Paenibacillaceae > Paenibacillus > Paenibacillus sp. FSL H7-0690. The sequence continues at coordinate 3,310,339 of NZ_CP150281.1, read as the reverse complement.
AGTTCTTTATTGACGTACATTTGAGCAGTAGCTATATTGATCGGCAGACCGTAAAGCTTGCTATCGAAGATGAAATTGTCTGTCGTACCTGGTACAATTTGGTCCAGCGTTCCATCTTTTGCGAGATCATCAATGGACAAAATCCGGTTCCCCGCTATAAATGGCTCAGAGAATCCGCCACCCCAGGTGTAAAAAATGTCGGGCAGCTCATTGGCGGCTGAAGCCGCTTTCACTTTTGTTTTATAAGATTCGCCCCCAACACCCACATGCTCGATTTCAACATTAGGAAATTTAGCCTGGGTTGCTTCAAGTGCTTTATAAAAACCAACAAACCCGCCGTCTTTAGAATTTGGATCCGCGAATTGGGACCACATAGTAATCTTGAGCTTCTCTTCCGCCGCAGGGGTTTTTCCCGTTTTGCCTGCGTTTGCATTAGCCTCAGAATTCACTTTATTCCCGTTGTTCCCACCACAAGCAGTGATAAGCATGGACATAGCCATCAACACTGTTAGAGTTAGGTTAATCCTTTTTTTGTTGACCTTTTTCATTCTTTTTCGCCCCCCCATTTTTATATTGCTTACAGGACTAATTATATAAATCAATTTATCGAGTGAACATGAAAGCGTTTTACTTAATGATGTATTCTCTTTACATTAGACATTTTTCTTTATTAGCTACACATAAAGAAGACCTCTGATTCCTTCAGAAGTCTTTTTTTCATTCATATCAAAACTTAGGGAATGAACACCTCTATATAGCTGAGTGGCTTAGGTTCTATCTTCTCTCTTCTCTCTTATCAGAAGTTATCTCATGAATCTGAAACATATGTATGAACTCATCGATGATCGCTTCCGTAGCTTTTAGTTCACCACTAATGACTTGTTTTGCCGATTCAATCTTTGACTCGTTTAGCTGCTGCTGCAACGCCGAACGATTAATCATTAGCTTGTCCAAAAATGCGATAGCCCTAGCACGACGAAAGGTCTGAGCGCTTTTGTGAGGATGCTCCGAACCCTCCTTGACTCCATTTATATTCATTTCTTCATGCTCTCCGTATTCTCGATGCTCGTTATAACCGTGCTTATCTATGTGCCCTTCGCGCATAATTATTCCCTCCTCTAATTCCACTTACAAAACCATAGCCCATTAATAAGACCGGGCAAGATGGAAGCCGTCTGACTCCTTATCCAAGTAATGTGTATACCATCTTCACCTTTATATTCACAAACGGCTTTAGATCTCCCTGAGATGAGTTATTAATTATAGCATTGGATAGATCCATAGTTACAGGATAGGGTGCAAGAAGAAACGGTTTGAATTGTACTTTCCATCTACGCTTTATCCGATCGTCTCTTAATTCTATTTCTCCCCCTGGAATTGCAACCATAGGATAGTCCAAATAGCCCTCAATTTCGGTCGACACTCTAGCTGCCTCCTAACTATAATTTTAATCATGTATTGACGGGTATACAGAATAGAACTATAATCTATACAATTCCTAGAAACATACTATGAATTACAAAAAAATAAGAAACATTAAATCATCCTTAGTTTGTCCACAAGAAGGAGTGTAAACACATGCCAAATGTTCAAACTTTCAAAGCAACTGCTCATTTGCAAGACGGCGTAAAGGTCGTTACTAATGCAAGACAATTCGAGCTGGTCATCGATGAACCGACAAGTCTAGGGGGCACGGATACAGGAATGAATCCTGTTGAAGCTTTGCTCGCTTCTTTGGGTGCCTGCCAATCCATTGTAGCTCGGGTCTACGCCTCTAAATTTGAGGTGGAGCTTGAAGATTTCAGAGTAAATGTGGAAGGTGACTTGGATCTCGACGGATTCTTCAACCGCTCTGAAGTACGTCCTGGCTATTCCGATATTCGGTATACATTCTACATAAAGACTCCATCCCCTGCTGAGAAGGTCGAACAGTTCGTACAATTTCTGGAGAGCAAATGCCCTGTAGGTGACACCATTGCTGCTCCGGTTAATCTCAAGCTAAATCGTATTGTAATTGAAAATTAACCTTTTAATAATGCTAAAAGAGCTGCAAAGTTGCGTAAAAGCGACTAAGCAGCTCTTTTTCATGTCCTGTTCTCCGACTTCATATAATGTTAAAAATGATGCCTTCGGAGGAACCCAAAACATGACGGATATACTAAGTAAAGTAGATGAAGAAATCGAACGTTTGTCAATTTTCTTGCTACAACAGCAGAAGGATGACGGCTCATGGCATTTTTGTTTTGAGAACGGGATTGTGATCGATGCTTATATGATCATTCTCTTTAGGGTGTTGAACCTACAGAATGAAACGCTCATTCGGCAGCTACATGATCGCATTCTTGATGCACAACAGCGAGAGGGTTGCTGGCAGTTATATAAGGACGAAGAAGCTGGGAACTTATCCACATCAGTCGAAGCTTATTATGCCCTGCTCTATTCTGGATACAGTAAGATAACAGACGAGCCAATACTGCGGGCTAAACGTTATATACTGTCTAAAGGTGGTTTAGGCAAGGTCACAAGTATCTTAACTAGAGTCATTCTCGCCGCAACGGGTCAAAGCAAGTGGCCTTTAGCAATTTCTTCGATTCCACTGGAGGTGCTTTTGTTTCCCTCTTACTTCCCTATTAACTATTTCGAATTTTCTGGCTACTCTAGGGTACACCTCACTCCTATGCTCATTATGGCCGATCGACGATTTTCGATCACTACAACCCATGCTCCTGATCTGTCAGATCTTATGGAGACACGATTGGATAGAGATGAATCGCCTACCCGTGGATATCAGGAGATGCAGGATGTTATTCAAATGGGTTTGAGCAGATTACTCGGGAGTCCACACTACATACATGAAGCTGCCAAAAACAAAGCGGAACAATATATGCTCCAGCGAATCGAATCCGACGGTACCTTTTACAGCTATGCCAGCAGTACAATTCTTATGGTTTTTGCCCTGCTTGCTCTCGATTATGATCGGCAGCATCCGATAATTACACAGGCCATTCGAGGTCTCACCGCGCTGCAATGCCAATCAAATCATAATACTACAATTCAAAACTCTCCATCTACAATATGGGATACAGCGTTAATCTCCTATGCTTTACAAGAGGCACAAATTCCAGTTGATCACAAAGGAATAAAACACGCTGCTTCTTATCTTCTGGATAAACAGCATCATAAACCTGCTGATTGGAGCATCCATAATCCGGATATAGTTCCCGGTGGATGGGGATTCTCTGAGTCTAATACAATCAATCCGGACGTAGATGATACAACGGCAGCCTTGCGAGCCATCCGAAGCTTATCAACCATTCACCCTTCATATCTGGAATCATGGAATCGCGGACTGAGTTGGGTCCTATCGATGCAAAATAACGATGGCGGCTGGCCGGCATTCGAAAAAAACACCAATAAAGAAATGCTCACATGGCTCGCTATCGATGGTGCTAAATCTGCAGCCATTGATCCTTCGGAAGCAGATCTTACCGGACGAACTTTGGAGTTTCTCGGAAACTTCGCTGGTTTAAATACACAACACGAGTTCATTAAAAGGGGTACAAAATGGCTGATTCAACATCAGGAGAAGAATGGTTCGTGGTACGGAAGATGGGGTGTTTGTTATATTTATGGCACTTGGGCATCATTAACAGGCCTGCAGGCTGTTGGGCTGCCTATAAATCATGATACATTGCAAAAAGGAGTGAAGTGGCTTCTAAGCATTCAGAACTCGGACGGCGGTTGGGGGGAGTCTTGTCACAGCGACCGTCTTCTACAATATGTTCCTTTAAGAGAAAGCACACCTTCACAAACCGCCTGGGCACTTGATGCGATTATCGCCGTTCAGCCAGAGCCAACAGCTGCGGTGGAAAAAGGAATTCAAAGACTAATCACGTCTATTCATGAAGAGGATTGGAAAACTTCTTATCCCACTGGCGCTGGTCTCCCCGGTAATTTCTATTCCAATTATCATAGTTATCAGTATATCTGGCCACTACTCACACTGACTCATTACAGAAAAAAATACGGTCAAGGATAATACTCGGTAATACTCTGTAATACTCTGTAATACTCTGTAATACTCTGTAATACTCTGTAATACTCAGTAATACTCAGTAATACTCAGTAATACTCGGTAATAACTAGCGTTGTCCTGCTCCACTTTTTAACTGTCTCGTAAAAGCTTGAATCGCGCCCTATGCCGTCCTTTTTGACAAACTCTCCTTATCAGTTCTTACTTAATAGTCTACATCTCCATTTCAGTCGGTCCGTAAACGGGTACGACCCAGTAATGCAACCAAATCATTCATTAAATGCCATAGAGATTGGTATATCAGCTACCCTACCCACTCCAATAACTTGCTCCAGTACGTATTCCTTTGTTCAAACTAAACTACATGTTTTCTTTCCATTAAGACCACCTGCTTTTTCTTTTAGTAAAAAACAGCAGAGCAGCGATCATCCGTTATAGGAGAATTGTTGCTTTGCTGTTATGAACCGGGGGTTGAATGCTTTTGTCCGTTGTACCTACCTCTAAATCACCCAGTCTTGATCAAGTTTAGAGCTTTTCGGACTCAGAAGACGCTATTTGCTTGTTTTTAGGCTTTTGAGTTAGGTTACGGACTCCAGTGAAACTATTCCTTAAAAAGAGAGTCATTTCGGGTGTTTTTCATGGTAATAACTGCGATTGGGTCCGTTAAAATTCCAAATGTAAGCTAAATCTGCTCTTAAGCTCAGCTGTGTCCGATAGCAAATACGTGTGCGCAAAATGTTACCTAATCAATCCAATTTGCTATTAGAAGCAGCCCTATAGAAATCACTTAGATTACTTATGAGATAGACTCCATTTTTGCATGGAGTCAATTGAGCGTAGTTCACACATAGTCAATCAGGCAGCAATCTCCAATAATCAAGGATCGCTGCCTGATATTTTAGATCACTGGCGTTTTGCCTGAGCAAATTATGATTGTAACTTCTGATATCCACACTCCGTATATTTGTAGCTCAGGATTTTAACGTAATCTAATGAAATAACTGCATTTTATACACTTAATCGATATTGCTAGGGAATAACTCCGACTTTAACTGCACTCTATACAATTAAAATCAAGAGAAATCACCTAATAGGCTTTAACTCGTGAGAATAGATGTAAGAAATACAGCTATTTTCAATACACAACTGTTTTGAACGATTATAGCTGCACAAAATACAGTTAAACATCTCGCTGCTCCCCATCCGTTACCTTCATCCGCCCCCATACTGGTACACAGAGGGTTGCATTATTACTCAATTTACTTTTTGGAGCACGGTACCGGAATATCAGAAATATTCCTTTTCAAGAAACAGGTGTAATCGTTGGTGGTTTCGGTGCCCTTTCCCACGCATGGGTTACCTGCAATGTTGCTGCATAGGTGATTAACGAAACAAGCAACGCTCCGAACAGTTGAATAATCTGCCCCAGGTCCAATCGCTCCAGAATTCCGTGAGCCGCCAACCCGCTAAGCGCCATGACAATTCCTCCTGCTCCAACCTTGAATACAATACGAAAGTCAAAATAAAACCCGATCGTTCCTGCCACAGATAAAAAATTCAACAGTGTCAGCAGCAAGAGCCCCAGTCCGAATCCCATGGCCACCCCTTCGATTCCAATATTAGAACCTAGAACAAAGATCGCAATCACTTCAAAGACATTCGTAAGAATATGATTCCACATAACCGTTGATGCTTTCCCCAAACCAAGCAAAATTGCTTGCAGTGGCGCTCCGAAATAATAAAGAAAAAATAAGGGTGCTATTAACTTTAACAGCTCGCCCGCTTCTGGCGAATGATAGATCATGGTTGTTAAGGGTACAGCCCATAAGTACAGGATGATTGTACATGGGAAACCTACTATAAGCGCGGATCGCATAGCCATATCCATCCGACTATGCATAAGCTTGCTATTGTTGCTCACACTTGCTTCGCTGATCGCCGGAATTAATGCAGTCGACAACGATTGTGTGAAGAAGCTGGGGAGAAACAACATGGGAAGAGCATAACCCGCTAGAAGTCCGAATTGCTTGGTCGCCATCTCAACACCTACACCAAACAGTACTAGACTTTTCGTAATCAGCAGTGGTAGAAAGGCATGATAGAGCGAATGAATAAAACCGCTGCCTGTCATCGGTAAGCCGATGCGCAGCAAATCTCTCAACGTACTGTCTCCTTTAAGTGAAATTCTTGACGTATGTGGTGGAGAGGTTTTGACCTTACCTCGATTTGCCCATTTGAAAACAGCAAACAAATAGAGCAAACCAAAACCTTCCCCAACAACGGAGGCAGCCATTGCACCAGCAGCCGCATAGGCAATACCGTAGGGCAACAAAACGTTGACAACACCGATAATGACAATGATTTGCGCCAGATTCTCAATAATATCGGAAAAGGCAAGTGGGTTCATGTTCTGTTTTCCACGAAAATAACCTTTCAGTACAGCAGACATCGCAATAATTGGAATGATCGGCGTAATAGCAACCATAGCATAATACGCCCGCTGATCGGCCAAAAAAATCGATGCGATCCATTTGGAGCCAAATAGAGCCACTAAAGTTAATATAATACTCAACGTACCCGTAATGCTTAAGGATACTGTGAGAATACGCTTTACTCGCGCTTCATCCTGCTTAACCTCAGCTTCCGATACAAGCTTTGAAATCGCAACAGGAAGCCCCAGCTCTGTCAGCGTAATAAATAAGGGAAGCAGTGGATGAGCAATCATAAGCAGCCCTACTCCCTCTGCTCCCAAAAAACGTGCCAGCAAGACTCCGTTCAAAAAACCAAGCCCTTTTGTGAAAAATGACGACACGGTTAATATGAACGTGCCACGAATAAAACTTTGTTTACGCATCCCCATTTATACGCATCTCCACCTATGGTTTGTCCTGTCCTTCTTTCTAACTTATTCGAACAAACACAAGTACATGCAGACAAGTATTTGTAAAGTATTAAATCAGCGATAAGCCCAACACATCTTAGCCGGTGTACCAGGCAATTTCCCTCACTTCACTTTCATTAGCTTCTGTAGCGAAATCATTTTTCATAGACCAGAGATACTTCTCTGCATCATTTATTAGTACTGTTTTTGTATAAATTTCATCCTCCGCAATAAAAGATATATTAAGAAATAAATAGATAATTTACCAATAGCATGTTATCATTTTGAATGCGATTTCAATAGCGTTGTTATAACAGTTTTTTTACTCTTCTTCGTGAATGTCTTTTTGCAAAATCTTTGATATGATAAAAAAGAGTACAAAAGTCTTTACGGAAATCATTCACATCGTTAATAACCACTTCTAAATTTTCCAAAGATAAAGGAGAACTTCTTTCATGAGTCAGAAAACAAGATTAAATAATGACTGGTTATTCAGCAAACAGCCGCTTAAGTCCACTTTAGAATCGGTGATAGCAGCTGATTCGGAGTGGATCGACGTAACCTTACCCCATGACTGGCTAATTTTTGATACACATAATCTATATGAAAGCGGAGAAGGCTGGTACCGTAAAAGCATAGTTATAGATGAGAAAGTGCCAAATAGTCGTGTCTCGCTTCGTTTTGAAGGCGTATACATGGACTCCACTCTCTATGTGAACGGCCATATCGCAGGCGTCTGGAAAAATGGATACTCGACTTTTGAAATAGATATCACGCCATACATTATTGAAGGTATCAACGAAATCTATGTTCAAGTGGTTCATGAGTCTCCTAATTCACGCTGGTATTCCGGTGCGGGCATCTATCGCAGTGTATGGCTGAAGACGTATTCAGGGACACATATTGTGCCTGATGGTATTTATATCTCTACTCACAAAAAAGAGGATTCCTGGAATGTTGAGGTAGATACCGAAGTCTTGTGCAATGATCTATTGCAAAGCGAAAAGCACTACATAATTCGTCATAGTATACTGGACGCTTCAGGTATCTGTATCTCTCATGCAGAAAATGAAAGTCCAGTACAAGTCGGGTCTGCTGTATCCAGCTCTGCCCTCTTATCCGTCAATAATCCAATGCTCTGGGATATTAACCAGCCTTACTGCTATTCCCTAAAAACGGAGCTGCTGGAGAATGATCAGGTAATTGAAGAAGAAATCCAAACCTTCGGATTCCTTACGATGGAGTTTGACAGCCAACAAGGTTTCTTTTTGAATGGCCGAAAGGTGAAGATTCATGGCGTATGCCAACATCATGATTTGGGATGTTTGGGGGCTGCGGTGAATAAGGCAGCTCTAAAAAGACAGATTATCCTCCTGCAGGAGATGGGTGTAAACGCTATTCGTACGGCCCACAATATGCCAGCCGTTGAACTGATGGAATTAGCGGATGAGATGGGCGTGCTCATAGTTTCCGAAGCATTCGATATGTGGGAACGCAGTAAAACTCCTTTTGACTACGCCAGATTTTATCCGGATTGGTGGAAACAAGATATTGCCAGCTGGGTACGCCGGGATAGAAATCGCCCCTCCATGCTCATGTGGAGTATCGGAAATGAAATATACGACACCCATGCCGATGAACGCGGCCAAGAGTTAACCATAGAATTACGTGATCTGGTGCAGGTTCATGACCCTAAAGGAAATGCAGTGGTTACTATCGGTTCCAACTATATGCCATGGGAGAATGCACAGAAATGCGCAGATCTAGTGAAGTTCGCAGGGTATAACTATGCCGAAAAATACTATGACCAGCATCATGAGGAACATCCCGACTGGATTATTTATGGTAGTGAAACTTCGTCTACTGTACAGAGCAGAGGCATCTACCACTTCCCTTATGCTCAGTCTGTATTGTCTGACGATGATGAACAATGCTCAGCCTTAGGGAACAGTTCTACTAGCTGGGGTGCCAAAAACACAGAAGCTTGCATTATCGCAGATCGTGATGCGACCTACTCGCCTGGACAATTTATTTGGACTGGATTTGACTATATTGGGGAGCCGACCCCGTACTTCACTAAAAACTCGTATTTCGGTCAACTGGATACCGCGGGATTCAAAAAGGATTCCTATTATATTTATCAAGCAGAATGGACGGATTACAAGGTCGCCCCGATGATTCATATTTTTCCGTACTGGGATTTCTCTAAAGGGCAGCTTATTGATGTGCGAGTATGCTCCAACGCACCACAAATCGAATTGTTCTTTAATGATCAATCCATGGGCACGGTTAACATTGACCATAAACATGGTAAAAAGCTGCTTGGGGAATGGCAGCTCCCCTATAGCGATGGTACTCTGCGAGCAGTCGCTTATGATGAACACGGAGTGCAGATCGCTGAAGATACGGTAACTTCTTTCGGAGATTCGGCCACTGTGGTCATGAATCCTGATAAAACTCAGTTGACTGCTGACGGATCGGACTTGGTATTTGTTGAGATCTCGACTCTCGATCAAGAAGGACGTCCCGTGGAGAATGCCAATAATCGTATTCAAATCTCTGTAGAAGGGCCGGGGCGTCTTGTTGGTTTGGATAATGGTGACAGCACTGACTACGATTCATATAAAGGAACAAGTCGCCGGATGTTCAGCGGCAAATTGCTTGCGGTCATTGCCTCTTCATTGGAGTCAGGTACAATCGTTGTACGTGCATCTTCCCATGGCTTACAGTCTGCTGAGCTTACACTGACTTCCGAAGCACGAGAGCTAGATCATTCTAAGGACGAAGAGCTTATACTTTATCAGCATTCGTCACAATCACTATCGGATGTGAGCGAGTTATCCCAAAACTATTTATCAGATGAAATTCCCGTTCGCAAGCTGGAAATCATATGCCCGCAAGGAAATCAACTAACGAAGGACACCCGTTCACTTCCGGTTCGTGTGCAAATTCATCCAGAGAACGCAACCTATCAGGAAATTGAATGGCGAGTTACGAATGCTGCCGGTATTGACGCTAATATAGCCGTTCTTGAGGCAAATGGGCATGAAGCAGTAATTTCGGCTTTGGGAGACGGAGACGTCTATGTACGGTGTGCAACGAAAAACGGTGCAGATCAAGTGCGCCTGTATTCGCTTATGGAATTCCATATTCGAGATATGGGAGCTGCCTTTTTGAATCCTTATGAGTTTGTTTCCGCTGGTTATCATAGCAATACGAGCCGGAACTTAACAAATGGGAATGAACGCGGAGTGGCTACTGCAAGAGAAGGAGAAAGCTGGATCTGTTTTGACAACATCGATTTCGGTGATTATGGAGCTACTGAACTTACCCTTCCTATCTTCGCGCTAGATAACGATAAATATACGATTGATATATGGAAAGGTACACCGGATGCTCCAAACGCAGCTCTGCTGACACAGGTAACCTATCAAAAATCATCCAGATGGAATGTATATCAAGAGGAAACCTACTCATTACCTGAGCGAATAAAAGGTGTCACCACCCTTTGTTTTGTTCTTCATAAAAAGATTCATCTCAAGGGCTTTCAGTTCAACAAGCCTTTAAAAGCGTACGAACAACTTAACGTTCTGGAATACAATCAGATTTATGGGGATTCCTTTAGGCTGGCAGATGGACAAATCAAAAATATTGGTAACAACGTCTCTCTCATCTTTAAAGATATGGACTTCGGTGATACTGGAAGCACTAAACTAACCTTATGCGGGCATTCGCCTATCGATAAAAATACTCTGCATATTCTATTTAGCGGACCAGAGGGTGAAAAGAGACAGCTTGTGGAGTTTACAAAGTCAAGTGATTATTGCGAAAGAGAATTTGTATTGGAGCGCATAACCGGTCCGCAAACCGTCACCTTTATATTTCTACCGGGGAGCCAGTTTGATTTTAAGTGGTTCCAGTTCCAAGCAGAGTAAGGTATTTTCAACTTTAAAATAGATGGATAGCTTTATTACAGAACAAATCCCCTGCGCATTTGTCACGGTTCAATAAGGATGTTTTCGGCTTTTGAGATTTGCCGTAGGATTATCAAGTCCTACGGCTTTTTTCTTGTTTTAAACCTTTTATCAGACATTGCTTTTGAAATTCATCCTTAATTTGCAGACTCTTTTCTTTCGAGAGATTTCTTCCTGTTACATTTAGCTTCATACTATTTAACCCTATTACATTTTAGCGTTCATATTTCTGCCTTTAATATAAGTTTACACACCCTATATTTTTTGTTTATACCTCGGACTGTATGTTTCTGTCAAAAGAAATATAATAGATCTAAGGAGGTGTTATGCATAGATTATATAACGACAAAGGAATCAGCGAAAAAATGGGAAATACTTGCCTTGTTCCAATTGACGCTAAAAACCCGGCTGACGGACGATATAGTTGCAGTAAAGTAAAGGACGGTGCAAATAAATGAACCAGATATTTTTGGTTGAGGACGATAAGACAATCGCTAAAAACCTTGTGCTTCTGCTCCGCTCAGAGGGATTTACAGTCTCTCATGTCCCTACGCGGAGTGAAGCCCTTACCGCGCTTGCCGGAAATAAATTTGACTTGGCGTTGATTGATATTTCTTTGCCTGATGGAAATGGCTTTGCGGTTTGCACGGAAATCAAAAAAACGCAAGATATTCCCATAATCTTTCTGACGGCTTCTGGCGATGAGTCAAGTGTTGTTACCGGGCTGAGCATGGGCGCGGACGACTATATCACTAAGCCTTTTCGTCCGCGTGAATTGATTGCACGAATTGGAGCCGCCTTGCGAAAAAGTGGGCGTTCCATATCTGATTTTAAAATTCACGGGCTTCATGTCGATATGGCAAGTGGCATTGTGGAGAAAAACGGTAGCGAGGTCTTTCTTTCAGCATTAGAATACCGCTTGTTGCTGATGTTTATTAGCAATTCGAAAAGTATTATCACGAGAGGCAGGCTGCTTGACGAATTGTGGGACGCTGCAGGCGAGTTTGTCAATGACAATACACTGACCGTGTACATCAAACGTTTGCGGGAGAAGATAGAGAACGATCCAGCAAGTCCGCAAATTATTCTGACTGTTCGTGGGACGGGATATAGATTGGGGAACGAGTATGCTTCGGAATAGAGAGTTTCGACATTTTGTCATTTTGTTCTCCTTAATTGCCACCTCCGCTGTGACGCTGGGATTTGCAATCAATATGGCGGCGGGAATCCTTACCACTACCTCTACCGCCGCTTTTGGCATAGCGTTTTTCGTGTTTACCAAAGCCCGATACATAAGCATTGCACGGATTTCACATCAAATCGACCTTGTGCTTCATAATGCTGACCTTCTGTACATTGAAGAGTCGGACGAGGGCGAGCTTTCTATTCTGCACAGCGAGATAACAAAAATGCTACTGCGCATTCGGGAGCAAAACGATGCGCTGAAAAAAGAAAAAGAACATCTTGCCGATTCGCTGGCCGACATAGCCCACCAACTCCGAACCCCACTCACATCAGCCAACCTCATTCTGTCTTTGTTAGAGAATAGCCCTAATGAAAACGAACGGAAAGCATTTATACGAGAAACAGAAGAATTGCTTATGCGGATGGATTGGCTGATTACTTCTCTACTAAAATTATCTCGCTTGGACGCAGGCATTGTGGTGTTCCAAAACGAGCAGATAGATGTAAATAGCTTGATACGCTCCGCCCTTCGCCCGTTCCTAATCCCAATAGAACTGCGCTATATTGATTTGCAAATAGACGTGCCGAAAGTAGTACTTATTCAAGGCGATCCAGATTGGATTTCGCAAGCAATTCAAAACATCCTCAAAAATTGTATAGAAAGTGCAGGCGAGCACGGGAGGATTGAGATTGATTGTACGGATAACCGGTTATTTACCGAGATTGCCATCCACGACAGCGGTGCGGGTTTTCAGCAAGAAGATTTGCACTGCTTGTTTGACAGGTTTTATCGCGGGAAAAACCCAAACGCTACAGGATACGGGATTGGATTGGCTCTCTGCAAGATGATTATAACGCGGCAAGGAGGAACGATTACCGCAAAAAACCACCCGCAAGGCGGCGCAATCTTTACCATTCGTTTCTCAAAGTGACAGATCTCTCACCTGAAAGTCACAGAGATGTAAGTTGAAGGTTCTATTATATGGGTAACCCATCAGAAAGGAGACTCACATAATGGAGTTTTTAAAAATTGAAAATTTATGCAAAGTCTACGGTAAGGGAAATAATCAAGTTACTGCGCTTGACCATGTTTCACTTACAATTGAAAAGGGAGGATTCACCGCAATCATCGGTTCGTCCGGCTCGGGCAAATCTACATTGCTTCACAGCGTCGGGGGCGTAGACGTACCGACAAGCGGAAAGGTATATTTGAACGGGCAAGATGTATATAGTCAAAGCAATGAAAAACTCGCCATCTTCCGCAGACGGCAAGTTGGACTGATTTACCAATTTCACAACCTCATTCCCACTCTGAATGTAGTGGAAAACATCACCTTGCCTATCCTTATGGACAAGCGCAAGGTCAACGAGGAAAGGCTAAATGACCTGCTCGAAATGCTTGGGTTGCAAGATCGAAAAACGCATTTACCCAATCAGCTTTCAGGTGGTCAGCAACAGCGTGTTTCCATAGGACGCGCTTTGATGAATGCCCCGGCGGTCATGCTTGCCGACGAACCCACGGGCAGCTTAGATAGCCGAAATGGACATGAAATCATCAAGCTGCTCAAAGAAAGCAATAAAAAATATGGGCAGACCCTGATCCTCGTCACCCATGACGAAAATATTGCCCTGCAAGCAGACCGTATTATCGGTATAACAGACGGCAAAGTAACGCGGGATGAACAGGTGGTTCGGCCATGAATATTTTTAACAAAGTCACACTGCAAAGTATGAAAAAAAGCCGTTCCCGAACGATTGTCACGGTGATCGGAGTTGTTCTGTCCGCCGCCATGATTACGGCTGTCGCTACCTTTGGCACTTCCCTGTTAAATTATCTGGTAAACGGTTCTATTGCGAAATACGGCGGTTGGCACGTTGAGTTTTTGGATGTTGATTCCTCTTTCGTGCAAGAGAGAACCCATGACAGTAAAGTTGCAAACAGCGCAGCATTTGAAAATATCGGTTATGCAACGCTTGAAGGCGGGAAAAGCCCTGAAAAGCCCTATCTTTTCATCGCCGGATTCAGTGAGGAAGCCTTTGATACCTTACCCACAAGCCTGATTTCCGGCAGGCTTCCTGAAAATAGCAAGGAGATTCTCGTCCCGTCTCACGTTACTGCAAAGGGCGGTGTTAGATTTAAGTTGGGCGACACACTTTCACTTTCTGTTGGAAGCCGATTGAATGGAAACAAGAATCTCGGCCAACACGACCCTTATCAGAACGGGGGTGAATCGGGAGAGGACAAAGAAACCCTTGTTCCAAAATCAGAGAGAACCTACAAGGTTGTAGGTATCTGCGAAAGACCCAGTTTTGAGGAACATTCCGCACCGGGATACACCTTGATAACGAAAGCAGATCCTAAAGACCAAGCGGACAACTTCAGTATATTTGTCACACTGAAAAATCCGCACGGTGTAACGGCTTACGCAAGCAGTACAGTCGGAGCAGGAGCTTATGTCTTTAACGATGATGTACTGCGCTTCATGGGCGCTTCGGACAATAAACTGTTCAACACGCTTCTGTACTCAGTTGGCGGCATTTTGGTTGCTATAATAATGATAGGCTCGATTTTTCTGATTTATAACTCGTTCAACATCTCGCTGAACGAACGCACACGCCAGTTCGGGATTCTAGCATCGGTGGGTGCAACGGCAAGGCAACTGCGAAATTCTGTGCTATTTGAGGGACTTTGCATTGGTGCAGTCGGCATACCTATTGGCATTATGGTCGGCATAGGCAGTATCGGACTTGTAATTCCTATGGTTGCCGAGAATTTCGGGAAAACTTTCCACAGCACCGTGCCTTTAACCCTATCGTTGTCTGTCCCCGCAATTGTCGCAGCTACAGCAGTCAGTTTAGTTACCATTTTGATTTCAGCCTATATCCCGGCCAGAAAAGCTGCAAATACTCCCGTGATGGAGAATATTCGTCAGACCAACGAGGTCAAAACCGAATCGAAAGCGGTAAAAACATCAAAATTTGCACAGCGTATTTACGGTTTGGAGGGTACACTTGCGTTAAAAAACTTTAAAAGAAACAAAAAACGTTATCGCAGCATTGTGTTATCGCTCACTTTAAGCGTCGTGCTGTTTGTATCGGGAAGTGCTTTTGGAACAACTCTAAAACGACTTTCAGAACAGTTGATAATGGACATGGACTATGACATTCTTTTTACCACTCAGGTGACGGACGACAGCGAAATGATCCCGCTTTACAACAAACTTAAAACCTCTGACGGGGTTTATGAAAGCTCGTACCAAATCGTTTATATGTATACATCCGTAATTAAGGCAAGCGATTTTTCAGACCGTTACCGGGAATACGCGGGGTATACTACGCCGGACGAAACGGTTCAACTACCCATGGACATCCAGTTTATTGAGGACAGCAAATATCTGAGTTTTATCAAAGAATTGGGTTTGTCTGCAGATGAATATACCGGGCAGGACGCGAAGATGATTGCCGTTGCCAAAAAGCGGATTGATAATAATGAAAGGTTAAGCGAAGTGTTTAATATGTTTGCAAATCATTCCATGACATTTAGTGTCGCCCCCCAAACAAATGACAAGCAAATGATGGAACAGGGGCAAAGCATAAACATTACGTTTGTCGATACGTACCCGGTGGATCCGCCTCCAAGGCAATCTTTAGAGCAGCGGCCATACGTTTTTATGGTGGTAGCTCCCTATTCACTCAAAGAGAACTTTAAAAGCCCGGATACCCATGCGGAAATGGGCCTGGCCTTTCTTTCAAATAATCCCTCGCAATCGGTGGCTGAAATGGAAGCGATCATTCAGGACACGGGAATGATGTCTGCTTATACCCTTTACAATGTCCATACAATAGTTGAACAATACCGCAGTTTAATATTTGTTATTGATGTGTTCACCTATGTTTTTGTTATTATGATTTCCCTGATTGCGGTTGCAAATGTATTCAATACTATTTCCACAAATATCAGACTGCGCAGGCGGGAACTTGCCATGCTCCGCTCGTTGGGGATGTCCGACCGCGATTTCAATAAGATGATGAGTTTTGAGTGTTTCTTTTATGGGATGAGGACGTTGCTGTTCGGAATTCCAATAGCGGGAATCATCTCATGGCTGATTTATGAAGGGTTAGTGGCCGTAGAAAGGATAGATAACTTTAATTTTGTATTCCCGTGGGGCAGTATAGCAATTAGCGTGTTTGGCGTAATCTTTATCGTGTTTATTACAATGTTGTATGCCATCAGCAAGATAAAAAAAGAAAATATCATTGACGCGCTTCGGGATAATTTGGCTTGATTTTAATACCGATATTAAGATCAGGTTTTACTGCAAAATTGTGGACATACGGCTTTCTATGTATTCAAATTTAAACTTCACCAAAAAGTAAATCCTCCAATATAGATTATTTACAATTCAACAGTAATCGTTCGGCTGTGTGCCTAAACAATTATGTTTATCGTAAACATCCTTATTGGAGGATTTGCATTAGCGCAGGGTTTTTCCTTCAACTTATATTTAGAGCTACTTAGTCAACTTTATTAAATTCGATCCAGTCGATCTGTAAACCTGGTTTAATGAATTCCAGTTTCATTTCATAAAGACCTGCTTCGAGTTCTACTTTCACAAGCTTTTGTCTAATCCATTGACCTTCTGTCCCGTTGGTTTGAATGGTTGTCATCAATTGATCATTCAAATTAACATTGCATGCACTTTGAGCCAGCTCAGGCTCTGTTGACATGATATGCACGAGGATCCGATATTGTCCAGCTTGGCCAACTTCAAAGAAAGTCGATCCTTCAACGGCTGGCTTAACCTGTGGATTTTGAGATAAGGATTGTACTTGTTCTGCAGTAAGTGAAGGATTAGCCTTAAAGGACTCAACCGTTTCAACAATTTGCTGTTTTCTCGAGAATACTGGAGCATGTATGATGAACTCACAAATATTCATTGCAGAACGTTGCAGCTCTCCTCTAGTCAAAGATCCATTTTCCAAGGATTCAATGGTGTTGTCATTCCATCCATTAATTTCGGCGCCATAGTTAGCTACAACCATGTACAGGTCATTTTGTGCACGGACCATCCAATTTGTAAATTTCCGGTCTGCAGCTCCACCATTAACGACATCATTCATGATGGCCCACCAGTCTGTCATGACAATACCTTTGAAGCCCCATTCTCCGCGGAGAATTGTAGTGTTCAAATCGTAATTTGAAGCGGCCCAATGTCCATTAACAGGGTTATAGGAGGTCATAATTGAATTCGCTCCACCCTGCTTCACTGCAATTTCAAAACCTTTCAAATAAATCTCGCGAAGCGCACGTTCCGACACAACAGCGTCCACTTTACTGCGATGTTTCTCCTGATTATTGCAGGCAAAATGCTTCAGCGTGGCATTAGAGCCACCTTTCATAATCCCACGTGTACATGCAGCGGCAAACACCCCAGAGATCAAAGGATCTTCAGAAAAATACTCAAAGTTGCGGCCATTAAGCGGGCTGCGACGAATATTTAGACCTGGTCCAAGCAAGGTGTCTATGTTGTTTCTTACCAACTCTTGTCCTTCTAACACATACAGCTCTTCGACTAATGCGGCATTCCAAGTAGCTGCAAGAAGCGTTCCGATCGCAACCTGAGTCGCTTTCGCTCCACTATCCATACGAATTCCTGAAGGACCATCTGCCGTACATGCAACAGGGATTCCTAAGTTATATAGACTATCACTTACTCCTCCAAATGCAGAAGCTGTACCCGGTGTAACTAAAGGGCTGCTCATGCCTTCACCCCGTACAATGGCAGCCAAATCATCGTCACTAAGCTGGGCAATAAAAGCTTCCATACTAACTTTTTGTTCAAATACATCTCTTAATTTATGCCCTTGATTGCCTGTCTGGGAGATCGTTGTTGGTAGATTGCTCTCGATCCGTTCTGCTAACGAAATCTTGCGTGTTGGAACCTCTGCATAAACAAGTTCATATGAACCGTCTGCTTTTTGAACACCAGGTTGCATTCTTGTAAAGCTTTGCGTGGGTGCAAGAGCTTCTTGTAACTGTTCCACAACTTGAAGAGTTTCCACGACATAGCCGCTATTCCCTTCAACCTTGACTTCCTCCACTTTTTTAACACTCGTTCCCACAAATATGCGGTACGTGCCTTCTTCTAGCACATAAGCGGAAGCATGCCCTGACACACCAGCATCATCATAGGAAGCCATTGAATGAACTGGGAAACTCACGGTAAGACGTTGAGCTTCGCCTGGCTGAAGGACTTCTGTTTTTACGAAGGCTGCCAAAGCTTTAGCAGGCTGTCCCAATTTTCCTTGTGGAGCTTCATAATAGACCTGAACAACCTCTTTTCCAGCAAAGGTAGTTCCTGTATTAGTTACGGTTACGCCGACTTCAACATTAAGTTCGCCAGCTTTGTAAATAAGTTTAGCTTCTTCTGGCTCGAGCTTAAACGTGGTATACGATATTCCATAACCAAATTCATATTGAACCTTTTCTGGGCAAAATGTCTCGAAATAACGATAACCAACATAGATATCTTCCTGATAAAGGTTTGTAAATTCATTACCGTAGTTGTGTGTTGACGGGTAATCGTTGATGGAATATGCGATCGTGTCTGTTAATTTTCCGCTTGGAGTTACTTCTCCAGCCAGCACGTCCGCAATTGCATTACCACCTTCCATTCCCCCCTGCCAAGAGTAGATGACAGACGAAATCGGATTTTTATAGCTTTCATCGTTCAGCCAGCTCATATCAATAATATTAGAGACGTTCAGTACAACAATCGTTTGCTCAAAATATGTAGTTACCTGCTTCAGCATCGCCTTTTCATCAGCTGTTAGTTGGTAGCTTCCTGAACCATCGACATTATCCTGATCTTCTCCTGCTGTACGTCCGATTACAATGATTGCTTTGTTCGATTTACTTCTAGCCTCAGCTACCAATTCGTCGGATAAAAGCATTTCCTTCTGGTTCCATGGCTCTGCAGCCCAAACGCCGCCACCATTATCAAACGGATTTTGCTCAATCCACTTCTCATATACTGCTGCCAAATCTTCGTTGACCGTAAGGTTCTTTTTACTGCGAAGACCGCCCAGCAGGTTGGTCGTATAAGTAACATGAACACTACCGCCCGAACCAGTACCACTGCGATAATAATTCACTTGAGTTCTGCCAAAAACAGCAATATTATCACTTTCAGCAAGCGGAAGCACCTGATAATCATTCTTCAACAGTACCGCACCTTCTGCTGCTACCGTTCGGCTAAATTCTGCAAAACCTTCTAATGGAATTCCCACACTCTGTGTACTCAACTTGTTTCCTCCTGTTGTTCAATTCTATAGGTTGTTTCTTTAGGCATCAATTACATATCATAAAGTTTAACTATACCATTATAGTACATTGGATAACTGTAATATATATAATAATTATCTTTATTAATATAATAATATTGGTCTGTTAGAGTTGGAAATTTTCAATCGATATTAAAAATATCAGCTAAGTTCAATGATCTTCGTGGCAACATTATGGCAAAATTCGCGATCATGCTCCACAAAAACGAGTGTTGGTGTATATTCAAGCAATAGCTCCTCAATTTGCATACGTGAAATAACATCAATAAAATTAAGCGGTTCATCCCAAATATACAAATGAGCTTTTTCACTAAGACTTTTGGCGATCAGGACTTTTTTCTTTTGGCCGCCACTGTAAGTGGATATATCCTTATCAAATTGAATTCTAGAGAAATCAAGCTTTCGCAGAATAGATTTAAAAAGACTTTCATCTATCCCATTCTCTCTAGCATAATCTGTTAAATCGCCCCGTAGATCTGAAGTGTCTTGTGATACGTAGGAAATGATAAGCTGGCTATCCTTAGTAAAGGTTCCGGTATAATCTATCTCCTCACCGCAGATCAATTTGATGATACTTGATTTGCCGGAACCATTTTTACCCGAGAGTGCAATTCTCTCCCCCTGCTCAATGGTAAAGCTTACTTCTGAACATACCCTTTTCTCTCCGTAAAAAACCGAAACATTATCCAGCTCCGCAAGATGACGTTTATGATAAGCAAGCTGCGTAATCTCTAAGTTCTCAGAATTTTCGATGTTTTTAAGAAGCTTAGACTTTTCGTTGATGGCAGATTGCTGTCTCTGCTCGATGGCTTTAGAGCGTTTCATCATTTTAGCGGCCTTGTGTCCAACATAACCTTTATCTAACTTAGATCCAGAATTTCTAGTTCCATTTTTAGTTTTTTCCACCTCATGTGACCAGTTACCTGTTCGTTTAGATGAGGCTGACAAGCGTTTGATATCTCTTCTAAGTTTTTCGTCTTCCGCTATCTCAAAGTTATCTTGTCTGACTTTATTCTCCCACCAGCTAGAAAAATTGCCCTTTTGAATCTCTATATTGGTTTTGTTAATTGACAAGATGTGGTCCACACAATTATCAAGAAAGGATCTGTCGTGAGAGACCAGAATATATCCACTTTTCGTATTGAGGTAATCACTGACAAGCTTTCTTGCCGTCATATCCAAATGATTTGTAGGTTCATCAATCAACAGGAAGCTATTTTCCTTAATGAATAATGTGGCTAACAGCACTTTCGTTTGCTCTCCGTTAGACAATGAATCAAAGGGACGATATAACACATCCTCAGAAACCTTTAGCAAAGAAAGCTCTCGCATTAATTTCCAATGAATATAATCCGGAAAAATCTCGCTGATCACATCTATGGTGTTAAGCTCCTTGTTATTCACCTGAAAGGGGAAATATTCAAAGCTGACATGAGCAGAAATATTACCGCTGTATTCATGCTTTCCAAGCAATAAGCTAAGAAATGTAGTCTTTCCTCGACCATTTCTCCCTGTGAAACCTAATTTCCAATCGGTATCGATTTGAAAGTTTACGTTCTCAAATATGTTATCGTAGCTGCCTTCATAGGCAAAGGTTAGATTTGTGACATTTATTAATGACATAAAATAATCCTCCTGTATTTTAACAAAATAAAAGCCACAAGAAAGTTACTTTCTTGTGACTCAAATAAATACAGCAAATCCAGCCCCAAATGGAGTTAGATATGGATATATTTTCGAGTGAAAAGAAGTAGTAACTTTCTTGCATATAAAGAATAAAACAAACGAAATAAACCATTGTTGTTGTTTTATTCATCATGGGACGCAAGAATAATTACTACACTATACTTTTCAACTCCGATCATTAATTTGTAATTATGTTATCATGCATACTTATTATTTTCAACTTCCTACCCATAATTCGTTAAAAAAGTTCAAATTCTTCTTCTGTAAGATCCATATTTACACTCATAGCTGTCCGACTCCCGTCAGCCGCGGCAAACACTAACTGAGAAGGCATAAAATAAGAAACATCTCCAGCCGAATATAATCCTGGAATCGAGGTTCTCCCCGACCCATCCGTGCTAAACCCACCAGAATCATTCCGCTCTACAGTCAAATGATCTACCATTGATGCCGTTTGGATCAAATTCGGAGAAATAAACCCTCCCGTTCTTAAGATCTCAGTACCATCTGCAAAACGAACCGCCTGAAGTTGCCCGTCATGACCCATAAAAGAGGAAACTGTTTGTTCATTGACTACAACTCCCTTAGCCTCAAGACTTTTTTTCTGTTCATCTGAAAGGAATGTCTTGCCGTTCGTGCAGATAACCAAATCTTTACTCCAATTGAGCAGCATTTTAGCCATATGAAAAACATGTGGATTTTCGCAAACAACGACAAGGGGTTGATCTCGTAGTTCCCAGCCGTCACAATACGGGCAATTAAACAGACTTTTTCCGTATAATGGTCGTAAGCCCTCTATCTCAGGAAGGACCTCTTTTAACCCAGTCGCCAAAATCAATCTGCGAGCTTCAATGTGACGACCAAACGAATCATGTACCGCAAATCCAGAATCAATTTTGTTAATCAAAATAATCTCAGTCTGGATATGCTTAACAGACGGATAACGTAGTACCTCTTCATACGCAATGCGACGAAACTCGGCTGGTGTAACCCCGTCTCTTGTAATAAAACCATGTGATGCATGGGTAACAGCATTCCTTGGCTGATTATTATCAATTAAAGCTACTTTTCTTCTTGCCCTACCAAGAACAAGGGCTGCGTTCAAGCCTGCGGGTCCACCACCAACAATAATGCAATCGTAAATCATATGAATCATCTCCTATATGCAGATATTAAAGACTCTTTTTATCTATTATTAAACCAAAAAAATATTCGTTCCATCATAGACTTAATGAATCTATAATATCTCCAAATTAGCTAAAGTGTCAACCCAAACTTTCCGATCCTCCGTGAGTTTTATTTAGTGTAATACTAGAAAAAAGTAAATAAGCCCATTACCGTATGTTTGGAGGTAACTTAATACTCCAATATATCAGGTAAGAGCTATATGTTGAACTTACTTGGCAGTGCAGGGCTTCCTCACTTATCAACCTTCACCGTTTGCTAATTCTAAATCATCAGCCGAGGGTCCGTAAAGACCAGGTACCGGCACGTCAAGCAGCCGCAGATAAACTCCAAGCTGCGCCCGGTGGTGAACCATATGATTCAATCCGATGGTACGAAGCGCAGCTGCCCGTGTCTGACGACGGATGATCTGCTCCCCGTTCCGCAAGGTCCACTCCGCGCCGAGCATCTCCACATTGCTTGCAGTAATTAATTCCTCAATCTCACGAGCTTTCAGGTCGAACTCTTGTAGAACCGCGTCGGGACTCTCCAGTGCTTCTCGTCGATATGCCACAGATGCCAAATCAAACTCCGAGTAAAGTAGAATTGCAGATTGCCAGCTCAGAAGGTTAACGAGGTGTGTGGCCAGCCCACCCAGGCTCATTGACTTAGAGTGTGGTTTCCATGTCATATTCTCTTGAGGCAGCTTCTCCAGTATCCGACGTGTACCAGCCAGCTCTTGCAAAACATCCCCAATGATCAGCTCTTTAACCATTCAGCTCTCTCCTCTCTTCTGTAAAGCAATTTCTTTTGATCATTCGTGTGATACTTTTGATTTCTTTTCCCAAACACTTTCTAACTCTCCGCTAGATCGGACCGAGGTGCACTTATTTCGTAGATTTATAGCATTTCACCAGGTTATCGGACCCAGATGCAGTTATTTCCCTAAATACACTCCAATTCTGTGCCATTACAAGCCAATAAGAGCTATGCAGTCCGATAAGCTTGAAAAATGCAGCGAAAATCTAAAATAGCTGCAATGGAGTCCGATACGATGGACATTTGGCGAAAGTCCAATACAGAATACATCAGAAGAAAGATCAAATTGGATTATGAATAACGAATTCGACATCGCTTAAGAAACATCCTTCTGAGCATTCGCTTTCCAAGTCTTCTCCCTACAACTTTTTAGATACTTTCTGCCAATTGCATAGTTGTAACACATGTATTATCACTCTTAAAAGTGGAAAGCTCAGATTTTGCTGTTTTTCCGTCCTGCTCAATGGTTACGTTATATTGTTTGTCCCGGGGCAACCAAAGATCAATAAATCCGTTAGATAGCGATTTCATTTCTTGATCCACAATCACATTGCCTTCGCTGTCTTCGATATATACTTTAAACTCATCATCCGTTAATTCCCCTTGGCAGCCAGTCAAGCTATGTGTTGCGCAAGGATGCGTATTCTCCACATATGGAGCTATAGAAACAAAAAACTCATCTTTAGGCAAGTCGTAAGTTTTCTCTTTATTGTTACTATCGGTTACAATAAGTTGCTCAGAAGTGATAGACGCGGACAGGTTTTCCAGACTGCTTGAACTATATTCTTGCACTAATTGCTTAATGTCGGTTGTATCTTGTGCTGAAGGCGTATCCTTATCGATACCTCCCAATAACAAATACGCACCTAATGCAACAACCGCCACTCCCGATACCACCAAGATATTTCTTTTCATTTGTAATCATCTCCTTCGCTTATTCGCCAGATTATGTACTCACTCAAAGTATCTTCCATTTCTTTTAGTATAACTAGTTAAACTAAACTAACACAATTATGAACAAGGCAAAATAGTGAAAAGTTATGTATTTGATTCATCCTCTATCAACACAAAAAAAGCCCTCCTCACTGGTTTTTCAACCTCGAGGAAGCCTTTTATCTTTTATATTATTATGCTTGTAAATTACCGACCATAACACGAATGACATCCGCAAGAGGAGTAGCTGAACGTTTCAGCAGTTTCTCTAAATCGCTACTTTCAATATTAAGCCAACCTTCACGAATCCCACGTTGTATAGCTACAACTATTGGAAGCACAGCTTCTGGGACACCCACCTCCGACATGGTCTTGGCATAAGCCTCGTCGTCAACCTGGATTACTTTGATTTCTTTACCGATTACACTGCCTATGATCTCAGTCAATTCTTCTTGTGTTAAAGGGTTGCCAGACAATTCATACACTGTGTTCTCATGTCCGTCACCTGTCAGAACATTTGCTGCAGCTTCTGCATAATCTCCGCGTGTAGCCCAGCCAACTTTACCATTCCCTGCTGAAGTCACCCATGGGGCACCTGCTAGAGCACCTTGAATGGAGCCGATCTCATTCTCCAAATACCAGTTATTACGGAGGAAGCTGTAAGGAATGCCAGTTGCGCGAATAGCTTCTTCGGTGATGCGGTGAACTTCAGCAAGAAATAGCTCACTCTTGTCTGCTTGTCCTACACTTGTGTAGGCAATGAAGCCGACGCCTGCTTTTTCCGCAGCAGCAACAGCTGCTTTATGTTGACGAATCCGGGTTTCATTATCACCATCTGCAGATACAATTAATAATCGATCCACACCGGCAAATGCTGATTCCAGCGTCTCAGGTTGATCAAAATCACCATGACGGACTTCCACTCCACGTGCCTGAAGATCACTTGCTTTTTCTGGGTTCCGCACACTAACTACAAGATCACTTGCGGGTACAGTTTTAAGTAAAGCTTCTATCACCAATGATCCGAATTGACCTGTTGCTCCTGTTATTGCTATTTTCATTTTTACTTCCTCCTCAAATTAGGATGATAAATTTATTTTAACCACTACCTGTAACTATTGTAGTTACAATCAGTTTGGATGTCAACTTATTTATGATCCCAACTCTGGCTGGATAATAAACAGGAGAATTAAAAAATTATATTCAGAACAAAAAACCACCGTCATTTCCGTTAGGAAAAACGCTGGTTCTATGATTAGCTCCAACTCAACTTAATAATGGTTCCTTGTCCAGGGCTACTCTCAACAGCAATCCTGCCCTCCATACATTCGATTAATCCCTTGGAGATCGCCATGCCAAGGCCGGATCCGTTGGAGCTAGATACGGTGTCCGTTCCTCGATAATAACGTTCAAATAATCGGTTAAGTGTGACTTCATCCATTCCATCGCCATCATCGGAAAATTGAATAGTAAATCCACTGTCCAAATCATTCATAGTAAGCGAAACCGTTAAAATCGTATCCGAGGGGTTATGAAGTAAAGCATTCGCAGTCAAATTGTTCACAACCCGCTCTAGCCATGGAGTATACAATCGGGCTCTCACTTCGTTTGGTGCCGGCACAAATATAATTCGCTGCTTCCCGTATTCGGGATTTGCAGCAGCTTGATCAAGGGTTTGATGTAACCAAGAGTTCAATTCCACTTCCATCAGCTCTGGTGGCTTGATCCCTGTTTTTAGCCGATAGGTCATGGCAAGATCACTGATCAGCATGTCCATATGGGCTGATTTATCTAGCATCGTCCTTGTAAACTTGCGAACTTCCTCTTTCGACCAATCATAAGAAGGCTCCGCCAGTAAATGGGCATAACCAGTTATAGAAGATAAAGGAGTTTTTAAATCATGTGTAACACCTGCGATCCATTCTTCCCTCAAATTCTCTGTTTGTTGCCGCAACGTCTGATCTCTCTGCAAATTAGCAGATAATTTCTCTATGGAGACCATTACATCAGAAAAAACCCGGTATCTCCGCCTCCATATACCTACGTGTGTTCGACTACGACGATTTCCTTTACGGTCCAAAGGCTCTGTATATATGGCATTTCCAATAGAATCGAGCCATACAAGCATATGCAGCATTGGCGCTCCAAACCTATGAGCTTGCCATAAAGATAGCAATATAAATGCAAGCAATAAAGCCGCGAGCATTGCTAATGAGCCTTTAATGACAATTTTAACCTCTTCAGGTACCCATACCTTTTGTCCTGTATCTGCACCCTTTACGTTCGGTTGTCCAACGATCCATGTTTGGCCCGTTTGTTTATCAAAAGAAGATCGGACATGATAGCCGTAACGTTCACTGTAGAGAGTGCGTAGTGCTAGCTCTGGCACTGAGTACTTGGTGGGAATCATCTTTGGCCTATTATAGGAGAGCAGCTCCGTACCCGATGAATCGATGAGTTGAACAAAAGCCTGTGATGATTTAATTTCTCTTTCAATCGAATCAGGCAGAACCAGATCTCCATCTACTGCATCAAATGTACCTTCGCTCATTTTTTTTAACAGAGGATCTAGTATATTTGGCGCGCCATAAAGAAGCGTGAATTGTCTCCCATTTTTCTCTTGAATCCATACAGCCAGAGTATACGGAAAAGGCTGAGTCCCTGTCCAATAGGCGACTACTTCACCCGGTCCATATTGAATTGGGACATCTTTTGGAGTGTTGTAGGCACTTTCAACTTTTCCATTTTCATCGATATTTTGCAGCCAGCCCTTATTCTTCTTCACTTGCTCCAGCAAGCTCGGGGAAAATTGAATGCCCTTCTCATCGATTTTGGAGGATTCAACCAGTTGCTCTAAGCCAACATTAGCAAAATCACGCGTAATACTGATATCGAGAAAACGCAACAGCATCCAAGTAAACGTTACTGCTGCAATAGCGAGAACAACCATTCCCGTAATTGCTAGCTGTAGAACGAACCTTAACGTTAACCGACGTTTGATATTCATGGCATGGACAACTCCTGGCGGTCTACCTTCACCAGCTTATAACCAAGACCCCTAACGTTAACAATAAATTTTGGATCGGACGGGTCTGCTTCGATACGTTCTCTAATTCGATGAATATGAACCATGACCGTATTATCATCGCTCAGTGCTTCATCGCCCCATACTTTCTCATATAACTCACTTTTGCTGAAAATCTGATTGGGATGTTTGCATAAGAAGACCAGCAGTTGAAATACAAGTGCCGGACAAGCAACAGACTGACCCTCTACCAGGAGTTCTCCCGCTGTCTCATCTAGCTTAAACCTTCCGTAATCATATACATTTGCAGATTTATGGGGGACTATTTCTACACTCTTGCCAGTAGCCTGTTGGTTAGCAGAAGCAAAATATCTCCGCAGCTGTGCTCTTATACGAGCCACCACTTCAAGCGGGTTAAAGGGCTTGGTAATATAATCATCTCCGCCTATAGCAAATCCCGTTAATTTATCGAAATCAGACGTTCGAGCAGTCAGAAAAAGAATAGGGGCATCCGTCGTCTGACGGATAAAAGGGCAGATTTCGATACCACTTCGTCCGGGCAGCATTACATCCAGCACAATTAAATCATATTTTTTGGATTCACAGGCACTTACTGCTTCTTCACCTGTTTGCACTGTATCTATATTGACGTAGCCTTCCTTACGCAGCACTGTCTCCATAATGTCTAAAAGCGATACCTCATCATCAACCAATAAAATTGAAGCCTCATTCATATAAATTTTCCCTTTCACAATAGACGTTTTTAACATCATAGCATGATTTTTTTGGCTAGCAATCTTACTAATCTTAACGGAAGCTTAATTCGTATTCATTAAATAGCTAGTAAATTATGTAAGTGTTAATATAGAATTTCAGAAGAGCTAAGGATAGACTGCTACAATCGTAATACTGGGAGGCGATATATATGAACAAAAAACCTAAAAAAATCATTCATAAAGTTATTTTGAATACAAGAACTGCCTTGGCTGTAGGGTCACTGTCTTTATTAATGGCTGCCTGTGGAGGAGAGAATGCAGATGTGCCGACTACTGAAAAGGCGGAGCAGACAACAAGCCCGGCCACAGTTGCCATTCTGAGCGGATTTTCTCCAGATGAATTATCAAAGATTCTACTGGACGGGAAGTACAAGGAGTTGTATGCCCGCTTTAATCAGCCTTTAAAAGATGAAATAAGTGAAGCAGAATTAACAGAGACAGGAAAAGAATTCACTAAGGGTATCCATACATTGGAAAAGGCATCGACCATGCAGCTTAATGGATTTGATCGACGCACATGGGTTAGTGATGCTGGCAATAAGGGGCTTGTCGGGATGTTTGATCCGGATGGGAGGATTACATTAATTCAAGTTCAAGAGCTTACCCCTTCTCCTGAAACCGACAATGTACTAAGCAAACATGAATACGCACTGCCGTTTGAGGGAGATTGGTATGTATTTTGGGGTGGTGAAAATGTGCTTGTGAATTATCATTATGAGTTAGAAATCCAGCGGTACGCTTACGATTTTATACAAACCAAAAATAACTATTCCTATACAGGAGATCCACTAAAAAATGAAAGCTATTATGCCTTTGGCAAAAACATTCTCGCTCCAGCGGACGGCACCGTTGTATCGGTTGTGAATGACATTAAAGACAATGAGCCAGTTGGGGTCATGAATCCGAATCAAGCTACCGGAAATATCGTTGTCATTGATCATGGCGGGGAATATAGTCATTTGGCGCATCTCAAACAAGGGTCAGTTACTGTAAAACCGGGGGATAAAGTCGAAAAAGGTGAAGTTATTGGCTTAACAGGTAATTCTGGTAATACGAGCGAGGCCCATCTACACTTCCAAATCTCAGATGGAGCTGATCTATTCACTTCCCGGGCAATCAGAGTTAAATGGGAGCAAAATTTAAAACCAATTCAAGGTGAGACTATTTCCGCCGCTAATTAGCGCTAAATTCCGGGTCGCTAAGGTTGTCTCTCATAAATAATAAATCAGATGAGACAACCTTGATCTTCCCTAAAAAACATCCTACTTTCTTGTAATACCAATACATATAATCCGGGTAATTCACAAATAATAATAGACATATAGGATATATAGTGACTAAATATGGCTCTCTTTTCAGAGAAAAGGAAGTGTCAACCCCGATGTCTTTACTCCTAGGCTCTCATGTGTCTATGACCGGAACAAAAATGCTCCTTCGAGCTAGTGAAGAGGCAGCCTCTTATGGAGCGACCACCTTCCTTTTTTATACCGGAGCCCCACAAAATACACGCCGCAAACCCATTGAAGCTTTGAATATTGAAGCAGGACATGCTCATATGAGAGATAACGGTATTTCTAATATTATTGTACACGCTCCATTTATTGTTAACTTAGGAAATACACTTTCGGCACAGGTCTTTGAGCATAGTATAGAGTTTCTTCAATCAGAAATCATAAGAACAGAAGCTTTGGGTTCAACCCAAATCGTCCTACATCCTGGATCCCATGTTGGTGCTGGCTCTCAAGCTGGAATCTCTCGGATCGTGGAAGGCTTAAACGAAGTGCTAACAGATAAACGAAATGTTCAGGTTTCATTAGAAACTATGGCTGGAAAAGGTAGTGAATGTGGAGTCTCTTTTGAAGAACTTGCAGCTATTATTGATGGAGTGACCCATAATGAGCGCCTATCAATTTGTTTGGATACTTGCCATATCCATGATGCCGGTTAAGAAGATTTTGATGGCATATTGGATAAATTTGATCGATTGATCGGAATAGAGCGACTAAAGGTAATTCACGTCAATGATTCAAAGAATATTATGGGCTCACATAAAGACAGGCACGAAAATATAGGACACGGATATATCGGCCTTCAGGCGCTTCGATATGTGGTCCACCATCCTCAACTATCAACCATTCCCAAACTCCTAGAGACTCCCTCCATCGGTGAAAAGAAATATGTAAACGCACCCTATAAGCATGAGATTTCCTTGTTAAGGAGAGAAACAAATGAGCTGGTAAAAAAATAAAAACCGCCAATTACGCGGTTTTTCATCTGTGCAGCCATGATCGACTATCCTTTTGTGGAATCAATTGTAGTAGGTGCGGTTCCATTTAGCTGGAGTTTTTTTAACGAGTTTTTCTTTGCTGTTAATTCTTTGGAAAGATCAGCTTGCAGGCGATTCATGTTCTTAATTTCATCGTTAAGCTTTTTGATTCGCGTCATTTTACTGCTCAAATCTGTGTGAGACTTGCTAAATTTCATATCCTGTTCTAATTGATTAATTTTGAATTTGGATTTTTCTTTCTTGTTCTTCACGTTTTTGAGCTTGCTCTCTACCTCTATGATTTCTTGTTCTAACCTTTGGATCATTGGTTTGGTGAAATTAATCGCCATTCTTACACCCCATATCATTTAGTGTTGCCGAGAATCAATTCTACTATAAAAGAACAAAAAAGCACACTCATTAGAGTATGCTTTTTAAAAATAATCAGAGAAATAGGGATGTTCTGGCCTGATTAACCCTTCCAGGAATTGAACTGTAGCTTCATCTGCCTGGATCCGACCGATCCTAGCCAAATAGGTAGGTCGCTTATAGCCCATTAACATCGTGGTTAAAGTAGGAATGTCAATCAACAAGGAAGGGTTAGTCCCTCCTGCGTGCAAAACACCTGTTCCATCTTTATCCACATTAAGCGTAAATGTACCCCGGTTCCATTCCAGCATCGGATCACTCAAGGTGAAGATAAGGCAACCATCTTTATCCTGTTTTTTAAACGGATACTGTTCGATAAATAATTGCACATCCACTATCCGGGCCATAAAATAAGGAGCAATGGTTTCCTTGATGTCACCATCATCTAAAACGAAGGAAAGCGGCTCCCCTTTATAAATATCCCCTTTGACAAGAGTAATCATCGAAAAATGTGCACTTATAAAGTTCCATAATCCCACGCGAGCTTCTTCGTTAATATATACCATTTCTTTGATGTAAAAGATCTCCTCAGCAACCCAATACAACAAATACCCTGTGGGCAAATCTTCATTGTTATAGTAGATGCCCACTGTCATTTCATCCAGATCCCAGCGTAAATATTCTTCCCAAGCCAACTTATTTCGAAGCATAGCTCCATGATGCTGCATGGAGAACTGATCATATATCTCCTTGATATCTGGATGTTCAATAGTTACCCGCTCCACGTTCCCAGGAACTTTTTTAGTTTTCGGCAGCTGGGTATCCGGAACTTCAAATGAGATTTTATCGGTAATGATCTCCCAGCCTTTCCGCCTATAATACGGAATAGAATACGGAAATAGATAAGAAATTGATTGCTTGCGGCCCCGCATTTTAGTTAATGCATGCAACATCAGCTTATTCATTAAACCTAAATTAGCATATTCGGGATAGGTTCCAACGCCCGTCAGGCCACCCATCTCATAAATTCGCCCAAAAATATTTACTTGAAATGGGTATACTGCTAACTGTGAAATCAATTTATCACCATCAAACCAACCGACCACATCAGCATACTTTAGAACTGGCAGCTTCGCTTGGGTGATTTCACGATTTTCCCAACCAAAGATTTGTAAATCACGATTCGTCACTTGAAATACATAACGTAATAAATTATTAAATTGCTCTGCATGTTTAGTCTCGACATTTGCTAACCTGATTCTATCCTGCAACTTATTGCGACTCACTAGCAATACCCCCGCTGAATTCCCCAGATATAAATCAGAAATCACTCTTATTATTCTTTATATCCGTTCAATAAATACATTCTTTCAGAGAAGGTTAGCCTAACGAGTTCTTTTGCAGCTTCGGGATCAAAGCATACGCAAACGTGATGAATGGGCTTAACCACAGAAGGATGGCATAAGGTATATATTCAATTACCGGAACACCTAGTGTAGCAGCGAAAAAAGCACCGCTAACTCCCCAAGGAATTAAAGGATTAACAAGGGTTCCACAATCCTCTAACGTACGGGATAGTGTCTTTGCTGGAATGCCTCGGCGATTATATTCATCTTTGAACATTTGACCGGGCAACAAAATAGAAAGATACTGTTCACCAGTCATCCCATTAACCGCAATGGATGATGCACCGCTCATAAGCACGATACTGCTTTTACGTTTGAGGGGTTGAATGATTTTGCGAAAAAAAGCCTCTATGACACCACAATGTTGTATTAGTCCGCCTAATGATAAAGCAATCAAGATAAGTGAAATTGAACTCATCATTGATTGCATTCCACCTCGGTTAACGATAGAAGCAACGGTTTCATTGGCAATAGTACTTTCGTATCCATTCTGCATCACACTGAACCAGACACCGATTTCTGCCTGCTGCTGAATAATAGCGGTCACCAGAAGACCAGTGACAATGCCAACCATCAGTGTAGGAAGGATTGGGATTCGTTTGATTGAGCAAATAATAACGGCAAGTGGTGAGATCAACGTTAACCAGTGGATATGAAATCCATCTTGTAGAGCAAACTTAATCCCCTGAATCGACGATAAATCAATCGCATCGGCTTTTGGTGCGAACAAGAAAAAGACAGTAGTTATTATAAGCGCCGGAATCGTTGTGTACATCATATTACGAATATGTGTGAACAAGGATATACCTACCACTGCAGGTGCAAAATTCGTCGTATCAGATAAAGGTGACATTTTATCACCAAAACAAGCTCCGCAAATGATCGCTCCAGCAGCAAGTGTGGGAGAAATCCCTGTCGTCAAAGCAATACCCATCAATGCTACGCCGATCGTGCTAACGGTGGTGAATGAGCTTCCAGTAAACATAGAGACGACAATTGTGACATATAACGCGCTTACTGCAAAGTAGTTCGGATTAATATAATCCATACCATAAAATAAAAGTGTAGGCACCGTACCACTCATCATCCATACAGCGATCAATATTCCGATTAGCATGAGGATAAGAATGGGCATTATAGCTGTTTGGATGCCTTTAATGATAGCTGCCTCAATATCTTTCCATGACACGCCAAATAAACCCAATAAGACTGCTGTGCCAACTGTGGTTGCGAGAAGAGGGATATGAGGTTCTGCTTTCAATAGGAAAATAGATACAAAAAGAAGTGCGAAAATAAAAGCGATGATTATCATACTTTTTGAAAAACTAAGCTGACGGTCCATAACGATAGTGCTCCTTAACATTGTGATTGGGATAAAATTCGGAGATTGCGGTTCTTCCTTACTTTTAAGCTTTTAAGCTTTTAGGCTTTTGGGCAATGAAGCACAGAGGTAATATTAACGATAAGATAGAGAAGAGTCAATGTTAAGAACATACAATGAAGGTTTTTCCATTAAAAAAACAGAGGGCAAAATGCCGCTCTGCTATATATTCACCCTATTCACTTTACAATTGCAGCTTTAAAATATCCTGCGGAGTTTCAAATTTATATTTCGCGGGAATATGCTCATGCTGCTTGCATCCCCATAAAGCTAATCCAAAATCGACACCAGCATCTCTTGCACATTCATAATCATAAATCGTATCCCCTATGTAAATAGATGATTCAGGGTTTGCTTTTGATACTCTAATAAATTCTAGCAAGGGGTCTGGATGTGGCTTATGCTTTGCTGTATCTTCTGCGATAACGGTATATGATAAATATTTAGTTAAGCCAAATGGAACGAAATCGTCATTTAGCTCATCTCTTGTCTTGGAAGTCACAATTCCTTGAACGATCTCTTTTGACTGTAATGAACTCATTACATCTACAATTCCGTCAAAGATGTTAATAGTATCATAGAAATCTTTCATGAAAACATTCCATCTCTCATTACCTTCATGAATATCTTCGATCCCAAGTTGTGGTAAAGAAGCTGAACCGGGAATACCTAACACAAAATAGAGCTCTGACAATTCGTACTCTCTGTTGTGATCCACCTTTAACATCTTTTGCAGAGAACTCAAAACAGCGATTTCTGTATCAATTAAGGTTCCATCCACATCAAAGATTACAGTGTTATAATTACGCATAACTACCTCCTATAGGATTACAACTAATACAAGATTATTAATCGTTAAGCTTAATCTATTACTTAGTAAATAACTCTACGGCTTGCGTATCCATAATCGGATTGATATATTTCTCTAGCATAATCGTTAGGGGTTGAGGATAATCTTTCGCTCCCTTTCCAAAAGTATAACGCATTTCATCCACGGCTGTACCCTCCTTTGAAGTCATGTAACCACCGAAGTTTCCTGCCGAAGTTGTTTTGATTGCTCTTTTATGCACATTTCCTTCCGCATCAGTAAAAGTCTCAGCAAGTCTAGTGTAGTATTTTAAATATTCGGCATCAGTAATTGTATGCCGCAACAAGATCTCTCCTTCATCTGCATAATTCTCTTGCGTTGGAACAACAAGCTCAAGGCCACTTCCCGGTGCTTCAATGATTTGCTGCTTATTGAGATCGACAACAATTTTCATTTTATTCTTTTCCACTGCCGAGATACCAAAGGTTTTTAATGAAACGGTGTCTGGCTGACGGTTTAGACTGCTCTGGCTGTTCCTGAACACCAGCGTGAACTTGGAGTTGTCCGAATAGACTTCAGAATTGTCTGAGTTGACGATGTCGGGGTAAAATAATTTTTCGGTAGCTCCACCATTTGTATTAATCAGAACTGGATTAATCAATTGAAAAATTTGTTTATCATTGTTCAGATCATACTCCAAATCTACATAGGTACTAAGCGGTGTATATTGCACTAGATTCACTTTAATCTTTTGCCCGTCAACTGTCAGCGTTTTATCCGTTTTTAGAATTCTTTCCTGTGCTTTGAGCATATCAGGATTAAGTTCGAAAGCAACATCCAGATTAGTCCGGTACTTATTACTACTGGATTGTAGCGCCTTATCTGAAGTTTCAGTGAGAATGACATTATAGTTTACTTCCTTTGGATATTTAACCGTTGGTGAAAGACTAGTAGTGTATATAAAATCCTTAGACTGGCCTGGTTGAATTAGGTTATCGCTGGCAAGCATACTTAGTGCAGCACCTTTATGTAGATTCGACTCCTGTATGCCTTCATATTGAAGCGCAAAATTCGCATGTATAACTTCTTTGTCTGTATTGTTCTGAACACTGTATAGAATATACACCTTCCTTCCATCTGTTACTGCACCAGTTACATCCACTCGGTACCCCTTGTTTTCCGCGCTCTGACCCACCGGCATCACGAGATTCTGTTCCAGAGCACTAGCAAGCGCTGGTTCTAACCTTGAAAATGAACGATACGCTGCAAAATCATCTGTATTTTTAGGGCTGGCGGTTTGAACTGAAGGTTGAGCCACTTCCTTGGCCGGTAACCCGATTGAAGAGTATGTAAATAATAGGGCTGCGGCTGCAGCTGCGATCACTCCCAAACCTGCGGTATAAACGCGGCGTTTCTCACGTTTTTTTCCTTCCATAATTCCCTTTCGCATCGCGTTATAAATTTTCATTTCCTGTAAAGTTTCAGTATTCTGATTCATTTCATTAACATTTTTCTGCAAAATACGATCTTCTTTATCTGTCACTCCGTTCACCTCCCATATCACTTCAGCACATTACGAAGCTGTTTAAGTCCCTCACGTAACCAGGTTTTGATTGTACCTTCAGGTTTTTTTAGCACTTTTGCGATTTCGATTGTAGTCATGTCATTGTAATATTTAAGAAGTACCACATGCCGATATTTGGGCTTTAATCGGTTCAGAGCACGTTCCAGATCAATCCGGTCGTTACTTTTCATTTCCTGAGTTGCAACCTCTGCCAGCTTCTCCGTAGGAATCACTCGTTTTTTTCGTCGTAGTTCATCCATACAGCAATTGATCGTAATTCGAATCAACCAAGGTGTAAATGACTGTTCATCTTTAAGCTTCTTACGTTTCATCCAGGCTCGACATGAAGCCTCTTGTACAACTTCTAACGCGTCCGCTTCTGTCCGTAGATAACTATATGCGACGGTGTACATTTTCCGATGCTCCACATACAGGCGTTTAAAGAAAACTTCCTCATCCATTCGGGCAAAATCAACCATTCTGACCTCGTCCATCGTCCTATCCACCACTCACCACACCCCCTCTTTTTTTGTCAGTGTCGGTATTAGGATAAAGTCATCGTTCTGATGTTCTTATAAGTAAGACGGAGTTGAACGTAAAAACGATTGATTTTTTTCATAAAAAAGTGCTGGCAAAGATGCCAACACTCCATTTTCATATTTATCGATCACGATTAACCATATAATTCAATAGATGTTTTAAAAAATTGATATTGCGGGGGATCTCTTTTAGCGCCTCCATGGCAAGACAATAGTGCTCCCACATCTCTTTTCTAGCGCCTTCTGAACCCAGAATGGATACAAACGTTGCATTGTTATTCTCAACATCCTGCCCTGTGGGCTTACCCAGTAATTGTAAATCCCCTTCCAAGTCGAGTAAATCATCTTTAATCTGAAAAGCAATCCCCGCATGATAAGCGAATTTCTTCAAAGCTTCAATTTCTGTCTCCTTAACCTGTGCGAGAATCGCTGGCATAACTAGTGAAGCTTCGAACGCAATGCCCGTCTTATAGAAACAAATCATATTTAATTGCTCTAGCGTCAATGCTTTTCCTTTAGAATTCAAATCCATCGCTTGCCCCATGCAGGTATCTTCCGCCTTTTGAGCTGAATATTGCATTAAAGCAATTACGGATTTAGCATCGAATGTAGAAAGGGATGCCTGTTCCTCAATCGACTTCTGAATTAGAAAGAGTCCTGTCAATTCCGCCGTTGCGCTATTATACACCTCATGTAGAGTTGAACGGCCTCTTCGAGTGGAGGCATTATCCTGAGAGGGCAGATCATCGAAAATTAAGGATGCAGTATGCATATATTCCAAAGACCTCAAAAGCGGCACAATTGCCGCGCTGTCTAATCCGTATTCGTTCACCCCCATAACCCAAGTCAGAATAGGTCGTATTCGCTTGCCATCACCCTCTAAACTATAATTGGCTGCATCAATTAACATTTCTTTCATAGCTGGTGTCCCAACAGGTTTATTAATTGGCAATTGATTGTTGATTTCACCACGAACCTTTTGAATCGTATTGTGAAAATCCACCTTTTCCTGCTTGTTGTTTTTTAAATTCGTAAGCATTTGATCTCTTAGTAGTTTGTCAAAAAAATCCACATCATCAGCTTTCAACACCATTTGCTGCACGAGACGATTAAATTCGGGTTGACCCGAAGCAAAGATCTCCATAATCTCTTTATACTTTTCAGTACCCAGACGTTCTTTACAACGCTTCAAACCGTTAATTGCTCGATCTAGAATCACTTCACGGGTTTTGGCATCGGAGTGATATACGGAATGGATTAGATGAGAGATGACGGTCCAGTATAATTCAAAAGGGTTTATCAAATCTGAACGTTGATCACGGTATTTCAGAAAATAGGTATACGGGGTTACCGCTCCCTCTTTCATATCGTCAAACATATCTGCAAAATCATCAGCCAGTTGATTGTAAAGACCATAATAAAAAGTGCGTTGATCAAATCCATCATCTGTAGGTGCACTAATAACGGATCGGACAATTAAACGGGAAGAAGAGGATTTTAAGATAATGGGGATATAAAGCTCTTCATTGGTGTATTTAGCATTGGAAAGTTCCTTAACACGGTCCAGCTCCTGAGATTGAAAAAATACAAAGGATTGCTCGAAAAATATGTTCTGCATTTCTGGACGTTGATAGCTTTTAATATATTCGAAAGCTTCACTAAGCTCCGAATGTACGTATCGAATGAATTCCATGTTCTCTCCGGACCATTCTCCAAGGTCAGGCACAGATCTAGTAAGGATAGCGTCGCGTATCATGAGGGAAAATTGCTCTTTTTCTTGAACCGTTAAGACACTGGAATCGAGAAGATCATCAATAAAAGGGTAAGTCAGCCCATAAGAATAACCAAGTCTAATGGCTTCGCTAAGCTTCTTAGAACGTTCCAAAGGTGGGGTACTCTCCCCCATTTCCTCCATTACATGCAGAATGACCCCGATAATGATCTTAATTAACTTACGCTGCGCTTGTTCAGCATTCATTTCCTGCGGAATATGGGTTGATACGTTCTTTAGCTTGTCGATCACCCAGATGGTGGCGGTCTCGACGCCTTCTTTCTGCGCCCAGCGATATACTCCTGCCAAGCTCATAAATTCCGATTGATCTCTTATCGTTGTTGAATCGTCTGGGATCAATTGAGATCTAATGTCAGCAACCATTCGCTGAATCCTGTTTTGTGTATCAGTAGAATCCAAGGCTTTGCCCAGATCCCTCATATATAAATAGGACACGCTGCGATCTAAATAATCATCCAATTTACCGTTAAGATTCAGCCAGCCTATATACCTATGATAATCCTGCGAATCAGGTTTCCTTTTCCCTCTAGAGAAAAATGACAACCATGAGCGGCGATGAATATGATGTTTTTTCCATAATTGAATATCTTCAGTGAGAGTAGATACATAAGTTTGTTCTTTGAACTGCAATTGCAGTGAAATAAAATACTGAGCCGCCCTCTGCTCGGCTAGCGAATAGGCTGAATCGGCATGATCGGTTACATTCACATTCATAGGTGGATTACCTCAACTTCTCTTTTGGTTAATTGTCGGTCATGTTCATATCTTATACGGAGAAGTGTCTTTATGGTTACGAATTCTTCGCCATACGTTTCCCAATAAAGTCAAAGATCAGACCCGCTGTCCTTTTTATAGGACCCAATGAAACAGGATAATAATAACCCGACTCAAACCAGCCTTGTTCTTTGTAATAACGATAATCCTTGGAATGATCATCAAGCATTGTTTTTATACTTGTACGTGACATTCGAAACAGCATTAATCTGAGAAAAGAAGGAACTGGAGTCTTGGGCGACATAAGGTCCTTATAGAATCTTTCGGAGGCTTTCTTTATTTCTCTCGTCATTTTTTTCTGCGCAACTTCTTTTCTTGGCTCCAAAGTAGTCAAGACACAGCCTTTTGTAACTTGAAATCCGAAATTCTCGCCCATATTACTAAGGTATTTCACAATTTTGCTGCCTCCAAAGATCCCCTGATTGACAATAGCCGTGAAGGTTTTCCCAAAGAATCGAGGTCTATGAAATACAAAAGCAAGCCGGTCCAAGAGGTTCTTCATCGGTGCCGATACATGAAATGCATAATTAGGTGTGGCGAAAATAATTCCGTCAGAATGGATCATTTTCTCCATCAATACATCGCGATCATCCTTTAGTGGACAATATTCCTCACCTTTATTGAAACATATCTTGCAGCCCCGGCAATATTCAAGCCGATAATCTTTTAAAAAGACATACTCAAATTCAATATCACCATATGCTTTTAAATTATTGCCAAATTCACAAACCGCTTCAAAGGTCGCATGCTTTTGTTGATTCCCAATAAATGCAGTAACTTTTTTCATTTGAACCCCTCCATATATGCATATTTTGAATAAGACCTATCAATATGAATGAATAATATTTTATTCATTCATATTGTAGCACCTTGATCCCTTTTATGCGATATAATTCCATTTGAGAATGCAAAAAAAAGAAGCCCGACTTGACCAGGCTTCTGTTAACTTCCCTCTATATCTTTTTAGCGTAATTATGTGTAACAAAATCAACTAGCAGATTCACACTGCTCTCCATATCGTAAATCTCTGTGTTAACTGTCAATTCGGCATGTTCAGGGGCTTCATAAATAGCATCAATACCTGTAAACTCACGAATTTCACCTTTTCTAGCTTTCTTATACAGCCCTTTAGGATCACGTTGTTCGCAGGTTTCTAATGAACATTGCACATAAACCTCTGCAAACTCGCCAGACTGAAAACGATATCTAATCGCTTCTCTAGCAGCTGAAGAAGGTGAAATCATCGGGACAAGCACTATAAAGCCTAGATCCAAAAACATAGATGCTACTTCGGCTGCGCGACGCATATTTTCTTTACGATCCTCTTCTGAAAAGCCTAAATCAATATTCAAACCTTTTCTTAGCTGGTCGCCGTCGATCACAGCACATCGGATGCCTTGCTTAAACAATTCTTTTTCAGCTTGTTGTGCTAGTGTACTTTTTCCTGAACCTGATAATCCTGTGAACCAAAACACG
Source organism: Paenibacillus sp. FSL H7-0690 (assembly GCF_037980415.1). Lineage (NCBI taxonomy): Bacteria > Bacillati > Bacillota > Bacilli > Caryophanales > Paenibacillaceae > Paenibacillus > Paenibacillus sp. FSL H7-0690. The sequence goes on along the minus strand of NZ_CP150281.1, from coordinate 3,270,144 downwards.
CCCGCTTTATGACCGTTCAACAGCTCCCAATCTTTTCTATTCATTCTAAGACGCCCCTTTCTATATGATTAATATTATACTAGTTTACCGCAGTCTTGAGAGAAATGGCTGATCCTAATTCCTTCTGTATATACGCTATATCAGTCATCTGCTCAATATGGTAAACTCCACCTGGGGGTGGTGAATCATATAGAAGTTTTGCTACTGCCGCTGTTACTTTTGCCGTAATGATAGATTGATTCTTTCCTTGTAATAAAAAATCCGCATGATGTAATTTACCTTCTGAATTTCTTCCATGTGCCTCAACCTTAATAGCGAACCCATCATCCCCCAAATGCAGCCGCCCCATAACACGAACAATTGAATTCTTCAGCCAGCCTATTTGCAGTAAGCGAACGGCTCCAGTTCTTTTCGTTATTGCCAGTATTTTAGTAACTACAGCTGAATCAAGACAAAATCGTGTAGAGATAGACGATGATTTTAGTGTTCTGCTAAGTGTCTGTTGATCTGAGAATGGAAAACGGTAAGCATATCGGTTACCCATCTCATCACCAAAATGATACAACCTTCTGTCTGTAAAGCTCTCCACCTCAACCTGGCGATTACCCTGCTTCACTTCGAACTTAGCTGCTAAACTGTCAACTGTCCATTCTAGCGCCGCTTTGCCATGAGAATCACCTAATCCGAGCATAATCGCAATTTCTATCTCCTCAATCTGATCCATCTGCCGCTCTGCTTCAAGGGCCAGGAGATTTGTGATGCCGGGAGCAAGTCCTACACTTAAGACAGCACTTGACCCATTGTCTTCGGCTTCTCTCTGGTATTTCTCAATTTCATTCAAAAACAAACCGTTCGCAGATACATCCACATAATGAATACCGCTTCGAAACACAGCTCTTATAAAATCCGTATCCGTTTGATCTAAGCACATAATGATTAATTTCACTCGTTCTAACTTATCAGTAGGTAAAGGTTTATTAATATCCAACTGCATCGGCTTAATTTTCCCATCAGTTGCTTGACTGAATTGCTTTGCTTTTACAAGACTTCGCCCTGCAGCATATACTTTTCCAGGATATTTTTTCTCTAAGATTTCACAAATGGTACGCCCTACATGGCCATATCCACCGACGACTACAATATCTTCTTTTCTCTGCATTTTATCACCGCATCCTATATAATAGAAATAATTAAGAACCATTCTCAATTATACGGATATGGTTTACATTCACTATCCCATAAATGTGGGATACTTGTTTTTATACTCCATGACTAGAGGGCTGACCTATGAAAACCATAAGACAACTTAATCATATTAAACAACAAATCATACGGTTAGGTGCTGTTTCTGATTCTTCACATAGCTACCGTACTTCATTACTGTCAATTTTACGCGAAGCTGTACCCTTTGATGCTGCCTGCTGTACCCATGTTGATCCACAGACACTACTCTCGACAGGTGCGGTTACAGAAGATAACGTGGAATCCATTCATCATCACTTGTTCCAGATCGAATACGGTGAAGACGATATTAATCCCTATGAGCAAATGGTTCATAGTAAAGTGCACGTAGCTACTTTATATGAAGCAACCGAAGGGCAGCCAGATTTGAGTGCTCGCTATCAAAAAGTACTGTCTCCGGCAGGATTTGAGGATGAATTACGCGCTGTACTTGTTCATGGAGATGCGTGTTGGGGGTATCTGACACTTTACAGAAAGTCGGGTCAGCCTGTATTTTCACAGGAAGATTGTGTACGGATAGCCTTAATGCTTCCTGAGATTGCCGCAAGAATGCGGGCTTTCAGTCTTGAGTTGCCTGAGAGAAATCAGACTTGGCTGGAAGAAGATTACGGTTCCGGAATTGCCGTCCTTTCTGATCAACTAGTGCTCCTCTCCTCCAATCCTACAGCAGACCGCTGGTTAGAGAAACTTCGTTCATTAGAAAAAATTGATCACCATATCCTACCACGACCAATTCGGGCGGTGAGCACACAAGCAATCAATAGTCCCTCTGAATCTTCGGGGATGGCAAAGTCCTGTATCCGGATGTCAGACGGACCTTATCTAGTGATCCGGGCTAGCCGGCTTCATGCATACGACGGTCAGACGCAAATTGCCATTTCATTCGAGCCTGCACGTCCAGCAGATATGCTTCCTATCATTGCAGAAGCGTATGATCTGACGAAACGGGAACAGCATTTACTTGAAGGAGTAATTCGCGGATTATCTACTAAAGAATTGGCTGCTGAATTACATATTTCTGCTTACACGGTTCAGGATCATTTAAAATCCATTTTTGCTAAAGCAGGTGTCAGTAGCCGTAGAGAGCTTATCTGGCATTTACATTCTCGTTATAGCATTTCAGAGAAATAGGATCGCCGAGCTTCTTATCAAAAAAGCCCAAGCCTTTATTAACAAAGGACTTGGGCTTTAATTTTTATCTTTTATTTCCTTAATGCGATGCCGTAAATTCTTCCAGCTCAGTAGCAGGGTCAAACTTCTCCCTGCTCATCACAAATGCTGCCATTAGAGCTATAACTGATGGAATAATCGCCCAAGCAAAGGTATGAACAAGAGAAGAAGATAATCCTTCGGTGATTTTATCAAGAACCTCAGAGGGAATTTTGGCCCGTGTGTCGGGAGTCAAAATTGTACTTGGATCACTTAGATTAACACCTTCTGGTGCCGCGCCTCCCTTACTGAACATGGAAGCTAGTTTATTCGAAAAAATGTGACTTTGAATAATACCAAATACCGTAATGCCAAGTGTCATTCCCAGCTCCCGTGTGAAGCTAAGTGTCGAACTTGCAGAACCCCGTTGTCTTGCTGTAAATCCATGAATCGCTGCATTGCTTAGAACAGAAAATGATGAACCTATGCCAAGACCCACCAGAAACATAAAAATAGTGACCATAAACCGGGAGGAGTCTGGTGTTAGTGTGGTAAGTAGAGCCATACCTGCTACAAGGAGTACTAACGTAGAAATCATGATCGTGCGATAATTAAATTTAGAGAGCAAGAATCCTCCGCCAGCAGCAGTGATAACAGAACCAATCATCATCGGAAGTAGAACAAGCCCCGAATTTGTGGCAGACCCGCCAAGAACCCCTTGAATATAAATTGGAATGTACACCGAGGCTGTAATAAATGCCGCTCCGCTAAATATCGCCATAACATTACTCGTAGAATAGAGACGATTCTTGAACATGCCAAAGGTAATGATTGGCTCTTCTGCACGACGTTCGATAACAATAAAACCAATTAAAAACACAACAAAAGCCATAAACAATCCCAGAATCATTGTCGAGTCCCAAGCATATTTCTTACCCCCGAGCTCAATCGCAAACATGAGACAAAGGATTGAAGCTACAAGTGTAAAAGCCCCAAGATAATCAATTTTTTCTTTGGAATGCTCAACAGATTCTTTGTAGAAGAAAGCGATCATAAAGAATGCAATAACACCAATGGGTAAATTGATATAAAAGACCCAAGACCAATGAATATAATCCGCTATATAAGCGCCAATAAGAGGACCAAAAATACTGGAAATACCATAGGCAGCACCGAATAACCCACCGATTTTCCCCCGTTTTTCTGGGGCCACTACATCGAACATAATCGTGAATGCAATAGGAACGAGTGCCCCTCCACCAATACCCTGAATTGCCCGATAAATACTAAGCTGAACAATAGAATTTGCCGTACCACATAAAGCTGAACCAATCATAAAAACAATAATACCGAAAATAAAAAATCGCTTACGTCCATACATATCCGATAATTTACCGAAAATCGGCATACCCGCCATCTCAGCTATCATATAAGCGGACGTAACCCACATCAATTTGTCAAAGCCGCCAAGGTCACCTACAATGGTTCCCATTGCGGTTGCAAGTATAGTATTATCCATTGATGCCATAAGTGTAGCCAACAATAGAGCTACTATAATAACCCCAACTTTATTTTTCTTTTCCATGCTCCTTTTTCTCCTCCACTTTTCCCAAATGTTTAGTTCTACTCTAATTGTTAAAGGATTGTGCACAGGCTTCATTCCAAACCACGTGATGTTATACCCTTTGCAAATTAGTGAATAATTCGATAAAATCAAGACAATTAATTAGGTGTTCATCAAGCATCTTGTTTATTAATTATCTTGACTATCAAGATATAAACATTTTAAAAGGAGGGTCCTCTTTTGTCAAGAGATCGACACAATCAAGTTACAATTCAGCAGGAAGACTTAACTTTACGCATGCGGGGCCTAGGCAGCCGAACGGTTTTGTATCAGCAAAAAGTAGCAACTTCTCTAGGGTTATACAATAACGATTTTCTATCTATAGATATCCTTCATGAAAAAGGTCCTATCACCGCCGGCGAGCTATCCAAATTAACTGGACTTACTACAGGCAGCATTACCACATTAGTTGATCGACTTGAAAAAAACGGCTTTGTTCGCAGAGAACATGATCCCAATGACCGTCGTAAGGTGATTATTGTTCCTTTATATGAGAATAACGAGGTTGGAAATGCCTACCTTCCTTTGCACACTAAGATGGTTAAACTGGCGTCTTCCTTTACTGAGCAGGAGCTTGAGCTTATAACAACATTTTTAGGCAAAGCAAGTACCATCCTGGAAGAGCAGATTCACTATCTCAGCACTACAACGAGTAACTAAAACTGTATAATCGTCAAAAAGGACGATATCCCATGAAGTCAAATGACTTTGAGATATCGTCCTTTTAATATAAGTATGGCTCAAAGAGAAGCTGAAGCTTGAGCAACTAAAGAGACCAATTGTGCAGAATCAAATGTGTCTCCTTTTCGAAGCTTCAGGGTTTTCCTTTCAGGTGGTCCCTCAAATGCTCCCTCAGGAAGCGTTAGCTCGGTTGTATTAAAGATTACAAAGCTGACTGCGTCTTTTGATGTCGAGATGGCCGCAGCGTATTTTCCATTTTTCAAAAAATGAGGTTTCTTATACTGAATACGTTCCTGCACATCCGGTATAGCCTGATGAACAACCTCACGTAGTGAGGTGGACAACTCCACCTGCCATGATTCTTTTAGCGCTTCAATAAAATCGATTACTTCCTGATTCATTTTTCATCTCTCCCTTTAAGTAATTAAATGGTTTGCCTGAATAAGCGCAGTAAGTTGTTTAACAAAATCAGGAGGTCCTTTGAGATCCGACGCATCTGCTATGACGAACATAAGATGATGAAATCAACACATCCGCAAAAGAATTTCAAAAATTTAATAGTTTAAATTCCCCTTATATTAATTTCTTGTTCATGTAGTCATTATCCTTCTGGCAATTTAGAGATATCCAGCTCGTTACAAGCTAAAAAGGGAAAAGCTCCTAAGAGCTTCTCCCTTAACCTCGTACATAAAATTAATGAATCGTTAGATTAAAACCGCTCTGAATATAATTCAGATTCGGATAAGCAATGTTGGAGGTTGTCAGGTTATTAAAGGTTGCAGCACCATTGCCTGTATAGGTGTAAATAGCTGCACCTTTATGTGGACCTGAGAATCGTGAAGTTGTTATTCCATCAAGTCCTGTACCGTTAATATTGATGTTGTTGAACACGATGTTCTCGAATCCACCACCATATCCAAATTGAATCGCATCACGCTGGGTATTAATGATGTCTATGTTATTAAATGTAACGTTCTTGATAGCATCATTTGATGCTTCAAGATCAATTGCGCCACGTTCACCCCCATAAAGATCTTTACTCGTACCACTGTTAATAATGGTTGTGTCTGAGAAAACTACACCCGTATTATTCTGGAAATGATAACCTGGAAAAACGGTATTCATACGTATGCCGGAACCACCAACTGTATCAATGATATAGTTATGATCAGCCTTATGACCACTTCCTCCAAAGAAAGCAATCGCTGCCGCACGCCAGTTATTCTCAATGGTGTTATACGAGAAGGTATTATTCACACCAGCAGGTGCACCATTTGTGTTACTGGTCCATACTGCAAGACCATCGTCACCATTATTTCGCACACTGCTATTGCGTACAATTGAATTGCTAGTTCCTTGCGAGAAGTTGATGCCGTCTGCAAGATTGTTCCGAATCCGACTGTTTTCAACTACCAGCCCGGTAGCATAAATCGCTGGTGTATGAGCGTAGTCGCCTACCCACATTCCGCATTCAAAATGCTCTACCCAGACATCATGGATAATAGAGTTGGTTCCAAAGTTATCCATAAAACCTTTGTAAATTGCATTTTGTCCATAACGTGAGCGCAAATTAGAATTCATATATACATTACTGAAATCTAGCTTACCTGAAATACGGAGTGAAATACCACCGCCCGCAGCATTAGGATTGGTGAACTGAATATTGGTGTGCCAGAGACCAGCACCAGTAATAGTGAGGTTATTGATCATATTACTAGCAGAACCAATCTCCCACATACTGCTAAGATTAAAGGTTCCTGCTGGAATATAAATAGACTTTCCGCTTGCCACGGCTGCATTTACAGTAGCTTTAAAAGCTGCCAGATCATCTTGTCCGTCGTTTGCCACAGCACCGTAATCTGTTACAGATACGGAGTTAGCTGGGCGGGCAATTGCTGTTGGAACAGATTCAATTTCAAGGAAATCCACACCATATTCCAAGCTATCTCCATTGTTCTTCTGGATTCGAATCTTGTCCCCAGGTTGGAGGGGTGTATCCATCTTCCAGTGAACTTCATCAAAACGGAATAGTGGACGTCCAGCACTAGGTGTATCGCCAGGCATATCACCTGAGAAATACTGCCAGCTGTAGTATGAGGTTAAGGAAACTGTTTTTACTTTCGCTCCATTCACATACACATCCAGTGAACCATTCAATCCCATCCCATCTGCAGAGTCAGGCATTGTAAATCTCATAGTTACACCTGCGCCGCCTTGACCCTGTCTGACCGTCCACTCTAAGTTCGAACCATTCGAAGGAAGAGCTATATAACGCTGGCCAGAAGCTTCAGAAGCGATTAATGCTTGATCAAAGGTTGGCGCCGATTTCAATATCGCGCCACCCCCGAGTGTAGCATCCTCGGTATCATATCGACTATACGGCATGCTTGCACCACGCGCAGCATAGACAACGAGATTAGAAACACTTACATTATTCGCTTGCTTGGCAGCTATCTCATTAGCATCCACTTCAACAGTAGTGGTGACTGTGTAGTTACCATTAATCGCTGTCCAAGTCCCTGGAATCGCTACATTAACTATTGCCCCCGCTGCTAAGGCACCGTTATAAGATCCATTATAGGTTTGAATAGTGGAACCCGCAGAGTTTTTAAGAACAACGCTTATACCATGTGAACCACTTGCAGAGGCAATGGTTCCTTGATTCTTAAGATTTACATTAAACGCTACATTGTTATTAGCAACAGGATTACTTGGTGTCCATGTAACAGTTCCCACTAAGTCAGAGCTGGACACTGGAGCGATAATAAGTGACGCTGGGTTCGTGTAGCTGTTATTCGCTTCATTTTGTTCGATAACTAGGTTGTCTTCATCAACTTTGGCACTAACTGAATACGTTGCGGCAGGCTTAACTCCTGCGGTAAGTGTCATCGATGCTGTTGTCGATGCTCCAGTTGCTAGTACACCTACCGGAGCTGAGCCTACAAGCTCATTATTTAAATAGAAATTAACAGTAGTAGCTGGAGAGCTGGCATTGCCGATATTCTTTACGATTGCGTTCAGCGTAATCGCATTAGACTCAACCGGATTCGTTGGTGACCAGGACATGCCAGTAATCACCAAATCCGGATTCGGAGCTGGAGTACCGTATACTTCAAATTCGGCGATCTGTCCAGCTGGAGCACCCGAGTTGGCAGTAATATTAAGCTGTAGACGTTTGACAGTTGCGGTAACAGGAATGGTTACTGTATTTCCTGAAGCTGGATTAAACGAATACGATTGTGCTGACACCAGATTCCCAAATGTCGTTGTGTTCTGATTGTGACCGAGCACTTGAATCGTTTGGGTACGTGCTCCCCATGCAGCGGCTGGATTTAACTTTAGAACGATGGAGGAAACGTTGTAGTTTGACCCCAGGTCAAGTATCAATGAACTAGGATTACTGCCACCTTCCCAGTATGTGTTGGTGTTGTTGTCATTAGCATTTGCTGCCACAAATGATTGCGTATTAGAAGATGCGGTAATCGATTTGCCAACCGCGATATTACTGCCCGCAACAGGTGTGGCCGTTGGCGTTTGTGTCGCTGTTGGCGTTGGTGTGGCTGTTGGCGTTGGTGTGGCTGTTGGCGTTGGTGTAACTGTTGGCGTTGGTGTGGCTGTTGGCGTTGGTGTGGCTGTTGGCGTCGGTGTTGGTGTACTAGCTCCATAAATTTCGAACTCAGATACTTGCGCTGCCGGCCAACCCGTATTGCCTGTTACATTCAGGCGTACATAACGAGTGCTGGTTGCTGAAAAATCAATCTTAACGGTGTTCCCTCCTGCTGAAGGATTGAACACATAATCAGCTGAACCAACAATGTCAGTGAATGTAGATCCATTTGTGCTGCCTTGAACGGCGAGTGTTTGCGTACGCGTCTCCCAGCCCGTTGGCAGCTTCAATACGATTTGGTCAATACTTGTCTCTGTACCGAGATCTACTTGGATCCATTGCGGAAATGCATTATTGCTGCTTTCCCAATACGTCTCTTGATTGCTGTCTTTCACATTGTTTGGACTATACGTTTGTGATTGACCACTAGCCGTCACAGTTTTGCCCAGCGTCAAATTCGCGCCACCAGAGGCACTAACAAATGTGAACGGACCCGCTGCCAGGTATAAACTTGAAATCAACAGGGTTACTACAAGCGACCATACGACATACTTGTTGCGCATTATAATCCTCCTCTTAATGTAGATACTCACTAACGTGTCGCCTTATCGGAGTGCTCAAATGATAGCGTTTACAATCAAATTCATCTCAGAGCACATTAAATAACAACCGATCCTCCTTTCAATGTGAGACACTCTCATTATAGAGAAAGAGCGGATCAAGCTATAAGATGTAATTCTACGGAAAAGATATGTGATACCAATATCGCGAAACTACCCTAAATATGGAATCTATTAACATCACGTCCATCAAATAAAGGCCTGATTTCTCAGGCCTTAGTTTTTTATGAAGATTAACTTGTGGTTTTAAGTTCTTTTTCATTAGCTGAATCTGGAGAGTTTAATAAAACCACACCTCCAACTATTAATACTATGCCTGCAAGTGTAAGCATACTAAATGGATCCCCCCATATTACGATACCAACGATGGCGGTTAGAACTGTACCTACACCTGCCCAAATCGCATAAGCTAGGCTTAAAGGTAAAACTCTGAGACTTATGGACAAACTATAAAATGCGATAATAAAACCAATAATAACACCTATAGTAGGCAATATTTGTGTGAACCCTTCTGACATTTTCAGCATAGTTGTACCTATTACTTCGCTTATAATAGCTACCCCAAGTACCCAAAAACCCTTATTCTTGTTCATAACATTTCCTCCAAGCTCTAATGAGATCCACCAGAAAGTTTCATAATGACTACTCCACCAATGATAAGAATCAGGCCGAGTAGTTTTTTCAGATTGAAGTTTTCTTTATAAATGATGACTCCAATTAACGCAGTTAAAGCCGTACCTACCCCCGACCAAATAGCATAAGCCGTCCCTAGTGGAATCGTTGAAAGCGCTAAAGAAAGACAATAAAAGGCTGAACCCATGCCGAGTACGACTCCTATTGAAGGTAAAATCTTTTTAAACCCGTTAGAAACCTTAAGCATGGAGCTACCAAATACCTCGCAGATAATCGCTGTTGCCAGTAACACATATGAATTCAACAATAGCCCCTCCTTACTCCGTCATGTTTATTAATTCTTGAATTACTTTATCTCGTAAATCCTTATCTAAAGCTCCTAATCCGAACATTTCTGAATACCATAAACCGTCCGCTGCCAGCCTGACAATTGTGGAACGTACAGGATCTATTCCATCGTTCTCTATATTGTTTTGCCATACTGAGTATTGATCTTGAAATTTCTTAAGGATATCCGGATTCGTAAAAAGAGCAGCCGAAAGCGCGGTGCTAATCTCTTGCTCTTCCTTAAGATCGTCGTCAATCGCCTGAACAAACGCTCGTCCCCACTTCCCCGTTTCTCTAGATGCATTCGCTACTCTTTCTTGAACATTACTGAAAAAATCACTTGTTAACTCTTCCACCATACTTTTTATTAAAGCTTCCTTATTCGGAAAATGGTGCAGCAGTCCACCTTTACTGACCCCCGCTTCTTTGGCAACGGCTTCAAGCGTAAGCTTCTCCACCCCATTATTTTTAACTACTATAGAAGCTGCTAATAAAATACTACTTCGTTTTGAATTACTGTTCACGATAATCACCTCTGTTATTTACTATACCGTCTGGACGGTTTTATTGTCAAATAAAAAATCATTACCTTAGATCAAAAAAAGCCTGGTAATCCAGGCCTCCAACATTTTTAAAGCAATTCACATTAAATTTTTAATATACCAAGCATCACAAGCGAAATGCTCCGACCCCGCAAGCGGTTCATCCAAAAGCTCAAATCCATTTTTCATATAGAAACGGTTAGCTGCGTGCATGTTTTGAAGTGTCTCCAAATAACATTGGTTGTAATGAAGCTTAGCAAAGTCCAACGCTGTATTTAAAAGTTCTTTGGCTATCCCGTTACCTCTAATCGACTGAGATAAATACATTTTTTGCAACTCACATATCTTGTCATCATTCCCGAAAGGAGCAATGCCACAACCCCCTAATACTTCCCCTCCCTCTTCGACAACCCAATAAGCCCGATTCTCACTATGATTATAATCATCTGATAAATGATGCAGGCTGTCATCCTCCCAGGCTAGACCCGAGCGATTCCCGCCAAACTCAATTAGGCAGTCCCTAATGACCTTTTCAATGGAGCTATTATCTTTCATTTGTAATAGTCGGATATTCATGAGTAACGTTCTCCTATCTTTCGATTAGCTTTCTTCAGTTATTATATTGTATCAAGCTTCAGAATGGATAATTATAATGGGATTCAAACATAATATAGAGAAATTTATTTAGGAGGGGCTTCAATGAAAATGGCAGCTAAGCAACTCTCGATTGCAGCATTAGGCGGGGTTCATGAAATTGGTAAAAATATGTATATCCTGCAATACGCAGATGATATTGTTGTCATTGATTGCGGCTCTAAATTCCCAGATGAAAGTCTCTTAGGGATTGACCTAATTATTCCTGATGTTTCGTATTTATTAAATAATATTGATAAGGTACAAGCGTTGGTGGTGACTCACGGACATGAGGATCATATCGGCGGGATTCCTTACCTGCTTAAACAGTTGAATATCCCAATATATGCTTCCCGTTTAACCTTAGGATTAATCGAAAATAAACTTAGGGAACATGGAATTTTACGACAAACGAAACTCCATTGTATTAATTCAGAATCCACGTTGACCCTGGGAGCCATTACTACAACATTTTTTAATACAAATCATAGTATTCCAGATTGCCTTGGCGTAGTATTCGATACACCTGAAGGTATCGTAGTTCATACGGGAGACTTCAAATTTGACATGACGCCTGTCAACAAGCAGTATCCAGATATACATAAAATGGCCGATATTGGGAAAAACGGTGTAAAGATCTTGCTGTCAGAAAGCACTAATGCTGAGCGTCCTGGCTTCACCCCTTCTGAAAAGCTTGTTGGCGCTCACATAGAAGAAGCCTTTTTAAAAGCAGACCGTAGAATTTTTATTTCTACCTTCGCCTCAAATGTACATCGTCTACAGCAGATCATTGATGCTTCTCATTTAACTGAACGTAAATTGACCTTACTCGGCAGAAGTATGGTAAATGTAGTCAGAGTGGCCCAAGAACTCGGTTATTTGAACATTCCGGACGATATGCTGATCGAACCTGCAGAAGCTGCTAAGCTCCCTCCGGCACAGGTAACTGTTTTATGTACAGGCAGTCAAGGAGAGCCCATGGCCGCACTATCCCGCTTAGCGAACTCAAGCCATCGATTGATGGAGATCCAGGCTGGGGACACGGTGCTGCTCGCAGCCAATCCCATCCCGGGAAATGAACGGAATGTTTCAAGGATTGTCGATAATTTATATATGCTGGGTGCTAAAGTCATCTATGGTTCACGCAGTGAGCTTCACGTCTCCGGGCATGGCAGCCAAGAGGAGCTTAAGCTAATGCTGACTCTAATGAAACCTGAATACTTTATTCCGATTCATGGTGAATACCGTATGCTGCATCATCATAGCTTGTTAGCGGAGGCGGTAGGCGTCAAACCGGAAAATATCTTTATTCTAAAAAATGGAGACATCGTTGAGTCATCGTCTGGTGTTGTCCGCCAATCCGGTCGAGTGACTGCTGGGCAAATTCTAGTAGATGGCCTTGGGATCGGAGATATTGGAAATGTTGTGCTTCGCGATCGTCGCCAGCTGTCAGCAGACGGCATTCTGATTACAGTGATTACACTGAGCCAAACCGATGGACGTCTATTAAACGAGCCAGACACTATTTCCAGGGGATTCGTTTATGTCCGTAACTCCGATAATTTAATGGACGAGATCAACCAGCATGTAACATCGACCCTTAAAAAAATGAACGAAACGGATCTCGGCCAATGGAATATCATCAAGCAGACCATCAAAGAATCATTAAGTAAGTTCCTATACGAAAAAACGAAACGACGGCCAATGATTCTTCCAATCATCATTGAGGTTTAATAAAAAGGAGTTCCCGTGGGGAGCTCCTTTTCTCTTTGTATCCAGTTGTAGAGGATAGATTTTAACTACATTTCAACTAAATTGCGCCCATGTATTCATCTTGATACATTCTGTCGCCATATTCCGTTGAATATTAATAATTTGCTCCAATTGGGAAACTCGATCTTGAAGCTTTAGGTTAGTTGGATCCGTTTTTAACTGTGCGGCCAATGAAAAGTATTGAGGCACTTCCCAGATACAACGTAAAGCAGTGCCTAAACAATAACCATATCTTGCAAGGGACTCGTCCCCCTGCCATCCTGAATCTTTTAATCCCTCGATATAGTTTTGGAATAAAGACTCTTTATATTCCTCGTAGCGATAATTAGGAAAAACTCCTAAGCTCATATTTACGCCAAACATTTTGCCAAGGTCTTCACCTATCCCCGATATACTCATAAATTGCCAGTCAATTAATATTAGCCGTTCGCCGTCCGTATCACTTTGAGTTAGCAGCATATTCATTTGACTGAGGTCTTGGTGTGCAAGCACTCGCGGCAAGCTATTCAAAGAACGCAACCTTCTGTCAATCTGGTCTGTGAAGTCTTGGAACCATGTCCAGATACTACGTTCATTATCATTGTGTAATTGATTTATATATTTTGCTGGATTAGGGGCGTAGATTTTACTCGAGGTAGTCCATGATTTAAGCCAGTTTCTGCAAATCCACTTCTCATCAGGAATTTTCTTTCCTGTCAGATAAGTTCCATTGAAACGACCTAACTGTTCAGCGATGTAATCAAACTGTTCCTTTGTGTAAGCATATTCCCCATCTATTCGTTCCATCCATAACCATACGGTACCATCTGCTTGTTCCTCAACAAGATAACACTTAGGTGCCTTGATTGAGCTAGGAAGCTCGTCGAGAATCTTGGATTCAAAGACTAGAGCTTCTCGTCGCCAGTAATTGTGATGCTGAAGATTATCTTTCTCCGCACTATCTGGCTTGATTATCTTTAATATGATTGACCATGGAAGCTGCTTCTGATTAATAGATGCAAAACCGCTTAGACGAAAGATACCCGCTGTTGTAAAGTTAGGTGTTTTATAATTTAAATCTTCACATGTAAAATTGACTATCTTTGCTTCGGATTCTTCAAAAATCCGCTGAACACAGCTGTTAAGCTGATCCATTTTATTCTCTAGCACATAGACCCTCCCTGTCTCTGTTAAGATCCCATTCTATTCCGCTAAAAAAAGCCTATGAAGCGTAACAGATTCGTTATCACTCATAGGCTTGTTCATCAAAGACTTACTTATTAGAATACTTTCGTTGTCCAATCTTCGCAATTCCAGATATCGGTTACGATGTCCTGATAAAAATCGGGTTCGTGAGAAATCATAAGAATGCTTCCTTTGTATGCTTTTAGAGCGCGTTTCAGTTCATCTTTGGCATCGATATCCAAGTGGTTCGTCGGCTCATCTAATACGAGAATATTAGTTTCGCTATTAATGAGCTTACATAGACGCACTTTAGCTTTTTCCCCACCACTTAGTACAGCAATCTTACTCTCAATATGCTTCGTGGTTAATCCACATTTAGCTAGAGCAGCACGTACTTCGAATTGTGACAGAGACGGGAATGTATCCCAGATTTCCTCAATACAAGTCTTGTAATTGCCTTCTTTCATCTCTTGCTCAAAATAGCCAATCTCCTGATGATATCCACGTTCTACTGAACCAGACAATGCAGAGATTTCACCTAAAATACTGCGCAGCAATGTTGTTTTACCAATTCCGTTTGCCCCAACCAACGCGATCTTCTGTCCACGCTCCATCAACAAATTGAGCGGTCTGGACAATGGAGAGTCGTAGCCGATAACCAATTCTTTTGCTTCGAAAATCATCTTGCCGGCAGTTTTACCTTCTTTAAAGTTAAACTGTGGTTTCGGTTTCTCCTTGGCAATCTCGATGATCTCCATCTTGTCGAGCTTCTTCTGTCTGGACATCGCCATGTTACGGGTAGCCACGCTGGCTTTGTTACGAGCTACGAAATCCTTCAGCTCTGCTATTTCTTGCTTTTGGCGATTATAAGCAGATTCAAGCTGTTGTTTTCTCATTTCGTAGACTTGTTGGAATTGCTCATAATCACCCACATAACGGGTCAGCTTTTGATTTTCCATATGGTAGATCAGGTTGATAACACTATTCAAGAATGGCATATCATGTGAGATCAGAATAAAAGCATTATCATACTCTTGAAGGTAACGTCTCAGCCATTCAATATGCTGCTCATCCAAATAGTTCGTAGGCTCATCGAGGAGCAAAATATCTGGTTTTTCAAGCAATAGCTTAGCAAGCAAGATTTTGGTGCGTTGACCACCACTAAGATCGGCTACATCGCGATCCAATCCAATGTCAGTAATCCCTAGTCCACGCGCGGTTTCTTGTACTTTCGCATCGATCATGTAAAAGTCTTGATTTGTAAGTGTATCTTGGATGGTACCTACTTCTTCAAGCAGCTTTTCCAGCTCTTCAGGTGAAACGTCACCCATTCTGCCATACATATCGTTCATCTCTTGCTCAAGATCGAACAGGTACTGGAAAGCACTTCTGAGTACATCTTGAATCGTCATTCCTTTGGTTAACACTGCATGCTGATCGAGGTAGCCAACACGCACCCGCTTGGACCATTCGACTTTACCTTCATCAGGTTGCAGTTTGCCTGTAACAATATTCATAAAAGTGGATTTTCCTTCGCCGTTAGCGCCGAATAATCCGATATGCTCGCCTTTTAGGAGACGGAATGAAACATCCTTAAAGATCGCACGATCTCCAAAGCCATGACTTAATCCTTCAACATTTAATATGCTCATTTATGGACACCTTTTTCTTATTTTTCTCGCTATATTATAAGCAGGATTAGCTAAAAACTCAATGGAGAAGCAAAAAATTATCATTTTATGGGCTAATCCGCGAGCAATTTTAGTTTTGTGGACCGTCATTTGCCGAGAATGGGATTACGCTGGCGATTGCTCGTCATCTTTTATATGATAGTATGCATAGATACACATTGGAGTTGACTTGAGAACTAAGGAGAATTAGAAATGAATAAACTTGTATTTTTTCTTGGTCCAGCTGGAGCAGGCAAAACAACGTTAGCTAAAGCGATTGCTTCGCGGCGCAAAATACCTTTTTTCGATATGGATATTCTACTACGGCCTGCTGCTGACGCGATAATGACTTTACACGGACTGGATCCGGCAGATAGAGACTCAGCAGAGTACAAAAGGTTATGCCGCGATTTAGGTTATCGAATCACTATGGATGCTGCGCTGGATAATATAAGCTTGGACGTCGATGCTTTTGTGGTTGGTCCCTTTACCAAAGAGGCGGCCAGTTCTGACTGGATCAGCCATGAATTAGCTCGGATCGGGCGTTCCCTTCATGATGTTGAGGTCAAGGTTGTCTTGGTAGGGTTAGCCAACGAGGAATTGTACCGGGAACGAATTCAAAACAGACAATCACCACTAGATGAATGGAAGTTCCAGCATTGGAATGAATTCCGCACTTCTCTTGGCAACCGTACGGTAGAATGGCCGCTCCCGGCTGAAAATATTGCGTTGATCGACAATTCTAACCCGGATATTACTGCTACTGCTGCGGCAGTAGAACGATTTATTTACGGCTAAACTTTCGGACCCAGATGACGTTATTTCCACATTTATCACCTTTTGTGCAGAGTTTCGGACCCCAGTGCAGCTATTCGTTAGAAAAGTGCGCTTGGGGTGTGTTTTTCGTGCCAATAGAGACGATGCGGTCCGTTAGGATTGCAAAAGTGCGATAATGCTGCGTTTAGGGTCAGCTGAGTCCGATAGCAGCAGCGTTCGCGTCAAATAACGAGAGCAAACGATGTTTGAGGTTTGGACAAAGAGCCTTGGCTAAACTTTCGGACTCAGATGACGTTATTTCCACTTTTATCACCTTTTGTGCAGAGTTTCGGACCCCAGTGCAGCTATTCGTTAGAAAAGTGCGCTTGGGGGATGGTTTTCGTGCCAATAGCGACGATACGGTCCGATAGAATTGCAAAAGTGCGATAATGCTGCGTTTAGGGTCAGCTGAGTCCGATAGCTGCTGCGTCACCCGTAAAATAACGAGAGCAAACGATGTTTGAGGTTTGGACAAAAAGCCTTGGCTAAACTTTCGGACCTAGATGACATTATTTCCACATTTATCACCTTTTGTGCAGGGTTTCTGACTCAGATCACGTTATTCCCAAAATTCTTTTATTGAATATACTTCTGACTGACCAAATCATCAGCAAGCACCGCGGTTGGTATCACAAATTCAACGGAGCCCATATAACCCGGTGCGACATCGTATTTGTTAAACACAATCACAAGCTTACCTTCGGTGTTGATATAAAAGCTCTGATCCTTCGTAATGGAGGTAAACTGATCCGTTGGTACATCATCGCCATACTCAGGGATCCAGTAAACTTTCTCAGAGTCTGCTTTCATTTGGGCAATCATCTGTTCTTTAATATTTTCGCTGATGCGTTCAATGTATTGATCATCTTTAAATAGCATTGGCAATGTAATAAGGATCTGGTTCTCTTTGTCTATCGTATCAAAAGTAACTTCCATTGAAGATGAACCAGCGGTTTCCTCAACATATCTGCCAATGGAGAAAATGCGCTCATTATCCGTTTTCACTTCATAACCTACATCCAGCCCCAAATGGCCCCCACCTTGTTCCTTCAACGCTTCGATCTCCGCTTGGAACTTTTCGTATAGTGCTTTATTCTCACTTAAATATTTGCTGTTCAATCCAAGCTCCAGTTCTTTGTTTTCCATATCCGTAACGGCTGGAACCTTGATATTTGCATCGTAGTTCTCTTCTTCTACAACGTATTCTTTAATAGTTAGTACTTTTATTATCCGATCTACGCCTGGAATGGAAGATAATGCACTAGCTACGGTTGTACTGGTGTTTATGGCTACTAGAAAAATAACTGCGGCCGCACCAACACTGGCCACCCACTTAGTTGTCGTGTGTTTTTTTCTATTGGCTTTAAGTGACTGCTTTATAGAACGGTTTACAATCAAATCAAGTTCATCCGGAATGGGAATATCGGTATACTCTTTATGTAATTCTTGTATTCTTTCGTCCATCTTACTTTATCTCCTTTAAGGCTTCATCATTCAGCTTCACCCGCAATAACTGAAGGGCCTGATACAGCCTTGTCTTTATTGTATTGGTGTTCTCATTAAGAACTTCAGCCACTTCATTAATCTTCATATCCTCAAAATATCTAAGCACAATCACACTTCGGTATTTCGCCGGCAGCTCTTCCAGTGTTCTTTTCAAATCCATATCTGTATAGCTATCCTCAACAGCCGGACTATAGGTTTCTATTATCTCTGGCTCCATCGTCTGAACCTTCTTGTTTCTGCGCAAAAAGTCTAAGGAAGTATTCACGACAATCCTGTAAAACCAGCTTTTCACGGCATCGTGATCCTTTAGCAAATCCATTCGTGTCATCGCTTTATAAATAGAATCCTGCACAATGTCGAGGGCATCCTCTTTGTTTTTCACATAACTGTAAGCAAGCCGGTATACATTTTCTTTGTTTTCTTTGATACATCGCGTCAATATTTTCTCGGTTTTCCTATTCAACATGGTCGATTATCCTTCTCTGTTTGTGATCTGGTGTTGTAACAGGAGTAAGACGTTTGGTGAGTATAAAAAAGTTTGGAGATTCCAAATAAATTATTTATTTTCTTTTTCCAAAGCTTTAATTAGAATTGATGCATAATACTTGGCACCCTCACGTTTCAAATGAACACCATCTTTGTAGAAGTAGTCGTCTTTTCCTTCACTAGCTGAGTACCAGTCTACTATGGTCGTATTCCTGAATTCACTGGAAACTTTTGAAAGGGTGGAATTCACAGTCTGCTCCCACTTTCTCGGCACACGTGTATTGACCAAAAGAATCTGCTCCGCATCGCTTAACGAGTTTAGTAGTTTACGTAATTGCTTGGAGTTAAAAGCTCCATTCGTCCCCAGCTCTATGATCATCCGCTCCCCTAAGCGTCCTTGTGCTCTAAGCTGATCAACCACCTCCTGTGCCTGCATCATCTGTCTGCCGACCTTTCCATCGATAACAATACCAGGGAGACTTTCTACCAAAAATGGTGCTGCATCCAAAATGACAGAATCGCCAATGGCCGTAATATTCTTTCCAGTTTGATTTTTCCCGGTTACCGCTATGTTTCCTTCTGGTTCAACTTGTTTCTCTTCAGTGTCAGGTTTTTGCTTTTCAACATCAGTCGTATCTTTTTCTACGGGTGGTGCCAATGAGTTGTGATCTATTGGATCTTGCGCTATTCCCTCTTGCTGTACATTCTGCTTATCTGCAACTTCGATTGGAAGTGTGTCAGATTCAGCGTTGGATAAATATCCATTGCAGGCAATCGGAATAAGAATCAAAAAGATCATGGTCATAAGAAAGACTGGGCGGTAGCTGCGGCGTTGTTTTGCACTCCAATTGTTCCAAATGTTTCTTAATGATCCCCGCCGGAGCGGCTCCTCGACATATTTGTATGATAAGGCTGCCAGTAGAAAACTTCCTGCTAACTGAAGGATAATTCGAAGCACGCCGCTCTCATCTGGATTCCCATTAGGGCTGGTAAGAATTATTACGGGATAATGCCAAAGGTATAAGCTATATGAACGTACACCTATCCATCGCAAGGGTTTACAGCCCATTTTCCGTCCAAGAGAGCTGGCAGGATGAGCAAGCACGGCAATCACTACTGCAGTAATGATAGAGATGATCAAAAATCCACCCCGATATAGTGATTCATCAAACTCGTTAACCCGGTAAACTAGCACCATTAATACCAGCAGTCCCAGAGCACCAATGATATCAAACATATAACGAGATCTTTCTGTGACTGTATTTTTAAGTTTCTGACTAGGCCATGCAACAGCAAGCGCCGCTCCAATTAGAAGTGCAAATATGCGAGTATCTGTTCCATAATAGACCCTGCTTGGATCTGTGCCCGGTACATAGAACATAGCCATGGCTAAAGCTGAGACAGCAGCACAAGCCAGAATCCAGGCAATAAGTTTACCTCGACGAGGTATGATCTTTAGTCCTAATACGAGCAGCAGCGGCCATAGAATATAAAACTGTTCTTCAATAGAAAGTGACCATAAATGTCCGATCGGAGAAGGAGGTCCAAAACTTTCGAAGTACGAAACATCATGAAATATTAACCACCAGTTATTAACGTAAAATAGTGATGACATGAAATCTCCTGTCAGCCCATTTAATCTCGTGGGATCTATGATTAAGAGCCATATGGTGACAACGATCAGCATGACTATCGTCGCCGGCAGCAACCTCCATGCTCTACGTATCCAAAAGTCCAGAAGGTCCAATCTTCGATGACGCTCCCATTGGTTAATGATTTGGTCTGTGATGAGATAACCCGAGATCACAAAAAAGATTCCCACTCCCAGCAGTCCACCCCCAGCCCATTTCAAATTCAAATGATAGGCTATGACAGCGAGTACGGAAAAAGCTCTTAGTCCATCAATACCAGGCATATAACGCTTGTTGTCATTCATTCTGTTTCAGTCCTTACCCTTAATTTGTTGTTCATAGGCAGGACGCAGGAGCAGCTCAAAAAGTTCTTTAAACTGGCTAATCTGTTATCAAAAGTAAAAAAACACCCGCGCAAGAATTACCCTGCGGGATGTTTTTAATAAATCAAACTACTTTCACAAACTTCTAAATGGTTATTTCTGAACTTCAACCTGAAGAATTTCTGATACGAATTGAACAGGTACATAGGTTTTGTTATCTTGCAGAACAGGTGCTGCACCTAAAGCTTTAGGAGTCATTTTTGCGAAGAAGTATGAATCTTTGTTAAGCGTAACACTTGTCCACTGTGCTCCTTTCATCAACTCAGCGGTTTTGGTAGACTGATTCCATTTCAATTCATAGTTTAGTTGACTGGCCACATCACGAAGCGATACCATGAGCACGCCTTTCTTATTCGTGAAAGTAGCTACTTTTTTCAAATCAAGCTTAGTTGTATCCGTTGAACTATGATTTAAGCTGAACCGAAACTCTGGTGAACCTACATAACCTGGCGCAATGCTGTATTTAGGGAATACGATTACTAAGTTACCTTTATCGATATAGAACGACTGCTCAGTTGAAGTTCCTGTGTACTCTTCTAAGAAATATTTATCTGAATCCTTTTTAATCGCTGCCAGAATGTCTGCATCGAGCTTCTCTTTGTAGTTAGCGCCCAGTAGATCCGTTAGCGCAACAGGTTCTGCCTCAGCTATATTTTTCACATTATAAGTATCGATCCGCGGCATGCTTGTTCCACCTTCAGAACCTTCAGTAGTAACAGTCAAGGAGATAACGCCTGCTGGAGAACCTGTTCCATCTGATTTCAGATCATAAGTAATATAAAGAGTATAAGGATGAAATTCCATTTGATCAGCCTGTGCTTTTTTGCCCATTTCTGCGGCGTCTTTCTCCCACTGTGCCAGATCCTTTTCAGCATGAGAGAGGATAATATCGTTCAGTTCATCTTGATAATGAGTATCCAGCATTCCTGTTAGCTGTGGTACTTTTAAATCTGCAATCAGGTATTTACTTGTTGTGTTAAGTACTTTTTCTTGCACTTTTATGCCAGCAAGGGCTGGTGCCTTCGACGGTAAAGCCGCAGAAACATTAGCTGTTACTTGTGTGGAAACCATAGCATGAACCGGTAAAGAAGCTGCACTCACTCCCATAATGGCTACACATCCAACTGCACTCATTTTAAATAGATTTTTTGTTCTTTTGTTCATATCTCGTCATCCTCCATCTCTATTTATAAGTGCCTTCCGATGACACTCATTAGCTAGGACGCAGGAGGACCTCTAAAAAGTTTGCTGGTTTTCTAATTTAAATATAATTTCTTCAACTTCTGTACCCCGTAACTCTACGTAAAAAGGCTGCACCTCATCATTTAGACAATACTCCAGCCGCAGTCTGAGGTTTTTCCATGTGACCATTTCCAATGCTTGTTCTATCGAAAAAAAACCAACTTCTAAGCTCTCGGAACTAGTAGCAGGTTCGCCGCCGATGGCTTTCCCTAGAAATAGGTTAGTACATATAGATCGATCAACATTTTGAAAAACTCCGCAGAACTTATTAATCTCTATATCAATGCCCGATTCTTCTTTGGCTTCCCTGATTGCTGCTTCTATAAGGGACTCCTCCTCTTCAACCTGTCCGCCTGGCATCTCCCATCCTCTACGTGGACCTTTTATTAATAAGATTTCTTCTTGATCATTGAATACAACTGTAGCTGCTGAAAGAATATGTTTGGGGGGATTCATATCCATTGTTACCTCGCTCTAAATTTATTCTAAGCCCTAATTAATTCTGAATACAGGTCCTTTGGGTGAGAAAGGCAAGTCATTTCCCTTGGGCAAGATATAAGCATGGTCTCTTTTAATGGTCAGCTTGTCACAATAACCATCTGTAATAATTAGAAGTGGTCCTTTTTTCGGAAAATCCTCAGCTTGTTGAATCAAATCAATAGCTGGTTGTAAGATCGTTCCCCCTCTTCCCTTCACTTGTACCCGATCCGCGATAGCCTCCGGGGGCATGTAACCTGCATCATAAGGACAAGCATCACAAAAGATAATCCGTGCAAAAGGAACATCACGAGCCTGCGCATAACTTGAAATGGCCCCTAATGCTTTGGCCAGAAGCTTTTTATCCATTGAGCCTGAGGTATCTAAAATAACTCCAAAAGTGCGGCCATCATCTGCAGCACCGCTATGAACCCACTGTGGTCGAGGGATATCAGGCGTAGAAGATTGACGTCTGCTAATTCGTGAATAAGATCTGGTCTTCTCAAGCGGTGAGAAATAATGATCAAACCAACGAGCAAGCTCTACATCCCATTTAATAGGTGGCTGGCCCAGCGCTCTAATCTCTTCAACTAGGCCTGATGGCAAAAGACCGCGGCTTTGCTCTTCATGATACATCAGTCCTTGTTGCATAGCATTTTTACAGAAATCATCTAACGTCTGTCCTTCTCTCGCATCCCAAAAACTTGATGAACCGTTATCTAAAATGTCACCAAGTCCATTCCCTCTCAAGGTCGCCAGTTTCTTATAAGTGCGGATATCTCCGACCATACGATCATAAATCGTTTCAGCAGATAAACCTTTAAGCTCAGGATCTAATAAGAGTCCAATTCGCGGATACTCCCCTACACTCATTTCTACTAGCCATAGATTTATTACGTAGTCACAAGCCACATTCCAAAGATAATGATCCCGGCCAAGACATCGCTCGTGATGCTGAAGCCCCGCGTGCAGAAGCTCATGCGCCATCACGAAAATACACTCCTCATCGTTTAGTCCGGCTGCAGGGTTCATAAATATTTTGCGCTCAATAACGTCAATGGCAGCTATGGAAATATCAAATCGCCGACATATCGCTGGATCTTCTATAATCTCAAAGCCGGCGGCAAGCGCACCTAATAAAGGATATCTGTCCATAAACCATCGTTTTGCACGTTGTGGAGCGGTTAATGAAAGTGTAGGGTCACTAATAGTATTAGCATGGCCTCCAGCAACACTTACTGCATTCGTCACAGCATTAGATAACCCATAAGCAAAATAGGCTTCCCAATCCGGTGCTTTTCCCCAGTATCTTTTGGTGGTTTCTCTAACATTCATATCCAGTTTTGAAACACCCGCAGTCCCAAAATATCTGGAGGTGTCCGGAATTCCTTTTATCATAAACTGCTCGTAAAGCTGTTGTTCATCTTTAATTGTAAGATCAATACGCGACTCCATATCTGCGGGTACTTTCCCAAGCTTCAAGTCATTTAAAAACTTTGCTATGTACACATCACATGCAACGTTCCACGCCACTTGATTCTCTTTAATCTTTAAATGTCCAAGACCTAAATGAAGAAAACAATGTGCCAAAACATACATCCATTCAGCAACCTCGCCACGCCGTTTAGGATGAGTGTAAATATAACCGTTATTAGTGACAATTGCCCAGCCGTCTTCAGGATAGGGACTATTTTCATTATGAATAATCGAAGCTCGAACAGATAACGGCGCAAAAATAGGATGATCCGCGATTAACGAACATGCTTCATTAAAATTTTTCAAAGCGGGATTATCTGGAGTTGTTTTTTTAGCCATATTTACCCCCGCTCTTTTATTGCAAGACGTGGTAAATCACGTACAATTTCAACCATTAACCAATCTGGAATATTATCACTTTGCTCCTGCTTAGCAACTACTAGCTGTGCAATTTCAAAGCTAATGACGGACAGGTCTTTAATCAGCTTTTTAACAGTGTGTGCAAATTGGCGATGTCCATCTCGTACGTTATCTTTAATCGGAGGGAGTTCTTTGATAATCTGGGCACGCAAGGATTGCGCCAGGAAATACAGGAGATCCCGATCTTCTGGAGCCGTTGGAAATGAGGATTTACCATCTATAATTTGATTAAGTTCATATTTTCCAGATAGATTTTTATAAAAAGCCCTAAATTGTGTGGCGTGAGCAGGTGTCAGTGAACCATTCGCTAAAATCCCCACGGTATCCGCATTTATATCATCGCCAAACTCATGTAGTGCATCACTAAGCATATGCCAAGAGCGTGGCGTGGAGAAAGGCTCTTCAGTCTTTGGAGGTGCACTCCACAAATGATCGGGACGCAATTCCAGATATTCAATAACCATAGGATGAATGTTATGCTCATATGCCCAAGAGATCCAATTCTGAAACGATACATTTAACTGTATATGGAACATCCGATTGATAAGCGCGGAGGACATAGGTTTAACAATTGCACTATCTTGTGCACGGTTACCAGCTCCTATTACTATAGAGCCCTCAGGTAGGTGATAATCGCCTATGCGGCGTTCGTGGATGAGACTATAAAAAGCTTTTTGCACTTCTTGAGAACAGGCATTAAGCTCGTCCAGGAACAAACAATAAGGTTCATCCCGAGCAATCATTTTTGGAGGACAGAATTGGCTCTTACCGTTAACGATTTGCGGGACTCCAATGATGTCTTCAGGTGCTAATTGAGAACCTAATAGAGACACACAAGGAAGACCCACCTGATCAGCAAAAGCTTCTACTAGCGAAGATTTCCCAATACCAGGCGCCCCCCAGATAAAAACAGGGCGAATCACAGAAACGTTTAGAAGTACTTGCATAAGTTGAATAGGTGTTACAGGCGTTGCTAGATTCAAATAAATGCTCCTTTTTTAATGTATTGATAATAACGATAACTATACACAGTATAACAAATAATTCATTAGCTCAGGAACGAGCTTCAACAACAATATTATCAACCCACTCTATTTCATTCGAAAAAACAAACCTTTTCTTGACGAGATATAAAAAAGGATGATATATTGTTTCACGCTTTAATAATTAAGTAGTTAATCATTTAGTTGTTATCTAAAATTTAATGGAATTACTTATTCCGCCCTATTTCATAACTTTAGGAGGCGTGATTTGGCTAATAATGAAGATTTTCTTCAGATTTCTACTATGTTCAAATCCTTTTTAAAAGGAATCTCTCAAGATTGGAACAAACAAGACTACCCCCTAAATATTACACAGTTCAAAACCCTCAGGACTTTATCTAAGAACGGTCCACAAAACGTATCACAGATTGCTGCAGCTCTTGGTATTACCTCAGCAGCAATTACAGGCGTAACAGACCAATTAATCGCTGAAGATTACGTAAATAAGGAACGCGCCAAGGATGATCGAAGAGTGGTACACATCACCATTACGCAGAAAGGAGCAGCAACGATTAAAGAGGTGCAGGAACGCCATCAAGAACTTATGGAATCTTACTTTAAGATACTGCCCGATGAAGATATTGAGCATTTAAGAAGAATTTTCGCAGTAATAATTTCTGATTTAGACAAGAGATAAAATTTAAAAAGTGGCGGGGAAACAATCGAATGGAACATTTATCCAGCAAACGAAAACTTAGTATTATGATAGCTATTATGGCTGCAATGCTGTTCGCAGCGATTAATCAGACAATTACAAGTACTGCTATGCCGCGTATAATCGCAATTCTTGATGGCATGGATTACTATACTTGGACTATTAACATTTATTTATTAACATCAACAATAGCAACCGTTCTTGTCGGTAAGTTATCTGATATGTTCGGACGTAAACCCTTTCTATTAGCAGGTATTCTATTATTTATGGTTGGGGCTTTTCTGACAGGAACATCTTCCGATGTTTATCAATTTATCATTTATCGTGGGATTCAAGGGGTAGGTGCAGGTATTATTCAATCCACCGCATTTACTGCCGTAGGTGACTTATTCCCTCCGCGTGAACGTGGTAAATGGATGGGGTTGATGATGGCCGTATTCGGTTTCTCCAGTGTGCTTGGACCAACGCTTGGAGGCTTTTTGATCGACAATATGGATTGGCATTGGCTGTTCTGGATCTTCCTACCGCTTGGTGTAGTGGCCTTCGTGATGATTCTTACCTTATTTCCTAAAGGCAAACGCGGAGAGTCAACCAGCATCGACTATTTAGGTTCCTTGTTAATGACAACTACCATCGTTCCTCTACTGCTTGCCTTCACCTGGGCAGGTACAGAATATGATTGGGGTTCTTCGCAAATTCTCGGCCTGTTGGCGGGAACAGTCGTTTCGGCACTTCTCTTTATTTTTGTCGAATCCAAAGCTAAAAATCCAATACTCCCGCTTCATCTATTTAAGAATAGTGTAGTTACCATATCTAATATTATTGGTTTTATTATGAACTTCGGTATGATGGGAGCTATGATCTATCTTTCCTTCTTCGTACAAGGTGTTCTGGGGATCTCCGCGACATATGCAGGGTATGTTACTATGCCAATGTCGATCGTTATGGTTGTAGCCAGTGCCCTTACCGGTCAAAAGATGGCGAAAAAAGGGAAGTATAAACGTTACGCATTAATTGGAATACCCATTATGATTGCCGGTATGACAATTATGGTATTTATGAATAATGTACCGATGGCTGTCCTAAGTATGATTGTGTTTGGTCTTGGGTTAGGATTGGGGATGCCAGTATTCTCACTAGCTACTCAAAATGCGGTTTCACACACAGAACTAGGTGTAGTAACGGCCTCCTCACAATTATTCCGTAATTTAGGCGGTACGATCGGTATCGCAGTCATGGGTACCGTTATGTCCAATAGTCTTACTAAAAACTTGAAGGAAGCTCTGCAATCGTCATCAGCACCGGATTTCACACAGATAGATCCAAAACTTGCTGAGCAAATGCTCTCCTTCGCTAATCCACAGGCATTAATGAACAAACCATTGCTTGAACAGACTCAAGCTAGTCTGCCAGCCGATGTACAGCCTGTCTTCTTACAAATGATTGAGGGTATCCGTGATGCTTTAGGACAGACATTGTCATCCGTGTTCTTAACCGGAACCATTGTGCTTGTTGTAGCTTTCGTGCTTGTCTTCTTCCTGAAGGAGCTTCCACTTCGTACTTCTAACCAAATGCCAGTTCCTGAAGAAGCTGAACAGGACCTGTCAAACATGAAATCTTCAAAACTTGCAGTGGATAAAACCTAACCGCAAATTATTTTGAAGCTGACTATAAAACAACAAAAACTGCAACGTACTCATGCGTAACTGAGTAAGTTGCAGTTTTTGTGTTGATCTATTATTTTACAGGTGAAAGCTCATCTTCTGTTACCCACTTATGATTTTTCACTTCATCTCCACCCGTAGTAGGTTTGTAATTAATCATATAGACAGTGGTTTTTTCTGCTGAGTTAATCTGAGCCGTTGCACCCTTCATATCCTTCATATGATCAGCTTCCATAATAACCTCTGAGCCTGGTTGATAGGATATATCCTTTGCTTCTTTTATTTCTTCATGAATAATCCACTTATGATTTGTAACCGGTTGACCTCCTGTAGTAGGTCTATAGGAAACATTATATGCTGTCGTCTCATAAGCTCCCACAATTGTCGCAATGGCTCCCTTCATCCCTTCCATATGGTCAGTTTGGATCACAGCTTCACTTCCTACTTTGTAAGTAGGATTCTCCGCTACCCTCAGATCTTTTGGAACTTCACCTGAACTTGAATGTGAGTTATGTTCCATTTGTGTATCGTTAGAAGACATCTGATTGCCATAGCTATTGTCATTACTACAAGCACTTAAGCTGAAAGCAGCTGCGACGACTAGTAGAAATAATTGCTTTTTCATATAAAAGACCTCCGAAATTTTATCTGCCTATAAGTATTATTTTACCCATTTCAGAAAATCACAAACGGAACTAAGGATTTACAGTTTGTAAAACAGTAATTTATTTTCCATTAAATGAGTGTTGTCTCAATGATTAAACTATATTTATAATGTTTTCTGAAAGGAGGCTACTATAATGAAGACTAAAATATTCACTTTGTTGCTTCTTTTGGGTCTGGTGAGCATGGCTACTATGATCGGTTCTGCTAATGCAGCTCCGCTATTAACCATAGGAAGTTCTTCAGGAGATGTATGGGATCTACAATATAGATTAAAAACCCTTGATTTCTATACTGAGCCCTTAGATGGGGTATACGGATCACAAACGAAAGCAGCGGTTGCTAAATTTCAAAAGGCCTATGGCATAAGCGCTGATGGAATTTCGGGGACAAAAACTTGGAATATTTTAAAAAAACACACACTTAATATTAATGAAATGGATATTTTGGCTAAAGTTATCTACAGTGAGTCTCGCGGTGAGCCTTATGTTGGACAAGTTGCAGTGGGTGCAGTAGTCATGAATCGTATACAATCTAGTCAATTTCCTGACAATATTAAAGAAGTTGTATTCCAAAAAGGAGCTTTCACAGCCGTATCTGACGGCCAGTATTGGCTTACACCAAATCAGACAGCTTATTTAGCTGCTCTTGATGCTGTTCGAGGTTGGGACCCCACAAACCATTCAATCTATTATTTCAATCCCGATACAGCAACTAGTGCATGGATTTGGTCACGTCCGCAAAACTTAAAAATTGGTAAGCATATATTTGCGAGTTAATTACATCAAATAGCTAAGATCAACAAAAGCCGATCTAACTACGATAGTTAGATCGGCTTTTATTATTAAACCTATTCGGTTGTGTTAGCATCCATTTCAAGCACTAAAGCCACCAAATATTGCAGTGAATTGTACTTATAAGCTTTTGCTTTTAGGAATGAATTCTTAAACATAACTTCGAAATCCCCTTTTATGGATTCGATAATTCTGATTGGTTATTGAATGTAAAAATCATCTTTAATTCATCATCATATGACTTCCCGCATTCCTCTAAATAACTATCCCCAGTGTATTCTTTTAAAGTTTTCCTCCAAAAATGCTGTGCTCTCCTATTTGTATCCGTGGGATTCGTTTGTAGCTCCCAGTTACCCAAATGAAGCTTAAAGACTTCCTTAGCCGCATATTCAGCGAGCCCCTTACCACGGAAAGGCCGTAGAATAAAAAATTCATTCAAATAGAATTCACAAGCAGACGGAGTATATGGTGGTGTAGCAACTAATGCAAACCCTATTGGAATATCATTTTCTTTTATTAAATAAGGATACAAAATGCCAGCTTTCTCCCACCAAATGTCGAAGACTTTATTCTGTTCCTGCAGTGACTGTGTCTCGTCCTCCTCGAATACCCCGTATCGATTAGGAATCGTCCCCCATATTTCTGATAGATCGTGTAAGTATAGTGGGTAAAGGTTGTTAATAATAAACTTCGAGGCACTGTCAGTTAAGGTGATTGTGATATTCATGTCGTTCCCTCCCTACCTTCTGTCGAATTCCTGAATATATTTATGGAGATCACTAAAATATTATGGTTACTGGAACAAGCTTAATCTCCATCATACCTCCACAAGTTCTTGTCTAATGTCACTTCTTTTTTAGTATAATTACGACCTCGCTCTAGTTATATGCCATATTCGATTAGAATTAATTTTTATATAATGTCACCATTTATATTTGATAATTAAGTTAACCGTACCTACTGTACTTCTATATACTCGTCTTAACTTTTGCGGATACAGTACAAACCTCACGCATATTACAATTGTATAAAAATGGGAGGTGCGCTCAGATATGCCGGATCCTTTTGTTTCGAGATCTCTAGATGAAATAAGATTCTGGTCACGAATCATGAAAGAACACTCTTTTTTTCTTAAATTAGGGTTTCGTTGTGAAGACACGCAACTAATTAATGAAGCAAACCAATTCTATGTCACATTCGAAGCCATAGAGAATAGATCACTCGGATTTACTGTGGATTCTGATCCAGCTGTAATACGGAAGTTTAATGAGGAAGTTCATAGTGCAGCTTCACATATCTGGGCGTTTAAAAGAAAAATACTAGGTCTAATTCTACAATGTAAGCTTCCAGGCGGAACGAACTTCCCCTTATTAGTGGATCATGTCAGTAGGGAAGCCAACTATTTTCGAAATCGACTGGAAGAACTGAATCAGGGTAGGTTAGATCTTTTATCAGACGCAATTATTAATGAAAACCAAACCCCTGCTCAGTCAGCAACTTGACGAGAATAAAGTCTCAGTTAAATCTCTCCGTGACTTTAAGAAAACGGCACGTGATCTTATTGAGGAATGCCGAATAAAGAGCATCATCCATCCATTGCTTGCGGATCATGTATTCCGAGAAGCAGAACGATTCCTGTATATAATTGATGCATTTGAAGCCTCTTTGAATATGAATAAACAAATCGTATAGCATTACATGAAATCAATTTAAAAGCGATTAAGTTGCAATTAGAAGCAATGACAATGATGAAAGAAGCACTATACAAAACAAAGGTTTCTAGTACAGCTATTAATGCCGCAAATAAAAAGATGGATGAATTATAATTAAACTCCAAAAACCACGTCAGAGTTTCTTCTAACGTGGTTTTTTTGGATGATAAGCTATTTTTTTGAATAAACAATTTTCTTAATACTATCCCTAGATAGGCAATATTCATCTGAAAGCTGGTCAACCGTTGCACCCACAGCAAACCTTAGACAGATTTCGATGTTTCTAGATCTTAAGTATTTTCTGCTCCCTGACTTTTCGCCCCATTTTACATGTGATTCTTCAGGCTTAGGGATATAAACCATACCCCCGTTGATATATTTCTGAATTTCCTCTAATAATTCTTTTGGGAAAATCGTATCTGCATTTACATATTTCATAATCGCTCTGCTCCTTAAACTTTTTATGAGTTTGAAGGTAGCAAAGTCTATTCTTTAAACAACCCATGCACACTGCACTAGCGGTAAAATCAATTTTTCGCTCTATACAAACAACCGCCGTTGTTTATAAGTCTAGACTTTGCATAGAGCTGATCGCTAATCTTCTCACGATTGTACACCCTCCTTTTTAATGTGAAATTACTTGTTCCAAAATACGCTCTGCTGTTTTTTCTCCATTCGCAATACAATCTGGAATGCCTACACCATAATAGGAGCATCCAGCAAGGATAACATTAGGATACCTGTCTGTCATCTTCTTCTCTAAGGATACTACAATTTGATGATGAAGTTTATGGTAGTTTGGCATTACATCATGCCATTTGGTCACATCGTAGGTAGCTGGCTGTCCTGTTATCCCGAGACTGGTCTGTATATCTTTCAAAGCCACCTTCAATAGTTCCTCTTCAGATAGCTTGATCAACGAATCATAATGAGGGTTTGAGCTTTTATAAAAGAGTCTGACAAGCAGACGCTGTTGTCCTGACGTATGCTCCCACTTGCGACTTGTCCACGTACACGCATTACATAGAACATCATCGCTGTTGGCAGTGATGAACCCTGTGCCATTCGCAGGCAGCTGACTGTCGGGGATATCAAATCCTAAATATACACTAATCATAGAACTATTATATAACTGATTGAAATCTTCATTTAGTTTTTCGTCTTGAAGTAGCGCTTGTGCAGTAGAATGCATCGTTCCAAGTACGACAACATCGGAGTCTATGATTCGTCCATCTGCCAAAGTTACCTGGTACTGCTCTCCACGCTTCTCAATTCTTTCGGCACGAATCCCTTTGATGATCTCCGAATTAGAAAGATGTTCTTCCATAGAGTCGATCAAGGCAGATACACCTCCCTTGAATGACATGAACTTCTTATCACCATTCCCTTGAAATTTGGCTTTATTTGCGGATAAGCCTTGAATAATACTGCCATATTCATTCTTATAATCAATCAAATAAGGCAGCGTTGAGGCAATTGTAAGTTCGCTTAGCTTCCCGGAATATACACCTGAAAGAACCGGTGAAATTTGCTTCTCGACAAGTTCTTTTCCAAAAAAAGCTTCTAGAAAATCACCCACGGAATCGTTTTTCGTAAACTTATTATTGGGAGTGTAGAAATCTTTGAGTGCTTCAACCTTTCCTTCAGCTGAGATCAGTTCTGTTGTAGCAAGCGACTCCATACTGAGCGGAATGCCAAAGACTGCATCTTTAGGAATTTGCTTCAGTTTACCTTCTGTATAAATAAAGGATATTCCTGTCGCGTTATATACAACCTCATTTTGAATACCCAACTCTTCAATCAGAGGTGCAACATTCGTTTTGCGAGTGACAATAGAATCTGCCCCAGACTCCATAATGAAGTCTTCTTGTTTTAGTGTTCTGATTTTGCCGCCCAGTCTATCGCTGGCTTCAACCAAAATGATTTTTACATCTAGCTTGTTATGCTCTATAGATTTCTGTAAATAGTAAGCGGTAGACAATCCAGTAATTCCCCCGCCAATCACGACAACTGTTCTCAATTCGTTGACACCTACCTCGTGGTTATAATCTGTTCAATTCAATTGTGTACATTATATCATAGGAATTTATAAGAATTTACATACCAACGTGTCAGATATGACACAAAAAAGCCGCGTTAAACGCGGCAATGATGGGCTAATAGTTATATATTTTCCTGTTTCAATGCATCGATAATGTTCTCTTTTTTCACTTTTGAGCTTGAATATAACATAGCTGCGCTAACGATGATAAACACTGCCAATATGACACACAAGATACTCATCCACGGAAGTGTGAATCCATAAGAGAAGCTGCTCATCATTGATCTATAGATCAAGTACATAATAACTATACTAATCGGAAGCCCATATAGTAGTGACTTTATTCCATAAAAAACACTTTCGTAATTAATCATTTTATTAAAACCATTTGGCGTCATGCCCACAGACTTCAGCATCGCAAACTCTCTTTTACGAAGAGATATGCTAGTTGATATCGTATTAAAAATATTCGCAATTGATATTAAAGTAATCAAAGCAATAAAACCATAGGTGAAAATAGACATTAACATGATCATCTGCTCACTATTTTGTCTATTTTGATACACATTTTGAACATAGATATTCCGCTCTTTCATTTCCTCTATGGCTTGTTGTGTCGTTAATGGGTTTGTGCTGTTCAAGTTAAGCCGGCTTTGAATATCTTTGCTCATCGCATCATTTGTTAGTTTATCGAAGACTTGTTTAGAGACGATGATGTTTATTCCACCAACCATTGCTGAATGTACTCCCATTGGACGTTTATCAGTTAGAGCGACAATTTTTACTGGTGATAAATTCGTCTCTTTTTTGGTATCCCAATCCGTATAAATAAGCTCAAGCTTTTGGCCGACTTCAGAGTGAAAAGCTTTGGTCTCAACAATTTTTTTAGCTTTCTCATCCTCAAAGGTAACCGTATCATTCACAATAGCAGTCATCTGATCAAGCTTCGTTAGTTGTTCATAATTTATACCGACCGTTTCTGCATAGGTTTTCAAACTCTGTTCATTTAGTGCATAGATCTGAATATAGTAAGGATATTTCCCGTTCTTTAGAACACTCTTATCCGCCTGCACAATCTCTTGCAATTCTTTTGCCATATTTTTCTCATCAATCCATGAACTCACACTGAGTTCCTTAGTCACATTATATTCCGTTATATTAGGTAATTTGGATATCGAGTTCGTCAACCGGTCCACTTTTTGAGCGTCCTCAGTCCCCATATATACTTGGATATCATAGTTCAAACCATCCTGTGAGAGTTCTACCGATCTTCTCATATTAGAAGTGAACGCTGATACAGATAAAAATAAAACAATACTAATGACAAGTGAGAACACGGTTGCTTGGTACCTGCGTTTATTTCTCTTTAAATTCTTCAAACCAATTTCTGCTTCAATACCAAACAATCTGCGCACGAACTTGGATGTTTTCACCGCTTTACCTGAGAGCTTAACATCGGTTGTTTGTCTGATCGCATCAATTGCCGAGATCTTTGAAGCCTTTCTGGCTGGAAGATAGGTGGATATAAAAATTGTCAGTATTGAAACTAAACAAGCGGTTAGTAGAGACAGAGGTGTAACAATCAACATTAATCTCTCAGTTATCCCTAATACATCTTTAATCATCGAATTGATAAACATAAAAGTGATCCCGATGCCTGCTATACCGCAAATGATCCCAATTGGAATACTAATTAAACCGATAATCATTCCTTCAAAAAACACTGAATTCTGCTTTTGCCACTTTGTAGCCCCTACACTGGAGAGCATCCCTAAATGACGTGCACGCTCCGAGACAGAGATTGCAAAAGCATTATAGATTAAAGAAACGGAACCAATGATAATCACAACCATAATAATTACTGACAATAAAAGAAGTGTGTTACGTAAGCCATCGTTATTCGTCACACCATAATAGCGGAGCAGACTATTATTATAAGAGATCGACTCGATCTTATTTTCTTTTGCCAATTCCTCTGCATGCTTGTATATGGAGCTGTCCACCTTTTTTAATACAACCGTCGCTGTGGTTTTTTCAGCTGCTCCAATCATGCTTTCATCCACATAACTTATGGCAGTATAACCCGGAGACCATGTTGGTTCCCAAGTAGGACGTTTTATCACTCCCACAATCGTATAGTTCATTGATTTTTTATGAATAATCTTTTCAAGCAAGGTATCCTCTTCAGTCCGTAATCGTTCATTCTGAGATAGGGGTTGGCCACTATTTTCATCATCGCTAGTGACACGTTCACCCACATCAAGCGTTAAAGTTTCACCAATCTTGTAAGAGACTTTTGCATTCTTTGCAATCTCCTCAGAAATGACTACTTCGTGGTTTGTCTTCGGGAGTCTACCTTCCAGCAGTTCAATCGGAAATTGTTTAAAACCAGCTGCATTATATTCCTTGATATACCAATAGGGTTTATTCTCATTCTTCCCATCCTCTAAAGGGGCGTAGCCACGATCGTTGGAGATCACTAGGGCTTTTGTCGCATCATCTGTTTCTATCGCTTTGAGCTGAGCTTTAGTAACATTTCTATATTGGACATGCCATTCTCCATTTGTAGAGATACTTTGCTTCTTCATTAATTCCATAAAAGAAAAACCTAACGTCGCCACAGCCGTTACCATAGCTACTGAAATGATAACTCCAATGATAGTTACCAATGTTCTTCGCTTATTCTGTTTCAAATGTCTTATAGTTAATTTGTTTACGATATTCACGGACGAATCACCTCATCTTTAGCGATCCTTCCATCTTCAATAGTAATAACCCGATCTGCTTGCAAGGCAATACGTTCATCGTGAGTAATCACAATCAGTGTTTGATTATACGTTTTATTAAACATTTTTAATAATTCAATAATTTCACTGCTATTCTTGCTGTCAAGATTACCAGTTGGCTCATCTGCCAGCATAATTGCAGGGTTACTAATTAATGCTCTGCCTATGGATACCCGCTGCTGCTGTCCGCCTGATAGCTGATTCGGCAGATGGTTTAAACGATTTTCCAAATTTAACGCCTTCACGGTATCTGCAAATTGCTTCTTATCCACTTTATGCTGATCGAGCAGCAACGGAAGTGTGATATTCTCTTCAACCGTCAGCACCGGTATGAGATTATAGAACTGATAAATAAGACCAATTTGTCTGCGTCTAAAGATCGCCAGCTGTGTTTCATTCAAATCATAAATATCCGTGTTATCTACAAATACTTTACCACTTGTCGGTCTATCCACCCCACCTAATAAATGCAGAATCGTTGATTTTCCTGAGCCGGATGGTCCAATAATCGCTACGAATTCACCTTTTTTAATTGAAAAAGATACATCATCCAGAGCCTTTACTGCGGTCTCGCCTTTACCATATGTTTTAGACAGATGTTCAATCTTTAAAATATCCATTGTTAGACCCCCATTTGTTGATGAGATCAGTATATCTGTCTACAATGACTCTTCAGTGACTCTTAAGTGACATTCTAGTCACTAAGCCATAAGTGTTAAATCACTTGCTTGTAAAATTTGATCCGAAATTGTGTCCCCTTTCCTACTTCACTCACCACATCAATCGTGCCGTTTTGTTCAGTGATAATACTTTGCGCCAAGGCAAGTCCGATTCCAACGCTGTCTTCGTTTGCATTTGTACCCTTGTAGAATCGTTTGAAAATATAGGGGATCTCTGCCTTAGGAATTCCTTTGCCATTATCAGTAATGACAATTTCCGTGAACAGCGTGTTTTCTGCAAAAGAAATCGCAATCTCTCCCCCAGCAGGTGTATGCTCTACACAGTTTTTCAGAATATTAATCATCGCCTCAGTTGTCCAATTGTAATCGCCTATAAATGAGGTAGCGTCTTCACCTTCGATTAGGATCCGTTGCTCCTTAATATCCATTGGAATCAGTATGGGCTCCATAGATTTCTGAACAAGCTTCTTTACTTTTATTGAATCTTTTTTAAATTGAATGGTTCCGGCATCGATCTTTGAGAACTTTAATAATGAAGAAACCAACCAGCCAATCCGATCGAGCTGAAGGCTGATTTTCCGCGTAAATTCTATTCTTTTCTCAACGTCCAGATCAGGATCGCTTAATAAATCTGCCATCACGGTCATGGAGGTAAGTGGTGTTTTGAGCTGATGGGAGATGTCGGAGATCGCATTGGTAAGCTTTATTTTATCCTCTTGCAAAAGCAAACGCTGCTCCGATAACATCAACGTCACCTTATAAATATCATTTTTCAGGATACTAAGCTCGCCTTCCTGATTATCACGAACATCGAGCGAATAATTACCGCTGCTAATTTGACGTAGATACCCTGAAAGCTTCTCAATTTCGCGGTATCTCCAGCGGGTAAATAATAAACAACAACCTATAAGCAGAACTGAAGTTACCGCCGTGATCCCCATCGCTGCTGATGAAATAAATGCCGTTCCTATAATCGCCAGAAGGCTGATCGTAGTCATCGTTAGTAATAACCATCTAAATTCTCTGTTTCGTAACATCTAATCACCAACCTTATACCCTAAACCGCGTACTGTTTTGATCAGTGTGGGTTCTTGCGGGTTATCCTCTAACTTTTCCCTTAAGCGTTTAATATACACAGACAATGTATTATCATTTACAAATTCTCCGGCGACATCCCAAATCCGCTCTAACAGCTGATTTCTGGAAAGGACTTGTCCCACATGATTAGCAAATATCAGAAGCAGACGATATTCTAATGCTGTTAGCAGAACTTCATCGCCGTTCTTATAAACTTTTCCTTCAAGCGTATTAATCCGTATATTCTCTAGTTCAAAATTAGATGGAGTTTGAGCCTGCTTGTTATATCTCCTTAACACCGATTTAATGCGTGATAACAGCTCGCGAATCCGAAATGGCTTAGTTATGTAATCGTCTGCTCCCATATCAAGTCCCATCACTACATTAACTTCGTCATCAATCGCAGTTAAAAAGATGACCGGAATATCGCTCCGCTCCTTCACGATCTTACACAGATCATATCCGCTGCCATCCGGTAGAGAGAGATCAAAAATGCAAAGTGTTACTTCAGATAACCGCTCCGCCAACACCCTCCTAGCAGAGGTTGCATCATAACATAAAATAGTTTCAAAATGATCCTGCTGCAAGGAATATTCAAGTCCTGAAGCAATCGTTCTATCGTCCTCTACGAGCAATATTCTCATCAATGTTCATCCTAACCTAATAATTTGCGAAACCGTCATATTGAAAAAGCACTACACTTATATTGATGAATTTGCTGAAATCCTAAACGGAGCGCTAGCTTTCGGGAAGCTTCATTATCTAATGAACAGTCCCAGTAAGGTGTAAAACCATTTGTAAGTATATCCTCCGCTACTAAGGCCGCTAAATGAGTCCCCACTCCTCTATTCTGATACTTGGAGAGAGTTTCAATTCCGATAGCATGTGTATCCTCCGTAACGAAACTAGAATAACATACACCCATAATCTCAGTTCCCTCAACAGCAGCATATCCATAGCCTTTTGCCCTAAAGTCTTCTTTCGATGACCAGAATAAATCAATATTATCATGTACAAATTCTATATTCTTTAGATCTAAGTCCTCCCAGTCCAGCATTTTAAGATTTATAATTCTAATCGCATTATTAAGGGACTCAACGGGCTTGTGGAATAACTTGAACACCATTTGTTCAAAAGGATATAGCTTCCTAGAAGGAAACATCAATGCCAGATTCCATTCATTGTGTTGACCTGAGACTTCAAAATACTCCAGCCCAAGCTTTTTCATCCTCGGTGCAATATGACTGGATATATAACTATCTAAGCTCTTAATAAATAACTCATTGGTGTGATCGCCTCCTGAAATTCTCTCCATTATCGAGGGAAATAATCCGGGCTGGATTTTTGTAGATCAACTTGTAACACCAAAAAGCGCGTTGGTATGGAGTAAGGGGATGCAAGGATTTTATATTATGAGATAATTCATGCATATGAACACTCCTCGCCAACAATTTATCTAAATCACTGATCAATACTTAAAAAGATTAAATCCCCTTTGTATATTCTATAAGATAATTCAGCAAATTGCTTATTATAAAATCCGATCCGGGTATCCTAAATAAAAAAGAATTGGACCCAATGCTTGACGCACAGGCCCAATCCTTTATTTGGAGTATCCT
Source organism: Paenibacillus sp. FSL H7-0690 (assembly GCF_037980415.1). Lineage (NCBI taxonomy): Bacteria > Bacillati > Bacillota > Bacilli > Caryophanales > Paenibacillaceae > Paenibacillus > Paenibacillus sp. FSL H7-0690. Next base: position 3,231,308 of record NZ_CP150281.1, on the reverse strand, counting down.
TAATGATCGAAATCAGCTTGCATTATTGACCTATCATACCACCGTCGACTGTATATAGAGAACCCGTTACGAATGAAGCCTCATCCGACAGAAGGAAGTTCATCACAGCGGCAACCTCTTGCGGTTCTCCGTAGCGTCCCATAGGTGTTGCAGCTTCGTTAGCTGCCTTGTATTCTTCTGCGCTTCCAAAATTATTTTCAATTTTACGCATCATTTGTGTATTGATCGTTCCTGGGAGTACCGCATTTACACGAATACCAAGTGGTGCAAGCTCATTTGCAGCTACGCGAGTCAGACCAATTACAGCATGCTTAGACATAATGTAAGGGGCCATACCTGGTGCACCCATGAGTCCTGCCAGAGAAGAAGTGTTCAGAATAGCACCTGATTTTTGTTTTTTCATCACAGGAATTACATAATGTAGTCCAAGAAATACACCACGAACATTGACGTTATATACAAGATCAAGTGCTTTAACGTTAAGCTCTTCGATTTGACCTGCTGGACCTTCAATTCCGGCATTGTTTGCAAAATAATCAATGGTTCCAAATTTCTCTACCGCTTTATTAACATAATTCTGAACGTCTTCTTCATTAGAGACATCCGCAGCTACAGCTAAAGAGTTAGTTTCATTTAAGCCTAAATCTTGGATGACATTTTTTATCGCTTCTTCATTCAGATCGACAAGTACAAGATTCAGTTTACGATCAGACAATCGACGGGCAAGCTCTTTACCGATTCCACCTGCAGCTCCAGTAATTACAGCAGTTTTTACATATGATTCACTCATTGTATGTTCGCATCCTTTGTTATGAATTGGCTATATATTATAGTCTTAGGAGATGGGATAACCTATCTCTATTACTAGAGTACACCCCATTAGTTAACCTGTTCAATAATCAGAATTTTAAGTAATGTCGCCTAACCAACATACTTGCTCTACGTGTTTACTTATGTCTAAATCTTGAACATTAGCTGATCTTTTGTTACTTTTAAAGTAAGAACTATAAATGAACGATAAAAAGATCATAGCTGGAGGTAGTTTTTTTGATACAGGAAGAACATGAAGACAGAAGAACCAGAAGAACACGCCAAGCTCTGAAATCTGCATTCGTTGAGCTAATATTGGAAAATAGCTATGATTCAGTTACGATATTGGACGTGACTAATCGAGCGGATTACAATCGAGGGACTTTTTATAAACATTTTGAGAGTAAAGAGGCTTTGCTTAAGGAAATACATGATGAATTTCTACAGGGTATAGGAGAGGCGCTATTAGACCCTTATGAGGGATTGGAACGTATTGAGGCAACGGAGGTCTTCCCTTCCATTCTGCAGCTGTTCGAATATATTGAGGGGCATAAAGCGGAGTTTTTAGCCTTATCCGCAGTGGAACGAGGGAAAATGACTGTTGAACTGTTCGACCGTTTACGGGAATCCATGCGTGAGGATATGCGAATTGAGATAGAAGCTGATGCTGCTCCTGTGGATTATGAAATTATGTTGAGTTACCAAATGTCTGCTACAGTAGGTGTCATTATGCACTGGGCTGAAGTCAATTTCAAATATTCGGCGAGCTACATGGCAGAACAGTTAATTACACTGGTGAACAGCAAAATAGACCATATAGCTTTTATGAAAAAATCCAATGGGTAAGAAACGAATTGCAAGTGCCATATATAGGAACGAAATTTAAAAAACCAGCGCATTGAGAGATGATCTCAAATGCTCTGGTTTTTAGTGTAGCAGTGCTCTACTCAGCGAATATCTTTTACTCGAATATTGCTTCCTAACAGGCCCGAATCACTACTTAATCTGAATGACGGGTAATTCTCATCTGCTTCAAGTCGCATCTGTTCATCAAATAAAGATTCCTGTTGACGGTCCACAAAAAAAGTAAAGGGCTCTTTCTGAACTTCAATATCTGTAGCATGGGGTTCACTAATAATCTGAATTACGATCACGCCATTACAACCACAGCCCTCTGTATCGAAGAACAATTTAAAATAACCTGGTCGTTCACCAAGGTTTTCATTTAACTTTTCTGTAGTTAGAGAGTTCAATTGTATGAACATTGGATGATCTGCTCCTTATTTATAATTGAGTTACTACTTTCCCAAAGTATAGATTGATTTGCTTTCACTCTCGTGTGACTGACATCACTTCTATTTTGACAAACATGAGTCTGAGGATAAATTAAGCCGACTTTTGAGTCTCCCGGGCACCCCCTAGCTTAAACACTAGAATACCGCCAACAATCACGAGTACTCCGACCAACTGCTTCCAGGTGAATGGAACCTTTTCAAGCCCTAACCAGCCGAGGGAATCCCACAATAAAGCAAACCCAAGCTGAGAGATTAATACGATCGAGATCGCATAGGTTGGCCCAAGACGTTTGGTGCCTTGCACGAGACAGATTACTACACCCACCCCGATCAATCCGCTGATCCAGTACCAAGGCTCCATATTTCGCAAAGTAAATATTCGGCCGCCTTCAAAGATAAGACTCATAATAAAGGAAGCCAGAAAACCCAACCCTAATACTAACGTCGTTGTGGCCCAAGATCCAACCTTTTGATTAACCTTCGTATTAAAAATATTTTGTAAACTAACGAATGAACCCGCGACAAGCGCTAATATTAACCCTAAAATCATAACGTAACTCCTCCAGTTGTTGATTGTATTCTCAGAATTTCAAAATCACTACTCCAGCAATCATCAACCCTATTCCAATAAACTGTGGGAGTCTCATTTGTCGTTTTTCCATCCCAAACCAGCCTTTAATATCAATTAAGAAGGTCAAGCATAGCTGTGCAATGAGCAATGTCGATATAGTAAAAGTAACGCCAATCTGTTGAATGGCAGTGACTTCACTGAAAATAACGACTGCGGCAAAAGATCCGCCAATTAGATATAATGGTTTTACTTCTTTTAATCCTTGCCATTTCCCATCTCTAACAAATAAAAGGATTAGTAACGACATGATAAATCCTGTTAACTGTGTAATTGTCGCAGCTTGCCAAGTCCCAATATCTTGACTAATTCGAGCATTAGATACTCCTTGCAGAGTGATACAAGCCCCCGCTAAAAACGCAAATATAATTCCTCTCATTTCTCTCTCTCCTCAACTTCGATCTCTTACATATTAAAAAGCAATTCAGGCCTTTAAAAAAGGACATCTGTCCCAAAGCAAAATAAACGATGTTGTTGCCCCTATAAGCCTTTCGTATATTTTCAAAAAAAAGACCGCCTCAAGCCATCTCTTAGGCTTAAAACGGGCTTTCAGAACTTTAAATTGTGGATTAGGAAAGTAATTTATGCTCATGCAATTGATCGAAAATGATCTGTGTAACGACTGAAACACGATTTCGATCCTTATAAGATAACCAGGATAACTCTTCAATTTCCGACGCAGGACTAAGTGTACCTTCAAAATCCGCGATATAACATGTCATTTTTACTATGACGCCTTCAGCTTTACCGTGAGCTTCCGCTTCAAAGGTTCCAAAATAGGAGATGGTTTCTGGTTTAATACGAACAGAGATCTCTTCCTCGATTTCGCGCACGAGCGTCTCCTCGTCTGTTTCTCCAGCTTCTCTTTTTCCTCCAGGCAAATAATAGGTATCTTTCCCTTTGGAACGCGCACACAAAACTTGTCCATTCTGAATATGAATCCATGCAATTTTATCAATGATTGTAGTCATACAGTTCTCCCCATATTTTTTTCTAATAATTATATCATACAGCCAAGACCATCTATTTATACAACGTCTATATTTGATTTTTGTATGTGCAGCTTAGCTTTGGCCTGAGGTACATGATGAAGCAAATAGTACGCAGCAAGCGAAAGAAGTGTTACTCCCCCCGCAACCTCATACATCATTCGGTAATCCGTATAAGAAGCAATTAAACCCATGAAATACGAGCCCGCTCCATAACCCAAATCAAATAACAAGAAAAAGGTCCCATTCGCACTACCTCTACGATCTTTAGCCGCTAATTTAAGCGCAAGAGTCTGGAAACATGGCATAAGTGCACCATATCCAATTCCCATAATGACACCAGACATCATTAACATCAAACCAGACCGAGCTTGACTTAAACTAAGCAATCCAACGGCGAAGATTAGAATTCCGGGATAGATGAGAATATGCTCATTATATTTATCGAATACTTTACCTATAACCGGGCGAAACAATACAATCATAATTGCAAAAGCCACAAAAAAATAACCAGTAAGCTGTGATTGATGAATTTCTTTCGTAAAAGAAGCTATAAATCCAGACAAGGAGCTGTAGGAAAAAGCAAGCGTAAATCCGACAAGTGATATCGGCAAGGCTTTCGGCTCGATTACGTCTCTCCAGCGAAGCCCTTTTCGCGTCTTAGCAGGTTTCTTAACAGCTTCAATAACGTTAGCCTTATCTTCTTTTGGCATCCGAACACCTAACGTGAATAACAGCGAGAGAGCGGCAATCACACACACGCCTAACAGTAGTACATTAATATTCTCATCTTTCCAGAGAAAAAGACCCAATGCGGGTCCAATGACCATAGCAATGCTCATAAACATGCTAAAATAACCGATGCCTTCTCCTTGACGTGAATAAGGAATTAGCGTCGAGGCTATTGTACTAGTAGCTGTCGAGGCAACAGCATAACTCATTCCGTGTAGGAAACGAATTACCAGGAATAATACAATTCCATTAGATCCGAAGTAACCAATACAGGCGATTAGAAATATGGTTAGCCCAATAACCGCCATTTTCTTTTTGCCGAATTTATCGACCCATTGTCCCGAAAAAGGACGGATCAAAACTCCCCCTATTACATAGATAGTAATCGCTAACCCCATTTGCTGCTGATTCCCGTGTAAGCTTTCCTTTACGTATAACGGGAATGCAGTTGCCAGAACGTAAAAGGTCAGGAACATAAAAAAACTACTTAAGCAAACAACAATAAAATTCCGGGTCCATATTTTCTCTCTAATCACAACAGACTCTCTCCATCCTACCTATAACTTTTTATATGTTACAATAGTATAGGACTGAAAATTAATTAAGTAAAATACATATTATATGATCGATAGATCACATTAGAGTTATAAGTAAAGTGAGGTTTTTGTTATGGAATTCCTTCAGCTTCAATATTTTCAGGCAGTTGCACGCCATGAACACATGACTAAGGCCGCAAAAGAATTAAATGTATCTCAGCCCTCCCTTAGTAATTCCATACAGCGTTTAGAGAAAAACTTAGGTGTTCCCTTATTCGAGCGACAAGGCAGAAATATAAAATTGAACGAATTCGGAAAAACCTATCTGCAACGTGTCGAGCAAGCTTTTATGGAACTTGAAGAAGGACAGCGTGAGCTCACAGATATGGCTGGACTTGAACATGGTGTAATTTCCATTGCGGCCACACTCCCGTATGTATTGCCCACTTTACTAAAAGAATTTCTTACCCTTCATCCGCATGTACGGATCATCCAACGTCAGCTCGGCTCTGCGTTAGAAATGAGAAATGATTTAGAGAGTGCAGCGATTGATTTTTGCATATCATCTACACCTGTTACCGGACCAGATATCGAGTGGCATACCTTAGCAGAAGAAGAATTATGTTTAACTGTGCCCAAGAATCATCGCTTTGCTAATCGAAAGAGTATTTCTTTGATAGAAGCTGCAGGTGAGAATTTCATTTCTTTATCTTCTAGATATAATTTCCGTGAAATTTCAGATGAATTTTGCCGACAAGCTGGATTTGAACCTCAAATTACGTTTGAGCTTGAAGAAGTAAGCGCCATTCAAACCCTAGTAGAAATGGGACTAGGAATCACCTTCACCCTCCCTCTCTCCTTAGGCAGAAGAAGTCAAAATACAGAAATTGTTCAATTAAAAATAACAGAACCACTATGTCAACGCTCTTTTGGCATCGCATGGAGCAGAAAGCACTTTTTATCGCAAGCAGCTATACATTTCCGGAAATTTGCTGTAGATTTTTTTAGTAAACCTCATGAATATAATTAAGGTAAAAACTACTATGCTAAGCATTTTTAGTTATACCAAGATGATTGTAAAGCGTACATATCTGCATAAATCCCTTTATTATTTATTAAGTCTTGATGCTGCCCCACTTCAGCTATACTTCCATTATCAATAACATAGATCGTATCAACATTTTTCGCCCAGCCCAGTCTATGTGAAATGAAGATCGCAGCTTTATCTTGGCAGATATCTAATAATTGTGTATAGATCTGCATCTCAGCATTCGGATCAATCGCAGAAGTAGGTTCGTCAAACACTATAAGATCCGCATCATTATATAACGCACGCGCTATCGCCAGCTTTTGCCACTGTCCGCCTGATAGCTGCCTGCTTCCTTCAAGCATTTGACCTAACCTTACATCTAGTCCCCCTAATTCGTAAAACAAATCCATCAGCTCACATTTTTCCAGAATACTTAGTATTTTCACATCGTCCGGCGAAGATTTGGCATCACCCAACATGATGTTTTCTCTTAGTGTCATTTCGAATTTAATAGAATGCTGGTACACGACGGATACTTTACCTTGAGGTTCTGGACGGTCTTTCCAGTAAATAGATCCAGAACTAGCAGTGTACTGCCCTAATAACAATTTGATCAAGGTAGACTTTCCTGCTCCATTTTCTCCAACGATGGCTATTTTCTCACCGGGCTTTATGACCATATTGATGTTAGATAAAACATACTTACTGGATTTGGCGTATTTAAAATAGACATTTGAAACGGTAATAGGAAGCATAGCTTCAGAGCTGTTATTGATATTATTTTTTCGGAAATCTCTATTTTTATAGGTAAGCACTTCATTTAAGTCATATAATTTACTGCTGCTGATGTAAAGCTTGCTTAGCGGCCAGGTCAAACTCATGATTTTACCACCACAAGTTAACAAAGCCAGAAATAATACTGAGATTGTCCCCACAGTAACTGTATTTGACTCCCCCATTTTACTTAACAGATAGACCAATACGATAAAAATAGCACTCGTCTGAACCATAGCCACAATCATCCCTGTTTTGATCTCGAATTTCCTGGCACTATACCTTTTATCATGCTGCTTTTTCATAAGCTTTGCCCAGAGATCCGTAAAATAGGAGATAGAGTTATAGATTCGCATTTCCCTAATCGCATTAGGATCTTCCAAAGTTACAGCTAGATAATCTCCCATTCTTCCGTCAAAAGTAAGCTCTCGCCCTGTTCTTCTAACTTTAATCTCTGTAAACATTCGAAAAGATAAAGTAGATACGATCATTAAACCCACCACCAGTGTGACAAAAAAATATCCACTTGTAGCCGATAACCAGATGATACTTATAAGTCCTGAGACATTCCCTACACTGGACAGCAAAAAACCAGTAATTCCCTCTAAATCTTCTCCAACTATTGTTTTAGCTCTTTGCAGCTTGTTCCCAAACTCTTCATCATCAAAATCCTCAAAGTCAACTTGGTTTGCAATATCTATCAGCTCGGATTGGAAAGCGAGAGTTAGTTCCGCATTCATTCGACTTTTCATTATGTTGGTTATACTCACTGAACAGGCTTGTACCCCATGAATTAAAACAAACCATAGAATCGGAAGAAAGGTTATCGCACCAGCAGCTACTGCATTAATGATATGAACTTGAACAGAATACGAGTAAAAAGTTAATAATCCACTGATTACAGGAACTATGATCGTTATTGTTGAGATTGCTGGACTTTTTCCAACCATCCGTGCCAGTATCGTTAAAATATTCTTAAGGTCTCTTCTCAGCAGAATCTCTCCTTTCTCAGCCATATAAAGAGGACTGGCGGTTAAACATTCCCCTGTACTTACCATCCAACTTCATTAATTCTTCATGTGTTCCACTTTCAACGATTTCTCCATGCTCAAACAGAAAAATTCTATCAACGAATTTGGACATATATAGCCGATGTGTCACAATAATGGAGGTCTGCTGCTCTCCTAATTTCATAAAGGTTTCAAACGCCTGCTGTTCCGCGTAAGGATCGAGGGCTGCAGTAGGTTCATCAAAAATCGTAAGCGAGCCGTTGTTGAGATATGCACGTGCAATCGCAAGTCTTTGCCATTGTCCACCAGACAGATCAATCCCCCCAAACTGTGGACCTACTAAAGTATCCAACGCAACACCATAAGAATCGGCTTCTGCTTTTCTCATCGCAGCTAATAATCTTGAATCGTCATACATGGCAGCAATATTCCCCATGGCTATGTTTTCTCGAATTGGTCTATGTAATTTAGTGAAATCCTGAAAAACAACTCTCACACCCTTTGTGACGTTATGAGCCAGAACTTCCTGCTCTCCATTAAACCACTGGATGTTTCCCGCTGTTGGATGATATAACCCTGCTATCAGCTTGATGAGCGTGGATTTTCCTGAACCATTCTCACCTACAAAAGCAACTCGTTCACCAGGTTTGAGGGTCATGTTTATATTTTTAAGCGTGTCCTGTGCATTGGTTGCATAACGATAATTCAACTGCTGAATTATGATCTGCATCGCATCGGTATTCCTTATGGAATCTTCCGGATCTCTTTGAACTTGCTCTTCAAGTTCCAAATACGCACTATACTCATTGAAGCGCACGCGACTTTTGGTCAGATCAGAATACATCCTTGTTAGTGCAGGAATGACAATAAATAATTGACTAGATATCTGAAGTAATAATACGAAAAGTCCGGCGCTCTGCCCGCTACCTCCAAGCGTAATTGCTAAAATAGCAATCGTAAGCCCGTTTAATAAAGTCATAGTTATACTTTGGGAGAAGCTTAAGGTCTCAGATAAAATAACTTTTCGGTGCATTTGTTTGAAATTCCCATTAAAGATCTCTTTCATTGTGGTAACCAAGTAGGAGGACATTCCGTACATTCTTACTTCCGGGAGGGTATTTCTACTAACCAGCAAATCAACGATATAATTAATCATTCGTACAGAGGAGGTTTGATTCGCTGAAATGGCCTCTACTTTCCGAGACATCCATCTGATGAGGTAAAGCTGCAGAATTTGTACTACTAAAATGAACATTGCCAGGATATAAAAGCCATAACAGGATAGGACTACGATTAGTGCGATCAATGTTATAAAGTGGATTGTCACCCCGGTCCATTGATCTAAAAAATCGATCAGGGAAAGCCGTTTTGCTTTTTCTCTAATCGTTTTTGTTGCGGGATCTTCCAATAAAGCCGTCGATAATTTAGAGGTCTTAGCCAAAATACTATGTTCCAGTTCATAAATACTGGTTGCCGTTAAATTGGTTACAGAAATGGCTCGAAGAGAACCATTGATGCCAGCCAGATATAAAATTAACATCAGTGAACTTACCAATAGTAAGATATGTAGGTAGGCGTTAGTCGTGAAGTTCTGAATGAGGTCAACCACATATTTCGTTATGAACAGCTCTGCAAATAGAATTGGTGGGCTCAGCAGGTTAGTGATAAAATATAAAAGTGAGTTTCTTTTGTCTTTTACATAGAGTAGCTTTACAACGTAGAGAAAGTCAGGCAGATAGCATCTCTCCTTAAGTGTATATTTTTCACTGAAAACTCTTTCCTTTTCAAACGTGGAATCTGATTATAACGTTAATTGTTTATAATTGGAAGAAGTACTTTCAAGCTCACCAAATTATAGGAGTGTGAATTCATGAAACTTCAATTCAACTTATTCCCAGGCGGATTATCAAAGGCGCTCACTATGAGCTATGATGACGGCCAGAAACACGATATCCGCTTGGCTGGTATTTTTGATCAATATGGAATCAAAGGGACCTTCCATTTAAATAGTGCAATGATCAATGCACCTGGGTTCTTATCGCCCGCTGATGTTAAGCATTCGCTCAGGAATCATGAAGTGTCCGCCCATTCCGTTACTCACCCACATCTAGAGCGTCTTCCTTTACCGATGGTAATTGAAGAGTTGTTCGAAGACCGTAAACGATTGGAAAAGCTGGTGGATTATCCAGTGCGAGGCATGTCCTACCCCTACGGTACATACTCTCAGGAGATAATTGCACCACTTCAGTCCGTTGGAATTGAATACAGCCGCACTGTTCACTCTACCAAACAGTTTGATATGCCTCTTAATTTCATGGAATGGCATCCAACCTGCCACCATATTGAAGATCTGCATCAGGTTTGGGAGCGATTCACAATGGAAGGACCCTCCCAGAAACTAAGACTCTGTTATGTTTGGGGCCATAGCTATGAGTTCGCACAGCAGAACAATTGGGAGTTAATCGAAACTTTTTGCCAACAAGCAGGTGGACATTCAGATATTTGGTACGCTACTAATATTGAGATTTATGATTATGTCACTGCCCTGTATTCACTGAAATTAAGTGCCGACAAAACGATTATCCGCAACAATTCTGCCATAGATGTTTGGGTATCTATAAATGATCAACCCGTTCAGATTAAGGGTGGAAGTATGATGACAACGAAATAATCATAAATACATAAAAAAGAGCGATGTTCAACACCGCTCCTTTTTTGTACTAATTATATTGATGTGATTCCGAATTATTTCGCTAGAAGTGTATATGTCACTGTTTTTGCTTTTTCCTCAAGGATTGGCGTATAGGTGAATGTCAGCACATTCCCCTTACGGCTTTTCATCCCTAACATTCTGCTCAGAATGTATTGATCTCTGCCATCATTTACTTTATCCCATTCTTTACGATCCTCACTAGTAATCAGTTGTTCACTGAGATTGACGATTTCTCCTGTACTGCTGTAGACAATATATAATTGTGTTGTATCTAATAAGCGAACAAGTGCCACATCCTCCGCGGCGTACTCCACTATGAAATCACCGGTTGCCCCGGTTAATTTCTCCATCTCAAACAACTTGCCCAAACCGCCATCCTTAGTAATATACTGAACATTCTTCCCATCGGTCATATACACCTGAGTGGAAGGTACTTGAGGCGCATGTGGATAAGCAGAGATCATATAATGATAATCCATTTGCTTAATTATTGTACCTGCTTGAACTAGTACCTGATAGCTGTTGCTGAAATCATTAAACATTGCATAGTGATTGTCCGTTAACTGGAGTAAGTCCGTGCCATTTCCAAGTTTTTTAATCTCAAATCCATGATTGTAAGCTGACTCCTTAAGGGGTAGTTGGCCAATAATTACTGGTTTCCCGGCTGCCGTAGCCCGGTAATATAAATTAGCGTTTTTTTGAGATATCCAATAGGATCTACCTTCTACAGAAGCAGCAACAAATCTAGGTTCATCTACGATTTGGATAACCCCATCCGTTTTATTGAGCGCGGTTTTACCCCCGAGTACACTGACTGCAGAGACCAATGGCAAGTACAACGAACCTTTTATGATACGAGGAGATTTTGTTAATGCCATCGCTGCCCCGTTCACTTTTGACGATGCAGTACCCGCGGTGAAGATGACTTCACGCTCTGGACGTACCAGCTTGGCCATTTTGGATTTTTGATCCCACGATAACGTATAACCCATAGCATCTGCAAGTGATTTCAAGGGTACAAAAGTTGTATTCTCCGCGATCACTTGTTTACTGCTGATTCCAATTTCTTTATAGTTGAATTGAATTTGCTTGTCTGCTTGCGCAGATACCGCTCCATACCCAGTACTTAAAATCAAAACTGCAAAGATCCCTAGTGTTACCTTCCATTTATTCATTTATATCCGTCTCCTTCGACCTTATAATCATATGTAATTAGACGGAAGATAATGGAAAAAGTTTCTTCTCACCCTCTAGCAAACTCATAAAATGCCAAAGCATCCTCCCAAGTTGGGAATCCTGCTTGCGCCAGTTTATCGCTGCCCCCGCCTTTACCATTATAGCTGCCTAGATGAGCTTTGAAAAAAGCTCCACAGGAAATCTCCGTGCTCCCATTCTGCGCAAAAACAACCTTATTCTCCGCAGAAGTAGCTAATAATACAGGAAGATCACATTTCGAAGTCAGCTTATTTGCTAAGCTCTGTAGATCTTTTAGCGATTTATCTTCAAATACTTGTGCGATCATCTTTCCCGCTTGCTCATTTAAAAGCTCTTGCACAACATAGTCGTCATTTTTTTCTTTAAGCAGGTAAATTTCAGCTTGCAGCAGCTTTTGTTCATTTTCCCATTTTTCAATTCGATCAATAATCTCATCTTTGCCTGTGTTGAATTTGGAAGATAGTGTACCAAGGATTTGCTGACTAGTATTAAATTCCTCTAAAGCACGATATCCACATTTAAAATAAATCCGTGTGTTCCCTTTTATTTTCTCAGCTTTCAAAAGCTTAATTATCCCAATTTCACCTGTTGAGGACACATGTGTCCCCCCACAAGCGTTGTATTCAACATCTTTGATCTCAACAATCCGGATGTTGTCTGTCACTTTTGGCTGTTTAACCAATTTAAGCTGTGAAGCCTCTTCCCCTGTTACGAAATAGCTGAGAATATTGTGATTTAAGTAAATCTGCCGATTAACTTCTCTCTCTATGGAGTACAGTTGATCAGCAGACAGTTCTGGCACTTCTATATCAATAGTGCAATAGTCCTCACCTAAATGAAAGCTTAAGGTCATAAAGTTATATTTTAGACAAACCGCTGAGAGCAAATGCTGGCCACTATGCTGCTGCATATGGTCAAATCTTCTATTCCAATCGATCTGACAAGTTACCGATTCCTCATTAGGTAAACGTTCCAGCTTATGCAGTACAAGCTCTTCCTCACTGATTACATCAAGCACAGGGATTCCCTGAATAGCTCCAAGATCACAGGGTTGTCCACCACCATGCGGATAAAAAGCCGTCTCTTCTAAAAGAACATAAAGCCCATCTTCTCGTTCTATGGTTTCAGTCACACGGGTTGGCCAATCAGTCTGGTATGTAGAATTGTAGTATAGTTTGTTAGTCATAAATGGTTTCCTCTCTTTTTTACGTTATCGACATATTAAGTTTATAGTATCATAACGGATAGTTTGAATCTTATTATTTCAAAAAAACCAGCTCCACGCAAAAACTGCGTAGAACTGGTATTAGGGTAATTAACAAGAACAAGTAGCATCTTTTAAATTTCTAATGGCAATTGCATTTAGTCGAAGCGCTTCTACTATTGAGTCTCTTACTGCTAACAATTCAAATCTTTCACGACTGCCAATAGGCAACCTGCAAAGAATGGCTTCAATTCTTTTAAGACTTTCTTTCAGAACCACTCTTTGCTTACGCAATGCGTTCAAAGCTCTTTGAATTTTTCTCTTCTCTGCAGCAGTCATAAACTACCACCTCTTTTCGATTGTGATAGTATATGAGATGCTTATTCCCCCTTATTTGCTTGTACAATCCGGAAACCAAATAACTATATTTACTCTTTTTTGCTAGCTTCCATGATAGGAACGGACCAGTCTACATTAGCATACATTCGATTGTTTATCGTGCGCACTAATTGAAGCTGCTCGGGAATTTGTGTAAGGCCATCGGCACGGAATTGGAAATATTTCTTTTGATTATTTGACTGAGACTCGATAAATTCAATATAACCATCTTTCCATCCTACCCCTTTAGTAGTAAAAGCTCCTTGTTCAGTGAGTTTGTACTCCTTGCCATCTAGTGTCTTAAATATCCATTCACTATTTAAAAACTCATTTCTCAATCTTCCTCTAAAATGTAATACACCTTCCTTCGCTGATACATTGTTATCGGGAGATGACTCCACTGTAAAATCATTTAACATCAGTTCATCCCCGTCAAATGCAAAGGGAATCGGCTGTTCTTTCAACTTGGCAGGCTCAAATTGCACACTAGAACCATCCTTCTCTGGGATGAAATATCCATCCAATACGAAAGTATAAGGCGTATCCTGAGGTAAATATTTAAACGTATAGCTCCAGTGCATAAGTCCCTTTGTTGCCCCGGGAAGGTTAGAGTAGGACATCACGCTATTCTTATTAGGAAACTTTCTAGCATTAACACTGTGAATCTCTTCGCCTGCTGTATCCTCAAAATGGAATTTCAAGCCCTGTTGCTTCCATAGTTCGCCAGGAGAACGGGTCAATGCCTCTTCACTCAATTGCGTATCAAACTCAAAACGAACACCTTGCACCATATGAGTTAATTTTTTCAAGGTCATAGTTAAACCGTCCGGGGAGGTGTAGCTACCCGTTAGTGGCATGGAGGTTGTTTGTTTATTCGCTTCTGTCATATCCATAGAAAAATTGAAATTCCAATCGCCTTTAAGAGTAGGGATGTTCTTGCGTTCACTTCCCAATTCAGTAATATGACCTTCGACCGTAATTCGATCAGTTTGCAGAGGTTCAGTGAAATTAGCGATCAAATAGTAAAAGTCACTGGTAAATCCTATATCGTATAACTCCCCAACAACCTTCCCTTGATCATCCTTAATCGCAATACTGTTCCCATCATTAAGGGCCAACCGCTTTTTATCATGCTTTCCATCTGGTCCAAACAACTGTAACGCAACAATTACCCGTGTAGGATCTGCCACTGCTTCATCTATTTTGATTGTGTAGCCCTTATCCTTCACCTTAATATTAGGATGCTCTACCAACCCAAATTCTTGTGCTCGTAGAAGGCCAATGTCCATGTTGTTTTTTACAAAAAGAGAACGTAAAGTCTCTGCCAGTGTAGGAACGGAATATAAGATCACGGCACTTAGCACAACCAGTAACAACGCCGCACCCATAAATAATCTCAGCAACTTATTGCGCTTCGGATGCTTGCGATTCCTTTGTGTTGGAGTAAATTCCTCAAGCTCTACTTGTTCCAAAGAAGCCATTACTTGAGCAGTAAATGAATCTGGTAAGCGCTCTTCATACATAGCCTGCGACCATTCAGCTTGTTCCTCAAGCTCTGCTTCGTAGATCATATTACAATGCGTACAAGTTGCCATATGTTCAGCTACGGCTTGATCTCGTAAGATAGATTTGCTTAAAATATATTCTTCGATCTCATAGGAATTTAAGCACCTCATCGGTCTTCACCTCCTGGAGTGTAATTAGCTGCTTCAAACGCTGTTTAGCCCGGTATAAATCATTTTGAATCTTGCTTAATGGAACATCTAGAACCATACACATTTCTTCATAGCTTAAATCATTGGTATAACGAAGCAGTAAAGCCGTACGATAATTAGACGGGAGCTTCTGCATCAGGTGAAGCAGCTCTGTGCGATGCTCCGATCGCATTAATTCTTCTTCTGGATTATCCGAAAGAGAATGTTCGGCATTGTCGTCCGGCAAACTCGCTGTCGGTCGGTCTTTTTTCCACAAATCCTTCAGTAAATTAGTCGCGATAGCATATAGCCACGCCGCAAAATTCTTATCCAAATCATGTGAGGCCAGCTTACGGTAAGCTTTAATAAACGTCTCCTGCGTTATGTCTTGTGCATCTTGATGATTGGCTCCCATTCCTCGCAAAAGCCCATAAATTTTATTCTTATATCGATTTACAAGATACGAATAGTCTTCTTTATGTCCATCGAGAACATTTTGGATCCATAGCCTCTCATCCTCTTTTTCAACTTTCGGTACATGTCCCTTCACCTTGAAGCCTCCTTGAAGCACGATACTATATAGACGATCCCTATTAAAAAAACTCTCACTTTATACAAAAAAAAGTAGATCTTCAAATAAAACGAAGACCTACTGTGTAATCTACCGATTACGTTTTAGAACAAAATACAATAATTGATCCATTTCTAAAGCCATAGAATCACTGAAGCGCTAAAGAAACCACTTTACTCCAATAAATTAACTCTTCATCCCTGCCATATGCCCCGATACATTGAAATCCTAATGGCATGTTATTTATAGAGGCAGCTGGAATACTCACCGCAGGCGCTCCAGCATATGACCAAATGGCCGTCATTCCGGTCCATCCGGTTCGTGAACCCCACAGCGGAGCTGTTCCTGCCTGAGCTGGCGAAACCCACAAATCAATCCCCTGTGATTTCTGCACATCTAATAGATCATTTCTGAGCTTGATTTGTCCGCTACGATATCCTTCCAGTTCTTCCTCAGTGATGGTTCGTCCAGATAAAATAGCCCGCCGTACGGTATCCTCATAAAGATCTTTATAAATATCAAATAGTGAATGATGGACTTGCGCCATTTCTCCGTGAACAAACCGCACCATGGCATCTCCGTAGATAAAGCTATCTTCCCACGGCATCGCAACTGTTTTTATGCTGAACCCTGCTTCCTCAAGCTTCTTAAGCTGCTTCTGAAAGGTTATCTTGGTGTCATCCTCCAATAATGTCATGTATACACCTTCGGGTATCCCTAGCACAGGTTTACGAGCTTCATTAAATGGTTTCCATTCTGTTACTAGCTCCGCGGCGAGAAAGTCCATACCCTCCATATCCTGAGTGAAAAATCCAAACGTATCAAAAGATGGCGACATCAATTGGACACCATCTATAGGGATACGCGCATAACTAGGTTTAAAGCCGACCACTCCGCAAAATGAAGCAGGTGCCATAACAGAACGCAAGGTTTGTGTACCTATCGCAAATGGACAGATACCCGCGGCAACCGCAGCAGCAGAGCCTGCACTAGAGCCGCCAGGCGTATGATCCAGCTGATGAGGATTACGGGTCGTGATAGGTCCGGCATAAGCAAATTCCTCCGTCACTGTTTTGCCGGTGAACCAAACCCCTTTTTGCCGAAGCTTTTGAATAAAACTGCCCTCAGACTTCGTCAAAGCTTGTGGGGGAAGGTTCGACCCTGCACAGGTAGGCAACCCGTCTAAGTGAATTAAATCTTTGATTCCAACAGGTATTCCATATAGCGATGGTTTAGGAAATTCCGAATACTTCTCTTTTACCCTAGCCACTTCATTTTTTATTCTATCTGCTCGGTTCTCCTCTGGCACAAAAGCACGCACGTGTGGTTCTACCTTATCGTAAAGATCTAAATATTGTGTAAGATATCTATCCATGGTCACATCTGAGGTCTTATTGCCCTGAGCAAACTGAGCTAACGAAGATTTATTAATGTACATGTCTGATTGGAGCCCTCCTTAATATTCACTTAAACCAGGAAGCCATTTAAAGACGATTGTATTAATTTGGAACAGCTTCATGTTACTAGGTAACCTTATCTATGGCTATACTTTAGTTCTCTATTTCTATTTTCATCCACAATATTGATTACACGATCCACCCACCCTTGATAAAATTGCTCCTCATGAGAAACCAGAATCACTGTACCTTTAAATTGGATTAAAGCATTCTGTAAAGCATCTTTTGTTTCGGCATCTAAGTGATTAGTGGGCTCATCTAAGATTAAGAAATTACATGCTGTAAGCAATAAAAGACACAGCTTAACTTTGGATTGTTCGCCACCGCTGAGTGTACGGATAGGCTGTGTAACGTGACTATCTTTTACAACACATAATGCTAGATGACGACGTATTTCCTTAATAGTCAATTTTGGATAAAACGATGCGACGATTTCAATGGGTGTCATGCTATCGTTTTCCCAAATTAAATCTTGCTCGTAGTAACCAATAGAGACTTGTTCGGCAAAGCGGAATGCTCCGGCAACACAGGGGATTTGACCAACTAATGTTTTCAGCAATGTTGATTTTCCGATGCCGTTAAAGCCTGCTATGACTATCTTTTGTCCTCCTCGAATGGAAAATGTTAATTTTGGAAGCAGCGGCTTATCGTAACCAACCACAAGATGGTCTACTCTAAGCGCAACTTGTGCAGTAACAGGAAGCTCTTGAAAACGGATAGATGCTTTAGTGACAAACGTCGGTGCAGCGATTCTCTCCATACGATCCAGCTGCTTCTGACGGCCACGGGCAATTCTAGAATTAACACCAGCACCATTTTTCCGGATATATTGCTCAGTGGCTTCAATTTTTTTCTGCTGTGCATGGTACTGCCGGATATGGCTTTCGCGAAAATGCTCCTTCTGTCTCAAAAAATCAGCATATTTGCCATGATATTTTTTAATCGTTTCCCCTTCAATATCGCAAATGCTTGTTGATATTTTATCGAGAAAAGTGTAGTTATGAGAGACCACAATGAAGGCTTGATCGAACGCTATCAGATATTCAGCAAGCCAGTTAATATGCGTGGTGTCGAGATAATTGGTGGGCTCGTCGAGCAATAACACATCAGGTTGTTCAAGCAACAGCTTTGCCAATATAACTTTGGTTCGCTGCCCCCCACTAAGCTGATCAATAGGACGGTCCATCCCCATTGCATTTAATCCTAGCCCCGTAACCACTTTACTGATATTGCTCTCGATAGAATAATAGTCGAGCGCCTCAAGTCGTTCCTGAAGGTCTGCTGCCTTCTGCAAAAGCACTTCATTGCCAGTAACAGCACATTCCGCATAAAGTGCATTCATCTTTTCTTCCATTTCGTATAATTCAGTGAACGCTCTCCTTAAATAACTTTGAACGGTACTTGACCCATCAATAACCGCGTATTGATCAAGATGACCTATTTTGATATTGGGCTGCCATTTAATCGTTCCACCATCAGGAGTCACCTCGCCCGTCAGAATACCAATCAATGTGCTTTTCCCTGTTCCATTCTGACCCACTACACCTACATGCTCCCCTTTGTAGACTTCCAAAAAAACCTGTTTATACAGCACTTTATCTCCAAAAGCATGTGATACATTAGAAACCTCAAGTAAACTCATTTGCTTTCCTCTTTTCTATAATTGTTTTTAAGCACAAAAAAAGCAGAAGACACCGCGCCCTTGGGCGCAAGCCTTCTGCTTATTAGTGCACGAATAGACGGCACAAATAGATAATTGTCAGTTTGGAAACTGAACATTATAAACACAAAAGGCTGTAGACGAAAATTGTCTACAGCCTCTTAATCATTAACATCGGAAGATGGCGTAATCAAATAAGCATGAATAATCACACTAAAATGACCTAGCTATCTTTCGATGATATAAAAAGCGATTCGCTTTTTGATTAAGCTCCGGACAACGTTTCATCGTTTGTATCCGATTGTTCGGAGCAGCTTCTGGTATATAATTTTTCAGTTTCCACATGAATCATGTTGAACCATCCCTTCGTTTGGCTACATTTTAAATCGTGTATCCGCACTTGTCAACCACCATCCGAGAGGTGCTGTTATTTTTTGCGGGCGCGTTTGACCGTACCGATCCTAGTCCCTTGAGGAATAGTAATGAACTGGCTCTTCGATACACCAATAAGCTGTGAAGTATAAATACTACTATGTCCGGAGAATAAATAACTCACCACACAAGCGATAAACATGTATATGGCTCCTTCCGAACCAAACAGCTCGATCCCCATTAAGAAGCAAGCGATAGGCGTGCTAGTAGCTCCACAGAAGACAGCAATAAAACCGAGGGCAGCTAAAAAGGGTCCATAAACATGTAATATTCCAGCCAAGACATTTCCTAGTGTGGCACCAATCGTAAATAACGGAGTAACCTCACCACCCTGAAATCCTGTTCCTAAGGTAAAGGCGGTAAAGATCAGCTTCCATAAAAAAGCGAACGGCGAGACATCTCCCTCAAAAGAATCCTTGATTAACGGAATTCCGAGGCCTAAGTAATCACGAGACCCTACAAGGAATACTAAGGCAATGATAATTAATCCACCTACGGCACCTTTTATCATTGGATTGCTTATCCTGGCGGTGAAGATTTTTTTTAGAAAATGAGTCAGTTCACTGAAAAGCATACTCACGAGAGCAAAAATTACAGAGGCCAATACCACTTTTAGAATAATCATTAAACTTAAAGCTGGAAATTCGTTCACTACATAGTGTGTATGATGAACACCCCACAATCGAGTGGTGACCAGATCACCAACAAAACTAGCCACAAAACATGGAAGTAATGCCTGTTGGCTAATAAGTCCAATGGTTACTACCTCTAGACCAAATAAGGTTCCAGCCAGCGGTGTTCCGAAAATAGAACCAAAGCCTGCACTGATCCCGCACATTAACAGTATCTTACGATCCAGAGGACTGATTTTAATCAGCTTTCCGAACCATTCCGCAAGGCTTCCGCCCATTTGAACAGCTGTCCCTTCACGCCCAGCGGATCCACCAAATAAGTGGGTTACCAGTGTCCCGAACAATACTAAGGGTGCCATCCGTAATGGAATGGTCTCGTTACCATCCTGAATTTGTTCTATAATAAGGTTATTTCCTTTAGCGCTGTTTTTTCCGTAACGCATATATAGGAAACTAACAAATACTCCCCCAAGAGGCAACAAATAAAGTAGCCCTGGATGCTCTAAACGTACATCTGTTACGTAATCCAAGCTTTTTAGAAAAAAAGCAGAGGCGGTGCCGGATAAAATACCAACTACACTGCCGAGCACAATCCATTTGATAAATGTACTCCAAAGAGCAAAATAACTTCGCTTCTTAGTGATTTCAAACCATCGGGTAGACCATGGATTCATCTCGACAGCTCCTAAGGACAAAATAAATTAGTCTCAACAATAAAACAGACTCCTACCAGGGAAGCTCACACTGGTAGGAGTCATTAGTCTCAGAGAGACAGTTACGGCGAACTCCATCGCCCTTTATAAAACTTAAATTATTCTTCTTCTGAATCTACGTTATGATACACTTGTTGAACATCTTCCAGGTCTTCCAAAGCATCAATCAATTTCTCGAATTGAGCTTGAGCATCTTCTGGGAGTGCCACATAGTTTTGTGGAAGCATGTTTAACTCAGCAACAGTAAATTCAGTGATGCCTGCATTCTTGAATACTTCTTGCACTGCATTGAACTGATCAGGCTCTGCATAAACAATAACTGCATCATCCTCTTCCAGCACATCGCGTACATCAAGTTCTGCATCAAACATCATTTCAATTACTTCATCAGCAGTTTTACCTTCCACACCTATAACGGCCGTAGAGTCAAACATGTAAGCTACTGATCCGCTGACACCCATATTTCCGCCATTCTTACTGAAGGTTGAACGGATCAATGGAGCTGTCCGATTAACGTTATTTGTGAGCGCATCAACGATGATCATTGAACCGCTAGGTCCAAATCCTTCATAACGAAGCTCTTCATAATTTTCTTCAGCGCTACCTTTAGCCTTATCAAGCGCACGGTCAATGATCGCTTTTGGTACATTGTAAGTTTTTGCACGTTCTAATACAACTTTCAGGGCCCGGTTCGCTTCTGGATCGGGTTCACCCTTCTTTGCTGCTACATAAATCTCAACACCAAACTTTGCATAAACACGACTAGTGTTTGCGTCTTTGGAAGCTTTCTTTTCTTTAATATTATTCCACTTACGACCCATATTGTTCCCGCTCTCTTTCAACATGAATTAAAAACAATTGTTACTTATTATACCCTTCTTCGATAGCTCTAGTAAAGTGCAGTAGTAGGTTAATCCTCTAAGCTGTCACAATACAGATAGAAAAAGGCCCCTGATTCAATCAGGAGCCTGCTAATTTTTTATAGATTACTGCCAAATTTCATCTGCAATCTCTTTAATAAACTGCAGTTTATCCCATTGCTGTTGATCTGTCAGATGGTTTCCTTCTTCCGTAGAGGCAAAACCACATTGTGGGCTCAGGCACAACTGATTGATATCCACATATTGCGAAGCTTCTTTAATCCGTCCAATGATTTCTTCTTTATTCTCAAGCTCACCTGACTTCGAACTGAACAAACCTAAAACCACTTGCTGATCTTTAATAAATCTAAGGGGTGCAAAGTCTCCGGCCCGATCCGTATCGAACTCCAGATAGAAACCATCTACATCTACCGTTCCAAATAACACTTCTGCGATAGGCTCGTATCCGCCGGATGCTGCCCAAGTGGACGCGTAGTTCCCACGGCATACATGCATCGTGATAACCATATCTGCTGGATGATCTTTAATCGCTTCGTTATTTACAAATGCGTATAGCTTAGCGATTTCGTTAACATCTACACCCTCTTTTTGACGGGCTTCCCAATATCCTTTATCACAGAGCATACCCCATGTGCAGTCGTCCAATTGCAGATTACGGCAACCTGCCTCATAGAAATCGCGAATAACTTCACGATAAGCTGCAGCAATATCAGCCACAAGTTCATCCTGCTTGTCGTAAACAGCTACAGTAGTCTTTTGATTGCGCTGAAGTTCAGCAAGGAACTGCGCTGGCGAAGGAATCGTTTGGCGCGCTACTACATCATTTCCCGCTATGCTAACCAATTGTTTGTAGTCAGCGATCATTGGATGGTTAGTCCCACGGATTTTACCGGATAATTCTGCAGTTTCCGCTCTGGTCTCTACACCATTAAACAGGTAGCCCACTGGGCTGACTTTCTTTGTTACCCCTTCAAGGCCCCACATAAAATCTAAATGCCACCAGGAGCGGCGGAACTCTCCATCCGTTACACCTTTTAATCCAATCGCTTTTTGTTTTTTCACAACTCTGGCAATCTCTGTATCTTCAACCTTGCGCAATTCATCAGCGGAGATTTCATTATTTTGATATTGGACACGAGCTCTCTTAATCGTTTCCGGACGTAAGAAGCTGCCAACGATATCTACTCTGAATGGCACTTCAGTTCTTTGTTTTCCTTTTTGGATGGTACTCATAGGGGTTCGTCCTCCTTTATTGTCTGTGCTTTTCTGTTGAATTCACTATAGCACTGTACAATCAGGACAGGGTAACTCCTAAAAACTATGGCCTACCATAAGCTTACGCTATAGCAGGCCACCAAATTAGCTTATTTAATTATAACCAGACCTCTCGGGCGGTTTCGATCACAAGGCGTATTTTATCCCACTGCTCTTCTTCAGTTAGAATATTTCCTTCCTCCGTAGAAGCAAATCCACACTGAGGGCTTAGGCACAACTTCTCAATATCTACATATTGCGCGGCTTCTTCGATTCTTGCCTTAAGCTGCTCTTTACTCTCCAGACCCCCATGTTTGGTCGTTACTAATCCCAACACTACAAATTGGTCTTTAATAAATCGTAAGGGCTCGAAATCGCCAGCTCGTTCATTATCATATTCCAAGAAAAAGGCATCAACTTTGGTATTGGAAAAAAGCACCTCGGCAACAGGCTCATAACCGCCAGCAGCGAACCAAGTGGAGCGAAAATTACCTCGGCAAACGTGCAGCGCGATGGTCATATCATGCGGACGATTCGCAATACTCTCATTGATCAGCCTAACGTAATCCTTCGCTAACTGATCGGGATCTGTACCTCTACTGCGTAAATGTGCGCGATGTCGGCCACTGCTCAGCGTTCCCCAAGTTGTGTCGTCTAACTGAAGGTAACGGCAGCCTGCATCATAAAAGGCTTGAATCGCAGTTTGGTAAACCGCGATGATATCTTGAAATAGAGTTTCCTTATCAGGGTAAACTTCATTTCCATTAAACTCCTCCACAAAGTGAAATAGGGCAGGTGAAGGGATCGTCATTTTGGGTAACCGGTCTCCCGCCATTTCCTTGAGCTTTATAAATTGCTGTAGCATGGGATGATCTTCAAAGGAAATCCGGTCAACAATTCGGAATGATTCTGCACGCTGAACCGTTTCGGCTCTTCCATTCCCTTGGTTTAAGTTAATCTTTTCAGTTCCTTTAATTCCGACAAAGAAATCAAGATGCCACCAGGAACGGCGAAACTCACCATCTGTTACTGCTAATAATCCTACTTCCTTTTCTAATTCCAGTAGTTTAGCAATTTCAATATTCTCTATTTCATAAAGCTCACTACCTGTAATTTCACCATTCTCATATTGGAGGCGGGCTGCTTTAATCTCTTCCGTACGCAAGAAGCTGCCGACGATATCATAGCGAAAGGGTGGAGCATTTCTCTGGGTGCCAGTTACGGGTCTAATCATACCGATCCTCCTACAGCTATAGTAAAAAATGATTTAGATCAAAATAACTTCCGGAAACCAAGTCATTTAAGATTTCTATATACTTGGATGCCATCACACTAGGTCTACGATCTTTATGCGCAATCCAACCAACCGTGAATACTTCATTACTCTCAAATGGAATCGTCTTCAGTCCATTACCGTTCAGATCGGATGCCATGATTCCTGTACCCACTGTATAACCGTCCGTGCCCATTAATAAATTGGTCAAGGTTGCCCGGTCATTCACTTTAATATTCTTCTCAATCTGAGAAAAACTTAACATTTCCTCCGAGAAGTGAAGTGAATTGTTCTCACCCTGTTCAAAAGTAATATACGGAAAAGGTAAAATATCGTCCTGCGAGATCCTTTCCTTCTGGGCAAGCGGATGTCCAGTTCTAACATAAAGATGTGGGTCAGTATTAAAGAGTGGCGTGAATTTCAGATTACCGTCACTGAACAGCTTATTCATATGCTTATAGTTGCTCTCGTTAATATAAAGAATCCCCAAATCGCTACGGAGAGTACGCACATCTTCGATGATGTCGTAGGTTTGCGTCTCTCTCAAGCTGAAGTTGTACTCTGAGACATCACTTTGCTTCATGAGACTCACAAAAGCATCTACCACAAAAGCATAATGCTGAGTCGAAATGGAAAAATAGATTGGGCTACGCTTTTTCCCAGTATAACGATTCTCCATAAGCTCTGTTTGTTCAATGATTTGACGGGCATATCCGAGAAATTCCATTCCTTCTACAGAAATGCTGATTCCACGGTTCGTCCTTTCAAAGATGGTAATCCCAAGTTCATTTTCAAGCTCTTTAATAGCGTTGGACAGGCTCGGTTGAGAAACAAAGAGTTTCTTTGCCGCCTCATTCATGGAGCCACTATTTGCAATTTCGATAGCGTAGCGGAGCTGCTGCAACGTCACTCCTATTCCCCCTGTTCCAGACCTATTCGTACTACATTCTGTTTCATACTAGCTGATATCGTAGCATAAATACACATCTCATTCCAAGATAATCCTTATTATGTGCCCAATAACGCGTACTTATTGTGTTCTCTTTTTCCCAGCATCAATCTTGGCAGGATCTAGTCCTTTCCAGATATTTGGCATATCAACCTGTTCTGGATGCTCAAAAACTAAAAAAGCTGTAGGCAAATACCGCTCACCATATTGGGATGAAGGTTTATTCATAATCTCATTGTCTTTTACTAGTACCGTAGAAGAACCACCATCAAGATTAGCCGCTATCACGGCTCCATGCTTAAGCAAAATCTGCTGCACATCATAGAGATTTGCTCCAATACTATAAGTAGGCTGTCGACCGTCAATTACTACAAAAATAATAGCGCCATCTGCCCGCTGACCCATTGCTGTTCTAGGTGCAATCCCCCAACCTTCCGCTGCATTCTTAATCAATCCTTTGCCATTGACGATTAGCCGCGGGCTAAAAGTAACTGCCTCCTGAACCCCCATTTTACTAATCTCATCTAGCGTATAATTCCCTGCAACCATTTTTCCTTGTTTATCCAGACCAACAATCTGTGTAGATTTTTTACCGCCAAGACCGTTGTAATATAACTTACCTTGTGAGACTACAATTCCTATGGGTTTAAACCCGTTACCTTTCCAGTTCGGATCAGCGAACCCACCACCGTTAACTCCAGCGATAGCGCCTGTACGCTTCACCATACTGGTTACTTTTTCACCTGAACCAATCTTATTAGGTATTCCTAGTCGGACTTTGGTTGGATCATTAACAATCATTACATATCCGGTATAGCCACTGCCTGAGACATTCTCAATCTCGACAAGCGGCTTCTCTACCACCTCAGGTTCGGGAGCAATCGTATGTGTATCTATTTCGTCCCCCATCTCTTCAAAACGGGCGGTATATTCGGTTACCCGGTCCTTCAGTTGATCTTCACCTATAATATATTTAGCCATATAGCGATGTTGTGTTGTAATTAACGTATCTGCGATTGTATAACGTAAGTTCTGAGCCGAGGGTGCAAAATAAAGCCATCCACCAGCAGCGATCATTAAAAATAAGCAGAATAAAAAAACTTTGGATAAGGTGCGAAAAAAACTCCGTTTCTTCCGCTTTTTTATTGGTTTCTTTACAGGTTTCTTATTGCGTGCATTGGAACGTTGAGGTAATGATGAAGTGCTCACTTCTGAGTATCCCTCCCTAAATATTACTAATTTGATAATATGTACAACTCGTCCTTATCATAGACGATGATTTTCGTTAAAAGTTTCTGTTTGAGAAATAGTCAGCATTCAAAAACAAAAAACGAGCAGGTTTCCAATATCTTGGCTACCTGCTCATCTAAAGCTAAACAAATTCTAATGTCTTCCTACTCCACCACCGCTGCTAGCGCTACCGCCGCCACCTGATGAGCCACCACCGCCGGAATAACCGCCGCCACCTGATGAGCCTCTATCATCATCATCTGAGTAGCTGCGGCTGGATGAGCTTGAAGAATGTCTTCCTGCTCCTCCACCACTGCTGGAACCTCCACCACCATGGTTCTCGTTGCTTGAGGAATACCGTCCTGCACCGCCACCGTTAGTAGAGCCTCCGCCACCACTGTTTCCCCAGAAACTTGATTGCGAATTGTTTGTATTCCTATGGTGGTGATGATAATAACGTCTGTGCCAGCGTCTGCCATAACCGTAATCCGCTTGACCATGCCAAGGACCATAACGGCGTATATTCCTTTGGCTATATGGATTAAATGGCAAACCATACATTTCTATATATCTATTGCGTCGTGAAGCAGTAAATCCAAATAAGATGAGCGAACCAAAAATCGCTGAGAAAATTAGAAAAGCCTTGCTTTTACTAACCGCCTCACCTCCACTTGTAGCTGTAGTAGAGGAAGTACCAGAATTCGTTGTAGTCCCAGGATTAACATTGTTTCCGTTGTTTCCTGTGACTCCTTGCGGATGATCCGCTCTCGCTAACAAGAAACTGTAGAACGAATTAACTGTCGTTGTAGCTCCCGTACCGTAATCTTTTTTCACAAATTGGGGTTCAAGCACGGTATTTAAAATATCACTAATAACCTCATTGGTTAAAACCTTGTCGATATCCTTGCCTTGTAGAACATGATAGTTGTCTCCGCCTATGTCCAATACAAGCATAACATCCTTAGGACCAGCACCTACCGAAGCAAACTTCATATAAGTATAGTCCTGCAATGTTTTATCTCCAGCATTTTTTACGGTGACCACATAAATTCCACTTCCGGTTGTTGTTTTATATCTGTTGCTGGAATCGTTCAGATAGTCTTTAGTTACTTTTTTGAGCACACCCGCATTATCGGATACGTAATTTTTGGTGCCAACATTTTCTGCCCAAGTGCCACCCATAGCTTGAATAAAAGCTCCATACGTCTTCCTAGCACCATTACTGTATGTTTTAGCTGCGAAATCCGGCTCAAGATATTGTGAAAGAATCTCTTTAATCTTACTGTTAGGCAATGATTCCTCTATACCTTTACCTTGTACCGCCCAGTAATCATCATCTTTTATAGAAAGGAGCAGCAGCAGCCCGTTATTTTTATCCGCAGCCCCCACACCCCAGCTATTGAAAAGCGATTTTGCATACTCTTCCATCGAAACCCCTTCAGTAGAGTCGACAGTTACAAGCACAACTTGAGCTCCAGTAGCCTGATGTAATCGAATACCGTAGTTCACCATGTAATTCTCTGCTTTCTCGTCAATCACATTCGCAAAATCATTCACATAAAATGACCCTGTATGCTTAGGTACAGCAGTTTTGGCTAAACTTACGGCCGGCAAAAGCAATAGACTTAACAATAAGGCAGCAAGTGTGGTATGTAGCAGTATTTTTAGAGTTCTCGTGTTCATATGTACCTCCTGATCTATCATTATCTCTCTTATTTATCGGTTACGCGCGGTTAGCGGAATAGTTCCATTTTATTCTAAACTGGAAATTACACAACAGGAAAAAACGGTTAGAGTTTGTGAGGCGGGTGATTTGAGGCGTGCAAGTCGCTTTAGGGGCAATCATCGTGTTGTGTTGATGGATCAAACTCAAGAGCATTGGAGTTTTGAAATCTCCTACTGAGATAACATACTTTTCGCCGATGGATCGGACTCAGGAGACGTTATTTTGTTCATTCGAGCGTTTGCGGCAGGCTATCGGACTCAGTTGCAGCTATTTACTCAAAACCACACTGTTTATCCACAAATGTTGGCCAATAAGTGCTATACAGTCCGATAACGCAGCAAAATGAGATTAAATGGCGAAATAGCTGCAATACGGTCCGTAACACCCTGAACTCTCTAAGTTACTTGAGATAATGGGAGTTTTGGATCCTTCTTAAACTTCTTAGTTACTTGAGGTACATTGGAGTTTTGGAATCCCCTGCTGGATAACACACTTTTCGCCGATTCATCGGACTCAGGAGACGTTATTCTGTTTATTTGAGCGTTTGCGGCAGGCTATCGGACTCAGTTGCAGCTATTTGCTCAAAACCACACCACTTATCCGCAAATGTTGGCCAATAAGTGCTATTCAGTCCGATAACGCAGCAAAATGAGCTGAAAAGGCGAAATAGCTGCAATACGGTCCGTAACACACTGAACTTCCTTGGCTACTATACAAAATGGGAGGTTTGGAATCCCCCTTAAACTACTAAGTTACTTGAGGTACCCGTTATCTGGAGATATACAGCCAATACTCCAACAACAAAAAGGCTCAGCCTATAGCTGAACCTTTTGCTTGCTTTTTAAAGCCAATTCCTTGGATCTAGCGCTCATGTTCCGTTAAAAATCAAACAGCGTAGTAGTTAAGTAACGTTCACCGGTATCCGGCAGAATCACCACGATGGTCTTGACCTTATTCTCAGGACGCTTAGCGATTTGTGTAGCTGCGTAAACAGCTGCTCCGGAGGAGATACCCACCAGCAATCCTTCTGTTCTCGCAAGTGCACGTGATACGCTATAGGCATCATCATTTTTCACCTGAAAAATCTCATCCACCACTTCATTATCGTAATTCTCCGGAATAAAGTTTGCTCCAATGCCCTGAATCCCATGTCCCTTAGGACGGCCTCCTGATAAAACAGGAGAGTCAAACGGCTCGATGGCGACAATTTGGACTGCGGGGTTCTTTTCTTTCAACGCTTTCCCAACACCCGAGATAGTGCCTCCAGAACCAACACCCGCTATGAAAATATCAACATCTCCATCGGTATCCCGCCAAATCTCCTCTGCTGTAGTCGTTCTGTGTATTTCCGGGTTCGCAGGATTGCTGAATTGTTGGGGAATAAATGAATTTGGAATTTCCGCAGCTAATTGTTCTGCCTTTCTTACAGCTCCGCTCATTCCTTCAGTTCCCGGTGTTAACACAAGCTCAGCACCTAATGCCAGCATTAATTTACGGCGTTCAATACTAAATGTATCTGGTAGGACGATGATCAGTGAATACCCTAAGCTAGCAGCTGCAAAAGCAAGTCCTATCCCAGTGTTTCCACTAGTAGGCTCAATAATGACAGAATCTTTATTAATGAGACCTCTCTCTTCCGCATCTTTGATCATTGCATATCCAATACGATCTTTAACACTACCTGCAGGATTAAAAGATTCCAGCTTGGCAAGAACCCTTGCTTCTACGTTTTGGGTTTTACTATACTTTGAAATCTCTAATAACGGTGTATTTCCGATCAGATCGGTTAAGCTCTTATAAATATTAGCCATAATGATCCGCACCTCATTTCTTAATTTCCAATCAAATTACTCTGTATTAAGTCTAGCAGGATTTAAAGGATTTACAACCTATTCATTCTTAGTAGTCGCAAACTTGAGGCCTTTAATTCGTACTACGTCTAACCGAAACACTTGACTCTCGCACGATTAATCGTGGATCAAGCTGCACCCTTTGATACTCCCCGGTAATATTATCCTGAATACGTTGCAAAAGAAGCTGTGTGGCTAATCGTGCCACTTCATTCCCCATGATGGAAACTGAACTAATCTGAGGCGTTGTGATAGTTGTCCATGCGTTATTATCTACCCCAACCACCGCCACATCTTCAGGAACACGTACGCCTAATTCTTTAAACCGATTCACAATACCTATGGCCACCATGTCATTCACTGCATAAATAGCGTCTGGCATATGCGTCAGGCTGTAGAAATAGTCAGCGGCTTGTAGTCCAGTTTGCAAGGAAAAGTCTTCGCCAAAATAAACAAGCGAAATATCCACTTGATTTAAAGCTTGCTGATAAGCAAGATAACGATCTTCAATAAGATCTTTTTGTGCCCCTGCATATGCAATTCTAGAACGACCGATATTGATTAAATGCTCCATCACTAATTGTCCTTCAAAACGTGACAAACTAACGACGTCAGCTTTCACATTTTCTGTGATTCTTTTCCCGTAGTTAATGATGGAGACCGGAACACTCGATTTATTAATTAACTCTACCATGGTCTTTGGATAAGCAAGAGGCATGATAATGAGTCCATCTACATGTAATTTTTTGACCTCACGAATCGTTTCGAGCTCAGTGCGCGGGTTGCCAGAAGTATTAATTTGAATTACCCGATAGCTATGTTGTTTGGCGGCTTGCTCTACGGACCAGGCGATATCCGGAATAATTGCGTTGCGAATGTCAGGAACGGCCAGAGCAATTTGCTTCGTTTGGCGGATTTTGAGGCTTTGCGCAGAGGTATTTGGAGTGAAACCCATCTCCTCAATCACTTGCAGTACCAGCGCCTTGGTCTTGGAACTAATTCCCTCTGAATTATTAATGGCTCTTGAGACAGTAGCAATACCTACCCCCGCCCGTTTCGCTACATCCTCTATGGTTACTTTGTTTTTATTAGCCACTCTGATAGTCCCCTTATTTCCGGAATCGTTTTCGTATTTATCTCTATTCCACTCATCTAAAATCAAAATTCCAATGTATAGATTATAACATAATAGTACATAGAAGAATACTTATCTCAGCTGCCACTGTGAGCCTAAAGGCTTGATATAACTCTATTTTAGTGAAAAATTTCACTAATTTTCAATATTAATATTTTCAATATTTAAATTTGACAATATGAAAATTATGTGACATATTTGTTCTCGGAAACGTTTCCTCTTTTCCAGAAATAAAATACTATTTATTATTTAATTATTAATCTAGGAGATGAATGATATGCAAGCATTAAGATGGCATAACGTCAAAGATCTACGGTTAGAAAAGATTGAAGAACCAGCAGCCCTTGAAGGAAAAGTGAAAATCAAAATCGAATGGTGCGGAATTTGTGGCAGCGATCTTCACGAATATGTAGCCGGTCCTATTTTCATTCCCCAAGGAACAGATCATCCCCTTACTGGTGAAAAAGCTCCAGTCGTAATGGGACATGAATTCTCTGGACAAATCGTAGAAGTAGGTCAAGGCGTTAGCAAGTTTAATGTTGGTGATCGCGTCGTCGTAGAGCCTGTTTTTGCATGTGGTGAATGTGTGGCTTGTCGACAAGGTAAATATAATCTTTGTGAAAAAATGGGCTTCCTAGGTTTGGCTGGTGGTGGCGGTGGATTCTCAGAATACGTCGCAGCAGACCAACATATGGTGCACAAAATTCCAGACAGCTTATCCTATGAACAAGGTGCTCTCGTGGAACCTTCTGCCGTTGCTCTACACGCTGTTCGTTCCAGTCAACTGAAGGTTGGAGATAAAGCTGTAGTATTCGGTGCTGGCCCAATCGGTTTGCTGGTCATTGAAGCTTTGAAAGCATCCGGCGCTGCTGAAATCTATGTAGTAGAACTTTCCGAGGAACGTAAGAGTAAAGCTGAAGAGCTTGGTGGTATTGTAATCGATCCTAAACAATATGATGTGGTCGAAGAAATTCAAAAACGTACCGATGGTGGCGTAGATGTTGCGTTTGAAGTGACAGGCGTACCTCCCGTTCTAACCCAAGCCATTAATTCCACTAAATTGAGTGGACAAATCATGATCGTTAGTATTTTCGAAAAAGATGCTACGATTACTCCAAACAATATCGTACTTAAAGAACGCAACTTAACTGGTATCATTGGTTACCGTGATGTTTTCCCAGCTGTAATTAGCTTGATGGAACAAGGGTACTTCCCTGCTGAAAAACTTGTTACTAAGAGAATTAAACTGAATGAAGTGATTGATCACGGGTTTGAGGCTCTTTTGAAAGAAAAAAATCAAGTGAAAATCCTTGTAAGTCCTAAACAATAACCATAAGCAGCCTATTGGCTGAATCATAAAAGAAGGCGCTGCTCCAAGCAGCTCTTTCTAGAATTTGTAGCGGTCTCTGTTATTAAAAAAAACCAGGTAGCGATTCTCCGGGATTGGAGTATCACTGCCTGGTGTTTTTGATCTGTGGGGGGTGTTTAAGCAAATTTATGGGCAAATCCTTATACGCTCTGGCTTAACTCGCTTAATCATCCGCTGATCCACCAAGTATATTCATCCTCACTAAGCAGGAGTTGCAAGTCTGATGCCTTGAAGAAATCCTTTCAGACAGAACGTAGCTTCCGGTGCATTCCCTCTTGGTATACTTCTGGTACCGAAATTAAAGGATTCGAATGAGATAATGGAGAGTGATATAGGGTAAATGCGAAATAACTGCATTCTGTACACTTATTCCGTATGCAAAAGTAACTATTCTTGTTTTAATTGTATTCTGTACAATTAAAACCCTGAAAATCCACCTATAAGGAATTAAATGAGGAATATAGATGTACTAAATACAGTTATATCTATGCCCCGACCAATTAAGGAATTATAGTTGTACAAAATACAATTAAACACTCACTCTGCTTTAACAAATTGCTTCCGTCGCCACTCTGATTCATCTATACTTATGCGTATTTATCAATTATCAAATAATGCAGATTCTCTTTTACAGCAGGCCATTCGGTATCCAATATGCTAAAGACCACATTATCATGAATCGATCCGTCAGACTTGATTCTATGCTTGCGCAGAACCCCTTCTTTAACCGCCCCTATTCGTTCTACTGCTCTTTGTGACCTCAAGTTGTTCGCGACCACTGTAAATTCTACGCGGATCAGCTTTAGTTCTTCAAAACAATAGTGTAGCAGCAGCGACTTGCCTTCTGTGTTCACACTAGTTCTCCAATAGTCTGGTGAGATCCAGGTACATCCAATTTCAGCGTTACGATGAACCAAATCCGGATGCATAATACGAGTGGTTCCGATAATTCGCTCCGTTGCTTTATCAATGATAGTAAAGGTAATTTGTGAACCGTTCTTTTGATTCGCTAAAGCTGTTGAGATTAATCCTTGCACCTGCTCGTCCGACGTTATTTTTCGCCAGGTAAATTCCCAGATGTCTGGATTTCTTAACACTCTCGCCAATCCTTCTGCATGACTTTCATCTATTGGAACCAGCTTAATCGATTTCCCGTCAAGTATTTCAGTATTCATAACACTCATTTGGTGCACCGTTCTCTCAATGAAATATGCTGAATGATATCTGCAATTTCTTCCACACGAAAGGCGATATGGTCTGCTCCGGCTTGTTCAAGCTCTTCCTTGGGACCATAACCAAAAGTCACTCCAATGGATTCAACACTACAGCCAATAGCACCGATGATATCATGCTTACGATCTCCTATCATTACCGCTTCCTCTGGATGTATGTCATTCTCATCAAGCACGTACTGAATAACCTCTTGCTTCTTAGAACGGGTACCGTCCAGATTACTTCCTCCGATATGTTTGAAATAATGATCGAGCTTATAATGCTCAAGAATCTGTGCTGCAAAAACAGTCGGTTTGGAGGTTGCTACATACAATGAGTATCCATTCGTCTTAAGTCCCTCCAGCAATTGGGGTATACCTTCAATCACCATATTCTCAAATAATCCCGTGGCACTGTAACGCTCCCGGTAAAAAGCAACCGCTTGAAGCGCTTGTTCCTCAGTGAAATGGTGCAGCTCGATAAATGAATCATATAACGGAGGACCTATGTAAGGAAGAAGCTCATCCAAATGCTCGATCTGTATATCAAATTTGTTCAAAGCGTATTCTACGCTTTTGGTGATGCCTTCTTTGGGGTCTGTTAAAGTACCATCTAAATCAAATAAAATGTTTTGTAATCCTCTTCCCACGGTTGTCTTGCTCCCCTCGACTGATATTATTGCATATATTTATCATACCTTCGTTTCCACATACTTTCCACATACTTCTCGAATACGATAAGTAACTGAAGCTATTACATATTATCGGAGGAGTATCTTATGAACATGACGCATTACATGTCTTTGCTAGCGGACAACCAGCCTTGGAATTTGATTATATTCATGGCCATCCCCGTGATTTTTGCTGAGACGATTACCATTACAGAGTTTATTATTTTGTTCACCAAGAATCTAACAGGCCCACTACGATCCTTCAACAAAGTCTGCAGCATACTCGCAGGGATATATTTCACAGGTGTATTTCTCTACTTGTTCCCAACTGCGTTTATTCCTTTGTCTGTGAATGGGGAATGGCACACATGGGTTGATATCGTAGCCGTGGGCTTCTATTTAAGCGGAGTACTCTTCTTATTGCCACTGGCTTTGTTAGATCTTGGTCTGATTGCCCGTAAACGATCGGAAGAGCACAAGATGAAGCTGCATTTTCTGCTTATTAGTGGATTCTTGGTCGTGGCGCATATCGCGATGATATTTGGGATGATTAATCCGGAAATTGTAGGGAGTATGGGTGGAATGGGCGATATGATGCATTAAAGTTTATTAACAAAACGTAATCTAAGACAAAAAGCAGATCAAGGATAAAACCTTGATCTGCTTTTTGTATCGTACCGGTTATCCTGCGTTTTGTACAGTTACCACAGTACGCTTCTTGCGTAATAAAAACATCAGTGGAAATCCAAACAACACAATAATGGAACCTACCACAAAAACATCATTCACACCCATCGTGAACGATAGCAAACGTATCGAATCTGTATTACTTGCACCGGAGCTGATCAACTCTTTAGAGTGGAGTAAGGATCTACTCGACAGCAGGGAGGTGAATACTGCAATCCCAAGTGAGCTTAACACATTGCGAACCCAGTTGTTGATCGACGTAGCATGCCCAGACCATTCGACAGGAATTTCCTCCATTGAGGCTGTACTGCTTGGAACATTGGCTAGTCCAATGCCGAGATTACGAACGACCATCGCCCACATAATAAAGCTATAAGATATGTTCGTTTGCAGCCGACTAAGCATGAATAAACCGATGAATATAAATAAAATACCCGCAGAAATCAACTTCACAGGTCCGAACTTTGGATACAGCTTACCTACGATTGGACTCAATAAGGCAAGGAGGATCGAGGACGGCAATAAAATCAGCCCAGTTTTAAGCGTTGTAGCCCCTTCTACCGTTTGTAAGAACAAAGGGGTTAAATAGGTTCCGGCATACATCGCAATCGTAACTAAACTATAGATACTAAGCATGGCGGTAAAACGGCGATTACGGAATACACGCAAATTCAGCAGAGGTACCTCCGCCTTCAGCTCGCGCAAAACAAACAAAACTAACAACACAACTCCCAAAAGGATTAACGATAAGGTTTTCCACGAAGTCCATCCCCAGCTATTGCCTTGGCTAAATGCAGTTAATAATGATAAACTACCGAGGACAACGGTAAGGAAACCAGGAATATCAAATGACTTCGGAATATTCATTCGATAATATGGAATTAACGTTAGGGTTAGAATAACAGCTATGATTCCAATAGGGATGTTAATTAAGAATAACCAATGCCAGCTGGCATATTGGAGCAGCCACCCGCTAAACGTTGGTCCTATGGCTGGCGCGACCATCGCGGATAACGACCAGAGGCTTACTGCAAAAGGTCTGCGTTCTCCCGGTATTACTTGAAATATGATGGTCATCGTACAAGCCATGATGAGACCGCTGCACGAACCCTGAAGCATCCGAAATACAATTAATGATGTTGGATCCCATGCCAAAGCACAAAACAAAGAGAACATGGTGAATCCCATCAAGGCGAAAAGATAAAGCCTTTTGTAGCTGAATCTTCCTCCGAGATAGCCGGCGAGTGGTGCGGTTACTCCTGTCGCCAGCATAAAACCCGTGACCATCCATTGCATGGTGTTCAGACTCGTATTGAAATGATCCATTAAAAGAGGAACAGCAATGTTGATCGTCGTTGTACTTAAGACAGAGACGAAATTTCCGAAGAATATGGCAATCATGATCGGCCAAAAATGTATTTTGCTTGCTTGATTTTCTTCCATGCTTCCCCTCCTCATTATTTTTTTATATGTCTACTTTTACATATATAAGGTGACTTGAATAATGTTATAATCGTATGATCAATATGTCAATGATGACATATCCCCGAAAAATTCAATGAAAACGGATTTATAATAACTGGAGGGCTTTATAGTAATGAATACACTGTCTTATGGACTTCTAGCTTTACTTAGCGCTAACTCATTGTCTGGATATGAATTAACTCAGAATATCAAGCCGCTCTGGCGTGCTGGACATAGTCAAATCTACCCTCTATTAATGAGCATGGAGCAGCAAGGTTATATCACCTTTAAGCTCATTGAACAGACCGATAAACCGGATAAAAAAGAATACTCCATTACGAAAGCAGGACTGGAGCAATTGCGGCAATGGGTGGAAACTACTGCAGAGCCTCCGGTGCTACGGGATGAGCTGCATTTTAAGCTGTATAGCTTATGGCTATCCAACCCGGAAGAAGCCAAGGACCTATTGCTAAAACGTGCAGAGTTTTGTAAAAGTGAGCTGGAGCGATACAAGGTTTTGCTCAAAGCAAACGAAGTCTTACGTGATGAACGCGGTGAGACGCGTGAGTTAAAAGCCACCACTTTTGGACGTTATTTACTGATCCACAAACGTGTGCTTGATATGGAGAGCTCTATACAATTTTGCGAATGGGCACTTGAAGAGCTGGAGTCGAATAAATAACATTATAAACATGCAAAAAAGAGACCTCATTTTGTATCTGAAGTCTCTTTTTACTTACATTTATTCGGATTTAGATAGATTAAATAGTTGCACCTCGCAACGAGTACCCGCTCCAGGCTGACTCATCATTCGAATCTTGCCTCCATGCAATTCCACCAGCTTTTTAACAATGGAAAGCCCCAGACCTGAACCACCGTATTGTCTTGAACGTGATTTCTCTACCCGGTAGAAACGTTCGAAGATATAGGGAAGCTCTTTCTCAGGAATACCTATTCCTGTATCTTCAACTATTAGAGTTGCAGCATCCGCTGCAAATTCCACATGAACAATAATCTCGCCTTCATCCGTATAACGAATTGCATTTTCCAGAAGGTTCATTATAATCTGTTCCATACGTTTTTGATCTCCACGGATCATATACGCATCTCCGCTAAGCTGAAGCTTCAGGTGTAATCCCTTCTCTTTTGCTTTCAGTTCAACTCTGCGCACGGCTTGTTCCGCTAGCTTACTGAGATCGATCCACTCTTGGGTAAGTGTAACCTTTCCTTCCTCCATCTTTGCCAGTTCAAATAAATCATCCACCAGATGCTGGAGCCGATGTGCTTCCTGATGAATGATGTCCAGGTATAGATCTCTTTCCCCTTCGGTCTCGTAAAGTCCATCTTTTATAACCTTGGTGTACCCCTCCAAATATGTAATGGGCGTTCTCAGCTCATGTGAGATATTTGCCAGAAATTCCTGCCTTGTATCCCTGTATCGTTGCAGATCGACAGCCAGATCATTTATGGCCTCTGCCAAAAAACCAATCTCATCGTTACTACGTATAGACAGTCTCGTTTCCAGCTCGCCAGCCGCGATTTTCCGGGTTGCCTTTTGCATCTTGATCAGAGGTCTGGACAAAATCATGGCGATCACACCAGTGATCCCTAAAGCCAATATAAAAGCCCCTATTCCTGCAATCAGCAGGAGGTTCCGGATGGAAGCCAAAGATTGCTTCATGCTCTCTGTAGAGGACATTACATAAAGTGCAGACTGAGTTGTATCCCCCTCCATTATTGGTTTTCCAATGATAAAATAAGAATGTCCAGCAGGATCTTTATACTCAAAATCAACACTTTTCCCAGCGAAAATCCGGCTAACATCCGAAGCTTGGATGAATGAACGATCCATACGATCATGTGCACCCGAGTGGAGTATCACATGGCCATCCTTCGAGATATTAAAGATACTGACATCCGAAAATTCTGCAAAGGTACTCATCATCTGCTCGTTTGAACTATCCTGCGATTCCGCCATTCCAATAAAATGTGAGGTGAGTTCCTCCGTCTCTTTTTGCATCTCGTTGTAATAGAAGCTTGTAAACATCCGGTCTATAGTAATTCCAAGAACAAGCAAAACAACCACAAAAACAGACATAATAACAAAACCGAGCTTAAGTCCGATGATGTTATTTTTCATACCTGATTACCGGGAGCATGAAATTTATAACCTAATCCCCACACCGTCTGAACCGGATTATAGGCTAGGCCTGCTTTATGTAGTTTCTCGCGGATATTCTTAATATGAGTGTCAATAACACGATTCTCCCCCTCATAATTATTCCCCCATAATCGCTCCACCAGTTCTTCTCTCGTAAAAACCCGGGTAGTGTTTTGCGCCAAAGTGGCCAGTAGATCAAACTCCTTGAGCGTGAATTCAATGGATGTATCCTGAATATGTACCTCCCTAGCTTCTGGGTATATTTTAAAATCAGGGTATGTGAGCACCTTTTCCTGAGGTTGTTGAACAAAAGTAAGTGTTGAACGCCGCAGCAGAGAATAAATCCTAGCCACTAATTCTTCCGGCTCAAACGGTTTAGTAAGATAATCATCTGCGCCTATACCGAGACCACGTACCTTATCCTTGGTTTCAGAACGTGCGGTTAGCATTAGAATTGGGATAGAGCTTGACTCCCTCACCAGCTTGCAGACCTGCCAGCCATCCATATCCGGCATCATCACATCCAGCAAGATTAGGTCAAAGCTGTGTTGTTTCAACAGTTGGAGTGCCTCATGACCCGTTGACGCCTCTTTTGTAGACATCCCTTCTTTACTTAAATAAATCCGCAATAAATTCCGCATGTTCCATTCATCATCTACGATCAGTATCTGTAGCTTATTCAAGCCGTTCACCCTCTTTATGACCTAGTTCTTCTCATTATACAAAAAAAACACAGAACAAGCCGACATCATCCCTAAATGATGCCAGCCTGTGATGATGGTTAGTGGCCGGAATGCGGATTGCCTCCTGCAGCAGGTGAGATTTCTAGCATGTCATCGATTTCACTTTGTGCTCGCTCATTTATTGTAAGGTTATCCCCAGTTATCCAAGCATGATTGTAAGGACCTTCTGCTGGTGAATCTTGAAATTTAGGTTGAAGCTCCATCATATACTCCATTACTGAATCTGGCAGCCCGTCTTTTTCCGTAAAAATAAGCGGCGCATGTTTCCCCAAATGAGAAAAAGGCGCAGCGGCGATAGCGAGCATCGTTGAATCCGTGGTTAACAAAGACAGGTTATGACCGGGTGTATTGATTCCCCAGCCGAATCCGTTATTGGCATCCTTAAAACTTGCAAAAGCTATAGCGTTCTTAAAAACATCTTCTCCAGCTATACGGAGAACTGTTCCGTATTCTTTTAATTGCTTTTCTACATCTGCTGAGACAATGTCTTCTGGTCCTAGGATGTAAATGGTTGCGCTACCTCCACGTTCTTTTAAAGCCTCGACCGTTGAGTTAGGAATTTCGTCTTTGGTTACAAAGAGAAGAGGTTCAGGCATATGTGCGATCCAATTCACTGCTGGCAACGTGTACTCAGGGCTATCCATAGAACCAATAATGACCGACTTTGGAAGTTCACCCGCTGCTTTGGCGTAATAAGTATCTATAGCCTGAGCTACTGCCGCTGGCTCATCCCCTTCTATCCGGTCTACTTTTAAATCAATGGCCTTTAATTGTTGTTCGACATTGGATGCCATAGGCCCAACAAGCACTACCTGAACCCCTTTATTGCCTTCAGCACCTATTGGATTCAGTCGCTTAAGTTCAGCGAGAGTAACCTCAGGAACCCCTTCTTTTGTAGTATACAGTACAGGCCCATTACTGGGATGATGAATCAAATCTGCACTAACTGCGGCGATCTGCCAATTACTCACATCCGTCAAAACTACACTTGAAGGTCTATTATTCTTTGTTTGCGCAGTCCATAAAGTCTGAGAAACTAACACTGCGGCTTGAATCGGATCTGAAGTGTTAATACGAGTAGTATTCTTCGTAGCTATCCATGGTTGCTCCACCGTTGCAGAACTAGCTTGCGAATTAACCTTAGATGGAACATTATTGCCTGATTGGCAGCTTGTTAACACTGTACTCAAAAGCAAACTAACGGCAACAAATGGTATGATTTTTTTCATCCTAAACCCTCCTGTGTGATGTTCTCGCTTGATTTAGAGTAGTTT
This sequence comes from Paenibacillus sp. FSL H7-0690, assembly GCF_037980415.1. NCBI lineage: Bacteria > Bacillati > Bacillota > Bacilli > Caryophanales > Paenibacillaceae > Paenibacillus > Paenibacillus sp. FSL H7-0690. The sequence goes on along the minus strand of NZ_CP150281.1, from coordinate 3,190,957 downwards.
AGTCTACAAATGTGTGGAAAGTATGTAGAATTTAAAATAAATAAAATTTGTATATAATGCAAAAAGAGCATCCCGTAAGCCATGAATGACTCAGGATGCTCTTGGTTTAAAGTTTTTTCAACACTTACCAGTGTTTAGCGATAAAAGTATCCCGACCGGATTGCTCCCGATCTTCTTTGTAGTGCTTGGGATTCTTATGATGATAATCCTGATGGTACTCTTCTGCACGATAAAAAGTTGGCGCCGGAAGAATTTCCGTAACGACTGGACCGGAGAATCTGCCACTGACCGCAACCTGTTCCTTCGAGGCAAGAGCTGCTAAACGCTGTTCTTCATTATAATAGAAGATCGCTGTCCGGTACTGAGTTCCTCGATCCTGGAATTGCCCACCATCATCGGTAGGGTCAATCTGAGGCCAATATAATTCAAGCAGCTTCTCGTATGAAAAAAGCGCTGGATCAAACGTAATCTGCACAACCTCGTAATGCCCCGTTGTTCCGGTTTTGACTTCTTCGTAGGTTGGATTCTCAGTTAACCCTCCCGCGTATCCCGATACAATTCCATGAATGCCTGGTAATTCCTCAAACGGTGTCACCATGCACCAAAAACATCCGCCTGCAAACATCGCTTGTTCCATATGATCAAATCTCTCCCTATCTATCTTCATCTAATAAATAATATATGCTATGACGATAAAGCCAAAAGATCATAAAGTCAATGGAAGTCCGAAGCACCATTAGAATTCAATTCTCCAAAACGTTATAATATAACAACAACAGAAGTAGAAAGGAATGCGCTATGAGAAAAAATCGTTTAGGACAATCTGATTTGTATGTAAGTGAGATAGGACTTGGCTGTATGTCTTTGGGTACGGATGAGGCGAAAGCCATTTCCATTGTTCATGAAGCACTCGATCAAGGAATCAATTTTGTTGATACAGCAGATCTTTATGATGAGGGCCGTAATGAAGAAATTATTGGCAAAGCCATTCGTCAACGTCGACAGGATGTAATCCTGACCACAAAAGTTGGCAACCGCAGAATTCCCGGCCAAGAAGGCTGGAGCTGGGATCCTTCAAAAGCCTATATTAAAAATGCAGTCAAAGATAGTCTTAAACGGCTGCAAACCGATTACATCGATCTATACCAGCTGCATGGCGGCACTATTGAAGATCCAATTGACGAAACGATTGAAGCTTTTGAAGAACTTAAGCAAGAGGGTCTTATCCGCTATTATGGGATCTCTTCTATTCGTCCTAATGTAATTAGAGAATATGTGAAAAAATCAAATATCGTAAGTGTTATGAGCCAATATAGCATTTTAGATCGACGTCCTGAGGAAGAAATCCTTCCTCTGCTAGCTAAGCATGGAATTAGCATGATCGCACGCGGGCCTTTAGCAGGGGGCATTCTATCAGAGCGTGGTCGCAGCAAAGCCGAGAAGAATTACTTAGATTACAGTAGTGAGGAACTTCTGAATTTGCATGATCAGCTTTCGCAGGAAACTAGTGACTCTCGCAATCTTGCACAAACAACGCTTCATTATCCACTAGCTAATCCATCTGTAGCCGTTATTATTCCTGGGGCAAGCAGTCTGGAGCAATTAAAAAGCAATGTAATGGCTGCTGATGTAGCTCCACTCACTTCGGAGGAACTTGCAGACATTCAGCGGATAAGCAAAGCAAATCGTTACAAGCTTCATGTATAGATTAGTCACTTTCGTTAAAAACAATGAGGTGTCCATAGCCATACAATGGCTGTTGGGCACCCCCTCCTTTTTGAAGCTACCTGATCGCTGATCTAATCCTTAAACTTGGTTTAATTAAGTACTAATCACACTTATGAATCGCACTATAGGACACAGTTGACCTTATACGCTACTTTTTCCTATATTAAGGGTGCTCGCGGACTCCATAGCCGCTATGAGCATGATAATCACCATATATCACCCTCTATTTAAGGAATAGCAGCACTGGAGTCCGAAATCATGCTCCAACGCCTAAATATATACAAATAACGTCATCTGGGTCCGAAAGTATTCAAGTCACTCCGCGTGACACATCCAGCCTGCCATAATTCCAGTAGAATAAAATCGAGTGATTCTTGTGAAGCCTGATTCTTTCAATAACTCTTCAATTTGTTTTTCGGGAAGGAAAGAAATTTTCGTAATATTGTTACTTACATTATCAAACGCTTCGGGAGATTCATACCCTGCAACCCAAAAGCTTTTCCATACGTTTATTCTGTCGTGGAGTTCAGGATCATCCAAATCTCCATATGCACTTACGAGAACAAATGGAGCACCCGGTTTCAGATTATCCTTTATGGAGCGAAGCAATTTCAATTTTTCTTGAACATCATGGATGAAATGAAGGACCAAAATACAACTTGCCACATCGAACTTTGAGTCCTGCTGAGGAAGATCATCGATTGTCCCAGGAATCAGACTGACACGGCTCTCTAGGCCCAGTTCATCTATCTTTAATCTCGCAATCTTTAGCATATCTTCCGAAGGATCCACTCCAGTAAATGTCCAGTTTGGGTTAGATGGCCCCCATGCCGAAAATTCATTTCCTCCCCCCGCACCGACCACGAGCATAGATACAGGGATGTCACCTAATTCGAAGCGAAAATAAGATTGGATCATCGAAAATAATGAATCATAAGAGGGAATCGAAATATGAGTGGTTTTTTCATAGGTCGCTCTCTTGGCATTTAATTTTTGCTCTTCAGTCATTGTAATCATCCTCCATTGTTTTAAACTTCACATTTCAGTATCAAAACCCACATTAAAGTCATTACGGATTTATATTGTCTCTAATAAACCCGAAAAAAGAACGGATCTTTACTCCGTCTTCATCGTTTTTGCCAAATCTGCAATTTTCGTGTTCTCTAAGTACTGCTCCATCTGTCGCTCAGCGTCAATCACAACCTGTTGAATCAGACATTCACTTCCGTGATCTAGACTGCATTCAAAAAAGGAAGCCGTTCCTTCGATTGCATGGATAATATCCAAAAAAGAGATTTCTTCCGACTTGCGTCTGAGACGATAACCACCATTAGCACCAGGTGCAGATTGAATCAATCCAGCCTTCACTAGCTTAGTCATCATTTTGGACAGATAGGTTTGGGAAACACCTAACTTCTCAGCAAGCAATTGAACACCCACCGGCTTATCAGACGCCACCGTCACCATATAGAGCATTGCATGAAGTGCATAATCTGTCGCTTGGGAATATTTCATTCAGCACCTCCATTAACGACTTTAGAAATCTATGATAACTCTAACATTGCTAAAAGGCAAGTATGTTCGCTTTTTAAAAGAGAAGAAGCTCAAGAATCTTTGTCCCAAGCTGGCTCATTTTTTGCTTCAAAAGTAACGATAAAAACCGGAGTTTTATATAGATGTTTTTGCTGTTGCAGCGTATTTTTTTCCAGAGCTTGTTCTGAAAATAATTCAAAATTAGGGTTAGACATTAATAAATACTCAGCCATAATATTCTTAACTGTGATCATCCGAATGAACTCCCCTCAACTAAATTGGAGTATACTCACCATTAAACTCAAATTCATAGTCATTAGCGATACGGATATAGCCATATACGCAATGCCAGCGATCTCTGTAGAAAACACTGGAATAATTCTGATTATCCCTATTTCCTTCAGCAACTAAGATCTCCTTGTCATCGCATGCTAAAACAATACCTGTATGATCGTGAGGGTCATTAGTTAGCAATTTTTCATAAATCACAATATCACCACGCTGAGGAGTAAACCCCTCTTGCCCGTCAAAATAAAAAAATGCGGTCTCAGGTAGTTGCGCCCACTCTAACCAAGCCCCTACGCCAGCTAATCGAAAATCAGCATTCGGATATCGAATCGGCAGCAGAAATCCAGCTTGCATACAGCAGTAATATACAAATGCTGCGCACCAATTGTTTTGTAATACTTTATAAATCGCTTGGTCAGGCCAATATTTACAAATTTCTCGATATCGTTCGTTTCCTGGTATTCCAACAATGTTTTCTTTTCCAAATGCTTCAGCAATAGTAGCTAACTTACCTCGTTTATCCGTAGGCTGGTGAACTTCAGCCCCGCTACTGTAATCTATCTCTTCCAAAAAATCCTCTGGAATCGTCATTTCACGAAGTACATTCCGAAGTCTAGTATTGTCCTGAGGCATTAAGATACAATTCCTATTCTGAAAATATGATTGTAGAACTTGAGCATCCTTTAGAATCTCTTCATAGGGACCCTGAACTTTATTCCTGTCCCCTTGATGGAAGATTGCCTTTAGAATTTGAGTCAGCTCTTCTTTGGTAAACATATTCAAGTCTCTTAATAAAGGCCTTACGGTATCAGCACTGTTGGGACCTGGAAATTCCTTGACTCCGGTTTTGAAGAAATAATAATTATGAAGCAGTCCTATAATGGCTGCCAATTCCTGATTTTGTTCTCTTTTCATGGCAAGCAATGAAGCGAAACTAGACACTCCGTACAGGTGAACACACGCTTCCTGTTTCCATTGTTCGCTACCTATAGACATGATCATTTCTTGAACCAGCACACGCACACTATCGAGGCGCTGGTTCACTTTTGTTATCAGTCGTTGAGTCACTGGAAACCTTCCCTTCCGTTACTACTCAGCTGTAATAATATCAAAACTAATACTGACATGAATCTTTTTATTAATTCAGTCCCTAATGACTTCCTTTTTATGTCCATCCTTGACGAACTCCACACCAAAATAATCGGTATTACCGTTCGCCCCGAATTCAGCAATCCGAGCGTCAGACTTACTCTCAAAGTGAATGTTATGTTTAATATTAGATCTTGGTAACAAGGTAATCTCTTGCGGCTGAACCTCTGCGAATGACCAGATCCCTTGAGGATTACCGTACTCTCGAAAGATTGGACGGATCATAACGGTTTCATTTTGCCCGCCATAGTTGATTAGCCTGATTGTACATTGAACCTGCACAATATCCTCTTGAGTACCGTACATACAGTGCGAATCTTTTTCCAGAAAATCCACAACTTCAATTCCATCATTGTTCATATTCACAAGATAATACAATCGTTCTGTTAGAAATGGATATAATATAATGAAAATGATGATAGCAAGCAAAACGGTTCTGCCTACATATTTTTTATAACACTGTCTAAAGTGCTTTATAGTTAAACTCCCACTGAAAATTAACAAAATGATCCCGAATATTGCTGAATAATGTAAACCATGGTTTGTCGCAGGTTCGCTCCAAGGCGGAATTCCAATGGTTCTGAAGAGGTAATCCCCAAACATAGTACCCTGATGTGTGATTCCCACAAAAACTAAAGAAAACAGCAAAAATAAAACAGCTATCCAACCTTTACCCTTGGTCATTTCATCCCTCCCAACCAATAACAGTTATGTCTTCTCTATCCTCTAAGGAAAGATTCCTATGCATATGCAGTTCAATTTTTTTACCGCTAAAACTCAAAGTGTAATCAACTACGTAAGGGGTTTCAATGTAATTTACCGTGAGGATTAATTTGGAATCATCATATTGCCAGCTTGCAGATGTACAAACTTCCTGCTCACTAAGGGATAAGTCTTTAATAAATAAACTTTTTGCATGGGTAGGCCTTAAAAAATCGAACGGAAATTCATCTAAATGATCGTCGTAAAGTAAAGAAAAACTAAGGTGCTCATCTTCAAACTTCAGTGTTAATTCTTTGATTTTATGCTTATTATCTTCAAAGATATAAATTCCACTGTACGATCTATAATCTACTTTAACTATCCTGTTTACTAAGGAGGTAAATGTAGGAGGTTTTATAATGTTAGATGCAACCGTTGGCCAATCAAAGTTCAGTAATTTTGCATATATGATATCTAAAAAATCCTGTAACTTCTTCATCTCGGTAAAACTTGAAGTTGCAGCAATCACAATCTCTTGACTCGGATCAATGAAACACAATTGACCAAAAGCTCCATTCCCCATCTTACATCCATTCCTGCACATAAAGAACTGATAACCATATCCGTTTGACCAGTCAGCCTTATTTTGTCCCCAACGATTATCGCTTTGTTCATTTAGCGCCAGCTTTAAATAATCTTTCGAAACAATTCTACGACTATTGTAAACCCCTTGATTGAGGAGCATCTGGCCAAATTTCGCGATTCCATCTGTTGGTATGCTTAGTCCCATTCCACCAGCAACAATTCCTAACGGGCAAGTCTCCCATTCTGGTCTTTCTATGTCCAATGGCGTAAATAATCTTGGCATTAAAAAATCAACAAGATTTTCTCCAGTCGTCTTTTCGATAATAGCCGAAACCATATAAGTGGCGTGTGTATTGTAATTGTAATAACTTCCCGGTTCATCTTCTACGTCCAAAGCTAAAAAGGCACGAACCCAATCATTTTGCTTGGCTATCGCACCATAGATACTATTGTTATGTCCTGTATTCATGGAAAGAAGATGATGTATCGTCATCTTCTCTAAATTAGGTGAAATTGAGCTAGGAAGCTGATCCGGGAAAAAAGAAACCACTTTATCCGTTAATTCAAAATAACCGTTATCCCATGCTATGCCTGCTGCAATAGATGTAAAGCTCTTACTTAGAGAAAATAAAACCTGGGGAACGTTTTTGCGGTACGGTTGACGATAAAACTCGGTAATAACTTCTCCCTTACGTAATAGCATAAAAGTATTAACCGGTAAATCAGATCGTTCAAGTTCTTCATAAAACTTAGACAGCGCTTGGGTCAAATTCTCTGGATTATCCATTTAAACCTCGCTTGTCGTTATATTTTGAGTTTTTAATAATTCTCAGGTAGAGCACTAAGTCTCGTGTCAGGTCTCCTCCATTTGTTCATTTAGACGGCAACCTTGTCATACTTAACCTAAAGACTTGTTATACCAAAAATAATCTTCAACGTTTTACGACTCTTCTTACATATTTTCAAGCCTTGTTTTAAGTCTAGAATGATTACAGTTTTGCCAATCCAAATCCTAAAATATAACGAGCGGAACTTTACCGGTGTCACTATGCCTTTTTCTTCATATTCCGTTCCATCCTCTAACTCCGTTTCAGTTCTAATAAGCCATGTATTGCCGATACCAAATTCGATATACTTCAGAATCTATCTCCCCCCGTACAAGAGCTGCTTTTATTGCTCAATAGTTTTTATAAGATAAAGGCAGAGATCATCGTCCACACAAACATGTGCCCCAGGCTCAATAGGCTTATTATCGTACATGATTCCTCGCCCATCAGGGATAAAACCACGCTTTATATACATCCGTTGTGCGGTTCCATAGTCAGCGTATAATCCAAATCCAATACCAATAGTATTAGATATAGTAAAAGCATCTTTTTCAAGAGCTTCAATTAATACACTTCCTACCCCACGTTTCCTAAATGGCGGGATGACGTCAAAGTTTTGAATTTCAGGTATATTATTCTCTGCAAAATAAGGATATTCCGACCTGTATACCACATGTCCCCATCCAACAAACTCATTTTCACAAAAAGCTAAAAGTGTAACTCGCTTTTCATTTTGATTTTCTTGCCAACAACGTTGGACATAATCAAGAGGTTGGCTTACGTCATGCTCAGATAACCCCATATGTATAATATCAATATCGTTTTGTGTCATTCGACGGATTTGTAAAGGTAAGGCCATAATATAATTTCCTCCTAACTTATTAAATGAGTCCATTCCTATATTAACATACTAATTAGGATTAATCTGGTAAAAAACAATTATTGTTAAACGAACCTGTCAGATAAAAGAACAGGCTGCCGAATATACCGGCAGCCTGTTCTGATTTTGTTATTTTTTTATTTCTTTAAGGTAAAAGTCATATAATTGATCAACAGATGAACTGGAAAAGATAGACGTGGCTTGTTCAATTTTCTCACGTTTCCAATCGAACCAGCGCATTTCCTTTAACTTTTCGATTTCTTGATCTGTAAACCGTTGCTTGATCACTTTAGCAGGATTGCCGCCTACTATCGTATACGGTGGGACATCCTTTACAACAACTGATCCTGCCGCAACAATAGCACCTTCGCCTATTTTCACACCGGGCATAATCATTGCATTCATCCCAATCCAGGCATCACTAGCAATGATTGTATCCCCTTTGGATTCGTAAGAGTTTGCAATCTGGTCTACAAAAGGATACACGGTAATCCATTCAGGATGATGATTGTGATTCCCACCCATGAGAATAATTACACCACTAGCAATACAAACATAATTTCCTATAATCAATTTATCTAAATGCCAACCATAATCTTCACTGGGATTAAACAACTTTCTTGATTGTTCATCACCCCAAATGTATCTGACACACCCATCTTCAAAATCAAGATTATCGTAATAACCAGAGTAGTAAGAGTACTCTCCTACCTCAATCATTGGGTTGGTGACAATATCCTTTAAATACTTAATTTCAGACCAGTGGCTGAACTGATGTTGTTTCATTTTCTTTCCCTCGCTTCTAAGTAATGTAATTCATTTATACTTAGAAGCTTGATGCAGTAGCGACATTCTTAAACCTTTTCAAACGACGAACCATCGTCCTCATCCTTTTCCTAATTGATGCCGTCATTGTAACAAACGAATGATTTATTCGTCAAATCAACCGTATTGTCCCAACTCAGCTCAATTATGAATTTATCGGATTACGGCTAGCCTTAACATGTTTAAGCTGGGCAACTATAATGACGCTAATGATCACTAGAAGGAACCACGAACTGATCTTACTGAAACTAACCAGTTGCCACGTTTGATATTGATCAGGATATTTCCATGCATTAAAAAATGTAGCGATATTTTCAGCTAACCAGATAAAAAATCCTACAATAAAAAAGGCCAGTGTCAAGGGCATTCGATAGGTAACCGTCCGTACCCTATAAATGATCCATGTTTTCCAGAAGACAACAACCACAAGCGCTGTCAGCCACCAACGAAAATCAGGAATGAAATGATGTGTGAAAAAATTTAAATAGATGGCTCCTCCCAACAATCCCGCTGAAGCAAGCCCCGGCCAACCGGTCATATCCATTTTCAATCTTCGCCATATCTGGCACATAAAGCTTGCGACACTTGCATACATAAATCCACTATAGAGGGGTACACCAAACACCTTCGTAAACCCTGGCTCAGGGTATGCCCATGAACCCATCTTTACCTTATAGATTTCCAGCAATAAACCAATAACGTGGAACACACAGATTACTTTTATTTCATCCAGCGTCTCTAATCCAGTACGGTACATGAGGTACTGCACTGTAAGCAGTATTAGAAGAATGGCATCATAACGGTAAAGAAAAGGCATTTCTATTATGTTAGAAAGAGCTAAAGTCCCAAAAATCGCAACTGGAAATATGCAACTCATCGCCTGATGATATCCGAAATGCAGTAATTGTGTTATTGACTTCATTCTTATGTTTCCTCATCATTTTTGTATTCTAATAGATCTCCAGGCTGACATTCCAAAGCCTTACAAATTGCCTCTAACGTTGATAATCGCACCGCTTTTGCTTTTCCATTTTTCAATATAGAAAGATTAGCCATTGTTATTCCAACTCTCTCCGAAAGCTCAGTAACACTCATTTTTCTTTTAGCCAGCATCACGTCGATATTAATTATAATCGCCATTGTTTTCACCTCAGACAGTTAAGTCATTTTCTGATTTTATATCAATAGCTTCTTTTAAAAGCTTTTGTAGAACTGCAGCAAAAACGGCAATCACCATGGAGGCAAAAATGATAATCAAGCCGATGACTATAATCCCTGGGGCATCATCTTTCTCCGCCATGAGGTAAAAGAGTGGCATACCAACTACATACAAGCAACTGATGATGATTGCACAATATTTTATTTTCTTTAAAACCTGCACAGACATTTCCGAGAAAGCATTGTTTTTGTCAATATAGCCTAACAGTTTAAAAGCTTGATACAGTGCAAAGTAAAAAGGTATCGCCGAGGCATACAAATCAATGGCAATGAGATATTTCAATAAACTATAATCCGGATACAGTTCTGCTGCGAAACTCGCTATTTCCGGCACCACAAATATGCACAAAGCAAGCACCGGGATACCAATAAGAATAACCGCTGCCCTTAAAAAAAGTGTTGATCCTCTTTCCATAAAAAACACACCTCACAGATTTATTGTGAATTGAATTTATCATATTATTTATCGTTTTACAATATATTTTAATCGATATACAGTGATTATTGGTTGTTTTATAATTTCGACTAAAAGGCCGAGCTAATTGACTATTAGAAGTCATTAGCTCGGCCTTGGTACCTTTTCATATCTCTTTATCTCTATTTTTCTATTCTACAAGTAATTCTAATACTGACCGAGATCGATAAAATTCAAATCCATGTTAGCTTCATCTTCAGCCTGATTTGTAACCTCTGTTGATACTGCTTTTCCTTCGTATTCAAGGTTACCGCTTGTCAAATTGAATACATACAGACGATTACCTTTGAAGTACTTATTACCCATATTCTTATAACCCACAATATAGAGATAGTCTTGTTTAAAATCATAGGTAATGTTTTCACTTAAATCTATATTTGTATTCTTCAGAGTAGTCTCATATTCTTTACTTACGAGATCGTAAGAAATCACAGTAAATCCTATATTCTCCTTACCCGATACAGCTTTTTGCAGGAAATAAATTTTCTGTCCATACGCATTCATAATATTATTCAATAACATTTCATGCCCTTGGAACGCGAGCGGCGAGATTTGTCCTGTTGCAACATCTACTTGATATGCCTTTTTATGATTATCTTTACTAACTGTTAAAATCCATTGATCCGAGTGATCCAGATTTTGATTGGCTAACCTAACGAATTGATTATCCCCATTTGCTGCTTCAGATTTAGCTCCTGGTAATACGAGCGGCTCATTCGTAATCTCCTTTGTTGTTAGATTAACACGGATAATCTGCGGTTCAGTTACATAACCTTTGGCGCCGTGATTCAAAAACACCATTGCAACAAGCTCTTGATCAACAAGCTGTACATTTTGTACATAGATATCTGAAACATCATGATCCACATTGATATCGGATCTGATTTCCTGCGTATTATCTTTTTGCTTATTAAGCACAGAAATACTGAGTCTAGCATTTTTCTTCGCTGATGGATCATTTGATTGCTGCTTATCTACGGTCCAATTCACGTAAGCAAGCATATCCTGATTTTCATAGAACCCAGCTAAGTTCTTCTTCCCACGCATGAACTGACGATGCTGATCCCTCCATTTATCCAATTGTGTATTCACTGGTCTTCGGTTTAAGCTTTGGCTGATCGTTAACTTTTCATCTGGATAATCTGTACCATTTGTAGTGATATTAGCTCGTTTGATGCCAAAAACACTACCCTTAGTCAGATAATTTCCGTATAAGGCTATACCTTCAACGAGAGAAGCATCCCCTTGAACCATCGTCAGCTTATAATTAGGTAGTGTCTCTTGTGAGGCCTGTACATAATACGTCCCGATTGTAACAACCGAGAACACTACAAGAACGACGGTAACCATATATTTTCTCATTCCCTAACCTCCATACCCCTTCAATTATACCGATATTTTCTTACGCAATAGATACAAGCTGTACCAAAGCGAACCTCCAGCAATAATCACTATTAATCCGAGACAAGCACCTATGATTTCTCCGGGATAAAAGTAGCTATCATATCTGCTATAACCCATAAGATAGGGTATTGAGGCTAATCCAGCTAGAACCGCTAAGTATAATAAGATAAAGCCGATCCCTTTCAGTCTGTAGCTCCGCTCCATTAGAATCGCTGTGAACAAGGCGATCAAGCCCGTAATGCCCAGTCCATAATATAGAACAAACTCAGAAAAGTAGGGCGGAACCAGAACTTTAAGCACAGTAGAATACTTCAAATAATCAAATACCGAGATGTTCCGATATAGTTCAGCAGGAAGAATCGACTGTGCTATCAAACGCTCCAGTGGCACAAGCACAATTTGCAGGGCAACAAGTCCAAATGCGAATAGCAAGATCGTAACCAGCTTGGCAAAATACAAATTCGCCCGATTGGATGGCAAGGTGAGCAGGCGATATACTATCGTATTTTTACCTCTCCAGTCACGGTACCAGATGAAGCAGCTATATATTAGCAACACTGTTATGCTCAAAAATATGGGTCCGAAATATAGAAGTCCATTATAGCGAGCATACAGCATACTGTTTAGCTGAATATATCCAGTCACATTGTGATATTGCTCAAGCGTCCACTGATTCACTCTCATTGCCTCATTCGCAGAATCCAGCCAATGATTAGCACCGATGGTGACTGCTGCAAGCTGCAAGGCAACTGTCAGCACCATGAGTCCAATATATATTTTGGCAAATCGGTTCATTTCAAAATTCAATAGCTTCACAAAAGCTCTCATTTCATGTACACCTCTCTCATTACGTCCGTAATGGACTTACCTTCCTGCTCGCGAACTTCTTCACAGTAGAATTCACGTTCTACCTTCCCGTGCTGTAGCAAGACCGCTTTATCAATTAAATGCTCAATATCGTTAATTTCATGAGTTGTAATAATCACACCACGATCCTCGATCAATTCACTCGTGAACACATCAGTAATTTGCTCGCGGCTGAACATATCAATTCCCGAGAACGGCTCGTCCATTAGAATGTAATCACAATCCAAGGCAAGTCCCAGCAACAAATTCACCTTCGCAGCCATCCCTTTCGACAATGAGGATACGCGATCTGAAGAGCTCAGTCGGAAGAACTTAAGCATTTCCTTTGCACGTTCAGCGTTCCAATTCCGATAAAAGTCAGCCATAAAGCTCAAGCAATCAGCAATTCGCATATTAGAGGGCATCGTTAACGAATCTGGAATGAAAGTGATTTTCTCATACATCGCAGGTGTTAGTGATACATTATCGATTAAGACTTCCCCTTTGAATGGTGTCAGTCCCATGATGGACTTCAGCACTGTTGACTTCCCGGCACCATTGATTCCGATCAGGCAGGTAATCTCTCCCTTGGCAGCAGTGAAGCTAACACCATTTAGTACCTTCTTGAATCCATAATTCTTCACCATCTGATTCACTTGGATCATCTTGTGTCACCACCCTCTGGAGATAACTTGCGCTCGGATGTATATTTTGTCTTTATGATCTCTACCAGTTCTTCAACTGGAATTTGAATATTCTGAATGGAGCTGATGAATATATCCACTGCACTTTCGATTAATTCAGCTCGAATCGAGTTTAGGATTTGTTGATCCTGTGTAATTCGGCTCGGGGAATTCCCTTCTGTTACGATCAAACCCTGTTCCTCCATTTCCTTATATGCCTTCTGCGCCGTGTTCGCATTAATCTTCATTACTGATGCCAGTTCACGCCGTGAAGGAATTTTGTCTCCCGCTCCGATTTGCCCTGTGGCGATCTGTTCCTTGAAATGACGCACAACTTGAATATATACCGGCTCACGAATATTAAAGCTGACGCCTGATTTCTGTTCTTCTGTCATACAACCAACTCCATATACTAAGTGTGTGTACTAAGTGGTTCATACATCTCATTTATGTACTATACGTGTAATACACTTTTGTGTCAATAGTTCAGATTTGAGCAAAAAAAAAAACTGCCTCTCGGCAGCTCTTTTATTACTAAAACACCTTTTGATTAAAAACATGTTCTTTTCCACCTAAACCCAGTGTATCTGCTGTTGTAGTGTGAATTTTCTGCAGAAGCACGGGATTATCCATTAGTGACAAACCATAAGAAGGAATCATTTCTTTAATTTTGGGTTCCCATTCTTTTATATATTGAGGGAAACATTTGTTAAGCACTTCAAGCATCACGTGAACAGCCGTAGAAGCTCCAGGGGAAGCCCCTAACAATGCGGCGACCGAACCATCAGCGGCACTAATAACCTCCGTACCAAATTGAAGTGTGCCTTTGCCAGCTTCTGTATCTTTGATAACTTGCACACGCTGACCAGCTACAACAAGATCCCAATCTTCAATTTTGGCATTGGGGATAAACTCTTTCAGTTCTTCCAGACGTTTTTCTTTCGATAACAGCACTTGTTCGATCAGGTATTTTGTTAATGACATATTTTTAGCACCTGCCGACAGCATTGTTATGAGGTTATCCGGTTTCACAGAAGTTATTAAATCAAACATTGAGCCCGTTTTTAAAAATTTAGGTGAGAAGCCGGCAAATGGTCCAAATAGCAGTGATTTTTTATTGTCGATAAATCTTGTGTCTAAGTGCGGTACGGACATTGGAGGGGCTCCAACTTTAGCTTTGCCGTATACTTTGGCATGATGCTGCGCAATAACTTCCGGATTATTACACACCATAAAAATACCACTTACTGGGAATCCACCGATATGTTTTCCTTCAGGAATACCGGATTTCTGCAGTAAGTGCAGGCTTCCTCCCCCGCCACCAATGAACACAAATTTCGCTGTATGTTGTTCAATGTTACCGCTGGCATTTCTGATTTTTAGATCCCATAAGCCAGCACTGTTGCGCTTCATACTATTGACACTATGTTTGTAATGAAGATCGACGTTTTTACTCTTTAAATGCTCAAATAAGATACGCGTTAAAGCACCAAAGTTAACATCCGTTCCAGAGTCAATTTTTGTAGCCGCAATGGATTCGTTCGCAGGACGATTTTGTATAATAAGCGGAATCCATTCCATCAGTTTTTTAGAGTCAGCAGAAAATTCCATCCCTTGGAATAATGGGTTTTTTGAGAGCGCTTCAAATCTTTTCTTTAAAAAAGCTATATCCTTCTCCCCTTGCACCAAACTCATATGAGGTAACGGCATAATAAAGTCCTGGGGAGTATGTATCAGCTTGCGATTTACAAGATAAGACCAAAACTGCATCGAAAGCTGAAACTGTTCATTAATCTGAATAGCTTTGCTAATATCTATAGATCCGTCTGGCTTTTCAACAGTATAATTAAGCTCACAGAGCGCCGCATGCCCGGTTCCTGCATTATTCCATTCATTAGAGCTTTCTTCCCCTGCTTTTTCAAGCTTTTCAAATACTTTAATTTTCCATTCCGGTACTAATTCCTTCAAAAGTGTTCCTAAAGTCGCACTCATGATTCCGGCACCAATTAAAATGACGTCTGTATCAGTTGCACTTTTGCCCATTATTACCATCCTTATCCCCTGAATTTTGCAGAAAGGATGTGGGCGCTCCTTCTTAGGCGTCACACCTTTTCTGTATCAATTATAACCTTATCATGGTGTATTACAATTATTTATAAATTTAATATCTACTATTATATGAAAAAAATAAAATATTTAAAAGCTTGTAAAAAAGATAGAAATAAGTCCTCAAGATTTATGGAACAAAAAAAGGCTGCATCATGCCCTGTTCTCATTGTAGACAATTCCGTTTTGATAGCCCAACCCCACTATTGTTTTTTGAATTTCCTGATCTACTTTTCTTTTAAAAGTTGCAAACTCTATTGTGGTTAAGCCGATTGGAAGCTCTTGTTCTATAAATGAATCAAAATCGATCGCCGTTTTGAAAATACGAAGCTTGTGCAGAAAAGGTAATTGCTCCATTCCCGTCAAATGAGCCAATGTTTTGCAATTCATAATCGTTAGCTCTTCCAGTGCCTTCATCTGCTGATCAAAGTTAATCTCACGTAGCTGGATTTGATCTTCAATCACAAGCTTTTTTAACGCACGAAAAACCGAAATATTACTCAGGTCATGAAAGCCACGGACTCTACAAATTTCCAGGCTCTCGATTTCATTTTCTTCGATGTCCTGAATATGTTCTCTGCCTCCAAGTAAAATACGTAGGTCTTTCAATTTCTTTAGCCGATTAATAAAATGTAAGGGTTTGTTGCTGATGGAGTGCAGCGCGAGATAGGTAAGATCCTCCAGATCTCCAATAGCATCAAGGTTTTTAACCTTACCTATAACATGCAACTGTTCTAAACGGGAGAATTCTTTTAGGTATTCCAGATTAAGCATCTTTTTCTCCGAGCTAATATTTAAAATACTTAGAGACCGTAACGTATCTATACTCAGAATTTCCGGATTTTCAAGCTCATATATCCCCACGCTCAGACTATACAGGTTATTCAGCTTAGCCAATACGTTCGTGTTATGTGCCTGGTGAAGACAATTCAGCAGCAGCATTTTAACATTTGGAATCTGCAGGAGTGTCTCACAATCAAAGGATACAGAATAGTGGCCATAAAAACGCACTCCAAAATTTTCATCAAAACGCGCGCAAAGCTCATTTACTTCATCCAGAATCGAACCATAGGTCGATGGATCAGAGAACTGGACAATAACTTGGTTGCCGCTGTACAAGTCTTGCTGAATCTGAACTGGATCTAGTGAAATGGGATCATTGATCAGAATCCTTCTTTTCCATGTAACACTCATTCCTAATCCCTCCTACTTGCCGTTAATCATCAGTGTATATTTATTGTAAATCTACGAATTACTTACCCAAGAACATAATTACATAAATCAACCCCATGGACAAGCTATCAAGGAAGGTTACAGGTTATTTAGAGTTTCGTTGATTTAGGAGGATTGAGTACAAGTGGTTTACATTAAAATACAATAAGCTGTATCATTCGTAGATTACTCTACTTTTGATACAGCTTATTTATTATT
The DNA here is from genome assembly GCF_037980415.1 of Paenibacillus sp. FSL H7-0690. Lineage (NCBI taxonomy): Bacteria > Bacillati > Bacillota > Bacilli > Caryophanales > Paenibacillaceae > Paenibacillus > Paenibacillus sp. FSL H7-0690. The sequence continues at coordinate 3,174,277 of NZ_CP150281.1, read as the reverse complement.
TATTCAGCCTTCTGCGATGAACTATAAATCCCCGCCACCAACTCCAGCGCTTTTATCCCTTCAGCACCATCCAACCAAAACTTTTGACCCCTGGCGACATGCTCATAGAAGTCCTCAATCAGTCTCTTATGCCCGGTGCCCCAATAGGATTTACCTTCCGTGGCACTGAAACTAGGCTCGCACAGCAAGGTTTCCTTTCCATCCTTCCAAAGATACAAATGATCTCTGCGGAGGTTGATAGTACCCTTTTCAAAAACTAGCTCCAGCTCCACTGGAGAATTCTCCAGATAGGTATTTGTACCATAAAAAAGCCCTCTGACATTACTAGTGAAATCGATGCAGGCATGGGCGGTATCTTCTACCTCTATGACCCCATTTAGCACATCCGTGGTAATACTCCCTTTCACCGATGCCACCTCTCCACCAAACCACTGAAGTAAATCCAGTGTGTGAATGGTTTGGTTAATTAGCAGACCTCCACCTTCCGTAGACCAGCGTCCTCTCCAGTTACTATCGCTATAATAACTTTCGCTACGGTGCCAGGTTACGATTCCTTTCATACAGAGCAGCTTCCCATATATTCCTGAGTCAATCACCTGCTTAATATACATCGAGGCATCATTATAACGGTTCTGAAACACCACACCAAGCTGACCTGTGCTTTGCTGTGCGGCTTCAAGTATTCGTCTGGCTGAAGGAAGATCTGCCGCCATAGGCTTTTCGGTAAGGACATGTTTTCCTGCTTGTAACAACTCCGTAGCCATCTCTGCATGTAAATAATGAGGCGTACAGAGATGTACAACATGAATACGGTCATCCTTTAAAATTTCTCTATAATCATTAGTGGCTTGGCAGTCATATTCATTAGACGTCTGCAATGCTTTATCAGCATCAATATCTGCAACCGCAAGTAGTCTCACACCATCGATGCCTGTTAATGTTTTTGCATGAAGAGGGAAAATGGCTCCGCATCCAATAATGGCTGCTCCAAGTTCTTTCATCTATATTACCCTCCGTTCATCATTCCATCGTTATCTGAGTATTGCTGGGGTTAGATTGATCGCTTGCTCTTGAGCCTTCAGACATAGCTCGGCAGCTTTGAACACATGGGTCTGTGTCATCGCCAGCTCTGTCCGATTCAGACAGTCAAGGATTAGCTCACCAAAGAAAGGAAAACCAACCTTTCCTGCTACATGCTCATAATGTTCCCCTTCCCCATTGACCCAGTACACATGATCCGGTGTATTTGAACGACTTATATCAGTATATTTACGCAGTTCAATGTATCCTTCAGTCCCCATAATCATCGTGCGCCCGTCTCCCCAAGTGCCCAGCCCATCAGGGGTAAACCAATCCACGCGAAAATATTGTGTTGCCCCATTGTCCCCTACAAGAGTAGCATCACCAAAATCCTCTAATTCGGGATAAGTCGGATGATTGTAATTGGCCACTTTACTATGAATAACCGAAGCATCCTGACAATCTGCATAATACAAAAATTGTTCTATTTGATGACTGCCTATGTCACATAGAATCCCACCATATTTCTCCCTTTGGAAAAACCATTCCGGCCGGTTAGGAGCATTTAGACGATGTGGCCCTAATCCAATGACTTGCAGGACACGGCCAATAGCGCCTTGTTGAATCAGCTGCCCCGCATAGATAGCGCTTTCAACGTGAAGGCGTTCACTATAGTAGACCATATATTTCTTATTGGTTGCAGCTGCCATTGCTCTAGCGGTTTCAAGCTGTTCCAGGGTCGTAAAGGGGGCTTTATCCGTAAAATAGTCCTTACCGTGAGCCATTACTCTATTGCCTAAAGGTCCTCGTTCAGATGGAATTGCGGCCGCTGCAATTAATTGTACTTCGGGATCTTCCAGAACTTCTTCCATTGATCCGGCAGCTTTGACACCGGGATATTTACTAATAAAACTTCTGACCTTTTCCTCGTCCGGATCATATACCCATTTCAGCTCTGCCCCTGCCTCAACCAGTCCGTTACACATCCCGTAAATATGACCGTGATCTAGGGCAATAGCGGCAATGATGAATTCCCCCGGCTTCACTACGGGTTTGGATTCATACGTTGGTGCATAGGTCATCCCATTTTTTCGATTCATAGAAACCCTCCTTCTATTAGTATTACTCCATTCTATAAGGTATCAAGAAGATACCGCAGACTGATCTCCAAGCTTTCAAAAGGATCACGGCGGCAAACATCCTGCTCCACTACGAACCATTCAACACCCGTTTCGCGACAGACATTGATAATTTCTTTATAGTTCATATTCCCTTCACCGATTTCAGCAAAGATCTGTTTTCTATTAACAATCGCCATATCTTTTAAATGCACTACCTGCATTCGACCTGCAACTTTGCGTATCCATTCGGCTGGACTCCCTCCGCCCGCTTGAACCCAATATAAATCCAGCTCAAAACCAACGGCAGGATCAGACTCAGTGAGCAGAATTTCCATGCCAGTCAATCCATCAAACCGTTCAAATTCAAAATCGTGATTATGATAAACAAATTGCAGATCATGTTGTTCTTTTAGTGTAACTGCAATGCCCGACATCAGCTTGGCGAATTCACGGTAACCTTCTTGCCCCGTACGGAATTTTTCCGGTAAACTTCCTAGTCCAATATTTTTGCAGTTCCACAGCTTATGTTCAGCGGCTAAAGCATCCAAATCGCTCACTAGCCGATCCCAAGACACATGGGTTGCACATATTGCCAGACCTGCTTCATCCGCATACTCTTTTACGAGCTTCGGATCGATTGGCCCGATGCCTGAAATCTGAATAGCTTCATAACCCATAGCAGAGACCTTTTGAAAAGTAGATCTTAAATCCTCCGCAGTTTTAGTAAAATCACGTAATGTGTACATTTGAGCAGCAATGGTTGAACGATTCATAGGATCTTTCCTCTCTGATTAAAATTTAATGAGTTCCCTTAACATCAAAGGTTTGGGCGGCTGTGGTTTCTTTGTTGAAGTTAGAATTCTCCACCTTTTCCATGAGCTTCTCATAAAATAAATCTTCATCAATCGGTAACTCCACCCAATCGTCGGTCCAAGCCGATAAATACATCCCATTAGATAGCGTTAGACCGTGAATGCCTTCCTCACCCGGAGCTAACAATTTCTCATCGTGTAGAATGGCATTCGTAAAGTTCCGCAAAATTCCTTTATGCTGTTCCCCGCCACCCTCTTCTACAGGAATCTCACATTTCCAACATTCTGGACTGCCGAATCCTCCCGTAAACTCTGCATTGAATTGCGGCTCCGGCGTGCGTAGACGCCAAAAGGTTAATTTCCCGCCTTCCACTACGATTTTTCCATGATCACCAGTAATTTCGAAACGGTTAGTTCCCGGTGCTTCACCTGTTGTGGTGATAAAAAGCCCTGTCGCACCATTTTCATATTCCACATAAGCGGTTACATCGTCTTCAACCTCAATATTGCGGTATTTACCAAAATGACAAAATGCTCTGATCCGCTTAGGCATCATACCTGTCGTCCACTGCCATAAATCTAGTTGATGAGGATCTTGATTCAGCAACACCCCACCACCTTCGCCTGCCCATGTAGCCCGCCAACCACCGGAGTTATAGTAACTTTGTGATCTGTACCAGTTGGTGATAATCCAATTTGTGCGGCGGATTTCGCCTAGTTCACCAGACTGTATGAGATCCCTAAGCTTTTGATACAAAGGATTCGTCCGCTGGTTATACATGATTCCGAATTTACGATCAGACTTTGCTGCAGCTTTGTTCATCTGCTTAACAGCTTTGGTATAGACCCCAGCCGGTTTCTCAACCAATACATGATATCCATATTGAAAAGCCTCGATAGCTAAAGTTGGATGATCATAATGTGGAGTACAGATTAATACTGCATCTATGAGATGAGACTCATATAACTCTTGGGGTGTTGCAAATTTCTGTACACTTTCCGGTAAATGCTCTTCTGCCCATTTCAAACGTTCTTCCCTTACATCACATACAGCTGCAAGCTCAGCATCTTTAATATGATTCAACAAACTTTGTGCATGTGCACTCCCCATATTCCCAATTCCAATAATGCCATACCGTACTTTATTCAATCAGATCACTTCCCTATTTGAGGTTATGTTATGAGAATATACTTAATTAATAGACATGAACATGAGCGAAACTAAGCATTATTTGCACAATAATAAGATGATTTAGTTAAATTAATTCGTTATAATAAGGATAATCAAGTCATAGAGGAGCTAGATGATGAATAATCCAGGTAACCTTACCGGCAGATTCCTCCAGAATCTTACCGTAAAAGTGACCCATGCCCAACTAAGAAGCGGATATAGCGGGTGGAATCGTACGCTAGAAACTCCAACCTTTAATCGGCTGTATTTTATTGACCGCGGTGAGGGAAAAGTTATCATTAACGGTGTTACTTATTATCCGAGAGCTGGTCAGCTAATGATCATGCCCGCAGGAAGCACTCAAACTACAGAGACGTCAATGAATGATCCCTATACACGCTATTTCTGCCATTTTGATGCTGATATTGGGGAGTGGCCCTTATTCCATTCGGCAAACAAACTGTTTATCTGTGATGCGCCCAACCCAGATTCCGTACGGGTTATTTTCACAGAAATGATCGAACAGTTTCAAAAAGATGATGTATTGTCCATTCTGCGTACTCAGGCGAACGTCCTCAATCTAATTGCTACTTGTCTTGAATCGAACGAGAATATCAAAACAGACTTTATGCAAGAATTTATACATACGGGGGATCAAGGAAAGCTCGCCTATGTGCTTCAATATATTGATGAGCGGCTGGATAAACCCATAGAAATAGAAGAGTTAGCAGAAATTGTCCACTTACATCCGAACTATTTCATCCCCTACTTCAAGAAATTTATAGGGGTTCCCCCCATGCATTATGTACAATTGAAAAGAATGGAGCATGCTAAAAGACAGCTTTCTTATAGCAATTTCAGCATTTCAGATATCGCGGAGCAAGTCAGTATGGAATTAGCCCATTTCTCTAAATATTTCAAAAAGACAATAGGAATCTCCCCTTCTGCCTATCGTAACAGCACTAAGTAAATTTATTAGGGAATGTCTTAATCTATGTGATGAACTATAATAAAAAGGCTCTAACCTACAATTTTGAGGTGGTGAACGATATTCTTATCAGAACAGCATCTATAAGCGACATTCAAGAGATAGCAAGACTCTCAAGCCAGCTTGGATATCCTTTGAATATCGAACAATTAGGAGAAAGACTACAAGAAATCGGAACACACAAAGATCATACTGTATATGTAGCTGAATCAGATCAACAATTGGTAGGATGGATACATGCGACCGTTCGAATCTTACTTGAATCTCCTTCATTTGTTGAAATCGGAGGTCTTGTTGTTGATCAGACTTGCCGCGGAGAAGGAATTGGCAGACAGCTTGTAGAAACCTGTGAACGATGGGCAATCCAAACAGGGTTTAGCAAAATTAGAGTACGTACCAATCAAACCAGAGAAGATGCTGTACAGTTCTATAATCATATAGGATTTTCGCAAAAAAAATCACAGCATGTACTTGATAAGGAACTTTAATCACACTCAGGACTTTTAGGGAGGTTCAATGGTTATGCTAGAATTAACTTTGCATCCAGCATTAGAAGGGAAAATCGCTGTGATTACCGGAGGAGCCGGTGTATTATGCCGGGTTATGGCGCTAGAGTTAGGTCGGCAAGGAGCTAAAGTCGCGATTCTAAATCGCACCGCAGCTAAGGGAGATTTGGTTGCCGCTGAAATTACAGCCGCAGGCGGTCAAGCGATTTCACTCTCCTGTGATGTTACAGATCAACAGAGTGTTATGAGAGCCGCAGAAGCCGTTAAGAATCACTGGGGGCCTTGCGATCTATTAATTAACGGAGCTGGCGGAAATGATTCCTCAGCAAATACGACCCAAGAGATTTTCAAAAATGATGACCTGGAGAACCCGGACATATTTACTTTTTTTGACCTTAGTGTAGATGGATTTCGCAATGTGATGGACCTTAATCTGATTGGAACATTGATCCCAACCCAAGTTTTTGCCAAGCAGATGCTCGGCAGAACGGGCACATCTGTTATTAATATTTCATCCATGAGTGCACCTTCTCCAATGACCAAAGTACCTGCCTACAGCGCTGCCAAAGCAGGAATTAATAATCTCACCCAGTGGCTCTCCGTTCATTTCGCTGAGTCTGGTATACGTGTGAATGCCATTGCCCCTGGCTTTTTCCTTACTAAACAAAATGAGAAGCTGTTGGTTCGTGAAGATGGCGAGCTTACAGACCGTTCCCAAAAAATCATCTCTCATACTCCAATGCGCCGCTTTGGACAGCCGGAGGATCTGCTTGGCACACTACTCTGGTTAGCAGATGAAGCAATGTCCAGCTTTGTGACCGGAGTTACCGTCCCCGTTGACGGTGGATTCTTGGCTTATTCGGGAGTATAGACTAATCTAATGAGGGATTACAATGATTGTAGATCCATTACGCGTATTCGTTACTGTAGCTGAACTGAGTCATTTTTCCAAAGCAGGAGAAGCGCTGAATTTATCTCAACCCGGTGTCAGTCTGCATATCCGGAATCTTGAGAATGAGCTCGGTGCTAAACTCCTGCATCGTTCTTCTAAACAGGTTAGATTAACAGAAGCCGGCAGTATTCTTTATAAACACGCCAAACAAATATTGGCTCATTTCGATGAAGCAAGTCAGGAAATCCATATGCTTCAGGACGAAGTCACTGGGAGTATACATATCGGCGCTAGTTTTACTATAGGTGAATATATTTTGCCGGCAAGACTTGCTGATTTTGCCAATCAATATCCGCAGGTCAAGCTGCAAGTGACGATAGGCAATACTGAGGAGATTATTGGAGGCGTTAAATCCAACGAACTGGACATAGGGTTTATTGAAGGTGAGGTCCATGAGAATGATCTGAATGTCACTCCTTATATGAAAGACGAGATGATTATGGTCGCTCCTGCTACCCACCCTCTGTCAAAAGCGATTTCTGTGGAGCAGAGCATGTTGCAGGATCAGGTTTGGGTGCTTCGGGAGCACGGCTCGGGTACACGAGCTTTCAGTGATCATTTCCTACAGGAGGAAGATATATCTGTTAAAAGATCCTATGTCTTCAACAGCTCTCAAGGTGTTAAAGAAGCTGTAGCCTCTGGCCTCGGAATCGCCATGCTCTCCAGATGGATTGTACGGAAGGAACTAGAAAGCGGTGAGATCAAAGAGCTGCCAATCAGGCAACATCATCTGGAAAGGCAATTCTCAATCATCCGACATCAAGAATGTTCTTCTTCCTTAGCTACCGATGTCTTTATAAAAAAGCTACTTGTCTTTAGAAAAGACAAGTAGCTTTTTTTCTTCCACACTATGAAATTATACTTGATGTTCAACCAAATGCCCGTCTTCCAGATGCAGAACCCGGTCACACCATTCGAGCATCCGTTCATCATGAGTGACCATTACCGCTGCTTTACCTTCACTCTTCACCTCATCAGCGATCATGCGTACAACTTCTCTTCCGCGTTTGAAGTCCAGACTGGCTGTCGGCTCGTCTGCAAAGAGAATCGCTGGTTTATTCATCCACGCTCTAGCGATAGCTACACGCTGCTTCTCCCCACCGGAGAGCTGTTCCGGATAATGATTACGCCGTTTCCAGATATCCAGCCGCTTCATCAAATCAGCAGCCCGTTCCTTCGCTTCCTTAGCACTCATTTTCGCCTGCTTGGCTACAAAAAGGAGTTGCTCCTCCACCTTCAAATAAGGCAACAACTGAGCGCTTTGGAACATAAAACCTATCTTCTCTAAACGGAGCTCCGTCAGCTCACTTTTACTTTTATCTGTAAGTGATTCCCCATCTATAAAAATTTCACCACTAGTAGGTGTTAGAAGTGCACCAGCCGCTGAAAGGAATGTACTTTTCCCTGTTCCCGAAGGTCCAAGGACAGCAACGAATTCCCCTTCATTAACGATCAGATTCAAATTGTTCAGCACAGACACCGTTGTATCGCCATCACCGTAGTTTTTGGTTACTTGCTTCATGATTAGTTTTGCACTCATGCTCCAGCCCTCCCAATAGCTTCTAATGCATCTACTTTTGCCACTTTAGCGACAGAAATTAGTGATCCTAAAAGAGACATCCCAACGAATAAACAGCTGGTTAAAAGAATGGTGGAAGGCTCCAGTTGGAATGGCATCGAATCAGGCAGAACCTTATTCATCCCAAAGGTAAGCAGTAAGCTAATGCAAAGACTTGAAATAGCTAAAATCATAACCTGCCCTACCACACTCCAAGCCAAGTAAGACATTTTGGTACCCATCGCCTTCAGAATACCAAACTGACTAGTTTTCTGAATCGTAATGACATAGAAGAATACTGCCAGAACAAACGCTGCGATCACAAACAGGAAAACAATCATCATTAGCAGTGAACCCTGCTCTGCCGAGTAGCCCGGAATATTGGAAATAGCTACTTTTTGCGTAATGACCTCTACATCTTTTACATTCGTTGAAATCTTATTTACTTGATCAGCATTCGCATTAAGGGCAATCACATTAAACGGTACCGACGAAGAGGTTTCTTCTCCTTGGTTAACCCCCTGCTTCATAGCTTGCCAATCCTGATTGTTGATATAAACTACTGGGGTATGGCTGTAAGAGCTATCCTCAACAAAACCTGCGACAGTAAATTCCATCCCGGTTGCCTGATCACGAATGATACTGCCAAGTTTAATTCCTGACTGTTCCAGGTCACGATCAACAAGGACTTTACCGTTTGTCTCATTTGTAATCTTGTCACCTTCAACTACTTTAGGAGCTAATAACCCATTCATATCTACTGCAAAAAAAGTAATATCTGCTTTTACGTCTGCCTCGTTAGCAGTGACAGTGCTCATCTGCATTGCAAGTGAAGATGCATTATTGTCTCCAACTACTGCACGTACATTCTGAAGCTCCGTATCTGTTAACTGAGAACGTCTAAAGGTCTGATCCGCATCACCTTGCACTACAAAATAATTCGCCGGCATGTTCTCTACTGCAGAGATATTTGCATAAGCTAATCCTCTGGCTAGTCCCGTGACGAAAAGTACAAGAAAGGAAACCAATAACATGATAACCATAATTAATAGGTATCTGGCTTTAGAATGTCGCATTTCCCTTAAGGCTAAAAACATATTACCACTCCTTCTAATCTGTATAGTCACAGTTTAGAAGATGAAAATGAACGGAGTATGAATAATGAATTACAAAAGCGGAAGTGTAACTGTAAAGGTAGTCCCTTCACCCAAAGTACTGGTTACTTCAATGGTTCCGTTATGCGCTTCTACGATTTTTTGAGAAATCGCAAGTCCAAGTCCGCTGCTATGTGTTTCATGCGTACGTGCTCGATCTACTTTATAGAAACGATCAAAGATTAACGGCAACTCCTCAGCTGAAATGCCTTCACCCGTATCAGACACAGAAACAATACAGTTCTGTTCCACAAGCTTCGCGGAAATCATAATGGAACCTTCAGCAGGTGTGTATTTTATGGCGTTGGAGAGCAGGTTCATCCATACCTGGAACAATAGATTTGGATCACCTAGAACGCTGATGTCTGCAAGATTCAAACGCACGGCCAGTTGTTTCTCTGTTAATCTCCATTCCATGATTTGTACGACCTGTCTTAGTTGTGCACGTAAGTCTGTCGACTTTTTCTGTATGGAATTAGGATCATAATCAAGCGAAGACAAGGTAAGCAGCTGTTTGCTTAGCAATGAAAGACGATGGCTTTCTTGGTCAATGATATTGAGATACTGTAACCGTTCATCCTCAGGTAAGGTTGAATCTTGTAACGCTTGGGCAAATCCCTGAATAGATGTTAATGGCGACTCAATTTCATGTGATACATTAGCGACAAATTCCTGACGTGCCCGATTTGTTCGTTCCAGCTCCCGGCTCATAATCATAAAATGGGAAGCTAACTGACCAATCTCATCACGCCGCCACGTATTCAATTTGATATCGTATCTGCCTTTTGAGATCCGTTTAGTGGCCGTCGTCAAACGTGTAATAGGTCTAACTACATGCAGTACGCTAATCATTACAAAGCCTAAGCTAAACAACACGGTGAACCCAATGATCACAGCAAAAAAGACGCGCAGCTCACCGAATTGTACTTCAGCATCCGGACGCATAAACAAAGCATACGTCTCATTGTTTACTTTTACAGGAACACCAATTGAATTACGCAGTTGATTATCAAAAAATCCGGTAATAAATGCACTGTCCGGGAAATCCGCAACCCCATGATAAATTTGCCCATTCAGAACCTTCTCTAGTTGCTGCTCATCCAAATCTTCTTTTCTAAAGGGCTTCCCGTAGAATCTTGATTCCCCTTCAGCATCTGTTAAATAGATTTTATAACCCAGCTTGGCTATACTCCGCAAATAATCCTCCATTGTCTCCGGATGTGATTCTGCGAATTGTTGAACCTCGATAGCCATTCCGGTAAGTTTGGCATCGTTCTGAGATTTAATCTGGGCTTGATAGTAAATATTAGACACCAAAAATCCAAGAAGGCTACTCACCACAATTACTGAACAGAAGACAATACACATCCGGACATACAAGGATCTCATACGTTAACCATCTCCAATTTATAGCCAATGCCTCGAACGGTTCGGATCACAAAATCTTCCTGATAATCTACGAAGCGCTGACGCAAACGTTTGATATGTACATCGACTGTTCGCTCATCCCCTTCATAATCCATGCCCCATACCAGTTCAATTAACTCACTACGTGTATATAACCTGCCTGGATATTGTGCGAGTTGAGCCAGAAGCTCAAACTCTTTTACCGGTAGCAGCAGAACCTCATCACCATCGGTTATTTCATAATTTTTGCGGTCAATAACTAGAGAATTTAATCGAATCCGATCATCTGAAGCAATGGAATAGCGGCGAAATAACGCTTTGATCCGAAATAGCAACTCTTCAGGCTCAAAAGGTTTCGTTAGATAATCATCCGTCCCCCGCAAATAACCTTGCTCTTTATCACTCAGCTGCTGACGTGCTGTCAATAAAATGATCGGAATATCATACGTTTCTCTAATATGCTGACATAGCTCTAACCCATCTACATGTGGCATCATTACATCTACGACCGCTAAATCCGCAATACTGTCCTGCAATTTATGTATCGCATCTCGGCCATCACTGGCCTCCATCACCTGATATCCTTCCCTTGTTAGTACATGTTTTAATAATGTTCGAATATTCACATCGTCATCTGCTACTAAAATCTTCTTCATCATTTACACTCCCTGAATAATGGATGAACTCATAGTAACAACTTTATAACGATAGAACAACTAAAGTCAGATCAAACAAAAGGCTTAATACTCTCTCTAAGTGTGGTAACCGGCCGCTCCATCAGTCTCTCCAGATCTTTTGATGTAGAAGCAGTATCTATCTTCGCTAGAAATGTATAAATCCAATGCTGAATACTTGAATCCTGGCGAAACGTAATTTTTTTCCCTGATAACTCTGATAATACATCAACTAATTCGTTGAAGTCCCAAACGTTTGGTGCAGCTAGTTCGTAGACTTGGTTCATATGTCCATTCGTTGTAAGAACCTTTGCCGTAGCTAAAGCGAGGTCCTCACGAGTGACTGAATTAAACTGCCAGTTCCCTGGATAAGTGGGTAGCTCACCGCTTTCCATCGCTTCCTTCAACCCAAGCACACCCACAAAATCTATATACAAAGCGTTACGTAGAAACGTATAATCTATCCCTGATTCAAGAATCATCTGCTCAGTTAGTAAATGAACATGATAAGAAGGAATCGGACCTTTGGGGGGAAAGGCAAATCCAGTATAAAGCAGATGCTTCACATTGGCCTTTTTTGCTGCATGAATGACCTGAGCATGCTGATATAATCTGATCTTATCATCGGTATGAGCGCTGGAGATTAAAAGTAACGTTGTGACCCCAGTAAAAGCTTCAATCAGCGTATCTAACTGGTCATAATCGCCAAAACGGACTTCGAACCCTTTTTCTAAATAATTAACAGCTTTCTCTGGCTGACGAACACAAGCAATAACTTGACTAGCCGGAATGTACTTCTCAAGCTTCTCCATAATTAAGCTGCCTAATTGGCCTGTGGCTCCTGTAACCATAATCGACATACATAACACCCTTTCTGTTATTCCAATGTACTCAGTTTTTGTAATAAAAAGATAAGTTGATGAAGCTCCTGATCATTCAGATTCTTCATTCTCTCTGCGACAGCCTGACGATTCTCTGGAAGATGCTCCAGAAGTAATTGCTGGCCTTCAGTCGTAATCGAAATGACGCTTTTTCTGCCATCCTTGGTATCATTCGAACGGGTTATTAATCCGTCTCGCTCCAATGGTGTTAACAGCATGCTTATATTAGCTTTGGTAACTCCAATAATGTGAGCCAATGTAGAAGGCAGAATCGCACCTCCCTGTTTAGAGATCTCCACCAAGATACGAATTCTTGCTCCGTTCAATCCTTTCGACTGCCAATATTTCTCAGAAACAGAAACTAAATTTGCAGTAGCTTCAACTAATGTAAAAAATGCTTTGGTATGCAATGGCTGATTCAGCACAAACTGTTGTAAATGATCCATTTTCTATAATTCAGCTCCAATATAGTTAAGTCCTTAACTAATTTTAAACATACTACACTCCCCATGAGTTGTCAAAAAAAGAAGCTGCCTCACCTAGCAGAATAAATCTGCTGATGAAACAGCCTCTAAATAAACTCACTTTAGATTAACACCGTTTTTGTGGAAACAGACTCTTCACTGTATTTTTTAGAACCCTCCAGCATAACCTCCAGCTTAATGATCTCCGACCGGCTAGCTAAACGAATTGGGGGTCCCCATGTTCCATATCCTGACGACACCACTACATGCAAATTGTCCTTACGAAGATATCCCCAGTCCAGCTCGAACAAACGTTTAGTGATCCAGTGATTAGGAGCAATCTGTCCTCGGTGCGTATGACCAGAGAGTAGAACGTCTACCCCAGCTTGAGCGGCTACGTCGAAGCCTGTAGGCTGATGATCCATCATAATCACAGGACGTGTAAGATCAAGTCCTTCGAGCAAGGTGCTTACACTTTGTCTGCCACCAGCTTCCATCGTCTCGGCTGTCTTGTCTTTTCGGCCTACAATATACGTTCCTGCGATTTCTTCAACCTCATCTTGCAGGACCTTGATCCCAATACTACTCATCAAATCGGTATATTCCTTAATTGATCCACCATAATATTCGTGATTGCCCAGTACTGCGTAGACACCATAACGAGCTTTTAACTGTTTAATCTGTTCACTCATACTATTGCGGATAAAAGGTTCAATGCTGTCATCCAAGACATCTCCAGCCAGCAAAATCACATCGGGTTGCATCGCGTTCATTTGTGCCACCATTTTTTTGAGATGACGATTGCCCACGATATTCCCTAAGTGCAGGTCTGAAGCAACCGCGATCGTTAATGGCGTGCTGGTGCCAATAGATTTATCAATAGGTATGGAATGTGTGCGGATCACGGTACTCCAGGCGTTGATTGAACCCCAGACCAGAAAGACTGCCAGTAATATCAGAATTGTCCCGCCCGCTTCTGCAATGTAATAGGTACGATTGATTCCTGACCATCCCAGTATCACATATAATAGGTCTGCCAAAGGTAACGTAATGATAGCAAATTCCATACACGCTAAATAATACGATCCAATCACTTTAAAGAATCTGGCGATCGGTTTAACCGATTTTGGCCATGGGATCATTCCAATGACATACGCAAAAGCGATCAGCATAAATAATGTCCAGAATACTGCTGACGAAACACCTGAAAACCATTCATGAATAAGTAACCAGCCGTGATAGCCAATGTAGAAATTAACAAGACCCAGAATGAGCAGCATAGCAAATCCTGAAGCTAACATTCGTAATGTTTTCATCGTTTCTCTCCCCTTTACCTAACTACTTCTCTACTTCTTATCTCAAATCATAACACAAACCGTTAACCCAGTATAAACTGCAATGCGGTGTTCGGAAAACATCGGAACTAAAAAAAGAAAATGCCCATCGGCATCTTCTTTGGAGGTTTATCTTATATCGCTTTATCACGTGTGGCCATACATTGACCAATCAGCTTATCGCATTTATTGATGTGATTTATCAGCCAGTCTGTTAACGTTCGATTAAGCTTGATGGTTGAGAGTACGGATACTCCCTTTGTTTTGACCGTTTCTTCCAATTCGAGAACTGCCTTCACGAAATCAGCATGCGTCTGACGATGTTCAGCTAGTTCAGGGAAGTTGATCTCCTCCATCAGCTGCTCTTCATTACTGAAATGTTCAATCGTGTATTCTTTTAAGAATTTCAGTGTTTCCTCAATCTTTTCTTTCCCTTGCTGATTACTGCATGCTTCAAAGAATTCGTTCAATTTCGCTAACAACTGTCTGTGCTGGCAGTCAATTTTTTCTACACCGATATCATATGAATCTTTCCAAGCGATCATGAAATCACCATTCCGTTTCTTGAAAATTACATTTTAATTTTATTTTCCACCTTTCTCCACAAAAGAACTATTAACAACATCACAGGTGCTTATATTCAACCATTAGCTGTACATATGGCACCTACTGATAAATCTCTACTTCATCACGGGTTCGATATGTACAAGTACATTGGAAACTTGGTGCCGGTCTTTTAACTGTTCTTCAATTTCTTCCGTAATATCATGACTCTGCACTACACTTAGCTGAGAATCCACTAGCACAGTTGTGTCTACTAATACGTTATTCCCATGGATACGGGCTTTGATATCTTTTATGGATTGTACACCATCAATTTCTGCCACAGTTTCTTTCATATGTTCAAGCTCTTCCGCATCAAATCCGTCCGTCAGATCATGCGTAGCTTTGCTAAAGATATCCCATGCCGTCTTACAGATGATTAGTCCGACAATGATGGCTGTAAGCGGGTCAAGCCAAGGAACGCCCAAGGAGGAAGCCACAATTCCGATAAAAGCGCCCACGCTAACTATAGCATCTGATCGATTATCCAGTGCTACTGCCCGCATTGCGTTACTGTTAATGGCACGGGCCAGCCTAATATTATACATATAGACAGCCATCATAACTACAGCACAGCCCACTGCCGTCCACGCCGCTATGAGATCAGGACTTTCCAGTGCTGGTTGAATAAATTTGTTCACAGCTTGGTACAAAACTTGAAGCCCTACCGCAATCATAATGAATGAAGCAATTAATGAAGCCACGGTCTCCGCTCTAAAATGCCCGTAGCTGTGGTTCGAATCCGGCGGTCTTCTGGAAATCTTCAGGCCAATTAGTACCGCGATAGAAGCAATAATATCTGTACTGTTATTCAATCCATCTGCAAGCAACGCTTGAGATCCTGAGACCGTACCTATGAACAGCTTGATAGCTGATAAAAAGATATAAGCAACGATGCTTAGCCAAGCTCCTTTTTCGCCTTGTTTAATGTCGTTATAAGTTTCCAAAAAAAGAACCCCCAAAGAATAGTATTGTTCTATACTACACTTTGAGAATCGGGTGGGTCTAGAGAAACAGTGTTGCTACGGGGCGCAATAGTTCCCTCTGTCAAATAGAGTTGCAAGGTCGTAACTGTTTTGCAGGACGCAACATAGTTTGCCCCCGTTCAACTTTGCTTCCATTCTTCTGGAATAGTAACTTTTTGCTATTTTTATTGTCTAATTATAGTAATGACTAATTCAAAGGAGCGTGGAGTGATGATTCAGTCTTTGCCGAAGAAAATTGTTACATGTTTAGCTATAGGGAGTATTTTAATTCCAATAACAAACAGTGGATCAATGTCAGTCATTTCTGCAGAAAAAGCAATTGTAAGCCTAAGTAACACTTATTACAGTGAAGTCACAGCCCCGATCCTAAAACCTGTTTGGTCAGCACAACTCGCCATTTTAAAAAAAGACAGAATCACCGGACAGGACATTACAGCACTCGCGGAAAACGGGAAGATCTTTGCATTGCAGCGCAATGAAAAATTAACCGCAATGAATGCGGCAACAGGCAAAAAATTATGGGAGTTCGGAAGTGGATTAGCGCCGCTATTCACGTACAGCAATGGATTTATCTACGGTCTGACCCAAAGCGGCTCCCTATATGCCGTTAATGAGGCAGGTAAAAAAGCATGGTCGGCTTCCATAACACTCCCCAAAGCTACAAATATACAGCGTTTAGGATCTACTATTTATGTTACTCAAGAGGAACAATTAGCAGCAGTTGACGCCGTAACCGGAAAGATCAAATGGAAGGCTGTAGAGAAAAGCAATAACTTTACAGGCTTATCAGAGGTCATGGAATCAGATGGGGTCGTTATTCGCAGCTATCTGTCTCAAGGGGCCTTAACAACTGCTGGACTCGCCGCTTATGACAGTCTGACAGGAAAAAAACTATGGGACCAGACCCGGCAGTGGATGCCGTTAGCAGTGAAGGATGGGCTCCTCTACTCTATCACGAATACATTTATGATGGATGATGACCCGGTAAATCGAAAAGTCAAAGTATCCGTGTTCAACATAAAGACAGGTGAATTAAAAGGAGAACGTTTATATAAATGGACAGATACCGAGAATAAAGATGGTGTGTACAGTTATAATGGGATGAATGGAAACGCGTTTTTGGATGGAAAGGACTTTTATATCTTTCAGGGCAGTAAGTTTGTGAAATATGATTTCTGGAATTATTCTGCAGAGGGTAAACCGGTGCAAACCTGGGCCTCGATGGTTAAAGAAAAAGACTCTCCATTGAACCAAGTTTATCAACAAAGAATGTTATTTCAAAATCAAGATAAAGGTACTTTATCCGCACTGAAGCTAGGAACCGGCCAGCTTGTCGTCCTCAATATTGGAGAGAATCCAGTGGTACAGACGGATCTGTTCGGAAACGTGGTTTATAGTGGACAATCTGATGGCCTATTTCACGCTTATGACATGTTAACTCTAAAGCCTATTTTCACTGTGAACACAGGCTCTCGTAACTTTGCCCCTTCCCTTAAAACTGGAGGGATGCTGATGATTCGGACGGATAATAAGCTGCTCGCGATTAAACTTCCTACATCTATAAAATAAAAAAGCCTGATTTCTCAGGCTTTTGGGCTTCAATAACTTATTCAGCCGGAGCTGTAAAAGTACGTGCAGCAAACTCGGCATCCAGCATGTAGAAGGCGTTGCTATCTTTTTCAATTCGTTTCAGTTTACTGATGATGTTGCTAAAGAGTGCTTCTTCTTCTACTTGCTCGTCTATAAACCATTTCAAGAAATAAATCGTCGCATGTTCACGCTCATCCAGAGCAAGGTCAGCCAAATGATAGAACCGTTTAGTGTTCTGCTGTTCATGCGCGAAGGCATGTTCAAAAGCATCTAACATCGAGTTATATTCGTTCTTCGGCTCTGGCAGTGCTTCTAGCGTAGCACGGTTATCCCGGTCGTTAAGGAATTTATAAATCTTCATGGCATGGAACCGTTCTTCTTCGGCTTGAATTAGAAAAAAGTTTGCAAATCCATCCAGACTTTCGCCGGAACAATAAGCAGCCATCGCTAGATAAACATGAGCGGAATAAAACTCGAAATTCATCTGTTCATTAAGTGCTTGTACTAATCCATCTTTCATTGGACCGTCACCTCATTATTCAAATTTAATATGTAAATATTTAAGTTTATCTTATCACCGTGCTTCTAAGTCAGCAAGGATTCCTCTCCCAATATCTAATTTAGCTAACGAAAGGACGACTATTCAGATGATTAGATTGACTCGTCACAGCCTAAAGCCTAAGATTTCCGGTACACTCTTCATTATTGCAGCTATGGTGTCACTGTTCCTCATAGCTGGCTGTTCTAATAGCAGCAATAATTCACCGTCCGAAGCTACCGATTCACCGACCTCCGAATCCACACCTGCACCAACCACCAGCTTGGCTCCCACCCCCTCAGCAGTCAGCGATCCAATTGCTCTTCAGGTTGCTGAGATGACTTTGGAAGAAAAAATCGGACAAATGCTCCTAGTTGGAATTGATGGAACTGTCCTTGATGAGCAAGCTAAAAGGATGATTACCGAAGACAAAATAGGTGGAATCATCCTCTATAAGGACAATATTAAAAGCCTGAAAGGGATGATCAGTCTTATCAATTCTATGAAAAAGAGTAACACTGGCAACCCTGCCCCACTATTCATGAGTGTTGATCAGGAGGGTGGAAAAGTCAGCCGGATGCCTAAAGAATATGCTACATTCCCTTCTAACGGAACAGTGGGTGCAAGTAATGACGCTGCTGCTGCCGAGAAAATGGGAAAGCTGCTCGCAAGAGAAGTACGTTCAGCCGGATTTAATATGAACTTTGCTCCCGTTCTCGATATCAATAGCAATCCAGACAATCCAGTCATCGGAGACCGGTCGTTCGGCAATGCTGCTGACCAAGTCATTCAACTAGGAATTGCCGAAATGAAGGGAATTGAGAGCGAAGGCGTCGTTCCTGTTGTCAAGCATTTCCCAGGACACGGAGATACTTCTGTCGACTCCCATCTGGATCTGCCGATTGTGAACAAAACAGCCGGTCAGCTAGCTGACTTAGAATGGCTCCCCTTCCAAGCAGCCATTAAAGAGGGGACGGACGCCGTAATGGTCGCTCATATTTTGTTTCCAAAATTAGATCCAGACAAACCTGCATCCTTATCGCGTACCATTATTGGTGAACAGCTTCGAGATGAAATGGGCTACCAAGGAATCGTAATTACAGACGATCTAACCATGGGAGCCATTATGAAGAACTACGATCTGACTACAGCAGCAGTAGATACTGTGAATGCAGGTAGTGATATTCTCCTTGTTGCTCACGGCTATGATAATGAAAAACGGGTCATGGACTCCCTCCTGCAAAACGTAAAAAACGGTAAGATTCAAGAAACACGGATTGATGAAAGCGTCTATCGGATCTTAGCCTTAAAAGCCAAATATAACCTTTCCGATGAGCAAATCCCGGTTCCTGATCTTACCGATCTTAATAAAGAGATTAACGTTTGGCGTCAAACGATTGAGAAGTAAATCTAAGCGTTAGTCATTTTTACTGAAGAACAACAACATCTCCAACCTTCAACCCAGAGAGAACCTCTGTTTTGTCCGTAGTTTCCAGACCCACTTCGATATCTTTTCGTTCATATTGCCCGTCCCCTTTATCCAGCATAACGTAGGAGAGGTCTCCTTCATGCATTACAGCTATGCTGGATACAACGGTGGCATTTTCTTTGCGAACTGTTTCAATTTCTCCGTTTAAGCTTAAGCCACCGATCAAATGCTCGTCAGGCTGCAGCGTGATAACCACTTCGAATTGAGGAACCGAACTGGCAGTAGCATTCTGCCCTGAAGCTGTCTTTGCAAATTTCGCTACCTTCGTAACTTCTCCAGATAACTTCAAATCTTTTATAGCTGTCATTTTTACGTCGACCTTCATGCCTGTCTTTATACGGAAGACGTCTTGTTCACCTACAAGAGCAATGAATTCTAGCTTGTTCATATCTACTATTTTTCCGATATATTGATTATCTGTCACTGTTTGCGGAATTTCGCTTGCACTGTCAAATAAGAAAATGCCGGTTGCCGGAGCATAATAAAGTGCTGTTTTGAGTTTGGCTTTTTTCTCTGTTAGTTCGCGTGCCTGTATTTCGGCATTGACCTGATTAAGCTCGTCCCCTAGCCGTGTTGCTTCTTGGGCTGTGAGTGCTTTAATGCGTTCTGCTTCAGTCGCACCAAGGGCTGCATTCTCCTCGTCTTGCTGGCTCACAAATGCATTCAGCTCTGCTTCCAGCTTTGCTTTACGGATGGTCGCCTCTTGTGTAGCAATCTCATTCTTCAAGGCTTCCTGATCGAGAGTAAACAGTAAATCACCTTTTTTGACCTGTCCACCGTTCTCAACCTTCCACTTTGTCACCTTTGAAGCATATGGAGCATAAACAAGCGTTTCTTTCTCATAATTAGAATTACCTTTAACCTGTATGGAATTGGTAATGGTCTCCTGTGTGACCTCAAAAGTTATGGCTTGTGGGGGTTCAACAGGCTCTAACTGCGCTTCAGGCTTATACATCTTACTATATAGAAAATAACCTGCTGCAATTATAATCAGTACCAATACAATCCACTTGATTCTCCTCTTCATCACTTTGGCTTCCTTTCAACTTAAAAATAGCTAATCCCGTTTAATCGCCGTGAGTGCATTCGTTCTGGATGCACTGATCGCCGGATAAATACCCGATAATACCCCTGTCATTACCGCAAATGCGATCCCTACCGGAAGAGTCATCAGAGGAATATAAATCACCAAAGGCTCGCCTCCACCCATTCCTGAAGAGTTACCGATGAGCTTATTAATTCCTAATACAATCAAGTATGAAAAGGCTATGCCGAGCAATCCGCCCAACATCCCGAGCAATGCCGCTTCTGTAATGAACATATTGCGGATCTGGCCCATATTGGCGCCCAACACTTTCATAATACCGATCTGCCGTCGTCGTTGATGAGTGGACATAGTCATCGCAACGATAATGGAGATCGAAGCAATAATCAGAATAAATACACCTATACCGAGAGCTGCTTTCTTGACCATGCTGAAGGTATCAGCGAGTGCCTCTTTTTGATACAAATTCGTGCTTGTTGTTAGAGTAAGTTTCTGAATAAGCTTCTCCAGTTCCACGATATTCTCAGTGCTGTCTACCTTTACAATCGCTGAGTTATAGACACCCTTTTGCCCAGCGGTTCCACTCGATAGCTTCATTTGTTCTACAAGCCGCTCGCCAGTCTCTAGTGACACATAGATCTTCTTGTCGTACATAGCCATGTTCTCGTTCGTTCCACTCGGGTTGTCGAGGATTCCCACCACTTGAATCGGTGAGCTAACCAACATCCCTCCAGTTTGAGAGGCGGGATCAAAAGACTGTAATTGAACCTGCTGCTTGTACATATCTGTTGGAAGCATGCTTAAGCTGTTGTACTGTTCCATCAACTTATTGTTATATGGATCTGTACTCAGTTGTTCAAAAAGACGCTGCCGAGTTTCGTTATCAATCAGTCCAACGGTTGCACCATAGTTCAGTACAGCCATTCCTACCAAATCAGAAGCTCCGCCTTGTTTGAATTTCTTATCATATTTCGTTAACAAGCGTAGATCCGTTCCAATAAGCTGTACATCTGTTATTTTATTATCGATAGTCAACATCTGTATGTACCCTAGCTCTTGAAAGGGAGCTGCTGCAGTTACATGCCGCAAGCCTTTAATAATCTCCAGCTTTTGTGCTGTCAGCCTGCCGGGATCAAGCTTTTCATTGGCCGCAGACGATCCGCTGCCACCGTTGCCTCCTCCTTGGGAGGGTATACCTCCGTTGGGAGACACCGTAATTTCATCCATTTTGAAATTGCGGTTGATTTCCCGCTCCGTGTAGCTCTGTGCGGAGTCTCCTATACTTAATGCAACTATGATTGCAGCACATCCAATGGATATGCCAGCCATACAAAGACCTGTGACAACTTTCCGCCGTTTGACCTGTTCCCAAGCCAAGCGGGAAATATCACTAATCCTCAATGAGTATACCCCCTTCGAGTTCAGTATTCGAAGAAGTTTGGTTTTCAGTAATCATATATCCGTCCCGAAGCGTGAATATCCGCTGCATTTGCTCCGCGACTTTTAGCTCGTGAGTTACAACTATGAAGGTGGTCTTCATCTTCTTGTTCAGGTTAAGCAGGATATTGATAATTTCTTCTTCTGTCTTCGAATCTAGGTTTCCGGTTGGTTCATCTGCAAAGATAACAGATGGTTCCGTAATCAAGGAGCGTGCAATACTAACACGCTGCTGCTGTCCGCCAGACAGCTGGGAAGGGAACAAGTCGGCTTTATCAGGAATGCCGACTCCTTCCAACAATTCTAAAGCTTTTTGTTTACGTATAGAGGGTGCAACGGATTGAAAAACCAGCGGCAGCTCTACATTTTCACGGACTGTCATGCTAGTAATCAGCTCATAAGCTTGAAAGATAAACCCGATATTTTTTCTGCGAAATTCCGATAGCTTATTCTCACTCATCTTCACGATATCTTGATCGGCAATATAAATATGGCCTTCCGTAGGTTTCATTAGTCCTGCCATCAGATTGAGCATCGTTGACTTACCGGAACCCGAGCTCCCCAGCAGTGCTACCATCTCCCCCTCTTTCACAGAAAAGTCAATTTGATGAAGCACTGCTGTAGTTTCATTACCGTTTTTATAAGAATGCGTTACATTTTCCACTCGCAACATTGGAGCTGCTCCTCTTCGTACAATAATAGATATGAAATGCTATTTCTCAGTTACAACTGCTCTATCAATCTTGATGTTATAAGCTTGACTAGCCAACTCGATCCGTTCGCCTTGGAATTCATCGTACAGCGTGATCCGGTAGGTTCCTCCTGACAAATTCTTATACATATTATTGCTAAAGCTTGCTGTATACGAGTTGTTGGTCCCTTCAAGAATATCGGTGCCAATGTTCAAGCTTCGTTCCTGAGATAGACCATATGGATCCGTCATTTTGAGGACCAGCTTATGCGTGAAGGTTCCCATATCATAGCTGCTGTCACGAAGAAGATTGTAATTCATAACTATATTTATAGAGTCACTGCCTTGTAGTGAGCGCCCTTCCGAACTTAGAACGGACATGGTATACGGATAAATAGCCACCCTCGTCAAGTTCTTCTCTGGTGGTGTGATGACCGGATTTAATGACAGTGAAGCCATATTAATAAATCCAGTGGATTCCTGACCGGGTTCCGTCAGTTTATTCCCAGTAATCCCTGGCCCAAGGAACAGACTTACATCAGAAGCATTAACAGCCTTGGGAACCTTCGCCCAGAAGGTGATTAATTGCTTACCGCCTGGAGTAGCAGACGTATCCGGCTGATTGGCTGTAGCTTCGAATAGCTGACCATCTCCCGTTTTGTAATAAGCTTGGAGGCGAGCCATTTTGCTTTGTCTTTTCTCTTCACTGCTCAGAAGCAGCTCTGTGTATACGAGATTGGAGTTAAGTCCTTCATAAATAATGGTTTTGTTCTCTTGCACTTTTGCGTTCTTGCCTTTACCAGAGATAACATAACTTCCTCCAGTTTCAATAGAAGCTACAGCGTTCATCATGCTGTTCGTAGTAACTGACAGGAACGAGCTTTTCTCTTCTTTTACCATAGAATAAAGATTTAATTTTAATTTATCGAACTCTTGTGTATAAGGAATTTTGGCAAACACATAGATTTCAGCGTTTTTACCGGGCCCAATCGTTGAAGTTTCCTTATCCATAAACAATTCCGTTGAAGATGACATGTCCTCATTGTCTACCTGAACAGCTCCCTTTAATTCCGGCAGAGACAAGGCAACCGATTGGGTATTCGTAATATTTAATCTGGCAACAACGATATCATCGTCTTTCCATGGAAAACGCTGCAAGGAAACTAAACTATAAGTAAACGTCCCATATTCATTTGTTGCTCTATATTCCATACCTTTCTGTATCTCAGGACGCAAGGTATAGGAGATCGTAAAGTAAGCAACCGGAACCGTTAGTTTAGCTGTGTTACTCGTAGCGACATTGGTTCCACCAGTGCTTCCAGTTGCTGCACCTTCTCCAGTAGTTCCCGTTTCACTATTATCTGGAGCAGAAACAGCCTCAATCATCTGCAATTGCAGTGAATTCTGTTCTACCTCAAGGGGTACCTGTGCGGTAAGCGGGATGATTTTTTCCTCCAGCGGTTTTATGGTTAATCCGCTCAAGCCCTTAGAATTGATCGGAAAGGTTGTCCCCGTTGAGGATTTGACAGCAAGCTCATAAGAAGGTAACGTAACGGCTGTCTTTCCTGTATTCTTCACTCGCAGCTGAAAAGTCCAGAATCCCTTATTGTTCTCTGCGTATACGGTTGCGTTATTTAATTGGGTTTCAACCGTATTGTTATTGATGGTAATTTTCTTGATTACACCTTTGCCAACTACCAGATTTGGTGTAGTAGCCGCAGGCAGCTTGTACGAGGATTTGGCAATCTCCAGCTTCAGCGCCTCATCCTTTTGGGTGAATTGCAGTTTCATATTCTCCGTCTTCATATACGAAGGAATTTCTGTAAGATAATAAATGGTTTTTTTCTCTTGGGGCTGAATTTTATAACTAAGCTGAGAACGGTCAAGGGCTAATTCATACGAGCTTCCCCCTGCCGAGACCAAATATGCTGCGTAACCAGGATCACTTAATACTTTGCTGCCTTTATTGGTCAAGCTTATGCCCACCTTGGCATAAACCTTTCCGCTGTATTTGTAGAGCTCCAAGGATTCACTTTTAGCAATAACCGGAATGTCATTCATTGTAGTGCTTACATTTTTTCCGTTTACAGCGGTTGGCGAATAGTTGGC
This sequence comes from Paenibacillus sp. FSL H7-0690, assembly GCF_037980415.1. NCBI lineage: Bacteria > Bacillati > Bacillota > Bacilli > Caryophanales > Paenibacillaceae > Paenibacillus > Paenibacillus sp. FSL H7-0690. The sequence continues at coordinate 3,149,747 of NZ_CP150281.1, read as the reverse complement.
GGGTATATTAAAAGTTCCTACTTGCTTGAGATACCCCTTGGTTTTGGAATCCCAAACGTACATTGGAATCTTGATACCTTTTAACGAATTTACCTGGCCGACATTAACATAATATGTAACGCGCAAGCTTTCGTTAGAACCCACTTTTTTCTTAGTAGCGTCCGCACTTAGTGGATTCCCTGGAATAACAGAGCCGCCAGAGGTCATAACTCTCGAAAAATAATACAGTAGGCTAGCACTTTTGCTGCTTCCATTCGAATAGTTAATTGTATAAGTTAAAATATTGCCTCCAGGCTGTGACCAAATATTCACATCTTCCAGTGTAGCTTTGATATTAGCTCCTAAAGAAACGGAACCCAGATTACTAGGAGCTGTTACAGTTGCAGCAGCTACCGCCGATTTTGGCTGAACAGAACTAACTGCAGCAGCCGAAGCGGTATGCCCTGTCAACTGGCTTATGACAAAGGTGCTTAAGAGTAAAACAACATATGTACTGCTATGCTTTCTCATTGACTTCCCTCCACGAGTATTTTACTAGAATTATTATAGTGGTTAGCACAGATCCAATTGTATCCATGTTGTAACTCTTACAGGTCTTTTGTAACCTATTTGTTCCAATTTGCATATATTCTGAAAATGATTCTATAATTTCAGTTGATTTTTCAAAGCTGCAATATCAGAAGCAGCAGGCTCGTCTTCTCCGTATCTAACTTTTTCATATATTTCAATCAATTGATCTGCTGCTAAAGAATCATCATCACCCTTACGTTTATGCTTGCTACGATCTCCCCATAGCAAAACATCCCTTTTTGTTTCCTGCGGCGTAAGATAACTTTTCATTTCATAACCGTTATCGCGCTTTATATTAAGCCACCGCCGATAAAGCCAACGGACACGTTCCTGCTCGCCATTCATCTGATCCCAGCGATCCTTACGATGTTTTGAAGGAAGACGAGAGCTCCAGAAATTTTTTAACCCTCGAACGGTTTGTTCCCAAGTAAAGACGCTTTTCTCCTCGTCAAGATATGCTGTATTATTCTTAGGGGTATGTTCCCTACGTAACATCGATAACAATGCATCTATGACTTTCCGCCACTTTTCTCCAGCATTTCTGTACAACCAGCGAAGTGCATAATAGGCTACAAATCCCAATAATACCGCCGCCAAAATATAAAACCCGTATTCTAGTATAATAGCTAGCCAGCCACGCTTTTGCTCGCCAACTGGTGGTAACATCGGAGTTGCTGGCGGCAATTCTGCTGGCGGAGGCTCTGGTTCTTTTGTGCCAGAAAATAACTGATTAATAAAATTGAAAAATGAGCGTAAGAGTCTCCATACCAATGATCCTATAGCTTTACCGACACCTGCCGCTAGTACAGCTGCAATAACTCCAATTACAATGACATATATACGATTATTCCGTTGTATCCCTTTGGGCAGCGTTTCATTCTCTTCAGTAAGTGCGCTGTATCGTATATAGCTGCTATTAGAAATAAGTAAAGTCAGTATTAAATACAGACTGCCACACCAGGTCAATAACGGCACACTTGGCTCCAATTCAGGAACTCTATGAAACGCTATAGTTGCCACAAAATAGATTATTATACCTATCCAAAACATTCTGAATCTATTATTTCTAGAGTCTACCGTCATCCCTAAGAATGTACATATAATTCCAGCTACACCTAAGGGAAGGCTTTCGATGGATAAACTCCCTGAAGCCACACCTAATAATGCCCCGAGGATTAAGGCGGCAAGTAATTGCTTCCATCTTACATTGCAAAAATTGCGCAAAAGAATGCCTGCTAAAGCTAGTATAGGCAGCGCAATCAACCATATTTGTTCATCTTGTTGGGGCAACAAATAAATCTGAAATAGAACCCAAACCGGTAGAAATAGCAACAATTCAATAATAGACCACAACCAGAGTTTCACTGTTTCCCTTACATAGCCAGACAACGTAAGCTTCATGCGCTCTCTCTCCCTTGTTCCGGAATATCCAGCCATTCCACACCATTGCCTTGCTGCATTAGGAGATCCGTCGCCTTTTGCAATTCTGCTCCCCTATGGCAGCTTATGATTAGAAAGTCTGTGTCACTAATTCCACTCTCAACCTGCAATTCCAATAGTCGACTCATAGGAAGTGTTCTATCCAGCTTCAGCCTTGCCAGGAGCTCTAACATATCTTCGAGCTGAGCCATCGGCTCTGCTTCAATTGGATCTCTTTCGCCAGCATCGTCCAATCTGCCATTACAGATTAATCCGGTCTCAATTCCATGCTGCATTGCGTATTCAGCTATAGTCGCTGCATATCTTATTCCTTGCTCGATTCGTTCCACATCAGTCACCGTTCTCCACATGGAATCACTGTCCTCTATATTCAGACAGATGACGAGCCGGGAATCAGCCGTGTAATCTTTTTTATGAACCTGCATAACACCAGTACGTGCTGTAGCCTTCCAGTTTACCAATCCCATAGAATCTCCTGAGCTATATTCACGAATGCCAGCAGTCAGAAAAGGGTCTTCAACGATCCATCTTTTCACAGGAAGCTCACCCAGCCAGCTATGAATGGGCAATGGAAGCTCGTCTAGATTCAGCAGAACGGGATAGATCAACAACTCTAACTCGAGTGGATATGTTTTGTTTTTTCGAGTCAAACCAAATGGATCTCCCGTTGTCATAGTCACGGATTCTAAACGATATAAACCACGACGCTCACATGTCACTTGATGCCGTCTTTTAATATGACGATAAGATTTTAAATAGAATAAACTAATATGATTCTGAGAGATTTCTCCTGTACTAATCCCAAGATTATCCTGACTTCCAAATTCCAGACCTCTCGCAATACTAGACTCCAATCGGAGCCACGGCAAAGGAAGAAGCTTCGCATTAATGATCTCCTCGATCATCTCAATACGTTCTCCTTCATAAGCAGTCTTACTTGAAAAATAACGAGAATAACTAAGCGCTTTCAGACCATTCCGTTTATAAATGTCAGCAAGAAGTAACACCAACGCCACTGTAATGAAAATGAACCAAGGCAAAGCCATAGGTCATTCCACCTTTCCGCCTCTTAAGGACGTCACGGGTTCAGCAGGCACCTCAACTTCACGAAGCACTTGCAATACAATATCCGCGGCTTGTCCCTCTCTTGAGCCTAATCCCCGATGAAGCAGCAGACGATGTGCAAGCACGGAAACAGCCACGGCTTTGATATCATCCGGTGTTACATAGGATCTGCCTTGAATAAGTGCATATCCCTGAGCTGATCTAAGCAACGCGCCACTGGCACGTGGACTCGCACCCAGTTTTACTGCCGTAGATTTGCGTGTAGCTTCCGTTATCCGTACGATATAACCTAATAAATCATCACTGATACTTACCGATGCGGCTAAACGCTGTGCGGCTTGAATATCTTGTGCCGTTGCTACAGGAAAAGACTCTTCGAGCGGATTATTCTCACGAAAACGCTGCAAAATATGTATCCCTTCATCAAAGGTAGGATAACCCGTAGTAATCCGCATCAAAAATCGATCTAATTGAGCCTCAGGCAGTGGGAAGGTCCCTTGGTTGTCTATCGGATTCTGAGTAGCAATGACAAGAAACGGTGCTTCTAATCCGTGCGTTACCCCATCGATAGTAATTTGCCGTTCCTCCATACACTCCAGTAGGCTGGATTGGGTTCTAGGTGTTGCACGATTAATTTCGTCAGCCAGCAGTATATTAGCAAATACCGGACCTGGTCTGAACTGAAACTCTCCCGTCTTCTGATTGTAATAGTTGATCCCGCTTAAATCGGAAGGCAATAAATCCGGCGTAAATTGTATGCGCTTAAATGAACAATCCAATGATTTGGCAAGAACCTTTGCCAGCAAGGTTTTACCCGTACCAGGTACATCTTCCAGCAAGACATGTCCATTCGCAAGTAATGCGGTCAGCAGCAGGTCTACTCCCTCCTCTTTTCCTACAATGACTTTGGCAAGATTGGCCCTAATAGATTTGATAAGTTCAGTTACTTCTTGAAGATTCATGTGAATACACCATCCAATCTGAGGATAATTATGTAATAAGTGCTTTAATCATAACAGAAAGCGTACCCGATTTATAATTCACAAAAAAAGCACTGTCCGTAATTAGACAGCACCCGTCTTCCATTCGATTTTCATTTCGCAGTCTTATGCCGATATCGAAAAAAGGCTACAATCCCATAATAGATGGGTATGCTTTCAACGATTAGCCAAATGATCACAATGGCAAAGCTTTTGTAGTGTTCGTAATATCTGCCGACGTCGCGTGAATATAAGTATGCTATTGTCACTGAAGCCAGTGTTAAAAGGGGAACGTAAAATTTTTTACTATTAGTATTAAACAAACTTGCTACACATTTTGAAGCTACATAGATAAGGAAAGCGCTGTGAATAAACATCGAAGACGACCATATTCCAATCAAAAGCGGGTCAGTATTACCTAATAAATTATCTTCTTTTGAACTACGCACCATCTCAAGAAAAGGATATTGGAGTTGCTGGCCTAAATGTGGACCAAAACTCATCATTGTCAATAACCATCCTATTAAGACCGTAATTGAAACATAGAACTGCGCAAATACTAATCTTTTCATCATTTTCGCTTCAATTTTTAAATCAGGTGCAATGAACAAAAGCACAATCCATTCTCCAAACCATGACATGACCACAATAGAATCTTTCAGGGCGATTCCAGGATCATGATAATGAAAGAAAGCAGGTACCATATTAAAGTCCGCGTTTGGAAGGAATAAATTAAATAATATGATCACGGTAATAAAGAAAATAATAAATAATCCATCGGCCATATATGTAATTGTTGCAAATCCTAGACTTGCCGTGTACATGATTACGAGACCAACGACACACTGGATAAATAGAGGTGGAGTTCCTCTTAAATAATTCGAGCCGAAAAATAGTACGAAATTCTCTATATCGAAAGAAACATAATAAACACACCAGCATAGTAGGAGCAGAATCATAAATTTATGTGGCCATTTGCCAATGATCTCTTTTCCAAAGTGAACCCAAGCTTGATTAGGTCGCAGCTTACCAACATAGATTGTAAACCACAATAATATCAATCCTAATAAGGAGCCAACGATTAATGCAATCCAGCCTTGATAAGAGGAAGTAGCAATAATAGCTGGTATCAAAAAAATGGTGGTTTGTGAGCTAAAAAAAATGGTGATAAACCGGAACAGCTGCCACTTTGTTGTACGCATAACTTCTCCTTCCTCAGTTCTTTATTTTGCTGTCCCAAAATCCACAATCCGAAAGTCCGTCTTCACCTTAATATCTGCCTCATGAGCGTAGTAATTATCCCAACGTTCTCTTAATTGCTTCCAAAGTTTCGGATCATTCCATTCCAGCAACATGCCGAGCTGTAGAACATCCGCACCTGCTTGCTGGGATAAACGTATAGCTTCGGTCAGATTAGCAGTTACTTTATCGCTTAGTTTCTCTGTAATGATATTACTGATCTCCTCTAGATTTCTTTTCTTAGGATCCCTTAAATAAATCACACTAGCTTTTCCCTTTAATTTCACTGTAAAAACTGGACCCTTATCCGTTATTTTTACTTTTTTCGAAGATTTGGTGCTAACAAATACAACACTTGCTGCACTTTCTCCACCATCCCAGGTAACAGAATAAACCGACAGCTTAAGCTTGCCTGCGGCCCATGCCAATGCCCTCCCCTCTTTAAGCTTTAGTATTCCCTTCATTTTCTCATTCTGAAACAACATAGCTCCTTGAATGCCTGCCCAATATTGTGGTTTGCCTTCTTTTGTAGTTTCTTCTTTTTTGCCAAATGAAAGATTATTTATAGCAAATCCAACGCCCGAAGCCTCAGCGAATATGCAGTCCTTAATTGTAGTCGAAAACATGTATTTTTCTGTTCCAAAGCTCCTCAGTACATCAGAAGGCAATTGTTCATAGATAGGTGTTAATGTATTCATCTCTTTTGCACTGCCGGGACTAGCCATGACATAGGTTCCAAGGGGGAGACTTGGCTCTCTTCTAATCCATAATAGGAGTTCACCAATCCCTTGTTCTGCATAAGCTTTCCCTAAGACAATTATTTTCAATTGGGAAAGACTAAGTTGACGTGTCAGATCTTTCTGAACTAGTAACATGGCGTCTGCGATCGTATCTGCGGTCTTAGAAACTGTAGAATAACTATTCCCATCACCGCCACCACTTGAGGGCTGGCTTCCCGAGTTGAGACGATTGGGCAAAGGAGAGTTAATCGTAATTTCAACGGTGCCTGCTTCTTTGCCTACATCTATAAATAAGCCGTACACAAAGGTTAATTCGTCCAGTTCCACCTTTGAAGACCAACAGCCTGTTAAATTTAGGAGTAGAAGTATAACAACTCCTATCTTTAGAGTTCTCATTTTTGATTCTGTCTCCTTAGATTCCTGTTGCTATAAAGTTTGCTGCGTTTCTTCATATAGTTAGAGGGAAAGCGAGATAATGTGTCCTTCCAATCTTCTAACACCAAAGGGGCAACGGGTTGTAAATACGGTGAGCCTAACGGTCTAAGATTAGCTAAATGTCCGTAAATCAAAAAAGCTGTAATATATACCCCGAGCAATCCCATTGTTCCCCCCATAATCAATAAAGGGAAACGAAGTAAGCGAAAAGTCAGACCGAGCTCATAATGGGGAATAATGTAGGTGGCAATTCCGGTAATGGAAACAACAATAACCATTGGAGCGGATACAATTCCCGCTTGTACCGCAGCCTGACCGATGACTATACCCCCAATAATAGAAACGGTCTGGCCCACAGGCTTTGGTATTCGGGTTCCAGCTTCTCTAAGGGCTTCGAAGGTAAGCTCCATAATCAAAGCCTCAGTCAATGCTGAGAAAGGAATGTTCTCTCTGGCAGATGCTATCGTAATTAACAGGTTTGAGGGAATGATCTGAGGATGAAAGGTTGTAATCGCAACATAAAGCGATGGAAGAATCATCGATAGGATGGAGAACACAAATCGAACCATTCGAATCCAGCTTGCGGCATAGAAGCTTTGATAATAATCCTCAGAGGATTGTAGCATTGTAAAAAAAGAGGTAGGTGCAATCATTGCAGTGGGTGTGCCATCCTGTAATATTCCGATCCGGCCTTCCATTAAAGAAGCTGCCACCGAGTCGGGACGTTCTGTATATTGAAATACCGGAAATGGTGTCAAGTTCCCCTTCCGTAATTGTTCCGATATATAACTAATGCCCAATATGCCATCAATATCTATTTCATTTAGTTGCTTTTCAATTTCAGTAAGAACTTCTTTTTTATAAAGTCCTTCAATATATACAACATACACATCAGTTTTTGTATATTTACCAATCGTATAATGAATAGTCTTTAGATCCGGATGTTTAATTTTGTGTCGGAGCAGGGACAGATTTGTTTCAATATCTTCAATAAATGCTTCTTGTGGTCCAATCACCACAAGTTCATTTTGTGATTCCGTAACCGATCTTTTCTGATATTGCGTGATCTCAAAATAATAAACATAAGGAAGCTCTTCAAAATAAAGCACTACTTTTCCAGCGACAATCAAATCCACAGCCTTGTTTATGTCAAACTCCTTAAGATACGGGATGGGAAAAACAGCTCCTCGATCCAGTCGTTCTAAAAAATCCGGCCATTTGTGCTCTGAATTTGCTTCATTTTTTAGCGGCAATGCAATATCTTTATGAAGACTCAGGGAATTTACGATGAATGGGATATAGATCAAGTCACAGGAATGCCCATGAAGGCGAATGTTTTGAAAAACTGCATCACTAGATCCTTCCAGTTGTTCTTTTATTGTTTCAATAATTCCAGACATCTGCAGACTACCTCCAAAATTGTGACTTGTTAATCTGGCTTAGTTTGCCAACGTGATGGAAGGTTTATACTTAAAACAAACCAAATAGGCACAAATCCGGTATAGTACCGGACTCATGCCCATCAAAATATCGAATAAAATGACCTATCTAATCCTACAGAGTCAATTAAATAAGGAGCTCATACCCCTAGCTTTCAAATCACGGAAAAGTTGCACCAATATTAGTTCCGCTAGGTGTTCCAGTTCCGATTAGATCGCTACCCCCAGTTAATTTGAGGAAACTGCCCAGACTAAAAGAACCATCTGCATTTCGCACCACTGAAGGTGTAAGACTTACAAAATCAGCGGCACTGGCCACCAAACCCTTGGCATTGGTACTTGCATTACTTTTCCACCACACATTAGTACTTAGAATATCGGTTCCACTTGTTTTGTCACTCGATCCTCCAGCAAAAGACAAGTTGTTCGTAAATTGGTGAGTACCGGCATCAAAAGCAAAGTTACTCTGTCCGTTACTCCAAGAAGTATTATTTGTTAACTGAATGGAACCTGGATTACTATTGTAAGTGAATCCGTGTTTTTTATTTTGAAACGCTATGCTATTCAGCACAATGTGGTTTACTGCAATTTTTTCACCACCTAGTTTGAATCCATTCCCATCACTGTTTGCCGTTGAATTTCCATCTGAGGTCTGTCCGTTCTTATAGGAGATACTATTCTTGATCGTCACCACTCCGATGGGGCCTGTTTCTGATTTACTGTAAAGATCCCAGCCGTCATCTGTATTCCATGCAGCTATACATTTATCGAATACGTTACCAGGACCTATGGTCAGCTTAGCAGCAAAACCATCAGCGTCTTCCCCGTTATCCGGATCATAATTATCATGAGAATACACTCCAATGATCTGATTATAGCTCGGCCATTGACTCATGCTGGTCAGTGATGAAGCATAACGGCTGATTTGCAGTCCCGAATCCCGATTATGGTGGGTTTCAACATTCTCAATAATGTTATAGTTCCCGCCAATAAAGATCCCATTGTCTCCTGAGCCTCTTATCTCTAATCCTTTTACCTTCCAGTAGTTACCGTATATCTGCAAACCACGTTGAGCTGGGTCAAATGGCTGAGCGTAAAAATCCAATATAGGCTTCTCAGTCCCATATGCAGTGATGTTCTTTCGTAAGTTAGAGCTTCCGCTATTATCTTGTCCAACAATTATTGTTGAAGAATACGTGTAAACCCCTCCACGCATATAGATGGTTTCCCCGGGGGCTACCTTCGTAATCGCTGAGGCCAGTGTGGTTGGACTACCAATTGTTCCTGCGTTGCTGTCCAGACCATTTGGAGCTACATAAATAGAGCCTGCAACTGGTGTTGCTGTTGGTGTGACGGTTGGAGCTACTGTCGCAGTGGGGGTTGCGCTTGCTGTTGGAGTAGCCGTAGGAGCTACCGTTGGTGCAATTGTTGGAGCTATAGTAGGCGTTGGTGTCGGAGTGCCCGTGGTGATATCGGAGACATTGATATTGTCGAACTTCGCTGCTGTCTTATAAGCTACAAGTCCTATACCTCCTGCTGTCAAAATGTTATCGTGTGCATTTAGCTGTAAAACATCATTAACATACATTTTAAGCGAATCTCCACTAAGCTCTAGCCTAACTGTATAGGCAGTCCCTGTAGTTATAGGAAAATCAGTTTTACTAGCCAGTGTTGAACTTGAACCATTCACTTTTTTTCGTATTTCAAGCGTCCCACCATTACTGTTAGACAGAGATGCAGCATAATAGTTATTTCCGTCAACATAGCGCCCGCACACATAAGTTCGATTAGTCCCATTGAAATCATCAATCTTCACATCAGCTTGAACGCTGTAATCTGTCCACGTGTTGCTACCGGAGAACGAACGTCCTTCGTTTTGACTGGATTGGTAATACACATGATTGCCACCTTCTTCAACTACAGACCAAGTTCCTGTTGTACTCATCCAATTGTCGGCACTTCCATTCTCAAAATCATTACTGAAGATATTTGCTGCCTGAGCGGTAGGGTTACTCCATGCCAAATTACCTAGAACCAGTGAAGTTGTAAGCGCAACCATAATTCCGAATGAAAATCTTCCTTTTAGTTTCACGTGAACATCTTCCTCCTTGTTTTCTGATGTAAATAAAAAGCGAAGGCATTCCTCCAATCTTGTGTCATCTATAACTCCAGCCTAATCTCAACTATAATTAATATTTCGAAGTTGTACAGCTACTTTATGCCCATATTATTACATTTATTTAAATTAATATAAAAAACACCCTCGATCTTACTCGAGAGTGCCTTTATCTTTACCCTTAGCTTTGAATTAACGGTTTCAAAACCTTCAGTGAAGCCTGCAATTGCTCCGAACATTGTTCATACATTTTTTTAGCTTTTTCGTTATCTGTTGATAAACTGAACATCTCTAAATCAGCTTCACACTTTTTCAGCAAAGCATATAATTGAGGCTTATCCTGCGGCTGTGGGACTTTAAAGTTATCTGCATACAAATCGACAGTCAGCTCACCATAAGAATCAACTTGTCCAAGAAAAACATTCTCAACCGTAAAACCCATTTTCTCAAGGGCTCCATCCAGCCAGCTTCGCGTCAGGTTTAGGGTGTCTAATGGTTTGTCGAGCACTTTACCATCCATAATGACAACTTGCGACTCTTTCTCCGGGGCAACCTTTATACCCAATTGCTTAGGGGTTACCGGCTGATATTCACTCTTGAGTAAAACATTTATGGCTCCATCAGATTCCATAATCGCAAATTCCACTTCCGATATATTGAAAACGTCTTTTTTGCGTAATTCCTCCAGCAGTTCATCTGTGGTTAAACGTTCTTTTTTCATATGATCTTCGAGTATTTTTCCGTCCTTAATTAGTACGGTGGACTTGAAATCAATAAAGTCTCTTGCTTTTTTACTCTTCATCTGAAGGTATTCGATCCCTAAAGAACAAGCCACCCATACAATCAGTGCAATGAGCCCTAAATGCCATAACTTATCCGTATCCAAAGAAATGTAAGCGGCTAAGCTGCCGACGGTTATCCCCGTTATATACTCGAAGAACGAGAGCTGCGATACTTGTCTCTTTCCCAGTAATTTTGTTAAAAAGAAAAGTACAACCACAGCAAAGAGCGTTCGAACTACAACCTCTAACCACTCCGGCATTACAATTACCCTCCTTTTGAATCAAAACTTGTTTACTAACACTCATTATTTGTCAATAAAGGCGCATTCAATCCGGAATTTCACTACTTATTTATGGAAAATCATCTATTACTAGAAGTATGAATTTTTTTCCTGCATAACGCTAGAAGCATTTGAGGACAATAGCATTCGTCATGCTAATAATCCAACACAGAGGAGAGAAACTCAATGACAGTAGCCTCACAAGTTAAAACATGTTTATCTTCTTTAAAAGGTGCTCAAGCCAGTCTTGAACAATTTGCACTAGAAACACAAAACGAGAGTGCAAAAACCTTGTTCACGAACGCAGCCGAGCAAACACAACAAATCGTAACTCAAGTAGAGAACCGGGTAACCGAATTGGAGTCCGAAGAGCCTCAATATAAAGGATTTTAATTAAAATTAAAGGGGTCTTAGGCTAGAAAAACTAGCTTTAAGACCCCTTTTCATCATGTACAACATTCGAACGAATGCCACGCTTGCCCTTATTAGCAGGAATTAGTATCTGAACAGAAGTGCCAATTCCAACACGGCTAAAAATGGTTACGCCGTACTCAGATCCATATTGCAGTTTAATCCGCTGATCTACATTACGGACCCCATAACCTGTATTCGTGTGGCCCTTTGGATCAAAAATTTGATCAATACGTTCCTGTCTCATGCCGATTCCATCATCAATGATGCGGAATAGAATATCATTGCCCTCTTTACGCCCAACAATGCGTAAATGAATGTGATCACCACACCAGGCGTGCTTCAGCACGTTCTCGATAAAGGGTTGTAGAATCAGTTTTATAGTCTCATAAGGCCAGATTTCTGTATCAAAATCAAACATAACTTCCAGACGATCACCGTATTTAATTTTCTGAATTTCTAAATAAGCGTTTGCCTGCTCAATTTCAGTCGGGACCGGAATCATGGTTCGTCCTTCATTAAGCGTCAGGCGATAAAACTTCGCTAATTCCAGCACCATCTGCTGCAGCTTCTCATTTTGACCAAACTTGGCTAATTGAATAATAGATGACAACGTATTATATAGAAAATGAGGATTGATTTGTGATTGCAGAATTTCAAGCTCTGCTTCCTTCTTCTGGAGCTGCGTCAAATATACCTCTTTAATCAACATATCGATATTTTCGCCCATATCATTTAATGCGGTTGCAATCTGAGAGAATTCATCCTTGCCTCGATAGGAAATACGCTTGTGAAGATCACCTTCCCGATAGGCATTCAGCACGTACACGAACTTATTAATCCGAATTGAAAAATATCGGGATATAAATATGCCGACAAAACTAAAAACTACACAACAGATGAGACACATCAAAATAATAAACAGTCGTACCTTCACTGCATCCTGTTCAAGAATCGTAATTGGAACTAGCGCGTTTAATTGCCAAGCTTGGTTAGAAACTGTAACTGTTTCACTAATCGTCAGGTAATCCTTATTAAGTTCGGCTTCGTTGGAATAGTGCTCTGGTAGTTCTCCCGATTGGTACATCGTTCTTCCGAACTCGTTTTTTAAAATTAGAATACTTCCTTTTCCTATCTTCGTATAATTCACACTATTGAACAGATCTGGAATGCCTACATTAATCCGCAGGAAGCCAATCTCCTTAGGTACAAGAGGATCATATGTATCTATTAATCTACGTAGCAACGAGATACGATTATTTTCTACATCGCGCTCAATCTGCCACCATTTCATAGTCTCCGCATATTTCTCGGTTGGAAAATCATAATACCAGGATTTCCCTTCAATCCGGTTCATATGGTAAAGATGATAGAAGCTACTATTATCCAGATAGCCCTCTAGTGAATTCGAATAGATCTCAGGAATGGATTCATTCTTTAAAAATAGCGACATCCCAATCCTCATACCCGTTGATTGAATAGCTACGTCCAGCTTTGGAAGTACCTTCATAGACATCCGGTCATAATTCTCCCAGCCTTCTTCATAGCTTCGCAGATTCCGATAGAAATCATAATCACTATATAATTGCGTGGATATCCGGGTAACTTCCCCCATTTTATAATCAATATTATCGCGAATTTGCAACAACGTACCTTTAATATTCGAACTTGTATGCTCGCGTAATGAATCATTGTACATAGAGTGAGAGACAAAACCTATCACAGATACTGGGATAATAATGAAAAAAATATACGTCAGCATTAATTTATACCCTATCGGCACATACTTATGTTTACTTCTTGGTTGTTTCATGCAACATCATCCCCCATCACTTCTCCCGCTTACGATATTCCATAGGTGTCATACCATAGGCTTCTTTGAATTGTCTGCTGAAGTAAGGAAGATAACGGTAACCTACCTGGCTCGCGATTTCATAGATTTTACACTTCGGATCTTTCAAAAGCTTGCCGGCTTGTTCCATTCGCAGCTGAATGAGTACTTCGCTGAACGTTTTCCCAGTTTCCTCTTTAAATAGATATCCCAAATAGTTGGGTGAGAAAGAGAACTGCTGTGCAATATCCTTTAACGTAAAATTCTCGCTCATCTTATCCTTCATCATTTGCATAATTTCTCTAATCAGTTTATTGTTCACTGACTCTGTTTTACTGCGTAGATACTCGGATATTTCAAACGTTTTGAGTACAAGCCAAGAGCGTATATCACTGATCGTATCGAATTGAAGCAAAATATCTAAACTATGTAACTCCATACCTAAGATTTCAAATAAATCCTCACTAACCTCTTTCAACTGCTGATCCAGCTTCCATATAATATACATGGCTAGATTATGAATCGTGAATTTAGATCTTAAACTACTCACGGATTTAAACAGCTTATCGATCTCGTCATAAATAAGGACTAACTCATATTCTTTCATCGCTTTAAAAAGTGTATCCATACGGGCATCCAACGTACGGGCATCAATCATTCCAGGTTCGCTGCTAACCGTTTCATACATAATTAGTTTGCCCTTGCCGAGAAACATCTTTCCGTCAACGGCTTCCATAGCTTGCCGATAGGAGGTGTGGACCTGGTCCATAGCAAATGTAGGCTTCCCTACCCCTACGGTCATAGTGACAGGAAATTTTGTGCGAATTGACTCATAAATTTCTTCAATAAACTTCTCCATCTCCTGTTCGTTAATCAACAACGCGATTCGATAAGAAGATACCTTATAGCAATGTGGCATACCGTGCTTCTGAGCAATAGTATTCACTTCATACAGAAAGTCCTTGGACATTAGATGTTTAGTTAGATTATCCTGTTCTTGCAACCAGTTGAAATAATCCAGCTCCAAAACCGCCACACGTATAGGCCATTCCAGCTTATCCAGACCGTAGGACTTCATAAGCTTTAACATTCCAGCTTGAGTGTCCCCCTCCCATTCCCCTTCAAATAAGCGGATCAACAAATCATTCTTGGCCATAGGAATCATATGCTGATAAGCTTCTTCAACGTCACGCCGTTTACTTTCATCATCTAAATCCTGCTTTACTTTCTGTAGTGCAGCAATAAGTTCCTTGTCATCCATTGGCTTAAGGACATAGCTATATGCTTTTAGTGAAAGCGCCTGTTTCACATAGCTGAAATCCTGGTAACCGCTTACAAAAATCACACGTATATCGTTTTTTTTCTCTATGGCAATCCGAGCCAGCTCTAGACCCGACATATTCGGCATATTCACATCACTAACAATAATATCAATAACATGCTGTTCTAAAATATCGCATGCCGTAAACGCGTTATTCGCTGCCTCCACGACCTGCATACCCAGTTCATTCCAAGGAATGAATTGTCTCATGCCTTCAAGATCAAGCATCTCATCGTCTACTAATAATACGTTGTACATCAACACAATCCCCCTTTGAAATGTTTTAATCCAACCAGCTGAATTCTACTAACCAATCTTTTTCAGTATACCATTCATTCTCTTCCCTAACAGCTGATAAAACAATGAGTACAAGAAATGGGACGTAAAAACGAAGGCTTGCTAAATAGCAAACCTTCGTATTACAAATTATTATTTACCTAAAGCTTTCTTATTTTCTGTCCATACTTTTGTTACATAATCAAGGAATTTCTCATAGCCAACCTTGATAGAATCTTCATGTGCTTTATCAAGAATTGCTAATGCTTCTGCATCAGTCTTCGCATACATCGATTTTGCTCTTGCTGTTAACCAGATATCTCTGACACTTTGTCTGATAATCCCTTCTTCACTGTCTGGAGCCGGATCCCAATTCAGGAACTCCGTAAAGTCACCTTGCGAAGCCCAAGTTACTTCCATCTGCCAACGGTTACTAAAGTCAATCTTGTCAGCTGGAAGGGTTTGCAACATCATTTTCTTTGTATTATCCAAGAAAACAGTATTACCTACCCATACCAAGTCACCGGCTTTTCCGTTAATTTCGGACAGAGCTTCTGGCTCATTCAGATATTTATCTTTATTAAATTTAGGAGTAAGTCCATCTGCTTCAAATCCATCCCAATAACCTTCTGGTCCTGGAGGACCCCAGTTAAGAACCATAGAACCTTCTGGTCCTGTCATCCAGTCAAGCATAGCGAATACAGCCTCTGGATTTTTAGCGTTTTTAGTGATTGTAGCAACGTTCCAACCTAACTGATTATACGTTCCTGGAGTAATCTTACTTTGATCCAAACCAGCTTTGTAAATCGGTTTAATAAACATATATCCAGCTTCCGGATCCGTCTTCTTCATCTCTTCATCAGCAGTGGCGAGCAATTTCATTGGATCAAAAGTCGCAATAACAGCAAACTTGCCATTCATCGCTTTCTCTCTAATTTGATCTTCTGTTTGAGTATTCGCATCCTGCGTCATTAGCTTCTCACGCATTAATTTAGCAGCAAATACAACTGACTCACGGAATCCTTCATCCTTGTATATCGAACCCATTTTGTCGCCATCAGGTACGGCGTATATTCTAGTATACGACAGATTACTCTCTTTAAAAGAGGAGAATAACTGGTCAATTCCGTTACCATCTCTCGCTAAACCCGTCTCGAACGGAATAACGTCAGGGAACTTCGCCTTAACAGCATTTAAATAAGCATACAAATCATCTGTCGTTTCTAGCTTAGGAGAACCAAGCTCTTTGTAAATCTTTTTATTAATAGCATAACCGGCATTTCCGTTTGGCTGAGTTGTATAATAATTCGGCAGCTGATAGATCTTCCCATCAGGGGACCGAAGCAATTCCAAATGTCCAGCTGTTAAGTATTTCTTAAAGTTTGGATATTTATCAATATATTCATCCAAAGGAACTAGCATATCCGCTTGGCGAAGACGTTCTACGTCAGCACCTTTCTCGGTCCACACAATATCCGGCAGCTCGTTACCAACGATCATCGTTTGCAGCTTTTGAGCGTTATTACCACCAGAGCTAATTCCTGTGACATTGATCTTCAGATTATCTAAAATCCATTTAGAAGCAGCATCTTTGCCCCATTTCGGCATTTGATACCAGCCGTAATTTCCGTAGAATGAGACTTCAAGCGGTTCTTTCCCTAATTCATACAAATCAGCCGCAGGTGCTTCAGTTGCTGTGTTGACCGCTGTTCCTCCTTCTTTCTCTGGTTCAGCAGTTGCCGCCGGAGCGCTTGAATTGTTGCCACCACAACCCGCCACCAAAGTCGTTAATAGCAAGGTAGACATCATACCGAGAAGCATCTTTCTCTTAGTCTTCAATGTATTTTCCCCTTTCAATTTGTAATCTATGTTCAAAGCAATACGCTCTAAACCCATTCTCATTCTATCATCCTACTCTTTCAATGATCCGACCAAGACCCCTTTAACGAAGAATCTTTGTAGGAATGGATACACACATACAATCGGAATGGTTGCAACCATGATCGTAGCCATCGTTAATGACTTCGAGGTTATTTTCTTTGCCGAGTTAATATGAGCAATGGAGCTTGCATCTACATTAGACAGCTGTTCTGAAGCAATATTAGAGAACAATATCTGTCTTAAGATGGTCTGAATCGGCATTAACTCCTCTTTCGTAATGTAAATACTCGCTACGAACCACTCATTCCAGTGATTTACTGCTGTGAACAAAGATAATGTTGCTATAACTGGTCCCGACAAAGGAAGTACGATGCGGACAAAAGTCCCCCAATATCCGCAACCGTCAATCTTTGCTGACTCCTCTAAACCTTGTGGAAGGCCTTGAAAGAAGGTCCGGAATATGATCATATTCCATACGCTGACCAGTGCAGGAATTATAAACACCCAAAATGAGTTGAAGAGACCTAAACTTCTGATAAGCATGTAAGACGGAATGAGTCCCCCACCGAAATACATAGTAATGATACACATAATCATGTAGTATTTGCGACCCATCAGTTCACGCTTCGACATTCCATAAGCGAATATCGAAGTGGCCAGTATCGCTGTTACTGTACCGATTACTGTCCGCAATGTAGCAATGACGAATCCACCCATTAGACGAGAATCTTCAAAAACGATCTTATAATTCTCAAGCGTGAACTCACGGACCCAGAAAGTAACTCCACCTTTCGAAGTATCCATCCCCTCATTAAAGGAAATAACAAGTGAGTTCCAAAATGGATAAAAAGCGGAAAATGCCAGTAAGGTCAAAAATACATATATGAATCCTATAAATATTCGATCTCCTATATTAATACGTTTCATAGTTTGGTCCCCCTATATTGAGTAATTCATTACCACAAGCTGTTCCCTGCTCTTCTGGCAATGAAGTTGGCAAAGGTAAGTAATGTCACGCTGATCACGGCCTTGAACAATCCGATAGCAGTCGCATAGGAGTACCTGAAATTGTCTATACCGACACGTACAACATATACATCAACTGAATCTGACACTTCTCGCAGAGCTGGATTGGAAGCTAGGATCAAAATATCTTCGAATCCTGCATTCACCAGATTACCGATTGCCAAAATCATAAAGATGATTACAACTGGCATAATTGAAGGCAACGTTATCAAATATATCTGTTTAAACCGACTTGCACCATCCATCGAAGCCGCTTCGTATAAATGCGGGTCAATACCAGCAATGGCAGCTAAGTACACGATTGAAGCAAATCCAATTTCTTTCCATACATTGGTTGTAACTAAAATGCCCCAGAAATATTCTGTCATGGAAAGGAAGTTGATCGGTTCATCAATGAATTTCAATTTCTCAAGCAGCATATTTATACTGCCGTTATCTACGGATAACATCGAGGTAACCATTGAGCCGATAACTACCCAAGATAAGAAGTGAGGCAAGTAAGTAACGGTCTGAATCACCCGTTTAAAGAACATCTTACGGACTTCGTTCAGCATTAACGCCAAAATAATCGGTGCAGGAAACCCAAAACAAAACTTCAGTAAGCTGATAATGATTGTATTTTTCATAACCACTTCAAATTCAGGAGCATTAAAGAAGTAAATAAAGTGCTTTAAGCCAACCCAGTCACTGCTAATAAAGCTATTCCCTAACTTGTAATCCTGGAATGCAATTAGAATCCCGTACATGGGGATATAGGCAAAAATAAAAACTAGAACAAGTGCTGGTAATACCATAAGCTGTAGATCTATTTGCTTAAAAAAGCGTCTGATCCCGCTAGTTCGTTGCTTGTTGAGATTCGGTCCGGATCTCTTGTCTGGTGCGACGCTTGCGTTCGCCATAGGTGAATCCTCCTTGTGATGATTTTGAAGATATGTACAGATAATTGATGTCCTTTCTCCCTCCGCTATAGTTGCAACATTTATAAAATAATCATAAGGTTTAAGCGCTTTCAAAAATATATGACAAAACAACTATTATTGATACTTTGACACTCTCTTGCATTAGCTCTTCTCATATTCCTTAAGCTTGAATAAAAAAAGACACATACAGAGATAACATCTGCATGTGTCTTTGACTTTCTCCTTAATTAGCAAGAGTCCTCAGTATTTCTTCATTTATCTTTTCAGTAATTACTCTTTGGATCTTTCCATCATCTAGATAAACAATAGAAGGAACTGAATCTATTCCTAGCTTGGCAGCAAGTCCGGGTGACTTATATACATCTACCTTTGTGACCCTGACATCCGAATGGGATTGCTCAAATCCCTCAATTAGAGGCAATAACTCCCGACAGGAAGGATCTGTGGCATTCCATAAATAAACAACAGATGCTTTGCCTTGATTCAGAATTTGATGCTCATACACCTCACATTCAGATATATACTTCTCTGCACCATACCCTGCAATGGCACCATCGCCAACAGCGGTAGCAACTTGTTTTAGAAATTTATCGCACACATCTCCTGCTGCAAAGACCCCAGGTATATTCGTTTCCATTTTCTCATTAATAAGTACATATCCATTACGATTTAGATCTACTACCCCTGATAAAATTTCTGTGTTAGGGGTGTATCCAATAAATAAAAAACATGAATCGACCTTTACGTTTTGCAGTTCATTAGATTTTAAATTTTTCAGGACGACGGAATTCAAACGTTCCTCACCTTCGAAAGAACTTACCACCGTATTCCACATGAATTCCATTTTAGGGTTTTCTAGTGCCTGCGTTTTGGCAATTTCATTACAATCCATTTTCCCATGATCATGCATGACAGATACGATCACTTTATCTGCAAACTTAGTCAGAAACATCCCTTCCTCAATAGCTGCATCACCACTGCCAACGACCATAACTGTTTTCCCCGTATTTGCCGCAGCGTCACAGGTTGCACAAAAGGAAATTCCTTTATCATATAAGAACATATCTTCATTAGCTGCACCTGTAATTCTTGGTTTTCCTCCACTGGCTATGATAATGACTTTACATTCATATCGAACCCGAAAGGTTTCCACTACTTTAATCCCTTCCGCTGCCGAGACAGATTTGACATCTGTCATTTTGAAATCCACACCAAATTTTTTGGCTTGTTTATGAAATAATCCCATAAGATCTGTTCCGGTCGTTCCTTCAGGAAAACCAGGATAATTTTCTATTTCATTAGTATAAGTCGCAAGACCGCCTACCAGCGATTTTTCCAAAAGAAGTGTCTTCAATTTTGCTCGTCCACAATAGATCCCTGCTGTTAATCCAGCAGCCCCGCCACCGATAATGACGACATCATACTGTTCTGTCTTCTTTTCCATTTCAATTGACCCTCCTGTGTAGACTATGATTTCAATAAAATAGGCTGACTCTCGTCAGCACTATAAGCTCAGCCTATTTCACTTTTACATAAAGAATTTGGCTAATAATTTACTGCCTATAAATGCACCAACCAGCAGGAACAATCCAAAAATCCAGCCTGAAAGCGATAAAGAAGCTATAGCCGTAAATAATGCACCTATATTACATCCATTAGCCAGTCTAGCTCCGTACCCCATGAGCAACCCACCAAGTACAGCCGCCACTACCTGCTTTTTGGACTTAATTTTCTTAAGCTTGAACTCGGAAGCAAACAATGTCGCTGCTAATGCACCTAAGATAATCCCTACATTTCGAATAGACCCACCATCATTCAAAAATCCGGAAGATAATGTTTTTTGAGCTTTCTCCGTACTAAAGTAAGCCCAGTTATCTACATTTCCTCCTACCAGTCGATACGCCCAAGCTCCCCAGTCCGCGAAGGCGCTGGTTACTCCCCATCCTTTTGAGAAAACAGCCAGATGTGCTGTAGCGAACACAGCGAGAAGTACAGCTCCAGTTACATAAGTAAACGGTTCTTTGAGCAATTGCTTGTAAAAGCGGTTAGACGATATCTTCAACCAGAATTCGTTCACCGTTTCATTCACCGTCCTTTCCTACTTAGCGATCCTATTTTACCTTCTCAATAACAACTTCCCACTCGCCATCATCGACCTCTTCGATTTCCACATTATGTCCCTGTTTTCTCGCCCATTCTGGTACGTTTTTCATTGCGCAGCTATGATCAATAGCAACAACTAGAACGTCTCCAACATTTAGTTCAGTCATTTTCTTTTCTGTTCTCATTAACGGTACCGGACAAGCTTCTCCCAGGCAATCAAGTGTAAATTCAGCCATCTTAAAAACCACCTTTTATATTTTTTAAAATTCCTAATAGTGAAAATATTCACGTAATAACTTAAACTAATCTGCGCTTCCCATCTTTTTCTCTTGCCATTTAACTGCAGCGATGTACAACAGAAGAATGATCAGGAACTGAACAACTAGCGCTCCAAGCCAACCAAAGACGTCTGGTAAAAATACAGTGGGTGCATCCTTTATAACGTTAGCTCTCCACCAACCCATATCATGTGATCCCCAAAGTGACCCAATGACAAAAAACACAAGTGACAACATCTGCATCGTGAATCCTTCACCTACACGCATCAATGTACCCGAAGCGCAACCCCCTGCAATAACCATGCCTATTCCGAATAATACTGCGCCAATTATCAAAGCAAAACTGATTTGACCCACATTATCCATCCCAGGAATCGGTTTACCTTCCAGGAATGCTGGATACTTTATGGCTGTAAATCCGATCGTAGCGAGAGAAAATGCTATCAGTACAGCTCTTGTTACCGATGTGCTGCCTGTAATACATGGATCTCTAAGTGATGCAGTAAAACAGAAACGTGATCTTTGCAAAATAACGCCAAACGAAATACCGAAAAGCAGGTAGACAACCATTTTATCGTGGGAATGGTCTAGGAAAAAACCAAACCCAATAATGAGAACTGTGACCAGCAACGCGATGGGCAACTGACTCTTTTTAGGTTTTCTAGGAGCTCTGGTTCGAGTTGATTTCGTTTCGGGACTTACGGTTTGCCCCATAGTCTAACACCTCCATCGTTTTATGTAATTGACTATGTGAAAATAGTAACATACTTATTTGCGCTGTGGTTATCTGCTTTCTTTATGCTGTATAAGTGTTACTAATGGCACAGATGGAGCGTAATCAAGTATGCTATAGTTTGCACTAACAGCGGGCAACAGGAGGAATAAGTATGAATATGGAAACGCTTAAATTATTTTTAGATATTGCTTCGTTAAAAAGTATATCTAAAGCCGCTCAGAAATCTCATATCACCCAATCCGCACTGAGTCAGCAGTTGAAATCCTGGGAGAATACCTTGGGTTCTGAGCTTTTTGTGAGAAGTAATAAAGGGGCCAGCCTAACAGAAGCAGGGATTATAGCAGAGAAGTATGCGGAGCAAATCTGTAAATTGTATGATGATATGGTCACAGAGATCAATCATTTACAGCCAACACAACATGAGCTGTCTATTTATGCGATTCCAGAAGTCTGTAATTATGCCCTGCCATGTACTTTATATGAGGTAAAAAAGCATTTTCCCAATTGCCATATCACTCTAAACGAAGGGGCATCGTCACTGGTAGAAGAACGTTTGCTTCTTGAAGAAGGTGATGTTGGCTTTATTTCCGGGCCTTCCCCGAAATCTGAATTAAGCTCCAATATGGTGTTTTCTGATCAAGTTATGCTAGTGGCAAGCAGTACGACCGTTTGTCCTGATAAAATCACACTGAATGAGCTCCCTAAATATCCGTTAATCTGGTCCTCACAGCTTCATTGTGTGCAAAGGGCTTTAAATAACATATCTGCGGGTGAGCTTAAATTAAACATACTGTTTAATCTGGACTCCCTTGAGGCGGTAAAGCTTGCTGCAATTAGAGGACATGGTGTTGCCTTTCTGCCTTATATGTCCATAAAAAAAGAGTTGTATAGTAAACAACTCAAGATTATTCATATTGATCAGTTCCAAGTAAATAACGATGTCTACATGGTAAAAAAACATAATCAGCGTTGTGACAATGATACGAAACAATTAATTCGTTATATAGAAAAGACATTGATTGATACATTGTGTTGAACTTATATCTCAATCGTAATCTCCCATACCCCATTAATAACTTCTTGGATGGTACATTTCAAATTTGAACCACGACAGTAATCCGTGATGGAAACTTTTGCGCAGCTATGATCAGTAACCAGAATCACCTGTTCGCCATTTTGAATGGCTTTTTGATGTTTTTTTAACATCATTACTGGTACTGGACAGATTTCTCCCAGACAATCAATTTCAATCATGAAGTTACCATACTGAATTGAATGGGTAGCACCCCCACGTTTGTTTCGATCTTTATCGAGCCAGCCTCACCAAGGATCCCCTTTGTTTTTAAAGCAAATAAAGATGCCATTGTAGCATGTCCACAAAGATTGATCTCATGGCCTGGCGTAAAATACTTAAGCCTTAAATCAGCTACATCTGATGAGACTACAAAAACTGTTTCGTTAAAACCGACCTTATGAGCTATCGCTTGCATGTCACTTTCGCTCAAATGAGCCGCATCTAATACTACACCAGCTGGATTTCCTTTGTTGGGATAAGGAGAAAAAGCATCATAATGAAGTACTTTTATGTTGTTCATTGGTTAGTCTCCTTTCAATTTATTTCAGTAAAGCTTGATAACTTCACGAAGTGAGAAACTCAGCAGTAAAAATTTCTATTTCTCTTAAAACTTCTTGGCGGTTAGATATCGCATTACATATATAAAAACGGTCTTTATTGTGCTCATGAAACTGTTTAATTACATTAGGCTGCTGATTTAAGAATTCTTTATGAAGAGCTTCACAATCAATTTCAAGATGAGTATCATGAAGTTCCTTGAGTTCAAATACAAGGACATCTTTTTTGTGCTGGATTATTTCACAGACCACATCTTTTGCGTATATACCGTGAGTTAATAAGATTCTTAATGCCGATAGGTCATTGGCTTTTTCCTGTGAAATCTTAATTAATTCTGCTTGTATCTGTTGGACTTGTTTCGTGTTCCAATGATCAATTAATTTTTCGAAAATCCAATACACCCATTCTTGATCATCGCTGTGTTGATTTAGTACATCTTTAACATATGGAATCATCGGATCCCCTATTTCAAGTAAAAAACCAGCTATTTCCCCCGCACCTGGCCAATTTAAATCTTGTATCCATTCAAGCAAACCCGGCAATATGCTTTTCACACGTGGATATCCTAAACGTATGACTGTTTCAGCCGCTCCATCCCAATAGTCTTTTGATATAGGTTGTACTAATAAATGCAAAGCTTCATCCTTTATATATTGTAGCTTATTAATTGCATCTTCCTTTTCCTCTTCGCGTGTGTGCCATGATAACTTTTTGATTAAATTTGATACTTCATCCACTATATTCACCTTCTAACTTGAATTTTCCCCCACGCCGTTCTAGTTACAACACTGCTTTCTTCCGCTTCATTATCCAAATTATTAATAAGACGATAACCGATGTCCCCAATAAGAAATATATCCAAATCGTTTTTTTAACCAATTCATCATTGGGATAATGGCCTTTATTATAAGCTTTTACAAAGATATCCTCTTGGGTCTTAATAGCAATGTAATCTTTTGGATCGGTATTGATAATTGAGTAGTAGGGCGTACCTTTAGGATAAATATTCGAGAAATTTCCCCTGTACGTGCCTTCCTCATCGGAATATTTAGTTACATGCCCTATCTTCTTATCGATTTCTTCGGAGGGGATGAGTTCATCGTCTGATATTTCGTAGATGTCACCTGAATAAACAACAAACGAACCGGCCCAATCCGCGTAGACCGCATGTAATGGCAATAAAGCAATTATGGCTAGAATTACAATAATGAATTTCTTCATCTCAACCTCCTAGCTTTGGGATTCGATTGATTTATAGATTGTTTTGAACTCTTTTACATTATTTAATCCATCAATAAGCTCCACTAAACCCGACAAAGATTCCAAACCATCTATTAATTTCTGAATGGGCGATCACATCGAAGTTAAATCCGTCTGGATCAATATCGTTCAAAAGCATCGTTGTTGTGACCTCTGAAAAATCTGGTTCTACATAAAAGGTTGAGGATTTATTATATAGACTACAATCAGCATCAGAAGCAAAAATGAAAGAAATGCGGTAATGATTATGAGTTTCTTTCTTTTTTTGATCATAGGGATTAACTCCTTACGGTTTAGATACAAAGTGATTTCCGATAAATGTATTTATGATCCTCATCCATATCCGATGATTTCATATACCCCACACTGCGCCAAAACCTTTCATTTGCATCATTAGTCGGGGTTAACTCGATATACTTTGCACCGTCTGCATAAACATGTTTTTCGACCATTGAATAGGCAAATTCGCCATACCCTAAATTCCGATACGTAGGTTCAATATAATACTCCATTAAAAAACACTTTCCACCCTCATCAAAATAAGTAACATACATTAAAAATCCAAGCACAGTACCGTCCTTATGTATAAGAAACAAATTTAAAGGATTTATATCTCTTGTTCTTAGCTCTTCAATGATCTCTCTATACTCGTCTGAATAAAAGTAATCCAGGTCAAAATCATCGCCCATAGATACGTGGAGAGATAATTCATTAATGTAACTATTAAAAAGTCCCCAAAATATATCTACATCCGATTGATCTTTTGCTGCAAAAACCTCTAAATGGATCGTATTCATTTCAACCTCCTTAATCATAGTTTTTAATGAAAATCTTAAACGAACTCTCAATTGCGTCAAAATCAGTCGAGCCAATAATTTGATCCATAACCTTGCCATCAGAGTTTATAAAAAACAACGCTGGAAAAGCTTGTTCACCAAATTGTTTATGGAGATCACCTGTTTCATCTAGGAGAACGGGATACTTAATGTTGTAATCCGCCACGTATTGTTTTACTTCAGAAAGATCATCTTGATAAAGCAAATTGATTCCGTATATGTTCACTCTATTTTTATATTTCTCATACAATGAGACAATCTTAGGAGCGTCGTCATTACAATATGGACACCATGAGGTGAAAAATACGAATACAGTCGGTTTCTCCGAAAAGTCCACTTGAATTTTGTTTCCATTCGCCAACTCTTTTAGTTCAATGTTCTCAGGACTCTTAATGGGTTTAGAAGAGTTGTTTACTACGACAAATATAATCGAGCTTAATGCAATCAAAAATATAAATGTACTTACAATAATAGATATCTTCTTCAAAAATCATCCGTCCTTTTATACTTCCTTAGTTACATTAAGCTTTTTCCATTTGCGAATCTTAGAACGAAAAGTCTTAAACGGTGCTACTGAATTAATATGAATCCATTTGACCATTGGCCATCTTGGATTGTTTCCTGTCCATTTCCGCACGCCTTGCGTAAAAAGTTCTTCATCACTTAAAGAATCAATCCAGTTCTGCCACTGATGTTCTGTCTCTTGAAATAAAGATCTTAACTCATCTAATGAGTAGGCAGCATATGTATGATAAAACGATTGATATAATCCGCCAAGTTGATTCCATTTATAATCCGGTGAAGGTGTAATAACGGTTAACCCTGATTTTTCATCCTTATCCCATTTCATAACAAGATTCAACCAGCCCAATTGATAAGCAATGATTTCTGCTGGGGTACGATCAACCCCTTCCATACGATTGTCTCTTTGGGAGTTCTCAATGCCATCAAATTCATGATCAAGAGACTGATAGGCAATATGAATCGCATCTTTCAATTCTTCTTTTGATAGATAATCGTGTGTTGACATCATACCCCTCCTTTAAATCACTTTATTAAATTACTTTACAAATGTATTATGTACTCGCTCTGATTTCAATAAATATGCTCCATTTCCAAGTTCTCTGGCAAGAGGAATTTGATAAAGAATTTTACAAAGTGATTTTATCACCCACAACAATACACTTACTGTTACTGCCATGCCCAAGCTCAGCTGTCTTTATGATAGGAATGGAGGCGGAATGGCTAATTTCCTTCACATACTCTTCTACTATCGGGAATTCATTAAAGTTCTCAAGTTCTGAAAACGACCCTAGAATCAATCCAGCACAAGCATCAAAATATTTCAATTGCTGGAGCTGAGCAAAAAAGGAGACTATTTTGTTAGCTCTGCCACTTAAACTCTCCAACAATAAAATTTTGTCCGAAGGATCCGGAAAATAGCTTGTCCCTGCCAGCTTCAAAAAGCAGCGAATATTCCCCCCGATTACTATCCCGCTCATCTGGTTACCACGAACCCAATGATACCGGAAATCGTAAAGATCGTTTTGACCCTCGAAGAATGTTCGATAAAAAGCCCTTTGCTGCTCCGCCCCATCAGAAGACACTAAATTCATCAACTGATAATGATAGGATTTCGAATTATTTTGCGTATATAAAGCGTTCAAAATAACTGACAAATCACTCATTCCGAAAAAGGGTTTGGGGGTCATTCGGATACTTTCATAGTCTATGTACTCTAAGATCTGATTGGCAGAATCCCCACCTGAAATATCGAATATCGCGCTAATTTCAGTATTTTTAAATAGTTGATTCAGCTCCACTGCTCTTTCCATGGGATTGCCGCTGAAATAACCCTCTTTTCTAAACAAAGTATTAGCCACCACTACATGGAGTCCAAATGAATGCAAAACTCTTTTTAATTCCTCTACTTTTGCTAGGTTTTCTACTCTCACACCATCTGAACAAGCAATCAGTCCTACTTTATTCCCGTGAGTAAATTTTAAGGTTGTGTTCATTTTAATAATCCTTTCGATTCTACTTTTTAGTTTAATCTCCTCAAATTTACGATCATATTTACACCATACCATATTTAGGGATTTGAATCATTTTCTTCTTGAAATTATGAAACCACAACATGGTAATATAAGTATAATAATGCAAGATCAAATACATTGGGGGTGTACTAATGCGTAAATCACCGTTGATATTAAGCATGATATTATTATCCCTGGCGTTAATTATGGGATGTAGTTCAGAAGTAGATGATGCTACTAAAGCCGCAGAGAAATATAAAAATGTAGAATATACCGTCAAGGCTTCTGAGGATTTAATGTCTGATGAATCCATTCTTGCGCGAAATGAAGAGATGAAACCGTATTTTACAGAATACTTTTCCGAAAAAGCTATAGCGAACCGAATTACAACTATCCCATTTAAAATCGCTGATAAACAAAAGCTTTCTTTAAAACCGGAAAACCTAAAATTCAACCTTTCCGAACAAAAAAAGGATATTGTCGAGTTAAAATATACGGTGGATCTTGTTTTATTGGATAAGGATGACAAAGAAAGTAAACGTGTACCTTTGGAAGGTATATTGACTCTCTTTGAAGTGGACGGTAAATGGTTAGTGCAAGGGGATCGATTTGATACTGTAGCATTAATGAACTTGATTGATGGGTGAATTTGAATATCCTTCTTATCATAAAAAGCAGACTGCTCTAATGAGCAACCTGCTTTTTTGAATTACATTATTTTTTTGCTCATCCTATAATTGACCAACAAAACACCTTTTCGTTCTACACTTTGTTTCGCAATAACCTGGTACCCCAATCGTTCAAAAAAAGGTTTAGCAGTGATGCTTGCTTCGGTATCCATTTCATAAAGACCCTGTTCTTTTGCTTTCAATTCAAACTTATTCACCAATGCAGAGGCTACACCTTGCCCTTGGTAATCTTTGTGAACATATAATCGATCCAAATGTCCTTCTGCTGTCATATCAGAAAAGCCCACAATAATATTATCAATTTCGGCTACATAAGTGATATTTTGACGTAAAGAAGCTCTCCAAGTATTAAGCTTAAGGGCCTCTTCCTCTTTAGGTGCCCAAGCATCCAGCTGTTCCTGTGAGTAGTCTTGTTTGTTTACGGAATGAACTGTTTCGTAGAACAATGAGACAATTTGACTAAGATCCGATTCTCGGTAAGCTCTAATATTCATTTTGATCTCCTTGCTGGCGATTGTAGTAACAGAAGTCAATCTCAAAACTCCACTAGATCGATTTTCCGGCCAGATTCAGCACTTTCCAGCGCTCCGAACACCATTGCCATACTATACCGATTATCTCTACAATTCGTCTCTGCAGGACGTTGCTCTGCTAATGACAAGAACATCTCATCCAAACACCCTTGATGGAATGTTTTACTCATCTCAACGTTTTCACCATTTACACGCTTTACGTCACGAATGAACTTATCACTCTGATCTCCTGCAGTAACTACCTCAGCATATGGCAGCTCATGACCATCCCAGATTGCGGTTCCTTTCTCCCCGTTAACCCGCCAAGAAGCTTCCCATGACGTGGATGCACCTTCTGCACACCAAGATCCCTGATAGGTAAATATTGAACCGTCGGACATCTCGAAAATGCACACTGCCGAAGCATTCCCCTCATACCATGAACCGGGAGGATTAAACTCCTGACAGTATACGGACACAGGGTTCGCGCCACTAATAAACCGGGCCTGGTCGAAGGTATGAATCGCCATATCCAGCAGCAACGGACTTTTCATAACATCACGGAATCCCCCGAAATGAGCCCCAAGGA
This sequence comes from Paenibacillus sp. FSL H7-0690, assembly GCF_037980415.1. Lineage (NCBI taxonomy): Bacteria > Bacillati > Bacillota > Bacilli > Caryophanales > Paenibacillaceae > Paenibacillus > Paenibacillus sp. FSL H7-0690. Next base: position 3,120,322 of record NZ_CP150281.1, on the reverse strand, counting down.
AAAAGCTTGCACCGATAAATCCTGTTCTACCAATCGTTCCTGATTCTATGATTTTTCTTAAAGAACGAATACGAGGATCATAACGGCGGTTCTGCATCACAGCATGAGCGTTTCCAGTCCGTTCCGAGATCTCAACAATCTTATTACATTCCTCCATAGTCTCAGCTAAAGGTTTCTCACTAAACACATTACATCCAAGTTCCAATGCAGTGCTAGAAATATTGAAATGACTTCCGGGAACAGTAACGTCAAAGACGAGATTTGCTGCGGTCTCCTGTATCGCCTGCTTAATATCCGTAAACGTCAGACATGAAATCCCATGCTTCGCGGCCATCGCCTCAGCTGACTCCAACCTTATATCTACTAGAGCAACGATCTTAGTATCTGGACGCAATAAAGCGTATTCAATCCATGCATTAGCCATTCCTCCGCAACCTGCAACTACTACCCGATACTGTGCTGTCATATTTCTCCCCCTGACTTATTAAAGCGGATTAGGCACAAAGCTGCCCCCGCGGCATTGTTTTAAATGATTCAAGGCATGTACTTGACCCATCATTTCCAGTTCATCCCGATAGACAGGATCATGCCAACCTTCAATATCAATGGTGCCTTTATAACCAGCCTGACGCAAAATGGAGATAACATCCGTCCAGTTCGTATCACCAAAACCCGGAGTACGGTGCCATACATAAGGTTTCGGGCCGTGGATTCCATATTCTTTTACAATATCCCAAGCGATGGTGGCATCCTTGCCGTGTACATGGAAAATCTTATCTGTCCATTTGCGCAGCTGTGGGATCGGGTCAATCAACTGCACCATCTGATGGCAAGGCTCCCATTCGAGTCCCATATTGTCAGCAGGGACAGCGTTAAACATCTTTTCCCAGGCTATTGGATGATGAGCGATATTCCAGTCCCCAGAAGTCCAATTGCCATCCATGGAACAGTTCTCAAAAGCAATTCTTACTCCGCGATCTGCTGCTCTTTTTGTCAGCTCACCAAATACCTCGGCAAACTTCGGAATCGATTCATCAATAGACACTCCTGGTAGTCGTCCCGTGAATCCTGATACCATATCAGTACCAAATACATGAGCATGATCAATAAGCCGTTCCCAGCTCGCTAATGCATCGGAATTGTCACCCGTATTCGTCAAAGGATTGCCAAAGATGCCAACCGATGAAATCACAAAATCATGTTTTGCCGCAAGTTCTTGCACACGCTTACCAGTTTCCACAAGATCTGTTTCACCTGTAGTCTGCCAGAAGGTTAAGCTAAAAGATTCGAAGCCATGACCTACGATTTGCGGAATCACTCTAACAGCATCTCCGCCACCAACTAATGTACCTATACGCATTGTATCCTTCATCTTGTGTACCACTCCAATATTGGTTTATAGTAAGTTCTATAACCCGAGTATATACTGCATTTGAGCTTAAAACTCTTATTATATTGTGTTTATATAGTCGTATATTGTGGGAGTTGAATAAATATTGAGCTATCCTAATGATCTTAAAGAATACCCTCAATTAGAAGGAAACACCTATCCGTTTCGATTGTTTTTTAATGAATGCAAACATGCGAAAATCGGCCAGAACATCCTTTTTCTACACTGGCATGAGCATTTCGAAATCATTATCATGCAAGCAGGCAGCGCCATTTTCCACATCGACAGCAAGCCCTACGAACTGCATCCCGGAGAGGTTTTGTTTGTTCCTTCTGGAGGTTTGCATGTTGGATATAGTCTGCGGGATGATCATGTCCGATTTATATCCGTCGTATTTCATAGTTCTTTATTTAAAGATTGGAAGCAAGATCCTCAACATGAACAATTCGTAGCTCCCTATTTGGAGAATCGATATCAGCTACCAGTTAAACCAGCAGCACTAGTTCCAACCTGTTCTACTTATTACTCTCTTCTGAACACTATCGTGGATGAAGTGCATCAGAAAGGTCCTGCATTTCAGCTGATCATCAAAAATCAACTCCATCTGCTTTTTGTATTGCTCTCCCGTACCTTTTTGCCTGAACAGGTTTCTGGCAGAACAAATGAACGTCAATCCTTCAATCGTGAGCGTTTTAAGCCACTGCTGGAGTACATGGAGAACCATTTTGATGAGAAAATGACCATTGAAAGCGCCGCGAGATCCGTTAATCTAAATCCATACCATTTCTGCAAAACCTTTAAGAAGCTCACCGGCCGAACCTTCATCGATTATGTTAATCTTTGCCGCGTAAATGAAGCAGAACGACTGCTGCTGGAGACAGATTTTACTGTAACGGAGATTGCTGGACGAGTGGGCTGCGACAATCCTAATTATTTTACCAAGCTGTTTAAGCAATATAAAGGAACTACACCATCCGGTATTAGAAAATAATTCACACTGGAAAATAGGAGATTATAAAATGAATTTAAAAGAAACGTTGATATGCATAAAAGAAAATGATTACCAAGCACCTCCCGATACCTTCCAGTTGGTACAAGAAATGATAAATAACATTGGTTCTTTAGATGCCCAACTACGGGATGAGCTAATTTATACAACCTTATCACATTGGATCCCAGGTAATTCTCTAACTACAAACGAACTGGAACAACTTATACCCGTTATCTTGGATAAAAACCATTTGCATTTTAAGCTTGGCGAAACCAATACAGACTCTGTCTTTACCAGATCTTTCTCTATGCTAGTTATCCCACTCCTCTTCATGAGGCATAAAGAATCACCATTTCTCTCAAGAGAGCAAATTCATCAGATAAAAGAGAAGGTATTTTGCAGTGTGCAAAATGAGCGGGATTACCGGGGGTATGACGAAGAAAAAGGCTGGGCTCATGCTATAGCCCATGCAGCAGATACTTTAGATGAATTGGCTCAATGCTCCGAACTGGATGAAAATGACCTCATAACTATCCTCGATTTGGTTTACGAAAAGATGACCATAACAGATCGAATATACTCCGATGGGGAAGATGAGCGAATGGTAAGATCCATAATGAGTGTTTTAGATAGAAAAATGCTTAGTCAGACTTATGTAGAGCAATGGATTCAAAGTTTTGGTGATGTGGAGAAAAATCCAGAATTTCTTCCTGCCTTTAAACAAAAAAATAATATAAAGAACTTTTTGAAAAGTTTATATTTTCGAGTTAAATATTACAAAGTACATGCCAATCTCTGTCCAACAATCGAGCATACATTATATAAAGTAGAAAAAGTATACTATTCCTAATTAAAAAAAGTGAGGGTTAGAGCACCCTCACTTTCCATCTACAGTTCAAATACGTGGAGCACTTGCTACCTGTTGACGGGTCTATTAGATTATTCAGTAATTGCTAGCTCCATCCTCCGCACACTCGCAAGCGCGGGAAAAGATTCCAGCACCATCCCTGTATTCCATAACTTAACCTGCTGTCCAACCTGTAAATCCTTAAAGCTGATGGTCTCTCCTGCTTCATTAAACATTTCAGATTTCGCATTGAATGTGAACCAGTAAGATGGATCTTCGTTACCAGGTTCAAGGATTAGAATCCGCTTCGCCTGTTTAGTATCGATATCAACGATTGTACCTACTACATGCGGATCACCTATTTCTGAAATATCATAGGTCAACATCTTCGGATCGATCCACTTTTCAATTTCAAGCTTAGCTGCTTCCGCATCATCAGACGGAATGGTAATAGTTACTTTATTACCAATCGTATCTACACCAGAGCCGTAGAGATTCAGCTTCTGGTATAGATCTTGTTCATGCAACAATTCTTGAGCAGCTAATAACTCTTGCATCGTATATTTCACATCATGAAGCTCATAAGTACCTGCAGTGAAAGTCTGAGCAAGGCTTTGCTCAATCTCCGAGTTCAAACCTACAATATTAATATGAACCTTGTTATCTTGCAGATAAATATCTCCGTTAGGAATCTTCTGAGCTGATAAGAAAGTCTTAACCGCGCCTGGATCATCCATTGCGGGGTTCGTAGAAGCTAAAATTTGTGGTACTGAACTAATTACAGGAGTTGGAACTGGCTCCTTATGCGCTTGTTGAGCCTCTGAACAGCTACTGATTAACAAAATAACAACGGGAATCCATATCCAACCAATAATTATCTTACGCATCCTATTAACACCTCCACTCTTCATCTTCTCAAACGAAGACCGGAAGTGATAGGTTGCAGTTTCAGGAAGAATTCTCTAATCCAAAGTGTAAGGAGCAAGACCGATTGGAAGTGCCGCAGGACGAGTGCAGGTGCTTTCCATTTCGTAGAATGAATGAGCATCAGAAGAATCATGGAAAGCCCACATTGCTTCTAATACGTGATAAGCCAGTTCTCCACTGGCACGATGCCCTCTACCCGTCCGAATGGCGTAAGCCATATCTGCTGGTCCAATCCCGCGGGTATTCTGATCATACCCTGACAACAACGGCTGTTCCGTCCACTCATTCTCACCCATAAGCCGGAGTTTCACGGGACCCCCAAAGTTATTCGGGTCTGGAACTTGAATCGTTCCTAGCGTTCCGTAGATTTCTATATGTGGCAAGTTGCTCCCGCCAAAGATATCAAAGCTTGTAATCAACGTTGCAATGGCACCATTTTCAAATCGTAAGGTTCCGGCTACGTGAGTTGGAATTTGAACAGGAATTTTATTCCCAAATTTCTTCTCGCTTGTAATCGTACGTTCTTCCAGCGCTTTCCCAGTCATTCCGCTAACCGTATGAATAGGACCCAACAGCTGCACCAAAGCCGTCAAATAGTAAGGACCCATATCGAACATTGGACCTCCACCAGCGGCATAATAAAATTCCGGATCTGGATGCCAATGCTCATGTCCACGGCCCAGCATAAACGAAGTAGCTGCAACAGGTTCGCCAATTACTCCTTCATCTATCAGCTTCAAAACCGTTTGAATTCCCGCTCCGAAGAATGTCTCCGGTGCACTGCCCACAAGTACTCCCTTTTCCCGCGCAGCTGACAGAACTTTGCGGCCTTCTTCTCTCGTCACAGCTAGAGGTTTCTCAACGTATACATGTTTACCTGCTTCAATAGCTTTCAGGCATACTTCCGCATGAACAGCTGGGATCGTTAAGTTGATTACGATTTCTATCTCTGGATCATTCAGTAATTGTTCTGTGGTATAGACGTTTGGAATATTGTATTTATCCGCTTGTTCTTGTGCTCTCACCAAATCTAAATCCGCACATGCAACTAGATCAAGGATCTCGAACTTTTGACAGTTCTCCATATAGATGCTACTGATTTTACCGCATCCAATAATACCAACTTTGACTTTATCCATTCGCTGATCGCTCCCAGAATTTATTGACTGTCTGCCATTCCACTATAGCTATTCCTAACCCCCGAAACATTGGATAATGCTTGCGCTTTACCTTCAGCTGCCCATATTAACCCTCTGCGCATCATTTCACGCACTTGCGGCTGATCTACAATGTCCGCATGATGCCCCAGTGAATTATAATAAACTCTGCCCAAGCCCCAACGTTTTGTCCAAGCTACTGGCATATCAACAGCCTTATTATACGAATGAGGCCCTTCAACTACTGGAAATCGAGTCGTAGCAAGAACTTCAACAGCTGGATCTACATGCAGATAATATTGCTCTGAGCAAACACTGAAATCTTCTAATCCTTCTACCAGAGGACTTGAGCTTTGACAAATCTCTACGGTATAGTTAACGCCGTCATTCCCAGGATGAGCTACCCATTGTCCACCCGTCATAAACTGCCAATCTACATTATTACGAAAAGAATCACACATCCCGCCATGGCAACCGGCAAGACCTGTTCCATGCTGTACAGCTGCTGAGACATTATTCACAAAATCCTGCTCGATTGTGCCCATTGTCCATACCGGAACGATCAAATCTAGTCCAAGAAGCTTATCTTCATCAGCAAAAGCCTCCAGTGTATTCGATACTTCAACTTCAAACTGTTCCTCTTGCAACATTTTAGCGAATATATCCGCTACCTGCTCAGGCTCATGACCCTCCCAACCGCCCCATACAATCAATGCTTTTCTCATCTTCAGCACTCCTTCTAAGGTTAGATTACATCTCAGATAAATCGACCCACCGGCGTTCATCAATAGAGCGTTCTACTGCCTCTAACACCGCTTGGCATTTCACTCCATCATTGAAATTCGGTTCTGGCTGACGACCTTCTTCAATTGCGTTAGAAAGCTCCAGCATTTCGTGAATAAACGTATGTTCAAAACCAATCGTATGACCTGGCGGCCACCAAGCCTCTGCATACTCATGAGCAGGATCGGTCGCCAGCACACGGCGAAAACCTTGTACATCCTCGGCATCCGAGGTCAAATAAACTTCTAATTCATTCATACGTTCAAAGTCGAATTTCACACTGCCAAGACTTCCATTGATCTCAAAAGAATTGGTAGAGCGATGACCCGCTGCGAATCTTGTAGCTTCAAAGCTGCCCAGAGCACCATTATCAAAACGGGCTAAGAATAAGGTGGCATCGTCAACGGTAACCTTACCCTTGGGTGCATCCTTATCTCCTTTAGCGCTTAAACCAGTCATTTCAGCGGCGAGCGGACGCTCTTTTATGAAGGTCTCGCTCATGCCGATTACTTCCTTCATATCACCTACTAAGAAATGAGCCAAATCTATGAGATGCGCCCCCAGATCTCCATGTGAACCTGAACCGGCGATATCCTTCTGCAGTCTCCATACTAAAGGGAAATCCGGATCTATTATCCAATCTTGTAGAAACCAAGCCCGAAAATGATAAATCTTTCCCAGCCGCCCACTCTCTATGAGCTTCTTAGCCAGTCGAACTGCCGGAGAAAAGCGATAATTAAAACCAACCATATGTGTAACTCCCGCGTCTTCAGCAGCTTGCAGCATTTCACGGGAATCCGCCAAGGTCAGCGCAAGTGGTTTTTCACAAAAAATATGTTTACCTGCTTTGGCTGCTGCCAAAGCTATCTCCTTATGCGCGTTGCTGGGAGCATTAATATCTATAAGATCAATATCCTCTCGAGCGATCAGATCCTTCCAGTCCGTAACACAATCCGCCCAGCCTAACTGCGATGCAGCTTCTCCAAGCGCTTCACTATTACGTCCACAGATTACAGACATTTCCGGTTTAAGCGCTTTCGGGAAAAACATAGGCAAACTGCGATAAGCATTACTGTGGGCTTTACCCATAAATTTATAACCGATCATTCCAATGCGAAGCTGTTTCATCTTATTCCTCCTAAGTGTTGATAGATTTAGATGAAGCTCGTATAACTAGTTCTGTCGGTAATTTGATCTGTACGGCTGGTGCGGGTACTTCTGCCAGATTGTTTCCCAGCAATTCAATGATTTGGGCTGCGGCAAGTTCACCTAGTTCGTAAAAGGGAACCCGCACACTGCTTAATGCAGGTGTGGTAAGCTCCGCAGCTTCCGAATCATCATAACCCACAATAGCTGGCAGGCGATCCCTTGGTATTCCTAACTCCTGTAGTCCTTGCTGCAAACCTATGGCCATCCGATCATTGGCGGCCATAATCGCATCAATCTCATTCAGCAAAGGCAACATTTCTTTGGCAGCTATAATTCCGCTTTTCCGGCTGAAGTTACCTTCGAACAAAAGTGAAGAGTCTACAGAAAGATTCACCTCTGCCAAAGCGCGGGTATACCCCGTTAAACGATCTCGGCTGTTGGAATAAGATTCTGGCCCATTTAGAAAAGCAATCCTCTTAAACCCTTGTTCCAGTAAGTGTTTAGCCGCTTGCCAGCTTCCTTCGACATGATCGGCATCCACCTCGTGAAAAGCTTCCCCAGCAAAATGCTGATTAATCAGACAAAAAGGATGGTCTTCTTCCTTCAAACGGCGGAGTGAGGCTAGCTCACCTGGCTCTTCTTTAGCGCCAAGCACAATGCAAGCATCGATCTTCCGCATCTTAAACAACTCGTTATAATCCATTGGCGCTTCGGCATTCCGAAACAGCATTAACAGATCATAACCCTCTTCTCGCGCCTTGCTCCCTATTCCACTTAATATTTCCGAAAAATAATAAGTGGAGAACAAGCGGGCTTTCGGCAAATAAGGCATCACTACACCCAAGTTCCCGCTCCGTCTACGAGCAAAGCTCTGAGCAAGTGAACTAGGGGTATAGCCTAGCTTCAGTGCAGCTGCCAACACACGTTCCTTCGTTTCTTCCTTAATCGGACCAACATTGTTTAACACGCGAGATACTGTGGCTTCTGAGACACCTGCAAGCTCGGCAACCTCTTTACGGCTGGCGATATAAATTCCTCCTTCTCATAGGTTATGAACAGTGACATTTAGCCTCGTTCAATTCGCTATTCGAAAACGCATTCATTTAATGTACGCGCGTACATTTTCTCATGAACAAGGCTCTTCGTCAACCCTAAGATTGGATAAATTTAAAAGACGTTCATATACAGTAAGGGGGAAGAACGTCTTTCTTTTTCTTTTCAACTATCCGCGAGGCACTAGCATTAGGACACCAAGTAAAATGATAATCAGAAATAAGTAACTCTCAAATTTTTTAGCAGGAATACGTTTATTCACATATACCCCAAGGACCGTAGCTAAGAGAATTGCTGGAATAGAATATCCATAAAGAACAAGAGCATCCACCGTCCACAATCCCCCGATAGCATGACCCGTTACAACGAGTACACCAGAAATAAGAAAATGAGCTTGCAACGTACCCCGAAAACGATCCGGATTCCATTGTCGTAAAGTACCATAGATCACGACAGGGACACCATTAAAGTTATAAGCACCGCCAAGTACACCCGAAGCGAATCCGAAAGGATACACCCAGCCTTTTGCCTTAAGCAAGGGATGATCGATCGTCTTAAATATTCTCTTCTTAATCACCGAATAAACTCCATAAACAATCAAAAATATACCAAGTCCAGTCATAATTACACTTGCCGGTGCTAAATAAAGCATGACAAGTCCTACAGGAATTCCTATCACTGTTGAGAGTGCTAATCGAATCAAAATAGATCGTTCTATATGCCGCCACCCACTCACAACTGTAAGTGAGGCAACCGTGAGGCCTGCCAATCCAATCAAAGAAACTGAGGTATGTAGAGGAATCGGGAGCAGTGCAAGCAGTGGCATGCTCACAATCGCTTCACCAAAACCAAACACGGTTCTCATTAAGGCACCTATAAATACTGCTACTACGACAAGTGTAATTATTGTAACGCTCAATCGCTTAATCCTCCTCCTAATCTTATCCATCCGTAATTGTGCATAAAGTCCTCACATTTCCAGAACATCTGAATACATTCCTTATTTCCACTCTTCTAATTATAACATATTAATTATTGTAAAACAGATATTAATAGAGGATAAACATGCAATTTAACGTCTCTCAAATCCTCTATAATGCCGTAAAAACTATAAGATAATGGAGATATACATATATTTAATGAAAATCCTTTAAAATCAATTACAGCGGCCTGTGTGTAGTTCCTGTTTTCTGAAAAACTAGCTGAAGTACTAAACAAAAAAACTGATCTCCCTTAACTTTGATGAGGTATCAGTTTCTTATTTTTTGACGTATTTATTTAGGTGTTATCTTTCAGCCACACCTGCACATGCTTTAGGAATTTTTTGGTGACGGGAGAAGCATATTTCATAGAGTGGACAGCAATTCCTAACGATCTGAAACTACGTTCCTCCAATTCTAGCATGGCCACATTATAATTTTGCCGGGTCAAGACAAGCTCTGGCAAAATACTAATGCCAAGGCCTTTCTCCACCATCGACATAATGGCATAGTCATCACCTGCTGAGAATTTAACATGAGGTTTAATACCCGCCTTATCCAGCACACGTCTAACATCATAATCCGAGCCTGCTTTCGGGATAATGAAATCCTCCTTAGCAATTTGCGATAAGGAAAGAAAGGGTTCTGCACTAAGTGGATTCTCTTTAGATACAATCCCTAACATCCGGTCTTTTTTTAAAGGAATTACGTCAAACTTCTCACGTGTAGGCAGTGAAATAAAACCGCAGTCGATCACTCCAGCCTCTATCCACTGCTCAACCTCCAAATAACCGCCTTCCATCAGCTTGATTTCTATATATGGGTATTCACTGCGAAATTGCTTAATCATCCCTGGCAGCCAATGCACAGACACACTGGTGAACGTACCGATGGTGATCGTGCCAATCTCTAGCCCGTGGATGTCCGCTACCTCCTGCTTCAATTTCTCGTTCCATTTCAAGATTTCACGGATAGGCTGCAGAACTTGTTCCCCGTTTACCGTTAATTTCACACCGGATCTATTTCTAATTAATAACGCGAACCCAAACTCCATCTCCAAGCTGCTAATGGTGTGACTAATTCCGGATTGCGTAAAACCCAACATTTCTGCTGCTTTTGTTAAGCTGCCTAGCTCTACAACTTTCAGAAAAATCTCATATTTATTAATGCTCAACCTCTGTTCCCACCCTTATAAATTACATAAGTTTTACTCATGTATCCTATGATAAACATTCAGTTACCTTATGTATAGAGCCGTATTATACTATATTGAGTTGAAAATGAAGAAGGATGGATGAAGAGATGAAACCGCTCAAAGCTGAGCTGCTGCTGTTAGTTGTAACATTATTTTGGGGCTCCTCCTACATATTTATGAAAATGGGGTTAGGTACGTTAGGCGAATTCAATCTGATTGCACTCCGCTTCGGACTTGCTTTTATATTAGCCGCTATGATATTCCACAAACGATTAAGACGAGTAGACATGAGAACATTAAAATATGGTGCTCTCCTCGGATTCCTCCTGCTAGGCGTATTCACATGTATAACCTTCGGACTTCAAACAACCACCACCTCAAATGCAGGATTTTTAGTTGCATTGACGGTTATTTTTGTACCGATCTTGGATCGAGTTATTTTCAAAAAAAGAGTTGCACCTCCGCAAGTGTTCGGCTCCATCCTCGCCATAGCCGGGATTGGACTTCTTACCTTAAATGCAACCTTAACTATTCAACCGGGTGACTTTCTGTGTATTCTTTCGGCAGTGTTCTATGCGGTACAGATCTTATTTACAGGCAAGGCGGTAAAAGAATGTGATTCCCTGAATATTGGAATCTTGCAGTTAGGATTTGCCGGAGGGTTGGCCTTAGTGTTGTCCGCAATCTTCGAGACACCTTCGCTCCCCTCTACTTTGCCAGGTTGGGCAGCAATTCTAGCGCTTGGTATCCTATGCAGTGCCTGTGGCTTCATCCTGCAACCTATTGCTCAAAAATATACTTCACCAACCCGCACCGGACTAATCTTCTCCCTTGAGCCGGTCTTCGCTGCGATGTTTGGTTATTGGTTCGCTGCTGAGAAGTTATCGATGCAAGGCTATGCTGGCGCAGCGCTTGTTCTGTTGGGAATCGTGGCTTCTGAGCTGCTTGGTAAAGCAAGTCTCCCCGCATCGTGGGCTCAGAAGAAACCAGAGCATTTATAACAATAAAGGCGTCGTTCAACTATACAAGCTGAACGACGCCTTTTCTATATTATCTAAGTTTATGGATTCCATTAATGCCCCATCATCATCGCCGCATCTGCCTTCTGTCCCTCTCCAGAGGTAGGATCGCCAGCAGAAAGCTTAGGCTTGCGCAAAATAATACTCATCAATACACCTACCACTCCTATGCAGCCAGACAGGAAGAACACATCATCAAAACCACTAACTGCGGCTGTCAAAGGATTACTTCCCGCTTTCAGTGCTCCCATATGAACAGCGATCTGACTAGTCAGGTAACCTGTCATTCCAGCTATAGCAAATGAAACAACGACTTGTTGAGCAGCAGCAGTAAGTGAAGTTACACTTCCCACCCATTCACGTGGAGCAGCATTCAAGACATGAGTATTCAAAGGCATCATCGTTAGACCCATCCCAAAGCCTAAGAAACCCAGGTATGTCATAATTAACGATAAATTTGTTGTAACACTAATTCCGGATAACAGGAACAAGGTGACCGTAATGATACTAAGTCCAACAAACGCCAGCGGACGAGCCCCGATCTTATCAAACAACCTGCCGCCAATCGGCATTCCGATTGCTGAAGCTAAAGCCTGCGGAAGTAGAATCAAACCGGTCTCCAGCGGGGTATAGCTTCGAATCTGCTGCAGGTAAAGGGGCACAAATAACATGGACCCAAACAAAGCAGCTTGCATAACCCAAGTTAAAATAATACCCCGAGTGAAATCCGACGAACGGAAAACTCGCAGTTGTAAAAGCGGATTTTTGTGAAGCAGCTCCACAATGACAAGAAGGATCAATGCAACCCCTCCAACAGATAAGCCAACAATAGCGGGAGTAGACGACCAGCTTGTTCCACCGCCTTCATTCACCCCATAAGCCAACATAGAGAAGGCAATTGGGGCAAGGATAATGCCTAGGATATCGAGTTTGCCTTTGCTCTTTTGTTCAGACTTCGGCAAATATTTAACACCAAGAATAATGCCAACAATTCCAATAGGTACATTAATCAAAAAGATCCAGTGCCAGCTTACGTACTCCACCAGCCAACCGGATAAGACTGGACCGAGTGCCGGAGCTAAGAGCATTGGAATACCAAGCATCCCCATAATAGAACCTCGACGTTCTACTGGAGCTAATTTAAAAACCATCGCCATCCCAATGGGAGCAACCATCCCCCCGCCAAGACCTTGAATGACTCGAAAAATAATGAGCTGAGATGAGCTTTGTGCAACCGAACATAACATAGAGCCAAGAATAAACATCGTAAGAGTTGCCAGAAAAACTTGTTTCGATCCAAAACGATCGGTCATCCAGCCCGCGAGTGGGATTACAGCCGCTAAAGCTAAAGTATAACCCGTAATCGCCCACTGAATCGTTTTGAGATCGGAAGCAAAATAATCAACCAGCTTGGGAACGGCCACATTCACAACAGTACCATCCAGAATAACCATAATCATACCGACAATAATAGCAAGAAGCGGGGGGATGATTGCTTTTAACGAAAAGGGTTGCTCTTCTGCAGAACTCATTCCGGTCAATGTTTTTGTCATCCAGTACTCCACTCATTTCTCTAATTTAATTAAATGCTTTATTTATTATTTCAAATTTTAATTTACATTCGATGAATCTGGAAGTCAACAAATAAAACCATTTTTTACATTAAAAACACATCGGGTTTACGATACCCTTCAGAAATTATCTGGGAAAGTATATTAGAACAGCAAAAAGACTATGCATAATCCCCTAAAATCTTCTCGCTTGGGAAATGTGCATAGTCATCATGGAATCATTTTCCGATTAGAGTGTCTCTCTTAATTCTATAATTTTGCCCGATGTGTTCAAAATAATTTCAAGTGGAATCTCTGTCTCTGCAAAATCCAATACACAGCGGATAGAAAATTGATCCTCGTTATAGCTACTTTTTGTAGATTTAATCCCATGATAATTCCCGGCTTTTATCGTAATTTGCTTCCAGTCTTCCAGTAATCCATTTGAGCTTGGCTTATTTACGACCACATCATAATGATATCGCTCCGATAATTCATTATATTTACCGCCGACCAGTAACCCCGCTATAACACTCGCTGTCACTTCAGGGGTATACACTTCAACTTGATTGGACTCCCCATCATATGAGGTTAATAAACCAATTGTCTTAAAAAAGGAGATTGGAACATAGATATGATCCTGTCTGAATTCGAAATCATCTTTAAAAACCAACTCTTGTGCATTATTGATGCTAACTAAATGTTCGTTAAGCTTCCATTTAATTATTTCATTTATCTTTGTTAGTGTTATAGTTTCTGAACTTTTTTGATATGTTGTTGTATATTTCAGTGCATTGGAAGCCTCTCTGAGCGGAATCATGACCGTGGAACCCTTATTGTAGGCTGAATGGGGATTAGTTTCCAGTAGTTTACCATTCAAAATTACGCTAACCTGGCCGGAGTCTGCCCATACTGTTGGAGCGGCAAATCCACCAAATCCATTAGTTAAAAACAGAACACCTAACACAACTACCGCTGCCATTTTGATCATCGCTCGAAACCTCCCTTTAGTTATTACAAGTATTATGTGCGTTTCCAGCATGTGCTAATCCTAAGGATAATAAAGCCAAGAAAAAAAAGAAGCCGTTCAACATTATGTTGAGCCGCTTCTTTAGAAATGATTATTCCACCTTGAAGTCAAAATACTGCTTAGGAAAAGGTTCTTTTATCAGCGTAAAATGCCACCATTCCTTACTATAAGGTTTAAAGCCTTGCTTCACCATAACCTCTTTGAGAATTGCGCGATTTGCTTTCTGAGTCTTGGTGATCAACGATGTATCATAAAAAGAGATCTCTCCGAAAAAATCAAACGGGCTGCCCATATCTACATCTAGACCGGTCTCTTTATTGACGATCGTTAAATCGATGGTACTGCCTCGAGAATGTCCTGATTTTTTCGCTATAAATCCGAGTTTGAATAAATTACGTTTATCCAGTAGCGGGTAATATTGCTGCTTCATCTTAGTATCCGCGGAATTCTGTGACCATCTTACAAAATGATTCACCGCGGTCTGCGGACGATAAGCATCATAGATTTTTAGGATATATCCTTTTTTGGCTAAATCCTCACTTACTGCCTTCAAGGCTGTAGCTGCAGTCTGTGAAAAGATCGCTAAAGGCGCTTTATAACCATCAATCCGCTTCCCTACAAAATTATTGTCTCCGTAATAGCGAATTTCAAATTGGGCAGTAGGTATCACTTCATCCAAATAGACAAATCCTTGCGGCAGGCGGTTTTTCTTCTCCAGCTGCATTTGCTGCAGTACATTGTCTGTAGATGATCCAACGTAAGCTGCATCTGCACTGCCCATAAAAATAGTGTTTGTCCATAACAACAGCACAAATGCGAAAACTATGATTTTTGTTCCTCTAAATCCGCTTCTCAATAGATCCCGCCTCTTCATTTCGAATTAACCGTTTGATTTAGAAATTTCTCCACTTCAGGTGTGAGTTTATTATTCGTGGAATCAAGTAACTGCAGTAGTTTTTCTAAAATCATTAGGATTCTGGTGTCGCCTTTGTTTCCTTTTAATGCATTCTCATACGCCTTCTTTACTTCAGGTTTGATTACTTGCTCATCATAGTCATAAGCTGGTGTGTTGCTTGATCCATATAATAAGCGTGAAGTTGCATTGAGCAGCTCTTTTTGAAGAACGGTTGACCGATTGGAAGCTGGGTATTTCGTCACAAAATCCTCCAGTGCAAGCGCCCTGTTCGTTAACTCTGTCCAACTAATCACAATAGCTGCATCAAAAACACTTGGTTGATTCGATTCAGTGGCCATGATGTCTATATAAGCAGCGATGTCCTTCGTGACATACGGCTTAAAGCTTTTGAACCCCTCATAATGCATCACTGGATAGTACATGCCCTCACTAGTCTCCAGCTTATACCCCTTATCCCGTCCTTCAATTAACATATTGCGTACATTGGGATCTTTGATCGCATTAAGGAGTGTGCTGTAGGTTAGATTTTTGCTTTTGGAAAAAGCATTATTTATCTCTTTCTGAACATTCTCCGGAAAAACCTTCTCAGAGTACACAGGTAAATATGCCTTCTGTGCATTTTCGAGCTGGAGTGTCATCTGAGTTGCTGTCCAGGTATCCACTTCTTTGATATGGTTAATCAAATAATTCCGTGCGTTAGCAAGAGATGCCGGTTTCTGTACATATTGTTGGAATTGGTTATAGACTTTCGCAGATTCTTTCAGAGTTGCGGCAGCTACAGTCTCAGTTGTATGTATACTCCCAAACCCTCCCATAGAGCCTAGGGCAAAGGCAATACTTAACAAGCCTGTTTTTTTCCATCCCATTAAAAGACCTCCCTTAAGTATTCATACTTAATAATTAGACATACGAGAGGATCCTGAATCTAACTCAGTACAGTATTATCCTGGACGGCTTCAATATCCTTCCTACGATAAATTCCCATCAAAAGTCCAATAGCCGCATATTCAAACCACACATGACTCCCATAGCTCAGGAAAGGGAACGGGATAGAAGTCAACATCATTCCGCCGCTCAAAACAGCAAGACCATAGGTTAGTCTTATGGCTAGTAAAAATGCCAAACCCAACACTAAAGCTTGTCCATAGGGCTCACGAATCGCTCGTATCGTAGATAGAAGCTTAATAAAGAACCAGGAGATAACTGTAAGCAAAAGCAGCGCCCCCGCCCAACCAAAACAATGAATAAGATAGACAGGCAACATATCTGAGTAGACATACGGCAGCTTTTGTTCTACTGCTCCGAATCCGTGCCCCCACCAACCTGCTGAACTAATAACTTCACGCATTACTTGATAGATATAGCCATAACCTTCTGGATCTAAAGATGGATTTATTGCACTAATAATTCTGGCCATCAGGTAGTCGCTATTGAAGATGACCATTAGTCCAACTATTACAAAGAACCCTAATAATACTACACTCTTTATCCAATCGCGAGTAATCCATACATATAATACTAGTGAAGAGATTAGATACACCACAAGCTCTGGAAGAGAGTTTAGAGAGATAAGAAGCCATGCAGGTGCTAACAGAAGGCTTATGTCGAACAACCCACTTCGCCAAGTTTTCTTTTTAGCCGATTCCTTACGATTCACTAAAATCCCTGCTAACGCGACTATCAAAACATAAGGACGATAGGATGTCATATCAGGTAAGATCAAAAAAATCCTAGGACCATAATTCACTCCATTTATTGTTATCCCCCAGAATATACTCGACAGAATTCCTGCTATTGATGTTCCGTATAATACCCACGAGAAACTTTTCAGCTTTCTGAAATCGATAAAATACAATCCAAACATCAATACAATTCCAATGAGTATATTTATCGCTTGGCGTCTAAACGCATTATCCAAAAAAGCACCTTTAACAATATCACTGTAGCCTACATCCACAGAACTCATTCCGATCAGACTGATCGCGGATAATAAAGCTACAACGCCAAACAATCCCCAAGGTACATGTGGTTTATGTATTAGATGAAGTTCTTTTCCTAACGTTTGCGGATTTCCCATTTGTGCGATCGCCCAAGCTATGGCTTCTTCCCGTGATACACCTTCTGATTCTTTTTCACAAATTAAATCTTCTAGATGACTAGCTAATTCTTGACGTATCTCTGGGTGAGTTTTTTTCGCTTTAATCTCTGCACACACTTCATCCAAAAATTGCTGCTGCCTCTCTTTCATCATACACCACCCTCTCCCAGAACGGAGTCAACTGCACCTTTAAACATAACCCATTCTGCTTTTTTCTCCTTGAGTTTCTCTTTACCTTCATCCAGAATTCTATAGTATTTACGCTTCCTTCCCTCTACCTCCATCCAGTAAGCCTCTACCCAGCGCTCACTTTCCATCGCATGCAGAATTGGATACAAGGTTCCTTCTTTTAATGAAAAAACACCCTGTGATCTCAGCTCCAGCTCTTTGATTAACTCATAACCATATAATGGCTTCTCCAGTAAAAGTGTCAGAATTAACGTACCCGTACTGCCCTTCAGCATCTCTTTACTTACTTTCAACGGCTAACACCTCCTAAATTCTAACTTTACAATTGGCGTGGGACCGGATTCGGCTCATTCTACGGGATTTATACCGTTGATTTACTTCCTCGGACCGGATTCGGCTCATTCTACGGGATTTATACCGTTGATTTGCTTCCTCGGTCCGGATTCGGCTCATTCTACGGGATATATACCGTTGATGTGCTTCGTCGAGCCGGATTCAGCTCATTCTACGGGACATATACCGTTGATTTGCTTCCTCGGTCCGGATTCGGCTCATTCTACGGGATATATACCGTTGATTTACTTCGTCGAGCCGGATTCGGCTCATTCTACGGGATATATACCGTTGATTTGCTTCGTCGAGCCGGATTCGGTTCATTCTACGGGATTTATACCGTTGATTTGCTTCGTCGGACCGGATTCGGCTCATTCTACGGGATTTATACCGTTGATTTGCTTCGTCTTCTAATGACTAATATCTGTATATCATGAATATTAGTTATCCTTTTATACCTAGGACAACTATACATCGTAAATCTATGTATGTAAAGTTTCTATTTAGAATCCCTTATTCCCTCCTCATTCATGTATAATAATGGTAATACAAGCAGGATGTTGAGGAGATCAACGATGAGAAAAACAACAATAACAATCTTGAGTTTTACCGTTCTATTCATATTTGTTTTCGTTGGATATATGCTCCGTAACAATTCGATGAACTATTATGAGACGTGGAAGATAAATTGGGGCATATCGATCTCTAAACCTACAGAGTCAAAGGTGATATTTGAAAGTCCACCTAGTTTCCATGGGGATGGCGAAAGCTATTACGTATTAGATTATGACGAAAAGCAATTCAAAGAAATCAAAGACGCAGCATTTTGGCATCCCCTCAATGTTGATTTCATTGACCTCTTAAAAGAGAGGATATCAAGTTTCAAAGACTCTGTGATTGCCATTTATCCCAATGAAAAAGAAAAATACGAAAAATTATTTCAGGCGAACCCTATAGAACTCGAAGAAAGAGGATTGTATTATTATAAGAAAAAAGATGATGGTAGCTACTGTATCGTGATCCTTAACGTGGAGTTACAACGAGTATATATGATGGAATGGACACAATGAAAATTAATAAAGTGAGAATTAAACGACGATCGCTCCCCGGTATTCTGCCAGGGAGAGATCGTCATTTTCTCGGAATGTCTCTTAATTATTATAATCCTCATACTTGTAATCCTCATTCTACTGCCACTGCATTTATATTCTAGGGAAATGAATACATAAAAAAACAACTCCAAGTATCCGTCCAATATATATTGACTCAATATATAAAGGTCTGATATATTGTGATAACGATATACAAATATTTAGAAACTTAAAGGAGGCCCTATTTTGAACAGTCAGGATGTTATTTTAGGCATGCTTATGAAAAAATCGTTGACTGGATACGAAATAAAGCAGTTATTGGAGGAAATATTCTCTAATTTCTATAGTTCTAGTTATGGAACGATTTACCCTACACTTGCTCGCATGGAAAAGGAGGGTCTGATTACTAAGGAAAACATACCTCAGGAAGGTAAGCCTAATAAAAATCTTTTAAACATCACGGATAAAGGAAGAGATAGTTTTAATGCCTATTTACTAGCCCCACTAGAGGCTGACAGTATTAAGAAATCTGATTTTATGATGAGGCTTTATTTTGGTGAATTTGTCGGGTATGAGAAGGTGATTATTTGGTTGAAGCAAGCTCAAGAGGAATCACAACATAAGTTAGATCAATTACTCGCTCAGTATTCGCTTTATAAAGATGAAATGCATCCAGCACAGATCATCTGCATTCAAATTGGCATAGAAGAATATAAGGCTAAACTAACAACCATTGCTGAGGGATTGTTAAACATGGAGAAGTTAGTACTTACGAAGTGAGTTTTAATACGAACCAGGTTAAGATGTACCGCTCATAAAACTTTTAGGAGGAATTGTAGATGAAAACAATTTTTATAACGGGTGCTTCGTCTGGTATCGGTAGAACTACAGCAAAACATTTTGCTGAAAGAGGATGGAATGTGGTAGCCACGATGCGTTCACCTGAACAAGAAAGTGAATTCACTACACTTGATAATGTGTTGGTGTTACGGCTCGATGTTGAGAAAGCAGACACGATTCAACCTGCGTTAGAGGAGGCGATCAAACGGTTCGGTAAAATTGACGTTCTTCTCAATAATGCTGGTTATGGAACAATGGGACTTATAGAAGTAGCTACAGATGAGCAGATCAGAAGACAGTTTGAAGTCAACGTTTTTGGTCTTATCAGTATGACTAAAGCCATGCTGCCACATTTTAGAGCTAACCAAGATGGTTTGCTGATCAATATCTCTTCTATGGGTGGGAAAGTAACCTTTCCTACAATGTCTCTGTATCATTCAACGAAATTTGCCGTAGAAGGTTTTTCTGAATCCGTATCTTATGAATTAGCATCACAAAACATCAAAGTAAAGTTAATTGAACCTGGTGCCATTCAGACAGACTTTGGTAGTAGATCGATGGAGTTCTTTTTTAATGAAGCATTAACGGAATATAAACCTTTTACTACTGCATTTTTGGGTAAATTGGGTGAGATGGAAAAACAACCTGCGTATGCTTCGCCTCCAGAACTTGTTGCGGAAACAATATATCAAGCCGCCACAGATGAGACAAGTCAATTCCGATATGTTGTTGGTGCAGATGCAAAAATGCTCATTCAAATGAAAGAAAATACGGCCGAAGAAGAATATCTGACTAATATATCCCAGCATTTTTCTTAAAAAAGAAAGCTTTAAGTGGAGTCGCTTTTCGGTATTCTAATGAGGAGTGGTCCTCTTTCTTATTGCGAAAAAAAAAATCCCCTTCGATCAACAGTGTTAGGTCCATGAGATCATGAACTTTTTTTCACTGTCTATCCTAAGGGGATTTTACAAACTAACCTATTCGAACACCTTTTCTTGCGTCAAATTTATTTATTAATGCATCGGGGTATTCATTTTATGATTAACAACTACTCTTTTTATGAAGAAAGCAAGAATTAGTCCTACAATCGCCATACTCATTCCGAAAATAAAAGCATTTTGTACACCGTTCGTGAACGCAGGTAACATATTAGCTGGATCTGCTGGGTTCTCCACAGTTTTCATGTAGCTTTTTGAACCCGCGGTCATAATGCTGACTGCTAATGCAGTACCAATGGCACCAGCAACCTGCTGCAGTGTATTCATAATAGCTGTACCATCTGGATAGAGTTCTAGTGGCAACTGGTTAATACCATTCGTCTGTGCCGGCATAAATACCATTGAAATACCAATCATAAGCGTACTGTGAAGTACGATTACGAACACAACCGTAGAAGCTACAGTAATACTGGAGAAGAACCACAAGGCAACTGCTGCAATAATCAGACCTGGAATCACGAGCCATTTCGGACCGTATTTATCAAACATACGACCCATAATTGGGGACATCAATCCGTTTATAATTCCACCAGGAAGCAGCAACAGACCCGCTTTGAAAGCTGTATAACCTTGTCCTTGTTGAAGGTACATCGGAAGAATCAACATGGAGGACAGAATAACCATCATACAAATAAATACCATAGCTACACCAATAGCGAACATTGGATATTTAAAAGCACGCAGATTAATCATTGGCTCCTTCATCTTCATTTGACGAAGTCCAAACAATAACAGTGCTACTACACCTACGATGATTGCAATGATCACTTTCGGACTTCCCCAGCCCGCTTCTTCACCGGCACTGCTGAAACCAAACACAATACCACCAAACCCGAGTGAAGACAACACAATGGAGAGGATATCAATCTTCGGTTTCGTCACCTTTGTTACATTTTGCATGAACAGAATCCCGAATATCAATGCAATCACTAAGAATGGCAATGACAACCAGAAGATCCAGTGCCAGCTGAGGCTTTCAATAAGCAGTCCAGCAATGGTAGGCCCAATCGCCGGAGCAACCATAATAACCAGACCGATCATCCCCATTGCTGCCCCACGTTTTTCAGGAGCAATGATGATAAGGATTGTATTAAACATCAGTGGCAACAGAAGCGCTGTTCCCATAGCTTGAACCACTCTTGCTGTAAGTAAGAACTCAAAGTTAGGTGATACTGCCGCTAGGAATGTTCCTAGGATTGAAAAACATAAAGCCGCTATAAACAGCTGTCTCGTCGAAAACCATTGAAGCAGCATCCCCGAAATTGGTACTAGTATACCCAGTGTAAGCAGATACGCTGTTGTCAACCATTGTGCTGTTGCTGGGGTAATTTGTAGGACATTCATAAGATCACTTAAGGCAACATTTAATGCCGTTTCACTGAACATTCCGATAAAACCTGCTAGTAATAAAGAGACAAGAATTGGAATAGTCTTAAACTTCTTGACCTCGTTTTGTTGGTTCCCTTGCATAGTTGCTTCCACCCTTAGTCCTCCTGATAATCTTATCTATTTGTCTGTATCTAACCAAGTATTACTGGGATAAACTTTGCCGCCGCGAGAAGCGGTTGTTCCTCCCGAAAAGTCAGCGTCTGGAGAAGCGCCCCTTCAAATAAAGAGATTACCACTGAAGCCTTATCGGCCGCGGGCTTGTTCTCCACGCCCTCATCCAAAAGACGTTTCTTGATCACATCCTGCAAGTCCATAAACACAGATTTACACGCAGTCCGCAGCTCCTCACTAATACAGGATGTCTCCGCCGCCAACCAAAAACTAAACGGAACAATCCCTTCGTATGAGGATTCCACAGCATCTTTAGCCATTCCTAGAATGAAATCCTCCATTGCCTCAGACGCACTCTTGCTGTTCTCCATATGATGTCTAAGCTTCTGAGCGACAACTTCACTAGTCCGGTTAATACATGTTAAAGCCAGTTCTTCTTTACCGTGAGGAAAGTAGTAATAAAGAGACCCCTTCGGTGAATCGCTGTCTTTAATAATCTGATTCAGTCCTGTTGCATGATATCCCTGAGAAAAAAACAATTTCGAAGCTGTGTCCAAAATCGCCTCACGCGTATTCGGCTTGTTCGACAAGCTGACACTTCCTTTGCATTATAACAATTGGTCTACATAATAAAACCATATTTCAAAGAGATATGTCAACACATAAATTACTTAAATTCAAAGTAATTTTGGTGGAAGATCGTGGGGGTTGGGTTGGGTTAGCTCCATCCTCCCTATCGGACTCAGATGCAGCTATTTGCGCTAAAACATGCTTTTGGGCTCATTTTCGGACCTGAGCGCCGCTATTCCCCTCAAACCGGACTGTTTTCATCCCTTTTTGTGCTCATAGCTGCATTGGGGTCCGTTAATCTTTCAAAAGGTTACTTTTCCAGCAAATAAGGACTCTGGGGTCCGATGGCTCCTAACTTCGAGCATCCTTCTACTTCACATTTACTTCTCATCGAGCTATTAGCTTCGTTAGTTACTACACTTGTCCCACACTATTTCCGCGCATACATTTGTCCGTGTACTCCCTTGCTTCACACTTACTCTCACACTTTTGTTTTCCCTGTACTACACTTGCTCTCAAGCTAACATTCCTATCGGACTCAGATGCAGCTATTTGCGCTAAATCATGTCTTTTCACAATTTATCGGACCTCACCGTCGCTATTCCACTCCAACCGAACTGTTTTCATCCCTTTTTGTGCTCATAGCTGCATTGGGGTCCGTTAATCTTTCAAAAGGTTACTTTTCCAGCAAATAAGGACTCTGGGGTCCGATGGAGTGAATGAGATGACGTGAAGCAGATGAAGTGAAGCAGATGGTGTGCAGGAGATGGTGTGCAGGAGATGGTGTGCAGGAGATGGTGTGAACGAGAGAAGGCCCAATGTGCTGTGGAGAGGAGGTGAGGACGTAATGTGCTTGGGGTGGAATGCTATTAATGTCCATCTGTATTTTCGCAATAAATTACTACCTGCCTCCATCCAGCCCATCTGCTCCTTCTGCCCCTTCTGCTCCTTCTGCTCCTTCTGCCCCCACTCGCCCCATTTTCTCCATCTGCCCCTTCTAGCCCGTCTGCTTCATCCGCCCATCTGCTCCACCTACCTCCATCCGCCCGCCCCATCTTCCCCATCCGCCTCCAGCCATCTCCATACCTTCTCTCTCCCTCACTAAATTAACTCCCGACACCCCACGTCCGCTTGAAATTCTCTACTTCCCATTCCCGCAATCCCAGCGTATACTATAATTATTCCAATGAGAAAGGTGTGAATAAAATGCAAAACGTGCCCAAAGGAATTCCCCGGCCATTAGTAAAAACTAATCAGGCGTTTATCGTCATTTCTGTAATATTAACCTGGCTAACAGGACAACACTGGATACTAGCGCTGCCCTTGTTTGCCGGATTGCTCGGTCTTTTGTTCGGTTATAATCCCATCATTAAGCTAGCTGCCAGGTTTCTGACAAAAGAGCGTTCCCACTATGTACTCGAAGACTGGTCACAACAACAGTTTAATCAAAGCATAGCTGTCTTCTGCCTCGCAGGGGGTCTCATCAGCTTCATCGTTGGCTGGACGATCGCAGCTTACATTTTCACAGCGCTCGTTGCGGTGGCCGCCACTGTGGCAATCCTAGGTTTTTGTATCGGATGTTTTATCCATTATCAATGGAGAATGTACAATTATAGACGTAAACAAAGCAGCACAAATTAAATTTGTTAATTTTAATCTCTCTCTTCTCCAACAACATCCCAGCGATGGCGAAATTTTAGTAACCGTGGATGCAGTGATGAAGGTGCAGCTGGCAACAATAACCGAATCTTTACAATCCACTCTTCAAAAGAAGAATAAGACGCGAACTGATTCGCCACCTCAGGCGTTAAATACAGAAAAATCGGCGAAGGATAGATCTCCAAAAGATGCCGCAACGCTGAATCAAGCGGAGTATACTTCTTTCGCTTCCCTTCCAAACTCTCTACCGTGATAAAGCTACGCCCTTGCTCCCTTTTCCATTCATGCAGCCGGTCCTCTCGCTTATAATAAGCGCTCACCGGCTCTTTGGTCATCCGTCGCACCGTTTCCTCATGAAGTGGATATAACACCAGTTTGGTGAAACGCCGGTCTGTTGCAGTTTTTGCCGCCACTTCAAGCTCTTGATCTGTTATATGTTCAAAAGAGTCGTAAAACACTAAAGTCCCTTTACGTTGCTCAACTGGCGGCTCATAGCCATAGGGTACATGCTGAATGTCTCTTTTCAATGAAATCCCTCCTGCTTGTTCTATTTATTAATCATATCATGTGACAACAGCAGGGCTATCATTCTTATCCTACAGCTGAAGATGAATGGTTAATGAAATCCTGAACTTTTGATATCAAGGCTGGGTAAATCAAGGGATACGTCAGCTCTTTTGGTATCTCAGTAAATCCTCTGATTTCTGCCATCTCATAAGGAGGAAGTTCTGCGAACTGTTCCACATTTGCAAAATATAACTTACCATAATTTTCTGGAGCGTCGATACTAGTGACCCTATAAATAGCTATTGGAAAAAGTGAGAATTGTTCCGCACCCGTTTCTTCATATAATTCTCTGGCAGCAGCCTGCTCCGGGATTTCACCAACCTCTATATGCCCTCCGGCAAACTCCCACGTCGAACGGTTCTGATGTCTCGCTAAGATCCATTCTTCACCATGTTTAACCATAATAACAACGTACTTCAGCTCAACTTCTTTTTCCTTATCCAAATCATAAAAGTTTACCAGCAATTATATCCCTCGCCTTCCCTCCAGCCTCAAACATTTTTTGCCGCATCCCAAGCCAATTTAAATTCCGCTATATTCCGATACCGCTGCTCCCTCACCGCACTGACAGCCCGCAAAGCAACCTCGTAGAGGGCTTGGCTGGTTTCCCATTTTGCAAACGATCGATCGGATGCTCCTCCTAACAAAACAAATGCTGTGGCGCCCATATTAAATACATTCGTAACTTCATCAATCGGCGCATCCAAGCTAAACTCTTCCGGTGACTTAAATCTGGATGAACCCCAGAAGTTCTCTCCCAGATCATTTACAGTAGGCTTACGTCTATAATAATCAATATCACAAATTTTAGTTTCATCGTTTACAAAATCATATAGAATACTTCCATCATAAAAATCGACAGCCACATAACCCTGTAACTCCACATATTCATGAAACGAAAAGATTACATCTAATGAAGACAGACGTTTTTCAACGGATAATTGCTTATAACGAAAAAAAGGCGACTCCGGATGACTCAGCTTCGCTTCTCCCGCAAACAGCCAATGCGAATGTAAACATTCACCTGCAAACCAATCAAAGACTGCTACATACCCCGACTCAACTTCAAAATGTGACAGTAGCGTGATCAGCGCATCATATCTAAGTTCGTTATATAACGGAATAGCTTCAATTAAACGGTTAACAGCATCCTGAGGATTCCCGGCATAAGTCAAAGGTTTCCCCCCAGCAAATTTCACAAAATACTTCTTCCCCTCCTGCTCCACACCAAAAGAAAGATTTCCGGAGTCTTGCTGATCGAACACTTTAAACACTTTTCCCAGCTTAGTTAACCAAGCAAAATCACAGGCTTCCTGCAATTGAAAAATTACCGCATCGATTTCATATGTATAATATTTTTCGCGCAAATTAACCTCCTACATTCATTATCTAGATTATATCTATTAGCTTCATTCATGGTCTTGTTCGATATTTAATCACTAGAATAATAACCAGCAATACAACACATAAAGACATCGTATTCGTAATCAAAAAAGCTAATCCAACCCCCGTAACCGCCAAACTGATCGCATAAGCTTCCATTAAACTAATCCCGAGCAGCATAAGTAAATACGATTTGAGATTTAAATCGGCTACGGATTTTGATTTGAGGATTTGAACAATCTGCGGGATCCATCCCAAAGAAAGAATCACTCCACCTATTAATTGCATGATTGCAAACATAAGAGCACCTCCACGGTTTTATACAGTTGTATTCCGGGCGGCTCGATCTGGTTCCATTTCATGTAAAAAACAAATAACACTAAGCAAAGTTTAATTTCCCTGCATCTTGCAGCTTACTATACGCATAAGAGGCCGCACCTATAGTTCCTGCTCGACTCCCAAGCTCTGCTTGAACAATTTTACACTTACTGCTTGATAGCTTCAACGCATGCTGATGCACAGTCTCTCTTACAGGTTGGAGCAATTTATCTCCCGCCGCTGCCATTCCCCCACCTACAATAATAAGATCCGGGTTGAGGATATTCACAACATTCGCTAATCCAAACCCAAGTATAGTTCCAGTCTCCTGCATTACTTCCATAGAGAGAGCGTCTCCAAGTTCGTAAGCCTCAGATATCATTAACGCGGTAATTTGCTCATCTTGATCCTTAGTCCAAGTCTGAATTATACTTGTTCGACCTTCTTTCAGCTTTTCTTTAAAAGTATTCACCATGCCAATCGCGGACACATATCGCCCCAAACAACCGGAGCTTCCACATTTGCAGGGACGCCCGTTCCTGTACATATTCATATGCCCAATTTCACCAGCGCTATAAGACGTACCGTAGATCACTTTTCCGTCGTTCACAATACCCGACCCTAATCCCGTTCCCAAGGTAATCAGAACCAGATTGTTATACCCTCTTCCTGCACCTTGTTGCCATTCACCATAAAGATTAACCCTAACATCATTATCAATAAAAGTAGGAAAGTCATAGAATTTTTTCATCTCATCTACAACATGTACATGCTCCCAATCCGGAAAATTCGGTGAGAAAAAAGAAATTCCCGTTACTGGATCAAGTAATCCTGGCACTCCGATTCCCATTCCTTCTACCAAATCTAATGGAATATTCGCTTCATCCGTGATTAAACGTACTGCTTCTCTAATCCGTCCCAACACATGGGCCGGGCCCTTAGCAGCCTCTGTTGGTATAGATCTTTCTTTTACAGCTATAAAATCAGTATCGTAAATCCCTGCTTTAATATTGGTTCCGCCAAGATCAATCCCTAACATATACCGTTTCATAAAAACCTCCAGAATTAGGTATTCTATCGTTTTCGATTAAGTTCTAGTACTAACTGCCGCTTCCGTTTCAGCTAACATCAAGCGGTTCACACCCATCTTAATCTGATTCTCGGTGAGATTGGAATAACCAAGTAGAAAGACAGGACCTTGAGGTTTAATGCCCACAAAATAAGAAGACGCAGGATAAACCCGAACTCCATAGCGTAACGCCAATTCAGCTATACGATGCTCTTCGGCATTGGATTCCAGCTCAATTAATAAATGAAGACCCGCCTCTTCCCCATAATAGCGGACACGACTGCCAAATTCAGCATCCAAACTTTTTACTAGACAAGCCCTGCGGGCAGCATAAAGTTTCCCCATCTGCGTAACATGCCTTGCATAATGTCCATTCTGAATAAATTCCGCCAACGCTTCCTGATCCAAAGCAGAAGACATACGATCTGTTATCCATTTGACCGCCAAAAAAGGTTGAATCAAAGTCGGAGGCAATACAACATAACCTATGCGCAGAGAAGGAAATAACACTTTACTAAAGCTGCCTACATAAATTACTCTACCCTCAACATCTAGTCCAGCAAGTGATGATAGCTTCGGCCCCTCGTACCTGTATTCACTATCATAATCATCTTCAATAATAAAAGCTTGATGGGCTTTGGCCCATTCCAGTAACTGCACTCTTCGTTTCATCGACAGGGTCACCCCGAAAGGAAACTGATGCGAGGGAGTGACATAAGCTAGTTTTGGTTTTTTATGAGGACCTTCTTTGATGGTATCACAGCTTACTTGGAGCTCATCTACAGAGATACCCTCTAGGTCAACTCTGATGGGTGTAACCACCGCTCCAGCGAACGAAAAAATCTCCCGCACAACGTTATGTGATGGATCTTCAACAATAACATGATCACCTTTTGAAACAAAAATTCTCGATAATATATCCAATGCCTGCGTTGCCCCGGATGTAATCACAATTTGCTCCGGAACCACGGGCATCGAACGTGTGGACCGTAATAAACGTGCAATCTCTTGGCGTAGTCCCAAAGAGCCCTCGACCGGGCCGTAACCCAAAGTATCAGGAGATGCACGACGACAGGCATTCATTAATGCTTTTTGCCACTGATCCATTGGAAAAGCGTCCCATGCAGGTACACCGTGCCGAAAATTACATAATACTGTGTTCAAGTCGTTTTCTATAATAGAAGTAGGATTGAGTGTTAGGAAATCAGGACCCTTCGTTATAAAATTGTAAGGGTTCTCAGAATCCTGGGGGTCTTTCTCCTCCACCGGCAGCCCCGTTATATAGGTTCCTGCCCCTTTTCTCATCTCCAGATAACCCTCTGCTTGAAGTAGCTCGTAGGATTGAAGAATTACACTTCTGGATACTTCCAGTTGATTGGCCAAAGTCCTTGATGGAGGCAGTGAATCCCCCCCACTTAAAGCTCCTGAATGGATAGCATTACGAACCTGCTCATAAATTTGACGGCTTAATGGAATAGGTCTTTGTTTATCGAGAGTAATCAGCAATTCATGCTTCATAAGATTTCCTACCCTTCTAATCCGGGTTTTCTTAATGGTTCATAGTAAGGATTTTTACAATTAGTGCTGCAGAAACAGCGCCTAAGATCACGAGTAACAGCGGGATTTTCCTAATTAATACCAGTATAACAGCGACTATACCCGAAGCGATACCTACAAGATTGTCATCTGCGTCCACCTGAAATATCCCAGGAACCGTTAAAGCACTAAGAACCGCGATAGGCAAATATTCCAACAAAGCTTGGACTTTGGAAGAGCCATTCGTATGCTTTGTCAGCAGCAAAGGTACAAAACGAAATGAAAATGTAAGGATTGCCATCCCGATAATGATCAGAATAGTCATACGGATACCTCCTTTTCTACTTCAGCTTGCTTTCGAAATAAGGAGCCTACTGCCATACCCATTAACATAGCTGCAAGTATCGAGGAGTTTCCAAGTACGGGATGTAGAAGCCATGAAGAACCCGCCGCTGCTAAACATATGGCCAAATTCCGAATGCTTCCCTTTAGTTGTGGCACTATTAGTGCTATCAGTAAGGCATATAATGAGGTGTTCAAAGCAGGTAAGTATATAGCCGGAATGTAGGATGCCAGCGATATTCCCGCAGCTGTTGCCAGCAAATTTGCTATATACGGAGGAATTTGTAGACCCAGCAAATATGGAAGTTTTATATTTTCTTTTGAATGATTGCGGGGGATCATACTAACAGCGTACACTTCTTCTGTTAAACTGAACCCAATCCAGACTTTGGACAGTGAATTGATTGTACGGTCAAGCTGACCCCCAAAAGATAGGCTTATAAACAAATATCTTAAATTAATGATCAACGTAAGCAGCAGGATCATTGGAGCGGCGGCACCAGCGGCAAGCATTTTCACGCCAATAAATTGGCTGGCTCCCGCAAATACGAGCGCTGACAATAAGAACACTTCCAGACTCCCCAGGCCTAATCCCTTACCGACCAATCCAAACGTAAAACAAGCAGGAATAAATCCTGCAACAATAGCTACAGAATCCTTAAGACCCGTTCTAAACATCACTTTCTGATCACTCATAAGTTTCTCTCTCCCTTATCGTTGTCCCTAGAGAGAGCATACTTGGATACAATTCTGGTGGAAATAACCGCATGGGTGCGTATGTACCATACCAATTTCTTGACATAGAAAAAAGACCGCCCGCTAAGAGAGCGATCTTTAATGAAGGTTAAACCTCCTGAGGACTTTCTACAATCCCGCTGATTTCTTGTTGAATTTGGGATTTAATCTGATCTACATGGTCAAAATCTGTAGCGTCGGCATAGATTGTCTTTAACTCATCCAAAAATACTTTGGCATCAGTCAGATGTTGAATGGATTGTTTCATGGTGCTGGAATATCGCTCTTTAATACTTGCGATGGCTTCGGCAAAAGCTTCATCCGTACCTGGCTGAATGCACCGTGAATACATATCAACAATCTCGTCGGTAGCACGATCAGGGAAATACTCATGCGGAGCTGTGCTGTCAAAAATAGCAAACCCAAGCTCGCGTACGATAATCATATCAAGGCTGTTCGGATCGAAACCACAGTGGTAAATCTCAACATTGACACCACGTTTTATTCCTTCAGCCGCCAATTTTTTTAAAAGTGTAGATTTACCGGAACCCGCGCGACCTTTTACAAGATATCTTTTTAGCCCTGCGGTTAAATTAGGTACAAAATCCACTGCACCCTTAGGCGTAGCTGCACCTAAAAAACGGTGATCCACCCGGCTTACTTTTTCGAAGTTCTGATCACCATACAGAAGTTGAATATACTCCTGAGTCAGCTCATCAGCGGCTTGGAAATTCATTGTCGCAATATAAATCGCTTCCCATTCGTCATGAATGCGGAGTGCTTCAGCAAAGCCTGAATAAGCGAGTTCATGCTCTTCCGTGTACTGATCAACTAAGCTGTCGATCTCAATACAACGCTGGCTTAACTGGAGCGTATCGACGGCCTGCTCCAAATTCACATGTATGATGGCCTCTTCAGGCAATTCTGGCTTAATGACCCGTGGAGCCGTACCATCTATAATTCCTACTTTTAATTCAGGAATAACCACTCCGTCGAGTGAATCATTATCTGACGCTGTGTGAATTAACCAGATCTCATAACCTTGTTGAGCCAGAAGATCTCCGATTTCTCGAATGATTCTAGTTTTCCCCGTACCGGGGCCTCCTTTTAAAACAAACAAACGTGTTAAACCTTGCAATGACGACTCATAGAGGTTAGAGAAGCCGTGAGCTGTGTTGCCGCCAGCAAAGAAATTCAGGATTGTTCCGTCCATAATCGCACACCTTTCCGGGCTGATGTCATGTTTCATTGTTCATCTTATTAACGTTCTGCGGGAAGGGTGACGCTTTAGAAATCGAAGTTAAGCAGGAATCTAACATTTATGTGACAACACACTCTTAGATTATTCTTAATTGTATTTGCTCAGTATCTCTTTCGCTTCCCTCTGCGTCATATTTCCTTGCTTGACTTGTTGCTCACAGTAAGGTTTAACCTTAGCAAGAAGCTCTTCCTTCGTGTCAAACGGGCCAAATGAGATAACCTCACCGTTGTCCGACGAAATGGTTTCACTGTAGACAGAAGTACTTATTTCAGTCGCATTAGAGGACAACATCATGTCGTCCTGACCATTCACGGTCTTTGAAATTTTTGTCCCGTTCTTAATATCAGCAAGATTTTTTTCATACCTAGCGATAACATCATCCACACGCTTCTGTGTCCATGTGAACCACCCATCTCCTGAGGTCCATGCTTTTCCTCCAATTATTTTTGGGAGTTCTATTTTTTCATCTTCGAGCCAAGCTTTGTATTCATCATAAGTCCACCATTCTACATCTGAAACGGGATATTTTGCTTCATACTCCACTTGGCTCATCCATGTCTTTCCTCCATTCGTTGAGTACTGAATATTATCATTGTCCCCACGAGTCAACACAGATGAATCTTGATTCGTCTTCAAGCCAACAGACTTCGCTGAACTGGTTGCAAAAACAGCCGTAGCACCAACAACTAAGACAATGGCTAGAACAGTCGCAGCGGTGGTCGTTTTTTTCATCTTCATAATCATCATAATCCTTTCTTCAATCGCATTTTTTGAAAAATGATTGCTTAAAGGGTTTAGCTTATTCTTTCGTTCTTCCATTGTTATAAGAGACATCGCATAAGCTCTTTTCGTTGTTTCGCCAAATGATCGCACAACCGTTTCATCACAGGAATGTTCAATATCACGATTAGCCAGCATATACATGACCCACACTAACGGGTTAAACCAATGAACACAGAGAACAGCTGTTAATATCAGCTTCGTTATCTGATCGAATCGTCGAATATGTACTAGTTCATGCATAAGAATGTATTGTATCTGCTCAATATTACTCCAGTCTGTATTTTTCGGCAGTAGGATTACTGGATGCTTAATTCCATAGGTTAGGGGTGAACGGATTAAATCCAATTGCCGGATCTGTATCGTGCGAGTCAACTTATGTTCATCTAGCCACTTCAAAGCAACGGGATGATCAACAGGCAAAGAAGCATGAAATTCTCTTCGACATTTCACATAAGTGATGATGAAGTACAATGCGGAAATAACCATACCCATTATCCAAATGACTAAGATAGACGAGATAGCAAAAGACAAATGGTTATTAATCGACTGAACCTCAGACGTCGAAGTCGAACCTACTAGATTCATGGTTAAGGTTAGTGGGGAGGACGGATTAACGAAAGTCACATTGTTCGAATTATTCAAAGGTAAACTATCAACCCATGTGTAAATACTAAATGGTGACGGCAAAGAAAAGGGAATCAGTAGTCTGTATACAACCACCCCCCATAACACCATAAAGGTTTTCTTAGGCAGCTTATTGATGACCAGCGCTCGAATGACAATAATAGCCACGATCATCACCGCAGCAGTAAAACTCATATTCATAAAGGTGCTCATAGGCCATCACCTCATTCAACGTTATCGACGATTTGTTTGAGCTTCTCAATCTGTTGAGCAGATAATTTCTTACGCCCAAGTAAGGATGCAAATAACTTGTCGACAGAACCATTGAACACCTTGTCAATCAGCTCATCTGTCTCCATTTCTTGTACCTGCACCTTAGCAATTAACGCATGACACATAAAATTAGGTTCATAGCGCTCAATTGCACCTTTACCAATACACTTTTTGATAACAGTATAAGTTGTATTCATATTCCAACCAATCTCAGCCTTCAAAATATCAGAAATTTGTTTGGCAGACCTATCTCCTTCTTTCCATAACACTTCCATTACTTTAAGTTCCGAATCAAAAAGTTTAATAGTCATTTAAATCATCTCCTTACACTATTGCAATAGTTTGGGTCTTGGATACAGACTACTCCAATAGTTTGACGAAGTCAACACTGCTGCTATAGTTATTTTCAACAGGAAAATTCGTGGATGTACTGAAACTTCCGAGGAAATGGCAAACTAAAGAAAGGGCTACCACTAGGCAGCCCTCTTTAATCTTTTGAATACCATCCGACATCACTTCACAAAACGATCCAAAAACCTCTTAATGACGGGAACATCTGGAGGAGACAGCTCGCTTGGCAATTCTGCATAATTAAAAAAACGCAATTCTTGCACTTCAATTCCATCTACTTTTAGCGCCCCATCAAAGTCTGTGCATAGATACGCAGCCACAACATTATATACTTCATCCCCGTGCGGGTATTTATAATAAAGATCTTTTCCAGAGAACATGTCGAACAATTCAAGACCTTTGGCTGTTAAGCCCGTTTCCTCAAAAAGCTCCCTCTTAGCTACCTCTTCTAAAGTCTCCCCAAGCTCCATCGAGCCACCTGGCAAACCCCAGCATCCGTTGTCCGTTCTACGTTGTAATAATAATTGATGATTGCTGCACAATAAAACACAGGCTCCTGCCATTATAAGCGGTCTGGTACCTACCAGCTTTCTTAACTCCATAATATAATCGCTCAAAAAACTACATCCTTTCTTCTAATAGGCTCAAATATCCTAAGCTAATTAAAGTTTATTTCTTTTTCTGCACATGAAAACCATTGTCTTGCGCGTAATTTTCAATGCTCCAAATACCTCTTCCCCGCTCTCGCGCCTTATCCTGAATCGCTCGAAATTGATCTACGTATTTTGTATTAGGTGCAAATACATAGGCTACACGTGCATAACCCTGCTCTAGCAGAATCTCATTGAACATTTTCCCATCTATATAGAGGTAACAAAGTAGGCGGCCATATTTGTCCCGCTCCGATACATCTAGTTCAATTTGTACATCTTTATCCGTAAGCATCTTTTTGGCGAAATCAGAAGCTTCTAGCGAAAAGGGCTGTGGTTCGGGGATGTTCGGATTCACTGACTCTGGAGTATCGACCAGCAATAAACGAATGGTTTCCTTTTTGCCGCCTATAGTCAGCTTCATGGTGTCACCATCGACTACTCGTGTTACCTTTGCATCTATTAAACGTTTGTTGTCCTCTGTTGTATTGTCTGGCGTAGAACCCAATCCAGAACTGGAATCAGCCGTAATCGTTGGAACTGGCTCTAAAGTAATCTGCTCGGCTAAGTTGCAGGCAGTTGTTGTTCCAAGTAAGAGTGTGATAGCTAAAAATCTTTTTACTAGATAAATCTTATTCATTGTTAACCTCTTTCTTATACACGTATGTAATTTCATGGGGTCTATTAAAAATAAATTAAAAAACTTAAAAACACAAGACTGTACAACTAATCATAGAAAACAGCGACAGCCATGTACCAGAAAAAAGATACTTGGCTATCGCTGTTTCGCCTTTACTCTACTTCCACCACGTTTAATTTGGAAATCTTTATTTTGATTATGATCGATAAGAAAGCAAGCAGGGAAAACATAATTCCGATCCAGATGAGTTGATGTATTCCTGCGTGAAAAATAACCCAACCACCGATAGCAGTCCCTATAGTAATTCCAAGGTTGGAAAATGAGATAAACAAGCTGTTACCGAATTCGGGAGCTTCTTTCGCTTCGGTCGTTAACCATGCTTGACTGACAATCAGTCCGCCGGAATGCACTGCCCCCCAAATGATTATGATAACAACCATCGGAAGGAAATAAGAACCTAGATAATATACGAATAAGTAAGTTACCGCATATAACAATGGAAACATGATAACGGTCTTTGTAATGCCTTTATGCAAAAGGCTTCCAAATAAAAAATTCCCAAAAATCATGATTATCCCAAAGGCCATCAACATGATACTAATCCATGACCCGTTCATATGTGTTACCTGCCCAAGATATTCAGCAAAGTAACTGTACACAGAAAACATAGCTGCAAAGATAAAAATAACTGCCACAATATTTAACCACAATAGGGGTTTGCGTAAAATATCAAGTTGTTTACCATATGACATTTTTTCTTTAACTGGCATGGAAGGAAGCCAAGCTAGTATTCCTAAAAAGGCAATTATACTTACGACAGCTCCAAACAGAAAAGCGACTTCTAACGAAATTTTGTTCGCGAGATAAGAAGTCAAAGGCACACCAAAAGCAAACCCGACCGTTATTCCGGCGAAAACCTTTGTAACTGCTTTGGTGCTCTTTTCCGGAGGGACAAGTTGGGCAGCGGTAACAAGTGCAACTGAAAAAAACACGGGATGAAAAATAGCAGGGATAATACGGAAAATCAGCATTACTTCAAACATGGTCGTATACGCATAAACAATATTTGAAATTGCAAAAATAAGTACAGCAGTTAATAGAATTATTTTACGATTAATTCCAGAAGCCAATAAGGTCAGAAATGGACCTGAAATAGCAACAACTAAAGCAAATATACTTACAAGCCATCCAGACTGAGAAGTTGATATATTAAATTTTTGAGTTACCTGTGGCAGAACACCTATAATCCCCATTTCCGTTGTAATAATGCCAAATACGCCTAAAGCCAAAATAATAATAAGCAAAGGGTTAACCTTTTTCATTTTAAAATAATCCTCCATTTATATTCACATATTTAGATTTGTAGATATGTATTACCAAAAAAAAGCCCTTCCTCCTTTCTTCTATAGTTTCTCTTTAATATAATCGGAAAACTCTTGAATTGTCTTTTCGTTTCGACGATAATACGTCCACTTCCCAATTCGCTCAGATTCCAGCAAACCAGCTTTTTGCATAGTCAATAGATAGCTCGAAATAACCGACTGTGCAAGCCCCGCTTTAGCTTGAATATCTCCCACGCAAATCCCAATTTGAAAATTTAGGCCTTGTTGTAAATAAGGCTTTTCATCAAAAAATTCCTCGGGAGTTTTTAGCCACATCATAATTTGACTGCGAGTCTCGTTAGACAACGCTTTGAATATCAATAAAGGTTCCATGTGTTCCATTATATCTATTTTTATAGATTTGTAAATACAAAAGATGCCGATGTCTCGTTGTTGCAATAACATTATGTAGATTCATGTTTCGTATCGAATTGTTCGTTTAGTGAATTAAATATTTCCATATCAACCAGCACAGCAGTACGGATACCCAAGAAATGAAACCGAAAATCATCACGATTTTGTTTTCACTCCATCCGTATTTTAAGCTGAAGTGGTAATGGATCGGAGCCATCCGGAATAGCCGCAGCTTCGTCCGTTTGTAGTACCAAACTTGTAAAATGACCGACAACTGCTCCGCAAAATAAACGAAAAACAAAATCGGAATCAAAAGCTCAACCTTTTCAATGACAGCCAGAACGGAAAGGGAGCCACCGATCGCGAGTGATCCAGTATCGCCCATAAACGCTCTTGCTGGATAAATATTGTAAAGCAAAAGCCCTAGCAGACAACCGATCATAACAAGTGAAAAAGTCTGCACTTCAGGTTTGTCCGAGATCATAAAAAAGAAAAAATACGACGGTATGGCAACATTGATCAGTAGCCCATCGAGACCATCTGTAAAATTGATGGCATTCGCGGAGCCGACCACAAACAGCAAAATGATAGTCACATAAAGGTATAAAGGCAACTGCAGATTTTGGCCTTTAAATAACTCGATATTACTCGTCAGGCCGAACGAATGGAACAACACATATAATATAATTCCAGTAAAAAGAAATTGAAGCACTAGTTTTGAGCGGCCGCTGATGCCGGATGGGTTTTGCCAAAAAGCCTTTTTGAAATCATCCAAAAATCCAACTGAACTAAACAACAAAAACACAACGCATAAGAGTAACATTAGAGGCCCGGGTTGAAACTGCAGCGAAATCGCTATCCCGATAAGCAGGATCAACCCTGCCATTAGTGGTGTACCCCGTTTGGCCTGATGATCTGCTGGAAGCTCGGCACGAATCGGCTGCGTCAACCTCAGTCTATGCAGCGTCCAGATCAATAGAGGTGTAAACACCGCCACCAGAAGAAAAGACAGGCCGGAAACAGCCAGAATTCCATACATACAACAAACGAACTCCCCTCTTTGAAAAGATCATTTATAATACTCACAAAATATTTCTAGAGTTAATGAGGTCGTCTGTAATTATGTACTCTTTTCATCTGTTGATAAAGAGAAATTATTCTATTTTTATTTCCTGTTTTCAATGCTCATCTAGCATACTGCATGTATGTTAAATAAGAACTAGTTCTTGAATATACCATCCATATACTCTCTCCAGTAATCAACAATCCAGTCGTTATATTTTGTATATAGTATCTTTAGATTTGGTACTGAAAGAGCGTAAGCGATACATCCTCTATCATCATACATGTGAAATAGAATGTTCTTTTCTCGACTTAGAAAGTAAACTTTTTGCCCAATGGAAGGTTCTCTTCCCTGCTCATAATGAGAAATCCCTTCAAAAATTTTCTTATATGGAATCGAAGAAACTATCCCCGACAAAACTATAAGTTGATACTCATTTTTAACTTGAATGCTGTTACCGTTGTCATCTTTTTCTTCGTCGATCTCAAAGAAGGTCTCCCTTTCTATAGCTCTATCTTGAAGTATTTCATATAGATAGTCAGGGGTTGTATTTCCAAACATGGGATCTGCATTTGCTCCCCAATCTTTGATTAAAACATATATAACATCATTCGGTTTAAACAATTCTTCGAATATTATATTTACCCTTTTATTTACTTGATCAATTCTCTTTTTTGATCCGTTTCGATAAGGATTTCCTAACTCAAAACGGATGTTGATATCGCTCCAATATTCAGGAAAATTGTCATTTATATAATCACATGTTTCTTGTAGCATTTGATCCCCTCCATTCTTATTTATACCACAATTCAATTTTCAGCCGTAGTCATATAGCTGTGAAACTGCTGGGAATTTTCTTCTAGCAGATCCCGAAGCTAAATTTGCACAATGAGCAACTTTGCACTTTGGGCAAGTTTGCGATAGAATATAATCTGCAATACTAATCCTCACAGAGGTAACCTTGGAAAAATTGAATACTTCATAGGTTCTTCACCACAATTACAGCTATATGGGAGGTGTATACATAAATTATGATTAAACAAACGTTGAGAGATTTCAAAAAAGAAGCCACTGAAAAAGCGCTAGCTGAAGCGGCATTCGAACTTGCACTTGAACATGGGTTGGACGGTTTTGTTGTTGAAGATATCGTGCAAAAAGCCGGCTACTCCAGAAGAACTTTCGCAAACTATTTCACATGCAAGGAAGAGGCAGTTGCGATGGGAGCAGTTACCGTACGGAACACGAATGAGTATGAAGAATTGCTCACCAAAATCCCTGAAAATGCCTCCCTGCTGGATACCTTATATCAACTAATTAAGATGCAACTTACATCTGAGCTTATAGGGAGGTTGCGTGAGCTTTCTTTACTTTCCCGAAAATTCCCAGCTCTCGAGCCCCATTATCTAAGAGCAATACATCTTACGCAAACTGGAGCACAAAAAACATTGTTGCACTTGTCAAATGGTAAGTATGACGAGGTCTATACTTATCTGCTTATAAATTCGGTTTACGGAACTGTACTTCCCTTAATTGACGGAAAACTTAATGTGCTGCTTCCGGGACAAACGACGAGCGACGATCCAAGTCCTCAAACTCTTACGTTCGATCAATTTTTGGAAACTATTTACGGATATTTACGCAACGGATTCTAATAGGCTAACAATCAGTTTTCATCATCGAGGGAGTGTAAAATAGATACATGTCAACATTATTATACAGAGTGGGAAAAACCGCTTATCGCAAACCTGGGTACTTCATTTTAGGTTGGATTTTAATTTTAGGAATTGTCATCTCTATGATCAGCATGAATGGTATTCATATCAGTTCAGAAATGAAGATTGAAGGCACAGAATCGCAAAAGATTTTGGATCAATTAGCAACAGAACTTCCGGCTGCATCTGGTGGACAAGGGAGTGTCGTGTTCAAAGCACCTGAAAATGAGCGATTGGATACGCCAGAACGTTTGGCAGCGATCACTAAAGGTGTTAATGAGGTCTACGGTATAAACGAAGTGATTAATCCTGCGGATTATGCAGCGGAAGCAAGTAGTTCAACTACTGAAGCAACTCAGGCTGCCAGTATGGATCAGTCTGCAGCAGCCACAGCCCCCCCTTCCTATGGTCCTCTGATGGCAGATGGCGTTCCAGTACCTGGTGTTATTCTTTCCGCAGACGGTAGCATTGCATTGTTCCAGTTCCAGTTTACCATTGAGCAATCTGCTATCTCTCAAGATATTTTTGATTCTGTAATTGATACCGTCAAGAATGTCGAGAAAGATACCAACATCACTGTACTGCCGGGCGAGACACTCAAATCAGTATCTATCGGTGTAGGATCAGCTGAGATTGTCGGACTTGTCATTGCTGCAATTGTTTTGCTGGTGACGCTTGGCTCTGTCGTTGCAGCAGGTCTGCCCCTTATAACTGCACTGCTTGGAGTCGGCATCGGTGTAGGTGGAGCATTTTCTATTTCCAAATTCATTGAAATGCCTAGTGTCACTTCCGTCTTGGCGCTTATGATTGGATTAGCCGTCGGAATCGATTATGCTCTTTTCATTGTAAATCGCCAACGCCGGATGATTATTGATCAAGGATTAAGCGCACAAGAAGCTGCGGCTAGAGCTATTGGCACATCCGGCAGCGCCGTATTTTTCGCCGGTTTGACGGTTATTATTGCTCTCTGCGGTATGCTTGTAATCGGGCTTACTTTCTTATCAACGATGGCGTTAGTAGCAGCAGCTACCGTCCTTATCAACGTATTTGTTGCCTTAACCCTATTGCCGGCATTGCTCGGATTGGTGGGTGAACGCATCTGTTCGCCTAAAGCTCGCAAGAAAAACAAGGATCATCATAAAACGGGTAACCGCGGTATAGCTGATAGATGGGTTAAATTCATCATCAAGTATCGTTGGGTCACTATTGTTGCCATCGTCGTGGTACTTGGCGTAGCAGCAACCCCCATAGCGAAAATGGAAATGGGCATTCCCGGAGCTGCCTCAGCGAATTTGGACACGGTAGCAAGACAAAGTTATGATGCTATATCCGAGGGTTTTGGAGAGGGGTTTAACGGACCACTTATTCTGGTTGCAGAACCAAAGAATTCTTCCACTCCAGTCACTCCGGAGCTTCTAGGAAATCTTGTAAAAGAGCTTCAAGCTCAAGAGAATGTCGCGTTGGTCACTCCTCTGGGCATGACTAAGGATTTGGCTATCTTCAGTCTGATTCCAGAAACGGGTCCTAGCGATATAACAACCAAAAATCTGGTGAATGATTTACGGGCTACGGAATCTAGTATCGCTCAAAGTAATGATGTTAAACTCGGGGTTACCGGATTTACCGCTGTTAACATCGATATGTCGGCCAAACTGGCAGATGTATTTCCCATTTATGTAGGAATCATCATTCTCCTATCGCTCATTATTCTTCTGTTGGTATTTCGTTCGATTATCGTTCCTATCAAAGCTACGATCGGCTTTCTGCTTAGCATACTCGCTACCTTCGGGATCACCACAGCCGTGTTCCAATGGGGCTGGCTCCATTCTCTCTTTGGTTTCGACACCGGTGGCCCATTGCTAAGCTTTATGCCAATCATCGTTACGGGTATCCTATATGGGCTTGCGATGGACTATCAGGTTTTCCTTGTCAGTTCCATGCGTGAATCGTACGTTCATGGTCATGAGGGATCAGAGTCCGTTGTTCATGGATACAACCAGGTGAGTCGTGTCGTAGTAGGTGCTGCTATAATTATGATCTCCGTTTTTGCAGGGTTTATTTTTACGGATGATGTCATGATTAAACAAATCGGCTTTACACTGGCCGTAGGGATCTTAATCGATGCTTTCATTATTCGAATGGGATTAGTTCCTGCTGTAATGTCTATTTTCGGCAACAAAGCTTGGGCACTTCCAAAATGGCTCGACCGTATTCTGCCAAACCTGGATGTCGAAGGCGAGAAACTGATTGCTACACTCAATGCTAAAGACAAGTCTAATTCCATGAAATAGATACAATAATAAACAGCCTGAGTCCTGTATTCCTAGGGGTTCAGGCTGTTTTGTTTCTGTGGTAGGGTTCACTTCCCGCGAAGAGCAGATGGGCAAGGCTCTGGAAATTATCTCATTGAAGATTAAGGATTAAAGCGGGGCGCACACCGTAACAAGCTAAGTTGACATGTCCGTAACTGCGAATACTGCTACGAGTACCTACAAAATACGCACGTGAGGAAATCGCAGGTTGAGTTCTCAGCCACCACCATGAGCAGCCAAACTCTTCATCCTTCTCAAGGATATAATCAGCTTTGACTTTTTTATCATACACATACAATTTACATCCATCGTTCTTTTTCACTTTGGAGAATCCCGTTCCTATCGCCCTACGCTTCGCACGTAAAGTATCTTCTCCAAGTTTAAAGGTGAATTCATTCGCCTCCGAAACACTAAGCAGAAAAATCTTATCTTCCGTGTTTATACTTCCCTCTCCGTTATCTGTGCATTGTGTAGTCTTGATGAGCCTGTGCTCGGAGTCATTAAAAGCGGCATTATAAAACTCATCGTTCAACCACTTTCGCAAATCGGAGTCATGCCATGTAACGTCAACATATTCACCGTGATACCGCCTGCAGTCCAAAATATACTCGCTCAAAATGAACAGTTCTCTACCTGAATTTTGCAGCACCCGCCACTTTATCGGCATTTGGTCTGCTCCGTCCGCCATTTGCGGATAAGCGCCAAAAGTAATTAGTTCGCCGGGTTTCGCCCGCTCATACATGGAAGCAAGATTATCATTTTCATTACAAATCATAATTATAAATTCTGTAGTTCCTTTAACGATTTCAGCTTCCCTGCTAAATCCTAGTTTTTCATACAAGCGTATCGCTCTATCGTTGAACTTCGCCACTGTCAGCCGCTTTGGTTTTTCCTCGCATCTCTCATTAATATAGTTAAGGACTGTTGTGAAAAATAGAGTCCCATTCCCCTGTCCGGTTAACTCAGGCTTCATTCCTAAACCCACATCTATAAAATCCTGAGAATATGTATATTTATCATTTGGAACCTGTGCTGGACTTCCTACACAGAAGAATCCGATCAATTGTTTATCTGCATCAAGTACAGAAAAAAATGCTTCCTCTAGCATTTCACTTATAGCTTCAGGAGTTAGTTCATTATTGTAAAAATCATAGGGTGGATCATATTGCCAGCTTAAAATATCCCAAG
Organism: Paenibacillus sp. FSL H7-0690; assembly: GCF_037980415.1. Lineage (NCBI taxonomy): Bacteria > Bacillati > Bacillota > Bacilli > Caryophanales > Paenibacillaceae > Paenibacillus > Paenibacillus sp. FSL H7-0690. Next base: position 3,077,514 of record NZ_CP150281.1, on the reverse strand, counting down.
CAGCATCAGCATTCAGCTTTTCCACGTAAAGTTCCAATTTCGCATCCCCCTTTGTTTTCAAAATCGATAAGTCCCTAAGAGTCTAGCTCTGCTAACTCCTGAAGGATTGTCTCTACATCACCATCAGGATTTAACGCTTTGATCATCTCTTTTGTAATGGCTGCCCCCTCATAAACTTGTGCAACAACCTCTAAAGGGAGTGTGAGTTCAAAATAACCTTCGGCAAATTCCACAAAATCCTCAGCTGTGCGGAAAATAGTCCCTAGCAAAAAGTCCGAACCATCTTCTACCTCCGCTGGAATCTCTACCTTCCCCTTCTGCCACGTCAAATCATTATTTTCACGCCAAAAACAAAAAGTAACATCATCCTTAGCTATCGCCTCATCTTCCAGTAAAGACAATAGCGAGGTTGGGACCTCTTCATAGATTCCTGGCCAAACTTCATGTTCGTCACGCGCATATGGACTTACTTCGGACTCATGATCAAAACCTTTAATTACCGTTCCTTGAGGTGTAAAAATAATAAACAAATTATCGCCTGAGCCATTATCGATCGATGCTAGAGAAACATTCTTATCAAATTTAGAATCAAAACTATGATAGCGAAGCCATTCCTCTGGACATAAGACAATATTTAGAGAAGCAAGTATTTTCATAAGTTTTTTTAAGTTTTCGGGTGCTGGTAAAATATCTAACACATTCATCTATGATTCCTCCCCATTGTAGATATAAATGATTTTAGCATATTCATGATTCCGAGTGAAAAAAAAGACTACCCGAAGGTAGCCTTTCCAACTTAACAAAACACTAGCTTAACTTAAGACCCCGCACCTTTATATCTTCGTACGCCATAACTCCAGGCTAACAAACCAATCCCCAGGAATATAGCGCCTACTACAGGTGTCATCAGAGCAAGGCTGGTCATCTCCTCCCGCTGTAGAAAAAGCGCGGCTGGATACACTCCGACGAATGCAAATGGAATGATCCAAGTAAGCAATACCTGTATAGCACGATTGTAAATCGTTACCGGGTACCGGCCATAAGTCTGAATGTTGTACATTAACGGAAGAATGCCAGTAGGAGCATCCGAATAGAAAGACAATGAAGTCAACGTTGTGTAAATCCCCGTATAGATGGCGACCGCACTTAACGTTAGAACGATCAGAGCCGGTATCGTCCACCATTCAAAAGGAAGACCCAGATTGCTGCCACTGATGGCCATAATAATAATACCTATGAATGAGCCCATAAGTGCTGGTGGATCAACATTTTCCAAAAAGATCTGGAACAAATTATGAGCTGGGCGTGTCAAAATACGGTCCATCTCACCTTTAACGATGTAACGTTCACTAAATCCCCATAGATTCACAAAACAACTAAACACCCCAAATGGCACCATAAAGAATCCATAAACGAACACTACTTCATTCTGATTCCAGCCGCCCAGGCTATCTGTGTGCATAAAAATTACGAGAATAAAGATAAAGTTGGTAGCTTGAAAAAGTAAGTCTGAAATGACCTCTACCCAAAAGTCAGCGCGATAGGTGAGCCGGCTCTTCATATAGTTTTTGATATATTCAATTAATAATCCCAGGTAATACATGTTTCCTCAACCTCCCTGCACGAAGAGACGCTGCCGCGCCGCATGATATAACCAGACAATTGGAATCAGCAATACTAGGAACCAAATAATTTGTATCCCTAATACATTCCATATTCCAACCCCTTGCACCCGTCCCGTAAACACTGAACCTGGCAAGTAGGTAATCGCCTGAAACGGCAGCACCTCAAGTACGGAAGATAACCAGTTAGGAAACAGACTGATCGGTACGATTAAGCCGGAGAATAAGTCTACAATCACCCGCTTCATTCGCATCATGCCTTCATTATTTTCTACAAAAAATGCCGAGAGCCCTGTGATGATATTGATCTGTGAATTAATTAAAAAGCTGAAAAAGAGCATCACCAGGAACCCTGCCCAAGCAGATGGCGCTGTTGGCAATTGAACCGGGAACAGCAGCATCGCTATCGCCATGCCGGGAATCATAAATAAAAGGAAGCGGAACATTCCCTCTCCAAGACCTTGCATCATTTTGACTAAGACATAGTTATAGGGCCTTATAAACTGGATAGCGATACTTCCATCACGGATATCCGTAGAGATCTCGCGGTCTAGGTTATTAAAATAAAAGGCTCTAGCCATCCACGACACAGCAACATATGATGTCATTTGCGTTGCAGTAAAGCCACCCAATGAATCCCCATTGCCATAAATGGCCATCCAAGTGAAATAGTTAACCCCAATATTCAGTGAATAGATAAGAATACCTGAGTAGTAGTTAATCCGATAAGCAAGCATGGTAAGAAAACGGATGCGTATAAAATCTAAGTAAGCCCCGAATAGTAATTTACGGCTATTCTCCTGAGGACCGCCAGAAGATGAACTTCCTGAGGAGGAAGACATAGCTGTTGCAGGATTAAGCTTATCAGACATGTAAAGCCTCTCTTTCATCCTTCAGAGCGGCAGCCATTTCATCAGGCTTGTCTGCAGACCCGGATTGATAAATACTGCGAACAATATCGTCCGTATTGGTCTCTATGATTTTGATATCAGTAATGTCTGCTTTTCCCACTACTCTGCCTAATACATCCGATACATTTAGCTCTAGCGGTATCCAGACAGACGCCCCTAAATCGTTCTCCGCAGACCAAGTAACAGGCAATCCCTCAGTCCATAACTCAAGTTGCTGACGTTTCGTTGCATTTCCAAATTGAAATTGAACCTCACGTCCAGTTCCCCAACGCTGCTTCAGGTCTTCCAGTCCTCCGTCATAAATGATACGGCCATCATCAAGCATTATCACTCGGGAGCAAAGCGCCTCAATATCTTGCAGGTCATGTGTAGTCAGCAGTATGGTTGTCCCATGCTCGCGGTTCATATCTTTCAGGAATTCACGGATCTCTGACTTCACCACAATATCTAAGCCAATGGTCGGTTCATCCAGAAATACAATCGATGGATTATGAAGCAATGCTGCCACTAATTCACAACGCATCCGCTGACCTAGACTAAGCTTACGAACCGGACGATTCAGCAGTTCTTGCAGTTGCAGTCGTTCGACCAATTCATCCAGCCGTTTCTTGAAATCTTGTTCAGACACCCGGTAAACCTTGCGCAGGAGCTGGAACGACTCAATCACGCCAATGTCCCACCATAGCTGACTTCGTTGCCCGAATACCACACCGATATTTTTCACGAATTTCTCGCGCTCCAAATACGGAACATACCCACCTACTGTCAGGTTTCCGGAAGTCGGCACGAGAATACCTGTGAGCATTTTGATCGTGGTCGATTTCCCAGCACCGTTCTCGCCGATATATCCACAGATCTCACCTTCAGGAATGGAAAAGGAAATGTCCTTCACCGCAGTCACTTCCGTATATTCCCTTTTAAACAAATCAGCGAAGGCCCCTTTGAGACCCTCGCGGTTTTTTTGTACTTTGAATGTTTTGCGTAAGTCTTGTACTTGAATAGCAGTCATATTGTACCTCACTAAGCTTAGAGTTGGTTCCCAGTACCCCATTATAATAGAAGAAGCGCAAAAGCACTACTTCAATCTTTACTTAGCCAGTCTTTCATTTAGCGAATGGGTGTCCTTCACAGCTTCTAAATGCCCTGAGCGAGCGACTTTAGTCCGCAAATATTTCTCGTTAAAAGAAGATACATCTCCCCATAACGCTACTCTTTTCACGGCATTCATCCCTGCAGCCTTGAGCGCATCCAATTTCTTCGGATTATTCGTAATCAGCGTCACTGGTTTGTGACGTAAAGTTTGCAGAACACTGATTGCCTCTTCGTAGTTTCTTGAATCATCAGCAAATCCCAACTCTAAATTAGCCTCAACTGTATCGTATCCTTCTTCCTGTAAAAGATACGCTAAAGATTTGCTGAACAGGCCAATGCCTCTTCCTTCATGATTCGCGAGATAAAATAATGCCCCAGAGCCATGCTCAACAATCATTTTCATGGATTGATGCAGCTGGAAGCCGCAATCGCAACGTTTACTGCCAAAAATATCGCCAGTATGGCAGATGCTATGCATCCGGATCAATGCATCCTCAGATTCTTCGAAATCGCCATATACCAACACACTGGATTGTTGTCCTTCTGCTAAGTTCATGGATGGCAAACGTGAAATTAAAGCTGCCGTTGCTTTACTGCTATCCTCTTGAAGAAGCTCTGCATCCGTTGTATTCAGCCAGTTGTACCATTTAAAAACAACGGTCTCGCCGTCTAAATTCACCGGTAATGTAATGGGTCCAACCAATATATTTGTGGAATTTGCTAAAGGAATTCGCGTGATTTTATTCTGTAAAATAGAAGTGATTTCTGGTTTAATCATAATTACACCTTCCTCATTGTTCATCAATGCTTAGATAGAGCTAAGCATAAGGATAAAATATTAGTTAAATTATAAGTAACTATTTGTAAGTAAGTTTATCATTGTAATATAACTTCGTCAAGTTATAATATATCTTTAAATATTTATAATTACTTTATGTAAGTTTATGATATAATGAATGTCGAGGTGATATTATGAATGATTTCAACATGTGTCCTCGCTTTGAAAAAGCGGTAGACTTGCTAAGTAAACGTTGGGTCGCGCTTATTGTTTTCGTGCTTATGCCAGGGCCACGCCGTTTTGGTGAAATTGAGAGCTGTCTGTCCAATCTCAGTGGCAAGGTGTTATCTGACCGATTGAAGGAAATGGAAACCGAAGGCATTATAGAGCGAACTGTATATCCTGAAATGCCAGTACGTATTGAGTACTCTCTGACTCCAAAAGGCACAGCGCTTGCTCCTATACTTGGTGAAATTGGAAACTGGTCTACCGAATGGATTGAGCTTGGTATTAAGAAATGATTCCCGCTACACAACACAAAGAGCCCTAATTGTCCCGATCATGAGACAAGAGGGCTCTTTTTGGATTAACATCCCCTTTATAAGTCTTTTCGCTCGAAGCGAAGTAGACCTATAACAAAAGCTAACAGGGTATATCCAATCGCATAAAAAATAAACATATTTGACGGAACCGTATTAAAATCCAGCAATCCATTCATGCTGCCGAACAACCCCATCATTCCACTCATTTCATTAGCGCTGAACAGGACGGCGGTCATTTTCCGCTGTAAACCATCCACTGGCATAAGCAGTGCCATCATTCCTGACAGATTATTTAATGTGTCAAGGACATCGGGTTCTAATCTCAGCGATCCTCCGATCTTATCAATCATCCCACCTAACCAGCCAGCTCCATATAACATTGTCATAAAGACACCATTCCCCACTGCTGAGAAGAATCCAGAACCCAGCATAGAAATCGTAATTAGCAAAGGTACTACAGAGGAGAATAACAAAAATGATTTCAATAGGACTACGGCATCTCTAGGAACGGTGGCATGGATCTCAGTAATCCATAAAATAGAAATAAATAAAATCAGGGCATAACCGATCCCAAACGTCACATATCCAAGCCAGCGACCTGTATACCATTTCCACCGCGGCAGCGGTCTTGGCAGTAAAGCCTGCATAACCCCTTGTTCCGCTTCACCTGCAATAGCTGAGAAGGAACTGAAGATCGCCAAAAAGGCGAGTACAAAAGCGCCAAAAAAGAAGCCAAGTGATAATATAAAAGCACCATTTGTAAAATTAGCTAAGAGATGCTCGCCACTGCTAATATCTGTTCTGTTCGGTATTCCGCTTTGTCCGATCGTATTTGCCACAAACCAAAACCCTATAAGAAAGACAATGGTCATAAGCAATGTTAATACCATTACTCGTTTACGCAGCAATTCCTTCCAGGTCATTCCTATGATTATTCTCATTCGTGTTCACCTCTGTGACTTAGGCCGGATACAGCACTCATAAACCAGTCTTCCAGACGTTCTCGCTTCCGTGAGACTTCATATAAGGTCATGCCCTGTTCAATAATTAACGTGTTCAGCCAGCCTACTTGCTCCTCATTCTCCAATTCCGCTTCCAGCCAAACTGTGCTACTCTCCAATGTAGCTGGGAATGAAGCTCCTTTTTCAGATTGAGCTCCGATATCCGCTGAAACTTTGATCTGAAGTTCAGTACTATCCTGTAACCAAGACAACAAAATAGGCGTAAAACCGCCCACTTTAAAATGCCAGCTTGTTCGCTTATTTAAGATCTCAGATACTTTCCCATGCCGCAGTATAACTCCGTTATTCAGCAGTGCCATACGGTCGCAGATGAGTTCAACATCCTCCAGTAGATGAGAGTTAAGAAATATTGTAACTCCCTTCTCTTTTAGCCTCTGCAAAATATTCCGAACTTCCTGACGTCCAATCGGGTCTAGCGCCGATGAGGGCTCATCCAGAAAAACGATGGCCGGATTGTTTACAAGAGCGCAAGCAAGCCCTAATCTCTGCTGCATCCCTTTGGAATAATGTTTCACACGATCCCGTCCACGGTTTCCAATTCCAACTTCCGCTAGAAGCTCTGGAATTCTTTTGTCGGCTACAGATCGATCTACACGGCACAGCTTGGCATGCAGTCTTACTACTTCTTCCCCCGTAAGCCATTCTTGATAGCGATATAATTCCGGTAAATATCCGATTTGGGACTTGGCTTCAAGTGAACCGATCTTATGACCAAATAGAGTAGCACTACCATTCGATGGACGAATGAGACCTACCAACATTTTGACAAAGGTACTTTTCCCCGCACCATTAGGGCCGAGGAAGCCAAAGGCTTCCCCTTTCCCAACAGTAATCGTTACATCACGGCAACCACGTCCGTTATCATATTCTTTGGTCAAAGACTTCGCTTCTATTGCAGCAGCCGTCATTATTCAATCAACTCCCCTAGCTTCTCTAAGAATACAGCTTTATCTGTATACACGCTTCCTCCGTTGAAATCAAACAGTTGTCCGTTCTGTACCCAAACGGCCGAGTACACAATCCCTTGACTATATTCATTCTGATTCAGTAGAACCGTTGTATCTTTAATCTTTATTTGATCGGTATTCAGGCCTTTTACCAGTGGCAGAGGAATTTCACCCGATAAAATGCGGCTCTGCTTTAAGCTGGATTTCAGATAATCTGGCAGCAATGGAAAATCGATTATAGCTTCCAAAGCTTCATCAACCTTTATAGTTGGATCTACCGTAATTAAAGGAGTCTTCGTCTGTGTAAGATTAGCCCATTTATCATTATCTATCGAAAGATCATAATTCACGATCTCCGAAAGATCTAATTTAATTTCTTTCCCATCTATGGCTTCTGGAAGAAGCTGTTTTGCACCCAATCTTTTCATTGCTTTATTAACTGCTTCAATATTAAGCTTCAAGGTTATTTCTTGTGAATTGGTTATATATGCGCTCTTCACATTCTCGAGCAAAGTTCCGCTTGGAAGTGTAAAACCTAGAGTCTCTTCCACCTGATCTAGCGGAATAATCCCTTTATTTGAACCAAAGGAACTAGTAAACACACCAAATTTGTTCATAGCTTCATTCATGGATTGACTTTCATTTACCTGATAAAAAATATCCCGGATATCATTTTCATTCACAACTGTAACTTCTTCCATCCGAAATTGATTCAGCAGCGATGCCATAGCCGTATTTCCTACTGGAGTTCCAAGTATAACCGCAAAGATCGCGGCACCTGCCACTGCTACTCCCCATTTGCGCCGACGATTCATGCGAGGACGCTTGGATCGGATATTAGCTTTTGGATTGTCATCCGTAGATTGAGGCTGGTCTATATGTGGATCTGTTTTGTCATCATCTTTCATACCATCCACAGACAACTGCTGACTCCACACAGACCATTTGGGACTTGCAGGCTCAGACGCTAACTTGTTTTGCAATTTGGCCCAGGCTTCATCTGTATGTTGTTTATTATGATCTTGATTTAGCGGTTGTTTAGTCATTAGTAATCCCTCCTAAATAATTTGGAGCTTCGCTTATCTCGTTTTATTATTCCGTCTGAGACAGTGATTTTGCTGCATTTTGTCTTAACCTCTGAGTCGCACGGTGCAGTAATGTCCCTACTACGGGAGGTCTTAGACCAAGCTCGCCTGCTATTTCCGCATAACTGTAACCAGAGTATCTAAGCAGAAGCGCTTGTCTATCCCTGTCAGGCAGCTCGTTCAACCATTCATGAACATCCTCCTGATCCAGCTTACTGATTAAGACTTCCTCTCCTGAAGGAGGTGATTCCCTCACTTCGTATAACTGTTCTTGTTTATTTTGCAGCCGCCGTTCCCTTGCTTTTTTGTCCAGATAATCATATCCAATACGAGTAAGGACTCTATGAAGCCAGGCACCCAGCGCTGCTGGATCATCTGGGGGGTTACGATACAATCTCAGAAAAACTTCTTGTGCCAAATCATCTGCTGCCGACTCATCACGAACCAAAGCGGTCAGCTTACGTCTGACAATAGGATAATGTTCATAGAATATTGCTTTAAAAATTTCAGATTCCGGAATTTCCATCTTGTAAATCCTCCTTATCAGCTGCAGCTATAAGTAAGACGACTATCAATGTATTTTTGTATCAAGATTACGTAAAAAAAGACAGCCCCTAAATTAATAAGGAAACTGTCTTCTAGTGTTTACCTAATTCGAATGTAACGATTAAGAATCTTTTTAGATAAAATACTCCGTTCCAGCCTAAGCTCCCAGAGCTGCTCTTTCCACTGAAACTGTTGCTCTGAATGTTCATTCTCCCGTAACTTCTCAAACAGCTTCATGATCATTATGTTAATGGCATCAAACCTTGACCAAAGTTCTATTACACTTTCTTCTTGTATCTGAGGACTTTCCGCTGCTGCACTAAGATTCTTTAAGCGCTCAATGATGTCAGCCTGCCACTGCCCATCTTTAATCGCCTTGGCGTAATTTAAAAGATCCAAATAATCATCGACTGACATGTGTACCGACTCCTTTGCTTACTTATACCAAGTATTATACTAGGCATTATCTATAAAGCAACCCTTTATCTCTGGACACAGCAAAAAAACAGGACTGGTATGAGAACCAGCCCTGTTTAATGATTTCAACATGATCAATTTAGTTATAAAAGCTTTTGAATATCATCTTTAATTTGCTCTGATTTTGGACCAAATACGATCTGCACAGCCCCTTGACCCAGTCTCATAACACCGGAAGCTCCGAGCTGTTTCAATGCGGAATCTTTAACGGCTTTTTCGTCATTAACAATCAGACGAAGGCGTGTGATACATGCATCGATATTGCGGATGTTCGATGGACCGCCGATGTTCTCAAGAATTTGAGCAGCTTTAGAAGACGATGAAGGCGTTCCATTACCTCCAGGTGGTGCTAACAGACTTTCTTCATCATCATCTTCACGTCCAGGTGTTTTTAGCTTGAACAATGAGATAATAAAGCGGAATAGTACATAATACAAGACGAAGAATCCAAGACCCACAGGAATAAGTATCCATGCATTAGTAGACAGTTTCAGGTTTACAAGATAATCGATCAAACCTGCGGAGAAACCAAAACCAAGCTTAACATCTAAAATGTACATCAAGGCCATGGAGAATCCTGTTAATAAAGCATGAACTCCGTACAAGAGTGGTGCTACGAACATAAAGGAGAACTCAAGTGGTTCAGTGATCCCTGTTAAGAAAGAAGCAATGGCAGAACCGATGAAGATGGAAGCAACCATTTTACGTTTTTCCGGTTTAGCTGTATGAATAAATGCAAGTGCTGCCCCTGGAAGCGCAAACATCATAATTGGGAAGAATCCAGTCATAAACATCCCAGCAGTTTTATCTCCAGCGAAGAAGCGGTACAAGTCACCATGCACCAGTTCACCAGCTGCATTCGTAAAATCACCAATTTGGAACCAAGCAATCGTATTAAGCACGTGGTGAAGACCGAACGGAATCAGCAAGCGGTTAGCTGTACCGAAGATGAATGCTCCAACAGCCCCCAGTGACACAACCCAGTTCCCGAAGTCACTAATAACATCTTGTATCGGACTCCAGATCATACCCACAAATACAGCAAGAACCATCATAGAAGCTGCCGTAATGATTGGGACAAAACGTTTACCTGCAAAAAATCCGAGCCAATCAGGCATTTTTATATTGTGATATCTCTTGTATAAGAACGCTGCCCAAGCACCGGCAAAAATACCACCAAGCACACCCATGTTCAATACAACATCATCATTGATGAAAGAGAATTGAAGCGGTACGATAAGCAGAATCTTAGTCAGTACCATGTAAGAAATTACTGCTGACAAAGCTGCTACGGCGTCACCGGCAAATCCAATGGCAACCCCTACCGCGAAGATTAAGGCTAGGTTACCGAAGATCGCATTCGCTCCGGCGTTTAGAAATGGAGCAAAGTATTGATTCAGAAATCCACCAATGGTCGCTCCTAGCGGAATATCTTTTTCGTAGTTAAGCAAACCAAACCCTTGAAGAATAGCTGCCGCCGGCATGGTTGCAACAGGAAGCATTAACGACTTACCTAGTTTTTGTAGAAAAGCCAACATTTAAAATCATCCTTTCGGTTCAATAGTAGTAGTGCTCTATAAACCATTTACTTTGAAGCCACGGTAAGAATCAGATCCTGTCCTGCTGTAACCTGACCATAATGTCCGCTTACTTGAGGTGGATTCTCCTCTGTACTGGTCACGATTACAGGCGAAATTGTGTCACAACCTGCCGCGCGAATTACGTCCAGATCAAATTCGATTAGCGTTTGACCTGCTTTTACTTGATCTCCAGAGGTTATATGACTGACAAAACCGTTGCCCTTGAGGCTGACAGTATCGATTCCGATATGTAATAGCAATTGCATACCGGAGGAATGTTCCAGAATGACTGCATGACTCGATTTCACGATATGAGCAACCCTACCGTCAAAAGGCGCTTTCAAAATTCCTTCAGATGGTTTTATTGCAATTCCGTTACCCATATGACCGCCAGCAAAGGTTTCATCCGGAACCTGTGCTAGTGGAACTGACTCCCCGCTGATTGGTGCCATGATTTCGATGGTATGTTCAGTATGTTTCTCTTCTTTTTTTGATTTCCATTTGGAAAACATATGCTCCACTCCTCTTAAGATGTTAATTTGATTTCACTAAGGTCTGAAATAACCGGTGCAAATGCATGGCTAGAAAACATAGTTCTTCTTCCGGAATTTCGACCTCAAGCGATCTTTGCATTACTTTACCGAGCTTTTTAGCCAGCTTGTATTCCTCTTTGTATTCTTTCTTAATATGTTTCACAAAGGGATTATCTATTAGTGATCCTTTTAAAATACGTTCCAGCGAAAAACGCAAGTGGATCATTAATCGGATATGATTCATACTGCCGTGCTCAAAAGTTATCTTTCGTTCTTGCTGAATCATGTCTAGAAGCTCATTGACAATATTAGAGGCCTTGACTAACTGACCAACCGATACATTATTGACGGCTGAATACACATGATAAGTAAGAAATCCAATCTCATCTTCGGGGATTTGCACTTGAAATTCAGCATTGATTTTCTCCGATGCCTTGTAAGCGATCTCAAATTCCTTCGGAAATGACATTTTGGTTTCTTGCAAAAACGGATTAATAATATCCATCCCGTTGCGCAGACGGTAGATGGTGAACTGTATGTGGCTCGGGAGTGCCAGATAAATCTTGTCGTTTAACTTGTCAGGAAATTGACTTTGGATATCTGCAATTATCTCATCAGTTATTTTCATTACCTTAGGATCTATATCTTCCAGCAAAACTTGATATTGGCTCCAGGCTTCGCGATCTTCTAGACGAAACAATTTTTCAATCCGAGCATCATTTCCTTCGATCACACCAGAACCCTTCACTGCAAATCCAATACCTTTGCCAATGATGACATATTCCTTCCCGTTTTTGCTTCCCTGAACCATTACAACGTTATTCCCAATTACACGCTGTACTTGAAATTGCTCGATCTCTCGCGACAAGCTCATCACTCCTCTCCCTAATTATCGTCAAATTGGAACAAAAAAAGCCAAGAATTGTCTAATGGAAATAAAGACAATTCTTGGCTCATGCCCTTAACGGTAACACGCCACTAAAATATAAATGATCATTTATGAACATATCATAATTCATGAACTGCTAACTCGTCAATGGTAAATTTAGAAATGTCAAGCGGAGCTCCCATTATCCCAAACAGCGCCTTATAAAAACTCTTCCACGCGAGGAAGCTTATCTTTAAGCTGGCGGACGTTAGTTTCAAGCCTCAGAATAACCTCTTCCAATTCTTTTGGATCAATGCCTCGGGAAACAGGAACCTGGATAACCTCTGTTTTTGTTTCTGCCTTTAATTCCCGCATTTCCAGCTGCTGCTCTTGCCATTTATCCATCAGATCAGCTATCGTCGCATAGAAACGTTCGTAATCTTTGATTACGCTGTCCAGAAATGTATCTACTTCCTCCGCATCGTAGCCACGCAGCTTCATGCTGAATTCTTTTTCATGTATGGTTAGAGCGTCTAATGTGATGCCAAGTTGACTGAACAGCTTCCGCTGTTTGTCTAACCGGCGTTTCATATGTTCATCCATCTTTTGCTACCTCCAAGTATATACTGCAATCATCCGGCAGTAACCATTATAACAGGGTGAGAGCATCCTGAAAATATTACTATAGTTGCAGTTCTAATAGTTGTCCACAACAGCTTTATTCAAAATGCCTAAGCAGCGGTCAAGATCCGTCTTTACCTGCTTTTTATATAATTTTGCTTTTTCTTCACCATCTGAGGTGAAATGGTAAAGTACGATTTCTTGAAAATCCACTTTAGGGTCATTGCCTTTCAGCTGCTTGGTACGATATAAAATCCCTTGCTGCACCAGCTCATGCAGGGCGCGATAGATTTCACTCTGTGGAGGGGAATAACCATGGGCTTTGAAATCCCGACGTAAATCCTCCAGCATTTGATATCCGTAACCGCGGTGTTGTTCTACCATTGTTATAAGATACACTTTGATAAACGCTCGTTGAGCAATCATAAACGCCATATAAACCCTCCTCATGTTGTAAATGTTGTTGGCTAATCTTTCCTTCTATTACTCTAGTATAAGCACTATTTTCCAACTTTCACAACCTGAAATTTGATAGAGGGTTCACTTATTACGTTGTTTATAGAGATTTGGTGGGATATAGGATGATTTATGTGGATGTGGGTAGGGAGAGCTTAGTTTTTTTGTGGTTTTCTATTGTGAATTTTTCATATGGTGAAAGTACGGAATAAATGATTGTACATCGTTGATTTCGTAGAATGATCCTCGAAGAATTAGGTCCACATGCTTCGGCACGATACAAACTCTATCTGAACCCGCATGCTTCGGCACCCCCTCCCATTCTTTGTTTAGTTTAATTTGATTCGTTTGGTTTGTTTGGTTTGTTTGGTTTGTTTGGTTTGTTTGGTTTGATCAGTTTAGTTTGATCAGTTGCTCGTTCGAGCTACTATCGGACCCCATTGACTCTATTCGCTGCTTTTCCCCACTTTTGCTGTGCTATCGGACCCTATGGGCGCTATTAGCATAAAAAGTAACATTTATACAGCTATTCTTGGGGAATAGCTGCACTGGTGTCCGAAACTACTCTGAAAAAGCTTAATATTTGCAAATAGCGTCTTCTCGGTCCGAAAGTTTCTGCGCGAAATAAACTCCATCTGAGCCCACATACTTCTGCGCAAACCAAACTCTATCTGAGCCCACAAACTACTGCACGAAATAAACTCTATCTGAATCCACAGGCTTCAGCACGCTCCCCTCCCATTCTTTGTTTAGTTTGTTCAAGTTTGCTCGTTCGAGTTGCTATCGGACCCAGTTGACTCTATTCGCTGCTTTTCCCCACTTTTGGTGTGCTATCGGACTCCATGGAGGCTATTGGCATAAAAAGTAACATATATAGAGCTATTCTTGAGGAATAGCTGCACTGGTGTCCGAAACTACTCTGAAAAAGCTTAATATTTGCAAATAGCGTCTTCTGGGTCCGAAAGTTTCTGCGCGAAATAAACTCCATCTGAATCCACAGGTTTCTGCACGAAATAAACTCCATCTGAGCCCACATACTTCTGCGCAAACCAAACTCTATCTGGATCAATATACTTCAGCACGATACAAACTCCATCTGAATCCACATGCTTCTGCATGATCCTCCTCCCATTCTTTGTTTAGTTTGTTCAAGTTTGCTCGTTCGAGCTACTATCGGACCCCATTGACTCTATTCGCTGCTTTTCCCCACTTTTGGTGTGCTGTCGGACCCCATGGACGCTATTGGCATAAAAAGTAACATATATAGAGCTATTCTTGGGGAATAGCTGCACTGGAGTCCGAAACTACTCTGAAAAAGCTTAATATTTGCAAATAGCGTCTTCTGGGTCCGCAAGCTTCAATAGAACATCAATTCGAACAGCAAAACGCAAAAAAGCGATCCTCCAGTTATTGAAGAATCGCTTTTTAGGTAACTAATAAGTTCCACTTTGCCAAGTTCATTTTCTAAACGTCCTTCTCAGCTATAATCCCTGCGCCACTCCGCTTTCCAAGTAACCTCTCCTAAGCACTATTTCATAGCGTTTTTCTCCACAAATTCATTCTTCGTCAATCCAAACAACAGTAAGTCTAAATACTGTCCATTTGTATAAATAACTTTACGGCGCACGCCTTCTTGAACACAACCCACTTTTCTAAGCATAGCTGCTGAGGGTTCGTTACCTTCGAGCGTACATTCGTTAAACTTGTTGAGTCTAAGCTCCAAAAAAGCACACTTCAACAGGATGTTGATAGCTCTTGTCCCATACCCCTTACCTCGATGGTCTCTATCCACTTGCACGCCTATACTGAACGTACCATTTTTCTCGTCTATGCTATTAAGATTTACTCCACCCACATATTCACCATTCAGATTTTCGATCGTAAACATCAGTCGCTGTGATGAGAATTCTGCAAATGTGAACAGATCTTAGTCTTATTTTCTCATCCTGCCAAAAATAATGACTGTAATCTATCTCTCTCATCTTATACCTCCGAGTCAATAATTTAGAGATTATGATAACACATCTACAGGATTATATTGGTATAGTATTTTTAAAATCAACTTTACGGTTAAAAAGCATAGTATTATATATTCATAAAATGCGAATCCCAAAATCATCTGAAATAGAGGTATATTCTATGAATGAATATCAATTGATTAGCGATTATAAACACATCGATAAATATAAGCTTAGCTTCAATTCTTTAGCCCAATCAATCTTTGGTATTGATTTTAAACCTTGGTATGAACAAGGGGGCTGGAATGACAAATATATTTGTTATTCCTTTATCGATGAAGATCACGTCATTGCGAATGCATCTATTAATAAAATGACTATTCTCATCAACAAAAAAGAATACAACGCCATCCAAATTGGGACGGTGATGACACATCCTGATTATCGTATGCAAGGTTTATCCCGAAAATTAATAGACCACATTATCGCTAAGTACGAACATGAATACGACTTCCTCTACTTATTTGCTAATGAGCGCGCTTTGGATTTTTATCCTAAATTCGGGTTTGAACGCATGCAAGAAAGCAGCTTTTCACTTAACGTTGCTCATCTTAGCAATCAGCCAACTACAACCTACTCTGTGCGGCCTTTATCTATAGGTAACCCCGTTGATTTTAGCATGATCAAAAATTTTGCAGTCAAAAGAACACCGGTATCCTCTGCGCTAAGTGTGATAAATAATGAACATCAGCTGCTGTTTTATTTTATTCTTCCTTTTCACGATTCCTTTTATTATATTGAAGAGGCTGACGTTATTGTGATCTTTAAACATGAGGATCATCAGCTTCATATTTTTGATATTATTAGTACAACAAGTTTTGATATCAACACAGTATTGAAAAGCATTATTTCTCCGGATACTGAAGTTATACATTTTTATTTCACACCAGATTATCCAATCGATCAAGTTAAGGCAGAATTAATTTCCCAGAGTGAAGATACCTTATTTATACGTCCGTTATTAAAAGAACTCCCTCAACATTTCATGTTTCCTATTACCTCTCATGCCTAGTTAACAAAAAAAAGGCTGCCATCTGGCAGCCTTTCTTAGTCGTGCATAGGAATATACATACTCTGTATCTCTTGTACTCCAGGGACAAATCCTAGATTTAAATAAACAGACTCCGCGTCATTACCTTCCATGACATATAACCTTAGGATCGGATACTTATCTTTCAGGAGATTAAGTCCTCTTTTCAACATCAGTGTAGCAATCCCTTTTCCTCTGTAAGCAGGTATTACACCAATACTGTAAACTGCTGCGTAATCATCTTGTAAACCCAAGAGACAATTCGCAATTAGCTGTCCCGATTTCTTATCATACACAAGCGTGGACGCTGTAAGTAATACTTCATTTGTATAATTTGGTTCTTCACTTGGGATAAAATCTTCATAAGCGAATTTTTTTCTCCTTGTTGCCTCAAGACTTCCATCGAAGCTCGCATAGTTACATTCGGCGATCTGCTCTTCAAGAATAAAACGTTTAGCGCCCATTCCATTATCTTCGATCTGAGGACTT
The DNA here is from genome assembly GCF_037980415.1 of Paenibacillus sp. FSL H7-0690. NCBI lineage: Bacteria > Bacillati > Bacillota > Bacilli > Caryophanales > Paenibacillaceae > Paenibacillus > Paenibacillus sp. FSL H7-0690. Next base: position 3,060,897 of record NZ_CP150281.1, on the reverse strand, counting down.
TCAATCCTTAACTCTTTGTTCCATTCGACCTCAAAATAATCTGTAGGACGGTGCATCCAACGGCATCTGAACTCATCAGGCCAAAACCCTGCCCGCGCAAATAATTGAACCTGGTCTGGCAGAACCTCGAAGGTTTTTATAGGTTTTGTTCTATCCGACCAATAAATCAAAAGCTTTTTTAATAGCTTCAGCACCACAAATGTATCGTTAAACGGTGGAATAACAAATAAATGATATATCCGGTTAGGCGACATCCTTACTCCACCTATTTTAGACTCGCCTTTATAGATCCAAAAAGCGTTTCTTTGGGCAGAATTGAACCTTTCTTCTTTAAAAAAACCATTATATTGCATATTATAATAAATGGAACAATACAGTCCCCATTCTTCCGACTCTGCCTTACGAATAGAAAAATCATTATTTAAGTCATATGAAATCTCGTAATCAGACCATGCCATTAATTGCATTTACATTTCCTCCTCGCTAGTCCTATCACCTTCTGTATTCCATAGTATCACTTCTTAAAGTAAATGTTTGGTAATAAACTGTTATATTAGTCTTTTGCCGATTTAAAGCAAATGCTTTTCTTTTATCTTAGAAACGGCTTTACCTGGTTTTTAACCTCTAACTTTTGATAAGCTTGACGGACCATCAGCATACGCGCGAGTGTGATTTGTTCGTATTCCCGGGCAACATTAGGTTTATCATTTGCACTAATATGCCTTTTCGTTAGCCATTCATCACCGCTACTTAACGGTCCTTGCGAGAACTGAATTCGAATATATGCAGCTTCCAGCAATCTTTCCCTGCCAGGAGAATGATATTGCTTAAGTTCCGCAATAGCTGTCTGCAAAACCTCCGCTGCATCTTCCACATGACCCATTGCTTTTAACATTTTAGCTTGCAAAATAACCCCTGGCACCCACACGCTCACATGCCTCGTGGAAATACACATAACAAGCGCTTTGTCCAGTTGGACATTTGCATCTTTAAGATGATTCCGTTCATAGAAAAGATCCGCCAAAAATACAAAACCATGTCCTTGTAACGTTTACTATAGATGCAAATCTCTCTGTGCCTTCCCTGTTTTGGTCCAATAGCTCAACGAACGTATCCACGTCCCCCTGATAAAATGCAACCGAAGCACGATACAGATCCAACCGCATTTGAATTACTGCTTGCTCTTTTTCCGGAATAATAAATTCCTCTTCCATGAAAAGTTCAACCTTTTGTAAGAAGCGTTTGGCATCATCTGATCGTCCAGCGACAGCCATCGAACTCGCTTGAAAATAAAACAAATCAGGGTGCACAATCTATTTTTGATCGGCAACTTATCTAATAAATCTAGCAATGAAGATTCATCGCCATCTTTGATAATTGAATTGAAAGGCCTATCCATACATGATGCAGAAAACGTATAATCCTCTGCCTCAAAAGCATGCTGGATAGCTTCCAAGACCAGCCCTTCCTGAAAAAGAGCGGAAGGCAAGAATCAAACCCGCTACCCATCCATCTGTTTTTTGCTCGAACAAAAATAACTCATCTTGTGAAAGCTGCTCGCTCAAGGATTGAGATTGTAGCTCATCAATTGCGTCAAATGTAAATCTCAGATCATCGTTACTTAATTCTAGTAGTTCCTGTTGTGCTCTTAGGCGGGATAAGGCGAGTGGCGGGAGGGTTCTACTCAATATTACAAGCTTCACATTAGCCGGAAGATGTCCGATGAAAAAGCCCATACTTTCATGAATCGATTGATTCGTAATCGCATGATAATCATCCATTATAAGTGTAATAGAGCCTGGAAGAGAATGCAGATCGTTTAATAAAAGAGGAATCGCAGTTTCTACTGAACCTTCACGAACAGACTGGATAAACAAATCCAAGCGATTTAAAAAGGGGCGAAAGATTCTCTCAATTGCAGCATGCAAATTTAACCAGAACCGTACAAGATGGTTATCTGCAAGCTATGCAACCTCATCGGAATGAGTACGAGCCCATTCGGCCGCAAGTGTCGTTTTTCCGAATCCAGCTGAGGCGGCAATAAGCGTCACTTTGGCACGATTTTCATCCATGAGTTTAGACATTAATCTTATGCGCTGAACATAATAAGGAGCCTGTTTTAACCATCTATTAAGTAGTAACATAACATTCTAGCTTTCTGACATCCAATCTCAAAAAAAAGACCGCCAATTGGCAGCCTTTTCTCTAATATATTCTCGAGCATAACCAAAAAGCTGAACCCACTGCGATAATGCCTGCCATAGATACAAATAGGACATACCCTTTCTTTGTTCTAGTAACGGTGTGTTTATCATAAAACTCTGGTTTTCGAACGATTCCAAACCATAGATCAGCAATTAAATTCACGACTACTAAAGAAAAATTCTTTAATTTACTCATGTTATCTCTCCTTGTACATGTTTGGATTCATCTCTAACCTTTCAAGCTCTGAGCAAAACCTGACCTCCATGAAGGGTAAGATGGACTCCATCCGTAATCCATTCGAGCTTTTGTATTGGACGCCCCCCGTTCCCAGCCTTCTCTGCCCATTTGCAAAGGAGGTCTAGGAGCTCCCAAGATTTCAGAAAAAACAGGCACCCAATCTATTCCTCGCGCAGGTTCATTGTCCACAATATTAACTGGACCAGAAGGCCAGTTCAGAGCAAGCGCCGCCGCGTTAGCTGCATCCTCCACGTGAAGGAATGACGTAACCGCTTCTGTTGCAGTCAGTCTCCCTTGTCGAATTTCTTCTGTCATTAATCCCGCAGTATCATACCAAGTCCCTTGGCCGTACAACATTCCGTACCGCAAAATCACATGATTAGGAATTTCTGCAACTGCCTTTTCAAGTGAGCGGATACCCTCAATGGTTCTCATCCGGGATTCAGAAGCATTAGTATCTAATGGAGTATTCTCCGTGGCAGGTCCCTCACCAGCTTCATAAGCCCAAGAGATACTTTGAGCAATAATCTGTTTAACCCCGTTTGTCAGTGAAGCATCGACAATATTTCGTGTTCCTTCTATTCTTATCCTTGAATTATCTGCAAAATTCCGCTGACTTAATGAAGTCAGCTGATGAATTACCACTTCAGGTTGGGCTGCTTGAATAGCCGCAAATATAGACTCACGCTCATACACATCCGCGATTACCGCTTGTGCCCCTAAGCTCTCAAGGATTGTTTTGTTTTCTTCTTTATGGGTCAGACCGATAACCTCATGCCCCGCTTGTAGTAACTTAGGAAGCAATGACCGTCCAATCACACCTGCAGCACCTGCAACAAAGATTCTCATCTATTCCCTCCTTTTCGCTGTGCTGTATCTTATGGCATAGCTAGAGACAAAGCATAATTTGAATGATTATCCATATGATACCACATATGCAAAAAAGACTACACCTCACAGACTATTGCTAAGAGGTGCAGTCTTTGATTTGTTTCATTTTATAAAGTGTTTCATCCAAAAATAGCAGCTTGTCTTTTATAAAGATCTTCCAATACTAAGCAAGCCATTGCTTCAACAACCGGCACGATTCTCGGACAGATACATGGATCATGTCTGCCCTCCGTTTTAATCTCAACTTCTTCACCATTCGTGTTTATGGTCTGTTGAGTAACAGAAATCGAGGATGTAGGCTTTACACTTATTCGAAAAATAATCTCTTCTCCTGTGCTGATTCCGCCTATAATCCCGCCGGAATGGTTACTAAGAAATCCATCCTTATTCATCGCGTCATTATGTTCACTTCCAAGCATAGAGGCCGCTTCGAATCCAGCTCCAAACTCTATTCCTTTTACAGCACCAATAGATAACATCGCTTTAGCTAACTCTGCATCCAATTTATCAAATACGGGTTCTCCAAGACCCGGAATAACCCCTCTAATCCGACACTCCACGATACCTCCGCAGCTGTCTCCAATCGAAGCTAAGTGTTCAATTTTTTTAATCATTTCAGCTCCAGCCTTAGCATCACAGGCGCGGACTGCATTTTGTTCAATAACATCTTCATCAAAGGTTTGACACTTAATCCCTCCGACCTCTTGCGTGTAGGCTAGTACCTCAACCCCTCTTCTTTCGAGCAGTTTCCGAGCGATCGCTCCGCCAGCTACTCTTGCCGCTGTTTCCCTGCCAGATGCCCGCCCACTGCCTCTATGATCGCGAATTCCATATTTCTGCAAAAAAGTATAATCCGCATGGCCGGGTCTAAATGAATGCTGAATATCGTTATAGGCCTCCGGTTTCATATCTTTGTTGTACAGAACTACAAAGAGTGGAGTTCCGGTTGTTTTCCCTTCGAATATTCCTGATTGTATTTGCACCACATCATATTCCTTACGCGGTGAAGTTACAGAGGACTGGCCTGGTTTCCTTCTATCCATCTGTTTTTGAATATATGCTTCATCAATTTCAACATTAGGTGTAACTCCATCCACTATGACCCCAACCGCTGCACCATGTGACTCTCCAAAGGTAGTAATCTTAAATACTTCTCCAAATGTGTTACCTGCCATAATATTCAAACCTCCATTGCCGACTCTTTTATTATTTATATATCCAAATTATAATAAGATTGTTGCAATTAATGAAATCACATTTTCAACAGACTGTCATAGAGGTGATCTATATCAAATTCTTTAACCTTGAATGGTATCGTATTTTTTTATATACGGCTCGTTACAAAAATCTAACAAAGGCTGCAAATGAATTGCATATTACACAGCCATCCGTAAGTTATGCCATTAAACAAATGGAGGATTCTTTAGGCCTCAAATTATTTCATCGTTTATCTAAAGGTGTAGAGCTAACCGAGGAAGGACGGGCGTTATTGGAATATGTTGAGCCCTCTTTAGTCATGCTGGATTCTGCACAAAAGCATCTTCATAATCTAAAGCAATTAAACGAGGGAGAAGTTCGGATTGGAGCAAGTGATTCCCTTATAAAAAATCTTTTGCTGCCGCAATTGAACGCATTCCACAAACAATATCCCGGCATACGAATTCGGCTATCACACGGAAAAACGCATGAGATCACCAAACGTTTGAAAGAAGGCGAAATAGACTGTGCGCTCGTCCATATGCCTATTGACGATCCACAATTAAGTATTCAGACGCTTGCCACCCTTGAGGATTGTTTTGTAGTGGGACGAGCCTTTCAGGAACTGGCAAACCGTTCGCTTACGGCAAAAGAACTTGCAGAGTTACCTTTTATTTTATTATCCCCAGAAAGCAGCACCAGACTGTTTGTTGATCATTGGTTTGCTGGTAAGCGGTTGTCCGTTAAACCAGATATAGAGCTGGGCAGCATCGATTTACTCTCTGAATTTGCAAGACTTGGTTACGGGGTAGCCTTTATTAGCCGTTCTTTTGTAATTGAGGAGATTCAAAAAGGAGAACTTTTCGAGTTGCAATTAGATGATCCCCCTCCACCCCGGAATATAGGCTTCGCAATCCATCGCGATATGAGGTTATCCGTGGCAGCTGATTCTTTCGTCCGCATGCTTCGCATCCTTGATTAAGATCGTGCAAGGTAGCAGCACATAAGGACACTCCGGAACGGGGCATGTGCTTAGCAACCATAAGGGCGCTGCGATACGGGGGGATTTCGTAGCTGCAAACCAGGAGCGTATACTCAGTAGGATAAGGACACAGAGTCCGGGTGCGCTTACGTAGCAATATAAGGACATAGTGGAACGATGCACGTACGTAATAGTAAAAGGACTCTAGGGAACGGTGCAGGTACGTAACAGCATTAGGACACAGCGGAACGATGCACCTCCAACAAAGGTCACCGTGATCGGGTACGCATAGATAGCAGTACAAAGACAGCACGTGCGTAGTAGTATTAAGGACACTGCGTAACGGGGCACGTTCAGAGTTGCAATCCGATACGAATACTCTGTAGCATAAGGACACGTGACCGGGTGCGCTTACGTAGCAATACAAGGACAGCACGTGCGTAGCAGCATAAGGACACTCCGAAACGATGCAGGAACGTAGTAGCAAAGGACACAGCGGACCTTAACCGCAATATTATTCAATATTTGGAGCCCTATCGGACCCCATTGCAGCTATTGGCATAAATAACAGCAAATATGAGCCTCATTCTATAGAATAGCGTCCATGGAGTCCGAAATCCTGCTGCAAAGACCAAAAATTAGCCAATAGCGTCATCTGGGTCCGTACACCTCAGAAGAGGATGAGCAAAGGGGGATTCCGGGAGGCGCGATGGACTAAAAATACAAAAGGAGCGATTCTCCATTAAATCGGAGAATCGCTCCTTGTAACCTTTTACCGCTTTTAAAGCAGGTTATTATAATGTTATATTTTATCGCGGTTGTAGACTTCAGCCGTCCGATCCGCTCTGTTAGCCATCGAATTTCCTAGTCTAGTGTCTTCGTTATAGACGCCTTCGTAACGCTGAGTATTCAGCGAACGGTTACCGCGGAACACATCATGTGCTTGATAGCCGCGTCCATTATCATCGACTAGTACAAGGATTTTGCCGCTTTCCACATAACCTTCGTACTCTTTAGCCTCATCCTCAGGAATACCGAGTCCGATCAAGCCGCCGACTAATCCACCTGCGCCTGCACCAACTGCTGCACCTGTAAGGGTTGCAACTATAGGCCCTGCCGCCAGAATCGGTCCAATCCCCGGAATCGCCAATGCTCCGATCCCTGCTAATAGTCCGGCAACGCCGCCAACTACACCACCTGTAGCAGCGCCTGTTGCTACTCCTTCTGGAGCTTTTGTGCCTGTATCCTCTGAGATGTTTCTAAGCTCATCACGATCACGTGTGATTACTGATATTTCATCATTATTAAATCCTTGATTGTGAAGTCCTTCAATTGCTCTGGTTGCTTCTTGTTCTGTGTCGAAAATACCTACGATTTTTTTAGTCACTTGAAGCCCTCCTTAGTAATTGTCTTCGCTAGTAATTACCCTTTAAACGGGAGACCAAACATCTAAGGAAAAATTTCAAGAGCATATGTAACCATAAATTATTTTACAGGACGTGTACGATTAGTCGGAATAGCCTGTAATGGGTCATCTGGCCAATAGTGCTTCGGGTACCGTCCCTTCAGATCTTTTTTGACCTCAAAATAGGTCCCCCGCCAAAAACTTGCTAGATCAGAGGTTACCTGCACAGGTCGTCTAGCTGGTGACAAAAGATGCAGCAATACTGGCACTTTTCCCCCTCCAATTCGAGGTGTGTCCAGCTGTCCAAACATCTCTTGCAATCTTACTGCCAATACCGGGGCAGCAGGATTAGTATAATCTACAGGCACACGCGAGCCACTAGGAACAGATATATATGTAGGTGCCTCCTTTTCCAGCATCTGCCGCTGATTCCAGTCTAACATCCCCTCAAGCGCTCGCGCTAACGGTACACGCTGAAGGTCGCGGAGGTTCCTCATACCTTGCAGATATGGCAAAAGCCATTCATCCAACGTAGCAATTAAAGCAACATCTGATACATCCGGCCAATCTGAACGTAAGGTATGCATAAACATCAAACGTTCGCGAAGCTGTATGGTTCCCTTCTCCCACGGTAGGATTTCAATGCCATCTGTAGCGATGACACTTAATAGTACATTTGCCATTTCTTCCGCGGAGGGTCTTTCATGTGAAGTTTCTTTTAAGACCAACGCGCCGAGCATTGTGCGACGACGTTTCTTCACACTTCCACTTTCTTTATCCCAATACACATCCGCTTCCTCGGTGATGCGGTCTGCATGATAGGAAAGCAGTTGTCCTTCTTCTATCTCAGCTGCCAGCATAATTGCGCCCTGTGTAGCGCGATCATCGATCGAAGCAGCTACGATATAAGATGACCGGGCCAGCGGTTGCCCTTCCCGCATGGCCGCCCCCCGACCGGAGGAGAGCAGAAACGCACCATCGCCGCGTTTCTGCCCGATCCGGTCGGGATAGGCGAACGACAGAAGCAGCCCGCAGCGGCTGATGTCGTTCACGTTCTCGCCCGGCGCGGCTTGCAGCTGCGGGAAGTGGCGGCTCTCGCGCAGCACAGCGCGCAGAGCCGCCGGGTCCGCTCCGCCGCTATCAGCGGAGCGCTCGAACCGGAGCAGCGCCTCAACGCGGAGCGTGAGGTCGCAATCTAGGGCCGCGGGACCCTTGAAAAGGTCCCGCTCTTGCAGCAGCGCCGCCAGCCGGCAGGCGAGCGGTGCTGTGCCAAGCTCTGCCGCGCGCAGCAGCATATGCGCGGCTCGCGGGTGCGCGCCAAGCGCGGCCATGCTGTGGCCGTGCGGCGTAATAGCGCCGCCGGCGTCCAGCGCGCCGAGCTGGCGCAGCAGCGCGGTGCCCTGCGCAAAAGGCGCAGCGGGCGGCGCGTCAAGCCAAGATAGCGCGGCAGGATCGCGCACGCCCCACAGCGCCAGCTCCAAAGCGAGCTGCGCAAGGTCCGTCTGCATAATCTCCGGCACATTGTCATCCGGAAGTCGATTATGCTCCTCCTGACTCCACAGCCTGTAGCACACGCCTGGGGCTGTCCGTCCGGCACGTCCCCGCCGTTGATCCGCTGAGGCTTTCGATACCGGGACTGTCGTCAGACTTGGCATTCCTGTGCGTGGTGAGAATATCTGTGTACGGCGCTGCCCTGTATCAATCACCGTTCGCACGCCTTCAATCGTTAGACTTGTCTCAGCGATAGAAGTCGCGAGCACTACTTTTCGTTCACCTTGAACAGATGCAGCCACAGCTGCATCTTGGATATTTTGTGGCAGCTGGCCATATAAAGGGCGAATTACCATCTGCTCTGCCAAGCTTCCATTTTCCAACTCACTTTGAGTTCTGCGTATTTCTCTTTCCCCCGGTAAAAAGACGAGAATATCTCCGGGTTGTTCAGCAAGCGCACGTCTCACAGCAGCTGCAGCAGTTTTTTCCAGTGGAAGATTCCCAGTAGTTGGCACATAGATTGTTTCTACAGGATAGGTTCTGCCCGGACAATTTACTACGGGCGCATCCCCTAGTAAAGCAGACACCCGCTCACTGTCCAAGGTAGCTGACATGATAAGAATCCTTAGATCCTCCCGCAGCACAGCCTGTGCTTCCAGTGTAAGGGCAAGTCCCAAATCCGCATGAAGACTGCGCTCATGGAACTCATCAAAAATAACTAAACCCACATCACCCAAAGAAGGATCGCTTTGCAGCATTCTCGTTAATACTCCTTCAGTGACTACAACAATCCGCGTATTTTTGCCTACTTTAGTGTCATTCCGCATCCGATAACCTACCGTCTGTCCAACACTTTCTCCAAGGCAGGATGCCATGTAAGTGGCGGCAGATCTAGCAGCAAGCCTTCTAGGCTCTAACATTAAAATGCTTTTACCCTCCATCCAAGGCTCGTCCAAAAACGCCGGAGGCGTTCCTGTTGTTTTGCCTGCACCCGGTTCAGCGATAAGTACTGCTGCCTGCGCAGTGTTAAGTATGTTTTTCAGGTCAGGAAGCACCTGTATAATCGGAAGCTGTTTCATTCTATCTCTCCATCGTCTATAATCATATGTTATAATTTTCCTTGAAGTTATCTTAGATCATCTTCATCATGTGTGAAAAAACCTTAAAGATCAAGACTTACCAATCATACCCTCTATAATATTAATAAGGAGACTTACTATGATATTCGTAACAAAAGCTACAATTTCAGATCTACCCATGCTCACCAAAATAGACAGCAAGATCATTGGCAATGAAAGCCGCAAATCGAAGATTGAAAAATATATCAAGCATGAGCAGTGTTACGTAGCATCACATAATGGAACGTTTGTAGGATTTGCTTGCTGCGATACCACCTTTTTCGAATGTTGTTTTATTCAGCTGGTCATTGTGGATCCTGAGTTCAGACGCCTAGGCATAGCCAAAACACTCCTTAGCTACATCGAGGAACAATGCCCCACCCCCAAGCTTTTCACCTCCACCAATGAATCCAATACGATCATGCAGCAACTATGTCTTTCTCAAGGGTTTGTTAAAAGCGGAGTCATTGAGAATTTAGATGATGGCGATCCGGAATGGGTATATTTTAAACAAATTAGATGAGTATACATGTTTAGTTACACATAACAAGCAAAAAGGCAGCTCTTCTGTCTAAAACGACCAAGAGATGCCTTTTTATTTTACACTATTTTTTCTGATGTCCAAATGACTGTAGGCATTTAGGCAGTAACGTAACCAGCGTTATTCCTCTTCCTTTATCATCTGTTCGTGTATTTGAGCACTGTATTGCATAAAAGCAGGGTTACTATCCAAGCCGCGTTCACGCAATAACTCCTGTAGACGCAGTCTTTTCATAGACAGTTTTGACCGCAAAGCCTTGCCCTCACTGGTTTCTGCACTTCCGCTATTATGACAAGCCGCTAGCAATCCTTCCAACGTAACACATTCAGCTCGCAGAGAGATTTCCTCAGGCACCAGTCCGGAGTTCTTCATGATTTTAAAAGACATCCGCAATTCTTCCGGCACACCCGATAAATCCTCGAGCTCCAGCGGCTTGCCATGCCCAGGTAAATCTCGAAATTCCCCGTTACGCATAGACTCCTGAATCCGCTGCTCAGCTAACCAAGACATCATCCCCATATACGCAGCCTCCTTCACCAATACCACACTATTAACTACCCTGCCTAAGCAAAAGTAGATTTTACGGAATTGCGTTAATTTTAGCATAAGAGACTTAGGATTTGCATCAAGGTGCCGGAATGCTTTCTCAGATCTTTCCTATGCTGTTAACTATAGGGATGGCGAGCTATTTACTCAAATGCCCCTTGCCCTCCTCGCACAGTTGAATAGCTCAGACTCTGTAACTATCGTACACAATGCATATTCTAAGCCCATAACCGCAATGTCAGCATACACTGGCCACCGTGAAACGTTTGGACCCAGGAGCCCTTGCTTGTATACTACATCCTTTATTACACATTCATTACACATTCATTACATCTTCGTCGCATAGATCGTTCGGACTCAGCAGCCCTTATTTCACAAATTTAGTCCTTTTCGCTGTACTATCGGACTCAGTTGCACCTATTCGCTCAAACACACCCTACTTTTGTTCAAAAACGCGGCAATAAGCGCTATGCGGTCCGATATGTTCAAAATACAAACCAAAAACACCAAATAGCTGCAATACAGTCCGATCCATTAGCGAATCCAGGTCTCCGCAAACCGATCGAACCCAGTAGCTCTTGCTCATATACTACATCCTTTGTACCTTCATTACATCTACGTCACCATTGATCGTTCGGACCCAGCAGCCCTTATTTCACTAATTTAGTCCATTTCGCTGTACTATCGGACTCTGTTGCACCTATTCGCTCATATACGCCGTACTTTTATTCAAAATCGCAGCAATAAGCGCCATGCGGTCCGATACTTCTAATAAACACACCAAAAACTCCAAATAGCTGCAATACAGTCCGCAACGCCGATGCATTCTCGCTACCATGTAACGTTCGGACTCAGATGATCTTATTTCACAAATTCAGGCTTATTCCCTCTGCTATCGGGCCCAGTTGCACCTATTCGCTCAAACACACCCTACTTTTGTTCAAAATCGCAGCAATAAGCGCTATGCGGTCCGATACTTCTAATAAACACACCAAAAACGCCAAATAGCTGCAATACAGTCCGCAACGCCGATGCATTCTCGCTACCATGTAACGTTCGGACTCAGATGACCTTATTTCACAAATTCAGGCTTATTCCCTCTGCTATCGGACACAGTTGCAGCTATTCGCTCAAACACACCCTACTTTTGTTCAAAATCGCAGCGATAAGAGCTATGCGGTCCGATACTTCTAATAATCAAATCAAAAACTCCAAATAGCTGCAATACAGTCCGCAACGCCGATGCATCCTCGCTACCATGTAACGTTCGGACTCAGATGACCTTATTTCACAAATTCAGGCTTATTCCCTCTGCTATTGGACACAGTTGCAGCTATTCGCTCAAACACACCTTACTTTTCTTCAAAATCTCAACAATAAGCGCTATGCGGTCCGATACTTCTAATAAACACACGAAAAACTCCAAATAGCTGCACTACAGTCCGCAACGCCGATGCATCCTCGCTACCATGTAACGTTCGGACTCAGATGACCTTATTTCACAAATTCAGGCTTATTCCCTCTGCTATCGGACTCAGTTGCAGCTATTCGCTCAAACACACCCTACTTTTCTTTAAAATCGCAGCAATAAGCGCTATGCGGTCCGATACTTCTAATAAACACATCAAAAACGCCAAATAGCTGCAATACAGTCCGCAACGCCGATGCATCCTCGCCACCGTAGATGCTACTGTTTACTTCCGCCATTCATCATTCACTTATCCCTCTCTTCACTCCCTTTCCCCGTCATGCGTACTTATCACCTTCATCACTCCATTTTCACCCTCATCACGCACTTATCCCTATCTTCAATCCCTTTTCCCCGCCAACACTAACTCCGCGCCGTACGCAAATCGAGCTTGTGGACTTGCTTGTGACCTTATTTCTCCCGCTATTTTATTGCCCTCTATTCCCTATAAGTTACGCTTCAAGCCTGATCGTGCAATTAACACAGGCGATTGCTATACTCTTTCTAATGAGCCTCAACTCAATAAAAAAAGGACTACCGCAGTAGTCCAAAGGAGAAATATAAATGTTAGCTAACATCCAAAAAGAAGATCAACATTATGTCGCTCGTTTCGAACGGCAATTAAAGCATTCCGCAACTGAGATTTGGTCCTATTTGACCGAAAATGAGAAGCTTGCCTTATGGTTCTCTGAATTACAAATCGAGGACCTGCGTGAAGGCGGACTTATAAAGTTTGATATGCAAAACGGAACGTTTGTGGATATGGAAATTACCGCGCTGCTGCATCAATCTATTTTTGAGTTTACTTGGGCTGAGGATCTTGTTCGTTTTGAGTTATACCCTAATTCAGAAGGCTGTTTACTCGTCTTAAACGAAACACTACAAACGCTTACCCCGCATACCCCACGTGATCTCGCTGGCTGGCATGTTTGTCTAGAAGTGTTCCAGCATCTTTTGGAAGGCACGACGCTGGAGTCACGGAAAGACGAATGGAATAAATGGTACGAGCAATACCGGGAAGCGATCTCGAAATTAGGATAACAAGGACTCCGCGCCGTCAATCACGATTTGCGCACCTGTAATATGGATAGATTCATCCGAAGCCAGAAAAGCAACGAGATCAGCGACATTATCCGGCTTGCCCGGTCCATCTGCCAAGGGTTGCGCTCCATCAGGGAATTCAATCGGAATGACGATTGCTTCAACATCCTCGCTCATTTCAGTGGTTTCATCTATATTCGTAGCAATAGCCCCAGGGCAGATCACATTCACACGAATCTTAAACTTAGCAAGCTCGAGAGCTGCCATTTTGGCAAAAGCCACCTGTCCAGCTTTGGTAGTGCTATAAGTAGACCACCCAAAGCTGGCAAATCTAGTGTTCCCATTAATGGAACTAGTAATAATAATACTGCCTTTCCCTCTATCTTTCAGATGAGGAATAGTATATTTTAGAGTCAAAAAAGTCCCCGTCAAGTTCACCGACATCGTACGCTCCCAGTCGCTCAAGCTTAGTTCTTCTATCGGACCCACAGCGCCATTAATTCCCGCGTTAGCGAATACTACATCCACGCCTCCGAATTGTTCCACCGTACAACGTACGGCTTCCTCCATCTTTTTCTCATCCGAAGTATCTACCTCTAAGGCTAGCGCACAATCTTTTCGAAGCTTATTAAGCTTTTCTGCCAAGGAAGAGGTTCTTTCAAGATTTAAATCGAACAATGCTACATTTGCACCTTCCCGCGCCAGCTTAATAGCGGTAGCACGGCCAATTCCCGAGCCCGCTCCGGTTATAATCGCTGTTTTTCCAATAAATCTTTGTTTCTTAGATATGTTTGGGCTCATATGTAATCTCTCCTCTAATGTCTGTAAGATAAGTACTATGGATCAAGATTACCCAAATAAACCTGTAATGGAATCATCTCGTTCATAAATCTTCAGAATTTAGGCACGCCGCACAAAAAAATCTCCCCATTCAATAAGATGAGCGGAGAGTTTGTTTCGAATATTTTGATTTTTTTGATTGTTTCGATGTTCGATGTTCGATGTTTCGATTATTTCAATTCAGTTATCCAGCTTGCGTACGTCCACTTTTACAGTTAGTGTGCCTGCTCCACCGCGATATACCCCTTTTACAGGTACTATATCTTTATAATCCCGTCCATGACCCAGCTTGATATAACGCCAGTTCACTTCAACATTATTCGTCGGATCAAAACCAAGCCAGCCCGTACCCGGAATATGGGTCTCCACCCAAGCATGTGAAGCCTGCTCGAAATTAGCATTGCTGCTCTGTAGATCACCGACAAAATGATATCCACTAACATATCGGGAAGGCAGACCTACACTGCGGCAGACAGCGATCATAAGATGAGCATAATCCTGACAGACCCCCCGCTTAAGCTTCAGGGCTTTTTTTACCGTTGTATTTACGCTTGTTGCCTCAGGATCATAGGTGAACTGTTCATAAATCGTCGAAGATAACTTCAGAATCCATTCATACATATCCTCAGCTTCACTAAAAGGGTACTGGGAGGCGAACTCCACTAATTCAGGAGTCACCTCGGTATAACGGGTCGGCAAAATAAACTCAATATAACGGTTCTGAAACTTTTCATCATTTAATAGTTTAACTTGCTCTTCAAGGCTGGTTCGCGGAAGATCGGTACCCTGGGCTTTATCCAGCGTTACTACAGTAGCTTTCGTATGGATTACCATTTCCGTATGTGGCTTATTAACCGAATAGGCATGCACCCGATTACCGAAGAAATCCTCATACGTTAATAGATTAGCTGCCGGAGATACTTCAACCTCATGGTGATAACAGGATTGCCGATAGTTGGTGCGTGGGGTAAGCCTGATTTCATTGACACTGTCCGTAACCGGCTCTGGATAACTGTATGTGGTGGTGTGATTGATTTGAATCTTCATACAGATACTCCTTCTCGCCGAAAAAAGGCGCCCTCCATCGTTTTGCCCAGTCTCTGGCAAGATATTACGAGTGATTGCAGCACATCTTCCACCAGTTCACCGGACATTTCCTCTTTCTCCATATAATCCAGCTCTGCCTTCAGCTTTCCTGCTTGACGGATGACCTTTTCATGACCTGAGCCTTTTTCTGAGGAATCTAATTCAAGTCTAGCTAAATGCTCTTCCAGCTGGTGAAAAGAAAAGCGGATCGAACGTGGAAATTTGGGATTTGCGATCAAAAAATCTAAAATGCTCTCCGGTGACATAGCATCTGCATAATAACGGCGAAACGCCTGATAACCACTTACCGATTTCAGCACAGCCTGTAACTGAATATAAATTGCATTAAGCTCTTTAAAACGGCAAGAGGCAATAACTGCCTGCAAAATACGCGTCGTATTCTCTGCACGTTCCAGAAAACGGCCGCTCTCTATAAAATGCCATTCATTTCCCCTAAGCATTACGGATTGTTCTGCTCCTAGAAACATAGCCGCACGTTCCTTCACCTGCTGGTAGAAATGATGTGGACCACTCATAATATCAGCGACTGACCGCTCCCCAAGCCATAGATTAAAGCTGTTGACGATATCCCATAGCTCACTTGGAAGATGCTGACGCAGTGTGCGAAGATTATTTCTAGCATGATGTACGCAAGAGAATAATGAATTCGAATTGCCCAAATCGAGTGTAATAAAGGATAACACGTCCTGTTCAGAAAAGGTTTCGAACTGCTGCAAATATTCACTTCGAACTCCTAATGCATCGATAAGCCTCGACCATTTATGTCCTTCTTCCTGAAAATCCTCTTCCTGCTGGATATGATAATGTACATTGATTAGCCGCGCATGATTCTCTGCCCTTTCAATATATCGGCCGATCCAGAATAAAGCCTCCGCATTTCGATTCAGCATCTTTAGCCACTCCTTTATCCTCCAAATTGATGCTGCATATTTTTGATTCACAATCAAGGCTTACAAGATAATAGATCAAGCCATAACCCAAGTATCCTTTACGCCACCGCCTTGCGAGGAATTCACAACCAGTGAACCTTCTTTCATAGCCACTCGTGTTAATCCACCAGGTATGACATGCGGCTTCCGGTCTGCGCCCATTAATACAAAAGCCCGAAGATCGATATGCCGGGGTGCCATAGTGCCTCCCGACAATACTGGCGCTCTGGACAAGGACATAATTGGCTGTGCCACATACCGGTCCGGATCGGCAATGATTTTCATTCGGAACTCCGCTAATTCTTCTTTGGTCGCCTCACTTCCGATCAACATCCCATATCCTCCGGATAATGAGGTTTCTTTAACAACCATTTCGGATAGGTTCTCAAGAACATACAGGCGTTCATCGGGTCGGGACAACAAATACGTCGGCACATTACCAAGGATCGGCTCTTCATTCAGATAATAACGAATCATATCCGGTACATAGACATACATCGCTTTATCATCTGCAACACCGGTTCCCGGCGCATTAGCAATCGCTATGTTGCCTGCCCTATACGCATTCATAAGTCCTGCCACACCCAATAAAGAATCAGGTTGAAAGGCTAGCGGATCAATGTAATCATCATCCAACCGACGATACAGCACATCCACGCGACGCAGTCCGTTCATTTCTTTCAAATATATTTTGTGATCCTTTGTTACCAAATCTCGTCCTTCGACCAAATGTATACCCATCTGCTGTGCCAAAAAAGCATGTTCATAATATGCAGAATTGTATTCTCCAGGCGTTAGGAGTGCTATAACCGGATCTGACCTTCTTGAAGGAGATAGACTACGAAGCACGGATAAGAAGCGATTTAAGCTATGATCTACATCTCGGATGGAGCTGGCAAAGGACAATTCAGGAAACAATTGATTCATAAGAGTTCTGCCTTTAAAAAGATAGGAAAAGCCGGAGGGTGTTCGCAGGTTGTCTTCAAGTACATAATAATGCCCATCGTGGTGGCGGATCAGATCGATTCCTGAGGTGGTGATATAAGCTCCACCGGGCACTCGCAGACCTGACATTTCTGGCCGGAAGTAACAGTTGGAAATAATCATACGCCTAGGGACGATGCCATCTTTAACAATGTATTGCTCATGGTAAATGTCATGAATGAATAAATTCAAAGCTGTGATACGCTGAATAATTCCAGCTTCTAGCCTCTCCCACTCATTCTTAGGGATAATACGTGGAATCATATCGAAGGGGATCGTTCGCTCCATAGGATGATCCTGAGCCGGGTTATAAAGCGTAAAGGTAATTCCTTCTTCCATCATCCTACGCTGCATTAAATTTTGCTTCCCTTGCAGCTCTTCGGAGCTCATTCCGGAAAACATGCGATTCACATGTCTGTAGTGCGGCCGGACATTCCTCTTATCAGCATACATTTCATCGAAAAAATGCTGTAATGGATACGGAGACAGACCTGGCAGAGGATCTAATTTGGACATGAGCCCGACTCCTTTCGATAGATGTAATCTTTATTAACAACTTATACTTCCATTTCAGAAAACACCCATGAAAATATTGGTTTATATTCTCATAATACGTAAATCCACTCGTTCATGTCAACATATATAACAGAGAAATGTGATTCCGGAGATATTTGTATTTTTTGGAATCGCTTCCTTTCTCTCTTATATAGGTTGCCGGAGATGAAATGTAGATTCATCATTGAATTGTATGCAGGAAGTGTGACAAGCATTACTGTTATGAATTTTTCATATAATGTATTTTTTATATAGTTGCCTGAGGATGTGGATTCATTGAGTATGGTATAATTTGTTGCGATGGGAGAGTGACCTATGGAGCACAAATGTACTATGTCAATTGAGCAGGAAGAGACTAGGCGGAATCACATTTATCTGTTATTTGGCCTGTCTGAAGCGGGATCAATGAAGGTAGCCCTTAGTCATCTGGGTTGTCGTCATTTAATACGAGTACTTTCATTTAATGAGACGTTCTCTGCTGGACCGTTGCGTGGATTACATAATAATGAAGGCTATCATACCCGTGAGTTATGGTTTCAGGAACGATTTCCGGATCAGGGTTATCATTTAAATCCCCAGCATAAACTGGCAGCCATGATTCAGACCTTAAAAGAAATTCCCGAGGACAAAAAAATCACTATTTGGTGCGGAGATAACTCCCATGATCAGACAGGTTTACGATTTGCACTTTCTATTCTTAGTGAGAGGACGCAACCTATTCATGTTATTGATTCAGTCAAGGCTTATAGGGAGATTGCCGCTTCATTTGAAATCGGCTTATATCCCAGAGCACTTAGTCAGCTCCCAAATGAAGCTCTGCAAAAAATTATAAAAATTACCGAAAACACATCCCCTATCACCTCCGCTCAAAGAAAACAGTATGAACTAGAATGGCAAAAAATCAGCAACACCGAGGATATGCTTAGAGTTTGGGCTGATGGCCAGCTTATGAATGTTCCCGAGAGTTACTATGACGAAGAAATTCTTTCTTTAATTCTGCAATTTCAACAGTATGAGGATCGAGATGGCTACGTAAATGCAGGTCTAGTTGTAGGCACAATTATAGGGCAATGGAATTTGTATCTCAGTACCTCATTCATAGAATATCGCTTCTGGAGGCTAATTAGTGAGGGAAAGCTGTTCTTTAAAGGGATCCCTTACGCGATGCATTTATACTTTCTAAAAGTCGCTTAGCAGTTGCTACAAAATGACGGACAAACCCTTTATAAAAAAGAAAAGGAATGCCCTCCTAACTAAATATAGCTTCGAGGGCATTCCTTGTAAATATGACTTCTTTATGTTTATATTGTGCTGTTGATTACACTTGCTCTTCCGATTCTTCTAACTCTTCTTCCTCGGCAATTAATCCGGCAAAAAGAGCATGTACGAACTGCTGCGAATCAAATGGCTGCAAGTCTTCCATTTTTTCTCCAAGACCTACAAACTTCACCGGCAAATTCATTTCCTGACGAATCGCTACAACGATTCCGCCTTTAGCCGTACCGTCCAGCTTCGTCAAGACCAAGCCAGTGACGCCACTCTTTTCACCAAATAACTTGGCTTGCGTAAGTGCATTTTGACCCGTCGTAGCATCTAGCACCATCAGTACCTCATGTGGAGCACTTGGGATTTCTCTTTGAATGACGCGGAAGATTTTGTTGAGCTCTTCCATCAGATTGCTTTTATTCTGCAGTCTGCCAGCAGTATCGCAGATTAAGATATCCACGTTGCGCTGTTTAGCCGCTTGCACCGCATCGTACATTACAGCCGCCGGGTCAGAGCCTGCTTGTTGTTTAATGACATCTACGCCTGCGCGTTGGCCCCAAACCTCAAGCTGCTCAATCGCTCCAGCACGGAACGTATCCCCTGCAGCCAAAAGAACTTTTTTACCTTCTTGTTTGTAACGATGAGCCAGCTTGCCGATGGTAGTCGTCTTGCCCACGCCATTGACCCCAACGAACAAAATAACCGTAATTCCATTCGGATTTTCCTTCAGGCTGTTATCATCATCTCCGCGCAGCAGCTCCATAAGCTTACGGGACAAAATCGGCTTCAGCTCGGCAGCATCTTCAATCCGATTTTGCTTCACTTCGGCACGCAAATCCTCGACAAGGGTCATAACAGTGTTTACACCCACGTCTGCACCAATCAAAATCTCTTCCAGCTCTTCGTAGAACTCTTCATCTATCTTTTTGCGGCGGATGATAAGGTCGGAGACCTTCTCTACAAAACCTTTACGGGTTTTCTCTAATCCGTCGCGGAATTGTTTCGTTACACTTTCCGTTTTGCCGGAAATGCTTTCTTTTAATTTTCTAAAAAAGCTCATTTGGTTCCTCCTAAAAGTTTCTCTTCTTTGATGAATTTAAGCAATCTCAGCTTCTTCATCCTCTAAACGTACTGAGACGAGCTTGGAGACGCCGCCCTCTTCCATCGTTACTCCGTATAACACGTCCGCCTCTTCCATCGTTCCTTTGCGGTGTGTAACGACGATGAACTGAGTTTGTTCAGAGAACTCGCGTAAATACTGTGCAAAACGAACAACGTTCGCTTCATCGAGCGCAGCCTCGACCTCATCCAATACGCAGAACGGAACTGGCTTCACTTGCAAAATAGCAAACAATAACGCCATCGCTGTTAGAGCGCGTTCACCGCCAGATAAAAGCTGCAGATTTTGCAATTTTTTACCCGGTGGTTGGGCTACGATATCTATACCTGTTTCCAGCATATGTTCCGGATCCAGAAGCATGAGATCCGCTCGCCCGCCGCCGAACAGCTTTGAGAACACGGTCCCGAACTGTTTGCGGATCGCATCAAAGGTCTGTTTGAAACGTTTGGACATTTCATCTTCCATCTCGCGGATTACTTGATACAAGGTAGTCTTAGCTTCGACTAGATCATCTTTTTGTCCACTGAGGAACGTATACCGTTCATGGACCCGCTGATATTCTTCGATCGCCCCTAAGTTAACCTCTCCTAGCGCAGAAATACTGCGCTTCAAACGCTGTACATCGGCTTGTGCGGCAGGTACATCTTCAGGCACTGGATATCTCTGTTTTGCTAATTCATAACTTAGCTCGTAGTCATCACTCAGCTTGCGGAGAATATTATCCAGCTCCACATCGAGTCGACCGACAGAAACTTCAGTGGCACGCAGCTTGTCCTCGACTACTTTAAGGGCCTGACGTTGATCTTTAGTCTTGCCTTCCTCAAGTTCCAGCTTACGGGTTAACGCTGTACGCTCAGCACGCGCAAAATCCAAAGTTCCAGTCGTCTCTTCCTTCTTCAAGCGGTAACTGTTCAAATCTTCCTTCTGCTTCACAGCTTCCAAAGCATTGTTAGCCAGATCCTGTTCAATCGTATGTAACAGATTTCGATTCTGGCGCAGCTCCTTGTCCTGTGAACCCACATCTTGTCTTAGGCGACGTAACTGCTCCTCCAGGGAGAATATCTCCTGATCGAGCTTGCCTTCCGAGACTTTCATACTGGTCAACTTGCCTTGCAGCTCTTCCTTAGCTGATTCATTCGCTTTACGCGCTGATTCAGCGTTACGGATACCCTCATGGGCTTCCTTTTCTTCCTTTTCAAGGCGTTCAAGCTCAGCAGTGGCTTGCTTCCGCGTCTCTTCAAGCGCACGTACTTCATTCTCAAAGCCGCTGCGTTCCGCACCTGTGCTCTCCACTTGCTCCTGCACATGCCGAAGCTCATGCTCGAGCTGCTTCAAATCACCGGAGACTCTTTGCTCTTCCAGTCTTTTCTCATCGCCATCACGGCGCAGGTCCTCCAGCTTCACGCTAGCGTTCTCCTGCTCCTCACGAAGTCTGGCAATGCCTTGCTTCAGCTTCACTATTTGACGTTCGCTTTCTTCAATCTCACTGCTTAATTGATCCAGCTGACGTTTACGGCTAAGCAAGCTATTATTCTTCTTATGCTGGCTACCCCCGGTCATCGAACCGCCGGCATTAACTACATCGCCTTCCAGGGTAACTACCCGATAACGATATTGGCATCTAGCGGCGATACGGTTTGCTTGCTCCAAGCTCTCCGCAATAACCACATTGCCGAGCAAACTGCCAATAATGCTAGTATATTTATCATCGTAACCAACAAGTTCGGAACCAATTCCAACAAATCCGTCAGCATCACCCACCATACCACGGTCACTGCCAGAAATCTGGCGCGGCCGGATAACATCTAGCGGAAGAAAGGTAGCTCGTCCCAGCTGACGTTGCTTTAGAAATGATATCGCTTGGCGGGACACAGTCTCATTATCCATGACCACATGCTGAAGTGATGCGCCTAGAGCAGTCTCAATCGCCATTTCCAGCTTCTCCGGAACAGAGATCAGCTCCGCAACCGCACCATGCACACCGTTGAGCTGTCCTTTGCGCGCACCCTTGAGCACTTCTTTAACCCCAAGCATGAAGCCGTCGAAATCATCCTGCATCTCTTTCATGGTCTCATGACGAGAGACTTGCGCTTCCCGCTTCTGTTCCCATTTCCGAAGACCGGACTGTGTTTCTTCGATCAGCTTCTGACGTTTACTGAGCTGCTCACTTTCAGTGATATAAGCCCCGCGAAGATTGCTAAGCTCCTTCCCCAGCTGGGCAATCTTGTCCTTCAGCCCTTTCTGGTTGGCAGACAACTCTTCATGCCGGGCTGTCCATTTGCCGCTTTCTTCTTCACTGCGGCTCATACGACGTTCCAGATTCTCCTTTTGCTGATCCGCGTAACGAATTTCGTTACGTGCATTCGCCATAAGGTTCATTAGCTCCAAAAGAGCACTTTTGAGCTTTTCTTCCTGGCTCTGGCTAATCCCGTCTGCCACACCTTCAAGCCTTGTCTCTTCATCTTCGATCTGTTTCCGAAGATCCACAAGCTTAAGCCGCGATTGTTCAAGCTTAAGCTCCAGATCCACGACTTCACGCTGACGATCTGCAGAACGCTCGCCAACCGAACCTAACGTAAGCATTAACTGCTCACGATTACTTTCCAGATTGCGCTTGCGTTCCCTCAGCACTTCACCGTAACCTTCGCTCTTCTCAAATGCTTCGCTATAACGCAGCAATTGCTCTTGCTGCTTCTCGATCTGTGCTTCGATCGTGCGCAGTTCAGAGCGCCCGCTCTCCAGCTTGGCATCATGAGCCGAAACCACAGTAGACAGCTCCAGCTGCTCGTCCTTCAACGTTTCAAGCTTAGCGTTACCTTCCTGCCAAGCGGTATGAATGCCTTCAATCTGGTGTACGTATACTGAAATTTCCTGATGTTTTAATTGTTCGCGAAGTTCCTTAAAGCGGATAGCTTTCTCGGACTGATCCTTAAGTGGCCCAATCTGATCCTCAAGCTCACTGATCAAATCATGAATACGAAGCAGGTTCTGCTCGGTATCATCCAGCTTTCGACTTGCGTCTTTCTTGCGCGATTTATATTTTACAATACCTGATGCTTCTTCAAAGATGCCTCGCCGATCTTCGGAACGAGTACTTAGAATTTCTTCAATCCTACCCTGCCCGATAATCGAATACGCTTCACGTCCGATACCGGTATCCATAAACAGCTCTGTGATATCCTTCAGACGGCAGGACTGCTTATTAATTAAATATTCACTATCTCCACTGCGGTGGACTCTCCGAGTCACTGTAACTTCGCTGAAATCCAGCGGAAGTGTGTGATCTTCATTATCAAGCGTAAGTGATACTTCGCCATAATTCACAGCTTTACGCGCATCACTTCCAGCAAAAATGATATCCTCCATCTTGCCGCCACGCAGTGATTTAGCACTCTGTTCGCCGAGTACCCAGCGTATGCCGTCAGAAATATTGCTTTTGCCGCTTCCGTTCGGGCCAACTACAGCCGTTATACCGCGCACAAACTCCATTTCTGTTTTGTCGGCAAATGATTTAAAACCAGCTAATTCTATCCGTTTCAAAAACATACTTGCCAATCACCTCTGACCCATTATACCATAGCGTTTGTACCCTAAAAAACCATTAAGATGTACCTTATCCTTTGTAACGCGGAACATATAAGTTCTTATATTGTCGAAAAAGAGCAGCAACGGTCTGAGCTCCGCCTAAACGCCGGTATTCAGACCTTTGCTGCTCTCCTCCGCTTGTCCCCTTGATGCAAAACTCAGGCACCGTCCTCTTTCAGATGCAAAAGTGCTGCTGCTGCAGCCTGCTGCTCTGCTTCCTTCTTGGACCGGCCGCTTCCTTTACCAAGTGAACGGTTAGCCATATACACCTCTGAGACGAATTCACGCTCATGTGCGGGTCCCCGTTCTTCTATAATTCGATATTCCAATGTACCCATATTGTGCTGCTGAATTAGCTCTTGCAGTTCCGTCTTATAATCGGTCATCTGCATTTGCAATTTCCCATCCGTCTCCACGAGAGGAAATACGTGATTATCAAGAAAACTCCGCACTGTTTCCAGTCCTTGGTCGAGATAAAGCGCTCCCACGAAGGATTCGAATACATCAGCCAGCAGGGCCGGGCGAGTACGTCCGCCCGTAAGTTCTTCCCCTTTGCCCAATAGTACATAACGGCCAAAACCTAAACTCTCCGCAAACTTGACCAGTGAAGGCTCGCATACAATAGCGGCCCGCAGCTTGGTCAACTCTCCCTCAGGTCGGTCTGGCAATAGATTGTACAAATATTCAGAAACCGTTAACTCCAGAACTGCATCCCCAAGAAATTCGAGACGCTCATTGTCCTGATGCTGATTGAAACGGTGTTCATTCACATAGGATGCATGGGTAAAGGCCTGCTTCAGAAGCACAGAATCGTGAAATTGGATTTGAAGTTGCTGTTGTAACTGCTTCAGTTCTCCTTTCACCGCACTGTCCCCTTACTAATTATATTTTTTTAGAATAACTGTTGCGTTATGTCCCCCGAAGCCGAACGAATTCGACATTACAATATCAAGATCAGCTTTACGTGGCACATTTGGTACATAATCCAGATCACATTCCGGGTCTTGGTTGTCCAAATTAATCGTTGGCGCAATCATCCCTTTTTGCAAAGAAAGGCCACAGATAATAGCTTCTACTCCACCAGCAGCACCCAGAAGGTGACCTGTCATGGATTTCGTCGAACTAATTGCCACTTTATAGGCATGGTCACCCAATGCTTTTTTAACAGCAGCAGTTTCTGATCTATCTCCTACAGGCGTTGAAGTACCATGAGCATTGATGTAATCAATATCTTCAGGAGAGATACCAGCATCCCGGATTGCCATCTTCATGCAGCGAGCTGCACCATCTGGATCAGGCTCAGTCATATGATGAGCATCTGCGCTTAGACCATAACCGATAACCTCAGCATAGATCTTCGCTCCACGTTTCTCAGCATGTTCGAGTGATTCCAGAATAAGAATCCCGGCACCTTCACCCATAACAAAACCATCGCGATCCACATCAAACGGACGACTTGCCTTCTCAGGCTCATCATTGCGAGTGGACATTGCTCTCATAGCACAAAAACCAGCCATACCTGTTGGACGAATGGTCGCTTCGGAACCCCCACAGATCATTGCATCTGCGTCTCCACGTTGAATCAAGCGGAAGGATTCCCCAATGGAGTGACTTCCTGTAGCACAAGCAGTTACTGTCGTCGTATTAGGACCCTTTGCACCAAGGTTAATGGACAACTGCCCAGAACCCATGTTAGCGATCATCATCGGAATGAAGAACGGACTAACCCGCTTCGGTCCTTTTTCAAGCAACAAGTTATGATTGTCTTCCCAAGTTCCAAGACCACCAATACCTGATCCTACAGATACACCTATTCTTTCGGCATCAATATCTTCACCGATCTTAAGTCCGCTATCTCGCAATGCGTCCTCACCGGCAGCCACTGCAAATTGTACAAAACGGTCCATTTTGCGGGCTTCCTTACGACCAAAAAGTGCCTCTGGATCGAAATCTTTAACAGAGGATGCTATTTGCGTAGTATACTCACTGACATCAAAGGTCTCAACCTGTGATACACCGGATTTGCCGCTCATAAGATTATCCCAGAACGTCTCCAAATCTTTGCCCAATGATGTAACTACGCCCATCCCGGTAACAACCACTCTATGACTCAAACACAATCACCCCATCTATAGGTTGTATACATTATATTCAGAACTTATATACTTTCTGTTGCTACTATATGAACAGCGATAACCGCATCAATAACCAACCTGCGGTTCTGTTATATCCCTTATTTAGTTGCTCAAGGCAACCTTTGATTCATCTTTAATGCTCTATAAATGAGGAGAAGTCCCGCCCTAGCAGGAACGGGACTCTCAATCATATGACTCTAGGTATGAGATTGTATGTACTTCACAACTTCACCCACGGTCGTAATCGTCTCTGCATCTTCATCAGAGATTTCCATATCGAATTCATCTTCCAATTCCATAACCAATTCTACTACATCAAGAGAATCAGCACCTAAATCATCTTTGAAAGACGCTTCTAATGTTACCTCAGCTTCATCGGCACCTAAGCGGTCGATGACAATGCGTTTTACACGCTCTAATACATCGGACATCCGGTTCACCTCCTCTTTTGGTATTATACGAGATATGAGTTCAAAATACCATAGAGCGTCAAAAACGCTTTCTTTATCCCTCACATTTCAGCATTAAAACAGTGTAATTTCTCCTTGACGGAGAGTTACATATACATCCCGCCATCCACGTGTAGTGTCTGGCCGGTCATATACGCAGCGCCTTCAGAGGCCAGGAAGACTACAGCCATAGCAATCTCTTCAGGACGCCCCAGACGAGCAAGTGGAATGCCCTTCTCAAGCTCACTGCGCACTTCCTCAGAGAGCTCACGCGTCATATCTGTATCAATGAAGCCAGGAGCGATACAGTTCACCGTGATCCCCCGTGAGGAAAGCTCACGAGCCGATGCCTTCGTTAAACCGATGACACCTGCCTTAGCTGCGGAGTAATTAGCTTGTCCAGGATTTCCTGTTACACCTACTACGGAAGAAATATTGATAATTCGCCCGTAGCGTTGCTTCATCATAGGGCGTGTAGCTGCCTTTAGGCAGTTAAACACCCCTTTTAGATTCGTTTCGATCACTTGATCGAACTCTTCTTCTTTCATGCGCATAATCAGGTTGTCTCTGGTAATGCCGGCATTATTGACAACAATGTCAATACGTCCCCAGGTATTCAGAACCTCTTTGACAAGGTTCTCGGCCTGTTCACTATTGCCGACATCGCCACGAAGGGCAATACCCTCCGAGCCAAGCTCGACAATCCGAGCTACGGTCTCTTGTGCGGCTGCTTCACTGCCCGCATAGTTCACGGCCACCTTCACGCCATGTTCCGCGAGAGCAAGTGCAATACTGCGGCCGATGCCGCGAGAGCCACCAGTTACAAGGGCCGTTTGACCCCGCAATGCTGAGAACATCATTTATTCCCCTTTCGATCATATTGCTATTGATAAACAATGTTTGAACGTATCTTACAAGACAGCTTGCACACTTTCAAGTGTGTTAATGTTGATTACTTTGACCGTTTTGTCTATTTTGCGGATCAGACCTGCCAGAACACTGCCAGAACCAATTTCCACAAAAGTATCCACACCATCAGCAATCAGCCATTCAATACTGTCTTGCCAGAGCACAGGGGAGTACACCTGGCGAACAAGCAGTTCACGGATTTCTTCAGGATCCGTTACAGGTGCTGCGGTAACATTGACAATAACAGGTACAGCCGGAGCATTAAAAGTAACACTCTTCAGCTCGTCTGCCAAGCGGTCTGCCGCAGCCTTCATCATCGAAGAGTGAAAAGGTCCACTTACTTCCAGCGGAATAGCCCGCTTTCCGCCTGCTTCCTTAACACGCTGCACAACACCGTTAACCCCGGCTTGTGAACCAGAAACAACAATCTGTCCCGGGCAGTTCACATTCGCCAGTTCTACCACGCCGCTCTCCTCGGATACGCTCCGGCATAATTCTGCCAGAGCATCCCGCTCCGCACCAAGCACTGCAGCCATAGCTCCCTGTCCACCTGGAACAGCTTCCTCCATAAAACGACCGCGTAAACGCACGAGTCTTACAGCATCTTCATAGGACAATACGCCTGCCGCAACCAGTGCGCTGTATTCTCCTAGGCTATGACCAGCTACATAATCCGGCTTCATCCCTTGATCACGTAATGCTTCCAGATAAGCCACGCTTGCTGTTAGCAGAGCCGGTTGCGTATTTACGGTCTGTTTCAAATCACTGTCAGGTCCTTCAAAAATCAGCTGGCTCAGTGGAAATCCGAGCACCTCATCACCTTTTTCGAATACCGCGCGGCTGTGCGGAAGAGCTTCATATACATCTCTACCCATTCCAACTGCCTGTGCACCCTGACCGGGAAAGACAAATGCGATTTTACTCATAAGTAAGAACTCCTTCCTCTATTACCAGATCAATACGGACGCGCCCCAAGTCAAGCCACCGCCGAATCCAACCATCAGAACCGTGTCGCCTTCCTTCATGCGTCCTTCTTCCGCCGCTTCAACTAGAGCTAGAGGAATAGAAGCTGCTGATGTATTAGCATATTTATCAACATTGATTACACATTTCTCCGGTGGCAGGTCAAGCCGCTGCATAGCGGATTGAATGATACGAATATTCGCTTGATGCGGTACGAACAAATCAATATCTTCTTTACCTAATCCGGCTTTAGTAAGCACACGTTCTGTAGCTGAGCCCATAACACGAACGGCAAACTTAAACACTTCACGGCCATTCATATAGATGAAATGTTTCTTGTCTTCAACCGTCTGCTGAGATGCAGGCAAGCGCGAACCCCCAGCTTCCAGCTTAAGCAAGTTTCCTCCAGAACCTTCAGCACCCAGATCGAAGGATTGGAAACCGCGTCCCTCTGGAACTTCACCGATGATTACTGCTCCTGCACCATCGCCAAACAGTACACAGGTGTTACGATCCGTATAATCAGTGATGCGGGATAAAGTGTCCGCACCAATTATGAGTGCATTATTGTACATTCCGTTCTGAATAAAGCCAACCGCAGTAGCTAGGCTGTATACAAAACCAGAGCAGGCTGCTGACAAGTCAAATGCCGCAGCACCTTTTGCTCCAAGTTTATCCTGCAAAATGCAGGCTGTGGAAGGAAAGGAGCTATCAGGGGTTACCGTTGCAATAATAATAAGATCCAGATCTTCGGCTTTCATGCCTGCAGAATCCAAAGCTTTAAGTGCAGCTTCATAGGCTAAATCAGAAGTTGCCTCATGTGGTGCAGCGATATGTCTTTCACGGATCCCTGTCCGACTGACGATCCATTCATCGTTAGTCTCCACTATTTTTTCTAGATCACTGTTTGTTAAAATTTTCTCAGGTACATATTTACCCGTACCGATAATCCCAACCGGCCGCAACTGTTTCATTTCGTCACTCACTTCCCGCTAATTTCCTTGGATATACTTGGCACAAGATCGGCTTGCAGAGCAATCCGCGCTTGTCTTACTGCATTTTTAACCGCATTTCCGTCTGAAGATCCGTGCCCCTTAACTACCAATCCGCTAAGACCAAGCAGCGGTGCACCGCCATGCTCTTTATAATCCATCTTGCCCTTCAGGGCTCTAAGCTCCGGCATCAGCATAGCCGCTCCAAGTTTAGTCTTCAGAGAACGGCTGAATTGCTCCTTCAGTAAAGAGAACAATGCACCCGCTGTACCCTCAAGCGACTTCAACAGGATATTACCAGCAAATCCATCGCAGACAAGCACATCGCAGTTTCCTGTCAGTACGTCGCGTGCCTCAACATTACCGATAAAATGAATGCCCGGCAAGTTCTCCAGCAGTGGATAGGCTTCTTTGGTCAGTTCGTTGCCTTTCCCAGGCTCCGTCCCTACATTTAGAAGTCCAACCCGCGGCTTAGCAATGCCATGCACTTTATTCCGATAAATGCTGCCCATCAGCGCATATTGCACCAGATGTTCAGGCTTCGCATCCATGTTAGCGCCAAGATCAAGCGCAAGCACGCCAACATCATCCAGCGTCGGAATCATAGGTGCCAGCGCAGGACGTTCAATCCCCTGCATACGGCCTACTACAAGTAACCCTGTAGTCATAAGCGCCCCCGTGTTACCTGACGAAATCATAGCATCTGCTTCGCCCTCACGCACCATACGTCCAGCTACAACCATGGATGAATCTTTTTTGCGGCGAACCGCCTTAACCGGCTCTTCATCAGAACCAATAACATCTCCTGCATGCCGCACACTCAGGTTGGACGGCTTGTCCTTCAGCAGTGGCTCTAGTCTGGCTTCGTCACCTACGAGCACAATCTGCGTATCTTTCCATTCCGCGGCCGCGGACAACGCCCCCTCGACATTACATTCAGGAGCGTTGTCCCCGCCCATGGCATCAATGGCGATCAGCACTACGGTTACCCCCTTCACTATACTCTTCATTAGCGGAACGATACACTATAAAGTGGCCTTGAAATACCAATTCTTCTCCGACATAGGTGAATACGTCCACCTCTGCTTTGCCGCCTCTGCCTGCAAGTGACCGCACTTGAGCTTTAGCAATGCACTTCTCACCAAGCAGAACCATACGAACAAATCGTATGTCGGCTGAAGCAGTCAAGGCAATTTCATCGTTAATCACAGCAACCGCAAGCGAATTGGCTTGAGCAAACACGTAGTGGCCACGGGCGATCCCATTTCTGGAAAAGACATGATCCTCACGAATTTCAAAGATCGAAATCCCGCTCTTATCGAGCTGTAAATCGACAATATCTCCGATCACTTCATCCGCAGGCAAAGAGCGCACCTGATCATAGGAATGCTCTGCCATTTGTTTCATTCTTTCACGCAGTTCTGGTATTCCCAGCTCCATCCGGTCTAACCGAATCGTCTGAATGCTCACCTTCAGCTGACGAGTCAACTCCCGATCAGTTACAAAAGGATTGCCTGCAATTATATGTAGCAGCTGTTGCTGACGTTCTTTCTTGGACATCCGCTCGATAGCGGCTCACCTCCTGGCACATGCCAAGCGTAAACGCCTTCGGCGCCCTAATAAGGACGGTAAGCGTTTAAGCGAGAAATATAAGACATAAAGTATAGGTGCATAACTTATACTTCCTTATATTTTAAAGAAAGCATCCGGCCGCTTGAATGGCCGCTGTTATATTAGGTCAAACAATCATAAATATTATTTAGAACCAGGTACTAATATGTAGTATAAAGCATGCCGCACCAAAAATAAAGCATTGACTTCTGAGCGGAACATAAAGTATAGGTGCAAACCCTATCTTTATTAGATTTGGACAAAAAAATAGTACCTCACCGAAGTGAAGTACTACTTATTTTTGAAACTATTGTTTGATGATTTCTCTTGCTTTGTAAGTTCCGCAAACTTTGCATACGTGGTGAGCTAGTTTCAACTCTCCGCATTGTTCACATTTCACCATGCCCGGCACAACCAACTTAAAGTGGGTGCGACGTTTGTCACGGCGTGTTTTAGACGTTCTACGTTGTGGTACTGCCATGTGTTCCACCTCCTCGTGATATTTCTGTCAGCCTGCTCCTCAGAGCAGGATGTGTTTTGTTGTAATGTTTCATTTGAAAAAGTCTTTCAACCCAGCGAGTCGAGGATCGATCACTGTGTTGTCGCAACTGCAGGTGCCTTCGTTCAAGTTCTGTCCGCATTTCTGACAAAGACCAAGACAGTCTGCCTTGCACAATACCGAATCCGGTAAGTGCAGTACGAAATTTTCTTCCACATACGGGATAAGATCCACAACCTCATCCTTGACGTAAATGAGATCCTCATCTTCGTCATCATCTGGAAGAACTGGCTGCTTAAGCCACTTGAAAGTCTCAGCAAAAGGAATGTTCAAATCACTTTTGACCTCCGTGAGACAACGTGAACATAACATGTCCACATCTCCACTCAGTTTCCCCACCACGTTCACACAATCGGTTCCCGCGGGCAGCGCTTTAAGGTCTACTGAGAGCGGAGCAACAGTTAGAATATCCTTGCGCCCTTTGACTACCTCGCTGACATCCACAACATCGTGAATATGTAACGGTTCGTCGGCATTCGCTAATTTGCGAAAGTGAATCTGCATACTTATCACTCCCAAACAAACAAAATTTATTATACCTAGTATTCTATACCTTTGTCAACCATTTTCCCTTTATATTGTTTCAGAAAATGCGGTGAATTATGATATAACTATTAGTGTAAATCAAAAGATCAGCTTGTGCTAACAGTATCTCTAGAAATCTACCCTACTAAACTCAATAAATATACCTTACTTATCGGAGGGAAGCCACAGTGACAACGGTTGGAATCATCGCAGAATACAATCCTTTACATAACGGACATGTGCATCACTTCACGGAAGCCAAAAGACTTTCCGGCGCAGAGCGCACCATCGTCGTCATGAGTGGTCCCTTTACCCAGCGCGGCGAGCCGGCGGCGGTAAGCAAGCAAGCCCGGACAGAGATGGCGCTGCATATGGGCGCCGACCTCGTCATTGAGCTGCCGGTGGCTTATGCCGTCCAGCCAGCCGAGTGGTTCGCGTTCGGAGCAGTTGCATTGCTGGAAGCGACCGGGGTCGTGGACAGCTTGTGCTTCGGCTCCGAAGCCGGCACTTTGGGCTCGCTGCTCCCGCTGGCCAGATATCTGGCTGAGGAAAGCAGCGAGCTTCAGAGCGAGATCCGCCGCCGCATGGCGCTCGGAGCGAGCTTCCCCGCCGCGTACAGCGCAGCGGCGGCGGTGGCCTTTGAAGGGACTCTCCCGGAAACGGAGAGTCCCGGAGATGCAGGCGAGCTGCTGCGCCAGCCGAATAACAGCCTTGGCCTGCATTATCTTATCGCTTTGCAGCGGCTGCACAGCAAGATAATGCCATTAACCGTTCCGCGCACGGCAGCAGGCTTCCATGACCCATTACAAGCCGACTCTTCTATTGCAAGTGCGACGGCCATCCGCAAGCTGCTGCAAGAAGGCGGATCTCCTGCTGCTTATATGCCGGATTATAGCGTGTCCATTTTGGAAAGAGAGCATGCAGCCGGAAGGGGCCCTCTGAGCTTGGAGAGCTTCAGTATCCCGCTTCGCCATCTGCTGACCACCCATACTGCTGCCGAGTTACAAGCGATCCATGATATGAATGAAGGCTTGGAGAACCGAATACTGCGGCTTTTGCCTGAGTTGGAGCAATTCTCTGTTTCAGGCCTGCTTCACGCCCTTAAGAGCAAGCGCTACACGCATACACGGTTACAGCGTCTGCTGCTACATGTTCTGTTAAATCATTCTAAAAAAGAAATGACCCCTTCCATACTAGCAGAGGGGCCCGGATATATTCGCATTCTTGGTTTTAGAGAAAGTGGACGAGCACTGCTTAAAGAGATGAAACAAAAAGCTACGTTACCCATCGTCATGCGCCCGTCCCTTTGTTCCCATCCGCAGCTTGAGCGAGATCTTCAAGCCGCTTCCGCTTTCGCGGGAGCTTTTAAGGAACCCCGCAGACTCGATATGTACCGCGATTATTTGGAACCTCCGGTCATGGTTTGACCGGCAGTTCCTCCATATACTTCAGCGCCTCATCCAGCGTAGATACAGGCACCAGCTTCATAGATGTGCCGATTTTATCAGCTTTTGCTTTGGCTTCGTCATAATTCTTAACAGGCACGAAAAAAATCTCCGCCCCTTCTCGGTCCGCAGCCACGATCTTGTGTTTCACTCCACCGATAGCACCAACTACACCCTCAGCGTTAATCGTACCCGTCCCTGCAACTCTATGGCCTTTAGTTAAATCACCAGAAGTAAGGCGATTGTAAATTTCCATAGTGAACATTAGCCCTGCCGAAGGTCCGCCAACATTTGTATCTACAAAGCTGACAGCTTTCCCTGCTTCTTTTGGTTTTACTTTTTGAACGGCGGCAATAGTGACTCCAAATCCAGGTCGAACGGCTGCGCCCTCTTTATCCTTTATTTCAACCAGCGTCACTTGTTCTTTTACTTCCTTGCCATTTCTCTGCAAAACAACAGCGACTTGATCTCCGATTTTTTTAGAGGAGAGCAGTTTAGACAGTGCTTCAGGATCGGGCACTTTTTGTCCCTCTACGCTAATGATTTTATCACCCGGCAGAAATTGTCCTTTATTACTTTCTACAGGAACCGAAAAGACGTAGAGATAATCCACTACATCCTCATATGGAATTCCCGCCGCATGATAAGCGGCCTGAACAGAATAAGACTGTGAGCTATTCATATAAAAAACCTGCTCCGCAGCATATTCGTCTTCTGATTTATCCCCTAGCCGGGTTTCTTTTCGCACAACCTCTGAATTGGAATTAAAAGCAGAGGCGACCAATAAGGCCACATTAGCATAACTAGCAGACACCGTAGTCATCATAAACGTTCCTTCTTCAGCCGGATCGGCATTCTCCACCTTAATCATAGGGGCAACTTCAGATGCACTGCCTGGCTGATATACGATGTACGGGGTGTTCATAAAGACAAATACATACGCGATAACTACAAACGTAAACAGATAAGCTGTGGCGCGGAAACCCGGCCGATGCTTCAGTTGCTTCACTGCTCTTCCCTTCTTTCCCGCGGCACATTTAGGATATGAATGATCGAACTTCATTACCGCTTCGACTAGTGGTTTGGCATGATGGTTGTCTACTCTGCATAAATTGATAACACATCGTCCATGCCTTAAGTTATGAAGAGGTGATCTGAGAAATGAAAAATATTCAAATACGCCGACTAGCTACACGCTCCACACCATTTATACCCGGGATTATGGCAATCCTGACAGCCATTGCGATTATTATCTCACCGGAAAGCTCCTTTGAGGCTTCACTCCAAGGATTGAAGCTTTGGTGGACACTCGTGTTCCCTGCCCTGCTTCCCTTCCTGATGCTGTCAGAAATGCTTACTGCTTCGGGCTTCGTGCATGGTTTTGGAGTACTTCTGGAGCCATTAATGAAAAAGGTCTTTCGTCTGCCTGGTGCCAGCGGCTGGACCTTGGCACTCGGAATCACAGCCGGATTCCCCGGTGGAGCTGGAGGGGTCATGCAGCTACACAAGCAGAACAGCATCTCTGACAAAGAAGCCGCCCGACTTGCCGCACTTACACACTTCGCCAGCCCGGTAACCATGCTTATAGTAATTGGCATAGCTTTTCTACACAGTACTTCAGCAGGTTATTTCCTGCTGGCCATCCACTGGATCTCTGGACTTCTAGCCAGCTACACCGATGCTCTATTAAAGGGGCGGTCAGCGAACACGAAACCAGTTGATAAGATCTCCGCGGACACCAAACGGTCTTCTTTATATAGTCGCGTTCAGCTTGCAGCAACAGATGCCAGAGCAAAAGACGGACGCAGCTTCGGCAAGCTTCTCGGCGAGTCCGTCGCTAATGCCGTGCAAAGTCTGATGGTCGTGGGCGGTTACATGATTATGTTCGCTGTAGTCATCAATATCATCACTACTGTACTTCCCGCATTGCCAGCTGCTCTGCCAGCAAGCTTGCTGGAAATTCATTTAGGCGCCGACGCGATCAGCAAAGGGCTAGCAAGCATAGGAACAGGTCCTTCTAGTATGCTTGGGATAGCTTTACTGTCTGCTGCACTGGGCTGGAGCGGACTCTGTGCGCAACTACAGGTGCTGACCATGCTCAAACAAGCCAGAGTCAGATTTCTACCCTACGCTACGGTTCGTCTGATGCATGGATTTTATGCTTTTCTGTTAACTTTATTGCTCTGGAAACCATTGTTGGCTATCCGTAAAGCTGCTTTACCAGCACTTGCAGACTCACGCCCGACTCCAACCGGCACCATTAATGTAACGGACATATGGAGCTCTTTTCCACAGCTGCTAAGTCTGCAAGCCCTTCTGCTCATCATCCTGTTGGGATTATCTGCTGGAACTTATCTGATAAGTACTATTCGCCATCGGCTCGGTTAAATTTACGCTTCATCGCTTGTTCAACCTCAGGCGTCACAAAATCAGTCACATTCCCGCCGAAGTGGGCGATTTCTTTAACAACACTGGAACTTAAGTAGGAATATTTCGGATTAGTCATCATAAAAATCGTTTCTGCATCGGGATCCAGGCTATGGTTGATCGATGCGTTTTGCAGCTCATATTCAAAGTCAGTAACGGTACGGATACCCCGAACAATGACTTGAGCATCTTTTTGACGAACATAATTCACTAACAGATCACGGAAGCTGTCAATTTCCACATTGGGAATATCAGCGGTCGCCTGTCTTAATAGCTCTGTCCGTTCATCAACAGTAAACAGCGGGTTTTTACTCAAATTATTAAGCACCGTTACAATCAAACGGTCGAATTGCTTGGATGCGCGCCGAATAATATCCATATGTCCCATAGTCACGGGATCAAAGGTACCTGGATAAATGGCAACACGTTCTTTTCTAATTTGCTGACTCATTCTCTACCTCCTCACCAGCTTCACTTTCCTCTGCAGGATTAGCTTCATACTGGTAAATAGAAATTGTCGTTTCTCCGTATACGGCCTGACGCAGCCTATAAAATCCTGGAATATCTTCAGGATAGGCATAACTTGATTCATGCTCCAGAACAATAATTGCGTCCTCTTGCAGCATTCCTTTTTCGACCATCATAAGCATAAGCTCATCCCCGTGCTTCAAGCGATAGGGAGGATCCAAAAAGACCAAATCAAAAATTTTCCCCCGCTTCTCCAACGCACTTAGCGCTCTCCCAGCTTCATTACGGTACACCTGCGCTTGTTCTTCCAGCTTAGTAGCCTTCAGATTGGCGCGGATCGTGTCGATACTTTTAGGATCCATATCAACAAATACGCCGCTTTCCATGCCTCTGCTTAAGGCTTCGATCCCCAAACCGCCAGTACCGGCGAATAAATCCAGCACCGCTCCACCTTCGAAATATGGGCCTACCATGCTAAATACAGCTTCCTTCACCTTATCGGTCGTAGGCCTTGTCCCACTTCCCGGAACACTCTTCAGTGGCCTTCCTTTTGCACTTCCCGATACCACTCTCACTGTTATTCACCCGCTCTATATCTCTGTTTGTTATGCCCAAAAAGGCATAAGTCCACGCCTATCGTAACACATTTGCGCGATGAAATAAAAAATTTGTCTAGATATGAAATAAGAAGGCGAAACAGCTTATTCAGAGAAATAAGTCATCTTAATGTATAAGATTGGACTTCCAGGGACATCATGTAATTATCGACACCACAAATGTCGTAGACAACCGCGGAGCAGGCTTACGTTTCCCCATAAGCTCTTCGTCCGGTTTCTCCTCTCCCATGAAAGGGGCCCTAGAGATAGGGCCCCGAATTTATGTTTAACGGTATTATAAGCACGAAAAGACTACCTTTCGGCAGCCTTTTCAGCAACAACTATTTCACAAATCTTCCGATAAACTCAGAAACTACGCTCTCATACTTAACCGGATCCATGCGGAAAGCTTCTCCGTGACCCGCATTAGGAACGATGTAAAGCTCCTTCTCGACCGGACTATTCTCATATACCGTATGAACCATTTCCGTAGGAACAAAAGTATCATTATCGCCATGAATAAACAGGGTTGGCGTTTTAGATTTCTTCACCTGTTCTAAGGCTGAGGCTTCACCAAAGGAGTAACCTGCCCGAATCTTTGTTAGCATACTGGTCGTATCTACAATTGGAAAGGCGGGGAGATGGTACATTCTTTTTAATTGAAAGGTAAGCTCGTCCTTCACTGAGGTATAACCGCAATCTTCCACAATTGCTTTAACATTAGCTGGTAAATCTTCACCGCTTGTCATCATTACGGTAGCTCCCCCCATGGAAACACCGTGCAGTATAATCTGTGTATCCTCACCGTTTGCTTTCAGAACGTTCTGTATCCACTTCAAGTAATCCTTACGTTCTGGCCATCCAAATCCGATATAGTCACCCTTACTTTCTCCATGTCCTCTGGCATCCGGCAGCAAAATATTATATCCAAGTCTCTCATAATACATTCTGGCATACCCGCTCATTTGAGTTGCATTTCCAGCATACCCATGAGCAATAATCACTGTCTTATTGGAATGTTCAGGAGCAGCTAAATAGTATGCTTTAAGCTCTATTCCGTCATCAGAATTCATCTCCCATCTATCAAAGCTCTGGGTATCCCACCACTCTTGGTCTGCCTTCGAGGTATCTTTAGATTGTTCTACCTCTGGACTGGACTGCAGGTCAGGGCTTTCATTCAAGAAGTCCTTTGAAGCACGTGCAATAGCAACATGATAGAAATAAAAGCTTCCCACAGTTACAACAATGATTAAAAGTACAATAACAGAAGAAATTCCGATCATCATTTTTTTCTTCAAACTAGCTCTCTCCTAAATAAAATTTAACAGTATTAATCTATGTTATCAGATTAAGATAACATGTATATTTGAATATTCAAAATCATAGTATTGTAAACTCATGTTATTCACTACGTGATTAGTATTCTTTTAACTTATTATTTTATATTACCTTAATGGACAAAATATCTACAAAAAAAAGCCCCAAGTCGGCAAAATACCAACATGGAGCTCTGCTATTTTAGTGATTTAGAATATGCATGCGCTTGTAATAATTACTAATAAGATGAACAAAACTAAGATTGCGCCTGTAGAAGTAAAAGCACCACCAACATGACCATATTCAGCACCCATGAGAAGACCTCCTCCGTATTTAGAATACATCATAAGATATGTAATGATCCCCTTAGAAGATTGGGCGTTCAGTTAAAAAAAAAGACCTCTACTGGGCTACCAGCGAGGTTAAAGGCTCTACAATTAATCAGAAACTAAAATACCATCAAAGCTTTCTGGGCCCACACGTACTGTACCGAGAAGATTAGAAGAAACAAATGCTGTATAAGTGAGCTGAGGTGTGATGGCTGGTAAGAAATCCGCTGCTGAAAAGGTTATTACTTGCGGAGCCAATATACTAAGAGCAAAAGTTGAAGTAGCAGAATACACTTTTGGATCAGTAGCCAAGGTTCCTCTTACAATCGTGATTGTGATACCCACTAACGCTAGCGGAAGCGTCACTGATATCGTTCCTTTAAGGAGAACACGTGGATTGGTAGTCACTCCAGCAGTTAACAACCCAATCTGTCCAAAAAGCTGCGGCGTGTTAAGTACCGTAATAGGAATAGATATAGAGTTGGCGAGGCTGGCATTTTGAGATGTTCTAGCATCAAGGTAAGTTCCCATCGTTGCACCCCCTTTATAAATTGGCATACCATAATATATTAGTGTTCTCGATAGAATGCATAGCCACATTACCAGTGTAAAACGATTGTTTTATAAAACTCATAGGCAAGATCTATTTATCATCTTTTTTCGTCCCCTCCCTTTTATTAAAAGCTAGTTCAAACAAACCGGTCGCTGATAGTCCCGCAAGCCCCCCCGCCCAGAGTCGCAGAATCAGATTCATATCAGTGAACGGATAGGCAACTGCTCCAACCAGCAAGCCAATAGCCAACCCCACTACTGGCACAATGTTCCGCGGAAGTTCAATGCTATTCTTCACAAGTTGTACAAGTGCCATTACAAAAACAGCTAGGACTGAAGCAAAGGCAAGCACACTGTTGAGAGCATCGTTATACATGTTTTTTAATCCTCCTTATTTCATTTTTTACTTCCTGTTACAAGTAAACCTGCACGGTTCAGCACCGTTAATATGCGATAGAAATCGTAACTGCCACCCGATGGAGTATCGAGAAGTCCTGCCGCAGTCGCTGCTTTCACAGCCGCCTCAGCCCATGCAGGGACATTCATGACTGCCCGATTTTCAATGAATGTCACCCGATCCGTAAGCTTATTAATCGACTGCCCCTGTTCTTGCACACCTGTTTTCAGCGTATCCCTGCTATCTGTAAGAGCTGCTATAAGAGCACGCAGTTCCTTTACTTCCGATTCTAGACTAACAAGCTTTTGCTTATCCTCTGCTGACATCTCATCATCTCCTCCCATGGATTTGTCGTCATATTGATACAGATTATAGGTATTCATAATTTGAATCAGCTTAGCTGCATAGTTCGGATCAGTAGCGTAACCAGCTGCGGCAATCTCTTGTGCGGCCACCTTGCCACTCGCACCGAGAACCTTGC
The DNA here is from genome assembly GCF_037980415.1 of Paenibacillus sp. FSL H7-0690. Lineage (NCBI taxonomy): Bacteria > Bacillati > Bacillota > Bacilli > Caryophanales > Paenibacillaceae > Paenibacillus > Paenibacillus sp. FSL H7-0690. The sequence continues at coordinate 3,021,234 of NZ_CP150281.1, read as the reverse complement.
TGTAAAGGTTGCGATTCCATGAGACTCCATTCACAATCAAGTCGGAATGATCCGCGATAGATTCTCCCCAGTTGTTATAGGCTCGAAAAGGGGCATTCACTTTAACAGCTTTACCGTTAATATATTCGGTAGTTTGTACAGTAATGCTGCCAGCAGGTCCACTTCCTTTGATCCCAAACAAATTATTCGCTTTCACAGTCAATCCACTGCTGCCCCAGCCTGACTCCAGAGCCGCTTGAGCAATGGTTAACGAAGCAGGAACCTTAGTGAGCTGCATGTCCTTTACAGCAAAATTCGCAATCTTCGCTATAAACTCGCCTTCTGTCATCTCATCACATCCTCTCCGTTTATTAAATGCGAGGCATCATAAAATGACTGTGCTTATCCCCTTCTAACATTGTGTTTTTACTAGATTCGAATCCAACTCGGCAACAAAAAAAAGCCATCCCATTACCCATGAAATGACTGCTGGAGTAGCCTCAATGATCTGAACATCTAACTTCCTAATTACATCTCATTCGCTTACGAATCATCTATCGGACTCAGCTGACCTTATACGCAGCGTTAGCTCACTTTTTGGATATTAACGGACACCACAGCCGTAATTGGCACCAAAAACAATCAATAACAGGCTCTTCATATAGAATAATGTCTCTGAGGTCCGAAACCATGCTAAAAAGGATAAAAACATGCTAATAACGTCATCCGGGTCCTAAAGCTTCAATAGACTGAATATGACTCGGCGGTGTAAAAGCAACCAAACAACGATCCAAAAAAAAGGAGTAGTAGTTCTCCTATTATTAGAGAACTACTACTCCTTTGTCTTTCATGACATCGACCACTGCTATCCACTATGACGTGGAGCGTCTATGTAAAATGGAGGGGTGCACTTCTCGGTAGCTCAAGCGGTGCCTTAGGTCCTGCATAATGCATCCTCAACTCCTTTCACCCGGACAATATGTAATTATTAGTAAATCTAGCTTGTGAATCCCGTAGAATTAGCGTAATATATAGTAATAATTTACTATATAGGAGGGTCTAACAGACTATGCCTTCATATTATTTTAAAGAAGTATGGACACCCTTACGCTGGGTAGGTATAAAGTTTTTTCGTGATGATGATGGATTCTTATGGATTAAATGGTGGGCAAAACCCAGAAAACGGTTACGTTAACGCATACTATACATATGCCATAATACATAGGTTCAGCAGTTAGAATACTCATAATAATCTGCGCTGCCACCCCCTCCGCTTCAAGCATTGATTTGCTAGCGGAGGTCTTTATGATCCACGCTAGCAACTGATGCGTCCGTTTACTAATTCCCTACTTTTGCCCCAAATGAACGTGCCAAGAGTACCGCCTGTTCAATATCCATCCGCACTCCCTGCAGATCCAGACTCTTTAAATCAATTCCTTCAACAATCGCTTCCCGCATATCCGCTCCCTTAAGTTTGCATTGAGACAATTGTACACGGCTCAAATCCGCTCCTCGTAAGTCACTTTTTTGCAAATTACAGCCCATTAAGTCCGCTTCTGTAAATCGAATCCCTCGCAGATCCTGTCTGCTTAGATTAGTATGTCTTAGGTTCGTGTACGACCAGTCCCCTCCGAGTAGGGAGATTCCGTCCAAATATGCATTTGAGAAATCCGATCCAACCATCTTGCAATCTTCGAATTTAGATACAAACAGGTTCGCTCCCGTAAATTTACAATTGGTAAAAGCTGAACCTTTATGGTGAGACGCATTAAGCATGGCTCCAGTAAAATCACAATCAATAAATCGGCAGCCAATAGAGTTCATCTCTTCCATAGAAGTGCCTTTGAAGGAGCATTGCTCGAATGTGCAGTTATTTAACTCACCATCCTGCAAGCTTCCTTGATCAAAATTGTGATTACGGAACGTTTCATTAAGGTATTGGTACATATAAATCTCATCACCTTCGTTAGTATTAAAAAAATTAATTCTTAATTAAAAATAGCACTTTAGTAGATTGTTCTCAACATTCCCTTTCGATATAATAGCAAATAAACAATGGGGAGGAAAATTATGGATGTGTCCAGCAGGAAAGAACCATTCCGTTATGTTATGAACCATCCGCTTGAATGCTGGATTGAAGTTCCGCTTAACAATTCCGGTCCAGGTGCTGGAAAGTTAACAGAGGCTGTATTACTCGATCTTAGCCGTTCGGGTTGTAAGGTACGTACTCCTTTGAATCTTCGATTCACTGCAAGAGATACTAGGCTTATTATTCATCTTCAATTAAATGAAGAGAAGCTTCAGCTCTTATGCAGCGTCCGGTGGGGTTGGATGTTTGGGCTTGGCCAATATCAATATGGAGTTAAATTCCGCTTGGACGAAAATGAGGAAGAACGCCTAATAAGAGAGCTTGAAACATGGACCGCCACCCTTCGGGTTGAAGGTCTGTAGAACTTACCCTAACAGATGCCCTTCACTTAGAAGGACGTCTTTTTTTTGCACAAAAACGAAGACAAAGCTAAATCGCTCTGACTCCGTTCAAAAAACTATTCCGCCAAGTTGTGGCTAGATGTCCACTCTTTTATTAACGAGCTTGATGATGACCACTATAAGAAGAACTGCTATCACCGCTTCAAACAGAAGAGGAGCTAGATTCAAATGACCCTGTATAAGCTGTATCCCATTTGCGGTATCCATCTCATCTATGACCTCGAACTGGAATACACTTTCCCAAGCAGTGAAGTTACTTTTGAAAATAAAATACTCCAAATAGAATATTCCATTCTGTAACAAATACGCAGTGGCCAGCCCAATCCATACTCGCCCCTTAAAGCTCACACTTCGTGCAACCGTAATGGAGACCATCAAGGTAAGCATGATATAACCGGCAAACCAATACGCCTGCAAGAGAACTAACAATCCCACTTTCCAGAAATTCTCCGGAAGAAATGAGGAGGGATACATTGAAAGATACACACCAAAATGGATCAAAGCTATTAAAATAATACCCAGCATTAGAGCTAAATAGAGCACTAACGGAGAAAGGACTGTGTTCAAAGTTCTTACGGGCACTAGGCGACGATTATAGGAATTTATATTGTTAAAAAAGGTTTTTGCTGCCATGACAAGAAAGATCAGTCCTGCAATAACATAAGCTATTCCGTTCAAAGTAAACCGTTCATAGTCATGCAGTTTGGTAAATCCTAACCCAATCTGTGCCAGAATTATGATTACAAAAACTGCAAGAAACTTATCCCTATCCCGTCTAAAATCATACTTCACTAGCTTTAGCATTCTGCGTACACCTCTCTGAACAGTTCGTCAATACTTTTGCCATGGCGTAGCCGAATATCCTCCACCGCAGTATGCATCAGAATTTCTCCTTCTTTTATAAAAATCACATCATCAAAGATCCGCTCAATATCCGATACTAAATGGGTTGATAAGAGAATGGTACTGTCCTCTTCATAAAACTCTACTAACGCGTTAAGAATTTTTGTTCTAGCTACCGGATCTACACCACCAATGGGTTCATCCAGCAAATAAAGGCTAGCTCGGCGTGATAGGGCAAGTGTAAGCTGTAAACGTTCGTTCATCCCTTTGGACAGGTCCTTTACCTTATCTTGCGCTCTTAGTTTCATAAACTCCAACATTCGCGAGGCTTTAGTCTGATCAAAATCCGGATAGAAGTCAGTTTGGAATTTCAGAGCATCGGAAACACTCATCCAGGATTCTGTAAGCGGCTTATCAGGCATAAACGACACCACCGCTTTACTTTCTGTTCCTACAGAACCCCCAATGACGGATACACGACCAGAGGTAGGTTGTGTCAGTCCAGCGATGATTTTCATAAGTGTACTTTTGCCGCTGCCGTTACTGCCCAGCAGTCCTGTGATCTTACCCGCACTCAGATTAAAAGATACCTTGTGGAGGGCATGCTTGGATCTATATTTTTTTGTAACTTCATGAACCTCAAGTATATTCCCCAACTTGTTTATCCCCCTATTCTTTATCCTTGTTACGGATATTCTCCGCAACCGCCGCTAAAATATCTTCGCCTTGAAAGCCAAGATCCTGCATACCACGAATGAAACGATCTAGCACATCTTTGGCCATTTCTTTTTTGATGGTCAGGATAGTACCTTCATTACTTGTGACGTATCTTCCCATTCCACGCCGGGTTTCCACGATTTCTTCACGCTCCAGTTCCTGAAAAGTTCTTTGCACCGTATTCGGATTAATCTGCAGTTCACTGGCAAGTTCTCGTACTGAGAGTATTTTATCTCCCGGTTTCAGCTTGCCTGTGACGATTTCACCTTTGATGTAATTCATGATCTGTATATAAATCGGCAGGTTGTTATCGAATTCGATTGTCATGATTAAGCAACATCCCTTCGTCTAAAGACGGAGAAACCTACGAGAAGAAAGACAGCTGTGTATAAGACAAGCATCACGATAGAAAAGGTCAGTGTCATTCCAGGCATAGGTGCTCCTCCACCTTCATAAGCAGATAAATTTAAGTTTGGAAACAGAACATATTTGTAAAAATCACGAGAAATAATCAATTTGTCTATCATTAACGCAAACATAGTAGCCCCTATCGTTACTCCCGTTGAAGTGGTCAATATCCCCAGCATAAAAGCAAGTGTTCCATACACAACCGTACTAACGAGATTATACAATAGGTTTGTAAGCATCTCACTCATACCCGCTTCTCCACCACTTAGTCCAAACCACAAAGCTCCTGTTCCAAAAACGGCTATACCTCCGATGACAGTCAAAGTCAAAGCATACAACAGTACAACCACATATTTGGATGCGAGGATTGCTGTACGGCTTCTGGCGCGGATAAGCAGGAACTTGATGGTTCCTTGACTATACTCTTTTGAGACAATACCTGCTGTTCCGATAATCGCAAGAATTGTAATCACTTGCCCAATCCCTTGGGAAAGCAGCATCATTGCTGAAAAATCATAAGCTGATTCAAACAGGCCAGGTGAGACAGAATGAACTATATAACCTAACAGCAGGGATAATAGAATTAATATCAGATATGGCATAAAAAATGTGCGTTTTTTTGAGAGCTTGAGCCATTCATTCACAATCAGATTATTAAAGTTACGCAATGCGGTTTCCTCCTGTCCATTTCAAGAAATCTTCCTCAAGACTTTGTTTATTCTCCGTAATCCGAAAAATCCCCACGCCTTCATCACTAAAAGTAGATACAAGCTCCGGTACTCTGCTATCAAGCAGACTTACTGTCACTTCAGATCGCGCGCTATCCATAGAGATCAATTCTGCATAATCCAAGCGCTCCAAGATATTTATAGCAGATTCGATTGATCCTACACGGATGGTGAGCTTCACTTGTGCGGTTGCTTCCTGCTCCTCACCAATCGTAGTTACGGTCACCAGCTTACCATTCTGGATCACAATAGCCCGATGGCATATTTGTTCAATTTCAGTAAGTAAATGGCTGGAAATCAGAATAGAAATGCCTTCCACTTCGGCGATGGTACGCATATAATCACGCATTTCCCGTATTCCGGCCGGATCAAGTCCGTTCGTAGGCTCATCTAAAATCAATAACTTCGGCCGATTGAGAAGCGCCTGAGCAATCCCAAGACGTTGGCGCATCCCCAGCGAATAAGCCTTTACTTTTTTATTCATCGCTTCTTGAAGTCCTACCAGTTCTACAACCTCATCTATTCTGCCAGCCTCAATGTTATCCGTCATTCTTTGATACTGCTTCAAATTATCAAGTCCAGTCATATAGGGATAAAACTCTGGATTTTCAATTATCGCACCGATATGGCCAATCGCCTGCTTAAAATCCTTTTTCACACTGTGGCCTTGGATAATCACATCGCCTTCGCTCATCCTAATTAAACCCGTCATCATTCGAATCGTTGTGGTCTTTCCTGCACCGTTTGGACCTAGCAATCCAACAATTTCACCCTTACGGATATCAAATGTCAGCTTATCCACAATTGGTCTTCCTTTGATGATCTTACTTACCTCATTCATTTGCAGAACGATTGAATCTTGCATTTCTACACCACTCCCCTGTTTCATGCGAATCCTCCCTGCCAACTAATGTATTGTTCATTTATTATATTGTGTCAGTGTCATAGTTAAATAGTACACTAATATATTATTGGAGTAAAGCCCAAAATAATAAATTCATGCAAATAAGGGCTTTCTATTAGACTATCAGCCAAGCCAAAAAGTTATATGAACATAGATTAGATAACAAAGGAGGAATTACAAATGAAAAAAGAAGTTCACATTTCTCAGACTTTCCCTCGCTTGACCGTGTACGATGAAGAAAACTTCAATGGACGCCGTAGAGTATATACTGGCAACCTGGGTATTCGTAATACGGACAACATCCTCGATGGTATTGAGAGCCTTCGGTTCTTCTCTACTAGCAGCAATGCTACACTGGTACTCTTCACAAGAACCCGGTTTAGAGGAAATTTCCGTGTTCTTCGCGGGAACCGCAACATTAGGGATCTGGATGATTTCATTTCAGGTAATGACGTGGAATCCATTATTTCTACTAACCAACGCTTAACCCTCGAACAAATCCGTAATATCCGCAGCAGCGGTAACTTGCCTTCGGGATATCGTTTGATCTAGGAATTGCTTACAACAACAAAAAGGAGTAATCCGGAGCCTAGCGCCCAGGTCACTCCTTTTTCCAGTCGAAACTACCGCATTCATTTATGGTAAATCTGGCGGCGAGTTGTCGAAAACGACAGTTCGTCAATCGAACTTGGAGGGATTAACCATGATTACAAAAAAAGTAACATCTGTAATATATCCTAGGCTAAGAGTGTTTAGTGAGGAGAACTTTCGGGGGCTTCGCAGAACTCTTCGCGGCAACCTGGGCATTGCAGATATAGATTCAGTCCTTACAGGAATAGAAAGTTTGCGCTTCTTCTCCACAAATCCGAACGCTACGCTTGTGTTATTCGATCGTTCTGCCTTCCGCGATAATTTCGTCATTTTGCGTGGTAACCGCAGCATCCGCGAACTGGACGACTTTCTGCGAAGAGGAGATGTCGAATCGCTCATTTCAAGCAATCAACGGCTGACCCCGGCGCAGGTTCGCACCATTCAACGTACCGGCAGCTTGCCATCAGGATATCGTTTGATCTAATTCAATGAGGACGCAGTTTAAGCCATAAGCTTAAGGTGCGCCCTCTTTTATTTTCCGCTATAATGACTCCATACATATTAAACAGGAAAGAAGGCTACTTTATGGAACCGATCGTTTCTACTCGATGGCTGCTTGCTCGGTTATACGAGCCTGAACTTGTTATAGTTGATTGCCGTTTTTTACTTACTGACCCGGAAGCTGGACGTAAAGCCTATACAGAAGATCATATTCCCGGAGCAGTTTATCTACATCTGGAAGAACAGCTCTCCGCTCCAGTAAGCGCACACGGTGGACGCCACCCACTGCCTGAGATCTCGAAGCTAACCACCGTTCTTAGCAAGGTTGGCATTAACAGAGATAGCATTGTCGTTGCTTATGATGATCAAGGCGGTGCCTACGCTTCCCGTCTGTGGTGGATGCTTAAATATTTGGGGCATGAACGTGTGTTTGTAATGGATGAAGGCTACTCTGTTTGGAAAAATGGTAAGTTTCCCGTCAGTGATCATCAAGCCGTGCGAATTCCTAGCCAGTATGAAGCAGATGTTCAGAAGAAGATGCTTGTTAGCATGGAAGATGTGCAAAATGTAGTTAACGACGGTGGTGCACTATTGATGGATTCCCGCGAGTCCCGCCGCTATGAAGGACTTGAAGAACCCATTGATCCGAAGGCAGGTCATATTCCCGGAGCGATCAATAAGTTCTGGAAGGATGTACTGGATGAGCAAGGGCGCTGGAAATCAACTGAGGTGCTGAAAGAGCATTATGAAGGAATTGATCCTGAGCAAGAAATTATCGTGTACTGTGGTTCAGGCGTAAGTGCCTGCCCGAATATGCTCGCGCTCGGAAAAGCTGGGTATAGGAATGTGAAGTTGTACGCGGGTAGTTGGAGTGATTGGATTTCATATGAGGAGAATCCGGTGGCTACTGGAGGAGAGTAAAATACAAGAGCCCGCGTTCGACGCGGGCTCTTGTATTTATGAGTAACTCCGATAGATAGCTAAAATCAACAAATCAAAACTCAAGTCAACAGTTAGCTAACTTTAACTACGTCTTTTATGCTGTTTAGATCGGTGAAATCCTCTCCCAATGCGCTTTCTAGCTGATTATTCCCTCTGTTTACTCCTTTTCAATGTTTGGAGAAATTATTCTAAAAATCGCTGATCCGCAGCTGATTCTCCGCGTCCAACAGCTCGAATTGATTTCGATTAAACCGGATCAGCCCGTCCTGTGCCATTCGCTGCAGCTCTCTGGACAAGGCGCTGCGGTCAACAGTCAAATAATCAGCCAGGTCGCTGCGGGTAAACGGAATTTCAAAACAGGCGGAATTGTTTTTTTTGGTCTGGAGGGCCAAATAATGCAGGATACGGTCCCGCAGCGATTTGTGGGAGACCAGATCCAGCTTTTGATAGATAGACCGGTTGTTCTCAAGCAGCAGGGCCAACATATTCTCAATGATCCGTCCCCTTAAATGGCAAGTGTCCTGGCCGGGCCGGACGATTTTATTTATTTTGATAAACAGAATCCGGCATTCCGATCCCGCCACCGCTTCATAGCCGCTGTGCTCTTGGACAAGGCGAAGCGCCGTTTCGCCAAAGATTTCTCCATCCCCGAGTTCCGAGAAAATAAATCTCATGCCTGAGATATTATCTTTGCACAGCAAAACATTGCCATGGATAATAATGCCCACCGAATCCAGAATATCGTCTTTTCTAAAAACAACCTCCTTCCGCGCAAAATCCTTGATTATGCCCTGCAGGCAGCTCAGTGCTTGCTGCACCTCCCGGTCCGCGAATCCCTTAAACAAAGTGGTGCTCTGTATCCTGCTCAGATATTTCTGCAATTTTCTCAGCCTCCTGTTGCCATGGCAACAGAGTCATGATGAATACTCTGCTACAATAAAATAAATGAGAATAATTCTCATTAGTCATTCTCATTATATCAAATTGCAGGAATCATTCAATCAAGCAATTTGGAAATAATCAAAACACTGTACTTTGAATAGGGGGATCGTATGAGTGGAATTACAGCAGGCAAGGTATTTTTCTTAACAGATATGATCAGCGTCAAGCCGCACCGGATTGCGAGCCGAACGCTGTCATTACCCGTAGCTGCAGCCGAAACAGCAGCACAACCGGAATGGGTATTGTATGCCATGGATCAGGAGGAGACTATCAGTTCGGAGACCTCCCCCAAATCTAAAATCATCCATGTGCTGGAAGGCGAGCTTCATCTGCTGGTGGCGGCAGAGCCCTATCAATTGACAGCCGGCGCATCTGTTATCGTCCCAGCGGGCACATGGCATGATTATTCCGCCCACAGCAGCTGCAAATTTTTGCAAATCAGTATATAAAACGGAGGTATTCAAAATGGAAACAGGTTTATTTATTAAAAAACTGCCGCAATCCGCAGTCATAGATTTGAAAGAAATCATCATAATAGAGGAACAGCAGGTTTCCAGTCTGACCCTTGTACAGCGGCCAAATCTGGCAATGACCTTACTTTCGCTGGATAAAGGCTCGTCGATTGGGGGCCATTCTTCCCCGGGCGATGCCATGGTCAACATATTGTCCGGGCAAGCGGAAATTACAATTGGAGAAGACAACTACACAGTTCATGCGGGGGAGACCCTAGTTATGCCGGCCAATATTCCGCATGCCCTATACGCAACAGAGGCGTTTCAGATGCTTCTGGTTGTAGTCAAGCCGGATAAGTAATGGGGTGAATGCGATGAAAAAGGAAGTAGGCCATAATTTTTTGGCGCGGCTGGGAAAAAAACGTTTGCGGCCCGGCGGCGTTGCAGCAACCAACTGGCTGATCCAGCAAGCCAATCTGAGTACGGACAGCCAGGTTTTGGAGGTAGCCTGCAATATGTGCACCACCTCCATTCAACTGGCCGGGAAATACCACTGTCAAATTACCGGCATTGATATGGACCCGCGGGCGCTAGAAAAAGCAAACCGAAATATTAAAAATGCCAATCTGGAAAACTATATCCATGTCCGGCAAGGCAATGCGATGAAGCTCCCTTTTGAGAATGAGAGCTTTGACGTTGTCATTAATGAAGCCATGCTCACGATGCTTAACCAGCCTGCGAAGGAAAAGGCAGTCGCCGAATACTATCGGGTACTAAAGCCTGGCGGCATTCTGCTAACACATGATATTACCTTTGCCAAGGAAAATATGGAAGAACATCTAGCCGAGCTTCGCCGCACCATTCACATCAATGTCGAGCCGCTGTCTGTTGGGCATTGGGCGGGATTGTTCCACTCCGCAGGCTTTAAGCAAGTAGACAATGCTACCGGTCCCATGTCCTTAATGAGTATCAATGGACTCATTCGCGATGAAGGGGTTATCGGGGCGCTGCGTATTGTGAAAAACGGGCTCAAGAAAGAGAACCGGGAACAGTTCAAAAAGATGTATACCTTATTTAATACGACGGGTAAAGATCTGAATTATATTGCCGTTTGCAGCAGCAAAAAATAGTTGGGCGCAGGCCTATCATGTCTTATGATAGGTTTTTATTTTCACTGTAATTGAGAATAATTATCAATAAAATTCATCAACATTACCATCTAGCTGTCAAAATAACCGCTTGAAAGGAACTCACGATGAAAGCTAAATCTGTTTATGCCTTGTGCCTCAGTTTACTGTTAAGTTTATTTTTTATGTTAAGTGCCTGTTCGCAACAAAAAAATGAAAATTCGCCCAAATCCGCCGCTCCCTCCGCTGGCCCGGCAGAAACACTGAATATCACGGTCGGCGGCCCTCCTTCTCCGCCTTCTCTGCCTATTCTGAGGCTAATTGAATCCAAGGCATTGGGAGAATCGGTCAACATCGAGTTCAAAACCTGGGAGTCCATCGACACGCTGACCGCGCTGGCTAAGGACAATCAAGTAAGCTTCTTAGCTCTGCCGCTGAACAATGCCGTCGTGATGTATAACAAGGGAATGGATCTTTCCTTGATGAATGTGAATACCTGGTCAGTGATGAGCATGATTACAACAGATCCGTCCATCCAGAGCTGGGCGGATCTTAAAGGAAAAACGCTGTATGTGCCTATGAAATCCTCGCCTGTCGATTATATTACGCAGACCTTTTTGAAGCATAACGGACTGGAGCCAGGGAAAGACATCACATTGCATTACACCCAGCTGGCTGAGGGAGCTCAGCTGCTGTTATCCGGCAAGGCCTCCACAATTGTGAGCATTCAGCCGCAAATTACCGCGATACAAATGAAAAATGATCAGGTGCGCTCGATCGTGGATTACAAAAAGGAATGGCAGCAGGTTACCAAATTAAACACCGATCTGCCCAACGCCGGACTCGCAACCAAGCAGTCAGTAATTGCCAGCCAGCCGGAACTGGTCGCCCGCTTCCAGGAAGAATATCAAAAAGCGCTGCAATGGACGCTGGACAACCCCAAAGAGGCGGCTCAGTTGGCCAACAAGTATTTCAAGCTGGATGCCGGTGTGGTTGAGAAAGCGATTCCGCATATGGCGCTGGATTTCGCCTCCGCTTCCGAGAGCAAAGAGGTTCTGTCAACGTATTACCAGACGCTAATGAATTACAGCAAGGACAGCATTGGAGGCAAGCTTCCCGATGAACAGTTCTATTATCAGCCTAAGTAAAAAAGCCATATCCCTGTTGGGCATTGCCTTGCTGTGGCAGCTTGTAGCTATGCAGATGGACCCTTTTGTCCTGCCTGGCCCGCTGGAGACGATGTGCACGGTCCTGAGCTATTTCGGTGATCCGGAGTTTTATTATGCAGTTTATCGCACGCTGCTCAAGCTGCTGATCGGCATGGTCTGCGTTCTGCTGCTGGGCGGCTGTCTGGGCTGCTGCTTGGACTTTATCCGCGTTGGAAGCCTTATCTGGAACCAGTCATCGATATAATGCAATCCGTGCCGCCGATCGCCTGGCTGGGCATCGCGATCATTTGGTTTGGGCTTACGGATCTGCCTGCAATTTTTATTATCGTGTTGTCCACTACACCGGTTTTGGTGGTCAATCTGTACGAGGGATTTGCGGCGATCGATGGCAAATTGATGCGGATGGCCAAGGTCTATCATGTGCCCGGCAATAAGATTCTCCGGCATATCATATTGCCTTCGCTCAAAAGTTATCTGAAATCAGGCATGATCACCTCAGTGGGACTGGGCTGGAAGCTGGCCGTAATGGCGGAGCTGTTGACCTCCGTCGACGGGATCGGCAGCCTGCTGTCCGATGCCAGAACAAATCTGGAGACCGATCGTGTGTTTGCCCTGGCGTTGTTTATGGCTATTTTCTGGAATGTGATCAAATCTTGCATTACATTTCTGTTCCGCAGCAGGGTAAGCCTGCCGACGCATTTGAATAAATAAGGGTGGGGCTTATGCTTATTACACTACAAGAAGTTTCCAAGCACTATTCGGGAGTTCCTGTCCTGGAAAAAATCAGTTTTGAAATCCAGATGCCGAAAATCATTTGCATTCTAGGCCCTTCAGGTGCGGGAAAGACAACGTTGCTGAATATCCTGTCACAGTCCGAAAACGCCGATTCTGGCAGGGTCACTGTGCATCCAGAGCTGAAGCTGTCCTATGTCTTTCAAGAGGATTGTTTGCTGCCGTGGTCTACAGTTGGTGAGAACATCAGCTTTGTTAAGGAGGCTTCTCCGACCTCTGCGTCGGAAATCGAAGCATTTTTGGAAGAGGTCGGGCTTGCTGCCTACAAGAATCATTATCCTCATCAGCTGTCAGGAGGCATGCGGCAGCGCTGCTCCCTTGCCCGCGCTTTTTATCACGGCGGAAATATGCTGCTGATGGACGAGCCTTTTCACTCCCTGGACTATCATCTGCGGTTTGATTTAGTTCAGAAATTAATCGCATTGTGGGAGCGCAAGAAATGCGCCATCGTTTTTGTTACGCATGATATTGATGAAGCCCTGCTGTTGGGGGATGAAATTATGATCTTGTCTCGACATCCGGGCAGGATTGTAAAAATTATTGAAATTGATACTCCACAGCGCAGCCGTTCGCTGAAAGAGCTGAGCCTGCTGAAGATTCGCGCCGAAATTCTGGAGCAGCTGCTGACGGCACAGTAATTGCCTGAATGATGCAGAGCATTTCAAAAACAGGTATATAGAAAACGCGAGTTGGGCGGCATTGCCCTGAACTCGCGTTTTTGTGCTAAGTGATTCGGTTATGTATTTCTAGCGCCTATTTTGCCGGGTATCGTTTCAACTGCTGCTCAAACACGGTATTATAGTAAAATTTTCGCGGATAGGTATCCTCCTTCAACACCTTGTAAAGCACGGATTGACCTTCTTCATAACGGACCGCAAATTCACATTCATCATAAAAACGCCGGGACAGCTCACGGATATTGTCTTTCTCGGACGAACAGCGCCATCCGAAATAAATCATGTCTAGCTGGTCCAGCGGATCACGGTAAGTATCGAGGACAATACAAGCGTTTGGTTGCTCTGGATTGCTGTAAACGAGCACATGTCCGGTGTGAACAGGGTTGGCAAAAAAATGTTCATAAATCTCCGCAACGGGTACTGTAATACCCAATTGATCCATGATGATCTGAAAATTCGGGTGCGGAATATAGGTATCACTATGCTCATCCGGGTACTCCACCAATTCTGTAATGGATGCCATGACCCCAAATTCATACTTCATATAAACATCCTTCCTGTTGATTGCTTGAAAAATATCCCTATGCTTGCTATGATAACAAAATTATTAGGATGAGAGGCGATTTTCATGAAAAAAAAGCTGCGTTCTATCACGCTCAGGAAACTGGAATACAGCTATATATTGGGCATGAGAATCCATGACGAACGGAGTCTGCTTGAATTAAAGATTTATTATAAAAATGTAAAGCTCCACCCCCTCCGCATCCAACTCCTAACATGGGATGATCCTATTGCCGGTTGTCCGCTAAATACAGGCTATCTGCTGCAAAACCATAAAAAGGGTTTTGAAGATGTCTATAATCTAAATCATCCACAGCGTATCCGCGAATGGATCGAATATGGAACGGCTAAAGGCTGGGACGGCACCCGGACAATAGAGATCATAAATGGATTGGATGCTATGCAGGAAATGGGCTATGATATTACTTCATTGCGCACCTCTATATAATCAGTCGAAAACCTGTTCCAGTGCTTGCGGATAATAAGGGCTGATAATTTTATAGGCATTCAAGTGAGGATTGCTTAAATCATTATCATAAATGATCATATGCTGTCTGCTTTTTAAAATAATATCAAATCGTTGCTTGCAGTCAGCCTGAACTATCGTAATATAATAGCTGAAGTTTTTGTCAGAACTGACATTTCGGGCCGATTTCATTAATTGAACATGAGAGAAATCAGCAAAAATCCGCTCAATAACAGCAGGATCAGTTATAATGATGTCTTTCTTTTCACCGGGAACTGAAGACAATCGCGAGATTTCTAGAGAGGCGATTTCTTCCAAACGGATGGTATTGGCTACGATTCGTTTAAACGAAGTATAGCGGCTTGCTGTATAGGCCATCAAAGAGACACCTACCCCTGTCAGAAGCGCACCGACAAGCATATATTTTCTATTTTTATCCATTTCCCCATTCCTCCCAGTAATACGATTAAGTAAACTACAATTATAAAACTATATAGACACCGGTGCAAATTCAGAAACATAAAGTTCAAACGGTACAAAAGGGCGGCGAGCTCCTAATCCTCAAGCTCGTCCAGCTTCGCTTCCAATTCAGCCAGCTTACGATTCGCTTGATCCAATATTTCTTGAAGCTTTGCAGCTTCTGCTCGTTTTATTTCTTTTTTAACGGCCTTAATCTGCTGCTCCAAATAAAGAATATCGGCTTCATTTCCTGAGTTGTTCCAGATCTGTGAGTAAGTCATAGTTAGCCTCCGTTT
Source organism: Paenibacillus sp. FSL H7-0690 (assembly GCF_037980415.1). Lineage (NCBI taxonomy): Bacteria > Bacillati > Bacillota > Bacilli > Caryophanales > Paenibacillaceae > Paenibacillus > Paenibacillus sp. FSL H7-0690. The sequence goes on along the minus strand of NZ_CP150281.1, from coordinate 3,006,190 downwards.
ATCTATGTCGACGATTCAATCATAACCCGCATTCCACTTCTTCAGATTAATCGATGCTACTCTTGGAGTCTAGCTAATCAACAAAAAACAATGACCGATTACTATTCTATATTCAACCCTCTTTACTTTATAAACAAAATAAAGAAGCAGCGAGTTCCTCCTCTGCTTCTTTGTTGCGGATTAACCTGAGATCTCATTTATTTAGCCAGCAGTTTAGGGAACTCATCCAGCAGCATGCTGCTGGTCAACATATCGTCATAATTCCATTTAGTCTCCACAAAAGTAACTTTTCCGCTCTTTACAGCAGGGAGCGAGCTCCACAACGCAGTTTTCATTAACTCATTAAAGGAATTTTCCGCATCAGCATTGGCCGGATAGATGACAAACAAATGGTCACCAATAAGCATCTTATGCATTAGCTCAGGGGAGACCTCAATATAGGGTGCACCTTCTGCCGGCTCGATTTCCTTCACTGCCTCGGACATTTTGTAGCCCTGCGGCTGATACAGCAGTGCAGGAATACCACCAGTTTTCATCAAATACATTGTCTTGTTCCAATAATAAATCAGCACTACCGCTGTTTCTCCTTCGGCAAGTTTGCCTTCCTGACGCAATCCGCTCCACATATTCTCGGCCTTGCGATTATATTCGGACAACAGTTGCTCTGCTTCAGCCCTTTTACCCACTATCTCACCAATGACAGGCAGACGCTCAGACAAGGGTTTACTCTGGTCAAATACAACAGTAGGTGATATTTTGGACACTTCTTCATATTGTTTGTCCATCACATAACCCAGCATTGTCAAATCCGGTTCCAGATCCAAAACAAGTTCCAGATTTGTAGGAAATCCAATATCCTGAGCCGGGGTTGTCTCCTTATCCAAATAGACTGATTCTTCAATAAACCGGCGGTCGACACCGACCGGCTGAATCCCGAGTGCCAGCAGGTCTCCGATCGAATTACCTTGCAGCACAATCCGCTGTGGACGCTCTGGAATATCAACCTCATGCCCCTGACTGTCTTTATATACTCTTGTAGATTTTGAATTGGTGGCTGAGTCCGGTGGACTTGTCTCTGTTTGCACAGAGGATACCGGACTAGGGCCAGCATTCACAGAATTAACAGGACTGTTCCCTGAAGAACAAGCACTAAGCATTAAAACCAGACATAACAGCATCGCTGCTCCCATTGACATTTTTGTATTTCTAACCATCGGTAAATCCCCTTTTCTTCTATATTGATAATGATTATCATGATCATTAACAATATAACTTGGCTCAGCCCATCCTGCATTAGACAATCTTAGCCTGATTTTAGGACGATCTGATCCTTTGGCAGAGCCTAGGGCCAATGACTTAAAATTACCCGGAGTCACACCGGTTGTTTTCTTGAAAATACGGATGAAATAGGATAGGTCCGTGTACCCCACTCCGGCGGCAACCTCCTGCAATGATGCATCGGTATTTAGCAGCAGTTCCTGCGCCTTATCTATTCGCGTCCGAATAAGAAAATCAATCAGACTGGTACCCGTCTTGCTTTTAAACTGCTTCGCCACATAGGCCACACTATAATTAAGCTGCTCTGCAATAGAGGATAAGGTAATAGGCTGACTGTAATATTCTCGTATGTATCGAACTGCTTGCTCCACCAGATCCGGCTTGACGGGATAGACTCCATATGCCTGTCTCTGCCGCTCAACTTCGTAGACAAATTGATAAAGCATTGCTTTGATCTGAATCCGTTCAAGTGAACTTGAGTCCAGCCATTTCCGGTGCATCTCCTTTACTTGAGACAGCAAAGCCACTGGAGCATTCGGAGCAAATTCATATTGTTTTTGAAAAGGACTGTTTCTTTCAAAAAGTCTACGTACACCTGATCCGGACGTTAGCGAAAGCGAGGCTTTATAGAAAATAAAATAAAACTCCATTTCCTCCCTGACCCAATCAATATCCAGTTGCCCTCCCTTTCCGCTGTGTAGGATATGAAAACGTTCCGCAGCATGTTTATTTCCATTGAGCCGAAAAACCACGTTGCCGCGAACCATATATAAAAAACCTGCAGCCGGGAACCTATAGGAGTTCAGCTTGTCTCCTGCCTTAAACAACATATGGCGAATATCAATCAGCCGGATATGTGCATAATCCCAGAGCATCAAATTATCATCAGCATTTAAAATCTTTACTCGCCTCCTTCCTATCGGAAGTATAATTGATAATCATTATCAACCGCAAGAGCTGGAAGCAATCTACAAACAAGAAGTCTGATAAAGGCAGTTAAGCATCACCTAAAAAAACAACAATTCGCCTCTAATCAGTAGCTGCAATGTGCCAAGCTACAGGCTAATTGTTAAGATCTCCCTCTCCCCCCACCATCTAGAAATCCCGCACCAGTCAAGGATTTATCCTGTGCATCATCCATTTTAATTTAATTTTTTCATTCTCAAAATTACTATTTCGAAAATCTCACTATCTTCCGATATGTTCTTATGAGCTATTTGCTCAGAGACAACTTGGGGGAGATGGTAGCATGTTACAACAACTAAAAAAAAGGCGGTTTGGTTCATCAAGCATAGCAAATACTTTGTCCATTGTACTTTTAGTTATTATTGTTGTCGTCTTCTCAATCTTGGGAACCTTTATGTTTTCCAGCACTCGCAGCATACTTGTGAAACAACAAGAATCTATGCTTCAGACCAAAACACAGGCACTTGTCAGTCAATTTGATGCACTATTTAAGGAAAAGGGTTCACTGGTCAAGCAAATGTCAACGAATAACTTATTCAAACAATACATCGAAACCACCGAAGCTCCTGAAATGGCCAAGACTTCTCCGCATGCCGCTGAAGTAGCAAAGACACTAGCTGACATAGTAAAGGTGGAACCCACTTTTGCAGATGCATGGATTGCGAGTACTGCCGGCAAAGGTTTTTATATCCTCAACAATGGTACGACATCAGATGCTGCTTTTAACATTAAAGAACGGCCGTATTATAAGCCAGCAGTCGAAGCAGACGGCCTGTACTACTCCGATCCTTATATTGACATCACTACAGGTGATATGCTGATGGGTATTTTCTATCCGATAAAAAATGACAACAATACATTAATCGGTTTTGTCGCGGTTGATATAGCGTCTAAAAATATCCCTGAGATAATGGAAAGCTATAAGCTAGGCAGCACAGGTTATTCCATTCTCGCCTCCAAAACAGGTGATATTCTGTATCACCCAGACCAGTCTAAGGTCACAAAGGAAAAGATTAATGAGCTGCCAGGTGATCTTGGGGGAATCGGCAAGAAAATGATCGCTGGTGAATCCGGCGTACATCTGATTAATGACAACGGAGAACGCCGTTACATCGGCTATGCTACAAGTAAAGATACCAGCTGGTCCGTAGGTTTAACTATTTCAGAGCGGGAAGTGCTTTCCGAATTAAAAAAGTTCACCTGGATTACGATTGGCGGGTTTGTTGCAGCGGCGATTCTGCTCGTTCTATTTTCGTATATCACACTCCGTTATCTGCTCAGATCCATACCGAAGCTGCTTACCAAAATCAAACGGGTGGAAAATGGGGATTTGACGGTTCAATTTGATGCCTATTCCAACAACGAAATTGGACAAATCTCCAACGGAATATTCAACATGGTCCAGAAAATTCAAGGGATGCTCCAAATAGTGGGTACCTCCGCTCAGGTATTAAACCAGTCCTCAAAGGATCTGCAATCTATTTCTTCCCGCACAGCTATAACGATGAACGATACAGCCACAGCCATTAATGAGATTGCGAATGCAACCAACTATCAGTCGATCGAAACGGATACGATTTTGCAAAAAACCGGATCATTATCTGGTCAAATTGACGAAATCGCTAATGATGCCATAGCCATAGAGACGATGGTGCAGGCTTCTGCCGACCAGAGCGAACTGGGGTTGGGTGTATTAGATCAGTTATCAAAATGGGCAGAAGAAAATCATAACTCCACTCATTCGATATCGTCTGCCATCCATGATATTGATCAAAGCCGTCATGAAATTTCGAGCATCGTGGACACGGTACATCAAATCGCTACGCAAACCAATCTGCTGGCACTAAATGCTTCCATAGAAGCAGCACGTGCGGGAGAACAGGGACGCGGATTTGCCGTTGTTGCCGGAGAGGTTCGCAAGTTGGCGGAGCAGACTGCACAGGCTACACAGGAGATTGGCAGAAAGGTTCATGAAATCGAAGAGAAAACTAGAGCATCTGTGGAATACACAGCCCAAGGACTTGAAATTGCCGAAGAAAATGCAAAATCCGTGCAGGCTACGAAACAGGTATTCTTTAGCATCAACAGCGATTTGGAGGCTTTAAGATTACGTATGATTCAAATCAGCAGCAACACCTCCAAAGTCCATAAACACAAAGATGAAATCCTACAGGCACTCGAAATCATTTCTTCAACTACAGAAGAGAATTCCGCTTCAACGGAAGAAGTTAGCGCAAGTACGCAAGAACAATTGGACAGCATTGAACAGGTTGCCGAACTGTCCCTGCAGCTCAATCAGTTGTCCAAAAAGCTTCAGGACGAATTAAACCAGTTCCAGGTCGAATAGTCCTTTAGTCATCCGTAATTTACACAGTCGTAAGACTGTCCTCCCTTCTAGAAAAATTAAGCAGCCAGTGCATGCCGATAATCTATCGGCGCGTACTGGCTGCTTTTAGTTTCAATTCGCTAGTAATGGTCTCTTCAATAATACGGTACAGACCTTGAAACTTAACTATTGATACGGGTCAGGAATTTCCTCCCACTGACCAGTAAAGACATCTACTTTAATCGTGAATTCCCTGCTTCCTTGCCTAACATCACTGAACAAATAACCATCCCCGATAAAGCCTGAAATCCAGTCCGTATCTGTTGGCTTGAAACCCTCTGTATCAAAGATAGGTTGGAGTAACTTATACAGTTCCTTCTGGTATTCTGTACCGTTAGAGATGTTCCGCAGATCTATCGCTTCTCGGTTTACAAGACTTCTCAGTGGACTGCCAGAAGTTACGTCATGAACCGTTCCGGTAAGCGGATTTATTTTATAGCTATTGCCTTCCCCTACGCCATTCAGTGGATCTATATCCACCCTATACTGATCTCCGTCTTTGCTAAAGGTCCAACCACTTGCCGGAAGCTGTTTTTCCATCATGGACTTGATATCCTGTTCACTGAGTGGTGGAGATATAAACGATCCATAGTACATCTGTGCGCTCTCAATGGTCAGATTCTTCCCGTAAACGGCAATAACTTCGAGCGGAAACTCAGACATAGACGCCGCACCGGACATATGGGCTACAATTTGGTCATCTATCAGTTCGTATGAAACTATAGAGCCAAATCCGACCTTCTCTCCCCAAGCTCCCTCCGTGTAATCATACACTTTGGTCAAATGCTTTCCGTCCAGTTCAGCAGATACATAAGTGTGGTTATTTCGATGTGTAATGGATGATTTCAGCTTCTGATTCAACGTTTCGATCGGATCTTCGACCACAAGCTCTTCCAAGCTAGCAGGCTGGAGCACATGAATCTCACTCATAGAAAGTCCAGTACCCGTGCCGGTCGTAATGCGTATGAAAATTTCTTTAGTTCCATCTCCGTTCACATCTGCTTCTTCAATCAATGGAGGCCGAGTTTTATCTTCTCCTGCATTCCACAAGAACGTACGGCTTACTTCACCACGCACATCTACCGTGACTTTATGCAAAAGTGTATTCTCACCAGTGGGATTAGCAGATACCGTGATTCCGTTTTTTTCCGCCAATAAAGTGCCTTTAACACTGGAATCCGTTGTATTTTTATCCTGCACTTCTGCCTGAAAAGTAGCAGGAGCGCTCATTGCCGGAGCTGATGCAGAATTTAGCTTTGCTCCTGTAAGGGTACAGCCACTTAAGATCATAATTACAGCGAGGCCCAGCATTGAGCTTTTTGCCGTAAATTTTTTGTGCCTGGTGATCATAATAATCCTTCTTTCCATTTCCTTTTTACTGCTTGAAATGCCAGCTGTACCTGCCAACCGGATCGGATCGGGTAAGGTTTCTAACAATTTGAGAAGTGTCAAGGCATAACTTCTGTGGCAAGCTGGTTCAAGATGCTTCAAGGCCAGAGCATCACAGGCAACCTCTTGATCGTCTTTCATTTGGCGTACGGCATACCACAACAGAGGATTAAACCAATGCATGGCCAGCAGCAGACCTGTCAGCAGATTTAGCAAAATGTCATGGCGCTTCACATGTGCCAGCTCATGAAGGAATATATGACGGAGTCCGTTCGTCTCCAGAGTGTGTAAAGTAGAGGTGGGCAGCAGCAACTTGGGCCGCATAACGCCAAGTAGTGTCGGTACGGCAATCTGCTTCGTCCCGATCAGCTTGACTGGGCGACGCACCTGCATTTCCTGCTTACAGGATTTGAACAACCGTTGGACTTCTGAGGAATGAATCTCCGTTTCCTGTCGAACCCGTGCGGTAAATCGCAGTTGCGCTCGAACCGACATGCCCAGCACCACCGCCGCTCCGCCAAACCACACCAAAACCAGTACATGTATCGGCTCCCATCCTGAATCGGTATGCAGATTGACTTGTGCCACATCATCCGATGTCGATTCTCCCGGCAAAGGTCCAGTTTTTGCAATTCCAGTAACTGACGGCGGTTCCTTTTCCCCTCCGGTCAACTCTGGGACATAAGTAAAGCCAACTTCCGATTGCGCTGACGGAATAAAGGAACTCTGCGCCGTTTCTTTCTCCAGCGGCAACAGATTAAAAATACTAAATGTGCTTTCAGGTGCCCAAGGTATAGCCAGCCTCACGATCAATGGTATCCACAGAAGATACGTCCAGGTAGGTTTCAGACGATCCTTGAACAGGAAGCGGGTCAATAAGATCAGCAGAGCCAGCACGCTCGCCATGGCAGACAGCGACAATACCTTGACGAACAGATTGTATGCAGCTTCCAGCAAGCGGCTCAGTCCTTTCGTTCATCCAAAATTCTCTTCAGTTCTTCAATATCTTCCCGGGACAACTTTTCATCCTGCAAAAAATTGACCAACATCGGGCGCAGAGTTCCACCGTAGATCCGCTTCAGAAAGGATCTTGTCTCCGATTGGACACATTCCTCTTCCCGCACCAGCGGATAATAGGAATACACCCTACCTGTCTGGTTATAACCAATAGCCCGTTTCTCTGTCAGACGCTTAATCAACGTCCGTACCGTCTTTGGGTTCCAGTCCCTGCTGCCTTCTAGTGCTTCAACAATCTCACCTGCAGTGCGTGGGGCACTTGCCCACAGCACCTTCATCACTTCCCACTCGGCATCCGAGATCTTTGGAGTTTCCGTAGACATCATTCTATCCGCCTTTCTTTCCTCTGTATGACTACACTTGTAATCCAATATCCAAAATATACAAGTCAGCATCGTTTATGTCAACCCTAAACTCCCAGCTCACCACGGTTTATGGACAATGTACACGGAGATTCATGATTACGTACATTAATAGCAATAATACGGCTTTATTAGTCAAAGATGACTTCAAAGAGGTGGAACCTATGCCTATAAAAACAGGTAATCAATACATCGAACGAATCGACCGGCAAAAGATCAATATCTGGTACAAAGGAACACGTGTTGAAGGTCCTTTATCCAAACACCCTGCCTTTCAAGGTCTCATACAAACACAAGCCGAAATGTATAACATGCAGTGTGATGAACGTTATTTGGCGCAGATGACCTATCCTTCACCTGATACTGGAGATCCGGTTGGTTTATCTTTTCTTCCACCCAAAAATGCTGAAGATTTAGAACGCCGGAGAAAAATGATTGAACTCTGGTCCAACAGACACCACGGATTTTTAGGACGTTCCCCCGATTATATGAATACGGCCATCATGTCTCTGTTCACAGCTGCTGATATCCTTGAGGATCATAATCCGAAATATGCTGAGAACCTCAGAAAATACTATGCCTTCTGTCGAGATCATGACATTTCCTTATCCCATGCTTTCATCCAGCCTCAAGCCAGCAAAATATCCGGCCAGATTGATGCTACAGAGGATTCTATCGCTGCAAAAGTCGTAGAAATCAATGATCAAGGGATGTTTGTTACCGGTGCTTTTATGATGGCAACACAGGGAGCTACATGCGATGAAATGCTTGTATTCCCAACTCCCTCACCCTCACTTGTGGATGATGATAATCCCTTTGCGTTTGCCTTTGCGGTGCCTAATGATCTGCCTGGGATGACTTTTTTTTGCCGTGAAAGCTACGCTGCCTCATCCTCCTACGACCATCCGTTAAGTTCAAGATATGAAGAAATGGATACCCTTGTTATCTTTGACCGCGTACTGGTCCCTCATGATCGTATATTTTATTATGGCGATGAGAGGTACTGTTCCCGATTATTCGGCGAGAGTAACTTTCATACGCATATGGCCCACCAAATTATCACCCGCTATATTGCAAAGACCGAGTTTTTTCTTGGTATGCTAGAGTCTTTGGCGGAAGAACAAAATGCTGTCCTTGAGGCCTACACGATTTTGCCTATTTCCAGAATATTAACCTATTTAGAAACTTTCAAAGCCTTAAGACTTGCAGCGGAAATAGGGGCTTCGCTCGACAAATTTGGATATCTCGTTCCAGATAAAGGTCCACTGTTGGCTTCAACCATTCACTTTTCAGAGTTTTATCCAGAGATGGTTGAAATGGTTCAAAACCTCAGTTCAAGCGGGCTCATCATGATCCCCTCTGAAGCCGACTTTACATCAAGCGCTGGTTCGTATCTTTATGAGTATTTGAAGGGAAATGTCTCGGATGCGTGGTATCGAAATGCCTTATTCCGGCTGGCTTGGGAACTAGGAGCGGGTGCATTCGGAGGTCGTCAAACCCAGTTCGAGCGGTTATTTTTCGGCAACTCCCAAACAGTGGCCTGGCGTATGTACAACAGCTATGATAATCACGAATATTTTCGTCAAATCGTTCACGAATTTATTGCCCCTGATGCCCACTTGTCTAAGTCAACAACAGATGGAATTTCCAATTAATCAAGAGTTGCGAAGGTTTATAATGATGTTTTTCAGGATTGATTAAGAGACTGCTTCCGCTCTCTTTTTCAGTCCTTTTTAAGCTTTATCAACAAACCAAATTAGGAAGAACTAGATGCTTTTTCATACCTGCACTGGACAATTCTGTAATAAGTTGTTTATAGTTTATTAGCATTAGGAAGTGATTTGCTAGCTTAGGAGGGAACAATGAACTATGGGCCATATCATAGTCGTAGAAGATGAACGTGCAATCAGTGACTTAATTACTATGAATCTAAAATTAGTCGGACATACCTATAGCAAGGCTTATCGCGGGCTGGAGGTTATTGAACTGCTGGAACGTGAAAAGGCCGATTTAATTCTGCTCGATATAATGCTGCCCGAACTGGATGGTTTTGAGATCATGCAGCGGATTGCTCACTTACAAATTCCGGTGATTCTGATCACCGCAAAAGATTCACTGGCTGATCGCATCAAAGGCTTTGAGCTGGGCGCCGATGATTATATTATTAAACCTTTTGAAATCCTTGAATTGTTGGCAAGAATCAATGTGGTGTTACGCAGGAGCGAAAAAGGCATTTCCAATTTTCTCTGTGAAAACGTTGAGGTACGTTATCTTGAGAGGCTTGTGATGGTGGATCAGATACCCGTAGATTTAACCGCTAGGGAATTTGAGCTGCTTGAGGTCCTTATCCGTAACAGAAATATTGCTTTATCAAGGGAAAAGTTGCTGGAATTAGCCTGGGGCTATGATTTTGAAGGAGATACCCGTACTGTAGATGTTCACATCAGACAGCTGCGCAAAAAACTAGGCTGGGAAGAACGAATTAAAACCGTATTTAAGCTTGGTTACCGCTTGGAAGTTCAGGTCTAGTATGAGATTCTGGCATAAAATTCTGCTGTCAGTCCTCGCCTTCTTCATCGTCGCCCTAGATGTAAGTGTAATCATGATTATGAAAAAAAGCTGGCAGCTGAACATGGACAGCGAAATGCAGCGTGCTTCAAGCGAACAGCTATTAATTGCAAACAACATTTATGAAAATCTTGAATCGATTCAGACCCGTGGGGCCACACTTACCTCTACTTTAATCTCAAGTGTGGCTCAATCCTATGGTGAATTTTATCATAAGCAGGGAATCGGACTACAGCTCTGGGAGAATGACCAGCTGGTTTATCCGAATGCCGGAGTCCCATCAGTCTCAACACCGGAGTCACATTCTATTCAACTCTCTACTGAGCTCCCTGCTCCCTATCAAGCTTTGTCGATCGTTTATCAACGTGATATCAGTGACCTGTATGCTAAGCAGCATGAGCTGAACCGTTTTTTTGTAATGATTAACTGGATTATCGGTCCAATTCTGCTCCTATTACTCTACTTGCTGATCCGGCAGTTGACCAAACCACTTAAACAGCTTTCAAAGACTACAAAAACGATCGCTGAAGGCAAATATACCGAGCGCGTGCAGTTGCGCAGTAAAGATGAATTTGGTGAGTTAGCCCTGAACTTTAACCGAATGGCAAACGCAGTGGAACAGCACGTGATCGAACTGTCTAATATGGCCGATGAAAAGCAGAGAATGGTCGATAACCTCGCCCACGAACTGCGCACACCTTTAACCAGTATGCAGGGATTTGCTGAATTTCTGACTTCCGCGAATATAGGCCAGGAAGAACAGCAGAAGGCTGGTCAATATATCCTTAGTGAAACTTTACGCCTGAAGAATTTAGCCTTCAAACTGCTGGATTTGTCCGTCCTACGGCATCATCCTCTGACTCTGAAACAAGTAGACATATCAGATTTGTTCAAATCGGTTAAACAGATTGAGCAGCTTAAATTGGACGAAGCAGGCATCAAACTAGAAATGGATTATTCCATCCCTGCGGTTTGGGGTGATCATGATCTGCTAACTTCCTTCTTGGTTAACCTTGTCGAAAATTCCATTCATGCATCTCCGCAAGGGAGCACCATCCGCTTGCTTGCCTATGTATTGCAAAATGAAGCCATATTGGAAGTATGTGATTCAGGATTTGGGATGACACCGGAACAGAGCGCGCGTGTATTTGAACCCTTTTATCGAGGTGAAAAATCGCGCACACGCGAATACGGGGGTGCGGGTCTTGGTTTATCTTTATGCAAGCAAATCGCAGATGCGCATCAAACTAGAATTTCACTCAATTCTACTTTAGGTCAAGGAACAAGTATCCGCATCTTTTTACAACTCCATAACATCTGTTCACCTACTCTATAACATCTATAGTTTAAGGTTAGGAAGATTCAGCATCATCCGAAGCAAATGGAGGTTATTCAAGTGAATAACAAAAAATTCCCCACTACTTTAGCTGTACTCCTGTTCACGGGGAGTCTGCTAATCGTCAGTGCAGTCATTCAAAACACCCCCCATTTAGCTTTAACCAGCACCAAAACCCCAGGGATGAAGTTGGAAGCACCAACGCCGGTGTCCTCCACAGTGAATGACGATCTGCAACCGCAGATGAGTCCTAAAGAAATACAACCCATTAACAATTTCATAGACATGGCGGGTCATGAGACTTCTGAATCCAAACGGACCATTGTCACACCACCTGCTGCAGGGGATCTGAGTCAAACTGATGCCGTTATTCTGGCTGCTTCAAGCGTTCGCAAATTATTCGATGTGGACATTGCCAAGCTGCAGATGCGGGTTATTCTGAGTGATACCCGAACCTCGCTGCCGTGGACATGGGCTGTACATTTCAGTCCATATAACGCCAAGACGCTAGAAGGGCAAGGTAAGGAATTCTGGGAATATGATGTACTAATTGATCCCATAAACGGTATGGTAGTGAATACGACCGCGATTAATAATGCTCTGAAAAGAACACCAATTAGCGCTTCTGCTGCCAGCACTATCTATAAAGATGCCCGTTGGATCAATGCGGCCATAACTATCCTTACAGATAAACAAAAAGAAAGCCGGAAAATTGCTACAGCAACACTGATCAACACTGAAACCAATGATAAACGCGGCATGGTCGCTGTTCAGATGATGCTGGAAGACGGCAGCAGCTACACGGCAGAAATGCGTTATCCTGATCAAAGTCTGCGCTGCCTTACCTACGAGACTGCTCAAGTACTGAAATAATCAAAAATAGAATCAGCTCTTCACTAATCCTACTTTTATGTCGATAATTTATATTACATGGAAAAGTATGGAGGAGCATATGAACACTAATCGCAGAACCGAACCTTTTCGATATACCCTTAAAGAACCTGTAACATTTGATCTTCATATTCTTACTATTAACGGAATCCAGGTTCCTTCCAAGCCTGTAAGGGCTGTATTGTTCGATATCAGTCGATCGGGTTGCCACTTATCGTTACCCCTCAATATCAACCCAGAAAATAACTTAGTACGCATTGGCATGGAAATGAATCTTACGGATGAATCTTTGTACATAGAAGGAATATTGAAATGGAACAAAGAACAACAAGGCAGTTTCCACTACGGCATTCAATTGGACATCCCTGAGAATGATGGTGATCGACTCCCAAGAGTACTTCGCATACTTGCTGGAGAAGGCAAAATATTAGTTCGTTAAGATAACAAAAAAGAGTAGTTTTAATCTAAAAAAGCAACAACCCCGCGTTTTCATGCAGGGTTGTTGCTTTTTAGCTATTGCGATCCAAACTTATTGTTGTAATCCGAAATCGCAGATCACCATTCCATGGATTTTATTCTTGAGGCACATCCCGTTCAGGGGATGCTGCTACAGCTTTTTCTTTCTCCAGTACCTCTCTTAAATCATCTTGAATTCTGCGATTCCATAAGGGAACCCCTGAGCGATAAGCAGCTCTGCCCGTCAAATGTGCAGATAAAGGTGAGGTCATAAATACAAAGACAATCCCCAGTAGCAGCTTAGCACTTATATGATCTAGAAAAAATGCAAAATATAGAAAGGCCCCGCTCAGAACACATAAAACACCAAGGGTGGCACTTTTGGCAGCGGCATGTGATCTCAGATAAACATCAGGCAGCCGAATCAGACCATAAGCACTTACAGCACTAAGCAATGCCCCCATCAGTATTAATAAGGCAAACAGCAATTCACCGACTGTCTTGATCGTTTCCATGTTCTAGCACCACTCCCCTTTCGATGTATCTGGCAAATGCCGTCGTGCCGATAAAGGAAAGAATGCCTATTAACAAAATAATTTCGATAAAAGCCTGCGTTCGGAGTAAAACAGAAAGAACGGCTACCATGGCTAACAGATTAATTCCAATCGTATCCAGTGCCGCTACCCGGTCGGGCAAAGAAGGTCCCTTCAACAACCGCCAGGCACATACACCAATCGCCAGCGCCATAATCGTAAGCGAGAGCATAAGAATAAAATGGATCATTAACGGGTCACCTCCAATATCGCACGCTCAAAGGTGTCACGGATATTCGCTCTGAACTGTGCGGGATCCTCAACATCCATGGCATGAATATACAAAGTCCGGTTATCATCCGATACTTCAAGTACGACAGATCCGGGAGTAAGGCAGAGCAATGTGATCAACGTAGCCACTTCCCAATCCGATTTCAGCTCTGTAGTATATTTTAAGATTGCTGGACGTATATTAAGCTCCGGTCTCAGAACAGCTTTTACTACTACATAACTTGAAACGACCAGCTCCCGCAGCAGCAACAGGATTAGCTTAATAATTGCCCACACTTTTCCTAGATATAATCTGGGCCAAAAACGTCGCATTCCGAGCAGAATGAGGATACCGATCAAGAAACCAATGACGAAACGTGGCCCAGTCCAGTCATTGTGCAGGAACATCCACAGGAATGCTATCATGAAATTCAATAATAGTTGAAAAGCCATAGTATCACTCCTTCATGACAGCGTTAATGTATAGTGCTGGATCAGCCAGTACAGCTCCGGCTTGGCTGACAAGTCCGTTTACCGTCTCCGCACCCACACCCATCAGAATTACAATCGCGAACAGAACAGCTGCCGGTGCCATCATAGCTTTATAATGAAGCGGTTTGACTTGTTCTTCCCTTTTCTCGCCACCCCAGAACACTCGCTGGAATACCTTGATCAAGGAATATAACACTACGAAGCTGGATGCAAGTGCAATCAGCGCCAGAGCCACGTGATTCTCGCCAAATCCACTCCGCACCATCATCACTTTTCCAGCGAAACCACTAAGGGGCGGAACACCAACCAATGCCAAAGTCAGTACAAAAAACATCCAGCCGGTCCACGGATAACGTCGGATTAAACCACCCATTTCTTTTAAGCGGTCAGTGCCTGAAGCTGAGATAATCATCCCACCCAGGAAGAATAATAATGCTTTGGCAACCATGTCATGCATTAAATAAAACACTACACCATTTAACGAATCCTGAGTCGCAACAGAGATCCCAAAAGCAATAAATCCTACACTGATGATGATATTATAATTAAATATTCGGCCCAAATCGTTGTATGCCAATGCCCCGATTGCCCCAAGTATCATCGTCGCCCCCGCCATCCAGGCAATCAATGTATGGGTAAGTCCCGGTTCTTGAATAAAAATCAAAGTAAAGGTACGAGTAATTGCATACAATCCGACCTTGGTTAGCAAAGCCCCAAACAGGGCTCTAACAGCCAATGGCGGTGCACTATAAGAATCGGGAAGCCAGAAAAAGAGCAGTAAACCTGCCTTAATCGAAAATACAATTAGCAGCAGAACCGCAATGACGTTCATTACACCGCCTTGTCCCGCCTCTGCTACACGCATAGATAGATGCGCCATATTCAGTGTTCCTGTCGCGGCATATAAATAAGCAATCGTCACCACAAACAAGGAAGAGGAAATCACATTAATTAATACATACTTTAATGTCTCTCGCAGTTGACCCTTGGACCCACCAAGTACGATCAAAGCGTAAGAGGCAACTAACAGCACCTCAAAGCAGACAAACAAGTTAAACAGGTCCCCGGTGAGGAAAGAGCCAAATACCCCGGTTAATAAAAAATGGAAAAACGGATAGTAATAAAACCGTTCCCTGTCTTCCCCAATGCTAGCGAAGGAAAAAAACAGACAAGCCGCGCCAACAATGGCCGCAGTCAACACGAGCAATGCCGAAAACATATCGGCAACAAACACAATGCCATAAGGTGGACGCCATCCCCCCATATATAAGGTCTGGATACCGTTTGTATTTACCTGATACACAATGAATCCTGCAACAAAGATATTTAAAAACACACTCACGGCACTTATGATTCGTTGCAGACGTACTCGTTCTTTCAGAAAAATGAGTATTACTGCCGTAATGGCCGGAATCAGCAGAGGCAGCACTAACAAGTTGTTCATCGTCTCTCCTCCTTGGTTCCTTCCACATCATCGGTACCCGTCGAGCGGTAAGTCCGGTATGCCAAAACAATAAAAAATGCTGTTACTCCAAAGCTAATTACAATAGAGGTCAAAATGAGCGCCTGCGGCAAAGGATCGACAAAAGCTTCCGCTTCCTCACCCAGCAATGGTGCAGCACCTGTCTTGAGGCCAGACATTGTCAGTAACAACAAATGAACGCCGTGCGTTATTAAAGTGGTTCCCAGAAGGATGCGCAGCAAGCTTTTGGAAAGAACTAGATAAACACCTACGGAAAACAGTACACCGATCGCCAGGGCAATAATAAGCTCCATTAGCTATCCCTCCCGATCGTAAATATGATATTCATAGTGACACCAATAACAGCTAAGAAAACACCGAGATCAAAGAACATTGCTGTGGTCAGTTCTGTTTTGCCCATAAGTGGCAGTTGGAAATAGCCAAACGCTTGGCTCAGAAAAGGTACATCGAATAAAAACGAACCTATTCCTGTAAGAAAAGCTACAGATACCCCAACCGCGATTAACTTACGATAGTCGATAGGCAATACCTTCTCAACCATATCAATCCCAAAAGTAATGGCGAGCAGTACCAATGCGGCTGATGCCATCAATGCTCCAATAAATCCGCCTCCCGGATTATTATGTCCGGCGAAAAACAGATAAAGCGAAAATATTAGTATCATAACGAAGGCTACTTTAGCTACCGCTTGTAGTAACACATCATCACTTACAGAAGAACGTGGTTTATTATCCTTCACAGCCCGCTTCAGTGGGGCAATAGTTCCATCCGTATCCAATTGCAGTTTGATCATGGAATAAATAGCAAGTGAGGCAAGGCCAAGCACTGTAATTTCAAACATGGTATCAAAGCCGCGGAAATCAACGAGCAGAACATTAACAATATTTTTACCGCCACCCAAGGTATAGCTATTCTCCACATAATATTTCGAGATGGATTCGAACGGACTACTGCCTAAAGCAGCAAGTGCAACCAATGTCATGGTTATTCCCATCCCGATGGAAATAATTAGCTTAGGCAAGCGGGACCGAAGTTTGAGCGGCTCTTTCTCCAGCTTAGGCAAATGCCGAAAACATAGCAGGAACAATGTAACGGATACTACTTCGACAATCATCTGGGTAAGCGCCAGATCAGGTGCCCGGAACAGAACAAAGAGTAAAGTAACCATATAACCAACCATTCCTGTTAACAAAATGGCTGTGATTCTGGAACGAACAAAGGGGATAGCCAAAGCGCCCACAAGCATAACCATAACAACAATAACTTCAAACAAAGAAAACGGAGCATATTCAGTTGTCCCAAGCGTTATTCCATCGGTATACCACACGGCTCCACCAATGGCTACGATCAGGAAAGCGAAGATATACATCAAGTAATGGCGCATGGAACCTGTCATATAGATGCCAGTCAACGCCCTAGACGATTTCTCGACCAGCCGGATTACTCCGTCATAGACTTGATTTAAAGTGTAGCCACTGCCCCATTCTTTATCGACCAGACTCCAGCGGCCATAGATTCGGTATACAATAATACCAAGAATCACAACACCAAGTGTCATCCATATTTCTGGTGTAAAGCCGTGCCAGAAATGAATATTCACAACAAAGGGTTCTCCGGTCTGCAAGATAGGGTGAATAGCATTCATTGCAGGGATAATAAGTGTTTTGGATAATATATTCGGGAAAAAACCGATAAATATAGACAGCACTGCTAGCAGGCACGGGGCAAGCAGAAGTCCAAATGGGGCTTCATGCGGTTTTTTGTCCAGCTTCTCAGGCTGATATTTTCCGAAAAAGGTGTGGAAAACCAAAATCATACTGTATGCAAAAGTAAACACGCTGGCAATCCAGGCCAAAACCGGGAAGAGCGTAAACAACGAGGGAATAGACAATATATCCAGGTTTCGGATATTCAGAACAGCCGTAAAAAACATCTCTTTACTTAAAAACCCGGAAAATGGCGGCAAACCAGCCATCGAGAAACTGCCGATCATCGCTACCGTAAAGGTAACCGGCATAATGGAAATCAATCCGCCCAGCTTTCGCAGGTCGCGGGTACCCGTCTCATGGTCAACTATACCGACCATCATAAACAAAGAGCCTTTAAAGATGGCATGGTTAATAAGGTGAAAGATAGCCGCTGTTGTTGCAGCAGTGTAAAAGACTGAATCTTCCCCTACATAAAATGCCGCTGCCGATCCCATTCCCAGCAATCCCATAATCAGTCCAAGTTGACTAATCGTTGAATAGGCTAATAGAGCCTTCAGGTCCGTCTGCTTCATCGCCTGGATGGAGCCATAAATCAAGGTGATCAAACCGACGCCTGACACAACCCAGAACCACTCATATTGCCCCGCAAAAACAGGGCTGAAACGGGCGACAAGATACAATCCAGCTTTAACCATCGTTGCCGAGTGCAGATAGGCGCTGACGGGTGTCGGTGCCTCCATGGCATCCGGCAGCCAGATATGAAACGGGAACTGAGCTGATTTGGTGAAGGCGCCTAAGAGAATTAGTAGCATCGCCGGAATAAATAAAGCATGCCCGCTAATATCGCCAACCTCACTCCAAATTTCCCGGATACTAAAGGTGCCTGTCATTACATAAAGCATTAAAAAGCCGGCAAACATCGCTAAACCACCAAATACGGTAATCAACATAGATTTGAGAGCACCATACCGCGATTTTTGCCGCCGATGCCAAAAGGCAATTAACAGAAATGACGAAACACTTGTTAATTCCCAAAAGCCGTATAACACCATCAAGTTATCCGAGAGCACAACGCCAAGCATTGCCCCCATAAACAACATTAGATAAATATAAAAAGGGGTTAACGCTTCTTTTCGCCGGTCCAGATAATAAATTGAATAGATAATTACAAGACTACCCATCCCAGTGATTAACAAAGCAAACAACAAACTTAATCCATCCAGATGGAAAACCAAATCAATTCCTAGTGAAGGAATCCATGAAATGGTTTCATATCCCAAATCCCCACCTTTAATAACGGGAATCCGGGTTAAGAAATAAACAAACAAAACGAGTGAACCAGGGAAAACAAGCCATCCTCTATGAAGGTTGGGTGCTCTCTTGGACAAAAGTGCGATTACTAAGGCCATTAGAAACGGAACAAGTATGATTACATGCAGCAAAGGCAGTCCTCCTTTTCCACTTGAGCTTATCAAGTTGTGAACTTTAGTACTTACTTTTTTACCAAAAGCCAAAGATCATATGATTGGTAGGGCCTTTTATACAAGGCCCCAATGTTGATAAGGGCAAGCCCGATTATAAAGAATCGGTCAATGTGCCATCACAAATATGCAGATATCTAGCCTTTCCATCTTCTTGCTCAATTCTGAATAAACCGTTCTCAAATTCTGTGTGTAGTTCGTGAAAGAACTTTCCCTTAAGCGAATACTCTCCCTGAGGTTCATCACTGAGCTGGTACTCAGCCCCGTTTTTGACCAGGTAAGCGATAACGCCTTCCTCATGGGTTTCTTCCAGCCCTGCACGCATCCGCTGCACAGCCACGACATGCAGATCCATCATTTTCATTTTACCAATGAGTTCATTGATGAAATTACGTTTGGTAAGCTCCTGCCACCGAGTTTGAGCAGATTGTCCAATGACGATCTGTGTGACCTCATTCTCTTCAGCAACTTCTACAATAATATCTGTTGTTTTTCGGCCTTCACGTTTCCGAATGATAAACTCTGCGCCAGCTTCATCGGCAAGACGTTTCCAGACCGTCATATACATTTCTTTGCTCTGATTATATTCATCAATATCCGAACTATCGACATTTAATACAAACAATGGCGCCCCTATAATTTCAGATAGTTGGACACCACGCCGGATTAAACGCTCCCCATGCGGACCATAATGAACACAAACCATAATCTTTTCATTGTGTATGACCTTCACCCTCCTGTAACATGGCCAAGAAATACAAAAGGAGCCCACTGGCGTTAGGCCCCTTGCGTAATTCTAAAACCCGATAAGTTATACTTAATTATATCTATTCCTATGTTTTTTGTAAAGTTTGTTGGTTATCATGGAACATATTTCTTTTTAATGCTTGTATCATGCCCTTCTCTAGCAGTTGTCATACAATGGTTTTTATATATTCCTTTACAGGAATATTCCCTCCGTGGTATATTATCATCACAAACAGGAAATACCAAAAAGGAGGCGCTATAGAGCCGCTCAACCACAGTATGTCATAATAGAGATGCGAATGAATTTAATGAATCGAAGTGATCCTTGTTTATGAATACTAACGTTATGAGTGCCTTAGCTGAGCCCCACCGCATGCAGATTGTTGAACTATTACGCGAGAATCCTCTAACCGTTGGGGAGATTGCAGAAAGTCTTCAGCTACGGCAGCCTCAAGCGTCCAAGCATTTGCGCGTCCTTAGTGAAGCGGGCTTAATTGAAGTTCAAGCTGTTGCTAACAAGCGCATTTGCAAGCTCCGTCCTGATCCATTTAAGGAAATAGACGATTGGTTAGACTCCTACCGCCATATATGGGAAGAACGATACGATCGACTGGATGATTATTTACAAAAGCTACAGAGCAATGAAAACAATAATAAATCATAGCCTCAGGTCGAAATTGGCAGGAAGCAAACAAATTTGAGGAGGATCTATCCCATGACAAATTCTAACCCGTCCAACCAAGTGGTATCCAAAGTTGTTGATGACAACACATTAGTATTAGAGCGCGTATTCCAAGCTCCACGTGAGCTAGTATTCAAGGCTTTTTCTGAGGCAGAGCATTTGAAGCACTGGTGGGGTCCAAAAGGTTGGACGCTTCCCGTATGTAATGTCGATTTCCGTCCAGGGGGTACTTGGCATTATTGCATGAAGTGCGTGGATAAGAATCAAGGGGATTTCTACGGTATGGAGTCTTGGGGCAAGGCGTTGTATAAGGAAATTACAGTCCCAGAACAAGTCATTTATACAGATGGATTCTCAGATGCAGAGGGTAATATTTCAAAAGATTTGCCTGAAACGCTTGTCCAGCTAGATTTTATCGACCTGGAGGGTCAAACGAAGCTGGTGAATACCGGTAAATACACTTCTCCGGAAGCCTTGCAACAAGTGATTGATATGGGGATGTTAGAGGGGATTTCCCAAACCTTCGATAATTTGGACGCCCATCTTGAGAATTTACAGAAGAATAACTAGAGCAGCTATCACACGATAAGTAGGACGATGCAAGGATACTCTCTCCTGCTCGTCCTATTATGTTTATTTTGCAGGAAATAAGAACCTGATACTATTCGGAAAATATTGCAGGAAAAACATGTCATTATGCGTGCCCAGCGGATCCGTCTCAAACTTCACTCGCTGATCCGTTCCAACAATCTTCTCTTTTAAAATATCATAAGCACGTTTGCTGTTAGGCACCATGTCCTTCTGGGCATTTGTCTTGTGGATCCCTTCCTGCTCACCAACATACATATAAATTCTGCATTCCCTATCTAGTCTTGATGTCTCCATGAAATGAATGAAATCTTTAAACCATACAGACGCAGATATCAATATAAAATTTCCAACAGTAGCTTCAGTCTTGTACATCGCATACAGACTTATTAATCCACCTAGTGAAACACCACCCAAAGCCAATTTCTCCGGCTCGTTGGAGATGCGATAGGAGCTTTTGATATAGGGTACAAGATCCTGATAGACATAATTCAAATAATCATCGCCCTTGCCCCCAAAGGACCAATCCTTAAAAAGAGCAGACATTTCCCAAGGTGTATATTCATCATTCCGCAGCTGAGAATCGATCCCGATAAAAATAACCGGCTCTGTTACTCCCTCTTCCACATCTTTCTCTATAGCTGTAATCGCCTCTTTGAACAAAAAATCTCCATCCTGTAAGAAAACCGCTGGAAACATCCACTCCGGAAATAGATGATATTCTTTCGGTAAATACACGGTAATCTGACGATCCATATGTTCAAAAAGCACAAGCTCGCCTGCCCTCATTTGCGTCATATCCCCACTCCTTAACAGTTCAGCACTCGAAACGCTCTACTCATAATCGTTGGTACTACAGAAGCGTGATTTTCATTGGGTGCGACATAGTGCTTAACCTCTAAATTAGGCAAAGCATACTCATTCAATTTTGAAAATAATATTGCTGCGTCATCGACCATAAACGACTCTTCACTTCCTACGGTAATCAATAATTTTTGTTTATCGGCCGTCAGCTCTTGACCCTTGTGATAGAACTGCTCCGCATACGTCAGGATTTCATGATCATTCCACCAAATGGATGGACTAGAGGCCAAATAATACTGGAATAGCTTCGCACGAGTGAATAACGTCCAGAGGACAAATAAACCGCTGAGAGAGTGACCAAACAAGGCTTGTTTATGCTGATCCACATTATATTTCTTATTGATTGCTGGCATTAACTCTAATTCTAAAAAAGCCAAAAACTTCTCAGCCCCACCATGTGGACCTATGTCAGCATTTTTCAATCGATCCGGATATACATACTGCTTCGCTGGAGGTGTGAAATCATAAAATCTTCTTTTGGAGACCTCTTCATCTGAACCATAATGTCCAATGCCAATCACAATTGCTGGTGCAATAAAAGTTTTCGGGGCATTTCTTGACTGCAATTTCACAACATCCCGACCCAATTGAAAATATGAATTACCATCGAGCATGTAATACACGGGGAAGCCCTTTTCTGGTGCTGCTTCTCTGGGAAGAGAAACCTTTATATCGTACGTGTGACCCATATACTGAGATTCAAGTTTCCATGATTCTGTGTGTTCGAGCTCTACTTGTGTTGTCATTTTTTCTGTACACTCTCCCCTACACTCTTGACTTTGCTAATAAATATAAGAAATAAGGAATTCCAATAATCGAAACGACTATACCCACGGGTAACTCTGCCGGCTGAAATATTGTTTTGGCAAAATAATCCGAGATCACCAGCAAAAACATCCCTACCACTGCACTGGATAACATAATATAGCGGTGATTAATCCCTACTAATCTTCTGGCGATATGAGGAGCCATCAAGCCTATAAAACTTATAGAACCGGATACAGATACACAAACACTTACGATCCCCACACTGCATAACAGAAAGATCAGCTTTTCTTTTTCTACAGAGATCCCTAAGCTCTTTGTACTGGAATCCTCCAATTGAAAATAATTGAGTAAATAGCTTTTTCGATACATTATAAATCCTAAAATAAGCACCCAAGGTGCGATCATAATGATATAAGTCCAGTTCGCGCTGTAAATACTTCCGACACTCCAAACCGCAGCCATCTCATAATCACTTGCATTCATTTTCAGAGAGATATACAACGACAATGCACCAAAACCACTGCTAATCGCGATCCCTGTCAAAATCAAGCGTTGCATATCGAGTGCACCATTCCGCCATGAAAAAATAAAGATAATGACAACTGCGGCAAGCCCACCTACAAAACCAAACAGCGGCATGGCTAGTATCGAGAACCAGCTTTCTTTAAAAAAAGTAACTCCCGACATCTGAAAGAAAAACATAAATGCAACGATGGCAGCTCCTGCGCCTGCATTAATCCCAAGGATACCTGGATCAGCCAGCCCGTTACGGGTAATCCCTTGAATGACAGTTCCCGCCATCCCCAGACCTATTCCTACTAATGAGGCAATAATGATCCGTGGTAACCGAAACTGAAAAATAACCAGGTCAAATTTAGCATTAGGATCTATTCGCAGCAGTGTTTTTATCACATCCATTACAGACATATCAAACACGCCATTCGTAAGATGAAAATACCCGGCCACAAGGGTTAACAGGATAAAAACTAATAGTGTAAGCATATAGCGGCTAAACTGTACTTTACTTCTATCCACGCTGCTCTCCCCCTTTAATCCGAATTAAATAAAGGAAGAAAGGGATGCCAATAAAGGCTGTTACAACACCAATTGGCGTCTCAAACGGAAAGTTAATATAACGGCTTAAGACATCGCAAAACGCTAAAAAAACAGCTCCAATCACCGCTGAGCAAGGAATGATAAAGCGATAGTCTATACCTACGATAAAACGTGTAATATGAGGAATGATTAGACCCACAAAGGCTATCTTGCCGACTAAAGCTACTGCTGTCCCGGTCAGACATATAACAGATATAATACTGACAATTTTCACCCATTTTGTTCGTTGACCCAAGCTAATCGCGGTTTCATCCCCCAGGGAAGCAACCATTACTGACTTAGAAATACTAACCGCCAAGAGCAGTCCAACGATTATAAAAGGAACTGATAATATTAGCATATCTGGATTAACGGTATGTATTTTCGAGCTATACCAAACGCTAACATTTTGTGAGACTTGAAAAAACATCGCTACTGCTGAGGCGATACTACTTAAAAAAGTACCAATTACAGTTCCAATAATGGCTAACCTGACTGGAGATAAACCGTTTTTAACCAATGAACCAAATCCGAAAACCAAACCTGCTCCGATGGCTGAACCCACCATAGATAAAATAATCATCTGAACATTCGATAATCCCGGATAAAACACCATAGCCAACGTAATAACAAATGCCGATCCGTCATTTACTCCCATAATCGATGGTGATGCAAGATAGTTACGTGTAACCCCCTGCATTAACGCCCCTGAAACAGCCAGAGCCGCTCCAACTAATAAAGCGGCGATTACACGCGGAAATCTAGATGTCATAATAATGTTGTGGTCCACATTATTAGCATCGAAGTGTGTAATCGCCTGCCATATTGTCAATATTCCAATATCTTTAACACCATATAAGACGGATACAACAATTGCTAATACGATGAATAATGGAGAAGTTGAAAGGATCAATATAACTTTCCAATTTTTTGTATTCATCTTATTCATCGCACCTTCGGTTTTACTTCAACAGGTTTTCAATTGCCGCATCCAGGAATCTTACTTTAGACCAAGCCGTTCCACCTTGTGCCAACGGATCAATTGCATTTACAAACACATGATTATTTTTGACAGCAGTTACGCTTTTGAAGATCGGATTCTTGAGCAAATCATCAAGTGCTGTTGCATTATCAGTATTCTCACTAGTCTCAAACTGCAAGAAAATATAGTCCGGATTAATATCCGCCAAAGCTTCTAATGAAAGCTCTGCTTGTGCCTCTGTAGAGGAAATCACCTCAGGAATGGCAGCACCCAGATCTTCATAAATAACCGGATTCAAATAAACGCCAGCAGGATACACACACATACTGCCCTGACGAATACGAATGACTAGAATGGATTGATCTTTCAGCTTTTCTCCAATTTCAGCCTTTGCACCCGCAGCTTTAGATTCATAATCACTAATAATTTTTTCTGCATCTGTGGTCTTACCGGATAATTGGCCTAATAAGAGCAAGTTATCTTTCCAGTTTGTTGAAATATGTGAATAAGGAATCATCGTTTGAATTTTATTAAGTGCACCGGCCACATCTTCCCCAAACTTGGAAGACCCTAAGATAACATCTGGATCCAGTTGCAGAATCGCTTCATTACTTGGAGCAAATTTATCCCCCACTAAGGATGCACCCGCTAGGTCAGTTGACAGATAACCTGGAATAGCATCAGCTATTGCAAGTACACCTACAGGTTTCACTCCCAGTATGGCAGCATCTTCCATAGATTCGAGACTTGCTGCTACAATATTATTAATCTTTGCAGGCACGACATAATCCTTGCCCAAATATGTAACGGTTTGTTCAGTGGCAACAGCCTCCTGAGCCGCATTTCCTTTGTTATTTGCAGTTCCTTCTGCTGCTACTGCAGCATTATTTGTGCTTTTTTCTGAAGCTGTCTTATCCTTTTCATTGTTACCGCAAGCTGCCAAACTCAAAGCTAATACTGCTGATACCCCAGCTAATAAATATTTTTTCTGATTCATAATCAATCTCCCCATCTATATTTTATTTATCATTCTTCAAACTAAAGTAATGATAATGAGAATCGTTATCATATTAAATCATATGAGAATAATTATCAATACTTTTCTTTGATTATATGAAATCTTGTAATTTAACAGTTGCGTTTAATTATTAGTGAACATGCAGAAGAACCCGCACCAACTGCGGGTTCTTCTGCACTATAAATATGAGTCCATTTTTTTTAATCAGCGTTATAAAACTCAGATAAGTCACGGAACAATAATCCGCACGCCTCTAGTCTATTAAGTTCCTCATCCACATCAGTGAGCAAATTGCTTTCTCTCTCATGGGCTGTATTGATTAGCCACGGTTGTCCCTGTTTTAGAAAACAAAGATCATCAGGCAGCCTGGTCTGTACCCACGAGTACAAGCTGGTGGAATAGGATAAAAGAATATTGACCGCTTCAGGCGAACAATCAAAAAAATAAACATCTGCATAATGCCCCATAAGCCGAGTCCCCGGCCAATAGTCATCTTTTATGACCTTTTTGAGAAAAGGTTGCAGCTGTTCAAGCAGTTCATAACCTACTGGTTCTAACTCCATCTGATCACGTTTTACTAAAATAAATTCATCACATACTTCCATAGCTACCTGTACCAGCGTCTTGTAGGTCTGACCCGTTGGTTCCTGCAAAATAGTATGAATAATAATGTACCCCCTCTACTTATTTGTATTATTCAAATATTCTTTATGCATCCTACCCCAGCCACACATGCTATCCAAAACTGTAATTAGGGATTTGCCATGTTCTGAAATACTATATTCCACCCTGAGTGGAAGCTCATGATAACTCACCCGGTCGATAAGCTGATCCTCTTCAAGCTCCCGTAATTGTTTAGCTAACGTACCTTGGGAGACATCTGGGATAATCCGTCTAAGTTCACCAAATCGTTTTGTGCCATCTATCAATAAAATAAATAAAATGAGCGGCTTCCACTTTCCACCGATCTTTTCAAGTGTTGTAAGAACCCCGGTTAATCTCGGCTCCAGCAAATCCATGCGATCCCCTCTTTCGATAGTTATATAACTATATGTTCGAACCAGCTAGTACGAAAAATCGTACCTAGTACGAAAAAAGTGCGTACTGTGCAGGTTATATTTTATAGCTAATAATAAAAAACAGAACTTAATAAGTCCAATTAACTATGAACGGAGAAGATAAATATGTCCACTATTTCATTAAAAAACCAGCGCATCGTCATTATCGGAGGAAGCTCCGGAATAGGGCTTGCAACTGCCAAACAAGCGGTAGAACAAGGTGCAGCTGTCATAATCGCTGGGCGATCACAAGATAAATTAGAGAAAGCTCAACAGCTTCTGGGATTCGATTCTGTTGAAATTCATTCACTAGATAATCAAAATGAACAGGACTTGAAGGATTTCTTTGAAAAAATCGGCGTTTTTGACCATTTGTTCACTCCGGGAGCCTCCTATGTTAGAGGACCGATTACTTCTAGCTTGGAGATTGCACACAGTTGCTTTAATGCAAAGTTCTGGCCGCAATATAATGCTGTAAAGCATGCCATCCCTTTTATCAACCCTACAGGCTCCATTGTTCTTATGTCCGGCGCATTCAGCCAGCGTCCACTTGCAGACGGTGCCTCCTATGCAGCTTGTAACGGCGCGATTGAAAGTCTGGGAAAAGCATTAGCAGTAGAATTGGCTCCGATTCGGGTAAATGTCATCTCCCCTGGAACCATTCATACCAACTTTAATTGGGAAGGCGCAGAACAGGAAACTAGAGACAAGGCTTACGACGAATATACGAATATCAATATCCTTGGCAGGGTGGGTCATGCCGACGAAGCAGCACATACAACGATTTATTTGATGACCAATAGCTATACAACAGGAAGTACTTTATTTCCGGATGGGGGATATATTTTGCGATAAGTATATCATGGCTTAATAATTATAATCGTATCAACATGCTTACCATCTAAGCTCCAAACCGTAACATTATTTCGATTGAAACGTTCGGTCGCAGGGAGAAGTTCATTATAGCTTAGGGAAGAGTATATGTATTTTTCACTAATAATAATGTCAAAAAAGAACTTACTTTCAACTTGTTCAATTATTATTTTCGTCTCCTGGTCCAGCACCATTTTGATTGTCTCTCTTATCTGATTCTGATTCTGAATAGTCTTCTCTATCGTTAGTTCGGGAGCATTGAAACTCATAAACTTTCCAGTGATATAAATGCTCCCATCTGTCGTCAAAATAGCAAAGCAGCCGACGAATCCTAATACGAGCATCATCCCTACGATCACCAATTTGAATATAAATTTTTTTTTAATTTTTACCTTTATGTATTGAAAAACTAACCAACCCACGATTGCCCCTACTGTATTTAATATAACATCATCACTATCGCATCCCCATAGTACTCATCATTTCGAATGTAGATGCAAATGGAATGATATTAATAGCCCTCTGTCCTTGACCAATCATCGCAAAAAGATTATAGAGCTGCGTATCTTTGAACAAAACAATTCTCACAAGTACTAGTAAGTACACAATGAACATTCCCCATTTTCAAACTCAGAAAAACTATTTAGTCGGTAATTTATTAAAGAATTTTAAGATTTATCTAAATCTAGAATGCTCTTTCCTGTCCTTTAACTTTTGTAGAAACCTCAATTCATTAATAACGTAATAGTAAATAATGAGGTTCATCATTCTCAAAAATCAAATAAAAGAACGGGAGCTCTACTTATGATCATTTATTTGAAAAGGTTTGGGATTATGTTACTATCGATTTGCTTACTATCTGCTTGCTCATCTGATCCTGAAGTCATCATTCCAAGAAAAACAAATAGTGATTTGGAGCAACAAGTGGACAAGTATCTTACAGAGAAACAATTTAATGGTACTGTTCTCATGGCTAAAGGTGGGGAAGTCTGGATTAGTAAAGGGTACGGAATGGCTAATTTTGAAAAAGAGATTCCAAACTCGCCCAATACTATGTTTAGAATAGGTTCAGTCAGTAAGCAAATTACAGCGCTTAGCATCCTTAAACTCCAAGAACAAAATTTACTAAATGTGAAGGATACTCTGAATAATTACATCCCGGATTATCCTAATGGAGATACAATCACCATACACCACCTCTTGTCACATACTTCAGGAATTCCAGAATATCTCACATTTGATAGTTTGACCTTTTCTAGTTTCCAAAATTATAATTCCCCTTCAGATATCATTGATACTTTTAAACAGAAAGCACTAGATTTCACCCCAGGTACACAATTCAGCTATAGTAATTCAAACTATATTTTGTTGGGATATATTATTGAAAAAGTATCGAAGGAATCCTATGAGGACTATATTAATAACCATATCTTTAAACCCCTACATATGAAACATTCTGGTTATGACATAAATGATTACAATGAAGGTACTCATGCTAAAGGATACGAAGGTACAGTGAAGCGGTATGACGAACCCTCCTACAAAATTGATATGTCAGTGCCCTTCGCAGCAGGAGCATTATATTCGACGGTAGAAGATCTCTTTTTATGGGATCAAGCACTTTACACAGATAAATTAGTCTCTAAGGAATCTCTTGACATTATGTTTAGTCCAAAGGTTATCATGGAAGATAATAAACTAAGTTACGCCTATGGTTGGTTTGTATATCACGATCCAATTAATCTAGTGGGTCATGGTGGAAATATATTTGGATATTCCTCTTTTATTCTTAGGGATCCAGAAACCAAGAACTTAATCGTAGTCATGACTAATTTTGATTCCTATCGTGAAATTAACTGGGTTGCAGAAGATTTAAATAAACTGTTAGATGAATTTGTTAAATAGTAGAGAGATATAAAAAACCAACCAAAGGTGGTACAAAAGAAAATGAACCAGAAACCAACAAATGATTCTCTAAATCATGTTCTCCCCTTTAAAGGTATCCTTAATTTCCGTGATATGGGAGGTTATACAACACTAGATGGCCGGCGGGTGAAGCGTGGTTTATTTTTTCGCTCTGCTGAATTAACGGGAATGACGGAGCAAGATGTGGAACTCTTTCAATCCCTTGGCATTAAAACAATATTCGATTATCGTGGCGTAGAAGAAGTCCGTTTAAAGCCGGATCCAGTAATTCCCGGAGTAAATAATATCAGTATACCTGCCCTAGTGGAAGAAGTGCCTGGGGACATGAGAGATGTGGTAGGTTCTGAATTTCTGAAGCATTTTACTGCAGACTTCTTAGCTAATATGTATTTGAATATGGCCTTTAACAACCCTTCCTATAAGCGATTAATGGAAACTATTATGCTCCCGGACCAATATCCTATATTGCATCATTGTGCTGGCGGAAGGGATCGCACGGGTGTTGGATCCGCCTTTATCTTTCTCGCACTTGGAGTCCCGAAAGAAACGATTGTTGAAGACTATCTGATCTCTAACCTGACACTCGCGCCTATGAATGAACAAATAAAAGCGCAAGTCTCACAGCATCTATCCCCGGAAGAAGTAGACAAGGTTATGGCATCCCTAGAATTACGTAGAGAATTCATGGAGGCTATCTTCTCCGCCATTGACGAACGCTATGAGAGCATTGAGGCTTTCCTTGAACAGGAGTTTGCTATAACAGCCGAAAAACGCGAGCAGCTGCAAGTATTTTGCTTAGAGGCTATATAATTTGTGCGATTGCACCCCAGCGAAAATTGATGCAGGAGTGTTGACGGGGGCAATTTGTAAAAGCGCTCAAGTTTAATTGTATTTCATACAACTATAATCCAATAGAACGCTCGATCACTGGATATAAGTGTATTTCATGCAGCTATTTTCTGAAATTACTCCCTTATAAGTGGATTCTCTAGTTTTTAGTTGTATAAAGTGCAGTTAAAGTCAGGATTATTCTTTGGGCACTCGAAATAACTGCACAAAGTACAGCTATTTCGCAGATTCCATCAACATCCCTCACCAGTAACCGACACTAAAAAAAATCAATGAAGCAATCAGGCAGCCTCCACTAGCTTATCATTTGCAAAAGCAAACCTCCCCGCAGACCAAAAACACCAGACAATGATTCTTCACGAACTGAAGGATCATTGTCTGGTGTTTTATTCTGATTCAGAAAGGGTTGTTTAGCGACAACCTCTTCTTTCCAATTAGTACTGTTGTCTTTCCTCGTAGGATACGAACAGCATTCTACGTTGCACATCCATAAGCATACGAATCACCCAACTTGCTAACAAGGCAACAACAAATCCAGCTACTACATAGGAGATATATTGTTGGGATAATGTCCAGTCGATCTGGAACAAAGCAAACACACTATTCTCTAAAATGTTCAAATCCATGGTTTGCAAGAAAATCTGGTGCAGCACAGGTAGTGTAATCAGGCCCAGTGCAGCCGCTACTACAGTTACTGTTATTGAAAAGAAAATAATGCTGGATACGAATCGCCCCATAATCAGCATGACGTTACGGGCAAACTTCGCTCCATGAAAACCTAACTTCATTCGTTGCAGGAAGCCCGCTCCCTCTAGCTGCATATCCGATCTGGCCTCTTCACTAGGTCTAGGAATATCTAACAATGATCTGACCAGCTCTTGCTCAAATTGTACGATGTAATCCAATCCCTTAGCTACTGCAAAAAACAAAGGAATTCCGATAAATATTGGGGTTAACGCAATGGATAACGTCAGCCCTGTCACCATAAACACGAAATATACAATCGTAAGCGGCAAAGAGATTAAGAAGTATAAAATACTCCGATATGTCTTTGGACTTGCTCCACGTTTGCGCGTTTTAGATTGGGGTTGTGATTCTGCTGGAATATGCATGGAATCAAGAGCTCCCATCGGCATAGTGTATAACTTATCATTCATTTCTATTGTCCTTTCTCTCACGTTTTTCAATTAATCTCATTATACGTGGGAAAAAGAAGGCTCAAAACAGTCTTGGGGCTGGAGTCATACCAGACTAAAGGCTAGGATTTGTTGCTCAAGGCGCATAATTAACCGGATTTATGATTTTGCTAGGCTACAGCCCCAACTTATTTCCCTTTTCCAGCCGCACAATCTGCTGTTCGCCATTATCTGCCAGCTCTCTGAACTGATTAATGGTTTCACGCATTTTGGGGAGAGCTTCCTGCTTATAAGTACTGATGGAATCGAGAGCGGATAGCACATCTGTAAAAG
The DNA here is from genome assembly GCF_037980415.1 of Paenibacillus sp. FSL H7-0690. NCBI lineage: Bacteria > Bacillati > Bacillota > Bacilli > Caryophanales > Paenibacillaceae > Paenibacillus > Paenibacillus sp. FSL H7-0690. The sequence goes on along the minus strand of NZ_CP150281.1, from coordinate 2,974,654 downwards.
CTTGCTTTAATGTATCCACTGAAATACTTGATTCTAACGACTGTTTATGGATTTCCGCCCCTTGGTTTTTCAACATTTTTGAGGTACCGCTGATCAGGCTATCGGTGGTTTGATTTAAAAGTTCGATCTTTTTCAAAACAATTCGTTGATTATACAGCGCACTAGCTACCGTAACCGATATTTTCAAGGCAGACACGGTAACATTTCTAGCTCTGTCCACCCCTCTGATCAGCTCTTTATTATTTCGAATAACCACTTCTATGGCCATAATTCCTTGTTGATTCACTACAAGCATCTGTTGCAAATCCATGACACGCTGCCGCAACGGAAAAAGCACTTCTTCTGTAATGAACCGAACTTTCTCCTCATCCTCATCACGCAGCTTAGCCGCTTCCAGTTGCGTCTCTATTTCCTGATCCATCAGCATGCCGAGCTGAATTTCTTTTTGTAGCTTTTTTGTAAGTTCCCGAAGTGCCTGTTGCTCAAATTCCAGCGTAGTATTGTCGTTCTTCAAAACGGTCTTACCCTTGTCTAAAGAAATTATAATATCTGAAATGACAGCATCCGCCTTTTGATATTTAGCAAAATAACTACGTAATGGATTAAAGAACTTCCCAAGAAAACCCGTCTTGGCAAAATCTACTGCACTGGGATCCAAATCCTTCAGCTGGAGATTAAGCTCCGTCAAACCTTTTGCTACTTGGCCGCCTTCATCCCCTGTCTTTGATAAATTCCCCACTGAAACCTGCAACAGGGAGTTTTTGTCCGAAGAGGATCTCATCGTTTCCATACCGAAGCTATCAATGGATTGCAACACCGCTTTCCGCTTATCCAGTGACTCTAAATTCAGATCCAGAATGGCGGAGACATTGTTTACTGCCAGTGCTTTCAGTTGTGATACTTCCTCAGGCTCAGGTTTGACCTGCTCTTCAATTACAGATTTCAGCTTTTCCTGACTTACGACTTCCATAGTAAACGACATAGAACCCCTCCTATAAAAAATAGCTTACATTTGAACATTGAGCAGGTTGCCAATTTTATAGACTACATCATCTGTATCTGCATTGATGTTGGCCGCTTCATTTATACTCGAAATACTCTCAAGCGCCTTGATATTCGCATTGTAGCCAATCGTGTAAATCGGGATTTTGTAGGTCTCAATAAGACCTCTGATATCATTCAAGGAATGCCCTTCATTGGTCTCTCCATCACTTAATACAAAGATCAACGGCTTCAAATCCGGATTTAGCTGTAATTCCGTTTGAAGCATATGGATGGCTACCGCGATCCCGTCAAAAGTAGCCGTCCCCCCATTTGCTTGAAGACTATCAATCGCACCAACAAACATGGACTGCTGGTTCGTGTCATATTTTCCAATCGGAAGATTGATTGTAACGTTATCAGAGTAAGAGACAAAACCAATGCTGTTATCCTTGCCCAAGTACTTCTGGCCTGTTAATAAAGATTGCTTTAAGCGGTTCAAAGGTTCCCCGTTCATACTTCCTGAGACATCTGCCACAAATACTGCGGCGATAGGTTTATTGCCATTTTTCTTCTCTTTCCACAGCTTCTGAGCTGAGGATATGAGACTGCCATCCACTGTACTAAGCTCTGATTGGTAATCATTAAGACCATTGAAGCCTTTTTTCTCACCCAGCTCCTGGTATTTTTCCTGTTCAACAAACTCAGCAAACTTCTTAATAATATCGAGTTTTTCCTGAGGAAGATCACCCAAAGCATAAAGCGGGCTGTCATGTCTTACACCAAAAGGAGTGAATACATACCCCCCTTTCAAATCTGTTGCATTCACAAAGATCTGGTATTCTAAGACAAAAGCATCAAGCTTACCGGTTTTTGCAGCCTCTCGCATCTGTAAAGTGGTTGAGGCAATAAAGGGAACATTTGCTTGGAATTTCTCAAAGCCCTGCACCGCTTGCTCACCAAGTAAGTCTGAACCGCCAAACGTCCCAAGCGCTGTTACCAGAAAGTTTAAACCCGTAGAACTGGCAAAAGGGTCGGTATAGCCCATTGATAATTCATTATTTGCTATGGCGTCTGTAACCGTCTTAACGTTTAAAGAACCGTATTTCTCTATTAGTTCATCATATTTCGCCTTACTGGTAACAATACCAGCTACATTTCCTACAAGGCGTTTAGTGATTAGCTGAGTGTTCATCCCGTTTGCTTTTACCATTTCGCCCCACAACTCATTTGATGGGGTAAAGGCATCTGGCACATACTTCCCAGATCTTATGTAATCTGTCGCTGTACCTGAAGCAATATTACGGATTTTCACAGAAACGTGACTCCCGTTCACCTCAATATTAGAGTTGTTAAAATCTGTGGCAACTTCATTTAGCCAACCATCATTACCCGTTCCTGATTTCTCTGTAGAAGAGAATATCTCTACAAAGCTATCTGTTGTATTGTCTACGGATACAGGAAACTTTGAGATATCTGGTAATGAATCCCCAATCGCAACAGGATCCAGGTCAATCTGGCCTTTAATTTGCTCAGCAGTGGTCACGTTTATGTTCTTATATAGCTTCTCAAGCTGCTTCCCCGCATCTTCGGAAGAAATCTGGGTTTTGGTTTTTCCTATATTAGAAGTCAAGGTGATTCCAAAATACACGAGAGCAAAAACTACCACCGTAATGGTCCCTAAAACTGCTACTGTTTTTCCTTTATTAGCCATACACTTCTCCCCTTCATTGCTTATAGAATTTCGTCTGCTTGATCAGCTCATCGATTTCCTTCATACAAGGCATCTCTTCAACATCTGTATAATCTGTACTGTCAAGTAGCGATATTTCCAGCAGCAGCTTATCCAGCTTCAGCAGAATCTCTTCATTTGCCCCAAGATACCCTGTTACGTAGGCTAAATATTCATTGTACAAAGCTGTCTTTTTTTGCACCAGTTTATCTGAGAACTGCGAGGGTCTATGCTGGCTGGAGAAAAGGGTGAACTCTGAGGCATCAAATACACTGAGTTTATTCAGAATCCCTCGAATGTTCAGGTAAAAAAGCTTTGCTACTTCATAACTGACTGCATTAAATTTTTTGAAGCTAAGTTCAGTGGATTCGAATCTCTGACCTAAAACATCTAACAAGGTACTTCTCTTCTTTTCCATCCGGGATATCTGATCTAGAGCAAGCGCAATGTCTTTTTTCAGCACTTTGACATTTTTGTATTGAGTAAGCGCGGCTATATAATCCTCATAAGATTTCAGTGTTTTCACAGCAGGGATAGATGAAGGTTTAAACAATAAAATATAACTTCCGTAAAGAACAACAAGTAGACTAACAAACAACAATGTCACACCTAAAGCTGTTTCAAATACACTGGTGCCTCCGATTTCCACCCCTAATAAACCTGGTGACAACACGATAATGTTCAGGAGTACCACACCGAGAATAAGTCCCAACAGCTTTATGGCTCTAACCCCGTTCATCACAACCACCTCCTGCATCCAGTCACTTCTATTGTATGGAGCAATTTCTGTTATTACGTCTCTTCATTTGCTATATGCTAAAAAAATAAGGAATTAATCAACAAAAAAACCTTAACAGGCAATAAGCCCATTAAGGTTAACGATCCCTATTTTATACCCACGCATCATTTGAATACCCGCGTTGCTCCCAATATCCCGTATGATCGCCTTCGATCAGCTCAATCCGGTTCAGCCACTTCACAGACTTGTATGCGAACATCTTCGGAACGATTAACCGTACAGGACCGCCGAGATCGCTAGGAATCGGCTTTCCATCATGCATTACCGCAACCAGCACATCATCCATGTCGGCTTGTTCCAATGTGAGCGTATCCGTGTATACACCATCACCCGAATAGAATTTCACAGTCTTAGCTGTGGGCTTCACACCGGCCTGACTCAAAAGATCTTTTAGCTTGATTCCTTCCCAGGTATTCTTATAGACTGACCAGCCTGTCACACAGTGAAAATCACTCACCTGAACGGTCCGCTTCAGCTTTACGAACTGTTCCCAGTTCCACTTGAAATTCTGCTCCACAAGCCCATCTATCGTAAAAGACCAATTGTTGTTCGTAAACTCTGGAATCGGAGTGACTGTGTAAACACGGAATTGTCCTTGCGCCCCTCCTCCGAGAGGGGGTGAGGATGCCGCCAGTGGCCGGGGTGCAGGCAACAACTGATTACGATCACTTTCGATCAGCTTATCAATTGTTTCGCTGCCCCCGATATTTCCAATTGAACTGCCGAGCCATTTTATAAACGATGGACCTATAGTGACCGCAAGCCCAACACCAATCGATCCGCGTATGAAAGCTCTACGTGTATAAACCGGCTGCGGGGTTTCCCGATGATTCGAAGGGCTGCCTGTCTCAATGCCGCTTTTCACTATCCGCCGGCTCGGTTCTTTAAGCCATTTTACCCGAGTCAAAGAATGATAAATAATATAAGGAAGGCCTATCCAGGTCAATAAGTCATGGACGACCAGAGCAACGTTCGATACATGTGGACCCACCACGCGGAATTGCCAGAGTAGCACTCCTGAAACGAACCAGCCGAGCAGCAATGAAAGTACAACGATTACATTAAAACGTTGCCAAGGCCGCTCCTTCAGTTGTTTCCAATGTTTCCCTGCCAGCAGCAAATAATAAATAACCGGAATAATCGAAGCAACACCGACCACGATATGAAGCCCTTTGATCCATACTCTGCCTTCCCCTAAGAAGCCACGCCAGAAGCCACCTACAAGTACAAGTCCTGTGAGCGTGAGCAACACAACCAGCCAGCCATTCCAGGTATGAAGCGCCCGAAGCTTTTTCCCGTATCCCTTGCGCAGCCGAGCCAGTAAAGAATTCATTACCTTTCCTCCTCTTCACTAGGTATGCTCAAATAGCTCTTTATCCTGATTCTACTCTAATAATGTTAGAAAAGACTTTGAAGCAGCTGTAAGAGGAACTCCACGCAGGGTAGCAATTCCTATGTTACGTTCTGGCAAAGGTGGGTCCAGAGGAATCTCGACAAGCTCACCTTTCTTCAATTCTTCGGTTACGTAATCACGAATAACAAAAGCAAGGCCAAAACCGCGTTTCGCAAACTGAACAAGCAAATCCACACTTCCCAGTTCAAATTCAGGTGTAATCGTCAGATGATTAGAAGCTAAAAACTGATCCATATACTTTCTGGTGCTCCCACCCGCTTCTAAGCATAACAACGGATACTGCTGAATGTCTGCAAGCGGCATGGTCTTGTCCGCCAAATGACGAAAACCTTTGCCCCCTACCAGGCAATCTTGAAGCTGAGTACTTTTGCGAAAATCAATCTGTTTATCAGATGTCGGCAAGCTGACGATACCAAAATCAATTTTCCCTTCTTTTAAAAGCGTAAGTGTTTCTGGTGTCGTTCGATTCGTAATATGAATGCGGATATTGGGAAATTGTTCATGAAATTGCTCCAAATAAGGCAACAGATAATATTTGCATAAGGTATCACTTGCTCCGATATGAATCTCGCCGCTGTTCAGATTGTTCATATCTGCGATCGCTCTTTCGCCCATGTCTACATGATGAAAGGCTTGCTCAATAAAGCTAAGCAGTACTTTTCCTTCTGTTGTTAGATCGACCCCGCGAGAAGTGCGAAAAAATAACGGGCCGCCCATTTTCTCTTCCAATTGTTTAATCGTGTGACTTACTGCCGGTTGTGTAATATTGAGTCGTTCTGCCGCAGCAGTTAAACTCCCAGTATTCGCTACCCAATAAAAAGAGCGATACCACTCCAAATTAATGTCCATCCCCACGTCATTACTCCACCTTATAATAGATATAACTTATATCAATTTTTCTAATGATTTAACTAGCATTATACTTAGTCCTGTAGCCAAAAACAAGCTTGGGAGGCGAAAACGCGTGACCGTAATTGCAATTGTAGGAGCAAACTGGGGCGACGAAGGAAAAGGAAAAATGACGGATGTGCTAGCTGCACAATCTTCCTTTGTCGTTCGTTTTCAAGGTGGTAGTAATGCTGGGCATACCATCATAAACCAATATGGAAAATTTTCATTGCATATGCTGCCATCTGGGGTATTTTATCCTTCCGTTACAAACATTATTGGACCCGGAACAGCACTTGATACAGAAGTATTAATAAAAGAATTGAAAGCTTTAACGGATAGAGGTGTGCCAAAGCCTAGATTATTCGTATCCGAACGGGCGCAAATCGTGCTTCCAATCCACCGTTTGTTTGATGAACTAGAAGAGGAACGTCTGGGATCTCAAGGATTCGGTTCAACTAAACGAGGAATCGCACCATTTTACGCAGATAAATATGCAAAGCTAGGCATACAGGTAGCGGATTTATTTGATACCGCCCGACTTGAGAAACGTCTTGAACAATTACTCGCTTCCAAAAATATCTTACTTGAGCATTTATATAAGAAAGCGCCGATCCAAATCTCGGAATTAATGATTCAGCTGCAAGAAGAAGCTGCACAGCTAGTGCCTTATGTAGCCAATACAACAGACTTGCTGCAAGAGGCTTATGCCAAGGGAGAGACTATCTTACTTGAAGGTCAGCTTGGGGCTCTGCGTGATCCTGATCACGGTATTTATCCTTACTCCACCTCCTCTTCAACACTTGCCGGGTTTGCACCTGTCGGTGCCGGTCTTCCTGCAGCAGCTATCACGAATGTCATCGCTGTAACCAAGGCCTATTCCAGTTGTGTCGGCGCTGGACCTTTTGTTACGGAATTAGAAGGGCCCGTTGCGGATGAACTTCGTACAAGAGGTGGCGATGCCGGGGAATTCGGGGCTACGACTGGCCGTCCTAGACGTATGGGCTGGTTTGATGCTGTAGCTACTCGTTACGGTTGCCAAATGCAGGGTGCCACTGAAGTCGTGTTGACTAATCTTGACGTGCTTGGTTATTTGGATGAGATTCCAGTTTGTGTGGCTTATGAGCTTGAAAATGGAGAGATCACCGGCAAGTTCCCGGCTACGAATAAACTGAACTCTGCAAAACCGATATTCACACATTTATCTGGCTGGAACTGCGATATCTCTCAGATCACCGACTTCGAAGATCTGCCAGAACAAGCTAAGCTTTACATTGATTTTATTGAAACCTCTATTGGCACGCGTATTACTACGATTTCCGTGGGTCCTAGACGCGAACAGGTCATTAATCGGATAACGAAATAATCATATACGTACTAAATCTCTGTAGAATTTAAAAGAAGCGCCTCTCTTATTAGAGAAGCGCTTCTTTGTTTTATTCATGAGAAGGGCTGCCTCATACGTAGAAAAATCCACTTTTGAGACAGCCTCTTTTTGTGTACTCTTTTTAAATCAACACGGCATCCACTTTCGTCTGCGGAGCCTTGTCACAGCGTTTACAGACCTTAACGACTGCTCCATCCGTTTTTTTCTTGGGATAAAGCAGCTTAATACGGGTGTTCTGACAGATTGGGCAAGTGCCCCTGCCCCTTGATGGTAAATTCCAAAGTGCATGTCCACGTTTTGACTTTGCCATGAATAAACCCCTCATTTCGGCCAACAATAGTCAACACTTTAATTCTGAAAGTGCTTCTCCAAAATGATATGTCGCAAAGACAGGCTCTATGACTAAAGTAACGCAGAAATTAGGAAGTATTAATTCGTATAAATCATGGAGACAACACCGTTCGTAAAGGTAACATAGTTATAATTACCATACTGCCAGGTCTCCACTTGAATGCCACTACCTGATAGTGTAGATTTACTTATTGGCTTACCCCAACTAAACTCCACTTGCTGCTTGGTCATCCCAGTAGCAACTATGCTCTTTTTAATCTTACTCCAAATCGCATCTGACCACTTATAGGTCTTAAATGGATCCGTTGTTAAGAAATATTCTTTATTTCCTAATGTACGGATCAACTCATCCCCCGACATTGTATAAGAGTTAAGAATTTGCCCCGTTGATAAAACCTTAAATGAAATGGCGAATTCACCTTCATAATCAGGTAGAATATCTACAATAGTGACTTTTTGGAACTTATAATCGGAGTCGAATTGATTGAGCCAATATGTTTTTCCAATGAACTTAACGAGGTTTCCTTGTTCTTCCTTCTTAAAAATCTGCGCAGTTTGTTTCGTATAGGCGAACAACTCTGCTTTGCCGAAGTAGATCTCCATCGTCTGATAATTTCCATCCCAAATTAACTCTGCTGACAGTGCAGTCTTTAAAAGCGTGGCAGGAAAAACTGTAGATCCGTCGATCTTTTGCACTTTACCACTCATTTTGACCTTCGCACCATTCACCATTGCAATATCGCTTCCGAGTTGAAGCTGTATTGGCAAATCACCTAGACGTATGCTAAAGATTTTAGTTGCTGTATTAACTTGGACTGTTGCTCCCAACGTTTGAAAAACCGATTGAACCGGCAAATACATTGTTCCATTAACAAATGCACCTTGATCAATATCATGGTCCGCACTGATCGAAACTTTTATTGTTTTGGAATCTGATCCTGAAATGACCGTTACGTTCGTTTCTCCTACCGCTAAGGCTTTCATTGTGCCATCGGCTTGTTTTTGCAGCAAATAAGGCTTTTCAATTACGACATTTGCTTGAGCTAACGGAACGCGTTCGGAAATGCCATCGGCATCTTTAGCATAGATTTGTACCGGAACATTGTCCCCAACAGTGATTTCGGTAGCATCCATCTGAAAAATCAAATCTTCAACCTGCGGATTGCCTTCATTGTATGATGACGAAACTGAACTGGCACTCCGTAAAATACTACCTTGATCGTAATCGACGTTACGCGTATCTGCCGCCTTCACTGTATGTATTGGACCCAACATAGATACTGCTAACGCTGCAGTGATGCTCCATTTAATAGCTTTCATTTTCCTTACATCCCCCTCTAAATATATAAACCTTAATTACTGTATCACAATTCCACAATTTTACTAGAGAAAAATTTACAGAAATATTTTTTTGTATTTCTAGTGAATTTACTCCGTGATAATTACAGAGTCTTCCATTATAATCATGGATTAGGAGGTATTAACTCATGGAAATAATAGCCGACAGATTGATATTAAGAGATTATACAAGCAATGGGAGATTGGCTGGGTCTTACTGCCGGAATACTGGAAAATGGGCTATGCGACAGAAGCCGTCAAAACACTGATAGGCTACGCCTTTAGCTCTCTTAATGCCCATAGAGTCGTTGCCTATGCCAATGCAGAGAATCTTCAATCTGAAAAAGTTATGATTAGAGCAGGAATGATTAGGGATGGAATCCTCAGAGAGACTAGATTTTGCAATCAACAATGGTGTGACGAACTCATTTACTCTGCTTTGGAAAAGGAGGCTACATTAAATTGACAACAATCAAAGTTTTAAATGAAGGTTATGTAAGATTAGTAGATCATATGGGCTCAGATTTAACGGTTGCTAACGCTGCGCGTGTTTCTTATGCTAAACAATCTTTTGAGCTTAGTGATCGGGATGTCAAACTAATAAAATTCCTTGCCCGTGAAGGACATACCTCTCCTTTCCGCCATGCCATCACTCAATTTGAGGTTTATGCCCCATTAATGGTTGCGAGACAGTGGTGGAAATACGTAGTCGGTTCTGCTCATTACGAAGGTACTGGAGATAGCTTGGAAGCCTGGAACGAATCCAGCCGCAGATACATAACCGAAGAACCCGTTTTTTATCAACCTGCTGCGGGAGAATGGAGATCCAAACCAGAGAATTCCAAACAAGGCAGTGGTGACATCATTGCATGGGAGCTTGGTGAAAAATACACCCGCGAGCTTCAAGAATACACCGAGTTAGGATTATCTAAGTATGAAGCAGCTTTAGCAGATGGTATATGTGCTGAACAAGCAAGACTGTTTCTACCTGCTTATGGATTATTCGTTCGTTGGTACTGGACAGCTTCAGTTCAATCTGTAGCCCATTTTTTAAATCAAAGACTGGAGCATGACGCTCAGAAAGAAATTCAGGAGTATGCAAAAGCAATTTTATCGCTAATTGAGCCACTATTCCCTGTCTCTTTTGATCAGCTGCTGACAACCGGCTCTGTAGATTAATTTATTTCCTTATATAAAAAAGAGCCGCCAAACCCTTGGCGGCTTTTCCCTTTTTACACTACCAACCCTCGTATAACTTCAAACTCGTCCCTACTGACTTCAACGAACCCGAGTGATGTATATAAATTCGTAGCACGTTCGTTCTCGATCCGATGGCCAATAACGATTTTGTCGCAATGGTGTTCTGCTTTAATATAACGAATTAAGGTATCCATACCCGTTCTGCCTAAACCCCTGTTCTGGTATTTCTGGTCAATCATAAAAGCCATAATCCAATAACTTCCGTCCTCAGGATCTACGCTATACACAGAGAAACCTACCAATTCTTCATCTGCGTATAAAGCGAGCGGGGTCATACCACAATAAGCTGCTTCTGCTAACCAATAGACCACTGGTACAGGAAAAATAGCCTTTTGCTCATCCGATACTTCTAATTGAGTACAAGCGTACCAGTTTTTTTCAGTGATATCCTTCAGCACTATATGTGCTTGAAAGCCGGTTCGTAATCGGTCACAAACTCTTTCTAATTTCAGTTTAAGCTGTTTCGCCCAATCCGGGAAAATAGAATCATCCGTATTCTCCATACACCGAAGTAATCTAGCAAAACTGTATAAGTCTGCAAATCTTTGAAATTCAGGTATCAACTTCATATACTCATCATCTAGCTGCTTAACCGATCTATATCCATTAATAAAATGGTCAATGTTTCTTCTACTCTCATTATCATCCGATTCCGTCAGGTCTCTTAACGCCGATGTAATATCCATCGCAAACCAGTGATACATAGAGTCATCAAAATCGATGGCACTGTAGCGGGATTCTTCTTGCATATAAAAGATATTATCCATCTCAAAATCATAATGTACGAGCCCAGTATGCCCTACTCCAAAAGGAAGCTCTGATAGCCAAGCTTCAATCCGCTCATATTCCTTAAGCGCCTTATGCTCCTCAGGATGCCTGCTCAATACGGAATAAATAAAATTCAATGAATCGACCCAGCTTTTGCGATAAGGTGTGCTCGGTGCATAGGTTTCCGAAAAATTATGCAGACGTGCAAGCGATTGGCCCCATTGATAAAAATGAGGTTCCTTCATCTCATCAAGTGAAACATATTCACCCTGGGCCTGTTCAAAAACTACCCCGTGGTATCGCCCGTGATCCGTTAACAACGTTTCAATCCAATTGCCAGACTTAGAACGCACTGGAGAGACAGTCTCATAACCTTGTTCTAATAAATACATCATAAAATCCAGCTCTGCCTGGATATTGTCTGGAGAATTATCCTCTTCATGAGTAAACCTTAAATAAAAGCGGTTACCATTCCACTGAAAGGTATAAATAAAATTGCTGCTGGCCCTTACCATCTTTAAGGTTCCAGGCTCATGATTCCAATACTTAATCATCTCTTTAGCAGGAAGATCGTTCTCCGTTCCCCGCACCATGTTCATTAAAGTCATCATTGTCCGATAGTGCCTCCTGCTTCATGACGGATTTGATTTTGGGTTCCCCCATTAACATTATCGGTAAATTATTCTATTAAATCAAGGGAATTTGATAGGCAGAGCTTTTGCTCTCCCACCATATCTATAGCATTATAAAAAAACACTTTTCTAATTAGGACTATATAATTCACTGTGCCGGAGCAAATCCCCGACCAAGCGACTCATCGTCCTCTACCCAGTCATATTTAAGAATAAGCGGAGCAGGTACAATAGTCTCCAGTTGCTCTACACTCTCCCGCACATCATCATCAAAGTATCCTATAGCAAGTACAAGGGAAGAGATCAAGTTAGACAAAGATCTGGCGCTTTCACCAATCGTTTCCCAGTTGAATTTCTCCCCCAGTACTGTTGTCCAACCTTGGGACTGCCCGATGGAGATTTGCAAATGAAGTTCCCATTTAGGCTCCATCTTAGCCGTCCAATAGGAGGACAGGACGTAAATCACTTCATCATTTGCCAAAATCACCGAATGAATGGAACCTTTGATTGCGGTCTCTGCTAAATGCACTCCTTTTTGGAAAAAAATATCAACAACGGAGTAGCTTTCAATCGAGTTATCCATTAAGCGACTTTGAATAACGTTGCCGCATCGGCCGAGAATTGGCTGAGTTATTGCAAAACCTTTAGTTTCCGCTTTCCATAGCTGTTCACCGTCTCGCGTTAAACAAATGAATTCCCCGCCGGTCAAATTTACGTATAAATTACCGTCTGCGCCCAGGGAAGGGCTGGTGTCAACGTAACTTTCCTCCGGTTGGTATATCCATTTCACTTCGCCATCCGGAGCAATGGCATATAACTGGCTAGAAAGACACCCATACATAACCCCATCCTGATCTATGACAGGGGGACGGTGCCCTTCTCCTTGACCCATCCGTTTCTCCCACAACAACTCTCCATCAGGACTAAAAGCATAAAGCTTGGAATTCACATTTTGACCAACATATATGATTCCTTCACGGGAAATAACCGGATCGCACCAAAATATGGACGAGCACCTGTAAACCCATCTTATGGTTCCATCCGCATCAAAAGCATAGAGTCTCCCAATAATTTGTAACTCATCTTCATATGTACACAGGTAAATATACCCTTCGCTGTTTACCACCGGCCTGCCATACGGTACACCATCCACTGCAGTCTTCCAATTTATCCGGCCATTTTCGTCAACCGAAATGAGCTGATTATCTCGAATGCTATTGGTCGCAACTAAAATGGAGGCTGGGCTGATCAGCAGGGGAGACATAAGGGATGCCTTAGTCTCCAATAGCAGCTCCACAGTGTCAGATTCAAAGCAAACCCGAAACAGTTTGCCGTATTAATGATTAAGCTCTAAATCACCCTGCCCCACAGCCAAAACGGCTCTCCCTTGTTCATTCACTGTAAACGAGCTTAATCCATATGAAAAATCCGGCCGCCCCGAGTCAACAACTCGCTTCAAAACTGAAAGCGATGTTGGAGCTCTGAATCGGGATTGTCTGGTCCAATTCGCCTCAATGGGATGAATGGCTAATGGACGATAGCTGCCTTGTTGAAAACCGCCTATTCCTTCGTTGTTATTATAATCGACCATAATTTTCCCATCCTTTGTTATATAAGTTAAGGGATACAAACTGGAAAATTTGTATCCCTTAAGCCTAATTAAAATCTTAGCTAGGCTGGTTTGGTCAAACAAGTTATCCGAGCCGGACCAGTTAAGGTCGAATTTCCCCGAGTCTTTGGACACATTGAATTCGTCGTAGCGATATCGTGTGATATGCTCACATTAATGAATCATCATCATAAATTCAACGTAAAAAGCGAAAAACTGCTTCCCATAACATGGATTAGATGTGTTGATGGTTGAACGAAAGGTTTATTCGGCAGTGGGTACTGGGGCGGGCTATAACTAATAAAAGAAACCACATGGAGTATTATTCACATGTGGTTCTAACTAGATTATTTAAAAATTTAACCAACCCCAAAACACTAATCAATCTTCAATGGCTCAATTACACCGGATCTCAGGGGAATCTGAGAAATAGAATAAATGTATTCTATACAGTTATTTCGTAGGCGAATGCAATCATTTTGACTTTAGTTGCATTTTCTACAACTAAAAACACGAGAAGCCACCACTAAGGCTGTAAATCAAGAAAATAGCTGTACAAAATACACTTATACCCATCGGCTGGAGGGATTCGAGAAATATAGTTGTACGATGTACAATTAAACTCGCTTCTACGTATTGCTCCCCGTGATTTTCTATACAGATAGATGGTGAATAGCCCCTTATAACTCTGCTCTCTTTACTTTATCGGGACTATACTCCCACATCTGCAGCCCCGCACCGATCATTCCACATAAATTACCATAATAGGCTGCTTCAATACGAACATTTTCCAGCATCGATGGCATTACTCTGCCCTTTACTTCCCTTCTAATGCCTTCAAACAAAAGTTCGCCTGCTTCAGCAACTCCACCGCCAATGACGATGACTTTAGGGTTAAAAATATGGATTAATGAAGCAATCGCGGATCCGAGCGCAGCAATCGTGTCTTCCATTAACGCTGTAGCCAGAGAGTCACCTGCCCGCCATCTCGCTATCACTTCCCGTGAGTCTACGTTCTCTGGGGACTGGTTATGTAATAAAAGCTTGTCGCGCATGCGACGTGCGATACTTGTGCCTGAAGCATACTGCTCCAAGCAGCCTGTTCCACCACAAATGCATGCAGGCCCTTTGAAATCTACAGACATATGGCCTAACTCTCCAGCCCCACCCCAAGAACCGTGGACAAGATGGCCGTCTACGACTATCGCTCCACCCACGCCCGTACCAAGGGCAAGACAGATAAAGTCTTTTACCTCTTTGCCTGAGCCTAAATATTTCTCTGTTAATGCTAATACATTCACGTCATTATCAACGATTACCGGAAGATGAAACTGTGTCTGAAGCAAATCCTTCAAAGCTGTGCCAGCATAGCCAGGGATAAGCTCCGAAGCGGAACGGACACGTCCCGCCTCCCAATCCATTTGCCCTGCTGATCCTACGCCAATTCCTTGGAGTTGAATTCCCGTTTGTTGTGCTGTTATTTCATCCATTAATGTCCGAATAGCTAGTATAATGCGATCCATTGTTTTCGTCTGTCCAGCCAATGTGCTTAGGCTTACAGTATGTAAAACGTCCCCTTGTGAAGAGACGAGTCCGGCATTAATTTTCGTGCCGCCAATATCTACTCCGATCGCATATTCTATATGAGGATCATACCCTTCCATCGCGGACTCACCTCCGTCAGTCATTGAAATCGCTCACGGCCTTAACATATCTCGAAGTGATCAATTGTGGCCTAGTAATTGCACTTCCTACAACAACATAGGATGCCCCCGCATTCTTAGCTTTTGCTGCGTCTTCCGGTGTCCATATCCGTCCTTCCGCAACAACAGGAATGTTCACTGATTTGCTTAATTGTTGAATTAAGACAAGGTCCGGTCCTTCCTGCTGTGTACTGTATGGGGTGTAGCCTGAAAGCGTGGTACCAATGAAATCCACATCTAATTTCTCAGCGGCAAGCCCTTCCTCAAATGTCGAAATATCCGCCATAACCAGCACACCTCTCAGATGTGCATATTCTATTAATGGCTTTACTGACTCTAAGCGTTCTTCCCGATTCGTTACATCAAGCGCAACAATCTCTGCTTTTGCAGAAACAATCGCCTTCACTTCATCTAAGGTTGGTGTTATAAATATGGCTGATCCGGGAATATCCCGTTTAATAAGTCCAATGACCGGTACATTTACTTCTTTTTTGATAGCTACAATATCTGGAACACCATTTGTCCGGATTCCTATAGCTCCTGATTGAACCGCTGCTCTTGCCATTTTAGCCATTGTATCCCCACCATGAAGCGGCTCATGCTCAAGTGCCTGACAGGAAACAATCAGACCTTTCACCGGAAAGATATCACTTATTCGAGTCATTATTAACCCTATCCCTTCGCTTCAAGAATATAATCTAATATTCTATTGTTCAGAGCTTCCACCCGCTCCTGATCGGAATCCTTAATCGGTAAAAGCGGCATTCTTGGCTGACCTGTTTCAAATCCGCGCACACTAAGGATCGCTTTACACGCACCATATAATGAAGGAAAGGATAGCAATTCAACAATGAGATCATTGATGATAAACTGCCATTTCTGCGCCTCAGCCATCTCTCCTTGCACATAACATTGTTCCACTTTTAGGAATAACTCGGGCATCACCCCATAAGTTCCACCAATCCCGCCATCTGCCCCAATACTGCGGCCCGCCAAATACTGCTCATCTGGTCCATTTAAGACTAGAAAATTCTTCCCGCCTGCGGCTTTAAATTGCTGAAGCTCAAACGTGCTCTCCGCCGAAATTTTCACCCCGATTACTTTATCCTGAGCTGCCATCTTAATCAGCAAGCTTTTCGATAATTGAAAGCCTGTAGTTTGCGGGATGTGATAGATAATAAATGGAAGCGCCGTACTATCAATAATCGCCTGCCAATGACTTTCAACACTGTCCGGTGAAAGACGATAATAGATCGCTGGAACAGCCGATACGGCATGTGCGCCAACTTTCTCAGCATGGATAGCTAGTTCAACACTGTCTCTTGTAGATGGGGCACCCACGTGAGCAATGATTGTAAGCTCTTTTCCAACCTCTGCTATAACTGCCTCGAGCATTTGTTTGCGTTCTTCTACAGATTGCAGCATACCTTCGCCAGAGCTTCCGCCAACATAAAGACCTTTTACTCCCGTAGAAGCATACTGACGAGCTAATTTTCGGGCTCCTTCTTTATCGATTTCCCCCTCAGCATCATAACTGGAGTACATAGCAATAATAATGCCTTTAAAGGATTCAAGATCATATGATTTCATAAATTACAGCCTCCATCGTTTAATTCATTACTATTAATTTTCGTTGTTATAAGAATAATTAGCCTTTTACAGCCCCCATAGTAATCCCTTGAGTAAAGGCTTTTTGGAACATTAGAAAAATTGCAATCATAGGAATAGAGGCTAACGCAGCACCCGCCATAAGCAGTCCATAATTTGTTGTGAATTCACCCCGAAGAGTCGCTACCCCAAGTGGTAATGTCATCATTGAAGTCGATCTGGTCATGATCAGCTGACTGAAATAATCATTCCAAGAAGTGATGAAGGTAAAGATTGCCAGTGCCCCTATTGCAGGCTTTAACAAAGGTAAAATGATGGTTCCGAACAAACGAATCTCAGAGCTGCCATCTATTTTGGCTGCTTCAATTAATTCTCCTGGAATCGTCTGCGCGAACTGCTTCATTAGGAAGACTCCAAATGGCCAGCCAATCGCTGGTAAAATAAGCCCTTTATACGTGTTGACCCACCCAAAATCTGCAAGCATCGTAAACAGCGGGACAAGAATAACTTGCTTAGGCAATGCCATAGCGGCAACAAACATCGTAAAGATAATCCCTCGGCCAGGAAAAGACTTTTTGGCTAGCACATATCCAGCACAGGAAGAAACGATACAAATCGCTGCCATTTCACAAAAAGCAATGATGAAACTGTTAAACATCCAGCGCTCAACGGGATTCTTAAATAACTCGGTCCAGTTTTGCAGAGTCGGCTTAGCCGGAAACCATTCCGGGGGGATCGTTGTTGCCACAGTCTGAAGCTTAAATGCCCCTGAAACCACCCAATAAAAAGGGAAGATAAAAAACAACGTTGCTAGAATCAACAGGAAGGTCGCTAATATTTTTGGAATCGTCAATTCTTTTTTCCATTTGCTTACTTTCTTAGATTGGCCAATAGGTGCTGTCAGTTCTAACGGATTCGTAGAATTCATGATGTCCCCTCCTTAATACTCAACATCACTGCCAAAGTATTTGAATTGAATGATAGAAATGATCCCGATCACAATCGCAAGGATGACACCCATCGCCGAGGCATATCCAAAATGACCGAGCATAAAGGCTTGTTCGTAAACGCCATACATAACAGTCGATGTGCTATACACAGGTCCACCCGAGGTGAGCAACTGAATTAGCGCAAAACATTGAAAGGTGTTGATCGTGGTAATCACGATAATATATAAGTTCGTTGGCATTAGCATTGGCCATAATATTTTCCGGAAAATCTGCCAAGGCGTCGCTCGATCAATCTCAGCTGCTTCTATGTAAGAAGTAGGAATGTTCCCAATAGATGCCACATATAAAATGATCGGCTGCCCAACAGAGGTCGTTATCAGAACCACGATAATTGCAAGCAGTGCAGTCCTCGTATCTCCTAACCAGGATATAGGCTCCATTCCCAAAAAGCTGGTCAAATAATTTAGAATCCCATAGTTCGGATGATAAATCCAGCCCCAAACGACTGTGATGCTTACAACCGAGGATACAGCCGGCAAATAGAACACTCCACGGAAAAACGATCTGGCAAACTCTTTTTTCTTATAAATATTCATAGAGATAAATAACGAGAAAATAATAACGATGGGTACAGTGATGAGTACAAGCAATAATGTATTTCCCATCGACTTCCTGAAGTTATCATCTTTTATTAAGGAGATATAATTATCGAGGCCAATAAAGCTGAAATCTCTCAAGGAGTAATCAAAGAAACTAATATAGACCCCTTTCACCATCGGATAAGCCACAAAAAGCAGGAAAAACCCAAATGCCGGCACTAAAAAGAGATAACTCATCATCCAGTCACGAATCACATAACCTTTTATTTTGCGAACCGTTGTCCCCACAGTCCTTCCCCATTTCTTCGATGATTTAAAAAGAAAAGAGTGCTTCCCGCACTCTATTCTTTTGGACACCATTCACTTTTTTTATTTCATTGCAGCCTTTGCTTTCGTAATCGCTTCGTTTGCTTTTGCAGCAAAGCTGTCCAAAGCTTCTTTACCGGTTGCTCCTCCAGTTAAAGCACGTTGTAATTCAGGGAACCAGAAAGTACGAATATCAGCATATCCATCGGCAATGGTAGGTGCATCTGTTGTGAATTTACGAGCATACTCAGCGTATTTGTACTCTGCATCATCATAGAGGCCTGTAATCGAATTACGAACAGACAGACCACCTGTTTGAATCAAGTTTTTCTTCCCCCATACAGGATCATTAGCAATAAAATCAATCAGCTTCTTAGAAGCTGCAATCTTAGCTTCATCACCATTATTGAATACCGCCATACCGCCGAGGTAAGGTTCAAGCTTAGGTTCCGATCCATCTAAAGTTGGGAATGGAAGCAGAACATCTTCGAATTCAACCATTTTTTTAGATACGTTCTGAGCTTTAAGTACTGCAGAATAGTTGAGTGTAAAGGCTAATTTTCCTTGTAAAAATAAGTCGTTCACGTCAGCAGCCGCAAGGGAAGCCGCACCAGAAACGCTAAGTTTATCTTTTGTAGCTTGAACGATCCAATCCAACGCTTTCGCAGCATTATCAGTATTGATCGCGACTGTGGAATTATCTTCATTTAGAAATCTGGATACACCTAAGTTAGCAAGATATGCACGAGTTCCTTGATCTCCAGCCTGGCTCTTCGCGAAGAATCCGGTAGGAATAACATCAGGTGCTTTTTCTTTAACAGCTTCCAGCGCTTTCTTATATTCTTCAAACGTCCAAGTTCGGTCTTCCTTATCCAGAGGAAGCAAATCTAGCGCGCCAATCTTCTCAAAAACGGTCTTGTTTACCGCCATCATAAAAGGAGCTGTATTGATCGGATACATAAAGATCTCTTCGCCAACACTAGACTGTTTCCAAAAGGCTTCCGAAATATCATTTTTCACTTCATCGGTCACCATATCATTAAGAGGTGCTAATAAGTCCTTTTTACCCCAGTCAATAATCCGTCCAGGAGCATCATAAATTACATCAGGTGCGGTATTCGAAGCAATTGCCACATTCAGTTTTTCAGGGCCGCCTTCAAAGGTGATCATCTCAAGGTTGACTTTAATTTCCGGATTCTTCTCATTAAAAGCTGCAATGATTTCCTTCTCATATTTGCCAACTTCACCATCTAAAGCTTGAAAGCTCGGAAAATTCCACCATGTTATTTCTACTGGTTTAGCAGCAGTCTCAGTGGCCGCGGGCTCACTCTTATCAGTATTATTACTTGGTTCATTGGCGGAATTCGCTGTATTCGTATTTCCGCATGCAACTAACTGTGTACCTAAAAGTGCGACACCAACAATGCTCATTAGCCCTTTTTTCATTGCTCTCATGTGCTACCCCCTATTATTTTTGTGGAATAGAATGCTTTCTCATTCCTTGCGCTAATCATAAATCAATTATAAATTCAGGAGAATCCCACTCCTTTTACATTTAGGGTCGTATTCTGACCTATACCTTCTTTCAGCCCCTCTTCAATGTTATAATACATTACATATTTCACCTATAATTATTTTAATTTTTAGCTTATAACTTACATTTGATGATATCGTTGTTGAAAAATCCACTATAAATCTAGTCTTCCGGAGGGATTTCATGTACAAGCTTATGATTGTAGAGGATGAACCGTTAATACGGACGGGATTAAAACATTACTTTTCGTGGCAGGAGCTTGGTGTTCAGAGTATTGTTGAAGCGGAGAATGGAAAAGAAGGCGTCGCTACCGCACTACGTGAGCAGCCAGATTTAGTGATCACTGATATTCGCATGCCCGAAATGGATGGTCTTCAGATGATAGAAGAGCTTCGCCAATTCCTTCCTGATACTTTGTTTATTATTTTGACAGGATTTAATGATTTCGAATACGCTCAACGAGCCATCAAACTTGGGAGTGTGCATGCTTTTTTACTCAAACCTCTGGAATATGAAGAAAGCCTAACCGTGATTCAAGAATGCATGAACAAGCTGCAACTTAAACAACAAGAACAAAGGAAACGTTCTACTCTGGAAGGCTCACAACTTATAAAGCTACTACTCGAAGAAGAACAACCTGCAATTGACACTAATTTAATCGCTGAATTATGTAGTTTCAAAAGTAAACATTATCTGTATCTCCCTTTTGTTTTGGCAGGTTTCCCTATCAGAGAAACACCTTCACCATCCACAAGGTGGATGCGAGAACAGGCGACTAAGTTCATACATCTTGCAACGGAGGCCTATCTCCCGGCAAGTCTGCCACGATCTATTTTTACATATGCTGCTAAATCCAAACTATACGGGCTAATAGTCATGGGATCACAGACTGCAACGAGCATTGTCCCTTTTGAGACCCAAGTACTTACTGAACTCGATCAGCATTTGAACAAGCTTACGTTAGAACATCATCTTGCCCTTTATCTTGCCATAGGTACAGTGACGAACGAACTGTCTCTAATCACTTCATTACTTCACGAGTCTGAAAAGCTGTTATATCAACGCTTCTATCAGAATGAACAGAATATATTCCATATCTCTTCCATAAAGGCAGGCGCCACAGCTACTAAACCAATGCTTATCCAACTAGATGACAACGATAAGAAACGAATAATCTCCTGCATCGAAAACGCCAATAAACAAGAGATTCTACAATTAATGCAACGATTGGCACAAGATATTTTGCATAAAACAGATGGCCATTCACCTGATCTATGGCTTGCATATGTACAAGAAATCATAAGTGTCATTATCCGCTTCGCTAATAAAAACCACATTCATAGGGATGGTGTGTACAGCGATAAACTATTAAACCTTACTTTTGTTGAGGATTTTCACTCCCTTGAGGTCATGTTCGAGTGGCTGGGGAATTGGATGGTTCATCTGGGGAACATATATACCGAAGGTCTGACGGATAACCATCAGCAGGATGTGATTATCTTTGAACATATTAAATCCTTCATTAGAGCTAATATTGATCAAGATATTACTCTACAAATGGTAGCGGATCGCTTCTTCTATAACCCTTCTTATTTAAGCCGTCTGTTCAAAAGAAAACTCGATAAGAACTATATGCGATTTGTAACCGAAATCCGTATGGAATACGCGCAGGAATGCTTAAAAAAACCGGAAATTCTAGTGACCGATGTCTGCACAATGTGTGGTTACAAGAGCTATAAGCATTTCGTTAAAACGTTCCGGCTCTTCACCAACATGACCCCATCAGACTATAGAAAACAATCGGGGTGGTAAGCAAAATGATGCAAATAAACCAGCCAAAAAAACGTTATCGGATGCGGCATGTCAATCGGCAGATTTTTGTGCTGATGATCCTGACCATTACTATTCCTTTGCTGATTATATCCGCGATTATCTATATTTTTTCAAATCAAGCCGTCAAAAATGAATATCAAAGCAGCTCTAATCTCATCCTTAATAATCTTTCTTTCAACATCGACCAGTATCTGCAAAGTATTGAAAAAGGGACCCTTAACGCCCAAGTAGATAGTCAATTACAAACCGCTCTCGAGCATTGGACTATCAACAAAGATAATATCGGGAATGATCTAAGTATTCAGTATGGAAACACGATTGAACAGTTCATCAGCGGGATTGAAATGACGATTAAAAATGTCGACAGTGTGCAGATTTTCGCGGGGTCACGTGTATTCTACTCCGCCAATTTCAATCGTGCGGATTATGATGTGAAGGACTACACCCAAGAGGATTGGTATTTACAGACGCAGCAAAAAAAGGGGGGCGTAATCCTGTTTGGAAGTCATCTCCCCTTCTATCGCACCAATTCCAAACAATCCGTCATCTCCATTGCCAGAGTCATTAATAAAAAAGGAAGCAAGCAGCCCTTAGGTGTCATGTTAATCGATATCCGGCTGGATTCATTACGGGAAATCTTAAAGCTGTCCGAGAATAGCAAGCGGAAATTTATTATTTTAGACGATAAGGGGGGCAACGTTTACAGCTCAGATTCATTGGAGACGAGTCCTTTAGAGCCAGTCCCTATCGACAAACAGGCGCTTAACACTTTTATGAACAATGACGCCGGGAGCTTATATGGTACTTTTGATGACAAGGATTCGTACATTAATTTTGTTACCTCTCCTTACTCCAACTGGAAGGTCATTCAATATATTGATGAAAAAGAGATGACTAAGCAGGCTTCTTTTCTTGGCAAAATCATTTTAACCTTGGCGCTCTTATCGCTTGTCACTGCACTCTTATTTATGTATATCCTCTCGGAACGCGTAACCAAACCTATTATTCTGTTAAGCCGGAAGGTGAAGCTGGTGGGGATGGGGAATTTCGATGTGGATTTGTACAGTAATCGTCAAGATGAATTTGGGGTTCTATATAATGGAATTCGTAAGATGGTTAAAGATTTGCAAAACTATATTGAGCGATCTTCGATGGCCAAGGCCCAACAAAAAGTAGCCCAATATGGTGCACTCAAAAGCCAAATCAATCCGCATTTTCTGGCAAATGTCCTTGAATCTATTCAAATGAAAGCCATCATCAATGGGCAGAGAGAGATTGGCGAAATGGTAGGGATCGTCGGCAGATTGTTTCGGATTCATATCCAGACTGGGAAAATCACCGTTACCCTGCGCGAAGAACTTGAGCATGTCCGGCTATATGTGAAGATTCAGCAGTTGCGTTTTGGGGATAAATTACAGTACATGGAGCAGCTAGATCCGCAATGCGAGATCGTTAAGGTCATGCACTTCTCCTTGCAGCCCATCGTAGAGAATGCTATCGTACACGGCCTAGAAAGCCGTAGTGAACCAGGTCTGCTTGAGGTATCCTCGGTGATATCGGGGGAGGATATGCTGATTATCGTTAAAGATAACGGCATTGGCATCGAGGAAGAGAAACTTAAGCAGCTGCGTTTCCGTCTCTCTCAACCCTCAGATACCTTAGATGAAGAACATATTGGCATTAAAAATGTTCATGATCGCATTCAATTTCATTTTGGCGAAAAATATGGAATTGAAATTTCCAGTTACGTAGGTGAAGGAACGACAGTGATCATCCGACTTCCCGCGTAATCCTAAACATTTTGCTCAGTAATGCCTAATTCAGGATCAAAGGTGAGCATTTTCGTCGCTATTTTATCAATAAAAAACCGATCATGACTAACTGTTACTACAGCGCCAGGAAAATGAATCAACGCCTGCTCCATCACCTGAATACTGGTTAAATCCAAATGGTTAGTGGGCTCATCTAAAATAATGACAGCAGCTCCGGAGAGAAGGCATTTCGCTAAAGCCACTCTGGCCTGCTGTCCACCTGAAAGGCTGCCAATCGTTTTACTCAGATCCATTTCCGAGAATTGCAGCATCGCTAGAAATTTATTCACCTTTTTCCGCGGTGCGTCCAGTCCCAGTCCATAAACATTTACGGCATGGCTGACGGTATCTTTATGATCCAGCTCATCCCACATCTGATTAAAGTACGCATAACCGACCCCGCGTTCCCAAGTCACTTCCCCCGATTCCGGTGCTTCTTGTCCAGTCAGTACTTTGATTAGTGTCGATTTTCCGCTGCCGTTCGGACCTACGATAGCTATCCGGTCTTCCTTTTGAATATCGAAGCTAATGTTCTGGAAAATGGAGCGGCCATCATAACTTTGTCCAATCCGCTTCACTTCCCCCAGCTTGTCAGGAAAACGTAAATTACTATAAATATCAGTGATTAATACGTTAACTGGATGAGGTTCCACTCGTTTTTTCATATCCGTTAGCTTACGGGATAGACGATCCTTAGAAGACTTCTTACTACCACGGTTTTCAATGGCCTCGGACTCCATAAGGAGAAGTTCTTCTTCCCACTCAAATTGCCGATCGAGCACTTTTTTACGCATCTTCTTTTTACGAACGTAATCGGTATAATTGCCTTCATATTCCTGAAAATGATAGTTCTCGATTTCTATCGTCCGCGTGACCACTCTGTCAATAAATTGCCGATCATGAGAAACCAGAAGCATCGCCCCATTGAAACGGTGCAGCCACTGCTCCAACCATACGATCCCTTCCATATCCAAAAAATTAGTAGGCTCATCGAGCAATACAACATCGGGCGCTTCAATTAAGACTTTAGCCAGTGCCGCGCGGTTCCTCCAGCCTCCGGATAACTCCTCTACAGGTTGATGCCGCGATCTCTCATCGAATCCTAATTTAGTCAGCACCGTATTGATTTCCACAGATACATTCCAGCCATCCAAATGCTCCATTTGTTCAAAAAGCTCAGCTTGGCGCTCTAAAAGTGCATTCATCTGGACATCATCCGACACCTGCCCAAGCTGTTCTCCTATTTGGTTAAGCTCCTGTTCAATGCGTGCTACCTCTTCGAAGCAAAGTTCTAACTCTTGTTGTACAGACAAAGACCCGGAAAGCTCCGAAAATTGAGAGAAGTAGCTGATCTTCACATTGGGATCTAATTCTACTTTTCCTGCCGTTGGCTCCTCTTTTCCCATGATTAGCTTAAAAACAGTAGATTTACCTGCTCCATTTCGTCCGATTAAGCCAATACGTTCGCCCTTGCTCACACGAAAATAAATATCTCGAAAGATCAATGTATTCTCATATTTCTTAGTTACGTTCTCCATTCGGATTACGCTCAAGTCTATCACTCCTAGTTCGTATAGATCAGAATTCATCGTTGAATACCCAAAAAGCTATTATAGCACTAATTAAAAAAAGGACTTTATAATCATATTATTACTTATATTTATTTCCGATATATGTATTTATATTAATATAAATTTATAAATACATAAGGAGGATTACAATGAGTTTGCTAAAATCATTCAAGAAAAATGCTAGTGTTATTATGTGCATTACCCTGCTCTTTTCTCTTTTTATTGTGTATCCGGCAAGTGCTTCTACCTTCTTCCAAGACCGTTTTGAAGAGGGCGATAATCTATGGACATCCACTAGTGGGAATTGGACTATTGTTGAGGACGAAGGCAACAGCGTATATTACCAGTCTGCCACAAAAGAAGGACGTACTTCTGCAGGTGATCCAGCCTGGAGCGATTACACTGTGGAAGCGGATGTAAAAGTAGTTGATTTTAATGGCTCAAACAGAACTTATATTGCGGGCAGATACATAGATGGAAATAATTTTTATGCAGCTTCTTTGTATAATAATAATGATGGCATGCTGGAAATCAGAAAGAAGGTTTCTGGATCTACTACAACTTTGACCAGCAAACCTTACGCTCTGCAAACAGGAGTTTGGTATAATGTAAAACTCGAAATGAGCGGAAATACCATCAACATGTATGTAAATGATACGCTGGAGCTCTCAGCTTCCGATTCCAAATTAAAAAAAGGTGCAGCAGGGCTCGTTACCTTTAAGACAATTACGATGTTCGACAACGTGACCGTTTCTGATACCATTGGCACTACGCCGACACCAACACCAACACCTACTGCTACGCCATTACCTACTGCTTCACCGACACCGACTGTTACACCAACACCAACTGCTATACCGACTCCGACTGCTTCACCAACGCCTACTGCTTCACCAACACCAACTGCCACGCCGATACCGACTGCTTCACCAACACCAACTGCTACGCCGATACCGACTGCTTCACCAACACCAACTGCTACGCCGATACCGACTGCTTCACCAACACCAACTGCTATGCCGACACCGACTTCTTCACCAACGCCTACTGCTACGCCATTACCGACTGCTTCACCAACGTCTACTGCTATACCGACACCGACTGCTTCACCAACGTCGACACCGGTTCAGGTTAGTGAATATGATTTGGCTGGGTTTGCCACAGGAACAACAGGTGGTGGAAATATCCAAGAAACCAGTCCACTCTATAAAAAGGTATATACCGCAGAAGATCTTGCCACTGCACTGAGAAAAGGATCCAAAATAAAGGTTATTGAAATTATGAACGACTTGGATCTGGGATGGAATGAAATTTCTGATGCAGCAAAGATCTCCCCATTTAGCGCTCATAACAATGCTTTAACACATCCCGTATTAATAGAGACTGGTGTCAGCAAAGTGTCTATAGACAACTTCGACGGTTTGACCATTTTCTCTGCTAAGGGTGCAACCATTAAACATGCCGCTTTTACCTTTAAAAGAAGCTCTAACGTCATCATCCGCAACCTTGAATTTGATGAGCTGTGGGAATGGGATGAAGCAACCAAAGGAAATTACGATAAAAACGACTGGGACTACATCACCATTGAGAACAGCAACAACATATGGATCGACCACTGCACCTTCAATAAATCTTATGACGGAGTTGTCGATGTTAAAAAAGGCAGCAACGGCGTCACCATTTCATGGTCATCCTTCTTAGGGGATGATAGAAACGCAAACAGCTGGGTTACTCAGCAAATTAATGCTATGGAAGCCAACAAGGCCGCCTATCCCATGTACGCTTATTTAAGAAGCAGCTCAGTTGGCCTAAGTAAAGACGACATCATTGCGATTGCCGCTAGTCAAAAAAAGGGCCACTTAATAGGCGCAACAGAGTTTGCAGCTGATAATGCGCTTCTTTCTGTAACGCTCCATCACAACTACTATAAAGATATACAAGACCGCATGCCCCGCCTTCGTAGTGGTAATGCGCATGCCTATAACATTGTAATGGACAACGAAGATACTAGATTGGCTAAAAAACGTCTAACTTCCGCTATGGAAAAAGCGATCTCAAGCAAGGGGTATCATTTCGGGGTTACAAGTAACGGAGCCATCTCTACAGAAGGAGGAGCTGTATTACTTGAAAGGTCTGTAATCATTGATGTAGTGTATCCTCTTCGCAACAATCAAGCGGATGCAAGTAATAGCAAATATACGGGTGCAATCGCAGCTTTAGATACGATCTATTCACTAGATGGAGCAACGTTCAGAGGAGACAGTACATCTAAGAACAGCCCTCTCTCCCCTGTACCCGCTGCCGTTAAAGCATTTGCATGGAACGGATTCACAACACTACCTTATAGCTACACTTCAGATGACCCAGCTAGTCTAAAATCTAGACTTACCGCTGTTGACGGCTCAGGGGCAGGCAAATTGTCCTGGTCAAACGAGGAATGGTTGAAAACAAATTACAGCAACTAACTCGACTAACTAATTACTGAACACATACTCCCATAACTACAACGAGAAAAGTTACTGACTTAGTAGTTGCCACACTAGCGTCACCTTTGCACCAAATTAGTGCCATATTAGTGCTACTAGCGCCATATTAACGCCATATTAGCACCACATTAGCACCACTTTTGTACCGCCGAAATTGCTCAGACGCTCAGACAGTAATTTTACAGTTTAGAGTGTACTATTTACGAGGTCAGACGACGATTTTAGTTTACAGTGCAGTATTTACGAGGTCAGACGACGATTTTACAGTTTATAGTGCAGTATTTACGAGGTCAGATGGTTCGGACTCAGCAGCCCTTATTTCGAAGAATCCGGGCATTTCGCAGTGCTATCGGACTCAGATGCAGCTATTCATCCAATATGCTCAATTTTGGTGTGGATTTAGACCAATAAGAGCTATGCAGTCCGAAAACTCAGCAAAATGGTCAAAAAAGCCAAAATAGTTGCAATACAGTCCGTTAGGAGTGTTACGCGCGTGAGGAACATGAGGTGCATGAGAAACCTGAGGAGCATGAGAAACCTGAGGAGCGTTATTAACTTAGTTGCCACATTAGCAACTCTTTTGTACCGCACTAATGCCACTTTTGTTCTGCCGAAATAGCTAAGACGCTCAGACGGTGATTTACAGTTTAAAGTGCAGTATTTACGAGGTCAGATGGCGAGTTTACAGTGCAGTATTTACGAGGCAGATGGTTCGGACACAGGAGCCCTTATTTCGAAGAATCCGGGCATTTCGCAGTGCTATCGGACTCAGATGCAGCTATTCAACCCAATATGCTCAATTTTGGTGTGGATTTAGACCAATAAGAGCTATGCAGTCCGAAAACTAAGCAAATTGGTCCAAAAAGCGAAAATAGCTGCAATATGGTCCGTTAGGAGTGTTACGCGCGTGAGGAACATGAGAAACCTGAGAAACGTGAGGAGCCTGTGAAACGTGAGAAGCGTGAGAAACATGAGGTGCCTGAGGAACATGAGAAACGTGAGGAACATGAGAAGCCTGAGGAACATTAAGCGCCTATAGACCCCGTGAGGAGCATTATGCACATACAGTCCCGATAGGAGCATCAGGAGTTTGTTCTCATTTAACAAGTGGCGTGTTTGGTGTTAAAAGGTAACTCGCAAAGTTAGTATAATGTCCCAACAATAACAAAAAGGCCGCAACCAGCGGCCTTTTTCTATATTACAACTCCCAACGCATATTCACTAATATCGCTTACCGCTCATTTTTTCAGAATATCAATATACTCTTCTTTCTCTCGATCTGCCCCCGCATTAAGTTTCAGTCGCAGTGACTTCGGGTGATCCAACACATTACTGCTGAAGTAACTTATAAATCCATCATCAGATCCACTACCAGAATTCGGATTAATTTTAATGTCGTGCTTCCCAATCTGCGCTGTTAATTCATAGGGGAGCTTTTGAAACAGTTCATTTCGGACGATCCAATCCGTTTTCAATTCCTCATTTATCGTAAATTTGAGCGCTATGCTTAACGGAGAAAGCTCGACTTCGGCTAGTTTTACTTCCTGTCCGTCAATTATGAAGGGGTGGTCTACAACTAATGTCTCCGTCTTCTGCTCCCAAAACTTAGGATCAATAGAGAAGTTCACTTTTAAACGATCAGAATACCGCATGTCGGATAAAACCGTTCCTGTTTTCGGTTTACTTAACATTCCCGGGTCTACAGAGGCAATCTGAAAATCCGCCACTACGTCTGTTGGCCTTGGTTTATTTCGGTCCAGTGAGAATACAGTTTTACCGAGCCAAGTATATATGGTTCCCTCTGCGTGTGCTCCCATTCCGCCCCTATTCCCATTCTCCTCCATTACGTCTCGTCCAGTTTCAGCTTCTGTCAGCTTCACACTATTTACACTGTACACTTCCTGACCATCACTTGTTGTCCCTGTATACAGCAGCATGATTTTATTTTCATCAGCAAGCACAGCATTTAGAGTAATTTTATATCCATTTGATTCAGCACTCTTATTAACGATTTGTACATAATCATTCCGGATTGCAGACTCTAGTGTAAGAGCATCAATATCAGCTGCAGCCAATGTTTTAAAAGGCTCCAATACGCCCCAATCAAACGTTTCAACACTCGAAGTCCCTTGCTGTGGCAACAGCTGGGTTGGATTGAAGAACAGCAAGCCCGCTATCATCACTGCAGCCGCCAGCACAGACATCGCACTTTTTGTGAATATTAACCTTCTGCCACGTTTCTTGCCTAATTCCAAACCTGCTTGGATCGCATAGATCTGAGCGGCTGCATTCTCTATTTTTTGTTCTTGTGGGATACGTTCGGCATCGCTTAACATGGCAAGCTCCTCTTGACTACTCATTGTTCCATTCACCCCGATTCTTTATGATGGTTCGCAACTGCTTCAGCCCCTTATGCTGCCAAGTCTTAACCGTCCCCTCGGGTTTATTCATAATGTTAGCGATCTCAGTCAAGGTCATATCGTTGTAGTATTTTAGCAGCAGCACATGGCGATACTTGGGCTTAACCTGCTCGAGTGCCCACAGCATTTCCATCCGATGATGGCCAATGTGTGTGACCTGTTCTCCTATTCTTTCATCTACCAGCGGCATGGAACGTTTTCTCCGTCTTTGTTCATCTATACAGACATAAATTAGAATTCGAATAATCCATGATTTGAATGCTTTGGGGTCCTTTAAAGTTTTTCTTTTAATCCAAGCCCGGCAAGTCATTTCCTGCATCGCTTCTAGCGCATCGTTTCGGTTACGCAAGTAACTATAAGCAATACTGTACAATTGTTCTCTATGTACCAATATCGAATCGTAAAAATCTGTCTCGCTCCGAGTATCAAGAATCGTTACTTTTTTCATTTCTGCATTAGTCATCGTCATGTCCTTCCTTAGCCTCCTCTCTTCAACCTTTCATAGATTAAGACGGGGGAGGTATAGAAACGGTTTTTATTTCACTTAACTTTTTTTCACCCAAAGCTCTCTAAATTATAGCATTCTATAAAAATTGAACGAAAAATGTTATGATGAGTTAAATTGGACATAATTAATAGTACGCACTCAAAAGTGCCATAGGTGCTAAAAAGTACCCATACCTTGGAGGTTATCATGACAACAACATCTACAACAACTGTCAAGAAAAAATACAATATTTCTGTTGAAGCCACCCTAGAGGTCATCGGAGGGAAATGGAAATGCGTAATTCTATGTCATTTAACTCATGGCAAAAAACGCACCTCTGAGTTAAAACAGTTGATGCCCGGCATTACTCAAAAAATGTTAACCCAGCAGCTACGCGAGCTTGAGGCAGACGGAATCATCAACCGAATTGTTTATAATCAGGTTCCACCAAAAGTAGAATACGAGCTTAGTGAATATGGGGATAGTTTAAGCGATATTTTGACTGCATTATGTAATTGGGGAGAACAACATATCATTAAGCAATACGGTGATAAATACGCTGTTTTAGAGGATAACATCTTAAATAAATAAACCGCTATATCAAGGAAATGGTTGGAGATTTATGCTGTGAGAGTTGTACTTCAATTATATGCCCACGAAAAAAGGACAGCTGAATCAGATCGATTCAACTGTCCAAAGCTTTGATTCACCCGTCCCTTAAATGGCGCACAGAGACATAACTTAAATTACGCCCTCTCCTCCAATAGCAGTTGCTGTGAATGATATGGGTCCAAATAGATTGATAGGCAAGTTGCTATCATTCTGAATTACCAATTCATAGTTGTGGACTCCAATATAAGCACCATCGACCCACTGAGCACTTAATTGAATATCAGTAATTGTAGTAAAACGATAAAAGGATCTATAAATATCGACTCCAGCTCGTCGGATGATAACAAGAAATTGGCTATTAGCAAGTGCAGTAAGACTAAAACTTCCATTTAACTCGACTCTACTGGAGAAAGAAGCCGGATTAGCCGGACTAATATTTACTTGCGCTGTAGCTAAACCCGCTCCAGCTCCAGGAATCCCTGCAACCGTTATAGCAGTAGTAAACGGATCTAACGGGATTTTTGCCTGTGACCCATAACTTATTATTGTCGCCATTTATCATCACTCCATTTCAAGGTTATAGAGTAGTATATTGTGAATCCATAATGATAGATTGGACTTAATTCCTGATGATTATATACATTTAAGGTATACTTTGCTAGATCATATAAACCTAGATACCTCGTCAATCACCATACGATTTCTACTCATTGACAACACCCCTGTTCAGAATTACAATAATTCACATATCATGAACAACGATGACAAAGGGTAAGTAGACAGACGAACATGGTCTTCAGAGAGCCGGTGGTAGGTGCGAACCGGTGACCAGCGTATGCTCGAATGGCCTTTATAGTTGTTTTTCCGAACTATCTTAATGGATGCAGTAGGGAAAACCGGGGTTCCCGCCGTTATCAAGGGACCTGTATCGAGAATAAATTCAACCTCTCCGTACAGGTAAGAGAAGATCGAAAGCCAAGAATCGTAAGGTGACACGATCATTTAAGGTGGTACCACGACAACTTCGTCCTTATTGGATGAGGTTTTTTTGTCATTTAAAGGAGGTGATGGCCATGGATGATGGCTGGTGGTGGCGACTCGAGTGTAACCAAATGCTAAATAACAGGAGGAATTTATATGATGAACGAACGTGTCTTAACTGGAGATCGAGTGACTGGAAAGCTTCACCTTGGCCATTACGCCGGCAGCTTGCAGACCCGAGTAGCCCTTCAGGAGCAATATGAAACTTTTGTGTTTTTAGCGGATATTCAAGCCCTAACGACCCATTTTGATCGTCCACAGCTGCTGGGTCAACATCTACATGAGATCACACTGGACTATTTATCTGCGGGTATAAATCCGGAGAAAACAACTATATTTATTCAATCGATGATCCCTGAAATCGCAGAGCTGACCATCTTGTTCTCTATGTTTGTTACTGTGAATTCTTTACGGCATAATCCCACGATTAAAGCCGAATCGAAAAATTCGAGCTTAGATGAATTGTATTACGGTTTTCTTGGTTATCCAGTTAGTCAGACTGCTGACATAACATTTTGTAAAGCAACGATAATTCCTGTAGGGGAAGACCAACTCCCTCATCTGGAATTAACCCGTAAAATCGTCCGCAGATTCAACGAGCTGTACAGCCCGATACTGGTGGAACCCAAAGCGCTGATCAGTGAGACTCCGAGGCTTGTGGGTACGGATGGCAACGCTAAAATGAGTAAAAGCCTTGGCAATGCCATCGAGCTGGACTCCACTAAGGAAGAGATTATCTTTAAGATACGAAAAGCCACAACCGATCCAGCGCGTGTGCATAAAAATGATCCTGGACATCCAGATATCTGTCCTATTTTTGCTTATCATGGTGCTTTTCGCTCAGCGGGGGTAACCGAAATTCGTGAAGGCTGCGAGCGGGGTACCATGGGTTGTTCTGCTTGCAAACAGTTGATTTCGACAGCACTAGATCTGCTTATAGAACCGATGCGAGAGCGTCGTTCCTATTATGCTACTAAGCCGAAGCTTGTGCAGGAAATCTTAATCTCTGGAACACAGCATGCCCGCAGCATTGCTCAAGAAACGATGACCGAAGTACGTGAGGCTATGTGTCTTAACTATTTTTCAATCTAAAAATGACCAGTATAGGCACTCAAAAAAAGCCGGAATCTCATTGGAAGAGATCCGGCTTTTTTCTTCTCCTTACAACACCCAGTTTCCCTTACGGAATACGGGTTCAATCGTGCCGTCCGCCAGCTCTCCGTCAATATCCAGCTCTGCTGAACCGATCATAAAATCGACATGCGTTAAGCTGACATTAGCTCCTCTAGCGACAAGCTCTTCGTTCGTAAGCTTTGTGCCGCCTTCAATATTTACAGGATAAGCACTTCCTAGCGCGAAATGGCAGGAGGCATTCTCATCAATCCCTGTATTGTAAAAAATGCGGTTCAAGCGAGAGATTGGAGAATCATGCTGCACTAAGGCTACTTCTCCTAGATAAGATGCACCTTCATCCGTTGCCAGCAGTGAGGTTAAATGTTCGCGTCCGGATTCAGCTTCATAAGCTACGACTTTCCCTTTTTCAAAAGTGAATGAAAGTCCTTCAACTAACCGTCCATTCAAATTAAGAGGGAGCGTGCTTCTAACTGTGCCATTAACGCCAGTACGATGGGGCATGGAATAAATCTCTTCCGTTGGCATATTAGCTACAAAATATACGCCTTTATCATTCTCACCGCCACCCCCGCGCCATAAATGGCCTTCCGGAAGCTCTACATGCAGATCCGTTCCCGGAGCACGGTAATGCAAGCTTTTATAACGTTTAGCGTTCATTCTGTCCTGACTTTCTTTCAACTGACCAATATGCTCTCTCCAAGCAGCTACCGGATCATTGCTGCCCACACGATTCATCTGGAATACAGCTTCCCACATCGCCTCTACCCGCTCTTCTTCAGGAAGATCGGCAAAAACCTTGTTCGCCCAAGCACGTGTTGGCGCTTTGACCAGAGACCAGCTGATTTTGCTGTTCCGAGTATATTTGGAGTAGTTCTTGCGAGCAACAGCCGCTGCTTTGACTGCTCTAGATACCTTAGAAGAATCAATGCCATTAAACAGTTCAGGATCAGGTACTTTAATATGTAAGATGGCACCATTCTCTTCCGCGAATTTCTCCATCATCTCAGCCTGCCACTGTGGATAGTAATCGAAAGAATCCTCTGGGGCTTTTTCATAACGGATCCGTGTAGTTGCTTCATCGTCCCAGTCAACAATTACATATTTAGCTCCCGCTTCATAGGCTTTCGCTACAATCAAGCGAGTAAGTTCTGCGGTTTCTATCGGTGCATGTACCATAAGGACTTGTCCAGGCTGTACATTTACTCCTACTTTTACAACTAGGTTCGCATATTTCTCCAGCATTACTTCAAAATCTTTCATGAATTCTCTTCCTCCATCTCTAGGGTTGCTATAAGCACTCGGTCAGCTTCACTTCTTATTTTAACGCAAAACGAGGATAGTTGCGATTCGATTTAGATTCTCAGCTACTTCACTTCAGGTATTTCGCCTGTATAGACACCTAGATCATTCTTATGAATCTCTACATTGGACGTTCCGATCTGCTTATCATTATGGTAAGCAATCACTGTGATCTTGGTATCCTGAGGTTCATCTATTTGCTTATTCTCCCCATCCATTGGACTCCAATAAATTTGATCTCCAGATTTGATTTTCAGCTCAAGACCTTTGTTATGCACCTTGTAGTCAGGGGGGTTCCATAACAATAAATTGCCGGATGTAGCCTGTATCTTAATAACATCCGCCCCTTCAGCAGTTATAAGTATATGTAATCCTGGAGCACTACTATCAGTCACCCTGTATTCCGCTGTTGGGAACATAACATCCGGTTTTACCTCAAGTGATTGATTATTATGCCGCAAAATAAAGAAGAAAAAAAGTAAAATCGTTAAGCCCATGACGCCTCCGATGATTATTTTTTTCACTATTCAACCTCCCTTCCACCCTAATACTGTAACATATTTCCTTAATCTGGACAGTTATGAGCCAAATTAAGCGGCTCCCGCGAGGAACCGCTCACTTCAATCCCTATTTTTTATCCACCTGTAACAGTGTCACTGTCTTCAAAGCATAAGTATGCATGATTTTATCCTCTGAAATTACATTCAACTTGGTCAAGCTTGCCACCTTTGCCGGATCTGATTTGGAGAGCAAACGCCACACTTCGGGGTCTGATAAGGTCTCATATAACTTTGCATCATCATATTCTTTGCGGTTTTGCACGACCAGCTTCACTTTATAGCGGCCAATTTCAGTCTCGTTAGTTTCCTGCTGACTACAATAATTTAAAATATCCTGACGAAGCTCGGCCAATTCTTTTTCAATATCCTTTTGTTTTTGCTTGAGCCGATAATACTGCTGAACCTTTTTCTCCATCCACTTCACGCTCCTTCATAGACATATGTATGCCGGAAACGTTGGATAAATTAGTTGAGTTCCCTATCATAAAAACTTATAATGAGCCGGGGATAGCTAATTTCCAAGTAGAGTCAAATTTCTTATAAAAACAATTCCACGGCAGGTGACTTATGTTTCATTCGTACTTTTTTCCAATTTCGTATGCGTTCATGATGTTTCCAATAGCAGCGCTGGTCTTCACACTACCTTTTCTTATCGTACAATACCGCAGACATGGCTATATACATAAGCTTAGAGCTTTAATCCTATATCTGCTGCTGCTCTATCTGATGAACGCTTATTTTCTTGTCTTGCTTCCTTTTCCATCCTCCCGGCACAATGCTGCACCTTCTGGGAGTGTCGTCCAATTCATTCCCCTTCAGTTTATTCAGGATATTGTGGATGGATCGTCAATCATCCCTGAACAAATCTCGACCTACTGGTCATTACTGCGTGAGCCTGCATTTTTACAGGTCATTTTTAACGTTGCATTGACTGTACCGTTTGGAATGTTTTTGGGCTATTATTTTCGTACACGCTGGGTCGTGTGCATTCTACTATCCTTTGCCTTTTCCTTGTCCTTTGAGATCACGCAGATTACAGGAATTTATGGTTTCTTCGATCATCCTTACCGTCTTTTTGATGTCGATGATCTCATTACCAACACAATCGGAGGGATTTTTGGATTTCGAATTTCCATTTGGATCTCCGGGCTATTGCCACGTATAGAACAACTGGATACAAACATTGACCGCTCTGCCAAAAGAGTCTCCTATACCCGCAGAGGAATAGCTTTTCTAATCGATAGTATGGTGTGGAGCATCGGGTTTGGGGTACTCTTCGGATTCGATATAAAAGCTGCCTTCTGGATTGTAACTGGTATTTACTTCATGCTTGTTCCGGCTCTCACGGGCGGACGGACCTTAGGGAAATGGATGGTGCGGATTCGGGTGAAGAGCAGCGGGAATCATGCTTTTTTCTGGGCTCTGATGATCAGATATGGCCTGCTATATTGGGTGCTGCTTGGGATTCACGCTCTTTTGCTTGATTCCGCCCTTCTAGGGCATCTTTCCTCCGTATGGAATATGCTTATTCATCTGTTTGTTCTATTGATAGACTTGGCTTTCTTTATTCATTTAGTCATTAGTATATTCAAAAAAGAAACTCAGCTAATGTATGAGAAACTAAGTCGAACTTCTCATGTTATTTCTTGGCCAGAGAAACGGCTCCAATCTGATGTATCCAGCAACAGCCCTGTAGAAAGCTAAACTAGTTATTATTTAAATGGTATTTTTACATTGGAAATTATTATAGAATTAGGAGGTGAGCATTCTCAAAATTTAGGAGATGAGCGTATGGAAACCACAAGCAGCTTGCAGTTATCTAGAAGTCTTCCAGAAGAACAGGGGATTTCATCAACCGCAATATCCTGCTTTATTAGTGCAGTAGAAGAACAAAATTTAGGCCTGCACAGCTTTATGCTATTACGACATGGTTATGTGGTCTCTGAAGGCTGGTGGGCTCCTTACAGGTCCGTTCTTCCGCATATGTTATTTTCCCTTAGCAAAAGCTTCACCTCAACCGCAATCGGGTTTGCTGTTACTGAGAAACTTGTCACCCTCGATGATTCTGTCCTCTCCTTTTTCCCTGAAGAGGCTCCTTCGACTATCACGGAGAATCTATCCAATATGACAATCAGACATCTATTGATGATGGGTACCGGGCATGTCGTGGATACTATGGACACCCTTCGCAAAAGTACCGACGGGAATTGGGTGAAAGCTTTCTTCTCCGTCCCCGTCGAGAAACAACCGGGTACACATTTCCTATATAATACCGGTGCTACTTACATGCTGGCCGCGATCCTTCAACGGGTTACTGGCCAAACACTGCTAGAATATTTAGAACCGCGCCTCTTCGTTCCTCTGGGCATTCACGGTGCAACGTGGGAGTCTTGTCCACGTGGAATTAACACAGGGGGATTTGGCTTAAACATTACAACCGAGGATATCGCTAAATTCGGCCAGCTATACTTACAAAAAGGAATTTGGAATAATCAACAGGTTCTGCCTGAAAAGTGGATTAATGAGGCTACTTCCAAACATATTTCCAATGGCGAAGGTGATCATGACTGGGCAATGGGATATGGGTATCAGTTCTGGCAATGCCAGCACGGTGGCTACCGGGCAGATGGCGCCTTCGGTCAACTCTGTGTTGTGCTTCCGGAGCAAGATGCCGTAATTATTACTACTGCTGCATCAGACAGTATACAAGGAATGTTGAATGCTGTGTGGGAACATCTGCTTCCCGCGATGAAGCCAGCTCCCTTGCCATTAGAGCCGGCTGCTTCTGCCCACTTGGTTGAACAATTAAAGAATTTATCTATCCAACCGCCACAACTGCAGCCCTCTTCATCACAAGAAGAACGAATAAACGGCTTAACCTATAAGCTCGATGACAACCAATTTGCCTTGGACACCTTCTCTATCTCTTTCAATAACAACGAA
Source organism: Paenibacillus sp. FSL H7-0690 (assembly GCF_037980415.1). Lineage (NCBI taxonomy): Bacteria > Bacillati > Bacillota > Bacilli > Caryophanales > Paenibacillaceae > Paenibacillus > Paenibacillus sp. FSL H7-0690. The sequence goes on along the minus strand of NZ_CP150281.1, from coordinate 2,936,598 downwards.
GCTGCAGTTACTTTACAATTTAAGACTGGAGAGGATTCTGTGATCTGTCTTGGTCGAGGGAAATGGCTCGAAAGCTTCGCACAGGTCATTGATGCTTCCTTGAACCGAATCATGTCCAGCTTTACTTGGGTTGCTGATGATCAGCTACAGCTTACTTTATTGTTTATTGAAATGCCTTTCTGCATAACTCTTGAAATAATCTTACTAGAGAATCAGCTAATTCTTAAACAAAAGTTTAATGTGAATATGGGACCGACTGAATTCCCTGAGATCATTGGCAGACTATAATTCTTAATGAATACAAAAGACCGCTTCGTCCTTTAAAGAGACTTAGCGGCCTTTTAAATATTCGATTCTAATCTGTGAAATCAGCAAGCTTGAGGATGACCGGACAATGATCGCTCCCCATAATGTGGCAATCGATTTGGGCATCCAGCAGATTAGGTGCAAGTCTAGAAGAAGCTAGGAAATAATCAATCCGCCAGCCTACATTCCGTTCTCTCACCTTCGGCATATAAGACCACCATGAATAAACGCCTTCAAGCTCTGGATGAAAATATCTAAAGGTATCTATGAAGCCGGACTCCAGCAGCGTACTCATTTTTCCCCTTTCTTCATCGGTAAAGCCAGAGTTTCCGCGGTTAGCTTTAGCATTTTTGATATCAATATCCTGATGGGCTACGTTCATATCGCCGCATACAACGACTGGTTTTAGCTTGTCCAGTTCCAGAAGGTAATTGCGGAAGCGGTCCTCCCATTCCATTCTGTAATCCAATCTAGCCAGATCTCGTTTGGCATTTGGTGTATACACATTCACTAGATAAAAATGTTCGAACTCCAGCGTAATAATCCGGCCTTCCGCTTCTTCATCCTCTTCCATTCCGTATCTCACAGAGATCGGCTTGATTTTGGTGAATATAGCTGTGCCTGAATACCCTTTTTTCACTGCATAATTCCAATATTGATAGTATTCTTCACCCTGTTCCAGAACAATCTGCCCTTCTTGCAGCTTCGTCTCCTGTACACAGAAAATATCTGCTTCTACTTCCTTAAAATAATCATCAAACCCTTTTTTAACACAGGCCCGAAGACCATTCACATTCCATGATACCAACTTTATCATTAACGTTTCTCCTTGCATTTTGCTTTAATAGTAACCAGTTTATCATATTACGGCCAGAAATTTATAGAGGGTTAGGGTCATCTTGAGCAGTTCCGCGAATAGATTTATATCCTAATCATTTATTATCCATGATACAATAGCAAAATTGACTCTATACAAATTTTCTGACACGTGAGGTAAAAAAACTTATGAATGCACCAAATCTTTTACGAGGGTTTAACTTTTTGTATTTTGCTCTGCTAGCCATGTTTATTCCCTTTCTGCCAGTCTATCTAAGTGAACAAGATCTAAGCCCATCGCAAATCGGCTTCATTATTGGAACTGGTGGTTTTGTTACCATCGTTGCCCAGCCTTTATGGGGGATGATCAGTGATAAAACAAAAACCATCCGCAAAGTGCTGTTAGCTCTGCTGTTATGCTCAGCGGTAACCGGATACTTTTTGTTCGATTCCAGCAGTTACGTTGTTCTCATTCTTTTTGCTATGCTGCTGTATTTCTTCTTGATGCCCATTGATCCGCTGACAGAAAGCTTGAATTTCCGAGTCTCTGAGGCGGCTGGAATTAGCTATGGTTCTATCCGTACATATGGTGCGCTAGGTTATGGTGTAATGGCTCTGATTACTGGCTATGTGCTTGGTTTTTTCGGCTCTCATGGAATAGCTCTTCTGTTTGTTGCCATTTGCCTTATAAGCTTTATAGTAAGCTGGAACATGCCAGATGCCCCCGTCACAGGTAAGCCGGTCACGCTGGATAGCCTCAAGCACTTTTTTGGCAACAAAAAGACATTGATGTTTCTGGTGCTCATATTTATTAGCTCTGTACCCGCACGAATGAACGATACATTTATTGGAGTTTATATTCGTGAGCTTGGTGGCAGTCCTCAATTGGTAGGCCAATCATTTTTCCTCGCGGCAATAAGTGAAATCATTGTCTTTGCATTAAGCTTCTGGTGGTTGCGAAAAGGAAAAGAACTGATCATCATATCGATTTCCGGAGCCTTCTATTTCCTTCGTTTCTTGATTTCAGCTTGGATCATTGATCCACACTTGTTAGCGTATTTGCAGATTCTGCAAATTCTTACCTTCCCTGTGTTCTACTCGGCTGCTATTCAATACCTCTACAGCATTGTACCCGAGGAATGGCGTGCTACAGGGCAAACCGTCCTTGCACTATTGTTCTTCGGTGTATCAGGTATCCTAGCTTCTTATGCTGGTGGGGCATTATATGATGCCTTTGGGGGTAAAGCTCTTTACTTAACGATATCCGCAATGTCGTTTGTCGGCATGCTATTCGGATTGATACTGTATCTGATTTATCGTAAAAAAACGGAATAAGCGTACGAAAATAAACCGGGGATGTCCCAGCCGCTTTCTAAGTGGCTATTGGACATCCCCGGTTTTTTCTATTAAAAAGTGCTAATTCACCATGGCATTCGCTCTAGCATTAATAGATTTTCAACATAGAATATCCTATCAAACGAAAAGGAGGTCGTTACTATGGCCATCGTATTACCGCTTCAATATTTCAATTTAGCCCCTGTCATTGGTAAATCTTATTATGAAAACCTTGCAGGTGGAATTAACGCTGCTGTTACTGTGAACAACAACTCCAACTTCCCAGTAGATTTAGTAATCACTCGTGTGAATGCTCCAGTTATCACATACACGATTCCAGCATTCAATAGCCTTACGCTCGCAGTTCATGCCCTTTTGGTAGCTGCACTCTTAAGCACTCCTGCTGGCACCACATTCGGAACTATTGAAATTTCAACATCAGATTTCTAATAGTGTAGCATTAGGCATCTCTAGCTGGAAGTTCAGCTAGGGATGCTTCTCTATGTGAATCTAGCTTAATCCTTCTATTGTATGCTGCTCCATAAGCTGCTTCAGCTTGGTTTCAGTATTCGAATCTCCCGCAGGAGTATAGATGCTGCAGCGTAAATCTGCACTGCCATGAACCTGCAAAGAGGTTAGATGAAATAACATTTTTCCCGCCTTGGCATGTCTGAATTCTAGTAACACATCCGGGGCCGAACTAACCCGACTTTGCTCCCACATCTCATTAAAAGCCGGATGCAATTCTTTCAATTCCTCTATAAATTCATCATACCAATGATCCTCTACATACTGTCCGTAATACGCTCTGAAGATAGAAAGATAACCGCTGACGAATTGTTCCCAATTCACTGCTAAGCGCCTAAACTCCTTACGAACAAATAACAATCGGATCATATTCCGCTCTTCGATGGGCAGCTTTGAGAAATCAAGAAAAACATGGGCGGCAGCTTCATTCCAACCGACGATTCCGCAACGTCTATCAGAAATTATCGTAGGACAATATTTAAGTTCCTGTAAAATTTTCTGCAGCGAAGGACTAATTACGGAAGATTCATCTTGCGGATAGGGTGTGGTTCCGGTTCCAGTTTCTAAAGCCAATGCAAAAAGATACTTCCGCTCATCTTTAGTCAGCCTAAGTGCAGTGGCAATACAGTCCAAAACAGAGGACGAGACTTTTATATCTCTGCCTTGTTCAAGCCACGTATACCAGGTACTGCTTACCCCTGCAAGCTGTGCAACCTCTTCCCTGCGGAGTCCTGGCGTTCTTCTGCGTGTGCCTTCTGGCAAGCCTACAGAGCTTGGTGAAATTGCCGCACGACGTGCTTTCAAAAAATCGGATAATGCTTGTAATCTTGTTTGATTAGCCATAAGCTACCTCCACTTTGGGATTTCTGTTCCTTTAGTATAGTACAAATTATACTAGGATAAACGATAACTTGTAATAGGATAAATAAAGTGGAAAAATACTAGTATACACTAGCTGAGGAGGTTCATTATGGAACGCGTAGTGATTACAGGCATGGGCTTAATCTCACCACTTGGAAATACAATCGAACAATTTTGGGATCGGCTAATTTCTGGTGAATCGGGTATATCCCCGATCACTTCATTTGATACAACAGGTTTTAAGACGAGAATTGCCGGCGAAGTACGTGATTTCGATGCAGAGGGCAGATTTGGGCGTAAAGAGGCACGGCGAATGGACAGATTCAGTCAGTTTGCCCTCGCAGCTACTGAAGAGGCTTGGAAACATTCTGGCCTCCAGCTTGATAAGATTGACAAGGAGAGACTTGGCGTTTATGTAGGATCTGGTGTTGGAGGAATTCAGACCTTGATGGATCAAGGTACGGTCCTGAAAGAGCGTGGACCTGATCGAGTCAGCCCTACCTTAATTCCCATGATGATCTCCAATATGGCTGCGGCGATGATCAGCATTAAATTTGGAGCTCTCGGCCCGACCATGTCTCCAGTAACAGCTTGTTCTATTGGAAATACTGCGATTGGTGAGGCCTTCCGTTTAATTCGTTATGGCGGTGCGGACATTGTTATAGCCGGGGGTTCTGAAGCTGCTATTACTGAAATCTCGTTGGCCAGCTTCGGGAATGCCACCTCTTTATCTACACGAAATGAAGAGCCTACTAAAGCGAGCCGCCCTTTCGATGGAGGACGGGATGGCTTTGTAATCGGTGAAGGTGGCGGCATAGTCATTCTTGAGTCACTCTCCCATGCTCAGCGTAGAAACGCCAAGATTCACGGTGAAGTGATCGGGTATGGTGCTAGCTCTGATGCTTATCATATGGTTGCCACTCATCCAGAGGGGATTGGTGCCTATCAAGCTATGAAGTTAGCGCTAAATGAAGCTAATCTCCAGCCCCACAACGTAGATGTAATCAGTGCGCATGCGACAAGTACAGTAGTAGGAGACCATTCTGAAACCCTAGCGATTAAAAAATTATTTGGCGAGCATGCCTACCACATCCCCGTAACCGCTAATAAGTCCATGACTGGACATGCTTTAGGGGCCGCTGGCGGCTTAGAAGCCATCGCTTTAGTTAAAAGTATCCAAGAAGGGATCATTCCTCCTACCATCAATCAGGACACCCCTGATTCCATCTGTGATTTAGATTACGTACCTAACAATGCACGAAAAGCTAATCTCGAAATAGGCATCTCCAATTCATTTGGCTTCGGCGGCCATAATGCTGTTATTGTGATCCGAAAGTTCGTAGACTAATCCTACATTATAAAAGGGGTTTCAACTTAGCCATTACACATGACTAGTTGAAACCCCTTCTGCTGTTAATCCTTTTAAACTATCTTATTCCGAAGGTGATACATGACTTCCCCAGATAGAGATCCCTTCATTAGAAACCGCGGTGAACGTCATAACATTACTGGCTGTAGCTTCATTCCACTCTTTCAGGAACACACCCTTGTAAGTAGAACCACCTATCGTTAACTCTGCAGTATGATCGTCGATAAGCTTCCACTTGCCCTTTACTGCGCCTTTGATTTTACCACTCTTCGTCAATTGAATTAGCTCCGATTGCACGATATCTGCCGTAATTTCTTTATTATGATTCACATATTTGTATTCGCCTGCGATTTGCTCTTTCGTATATTTATCAATGGTCTCGCCACCATAACGGTGTGGTGCGACCACCGGCCAGCCATCAGCGTTCATGAACATCTGGTGTACTCTAACCTCATGCTTTTCACCACGATTCGGGAACCGTGTATGGAAGATCAAATAATACTTGCCAGTCTCTTCATCGTAAAATGCGGAGTTATGTCCTGGTGATACATATCCTTCCCCACTTACTGGGAGCTCATCGTCATTATTCAGGAATTCGAAATTCCCCATGAGTTTAACTCCGTAAGGAGCATAAGCAGGATCATCAAACAATACGCCAGCTGTGCCCTGTGAATCGATCATATCCTGGCCCTCAGAATCTTCAAATGGTCCATCAGGTGTCTTCGAGCGAGCTACACGGATGTTATATCCGCCATCAGCAGCCAGCCCCCCGTAGGATAGGAACAGGTAGTAGTAATCCGTCTCAGGACTGTACAGCATATAGGGAGCTTCTATCCGCGCATGATTTGCGCCTAGAAGCTTTTTGCCATAACCTTGATCCGGCAGTGGGAATCCTGTGCTTGTATCCAGTTCCATAATAAAAATACCACCGGAATAAGAACCATACACCATCCACAATCTGCCTTCTTTATCAAAGAACACATCCGGATCTACAACATTCGGCTTTTGTGTGGCATCATAAGTTTCTCCGTCATCGCCTACACCCACCATACCTGACTTTAAGAAGATCCCTTTGTTCTTATAAGGTCCTTCAATATGGTCTGACACGGCTATACCAAGTGCTGATAATGGGGAATCACCTTTACACGCGTTGTAATACATATAATATTTACCATCCGCCAATTGAATGACATCCGGTGCCCATAAAGTGTCCGTCTTTCCCCAGGTTAAGGCCTCTTTTAATTCCTCTTTGACATTCGGGATGAGTACGTTTCCATCAACAACTCCAGAGGACAATTGAGTCCAGGACATCAGGTCGTCGGATTTAGCAGAAGCCAAATGTGAGCCAAACACATAGTACTTATTATCAGCCAAAATAATGGAAGGATCATGTACAGAAACATTCTTGAAGACAGGCTGAACAGGCTCAGGTCCGCTGTTTGTGTTGCCAGAATTAGCCGTGTCGTTGTTGCACGCGGTTACAGCTAATAATGAAACGCTAAGTAAAGTAGTAATAATTATCTTCTTCATCGTTATACCCCCTATGTATGCCTTTTCATTTTGAGATGAAAACGATAAATAGTCAACCCTTTTATTTAATTAAGTTCGTATTAATTCATATTTATTTAAATAATAGTGAACGTTGTAGAAAATAAAAAAAACGCTAAGCCAACTAAATGGCCTAGCGTTTCCTCTTATTATTTAGTTAAAACAAGTTGCTTACTTAGCGCCTTCTTGCACTAAAACTGGCTCTGGATAAGCGTTCTTAAGTATACGTTGTCTATTCTTAACGACTGTTGGTGGTTCCACCTTAGGTGCCATCGGATGCATTAACCAAGACTTCACCATATGGGTATCCGAAACCTTATACATTGGAGGCTCTTTCTCCATATCGATTTGCATAGCATAGGTGCTGCGAAGTGCGAAGGCATCACCCTTAGGCGGTTTGATCAAATCTGGAGGGGTACCAGGAATAGCGGTAAGCAAAGAACCTTTGCTCTCTAAACTTGGCATGGACGCAAGCAATCCCCAAGTGTAAGGATGTCTTGGATCGTAGAAGATCTCTTCTGCAGTTCCCATTTCAACAATTTGTCCGGCATACATTACTGCTACACGATCCGCCATTCTTGCTACAACACCAAGATCATGGGTGATAAAAATAATCGCCGTATCAATCTTCTTCTGCAATTCCTTCATCAGGTCAAGAATCTGTGCCTGAATGGTAACGTCGAGCGCTGTAGTTGGCTCATCCGCAATCAGAAGCTTAGGGTTTGCTGCAAGTGCCATTGCGATAACGACACGTTGACGCATACCGCCACTGAACTCATGCGGATATTGATTGAAGCGGCGCTCTGGTGAAGGAATACCTACTAGCGTAAGCAGTTCAACCCCACGTTTATTGGCAGCTTCTTTGGAGATTTTCTCATGTTTGTGCAGTACTTCAGTAATTTGTCTGCCGACCTTCATCATCGGGTTCAAGGAAGTCATCGGATCCTGAAAAATCATACCGATCTCTTTACCACGAATCTTCTGCATTTGCTTCTCAGACTTACCGATCAAATCTTGTCCATCAAATAAAATTTGTCCACGTTTATATTCTCCTGGCGGCGTTGGAACTAACTTCATTACCGCTTGTGAAGTTACACTTTTACCGGAACCGGATTCCCCAACAATCGCTAGAGTTTCACCTTTATCTACATGGAAGCTAACACCACGGATCGCTTGTACTTCTCCACCGTGTGTTTTGAATGATATCGCTAGATCTTTTACCTCTAAAAGGCGCTCCATCTTGTCACCCTCTCATTTCCTCGTCAATTATGATAATGATTCTCACCAAGTTGTAAGCAATAAGTATTATTTTATCTAGTTCTAAGGGTTCTAGTCAAGATTTTTCTGAAAAAGATATGGCCAGCAGCAGCCTTATGTACTAGTTCTGTTTAATGCGAGTTCTATTCTTCACTAACAACCACAATATTGGCGGAAGCAGCAAAAGAACTAACAGCAGAGACCATCCGATATCTCCAAGAGATACCAAGTTGTCATTCAATAGTCGATAATACGCATAAAGAGAATAGGGAAGAACTACTAGTACTGCTGTAACTACCCCTGGTGTATATATCTTTAAATATATCGTCTGTCCTAGATGAGTAAATACATGTAAGAAAAATACCGCAAGCACTGCCAAGTACAATAAGTAATTAGAAAAGAATACTGCAATACAAGTTACCGTCACTATAAAAATATACACGAATAATACGTCCATTGCAAAATTACGTGTAGTCATTTGTAACATCGAATGATACGTCTTGCGCATAAACGAAGGAATTGCGTCCTCTAACCTGGTTCTATACTTTGCCCCCCATGCTTCAATCGTTAATATTTCTTCAAAATCATGAAACATAAATAGGATCGGCAACAGCCACAGCAAACTTACGATATCTATATGTACACTTAGCCACTCAAACATGAGAATCCTCTCCCTTCTCCTGCTCAGCCTCCTTACCTTCTTATGTTGTAATCTTGCTGAAAATGTCCTAACCCATGAAACGTTCCCAACCTTCCAGCAGATTATCCTGTGCCCACTGGAAATGGCCTTGGCTATCGTATTTACGCGAATAACACTCAATGAAATAAATTAAATCGATATATAAGTCGTAGAGTTTTTTGCGTGCACATTCATTAGGGCTATCAAAGCTGTCCCCATAACCTCTACAGAAATGCTCAGAATCCTCAATATAGCGAAAATAATATTCCATAAGGTGATCGCCCCATAACGCCCGTTCCCAATCGATTAAGGCAACAATGCTTCCCTCTCGCACAAACACATTCCCATCCCATAGATCCCAGTGAACTAAACGTGGCTCAGTGACCACATCCATCACATGTATACGGCTGTTGATCTCCGCCTCAATCTTTTCTAAAGGAATGGGCATCTTTGCCTCTAAGCGCCGAGCATCATCAAGGAGGTTGCCAATCAAATTTTGAAAGGTTTCCCGCCAAGAAGTCCCCTTTATCTTCGAGGATACATTAAATAATCCGAAATGATCCCCTTGAATCTCATTGATAATCCGGCTATAACGACCTAATTCTTCCTCAATACAACTTCTTTGCTGCGGACTAAGCTCTTCCTTAATTTCATTATAGGGCTGGCCGATTATTTTCTCCATGAAAAAAAAGTCACTCGATATTAAATTTCTGCTGTTATCATAAGCGTATACCTCAGGCACAGGTACCGTTCCTTTAGACTTCATTAGCTGCATTGCCGCAACCTCTGTAGCCATGATATCGTGCTCGTAACTTAGCGTGTCTGTCTCATCGGATGGCGATATTTTAAGGATCGTAGCTCTGCCATCTGACAATAGGAGGTCATAAGCTGCGTTGAAATAACCTCCCGTCAATTCCGTACTTTGAATGATTTTCACATGGCTTCCAAAAGCAGCACCCACCAGAATGTCCTGCTGCTCAACCGTCAATTTTGTTTTAGTCTGACTTTCCAAGACTTCACCACCATACAGAGTTAAGTAAAAATGCAAAAATACAACCTCATAAAAGCCCGGGATTCATTGTATTTGATCCAAGAAAGATAAACAATCCTTCTCCATTGGAATGAAAATTGTTAAAATTAGAAATAACACGTATCATTAGCTGCTTTTCATGAAAGAGAGGAAACTATTATTATGATCATAAAACCTAGAACACGTGGCTTTATATGTACAACCGCACATCCGCAAGGCTGCGCTCGTCAAGTCGAGCGGCAAATTGAGTATATTAAGGCACAACCCGCGATCAAAGGACCCCGGAAGGTGCTTGTCATTGGCGCATCCACAGGCTACGGCCTCGCCTCACGGGTTACAGCCGCCTTTGGGGCTGGAGCCAGCACAGTAGGCGTATATCGGCCGAGCAGCAGCAATGGAGCCCGTACAGCCTCTGCTGGGTGGTACAATTCCGCCGCCTTCGAACAACTTGCGGAGTCTGCAGGCCTGCAATCCTACAGCGTTACCGGAGATGCTTACTCCAAAGAGACCAAAGAAAGAACGATTCAGCTGATCCGCAGCGAATTAGGACAAGTCGATTTGGTCATCTACAGTGTTGCTTCTGGGCGCCGTACAGACCCGGAGACAGGTGAAGTATATAACTCTGTTCTCAAACCTATTGGCGACACCTTTACCAACAAAACTGTAAATTTTCATACGGGTGAAGTCACTCAAATCTCCATCGAACCCGCGACCGATAAGGAAGTTCATGATACCGTACGGGTGATGGGCGGTGATGATTGGCAGTTATGGATAGAAGCACTCCAGCAAGCCGGAGTATTAGCTGATCACGCAACCACTATTGCTTATTCGTATATCGGATCAGAGCTTACTCAAGCCGTATATCGCCAGGGAACGATTGGACTTGCTAAAGACCATCTCGAAGCTACGGCAAGAACACTTAACGAAGCGTTATCTGTTACTCACGGTAGAGCTTATGTAGCGGTCACAAAAGGTCTTGTCACACAGTCCAGCTCGGCGATTCCTGTCGTGCCCCTCTATATTTCCGCCCTTTACAAAGTCATGAAAGAGCACGGTCTTCATGAAGGTTGTATTGAGCAAACCTATCGGTTGTTTGCTGAACATCTCTACGCAGCGAAAGGAACTCCTGTGGATGAAGAAGGGCGTATCCGTATAGATGATTGGGAATTGTCTCCGGCAGTCCAGCAAGAAGTAATAGAAATCTGGGACCAGCTTACTTCAGACAATATCTACGACCTAACGGATCTGCATAGCTATAAACAGGAATTCTTCCAGCTATTTGGATTCGAGACTGAAGGTGTAGATTACGAAGCTGATACTGATCCAGACGTAACTGTTATAAATCTGCGCTAAAATTAATCGTGTTTTCGGATTATCTTCTGCCTGAGGATAAGGGTTGTTCGAGAGCATAAATCTCCTCTTCCAGAGAAATCATCTTTTGCTCAATCATTTTTCGTGCATCCGCCAACGCTTGATTGTAAATATAAGGCGAAAGTTCTTTGAGCATAAAATCGAGAAGGTTCTCGCTGGCTAATTGCCCAATTTCACTGGACAGCTCTGTATCAAAATATTCTTGAATACTAGCTGTAATCTGAAGCTTATGTTCTCTCGGTATTTTTAACGGCTGCATGGTAATCCTCCAATCTAATTAGATACAGGAAAATGACGTGCTTTCGCACGTCATTTTTCACACCTATAACCTTCATTCACTGCTGCCTTTAAAACGGTTCCAACCCTCAGTCAAGTTATCATGCGTCCAACGGACATAACCTTCGTCTGCATATTTGCGTGAATAACATTCGATAGTAAGAATAAGATCAAGATAAAGATCATAAAGCTTCTTCCGCTGAATCTCGTTCGGACTGTCGTAGGTTGTTCCGTACCCCTTATAGAAACTGGCAGAATTCTCAAAATGCCTAAAATAATACTCCATCAGCACATCGCCCCACAGGGCTCTCTCCCAGTCAATCAGCGATACGATGACTCCATCCTTCACAAATACATTCCCATTCCATAAATCCCAATGCACCAGTCGTGGCTCGGTTACGGCATCTAATGCAGGGAGATACTTGAAAACCTCCTGCATAATCTCTTCACAGGACGCAGGTAGCTTTGCATTCAGCCTCTTGGCATCAGCAAGTACACTTTCCATCAGGCATGAAAAGGTCTCTCTCCACGAGGCTCTTGGCTCCTCTGAATCCGTTCCAAAAATGCCAAAACGTTCTCCGCGTATCTCATTGATTATGCGATTGTAACGCCCCAGCTCAGTTTCGATAGCGTCTCTCTCCGGAAGCGAAAGACTCTCCTTTACATCACTGTAGGGCTGGCCTTCCACCTTCTCCATAAAGAAATACGGAATAGGAATAAGCAGCAGACTTTCATCATAATGGTAGACGGCAGGCACGGGCACAACACCCTTATCTGCAACCATACGGAGAGCTTCCACTTCAGTTCGCATAATGTTCTTCTCGTAACTTAACGTATCTGTCTCTACAGCAGGGGCAACCTTTAGAATGACAGATTTCCCAGTGCTGAGTTCCAAATCATAGGCTGTATTAAAAAAGCCTCCCGTAAGTTCTGAACTAAGGTTAACCGCAGTTTCTGAACCGAAAACCGCTTTCACCAAAATATCCAGCTGTTCATCATTTAATTTAACTTTCGTGAAGCTCTCCATTTCGTTTAAACCCACCACATTTCTGTCAGTGGCTCCTCAATCAATACTTGTTGAAGGTTACTTACAGCTTTGGAGAAACCTTCTTCAATAGACATCAGCCCATCTTCATGCTCAATACTAACCACATAGTCATACCCAACCAAACGAAGTGCACTAATAATGTCAGCCCAAGTCTTAAGATCATGTCCAAAACCGACAGAACGGAACTGCCAAGCACGGTCAAGCATCTTGGTATACGACTGCATATCAGTTAATCCGTGCATATTGACATTCACAGGATCAATAACGGTATCCTTCGCATGGAAGTGATGGATTGCACCTTGGCGTCCCAAAATATGAATCGCTTGCACAGGATCAATTCCTTGCCACCACATGTGACTCGGATCAAGGTTCGCACCGATCACTTCACCTGCTGCTTCTCTCAGCCGCAGCAGAGTACCTGGTGTGTGTACAGAGAATCCGCCATGCAGCTCAAGACCTACCTTTACATCATGCTGAGCGGCAAAGGCACCCCATTCTTTCCAATAAGGAATAACCTTGTTCTCCCATTGCCAGTCCAGAATTTCTTGATAATCATTGGGCCATGGAGCTACAGGCCAGTTCGGATATTTAGCACCCTCATGATCTCCAGGACATCCAGAGAAGGTATTCACAACCGGAACCCCTAGCTTCTGCGCCAATTTGACCGAGTTTACGAAATCCTCATGATCCTTTTGAGCAAGTTCTTTTTGCGGGTGCAATGGGTTACCGTGGCAGCTCAAAGCACTGATTGTAAGTCCGCGAGATTCCACGGCATGTTTGAATTCTTGTAAGGCTGTTTCATTCTCCAGCAGCATTTTAGGGTCGCAGTGGCTGTTGCCAGGATTGCCTCCCGTACCGATTTCTACCGCCTTTAACCCTTTGGATACTACGTAATCAAGAGCATCCTCCAGCTTACGACCTCCAAACAAGACCATAAATACTCCAAGTTTCATTGTAGGCCACCTCCTCTTGGAAATAGTTTACTTATTATTTATCGTAGATATCAAAATTCTTCACCACTTGATTACTCTCAGCAGCTTCAAAAATAACTTCTATCAAATTCTGTACCCGCATAACCTCAGCGTTCTTAACGATAGGTTCTGCAGTTCCCTCAATGACAGCAGCGAAATTATCATAAAAGCTAGAGCTTAACTCCGACGGCTGAGGTAATTCCTCAGTGATCGTTGCCCCCTCCGATGGAGGTGCCATAGTTTTAGTTAGTCCTACACCTGCACGAATCGGCTTCGGTTCGATTTTTTCACCTGCGTTATTTCTGGTCACCAATCTTCCTGTTAAAGACCAGTCTTCAATAATTCCAGTGCCTTCGATACCCTTCACATACCATCTTGGCAAAGTAATAAAGTTAGTCGTCCCAACCTCTACGATCGCTTTAATCCCATTCTCAAATTGCAGAATAGCTTCAAAACCGTCATCGACATCGTTTCCTAAAATAAAGCTTAGACTACTGCTCACACTGGTGATTTTGCTATCAATCATGAATAATAGCTGGTCCAATAAGTGAACGCCCCAATCCAGCAGCATCCCTCCGCCTTGTGCCTTAACATGACGCCAGTCTCCAGGAATTCCGTTCGCTCCGTGCACGCGGGATTCGATCTGGAATAGGGATCCAATCGTCTCCTCGTCGTACATTTTTTTGATAGTTAGAAAATCTTCATCCCAACGTCTGTTCTGATGCACCATAAACACACGTCCGGCTTCATCAGCCGCCGCCAGTATTTCTTGAAATTCAACCTTTGATAGAGCAACTGGCTTCTCACAAATGACATGTTTGCCAGCTTGTAATGCACGAATCGCAATTTCTTTGTGCACATCGTTCGGTGTGGCAATTAGAATAATTTCGACCGAAGAATCTGCCAATACTTCTTCATAACTTTGGTACGCCTTGTAGCCAGCGTCGTTGGAATTGGTACGACGTGCTTCAAGCACATCGTACGTTCCAACTACGATTAAGGTAGAGGTCTCTTTTATCAATCCTGCGTGATAACTTCCCATTCCTCCAAAACCAACAATGACTACAGAATGTCTGTTTGAACTCATGAACTTCACACCTGCTTCTCGTTTAGTTATCTGATGTTCCGTCAAAATACACAGCACGACCTGTACGGGAAGATTCGTAAATAGCCTCCAAAATTTGGGTAACGACAAGGGCTTGTTCAGGTTTAACTACTGGTTCTTTATCTTCCCGAACTGCTTCAAGCCACAAGCGAGCTTCACGATCGGATTCACTCTCTTGTCCTCCGTTAAAGAAAGCTACTCCCCCTGCGGACAAGTCAATTTTAGTCTCGTATAGACGGCCACCACGGTCACCATTTAAGCGTAACCCGTCCTTCATATCTGCACCACCCTCTGTACCTGCTAGGAGCGTCTTCGCTTCTCCAAATTCAGATACATTAAGAGCCCAGCTTGATTCCAGTACAATTGTAGCACCATTTTCCATGGTAATAAATCCAAATGCTGAATCTTCTACTTTAAATTGTTCAGGGTCCCATGGACCAAAGGCATTTCCGCCGTTTTTACGGTTACCAAGCTTATGGAAAGTCGAGCCCATAACACTACGCGGTTTATAATTGTCCATCATCCATAATGTTAGATCAAGCGCATGCGTACCGATATCGATCAGTGGACCGCCGCCTTGCTTTTCTTCATCCAGGAATACGCCCCATGTAGGAACCGCACGACGACGAACGGCAATCGCTTTTGCATAATAGATCTCACCAAGCTCACCGTTTTCACAAACGTCTTTAAGATATTCACTATCCGCACGATAACGGTTCTGATAAGCTACAGACAATTTCATGCCAGTGCGTTTGGCAGCCTCTAACATTTCCTGTGCTTGAGCTGTAGTCTTCGCCATTGGCTTCTCACACATTACATGATTGCCAGCTTCCAATGCTGCGATTGTGATCACGGAGTGACTGTCATTCGGTGTACATACATGCACGATATCGAATCCTCCGGCTTTCAAAAGCTCTTGATAATCTGTATATACAGCCGCGCCTTCAGCACCATAGGTTTTTGCTGCTTCCTGTGCACGTTCTTCGACGATATCACAGAAGGCTACCATTTCAGCATCTGCTTGACGTGACAAACTTGGCATATGTTTTCCATTAGCAATTCCACCGCAACCGACAATAGCAATTCTCAACTTTTTAGACATGAACATTTCCCCCTTGATTAGCGTATGCTTTTACCCATTTCAAACTATCTTCTACACTTCCTAATGGTGAACGGCTGCAATAATCCTGCTCCACTACCGCCCACTCTACCTTTGCCTGTACAGCCGCATCAAGAATTGCTGTAAGGTTTACTTCTCCTTCGCCTAGAACAACCGTTTCCGGTGAACCATCCTCATGTTTCTTCAAATCTTTAAGATGGATGATTGGCAACCGGCCAGCGTATTTGTTGATATATTCTACGGCATCATAACCTGCGTGATGTACCCAGCATGTATCCATTTCAACTTGCAGCAAATCAGCCGGCACCTCTTCAAACAAACCGTCAAACGCTGTACGGTCACCATATCGATCAGTTAACTCAAAGTCATGATTATGGTACAAAAGAACCGCTCCACGCGCCTTACACTTTTCTCCAATAATCTTCAGATTCGCAGCAACTTCTTCATAGTTACGTTGTTCTTCTGACAGATACGGCACAATCAGATTATGATTTCCAATCTCCAGGTTGTACGCGATCTCTGCCTCTGTATCATTCAACAACGCGTCATAGGGACGATGTGCACCCAGCGCTACTAGTCCAAGTTCATCAAGCAATTGTTTGACTTCTGCTGCGCTACGGCCGAAGTAATGGAAAAACTCCACACCTTTATAACCAAGGGCTGCTACTTTACGCAATGTCCCTTCAAAATCCTGTTCCAGTTCTTCTCTGAGCGTATACAATTGCAGGCCTATCTTCAGCATTTTCGAATCACTCCAATTGGATTTAAAGTTAGCTTTCTGTAGTGACAGTCACTTGAACAATAATGCTGTAACAGAATTGACTAATCTGATTCACATCAGTTTCCTTAAACTGTCATTCTTGTAAGCACAGCTAATACCGACTGTTTCTAGCGTTGATGGTCGATTTCTTTCTTTATTGCTTAGCTACATAGTAATATGAAAGCGTATATATTAAAATGAATAATATGATTAAAACATGAACAATCTGCTTATCATTTCAATACACCCAGGAGGACCTATGACTCATTCTGCTACCTGTCACGTATTATCAGCCGGATTTTCTTTTCATCGCAAGCCTTTTCATATGTCTCAAAGTCAAGGGAACCAGAACTTTCTTATACGTCTGCAAACAGAAGGAAGAAGCCGTGCATTGATCGATGGTGTGATGTCACCTGTGGAAAGCGGGGATATTATGTTATTCGCTCCAAATGATCCTTACTATTTGATCATAGATAAAGAAGAGTACCCTGTGGGCAAGCCACGAATTGAAAGCGGAGATTATCATATCTTTTGCGGAGGAACATGGATTGATGAATGGTGGCAACGTTCACAAAGACCCACTCGCCTAAGTGTGCCGCTTAGTGAGAATTTTCTTGGCTTGTTTCGCCAATTGATTCTGGAGCACCGTCGACTTTCCGACTTCTCTCCAGAAATATCTGCCTGCTATCTGCAAATTCTATGTATGGAAATCGACCGGCTAATTACAGACCAGCCAGCAATTACTCCAAAAGGTTATCTGGCATACCGAATGAAGCAATATGTTGAGGAGCACGCAACCCTACCCTTTCTATTGGAAGATGTAGCAGGTTTTGTGGGTATATCCGTCTCGCGGGCCGTTCATTTATTTAAGGAAGCCTTTGGGACCAGTATTATTAAATATGTAAACGATGTCCGACTGGAAATGGCCAGAGAACGGATAACCTTCAGTCCCATGCCGCTGGAGCAAGTAGCAGAAACTTGTGGTTTTGCGAACTACACCTATTTTCACCGGGTCTTCCGAAGTCGTTTCGGGATGTCACCAAGAGAATATCGTGTGCACAGCAGAGAACAGGTGTAAATGAAGTAAACCCGTTTCATTGCAAAAGGGTTGTCCCTTAGTAGAAAAAGCTACTTTTAGGACAACCCCTGCTTCTATATTCGAATATAACTCGTGAGCATGAGATTATTCTTTTACAGCCGAAATGATCAGGAACATCGGTCTACGCTCCTCATCCTTCATCCAAGGATCATTACTCATTTCTTCTGAAGGCTTTGGTTCTTTAACCGCTTTAATAGTAAAGCCAGCTTCAATCAGGTCATTAAAGTAGGTGGAAATCGTGCGATGGTATTTAATCACATTTTCTGTTAAGAATTTAGTTTCACGAAGTCCTTCTGATTGATAATGATCTACGGGCCAATGCAGGCGGTTGCCTTGCTCATCGGCATACCAGTCTTGCTCTTCACGTGAAGTAAAGATTGGATGCTCCACTGAAAAAATAAAACTCCCGCCAGGCTTAAGAAACGAATGCACCTTTCGGCAGATGGCTGCAAAAGATTCAATATAGTGAAAAGCCAATGAACTGAGGACCACATCAAATTGCTCGCTCGTAAAATCAATGTCCTCAATCGGCAGCTGGATATAAGTTATAGCAGGATCGTTCGTTTTTTCACGCGCCTGTTGCAGCATTTTTTCAGAGATATCCACACCTATAACTGAACTCGCCTGCTGCTCACGAGCATATAGGCAATGCCAGCCGAAGCCGCAGCCCAGATCAAGCACACTTTTATTATGTAAGTCTGGAAGAAGCGCCTTTAATACATGCCATTCTCCTGCTGCTGCAAGCCCTCCAATAGAACGGGGCATTTGCTGGTAGGCGGAGAAGAAATTCGAATCGTCATATTTATTTTGTTTCATCAGGGATACATCTCCTATATATTATTTCTTCAATTACTATACGCTGAGCGATGTTCTCTTATCAAATAGCCAATAAAAAAGGAGCATCATCTTGGAAGATCTGCCCCTTATATCTATTCTTATTCAATTGTTCCTGCTTGCTTGGTGTTAATCGTACATGCTGTGAAATGGCTCCATAATCACTATTCAATCTACGACTCTGTGCTGCGCACCAGGCTCCGGAGCGCTCTGCCTTACGCAAGGCTTTTTGTGTCTTGGTTCGTGCCATGTGACACCACTTTCCTATTCATGGGTGAATGATTATTGATCTTACATCTATAAGACAACTTCATTTTAACATATTCCAGACTATGAGCGAAGCAAGAATTCCGTTACACTTAGAGCAAAGCTAGTATTCTATCTTATCTAAATAGATGCGGAGGTTTAAAGGATGAATTACCAGGTTTTGTATGAAGGTGCTTTTGCTATGTTAAAGGTCCAACTAAATCCCGGTGAAAGCGTAAAGGCTGAAATGGGCGCAATGGTCGCGATGTCACCTAACGTAGAATTAAAAGGAACCGTGGATGGTGGTTTAATGCGCGGTCTCGGGAGAATGCTGAGCGGTGAGAAATTCTTCTTTCAAGAACTTAGAGCGACCCGTGGTCAAAGTGAGGTATTGCTGTCGCCTGGCTCACTCGGCGATATTCAGGCGATAGAATTAGACGGATCGTATAAACTGTTAGTTCAAAAAGACGGATTTCTCGCCGGAACTGAAGGCATTCAAGTAAATACCAAAATGCAGAATTTAACCAGAGGGCTCTTCTCCGGTGAAGGCTTCTTCATTGTAGAAATCAGTGGCAGAGGAACGGTGTTCCTGTCTTCCTTCGGTGCTATCCATGCAATAAATTTAGGACCTGGTGAAGAAATGATTATCGATAACGGACACCTCGTAGCATGGCCAGACTATATGGACTACAAGGTGGAAAAGGCAGCCTCTGGCTGGCTTAACAGCATAACCAGTGGTGAAGCACTTGTCTGCCGCTTCCGTGGAGAAGGTGTAATTCTCGTTCAGAGCCGTAACCCTGGCAGTTTCGGAACGTGGATCAAATCCTTTGTACCTACTCGAAGCTAGACTTCCTAGAACGCAGTAATCAAAAAAGACACAGGCTTGGAGAAAGCCTGTGTCTTTAGGTTAGAAAGCAATCTTACGAGACTGCTTTATCTGCTTCTGCTTTTGCTTTTTTGCAGCCAGTACGTTTACATGTTCCATAAGTACCCTTGAAATCAAGGCGGTGATCCGTGACGTTAAAGCCATATTCACGTTCCACTCTTCTCTCCAGCTCCACAAGCCAGTCGTCCTTAATTTCCTCCAACCGACCGCATACGCTGCATATCAAATGATGATGCATATGCGAATGATCGTTCCCGCGCAAATCGTAACGGGCAACTCCGTCTCCGAAGTTCATCTTCTCTACAATGTGTAGCTCACATAAAAGCTCAAGTGTACGGTATACCGTTGCCAGGCCCAGATGTGGATAGCTGTTCTTAACAAGCATATATACTTCTTCTACGCTTAAATGATCCTTCTCATTGTCGAGCAGAACGTTCACTATAGCTTCACGCTGAGGCGTTAATTTATATTTTTGCGCCGCAAACAATTGACTGATATTTGATATTTGATCCATTTGGTCTCCTACCTTCCCGGAACGATTTAACATCCGTACCCTCTGAGACGCTCCTATTTATGCAGTTAAGACAAACCATAAATAGTAATCGTTACGATATAATCATAACAAAATTAACCACGAATGAAAAGAGCCTGACATCATTATATCATTTCATGCCACTTATCCAAAGTACTACACCCCAATCTGGCCTATATTTCTATTAAAATCTACTTTTTCGTGAAATAATACAGATTAGACCGCAACCTTTCCATAATTTACAACGTTAAAGGAGTGACAAAGGCTAAGGAGCCTATCCATACAACGAGGTGAAAAGACATGAACATGAAAAAAAGCACACTAGCAGCGATCACAACCGTAGCCATTTTCTCCTTTTCTTTGGGTGGTCAGATGTTTGCAGCTGGGAACACCTTTAAGGATATTGATAACATAAACGGCAAAGAAAAAATCATTTCTTTAAAAAATCAAGGGTTAATTAAAGGTGTCAGCGAATCTCAATTTCTCCCTGGCTCTAAGGTAACTACAGCCCAAGGGATTCAGTTTATCTCCGGCGGTCTTCAGCTCAGCCTCGCAGCCATTGACTTTAACAAAGCTCCTGTTGCCAGCGGCTTGTTCACAAAAGTAAAAGACAAAGCCTGGTACGCTGAAGCCTTTATCAATGCTTATTACAATCAAGTTAAGCTACCAAAAGACATTGATCCTAGCCTAATTATGACCAAAGAGCAATTCACTAACTATCTAGTGCAAGCGATCGAAGGCGTAGGTAATCTGCCGATGATCAATATCGTTCCAGTAGATATCGCTGATGAAGCGTCACTGACCCCTGCATATCAAGGCAGTATTCAGCGCTCCCTGAAATACAAGATCAATACTCTAGACGCTAACGGAAAGTTTAATCCAAAAAGCGAACTCACCCGTGCCGAAGCTGCGATTATGCTCTACAACGCTTTGGAGTTCCTGAAAACTGGAGGATAAGCCAAATTTCAGTTACTCTTCTCATTTGAATAATCTACACACGAAAAAGCAGCTCCGGATGATTCCCGAGCTGCTTTTTCGTGTGTATTGTCTTTCTACTCTTCTTCACCATTCAGTCTATTCAGAAATTGCAGAGCCCGGGGATTCTTCGGATGCTCCAGCACTTCTTGCGGAGTTCCTTGCTCTAAGATATGACCGCCATCCATCAAAATGATCCGGTCCGCTACATCGGCGGCAAATTTCATCTCGTGGGTCACAATCACCATAGTCATACCTTCTGCTGCTAATTGTTTGATGACCTTAAGCACTTCCCCTACCAGCTCGGGATCGAGCGCCGAAGTGGGCTCATCAAACAACAGCACTTCTGGATCTACTGCCATAGCCCGGGCGATGGCCACTCTCTGCTGCTGTCCTCCTGACAGCTGATGTGGATAGTTATCAGCTTTATCAGCCAAACCCACCTTAGCCAGCAGTTGAAGGCCCCGCTTACGCGCTTCTTCCTTGGTTCGTTTCAAGACAGTTACCTGTCCCTCCATCACATTGCCTAGCGCAGTCATATGCGGAAATAAATTATACGATTGAAAGACCATCCCTGTTTTCTGCCGAAGAGCTAATACGGAATTCTGAGGAATTTTCTTATGATCTGTAAAATTGATGGTGATATCCCCGAGTGACAGGCTGCCTTGATCCGGGATTTCCAACAGATTAAAACAGCGCAGCAGTGTAGTTTTACCGGAGCCGGATGGCCCAATAATGACAAGTACCTTTCCATGCTCCATTTTCAGATCAATACCCTTTAACACTTGGAGTGCACCGAAGGATTTATGCAAATTAATGATTTCAATCACAAGTATCTCTCCTTTAGGTCGCAGAGTAACGATCGAGTCGTTTCTCCAAGTAATTTTGCAGCGCCGACAGCACAGAACAGAACACTAAATAAAACAATCCTGCTTCGGAGTATACCAGCAGAGGCTCATAAGTGGTAGAGGCTACCTGCTGAGCAGTTCTAAACATCTCCGTATAGGTGATGATCGCTGCAAGCGATGTATCTTTGACCAAGCTAATAAAAGAATTGGATAACGGCGGTACAGAAACGCGTGCAGCTTGTGGCAGAATTACGCGGCGCAGAGCCTGCCCACGAGTCATCCCGACTGAGAAGGCAGCTTCCCACTGGCCTTTATGTATCGACAGGATAGCAGCGCGTACGATTTCCGATGAATAAGCCCCTACGCTAAGGGTAAATCCAATGGTGGCGGCAATGAAAGGGTCGAGTACAATACCAACAGCCGGCAAACCATAAAATATAATAAATAGCTGCACTAACAACGGGGTTCCCCGAATGACCCATACATAAAAACGGGCGATTAGCTTCGGAATTACCCACGGTGAAAGACGTGCCAACGCGGTTAGGATCGCCAAAATCAATCCAAGCACAAAGGAAAGTAGCGCCAACGGAATGGTAAAAGCCACCCCGGCTTTAAGCAGGGGTAGCAGTGTATCTAAGAAAATTTGTATTTTGCGGTCATCCATTATTCAGACATCCTTTTTAGCTTCTAGGCTTAATTAGCCTTGCTAGCCTTGTATTATTTTGAAACGTCAGCTCCAAAGTATTTCTCGGAAATTTTCAAGTACGTTCCATCACTTTTCATCTCTTTAATCGCATCACTGACCGCATTCACCAGCTCATCATTGCCTTTCAGGAATACCGCGGCACTTTGTGAGCCTTCAGGAATCTCATCAACCACTTTAATTTTTGCATCTGGTTTTTGTTTTTTCAGATCCAGATAAGACAAGCCATCATTCACAGTTGCATCAATACGTCCCGAAGTCAGCAGGTCCATCGCTTGATTGAAACCGTCCGTAGCTACGATTTCAGCACCGTTCTCACGAGCGATGTCGGATAAGTTACTGGTCAGGGATTGTCCGGCTTTTTTACCCTTTAGATCAGCAAAGGTCTTAATA
This sequence comes from Paenibacillus sp. FSL H7-0690, assembly GCF_037980415.1. Lineage (NCBI taxonomy): Bacteria > Bacillati > Bacillota > Bacilli > Caryophanales > Paenibacillaceae > Paenibacillus > Paenibacillus sp. FSL H7-0690. The sequence continues at coordinate 2,913,702 of NZ_CP150281.1, read as the reverse complement.
TCCTCATTGTTTTCGCTCACGATCAATACTGCCTTGGATACAATATAGGGTTCAGAGAAATCATATTTCACTTTGCGATCTTCGTTAATGGAAACTTCATTAAAAATGACATCAAACCGTTTCGCATCCATCCCAGCAAAAATACCATCCCACTGAGTTTCAAAAAATTCAGCTTCAACACCTAAACGTTTGGCTACTTCTTCGGCAATTTCCACGTCAAAACCCGTCAATTTCCCCGCAGTGTCATGATAAGTAAAAGGTGCATAAGTCCCTTCTGTACCTATCCGCAATTTGCCGCTGGCCTTCACAGCCTCCAAACTGTTTTGCGCTGAAGATGCTGCTCCACCATTCGTTCCAGCTGTTGGTTCAGCAGCCGTATTGGTATTCGAATTATTGCCGCAAGCCGCTACAAGAACCACGGTTAACGCCAATATAATAGTTAAACTCCATTTTTTCATTATTAAATCCCCTCTCTCTATCCGGTTTTTTTCCGGTAAATTGAATAGTACACTGCCATCACATGATCGTCAATACTTTTTTCCGATTATATACATCGGAATTGTAATATTAACTAGATTTCTACTTATATCTTACCCAATCTTGGATTAATCCTTCACTTCTTTCTCTCTTTACTTCTCAGAAAGATATGGTATATTTATAAACAAATTAATATGGACCTGTTATTTCACTAGGGGAGTCGGCCGACTGAGACGGAGCTTCAAGCTCCGGACCCTTGGAACCTGATCTGGATCATACCAGCGGAGGGAAGTGGAGCAGAATTTTCATCAAGCATGTTAAGTGTTATTATGCAGAATGAACTTTTTGACCCATTCATTTCCTCTGGAAATGGATGGGTCTTTATTTGTTTAGACGCTCCACAAAAATATTAGGAGGTTAGATCATCACGACCATTTTATCTATTCAAGGCCTAACCTACTCTTTTCCGGAAACTGAACAACCCCCTGTATTCGCAAATCTATCCATGGATATCAGGCAAGGGGAATTCGTCTCCGTAGTAGGTGCTAGCGGATGCGGGAAAAGCACATTTTTCAAAACGGTTGCCGGTTTACTCGAACCTACTCATGGAAAAATAAAACTCCCTACGCTCCCCTCAACCGCTAGTCGTTTAGGTCAGATCGCTTATATGCCTCAGCAGGATTTATTGCTGCCTTGGAGAACAGTGCTCGACAACTGCCTTTTGCCCTGGGAGATCAAGCCCAGATTTAGTAAACAGAAAACGATCACTCAGATTCGGGAAATGTTGGCCCGCTTCGGCTTAACAGATGTAGAGAAGGCTTATCCCCATGAACTTTCGGGAGGTATGAAACAGCGAGTAGCATTTCTGCGCACCTTAGTGGCTGGAGGCGGAAGTGGTCTTATGCTGCTGGATGAGCCCTTTGGCGCTCTCGATGCCATGACCAAACGTGAGATACACCGTTGGCTGTTGAAGTTATGGGGTGAACTGAATCAGACGATTATGCTCATCACTCATGATCTGGAAGAAGCCCTATTGCTCAGTGACCGGATTTATTTATTATCTGGCGGTGCGCACAGCGAATTACAGGAGATCATTGTCGATCTACCAAAACCAAGACATTATAAGATGAACTATGAACCCCGGTTTATAGCACTACGGGCAGAGTTGGAGCGAAGATTGCATGCAACCTATACCTTTTAAAAAACATCTAGACAACTATGGTCCCTTCCTTCTTCTGGTACTGCTCATTCTTGTAATCTGGGAGTCAGCTGTTCGCCTTCACTTGATTCCAGCCTTTATTCTCCCTGCACCTTCATCTATTGGCATCGCATTGATCGAGCACAGGCAATTATTATTTGGACAGCATTTATTGGCGACGTTACAGGAGATACTGGTGGGTTTTGTCCTTTCTGTGATTTTTGGTGTATTGCTGGGCATTGGAATGTTCCTGTTTCGCCCCGTAGAAAAGGCCATCTATCCCTTCCTTATCATTAGCCAGACGGTCCCATTAATTGCGCTATCCCCCATTTTTATTATGTGGTTCGGATATACGCTGTGGAGCAAAGTGGCTGTGGTGTTTTTGACGGCTTTTTTTCCAGTCGTAGTGAGTACATATGATGGACTTCGTACAAGTGGCCAGACTTACAAGGACTTATTATTAACATTTGGTGCAAACCGCTGGCAGCTGCTTGTCAAAACCCAAATTCCACTGGCATTGCCTGCTTTTTTCTCTGGCTTAAAGCTGTCCATTGTATACTGCGTCATCGGAGCTACTATCGGGGAATGGCTCGGCGGCAGTAAAGGACTCGGTTACTTCAGCCGCAGAATGGCCGGAAATATGCAGAGCGATGAAATGTTTGCGGCTGTATTTCTGCTGTCCGCGCTTGGTGTTGTACTTTTTCTGGCGATAGCTTTACTCGAACAATTATTTTTAAAGAAAAGAGGATCTAACCAATGAATCAATTAAAATCCCCACAACGAGGACTTATTTCTGTATTTCTAGTATGCACACTTTTGCTCTTAAGCAGCTGCGGGAAGGCAGACAAGCTAAATAGCAACTCCCAAACCGGTTCCTCCAACACCGAAAATAAGCAGTCACACAAACTGACGATTATGCTTGATTGGTATCCCAATGTCGTTCATTCCTTTCTATACGCTGCGCAACAGCAAGGTTTTTTCCAAGAGGAAGGTTTGGATGTCGAGATCAAAATGCCTGCGGACAGCAATGACGCCCTAAAGCTTGTAGCAGCAAATCAAATTGATCTAGCGCTCAGCTATCAGCCTCAGGTACTTATGGCACGCGGCGAGAAAATTCCTGTACGTTCGATTGCAGCTATCGTGCGGCATCCACTGAATCATCTGATGGTTCCTCAGGCAGGCAGTATTCATAGTCCCAAAGAGCTCGCAGGAAAACAAATCGGCTATTCCTCCATTCCGCTCTATGAAGCAATGATTCGGACAATGATCCAGAGTGATGGAGGCGATCCTTCATCCGCCAAGCTGATTGACGTAGGTTTTGACCTTATCCCTGCGATCTCTACAGGACAAGTGGACGCAATAATGGGCGGGTTCATCAACCATGAACAACTGATCCTTGAAAAAGAGGGACATCCAGTCACCTCGCTTAATCCAACGGATTACGGAGTACCTGACTATTATGAGCTTGTGCTGGTGGCCAGCGAACAAGGATTGCAAAATTCTGAAGCCTACTTCAAAAAATTTCTAAATGCCATAACAAAAGGACAGATATTTGTGGAGCAGAATCCTGAACAAGCCCTGGATTTACTGGTTGCACATGAAGATGCAACTTCACCGCTCGACAAGGAGATTGAGAAAAAAAGTCTTGAGATTCTACTGCCACTGATGAATGCTGGCGATCAATCTTTTGGTTATCAAGACCCGACATCTTGGGAAAAGGTTCAGCTGTGGTTATCCACCAACGATCTTCTACCAGAAGATATTAAAGCACAGGAAGCTTTTATCAATCTGTAACGTTTAGTTGGTTATTCATACAAGCTTGAGGAGGAATTATGATGAGTTACTTAGCCAAAGTACGGGAATCCAACCCCTTGATCCACAACATCACTAATATTGTAGTAGCCAATTTCTCAGCCAACGGTCTGTTGGCGCTGGGTGCCTCTCCCTTTATGGCGGATGCCCACGAAGAAGTGATCGACATCGCCGCTATGTCGTCTGCTGTAGTTCTAAATATAGGCACACTCAATGACTACGCCATTCAATCTATGTTGCTCGCTGGTAAATCCGCTAATAAACACGGGGTTCCCCTAGTGCTTGACCCGGTTGGTGCAGGCGCAACTTCTTATCGGACCGCTGTCACTCAAAAGCTAGTGAATGAGATGCAAATCACCGCACTGCGGGGGAATGTGGCTGAAGTCGCTAATGTCATTGGAGAGAGTTGGTCCATTAAAGGGGTGGATGCTGGCGAAGGTGAAGGCGATGTAGTCCTATTGGCTGAAGCTGCTGCGAGGAAGTTAAGCTGTGTGGTCATCATAACTGGAAAAGACGATGTGATCACGAATGGAAAAAACACTTATATTGCCAGCAACGGTCACCCTATTCTCACGAAGGTTACAGGAACTGGCTGCTTACTCAGCGCTGTTGTGGGTGCATTTCTCGCGGTAAGTGGAGGTGCCTCGTTGGAGGCCGCAGTGGAAGCCCTCTCCTTCTATGGAGTAGCCGCTGAAATCGCCGCTGAACTAACAACTGGTCAAGGGCCGGGAAGCTTTCAGGTTGAGTTTCTAAATCAACTGACATGGGTCACGCCAGAAGTCTTCCTAGAAAGATCTAGCATCAAACAGCTCAGTTAATGACCCTCAAAGGAGTGAATTCGATGATTATATCCAAAGCTCTAACCATTGCCGGCTCCGATAGCGGCGGTGGTGCTGGCATTCAGGCCGATCTAAAAACCTTTCAAGAGCTTTCTGTCTATGGCATGTCCGTCCTCACAGCTGTGACAGCGCAGAATACGCTGGGTGTCCAAGGGGTTTATCCAGTGACTCTGGACGCCATAATTCAGCAGCTTGATTCTATAGGACTTGACCTGCAACCAGATGCCGTAAAGACCGGGATGTTATTTAACAGCGACATCATCCGCATTGTGGCAGATAAAATTAAGTATTACGGCTGGTCTAATCTTGTAATTGATCCTGTGATGGTCGCTAAAGGAGGGTCCACACTGCTGCTGCAGGAGGCGGTTCAATCCTTAATCAGCCATCTGCTGCCCTTAGCATTGCTGACGACACCCAATATTCCCGAAGCCGAAATGATCACAAAGATGACGATCTCCACCATCGAAGAACGCAAAAAAGCAGCCAAAATCATTCATGGCATGGGCTCCAAATATGTAGTGCTAAAAGGGGGGCATGATACCTCAACCACAGCCGTAACCGATCTTCTATTTGATGGTCACGAATATACCTTATTGGAGAGTAGCCGGATTCAGACCAGACATACGCATGGTACAGGCTGCACCTATTCAGCAGCAGTTACCGCCGAGCTAGCCAAAGGCAAATCCGTAGCTGAGGCCATTCAAACTGCCAAAGCATTTATACAAGCGGCGATTGAGGACGAGCTGGGCATAGGGGCTGGGCATGGACCAACCAATCATTTTGCTTATCAGAACAGACTGCGAGGGATAAACAATGCAACGAATGAACAGTGAACATCTGCGAGATCTATTAAAAGTCTATTTCATTATGGGCAGCGTAAATTGCCGTAAAGCTCCTGTTAAGGTGCTGCAGGAAGCGGTTGCTGGAGGCATAACCATGTTTCAATTCCGTGAAAAGGGTACCGGATCCTTAAGCGATAAGGCACGACTTAATCTTGGCAGACGACTTCAAAAGATCTGTCATGCCAATGGCGTGCCCTTTATCGTGAATGACGACATTGATTTAGCGATCGCGCTTGATGCGGACGGAATTCATGTAGGACAGGAGGATACCCCTGCATTAGCGATCCGCCAGCTACTTGGAGAGAATAAAATCATTGGTGTATCCGCTCACTCCTTCGCTGAAGCTCAGCAGGCGATTGCCGATGGAGCCGACTATCTGGGCGTGGGTCCCATTTATCCTACGTCATCCAAGGAGGATGCCAAAGCTGTTCAAGGCACTGCGATGATTGAAGAACTCAGAAATAAAGGCATTACCATCCCTTTGGTTGGCATTGGGGGAATCACGCTGCAAAATGTTGCACCAGTATTAACAGCTGGTGCGGATGGGATTTCTGTTATCTCAGCGATTGCCGGAGCTGAAGATATTACCACAACTGCCAGAGGCTTTGTTGACAAAGTCAGTTTAAGCGGGACATAAGCTCATACAGCTCTTCACTGCTTAAATGCCGCCATTGTCCCAGTTCCAAGCCGTCTAATGTAATATTCATAATTCTTATGCGCTCCAGCTTTAGTACTCTATATCCTAACTCCTTGCACATTCTGCGTATTTGCAGATTAAGACCTTGAGTTAGGATAATTCTAAACTGACATTCTGTGATCCGATAGACCTCACAAGGTTTCGTTGTGACTCCAAGAATGTTCACGCCGCTAGACATCTCTTGTAAGAATTCTGACGTAACCGGTTTGTCTACATGAACTACATATTCTTTTTCATGCCCATTCTCGGAACGCATCATTTTATTTACAATCTCTCCATCGTTGGTTAACAAAATGAGGCCTTCCGAGTTTTTGTCTAATCTGCCAATCGCAAAGATCCTTGAAGGATACCCTACAAAATCAATAATGTTCCCAGCCACATGTGGGGCTGCTGTACAGGTAATGCCTATCGGCTTATTCAAAGCGAGATACACTGGCTCCCCTTTACTGCTTGTTATCGGCTCCCCATCGATCCATACGATATCCTCTGGCTCTATAAGAATGTTCGCTTCACAGACAATGCCGTTCACAGCGATTCGACCTGCTGCAATTAATCGCTTGGTTTCCCTTCTGGAACAAAAGCCTGTTTCGCTTATATATTTATCGATTCTCACTGCTGATCCTACTTTCTCTCTATATACTTACATCTGGTCATAAAAAAAACCTGATTTTAACGATCAAAATCAGATGTTAACCTTCAGGAATAACCCAGTTTAAGGGAGCTATTTGGTGCTTCCGCTTTTTTTCACGTTACTGCCCTTGCTTCCACTTGCACCTTTAGCACCTGGACCCGTCGTTGGATCACTTTTAGCAGGTTTAACTGGTTTTGCTGTTTTGTTCCAGCGTGTCCAGCCTTTACTCCCCGTACCTCTGCCTGTGCCGCCACCTTTACTTTTTGCACCCATTATATCACTCCGTCAGTCATTCAGAATTCGTATAGTTTATACACTTTACCTATCTTACCACACTCTCAACCTTTCTGTTTAAGTAATAACAAATGCTTCATCTAACTAGCCACTGTTTAGAATTTAGCATCTTTATTCATTTCATGAATATCAAAGGTATCCTGATGTATTTCGATGGCGATGACGGTGTCCTTTTTTTCAAAAAATTGCACATGTCCTAACCGCTTGTCCTCCAGCTCTATCCATCCAGCATCGTTTAATTTATTAAAGTAGTGGTCAGGCCGATAAAGACCTTGTTCTCCCCCTATATTATCCAACTCGTACTTTGCTCCAATTTTTATATTAGGGTTATTTGAATTTGTTGTCACTTCGATTTCCTTGGCTTTTTTAGGAATAGGAATTTCAGCATTAATGGAACATACTCCATACTCTTGTACCTCTTGAGTTGATGATGTACATCCAGTTACAAAGATTGATAATGACAACAAAATAAAAGTAAATAAGTACTTCTTCAATTAAATTCCTCCTTCTCAGATGATAACTTATTTTACCAAATCAATCCATTAAAAAACACCCCACCAAAGACTAAGCTTTGATGAGGTGTCTATTCACATCAGCTTTGCAGCTCATGCATGGACTTATTTTGGTTGAATATAACCTTCTGCTTTCAGAAGCTCAGCGATCAACACAGCACCGCCAGCTGCTCCGCGCAGGGTGTTATGGGAGAGACCTACGAATTTGTAATCATAGAGGGCATCTTCCCGAAGTCTGCCCGTCGATACGCCCATTCCGTTCTCGATATCACGATCCAGCTTAGTCTGTGGACGATTGTCCTCTTCAAAATAGGTAATGAACTGTTTAGGTGCGCTAGGCAGTTCAAGCTCCTGAGGACGTCCTTTAAAGCTCTTCCAGAGATTCAGAATCTCTTCTTTGGACGGTTTCTTCTCAAAAGAAACAAATACAGCAGCCATATGTCCATCCGCTACAGGCACACGTATACACTGCGAAGTAATCGTTGGCGCTTCACTCTTTACGATACCCTCTTCTTGAACACTTCCCCAGATCCGCAAAGGCTCTTGCTCGCTTTTCTCTTCTTCGCCACCGATATAAGGAATCACGTTGTCCAGCATTTCTGGCCAATCTGCAAAAGTCTTTCCTGCACCAGAAATGGCTTGGTAGGTGGTGACCACCACTTTAGATGGATTGAAGTCTTTGAGCGCATGAAGTGCAGGCACATAACTTTGAATGGAGCAGTTAGGTTTAACCGCAATGAAACCTGTCTCTGTTCCCAGACGTTTTCTTTGCTGTGCAATAACCTCAAGATGCTCCGGATTAATCTCAGGAATGACCATAGGCACGTCAGGCGTCCAGCGATGCGCTGAGTTATTGGAGATTACTGGTGTTCCGGTGCGAGCATAAGCCTCTTCGAGCGCTTTAATCTCATCTTTTTTCATGTCTACAGCACAAAAAATCAAATCCACGTCCGCAGCTACTTCTTCTACCTTAGAAGCATCTTGGACCATAATATTCTTTACGTTCTCAGGCATTGGAGTAGATAACTTCCATCTGCCCTTGGCCGATTCTTCATACGTTTTTCCAGCAGATCTAGCACTGGCAGCAATCGCAGTTACTTCAAACCAAGGATGATTCTCTAGAAGGGCAATAAAACGTTGTCCTACCATACCTGTGCCGCCAACTATGCCGGCTCTTAGCTTTCTTGACATCAGAAAATACACTTCCTTTTGATTAACTGTCCTATTGTGGATAATAGGCCGATAATTAATGATATACGGCGCGGGAACATTTGGCGAGTGTTAACATCAAAATAACATTAAAAATTTTATTTTTAGCGGATTATATTGAATTTCACTAATGCTAATAAAAGAAATAGCTGCACTCAGTACAATTATAAGTATATTTTCTGCTTAGACAACTCTTTAACTGCATTCTCTACAACTATTTCCCCGAAAAATAATGGAAATGCCCTCTAAGTGAACTTTTAGATGTAAGAAATGCAACTAAATCGCATCTGACGAGCATTTTATAGCATATAGTTGTAGGAAATACATCTATTTGCGATTGGTGAGTATAAATCAGGAATCTGCGATCAGCAAACGGCAATCGGCAATCAGCGATTAGCGATTAGCGATTCGCGTTTACAAGCTGCTTCAACCAACTAAGCGTTTCTTACCCCGCTCACTTAAACCAACCCTTTTCTTTAAATCGAGTGATCGCCTCGATGCGGTTACCTACATCCAGCTTATCTAGTATAACTGAGATGTAATTCCGGACAGTTCCCGTGGTAATGTACAACTGGCTGGCGATCTCTTTTGTATTTTTACCGTCGGCAATGAGTCCAAGTACTTCCTTCTCCCGCTGAGTCAGAGGATTTACTTCACCGCTGTAGGCTTCATCCATTAGCTCCGGTGCATACATGCGTCGGCCTGCCATCACATTACGTATCGAAAGTGCCAGTTCTTCGCTAGGACTGTCTTTCAGCAAATAAGCATGAACTCCCGCCTTGAGCGCACGTTCGAAATATCCCGCACGGGCAAAGGTGGTTAATATCATCGTTTTGCAGCCGCTATTCTTCAGCGCTTCCGCAGCGTCGAGACCACTCATCGCTGGCATCTCAATATCCATAATACAGATATCCGGCTTATGCTGCTGAACCATCGCTACAGCTTCTTCCCCGTTGCTTGCCCGGCCCACGACCTTCATATCCTCTTCTAAATCCAACAAAGATGCCAGCGCTCCAAGGAGCATTCGCTGATCCTCAGCGATTACAATCTTAATCATTATACGGTTACCTCCTGTTCCGGATGCTTAAATGCATTTGGGACCTTAATCACTATCGTAGTACCCTCATCTCGCACGATATCCATACAGCCATTTACAAATTCAAGACGTTCCCGCATACCTTGCAGCCCATGTCCTTTAAAATAAAGATCATTGCCCGGGATGCCAGTTCCATCATCTTTCACTTTAATGATGAGATCTGTGCGTGTGGGTTCAATGATAATTGCGCAAGATTGTGCATTACTATGCTTCACAACATTTGTGACAGCTTCCTTAATACACATGCTGAGCACATTCTCCGTAATCAATGAAGTATTAGACAGTTTAGGATTGCCTTGCAAAACATAGTCAATCTCCGCAGCCGCAAGAAACTGCTGAATATGAACGAGTTCGTCCTCAAGCCGAATGCCACGCATTCGCGTAATCATCTCCCGGACCTCTTTCAGTGCACTTCTTGCCGTCTGGCGTACATCATTGATCTCGGCTTTGGCTTGCGTCGGATTACTGTCGATAAGCTTTCCTGCCAAATCACTTTTCAGACCAATTAACGAAAGCTTCTGACCTAATGTATCGTGAAGATCACGTGAAATCCGCTGGCGTTCCTCGAGCTTAACCAATTCTGAGATACGCTTATTAGCATCCTCCAATTGGTCTTGCAGCTTCCCTTGATTATTGCGGTTATAGGTACTGATTGGCAGCAGGATCACTGCAATCATACTGACAAGAACAAAGGGAAGCTGGCTGATAAATACGGGATTACGCGACAGCAGCTCATAATTGATCGTAATAATCGTAGTCAGCAAATGAATGGAGTACAGGGTGAAGAACCCTACTCGATTCTGGATATTCCCAATAAAAAAGGCTAAAAAAAGCGCAAAATACATATATCCAAACAACAACGTCATCGTTATAGAGACCAGTATCTGCACGCTCGTCCAAAAATAAACTAACCAACCCTTGGAGACAAAAGAAAGCACATAACAAACAAAAAACACAGCGATCATCAAGATTCCTGAAACTACCTGGTAGGGAGAAGAGGACCGAAAGATGAAATAAAACGGTAGAATATAAAATACGACCCATACATAAGGGCTAAGACCTGTACTTTTATGAAAAATATGATGCCACTTCTGCATGTTCGCTCTCCTTTTTGCCATATGCCACTCACCTTATTCTAGCATAAATCCGGTAAAATCCGGTGAACCACAACGATAAAGAGAAAAAAGATTAGAGCGCGAATGAGTTCTCCGGCTCTAACCTTCCATATTGCTGCTATTTGATTACAATGTAGCCATTATTCTCCCTGGAGTCTGGGCTTATGAACTTGCAGGACCTCGCCTGCAGTTTTCGGTTTATTTAATATGGACTTCATCTCTTTGAAGCTGATGAAACGTTTATTTTCCTCATCCCAAAGACGGAAATTAAGAGCCTTCAGGCTGGTACCAATCGTAATTGTTGTTGCTTTTTGTAGCGGTGGCGTCGCGTTATGCGCTTTTTCCAAATTATAGTTTGGCACCTTTGGACTTAAATGATGCACATGGTGGAAGCCGATGTTGCCCGTAATCCATTGCAGCACCTTCGGCAGCTTATAATATGAGCTACCTTCAACCGCGGCCATCACATAACTCCATTCAGATTCATTCTCGAAATAAGAGTCTTCAAACTGATGTTGGACGTAGAACAACCATATGCCGAGAAACCCTGATACAAATGCTACAGGCAGCTGCACCATAAGAAATGCCTGCCAGCCAATAGCCCATATTAGCAAGCCATAAAGCGCTGCGATTGAAATATTCGTCAAATAGGTATTCATCCGCTCTTTGCGTCTAGCACCTTTAACATTGAAACGATACTGAATCATAAAAACAGCAATCGGTCCAAGACCAAACATCACGATGGGATTGCGGTAAATCCGGTAATATAGACGTTTCCAGAAGGAAGCCGCTGCGTATTCCTCGACCGTCATAATCCAAATATCGCCGATCCCTCTTTTATCGAGATTACTGGAGCTGGCGTGGTGAATGGAATGACTATGTTTCCACTGCCGATAAGGAACCAGTGTCAGTACACCTGTGATCGTTCCGATAATATCATTCGCTTTACGATTCTTAAAAAAGGATCCATGTGTGCAATCATGAAAAATAATAAAGGTTCGAATTACAAATCCTGCTGCAGGAATAGCTAACAGAAGGGTGAGCCAATAGGAAACGGATAAAGAGAAATAAGCTCCGCCCCATAACAGCACAAGTGGTCCTAAAGTATTGATGAGCTGTCTTATACTTGCGTTGCGGTCATTTTTCTCGTAAGGGGCTACACTCTTTTTAAGGCTGGAGAGCTGTGATGTCTGTTTTGTAGTCATCTATATCGTTTCCTCCTTGATGTGTCCGGCTAAGGATCTTTTCATCTACTCTAAGTATAGAAGATAAAGTGTCATCCTATAAGTCATAAACATCAAGTAGAGAGTATGACAAATGTCATACTCTCCTTCTCATTTAAATTACGTTAGCATTGCAGCCAACATCCATCTTCCTTCACTTCGTATTGACCTTTGATCTCACCAATTCCATTAAGGATTAACGAATCTTTATTAAAAGTTGGAGGTTCATCTAGTACTAGGTGCAGTTTATTAATATTTCGAAGGTCAGCTGTATAGTAGCTAATCACTGGCTTTTCCAGAAAATACTCCGCATCATTGATTTGGATTCGTAAATTATTCTTATGAATGCATTTCTCATCTCCACCAATAATACCCATAGGATTAAAACCCGTAGATTTTATATCTCCTTCAATATACAGGTGGTACCCTTCAAGGCTGATAAAATCAATGAATTCCTTCTCCCTGATTGTTTTGACCGATTGCATAATATCTTCCGTTTCTTTGCTGATAGATATCTCCTCGAAGGGAATGATGACTTGATCCACAAATTGCTTAAAAAACGCATATAAACTTAACTCCGACTTCATAAACTCTTCTTTCCAATCGGAGCGAAGCTCATCCAGCAGCAAACATATAAACAGACCAGAACCGTAGCAGCTTCTTCTGATATTAGCCGAAGATTCAAGTTCATCTATTAAATACGAACTGAATTTGAGCAATACTTCCTCATTAGGTAGGGTGGATTTTTCGGCATAGGCATTTAATTCAACATACCAAGCGGGTCCTTCCAGCGTTTCAATAAGATATTCATTTAGCACGTACTCCCCAAGCAGTTGTTCTCTTTGTTGACGGATGGCAATAAATCTGTACATTGCGTGATTACGCTCTTCAATAGTAGCTGCCATTACACTAAGATATAAATGATGTCTTTCTTGAATCCGCAATTCCATATTTTCGAGGGATAAAGGGTAGGTAATCATCAATAATTCATCTGCATAACGTTCATCTCCCATCAGGAATTGATAACCGTGAAATAATTCGTGTACACAAATGGCGTACAAGTCTTCGAATTCTTCATGTAATTCCAGATTAACGATGGCTGTAGGGTGATCCTCATATAAGATGATGGTATCTCCTGAGAATTCATTACTCCAAGGAAGCAAATGTGGATGATATCCTACCGTTTTGAATTTGGGATGATTGTACAGATACACGTTATCCTTATTATAAAATGCAAAAGAAACAGCCTCGAACCCTTTCCAATATTTCTGCAGCTTGTGGTTCGTTAAACACTTAACAATCATCTCCAAATGAAATTCCATCCCCTACCTCCTCGTTAATGGATCTGCTTAGTATGCTCTTCTCGGTATTCTGTTGGTGTTTGACCACTAGCCTTTTTAAAAACCTGTGTAAAATAACGTGGGTCCTGATAACCGACAAGAGGAGCTATCTGATACACTTTTACGTTGCTGCTCTGCAAAATATACTTCGCCCGCTCCATCCGGCAGTGTGTAACATACTCCAAAAAGGTATAGCCTGTTATTTGCTTATATAAAGTGCAGAAATGACTGATGCTGAGATCAGCCAGCTCCGCTACTTCCTCAATACTTAAATCTTTATGGTAATTACTCTCAATATAACGTTTCGCTTTCTCGATGGCGCTACGCGTATCCTCGCGGTTCACAGGCTTGTTCCCTTGCTCCAATCGCACACCAAACTCTTCTTTCAGAGCAGAGATCACTTCATTTAAAGTGCCGAGATTGTGCATCTTGCTAAGTAATCCATGCAAGGACCAATCTGAATTTATATTCAAATACTCATAATTTCTGTATAACACAACGATCAATTCAACAAGAAGACGTTCAGCCATATCCTTAGGAACAGCTTGTGACTCAATAAATAAAGCAAGCTCATCAAATAAAGACCACATCCGGTCTCTATTTAAGGTACGTATACTTTCAATCAGCGCGGTTTCCAGCTCTTTTGGGTATTTCACCTCTTTACTGCTTGGGAACGATATCTCTTCATCAATAAAGACCCCGGCAAGCCCCGAATAGAACCGTTGATATAAGGCCTTCGCGGCCAGAGGGTAAACCGTACTTAATTGATCAATGCCTTGTGTGGTGCGGCTGATGCCTACGGAACAAGACTGCTTGGAGTATCTCTTGATTCCCGCTATCAAATGTTCACCAAGTTCTCTCCTGCTGGCGCTTAAAGATCCAGGGAACAGTAGTATCCACTCTCCATTATGAAACGGGAAAACCGTCAGCACGCCATGCTCCAGTGACCATTCTTCCACAATATTGCGGATTGCAAACAGCCATAGCCGTTTTTCTTCTACACTCCATTGACTGCTCAGTGTGGTGTAGTCATCTAACTGGACAACAGCCATGAAATATCCGCTCTCCAGTTCACTGTTCTCCAGCCATTTCAGATGCTCAAGCGGCCTTGCATTTCCCAAAGTGATTTCTGCAAACAGACGTTCACGTGCAAGCAGTGACAGCATCTGGACAGAATGAATCAGCTGATCATTTTGCTTCTGTTCATCCAGCTTGGTTCTGGCGCGGTTTAGCATTTCAACCAGTTCATCATGATCGATCGGCTTCAATAAATAATCAAAAGCACCTTGACGTAATGCTTCTCTTGCATATTCGAACTCTCCGTACCCGCTTATAAAAATAAACACCAGCTTCGGGTTTTTAGACAATACTTCCTTCATCAACGTAATCCCGTCAATTACGGGCATGCGAATATCACTAATCACGATATGTGGTGAAGTGTCTTCTATCAAGCGGAGAGCTAATTCTCCATTTCGGGCCTCTCCCACAATCTCCATCTGAAGATCATTCCATGGAATGGCTGCTTTTAAGCTACGAAGAATAATCGGCTCATCATCCACGATTATTACTTTATATTTCTCTTGTAACTCATCCATTCCCTGCACCTCCAGGATCATTGTACACTTGAGCTTTGGATCAAATTCCAATATTGAATGGAGGATGCCTGCACTTGCTTTAACGCTTGCTCAGCAGACATTTCTCCGTTAATCATCTGTTCTATAACACTCAGGAACGTTTTTTTCACTTCTGGTGACAATACATTATCATAAGGGACAAAGCTCTTCCGGTTAACTTCCATCATATTCATGACTTGCGCGAATACGGGTCCTGTCTTCTCAGGATCAAAGGCGATGCGCATGGACGGAATTCTCAACCCTTCATATACAATCCGAGTCTGAACCTCCTGGGTGTAAAAAGCTTTCATGAGATCGAGTGCAGCCTCCCGCTTCGCTCCGCTTAGTTCGGAGGAAAGACCGATGCCAAATGTATAACCGCCGGCAATCGAAGGTTGTTCCCCCTTCTTCAATGTGGGAAACGGAATAACACCTACCTCATTTTGAAAATCCGTAGGAGCTGCTGTTCCGGCAAATAAATTGATATCCCAGTTTCCGTTCAGATACATCGCAGCCTTGCCGCTCGTAAATAGTCCCACCGCATTTTCTGTGGATAACGCATTCGATTTCGTACTGAAGGCACCTTCTTTGATCCATTGCTCCAAGTGCTGAAAAGCCTTTAAATACGCCTCATTCTGAAAGCTGGCTTGATCTTCACCAGTGATCAGCTTCTCGATCAAGTCGGCGCCGGCATAACGATCCATTAAATAATGTGCAAAAATCCCTGCGGGCCAACGATCCTCGTTGCCAAGTGCAAATGGAATATATCCTGCCGACTTCAGCTTTAGTATGGCAGCATCAAGCTCTTGCAGCGTTTCTGGCGGCTTCAAACCGAGCTTTTCGAATATGGTTTTATTAAAATATAAAGGTTCAGCATTCCCTTCAATGGGCAAGCCATAAATATGGTTGTCAAAGGTCCAGAGATCCAGATCCTTGAATTGATTGGTTAGCGCATTCTCCCGGACGAAATCCGTCAGATCAATCAGACGCTTAGAGCGCACATAGGGCTCAATTTCCGCTCCACCGAACAAAACAAACATATCTGGCGGGGTGCCAGTAACCATCTCGTTCTTCAGCTTTTGATCACGGTGCAACGTCTGATCCACACCTTCAAAGTTAACTTTCACATTTGGATGCTCTAACTGGTATTTGTCCACGATATCTTCATAAATAGTCAACAGTGGCCGATCATGCTCTTTAATCCAGAAATGACGGAAAGTTAATGTGATTTTCTCTGGTGAATCATCTTCAATGGGTTCTTGCTTTCCTAAAGTTATAAATAAAACCGCACCCGAAATCAGCACTAGATATAACCACATCCAGCCCCATTTCAATAACCATTTTTTGATAACATTCTCCCCCTTTCTTTCCGTACGGTCGATTACGGCAGTATTTTTGGTATTCGGATTCGGATGGTTGAACCAAAGCCGGGGGATGAACACACTAGTATGCCGTATGGACTGCCGAACCGAATATTCAAGCGTTCATGCACATTTTTAAGCCCCACGCCGCTATCACTGTATTTCTTCTGAGCACTTCCCTCGTTATCCCAAAGACTCATCATCTTGGCAAGGTCAAAGCCGGGTCCGTTATCTTTTACGATAATGATCATATCCATGCCCATTTCATAGGCCGTAATCTCAATGATCCCTGGGTCCTCCATCTGCTCAATCGCATGATACAGCGCATTCTCAACAATCGGCTGAACGATCAGCTTTTGTGTCATGAACGTCCTAAGACCATCCGAAAGATCTATAACATAAGAGAATTTATCTTCAAAACGAAACTTCTGGATATCCAAATAATGACGGACATGCTCGAACTCCATATGCAGCGGAATCAGCTCCTGATTCTGACTGATGCTGATTCGCAGCAGCTTGCCGAGTGAGATGACCATTTTGCTAATATCTTTATTGCCTTGCAGCACTGCCATCGAATTAATCGATTCGAGTGAATTATAAATAAAATGAGGGTTAATCTGCGCCATTAGCGCTTGCATTTCTGCTTCCTTCTTACGACCCTGCTCAGTCTCCACCTGCACAAGCAGTTCATTGATCTGCGTGCTCATCCGATTAAAGCCATCAATCAGCAAATCACTTTCATCATCAGCACGATAGGGTGTAGTGATCGGCGTAAATATCCCCTGCTTCACCCGCTTCATCCCGTTAACCGCACTATTAATACTATGAACGAGCCTCCGTACGAAATAGCGGTCGAACAAAATGGCGGATAACAGCGAAACTGTACTTAAAATAATCGCAATATTCCGGATGGATACAGATTCTGACGAGATGAGATTCATAGGTGTAATGGCTACTAAATACCAGGCTGCATTATGAGAAGGTAGGAAGGTTATGAGTGATTTTTCCCCCTGATAGTTGTCGATGTAATAGTCATGTTCCTTAGCATAATCATTTTGTAAAAAGGGGAACTCTGTGCGTTGTCCAATATGTTCACCGGATTTATTAAAAACGATATTTCCTAGCTTGTTGACCAGCAAAATATCCCCCTTCTTAAGGGTTGCTGCTTCCCAGAAAATCTGATCCAATAAATCAGGTTTTACATTAACAACCAGATATCCGATATCTTCGAGAGAATATGAATCTTTGATTACTCTTGCTTGTACAAGTACCGGATTGCCGGAGATCTCCGAGTCATTTTCTCCCGGTCCTGACCACACGGGCCGCCCTTCGGCGCCTTCCATCGCGTCAAACCAGCTTTGTCTCTTCAAGTCCTCAAAAGACATCGATGCATTGTATTGATAAATTAAACGATCTTTACTATAAAAACTAAATGAAGTAATCATTGGATGATCAATGAGATAACTGCTAAGCTCCTGCTTTCGATCATAAGTGATTACAAAGTTCTTCTGCTTCAGTGATTGCTGAACAACCGGCTGCGTAATTTTTGAATTCGTGATCGAGGTGATTTCACTAAGCGCGAATTTAAGCTTTCGATCCGTTTCAAGCAGTGAAATCCAGTAGAAGTTGCTTGATTTTTTCTCCATTGCATTAGAAAAATTAACGTAAGTGACGATCCCCATCAGAATAACCGGAATAAAGACGAGAAGAATAATAGCGAACAAGATTTTACGGCGGAGTTTCATGATATTCCCCTTCCCCCTGCTGTCTCTGTCCTCTAGTATTCTTCACAAAACCGCCTATTCCCTGTAAAGATCAAAAAGTAAGATCAGCTCTTAATAGCTCCTGAAGTAAGTCCAGCAATCACCCAGCGGCTAAATAACAGGAATACAATCAGCAGTGGCAAGGTTGCCGTAAATGTTGCTGACATGATCATTCCGTAGTCTAGACCATCGCGATTGGAGAACAGCTGTTGGAGCGCAATCTGAATTGTGAAATGCTCTTGATTCTTCAGTACCACTAAAGGCCAGAAGAAGTCATTCCAAACGGTCATAAAATTCAGTATACCTAGTGTAGCCATAGCTGGAGTAATGACCGGGATAGCGATGTTCCAGAAGATCCGGAAATGTCCGCCGCCATCGATCCGACCTGCTTCAATCAATTCCGTATGTACAGCTGTAGTGATATACTGCCGCATCCAGAAGATCCCGAAGGCATTAACCATCGCCGGAACAATAAGTGCCTTGAAAGAGTCTATCCAGTGGAGCTTGGCCATAATTACGTAAGTAGGTAATACACCAAGCTGCTGTGGCACAAATAATGTAGCAATTACAAAGTAGAACAGAAAATTTTTAAACGGAAATTCATATTTGGCAAAGGCATAACCTGCCAGTGTACAGAAAAACACGACTGATATTGTAACCATAGATGAGACAAATAAAGAGTTGCCCAAGGCTTGAAAGAAGTCTGTTTTGTCCAGTACCCGCTGGAAATTCTCAAAAAACTGGTCTCCAACCGTAAGCAAAGGTGGCACATGGAATACTGCGCCTCTGTCATTAGTGCCAACTACAAACATCCAATAAAAAGGAAAGATGGACACGAGCGCACCAACAATCAGCAGCAGATAAAATCCTAACTTGCCGATGATCCCTAGATCATCCGGATCTTTTTTAAATACACGCAGCGTACTCACGCTTTACCCCCTCCCGTATCTCCACCCATGCGATTTGAGACCAGCATATTGAGGACAGAGAAAATAATCGTGACCAGGAACAGCAAGACTGCCGTAGCTGCTGCCGTACCAAAAAATCCGTTGCGGAATGCTTCGCTATACAAATAAGTAACCATAGTGATTCCTTCCTGACGTGTAGATCCAGTTCCCGCTTGGCCCAAAAATACATAAGGCTCAGTGAACAGCTGCAAGGCACCTATAGTTGAAAGCAAGGTAACAAATACAATGAATGGCTTCAATAGCGGTAACGTTATAAAGGTTAGCTGTTGTCTTCTGTTCGCACCGTCAATACGTGCCGCTTCATATAGATCCGTAGGGATACTTTGCAAGCCTGATAGAAAAATAATGGCATTATATCCCGTCCAGCGCCACATTACCATCGTAGAAATGGCGATTTTAACGCCCCACCAGCCAGAGTTGAAGGCCATACTATCCAGTCCCAAGCCGTTTAGTATCCAGTTGATCATTCCGTTGTTGCCAAACAGTGTACTGAACACGAGCGTAACCGCAACGATAGACGTAATATTAGGCATAAAAAATAAAACCCGGAACGTCTTCTTAAAGCGAGTCATCGCCGAATTCAACAAAACAGCAATCAATAGAGCTAGTAATATCTGTGGAACAGTACCCATAAGCCCCATAATTAACGTGTTGCTAAAAGAAATCCAAAAGGTCGGATCACTTGTGACCAGATCATAGTTTTTCCACCCTACAAATTTCATAGGATTCAGGGCATCCCATTTAAAGAACGAGAGATAGATCGTGAAAAAGATCGGATATAGTCCAAATATCGAGAACAGAATAAAAAAGGGCGAAATAAACGTGTAAGCAGTGATGCGGCTCCTTCTTTGTTCAGTTAAAAAGCGGCGCTTGCTCTCGGCATGCGGACTTGAAATAACAGGTTGTGCCATGTCACACCTCCAGGTAATCTAACGTGTAAATCCGAATTCACAGAGAATGTTTCACTCTATGAATCCGGACCTTCTAGAAATTGAATTTCATAGGCTTTTAGCTGCGTTCAGCCAATGTTTTCGCTTGTTTTACTGCTTCGTTCCATTCTTTGGTCGGATCTGCTTTTTTCTCCAACACATTTTTCAATGCGTTTTTGAAGAAAGTATCGGTTTGGTCATGAAGCGGTCCGTAGTATACAGGTTTTACCCGGTTTGCTGCTTTACCGAATTCTACAGCGGTTTGTTGTCCACCGAAGAAATCATCTTTGAAGTCTACGAATGCAGGATCTTCATACAGAGCAGGAATAGAAGGCATAAGTCCTTTTGTTTTGAAAGATTCCAGTTGGTTTTCCTTGTTATCCATCCATGCGATAAAGTCATAAGCTTCTTTCGAGTGTTTGCCTTCTTTTGGCAGCGTCAGGAACGAGCCACCCCAGTTACCAGCACCTTCAGGGAGCTGAGCAATTTTCCATTTGCCAGAGGAGTCTGGAGCATTACTCTTAACATTTCCTGCCATCCAAGCCGGTCCCATAACTACTGCAAATGAACCATCGTTCATGCCTTGACCCCATTCAGGAGACCAGAGCATAACATTGCTGATCCAGCCTTCTTGAATACCTTTAACCGTGAAATCATAAGCTTTTTTGACTTGCGGATTGGTATCTCCGATAAAGCTGCCATCAGCTTTGCTGAAATAGATTTCATCAGCAGATTGATCACGCAAAGCATTAAAGGTAAGATCCGTAAGGTCTACAAATGGTTTGCCTGTTTTCTCTTTGAAAGCTTTGGCAACAGCTGCGAACTTATCCCAAGTATCAATAGCAGCGCCGAATCCTTCTGAATCACTTGGCAGTCCAGCTTCTTCAGCCAAATCTGTGCGGTAATATACAACCGTTGGACCGATATCTGTTGGAAGACCTAGCTGGAAGCTGCCATCTACGGAAGAAGCTTGTTTCCATTTCCAATCCAGATAGTTGGCTTGAATATCTTTGGCACCCAGATCATTCAGGTTATAGAACTTGTCCTGAGCGTTGATGAAACGTTCCATGAAACCGATTTCAAGTTGGAAAATATCAGGCGCACCCGATCCAGCCGACAAAGCAGTGGTCAAATTATTATGGTGAGCGGTTTGGTCACCGGTATTTTGCACTTTGATCGTAATGTTTGGATGTTCCTTAGTGTACTCCTTCGCTAAATCCTCGTAGTTCACGTTGCCCAGTGTCCAGAAAGAAAGTTCGATTTTCTCAGCCGGTTCTGTTCCCTCATCCTTAGTAGGTTCACTTGTGCTTGCTGCGTTGTTACCTGCATTTTTGTTTGATGTGTTGTTGTTCTCGGCGTTGTTGCCTCCGCATGCTGCCAGTGAACCTACGAGCATGATAGCGACTAACGATAGCGCCAAGTGTTTTACTTTATTCATTCCCCTGTACCCCTTTCAAAGGTTTCTCTTACAAGAATTAGTGTACAGGGTTTAAATTCTTTTTTTGAGGAGGTAAACTTCCGATTTATGGTGGAAATAATTACGAAACCATTCATATCTATGTAATGTCTAAGGAGGGAGTATAAAATTTCGTCCAAATATGTTCCTCACAGAATACGTGTACTTCATCTTAAATTGGATTTCTTGTGCTTCCGCAGGTATACTATTTTTATTTCTTACTTCATTACATGATCAAAGGAGTTATTTCCCATGCCCATTAACCGCCCGCTGCTAAGCGACAGCGATTTCCAAGAAGCCGTTGACCGCAAATTACCTGTTCGTGTATTTCAGGACGATCATTTAGTAAATTCAGGAGCAACCGTTGTCCGCTTCACTGATTTCGATGTTGTTATTCAATCTAGAGTTAGTGATCTGACTTACTACTCACGCAAGAGCTGCGAATTTTTTGAGGTTAGACCCTAAAGAAAGCCGGAATGCAATGATCTCTAGGATCATCGCGTTCCGGCTTTCTTTAACAGACATAGGGTATAGCTTTCATCTTTAATTTTTGTTGTAGGTGCTGTACGCTTTCATTTTCTCATTCAGAACTTCCTGGAAACTCATTCTCTTCTTGTCTGCTTTTCCTTGCTTGGGATTGACCACGGGCTGAGGTCTAAAAAACTGATGATTGTAAGCCATAAGATTATGTACGATCACATTCATTGGATTTCAACCTCCTTCCGTGATGTTCCTGAAATTTGCATTTCTGCTTGGTTACTTACGGCTTATTTACCCAGCTTCTCCAAAGTATAAACAGTTTTATCAGATTCATATTAAAAAATGAAAAAGTGCAGCTTTTACAATATGCTAAATACATCTTTGTAAATCACGTATGTCTTTCCACGAAATAAGTTTAATCTCCTCATTAATAATCAATTCCTTAATTTCAATATCATTTAGAAGACGATATTCCAATTCTCTTTCTGTATAGCATTTCGTTATTGCTATTAATTGATCTGTTATTTTAGATGGATGTATAGTTAACTGTGTTATACCAGGTTTTAAATTCTTTAACAATTCAGTTAATCTCATTTTCATTTTGCTATAATCTGCAGCAGGGTAAAAACAGTAAGGAAGAGAAATTATATCATCGATTAATAAAATCCCCCTTTCTTTTGCTGAAGAAATTCTTTTTTGAAACAATTTCAACTGATTATTATTAAAAAAGGGTTGTTCTAGTATCCTAATAGGTAAATTAAAGGGCAGGCGGTACTTTTCACACAAATCAAATATTATTTCTAAAAAATCTCGCCCAGTGTATAACCCCATAATACTCCCCCCATGACTATCCAGATGAGTTGGATCAATGTCTTGTACGATTGCACTTTGGATTTGCGATTCTAACTCTATTCTAATCTCGTCATCAGCAGCGTTTCTTTCCAGAAGAGTGGCATCTTGATGAAAATACCCTTCCCCCGTAATTAAACTATTCAAGATTTTTTCTTTGAATACTGGTTGATACGGATATTTCTCGCCACTCGTTAGCGTTAGATGAATTCCAATATTCTTTATTCCTTTCCAATTAATTATCTTCATAGCGTCATTTGAGTCTGGGCAAGGCATCATAATAGATATGGATGTTATAGCTTTTCCTTCAAATAAGTTAACAATAGCTTCATTAGTTCCTTTAGTTATTCCGAAATCGTCGGCATTAATTATTAACAGACGGTCGTCAGCCGCAAAGCCTAATTTTCGAATCATAAGCCTTCCCCCTATTACTAAATGATTTAACAAAAAGAAAAAAAATAAGGACCTAGACACCGTGAAGTGTTTGCGTCCTTATTTTGAATAGCGTGCTAAACCAAAACCAATTATTCGCACCTTAGAGCAGTGGAAACCTTGAATCTAGCGCTGAGACGGGAACCTTGCTTTCCCCTTCTCATCATTATTATGATCCACTCGCCCTCTCATCAGTTCAAGCAGATATTCGGGTTCTGAGTTCATATGCAGCATTTGAAGTGCAGTTTTTGGTGCAAAACCTTCAGCCACACTATGGGAGATCAAGGCTTGCAGTGGATTAAAATAACCTCGAACATTCAGCAGCCCTATAGGCTTCTGATGAATACCAATCTGCATCCAGCACAGAATTTCAAATAGCTCATCGAAGGTTCCAAGACCTCCCGGCAAAGCAATAAAAGCATCCGCCATACCGCTCATTACCGCCTTACGTTCATGCATACTAGAGACCTCAATCAGATTCGTCAATCCGGAGTGTCTGATTTCATCTTGAAAAAGATCCACTGGCATAATTCCTACAGCTTCGCCGCCATTAGCGAGTACCCCGTCCGCAACCTGTCCCATAAGGCCATTCCGCGAACCTCCATAGACCAACCTACAGCCTTGTGCCGCTATATGATAACCTAATTCCCTAGCCATTTCCGTATATTCAGAGTTAAGACCTGGATTCGATCCGGCAAACACACATATTGTAAAAGCCATTCCTATCACTCCAGACTGGTTATTATGGTGAAATTGAGATTAATTCACTTATTGTACCTCAGAATATTAATATATGTGTTAAATGTAAGTCATCTTTTTGTTTGTAATGTTAATTGGTACAGCGTACTATTCCACTCCGCAGATAGACCTGTAGCTTTGGCCAAAGCCGCTGCTGGCACTAGAGAAGTATAGCTTACTTTAATGGATTCTGCTGATGGTAATGAAATTTTCTTCCCAGCTTTCGTCAACGTCAGTTCCCCCTCCAAAGACAGGGTATATCCCAGACTTTCTGCTACATCCCTAATCGGTACTTTTACACTTCCATCCATAAAAATAGCAGACTGTGCGGAATCCATTTTTTGACCATCTACAATTACAGTAACAGGCTTTAAAATAGGAGATATAGTAAAAGGACGTGAATCAACCGCGCTAATTCCGAGTTGACCAAACCTATTTGTTCCCCAAGCCACAGCTGTTCCATCCTTCAGGACTGCATACTTACTATTCTCACCCATGGCAAAAGAAACAGGATCACTCAATCCTTTTATTAACTTAGGCTGCGTAAAAACTAAACGGTTGTCGGTTGATGGTTGGGTACTCCAAGTCCACACGGTGCCATCTTTTTTAACAGCTGCAAAGTTGTCTAAATCCAGCGTAAGTTTTGAGATCGTTTTTACGGCTGTAATCTTTTGCAGACCTTGTAGTGAGGTACCAGCTTTCCATACCCAGTATTCTCCTTTTTTATTGCCAACAAGATTGAACCCGTTTTTCGTCTGGACAGATACAATATCCGTAAGACCTGGCATCTTGCTCATCGTGACTTCGTTATAATTATTGCTGTCAATTGTTCCCCAGACGCTCCCGCTCTCGGTTAAAGCCAGTATACTGAGATCGCTCATAGAGACGGACTTTACATGGTATAAATCCTTAACTGGGGTCGGTTTCTTCATCACATTCGTGTTCTCTGTTTGCGGGATAGCACTCCAAATCCACAGCGTACCGTTAGTTCGAATGGCGGCATGATAAATACTGCTTCCGATCCACTTCACTTCGCTCAAACCCTGTACCTTAGTGGCAGCAGGCAGCTCTGTATAGCCCACATCTGAAGCTTCTGGAGGATTCCACTGGAGTAGACTTCCATCGTTTCTCAAAGCTAATGCACTATGCAATCCTGACGATATACTAACCACATCACTCATTCCTGAGATCCCTTGAGGAAGCAGAACCTTGTGTTGTTTAGCACTTGCCCCATTGCCAGCTTCTGCTACACTCTTATCCCGATAATCTCCCCAAGCCTTAACCGTACCGTCTTCGTTCAGCGCTACATAGTACGCTTCGCCGATCGCCAGCTGTTTCGTATGTTCAAGCCCAGCTATTTTATGGGGAGTAATCGTCCACCCCTCAGGCCCGGCGGTACCATTAGCAAATTGACCAAAAACATTACTCCCCCAGGACCAAACATCTCCGTCAGTTCCCACCGCAAAAGAGCTTCCACCCCAAAAACCAGGCGAAGCAACAATCTCCTTAATCCCACCCAACTTCCCAGGTGATGGAGCTGCACTTATAACTTGAGGGACAGACAATGCAGTCACCAGACTTGAACAAACCAACAAACTAAACAGCCTTAGCTTCCTTGAAAATAAGTGCATCTTGATTTTCCCTTCTTATGATATTATTGTAATTATTATTTCTATTACACTAAGACGCTATAAAGCTGACAAAAGTTGTAGTTTATCTTAAATCCCGGGATTCAGATTGGTTTGAATTATGATATAATTACGCTGCCTTAGATCTACTCTTATTCAACCGCAATACCGGAACCAAATGATCATGGAGGGAAATCATGCTTAAATTTATAGGTATTATGATGCTTTTCAGATTAGTGGGCAACCCTTTTCTGGCTTTATTCATCCTGCTTGTTATCTTATATTTCTTAGATCGGCGATACGTGGGAATTTTCCCTAGTATTACAAAGCCCTTCAAACGAGTGCGGCAAATCTCCAAGCTGCGCACAACAGTATCTTTGAATCCAAATGATGTTTCTGCTAAATTTGATTTAGCCCGGAATCTGTCAGAACGTAAAAAATACAAGGAAGCCAAGGATATCCTGCTACAGATCGAAGACCGTTACGAACAATCTGCCGAATATTGGGTGGAGCTGGCTCATGTGAATCTTAAGCTGGGCGCTTTGGAAGAAGGCGAAGATCAGATGCTTCGAGGTCTAGAAATCAACCGAAAAGCCCAATATGGTCAGCCATATCTTCGGTTAGCGGAAACCTTTCGCCATACAAATCACGATAAAGCGTTGCATTACGTTACTCAATTTCAAGAGATTCAATCTTCCTCTAGTGAAGCCTATTATTTAGCCGGCTCCATGTACAAAGCACTGGGCAGAACTGAGGATGCTAAACGTGCTTTCGACGAATCCACCGCCATTTACCGTTCGCTACCCAAATATAAAAAACGGCAAGAACGCGGCTGGGCGTTACGTAGCTTTTTTGCCAAAATGAAATAAACTTTGTACTTATATTTTCATAAAAAAACCTCTAGCCGCCTATTTAGGCAAACACTAGAGGTTTTTTGCTGTATAGAGTGATTACATGTTTACATCTTGTTTAGTGGGTTCTCCACTTTGTTTGACCGCAAATGGCCACCAGTTCCCACGGCCGAAGATCCGCACCATAACAGGAACAAAAAACGGCAAGAAGATTAGTGCATACAAGGCCAATCCTACAAGCACCACTGTTGCAATCTGCATCATCGACAATACCCCTGAAGGGTACATCGATGCGAAGGTGCCGCCCAAAATAACTACCGCCGAAAGAATGACTGTTCCCATATTGCGCATAGCATGCAGGATCGCTTCCCGTACATCCCATGTTTTATATTCGTTAAAGCGGGCCATTAAGAAAATACTATAATCTACACCAAGTGCAATCAGCATAACAAAGCTGAAGAATGGCGTTGTCCAGGTAATCCCTTCAAAGTGCAGAAGGTGAACGAATATAGCCTCTGTAACACCCAATGCTGAAAAATAAGTAATCAAAAGAGAAATAATAAGGTAAATCGGCATTACGATTGAACGAAGCAGCAACACCAAGATAATGAAGATCCCACCCAGCATCAAAATTACTGTACGTGTGTAGTCTTCGTTGGAAATATTACGTAAATCGTTCTGGCTGCTTGTAACCCCGCTGATTGCTGACTCTGCATTTTCCAGCTTCGTTCCTTTCACTGCACGATCTACTGCTGCTTGAATATCATCAACACTGTCAATAGCTTCTGAACTATATGGATTCTCAGTGAATACTACATCCAGCGTCATTACCTTACGGTCGTCAGACAAGTAGGTATTAAATACCTGCTCTATACCTTCAGCTTCAAGAGCCTCAGCCGGTACAAAGAATCCACTCAGCTCATCATCCTTAGCCGCTTGAATCTGATTCAAATAATCTTGTGCAGAGCCCAGCCCACTGGTAATTTGTTTCAAGCCGTTTGCACTGTCGCTTAAACCAGTAGTTAAGGCTCCTATCTGCCCAGTTAATTGACCAAAACCATCCGCAAGCTGCTGCTGTCCGCCTTGCAATTGATCTAGTCCACTAGTAATGGATGGAATTTTATCTACGATCTGTCCTTGACCTGCTGCGGCCTGCTCCAGCCCAGATTGCAGCTGACCGATGCCCGCAACAAGCTTAGCTAAACCTTGTGCGAGTGCGGTTTGCCCTGCCGAAGCTTTGGCATAGCCAGCATTCGCCTCATTTAAGCCAGCTGCTGCTCCTTTAAGCTGCTCTGAGATCTGCCCGAGACCCGCTGCCAGCTGTGCTGCCCCAGTACCACTCTGCGTTACGGTGCCTTTAATGGTCAGGTAATTAACATCCTGCAGAATTTCCGGATAACTGCTCTCAAGACCATTAAAAGAACCATCCAGTCCCTTCAACGCTTCTGCCACACCTTGCAGCTGCTGCGGAAGCTGCCCAAGCCCTTGATTCAGCGCAGTTAAACCGCTGCCGATTTTTTTATATCCCTCCAGCAGCTTCGTATTGGCATCCGCAAGCTGCTTGGCACTAGCAGCTGCCTGTTGAAGTCCTGCTTTGATTTCTCCTGCACCAGCTGAGCCGCTTTTTATTCCGCTCTCAATACGTGCCAGCCCATCGCCTAACGCGACGATCCCATCTTTCAGTTCTGCTGTGCCTTCCGTCAGCTTAGCGCTGCCTTGAGCAGCCTCTGTAAGCTTAGGTGCATTTTCACTCAGCTGTTTACTAGCTTCAGACAATCCCGTTTGAATCTTGGTCAGTCCCTCACTGGTCTGATCCAGACCGTCAGATAAAGTCCCCACCTGATTCGGGATTAAGAAATCACTGATTAGCTCTCCGGTTGGACGAGACATGCTGCGCACCGATTTTACGCTGTCCACTTTTTCCAGCTCGCGGCTGATTTTTTCTGCAAGTCCAAGATATTCTGAAGTATCCATCCGATCATCATTTTTGATTACGATCTTGCCAGGCATGGATTCACCCGGCCCGAAGCTATCCGAAATGATGTTAAATCCTTTTACCGAGGCATATTCTGAGCCAATTTCCTCCAAGCTGTTGAAGGACAGCTTTCCGCTATAGGTAACAAGGAACGGAGCTACGATTACTGCAACAATTAGCAGCGCGGCCCATGGTCTTTTTAAGGAAAAAGAACCTGCTGCTCCCCAAATACGGCTCTCACTGTGCTCCAGCTTGCCGCGTGAAGGCCAGAAGAGCTTTTTGCCAAGTACCGCCATGAAGAATGGAACAATGGTTACAAGCGCCAGCAGCATAACCGCAATCCCCACGGCAACGGCTACCGCCGAGCGATACAGAATGAATTTGGATAATCCAATCGCTACAAAACCTACGAATACCGCAAGTCCGGAATAGAACACCGTTCCCCCAGCCTTACGATAGGTTGCAATAATAGCACTTTTGGTATCTTCTGCTGTCATCATTTCTTCTTTAAAACGACTGATTAACAGGATACAATAATCCGTACCAATCCCGAACATGACCGCAACCATAAAGATTTGAGTAAATGTAGATAATGGAAAATCATAACGATCCACTAAAAAAGCCACAACGGACTGAGAAACAATATAGCTGAGTCCTACCGTCAGTAGCGGAACAAACGGTGCCACGAACGAACGGAACACCACGAACAGGATAAGTAAAATAAAGACTACCGTAATATATTCCGATTTCTTAAGCCCGGCTTCCGAGCTAGCAATCATATCCTCAGTAATCAAACCCTCACTGGTTAAATAATGATCCGCCTTAACATCTGTGAGTAATTCATCCACTTTATCAGGAAGTGCGGTGACAGACTCTCCTCCGCCTTTGATAGACAACGCCACCATTATCGTCTTGCCATCCTTGGCAATCAACGTATCCTTAAGCTCACTTTGTGAAAAAGGATCGGTGATGGAATCGATCTGCAGCGTCTCCTTATTCGCAGCCAACTTCTCAACGCCCTGCTGGATACTAGCTGTTTCATTGGCTCCGATTCCCTCTGGATTATTGAATACAAGAGCTACCTGATGCAGTGTCTCTCCGCCCTTATCATTCGCCGCTTCCTTTAAGATTTCTGCCGCTCTAGATGAGGAATAGCCATCAGGTACAGTAACCTGCCCCTTCTCACGTACAAGATCAGAGAACGAAGGGGCCGTCATGACCAAAACTACGGCCACAGCGAGCCAGATTGCGATAACCGCCCATCTTGCTTTTAGAATCGTCTTCATGGATTCTTCCCTCCATCATCATTCTGAATTAAATTCGCCAGCTTCTCGAACATCATGACGAACATTTCAATATCCTTCTCTTCAAAATGAAACAAATACGGGGAAATCACTTCATGTACCTGCGTCTCCGCTGCTTCAAAAACTTTTTTTCCGTGCTCAGACATCGACAAATACACCTGGCGGCGATCATTCTCGTCACGAGTTCGCTCGATTATACCCGCTTGCACCAATCTGTTGATGATTGCAGTAATGGAGCTTTTACCCACGCAAAAAGATTCAGCAAGATATGTAGACGTACATTGTTCCTGAGCATTAATCAACCGAAGAATTTGATACTGATCATTCGTTGTCTCCGCCGCAATACTATCTTTAATTCTTGCTGCTACTTGTCTTGTCACAATCAAATAAGCATCCATGTAGCGATTGATCCAATGTTGCACTTCGTTATCCAAAGCTTCCTACCTCCAAAATATAGTTCAACTATCGAACAGTTTCATTGTCAAACTATAATACCTGCTTTTATAAAAGTCAATTGGCTTTTTTTCGGGCATTTAAAGGCAAAACGCAAAAAAAACAGGCCGAGATTCCTCTCGACCTGCCATTTTATGACCTTCAAAGACTTTTTAGTCCTCATCCTCGGTCTCTTCAACTTCGTATACACATCTTAACATTTCAATTCCGGCTTCATTCTCTCCTAAGCTGTACACCATGAACCCTAGACTGCGATAAAAATCTGCGGCGATTTCATCCTCAGTCTCAGCTACCAGATAACGCGGCTGACGAGTAGCGAGCAGCTCCAGAATCATCCCCCGCGCATAACCTTTCCCTCTATTCTCTGGCAAGACGGCAATATGCCGAATGTCCAAAGAACCGTCTTCGGTTTCTTCGAAGCCTACAAGACCAAGCAGGAGTTCTTCTTCTTCCCAGCCATATAACTGCAGCCCGGCTTGTTCGCTGTACTCAGACGATGTCTGCTCCAACGCGTTGGGGTCATCTATGACCGCATACGTCAACAGCTCGTTCACCTCAGGCGAACCAATAAGGGATTTAAGATCTACCAACATTGTTCACATTCCTCCTTCTCTGTTGCTTCTGTACCCGATTCGAAACATACAGTAACCTGTCCATATCCCTAACATGTTTAACAATAGATCATCAATATCAAAGCTTCCGACATGCAGCAGCATTTGCAGAGACTCCAAAAGCAGGATGCAAGGAACAGCATATAAAGAGATTCTTTTCCAAGAAATTGGCCGTGTCTTTGCAAGTGGAATTAGTATACCAAATGGAATAAACACAACAACATTTCCAAGCAGATTCACAAACCGGCTGATCAGCGATACCCCGTTATTCATGTCGAAATAAAGTGACACCGTACGTAATGGAATCAAATTGTACTGAAGCGGGCCACCTGTATGGATCTCTCGCCCAAAACCGATAAACATCCAATAGATAACAGTAGCACTATACAGAGTCAGCCCTATCCGTGTCAATGCTCTCAGCTTCCGTAATCTGCTAGATTCTCCAGATCTACGAATGATCAATTGCCCGGTTTAACTTCTATAATTTCAATGCTTCCATCTTTTTTACCCACAATAGCCATTGCTGCAATTCCAATAAATAAGCCGTGTTCCACAACTCCCGGAATACTTTGGATGGTCAGTGCCAGCTTCGGTGCGGACTCAATGACTTCGAACCGGCAGTCTGCGATGTAATTGCCGTTATCTGTCTTGTACAGCTCTTCTCCGCTACGACGCAATTCAGGATTGCAACCCAGCTTGGCAAGTTCAGCCACAGTCCATTCCCATGCAAAAGGAACAATTTCCACAGGCAGCGGGAATTTGCCAAGTGTGTTTACCACTTTACTCTCATCAGCAATAACGATCATACGAGTACTGTTACTCGCAACAATCTTCTCCCGAAGCAGCGCGCCGCCGCCGCCTTTAATAAGCTGTAGACTACTATCCAGCTCGTCCGCTCCGTCAATGGTCAGGTCCAGACTATCAATATCTCCAAAAGCTACGATTGGAATCCCAAGTTCACGCGCCTGTTCTTCGGAAGCACGGGAGGTTGCTACAGCGGTAATTTTTAGACCTTCACTGACGCGCTCACCAAGCTTGTTGATCGCCCAATAGGCTGTAGATCCAGTGCCAAGGCCGATCTTCATGCCATCTTTTACAAATTCCACTGCTTTTTCCGCGGCTAATTGTTTAACATTGATACTCATTTTATTACCCCCATGTTATCCGTTATAATGATCTATGATGATGTTGAAATCACCTATTGTTCAGGAGGATTCCGGATGAGAACCGAAAACCAAATTCAATCTAAAATCAACGAATTGACACTGCAGCGCAGATCTCTGGAATCAAGATTAGCTTCATTAACAGAGAACAGCCCACAGCAAGATAACCTACAGGCTCAGCTCACTAGAGTTGAAGATATGATCATGATGCTGGAATGGGTGCTTAATGCACCCGTAGGGAGATATCATGCCTAAGTGCTGACTGCCATCCATTATTTTACCAAACAATGCCGGTAGCTGTGTTTACATAAAACGCGATTGCTTCCGGCTGTTTGATTCTTTTTTTATATCCAAATTTGTATTATGCTTTGCGCAGAGCAAAAAATCAATATCTTTCACCCTACTCTATGTATATTGTAAATTCACTGCATCCTCTAGATTGAGAATCATCTCTTTTTCTGTGTGATTAGCCGTCCTGTGTAAGTAGGCTTTATGCTCAGAATACGCATCCAAAGGCATTGGCCTACTAATCTTGTCAAGCATATTACGCTCGACATCAGCCAGTAAGTAATCCCCTTTTCCCGCTGCAACTCTGCACAAAATAATCAAAGCTACAGGCTTGTTCACAACAACCGCTCCATTCGACCGCGCAAATACAGTGTATTGAAATAACGGAATGGCCTCAGGTTCTTCAACACCAGCTGCACTAGATTGGTCAAAGATAGAATACATAAGGGAAGGATCACTTGATGAAGTACCGAGTTTCTTCTGATTAGACACCAACTTGCTGTTTTGGTAGGCAAGGAATCCCGCTGCTGCCAGCACAAGCACAAGTAAAATCACCAGTATCGCATACATCATCCCATCCCCAC
Source organism: Paenibacillus sp. FSL H7-0690 (assembly GCF_037980415.1). Taxonomy (NCBI): domain Bacteria; kingdom Bacillati; phylum Bacillota; class Bacilli; order Caryophanales; family Paenibacillaceae; genus Paenibacillus; species Paenibacillus sp. FSL H7-0690. The sequence continues at coordinate 2,880,971 of NZ_CP150281.1, read as the reverse complement.
CTCCCACTCCAAAATAACAATTCCGGTTATATATTATCATGGAGGGAGGCCTAAGCCAATCTTATATTATCTGAAATTCAGCGCATACAGGTAATACTGATTCTATAAAGTTATTTTGAAATATTCAAAATAACAGTTGAAACTTTGATTTGCATGTCTCATAATGTAAATATGAATGTTGCTTGTCAATCCATATGGAAATCAAGGGAGGAAATTTAAAATGAAGTTTTTCTTGGATACCGGAAACATTGAAGAAATCAAACGTATTACTCGCCTAGGACTAGTGGATGGCGTAACGACTAACCCTTCGCTGATCGCTAAAGAAGGAAGATTGTTCAAGGATGTTATCAAAGAAATCGTTGCAATCGTTCCAGGACCTGTAAGCGCAGAAGTAATCGGACTTACAGCAGAAGAAATGCTTAAAGAAGCATACGAAATTGCTGAATGGGCTCCAAACGTTGTAATTAAACTCCCTATGACTGAAGATGGCTTGGAAGCTTGTTATGAGCTTACTAAAAAAGGCATCAAAACTAACGTTACACTAGTATTTTCCGCGGCTCAAGGTTTGATGGCTGCTAAAGCAGGCGCAACTTATATCTCTCCTTTCGTTGGTCGTCTGGATGATATCGGTGTTGACGGAATGAAGCTGATCAAGGATCTGAAGACTATCCTGACTAACTACAACTTGAAATCCGAGATCATTGCAGCAAGTATCCGCAACATTGCTCATGTTGAGCAAGCAGCTATTGCTGGTGCACACATCGCTACAATCCCAGGTTCACTTCTGCCAACCCTCTGGAAGCACCCGCTGACAGATAACGGTATTGAACGTTTCTTAAAGGATTGGGAATCTGTTCCACAAGCCTAAGAATATCTTTTATTCTTTTATCGAGAGGGCTATCCCACAAGCTGCGGCAACGCAGCTTAGGGATAGCCCTTTTTTCCATCCAGAGACATTGAGGAGGTTTGGCGAATACGTTTCGGCCAGATTGGGGGAATTACCTTCTCTGTGTCTTTAACGCCTGGCTCCCCCTTTTCCCCCTTACTCGGAGTTACTGCAAACAAGGTCAGCAATCCACCAATTGCCCCTACTGTAGCCATCAACGCGAACAAGACCCAATGCCCGCTGCTTAGCAGCAACGATACCACCGGCGGCCCCAACGCTACCCCTATAAATCTCATACTACTATAAAGAGCGGTGATTGTGCCGCTGTTCTCCTTCTCAATCCCCTCCGTGATTAAAGCATCCATACAGGGAAGTACAATTCCGATTCCAACACAGCCTAACCCCATAAACCCTACTAAAAAATAAATACCTTTGTTGAACCCCGCACAAATCATCGCCGCAGTCAGTAACACCATGCCCCCAAAACCCAGCCATTTCATTAGCGTTTTATTCTGACCAATGATCTTTCCTGTTCCATAGGAGGACAGACATAAGAGGGCAAGCGGTATCGCCAGCACAAAACCCTTCGTCACCCCGTGCATTTTATATTTAGTTTCCAGCATTTCTGATAAATAGAATTGGACACCAAAGGTCACAAACATACAGATGCCGCCTATGGCAAAAATAGCATACAACCAACGTCCCTTTTTGCGTAAAACGCTCACAATTCCAGATAAAAACGCCCGAAGTTCCTGTTTCTCAGGTTCATCCTTTGCTTCGGGCTTTCGGACCAGAAATAAGACTAACAAAAATGAAATTAGACATAAAATGGGAATTGCAATAAAAGGAGCAAACCAGAGCCATATCCCAAGATAGGCACCAAGAATTGGACTGAGTACTTTACCAAACGTATTGGAGGTCTCAATGATTCCCAGACTTTTGCTCACATCTTCTTCTTCCTTGAACAAATCGCCTACAAAGGGGATTACAATTGGAAAAGCACCTGCTGCACCAATTCCTTGCAACAGACGCCCTGCTAAGATCACCCAATAAGCGCTAACCCCCTTCATAAACCAAGCAGACACCACGCAGACAGCACCACCAATTGCAGCAATAATTAAACTCGGAAGAATAACCTTCTTTCGCCCAAAACGGTCTGACAGATAACCTGCAATAGGGATCATTACAATTGCCATCAATCCATACACGGTAATCAGCATACTGACTTGAAAAGCGCTAATGCCGAGTTCTTTGGAGATCTGCGGCAGAATAGGCAGCAGCATGGAGTTACCGAGGGTCATTATTAGTGGGATTGATGCTAAGGCAAGCAGATCCCATTTTCTTTCCTTCATGAACTGACCACCTTTGTCATTGTGTACAACATTCTTTATTGTGGTTTGTTCGCCCTTCTTTATTCATGAAAACAAAAAGACCGTCCCTCCGCTGCTTCGGAAAGGACGATCTTAAAATGAATAAATCTATGGTTACAGCGACCCGGCGCTTAAAGATGCCACATTAGCGGACGGTATAAAATGGCTAGGTTCACCCAGACTAAAAATGTGCAGCAAGTGCATAGCCCGAGTGCACGCCGTATAAAACAATTTGCGTTCACTTTCTCTGCCATATTGTTCAGCCGAGCCATCATAGATGACGACCGCATCAAACTCCACGCCTTTGGCTAAATAAGCAGGCAGAACCAGTGTCCCCTTCTGAAAATTCGGTGTTTCCTTTGTAACAAGTCTCACCGGCAGGCTACGATTTAGTTCAGCATGAACCCTTGCGCTTTCCTCCGCTGTTTTGCAGATGACAGCCACATAATGATATCCCTCAGAATGCAGCTTGCGGATATCCTGTTCCACAGCATTCAGAAGCTCCTTCTCGCTGGATACCACACTTAGCTGGGGTTCTTCTCCCCGCCGATTAAATGGTACGATTCGTTCTCCTCCAGGGATCATTGACCGCGTAAACTCCACGATCTCATAAGTTGAACGGTAGCTTTGGGTTAACGAGATCACTTCTGTGTTCTCTTCACCATATATACTTACGAGACTAGACAAATCCCCCAGTACCTCACCTTGCGCATAAATGGCCTGGTTCAGGTCGCCTAATACGGTCATTTTTGCTCTTGGAAATAAACGGCGCATGAACTCTAATTGGAATGGAGAGTAGTCTTGTACTTCATCTACAATCACATGGCGGATCAGTGTGTTGGTCCGGAAACCTTGGCTTAACTCCTTCAGATAAAGGAATGGCGTAGCATCCTCATAAGCAAGCTCGTTCACTCCAATGGATTCCAATGTCTGCTCACAGATATCATCCCACACCTCTGGTAAAGGATAATCTCCATTGAGGCGCGCCATAAGCTCGCGATCTGTAAATAACGTGCTGTACAAGCCCTTAACGTCCACAAATCGACCCCGTTTAGTCCAACCCCGCAGTGGTTTGAGCCGCTGGCTGACTACATAACGAGATAACACTTCTTTTTCCGTATCAAAATCATCAAAGCTATCCTGCGAAGCTTTCTTCTTCCGACGCAACATCTGATATGCACGGTGATAATCGCTGGAATCCAGCAGCTCGATCTGATCTTCGACCCACTTCGCATTTCTTTCCTCATGAGTAAAATCTGCAATCTTCTTAAGCAGCCAGCGGATCATCAAATCCACACGATTTGCAAGCTTTATGGCAGGATCGTACGCGTAGAACTGGCGTTCCATTTCTTCTTTACTGACCACTGCTTTCCCTTGAAACATTAAAGGTTTAAAAAGCATACCCTCCTGTTCCAATAACGTAGCATACCGCCGAATCACATCGAGGAAAGGTACGGACGATTTATAGGCAATGCCTTCTCTGCGTATAGCCACCTCAGGACCCTCAGGAGCATTAAGTAAACTTTCGGTCTGACTAAAGACATCTTCCAGCAGGAATTCATGTCCAAGACGATGTTCTAGATACATTTGGAACGTTGTTTGCTGCATATTTTCTTCGCCTAGCTCCGGGAGCACTGTAGATACATAGCTGTTAAACAGCGGATTCGGTGAAAACAGCAGCATTTGATCTGCTGATAATACGTCACGGTATTTATATAGAAGATAAGCTACCCGCTGCAATGCAGCAGAGGTTTTTCCGCTTCCCGCTGCTCCTTGCACAACTAGCATCCGGCTTTTGTCGTTGCGGATTATCGCATTTTGCTCTTTTTGAATTGTAGCAACAATACTTTTCATTCGATCGTCAGCGCTATGACTTAGCACCTGCTGCAGCAGCTCATCCCCGATCGTAACCCCAGTGTCAAACATAACTTCAATTACACCGTCAGCAATAACAAACTGGCGTTTAAGATTCATTGTTCCGGAGACTAATCCTCCAGGTGTTTCATAAGCTGCAGGACCTGGGGCTCCGTCATAATACAGACTGGAGATCGGCGCACGCCAGTCATAGATCAAAAAGGTGCCATCATCCTCCATCAAGGATCCAATCCCTAGATAAATCTTTTCCAGCCCGCCCGTTGGTTCCTCTGTGAAATCAATGCGGCCAAAGTAAGGAGAGACAACCAGCTTTTTATATTTTTTCAGCGCCTTGCTTGATTGCAAATGATGACGTTCCCGTTCATTGAGGATTTGGGACTGTTGGCGAAGACTTGTTGAGGTTTCTCCCAAATCATCCGGGCTACTGAAGTTTACGGTTACCTCTTCCCAGAAGTCTTTCCGCATATCCACTACATCACTGCGATGAAGTCCAAGCTCCTCTGATAAATTGCGAATATGGGCGGACAAAAGCTTGGTTACTCCGTCAACCCGTTCCTGTTCCTCTTTCCACTGACTTTCATTGTTATCCACTACATTTCATCCCCTTTTGGAAGGTTGACATTCCATTTGCATCATGATATGATAAATTTGCATATTTATGTTTTTAAATGCATACTTATTCGATATCTTATCATTTTAGCAATTTCAGTTTGAGATTTCAAGTATTCTCTTAAATAGATGATCCGGTCCCTGTGGAACCGGATTTTTTGCTGTTACAAAGCTTATATGTTGCTCTTCACAAGGTTATGTTTAGGCTTCATGCACAGATTCTTTATCCTCCGCTATACGATTCATCTGATCGGCCACTTTATCTAAGCGCTCCAATTGATATCCGTAATCATAAATTGCAGCAGCCACAACATATAAACGCAGCTGACCTATTTTCTCTGCATTATACCCCAAAATCGCGTTATTCAGGAATTCATCATTGTCTTCTCCCAAGGGTTCAGATTCATTGGCATTGGGCTTTAATTTGTCTTCAAACTTAAGTAAGATGTGCTGATGATATTTGATTAAATGTTCCAAATGATTATCAAATAGAGCATCTGTATGTTCGGTCCGATCCGCCTGGAAATAATGCCGATCTACGGCCTCGAGAACATCGTAACCTTTTTGCAAAGAAGCTAACAGGTTCTTATACACAACCATTTGTCTTGTCTGGCTATACTTGGCCCGTTTTAACTGCTTCTGCTCCTCCTCAAACAATGCATACTTATCAGCCAACGATTTTATGGATGAATGCAAAGCATTTTTTTCATCACGAAATACACTTTCCTTCATCTCATGAGAAACCGCTGTTCTCAGCAATAAAGAGAGGATTGAAAAAACATTCTCAATTTGCTTAATGTATTGCTTACGAGGTTTTGGAGGAACGACAATAATATTGATTAGAAATGCAGAAACAATACCTGTCAAAGTTAATAAAAAACGATTAAGTGCGAATTGCCATTCACCCGAAGCCTCCATCACTGTTATTACAGTAACTAACGTAAGACTTATCGTATCCGAACGGTTGATTTTCATACTGATCATAATGACTAGAATACAGACCAAACCGACTGCTATTGGGCTGTTGGATAACAGCATCCCTCCGAGTAAAGCCAGAACGGCCCCCATTGTACTAGTCGTGAGCTGGTCAAGAAAATAACGCCAAGAGCGATAAATAGAGGGCTGCATAGCGAAAATCGCCGCAATCCCTGCACCCACGGCAGAAGGAAATTGAAGCATTACAGCTAAATACAGGGCTAGCGTAACGGCCAAACCTGTTTTAAATATGCGAGCTCCTAAAGCCAAACCTATCCCTCCTAAAAATTAGCCCACGCTACAATATGAACATCAGCGAACCCTCGTACTTCTAATTACCCCAGCCTGGAGTTGATGAATTTTAAGAACCTTTAAGCTCTCACTCATGTTTCTTTCAGCTTTCAGGGAATACTAATTCGAGTAGTGCCTATCACATAACATACGAGGTGAGTGAATGAATAACAATATCAAAAGATTAATGACTTTCACGACCGTTATTTTTCTCAGCCTGTCTCCAGCTCTTGCGCCAATCGGAAGTGCTTCTGCTGAGAAAGTAACCCCTACAGCCACCGCACCTGGTGCCCATCCTTCAGAGAAAGGTCACGGTCACCATCCAGGAAAAGACGGAAAGGTTAGGGCTGGTGGACATTTCATTATTTTTGAAACGGCTAAACTGCTGGAAATGGATCGTACAGAGCTAATCAATAGCCTGAAAGCAGGCAAAACGCTCCCGCAGCTTGCTCTTGAGAAAAAAGGCTGGACGGAAGATCAATATATTCAGAAGCTCTGCGAATCGGCAAACCAACGGCTGGATCAAGCCATCACCGAAGGACGTCTGACAAAAGACGAAGCCCAAAAGCTTAAAGCAGGACTTCCTGCGATGCTGAAGCAAAGAATAAGCAAAATGGGACAATTCCAGGATCGCAAAACATCTGAACAACATGTGACGACTCCTTAAACAATCCTCTTACACATAAAGACGGATATCTTCATGCGTTATGAAAGATATCCGTTTTTGTATCTGTCCTAATTCTTACGCGAGCTCTTGTAGATTTGAAATAAACAAATGGACAACATCAGCCAAGCACCACTAGCCATATATCCCCCAATTACGTCACTCGGGTAATGAACACCCAGATAGATTCGACTCCAGCCAATCCCCACGGTCATGAATACGGCGAACATTATTAATAAGACCCGTTCATGCCTCCGCCGCAGATGACGCCACAGTAAAAAGGCAATAACGCCGTACAAAGAGAATGCTGCCATTGAGTGCCCGCTCGGAAAACTATAACCAATCTCTTCAACAATGCGATGTAAATTCGGACGTTCTCTGTGAAAACATAACTTCATTATTGTATTCAAGAGCTGTGAGCCTAATCCAACCCACAGGAACAAGATTAATTCAAATCGGTGTTTCAGCAAAAAATAGAGCAGTGCCATGGTAACGATAGATAGGCCAATAGCGATCTTAGAGGAACCAATCAGAGATAAACCTTTGGCGAATGAGGTCAACCCCGGTGATTCCGCTGACTGTACCCCATCAATAATATAGTTATCAAAGGTTGATACCTTATTCATACTTACAAGGACAGCTATAACGGCGAAACAAGCAGCAAACCCTAAAAAAAAGCGAAAAGCTCTAGACCAGTTCTGATAATAAAGCATAAATACCTCCATGTCTATTCAGGTGACTGTTGATCTCATTTCCAGTGAGGGACTAACCCATGTTATAATTATTGAGAGAAAAAAATTCACAGAAGATGGAGTGCTGCCAAAGTGGAGAGTTTAAAATTGCAAGAACGATTGTTGAACCAGTTCATTTCCACAAAGGTGCCTGTGACGATTTTTACGACGAATGGTGTGAAAATGCAAGGGCTCGTAACCTCGTACGATGCTTTCACAATCACTTTACAAGGTCAAGGTGATGGCAGGCAAAATGTACTATTCAAATCTGCAGTATCCACTATTGTACCTCTTAAGCCCGTTTCGCTCAAATAGTCTACTCCCTCATTCACCTCATCAACCAGATAATCACAGGCTTTTATTTTCAAAAAAAGGGAACACCGGACTTTATATCCGGTGTTCCCTTTAGCATTTCCCAAGATCACTGATTCACTCTTCAAATGGAGTAACTTTATACAGGAACAATTACGGGCTTCACACATACCGGTTTGGATACTTCAGCTGTATTTCCAGTAAATTCGAGTCGGCCACTAGCCGCTTCAATTGAAAATACAACCAGATTATTCGCATCACGATTTGCCACGATAAGATAAGCTCCATCTGGTGTCAATGCGAAGTGACGTGGATGTCCCCCACGAGTAGATACATATTCCAGATGTGTAAGCTTAGCAGATGCATTATCCACAGCATACACAGCGATATTATCAGCCCCACGGTTTGAAGCGTACAGATATTTTCCGTCCTTGGAAATGGCGATTTCAGCGCAAGTATTCTCTTCGTTAAAATCATCAGGCAGCGTCGGCACTGTATCTACAGTGTGCAGAGTGCCTGCGGCACTGTCATATGTAAACGATGTAATGGTGGAATCCACCTCGTTAATTACATAAGCAGACTTTCCGTCTGGATGAAAAGTGAAGTGGCGTGGTCCCGCTCCTGGATGCAGCACCGTATCACCATGCACTTCTAGTTTGTTGGTTTCTCTATTAATTCTATAGGCCCGAATTAAATCAAGCCCAAGATCAGATACAAACACATACTGCCCGTCCGGACTGAAAATAGCGGAATGGGGATGAGGGCGGTCCTGCCGTTCAGGATGCTGGCCATGACCTGAATGTACGGCCACATCAACTAATTGATCCGCAGCTTTCTCTTCATTTAATTTGATCAAACCAACGCTTCCACCATGATAACTACATACAACAACGTATTCATCATTCAAATCTCTATTGATATGGCAGGTGGTTGTTTGACGGTTGCCAGAAGCAGGCATGGAGGGAATGCGTTTCAGTTCACTCAATTTCCCGTCTTTTGGATCAATGGCAAAGGTAACAACCTCGCCTTCTTTTCCACCCTCACCATTCGGTTTTTCTCCTATAGCATATAGACGTTTTTCAGCGGTATCTACATTAACAAAGGTAGGATTAGTTAAGCCCTGCACCGAATCCAGCAGCTTTAGCGTACCACCTGCAGCTCCATCGAATTCAAACACCTGCACTCCGCTTTCCGCGGCACTTGCATAAGAACCTGTAAACAGCAATAACTTATTCTGCTCATTCATCTCTATATTCCTCCTCAAAAGTATTGCTACTTCACACTCATTAGATGTGATCATCTATATAATCTACAATTTTTAAACGTTAATTACAAACGATAAAGTTAGAAATGTACGAAACAATTCAAAAATGGGTCTTTCCAACGATTAACTGTTGTGATATAATGAAAGCGCTAACATTAGTCTTTTATTCCGTATAAAGGGGGAACATGAATGAGTAGCATCCTGCTGGAAGCCAGAAATGTGTACGAGGACTTCGAGGTGGAAACAGACATTCTGTTCTTTAAGGTCGGGGACCATGATTTGGTCATTTTTCACGGCAGAAACTATAACATAAAAAAGAGAATGACTGCCGAGCAATTAAATCGATTGTTGTCCAATTCAAGTTATTATCATGTGTACGGTGGCTGTTATGTCAACCTGAACAAGATCAGCTCTATCGCAGATGACTGCATTTATTTCGGTGAAATGGGCCTGTATGCTAAAAACGTACGTGTCCCAAGACGAAAACAAGAAAGCATTCGTCATCTTCTGAAAGGACTGAAGTAGACATCTTATTCCCATTAGCCGGAAGGGCATGTTACTGATGCCATTTCCGGCTTTTTGCTTTTTATTAATAGAAACTTAAAAAGATCCTGCCTTTTTTTATACTTTCTTAAGGTTTAGGATTAGGATTTCTGTTAAAGTTGTAAATAGACAAGCAACACCTATATTGAAGGGAGTCATTACTAATAATGGACAAAAAAGATCTGAATGGAAATGAGAACTTAGAAAACAACGGTACCACGGAAGAAGAATTGAACACTTCCGAGATTATCAATGAAGAGGTTGAAGTAGCGCAAGTTGCTGCTGAGGAACCTGTGAATACAACAAAAGCAGACAGTATTCCAGTAATGAACAAAGTCGGTGCGAACAACGCTACGCCACCTACACCTCCGACTGCTCCTAGAAGCAATAAAGCTTGGATGATTGCCTCTATCGTATTAGCTGCAGCACTAATCATTGTTCTGGTCGTCCAAAAAGACGACAGCAAAAAAGCTGTTGCAACAGTAAACGGAACAAAAATCACAAAAGAACAACTTTATGATAAATTGATCGAAGCAGGCGGAGAAAGCACGCTGCAATCTATGATTACAACTGAGCTTGTTGATCAAGAGGCTAAAAAAGCTAACGTAACTGTTACAGATGAAGACATCAACACTGAACTTGAAGATCTTAAAGCACAATTCGGCGGAGAAGCTGCCTTTAATGCTGCTTTGTCCCAAAGCTCAATGACTGTAGACGACTTGAAAAAGCAAATGCCGCTGCAAGTAAAGCTGCGTAAAATCCTTGAGCCACAAGTCACTGTAACGGATGATGAAATCAAAGAATACTATGACACAAATAAAGCTACTTTCAGTGAAGAAGAACAAGTTCGCGCTTCCCACATTCTCGTTGAGACTAAAGAAGAAGCAGATGCAATTCTGAAACAACTGAAAGAAGGCGCAGATTTCGCTACTCTTGCCAAGGAAAAATCCTCTGATACGGGTTCCAAGGATAATGGCGGAGATCTAGACTTCTTCAAACGTGGCGATATGGTAGCTGAATTCTCTGATGTAGCCTTTAAGCTAAAAGTTGGTGAAACCAGTGATGCTGTCAAATCCGATTATGGTTATCACATCATTAAAGTAACCGACCATAAAGATGCTAAAGACTATACACTGGAAGAAAAGAAAGATGAAATTCGTAAAACACTAGTTTCGCAAAAGGTTTCCACTCTGTCCTCCACTTGGATGTCAGAAACAACTGAAAAAGCAAAAATCACGAACACACTTACTGACGCTAAAGAAGATGCAGCTGCAACAGCTGAGCCAACTGCAAGCGCAGCAGCAGGAAATGAATCCACTAAATAATTGTGCCCGTCAAAAAGCAGGACAAGCGTTAATAAACGCTGTCCTGCTTTTTTTTATTTCTATGTTCAGGCCTTTGATTAAGCCTTAATGACCTTTTTTACGGATTTGTTTATCGTGGTTCTCCCCCCACTCTTTCGCCTGCGCTGTGGCAATTGAAATCGCCCGCCCCTCCTCATAACCATCTTCGAGGAGCGCATTCGCAATATCGATTGCCTTATTGCGAACAGGTGCTGTGAAGTTCTTCAATGATTCTGGATAATCCTCTTTGTTCCATGGCATACCAAAAACCTCCTTAACCAGTCTATATACATACTTAGCCTGGTTAAGGAGGTTTCAAACGCTTATTTCACTTATTTAAAGACTTTAACACGATCTTCAATCGGTTGGAATTGTTTCTCACCAGCAGGAGTAACTGTTTTACCAAATGGCAATTGAGCAATCAATTTCCATTCTTGCGGGATGCCCCATGCTTCTTTTACTTCATCATCAATCAGTGGATTATAGTGCTGCAAGGATGCACCTACACCTGCTTCAGAAAGTGCTGTCCATACTACAAATTGCAGAATACCAGAGGATTGGTTAGCCCAAATTGGGAAGTTCTCAGCATATAGAGCGAAGTTCTCTTGCAGGCTCTTCACTACCGTTTGATCTTCGAAGAATAGTACGGAACCGTAACCTGCTTTGAAAGACGCTAATTTTTGCGCTGTTCCTTCAAATTGTTCGGCAGGAACGATTTTACGCAATGTTTCTGTAGTGATATCCCATAGTTTATCGTGTTGTTCTCCAAGAAGAACAACGGCTCTTGAGCTTTGGGAGTTGAAAGAAGTTGGGCTATGTAGCACCGCTTGTTCAACGATTTCTACAATTTGTGCATCCGAAATCGTAGATTCTTTACTAAGGGCATATATGGAACGTCTTCCTTTTACTGCTTCAAAGAAATTGTTAGACATAAAATAACTACCTCCATTAATTTTAGTAACTTACTTTTGTATATCTTAGCACCTTTTTTCTGAAAACACAACAGTTATTCACAACTTATTTTGTCGGATATATTCGTTGCCAACTCTTATTGTCGCATTTATGGGCTTAATTATGCACCTGATCTATTAATCATTAATTACTTCAGGCGGGCTAGAAACTGCCCTCTTCCTTTTCCGATATACACCACGAGCTAAAATGCGCTACAATAGTGCAGCAAATGTATAGAAGGAAGGTTATAATCATGAAATTCCCAAGCGAGAAAGCCCTTGTTCGGCATAGAAAATCAGCCTTAATCTCATTATTGCTGCTCCTTTCAATGAGCTTGGCTCTAACTAGCTGTAAAGACACAAATTCGTCTAATTTAACCTCAACAGCACAAGATCCGAATGATCTTTACCCCCTCACTTTCTGGGTGGCAACGGACACTCACTTCTTAGATAAGAAGCTACAGGATGGCGGTACAGCTTTTCAAAAATATGTAACTGGCGGTGATGGAAAAATGCTGCCTTACAGTGATGAAATCCTTGAAACCTTGGTTTATGACGCTGAGCAGCAGAAGCCTGATTTTCTCATCCTGAGTGGAGATTTAACAAATAACGGAGAACGCAGCAGCCATCAGGAGCTAACCCAAAAATTAAAGCGAATCGAAGCACAAGGAACCTCTGTTTATGTCATTCCAGGCAACCACGATTTATTTAATCCTTGGGCCAGATCCTTCAGCGGGGATAAGCAGCTTGTTACGGATTCCATTACAGACAAAGACTTTACCAAGATGTATGAGGATTTCGGTTACAAAGAAGCTGTATCACGTGATAAAGAATCACTAAGTTACATCGTTAAGGCAGCGCCAAATTTATGGCTCCTTATGATTGACAGCAGCCAATATCATAACAATCAGAAATACGGTTTCCCCCAAACGGACGGACGCCTGACCGCCTCTACCCTATCATGGATAGATAATTCTGTTAAACTGGCTGCCAAGGAGCATGCTTCTGTTCTCACGGTTATGCACCACAATCTACTAAGCCACACCTCTATGTCTGTTTCAGGCTTTAAGCTTAACAACAGTCAGGAAACAATAAAGGTACTTCGTGAAAATGAACTTAATTTAGTCTTGTCAGGCCATATCCATATGCAGGACATCCGGGTAGACCCGGTAACTTCTTCGGAAGAAACACCAATTTATGATATCGCAACAAGTGCAATGGCTGTCTATCCCCATCAATACGGAGCGATGACCTTCGATCCTCTGAGCAGAACCGTCAATTATGAAGCAACGCCCTTAAATGTAGAGGGATGGGCTAAAGCTAATGGCAATACAGATCAGAATCTTTTAAACTTCAAGACCTATGCTGAGGATACTTTTGCTACAAACTCTTATAACAAAGCTATGGATGGTTTAAAGGAGAGTTCCTTTACGCAGTCTGAAAAGGCATCGATGGCAGAGGTAATGGCCAAGCTAAATGTAAGATATTTCGCGGGGACAGCCGGCAGCTCCTCAGAAGATATTAAAGCGATGCCAGGCTACAAGCTTTGGGAAGGCCTACAAGAAGGTTTCTTAGGTGGATACATCCAAAGTATGACAGAGGATAAAGAGCTTAGTAATATAGCTTTAGAGGTGGTATTAACGAAGCAATAACTGGATTATGTATTCATATGAAAAACCCAGCCTCCACCTGCATTTATGCGTCAGATGGAAGCTGGGTTTATTGTGTTAATTAATCGTTAAGATACAACTATTTCCGTACAATAGTAATCCAACCATCTTCATCTACCGACACAGTAGCATGAAGCGCTTCAGCAAGCAGACGCAAGGATACATATGCATCGCCATACTCGTCAACAAATACAGGTTGGGCAAGCTTTACAGCCGTGCCGTTAATCAAGGCTTCGGAAGAACCGATTTTGAATACCAGTTTATCTCCGTACACACCATCAGTAACGTTAATTGCACGATTGGCCGTATCCCATTCTACAGTAGCATCTAAATCTTCTGCCAAATAACGCAGTGGGATATAAGTAGTGTTCTTGTCTACAATCGGGTAATAATATTCGTCATCAGGTTCGATAACAATGGTTCTCTTCGTAATGCCCAGATCATCCTTCAATATACGATATACATCAGAATCAGGGGCAAAATTTCTCAAAGTCTCTCCAGGTGTAAGTCCGGAAGAAATATCAAGTGCACCTTCAGTACTGATTGGATCAGCAGTTACAGCACCGCCAATGTTCCAAATCTGACTGGAAGCTTTAAGCGAGAGGCTCTTCAATGGGAAATCCTCGGTACCCGGAAGCGCCACTTTCAGATCAACATTCTGTTTACGCACATGCAGAGCACTATCAACGAAAATATCAACAGATAACTTCGTATCCTTACTCAACACGGTCTTCATCTCAGGAGTTGATTTGTAAAGACTGTCCACTTGATTGTCATATACTAGCAGCAATGCATCAACAGCCAATTTGGCAGCATCATGCAATACAGTTACGACAGCTTCTTTATCATCCAGTGGAATATCTCCGAATCCCAGATTGAAAATATCGCCAGAACCGTCTTCATCCATAGCTTTGATCACAGGGTACAGATAGTCGTAAAGACCACCCACCAATTCAGTAAAACCTTCTGTGTCTTTGGAAACAGACTTCAGGAAGCCTTTTAACAATGCAGGAAGCTCATCACCAGTCACTTCTGCATGCAGCTTCGTCATGTTCAACTGCTCACCATACACAGCATCACTAACCGGTGTAATGTTGATTACGCCAGGATTAGGAAGATTCTTAACAACGAATTTCGTCAACAGCTTACTGACATCTTCAGCTTTTGCCGTATCCAATCCTACTTCACCTAAAATTTCATCGTATCCTTGTACAGGGAAGTAGAACGGTTGTTTTGCTCCTTCAACTGTAAAAGCAAGTGTTTGTTTGTCCATAAACAAGGTGAATGGAATATTCAATTGTTTATAACCAACAGTTCCTTGGGCCGATAAACTCCCATTATCTTGTAACTTAGCTTTACTAATATTCAAGGAAAAAGAATTAATAAGATCAACCATTTCCTTATCTTCCGCGCTAATTCCCTCTATGGGCTCAGCATTCATGGAAAAAGTCATACTGGATTCTGATGATTTAACATCAACATCCCCAATCAACGCCTTATTAACATCGAACCCCCCTACCGACTGACAGCCGGCAAGAACTAGCATCAGTGCGACAAAAGGCAAAAACCACTTCAATTTCGCTTTAACTCTACTCATAGCATGTCTCCTTCATCTTATTTTGTGAAATCAATCCATTATCTCAGCTAAGGTAAGTTTTGTAAATCAAAGTTCCTTTTATTGTAAAATGTTTAGATATTCAACAAACTTCGCCATTCGATCTGAGCCCAATCCTTGTAAATTACAGCCTTAACTATCGCCAACATCAGTAAATGTGCAGGATAAAATGACCACCACATCCAGCGCGGAACCCGGTGCCGCTCCAAGCGATTCCAAATTAAAGGCGTAAAAGCAATCAGCAAGGTAGGTAAAATACTGAGCATCTGTACAACCCAATAATTATAAAACATATAGAATAGATTCAGTGTCAGATGGGCTCCAACAAGCCAGTACGATTTCGTATAACGAAAAATCAATACTAAAAGCAAACCGTACGCATTGTAATCTATAGGGTAATAATCCATTAACACTATAGCAGCAATTACCACAGGTATACCAAGCCATAGTGAAGGCAGCTTGTCCAAAATAACCAGTACGATTGCTGACAGCAATAACGTAAACACCACGTTCCAGCCACCAGAATTTAGCGCTAGATTATAGGGAATCTGGGCAATAATCGCAATCAAGAGCAACCGAAATAAATATTTAGGTCTGGATGAAGTATGGATATGTCCCTGCACAAGCCCATAACAATAAATCGGAAAAGCTATTCTCCCTACATATCTCCAAGCAAGATTCTCCGGGAAAAAGATATAGCCAATATGGTCGATTAGCATCGTCAGCATGGCAATAATCTGCATTACAATCCCCCTTAAGCATGTTGAAATATAAATTCGCCAAGTCCTTCCTCATTTCCTTTACCAATAAGCAAATGAAGACCGCGGAGAAACGATCATCCGATTTCTGTGCACCTCCCCCCCTTGACTTTATTGAATACTATTGAGTAATATTAACTAGCAACAGAATATGGCAATGATCAAAGACATGATTTCCTACACGAACTGTCCAGAGAGAGAAGTCCAGGCTGCAAGCTTCTCCAGTTACCGGTTGTGAAGTTACCCCTTTGTAGCCGTGGCGCTGAATCCGTAGATCTTTGTTTTTTCGGTAGTATGCGGCACCGATTTATCCCCGATATCGGATACCAATGAGGTCCTGTCTATATGACAGGTCGAATTAGGGTGGAACCACGAGCTGAACGCACTCGTCCCTTTCTGGGAGAGATGCGTTTTTTTGCGTTCACAACTAACAATATTTGAGAAATGGAGGCTAAAATCATGAAGATCAAGGTAACACTGCAAGATGGAACAATTAGAGAGGTACTGCAAGGAACAACGATTAAAGAAGCAGCAGGTGCCATAAGTACCAGTCTGAAAAAAAATGCTGTAGCTGGAAAAATTGATGGAAAATCTGTTGATCTAAACCAAGCGATCGAACATGATTGCCGGCTCGATATTGTTACGTTGGATAGCAAAGACGGTCTTGAGGTTTATAGACACAGTACTGCACATATCATGGCGCAGGCCATAAAACGTATATATGGAGATAAAGCTGTCCAGCTAGGCATAGGTCCTGTTATCGAAGACGGCTTCTACTATGACATTGATATTGAGAAACCTCTATCCACTGATGATCTTGCTGCAATCGAACAAGAAATGGCGAAAATCATCCAAGAGAATCACCAGATTGTCCGCCGTGTGGTGAGCCGCGCAGAGGCCATTAAACTTTTTGAAGAGCTGAATGAGCCTTTAAAGCTGGAGCTTATTCATGATCTGCCGGCAGACACAGTATTAACTATTTATGATCAAGGTGAATTCTCCGATCTTTGCCGTGGGCCACATCTTCCCTCTACTGGCTTGGTCAAAGCCTTTAAGCTGTTGAATGTAGCGGGTGCCTACTGGCGTGGAGATTCCAATAACAAAATGCTGCAACGTATTTATGGAACTGCCTTTCCTAAAAAAGCGCAGTTAGAGGAACATTTACTGTTTCTTGAAGAAGCTAAAAAACGTGACCACCGTAAGCTCGGCAAAGAACTTGAGTTGTTCATGTTCTCAGAAGAAGCGCCAGGCATGCCCTTCTATCTTCCCAAGGGAATGACAATCCGTACAGAGCTTGAGAACTTTGCCCGGGAATTACAAAGACAGAGAGATTACGATGAAGTTCGTACACCGCTGATGATGAACAATCGGCTTTGGGAGCAGTCAGGACACTGGGATCACTACAAGGACAATATGTATTTCACAGATGTAGATGAAACAAAATTTGCCCTTAAGCCGATGAACTGCCCTGGGCATATGCTAATTTTCAAAAATAATCTGCATTCCTACCGGGAACTGCCTATCCGTATCTCGGAATTCGGTCAAGTGCATCGCCATGAATATTCTGGAGCACTGAACGGGATGATGAGAGTCCGCACTTTCTGCCAGGATGATGCTCACCTCTTCGTTTTGCCAGAGCAAATTGAGGATGAAATAAGACGGGTAATCTCACTGATTGACCATATTTATCAAGTGTTCGGCTTTGAGTATAAGATTGAATTATCAACTCGGCCGGCAGATTATATGGGATCTGAAGAATTATGGGATCAGGCTGAACAATCTTTACAAAATGTATTAGACAATCTCGGGATCGAATATCGTGTGAATGAAGGGGATGGCGCGTTCTATGGACCTAAGATTGATTTCCATATCTTAGATGCGTTAAAACGTAGCTGGCAATGTGGAACAATCCAACTAGATTGGCAAATGCCAGAGAAATTCGATCTTACTTACATCGGGGAAGATAATCTTAAACATCGCCCGGTCGTAATCCATCGCGCTGTTTATGGGTCGATCGATCGTTTTATGGGGATTATTACTGAACATTTCGCTGGGGCTTTCCCACTGTGGCTCGCACCTGTTCATGCGAAGTTATTGCCAGTCTCTGAGAACTATGTTGACTATGCACTGCAAGTGAAGCATCACATGGAGAAGGCTGGCATTCGTGTCGAAGTAGATATCCGAAATGAGAAGTTAGGCTACAAAATTCGTGAAGCTCAGCTTGAAAAAGCACCTTACATGCTCGTACTTGGAGAGAACGAAAAAAATTCCGACACTGTCTCTGTAAGAAAACGTGGTGAAGGTGATCTTGGTTCGAAGAGTATCCAAGACATCATTGAACAGATTAATGAAGAGATTATTAGTAAGAGATAAATTTAAGGGGCTGTCTAATCGTAGAAAAACTACGTTTGAGACAGCCCCTTCTTTATAACCTATTCATATTCACATGAACTCTATTTTACGTACAGGCGGCTGCTCTCTTCCCAATATTCGCCTGGTTTCAGGCTGAACAAGCCGATTTCATCAGCAGGAAGATCTACCATTGGCGCATTCACCAAGTTAATTTGTGGCTCAGGGCAGAAGAACTGTTCTGTAGCACCATTATTCCAGATCATCCATTGTTTGTACGAAGTCCCTACATCGTACACCAAGGTTACTCCAGCTTTGCTATCGGTAAGCTCCATCCGGTTGCGTCCGTTCTGAGGTACAGCCGTGTAGTGATTGTCCATCGATGCAAAATATGGATTCACACCTTCTTCACGAAGCTGAACTTCTCCTGGCTCCAACGCCTGGAATTTGCCTGTTGGCAGCATGCGGTCGTTGAGCTCCCAGCGCTCGCCAATAGTAGCTTTTACGCGGTAATCTTGTGCACTGCTTCCTGGTGCGAAAGGTGCGTTAATGGCAGTGTGGAATGCCAGCAAACAAGGCATCACATCTTCTCCATCATTGTGCACCAACACCTGTTGAGATAATCCTCCTTCGCCGAGGGTATAACGCAATTTGATCGTATACTTATGTGGCAAATACTGATAAGAAGGATGATTCTCATCCACCTTGATGAATACGGTTACGAAGCTTTCAGTCTTACCGCTGCCAAATTCTTCGACTTCCCAAGCTGCAGTATGTAAAAATCCGTGTAAATGGTTGCCCGTTGCAACTTCATTTACTGGAAATTGATAAGTTTGACCATTCCATGGAAATTTACCATCCTCATAACGATTTGGAGGAAATAATACAGGAATTCCGTGAATCCCCGGACTTGCCTTAAAGGCTTCCATCTCTTCAGCTCCAGGCTCATGCAGGAAGCGATATCCGTTTTCGGTATCACGGAAACAGATCAGGTTGCCGCCAATGCCTGGCAGAATAGCTGCCTCATAACGACCGGCTTTCAACCAGATAGCTGCTTCTCCTTCATATTGTCCTTCATACGCTGTGATTGACATAATATATTGTTCTCCCTTCCAGTGTCTGATAATTGTCTCCACTTGATAGATTACCACATCTAGTCATGAGGTGACATGCTCTTTTTACAATTGCTCCACTTCTACGCTCATTACATGTTCAATTTTCTTCACATCGTAATAGATTTCTGTTGCGTAATCCCGATCCGGTGCTGAGATCACCATATCGATCATTTGTCTGCCATCTTCCAAATCTTTAATTTTCATTCTTCGAATCGCTCGGGATGGACCTCTAGTACTACGCTGCGAGCTGACCTGAGGCCGCTCGATTTTTTGGATCACTTCTGTAAGCACAAAATTAGCTTCCATAATGATCCTCACTGAAACTTCATGTTTATTCAGTACTTCTGGTCCTAGCGAACGGATTAAATGAGGAACTAAATTCACAGCAAACATCAGCAGAATAACCGCATATGCTGCCTCAATATAGAATCCCGCACCCACAGCTATACCAATTCCAGAAGCTGTCCAGATGAGTGCTGCCGAAGTAAGGCCCGAAATGGCATCTCCGCCTCTACGCAGAATAACACCCGCACCCAAAAAACCAATCCCGCTGACAATCTGAGCCGCAAGCCGCATTGGGTCCATGTTTGGATGCTCTGGTCCTGCGAACTTATCAAAGGCATGGATAGACACCACTGTGACAAGACAGCTCGCAATGCTTATGACCATACTGGTCCGTATCCCCAGCGGTTTCTGCTTGATCTGTCGGTCAATCCCGATGAACAGCCCGAACAGCATGGCCACTAGTAACTTCATTAATGATTCCAATTGAAAATCCACATCGCAATCTCCTTTCTCCAGAGATACTCCATTATAACGGAAATTGGAGATAATGATTAGCTTTATTTTACAACAAAAAACGGCATAGCCATCCTCACCGCAGATGCTCTTTCGACCCGTGTGGTCCGGCATAGCGACGAGGATGGAATCCGTTATGAGAGGCCAAGATTATGTTGAAAAATTAACCATGCAGAAGCGACTCTGCACCGTCACAATAAATTTCCGTCCCCGTAATATGATCTGAATCTTCAGACGCCAGAAACAGCGCCAGCTTCGCTACTTGATCAGGTCGCCCCGGACCTTCTTCCAACGGTTGATCTCCCTCAGGAAATTCTACTGGGATTTTCACTTCTTTCAGATCCTCTGATGGAAAAGTGTTGTCATCTATATTGGTCTTTATAGCCCCAGGACAGATCGCATTTACGCGGATTTGAAATTGAGCCAGTTCCAGTGCCGCCATTTTCATAAAAGCAACCTGTCCTGCCTTTGTCGTACTGTAAGCAGAAAAACCAACATTAGAAAATACACGATTTCCGTTAATGGAGCTGTTGATCAGGATGCTGCCTCCGCTTTCTTTTAGATGCGGTATCGCATATTTAACAGTCGCGAAGGTTCCACGCAGGTTAATATGAATGGTCTGATCCCAAGCTTCAATATCCATCGTTTCAATAGGCGTCATCGCCCCATTAATTCCTGCGTTGGCAAAAACAACATCAAGACGACCCCATTTCGCGGCCGCCTTATTTATCGCCGCTTCCACTTGTGGTGGTTCAGCAACATCACATTCGATAACTAGGGCTTCTCCGCCCTCTTTCTCCACTTGCTGTCTAACCTTTTCCGCGTTCTCTACAGTTCTGTCCAATAATACAACTTTGGCTCCGTTACGTGCGAACTCAAGCACGGTTGCCCGGCCAATTCCTGAGCCGCCTCCGGTTACAACTGCAACCTTACCTACAAGCTTTTTATCTGCCATATCGTGATATCCTCCTTCTTATCATGCAAGTCTTCCAGTTAAGTTCTTTCCTTAACCTTAACCTTGCATACAGAAGTTGAACCGACAGATATTTACTTTTCCTTTAGGATTATTATTCTCCCTGACGAAGATGAATGATGAGATCGTTTAATCCAACTTCCCGGATCCCTTCCACTATAAGCTCAGCTAGAAGACGAGCCCCTAAAATCTGAAAATGTGTATTATCATACACCCCACCTGGATGCGCAATAAATTCTCCTGGATAGCTCCACATGAATAAATCTTTTGAGCCCTCTGAGCCATAAGCTTCAAAGAGCTTGCGGCTCTTCTCGGCTAAATCAATCAGTGGAACCTGCTCGGTATCTGCGAGTTCCCGCATGGCGATTAAATAATCTCCATGCGTGTCTACAATTGCTTCTTCACTATCAAATCTTCGCCGATGTACAGAGCTCACAAGAACCGGATAGGCCCCCGCTTCTCGGGCGACTGTAATCAACCGGAGCAAATGTTCTTTATATGTAGTAAAGGGCTCGGTATGTCTTAAATCATCAGTTTTGGAATCATTATGTCCAAACTGGATGAACAGATAATCTCTGAGTCTGATATCTGCGGCAATGCCCTCCAAATGCCCTTCCTCAATAAAACTCTTGGAACTGCGTCCAGAAAGTGCTCGGTTATCTACAGCTATTCCGGCTTTGAAGCAGCGTGGCAGCAGTTGGCCCCACCCCGCATAGGGGTAACCTTCTTCCCCTTGATCGGTCACCGTGGAATCTCCCGCCAGAAATAAGACTAGCGCTTCATTGTCCATCTGAATGTCCAAGGCGTTAATACGCGGTGCCGCACCCGAGAACGATAGCTTTAGCTGCCCATCCTTAACCCTAATTGCAAAGGATTCGCGCAAATATTGGCCCGCAGGCACATTTAGCGTGTCCAATACGAACTTGCCTTCTCCAGCTTTGATAAATGTGCTGGTATCTGCCAGAGCATCACCCAACAGCAGCGTAACACGGTAGATCCCATTCGGGAGATCCAGAAGAAAAACTGCTTTCTGTGGGATGCAGCAATCGCTTCGCAGTATATCTGTTCCCCCTCTGAAACGACCAAAGACTGAGGAATCAGAAGTGAAACCATACCCTATTTCCTTAGAATAAGATGTGTCCGGCCGAATTTTGGTGTAGCCAGGCTCAGCTTCCTTAATCCCAAAATCAAAACGATAGCTATCCAAATTCAGCCGCACCTTTCTTAATTAGAGATTTAAAACATTTATATTCGTTTGCTGAAATCAACCTTTCAAACCACTGGTGCTGATTCCTTCTACAATCTGCTTTTGGAAGATAAAGAAGATAATCATGACTGGTGCCAAACTTAGAACAGACATGGCGAACATTGGACCCCAGTTGGATACGGACTCACTGTCCAGGAACATTTTAAGCCCCATCGAAACTGTATATTTAGAAGGTGAGTTCAAGTACAATACCGGTCCAAGCAGGTCTTCCCAGCGCCAATAGAAGGAGAAGATCGCCGCAGTAGCCATAGAAGGACGAATGAGTGGAAGTATAATTCTGAAATAAAGTCCAAATTTCCCACAACCATCGATGGTAGCCGCTTCATCAAGTTCAACAGGAATGGTCCGAATAAACTGCAGCATTAGGAAAATGAAAAACGGGACACCGAAGAACTGTGGAACAACGATCGGTTTGATACTGTCGAGCCATTCCAATTTGGCATAGATAATGTATTGAGGGACGAGCACCACATCGGAAGGAAGCATCAGGGTCATCATCATGATTCCGAACCATAAGCCATGGCCTACAAATTTATTGCGGGCAAAACCGAAGGCAACCAGTGAAGATGAAATGACTGCGCCCAGTGTTGCGACAATAACAATTACAAAAGAGTTCTTGATGAAGACACCAAAGGAGTAACCTGCAATACCTTCCCAGCCTTTAGCATAGTTCCCCCATTCCCATGGATCAGGTATAAGGTGCTGCGCTGTAACAAACACAAGCCGGCTCTCTTTAAAAGAACTCATGATCATCCACAGAATCGGATACAGCATAACGATAGCGAGGCCACCTATAAGGATGTGATAAAGCGGCCATTTCAGTTTAATTTTCGCCATGGATTATTTTCCTCCTTCCGACTCGTAGAAGACCCACGATTTGGATGTCTTGAACAAGATTCCGGTCATGATGCCGACAAGCAACAACATTACCCAAGCCATAGCCGAAGCATAACCCATATTATTAAACATAAAGGCCTGACGGAATAAATAGAGAGAATACAACATAGTGCCGTCCATAGGTCCGCCTTCACCTTTAGAGATAATATAAGCTGGAACAAAGGTCATGAATGCGCTGATCGTCTGCATAACTAGATTAAACAGAATCACTGAACTTAAGAGTGGCATAGTAATCTTGAAGAACTTTCTGAAGAATCCGGCTCCATCCACACTAGCTGCCTCATACATTTCACCAGGAATATTTTTAAGACCTGCAAGAAAGATCAACATGGATGAGCCAAACTGCCACACAGATAGAGTTATCAACATGATAAGCGCAGCATTCGGATTGCCAAACCAACTTACCGGTCCAATTCCGAAAAAGCCAAGCATGCCGTTAATAATTCCAGTATCACTAAAAATATTACGCCACATGATGGAGACCGCCACACTACCACCTATAATAGAAGGTAAATAATAAGTTGTCCGATAGGCTCCTACCATACGTGATTTCGTATTTAGAATCATGGCCACAAATAATGCGAAGGTTAGACGTAAAGGCACACCTATAAATACGTAAAGCAGCGTTACCTTTAGTGAATGCAAATATTTCGGGTCATTTGAGAACATTTTGATGTAATTATCAAATCCAATCCACTTAGGTGGAGCGAATAAATTGTATTTGGTAAAAGAAAGATACAGCGAAATGATCATCGGGATCAGTGTGAAGCAAAGGAAGCCAATGACGAACGGACTGATGAAGGCATATCCTGTAAGGTTGCTTCGTAACCGCCGGCCGGTGAGGTTCTTTTTCTTAACAGCCAATGGATTCGAAGGTAGGGGATTCGTTAATGCCAAGGGTCTCCAACTCCTTTTTATGTGAATAATATGGGAAACGGGATGCCGCCTAGCGAAAGGGCATGCCGTTTCCCATGTGAGACGCAGTATAGTTATCTGTTACCCTACGATTAACGGCTGGAGAGAATAGAGTTCGCTTCTTTTCGGAACTGTGCTGCTGCTGCTGCTGGGTCGATTTTTCCGAAGTTCATTTGTTCAGCAAGGTCTGTAAGCAGGGCTACAACCTCTGGGGAACCTACCGGTGGACTCATAGGTGAAGTAGTAGGCTCCATGTCAGCAACAAACTTAAATACTTGCTTACCGGAATCAGTTAATTGTGTAGCTACAGATTCTTTGATTTTGCTTGAAATCGGTACTCCGCGTTCGCCTTTGATCAGGTTGTTAGCTTCCACATCATTAATCCAGAAATCAACGAACTTCGCTGCTTCTTCCTTCACTTTAGAGTTAGAAGTAATTGACCAGTACATACTTGGCTGCATGTAAAGCCCTTTATCCATATCTGGACCAGGCATTTGTGCCAGCTCCATAGGACGATTTACAGCGATTTGCAAAGCAACGTATTGGTTCGACCATTGCCATACACCGATACCTGTCCCTTTAACAATATCCGACTCTTCAATTACCCCTTTATTTTGGCTCAGTTTGTCTTGTGATGGGACCGCTCCATCTTTAATCAAACCAGACAACATTCCGAAAAAGTCAGTGAACAACGCATCGTCCTCATAGCCAAGTGCGGAACCATCATTGTTATAGAGTGCCAGCCCTTTTGTACGCAGATAATAGTTGAAGAACACGTCTGCTGCCATGGAACCGTCCATATACAGTCCAGCCGACTTAGCTTTCGCGGCGATTTCCTTGTATTGATCCCAAGTCCAGTTCTCTGGGATAGAATCAACACCTGCCTTTTTCAGCAATTCTGGATCATATTGAAAACCAAGTACGTTAACCCCTAACGGAATTCCGTATTGCTTCTCACCGATCACTCCAGTACTCAGCACGTTCTCATTCACATCGCCGACTTGAATCTGAGAGTTCAAATAAGGTTTCAAATCTTCGAGCTGTCCGTTAGATCCATATTGATTAATATAGGAAATATCCATTTGAACGATATCAGGAAGTCTATTTGCAGCAGCTTGCGGAGCAAGCTTTTTCCAGTAATCATCAAAGGATGCATATTCAGGCTCAATGGTTACATTCGGATATTTGGCTTCATACATATCAATAACTTGTTGTGTATAAGAATGTCTTGTATCTCCACCCCACCATGCGATACGCAGGGTTACTGGTTCTGCTGAGGTCGTGGCCGCAGGTTTCGTCTCCGAAGGAGTATTTGTAGCGGAATCCGTAGCAGCAGCATTGTTATTGTTGTTACCTCCACAACCAGCTAACATCGACGACAACAATAATGGTACGGCTAGTAAAGCGAATCTCTTTTTCAATTTCATGTCCCCTTTTCCTATGATAGTGTAAAGGCTCTGATCCCTTTAGGTAGCGCTTTCATTGGTTAAATTTTCTCAAATATTCCGTGATTATTGAATACAAAAAACCGTCTTGTTTGTTCAATAATCAGTTCGCTTGAGGGGGTTTCATGAAATCTGTAGGGGTCTGGCCGGTTACTTTTTTAAAAACCTGACTGAAATATTGTGCATTTCCACCGAAGCCGAACATTTCAGCCAGCTCAAATACTCTTACATCCCCACTTCTCAAAATATGCTCCGATGCTTTAGCAATCCGGTAATTGGTTACGTAATTCGAGAATTTCTCTCCGGTAATTTTCTTGAATATTTTGCCGAGATAGTCGGGATTCATATATAACATTTCAGCAGCGACCGAGCTAAGCGACAGCTCTGCATTCTTGTAATCCTCTGCGATAATTTTGAACATTTTGTCTACAATAAGCGATTGCCGGGAACTAAAATGTCGGTCATACATCGCTGTTAAGCGAACCGCTGCCTCTTTGACGTATGCTTTTAAACCTCCCAAGGTTCTAATTTCGGCAAGCTCCGCCAAGCCCGATGTGAAGCTATTTCTTTCATCAGGGACTGCTAAACGAATCATAGCGGAATATAACTGTAAAACATATGAACGCGTCACGTTAATATCTAACCGTTCATCCGCGAGCAAGTTGAATAATCGTTCCAATTCCAGCTCTACCGTATTTTGATCGCCTGCTTTTATAAGTAGACAAATATGCTCTTCATCTAGCTCGATATCATTTCTTCCACTTAGCTCATCACTTGGGATATCACTCCCGGTAATCAAACCGCCCGCCTCCAAATAAAAACGATGGTTTAGGCACTGCAAGGTCTGACGATACAATCTCCGGGAATGAATCATAAGGTCAGCATCACTAATCGCGATTGTCACATCCATTTTATAAAACTTGCAGAATACCTCTCTTACTTCAGCGATACGTTTAAGCAAGGGGCTATTCTGCACCGTATTTCCTTCGTCTTCCAGTAATATTAATAAATGACCGCCTATCGTCGCACTCAGGAGTGTTTCCTGAAGTACGTCCTGGGCAATATTTTGCAGAGCGAACAATTGCTCATATTCGTAAGAACCTTCTAGTCGGAACAGGAGCAAGCGTACCGTTTTGTCATTGAGTTCAATGCCGAATAATTCCTGATAGTACTCTAGATCCTGACTTCCATAAGTTTTGTTAGAGATCCATTCCTTCAAAAATTGTTCTTTCACATGGGGCAACACCTTCTGAAGACGTTGTTTCATGCTATTTACGAATTCGCCCCGGCTCTTCTGTTCATCGAGCTCTGCTACCAGCTCAACCAGCGCTTCATGGATCTGATTCTCATTGCACGGCTTTAAAAGATAATGTTTGACCCCGTTCTGCATAGCAATACAAGCATAATCAAAATCCTTATAACCAGTCAGCATAACGAATTTCACATCTGGAAATCGTTCACTGCATTTTTGCACCAGTCCCAAACCATCTAAACCAGGCATAGAAATATCAGTGATCACAATTTCGGGGCTAAGCTCCTCTATTTTTACCAAAGCCTCAATCCCGTTCCACGCCGTGCCTACAAGCTCTGTTCCCGCTCGTCCCCAGTCCACAACCTGCGATATCCCTTCCAGAATCAAGCGTTCATCATCCACCAGCAGCAGTTTATACATTCTCTAGCACTCCTTTTAAGTAAGGTATACGCACATGTATAGTTGTTCCTTGACCCGGTTCACTTTCTATGGAAGTGCCCCATTCAGGACCGAAGACGATTTGAATCCGTTCCGCGATGTTAGCTAAGCCGATGCCTTCTCCACGGGTCTTAACTCTTCCCATCTGCAAATCTTTGATAAATTCAGCGCTCATTCCCGGTCCATTATCACTGACTCTGATATCGAGGCCCTGCTCTTCTTCACTAACTGTTATAGAAATGGTACACGGCTCAATATTAGGCTCTAGTGCATAGCGGATAGCATTTTCGATTAAAGGCTGCAAGGTCAGCTTCGGAATCAAAGCGTCATGCAGATGTTCAGGTACATCCATCCGGAAATCAAGCCTCTCATCAAACCGTGTTTTCTGGATAATGACATAATTGCGCACGATAGTGATCTCTTTTTCTAGTGTAATCAGCGGATCCTTTAGACCAATAGAGCTGCGGAACAAGTAACCGAGCGCTTCTACCATTTCTGAGATTTTGGCTTGTTTGTTCATTTTGGCTAACCAGTTGATTGATTCCAGTGTATTGTACAAAAAATGCGGATTAATCTGGGCCTGCAAAGCTTTTAGCTCTGTCTCTCTAATAATCAGCTGCTTCGCATAGTTCTCATCAATAAGCTCTCTGATCCTGCGGATCATCATTTTAAAAGTCCGGTTTAGCTGACTAACCTCGTCCTGCGCAGTCTGTGAAACCACACCTAATGACTGTTCCTCCAGATTGTCCAGATCGCCTTTCTCGATTTGCTTCATTTTTTTGGTCAACTTAGAGATCGGACGTACAATACTGCGAGCAAGCCTGTAGCCTAAAAGGAGACCAATTAATAAGATTAGTGCGAATATGATGACGACCAGCTTTTTGACAAAAGTAATATGTTTGAACATCTCATTAAATGGAGTGGCATTGATGTAGATCCAATCTATATAAGATGATTTCGTCTTGGTTATAAAATAAGTACCTTCTTGATATTTGGCCGTGCGATATAGCTCCGGACGTTCTGTCTCTTCTTTAAGCTCTTCTGGCAAAAGAATCGGTGCTTCAGGATAGATTGCCTGTCCCGTCGTGGCATCAACTGCGATTAATTGGTCTGTATCGCTCGTACTATCCGCAATGATTAGATCGATCCGAATACGGATCACGAGTGTTCCCAGATCATCCAGCGTAAACGTTGACCCTGTATAAGATTTAATCTGCCGAACCGCCAAAAGTGAATTTCTGTTTCCTTGCGGATACCACACTATACTTCCGCTAGCTTCCGCAGCTAACGGCTTTAACTGATCCTGCAGATCCTGTGATACTCCTTCACGATTGCCCGCAGTCATTACTCCGCCACTTGTATCCATCAGCATCATGGAATAAACGTATTTCTCTGCCCCTGCAAAAGCAACCAGTCTGTTTATGATCTTGTTATGTAGAACTTGTCTTTCATAAGGCTGTGGATCATTCTGCAATTGGCGCAGGCATTCTTGAATTTGCTCATCAGACACCACTGTAAAAGAAAGCTGATCCAATTCTCTTAGGGCATTTTCGATGCTAATGGAGGACATCCCCAGTACCTCAGAAGCCTTTTCATAAATTTGCTTGTCATAGATACGATAAACATATTGCAAAACGGTCAAAGAGAATAAAAAGGAAAGTAGAAGCAAAAAGGAAATAATCAGTATCATTTTGTTGAAAATGCCCGAACTTCTGTAAGCGCTAACATTTTTCCAAATCATCTGCATTCTCCGCTCCCTAAATATGATAATTTTCATTTATTATCACTATAATTCCATTATAAACCATAATGTTCCATTTGGGTAAATTTACGTGAACTGAAAGATAAGGATAGTATAATGGCTCGGCGAAAAAATTCCTATGTAAAAAAGGGCTCGAAATGAAATCCAGAATCAGACTTCACTTCAAGCCCTTATATTGAGCTACCTTCACACCTACAACTGACTAGCCAAGCATCATTCGGTCATCTGCCAATTTATGTCCGCTGATTGTCTCGAATTCTCCGAGCAGCCGTTCTACAGTAAGATCTTTTTTACGTTCCTCATCGATATCCAAAATAATACGGCCCTTATCCATCATGATCAGACGATTGCCAAGACGAATGGCCTGTTCCATGTTATGAGTAACCATTAGGGTGGTTAACTTCATCTCACGGACAATGGACTCTGTAAGTTTAGTAATCAGCTCCGCACGAGAAGGGTCAAGGGCTGCTGTATGTTCATCTAAAAGTAAAATTTGCGGTTGAGTAAAGGTCGCCATTAGCAGACTTAGCGCTTGTCTCTCTCCACCTGACAACAACCCTACTTTTGCCCGCAGGCGATCCTCCAGCCCAATCCCCAGACGGCTTAGCTCATTGCGAAACAAAGCTCTTTTAGCTTTATTTACGCCAAAGGTTAACCCTCTGCTTTTGCCTCTTTTATAAGCCATAGCTAAATTTTCTTCAATCGTCATATGTGGAGCCGTACCCGCCATTGGGTCCTGAAAGACACGGCCAATCCAACGACTCCGTTGAAATTCCGCCAAATGGCTGATTGAATTTCCCTCAATGCTGGCTGTACCCAGATCCGGCTTCATGACACCGGAAATAATGTTCATCAGTGTAGATTTGCCAGCTCCATTACTTCCAATGATGGTGACAAAATCACCGGGAAGAAGCTCCAAGTCAATGCCGAGCAGCGCTATTTTCTCATCGGGTGTTCCGGGATTGAACAGCTTAGATACGTTCTCCAGTTTAAGCATCGATGGTGCCCCCTCTCTTGCTGCTTAGCGCCTGTTCAGCTAATTCAACGGAACGCCTCCGCGCCATATTCTTCTGCTTCAGGAAACGCTGAATCGACGGGAATACAAGAGCGAAAATAACGATAATTGCTGTGATCAGCTTAAGATCCGAAGCTTTCAGCCACGGTACCCGCAAGGCAAGTGCAACTACAATCCGGTAAACTATGGATCCGAGCACAACAGCCAATGTGGCCCGAAATACATTTTTAGCACCGAATATGGCTTCACCGATGATCACCGAAGCTAACCCGATTACAATCATCCCAATACCCATAGAGGAATCCGCAAAAGTAGAATACTGAGTGATTAGCGCCCCCGAGAGCGCCACCATTCCATTGGATAAACTGACGCCAAGAATAGTGGTATTATCCGTGTTCACACCCAGACTACGGATCATTCTTGCATTATCTCCGGTAGCCCGCAGCGCAAGTCCAAGATCTGTACGCAGGAATAAATCCATTACTATTTTCACAAAAATAACTACAAACGGCAGTACGAGCAGAGGATCAATGGAAGTGAACAAGGTAGTGTCGCCCATTAAAGACCAGTTCGGTTTGCCACCAAATATCCGCAGATTAATGGAATAGAGTGCAATCATCATCAGAATACCGGATAACAGTCCATTAATCTTGCCTTTCGTATGTAATAGGCCCGTACACATTCCTGCCAGCATTCCACCAGCAATAGCGGCCAGGGTAGCAAGCCATGGTGCATAACCGTTAGTAATCATAACAGCGGCAATGGCACCACCAGTGGTAAAGCTCCCATCTACAGTCAAATCAGGGAAATCAAGAATACGAAAGGTAATGTATACACCTAAAGCCATAAATGCGTAAAGCAGTCCCATTTCAACGGCCCCGAGCATCGAATTTAACATAGATGACTTCCTCCTTCGAGCGGAAAGGGGCGTTCTCACGAAATCGCCCCCTATATAATGGCTTATTGAATAATATTGTTAGCTTGATCGGCAACTTCTGCCTTCATTGCATCAGTCACTTCTATGCCTTGCGCTGCTGCAGATTTCAGGTTAAGAATGAGATCGAGTTTTTCTTGCATGGTTACTTTCATATCAGCTGGCTTTTTACCATTTTTCAAAATATCCACGGCCATTTGACCCACTTGATAGCCATGATCGTAATATTTAAAACCAACGGTGGCGAAAGCTCCCTTTTCAACCGTATCACGGTCACTGGAGAAGAAGGGAATTTTCTTGTCATTAGCTGTTTGAATAATGGTATCCACTGCACTTACGACTGTGTTATCCAAAGTAATGTAGAATGCATCTACACGACCCACAAGTGATTCTGCAGCTTGTTTGACTTCAGAGGTATTCGTGATGGCAGCCTTCACAAGCTCGATTCCATGTTTATCCAACTCTTTTTTAGCAATCTCAGCCATAATTACTGCATTTGGTTCACCTTCATTAATAACGATCCCCAGCTTTTTCACGTTAGGAAATTGGGTAGCTATAAATTGCATTAATCTGTTAATCGCTTCGGGATTTGTGTCCGATACACCTGATACATTTCCACCTGGATGCTCCAGATCCGTGACAATCTTCGCGTCGAGTGGGTCAGTTACTGCTGCGAACAAAATCGGTGTATCCTTACTTGCTTTGCTGAGTGCTTGAACAATTGATTGAGCGGAAGGCGTTGCAATTGCCAATACCAAATCATTAGAGTCAGCGGCAATCTTTTGAGCAATGGACAAGTTATTCGCTTGATCAGCCTGAGCATTCTCAAGGTCAACCTTCAGGTTCTCACCTTCAACGATTCCTGCATCCTTCAAAGCAGCGAGAATTCCTTCACGTGTAGCATCAAGTGAGGGGTGCTCCACATATTGCGAGATCGCAATTTTGTACGTTTTTGAATCTGCTGCTCCTGCATTCGTAGGGGAATTACCGGAATTCGCTGCATTTCCTGCGTTTCCCGCAGTGTTATTGTTACCACAACCAGCTGCTACGAGCATGAAGCATAAGCTTAATCCCGCCAAAATGTTTCTCTTTTTCATCAAAGTACCCCATTTCATTAGTTTATTAACGCATACATCAAGGTGAGCGACTCAGCATTATCACTTTTATCGATAAAAGCATTAAAGCATAAGCTTACACGTACCTCACATTAATGATAGAAATCTATTAAACCTATATTATATGGAGGTTGTTTATCCGTCAATCACTTATCATATTTCCATAGATTTCAAATTCTGAAGAATATATGACATCAAAACAGGTAATGCTTGGTTGTCTCTTACAGCGATTGCCTTCGTTTCTTTTACATAAAAAAAATCGCCCTGCACAAACTGAATTTACAGTTTGAAGATGGAGCGTGTTAAATGGCTAATAATCACAAAAGACTACTAACCACCGCTACTGTATTGCTTGCTGTCGCTTTAACGAGTTCATCCTGCGGTTATTCATCTCAATCGCAAAAACCTAAGGTTAACGCGCTAACTCCTGATGGAACAAATGCCTCCAGTTATTATGAACAATCTGCAATTACCGACGCTCAGGGAAAGTATTGGATTCCACTTAAGCCTGCGGTTACTTCGCTCGGATATCGGATGAAAGATGATGGTTCTAGTGATGGATACACTAAAATCGGTTATAGCGATGTTATGTATATGCTGCGCCCTGGCTCACCACAGGTATTCTCACTTGGGGAAAAAATCACACTGCCACAAGCCCCTAGACGGCAAGAAGGGCAAATCTATATCACCCCTTTAGCCTTGTCCAAATTTCTGCAAACAGAAGTAGGCTGGAATCCCCAGTCGGGTGAGATAAACATTGCTACA
Source organism: Paenibacillus sp. FSL H7-0690 (assembly GCF_037980415.1). Classification (NCBI taxonomy): domain Bacteria; kingdom Bacillati; phylum Bacillota; class Bacilli; order Caryophanales; family Paenibacillaceae; genus Paenibacillus; species Paenibacillus sp. FSL H7-0690. The sequence continues at coordinate 2,848,075 of NZ_CP150281.1, read as the reverse complement.
CCGTCCGAACGTAAGACTATCGAAAAATTATCGACGGTCGAATCCACGAGTGAATCTAAATCTTTACGCATTCAAAGTATTTCTGAAGCGGATAAAAAGGAGTTAGTCGCTTTTGCCAAAAATTTCTTAGGTGTACCCTACGACTTTGGCGCTGGATCTTATGAAGAAACCAAAAAATTTGATTGCTCTTCTTTTACAAGGCATGTTTTCAAAAAATTCGGTGTCAGCTTACCTCGTTTAGCTAAAGATCAAGATAATTTAGGTACTCGTGTAAGTCGAAGCGAACTGGATGTAGGAGATCTTATCTTTTTTACCGTTCCCGGCCGATTTGAAAGTGATGCTATACCTGGTCATGTCGGTATTTACATTGGAGACGGAAAGTTTATCCACACTTGGGGCGAACCCGGAGTTCAGATCAGTGACCTCGACTCAGGTTATTGGAGTAATGTAATCCTCCACATGCAACGTGTTTTATAAGCTTCCCATACTTTAAAAGAAATCATTCAAAAAGCCTGAATCCCTATTGAAGGGATTCAGGCTTTTTGACTACAACTCTTAACCAAATTCTTAATCCCAGCTCTTGCCCCTTCCGCTTATCCGGACAAACAGCTTTACAAGTTCTACTATGACAATAATCGCTACAGCTGCTGCACATACTATTCCCCACTGTAATCCACTTAAATGTGAGACACCAAACCAGTCGTTTAAGCCCGGGATGATGATCACAAGCACAAGCATTAGTATAGAGATCAGCGACGCCCATAACATATACCGATTGCTGAACCAACCGATCTGGAATAGCGATTTTTTATTGGATCTGACGTTAAAAGCATGGGCAATTTGCAGTAATCCTAATGTGGCAAAGGCCATTGTAACCGCAATACCTTCATTGTAATGCGTATGCGCCCATTGGTACACGAATAACGTAAGTGCCGCTTCTATAATCCCTTGATATATTATCCCGATACCTACGCCGCCAGCAAAAATGCTACTGCTTGCTTTACGCGGCTTCTTCGCCATTACATCCTCACCGGCTTTCTCAAGCCCTAGGGCAAGTGCAGGTAAAGTATCCGTAACGAGATTAATCCACAGGATATGGATCGGCTCTAGAATACGCCAACCAATCATAGTGGCAATAAATAATGTCAGCACTTCCCCAAGGTTAGCGGAGAGAAGGAACTGGATTGCTTTGCGGATATTGCTGTAAACTTTCCGTCCTTCTTCAACGGCAACAACTATAGTCGTAAAGTTATCGTCGGCAAGCACCATATCTGATACACCCTTGGCAACATCCGTTCCGGTTATCCCCATGCCCACACCGATGTCGGATGATTTAAGTGCAGGAGCATCATTTACACCATCTCCGGTCATCGCCACAATTTTTCCTTTTTGCCGCCAAGCCTTAACGATACGCACCTTGTGTTCAGGAGAGACGCGTGCATAAACCGAATAATCGGTAACCTTCTCCGCAAATTCCTCTTCGCTGAATTTATCCAGCTCACTGCCCGTTAATACACCTGATTCATCTTCAATAATCCCTAATCTTTTGGCAATAGCCGCTGCTGTATCACGATGATCCCCTGTAATCATTACAGGTCTTATTCCCGCTTTACGGCAGATGGCTACCGCATCCCGTACTTCCTCACGCGGCGGGTCTATCATACCAACCAAACCAATAAATACTAACTCTATCTCCGTGGTATCTGGTGAGAGATCGGTCGGCAGCTGCTCCTCATCTCGGAAAGCAAACGCCAACACTCGAAGTGCGTCATTTGCGAGCATTTTATTACTCTCCATGATATTCCGCTTATGTTCGTCTTGTAGAGGTACAATTTCTCCATCCACATAAATATGGCTGCATTTGGACAAAAGTACATCTGGTGCACCCTTTGTCAGCACACGATATCGACCATCTTCTACCTCATGAATCGTTGTCATCAGCTTGCGATCAGAGTCAAAAGGCAGCTCATTTTTACGTGGATATTTCTTTTCAAGCTCCCTTTTGTCAGTACCTATACTAAGCGCATAATCGACTAACGCGGTCTCCGTCGGATCGCCGATGATTGCTTTTCCGCTCTTGGTTTGGGGATCCTTGGTTCCAGCTTTTGCTTCAGTTTCACTAGGAGTCTTTCCTTCGTCAATGCTGGAGTCATTACAAAGCGTCATAGCTTGAAGCAATAACTCACCACCAGGAATCCCTTCAAGTCCTGCACTGGAATCAGTGGTCTTTCCGTTGACATGTACTTTTTCGACAGTCATTTTATTTAATGTTAAAGTACCTGTCTTATCGGAGCATATAATCTCTGTACTTCCGAGTGTCTCCACGGCAGGAAGCTTGCGAATGATCGCTTTTCGTCCCGCCATTCGCTGCACACCAAGCGCGAGAATGATCGTAACAATTGCTGGCAGCCCTTCCGGGATAGCCGCTACCGCAAGTGAGATCGAGGTGAGTAGCATATCCATTAGCTCTCTTCCCTCGAAGATCCCAACGGCAAAGATAATCACGCAAACGCCAAGAATAATAAAGGTGAAATATTTCCCTAGTTCATCCAGCTTTTTTTGCAGCGGTGTTACATCATTATCTTCCTCCGAGATATAACCGGCAATTCTACCGACCTCCGTCTGCATTCCTGTTGTTGTAACGACACCAACCGCCCGGCCATAAGTAACACTGCTGCTCATATAAGCCATATTGGTGCGGTCACCGATTACAATGTCGCTACCTTCAAGCACACCGGCCCGCTTTTCTGATGGCAATGATTCTCCTGTAAGCGCGGCTTCCTCCGTCTTTAACGATGCGGCTTCCAAAAGTCTTATATCCGCCGGAACTACATTTCCAGCTTCCAGTAATACGATATCCCCGGGTACGAGGTCTTCACTTTTTATCTCAGTAACCTGACCGGAACGTCTTACTCTGGCATGAGGAGAGGACATGCTTTTAAGCGCATCGAGTGCCTGCTCCGCCTTATTTTCCTGAATAACTCCAAGCACCGCGTTCAGAATGACTACAAGCAAAATAATAATCGTATCCGTCCATTCCCCCAAAACTCCTGACAATACAGCTGCTACTAGCAAAATAAAGATCATTACATTTTTAAATTGTTCGATAAACTTTTCTAATAGCGATTTAGTCTTCGCTTCTTGCAGTACATTCTTCCCATATCGCTCCAGAAATTTAGCCGCTTCATCGGAAGATAAACCCTCTTTCCGAGTTTCCAGCCTATTCAGCACTTCTTCCTCGCTCAGAGTATGGAAGGGTACCAGCCCTTGCGATTGTGAATTATTTGAATTCAAGACCATAGCCTCCTTCCAGAATTGAGATCTGGTAAAACCTCTCATATGAGTTTTACCCAAAACAGGCATGGTGATTCTTGAATGGTATGTACTTTTTTAGAAATTTAGATGTTCTTTCTTCAAATCGCGATTGAAGCTTTTAAACCTAGTCCCTTGATATAGGAGTTCACCTCGGTCCCCTTCTACAATCAGGCCAAAATCCTGATCTCTTACCTGCAACTCCAATCGAGAGCCATCGGCAAACTCAAACGTAACATAATAACTAGTATTTGCTCTCGATTCACCGGATCCACCCCATACCTCGGTTCGTTTGGTGACCGCTGTGCAGTTTGCTTTTATCAAAGGACTTGCGTTATTGGACATCCAGATTCTCACTGATTTAACAATTATAAAAACGAAAAGGCCAAGAAAAAGCAAAGCAAATAATTTAAAAAACAGTGGCATCTCATGAATGAAACTTCCGAAAAAGCTGCGCTCATCAAAACCGTTAAAATCCTGCCATTCGCTCAAATTTATCCCTCCTGACTGAAACTAGATAATAAAAGTTATCTATGCTGCGAAATACGTCATTTTTCCCGTTCGGTTTCATGTTTTCATCATCTATATATGAATTTTTTTCACAAAACAATTTGGATTCAAAGGAAAAGGTATGGTATGCTTTTTATACTACATACAGTTGGGAGGTGTTATTTCGGTGCAATATATAGCGCGTTTATCACTACATTGGTTTCTTCGTATCGTCCTAATTCTGGGAATGATGTTCTCTTTTCCACCTGCCTGGTCTGGAGGATTATTCACTACGGAGCAAGAATCAACGACATCCGAAATTGAACGCTACGAGCGAAAGTTTACACCCCCCGTAAGGATTGCACCTCAAATAACCCCTCAGGTAGGAGCCATCAAAATAACTGAACAGTGGGGAACGAAGTCTCTTGCGGTAGTTGCAATACTCCCTGTACTTTCTTTACTGTTCCGTCCAGTGATTTATAAATTCCTGCTTCGACTACGGCTGTACCTGTTAAAATTCACGTCTCATTTTCTAATTTCACTCCACTAACGAAGTTCACCTCTGCCCTAAATGAATGTCGGCTGAAGGGAATTTAGAACTTCAATTGATAAAAATCTTAGGTTCATGAATTATAGAGATGCGGATTTCCCGGTGGCTATACATGCTCGCATTGCTCATCATCCACTGGAAGAAAGCAAGTATCTTGGCTGAACCATGTTCTGGATATCCGTTCCGTGCGCTTTTACATTAGTGATATTCGCAGCACTATTCCTGATTGCTGGATTTTCCGAGAGTACTCGTCTAGCAGACAGAAGTTATTGGCGCACTACTAGTGGACTTGTCCTCGCTGAAACCGAACATGTTAGACGAATTGAAAAGCTCGTGATCCTATTTCGTTATTTCTTAGGTGCCATCTTCTTCTTCAGCTAGAGACTGAGGTACATCCACCCACCTTAGGCGGTGAGGCGCTCTAAGCTCCCTTGCAGCAGTTGTCGTTACGCTGATTGGCAACTTCGTTGCAGGCTTGCTGGCCGGACGTAGCGTTGGTCACAGCCTTCATGCTTCATCTATCATTGGATGCCTATAGTCTCACGGGATAAACTTTAAATTGTTATAGCCAATTTGGGTAAAGCAGGCGGAGTGCTGGCTATTCTTCACTATTTGCAGCCATTTGCAGACATTCGCAACCATTCGCGGCCCTTTACAGCTATTTGCAGCCATTTGCAGCCTTTCGCAGAGATTTGCAACCATTTGCAGACATTCGCAGACATTTACGTGCTGATCCTTGTTGTCCTTGGACATTGTTTGACGAAGGAATCTAAATAGATTTGTAAAATAACGGATAAAGTATTCAACTTTGAGAAACGACATGATACACGAATATCCAAAAAATCTGCCATAGCCACTGAAAATAAGTAAGGTCGTTTCCCCTGTTGAAGGAGGAAAAACTATGCAGAACAAAATAAATCAACGTCAACAGCTACAAAGAAGCTCTACCTTCCGAGTTCTCACAGTCATTGCCGGCGCATTGCTTGCTGCTGTAGGATTGGAATTATTTTTAATGCCACATGGCCTTGTTGTCGGCGGGATTACAGGTTTATCCGCATTATTCGCTCATACTACTGAAATGCAGCTTGGATTGTTTCTATTTCTATTCAATCTGCCCTTTATATTTATGTCGCGAAAACAAGTAAATCTCCGCTTTGCTCTTTACACTGTTTTGGGATTAACCTGCCTAACCATCGCGTCTCTTGCGCTGCATCGTTTTCCTGCTGTGATTAGCGATCCTTTACCTGCCGCAATGGCAGGAGGCATCTGTCTTGGAGTAGGTATTGGAATATCTGTAAGATTCGGCGGTGTAAATAAACAAGCCAGTGACCAGGGGTATTCTCTGCTGAGCGGCGGACCTCCAAAGTCAACGGAAGTCGTTATTATGATCCTGAACTGTGCAATTCTGCTTTTTGCAGGTACATTGTTCGGTTGGGAGCAAGCAATGTATTCTATTATTGCCTACCTGCTGGCTTTCGAAGGTGTTCGTATCTCACTACGGGGATTATCCCACTCCCGCACTGCTTGGATTACCAGCAGCCGATGTTTGGACATTCAGCAAGCAATCGCAAGCTCCCTAAACCGAGAAGCTGCGATTGCTGAAGGTTCAGGGCAAGATGGAGAGGTTAGCACGTTGTTTTGTCTGACGAACAGAATGGAAGAAGAGCATCTTCGGGCACTCGTTCTACAGTGTGATTCAGAGAGCCAAATTGTGTTCAGATCAGCCACTAAAGATCATAGACAAACACGCTTACACGAATAAAAAAAGGGAGCGCCCTTAAGCCATGAAAATGGCTTGAGCGCTCCCTTCTTTTTGAACTTAGCCTTTGATCGCAACCAATTTTTCTGAGCGAGACCTAATTTCTTGAGCGAAGACTCCTTTTTTTTTGTTTGAGACCCAAAACTTCTTGATCGAGGCCTCAAACTTCGCTTAATCTAACATGTTTGCGCGATTGAGGCAGCTATCGGACACAGGAGACCTTATACGCGAAATAATCCTGAATTTTGGATGCTATCGGACCCCATAGCTCCTATTGGCACAAAAAACGCCAACTATGAGCTTATTTCTTATGAATAACTGCACTGGGGTTCGAAACCTTGCTCCAAAGGCGATATATTTGCGAATAACGTCATTGGAGTCCGAATGCCACAGCGGATGATCATGATTCGGCGGAAACGGACGATAGATGAACATGATTCGGGGGCAACGGACGATGGGTGAATGTGATTCGGCGGGATCGGACAGTGGATGAACAAGATTCGGTGGGAACCGACGGAAGATGAATGTGATTCGGTAGCATCGGACAGTGGATGAACAAGATTCGGTGGGAACCGACGGAAGATGAACTTGATTCGGTAGCATCAGACGATGGATAAACATAATTCAGCGGTACCCCACGGCAGATGAATGGAATTCGGTGGCATCGGACACAGCGGACCTTATACGCGAAATTACCCTGAATTTTGGAGGCTATCGGACCCCATAGCCCCTATTGGCACAAAAAACGCCAACTATGAGCCTATTTCTTATGAATAACTGCACTGGAGTCCGAAACCTTGCTCCAAAGGCGATATATTTGTGAATAACGTCACTGGAGTCCGAAAGTCGCAGCGGATGATCATGATTCGGCGGGAACAGACGGTGGATGAACTTGATTTGGCGGGATCGGACAGTGGATGAACATGATTCGACGACATCGTACGGCGGGTGAATGTGATTCGGGGTATCGGACGGCGGATGACTATGATTCGCTGTATTAGACGTAGGATGGATATAATTCGGCGGGATTGGATAGCGAATGATCATATTTCTACGGTATTGGACAACTGTTGACTATGATTCAGTGGCATCTGACGAAGGTTGACCATGATTCGGTGGCATCAAACGATGGATGAACATCATTCAGCGGTACCGGACGACGAATGACTATGATTCGGAGGCAACGGTTGTCCGGAATAGAGACATATTGCAGCTTGCCGTAACTACGGCCAAAAAAGCAAAGCAGCGATCCTCCAGTAATAGGAGGATCGCTGCTTGCAGACTGTCACATACGATGAAAAAAACATCTATGGACAACCCCTACTTTTCATTTAATACGCTACTTAACGGAACATTCCCCACAAGCGGATCAAATGAAAGGTGTTGTTCGGATCGATTTTCTGCGCGATGATAAACTTCACAATTTGTTCTTCCTGTGTCGAGGTCAATTTCTCGTTCAATACACCTGACGCTTTTCGTACCAATCTGCGAACAACCGCAGGATCCTGCAGCTCCTGTTTCGAGATGCCCTCAATCATACTTTTGATACGATCCTTCACAGTCGAGTTTTTCATCTTCAGCTTGATGCGATCCACCAACTGAGGGCTAATTCCGAATTGTTGATAACCCAAGTGTAGCACCTCCCGTCATATCCAATCTTTCACAGTATATGAGCCTTCGGTGCTACATGTGCCTAGTTAGTCAATTAATTCTCCTTGGAAGATCTGTTCACTCTGTAAATAATGCCGAAGAGATGCATATTCAGGTGATGTCCAAAAGGCTTCATCCTTAAGCAGCTCTGCAACATCATCCCGCGCCTGCTCGAGAATTTCAAAGTCAGCCGTCATATCTGCCAGCCGAAACTCCGGTAATCCACTCTGCTTTGTCCCAAAAAAGTCTCCCGGACCACGCAGCTCCAAATCCCTTCTGGAAATCTCAAATCCGTCATCCGTATCGGTCATGGCAGTCATTCGCTCACGTCCGATTTCAGATTTTGGATCAGCTACCAACACACAAAAAGAGGCATGCTGCCCTCTTCCTACCCGTCCACGCAGCTGGTGCAGCTGTGACAGGCCAAAACGATCCGCATCCATAATGATCATCAATGTAGCATTAGGAACGTCTACACCCACCTCCACCACCGTAGTGGACACAAGCAGCTGTAGCTCATTGTTATAAAACGCCCGCATCACTTCATCTTTTTCAGCGGGAGTCATTTTACCATGTAAAAGCCCAACTTTATAGCTAGGGAAAGCTTGGCTCATCTGAATATGCAAATCAATAGCATTCTGCACATCCAGCTTCTCGGACTCTTCAATAAGCGGACAGATCAGATAAGCTTGACGACCGAGATCAATTTCACGCTTAATCAGATTCAGCACACGATCCATGAGATCATGCTTTACCCAGTAGCTAGTTATTGGCACCCGGCCTTTCGGCCTCTCAGATAAAGTGGATACATCCATATCGCCAAAAACAGAGATGGCTAGCGTACGAGGAATAGGCGTCGCCGTCATCGTCAGTACATCCGGATTATATCCTTTACGCCGCAATACACCACGCTGATTCACACCAAAACGATGCTGCTCGTCAGTTACTACAAGTCCCAGATCACGGAAAAATACATCCTCCTGAATCAAAGCATGTGTTCCTACCACGATATCAAGCATCCCCATTTGCAACGAGGCCAATAATTCTTTACGTTTTCGGCCAGTCACACTGCCCGTCAGGAGTCCTACAGTAATCCCAAACGGCTCAAACATTCTGGTAAGTGAACGCATATGCTGCTCTGCTAAAATCTCTGTAGGCACCATAAGTGCGCCCTGAAAACCAGATCTTACCGTAGCAAAAAGCGCCACTGCCGCAAGCACTGTTTTACCCGAGCCAACATCTCCTTGCAGCAGACGATTCATGCAATATGGTGAACGCAGATCATGTAAAATCTCCAGCTCTACACGTTTCTGTGCATCTGTAAGCTCAAAAGGCAGACTGCGAACGAACTGGCGTACCGTCGCGTTATCCACTGTGTGGACTACCCCATCCATCCGCCCGCGGTTCAGAACCCTGAACGCTTGCATCTTCAACTGGAACAGGAATAGTTCCTCATACACCATCCTACGGCGCCCCTGCTGCCCTTCACGAGTGTCCTCAGGCCTATGAATAGTGGCAATGGCCCGTTTACGCGGCATGAAGTCATATTCCCTCATAATAGAATACGGTAAAATCTCTGGAATCAGATCCCCATACTGCTGAAGTCCCTGATTAATAACCTTTCTGATCCAGGACTGCGTGATCTTACCACCTACTGAATAGACTGGCTGCAGTGTTCCCGTCTTCCCTTCACCACGATCCGGAAATTCATAATCAGTCACTGTAATCTGATTGCGCTTCTGATCCCATTTGCCGGTCAGCACAATTTCCCGTCCCACAGTGAGTTGCTCTCTTACGTAATGGCGGTTAAACCAGGTTGCTGTGAACATCCAGGGCTCTGCAACCATCTTACAGCTGAGACGTGACTTGCCGCCAAAGCGCTGCAGCACAGGGATACCGATTACTTTTGCCTCTACGGTCACTTTATCCCCGTGTTTAGTCTCGCTAAGCGTTCGGGGCCGATAATCCTCGTAGCGGAACGGATAATACTCTAACAAATCCTTTACTGTAAAGACGCCAAAGGCGTGAAGCTCGCTTTGCTTTTGAGCACTCACGCCAGTTATGTTTTTTACTTCAATTTGATTTAATGCCAGTGTCATATTTATCCCTCATTTTGCAGGCCAAATGAACACAGCTAATGTACCGTTACCGACATGGCTGCCCACGACAGGGCCGACGTTCGTCAGCACTTTTTCTTCCAAGGTGAAGTGTCCTGCAAGCTCATTCAGGAACTCCTTGCCGGAAGCCGGTTCAGCCGTATGACCCACGGCCACATTGATTTTGTTTACACCCTGCAGATCCCGCTTGAACAGTTCAATCATACGGGCGACAGCCTTCTTACGGCCTCTAACTTTCTCCACCGCATAAATAATTCCATCTGCATCAATGGACAGGATCGGCTTAATATTCAGAAGTGTCCCCAGAATAGCGGAGGCTTTCCCAATTCTCCCGCCTTTTTGTAAATATTCAAGTGTATCTACTAAGAAGTAAAGCTTACGCGATTGACGTAGGCTTTCTACAGCCTCAAGTATCTCTTCAGGTCCTTTGCCCTCAGCAGACATTCTGGCAGCTTCCACTACCATAAATCCAAAACCATAAGAAGCGGAGAGAGAATCCACAACAGTGATTCCTTCTCCCTCTTCCTCCAGCATCGATTTAGCCAGCAATGCAGATTGATAAGTCCCGCTCAGTCCAGAAGAAATATGAAAGGAAAGGATAGAACAGCCCGGGTTACGCTCCAGAATACTGCGGTACACATTCATATATTCAACCGGTGAGGGTTGAGAAGTAGTCGGCAGCTGTGAGGTACGGGGAAGACGCTCATAGAACTGCTCCGGAGTCATATCCAGATTGTCCCTAAAAGCCTCTTCGCCGAACATTAAGGTCAACGGTACTACCTCAATTCCGTACGTTTCCGCCATTGCTGGCGGGATATCTGAAGTGCTGTCGGTGACGATAATGGTACGATTCATGGATTTTCTCCCCCAAGCTATAATTTTGCCAACTACGCAATAGCAAATTTCTACTCCATTGTTAAAGAACCATTAGTTCCTATCTATGGCTCTACAGAGAACAGATAATAATACAGGGGTTGGCCACCCTCATGAATCTCAACTTCCACATTCGGATAAGTCTCTTCCAGCCACTCACTCAAAGAATCAGTAGCCTCGGATTCTGTTTCTGCACCAATAAGGATCGTGACGATTTCGTCGCCATTCTCCAGCATGTTGGATAACAGCGCCTGACTTGCAGCCAAAAGATCATCTGCCGCAGCAACAATTTTGGAATTAGAAATCCCAATAAATTGGCCCGACTTAATCTCCAGCTCATCAAAGCTTGTGTCACGTACAGCGTTCGTTACTTGTCCGGACTTCACATGAGAAATTGCTTCCAGCATATTCTCAGAATTAGTCTCCACAGCATCTTCCTCTTGGAACGCAAAAGCTGCTGCTATTCCCTGAGGAATACTTTTACTTGGAATCACCGTAATCTCACGTTCGCCCTCTAGAAGATCTTTAGCTTGTTGAGCGGCAAGAACAATGTTCGAGTTATTCGGCAAAATATAAATATGCTTCGCAGATATAGAAGAAATCGCGTTCACGAAATCCTCCGTGCTAGGATTCATTGTTTGACCACCAGCAAGGACTACATCCACTCCAAGGCTTTTGAAAATATCAGCAATACCTGCGCCAGAAGATACCGCAATGAAGCCGTAAGGTGCCAAATCATCAGCTGGTGGTTCAGCAGGAGACATTTGCACTGCGCTCTTCTCATTCGGCATATCAGCGAACACATCAGGCATTGGTGCAATATCCATGCCCGCAGTCAGCAGGTCACGATGCTGCTCTCGCATATTAAGAATGTGAATCTGCGTGATCTCCCCATAAAGAAGAGCCAAGTTCATCACTTCACCCGGAGCCTTAGAGTGCACATGCACTTTAATCGTCTCATCATCCGAAATTACAATAATGGAATCGCCATTAACTGACAACGCTTTCCTAAAAGCTTCCTCATCAAAATTAGTTCTCACGTTAACGCCTAACTGGCGATTAATGAAAAACTCCATATCATATAGAAATTCTATATCTTCAGTAGATAGCTGTGACTGCGCAGAAGACTGTACAGAAAACAGTTCATTTTCAGGTTTCGTTAACACGGGTTTAGGCGCTGGTGCAACGGGTGTGCGGGTTTGTCCTTGCACAGATTCAGACAGACCGGTACTTCCGTTCGTCAGATGCTGGTGAAACCCTTCATAAATGTAGACCAAACCTTGACCGCCAGAATCTACAACACCGACTTGCTTCAATACAGGTAATTGCTCAGGCGTATAAGCTAAGGCTTCTTTTGCTTTGGCTAATACCTCTGTCATCAGCTCCACAACGTCAGTAGTACGGCGGGCATAATAAACAGCATGTCTTGCAGCCTCTTTAGCTACAGTAAGAATAGTTCCCTCTACAGGCTTTACAACTGCTTTATACGCAGCGTCCACTCCGGTTTGCAGCGCAGCAGCGAACTGCTGTGTATTAAGCTCATCATGTTGAGCCGCATACCTGCTAAACCCTCTGAATAACTGGGACAAAATAACGCCGGAATTCCCGCGAGCTCCCATTAATAAGCCCTTGGAGAGTACACCTGCACATTGGCCCACAGAAGTGGTGTTATTTTTCTTTAATTCATTCGCACCTGCGGTCATCGTCAAATTCATGTTTGTACCGGTATCTCCGTCTGGGACCGGAAAAACATTTAGGGAATTGACGTGTTCTGCATGCTGTTGCAGCTTATCCGCTCCAGCCAATACCATAGCGGTAAAATCTGTTCCGTTTATAGAACGCTTACTCAATTGAGAATTCCCCTTCCTAACTTCATGCCTAATCATTCTATGATTAACAGGACATAATGCACTAATTTACATTGTACTATAAGTATTAAAAGAAATAAATGTTTTTGAATCGGTTGACGTAGCAAAATTTGCTGTGATATTATAGATAAGTATTGTTTATGCAGGTGTTAGGAATAAGGAGGTGTAATCTATGTCCCGCAAATGTGCAGTAACAGGCAAGAAACCGAGCAGCGGCAACCACGTGTCTCACGCTAATAACCGCAACCGTCGTTCTTGGGGAGTTAACGTTCAGAAGGTCCGTATCCTCGTGAACGGTAAACCAAAACGCGTGTACGTCAGCACCCGTGCTTTGAAAGCCGGTAAAGTTGAACGCGTTTAGTCTTTAGCAATTTTTAAGACCGAACGATAACTTATATGAAGCAAAAAGCACCCTTTACATTTGTAAGGTGCTTTTTTTCATGTTTTCTTTTCTGTTAGAGGCTTAACTCTTCTGAAATGTGTTCAATATTGCTTTAACAAAACCTCCCAAAAACCTTGGCAGCTTAAACGTGTAAAATTTCATGATTTACCCTCCCATCAATTCATGCCGTACGCAGGAGACTTTCCTCTTGTCAATAACGGAAACGAACTGCAGTCCTCCCTGCCAAAACAAAAAAGGCTACATGAGATTTCTGCTCATGTAACCATATTTATGCACCGAGGACTTGGCCTATACCTCTAGTCTCAATAGCCTATTTTTTAACGCAGTGCTGATTCGGCTGCTTCTCGAATTCCTCGGATCGCCGCAGCACGATCACTCCGGCCAAAAACTGCATTCCCCGCTACCAAAACATCGGCTCCAGCTGCCACAACTAATGGTGCTGTCTCTTCCGATACTCCACCATCTACTTCGATCAATAAATCTGGATTCACTTCATTCGCCCATTCTCGAATTTGAGTGATTTTGCGCAAAGTGTTAGGAATGAATGCTTGACCACCAAAGCCTGGATTAACGGTCATCACCAGAATCATATCCACATCCTCCAGCACCTCACGCACCGCTGAAGCCGGAGTACCCGGATTAATTGCTACACTTGCCTTCAGCCCCAGTTCCTTAATCTGATGAACCACACGATGCAAATGAACGCATGCTTCAGCGTGAACGGTGATCACACTTGCACCTGCTGCAGCAAAATCAGGGATATAACGTTCTGGTGACTCAATCATCAAGTGAACATCAAGTGGCAGCTTGGTATGTAACGATACAGCTTTTACAATAGGTGGACCCAACGTGATATTCGGCACAAAATGACCGTCCATTACATCCACATGTATCCAATCTCCACCACTGGCTTCCGCCTCTGCAACTTCTGGACCTAAACGCGCGAAATCCGCCGACAATAAAGATGGTGCTATTCGTATCATGATGTTAGTACCTCCGCTTTTTATCTTTCATTTCATTAAAAAACAGTTTGTAATGATCATAGCGACTATCCGCAATTTTCCCTGCTTTCCAAGCTTCTATTACACGGCAGCCTGGTTCATGCTGATGACTGCAGCCCCGGAACTTACAATCGGATGCGTATTGAGCAAATTCACGAAAACAAGTGGACAGCTCTTCTACACCAAGCTCCAAGAAATCAAGCTGACTAAAACCTGGGGTATCTGCAACAAAACCTCCACCACCAATATCCATCAGCTCCACATGACGGGTCGTATGACGACCACGCCCCAATCGTAAACTGATCTCTCCAGTCTCCAGTTTAAGCCCGGGAACAATACGATTCAATAAGGTGGACTTACCAACCCCTGATTGACCCGCAAAAACGCTAATACCACCAGTAAGCCGTTGTCTTAGCTCATCGCTTCCGGCACCAGTAAGTGAACTTGTAACCATCACTTCATATCCGATATCCTCATAAAGTTCTTTAACATAACGGGTAGCTTCACCATCATCATCCGCCAAATCCTGTTTAGTCAGAACAATTAGGGGTTCCAGACCCGAATGTTCAATATGAACTAGAAACTTGTCCAACAGATTCAGGTTCATATCGGGCTCCCGAACGGAGAATAAAAGCACTGCGAGCTTAACATTCGCTACAGGTGGACGAATCAGTTCAGATTCTCTAGGTAGAAGTTCATCCACCATTCCTTCTCCATGCTCAGTAAGTATATAAATAACCCGATCTCCAACTAGCGGAGCGATCCCTTTTTTCTTGAGAATTCCTCGGCCTCTGCATTGAACAGAATGCTCTTCAGTCGCAATTAACCCTTCGCGGAGCGGTTTCACATAATAATAACCGCTTAACGCTTTAACAATTATACCTTCAGGCATACATAGTGAGCCTTCCTCTCCTGATTTTGCGAAAATGACCCAAGTCTGATATCCCCGGGTCATTTCGCTACGCCAACCGTTCAGGTTAAATCCTGTTTAGTTGTTGTTTTTATCTTTAGATTTATCCTTGCCTTTATTATTGTTCTTATTATTATTGTACTTGTTATTGCCATTATTAGTCGATTCACTGTTTACCGAACTATTGGTTACGAACCCTGTCTGATTCACCGCCCCGTTATTCCCTCCGTCATTCTCTGAACCTGAACCCGGCAAGATCTCCGGTTCAATCGTAGGTTCAATTGTAGGCGTAGGTTCAGCAGAAGGTGTTGGAGTTGGCTGTGGTGTTGCTATAACTGGTGGTTCAGGCTCCTGAACGGTTCCGTTCTTAGCATCGATATAAGGAATGACATAAGTGTCCAAAAGTACACCGTCACGGGTAACAATAACTGAACCATCTTTATTAGGAGCCAATACTAGATTCACAGATAACACTTGGCTTTTTCCAATGGTACGTGTTCCCCAATCCTGCTTCTCTCCATTATTGCGCGCATCCACGAATTCGATACGAATCTTGCTCTTTTTCCCATCCTGAGCAGGAGCGACTGGCACATTAAAGGTATAATTCAGGGCTTCAGGTGGATAACCTGTACTTAAGTAAATCGTAATCGCTGTTCCAGGTGGAACAGAAGTACCGGTCCCCTTATCAAATGCCCAGGTCTTTGTTACTTTACCTTCTTCAATGCTGAAGCTGGATTCTTTCTTCACTTCTCCAAGAACAAGCTTGGCGCCTTCAAGCAGCGCCTTTGCCTCGCTCTCCGTCTTACCGATGAGATCTGGCAACAGTACACTTTCTTCTCCTTTACTAACGTAAAGGGTGATTTGAACCGTCTCAGGATCGAATTCAGTATTTAATGCAGGGTCAGATTTCACAATGAGACCTTCATCTGTATTTTCGTCATAGAGAGGTTTATTATCAATCCGGTCTTGGGCTACACCCAGCGCCATCAATGCTTTAACCGCATCATCAAAGCTCTTGTTAACTACATCTGGCATCTTGGGTAGTGGCTTAGCCGTATTCACAGTGAGTATAAGGGACGCTCCTTTTTTCACTTTGGCATCCTTTTCCCTACTTTGCTTAATGACCACATTCTCTTCAAAATTCGGACTGTAGTCATACAGAATAGGATCAGCAACCTCAAGCCCCAAATCCTCAAGCTCAGTTTGAGCTTGTTCTATCTGTTTACCTACTACATAAGGAACGGAAACCTCAGGAACAACTAGCTGTGATTTAACGTACCATACGAGACTGGCCATAGCCAACAGCAACAGCAAGGTAAGCCCAATCCATAATGTAGGTTTTGCCCATTGTTTTTTACCTTTGCTTGAAGGCACCGGTTCATCATCTTCATCACGAACCATCCGTTCCTCACGATGATTACGATTACCATTGCTTCTTTGAATCGGTTTTATCGCCGGGATAACCCGCGTACGATCCTCATCTTCTTCATCGTTGAACAGAATCTTCGCCTCACTGCGACGCTCCGGCAATAAGCATGTTTCCAAATCCTGCAACATTTCTTTAGCAGAGTCGTACCGCTCCTCCGGATTTTTACGCATTGATCTCAGAATTACATTCTCAACGCTTTGCGGAATGAGTGGATTCAGAAGTTTTGGCTCTTCAAACTCTTCTTGCAGATGTTTTAAAGCTACACTAATCGGACTCTCTCCCAAGAAGGGCAGGCTTCCAGTAAGCATTTGATAAAGTACAATACCTAATGAATACAAGTCAGACTTTTCTCCTGTAGAGACACCTTTGGCATGCTCTGGCGAGAAATAATGTACTGAACCAACCACAGAACCGGTCTGTGTTATGGTTGTTGACGTAACTGCTCGGGCAATCCCAAAGTCGGTTACTTTCACCCGTCCATTGCGTCCGATCAGGATATTATGTGGTTTTATATCACGATGAATAATTTGATTCTGATGCGCATGATCTAGGGCATCACAGATTTGTGAAGCGATCCGTACGGATTCATCAACCTGCAATGGCGCTCGTTCTTTTATAATTTCATTAAGATTCTGACCCTCAATATACTCCATGACAATGTAATGAATTTCGTCTTCTTGTCCTACATCGTATATGCTGACGACATTCGGATGAGACAAAGATGCGGCAGACTGCGCCTCACGCCTAAAACGGCGAATAAATTCCTCGTCATGCACAAACTGATTGCGCAATACTTTGATGGCGACATTTCGGTTTAAAAGAATGTCATGTGCTCTATAGACGAGCGCCATTCCACCTCCGCCGATCCGTTCGATGACTTGGTAACGGCCGCCCAATTCGTGACCGATCATCAATCCCACTCCTTTGTTTCGGGCACAGCGGCCTCTCCATGATGTTCTAACAAAGCGACGCTAATATTATCGCCACCGCCGGCGAGCAGTGCCAGCTGAAGTAAACGGTCCGCTCTTTCCTCTAACGATATCTCATGTATACCTGCTACTTTGCCTAAATGCTCATTTGTGACAAAGTTGCTTAAACCATCGCTGCATAGAAGCAAAATTTCCCCTGGTAGCAGAGCTATAGGCGCCATATCAACCTCAACCTCAGCGTCTGTTCCAAGTGCCCTCGTCAGCACATTACGACGCGGATGATTATCCAATTCCTCCACACTGATCTGACCGTTCTTGAACAGCTCATTGACTAGCGTATGATCCTCGGTTAGTTGAACTGCCGCACTGTCTTTTATTAAATAGGCTCTGCTGTCTCCGATATGGCCAATATATCCGTTTGATCCATTCAAAAGAACAGCAACGACAGTAGTACCCATATTATGATACTTATCGTCACCGGAAGCCTCCCTGAACACAGTGCTGTTAGCTTCCAAAATAGCAGCTGACAACGCATCACGCAGAGCTTCGTCTTGAAGTTCAGGCTCTAACCCGTCCAGGTTATTCCTCATTGTCTCCAAAGCGAGCCTGCTTGCGGTTTCACCAGCCTGATGTCCACCCATCCCATCGGCAATAATACCGAGTGTATAACCGTGGCGCGTCGCGCCGATCCAGACCGAATCCTCATTGACAGAGCGCACTCGGCCAATATCGCTGGCATGAACTGTTCTGATCAAATATCCTCACCCCAACTCCATATGTTTGGCACGCAGCTGTCCGCATGCGGCCGCGATATCATGGCCTTGCTCACGGCGAATAGTAACATTCACCCCGTTATCAGCCAAAATACGTTGAAACTCAAAGATATCATTGCGTGAAGTACGTACATATTTCCGCTCAGGCACATGGTTTACCGGAATCAAATTGACGTGGCACAACATGCTCTTAAGCACCCCGGCCAATTCCTCAGCATGCTCCGGTTGGTCATTTACCCCGCCGATCAAGGCATATTCAAAGCTGACACGTCGTCCCGTCTTAGCTTGATAATAACGCAATGATTCAATTACATCATCAAACGGAAAACGGCGGTTAACAGGCATTAGCTTTGAACGCAAGGCGTCGTTAGGTGCATGAATCGAAATCGCCAAATTAATCTGGGTATCTTCTTCTGCAAATTTATAAATGCTCGGTACAATACCGCTGGTGGAAACAGTAATATGCCGTTGTCCGATATTTAGGCCCTTCTCATGAATCATAAGACGCAAGAATCTCATTGTTGCATCATAGTTCTCAAACGGCTCACCAGTACCCATGATAACAATGCTGCTGACACGTTCGCCGCGCGCATCAAGGATTTGTTGGGAACGGACAACCTGAGCTACAATTTCTCCCGCTGTCAAATCCCGTTTTAATCCACCGAGTGTGGAAGCACAGAAAGTACAGCCGATTCGGCATCCTACTTGGGTTGTTACACAAACGCTATTGCCATAATTATGTTTCATGATAACTGTTTCGATAGCATGATCGTCATGCAATCCAAACAGGAATTTTACAGTTCCATCTTTAGATTCCATTTTAGTAATTTCAGTTAGTGCAGCAATAGAGAATTGTTCATTCAGCTTCTGACGAAGCCCTTTGGACAAATTGCTCATTGCTTCGAAGTCATTCACACGTTTTACATACAGCCAATCAAAAATTTGTCCACCACGAAAAGCAGGCTCACCATTGTCTTTCGCCCACTGTTGTAACTCTTCTAAAGAAAAATCATATATTAAAGGTTTCATTATTATCTACACCTGTTCTTTCATAAGGATATGCGTATTATTTCTCATTCTTCCTATTTTAACACAAATTTCAGAGACGGTAAAAGAAAACGCCCGCCGTACGGTAGCCCGGCGGGCGGAGGATACTACAATTGTCAGAAAATTTGCTATATTACAAGACTCTCTGAAGCTTGGAAATATAGAACCCGTCGCTCCCATAATGATGAGGCAGCAGCTGAATTCCCTCACCCTCAGCCAGCGCAGTACCCTCCAGCCTGTCCCATAATGGGGAGGCAAAAGTTACAGCGGTGAAGTCAGGATTCTGCTTCAAAAAGTCAGCTACTACTTCACTATTTTCCGCTTGTTCAGTAGTACAGGTACTATATACCAGAATGCCACCCGGTTTCAACAGTTTAGAGACCGACTGCAGCAATTCCCGTTGCAATGACGCTACGCTAGCCACATCTTCCGGCTGCTTACGCCATTTGAGGTCTGGCTTACGGCGAATTACGCCGAGTCCAGAGCAAGGTGCGTCGAGAAGAATTCTATCAAAGGATTGATACTCTAAAGTGTGCTCCAGCTCCAGCGCATCTGCACTGCCTGTAGATACGCAATCAAGACCTAAACGTTCTGCTTGATCTGAGATCAATTTCGCTTTATGCAAATGCAGATCATTAGCGTAAATTGATCCTTCATCTTTCATGAGCTCGCCCATATGTGCTGTTTTGCCCCCAGGAGCAGCGCAACAGTCAAGCACCCTCATACCAGGCTCCGGAGCTACCGCTTCAGCTACTAGCATAGAACTCTCATCCTGAACGGAGAGATATCCATCACGATACCAGGAGGTGAGCGCCAGGTTTCCACCGCTTTTCACAACAATACCATAGGGACTAACCTCAGATGCTGAAGCTTGCAGACCTTGTTCAATCATCTGGTTCAGCAGAGCTTCACGACTGATCATCGTTGTATTCACACGTACGCTGACCGCAGGCGGCTCATTATTAGATGCACAAATCGCTTCCGCCGTGTCGACACCGTACTCGGTAATCCAACGTTCCACTAACCACAACGGATGTGAGTATAATATCGATATCCGCTGCGCTTGACTCAGCCCCTCAGGCAGAACCGGTAGATCACCAGCACGCAACACACTGCGCAGCACACCGTTAACCATCCCTGAGATTCCCTGGTGGCCTTTTTTCTTCGCTATATTAACAGCCTCATTAACAGCTGCATGGGACG
Source organism: Paenibacillus sp. FSL H7-0690 (assembly GCF_037980415.1). Taxonomy (NCBI): domain Bacteria; kingdom Bacillati; phylum Bacillota; class Bacilli; order Caryophanales; family Paenibacillaceae; genus Paenibacillus; species Paenibacillus sp. FSL H7-0690. The sequence continues at coordinate 2,827,762 of NZ_CP150281.1, read as the reverse complement.
GTATACGATCCAGATACATAATTTGATATAAACTTAACCGCAGTAAATTACGGACCCATGGCTGTAGTTTAGCTATCCCTTTACTAACAAATCCTTCAAGCACATAATCCAAGGTGTTCATCCGCGAAATAGAGCCATAAACAAGTTCTGTGACCAGTCCGGCATCTTCTTTGCTAAGTGTCGCCTTCTGTAGACTGCTGTTGAGCAGCAAATTGCTATATGCACCTTGCTGCTCAACTTTAACCATTATATCAAGCGCGATTTCCCGGGCAGAAGCAGGGGCAACCTTACCCTTATTGCCAGCTCTGCCGTTGTTGCCAACTGCTTTGGAATTGTTCCCCTGTCTCTTACCAGCGTTAGGATTTACTGCTGATCGGCCAACACCATTTCCACCGCCGCTCAACCTAACACCGTCCCTGGCTTCATAACAGCACCACGGCTAAAATCGGCCGCACTCATTGCTTTTTTGCCAGCAGGTTGAACCGTTGTCAGCAGCAGACTTCCGTCACCTGTTTTCACTTCGACACCTTGCTCGGTTACAGAAAGCACCGTTCCTGGAGCACTATCGCTTGCTTTCTGCTCTTCAGGCAGTTTAGAAGCCCAAGCTTTAAAGGTCTCACCATTCCAGAGCGTAAATGCGCCGGAAAAAGGAACTAATCCACGAATTCGATTATAGTTATCACGCGAGCTCGCGTTCCAATCCAAACGTTCATCCTCGCGATTAAGGTTAGGAGCATAAGTTGCCTCACTATCGTCTTGCTGAACAGCTTGAACTTTTCCACTCACTAAACGTGGCATTTCAGACTTTAACAGATCTCGTCCCGCTAGGCTTAGCTTCTCAAAAAGAATTCCTGAGGTATCTTCAGCCTCAATAGCCACTTCGACACGAGAGATCATGTCACCGGTATCCAGCCCTTCCGCCATATACATCAAAGTAACGCCGGTCACTTTCTCACCATTGATGATACTACGCTGAATCGGAGCACCTCCCCGATATTTAGGAAGCAACGAACCGTGTACATTCACACAACCATTCCGCGGTAAGTCCAACACAGCTTTAGGCAAAATTTGACCATAAGCAGCCGTGACGATCAAATCCGGCTCATATGCAGCCAGCTCAGCGACTGCCTCAGGACGACGCATGCGTTCAGGCTGAAGCACAGGTAATCCAAGAGCTAATGCGGCTTCCTTAACTGGTGAAGGAGCCAAGATCTTTTTTCTCCCCTGCGGACGATCCGGTTGGGTGATGACAGCTACAACTTCATAGCCTTCATCTACCAGCATTTGCAAGCTTGGCACCGCAAAGGCTGGAGTTCCCATGAAAACAATCTTCATATTCCTCACTCCTCAGTCTCGTTAGCAGTCATCTCGTACACTTTTTCAGCGATATCTGTAAACAGAACTCCATTCAAATGGTCAATCTCATGCTGAAAAGCCCGGGCAAGTAAACCACTGCCGGTTATCGTAATCTCTTTTCCCTCACGGTTAAGGCCACGTACAGTTACAGTCTCCGCACGGCGTACATCACCATTCAAGCCAGGAATACTAAGACATCCTTCTGGTCCTAGCTGTTCACCTTCCATGCTGATGATTTCAGGGTTAATCATTTTGATCAATCCATGCTCTTCATCCGCATCCACCACAATTAGACGTTTCAAAATTCCGACTTGGGGTGCCGCCAGCCCTACTCCTTCAGCGTCATACATCGTATGTGCCATATCATCCAGCAATTTTTTAACATTAGGAGTAACTACAGCTACTTCTTTAGCTTTTTTGTGCAATACTTCATCCGGTTCCTTAACGATCAAACGTATAGCCATTACAAAACACCTTCCCGTTCTGAACATTTCTATATTTAAAGTCAATTTATAAAGCTCTTTTTTTACATTGTAACATGATACGGATTTACATCAACATCTGCGGATCCACATCAATGCTGATCTGAAGACCAGTATCCCGTACAGAATCCTCTAACTCTTCAGCCACTTGGCGGACAAGTCCAATTACATCGATGGCGCCGCGCCATTTTATCATACACTGGAATCTATATCTACCCTTTAATCGAGGGATAGGTGAAGCCACAGGACCCAACAGATCTAACACATCACTGGTTAGCTTATCGAGACTTCCATACCATCTTAGCTGTCTGGCTTTTCCTTGAAGATTCAGAGCATAATTCTCTGCCATCCGCAGTAGAAGCGGCAGCTGTTCATGAGACAATGTGACCAGGATGAGTCTGCAATACGGCGGATAATGGAGGCCTCTACGATGCTTCAGCTCTTCACGTACAAAAGAGAGATAGTCATGTCCGCTGGCATGAATAATGGAATAATGCTCTGGCGTATAGGACTGAACGACCACTTCGCCTGGAAGCTGATGCCGGCCTGCTCTGCCTGCAACTTGTGTAAGCAATTGGAATGTCTTCTCTGCTGCGCGAAAATCGGGCAGGTTCAACGCTGAATCTGCTGTGATTACACCAACAAGAGTGACATCTGGAAAATCCAGTCCCTTTGCTACCATCTGAGTCCCCAGGAGAACATCCGCTTTTTTGTCCCGGAATTGGTTCAGCAGCTTCTCATGTGAGCCTTTTTCTGTTGTTGTGTCCACATCCATACGAATCACTCGTATGCCTGGGAACAGCTTACCAAGTTCTTCTTCCACCCGCTGTGTACCCGTTCCGAAAAACCGGATATGCTCACTCCCACACTCCGGACAAAGCTTAGGTGCTGGTTCAGCATGGCCACAATAATGACAACGCAAATTGTCACTACGGCTATGATATGTTAGTGAGATATCACATTCTGGACAACCGGCTACATAACCACAGCTACGACACATGACAAAGGTTGAAAAACCTCTACGGTTAAGCAGCAGCACCGTCTGTTCTCCGCGTTCCAGCCTCTCTTCCAGTGCTGAATGAAGCTTTCGGCTGAACATCGAACGGTTGCCTTCTTTAAGCTCTTCCCGCATGTCTACTACGTTCACCTTTGGAAGTTCATTTCCAAGCGCACGGGTAGGCATCTCCAGCAGTACCGGTGAAAAATGAATATCACTCTGCGATCTTGCAGCATGATAGCTTTCCAGCGAAGGCGTGGCAGATCCAAGAATCACAGCTGCCCCACACTGCTCCGCTCTACGAATAGCAGCATCACGGGCATGATATTTCGGATTCTCCTCCTGTTTATAAGAGGTCTCATGTTCTTCATCCATAATAATCAGTCCTAAGTTGGAGAAAGGAGCAAACACGGCCGATCTTGCGCCTACAGCGACTGTGGCCTTTCCTTCACGGATTTTACGCCACTCATCGTATCGCTCACCAACAGACAGCCGGCTATGCATAACCGCGACCCCGCTGCCGAACCGTCCCTTAAACCGCTCCACCATTTGTGGCGTTAAAGCAATCTCTGGAACAAGAACAACAGCCTGTCTACCCTGATCTAAACAACGTTTAATACACTGCAAATAGATCTCTGTCTTACCACTACCCGTAACGCCATGAAGCAGAAATACTTCGTGAAGCTGCTCTTCTACGGTTCGAGAAATCCTTGTATATACGACCTCTTGTTCCGCTGTGAGCGGTAGAGGTGCGGTAGGTTTAAAATCTCGCCCTTGATAAGGATCGCGATAGACTTCAATTTCACTGATCTCGATAAATCCTTTTTCCTCCAAGGCCTTTACAGTACTTGCCGTTACTTGGAGTGCAGACAAAACTTCTTTAAGGGCCATGGGGAGTGTAGCTTCCATATCAACTAAAAAGCTCAGAACTTCCTTCTGGCGTGCTGATTTTTTCGGAAATTTGTTCAAAGCCTCCCGGGCAGCAGTGACACCTATCGCCAGATCGACTGCCTTGAGCTTTTTCTTGCCCATTTTATCCTTAATGGATTGACTCTCTATAAGTACTCCACGCCGCAGCATGAACTTCACCGTCTCAGCAGCCTCAGGAAATGCACGAGTAAGCTGCTTCATGGAAACTTCGCCACTACGTCCAATAAATTCTGTGATTAGCCGTTCCTCATCCCCTGTGTCCGCAAACATTGGGAACAATTCATCCTCTGGAAATGCTGTCTCTTCCTGCACATCTCCAAGTGAAATCAGCCGTTCTGCCTTCCCTTTTAGAGCGGTGGGCAACATCGCCTGCAGTGCTGAAATTCGTCTACATGCATATCTTTTACTCATCCAGTCCGCAAGCTCAACTAATTCAGGAGATAAAGGCGGGAGCAGATCCAACACTTCTTGGATTGGCTTCAGGCTAGGATTCACTAGGGTCTCGCCTGATTCTAAAGAAACTACAAAACCTTGGACTGTCCGGTGCCCAAACGGAACGGCTACCCGACTGCCCACTTCAATCCATAATTTCAGGGATTCTGGAATACTATAATCAAATGGCCGGTCAGTGCTGCGTACAGGCACATCCACAATGACCTTGGCGATATCCATTATAATGAAGCTCCAGTAATTCGCTCTGCCACGAGCGTCAGCAAACGACGAGCAACCTCATCCTTCGACAATTGTGGCAATTCAAGCACCAATCCATTCACATCATATATCGAAACGATATTCGTATCCGCTCCAAATCCGGCTCCTGCAGCCGCTACATTGTTAGCAACGATGAGATCGCAGTTTTTGCGGACCAGCTTGTCCTTAGCATAAAATTCCGTATTGCCCGTTTCCGCAGCAAAGCCAACCAAAAACTGCTTGTTTTTGTTCTTACCGAGTGTTTCCAGAATATCCGTTGTCTTCACAAGCTCAAGCGTCATCGTCTCTCCGCTTTTTTTAATCTTAGAAGGCTCACTATGCTTCGGACGGTAATCCGATACAGCCGCCGCCTTGATCATAATATCGCAGCTGTCCCACTGTGCGGTAACTGCTTCATACATTTCCTGTGCAGATTGAACACGAATGACTGAAATCTCTGGATCCTGTGGAGGGGCCTCATCTGTACGCGCAGCAATCAACGTTACCTCAGCTCCCATTGCGCGCGCAGCACGTGCTAATGCGAAGCCCATTTTACCTGATGAATCATTGGAGATATAACGTACTGGATCAATGCGTTCTACCGTTCCACCCGCTGTGATGACGATTTTTTTACCCACAAGAGGTTTGGATGCGACGCTTGCTTGATGTGCAAAAAAATTCTCAACCACACTCACAATAGCCTCCGGCTCTTCCAGCCGACCTTTGCCAACGTATCCACATGCCAGCAGTCCTTCACCAGGCTCAATAAACTGAATGCCCCGGCTAGCGAGAATATTCAAATTATTAAGTACAGCTGGATGCTGATACATATGAACATTCATAGCTGGTGCAACCATAATAGGAGCCGTAGTAGCAAGCAGCGTTGTAGATAACATATCATCGGCGATCCCGTGCGCCATTTTGGCAATCATATTTGCGGTCGCGGGTGCTACCAGCACAAGATCCGCAGCATCTGCCAGATCAATATGTGAAATGGAGGATGGATCTCTCTCCTGGAATGTATCACTGTATACTCGTTGCTTCGATAGTGACTGTAGAGTTAATTCTGTAATGAACTGCTTCGCCGAAGCTGTCATAATGACATGGACCTCGGCACCTTTTTGGACAAGCTTACTGGTCAAGGACGCCGCTTTATAAGCAGCAATTCCTCCTGTGATCCCAAGTAAAATAGTCTTCCCCTTCAAGCTCTTCAACATGATCTCCCCCCTGTTCCCTACTCTTACAACGAATGGCTATCTTTACGACGAGAAAAAAATAACAACCTTCCGGTTGTCATAAAGAGCCCGGTTCTGGGCTTTCATCATAAATTTAAGACCCGTAAATGCTCCATAACCCAAGAAGAAACGGCAGCGCCTCAAAACAAATAGGCGGCATCCGTTTCTACAATAGGTCATTATTACTTATGCTTGAGACTACTCTTCACCGCGGGTTAGAGTAATGCGATCTTCGTAAATTTCCTCAAGAGCAACACCAACAAATTTATGCGATCTAGGATTCTTCACATCTGTCTTGCCACCCTCACGCAATTGTCTAGCACGACGTGCAGCAGCGACAACGAGCGAATACTTACTGTCAACCTTAGTCATCATTTCATCAATGGATGGATATAGCACTGGGACACCTCTTCATAGTTTACTGTTAATACATTTGACCTTCAGCTTAAATTATCTGACTTTACAATGTTCGGCGATAATAATGCTTTCTATTCTCTTACAAGCCAGATCAATCTCATCATTCACTACAGCATAATCATAATGCTGCATTAAGTTGATCTCATCCTCCGCTACAGTCATGCGGTGATCGATCACATCTGGATGCTCAGTACCCCGTCCGCGAATGCGGTCCTTCAACTCGTCCATGGATGGAGGAAGAAGGAACACAAAAATCCCTTCAGGAAATTTCTCTTTGACTTTGAGAGCGCCTTGAACCTCAATTTCGAGAATAATGTCTTTGCCGCTATTGAGAGTTCTCTCCACAAAATCACGGGGAGTACCGTAATAATTACCTACGTACTCCGCGTATTCAAGCAATTGATCGGCTTCGATCATTGCCATAAATTCATCTTTGCTTTTGAAAAAATAGTTGACGCCATCTTCCTCACCCGCACGCGGACTGCGAGTAGTAGCAGAAACTGAGTAGACAAGTTTGGGCATCTTCGGACGTAGTGCTGTACAAACAGTACCTTTACCTACGCCGGAAGGTCCGGATAATATGATGAGCAATCCTTTTGACATAATACACTCCATTTAGTTGTTATTCGTCGTTGTCGTCATCTTTACTGGATAAGCGATGCGCCACAGTCTCCGGCTGTACAGCCGATAGGATGACATGATCACTATCTGTAATGATTACGGCACGAGTCCGTCGGCCATAGGTGGCGTCGATCAACATATGCCGATCACGTGCCTCCTGGATAATACGTTTGATTGGTGCAGATTCCGGACTGACGATAGAAATAATGCGGTTGGCAGACACAATATTTCCAAAGCCAATGTTAATAAGTTTGATTGCCATGTTCCGGTAGTTCCCCCCATAAAGTTCTATGCTATTACCTATTCCCGATTACTCTATGTTCGCAGCTTGTTCTCGAATCTTCTCCAGTTCTGCTTTCATTTCTAGCACAAGACCCACGAGAGTTAGATGATTGCATTTCGATCCGATTGTATTCGTCTCACGGTTCATCTCCTGAATGAGAAAATCCAGTTTGCGTCCTACCGGTCCTTTCCCCTTCAGGAGGGCTCTGCATTGCTCGAAATGACTATACAACCGGGTCAACTCTTCATCAATATTACAGCGATCTGCAAAAATAGCGATCTCCATCCCGAATTTATGCTCATCAAAAGCGAACGTCCCATCATTTAGTTCATTCAATCGATGTCGAAGTTTCTCTCGATATTCAATGATTACGACAGGTGCAAGTTCAACCATTTCAGCATGCATGTTCTCAAGATGGTTCAGGCGCTGTTCAATATCTGCGGCTAGATAACTGCCTTCACGGGCGCGCATCTCCAGCAGAGACTGCAAACACTGCTCAAGTCCCGCCTCCAATACTTCGGAGTAGTCTTCTAATGTCGCAGACACGGCACCCGCAGCCTCGTCTTTGCTGTCCATAATACCGGGTATAGAAAGTATATCACGTAAAGTCAACTCACCCGTCAAACCATATTCGTTCTTAAGCTGCTCTGCTGCCTTTAGATAGGTCATTACAGCAGAGTGATTCAGAACCGGTCTAACAGTCGACTCATCGTGCTCTCTATTGATGGTAACATCTATTCTTCCCCGTTTGATGTGCTGTTGAACCTTTCTTCTCAACACATCCTCATAACCCGTCCAATCCCGGGGCATCCGCAGTACAACTTCGCAGTACCGGTGATTCACCGATTTCACTTCGAACATAATCTTGTAGCCGCCGAATTGCAGGGACGATTGACCGTATCCGGTCATGCTAAATGACAACGGAATCACATCCATTACACTATTGTAATTGATTATTACTAGCGAAACAAGGGGGACAATTTGCGTCCTGATTTCTCCCACACATACTCCATTAGCTGTGCACTCATATCGTAGAACATGAACGGAGTCATCAGATAGATCCCATTAAAATGGGCAGTAGCAACATCTAACAGTTCCTTAGCGATAGCGACACCTTCTGCTCTTCCAGCTTCTCCTTCAAGTCCCTTCATGCGGTTGCGGACATCGTCCGTAAGCTGAATACCGGGAACCTCATTATGCAGAAACTCTGCATTTCGTCCGCTTGCCAGTGGCATAACCCCAATGAATACAGGGATTTCCAGATGTGCTGTTGCCTCAGCTATCTTCACGATAAGTTCCTGATCATAGACAGGCTGGGTCATAATATAGTCGGCACCAGAGGCGATTTTCTTCTCCAGACGTTGCACTGCCTTATCCAAATGTTTAACATTCGGGTTAAACGCAGCTCCGATTACAAAATTCGCTTTCTGTTTCAAAGGTTTACCTGAGAAGGAAATCCCGTCATTCAGCTGCTTGATCATTCTAATTATCTCAAAAGAAGTTAAATCATAAACCGAGCTTGAGCCGGGAAGATCTCCAAATTTCGCAGGATCACCTGTTACGGCCAGCACATGATCAATTCCAAGCGCATCAAAACCCATCAAATGGGATTGAGTACCAATCAAATTACGATCCCGGCAAGCAATATGCACTAGCGGACGAAGTCCGGTTTTAGCGTGCACCAAATGCCCCAACGCCATATTGCTCATCCGTGTAACAGCCAGAGAGTTGTCGGCGAGTGTCAACGCATCCGCGCCTGCTCTTCTTAGCGCTTCTGCACCCTGCATAAACTTTGCGATATCCAATTCACGAGGTGGATCAAGCTCAACAATAACCGTATGTCGTTCCTTTACCAGATCAACCAGGTTCGGCTCTCTACCCTCTCTATCATCATCGCCAAAATTATCTTGCAGCGATACACGCTCCACAGTAGGTGGCAACGGTTTAGGAAGCGGTTGCGGTACATAATTCTTCAGTGCAGACGAGATTTCTGCGATATGCTGCGGAGTTGTACCACAGCAACCACCGATTATCCGGCAGCCCATCTCCGCAAAAGTCTGCGCCATTTGCCCAAAATATTCTGGAGAAGCCCCGTACCGGTATTCTCCGTCTACATAATCCGCTATACCCGCATTTGGATACACAGAAGCTGGCAAAACCAGGCTCCCTTGTACAGCTTTGAGCGCCCGCTTCATTCCGTTCGGGCCTGTGTTACAGTTAAATCCGATAACATCAGCGCCATCGCTTTCCAGGATACGAAAAGCTTCCGGCAAAGTTAATCCATCTAATGTGCGTGCTGTTTCATCGACAGCTAATTGGCAAACTACAGGAAGCGAGCTGATCTTGCGGAGCGTTCTTAGAGCTAAATGCAGTTCCTCAACATCGTAGAAGGTTTCCAGCATAATGCCATCTACGTCCTCTTCTAACAATGCAGCAATCTGCTGTGTAAAATATTTTTTCAGCTCTGTGGAAGAGAGATTCGCACGTTTGCCCGCACGAATAGATCCTACAGCTCCTAATACATACCCATGATCTCCAGCAGCCCGGCGAGCGATTCTAACCCCGGCTCGATTGATTTCCTCAACCTTAGATTCTAGACCATATTTAGAGAGCCTGTCATAGTTCGCCGAGAAGGTGTTGCTCTCCAGCAGCACTGCCCCTGCCTCAATATAGCTGCGGTGAACATCTTCGATTACCCCCGGAGAGGTCAAATTCAATTCTTCATAGGAAATGCCGACCGGGAAACCCTTCTGATATAAGTAGGTGCCCATCGCTCCGTCTCCGACTAATACTTTATTTCCCCATGCGGAACGTAAATCCGGCTTCACAACAAGATCCTCCCCTGCCACATTAGTTTCTAACTTTAGTTTCATACTAATGTAACATAAATCGGTATGGATGATAAGCTTTCCAAAAGAAATGCATTTAGACCAAAATATCCACCATGCATGTTCATATATAAAAAGCTTCATACTAACGTTAATGCTGTTATTTCCATAAAGGAGAGAATACTTTGAAGAAAAAAACAAGAAAGTTTCTGATCCGAAAATACGCTGTAACTTTACTGCTAGCCACTCTCTGCTTACTGTATATTTATTTGCTAGATTGGCTGTATGGCTATGGGCTGGGTAACGTCGGTTATATCCTTAATTATCTCTTCTATACCGCCTCAGAGAAAGCTACTGCTTGTATTTTGCTGCTCTGCTTGTTCATCCCCGATATCTATTACTGGAAAACAGGACATCAACCAGAACGTGGCGGGGAAAGATGACTTCTTATCGCCGCAACGATGACAAGAATTACAGGGATCAACACCATAAAGAAGGGAAAAATCGTATATAACAATCTCCCTCCCTCATTAATGTGTTCAGTAAAGCTCCGCGCGTTCAACATCGAGCTGAACAGAATGATCAGAGCACAGGGATAGACCATTTTCCGGTAAGGAATTTTGAACAATTCGGAAATCCCTATAAGTGCCGCCGCAAAAAACACTGACATTTTGAAAAAAACGCCGATAATCAGCACCATAACTACTAGAATATCCACACGTTGAATAAAATCAGAGATTGAAATCTTGCTAATCGTGGGCATCAGAGGGAGGGGTGAACGTTTCACAATATCTGTGCCCAGCACGGAGATATTCAGCATCATAGTCAGACTTAAGAGCAAACCTGAAACAAATATCCCTGCTCCGATGACCCAAGGACCTTTTTTAACATTGTTCAGATAGGGCATTAGCATGGTAAAACAAATCATTTCACCAAAAGGGAACATATAGTTCTGGCGAATGACAGATTCGATCACAGGCTGGAACCCATTCTCAAAAACAGGAAGCAATCGATTCAAATTAATGGAGCCCGATAACATCAGCATAATCGAGCAAAATATACCTATCAGCATTACGAGAGTTGCGAATACCAATGAAGTTCGGGATAACACCTCTACTCCTTTATGCAAAACATACGCAGAAGATAAGATCATCAATGTAGATATGATAAACAACGGTGTGCGGTGCATAGTAGCCATAACCAGCATGGAACTGCCATCCCGTAAATCACGACCCGCTAAATTGAGAAAAAGGATAATGTAGAGAACGGAAATCACCGTACCTAAGGATCTTCCCAGCAGCTTGCGGGTATATGCCGTTAAGGGGAGATCCGGAAACTTTCTGTATAAATAAGTGTACCCCGAAAAAATAATCAAACCGATCAAATTTCCGAGCATTATGGATATCCACGCATCTTTACCAGACTCCATCCCAAGATTCACTACCAGTGCTGTTCCAAGTTCAAACAACAAAGTCAACGTGAAAAATTGGAGTAGTCCTATTTTTATTTTCCCCATAACTGCTCCTCCTTTATCGTCATTACTTATACTTGGACTGAAAGGAATCACTCCGCATATCCGTATGCCTGATCACAGCATCCGTATTGATATTAATCTGGCAGGTTTCAAATATACGGTCCCAATGATCTTTTACTTGTTTCCAGCCACGTGGATTAGCTCTTTCTGCTGCTTCACCAAAACCTAGATAATCACTTTTTAACGAACGGGCAGTTGTTATGGCAGCACGAATCTGTTCTTTAATATTCTTTTCCAAAAGCTTCGAAAGATTATTTAACACCGTCGGATCTGTTAGATCCAAGCCATTGGGCGATTCCTTTAATCCAGCCTGCTGAGTGACGTTAATCGTGAAGATAGGATGCTCTATGTCTTTCGCATCAGCGTGGATATGTACCTGTGATAAATACACATTAAACGATATATAATCATTCTCACCTATCGAGACCAGTACCGGCATCTGAGAGATTTTATTCTTAAGCAAAACGGTACCGATCGCCTCCTCCCCTTGCAGCCACCCTTTAAGCTTGTCTTCTTTAAAAGCTGCAAGACCCGTAACTTTTATTATGGCCTCCGGTCTTATTTTTTTTAAATTATCATTACTTTCCCTCTGCTCCAAATCTCCAGTCACTAGCACGCCATTGATCACTGGCCCCCCACCAGGAACCTGTATCCCCCGGATAATATCATCCACTTCCATCCGATAGTTATATCCGAATTGTTTAGAGGTCGTCTGCAGCTTTTCCACCAAATCGTTGGATGGAATTCTTCCGAACACGGTCATAGTCGTCATACATTCACTAGCAGGCTGTCCCTTGGAAATAAAAATCAGGCTTGTCAGCCGGGTTTCACTTTCCCTTTCCAGCACATCCATGATATCCTTGATGCCTTCTTGCGCGAACTTCTCGGAAATGATGACCACCCGAATATGTCCTAAAGACAAAAAACGTGCAGTCTGACGCGAGGCATTGGCTAATGCTTCAAACATAGAGCGGCCGCTACCTTTATATACCGAAACAGGTGAAGTCCCTCTAGCGTTCTTCCCAGAGATTTCGTCAGCAACGATAACCTGAAAGGATACTACGTATTTCTCTTCTTCTGTAGGTCCTCTATCTATGGACACACCGGAAACGATGGCTCTTCTGTTTAATTCCACACTATCCCAGCAGCCTGTGAGACTAAGACAGATCAATACGCAAGGTAAAAGTCCTGCTAAGAAAAAATTGCATTTACTCAGAATCTTGCTTTCCTTTCTTATGCGACTGTGTCCCTTTAGTCTTATCAAGAATTTTTGGAGATAGGTTCTGTTCATGTCCGGTTGTGATCTCCTTCCCTTCTGAAATGTTCCCTTGCTGCGCAGTAGCAGGAGCTGGTTCTGCTGTGCCCAGCGCCCACAAAGGCAGCCTTAAAACAGCATCCTTCTGACCTCTAGATGACAAAGGCACGATTGGAGACAAATAAGGAACGCCAAAAGTCCGCAGACTGTTCATATGTGCAACCAGTACGATTAAACCCAATGTAATCCCGTAAAAACCAAACATACCGGCCAATATCAAAAAACCAAAGCGGATAATTCTGCCCGCAATCGCCATGTTATACGCTGGAATGGCAAAGCTCGCAATCCCGGTCAACGCGACCACAATCACCATAACGGGTGTAATAATTCCAGCCTCTACCACGGCCTGACCAAGAATCAGAGCACCTACTACAGATACGGTCTGCCCAACTGCACGCGGCATTCTTACTCCCGCTTCCCGGATGATCTCAAACGCACCTTCCATTAGAATAGCTTCGACAAAAGCGGGGAAAGGCACATTTTCTCGTTGCGATAACAGGTTGATCAGCAAAGTCGTAGGGATCATCTCATAATGAAACGTCGTCAAAGCTATATACACGGAAGGCCCTAGAATAAGCACAATAAAACTGATATACCGAATAATTCGCATCAGAATAGCAATATCGAACCTTTGCGCATAATCCGAAGCTGACTGAAAAAAAAGAGTGAAAACCGCAGGCAAAATCAATACAAAGGGGGTGCCATCAACGACAATCACTACCCTCCCTTCTAACAGATTCGTTGCAGCCACGTCTGGCCGCTCGCTGTTATTGATCGTTGGAAAAGGGGTAAAGGTCTTATCCTGAATCAGCTCTTCGATATAACCGGATTCCATGATGGCATCTACATTAATCTGTTGCAGCCGATTTCTAGCTTCTTCAACCAGCTTCTCGTCCGCAGTATCCTTGATGTACATTAAAGCCACATCGGTCTGAGTTACCGACCCGATCTTCACATGCTCGAGCCTTAGTTTGGGTGATCTTATTCTTCTGCGTATTAATGAGACATTCGTAGCCAAAGATTCAACAAAGCTATCCTTTGGACCACGCACAACTAGCTGAGTCGAGGGTTCAGTGACAGAACGAGCTTCCCCTCCTTCAGTCTCACACATGATGCCACTGTCATAACCTTCAATGAGAATCAGTGTCTTCCCAGAAAGAATTCCGAGCAGCACCTCGTTCCAATCCTCCTGCAGCTGCGCTTCACCTATTTCCAGGGCACGGTTTAAGATGAGGTCATTCAGATTATTTGCTGCAGTATTACTTTCCTTGAGCATCTCATCCGTAATAGAGAGCAATGAACCCATTACAAATTGATTAACGGTTTCTGTCTTAGCTAGACCATTAAGATGTACCGCAGCAGCCTCAACAAAGGATTGCTCACCAAGCTTTACCTGGCGGATTCTAAGATCCGGACTATCTCCCAGCTCGGTAATGATATTGTTTAGTGTCTGCTCCAGATGAATGGTTAATCTGGCTCCAGAACCTGAACCCGCCGGGTCTGCTTGCTGTCCCTTACCGGATTTATTTCTTTTAGTTAACCCGTTGATGTTCAACAAGCTCCCCTCCTTTTTTCATAAACATTGTAGTATTATTCTCGGTTACTCCTTCCATTATTCGGCTGCTTAAAGTCACATCAGGTTAGAAACACAAAAAAGGCAGTCCAAGAACGCGCTCTTGGACTGCCTTTTTTGTTATTTTTTTATATTGCTACACTGCCCGTGAATACGACCTCAGCAGGTCCAGTCATATACACATGATTATCCTCTTCATTCCATTCAATATAGAGATCGCCGCCCTTTAGACTAATCCAAGCTGCCCGGTCTGTAAGATCATTCAGCACAGAGGAGACAAGGGTTGCACAGGCTCCAGTGCCACAGGCAAGCGTAGGTCCTGCCCCACGTTCCCAGACACGCATATCCACTCTCCCCCGATCCAGTACCGTTGCGAATTCAACGTTTACTTTTCTCGGGAACAAAGGATGTACCTCAAGCTTAGGTCCCCATGTGGCAAGATCAAAATTCACTGCATCTTCTACGTAAATCACGCAATGAGGATTTCCCATGGATACCGCTGTGAACGTAAATTCGGTTCCGTCCGCTTCAATCGGCTGAGAGAGCACTGGCTCTGCATCAATAGATACTGGAATTTGCAGACCGGACAATACAGGTTCGCCCATATCTACAGTTACAGTCTCCACAACACCGTCTTTCACGTTTAATGTAACCTTTTGTTCTCCGGCACCAATCGTTTCTATTACAATCTGCTCTGAGCTTACCAGTCCGTGGTCATATACATATTTAGAGACACAGCGAATAGCATTTCCGCACTGCTCCGCCTCCGAACCATCAGAATTCATAATACGCATCATGAAATCGCCACGCTCAGAAGGAAGGATATATACCAGTCCGTCAGCACCGATTCCAAAGAACCGGTTGCATAGGGTTACAGCAAGCTCCGCTGCATTACTTGGCAGCTCTTGCTCACCGAAAACAACGATGAAGTCATTACCGAGGCCGTGCATTTTTGTAAATTCCATTAAAAGTCCACTCCTAAAGGTTATGTTATGTTAGCATTCGCTTAAGCTTAAGGTTCTGTGTAATTTAGCATTTCGCAAGCATATGAGCGGTTAACTGCAACAAGTATACCTTTAGGAATGGAGCATTAGTATTGACTTTATGCTGAAATTTTTGTACTTTTTATCATCGTACTGCCGCTGCGCCCACGATTACGTTTGCCGCCCCAAACACTGCCGGCACCCATCAAGAAGGTTGGGATCCCCGCTGTTACAAACACCAGACACCATTCGCGGAAATTGAGCGGCACTGTTTTGAAGACAGGCTGGAGCACAGGCACGTACATTACGGCCAGCATCAGTAAGACTGATGACAATACGGCAAGCACTAGATACTTATTCTGGAACGGATTGCGGTGGAACACTGAGCGCGAGCTGCGGCAATCGAAGACGTGGATCAACTGTGCCATAACGAGTGTCGCAAAAGCCACCGACTGTGCGCGAATCAATTGTGCAGGATTCTCTGGTGCTATACGTAAAGTTAGCCAAAATGCTCCTAGCGTACATAAGCCAATTAAGAGTCCACGGCTTATAATTTTCCAGCCTAAGCGGCGGGCAAAAATATTCTCTTTCGCACCACGCGGTTTATGCTCCATCAAATCCTTCTCGGGCTGATCCACGCCAAGGGCCATCGCTGGCAGTCCGTCTGTCACCAGATTGACCCAAAGGATTTGAATGGGAACGAGTGGCAATGGCAGAGCGAGCATCATGGCAAAGAACATTGTCAGAATTTCTCCTACATTGGATGCCAACAAATAACGAATGAATTTACGAATATTCTCATAGATGTTTCTGCCTTCTTCGATGGCAGCAACGATCGTAGAGAAGTTATCATCTCCGAGAACAAGTGATGATGCTTCCTTGGTCACATCTGTGCCTGTGATACCCATGGCTATTCCGATGTCCGCAGCCTTAATGGCTGGAGCGTCATTCACTCCATCTCCGGTCATAGCCACTACGTGACCATGACGTTGTAGCGATTTAACGATCCGAAGCTTATGCTCTGGAGATACGCGGGCGAATACATACACATTGTCCGATACCTTATCCAGCTCATCATCATCCATCCGGGTTAACTGAGCACCTGTCAGCACCGTTCCACCACGCTGCAGAATTCCCAGCTGGTGAGCAATAGCCTCGGCAGTTGTTCCATGGTCACCGGTAATCATAACCGTCTTAATCCCGGCCCGGCGTGTGACGCTGATGGCATCGCGGACTTCACGACGTGGCGGATCAATCATTCCAGCCAAACCAATAAAGACTAATTGATTCTCCGCATCCTTTTCACTATTCACATGTTCATTTGGACGCATATCCCGGTAAGCCATACCTAGCACACGAAGGGCTCCAGAAGCCATCTGCTCATTGGCATCAAGCACCTTTTGCCGCAAAGTCGGCGTACAAGGCACAACACCGCCCTCCCAAAGCATGTATGAGCAGCGATTGAGCAGTACATCGGGCGCACCTTTTGTACATACCATCCGTCCTCCAGGATGGCCTACGATCACAGACATCAGCTTCCGTTCAGAATCAAACGGAAATTCCTGTTCACGAGTGTAGGTTACAGCAAGCGTCTGAGCGGTCAGACCCATCTTTCCTGACAGTGCCACGAGTGCTCCTTCAGTCGGGTCGCCCTTCAGTTCCCAAACGGAAGTGTTGTCTGCAGACTTTTCAAGAATAGCATCCTTATCCTTCCCTTTGCGTTTGCCTCGCACTTCAGACTGGAAGGTCTCGATGATTTCCGCGTTGCTGCATAATGCGCCGACCTGCAACATCCGCCGTAAGCTTTGATCATGTTTTAGATCCACTGCTTTACCTTTCTCCAGAACCTGTCCATTTGGAGCATACCCTTCGCCTGTTACCTCAAGACCACGTCCACCCGTCCATAATCGGGTCACCGTCATTTTATTCTGCGTTAAAGTTCCTGTCTTGTCTGAACAGATTACCGAGGCACAGCCCAGCGTTTCCACTGACGGCAATTTACGAACGATAGCTTTGCGTTTGATCATCCGCTGCACACCTAGCGCAAGCGCGATAGTTACAATAGCGGGGAGCCCTTCCGGAATCGCGGCAACTGCCAAGCTCACACCAGCCAAGAACATGGAGGTGGCAGGCTGTCCATGCAGAATACCTGCTGCCACAACTACAATTGTCAATCCCAGAGATACGTAGATCAGAATCTTTCCTAGTTGCTCAAGCCGGTGCTGCAAAGGTGTTTCCTGAGAATCCGTATTTTGGATTAGATCTGCTATCTTACCCATTTCCGTATTCATACCGGTACGGATTACAACAGCTCTCCCTGTTCCTCTGGTTACCATAGTGCCCATGAAGCCTAAATTCTTCTGATCACCAAGCGGAATCTCTTCTGCACGGATCGCTTCCGAATGCTTCGAGACAGGCAATGATTCCCCAGTAAGTGCGGATTCTTCCACATATAGAGCACTGCATTCCAACCAACGTACATCAGCAGGAATCCGATCACCACTCTCCAGCAAGACAATATCGCCTGGCACCAACAGCTTGGCTGGGATAATCTCGCTATTCCCTCCACGTAGCACTTTCGCAGAAGGTGCGGAGAGCTGCTTTAAAGCTCTGAGCGAACGTTCGGCGCGAAACTCCTGAACAAATCCAAGCGCTCCATTCAGTAGGATAATCGCGATGATCGTGATGGCATCCAAGTATTCGCCTAGCAACCCGGATACAAGCGTTGCACCCATGAGCACAAGCACCATGAAATCCTTGAACTGGTTCAACAGCAGGGTAAACGGAGATACTGTCTTTCCTTCCGACAGCTCGTTGTACCCGTTCTCCTTTCGTCTCTCCGCGGCTTCCTCATCACTGAGGCCCGTCCTTGGCTGGACATTGAACATTTTCTGCAGCTCTTCTGCACCGAGACGGTGCCAACTGTTTTGTTCCATGACTTTTCTTTCCCTCCCGGTCGTTTCTTTACTTCCGGCGGCGCACAGCTTTTCCACCTGTTCATGACAAATGTATTCAAGGTCGTCCAATAATATCACCCCTATCCAATTCCCCTTTTGCGCGAATGTCCTAAAGTATGGCATCATAGAGAGGTAAGCATAAACGTCTTTGGCGTCCTTATAAGGACAGGTAGGCGTTTGAGCGAGAAATATAAGACATAAAGTATTGTGTGAAACTTTTACTTTCTTATATTTAAGAAATTCATTTCACGGCGACAGGAGAGCTTTATCATGGCATTAGACGGCATTGTTACCAAAGCTATCGTGCACGAATTGCAATCATTCATAGGTGCACGTATAGGAAAAATATATCAACCGAACAATCACGATTTAATTTTTAACCTGCGCGGCGCAGGTGGCGGCGGCAAGCTGCTGCTCTCTGCTAATCCTACGTATCCTCGGGTGCATTTTACCGAAAGAAACAGCATTAATCCTTCGGAAGCACCCATGTTCTGCATGCTTATGCGGAAGCATTGTGAGGGAGGGACCATTGAAAGCATTACGCAGGTAGGCATGGAACGAATTATTCACATAAACGTCAAGACTAGAGATGAGCTTGGTGACGTATTTGCCAAAAAGATCATCATAGAGCTCATGGGTCGGCACAGTAACATCATTCTTACTGATCTCAGCTCTGGAACGATCATAGACGGCATTCATCATGTAACTCCATCGATTAGCAGCTATCGGATTGTGATGCCCGGCATCGCCTACACAGAGCCGCCTCAGCAGCATAAGCTGAACCCTTTGGAAATCGGCCAGGAGCAATTTCTCAATTTAATCTCAGCTGCTGAAGAAGCTGCGCTGATAGAGGATGTTGAGGAGGAAGCTGAGCCAGAAGAAATCATTGAGGGAGAGCTTGCTAATCTGATCACAAAAGAAGCAGTAGAGCAAAAACCTGACGGCTCTGGCGGTCCATCTCCCTCAGCTGACCCGGTAGGCTGGATGGTACATGCTTTCAGCGGAATGAGCCCGCTGATTGCTGGTGAAATTGCTCTTCGTCTGAGAAACACCTTGGATAAAGGCGAAGTTACAGAAACCGAAGCAGCGTTTCCAACAAAATTATGGGTTGCCTTCCATTCCGTAATGGGCCCCGTACGTGATAACGAGTTTTCTCCTGTTGCAGGTGCAAACGCAAAAGGTAAAATGATTTTTTCTGCGATCCCCTTAACACTTCTGGGTGAGAGTGCGAAACATTACAACTCCATCAGTGAATGTATGGAGGATTATTACGGGGATAAAGCCGAGCGCGATACTGTAAAGCAACGGGTGAGTGATTTGATCCGTTTCCTCAGCAATGAACGGAGCAAAAACGTTAAAAAACTCGCGAATTTGCAGAAGGATCTCGACGAAGCTCAGGATGCTGATCGTTACCGCATTTGGGGTGAGTTGCTTTTCGCTTCATTACACGCGGTATCCAAAGGGGATAAAGAAGCCTCCTTGGTCAATTATTATGATGAAAATCAGGCGGAAATGGTGGTTCCGCTCGATCCGTTATTAAATCCTTCGGACAATGCACAACGTTATTTCAAAAAATACAACAAATATAAAAACAGCCTGCTTGTTATTAATGAACAGCTTTTGAAGACGCATGAGGAAATTTTGTATATGGAGAGTCTGCTGCAGCAACTTGCCCACGCTTCCCTCAACGACATTGAGGAGATCCGCGACGAGCTTGTAAGCCAAGGTTATCTGCGTGACCGGAGCAAAAAGGGTAAAAAGAAGAAAAAGGCCACCAGACCCACATTACAGGTCTTCACCTCTTCGGAAGGAATCGATATTTATGTCGGCAAAAACAATTTGCAGAACGAATACGTCACCAATCGGCTGGCTTCTCCGAATGATACTTGGCTGCATACCAAGGACATCCCCGGATCACACGTGGTCATCCGAAGTGAGCAATTTGGAGATGCAACGCTAGAAGAAGCCGCTCAGCTTGCCGCTTATTTCAGCCAAGCCAAACAGTCCAGCAGTGTGCCTGTGGACTGTACATTGATCCGCTATGTACGTAAGCCAAGCGGCTCCAAGCCGGGATTTGTAATCTATGATCATCAAAAGACACTGTTCGTCACACCTAATGAGGAAAGAATTAAGAGTCTTCCAAATACTTTGAGAAGCTAACTACTAGATATAAAGAAACCTCCAGCTGCAGATGTTGAACATCTAAGGCTGGAGGTTTTTATAATTCGCTCCGCAAATCGACTAATTTCATGCCTTCTTGTTTAAAAACTTCAGTACTTCTGTAGAAACCGAAACACTGCCGATATCCCCGTGAAAAATCACGCCTTGACGGGCACCATGAAAGTCAGAACCTCCGGTTATTAACAGATTATAATCCTCAGCCATAACTTGATAACGTTCTTCTTCCGCAGGTCCATGATCAGAGTGATAGACCTCAATCCCTTTAAAAGCGCCTTGCTCCAGAATATCTCGCACCAGAAGGTCATCCCCGTACAAGCCCGGGTGGGCTAATACTGGAGACCCTCCTGCCTCAATGATCCACTCGCAAGCTTCCTCCGGTGTGATTCTGGGAGGTGACACATAGGCTGCTGCACCCTCGGCCAAATACTTGTTGAAGGCATCTCTCATATCGGTAGCTGCCCCAAGCCGAACCAGCTCGTCGGCAATATGTGGCCGGCCGATGCTTTCATCAGGCTTCAATTCCCGCCCAATCCCCGCTATAACCTGTTCCAAGGTAATCGCAATCCCAAGGTCTTGCAGCTTGGTAATTATCGCTTCATTCCTAAGTGCCCGGGTATCTCTTAGCCCTTCCAAACGTGAGAGAAATTGTTCATTCTCAGGATCAACATAATAGCCCAGCACATGAATGTCTTTGCCACCAGCACGCGTACTGATCTCTACACCAGGCACAACGGTTATTCCGTACTTTTCTCCTGCTTCACAGGCTTCCTTCACGCCAGCTACTGTATCATGATCCGTAATGGCAACAGCGCTTAGCCCCTTCTCCTTAGCAAGCCGTACATTCTCCGCTGGCGGCTGCATGCCGTCAGAGGCTTGAGTATGGGTATGGAGGTCGCATACATCCTTAGCAGATAGGTTACCTGAATTCTCCCACTCTTCCCGCAGAATCCCCATTTTTATGGCATCATAGTATTCTCCTCGCACGATTCGTGCTTTACGGACGCGAGCTTCCTCCACCATGCCACATTTCGCTGCCAACCCGATCATTCTTTTATTCCCTGACCAGGTGCCTATTCCAAGACGGACTGTATCAAGAGAATTAAATAAATAATCTATCCACATCTTAAACGCTTCCGTACCGTAACCACCTGACCAATAACTAGAATCAAAGATTACTATACCAATCTCCATCCAGTTGGTTTCTTGCGATATCCAGTAGCGCCCTACTTTGCCCTTTACCTTGCCGTCTATTTCTATGATCAACAGGTTACGCGGGGTTTCCGTCTCAACTAACGCCAAATGACCTATGTAGTCCTCGGTAAACTTTTCGAATCTTTGATGTGCCAGAGATTTATAGGGACCATCCCATTTCAAGTGTTCACGGTCTTCAGCTTCATGATAGTGATAATAAAGCTTCTGAAAATCAGCCTCTGTAATATCGCGCAATACTAGCTTTTCTCCACGTAGAACAATTGACATTGTAATATCCCCCGCTTTAACTATCAGATTTGATTCGAATGCTCACGCAAATAAGTCAGGAAGGTTACTGCAGAAATTGGCAGCAGTGTTGATTTTAGATGAATGGCGTAGAATTGTCTTTTAAAAGAGGCATCGGAGATATTCACAATTTTCAACAGTCCCAGCGCAACTTCATGCTTGACCGAAGAGGTCGATATGATCGTTATGCCAAGACCTGCTTCCACCGCTGATTTCACAGCTCCCGTACTTCCAAGCTCCATCACGATCTTCATTGTTCCCGGATCAAGTCCCTTGGAGAACAGCTGCTCCTCCATCACACGCCGCGTTCCTGAGCCCTGCTCACGCAATACAAAAGGATGCTGAAGCACTTGCTCCAAGGTAACCTCTTGCTGCTCCGCAAGTGGATGATCATGTGGCACGATCAACTTCAGTTCATCCCCCATCACGGGCTCGATCTCCATGTCCGGATGTGTGACCGGGGCTTCAATTAAACCAAAATTCAGTTGATGCTTGAGGATTTCCTCCATAATTTGCGAGGTGTTCATCACTTTCATCATAATTGAAATGTTAGGATATTGCTTTCCGAAAGGGCCTAACAGCCGTGGCAGCACGTATTCTCCTATCGTAAGACTCGCCCCAAGCTGCAGCCGCCCCTCCAGCATATGTGTGAATGCTGACATCGCTTGATCCGTCTCACGCATCAGCTGAATACTGCGCAGCGCGTATGGCATCAGGGTGTGCCCTGCTTCGGAGAGTACGATTTTTTTGGTGGAACGGTTAAACAATTTGGTGCCAAAATAATCCTCCAGTGCCTGTACCTGCATGGTCACAGCTGGTTGAGTCATATGTAAAGTCTGCGCCGCCGCCGAGAAGCTTCCCCGCTCGGAGACCGTATAAAAAATATGCAGCTGATGAAAGTTCATGCTTCGCAACTCCTTATATTACAAAAAGAACGTCCTTTAAAGACGACAATCGTTTCTCGTAGAAACTTAAGAATATTATAATCGTGCTGTATATAAATTCTTATATTTTTAAAAAGGACATGCAGACTCGCCGCATGCCTCTTGCCCGTTTCTTTATAAACTATTTGCGTCTTCGTTTCTTCTTCGACAGCTTTGTGCGGTGAGAATTACGCAGCAGTGAAAAATAGGTCTTTAAATCTCTCAACTGTGGCATCTCCGAGATTCTCCCAAGAAACGAAACGATGATCATAGAATATAATGGCTGGCCTGAGAGATCTCTCTCACCTGTCAATTCCGTAAACTCAGCGATTACTACAGAGTCATCGTCAATTAAATATGCGTTATAATCACTGCTTGAAAAGGGCTTGATCCGATTCTGCATTAGGCACTGCCACATCCATGCAGCGACCTCTTCGGCATTGCTTGCACCATTGCTGATGCGGTCCATATAACGGCTCTTCGCATGATTGGTTATAACGATATCGGCGACCCTGTAATCGTTCAGCATGATGTGGAAGGGCTCATAAGTGCTGGGCCAATCCGTCCCCTTGTTGCGCATCATCATCACACTCCACCATAAGGGTCTTAGTATGCACTTAATGTTGTCATCTTACCTCATTGCCGAAAGTTGTACAAGTTTCTACCGTCGAGAGTAATGGCGTTTTTTTGTAAATAAGCATAAAAAAAACAGACGCTGTTTAAGCGCCTGTTTATCTCCTGGAATCACATACTGTAATTACGGGACTTGTCCGGTCCATTACTAGTATACTCTGTCTTAATTTCGTTACGATAAGATCTTTCAATCTTTCGCACATAGGAGAGTCTGCGGACATTCTTCATAACTTCCTCGGCCCGTTCTGCATTTACATACATAACTGCATAATGCATTTTCCGAGAAACATAATGTAATGTTCCGTATTTCTCAAGGTTACGTGCCGCTTTAACGTCACTTACCCAAATGATGTATCCTGTCCGTTCCGCAAACATAAGCTAAACCGCCTTTCTCTCTCTAAATCCTAAGGGAAGCTTATCCGCAGGAGCATTTTCCCCCGCTGCCGCATCCACCTTTAGGGGAAGGATCATTACTTGGTACTTTAATGCTATCGGATACTGAAAAAGCAATCGCTTCCGACATGGAATGCAGAATGTCGTCAAGGGTCTTCTCTGCCAGCTTGAAACGAACAACTTCTTCGAACCGCTCCAGTTCCGCTTCTACTGCCGAAACCTCATCCTTTGCTGAATGATAATTCGGGTGGAAATGTCCGAATCGCTGTGTTTCTTCAAACAACTCCTTCTTAGTCTGAAGTCGTTTGACCATGGCCTGAATTTCGGGGTTCGTATCAACCCGTCCTTTCCAGTATAAGTAATCCGACACCTCGGCGGATTGATTAATCATATCGCCTAATTCATAGGCGTATGTCAGCACTTCAGCCATATCGACCGTATTTATTTCAGCTACGCTCATGAACTCAGCTCTTTTCTTCGTTAATGATCTACCGATTCAGTAGACTTTTCTATCATACCATAATCACTCGCTTGAGCAGAAGAGGAATTTCTTCGTCCTTTGGGAATAACTAACTTCATTTCCTTCCAGTCTTCCGGAGTGAGCTCTATATCTTCAACCGTTTCACCATCGTGATAGAGCAGCTGTCCGGAAACTCTCCATGGATTTCCGCTTATGCGGGAAGGGATAAAATCTAACATCTGATCTTTTAGTGCAAAACGCACTTTGACTCCCCATCTTAACCCTTGCTCCATCACCTTTTGTGCAGTCGAGCTATGATAATGCCGCCATTCTTTGCTCCAGATCTGCGGTACATTTTCTCCACCGAAGAGAATCTCCTCCTCTTGTTCAGGAGCAATAACCGGCAGGTTAAGAAAAGGATTCCCTTTGGACAGCAATCCTAGTTCTACATTCAGCTCTGGAAGAACATACGTTGCCTCGGGGTTTCCTGTTTCATGAGGAAACCAACTCCACCCTACGTTTGGATCCTCCCCTTGTCCTCCAATGATTCTGGAAGGCGCTAGCCCCGCGGAGTACAGTTCTTTTCGTATCTGTTCCATATATTCCGGGTCCACTATGAAATGTAAAGGACCGATACGTTCAAGATTCTCCTGTAAACGCGGGTGAGCTGCGATAGCAGCTCCATCGGCTTCCGTCTGACAGGTCAAGAGAATTACTTGCGATAGTGAAGTACGGCCAATGCTTTTTGCCCATTGCTCAAGGGACATTTGAACCACCGAAGGAAGCCCGCCCAGAGCATGCTCGCTTATCCAGGAGATGATGTCATTCGGTGACATTCCACGCTCAGCTGCAAGTTCCAACCTCTCTTTCGTCAGCCGGAAGCTCCATATCGTATCACTTTGCTGGAGCTCAGCGCAGCCAGCCAGTGTCCATCGTACAGAATAGGGGACTTCCGGTGGAACCAGCACCTCGAAATCCGGCTGCACAATAAACTGTTCCTGTGTATCTCCAGACCCAACAGCAGCGAATGATCCCCTCTCAGCAGATAGCATTGGCTTAGCAGCGGTCCAGCGAAAACACAACATGCCCTCAGCGGTTTCTCCCAGTTCACACCAGCCAAAGCCTGTTAAACAACGTAACCAGTTCAAGCTTGATTGTTCAAGCTCATTACGGGCAATGTTACCTGTGAGATTAGAAGCCATCATCCAGTCTAATAGTGCGGGCAGCATTATCCATTTCCCGGGGATAAAATCTGCATTAGAAATTATATAACGAAAATGTTGATCGGCTGGGCCCACGCTTCCAGAGCGATTAATTACAATCCCATAAAGAATGTCACTCATCGTCGCTTCAGGAAGCTGCAGCCAACGATCCAACAGCTCCAGATCAAGCGTGTATCCGGCACTCTGCCTGCGAATAAGTCCAAGACACAGCAGGATATCCACCGTCGCTATGACAGAAAGAGTTTTCTGTTCCTCTAAAAGAGAACCCACGGAGAGCCCTTGCAAATGCTCCTCCCCAAAAGAGAGCTGCGCCGCTAAGCGGTTAAGATGCTTTTTATGAATAATCCCCTTGGCTGTCAGCGGCAACCCTTCCCAAGCGGTGAACAGCAAAGCCCGAAACAAATCTATCGCCAGTCCGGCTCCTGCTTCCATGGTAAGACTCACTAAATGCCCGGCAATGAATTGCGGCTGATACGGGAAAAATTCTTGTTCAATTGCCGGCAGCTGATCAACAGGAATCTGGTACAGCTTTTCGCCTAATATTTTATGCCTTGCAGTTAACAGCCCCTCGCGGCGCAATTCGTTCATTGCAAGCTTTTGCTCAGCACGACAAAGCGCCACAGGGCGCAATCGTTCTTCCTTCCCTTCCTCAAACGGCTGGGCAGCATAAGCTGCACATAATCGCTTTAAGACCTCTAATGCTTCTGTAGACAGCTGGTTCAATGGATGGTTCTCTCCTCTCCACTCGGCATCTTTTTAACGACATATTCATAGCCCTGCTCAGTCAAAAACATCCGGCGTCGCAAAGCGAAATCCTGTTCCCGGCTATCTTCAGATACCAGTGTATAGAAATAGGCTTTATTCTCCCCCGCTTTGGGACGGAGGATTCGACCTAGTCGCTGGGCTTCCTCCTGCCGTGATCCATAAGCTCCCGAGACTTCAATAGCAATTGACGCGTCAGGTAAATTCACCGCGAAATTCGCTACTTTTGACACCACCAGTACCTGTATATCTCCCTCGTTAAAAGCCGCATATAGCTCGTCTCTTTCACGCTGCTTCGTTTTGCCGGTAATTAAAGGCGCCCCGATCCTGTCAGCCAGTTCACTTAACTGGTCGAGATATTGTCCAATAACCAGCACCGAAGAACCTGTATGGACCTTTAGAAGCTTGGCTACAATTTCAGCTTTGGCAGGATTGCAGGAAGCCATACGAAATTTTTCTTTTGCCGCCGCGTACATATATTCTTGTTTAAGCTCCGGATTCATCGGCACAATGATCTCTACACATTCCACTTCAGCGATCCAGCCCTGCTGCTCCAGCTCCTTCCAAGGCAAATCGTAGCGTTTCGGTCCGATTAAAGAGAACACATCCCCTTCCTTCCCGTCTTCTCTAACCAAAGTGGCTGTAAGCCCCAGTCGACGTGTAGCCTGAATGTCTGCTGTAGCCCGAAATACAGGCGCTGGAAGCAGGTGAACCTCATCATATATAATCAAGCCCCAATTGCGTTCGTTAAACAGCTTCATATGGAGAAACGGACCGTCTTTGGACGAACGATGCGTTAATATTTGATAGGTGGCAATGGTGACTGGCCGCACTTCTCTTTTTTCACCCGAATATTCACCAACTGCCTCCCCAGCCAAATCTGTTCGCTCCAGCAATTCATCCATCCATTGCCTTACGGACGTTGTATTTGAAGTTAAAATCAGGGTTTCACATTGGAGACTTTCAAGTACTGCTACTCCTACAATTGTCTTCCCTGCGCCACAAGGCAGCACCACCACACCGCTTCCCCCTTGTCCTTCTGTCCCTTGAAACAGCTGAACGGCCTCCTGCTGATATTCACGTAAGCCAAATGAATCGTATGCCGAATCAGCCTTGCAGGTATCGAGATTCTCCTTCCAGGTCAAGCTAAGCGCTTGCCCTTCATGATATCCGGCGTAGTCGAGAACTGGATACCCCAATCTCATCAGCTCTTGTTTCAAAAGCCCTCTATTCTCCGCAGGGCACGCGCATTCCAGAGGATTTATTCTCAGTAGACCCAGCGATTTTAGACCTTGTTCATCACTCAATTCATCCAAAAGCTCAGGAGCATCCGCTCTTAACATAACGACCTCATTCTGAGTCTCTTGGCCATGAAGAGTCAGCTTTCCATATCTGGACAAAAGAGTTTCGATTTCCTCCTCCAGTCCTGTGGGAACACCCCAGCGTGCAAGGTGATGCAGGCTAGTGATAATCTCCTCAGCAGTATAATTAAGCGCAGCTGCATTCCAAAGAGATAAAGGGGTAATTCGATAGGTATGGTAAGCAGGAGGACTTTTTATCAGCTCCGCGAAGGTCCCTAGCTTTTTCCTTGCCACCTCAAAATCCGGATGAGCACATTCCAGTAAAATTGTCCGGTCCCTGCGTACGATGCACGCTCCTGATCCATTCATAGCTTTTCCTCCCTAGTGTTCAAGTAATTTAAGCTTGCGCTATGTAATTTTGTTTATTTTCATATAACAGGAAAAAGCCCATCCCCGCATAACGGTCATGAGCTTCCCTATCTGACTATTTAATGTAAATGCTGCTGCGAAATATCATGGAGGGCTTCACCAGCTTCATCCGCAAAAATGTCGCGCACAGCCAGATCTCCAATCGACACTACGCCCACCAGCTTCTGGTCACGTGTCACCGCCAGCCTGCGAATTTGACAGCCAGCCATTACCTCTGCAGCCTCATCTACTGAAGTATTCTCCGAGACGGTCTGAATCTCTTTACTCATTACAGTTTCCACTGAGGTTGAACCAGGATGTTTAGCCGCATAACCTCTAATCACGAGATCGCGGTCAGTAATTACACCGAGCAGTGTCTTATGTTCTTCATTATCAACAACAGGTATAAATCCAGTGTCATAATCTCGCATTTTCACGGCAACTTCATACACATTATCTTGCAGCGTAACCGTTGCAGGCTCCTTCGTCATAACCTCTTTCACTGTCTTCAAGAATGAACCCTCCTAATCATGGTCTCCATGTTATGGGAATAGGTTCTCCTCTATGAAACGAAATTATACGATTGTGTTCTCACGCATACAGGAATTCGCCATAGCAATGAGCAGCTTCATTCCGTGCAGCATGGCATCTTCGTCAAAATCAAATTTGCTATGATGATGTGGATAGTCAGCCTCTTTATCCGGATTTCCGGCACCCACAAACATAAAGCAGCCTGGAATCTCCTTAACATAATAGGCAAAATCCTCAGCTGGCATCAGCTTTTCCATCCGAATCACTTCAACAGATTCTCCTAAAGCCGCTGGGGCCACCTCGAAAAACCGCTGCACTTCACCATCGTGATTTACGAGGGGAGGATATCCCATAACGTAATCTATCTTAGCTTCTGCCCCGTAAGCGCTGGCAATAGAAACGGTCATTTCTTCGATTCGCTGGCGTATCAAATGCCGTGTCTCCTCGTCGAATGCCCGTACTGTCCCTGTGATCCTGCATTGCTCGGCAATGACATTTTGGGCGAATCCTCCTTGGATGGTCCCTACACTGAGTACAGCGGGCTCCAGCGGGTTCACAGAGCGGCTTACAATGCTCTGGAGCTGGGTCACCAGCGCCGCTCCCGCCACGATGCTATCAATGGTACGGTTCGGCATGCCGCCGTGTCCGCCTTTGCCAATGATATCTATAAAAAACTCGTCCGCAGATGCCATCAACGGTCCCGGAGCACTCCCTACAGTTCCCATAGGCAATGGAGTCCACAGATGCAGACCATACACCGCATCCGCTCCTTCTAACATGCCTTCGGCAATCATTCCCTGCGCCCCTCCTGGGCATACTTCCTCTGCGGGCTGAAAAAGAAAACGCAGCTCGCCTTCCAGCTCCTCAAGCCGGCTGCTGTAGTAAGAGGCTACACCGAGCAGTATGGAAGTGTGGCCATCATGTCCACAGGCATGCATTACCCCTTCATTTTGCGAAACGTAATCCTTCTTATTCTCCTCTTTAATAGGTAGGGCGTCCATATCCGCGCGAAGAACAACGGTTTTCCCCGGCCGCTTTCCCCGTAGTATGCCAAGCACACCATACCCTGTCCCGCTTCTTCTGACTTCAATTCCGAATTTGGCTAACTTATCTGCTATAAATGCTGACGTTTCCTTTTCATGAAAAGACAACTCCGGATGACGATGCAAATGGCGTCTCCATTCTACGATCTCCGGCATGAGCGAATCAACCGCTAAGCTCTTCATAAGTTCTCCATCCCCTTCTCGATAAACCCGCATCCATAGCAAGCGATAGCAGTCCTGTTCACTTTGTTCCAGCCGCGAACGACTATAATTCTTTTATTGTAGCAGAAACGCAAAAAACTGGGTATTGTTAGGCACTGCCTACTCTTGCACAACCTTTAGAAACATACTATCATGAGGTAGAACATCAGCAATCGGATCAGAAATTCATCATTATACTTCATAAGGGGGATATGCGTGCTATGATTTTTGAGAACACGGGCCTCGTAGGATTGAAGAGTGATCTTCTCTATCTGGACGAGAGTGCCACAAAAGCTGGCTTCATCCGCTGGCAATGGGAATACTATCGTGCCACTTACGACTGCAAAATTGAAGACCCACAGGATGGTGGCGAATACTTCCTACGCATTAACACTCGCGCTGTCGAGGGAAAGCTAGAGAAGTCTGATGCCGTACTTGCAATTGAAGCCGTATACTTAGGAAAAGCAACCTTCCCTCATGGCCTGGAATATGAATCTCCGGTGCCAAAACCAGTATTGGACACTGCTGCTAAGCGGATTCTTGAATTAAAGCAGCTGTTAGAGGCTTGAGTAACAGAAAGGGAACGACGAAACAAAATGTCAGCCTGCCCAAAAGAGGAACACCCGATTTCCAACTACTTATCTTAACACTACTACTTGTGGGTTTCGGTCTAGTCATGGTCTTCAGTGCTAGCTCAAGCTTAACCTTAGCAAGCTCGAAGTTCGGTAATGACCCTCTATATTTCATTAAACGCCAAGTGATCTGGATCGTACTCGGAACCGTTGTTATGTTTATAGCTATGAACATTCACTACAGTAAGTTTAAGAAGTGGTATGTACCTATTTTTATCATCACCGTTATACTTCTGCTCGTGGTAGCCTTCTCTGAAAAAATTAATGGTGCCAAGAGCTGGCTTAGTATCGGAAAACTTGGAATTCAACCCACCGAATTAGCCAAAATATCGATTATCCTGTATATCTCAGCACTCATCACCAAAAAAGGTGAACGGTTTAGAGATTTCCGTACAGGATATATCCCTGTAATGGTCATCGTGGGTATTGTTGCCGGACTTATAATGATGCAGCCGGATTTAGGTTCTTGCCTCATTCTCGTAGCTACCAGCGGACTTGTTATTTATGCCGGCGGTGCCAGCATGAAGCATATTCTGGGCTCTATAGCACTGCTAGTGCTGGGTGTAGGACTAGTTGTAGGCGCCAAAGCAGCGATTGATTCCTTATCTCCATCCGATAAAGCCACTGACACTCAGGATTATAGAAAAGGTCGTATCGTTGCCTTTTTAGATCCTTATCAGGTTGCTGAGGGTGATGGTTATAACATTATTCAATCCTTAACCGCTCTTGGCCAAGGTGGAGTAAGTGGTTCCGGCTTCGGCAAAAGCATTCAAAAGCTGGACTATCTAAAATACCCTTATACGGACTTTATCTTCCCCGTAATTGGTGAAGAGTTCGGCTTTCTGGGGACCTCCATATTTTTGATGTTATATCTGTATTTTATCTGGCGAGGTATTCTAATCGCTTTAAGGTGTAAGGATCCCTTTGGTACGCTCGTCGGAATTGGGATTATGGGCCTCATAGCCATTCAGGCCTTTGTCAATATCGGCGGTGTAACCAATACAATCCCTCTTACCGGCGTTACCTTGCCGTTTATCAGCTACGGGGGCTCTTCACTCCTTGTCAGCATGCTGTGCATGGGAATTATGCTAAGCATCTCAAGAGAAACCAACCTTCCTGCCAAAGAGGAAGTAACGAAATCTGTAACAACGGTTAGACAGGTTCGTTCCCGGTAAGCTTTATAAAGCCGGAGGTTAGGGAATTTACACATAAAAAAGCAGCCCAGGGAATTAACCTTGGACTGCTTTTTTGTGTACAAGTTTTTTAAGAGATTTCATCATTCTTGAAAGCTACGCCTTCAACTTTGACATTTACCTCAACAATATGAAGTCCAGTCATGCTCTCCACAGCTTCACGTACGTTCTGCTGAAGCATCCGGCACACTTCGTGGATCGGTGTTTCATAGAGAACGATAATTCGTAGATCTACTGCTGCTTCCAGCTGTCCTACTTCAACGGTAACGCCCTTCTGAACGTTCTTACCGCTTAGACGTTTCGCCCAGCCTTCTGACAGGCCACCAGACATGGCTGCAATTCCCGGAGTCTCCAAGGCAGCCAAACCGGCAATTTTTGAGACGACGTCATTTGAAATTCGTATATTTCCCATTTCCAGTTGAAGTTGTTCTGCCATGCCATATCCCCCCTACACTCATTATCAATTATTGTAATTCCAAAACAGGCTAAAAAGCAAATCACTTTATCGCTTTCTCGTTTACACCTAGGAACAATTTGGGTATATTGATTATGAATTCAATCTAAATACATAGATAGGAGTGTCCTTTACATTGAAAAAATGGATTTCACCATCACTGATGGGTATCGCCTTTATCCTTAGTGCGATCGGCCATTATGCCGATTGGGATCATACCCTGCAGTTCATTCTCTCAGCAATCGCTGTGGTGTTTGTGGCTGGTTTTCTCGGCAGGGCCACTGAAAGTGTAGCTCATTATGCCGGACAACGACTGGGCGGCTTCCTAAACGCCACCTTCGGCAATGCTGCTGAGCTAATCATTGCCTTCTTCCTGGTTAAGGAAGGATTGTTCGACATGGTCAAAGCCAGTCTTACCGGTTCTATTATCGGCAACCTGTTGCTTGTTCTAGGATTGAGTATTTTCGCCGGCGGGATGAAGTTCAAAGTTCAGAACTTCAACGTAACCCTTGCCGGAATGAATGGCTCCCTGATGATCGTTGCCGTCATTGCCTTATTTGTTCCCGCTATGTTCTTTACCACCCACTCTATTACGGAGAAGGATACCGATGTGCTCAGTTTAATCGTTGCCGGGCTGCTCATCGCTTCGTACATAGCTTGGCTAATCTTCTCCATGATCACGCATAAGAAACATCTAGAGGACGTTACAGAAGAGGGTAAAGAAGAATTAGCTCATGAACATGCCCCTGCTTGGTCCAAAAACAAATCCATCCTTTATCTCGTGCTTGCCACTGTAATGGTAGCCTTCGTGAGTGAGTGGCTGGTAGGAACGTTAGAGACTTTGACAGAACGTTTCGGATTCAGCGAGCTGTTTGTAGGTGCGTTCCTCGTAGCTATCATCGGTAATGCCGCAGAGCATAGTGCAGCCATTATGCTGGCCATGAAGAACAAAATCGGTGCAGCAGTAGAAATTGCGGTTGGAAGCAGTCTGCAAATCGCCCTGTTCGTAGCACCTGTCCTAATCTTCGCCAGTTATTTCATGGGTGATACAATGGACATAGTTTTTACGACCATCGAAATTGTCGCCATCGGTGTAGCTGTCTTTATTGCCAAATCAATTACTCAGGACGGCTCGACTAACTGGTATGAGGGTCTCTTGTTATTAACGGTCTACCTGATTTTAGGAGTCTCCTTCTATCTCGTATAATCATTATTAACCATTGTACACAACAAAAAGCGCACATGAGCGATTCGTCCTCATGTGCGCTTCTATAAATACTTAAGAAACCGATATTTATTCTTCCTTCGCTTTGTTGTTCAAAGCCTCGTAGAGTACTGCTAAGTTACGCTCCAGCTTACTTAGTACCATCTTACCAGTAATCTCTGGGACCAAACCTGCTCTAACCGCAAAATCCACTTCTCTGGAGAAACCGTACATCTGGGTATCCAGCACTTCCTCATAGAGAGGGCAGTAGCGTGTTGCCAGATTCTCCATCTGCACTTCTATAAGTTGCTGAATTTTATCGGCATCTTCTTGTAGAAGATTGATTGCTTTAAGATTATACTGTTCCTGTAATTCCGATGAAGTCATGCCTCTATCCCCCCCATGTCCAAAAGTTAAGCTGCTTTTACTATTTTACTTAATATTAGACGAAATCCGGTATCAATACAACAATTCAGTTTATACTAACCATATATTTAAAAGAACCTGCTGCGTTATCCTATCAAGTTTCGTATCTACTTCTAGAAAAAACGCCCCACCGAAAACCGGTAGGACGTTTTTAGCACGACTATTACTCAGCAACAACTGTGAATTTCAAACCGTGTTTTGCAAACACTTCAGTCATTGCCTTCTTAGCTTCTTCAGCATCTGCCCCATGAACATGAAGCTCATAGCTTTGGCTGGATACCAAAGTAGTGAACAAACCAAGGATACTTTTAACATCAATGTACTTGTTGTCCGCTTGAAGAACGATTGAAGAGTTGAACTGGCCTGCCGTTTGGGCAATATCGACAATTGCCGCATTGTTACTGGACATAGAAATCCCTCCGCAACTTGATTATAAAACTTTAGTCTTTTGTTATCATTTCTTATGATACATTGAATCCGCTTACTTGTGCAAGGAGTTTTCTTGTTATTACATTTTATTTCAAGTTTTCAGGATTCAGACCTTCGAGTTCCGGCAACACAAAAATTCCATCCTTACGGATCAATACATCGTCAAAATAAATTTCACCGCCGCCATAATCGGGACGTTGGATCAACACAAGATCCCAGTGAATGGAGGAGCGGTTACCGTTATCTGTAACATCATATGCTTGTCCTGGCGTAAAGTGCAGGCTGCCTGCGATTTTTTCGTCAAAAAGAATATCATTCATCGGGTGAAGAATGTAAGGGTTAAAACCAATAGCGAATTCGCCAATATGACGCGCGCCGTCATCTGAATTCAAAATTTCGTTCAAACGAGCGGAGTCATTGCTGGTGGCTTCAACAATTTTTCCGTTTTCGAATTTGAATTTGATATTTTCAAAGGTCACTCCATTATATACTGACGGTGCATTATAGCTGATCGTTCCATTTACAGAATCGCGAACTGGGGCGCTGTAAACCTCGCCATCCGGAATATTTTTTTGCCCGGAGCATTTCTCTGCACCGATTCCTTTAATCGAGAACTTAAGATCTGTTCCAGCACTCAAAATATGTACCTTATCCGTTCTGCGCATGAGATCAGCTAAAGCATCCTGAGCCTTGTCCATCTTGGCGTAATCCAAATTACACACTTCGAAATAAAAGTCCTCAAACGCTTCAGTGCTAATATTCGCAAGCTGAGCCATGCTCGCATTCGGATAACGCAGTACTACCCACTTCGTATGCTTCACACGTTGTTCGCTATGCACTGGATGAGAGTACAACGAGTTATACAATTTCATATTTTCTTCAGGAACATCGGACAGATCGTTCACATTCTCACCTGCACGAATCCCGATATAACAATCCATTTGCTTCATCCGGTTCAAGTCAATTTCAGCCCATGTCTGAAGACTCTCACGAGTTGCGTATTTAAGCATGCTGCGCAGGACTGTACGATCTGTTAATTGTACAAAAGCATGACCGCCGGCCTTGCCGATTTCCTCTACAACAGCTTTGATTAAATCTCTTTCATTGCCAATCATTTCGACGAGCACGTTCTCGCCTGGCTGGACATTTACGGAATAACCGACTAGGTTAGCTGCCAGCTTTTGAATTCTGGGATCTTTCATTGTGTATTCTTCCTTCCTCTGTCTAAAAAATAAGCAAGCTTTTCTATTGTAGCACGCCCTGTATGGAGCGCAAGACCTGTGGGATAATGTGAAAATCAACGAAAGCCTGAAAAATTCACCTGTGATACATAAGTTTCATTATCAGATTCATTCCCCGCTTCCGAATAGGTAACCTTACGATTTAAGGTGAGCTTTCTCGGCAGATTATGTTTTGTATCAACGGTTAAATGGTAGACAGTTTCAACATTAGCTTGTTTCAGCTTTTGCTGTAATTCATTATTTTTCTTCTCCCATAGCTCCACCAAAGCTTGCGTAACCGCCTGGTCGTTCTTTGTTATTTTTTCAGCAGAATCTGGTGTTTCAGGTCGAAGGTCTTGCATCTCTTTTTCCAATTCAGCAGTCAGCTGCTTTCTGGCCTCAGCAGGCGACAGCTCGATCCGCAGCACATTCGTCCCTCTGCCTGCACCCGCATCTTCAGTCACATTAGCCTCCATGGATTGCAGCTCCTCCAGCTGTTTCAACGGATTAAGCAAAGCAAGCGGATTTCCGTCCTCAGAGGAACCTTCAGTGGTCAACGCTACCCATTCCCCCTCTTTTTTCTCTAGCTGACTATGGAAAGCTTTCATAGAAGTGATGCTGCTTTTTAAATCTTTAGCGCTATTTGCTGATTTTTTTGTGGCTGAGGATTTATCAGGAAGCAGTGTATACAGATTAACCTTCTTATGGTCCTGTACTGTGCCTTCGTAAAATATCATGGATTCCGGAACGGTCTTTCCACCTTTTGTAAGCATGGTTGACCCTTTAAAAGTAACCCCATCGCTGCCCGTTATACCCGCTAACACCAAACTTAGATCTTCCTTGGCTGGTTTGTCTCTAATAACGCTGCAACCGCTGTTGAACACGCAGGACAAGGTAAAAATCATAAGAACTAACCCCTTCAGTAATAATGACTTTCTCACGGTCATCAGGCCTTTCTTGGAGTATTTTACTTTACAGCCCACTATAGGGTTCTCCCTTCCTGCGCGCCTTATACAGATGCAAATACGTTGCTGTAATCGGTTTCCATACATTGCTCTAACTTATGCGCGTTTGTCGCTTGCTTCTGAATGTCAGTACATACCACCTTCAGACTCACGAAGTTACCGCTGCCAGTCGCCACACCGTTGAAGCTTTCGGACACAGCTGACCTTAATTACAGTATTTTGCGGTATTTCGTATGCCAACGGACTCCATTGCAGCTATTGACCCGAAATACGCCCGATATGCCCCTCTTACTAAGCAATAGCGTCTCTGGTGTCCGAAAACATGCCCCAAAGGCAAAATACATGCCAATAGCGTCATCTGGGTCCGAATGCCTCGCAGCGGCATATTTGATACACAGTCGAAGCGCCAGCCAACTATTAAAAACAATGACCAGCAACTCCTTATTACGGGAGAACTGCTGGTCAAATGCCGATGTGCGAATATTACCGATGCCAGTTGCCGCACCGTTGTCTCTAACGGACACAGCTGACCCTTAACGCAGCATTTCCCGATATTTCCCATACCAACGGACTCCAGCGCAGCTATTGACCTTAAAAACGCACAAAATGAGTCTTTTTCCAAGCAATAGCGTCTCTGGTGTCCGAAACCTTGCTGAAAAAGCTAAAATCATGCCAATAGCGTCATCTGAGTCCGAAGGCCTCACAGCATGATGGATACACAGTCGAAGCGCCAGCCAACTATTAAAAACAATGACCAGCGACCTTCCAATTACGGGAGAACCGCTGGTCAAATGCCGATGTGCGAATATGACCGCTGCCAATCGCCACCCCGTTGTCTCTAACGGACACAGCTGACCCTTAACGCAGCATTTCCCGATATTTCCCATACTAACGGACTCCAGCGCAGCTATTGACCTTAAAAACGCACAAAATGAGTCTTTTTCCAAGCAATAGCGTCTCTGGTGTCCGAAAACATGCCCCAAAGGCAAAATACACGCCAATAGCGTCATCTGAGTCCGAATGCATCGCAGCGGCATGTATGATACACAGTCGAAGCGCCAGCCAACTATCAAAAACAATGACCATCGACTCTCCAATAACAGGAGAACTGCTAGTCACGTACCGATGCGCGAATATGACCGCTGCCAATCGCCACCCCGTTGTCTCTATCGGACACAGCTGACCCTTAACGCAGCATTTCCCGATATTTCCCATACCAACGGACTCCAGCGCAGCTATTGGACCGAAAATCCTCCGACATGCCTCTCTAACTATGCAATAGTGTCTCTGGTGTCCGAAAACATGCCCCAAAGGCAAAATACACGCCAATAGCGTCATCTGGGTCCGAATGCATCGCAGCGGCATATTTGATACACAGTCGAAGCAGCAAGCCATCTGCCAAAACAAAAAGCAGCGACTCTCCAATAACGGGAGAACCGCTGCTCTGCTATTTTTTTTACTTATGAGGCAATCCCTTCACACCGCTGCCATTCTCTTTAGTGTCAACGATCACTTGGTTACGCCCATTGTTCTTAGCTTTATACAGTGCCATATCTGCTCGATAGAACAGGGATTCGACGCTTACACGTTCGTCCATCCAGCTCCATTCTGCTATACCGCAGGACACTGTTACATTAGGTTCGGTCTCATTCATCACTCGCTTACGAATACGTTCAGCCACATTTACTGCCTGTTCTACTCCCATTAATGGTAAATAGACCGACAGTTCTTCTCCACCCCACCTCGCAGCAATATCCCCTTGACGGATGGAGGACTTCACAATTTCACTGACCTCTTTTAAGATCTTGTCGCCCTTTTGATGACCATAGGTATCATTCACCATCTTGAACTGATCGATATCCACAACAATTAAGCAACCGCAAAAATCTGTAGACTGCCGTTCCTTTATTTCTTCGTCCAGATAATGACGAGCATAAAGTCCAGTTAGGCTATCTCTGTTCGCTAGACGTCTAACTTCGGCATGCAGCCTTGCATTCCCTACAGCTAGTCCAATATGCCCCGCCATCGCCTGAAGCAATCTGTAATTGTCATAAGAGAAATAATGGGCATCGCGATGCGCCAACATGATGGCACCACGCACTTCACCACCTACACTTAAAGGTGTGGCAATCAGCGACTGCGACCCGGTAGCATTCATTAAACGAGAAGTAGTATTAGGATTATCTATGTAGTTAGACATGATTAATGATTCCCCAGTAGTATAGACCTTCCCGCCTAAACCTTGTCCTACTTCTAAAATTTCATTTTGCAAGGAGGAATGATTGCAAGCAATAACCTCTAGCCCGCCCTTTTCTTCGTTCATATGTAAAATACAGCAGTAGTCAGCGCCAAACATCTCAAGCAGCTCTTCAAACGCAAATTGAAAAATATCCCCTAAACGCAAGCTCTGATTCAGCCGTTGTGTAAGTTCGTTACTCATACGCAGCTCACGAATGAGCTGATTGGAGCGTTCATACAGCTTGGCATTCTCAAAAGCAGTACCTGCGGTATCCGCCACCATCGAGAGAAACCGTAAATCTACATCCATAAAGATCGAGTTATCCATCACCATGTGGAATACGCCATAAACCCCTTGCTTCCCGCCTAGCGGAAGACCAATCTCTACAATGTGTTGATCTTCAGTGTTGGTGTTCAGAGCAACACGGCCGTCTTTAAATGCTCTAGCGCAGACATCATCACTGGACATCTGAAACGGTAAAGGTTTGACCTGCGGATGAGTGCTGCGGTGATCTTGCGACATAAACAGCTCAAGCCTAGCACCAGGGTACATTGCAGAAATGCTATCTATAACCTCCGTAAGCACAGCGTTCACATCAATATTGTCATGCATCCGCTGAACGATCTGAAATAACAAGGAGCGGCGATTGCTCTCACGTTCAGCATGTTGATGAACACTCGCAAGATCAGTTACAAAAATATGTTCAAACTTATGATAGAATATGGTCCGGTACTGCAAAGATATAGCCTCAGCAGTATCTCGTCCACCCATTAAATATTGTTGTGTCGGCATAGCACAGCCCAGGAAGGCAAAAATTTCTTTGTCAACGCGAGTGATGAGCGGTATAGTAAAAAAGCTCATATCCTGACCCTGCACCGTAAGTTGAACAGATGAGGTTGCGCCAGAAAGTAAACTAGCTGCAGCCGCTTGCTCCCATTGGTGCCTCCATCGTTCTTGCTGATCGGCAATATTAGCAAAATATCTGCCTTCAAAATTCAGCACACACCAATCCCATGATTTAGCGAATGGTAGAGCCTCTAGCCCATCGATCCATTCCTCGAAGCTGTCTGCAATCAGATTGGCCAAATATGGGAAGTCATGGGACACTATTTCCGTTTCCCTAAGCCAGGCGGTGGGATCTTCGGAATCTCTACTAGTGTGCAATTTGTCCTGTATCAGCATACGACTGTCTTGAGAAGCGTATGCTTTCTGTTCTGACATAACGAAGATCCCCTTTGCTTCTCATTTAAGAAAAAAAACCTTCCCAATTAACATCTAATTAACTATATTTTACTCCCTTTCTTTGTGTATTGCATTATATTTTCCTTATTTCCGGGATTTTTTTTAGGACCAAAGAACTAACGACAAAGAATGACAAAAACTCTTTTAATATGCGCTTGACTTTATATGCTACTTTCATATAATATTTATTGTTGAACAAGACTGTAACAAGTCTTACTTGGGCGTAACGTTGTGTCACCCTCACGCATTTCGTTACTGCCAGGGCAGCGGCTGAACTTCCCTGGTAGTGTGGAAGCCATTAATGCTAATCACGGATACGAAATGCGGCGCAAATAGAGCCCTAACCTGAAATTTCAAATATAAAGGAGTCTACTATAACATGGCACGTTACACCGGACCTAAATTCAAACTCAGCCGCCGTCTGGGCATTTCCCTTAGCGGTACAGGCAAAGACCTGAAACGCCCTTTCCCACCAGGACAACACGGCGCTAACCAACGCAGAAAAGTAAGTAACTACGGAATGCAGCTTTTGGAAAAACAAAAACTGCGTCACATGTACGGCTTGGGAGAGAAACAATTCCGTACTCTCTTCGCTAAAGCACAAAAACTTCCAGGTCTTGCGGGCGAAAACTTCATGTTCTTGCTTGAAAGCCGCTTGGACAACCTAGTTTACCGTCTTGGATTTGCTAACTCCCGTGCTGGAGCACGTCAGTTGGTATCCCACGGACACGTAACTGTAAACGGCAAAAAAGTCGACATCGCTTCTTACCGTGTAAGCTTGGGCGACGTTATCGGTCTTCGCGAGAAGAGCCAAGGCATGGCTTCCATTAAAGAAGCTCTTGCTAACCGTAACCACCTTCCAGCTTACCTGGAATATGCTGAAGGATCTTTCGAAGGTAAATATATTCGTTTGCCAGAACGTTCCGAGCTTTCCCAGGATATCGATGAGAAACAAATCGTCGAGTTCTACAACCGTTAATATCTCGCTTTTAGCGGGTATGACCGAAGCCTCCGGATTAATCCGGGGGCTTTTTGTTATGTCAATATCCTAAATTCCATGCCGTTTGTAAAAGGTTATGCTCCCGCAAATCATACCCTAAATTACTTTATTTATAATTTTTGCACAAAAGTCGAATCTTAAGACCATGAGAATCAGGTAGAAGCGCATTCAAAAACGCCAATTTATGCTATAATAATTCCGTTAAAAGGAGGAATTATCGTCGATGGCTCAAGAGAACAAGAAAAAAAACGCTAAGAAGCCTTCACCCCGCAGATCCGCCCTAAGCAGGTTCGGTTCTGTAGTTAAGTGGATGTTTATTCTTGGAATAATAGGCGTTCTATTTGCCGGTGGTGCTGTAGCAGGCTATGTCGCTTCCATTGTGAAGGATGAACCTGTTCGCTCCGAAGAAATGATTCAGCAGCAGGTCAGTCAAAATGCGATCACCGGATTCGCTTATTTCCGAGACGGCGCACCGATCGGCCAGCTTCGGACAGAAGAAGACCGAAGGCTCATTGAATTCAACGATATCCCCCAGCTTATTATCGATGCAGTTCTCGCTATAGAGGACAATAATTTTAATGAGCATAATGGCGTGGATTTCAAAGGCACCTTACGTGCCGTCAAACAAAAGCTTCTCAATGAATCCGTTCAGACCGGAGGCAGTACACTCACCCAGCAGCTCGCAAGACGTGTATTCCTGAATCTGGATCGGACAGAAGATCGCAAAGTAAAAGAAATTCTACTTTCTCTTAGATTGGAACGCTTCTTGACCAAACAAGAAATATTAACGGCTTATCTGAATAAGGTTCCTTTCGGCAATGGCTCGAATGGCTACAATGTATTCGGAATTAAAGCAGCAGCCAAAGGGATATTCGGTCTAGACGATCTGGACAAATTGAACGTGGCTCAAGCAGCTTATTTGGCTGGTCTTCCGCAGCTCCCTTCCACTTATTCTGCATTTAATGGCATAGGTGAATTCAACGAAAAAGCTTTCAACAGAGCTATGGACCGTCAACATCTTGTACTTCGTCGTATGCTTGAGGAGAATAAGATCACTACCTCTCAATATGATGAAGCCCTTCAATTTGATATCAAGAGTTCTCTGGCGCCGCACACCAAAAAAGCCTATGCTACCTATCCATACCTGATGATGGAGACTGAGCGTAAAGCATCCGAGATCCTTCTATCATTGAATGAAGAGAAAAATGGCACAACGGATGCCAATAGCACTACTGACAATGCCGTGTTACTTGAGGAAGCAAGACAGCAGCTCATGACCGGCGGTTATCGAGTCTACACAACCATTGATAAAAAAGTTTACAATGCAATGCATAGTGTCTCAGAAGACAGCAATAATTTTACTAAAGACAGCAAAACCAAAGGTATGGAACAAACGGCTGGCATGTTAATCGACAACAAAAGCGGAGCCATTCTCGGCATGATTGAGGGTCGCGACTTCAATATTGAGCAGATGAATTATGCTACCCAAATGATCCGTCAGCCCGGATCGACCATGAAGCCAATTTCAGCTTATTTACCAGCCTTAGATGCAGGGCTAATTCAGCCTGCCGGGATTGTGGATGATGCGCCAATTATTCTAAAAGACGGCGGAAAAGGATTCCACATTCCTAAGAATGCCAATAATCGCTATCAAGGTCTGGTCACTGCCCGTTACGCACTTAACAAATCGCTCAACTTGCCTGCGCTTAAGCTGTTTAATGAAAAGGTCGGAATAGAGAAATCTTGGGCCTTTACTAAAAAGCTGGGGATCACCACCCTCACAGATGATGATTACAGCGCGCAGACTGGGGTTATAGGTGGTCTCAAATACGGAGTATCCGTAGAAGAGTTAACCAATGCCTATTCCGCTATCGGCAACCAAGGTGCCTTTAATGATGCCTACATGATTGAGAAAATTGTCAATTCAGAGGGCAAAATTATCTATCAGCACAAGGTTAATCCTGAGCAAGTATTCTCTAAGCAAACAGCTTACCTAATGACAGATATGCTGCGAACTGTAATTACAGAGGGTACAGCCAGCACCGTAAAAAGAGAATATAAACACTCTAAAGAAATTCCGATTGTCGGTAAGACTGGATCTACCCAGAATTATGGAGACGTATGGTTTATGGGCTACACTCCTGATGTCACACTTGGAATGTGGGTCGGCTACAAAGAGCAAATCAACACCCTTACGGGAGATACACAAAAACGTCAAGCCCAAACATTATGGGCAAAAGTGTTGAATGCTGTCATTGATAAGCAGCCGGAACTATTCGTCACAGACAAATTTGCACAACCTGAGGGAATTATCAAAAAGACAGTTTCCGCATATAGCGGCAAACTGCCAACATCTCTGACTGATAAATTCACAACGGATATATTTAATACAAAATATGTGCCAAAAGAGAGCGACGACGGGATTTCCAAAGCCAAGTATATTACTTACAAAGGCGTCAATTATATCCCGTTGGAAGGCACTCCAGAGGAGTTCCTAAAGGAAAAAATCGTCGTTAAACGCGAGAAGCCGATACAGGAACTAGTCAAAGAACTCCTGGCTGCCTTCCCTAAGATGAAGGATCATAAATCACTGGAGTATTATATGCCAGCCGATGCCAAGACGGATTTTCCAACAGAAGTTGATCCACGTGTGGACGATGGGGCTTCCCCTGCTGCTCCCGGAAATGTTAACGTCTCTTATAGCACTGGTAAAGCGGTCATCAGCTTCTCCGCTAGCAGCTCGGCAGATGTTGTGGGATACCGCTTATATCGTTCATTAAACGGAGGTTCTTTCCAGAAGCAATCTATACTCATGGCAGATGAGAACAAGGTATTCACACCGGGTACACCTGCAAGTGCTAATGCAACCTTTTATGTAACAGCCGTGGATGTTGCAGGTAATGAGACGGCTTCTGGCAGCGTTGCTGGAGGGATTACACCAACGCCCGAAGCAACTCCTACACCTGATCAACAACC
Source organism: Paenibacillus sp. FSL H7-0690 (assembly GCF_037980415.1). Classification (NCBI taxonomy): domain Bacteria; kingdom Bacillati; phylum Bacillota; class Bacilli; order Caryophanales; family Paenibacillaceae; genus Paenibacillus; species Paenibacillus sp. FSL H7-0690. Next base: position 2,784,025 of record NZ_CP150281.1, on the reverse strand, counting down.
TGGTACAGAGGCGCCTACAGAGCCTGAGACGACACCAGGAGACGTTATTGAGGATCCAGGTAACATTCTCCCGCTACTACCGACGGAAACACCAGCCGGCGGAGGTAACAGTACTGGAGGCAGTAATAATACCACAGCAGGTAATAATGCAGGGACACGTTAACCCAAAGATCATTAAATAATTTCACACAGCAAAACACCGTTCCCATGAATTCATCCGGGAACGGTGTTTTTTTACAATTCATTCTAATCCTCAATCGTGGATAGATCTCCTGTCGGTAGATGCAGCTCCCATGCCTTCAGTACACGCCGCATGATTTTACCTGATCGTGTCTTCGGAAGTTTATCCTTAAACTCGATTTCCCGCGGGGCAGCATGTGCAGACAGACCCGCTTTGACAAAAGCGGCGATCTCCTCTTTCAAGGCAGCAGTTGGAGTATAACCTTCTCTAAGCGAGATAAAAGCCTTAATAATCTCCCCCCGCACAAGATCCGGTTTGCCGATTACACCCGCTTCTGCCACTGCCGGATGCTCCACTAATTTGCTCTCCACTTCAAATGGACCAATACGCTCACCAGAAGAGTTGATGACATCATCAATTCGTCCCTGAAACCAGAAGTATCCTTCGTCATCCATATAAGCTGAATCGCCAGAAATGTACCAGCCAGGAATCCGGAAATATTCCTCATACTTCGTCTGATTGTTCCATATCGTTTTCATCATGGATGGCCATGGAGTTTTTATAGCAAGATTCCCCATAGAAAAAGGCGGGAGAACATTTCCCCGGTCATCCAGAATCGCTGCTTCAATCCCCGGTAACGGACGGCCCATCGAGCCTGGTTTGATATCCATTGACGGATAATTACAAATCAATTGTGCCCCTGTTTCAGTCATCCACCAAGTATCATGAATACGCTGATTGTAAAATTTATCTCCCCAACGTACTACTTCCGGATTTAACGGTTCACCAACCGATAGAACATGGCGCAAACTGCTTAAATCAATCCCCTGTAAAGAGTGCTCCCCTGCACCCATCAACATACGAAAAGCTGTAGGTGCGCTGTACCATACAGATACCTTATTCCGTTCGATTGTCTTATACCAATCCTGAGGACTAAAGCGGCCGCCTCTGACTACATTGGTCACCCCGTTTAACCAAGGGGCAAATATGCCGTATGAAGTTCCGGTCACCCAGCCAGGATCTGCCGTACACCAGTATATATCGTCTTGACGTAGATCTAGCACTACTCTACCTGTATAATAATGTTGAATCATTGCTCTATGCACATGATAAACGCCTTTGGGCTTACCTGTAGAACCAGAAGTATAATGCATAATAAGGCCATCGTCCAAATCAAGCCATTCTAAATTAAGATCAGCAGAAACGTTAGCCATCTCTTCTGCGAATCCTAAGTTTCCTTGCTCAATATCAGTTGCTCCACCTACTAGAAAAATATGACGCAGCTCAGGAAGCTCTTCTCGCTTGACCCGATGCAGCAATTCTGGCGTAGTTACCAGCGCAACAGCCCCACTATCCTCCAAACGATCCTTAACCGCTGTTTCCATAAAGGCTTCGAATAAGGGTCCTGCTATCGCTCCGATTTTGAGAATACCTAGCAGACTGAAATACAGTTCCGGTTGGCGAGGCATAAAAATAAATACCCTATCTCCTTTACCGATGCCATATTTACGCAATACATTTCCGAACCGGTTCGACCGCTCCTGCAGATCGGCAAATGTATAGGATTCTTCCCGTACAGTGTCACTGTAGAGTAGGGCCGTTGCCGTTCCCCGCCCTTCATCCACATGGCGATCAACGGCTTCATAGGCCATATTAACCTTGCCGGTTTCATACCATGAGAAATTACGTTCAACATCCTCCCACTCAAAATTGGCTACTGCCTCCGCATAATCAGACATATTGGAGCTCTGCACACGACCCGGCAAAATTTCGCTATGGACTTGACCCATCACTCTTGCCTCCCTCACTCGTTTGATTTAAGCTTTAAGGGTAAGACTCATGTTTTAAATAATGATGTCAATGTAATGAATGTGAATTTTTTATGTCTGAATTAGTATACCATAGCAAGCGTTTACATACCATTTTTTTGATCTGAAAGGAGCACTGTCATGGAGCATCGCAAAATCCCTATTTCCCATACTCTCTCCTATATGGGTAGAACGATAACCGTGAGCGGACCCCGATCTCCCGAGGAACTTGAAGTCCTGCATATGCATCAGGACCTTGATGCTTTCCGCAGGCCATTAGAGCAGCAAGAGGCGCTCGTAGAGATCGCCAGCTTGCCAGAGGGCCGTGTAATTACCGCAGTAGAGAATGACGTTATAGTAGGCTATGTGACCTTCCATTATCCAGATGAAATGGAGTTATGGTCACAGGGTGGGATGGAGGATCTTATTGAGCTTGGAGCGATAGAGGTGAGTAATGATTATAGAGGGGCCGGACTAGGCCGGCTGCTGATTTCTACTGCTTTTGAGCGGGAGCAATTGGAGAATTGTATTGTTTTTACAACAGAGTATTACTGGCACTGGGATTTAAAAGGCAGTGGGCTGGACGTATGGGCCTATCGCCAAATGATGGAACGGCTGATGAAAACCGTAAATATGGTTTGGTATGCTACGGATGATCCAGAAATTTGTTCACATCCCGCTAACTGCCTAATGGTTCGCATTGGACAAGAGGTGCCCATGTCCTCCCAGGAGACCTTTGACAGAGTACGTTTTAGACAACGCTTTATGTATTGATCATTAAATATGCTGCAGCATAAATTCTAATATGGAATGGGAGCGTTGTGAAGATTGTACTGTAAATTCCCTGAAATTCACCTCAGCTGATCCATCAGACTTATCTGACATGGAGCGAATGATGACAAAGGGCGTGGCGTTCATATGACAGACTTGAGCAACCGCCGCCCCTTCCATTTCCACACAAGCTCCATCCATTTGGTCTCTTAATTCAGCTACAATCTCCGCATTAGAAATGAATTGATCACCAGATAACACCTTGCCTATCAAGTACTTTTGACCTAGCTCATTGCATGCCTTCTCAGCAAGCTGTACTAGCGCAGGGTCTGCCTGAAAGACGGAAGTCTCCTGATAAGGAATTTCGCCTCTTGCGAACCCAAGCCCCGTAGCATCCATGTCATGTTGTACACATGTAGATGCTATAACAATATCTCCAATATTCAATTCTGGATGTACTGCTCCAGCAACCCCCGTAAACAGCACACGGGATACGCCAAAATTATCAATTAGAATCTGAGTCGTAACTGCTGCATTTACTTTACCCACGCCAGATTTACAGAGCACTACGGATTTTCCTAATATGTTTCCTATGTAATATTGTATACCTGCTTTAACTTTTGTCCGCTTGTCCTCCATACCCTCTAGAAGCAGCTTGATTTCTTCATCCATAGCTCCGATTAATCCGATGACTTCACTCACAGTAAATACCTCCTTTGAAGATTTATTTAGCAAATAAAAACATAAAAAGCTCCATAAGGAGCTTTTTACGGAATAACTGTTCAGTTCTTAAATTACTTATTTAGATGATTAACCGACAAGCGGAGAATCGTTTCATGAGGCAGGATAACCCGCGGATTCTCAACGGTTTCTTTCTTCATAAGCTTGGTCAAAAGTCTCATCGCAACTGCGCCCAAATCGTACATAGGCTGAGCTACGGTTGTCAGCAAAGGACGAACCATCGAAGCCATACGAATATTATCCACACTAATGATGGAGAAATCATCCGGTACCTTCAGACCTTCATCTTGAATACTGTGAATGGCACCAATAGCCATTTCATCCGTTGCCGCAAAAATAGCGGTTGGTTTCTTCTTGAGTCCAAGGAAATACTTCATTGCTTCTACACCAGATTCATAGCGGTAGTTACCGATGCGTACCAAATCCTCTTGGTACTCGATTCCTGCCTGTTCCAATGCTTTCTTGTAACCATGGAAACGTGCATATCCATTTGCAGGATCCTGCAGTGTGCCACTGATCATAGCGATCTCACGATGACCGTGACGAATCAATGTGTTCACAGCATCAAAAGCAGCGGTTTCATGATCGATGTCAACGGAAGGATAAGTTCCCTTCTCATCCCGTGTAGCACATAGAACAATCGGAACTGCAGAAGTCTGGAAAGCTTGAATATGTTCGTCAGTTACTGTACCACCCATGAAGAGCAGACCATCGACCTGTTTCTCCAAAAGGGTATTAATGACACGAATTTCTTTCTCTTTACGCTTATCCGCGTTACACAATATGATATTGTAATGATACATGTTCGCGATATCTTCAATCCCGCGTGCAATTTCTGCAAAAATCGAGTTTGAAATATCAGGGATGACAACCCCAACGGTTGTCGTTTTCTTACTGGCAAGACCTCTTGCCACGGCATTGGGACGATATCCCAAACGTTCAATCGCTTCAAAAACTTTCTTCCGGGTCTGCGGTTTCACGTTAGGGTTATTATTCACAACCCGTGATACCGTAGCCATAGATACGCCTGCTTCTCGAGCTACATCGTAAATGGTTACCGTCAAATTACTCTCTCCATTGCGATAAATTTTATCGTTCGACTAATTAAAAATATGATACGACACTTTGTACATTTGTGCAATGATAACGCTTCATTTTCCTTTCAAAATTTCTTTCAAGGCTGAAAACGTCACCCTGGATTAAAATTGTGACCAGTGCTGGTTAACCTGTCCAAGAGCATCAATAATGTAACTTCTATCTATCGTAACAAAAAGTGAGTGAAAAATCCAACATTCCGTGAAAAATTTTCATTATTTTCACACAATTTTTTTATAATCTTCATTTTCAGTCATTTGGAAGGTTAATTGAGACAATCTTCGACTAGTTTCTTCCATCCAATGCTGGTCTGACAGCTTCTCAGCTAAACGATAGATATCGAGAAGCATATCGACTCGGGTCTGAATCCTCTCTCGGATTATCGTCTCTAGTTCTGATATTCCCCCTATTATAGTTTCTGACAAGGATTCTTTTAATACACTGGCCAATTCATTTCTCTCCGTAAACAAAAAATCTTTTCCCGGATCATCTCCACTGAGTTCTTTTACTAATTTGCCTAGATCTGCTTTAATAAACTGCAAAGGTTCATAACTAGCGCATTCTGGGCAGGTATAGACAGGAACATGAGTAATCTTCATCTTCGTATTAAAAATCAAAGAATGCATATGTAAGTTCATGAGGCCACCACAACTGCACAACTTCTCCATCAAATTATCTTTATACATCTTCTACACCTCTTGCACAAAATTAATAACGCACAAAGTTTGACTTTTTCAACTTCTATATTCGACTCCACTCGATTAAAACCCTCCTTTATTGCATATAATGATTAAATTGGCAATTTGTCTATAATTTACATCCCTAAAGATGACTTCATATTTTAAATTTGATAGAATAATGAAAGAATCATGGGAATCGAAAGGAGCTTAACTAAATGAGACTAGCCGGTAAAAAGGTCATAGCACTCGTAGACGATGAATTTGAAGATTTGGAGCTCTGGTATCCCGTGTATCGGGTGAGAGAAGAAGGTGCCGAGGTTCACTTGGCAGGTCTGGAAAAAGATAAGACGTACATCGGTAAATATGGCGTACCTGCTAAAGCAGAATACTCCTGGGACGAGCTTAATGCCGCAGATTATGATGGGATTTTGGTTCCAGGCGGCTGGGCTCCTGATAAAATCCGTAGATACAGTGCCGTTCTAAAGCTTGTACAGGATTTTAATGCGGCTAAAAAACCGATTGGGCAGATCTGCCATGCAGGCTGGGTATTAATTTCTGCTAAAATTCTGGAAGGTGTAACCGTCACCTCCACGCCAGGCATCCGTGATGACATGGAGAATGCCGGAGCCATCTGGAAGGATGAAGCTGTGGTTACGGATGGACATATCATTTCTGCTCGCCGCCCGCCAGATCTTCCGCCATACGGCAAAGCCTTTTGCGATGCACTAGCTGGGGAATAAACAGTAGGAATATAGTTAAAATCAAACAAGCCCTGTTTCTCACAATTTGAGGAACAGGGCTTTTGATTTGAGGCGTTTAAAATCCAGATGGTTATCTAATCCGCATGGAATCCGTCTCCATGATCATATTTGGATAATTTGTAAACCTAAAAGTCAAAGGTTGAGGCAGCTTTTCTTTGCCTACGTTAAGATAATAAGTTATTGTAGTTCCCTTAGCGTCTTCACGGTATTCTCTATATCTAGAATAACTCTCAGAATCATGTACAAGCCAATGTCCGCTTCCAGCACTATCCACAAAATTATCATCTATCCCAAAACCGGTTGCTTCATGCAACTCCTCAACTTTTTTGGGAATCAATAAGTCCAATAATATAATCCCCTTCTCCTCATCCGCGGTCCGTTTAGAAATCGTGAGATAGTTATCCGGTGCCTTTAAAATCTGCTGTGTTTCCGTGTTAATCACTAGCTCGACCTCTGACTGATCTAGAGCAGAGATTCCCTCAACTTCAAGTTTGATTGGATCATCAGGTCTCATATTGTCATTGTGGTAAATATTCGAACCACTTGCCCACATTAGTTCCTCTTGATGATCCCCTTTTCCGAGGACAAGCTTAGGTGAAAGCAAACTGAAAATTCTCATTGTATTCTCTCTGCCAAAGGTTTGTCGCATATAAATACCCGTAGGCCCAATATAAACCTGGTCCATTATAATTTTCTGTCCGCCGATAGACAGACTATCCTTCAGATCAACGAGTTCTCCTTCAAAATAATTGTTATCAGCTTCCAGTGGAATTTTGACATCCATTTCTTTTATATCCTTGTTATTAAAAACTTGACCAAGATCATCTGGAAAAAGCGATAGTGTGATATTCAACTCCTCTGGTATCTCATCCTGATATTTATCCCAGACGATTTGCTCATACATACGAGTCGTCCCAGGGGACCCAACCTCTTGTGCATTAGAAGTGCTAAACCCGCTGTATCCACTAAGGTGGTATTTATCCTCTGGAGTCTTTTTCAAAGACAAGCCAAAAAGCCGCATCTTCTGATCCGTATTGTTCTGGATTGTATAAAGCACAGCAATGCCTCTTCGGTCTGCAATGATTCCATTAACAGTCCATGTTATCCCGTCCACCTCAGGAGAAGAGATATTTACCTCCTTCATCATCCCCGCATCAAGTGCTGATTTAATCGTCAGATTATTAGCAATAACGGGTCTAAACACTTCAAGCTGACCCCAGCTTTTTGGAGGTAATTGCGCACGTACGGGATTTATCATCTGATTTGCCCAAGGCACAATTATAAGTAAGGGGAATGCCAAGACTACCAATACAACAACAGCGTACTTTTTTCTAAAAGACAAACGTGAACGGTTCCCTTGCTGCATCCCCTTGCGGATCGCGGTGTCCAGTTTTACATCCAGAATTTCTTCTGCCTCCGCATCGATTTTCTGAAAATAATCTTTAAGCAGCTTCTCTTCAGACTCAGCCATAAAATAGCTCCCCCTTCCGCTTCATTTTGTCACGCAGTTGTTTTAATCCTTTATTCAGCCATGTCTTCACTGTGCCCTCGGGTTTATCCAGCACCTCTGCAATCTCGGCAAGGGTCATATCCTTGTAATATTTGAGCACCAGCACTTGGCGATATTTGGGTTTCACTCCATCCAGCGCTTGTTCCATGTCCAGTCTGCGGTCACTTTTCATCTCCATGATCCCCTCATCACTTCGAGCAGCTTCTGCGACTGTATTCCTCTTTCGGCGCTTCAGCTCATCATTACAGCAATTAATCAAAATACGTGTTAACCAAGGAGCGAAACGCTCCGCATCTTTTAAGCTTTTTCGTTTAATCCATGCACGGCAGGTGGCCTCCTGCAAAACCTCCAGCGAATCCGCTTCATTTCGCAAATAGCTGTAAGCAATGCTATAAAGTTTTCTTTTCTGTCCAGCCACTTGCTCATAAAACAGCTCTTCATCCGTAGCAGCCATTTCCATTTCGTCATTTATAATGTGATCCATTTTCGGCCCGCCTCCCCCCTTGCCTTTATTCTTAAATCGGTTCTGTGTAACTCTCTCTATGTATTGACTGCGCCGCAGGGCAAACGGTTTTGTTTTTTTAAAAAGTATGGCTTAAATAAAGAAAAAGGCTCGGCAAGAATGCCGAACCTTGATATGAATTGAATAAAAGTTACAGTAATTTTAGGATGAGGCTTTCTCCTGTAGTTCCCCGCTTGATCCAAGTGTAAGACCACTTTTTTGGGCAAACGCAGTTAACATTTCTTCCGTCTCTGAGCTTGTACGATGGTGGAAACACGCTTTGGCGATTCTTTTGGCATCCTTGGCCAGTGTGTTCAGTGTGCGGTGTTTAACCTTCAGCAGCGCCTGCGGCGACATGCTGAGTTCTCTAATTCCAAGCTCCAGCCAAAGAGGCAAAGAACGCTCATCCGCCGCCATTTCACCACATACACTGATATCAATCTTGGCATTACGTGCCGCTTCTACCGTCATACGGATCATTCGCAGAACCGCTGGATGGTACGGATGATACATATGAGCAATTTGTTCATTCATACGGTCTACCGCTAACACATATTGAACCAAATCATTAGTGCCGATACTGAAAAAGTCAACTTCCTCAGCCAGTAAATCAGCAATCATAACCGCCGCCGGAACTTCAATCATAATACCCACAGGAAGATTCCGGTTAAAAGGGATCTCTCGTTGCTCCAGCTCAGCTTTCACTTCTTCTAAAACAACTTTTGCCGCCTGCACTTCCTCTACGGAAGAAATCATTGGAAACATTAACTTTACATTCCCGTATGCACTTGCCCGCAAAATGGCACTTAGCTGGGTTTTGAACATATCTAATCGGTCCAAGCTGATGCGAATCGCCCGGTAACCAAGGAAAGGATTCTGCTCTTCAGGCAGCTGGATATAATCCAACTGCTTGTCCCCGCCAATATCCAGCGTACGAATCACTACAGTGTTATTGCCCACCTTCTCGACAACCTGTTTATACACTTCAAATTGTTCATCCTCAGTTGGAAAAGATCTGCGGTCCATATAAAGAAACTCCGTGCGGAACAGGCCTACGCCTTCAGCTCCATACTTAAGCGCTATGTTGAGTTCTTTAACTGAACTGATATTGCCGGCAAGTCGCAGGTTCACACCATCCTTGGTAACAGCCTCCACGGTGGCGAGCAGTTCCAGTTGCTCTTTCTTTTTATGCTGTTTATCCCGAATCGCTACGTATTCATTTATCGTAAGTTCATCTGGATGGATTTGTACAGATCCGGTATCACCGTCGATCACAAGCATGTCCCCGGTCTGAATAGGATTAGACAGATTATTCTCCAAGCCTGCTACAAGAGGAATGCCTAGCGCACGAGCCATAATGGAGGAATGTGAGGTTTTACCGCCCATCATGGTGACAATACCTAGAACATAAGTTGGATTCAAGTGGGCTAGCTGGGAAGGAGACAACTCCTTCGCAACAAGAATATATGGCTGTGTATCCGATGGTAACGTAACCTCTGGAGCGCCTAAAAGATGTTTTAAAAGACGGTTTCCGACATCCTTGATATCCACCGCCCGCTCCTTCATGTACTCATCGTCTAGCAGATCAAACATCGCTACAAAATGATCAATCGCTTCTTTCACAGCTACTTCTGCCGCCTTGTACTGGCGCTCAATGATCCCGCGGATTTCACTCATGAACACAGGATCATCTAAGATCGCCAGATGAGCATCAAAAATACTCGATTCCTCCGGACCTACCACTTCTCTGAACTCTTTTTTGATGAATTCAATCTCGTCCTTAGAGGTACGGATACCTTCGTATAAACGCTCAAACTCCTTAGCTAGATCCACTGGGTTCACTTGTGTATCCGGTAAGCTCCATTCCCAGTTCGGCAAGACAAAGGCCTTCCCGATAGCTACACCTGCTGCTGCGCCTATGCCTTGTATCATCCTTCAATCCCTCCAACGTTACTTTCGTGTAAGACTACGGACATTACTGATGATTGCCCCTTTTTAACATTTTTAAATGGAGCATAGCTCCATGATTTGACTCGATCAGGATTCGTGATCACCATCGGTGTAGCCAATGAGGCCGCATGTTCACGCAAATAAGCGAGGTCGAATTTAACAAGCAATTGACCCGGCTCCACGCTGTCGCCTTCTTTTACAACCGCCTCAAAGGGTCCCTTGAGCTGTGAAGTGTCGATCCCTATATGCATGAGTACTTCCAACCCTTCCGGCGTCGAAATACCCACGGCATGCATTGTAGGATAGACGTGCATAACTTTCCCGAATACGGGTGAAGTAAGTTCCCCTTTTTCCGGCAAAAATGCAACCCCATCCCCCACTAGCTTAGCTGCAAAAATGTGATCAGGCACTTCCTCAATGGGCATCATTCTACCCTGCATTGGCGAACTGAACAGCACCTGCGGTAAATCACGAAGCATAAGCTTATTAATCTCCTCGCGGATCAGTTCTGAATACGTGCCAAATACTACCTGGACATTTCCGCCGCCTAGCTTGATAATCCCAGCAGAACCTAAACCTTTAAGCGCTCCAGTATCTATATATCGGTCATTATGAACGGTAAGCCGCAGACGGGTGATACAGGACTGCACTTGTACAATATTCTCCTTGCCTCCAAGCGCCTCTAAGATCAGCGGTGCCTGATAAGGGATATTGCCGGCCCAATCCCCAAGCTCTGAACCTTCTTCACGCCCCGGTGTCGGGATTTGAAAACGGCGAATTGCCCAGCGAAATAAATTATAGTATACAATCCCGTAGCCGATACCAATCGGAATCAGCAGCCAAGCCCTCTGTGACAAATGCATGTTCAAGAAGAAATCGATGGCTCCAGCCGAATAGGAGAACCCGTGATGGATTCCCAGCATGTAGGTCAGTACCATAGCGAGACCGGACATTACAGTATGTACCGCGAATAAATACGGAGAAGCAAATAAAAATGCAAATTCGATCTGCTCCGAAACCCCGGTCAAAAAACAAACCAACGCCGCCCGCACAAAAGTCTTTTTAATCTTGGGCTTCAAATCCTCGCGCGCTTCCTGAATAATTGCAAAAGCAATGGCAGGCAGCGCAAACATCATAATCGGAAACAACCCCGCCATAAAAATCCCCGCCGTTGGATCGCCTGCAAAAAAACGCGGCAAATCCCCCTGAACCACAGCACTGCCATCAGGAGTCGTAAAATTCCCAAATTGAAACCAAAACACATTATTAAGAATATGATGTAGTCCAAAAGCGGTCAGAACCCTATATAGGACCCCATAGATAAAAACACCAAACCCGCCCGTCTGCAATATTCCCTGAAAAAGATTATCCAGCCCTATCTGCAGCAGCGGAGATATTCCTAACATTACCCATGCGAACCCGGCAGAAAACAAGCCCATGAACAGCAAAACAAAACGCGACCCTCCAAAAAACTGGATCGCCTCTGGAAGCTTAATATTTTTAAACCGGTTTTGCGCGACACCGGCAACGATCCCCAGCAAAATTCCGATTAGTGTTGCAGGTTGTACAAGCCCGTCTCCCATTTGGGTGACAATTCGGTCGTAAGTGAACATCCCAGCCAGCGCTGCCAGACCCGCTGTTCCGGCTTGATTGGATAACCCCCATGCTACACCTACAGCGAACAAATAAGGCATATAATAAAATATTGCCTGCCCCGCGTAAGTAGCCACTTCAGACACCGAAGAAAGTCCCCATGCAGACCAAGGTAAGCTGCCCAAACTCAGCAAAATGGCTGCCGCCGGCAGTACCATGGTAGGAAGCATTATGGCTCTGCCCAATTGCTGCAATGATCCGAGCCAATTCAAGGCTACCCTCTCCTTTCTTTCTATATTGAATGGTAAGCGCTGCGGGGATTTTTGTCAAAAGAAACTCATAAGATCATCACGTTACATTTTTAAAACAAATATTCTCACATTCCACTAAACATTTATTCATTAGTATCCATAGAACGGCTGGTATTTACGTGAGGCTGATGAATACTACAGAGTCAGAATCGAGTTTAAGTGTACTTTGTGCAACTATTTATATCGATGTTACTCTGAGCACCTTTTTAACTGCACTTAATACAACTATTTTTAGTGATTTTCCACTTCATCTAATCTTTGAGGCGTTTTAAGTGTACAAAGTACAACTATTTCGCATTTAGATGGCTATTTTAGCGATTTAGTTGTATAAAGTGCAATTATTCCCTTGCGCAGCTGTCCTATAGATGTCCCTAGCATACCTGGTCCGATCAGATCAGGTATGATTTGGTATGATTTGATTTGATTTGATTTGGTCTGGTCTGGTCTGAACTGATCTGATCTCAGAGCATTCGCTTCATAACATCGAACTTTTCTCCCCCATTAACTAGCTCCAACACCCTAAACTCACAGTTTGGAATTCCACCTGAGTTTAAGTGTACTTTGTGCAACTATTCATATCGACGTTACTCTGAGCACCTTTTTAACTGCACTTAATACAACTATTTTTAGTGATTTCCCACTTAACCTAATCTTTGATGCGTTCTAAGTGTACAAAGTGCAACTATTTCGCATTTAGATGGCTATTTTAGCGTTTTAGTTGTATAAAGTGCAATTATTCCCTTCGCAGCTATCGTATAGATGTCCCTAGCATACCTGGTCTGATTTGATCTGATTTGATTTGATTTGGTCTGGTCTGGTCTGGTCTGGTCTGGTCTGGTCTGGTCTGGTCTGAACTAATCTGGTCTCAGAGCATTCGCTTCATAACATCGAACTTTTCTCCCCCATTAACTATCTCCAACACCCTAAACTCACAGTTAGGAATTCCACCTGAGTTTAAGTGTACTTTGTGCAACTATTCATATCGACGTTACTCTGAGCACCTTTTTAACTGCACTTCATACAACTATTTTTAGTGATTTCCCACTTAACCTAATCTTTGATGCGTTCTAAATGTACAAAGTACAACTATTTCGCATTTAGATGGCTATTTTAGCGTTTTAGTTGTATAAAGTGCACTTATTCCCTTTCCCAACCTCCTAAAGATCTTCTTACCACATTTGATCTGGTCTGAGAGCCTTCACCTCATAATACCGAATTCTTTCTCCCTGATTAACCGGCTTCAGCAACCCCTTCTCACTTAATGATTGCAGCAATCGACGCGCCGTACGGAAATTAATGCAGAAATGCATGGCCACATCCTTTGGACGAACCGGTCTACCGAGACGCCAAGCGAAACGCAGAACCTCTTTTTCCTCAGATAAAATAGCTACGCTAGCAGATTTACGCGCCAAGTAAGGCGCCAGCACCAGTTGTAACAGCATCCGGCAGACCTCGGGACGTTGCTGGATATCATCAAAAGAAAAATGAATCATCCTCCAGCCCATCCCAGTCAAAAAAGTGTCCCGATTTACTGAATAGTTGAATTTCTCGCGGTCCATATCTTTCACATGGCTTTGATATCCATCACACTCGATCCCAAAGCTGCTGCCCGTCTGTGGAAGATAAGCAAAGTCCAGAAATTGTGATTTGCGATTCCAGTCATATACTTCGTATTCTGGATGCAAATCGTCTAGGGACTCAAACATAGGCCACCATACATTCTGCAAAAATAGCTTTTCCGCAAAATTATGTCCTCTAACCAGCCTCCCTCTTCTTTCACCTGTTCTTGATTTCATATGCTGGTCGATAAACAAACCATGCGCTTCTTCAAACTCCATAACCTATAGCCTCCCCTACAAAATAAAAAAACGCCCTTCACCGCAAAAAGCGGTTAAAGGACGTTCTTCGTCTAATCTCATTATAACTAGCTCAACAGGCGATTTGCATTAGAAATCGCACCATGCGTTACACAATACCACTTATTTTGGCTAAACTTCATCATCTAAGTTTGCATTAGCCACAGCATCATAAATTTAAACCTAGTTAGTTTATTTCACCTTTGCTCGTTCTCGCCAGTTTGCTCATTCTTCACCAGTTAGTTCGTTCTTCACCAGTTTGCTCATTCTTCACCAGTTAGTTCGTTCTTCGTCAGTTCTTTGTTAGTCCGTAGGTCGACGATAACTGTAAATCACCAAACACTCAATTCGGTGTTCTGTTTAACAGTTATATAACCGAACCTACTGCCGGCTACGCCCATGCATTGTGATCGCTTCTTCGACCTTGATGCAGCGGTCCATAATGGCGATCATACCGTGCTCAGCGGCAATTTCAGCGGCTTCCGCGCTAACTATACCCTGCTGGAGCCACAGCACACGTGCGCCAATGTCAGCTGCCTCCTGCGCGACCTTTGCGCAGTGTTCGCTTCGACGGAATACATTGACGATGTCCACTCGATCTGGAATTTCAGCTAAAGTGTGATAACACTTTTCACCCAGGATCTCCCCGTCCACCGTTGGGTTAACGGGGATGATCCGATATCCCCGGCTTTGCATGGCGCCCGCGACCATATAAGAGGTACGATCTGTTTTGTCTGATAAGCCGACAACAGCAATGTTACCTGCGGAAGCAAGAATATCTCCGATCTGCTCCCGACTTGGATTCTCAAAGCTCATAAGTAGTGCCCCTTTCCATAATTACACTTAATGATCCTTGTTTAACTGAAGCTAGATACGCTAGCTCCCTTATTCCTATTGTACCCACTCCACATTCGCACCAAGCGCACGCAAGTGATCAAAATATTGCGGATAAGATTTTGCCACATGATGTGCATCCTTAATCAAAAGAGGTTGACGCGCACGCAAGCCTACTACGGATAGTGCCATAATTACGCGGTGATCATAATGCGCATTAATGGTGACTCCGCCTTCGACACCTTCGGGCATGCCGTGAACAATAATCTCATCGCGGCGTTCTTCTACCTTGGCTCCGGCACGGGTTAACTCTGCCAAGTAATCGGTAATGCGATCACATTCCTTATAGCGCAAATTCTCAACATTGTAGAATCGGGAGGTACCTTCTGCAAATACTGCAGCAGCCACCATGGCCAGTACCGCATCTGTTGCAGCATCTCCATCGAATTCAACAGCTTTTAGGATACCGTTCCCTTGGACATGTACTGTACCCTCTTCATGTGTAAGAGGAACTTCCATCATCCGCAGTACATCAACAATGGCTCTTTCACCTTGTTTACTTTGTTCTGCAAGACGGTGAATTTTCACATCCGACTTTGTAACGGCAGCCGCCGCAAGGATTGCCGCAGAGCCTGGGTAGTCACCTTGAACAGTATATGATTTAGCTGCATAAGCTTGACGACCTGGAACTTTAAAGGACATGTAATCATCCGCGGCGTGCACCACAATACCTGCCTGCTCCAACACTTCCAAGGTCTGGCCCACGACAACCTTCGATTTCAAATCATCGAGGACAATAATTTCACTATCTTCTTCAAGCAATGGTGTCAGAAACAGTAGAGCACTTAAGAACTGGGAGCTTACTGCACCAGAGACAGTAATTCTGCCTCCAACCGGTTTACCCCCACGGATCGTGATCGGCAGTTTCCCTTCATTATGCTCCACCTGAACACCTAGCTGTTCCAACGACACAATCAAGTCGTCATGCGGACGTTTGCCCAATGAGTCTGGATACGTATTTACAAAAGTAACCTCAGGACTTAACGCGGCCACAGCCATAAGAAAACGCAGTACTGCTCCGGCATTTCCTACATTAAGTTCTTTAACGTCTTTTGGGTGACGTCCGAAGCCTTGAATCACAATCTTTTCCTCATCTTCTGTAAGCATAGCACCCAAATCTGCTATGCAGCGGCGGATCGCGTCGCTATCCTCACTATGTGCAGGATGATAAATCGTACTTACTCCTTCAGACAATGCCGCAACCAGCAGATAACGTGTCGTATAGTTTTTGGAAGAGAGGGCTCCAAATTCTCCTTGCAGAGATGGCGTTGGCCTAATAATAACGTCCATAATATAAACTCTCCTTAGTAGATGTAGTTGGTATGTAATGCTCGTTTGACAGGGTATTCTGTTCTTGTGTTATCATTAAACCATTCTTCTGATGAAAAGAGGTCAAACCCATGCATAATGTACCACAAATCACACCGCAAGAATTACGGCAGTGTATAGAGACAGGTGAAGACCTTGTACTCATCGATGTTCGCGAAGACGAAGAGGTGGCCTTTGGGATGATTCCCGGTGCACAACATATCCCTATGGGAGAAATTCCGCACCGTACTGAGGATATTCCAAGCGATGCCAAAGTGATCTTCATTTGCCGTTCCGGTGCCCGCAGCCAACGTGTCTGCGAATATCTACAGCAATTTGGTTATAACGCTGCGAACCTCAGCGGCGGTATGATTGAATGGAATGAGACACTCTCTTAAAAGCTCAACCGCGGTAATGCATTAAAATATGTTGCGACACTTCTGCCGCAGTCAGTCCCGTTGTATCGACCGTGTAATGCGCGAATAGGTATGCATCCTGGCGATCTTCCATGATTCGTCTGACCCGTTCTTCTGCATTGCCGGCGAGCAGCGGACGATTCTCATCCCCGCTAACACGTGCAATAATCTCTTCCTCAGTTGCCGTTAGCGCAACTACATGCCCTTTACTCAGCATTAAGGCTGTATTCCCCGGCGCCAATACCGCGCCTCCACCAGTGGATATTAATTTATTCTCAGACTCTAGCATTTGCTTTAGAACCGCAGTTTCTACGCTTCGAAAGTATTCCTCACCATCTTCTGCGAAGATTTCTGCAATGCTTCTGCCTTCAGTCTCAATAATGACATGATCCAAATCAACCAGCTCATAGCCCAGCTCCTCGGCCAAAATAGCACCAACAGTTGACTTACCAGTCGCCATCATCCCTACTAAAATAATGTTTTTGTTCTTATCTTCCTGACTCATCGTTTTTAGTTCTTCTGTATCCCCAGCCATGACTATCCTCCAACCGCGATATTTGTCATATCATAACACAGGGTCAAAACATTAGACAATCCGCTTCTTCCAGTAAAAAAAGACCCGAAAGGCTCCCCATTTCTGGTGAAGCCGTCCGGGCCGCTTGTCATACAGTCAATTAGATTATTCCGCTGCCATCCAGTTGTGGTGGAAGACGCCTTCTTTGTCCACACGTTTGAAGGTGTGAGCGCCAAAGTAATCACGTTGAGCCTGAAGCAAGTTAGCAGGCAAACGTTCTGTGCGGTAGCTGTCATAGTAAGCCAATGCGCTGGAGAATCCAGGAACTGGAACACCCAAAGTTACCGCAGAAGCAATGACTTTACGCCATGCAGATTGGTAATTGTCCATAACATTCTTAAAGAAAGGATCAAGAAGCAGATTCTTAAGCTCTGCATTGTTCTCATAAGCATCTGTGATATTTTGTAGGAAACGGGAACGGATAATGCAGCCGCCGCGCCAGATTTTAGCCAGCTCGCCATATTTCAGATCCCAACCATATTCGTCGGAAGCTACGCGAAGTTGAGCGAAACCTTGCGCGTAGGATACGATTTTGCTCGCGAACAATGCTTTACGCACGTTCTCGATGAATTCGGCTTTGTCGCCTTCAAATGTTGTTGCTTCTGGTCCGTTAAGCACTTTGCTTGCTTCTACGCGCTCATCCTTCATAGCAGACAGGAAGCGGGAGAATACGGATTCGGTAATCATGGACAGAGGTACACCAAGATCTAGTGAGCTTTGGCTTGTCCATTTACCAGTACCCTTTTGGCCAGCAGAATCAAGGATAACGTCAACCATAGGTTTGCCGGTTTCTTCGTCATATTGAGCAAAGATATCAGTAGTGATCTCGATCAGGTAGCTGTCGAGCTCGCCGCTGTTCCACTCTTTGAAAATATTGTGAAGTTCTTTTGCATCCAGACCTAGAACATCTTTCAACAACTGATAAGCTTCACAGATCAATTGCATATCACCATATTCGATACCGTTGTGCACCATTTTAACATAGTGTCCTGCACCGTCAGGTCCGATATATGTACAGCAAGGCTCTCCGTCCACTTTGGCTGAGATTGCCGTTAGGATAGGCTCTACAAGTTTATACGCACTTTCTTGACCACCTGGCATAATCGAAGGACCTTTAAGAGCACCTTCTTCACCACCGGAAACTCCAGTACCGATAAAGCGGAAACCTTTTTCTTCCAGCTCTTTACTACGACGAACTGTATCAGGGAAGTAAGCATTCCCTCCGTCGATAATGATGTCGCCTTGATCAAGATGCGGCAGCAGTTGTTCGATGGTAGCATCAGTAGCTTTACCAGCTTGAACCATGATCAGAATTTTGCGCGGTGTTTCCAGCGAAGCTACAAATTCCTCAACGGAAAATGTGCCTACGAGGTTTTTACCTTCCGCTTCAGCAAGAAGATCATGTGTCTTCTCCGGGGAGCGGTTGAATACGGATACGGAAAAACCTTTGCTTTCGATATTTAGAGCCAAATTCTTGCCCATTACCGCCAAGCCAATAACGCCGATTTGTTGTTTTGCCATCTGGTCCTCCACCCTTTGCACCCTATATTTTTGTGAAATCCATTTCTCGCAGTATAAGAATACCACCCTTTATCAGAGACAGCAAAGCCTGCCCTGCGAATAGAGATCAATTTCATTGACAAATTCAGTCTAAGAAATGATCACAATGACTATTTTAACGTTTTTAACGTCAGAAGTGAACCCCTGTCTGCAAGTTCCAATACAAATATAAGACACCCCGATGAACGGGGTGCCTTGAAAGAACATTTGCGGCACTTGCTTACCATTCTAACATAAACAATTCCTTGGTCAAAAAGGCAAGCTCAGCTCGACATTTGTCCGCGCGAACCGTATCTCCAGCTTTTAGTGCATCATTTAACCGATCCAACTGTTCATCCACTTCAATTCTCCGCTGGCGAACCCGTTCTTCCCCTTCAATAGAATAAAAGAGTCTTGTCAGCTCCTCATCTGTGAGCATAGGTCCCTTCTGATATAACACACGCTGCTGATAACCAGAAATTTCAACTAGGCGAATCACTTCGCCAAACAAAATATTTTCAATAATAATCTGCCGATCCCGGAAACGTTTAACGATTGCATGCCCGCGCATATCCCCAATTAACTTCTCCATCCACTCTGACAAGCGAGCATCACGGATCATATAATCGCCCACAAGCTTATAGCCGTCTTTAATCCTTTGAAACCGCAATTTCACTAACTTACGACCCGTACGGACCGAAATCACAAAGACCTGTTCATTCTCGCTCCAATATAGGGAATAACCTTCTTGAATCAAATCCTTGATCAGGTCCTGGATATGCTGTCTGTCGAACCGCAGTTCCAGGTTACAATACTCCACCTCGTCGTTTTTGTTCACGGCACTCCCCCCTAACAGCTTCACATCTGTAAAGCCAACCTTCATTAGTTCAATTCCAGAGTAATCATGGCTGCCGGACCTCTTCTTGAGTTAACTTCCTTTTTGCGTTCGTCTTAATCTTATTTTATACTTCAGTTTATGTAGCGGTAACTTGGTTTATTGACTATTTTTACCCGCAACAGCCTTTCTCCAAACGCTGATCGAGAATTTTAATGCCTTTTAGTCCTTTTGGAGCATAAACGTTCTAGTCCTTCAGCTGCACAGTGTCATACAGAAGACCTTCGAAACTTACTTCCGTTATATCGTATATCCTTCTAATTTTCTAAAAAGCCGCTGATTTACCGGATCATTCTCCGGTTATCAGCGGCTTTTTTTCCTCAGCTAGTCTTAAATTTCTGTTTCGTTCTATGCACGATAAGCAGATGCAGCCCGAAGAGCAGCAACATTACAATAGCACTTGCCAGGAATGGGACACCATGTCCTACATGATCCCATAATCTACCTGACAATACTGGCCCCGCTACCATTCCTGAGCCTTGGAGTGTCAAGAACAGCCCCCAGACCGTCCCTCGTTCCCCCTTAGGAACTTGCTTAGCCAGAAAGGCATTCCATGCCGGGAGGATAAGCGCGTAGCTTATACCGACCAGCGCAACCGCGATAAAGGCAAGTGGCAGCCAGCGAACCTGAGAGAAAAAGGCCAGCGAAAAGGCAGCTAACAAAAAACCTATATTCAGAAACACCGTTGTCCCTATACGGTCCACCAGCTTACCTGCGGGAATAAGTGCAAGAACTGTAATCCCTCCCCCTGCAATGAGGAGCAAACTGAATTGATTGGGACTAACATGCAGCTCTGTACGTGCAAACAAGGTAACTACAGGTGTCATCAAGCCAATGGCGAAGGCCTGTAGGAACAACGCCGGGTACAGCCATCTGCTGACTTTCAGGGTAGTTCTCACCTGATGCAGCGTTCTTTTTATACTTTCTAACGGACTAAGCTTTTTACGCTCCATTGCTCCGCCAAGTCCATGCATGTCCCTCACGACAGCATGAGACCCGCTAGAAGAGATTCGTTTAGGTAAGAAAAGGGCTACTACAACTACAGCGGCAGCACAACCTAACAAGACTAGAAAAGCTACGTGATAGCTTTGTCCACCCTGATCCATTAAAAAATTCACAACAATTGGACCGATTCCTGTTCCTGCGAGAGAAGCCATCTCAACAGCGCCCATGGCCGCACCACTGCTGCCGCTTTTGGTTGATCCGGCCAGCTCGGTAATCCCGGTCATCACACATGGCCAAAGCGGTGAGGTCCCGATCCCAAGAATGAGACAGGCGATGGATAACGCAACGGCCGTTTTGGCATAGATGATCAAACCAATGGCTACTAGAATCAGCAGCAATGCACTTGTCATCGTCCAGCGGAACCCTATGCGCTCCATAACCCAGCCTGAAGGGCTGCGGAAGACGTTGTCCCCCAAATACTGTAGGGCAAAAGCGAATCCCACTACTGTCACCGACAGCCCCAGTATATTCTCCATATACACTGGCAATAAAGCAACAAGCAGCGAACCTTTAACAAATTCAACTAAAAAAATAATTACCCACATCTCAACAATAAATGGTGATGCTAAACTAATATTCATCCGTTGTTCAGCTTTCGTGGACATTCTATCACATCCAAATCCTAGTATTCTGAAGATTGTTTTGTTATACTGATGCTTGCCTTAAAAATTAACTATTCGCGAAAGGTTGTGACAGCATTAAATGAATCAACACCGTACTCCCCTCTTCACAGCTCTAAAAAAGCATGCCGCCGGCAATCCAGTTCAATTTCATATTCCCGGGCATAAGAAGGGGCTAGGAACCGATGCCGAATTCCGTGAGTTTATCGGCGATAACGCTCTATCCATAGATCTAATCAACATCGCACCGCTTGATGATCTACATCAGCCAACTGGCGTAATCCAGGAGGCTCAAAAGCTGGCTGCGAAGGCTTTCGGCGCCGACTATACGTATTTTAGCGTACAGGGCACGAGCAATGCCATCATGACGATGATCCTCTCTGTCTGCTCACCGGGTGAAAAAATAATTGTGCCGCGTAACATTCATAAATCCGTAATGTCGGCCATTATCTTCTCCGGAGCCAAGCCTGTGTTCGTCTCGCCTGTACAGGATGAGAATCTCGGGATAGATCACGGCATAACCACCAGTGCGCTGGAACGAGCGTTAAAGCGTCATCCAGACGCTAAAGGAGTTCTAGTTATCAATCCAACGTACTTCGGCGTATGTGCCGACCTGCGTTCGATTGTCGACCTGGCTCACCGTTACGGGGTACCCGTTCTGGTGGACGAGGCACATGGAGTACTGATTCATTTTCATGAGGATCTGCCGGTGTCGGCCATGCAGGCTGGTGCGGACATAGCTGCCACTAGTGTGCATAAGCTTGGTGGTTCCATGACGCAAAGCTCGGTACTGAATCTAAATGCGAAGACTGGGCTGATTAACCCACAACGGGTGCAGACCATTATGAGCATGCTGACTACAACATCAACCTCATATATTTTATTAGCGTCTCTCGATACATCTAGACGCAATCTCGCGCTGAACGGACATGAAATGGCGGAAAGAACCATCCAATTGTCCAACTACGCACGCGAGACCATTAACACTATCGAAGGCTTGTACAGCTTTGGTAAAGAAATACTTGGAACAGAAGCAACTTTCGATCTAGATCCAACCAAACTTAACATTCACGTTCGCCATTTAGGGATCACTGGTTACGAAACCGAAAACTGGCTGCGTGAGAAATACAACATCGAAGTTGAACTGAGTGACATGTATAATATTCTTTGCCTTATTACCCCAGGTGATACTCAAGAATCAGTAGATAAATTATTAGCTGCTTTACGGGTGCTATCCGCTATCCATTATAGCAAGGGTGAAATCTATGAACTGAAGGTTCAGGTTCCAGAAATCCCGCAGCTTGCTTTAATTCCAAGAGATGCTTTTTATGCTGACACTCAGTTAGTTCCGTTCCGCGAATCTGCTGGATACATCATTGCAGAGTTTATCTATGTATATCCACCGGGGATACCGATTCTCCTCCCTGGCGAAGTCATTACTCAGGATAATATCGACTACATTATCGACCACGTCGAAATCGGCCTGCCGGTTAAAGGGCCTGAGGACCGCAGCATCACTAATGTTAAGGTGATTGTTGAAGCCGATCCTATATCCTAAGATCTATCTTTTTCCTTAAAAACTTAAATCATTTATACAAAAACCCGATACCATAATGAGTATCGGGTTTCTGTATATAAGCATCAACTGTTCCATTCACATAGAACAGCTTAAGTTTAGTCGCTAGAATCTATTCTTGCTGAGCAAGCAGATTGTTGTAAGCTTCTTCAACAGCTTTCCATTCTTCTTCATCTTCGATATTATACAATACCATTTCTTCGTCTTCTTCTTCCATACGCAGAATAATGCCGTCTGCTTCTGGATTCTCGCGCTCTAACAACAGAGCATATAATTTCTCGCCTATGTCGAACGTTTCTACAAGCACCATTTCCACATCTTCGCCCTGCTCGTTCGTCAAGGTCAGCACAAACTCCTCGTGCTCATGGTCGTGATCATGCCCGCAACCGCATGCTTCACCATGCTCATGTTTGTGATCGCTCATTGTAATACCTCACTTTGAATTGTATTATCCTACATCTGGTATCGTACCACGTTAGATTAGTTCAGGTCAATTTAGAACACCTAATTTAACGCTGTTATTACCTTCTCCGACACAAGTACGTAATCGGCATTTTTAGAGGGCTTAATATAGAAGCCTACCCGATATTTGCCCGCTTCTTTAAAATCATAAGTAAACTCCGAGGTTGGAAACCAGAAATTATCCTTCTGCGAGCCTTCAAGCACCTGTGACTGAATATCCTTAACGTTTCCAGACGGATCTGTCATGGCCACTTTCACAGCTGAAATCTCTTCGGTCAGACTATCTACCTGAGTTAATATCTTTATTTTCAGCTTGCCTACGTTGACATTGCCAAAAACCGTATCCCCTTTAAAAAGTACAATATGGACATTAGGTTTAAGGATCGTAACTTTCCCAGAACCGTCCCAAGTAACAACCCCGCCTGTTTCTCTAGCAGGAATGTACGTTTTTCCATCAATTAGATAACCGCCGTCTACAATTTCTTTTCCGTTGCTCCATACTCTAATTTTCTGATTAACGGAATCGGCGAATAATAATGAGCCACCCATCAAGGAAAAAGCAAACACGCACAAAGTGATTTTTTTCCATCTATTCATTTGAGACCCTCCAGATAATTCATGCTGTTAATATATACTTACTTTGTTTCAGCAAGTTGCGCTGATTTCAGGTAAATATTTCATTGATCTTGCGAAAAATGATATTATGGTCTTATTCGAAGTAGAAACATTAGCAATAACCGATTTCAGGAGGGTTCTTTCTTATGAGTCTAAGCCTACAAATGCTAGGAACAGGCAATGCTTTTGCGAAAAAATATTTTAACAACAATGGCTTGCTGCTAGATGAAAATTACACCCTGCTGATTGATTGCGGGATAACAGCCGCGCTTGCCATGCATAGACTTGAAAAATCCTTCAGTGACGTAAATGCTACGCTCATTACACATATTCATGCGGATCATGTTGGAGGGCTGGAAGAGCTTGCGCTAACCTTAAAGCATGTGCACGGTAAAAAAATGACCTTACTTCTTCCCGAGACACTTATAGAGCCCTTGTGGAACAATACAATAAAGGGAGGTCTATACCAAGAAGATGCTGTATCTTCCTTATCTGATATCTTCGATGTTAAGCCCATACAGCCTGGAAATACCTACAAACTCTCTCCTACTCTTTCATTAGAGATCATACAAACACCGCATATTCCCGGCAAAAACAGTTATTCCCTTCTAATAAACAACGAGATTTTTTATAGTGCGGACATGACCTTTCAGCCGGATCTACTGATTAGCCTTGTGCGGGAGCGCGGGATCCGGATCATCCTGCATGACTGCCAACTAGGTGGAACAGGCGTTGTTCACACCACGCTGGAAGAGCTGATGTCTCTGCCTAAAGATGTTCGCGAGCGGATCAAGCTCATGCATTATAGCGATGAACAACCAGATTTCGTCGGACTTACAGGAGAGATGGAATTTTTAGAGCAGCATGTGAACTATAAACTCTGATCTTTACAAAAAAAAGCCGTACATAAACGTCTGTAGACGTATGTACGGCTTTTCGTGTTGAACTATGAAAATGTCGGCAAATTATCCAGATTGTTAGTTGGATCTCCATCCGCATCTCCGCGAATATAAGTTTCTCCATCCTTACCTTTAAAAGCGTTCACTCCGGCAATATTTCCAGCCTGTACTTCTTGCAGGGCTTGGTCATACGCCAGCACACGTCCTGTAGAGGTCTGGAAGCTTGTTAAATCGCCATCCCCATTTTTTTGAACAGCTACGAAAGATTCACGTTCGTTATTTGGCACTTTAGCTCGCCCCTTGCACTTGGATTTGCCATCATTCGGCACATCCTAGCTTGCGTAGAGCGTCCAATAATTATGTGCGCCAATCTTTAAAGTATTTTTTGCATACGTACATGTAATATACCTGCATCATAAAATGGTTCTGTAGAAATAACTTCATAGCCGAGTTTCTTATAGAAATTCTCTGCCTGACACTGAGCATCTAGAATTGAAGCTTCCAGTCCAAGCTCCCGAGCAAGCTCTTCCATCGCCAGTAACAAGACACGTCCGTATCCTTTGACCCGATAGTCTTTCAATACGGCGATGCGCTGCATTTTAGCAGTACCTGCTTTGTAATAGATCAATCTACCCGTTGCTACAGGTATCCCTTCATCTATAATCAGAATATGGTGCGCATTCGGACTGATGGCATCATATTCGTCAATTTCTTCCTCGGCCGGTACCTTTTGTTCCTCAACAAATACTTTAGTACGGATATCCAGCCCCATCTGAAGCTGTTCCTCTGTAGTTACCCGTAAGATTTCTGCCGCCATGTTAGTTGCAAACTCCTCTCTCTATGTAGCCAACGATAGTTGTCTATTATATAAAATAATGACTAGAAAGAAAAGCCTACACATGGAATCCGTAACCTCTCAGTAGACTAATCCACAGAATATACTTCTTCAGGGATTGAACGGTTATATACGTCTTGCATCACAGGTGACAACGGAGGATACTGACTTTTAGATTTGCCATCCAGATTGGTCATCTCATTGATTTCGATAACTTTTGCGGGTTTCGCCGTAGAACACCCCACTACACCCAGCAGTAACAATAGGCAAACGCCGACTTCCCATTTCACAATTTTAGACATAAAAAAGCTCCTTTCATCGCAGCTGCATTTATACTCACTACAGCTTTGACGATTCAAGAGCTTTATAAACAATAGGAGCTATTCATTCCAGTTTCCCTCTTAGAGATTGACGTTTCCAACCAAATGGACTAAATACATCATCCCAACCAAAAAGCCTGCTAAAACAAAATAAGCTGTCCCATATTTCCAGCGTGTATTGGCTGGCACATCGTAATACTTATCATTATCGTGTACGGTACAGCTAATGTCACATTGCATTTTTAAATGAAGACCATTCTCTAACGTTACTTGCTCCAGCTGCGAAATTCTTACCTTTTCAATAATACATTGCTGTGGCAGTGTAGCTTTTCCATAATAATTCAGCTGGTCCCATCTGACCACAACATACTGCTGTCTCTCTAGATCACTGTAGGTAGTAAAAGGTAAATCCCGGCGATGCTCAGCTCCTGGAATCATGTAACCCGCCTCTCGCAAGGGCTCCACGGGAATTAAGAACCCCTTAGTCACAGACTGCGGGCGGTTGTTGTTACGTCTTTTCACATATTTATTATACAGATCGTAAGCAAACATTGCCCAGATGATAAAGAACAAAATCGAACGCAAGTAAACGATTATAGCTAAGCCACCCACCAGACCCACAAGCCACAGCCAGCGCGTAACTGCGGTAGCAATACGTCCACCGTCTAGCGGATGGATTGGCAGCAGATTAATCAAATTAAGTAATAAGCCTATATAAGCCAGGGAATAAAGAAGCGGACTATCCATATAGTATCCCGCTCCAAAAACAGCAGTAGCCCCAATAGTACCCAGAATCGGTCCGCCAAAAGCAACATACGCTTCTGTCTTCGCATCCAGCGGATGTTTTTTCATAGTAATTAAGGCGCCTAAAAAAGGAATAAATAACGGAGCGCTGACGGGTAGCCCGATCCGCTTAGCGGCTATAACATGTCCCAATTCATGAACAAGCAAAAGCAGGACGATACCTATAGCAAACCCCCACGGATAAATCAAAGCATATGCTCCTATAGAAACCATCATGGAAATTAACGGCCCGGCAATTTTACCTATTTTCAGCAGAGACAAAATCGCCTTTCCTTTTAACAGGAGCATGGCGGCTCCGCCCCCCAACCATTTCAGCGGAGTAGAAGTATTCTTTTTCTGCTCATTTTGCATTTGCGGCAAGATCACAAGCTCCTTTATCTTTCAATTTTAAGAAACTACTGTACAGTTCCATCTATCTTATCATAGTAGCATTAAATATATTTCTACAGTGAGCCCTTCGGAAAGTATACGACGCAACTTTTAGAAACGTTTCAGCGTCAAACCAACTATCTTGGATAAATTTTACTGCCAGATAAAGAAAGGGTTGGTTCATATGCTCTCTTTTCACTCCAAAGCTTGGTTATCCGTCTTAATGCTCTCAACACTTTTACTCCCTGCCACCATGTCAGCAAGCTCTTCATTAACTGTATCGGAGTCCTCTGCGCTTGCCCAAGCTTCCTCTGCTAGTACTTCGCAAGTATACTACCAATTTGGCATTCCTGGTGGAAACATAGGCGGACCTGCGCTGCTCAAAAATGGTGTAATCTACGTAGATGTTCGGGGGATCGCTGAACAAGCTGGCTTAAAAATGGAATGGGATAAATCCGGCAAACGTGCTCTGTTCAAAGGCTGGACTAAAAGTTTTGCTGTTCGAATCGGGAGTCAAACTGGCGTGCTTGACGGGAAAGCGGTAGATCTAGGAGGAATACCTTTTAAATCCAAAGAAGATGGGATATATGTGCCGGCCCGTTTTATCGTTAAGGCTTTCGAAGGCAGCCATCTCCGTCTGGACTCCACAACGAACACACTTTTAGCAGATGATCTGAAGACCTACAATGTTTTCACAGAATCCTTTGGAGGGCGTACCTATACGCTGGTCAAAGCTAATGGTGATTTATATGTCTCACAAGGCAAGGATACGGTGATAAAACTCACTTCACTCCAAACAAACTTTGACTGGGCAGGAATGAAGATCGAGAAAACGGCGGGGGGTCTGCTAGTCATTAAGATTATTGATTCCTATGGAGAGCCTCATATTAATACACGCGAAATCACACTCATATTCAAAAATGGTGCATTACTACGCAAGGCCACATTCGCTTACCAGTTCAGAGGAGATGCGGATTTCAAACCTTATGATGGCAACCTCATCTTGCATGATGGTAATACCTTACGTTTCATCCAAGACGGCACAGGCAATGTAATAGATACTCTTGATCTTGTAAAGCTGGGTGGCGAGGAAGATGCTTACTATGTAGAAAGCATTGATAAAGAAATCATACTGCTTCGTGGAAATCAGAATGGATTGCTAACCTTAATCGACCGCCAAACAGGCGAGCGAACCCTTTTGTATAAGGAGCTACTCACAGCAAAGGATCAGGAATATGCGGAAAATAACGATGTTCCTTTTAAAGGAGATACTTTGAAATTCGTAAAACGGAGCGGTGACAAATTGTATTTTATAAATGACTCCCCGCTTACTGGCAAAAAAGAAGTTATCTACTCCATTGAAGCTCATTCCTAATTAGTTTCCGGACTCTTGAGAATAAATAAGACGATGCCCATCTATCTTTGGTTCATATATAAAATCGCTGTGACTGAATGGTCCGGTAGCAGTTTGTAATAACATAAGTGTAGGTGTTATAAACATACAAAACTCCTCCATCCAATTATAGCTCTTGGCTACTAAGGATAGAGGAGGTAAGAGTTGGGAGGCTATTTTATTAGCTGTTAGGCAAATAGTTTGAGTTACTTAATATTTGATCCACAATATAAAGAAGGTCATCGTCATTGACGTACTCATCACCAGCTTGCTGAGCGTTGTATTTTACCGGATCAACATCCGCCGCCAAATACTTGAAATATCTGGCGTCAATCGCTAGATCAACCAAGGTGAATTCTCCTGATTTGTTGACATCTGTTGCTTCAATTATGATGCTGTCCTCTAAACAGTTTTCTTTCTCAAGATCATATTCCTGCTCCGTATCAGCAATCCTAGCTTTTGTGGAATCGACTACTGCTGTTCCTATGGCTTTCGCCTTGAACTTCAATTTCAGAATAACTGTGTCTTTATTAATCCCGTAGTCTTCACCTTTGCTGGCTACGATAAAGCGTAGAGTACCGTTTAAGTCGGTTGGTGTGTTGTATACTTTATAGCCAGCAACCTCTTCAAATCCAAGATACTGTAGGTGTTGATTGTCATACTTTATTTCAAAGTCTTCGGCATAAATATCTTTTACATTTTTGAGTGAAACTCCTGCTGTGAACTCTTGACCTACTCCTACCTTTTCTTTTTCGATCGTCACATCAAGTGTAGGATTCAGGACTGGTGTTGGTGTCTTTTTTACAAAAACTTTTAAATCATATAAAAAGCCTGGGCTTCCTTCTGTACCAGTTCGTGCAAGAGTTATTTTTTTAACTCCTTTTAAGTCTAAAGTTGTGTAACCTCCACTTCCTCCAGCGACAGTAGTATTACTTGTTCCATTGTCATAATTGAAAATTATTGCAACACCTGACCCATAAATTCCACCTACTGAGTAAGATGAATAACCCGAAATATCGATAGGATTCTCAAAGGAAATAGTATAATGATTGTACATTTGGGTGCCTGTGGTATTATTATTGTCGGTAAAACTAAGATTTTCAATAGTGCTATTTGCAATTACAAATGGTTTTCCTGATAGATAATCGTATACGTCCTCCGGCACACTTTCTGCATGAATCTTACTTATAGGCAAAAGTAAAGTTAATAGAAACGTAAGAAAGAAAAGTTTTTTCATTATACACCCCTTGAATAATTTTTATCGACAGGAAAATGTCTTTAGTTCTTAATTTCCTGTAGATTTTATTAGTTCAATATATGTTGGAACTGCGACGAATCAAATGTTTCGGATTCCATAAATCAAATGAGCATTTTATGTACTAAGTTTATAAAATAATACTTCTCCTTTCTTCTTAGAATGAGAACCCAATAACAATACAAGCTCGATAAGATTATTACAATAAATGGGTTGCGTCCAAACATTTTTTTGTATATATGGTATAAATATATTAAATTCACCATTTATACATAATCAATCCAATTACGAAAAAACTCGTGTTTGTTAAGCAATCGTGTGTTCGATATGATGCGTACATACTTTATGATAGTTTCACGCTTTGTTATAAGGCAGAAATTCATTTGGATTAATACTTCCAAAGAAGAGTTAAAGACAATTCTTTAGAGGATTAATATCTACTTGGATTATCCTTGCAGGCGTAGCTGAGCAGTCGAGATAGTGTCTATAGGTTGTTCTGATATAAGGGAAGCGAATATTGGTACTGCCGGTAACATACTTAAATTTTGTGAAAATAAAAAAATCCTCGTCAACCTAAAGTGATTGGCGGGGATTTTTTCTATTTATTCGGTTGTAATATACTCACTAACTTCAAAGGTAAGTATCTTATCGAATACAACATAGTCTTTACGTTTGCTGAACGGACCTTTATTGTTTGAATGCTTATCAATAGCATATGATCCTGCACCTCTGCCTGCATCACGAGCATCGTACCAGTTCAAAAATGCATCCACTTCAGCATTTGGTAGGTCATATTCTTTTTCTGTTCCATTCACCAGAGTTATAGTAAGAATAGCTCGATGGCCTGTTGGCTGTTCTGGAGTTGCTGTAGGTTTTGGCGTCACTGTTGGTGTAGCGCTAGGCGTAGTAGTCGGTGTTGGCTCCGGTGTACTGGTCGGAGATGGAGAAGCTGTTGGTTCAGGAGTAATAGTAGGTATTGGTGTTGG
Source organism: Paenibacillus sp. FSL H7-0690 (assembly GCF_037980415.1). Lineage (NCBI taxonomy): Bacteria > Bacillati > Bacillota > Bacilli > Caryophanales > Paenibacillaceae > Paenibacillus > Paenibacillus sp. FSL H7-0690. The sequence goes on along the minus strand of NZ_CP150281.1, from coordinate 2,753,501 downwards.
TTCAGGCACTTCGGCTTTGCGTAAATCTGTATCAATTAGAGTAGAACCCAGTTGTCCCGCAGAAAACGTTATTTCTTTTACTTTTTTTTGAGTAGGTATGTCGTAATAATAAGAAGTCTTTGCAAATGCTTCAACTGGAGTGAAAGTTATGCGAGTGTTATCTTCAAACATAATCGTTGCTGTAAGCCAGTCACCTTGTTTTCTAACAAATAGTTTATCTGCAAATACAGGTTCACTAAATGTATGATGGTAAATATATCTAATTGTATTGCTAATTACTTTGTTAGTAGAATCATCACCGTCAGTAAGTTGGTAAGTTGCACCTTGTCCGCTAGTAAATAATTTACCTGCGAGTAAGGAATCTTCACCAAATTCAGAAGGGATGGGGACTGTCAACGGATTAATGGAGGTAACATTATTTACTGGTCTTGGGTTGTTATCATCATACCAGATCGCTCCTGTTAATTCTGCGCCTTCATCTAACGTGATTTCAACCATACGAATTTTTTTATATGTATTTTCATTCTTATAAGTTCCAGTCAATTTCAAAGCAGAGTCTGGGGAGTGGAACAGCAGGGCTTTATCTGTACCGTAAAATTTCAAATCATGGCCTGTTCCGGTACCTATTAAACTTATTTTGCTTGTTTGTTGCCCATCAACCCCGAGGTCAACATAAACCACCCGCGGCTCCGTGCTTGCGGAAGCGATATGTACAGGTACCGCAGTAAATAATAAAAATAAAACAAGTAAAAAATTTAACTTTTTCATAATAATTACTAACACCCCTTATTTTGTTCTTTTATCCTTATTATATAGATATGATAACAAACTTGTCTAAACATAAATTCCTATATATGTAATGAAGTGAATGAATAATGATAGTTTGTTCTTTATACCAATTAGTGAATAAGTTTCTTGTTGTTTTAAGAATGTACGTCTTTTTATCATAAAAAAATATGTTCTATTTTTAGGGGGCTATCAACGTGCATATGCGGATTGGTAAACCGTTGAAATTGTTTACTAAGATAAAGTTGGCAAAATTACTCAGCGCAAAATTGAAGTTAAGGTATAAAGGACGGAAAGATTCGTGCACCATGCTTAAATACAGGAGCGCCAAGATTGTTTCTAATGGTAAATATATTAGCTTGGCAGCCAAGTGATAAAGGAGCAATTGCATGAATCCATTAACGGATAAAGAGAAAGAAATGCTCAGATCATTAATTAAGATGATCAAAATAATTCACTATCCGCCAATTACGTGAACTTGCCAGGGAGGTAGGGGTGTCATCTACAGTGGTAATACATGTGTACATGGAGCGCTTGAAGAGTAAGGGGTAAATACAGAGAGGTAACATGCCACGAGCATTGAGAGTTATTAAGGGAGTCGACGAAGACAATGAAATCACAACAGCGTAAGAAACTTGAAGGTAATGGTCTTTGGGAGGGAAGTCGGATGTTAATGCCTGAACATAAAAATAGGATTCTGGACGATCCGCTAAATGAAGAGGTGCGATCAAAGCCTGATTTAGATCCCCAAGAATTAGCTGAAATCTCATAGGTACTAGCTCAATCTTTAGAGGATTGTAGTCCCATCACGATTACATTGTTTGGGGAATATGAGGACAGATCCATTCATGGGATAGTCATGAGAGTAGATCAGCACCTTAGACAGATTAAGTTTCGTTATGGCGAGGATTGGGATTGGATTAAAATAGAGGACATTATTGGAGCGAGTTCGTAATAAAACTTTGATGTACCGTTTATATGAAGATGTAAGGAGTTTGTGAGATGAGTGATGGTAAGAATTTAGTTACTATTGATATAGATAAATCGGAAATATTATTAATTTGCCGAGAAAAAATAGAGAAATTACTTGATGAATTAGATAATAAGTACGTATTTTGGGATACAACAGAGCCTGAAAAACGAACTTGTATGAGTTGGAATTCAATTCAATTCAAGATACATTTTTCTTTGACGATAGATTTCCAAAATATAAAATCGGAAATGGTATGATCCGGTTAAAGAGACACGTACCTTTTTGGAAAAGTGGCTAAGTGAACAAAAGCAAATAATTATTGATTGGGAGAAGTTTGAAGAAGAGGTGCGATAAAACATATGAATAAGCACCATCAGTTAATGGTGGGGGCTTATATGCTGGTCATTGGTGATAATTCTGGTTGCTAAAATGTTAAGAGTGCAGCTTTCATTTTTTCTCTTCAACATAACAGATTTACCATAATACTGACTGTACACTTTTTGAAGTTGGCTTCTCCAGATAACATTTATTAAAGTAATTGAGAGGGCTGCCTGAGTTGTGAAAAAGATAGCCATTTTTTTATGAGAAGAAAAATTTCGTCCCCAATCCGTCCCCTAGAGCAAGATTCACAAATTTATAGAGCGGCATCGATGATCGAAAAAAAAGAAAAAGCCTTATATAATAAGGCTTTTTCGATATAGGACGGATGGGGTTCGAACCCATGACCCCTACCCTGTCAAGATAGTGCTCTCCCGCTGAGCTACCGTCCTGCGACGAAATTTATAATACCATACGATAGAGTAGGATGGCAATTCTTTTTTATAATCAATATAGATGTAGAGTTGTATTTACTTCTTAATTTTCTCCGATTAAGTAGTTAAATAGCTAGAAAGGGGATGACCCTTCATCCCCCTGCACCGAGTCAGATAAAAAACGGGAGTAGAAATAGACTGCTTATTCCGAAAAAAGGGATACGGCGTGGATAGAAGCGGCGTCTTGGGTAAAAGCCGGGCTGGAACCCGAATTGTCTATAGTTCGACTGCTCGGCAGGCATTCCGTTCATACGATCGACCATTTCATTGCTGGGAACCGCTAGGGTGATATAGTTCTGATCCACGTGAGCGATGAAGCCGTCAAAGGATTGACCATCAGTCGTTACTATACCTACATATTTATTCATGCAATTCCAAGCGACCTGTTGATGAAAATTTGTATTTGATTCCATGGATATCCTCCTCGAATGTTTCAATCCTGATAACAGTCTATGGTCCTTTGCCTACAACGTTCACGGCGTTTGCCTATATGTAGGAAGGTTAATTTTCAGGGATAATCACTGAGGAGGATTCGATTAGTTCTTTAATCAATACACATGCTTGTGCTGTACTTTCTAATCAGTATTATTCTTGGAGTTATTACATCTCCCATTTGCGGACGATGTTGTTTTAGACGGTGAAGTAGCTTGTGTTGATCCTACAACCGGAGTATCAGATTTCGAATCTGTTATGAGTCGTTTTCAAGCGAGACGAGCTGATAAAATAACTCAACTCACCGGGACACTCCCAGCGTATTACGCCATCTTTGATATCTTAATGTACAAAGATCAGGATCTGCGTGGATTGCCCCTGATGAGCCGTAAGGAGATACTGGCGGGGTTAACTCTACCGTCTGATAGCTTTGGAGTAGCGCCTCACGTTGAAGGTGCTGGAGAGGCATTGTTTGAGCAGATCGAAACTCGCGGTAAGGAAGGCATAGTGGGTAAACGTAAAAATAGCGTATATGAGACTGGCCGCCGTTCTCACGCGTGGCAAAAGGTCATCAATTGGACCTATGCTGATGTTTTCATAACCGAATATCGCAAACAAGAATTTGGTTGGCTGGCTGCTGTTCCATCCAGTACATCCAGAAAACTACGTCCAGCTGGGATTATTGAACTCGGCGCTTCACCAATTCATAAACAGGCATTCAGAGTTGTAGCACCGCAACTAATTAAAGGTGAGGATAAGGAGTTAGTTCATTTAGAACCACGGTTAAGAGCAAAGGTGCGAATGAGGCACTGGTCTAAATCCGGCATGCTCCGGAGTCCAGTGTTTACGGAGTTCATAGTATAAATAATAAACGCCCGCCGACTATTTAAGGTTGACGGGCGTTTTGCTTTAGGGATTATGGCACTCAATTAGTCTTAGGACATACTTACTATTAAAATCCAATGTTCACTATTTTCATCATTTTTATACAAAATAATACATTATATATATATTTTATTCATACTTAGTGCATATATACATTTTAATCAAATTTAATTATAATTTTCCTTGTTACTATATTTTTTAATTGGGAGGATTAACTAATGTTGAAAAAGAAATTGCTTGTAGGGCTCTTCGCTGTTGCTTCGTGTTTCGCTGCAGGATCGACCTCATTCGCAGCAACTGCTCCAATCACAACTCCTGACCCAACTCCAGTATCTAATGTAACGAGTGGACCTACTTTTGAACAAATTATTATTTACATGGATTCAGGAGAACAGAGATACATCCCTGGTGTCCTCCGTGAACTAATTTATAATGATGGATCCATTATTTTACATGAAAATGGATGGGTTAGTGCCGTTCAATACGGAGCTGCAAATATATTTGCCTATGATGCATTAGGAAACATAAAGTCATTTACAATTCTAGTAGATAGAAATTAATAAAAATATTATAAAAAAAAGCCCGCCAACCAGTGTAAGGTTAGCGGGCTAATTCACTAAATATGTTTACATTTGTATATAAAGACTCGATAATTGGAATATACTCCAAAATAAGGAAAGTAGGTTGAGTTATGAAAAAGAAAATTTTAGCTGGTCTATTAACTGTTGCTACCTGTTTTTCGTTAGGGTCGACCTCTTTTGCATCCAGTACTTCTACAGTTCCGAATTCGTCACCTTCCGCAAACGAGGTAGTTGCTGCGGGAGAATATTATCAGGCTATTCTTAATCTTAAAGTCGGGGAAGCAATGTGGGTAACAGGGTATGACTTTTGGTACATCCATACGGATGGTAGTATTGAAGTAAGGCAAGATGGATTGATTACAGCTTTGTCTCCGGGGGCAAGCACTGTAGCCGCAGATTTCGGAAATGGAAATACAATGTATTATATAGTTCTTGTTAAGTAATAATCAAAATAAGCCCTCCATTTACTATAGGGAGGGCTTATTTATGCGCACTTTAAACTCGAACCTTCACGAATAAAACGAGTTCCTTTGATCCTAATTGATTCCGGTGTATACCCCTCTACAATTCCGCCATAATCCATAAGATGACCTATTTGATCTGGTTCCAGCCGAAATTATACGGATACCTTTGATTGAGAAAGAGCCGCTGTCAGGAATTCAGCATCGCTCTCTAAGACTTTGTTGTATTACTCATGTCTTCTCACTTTCTCTTCTTTCGATATTTCTTAATCAAATAAAACAACATAAATCCTAGTAGCACCAAACCAAATATAGTGATCCATAGAATTGCTGGTTTCCCCACAATAAAGTATGTGTCTCTGTATTGAAAATCTTCATTGTTCATCAGTACAAGAACTCCTTGTTCTCCGACCTAACTATTTCTTCGCAACCAATCGTTTTTCTGCTTTAAAGTCCTTCTTAATAACTTTATTGCTGTAATTATCCCATGAGTCTAGTATAATTCTAGGTTCTAATTCAATAATATCTTTTGCTTTATGGATCTCTCCTAACTTATATAAATCAATGATATTAATCAGATCACTTCGATTATGTAATTTCACGGCGTTATGTCCAGCAAGTTCTTCGCATGCTGAGGTATAATGGTTTGAGGATATTACCATTGACCTCTTAGCTCGATAGTATCTCATCGAACTATATACTTCTTGAACTGCCACTAATCCTACGGGATTCGAATATCTCTTTGTCTGAACCACATTTCGATATCCTTCACGATCAGTAAAAACTAAATCAGAGCCGAAATCACGGCTTCCTTGTGTTTTATATGCATAATTGTACCCCAGTGCTAAAAATAAGCGATACAAGTATTCTTCGAAGTCAGAACCGTCTTGCATACGGTCAATGTCCTGGATCGTAATCTTAAGTGGATCAATTACTATACTTTGGGGAGGGTAAATCTTCTTTCTTGATAAAACTTTGAATACAAAAGCATCAGTAATGATAACAAGAATAACCATAAAAATTATAATTTTTGTCAACCAGCAACCCCCATTAATATAAGCCCCTCGCCGACATTAGCGAGATTCCTCCGAATTGCAATGTCATTACTTCCAAAGCCTATAACCGTAATATAAATGATTTGGAACATTATGTATATGTACTGCACTCCACTCCCAAAAACACCCCATCAACATTTTGAAAGGATGTCGAGCTATTAGTCCAATTGCTGAAAGGCAACAAATCTTCTCATTTCATCTCTTCTATTTCTTAAATCAAGAAGAAGTTGATCAATGGCAGTAAGGGGTTGTGTATGCCGATCTATACCTTGAACTCTTAATTTTCTTAAATCGGTACGGGACATACTCCCAGCCCCATCTTCATCACTCCAGTAATTAAGTTCCAAAATTTTTTTACTGGAAGATTTATCAAACTATTAGCTATAGGAGATCTTCTAAGATCACCTGCTCCGCCTCTGCCTGGTGCTTTCAGAACCATTTCATGAGTTTCGCTTTCATCAGCATTCCAACTATCAATCCAGAATCTATTGACTTCCTCGTCTAAGAAAATTTCAGCGATGTCACGAAGAAGACTTCCTTGTGGATATAGTTTCACTCTCATAAAGGTAATTCTATTTTGTTCGAACACTTCAAGAAATTCATCATCAGTTACTTCGCGGTTTGTGTTGACATAATCAAATTCAACTCCATAAGCCAATTCAAATCCGCCTTTATGATTGTCGCTAAGCGAACAAGCGCCTGCTGTCTATTTAAGTTATTTGCCTGGTATTCGCGATGCTGAATTAATGTACTTCAGAACTTCCTGCACTGCCTACAAGCATGTCTTCAACGATTTGTTCTAGCCATGAACGAAAGGAGTCTCCAGAGTTTGGCTTAAGCAATGATCGTTCAATTGTCTTACATATATCTTTATACTTCTCGGTGTCATATTAATCTATTACTGCTCCAGTCCAGTTCAGCTTAGTGATACCGTTCTTCACTACATTGATTGCTCTACGTGGTATTGGTGACTCACTCAATGTTCTGAGGTTTGTTGGAGTTCGTTTTGGAACTGGCTGAGCATTTCCACTACGTCCACCATCCATATGACTGTAAGTACGCCTCAGTTTGCCGACCCGGTTCATTCTTCATTCGACCAGCTGCAAGCCAATCTATTAGGATTTGTCTTATACCCATGGTTGTACCTCCTTTCTTGGACAATAAAAAAGAAGGCAGGAAATGTTTCCTGACCTCCTGATTTCGCTCCTATTTCTATGAATTAAGAATACCATTGGATTTATTCGGTGTTACTACGGATTTACATTCTCTGATAAATATTAGGTCCAACAGTTTTAATATACAGCAAATTCCTCATTTTCTTTATGCATTTTAAATATACGTCATCTGGAACAGATATTCTAAGCTCATCAATTAACCCATTTAAAGTAAATCGATTCCCTTTGGACATGTTCATAATAAATTGCTGAATATCATGTTCCTCAAATGTATAAATTCTAGCTGAACTATTAGGACCCTGAGCAACTGTAATTGATGCTTCTAAAGTATCGCTCAAATTTGACTTTAATGCGTCAATATTTCCATCTATTTTTTCATTTATTATTTTCTTAAGATTTATAGTGTCTTCCTTATTAGCTAATTTATCAATCATATCAGCCATGTCATTCATTATTGATTCCTTCATTTCATTTACTGCATCGTCTTTACCTTCATTAAAATAAGTTGCGTCAATCTTTTCAACTTTTATATCTATTGAATTCAATTTACTTTTCATTTCTCCTAGAGCTACATATATTTGATCCTTTACCTGATCGCCTTTTGTAGCCTCTCTAACAGAAATGTAAATTGCTACAAATGCAAGCGCTATGGATACAAATGTTGATACATAAGATACAATCTGCATTAACTGAGAAGCACAGCCCATCTCGCATATCCCAGTTTGGCCGAACGTACTTGATATATTTGCTGTGCTCGAAGTCTGAACGGCACCAGCGGTGGTTTTTCCATATCTCCTGCATGATTGTTTTTTTATATTGATCCAGCGTTAACGTATCTGAGTATTCTTGTGTCATTGGTTATCTCCTTCCTCATAATCGCAATCCGGATTCTGACACTCTTCCCAATGTGAATCGGGTCCTTCATCTCCGCCCCATTGAGGAACCATGTGTGACCCACAGCCGGGACATTTATTCTCTGGTTCCTCCGTGGGTGCTGGGGTATCTGGGTAAAGGGTAGATAATGTGCGTTGTAATTGTCCTAACACAACGTTCGCCGCCGTTATTTTGTCACCCCAAATTCCGAGATCGTTAATCGCAAGTTGTACCACCTCTTTCAGTTGTTGTTCCCGAGCCACTGCTGCGTCTGCACGGGCTTCTGTTGCTGTTAGTTCATCATTCAAGCCCTTCAGTAAGTCGCGATGTCTTAGCAATTCTCTACCACGTCCCGATACAATCTCTTGGAGTTCTTTGGCTTCTTGGAGCCAGTAGAACAGGATGTTTACAACAGGTATGCCTCTTAGATTCTGTTCTGGATAGTTAGCTAAATTTCTATTTTCTAAATAAGCCTCAATCATATCTGCACCTTCTTGCCAGTCCCTTTGTATCATTGGGCTTCCTCCCCTACCTCTACCGATTTCCATTCTCCAGATTCAACCATCGCTTCCTTGATATCACCTCTGTAATATTCGCCATCTTCGAAATATCCATGGTTGTTTTTTATCCACTCTTCGCACCTTGCGCACGTATATGTGGAATAAACCCTGCCCTCATTGGCTAACTTCGTAAACCTAATGCCGTCCGTTTTTTCCGGAATAGTTTCATTGCATCCGAAACATCTATGAAACTTACGCGTCTTAACTAACTTGTCGATTAAAACATCCATCTATTACGTATCCTCCCTTGTGGGAGAGGAGGGCTATTAACCCTCTCTGTCCCTGTATCTTCGTAATGTGCAGCGTGTGGACATCAACATAAGTTGGCATGATATAATATATTAGGTTGATAATTACATTTTTTTTGGAAAATGGGGGGGGGAATCAAAATATGGAACGTAAAATTCAACTAATGGAAACCTACGTAAATATCGACTTTGGAAACTCACCCTTTTTAAAATTAGATAAAGGGTTGCAAATTCCATACTCTTCAATCACAGGAATAACAACAGGTAGACCGATACCGAATGCTTTTAAACTATATGGTGCTTTATTTAGAGGAATGAGAAATGGGTTATTTAGAGCAAATGGTGATTATCAACTGCACTTTTTTGAAAATGAGCTTAAAACTCTTCATTTAGATTTGAATGGCGTTAAAGTTGGTGAATTCAAAATATCAAAGTTGATCATTGGTGTTGAAAATCCTGAAGAAATAAGTAAAAACATTTTCGAAAGAGTGAAGTGATAATTTGTTGATGAACTGTTCTTTGAACTAACAGGAAACGTTAGTTCAACAACACAGCGGCAGTCTATGACTTTATTTTCTCGTTCAGAGATACCTTCGTTAAAAAACTGACTCTCCCTTCTACTGCGCGTATGCTTCTATTTCGTCATAACCTTTGGGAAAGGAGTGCTGTAACCTCCTCTATCCCTTAATGTCATGTATCTTCGTACTGTGCAGCATGTAGACATCAACCTAAGTTGGCATGATATAATACATTTGTTAATAATTATCATTTTTTTGAAAGGGGATAAACATGAATAACATAAAGAAGGAAAATCAAAATATTTATAAATGGCTTTCTATTATTTGTCTCATATTAATACCTCTCTCTGTTGGCATCGGAATTGTATTCGATATTAATCGAGATCCAATACAAATTCTGCTTATAGCGTTAGGTTTTATAAGTTTATCTTCGATAAATTGGTTAAAGTATAAAGAAAATATAAATGGAATTATTGAGGAGTAAATTTATTATGATATTCTTTAAATTAAAGCCCCTATTTAAATTAATCGCTCTGGTTCTTACTATCTTTGGCTGCTACGCGCTTATTATGAGATTATTTTTCTAATGATCTTAAAATTCATTTGATACTTCTCTATATGCATATACTGCACCTGCGGGAGAGGAGAGATACTCCTAATCCCTTAATGATCTGAATGATCTCTTACGGCTCGCGCCTATTCGGTCGTTACGAAGTCCTCCTGCGCGGCTGTAAGGAAGGACATCACACTCCTGCTGTAATCGCCTCGGTTCCGTTATGCCCATCATCAGAAAGTTGACCACTTCACCGTCAATGTCGTTATACACTTCGACCGCTTTGATTTTATGATTAACCCTTTCACGCCGATGAGCTTGTCTGCGTTGGATCTCAGCTAGGGTAGCCTGCTTGTGCACAAGGGGTGCGCCGCTATCGTGGTACGCAATCTCATAGAGTTGAGGGAGAGTCGCTTTTTCCCAGTTAAATCCTTCTCGGCAGTACCCTGAGCTACATCTCCCATTTTCGGATGATATTATTTTGGACGGCGAGTTTTACCTGTGTTGATCCAGAGACTGGAGTATCCGATTTTGAATCTGTTATGAGCCGATTTCAAGCGAGACGAACTGATAAAATAACTCAACTCACTGGGACACTCCCAGCGTATTACGCCATCTTTGATATCTTGATATACAAAGGTACGGATACGGAGTTTGTACATCTGGAGTCCGGCTTCAAGCAAAGGTAAGAATGAGGAACTGGACCAAATCTGGCATGCTTCGAAGCCCAGTATTTACAGAGTTTATCGTATAAGCACTAATAGACCCTTCAGGCATAAGCTTGACAGGTTATTTTATGTTTGTTCTGAATCTAAATCGCTACGGGACAAACGTGGCAACTCATATTTTTTAACAACACCTAGCCTCTAAAATTGGTCCCTTTTTTTATTAAAGAATTGGTCCTTTTTTAAGTCCAATTGATTTCTATAATTGATTTTAATTATAAAAGTTAATTCATAAAGGATTTTAAAATGATGTTTAATGGCTTATCTGCGTTTCCGCTTACCCCTATGGATGAGGCAGGAGTTAATGAAAGGGCATTTCTAGCAATCATTCAACGCCTGGTAAAGGCAGGAGTAGACTCAATTGGTGTACTGGAATCAACTGGTAACTATGCGTATCTCTTAGTAGAGGGGAGCGTTTGCGTGTCCTTGAGCTTGCTGTTAGTTCTGCTGAAGGGATTCCCGTGATGACAAGCATAAGTGCGATTCGAACTTCAGAAGTACTTCGATTAGCGGAAGATGCACAACAAGCTGGGGCAAGTGCAGTACTCTTGGCTCCTATCTCCTTCAGGCGCTAACAGATGAAGAAGTGTTTTTTCTATACGAACAGGTGACAAGTTCACTCTCCATTCCACTTTGTGTTTATGATAATCCCGGCACTTCACATTTCCATTTCAGTGATGAGCTGCACAGCAGAATTGCTGTAGAAAAACTCAGAGCTGTTATTCCACTCCATGTTACGTTTGGAATAAGCGGGAATCCATCCGCATATCCAGGCTTGAGTGCAGGTTGTGACTTATGGTACTAAGTGCTAGGTGGTTTATTTCCGAGGTTATGTCTAGATATCACAAGAATGACTCAAAGTGGCCATTTAGAAGAAGCACAACACCTTTCAACATTACTAGAACCGATCTGGAAGTTATTCAATAGCTACGGTAGCCTTCGAGTGATTTCAGCAGCTGCTGAAATAATTGGCTTAATTAAAAGTCCTAGTCTTCCCTTGCCTTTACAACCATTAAACAAATCCGTTAGGAATCACCTGAATATCATTCTAAAGGAATTAAAGTTTACTGTATAAACTTAATATAATTCATTGGGAAGTATATATGCTGCTCTATAACACTGGTAAGGATCGTTAGTTTTCATCAATATAACAAATACCCCATCAACCTTAAGTGATTGATGGGGTATTTGTTATAGTCATGCTTATGCCAAAATCACGTTTAAAATATTACAACATTGTCAATTGTCAACTATTTTGCGTTCCTTAACAATGAAGTGGGTATTTTATGAATATAATCATCTTATGCAAGGGGGCTTTAATATGAATCTCACACTGATTTTTCACGCAATTGAAACAGAATTACAACTACAAATACATTTAGTCAGTGGAGAGACATATGTTGGTTTTTGTCAGGAGAGCGACTCTACAGGTTACTTCACAATAAGAACTAAGAGTGGTTTATTTTCTTTTCCTTCTTGGGCGATCAAACGGATTAAAGAAGTGTGATATCGTAGGTTATTGAATGCATGCTCTAAATTCAAATCACTTCCAAACAAAATGAGATCCAGCAAGTTTAATAGATCCGGTGCATCCCCTCTACAATCCCACCATAATCTATAAGATGACCTATTGGATCTGGTTCCAAACGAAACCAATCCAAGTATGAGTATCCATAGAGTTGCTGGTTTCCCCACAATAAAGTATGTCTCTCTGTATTGAAAATCTTTATTGTTCATCAGTACAAAAACTCCTTGTTCTCCGAACTATCTATTTCTTCGCAACCAATCGTTTTTCTGCTTTAAAGTCCATCTTAATAACTTTATTGTTGTTCATGTAATTATCCCACGAATCATACTTCCAATTAGGTGAAAAGTTATGACTAATCACATCGATGTAAATACGACACTAAGTAAACACTTCCCGCTTCTGGCACATCTTTATTGTAAAGACACTTCTTGCATTGTAGCTGTGGCTCTTGAAGAAAAACGTGGACAAAATTGAGATTAACTCCTGACTGTCCTTGGTGAAGGGGAAGTATCCGATCTTTTTACAACTCCATAACAACTATCCTCCTAATTCTATAATAACTTGGTGTTAAGATGTATAAAGATTCATCATCTTAGATCCCAATGGAGGTAATCCGATTGAACAAGAAAAAGCGGTCCGCTACATTAGTTGTTATCCTGTTTTCAGCTGGTGTGCTTGCAGCCAGTGCGCTGCTCGTCCCCAGCCTGATGGATTCCGTAGTTTTCGCCAAGAACAGTTCATCAATTCAGGGCAGTAACCAGCTGGCTTTGAGTGAAAGCACGATACCCGTGCTGAAGGTGGAGGCGCCGGCGCCAGTATCCACCATACAACAAGACCTGTATCAACAGATGACAGCAGCGCAAATCCAGCAAATCTATGACTTTATAGACAAGGCAGAAGATCCCCATACTTCAGGTCGGGAAGAAACCGAATCCGAAATCAACCGCAGACAAGTGTTGGACGATAAGTATGTGTATGACGGCCTCCGCCCCAAGCAGCAGCTGCCGTTAAAGGCTGGACAAGCAGATTTGTATCTAGATTTAGAAACCAATACGTACACCTACCCGGAGAGGAGTATGACTGATGAGGAACTGTTACAGCTGATTGACTGGTACTACCGGCTGAATTACTTCGTGTCCAAACGAAATCCGACTGTACCTCAGCTTCAGCCTCAGAAAATCAGCCAGGTTGAAGCTGAGGCACTGGCCTCTGACAGTGTGCGCAAGCTGTTCGATGCCGACGTGTCCAAGCTAAAAACATCGGGAATGCTGATTGAGCTGGGACTAACCAAACGTCCAACCTGGACAGTTCATTTTGCTCCTTACAAGAATCTTACCCTGCTCGGATCAGGCGAGGTATTCTGGGAATATGATGTGTTGATTAATGCAACAACCGGTGCCGTAGAGGATACGACAGCCATTAATTTGGCACTGAAGAGAACTCCCATCGACGACGACGCAGCCGGCACCATCCAGAAGGATGCCAGTTGGATTCATAAAGCCGTGCAGGTCATCACGGACAAGCAGGGAGAAACAAGAACCATTGTCAAAGCTTATCTAACCGATACCGAGTTTAACAACAAACGCGGGATGGTGGATGTTAAACTGTTGCTGGAAGATGGAAGTAGCTATACCGCGGAGTTCCGCTATCCCGATCAGACCCTTCGCTGCCTAATCTATGAAGCTTCTGACAAAGCCAATTAAGCGGAAACGTTACAGAAATACAGCAGTCGGGGCACCGCCGCCACACTGACTTTTTCAAGACCAGTTATTAATGTAATTGTGAGTATTACGCGATCACCAGATGGTTCTGATTCAGGTTGATCTGCCTTCTGAGGGGTAGCTGATGCTTTTGTTTGAAACTTAACTTTCCATTATTATTCAATGTAGTAACTACATAAAAATTGGTCTTACCGTTAGAAACAGATATATCTAAAAACCTATCTTATTACCAAGAAGCACAGTAGATGAAATACACAACATTAAAGGTTCTGTCTCTAAGAGCAGTATCTGTCGATATGGTGCAGAGGTTACATTTAAAGATGAGATCGGATATCCATATGAGTATGGTGTCTGTAAAACAACCTTTCTGTGATGCTTTAAAGTAATTAATATTTATAACTGTCAAACCACTTCATGTGTAGGTATGACTATTGTGCTACACTTCATTCGTATGTTCGAAGGTTCCACCATTTGTAAAATCTAGTGGCCCAAGCATTTCCTACTGTGCATCAAATCTCAGTCGAATGAATAGTACTCAGCAGCCTGAATCTTGTAAATATTAACATTTGATTATAAAATCAAACAAAGGCGGTGTTAACAATGAGATTAGTACTGTTCATGTTGGCTGGAGTAGGCGCGATTTTCTATCTCTCATTAGGAATCATCATTGTAAAGGTAATCCTTACAAGAAAATTACCAAATAATAATTACACTCCATTTGACTACATCACGGCCCAATCTCCTGTTGAGTTTCACGATGAGAAAAAAGAGATAGAAGAAAATGCAGACCATGGTGATGATAAGGACAAAAACATCATTTCATTATCAAAACGACGACCTTCTCTTCCCTGATGCGCAATAGGCTGCTACTTCTTCATAGCCTTTGGGAGCGGATTTCTGTAACCTCCTCTATCCCTTAATGTCATGTATCTTCGTACTACGTTTCACTCAATCATTTTTTGTTAAAATAAATTTAGATTTTGGTAATTTGTTTAGAGAGGAATTAATGATTTGAAAATATCTATCCAAACATTCTTAATCACCATGTCTTTGGTATTTGGAATTATCATCGTACAAAAAAGCCTTCAATTAATTTTTTCATCTTCGGTACTTATTAGATCACTAAATGTTGTAATGATTATTATTCTTTCTGGCTGTATTGGCGCTTTTATAAGAACATTACTTCTGCCAAAAGAGAAATAGGCTGCATTACCGCTAGATAGCCTCTATACTTCGCAATATGCGTCTACTTCGTCATGACCTTTGGAGGGACACTCCTACTCCTTTAATGTTCTGTATCTTCGTACTGTGACATAAAAAAACTCTTACGTTATAATAGTGTTGAATTAAATATTGAAGGGACTGAACTATGCGCAGATATCGATATCTTAACCCCAAAACAAATAGATAATGGAGGTAATATATTGATTACAGAAATACAAACCAAAAGACTAATATTAAGAAAAATGAAATTATCTGACTCTGCTAGTTTGTTTAACATTTGGTCTGATCCTGAGGTTACAAAGTTTATGAATATCAATAGTTTCACTGAGGAAAGCCAAGCAGTAGAAATGATTAAAATTCTTAATAACCTGTCTTTGGAAAGCAAAGCTATTCGTTATTCCATAATTGAGTTAGAATCAAATCGCATAATTGGTTCCTGCGGTTATAATTCTATAGATTCTTCAAACGCTAAAGCAGAGATCGGATACGATATTAGTAAAGATTATTGGGGCAAGGGATATGCTCCTGAGGCCATTCAATCTCTGATGGATTATGCGTTCAACACTTTAAATTTCAACAGGATAGAAGCAAAAGTCGAACCCGAAAACAATAATTCCATCAGAGTTTTGCAAAAGTTAAACTATACATTCGAAGGAACAATGAGAAAGTGCGAAAAGTCCAAAGGAAAGTTTATTGATTTAAGCATTTTCTCAAAATTAGTAACAGAGTAACTTTTAATGGGTGGGCCTACATTTTTATGGTGTAGGCTTTTTATTTACTTCACGTTGCTCAACTCAACTAAATGAATAGTTTGCGGCTACTTCGTCATAGCCTTTGGGAGAAGAGGGATACTCCTACTCGTCTAATGAACTGTATCTTCGTACTGTGTATTAAGTAGAGCAACTGTTGTCACATCCTCCAAACGTAGAAGGCTAGAGAGACTCTCCTAGCCTCAGCCGATTCCGGATCGAGCTTAGCCGCCTTCTGCCAGCAGCTCCGGGCTTCTGTTTACAGATATTTGAATTAGATATTTATTGATAATATTTATTCCTTAAGGAGGTGGACGCACTGTTAATGATCTTTGATAAGTTATTTAATATTTCCAAGGTTGCGGCATATGCAACAATTGCGATGTACACATTCTTCCAGTTTGTACTCACAAAACATAATACGGTAAATGATTTAATCAATAGCAACCTTTTAGTTTATGTCGTAGCTGCTGCTATTCTTGAGGCATTACATAATCTATATGACTTTTTATGTGGCCATCTAGAGCGGTAATCTACTACTACCAAAGCTTTCCCAGGCACACATCATGGCGCAATAATGGATAGATTTACTCTATTGGTCCCTATTAATCATCTATTTTTTATATGGAGCACTTAATTGACCATCTATTGATTACATTGTATAATACAGGTATATTATGTAAAATAAAGGCAGGTGAGGCCGTTGGATGGAAATATCGATTTAGATTTAGATATAAATCTTCTAGATCTTGATCCAGCCGTAAAAGTTCTTAAAATGATATATTCTTTTGAAAGCTGGCCCAATCTTCTAAAACTAGCAGATACCTTTTTCAACCGAATAACTCAAATTTATAATAATTACACACACAATAATGAACTGGAACTAAAACACCAACGACCTTTAATTTATTATTATGGATACAGCTTGCTTATGTTGGGACTAGCCCACAAAGAAATCGAAAATTATGATAAAGCTCGAACTTACATTAAAGCTTACAGTGATTTGAGTTGGTTCAAGGGATTAGATGCTGAAGGATTAAATGAGGTAGCCTATTATAAGTACATATCAGAGCCAAATCTCTTAGAAGTAGAAGTGCTTTCCGGAAATATTCAATTCATAGATCGTTATGTTTCTTTCCTTTTATCCAACACTAAAGAAGTTCTACCGGGACTGATAACTTTGTTAAAAACAGCTACTAATTTCAATTTAAACATTGAATCTCATTTAGAACTTTTCTCTAATAGTATTTCAAAATTTGAGGATACCGCTGCTGATGAAATTATAATAAATTCCTACCAAGAAACTTTTTTTATTAATATGATCAGATATAAAACAAAAATTCAAGATTATAATTCAGCTATCAAATATAGCATGAAATTATTAGATTCTGCTGAGGTCACAAACTCTGATAAAATCTTTAAACAAGCAGTAGTATACTTCGAATCATTACGTTCATATGCTGATGCTACTCAGATTAAAGATTTTGAAGAGAAAATAATAAATTTCAAAGAAAGGGTTGAGTCTCTATGAAAAAATTTGCCGTCTCTTTATTGTTGGTCCTCACCATCGTCAGCATTGCGCCAGCACTGCCAAGTACCTCACCAGTGGTCTTATTCCACGGAGCAGAACATTAATATCAGAAGTACAGCGCGGGTTAGGAGATTGCTCCTAACCTGTTTTTTATGAAGTGAATTATGTAGTTATTGCAATAACATCCTCCATCTTGAACCAATCCCACTCCTCCTCCGACCAGCGGAGTTTAATTCCCTGTTGTTTATCCAGTTTCATCACGATACCTCGTTTTAATATATTCTCCATGGGATCAAACAGAGTGAGTGTAATCGGGCTGTGCTCTTCCATAGAACGATATAACAATATTTCAAAGCGCTCTATCTCCTGTAAATCTAGAATAGGCTTTTCACGACGTTCCTGCTCATTATTGTCATCTATAATCCGGTTTTTATGTTCGGGCAATATCATTCTGCTACACTCCCATACGTTCTCTAATTTTTTCATCATGAAGCTGCCCTCCTAATAATCCGTCCAGTAGTTCGTTTTACTACCATCTATTCCCCATTGGAGTTCTTGTGGCTCTGACTTTCTCTTTTTAAACCTAGGGTCAATCCTTTCCCAGCCTTCAATAATTCGGGCGCTCTCTGGTGGAGTGTGTGGGGTCCATTCTATATATTTTTCGTTAACTAATTCCCTAAGCCCACTAATGATCTTATCTGGTGTCCGTCCACTCTTGATCTCTAACTCCTGTAAAGTTGGCATATGAGCATGATGCACAGCAGAGTGTCGCATGATCATTAGTAGCTTTCGTGCGGTGTCACTAAGCATAGCGCTTTTTTTGCACAGGCTGCCAAGCAAGAATATTAGCCTCCAGAAATACGCGCGGAGCTCCGGTTGATAAGCAAGTTGCGCGAATATATCCTCCACGAATCCCTTTCACATCAATTTTACGTTGAGATATCTTACCTGATTTATCTTGGTACACTATTTCAATGGTTTGACCGATGCTTATTTGCATAATTATTCACCTTCCAAAGATAAGAACATTTGTTTGTATTATAACCAAACGTACGTTCGTTAATCAATGTAAAAATATCCCGCCAGGCATGAATTATTACATACAAAGTCATCGCTCAGGTTTATAATTTGTTCTATAAGCATTTATTGCATTTCCGCAAACAAACTAAGGAGTATGAGTGTTTTTTATATGTTATAGGGGGAAACGAATATTAGGACCGATGACTGAGGTTGAAGCTATGCGTGAATGGTTTACTCTCTCCGGTACAGTGAAGGAGATTTATATTATTGAGGTAGATGAGAACGATAAGGTAAGACGCCAGATCGGACCCACTAAGAAAAAAAAGAAATAAATATAAAGGGAAAAAACGTAAAAACACCCCGCCGACCTATTAAGGGTGACGAGGCTGTTTTTATTTTTAAAAAGGAAACTGAGTAAGCGAGGCTATTAACAGTACAATCCCAACAATCGAGGATAGCACAGCCATTTTAACTTTCGTTTTCAAATACAATGCCGCTCCATTAAATATTAAAGCTCCGCACATCCCCAGCATAGTCCAAGACACTATCACTTGATCCTGGCCGCGGAAAAATGTGATTCCCAGAATGATTGTTGCTGCACTGAATAAAATACCGCATACTCTTAGTACTTTCAGCAAAATGATCACCTCCGAAAAATAAAACACGCTAATCTAATATATTGGTTCCGCCATAAATTATAATTCATAGATTACTATTCCTATATCTGGTAGAATTAACTAGCAATTATTAGCAGATTTAGGGGGATATCAGATTGAACAAAAAAGCTTTTTTATGTATCGTGGCAACTATTGTAATCCTTTCAGGATGTGGTAGTTCCACAACAAATTCAGAGAAAAAAAATACAACGTCTACAGGAGTTACACCGTCCGAAGCAACAGCCAGCCCTTCAGAGCCCACTCCTGAGCCAAAAAAGAAACTTACAGCTTCCGAGAAACTGGCTCTCAACTATGTGGAGATTTTCCTCAATGGTTCAGATATCGAAGCGAAAAAGAAATTCGTATCCGAAAATATACTTCCAGATGTACAACCCATTTTCCAAATGGCTGAATCTACTGAGACACCCGAGAATAATAAACTTAAGAACCCTACAGTAATTGAAACAGCTGATTATACGGACAAAGATGGCGGAAAAGATAAACTCGTGCTTATCCAAGGTGAGAAGTCTTCCTCCAATAGCGAACTTATCATTTTTATTAAAGATGACAAAGTTGGTTGGGGGTATTCGTCTAATGACAAAGATAAGGATGCATTTAACGAAGTGAGGAAACTCTTCAAGGAACCTGTAATTAATACTTCAGATTCAGGTAATGCAGGTACAACTGAACAGTCTCCTGAAGCGATGCTTAAAGAAATCAGTAATTTTGTCGTTTCAGATATTTGGAATGATGGATTTGTTGATATCAGCTGGTATGCAGGTTCTGGAACTGGCTCTACGGGTCAAACAATAGATATAGATTTTACAATCGAGCAATTAGGAAAAGCGATGAACCAAAAAATGGAATACGATAGTTATATCAGCAACCTTGATGCAAAATATGACTCAATTAAAAGCATCTGGGCTAAGCTCACGGGTGAGATGGATCGTATGTACAAACAAATCCAAGATACGCCTCCTATTGCAAATGATGCAACCACCAAAATAGATACAGGATTATTCACCCAGTACTTGGAAGCCTTTACTGACGAGGTTAACAAATTACCTAATACTTAGATTAAAAAATAACGTCCCTGCCGGCCGCCACGGTTAGCAGGGATTTTGTTCGGCTTTAATGGCTTGCGACTCAAAATAGTAATCCACCAGAGCATAGATGAAACCAGCAATACCGAAAAAAATAATAGCTGTACTACTATTCAAATGGTATTCCCGTATAAAGCGTTCATCGTACACCTCGTAAAAGAAACCATATCCCGCAATACCACTCAATAAGAATATCATTATGCGGTTTACTAAAGGATTAACTATCTTTCGAATAACCCATGATAAAGGAAGCAGTATAACCGGGTAAAGAAGAACTGAAAAGAGGAACACCAGAAAAATAAAAGCAAACCCAATGTTTTGAAAACCGTAATATTCTGTTGTACTTATTTTAGTTCCTTCCCAAAGCTCCAATCCAAAGGCTGCCAGGGTGAATAAAATCGTCGAAATAAACCATAACATTATAGGCTTAACTGCACGCAAAACAATCCCACCATCTTTATGCTTTTTATACTTACAGCCGATTTTTTTAAATTATCATTTCGCACTTGGTTTAGATGGATTACCTTTTTACCTTGCTGAATAATTCTTGCATGTAATCTTCCGTCATGTATTCTCTAAACTCTTTGTCTAATAAGTATATTTCATCTTGATTTATCCATTGGTAGTTAAAAATAGTCCCATAGTCTTCACCTTCTCCTTCTCCAGTGAAGCTCCACTTTTCAGGTAATCTCGTTTCTGGAATTAGAAGGTAGTCATGTCTTTCGACATTCGCATCTATAAAATCCTTATAATAATATTGTGTGCCTATTTTCTTTACTAATTTAAATTGTTTAAGTCCACTTTCTTCTTGAATTTCCCTGAATAACGCTTCTTCTTCTGTTTCCCCGGCATCGATATTTCCACCTACTAATCTAAAGGGTACTTCTGGTTCATTAAGATAGACTAATAAGGTCTTTTCTCCAACTTCATTGTCTTGCAAAATAAATCCGTATACCTTCTTTCTAATCGGTTTTCCTATCTTCATCGTGACACCTCATATCTTCAACATCTCTTCTGGGACTAAGTGGCTCTTCTAATATTGTTTTTCGATCTCCACACTATTTTTTTGTGCCCATTTATTTAATAGTGTAAAAATATCTTTTGCTTCATCCTTATTTACCTGTATCGTAATTATTTTTTTCTTTTTTCGAGCCGGAATTATATGAAAAAATATTGAAATAGGATTATGAATCACAATTTTTTTCAAGGAACCACACGTAATATTTGTTTCACCAATTACTACACTATCATCTAGTACTTCAAGTTTATGCTTTTCCTTTTGACTTTTTAACGAAATAAATAGAAAAGGAAAAACTGGCAGGACAAAAAATAAATAATAATAAACACTAAGATCAAAAAACACATTCAAACCTACGTATAAAGCATTGGCTAATAAACTATATGAAGTTAAATAAGGATATTTTTTACTATGAGGAAAAGTTACCAGCATTCTATTGCTATTGTTTGTGTCCAACATACTTACACCTCTATTCATCACCTTAATTATTTCACTTTGGATATTATATCATTAATTCCCATATATTATAGTTATGATTTCCCTTTGGAAGGGTTAATTGTCTTTGTAATATGGGTAATCCATCTTCACTTAGTCTGAATCCATGTTATAAAATTAGTATCGAATCTAAGTTGTCGAGTCGAAAACCCTCCAGGGATAAATATCAAATCATAGGCTGACAGATCAGGGGAAACCTGGTTTATTTTCAACGTCAATCCTCGATCATCCGTGACTTCTTCCTTGTTGGAACAAAAATCCCACGATACATTTTCTATCGCCTTTAGAACTCCCATCCGGGTAACCGCATCGTAAAAACCAACAAAAATCTAACGTAGTCATCCCATCAAATAGAATATAAGCCATCTTCATCATTTTCATTCTACACACTCCTTCGATACTTTTCGGCGAAATTCATTGGGGGTGATCCCGTATTCATTTTTAAAAACACGATAGAAAGAACGCAAACTGTTGAATCCGGAATCAAACGCGATATCCGTGACCGGATGGGTAGTGGATAACAGCAGCATATGAGCAAAGGCTACCCGTTGGCCATTGATGTAATCACGAAATGAAATGTGAAACTGCTCAGAAAAGATTCGGGAAATGATAAATTTACTAATGCCAAGCTCTCTTGAAAGCGTATTCAGATTTATGTGATCTAAAAAATGCATGTCGATGTAAGCTAGGATTTTGGGGACGAGATCCATTTCTTTTTTATAGTCTACTTTTTTCATTAACAGTAACGGCAGCGCGTGCCCTAATACTACAGAGGTATAAGCCTTGAGCAGACGAACATCACATTGTTCTTTATATAGTTTATACAAGGTTTCCAGCAGATCTTGAAGCACCTTTTGTTTCGAAACTATAGGGTTATCCGGAACATGATTAAGCAAATCCCCCGCAAAATCCCCCGGAAAAGTGGCGTCAAAAAAGAACAGCAGGATCTGGCTTTTCTCTAGGGTTTTGTAGCTGTGAGGTTGATTGGAGAAAATAATCGCTATGTCTCCTTCAGACAAATCATACTCTTTTCCATTGATGTTGATATTGATTTTGCCGGACAAAACCATTGTTATCTCTACATTTTTGTGTAGATGAAGAGGATAAGTGTTATTGGTAGAAATAAAGGAGTGAAACGCCTGGTCACGATGCTGATATTTAATATTCATGTTTTTCTCCCTATCGTCATGGAATGCCAAGCACTATAGCTGCTGTAATACTAAGAACATAATATGAATTTGTTCGTTTACGCAAGAACCAAAGAGCAATAGTTGGCACAAAAAAAGATTTTTTTGGCAGGTAAATACGCCCTAAAAGTTTTAAAGTATTACCAGTAAGCTGCTTGTCGCAGACCAGTAACATTTCACTGAGAGGAGGAAGTATAACAGGAACAGCATTCAGCGATAAGACTGTATCCATGTTATACGTCAAAAAGATGAAATGGAAGAGTAAAAAATCAGGTAAGGTTATAGGTGTCTTATTGAGTTTTTCGGTAGCGTTTTCATTTTTAGGAGGTCACACACTTGCAGCTTCAGGGCAGGCAGACGGAGACAAAAGTTTTGCGGGTGCCTCTATTCTTGCTTTTCCTGGCGCGGAAGGTGGCGGCGCCTATACAAGCGGTGGTCGAGGGGGCGATGTATTCATCGTAACTACCCTTGAAGATTACGCTGTAAAAGACAAACCGATTGCAGGGTCCCTTCGCTATGGGATTTTATCTACGCCTAAAGAGGGTCGTACCATTGTTTTTCATGTTTCCGGAACGATTGAACTGAAGAGCACGTTAAGTCTCAATAATATTAAAAACCTGACCATCGCTGGACAAACCGCTCCAGGCAACGGAATTACCATTGCAGGTTGGGATACCAATATCAGCAATTCAGAGAATATCATTATTCGGTACACCGCTTTCCGTCCGGGTGCCACTAATGTGTATAATGGCAGTGATTCAATGGATGCGCTTTGGGGGAGAGACAACAACTACTTCCTCATTGACCATTGTTCCTTCAGTTGGAACACAGATGAAACTCTATCTTTATATAGAGGCGAAAATGGCACGATCCAGTGGTCCATTATTTCCGAAAGTCTGACTCTATCCGGGCATTCCAAAGGAAGACATGGCTACGGCGGTATTTCAGGCGGAGACAAAACAACATTCCATCACAATCTGTATGCGAACCATACCTCGCGAAACCCAAGACTAGGCGGAGGTTACGCAGGTGCGGCAGATGCTGATCATGTGGCGGTTGTTCAGTTCTCGAACAATGTAATTTACAATTGGGGCTTTAACGGCACTTATGGTGGAGGTTTTACTTTTACTAACTTTATGAACAATATCGAAATTGCCGGCCCAGGTACAAGAGAGAATGTAACTAACCGAGTGATTGACGCCGGTGAAGCTACCAAGCTGGGCGGTTTCTATATTGCTGGAAACAGAATTAACGGTAAGCTCACAGGCTTACTGAATGATTCTTCAGATTATGTGAAATTTTCTGGCGTACAGAGTGGTGAACAAAAGACGACCCTTGCAGCCACACCATATCTTTCCGCGGACAGTACTGGAGTTAACCATGGTATTACCAATAAAGCATTTGATAATTATGTTAAGTCCGGCGTAAAGCAAGCGAATGAATCACTATTAAAAAGCATTCTGCAACAAGCGGGAGCTACCTATCCACGTCGCGATGCTATCGATGCAAGAATTGTGGCAGAAGTCGAGCAGAACTCGGGAAGATATATCAACACTGAACATGAAGTCGGGGGTTACATTTCAGACTTTGGCGTCATTGAGGCTCAATATGATAAGCAATTTGACACTAATAAAAACGGAATAGACGACAAGTGGGAAAAGAAAAATAAAATCTGGGGCATCAAGGATGCATACAAAACGGTTACTAAAAATGGTTACACCTGGCTTGAGCTTTTTATTAACGGCCTAGTTGATATGAAACACGTCGCCGAAAACCCTGATGCTAAGCTTTTAGCGCCAGAAAACAATGCACAATTTGTTACCGGGAAAGAGGTCGAAGTTAAAATTAATGCTTCCCCTAAATCCGGAAACAAAATAAAAAAAGTTGCTGTATATAATGGTTCTAAATATCTTGGAGAAGCAGCCAAAAAAGGCAACACATACACATATACCCTCAAGAATTTAACGGATGCTTCCTACTATATTTCTGCAAGAGTGACCGATACCCAAGGAAATGAGACGCAGACCACAGCCACTAACATCCATATCAATGCTGCTACCTCTTCCCTGGCTGGAAAGGGTTGGACTACAGCAGATATCGGTGATCCGAACATTAAGGGTTCCGGAAGTATGACAAATGATGTGCTTACCGTTAAAGGCAACGGAAAGCTTGGAAAAAGTGAAGGTGGCACAGAACGATCAGAAGCAAACAATGCAACCAAAGATGACTTCCACTTCGTGTATAAAGAAATGAACGGAGATATGGAATTTACCGCGAAGCTCGAAGAAATCGGGGCCGTTGACAACCATGCCTTCACCGGGCTAATGATCCGCGATGACTTGAATAAAGACAGCGCCGCCGCGGCCCTTGGTATCTCCTATGTGAAGTTGTCCAAAGAGACCAGCTGGTCATCTTATCTGACGGGCAGAAACATTAAGGGCGGAGGATTTGATGAATTAACTGAAACTTTAGACAGCGTATCTGCTGCTGAAAAAGCTGGCATTCAACTTCTTTCAGATATTCCATTTAAAATTAATGGTGTGGAGCAAGGGTATTGGCTCAAGCTTGGCCGTAAGGGAGATGTTTTCTATGCTTACGGATCAACGGACGGAAAAGACTGGAAGCTAATTGGCGAGCGAACTATTGTTATGGATGGTTCGGTATATGTCGGATTCGCCGTTGACAGCAATGATGTCGCCAATCAGATTGAGCAACTGAACTATGCTAAGTTCTCTAACCTTACTGTGGAGAATACATTCACTCCAATAGGTGACTCAACGATAAATAAATAGTGTCTGTTCTTCTACACAGTTCCAAAAAAACGGAAGCCAGTAAAACGGCTTCCGTTTTTTTATTGATATCCGACTGGACCAGCACAATATATTGCCTGATTCTCTGTTCACTATGGCTTTAAAGTTTTTTCTTTAACATTACTTCATCATCCTTAACATACCCGCTCAATTCATACGCTTTAATGGCTACACGATTATCTTCTCCTGTTAAAATCTTAACTGTTTTGACTCCACGAGAATAAAGCTGACTTTCCAGAAAAGAAATTAGTGCAGTAGCGACACCATTCCTACGAGCTGACTCTTTTACATACATTTCAGTAATTTCACCATATGCTTCATTATAACAAAATGATTTCAAACTTTGAGCACAGCCAAAACCAACCACTTCAGTATTGCTGTTCAAACACTTGATGATCTCCGGCACAGGACGTTTTACTCCACCATTGAACTCAAGATTTAACCTAGACAAAACATCCGCGTTACATATCGTTGCTAGCCTAACATTTGGAAGCATTCTCTTCCCCCTCTACAATGTTCCCTTTTCAAGAACATACTCTTCATTGGAATTTTTTAAAACGATATCAAATTTATGATGATAAGAATGCATAAACAACTCATATTGCATCCTACGCTGTTCATGGGATTTTCTTAAATAATTAATATCTGTTCCTCTTTCAGAAACATCACGTATACTCCTTCTCATCAACTCGGTTTCTCCATCCGTGTATAAGTAGATTTTCAGATCATACAAATTCGGATCAGTAAAGGCAACGCTCATGCCTTCTACAATATTTACCTTGTTTTGTGAAGATATGAACATACTTTTTGTATAGTCTGTGCCAATTGTGTAAAAATCCAACCCATCCCTCAACATATGAATGTCTCTCTCTAAAGCAAATATATGATGAGCAGCAGGATGACAAGCTGTCACTTTATCGTGATAATGTACATTCTTATATTCATAGTCGATAGAAGTGTATTTTCTAAGACTAGATTCAACAATATAGGGGTCTGTATTAATATAATTCACATCATCCTGCTGCAAAAGCTTTAAAAGATTATGAGCAAACGTTGTTTTTCCAGATGCACCATGACCCGAAATCCCAATGATGAATCTATTAGCCTCACCGCTAATCAAATTAGCTATCTTATGTAACACCTTGTCCATATTATTAGCCCCTCTCCCTACTCGATCCTATGTATTCCTTACTCCGCTATGGTTTAGCACATTAAAATCAATGGTGCATTTTATATAAAGAAATTTATTAGAAAGGGGTAGATCTTCCATGGCTACTCGTCAGCCAGATTTAGTATTGATCAGTTGGAGCAGAAATCCTTTGGTTGCTGGATCAGCACGTAGGATTATTGCCGCCCGTGTTATTGGAAATGCCGTGCCGTGCAGACCTAGCTTGAGACCCAACGGATTGCTTAACACCGCTTTGGCTTGCTTATTAGACAACGATGTTGGTTTTAAAGTGGTCTTTCGTAAAAAAACTTCAAGCATTAGCGGATATATTTTGTTACAACGTAACTAATAGGTTTAGGGGGCAGTGAAAATTGCTGCTCTCTTTTTCCTGTGTATCTCATTGCACTTAAAGTCCAATCAATCCTAGAAAATGGTGTGTATAATTTATTAGAAACTGAATCTGATTGAAAATGGGTGAGTCCATGAAATTACAAGCTGTGAAAAAAAGCTATGATTTAATAGTAAGCTTAGGGATGTCTTGTGCTCCTGCTATAAATCTGCAAAGAAATAGCTTGAGGAAATTCTCCATGCCGCTCGACTGGATGGTTTCTTATTCATTGGCTGATGTAAATAGACTTTATAAGAATAGATTTCAAAATTTCATGGAATTAATAAATCTGCAAATTCTTGATGAAACACATTTTTTTCTGGAGGATGGATTACCAGTCTATCCTAATGGGAATAAAAATGCACTAGTGAAATCCTATTTTATTCAGGATACTTTATATAACATTATCTCAGTTCATGATTTTCCAATCCACCAAGGTAAACACTGGTCTATAACCTATCCTTCGTATAAAGCGAAGCTGGAATTACGAATTAATAGATTTTGGGACAAGTTAATCCACAGTAAAAAAACTTTATTCATTAGATGGTTTGCCTCATATGAACAGGCTGTAGAGCTACAGTCAATTTTGTCTGATTTATTAAAACCGAACGAATTTATTATTCTTATTCTTATTCCCGTTCGTGAATCAATCTCGGTACAAGAATTAAATTGGAACATAAGTGATATTTGTGTGTTAGAAGTTCCTGAGGATATGAACGATTATGATAGCTGGGATTATATTTTGAAAGACATACACGTAAGTAACTAACTAATAATTAATCTAGCTCTTTAAAAAACGACCCTCTTATGGAATTATCAATAAGAATGGGAATGAAAATCTATGACGTTTTTATAATTTTTGGATAATGATTTGATTACCAGGACGATCAACCCAGAAAATTGAATTCCCGACCTTTTCTACGCCTTGACCGCTTCCATATGTAGGTGGTTTAATTCTCTCTAGAAACTTGAAAGAAGAGCCATCAAAATGATACTTATCCAAGCCCTGAGCATAATTCCCTCCAAATTTATTTGATCCATGTAGATTTGCATAAAGATTATCACCATCAAAAAAAATGCCTTGATACCCCCCCTCATCTCCAAATGTTTCTGAAAGTGGGTAACTTTTCTGTAGTCTGAATTGAGAATCAAATCTTCTGATTTCATTTTTGTCATGATAAACTATCCAGAAAAACCCCTTATATTTCGCTAACGATTCTGCCGTTCCATCACCGATATCGAATACATGAACTTGTTTTAAATCCGGCAAACTATACTTGACTATTCTACTAATTCGCTCATCTTCTGGTGGTGCTGAATTAAAATTATAGACAGTGGCATATAAAAAATCACTAGAAACATAACAATCTCCAAACGACATAAACCGATTATGGGTATCCTTACCGGTATATGCTCTTTTTAACTCCTTTATAAAATTGCCCTCAAGATCATAAACAGAAATTGTATTCAAAAGACTGAACTTCTCAGAACGGTCTGTGGTGACATATACGCTCTTCCCATTAGCTCCCACACCTTGCCATGCTCTAAATGGTTTTTTCATTTTAATTGTTCCTTCATAAGAGCTTTCAAAGGCCAGGGAATGAAAAGATAAAAGCCCGCTTAAACCAAAAGCAAGGCATAAACTAACAATGATTTTTTTCACGACGGCCTCCCACATGTCAATACAAGTTTTAAAATCCACCTAAGCACTATCTAATCTGAAGTTCAAGTGTTCACTTAGTAGTATAGTTTTTTTGTGTTTTCACTGTATGAACACTTTCGCCTTTGTTGAAAAAATTAATTAGGGACGGTACTCATTTTCTTGTAAAAAACATCTAGACAAGATGGAATTTCGCTATAAATCTAAAACAATCAACTTTGATCGATCATATGATTAATTATTTCCTCTGCTGCAAAAACATATGGATACAAATACAGCCTACTGATGCTGACCAATAAAGCAATAGGGTTACTAATTCCAAAATCGTATTGACTCCCATGCGCTGCTGGATTTGCGGGTTCAGGCTCTACAAGATCATACTTCTCCATCAGCCTTTCCTTGGTTCCACTATCTACTACTGTTCCGTTTCCTTTATCCGCAAGGACAGATCCCGATTGAAAACACGCCATGAATAAGACACAGCAAATGGTGAGGATCGCTAGTTTCTTTTTTCGCATCATACATCTCCTAATTCTTTCTGGGTCTCCCCTATAACTTAGAGCCGTTCAAATTATTTCTTGGGTAATCGCAGGAAAACTATGTATTCGACAATCTTGATCAGTATAGATCATATTCCATGAAAATAATGGGAGAAAAAGTCTCGAATTCTATAATACTCCTTTCTATATATAAAAACAAAAGCACCCAAAGCTAAAATTAGCAGGGTACTTTTGGATGCTTCGCCGTATTTACAATATCAACATTCCGCTGAGCGGTTTATGGAGTTGGAGTTCCGCCGTTCGCATTCAGGGTTTCGCCACTGATATAGCTAGATTCCTGGCTAGCCAGGAATACATATGCCGGAGCCATCTCCGCAGGCTGTCCCGGACGACCTAGTGGTGTGCTCGACCCGAACTCCTTCAGCACTTCCTCCGGTTGCCCACCCACAACTTGAAGAGGTGTCCATACGGGACCAGGTGCTACTACATTGACGCGAATCCCCTTATCAGCTACTTGCTGAGCGAGAGACTTACTGAATGTATTAATAGCAGCCTTGGTGGTCGCGTAGTCCAAAAGGATCGGTGAGGGATTATAAGCTTGAATAGAAGAAGTGTTAATAATGGTGCTGCCCGGTTGCATATGCTTCACCGCAGCTTTGCACAGCCAGAACATAGCATACACGTTCGTCTTAAATGTGTCGTCAAAATGCTTCGTAGTGAGATCAGCGATGTCTGGAACGAATTGCTGTTTGCCCGCGATATTGGCTAAAATATCAATTCCACCTAGCTCTTTAACCGCAGTATCGACGAGTTGTTCGCAGTATGTCTCATCCTTCAGATCGCCTGGAATGGCGATTGCAGTACGACCCGCTTCCTGCACTAGCTTGACCACCTGCTTTGCATCTTCCTCTTCCTCGGGCATATAAGATAGAACAATATCTGCCCCCTCACGAGCAAAAGCAATAGCAACAGCACGGCCTATACCGCTGTCGGCTCCCGTAACTAACGCTTTACGTCCGGTCAGACGCCCAGTTCCTTTATAGGTATCTTCTCCTGTATCAGGTACTGGATTCATTTTCTTCTGCAGACCCGGCTCCTCTTGTTGCTGCTGAAATTCCGGTCCAGCCTTAGTGTACTGAGTGGTAGGATCTTGCATCGTATATTGGTTAGACATCGATCAATTCCTCCTTTATTTTTAGAAATACATTTTTATATTTTCCGAACTCTTTGTTATGTAAACACAACCAGCACGCCTCTAAACATTCACCTTCAATAACACAGCCTTGAATAGTGCCGCAAAAATACCCCAACCACCTGTCAAGGTGGCCAGGGTATCCCCCGCCTAAAAATAAATATATGGAAGCTCACTTATTAGTTAGGGAACGCTCCGTATAGTCTGGCGTATACATTAGATAAAGGAGTGATAAATCATGGGCTTTTTTATATTCCTCTTTGTACTGTTAGCATTGCTTAATATCTTCTTTCCTCATTTGGGATGGTACATGCGCTATGGCTGGATGATGAAAGGTGATGTAGAACCCAGTGATGCCTATTTATTAATGACTCGCATTAGCAGTATAGTGGCACTTATTATCCTCTTTTTTATCTGGACTAGTTTCTGACTTACCCTAACGCTCTTAACACATCTTCAATCTTGCGCTGATGTGACAATACCCCATAATTCATCCAGGCCATAAAATCCACCTCATATACACAGCGATTACGAACAGCGGGCAGATTGCGCCAAAGTGGTGTATCCAACAGCTCCCGTCCTTCTCCTTCCTGTCGATCAAAGGTAATGAACAAATGATCTGCAGTGAGGCTCGCAAGCTCTTCTCTTGTTAGGCTCACCCGCTTCTGTCCACGGGTCAACTTCGGAACCAATTCATGGGGCTGCAAACCTAAATCCTCATGGAGTACGCTACCTGTATACCCCAATTGCCCGCATCCGTAGAGATTGATTCCGTAGGAAGATATTCTAAGGCATGCTACAGTCTGCCCTTGGACAGAACGGTTTAGCTCTCGTCTAGCTTGCTGCGCCCGATGCTCATAATTGCCGATCACTTCCTGGACACGATCCGTTCTGCCAAAGACGGCTGCTGCGGAAAATAACGTGGCACGCCAATCCTCTTGATGAAAAGGCAGCTTGAACAAAGGAGCAATTTGGCTGCACTCATCCAGGTGCCAACGCTGAAAGCCATCATCCAGCAGGATCAGTTCGGGCATGTACTGGGAGAGTTCCTGCCAATCGCCAGTCGAAATATCCACCGCAGGCACATCGAGGAGGGACAGGTACTCTTGCTTCCCCCACTGAGCGTGAGAATATTGCGCCACCGGTGTAATATCCAGAGCCAGCAGATAGTCTTCCAGAAAAGGAGCGAACACCCGCAGCCCTTCCTGATGGAAGCTTCTGTATTGGCCGGGCGTAACGCCCACCGATCTTTTGAAACGCCGGTTAAAATAATACTCATTGCTATACCCTACGGATAACGCGATATCATGCATACGGTCATTCGTAAGCAGCAACTGCTGCTGTGCCCTTTCAATACGAAGTCCGTTCAAATGCTCTAAGGGAATCCGCCCTGTCACTTCTTTAAAAATCTGTGTGTAGCGTGCACGTGTAATGCCTGCCACTTCAGCTAATTGATCGACGGTTATGGCGTGATTGTAGTGTTCCTGCATATAGCGGATGGAACGCTGTACCGCCTCATGGGCTCCTTTCATCTGGATGACAGAGGAATTTGCCCGCATGATCAGCAGCAGTAACTCTTGAAAGCGGGTATGGCCTGCGAACCATTCAATCTCTTCCGTACTTCTGCGACTATGATAGATAGCCTCCAGCAGTAATGCACATTGTGAAAAAGGTCTGCAGCTTAGCGGGCCGGACTGGAGAATTCCTTCTTTAGTCCCCTTTTCCATTCCACTCTGCCTGCTTCCCCCCGTTTCGATGACTTCAAACGTAAGCCTATAGAAGCTAAGTCCTCGCTCCTCGGCATTGATTTTGCTTATTAGCCCAGGTTCGAACAAGAACCCGACACCTTTTTCCAGAGGAAAACGCTTCTCCTCGGCTTCTAACCATCCCTGTCCTTCCGATACAATGATCAGGGTATGATTTTGAAACACTAAGGTCTGTCCGTTCACCGATAAGGATTGGGCTTCTATGTTAATCAAGCTATAGAATAGCCTCTTTTTATTGCTGTCTTGTAAATCTTCTGCCATTCTAGCGCCCTCCAATTGAGAACCATTTTCATTCACTTTACTATAGTTTAGAATAAAAAAGAAGGTCTATCAACTATGCTGATAGACCTTCTTTATGCTATTCCTTACGACGGCTGCCGTTTTATTTCACCATAGCTTTCAGCAAGTCATCAAGCTTCATCGAATTGGCTGTGATGGCACCAGTCTGCCAGTGGGAACGTTCCATTCTATAAACATTCCCGTTCTTCACCGCCGGCAAGCTCTTCCACAACGGGCCATCAAGGATTTGAGTCGCTTCCTGATTCCCTTCAGTATCCCAGCCCCCGTTGTCAGGGAACACAATGATATGATCCGCTTCGAGCTGAGGGATAAGCTCTTCGGAGATAATAGATTGATATTCGGTCATTTCTGCCGCCATAGGCACAGGTGTCAGGCCAAATTGAGAATAAATTACACCGGTGAAACGGTTTTTAACACCGAATAGAGCAAAGGTTTTATCCGCTACGTTGAGCCGGATCACTGCTACTTTTTCCTGACCTAGGGCCTGTTGCAGCTTAGCTTTCCCCTCTGCCACTTTCTGATCGTACGCTGCAAGAACAGATTCCGCCTTCTCCGGAATACCGAGCGCATCTGCAATAGCCGTAAGCACTTGTCTTGAGTCTTGCAACACCGCCTCAGGTAGACGATAGGT
Source organism: Paenibacillus sp. FSL H7-0690 (assembly GCF_037980415.1). Lineage (NCBI taxonomy): Bacteria > Bacillati > Bacillota > Bacilli > Caryophanales > Paenibacillaceae > Paenibacillus > Paenibacillus sp. FSL H7-0690. Next base: position 2,720,217 of record NZ_CP150281.1, on the reverse strand, counting down.
TGGTGCTATCTTGGAATATTGTTCATATTTCGCCGCATCCGCACCTCCATCCACAATAATCAAGTCAGGGTCTTTTTCCAGCAACACTTCCATACTACCGGTAATATCAAATTCTGGTACATCAAGATTTAAATAATCCTGTTTGCCCCAGCTTGGATGATACCACTGCACCACCGGGGTAATGCCCAATGCCTTCAAATAATCTTCAACATAGATCCCGGCTACCCGTTGCGGTTTAACTGGAATTTCAACATCCCCGAATTCCCCGGCAATAGTCCGAGTTGCACCCTCTTCTGCGGCATTTCCATTTCCTTCAGTTGGTGCGCTAGTGCTCGCTGAGGTAGATTCCTCTGCATTCTGTGTCTTAGCAACGTTTTCTTTCGCAGTATTGTTATTCGTTCCGCATGCTGCCAGCGCAGTTATTGCCATTATAAGTACCGCTGCCCATAAAAACTTCTGACCCCATCTTGCCATTGATCCCTTCACTCCTATGCTTTATTGTCATTGATTATCATTCTCAATAACCTTTATCACAATAGTAGCATGACTTTCATAGCTTTCAATGCACTTTCTCCGCAAAAAACTTATACAAACTATTTCTAGTTGTTCTGCTCTATCATTATTCGGTAGGATTCTTCTTCTATTAAAAATATGTCATCCTTTATTAATTTAATCGCAAAATTTCTTATTTTACGATTGATTTATACGATGCTTTCGCTTACAATAAACTCATAAACGCGCGTTTATGAAAAGAGGGGAAACATGCGCAGCGAAGATATTGCTAAGTTGGCCGGGGTTTCCCGAAGTACGGTATCCCGCGTGATCAACAACTATTCCAATGTTCCTGAAGAAACCCGGGCCAAAGTGCTGCGGGTGATTGAGCAACATCAGTACGAACCGAACAGCTTTGCACGGGCTCTGGCCGGTAAGAAAACCGATACCATCGGATTGTTCGCCATCAGTATGAACGAGAAAGAGAACACTACCCGAATTTATCAGAACAATTACTTTGCACCATTCGTCGATGCCGTAGTCGACACGTCGAATGCCCGCGGATGTTACGTTCTGATTCATACGGTATACTCTCCGGACGATTTTCTGAAGGTAAAACAAGCTTTTCTGCAAAAACGGATTGACGGTGGTATAATTGTCGGCACTCAGAAGGATATTAATATCGTCCGCGAAATGGTGGGACTCGATTCTCCGCTAGTACTGATTGATTATGATATCTCAGAGATTATGTCGGAGCATCTTGACCGCAATCATTTGGCCATTGTGAATTCCAAAGATTACGAGGGCACCACAGAAGTGATTGAACATTTAATCTCCTTAGGCCATCAAGAGATCGGCATCATCTGTGGGCAAATGAATACGTACTCTGGTCGAGAACGCTACACGGCCTATGAGGACACGCTGAAAAAACATGGTCTGCCTATGAATGAAAAGTTTATTCTTAAGGGTGATTTTCTGAAAGAGACGGCTTATGAAGAGGTCAAGAAGCTGCTTGCTTCTGGTGAACCTTTGCCGACTGCCTTTTTCTCTTCCAACGATGACATGGCTATTTCAGCGATGGAAGCGTTCTCCGAACATGGAATCATTGTCCCTGAGGATATCTCCATTGCGGGTTTCGATGACATTCAGCTGGCATCCCGTATTCAGCCTAAGCTGACCTCTGTACGCTTGCCGATTTATGAAATGTCCAAGGCTGCAGTGGAAAAAGTAATCGAGCTGTGTGATTCACAGCAGCCGACTTTCAGCACGATCAGCTTTCCAGCTCGTTTAGTGGAGAGAGATTCCTGTCAACCGCCGAAGAAGTAGCACAGATTCATCATTCACTGAAGAATACATATTTTTCTGTGGAGCTGCTATCATTGGGTCTCGAAATCACTGCCTAATACTATCTTTTAGAAACAACGGAAAGAATCCCTTCCCTCGAGGGAATTTTTCCTGAAACTTATAAACGCGCGTTCACAATCGAAAGGAGACTTTCTCACATGAAATTCGGTACCTTTGACGACACTCGTAAAGAGTATGTAATTAACACACCAAAAACACCTTACCCTTGGATTAACTACCTTGGTAATGAACAATTTTTCGGACTTATTTCTAATACTGCTGGTGGCTATACCTTCTATAGAGACGCTCGTCTCAGAAGATTGACCCGTTACCGTTACAACAATATCCCAATGGATGCTGGCGGCCGTTACTACTATCTTTATGATGATGGTGATTTCTGGACTCCAGGCTGGATGCCAGTAAAACGTGATCTGGACTTCTACGAATGCCGTCACGGTCTTGGCTACACCTCCATTACTGGTGAACGCAACGGTATCTCTGTAAACCAGCTTGCTTTTGTACCTATGGGTCATAACGCTGAAGTACATCGTCTTGTAGTGAAAAACACGGGTTCCGCGAAGAAATCCGTTAAACTGTTCTCTTTTGCAGAGTTCTGTCTTTGGAATGCACAAGATGATATGACTAACTTCCAACGCAATCTCAGCACTGGTGAGGTTGAAGTGAAGGGTTCTGTTATCTATCACAAAACAGAATACCGTGAGCGCAGAAACCACTACGCTTTCTACTCTGTTAACAAAGAAATCGCCGGCTTTGATACTGACCGCGAAGCTTTCGTAGGGATGTACAATGGTCTGGAAAGCCCGCAAGCTGTTGCTGCAGGTGAACCAACTAACTCGGTAGCGAGCGGCTGGTCCCCTATCGGATCGCACGCCCTGAACATTACTCTGGAGCCGGGCGAAGAGCAAAGCTTCATCTTTGTCCTTGGTTACATTGAAAACCCAGAAGAAGACAAATGGGAATCTCTGAACGTAATCAACAAAAAACCAGCAGAGGCTATGATCGAGCAATTTGCTACAGACGCTCAAGTGGATGCTGCTTTGGCTGCACTGGCTGCACACTGGGATAACCTGTTGTCCAAATATCAAATCCAAAGTGGCGACGACAAGTTGAACCGTATGGTTAACATCTGGAATCCATATCAATGTATGGTTACCTTCAACATGTCCCGTTCCGCTTCTTACTTTGAATCCGGTATTGGCCGTGGTATGGGCTTCCGCGATTCTAACCAAGACTTGCTCGGATTTGTGCACCAAATTCCTGAACGTGCTAAAGAACGTATTCTCGATATCGCCGCTACACAATTTGAAGACGGCAGTGCCTATCACCAATACCAGCCGCTCACCAAAAAAGGTAACAATGAAGTCGGTACCGGCTTTAATGATGACCCGCTTTGGTTGATCCTCGGCACAGCTGCTTACATCAAAGAAACTGGCGACACATCGATTCTTGATGAGCAGGTTCCTTTTGACAGCAATCCGGATAACACAGCTACTCTGTTTGAGCACTTGAAACGCTCCTTCGAGCATGTAACTAACAATCTCGGACCTCACGGCTTGCCGCTGATCGGTCGTGCAGACTGGAATGACTGCTTGAACCTGAACTGCTTCTCTACAGAACCAGGCGAATCTTTCCAAACTACTGCCAACATCGAAGGCCGCGTAGCGGAATCCGTATTTATCGCGGGTCTGTTCGTCTTCGTTGGACCGGACTATGCAGAAATCTGCCGGATGCGCGGACTTAATGACGTAGCTACGGATGCAGAAGCTAAGATTGACAACATGCGTGAAATCACACTCACTCACGGTTTCGATGGTGACTGGTTCCTGCGCGCTTATGACCACTATGGCGACAAGATCGGTTCCAAAGAAAACGAAGAAGGTAAAATCTTCATCGAACCACAAGGTATCTGTGTTATGGCCGGTATCGGTGTGGAAGATGGTCAAGCTGAAAAAGCTCTGACTTCCGTGCAAGAGCATTTGGATACTAAATACGGTATCGTATTGCAACAGCCACCATATTCCAAGTACTATCTGAACCTGGGTGAAATTTCTACGTACCCTCCGGGCTACAAAGAAAATGCTGGTATTTTCTGCCACAATAACCCTTGGATCATGATCGCTGAAACTGTACTTGGACATGGCGACAGAGCGTTTGAAATTTACGCTAAAATTGCTCCTGCTTACTTGGAGGACATCAGTGAAATTCACCGTACTGAACCTTATGTATACTCGCAAATGATCGCAGGTAAAGATGCCGTTCGCCATGGGGAAGCTAAAAACTCCTGGTTAACTGGTACTGCTGCTTGGAACTATGTAGCGATTACACAATCTATCCTTGGTATTCAAGCGGACTTCAATGGTCTGAAGATCGATCCTTGTATTCCTACAGAGTGGGACAGCTTTGAAATCACCCGTGTCTTCCGTGGAGATACTTATGTGATTCAAATCAAGAACCCGAACCATGTATCCAAAGGTGTAGCTAGTCTTACCTTGGATGGCGCAGCTGTAGAAGGTAACATCATCACTCCTGTTGGAGACGGTGCTGTACACCAAGTAGTTGTAGAACTGGGTTAATACAAAAAAATCCGCTCACCGTTCGTTTGAACGATTGAGCGGATCGGATCTAAAATTAACAGTGGGATGCCCCCTGAAGGATTCAGGGGGCATCTTTTTTTTACCCTTCCACAATATCTGCTCTTAAATCACTCGCGACCTCAAGCATTCTAGGAATCACGGCTTCATTGGCGCCAGAAACATAAATATCGCCCTGATAATGTCTAAATGGGATTGTTGTATCACCATAGCTCCACATAAAGAAATCTCCCTCAATGGACATGGTAGTGGCACCTGTTACTGTAAAAACTGATGTATAGGTGAAATCAGGTTTGGATGCGAAATATTGCTTACACTCTTCTAAAGATAGGGTTGTTGCTGAATCTCCAGCATTCTGCATTGCTCTTGTCATCCGATAACGTTTACTCATTGTGATGCCTCCATTATTATCTGTAAAATGATCAGTTACCTTATCCAGATCAAATATAGCATACAATGAAGGGCAAATCCCATTCCATTTCTAAGTCGAAAATGTTAATATAGCCGTTTTTCATAGCTTTCTTTTAGTGATTTTGAGATATCCTCTGGAGTAACTCCAAGTTTACGGGCATGCTGCGCCAGTATTTTTGATGGATTAGGCAAGACTTCTTTCGCAAGCCAATGATCGTCATCCCACAAATGTGACCGCTTAAAGGCTTTTGCACAATGCATATAACATTCTTCTACTTCCACGCCAATTCCAATGATCGGGACTTTACCATGCGCTTCCATAGGTTTCAATATATCTTCATCCTTAACTATACTCGCGTGCCCATTTATTCTTAATGTTTCTTCAAGTCCGGGGATGATGAATATCAAACCGACTTTTGGGTTCTCAAGTATATTCCGCAAAGAATCAAACCGTCTATTCCCAGGGCGTTCAGGGATCACTAAATGTTTATCATCCAACACGTGAACAAAACCTTCTGCGTCCCCGCGCGGAGAGACATCACAAGCACCGGACGAACCGCTTGTAGCCATAAAAAGCATTGGGGATTTTGAGATATAATCACGGCAATGATGATCTATAACAGTTATGGTTTTGTTGTTAACCAATTCGCTTGGGTACCCAAATAAAGACCTTAGCTCTTCTTCTGACTCTATAACTTTTTCGAAAAAGTTTGACTTCATACTTCTCCCTCTCTCAACTTAATAAGCCCCAATGTTCTTATTTTTGCTCAAATATCCGCTTGCTTAGAATGCACATCTTCATTTTCAATGCCCGAAACCAACAAACAAAAGGGACAAGTATAACCCTCTGGAGCATGATTATAAATATAGCCCGCCTCCACTGTTATAGGATTTAAGAATATTTCTATGTTTTTTCTAATTTCGCCATTTCGCGTGTGTTCTCCTTTTTGCAAAAAGAAAAGGACAGACTGTAAATTACAGCTGTCCTCATCGGTAAATGTTGATAAACTACAGCCATTCCCGAGATCTATGTCTACCTATAACTTAAACGCTGGCTTCCGGAATCCATACCTTCATTTCACCACTGCCACGATTTCCCCATAAATAATACGGAACCGCCTTAACCTTTACGGTTTGAACTGGTGCTTTGACTCTGCTGTAAAGCTCACCACTCCAGCCCTCTTTATCTACACGCAGCCCCTCTGCCTCGACAACAACAGCGCCGCCGAGCAATGTCTCATCAAAAGCCGCAGTAAGTTCACTGCCTTCTTTTAAAGAAATCGAGCTTAATGGCTCACCATTATCGATACTTTCAAGACAATACACAAGAGGTCCACGCTGAATCGTTACTTTTTGAGCATCAGCACGCAAACTTGGATGTGCGTAGATACGATGTGCCTCCATAGGGTCATGCACTTCGATTACATCTCCTGCTCTCCACAGTCTCCGGATAACGAGGTATCCCTGCTCGATGTTCTCAGCAGTATTCATTGCTTCACCGTTGACTCTGATCTCCATTCCTTGGCTCCAAGATGGAATCCGCAAGGCAATCCCAAACTCTGCTTCCGCTGCGGGATTAATCTTCAACGAGACTTTACCTTCCCATGGATAGTTACTCTCTTGCTGAATCGCAATATCTGTTCCACCCAGCTTTGTTGTCAGCTCACTGCCAATATACAAATTCGTATAGAGCGTATCACCATGGATCGTATAGATATATTGATTAAGCGAAGTCAGCAGACGCGCCACATTCGGAGGACAGCAAGCGCAGCCAAACCAACCTTGGCGCTCGGACTTCACATGATGTTTATCTGGATTGCAGCTGCATGCCTTAGGCCATACTTCCAGTGGATTCACATAAAAATAGTGCTTACCATCCTGTGCCATTGAACCCAACACATTGTTATAAAGCGCCCGCTCCATCACGTCGGCATAACGTGCATCCGGCGATATTCTCAGCATCCGCTGTGCAAAAAAGATCAACCCAATAGATGCACAAGTCTCTGCGTACACCGAATCGTTAGGCAGATCATAATCGAAGGTGAAAGCCTCACCACGATGCGTAGATCCGATCCCGCCAGTAATGTACATTTGCTTAGTAGTGATGTTATTCCACAGTCTCTCGCATGCTTCGCGAAGAGTATCATCTCCCGTAAGTGCAGCTAGATCAGCCATAGCAGTATACATATAAACCGCACGCACAGCGTGTCCTACAGCCACTTCCTGTTCTCTTACTGGAAGATGACTTTGGTAATATTTTAAATCTAAATTCTCCTTCTGACCTGTGAAAAAATTGATACTCCCCAGACTATCCCATTGTTGCTTTAGGAAATTCGGCTGTTGACCTCGCTCATTAATAAAAAAGCTGCTGAGCTTCAAATACCGCTCCTCACCTGTGAGCCGATACAGCTTCACGAGCGCAAGCTCAATCTCCTGATGGCCATCATATCCCCGCATTTTTCCTTCTTCCGGACCAAACACAGAATCGATATGATCAACCATTCGGCACATGATGTCGAGCAGTTTTCTTTTGCCTGTAGCTTCGTAGTAAGAAACGGCGGCTTCAATGAAATGCCCAGCACAGTACAGCTCGTGGCAATCGTTCAGATTAGTCCAGCGTTTGCCGGGTTCTTTTATCGTAAAATAAGTATTTAAGTACCCGTCTTCCTGCTGCGCTTCTCCAACGAGGTCAATCACTTCATCCGCTTGACGCTCCAGCTCAGGGTCACGTTTGATGCTTAAGGAATAACCTACGGCCTCCAGCCACTTGGCTACATCACTGTCTTGAAATACCCAGCCGTAAAATTCACCGTTCTTCCGGCCCGCAGCAATCTCAAAGTTAGCAATGGCATGACTGGGCTCAGCTCCCGCTGCTTTGTCGTGCAATGCCTCATATTGATATGGGATTACAACATCCTGAACCAGCTTTATATAACTTCCCCAGAAATCATCTTTAATGCTAACGGATTGATCTTTTACAACTTGCTGATCCTGGATCGTTTTATTCATCATCATCTTCCCCTTAGCCTTATTTTATACTCGCTAATTACAATTATAGAGCGTACAATAGATAAAAAATATAATCAGAAGCAACCCCTTTTTTGTACTATTTCACACTCCTAATTCCATGGACAATTTGAGCTCGGACTACGATAAAAAGAGAGGTAGAATACAGTGAGTCCTTCCTATGTACATTTCGCAGCGCCGCCTTTTCCATATTTTCTGGAATGCAATCACACTGTTTATCAACCCGGAGAGCAGCATCCAAATAGAAGCCATATCGGCTTATTTGATCTGATTATTGTAGAGCAAGGTTGCCTATTTATCGGTGAAGAGCATAATCAATGGGAGGTTGCGGCTGGGCATACGCTGCTTCTGCTGCCTGACCGCTATCATTATTCCGTTAAGTCTTGCGAGGAGCTGACTTCGTTTATCTGGATTCATTTTCATACCCTCGCAGATTGGTCAAGTTCTGATGGCGAGCCCGTGTATATCAACCGAGAGACACATTTCCGGCAGTTTCTTACTCATCCATATACCATTCGCATCCCGCAGTTTGGTCCCCTTCCTGATCCCTTTAAACGGAGTGGACAAGCTGAGAAGCTTTTACAGCTGTCCACTGGAAGACGTTCCAGTGCAGTTTGGGAGCAGCAAAGGATTTTTGAAGAAATGCTGCGGATGATGGATCTGGCGCAGCATGATACTTCAGAAAGTCATGCGGTAGAGATCGCCGAGAGGACAGAGACTTATATCCGCAATCATTATGCGGAGCCTCTCTCCAATGCCTCTCTGGCGGATGCGCTGCATTTTCATTATAACTACCTTGCCCGCTGCATGAAACGCGTATATGGACTGACTCCGATGGAGTATTTAACGGATTACCGTTTGGAACAGGCCAAGCTGCTTCTGCTTAAGACAGAGATGCCTATAGCTGCGATCGCAGAACGTATCGGTTTCGAGAGCACCGCCTACTTCTCGCGTCGCTTTACTCAGCAGATCGGAATCTCTCCGCTTCGCTTCCGCAAGCGGTATTCCCGATAACGGCAAAAACAGCATGTCTCATAATTGGAGGCGTGCTGTTTTCGTTGTTAATGCGGTGCGCTGCTTTAGCTTTCTTGTGTGCTGTTGGCTTACGTGATCAACTATGGATTAATTGGACGCGAGATGCGAGATGCGAGTTGCGAGTTGCGAGTTGCGAGTTGCGAGTTGCGAGTTGCTCCTCTAGCTCGGAGAAACTTAAGTAACTATTATGATGGAGCAGTACTCCGCTTGGCACATTTCTTGTGTACCCGTGATCCGTCCTAAATCCTTCTACTGCTCTTACTTCTTACTTCTTACTTCTTGATTCTTGCTTCTTGCTCCTTGCTCCTTGCTCCTTGCTCCTTGCTCCTTGCTTCTTGCTTCTTGCTTCTTGCTTCTTGCTTCTTGCAATAATTTTACCAGTTTACCTTCCTAGGCGTGGCGCACTCATACTTACCATAGATCAACGCTGATTATGCGGCTCGACCCTCTAAAGCTTATCAACAAGTAACTCTCTGTATAGCCATCACACTACTCTCTGTATCCCCCGGAGATGCGTCTGCTTAATCATCCATTCATAGCATTCCCCGTTGTGGACCGGATTGCAGCTATTTGTGATTTTCGATCCATTTTGCAGCAGTTTCGGACTGCATAGCTCTTATTGCTCATAATTTGCTCCAAATCGGGCTACATTTGTGGGAATAACTGCAACTGAGTCCGATAGTGTGACAAAACGAGCGGAATCATGGAAATAAGAGCAACTGAGTCCGAACAGTTGCTGAAAAGAACGCCGCCTGCCGAATTTGATCCTAAACGTGCTAGCCATTGTTTAAACTAGCTGTCTGGGGCTCAACCTAGCTACTCCGTGCGAGAAATTAGTTACCTGTTGCTCAAACTAGCCGCCTACGTCTCGATACCTGCTACCTTTTGCTAGAACTTGATCGTATCGGACCGTATTGCAGCTATTTCAGCATATGGGTTCATTTTGCGAAGGTTTCGGACTGCATAGCTCTTATTGCTCATAATTTGCTCGGAATCGGACTACATTTGTGGGAATAGCTGCAACTGCGTCCGATAGTGTGATAAAACGAGCGAAATCATGGAAATAAGAGCAACTGAGTCCGAACAGTTGCTGAAAAGAACGCCGCCTGCCGAATTTGATCCTAATCGTGCTGCCCATTGTTTAAACTAGCTGTCTGGGGCTCAACCTAGCTACACTGTGCGGAATTAGCTACCTATAGCTCGACCTATCTATACCGTGTGCGGAATTAGCTACCTATGGCTTAACCTAGCTACTCCGTGCGCAGAATTTGTTACCTGTTGCGCAACCTAGCTGTCTACGTCTCGAAATCAGCTACCTTTTGCTCGATCTTGATCGTATCGGACCCTATTGCACCTATTTGTGATTTTGGGCCCATTTTGCGGCAGTTTCGGACTGTATAGCTCTTATTGCCCTTGATTTGCGCAGAAAAAGAGCACATTTGAGCGAATAGCTGCAACTGGGTCCGTTAGTGTGACAAAACGAGCGGAATCATGGAAATAAGAGCAACTGAGTCCGAACAGTTGCTGAAAAGAACGCCGCCTGCCAAATTTGCTCCTAATCGTGCTAGCCATTGTTTAAACTAGCTGTCTGGGGCTCAACCTAGCTACACTGTGCGGAATTAGCTACCTATAGCTCAATCTATCTACACCACCGTGCGGAATTAGTTACCTGTGGCTTAACCTAGCTACTCTGCGAGAAATTAGTTACCTGTTTTTCAAACTAGCCGCCTACGTCTCGAAATCTGCTACCTTTTGCTAGAACTTGATCGTATCGTATCGGACCGTATTGCAGCTATTTCAGCATATGGGTTCATTTTGCGAAGGTTTCGGACTGTATAGCTCTTATTACCCTTGATTTGCACAGAAAAGGAGCACATTTGAGCGAATAGCTGCAACTGAGTCCGATAGTGTGACAAAACGAGCGGAATCATGGAAATAAGAGCAACTGAGTCCGAACAGTTGCTGAAAAGAACGCCGCCTGCCAAATTTGCTCCTAAACGTGCTGCCCAGTGCTTAAACTAGCTGTCTAGGGCTCAACCTAGCTACACTGTGCAGAATTAGCTACCTATAGCTCAACCTATCTACTCCGTGTGCGTAATTAGCTACCTATGGCTTAACCTAGCTACTCCGTGCGGAATTATTTACCTATGGCTTAACCTAGCTACTCCGTGCGCAGAATTTGTTACCTATTGCACAACCTAGCCGCCTACGTCTCGAAATCAGCTACCTTTTGCTAGAACTTGATCGTATCGGACCCTATTGCACCTATTTATGATTTTCGGCCCATTTTTCGGAAATTTCGGACTGTATAGCTCTTATTGCTCATAATTTGCTCGCAATCGGACCACATTTGTGGGAATAGCTGCAACTGGGTCCGTTAGCTCGAAAAAATACCTTGTATCTGCCTAATAGGGTCTTCTGGGTCCGCATGATTAGGCCCGAAATCAGTTTTTTTGCTTCAATGCAATTTTTTGGAAGTGACAAGCATATTTATAAGACATGCCTTTAATGTGGAGATGTTAAATATGCAGTCATTATTAAGATACGCGATCATCCTGATCGGAAGCTTGCTCATTGCAGCAGCAACTAATTTTTTTCTAGTCCCATATAAAATCCTAGATGGGGGAATAATAGGAATAGCCCTCATCATCAATTATTTATCCGATGCCAAAATCGGTATAGCTGTCCTTCTCTGCAGCTTTCCGATTTTCCTGTTAGCCTGGCTGAAGGAACGCGATATCTTTTTCAATAGTGTATTAGGTTTATTGACCTCATCGTTTCTGATTGAGCTTCTCGGTCCCTTGCAGTACCACTTTCTGTATTATTTTGAGTTCGGCTCCATTTCCAGCGCCATTATTGGCGGTTTTTTAATGGGAACGGGTCTTGGGCTTATGCTGCGGTTCAAAGCCAGTACAGGCGGAACGGATCTGCTTGCTCAATATATCAAAAGGTATCTCCCGCTTAACCTTGGACTCATCATTTTTTTGACAGATTTTATAATTATCGGCGCGGGGGGACTCCTGATTTCCAAAGAAACCTTCTTCCACTCCATCCTCACGATTATCGCTGGGGGTGTGGCCACAGGTCTCTGCACCTTGGAGACTGAAGAGAAATGGGAAAAAATATGAATATACACGATCATATGTTCGTATTATAATAATAAGAAAATCATCTACCGTATCTCTACCTCACCTGGAGAGTGTGAATCTATGAATAAAGAGCGTGTTATTTTGTTATCCGATTGTCAGAGCTTTTACGCCTCCGTGGAGAAGGCCTCTAATCCGCAATATAGCAACAAACCGCTTATTGTCGCCGGAGATCCGGCTAGACGAAGCGGGATTGTACTTGCCGCTTGTCCGTTAGCCAAATCTTTTGGCATTACTACCGCTGAGACTTTGAAGGAAGCACTCGCGAAATGCCCCGAAGTAATCGTCGTCAGACCACATATGCAGCAATATATCGATGTTTCCTCCCAAATCACGGACATTCTACGCAAATTCAGTGACCTCGTAGAACCTTATTCCATCGATGAGCAGTTTATTGATATCACCGGCAGCCTCAGCTTATTCGGAAGCCCAAGACAGATCGCTACGACCATTCAGGACTTAATCCGCAGAAATACAGGTGTGCGCGCACGTATCGGTATAGGTTATTCCAAGGTTACCGCCAAAATGGCTTGCGACCTGTGGGCCAAGAAGAACCCGGAGGGTCTATTTACCCTCACTCAGGAAGAGCTTCCAGATGTACTTTGGCCGCTGCCCATTAGTGAGTTGTTTATGGTAGGCCGCCGCATGTCCGCGCACTTCCAAAGCATGGGTCTCACAACGATAGGCCATTTGGCACAGATGCCGCTAAGCGAGCTGAAATGGCGCATGCGGGAGAAATTCCATAAAAAATGCGATATCGATGCCGAGCTATATTGGCGAATTGCCAATGGCATCGACGATAGCCCTGTAAGTCCCGCTACCTATGAAGTTGCACCCAAGAGCGTCGGGCACCAAATGACACTGCCACGGGATTACTATACACTGCAAGAGATCAAGACCATCATTCTGGAGCTCTCAGAGCTGGTGTGCAGGCGCAGCCGCAAACTGAAGGTGCATGGTGCAGTCGTGTCTGTTGGCTGCCAAGGCGCCAGCTTTGATGACCCCAGCGGCTTCTCGAGACAGACTACGATGAGCGATCCTACGAATGCAACCCAGCTGGTATACGAGGCCGCCCTCGCTCTTTTCAAACAGCATTGGGAAGGTCAGCCTGTGCGCCGAATTCATCTAAGCCTGTCCAATCTGTCTGACGAAAGCCAATATCAGCTAACCTTATTTGAGTCGCGCCCCCGCTACCGCGAGCTCGAACGGGCCACTGATGCGCTGAAGAATAAATACGGGGAATCGATCATCGGACGCGCCGCATCGTTCACAGATGCTGGACAACTTAAGGACAGATCCGGAAAGATTGGCGGGCACTATAAATAAACAGTGCATCTTTATACATTTTATTTCTGAAACTATATTAAAATATATCCCATATCGTTTATAATGCTATATTGAGGTTGTTATTTTCACACAATGAAGCGACAATCATAAGTATATACACATAGATATGTAACATTCCAGGGGAGGACCGGAGAAGTTGGAAAGCACGAGCAACACTAACACTACCTATTATGAAATCGTTGATCTCTGTCTTCTTGCTGGCAAGATCATGCTGCAAAACGGTGCAGAAACCTACAGAGTAGAAGATACAATGACACGTATGGCTGCTTCTCTCGGTTTTCCAGGGGCACATAGTTATGTGACACCAACCGTTATTATGTTCACCACCAATAGAACGGAGCCCGTTAAGTTATATCGGATTGCCGAGCGAACCACAGATCTGCAGAAAGTCTCAGAGGTTAATGATATCTCGCGGCGTCTGAACGAGCGTCAGATTACAGCCGAGGAAGCTCGGACACGATTAGGTGAGGTCGATGATGCCGCACATGCGTATCCGGTATGGCTGCAAATCATAGCAGCGGCGCTTACCGGCGCTTGCTTCACCGTTATGTTTAAGGGCAGCTTGTGGGATGCTCTCCCCGCATTGCCGATTTCCGGGTTAGGTTTTGCTGCGGTTATCTACCTGCATCGTCTTGTGCAGACTAGATTTTTTGCAGAGTTCTCTGCTTCCTTCCTGATCGGACTTCTAGCCTTCTATTCTGTAAAGCTGGGCATAGGTCAAGAAATGGACAAAATCATCATCGGCTCCGTGATGCCTCTAGTACCCGGTCTACTCATTACTAATGCCGTTCGTGATCTGATGGCTGGTCATCTGGTCTCAGGCATATCCAAAGGAGCAGATGCCTTTCTAACTGCTTTTGCGATCGGTACAGGCATTGGGCTTGTACTATCACTATTTTAATTTTCCATGTGAAAGAGGTTAGCCCTTCATGATTTTGCAACTTATAACCAGTTTTATCGCCGCGGCAACCTTCTGTATTTTATTTAATGCGCCTAAGCGCGCTCTACTGCAGTGTGGTTTTGCTGGAATGGTGGGCTGGATGGTGTATGTGATCCTTGATGTAGAGTGTGGGCCTGTTGTTGCTACGTTTGCGGCTACTGTAGTGGTGGGCATCGTCAGCCAGCTGTTTGCCCGATCCTTCAAAATGCCGGTTATTATTTTTAGTGTAGGCGGTATTATCCCACTTGTTCCGGGTGGTCTTGCTTACGATGCTATGCGTAGATTTGTAGAAGAAAACTATAATCTGGCTGTAGAAATCGCTGTTCGGGCATTAATGCTCTCTGGCGCAATTGCGGCTGGACTGGTACTGAGTGAAGTTATCGGACAAATGTTCCGCCGTCGTGCAAGCAAAGCATAACCTTCTTACAACGTCATCTCATAGATTCAAAAAAAAGAAATCGTCTCTTGGTATAATGAGGATCATCCGTCCCTCTTCCAAGAAGCGATTTCTTTGTTTACTGTCCTAGCTACACAAGTACTGCTACAGGTTCAACCTCCGAATAAATACTATTGATCCGGTTATTTTTAATCCAAGAAAGTCCTACGGTACCTTCACCCGCATGAACAGCCACGGCAGGAATGTAAGTCATAATCTCCGTACGTAAATCAGGCGCCATCTCTTTGATGTCTTCTTCTAGCTTCAGCGCCATTTCTAAATTATTGGAATGCATGATGCACACATCGCTAACAAGTCCAGCATCCTGTTTAAAGATATCTAACAGCGCCTGCTTCGTCTTCTTCATGGTGCGGATTTTTTCCACAACAATGACCTTGCCCTCGTCAAAACGCAGCAGCAAATTTATCCGCAGTAATTGACTAAGAATTACCTGTGTACCAGAAACACGCCCACTACGGTGAAGCTGGGACAAGCTTGCAGGAATTAAGTAGAAGGACATATTTTGAATGATATTCTCTATCTTTTCTTTAATCTCTAGGCCAGTAAAGCCCATCTTGTGCCAATGAATACCTCGCGTAATCATTTCCCGAATCGGATAAGCGCCAACCTTGGAATCAATTCCAATAACATTAGCTTCTGCTATTTCAGCACCTTGCATGGAAGCATTGTATGTTCCGCTAAGCCCTGTCGAAAGATGCACCGCGATAATCTCATCATATTCTTCCTTCAACCGTTCGTATAACTCGATAAACTCACCGATTGGCGGCTGTGAGCTGCCTACTTGATCATGCTGACGCATTTTCTCATAGAACTCATCGATCGTAATATCTATATTTTCTTTATAACACTCGTTGTTAATAATCAGACGCAAAGGAACAATATACACATGGTTGTTCTTGGCGAACTCAGGATCGATTGTACATGTACTGTCGGTTACCCAGGCAATTGATTTCATGGTCACTTGTCACTTCTCTCTTTCATGAAAGGAATAGTAGAATGTTTGAAGAGACAAGGGCCACTAAACCTTCTCGGCCAATGAATCACTCTCTCATCCTGTACAATCAACATACGAATAGATCAGCGGTTTAGGAAGTCCTCGTGCGTATTCGTAAATTATACAAGATAACGAGCGATAAGATAGGCAAAACAGGCCGATAATGCAAATTTCATTCATCTTTTTTCAACTTTATTCGACATTATTTCACATTATCTATGACGAATATACCTATCCTAATAGAGCCAGTTCATGTTATGTAAAAGCCTAACCACAGCAAAAATATCCCCGTCCCCACCCTCACCGTTCTTACATAAATCAGCGCTTGGTAGTTACATTAATAGGTACTCTTTACAGTTGTTACAGTACGGGGCTAAGTTATGATTGGTCAGATATGGCCCGGCATCTGTCAATTTGTCCAACTTTCCCTGTTGGCGGGTTGCGCTCGCCTTTATAAAGATCAGTTACCTTCTGCTGTGATAAAGCTTTTTACGGTGTGATTAAGGCTACCGTCCAGTTTTTCTCCTGAATTTTAAAATCCAACTCGCGATAAGACTTAGACAGTTCATCAATCCGCTTCTGAATCTGAGCGACATCCACCGTTCTCTGGAAACGAACCTCAGAGCGGCTATACCGATCCTGAGTGATCGAAGCTTGCTCAAGCAAATCGCTAAACAGCTTCCGCAGCTGAAGCATTTTATCCCGTTCGGATAGGGCGTCGGCAATACTCCAATTCTCATTGAAGGCAACAGATGAATTCGTTCGATTAATCGCTCGAATCAAAATCGTCTGCTCGTTAACAGCTATTTCTAGCTCATGCAAAAGAGCCTCCGGCTGCTCTGCCGGATCTTCCCCCTCCTGCACCTTAACGACCCGATCGAGCCGCTGCTTTAGCTGCGCGATTTTACGGGTAAGATCACTTCGGTTCACTAATGCTTCCGCAAGTTTCATCTTTAAGTTCCCCCTAAGATTTTCTGATAGCTGGCGATATCCAGTCTTCGACCAAATTTACAGCCAATCTCCTTGAAGTAGGCACATTGTTCATATCCATTCTTTGAGAAAAGCTGGCGACTGCGTTCATTCTCTGCGCAAACGGTAGCTACTAACACATGGAAATCCAGTTCGGCAGCTCTCTTTTCAATAAAACGTAAGGCATGCTGTCCTATTCTTTTACCCACACAAGCCGGTTTCAAATACACACTGATCTCCCCAGAGCTATCATAAGCCGGCTTACTCTTATGTCTAGCAATCAGAACATAGCCCTGAATAACATTATCCCAGGATAATATAACGTATGATTTGAACCGCGGATCATCATTCATCACTGATTGCCGCATTTCGTCCAAACTTAAAGGCTCGGTATGAAAAGAAACCGTAGTGTTCAGCACGTAATAGTTATAAATATCGAGTACATCCGACAGATGCTCTTCGCGAATTTCAGTGAATAACAAGCTTTCTCCCACTACTTTGTTCAACACAGCTAATCCTCCCAAATGGATGTTTCCAAATGATCGACGAACTTGCGTAATTTACCGGCTAGCTTGCGGTTAATGGTTCCATCCTGGTACAATTGCTGCACCTTATCCCGTTGCTCCTGAATAGCTTTCAGTTTCAATTCAAGCTTTTGATCATCAACGAGACCATCCTTTGTCCAGCCTTGACCCTGCTCGAAGCGTGAGATTAGTTGCTCATAACTGCATGCAACCTTCTCTACTGCTTTTCGGTTGTTCTCATTCATACTTGCATTAACAGCAGCTATTGCTGCGCGGGACATAGAAATCTTAGCTTTTCTTGCACATTCAGCCTGTTGCAGCATTTGTTGGCTAGCTTCCCGTTCGTTTTGTCCTGAGAACATCCCCGCAAATAGCCTTCTAATCTCTGTAAGGGATAATCTAATTTGAGAGTTGAGACTTCTGGCTAAGAAAACTTCACTATGATCCAAGAATTCTTCCATTTTCTGAGCCACTGAGGCAGGAATCTCATTGTTAGTAAGCAATCGGGTCAGCTCTTTGCGTTCAGCATGCAAGCCCACTATCCTTGCTTCAACCCCAAGCCGACGGAGTTCCTCAAATGCCGGATCGTTCGCTTGATCCTCGCGGTTCAGACTATAAACCTTTTCTCTAAATTCACTCAAAGCTGGCTGTGCGGAATCCTTGCTCTCCTCCGTCATCATACTTTGAAGCAGCGTTATCCCGGCAGCAACGACCTTAGATTTGGCCGCCTGTTCAACCTCAGTGTCCCCTGGTTCGGCAACCGGCTCTTCTTTACCTGCGAGAATTGGTAAAAAGATACTAGCGATCAGCAGTGACATCAGAATCACACCCGCAGCGATAAAGATAATTAGATCACGTTCAGGAAAAGGTGAGCCATCTCCTAACACAAAAGGAATCGAAAAGGCACCGGCTAAAGTAACCGCGCCTCGCACCCCTGAAATGGTCAGGATTAGCATGGACTTTATAGACGATTTTTCCATTTTTTGCAGGCCGGCGCCAGCCAGGGAAAATACATATACCCATATAAAACGCAGCACAAAAAGCAGTAACGTTATCGCTAATACATAACCAATCACCATAAGATTGTCCACCGCTGTATCCCGGTAGATCACTTCAATAACATCTGGAATCGACAATCCGAGAATAAGGAAGACCAAGCCATTCAAGATGTAGAGCAGCACAGACCATGTGCTGGCAGATACCAGCTGTAGCTTATACTGTGGCGAGACCGCACGGTCCTTCTCGACCGCATGAATTATCCCCGCTGCAACCACAGCTAAAATGCCGGATACCCCTATTTCTTCACTGATCAGATACACAATGAAAGGAGTCAGGATTTGCAGCAGCACATGTACTGTGATGTCCTCCATCCCCAGTCTGCGGATAAATACACTGAACCGAATCAGGAGGAACGCGAGTATTGCTCCGACAATTAGCCCACCTAAAGCGATAATCACAAAGCTAATGGAGGCTTTCGGCAAAGAAAATATGCCTGTAACAGCTGCTGCAATAGCGAAGTTAAACGCAACAAGGCCAGAGGCATCATTCATCAATGATTCGCCCTCTAGAATACGATGAATACTCTTGGGAAGATGTACTCTCCCAGCGATTGCACTTACCGCCACAGCATCTGTCGGCGATAAGATCGCTGCCAGCGCAAAAGCAGCTGCGAGTGGAATGGTGGGAATCATCCAGTTAATGGAATAACCAGCGATAAGCACTGTAGCAAATACCAAGCCTAGTGCCAGCATTAAGATTGGAGCCCGCAGGTTCCATAACTCATTTCTTGGTGTTCGCTTTCCGTCATTGAACAAAAGCGGAGCAATAAATAACACGAAAAACAACTCTGGCTCCAGTGACATATGTATTCCCAAAGGCAGTAGTACGACCACTACACCCAAGCCAATTTGTATTAAGGGTATCGGCACGAAGGGAATGAATCGGTTTATGATGTTGGATATTGCGATAAGCCCAAGTAGGACGAGTACAACTAGAAATGTCTCCAAACCACATCAACTCCCTTTTTTATATTTGATTATTATATCGCAAAGCTTTAGGCAAGGGCAAAATCTAGCAAAAGATTCTTAACATTAAAATCCCCTACAAATTCCACAAAAATTCCATCAGATACATATTGACATAAATATTTATTTGTGTTATAATAAAGAATTTACCTATTGTGTTTATTTACAGTTTTGAGTAATATATGCATTAGCCTCACGGCGTCGCTCTTATTATCAATCACGGAGGGATAATAATGTACATTGCTCAAGGAATAGAAATGCTCGAGATTACAGCGCAGGTTATGGGTGGAAAAGACACGATTTACCCCACGCTACTCTGGGATGAACATGCCGCCGTACTCGTCGATACCGGATTCCCGGGTCTACTCTCTACTTTCAAAGAGGCTCTAAAAGAAGCGGATGTGCCTTGGGAGAAGCTCCGTACCCTTATTATCACGCATCAGGATTTAGACCATATCGGTTGCCTCCCTGCCCTATTGGCTGATGAAGATCTAGAGCTTACTGTTCTGGCTCATGAAATTGAGCAGCCCTATATTCAAGGAGAGCGAATGCTCCTTAAGCACACTCCTGAAGCTTTAGCGGCGGCAGCGGCTATGATCCCAGCTCATGTACCTGAGGAGTGGCGGCGTGCCTTCCTCTCTGTATTAGCCCATCCTCCTAAAGGAAAAGTGGATCAAACGCTTGTGGATGGAGAAAAGTTACCTTTTGCCGGTGGAATTACGGTGATCCATACCCCTGGCCATAGCCCAGGGCATCTCAGTCTTTACCATCATGATAGCCGTACACTTATTGCCGCCGATGCCTTGACCGTTCAGGATGGCGAGCTACAGGGTCCCACTCCTTCCGCCACCCCTGACATGGAGCTGGCTTTGGCCTCTCTGAACAAGTTCTCTGAGTATGAGATCGATACGGTCATTTGTTATCATGGCGGACTCTACCGCGGAGATGCAAACAGACGTATTGCTGAACTAGCAGAAGGAAAAGGAAAGCTGTAATGATACAAAAGAAGACAGAGCCTGAAATCCGGCTCTGCCTTCTCTTGTTATATATAACCGTTATTCTTCATTATCACTTAAGACTCTGAACCCACCGTAAACCGTTCACGAATATGCTGCGGCTGTTCGATTTCATCGACAATAGCAACGGCATAATCTTCGTAGCTGACATAACTCTCACCTTTGGAGTTCACCAGAAGATTATCCTTACCTTTTACATAAGAACCCGTTCTTGTGCCGATGGCAAAATCAGCAGATGGGCTAACAAAGGTCCAAGAGAGTGCATCTGTCCCTTGCAGAATCTCCAGATTCTTGGCTTGATTCGTCGCTGTTGGCTTAATAAAGTCAGGAAAGTCATTCGTATCCACTACTTTAAGCGTTTTGGCTTCATCTACATAAAGACTTCCTGCACCCCCAACTACAATCAATCTTGTATCGGGCGAAGCCTTCAACGCTTCAATAAGCACATTCCCGGCATCCACATGCAGATGTTCTTGTCCAAACGGCGCACCAAAAGCATTCACAACCACATCGAACCCCTGCAAATCTTCAGCGGTAAGTGCAAATACATCCTTTTCAATGACATTCGCTTTACTATTTGTTACTTTAGATGCATCCCGCACAATCGCTGTAACTTCATGACCTCTATCCAACGCTTCCTGCGTAATTCGGCTTCCAGCTTTTCCACTTGCTCCAACAACTGCGATTTTCATATGATTGTCCTCCTGAGTTTACGATGTTTTCGCTTTAATATTTATATCAAGGAGCTCCTGAACGATGGTTCTATCGATATCGAGATCAAATTTTCTCCCCCAAAAGCATTCCGTGCCCCGTTGAGTGATCCGATCATAGTCTTCTATCGTTAGCGTTCTAGGATAATCCGGTCCTGTTTCCCAATCTGTATACCGCTTAATTTCATTCAGCACATGCATCTTATAAACACTATTCAAAATTATCGTATGGAAAAAGATTTCATCTCCACATAAAGTGTTCCTAAAAAATCTGACGTATTCCGGAGAGCTTTTTGTAAAATCCAAGATGTATTCCATACATCCACCTGTAATAGACATCCAGTTTGAGCCTTTATATAAACCGTTCGGCAGAGCGCTTAATCTTCTTTGCAGAAACGGAACGCTCATAATTAGTTTAATGTACCTCATTCGGATCGCTGTCATACGCCGGGTCCTTGAGATGAGGAATCTAGGATAGTAAACTGAGACCCGCTCGTAACATCCCCAAGTTTCCGCAGCATTAGGCAGCTGCAAATACTTCACAAATTCCTTACCCTCATTCACCTTAAAGAAATCTAGAATCACTTCATTCGAAGCCAGCGGCAGATCCTGACCGCTTAGGATGTGAATATAATTGAAATCCCCATGTTCTTTGATCAGCGAAAAGCACTTCAAAATGCATTCAATCTGGCTGTAATGCCCCCACTGCACATCAATAGGCTTTTCCACAAAATGAATATCGTTACGATGAATAATGTCAGCTTCAATATTACTTTTCTGATCGACATGAAGGAAAAACTCTACGGACTCGTTAGTTAAACTATCGATTAGCAAATTGATCTGCTCCGGATTCTTATGACAAAGAATGATATACGCCATTTTGAATGCTTCCAACAAACTTCACCCTTCCGCCCACCTATTTCCAATATTATAAAATAAATGGACGAAAATGGATATATAATTATCTCTTTAAAACAAGTCTTATTCCAATGTTCCAAGGATCTTGGAATGTAGGATTTCCATTCACTTCTGTAACTGCGTAACCAGCCTGCCGTACTCGCTCCACCACAGCGTTGCGTTCCTCTTCATTCGTAAGAATTAAGGTAAAATAATCAATCCCCACAGTATCAGCTGGAGCCGCAGGTGCGCCCTGTCCAGCCCAAACATTCAGCCCGATATGGTGATGATAGCCACCAGCAGAGATAAACATAGCAGCACTTCCATAATTAGCTGTTAGTTCAAAACCAAGCAAATCGACGTAGAAGGCTTTCGCCTTATATAAATTCCCCACATGAAAGTGTACATGCCCAATCACTGTTCCCGCTGGCAGCCCGTTCCATGATAAACCTTCAGAAGCTGCCAATAGTCCATCTACATCCACTGGATCAGTGGACATCATTACATGCCCTTCCGCATCATATTTCCATTCACTCTTAGGACGATCTCGATAGATTTCAATCCCATTATTATCTGGATCCTGAATATACAACGCTTCACTGACCAGATGATCCCCCTGCCCCACTTCAATCCCCGAAGAGATCAAATTGCGCACAACCAATCCAAGGCTAGGACGATCTGGAACAAGGATAGCGAAATGATACAACCCAGCCACAGAATTAGGGCGGATCACCCGCGCATTTTCAATCTCCCGCAAGATTAATAACACATTCTGACCGTCAGCGGTCATTTCCACTTCGCGGCCAGTCTGCCGCAAAACGCTTAATCCCACAACATTCTGATAAAAGGTGAGCGAACGCTCCAAATTGCTTACTCTAATCTGCACCAGACCGATCTGAGTGTCTGGTTGAAGTATTGTTTTAGTCGTCATTATAAATTCCTCCTAATCATGCTGTAACTATTTCAGTTACAAATTAACTATCTTTAGTATAGTTACCTTCTATATGTTTGTCAATTACCTATAAAAAAATCATGTCGACTGGTTCACAGCCAAACATGATTCACAAAATAATATTATAAGTAATTCAAAAAAAGGTTTCCGGGTATTTCAACTCTCCCTTAATCCTCTGCAGTACGCCCTCCTTCAGCTCACAGACCATAAAGACATTCTCCGGTACCTCAAATTGCTTCAACTCCAGCCCATGTAGCCCTGCGGGTTGAAATCCGAATCTCGGGTAATATTCAGGATGCCCGATCAAAAAGACAAGCTCATATCCGAGCGTTCTACATCTTTCTAACCCTTCTTGGATCAGCGCCTTGCCGATTCCTTGCTTCTGAACGAATGTTTTCGACCAACTGCGCTTCATCTTCCCGATCACCAAAAGCCTTAACATTCACTTGAAATACTTCATTATAGTCTGCCACAGTTTCTGCTCTAATTCTCATTTTTGTTGCTCCATTCCAGTAAATATTCGGATACACTGGATTCCAAAAGGCCGATCAAGTCTTCATCCATATACTTATAGTCATCAGCTATGTTCAGGCAAATTATTTTTTTGCCCCTTACACAGTCTCTAAATTTATCTTGAATTCTTCGAACATGTTTCTTCTCCATCACAAAAATCACATCCGCCCAACCCAAATGCCCTTCAGAAATTTTAATTCTGGCATGATCTTCAGTCCCTGCTGATCTCACTTCATGACCATCAATTCCTTGAAAGATCTTCTCCGCAGTTAGACTCCGCCAGCGATTCTGGCTGCAGACAAACAGGAGTTTAATAAGTGCACCTTCCTTATTCGATTGTTAAAAAGATATTTATTGTCTCGACTGCTTCGTGTATTCAATCAACCAACAATCTCTTAGTTCTCCTTCATGTTGTTCGTGCTGTTCAAGGTATTTCTTCTTCACAAAGCCAATCTTCTCGTATACTCTAAGGGCTCTTTTATTCCAGGCTTGCGGGTCCATGACAATTTTATCCGCCTGTTTTGCTTCGACTAGATAATTGACTGTTTCTTTAATGAGTCGCGAACCAATTCCTTGATTCCATAAATCAGGCTCGCCAATAAACTGGTCCATCCCAAAGATTTGACCTTCGAATCCCACGTAGCCGTACACCTCTAATTCTTCATCATCTATAAGATAGAACTGGAGATAACCTATATCCCGCTCCTTGTATTGCACAATACACCGCGTAACTTCGGCTTGCTCGTCGTAAAAATGCTCCTTCACCAGCTCCAAATCATGCGGGCGATCACGACCTTCATAGAACTCCAGTACAACGGGGTCTGAGAGCCATTTTACAAGTAATGCGGCATCGTTTAGCTCAAGTGTTCTCAGTCTGATCTCTTGCTTTTCAAAAATAATCATAACGCACCATACAATTCATGAAGTGGTCTGTAGCTCGGATGTTCTTCTATTTCCGTTACGACAACACCTTGCTCGGAGTCAATCACACGGTAGGCCTTAGCTTCTTCTCTGGTCGACATCACTTTATATTCCTTATCTTTATAGATGATTGCACAATTGTTATCCACCGCGATTCCAGGCAAACCTCCACCTTTAACCATGCGTGTAAAATCTTCAACCCGAATATCCTCATTATAATGCGGACAATGAATGCCCGGCAGAATCCCCATGGCTTCAAGCTTGATATACTGCCATTCCCCCTGGTCGTCGAACGCTTCAGAGTCACTATGCCCATATTCAAACCAACAGATGGAACCTGCGCTAAGCCCGGTCAATACGGTTCCAGAGGAATAAGCTTCTTTCAAAAGCGTATCTACCCCTGTATTTTTCCAAATCTCCAGCATCTTTCGGGTATTGCCTCCACCCACATAAATCAAATCAGCAGCTGTAATTAAATCTGTAATCTCATCATGAGTGTAGGTTTGGCTCACAAGCAATAAGTTACTTGTTTCACATCCAAGAATATCACCATATACTTTGCTAAAAGTATCACAATATCCCGGCGCATCACTACTGGCTGTTGGAATAAATAACGCCTTCGGCTTAGCCTTTTGAGTCAGCTGCACAACTTTACGATCAATTTCCAGCGTTTCAAGCTCGATTAACTCTCCCCCGCCAATCACTACGATAGTGCCCATGATTTCCCCTTCTTTCACTAGGATTACATCCTATTGCTTACTCTTAGCTTACCGATGCTTGCAAAATATTCCTCTGCCAAAATGCTGTAGATCTCCAGATCCACCAGCCCTTTACCCGACCATACATGCGCCTGCCTTAACGTGCCTTCTTTCGTAAAGCCATTTTTCAAAAGCACCCGCTTCGATCGTTCATTAAAGGGCATAACCTCAGCTTGAATTCGATTGACTTCTGCAGTCTCAAATAAATATTTCACCACTAATTGAATGGCCTGAGCTGCAATCCCTTTTCCCCAATAAGGCTCCGCCAAAAAGTAACCAATCGTCACCATATCCACCTTTTGATTAAAATCCATAACTTCGATGATACCTAGCAGTATGTAAGGGTTATTTTTGAGGAAAATCCCCCATTTCACTCTTACCCCTTTGGTAAAATCACGTTCGAAATGACCGATCATATTCTTGACTGTATCTTTATTATGTTTCGGAATAATTCCACAGTACTCAAACACTTGATCATTGCTATATATCCCAAATACCTCATTAAGGTTGCTGACTTCAATCTTTTTCAGTAATAATTGCTCGGATTCCAAAGTAGGGAATTGCTCAAATACGTGACTAAGCTTCAATTTGTTCCCTCCATTACTTTTTGATGGCTTGGATCAGGGTTGCAGTTTGACTTTTTTCCTTTATTATCCTTTCCTTTATTATCCCCGGACACTTCCCCTGTACTGCGCGGTTCTAAGCTCACGAATATAAGGCTCTGCAGCTGGCATATCTGCCTCAACGGCCTGTTGAACAGCTAACTCGATGTCATAAGGCACTCTTACAAATTGCATATTCAAAGGAGCTGCTGACACTCCCATGTATTCTCCCTCCATAATCACATAAGATGCCTGGGTTAGATCAAGCGGATTCCCCACACTGCCTACGTTAAATAAGGTCTTACCTTCTAGATGTTGAATAAAAGCATTATGAATATCCCCATAACCTACGATATCCGCTTGTCGTTTTTCCTGGCAGAGATCAGAATAATCAAACAAAGATAATCGCTTTTCATAATCATCCCAAGGTTGAACGCGTTCATACAGGCTTCGTGGCGAAGCATGAAATAATCGCACAAATTTACCACTCAACATAAACTCAATCGAAAACGGCAACGTGCTTAAATAAGCTAGGCGCTCTTGACCTAACAACCCGCGGCACCACCGAGCCATCTCAAAATCAACATCCTGATTCATTAAATCATCCCAGTTCCCCATAACACTGATTTCACAATTCTTTTTTATGATATCAATGGCTAGATCTGAGTTCGGTCCTTTTCCAACAATATCGCCTAAACAAAAGACTCTGCTGATTCCCCGCTGCCGGATGTCATCTAAAACGGCCGTAAGGGCCGGTATATTTCCATGAATGTCTGAGATTATTGCAATTTGCTCCACTGTAGAACCTCCGTATATATTGATCTTTAAAAAAGTTACTTATCCTAAAACTAATTGTACTGCATTCTCAATGTTGGCTGTTGCTGCTCATTTAGCGGCCGCTGCTCGTTTATAGGGCATTTTTGCCTTTCTTTTCGCTCATTCAGCGACTATTGCTCGTTTATAGGGCATTTTTGCCTTTCTTTTTGCTACTTTGGATGATTTCAGCCAAATCTGAGGCATTTATACCGTATATTCCACCATTTCAGCCACTTCAGCACATTTCAACGGCATTTATACCGTACATTTTATCATTCCAGCTACTTCAGCACATTTCAACGGCATTTATACCGTACATTTCACCATTTTAGCTACTTCAGCCCATTTCAAAGGTATTTATACCGTACATTCCACCATTCCAGCTACTTCAGCACATTTCAACGGCATTTATACCGTACATTTCATCATTTCAGCCACTTCAGAACATTTCAACGGCATTTATACCGTATATTCCACCATTCCAGCTACTTCAGCACATTTCAACGGTATTTATACCGTAAATTTCACCATTTTAGCCACTTCAGCACATTTCAAAGGTATTTATACCGTACATTCCACCATTCCAGCTACTTCAGCACATTTCAACGGCGTTTATACCATACATTTCACCATTTCAGCTACTTCAGCCCGTTTCAACGGCATTTATACCTTACATTTCACCATTCCAGCCACTTTAGTACATTTCAACCGCATTTTATACCGTACATTCCACCATTCCAGCTACTTCGTTCTAGTCACACTTAATCTTTTGTAAACTTTATGGATTGTAAAATATCCTCTATCCTCTTCATATCTTCTTTATGTACTTCATCCACACTATAAGGGAACTGCACCATAAATGACATTTCCGGTTCCTCAATAACGTAATAGATAGCTTTTCCTTTACTCCCTTCCTCTTCGAATACTTCAGTTTCGTACTTTACGGACTCTAACCCGCCTAAACTAGCTTTACTTTTTGTCAGCTCCGCCCCGTTGTTGTAATTCGTTTGGGCATCCTCGAGCCATTTGTTGACAAGCTCCATGTCCTTAGGCTTAAATCCAAAGAGCATTACTCCCGGACCTTTAAGTCCCTCAGCAGGTTTATAATCAGTCGTAGAGACTATCAACCATAATGGCGCTCCATACTTCTCAGTTACAACCCAATCATCCGGATAGTTAAAGGTGATTCCAAAATTAGTATCCTCGTATTTAGTGGTATCCTTTGATTCATTACATCCGGTAATCATTACTATAATTAGTAGTATAGGCAGTAATTTCTTTAACATTCTTTAGCTCTCCCTCAATGTATGTATGTATATTATCTTTAATCCGGCTTATAAATACAGATTCTATATTCTCTCTTACTTCCCTTCTTTGACCATAAACCTAATTAAGCCAAAAAAGACCAGAATCACGTTTTCACATGTTCTGGCCTTACTTCTAAGCTGTGATATGGAGGAATCATAGTTCTGGCATTTCATTCACAATCTGTTCCAATGTAACCTCCTGGAGAACATTCTCCATTGCTTTTTGGGCGAGTGAGAACACAGGTACAATTGCACTGGCTATATTCTTGCCAACAGGACAATCTGGATTAGGATGCTCATGTACAGAAAACAACGAGTCCTCTTCCACCGCATTAACTGCCTTATAAATCTGCAGCAGCGTAATCTCGGATGCGCTACGTGTAAGCGAGGCGCCTGCGACTCCGGGGCGGGCATTCACCAGTCCTGCTTTTTGCAGCATACTCGTAAGCCGACGGATAACTACAGGGTTTGTGTTTACGCTACCAGCTATCCACTCCGACGTGCTTTTGCCTTCTTTATTGCTGTCAATCAACGTTAATATATGAATGGCTACCGCAAATCGGGTGCTAATATTCATGGAAATCTCTCCTTCTGCCTTGCTGCAAAACATCCTTCAGATGCAACTATAATAGTTACATTTTATGCATTTGTCAAACTTTTGAGGATATGAACAACTTATAATCTATCAATATTCTCCATATAGATAGGTTGGTGCATTTTAATAAAAAAAGATCGTTGGGCAATACTTTTAATAATAGTTGTCTTTGAATTTATTAATATAACCTACAGTTTAATATTCGAACAATCCATAGAGTGGTTTTCTTTGATTATATTAATTCTCTTTGTTTCTTTAATTGTTAATTCTAATATAAGTAAAAACAAAAAAAATGATTAAATACAACTGCCAAATGGCACTCGTATCCTAAGTGTCTTTTCCTATGTTATCGAATTCCTTTAGGATCTCAGCCACCTGGGCAGCATATTTTTTACTCAGACGCGATTTGCCAAGATTACTCTTCACAATCTTAAGGATTCGGGCATCTCGGCTCTTTGCAAATCTCTCCAGCATAACAAAGCCTTCTTCAGGCTCATTCGCCACAAATACACTCAAGCTGTATTCAAGTCCCTTAGATAATACACGAAAATGCTCAGCGTCCTCATGTTGCGCTCCCCCACCATCTATACTCTCCATGATTCCGGCAGCCAACTGAAGACAATACAGCGTATTTTCTTTCTTTTTTAAAAGAGGAGGATGTGCTAACGCCGCTACAAAAGCCCGTTGTTCAAGCCTGTTCGCACCTTTCTCCCACATGTCAATCAGCTGCCTGAGCAGGGTGAAATCATCCTCCCCTATACTTTGCAACGCCATAGCAGACGCTTCACGCACCCTCCATCGCGAATCATTCATAGCTATCTTGATGCTGTTTTGAATCACTACTTGCTGTTCTTCTCCAGCGTAACTGTAATAAGCACCCAACGCCCTAACTGCACAAAACGGCAGAAACTCACGGGGATCATTCACCCCAGCTTCAGCTTCAGTAATGTCAGTCCAAGAGACGAGCAGCTCCCAGCCTGTATCTGTTAGATTAGGATGAGCGAATTGTTTAGCAAAATGGTCTGAGAGCTCCAAATTCACTCGTGGTCCTGGGAGTTTACTCTCCTGCATCATCAAATCATTAAGCTGTACCCACAGCTCCTTATCGTTTACCCATTGCTGAAACGGCACTTCAATCATCTTTTGCTCAGCCATCTCTGGTCCCTCCGATAGTTATCTTCAGATTTGAACAATTCCTTGCATCGCGTATGCGGGGCACAACCTATAAATAATAAGGTCTGTTCGCGCACTACTCTTTATGCCTTAGTCAGAATAATAGGCTCACCTTTAGTCACGATAATCGTATGTTCAAACTGCGCTACTCGACCGTTATCTACAACACTTAGCGTCCAGCCATCCGATTGCTGCTCCACATAGTCCGCTCCAGTCGAGAGGAAGGGCTCTACTGTAATTACTTGTCCTTCCTTTAGCACCGTGGTCACTCTTGGATTATAGAAGGGTAGAATTTCAAAAGGCTTCTCATGCAGTGATTTGCCAATTCCATGGCTGCACAGATTACGCACCACTCTATAACCGCGTTTGCGAGCTTCAAGTTCCATCATTCTGCCGATCTCGTTAACCTTCATTCCTGCCCGCAGATGATTGATCACACTCATCATGGTTTCCTCTGTACTCCGGCATAAACGCAGAATATCATCGTTATAGGGCGGCAGTTGAAAAGAAACGCCAGCATCCCCATAATACCCATTCAGCTCAGCAGAGACATCAATGTTGATCAAATCGCCAGCATTAATCACTCTCGGACCCGGAATACCATGAGCAACCTCTTCGTTCACACTGATGCAGGTGCTGCCCGGGAAATTATAAGTTATCTTCGGGGCTGAGGATGCTCCGAAGCTTTCCAGAATCTCAGCTCCAATAAGATCTAACTCCGCAGTCGTCATCCCAGGGGTTACTTTCTTTTTCATCTCGGCGATGGTGTGGCCCACCACTTTTCCAATAGCTTTTAACCCTTCTAAATCTTGTACCGTATCACTTGTCATCCAACACACATTCCTCTCACTTCATGAATTAATCATTTGTCGAGCCTCTGAAATGCACTCCCTACCCACTGAAAAGTATCTTCCACTTGTTTGCCTGCTGCGTTATCGTAGTAACTTCTCTTAAAGCTATGCTCATCAACTTTATCCAGCTTTATGGAATACCGCTCAGGACTGCTGATAAACAGCTGATTTTCAGGTTTAATAGGCAGTTCTTCTATCACGTTATTTCTTCTGAGTGTAAAAAGCTTGTAGAAATAACCGTTACTCGTTCCATATTGTCCGATCGTAAAATCGGGATCACCATCTCCATTATAATCCTCAAACTGAAGCTGAAAAAAATCATTAAAGGTCTGGGCAAATTGATCATTTAACGGATAGCTACTCAGTGTTTTTCCATGCTCATCAGTCACTACTAGCCTAAATCGGCCACTCCAGTTTCTTCCCGCTAACGGACTCGGTGTAGTCCAATCTTCGCTATATGTCCCCTCTAGCAGTTGCAGATTTAAAAATCCCGCTCTCCCTGTGACCGGAGACAGTTCATTATGTGATAGGGTTACTGGACCTGTTACCTCGACAGAAGTCTCCACAGGGTCTGCCTGTTCAATGTTCTCCGTATCGATTGTTCCATAAATGAGCTTTCTTAACTGGTCAGAGTTTTTTACAGGAATTGTGTAGCCCTGACTGCTGTTCTCTGCTGTAGTAAACATCCCTTCATGTCCAAGTTGATCTCCAAGCGCTATGTAATAATCTTCCGAATAGCCGTCCCCATAAACAAGCTTCATTTCAAATTCCGGACCCCAATCCAGATCATCAGAAAATTTCTTACTCTTGTTCATAGCCTCCGCAAGCGTCTTGATCAAAACAGAATCCTTTAGCGTTAAGCTCTCTGAGTGCAAAGGACGATCCGCTTGTTTCTGATCACTCGTTGCCACGGGTATCAACGACACGCCTTCGATCCATCTGGCATTGATGAAGCCCAAATCACTTTTACATCCGCTTAACACTACGACCAATAACAAAGGTGCTATCCATATTAACCGCCTAATGCGAATCGCCTCCAATACATAAGCATATTCCAATTATAACAGTGTCTATAAATATATAAAAACGACTTTATGAACACGCGATTAAAAAAAGACTACAACCTGCTTATTAAAGCGTGGTTCTAGTCTTAAAATGGCAATTGATTAGATTGCTCCCATCGTTTTGAGCCAAGCATCCGCAATAAGTGCATGACCTGCAGGAGTAGGATGTACTCCATCATATGCCCAGTAAGCCGGTTCTGCTTTTACGGAAGCCGCTGCAAAAAGTCCATCTAGCGGAACCAGCGGCGCCCCATATTCACGTGCCAGCTCGCGGACAATATGAATTTTAGGATCAAGATCCTGACGCCAAGTTCTACGATCTTCCGGTACAGGCAAAACAAAAGGCTCTATAAGCACTAATTTAGCATCCAAAGATTTCCGAGTGCGTTCGATCAGGTCCCGATATGAAGCTTCAAACTGCTCGGGAGTGGTTTCTTCACCAGAATCAAAACGCCGCCAAGTGTCATTAATTCCAATATAAATGGACACCCAAGTCGGCTTCAAATCCAGGCAATCCTTATCCCAACGTCCCTGCAAATCAACAATACGGTTACCACCAATACCACGGTTAAAAAAAGTAAGATTCTTCTCTGGATATAAATGCCCCAGTCGAGCGGCGACCATCATTGCATAACCTACTCCAAGTGATGAAGCGTCTTCATGATTACGCCCCCAGTCTGTTATGCTGTCCCCTTGAAACAGAATGACATCGTTTTGTTGGAATATCATAAATGAAATCCTCCTCTAACTACCTCTGTTAATATAACCCAATCTATTATATCAAATACAATGAATACAGCCTACTGTGAAACATCAATAATGCAAACATTTCACTAAAAAAACAATAACAAAAACCCCGCTCAGATTTGAGCAGGGTTTAGGGTTAAACTATATTAGTAAGCTAGGCTGAACAATCCTTTAATGTGGGACAAGTAACGGATATTACTTGCTTCCTTCATTAGAGTTGCAGGCAAGCCTTTTAACGGAGTAGAACTTGCACCAACGATGGCAACACCGTCTTTACGGCCTAAGCTAGCAAGTGTACCAGAGTTGATTGGGCTAAAGCTTTCAAACGATTTATTTTTCAAGAAGGCATACAGATTGTATCCGATCAATTCACCCATTTGCCAAGCAATTTGCGCAGTTGGAGGGTAAGGACGTCCATCTTCTGCAAAGACCACCGCGCTGTCACCAGCAACGAATACATCTTTGTGGGAAGTGGATTGCAAGAATTCATTCACCGTTGCACGACCTCGGTTAACTTCAAGACCCGATTCGCCGATGAGTGGATTTCCTTGTACGCCACCAGTCCATACAAATGTGTTAGCAATAATTTTTTGACCGTCTTTCAAGTCAATCGCATTGCCTTCTACATTCGTAACAGGAAGACCTGTCAGGAATTGAACACCACGTTTCTCCAAGCTTGCTACAGCACGTTCGATTAATGCATCTGGCAATACTGGAAGGATTTTAGGACCTGCTTCAACGAGCATAAGCTTAATTTCTTTAGGATCAACGCCATATTTTTTAGTAAGTGTAGGCAATACATCCGCGATTTCACCAACAAGCTCAACACCTGTTAAGCCGCCGCCACCGATCAGGATGTTTGCATCTGCTTCATTTTTCGATTTCGCATATTCACGAATACGATCTTCAATATGTTGATGAATTTTGTTAGCATCTGCAGCTGATTTCAATACCATACTGTATTGTTCAAGCCCTGGAATGCCAAAATAAGCTGTAGTGCTGCCAAGACCTACAACAAGCGCATCATAAGTAAGTGTCACGCCATCAGAAAGAACAATTTGTTTGTTCTCCACAGAAAATGAATTAACCTTCGCGATTTTCAGGTCAATATCTTTCCCTGCGAAAAGCTTAGTTAGAGGCATAGCTACAGCACCCTCTGCAACACTACCTGCTGCAAGACGATGCAATTCTGTAATGATTTGGTGGGTAGGATACTGATTAACTACAGTAATTTTAGCTTCATCTTTTTTGAGATATTTGCGTACGGTTAAGGCGCTTAGTAGACCACCATAACCTGCTCCTAGAATGACAATATGTTTAGACATGATGTTTCCTCCGTCCCTTACGTATAAGATATGAAAATGATTATTTCTGCTTACTGCGTTCTCCAGCAACTTGAAGGTATGCATTTACGAAACGGAAAAGCTTTTGCGCTTGCGGATCTTTCAACAACTTCATAAGACCAAAAAGACCAATAACTTCGTTACTTTCATTCGCACGATCTTTTGCTTCGATCACTGTAGCTGCCATATTCTTCGCGGAATGCACTACAGGTTCAGCAAGTTCTTTAATTGCACTTACCGTATCACTTTTCAAGACATCATCCGCTGCGACAGTTTGCACAAAGTCATAGGACTTTGTAAGCACGCCAACAAGCTCAGTTAATTTTGGCAGCTGTTCCACCAAGACTGTTAATGATTCCTGAACTTCTGGTTTCAAGAGCTGCTCAAGAACATCCATTTGTTCCTTGCTAACAGCTACTTTTGGTGATTCTTGTTCAGGTTGTGTTTGAGTGATTGATTCTGACATATCCAAATCTCCTCTGCAATAAGCTTTGCTGCTTAATAGTAATAAAAAACATAAGAACTTTTAACGCCATATTTCTATTATAGCACTTATCAAGTTATAAATGTCACAAAGTTTTTGAATTTCCATAAAAATTTGTGATTTTTATTACATTATAATAAATTATTAAAATTACTAGTGTTAATTAAAACCGTTTGAGTGAATTAATGTACAAATTCATTCAAATTCTTCTCAGTTTTCAATAAAACCTCCACAATGTCCATATTCTTCTCTGTTAGAAGTAACCTGAAATAAAGAGAACGCAGGAAGTTCTTTGTATTTATTCGATTAACGTACTGGCTGTGGCTTCTAGGCCAACTGCCACATTGCGCCAAGTTGAGAATCCAATCGGTTATAGACTGCTGTGGAAGTAAATGATGATCGATGATTGTAACTATAATAGTAGCAATCCTTTCATCTTCTTCGTCCCTGAATATGTATTGATCGTTATAAAGCATCTTTTGAATAACTGCCAGAACCTCTTCCCGCACCGCGGCATCACTCTCCGAGCATAAAACCAGCTCATCCAAGGCGTCGGCGCCATGGGCTGCTGCGTGTGCCCAGCCTTCTTTTTCCATATAACCTCTTAAGTCCCGTTCTTCCTCATAATAACGAATCAAACCCTGCTTCACCTTTATAAATTCAGAGCTATCTAATATAACCTTTTCCCTATGCCGCTGGAGAATAAGAGCAACAACCAATACAGAAAATGTTCTTGTATACACCGTGAGATCTTCTTTATTCCCAATGTGATAAAAAAGATGCTGCTCGTCAAGAAGTATCCACAGCAGTTCACGAAGCTCCGCATCATTAAACCAACGTTTCTCATTAATCCATTTGTAGAATGTGGAATAAATCAATTCATCACGCAGTACAGGCTCGGGATCTCCTATATGCTCAAGCATCAACTTCACATAATCCTTTATGTCCTCTCCACTTCTAAGCTCGTAGTCATTCTCTTCTATTCTTTGCAAATCTATCATCAATTGTTCTCTACTATTAATCAATTTATCCACCCTTTCATCCACTGTGTTTCTACATATCCTAATATCCTAATTTATGTCCTATTTTTTGACAACAGGGTATTCAAGATTAACTTCAATAAATTTTATCATTGACGAATTTTTTAGGCTGTGTTATTTTGAGTTAGTAACATTTAGTTAGTTCATTTACAAATATCAGGTGTTGATATTTTACAACCGAATACATACACAACGGAGGAATACTTATGAGCGCTTTTACAGACTTGATTCAGTCACGCAGATCCGCTATGAATTTTGTGGAAGGGGTTATCATCCCTCAGAATGAATTAGAGGAAATGTTCTCTTATGCCAGATTGGCACCATCGGCCTATAATCTACAGCATACAAATTACAAAGTGATATCTAACAAGAGCTTAAAAGAAGAAATTCGCGAAGCAGCTTACGGCCAATATAAAATCCATACTGCTTCAGCAGTTATTGTAGTGCTAGGAGATAAGCATGCTTATCAGCAGGCTCCAGAAATCTATGGCGGGCTTAAAGCTTTAGGAGCGATGTCACAAGAGGAATATGATGAGCAAATAGAGATGATTAACAATGCTTACATTGATAAGGATGCTTTTCAAAGAGATGAAGCAATACGTAATGCCTCTCTCTCTGCCATGCACTTTATGCTGATCGCCAAAGATAAAGGCTGGGATACCTGCCCGATGATCGGCTTCGATGCTGATGCTATCCAATCCACCTTGAATCTGCCAGATCATATGGTACCTGTTATGCTGATCACGATCGGCAAAGACAAAAAACATAAAATCAGACCCCGCGGCTACCGTAAGCCAGTCAACGAATTCGTTG
The DNA here is from genome assembly GCF_037980415.1 of Paenibacillus sp. FSL H7-0690. Taxonomy (NCBI): domain Bacteria; kingdom Bacillati; phylum Bacillota; class Bacilli; order Caryophanales; family Paenibacillaceae; genus Paenibacillus; species Paenibacillus sp. FSL H7-0690. The sequence continues at coordinate 2,684,293 of NZ_CP150281.1, read as the reverse complement.
AATTCATCTGATTATAGATACAGCAAAACGTTCCATCCGAGGCAAGTAGCGGGTGGAACGTTTTTTAATTGGAACTCATCATGAAGATAATGAACCGTACACCCGATATACAAGAGGGGCTCTACTTCGCATATTGTAAAATGGCTATCGCTGCTCGTTCCCGTCGTTCGGAGTCATCACAAATCAAAGCATCTTTCAAAATATTAAGCGCCTTAGAGAGTGTCTCCTCATCCAATTCCAGCGGACTATTCATTTCTTGTTCATTAGCAGAAACACCTGTAATCCACAGATCCAAGCGAGCACTTGGTTTGGGACCCTTATATTGTACAACCGGTGCACTTTGGTTAAATAACTCCCGCACGCCTGTGTTTAGTTCAGAAATCGGCACACTTTTCAACCACGTCACACCACGCCGATGGCATGTACCCTCGTCAACATTATCAGTAAACTCGTTGTAAAAATAATCTCCGAGGTCCCCGAGATGTACCCAATCTCCATCGACCACCAGCACATAATCTCCATCTTGCATCGTATGTACAAATAGCTGAAGGGCTTGCAGATGTTGCGTAAGCTCCAACTCACTATATTGGTATGTGCCAATCAATCGATCACGAAGTTCCTCTGTGCTTAGATTCTCCAGATCCCCTATTCCGGGGTAGCCGATACTCACATAATTATCCTCCAAAAATGTGGTGATCCGCTCAATCCCCAGTGGCTTCGATCCCATCCGAAACAGATTCATATGTCATTCCTCCAAATACTTAATAAAATGCTTGTAGTAGCCCTTGGATTTGGGAGTAACAAACCGTCCATCATTCGCAGAATCCTTCATTAGTTTATGAAGCTTCGGACCTCCAGTATAGGGATCTACTACGCTAGCCTTAAGTCGTGTCGCTTGGATTGCCTTCTGAGGACAAGAATAAACACAACGCATACATAATAAACAATTTTGACTGAAAACAATTCTTTCTACGCCGCTACTAATATTGGATGTTGGACAGTTTCTGACACATTTTAAGCATAGTGTGCAAGCGTCCGTTGTACGCAATCCTTTGGCGAAGTATTTTCCCCCTTGGTGCTCCTCACAATAATATACTGTTCTCAGAACCCGCTCCAACACAGGGTGAATCGGCAGATTTCGTGGTGTCCGCTTTACGATTTCCTCTGCAAACAATTCCACCTTACGCTGTGCGGCTTGATACAACTGCTTATTCAACCTGTCATCATATTTAATATAAAAATTACATGGCATCGCCAAAATCGAATTGTGAAAGGGATTATATCCCTTCCCACGCAAAGAACGAAGCACCGTATTCGAAGCACCGTTATTGATATAGTGTGGAGAGGATGCCGTTTTGAATACAAATGCCGGGGTTCCATTACAATCAGGTAGCCCTTCTGCAAAACGTTCAACAAAACCGGAAGCGCCAAAGCCTAGAACCGGATGACCAATACCTATAAGATCATAGGCTTCATATTCTACAGAACGAGTGCCTTTAAAAACATCTTCCACTCTAAACAAATCTACATCTTGCCCTTTACTTCTTAGCCTTTCAGCAAATTGCTTAGCAATAATCTCCGTATTGCCCGTACCTGAGAAATAAAATATGGCCGTCTTTGCATTATGCATTCCATCCCCTCCCAGATCAAATATACCTCATTCCCGTCTGGGAAAGCTGTGAAGTTGAAGTGGGTTTTGGCTATTTGGGACTCAGTTGCCCTTATTTCCATGATTTCGCTCGTTTTACCACACTATCGGACTCAGTTGCAGCTATTCGCTCAAATGTGCTCTTTTTCTGCGCAAATCAGGGGCAATAAGAGCTATACAGTCCGAAACCTTTGCAAAATGAACCCATATGCTGAAATAGCTGCAATACGGTCCGCTACGATCTCAATCGAGCAAAAGGTAGTTGGTTTCGAGATGTAGGCGGCTAAGTTTGGGACGTAGACGGCTAGGTTGAGTGATAGGTAACTAATTTCGCACGAAGTAGTTAAGTTGAGCTATAGATAGCTAATTCCGCACGAAGTAGGTTGATTTATAGATAGCTAATTCCGCACGAAGTAGTTAAGTTGAGCTATAGATAGCTAATTCCGCACGGAGTAGATAAGTTGAGCCCCAGACAGCTAGTTTAAGCAATGGGCAGCACGTTTAGGATCAAATTTGGCAGGCGGTGTTCTTTTCACCAACTATTCGGACTCAGTTGCTCTTATTTCCATAATTCCGCTCATTTTGCCACACTATCGGACTCAGTTGCAGCTATTCGCTCAAACCTACTCAAATACTGTACTTAACAAATCCTCAATCATGCGTCCTCACAGGAGTAATTAAAAAAAGTGTGGACGAAGATGCGTCCACAGGCAGGATCACCAGCGCCCTTTCTTTTCCCGCGAACCTGATTCTAAGCGTCTCACTATCGATCGCCCGAAGGATGTCCCTGAAATATTTTCCGTTAAAGGCTACTCGAAAATGATCACCTTCCAGATGCTCCAAAGGAATCTCTTCTTTTACATCCCCAATTTCTGCAGTCTTGGACACTAAACTTAGCGTATTAGAAGGAAGTACGCTGAGCATAACACTCTCACCAGCCAATATAGAAATACGTTCAACCACATGTAACAAACGGTCTTTCTTAACAATCACTTCGGAGAGGTACGCTTTTGGGATTAAATTATTGACAGAGGGATAAGTTCCTTCTAAAAGAGCAGACTGAACCCTCAATCCATTAGAAATAAATCTGATCTGCTTGGGGCCTATTTCTAAATCGGTGCTGCTGTCTGCATCATCGTTTAATATTTTCAAAAGATCCTCCAGGGTGCTGCCCGGGATTACAACATCTAAAGGAATTTCCCCGTAATCATCTACGCTTTCAACAACATGCTGGGCGAAGCGGATGCCATCAGTGGCGACTACACGAATATTATGCTTCTCTATTTGCAGCAAAACTCCTGTAAGCACAGGTCTGGTTTCCGATGAAGAGACCGCAAAAACCACTCTTTTAAATATTTGCTTCAGGAGAGTGTTCTTCATGCTTATCCTTTGAATGTTTGGATGATCTATGTATTGGATTCTTGGAAACTCTGCCACATCCATTCCACATAAACGAAATTGAGTGCTCCCTGATTGAATATTTAATATCAATGATTCTACGATTTCCAGCCTAATTAGTCCAGGATCAAGCTTACGAATGATCTCATAAAAATAACGCGCGGGAACTACGATCTCACCTGTGTTGTGCACAACCATCGAATCCATCTTCACAGGGAGCTTATATTCAATGGTCATTCTTATATTGCTGGCTGTTAATATCAGACCCTGAGTTTGCGATTGAATAAGTATTCCTGATAGAACACGTGAGGAACTATTCGCGGATATGGCTTTTAATGCTGCCTGTAAAGCGGTACTAAGAGAATCTTTTGATACATGGATTAGCAAAGACTTCACCTAACTCTCCTTAGATTCCTTTACAAAATGCGCCTCAATGATGTTCCGAAATACTTGGGAGCGAGATGCGTTCTGATCCGCGCAAGCCTGCTCTATCTCCTGCCAAACGTCCTCAGATAACGTCAGTGATACCTTTTTAGTTACACCAGTGCTTTTTCTACCTGCACCTTCCCGAAGCCCCCCTCTTGTAAAAAGAAACCCCAACTGCCCGTCTTTAGTAGCTACACCTACTTTGACTTTATCCTCGTTGTTACTTGCGCTATCGCTAGTGACCTTATTTTTAATTTCGCTAATACTGCTCCCCTTTTGTTCGCCCTCGAATTTATGATCACCCAATCCCTCACACCTCCATATTTGAATTTAGTAACTTAAATCAATATATCCACTAATTTCATAATACCATAATCGCCATTAATCCACCACAATTCTAACCACAAAAAAACACCCCAAAGATCGGAGTGTGTGCGGTGAACTGGGCATGAGTTGGGTATTGCAACGTTAACCCATGGATTTTTTTATTTTGCTTAAAATCGTTTGGGAATCTATGAGTTAATTGCACTTTATACAACTATAAACAATACATTGTGCTGCCCGAGCGAAATAAGTGTATTCTCTGCAACTAAATTCAACGATATTAACAAATTGGTGTGAAAAGACTTCTTTTAACTGCACCAAATGCAACTAAAAGTGACTAAGCTTCTTATCTCCTGCAAATAAGTGTATAAACTGCAACTATCCCGTTTGCCCGCTCGCGGACACACGCACACTCACCCTCATCACGCCACTAACCCAACCTTCCTCCCCTCTCATACACCCTCTCCCAAAGACTCCTTTCCCTACAACTCCCATCATCATTACCTCAGAACTCCCTACTCATGTAAAAATAGCTCGCCTCATAACTCAACGCGCGGCACATATTAACATCTACTCTTCCACCCACGCGCCTTACTGAAACTACACTATCTAAGGATGTTCTGATAATTTGGTGGGAAGTCTGACTTTTTGGGGTCTTTTAGATGCTTGAACGATTCAAGCTTCACCTTAGGACCAGGAGAGATCCTAAAAGTCATGGTATCTTCTCCAACTGAAATATGTGGACCAACTGTAGGATATACGTTAAGTGTAATCAAGAAATCAAACCCACGGAAACCATTGGTCCGCTTCACCTCTGTCACATCCACAAAGTAAGGATAAACCATTGGCGATTCTCGCAAAAGCGGCGAATAAATATCTGCAATCTTTTTCTCAATATGGGGTAAAAGAAATAACATCAGCATGTCTTGAAACTTAAGTTCGCGAGAATCTTGATCTGGCAGTTGAAGTCCCGAATCAGACCTGGAAGGTGTTACAGATTGAGGTTGAATTAACCTATTTGCGGAGCAAGGTTGTGGCGTCAGAAATAGCATCACTGCGACAAGAAGGGGAGCAATCCAGCTTTTTTTCATCACAATAGCCTCCTTAGGGAACTTTATATAAATTCCCCAAAGAGACCCTATTTCTATACGTTAAATCTCAATCCTGTTAAAAAGAAAGGGTTCTCCCTTAAGATAATTTTTCAGGATCGCTAACGCATACGGCTGTTCTGCTTTTAGACCCTCGGTTTCCCTAGGATCGGATGCGTGATGGCAATAATTTTCGATCATAACCATGACCGTAAAATCCTCTAAAGTCTGAACCCACTCCCCGTCAAGCTTGGCGATACTTTCGTACCCCTTAATGACCCCTTCTCTTTGCAATGGATACAGTCCAAGAAGGGTATGTGCCACGTCATAAAGATAATACCCCCAACCACATCTTCCAAAATCAATCGGCCGAGGCTCACCCTCTTTAAATATGATGTTGCCTTGATGTAAATCTCCATGGATAACGCCATAAGACCTTCTGTTCTTATTTTTATGCTGCTTGCTTAACCAATTGTATAACTTCTCAGCTGCCGACTGATACAGCACAAACTCTTCATCCGTAAGAAAACAATGATAATGAAGTTTTAAACGAAGCATTGCTTTTCGAAAGCTATGTTCATCCCAAACAGGACGATTAAAGCCAGGGGGTAACTCCAGCTCCTGTGCCGCCTTATGTAGCTTGGCTAATAGAACGCCTTCTTTGTAAATTTGTTCTTCGGTAAGATTTTCTTTCGCATGTTCCCCTTCAACCCAGCGCATTAATGAGGCATAAACACCTTCTCCATTTCCCTGTTCCACTCTGAACGTTACAGCACCCGTGCGATCATGAACACCTTTTGGCAGGGGGACATCGATTTTGCTCTTCAAAAGCTCCAGCCACGCGATTTCGGAGTTAATTTCCTCTTTAGATCTCCCCGAATGAAGGCGCAGTAAAAAAGTTCCCTCTTTATTAGTTTCTATTACAAAGGTACAGGTATCCGATAGCTGGTTAAAACGAATCTGCGTCCAATCCAGGTCAAAGTTCTGAAGCGCTATTAAAGCTGCCTGCTTATAATTTTTTCTCATCGCAAAGGAAGGAACAATTCAGTCTCATCGGGCCAGGAAGGGTTCGCAAATTGATAGATTTCTATAACCAATCCACGATCATTACTCTGCAAACTGCTATTAAATTCTCGCTTCATTTCCGGCAATTCAAGCACTTGGACTTGGCCTTCATCATTCATAAATAACCATCCCTTCAATGATCTATAAAAATGAAAACTATCTGAAAAAATATTTATCTTGAAAATATTTTCAGAAAACTAAATAATAGAAAAGCAATACTTACATGTCGGATCTATCATCTTAACCAAGGTGGAGCTTCATTACAGGCAGAAGAAAGGTTGAACATCGGCATCATGAATGCAATTCCAAACCTCAACAAGGCACAAACACGCAAAGAGCGAGCAGGGAAAGAGCCCTTTCCCATCTCTATACTCTCTCTTACGGTAGGCGCTTTTGCAATTGGTATGACTGAGTTTGTTATTATGGGTATTTTACCAAATGTGGCCAACGATTTACAGGTTAGTATTTCGACTGCTGGCCAACTCATTACAATGTACGCACTTGGAGTGGCCGTTGGCGCACCCATCCTGACCATTCTCACGCAGCGCATTCCGCAAAAGAAACTGTTATGTCTTCTCATGATTCTTTTTATACTGGGCAACGGAATCTCTGTGTTTGCACCAAACTATACCGTTCTCATGGTAGCTCGTATAATTACAGCTTTAACTCATGGTACTTTTTTTGGGGTTGGCGCAGTCATTGCATCCAATCTTGTACAACCCAATAAGCGGGCCGGAGCCGTATCTATTATGATGGCAGGTTTAACGATAGCCAATATTGTCGGAGTTCCTCTAGGAACATTTATTGGACAAAGTATGGGCTGGCGGGCCTCATTTGCAGCGATTGCTGTCATGGGAGTCGCCGCGCTGATCGGCATCCTCATTTTTATTCCAAAGCTTAAACAAGAGAAACCAGCGAGTGTTATCCAGCAGATTGCTGCGCTGGCTAATCCAAAGCTGCTGCTATTCTTATTGATCGGGGCGTTAGGGAACGCCAGCTTGTTCACCGTGTTCACATATATTACTCCACTGCTTGAAGAAGTGACCGGTTTTGCTGAACATAGTGTGACTTGGATTCTAGTCTTATTCGGCTGTGGGGTGACCATCGGGAACATCGTTGGCGGAAAGCTTGCGGATTGGAAGCTGATGCCTTCTATCGTGGGACTTTATTTTGCAGTCAGTATGATTCTAACGATCTTTTCCTTCACGATGCATAGCCCAATAGCTGCGGTAATCACAATATTTTTCTGGGGTATGGTGTCCTTTGCGGTCATGCCAGGTCTGCAAATACGGATTATGAGTCTGGCTCAGGCAGCCCCTGCACTTGCTTCAACGACCAGCCACTCCGCCGGGAATCTCGGTAACGCAGCGGGTGCCTTTATTGGCGGTTGGGTTATTTCTCATCTAGCGATCACTTCGCTTCCTTGGGTCGGTGCGGTTCTAGTGGGCCTTGGTCTGGTATTAGGCATAGCTTGTTTTGTAGCAGAACGGAAAGAAACTGTAGCGTAAGCTTTATAGATATTTATACAAAAAACGAGGGTGCTCCCAAAGTCATCATGGCTTGAGGCACCCTCGTTTTTTATATTTCAGAGGAACAATTCTGCTCTTCTAATCTTCAACATCTGCTTTGCACCTTTTTGAAATTCATAAGGAACCTCTAGTTCCTCTGCAGTAAATCCTTGCCTCACCAAATCATCAATAAGGCGGTCTAAATACTTATACCTTTTACAAGAGAGGTCGACTAGTGGAAAGATTCGAAGCTCGCCTCTCGTCACCCGCATGAGTTCCTTAACAGTCTCTAAATGAAATTCATAGTCCAGCCGATCGCTGTACATAAATAGAAAGTGAGCAGATAATGTCAGATCAAATGCTTCATCCGCAAATGGCAGATCCGGAAGTATCACAGGAACATATCGCTGCGGGGTTTGTCTTCGATCCTTAGTGCTGGCGGTTAACGCTGCGTTCCTCGCTTCGGTCAGTCCCTCGATTGATTTAAAGTAGTTCCAAACGAAATTATCCTGTACTTTTTCCATTCCGGACATCGCATGTGCAATATCTTGAGCCCCTTTGTCTGCCAGCTCATCTTCAGAGTAATAGTAAGCAATATCAGCAGCCGTTACTTCACCACCCAACCGATTCGCTATTGCTGTAAAAGAGCAAGCACCCGCAGGACAATCCAGAATGCTCTGGCCGATAAGATCTGATTCCAGCAAATCAAACATACGTATATATTCCTCATAGGTTCTGCCAATAAAAACAATTCTCTCCAAATCAAGTTTTCCCTTTGCTCCGCTCATCTCAGCTCACCTTTCCTCTTCTAGGCTCATCTACACTTCTACTTCTGTTTTAATATACGAATAAGGTAATCCATTAGAATACCCAAAATCAAAAACGTTCCAAAATGAATAATATACGTTGGGAATCTGACGCTGATTAACGCACTACTGGTTCCCCATCTCGAATTATTTACATCAACCATGAAGCTTTCAAAAGGTTCTGTAAAGATCAGTGTATCTATAATAGGGTTCAAACGTACAAGAATAATATTCGCGATCCCCACCCCCAGATAGTCACTCAGACAGATGATGATACTTATAATCGAAAGCCAGAAACTGAATTTCCTCCTAAAAAACATCAAACACCGCCCTTTCTATTTTTTCTATTTCTTAACAATTCGTTTAAAATTCAAAATATCCTTGTCACGGTTAGTTCCTGTTTTAAAAAATGATACAATCTGGAGCTCGCTTGCTTAAGCGGATAATCTGAAAGTTTACATAGGATCCCACAGGTCATATCAATAACCTTCCCCTCCAGCTTCCGTACTATAGTTCCTGCTGGGGCTGGATTCAGCACAATCTCAGGAACAAGTGCCACACCTAAACCACTTCCCACAAAATATTTCAGCGCTGTCATGCTCCCAATCTCCATTGTATCTAGTGGCGGCCCGCCTGATTCCTGCAGCACACTTTCTAATTTTTTACGATAAGGACAATTCGCTGCCGTAATCAGTAAGCGATGACTCTGTAGATCCTCTGGGGTGATACGTTCCTTGGATGCTAGCGGATGCTCTTCTGGCAAAAGTAACAAGAATTCCTCCGCAAATAAGGGTTCAAAATACAGCTCCTTACCGAGCTCTGGTGCCGAACACACTGCCAAATCAATTTCACCACGCAGGAGTAGTTCACTAAGTGCGGCGGTTCCCGCAATATCCACGGAGATCTTCACTTTAGGGAATTGCACCATAAACCTACTTAAAAGCTGCGGCAAACGATAGCTCGCCGTAGGGTCCGTTACCCCTAATCGCACGTTGCCAGCTTCCCCTATTTTTAAATCAGCCAAACGGCTCTCTAGTCGTTCCATATCTTTAACAATATGTAGGCTCTCTTCATAAAACAACCTGCCTGCTTCTGTTAAGCTGATTTGCTTCCCCCGCTCAAGCAATTGACATCCCAGATCAGATTCAAGCCTTTGCATCTGCATCGTAACTGTAGATTGGGCATAGTTCAATTCTTCTGCTGCGCGATTAAAGCTTCCGGAAGTTACGATCGTTTGAAAGGTTTTTATTGTTTTTAGATCCATCCTAGTGCCCTCCCCTATTCAATTCAAATTAATTGAACCAAACCTTCATTATATTCAATTATACGAAATCCACATTTCTCTATAGAATACTTTATAACAACAACATACGCCAACATAAGGAGTGATTGAGGGTGGATCTCAACAATAAAGTCGCATTAGTAACCGGTGGAGGGACTGGAATTGGCAAAGCTGTAAGCTTGGAGTTATCCAAACGCGGAGCCCACGTCGTAGTGAACTATTCTAGATCTGAGGATGAAGCCAATGAAACCGTAAAGACGATTCTGAATCAAGGAGGGCAGGCTATAGCAATACAAGCGAATGTGTCTAAAGATCAGGAAGTGCGAAGTATGGTCGATTCGATTATTCAGCATTTCGGGACAATAGATCTGCTAGTGAATAACGCCAGTATAACTAAACATATTGCTCTCGGAGATCTGGAAAAGGCAACAGAGGAAGTATGGGATGAGTTATATGATGTAAATGTGAAAGGAATGTTTTTCTGCGCCAGAGCGGTTGCACCGTATATGAACCAAAAAAATTCAGGAGCCATACTCAATCTCGGCAGCATCGCTGGACAGACAGGCTTAGGCTCATCCCTTCCTTATGCCGTCTCCAAAGCGGCTGTCCACGGTCTTACCAAATCGCTGGCACACGCGCTGGCTCCCCATATTAGAGTTAACTGTGTAGCACCGGGAGCCGTTGCTACTAGATGGTGGTCTGGACGAGAAGAACAAATGCATAAACTAGCCCCTAATCTGCTGCTTCAGCATATTTCAACCGCCGAGAATATCGCCCAGTTCGTCTGCGCTGCGCTAGAACAGGAAGCAATGACTGGACAGATCATTACCATAGATAGCGGACAAACATTGTAACAGCCAAAACAGCAAATGGTATTTCAGAACTACCTTTAAATATCATTAGCTGGTTTTTGCGTACCGTACAGGAGGAAGTGAAGCGTTGATAGCATAATTGGGGAATTTCTCCCTAAAATTCTAAGTTTTTTGGTCATCCAGCCAATAATTAGGGAAAACCTCCCTAATTATTGGCTAATTTGCTGGAAACTAACGAATTCGCCTGATTTTCAGGGAATAATTCCCTGATTTCGTTGATTTAAAGCAAATATCGGCTATTTTCAGGGAGGTTTTCCCTAATTACTATATAGCCAACACTATAGGAACCATAAATGCATCCGACATACCACATATCACATGACTCATAGAACGTAGCACATAGCGTACATACCACCTATAGCCTGAGGGTTAAAGTAAGAAGCTGCCCCAAAAGTAGAATTTTCTACTTTTTAGGACAGCCTCTTCAGCATAACTATTGGTGAAGATTCTTAGTTAGGTTCATTACCCCAGATCAGGTTACCTGAGATGTAGGCGGGCGCTTTTGTCCAGTCTACAAAATTGGTATCAACCGCATTAAAGGAGTAATCTCCGGTTTGAGTGTAATTTGACCAATCCTCTTTAGCTACTCGCACTTGGATATCGATGCTCGCACCCGCAGCTAGTGAACCTGCTGCACTCGAGAATCCAAGCTCCAGATAATAATCCGCATCCGCTTTAGCCGTTGGCAGCTTCACAAACGTGCCCGTTACATTCGCGCTTCCAGCCTGTGACCAATCGCAGAAGAAGCTTTGTGCCTTCTCTCCGTCAATTGTGTAATAATATCTTAATTTCACATCAGAAAGTGCAACGGCACTTGTACTTGTGTTCACCAGCTTAAACTTTGGATTTAGCGTATTTCCGGAAGCAGTCACTGTACCGTTATACATCTGCACTTTCAGTGCTGCTGTAGGAGCTACTGACGTATCTGAGAGAGTGACAACCAAGGATTGTGCCGCTCCGGCACTAAACTCAAAGGTCAGCGTTGTCGTTCCTACCGCTTGCGTCGCTAAATACGCTTTTTTAATCATCACTATTGATCCACTTACCGTATAATCCGTTCCGGCTACGAGGGTTGCCGTTCCGTTCTTGATCGCACTCAGCGTATTTCCGTTCAACGTCATAGTTACTGCAACGTCTGCCTGATTCGCTATTTTCTTATCAAATCCCGCACTTGTTGGCGTTATCGTGGAGTTGGATACCGGTGTTGTAGTATCCGTTACCGCTACCGCCAAAGATTGTGTAGCTCCAGCGCTAAAGCTGAACGTCAGCGTAGTCGTTCCTACCGCTTGCGTCGCTAAATACGCTTTTTTAATCGTTACTGTTGATCCACTTACCGTATAATCCGTTCCGGCTACGAGGGTTGCCGTTCCGTTCTTGATCGCACTCAGCGTATTTCCGTTCAACGTCATAGTTACTGCAACGTCTGCCTGATTTGCTGTTTTCTTATCAAATCCCGCGCTTGTTGGCGTTATCGTGGAGTTGGATACTGGTGTTGTAGTATCCGTTACCGCTACCGCCAAAGATTGTGTAGCTCCAGCGCTAAAGCTGAACGTCAGCGTTGTCGTTCCTACCGCTTGCGTCGCTAAATACGCTTTTTTAATCATCACTATTGATCCACTTACCGTATAATCCGTTCCGGCTACGAGGGTTGCCGTTCCGTTCTTGATCGCACTCAGCGTATTTCCGTTCAACGTCATAGTTACTGCAACGTCTGCCTGATTTGCTGTTTTCTTATCAAATCCCGCGCTTGTTGGCGTTATCGTGGAGTTAGATACTGGTGTTGTAGTATCCGTTACCGCTACCGCCAAGGATTGTGTAGCTCCAGCGCTAAAGCTGAACGTCAGCGTTGTCGTTCCTACCGCTTGCGTCGCTAAATACGCTTTTTTAATCGTCACTGTTGATCCACTTACCGTATAATCCGTTCCGGCTACGAGGGTTGCCGTTCCGTTCTTGATCGCACTCAGCGTATTTCCGTTCAACGTCATAGTTACTGCAACGTCTGCCTGATTTGCTGTTTTCTTATCAAAGCTTGCAGTGATTGGCGTAATGGTCGAGCCTGTAGCTGGTGGATTTACAGGATCAGCATACAAGGTGCCTCGGCCATTCGTACCGAGATATACACGTCCATAGATTCTTGGATCCCCAGTAATCGCCATATTGATCTTAGCATATTGGTGAGCATCGTCATTAATACGAACCCAAGTTGCGCCAACATCATCAGAACGGAATACGCCCCGTACACCATCAATCTTAGCTACGGTGTACAATGCCATATAAGTTTGGCCCGGAGCAGCCTTACCATAACCAATAAGATCAGCTTCTTCTGCATTCGTTAACTTCGTGAAGCTCGCACCTGAATTAGTGGAGTGCCATAGACCATATTTATTCTCAACCGTATTCCCTCCGGCGAACCAAATGTCACCTTCAATACCTGGAACTGCCTTCATACTGATTTGGGCTTCGTTCGGCTGTAATCCAGCCACATTATTGGTCGGGAAGCCCGAAGCTGCGGTGGCAGTAAATGTAGCTCCACCATCCACACTTACATAGAAGATTCCTGCATAAAATCCATAGTATTTGTTAGGATTCACGCGATCAGAGGCTATCTTCGCTCCAGCCGGTAATCCTGCACTTGCTGTCCAAGAATTGCCTGAGGTTTTGGAATAATACACCCCGATATCTGAGGTGCTCCACAGAATGGAATTACCACTTGCAGAGACAGCTACTTGTCCATGGCCAACCGTTGTTTTGGTTCCATTGGAAGGCTCGGAGTTTGGCATGTACCAGTTCACTCCACCATCGTTAGAGATACCAATGGACTTCATACTTGGCGTTTTTTCTTTATCTGCACTGCCTACCCGCACCATATAGGACGGACTCAGTTCAGCATAGTCAATACTCATCGTCGTTGCCCATGAAGGACTGGTCTGGAATTTAGTCGGCGCTACCGACAAATCCTCATGACGGAAACCGGAAACGTCACCAAGTGCAGTGATCAAATGGGAGGTTCCCGTTGGCGGGCTAATTAGCCCCAGCACTGCAGTTTCCTCCACACCTTTTGCCATGACAGAGATATTTACCTTGCCTCCGGTATCCCATGAGGTCAAATTGTTCGAGCCATAAATTGTTGCTCCAGTGCCGTACATCATTCGATTCGAGTTAAATGGATCAATTTCCAAATCACCCATCATCCAGCCTAGCTTCGGTGAAGGATCCAGGGATGTTGAAGTGGTTCCATGATCGAGCCATGGAGCAGCGGTGATGTCCATGCTGAACTTATAAGTCCGTTCTGGATAATTGCCCCAATCCCAAATGCGACTCCAAGTAGCCCCACCATTGGTACTGCGGAAAATAACTTCATCAGGCCACCAAGCGTTTAAGCTGGATACCATCAATGTGTTAGGGTGCTGAGCATCCAGCGCCAATCCACCAAAGCCATACCAGTTATCTTCACCGGTCGTAGGACTGATATTGGTCCAAACCCCACTAGTTTTGTTGTATTTCCAAACTTCACCCTTACTGCCATCATAGGGACCTACACCATTACTATAAGTAATATAGAGATCACCTGTGGATGACAGCTCACCGTGATGTGGCAAGAACCCCGTAGGTTGTCCAGCCAGAGCTGTCCAGGTTACTCCACCATCTGTACTCCGATATACGCTGCTAGCCGTATCGGCCACACCGACATATATCGTTTGAGTAGCGTTGCCAAGTGTACCTGTGCTCTTATCGAAAGTGATCCAAGACAATCCGACAAGATCATTCCCATAATCAAGTGTCGGATTCTGAATATACGTTCCTACGTTTGGAAAAGAGGTTACCTTTGACCAAGTTACACCCGAATCAATACTCTTCCAGAGACCATTACCACTTCTAGCTCCAAAATAGAGAATGTTGTTCTTATTGGGGTCGATGACTAGACGTTCACCAGCGGAACGGCCAGGCATATTGCCACCTACTTTAAAAGGCAGTGGAGTAGTTTGCCAGGTGTTCCCCCGGTCATTAGAGCGCATAATCTGGCCATTATTATCCCAATGATTAGTATACGTACCCGTTGCCATGTAGACTTTATTAGGATCAATTGGGTCTGTAGCCAGAGCATCAACACCATTCTTGTTCCAATCCACCCAGCCTACCGAGTCACTAATTGATGTCCAGCTAGATGTAGCTTGATTCCAGCGATAGGCCCCGCCAATATCTGTTCTGGCATAAATCAGATTCGGTTCAGTTTGATTAAAAATAATTCCGGGTACAAAGCCCCCGCCAGCTCCCGTTACAACGCTTTTCCAGGTGTAAGGTTCACTTGAGGCTGCATGGGTAGTAGCTGGGAATGCAGAGAATAAAGAGCCTACCATCGCGCCAAGCAGGACCAAAAGTCCTGTTTTCCGGATACGGTTACGAATCACGTTTTACGCCTCCTACGATATAATTGGTTTGTTTATGCCTTCTTCTTACTCTATATCCCTGCTCCTCCCTCCCCCTTAATCCATACCTTCAGAACTTAGACTCCATTTTCTGATAACGCTTTCATTATAATGGTAAGGTTTTTCATTATCGAGAGAAAATGGTTATATTTTGCAGAAGATTGTCTCTAAAAATCGTACCATTTTCACACTTCTGGATACAATTTCACTAAATTTTGATTGAAAATAATTCTGCTGATAAAGAAAACCTCCGGAATAAATCCCAGAGGCTTCTGATATAACTATTCTTCACTAGTATCTACAGGCATAACAATCTCTTTTATACCATTAAAATTGCTGATAGTTGTTTGCAACGTGAGCACTGACTCTGAATTTAAGTTTTCTGATTTCAATGAAGTGAATATTTCCGCCTCCACTTTATGCGGCAAAAGTGTAGTTTTATCCAGCGTATATCTTAGTTTAATCTTGTCTGTCAAATTCTGCTTCATCAATTTCATCGTTTCCTTACTCGCATCATGAGACGATATCTCTATCGAAAGTATGTATTCTTGTTCCTCCTCAGAAACAACGATCCCCTGAGAATCTATCCGATACATGTCTATATAATCATACGGGTCAATAAATCTTTGTGCGATTTGTTTTTCTTTCGCTGGAATATAATCGTCCTGCTTAATAAATAAATCATCCATTACCTTTGTATGATATTCAGTATCCGATATGTATTCTTCTCGTTCCTTTCCTTCCGCAGTCTCCGATTTTAGATATACGGTATAAGGATTTCTAACATAGTCGACATGAAATGAAACAGCGCTCGACCAATGTTTATCTTCACTTTTTTCCGATTTGCTGGATGTTTCTTCTTGTTTCTCCATTTCTATAGTATAGTTCTCCTGCTTAGCCAGTTCACTCCGAGACATGCTGAGCAGCTCCTCTGCACGCTTATCTCCCTCTCCTTCAGCACCTGATTTAGTGTTCGTTGCACAACCTGTCAAACCTAACATACAAATGATACCGATAAAAACCATTTTTCTGATAAACATATTACTTCCCCTTCACTTCAAATGAAATCCAAATATAACTAAATCTATTTTATCATTATAAAGTTAACAGCTTATATGACGGAAAAGGTAGACATGTGAAAAAACGGCTTAAGATACACAGTTGTTGCGCTGAATTTAGTGTTTTAATGCAAATCAAAAAATACCTCCCCGACTTTACAGCAGAGAAGGTATTTAAATAATATTATCCAATTCTCTTAGCTCAATGTGTCAACACAAACTCATCCAGCAGCTTTCCATCCACATCATAGGCCTGATAGGTTAATGTATCCCCGGTAACGTTAATGCCCGCAAACATTTGCTTATAGTTCTGAAAATGCACCGCATGATAGAACTGATCTTCTTTTTTCTCGTTAAATTTCCCTCCAGAAGCGTTGGTCACCACATAGACTGTCCCTCGTTTAGCACCTTTGGAAATCTCACCTTCTGGAACTATTTTTCCGCCACGTAACGGGTAGGATCTGGAGTATTCATGATTATGACCCTGCAGCACTAAATCAACCTCATACGTATCAAAAATATCCGTCCAATTTTCAACTTTCTTATAGGAGTTCCCCCCGTAAGCCGGTCGGTGCATCGCAACGATTTTCCACTTCTTGTCTGTGTTCTTCAGATCTTCCTTTAGCCACTCCGTTTGCTTTTTTAGATTGCTCTCTGTATTCAGTACCGTTACATGCACAGGTCCATAATCGAAGGAATACGAGGTGCCTGCAATTGAACCCTTTGCCCCATTATCCGGCAGGTTGAAGTGTGAAGTATAATACGTTGCATCCTCATCCACCTCATCATGATTGCCTGTTACCGGCATTAACGGAATCCCCGAAATCCAGCCCTGCACATTGCCAAAAAAATCATCCCAGCCTGCCGAATCCTCCGGATTCTCCGTCAAATCGCCGTTATGCACAATAAATTCAGCTTCAGGAAATGTCTGAAAAGCCTTGTTCAGCGTATTTCCCCACAGCTTAAAATCCTCTGCCGTTTCCCCTTGAGAATCCGTTACGTTGATAAAAGACACACTTGCCAGTCCATCTTCTTCCGTTGTAAATTCCGCTGCCGGACTCCATTCTCCTTCAACGCCACTACCCACTCTATAAGTATATAACGTCCCGGGTTCAAGACCCGTAGCTTCCACTTTATGAACACCTTTGGTGCCATTGTCTGTTTTGATGGAACTACTTTTCGCATCTACCCTTTGTACATCCGTATTTGCAAAAGAGGACACTTGTCCCTTTACAATCTCCAGAATGCCTGCTGCACTCGAATCACTTGTATACCAAGTAAACGCGCGGCTTGTGCTCGCATCTCCCTTAAAGGTAGTCACGAGATCATACGGTGCTGGTGAATTTGCATTACTTCCGCTTTTCGATCGTTCCAACCCATAAGCCACTAAAATAACCACAATCACAAGCACTCCTAGGATTATGGCAAATTTATAGTCTCTCATCACGGTACCTCCTTATGAAAATTTCTCTCTAGCCTTCTAAATAAGATAGCCCCCTACAAAGTCAGAAGTCAAATCTGCACACGAATCTTTATACAGACTTTTGTTAACGCAGTGTAAAACATTCAGCAAACATTCAGTCTATTTTAAGTTAAGCATAAGGTCTGTCTCCTAGAATTAGTCAAGCAGGAAGGTTAGCCAGAGATAGAGAGAGAAACGAGGTGTGAAAATGAATAAGAAGCTTCAATTCCGGCATGAACTTAAATTTTTCATTAACTATCATCAATACCTTATATTGCGCCAGCGATTGCAAAGCTTGATTGATAAAGATCAACACGCTAATGAGAGTGGAGAATACCACATTCGGAGTTTGTATTTTGACGATATCAACAACACGGCACTTGCAGACAAGCTCGGCGGTCTCCGAGAGCGGGCCAAATACCGGATTCGCATTTACAACATCCAAGACAACATCATTCACTTTGAGAAAAAAATTAAAATGGACGATTATATCGCCAAAATCAAAGAACCACTAACCCGGCAAATGTACGACGAGATTATGGCGGGCAACTACGAAGTGCTGAACGTCCCGGACAGTCCGCTGTTCATGGAGTTATACGATCAGATGCGCCATAACCTGCTGCGACCCAAGGTCATCGTGGATTATGTTCGCGAGCCTTATGTTTGCCACAACGGAAATGTGCGAATAACGTTCGATAAAGAACTACGTACGGGCCTGCACTCTACGGATATTTTCGATAAGGATTTGCATCCGATTCGGGCGATTGATGAGAACTTCATAATTTTCGAAGTGAAATTCGATGAGTATATTCCGGAGTACATTAAAATCGCGTTGCAGCTGGAGGGACTGAATAGGCAGTCCGCTTCGAAATACGTGATCTGCCGCAAATTCTTAAAAACTAACACTTGGGAGGATTATTGATTATGAATGCATCACTAGCACCGCTAGCAGCTACAACAACGACTACAGATACTACAAATAATTTTTCAGACATTATTAAAAACTCGGTGATCGACAATTTTGTATCTGATATTAGTATCTCCAAGATGCTGATTACCTTGGGCGTAGCTTTTCTGATCGGATACTTCATTTACCTGCTCTACAAACGTGTCTTTAGCGGCGTTTTATATTCCAAAAGCTTTAACGTCTCACTTATGGGCATGACTATGATTACAGCTACTGTCATTATCGCGATTAACTCTAACCTTGTGCTGTCCCTCGGTATGGTCGGCGCATTGTCCATCGTTCGTTTCAGAACACCAATCAAAGATCCAACTGATCTGATCTTCTTGTTCTGGGCAGCTGTAGCAGGGATTGTAACTGGAGCAGGATTTTTCACCTTGGCTATTATCGGTTCGATCATTATCGGCCTTATTTTGTTCCTGTTCATTAAACACTCTTCTATCGAAACGCCATACTTACTGGTCATTAACTGCGACAGTGATGAAAGCGAACGTGAAGTACACAGCCATATCACCAAATCCGTAAAACGCTACAATGTGAAGCAAAAAACAGTCTCCGCAAACAATATTGAATTGACGCTGGAGCTTCGTCTGGATGATAAAGTAGGCGGCTTTGTCAACACAGTCTCTGACCTAAAAGGTGTCAAAAATGCACTCTTGATCAGCTATAGCGGTGACTATGTATCTTAATTACAACGAGATGAAAGGCGGTGCCCCAGATGAAAACCAGAGGTAAGTCAATCCTGCTGAGTTTTTGCTGCCTGCTGCTGGTCATCGCCGTAGCCGGGTGTCAGAATACAAGTCCGTCTGCAACAAATAATCCAACGTCTGATGCTCAGGACAAGGTCATTTCGAGCGATGAGAAAAAGCTAGACGAGCAGGTCTTTCCAAAAGATAAGGTCGTGGATGTCAAAATCACCTTGGACCCGGACGATTTTCAGGATATGCTGGATAATGCCAGTGCTGAAGAATATAAAATGGCTTCCGTCGAGTACAACGGTATGAAATACGATAATGTAGCTGTACGGACCAAAGGAAATCTCAGTCTCAGAAGCGTAGTACAGATGACAGACTCTGACCGCTACAGCTTCAAAATTTCTTTTGATGAGTATGTTAACCAGAATTTATTCGGCATTACTAAGATCAACCTGAATAATAATTACAGCGATGCTTCTTATATGCGTGAATTTCTGACCTATGAGCTCGCTGAAAGTGTCGGTCTCCCGACGCCGAAATATTCCTTCGTCAATGTGTATGTAAATGATGAACTGAAGGGTTTCTATCTTGCAGTAGAACAGATCAGTGATGCTTATCTGGAACGCAATTTCGGCAACACTTATGGTGCACTTTATAAAGGTGTAATGACCGGTCAGGGCAGTGATTTGACTTGGCTGGGCGATGATCCATCCCTCTATACTGGACTAGAAATGAAATCCGATAAGTCCAACGATGATATTCTTGTCGACATGCTGAATGAGCTAAACAACGGCACCGATTATGAAAAATACATCGACGTAGAGGAATCGCTGAAGTATATCGCTCTAAATGCGGTCACGGGTAATATGGACAGTTATTTAGGTGGAAATAAGCAGAATTATTACTTATATGAAGACGATGGGGTCTTCTCGATTCTGCCGTGGGATTACAATATGGCTTTTGGCGGCATGGGAAGCGCAGATGTGTTAATTGACGAGCCTACCCAAGGTGCGTTGGCGGAACGACCACTGATTGCGAAACTGCTCGCTAATGATGAATACAAAACGAAATATCATGAGATTGTTAGTGAGATGATTACTGGCTATCTAGCGGACGATACGTTCCAGGCTCGGATGGATGAGCTGAACACGATGATTTCCAGCTATGTCAAAGCGGATCCATCCGCCTTCTACACTTTCGAACAGTATGAAAATGGGATAAAGGCTGTTGAGACCTTCATGTCGAACATGGCCAAAAGTATCCAGCAGCAGCTCGACGGTACCATTCCTTCCTCCGGTGACGGATCAGGAAGTGGTGGTGGCATGGGCGGCGGTGGCTTTGGTGGCGGCGCTAAAAATGGCGCAGCTCAAGGCACTGCGGGTGCTGGGCAGGCTACAGGTGCGGTTGGCGCTACTGGTAATGCTGGCGCAAATGCAGCTGCACCAAATACCGAAGGGCAAGCGGCTACGGGTGGACAGACTGCCCAAGGCGGTGCAGGTGGTGAGCCTGGTGCCATGGGCGGACCGGCTATCCCTAATGGCGGCGAGGGGCCTGGCAGTAACTCACAAGCAGCTGCGGGTGGGCAGACTACACAAACAGGGCAAACTGCTCAGGGTGGACAGGCCAACACTAACGGCCAAGCTGCTCAAGAGGGACAGGCCAACACTAATGGCCAAGCTGCTCAAGGTGGATTTGACGGCGGCGCGGGTGGTGAGCCTGGTGCTATGGGCGGACCCGCTTTCCCTGAAGGCGGCGGAAATGGTCCTGGTGGTGGCGGCATGGGCGGCGGTGGCTTTGGTGGCGGTATGCCTGGTGGTATGGGCGGTGGCGACTTTGGTGGTGCTGGTACTATGCAGCAAAAAGGCAGCACGAGTGAAGCCATCACAACTGGCGTCGCCATCCTTCTCCTAATACTAACCGCTGCTTTCGTAACCTTTTACAAACGCAAACGGCTGTAGATAAGTAAAAAGTATCCTCATCACCAATTAATTCATGCAAGAAGCCTCCGTCGTTTATTGACGGAGGCTTCTTGCATGAACACTATATTCTTGTATCACAACTAGTTCCCGCTTACTCTTTTCGCCCGCGCAATATACTTATGGTTGCTATTAAAAAGGCTAGTAAAGAGATCCCTAATGCGATATAGACCATTGGGTTGACACTGGTGGAGTTGTTCTCGCTTTCCATGATGGCATTATGTTCTTCCATGCTCATGCCATTGTCACTGGAACCATGAGAATGTTCATCCCCACCGGAGGCTTGCACAATCGAAGTAATAGAATGCGGACTTTCTGTTCCTGCCTCACCAGACCACTGCACCAAGCTGCCATCGGCATAATGCTGATAAGCATCCCAAGCAATGTCGCCTGCAGTATCAGGATTCTTTGCTGTGAAATAGAAACGTTGGAATTGCCCTGCTTTAATTCCTTCTCCATTAGCTATCCAGCTAACTTTGTTCCCCTCAATGGTAACATCCCAGCCCGGTGTAGCCTCATATTGCTTGAACTCGGCACCCGCCGGGATTCGTAGATCGACTTGTACAGTCGCCACATCTTTTTCTGAAGGAACTTTAAGTGTGTAAGTCTCCCATGCTCCGGTACTGGATTGTGCTGGTGCTACGGTTACGTGCGCGCTAGCCACGGCTGCGAACAACAGAAGTGTTGCAGCGGCTGGTGCGAAGAGTGTCATTATTTTGCGAGATAATCTGTTCATAGTTAGAGTGCCTCTTTCTTTAAGTAATTTTATCATTTTTCACTTTCATCTCTATCCTCATATTTACCGCGGAAAATCACGTTTACGTGAAGCAAGCCCCTGCTCCAGAGCATAACGCGTTAGCTGCGTACGATTTTGGAGTTGAAGCTTCTGAAGGATGTTTTTCAGATGGTTTTTTACGGTATGCTCCGAAATCGACAGGCTTATGGCAATCTCTTTATTCGTCGATCCGGAAGACACACAGCTTAAAATCTCCTTCTCCCTCGCCGTCAAAGACTCCCCTTCGTCCGTTAATGAAGGAACGGTAAATTCTTTCAAGATTTGAAAAGCCAGCTCCCGGCTTAGCGGTGCTTCTTCATTCACAATCGCTTGCAAATATTCAATCCAGGTGGAAGGTGCCAGATTCTTCAATAAGTACCCTTGTGCGCCTTGCTTCAATGCTTCGAGGAGGTGGGAAATTTCGTCCGATACCGTAACGATAACGATTTTGACATAGGGATATTCCTGCTTGATCCGGCGAGTAGTCTCCAGCCCGTCCATCTCCGGCATCTGAATGTCGATAAGAATGAGATCAGGCATCCACTGGGCCGTGAACGCGATCGCCTCAGGACCACTCTCCACTACACCAATGACCTCAAAACTATCATCCATGGACAAAATCTCACACATCGCCTCACGTGCATGCGCATGATCATCCACAACCAAAACCCGGTACCTGCTCATAAACTTCCCCCTCCTTTCGTAATTTCCACATTTGTCCCCGTATTGCCGGAGCTCACCTGAAGCTTCCATCCCATTCCTTCGACACGTTCCTTCATGATCTGAAGGCCGTAACTTCCGTTCACCTCAAAGGGATCATGCTGAAATCCTTCGCCATTGTCGACAATCGCCACGCTCCAGTTTTTCTCAGTGCCTGCACCTGTGATAGAAACCTTCGCCGCTCTTGTATGCTTACGCACATTAATAATAGCCTCTCGGATACAAGATAGCAGCTCTGCTTTTTCCGAAGGAGAGAGGGCTTCATCCTGTAGACTCCAATCCAAGGAAACCTCAATCATAATCTCGTTAGCCATTTGAGCAAGCTGATCTTTAACCGACTGTTCCAATGAAAAAGAGTGCTGCTCAGACACTGGTACCTTCAGATTGGCGATCGCCTGTCGAACATAACGGTTCACCTCGTGGACGGTCTTTTTGATCTGATCCACATTTTCTTCGCTGACTTCCCCATTCCTGCGGCTTGCTTCCAAACGATCTATTTTGACAGATAAAAGAAATAAAGATTGCGCCATCCCATCATGCAGTTCCTTAGCTAGCCCTTCCCGGGCTTTCATTGCCTCTTTGAGCGCACGTTCCTGCTCCAACTCCCGCTGATTCCGCTCCATCAGCGAAAACAAAGGGACGAGCAAAACAAGAGTGAACAAAAATACGAGGACAGGTGTCAAATAATTCCCCAGATCCATCGAGATATAAGGCATTAGAAACTGATGGCGCACGACCTCCCAGATCCCTACCATTAGCGTTGGCAGTAACAGGATCATATACTTGATTCGGTTATACGTTGCTGTCCCCTCCCGTACATCTTATGATTAACAATATCACCGTCACAATTCTGCTACATGACTCGATCGGGCTATTTAAAGCTCTTATTGTTACAAATTTAAGTATTTTAAAAAAATAATGCTATCCCTCATAATATTATAAGCAATATATAGTGAAAATTTATACTTTCTTATATTGTAGCAAAAAAAAGATACATCCTTCGATGTATCTGCATCCCAGTTATAGTGGTGATGTGTAGCGTCCGTATTGAATGTCCATTTCTTTAAAAACATTTCCCTCTTTTTTCAGGAAAAATGTGTTTACGCCTTCCGCTCCCCACCACTCCATAGCGAGTAATGGACCTTCAGCAGTTTCCGCCGCAAAAAGAATAGAGAACATCTCAGGTATCACTTCCCCTCCATCATCCACTCTCCAGACGGAAAATTCATCGCCTTGAATGACAGCCGGATAATCCATAAAGGTAAGCCCGGCCTTATCTTCCAGCACGAGACTAAATAACATATCCTGATCCTGTCTAATGAATTGAACGAGATACAGCTGCCGATCACCAGACAGGTCAGCAAGTTTCCAAATGTGCTCTACTTCACGATTTTTCGCAGAAACAATATTCTGCCGCACACTTTCTGCAACATTTAGCGAGGCTTGCTTAACCTCCGTAGGCTTAACAGAGATTAGCGCATTCGCATTAAACTCTGCCTGATCCGTCAGGTAATAGGTCTCATCAGGGGTCGCATTCCCCGCTTCAACCGTATAAAGATACCCTGGCAGATTCACAAAATTGTGAGCCATCTCCCGGCCATTACTGTTCTCCGTACCCTCCTGCCATTTATTCAATTTCACTTTTAGCACTTGCCCATGATCGCCGATCGCCTCATTCAATTGTTGCATTTGCGCATCCAGCCCTTTTTCCTGCCCGGTGACTAAGATGCTCTTGCCAGACTCATCTGCAAAACCAAAATTCGCCTTCAGCTTTTCAGCTTCCAGATAAGCTGCTGGCTGCTGCATGCTTGCCGTTGGCATTGGCTCTGCACTTGGAGAAGGGGTTGGATTGTTAGAGCCTGAGCAGCCCGCCAGCAGTAGAACAATAAGAAAACTCACACTGAGCTTATTCATTCCCATTCCTCCAGACGAAACTAAAATATTCCCATACTAAGATACCGTTCCCCTGTGTCAGGTGCAATGCAAAGCACGCGTTTGCCAGCCCCAAGACGACGTGCTTCCTGCAACGCCGCCCATACAGTGGCACCCCCGGATGGACCCAGCAGAATTCCTTCTTTTGCAGCCAGCGTTCTTACCGTCTCCAAGGCAGCTTCATCCGCAACTTGAACGATGTCATCGTAGACCTGTGTATTCAAAATGGCAGGTACGAAGCCCGGACTCGTTCCTACCAGCTTATGTGGTCCTGGCTTTCCTCCAGATAATACGGGCGAGCCTTGCGGCTCAACCACAAGAACCCGAATATCAGGTAGATGCTCACGCAAAACCTCACCGGTTCCAGTTATCGTGCCCCCAGTTCCTGATGAAGCAACAAACACATCCAGCTTACCTTCCATTTGCTCCAGGATTTCCAGAGCGGTCGTTGTCCGGTGAATATCCGGGTTGGCTTTGTTCTCGAATTGCTGCGGAATAAAACTGTTCTCCACTTCTTTTCCCAGCTCAATCGCTTTTGCTATAGCTCCCGGCATCCGTTCTGCTGCGGGCGTCAGCACAACATCCGCACCATAAGCCTTTAGAATATTGATTCGTTCCTTGGTCATATTATCAGGCATGACAAGAATCGCTTTATACCCTTTTGCCGCGGCATTCATCGCTAAGCCTATCCCTGTATTTCCACTAGTCGGCTCAATGATCGTCCCGCCCGGCTTCAGCAAACCTTCTAGCTCGGCTTGCAGGATTAGATTATAAGCTGCCCGGTCTTTTACACTGCCACTTGGATTAAAAAGCTCCAGCTTCACGTATAGTTCTGCATCTTGGGGGCTAGTCAGCCGATTTAATCTTACAACCGGTGTATTCCCAATCAGCTCTGTTATATTGTTAACCACTAAGGATGTCATTTTAGAGCCTCCTTCATTTCTGTACCTTCCATTATTGTAACGTGAGCAGCACCTCCTGTCGATTCAGAACCTTAGTTTCTGCAACCTGAAAACAACCGTCCCCCACGAAAGCGGGAGACGGCTGTTCAGTACTGGCAGCATTTATTTTTAAGGATTAACGTTAATCGTAAAAGTAGACGTATTATTTTTAATATTCGTTACCGTGTTGGTAATCTTCAGATTGTTAAAGGTGGCTGACCCTCTGGCAGGACCTTGCCCAGCCTCAGCCGCTTCATTTACCCAGATGCCCACTCCGGATTTGCTGTCAAAAGCATCTCCACTCTTTTGCGCACCGGAAATTGTGACATTCGTGAAGAGGGTATCTGTCACTGGGAATTGCGGCGTGGAGCCGACATAGTTGGTCTGGAACATGATGCCATGATAGGTTGGATCAATGATATCCACATCACTGACACGAATGCCTTGGAATACCTTAGAGGCTGAGAATACCCAGATTGCCGGGAAGGTCTGTGCACCCCAGAAATGTCCACCTGCACGAACAATGGAAATATTCTCAAAATTCGTTGTCGGTGAAGCGCCAAAGCCGTTCATTGGATACCCGAAGTCAAGTGAGCTGATCGTAATTCCAGAATAGCAAAGCGTGTCAGCAATATAAATGTTGCGGAAGGTATTGGCATATCCGCCATAGACGGCTACACCTGCTGCCCGCCAGGTCAAGATTGAAGTGAGATTCTCATAAATATTATCCTTCATATC
This sequence comes from Paenibacillus sp. FSL H7-0690, assembly GCF_037980415.1. Classification (NCBI taxonomy): domain Bacteria; kingdom Bacillati; phylum Bacillota; class Bacilli; order Caryophanales; family Paenibacillaceae; genus Paenibacillus; species Paenibacillus sp. FSL H7-0690. Next base: position 2,658,188 of record NZ_CP150281.1, on the reverse strand, counting down.
TGCACCACCGGAATCAATAGCCGAAAACAATGCAAAGCTATCATCCCCTGTTGCCCGTGCCTCAATATTGGACACGAGATTATTCGTGCTGCCATTCGTCATATTGATGCCGTCAGCGAAGGTGTTGCGGATACGGGAGTTTTTGATCACCATGTAATCCGTATTAGCTCCCCAATACATACACACCTGATGTTCGGTCCAGATGTTATCGATCGTAATATTTGCCACATTGGAGAAATCAAATACTTTACCCGGGCCATCAATACGTGATGTGTAGTTCCCAAAGTAAGCAAAATTCGCAAAAGTAGAGCCGTTAGCGGTATCGCTTGCCCGGAAACCGATATCCGTATTCTCCTGATTCGTTGGAGCGTAAAATCTGGTATACCATGGGCCCGCACCAATGATCTTCACTGCTTTTCCATAGACCTGAAATTTACTGGAGGTCTGATAGTTACCGGCCGGCAAATACACACCTACGAGATTTCCGGTCGTATCCATGCGTACTTTATCTAGCGCATTTTGCACATCCTGATGTGTAAAGCCGGCTGGGACCGTATATTTGGCCGGATCTGGATTGGCAATCGGTGATACCTGCTCCAAACTGATGAAATCAATGGCATACTGCGAGGTATTTGCCACATCCTTTTGCAGTCGAATCGTACTACCTTTCGGAATCGTGCTGTCGAACATAATGTTAGCTTCATCATAAATATGCCGCGGAGAACCCGCGCTTGGTGAATTGCCGGGACTTATCTCTGAACCGTACAGCCATGCATATTTAGAGGTCAGATTAATCGCCTTGGTATAAACTCCGTTCACATAGATGTTCAGTGTAGCATTCGTACCGTCTCCACTCGCCGAATCTGGAATGGAGAAGCGGGTGACCAGTGTATTAGTGTCAGCCTTAGTAGTGAATTCTACATAACTGCCTGTAGTATTCAGTGTGACTGCTCTTCTGCCTGAAGCCTCACCCGCAAGATCTCCAATGGTCCGATTAGCAGTAAGCTTCACAGCCCCGCCACCAATCACACCCTCCTCAGCCTCATACATGTCGTAAGGCATATTGGCTCCACGACCTACAAAAAGAGACTGTGTTTGAATATTATTGGCCTGTTTAACTGGCAGCTCATTAGTGTCTACGGCAATTTCCGTCTTCACAGTATATTTGCCATTAGCTGCTGTCCAAGTGCCAAGACTAACAGGAGGCGCTGTTACTCCACTGCCAATCACGCCGTTATAGGTTCCAGTTAAGGTTTGGAGTACAGCATTCGTAGTAGCATCCAGAACCTTCAAGGTTATGTTATGCGCACCCCCTGCGGATGCTGCTGTCCCTTGATTCTTGATTGCTACCGAGAAGCTGACCACATTGCCGCCTGCTGGATTGCTTGGTGTCCAGCTAACAGGGGAAGCTACTAGATCAGAACTGGATACGGGAGCAATAATAAGAGAATTTGGGCTAGTGAAGCTGTTATTGCCTTCGTTCAATTCAATAACCGTATTATTCTCGTCAACCTTTGCAGTTAAAGTATAGGTAGCAGCATCCTTTGCGCTTATATTTAAAGTGACGTTCGTAGATGCGCCAGCCGCTAATGCCCCCACTGGGCTAGTGCCTACAAGTGTGCTGCCCAAGTAGAAATTCACATTAGTCGCTATGGAAGCTAACGTTCCAAGGTTTTTTACCGTTGCATTTAAAGTAATGGCATTGGTCTCTACTGGAGCTGAAGGTGACCATGTAAGGCCGGTTATCGCCAAATCCGGATTAGCAGCTGGTGCACCCATCACTTGGAATTCAGCGATTTGCCCAGCGGTTGAACCAGTATTGGTGGTAATCTTCAACTGTACTTCACTAGCCGTGGCCGTTACCGGAATAGTGACCGTATTGCCAGTTGCCGGATTAAAAGTATACACGGTTGCTGGCACAAGACTAGTAAAGGCTGTTGTATTCTGATTATGCCCAAGCACTTGAATAGTCTGAGTACGTGTGGACCAGGCCGATGATGGATTCAGTTTGAGGACAATGGATGTAATATCGGCATTACTACCCAGGTTTACAGATAATGTATTGGGATAACCTCCTCCTGCTCCTTCCCAGTAAGAAGTTACATCACCGTCATTCGCATTTGTAGGAACAAAGGTAAAGACGGAAGAGGAAGCGTTGATGCTTTTGTTCAAAGCCAGATTGGAACCCGCCCCAGGCGTTGGTGTAACTGTTGGTGTCGGGGTCGGTGTTACCGTTGGAGTTGGTGTAGGTGTTACTGTCGGTGTTGGCGTAGGTGTTACTGTCGGTGTCGGTGTTACCGTCGGCGTTGGGGTAGGTGTTGCCGCTGGTGTCGGAGTTGCCGTCGGCGTTGGCGTAGGTGTTGTCGCAGAAGCTAGAGTGACGTTCAAATTATCTAGATTCACATTTCCATTGTCTCCTGCATCGTACTTATAAGTAATCGTGTTAGCGCCAGCATTCAGAGCCAGCGTCTCAATCTTTGTTGACCAAGTATTCCAATTGGCCAGATTCGCAAGTGAGGTTTGCTTAATTTTAGTTCCATTCACATAAACACTAATGGTTTTTGTACTGCCTGATGCATTTGAAAATCTTAATGTAGCATCATAGTTACCAGCAGAAGCCACATTAACGATAAATGCAGTCGCAGCACCTTGATTTAGGTAACCATCAACAAATCCTGTACCTGTATAACCTGTATGATCCGTGTTAACCTTGGCACCACCGGATAATGCGGCATCCTCCGCTTCATATCCTGAGGATGGAGTTGTAGTTGTATTACCATGAACCTCAAATTCCGCTAACTGTGCTGCTGGCCAGACCGTATTGGATGTGAAATTCAGTTTAACATATCTGACATTCGCAGCTGTAAAGCTGATGGTCACTGTATTGGAATCAATCGTTGGATTAAATGTATAATTGGCGGAATCTACTAAGTTATTGTAAGTTGCATCATCTGTACTTCCTTGCACCGCTAACGTTTGAGTTCTTGTTTCCCAATTCGTTGGCAGCTTTAGCACAACCTGATTCACGCTGCTTGCTGCCCCTAAATCCACTTTAATCCATTGCGGAAAAACACCGCTTGCGCTCTCCCAATACGTTCCTTGGCTGCCGTCATTAGCATTGGCTGCTACGTATACATCACCGAAGGAGCTTGAAGTAATAGTCTTCCCTTGGGCTAAATTCCCCGCAGCTAAACTCACCGAAGGATATAACCCTAACTGACCTACAAATAATATAACAATCAAAGAATATAGTACTGCCGTCTTCCCTGTAAATCTTTTAGAAGCTGCTATCATTGAATAACCACCTTCCAAAATTTTGTGGAGCTATGCAGCAGAAAGGATGCGCTTTCAAAACAGTAGTTTTATAGACATTCGCCTCCTACATTTGAAATGATGGATTACGGATACAAGCTAACTAATAACGCTAATAATATAAGTTATAGGTAGATGGCCGTCGATGGCGATTTCTATGCTTTGTATGTGGGATATTACGTTCAACAAAAAAAGCCACAGAGAGGTCAAGGGGACTATATTGCCCCTTAACTCTCCGAAGCTTCGTGTTATACATTAAATCTAGCTACCAACCCTTGCAGTCCATGCGCCATTGTACTTAATTCACTCGCAGAGGATGCAATTTGTTCGACTGAAGCCATTTGCTCTTGTGAGGCTGCTGACACATGCTGAGTACTCGCAGCGGTTGTTTCCGAGATTTGCGTAACGTTACGAATTGACTCTACAATCTCATCCGCAGCCGCCGTAATCTCCTCCACGGCTCCAGATACTTCCTGAACCTGTTCGGCGAGTGAATCTATAGATAATCGAATCTCACCGAAGGAACGTCCCGCTTCCTCGATAATCTCCGTACCTCCCTTTACTTCACGCATGCTGCTCATCATCACCTTCATGGCATCATCTGCTTCACTTTGGATCCCAGTCGCCATTTCTGCAATTTGATTGGCGGATTCCGCGGACTGCTCTGCCAGCTTACGGACCTGATCGGCAACCACAGCGAAACCTCTACCTTGTTCACCAGCACGAGCTGCCTCAATCGTCGCATTTAGGGCCAGCATATTCGTCTGCGAAGCGATTCCTTTTATGACTCCTACAATACTGCCAATCTCCTGGGATCGATTCACAAAACCTTGGACCTGCTGTGATAAAGATTGTATGGAACGATTAATCGATTCCATTTGCTGTCCTGCGGCCTGAAGGGATTCATCTCCTGTAATGGCAAATGCCGCAGAGCGATGGGAGGCTTCCGAGATGTCCTGGACACTGGCAGCAATTTGACCGATTCCTAGTGATATTTCTGAGATTGTAATTGTATTGGTCTGCAAATCATTCATCTGTCTGGCTGTTCCGGAAGCGACTTCACCCATAATATCCGATATTCGTTCTGTGGCGCCTGCCGTCACTCCACTATCTGACCTAAGCTTTGTAGAGGAATTCGCGAGACTATTCGCCGATAACTTCACCTGTTCAATCATCGTGCCCAGATTATCTGTCATTTTATTAAAGTTAAACGCCAGTTCACCAATCTCATCTTTAGAACGAACACTTAATTTGCGCGTAAGATCGGCATCCCCATCTGCAATTTCCTTCAACTGAGTGTTCACATCACGAAGCGGTTTAATAATCCGTCCAGAAATTAGCAGCGCAAGGATCACCGCGAGCACTACCGACAATCCGGTCACACCAAAGCTAGTAATCAAACCGTTGTTACGATGCGAATTTGCCAGGCTTTGTCCATTCTCTATTTCCTCCATGAGCATGTTCTGAAACACAATCTGAGATTCAATCATAGCGTCTAATGACAGGTTCGTGAATTTCTTCTGGGCTTCCGGGAAGTTGCCTTCCTTAGCTAAGGCAAAAGCTTCCTTCAGAACGATTAAATAATCATTCCATTTGCTCTTCAGCTCAGCTACACCCTTTAACTCAGCTTCACTTAATCGGGCATTCTCCAGCTCTGTAATAGCATTTTCAATCAATGGGAGCATTTCTTCATACTGCGCCAGATATGAATTCCGCTCATCATCTGTGTTACTCATCACATAACGAGCACCCAGCTCATCTGCGGTACGAATCTTATCCGTTAAGCCTTGAACAAGTGACAGCTTGTCCCAGTTACGATTAACCTGATCTGTCAATTGGGTAACCTTCCCCTGAAACAATGTGTTTCCGGCTATCGCCACTAGAAAGACTATGATCACAGCAGTAAATCCTAAGACTATTTTCCCACGGATACTTTTCACCATCGGTTTTCCTCATCTCTATATGTATGTAGGTCTATTTGGTACTTTTATCCTACTAGCTCTCCCTTAAGCCTCTCTGAATTTGAACTGAATGTTTGCTTAAAAAAACAAAAAGACCCCTATTTCCGGCCGAGGGCAGGAACTAATGGTCTTTTGAGATCTTTTTATTCGTATAAATTTCCGTTAGCCAGCTCTGCCAGCTTCGATTCATCCAGTACGCTTAAGCGTCCACGATTTCGTGTAATGATTCCTTCATCAATAAAACGACGTACGATTCGATTAAGATGCCGATAGCTTGTGCCAAGCAATTCTGCTGTCTCAATAAGACTTGAGGTCCGAATCTCCTCCACCCGCCGGTCACCGTTTTTATCTGCGAACAAAGACATTAAATAACTGGCAAATCGATTCTCCACAGGATACAACAGGTTAAGTGCAGAGGCTTGACCGAGCGTATGCAATTTGTGACTAAGTTCTCCGACGAGAAAACGTAACAACGCTGTGTTTTCCTCAAGCTCTCTCAGGAGTAGTCTTCTCCCTGCAAAAAGAATCAAGCTCTCACCCACAGACTCCACTTGATTCTTAACAGGGAACCGGTGAAGCAGCTCTACATCCCCAATCACAGATATCGGATTTGTAAACCGCACCAGCATAGATTTGCCATTTGGCAGCAAGGTCTGGATTTTGAGCTTGCCCTCAACCAATATGAACATCCCATCCAATTGATCGCCAACCAGACACAGCTTTTCTTCATCCGCGTAACGTCTCAACTCCATTTTATGCGTTACCAGCGGGCTAAATATTCCGTCCAGACCGTTCTTCACTGCCAAGGCACGGACAGCCTCACGGTCATTTATCGTATGCATGTAGTGCCCCCTCTAATGTTTGCTCCAGTGTAATTTAGAATACCCCACAAAAAAAGGACATATGTCCTTTTTAATAAGGTTTTCCTATGACACTTTACATTACAACAGAATCCACACAATAACGAATCATATCTACCTTCTGATCCTGCAGCCAAAATTCAATACTCCGATGGTTGATTTTATCCACGTATCCGATAATCTCAGCCCCTTGCTCCCCTCTTTTATAATAAGAAGTGCCATAAGCCTTGATCACTTCGTCTGCTGAAGCTCCAATATGAATATCTCTTGCCGTACTCATCGTATGATCGGAATAGACGCTGATTAGAATGATCTTATCATCACCACGTGCTGTGGCTATTGTTGTCTCGTGACCCAGATCATAATACTGATACCGCTCTATATCATTATTTGGCTTAGGTTCCCTAGCGATTGAATCAAGGCTTTGAAGCAGCTGAATGCCGCCCAGACTTTCCTGTTCAAGATTGGTGCTGGAAACACGCGAGTAATGATTTTGTTTGGGCGCATTGTATAAATAGATATGATAGATCCCGTAACTTAAACCTACCGTAATAAAAATGATGATAAATGACCAGCCTCTTTTAAATGGCTTCTTCCTCACTGACCTCACACCTTCTTCTTACCTTTACTGTGCAAAATATTCAGCCAGCTCACGCTGCGCCAGATATTGCGGGAAATTAAACGACTGCCATGCCCACTCACGCTTATTGAGTTCTCTCCATTCATTCTTTAAAAAATCATCCAGCATCCCATCTTCCTGTTCACTAAACTTTATCAGAGAAGGGATGACCTCCGGAGATAAACGGACCAAATAATTGGCGTCCAATTTACCACTCGCTGCATAGCGATCCATATTTTTATTAGCGATAATAACATCCATCCCGATATAGTTCATGACGACGTAGGAGATCAAGCCCAGCACAATATAACATTTCGCCAATGGCACACGCTGAACAGCTATCCGTAAGGCTGCAACCACCAACAATAAGCCCATAAATATCATAAATGCATGCACTAAAAACCGAGTCGTGGTATAGCCATACACCTCTTCATAAAGAGTCAGACGGGTATAGGCGGAATATAGCATAACTGTCGAGCAACCAACCAGAATGTAGAGCAGAACATTAATAAATTTTTGCAGCCCTCCACTTCTTTTTCCTTCCGACACCAAAGCCAGCAGCAAAATCACGAAATTAATCGCAGCCACCATAATCAGCTCAAAAAATCCACTACGTGCGTAATCAGCATATGAGCTGCCCTCTGGTAAAATCCCTTCCCATGCTCCAAACAAGTAAGAAAACTGTACGAAAACAAACAATACATATACCGTGTTAATGGCTATAAGAATCGTCGTCATAATTATCGGATCCATTTTAAAGCTTACAGGCGCCAGCACTGGACCATATTCCTTAGGCTGCATATTCCAGTCATAGATTTTCGAATCCACATACCCCCACACTAAGCCGAACAAGCCCATGCCCAGCAGGATAATCCACAGCACCCGCACAAAACCTTCCCCAAATGAAATCTGATCCAGCACATTCGGCAGCGCCAGCAGTACATGATGAAACACTCCGTCCGCTGAGGACAGCAGAGTCACCACAACCAGCAATATTGGAAAAGAGATCGCAAGTCCTATCAGCACTTTCCCCATAACCTGCTTACGCTCGTCCTTCATTTTACTGCCGCCAGACCTTTTAATGATCGTAAACACAGTGCTCCAATGGCGGAAATTCTGTGGAAGCACATGCTCCAGCGTGTTCCCCACTAATCCAAGCCGGCTCCAAGCCGGCCGTTTATCACTAAGCAAATAAGTCATATGTAATAAAATCAACACCGGGATCACCAGCAGGTTCAGCCCAAAGAAGAAAAAATTATGAAAGAATAAATAGGTTAATGAAAGTAGAAAAATCGCTCCAAACCAGAAGTAACTGAATTTGTTAAGCTTGCGGATTTTAGCCTTGGCATAATAAAGCATGAACGCATAGAACAGACATACAAAGATTGGATACGATAGGCCCGCCAGCTTCCCATAAAATAAATACTGATGAACTATTGCCAGTAAGAACGCGGCAAGCAAAGCAGCAAGCGATCGATTAAGCCTAAGTCCCGTTCCCGTTTCCATTTCCTCGGTCATGGTAATTACCCCCATTTTCTTACTTTCTCATCCTTATTTTACGTGATAAAATAAGAAAAAAAAGAGAAAGAATTTATTTATAATTTCCTATTTTCCGAAAGGAACCAAAACAATGAAGCTGCATAGCCAATTTTTAAAGCTGCAATCTCATTTTGGGGGAGCCACAGAAATCTCAGTGACGATGGATGAGTTGGCATTGATTTTCGGCTGTACACACCGCAATGCCATGCATATTGTGAATAAAATGATGTTGCAGGAATGGATCAAATGGACGCCTAAGCGTGGGCGGGGAAGCCGCTCTTTGCTGCAATTTCTTGTTCCCTCCGAAGAAATTGCCCTTCAATCCATGATGCAGGCGATTAGCCGCAAAGATGTCCACAACGCTATAGAAGGCATCAAAACCCATGCCAGCTCCACCTCACTGCAGGATACACTGCAGGGTTGGCTGCTGACCTATTTTGGGCATCATTCTGAAATTCGTAGTGACAAACAAATTGATACTCTCCGGCTGCCTATTACCCAGCAGCTCCATACCTTCGATCCGCTCTATATGAATTTGCTGGCAGAGTCATTTGTTTCCAGCCATGTTTTCGACGGGTTAGTGAAACGAAGCGGTGAACGGGACAAAATTGTTCCCTGTCTGGCTCACGCCTGGGAAGTCGATGAGAGCCGGACGCTCTGGACTTTTTTTCTGCGCAAAGAGGTGTTATTCCATCATGGAAAAGTGCTGACAGCCAAGGATGTAGTCTATTCCCTGGGACGGTTGATGCAAACCTCTAAACGGACACTCTATAGCTATATTTTCAAAGAAATCCAGCGGGTCACCGCATTAAATCCATCTACCGTTCAAATTACGCTTAAGCAGCCTAATGAACTATTTCTGCCATTTTTGTGTACGAGCAGAGCCGCAATTGTACCGCGTGATTTAGAAGGAATGGATGAGCAGAGCTTTGGCCGTAGACCCGTGGGGACTGGCCCCTTTAAGGTTGTGGATATGACCGAGGACACTTGTGTGCTGGAGGTTTTTCCTTATTATTTTCAAGGACGGGCTCATTTAGATCGGGTTGAAATCCTTTATGTCCCGTGGGATACCGAAACGTCATCCTCTGATACGGGTTCTGCTTTTCACGTGATTCAGAATCCCTCATCCGCCAGTTCTTCGACCTGGAGCCGAATTCATTCGGAGTCTTCCATTCGGAAATTCGTCACCTGCAATACGCAAAAAAAGGGACCGCTAAGCGATCCCCTGCTTCGGGCAAAAATAGTCTCCTGTTTAAAAGACGATTCAGCGTCCATCGAGCAAGAAGCGATAATAGATCAAGAAATCACGTTGCAAATCTCTACGATTCCACAATATGCTGGCGATGCTGATTTTATTGCCACTAGACTAGAGCAACAAGGTTATAAATGCAATGTCATTTCCGTGTCTCCAGAGGAATTTAAAGGTCCGATTCGGCTGGAATCAGACCTGATTGTTTTCTCATTATTCCGTGACGAGGATGAACAACTTCGTTTATTTGATCTATACCTCACGCTCTCCCAGCATATTGAACCGCATACCCGGGCGGATATAGAAGGCTGGCTGTATACCATCGCGCGCGAACCTAATCCGGTGGCCCGAGCGGAAAGTTTCAGTATCATCGAGAACCGTCTGATTAAAGAGCACCACCTACATATTTTGTATGAAAAGCCGACTCAGACAGCTTATCTCCCCTCTGTCCGCGGGGTTAGCTTCAATAGCCAGGGTTGGGTCGATCTTCGTCATGTCTGGTTTCCGCCACTGCTCTCTAGCAGCAGCACGAGTTGATCTGCTTGAATTAAAAAATGCGGAAATCCAGAGCTTGCCCCGGATTTCCGCATACGCGATAAAGCTAATTATTAAGCTGCTGTTTTAGTCGTAGCTGTAACTGTAGAAGTCCCTGCATCCCACTTCACATCCATATTCAATCCCTCGGAAATAAATCTTACCGGAACCAGTGTCCGATTTCCGATAATTTGCGGAGGAACGTCGAGTGTGAGTGCTTTGCCATTGATGTAAGCAGTCTTGCTGCCAATGGCCATTACGATCGTTGTATTGTCTTTTATTGCGGTAATTTTCTTAGTCGTTTGATCCATGGTTACTGTAGCACCCAGAGCATTAAAGATTGCATTCACTGGCACCAGCACCCGGCCATCCTTATTCACAGGAAGCTGATCTGCAAAGCTGACCGCTGTTCCGTTTAAAAGTACGGATATTCCCTTAGTGCCCGTCGTGTTCGGATTCGTTGTTGATGGCGTTGTAGTTACAGAGGGTAGAGGTGTGACGTTAAGTCCTAGCTGGCCTTGCAGATTAGCAAGTCTGTTCAGCGCAAAGGTCATAATCGAACCTGCTGCCATTGTCCCCATACCTTGTCCCCCGCCTCCAGCATTACCTGTTGGAGGTGTAGGATTGCCATCAGTCGCAGTCCCTGTATTATCAGGACGTGCTGGCGGTGTCGTTCCATCCGGAGGTGTCATGCCCTCCATCCCTTCAGGAGGAGTCATGCCTTCCATCCCAGCTGGCGGAGTCATTCCTCCACTACCACCCATTTCACCTGTTGCTGAGTAAGTAACATTACTTTCAAATTGTTCCATGGTATAAAATTTGGTTGGGTCTGCTTGAACGTAAGGTTTGATCAAGGTAGCCAATTCAGTAATTCTGCTCTGAATTCCTTCCAAATAATCAACCAGCTCAGATACATATTTCAGGTATTTAGTCTTATATTCAGGCACTTCCAACAGATTAGCAATCATTGGGACCTGATCTAAACTTATCCCAAGCGTTGGATTATCAATTGATGCAGTTACTGCGCTGGTATTGGCTGCAAGGGTTGTTGCCGATGTAGAAGTTGTGCCCGCAGCAGCTGTTGTGTCTGTTGTACCTGTTCTGCCGCCTCCGCCACCAGAATACCCGTTAAAGGACATGTTCATATCCCATGGAAGTACACTAAATTTACCGGATGCATCCCCGTACAACATATAATTATGACCTTTATCCCCGTTATAGCTGTCATAGTTACCCAATACAGCATTAGCGGCAATATACTTCAGTGCCGAATCCACATCTAGCACACTTTCAATAGAACCCTTCTCACCGGCAGGCATCTCATTCAGCACCTTGATGAAGTTCTTTAACGAAGCTTTATCATCTTCTTTACCTGTATCATAAGTTATCGTTTCGTAGTCACTGCCTTCTTTGTACTGCAGATAACTTTTTTCTTCTGTATCATACAGAACACCATCGTCATAATTTTCTCCATAGGTACGTTCTAGATAGCTATCATCTATCGCTTCCACACCTACATAAAAACCATATAATTCTCCGTTGATATACAGGTTGGTGAACACAGTCAAAGGTGCATCCACACCTACAGAACGAAGCGCTTCGTAATGTAAATATTCACGAATATACGAAGGGTCCGAGAAATTATTGTTCAATACCATTTTATCAAGACCAAGTAACGTTTGCTTCTTATCATATTTATCAAATTTCAGCCGGAAGCTGTATCTGTCCGAGTCTGTCATACTGGCTACCGATTTTAACGTCAGATTCCCTTTAGTAGAAAATCCAACATTTTCAACAACATTCCCGTCAACTTCAACCTTAACTTTTTTGTATTCTTTTTCGAGGGGACTTGCTAATATACTTTTCCAATCCGCATCATCAATCGTTACTTTAACATCAATGATTCTGTCACCCGCGAACAGGGATTCATACGCTTTCGTTACACCTGCATCCGCCGCACTAACTACGGGCGTGTTTCCAGCAACACCAAACGCCGTTGAGACGATAGCAAGACTTAGTGTAGCTGCCATGAACTTTCTCAGCAAATTTTTCTTCTTCACCATGTGTAATCCTCCTTGAAGTACAGATTTATGTTTTCGCAGTTCAAGGAGATTGTAAAATATGAATCTGAATATACGCTGAATAGCTTGTCTATGCTTTGCCAGGTAGGCTGTTTATCAGCCCTTTGCCAATCAGATTAGCTGAAACTGGCGGTTTTCCGATCTCTCTAGCCCAGACCGATAATTGCCCGACATGATGAATCTCATGAGCAATCACATGGCGCATTACCTCACCCCAGGCATCGGTCACGATCCTGCCATCCGGAAGATGATCCTCAAAAATCCTCTGCTCCAGCCCCTCATGCCAAGCCGTTACAAAGGGTTCCACCTCTGTGTGGAATTTTACATCCAATTCTCGTACTTGCTGCAAAGTCTTGTACCGCTCAAAATCCTCTTGGAAATCCGGCTTTCCTTGCAATACTTGAATCCAGCTCCACTCCACATCAACAATGTGAAAAAGCGTCTTAAGAATACTGCCTACACCACCTATACGTGTTGCGAGCAGCTCCTCCTCAGAAATATCTCCACACCACTCATACCATTGTTCACGGACCATCCAGTTATATTTAAAAAATGTATGCAGGTTAAAAACCTCCTAGAAAGTTGTGTGCTTTTTAATGGGAGCTTAAATGTTTTCGGTATCCCTCCACCTTTTCATCTCTATAACCTAACGATTCATAGAACACATGCGCTTCCTTCCGCTGCTCACCGGAGACTAAAATGATATAATAGCAGTCTCTTTCCCGGGCTGCTTGTTCAATGGCGTTCATAAGTTTTTTGCCAACGCCTTGACGGCGTGCCCGCGCTGAAACCACCACATTCTCAATCACCATAAACGGTTTGCAGTCCCCCACTAAATCCTGACACACGATGCCCATCAAAGACCCTAGTAACTCACCCTCTACAAAAGCACCCAATAGAATGTAGCGGTTATCCGCCTTGACCCCTTTAAATACTTCTTCAAGCTTATTAAGGTCAGACGGTTTATTCATCAGCTCTTGATATAAATTCCCCAGTTCAGGAAGAGATTCCATTTCTATTTCTTTAATAACAACCATGATTGTTCATCCTGCTTTCTTTTAAATTAACAGCCCTGCTCATACACATATAGTCCACCATTCCGTGGATGAGATATACGCTTTCCATTATAACCTCTTTGGATCAACTGCTGCGTCAATACCTTCATAAAGAGTAATGCCCATAATTCCAAACTTCCTTCAACTCGAATTCATCTTTCTGTCCATCCCACTCTACTACCACTTTGATGATAGAATCCTCTCGCTCAAACGCACCAATCCCAGAATGTACGGACTTCAACTCACCTTTGACTCCCTCAATATTATTGCTGACTTCTTCTGTAGCCTGTTGAATATATTCCGCCGACCAAAAGTTCCTCCTATACCATTTGTAAATATCTCTGCACGATCTCAACGCGCTCTCCAACCGATAAATCTTCCTCTATTCGTAAAATAGGACATTCCAGTGTGGACATCCATTCCTCATGCAGCACTTTGCTCCTGACTTCAACTCCAGCAACATCATACAATGCCGCCCACTCCATAAAGGTCAGATATGCTTCGTATTTACTTCCTCCAGGCAAAATATGATCACCATATCTCTCGTACTCTCTGGCTCTTAATCTATCTAAACGAATTTCCGGTGGAAGTCCTAGAAAAATAACCAAATCGAATAATGGTCGAAGGCCATCTCCCCAGCCACATACCGCACCGCTTAAAATCCAAGGCTTCTTATGGGTCAAATCGCTTGTAAGTTTCGCTAATCGCGCATTGACCTCACGCTGCTTAGTGAATTTATGCTCCCAAAAATAGTCGTCACTGTCTAACTGTACATGTGGCAACACTTTAGCTAATTCGTAACCTAAAGTACTCGTTCCTACGCCTGAGGCTCCCATAATATGAATTCTTCTCATACACTCCCTCACCTTTAAGTGGATTTAAAGTTGCAATTCGGGCAATTTTCCTCCAAGTATAAAAACAAATAGACTGCTCTCTAAGTAAGCAAAGCAGTCCAATTATCGTATAGATCTTATTCCGTTATAGCTGCTACGTCTTTAGGAATCCGGCGTGCTGCATCCGTGGATATAGCTGCTTGTATTACTGCCAGGCGCACCTGTTCAACTACTTTTTCGTTAAAAATACTTGGGATGATATATTGCTCATTGAGTTCATCCGGATGAACGACCGATGCAATGGCTTTTGCCGCAGCCAGCTTCATTTCCAGATTCACAGTTCTAGCCCGGCAATCAAGTGCGCCACGGAAAATACCCGGAAAACATAACACATTGTTGATCTGGTTCGGATAATCACTTCTGCCTGTCGCTAGAACGCGAACAAAAGGTTCTGCCAAATCCGGTTCAATCTCCGGTGTAGGATTAGCCATCGCAAAAACGATGTTATCACTGGCCATGCTTTTGAGATGATCCACGGTTAGAATTCCCCCACGTGACACCCCAATAAAGACATCTGCCCCTCGTATAACCTCCGTTATTCCCCCCTCAATTCCCTCAGGATTGGTTGCGGCAGCAAGCTTCTGCCATTCCGGATTATCATACTGAAGATCTTTTCTGAGAACGCCTTCACGATCAACCGCATAAATATAACGCGCGCCCGCTGCCAGCAGCAGATTACATATGGACACCCCAGCCGCCCCAATACCCACAACAACAATCCTTGCATTTACAATAGATTTATTTACAACTTTAAGCGCATTCAAAAGTCCTGCAAAAGCCACCACGGATGTTCCATGCTGATCATCATGAAATACCGGAATGTCCAGTTCTTCCGCAAGCCGGCGTTCGATTTCAAAGCAGCGTGGCGAGCTTATATCCTCTAAGTTTATCCCTCCAAAGCCAGGAGAAACTGCTTTTACGATATTGATAATTTCATCCGGATCTTTGGTATTTAAGCACAGCGGAAAAGCATCAATGTTCGCCAATTGCTTAAACAGCATCGCCTTACCTTCCATGACAGGCATAGCGGCTTCCGGCCCGATATCCCCTAGTCCAAGCACAGCAGTGCCGTCCGAAACGACTGCAACTGTATTTCTTTTCATCGTCAGAGAATAAGCTTTTCTGGGATCTTCGGCAATCGCCGTACATACTCGGGCTACCCCCGGCGTATACACTAAGGATAAATCCTCCCGATTTTTAATCGGCATTTTAGGTGTGATTTCGATTTTTCCGCCAAGATGAGCCAGAAATGTCCGATCCGACACGTTGATTATTTTAATTCCCGGCATCTTCGATAATATTGAGATAATATCTCCATTAGCTGCGTCTTGCACATTCACTGTTATATCTCGGGTAGTGACATCCTTCCCTGCACGTATCACGTCAATAGCAACAATATCTCCGCCAGCTGCGGCAATTCCTGAAGCAACATCGCCAAAAGATGCAACCGATTTCCGAATTTCGAGCCTGATAATCATTGTAGTCGCAATCGACATGAATTAGCCTCTCTTTCTTCAATCCTATTATTTAAAAAATACTATACTTTCCCATTTAAACATATCTTCCGCCTATTAACTAGATCAACGAAAAATTTTTCTTCTTACAGTATTCCCATCCGCACCCGGTCCAAATACATCAGGTATGACAGCTACGGGCACAGAGCCATTTTTCCCATAAAAATAAAATTTATCATAATCTTAAGTGTATGTAAGCATAAACAAACCGTAAGCTCTTCTACTCTTCATTACCTTTTCTGCATGCTGTAGAGCATCCTGCCGATTTCTTTTCTCCACTAACCCTTTCTAGTTGTTCTCCTTCACTAAGGTCTGTACTGCTCTTCTAGCAAAACAACCTTACCTTCTACAAATGTCAGATGGAATAATCTATCCATTAGCTCTTCGCTAATAAAACTCGTATAGTCCCCTTGCTGATGTCTCGCCCCGTTTAGTTCAGCTATAGTTACATCAGGCTCCAGCTTAACCCGCTTGATTTCTTCGCTTGCATTTCGGATATAGAATCCATTAGGCAATGATTCGGGTTCTAGTACACCATCTTCTTTAGCTGCAATTTCTGCCGCCGCTCCACCGAACCATTCCACCTCATCCAGATCCAGATAAACCGTATTCCCTTCTGTGATAACGCCCTTTATAAAAGCTAATTTTTTCTCCACTTGCGGTAACTTATAAATAATTTTTTTCAGTTCCTCCACACTCTCACCCTGCACTCCGCTCTCAGAGTTAGATTGGATTGAAATCACACCCATAGTTTGAACTAGCTCCTTGGTAGTTGGGTTAGTCTCTTTTGGTGGCTTGTTGTAAAAAGAATATCCATTAAAACCAAGTGAGACTAATGTGATACCCACTAAGACTGTAACCCTTAAATTTTTCCATTTCATAAGTTTCACCCTCTATCACGCGATTTAACGGAACCTTAATAAACAATTGCGCTATATCATAGACAATCACAAGTTGACCGGGCAGAATAAATATTATATACATGTCTTACCTATAACGTAGTTGAAGGAGCTCACACTTATGACAGAATCATTTCAAGCGTTAGTTGTCGACAAAACAGAATCATCCTTCTCCGTAGCTGTTAAACCGGTTACCCTAGAGGATCTGCCAGCTGGAGAGGTTGTAATTAAGGTTGCATACTCCAGTGTAAACTATAAAGACGGTTTAGCCAGTATTCCAAACGGTAAAATTCTAAGAACATATCCCTTTATTCCAGGGATAGATTTATCCGGTATTGTGGTATCTTCCACAGACGAGCGGTTTCATAAAGGGCAGCAAGTCATTGCGACAGGATATGGTGTTGGCGTATCACACTTTGGTGGCTTTAGCGAATACGCTCGTATTCCCGCAGGTTGGATCACTCCCCTTCCAGAAGGCCTGACGCTTAAAGAAGCTATGATCTACGGTACTGCAGGACTGACAGCAGCCTTGTCCATACTAGCCCTGGAAGATCATGACGTTTCCCCGGACAAAGGCAAAGTACTTGTAACAGGCGCTACCGGCGGTGTAGGTGGATCTGCTATTGCCATGCTTGGCGCAAAAGGGTATAGCGTAGTGGCAAGCACAGGTAACGCCGAAGCTGCCGATTACCTTAGAGGTATAGGAGCCGAAGACGTGATCTCACGTGAAGAGGTCATTGGCGGCGCCAGCAAACCCTTGGACAAACAATTATGGCAAGGCGCAGTAGATTCGGTGGGTGGTGACACCCTTGCCGCAGTTCTGAGTAAAATCACCTACAGAGGTTCTGTAGCTGCAAGTGGCTTAACCGGAGGCACTTCAGTTCCAACTACAGTACTTCCGTTTATTCTTCGGGGTGTTAACCTTCTCGGCATAGATTCTGTGGAATGTCCTGCAGACCTTCGCCAGCAGGCTTGGAAACGGATGGCGAGCGATCTGAAGCCAAGTCAGCTGGAGAACCTCGTGGATCGTGAAGTCACGTTAAATGAGCTACCGCAAGCATTGGAAGATATTCTACAAGGAAACCTTAGAGGAAGAGTTCTTGTCCGTTTATCCTAGGTTTAATTACGAAACCTCCCGGAATCTAGAGTTCCGGGAGGTTTTTTTAGTTTACTCTTGGTTATTCGGATATGGGTAATGCGGCTGCTGCTGTACATAGGGTTGTTGGCGATAATGCTGATCATAACCCTGCGTATAGTACCCTTGCATCGGGTATGGCTGATAATTAAAGGCTTGTGTAGCTGGAGGCATTTGTGAAGATATCGGGATGGGTTGCGCCTGCATATGAGCGTATGGATTCATATTTGGCTGCATATTAGGATGCATATTTGGTTTAACATTGGCTTGCATATTTGGAGCCATATTAGGGGCCATATTAGGAGCCATATTGCTGCTGCCCATTACTTTATCTTCTTCGCAGCAGTCAGCAGGAGGGCCGATGAAGGTTCCAGGCTTGATTGGAGCTAAAGCTTCTTTTACCTTAGCTTCATTTAAGCAGTAAGTATGGGCTAATACATTTGCCGGGGTTTTGCTAAGAATATCCGAACCTAAGATAACCTCAGGAATAGGTGCGTCAAAAATCGCGAGCAGATGTGTATTATCGACAGTAGCTATCTCATAATGCCACCAGCCTTGCGGCACATTTGCCACTTGACCCGGACAAATCGGAAAATGCAGAAGTTCATTTGTGAACGGATTGATTAAAGATACTACCGCTGAACCGCAGATACAATACACAAGCTCTGCAGCATTTTGATGATAATGAGGTTCAACCACATTTGATTTGCTAAGAAAAATATCCAGCAGTGATATGTTCTCGAGCGTATTCAATTGTTTAACCGACAGCAAGTTAATGAAGTTGTTGGCATCTTTTTTAAAAAGTGTATTAGTGTTCACATCAAAAGTAAACTCTGTATTGGGGGACGTATAGTCCATGTATGAAGTCACTTTTTTTCCTACCTTTCTGTTGCTATAAATTTTTGCTTTCCCTAAACACAAGATATGCGTTTGCCTATGCCTAGGTGCGGAGATTCACTACTCCTGATAAAAATTCATCTTTCTTTTCTAAACGGGGCATCCTCTAAGTATTACACTCTCACCCCACATAGGAGGCACAGTATGAAATCGATTCGCACAAAAATAGTGTTAGCTTTATGTATCACTGTCTTTACAATTATGGGTTTCCAGCCTATGAATCTTAGCTCCACAGTTGAGGCCGCCAATAACAAAACAGCAGCGAAACAAGCGCCTCTTACATTCGTTCTAGTTCATGGGTCTTGGGCTACTGCTGGTTTTTGGGATCAAACGGCCGCCGCACTTCGCAGCTTAGGGCACACCGTCTATACTCCGGAATATGCCGGACATGGCGGGGACAAAAACAATAATGTAACGCATGCGCAAATCACACAGTCTGTTGTCGACTATATCAAGCAAAAAGACTTAAAGGATATCATTTTGCTCGGACATAGCTTTGGTGGTTCGGTGATCCAAACCGTCTCTCAGGAAGTACCAGATCGAATCAAACGTCTGGTATTCTTCGACGCCTTCGCACCGCTAGATGGGCAAAGTGTGGCGGACCAATTTCCAGCTGATTCGCTGAAGTACTTTGAACAGCTGAGAGATACTTCCGGCAATAACACCATAACGCTCCCCTTCCCTCTTTTCCGGGATACATTCGTCAACACCGCCAGTCTTGCGGAAGCGCAAGCTTTTTATAAACAAGCTCCTCCTGAGCCAGCAAGTCCACTTTTCGAAAAGCTTGATCTCAAGAAATTTTACAGTCTCCAGATCCCTAAAAGTTACCTTTATCTAACGGAGGACACCGCGATACCGCAAGGTCCATACGGATTCCACCCTACACAATCCAGTCATTTAGGCATCTTCCGCTTCATCGAGGGCAAAGGAGATCACATGACCACCGTTCGAACCGAACCCAAAATGCTGGCGGAATTAATGGTGAAGGCGGGAAGAGATTAGTCGCTTAACAGTTGGATAGTCTAGGTAGCTGTTGTGGCTTGGCTGGGGTTTTTGGCGCTGAGCTGGTGATTGAGCTGAGCTATGTGATGTGAGTTGGGCTATGCGATGCGAGCCGGGCTGATGACGCTGGGCCGGGCTATGCGATGTGAGTTGGGCTATGCGATGTGAGCTGAGCTGGCGGCTCGAGCTGCGCTTTGTGAGCAAGCTAGACTACTGACGCTGAGCTGGGCTATGTCATTCTGAGATAGCCTTGCTACTTTGAGCTGGCATTGTCACTCTGAGTTAGCCTTGCCACTCTGAACTGGCATTGTCACTCTGAGTTAGCCTTGCCACTCTGAACTGGCATTGCCACGCTGAACTGAACATTACGACTCTAAATACACTAGAGTTTGGCGGTGATCGGACCGAGGAGCTCTTATTTTCATAATTCCGGCGATTTAGCCTTGCTATCGGACTCAGATGCAGCTATTCACCCAAATTTATTCCTATAATGCGTGATTTTAGGGGAATAAGAGCCATACAGTCCGAAACTCTCGCCAGGACGACCATAATGCCAAAATAGCTGCAATACGGTCCGTAACGATGTCTGAAGCGCTGTCTCTTAAGTAATCAACAACTTAGGCTGATGATTTGTGACGCTGAGTTAGCCTTGCCACTTTGAGCTGCACTGTCACTCTGAGATAGCCTTGCTACTTTGAGCTGGCATTGTCACGCTGAACTGCACATTACGACTCTAAATACACTAGAGTTTGGCGGTGATCGGACCGAGGAGCTCTTATTTTCATAATTTCAGCGATTTAGCCATGCTATCGGACTCAGACGCAGCTATTCGCACAAATGTACTCCTATAATGCGTGATTTTAGGGGAATAAGAGCCATACAGTCCGAAACTCTCGCCAGAACGACCATAATGCTAAAATAGCTGCAATACGGTCCGTAACGATCGTGCAGTGCAGCAAAAATAGCTGCAATACGGTCCGTAACGATCTGTGAAGCGAGGTTTCTTAAATAATCACCAACGTAGGCTGATCATTTGTGACGCTGAGTTGGCATTGCCACTCTGGGCTGAACATTGTCACTGATCATTTGTAGAAAAACAGACCACGTGGACTGAACGATGTGCTTTCGAATCAAAAAAAGAGCAAGCGTATGGGCCCCCCCTACTACGCTTGCTCTTTTTCCTATCCATAACCAACCTACTTCCTAGGCAATCCGCCACGCGGCAGCTCGGGGTCCGATGTCACTCCGGTAATCACCCAGCTATTCTTCTCTTGCACAAGTGAGATTGTCAAAAGTATAGAAGGTGCTGGTCCACTTGAAGTCGCAGTATCCAGACGCATTTCTATGACCTCTGAATTCTTGTTAATTATCGTTTCTTTAGTGACCTCGTAGTTCGTGATCCAAGGGCTGGAGACACCCGTCACCCAGTTTAGTTCAACAAACCGCGGATACATAATCTTTTTGAAATCTTTGGAGAAGATCGAATATTGAATCGAGGCATTCCGATGCTGTAATCCGAACCCGTATAGCTCTGATGCTTGAATTGCAGAAGGTAATATAATGCGCCTAGACTCCGGAGCTGGCTTAGGCATAGCCGATAGCAGTTCTCCATTAACGTGAGTCATAGTAACGGGAGCTGATGCACCCATAGCCATTCCCGGCAGAAGCAACAATCCCGCAATTAGGGCAGTCGCCATTTTCATTTTGCTAATTAGAATCACCTCATTCGTAGCCTGTTCACTACATGTGAATTGAATCTAATTATTCCCCCACTTCACTCATAAATATGTACACGGTTTCCAAATCCACCAATAATGTATACCTCAATGAATTAAACTGGTAATATAAAATACAATGATACTACACAACCAGCAATTTCATTAAATTTTTATAGGAGTGTTCCCATGAAAAAAATCTTAAACATTTGTCTAGCAGCAGGTCTGCTACTCACTCTATCCGTCGCTACCTTGAATACAGCAAGCGCAGAATCCAAGGTCAAAACCTACAAAAACTGCACGGAGCTAAACAAAGATTACAAAGGTGGAGTTGCCATTTCCAGCTCAACCAAGAACAAAGGCGGCAAAACGAAATACAAACCCTACGTATCGAAAGAACTCTATAATGCCAATAAAAAAAGCGACCGTGACAAAGACGGAATCGCTTGTGAGAAATAGGCTTAGCCTTGCTCCACTATTTGCTTGAGCCTTAGATCCGGCGTGAAAAAGAGTCGGTAGCTCAGTACACTGAGCAGCATACTCGTTATGGCAGCAGAGGCAGTGAACGAGAACACAATTAATATCTGATAACGAACAGCTACTACAGGATCAGCGCCCGCGATGATCATTCCGGTCATCATTCCAGGGAGTTGAACAAGCCCAACCGTCTTCATACCGTCGATGGTAGGAATCATGCTGAATTTTACAGATCTTTTTCTAACTTCCTGGATCGCCTGTGGGATCGTTGCGCCAAGAGACAACAACGTTTCAATCTCCCCTTTGCTCTGCTGAATTTCATGCTTGATATGGTTAATGAACAACCCTGAAACCACCATAGCACTGCCAATGGTCATGCCGCTAATCGGAATGATATATTGTGGCGTAGCCTCAATGATATGTAAGCTGAGCAGAATGCCCATCATGAGCAGTTCCATAGTAGCAATCGCCAGTCCAATTCTCCAGACTAATCCGCGCAAGCCTTTGCCTCTTTTGGCTGCATTCCATGCGGCTACACTGATCATAAAGAGTATTATCACAATTACATAAATGACCTGATCCGATTTAAAAATAAATTGCAGCACATACCCCACCGCAAGCAATTGAATGGCCGACCGCACTGTGCCTACAATGATATCTTTTTCCAGTCCGAGCTTTTGCCACACGGAGACCAACATTGTCCCTAATACAAACAGAAGCGTGAAACTTAGTGCTGTATAACTCATAACAACGACGCTCCTTCCGAAGGCCGAACGAACCTTTTAGCCAATTCTTCCGCAGATTCAGCAAAAAAAGACTCGCTCACATGCTGTTCCAACCTGCCTTTTCCCATAAACCATGTAGTTGTGCTTATTCTGCTCGCCTGCTTAAGATCATGAGTGACCCAAATCATCGAAGTGCCTTCTTCCTTATGCCAATCCTCTAGTAGCTTTTCAACCATTTGAGTGCTGTTGACATCGAGCGAAGCGGTGATTTCATCGAGCAATAATACCGTAGGTCGGAGCAGCAAGGAGCGAATCAAAGAAATCCGCTGCTTTTCACCACCCGAACAATCTGCCGCTTTTTTGCTTAAATCCAAATGCTCCAGCCCCAATTGCCCAATTAGTCGCTGCACTAGTTTAAGATCATAAGGTTTGTCATGCAGTCTGCTGACAGTTCTTAAATTATCCTCCACACTGCCAGACAGCATGACCGCTTGTTGTGCTACAAACCCTATTTTCATCCTCCATAATCTCGCATCCATACTTTTATATGAAGTCCCCTTTACCAACATATCTCCCTCATCCGGAGCATCCAAGAGAGCCAGGATTCTAAGGAGTGTACTTTTCCCTTGGCCAGAGGCACCAATCAATGCGATGCGGTCCGATTCAGCTATGTCTGCGGAGATCTCCGAGAAAAGATATTTCGAAGTTTGCTCGTTACTTTTCCAGTTAAGTTTTGCAAGTCTCTGAATCTCAAAAATACTACTCAATCCCCTACCTCCTAATACCATCCGCTAAAATAGCATACCGTCTAGTATTATAGCATTTCAGCTATAAAAAAGAGAAAGACATCCAGTTTCAGGACGTCTTTCCCTATTCGAACTATTGCATTTTATTGATTAAAACGGGCCACAACAAACACCGCAGGTGAATTCCAATAGATCGTCACTTCATTCGTAGAATAGCTAAGCTCATGATCGACAAAGCACTGCGCAGCTGGTTTTCCTTGTAAATGCTCAACTACATATTCATCATGCAGCCCACGATCTGGCCCCCCTGACACCAATCCCGGCACCGGATCAGCCACATGGTCACCTACAGAAGGGCGATGATGCGGATTCATCACGGCATGATCCCCAAACCCGGTAACATAGCTGATATCCAGAACGTTACGCCCCATCAGATAATGTAGATGATCTAAGGCACAGTCCGCAAAACTGGAGTCCCCACTAAAATATTCAGCCGCCAGCAGCAGCATTGCATTGTTCATTACTAGCATATTGCTGCCCCAGATATAGTCCTCCTCTTTTAAGGAGATCCTATAGCCCTCCTCACGACTCTGTTCCGCTAATCGTTGTGCCTCAGCAACAAGCCCTTCTTTTAACGAGGCATATAAAGCACGGTCTGCTTGCTCCTCACCATTTAACAGATAAGCGATAGTGCCATAGCCCCCCATATCACCCCAGCCTAAACTGTATTTTGGAAAAGTCAGCTGCACTAGCTGCAGAACAGCTTGATGATACTCCTCTTTCCCTGTCGTACGATACAGCTCCGCCGCTGCCCAATACCGCTCGTCCTTATCGACTCCATCCCCGTATTCTCCAGTGCTAATCTCAGGCGGATTCGTAAAACCGGGTACATCTGGATGCTGTACAAGCCATTCCCATGCTGCCCCCGCAGCATCCAGACATTTCCGCGCATAAGCAGCATCAAAAGGCTTGTACACTCTTGCAGCCATAGCCATAACACCAGCAAAATCCCCAGTTGCAGTAGCAGATATTGGTGAGAAGTACAGATCTGCTGTATCGTCCTCAGGCATAACATCCAGACCAGGAAAGCTTAACGTAGTCAATTTATGGTATACACCACCTGTTGCGGAGTCTTGCATTTTAAACAACCAATCGAGCTCCACCTTGCATTCCAGCAGCACATCTGGCGTAGATCCATCACTTTCAGGCAATGGGATAGCGCTTACAAAAGCCGAGGGATATAATTCATAGGCAAGCAGCATATCCGCGATAGCTTTCGCTCCGGGACCGCTATATTTTCCATAATCACCTGCATCATGCCAGCCACCCGAACAGTCTAGTTGAAGATCCGGTTGCCCATATACAATCCCTTTTGCGGTATGGCACGCCTTGTGCTTCCAATCTCCAGCATATTCTTCAGTCAACTCAACGCCACAGCGATAATAATAGAAAGCTTTCAGCAAGCCCTGTTGAAGCTCATGATAAGGCTGATCTGAGATTGTAAAGGATGCCGAAGCTACACCCTCGCTCTGCTCAATCCGATATCTTCCCTCAGTATTGACCTCCGAGAAATCACCTGTGTGCAAAGTTACTCCACTGGCTTTATCAAATCTTCTAGCATCTGAACTACCTTTGAACACAATAGTCCCACTATCAACATCAACTACCTGAAAATCATGCTCAGTACCTGTAAATACTGCGATCTTTTGTCCATCCAGCGGATATCCGATTTGATTCACAGTAATGGTGCGAAGTGTACGCTCGCTCATCTTCATTCTCCTTTTATGTAAAAATGATGAAGCTGAAGTAACCATTCTCTTCTAGTTGAGAATACTCTATTCTAGTTATCTATAGCAATGATGTATACAAGAAAAAACCTAGAGTCACCCGAAAGGAAACGGATAACTCTAGGTGGACAAAACAGTTTATTTGTCGTCAAGCAGTTTAATAAAGTTAGCTGGAAGTGTGAACTGCTTATTATGAACCACTATACGGCGAAGCTCTTCCTCGAAGGAGCTAAGATCATCTTCATCATCGTCTTTGATTTCCTTTATATCCCGGTGCAGACGCTCCATTTGCAGATCAAGGGCATGAGCGGCATCCGCCGCATTTTTAAGTTCACGAGTCATACTCTCAGGTACTGATTTATTATATTTATAAAAGATTTTATGTTCGAGGCTTGCCCAGAAATCCATAGCAATGGTACGAATTTGAACTTCTACACAAACAAGCTCCTGGCGATCGGACATAAAAACAGGGACTTGAATCAGCAAGTGAAGACTCTGATATCCGTTAGGTTTAGGGTTCTTAATATAATCCTTTACCTCAAGGACCGTTAGATCATCCTGCTTCTGAAGCATCTCACTAACATGATAGATATCAGAGATAAAAGAACAGGTGATCCGCAGACCAGCGATGTCTTTAATACAATTTTTCACTGAATCCAGCGATAATTCACCATTTTTGCGCAGCATCTTGTTCATGATACTTTCTGGAGACTTAATACGCGATTTGGTATGTTCAATTGGGCTGTAATCATGCAGAGACTGAAACTCCTGTTTTAGGATCTCAATCTTCGTTTCCATCTCATCCAATGCAAATTTATAAATTAACATGAAACGAGTGATATCGTGCTTAAGCTTCTTAAATTGTTCGATTTGATTCTCGGGGGTCATTATCTCATTTCTCCTCTTGTAGCGTTTCTCTATATTTATCATAGCCAATCCACTAGTGAATTTCAAATTCAGCGGTAATGTAGCCATAATCCAAACCTCACACTTCGTTTGATTACGTACCTTTTGCGCCGCGAATCCACTTGCGAAGTCGCTATAGGACCCAGTTGACCTTATACACAGTATAATCCCATAATCGGGATGCTATCGAACTCCATAATCGCTATTGGCAAAAAAACACAAAATATGAACCTCTTCATAAGAAATAACGTCACTGGAGTCCGAAACCCTGCTCAAACGGAGATAAACCTAAGAACCAAACCCATGATGCCCAAGAAACTAAAGTAACCTAAATAACGAAACTAGCCAAAGACCCTCAATATGTTACGGACCGTATTGCAGCTATTTGCGCTTTTTGGTCATTTTTACAGAAGTATCGGACCGTATAGCTCTTATCACCATGTAACAGTGCTGAATCGGTGTGGTTATGAGTATATAGCTGCAATATAGTCCGATAGCTCGCCTAAAACGTTCGAAATGGAGAAATAAGGTCAGCTGAGTCCGATCCATCGGAAAAGTGTGTTCACAAGCATGGGGGATAGTTCAAATCGCGCGAGAACCCAAAGTAACCTAAGTGCAAATAACGCCTTCTGAGTCCGAACGCTCAGCGGTAAAGGTCATGCAGAAACTAATGCCTGATTTCGGTTGGTTTACGTCCAGATCACAGTGTACCCGAGTACCCGATCATTAAACTGAAAGTTTCATTATTCAGTTGAGCTGTTTCCACTTTTGCTCAAGCGTTTGCGGAACATACTCCTTCAAAAGAGTCAAGAGTTCCAACGGCTCGTTGGATACGTTTAGCAGACTTAGATGCGAAGAATTAGAGAAGCCTTCTTGGATACTGTTATGTATCAGATTCATCAGAGGATCAAAATAATTCCTGATATTTAGAACCCCTACCGGCTTCTTGTGTATGCCAATTTGTGACCAGCACAAAACCTCAAAGAGCTCCTCATACGTTCCAAACCCTCCAGGCAAAGCAATAAAGCCATCTGCCAGCTCTCCCATTTTTGCTTTACGGCCATGCATATCCTCTACTTCTATCAACTGCGTTAACTCTCTATGTACCATTTCCCCATTAAATAATCCTCTAGGCATTACCCCGATTACCTCGCCTCCACCATTCAAAACAGCATTAGCGACCTCACCCATTAATCCGATTTTTGAACCACCGTAAATTAAACGATAATTATGCATAGCCATGTAGTTACCAAGTTCAACAGCTTTAGCTTTATAATCCTCATGCACCCCTAAATTCGATCCTGCGAAAACACATATTGATTTCAAAATCTCATCTCCAAACTATATATTGATAATGTCCGCTATCTAATATACTATATGTTGGAGTATAAATCATGTGAAAGATTAAGGAGTGCTACATAATATGGAAATTAATGATGTGCAGAAATGGATTAATCATTTTTATGGAGAACGAGGCTGGACTACTTATGGTCCTTTTATAAGAGTCGGATTCTTAATGGAAGAGACCGGTGAAGTCGCGCGAGCTGTTCGCTCCTATGAAATCGGCAGAGATCGACCGGATGAATCGACTCGTACTCCAGAGCAACTGAAAAACGACTTGATTGAGGAAATCGGGGATGTTCTCGGAAATATCGCATTGTTAGCCGACTTATATGGCATCACATTAGAAGAAGCTTTTACTGCACATAAAGAAAAATTAGTGAAACGATTTAATTCCTAGGGACGAAGTAATCCTAGAAAAAATAGGACTACAATCGGCAAGACCGAATTGTAGCCCTTCTTTATTTTACTCTTTAAGCCCTGTTAAGCTTTACCGCCTAAAGTATGATTCGAAATGGCTTTGATTATTGTTTCCCAATCATCCGGGTAGACTTCGTGGCCCGTTCCTTCCAGGCTTAGAAGCGACGCATTAGGAATTTCCGCCGCAAGCGCCAAGCCATGCTCTATAGGAAGCACCGTGTCTTCTGTGCCGTGGATAACCAAGGTAGGAACCATGATATTTTTTGCCTTGCCCTCGTAGTCGTCATCCCCTGTAAGAAGAGAATGATTAAACATGCTAAGCAAGTTGTTGGCACGTTTTATTTCCAGCCTTACTTGTTTATACGCTCTTTTCTCATCGAATTTATGTTTTGAACCACAGAGTATGCCGGAACCTGAAACCAAATAATTGGCTACCTCTTCCTCATTAGACCAATCCAGTGTTGCTCCATTTGCATGGAATGCGAGGATCCGCTCATCCATAGGAGGCAAGTTCCGATCATTATCGTCAGATTCGAAAAAACTTGATGCGATCAAGGTTAAGGTTAGAACTTTTTGCGGATGACGTGTAGCAAGGACTTGCGCAATCATTCCGCCTAAGGACATTCCAACGATATTTGCCTGTTCTATATTATAGGCGTCTAGTAACCCAGCAGCATCATTTGCCATGTCCATCACGGTATAATTGGAACTCCCAGGCTCATAAACAACGGAACGTCCGACATCCCGGTTATCATAACGAATAACGTAACGTCCGGTATCTGCTAATCGCTGACAGAACTCTTCATCCCAATAAACCATAGAACAGGTGGCACCCATAATCAGCAATATCGCAGGATTGCTAGGATTTCCAAAACTTTCCGAACATATATCAATTCCGTTTACTTTTACTATTTTTTCGCTCATTGTTCATTCCTCATTTCATTCGAATTTTATCAATGAATGCACAGTTAAATAAGACTCAATACATTTTCAAAAAAATGGATGATGTCATCATTGAATTGCACCTCAAATTAACGTAAACGAATGAATTTGATAATCACGATAAGCACTCTCCTATTCCATATTGAAGGGTTTTTAACCCAATTTCGATTATAACACAAAAAAGCTATCCCCTGATTTTACGGATCAGGGAGATAGCCTCCTATTTATCGCCACAAAAATATTCGTTAAATAAATACTTCTTCAACAGTCAAATTACGCTCTTTAGATAAGTCTCTGAACGTAGTCTCATTTATTTTTACCAGAGGTTTGAAAATATCCAACGGATTATTCATAATAATCGTACCTTGCTCACCATTGCTAAGCTGAACGCTCTTACCCACAAAATTCGGCAATAAATGTCCGATCAGAGCTTGTACCGCATTTCCATTCAGCTTGCCAAATCCAAGCTCATGTACCTTGCGCAGAACGTTAATCAGGCCTTGTTTTGGTTGATTCGCTCTTCCTAAGGTCATGCCTACATAAGTATTTGCAACAGCAACAATCTGCGTATACGGATGCAAGTCCTGTTTACGGAGATTGTTAGGATAACCTGTACCATCCTCGAATTCATGATGCTGAAGCGCCACTAGTGCGGTCTTTTCGTCATTCATCGATTTAAGGATAATGTCGTATCCATACGTAGTATGACGTTTTAGTTCTTCTGATTCTTCGGGAGTTAAGTTATCCGTCTTATTTAAGATATGTGGAGCAATCTGGCTTTTTCCGATATCGTGCAAATAACCGGCTCTACTAATCTCAAATCTTTCGGCTTTTGTATGACCTAACCAAGTCGCTATGTAAAACGATAACAGTCCGACCTGCAATGAATGATTGTATGTACTGATATCATCACGTTCCAGCAGCAATAATAAAGAAACGACATCCTTTTGTTCATCCAATTTCTCCAGCAATGGCTGCAGCGTATTATCAACATCCGACTGCGTAAAGCTACCCTTGCTGAGTGCTTCCAGAAATATAGATTCATAGTTTTGGATGGCTTGATCAAAATTACCATCTATCCCTTGTGCCACATTCATTTCTTCATTATCCAGCACCATCATGCGTGGTTCAATATCGACATAATCAATCTGATGCCTCATCAGGATGGTGATTTCTTCTCCGTAGACCACTGTCCCCTTCGGAAGCACGTGTAGGCCAACACTATTGAATGTATCTGTGATTAGACAATCGCCATGTTTGAGATCTGTGACATGAGCTTTCAAAATTCAGCACCCCTTACTATATGTAGGTATATTTTACCTTAAGGATAGCTAAATTCTTCCAAAGTAACAATATGGTTAAAGACTCATTAAAGCACTCGGTTAGTTCAAAAGACCCCCGCGACTTCAGCACCCCTAAATCTATTTTTAGAGATTAAGCCTTACATTTATCCGTCTTACACACTACCTAAAAGGGATTGCTAAATTCAGCGATTACTTTCCCAATCAACTTATCCTTCGACACAAATGGAGTATCCCACAGATGAGCATCATAGCTTATATTCCGGTTATCTCCGAGAAAAAAATAATAATCGGCGGGTACCGTAACCGGTCCAAAAGTGTAATCCATCTGTTCATTGAGGTAAGGTTCGTTAACCTTCGCTCCGTTTCGGTAAAGTGCGCCATCTTTAATTTCCAAGGTATCTCCAGGCAGCCCCATTAGCCTTTTTACATATCTTTTATTCTCATCACCAGCTACAGGTGGCGTAAATACAACAATATCTCCATGCTCCAGTGTGGTCATCCATAACATTTTCTCAACAATTAAGCGATCATTGATTTGAATCGTTGGGATCATAGAGCCCGTTGGAACTCTCATGGCTTCAGCAACATAGGTTCTAACAAACAAAGAAATAACCACTGCGATCACAATACTCGGCAACCATTGCTTCATAAATTTCAACATTATTGCTCACCTCACATTCATTTTATAGAGTCAAACTTTTTTTAGCTGGTTCATATTCAGTTCATATTGTCGTCATGTATAGTTCATCTTCATCGGGTAAGCTTTCTTTAGCAACTCATTAAGATAGCTAGAATAAAGCGATTAGAACAGGAGAAGATGCGATTGAAACCAGAAGAAGAGGTTATTAAAAAAAGGATGAATAAACCGCTGAAAATTATACTTATTTCCTTAGGGGCTTTAGCTACTGCAATAGTACTTTTTCTAGTGACTGTTTTTGTCGCTAATATTTTCCTCAATAAATCGGACCAAGCTAAAATAAAACCCTATGGTCAGTCTGTAAGCGTCGATGGTAAAAATATGAACGTTTTGATTCAAGGAAAGGGTGAAGAGACAGTCGTGCTCTTACCTGGTTATGGAACGGTGGCACCGGGACTTGATTTTAAGCTGTTAATAGATGAACTATCTCCATTTTACAAAGTTGTCGTGATTGAGCCTTTCGGTTATGGATTAAGTGATAGAACTGAAAAAGAGCGAACCACAGAAAACATTGTGAGTGAAATTCATGAAGCTGTAAAGCAGCTTAATATTGACCGTTATATTCTAATGGCACACTCTATTTCCGGTATGTACAGTTTGAATTATGTGAACAAATATCCAAACGAAGTGAGTGCATTTGTCGGGATTGATAATAGTATTGCAACGGAAGACAGAATAGGTGTTAAAATACCAACAGGAAAATTAAAACTACTTAGAGAATCAGGCTTGGGCAGATTGTTATTTAAATCAAGTGGAAATCCCTATGCTGAATTGCCGTTTGATGATGAAACTAAAGAACAATTGAGATTGCTTACGCTTAGAAACACTTATAATTACACTAACTTAAATGAAGTGGAACATATGTCTTCTAATTATAAAGGGGCTCTAAATTCAACTTTTCCAAAGGATCTCCCCCTTTTGCTCTTTGTTCAAGGGGATGATACTCTCTTAAAAGATTGGATATCATTGCATGAAGAGCAAGTCAAAAATTCCGTACAAGGAAAATTGGTAAAACTTGATGCAGGACATTATCTGCACCATACCAAATCAAAAGAAATCGCCGAAAATTTTAAGACATTTATGGAAGAAATAAAATAAAAAGCGTTTCTTCTATTCTCCATGCTGCGGTCATCATGTGCAAGTTTCCTTGCATTTCATGACGCAGCATTTTTTCCTTAGTATTTAAATCTCGAACCGCTCAATAATTCGATTCATTTCCCCATCAACATCAATTGAAGTATTCTTAGGAATATGAATGACGAACAAACCGCCAAAGATCAACTCACATTTGCCTTCATTCTCTATAATTCTATGTTTAAAAGCTGCAATGGCCGTTGAATCAACAGCTTCTTTACTAAGCAGCCAAGCGTATCTTTTGAAAGGAGATTTCTGAACAGTCTCTTGGTAATAATAGACTCCATTTTCTTCCTTCACCTGTATAATATCTCCCATTGTAACAGCCGGATTAAAAATCGGTGTCTCTTCAATTCGAAATTTATCTTTGCCAAATGGAGTAACATCGAGGATTTCTATTTCACGGCCATCTGCGTTGAAGCAGATATGGATTCCGGACGATTCTAGCATCGGCACACCTCTATCCTTGTTCAATATCTAATCTTGTTCATTCTAAATAACACAAAACAAAGTAAATACATTAGGCTCGTAATCCCGAACAACCTAAAGATTCCCGGTGTTAATAACATATATAAACTGTAGGGAAAACTCCAGATAAATGCAAGCAGCATTAGCCGACTTCTGTTTAAAAAGACACCTATTGCTAATAACCCCGCCGGTAATAACAACATAATTATACTAATCACAAGAGTGGAGCGATTCGTAATCTCAGCATAAGGATTGATGAATATAAAAATTAGCCATAAAAAAACGGTCATCAAACTGGACACATAACCTATTAGTTTAATGATTGTTAAATTTATGGATGACTCCATCCTATCACCTCAATTCTTTCGCAATAATTCTCTCCAGCCACTTCCATGGAAGCAGCGTTTTGCCTAAGATTAAGATTCGCGTACCTTTGCCGATAGGATAACGTAGCCGTGGTGCCTTCATTTCGGTAATACGACCGATAAGATTAGCTACTTGACTAGGGTCAGGCGCTGTCTCAGCAGTATGTTTGGAATATCGTAGCACAGCGTCAAGACGCGCTTTATACGGAGAATCCTCCTTACGTCGAATTTGCTCCATGCCTTTTCCCCATATAGGTGTTCGGAAGGAGCCCGGTTCAATTAATACCACCCTTATTCCATAAGGGGACATTTCATGACGCAGGCTTTCGCTGAAGCCTTCAACAGCAAATTTAGAAGCTGCATAAGGCGCATAACCTGGAAATCCGGATAATCCACTTACACTTCCCACATTAATAATCGTGCCGCTCTGCTGTTCTCGCATAATGGGCAGCACAGCTGTTGTCACAGCCACTAATCCAAAAAAGTTCGTCTCCATTTGCCGCCGCCATTCCTCCATAGATATTTCTTCTATGAAACCGCCAATGGCAAAACCTGCATTATTGACTAGAACATCAATTCTTCCAAATGTTTCGTGTACTGAAGATATTGCTGTCTCTATAGAATCGCTGTCAGTTACATCCATGGTCATTAAATGAAGCTGCTTTAAAATTCCTGCCTGTTCTGCCTGCTGCACCAGCTCGCCTTTACGGCTTAAATCACGCATGGTTGCTATCACCTTAAACCCCTGTCCAGCTAATTTGAGCGCTGTCAGCAGTCCAAATCCACTGGAGGTTCCGGTAATCAGGGCCACACGATCGTGCCCATACTCTAGATGTGAACTCATATTTACTCCCCTTTGTATTTCACAATTACAAAAACAAGCACAAATGTTCTATTGTTCATTGACTATCCATTAATTTCAAGTTATAGTAAGAGCATCTTTTATATTTCTGTGCGGGAGAAGCACCTCGCAAGACAGGCGTCAATGCCTATCTTGGAGGTGCTTTTTTGCGTATATTAACTAATTCATTAAGGAGCTGAGAGGAATGTTTAAGCCAAAAAACACCGTCAGATGTAGAACGAACATTTTCAGAATTAGGGATTTAAAATGGATGGCTCAAGTAGTGCTGGTAGCAGCTTTCTTAACCTGTAACCTCACACTTGTGTCTGCTGCTACTGGCTGGGATTCCGCGCTGGATGACATTAACAGTCTTCATGGTAATTATACCGCGCTTCAAGCCACCCTCAAGACAGATAACTCAAAAATTCAGAAGTTACGCAAACAGAATAATGACGCTCTGAAATCTATTCGTACCGTCATACAGTCAACAGATCAAGCACTGTTAAGCCGCTTATCTTCAGAAGCTAGCTCAGTTCAGAAGAAACATGCTCCCCTTCTGGAACAATACAGCACACTCAGTAAACAGTCTACCGCAGCCAAGAAAGCTAAAGACTTGAAAACAGTCACATTGCTGGACCTGAAGCGTAATAAACTAAAGGCTGCTGTAACCCTCGCCCGAGCCGAAATTAAGACAAAGACAACCGCTTTGGCAGCCGCTCGCAAGCAAACCGCTGCTAAGCTTAAACCCGTCAAAGATGCGTTGGCACCCATCACTGCTTTAAAGAAACAAATAACTGCCGAGAGTAAGAATCTCGCTGCCACGCAGAAAGTACGCGCGGAAGCTGACAAACAATATAAAGCAGCTGTTAAGCAAGGAGATGCAGTTAGAGCCGCCACAGAATTGAAATCATCCTATGAGCAAATGAAACGAATTCATTCCATGCAGCAGAATATTTACAGCTGGGAACAGAAGACTTCGCTAGCACTACGAGCAGCAGAATCTAAACTTCCCTAATGATTATGATTCGCCCCCACCGGCTCAAATCAGCTTCACTAACATACTAATTAATTGGGCTGCAGGCACAATTAGGAGCTGAGCAAATATAGTGCCTACAAATCGTGAACCCATCAATACCACATATATTTTTCCTAGCTGATCACGGTATTCTACATTTTCAGTAGCCTTATGGGTAATAAGACCAAGCTGTGGGTCGATAAATATGGTCAGCAGAATAGTCGCCATACCGTTAATCAGTCCGGAAGCTTGAGAAGCAGTCGTGCTATATTGAGGCATTAGATGAGCAGCGTACAAAGATGATATGACACCTACGGTGTAAAAGGCTGTCACAAAAACATTCATCACAATAAAACGTTTAGGAATCCCCAGGTATCTGAAGTTATATAGATTCACTTTTGGTTTTCTTATGTATTTTCTGGTGTTCTTTAGTTGCCCGATCGTCACACTGGTAAGCAGTTTTGGGATAGAACCTTCGATTTCAAGCTTAGAGATGATTCTCCCAAACAAGCCTACAAAGGTAGGGAACACAGCAATGGCAATTAAAGTCCCTAATGAAGAAGCCAATAATATAATTCTCAAGTAATTAAGAAGTGGAAAATCGGAATGTATTTTGGCATAATCTACGAATTTAGCCGTCAGTGGAGCTTGGATCATATTTGCAGTTCTTGAGACGAGAACAATAATGCCTGTGAGAGATAACGCAATGGCTATCTTGTTCAGCTTCACTCCGGCGTATCGTACCGAATACGATAAGGTTTCTGCCGTGTGAATAATCATCGTAAGCAAGCATACCACAATCAAACTATTTACCATTTAAAGGTTCCTCTCCAATAAACACTATTTATTATTTCGGTGCACCTTTTGGTGAAAGTATTGATCCAATCCATAACAAAGGGCAATGCCCACTAAATATCTAACAAGGTCGATCCACAGGAATCCTTTTCCGAGAATTAGACCACCCAATACTGTAGAACGGATGCTGTTGATCCACTCCGCTTGATACAGCTGGCTAAATTCTATGCCGAAGCTAAACACCAAACTCCATACAAAGGCGAGCCTTAGCTTTTGATTTACCAGTAGAACCCGAAACATAAAATAAACCATACTGCCCCAAAGCGCATCTCCGAAATGTCTAGATACAAACAAAGGCAGCTGATCCGTGAATACTCTAGTGCTTAACCCCAATACAATAACAACGAGGCAGATACAAATATAAAAAAGTCTTTCTTTCAGATCATTGATCCTCATTTCCAACCTCTATCCAGCTTCTGACTTAAAATTGATGCTTGCGATAATACTAATCATTGCGATATAAAACGGATAAATAATCATGACCCCTATTATGATCAGTCCTGTTACCGGTGCAGGTTTATCTGCAGGTTCTGTGATTGGGAACCAGGTTGCGAATAAACTAATGAATAGAATCAAATAGGGAAACCATAGGATCGTAGTGAAATACATGGATTTTTTTCCGCTCAAATATTTTTTTGTAAGCCAAATAAATACTATAGAAGATAATAAAAATAAAACAAGCTTGAGGATAAACAGCAAGGTATCTACTTTTCCCAGCTCCAAGCCGGAAATTCTGCTGATTCGATAAATATTCAATGGCAGCTCTATTACAACAAACAACATAAAGGCATAAAGTACGCTTAGTGCATTCAGCTTTATAAAATATTTCATCTGTTCAGCACTTCGGAGTCCCACAGCCGCTCCACATGGGTAAGCTCCAATTCTTCAAATTCCAGCTTGTAAATATCCGGCTTGGAAGTTTGTTCAAAGAACTCATATCCATACTTCTTATCGAAGTAGTTCAGGATAATGGTCATGATATTCCCATGCGTACCTAATGCGATTTTTCCGCCTTTATGCTGTTGAATTAATTGCTTGATAACAGGAATTGCACGCTCTTGTGCTTCCTGGGTACTCTCTCCATCCGGCATTTTATATTGCTTGTCGCTGAACGATGTCCGAATGCCCTGCAGAAAATCATCTTCACTGATTTCAATCTCGACACTTCCAATTGCTCGTTCTCTGAGTTCTTCATACAGTTCAATCTCTTGGTTCGAAGCTTCTGCCAAATATTTAATTGTCTCTACGGCTCGTCTATATGGGCTGGATACAAAATATGTAATTTCCTCCTCCGTCAAAAGCTCTTTGATTCTATAAGCGTCTGCGTGTCCTTTTTCGGATAATCCCCGTTCCCGCTCATTCCCTAATACAAAAGGTGACACTGCATGTCTAACCATATAAATGTATGTCTTCATGAGGCACTCCTCTCAGTCACTCAAATATCGTTGCAGTCTTCTCTCGGTCTTTTATAAAAATCTCTCTAGGATAAAGAATTGCAATCTCTGGCAGCTCGTTCTCTTTGAAAAATTTAAATTCTTCGATCTCCCCATCTATAGCTCTAAGCGTTCCTCTGATAATAGAGCACTCAAATACAATAACCGTATATTCTACCTGACCGCCATTACTATATTCGTATCTATATTTCGCTCCACCAAAAACACCTAAAATCGACGTAGGATGAACCATCAACCCTGTCTCTTCATATACCTCTCTGCGTAAGGTTCTTCCGGGACGCTCCCCTGGCTCAATCGCTCCCGCAGGCAATCCCCACAAAGATTCTCCTGGCTTGCGGATGAACAGAATCTCATCCTCTTTATTTCTTACTACTGCAGCTACGGAAGGCATCATTAATAATTCTGAGCCCACTTTCCTACGAATCCCTTGATAGTACTCAGACATCGGCATATTGATCATCCATCCTCTCCGTAAATGGGTTTATAATCTTTCTTTTAAAAAGCTGATCACGTTTATTTTCTCACCGTCTGGCTGAACATTACATTGAGATAACTCGACATTAAACCGCTCACCTGTCTCTATTAGTTCAATCGCTTGGCATACATATTCGATCTTCCCAGGACTACTACTCCATGCATCTCTTGTATCATCCTTTACCCAATGAAGCTCTTTACCATTAGAATAGAAATCATGAATTAACCGTCCACTATCCGTGGTTGGCTCAATCAACATCAGGTTATCTCCTTTACCTTCACTAAACCTTTGAACGGTTTCTTTCATCCTGTTTAAATCTTTTTGATCAAAATGTATTAAAATATCATCATGTTTAGACTCATCTGAGCCTGTCTCACCTAGATCGGCCGCCAACACGCCTACAAGCACAGCAATCATAAATAACTGCACAATGATTATCCATGTTCTAAATTTCATAGTTCCCCCTAAATTCTTTCCTTGGACTTCCCAAAAACCCACTATATGTATATTAGACATCACTATGAAGGAATCCTTTAGATTTCACAATATGCATAGCCATGGACAAAAAAAGCTTCCGAACTCAAAAAATGCTGAGCTCCGGAAGCAGTTACAATGAGGTGAGACTTAGTGTTTACCTTTTGTGCCAGCAAGCTGTACGATCATAATGACAAGAACGAGCAAAGCAATGAGCTGATCAATACTCATCTGCGTCCGCCTCCTATCCCAAATGAAGGATGGCTCATCGGACGGCATTTCCTCTCCCAAGGACACTGCTTCGTTCCCCTTATACACACTATGTATCCTACAGCCTATTTATTACTTAAAGAATGCCCTGCCCGTCCGTACGTGCGAGTTCCTGCTCGACTTCATCCAGCTGATCTTCGCCAAATACTTTAAACCCATTTTTCCTCAACAGCTCCGTAGTGGTGCCCTCTCCCGGTGCTTTCGTATCCTTAAAGGTTCCATCATAAATATACAGGCTTCCGCATGAAGGACTGTCTTGTTTTAAAATAGCTAATGCAACCTGATGCTCCCTAGCCAGCTTTAGTGTGGCTTGAGCCCCCTTCATAAATGGCTCCGTAACATTAACGCCTGCCCCCGTCACTACCCGATCTCCTTGCCGCTGTGCGTCAGGACGAGGGGTTGGCAAACCTCCCACTACCTCTGGACAAATATGGACAAAACGCCCTTCCTCATACCACTTTAGGAATCGGGCATCGAGACACGGAACATCGCCATTATCATAACGTACTTTATGCCCTAACAGACATGCGCTCACTAGAATCTTCCCTGTCATCGTTATCGCCACCAGTCCGTCTAGTATTTAATATATTGCTATATTATTTATGACTAGAAACGGATATGCAATATCGAAATGCCTGTCCACGAAATGTTTGTGCTTGATACACAAAAGAAGACTCGTAGTACACATATAGAAAACCATTATTTCTGATATTGAGGGGTTTTCTCCATCCGATACCGGCTCCAGCAGGTCCATAATAAATCCGCCATAAAGTAGAACCCCACGATCGGAAGCACGAATTTCCAAATAGGCTGAACACCCGAATATAAAAGCTCCATAAGCGGCTGAATTACATACACACTAGCTACTGAAAGCCCCCACCAATATAGAGAAAAACGCAGGCAAATATGCCCTTGCAGTTGATAAGACATTCCTGAGTAATCCCACCATTGCTTATGGAATACCGTTTTTAACAGCCAACCGCTTATAAATTCCACAGCAGAAGGAATGATTAGCGCAAGAAATAGGAAAAGCGGAAGTGGCAGCGTCAAATCTCTAGCAATCAATAGCAATAGTGGAGCAAAGCCGTACATCGGCTTAAATGGACCTTTTAGAAATCCTTCTTTGCGAAAGCTTCCATTACTGTATAGATTATAGGTCCCTTCCAATACCCAACCTAAAAAGGAATAGACCATAAAATAAAAAAAGTATTGGCCCACCACAGTAACTGCTATATCTCCACTTAACGAAAATATAGGAATAATCATGACCTAATCTCGCCTCCCGTTGTCATTATTTTCTTAGTTGTCCATCCGGCCCTATTATGTCTTGATCGTTCTGGAAATATGCGCACAAAAAAAGACATAACCCAAAAGGTTATGCCTCCATTCCAGAATTCCAGGAGTAAAAGTCTCCCACTTGTTACCTTCTAATTATTTATGCTCTTCTTCATGAGGTGTCGTCAGCAACTGATCGTCGTTTGGTTTCTTCAGTGCATCCATCTTAAGCTCACTGCGTACGCCAAAGTTTGAACCGTACTTTTTCTCAAAGTTTCCTGCGAGAGCCTCACCACGTTTTTGCCGGTAACGGCTGTTCTCATTCCGACTACGCATTCCATTTCCTCCCTGTTGGCAAAGATCTGTGAAATTTGCGAAAAGCTAAGACGAACTTGGAGAAAACACTCTGATGAGGTTGTACTTTTATTTATTATACAATACTTACTATAATCATCAACAAAAACAGACTGTCCCCTAAAGGACAGCCTGTCTTCCGAATCATTTACTCCAAATTATCCGGAAGCGGATCTGGGTGTGAGGATTCAGCAGGTTTGGCTACCCACTCATCTGCCTCTGGCTCGATGTCTACACCGTTCTCCATCTTCTTAATTTCAGCTAATGAATCGCCTTCTTTATTTTCCTTGTTGCGGATTTCCGCTTCATCTTGTGTGTGATCGGACATGTGAAATCCTCCTCAGGTGCTTTGCTTTTTTTGTTCCTTAGTTATAGTTACCCGATGGAGTGTTTTGCAAACATAGTCCAATTAAAAGAATAATTTAAGGGTACATCATCCACGCTACAAGTGGGCCGATACAAGAGCCAACTACGGCGCAAACAGTCATCGCAACCGAGCTCATCGAAACGGATTGTTCACCATATTCCAAGGCCTTTGCTGTTCCTAGAGCATGTGAAGCGGTTCCTAGACCAATTCCGATTCCAACCTCACTACGAATTCTAAACAGTTTGATGATAAAAGGTCCGCCAATCGCACCTGTAAATCCAGCAATCATAACAAATACAGAGGTTAAAGAAGAGTCCCCACCTAAGCTGTTCGAGATCTGTATCGCTACAGGTGTAGTGATCGATTTAGGTAATAAAGATAAAACATATAATTTAGAGAAGCCTAGACCTGCCGCCAAAAGCAGTCCACTAAACATCCCTATAAGCAGACCTACAATGGCTCCGCCCAGAATTGCCGGGAGATTCTCAATCAACACATTACGTTGTTTATATAATGGGTAGGCTAACGATACTACAGCAGGACCGAGCAGCTGATTAATCCATTTGCCGCCTATCATATATGTATCATACGGAATATGAAAATATAGTAGTAAAGTTACAACAATCACTGTTGCTGTAAGCGCGGGAATAAGTACAGGAATACGAAATCGTCTATATACTACTGACATCATCAAATAAATAGCTACGTTAAGCAGTACAATACCTGTTGCGATAAAAAACATTATATTTCCTTCCCCTTTTCGCTTAGTCTCTTGCCGCTCCATCCCGCTTTCAGCTTGTTGTTTACGCTAGTAAGCCATTGGCTAGAATGTGCAGCTGCGGCAATCGTGAGAACACTGCTAACGATAAGGATTAGGATTAATAGTAAACCTCTACCACTAAAGATATCCATATGATTCACGATCCCAGCTGTCGCTGGAATAAAAAATAACGGAAGATAAGCTAATATCGTTGTAGCACCCTCTTCAATCCACTTCACAGGCACGACCCTGAATAACAATAGAACAAAAAGTAACAGTAATCCTACGATACTCCCGGAAACGGGGAGATGCAGTTGCTTTTGCAGATAGTCCCCAGCCAAGTAGAACAAATATAGCAGGAACACTTGGATAATAATGCGAATGATTTTCATGATGCAGGATCCCTTCATTATTAAGTTAAAGCGATAGCGCTAATATGGAGTCACCTTCATAAGGGTATCAGAGTTTTCATGAAACTTTCAATTAATTTTTGAATCTTATAAGAAATATCGCAAAAAAACCTGCAAAATCCCCAGAATACAGAGACTTTACAGGCTCAAAGATTAAGATTCAATTTCGTTAAACCCACTGAATTACTTGCTCTGCACCTTGACGCGTCTTACCACGTGGTTCATTCAGGCGATATCCGAAAGCTGCCATACAGGAGATTCCAAAATGCTCAGCGTCCAAAATCCCTTCTTCTTCCAGAATCTGCTCAACCTTAGCTTTATCAAAACCTTCCATTGGGCAGGAGTCGATCCCGATTAACGCAGCTGAAGTCAGCATATTCCCAAGCGCCAGATAAGTCTGCCGGCAGCTCCATTCGAACATTGCCCGCTCATTCTCCATCAGTCCGAAATCAACCTTCAAAAACTTATCAAAAACTTTACGTTTTCCTTCCATTCCTTGCGGAGGCAACTCCTGCACATTCTCCATGATCCCTTTAATATAATCGGAGTCAGCAGCCATATCTTTAGGAAGACGTGAGAGAATAAGCACAAAATGGCTTGCGGTTGCCAATTGCTTTTGTGCGCCCCAGGCATAAGGACGTAATTTTTCACGTACTTCCGGACTTTGTACTACCACAAAACGCCAAGGCTCGAATCCGAATGAACTTGGTGACAATCGTCCAGTTTCCAGAATAAATTGAAAGTCCGATTCACTAATTTTTTTATGGCTATCGAATTCTTTAGTTGCATGTCTGAACTGATATGCAGACAGGATTTCATTCTTGTTTAACGATAAAGTATCCATGAGTAACACTCCCTTTACTTGATTAGCATCGACGAGCATTTGACTGTTTGCCGATCACATGCTTAATATTAGTGTATATATCACTTCTTTAAAAGTACGCACAATAATGTTATGTAGTATACAAAATGATACCATGGGAGTTGAACAGCTATGCGTGACCGAAAAGGTGGCTTCGGAAATTTCCCGGAAAGCAACAAAGAAGCTTGCCCTGTAGAATTCACACTGGACGTTATAGGAGGCAAATGGAAAGGAATTCTCATCTATCACTTGATTGATGGCACGAAACGTTTTAACGAATTCCGCCGGATCTGCCCGGGCATTACCCAACGTATGCTGACCCTGCAACTAAGAGAGTTGGAAGAGGATGGGGTTGTACACCGTGAGGTCTACCATCAGGTTCCCCCAAAAGTCGAATACTCTTTAACTGAATTCGGCAAGACACTGATTCCTATTATTAAACTCATGAAAGATTGGGGCGAGGTGTACAAAACAAAACAGCTTTCCGCAGAAAGCTGTCCTGAAGGTACAGATATTACGGTGTAGCTCAATGCTGCACCTTTTATTTTTCCCCATTAAAAAACGCTGCAGCTTTTTCCTTATGTTCGTTGGTTACCTGACCGGATATCGCTTTAATGCCTGCTGCGATAATCGCTGCATCATCTGTAAATCCAAGGCCTAGAATCGCATCGGGTATAGCATCTATAGGAGAAATAAAATAAGCCAATGCACCGAAAGCAATTCCTTTCGCCCATAAAGGTGTTTTAGCGTCGACGGCACAATAATACATTGCGATAGCATCTTTAGTAAATGGAATTTTGCCTGCGAACTTTTTAGTTTTCGTCCAAAAATTTTGCGTTACCATTTCCTCATTTTCTTTGCTATATGGAAATTCCTCTGCAGTGAGCTCCATGCTATTCTTGACCTTATCCTTCTTCATTGCCGGTTCCCTCCGAAAGGTTCATATGACGTACATACCTAAAGTATTCCCTCAATTGAGGTTTATATCTTTAAGATAAACTAAAGTCCGTATCCTGAACCTACTTACGATTAATTGATCGCTTTGATTTTCGTTAAATCGCTGCTGCATAACACTTCAAGATTCTTAAAGATTCGCTCAGCATCCCAATCCCACCACTTCAGCGCTTCAAGATATTCGATCATTTCATCATCAAAACGTTGTCTGATCACTTTGCAGGGATTTCCTCCAGCTACACTATACGCCGGAATATCCTTTACAACTGTAGAATTGGCTGCGATAACTGCTCCGTTTCCAATATGCACACCTGGCATAACCGTAACATTTTGTCCAATCCAAACATCGTTTCCGATGACTGTATCACCTTTTAGCGGCAGATCTTTTAAATCCGGGACCGCCTGTTCCCAGCCATGGGCCATGATATTAAACGGATAGGTCGAAACCGAATTCATCCGGTGGTTGGCACCATTCATGACAAATTCAATGCCTTTGGCAATCGCGCAGAATTTTCCAATAATAAGCTTATCGCCAATAAAATCATAATGATGAGTCACACGTTCCTCAAACTTCTCTGCACCGTTTATATCATCATAATAGGTATAATCGCCAACAATGATATTGTCTCTTGTAATCGCATTTTTTATATAGCAGATACTTTTAATTTGTTCATTGGGATAGAGCGTATTCGGGTTCGGTCCATATTGTTTCATAGTTTGCGCCTCGCTCTCTTTTGGATAAAACATAGCAGAGATCAGAGCTGAATTCAAATCATGTACGATTCATAAACATAAAAAAGCGGCTACCTGCCGGTAACCGCCTATCTTTTATCTACTTATATTGTTAAAGTTCGTTCTACTTCACTTCTACTTCTACCTCTATCTTTTCGATAAAACCTCAGCCTCATACTGTTTCACTTCATTTAGCCAGCTTTCCCGGACCGGTACGCCATTCTTCGCACAATAATAATCCCAAATGGCTCCAAACGGATACGATTTAAATTCCTCGACCAAGGCAAGCCTTGAAGTGTAATCTCCATCCAGCTCAATTTGCTTCAATTGCTCGATTGGCTCCAGCATGGCACGAAGCAAAGCTTTTAATGTATTTCGTGTTCCGATCACCCAAGCAGCAACATGATTGATACTTCCATCAAAAAAATCTAATCCAATATGCGTTCTGTCCAGAAACTGACCACGAACCAGTTCACGGGCAATCTCGAGCAGCTCATCGTCCATAGTTACCACATGATCACTATCCCAGCGTACTGGACGGCTAACATGCAGCAGTAATTGATCCCCAAACAGCAGCCAGGAAGACAGCTTATTCGAAATCGTCTCGGTTGGATGGAAATGCCCAGCATCGAAGCACACCGCCTTGCCCCGGCTTAGCGCAT
Organism: Paenibacillus sp. FSL H7-0690; assembly: GCF_037980415.1. Classification (NCBI taxonomy): domain Bacteria; kingdom Bacillati; phylum Bacillota; class Bacilli; order Caryophanales; family Paenibacillaceae; genus Paenibacillus; species Paenibacillus sp. FSL H7-0690. The sequence continues at coordinate 2,613,851 of NZ_CP150281.1, read as the reverse complement.
AACCCATATAGAATTCATGTGAGCCAACCACGTAACTTTCCGAACCAATACCAAACAGCTTACTTTCTACAGCATCAATGTTATATTGCTGATCGATTTCCTCGCTGAAGATTTCATCGAGTGACTGCTGAAGCCGTACCCTTGGTGACAAGCGGTCGATCGGCGTATCTTTATAACCATCTGGAACCCAAAAATTAGTGACACAAGGCTGACCTAATACTTGGCCAAAGGACTCGGCGATTCGACGTGAGGCCTTGCAATGAGCGATCCAGAAGTTGCGGATTTCAGGATCTGGGTGACTCAGTGTGAAGCCATCGTTTGCTTTTTCATGAGAAAAACAGGTAGGATTGAAATCCAATCCGAGTCCCTGCTCTTTGGCCCAGCTCACCCATCGCTCAAAATGCTTAGGCTCTAACGCGTCGAGATCTACAGTCTCTTCTGTATCCGCATAAATAGCATGTAAATTTATTTTATGTTGCCCTGGGATGAGTGCAAGGGCCTGTTCCAAATCCCGGCGCAGCTCCTCCGGATTCCCGGCCCGCCCCGGGTAACTTCCGGTGACTGCGATCCCGCCGCTCAGTTCTTTTTCCTTATTCAAAAAACCCTTCACATCATCACCTTGCCAACAATGCAAAGAAATCTTAATTTCCGCTAGCTGCTCCAACACTTTATCTACGTCGATCCCATGCTGTGCGTAAAGCTTTTTCGCTTCATTGTAGCTGTTCTGAATGCTCTGTAAGCTCTCTTTACTCTGCTCCATGTTTGAGCCTCCTGATTTTTAGCTTAGTGTGTTTTAGGTGAGGCATTTCTGCCTCTCTTTGGCTCGTTTTCCGCGTATCGCGCTCGATGAGAGGCATTTTTGCCTCTCTTTGGCTCGTTTTCCGCGTATTGCGCTCGATGAGAGGCATTTTGGCCTCTCTTTGGCTCGTGTTCCGCGTATCGCGCTCGATGAGAGGCACTTTTGCCTCTCTTTAGCTCGTGTTCCGCGTACTCCGCTCGATGAGAGGCACTTTTGCCTCTCTTTAGCTCGTTTTCCGCGTATTGCGCACGATGAGAGGCACTTTTGCCTCTCTTTAGCTCGTGTTCCGCGTATCGCGCTCGATGAGAGGCACTTTTGCCTCTCTTTAGCTCGTTTTCCGCGTACTCCGCTCGATGAGAGGCACTTTTGCCTCTCTTTGGCTCGTTTTCCACTAAACTTAGCTACTAATTAACGACCTGCAGCCGGGCGAACTGTGCCAAAGCCGCTTTTTTGGTCGTGGGGTCCATCCCCTTCGGTATATAAGATGTTACTTGGAATGAACGACTTATAATTTCTCTCGCCTCTTGAAGATCAGTTACAGCACCCGTGCTGATCATCTGCACCACCAGATTGCCTAAAGCCGTAGATTCCGTTGGTCCGGCGTGAATTTCCATCTCCAGCAGATCTGCCGTAATCTGGCACAACAGGCCGTTATTCGCACCTCCGCCAACGATATGCAACCTCTCTAAGTTGTCACCCGTCAATTGCTGGAGATCCTGAATGTAGAAATAATAAGATAAAGCAAGACTATCAAATACACATCGAGCCATTTCCCCAGGTGTTTGAGGGACCAACTGTCCTGCTTCCACACAATAGCTGCGGATCTCGTCAATCATGCTCTGTGGATTCATGAACCGTTCATCATTGCAATAAATGATCGATCTAAAAGGGATTTCTTGTGCTGCCAGCTCTACCAGCTCGCCGAAGCTGTATTGTCCGCCGTACTCCTCACGAACCTTTTGAATCAACCACATGCCCATAATGTTTTTAAGAAACCGGAATGATCCGTAGGCTCCCCATTCATTCGTATAGTTGCGTAACATAGCCTCTGGACTTGTGATGGCTGAACTCCGTTCCACCCCGATGAGTGACCAAGTACCACTACTGAGAAATCCCCATTTCTCGCTGTTTGCCGGAACCCCTAGTACAGCTGATGCTGTATCATGAGAGGCTACTGCTATGAACTCGCAATCTGGAAGATCGCCGCGAGCCGCCAAGTCCTCCGTCAACCTCCCAACGGGTTCCCCAGGTTCTGTTAAGGGAGGGAATTGCTCTTTTGAAAGACCAAGCACCGACAGAAGATCCTCATCGTAATCACGAGTGTGAAGATTCAGCATCCCAGAGGTGGAACCTATCGTCACCTCACTAATCTTGCGACCCGTAAGCCGATAATAAAGATAATCAGGGACCAGGAGGATGGAATGTGCTGCTTCCAGCTCCGCCTGATCATGCACAAACAGCTGATACAACGTATTAATCGGGAGATATTGTATCCCCACCTTTTCGTAAACGCTTTCAGTTGAGATATTACGATGCAGCCTCTCTATCGCTCCATCTGTTCGGGAGTCACGATAAGAAAAAACCTCATGGATCCGCGCCCCCTCCTGATCGAGAAGTACATAATCGACACCCCAAGTATCGATGCCCACGGTGCAGCGCTCGATCCCTCTAGCCTTGGCCTGCTGTAAGCCCTTGACGATTTCAGCAACTAAATAATCTATATCCCAATAAAGATTACCATTTTGTTCAGCGAATCCATTACTGAAGCGATGAATTTCTTCTATAGACAGGGTTCCTCCCGGCTGCTGCAAGGTTCCACAGACCACTCTCCCACTAGAGGCTCCGATATCAACAGCAATATGATTCTGCATTTGATTATGAGCTTGTGTATTCATCCCTATACAACACTCCTTATCTCCTATCAGCCTACTAGCAAAGCGAATACGATTCCTGGACCATGCACGCCTATCGTCAGATCATTCTCAATATCCGCTGAACGGCTAGGTCCGGAGATAAAATGGATGCCCGCCGGCAGCCCCGATGGCCCAGCTTCATCAAAATCAATAAGCACCTCACCGAGACGAGTCTTCAGCCGCTCCAATGGAACGATGGCAATTAATGCGGTAGGTAATAAGCTGACTGAACGGCCTTTATTCTCAGAGGACAGCACAGTAATGGAGCCTGTATAGGCAACTGCATAATCCGCAATCACAATTCCAATATCAGCCTCGGCCGCCCTAGCTTTCCATGCCTCCTGATCATCCGTATTCCAGACAGACACCCGTGTATCTGTGAGTTCCTCCTCTAGTCGAAGTGCTGCTAGCTCGGTGACATTTTGCCGGAGAATATACCGTGCGAGCATCTCATCCGCTTTGCTGACGATAAAAGCCTTGGCTTCATCCATATCCTGCACACGAAATACATGGCCACCGGCGCTTTGAAAATTCGCCGTAAATTGTTCAATCCTTTCCTCCGGACTCCACTTGAATTGCTGCCAGTACTGCGGTGCGCCGCGAAAAGGGTGTGCGGGAGCTTCAGTAATTCTCGGCCGCTTCAGGCGGCGAGCGATATCATTCATGAATCCCTGCTGCTTTTCACGTGAATCCTGCTCCATACGTTCCAACCAGTTACTGTGCGTCTCTTCAGTCATGTCCGGCCCCTCCTTCCAGCTCTTCCCGCTTCCGCTTCGCTAGTAAATCTTCCATTCGCTTCTGTATCGCCGGGTCCATTTCGCGACTGTTCTTGTCTAGCTCCTGTTGCAGCCCCTTCCAGCTCTCACGGAAGGATTGATCTGCCAGCTTCGGGGCGATCCGATAATTGTTCCAGCCTTTCAGCGGCCCCAGTTTCGACGGAATTCCTTCGTCTCGCACGAGCAGCTTTTGCCCGATTCTACCTACCTTCATCACATTACTAAATCGCTGAGACTTCGCCATAATCGCCCCAAAACCCTTCATGCCGAGACCTTCTGCCTTATCCCCATAACCACGTTCTACCTTCCGCCGCCGTAAATAGATGAGCATATCATGCAGAGGGATTTTGACCGGACAGGCTTCATAACATGCTCCGCACAGGCTAGAGGCTGAGGCGATGTCATCCCATTGATCTACATTTTTATTCAGCGCCGGGGTCAACACCGCTCCTATAGGTCCGCTATACGTTCCCCCATATGCATGACCGCCAATATGACGGTAGACAGGACAAGCATTCAGACAAGCCCCACAGCGGATGCAGTTCAGCAGCTCCTGAAACTCAGGATCGCCTAGCTGCTCAGATCGGCCATTATCAAGAATAATAATATGCTGCTCTTCCGGCCCATCACCATCGTTGGTTCTGCGGGGACCAGAAATACCCGACATATATACCGTTAACTTCTGCCCTGTTGCCGAACGAGGCAATAATGTAGCCATCACTTCAAGATCACTCCACGAAGGAATAATCCGCTCCATCCCCATCAGGGTAATTTGCGTTTTCGGTAAAGTGGTGACCATACGAGCGTTGCCTTCATTCTCGAACAACACCATCGAACCCGTCTCTGCAATAGCAAAGTTACAGCCAGTCATTCCGATATCCGCATCAAGGAACTTCTCTCTCAGCTTTCGCCGTACAAATCCAGCAAGGATAGTAGTTTCAGGCAAAAGCTCCTCCCCTGCCTCTTTGGACAAAAGCTCGGCAATCTGGTAGCGGTTCTTATGAATCGCCGGAATAATGATATGTGACGGGGTTTCCCCGGCAAGCTGGATAATATACTCCCCCAGATCCGTCTCTATGGTCTCCACACCAATGGATTCCAGCGCCTTATTTAAATGCAGCTCCTCAGTAACCATTGATTTAGATTTGACCACAGAAGCTGCCTGTTTTCGCTGCGCGATTTCAAGGGCAATCTTCACAGCCTCTTCACCCGTTGCTGCAAAATGAATATGTGTGCCGTTTGCTCTTGCCTTGTCTGCAAAAAGGTTCAAATAGTAATCAAGATGGGCGATCGTGTGTAGACGAATTTGCCGCCCACGTTCACGCCACTCTTCCCATTGACCGTGATCGTTAGCCGCTTTTTGTTTTCCATCACGCAGTCTCTCTGTGGTAAAACGAACAGCCTTTCGTAAAAAGTCATTATTCAGTGCCAAGTCTGCACGCTCTTTTACTGTTGTTGGCTTTCCATTCTCTGAACTCGCCGTGGAATTGGTGGTGGCTTGGCTCATTTATCAGTCACCCCCTCATATAGCAGTTCTGCTAAATGCATAACTCGAACGGGTTCGCGGCGGTAACGCAGATTCCCGGCAATATTCATCAGACAACCCATATCCAGACCCGTTAGGATTTCTGCTTCCGTCTCCAGCACATGATCTGATTTCTCAGTGACCATCGCCCCGGAGATATCAGACATTTTCACGGCAAAGGTTCCACCAAACCCACAGCAGTCCTCAGCAAAAGGCAGTGGTACCAGCTCCATCGCCTTCACATTTTGCATAAGCTGCATAGGTTCGTCGCGAATCCCTAGAATCCTTGTGCCATGACAGGAAGGATGATAGGTAACCTTATGCGGAAACACTGCTCCTAAATCAGTTACGCCAAGCACCTGCACCATAAACTGGCTGAATTCATAGGATTTACGTTGCAAATTCTGCGCCTTGACCAGATTAACCGGATCATCCTGAAACAGCTTAGGGTAATGATGAAGCATCCCCGTACAGGATCCGGAAGGTGCAATGACAAAATCACTGTCATCGAAGGCCTGCAGAATCGTAAGTGCAGCTTGCCGCGCTTCATTCCAATATCCACTGTTGTACGCAGGCTGTCCGCAGCAGGTCTGCACCTCCGGGAACTCCAGCTGTACGCCATATCTGGCCAGCAGACGAGCCATGGCTTCCCCGACCTTCGGGAACACGGCATCGCTGACGCAAGTTATAAACATCGATACCTTCATGCCTTCACCTCCTGCACAACTATTTACTACACCGTCGTTATTGCGATGTTCAGCTTCTGCAACTGCTTCATTTGTTCTTCAACAGGGCTGTAATCCGTTATTAGAACATCCACATCACTAGGAGCCGCAAAATGTGTGAACGCTTGAATTCCGAATTTACTGGAATCGCATAATAAGATCACTTGCTCCGCTATAGAAATCATCTTTCGTTTCACCATAGCTTGCAGCTCATTTGATTCACTAGCGCCACGTTCGAGATGAAATCCTTTACAGGAAAAAAACATTTTATCCACGTGATACAATTCAAGCGAACGTTCTGCTAAATGACCCACATAGGACATTGATCTGCGGCTCAGTTGCCCGCCTGTAGAAAAGACCTCGATCCGCTCCTTCCCGCTTAACTCTGCTGCCACTCTAGTAGAATTGGTCAACACAGTGAGCGGCATATCCGGCAAATGCGAAGCCATATACCAAGCCGTTGTACTGGCATCCAGTAAAATCCGATCGCCCGGCTTAATCATCATTACCGCCTCACGGGCAATCCGCTGTTTCTCCGCTGCATTCATGATTTCTCGTTCGGCATAAGGAGTCTCCGGTTGCCGGTCACGCAGGCTAACTGCTCCGCCATGCGAACGCAGCAGCCGCCCCGCTTTTTCCAATCGATCCAGATCGCGGCGAATGGTTTCTTCGGTCACTTGGCATAATGTACTCAATTCTGAGACACGGATGCTGCCACGTTCATTCACTAGTTCTACGATTCGTTCATATCTGTCTGCAATCAGCATGATTTCCCTCCGTTATCCCTATCTATATTCAAGCTACTTCTTATCTAGTAAAAGCTGCTGGCACTCCACCGTCGATTGTCAGCATACAACCCGTAGTTTTCTCTGACTTGGAAGAAGCAAAAAAAGCAACGCCTTCGGCAATATCACGTGGATAAATATTAACTAGCAGCGTCGTGCGTTTACGGTAATGCTCCTCTAATTGATCCGGCTCAATCCCGTAAGCAGCCGCCCGTTCATTACGCCAGTTCGAATTCCAGATGGCTGATCCTTGTAGAATTGCATCGGGCAGAATCGTATTGGCACGGATGCCAAACTCTCCACCTTCAGCTGCTATGCAGCGGGCCAGATGGGCTTCGAGCGCCTTGGCAGAACTGTAAGCCGAGACGCTTTTACCTGCAAAAATAGAATTTTTGGAGCCGATGAATACCATGCTGCCTCCGATTTTTTGCTCCTTCATCACTTTAAAAGCTTCGCGTGCAACGAGAAAATATCCTGTGCCCAGCACAGAAATATTCAAATTCCACTCTTTCAATGAAGTCTCATCAAACGGACTGGAGGTTGCAAGCCCAGCATTATTAACAATAATATCGACCCCGCCATAAAAAAGGGCTGTCTCCGCATAAGCTGCGGTTACCTGCTCTTCCTGAGTTACGTCCATTTTAACGGCGAATGCACGATTTTCACCATACTTAGCGTTAATCTCTTCCGCTACTTTTTGTGCACCCTCCAGATTGAGATCTGCCAATACAACATGCGCTCCTTCTGATACTAAACGACGAGCCGTCTCACTCCCAATTCCCCCGGCACCACCTGTAATAAAGGCAACTTTACGGGAGAACTCCGCTTCTGCCGGAGCCAAGGATAATTTATATAATTCCAGGGGCCAATATTCCACATTGTACGATTCATTCTCACTAAGAGAGACGAAATCTCCCAGCGCAGTAGCTCCGCGCATAACAGCAATCGCCCGGTGATACAAGGCTCCGCTGATCTTAGAATTGCTCCAGCTTTTACCTGTGTTGATCATGCCCACACCAGGGATTAGGATCACACGTGGCGCAGCCTCGAACATTACATCGCCTTCATGTTTATTACGGTCGAAGTACGCTTTGTACTGCTCCTTATAATCGCTAATCGCCTCGCTCAGCTTCACCTTCAAGCCATCGATATCATTGGTATTTGGCTCCCACGCAACAAAAAGCGGCTTCATTTTGGTATGTACCAAATGATCTGGACAAGCTGCGCCTACACCGGATAACTTCTCCGAGTCAGCCCCTCCTACAAAACGCAGCACATCCTCCGCATCGTCGAAGGTCAAAATCATTTTACGCGCATCGCTGACCGCGCCTCTGATCAGTGGCATCACTGCCGCCGCTACAGCCCGCCGCTCTGCTTCCGGAAGTGCTTCCGATTTACGGCCGCCAAATAGGTTCTGATCTTCAATTCTTTCTTCAATATAACTTTCCGCTTCGTTAATTATGGAGATTGTTTTGGCATAACAAGATTCAGGTGTATCCCCCCAAGTCACGAGACCGTGTTTCTCCATCAGCACTAATTCAGCTTTCGGGTTTGCGAGCACACCTTCGGCAATCATTTTGGATAAAGTGAAGCCTGGACGGATGTATGGCACCCATACGAAACGATCCCCATAAATCTCACGGGCAATTTCCTTACCGTTATGAGCGCAGCATAAACTGATAATAGCATCTGGATGCGTATGATCCACATGCTTGAAAGGTAAAAATGCATGCAGTAACGTTTCGATAGAAGCACGCGGATGTTTAGGATCAATCATACAATTTGCGAGATAAGCTACCATCTCTTCATCTGGCATTTCATCACGTTCAAATAACGGGGCAATATCCTGAAGCCTTAGTCCGGTAAAGTTGCCTGCTTTCATCGTAGCAAGGTCAGAGCCGCTGCCCTTCACCCACATTACTTCTACCTCACGCCCGCGAAAATCCAATTCTATCGTTTTGCTGGAGGTATTCCCTCCGCCAAAGTTACAGACTCTGCGATCTTCGCCCAACAGATTAGAGCGGAACACTAATGCATCCAATCCCCCGTTTAATTTCGTTTCCCGAGATGAATCCCATAAGTTTTGTACCATTTGTGAATACCTCCGTTTTTGAATGTTTGTTTTTTCGTTTATTTTTGTTTGTTTTGATTTTAAACTATTTGTTTGTGTTTGAATAGAGCGCTTTCATAAAAATTTTAATTTTTTTTCACATTTTAGACGAATCTCCATTGGATGAACTACAATAACATCGCGAATAACAAAAAAGAGCTGCCTCTTGGCAACTCCTCCCCTATTTTTCACACCAGCTTAAAGGGTGATCCAGTAGTTACATTTTTCATTCTCAATGCCATGTAGTATTCCTTTGTTCGCCTCAATAACCTTTCTCGAAGATATATTGTCCGGCTCACAAGTCAGCATGACCTTATCAATCCCCATGTCCGCAGCTTTTTTTAACAGCTCTGCCAAAAAAATCGTACCATAACCCTTTCCTCTTTCACTGGGTCTGATACTATAACCGATGTGTCCACCGGACTTCCTCAATTGATCATTTAAGGAATGTCTTAGTTTTCCGACACCAACAGGATAAGCGTCAATCAGTAGCCAGTAGTTGGTTTGTGCTACATACTGTGGCGGAAGATTATCACCTTGTGAAAGTGCTATCCGATCCCGGATGAAATCAGGAAATTGACTGTAAGCCAGATCAAATCCGTTATTGACGAATCCATTCTCCCCCGGACCTATTTCCACAATCAGCTCAAAAATATCGCGTCCATCTGAAACACTAGCTTCCTTTAGCTCAACGAGCATAATCATCCCCACCTAGAACGTTATTAATAACTTCCCTATCAAAATTTACCGCAAAAGAGACCGGCATGCATTATTTAATTGCACATTCTACAACTAAAATGAACTTCAATGCTCACGCCTAATGTGTTAAGTGTACTTTGTGCAATTAAATTCGCCCAATTTAGCTGAATCAGCTAAATACGAGAGAAATAGTTGTACGAAGTACATCTATATCACCGTAGTAAGAGTAAAGTAGCAATTTAGTTGTATGAAATACACTTATCTGGTCTGCACCCCTCTTTTCACAGGAATGTTCCTATTGCGCGCTCCTCCTTCCCCACTCTCGTAGTATACTTATTGGAATAAGATACAGATGTTGTATTTTCACTAAGGAGGTTTGTGATGGTAAATAGCTTTAAAAATGCCAAGGTGCAAGAACGAGTGTGGCAATCCTACCAACAGCTAGTTGATCAGTGGCCTATTCCTCTTGAAGAGCTCGATCTCCCAACCACATATGGGCTGACGCATTGTATCCTTACCGGGCAAAAGAGTAATCCCCCTTTATTTCTGTTTCATGGCGTTGGTGACAACTCGGCGGTCATGTGGCTCCTTAACATCGAGGAATTATCGCGGCATTTTTACTGCGTTGCTATTGATACTCTGGGCGGACCCGGAAAAAGTATTCCTAATGCGCACTTTAATAAACAAAAGTTTGAGCAGGTGGAATGGATTAATGAAATAGCCAAACATCTGAGCATAGACATCTTTAATATTGCAGGGGTGTCAAATGGAGCCTATATTGCTTTTAATTATGCAACCAAGCAACCGGACAAAGTGAACCGTGTGATTTGTTTGGAAGGCGGAATGGTCACCACACCCATCAAAGCCATGCTGCAAACGCTAATGATGATGTTCCCAGAGATTCTGATTCCCACGGATCGCAATTTACTGAAAGTGCTGAAGAAGTTAAGTGCGCCTGACTCCCCTTTATTTGACAATCACCCAGAAGTAGCTGCTCATCTAATCCTTTTAATGCGAGCTCATAATCAGCAAGCTATGTTTGTTCATAAGCTTCAAAAATACGATAAAAACGCCGCAGTTGCCGTCAGAGATAAGCTTTATTTTTTAGTAGGAGAACACGCGTTAAAACAATCAAAGGACTTCATAGATATTTTAGAGGATGGAAAGTTTCATTACCAAGTAATCCCCCGTGCGGGACACGGCATTAATCATGAGCAACCGGATAGAGTCAACACTGAAATCATCAATTTCCTGACCCGCGATAATGATAAATCACTTGCATCCTTATGAAAGCGTTACTATTATGAAGGTTATTACTCATTACTCTATTAAAGGAGAGGTTACTCATCAGATACGGAACTCTAGCCCACACATTTGGCTGCCTGCCGCTCAAGTCGTTAACTGCAACCCTTCAGAATTATGATATCGATTTTGTTCAGCTTGCATTATCCAAAGCCATTCAGGACATCGACACTTCTACCGGTAAACTAAGTCCAGGTCTTGCCAGCTATATTGGCGAACAATTTGACAAAGCAGGAATACGTATCGGTGTTTTGGGCTGTTACATCAACCCTGTTCATCCGGATCCTGTCATACGGAGAGCTGAGATCAATCGTTTTAAAGAGCATCTTCGTTATGCCCGCCAATTCGGCGCACCTATGGTGGCAACAGAAACAGGTGCGCTGACTACTTTTCAAGCACAAGATCCGATCCATTACGAAGCTATCGGCTGGGATACGTTAAGGGCAACTGTAGAAGAACTTGCAGAGGAAGCCGAAAAATGGGGCGTTTTTCTAGGACTAGAAGGGGTCTGCACACATACACTTTCTACACCAGACAAGATGCGCCGCATCTTAGATGAAGTCCCATCAAGCTGTATAGGTGTTGTATTGGACCCTTGTAATTTTATTGGCACGGCTGCGCATTTGCAGGATCAAATTGTCGATGATTCCTTTAGATTATTCGGCGACCGTATCATTCTTGCGCATTTAAAAGATATCTATCAAGATGGTGAAAAAGCATACCACGGAAAAGCAGGCAGCGGAGTATTCCATACCGAGGCTTTCCTGCGCAAACTCCAAGAATATAAGCCAATGATCGATGTGTCATTAGAAGATATCAAGGATCTGGAGGTTAATGAAACCGTTGCTTTACTGAAGAAGCTTGCACCTATAACACAATAAAAATCCATTTCTGAGGATAGGTGTTAGCAGCAGCTGCGCATCTATCCCCAGCTTTATCTATGCTCAAAAATAATGCTTCCAGTTATTGAGCAGATGATCATCCTCTTTCTGCAGCAATTTAGAGGCATATACGATTTGACCTGTATGATAGGAATAATGCTCTGCCGCTCCGATCATAATCTTTTGAATACTCCAAGTATAATTCTCCATTCCAGCCCCCTCAGGGAAACTAATGGTGACCTCCCGTTCTAGATCAGCCTTCGTCAAATTGCCCACCACCGAACGGCTTTCTTCCCTGACCTTTAGCATATACTGCAATAATTCCTGTGATGAATAACCGCCTCTGGTCAAAAATTCATTAGGTCTATCTCTTTCTATTGGCTTATTGCCGATTCCGCTGACCAGATGCTGATATTCGCTGCCCGCAATATGCAGGCATAGGTTACCAATGGCATTCATTTTTGACTTTGGACGAAACCAGATCTCTTCGGTCGTTAGCTTATTTACAGCTTGCTCCACATACCCCAAGGATTGATCGAGCCTTCTCATACATTCGATAATGATTTCACTCATACTAACCCCTCTTCCTTCTACTTTTCTTTATAAACTTGATAAATGGTACTTTTCTATAGGAGCTGAATAAAATAAAAAAAGGAACGATTGAATCATATTTTTTCATATTATAGCTCTAACTTGGAAGGGACGGGATTATCAATGCGATTCACATTCCCTATTCTGACCTTATCTCATGGCGGAGCACAACGTATGCTAGTAGAGCTCACCAATGGGCTGACAGACTTGGGTCATCAGGTCAATCTCCTTTTGCCTGTGGATGGCGCTATTTCTTATGATGTGCGCGCAAACGTAATCCGCTCCTCACATATGAATATTCACGAGCATGACTTTCCTCCCGGAGACGTCATTGTTTCTAATTATTATACAACTGTCCCCATCGCCCAAGCAGCAAGCCAACAAGGAAAAGGGGTTCATGTACGTTTATCTTTATGTTATGAGCCACCTTTTTTACCGGATAACGGACGCTCCTTCCCCTCCTATCACATCACTGAGCATCTAATCGTTTTATCACGTTGGCAGCAGGAGCTGATCCGTTTAAATCATGGTATCACCGGCAGTATCGTGCCCATTGGCATTAGCTCCTCTTTTAAAAATATGAATATCCGTCACAGTCTTCAAGAGCCTTTAAACATAACAGCTATATTAAGAAAAACAGAACGCGGTTTCTCCTGGCACCGTGAGCAAGATTATCTTATAGAACAGCTGGATTACGTAAAAAGCCAATATCCCGATGTAAATATTAACTTCATCAGTCCGCCTGACGAGTTCAACACCTCAGAAATTCTCCAAAGAATGAAAGCTACTGGCAAATATCGGTTCTTTACGCCAGCAAATGATGAGGAGCTCTGCTATCACTATAACGGTGCGGATATTTTTGTTAGCTCAAGTATTTTTGATACAGGCTCTTTACCGGGACTTGAGGCCATGCGTTGTGGAGCAGCGTTAGTCTGTGTATATTCAGGCGGGAATATGGAATACGCCCATCACAAGAAAAACTGTTTGCTCTCTTATCGATATGAGAACCGGCTCGGTGAAGATGTCATCCGCTTAATACGTGATCCCAACTTAAGAACTAAATTAGCGGAGCAGGGGGAAAGATATTCGCGCAAATGGACTTGGGAAAATAGTGTCAGATTATTTGAACAAGCGATCACAGATTTATTATAAAAATATAAAAAAGCAAGTCTCCGATGGCCGAGATTTGCTTTTTTATTGATCCAAAAGAATCATTGACTAGAGAAATAATACAAGATATTATGTAAGCGTTATCAATTGCAAAATAATGAAACACTTTAGGGAAATCTAAACTAAAAGGAGAAGGAATATGGCGAAAAAAGGTAGGCAAGGTTATCGGTTGTTATTGTTGTCTTTTTTAATGCTTTTTACAACTGTTTTCTCAGCAGGATCGCAAGCTTATGCAGCAACCTGGAATCTGACTGGAGATACCAACGTACACGACCCTTCATATATCAAAGAGGGAAACACACATTGGGTATTCAGCACGGGATCAGGTCTCCAAGTGATGTTTTCAAACGATGGAACGAACTATATTCGCTCCCTTCCGATTTATAACTCGAAACCCTCCTGGTGGAGCTCTTACGTTCCCAATCAAGAAGGGCTAGATGTATGGGCTCCAGAAATTTTCTACTATAACGGTACCTATTACCTCTATTATTCTATCTCCACATTCGGCTCAAGAGTGTCTGCTATTGGTTTAGTAACTACTAAATCGATCTCCGGGGGAAAATGGACGGACCAAGGTGTCGTTATCTCATCAAATGACGCCTCCAATTATAACGCCATTGATCCTAACATTACGGCAGATGCTAACGGAAACCTATGGATGACCTTCGGTTCCTGGAGCAACGGGATTTACATTACCTCCATCAACAAAACAACCATGAAGCCAACGGGCAACTCGTATCGCATTGCCACTAAATCCGGGGGGATTGAAGGCTCCAGCATGGTTTACAATCCAAATACTGGATATTATTATCTATTCGTATCCATTGGCCAATGCTGCTCAGGCGTAAACAGCACCTATAAAATTGCAGTGGGACGCTCAACCAGCGTACTGGGGCCTTTCTATGCAAAGGACGGTACCGATATGAAAAATGGCGGGGCTACGGTCATCGATAGCGGCAACAGTTTTTGGGCGGGTCCTGGTGGACAAGATATATACGGAACCAACGTTATCGTCCGCCATGCTTACAGTGTCGCTGAGAATGGCGCACCCAAATTGTTAATCAGTGATCTCGAATGGGATTCTGCTGGCTGGCCTTACTATAATTAACGTCTAATCGAGGAGTTGCCCCTAAGCCCTATTCTGTGATTTATGGGGCAGCTTCTTTTTACTGCTAAACCTTCTACTCTCTCTTTCGATAAATACCTGGCGAGACACCATAACGCTCCCGAAACACCCTGTGAAAATAGGTATAACTTCCAAACCCCGTCTCCTCTGCTATACGCTCTAAGGTGTAATTGGTATTGTCCATTAATCTCAGTGCCATCGCAAGCCGGATTTGCCCCGCATATTGCATAATAGAATAACCGAATTGGATTTTGAATACATGCACGGCCCTTGTCACACTAATTCCAGCATGAGCGGCTACGTCCTTTAGTCTGATCTCTGAAGTAGCATGCTCCTCCACATAACTCTTCATCTTAAGTCCGTGTAGAAGTGAAGCCGAAGATGATGCAGGTGCCTCTTCCATAGCCCGATCTAACAGCAAACATAAAGCTTTAAATAGCGCTTCTAGTATTTCAGGGCTACCCCCGTCTAGTCTTCTATTCTCCAGATCAAGCTGTTGCCATATACTTTGCAGCTTACCATCATCCGCAATTCTTACCTTTTTGGGTCGCTCACGCAGGTTCCACCAGTGGTCCACCCATTCCCCTGTACACATTACAAAATAGTCCACACTATGTCCCAGAGGACTTTTCTTTTCACCGATTCTCAGATCATATATATCATAGGGCTTAAATAATAGTAGATCCCCAGGTACTACGGTAGTCATTTCTCCATCAATGAGGACTTCACATTCCCCTTCGGCTTGCAGCCTGATGATATAGGTATCCAACCCACTGCGATATAGTTGCCGAAAAGGCTGAGTATGGCGGATAAATCCACACAAACTAATTTGAACGCTGTTTGTTTCCATCGCATTTGCTCCTCTTTCTATAGTAATCAATGACCAGATTGTTGAGGTTCTTAGCCATATAGTTTCTTCAAAGTGCAGTGAATCTCCTTCTATAATAAAGACAGAATTCATATGTAGGAGGTTATCAACCATTATGAGTAAAACTATTCGCGTCATTCAAACCGCTAAAGAAACCACGGATCGTTTAACAGAAAAGGACCCTCTGATTTTCCTTCCCGATACGTCAGGAGTCGAATCAGAGCTAATCAATATCTATGATGATCTGGAGTATCAAGAAATTGAAGGCTTTGGTGGAGCCCTTACGGAGTCCTCTGCCGTTACTATCGCTAAACTTAGTGAAGCTAAACAAAAAGAAATCATTGACGCTTATTTTCATCCTGAGCACGGCATCGGATACACCCTTTGCCGCTCACACATCCAAAGCTGCGACTTCTCACTGGGCAACTATGCTTATGTAGAGGAAGGCGATGCGGAGCTACGTTCATTCGATATTTCCAGAGATCACGAATCAATTATCCCCCTCATAAAAAATGCTGCCGCAGCAGTAGGTGAAGATTTTCGTCTGTTCTCTTCCCCATGGAGTCCTCCAGCGTTCATGAAGACAAACGGGCAAATGAACGGAGGCGGAGCTCTTAAGCCTGAATATCGTGAGGTTTGGGCTAACATGTTCGTTAAATATATTGAGGCGTACGCTGCAGAAGGGATTGATATCTGGGCTGTCAGTGTTCAGAATGAAGCCAAAGCTGTACAAAGATGGGATTCCTGCCTGTATACCGCTGAAGAAGAAAAGGATTTTGTGCGTGACTACTTGGGACCTGCTCTGGAACAAGCGGGCTTGGGCCATGTAAAAGTTATGATCTGGGATCATAACAAAGAACGGGTATATGACCGTGCTAAGGTTGCTTTTGAAGATCAAGCAGCGTCCAAATACATATGGGGAATCTGCTTCCATTGGTATTCCGGTGATCACTTCGAAGCCCTCTCTGCTGTACATGATCGTTTCCCAGATAAAAAGCTGTTCTTCAGCGAAGGCTGCCAAGAAGGTGGCGTTCATCTCGGCTCATGGAACACCGGTGAACGTTACGGACATGATATCATTGGCAATCTGAACAACTGGATGTCGAGCTGGACAGACTGGAACATTGTCTTGGATGAGCAAGGTGGACCTAATCATGTAGGAAATTACTGTGACGCTCCAATTATCGGAGATACCAAAAACGATGAAATTACTTTTGAGAGCTCTTTCTATTACATCGGGCACTTCAGTAAATATATTCGTCCGGGTGCTAAACGCATTGGTTTCTCCAAATATACAGATAAGCTTGAAACAACAGCTTTCCGCAACCCTGATGGCACTATTGCTGTTATCGTTATGAACCGCACAGAGCAAGAGCTTCCATTCACCCTGCGCTTCCATGACGAACTGGCTGAGAACATGATTCCGGCTCATGCCATTCAAACCCTGCTAATTAAGTAGCAGCGGTTCATTCCTAATAAAAAAGAGGTTCTCTTTATGCCAGCGCACAGAGAGAACCTCCTTTTTTATTAAATTAAATGAAATAGTGCTTAAAGTCTTGCCGACAGTATTTCGCATAACGCTCCATACAGTGTATGTTCAAGATCCAACGAGGCAAGAGAAGCCAGGGCTGCCATCGGCGTTACTGCTGCTTTGACTACATGGTAAATTTGTTCTTTCAATTGGAAAAGAATTTGCGCACGGTTCAGAAGGCTGAACACCTCATCATCTACCGAATTCACCGCAATCCGGGCATCTGTGAACGTTACCTCCAATGAATGCTCTACCGCTTGATCCGAAATCATGATCGTAAGCGTATGTGTAGCCTCATCATAGTCCATGTTTGCTTCGATTTCTGTGCCGCCAGCGAATACCTGTACCTTCGTATCAGCAAAACCGACAAAGGACAGCTTCCACGATCTCCGCTCAGGCACAACCTTTGTATTTCCCTTAGCAGAGAGGATCTTGAAGCTCGCTCTATCCCCCATTTCCAGGATCATTTCTGTATCACACCATTGATCGTCCTGATCCTCCGCAGTATCGCCCTCATCCTCCCAGAGATGAAAATGACCCCTTCCTCCCGCAAATACACGGACCTCCATATGCCTCGGATTATCCACTGAAGAGGTAAATTGCGTCAGATCTGCCATGGGCACAATAGCACCCGCTTTAGCTAATACAGGGATATTCTCAAGATTACGATAAAGAGAAAGCTTTCTGCCACCGTCGTACACTCTTCCGTTAAAAAAATCTATCCAAATCCCTTCAGGTAACCAAGCCTTAAATTCGGCAACGCCTACCTTTGGGTTGACCGGCTGTGTAATCGGACAGGCAATAAGTTCCGTTCCGAAATAATATTCATTGGGCACTTCATAGGCTTCATTCGACAACGCATGATGATAATACATCGGTCGGATTAGCGGAAGACTATCGCGGCTGGCATAGCGATTCATCGTGTACAGATAGGGAAGTAAACTATGCCGCAAACGCAGGCAATCCTTCATCACATCTTCCGCAATCTTATTGAATCGCCATGGCTCCTTGCTGTTAAAGGCACTAGCAGAACTATGTAACCGCAGAATAGGCGAAAACACACCGAATTGCACCCAGCGCATTGCCAACTCATCGTCTAAATAACCATTCATATGGCCCCCGATATCATGGCTCCACCAACCATATCCCACGTTAGCGGCGTTGGCTGTGAAGTATGGCTGGAAATCCAGCGACTCCCAAGTAACAATGGTATCTCCAGAGAAGCCCACAGGATAACGATGGCTGCCAAGACCTGCATAACGGGAAAAAGTAATCTGCC
Organism: Paenibacillus sp. FSL H7-0690; assembly: GCF_037980415.1. Lineage (NCBI taxonomy): Bacteria > Bacillati > Bacillota > Bacilli > Caryophanales > Paenibacillaceae > Paenibacillus > Paenibacillus sp. FSL H7-0690. Next base: position 2,595,771 of record NZ_CP150281.1, on the reverse strand, counting down.
GGTTGCCTCGCCGGCCGCTATCCAGATAGTGATAATGGTTCAGCATCCAAAGCGGATCTAGTCCCGGTACTTTAGTCACTCCACCCTGCTGCCAATCAATCCACCAGAAGTCCACACCTTCATTCTCTAGCGGATGATGCAGATACTTAAAGTATGCTCGCAAAAAATTCGGATCCGTGATATCAAATTCCACAGCATCCCCTTTTTCCGGGTCCATACCCATCTCCGCAGCAATGGCAAGATAAGGATCTTCAAACGCCCGTACACCGTCTGCTGGATGTACGTTGAGCGTTACTCGAAGTCCTTTTTCATGCAGCCATGCCAAAAATCTTTGAGGCTCCGGAAACAGTTCCCGGTTCCAGGTATAACCCGTCCAACCACTGCCGTACTGCGGATCAATATCGACGAGATGCCAATCCATATCTATAACAGCGACGGAAAACGGAATTCGTTCGAGCTCAAACCGCTCCATTAACGCTTTGTATTCTTCTTCTGAATATCGGTAATAACGGCTCCACCAGTTGCCAAGGGCATAACGTGGCAATAGGGGCGTACGACCGCAAAGGTGATAGAAATCCTTCAAGCAGTGCAAATAATCATGACCGTATCCAAAAAAATAAACATCGAGGCCAGCCAACGCCCGTAGCTCGACCCGTCCATCCTCTTCCAGTACTAGGGAGGTGCTATCATCAATTAACGTATACCCCGCACGCGAAAGTAGTCCGTGCTCCAGCGGAATGGCACCATCTGCATTATCCAGGGTACGTGCAGTCCCTCCCAAATCTTGGACTGTATCTCCATAATTCCAGACACTCATTAGGTGACCCGCTTCGTTTCTCACCCGAACACTGAGACCATGCCGGGAGAAAGGCTGCTTGTCATAAGTTAAATGCAGGCGCTCCGTAATCAACTCAAGTTTATTCCCCAGATCCATTACGCGGAACTCTGGAACCGGGAAATTGCGATTCACAACGGTCTGCGACGCCCGATCTTCGAAAAAACCTTCCTCACTATATTCCATCCGGATAAGCTCCGGAGTTAAGACAGTGAACCGATAGCACTCCCCCTGAATAATCGCGTCAGCATTACTGCCTGGTTCAGAATGCAGCTTTAATTGGGCTGCCAAAGGGGTTGGCTCTTTCATTATATTTCCCATCAAGTAAAAACCTCATTTCTTGTTATTCAACGCCCATATAACGGCTGAAAGCATCTGTCCGAATTTTCACCATCTTTTCGAGGCCCATCCCCCGTAGCTGCTTCACATAGTCATCCCACTGCTCGTCAATATCACCTGAGATTATAAATTGAGCACGCATTGTATTGACGTAACTATCAATATCGGTGGTCAAGGTCGGTAGCTCCTGAAACTCTTCTGCAGTGTACATTACGTTGGGGAAAGGTGGTGTTGTGTAGTCACTTCCCAGCTTATCGAGTTGTAGCTTCAGTCCATCTCCGGTTTTAGGATTTAGAAAAATGGTCTTTTCAAAAGCTGGGCTTACATATTTCGGCCCAAAATCCCGGAGTGACTGTTCCCAATACCAAGCATCCGCACTGGTGCCGGTTGGAGGGTCCATCAATGTATACGTACCGTTGTCATTTTTCTTAATCACCGTTCCAATGGCACCCCAGAAATTCTGAATGCTGGCTTCATTGGTATAGAACTGATCCGCCCAGCGTGCAGCAATTTCTGGATACTTGCAGGATGTAGTGATCAACAGCTCATTGCGTTCCAGATTCATCCCATACGGGTTCCCAACGGTGTAGCGCTTCCCGTCTGGTCCAGCAATTGGCGGAATGGTCACATATTGATCGCTCCATTTGCCAAATACGGCGTCTGGGGTCCACTGATAAGAGAAGCCTACGATTGGGGCATCCGGATTTAGAAACTTTGCCGATCTCATCGTTTCGTCTTGAGTGAATGCTTCTTTATCAAGTAATCCGTCTTTAAATAATTTGCTCTCCCATTTGAGAGCCTCTTTATAATCCTCTGAAACAGGGTAATATACTGCTTTTCCGTCTTTGACCACCATAAAGTTATTATTTAAATCCGCGATCCCAAAGGGACTGATCAAATCATTCCCTATCTCGATAAACGGAATTTCATCCTGTTTTCCGTTTCCATTCGGATCTTGTTCTTTGAAGGCTTTTAGCACGCTATAAAGATCATCAATCGTATCCGGTACCTTCAAACCCAATTTGTCCAGCCAGGTTTTATTAATCACAGGCTGACGTGAGCTTTTAGGACGTGAGGGTAATCTTGCAGGCAGCGAGTAGATTTTCCCGTCAGGAAAGGTGCTGATTTTTTTCATTTCCGGTGTTTCTTCCAAAGCTGCTTTAAGATTAGGCATGTTGTGCTCAATATAATCATCTAACGGCCGAAATAAGCTTAAATTATTGACGATATCCGCATCTCCAAAGGTCTGACTCCCTAAAATGATATCTGGAAGTGTGCCGCTGGCCAGCATAATAGACTTCCGTTCACTCCAATCATTGGAGGACATCACCTGCCACTCGATTTTGACATTCGTGTTCTTCTCCAAATCCTTGAGCCATTGATTCTCGGTAAAAGAATCTCCCATGCTTACCCACCGGACAGTGAGTACTTTCAGCGTCACAGGCTTATCCACTATCGGCAATCCTTCTTTGTTAAATCCGCCCGGCTCAGGTTCAACAGAATTAACCCCATTGCTCCCTTTACAGGCAGTAAGGCTAGCAAGCAACGTTGTCACTAAAAGAATGACGGTGATTGTTCTATATATCCTGTTTTTTTGTTGCTTTTTCATAACGTTCTTGCTCCTTACGAATGAATGTTAGTAGAATAGCCGAATGTACTATTCCTTCACTGCGCCGATCATTACCCCTTGGTTAAAGTATTTTTGTACAAAGGGGTACACACACATAATCGGAACCGTTGCCACGATAATAACAGAATACCGCATCATATTGGCGAGTCGTAGTGCGATTTGCGCAGCTTCCCCGGTTCCCATCCCCGATTGCATCTGATTGGTGATCAGAATATTTCGCAGAATCAGCTGCAAGGGATACATATTAGGATTTTTCAAATAGATCAAGGCATTAAAATATGAATTCCAGTAACCAACGGCGATCCATAGACCCAGCACGGCAATAATCGCCTTCGATAGTGGCAAAACGATCTGTACAAAATATCGAAGATTTCCACAACCATCGATCTGTGCAGCTTCCCATAAATCTCCCGGAATACTCGACTGAAAAAAGGTGCGGGCAACGATAATGTTAAACACCCCAACGGAGAAAGGCAGTACCATCACCAGAAATGTGTCGTACAGATGGAAATCACGGATCGTTAGAAAAGTCGGAATTAACCCCCCATTAAAAAACATCGTAAAGATGAAAAACAGGGAAAGATATTTTCGCCCCACAAGATCCTTTCTGGACAACGCATAGGCCGCAGAAATATTTACAATTAAACCGATTGCCGTCCCTACCACCGTATACATGATGGTATTCCAGTAACCGATCCAAATATTTTCATGACGCAGCAGCTCTTTGTAACCATCGAAGGTGAACCCTTTAGGAAATAACCAAACCTGCCCCCCCGCCACCGCGGAAGGGTCACTGAACGAAGCAATGACGATAAAATATAGCGGATAAATTAAGATAACTAGAAAAATTGCTGATATAACATACATCACTATTTCCATTATAGTATCCGAAGAACGATTCTTCTTTATTTTCCCCACATTCCCTTTAGTAACTGTCTCTAAACCTCCCATTTCAATGCTCCTCCCTTCTACCACAAGCTATTTTCGCTTAGTTTTTTAGAAATCTGATTGACCATGATCAATAAAATAAAATTAATAACGGTGTTAAACAGGTTGATCGCCGAGGAAAAGCTGTATTGACTGCTGAGCAAGCCAATTTTGTAGACATAAGTAGAAAGAATTTCGCTTGAAGTGATGTTCAAGTCATTTTGCATTAAGTACACTTTTTCAAACCCAACCCCAAGCAATCCACCGACCCGCAAAATAAGCAAGGTTATCGCTGTTGGCATCAGCATCGGAATATCGATATAACGAATTTTATGCATCCGGCTTGCTCCGTCTACGGTTGCCGCCTCGTACAAGCTAGGATCAACTGCGGAGAGCGCAGCGATAAAGATAATGCTGTCCCAGCCGACATGCTGCCACACATCTGACCAAACATACACACTGCTGAATAATCCAGCGGAGCCAATCAGATCAGGAGTCTCTTTTCCAAAAAGACTATATATATTGCCCAGCAGTCCGGTGCTAGGTGAGAACAAAATCATCATTAAACCCACCATTACTACCGTGGAGATAAAGTGCGGCATATAGGACACCGTCTGGAAAAAACGTCTGAACCGGTTTGGTCTCATCTGGTTAACCATCAGCGCCAGTATAATTGGAATCGGAAAGGTAATCAGACTGTACACACTGATGATCAATGTGTTTTTAATCGTTGATGAAAATTGATAGGAATGAAAAAATTTCTCGAAGTACTTGAATCCAGCCCAAGGGCTGCCTCCAATTCCCAACGCCGGGCTATAATCCTTGAAAGCAATCAGCACCCCGTACATTGGCTTGTACGCGAATAATAACGTCAGAACTACAGCAGGAAAAAGCAATAGATAGAGACCCCAATTTTGTTTGATTTGTCCGAATTTCCGCCCGAAATGAAGTGGACTAGATTTCATGACATCCCCTCCTTATTTAAAATAGAGAATGCTACCCCACAGCTATCCTGCAGGGCAGCACCTTTTTCGAAAGACGAATAGGTTATTTCACGTTCATATAACGGCTGTAAGCATCCGTGCGAATCTTAACTAACTTTTCAAGTCCCATTTTATTAAGCTTACTCACATAATCATCCCAGCCCTCGTCAATTCCGCCTTTGCTAATAAATTGCGCCCGCATAGTATTCACATAGCTGTCGATATCCGTAGTCAAGGTTGGCAGCTCCTCGAACTCCTCAGAAGTGTACATTACGTTAGGGAAAGGTGTGGTTACATATTCACTGCCCAGCTTATCCAGCTGCAGCTTCAGTCCATCTCCACTTTCAGGGTTCAGGACAATTTTCGATTCAAAGGATGGGCTCACATATTTCGGTCCAAAATCACGTAGCGATTGATCCCAATACCAAGCATCTGCGCTGGTTCCAGCTGGTGGATCCATCAACGTATAAGTGCTATCATCGTTTTTCTTAATAACCGTTCCAATCGCACCCCAGAAATTCTGAATGCTCGCTTCGTCAGTATAGAACTGATCTGCCCAACGTGCAGCAACCTCAGGATATTTGCAGGATGTGGTGATCAGCAGCTCATTACGGTTAAGATTCATCCCAATCGGATTCCCGATCGTATAACGTTTACCATCTGGTCCGGCAATCGGTGGAATCGTCACATATTGATCGCTCCATTTTCCAAACACGGCGTCTGGAGTCCACTGGTACGTAAAGCCTACAATTGGAGCATCCGGATTCTGGAACTTAGCCGATCTCATTGTATCGTCCTGAGTGAATACCTCTTTATCTAGCAAGCCTTCCGCATACAATTTATTTTCCCATTTGAGACCTTCTTTGAACTCCTCCGAAACAGGGAAATATATCGCTTTTCCGTCCTTGATAATCATATTATTGTTATTCAAATCGGCAATTCCGAAAGGACTAATCAAGTCATTACCAATTTCAATAAAAGGAATCTCATCTTGTTTTCCATTCCCATTCGGATCTTGTTCTTTAAAAGCTTTGAGCACGTTATAAAGCTCATCAATCGTTTCAGGCACCTTCAAGCCCAATTTGTCCAGCCAGGTCTTGTTAATCACAGGCTGACGTGAGCTTTTTGGACGTGCAGGAAGTCTTGTTGGCAGGGAGTAGATTTTCCCGTCAGGAAATGTGCTGATTTTTTTCATTTCTGGGGTTTCTTCCATAGCTGCTTTGAGATTAGGCATATTTTGCTCAATATAATCATCAAGCGGCCGGAAAAAGCTCAGATTATTTACGATATCGGCATCCCCAAAGGTTTGATCTCCCAAAACGATATCCGGAAGCGTGCCACTTGCCAGCATAATGGACTTCTGCTCACCCCAGTCATTGGAGGACATTACTTGCCAATCGATTTTGACATTCGTATTTTTCTCCAGATCCTTCAGCCATTGGTTTTGCGTAAAGGTGTCCCCCATACTCCCCCAACGGACAGTCAGCACTTTAAGTGTCACAGGCTCATTCACAATCGGCAGACCTTCTTTGTTATAGCTGCTCGTTTCATTTGTCGCTGCATTATTCCCGTTGTTACCGCCGCAGCCAGCAATTCCAACTACCATCGCAGCCGCCAGCAGACCCACAGTCCATTTCTTTGCAGTTTTTTTCTTACTGTGTTGACTCATCTCTTAATCCCCCATTTCAATTTATCAAAATGCATCTGAATAGCTTTATAATAACTTCTTATTTTTTCGTATTCCGGACACATTAAGACGGTTATCCAGACCTTTGAATTCGCTTACAAAAAATACAAAAGCTAAATGCTCTACTTGGGGAGATTTAATAACAGTATCCCGACTTCTGTATGTGCTATCCGGACTTTGAGGGAAATCACTAGCGAGTTCTTATGTTTTTTTCACGCAGAGGTTTTATAATGACTTTATGATCAAAAAAACAGCGAAACATAAAACCTACCCCATTCGCCATTATATAAAAGTCATGATGTTGGTTTCATTCACAGTCCTTATTCTGGATTTAGGAATCAGCATCGCTTCCATTTCCATCGTTAAGCAGCAGTCCACTCGAAATTTGCAGGATACTGCGGCGCTTTACATCAATCGTATTAATCATGATTTTGCCTACATTAATCACTATATGGGCTGGACGCTTGGGAACGATGAGAGCTTACTAACGATGAATACTTACGGGGTCAACAGTATCGAGTTCTTAAAAGCAAATGATAATCTGTTCAAACGCTTTACCGAGCTGCAAAAAAACTACGGGCATGAGTATAACTTCTTCTACTATTTGAAAAATGAGACCTATTTTTTGAATTGTGCACCGATCAGCGTAACCTATACGGATTACAGGGAGCTGAAAAAGAAGATTATTTCTTATATTGATGATAAGGAGATGTATGAGAAGTTTTATTCCAAATGGACGCCTATTCTTGTGAACAACCATTATTATGTAATTAATATCGTGCCCTATTACAATCGTTATTTAATTGGACTGATCTCCGCAGATAATCTGATCCGGCCGCTACGCCAAATTAATCTTGGCGCCAATGGTTATGTTTCTCTAGTAGATGAGAATGAACAGCCTTTAACCAGTCCGATCTCCAATAGCGGAACGTTAATAACGGAAAATGAAGGATTCGCTAATCTTTTGCAATCGCGTACAACCATCAACAGCGCATTCTCAGACACCACCTTCAGCACCAAAATGGTCATTAAATATGGCATATTCGAAAAAATCATGATTGCCCAGCTGCTTATTATGTTATTGTTCTTCATTGTGACCTCCACGTTATGCATTGTTCTGCTCTTTTTCAAAAAAAGAGTGTTAGGTCCGATTCAAAGCTTCTCCGATAACCTTGCTTTCATTAATGAGTCTGGGCAACCCGCAGATTTCAAAAGCAGTGAGATTATAGAGCTGGAACAAGCAAACACTCAGTTTAAAGGCTTGGTTGAACAAATCAAAACCTTTAAAATCGCTATGTACGAGCAGGAACTGGAGAAACAAAGAATACAGCTGGACTATATGAAGCTACAGATTAAACCACACTTTTTCTTAAACTGTCTGACTAGCATCTATAGCATGGCGCAAATTCATATGTATAAAGAAATTGAAAATATGACGTTGTCTACCTCTAAATATTTCCGTTACATTTTTCAGAATGGCGAGAATTTTGTCCGGTTGGAGGATGAAATCGAGCATGTCCGAACCTACTTGGAGATTCAAAAGCAACGTTATCAGGACGCATTTATTTATTACATCGAACAAGAGGATCAGGCAGGCAGTGTGGAAATTCCACCGTTAGTGCTGCAAACCTTTATCGAAAATTCAATTAAATATGCGATTTCACGCGAACATGAAGCCGAGATCAGACTTACAGTACAACGATTACAGATGGAACAGGAAGAAGAAATGCTCGTTATCCAGCTCACCGACACCGGTCCCGGTTTTCCACCTCAGGTGTTAGAGAAACTTAATCTTGGAGAGCCCTTGGATCAAAGTAAAGGTACGCAAATCGGCATTATGAATACGCTTAAAAGACTAGAGTACCTATATTTAAAAAGAGCAACCGTCACCTTCTCCAATTTGGAGGGCGGCGGCGCTAGTGTAATCTTATATCTTCCGAAGCTTCCTAATAAATCTAAATGAATGGAGAGCAAACTATGAATGTACTGCTTGTTGATGATGACTTTTATGTTATTGCCGCATTGCAAAAGAAAATAGATTGGGAATCACTCCACATTGATACTGTTTATACGGCTAATAATGTCGCTCAAGCACGTGAAATAATAGAAAAGCATTCTGTTCAAATTCTGATTTCAGATATTGAAATGCCGCAGGGCAGCGGACTGGAATTACTGGCATGGATTCGCGAGGGAAATTATAGTATTCAGACAATTCTTCTTACCAATTATGCAGATTTCAACTATGCGCAGAAAGCAATCGAATTGCAGAGCTTTGAATATTTCCTCAAGCCCATTGAATTTGACAAGCTGATGTTGATCATCCAAAAGGCGGTCACCCAAGCAAAAGAGCAGCAAAAAAACGAAAAAGCCATTCAGGGCGGTTACTTTTGGCAAAAAAATCAGGCGAAGATTCTTGAACATTTTTGGCGGAAGCTAGTTAGTGGCAGTACATCATTTCCGATTAAGTTGGCAGACATCACACATGCCATTGAAGAACAAAACCTCTCCTATCAAATGAGCGATACTCTACAGCCTTTGATATTTAACTTATTCCCTTACAATGGCAGCATGGGAAAAGAAGAAAAGGATCTGTTTGATTTTGCCCTGCTAAATGTATTGTACGAATTGTTTCAGCACCCTTGTTTTACCATCGAAAGCATTCTGGAATATAGAGATTATAACTGGATCGCCATTTTAAAATGGAACCAGGCACCAGACACGCAACGGCTTGAAGCATTATGTTCTTCTTTTATTCAAAAGGCGAATCCTTATTTAAAATGTGATGTCTGCTGCAATATTGGCTTATACGATAAACTGAGTAATGTAGGGAATGTTCTAAAACAATCCCTGACTATGGATGAGGAAATTACGAGATGCAGAAATCAGACCTTTTTGGTGGAGGCTTATCTGCAGCAAAATAAACCGGGCTATGCACCACCGGATCTTGCCTATTTGGAAGAGCTGCTGAACCAGAATAAATTCACTGCTTTTCTTGTAGAAGTTACACAATATTTAAAGGTCATGCTTAACAATAGAACACTTGAGACCTCTGTCCTTAGCTTGTTCCGTTTAGATGTAGTTCAGCTAGTCTATTCATTTCTCAACCTGAAAGGGATACGATCGCACAAATTATACTCTGGCAAAACTAATGATAAATTATCTATGCACTCTTTGGATTCAATCGAGGATATGGAAGAATATCTTAAATACCTTGTCACTACAGCCATGAAATATCGTGACTTTGCTGCCCAGCCTAAGTCCGTCGCAGAAGAAATCAAACAATACATTCATTCACATTACGGCGATGACCTGACCCGAAATGATTTGGCTGAAATTGTTTATCTCAATCCTGATTACCTGGCAAGGATATTCAAACGAGAAACTGGGGTTTCATTAGGAAGCTACGTCATCCACGTCCGAATCGCGGCTGCGAAACATCTATTAGAAACCACAAATATGTCTGTATATACCGTCGCGAACAAAGTCGGCTATAGCAACTACTCCTATTTCTCCAAGCTTTTCAAACAAGAAGTAGGTCTCCCTCCAAACGATTATAAAAAGGAACAACAATACAATCCAGCTTACTAAAAGAGGGTAACCCAGCATCTATTTCATGGATGCTGGGTTACCCTCTTTGGAATATCTTCTGAATATTAATTACTGTCTACCTTTACTCCTACGCTGCTGATAATGATCCACCTACGAGCTTACTCTTGCGCCCAGTAATCATACGCCACGCCTGTACTCCTACACTGCCGGAGTCATTTACGCCGAGCTTACTCTTACACACAGTAATCATCCGCAATGCCTTTACTCCTTCGCTACCGGGAATCTTACACCCCTGACCTTACTCTTACATCCAGTAACCATTCGCCCCAGGTGCTTTCGGACCCAGATGACGCTATTTGCCCATTTGTCGCCTTTTGAGCACAGTTTCGGACTCCAGTGCAGCTATTCCTGAGATATTGCTCCAAACCGAGTGTGTTTCTGGTCAATAGCGACTATGCGGTCCGTTAGAATTCCAAATTTGGCATAAAGCAATGTTTAAGGTCCGCTGAGTCCGATAGCTACTTCCTACGCGGAAATCTGGAGCTAATTAGCGAAGCTTGCCGGGGATCAAGGGAAAAGACCAAGACCCCACCAGTAACTATCCGCCTCACTCTTGCAAACAGTAATCATCCACCGCACCTTTACTCCTACGCTACCGGGAATCTTACACCTCATACCTTACTCTTACACCCAGTAATCATCCGCCACGCCTTTTCTCCTACACTACCGGAGTCATTTACGCCGAGCTTACTCTTACAACCAGTAACCACCCGGCCCACTCTCGCCTCAGGTGCTTCCGGACCCAGATGACGCTATTTGCCCATTTATCGCCTTTTGAGCACAGTTTCGGACTCCAGTGCAGCTATTCCTGAGATATTGCTCCAAACCGAGTGTGTTTCTGGTCAATAGCGACTATGCGGTCCGTTAGAATTCCAAATGTGCCATATAGCAGCGTTTAAGGTCAGCTGGGTCCGATAGCTACTTCCTACGCGGAAATCTGGAGCTAATTAGCGAAGCTTGCCGGGGATCATAGAAAATCCCAAGACCACCAGTAACTATCCGCCCCACTCTCGCCCCTGCTTCCGGACCCAGATGACGCTATTTGCCCATTTATCGCCTTTTGAGCACAGTTTCGGACTCCAGTGCAACTATTCCTGAGATATTGCTCCAAATCGAGTGTGTTTCAGGTCAATAGCGACTATGCGGTCCGTTAGAATTCCAAATGTGCCATATAGCAGCGTTTAAGGTCAGCTGGGTCCGATAGCTACTTCGTACGCGGAAATCTGGAGCCAATCAGCGAAGCTTGACGGGGATCAAGGGAAACGACCAAGACCCCACCAGTAACTATGCGCTTCACTCTTACACACAGTAATCATCCGCCACGCCTATACTCCTACGCTACCGGGAATCTTACACCTCATACCTTACTCTTACACCCGGTAATCATCCGCCACGCCTTTTCTCCTACACTACCGGAGTCATTTCCCCGAGCTTACTCTTACAACCAGTAACCACCCGCCCCACTCTCGCCCCAGGTGCTTTCGGACCCAGATGACGCTATTTGCCCATTTATCGCCTTTTGAGCACAGTTTCGGACTCCAGTGCAGCTATTCCTGAGATATTGCTCCAAATCGAGTGTGTTTCAGGTCAATAGCGACTATGCGGTCCGTTAGAATTCCAAATGTGCCATATAGCAGCGTTTAAGGTCCGCTGAGTCCGATAGCTACTTCGTACGCGGAAATCTGGAGCCAATCAGCGAAGATTGCCGGGGATCAAGAGGACAGCGCAACTCCGCCAGTTACTATCCGCTTCACCCTCTCCCCTCTGATGCTTTCGGACCCAGATGACGCTATTTGCTCATTTATCGCCTTTTGAGCACAGTTTCGGACTCCAGTGCAGCTATTCCTGAGATATTGCTCCAAACCGAGTGTGTTTCTGGTCAATAGCGACTATGCGGTCCGTTAGAATTCCAAATGTGCCATAAAGCAACGTTTAAGGTCAACTGAGTCCGATAGCTACTTCCTACGCGGAAATCTGGAGCTAATTAGCGAAGCTTGCCGGGGATCACGGGAAGGTTCCCCACTGCCAGTAATCTTGCAAGCTCCAAAAAACGCATTAATGCCCCAGCAGTTATAATCAGAACGGCTGGGGCATCTCTTTTACTAAATTAAGCCTGAAGCGCTACATATTTATCGCCAAGCAGATTTTTAAAATAGGTGCGATTGTATAACATACTAGGATGGGATGGATAAAAACTCAACGCCGTTTCATTGTGATGATTCGCCTTCTCGTGTTGGCCGAGACGATCATAACAAAGTGCCAATTGAAGATGCGGCAGCCAGGTATAAAAGATCCCATTCTTCATCCCCATCGAATCGTTATCCCGCGGTAGCTGAATCGCTAGCTCATACCAGTATGCGGCTGGATGCAACTGGCCTTTTTCCAGCAGAAGTGCCCCCAGTCGGCAACAGAACTCTGACCGTGGTTTATCATACTGCAAGGTTTTACATAACGCTTCAAATGCACCGTCTTTATCCCCCAACCGTTCCCGGCATTCGGCAAGCTTTAGGCAAGCCTGGAAATTATCTTCAATCCAGCCCTGCCCACCCGCTAAGAAAATCTCATAGTATTTGCAAGCCTCTTCATTTATAGCATGATCCCTTAATTCATTCGCATAATAATACTGGTCTCTCGGCGAAAATACTTCACCCTGTGCAACTCGTTTTTGATAAATCCGCAAATTACGATCTGTGTATTCCTTATCTTTCTCATGTGTGATGCAGACATCACTACTAAAAGAAGGACCACTTACCTCTAAATACTCATGAACAGGCCCAATCCATTGAAAGTTGCAGCTGCGCCGAACCAGCCTGTTGCGGCGTAAACTAGCTGTGACATTTCCCGCTTCGTCAAAAGCCAGATTATATTGCATGTTCACACTGTGAATATGTCCTGGCAGGATTTCTTTTAGTTTTTTAAAAAGAATCTGATCCTCTTCCTTTATATAATCATCCGCATCAAGCCACAAAATGTACTCCTGAGTAGCTTTGCTAAAGGCAAAATTACGTGCGGCACTAAAATTATCAATCCATTCAAAATCATAAATTACAGCTCCGAAGGACAACGCAATCTCTTTCGTTTTATCCGTCGAGCCTGTATCCACGATAACAATTTCATCTACGAGACTTGTAATGGTAGACAAACATCTGTGTAAGCTTTTTTCTTCATTTCGTACTATCATACATAAACTAATCGTAACCATACTCGCCCTCCTACACGCTTTGTTTGAAATTCTTTCTATATTGATATGCAGGGTTTAAGAAACGGACTCCCTCTCTATCCCGCCCGATCATGAAGAACTTCAGAAATATAAAGGTTATGTAAGAAACTTTCCACTCCATTCTTAGGTCTATATAAGTAAGATCAAAGGAGGTACAACATATATGAAATCCAAACGAAGAGGAGTTAGAAACGGCTGGATCTTAACTTCAATATTATGCGTCGTAATTGTACTAGTGCTGCTGGTTGGATATAAAGGGCTCGACTGGGGTACACCTACCACACCACCTACATCCACCAACGCACAAACTAATAATGAAGCAGATAACAAACATAGCTCCACTCAAGAAATGCTCGAATTTCCTAGCAGTGATCCCGATAATGGGCAGGTCATCATTCCACTGCACACTACGCTCGCGCAGCTAAATATTGATAGTGGTGACGAATATGTAAATACAGAAATCCCCCCCATACCTGAAATGACCTTTGCTTTATCTCAAGACATGAAAAACCAAGTAGAAGCAACGCTGGTCTACCGCCCTGATATCGGTGGAGGTTATCTTCTACTCGCTCCTGCCGGATGGCAGGCTACTGCGGTTGTCGGCGCTAACGGTTCTTATGGAGTTACCTTTCAGGATCCGAACCATCCGGAACAAAACATGCACTATTCAGATACGGCTTGGACTTGTATAGGCTGTGCTATCACTGCAATCGGAGCCTATTTTCCGGAAAAAGCCGAATGGGCTGACGCGCTGGGATTTACCATTAATAATCCGCTTAAGTTTAGCGAACAGCATATTTTAGGTACTGCTGGAGCTGAAGCAAGAACGGTCAGATATACGCTTCAAGCAGACGCGAATGGTTATCAGGATGAGGGTGCTGCCTATTACGATAAGGGAGAATGGGGTTATTTATTCCGCAGTATCGGAATACATCAAGCTCAAACATCCCCACAGCAGGAAGTAGTGGAGACCCTCATAAAGTTCTTTACAGATAATCATGGACCGCTCTTCATTGCTGACCCAAACGCAGAGAGGCTGGACTAAGGGTGGGAATTTTTAGAGGAAGGTATTTTCAACCTTACTCTTGCTTTTAGAAAGACGTAGGTGCTATTTTTTGTTATAATCAATGCAATGCGTTGTTTATGAATTCAGACATATATAAAGGGGACGTAACCATGACTCAAATTATTAAAACTCTAACTATTGCAGGCAGCGACTCCAGTGGTGGCGCAGGCATCCAAGCGGATCTAAAAACATTTGAAGAGTATGGTACCTACGGCTTTAGTGCCTTGACCACTATCGTTACTATGGACCCGGACAACGGCTGGCACCATAATGTTTATCCAATTGATGCCTCCATTGTTGCTGAGCAGTTAAAAACTATTTTCGCTGGTGGCCCGGTTAATGCCATGAAGACAGGTATGCTTGGAAGTGTTGAAATTGTGCGCGTTGCAGAGCAAGCGATCAAAGAAAATCTTCAGACTAATGTAGTTATTGATCCAGTTATGGTGTGCAAGGGTGAAGATGAAGTCTTGAACCCTGACAGCGCTGAGGCTATTCGTGACTTATTGCTACCACTAGCAACTGTGGTCACCCCAAACTTGTTTGAAGCAGGTGTTCTTTCAGGTCTTGGCAAACTTACTACCCTTGAGGAAATGAAAGAAGCTGCCCGTCTGATTCATAAGCTCGGTGCACGTAATGTCGTGGTTAAAGGCGGCAAAGCACTCGGCGGCGATCAAGCGATTGATATCTTCTTCGACGGTTCTGAGTACACTGTATTCCAAACAGCCAAAATCGAACCCGCTCACAATCATGGAGCTGGATGTACTTTTGCCGCAGCAATTACAGGCGGTCTAGCTAATGGCTTAACGGTTCATGAAGCTGTTGCAAAAGCTAAAGATTTTGTCTCCGCAGCCATTCGTAATGGATTTGCGTTTAATGAATATGTGGGTCCTGTATTTCACGGTGGTTACCGTTTAGAACGTTAGAACTCGCAATCCAATTACACAAAAAATAAATGGCAGTCCAGACGCTGAACTTCAGCTCTGGACTGCCATTTTTATTTACTATTATAGAAAATCCGTAAATTCAAAACTAAGCTTACCGAACATACATTTTTTATACGATTATTTTCATAAAAAAAAGCACCCGAATCAAGATTCGAGTGCTTCTGAGCTACGTCCTCTAATTATTTTATCAAAATGGATAAAGCACTTTTTGACGCCAAACGGAAAGATAATTCATCCGCTCCCGGCAAGTTCAAAGCCACATTCTCAGCCTTTTCACTATCGTTGAACAGAACAACTGCAATAGAGTTATCTGTATTCTTAAAAGCTACGGAACGAATCACTTCTTGATTGGTGGAGGCGTCAATGCGCACAGCCTTCGGACGAATAAATTTACTGAAATGGGCCAGCGCATAATAGTCGAGCGTATACGTAAGCTCCTTGGTCTCTTGGTTGACTGTCACAACACCACGACAAGTACTTTTGCCAAAACCCGGTACGGTTGGGCCGTTCTTTTCATCTAAGGCCATATTCCATAACACAAAGGATTTACTATGATTTCTAAGAATATCAATCCCTGTTCTCATTACATTGGAGAAGGCTTGTTCAAACGGAGGAATCCATTCTCCACCAGAACCTTCTGTAAAATGCACTTCTTTATCAGCAAAAGCTTTCAGAACCTCTGATTGCGCTGACGCATTGCCACCATACCAGTGCCAAGCTACACCATCTACTTCATCTTTTGCATAATCGAGCACGGTTAACGGATAATCTGGACGATCCCAGTTGTGGTCGTAGCAGAGAATTTTTGTAGCGATGTTATGCTTAACAAAGCTAGGCTTCAGGTAGTTTTTAATGAAATCTTTTTGCGCCTCAGGCAACATTAACATACTAGGGTAGTGTTTGGGTTCAAATAAAGGCTCGTTCTGTGGTGTTACAGCATAAGTTGGCAATCCGTGCCCTTCAAAAGCTTGAATATATCGAACAAAATAATCGGCATAAGCCTGATAATATTCTTGTTTAAGTTCTCCAGCAATCATCGATCCGCTAGTCTTCATCCAACCTGGTGCACTCCATGGAGAAGCCATCAGTTTGATCTCAGGGTTAATTTCCAGAGCTTGTTGCAACAAAGGGATAATGTCTGCTTCATCATGTGCGATAGAGAAGTGGGTTAATTCCGTATCCGTTTCCTGTGCAGGTCTATCGTCATAGCTATAAATATCTCTAGCATAATCCGATGCCCCCATTGGATTTCTTAATACGGACAAACCAATTCCATCTTGTGCGTCAAAAAGCTTGCTCATGACTTCCTTTTTCTGTTCGTTGTCCAGGACTTGATTAATCAAATAAGCGGATGAATCCGTAAAGGATGCTCCAAAGCCATCCATTTCCTGAAAGGTTTGATTCTCGTCAATAGTTACAGTAGTGGTCGCCTCTGCGTCAGCAATTGGAGTTAATTGTTGCAGACTTTGCTCTACAAACAATGTATTCTCCCCGGTGGATTGATAAATTTTAAGCTCTGGCATGTTGTTTCCCTCCATCTTTCTATGAAGAGGCCCCAGTGAAGGGGCCACATTCTATTATCTAACTTATTTAAGGCCTAATTTTTCTTTGTTGTTTTTCATTTTTTCAGAACGAACTTCTACAATCTTATCCCAGTTGTTATCATTCAAAAATGTTTTGTAAGCAGCCAAGGTGCTGTCGAATGTAGCATCGTCTTTAGCGCGGATCATACTTACAAGCGTAGTGTTCCAAGTAGTATCAATTGCAGTAAGACTGCGAGCTTCAGGCGTTCCTTGAGCCGGGTTAATATTTTCAAGAATAAAGTGTGGTTTTAGCTTTCCTTTGCCCCACTCTTGCATTTGTTTAATGGAATCTGCGAATGCGTCATTACTCAGCGCTTTATCACGGTCATGTCCAAAGAACATAAATTCGCCCATCCGGTAATCTTTTTTGAATTTATCGGCATTATTTAATTGCAGGTCTTTGATTTCAGGCAAGAATTCAATTTTACCGCTGTCGTTAACTTTATAGGTCTCTCCTTCAATACCGTAGTTCATGAGCTTTTGTCCTTCGTCGCTGAGCAAATAAGTGTAAATTTGAATCGCTTTTGCAGGATCCTTAGCCTTTTTAGTAACATAGCTAATCATCCAACCTGTAATTCCGGATTGATTCAACGTTGGTTCATGTCCAACAGTACTTTGTGGGCCATCAATAGCGATATATTCCTTGCCTGGATTTTCTGTCATGAAGATTTGCAGGTTACCACTTTGTTGAGGGGTTCCATCCAAAAGTATTGTTGCATATTTACCGGATTTCACTTTTTCTTCAAAGGCAGTACCGTCATCAGCAAAACTGTCATCACTGATATCACCATTTCTGTAGACTTCATTTAACGTTTTCAACCAAGTCAAGTAATCCTCATCTAGGTTACGGTTGTAGAATTCGCCATTTTCAGTTTCCATCGGCACTCCGATGAAATCCTCCAATACATCTCCCAAAGAACCAGTGCCTGAACCAATGGAGTTAAAACCAAAAGGAATCATGTCCGGGAATTGTTTTTTGATTTGTTGCATAACGCTCTTGAATTCCTCAGGAGTTCCAAAGCTTGGTTTTCCAATGGCTTCGTAAACATCCTTGCGGATGACAAAGGCTGTTTTAGCAGGGATGTTACCGCTATCATAATCGTTTTGCGTATTGGAATAGTTAGGGTATCCATAGGTCTTGCCATCAGCTAACTGGAACCAGTTCATCGTATCTTTTTCTGCAACTTTATTGAAATACGGATCATATTTATCTGCCAGATCATTTAAAGGCAATGCCCAGGTAGCAGCTTTTTGTACGACTGGAGAGTTGGAATCAAAAATAGTCAACAGATCTGGCATTTCACCGCCAGCAAAAATCGTATTCAGCTTAGTGTCATCGCCTGTAATGAATTTAATGTTGATGTTTAAATCCTCTTTAATTTTCTTGGTGACAAGGTCTTTTCCGAAATCAGTATTCCACCAGTCTGCATTCACGTACCAAGTCAGATCTGTTGTCTCTTTTTTTGTATCCAGCTTCCATGCCGGTGTTTCCGGATCTATAGTATAACGGCCTTCAATGGAGCTTAACTCTTTACTGGAGCTGTCAGAATTACCTTTCGATCCACAACCTGTAAATACTAATACAACAGCCATAAGTGCCGTACAAAGTTTGAGTCCTTTTTTCCCAAATGCTTTGTTCATCTTTTGTTTCCCCCTAAAATGTTTTGTAAGCATTCACTACTTGGAGATTTACTTACTATTCCTTCACCGCCCCCATCATCATGCCTGAGATAAAGTACCTCTGTAATATTGGATACATCACAACAATCGGCAAAGTTGTAATGACAATTGTTGCTAGTTGAACCCCTTTAGTCGTAGTTTCGATAATCGCAGATCCACCAACATTTTGCATGGATTGTGTTTGCGACTGAACAATGATTTCATAGAGCTTCATCTGCAGCGGGTAGAGCGATTGATCGGTAATATATAACTTGGTAGTCATAAAGTCGTTCCACTGCCCAACCCCGTTAAATAACGCAATGGTGGCCATAGCCGGCATGGAAAGAGGGATAAAGATTTTCAGGAAAATGCGCCAGTCACCTGCACCATCAATTTTGGCTGACTCTTCAAGTGAATCCGGTACATTTCTGAAGAAGTTCATTAGAATAACTACATCATAATAACTGAACAAGGCCGGGATAATATAAACCCAGAAGCTGTTTAAGAGGCCTAATGATTTAATCAATAAATACGTAGGGATCATTCCACCAGAGAAAAACATAGTGATTACACCCATGGCAACATACAGCTTACGTCCACGTATGTATTTCTTACTCAAGCCATAACCGATCATGGCACAAAAGAATACGTGGGTAATGACACCAATGAATGTTTTGGCAAGCGATACTACGAATGCTAAACCAATGGTCTCATCTTGAAATACAGCACGATAATTTTCCAAAGAGAACTCTGGAGACCAAAATATGAATCCGCCTTCCGCAAGCGCCTTGCCCGAACTTAAAGAGGATATGACTACATTCCATAAAGGAACGACAATAATGATTGTACAAATACAGAGCAAAATAATATTTAAGGTATTAAAGATTCGACTATCGAGATCTTCTTTAGCCACCGTACGATTCACAGAAATGCCTCCTTCTACAGAACTGATTGATTATCATTTAATTTACTGGATACTTTGTTGGCGCTAATCAGTAGGATGACTGAAACGATGGAGACACCTAAACCAACAGCAGTAGCATAAGAGAAGTCACCTTGCGTCATACCCATACGATACACATAAGAATTAATGACCTCCGCCTTAACGCGGTTCTGAGAATTCATCAATACCAGGGTTTGATCCAGATTTGATCCTAATAAACCGCTTACAGTCAGAATCAGATTTAAACTGATAATCGGTTTCATGTTAGGAAGTGTGATATTCCAAATTTGTCTCATACGGCTTGCGCCATCTATTTTGGCAGCCTCATAATAAGTAGGATCAATTTTCGACATAATGGCTAAGTAGAGAATCGTTCCCCAACCAGCCTCTTTCCAAATATCGGATAACGTTGCAATCCACCAGTATTTATTCGCATCAAGCAAAATATTTACCGGTTTCGAAATCAGTCCCAAACTGAGCATAATCTCATTAAACATACCGGATGAGGAAAACCAGGCAATCAGCATCCCGCCGAGAACGATCCAGGACAAAAAGTGTGGTAAATAAGAGATGGTTTGCACTATCTTTTTAAAACGTCCACCACTTAATTCGTAAATCATAACGGATAAAATAATAGGAATAACAAACCCTATGGCTAATTTCAGAAAGCTGATCCCTAATGTATTAACTACAGCGTCCCAAAAATATTTATCAGATAAAATAATTCTGAAATTATCGAGCCCTACCCAAGGTGCAGAATCGAGCGTATCAATTACGGTGTAGCTTTTAAAAGCAATCGTCAATCCGTAAATCGGAATAAAACAAAAGATAATCATAAAAATAATTCCCGGGATGACCATGGATTGAATTTCCCATTGTCTCTTGTAATCAATTACAAATTCTTTGACCCTCTGCCCCATAGGCTTTTTCCCGCTCATTGGATTCTTTCCGTTTGTTGGCACTACGGCTAATTTATCCACTTTTTCTTCTCCCCTCCAAATCATGATCCCCAAACAATAAAAACGTTTTTATTTTTTTGAAAAAAAAACCCTCCCAAAACAACAAAATTATAAAAAATGATCGGGTGAAATCTTGAACCCATTACATATATGTGTTCTTACCGACCAATCTTTACTTGACTAGAACCTCTTACAACTAATTCACCCGCCAATTTCATCATCTCGCCCTGTTCCTTCTTCTGAATCATACGAACGAGGTGATTAATAGCCAAAATACCCTGTCTAGCAATTTGATTTCTTACAGTAGTTAAAGGCGGTGAGAAATATTGCGCAATATCAATATCATCAAACCCCATAACACTAACATCTAGCGGAACTTCGTATCCATGCGATTTCAAAGCTTGAATACATCCAATCGCACTCAAGTCGTTCCCTGCTAAGAAGGCATCAGGTATTTTATCAGGACTATAGTGAAGAAAAGATTTTATAGCGTTGTAAGTACTTTCTTCTTCAAAATACCCTTGTATAATATACTCTTCATGCGTGGGTAGCTGATACTGACGCAAAGCAGCTAAGTATCCTTCTCTCCGCTGAACACTGTCGTACATCTCATCCACACCAGATATGTAAGCAATCTTTTTATGCCCTAGACTGATTAAATATTTGGTCGCTTCAAACCCCGCTTCAAAGGAATCAAATATCACGCTTCCCATCGTGTCGTTCTTAAGCGGCCGATCCAGAAATACAGCCTTGATCTTGTCTTTCACCATTGCAGCAATTTCTTCTTCGTCTATTCTCAGCTCTTCGTAGATAATGACACCATCCACTCGCCGGCCTAGAATATTGCTCATAATCACTTGTTTATCCTTGGTAACAAATACATTCAGCCCGTAACCTAGCCGATCACATTCACGTGACATGGACTCAACCAGCTTATAGAAGTATGGACCCGACACACTTGTTGTGAAAAAACCCAGCATTTTGGTTTTCCCATTCCTAAGGAGCTTACCGTTCAGGTTAGGAACATAATTTAATCGCTTCGCAACCTTAAGAACATGTGATTTCGTCTCCGGGTTCAATACATCTACGTCATTTAGCGCGTTGGAAACCGTAGAAATGGAGACTCCAGCCTCTCTGGCAACATCTTTGATCGTTACCTTTTCCATAATGATTCAATCTTCCTTTACGAATAAAAACGTTTTTATAGATTTAAATTAACATAAAAACGTTTTCATTACAATATATTTTTTATTTTTATTTTATCAGAGGTAATAATTGGTACACAAGCTTAAATTTTCTACAGAATCTTTTAAAACACCTTACCTGCAAACTCGAAATCAATCGTAATACACTCTAAACATAATGTCTTGCTCGTAATTCCCAAACCCACGGCCATATATGGTTAGTCCACCTCTTCTCCGTCCGCTATTCTCTGCCGTTAAACGAAAGGTCCACTGATCCTGCTCTACTCGTACATCCTCCAACGTAATATCTGAAATTTGCTGCCCATCCACAAAGGTTCCACCAGCATTAATCCGCAGAACCTTAAGCAAACCATATTGGTTAACATCTGAACGCCACCAAATGGGATTTAATCGTCCTCTAGTGAGTCCAAAGTCGCCCGGACTAGTCCATTTTCCTAAATCCTGTCCATTCATCATAAAGCCAATATCCGACGGCCACTTCTCATTTACATGTGGAGCTTCGGAACCTATTTCTAGCGAAATCTCAATCTCCTGCACCACTTGATCTTGAAATAGATAATTTGGAATCTTGTACTCGATAGAACCTTTCGCAAACCATACAATGCCGGCATTCACCCGTTCCGGGTCCAGAAAATAACGCGGATCATCATAATAGCCGATCAGCTTCTCAGTAGTAGCAATCCCGCAGGTAGGTAAAGCCTGAATATCGGTATATTGCCCTACAGGGATAGACACCTCAACCACCTTTCTCGCAACTCCGCGGGAGCCCGATAATTTAATCTGCAGATAATTCGCAGACAAAGAACAATATTTATAGGTCCCTCCATTTACTCGTCTCATTTTAGAACTGATCAGGCCTGCTTTTTGCAGCTTTGCTACATGAGTACTGACAATTGCACTACTAAGGTAGAGCTCCGCTGCCAGCTCTTTGATGTGCATCTCTCTGCGGTCCAGAAGTTCAATAATTCGCAGCCTAACTTCACTTGCCAGCGCTTCATACACCTGCAAGGATTCAGAATCTGTAGTTAAGTACATTCCAACGTCTCCTATGCTTATTGAATTAGCATTTTAACGAATCCTAAATTAATTCATTGCTTATTATAAGCGAAAATCAGTATCATGTAATCATAAAACAATTACTTAATTAGTGAAATCATTAATTCAACTAGAGGGAGCTGTACACTCATGCCGATTAAATCGACAATGATTATTGACAAAGATTTCAGACTAGCTGAAGTAGACCCGCGGATCTACGGCTCATTTATCGAACATTTAGGAAGAGCAGTTTACGGTGGGATTTATGACCCGGGTCACCCTACTGCGGATCAGAATGGTTTTCGGAACGATGCCATCGAAGCTATTCGTGCCCTAAACGTTCCTATCATCCGTTATCCTGGAGGAAACTTTGTATCCGGTTACAATTGGGAAGATGGGGTTGGACCCAAGCATGAACGCAAGCAATCTCTTGAACTAGCTTGGTGGACCACAGAAACCAATCAAGTGGGTACCAACGAATTTGCAGATTGGGCTAAGCTCGTAGGCAGCGAAGTCATGATGGCAGTTAACCTTGGAACACGCGGTATAGATGCAGCTAGAAATCTAGTAGAGTACTGCAATCATCCTTCCGGCTCCTACTACAGTGACCTGCGGATCTCTCATGGGTATAAAGAGCCTCACGCTTTTAAGACCTGGTGCCTCGGAAATGAAATGGATGGTCCGTGGCAGATTGGAGCTAAAACCGCAGTCGAATATGGCCGGTTAGCGAACGAAACTGCAAAAGCTATGCGCTGGGTCGATCCAACGCTTGAACTTGTGGCTTGTGGCAGCTCCGGCAGCGGCATGGACACTTTTGCCGAGTGGGAAGCTACCGTGCTTGATCTTTCTTATGATAATGTAGATTATTTATCACTGCATACGTACTACAATAACAACAATGACGATACGCCTAATTTCCTAGCCCGCTCCATGGATTTGGATCATTTCATCAGCAGTGTGGCTGCCACCTGTGATTATGTTCAAGCGAAGAAAAAGAGCAAAAAGAAAATTAATCTGTCGCTCGATGAATGGAATGTATGGAAATCACAAGGCAGCAGCCGTGCCGAACAACATTGGCAGATCGCACCGCCAGAATTCGAAGATGTGTACACACTTGAAGATGCACTTGTTGTGGGCTGCTGTCTTATTTCATTGTTGAAGCATGCTGATCGTGTGAAAATGGCCTGCTTAGCGCAGCTGATCAATGTTATCGCCCCAATTATGACTGAAAATGGCGGACCGCTTTGGCTGCAGACTACTTATTATCCGTACCTGCACGCTTCCCTTTATGGTCGTGGAACCGTACTTCACCCGCTGATTTCCAGCCCTAAATACGATTCCAAAGATTTCACTGATGTGCCTTATTTGGAAGCCATTAGTGTATACAACGAGGAGCTGAATGAAGTAACCGTCTTCGCTGTAAACCGCCATTTATCCGAAGGACTAGAGCTCGACGTGGATCTGCGCAGCTTCAGTTCCGTAAACATCATTGAGCATATTGTACTGGAACATGAAGATATTAAAGCTGTAAACACCAAATCCAATCCACATAACGTGATGCCTAGCCAAGGCAAAGCCGTTGTTGAGGGTGGACATGTAAAGGCCCTTCTCGCAAAAGCTTCCTGGAATGTGATTCGTCTGCGGGTGAACGGCTAAGTTAACTTGTAATAGTCATAGAAATGCCCCCATGAATCTTTAATAAGCCATAGATTCATGGGGGCTTCTTCGTTATTTTATTCTGAAAATTGTCACGGATTGCTTCGGAAACTCATAACTAAAGCTGCTTCCTTCTGTCTTAAAGCTAGTTTGTTTCGGAGAGACCTGCTGCTTATTCTCGAAGTTATTTTCGTCCTCAAGCGGGTATCCCGACATTTCATAGACTTCGATGGTCAGTGCTTCTTTTGCCAAAGATTCCAGTGCAACCTCAGCAGAAACACTATTCTCTTGTACGTTTACTGTCTTGAGGATAATATCCCCCGTTAAGTCTTCCACACTTGCCGTGTAATACAGCGGTTCGATCACCGGAAGTTTATCTTCTGTCTCATTCACCAGTTCTCCGTTAATAAAAGTACGGATCTGTCTGCCCACTACTTCTAACTTAAGATCGTATTCTACATCTGTTTCAACCGTAAACATAGCATGCGTCAGAACAGAATTTCTTCCGTTGATAATTGAGGCCACAATCGAATCCTGATTCTGCCAGCCACCCAGCTCCCAGTACAAATGATTCTGATCATCCGCTTTACCAAAATAGAAGATAAACCCTTTATTTCCTGCGGTTCGTCTAGCCTTAAAATGCAAAGTATAGTTTTCCCACTCTGTCTCACCAAGCTCTAGTGTCCGATTAGCCGTTTTGTTCTGAGCAGGGTCAGGCAGATTTGAAACTTCCTCTGATAAGTCAGAATACGTCTTCACTTCTCCCGTAAGATTGTTGACTAAGGTGATCTCGGAGAAACGAGCAGCAGAGGCATCCACACCGAAACTGACGGCTCCAGTGATCGCTTCCTTTCTGCTTTCCTTCGGTGCCGTGAAGCTATCTGCTTCCATCTTCAGCAAATGATCTCCCTGATGGTTCATAAATAGCTTTTGCACATAATAGTTTGCCGTTCCGTACACTTCATGATTATTGAACCAGATCATATCCGGCTTCCAGTTAATATAATCCACATTGCAGAGCATTGGAGCATAACAAGCTAAGCCAACGGCATGCGCATTATTTTGCAGACCTGTCATAAATGCTGCTTCCACCAATGCATTGTAATAGGTATTGCCCCATGAGGCATATTCACCGAGGAATACCTTTGGCTCATCGGCTTTGAAATCATCATAACGATGATGATTAGCCAGGAACCATTCAGGTGTACAGTAATAATGCTCGTCTACGAGGTCAGACTTGTTCTCTTTTGCCGACGTCCAGCCCCGTTCATATTCCTGACCGGCAGAGAACGGGCCACTAGAATTAATGACCTTGATTTCCGGATATTTTGCTTTGATGGCTTGATGAAAGTAAGGATATCTCTCGAAAAAGGGTGCACCTACCTCTTCATTCCCAATGCCGACATACTCCAGCCCAAAAGGCTCGGGGTGACCCAGTTCTGCACGAATGCCTCCCCACTTCGTGGAAGAATCCCCCTTGGCGAATTCAATTAAATCCAAAGCATCCTCAATCCAAGGCGTTAATTCATCCAGCGGTACCATCCGTTTATGATGCGGGTCGTAGCCGCCCGGAAGTACGGGGATCGGCTTAGCTCCAATATCCTCACAGAACTGAAAATATTCATAATAACCTAACCCAAGCGTTTGATTATATGACCAGTTATTGCGTCTTGCGGGTCTCTGCGCAACATCCCCAATCGTATTCTTCCATCTGTACATGGAGTCTCTGTCATCTGGATCCAAGGAACCGTCATGCACCAGACATCCTCCTGGGAACCGCATAAACTTAGGTTTTAAATCAGCGAGCAGCAGCGAAATATCTTCACGCATGCCTCCGGGTCTATTCTTAAAGGTCTTCTCAGGAAACAGGGAAACCATATCCAGATATACCTTCCCGTTACCTTTGGTAACGATTACAAGACGACTGCTTGTGTCCGTGCTATTAGCTGTAATAACGGCTTCATATCGGGTCCATTCAGAGCTGCTTACGGCGATCTCCACTTCACCAAGAATGGTGCCGTCTGTGCTTTCGATGTTTACGGTAAGCGGCACATCAAAGCTTGTCTCCCGGCGGGCATACACTGAGAAGTTATAATTCTCGCCTTCTTTTACCGGAATACCACTGTTAAAGCCTAGATTCATCAGGCCAACGCCGTCACCTTCAGCCACAATATCGATGGCAACATAATGTTGGTTACGATCATTTAAGGGCTTGCTGTCTTCTACAGAGATATTTACCTTTCCATCTCCACGTTCTACAGGCTCCCAAGCCATCAGCGCATGATAATCTGCCCGGTCAATCGGGTCGAATTCAAAAGATCGGTTCTGAACTAGCTCAGCGTAAAGCCCACCATCGGCCGCATGATTCAAATCCTCGAAGAAAATACCGAATAGATCGCCTAACTCCGCCCCCCGCTGCTGCGTATGTATCGTCAATTTTCCTTCTGTCTTCATTCTTTTGTCTTCCTCCTTGTGAATTCCAATTTGATTTATATTTATATTACTTAGTTCATATCAATATAAATCATTATAATAACTCCTCTCTACATTCGTCAATTCGAAAACGAAAAACTGACACCGAATACCCCTCGATGTCAGTTCACACTAGGAAGACCCCTAGTAAAGGTTATAAAGAATACGTAAATTGATAGCTGCCCGAACCTAATTGAAGTCTCACTCCGTTATCGACTAAGCTGATACTGTGCACGCCTCTGGACTGCTCCACAGGAACTTCATTTTCTAATAACCCTAGTTGATTGGCTCCAGGCAGAACGACAATACCGTTGGTATTGGCAGGAATCGTAACGTGAATCATCATTCCATTATCCTCTGATCGCCGCCACCCTGACTCTACTTTTCCGTACATGGTTTCAAGACTAGCTTCTGCGTAATCCAGACCGGGGCCTGGCTGTGGCTTGATATGAACGATTTTGAAACCAGGCTCCAACTCATCTGTTCCGATTCCTGCAACGTAACGATACAACCATTCACCTATTGCGCCATAGGCATAATGATTGAAGGAATTCATATCTGCACTCCAGAAGCTGCCGTCATCCTTAATCCCATCCCAATGTTCCCAAATCGTAGTCGCACCTTTCGTCACCTGATACAGCCAGGATGGATAATCCTTTTGAAAAAGAAGCTTATACGCGAGTTCATTATTTCCAATCTCGCTGAGCACAGGATTCAGATATGGTGTGCCCACGAATCCAGTAGTCAGATGATCCTTAGCTTCAGCAAGCAGCTCAGTGAGCTTCTGAATTGCACGTTCTTTGGCAACCCCTTCTATAAGATCGAAACGTAGGGCTAATATCTGTGCAGTCTGGGTAGAGACGGACAACCTTCCCGCAGGTGTTATGAACTCATCACTGAATGCTTTTATAATTTTGGCGTGCAGCTCCCTATAATAGTCCACGTCCTCCGATTTTTCTAAGGCTATTGCCGCTTTTAAAGTAAGAGAAACGGAATAGGCATAAAAAGCGGTGGCGACATAATCCCGATCTGTAGCTCCCACATAGCTGTCTGGCTTGGAATCAAGCGCTAGCCAATCGCCGAAATGAAAGCCAGTATTCCACAGATAAGGGTTACTTCCCTGTGCATAGATATATGAAATCCATTGCTTCATGCTCTCGTATTGCTCTGCAAGCAGCCTTTTGTCGCCGTACATTTCATAGATTGTCCATGGACAGATCGTAGCTGCATCCCCCCAGGCTGCAGAAGAATGGTTAGTATCTCCGTCGCCAGGAGGCGCTGCTCTCAGCTCTGGAATAAAAAACGGAATGCCGCCCTCAGGGGTTTGGTCTGCCTTCAAATCCCGCAGCCATTTCGTAAAGAATGGTGCCGTATTCATCAAATAAGAGGCTGTTCGGACAAACATCTGAGCATCCCCCGTCCAGCCGAGCCGCTCATCACGCTGTGGACAATCAGTGGGCACATCGAGGAAATTCCCTTTTTGCCCCCACAGGATATTGTGATGCAGTTGATTCACAAGTGGATCTGAGCACTGAAAATCACCCGTACGTTCCATATTAGAGTGCATCACTATTCCTGTGAAATCCTCTAGTTGAAGATCTGCTGAGAACCCACTAAGCTTCACATACCGAAAGCCTTGGAAGGTGAAATGCGGTTCATACGTCTCTTGCTCCCCACCTTTCAGAGTATAGCGGATGCACTGTTTCGCTTTACGCATATTCTCCGTGTAGAAATTTCCGTCCCGGTCTAATATTTCAGCATGCTGAAGTTCTACCATCTGACCAGATTGACCTTTTACATTAAATTTTAACCACCCTACCATGTTCTGGCCCATGTCCAGCAATCTATCTCCCTGCGGGGTAGTCAGCAATGCAATCGGCTTCAAGGTTTCAACTTGTGTCACTGGCACATTTTCCTGGGCAACGATGATCGCTTTGGAATAATTAATAATCTCCACTGGATGCCAACCTTCTGATGAAGGATCGGTGATATCCAGCTCCAGCCGAGCATCATAAGTTTCACCATTATAAATTTCAGACATCATAATTGCGCTTTTTGCAGCCTGCCAATTCTGATCTGAGCTAATAAGCTCATTTGAACCGTCTGCGTACCGGATATGAAGCTCCAGCAGAAGTGAAGTCTTTGATCCATAAATCTCCTTTTGATTATCCCAGCCCAAATACCCTCTGTACCAGCCATTGCCCAACAGTGCGCCTAACGCATTCGCACCTTCATGCAGAAGCTTTGTGACATCATAAGTTTGATATTGCAGCCGCTTACTGTAACTGGTCCAGCCTGGAGTAAAATAATGATCTCCCACCCGACTTCCGTTCAGCTGCAGTTCATACAAGCCCAAAGCAGTAGCATAAATCCTTGCACTTTCCACTGGACCTTTTACATCCACGAATGTACGAAGCTGTGGGCAAATCTCAGAATCTTGTGAAAAAGAGGCTGTAGGAGCGCTGATCCACTCCGCCTGCCAATTCCCTGCATCTAATAGTCCGGTTTCAAAAAATGCAACCTCAGACCAACCCGAGTCTATTGCATTCTGATTCCATGCCCGAACCCGATAATAATAACGCGTGCGAGCTTCCAGCAGCAGACCTTCAAGCTCAACATGGATCGATTGAGAAGACTTTACTTCCTCTGTATCCCATAGCTTGCCTTGAAAAAGCATATTCTCCGCCACTTGAATTTGATAAGCAGACTGCATGCAGTCCCTGTCATCTGAAACTAACTGCCAACTGATTCTGGGTCTGATCACATCAATTCCTAGCGGATTTTCTTTGTACTCACAACGAAGCTTAGTCATTGCGAACATATAGATAAAAACCTCCTTCTATAGCGACCAATTAGTCTTTGCCCTATAATTATAGCTGGGTTACCGCTTTCATCACCCGGTAAAAAGGACATCATATCCCTGCAATCATGCCATGAATCTGGAAGGGGCAATTCAATATGCAACGAACCACCGAGTTGTTCAAAAATGAAATTTTTTTTCAAAACGATCTGCATCTGCTCGTTAACCGCTATTCAGAGAACTTCCACGCCCCTTTTCATGCTCATGAATTTATTGAGTATTGCTATGTAGCTGAAGGAAGAGGTTTTCATCACCTTGAAAATGAGATCTTTCCCGTTAGAAAAGGAATGCTGTTCGTGATTCCTGTAGGTGCCCCCCATGTGTTCCGTCCAGCATCTTCTGATACTTTAGGGAATCGCCTGATCGTCTATAACTGCCTTTTTGATATGCAAATGGTGGAGCAATTAAATATCGTCCTTCAAGAGCCATCTATCCGGGAGCACCTAGCCACTCTTGGGAGTAGCAGCTCATCTTACTTTTCCGTCTCAGATCGAGATGGCTCTATTGAGCGCTTAATGCTGAATTTATATCATGAAATGTCGGTATCCGGTATGGGCTCCAAAACAATGCTTTACACCCTCTTAAGTCAATTAATCATAGCAGTGTACAGGCAAAAATACGGAGAAGATGACAAATCTACGATGGATATGGCAGACTTCACGCAAGTCATTCAATACCTAGAGCATAATCTGTCGGAAAAGATTACACTTGCCGAATTAGCCCGTATTTCACAGTGGAGCAGCAGGCATCTTCAGCGCATGTTCCACAAGCATACTGGCCAGTCCTTTGGGACCTACTTGAAGAATCTGCGAATGCATAAAAGCTGTGAATTGCTGCGTACTTCTGGACATAAAATTAATATGATTGCCGAGCTAGTGGGTTACCGTGACATCGACTCCTTTAACGCTGTATTCAAAAAAATAGTCGGCCAGACACCCATCGCGTACCGTAAGCTCTACAGATCATAAAAAAGCCGATGTCGTATGAACATCCATACAACATCGGCCCTATTAATTTATTGATTAGTGATCTGTTTAAGTAAAAACTCAACAAAATCAGTTGATTTAGTCTTACTGTCATCTTGTCCTAACGTTCCGACGATCATCTGGTTTGAATGGATAGGGAGTTCTGTAGCAAAATCCGTATCTGTGATATCTATGCCAGTAATCAGCTCTTGACCACTCTCCGGGTTAGTCATACGTTTCAAACGGTTATCATCAAGAGGAAGTCCTGCGGATTTAATAAACGACTCCAGATTTTGCAGTCCCGACTGCTGGCCAATCCATTCAAAAGTAGCATCATCCATAATCAGGATATCCGGATGATCGGCTGCCAGCATCGCCATAGCCCGCTGCATATAGCTCATATCCAAGGCTCCACCGTCCGTCCCACCTGTTGAGGGTAGATAAACGATTTCTGCCTCCACTCTCTTCCAAGCCGGGTAACGTTTGATAATTTCTTGTTTTAGCTCTTCATTCTTACCTGACGAGTCCTGAGATTCATAGTTGCCTAGGAACATGATTCGAACATCTACCGGTGGGAGCGTAGCTTCATATTTTCTTTCCTGCCATTGATCATAGAGCGCTTTCCCCCCAAAGATAACTACCAGCAGCACGATAATAGAAATAATAGTGTGCGTTTTGTAGAGTCGAAAGAAATTCTCCGATTTACGTGCTACGCCGGACATGGCTCCCCACTTCTCCAGCCGCTTGTCCTCTGCTTCCTGAATCTCCTTCTGATCCAAGCCATCTAGGATGGTTTTGTAAGCGCGGAACTCCTCTTCATAAGCTGCAACCTCATCTTCAGTCGAATTCGATCGACGGCGTTTCAAATGCATATCTAACCTTTTGTTCAATTCCTCCCGGGTAACGTCTTCAGGCAAGTTCAAACGCTCATAGGCTTGCTTTAGCTTCTCATTCAAAATGATGTCTCCTTCCTGATGCTTTTCGTCATTTCAGATCGTTAATTTGGTTCTATGTATTGAATTCTTGTGGCAGTAAAAGTATGGGCTAAGCCGCAAAAAAAACATCGCAGGAACTCAAGTAAACTATATCATGTTGTGCTAGACGGTAACAAGTAAGCGTTTATCTAATCCAAACCATGCAGCTGCTTAAATTGCTCAGGACTCATCCCTGTCAATCTTTTAAACACCAAACAAAAGTAACTAGCATTATCAAAGCCCACTAGCTGGGCAATTTCATACATTTTTTTATCGCGTCCATTAAACATAAGCTGTTTACTCAAATTGATACGTTGCTTATTGATATAGGTTACAGGTCGATCATGAATTGTTTTTTGAAAAAGCCTGCATAAATACTGTGGCGATACAGAAATAATCTCCGCCAGCTCCTTTAAAGGAAGCGTCCTATGCAGATTGCTCTCTATATAACGCAGCACCGGTTTGATTCGCTCCAATTCATGTGCCTCATTCAGAGGCGATACTAGCTTTCTTTTTAAATCCAGAAGCAATGCGTAAAGATGTTTAGAACGTGCCAAATTAGTCTCCAGCTCATTGCTATCTGGCAGCATAAGGATTTGCTTTAGAGGATTGAGCCATTGATCTTCTTTTAATCTAGCAGGACCAGACTCGCGGATGCCCGCATAGAGCAGCATTTGACCAACCTCTCTGCCATTGAACGAGACCCATGATACCTTCCACTCCTTCCCACTGATAGGGGCATACGAATGAGGAATATCCGGGAACAAAAAGAACACATCCCCTGGACCCACGAGATATCGGCTCTCATGAATGATAAGCTCGCCTTTACCTTCGTGAATCTGATGTATTTGATAGTCTGGAAAGCCTGCAGGACGTATAGTTTCTGGCTGATGCTCCCAAAATCCAAGGGTTGT
Organism: Paenibacillus sp. FSL H7-0690; assembly: GCF_037980415.1. Classification (NCBI taxonomy): domain Bacteria; kingdom Bacillati; phylum Bacillota; class Bacilli; order Caryophanales; family Paenibacillaceae; genus Paenibacillus; species Paenibacillus sp. FSL H7-0690. The sequence goes on along the minus strand of NZ_CP150281.1, from coordinate 2,563,306 downwards.
AGCATAAAGCGGCAGCATGATTACATCTTCTGTTTGGCAAAAAATAATTTTGCTCTCCATAAAAAGTCCTCGTTTCATATTTTGTTATCTGGGACTAAAATTCTTTTATTTATCCTAATATTACTTCAACTTATAATATGAATATAATAACATTACAATGATTATAAAGGAGATCAACTCATGCGAGCAAAGTTTGTCTACCAGCCACCTGCTAACGGTTATCCGGAATGGAATAACAACCCAGAGACTTTTGAATTAAATCGATTGGATGCACATGCCTCCATGATCCCTTACCGTAGTTTATCCCAAGCGCTAACTAACGATAAAGAAACCTCACCTTTCTACCAAACCCTCAATGGGCTTTGGAAATTCGCTTTTTCCGAAACACCGGATCAACGAATTGTGGATTTCTATAAAACCGATTTCGATTGCAGTACTTGGGATACCATTCCTGTACCGTCTCACTGGCAGTTCCAAGGTTATGACTATCCTCAGTATACAAATCTCCGGTATCCTTGGGCGGAATCCGAGCCAGAGCTTAAAGCCCCCTTTGCCCCAACAAAATATAATCCAGTAGGCTCTTATCTGCGAACCTTTACTGTACCTGAGTCTTGGAACGGTCAACCGGTGTACCTAAGCTTTCAGGGTGTTGAATCCGCTTTCTACGTCTGGGTAAACGGTGAACTTGTCGGGTACTGTGAAGATACATTTACTCCATCAGAGTTCGATATCACCCCATATTTAGTTGCAGGGGACAATAAACTAGCTGTCGAGGTTTATCGTTGGTGTGATGCCAGCTGGCTAGAGGATCAGGATTTCTGGCGCCTGAGCGGTATTTTTCGGGAAGTCTATCTTTATTCGGCTCCTTCCGTTCATATTGCTGATTATTTCGTCCACACAGATCTGGATGAAAACTTCGTACATGCGGATTTAAATGTAGATATCAAGGTGGAAAATTACTTTAACGAGCAAAGCCCATATACACTGCAAATGCAGCTTTACAATAAAGAGGGCCAGCCTGTTTGGGAGACTCCTATCTCCGCTACTGGTTCCTTTGAGCAAGAAGGCGTTCAACAGCTCAAGCTTTCTGCCCCGGTTGAACAGCCTTTTAAATGGAGTGCTGAAACCCCTTATCTTTATACCTTAGTCCTGTCTATAAATGACAGCAACGGGCATACACAAGAAACGGTCAGTTGTAAGGTTGGATTCCGCAAGTTCGAGATTAAAGACGGACTTATGAAGATCAATGGCAAAAGAATCGTACTCAAAGGTGTCAATCGCCACGAATTCTCTTGCGACACAGGTCGTGCTTTAGCCAAAGAAGATATGCTGCGCGACATCCAATTAATGAAAACACATAATATTAATGCTGTTCGAACCTCCCATTACCCGAATCAGTCTGTCTGGTACGAGTTATGTGATGAATACGGATTATATGTGATTGACGAAACTAATCTGGAAACGCACGGCACCTGGGCATACAGCCAAGAAGGGTTGAATGACGGGAATGTCCCTGGAAGCAAACCGGAATGGCGGGCCAATGTCATTGACCGCTGCAACTCCATGATGCAAAGGGATAAAAACCACCCTTCAGTCATCATTTGGTCTCTCGGCAATGAATCTTTCGGAGGCGACAATTTTATCGCTATGCACGACTACCTGAGAGAAATCGATCCTTCGCGGCCGGTTCATTATGAGGGAATCTTCCACTGTAGAGAATCGGAAGCAGCAAGTGACATAGAATCTACTATGTACATTAAACCGCAGGATGTTGAAAAATATGCGCTTAATAATCCGAAAAAGCCTTATATCCTCTGCGAATACAGTCATGCCATGGGCAATTCATGCGGTGGGCTGCACTTATACTGTGACTTGTTCGACAAATATGATATTGTTCAAGGTGCATTCATTTGGGATTGGGTAGATCAAGCCATTCGGACCCACACCTCCGAGGGAATTGAATATCTCGCTTATGGCGGGGACTTTGGTGAATCGCCTCATGACGGCAACTTTAGTGGCAACGGATTGCTTTTTGCTGATCGTACGGTTACTCCTAAGCTCTTTGAGGTCAAAAAATGTTATCAAAATATTAAAGTAACGGCTGAAAATATCCTAGAAGGACTCTTCCAGATTCGCAATTCCTTCTTATTTACCAACTTAAAGGAATACGATCTCAAATGGGAAGTTCGTTTAGACGGAGTAACTGCACAAGAAGGCTTGCTGAAGATCTCATGTGCACCAGGTGAGAACATTTCATGCAAAGTTCCTTACGAGCTGGATTCACTGCGTGGCAATCATGAAGCAGTTCTGAATCTTTCCTTTATTCAGCCTTCAGCAACTATATGGGCAGAAGCTAATCACGAAATCGCTTGGGAACAGTTCATTCTGTCACCCCGTTTTGTAACCAATACCTCAAAGACAATCGCAGAACCACTGCGTGTCAGCGAGCTTGAGAATGTTTTGAATGTACAAGGTGATAATTTCGAACTGAGCTTTAGTACCACTACGGGTGCTCTGAACTCTTATCGTTCCTCAGGCAAAGAACGTCTGCTTGAACCTGTAAGAGCTAACTTCTGGAGAGCAGTCACTGATAATGATTGTGGTAATAAATTGCCACAGCGGTGTGCAGTATGGAAGCAGGCATCGCATAAACAACACTTAATCAGCTTTACATTTAGAACCGAAGGCTCTCTCTGTTTCGTCTCTGCCAGCTACCTTCTGGCTACAAGTCCGGATTCCACGCTTCGGGTCCAGTACGTGATTCGTGCTGACGGGACTTTAGAGATCACGCAAGAATTGAGTCCGGGCAGCAGCGTTCTGCCAGAAATCCCTGAGTTCGGAATGATGTTCGTTCTAGATGGAAGTCTTGATACCCTGTCATGGTACGGCCGCGGACCTCATGAGAATTATTGGGATAGACAAACCGGAGCCCCACTTGGACGTTACACTGGTAAGGTCAGTGATCAATTCACACCTTATCTCAAACCTCAAGAGTGCGGCAACAAGACTGATGTCAGATTCGCTTCGATTACAGAGGGCAACGATGGAACAGGATTCTATTTTGAAAGTGCAACGCCTATCGAAATTAATGCCCTGCCTTGGAAGCCTGAGGAACTGGAAGCCCATGACCACGTCTATAAATTGCCAGTCTCGAACAAAAGCGTACTAAGAGTTAACTACAAGCAAATGGGTGTTGGCGGGGACGACAGCTGGGGCGCACCAACCCACGAAGAGTTCACTCTGCCGGCTAATCGCCCGTACATCTTCCGTTTCACTGTCTCACTGCTCTAATCTCTTCCACTTATAAAAAAGGCCGTCTCTGGTTGGTTTCTACCACACAGGACGGTCTTCTTTTATTTATTTCACTGCTACTGTTCCTTGTCTGAATTCCGAAGGGCTTAAACCCACATTTTTCTTGAACTGTTTGGAGAAATAATAAAGATCACTAAAACCAAGATCATGGGCAATCTCACCGACAGAACTTTGCGTCCCCCTCAATAGCTCCTTGGCCTTAGTTATCTTTTTTCTGGTGATATACTGTATGGGTGGAACTCCGATTTGCTGTTTAAATAGCCGGATAAAATAGTTGGGATGCATGTACGCAATCTCGGCAAGCTCGTGTATGGTGATATTACGCTCGATATGGGTGTCTATGTACGTTAATATTTTCGTTAATTTTTCGATCGAGCTTAGATTCTTAAAAGTGATTTCGTCTACATCTATGTTCATAATAAAATAAGAAAATAACTCCATTAACTTACTTTTGGCTAATAAATGAGCATACACCGCATCAGATTTCATATGACTCGTTAGGCTGCTGAATATCTCTTGGATTACATGAGGATCTACTTCTCTGCATACATGACTTAGCTCTAACATTTTGAATAGATTGATGTCTCCGACTTTTGCGCTGAAATGGCACCAATACTTCTCAAAGGGTTGATCACTTATGCAAGAATAAGATTGCTTAACTCCCTCAGGCATCAAAAAAAGCTGACCAGGCTTCGGATAATATTCTCGATCACCAATCTTTAACCAACCCTCCCCATCGCAAATAAAATAAAATTTACTATAGTCAGGTGTGTAGTCAAGATCTCTCCAGTCACGGCCACAAAGATTGTAATCAGCCATAAATAAATCAACCTTTAAATTGGATAAATAATTTGTAAGCAAAACATGGTTATCCATCCCTTACTCCGCCTTATCAGGTTAGTTTTGTACATCTAAAAGTTAATGTCCTACATTTTGATTTCCACCTCCAATCACTACAATGAAGAAGAAATAAACGTTTGAAAGGATGATTGCAAAATGGTGGATAAAAGCAAATATTTAAAAGTAATCGAAGATACGATCGCAACTGGAAGATTCAAAGCCGATTGGGATTCACTAAGTCAATTTCAAGTGCCTACGTGGTATGAGAACGCTAAGTTTGGTATTTTCATTCATTGGGGCCTTTATTCTATTCCGGCTTTCGCCAATGAGTGGTATCCCCGAAATATGTATATCCAGGGTTCGCGGGAATATGAACATCATCTTGCTACTTATGGTGAGCATAAAACCTTTGGTTATAAAGACTTCATCCCCTTGTTCAAGGCTGAGCATTTCAATGCTGAGGAATGGGCCAGTCTCTTCAAATTATCTGGTGCCAAATACGTGATGCCTGTTGCAGAGCACCATGACGGCTTTCAAATGTATAAGAGCGCTTACTCCCACTATAACACATATGAGATGGGTCCTAAGCGGGATTTAGTCGGGGAAATGAAAGACGCTTTTGAGCAGCAGGGATTAGAGTTTTGTGTATCTTCCCATAGAGCTGAGCACTGGTTCTTCCTGTCTCATGGCAAGGAATTTGATTCCGATATCCATGAACCGCTTGTATGTGGAGATTTCTATTGGCCATCTATGCCCGAACCCGATCATCACGATTTATTCGGCTCCCCACCCAATCAAGAATTTCTGGAGGATTGGTTGATTCGCTGCTGCGAGCTGGTAGACAATTATCAACCGAAAATCTTTTACTTTGACTGGTGGATTCATACAGCTGCCTTCAAACCCTATCTCAAAAAGTTCGCCGCTTACTATTACAATAAGGGAGAGGAATGGGGAACTCCGGTTGCAATCAATTATAAGCATGATGCCTTCATGTTTGGCTCAGCAATCCCAGATATTGAGAGAGGTCATTTCTCCGAGCTTAAACCTTATTTCTGGCAAACGGATACAGCAGTTGCTAAAAATTCATGGTGTTATACACCGGAAAATGATTATAAATCTGCCGTAGAAATTATCAGAGATCTAGTAGATATCGTAAGCAAAAACGGCAACTTGCTGCTGAATATAGGTCCTAAAGCGGACGGCAGCATTCCAGCTCAGGATCAGGAAATTCTGCTTGGCATCGGAGAATGGCTAAAGGTGAATGGTGAAGCAATCTATGATACGACCTACTGGCGCACCTTCGGGGAAGGCCCTACAGAGATCGTTGAAGGTCAGTTTACAGATGGGATCACGAAAATTTTCACTAATGAAGATATCCGCTTTACGGTAAAAGGCAGTTATCTTTACGCTACTGTTCTTGTCTATCCAAACAACGGAATAGTGCAAATCAAATCCCTTAAAGAAAACTCTGCGCACTTCCATGGGATGATTAAACAGATCAAAATCTTAGGTGTTGAGGAACAACCTGCATGGGAAAGAACCGATGAAGCCTTGGTTATAAAAACGACCTCGGTTCGCAGTGAGACTCCGGTTGTTCTGCGGATTGAATTGGATTAGAGACTTACAGACCTTCGTAACCTAAAAAAGAGTGTTCTTGCCCATCCAGCAGAGAACACTCTTTTATAGTTTTATAACCATCGATTTATATTAAAAGTAGGGTACCCTGACGTTTATTGTCTTCATTCTAGTCCTATGAGGATATCTCGCGCGTAATTTGTTGGACTCCAAAATAATGCGACCATGAAGCGGATGCTCCGTGGGGATTTTTAGTTGTGCAGCAATGACTTCACTTAGCCCGTGGTTTCGGATGTCCGCTTGAAGCTGTAAGGCTTCTGGATCTTTTTCATGATCAAAATAAAGTGCAGAAGCAATAGCTGAGACTAAATGTGAAGTCTCAAAACCAAGTTCATGAGCAAGCATTGCCGGTTTTACGAGTCGATCATTAGGTGAAAGCTTGCGAAGCGGGGAGCGGGCGACACGTGTAATTTTATCGTTAAAGTTGGGGTTAGTGAATCGTTCCATCATCTTTTCTATATACCGGTCATGTTCTATGGGCTTGAAGCCATATAAATGCACCAATAAGGCCCCTGTTTCCTTAAGCACCCCGTGAACACGAACTCTGATTCCGGGATCAGACATCGCTTCTTGAATGCTAGTATAACCTTCCAGGTATCCAAAATAGGCTGCACTGCAATGACCTGTATTCACAGTATATAGCTTCCGTTCGAGGTATGGCGCCAGCGAATCCACATAATGGACGCCTTTAATTTCATTGTAATTACCAATCATTCCACTGCGGGGAATAACCCACTCACTGAAGGGTTCAACGAGGATTTCAAGTGAATCTGTATTTTTCTGCATAGGTACAATCCGGTCCACCATCGCATTGGGAAAAGCGACATTGCGGTCAGCAAGTTCCTTGAAGGATTGCTTCATATGCCGATAAACTGATTTTTTCAACTTCTGACTGCTTCCAATCCCATTCTCACAGGCAATGATATGAAGAGGGTTGAGATTTCTGCTATTTTCAAGCCTTCGTTCGATGCCCTGCGCAATGGTCTCAGCAATATCTTTTAAAGCGGATATTCCGACGGCAGTTGTCACAATTTCAGCTTCTGCTATAGCTCTAGTAACGTCCTCAGTATCATTCAGATTGATTGCAGTAACATTATCAACAATAAAGCTGTCCCTGTTCTTGTTAGCTAGGGTGACAGGATATTGCCCACGTTTTTGCAATTGGGCAATTTTACTCTTATTTCTTCCGACGAAACAAACATTGTAACCGGAGTCCGACAACATAGGCCCAATAAAACCTCTGCCAATATTACCTGCTCCAAAATGTACGGCTCTCAATTTGGTATCCCCCTTTAATTTGAACTTAGTTTCTCGGTTTCTCTATACGAAGCAACGTTGAGTAACTACATGATCAAATTCAAGAAGACTTAGATTATCAATTTTATGGTGCTGCTTATCGAATTCAAGAAAATTAGTAATTTCGTTAGGCGTCACAATGCAACGGATGCCAGCTGCTGCCGCTGCCTTAGATCCATTCGGTGAATCCTCGATAGCAACCGCCTCATCAGCTGTGATTCCAAGACAAGCTAACGTTTGGTTATATAGCTCGGGATCTGGTTTCACTTTTGCCACATGGTCGGCAGTCCGAACACATTCGAAATACTCGCGAATACCCAATTGATTCAGATATTTTTCCACCCATTCCAGGGAAGAACTTGAGGCCAGCCCTACGCGTAGTCCAGCTGCTTTGGCGGAATCAAGATAATGCTGAATGCCTGGTCGTATTGTTTCAAGCTCCATAAGTTTGCTGTGTCTCTGTTTAACAGCCTTACTGAACTCTTCTTTGTCAATCGCTAGCTTAAGATCAGTCATTAAATATTCATAAGGATTAAAACTGTTCAAGCTCGTGCCGATGCAGGTGGAATATTGTTCAAGCGTCAGATCCACTCCATATTCTGCATAAGCCTCGTTAAATGCGGTGTACCAAGCAGTCTCCGTGTCGATAATCGTTCCGTCAAAATCAAAAATAATTCCTTTGATCACAATCAACCATCTCCCTCGTATTATGTTTGGTTAGAATATCTTACGCAAAACCTTCTGCATATTCTACAAAAAGCTATTTCGGCTTGCGTTTGACTATAAAAACCATAACAAAGCCCTTCTACTGACGTCAAGCACGGTAGATAACATGCCACGTAATGATAACGATTACAATCAATGTGGACAAACCTGGATTTTTGCATCACCTGAACTTCTTAATACATAACAGTAATCAGATTCAAAAAAACACCACAATCCTATGTGCTTCAAGGGATTCCTTTGCCAAGTTTATTATGAAGACAAGCTCCCTCTCTTTCTCTCGATTGCTGTTATTTAGAGTATTTTTCCAAGCAGCTAAAAATAATTCAAAATAATTTTAAACACATCCTTTTTACTTGATTGTACAAATCAAATTACGGGGTTATTTTTTGTCCATTGAGTAAAAAGAGGCTTTAATTTATGATATATTTTAATCGAGAATGATTATCATTATTGGTGGTCGTTACATATAATAGGGAGGCAATAAGATATGAACAAGGTACGACAGTCCTTCGCTGTGGTATGTGTACTATTTTTGCTGAGTACATTGCTACTGGCGTGCGGAAACTCAAAGGAACAATCCTCTGCCAATAGTACGGTGAACGCAACCGGGAACTCTTCCGCTGCAACCGCGGTACCTTCAGCAGAACCCTCAGATAGCAGTACAGATGAAGCAGCAGCGACTACCCGCTCCTATACAGATTACATAGGGCATACTGTAGAGATTCCGGTGAATCCACAGCGAATTATCTATTCTGGAGAAACTTATGGCGATTTGCTCGCACTTGGTGTGCAGGCGGTAGGTTATCCTCTTTCTATGGGTGAAGGCCAGGTTTTTGAAGATCAATTACAAGGTGTGGAGGATGTAGGCTTCCCTATCAATCTGGAAAAAACATTGGAGCTTCAGCCTGACCTGATCATCTATGCGGGCACAGATGAAGCTGATTTCGAACAGCTCTCCAAAATTGCACCCACTATAATATTTGATACCTTTGCCCCACTCCAGGAACGTATGCTGGACATTGGTGGAATTGTTGGGAAAACGACTGAAGCAGAAGCATGGCTTGCGCAGTATAAAACCGCTGAAGAGAACATGTGGAAGCAATTGAAATCCGCAGGCATGAAAGAGGGCGAAACGGCTGCGGTCTTCACTTATTATCCAGGAGACAGACTGTTTATAATGGCAGCAACCGGACTTTCCCAGGTACTCTATGGGGAGAATGGCTTCAAGGCAACTCCAGCTATTCAGACGATCCTTGATGAAGGTAAAGGGTTCCAGGAAGTATCCATGGAAGTCCTGAAAGAATATGCCGGAGACCGGATATTCATCTTGACTCCAGTGGCAGAAGAAGCAAAACAATCCACAGAGAATCTATTAAAGAGCCCTATCTGGAAGAGCCTTCCTGCCGTCAAGAACGGATATGTCTATACACAAGACATCATGAAGACTTCAAGTGATGCGACAACAAGAGAATGGCTGCTTGGCGAAATTCCACAGCTATTGAATATGAAATAACCTTCCGAGATGAAGAGTTTAACACAAGGCTGATAAAAAACTGCAAGAAGCATGTCAACAGCTGTTGATATGCTTCTTTTTTTTATATACAATGAATTCATTGATAATCATTCTCACCAAATGAACGGAGGCTGAACCCATGCTGCATACATCATCGTCCTGCCCCCCACTCCACTCTCTGCTATTTCAGCTAAACGAGGCCGAACTGATGATTCAAGCTGCCGATTCAAGCTCTATAACGCGTACAACCCAGGACTATACCCTTCTCATATTTACTGGAGGGAACGGACAATTGAACCTCGATGATCAAAGCGTGATACTAAGTACGGATAAATGTTATCTACTATCTCCTGGAATCTCCTATAGTACGAACAACCAGGAGCTGACGTTGTATTATTACCTCATCACCTTTACAGCAATTTATACAACCAAGCTTCCTAAACGATATTCTGGAGAGCTGCTTTCCGGCAGACGGGAGTTAATTGTGCACCCGTTCACCAAGGTAATCCGACTAGTCGAAGACCTGCTCATGAACAGGAATAACACCGATGATGTACAACAATTCAAGCGACAATTAAAATTCCAAGAATTGCTGCTGCTACTTTTTGAGCATAATTACCCTTCCAAACACCTGCCAAGTCCTACGGAATCCGTAGAAAAGACCATAACATTCATTCAGGAGCATTATACAGAGAGTATCACCGTGAAGCAGTTAGCTGAACTGGCGGGAATATCAATCTGGCAATATACACCGATCTTTCAGCAGCTTACGGGTAAAAAGCCGCTTGAATACCTGACGGATCTGCGCATTAATCATTCCAAACGATTCCTGCAGGAATCGACTGAACCACTGCGGGAAATCGCCAGACTGGTCGGCTTCTCGGACGAATACTATTTCAGCCGCCGCTTTCGGCAAAAAACCGGAGTTACACCCGGACAATATGCACATCAGCAAGGTCGTAAGCTTACCGTCAAGGATTGGACGGGTCATGAGGTGGAGATTCCAGAGCGAGCGAAACGTATTGTCTATCATGGCGAAACACTTGGCGACCTTCTCGCGTTAGGCGTAAAGCCTATCGGTGGAGATGAAGCGTTCGCCCGGAACAGCGTCTATAAACATCGGCTTAAGAAGCTCGCCAACGTCGGGTTTCCACTGGACCCGCAGTTGACCGCTTCCCTAAACCCAGATTTGATCATTTTGGCAAATAGTGATGAAAGAGCCTACAGAGCAGTTTCTGGTATCGCTCCGACACTCACCTTTGATTCATTTGCATCTCTCGACAAACGAATGCGGACACTAGGCAGTTGGCTAGGTAAACAGCGCGAAGCCGAAGCATGGCTGGAGTCATTCACAATCAAAAACGCTGCCATGTGGCAGCAGCTTTACACGACAACCCTCCAAGTTGGAGAAACCGCCTCTGCTTTGGTCTATGATCATGGAGATCATCTGTATGCTATGGGAATGTCCGGATTCTCCACTGCGCTTTATGCCCCATGTGGATTACAACCGACTGAAGAGATCCAGGCCATATTGGACGAAGAGTTAGGGTTCGCCGAAGTTGATCCAACACGACTGCCTGCCTACGCCGGAGATCATATCTTCATGTTCATTCCGGAACGCAAAGACTCGCGAGCTGCGATGGAACGATTACTAGACAGTTCACTTTGGAACAATCTCCCGGCAGTACGTCAGGGACATGTTTATCTGCTCGACGGAAGCAAATGGAACTCTAGTGATGCGTTAACCCGGGAGAAGCTGCTAACGCTGTTGCCTAAACTACTCGGCGGAAGTAGCGCTAGCAATTGAAAGTGAATCTAGGATTCTCTTTTGACTTTTCAAAACTTGATAGGGTATACTTTATCTACGCTTAATTTCCAACTTTTACAGTTGAAAAGCGGGGGAACCAGTTAATTGGGGCGAATCATTGAGCATTAGAATGTAGGGTACCATCTTACCCGAGTCCGTCAGCTAACCTCGTCAGCAGTGGATGGGTCTGCTTTTCATGTTATTTACATAACCAGAGACCCTTGCTAAGGGTCTCTTTTGGTGCTTTTTTGGACCCTGCTGGCAGTAGATTGGCCTTTGACACTAAGGCTCCCTCATTTCTCACACTACGAGACAAAGGAGAGATGTACGTGCAAAAGGTAAAGTACTTCACGGATATTAACAAAATAGCTATGTTGTCTGAGCTGGAAAAAGAGAATCTGAAAGAAATTACGGACAAATTTGTTTTTCGTGTAAATGACTACTATCTGTCTTTGATTAACTGGGATGATCCAAATGATCCCATCCGTAAGCTGGTTATTCCTAACGAAGGTGAACTGCTGGAGTATGGGCGCTGGGACGCCTCCGATGAGGACACGAATTATGTGGTACCTGGTTGTCAGCACAAGTATAGAACAACTGCACTGCTGATTGTATCCGAGGTCTGCGGGGCTTATTGCCGCTACTGTTTCCGTAAGCGTCTGTTCCGAAATGACGTGAAAGAGGCGATGGCTGATGTCTCTCCGGGTTTGGAGTATATCGCAAATAATCCGGAGATTAACAACGTACTTCTTACGGGCGGGGACAGTTTAATTCTCTCCACACCGAAGCTAAGATCCATTATTGAAAATCTAAGAAGCATTGAGCATGTTAAGATCATTAGACTGGGTTCCAAAATTCCCGTATTTAATCCGATGCGGATCTCTGAAGACGAAGAACTGCTGGAGCTGATTCGTACTTACTCTACCGAAGACAAACGAATCTATGTTATGGCGCATATCAATCATCCTCGTGAAATTACACCTGAAGCCAAAAAAGCATTTAAAGCTCTCCACAACGCAGGGGCAATTGTCGTAAATCAGACCCCCATCCTCAAAGGCATCAACGATGATCCCGTTATTTTAGGGGAACTACTGGACCGGCTTTCATGGGCTGGCGTTACACCCTACTACTTCTTTGTGAACCGGCCCGTAGCCGGAAACCGGGATTTCGTATTACCGCTCGAGCAAGTCTATCAAATTGTAGAAGAAGCCAAAGCCAGAACCTCAGGACTTGGCAAAAGAGTACGCTTATCCATGAGCCACACCTCAGGAAAAATAGAAATTCTCGCCATTGATAACGGAAAAGCCTATCTCAAATACCATCAATCCAGAGATCAGGAATACGGAAAATTTATGATTCTAGATTGTCCAAAGGACGCCGAATGGTTCGATGACCTGCCTGGGAATGAGCAATATTGGACCCCACCTGTGAAAAAAAACGATGCTATTATTTCTGTTAATGATTTATCAGGCGAGCCTGCGGATTTAATCTGTAAATAGATTAATCAACTCTGTCAGACTCTGTCATAGGATATTTCTTCATCACCAACAACAAAACTCCTCCCGCCCAAAATTAGCCCGAAAAAATCTATGATATAATCACGCTGTAACACGAAATGGACTAATGGGTGGGAATGCACACATGAAATTGGAACGATTGATTTCTATGATCTACAAGCTATTGAACCACGAAGTTTTATCTGCCTCCAAGCTGGCTGAAGAGTTTCAGGTTTCCCAGCGAACGATCTATAGAGATATCGATGTGATTTGTGCCGCTGGCATCCCGGTCGTATCGTATCAGGGAACTAAAGGTGGATATGGCATTATGGACGGATATAAAATGGATAAAAGCCTGCTCCGTTCGTATGATGTCACTTCTCTGATTACTGTACTGAACAGTCTTTCTTCCGTGTTTGAAGATGAGCATACGCAAGGAACCATTGAACGGCTGCAAACGATTGGAACGGAGCCACAGACCTCTAGTCTCGCGGTGGATCTTGAAACCCGGCGTACGGATCCTGACGCACTTCCTCTTTTACGTGCGGCTATAGCGGAACGAAATGTTGTCCGTTTTGATTACATCAGTGTAAAAAATGAACGTACAACCCGTGAAATGGAACCAGTAAAGCTTCATTTTAAATATAGCAACTGGTACATCTATGGTTATTGCCGGGCTCGGCAGGACTATAGGGAGTTCCGACTTTCCCGGATGCTGAATTTGTTCCTGACGCAGGATACCTTTCATTCGCAACATGAGGTACCCAAAGAGGCCGGCTGTTCAAACAGGGCAGATCAGGTGGAGGAAATAGTGATCCGGGTAGACCCTGAGGCTTTGGCAGAAGCTTTGGATCAGTTTCATCAAGTCGACAAGGAATTTCATTCCGATAAAAGCATGACGATGCGAATTCCTGTGTATAAGCCATTGGAAGCACGTTGGCTTTGGTCCATTCTGCTGAGTTTTGGCAGCGGCGCCGAAGTCCTCGAACCCCCTGCATTGCGAGGTATTTTAAAAGAGCAGCTTCAAAACACACTCAAACTTTATGAAGAAGTATGACAGTCTGATGTCATACTTCTTCTTTTATATTAACTACAGTAACAAAAAACAAATCCATGACCATTCAAAAGGAGAATGTACGAATGACAAATTATCCAGTAGAAATGTTTAAATACCACACATGGGCAAACCAAACTATCCTGGGGGGAATCAAGGAACTCCCGCCTTCTGTGCTAAGTCAAGAAGTGAACAGCTCATTTCCCACCATCGCTCATGCCCTTAGCCATATCTATGCGGTTGATACGATGTGGTATCTTGTATTAACAGGCACTGCCATGCCAGAGGCTTTTCAACAAAGTATCCCGCTAAATTTGAGCATTCTAGATTCTGTGGATGAATACGTAAATATCTTTGCCCATCTATCAGAACAATACAAAGCATGGTTACACAACCAATCCGATTTGGAGCAAACCATTCTGCTTGACAATCCATTCGCCGGAATCCGCCAAACACGCCTATCAGAAATTGTGTTGCAAGTCGCCAATCACGGGACTTATCATAGAGGCAATGTATCTACTATGTTACGGCAGTTAGGCCATGCTTCCACCATGAATGACTATGCTCTTTTTTGGTATCAGGTTCCTGCAAAAGCAATTTAATCTCGGATGGGCAAGACGCTCCACTCCATACCTAGAAAGGAAATTGTATTTTAATTATGGAGATTAAAAATCTAATTACAGTAAAAACGAGAGAAGATTTAAGAGTTTGGCTGCAGGAGAATTGTAAGACTGAACAATCTTGTTGGGTACTCGTTAGTATGACGCCAAACCCAGAAACGTTGCTATATTTGGACGTAGTTGAGGAATGTTTGTGTTTTGGATGGATCGATGGAGTGAAAAAGAAAATTTCGGAAACGGAGCTGGCGCAAAGACTCTCTCCCCGAAGCAAAAGAAGCTCTTGGACTGAATTGAATAAAGAGCGTGTCCGCCGCCTCGAAAAGCTGGGGTTAATGAGTGCTGAAGGAAAACGGGTACTTCCTGATATGAACCCTGATTCTTTTATAGTAGATAAGATTATAGAGCAAAGGCTAAAAGAGGACAGTCAAGTATATGAGAATTTCCGGGCCTTTCCCCCCCTTTATAAAAGAGTTCGGATCGACACGATCCAAAGCAATAAACATCAGCCAGATTTATTTAAGAGTAAATTAGACAAATTCATAACAAACACTAAAGAAAATAAAATGTACGGGCAATGGCATGATAATGGACGTCTGCTAGATTATTAAGCTGCGCTAGATGCATGATCTCCTGCTGAGGCTTTCGGACTCCAATGACGCTATTTACTAATTTATCGCCTTTTCTGCAACTCATCGGACTCCAGCGCAGCTATTCCTTAGAAATGGGCTCTTATACGGTGATTTTTCCGCCAATAGGAGCTATGCGGTCCGATAATACTCCAAATGGCGGATTTTCCTGCATTTAAGGTGTGCTGGGTCCGATACCGCTGAAGTATGATCATTTGCTCGGTCTATTACTACTGTTACTACTACTGCTACTGCTACTGCTACTGCTACTGCTACTGCTACTGCTACTGCTACTGCTACTGCTACTGCTACTGCTACTGCTACTGCTACTGCTACTGCTACTGCTACTGCTACTGCTACTGCTACTGCTACTGCTACTGCTACTGCTACTGCTACTGCTACTGCTACTGCTACTGCTACTGCTACTGCTACTGCTACTGCTACTGCTACTGCTACTGCTACTGCTACTGCTACTGCTACTGCTACTGCTACTGCTACTGCTACTGCTACTGCTACTGCTACTGCTACTGCTACTGCTACTGCTACTGCTACTGCTACTGCTACTGCTACTGCTACTGCTACTGCTACTGCTACTGCTACTGCTACTGCTACTGCTACTGCTACTGCTACTGCTACTGCTACTGCTACTGCTACTGCTACTGCTACTGCTACTGCTACTGCTACTGCTACTGCTACTGCTACTGCTACTGCTACTGCTACTGCTACTGCTACTGCTACCATGATCTCCTGCTGAGGCTTTCGGACTCCAATGACGCTATTTACTAATTTGTCGCCTTTTCAGCAACTTATCGGACCCCAGTGCAGCTATTCCTTAGAAATGGGCTCTTATACGGTGATTTTTCCGCCAATAGGAGCTATGCGGTCCGATAATACTCCAAATGGCGGATTTTCCTGCTTATAAGGTCTGCTGAGTCCGATACCGCCGAAGTATGGTCATTCGCTGGTTCTACTGCTACCGCTACCACTACTGCTACTGCTACTGCTACCATGATCTCCTGCTGAGGCTTTCGGACTCTAATGACGCTATTTACTAATTTATCGCCTTTTCACCAACTTATCGGACTCCAGCGCAGCTATTCCTTAGAAAGGGGCTCTTATACGGTGATTTTTCCGCCATTAGGAGCTATGCGGTCCGATAATACTCCAAATGGCGGATTTTCCTACATTTAAGGTCCGCTGGGTCCGATACCGCTGAAGCATAGTCTTTCGCTGGGTCTACTGCTACTGCTACTGCTACTGCTACCATGATCTCCTGCTGAGGCTTTCGGACTCCAATGACGCTATTTACTAATTTATCGCCTTTTCAGCAACTCATCGGACTCCAGCGCAGCTATTTCTTAGAATCAGGCTCTTATACGGTGATTTTTCCGCCATTAGGAGCTATGCGGTCCGATAATACTCCAATTGGCGGATTTTCCTGCTTATAAAGTCTGCTGAGTCCGATACGCCGAAGAATGATCATTCGCTGGACTCCTGAGTCCGACACGCCGAAGAATGATCATTCGCTGGTCTGCTGAGTCCGATACCGCCGAAGCATAGTCTTTCGCTGTCTTTCGCTGTCTGTTGCTACCGTATCCTAATCATCTGCGGATCAAACACCATTGACTCATGATCATCTCTTATTCCCAAAGTGCTAAGTACGCGCGAATGAGATTGGTTCAGACGTTCAGGCAAAGTTTAGAGTTGAGAGCAGAGGTTTGGTTTAAGTTCAAAAAAAGAGAGGTGCCCCAGCCATTTTCATGGCTTTGGGCACCTCTTTTATTAAGTTACAGCCCTTCAGCCAGAATCCGTTTCAGGAACATCCCTGTGTAGGATTCCCGTACTTCAGCAACCTGCTCCGGTGTACCTTCAGCTACAAGCTTACCGCCCACAACGCCACCTTCAGGGCCGATGTCAATCACCCAGTCGGACTCCCGAATCAGCTCTAAGCTGTGCTCCACAACTACGACAGTATTTCCCGTATCAACCAATTTGCTCAATAAGGTATGGAGCTGCTTGATGTCTGACGGATGAAGGCCTGTTGTGGGTTCGTCAAGCAGATAGAGCGTATGGTTTTTGGAAGGTTTGCTCAGCTCTTTAGCCAGTCTAATCCGTTGCCCTTCACCACCGGATAAGGTTTTGACAGATTGTCCCCATTTAAGGTAACCGAGACCCACCTCACACAATGTCTCGATAATCCCCGCCATTTTGGCTTCCGACTTAAGAATCGGCAAGCTTTCCTGTACGGACATGTCCAGCAGATCCGAGATGGAATATCCATCATATTTCACCTGGAGAACCTCATCCGTAAATCTTCTCCCCTTGCATGCGTGGCATTTAACCTCCAGATCGGGTAAGAAATTCATGTCTACAGTCAGCACCCCAAGACCCTGACAGGTTTCGCAGCGTCCACCCGGTGTGTTAAAGGAAAAATGCTTGGAGGTCAGTTTTCTTTTTTTCGCCTCCGGCAAAGCAGCAAACAGCTGGCGCAGATGTGTGAATACATCTGTATACGTCGCTACATTAGAACGCAGCATTCTACCCATGGGCGATTGGTCAAAGATCACTATATTTCCAACCTGATCTAAGCCCGCAATCTCCGCACAGCCTATTTGCTCATGTCCTTTCGTACTGCCTTGCGCAAGAATATCAAAGACTAGTGTCGACTTGCCTGAACCCGAAACTCCAGTTACAGAGACCAGACAACCTAGAGGTAAAGAAACCTCCGGGATATCAATATTCCGGTACTGTGCCTGTCGGATGGTGATTTGTTTTCCGTCACCTTTCCGGCGAACATATGCAGCAGTCTTATGACGCTCTTCTCTAAGATAGGCTCCCGTAACAGAAGCCTCGCTTGCCATCAAATCCTCAATGCTGCCCTCGCCAACAACTTGCCCTCCGTCCAGACCAGCACCCGGACCCATATCAATAATATGATCGGCAGCGCGCATCATCTCGATATCATGCTCGATAACGAGCACCGTATTACCCAAATCGCGCAGCTCCTGAAGCACACGAATGAGGCCAACAGTATCCCGCGGATGAAGCCCGGTCGTCGGTTCATCTAGAATGTATAACACTCCAGTCAGACCTGACCCCAGCAATGAGGCAAGGCGCAGCCGCTGTGCCTCTCCACCAGAGAGGGAGACCGTCTGACGGTTCATGGAAAGATAACCAAGACCAACATCGATAATCCGTTTTAGTCGGGTAGGCATATCGTGAAGGATGGGTTCAAGCAGATGAAGTCCCTCGGTTGGCAAAGCCGCCTCCAAGCCTTTAGTCCACTCGTAAACATCGCTTAATGGCCAATCTGATACCTCCGTAATCGATGCGCCAGCTACCCGAACGAGACGAACTTCTTTTTTTAGGCGAGCGCCAAGGCATTCCGGGCATTGCTGCTCATGAAAAAATCCGCCGTCTTTTTCCTGTGTACCAGCTTCTCCTT
Source organism: Paenibacillus sp. FSL H7-0690 (assembly GCF_037980415.1). NCBI lineage: Bacteria > Bacillati > Bacillota > Bacilli > Caryophanales > Paenibacillaceae > Paenibacillus > Paenibacillus sp. FSL H7-0690. Next base: position 2,544,936 of record NZ_CP150281.1, on the reverse strand, counting down.
CCTTCTCCTTGTATCGCCGCCACAAACCAGGAATGACGCCTTCAAATTTGGTGCCTTGAATCGGCTTAACATTGGGAAAATGGCGCTTAAACGCCTCACTTTCCACTCCGTAATATAACAAGTCGCGCTGAATTTCGCCGTAATTTTTTAAGGGCTGATCTGGGTCAAACTCAAAACCAAAATGCTTGCCAGCGGCCACTAATATACGCATCTGTATATCACGATGAACACCATTCAGCGAGGCCACCCCACCCTCACGCATACTAAGCTCTGGATTAAACACTGCCACTTCATTTATAGTTGCCACAGATCCAACACCACCGCAGGCTTCACAAGCTCCCTCCGGCTTATTAAAAGAAAAGTGTGACATGCCCAGCTTCTCAAGCTCAGCTCCGCAATGCGGACAACCCATCGTTTGACCATGCATTTCCTCGTCTTCCTCGATCAGCAATCCCCTCGCTTCAAAAGAAGGTGGAATGCTGCCACTACAGGAAGGGCAAACCCGCTCGCCTAATCTGGAAAAGATAAACCGGACAAACGTATAGATGTCGGTGACTGTCCCAACTGTCGAACGGGGATTACGATTGGTGACATGTTGTCCAACACTAATGGACGGAGACAGTCCAATAATAGACTCCACCTTTGGTTTGCTGATCGTATCTGACGTCATGCCCATGGAATCCAAATACTGTCTTTGGCATTCCCGCTGAAGTGTATCCATAGCTAACGTCGATTTCCCTGATCCCGAAGGTCCTGTCAGGACAACTAGCTTATACTTAGGAATCGTGAGCGAGACATTTTTCAGATTATTCTCTCTTGCCCCTTTAATAACAATAGTCTCTTTCACATCTATTCCCCTCTCAATTCAACCCACTGGTTCGTAGTTATATCTTCTATCCATATGGTTGCCCAAAGTTGTTGGATTGCAATTATTTTGCAAAACATTTCTAATTTCGATAGAATGTATTTGATAAATCACAAAATTTTCAAATAACTTTATAATCTAATATCTTGACTATCAAGATATAATTATTTTAAAAGGAGCGTTATCTTTTGTCAAGCCACGAACAACCTACACCAGAGCAGGAACAATTCACCTTGCTTATGCGCAGTTTGGGAAACCGAACGGTATTGTACCAACAAAATGTAGCCGCCTCACTTGGGTTATACAATAATGATTTCTTATCTATAGATATTCTACGGGAGAAAGGTCCGATCACTGCTGGAGAACTGTCTAAATTAACCGGTCTGACCACAGGCAGTGTTACGGCATTAATAGACCGGCTCGAAAAAAATGGCTATGTCCGCAGACAAAATGACCCGAATGACCGCCGTAAAGTGATTATTGTGCCATTATATGAGAATAAAGATGATGTCATTAATACGTACCAACCGCTCCATACCGCCATGGTTAAGCTCGCAGCTTCTTATACGGATGAAGAGCTCGCCCTTATTTCGCAGTTTTTAGGCCAAGCAAGTGCGGTTCTGGAAGAGCAGATTGATCAGCTTGGATCCACTGCGCGCGGCAAATCTTCTTCCTAAGATACGTATTTATACAAAAAAGGACGATATCCAAAAGTCATACGACTCTCTGGATACCGTCCTTTTCCATTTATTTTCTAATACCAATCGTTACAATTTCGCATGGACCGATCTGTAAGTCAAAGCTACCTTTCTCTTTCTCATCACTAGTGACTGGGTGGCTCTCCTCTTCTAGAATCGTCGTTTTATAGAAATACTGCTGTGGAATAGACGAATGGAAGGCCAGGTTGGTGTTCTGCTGACTCATGTTGTACCAACGCAGCAGTATATCTCCAGTCTGCTCGTTCATTTTCAGTGAAGAAAATGCGAGTTCCCTACTCTCCCAATCAAATGGAGTATACACCGGCGCAACCACGCCTGCATGTACATCTGTCTGACATACAATCCACGGAACCTGGAATTGGTAAGCTTCAGCATAAGCACCAGAAGTTATACCCTCACCTGTGTGCGGGATTAGCTCCATACGAACAACGTGCTCTCCCAGACACTGCGCTTCTGGAGTTGGGAATAGCCCCCAGTCACCAAGTTCGCCAACAGAACGTAGCAGCGTAATCGCAATAGTGTTACGCCCATCTCGCAGCACTTCATATTCATTTAATCCAAAATTAGCGACGGTTAGACCCGCTTTCCCATCACTAACATCAACAAAGGCTTGCTGATGTTGCGTGTTACTCGGATTCTTCCATTCTGTGGCTGGTTCAATATTCCGCTCAGCAACCTCGAACATCGAATCTACACGATGCGTGGCAGCGTTCAAATCTGTTGGAAACAGTATACGAATCCGGTGATCTTTGGCCTGGTTATCTATTGTCGTTTCGATATGCAATCCCTTTCCGCCCCGCTCCAAGGTGATTACAGTACGAAGTTTTAGAATGACTGTGTCACTACTGCGCTGAGCTTTGCGCTCCGGATAGTAAACCAGTGCACGCTGCTCCTCATCCAGCTTATCATCTGCCGAGGCTGGAATCTCCCAGTTATGGTTAATTTCTATAGCGGCGCGAAACGATGTATTTTCCAGTACACAAATGTTAGCCTTCAGTCCTTTAGTCGTCAAAGCTTGTTCAGCCTCTGGCTGTTTGTACATATATTCATTGCCGATATCCCCGGTGTTTTCATATACACCAAGATCGTTATAGGTCACTCCACTAGTTTTGTCACTTAGCATAAACGAACCATCATCATTAATGACTACCTTGATAACGTCATTTTCCAGCACCCGATCTCCATATAGCAAAGATTCAGCGGCTATTGGCAGTTTTGCATCTGCTCGGCGAACCCAAGCATATGATCGAAGACCTAGCGCAGGAACTTCTACGGCTTCAAAGGTAAGTCTTACCCGGCGGCACATATACGGCTGACGGAACTTATCATCTGGCAAATCATAACCAAACTGAAGACCCAAGTCCTCCAGCTGGGAGGCAATGTTATTCCCTTGATCGTCTACTAACACACGACCGTGCAAGTCAATTCCAGTCATACGGCTAGCCGTTTCTTCCAGAGAGAATCCTTCTCGCAAATATAGACGCGCCACATCAAGTTCTACGCTCACAGTACCCGTGCGACTCCAACCCGTCATATTCATCGCTACTAATGGAAGCACGTCTTCACCATATGTGGTAAACCCGGACGTATCCACAGCTTCTGCAATCACTCGTTTACTATCCTCAACAATGGTCTCTGCCACATGACGGCTCTTGTCAAAACGGGTGACCATCTCACGGTGTACCTCATCCACGCTGCATCCACAAATACTATCATGCGGATGATTTTGCATTAATGTCTTCCATGCATAGGTGAACAGATGATGGGGGTACTCTTTGCCCAGTAAATGTGCGAACGAAGCAAGTGGCTCGGCCAACTTTTCAAGCAAGATTTGCCCTTCCTGATTCATCTGTTTCAAATAGACACGAGCAGACGCGGTATTCACTAACGTACCCCATCCATCGGTATGCTGGCTCCGCAGTTCGCCCTTTACAGTCGACAGATTGCTGCGATCCACTACACCCTCTACGGCCTTAAGGTAATCAGGAAAGTTCGAATGAATGAACTCCATATCTGGATACAACCGCTTCGCAGCTTCGATAGCCTCTGGCAAATCCAGTTGAGCCGGCTGATGATCACAACCATTCATGAACAGCAGCTCACCTGTAGAGGCAAACTTCCGCGCATCTGCCAGCTTTTTCTCCCAGAACACTTTGGCTTCTGCTTCATTTACAGGCACTTCGTTTCCGTTAGAATACCAATTGGCAAATAGGATGCCTAGCACTTTTGATCCATCAGGGCCTTCCCAAATCAGCTCCGAGAATGAGGATTCGTAACCTCCATCCGACACCGTATTATTGAATCCAGTGGGCTTCACACCTCTTCCAAAAAAGGCATTATTGATGCCGGATTGCAGCATTAATTGTGGAGTCTGGCCGACTAGACCAAAGGTGTCCGGAAAATAACCGATTTTGGAGGGTTCCCCGTAACGCTTCGAATCCTGATGGCCAATCTGCATATTACGAACATTGGCCTCCCCACTAGTAAGGAACGCATCCTGCAAAATATACCAAGGTCCTATTAGAAGGCGACCTTCCGTAATATATTTCTGTAGCCGCTCTTGATTTTCTGGACGTACCTGAAGATAATCTTCCAGAATAATCGTCTGTCCATCCAGATAGAAACTCTTAAATTCGTTATCCTCATCCAACCGGTTCAGTAATTCATCAACCAGTTTCACTAAGCGTACATGATGCTTCTCATAGGGAAGATACCATTCCCGGTCCCAGTGTGTATGGGAAATGATATGGGCTGTCTGAGGGCTAATTGATTGTTTTGAGCTTTCCAAAGTGAAGACCTCCTTATATGCAATGCGTTCTATCTACCAAGTTGCTTAATGTAGAAGATGTGGATAATTGACATGAATCTCGACTTCCTGCGGGCGATAAACACCAAGCAAATCTCCTTTACTATCCGTGGCAAATAGAACAGAACGTTCCTGTTCCAACACGAACGAATAAGTTCGGCCAGTGGCCGAATCCTTCACCTCGATCTTTGCATCCTGGGCATATTCCGACACGAAGGTAAAAAGTGCACCCGTAGCAAAGCTCAGTTTTCGTCCGTAGATACCCGCTAAGTCCCCACCACTAATCCATTCAAAATCACGTTCCACAAAAGCAGCATTAACCGCGTAGCGGTAAAGTGCAGCCGTAGTATCCCTACGCTCACTCAATTCAACTGGCAGTGGACTCCATAGGAGTCGACCCTTGCCCAGCGGAAGGTTCACGACAGTGTCTATAGTAGAACTCCCACCATTTTTTTGAATGATCGTTTCCTTCGTCACCTCAGCTATCCGGCGGTGGCCGAAAGAGACAGGCAGTACTTGACCTTGAAGCATAAGCACTTCTTCGCGGCGCACATTACGCAATTCGCGTTTGCCAAGAATATCACTCAACCGATCCGAAGAACGCCAGTAGGCATCAATGCTTAACGGTCCAGTGGCAAGCAATACCGCTCCTGTCTCTTCAACGATATGTAACAACCGTTCCATCGCTGCATCAGCGAAGTTATGCGCGCTTGGCAGTATAATCAGCTTCGCAGGGTTCTTCTCCAAATCATCTAGGTGGTATTCAGAAGCCCCCCGAAAAGACATCTTGAGCTCATAAGACAGAATGCGGGTAAGCTCTGTTGTAGACGCAAAAGCCAACTTTCGATTAGAGAAATCATTCGAATAAGGGAACACCACCGCAATCTCTTCCAATTTCCGATCACCAAATATATCACGGATACCTTCTATAAACTTCCCGAAATCATAAGATACGTCTGCCTCAGGCTTCTCGGTTCCATCCGCTCTCAGTGCTCCGATATGGGACTCATTCGCATTATCCATATAGAAATTCGTATTCCAGATCCAGTGAATAGCTCCCGCACCAGCCGTTCCAAAAGCGTAAGCATACTTGCGTTCCAGCAAATTCCGCAGCTCTTGTTCTGAACGTTTGGCTCGGCCATCTGGAGTTTCTACATACATGACGCCTGTCTCCTGAATTAGGTTTGGCTTATTGGGGGTTTTGGTAAAAATGCCATCCCATATCAAATAGTCGTTAAACCACCAGGAGTGCACAGTAGTGTAATCTACCGCTTCCTCATAGAAAAACGGCGAAGGACGCTGCGCTCCTAGTCCCTCATCCTGGCCAACCGTAACCATCTGAGCTGGACATTGCTCCTTAATGGTATCGTATAATTGCTTCACCCAACGGTTATGCATTTCCATAGAGAACAAACAATAGTCCAACCAGCGTGTCCCCCTCTTAGCACTGTGCATATCTTGTACGTCGAAGTTCATCTCTTTTGCTTCAGGCAGCCCTGCCGAAGCAAAGGCCGGAAGCTGTGCGGGCGTCATATTCCAGCGTTCCTGCAGCACTTCGATTACACCATGTCTTTCTTGTAGCCATTCCCTAAAAGCTTGTCGCTCAAAGCGATCATGGCATGAACTCGGGCCGTCCGAGAAAATACGGTCCGGATCAAACATCGACGGTTCATTAATAAGATCCCAGTCTACATTCGAAGAATCTTTATGACGAGATACAATAGACCGAATGAACCGCTTCTGAGCCTCAACACTTTGTGGGTCCAGATAAGGATTTACCCCACCCCACGTTTCCGGGGTGAAGGAGAAAAACGTGAACGTCACCTGAAGATCATGCTTTTTCGCCGTCATGATGAAGGCGTCGATCGCCCGCAATACTTCTTCCGAGACATGTCCATCGTCTTGCATCACATTGCGATAAGCTGTCCAGATCCCTGTACGGATCCAGTTAATCCCGGCCTTCCGCATCTGGCCCATATCACGATCCCAAACTCCGACGTTCGGCAGAAATAGAAATTTACGCGCCACATCACTCGCCATATAAGTCATGCCGACCACTGGTAGCGGACGCCCATCTTTTATAAAATAATCTCTGCCGCTCGTTACCGGATGGCCTGCTGCCAGCAGCTCAGGAGCATGACCCCAGAACCCTTGGCGCAGAATGCGAACCTCACCATCACTGGCTTCTGCTTCACAGACAATCTGGTAGAGGCCCCTACTTATCTCCAAAGGAATAGGCAGACGCACCATGTTTAGTTCTGCATTCGCCTTCATTTCCAAACTCTGAGACCACTTCAAAGAGGTATCTGATTCATGCTCTACATGAATTGTGAAATTCCATGTATCTTCATTTCGCATAGAAGGTCTCACTCGTTCAAGCTGCTGAATCTGAAGGGTTAGGGAAGCACGTTCTCCTGATTCATAAGACGCGTAATTGGGCTTAACCCACATTTCCGTAACACCCTTGCTGCAGAAACGCGCCCAATTGGATATCGCGGAAGGACCTTTTTGCTCCCAAAAAGAAGCTGTTGCAGGTGTATTTACGAACAGCCAGCGTGAACCTGCATACAAACCGCTCGTATTCTCCCAAAGAACCACTGGGGCAGCGGTTTCTCGACCCTCGGACGTAATTCCCTTTAAGAGCGGGTAAATCCGTGTGCTCATCGGACCTGCCGAGCCCATTTGATGTGGTAAATCACTCGTCTTTGTCGTATGTGGCACGAGGTTCCATGTGTCCGCACTCGTTAGAAAAAGAGATTCTTGACCCTTAAGCAGAGGAATGACATCCAAGGCAAGCAATGAATGGTTGCGTGAGCATTCAACACGAAGTGCCTCATGAATATACAGCTCCTGATGATAGGAAGTCTGCTCCGCTTCGACATGCCATCGGCCATTTTCCCAACGAACAGGTTGTTTGAAGGGTGCGCCTCCAATGCTAATCAACCCGCCACCTCTTTGCAGGTATTCAAGAATGGCTATCCAGGCCGCTTTCGGGAAATAGGGTGCATGCAGATTGATGAAACAGCCGCCTTTCGTTTCGCATAGCGTTTGTGCAAGCTGATTCTCACTTACAATAGATCCGAACTCACTCATGGATGTAATCGCATCGCTAGGAATGGGACTGGAAATTGGAAAATCAGAATCATAAAATATGATTACAGGTCTACTCAGGCTGCTCATAGTAGTCCTTCCTTCATCATTTTATAGACAAGTTGGGAGAACAGACTATTGGACCAGGCGAACCATTTTCTAGTGAACGTATTCGGATCATTAACATGGAATCCCTCATGCATAAAGCCAGTATCCGCATCCGTAGCTTCTAACATCGCAAGCATCTCCAGCTTTTCTTCCTTAGTTGAAGCCGTCAAACCTTGCATGGTTAATGCCATATGCCAGATGTAGTCTTTGGGAGTATGCGGACTGCCGATTCCCTTCGCTGCGGTTCCTTCAAAATAAAAAGGATTCTCCTTGCTCAGAGCAAATCGTCTCGTATTCTGATAAATTTCATCCTCTGCGGTAACATAGCCGAGATAAGGAATCGACAGGAGTCCTGGTGTTCCCGCATCATCCATCAAGCAGTAGTTGCCATAACCATCGGTCTCGTAGGCGTAGATTGGACCGAATTTCGGATGACGATAAATACCATACAATTGAATTCCGTGATCAATCTCAGCTTCTAATGCTTTAAGCTGTTCCAGAAATTCAAGATCACGGAATACCCATTCAGCGAATTCCTGCATATGACGTAATGCAACAACAGCGAACATATTCCCCGGGATGTTGTAATGAAAGTCGCATGCATCATCACTCGAGCGGAATCCCGACCAGACCATACCCGTGTAATTAACAGGCATACCTAGACCGTTATTACGCAGTGTATCTTCAGGAATCCCATTGTTACGCGTAAACCGGTATGGAGATAATTCACTATGGCGCTGTTCAGTTTTGAACAGGTTGAATATTTTGATCATTGCTGCCTTAAATCCGGCGTCGAATATATCAGCCTTTCCGGTTTCTTTCCAATAGGCATAAGCCAGACGCATGGAAAAACAAAGAGAATCGATCTCGAATTTACGCTCCCACACCCAGGGGGACATTTCCGTAATATCGCTAGTGCTCCAATGCCAATCATTCGCTGTCTCATTAAACGCATTGGCGTACGGATCGATATGAATATACTCGATATGACGTTTAATTAACCCGCCAATAATCCGCTGAAGATCGGGATCGTTTTTAGCAAAGGGCACGTAGTGCATAACCTGCTCCACAGAGTCTCGCAACCAAGAAGCTGGGATATCTCCTGTAATTACAAACGTTGTCCCATCATCCATAAGCTTAGTCGTTGTCTCAAGCGTATTGGGAAAACAGTTCTTAAAAAGCTGCAACAGCTTCGGCCGATGAGCTAACTTCTCCTCTGCTTCGTTCAATACTTCTTGAACCGCTTGAGGAAGCGGCAGCTTCGGCATAGAGATGGTGGGAAGTCGGAATTGTTCCATATTCTCACTCCTTCATAATAAATGGGGATAGATAGAGAGACGGGCAGCATAGCTGCCCGTCTCCACTAATCCTATTTGTGTTACCTTTAGTGATTAATCTTAGGCGTGTTACGTTCATTAGCTTATTTCTTTGTCTGGTTCCACTCATCAAGTTGCTTTTGAACTTCTGCAATGACTTTATCAAGTCCAGCTTCTTTAAATTTCTTCGCTGCTTTTGGCAGATATGTTTTAGGATCAACAGAACCTGTGTATAGCGCTGGCATAAATTCTTTAGTTACGTTGTTGATAGCCGCTACTTCTGTTTTTACAGGTGTAGGATCAAATGCAAAACCGAAGGTAGGGGCTTCTTTTGAAGAATCATTAAACTTCTTGAAAGCATCCCATTTATCAGCAGGGTCATCAGCATGCAGATAAGTCAGTAACATGTTCCCAAGTGTGAAGCCTGGCATTGCATAGCTATCTTGCATAGCTGGCAGATCTTCAATGACATTGTCGGAGATTTTCTTATAATGAGTGCCTTCAATACCATAGTTGAGCAAATTGCGTAAGTACTTATCTGTATTCAAAAGATTCAAGAACATCATCGCGCGCTCAGGATCACCTGAGGTTACGGAAATCGCGTGCATCGAACCTGCGGCGGACTGTGTATATACATAAGGCTCATGCATAGGCGAAGTTACAATTTCATAACCTGCTGAACGAGACCAACCTTTTTCTGCATAAGGCTGTGTGATTTCGCGATCGGCAAACCATTTACCGGTCTTAATGTTATCAATACCTTCAAGTGTCGCAACGTCTGGGCGTAAGTAACCTGCTGTGTAAAGTCTACGCATCGTATCTAACGATGTTGCAAGTTCAGGTGTCTCCAGAATATTAACAACCTTGCCATCTGTGGAATCCATATAGACCCCGATAGGTAGCTCATCACCTAGTACATAGTCAAATGGCATGAATGGTTTAAAGCCTTTAGGAACAGCTAGAGGTGTAATATCAGCCGGCTCGTTCTCTTTAATCGTTTTAAGAAGTGGCTCTAGATCATCCAATGTACGGATATTGGAAATGTCCATGTTATATTTATCAACATATTTCTTATTGAAGCGCCATACCCATTGCTGTCCAAGCTCCTTATTTACAGGAACACCATAGATCTCACCTTTAATCTTAGTTCCTTCTAAGAAACGAGGGTCCAAAACTTCTTTCGTTTCCTTACCATACTTATCTAGCAGATCATTCAGACCCAAGAACGTCCCATTAGCAGCGTTACGACGGAAGTCATTTGTCCAAGAAGAGGTAAAGGCAATATCATAAGGCTCACCGGAAGCGGTGATGACTTGCATCTTCTTATCGTAATCGCCCCAATCGAACATCGTAATGTTCAACGTCGCGTTAATTTTTTCTTGGGTATATTTATTAACTTCTTTTAAGACAAGATCTAAATCCTTTTGAGGTCCACCAATTAAATACATCTTCAACTCATATGGCTTTAATTCTGATGTGTTCCCTGCTGAATTCCCTGCTGCCGCTGAATTGTTTGTTTCTTTAGCAGCATTTGTATTATTATTCGAACCACATCCAGCTAGAAGGCCAGAAAAAAGCATTGTCCCTGCAAGAGCGAGTGTTAAGCCTTTTTTCATTTTCATTTCTATTTTCCCCCTTTAGATTAATGAACGCTTTATTTATATCGATTCCTGTCCTAGCGATTCGAATAAATACATCTTAGTAGTGTTACTCCTTTAAAGAGCCCACGGTTAAGCCTTGTACAAAATACTTTTGGAAGAACGGATACGCTAGTGCTATAGGTAAGGTCGCCAGTACAACCATCGCCATACGAACGGTTTCTGTTGGCAAGGTTGCAGCAATCTCAAAGCTTGATCCCATCTGCATACTGTTCTGAATGACAAACTCCATATTATTCTGAATTCGCATCAGCATCGCTTGGAGTGGAACAAGACTCGCATCATCTATATACAGCAGGGCATTAAACCAATCATTCCAATAGCCCAGCGTACAGAACAATCCAATCGTTGCAATCCCCGGTAAAGAGATTGGAAGTACAATTTGCAGGAAGGTCCGAAACTCACCAGACCCATCAATTTTGGCAGCCTCAATGAGTGCATCAGGTACGCTAGTCTGGAAGAAGGTCCGCATTACTAGAATAAAGAATGCATTCATCGCTATGGGCAATATTAAAGCCCATATCGTGTTGTACAAATGTAAAAACTGCGTAGCCACGATATAGTTGGGAACCATTCCGCCTGAGAATAACATCGTGAAGAAGGCGAAGAAGCTGAAATAATTACGATAGCGAAATGATCTTCGAGAGAGAACATACGCATAAGTTGTTATTAGAAATAAACTAATGAGCGTACCTAGTACAGTAACCATCAAAGTAACTCCAAAGGAACGAAGCAATTGATCACCTGTGTTAAAAACAAACTGATAAGCTGCTAAACTATATTTTTCGGGTAACAAGCTAAATCCATTTAGAGCAAGTACTTTCTCATCTGTAAAAGAAATGGCTATGACAAACAAGAACGGAAACACACAAGTAAAAGCGAAGATGCCAATTATAATATTGAGTACCACATTCCATAAAGGAGTAATGGCGTTGTTGTCGATTTCTTTTGGCTTACGTTTGAATACTGCCATAACGTCACTAACTCCTTTCTAGAATATCGCATTCTCTTTGCTGATCTTTTTCACAATAGAATTCGTTACAAGCACCATGATAAATCCAACAATCGATTGATATAGACCCGCTGCTGTACTCATCCCTAGATTACCTGTCGTACTCATGCTGCGATAAATATAAGTATCGATAACATTCGTTACGGAGTATAGAACACCTGAATCCCGAGGGATTTGATAGAATAAACCGAAGTCCGATCTAAAAATACCACCAATCGCTAAAATCGTTAGCGTTACCATTAAAGGTTTAAGCAAAGGAAGTGTAATAAACTTAATCTGCTGCCATTTGCTGGCCCCATCAATCATAGCTGCTTCATAGTAGGACTTGTCGATACCCGCTATAGCCGCTAAGTAAACAACACTTGAATAACCAATTGATTTCCAAATCCCCATGAAAATTAGGATATATGGCCAAAAGCGAGTATCCCCATACCAGGAAATAGGATCGCCTCCGAAGTAAACAACCACTTGATTCAATATTCCTTTATCTACACTCAGAAAGCTGAAGGTAAAGAAACTAATAATGACCCAAGAAAGGAAGTAAGGCATAAACATCGCCGTTTGATAAACTTTAGCCATCCGTTTGTTCACAAGTTCATTTAAGGTGATCGCAATGCCCACCGCAAGAACTAAACCGAGAGAGATCAACGCCAAGTTATAAAGAATCGTATTTCTTGTAATGATATAGGCGTCCTCCGTCGAGAACAAAAAGTTGAAATTTTCAAGGCCAACCCACTTACTATTTAAAACGCTTGCAAAGAATCCATCCCGATGAATCTTGAAATCCTTGAATGCAATTACTGTTCCAAACATCGGTAAGTAGCAAAAGATCAGGAACCATAATGTCCCTGGTAATACCATAAACCAGAGTACTTTATCCTTAATTAAACTTTTGAAAAATGCAGGCATTATTCCACATCCCCCTTCTCTCTATCCCCAAACAACCCCTATATATCCCTTCGATCTTTTTCCCTCGCCCCTTTAACTACCCTTAATTCTGCGCTATAAAAGCGGTTTCATAAAGTTGAAAAACTCCAGAATCAGATGTAAAAATTAAAGATCCACAGCAGAAGGGACATTTAAAAAGTCTATTTCCCCTTAAATTTGAGCAAAAAAAAAGGAAACATTCTCGTTATCAACGTCCATGAAGCCCGTACTTGAACGTGATACTCAGGAACATTTCCTTTATTTTAGGATTTTGCTTTTTTGTACATATTCCGAAGCTCTGTCGGCGATACACCTACTGATTTTTTAAACTGGCGATAGAAATATGCTGGATCCGGATATCCTACTTCAGCTGCAATTTCGTTGGTTAGTAACGTAGTTTGAAGCAGCAATTGTCTTGCCTTTTCAATTCGAAATTGATTAACATAATCAGAGAAACTACGGCCCATTTCCTTCTGAAATAGCTGGCCCAAATAATTAGGATGCATTTCCATACGCTGACTGAGCGTTTTCAGGGATAGCTCTTCTCTATAGTGTTTGCTTACTTGATCAACCATATATCTCATATTCGGACTGAGCTCATCATTTACTAATGATAATTGGTCTAGTGTTTCTTTCACACTTTCCTGCACATGGTGCACCAATTGCTCAATAGTATGTATGCGCAGCAATGGATTAAACACGGCACTAAAATTAGAGTTTTTCTCCATTTTCTTAGCAATCAACATTAACTCAATCGCTACGTTGTAATTATCAATGCGGGTAATCATGCCACAGCCAAACAGCTTTTCGAACGTTTCTGCGATAAATTGGTTCGTAGCCTCCCGGTCTCCAGATAATAATAATTTGGTGAATTCCTCATAATCAATTTCGAGCTTCTCCTCATGCAGAACCATCTTTGATAGTTGTTCCACATCTATAATCGGGTAACCCGGTAGCATAAGATGATCAACATATAAACTCTTCGCCTTTTTATAACTATTTGGGACTTCCTGAAAAGCATGCTCCTTACTTCCTATCGTTATCCAGACAGACTTTTCTAACTCATGCATAATCTCACATTGCACTTGCTCCAGTACACAATAAAGCTCTTCTTTGTTCTCAGCTTCAGCCCGCTCAGCAATAATAAGAACAAGATCACCTTCCATATCTATAAATACAATAACGGTTCCAAGTTGCTCTAATGATTTCACAGCGATACGATAACATTCATCCATAAGCTGATTCCTATGGAGTTTATCCTGGCCCTCATCGTCATCCTGTTCGGTGATAAGCCGAATCGCAGCCACCGTAAAAAATGAACAGTCCAGTGAGATATTTAAGACTTTTGAACGGTGCTGTAGCTCCTGCCGGCCTATATTGCCAGTTACCCAGCGGTTTAGAATATTATTGCGTAGAACTTGCCAATCCTCTTTAGCATGAAATTGTTCAACATCCTCTTGATTCAGCACTTCAACAATTTGTTCAATGGTTGATTCCAACTCATGTATATTAATGGGTTTGAGAATATAATTTTCAATGCCTAGACTCATTCCAGCTTTTAAATACTCAAATTGCTCATACCCGCTCAAGATTATAAACCTCATTTTTGAATCAAAAACCTTTATTTGCTGAATCAGTTCAAGTCCCGTAAGTTTTGGCATCGTAATGTCAGTAATTAATATGTCGATCCCTTCATTATGATTGCGTAGAAATTCTAAAGCTTCTTCCCCATTAGACGCTTGTCCCGCGATTCTCAATCCATATTTTTCCCATTCAATCACTGAACGTAATCCTTCAAGAATAAGAGGTTCATCATCCACGATAAGTATATTGTGCATTATTAGTACTCTCCCTTACTACTGGTATATTCATGATGACTATTGTTCCTTTATTTACTTCACTAGCGATCGTTAATCCATATTCAGTCCCATAATAAAGTTTAATTCGTTCATTCACATTACATAGGCCTACCGAAGAAGGAGGTTCATCCATTCTCATACTGACTTGAAGCATTTGCTGTAGCTCTGTCAGCTTGCTGGCAGTAATTCCATTCCCGTTATCACTTATAGCAATTTGAATTTCCCCGCCAGATTCAGTAACTTCAATACGGATGAGATTGCCAAAACGGTCAGGTCTAAATCCGTGAACAATATAATTTTCAATGACCGGTTGGATGAGCAATTTAACGATAGAACAATTCATGGCAACTGGACTTATTTGTGATATGATTTGGAGCCTATCTTTATGTCTAATCTGAAACAACTCCAGATACAAATTGCAGTATTCAATCTCATCAGATATTGTAACGACCATGCTTTTCTTAATCATCGTTCGAAATAATGTCGATAAAATGTAAATCATCTGACCTACATCCTTCGCTCCTTGCGTAATTGCCCGCATCCTAATCGCCTCAAGTGTGTTATATAAAAAGTGTGGATTAATCTGCGATTGAAGTGCAACTAGCTCTGCATTTTTCTGCGTAAGCTCCGAAATGTACACTTTATTAATATAGAGTTCTAATCTTTCACACATATAGTTAAAGTTGTTCGCAATTAGCTGCAATTCATCTTCTCGATTTAGGTGAATACGTGTGCTTAAATCACCTTCCTGTAAGCGCTTCATAGATTTGATAATGATCTTCACTTTTTTAGAAAAACGTAAAATAATTCCGTATGTAAAAGACATTGCAGTAATAATAAGCGCTGTGGTAATCCCGATAATCCAAGTTCGAACCGTTTTCATTTCGTTGTTGACCTGTGACTTCTGAATGATCCCTGCCATAATAAGACCTGAGCTATTCGTTGTATTTAAGTTAACCTTGGAGATCCCATCCAGTGTTGTCCAGCCATCCGCATGAAGCGCATCGAGATGTGGATATCGCTGTCCCATATACCTTCCCAATGAATCATATATAACGTCACCGCTTGGGGTTAAGACCAACAATTGACCATTATTTTCTGCAACTTTTGTGCCAAGCCATTTTGAAATAAGTTCTGCGTCAAAATCTACTATGAGCATCCCGATCGTTTTCAGTGTAATCGGATCTTTAATTTCCCTAGTCATTGTATACAAATTGTTATTGTCTTCTCTTATTTCCTTAAGCACTAATTTGGTTTCATGCGAGACCCAGCCATTCTTCGGTAAGGATAACTTTTGCTTAGAACCGTCCATGTCGCTCAAGTAGAATTGTCGGGTATTATTTTTATATAAATAATAAAATTCTTTCTCTGTACTGTATAAAATAACGTCATAAATCCCGTTTTTCTGATTCAAATAGGTTTTGAAATAAGTATCGAACGTATGAGGAACGGAGCTCCCTATGTCTGCATATTGATCTAAACGGTATTTAAGATAATCCCCATAATCATTTTGCAAAAAGTAGGACAAATCCTCACTGACAGAGGCATCGCTATAAATTTGCTGGATAGCCACTTGGATGCTTTCGTACTGCTGATTCATATACAAACTTACATAATCCAGCACCTCCCGATTGGCATCTACATGTTGGCGAGTGATCGTCTGCTCATAGTATTTATATACGGTAATGGATGAGGCAATTAACGTAATTATAATGATCGAAGAGTATATAGCTAAAATTTTATTGAACAGTTTTTTCTGCAAATGGTTTTGATAAAATTTCTTTACATTCAACAAAGCCACCTTCTTTCTGAATATCACCTTTAGGATTAGAAGCTTAACATCACACTTCTTTTTCTGCAATGGAAGCGCATGCATTTTTTTATTTATATATTCTAGCGCTCCACCTTTTCTCTCCACCGAGAGTTTACAACTCACACAAAATCGTCTATAGTTGATTTCTACCCCCCAAACAAACCTATAATAACCCAAATAGATCTTAATTTCCTCGTCCCCCATCAACATATTGGAGGGGCTATTACTCATGTTTCTAACCAAACGCAAACTCAACTCCCAACTAAACGAAATTTCCGAATATCGTTACAGGGATCGTATACACATTCCTTTTTTCAACTCAATGATTGACGAACAAGGTGAAATTGCAGCCGAACCGCCCGTGGATGGAGAATGGTCTAAGCTACGAGTTGGAGATACCTGGAAAGGCCGCGATTTGTATTTATGGCTAACGACAAATATAGACGTGCCTGCCTCTTGGGCAGGCCGTAGAGTACTGGGTCGATTTGATTTTGGCGAGACGGGTGCTGGAAATAACTCCGGATTTGAATCCTTATTCTTTTTCAACGGCAAACCCTATCAAGGTGTGGATTCCAATCATACCGAAGTGTTCTTGCCAAATGAAACGACAGGCACTCAGCTTCCACTGACCTTCCGGTTATGGTCGGGACTCGAAGGTGGCGGCCCTAAAAAAGATCAGACACATGGCATTCGCATGGCTGAAATTTGTTGGCTGGATGAAGCAACGGATGATTTCTATTTTACCGCGCTTGCTGTAGTTGAGACGCTGAACGTACTCGATGCCAAAACTCCAGAATATACACAACTTATGAGTACAGTAGACCGCTCCTTTCTTCTGATCGACTGGTCTCGTCCAGGTTCAGACAACTTCTACGCTTCGATCGGGGAAGCCCGCAATTATTTGCGTGATGAAATTAACAAAATGGAGAAATCCTCACCCGTCACAGTTACCTGTATTGGCCATACCCATATTGATGTGGCTTGGTTGTGGCAATTGAAACACACCCGTGAGAAATGTGCGCGTTCCTTCTCAACCGTACTACGTCTGATGGAAATGTTCCCGGACTATACCTTTTTACAGACTCAGCCGCAACTCTATGAATATATCAAAAATGACTATCCAGAAATCTATGAAAATATTCGTGAACGTGTAGCTGAAGGACGCTGGGAAGCTGGCGGCGGCATGTGGCTTGAGGCAGATTGCAACTTGACCTCAGGGGAGTCTCTAGTCCGTCAATTACTCTATGGAACTCGCTTCTTACGTAATGAATTTGGGGTTGAATGTGACTATTTATGGCTGCCGGACGTATTTGGCTACAGCTGGTCCTTGCCACAAATTCTAAAAAAATCAGGAATTAATACCTTCATGACCACAAAAATTAGCTGGAATCAATATAACCGGATGCCACATGATACCTTTCAATGGCGTGGGATTGATGGCACAGAGGTGTTAACACACTTTATTACAACGCCTGAGCCTTGGTCCGAAGAAGATTCTTGGTTCTACACTTATAATGGCCGGATTATTCCTAAGACTGTGAAAGGAATTTGGGATACTTACCGGGATAAAGAAGTGAATCGCAATCTGTTACTTTCTTACGGATATGGCGATGGTGGCGGGGGTGTGAACCGTGAAATGCTAGAGATGCGCCGTCGGCTAAACGATCTTCCCGGTCTGCCGAAGATTGAAACAGGAACAGCGGGAGACTACTTCCGTACCCTGCAAGAAACTGTTGCAAATACAGATCGTTATGTCCATGTATGGGATGGCGAGCTTTACTTAGAATATCACCGCGGCACCTACACAAGCCAAGCCTACAATAAGCGGATGAACCGTAAGCTTGAGCTGCTATACCGTGAGGCGGAATGGCTAAATACACTGCAAAGTGTGATGACAGGTGACTGGTCGAACTATCGTCAGACCGATTTAGACGAGGGCTGGAGAATTATTTTGCGCAACCAATTCCATGATATTATTCCGGGCTCTTCGATTCGTGAAGTGTATGAAGACAGTACAATTGAGTATGCACAAGCAGAAGCAATAGGTCAGTCTGTCTGGGAGCAATCCAGTAAGGCACTTGTGAGCGGAAATGAAGCCGGTAAATATACGATCTGGAACAATGCTGCTTGGGAGCTGACAGAACTCGTAGAAATTACTGTTGAAGCCGGGATGGAAACAGGACATTGGATAAGCTCAGAAGGAAAACAACTACAAGCTCAGCGTGAAGGTGACCGCTGGATCGTTGAAGTATCTAACATTCCTTCTCTTGGATACACAACGATCTCCTTCGTAGAAGATGTGAATTCTAAGTCACTAAGCGCTCCATTCAAGCTAAATGAATCAGGAATCTCAACGCCTCACTTCGAAATTGAATGGAACGAACAAGGTCAATTAGTATCCATCTATGATATAAATGAACAAAGACAAGTATTAGCAAACGGAAGTCACGGTAACGTGTTCCAAGTGTTTGAAGATAAACCCCTAGCCCATGAAGCTTGGGACATTGACATCTACTATCAGCAAAAGAAACGTGAAGTCACCGACTGCCGCAGCATTGAAGTCATAGAAAAGGGTTCACTGCGATGTGTTGTACAATTCACATGGAGTTATATGGATTCCACGATTAAGCAGCAAATGATCTTACATGCACACCATCGTCGTATCGATTTCGTGACAAAGGTAGACTGGCATGAGCGACAACAGCTAATGAAAGTAGCTTTCCCTGTTGCAATACGAGCTACCGAAGCCACTTATGATATCCAGTTCGGTAATGTTACGCGTCCAACACATTGGAACACTAGCTGGGATTACGCTAGATTCGAGACTGTGGGGCATCAGTGGGCAGATTTATCAGATCGTGGTTATGGCGTTAGCTTGCTGAACGACTGCAAATACGGTTATGACATCAAGGATAATGTGATGCGTCTATCCTTAATCAAATCGGCAACGCACCCTGACCCTGAAGCGGATCAAGGTGAACATACTTTCACCTACTCTATCCTGCCTCATACTGGGGATTGGCTACAGGGTGACACCGTCCGTCAAGCTTGGTCCGTCAACAACCCTCTACGGAGCACCATGGGGCAAGCAGAAGGAGCATCCAAGTCGCTTATTCGCCTTTCTACTCAGACGGTTATGGTTTCTGCGATCAAGAAGTCTGAGGATGGTCAAAAATTAATCGTACGTGTGCACGACTATTCCGGAAGCCGTCAGCAAATTGATATGACTAGCGACTTGAATATTATTTCGTGGCAAGAGTGTAATCTAATGGAGCGTCCTGAAGGGGAAGTCCACACTGAACCTGTCATTACTTTTATACTTGAACCTTACGAACTAAAAACATTTGAAATCGAAGCAGCAAAATTAATAAAGTAACATACACAATCGAGGTGTCCCTGTAGCCATGGATCAAAGGCTACGAGGACACCTCTTTATATATTTTCTCACGATTGTTTTATGATTTTAGGTATACACCTTGTGTAATGAGTGATCTTGACGTATACTCCGAGTAAGGGAGAGATGGATATGAGAAAAATGAGGAAAATGAGGAAAATCACAATATTCACAGGTATTGGATTATTCAGCCTTGTTTTGATTGCCATGTTTGCAATCAGCGCTTTTGTAATCAAAAGACCGGCGACTACCACCCCCGTAATCGCGGAAGTGAAGCCTTACAAGTGGAATAAAGTCACGCTAGACGGAAATGTCATATCAAGTGATGGATCAGAGTATTTTTTGTGGAATAAAAAGGGTGAAAATAATAACTGGATCATCTTTTTTTCCGGTGGCGGAGCCAGCTGGGATGCCCAAAGTGCCGCACACCCCATCAAGCTTATGAACTTTATTAAAGGTGGAGATACAGGCAACTATTTCCAGAACATCCCCTTCTATATGTTGACATTGCTGAGAGGCATGATGGATACGGATAACCCTGCCAATCCTTTTCATGGCTGGAATGTGGTCTACCTTCCCTATTCAACCGGTGACTTCCATATCGGCAACCGCACAGTTGAATATAAAAAAGATGACGGCAGCCCCTTTACTATGCGTTATAACGGCAGCAATAATGTGCGAAGCAGCCTCGATTGGATATATGCCAACGTGGATAAACCCGGCAAACTACTGATTGCTGGCGAAAGTGCTGGTGGCTTCGGGTCCGCTTTTTGGGCTCCCGAGATCGCCTCTCATTACAAGAACTCCGAGATTTTCCAATATTCAGACAGTTCCTTCTTGAAATCAGACAAGTGGCCAAATGTTGTGAAGCAGGAATGGCAGGCAGACTTCGTGAAGAACTTCGGATATGCCCCTGAAGTGGATATCATCGGGGCAGCTTTTAAAGCGAACGGCCATCTACTTCCTGCGAATGCGATAATATTGCAATCCTACTCGGTATTTGACGAGATTCTAATCCACTTTCAGAACAACATCAACGATTACAAGGGGCCAAGAGATCAAAGCATCATTAATGAGTGGTCACAGGAAATGCGGCAATCTGTTTCTTCTTTGGCAGCCACTTTACCTAATTATTATTACTATCTCACCGACTATGGACTGAACGCTAAGACGGGTACAACTCCGCACACTTTTGCCACCAGAGAGACCTTCTTTCAGGCTGAACAGGATGGTGCGAAGCTTCTGAATTGGTTAGGTGATGCGATCAACCGGCAGAACCCCTATTCAGTGGGCAGCAAATTCCTCATGAATTCGAAGCCAGCTCAGAAATAGTGCTAGAAGCAGCGGAAGAGTTGCAACAAGACAGGAGAGAAAATCAATGAATTTGCGGGAAAAGCAAATGCAAATGACAAGGGAGATCATTAAGGATACAGCGCTTAGCTTATTCTGTGCTCAAGGTATTGAGCGCACGGATATGGCACAGATTGCGGAACAAGCCGGCATCTCCCGGCGTACTTTGTATCATCATTATAAAGACAAGGAAGAGTTAGCCGCTCAAATCTATGTCCTTAATCTGGAGCGGATGTTTGGACAGCTGCTGTTTGATTTTGATTTTGAACACCCTATACAGTCATTGGAGAACATTCTCGATAAATATCTGGCATTAAGAGATCAGCAGGAAGCCCTGATCTACTATGATGCCATTTTTGGAGTTTACTACAGCACGCTTTCCAAAAATCCCGCGGAACTTCCTGACTTTAAGCAGGCTATGGAAGGCTGGTATTCACGGTTAATTCTCCTTGAGTCCATATCAGTAGCTCCGGAGGAAAAAAATAAGTGGCTGGACATTCTGCACAAGTCCACCCACCTGTATTTCATGTATTTACAAAAAGCCGTCATTATTACTCATCAGCGGGGGGGTGTGGTTACGGAGGAAGATCGGGTTATGGACCGGCAATTCAAGGATTTCATTATGTTTGGCGTACGGCAATCCAAGAATCAGACAAACCCTTAATTTCACTTATGGGGCAACCTGACGATAATCGTCGTTCCCGCTCCAACCGCACCGTCCACTTCTATGTTTCCCTGATGCAGGGAGACAATTTTTTTAACGATTGCAAGTCCCAAGCCATTGCCATTGTTGTTTCCATTCCGTGACTTGTCTATTTTATAAAATCTTTGGAATACGGCGTTGAACTCTTCCGGGGAAATCCCGATCCCGTTATCACTGATGGTGACCGATACATCTGCTGCACTGTCATCTATACTAATGCGGATGTTCCCGCCTTCAGGTGTGAACTTGATGCTGTTGCTCAGCAAATTCATCCATACTTGCTTCAGCTGATCTTCATCACCCTTAATTTTGACAGCTTCCGGCAGCTCAAGATCGATAACGATGCCTTTGGCTGACCATTGTGGCTCACAGGTCACAACGATGGTTCTAATCTGCTCGTCAAGATTGAAGGAACCTGCATTAAAGGGATGATGTTCAGAATCCAGGGAAGCGAGCTTCAGCAAATTATCACTTAACCTCGACAGACGTTCACTCTCTGCAATGATGATATCAAGATATTCAGAACGTTCCTCTTCCACGATTAGATCATTGTTCTGCAATGCCTTGGCAAAGCCGGAAATAGACGTAAGCGGTGTCTGAATTTCATGAGAAACGTTGGATACGAAATCCTGCCTCATCTGTTCCAGCTGCTTCAGCTCCCCGGCCATCTCCACATAGCTTTGTGTCAGTTCCCCTATTTCGTCTACTCGGTTTACTTTAAGCTCTACCTCGAAATCACCCTTGGCCAGCCTTCTTGTCGCATTCGTCAAAGCTTTGATCGGCTCCACCAAATATCTGGCGGCAATAAGAATGCATAGACTACCCAGTAAAAGCACGAGTAAAAGCACAAAGAGCAGCATCCGATTGACGATATTTTCGTTCTCGGCAGAATACTGCAAGAACATTGCTTGCCACTCCCCGTTAAACATAAAGGGCATCCCGATAAAGGTATCCTTATCATTTGCGGAGGAACGATAGAGTTTTCCTTGCAGCACTTGTTTCACAGCCTCGGGGGTGATAGTGACGGCCGGACTATCCTTGAGCCCATAAAAGGTATATTCCCCGGAATGATTATACAAGTGGATAGGGTATGCAGATACCTTAACCATACTATTCAAGAACTCGTCTGTATCCTCAGGCTTGGCGTCATCATAACGGTGAATGATCTCCTTCCCCACTGTGATCATTTCATTCTGTCCCTCGTAACTTATTTGTTTCTGAAAGACATACAAACCAATGAAAAAGGAACAGATCAGACTAAAGATAATGATGCCTAAAAACGTGAGAACGACGCGTACATACAATGTCTTGATCATAGCGCAGGGATCAGCCGGTATCCTAGGCCGCGGGCCGTTTCGATTTGAAATTGCTCGTCGTTACCGCAGAATTTCTCCCTCAACCGGCTTATATGCACATCTACAGTCCGGCCGTCTCCTTCATAGTTCAATCCCCAGATTTGAGAAATCAACTGTTCTCTTGTGAAGATTTGCCTAGGGTGACTAGCCAGCAGAAACAGTAGCTCAAATTCCTTCAAAGGAATCGTTACCGGTTCTTCATCACGCGTAACCTGGAAAGTGCGGCGGTTAAGCACCACATTGCCCAACTGCACAGACTGGGAAGAAACAACCAGCGAGCGTTTAAGCAAAGCTTTTACTCGCATCACCAGTTCAAGCGGATCAAACGGTTTGGTCAAATAGTCATCCGTGCCGAGTTGAAAACCTTTCACTTTATGTGCAGATTCTCCTTTAGCCGTCACCATGAGGAGGGGAATGTTGGCATCAGAGCGCCTGATTTCTCTGCACAGATCCCAACCATCCAATCCTGGCATCATAATATCTAGGATGACGAGATCGACTCGCGAGTTCTCTATAATGGACAGCGCTTTGGTGCCATCCCTGGCTTCTTTGAGGTCAAAACCTTCTTTTCGCAAAAACAAAGACATTAGCTTTCGGATGTTATCATCATCATCAGCAATAAGTATAGTAGCCACGATTGTCCTCCTCTCTTAAGCTTACATTATATATGATATATTCTTGACAAGAAACGAAGTTATCCGAACTGCCAACCCAACAGGTTCCAATAGTAGAAAAACAGAGTCATCACTACAGCCGAAAGTGCCACTAGTGTATAATGCACACGCTTGAAAGCTGTCCAGTATTTATTCTTCCAAACCAGTATAGCCGAGATTAGCAAAGCTAAAGTCAGTCCAACCAAAAGGATTGGCATAACTAAACTGAGAGAAAGCGAAAGACTGATACCGCTGAACTTCTGCATCGTATCCATGGACATAACCACCATAAATATCGTAACGAAAGATAGCAGCGCCCACCCAGCAGTTCCCGCAGATAAGCGGATGGCCCACTTTTCCGGAGGCGTCATCGCCTTGATCTTGCGTCTGGAGAAGATTAGTCCAAGCAATGCAGTGATGAAAATCAACCCCGAGCCGCCAAGTACGATAAGCCAAAACTTATTCTGATTCAAGAGTGGCGTACGCTCCAGTGGCATTTCCGGTGCCATACCTAAGAGCATATGTGTAACCTTACCGGTATCATTTGTGCGGAAGCCGATTTGTTCGGTGCCTCCCTCGAGCTGGAACAGATTCGGAGCGATTTCTCTATACAACTGTTGTTCACTACCACTTCCCAAAGATAGCTTATTATCCTTTACCTTAACATTTAGCTGGGCAAAAAAATTGAAAAATTTATCAATATCACTGTGGTTACGGCGTGTGAATTGATAGGTTCCCGCATATTTCTGAACAGATTCTGCAGAAGTGGAGAATTCAGGCTGCTTCGCTTCAGGATCGGGATAATAGCGCTCAAAAAAGGCATGGACTAGGCCTGCCGCGGAATCACCGCCCTGACCGCCGTTATAGGAAACAAAGATACCTACATGCTTGGCAGGCACAAGATAAAACTCTGTATTAAACATGGGGTCGGAACCACCATGAGTGATTAGTCTAAGACCATTGATGCGTTTCTCAGAGAACCCCAGATCTACTCCCGGCATACGTTTATCGAATTGGTACGCCGTTGAATGCATTAGTTCTGCAGTCTCCGTTCTAAGAATCTGCTGGTCACCATATTTCCCGTTCTGCAGATGGGCAATCATAAAGTGCGCCATGTCTACTGCTGATACTGTACCCGAGCCGGCAGGACGAAAGCCGCCCTCGAAGGTAGGTGTGCCAGGAATAAAGCTACCGTTCTCACTCGTGTACCCTACAACTTGATTGGGTATGAATGACTCCGGCAAAGGCTCTACCACCGTCGAATATTTCATGTCGAGCGGATCGAAAATATACTTTTGTATATAGTCATTGTAAGGAACACCGCTGACTTCCTCCACAATCAGACCCGCGAGAGTAGCCCCGAAGTTCGAATAAGAACTCATCTCTCCGGGGGGTCTTACCCGTGCCAGCATATGCTTATTGAGTGTTTCCGAGATTGATCCCGGCAATTTGGCAGGGTCGGTAGTGATTTGATAACCCACTCCACCCTCTTCAAACCCCGCTGTATGTGTCATCAAATGGCGCATCGTGATCGGCTCAGGATATGTAGCAGGGATCTCCACTGATTTCAGGTAGGTGTTAATATCAGTGTCCAGATCTATCTTACCTTGTTCGACCATTTGCATCACCGCTGTCCAGGTGAACAGCTTTGTTGTTGAAGCGATTCGAAACATGCTGGTTGTCGGATTAACCGGTGCCGCTTCTTCCAGATTGGAACTGCCATAACCTTTGGTCAAAATAATCTTGCCGTCTTTTACAATGGAGATAACCGCTCCCGGAATTTGCAGCCGGTTCATATCTTTTTCCATAATTCCATCAACGAAGCTAGTCAGTCCCGCGGTATCATCGAGATTGGCAAATGCTTCAATTTGCGCTGCCGGCAGCGCGGTTTGACCCGTTTGGTTCTCAGCCGAGGCCTGTTTCCCGGGAAATACCAAGCTTGCGCCAAAGCCGGCACTAATCACAGCCAATAGGGTCAGACCAGCGATCAGCCTTTTTTTCATAGGTGTCAACATTATTATCCTCCGAGTCATCATTTATTGGGGTGGATGATCATCCGCCTAACACTTATAGAGATTATCAGAGTATTATGAATGGAACGTTAACAAGACAATAAAAAAACTAGACAGCAATCCATCCTTAAAAGTGACGGATCATAGTCTAGTTACATCAGAAAAATCTATAAAAAATCCCATAGCGAACGTATGCCTACAACCTTACTGTAGCTCAGTCCCGATCCCTTTTTCTCTAGCCTTCTTCACGAAGTATACCGCTGTTGCGATATCAAAAACCGCCATCCCCATCGGACAAAAGAAAATCGGCTCATCTGCTCTGAGTTCATTCAGGCAATGGCGCGAGACGACATCGGTAATCATTCGGGTATCGGCACGAGTTAACCCATGTTTCAGATGGAGCTGCTGTATGTCAGTATTCTCGCGGCACACCTCATCCCAGTCATCGACGATTATGGCCTTCACCGAAGCTAATGCCTCAGGCTTATAATCACGCAGTGAAATATTCAGTAGAAGACTACCTTCCGCCGGAAGCATATCGATATATCTATGATTGGATACGGTACAGGTGATAAAGATATTGGACTTTCGATAAACGTCCGCCCACGTCTCCTCCACTTCTATCCTATTCTTATATATAGATGAGATGTCTGACAAATCTACTTCCCTTATATCAAAAATGCGGACACGTTCAACTCGATCTCCGTACAATGCCATAACCATTTGAAAATGATATTGCCCGATTGGTCCCCAGCCGATAATGCCAAGATGAATCCGTTCAAGTGAACGTGCCTGCAAAAAGTAGCCAATCATCAGTCCACTGATGGAAGCTGTCCTTACGATGCTGGGGAGCGGAGAGCTTAGGACGGATATAGGCTCGCCCGTAATGGGATCATTCAAGACAATGATGCTATGCGCGCGGGGAAGACCAACCTGGATATTATCCGGGAAGCTGGAAATCCATTTGATCCCTGCTGCGTTCACGTTCCCCCCTACGTATGCGGGCATTGCAATAATACGATTTTGGGGATTTTTATACCTTAGATAAGGTTTTACGGGCTGCGCGTAATCTCCAGAATCAAGTATGCGCACCGTAGTTTCTATCGATTCCACGAGAGAAGGCCAATCAAGCCCCACCTCCCGGATGTCCCGATCGTTTAAATACAGCATTCCACAACCTCCTTTTGCCGTTCGTTAAGCAAGGACATCTCCACCGTCAGCCGAGAACTCCTGCCCAAATTCATTCTGAATCCATGGGTCAGAGTATACCGTATCGAGGTAACGCTCCCCTTTGTCATGCAGGATCACCGCACAGACAGATCCTGGAGCCAATTCTTGCTCCATACGCCTAACAGCGGCAAGGTTAGCCCCTGAGGATGCACCGGCCAGAATCGATTCATTCTGAGCGAGTGCTCGGCATCCTTTTACGATATCCAAGTCTGAGACATGCACGATAAGGTCGATTAAATCCGTTCTGCAGAAAGGGGGTACGATGCCAGCACCCAGTCCCGGGAACCGCCGTTTCTCTTTGTTGCCACCAAAAATAGTACTTCCCTCCGCATCGACGGCAACAATCTTAGTCTTCAGACCATGATCCCTTACATATTCCGCGAGACCTCGAATCGTGCCGCATGTACTTACGCTGCAAAACAAATAATCTACTTCGCCAAGCTCAGTCACGATTTCTTTCATGGTCGTATGGTAGTGGGACAAATAGTTATTTGCGTTTGCATATTGATTCGGCCAGTAGCTGCCCTGTATTTCCTCCAAGAGTCGCTGCACTCGATTCAGTCTAGCAGGCAGATATTCACCGGTCTCGGGGTCGGGATCGCTAACAAAGTCAATTTTCGCAGTTAATGTTTTCAGAATCTGCAGATTTGTTGTGGTGGTTCTTGGATCAACCACGCTAATAAACCGCAGCCCTAAATATTGGCAAATCATCGCCAAGCTAATCGCCATATTTCCCGAACTTGACTCAATAATAGTAGTTCCCGGCCCGATTTTCCCTTCCTTCCATGCCTCATGGATCATCCGCAGAGCTGGACGGTCTTTCGCACTTCCTCCCGGATTTAGCAGTTCCATTTTTGCGTAGACTTCGAACTCACTGTTCTGGAACAGATTATTCAGCTTGATTAATGGCGTTTTTCCGATAGTCGACAAGATACCGCCTTGGATATTTATGTCCACCTTAGCTTTGTCCTTCTGATAATATAACTTCTTGTTCTTGACCTGCCCGCTGGCCAGCGACTCCCCTTTAGCTACTATAATGATCTCAATATCATCAAGCAGATGGTTGCGAATCATCATCCCGATTTCCGGAATACACTCCCTGATTTCCTCTTTGATTACCGGAATAATAGAGGGCTTCACAGATTTACTCATGATATAAATAGAGAGCGCATTGTTTTTTACTTTGACCCGAATGATTGCATCTTCAATATGACGGTATACGACCTGCTCGATATCGTACAGGCTGATTTTCTCACCGTGCTTCAGTTCTTGACCCACTCTTTTTACAATGGACTCGAAGCTTTGTTGTTCAACGCCGTCTATCATCACAGGCCTAAAATCCCTTACGACGTCATAAGTAACAAAACGAAGGGCTGGCAGCATCTTGCGGACAGTTGAGGTAAGCACCAGAATACTTTCATTGTTCCGAAGCGGCCTTACTTCTTCGTCTAACTCCTGAACCCCGATTCCTTCCGCAAAAATTCCGTCGGCAAAAATGTACCTGCCATGATCATGGGAGTAATAAGCGATCGTACCGATTTCAATGGAGCCGTAAGTATCGATGATATCTCTAGGATCAATACCAAACAAGCCAGCCATATTCCGCTGCCACTCAGGCGGAGCAATTTCCCCTACCAAAATAATCTTGCGAATTCCGAATTCACGCGGGTTTCCGGCAGCATATACGATATGGTCAAGGATGGACGGCATCGTATAGAGCAAGTCAGGTTTAAAAGCTTTAAGCTGTTCAATATGCTGTTCGATTGGCAGTTCAAAGGGTATTGAACTTTTCTCCAATCCTAACCTTTCAAAAATGGTCAGCGCAGTATTTGCTGCATGTCCAGTGCCCATATCCGCCAACGCTCTGTTACATCCGCTTCCCGCAATAAGCTCGCCGAATAGCTTCGTTTTAATATCCACATAGTGTTTGTCATCTTCCTCAGAGTAAAGGATTGCTTTTCTACGGCCTGAGCTTGTACCAGACGTCCTATAAACAGTCCAAGAAGGATCGATGGGTTGGTTATAATAGAAGGTTTCAAGTATTTTCGAAGACATAAGAGGTAAGTTCTGCAGGTTATAATTCGTTTTCTCCCCATCGATCAGCCCCTTGTACCAAGGGTATTCGTCCATTACTTCTTGCACCTTATTCTGCAATTTCCCGAGCAGCATCATAGCCGCCTCCCGTTGACCGCATGCTGCAGCCCAAGTTTAATAAATGCCTCCAATATTCATATGTAGAATTCTTTGCATGTGTTCTATTATTCTGTGTTTGCCCAAGCAAAAACTGCGTATTCCCGTAATATAGCCTATAGATATATAGAACGGAGGAACAAAATGAAGGAGCCAATACGGCGGATATCCAATAAGCTGACGAAAACAAGGGTACTGCTTAGAAAACAAGAGCTAAGGAAGTATATACCGGTAACGAAAAAAATGAATAAAAACGTACTCTATGAGATGTTGCAAAAACATAAAATGGTGTACATTAAGCCCTGCTGTGGATCTTTGGGACAGGGTGTAATCCGGATTGAAAGATCGCAAGATCATTCCTCCAAAAAACGACCAGCCTACAGCTATCAGTCCGGTACGCATAAACATACATTTTCTGATTACGAGATGGCTTATCGGGCAATCTCTAGCGAGACCCAAGGAAAGTCCTATTTGGTGCAAAAAGGGATTTGGCTTTTGGTTTATGAGGGAAGGCCATTTGATATCCGGGTTATGGTGCAAAGAAATCTTAAGGGTGGGTGGGAAGCTACAGGCATTGCGGGTCGCGTAGCTCATCCTCGCAAAGTGGTTACGAATGGGAGCCAAGGGGGAACGATTTATCCGGTAGAGGCATTATTAGAATCCTACACAAACGTAGAGAATAGTAGCGCGTTGATCCGGTCCATGCAACAAATCGGAGTGAACTCCGCCAGACAGCTGAGCACAGCCTATCCCGGCCTGCAGGAAATCGGTGTGGATATTGCTTTGGATCGACGCCTTAAACCATGGATCTTGGAAGTAAATACTGCCCCCGATCCGTGCCCGTTTACCAAACTGAATGACACCAGCATGATTGAGCGAATCGTCAAATATGCAAAAGCCTATGGCCGCACATACAATCTTAAATGCATGAAGTCCAAACAGGGTATGGTCTGAACGGATTTGATTGGTAATAATACAAACAGCCCTGATATATAAAAATCTCTACCAGAGCTGTTTGTGTTGTTTTAGAATTCGGAGTCGCTCACCTTAACAAGCATCTTCCCGAGGTTCGCACCTTGGAACAATTGCAGGAATGCTTCAACCACATTGTCGAATCCTTCAACAACTGTTTCTTCATATTTTAATTTACCTTCTGTTAGCCATTTTCCAAGCTCTTGAAGTCCTTCTGACTGGCGGGCTGCGTAATCACTAAGAACGAATCCTTTGATAAGGGAGCGGGTTTTGATCAATCTGCTCTGAATACGTGGACCCATATCTCCATCTGTACTATTATAGGAAGAAATAGCGCCACATAGGGGAATACGTGCATAATCATTAAGCAAGCTCATCACAGCATCTGAAATCGATCCACCCACGTTGTCAAAATAAACATCCACACCATTTGGACATGCTTCTTCCAAAGCCTGGCCTAAATTTTCCGTTGTTTTATAATTAATGGTTGCATCAAAGCCAAGTTCTTTTTTCAAATAGTCGCATTTATCATCGCTACCTGCGATCCCAACGACACGAGCGCCTTTGATTTTGGCAATCTGTCCAACAAACATCCCCACTGAACCCGCTGCTCCAGACACTACGACAGTCTCTCCTTCTTTCGGCTGCCCGATATCAAGTAAACCGAAATATGCAGTGAGCCCTGTTAAACCTAGAACACTTAAGTAAGCCGATACAGGTGCAATCGAATCATCGATTTTGGTTACTGCTTTAGCATCTACAGTATTATATAACTGCCAGCCCAGCATACCGATGACTTTATCTCCAGCTTTGAATCGCTCCGATTTGGATTCTACGATCTCTCCCACAAGTCCTCCAGCGATGACTTCATTAAGCTGATACGGAGGAATATACGATTTAGAATCATTCATTCTTCCGCGCATATAAGGATCCACTGACAAATACAACGTTCGTACAACAACTTGTCCTTCTTTTGCTTCAACTACAGGAATATCTTTGAACTCGAAATTTTGCTGGGTTGGCATGCCTACAGGACGTGAAATTAACAGGACCTGTTTATTTTTCAACTGATTCATAGATCACTACTCCATTAATATTTATTTTTGCTGCTACCTATAACTATTAACCAAATCCTGTACATGATTATCAAATAGTTATAAAACTATCAAACTATCAAGAAAAAATTATAGGTTTCCGGACATATTATAAACTGTCCAAGAAACCCGGTAATAATTCGCTAAACGTATCCTCTCGAAGCTGGCTAATCTTATTCTGCCCCATACGTGTGACACTTACTAAATCAGCTTCATACAAAATCTTCAGATGGTACGACACATTGGATTTATCCATTCCCATAGATTCACCAATGGACCCACATGTATTGTTCTCCTTATGGAGATGAAGATAACGAATCATTTCAATTCGTTTCACTTCTGCTAATGCTTTAAAAATCTTCACTCGCTTTTCATCATCTTTTAAGGAATATTGTTCGATAGTCATAAAACTATTGTATTCTTCTGATTGCGCAAAGTCAATTTACAATCCCATTTCTTAATCGGATTCATTTTTGTATAATATACCAATCGGCATTAGCGCGGATCTATTTATAAGGAAAGAGGGGTGGTAAAAATGGACATTACCAAATACGAAAATCTTGTTCCCCGTGTTTTTTTGTTCGTTGATCGCCGATCCTTCCCGGATTGGGAGATTACGAGGAGTAAAATTGATTTCCATGATCTTACCTTCATCGTAGAAGGAAAGTCTGACTATTTTATTAATGGAGAGAAATTCACGGTTGAAGCCGGGGATATGCTCTATGCCCCTTCTGGCAGCATTCGGGAAGCTCAGACTTTCAAGGAGGCACCCATGCGTTCCTTTGCCTTCAATTTCTTCTGGGAGGGTGAGGACAATCATGTGCAGCTCCCTTTTGAGACTGTAACTAGGAATTGGAGAACTAAAGAGATTCTAGAGGATATTAAAGAATTCTCACATGTCTGGATGGGCAAACAACCTTTCTACAAAATGAAGGCCCGGGCCATCTTTCAACTGATTGTGTACCGCTTATTAAGTATCGCCCACCATCAAGAAACACCTCTGATAGATCTAAGAATCCAAAAAGTGATGGCCTATATCATGGATCATTATTCGGAGGAAGTTACGATCAAGGAGCTGGCAGATTGGGTTGCCCTAAATCCCGTATATCTTGGTAAGCTATTTAAGCAGAACACTGGCTCCACCTGTAAAGAATTTATAAACAAGGTGCGGGTGAACAATGCTGAGATGATTCTATCGGCAGGTGGTTTTAATGTGTCCGAAGTGGCAGCGCACTGTGGTTATCAAGATGTTGCCTACTTCAGCAACGTTTTCAAAAATATAAAGGGTTATCCTCCGTCATCTGCCCTGAAATAACGGAGGATCCGAAGCAACCCTGTTGTTCGCCCTATTAATTCAACCTAACTAAGAATGGACGCCGTCCCGCTAGTATAAAAGCTCTCCTCCGGCCCTAAATAGGAATAAGGAAGCTGGGCAGCGGACAATACAAGCTTTTGCAGAACCAGACCCGCATCGAATCCGTAAAAGCGGAGGGTATGAAGACCCTTCGTTAAAGCATGGCTGGTGGTTACAGCATGAATATTGTCCATAACCGCACGGCACCACGGTTCATTATCATGATTGCCGCCTTCAAAGTTCGTTGGTAAAGCATCCTTAATCACGGGTGCCTGATCATCGAAACCTATCGCATATTTTAACCCGCTAGTTTGTGACAGATTGTTTGTCGGCGCAATATACGCGGTTAAGCTATAATCGGTGTCCTGCTGCACTAGAATCCGATATTCCAGACAAGGTGCATCCTCCGGTTGTTCAAAAGATACAGCATCCGGAAACATTTTAACCGAGGATAAAGAACGTCCATAGCTGTCAATGGTCTTCCATACCACCCCTGATTTCGAAACACGAGTTATGGTATGCTCCGCTTCAATGGACACGATATTATGGGTCTCGATGAATGTCATCGGTGGCATATCCGGAATGTCTATCCAATCCACGGCTGCCTTCACCTTAACTATATTCCCGGCACCGGAGATCGTAATTTCGCCCGTCGATGCTTCTTTGACCTTCTCCCAATCTACGGAAACCTGAAGCGTCTCCCCTGCCTCAATCCAGCCGCGTATTTTCTCAAGCTTGATCCAATCTACGCTGCTCCGCACCTGATATTCAAAACCCGCTTCTCCACCGTTACTGATTGTGATGCGATAGTTTTCTTTTTGGAGATTTGTAAATACCCGAAGATTAGCTGTGCCGGAAACATACGCTTGTTCCGTTCCTTCCACATCGACAATCATTAAAGAACCTCTGGCGGGCGTCAAGGTGTTTACATCCGGATATTTCCACCCTTCTGCATTCCAATGTATATACCCTACATGAGGGGAACTCATCATTCCCTGCCATTTTCCATCCGAAATTCCGCTATTATAAACCAGCTCCAGATACTTATCCCGTTCGATGGTTTCGCGGGTCAGAGCAGCGTAAGTATTTGCCAACATACTATTTCGCTTAGCGTATAGATGGTTCAGTCCAGCATAAATTTGCATTTTGACCACATTGGCCGAGGCAACAGCAGGGAAATATACGAGCTGGAAGTAAGCATCCTTTAGTTGTTCCGGGATTAGCTCATCGTATTTGTCGGCAGCCTTCTCGATCATCACCGCTTGCTCCAGAACTCTGTGCGCCTCATTGTAATGGATAGGACTGAAGGTGGACGGATAAATAATTTCAGGCTTGCGCCGACCGTTCATCCGGATATAATCCCCTAACAATTGTGCGATTCCCAGACATGTCTCTTGTTCCAGCACATATCCGAATTGCTGCTCTACCCAACGGTTGGTGTATTCCACAGTCCGATTGATTGCACCTGTCCCCCAAGCCTCAAAATCGTAGGCCAAATCCAGAAAGTAGGAAATGGGCAATTCCATAGGCTTCAAATCCCCGACGTTCACAATCCATACATCACGGATGCCATAATCGTATGCCATACACATTTGCTCCCAGACTTTTTCAAGCGGGGTCGTATTTAACCATTCATAGGAATGCGGACCACCATGATAGTCAAAATGATAATACATCCCCCATCCTGCGCTGCGGTTACGTTCGTTTTTTGTCGGGATTTTGCGGAGATTGCCAAAGTTATCGTCAGCAAGCAGGATCGTAACGTCATTCAGAACATCCCAGTCCTTCAACCCTTCCGCCCCGGCAGTGCCATACCAGTACTTCTCAACTTCCTTATAAACGGCCAAAATTTGCGGCGCATGTTCAAGATTGTATTTCTTCAATAGTTCTTTTTGCGTAAGTATAATGTCCTTAAGCAGATCAATATTCTCCTGATCGGAGCCCTCCAGCGCAGAGTCACTTTCCCCCCGCATGCCTAGGGTAATCAAGTTATCAAAGTCCTGATTACGCTTGATTCCGTCTTCCCAGAAATCTGTAATCGCCTGTTTATTAAGGGCGAAATCCCATAGGTTACTTGTTCCGTATTGGCTGTATACCTTCTGCCATTCACTGCCTGCCCGGAATAAGGGTTCATGATGGGAGGTCCCCATAATAATTCCGTATTCTTGTGCATGCTTGGCGTTGGCAATCGGGCTGCTTTTACCATTCAGGCTGAATTCGGCGCTCCACATCGCCGGCCATAAATAATTCCCCTTCAAGCGAAGAATGAGTTCAAATACCTTGTCATAGAAATCTTCATTAAAGTCACCAAATCTTTGAGTTACCCAAGAACCTAAAGACGGCCAGTCGTCATTCAAAAAAATACCTCTATATTTAACCGAAGGCTCCTTGGAGATCACATGAAGCTTGTTATCAGGAATGGACAATGCCGGCTTCTTCTCCGGCACAATATCCGCCCAGTACACCCAAGGACTAACTCCAATCTTTTCGGAGATCGAATACAACCCGTAAATCGTCCCCCGTTTATCACTTCCTACAATGACTAGCGCCTTGTCCACTCCCGCTGTGGGTTGTTCAACCACCTGAATTTTATAACATTCTCTTTTATTTTGGATGGCCGATACATTAACGGTTCCCTCCGCGATTAAATCATCGATAAAATCATTGCTGCCTATCGATCCAGCGATTATGACTGTTCCATCCAATTTGTTCAATTGTGTATATATCTCAGGTTCTACCTCTGTTACCTGTTTAACATCTGCTGCAAAAGACTGTGCCACCCGGCGTAATCCCTCATAATCTTTCCCCTTGGGGTCCACGTAAATCTTGGCAGCACTGCCCTGCTTCACAAGGTACAATTCCTTCGTAGGCATGATAATTCTCCCCTTAAGCATCCTATTTTCGTATGACTAGGCACATTATATAAGTAAGCGATTTCAACATCCATGTGTAAACTAGCAACTTTTTGTAATTATTAAATGAAACTTTGTTTATCGGTTGAACAATCTGGATATTTGGTGTTACTGTTAACAGGTATTCCTTCTAATAAAAATATGTTTTTTGCAAGCGCATCCATAACAAGAAAAGCTTATACAAAAAGCGAGGATGATCAATATGAAAAACAATAACGGGATCATTACAGGAGGCAAGATTGAAGGTCCAAAGGCGCCCAAGGATCCGGCTGAACGCAGGAACGGTTTTTTTGTGGTCTACGAAACCGCGATTGAGGCGACAGCCCGGGCCGAAGGTCCACCTTCACAGGAAGTTTATCTGGAAGGTAACTATCTAATCGACAAGGCCAGATATATTGGCGGCGTCACTGATGAGACAATACTGGAGCTGCTAGGAAACTGCGTTGGATTTCGCAAATTAGTCCATAGTATCGGAGTGTCTGTGAGAAGGGATCCTGAGCAGAACGAGCCCATCTCTTTTCTATTGCAGAACTGGGGCAAAACCAGCAAATACGAAACAGGCAGCAGCATACGTGTGCCCTGTCCCTCCGACGGTTCCGAAGTCCTCTTGAAGTTAGAGGATTTGGAATGGTCTGAAGAGGATGCGGTGCTCGGCAAATTCGCTTTTGAATTTAAACATGAAGGCGAACTGGCCATCGCGAGTATAATTTTTTATTTGCATGACGGTTATTCTGTACCAGAGCTAATCATTGAACCGCCTGTAGCGTTTGATTCTAACGAATACCGGGAGATCATTACCCAATCCTTGCTTCATCCGGGCAATAATAAAAGATTAAAAACGGCCATCCATAAGGCTATAAAAGGTGAGGATGTCACGATTGCTTATATTGGGGGTTCCATTACTCAGGGAGCAGGTGCTAAGCCGATCCATACAGAATGTTATGCCTACCAATCGTATCTGAGATTTAAGGAATTATTCGGTACGAATGGTGGTGAGAACATCCATTTTGTGAAGGCTGGGGTAGGTGGAACACCGTCCGAGCTTGGGGTCATCCGTTATGAAAGGGATATTCTCCGGGAAGGTTCTGTAACACCTGATATCGTGGTGGTAGAATTTGCGGTAAACGACGAAGGGGATGAAACGAAAGGCAACTGTTTTGAAAGCTTATGCCTAAAAATACTTTCCGCCGATAATAGACCGGCAGTAGTTCTCCTGTTCAGCGTGTTTATGAATGACTGGAACCTGCAGGAACGGCTCTCCCCCATTGGCCGGGCTTATAATCTTCCTATGGTTAGTGTAAAGGATGCGGTATCCGGGCAATTCCGCCTAAGCAAAAATGAGGGGAACATCCTCTCGAAACGGCAATTTTTCTATGATATCTATCATCCTACTAATGATGGTCACCGGGTAATGGCTGATTGTCTGGCTTATTTATTCTCCGAAACCCACAAAACGCTAATGGACGAAGATGATCTCCTATTGGATCAACATCCGGTCATCGGGAATGATTTTGCGGGAACCCTCCTGCTGGACCGCAAAAGCCATATTGACGCAGGCAGGATCGAGGTGGGCGGATTTTCGGGGATCGATACCGATTTGCAGCGGGTAGAAATGGATACCAATCCTTTCGGAACTCCGGAATTCCCTCATAATTGGATGCATTCAGCGTCGTCTGGGGAACACAGCTTCAAGCTGACGATAACAAGCAAAAATCTCATCCTTGTATACAAGGATTCTGGCAGCAGCGAATTCGGCAAGGCAAACATTTACGTCGATGGTTGTCTTGTAGTCACCGCTGATCCACATGAGAATAATTGGACACATTGCAATCCGGTAATTCTTTATCAAAATGAGGTTAGCGGGGAGCATCAGGTAGAAATCAGAATGGTGCCGGAAGATCAGGACAAGTCTTTTACTATACTGGGCTTCGGCTATAATGTTTAATAATTTGACCTAGTGGCATATAACCTAAAAAGAAACCCATGGTCTTTAAATGACCTGGGTTTCTCAATAATTTGAGGAATCTTTTTCTATTTGGTAGGCAGCTTCTTATCCAAAATAGCCTTCACATCTTTAACAAGCTGTACGGATGCTTCAATCTCCAACTTACTTGTTGAAACACTTTCAATACTGCAACCAATAGGAATTCCCTTCTCCAGCCCGAAATCTAGTAATTCTTCAAAGATTTTTTGCGATAGCTGGATTGATTTATCCAAAATATCATTCGAGTATTTCAACTCGTTTTCTAACCATCCCGGGATACTGATCCCTAACCACTTCATAAATTGTAATGTTTTCGCGGTGCCGCATGGTGCAAGATTAAATAAAATAGGAACCATCTCAAAACCGTTATTTGTATAGTAATAATATAAATCAGACAATAAATTCTTAGATGCCTCTACATTATAAGTTGCCTGTGTAATAAAAAAGTTGCACCCACTGTTGGTCTTTTCGACAACCCGTATATGCTCATCATTCTTTTTTATATGTCTTTCCGGAATGACAACTCCACCAAAAGTTAAATTACTATTTAACTGTTTGCTTAGCTCATAAGCATCTGGTAAATTCAATTTCACCTCTTGTTTACTTGACGAAGCGCC
Organism: Paenibacillus sp. FSL H7-0690; assembly: GCF_037980415.1. Classification (NCBI taxonomy): domain Bacteria; kingdom Bacillati; phylum Bacillota; class Bacilli; order Caryophanales; family Paenibacillaceae; genus Paenibacillus; species Paenibacillus sp. FSL H7-0690. Next base: position 2,506,943 of record NZ_CP150281.1, on the reverse strand, counting down.
CACATACACGGAAAATCTATCTTCATTTTCGTCAGTTTTAACCCAATCCTCGAACTGAGCTCTAGTATCATTACCGACGCACCGGTAAATTATTTTCGGGACCTCCACCTGTCTTAGATATTTATCACCATAGACAGCCGGATCAATCGTTGGTAAATAGGGATAAGGTCTTTCATGATCCACTCTGTCTACTTCTTCCTGAACGTCGTACAGAATTAACGCATCTAAATCAAGATTTTTAAGTCTCTCAACCTGTTTCTGGGCGATTTCCGAGACCTTTTCTGGTGCGTGGCTTGCCTTCGGTGGTGTCATTCCATATGTTAAAATACCCGGTTTTTTGCTCAATATTTTTTGTTTAAATGTATTCTCTGCCGCTCCCAAATTATAAAACCCCTCTACTCGTCGCTTTTAAGATAAGGTTACCATGGCAGGCTTAATATGTGTAACTTCTATTTACTATATCTAGTTATATTTTAAAGCTATGATTCCCTAATGATACTTATCGAGTAGTACATGTTGACAACCATTTGGTGTGACTATAATATTAGAAGTCCTGCCAACCTTAAAGTTGGCGATAAGGGGACCGAAAGGTTCATTCTTATTTAAAAAGGGTGAGTATTATGAATAAAGAAGAATTAATGGAAAGCGCACGTAACACAAAGAAAGCTGCTTATGCCCCATATTCTAAATTTCCAGTTGGAGCAGCCTTATTGCTTAAAGATGGAAATGTTATTAATGGAGTAAACGTAGAAAATGTATCTTTTGGCGCTACTAATTGTGCAGAGAGAACAGCAATCTTCACAGCTATTACAAAGGGCTATACTAAAGGTGATTTTCAGGCTATAGCTGTAGCAGGTGACACAATGGATTTTCTGCCGCCATGCAGTATCTGCAGACAAGTATTATCGGAATTCTGTTTGCCCGACATGCCTGTCTATTTAACCAATGAGAAAAAAGAAATCTTAGAGCTGAGTTTAAGGGATTTATTGCCTTATGCATTCAAAAATTTAGATATGTAAAAATAATTCCTCTCGTAGTGGAATAACAAAAACACGCGTACCTTTGTTAGACAAGTACGCGTGTTTTTGTGTTAAAAAGCTTAGTCAGAACACAGAGTTCACAGACCAGACACACCGCGTAAATACGTTGTTACTTACCAAATCGCAATTCCAACCTTATCTTTTTCTTTAAATACTACCTTTATCATTTCCAAAGCATTTCTTACCCTAAATTCAATAAATTCTTTATCATAGTCTGTATGTAGTTCTATAGTATCTAAAACTCATATAGTTAAAACCTCTCAATGAACATCATCAATAATAAAAAACAAGCGATCCATTGAGATAAAAGGATAAACACTTCCTCTCGATGATCGCTTGCTTTTAGTAGCTATGCATAGTCACATTTCTAGTTTTCCTGTGATGTTTCATTTTAAATGAGAATTCACTGTTAGAAAACCCTTATAAAATAAGAGAGACTGTTTCAATTTAATTGAGAATTTAAATCCCCAGTAACTAATAATCATCTAATATTTCATTTTAAATGAGAAAATGCGCTATTAAAAAGAGTACCGTAAAATGGGTACACTTTTCATTTAACGTAATAATGTAATATACTGTTTGCTCCTTCAAATGAAATCCTAGGACCTCCACTTGTCCTAGATATTTATCACCATAAATAGCCAGATCAATCGTTGGTAAATATGGGTAAGGTCTTTCATGATCAACTCTTTCTACCTCCTCCTCGAAGTCGTAAAGAATTAAAGCATCTAAATCAACGTTTTTAAGTCTTTCAACCTGTTTCTGTGCAATTTCTGATATCTTTTCTGGTGAATGGCTTACCTTCGGTGGTGTCATCCCATATGTTAAAATACCAGGTTTCTTGCTCAATATTTTTGGTTTAAATGTACTCCCTGCCGCTCCCAAAATAAAAACTCCTCTACACGTCTCTTTTAAGTTAAGGCTACCATGCAGGTGAAACTGGATTAATTCTCGTACCATCTCCCAGTTCGCCATTCGTGTTAGCTCCCCAGCCCCACACATTTCCATCCTTAGAAATTGCAAAACTAAATAGATTGCCTGCTGTTATGACTTTTATATTGCTAAGTCCAATTACAATTGTCGGGGTTGAGTTAGTACTGTTACTCGGAAGAGGGGTTTACTATTAATTTTCGCCTTAAAATTCCCGATGATTACATTATAAGGATATTTAGTGTTTTAGTTAAAATTAATCCATATAATTTCAGGGGTGGTATATAGGTGCTTGAAGTAAGAAGAAAATCTCGATGAAGGGTGATGATATCATTAGAGCATTAAGTGAACGAATGGAAAAGGGGAACGAAAGATGAAGTCATTCAAGACAGGACTACAAGCCATTCTTTATGTAATACTGGTGGTTGGACTGCATCTGATCTTAATCTATTTTTTAAAGATAAGAATAGAGGGATGGGGAACGGAGTTATTAAATATCTCATTTAAGGTGTACTTTATACCACTTTTATTATGTTTTATTAATTCTTTTTTGTTTATAAGGACTCAGAGGATAAAGTACAATGCCATTTGGTTTTTGGTAACTATGCTATCCAGCCTCTTACTTTTTTTATTTTTCAATGCAATGCAAGATGACAGTGATAGTGAATATGGAGTTGTCGTTTCTATTGAATTTTTTCCAAAATATCAAGTGGAAATGCTCTTTCTGCTTCCTTGGAGTATTTCTATTATACAATTTATCTTAACTCTATATTATCTAATCAAAATAAGAAAAAATCTAATCGTTAGAAATAATAAAGGGGGAATATAATATGAAAAGAATATTTTCATTAAGTATAATTATTACAGTTTTTGTTTCTTTATTTAGTCCAACTGGAAAGCTCCAGTGATTTATAAATTGATTGAATTGATAGACGCATGGGATGAAAAACGGCTTGTTGTAAAGAAAGAATCTACTAATAAACTGTTGCCCCGCTTATACGATCCTGACCTGTTATTCAATGAAGAATATAAAATTATGGATAACCGCTATAAAATATTAATTCCAGTTATCTCAGGTGAAATAAAACCGACAGAATTTCAAATGTATATTGATTCATTAACAGATGAGCTGAAAATGAGTATTGGTTCAGTATCCAGGCTATATAAATGGAAAAAAAGATATTTAGAAACGGGTGATAAAAGGTCCTTAAAATCTTTATATCTACGACATGGTACAGAATCAGCATCTTTTCTATATGTATTACCATAAATCTTAATCGATTTATTCTCCCTGCTTACGTCAGTCCCAAACTTGTCTTTTAAAGCTTCTTCTATTTCATCCTTAAACGTTTTAGAACGAGATGGCGCATTAACAAATCCATAATTGGAATCACTTACACCAGATCTATATTGAGTTCTGAATGTATCTTCCTCTACAACTGCAATGTCCACATCACTTTGGGTGCGTACATTAGTATTATTCGCATAAGAGCCCTACAAGAAAACCTTAATTTGTCTTCCTCCATAAGAGACTCCAATTCTTGAAAATACGCCTAAGTTTCAGGGTACATTGGTTCCACAATACTTCTCTTTTCTTGAAATCCTAATGGCTTTAGGGCATTTACAACCATTGCAATTGCATTTTTACATTACTGATCTTCAGTCTTGCTTAGTGGTTGGGAATAATTATCTAACATTGATTCAGTAAACTTCATACATATACCTCCACAATTCAAATAAAAAAATAAGAACAAGAGTTCGTTTTGATCGATTTTATAGTATCATTAGGATTACTACAATTAGGTAGAAATCGAGAATCAACCTTAACTAGTTAAGAAACCAACTAGAATCAATCGCCTATAAATAGCAGTTACGCTTAAATGAAAAGCCGGAAAACCCTAAAAAGTTAGGCTTGCCGGCTTGATAAGAAAGATTGTGAAACTCGTTGCTTTTATTTTAGATGTATAAATATACGATTTATTGAATGACTGAGATTTTTCTCTTTTAAAACGAATTTTTATCGCTTTAAATGAACCATTTCTCATTTAAAATGAAAAATCACATTTTTCCATAAAACACTTATTGGCTCTATCGTTTACCCGCAACGACTATACCCGCAATTGCCACAAGTCTTACAACCCTCAATATTAATCAGCGAGGCGCTGCCGCAGGATGGGCAAAGGTCACGGGAAGCCGTAGCATGGTTATGTCCATGATGACCACCATGTCCATCTTCCGTAGCTGACGGAACGCTCGATTTCAACTCCGCATTTAATGCTTCATTGAAATCCTCCAGCTCCAAAGTTGCCGCAATCGGAGCAGGTACATGATCATCATGAGCATTGTTCAGCACATGTGATTCCAGAGCCTTAGCTACAGCGTCAGCAATGGATTCAACCCGGTTCGCGCCGAAGCCGATAGCTCCTGATCCGCCAATGCCTTTCAGATGTTTAATCAACAGCTCCACTTTCTCACCATGATCTCCGTAACGGAGGAACAAGGAGCAGACACGGCCTAATGCTTCAGCCATAGCAAAGACGTCAGAACCTGCTTTACCTACATTCAGGAAGATTTCAGCCGGTATTCCATCAAGGTCATTGATCGTAATATATGCCATCCCAAATGGTGTGTTGATTTTATAGGTAGCGCCGCGCAGAACCTGCGGACGTTTTTTGTATTGTTTATCCGCCTCTTTTGTAGTCACTTGAGGCGCTGGACTTGCTGCTACCACACTTGTACTTGCTTCTACAGTAGTTGTAGCTTCCTCTGCCGCAACCGTAGCAGCTTCTTTTTTGTCTTCCTTCTTCGTGGTTTCCAGAACTTGAACATCACGACTTCCATCGCGGTAGATCGTAACACCCTTACATCCTAGATCAAAGGCCATTTCATATAGCTCAGCCGTCTCCTCAACCGTAAAGTCAGACGGGCAGTTCGCTGTTTTGGAAATAGAGCTATCTACCCAGCGTTGGATCGCTGCTTGCGCACGGATATGATCTTTAGCTGACAGATCCATCGAAGTTACAAAGTAGTCAGGCAGCTCTTCACCCGGATGAGCTTCCAGCCACTCTTGAGCGATTGGAACAAACTGTTCATCATAGCCAAGACGACTTTGACGGAAATATTTAAAGGCAAAATAAGGCTCAATTCCCGTAGAAGTACCTACCATTGTACCTGTACTACCTGTAGGTGCTTGTGTAATCACTGTAACGTTACGCATACCATGTTCACGAATCGCTTCGCCAACCTCTGGATACGCTTCGACTATATTTTTCATAAAGCCGCTCATTAGATATTTCTCAGTATCAAAAGCTAGGAAGGAACCCTTCTCTCCAGCAATTTCTGCCGAAGCAAGGTAGGCTTCACGAGCCATAAAGCCGTATAGCTTGTCCAGAAACTCCAACGATTCCGGGCTGCCGTAACGGATGTTCAATTTAATCATCAGCTCCGCCAATCCCATGGTTCCGAGACCCACGCGGCGTTCCTTTTTCTGATTCGCTTCATTTTCCGGGAAATGATAAGGTGTTTTATCAATTACATTGTCCAGAAAACGGACCGAATAACGGGTTGTAGTCGCAAGATCTTCCCAATCTACATCATGATTTTTCTCATCGTAGAACTTGGACAGGTTCACCGCAGACAGATTGCAGACTCCCCAGCCTGGCAGGCCTTGCTCTCCACAAGGATTCGTACAAATAATCGGGTTGAAATACCAGCTGTTAGACATCTGGTTATAGTATTCCATGAACACGACGCCTGGCTCAGCAGATTTCCATGCCGATTCAATGATCGTACGCCACACGTCACGCGCTTTTACGGTGCGATAATGGATAACGTTTTTGCCGGCAGCTTTCCACTTGTCGAGATCGCCATCCCACATTTCGTTATATTCAGGATCGGTTGTATCCGGGAATACGAGATCCCAGTCCAGATCTTCTTTTACAGCCTTCATAAAACCATTGCTCACACATACCGAAAGGTTAGCATTAGTGACTTGGCCCATCGTTTGCTTCACGGTAATGAAGTCCTCAACATCGGGATGCCAGTCATTAATCATCAACATGAGCGCGCCACGACGGCTGCCGCCTTGCTCAATAAGCCCCGTAGTATAACTAAACAAACCGCCCCAAGATACGGAACCACTGGATGAACCATTAACCCCTCTAACAATCGCACGACGAGGACGCAATGAAGACAGGTTAATGCCCACACCGCCACCACGGGCCATAATCTCCGTCATTTCAGACAATGTCTGCATGATGCCGCCACGGCTGTCTTTTGGAGAAGGGATTACATAACAGTTGAACAATGTTAATTCTTCACTAGCACCTGCACCAGCCGCAATACGTCCACCCGGCACAAGCTTCCAATCATCTAGGATTGAACGGAATTTGCCCGCCCATTCTGCTTGAAGCTCAGGTGTCTTCTCTACAGAAGCCATCGCTGTGGATAGACGGTCCCACATTTCCTCAGGAGTTTTTTCTATATTAAGGGTCAACTTTTCAACATCCGATTTCACAAACTCACCGCTGCGTGTCTTTACAGTTACGATTCGACCACTGCGCTCCACAATTTCTCCGACTTCCTTAGTTGGAAACTTCGGATCATCTTTGGTCAGCACCAATACAACATCGCCTACTTTAGCATTGTTGCTGTCTGCATCCTTCCAAGCATAACGATCCAAAAATATTTTTTCACTTAGCCCTTCAAGGCGTTGCTTACGTTCCACTTTACTCAATAAAAAAACCTCCCGCATGTGTAGTAGATATTAGTTTCCGGTCCAAGGTATGGGCCCACAACAAAAACCCCCTTACCATCCTCCACTGCTTAACAGGTGTATGTAGGAAGCTCATCTTGTCAATAACAAATACCAGCTAAGCACTCTATAAAAAATACATTTTCAAGCTTTTGTCACAATATATTGTGTGCGTCAGCTTTTAAACTATACCACATATTGTATCGAAGGTCTTATTCGAAAATAGAGTCAAGTTGCCGAATTATCGCAAACGTTGCTGCTTTTTCTCGCTCTTGCTCTCTTTTTTAAAGGCTATCGTGAAAAATAAGAGGTTATGAATTCTCTCGTTTACGAGCATACTACTCTTACGAATGGTGATATAAATCCGAGCTTGAGGAGGCTGCATTATGACGCAATTATTCCGTAATTCTCTACCCCAGCAAGGGGGAACACCCGCGCCAATACTGCCTGTTCCTCTTTCTTTTGACCGGAATTGGTTGCAAGATCTGGAGCTCAAATTGGAAAAGGGCGGCCCATGGGGAGACTACCGTTTATCTAAGCTTGCCGTACAAGGAGAGGAAACAGGTCTAGTAACGAGCTTCGATGAGCTGCAATGTATGAAGCATTTATCCGGCTTGTCCCCACTTCCCCATCAGCTGGATACAGCGCATAAGGTTCTGTTCGAAATGTCAGGCCGCGCGATTCTTGCAGATGAGGTTGGACTGGGCAAGACCATTGAAGCAGGACTGGTGCTCAAAGAATATCTGGTACGCGGTCTTGTCTCCAAAGTGCTTATTCTCGTACCTGCTTCTCTAGTATTGCAATGGGTTCGTGAGCTAAATGCGAAATTTGGCATCACTGCTGTCGCTCAGAAAAAAGCCTATTCTTGGGGCAACGCCATAGTCGTCGCATCGATGGATACCGCCAAACGAGATCCTCATAAGGAAATCTTGCTGGAAAATGAATACGATATGTTGATCATTGATGAAGCTCACAAGCTGAAGAATAAAAAATCGACCAATTATCTATTTGTACAGCAATTACGCAAAAAATATTGCCTGCTGCTCACCGCGACTCCCGTTCAGAATGATCTGGGCGAACTCTTTAATCTGATCACTATACTGAAGCCGGGGCAACTTGGAAATCAGGGCGATTTTGCCTCGAATTTCGTGGTTGATAAACGCCAGCCCAAGAATGAAGGTCAACTGCGGGACGAGCTTTCGAAGGTCATGATCCGCAATCGCCGTGGTGAAGGTCCAGTTAATTTCACGAAACGAAAAGTCCGTAATATCCCCTTAGTTCTCTCCCAAGAAGAGAAAGATTTGTATAACAGTGTTACTTCCTTTGTCAAAGACCAGTATCAGGAATCCGGCGGCAATCTTAGCAGCATGCTTTCTCTGGTAACCCTTCAACGTGAGGTGTGCAGCAGCCGGGATGCCGTCTTTATCACTTTAGTTAATTTGATCAAAAAGCTGCCTGCGGATTCCCCAAAAAGAGACCGGATGATGGAGCTGCTACAGACCCTCCGTACCGTTAAAACAAACACTAAAGCTGAAACAACCTTAGCCCTCATTCAAGAAATGAATGAAAAGGTCATCGTTTTCACGGAATATCGAGCAACTCAAGAGTATTTACTACAGTATTTCCGTGAACATGGGCTGATGTGTGTCTCTTATTCCGGCGGAATGAACCGTGGAAAAAAAGATTGGATGATGGATCTTTTCCGCGGCCGCGCTCAAGTTATGATTGCAACGGAAGCCGGTGGTGAAGGAATTAACCTGCAATTTTGCCACCATATGATCAACTTTGATCTGCCCTGGAATCCCATGCGCGTGGAGCAACGTATCGGACGTGTCCATCGGTTAGGGCAAGAAAATGACGTAGTGATCTACAACTTGTCTACGCAAGGCACGATTGAAGAACATATCCTGCATCTGCTGCATGAAAAAATCAATATGTTTGAAATGGTGATTGGCGGGCTGGATGTAATCCTGGAACGTTTTGAAAAGAAGGAATCGCTGGAGAAAAGTTTATACAAAATCATGCTCGAATCCCGCTCCGACGAAGAATTGCGGCATGAGCTGGACCATATTGGTGAATCCCTCAGTGAATTGACACAGGGTATTAAAAAAGAAAGTGGGACTGCGACATGACCCTCACCGCACAGGAAGTACGCAAGCATGTGATGGACTATCTTGAAGCCACTGAATGCTCCATCATTGAGGCTTCGCCCCTTCACGTAACTGTGAAATTATCACCTAGAGCTGACAAAATGCTTACCGACCGGCCGTATTATTGGGGATTCGTGGAGCGCACAGGTGTAGATCCTGAGACCCTTTCTTTCACCTTTGTTTTTGATCCGGAAAAATACGACAGTCAAGCTGCAGTAGAGGTTCCCCCCATTGCAAATCGTAGTGCTGGCATTTTGAATCAAGTTGTCACCGGAAGCCTAACTACAGGCGGAACAAACGATGCAGAGGCCAGCACTGACTTACTCGAATCCGCCTCCCCGGGCTCAGAAGCAGTGAATGCTCCATCTACTGACCCGGAGGAAAGTATCCTAGCCCGCTACTTCGGCATTGTGCCGGCACTCCCACGAATTGGGCCAGGAATGATCCGCAGAGAGGATATTATTTACGGAAGCAAGCGATTGCAACAGATTTGGAACGCCGCTCGGGACGAAGGGAAATGCCTTTACTTATTTGAGGACCCGGGCAGCAGGCAGCGAAACACGCTGTTCTCTGCCGCTTACGAGCCATGGCTTAGTGTCTGCTATAAAGTGGAGATGAGCTGCGATTTGAAACGTGAAGAACTCCATTATCTTGGCATCTCCCTAACAAAGGGAACCATCATTGATGACTTTAATGCAAAAGTTTCCACAAAAGAGATGATGCCACGCTTACCGGAAAATGTGCATATCCAGCCTTATGAAATGACAGTAGCAGCCGCTACCGACTTATTGGAAACTCATCTTACCGCTCAGTTAGCCGAACTGGACTACACTTGGGCAGAACAGGCACGTGAGCGGCTAAGGGTTGAACTGGACATCATTGATGTCTATTATGGAGAGTTGCTGAAGGAGCCTGACGAAGAAAAACGCCTAGCGACTCAAGAGCAGTATAATCGGCGTCGACAAGAGACCATTTGGCAATATGAGCCGCAAATCGCAGTTTCTGCGGTGACCTATGGACTGTTTCATCTGCGGAGCCTATAGAATGCGACCCTACTCGCTAAAAGCAGGCAAAAAAACAAGGGAAATGCCGCCTTCCGGCGCGACAGCAAGCAACAGCCTTTTTATAGCTTGTCCTCTACAATAAAAAGGAAGCTTTTACTTTCTGATATTTCATAACAAAGAAAGGTGAACGACGCCATGAAAATAAGTGTACGGCGGAGGCTGCTTCTTGCAGGTCAAAGCTGCTTCCTCCTGCTTCTATGCATCGGACTCATCGCAACGAGCTCCGGTTCCTCTTCTGCGCTTGCCGCTTCCAGAGTAAGTGTAGTTGATTCAGTCACACAGGATTTGATACCTGTACTGCAGATGGATATCTTACCTTCACCCGGTACGGTCCAAGAATTTGCCAAGAGTACACTGAACAAGCTCGCAGCAGAAGCTCCATTTACAGCCTGGAAGGACGCAGGAATAGAATATTATCCTCTGGGTCCAGGTACTCATAGCTGGCTTGTCAACGTTATGAAAGGTGAACAGCGGATCGGCTACATGATCATTTCCGCTACGGATCAAGGTGGTTATATGCTTAGCGAATATGGAGCTGGCACTTACGGACTCCCCTATAGTTTATTAGAACTGCGCCAATTTTTGGTGCAGGAAGGACTTATACCTTCATCTTATACCGGAAAAATAAAACTCACAGCCTTATATGCACCACTTCTACCCGTATGGAAAATCGTCATTGACGATAAGACAATATTTATCAATGCTTCCGTGCCGCAAGTTTTACCGTGGACGCTAAGTAAAGCGGAAGAAGTGCTTAAAGGACAGCAGACAGAAACGGATGTAATCACTAACCTAACTACTGATTTGTCTCCGCTTTCTGCCTATCAAAGCGGGGGAACAGATGATCCTTATAAAGATATCATGTGGTTGACCTCCCCAAAACTGCTTGCTGTAGGCGGTGACAATATCGCCGCACTGATTCGTCCCAAGGAAAGTATTGCTTATCAAGCCGCTGGCCGAAATGATATCGTAGGGGCACCTTTCATGATTACAGGTTATCAAAACTGGTTGCCTGCTTCGAATAAAACAAAAGCAATAAACAACATGCCTACCGTTTACGCAGCATCAGGGCCAGAAGGAAGACGGTATTTGCCACTCACTGCCTTGCAGGCTATAGGAACACTGCACAAGCTGCCCGACAGAAATATCTATAACTAAACATAACAAATAACCTTCCGCTGCCACGCTCGATTAGGCACTGGAAGGTTATTTGTTATTTGTGAAATTCAATCCTTGTCACTGTGGCTCCATTTGCTTCGCCAGATCGACCAACCAAGCGGAAGCATACCGAACCATTTTTGTGACCACGGCTGCTTTGTAGCCGCTCTACGAGCATGAATGGCACGCGGATCCTCGATATAAACAACTACCTTCTCAGTGATATACTTCACAAGCTCATCGCCGCCGGAAGCCATTTGTAACACCTCCTACATTGTAAGTGAATTAAGATAGCCAGCGTCGTTCCATGCTCTTAGTGTGCACCACCGAGCATATATCTAAACTCTTGTCTCGAATTGTTCGAATAGGTTTACCTATTAAAGCACAATCTAACAAAGAATCTAGGGCACGAGGTTATTCACATGCAAGGAGGAGTTCATTTGAACAATGGGAGAAATAAAGCTTATTCCAAGACAGCAGCTGCAATATGTAGCTTGCGTATTACTTTAACCACAGTTGGACTTCTAATGCTGTTTATGGGGAGTGCATATGCTTCTGCAACTCCATCCAAACCCGTAGTGAATGATGAACGTCAGCATCTCTTAAGCCACGGTCACCGGATGATCTTAATTGACGCAGGACATGGGGGGATCGACGGAGGAACTTCCTACGGGAACATTCTTGAAAAGGATATTACATTAGATATCTCACGCCGATTATTTCTGCTGCTGCGCAGCGATGGATTTGACGTTGCCTTAAATCGTAATGGAGATTACGCCCCAAGCGATGAGAACCGCTGGCTGCGCAGTAAATCCCGGCATCTGCGCGACCTTGCCCAGCGTAAAGAGCTGGCTGAGACATTACCAGCTACTGTAGTCGTCAGCATCCATGTTAACTGGGCACCTTCACCATCCAAGCATGGTCCGCTTGTATTATATCGCCAAGAAGGGCGCAGCTTTATCCTCGCCCAGACCATTCAGCAACAATTAAACAGTCTCTATAATATCCAGGCAGAGACAAGACCGGGTAAACCTTTTTATTTACTCAACAAAATAACCGCCACAACCGTAATTGTTGAGGCGGGTTTTGTAAGCAGTCCGACAGATCGCGAAAAGCTGTGCACCCCTAAAGGGCAACAAGAAATTGCTGAAGCAATTGCTGGCGGCATAGTAGCTTATCTTATGGAAGTGTAGGATTCGAGTTCCATTTCATTTCGTTTTTAACGAGATCAGAAATGCCTATAAATTCAACATCATCTTTTATTTGCTCCACACCGCTGCGGATGCCTGCGGCGGTTTCTTTTCCATATACACCAACATGACCAATGGTTACGCAGAATCGTTGATCCTTCGCCAGATTATTTACTAGACCCATTTGTTTCAGGACATGATTAGCTGTGTGTGTATCATCCAAAAAGATATGGTTCTCTACGCGCGGCAGCCCCATTCGATAAGCCATATTGCCAGCAACAGAACGGTAGTTGGTCTTACTGTCCACAAAAAACAATCCCCGCTCTTTGCAGACGGCTAAAATCACACCCATAATCCGTTCGTCCCCGGTAATCTTAGAGCCCATATGGTTGTTTATACCGATAGCATAAGGCACATTATCGAGCGCGGCTTCCACCTTTTGACGCACTTCTTCATCAGACATCTTAGCCAGTATAGCTCCCGGTCCAAGCCATTTAGGATTACCCTGGCGGGGCTCCATTGGCAAATGGACCAGAACATCATCTCCGCGTTCATGCGCGCGTGTGGCGTCCTTCACAGATGTAGGCAAAAAGGGCATAACCGCCACAGTAAGCTTTATTGGCAGCGAAAACATTTCATCCGTCCCCTTCATGCCATTGCCGAAATCGTCAATAATAATTACGACCTTATTACGTTGAGATGTCTTCTCTTTACTTGGTGTGTTTGTAGGGTTGTCTCTGGACTCGGCAGCTGAAACAGACGGTGCCATGGGAGCGATTAAAGTAACCATTAAAGCAGCAACAGCAATCCAAATTAGTAAATAACGTTTGAACTTTCGACTGTCCTTCATCAAGAGGAACGCCTCCTTCGTCTTAAACAATTATTCTCATTGTTTGGTTCACGAAGGTTAAATATGTACGGGGAGGGTTCGCAATAATTTACAATCGGGCTTTTTCTATTATCCCCGCGCGTCTGCGGCAAGAATTGCTTCCAGCACATCCACAGCTTGAACTTCAAAGGGCATATTCCAGATGGGGCTATCCTCAGAACAGCTAGCTTCCGCCACCATCATCAATGGATCAATATCCTTACTGGTAATTCCAAGATCGTTGAGAGTAACGGGAAGACCGATTTTTTTGCAGAAACCAATCACCTGATCAATCTCTTCATATGGTGCTTTCTCCAGTACAAGCTGAACGATCGTAGCAAAAGCAACCTTTTCACCATGAAGAGTATTCCTGCATTCCTCATGCAGCGTCAATCCATTATGAATCGCATGCGCCGCAGCAAGTCCTCCACTTTCAAACCCAATGCCACTCAAGTAAATATTGGCTTCAATGATATGTTCCACCGCAGGAGAGGTGATGCCTTGCTTAACATCTTTTAATGCCGTTTCACCCTCTGCAAGAAGGGTATCCAGACAGGCACGAGCTAATGAAAGGGCTGCAATTGTGCTAGTCCCACCTGCGTGTGTAATAGCCCCAGATTCTCGACAAGCTCTTGCTTCGTAAAAAGTGGACAAAGCATCACCCATTCCAGCAACAAGCAATCTTGCAGGAGCTTTAGCAATGATATCGACGTCTACGATAACCAGATCGGGATTTCTTTTTAGTGGAAGATAACAGTCAAAGTCTCCCTCATCCGTATACAACACTGATAAAGCACTGCAAGGTGCATCCGTTGAAGCCACTGTGGGTACAATAACTACCGGGAGGTTACTCATGTGGCTTACTGCTTTTGCCGTATCTAAAGTCTTGCCACCACCAAACCCTATAATGACTTCCGCATCCTTCAAGCCAAGTGCTGCAACTATCTCATTAACCTGATTACGGCTACACTCGCCCTTGAATTCACACATCACTAGCGGCATTTCGTTCATTTCAAAACTGTATGTGATCTCTTTTTTGTACACAGAGAAAATATAAGGATCAATAATGGCATAAGCTCTTGTCGCTCCTAGCTGCAAACAATAATCTCCCAGCTTACGAATTTCACCATGTCCTTGTATATATTTAGTCGGTGAGCAGATGATCTGCGTCATGGTTTCACTCCTCCTTTTATTTACATTCATATTAGAAGGATTGACCACATTCAGCTATTAAAAAGATCCCTTTAACCACCAGCTTAAATAAATCCACCATTCACACGGATCGTCTGACCTGTAACCCACTGTGATTCTTTGCTGGCTAAGAACAACACAATGTTTGAGATATCCTCAGGCTCGCCTAAACGTCCAAAGGAATTCATATTCCCCACGGTCGCAATCTCTTCCGCTGATTTGCCTACGGTAAATAACTCTGTATTCACAGGTCCAGGTGAAACAGCATTGATAGTGATTCCTTTTCGTCCAAATTCTTTGGCCAGCTGACGAGTGATTTGTTCCACTGCTCCCTTAGTTCCTGCATAGACGCTGTAGGTCGGGAACATTTGACCCGTAACGGAAGTTGAAAAATTGATAATCCGTCCGTTATCATTCATATATTTAGCTGCTTGCTGGCAAGCAAAAAAGGTGCCTTTTACATTTATCGCAAACTGCTTGTCGAAATCTTCTTCCGTCATATTTAGTATCGGCTTCGTAATCATAATCCCGGCGTTGTTGACGAGAATGTCGAGTTGTCCATAGGCTTCTAGTGTGGTTTGGAATAATTGTTCAAGTTCTGCCACCTGGCTGATGTCTGCCCGAATAGCGACGGCCTCTCCACCCTTTTGTTTAATACCGGTTACGACTTCCTCTGCTTTGCCGGGGTTACTCGAATAGTTAACGACCACCTTCGCACCCTGTTGTGCCAAGTTCTCCGCAATCTCCCGGCCCATGCCTCTCGATGCACCTGTTATTAATGCTACTTTTCCAGCTAAATTCTGATTCATAATTACTCCTCCTATCACTTTGTCCTTCTTGTTGGTCTGATTATAAATCGATCATTTACAAATTACAAGTGACATTTTTTAATATTTGTCATTTCAAATTGGTTTTGCACACGGAATTTATACCGTTCATTCGCCGCTAATCGCTCCATTCAGACTAAACAGCGGGATTTATACCGTTCATCTGCTGCTAGTCGCTCAATTCAGCCTAATCTACGGGATTTATACCGTTCATTTGCTGCTAGTCGCTCAATTCAGCCTAATCTACGGGATTTATACCGTTCATTCGCCGCTAGTCGCTCCATTCAGACTAATCTACGGGATTTATACCGTTCATCTGCTGCTAGTCGCTTGATTCAGCCTAATCTACGGGATTTATACCGTTCATTTGCTGCAAGTCGCTCAATTCAGCCTAATCTACGGGATTTATACCGTTCATCTGCTGCTAGTCGCTCGATTCAGCCTAATCTACGGGATTTATACCGTTCATCTGCTGCTAGTCACACAATTCAATCAATTCAACGGGATTTATACCGCTCATTCGCAGCAACTCGCACAATTCAATCATATCTACGGGATTTATACCTCTTTAAGACACAAAAAAACCTCCTGAGTCTCAGAAGGTTTTAAGTAGATGTTACAAAGAAATCCCGGAAATAATCAAATCCCAAACGGAGGCGAAATCCTGATCAATCGTAGCCGACTGCCACTCTATAGCATGTGCTGGATGATGATACCGCGAAGTAGCATTAAAAATTGCTCTAGCCGTTACCACTGGTTCCACCACTCTATACTCTTTGGATTGTATGCCTTTTTCAATAATGCCTGCGATTTGCCCAATTAATTGATCTACGTGTAGGGTAATCATATCCACCGCTTCTAAAGTTACAGCTGCATACATAGCAAACATTTCGGCATCATCCACAGCATAGGTGCGTTTACTACGAATCAGCGTATCCATCCATAATCGGAGCTGCTCTTTGGCATTCCCATCAAAATGCTCTGAAATATTCTTTAAAGGCTCTGAAATATTATACTGCAACCATCTTTCGGTTACGGCTTCTCGCAAAGCAGATTTACTGGAAAAATGTCTATACAACGTACCATGACTTACTTTAAGCACCTTCGCTACATCTACAACAGAAGTCTTGTCCGGGCCAAAACGCCGGAGCACTTGTTCAGCCGCGTCCAAAATGTTTTCTTTTGATAATGGAAGATCATTCGACATATGTATTCCCCTCGCTCTATCTCTGGTGGTAATTATCATAGCATATTATGTTCAAAAACGAACTGACAATATTACCACTTTGTCATTCGTTAAATCATTATCAGTATATACTCGCACCCAATTATTAAACTTAGGTCCCAGTTTAGTATCTTATTCTCCGTAGCCCCGTACTACATGAATTCGGACTGAGGAGCCCTTATTTTCAAAAATCACCGTAATTCGCCATGCTATCGGACTCCAATGCGGCTATTCACCCAAATCCCCACCTTTTCGGCATTCTAATGTGCTAATAAGAGCTATGCAGTCCGAAAAGTTAGCCAAACACGCTAAATTGAGCAAATAGCTGCAATACGGTCCGTTACGATGAAGCAGCCCAACATCTAGCAATCCACCTTCTGCCAACCTAACGATTTCACCAAAAAACCTCCTTGATCTCTCAAGAAGGCGGGTAATATCAGCTGCTTTTTTGCTCAATCCGATCTAACCTCGTCCTAACAAACTTACCGACATTCGCAATCGCTTGCTGCGCCTCTGGCAGCATATAAGCTAAAAAGTGAAAGACACTCCACATGTTCTCCCATATTTCCAGTTCTACATGAACATCCGCAGCTTGTGCTCGTTCAGCCAACCTCGTTGCATCACTTAACAATACCTCGTGGTCGCCTACTTGAACAAATAAATCAGGTAATCCCTGCAAATCCAACCTTAAGGGAGATAATATAGGAGCTAGTTCTATCCGAGCACCTAGATAAACATCAATTATTCGTTTATTTCCGTCTAAGCTGCCTGTTGGATCAAACTCCGCTCGACTCAGATACGATTCACCATCCAAATGGACGAGATCTGTATGCGGCGAGATTAAAAAAGCACCCGCCGGCAATTCCCCACCCGCATCCCGTATAGTAATCAACGTCATCAGCGCAAGGCTGGCTCCAACAGAATCCCCTCCAAGCACGACATTCCCGGCAGAATATCCATTCGCGAGCAGCCACAGATAAGCGTCTATACAATCTTCATTAGCAGCCGGATAAGTAAACTCTGGTGCCAAACGATATTCAATGATTAGGATCTTCGTGCCACTAGATTTTGCAATTCGTGTAACCAGATCCCGATAAAATTCACAAGTCCCCGAAATAAAACCCCCACCGTGGAAATAAAGGATCACTTCATCAGCGAGTAGAGCAGAATTCACAGGAATAATCCACTCTCCGCTTAAGGGTCCAATCATGACCCGCTCGACGATAACATCCGTAGGACTGGGCATGTTCGCAGCCGTCGCATCCATCTCCTGCCGTATTTGCCCGATAGACTTGCTATCCCATCGGTTGCTTTGTCGCAAATAATCTTTGATCGCTGCAAGCTGCTCTGTACTTGTCTTTTCCATCTCGTAAATCCCTCCTACAATTTTTTTCAACTCAGATTGTAAAGTCTGTAGGAGACTACAAGGTCAAGTTAAGAATCCATTTTTAGGATTTCGAGCGTGGACTGTACGCCTGGGTGTTTATCTGTGGCTAACAAATTTTTCCTCAAATCTGCGAGGGCTGTTAGTTTTATTTCCTGTTTTGCAATTTCGCCACGAACTCGATCCATTTTCTTATCCACAACAGTTACAAAATCAGCAATACTAATGCCGCTGCTTTCAGATTTAGTGAGTGCCTTCTTGATTTCCTTTAAAGTGAAACCACACAGTTTAGCATTATGTATAAAAACAAGGCGGCTAAACACCTCATCCGAATAAAGACGATAACCAGCTTCCGAACGTAAGGGAGTGCTAATTAATCCGAGCTCTTCATAATACCTTAACGTCTCCATATTCACATTCGCCATTTTGGCAATTTGGCCTCGCAAGTACTCTGTCATAATCAGCGCCCCCTTAGAATCCCCTACATTATACCAAATCCAGAGACTGCAGAGGACATCAAAAGGACATCAAAGGGACATCAAAGGGACATCAAAAGAACGTCAACAACTACCCAAACTCCTTTTTAGAAACTCCTTATTTACGCACAAAAAAAACGACATTTCTGCCGTTTTCTCATCAATCATTTCCCAATTCACTATACTTCACTTCGAACTGCATTTTTCTGTATAAACGAAATCTGTCCGGCATGAATGCCTGTATGATACATAAGTCTGCCTATCGCTTCAAGCGGTGTAGATGTGCCAAAAGCCGACTCCACACTCACATGCCACGCTTCTTCCGGAAGCTCCTGCATCGCAGCAGTTAGATTCTCATTGGAAACAGTCAGCAGATCAACGAGTTCATTCAATGTAGAATATGCCGCCTTGTCGCCTTGAGGATTAGGTTTTCCAAAAAACCACTCTGTGAACATAAACTCAACTTCTGCATTATGCTGAATTAATCCCCCAATTGTAGAGTTCCCTAGCTTAAGGTTAAGATCTTGTTCCGGCAAAGCCTTCACGATTTTATGAAATCGCGTTTGCACCGCTTGCCAGATTGGCAACACTGAAGTGAAAGTCATAGATTATTTGCTCCCTTGTACAGTGGCTTCTTCGTCTTTTTTCTTGTCGATCACCACATGGTTGAACAGGTTCGCATCTACGTCGATGTCAAAGGCCAAGCCAAAACCAACAACATAACGCCCTTGGAGAGGGGTCAATTCAAACAATGAAAAATCCAATCCACGCAGCAAATTCACCATTGCCGCCCCATGATCAGCATTAAACAATTCAAAGATCTCCTCATGCCCGTCATTCCCGATATTGCTTGATGTGCAATTCCACCGCACACGTTCCGTTGCAAATTTATTATTCGTCGCAGACTCATCTGCAATTAGAAGCGCATCTACAAAATCGTTATTTTCCATATATCTGTAATGCTCGGCGATCTTACTGATGTAGATATACAGCTTGCCTTCATGCTTAACAAAAGGAGCATAGCTGATAAAAGGTTTTCCTTCGTCATCAATCAAGCTCAAAATCAGATTTTTACGATTCGCAATAAATTGCAAATAGTTTTCTTTATTTTTTTCAACATCTACAGGCTTCTTCATTATAAAATCCCTCCATTAATAGGTTATGTAATCTAGCCACGAATCTAGCGAACGGTACTTAGCAAATGAATACGAGGTTTCGTCTCTGTAGGAACATATTGAACTTCGGCATCCATTCGGTATATATCCCGGATCATATCGGTGGTCATAACTTCATTTGGTGTCCCATACATCGCTTTTTCACCCGCCTGCACCACAACAATACTATCACTATAGGTAGAGGCTTGATTGAGGTCATGCAACACCATCACGACGGTCATCCCCATGTCTTGATTTAGCTCACGTACTAACTCAAGAACTTCATGCTGATGCGAAATATCCAAGTAAGTGGTCGGTTCGTCAAGCAACATAACCAAAGGACGCTGCGCCAAGGCCATAGCAATCCAAGCACGCTGTGATTCACCACCGGATAACGAGGAAACGGCTCGATCCTTATAATCCTTTAAATGTGTCTTCTCCAGTGCCCAGTCGACAATGTCCATATCCTCATGATTTAATTTTTCGAACCATTTTTTATGTGGATACCTTCCATAGGAGACGAGATCGATCACAGTCATATCATTAGGTGCTTGGTTCTTCTGGCTCAGCATACACATTTTTCGAGCGACTTGTTTGGCAGTCATAGACTTTAGATCCGTACCCTCGAGTGTGACCGCACCCGTATGATATGGAATTAGCCGTGATACCGCCTTAAGCAATGTAGATTTACCTGAGCCGTTTGGTCCTATAATCGAGACGATTTCACCCTTTTTTACGGAAAAAGAGAAGTTGTTAATAATGTTTTTCTGCTCATACCGAATCGAAATAGAATCGACAGTAAACATGTTAGAACGCCTTCTTTCTCATCAGGTATAGAAAATAAGGTCCACCGATCACCGCCATAAGGATACCCGCAGGAATATCTAAAGGTGCAAATAGGGTACGTCCACCTGTATCTGCTATCAACAATACCAATGCACCAAGTCCCATACTCATCGGCAAAAGAAATTTATAGTCTGAACCCACCAACAATCGAGCCATATGTGGCACAACAAGCCCTACAAAGCCAATCATCCCAATAGCCGCTACAGAGATAGCCGCTAGAAATACTGCCAGCAAGGAAAGTAGAATACGAATTCGGTCCACATTTTCACCTAAATTCGAAGCTACCTGATCCCCTAAACGTATAATATTCGCCTTGCGGATCGCGAAAAAGGATAAGATCCAGCCTGCTATGGCATACGGGAAAACCATCATCAAAGCATTGTTCCCTTTAGCAGCCAGACTGCCGTTTAACCATTGGACCGCTGCCGGAAGTCTGTCGCTGTACATGATGGTCAGGAGTCCTATTAATCCCCCGCAAAGAGCATTCACAGCAACTCCTGATAAAATAATAGTGATGGGCGAAATACCGGTTCTTCTCCACGCTAATGCATATACAATCCCTGCAGCAATTAGTCCACCCACAAAAGCCGCAATTGGAATGAACTCCGTATATTGTGGAGCTGCAAGCATAATGACAAGCACACATGCAGCCGCTCCACTCGTTACACCGGTCAAACCTGGATCAGCAAGTGGGTTGCCCATCACGGCTTGCAGAAGAGCACCCGAAACCGCGATATTTGCCCCAATGATCATCGCCAGTAATACACGCGGCAAACGAATATCCCATATGATGGTCGCATTCACCGCTTTTGCCGCTGAACCAAAGATCGTGCTTAGGATGTCTGGTATAGGAATGTATACTGAGCCTAGTCCAATCGCAATTATAGCGGCAACGAGCGCAAGTGCTAACGTTACAATAACAATAATTCTGCTACGAGATGTATTTATCACTTGCTGTCTCCTTTAATTATTCATAGAAGTATTTTGCAATTTCGGTTAAGGCTGTCTCCGCGTTAATAATCGAAGTGACACCGAATACGCTGTAATCTAGAATGTTGATTTTGTTATTTGCATAAGCCGAAAGCTTTGTCCAAGTTTCATTTTTCTCTATTTCTTTTTTGAACTTATCCTCAGTCGCTCCGTGATCGCCTGAAGCGAGTACGAGAATGATGTCTGGATCAGCGGCTACAATGTTCTCCATATTGATAGGTGAGTAAGTGTCAGTAACTTGCAATACAGAAGTTGCGATGTTATCAGCACCAAGCTTTTTAACCAAGCTACCTAAATAAGATTTCTCACTCATAACCATAAAGGAATCTGCGGTTCCGATTACTAGCAGCACGCTTGGCAGTTCTTTGCCTTCGGCTAATTGACTCAGCTCATTTTCTTTGTTCAAAATCTTAGTTAAAGCAGCATTCATTTCATCTTTTTTATTAAAATAAGTGCCTAATACTTTGAGACTAAGCTTTAGATCCTCAAATGATTCTGTTCTCAAATATGCTTTTTGTAGGTCGATTCCTTCTAGCGATTTGTCCAACGTGCTGCGAAGAGATTCCGCTCCCAGCAGCAAGTCTGGTTCGAGTTTGGTTACTACCTCCAGATCCGGCGCCATAGGTGATCCAATACGATCAATTGTTTCGAAATCAGCAGGGATTGGATTCGTAGAAGTAGGTACACCTACCGGTGTTATGCCGAGCAAATAAAGCATTTCTGTTAACGGTACAGAAGTTGTTACAATACGCTCCGGTACTGTGGCTGGGAATTGGCTTAACGCTTCGTTGAACAACGCTTCATCCACACCATCATTCTCCAGACTGTACACCTTGCCGGCAGCTTCCGCTGTATTTGCTACTTCTGTTGTTTTTGCTGCATTTGCTTCTTTCGATTCATTAGCAGTTGTATTCGTTACCGCTTCATTTTTTGGATTGTCCGCTGTATTTGTAGACGAACATGCAGTCATTGCCGTAAGCGCTGCAATAACCAGTAGTACTAATATTTTTTTCAAAATCTATCCCTCCAAATATGTATATTTATACGTCCCATGTAGTGATAATGATTTTCATTTTCACTCATCGATTCCTATGATAATCGTTATCAATGAGAAGTGTCAAGAATTTTATTTTAATTTTAAATAAGAAGGAATTTCATTATTGTCCGTTGAAGCCAACTAGCATTTCTAATAAAAAAGCCACGCCCTATGGGCGTGACTTCAAATAGTGGTGTATGAAATCCAAGCGTTAGTCAGTAGCTCCCGTATTTAATATCCCATAATGAATAAGGTCTACAAACTCATTCTCTTTATAAATATGCTGTAACAAAACGCCTTCTTTCAGCATGCCAGATTTTTGCATAACTCGTCCCGAACCAGGATTTGAAGCAAAGAATCTGGCGTACACTTTGTGATAATGTTTTTCTGTAAAAGCAAAATTAATGACCGCTTTTGTTGCTTCTGTAGCATATCCATTACCCCAGTGTTCCTCGCCTATCCAATATCCAAGCTCGCCATTTCTGTGTGTCCGGTTATTTCTCAAACCTATAGCACCATACAGTTCGTTTGTATTATTATCAGTAATAGCGAATTCATATGAATTATCATTATTGAACTCAACTTCATGTGTTTCAATCCATGATAATGCACAATCAATAGGGTATGGATAAGGTAGAGTTAATGTACTTTTGTAAACATTATAATTATTGCAGAGCTCACTGACACGCTGTGCATCAGACAATGCAAAAGGTCTTAAAATCAATCTTTCAGTAGTAATTGTTCTCTTCTCTGAATTGTACAATGGTGTCCCCCCCGTTAAACTAATTATTATAAAACAAATACAAGCCAGATAAACAGAAAACTTGGCCACCACTGCTTGCCCGCTTTCACAAACAGCCAGCCAAATATCAAAGAAAAAGCAGTAATATACAAGCCGCTTTGCAGACCATGCGTCAAATGACCTAATCCCCAAGTCAGCATTAAACCTATTCCCCCATAAGGAAGAGAAGGATTCTTAAACCATACTTCTCCTGCACGCTGCATTAGCGCAACCAATAGTACAACTAGTACAGCTTCCACAATGTAATATATGTTTTGAACCAAGGCAACCCATATGCCCATAAAACCATGTTCTAACTTGAAGTTTTCATATTCTCTATAAATCTGTGGAATGCTCTCCCCATTAATCCAAAATTCCAGCACAGCGAACAAAAAGCTTGATATAAAAGCTACAATTAACAAAGGAATGACCTTAGAGCTCCAACACAAAGATATAACCGGTCCAATCAACTTCCTCTTCCTGAACCAAAGTAGAAACATCATAGCTCCTACTGCCCACAATAGGGTAACTATGCTCCAATGAACAACTAGTACGTACCAAGGGCTGACAAAAAAGTCGTCTATATTAAACAAATCCCCCCATAACCATTGATCTAATCCCATGATGAACATATCCATTCCTAACATTAAAAATATAAGCAGTCCTAATAAAAAATATTGAATACCTGATATATTCCCTTTTTCTTTCACGAAACCTCTCACCCGCCTTATATATTGTCCATTTTTGTACTATATTCCCAAAATTATGATGCTGAAAGTATGGCATCCCCCCATTCTGTTTGTCTGTAACAAATCACTCACTTGAATCAAAGTTAGAAAAATAAAAAAACAGCACGCATCGATATAAAATCGACGCATGCTGTTTACTTGACCTGGCTTGTCCAAACTAGAATCTAGCCACAAAAAATTCGCGGTCTGCGGGAACGTTAAAGCTTCTTATAGTAGCTCCACTCTCATCTCTTAAAGTGAGAAGATAAGGTACCGATGTTAAGGTACTAATTGTTGGGAATCTAACTACACCAAATTCGTCAAAATCAGCAGTAACCGTTGTAGTTCCAGCTCTCAATGAAGCTGTCCACCCCGTAGTATCTTTAGGTGTACCCGTTGCATTTGTACCAATAGCAACAACAATGAATCTATCCAGAGTCTGTCTAATTCTCCGTTTCTTTCTTGTAGCAGCTGCTTTCGCTTTTTTAGCCGCGAGAACTTTGCTAGCCATAACAGCTTGCTTGTTAACTGGTTTTTTAATCATTGCCATTTATTTCACCACTTTCTTTTTAGGATACGTTAGTAAATGCAAGAATCGTAAGATTTGACCTCTCTTTCACCTACAAATCTGAAAATATGTTAAACCCTAGTTTCATAGTTTCGTGTCCACTAGCTCTGCAGTGCATATAATACCTTCAAGAGGTGATTCATTACTAATGAACGGTCAAAAATGGCTAGAGCAATATCATTCGAAAATGCACCATTCCTTGAGAAAAAGAGTTCAACGTTCCTATTATCCAGGATATAAAGCGAATACCATTCCAGTTATCATTAAATTCAAACAAAAAATAACTACAGCCCAGCTACAGTCTTTACAAAAGCATTTAAAATCCCACGACCTTCCGATCAGACATCATCTTCACCTGCTCAATTCGATATCATCCAAAGTTTCAAAAAGCTGCTTGAACCGGATGTGCCGCTGGGATGGAATCGAGAAAATTTATTTGGATCAAGTCAAAAAAACATCCCTTAATATAGCCACACCATCCATTGGTTCTACAACCGCTCAAAAGAAAAAGGGGCTTACCGGAAAAGGAATAAACATTGCGATTCTTGATACAGGGGTGTATCGTCACCCTGACCTGTTTCGCCCTGTTAACCGTATAGTTGCTTTTAAAGATTTTATCAATCATAGAAAACAGCCCTATGACGATAACGGCCATGGAACTCATATCGCAGGGGATGCAGCAGGCAACGGATGGATGAGTAAAGGAAAATACAAAAGCCCTGCTCCAGAGGCAGGGATAGTAGGTGTCAAAGTACTAGATAAAAATGGCGATGGATATGACTCCACAATCATTAAAGGAATTGAATGGTGTATTGCGAATCGGAGAAGACTTAATCTTCGTATTCTTTCGATGTCATTCGGGGGTAAGGTGAATCTTCCTTGTTCAGATGATCCACTCTGCCAAGCTGTAGAAAAAGCAATTAAAGCCGGACTTAACGTTGTAATAGCTGCTGGAAACAGCGGCCCGGGACGCAGTACGATCGAATCTCCAGGGATTAGTCCTTCAGCAATTACTGTTGGTGCAGTGGATGACCGTCGCACGCTCACGCAAGCGGACGACCGAATCACTTGGTTCTCCAGTCGTGGACCCGCACCGGGAGGAAGGAAGAAACCAGATCTCGTTGCTCCAGGCGAGACGATCATCTCCCTTCGTGCTCCACGATCCAAGCTGGATCGCGAGCTTCCTTATTTGCGGATAGCTAAAAATTACTTTGTGCTGTCCGGTACCAGTGTCTCAACACCAATCGTCTCGGGTGTGATCGCGCAATTACTCCAGAAGAACCCTTCTCTTACGCCTAAGCAAGTAAAATCCATACTAAAAAAGAACACGTTTCGCCTTAAACTAAGTCCTAACACAGCAGGATGCGGTGAGATCAATGCGCGGTTTTTATCGTAAATCCGCTTCTTTTTTAAAGGCAGTAATGACGGAAACCGACAATTCCTCTGTAAATATACCTGTAGGCTCTATTTCTAATAAAGCTGATTTCATATCATCTTCAAAACGTTCTAAGTTATCTCTAAATAATCGCTTAGAAGCATAAGACGTAGAATACAAATTTCCTAGTATCGAATCAACAGTCCAAGTGATGGAATAACTCGGTAATACCTGTCTTTTAACGTCTTTAAAACTGGATCGCTTTACAACATCCTCATGTCTTTCTTGGGGATGTTTATATGTACTTTTTCCGGCTATTCTTTCGTCACCCAACCAGCGTTTCACTACTTCCTCTACCTTTTGTTGCCAAGGTAACGGTTCTAGTTGTTCATTAAAAGTATCAATTACAGCAATACCACCGTTATCATCTAAACTATGATAGAGAACTTCAAGTATGGATTCTCGGTCCATCCAGTGAAACGCCTTAGCCATCATGATGAGACGAAAGGAACCCCAGTCATTGGATAGTTCTTCCGCTCTCCCCTGTTGCCAGCTAACATTCTCAACCCTGTTGTACTGTGATAACAGCTTTGCTTCATCTAGCATCTCTAGTTCAGTATCTACGCCAATGATTTCTTCGAACCAATCCGTAAACCTTAGCGCTAACTGCCCAGTACCACAACCTAAGTCCAGCAACCGGCCCTCTCCGTGAAGTGAGAATTTGTCCACTAGATATCGAATCAGTGAGGACGGATATAGCGGGCGATATCTGGTGTAATAGCTTGCAGTATCTTTGAACAGATCCGGACCATAATCATTCATAGCTGAACTCCCCCTTCTTTTTTACCAAGGACAAAATCATAGCAGATATGTTGTGCAAATAAAAGGCTATCCAGAGCATTCTGGGCAGCCTTTATTTATGTGGATACAGCCCAAAATAATTAAAAATATTGACAATTAACTTCGTTGCATATATGGTTAATTACATAACTAACTAACCAATGAAGTTGGCGGTGAATACATGGGAAACTTAATGGATGATACACGACCGATATTTATGCAGATCGCCGAACGAATAGAAAATGACATCATCGAAGAAACACTGCTGGAGGAATCACAAGTTCCTTCGACAAATCAGTTTGCTGTTTTCTACCAGATCAATCCGGCTACAGCTGCGAAAGGTGTGAATTTGCTTGTGGATCAAGGGATATTGTACAAAAAACGAGGAATCGGTATGTTTGTGGCATCTGGAGCGCGTGCAGTATTGATG
The DNA here is from genome assembly GCF_037980415.1 of Paenibacillus sp. FSL H7-0690. NCBI lineage: Bacteria > Bacillati > Bacillota > Bacilli > Caryophanales > Paenibacillaceae > Paenibacillus > Paenibacillus sp. FSL H7-0690. Next base: position 2,479,939 of record NZ_CP150281.1, on the reverse strand, counting down.
GAGAAGAGAAAAGAACAATTTTATGAACAGTATGTAGTAACCATGATCCGTGAAGCTGAAAAATTAGGAATTACGTTGGATCAATTAACAATTATGATTCAGAGGGGAGACAACAAGTCATGAATGAAGTTGTTGAAATCAAAGGATTGACTAAGTCATACGGAAATGTCACTGCCATCCATGAACTCAGTTTTTCTTTGGAGAAAAACAAGATATACGGGCTTCTCGGCAGAAACGGTGCAGGAAAAACCACAATAATGCATATGATCACAGCTCAGCTTTTCCCCACAAGTGGTGTCCTGAACGTATTTGGTGAACATCCATACGAGAATAACCGGGTTCTCAGGCAGATTTGCTTCATTAAGGAAAGCCAAAGGTATCCGGACACGTACCGAATTATCGATGTACTGGAGGTATCCGAATTATTTTTTCCAAACTTTGATCGGGAATATGCCCACTCTTTAATCAAGGATTTCAATCTGCCATTAAAAAGAAGAATAAAAAAGCTATCCCGAGGTATGCTCTCGGCTGTAGGAATTGTAGTAGGTCTAGCCAGCCGTGCTCCGCTTACCATTTTTGACGAACCCTATTTAGGACTTGATGCTGTAGCTAGAAGCCTGTTTTACGATCGCCTAATTGAAGATTATGCTGAATATCCACGCACAGTTGTTTTGTCCACCCATTTGATCGATGAGGTAAGTCAGCTTTTAGAGCATGTTATCGTCATCGACAACGGCAAGCTAATTATTAACGAAGATGCTGAAGCCCTTCGCGGGCAAGCTGTTACGGTAATCGGCGCGACAGCGAAGATCGAAGATTTTATCGCCGGCAAACAAGTCATTTCCCGCGAGTCTTTTGGCGGATTGCTTACGGCCACCATTATCGGTTTCAACGCGAAAGATCACGCACATGCTGAAAAGTTAGGCTTAGAGATCTCACCTGTATCTTTACAGCAATTAATCGTTCATCTCACAAATAAAAAATCTCTAGGAAAGGAAGTGACCGTGTAATGAATCCTACGGCAGGCATGATAAAAATGCATTTCAGAGATAAGTGGTTATGGTTGTATATGCCTTGGGTAATCTTGTTATCCAGCTTCTTGGTAAATGTCATCGTCGCTTCTTTCATCCAAGAACCAATCTATACCGGCGGTCTCGTCTCCATCTTCATTTATATGTTAATCACCGGTATACTCATTTTGGTGCAGACCTTCCCTTTTGCTCTGGGCCTAAGCCAACGCAGAACGGATTATTTCATAGGCACTTCCTTAATGGCTATTATAACTAGCGCCACCTACTCAATTCTCCTCTACCTGCTCGCAATCATTGAAAGCAAGCTCACGGGTGGCTGGGGTTTGGAACTACATTATTTTCATTTGCCCTATTTAAATGATGGTAATGCCATAGAACAGCTGTGGATGTATTTTGTGCTCTTTCTTAATATGTTTTTTCTGGGGCTAATGATATCCAGTATCTTCCGGAGATTTGGCCGAAGCGGTTTGTTCATTTTCTCAGGGGCTATGTTTATCCTGTGCAGTCTCGGTGTATTATTAATGACCTATAATCAGTGGTGGGTAGACCTCTTCAACTGGTTTGCTGGATATACCGCATTTGAACTTGCTTTGTGGTCCATGCCTTTGACAGTTGTGTACGCTCTTTTATCGTTTTTGATGCTGCGTAGAGCAACAGTGTAATTCATTATCCTATAAAAAAACAGGTGTGTCCCAAAAGCCATGCCGGGTGCACCTGTTTTCTTTCGTGTCTTAGACTTTGATCTAGACAACAAACTTTATTGGATTCGAGCATAGTTGCGCGTGCGATGGTGCTATCGGACCCAGCGGGGCGAGTAGCTTAAAAGCAAACGCAGTTCGCTATTGCAGGTAACGACGGGTCGAAACACAGATTAGTATTTCGCTAATCAGCGTGTGCGAAGGCTCTATCGGACCCCGCTGATCTTATTCGTGGCTTTAGAGCATATTGGATTCTATCGGACCCAGCTGACCTTATTCGTGGCTTTAGAGCACATTTGGATTCCTATCGGACCCCACAGTCGCTATTGGTATAAAAAACGCCAATTGTGATCCTTTTTCCATGCTATAGCTGCACTGGGGTCCGATGCTACGCTCAAAAGGTGATAAATGCGCAAATAGCTTCATCTGAGTCCTTTAGCCTCAGGTGATGATGATGACTCCGCGGGGCGAGTAACGTAGAAGCAAAACACTAATTAGTCTTTCCCCAATCTGCGCCTGGAAAGACGCTATAGGACTCCGCTGACCTTATTCGTAGCTTAGAGCACATTTGGTTTTCTATCGGACCCCGCTGACCTTATTCGTAACTTAGAGCACATTTGGTTTTCTATCGGACCCAGCTGATCTTATTCGTGGCTTTAGAGCACATTTGGATTCCTATCGGACCCCACAGTCGCTATTGGCATAAAAAATGCCTTATTCGTTCCTTTTTCCATGCAATAGCTGCACTGGGGTCCGATACTACGCTCAAAAGGCGATAAATGAGCAAATAGCTTCATCTGGGTCCGTTAGCATCAGGTGATGATGATGACTACACAGGGCAGTAACGTAGAAGCAAAATACAAATTAGTTTTTATCCAATCTGCGCGTGGAGAGACGCTATCGGACTCCGCGGACCTTATTCACAGCTTAGAGCACATTTGGTTTTCTATCGGACCCCGCTGACCTTATTCATGGTTTTAGAGCACATTTGGATTCTATCGGACCCAGCTGATCTTATTTGTGGCTTTAGAGCACATTTGGATTCCTATCGGACCCTACAGTCGCTATTGGCATAAAAAACGCCAATTGTGATCCTTTTTCCATGCAATAGCTGCACTGGGGTCCGATACTACGCTCAAAAGGTGATAAATGAGCAAATAGCTTCAGCTAGATCCGTAAGCCTCAGGAGATGATGACGACTCCGCGGGGCGAGTAGCTTAGAAGCAAAAATACAAATTAGTTTTTATCCAATCTGCGCGTGGAGAGACGCTAGCTGACCTTATTTCTAGCATTCGAGCATATTGGATTCTATCGGACCCAGCTAATCTTATTCGTGGCTTTAGAGCAAACTCGGATTTCTATCGGACTAACTGACCTTGTTCGCAGCTTTAGAGTACACTTGGATTCTATCGGGCCAACTGACCTTATTTGTAGCATTAGAGCACTTTGAATTCTTGTCGGACCCCATTGACCTTATTCGCAGCTTTAAAGCAGATTTGGATTCCTATCGGACCCCACAGTCGCTATTGGCATAAAAAACGCCAATTGTGATCCTTTTTCCATGCAATAGCTGCACTGGGGTCCGATACTACGCTCAAAAGTCTATAAATGAGCAAATAGCTTCATCTGGGTCCGTTAGCCTCAGGTGATGGATCTTAAGGATACCTTCCTCTTTCGCACTACCGTCTGCTGATAAACATAAAAAAAGGATTATAGAACTGCTACTAGAGCAGTTCTATAATCCTTTTAGCTATGCGGTCAAGAGGACTCGAACCTCCACGATATTGCTACCACTGGCACCTGAAGCCAGCGCGTCTGCCAATTCCGCCATGACCGCGTATTATAATGACTCGCTTATTGCGGTCACAAGATAGATCATACCACGCTGAGAATCCAACGTCAATATATTTTCGCCGTTTTCTTATCATTCATTAATTTATGGATAATTATTGCTTTTGTTGCCGAATATAAGGTATAATGAGAACAAAAGTTCGCATAATATAAATGAGGTGATTTATAATGGCGACTACAAAGCTAAACACATCCATTATTGATGAAGAAGTAACTAAAGAAGAACTGTCCCTGGTCAGAAGCTATTTGCTGCTAACGTTTATTCATAAAGTGTTCGAACGTGACTGCCGTGTAATCAGTAGAAGCGGCCTGTTTAAGACCCCTCAGCTATATATGGAGCTCGTATCTGGTGCCACAAAGAAGACGTCACTAATGCTTCAAGAGGTTACGCGCGAGCTGAGCTCCCATGATTTGAAGATTACTACCGTTCGCCAAGATCAGCGAGGAGTCGAAGCCTTATATTCCTGCAGAGGATTTCAAGGAGAGATGAATATATTATGGCCAGGCTTCCGTAGAGAAATGATGCTGCGCATGCGCGCGTATCTTGGACTGTCCACAGAACTCTCCATACTCTCCAGAGAAGAGAATGCGTCTGAACTAGCTCTAACTATATAATCCCAAATGATATTACAGAAACAGCTCCCGCCCAGTAGGGCGAGGAGCTGTTTTGTATTATGAAGATGATTACTGCGAAAATTATTACTGTGAAGATTATATATTATCCGGATCTTGTCTTGGTTCACTAAATGGCTGGAATAAATAATTGCGATCCAGCTTCACTACTCGTCTATTCTGACGACGTATCATCACCTGAGAATCATCCCAAGCAAGAACTATCCCTTTTACATCGTTACTTTCCAAGCCATCACGCACTACACGAATTTTCTCACCGGAAATCCGATAGGCATCCAATTGCTCATCGCTAATCATCATTAATCCCTCCTGTCATAGCTTGTCCTATTTAGTCTCAGAAAAAAGACCCAAATGATAAATCATCTGGGTCTCATGTAGGCAATTAACGACTTGCATGTCTACTAAAGCATTCTTATATCAGCGCTTCATTCTTCTCAAACCAGAAGTCAAGAACTTTAGCGGACATCACACGTTGCTCCAGATACTCCACTTGGTTAGTTGTGAATTTCTCCCTCCACGGGAAGGATAACTCTTCGCACAAACCTTTGATTGTCAGAAGCTCTGACCAGGCTACATAGCGTTTGTACCAAAAAAACTGAGGATGTTCAATCATATAGGGATACAGATCGTCGAATTCCGTGTGTTTGCAATCCAGCGCACGCTCGAAATGATCCTTGGCCTCGGTTAATTTATCAATAAAAAATTGTTCAGTCACCGGTTCTTTCCCCATTGTGACGCCTCCTCCCTATGTCTAATTTTTATTATAAAGGAAAATCCATAGGGTGAAAAGCAGTTGTTTAAAAAATAGGCCTGTTCTTATTGCCAATTAGGTTATTCCCCAAATTCGATGGTGCCTCCATTTAGAGAGGTAATTCTTACGAGTGACTCCAGACGAATGCCTTGCTCTCTGATCGTCCGAGCCCCTGCCTGAAAGCTTTTTTCTACTACAACACCAAGACCAACTAGCTCAGCGCCAGAACGTTGAATGATCTTAATCAAGCCACGCGCTGCATCACCATTGGCAATAATATCATCAATAAAGAGGATTTTATCCTCTGGAGAGATGAACTGGCGAGACAACATAATATCGGTAACGATACCTTTTGTAAAAGACGGAACTCTTTCGCAAAGCGCATCCGGATCAGCTAACAGTGTTTTTTTGCGGCGTGCAAAAACTAGCGGCACCTTTAATTCATACGCGGTGGCAAATGCCACGGCAATGCCCGAGGATTCTACGGTCACAATACGTGTAATTCCTGAGTCCGCAAACCTCCCGGCAAACTCCCGTCCCATTTCCATCGTAAGCTGTGGATCAACCTGATGATTTAGCAGTGCATCCAGCTTCAGCACCTCATCCGAAACGACGACACCTTCTTCCAAAATCCGCTGTTTCAACACTTCCATGACTTTGAACCTCCAATACCCTTTATAATCGCAGACATTCCGTACAAATTAATCACTGATCATAAAGCAATTACGACGGAAGTCATGTCCTACTGATCCTCATCATAACCTGTACTATACAGAGTACACAAGGTTATCCTGCATAGCACTCATTATGATTTTTCTTTAGCTTCGTAAAACTATTAGGAGGGGAGCCATGAAATCACATGTCCGAACATTACAGATCGCTTTCACTTATATTGGCACCATTGTAGGAGCCGGATTCGCCACCGGGCAGGAAATATTAAAATTCTTCACACGTTACGGGCACTGGGCAGTCCTGACCATCCTGCTCTCAACTATATTGTTCATATGGCTGGGTACAAAAATGGTGGTCATTGCTCGGCGAATAGAAGCGGAATCCTATGAGGACTTTAACCGTCACCTCTTCGGGGAACAGGTCGGAAGCACCATCAGTTTGTTCACGATGGTCGTCCTGATCGGAGTAAACAGTATTATGCTTGCAGGGGCCGGCGCTATTTTTCAGGAGCATCTCGGACTTCATTATCAGACTGGACTAATTATCACATTGCTTGGTTCATACTTTCTGCTAAAACGAGGAATTTCCGGTATTCTGCAAATGAACAGTATTGTAGTTCCTTTAATGCTTACTCTGTCACTTATCATTATTTTTAATACTTTTCAAATTCCGGGAGCTGGACGGTTCCTGTTCCTTGATAACGATCGCTCTCTCTTTGGGGCATGGATGTCACCGCTGCTCTACACCGCCTTTAATTTAGGGATGGCACAAGCTGTTTTAGTCCCTATGGCTCGTCACACAGAGGAAGAAAAATCCCTTGTATGGGGCGGTATTATTGGGGGTACCGGGATTGGTTTTATGTTGATTGCCGCACATTTCGCAATGAGCTCACAGATGCCAGGGATTCTCAAGTTTGAAATTCCGATGGGCAGCATCGCCGTCCGGTTGGGTACTGTAGTGCAAACTATATATCTGCTGCTGATCTTTTTGGAGATCTTCAGCACTTTTGTCGCCGATATTTATGGAGTAGCTGTACAGCTTAAGCAACGGCTTCCCCTATCAACTGCACTAATCACACCTCTTCTGATGTTGGTCTGCTATTTACTGAGCCAGTTTGGCTTTAGTTCACTTCTCTCGGTGTTCTACCCAATCTTCGGAGGCTTATCATTAGTCTGGGCTGTCAAGCTGCTGCGAACGCCATGGTCCACTCCACCAGGAGATAATACCTTATCGAACTCAAAGGAGAAGGGGAACAGTCTCGTATCTGTAAAACCAATCACCCGAACTACACGGAAATAACCGCTGCTGTAGGAATCATACGTGCTGCCGCTTCCGCCACATGCTTGTGACAGGTCATCATCACAATCTGGCGGGAGATCGACAGTTCTCCAAGAAGTCCAAGCGCAGCATGAAGACGAGACTCATCAAAATTAACGAAGAGATCATCGAATAACATCGGCAGGGATACTTGCCGTGACATGGTCTCTGCCAATGCCAGCCGGATGGCAAGATACAGCTGTTCTGCCGTCCCTCGGCTGAGCAGTCCGCTGTCTAGTAATCCCCCATTCTTGTGTTCAGCTTTCAGCTCTTTATGCCCTAGTGTCATAACAACCCTTTTATATTCCCCTTCTGTCAGCTTGGAGAAATAATCTGAAGCAAGCAGTAATACCTGTGGCTGCTTCTCCTGCTCATACACACGGCGAGTTCGCCCGATTAGTTCGGCAGTTATCGCTGCCACTGCGTATTTATCAGCCACGATCCGCAAGGCTGCTCTCTGCTCTTCCAGTTGCTGAATAACAGAATCCTCCACGCAGCGCTCCTTCAAATACTCCCTTTCCTGAAGCAGCTTACCTCGTTGCTCCAGCAGGCTGTTCCAACCCTCTTCCTGCCGTTCCATTAACTCTTCAGCCAATGACCGCTCCAGCTGCAATGCTTCCGCATCATGATGATTTAATAATTCCAGCAGAGCAGTAACCCGTTCTTCCTCCCAACCACCGAACATAGCAAGCTCCCACTGGCGAATCGATTTATTCAGATCACTGCGCCGCTGCACAGCTGCTGACCTGCGTAAGAAATCCTCTCCACCAGTCGCCCCGCCTTCCTGTATCAGAAGCTCACACTGTTCTCTCAGCTCACCTAATATCCTGTGGCTCTCCTTGAGTTCTTCATCCACATCCTGCAATCTTGACTGCATAGTTTCCCGGCGAATCAAGTCCTTTTTCAGATCATCCCATGCTCTTTTTCGCAGTTCCAGCCAGCTTAGTAAGGTTAATGCAGATACTCGTTTCCCCTCTTGCGGATCTATTTCAAAGCCAGCTGCCGCTACACCAGACTCGTCGCCAAGATCAGCACCCGACTCATAAATAAGAGCGAGCAGCTCCTCCTCAAACACGTTACATTCTGCTTCCAGCTCCTTCAATCGTAAGGAGAGTTTATTCTCTTGGCGCAGCAGCTCATTCCCTTGTTCAACCATAGCAAAAATATCCGGCAGCCCTTCAGGAGATAATCCTTCAGGCAACCTGCGTTGGCGAAGCCATTCTTCATATTGCTCAGCCGTTTCCGTGAATGCCGCCTCCGCCCGGTGCATTTCTTCAGCGAGCAGCTTCTCTTGGCCTGCCAGCGTCTCCAGCTCCGTGCGGCAGGCATCACGCTCGGCGGCATAGCGTTCGATGCGCTGCCGCCAAGCTGACCAAGCCTCCATGAGCCTGCGAAGCTCCCTCATGGAGGCCTCCAGCCCGCCTGCGTCAGGGCTGGACCCCGGGTCGGCCGTCCGCCGCCCCGGCACAACGCTCTCCGGCTCCGCCCCGGAGAGCAGCTGCCCCGCAGCCGCAGCATCTCGGCTGCGGCTGCGCTGACGTCCCCGCCATGCTCTGGCGGGGACGCTTCCGGCCGGCGCGCTCCGCGCAAGCCGGCCCAAAGGGCCAGATCGGCCGCGCCCAGCAGGCCGATCGCAAGCACGGCGCTGGCCGGCGGAGCACCGGTCAGCCACAGCGCTGCGGGCAGCAGCACGGTTAGTGCTGCCCCAGCCCACAGCAGGCGCCGGTAGAGCGCGGCCATGCGCTTCGCGCCAAGGCCGTCACTTCCGGCGCCGCGCGCTGGCCCTTCGCTGAGCTGCGCTTCGCGCCAGCGTTCGGCCGCCTGCTGCAGCTCGTCCCACAGCTGCAGCACTTCACGGGCGCTGCGCGGAGCCAGCTGCGCAAAAGCTTCCGCGCCGGTAGCGTGCTCACGCGCCAGCGCCCGTTCTGCTGCTTGGAGCGACGCTGAGGCAGCGGCCAAACGGGAGCGCAACGACTGCCGCGTTGCACCCTCCGCCTCCATGCGGCGGTCATAACTAGCGAACGCCGCCGCAAACTTCCGTGCAGCTTCACGATCCGCCGCTGTCCCAGAGAATGAAGTCAGCTCTGCAGGGCCCCAGCTCACATCAATGCCGCGCAGAATTCGCCGCAAATGCTCATTCAGCGCCGTTAATTCTCCCTCAAGCCGCTGTCTTTCCGTTCTACGGTTCTCGTAACTGCTCCGATGCCGGTCCAGCCGCTCTAAAACAGGCCCCTGTGCTGCTAATACTTCATCTGGAGGGTTCTTTGCCAGTTCAATAGTAAGCTCGCTTAGAAGACGTTCATAACGTACTACTGATCCCTGTGCATTCCGAATTTCTCCTTCAAACGCCTGAAAGCGAGTTGCTCCTTCTTCAGGAAAGGCTGAAATCAATGGCAATCCTTGCAGCTCTAGCTGAGCCTCGCTCCATTTTAACCACAGCTCACGGACTTCCTGTGCTTTTCGAAACATCACTAGCTGCTCTCCAGTGAGCTTGCGCTGTTGCTCCAATTCATCTAGCTCCGACTCCGTTACCCTCAATGCCACTATATTATCGTTATATCGCGGAAGATAAGAACGGCTCTCAACCATTTGTCGCTCAAGCTTTTCAATGGCTTGCACAACTTTTGCTGCTTCTTGCAGCTTGCCACGAGGTTTGTACAGCTTCTCAGCTTCCTGCACCAAACGGCGTTCCGCACGCATGATTGCACCGCCACCGCCCATACCTGCATGAAAAAGAAAGCTGCTCATCTCCTCAGATTGAAGGGCAGCAAGCTCCTGCAGCTCGTCCAGTGAAACTGCGAACAATTGCTGGAACATACTCCTAGAGATCCCCCCAAGTAAATGTCGTTCCATTTCAGCTTGTCCCAGCTCTTGAGTCATTTCATTTGGATGATTTACTGTAATGTTCAGCTTTTCATTTCTTCCTGATCCCTCAGCACCTGAAGCAAAACGGCGAATGGTCCACAAACCATCATTACTGTCACGTATCTTCAAGGTTCCCCCATGCAATCCGCCTTGCAAAGGTTCATACCTTTCCAAGGGATTTCCACGGCTTGGAATTCCAAACAGCATAGAGCGTATGAATTGCAGTGTCGTACTTTTTCCTGCTTCATTACGCCCATAAAGTACGGTCACTCCCTGCGTTAAATGAATCTCTCGATTGTGAAGACGCCCAAAGCCATTGATATGCAAATGTTCAATTCTCATCGTTTTGCCCTCCGGCTTGTTGATACGAAAGACTTTCCGCCGCTTCAACAGTATCATCCATCCCGCCAAGCATCGTGATTCCCTGCTCTGCTGCACCACGTAGCCAGCTCAATTTCTCTTCTTGACTAGTCATAGACAACAGCTTTCGCAGCTCCTGATTCTCCAATAGCGGTTTAAGCGCACTATTTAATAGTTCTTCGAGCGCTTCCGGGGAATGTTCCGTATGCTCTGCAATGCGCAGCATTTCTCCAAGAAAACTATCCTCTTCCAATAAGCGTTGGCGATCAATAGCTAAACCGGACTCTATAGCGAACCCTTCCGTCCAGACAAGCCCTTTGTAATCTTTACGCTCAGCCCTAATCGCCTCACGGCGCTGGAGTTCAGACAGCAAATCCTCTGCTGCCCCTTTTTCAGCCAATACTTTATGTACGTCCCCTCGCCCAATCAGACGAAATCTGACCACCGACATGAGCTCCGGGAGCTCCGCGCGGATGTCTTCAATAACCTGCTCCACTTTCTGTATCCATTCTGCTTCATTGCTTAATCCTTCTATAGATAAGTCTCTAACCTGCCAGCGAACGAAATCCAGTTCATGAAATTGCAGAGTGGATCTTCCAGCCTCATCTACATCCACAATATAACAACCTTTAGCTCCGGTTTCCTTAATGCTGCGCCCTTGTATATTGCCTGGATATACAATCACAGGCTTCTCATGCAGTACACTACGTTTATGAATATGTCCAAGCGCCCAATAATCAAACCCCCGTTCGATAAGGTCCCTGCGACTGCAAGGAGAATAGGTCTCATGCAGCAAATCACCGTCTACATTGCCATGCAGCATCGCAATATGAAACAGGCTGCTGCCAGGTTTACGAGAAAAGGTTACTGCTGTGTTGTTCGTCACTTTCGCCGTTGGGTAAGAGATTCCACTAACGATGGCAACTTCTTGGCCATCTATACGGCGGCAAGCTGTAGCGTGATCTGGCTTCTCTCCGCCAAATACGGTAACATGCTTTGGCATTTCCGTTGTCAGACGCAGTCCGTCAAGCGGATCGTGGTTGCCATGAATCAGGAACACGTGAATCCCGTGCTCACCGAGTTCTTTGAGCGCTTCCTGAAATCGCAGCTGTCCCTGTAATGATGCATCTGAAACATCATACACATCTCCACTAATGACAATAAAATCAACATTCTCTTGGATCGCAACGCGGACAAGCCGCCCGAGGGCGGCAAAGGTAGACTCACGTAAATAAGCACGAATGGCTGGCGAAATATGCGCCAGCCCGGCAAAACGGCTATCCAGATGTAAATCAGCAGTATGCAGAAAGCGAAATGGAATCATAGGTGCTCACCCTTTCGTTCCTGAAGGATACTGTAAATAGGTTTTTTTAAGTTCATTAGCAACTCGTGTCAACGAATATAGGCTTTTGGCTTTATCCCATGCGGAGCGCGAAAGCTCATAACGATAAGCCGGATCAGATATCACCTTCTCTAATGCATCAGCAAGAGCAATCTCATCGTCAGGACTGACCAATAAACCATTCACACCATCTTCAATCTGCTCCGGTATTCCGCCCACATTTGTCCCCACTAGAGCCAGGCAGCTAAGTGCCGCTTCCGCAAACACTGAACCGAACGCCTCCGCCCGAGAGGGCAATACGAAAATATCAAAGAATGGCATGAATTCTTCAGGGTGCAGCGTATATCCGTAAAAGATCGTTTCATTATAGATCCCTAAATGCTGGGCCATCTTTTCCAGATCCGCACGTGAAGGACCGTCGCCAATAATATGCAGTACATACTCATGGCCGCGATTTTTAAGCTCCGCGCAAGCGTTGAGTAATATATCTATTCCTTTAGCCGGAACCAGACGTGTCACGGTCACTAGCTGCGGAATAGCGTTATCATGCGGAACAGGCTTAAATCTTTTTTCATCAAAACCATTCGGTATAACACCTATATTAGAAGGATCAATAATATAAGGGGCCACATACTCTGCAAAAGATCGCGACACCGTCATTAATCGATCACTAACATGCTCAAGTTCACGATAAAGTGAGACTAGAAAACGATGCTCCAAGCCATCCTCGGAAATCGCTCCATTTAGAATCAATTCCCGCTCGTAACTGGAATGCAGGGTATGAATTAACGGAGTATCAGGGAACACTTTTTTCATCGCTAAGCCAGCAATCGGATGATGAGAATGAATAAGATCATAAGGCTTACTCATCCGCAGTTTTGTCCACCATAAATAATCACGATAGGTCTGAATATATTTCTGAACGATCGGACTTTCTCCATACTGCGTCCAATCAAACGTCTCGAATATTACTTCTTCATGCCCCTTATTGCGAATCCGCTTAGGCAGCCAAAACAAATCCATCTCCCAACGGCTTGAACGGAATCTTTCCTGAAGATAAGGGATCATAGATGATACACCACCGGGTTGCTCCGGCGGGAAGAAGAGCGCTTGCAGCAAATTCATATGGTACATCCCCTTTACAATTGCCCTGTGTACTGTAAGACTTGGCAATTATGATATAGTTGAATATATGTAGAATTTCAGGTACGATTACGTTCCCCATACCTTGATTTTATCGGTATAAACATGAAACAGCAACTAAGAAAAAGGAGAATGATCTATGAAGGAAGAACAGCTGCCTGCCTCTTACACCGCATCTATTAAAGAAATGCTGGGGCAAGAGGCAGATGCTTTTCTAGAAAGTTATTCAGCGCCACGAACTCAAGGACTGCGCTTTAATCCGCTAAAAAGCACCTCAGCCATAGGCCAAGTTGCGGTGGACCGTACAGTCTCACAATTTATTTTGAAGCCTATCCCATGGTGCCAGGGCGGGTTTTATTATGATGAGCCCGCTCGACCAGGCAGACATCCTTACCATGCAGCTGGACTATATTATATTCAGGAGCCTTCCGCAATGTCCGCAGCTGAACTGCTGGCACCTGAACCCGGTGAAACCGTCCTCGATCTTGCAGCAGCCCCTGGAGGTAAAACTACGCATATCGCTGGTTTAATGCAGGGACAAGGCCTCTTAATCTCTAATGAAATCCATCCGGAACGCGCAAAAATTCTAGCAGAGAACGTTGAACGTCTGGGCATTAAGAATACCCTCGTAACCTGTGCAACACCAGAACAGCTATCTGCGCGTTTCCCGCAAGCTTTTGACCGAATTATGCTGGATGCTCCTTGTTCTGGAGAAGGCATGTTCCGAAAAGATCCAAAAGCCATTCAAGAATGGTCTCCTGCTCATGTAGTTATGTGCGCAGCGAGACAATGGGATATCCTGCAAGACGCCTACATTATGCTTAAACCAGGGGGTACTTTAGCTTACTCTACCTGCACCTTTAACCGTCAAGAGAATGAAGAAACCATTGCTCGATTGACGGCTAGTTACCCCGATATGGAACTACTCACCTGCAAACGCCTTTGGCCGCATTTAGAAAAGGGCGAAGGTCACTTTGTTGCACTCCTGCGTAAGCAAATTGACACTGTATCCGTAAATGACGATGCCAACCGCAACGCCAAAAAACGCCGAAGCAAAAACAACCCAAAAACTAATTCTTCTGTACGTGATGCCTACCAGCTTTTTCAAGACTGGGCTGCGGTAGAACTGCCTGGTCTTTCATGCCAAGGTGTACCCCTGCTCTTCGGCGAATCTCTTTATTTGCTGCCAGAATCCTTTAATGGCAACCTCCATACCGGGCTGCTGGACGGACTGCGTATTCCACGAGCTGGACTACATATTGCCCATTTGAAGAAAAATCGGATTGAACCTGCTCATGCATTAGCTATGGCACTTCAGCCCCTACAAGCATCACGAAGCTTTGATCTCAGCAGTGAGGGCCCGGAAATACATGCTTGGCTCCGCGGTGAAAGCCTGCCTGTCCCCAGCGAATTACATGGATGGACACTTGTAACTTTAGATGGTTTGCCGATTAGTTGGGGCAAGGCGAGTTTAGGCCAGCTTAAAAATCATCTTCCTAAAGGATTACGTATCCTAAAAGCCCATATTGACGAGCAATAGGCCATAGACCAGTGCAACAGGCCCTCTTCGGCATATGATGTCATTATCTCAGAAAGCTGCGACACCAGTCACAGCAATTGAGAAGAAGACATAAGTTGAGGAGGAATAAATCATGGGTGAATTTCAAGGAGGAGCTTTCACTTCGACCGGAGCGATTTTGGTACTTTTCATCTTGCTGGTCATCATTTCCCGTTCGTTGTTTGTTTAAAACCTTCCCGGCTTAATTAGCTGGTGAAACGAAGCGGCTGTGTCGTCCTTTTTTGGGGCGGTGCGGCCGCTTTATTTCTTTCCGACATAACATCTCCATTTGTTATTCTCGTGAATATTTACCGTCTGAAAGCCCGATTTCCGTAATAACTGCTCCATCTCTTCGTTCTTAGTGAATTGCTTCATATGATAATTGATTTTATAGATCTCAGAAATAATAACAAATGTACCGCCTGCTATCAGCACCCTAAATGCTTCACTTATATCTTGTTCGACAGAAATAATGCGTCTGAATCGCTGTGATCGTCCCAAAAAATCCATCGTTGAACGGTGATGCTGGTATGTGCCTGATTCATGATTTTGATCATGATATTTCCTACGAACCCTCTAGGATTCTTGGCTTGCTCAATCAGCGCATTCAATAAACCCATATTTGTACCTCCCAATCAATTGGCCATACCAGCAGCCTGATCCCTTGATATATGTTCCGTAAGATTTTCTGCTGTAACTGCCCACTTATCTGCTTGATACTCTATTTTATGAATACTAGTATATGAAGTCGGGAAATGAGCATTCTTATTCGTCCACGTTAGCCCTTTTAAAATATGGTATATAACATTAATTACGCCACCATGAGTGACCATAATTACATTTTCATTTGGATCAGTACTCTCCAGTTCATTACATAGTTTTGAGAAACTTGAACTTATTCGCGTAAAAAATTCCTGGGGACTTTCTCCTCCTGGAAATCTCTCATCCATTCTTAAAGCCGAGAAATAAAGACCCGGGTATCGTTCATTTGCGATTTCATGGGGCATTCCAGCGATTACACCATTGTTCGTTTCTCTCCAATACTGGCTGCTTTCAACAGGCAAATTAAGCTCTCTGGCGATCTCATTTGCTGTATCTAACGCACGTTGCAAATCACTACAAAGAATACGGGTTATGTTAAAGCTAGATTGATTTTCCTTAAGATAATATCCAAGACGTTCGGCTTGTCTATATCCCTCTACTACAAGTCCACGTTGACTCCAACCCCCACGAAAGCCTTCTTCATCTATTCCATGCCTTATAAAATATATAGCCATCGATTGTATACCTCCTGAACAAGATTGTTATACATTTGCATTAAATTTCGAAAACGTTTGTTTTTTAAGTTGATCCCAATTGGGCGTTGCAATGTTTGCTTGTTGCTTCAAAATATCAAATGAATCAAACAAAGCTGCTATTTCGCTGAAAGAACCGTCCACTAATTTCATAAACGGTAATTTATGAATTATTGTCAGACCATAATATACAGCCTGCTTGTGCTTCCGAACAAAGTTAACTTGCCCTGCTGGAGTGACAGTATAACCTAATTGCTCCATGATTTGAAACCCCTCGTCCATTACTGAAATGGCTTGTTTTAATAGCTTCTTATCTTTGGATACCTTTTTCAAATCCCCGTCATGCAGATAACTAAGGGAGTTCAAAGCCACTATAGGCACGATATGACTTTTGAGCCAAGCATCCATATCCTCATGATAAGTTAGCTTATACTTAGCGTTCTCAAACGCTTTTTCCAGTAAGTGTTTTATTGAGATCTCACCGTCTAAACTGCCAAGTACCATTTGCCCTCCTGCGTGTATTTTGATAACACGACCGCTCGTTTCCCGAATTCCTGCACTAAGCTGAAATCCGAAGAGTATATTTTTCCTCACATTGCTCATTTCCTGGAGAGCCTTTTGCATGCCAAGAGCATCGCCATTGTTCCCCACAAGAATTATATTCTGACTCTGATTCTCAGCTAGAATAGGTAGCACAGATGGAAAATCATTATATTTCATAACAACAAAAATAAGATCATAGAGATCATCGGATCGAAGCGTAGAGATGACCTTTACTGTATCCACAGTGTTTTTAATTTGAAAATAATGGCGAAGCACAAGTCCGTCTTTCGTCAATTGCTCTGCTCGCTTTCCTCTGGCAAGCATGGTGACATCATTTCCCCCACGCACTAGAACATGTGCAAGATAGCTGCCTAATACTCCCGCTCCAAAAACTAAAACTCTCATATTTAACTCCTCTATCCCTTTTTAGACATTTGTTGAATTTTGATCAACTGTTCGATAAAATTAGATTATCACATCTCCGGTAGGGTTCAATCGTTAGTTTGATCGGGTTTGTTGATTTTTCAACAGAATACAATACATTGTTTAATAAAAAGGGAGTCTTACCATGGACAGAAGAATTAAAAAAAACCAAACAGCCATCATGAATGCATTAATTCAACTGATGGCTGAAAAAGATTTTGAAAAAATAACGATCAACGAAATCGCAGAGCGCGCTGATGTAAACCGCGGAACGATTTATTCCCATTATGCGGATAAATACGATCTGATGGATAAATGTCTGGAGGCTCAGCTCCGGCAACTAATCGAAAGCTGCTCCGCAGTGGAGGATGAAACCGAACCTAATCCCTCGAAGGCGTCATTGCTCCGCACGCTGGAACAATTGGAGGAGAATGCTCTCTTTTATAAGACTTTATTAAGAAACAAAGCTTTACTCTCCTTTAGAAACCAATTACAAGAAATGATAAATGAGCAGATTAAGGTACAATTTTTAGAAAACAATTTTAACCTGGATGAGCTGAGTAAAGATATATCTGTGCAATTTTTGAGTTCGGCGACTGTCGGAGTGATTGAATGGTGGTTTACTCATAGTAATCCTTGCTCTGCAAAAGAGATCACTGAAAAGTTATGGTCCATGGTCGATCTAAATCTGCAGATGATCCGTTCTCAAGCTTGAATATGCTCTCCCGTATCCATCTCATAAATGGAGCTGATGATTTTTTCAATGGGAATCTCCTTAATAGATATATCAAGGATCTCTACCTTTTCGCTAAGAATATGCAGAAACTCGCCCATTTTACATTGCTCGGTATCGATCAGCAGCTCCACTTCGTAATCCGATATTCTTTCCGATATCAGAGTCCCAGGCAGATCAATATCTCCAATAGTTGTGGCGGCTGAAAGCCTAACTACTTTTTTGGCGCCCAGATGCAGTCGAAGTTCAGAAAACTTGTCGTCATATACTTTTTTCCCTTGATGAATTATAAGTACTCTTTGAACCAAACGCTCTACATCTTCCAAGTCATGTGTTGTCAGAATAAATGTGGTGCCTTCCTGATTCATTTGCTTAATGAATTCTCTGATTCTTTGTTTAGCTATCACATCCAGCCCGATCGTCGGCTCATCCAAAAAAACCACAGGTGGTGAATGAAGCATCGCCATAATAAACTCGCATTTCATTCGTTCTCCCAGGGAAAGGGTTCGTGTGGGTTTAGTAATAATATCGCCAATCTCAAACATGTTTACAAATCGGTCTAGTCTTGTACGAAAGTCGTTCGTAGGAATATCATAGATTTCCTTGTTCATATAAAAGCTATCCAATGGGGGAATGTCCCATATTAACTGCGATTTCTGTCCGAACAATACCCCGATTTGTTTTACATATTGATTTTTCTGCTTATGAGGGTTGTACCCTAGAACATTTATTTCGCCCGATGTAGGATAGAGAACGCCTGTCAGCATTTTAATAGTCGTAGATTTCCCCGCACCGTTTGGACCCAGAATCCCAATGATTTCTCCTTTTCCAACACTGAACGAAAGATCTTCTACAGAGGTAATGATCGATTTTTCACGGTGAAACAGACTTTTAAATACACTTTTTGCATCTTGTCCACGGTGATAGGTTTCATATTGCTTGGTTAAGTTCTTGACGGTAATAATGTCCAAGTGAAATTCTCCTTCTTAGAGCTAAACTAATCTTTTATCCTCCGGCGCTTTTGTAACTGCGAAGCATGTATGTATAGAGCCAAATTCCGAAGGCAGCAAATAACACACAAGGGATAATCGCTATAAAAAAATAGGGTTCCCATCGGCCAATCAGTGTAGATGCTGGAAAGTAAGCAATCATGGAAACCGGAAACAGAAAAGAACTCACGGCTACGACTGCTTTAGGAAAAATCGTCCCTGGATAACGTCCAAAAGACTTAATGCTCTCAAACATCTCCGGCAAGCGGGAATTGGCTACCCATTTGAAGGAAATCGCTGCCACAATAAGCGCCACGCCGAACATAACAAGCAGCCCTGCGCCAAACAACAACAGGAACAATAACCAAGAGCCGATGGTCATCCCATCGATTCCGCTAAGTGCGTATACGAACATGATTACTCCTCCGCCTAAAAGCCCGATACTTTCGAACTCAAAAGATCTGGCCAACAGCAGAAAAAGGCTCGAGGTCGGTTTAATTAATACCACTTCCAAAGTCCCTTCTACAACATGAGACATCGTATTCCACATAATTCCGTTAAAAAAAATCCCGGCACAAGCCGTAGACAGAATAAAAACGGATTGAATCAACAGCGCCTCTTTAAAGGTCCAACCTGCAAATGAAGCATTCGAATTATAAATGAATACCGTTACTAGAGGAAACAGCACATTCCCTATGAGCATGATAAGACTATTAAGAATAAAATTAACACGATAAGTGATAGCAGAAGCAATATTCGCCTTCATGCAGGTTTTATATATTTGATACATACGTTTCATGCGCCCACCCCCGTAAAATGCTTAAGCGACACCGCATACAGCACCCGGCAGATAACTCCGGCAATAATTACCGCTATGAGCTGCAGCAATAACACTTGAGGAATAGGTAAGGTTATATCCGCTAAAGTATAGCTACCTGTATAGACCATTGCGGGAAGAAAGGCCGTGTATTGAAAGGGTAAGAAAAAGGACGCCATTTGTAAGGATTTTGGGAAAAATACTAATGGAATCAGCGATCCTGAAAATATCCCTTCGCAAAGATTAAAAAAATTACGAATACTAGAGGATTGCACCATCCAAAAGGCGACCATTCCAATACTATAATGAATGAAAAAATTCATCATAAACGCCATAGCTATCGAAAGAATCGCGTATAGTAAATTTGCGGGTAAGACATCAATATGAAAAATAAAGAAAAAGATCATAAAGCAGGGTAAAAATTCAAATAAAAGCCCAAGTACCCTATGCCCTGCCTTCTGAGACAAAGCGAAGAACATATGATTTAGCAGTCTTAACGAAAACGTAATGAATTTCCCGGTGCGAATAAGCATTTGTAAATTCCAATCGGCAAAATCCATCGTCAAATAGTTGATCAACATCGTAGCACAAAAATAGGAAAGCATTTGGGAGAGAGACATCCCGTTGATGTAAGATTCCCCGCTATAAACAGCACTCCATATATAATACTGCACTAAAAAGTACACTGGGCCAACAAAAATAGAAACCATCGAATGCGTCCTGTACGCACTCCATTCCTTATAAGTAACAAAAGCAACCGCCCTCATAATACGAAAGCGGTGCTTTATCATCTCAAACATAAGTCACATCCTGCCTATCTATAGATATCACATAAAAAAAGTCTTTTTCTTATTCGAGTCCGGACCAGATCACATTGTGGGTGCCAAATACCGCTCTACCGTCCCATACCCCTTTGTGAAAAGGAAGATACCAAACGGCAATCAGCTTTTCAACCGGGTCAACGAATAAGGCACAGGCCCCAGCCCCTTCGTGAAAAAAAGTGCCTTCAGAGTAAGAAGTACTCACATTATAGCGAAGGTCTGGTCCAAGTCCGTATGGTCGATCCGCTCCTGCATCTCCCCATGCGTAGTTTGGAATTTTCTCAGAATTAAACCGCTTGGTCATTCTTTGTACAGCCATTCGGCTTAAGATATGACTCCCTTCGTATTGCCCTTGATTAAGCAGCATAATTCCGAACTTTTGCAGATCAGCAACTGTGGAATATAACCCACCACCAGTTTCGGGAACGTTGATTTCTTCCTCAGACCTTTGTCCCGCATCCGTAATTTCCCCGTTTTGCAGCTTCTGAAGATATTCCTTAGCCCTTTCCGAACGAATGGCGATCCTACCAGCTTTTTCTGCTGGTATATCAAAGAAGGTATCTTTCATGCCTAACGGTTTTACAATGTGGTCCATTATGTATTTTTCTGCAAAAACACCCGTTATTTTCTCGATAATTGCACCCAAGATCGCGTATCCAAACGATGAATACATCCATTGAGTCCCTACCGGAAAATGAATCCCTTTAGATAGACCGGCTTTAATCCAGTTTTCTTTTCCAAGCTCTGATTCAAAAATATACCACCATGCACTTTTATAGTAAGTATCACTTATAGTGCCAGGATCGGGAGCGATGCCAGAGGTATGAGTCAGTAAATGTGCAATGGTAATCGGCTTAAAAGGGTCGGCATCAAACTCTGGAAGAATAGAACTCACAGGCTGCCCCATAAAAATCTTACCATCATCCGCAAGCTGCCAAATCGCTGTCGCCGTAAACAGCTTCGTAATTGAAGCAACACGAAAAATTGTATCCGTTTTCATTTCCTGGGTGCTTTCTTCTTCGTAACTGAAACGTCCTCCGGCAGCACTAGCAAAGATTTTCCCGTAACGACTAAGAGAATAAATATAACCATCGACTACTTTTTTATCACAGAGATCCTCATAAAAATGATTAACTACCTCTAAACGGTCCTCCCTGTAATTCACTTCGTTCAGCTTGCTAAGCTCTGTGGATGATAACATTATTCGCACTCCCCCTTATTATTCAATAAAATACATGATGCATAAATATCTTGCAATAAAACCCAAATAATTGAAAGGGTGATTTTACATATAACTATTTTATACTGCTCCAATAATTCTGTAACAGCAATGCTGTAATCTCGTTAACGGTTTGTCGTTAGAGATTTAACTAGTGCCATTCCACTAACCAGACCAAATACTATTCCATCATGTATGCTTGCAAATTTGTAGATCTCGATATTCGAAATGTTAAAATACATTACTAAAGTTGGATACATAAGCAGAAGAAAACTTGGAAGAAACACAATAAACAACAGAAGCCAATTAACAACAAAAGCTTTAGGTAATCCTTCTAATAATGCCAGATAGATTCCATAGACAAACGGGATAATAGCCGTGATCCATACAGTATTTTCTAATTGATAGTTCTTTTGTGCCTCTTCAGTGTAATGACTAATTAGCGAGTTTCCATAATGTAATAAGAGCGCCCCCACTATGATCCAGACAAGATAATATAAAAGTTTTGAATTCCGCATCTTCATGAAATCACTCCATTTCTTTTTATATAGTTCATTAGAATGTCTCCATTTAACTTACCATATAATCCATACTTTGGATATTATATTAAAGTAAACTGGCCCTAACTAAAAAGGCTACCTCTCGGCAGCCCTTAATTGAATTCCAACTCCCCTGTAGGATAAGTCTATCTGCGAGGCATGGTGACGCCAGCTTTGTTGTTATATTTTTCCGTAGCTTCCTTGATGACATCGTTACCGCCCTTAGAAAGCCACTCTTCCACAACCTTCGGCCAGTCGCTGATAGGTTCCTTGCCATATACCATCTTTACCATGTGCGTCAGCAGTACCGGAGGAGCCGTGTCCGAGTTAGGTGCAATGTCTGGATTCTTCACCAAGGCATCTAGCCGCGGGTCGAACTGAATTCCGTCACGGCCTTCGTTAGCCAGAATAGTATCGTATACATTGATCAAGCTTCTACCTTCTTCTGTCATGTTAAGGACACCCTTATTATAAGTAGTATCCTGCACCATCCAGAGGAATGACTGGCGGTAGCGCTCCTCATCTATAGCGGCGGAATCCGCAGGAGAAGTGTATACGATTTTGCCGTTCTCTTCCTTATAGGTTTCGTCCTTAATCCCAAAGGTAAAGAAGGTTTCTGCCTCTTCGCTCAGCATCCAGTCAAAAAATTTCACAATATCCGCAGCATTCTTCGTACCTTCCTTAATAAAATAGGTGCGCGTGGCGGAGCCGTACAAGTAGGAGCCTCCTTTTCCATCAGGTCCCACTGGCGAAGGAATAATCTCCAGCTTGGCGGATGGCGTCGTAGCCTTCAGTTGCTGCTCCCACTGCAGAAGCTCGTTGGCATTCATCGTCCACATGCCCGCTTTGCCTGAGAGAATCGCATTTTTGTAGTTGGTCGGGTTAATGGTGGCAAATTCCTTGTTGATCAAACCCTCTGTATACATGGTGTTGTAGGTTTGTAACGCCTTCATCATATTTTCGCTATCCATAAACTTCGGCTGAACCTGGCCGTTTACTTCCTCGAACATAGTCAGATACGGAAAAACATCATAAGCGCCAAAGAAAGCATCCGCATATTTGAAGTCTTGGCGGCCCATGTACGGGTTCTCTATCCCCAGCTTTTTGAAGGCACGCAACACAGTCAAGTACTCATCGACCGTTTTTGGAACCTGCAAGCCGGTTTGATCCAGCAGGTCCTTGCGAATCCAAGTCGCCCGGCGGGAGGGATTGGACAGAAACTCCGGTATTGCATAAATTTTCCCTTGATAGGTGACGTTCTCCCAAGCTTCCTTTGGGATTACTTTCAAAAGGTTCTGGCCGTTTTGCTGCAGCAGATCATCCAAGGGCATGAACACACCAGCTTCAACAGAACCAGCCATCTCCTTGCCATTTACGCCGCCCGAACCTTGAACGACATCCGGTATATCATTAGTAGCGAACATCTGCACCATTTTCTGCTCGAACTCTTTATGAGGAACCAACACAATATCCAAGTCTGTGTTTGTCATCTCCTCCAGCTTTTTCACCCATTTGTCCTTATTCAAGTCGGGTGATTTCTCAACGTAGTTAAAAGCCAGCGTCCGCATCGAGATCGAGAATTCAGTTTTCTGCGGCGTATTTGACGCGCCTCCGGCAGTCTCTTCTTTGTCCTTGTTCGAGCAACCTGCAATAACGGTAGCACCCATTACGATAGCCAGACAGATGCCAATCCATTTTTTCATAATATAACCCTCTCCTTGTACAATGGGGTGTATACGTAAAATGAAGATATCTTAAGACTAATAAGCTTTTGGGATCTCAACACGGTGGGTAATTCCCTGATTCGTAAAGTAGACATGAACCCCATGGTCCTGATCGTCCATAAAGTACGATACGTAATCCCGGCTTCCTGCTTTTTGGGGAATCAGAAGAGTGACGATCCGATGGCTTACAGCCTCTTGGGTAGAGGCAGTCAAATGCCAATGCTCGGGCAGCCCTTCCCATTCTTTCGGATCTACATCTGTAAATTGATTGCTTTGACTGAGTGCCATTTCTCCCGAGGAACTATAGACAAATCTGCCCTCCATCTGAGCTTTTTTACCATGTACTTTAAAAGATTGATCCTTCAGCTTCATGGGATACAGCGTATGAAACAGCCAATCCAATTTTCCCGGACGTTCCAGCTCGACACTGTCTGTGATAACAAAGTAAGCGCTATCAAAGAAAAATATTTCCCGCACATACCGCTTGATATAGGGTACATTCTCGCGGTAGGCTTCGGTGGCATCCATTTGCGTGTAGTTGATTCCGGGCGTACTATACGCCTTCAACACCTTACCGTAGGCTGCCATGTTCTTCGACTTGTCCGTGCCAGCATATTGGCCTTTGCCGTCAATAAGAATTGCGTTCTTGGAGCGGGTCTGCCTGCGCCACTGCATATGCATCGTACTGTTGAATGCAACGTAATAGCCGCTTTCAATAGCCAAGGGCTCGCCGAAGGCATGCAGCAGGAAGGCGTTTTGATCCCCATGGCTATGGCTCACAGAGCCGTAACGGCTGCTCTTGGTCAACAGCATGATATGTTCCTGCGGATCCTCCATCCGATGATGCATGGCCACCCATCCCACATCCTGAAACCACTTCAAAGGTTCTGCAGCCACCGGTGGCTCTGAAGAAATCTGCGGATAATCTGTGCGATAAACCATCTCATCGAACCGGAAATCCCACCAGCCGTAGTTATAGAAGATCATCTGGGTGTCAGGGTTCAGTTCCTTAGTTTGCTCAAAATACCATTGGTACTGGCCATTTCCGGTTAAACCGGCGAATTGGCGGATATTGAAGCCCGTCTTGAGATTGACCGGATCTCCCAGTGACGATTGATCGCCGAAGCTAGCCCTCATGGTATCCGGACTGAAGCAATAGAGCGGAAAGTCACCTGTTTTGCGAAAGAAAGGACGGTCATAGAAATTGATTGCCATGTATTTGCGAATTAGATTGAGCGCCTCCGTAACGAATGCCATCTGAGTGGTCCAATACATCGGACCTTCTGCCCACCCGCCATCTTTGCCACCCCATGGGGTATACATGGCGGAGAAGTACTCCAGCGTATAATCAAGCCATTCCTGCGCCTTCTCCTCCTCACCCAACATGGAAATACAACAGGGTACGAGTACAGAGGATAAAGAGCGGATCGCATGGCTGTCATAAGGAACTTGATGGATGCGGGAACGTTCGATGACATGGAATGCGATCTGCCCGGTTCTTCGCAGTAGCGCCTGCCTTACCTTAAGGAGTTCTTCTTCCGTCAGAGAGCCGTGAAGCCAATCATAGCCCCATGCCAACGCTCCGGCTATGCGAAAGGAGCATTCATCGTTGTAATCCCGGCTGGTGGTACCATCTGTGTTCCAGCTTGCAGCATGAAGCAGCCACTCTTTAGCTTTGGCGATAAGCGCCTCGTCCTCCAACACAACTCCAGCTATAGCAAGATGCCGGATAGCATAGAAGACTTCCTGGCAGTCCATATACATCTGCCGCCATAGTGTGGCGACACGCTTATTATCTGGATACGGTGCAGGCTCGGGAATAAGCTCGCGCTTTGTCCAGGGTAGAACGGAATGCTTCAGGAAGTCTTCCCAGCCAGTTGAAATCGGGTCTTGGCGGACAACTTCCCGGTAAAACGGAAGTTGCTCCGCTTGAAGCCAAAGCCGCGGATGGTTGGCGGAAGCAGCTGAATATCGTTCTGTACGGGAAGGCAGTGGCGTTAGCGGCAATTCATCCTCCACCACAAAAGCTCTTACTTTACTCCACTCGGAACGGATATCTTTCTCCCCGATAAGACTATATCGCCAATAATACGAGCCGGGCGCCAACGGCTTATCCGGGGTAAACAAATTATAGGGAATTCTACTGTAGGTCAATGTGCCTTCCGGCTTAAATTCAGTGTTTGAGGAGATCTGTAGCTCATACATACTCTCTTCCAGACATGCAGGCATCCAAGTAAACCGCGGAGGATTCTCTCCAACATCTGTATGTTCATCTGGCCCATATGACAGGTCGAGTACGCCGCTGGTAGGTTGAAATAAAGGTTCTAACATCTCTACTCCTCCGTATTCCGGGACTTTTCCTGAATCAGTCCCGCTTTAGGGTCAAGGCAATACACCACTGCTTGCCCAGTTGTTGCTATTTGGATTCGGGGCGGTTCGCCCACCAGACTCACTAGCTTCATTACAGCAGGTTCGTGCCCGTCCCGATAAACCGTGATAAAATCAACCGACGGGCCTTTGTACCGAAGCATAATGCCTCGTAGCAATCTACTCGGGTCTTCGGCATTACCCGGTGTGCGGATTTCATACATAGTGGAGCCGGGCGCCAGTAGAGTACTCGTGGATACTTCATACTCCCGGCCGGTGCTCACTCCATCATAACGGATATTCCACTCCGTATTTAACGGACAGTCCGTCTCATTTTTCATTGCGGACAGTACTTCTACTGAGCCATAACCCGCTTCCAGTCCAAGGACTGCCGGAGAATCCTTCTGGACACGGTGAGGGTCGAACGGTAACAGCAAATGTCCCGTCGGATGAAACCATAAGTCTACTTCCTGACTCCGCTCCGTTACTTGCTCAACATGAAACCAATCCAGCAGCCAACCGTCGGCCAATACAAGATGCCGCTCTAGAACAGCTCCTTCATAGGCGCTGTCTGAACGAATCCATAAGTACGTAGCGTTGCCTTCCTGGCGAAATTGACAGCAGCTTCCGGTATGTGGAGCTTGGGAACGACCTCCGATGGTGACCGTGTTATGGCTCGCAGTTTCGGAATACCATTCCTTGCGCAAAACAGATCCATAAGGAACCATACCCAGTTCGGGAGCAACCTCGCCCCATCGGTGCATAATCGTGATATGAAGCTTGTCGAAATGTCCATGTGATCCGCCATGCTCTCCGAAATTCGCCAGCACGGACAGCGGATTGCCCGGGTGGCGGAGCACGGCGAATCCGGAATCCGGCAGTAGGACAGAGTCTCTCACCCTGTAACTGGTCTGAAGCTCCTTACTCTCACCTGCTCCATACAGCACTGCCTCCAGACCAGTCCTTAATTCCTGCCCGTATAGATATCTATAAGCATTCGCCAGTATTGGCTGGAGACTCGGGTCTTGGTAAACCGCAATACCTATTTCAAATACTTCAGCAATTTCTCGGGCGAAAGGAACGCGCGCATAAGGACCATCATGCACGGCTGGAAGCTCCCCGTTATCGCCGCTAAGCTCTGCCAGCAACTGAAACATGCCACGGATGGATTGTCCCTGTTCTCCTTTGGCAGCATAGAGGTCAATCCCGAAGCGCCCGTACATCTCGGCTGCTATGAGATAAGCCCGCAATACAAAAATATGGTAGTACGTGCTGCCTTCAAATTCAAAACCATCTGGCTTCACGCCAATGGACAGATGATGATAGAATCCGCCTTCTCCCTCCAGCAAAGAAGCAAGCTTTTCTCTGGTACCTTTGGCGGCATATACACAAGCCAGGCTAGCATTCAGCCATGCGGTATAATTGTTCTCTGCATTCTTCTTCTCGTAAATGAGGATGTGGCGGTATTGCTCCATACTCTCCTCCAGCATCGTGAAGAACACTTGCAGCTTTACCTCTTCCTCCCCAGTGAACGTTACTCCATGATCCACAAGCAGCAGATAGGCCCGAATAAGCGTAGTGGACCAGATAGCCTCTGTCAGCGCCTGATGAAAGGCACGGCCACTAAGCATCCAGGGTTGAGCATCGGGATGAACCGGATACAAGGGGAACTGCTCCGCATAACCGATAAGAATCTTCCGGGCTAGGCTGCTATAGAATTCTTCTCCATCTGCGGCGAATACCACGGCAGCTTGCAGGGCGTTTCGCGCCATTGCCTGATGCCGGTATACCAGCCATGCTGCCCGGTAGGGCTCACCTTCCAGCTTGCAGCCCTTCGGGCAAGAAAAGACAACCGCATCTTGCTCCATAACATCGAAGATTAGCTCAGTATGATGCTGGGGACATACATATTGGTGCCACCAGCCACCAGGTTCTGTCGGGAGCAGAATCTCTTCTCTCCGGAAGGGATCCAGCTCCATTTTCAATTTATCCACCTCAAGACCAACCCAGGAAAAAGTATCTGCTTTCTCCTTAAGGTTCATCATCGCATGAACAAGCCTCCGTTAATTTCAATAATTTCGCCTGTCAGATAATCCGACAGCTCTGAAGCGAGGAAGAGTGCCACATTGCTCACATCCTGTGGAGCACCTTCCCGGCCCAGCGGAATCTTCGCAATCGTTGCCTGTCTTGCCGCATCCGCAGTAAAGGTAGCATGGAAAGCGGTCTGACCGATAAATCCAGGAGAGATAGCGTTTACATTAATCCCGTGAGGACTCAGCTCTTTGGCAAGTCCCTTGGTATAAGACCATACCGCAGCTTTGCCCGCTGCATAAATGGAAGCCCCCGGTCCGCCGCCGTCATGGGCCGCAAGGGAAGATACATTGATGATTTTACCGCTTTTCTTGGCAATCATTCCTGCGGATACGGCTTTGCAGGCAAACACGCATGATTTAAAATTGACGTCCATCACCTTGTTGTAATGCTCTTCGTTCATTTCAGTATTGGGAACCCGATTGATCATGCCGCCTGCATTGTTGACGAGAATATCGATGGTTCCGCCGAAATGCTCCTCAATTTCCTTCACCATATTATCCAATTGGGCAGGACTTGTTGCGTCTGCCTGAAAAGCATAAGCTTCTCCTCCGGCCTGACGGATCGCGTCCACCGTCTCCTCCGCAGAACCGAACAAATAGTTTACCGCCACTTTGGCGCCGGAAGCAGCCAAAGTCTCCAAGATTTGTCGGCCTATCCCTGCATTGGACCCTGTAACAAGCGCAATTTTACCAGTCAAATCAATTTTCATTGCCTATTTCCTCCTAATAGTAATTTTTTCTGAAAACATCTTTTTCCTCACTCCGCAGGCATGGATAAGATCAACCGGGTTCCCTCATTCTCCACGCTTTCGACACTTAATCCGTATTGTTCACCGAACACCATTTGAATTCTCCGGTGCACGTTCATGAGCCCGATTCCACCTCTATGATAGAGGGAGTCTCCTTCCGTATCCGCCAGCTGATTCAGATTCAGCTTCTCACGAAGCTTATCAAGCCGTTCGCGGGACATCCCTGCGCCGTTATCCTCTACAAGAACTAGAAAACGATCTCCCTCTTTTCTGGCGTCGATTCTAATATAGTGCTTGTCTTCAATTCCCTCGGGAAACGCATGCTGAAAAATATTTTCGATCAAGGGCTGAAGTGTAAGCCTGACCATCTTAGCCAGTAGCAGCGTCGGCGGAATCACTACGTCAATTTCGAACTCCCTGCCGATCCGGTGCTTGAGAATCGTCATGTAGCTCAGTACATGATTAAGCTCATTGGCAATCGTAATTTCCTCCAGATTAGTTTGGATGGAGTAGCGAAGCATGAATGCCATGGCCTCCACTATTTCTGTGATTTCATCCGAATCCTGAACGACCGCATAACATTTGATAGTCTCTAATGTGTTATATAGATAGTGCGGATTAATCTGCAGCTGGAGTGCCTGGAATTCAGCTTGATGACGCTCCAGAGCCTCCTTCTGGGTGGTAAGCTCCGCTTCGTATACCCGCTCAATCATTTCGGACAGCCGGGTCACCATGAGATTGTAGCTGCGCATCAATCCCCCCAGTTCATCCTGACGGCCGTTCATCTCAAGCCTGCGCCACTTGCCTTTTTCCGTCTCCCTCATGCCCTCCTTAAGAATCAGGATGGGCTTCGTGATGGATCGTCCGAACCAGGCTGCAAGGAGCAGTGTGCCGACAAGCGTGAGAACTCCCACCACCAGCGTGGTCGTACGAATGGTAGAAATAGGCTTGCGCAGCTCACCAACGGGTATGGATACTACAAGCTGCCATTTGGAATATTCGGATTTTCTCGACACGAACAAATACTCTTTCCCGTCTACTTTTTCCACCACAGAGTCATTTGGGTGTTGAAATACATTCTGAATGTGCTCAGCAGATAACCCAGGGTGGTTATTATTCCCTTCCGCCCGGTAAAGGAGCTTGCCGAATTCGTCCATGATAAAATAGGACCCGCCCTGTCCCAGATCAAGAGGTTCCCATATACGGGCCAGATCCTCAGCCTTGAATTCAATGGCGACTATACCTTTGGAACGATAGGAAGAGACCCCTCTGATTCGGCGGACCATCGTAATAATGTTCTTATCCCCTTCATTCATCACATTCGTGTTGAGAATGGTAATGCGGCCGCTCTCCGGCGTATGTTCGCTTAAGAAACGGTAGCGTTCCTGAGGATGAAACTGCAGGCTATGTGCCTGATAGGAGTTATCATCGCTAATGGCCTTGCCGTGTTCACCGATGACGTACATCAGATTAATCTGGGGATACAGAATAAACAAAGAACGAAACAAATACTTCTGAATGTCATTCGTATATTGATAGTAGGAGAAGCTATCCTCCGGGTCCATATCCAAGAACTCCTTGACTTGATTGTAGGACAGGATGGAATCGCTAGCCTTTTCATAATTTTGCAAATACAGATCCGTTTGATAAGACGCACTTCTGATGACTTGAGCAATGGACTTCTCAGAAGACTTATCCAGCTCAGCCGAAGCCTGAAAATAAGAGATAAATCCAACCATGGACAAGGATAGAAGAATGACGGTGAGAAAGGAGGCAAACAGCTTGTTCGACAGACTCTTTCTCATTAATCGATCCCCAGCTGGTTGCGGTACTCCGAAGGAGCCAGCCCGGTGAACTTTTTGAACGTCTTCGTAAAATGAGGATGGTCTGCATACCCGACTTCATAGGAAATATCGGTGATCCGATAGCTTGCATCGGCAAGTAATCTTTTGGCCTTCTCCATCCTGCGTTTTATGCGGTAATGCACAAAGGTCTCTCCTGTTGAGTGCTTAAACATCTGGCTGAAATAAGAGGCATTTAGCCCAAGCACTTCCGCCACTTCTTCCAGCGATACTTCCTGGGCGAGATGCTTTTCAATAAATGCTTTAGCTTCCTCTATCGGATCCTTCGCTTTACCCTTGCGCTTTCTACGAAGCTCTTCCAATATAGCTGCTGACGCTTCTGCGAAGCAGTGAAATAACTGCTCAGGTCCAGCTGCTGCGGACAAGTCTAACACGCTTTTACCGGGTGTAACTGAATTGACAAGCAGCTTCTTCACGAGTAAAGCATAGCCCTCTTCCAGAAGCTCTTTTTGCTGAATTCGGCTCATCTTACGCTGGAGGAAGTCAGTTTCCCATTCCTTCAGTACAAGGTACAGCCTTTCTTTATCCAAGGTCCAGATGGCATCATCCATACGCATGACCCATTCATCGAGCTTAGCGACAGAGACAAAACTCTCTAACTTCTCTCTATGCGCTTCCAGTTTGGCGATCACATTTTGAAGGTTCCCTTTGCTCACGGGTTTCAGGAGATATTCTTTCACTCCATAGGACACGCATTGGCGGGCGTATTCAAAATCCCCATAACCCGAGATGACAACAGTCTGAATATCCGTCTCCATCTCCGACAGCCGCCGGCATAGCTCCAGTCCGTCTACCTTGGGCATACGGATATCTGTAAAAAGAAAATCCGGCTGCTCCTCCATAATGAGCTGGATGGCCTCTTCGCCATTCTGGGCCAGCTTAATGTTATACGGATGCTCGCCGCATTGCTGGATCATGATAGAAAGTCCCTTTCGAATCATGGGCTCGTCGTCTACGATTAATACACATCTCATCCATGGATACCACCTTCCGATTCGTCTCGCTTAACGCGTTCCTATTCTACCACAATACGATAGATCAGGATTTGACGGATCCGACCATCATTCCTTTAACGAAATGGCGTTGAAGAAACGGATAAATCATGATAATCGGAATAGTAGCGACAATGATAACAGCCATTTTGATGCCCTCAGGTGAGGTGTGGGCCAAAGAGCTATAAACTGAGGAAGCCGGATCAATGCTGATATCGTCCGTCTCGAAGAGCTTCTTCAACATCACCTGCAGAGGCCATAATGACGGCTTGTTGATATAATACAGAGCGCTCATGTACGTATTCCAGTGCCCGACGGCGTAGAAAATCCCCAATGAGGCCATTACCGGTTTGGACAACGGCAGTACCATATTGACTATGATCCGCAGCTCGCCACACCCATCGATTCTGGAGGAATCTATCAGCTCCTGAGGCAGCTGCATGAAGAAGCTTCTCATCACGAAAAAGTTAAATGCGCTGATGGCGCCCGGAATCATAAGTGCCCATAAGGAGTTCATAAGCCCCAAATTTTTGATCAGGATAAAGTTTGGAATAAGAGGGGCACTGAATACCATAGTGAACAATACCATCATGACGATGTATTTACGTCCTACGAATTCCGGCCGCGACACCGGATAAGCGAGAGAAGCTGTCGCAATCAGATTAATGGCGGTTCCCAGTACCGTAATATAGACGGAGACACCGAACGCCCGCCAAATGGAATGATCGCTGAAAACGTACTGATAATTGATCGCGGTAAATTCCTTTGGCAGCAAGCCTACCCTGCCATTAATAATTGCTTCAGAGCTGCTAAAGGACTGGGCAATCACATTCAGAAACGGAAGAAACATAGCCAAAGCGAGAGCGGTCAGAAACAAAAGATTGAACACATTAAATAGATTCTGGCCGCGAGTATAGCGTACTCTCATCATCCCTACCTCCATAAAGAGCGATTAATACAGCGATTCACCGGTTGTTTTTTTGCTCAAAATGTTGCCGATGAGCACCAGAATGAGTCCAACTACCGACTTGAATAGCCCCACTGCTGTTGTATAGCTGTATTGCTGAGACAGCAGCCCCGCCTTATAGATATAAGTGTCCAGAATCTCCCCGTTCCCGGTATTAAGCGCGTTCAGGAATACCCATACCCGCTCGAAGCCAAGATCAAGAAATCTCCCGATATGGAGAAGGAACAAAATCATAATCGTCGGTATCAGAGACGGCAGTGTAATGGCTAAGGTTTGTTTCCAGCGCCCGGCTCCGTCTACTTCAGCAGCCTCATAAAGATCTGGGTTTATTCCTGCCAACGCGGCCAGATAAATGATCGTACCGTACCCGGAATCCCTCCAAATGCCGGAACTGATCAAAATCGTGCGAATGTATGAATTTTCACCAAGAAAATAAATCGGTTCAAAGCCGAAAGCTTGTAAAGCCTGATTCACAATCCCTGTTCCTGGGGAGAGGATACCCAAGGCGATACCGCTGACAATTACCCAAGATAGGAAATGGGGCATATAAACCACCGTTTGCAAAAACCGTTTGTAAAACACAAGCCGAATTTCATTCAGCAGAAGCGCAAGCAATATTGGAGCCGGAAAGGCGAATATAAGATCATACAAGCCTAGCAGAATTGTATTGCTCAAGATTCTTCCGAAATCCTGGTATTGGAACATCGTCCTAAAGTGCTCGAGTCCCACCCATTCACTGCCTGTAAAGCCTTTAAAAATATTGTAGTTCTGAAACGCAATAACTGAACCAGCCAACGGCAAGTACTTGAAAATAATAAAATACAAGATCCCGGGAATCGCAATCACATAGAGTGCTCTGAATTTCCACATGTTTAAAAGCAAGGACCTTTTCGTGTCGGCTTTGTAGTTAATAAGGTCAACCCCAGTTAACTTAGCTTTCATAACCGTTTCCTATAGGTCCTGTTTTCAGCAGGTTCGCCGGAGCATTCTCATCCAGGGGAATTTCTTGAAATTCGACGGTAATAAATCGTTCCTCCCGTTCAATAATTCGGGATAACTCCCGCGTGAATACGGTGACTATCTCCTCCTTCTGCTCACTCGTTCGGCCTTCGTACATCCTAATCTCAATATGTGGCATCGGCTTTCCTCCATTTCCTTAAATAGTGAATGAATCTAACCTCATTCTACCTACAATAAAGCGCTTGCAATATGGAGTTTCTATGAGTGAGCTTGTGTTTTCTTTAGGGTATAATCGGTAACGGCCAACCCTCTACTACTACATGATCATTTTTGAAATAATTGCAACTTATACTGTTAATAAGATTCCCCTGCAGGATGATCCCTTTTCCAGCAAGAAGTCGAATACCGTTCGTATTGCCAATCAGCGAATTTGCGATCAATTGAACGTCCTGCGGGTCGCCCGCTCCGATATCATTTGCTTTGCTATCGCCGGGATCATGCTCAAGGGATACAGCCCAATAATTCGACGCGGTGTTGTTGCGAATGATATTCTCCTTAATGATAGTACCTGGCCCGTTCAAAATCTGAATGCCCTTGGCGTTCTCTATATGCGTTGTATTCTCAATCACATTTCGCTCAATGACTGTATCCGGGGTGCCCATAGTTACATTGATTCCTTCTCTTGTATTACGAATCGTATTGTCATGGATATAGTTACGCGGTCCTGACTTACTGTGATTGCTGGGTGCTGTACCCCCGGTGTTTCCCAGTCCGATCGCCGCGCCGTAGGGAATATCGCTAATCACATTGCCGTATATCTCGTTCAAATATTCGAGTTCTCCGTGCAGATCGATGGCATCCAGCTTTGTATTCATAAACTGATTGTTTCGCAGGACATTGTTATGGGCAACAAATTGGATCAGCGCCCCATGCCGCAAATAAGGGCCTTCGAAATGGGAGTCCTCCACAACATTCCAAACCGTGTCGTTCTCATACCCGTTGCGATCCTGCTTGGCCATGCCCTGAATCGACACACCATAGCCAGCACCGCCCGGACCTACATCTGTCGCATTTCGGAACGTGCTGCGGCGTACGACGATATCACGGCTGTTGTCGATACGCACACCCATACGTGAATACTTCTCTACAGTAACTCCATCAACCGTGACGTTGTATGACGGAACTTCACCAAAATTTGCGATGGTAATCATGCTGTCGGGACCACCGGCGTCCGGGTTGTTCACTTTGTGATCCGTCGTGTAGACACCGTTCCATGTAGAAGTCAATGTGAGATTAGTTATGGACAGATCATGCTGTCCGGATACTTTCATCAGGGCGCTGTTTTTTACCTTATTGAGAGATGTCTTGAGGATGGTTGTTGATTGATCCTCACCGCGAAGGTTTACTCCTGACTTGAGCTTCAAATTGACAAGAGTATCCAATGTTGAGTTCAAATTATAAACCCCAGACGGCAAATAGACCTCATCGCCGGACTCAGCACTGTTTATGGCAGCTTGAATAGCAATACCGTCATCTGTGTCGTTATCGGCGAGATCAGCATTATAGTCCAGCACGTTCAAGATGCGCCCAGTGGTTGTAGGTGAGGAATGAACCGGATGCACCGTACCCTCAGGTTCGGTTAATCCGGGAGCTTTGAATGGGATCGGTTCCCGGGGTGGATTAGGCGTGTAGTTCGGGATGCTGGCTACAGGTGTATCGCCATTTGCGAACGGCGCATAGATGTTTATCTCCGATAAACTTGTAAACGCGCTGCCATCAGAATTCCCAAGACCTACGATACGCACATATCTGGCTTCTGTGTCAGGAAAATCAAAAGGTTGCATCTCTATGGTTCTGTACATGCTTGCACCAGTCCATATGGTAGTCCAAGCCAAACCGTCATTTGAAGTTTCGATACTCAATTGAGCCGTACGCGTGTCACCTTTATAAACGGCAATACCTAAATAACTGATCTGCTTCCGTTCGCCTAAATCGTATTGGATCCACGGGCTGTTACCTGCGGCGGACCAACGGGTGAACAAGTTATTATCGATGGTATTCGTTGCGATATTGCCATCGCTGTCGCTGGCTGTCACGTTTGCAATCGCGTAAGGAATGATGGGTTCTGTAAGCGTTGACCGGGTAAAAGAAAGCGGTACGGATGTATTGCCCGACTGATCCACCGCTTCAACCTTAAAACTGTACGCCGTGCTAGGGCTAAGCCCGACGGCTGTATACGTTGCATCGGTAACATTGGATAACAGGGTGCTATCCCGGTATACGCGATAGGAGCCGATACCTTGATTATCGCTGGCGGCCGGCCAAGAAAGTTGAATGAACTCTGTACCTATATTGACAGCTTTCAGAGAACTTCCATCCGGCCAGGAAGGTTTCTCATGGTCGCTTGAAGGTGCAACCGCTTCTTGAACAACCAGCTGTGGACGGGGGTTGCTGTTGCCATTAGCTTCTTTCGAATAGACATTGAGGGAAATTCCAGTGCTTGCCGCATCACCAAGCAGAAAAGCGATATTACCGCCCGATGCGGACAATCTTTCTCTGACAAACTCGGACACATCGATGCTGTAAACCTGTGGAGCTCCTGATTTGTCTGCCGTTACGGTAAATTTCCCACTTAACGAAGCAATGGTCAGATCCGTGACAGGCGCATTGCTCCAAGTCAGCTCCGATTCAGTCCAATTTGTATCCTTTAGGCCGAATAACGAAAGTTCGAGGTCCGCATTGGATGAACCCTTTTTGGCAGCAACATTAAAAATATACCTGTTTGCAGGATTGCTATATGAAGAGACATCAAATTTAAAATACACATATTTCTTGTTCTCGGCGCCAGAAGAAATACTGAACAATCCATTGCTGCTGCCCGTCGCGCTATTGAAGTTTACAGTGGGCTTGCTGCTGTCGATGACTGCATCGTCGCTCGGTGCCAGAATGGCTAGATCGCGATATACAACCTCATCATCAGGTGTTGTTGCCGTTCGATTCTTTACATATTGATCCATAAAAGCCCAAGCCTCGGCGCTTGCTTGCTCAGCCGCTTCGCCTATAAAACCGTGACCTTGTTTAGGTACAATTTTGACATCGACCACTTTCACGCCTGCATCCTTCAATTGATTGGAGAACGTAATACTGTCCGTATATGGGATCGTCGAATCCACATCCCCATGGCGGATGAAAAAAGGCGGATCGTCCGGTGACGCATAAGTGCCAGGCATAGCCAACCTTGCCTGGTCTGGCACAGAGAACGCGTCGTTCCCGCCTAAAAGCGCTTTTACAGATTTATAGCTATTAGCGAAGTTTGTTGTAAAATCCGCTGGACCGTAGAGATCGACAACGGCTTGCACTTGATCAGAATATTGCTGCCAACCGCCATTCCCTGCCAAATCCGGAACATTTACGGTATGTCCTGTATCCAATGTGATTGTCTCGCCTGACTTAATGTTCCCAGTCGTACCGAGTAGTGAGGCCAGATGCCCCCCTGATGACGAACCCCATACACCGATCCGACTCGGGTCCAGATGGTATTCTGCCGCATGCGCGCGCAAGTAACGAATAGCAAGCTTCACATCCTGAATTTGCGCCGGGAATGGCGCTTCCGGGGTTAAGCGGTAATCCAGCGATACTCCGATATATCCTCGCTTGGTTACATAGTTGCAGATACTGGCAAGGGCTTGCTTCCGGTCTCCGTGATTCCAACCTCCGCCATGAATGTATACCATCACTGGCACGGGTGCTTGAGGCAGGATCTTGGGTACGGCAATCGAAGTATAAATCGGCCGCGTTCCAGCATTCCCAATCCGCACATCTTCATACAGCTTAACGCCTTCAGGAACCACAAACGGCTTAGGTTCAGCCGGTGTAGGGATTGGCACCGGTGTCTCTGCGGGTGGTATTCCGGGAATCGCTTGAGCTTTGAGGGCGACACTATCAATGTACATATTCGCGCTCATAAGCTCCCCCACACGAACCCGGATTTTGACGTTCGGGTTGTTGTCAGCTCCGCTGCCCAAGTTTTGGACTTTGAGTTGGTTCGGCTCACTGTTCTTTTGTTCCAGCGTTCCTGGGGGCAGCTTAAATTCCTCCAACGTTGTCCAATTTATCCCTCCGTCACTTGACCATTCTACGATGACGCTTCCTCCGATGTAGGAGGATGCCCGTGTATAATAACTCAATTGAAGATTGCGGTACCCCGTCGAATTCACTGGCAGCGCCAATGCATCCTTGCCATCGATTTTCACCAGATTCGGTACGGACGGGGCCGTGGACGAAACCGAAGTTTTCGCCATACTGTTTCCTTCGCCTTCCTGCAGCCAAGGCCCCGGAATGGCAATACCACCGGTAGATCCAAAATTGTCAGGGTCATCGAAGTTTTCCTCGTAGAGCGTAACATAGTCATCGGTTATTCCGTCTGCATAAACTTCAGTAAGCGCTTGCATTTTCAAAGGCGAATATAACAAAGCCAAAGCCAACAGTACTCTAATGCCCACTCGAAAAGCTTTCCTATATAGTCCGTTTCTCAAATGAATTCCTCCCTGACATGGTATAGGTAATCACAAGCATTATGGAGTTCAAACCTCTTGTGAGATGCAGCTTATTAATGTCGGGACAAAATCACACCGTCGTTATTGTTATAACGTTCTGTTGCTTCCTTGACGACGTCACTTCCCCCTTTCTGCAGCCATTCCTCCACCACCTTCGGATAGTCAGAAATCGGCTTTTTTCCGTATACCATATTGATCACATGCGTCAATATAACTGGTGGCAATTTATCTCCACCTGGGGTGATGTCCGGGTTTTTCTGATAGCCTTTTACTTGCGGTTCAAATTGAATCCCGTCGCGTCCCTCATTCGCAAGTACTGTGTCGTAGAGCTTCATCAAATCTTTTCCTTCGGGTGTGAGACTAAGCGCACCTTTATTGTAGGTAGTATCCTGTACGAACCACAGCAGGATTTGACGGAACGTTTCTTCATCAACTTCATCAGCTGTTTTCGGTCTGTTATAGTTAATATTTCCGTTCTCTACAGTGTAGTTTTCCCCTTCAATTCCGAAGGTAAAAAACTTCTCCGCTTCGTCACTAACCATCCAGTTGAAAAACTTGACGATCCCGGCAGGGTCTTTCGCATTCTTGTTAATTAAATACGCTCGCGGCACCGTACCGACAAGACGAAGTCCCCCCTTACCGTCTGGCCCTGTGGGCGAGGCGATCAGCTTCATTTTACCAGTAGGCACCTGTTCTCTTAGCTGCTGATCCCATTGGATCAACAGGTTCGCATTCATGTTCCAGATGCCCGCCTTGCCTGCAAGAATATCGTTCTTAAATTTCGTGGGATTAATTGTGACGAATTCCTTGTTGATCAGTCCTTCGTCGAACATTGTCTTGTACGTTTGGATCGTCTTTTGCATATTTTCGATATTCATAAATTTCGGGACAATTTGATCCCCTTGTTTCATAAAGAAATTAGCAAAGGTATCGTAAGATCCGAAGAACATATCCGAATATACAAAGTCCTCCCGGCCCATATAAGGATTCTCCACACCCAGCTTCTTAAAAGCACGCATGACATTCAGGAAGTCATCTACTGTTTTAGGCTCTGGCAGCCCTGTTTGTTCCAAAAGATCCGCACGAATCCAAGTTGCCCGGCGTGACGGATTGGACAGCCATTCCGGAATCGCATAGATATTACCTTTGGCATCGGTCTCCTTCTCCCATGCCTCCTTCGGAACTTTCTTGAGAAGATCCTGCCCATACTGCTCAAGCAATTCATTTAGGGGCATGAATACTCCGGCCTCCACGGAACCTGCCAACTGAGGGTTCGTCAACCCAGAGCTTGCTTGCACGACATCCGGAATGTCGTTGATCGCGAACATTTGAATCATTTGCGAATCAAAATTTTTCTGCTGCATCAAACGGATGTTAAGATCTGTATTTGTAAGTTCCTCCAGCTTTTTGACCCATTTGTCATCATTGATATTCGGATGATTGTCTGCATACGAAATGTTTCCGCTCCGGAACGATATGGAGAAAGCAGTGGTTTTTTCCGGACTCTCCCCTGCTTGTTCTTCTCCCCCCTTATTAGAAGAGGAACATCCATTCATAGAGACGGCTAATAATGAAACTCCCACCATGGTAAGCATCCAACGCTTCATTTCCATCAACTCCCTATTATAAAATTGGGGACACTTCAGTAGAATGACTAGAAGTTCGGAGGGGTTCGATCATGGGCCGCAACAGCTTGGCTAAATGCTCGCTCATTAGCGTGTGTCCATAATCGGAAGGATGAATCAGATCGGAGGTCAGCGAGGTAAGATCGCGCATGACTGATGCGCCATCCAGCAGATGTAGTTGTGGATGTTTATTGCTTTCACAGTAACGAAGCAGCACTTCGTTAAAAACCGCCTCTTGGACATGAAGAAGATGGCCTGTATCAAGAAAATACGTTGCACGATTCGGATAAATCGTAGTAACGAACACAGGTTTGTCAGGATGATTTTTGATAACCCGGTCCAGCATGTAAGACACTCTACGCTTGAATTCCTCGGGAGACACTACAGCACGCATATTGACACCAAGTTCCAGAAACAGAAAATCCCAATCCTCACGTTCAGCCAGATGATCGGCAACTACGTCCTCGCAATAACAAGATCCGCTAAGCGCAAGATTTAGCACATCCACACCAAGTCTGCGCGCTGTCTGCTGTAAGTAACCATTGAAATGATGCGTGGATCCCGCGCTCTGGCTGATGGAAGATCCATAGGCGAGCATCGTAAGCTTCGGTACCTCTTCCGGTCTAGGCGCACGTACTTCACAACCAAAAGCATCCACGTCGTAGAAAACAGCTCCGAAACGATCAAAATGCAAACGCCATACGTTAGAGGAAAATCCAGACTGATTCAGCCGCTTACTTGATACCTCTGTAAAACGTTCCGGCTCCTCCAAGTGCAGAGTGGTTACCGTACCCGCCTGCAGAAAATGCTGAGAATGAAAAAAATCCCCTCTGCATACCACAACGCGGCCGTTACTATCATTCGATCCGACAGTGACCCTAACATGCTTGGATTCGGTGACAAACCGCAATTCGCAGCCGTTCGATTGTATAGCTTTGGTTCTTCCTTTCTCTGACAAGCCATTGCGCACATGCTGTGGAAAACGCTGGAGATGCAATCCAGATTGATAGGGTTTATGAACCAGCTCCGAAACATTGTGAAAATAAACGCCTTCCTTTTCCATCTTTGCAGCTACACCACCTTAATAAAATCGAGTTCGCGTTAACTCATATCTGACTTCTATTGCATCATATAATAACAACAAAAGCACAGTCAACAAGTTTTTATGTTTATTATGAGTCATATATGAGTCAAGTCTTGTGCAACAAACAAATACTTCAACATAACAAAAAGCACAGATTCAGAATTGAACCTGTGCCGGGATTTTCACATAAACTTTCAGTCCTCAAGAGTGCTGAGTCTCCTGATTTACCGCATTCAATATTTCCTCAAGCCTGCGGCATAACTCGTCGTTGTCCAGTAGACCTGAAACAAACAACATGATATCACGTTGAATCTCTTTCAACTGGAGGTTGCTCAAACCCAGCTCTGTAACCAGACGATAGGTAGGGAAGATCTCACGATAAAGCTGAAAACGGGCCGGACGATAACCCACTTCCTCACCTTCCCAATCCATCACCAAACGGTTGGCTGCAATATTCAGCGTCTTGCGCCTAATGATCAGTTGTGCCTCATGTGAGGTGAGAAAATCAACGAGCAGCATGGATGCATCCTTGTTCTGTGATTTGCTGTTAACCGCCAGTCCATTTATAATCAGCAGCGTATCAGCATTTTGCAGCCGCGGCAATGGAGCAATATCGAATGCCAAATCGGATTGACGCAATTGATTCAAGAAGTAATAGGTCGTCATAATCATGGACACTTTGCCTTGCAAGAACAAGGCTTCCGCATCCGCATCGCTCTCGGACAATACGGCTGGAAATACATCTTTCATGCCTATCAGCTTACGAATGGTTCCTAAACTGTCGAGTAGCTTTGAGCCACTGAACCGGAATTTGCCTTCGTCATCCTGCTCTGCCGCAAACGTCGTACCGCTCTGAAGCAGGAACAACGGCCACCGGTTACGAGAAGGCAAATAAAAATAAAAACCATACCAGTCATGACCTTCAGCTACCTTTCGACCATTAGCAAACAAATCGTCCCAGGTCCAGCTACTGTCTGGTGGTGATACGCCGGCTTCCTTAAAGTGCTGTTTATTATAACAAAGCACGACTGGAGAATAAATGAAGGGGCGAACGCGATTACGGTCACCATACCGGAACGGGTCGGAAAGAAAACGATACGTGTCCGGCTGTTCCTCCATCGGCTCCAGCAGCTCCGTACAGCCTTGCTCCAAAAAATCCTGATAATTGTTATTATTCATCAGTACGACATCCATGATTTCCGACTGCAAATATTCCTTCAAAGATGTCGAGTAGTTTCCTGAAGACAACTCGAGCGGCTGAACGTCGATATGCGGATAGCGTTTACCGAACTCATTCAGTAGCTCTTGCATCTCTACAAGCTTGGAGATGGTGTTCACATATCCGAACTTGATCGTCGTTCTGCCTTCCTCTACCGGAGGAATTATCCGATTGCCAACACGCGGAATTTTCTCAATTAAGCCTTCATCCACCAGCACCTTGAGCCCGTTGCGCACAGAAGCGTTGCTAAGTCCGAAGCGCACCTCTAAGTCGCTTTCTGAAGGAAGATAACTGCCGATCGCTATACTTCCCGAATGAATTTCATGTCGCAAGGTTTGAATCATTTCCTCTAGCCTGATACGGAAAAATTTTCTGCTATTCCTTTTCTGCA
This sequence comes from Paenibacillus sp. FSL H7-0690, assembly GCF_037980415.1. Lineage (NCBI taxonomy): Bacteria > Bacillati > Bacillota > Bacilli > Caryophanales > Paenibacillaceae > Paenibacillus > Paenibacillus sp. FSL H7-0690. The sequence goes on along the minus strand of NZ_CP150281.1, from coordinate 2,437,750 downwards.
TTGGGTTTCCTCGCCATCTTCCGATTAATCGAGCCCATAGGGACAAGTTTATATAGTATTCATCATACTGAAATCCTTTGGGAACGACAAGTATCGGAGTCTGGCCCCATATAGCGTATGTTCTGCACCCACGTTGTCATAAAGAGCGGTCAATACACCGTAATCCTCTTAATACCCCATATAACTCTCCAAACCGGCTGGATCTATAATGAGCATTTGCTTGTTTCCGATTAGCTCAATAAGACCTGAATCTTCAAACCTTGAGAATTTTCTGCTAATAGTTTCGCGGGTGACCCCAACATAACTGGCCAGCTCTTCACGAGACAACGGAAGGTCAATATGAATATGAGTGCCACGCTGCTTACCATATTTGTCGCTGAGTTCCATGATCATATAAGCAATTCGTATTTCGGGATCTTTGGTCGCCAGGCTTTGCGCCAGATTTTCCGTATGGGCTAGTCTTTTGGTCACACTCTTCAGTAGTCTGAGCGAAATATCCGGATTATCCCTCATTAGCTGCTCCATATCCGTTCGGGTCAGCATGCAAATGTTAGTGTCTTTCAGAGCATAAGCACTGAAGTTACTCAGCTCATCGCTGTTAAAAATGCTCAGTTCTCCGAAAAAGTCTCCATTCGTCAAGATGTGCAAAATTTGTTCCTTGCCCTCAGGAGTTGTTTTGGATAATTTAACATGCCCTCGCTGAATAATGTACAGCGTATCTGACGGCGCCCCTTCCAGAATTAAAGGTTGACCTTTAGTAAACTTACGATGCTTGATCATAGCGCTGATCCGGGAGAGATCGTCATCGCTTAACGCAGCAAAAATAGGCACCTTGCGGGTACAAGGTTCAGCAGCGTATTGGCAAGAATACTCCTTCATAACTGTCCCCCCTGTTGTTCATTTTTTTGTACAACTCCTACTTTCCTTTAGGATACAGAAGTTTTTTTGTCTTCAACCGGCGCAAAATGACTGGTATCTTCACCGCATACCGGACAGACCCAATCTTCAGGCAAATCTTCAAATGCAGTGCCTGCAACAACATCCTCATCGGGATCGCCTAATGCCGGATCATAGATATAACCACAGGGTAGACAAATGTATTTTTTCATCTTTATCATCTCCTAAAAAGTTAATAGTTTAGTTCAACCTGGTTTGTACTTCAGCCATAATCTCCTCGATGCTACTCCCGTTAACATCGATCCCCTCAAGGGAGATGCCATACTCAACAGCGGTTTTATACCCAAGAGAAGCAGCTGCACCTTGCCAGGATATCGCACCGATCATTGTGTTATCTTTCACATAGATACGCGTATACGCCCCATTGTCATCTCCGCTTACCGCCGTATCGCAACACTGTTCATCCACGTTGCCTATCGAAAATAAAGAGATACCAAAGGCGGTAAACAAGGTAACCGGAACAGCTCTACGATACGCCGTCAGATTGGCGACCATATTACTGCCGGCAATCCTGCCCTGCTCAATCGCTCCGCCCCACAGTCCTTCCACATGCCCGTTAATTTCAGCCACATCTCCGGCTGCATACACATGCGGATCATTTGTTTGCATTTGTTCATTTACGATAATGCCCTGCCGGACTTGAATATTCGAGCCACTTACCAGTTTCGTATTCGGTACAATACCAATAGAGTAGACTACATGGTCACAGGAAAAATGAGATTGGTCGTGCAGCGTAATTCCGGTAACATACTCAGTTCCTGTTATAGACGCTACATCAGCTCGAAGAATAACCTTCACACCTGCTTGTTCAAGGTTCTCTTTAAGAAGCTGTGAGGATTTCTCATCAAGCTGTCTGCCCATCAACCGGTGAAAAGCTTCGATCACCGTTACCTGATATCCAGCTTCATGCAGCGCCCAAGCGGTTTCGATTCCCTGCACTCCCCCACCGATTACGGCTACATGGCTGCCATCCTGCAGGTTTTCTTTCAATCTGTCCGCGTCGTTCATATCCCGGAGGGTATGAACATTGTTCAGGGCGAAGCCCTCAAGGGAGAGTGCACGATTCTTCGCTCCCATACACAATAAAAGCTTATGATAAGAAACACTCTGCCCATCTTCTGTCACAACTATTTGCCGGTCCGGGTGGACAGAACGGATTCGGGTCGAGGTTTTTACGGAGATACGGTTATCGCGGTACCATTTTTCCTTTTTAATCAGCACCTTCTCACTGTGCAGGTCGGTAAACAGCCCTTTGGTCAGCTTAATCCGGTTATAGGGCAGTAGACTTTCCTCCCCGAGGATCGAAATTTCCGATTCTGCGTCTTGATCACGGATGGCTTTGGCGGCATGGACGGCGGCTACTCCTCCGCCAACAATAACGTAATGTTTTGTCATCCTATGTTCCTCCTCCCTAAAATGAACTCAGCAGCAAATCCGAAACAAATTCAGCCGCATTTTTAATTTTTTGAACTTTCTCAGGCTCTTTCGGGGAAAATCTGATTCGTACAGGGAACTCTACATGTGTCATCCCCGTGGTTTTAATAACCTCAGATGTGCTTTGCACCGTCATGTTTGTTCCATTCAGATAATCCTGAATGACTTCAATGGCTTCACCACTCCAGCCGTAGGAGCCAAAGGCTGCAGCAAGTTTACCTTCCAGATTCATATTGTGCAATTCTTTCAGAATGTTCTCCAGGTTCCCAATCATGTCCGCGTATTTAGTGGAGCTGCCAATAAAGACCGCGTCCGCTGACGTTATGCTGTTCAGAATATCAGTGGCACTACTTTTATCTGCATCCCAGACCTCTGTCTCTATATTATTTTCCTGCAAGCAATCCTGTATGATTTTGGCCATCTTCTTGGTACTGTTTTTGATGGTGGTATATACGATGGTTGCCTTTTTTCCTTGCGTTGTTTCACGGCTCAATGTGGCGTACATCCCGATATATTTACGTATGTCCTTCCGGATCACAAATCCATGGGAAGGAGCGATCATCCGGATCTCAAGATCCTTAACAGCCTCTAACAGGGTTCTTACATATCTTCTGTGAGGATGAATAATTGCTGCGTAATAGCCCTCGAAATCTTCCGTAATATCAAACCCGGCTTCATCGCTGAATAGATTCTCCACCGCAACATGCGTGCTGAAAATATCACAAGGAAATAAGATTTGATCTTCGATACAATAGGTGATCATCGTTTCTGCGGTATGGAGATACGGTGTTTCTTTAAACAGCAGCGTTTTCCCGCCAATATCCAGCTTATCTCCGTCTTTAACCACCAGGAAGTTCCGGCTATGAAGCTTGTACATTTCCTGCAATTCGGGAACAGCAATCTCGGTGCATACGATCGTGGCATTTGCAGCCTTGGCAGCGAGAGCTGCCAGTCCACCAGAGTGATCAGGCTCTGTATGATTAATTACAATGTAATGGATATCTAGAAGATCAATCATTTCACCCAGACACTCGGCATATTCACGTCCGAATTCCATATCTACGGTATCAATGACAGTTGGCTTACCTGTTTTTAATAAATAAGAATTATAGGTAGTTCCTTTTGCCAGAATCAGGCGGTGAAATGGAACCTGGCGGTTATCGATTTTGCCTATCCAGTAAGTATCCTCGGCGATTTTTTTGAATTGTGTACTCATTTCTTTAACCTCCAATGTTTGATTGATAATGTTTATCAACAACCTTATTTTATTATGGCTGCCAAACAAAAAAGAGGATTTGAATCAAATTATAAAAGTTTGAAAAAAATGAATACCTTAAATTTAGACGATCTAAATAAAGTGATTATGCGTTGGGTCACATTTTAAATAAAAAGCCACACAAATGTTTGCACTTCGCCTTAAAGAAAGAATAACCCCTAACAACTTTATGCCATATCCTAATGAAAATAATAAAAAGGTGGATATCCATGACTGAAATACAAATAGCTGCTGTGGGAGATCTAATGGTCAAACGTTATATTATTTCGGATGCTAAACAGCCTGACGGAACCTATTCGTTCAGCCCCCTGTTTGCAAAAGTAGCTCCTTATCTGAATCAGGCTGATTTGACGATTGGCAATCTCGAAACCACCTTTGCTGGAAGCGGCCCCGAATGCCGGAAAAGCCCCCGATCAGGCGGTCCGATATTCAAATGTCCAGACGAACTGGCCCCTGCACTTAAGGAAGCCGGATTCGACGTATTAGTAACGGCCAACAATCATTGCATGGATTATGGTGCCCCGGGTCTGGTTCGGACGTTACGAGTTCTGGACCGTAATGGAATCGACCACACGGGAACAGCTAAATCATTAGAAGAATCCAAGAGAACGCTTATTAAAAACGTCAAAGGAATTACGATTGGCATCCTCTCCTACACAGCAGGAACCAACCGAATTCCTGTACCAGTGAGTAAGCCATGGCTGGTTAACCGGATATCTACGCCCAAGATCATTCGGGAGATTCGAGATTTAAAAAAGAAAGTCGATCTAGTCTTGCTTTATCTGCATTTCGGAAGCGAATATCGTTACACTCCAAACAAGAGGCAAAAAGAGCTGGTCAATCTCTTTTTTAAAAATGGCGCCGACATCATACTGGGGTCTCACCCACATGTTCTTCAACCGTTAGCGCTTCGTGGAAAAAAACAATTCGTTATTTACTCATTGGGGAATTTTGTTTCTACTAAACTAATGAATATTCCTTATACACAAAGCGGTATCATTCTTACGCTTAAAATAAAGAAGGATGAAAAAGGACACACGAGTATAACTAACGTAGGTTACATCCCGACTTGTGTAGATCGAAGAATAAAAAGCGGCAGGAAAATTACAGAGATCATCCCCATCCGCGACGCATTAAAGAGAAGCGACACCGACATAAAAACAGAGCGGCGAAATCTCATGAATCGAATGTTGAAACATACGACAACAATCTTAAAGAGGGAATAGAGTCGTTACAGAAAAATAACGTTCCGCGGAATTTACCGCGGAACGTTATAGATTTAGACCTCAAAACTGGGTTTGGGTTTAGCGTAAACGATCAGGCATCATTAATTTAAGGAATTCTAGAATACCATTCTCTACTACAAGTTCTTCTCTATCTTGATCAGCAAGTACTCTTCTGATGAGATCTTCTTTACCCTCCAGTACTTTACTTGTCCAATGAGGATCAATGATAAGAGATCGTCCTACTGCTACTAATTCAGCATTTGTCAACGTGTCCTCTGCGTCCTGTTTGGTACGGATATCTCCTACCCCAATTAAAGGTACTCGGCCATTGATTTTCTCATGCACATATTGCAGGATTGATTTTTCTTTAAAATCTTCTGATGCAGATACTTTCTTAAAATCCCCTAATGAAATATGCAGATAATCCAGCTTTTTATCAGCTAATTTATCAATAAGATAAAAGGTATCGGTGATTTTAATTCCAGGCTCTTCATATTCTTCTGGAGAAAAACGATACCCGACAATAAAATCCTTAACCTTTGAATTGTCAACGACAGCAATAACTGCATCCACTAATTGGTTAATGAAATTAAATCTTTTCTCTAAGCTTCCGCCCCATTGATCTTCACGACGGTTGGAGTGTGGAGAGAAGAATTGTTGGATTAAATATGTGTTTGCTCCATGAATTTCTACCCCGTCAAATCCAGCTTGAATAGCACGTTGAGTCGCTTTTTTAAAATCCTCAATTACACCGAAAATTTCATCTTCTGTTAATGCTCTTGGAATTTCTGCATTCGGGCGTTCGGCAGCAATGGCGCTGGAGGAAACGGGTTGTACGCCACGCAATATTTTTGAATCTGTCATTCTTCCTGCATGGAATAGCTGTAAAATAGCCTTTGTTCCATTTCGTTTAATAGTAGATGCTAATCGGCTGAGGCTAGGAATAAATTCATCGGAGGAAACACTAAGTTCACCTTCCCATCCTTTTCCACCCTCTTGTACATTTGCTGCCGCAGTGATGACCGCACCTACTTCGCCCGTTCTTAGCGAATAGTATTTCAATTCATCTTGTGTTACTACACCGTCATAAAAGCTCATTCGAGTGGTCATTGGAGCCATAACCACTCGGTTTTTTAATGTCAGCCCTCTGCGAAAAGTTAATGCTGTGTCTAGTGCTATCATCTTTTTCCCAACTTTCATTAAATTATATTTAGATAAATTATTATATACATGCGCATACATATAAATTACAGCAATGATTTATTCTTGTCAACTAATAAAGAACTGCTGTTGGATACAACAAAAAGCGCTGTTCCGCTGAACAGCGCTTTTCGCTCGTTATGAATCGTCCTTATTATTCTAGTTCGGCCGGTTTTACAATGGCTGCACCTTTATTATTTTTGGAATATTTAGCTTCGATTTTCGTGGTGTATGTATCTTTGGCTCCATCACTTACCAGCACATAACTCAGATCGACTATCAGCTTTTCCGTTTGCCAGGTCTTAGTATTGACGAATAATTTCCACGTTACGCTTTTGGGTTGAACTGTCTCTCCATCCCAGAGGTTCTCCTGGTCATAGAGTTTGATTATCCCCTTAGCTGCTGTCGGATCGGTTACCGTGAATTGTAAGACTGTTTGTGCGCCAGCAGTGCTGACTTTCATGGATTTTTTATAACTTTTGACCGAATCAAGCATGGAAACAGGATCGTATTGGCCTTTAGAGTAAAAGGCATCCCATTCCGTTTTCTCCAGTCCAAGCCAATATTGTGCATCAGGATCGATTGGCTCCCCGTCATCGTCGTAACCTTCATCTTCAGATTCATCGATCAGTTCACTTCCGTCTACAAGATAGTAAAACTCCTTGTCATTGGCATATAGACTGTACGATGTTTCTAAAAGACTACTAGCGACAGTGCCTGCTGCGGCAAAATTCGGCAGACGGTTGATATCCAGCTTCAGAGTGTTGGTGTTGCTGATACGCACCCCGCCGCTTTGAATATCCTGTTTTTTGGTCACATCCAGATGGAAATTCTTTATTGCTTTGGAGGCTGCCGTTACTTTGCTGATCATCTGATCCGCGGTTACTACTGTTGAGGTAGCTGCTGACACTACTCCTGGATTAGACATCCATCCGATCGTTCCGGACAGCAATAAAGCACCTACTGCCAAACTAGTACCTATTGTTTTGAAAAAACTGTTCATGTACTTCCCCTTTCGGCCCCTTGCGATAATGTAACGCCGTATAGGTCGAAATAATAAAAGAGCTCAAAATAGACTACATATTCTTAGAGCTATCCTTTATGCTTCATAAGACATCCCTATGGCGGCCTGGCGATCATTTCCTTCTGTCGAAAGGCTTTAGACCCATGACTTTGTGTCATCATCTTTCGATGATTTTACCTTTAACGCGGACATTCAATTAGTTTTAATTAGATTACGGACGCATGTCCCACCGCTAATTTTATCATGGTTATAATTACCTGTAAACGACTTATCTTCCATTCGAATTCGCTATGATACTCAGAAGAAATACTACAATCAAAATGAAAAATGAACGATTACATACGCTTATAAGTCTTATTAATGAGAACAGCAAAGACAGGGGGTGCAGCAAAATGAGTGACCGGGAAATTTTCGAGCTCTATAAAGAACAAGTATATTATTTTTGTTACTACTTAATGAAAAATCAGGCAGATGCGGAGGATATTTCCCAAGAGGTATTTGTAAAAGTTATCTTAGCGGATAAGTCGAAGGTAAGAAACTTGAAAGCTTGGATTTTACGAATTGCTTCGAATGAGTGCAACAGTGTGATCAAAAGGCGTAAGACGGGGTGGATGAAAGAAGTACGTAATTATTTACTATCCAGGTCTGAGGAATCAAACCCTGTAGAAAAACGTTTGGATCGACAGGAAACTAAAAAAGAATTACAAGGGTTATACAGTCAGCTTCCCGACAAAATCAGAATGGTAGTAGTCCTTCGTTTTATAAACGAATTGACTGTACCCGAGATCTCTAAAGTTATGAGCATACCCGAAGGAACTGTAAAATCCAGACTGAACAAGGGACTTAAAATACTAAATAGAATGGGTGGAACCCAACTAAAGGAGCTGAATAGTAATGAGTCTCTATATTGAAAAAGATAAACATATTCCCCGACCGGATTATGATTTGATGTGGACTGCCATAAAACAAGAAGCTTATACACGTCAAAGAAATCTGCATGCCTCCCAGAATACTCCTAGGTCTAATAAAAAGGTTATTCCTATCAGTATTGTCTTCTCTTGCCTCTTACTTGTAGCCATTCCTGTATTCGCTAGTATGACGATTAATTGGGATAAAATTGGTGGTCGAAGTGTGAGCAATGCATTAAATAACGGCATCGGTCAACAGTATAATCTTCAAACTTCCAGTTCAGGAGTAACAATGAATTTGAACGGTGTTGTAACTGATGGAGAAAAAATGAAAATGCTGTTATCACTTGATACTAAATCTGATCTATCCAAATATACTGGATTTGCTACAGAGGAAAACATCATGACTAGTGAATCCGGTGCCAAGGCAAAGGTATACGGTTATTTAGAATACGATCCTGAAAGCCAGAAACTCATTGGAGTATATGAGACACCTGATACATTAAAGGATGATAAAAAGGACTACAGGTTTGAAGCACGGAATCTCATTTTTTACAGTGATCGGAATATTCCCTTACAATCTAATCATCAAGCAGGGGATACTATCAATACTGGAGTTAAGCAATATCCAAGCATTCAAATCGAATCCGTTCGATATGTTTCCAATCAAACCATTATCCGTTACAAAGTCGCTGCATCACCATCTGACTTAGGACGGGGTAATCCACATTTGGTAGTTAGTACTGGTGGTCAAAAGAATGAAGCAATTCCAACCATCATGCCTAACGAAGGATCGGATTTATTTATTGAACAGGTTTTCAATATAACTGAATCAGATTGGAAGGAAGCTAGTCTTCATTTTAGTTACATTGAAGAAGCGAAACGATTTTCAGGTACGTGGAAGTTCGATTTTAAAGCAGATGGACAAAAAGCAAGTGAGGCGATTTACACTAAGAAACTGTATAACAGTCCTGAATTTCAAGAAAAGACCGGCATAACCTTAGATCAGCTAGTGGTTACCCCTTTGGATATCCAAATTCTAATAGATGAAAATGATTCGCTTAAAAAAGGAATTGTCCACTATAATACCGCTCAGTTGGTTATAGGTGATCAAACAATCACTGGGGGTTGGAATTTGAAAGGAGATCATTCCGAAAGCTACCAGCATTTATTTCAATTCGAATCTCCGGAATGGTATAACGACTGGTCCGATGTTCCAATGAAACTTATATTAAAGGATGCTGTCATTGAGAAACGTGATACTACTAAGAATTGGATCACTATAAACAAACCTAAAGAAGAAAAGCAGTTCACTTCACTTGATGTCGATGGGTTAAAAATTGAATTCACTTACTATACTGAGGGCGAAAATTTGATTGTCGAATCAACATCCAAATCTTCTGGCTTCAAAAGCGTTAACCAAACTACGTTACGGATTAATGGCAAAGAAGTGGTGCCTGAAATTACACCTAAGGGCATGATATCTACAGGAACTAATATTGATAGCTACAAAGATATCCCTTTCGACGAAAAAATCGAACTGAACCCTGGAATCTATAAATATAGCGATCCTAGCCGGAACGAGGAAATTAAACTTTAATGCAGGAAGTTAATCTATGTCCCGCCCTTTCTAGTTAATCCTAAGGGCGGGTTATTTATGGATAAAATCATTTCTGTTTATGTATCTCTTTTATTTCCTTCACAACAAAAAAAGCATAGAACGGACTCAAGTCCGCTTTATGCTTTCCATTATTAAGATAAACAATATTTAACCAGCGCATCTCGCACACCATGCTCGTTGTTAGACCCCGTGACAGCATTCGCTGCCGCTTTGACCTCAACCGGAGAATTATCCATCGCAACGCCCATACCCGCGTATGTAAGCATAGAAATATCATTAAAATAATTACCGATCGAAAGAACTTCCTCTTGCGGAATTCCCAGCTTCACAGCCAGATTCTTTAAGGCGTTGCCCTTGGAGGCTTCCGGATGCATCAAGTCAACGAAAAATTCACCACTGCGCAAAATATTGTACTCATGGGTCCAAGTACGCCATTCACGTTCAGCTTCGTCAAGGATTTCTGGTTGTGTAAATACAGTAAACTTAACAACCGGTTCACGGAAATCTTCCCATGCTGGCAGTGTAGCCGGCATGATACGGAAGTGTTCATACATATAATTGGCTTCTTTGGTCAGGTTTTCTACATTATCTACATACATATCAAAAGCCGTATTCACATCATAATGAATATCATGCTTTCTACAATAATCAATATAAGGGTCAAGACCACGAGCATCCATACCGTATTGATGCAGCACTTCCCGATCTTTCACACGAACCGTAGCAGCTCCATTATGACCCAGCACATAACCAGACAGCCCCATTTCCTCCATAAAAGGAATCGAGTTCTGCGGACTGCGGCCGGTACATAACACGATCTGCCCGCCAAGACGCGTAACCTCAGCAATAGCTTCTTTATTCTCAGTGCTCAAGTGGTGATCATCATTCAACAGTGTACCATCTACATCTAGTGCAATCAGTTTGTATCTCATACTCCCACCATCCTTGTCTTTCTTTTTCTATATATATTGAACCTGGCTATTTGAGTTAAGTTTCAGTCGCAACTGCGGTTAATATTTGGACTTCCAGCCGCTGTTGTTTCCAGATTTCTTGATTTATACCGTTTACTAGTGGTTGAAATCCGGAAACAAAGGCGGTCGCTATCGCTTTTACAGTTCCAAATTTCCCCTCCGCCACTTCATTCCCTAATCCCAAGTTTCCAAATTCAATTTACATACCATTTTTTCTCTATATTATTGTTCTAATGCTTCTGTACTTAAGAGTGCCAGTTCCTCTAGCGTAAGTTCACGACTAGCTCCCAGTGGCAGGCTTTCGTCCAGCTTCAATTCTCCCATAGATACTCGTTTCAGAAAAGTGACTTTTTTGCCGACAGCTTGGAACATTCGCTTAACCTGGTGAAACTTTCCTTCTGTGATGATCAGCGAAATATGTGAGATTACTTTACTGCCGCGTTCTCTTCCCAATATAGTTAGCTGTGCAGGTAAAGTAACATATCCATCTTCCAGCTCGACACCTGCCGCAAAAGCCGCTACATCGTCTGCATCTACGTCTCCCTCAACTGTTGCTTCATACGTCTTAGGGACATGCTTGCGTGGCGATAGTAGCTCGTGAGCAAGCTTTCCATCATTGGTGAGCAGAAGCAGCCCTACTGTGTCCTTATCTAACCTTCCTACAGGAAAAGGTTCAAACTGTACATATTCCTGCTTTAAAAGATCCAGAACGGTCCGATCCCGCTTGTCCTCTGTTGCCGACAGAACTCCCGGTGGCTTATTCATCATAAGATAAATAAATTCACGATAGGTAACAAGCTCGCCGCCAACCACAATTTTATCGTGATAAGGGTCTACATGAAATCCACTATCCTTGACGACTGCACCATTCACGGTAATTAAACCTTGCTTGGCTTGTTTACGAATATCGCTGCGTGATCCTACCCCCATATGGGACAATACTTTATCTAAACGCTGCTTTTTTGCAGTTTTCCCTGATAGGCTCATTCTTACATCCACCTCCAGCCTGCGGGATATTCATTCTTGAGCACACCGTCCTGCCACTTCCCCCAGCCTGCACTATAACCATCTATGCAGACCAGTACGTATCCTTTTTGGGTAGTTCCTATTTTAATAGAGAGACGTTCTTGACTAATCAACAATGTCTCTCCTTTAAGATAGGAAATAGCTTCATTACTCGTACTGGAAAGTGAGACACTTCGGCAGCTCTCTTCAGGGTGTAACGCGGTAGCCATTGGATGTCCTGGGATAAATCTGCCGTTACGGACATGTCCTACATACCATCCTGGACGAATCGCCTTTAATCCATTTAATCTTTCCTTAGGTAGTGGGGAGATGTACAGATGATCACCGAAGAAAATCGGATACCCTTTTGGCTCCCAGCCAAGCTGGTCTTTTATAAAATCTCCATATGCAGCTAAGGCTTGCTCTTCTCCTGAACCTTGACGGCCACGTTCAGCGCCAGCAGCAGATTTATTAGAGAACTTACCTTCTTTCCCTCGTCTGGCTTCTGGTTTGTTTGCGGATTTAATATGAGCAGTGCCTTTTTTATTCGTATTCCGTGTAACTGCACTCAACTTAACTTCGGCTTGATCACGTTCCTCTGCAGATACCTTTGGCCCCACATGCTGCAGCACAGCCATGAAATGTCCTTCACCTTTTACTTTATGCGGCCATAGTCTTGCTGTCCCTGATAGTTCTCCAAAACCAGGAGCAAATGAGCCAGTGCCTCCAACTGTAATCACCGAAAACTGTGGATGTTCAGAAATAAACTCCGCTATAATTTCTTCATTTTCTTCTGTAGCAAATGTACAGGTTGAATAGACAAGTGTGCCTCCCGGTGCCAACGCTATTGCAGCAGAACGTAAAATATCCCGCTGCATGGCAGCATATTTGGCAGGTGTACCTGAATCCCACTGCTTCACCATGTCTTCGTCTTTACGGAACATCCCTTCACCTGAGCATGGAGCATCAATCAAGATTTTGTCAAAATAAAGCGGGAATGCCGCTGCAATATGATCTGGACTTTCGTTTAGTACGATACCGTTGCGCACCCCATATAGCTCTAGATTTTTGGCTAAGGCTTTCGTGCGTTCTGGATGAAGATCATTGGTAATCAACAAGCCTTCTCCTGAGAGCTTGGCAGAAATCTGTGTGGATTTGCCCCCAGGTGCAGCGCATAAATCAAGGACACGATCTCCTGGCTGTACATCAAGCAGTTCCACAGGTGCCATAGCGCTTGGCTCTTGAATGTAATACAATCCCGCGTGATAATGTGGATGTTTACCTGGTCTGGCCCCATCCTCTGTATAGAATCCGGTTGGACACCACGGAATGGGTTCCAGCTCTAAAGTGGAAAGAGCTTGCAATTTTTCCACTGAAATTTTCAAGGTATTAACACGAACGCCTCCGTTAGGGGTCTCCTTGTACGAATCCGCAAATTGATTATAATCCGTTCCCAGCAAGTCCATCATACGCTCGCTGAAAGAACTGGGCAGTTGTGCCGCCATGATGCCGTCCTCCTGATAGTACTGCTAAAATTTAGGTGTTTAAAGATTCAAGGAACACCCTTACGGGTGTTCCTTTGGCAATACTCATTTATAGAGGATCATTATTTACGATGAGAAGAGGTCGGTCTTTGAGGACCTCGTCGTTGAGGATTATTCGGTGTGATCACCTCAGCCGCAGAGTTCACTTCATCCGCTAGACCTTGATCAATGATTTCTATAGTCAGATCATAATAAGAAAATGGCTGCTGCTCACACGACTCCATGCGGCGAACATAATCCTTCACTTCCACCACTAGCTTAGCCAAATTAATGCCGAGTGTCACTGCTGAATATTCTTCCAGCTTGGCAGCAGCCCCGCTTAGCATAATCGTTGCACCACGCATATTATTATTGCGGCAATGGTACAACCCAACAGCTACTTGGAGAAGTGCTTTGTACAATGGGTCGCGTTGCTTGGCAAGCCATAGCTCCTCGAGCACCTCGTGACATTCGAAATAATCCCGGTCACGATTAAAGTACACTAGATAAGCCAAGTACAACGGATCATAAACCATCCGGCAAACTATCCTTTTTAGCTGCGGAGAGAAGTCCCCGTACATGATCCAGAAGCTCCTTCATCGCTTCCATGTCCTGAGCCTGCCATATTTCGTTAAATCGAGCCTGAGTATCTATAGCCTCATTCACCAAATGATAGAAATACAATTGATGAATAGATTTGAGAATTTGAGTCGTCATATTCGAGTTTTCCTCGAAGGTCTTTTGCGCTTCCAGGATTTCATCACGAATACTGGACATTTCGCTGTCCAAGATGGAGGCTGCTTCAGCTGCGGTTTTCAGGCGCACTCGCATTTCATCCGGCAAGCTTTCCCGATATTTATAATTCAGAGAGTGCTCTATGGTTGCCCAGAAATTCATAGCTAGTGTACGAATTTGAATCTCTGCGAGCACTATTTTTTGTCCCAGAGCTGTCTGCACAGGATATTTAATAATCATATGAAAGCTGCGATACCCGCTCTCTTTATAATTGGTGATGTAATCCTTCTCATACAGGACTTCAAGATCCTTACGAGCCCGGATATATTCGGCCACTCTGCGGATATCCTCCACGAACTGGCACATAATCCGGATCCCGGCTATATCTTCAATGCCTGTCTCCAGATCCTCCATCTTCACATTCAGGCGCTTAGCCTTCTCCAAAATGCTTGACAGCCGCTTTACACGACCAGTTACGAATTCAATCGGCGTGTATTCCTCTCTTTTCTTCAACTCCGAACGCATTGTTTTGAATTTAACTTTCAATTCTTCCACAGTCTGTTCATATGGAAGCAAAAAAGTTCCCCAGTCCCTGCCGTCCATCGCCTTCGTCCTCCTGTCCTTTCGACTCCTTCAATCAGTGATGATCAGCACCCACTGCTTCAGAGATATGACTGAATCCGTCCCGCCGTAAGAGCTGCCGTAATCCGGCATGCAGCCTGCGGTTAACCTCAGGTCCTTCGTAGATGAGTGCTGTATAAATTTCGACCAGACTTGCGCCTGCTCTTATCTTGTCATACGCATCCTGACTGGTGAATATGCCCCCTGAACCTATGATCGGCATCTTCCCTTCAGTCTGGCGATAAATCCTACGAATGATTTCCGTTGACCGGTCACGAAGTGGCTTACCGCTTAATCCACCTGTCTCATTAGCCTTTTCATGACTAAGTCCATCCCGGTTCAATGTAGTATTCGTAGCAATAATACCATCCATACCAGCTTCTGTCAGTGATTGAACCATATACTCCAACTCAGAGTCACTTACATCTGGAGCAATCTTAACCAACAAGCTCTTATTCATGCCTGTGGCTTTACGCTGAATCTCCATTTCTTCCTTTACTTGTGCCAGCAGGAACGCTAATTCGCTGCCATGCTGGAGACTGCGCAGCCCCGGTGTATTTGGTGAGCTGATATTGACCACAAAAAAATCACCGTACGGATAAAGCGTACGGATACACTGACGATAATCTTCATGAGCCGCTTCATTACTAGTTATTTTATTCCGTCCAATATTTACTGCTATTGGAACTCTGCGATTTTTTAATTTTTTTAGACGCTCTGCCATAGCGTCAGCCCCTTCGTTATTGAAGCCCATACGATTGATCAGAGCTTCATCAGAGGGAAGACGGAACAAACGCGGGCTATCATTTCCCGGTTGACCCTTAGGGGTAACCGTCCCCACTTCCATAAATCCGAATCCGATCGAAGAGAATCCAGTAACGGCCTCGGCATTCTTATCCAAGCCTGCTGCCAGTCCAACTGGAGTCGGAAAATGTATGCCAAACAGATCAACTGCTAAATCTGCCGTTTCAGGAACGCCATACATTAAACGCAATGCCGCGCTTCCCCCTGGAACTGATGATGATTTATCCAATCCACCTATGACGAGATGGTGAGCCTTCTCAGGGTCCAGCTTAAAGAAAATTGGTTTACCAAAATTACGATACAACACCGTTCTCGCTCCTTAAGGGGTACTTCACTAATCCACGTGTCTACCCGATTCTGTAGGTTTCTTCTTAATTTTAGCCTTTTCTTGAACAAAAGAAAAGCATTTTACCCTGTAAGTGTGCAGAGAGCTTAACCCAAAGTATAGTAATTTTCTTGTAAACGCATTACAATATAGGGGTAATCAGCGATTAAGAGAGAAAGAAGGTATGCTGGATGTCAACTAAACGTAAACCACCAACTTTGCAGCAAAAGAAAGAAGAAGTTAATCGTAAAGCGCTAATGTGGATCGGCGTAAGTTTAACTTTACTAATTCTTCTCATCATCGTTCTGTTTATAGTTGCCGGGAACTAATTCAGCCAGTGGTATACTTTGTGGGGGTTGGTCTGATCATATGGAGCAGCAGGGTTGAAGCGTTTCGCCGGCAGCAGCTGCTTGTCAGGCAGAACCCCTTTACTAATCACCACTTTTGTTCCTTTTGGAATCATAGCGAATAGTTCTTCCACATCTTCTCGACTCATCCGAATACAGCCAAGGGATTCATCCTTGCCGACACTTTCTGGCTCATTGGTGCCATGAATAGCATAATTACTATCTGAAAGTTGTAGTCCGCGGCTTCCGAACTCCCCATTATCATGACCGTTTGGATTGACCACTTTATCTGTAATGATGAAATTGCCTTCCGGAGTCTTGTCTCCCCCAAGCCCTACCTCATAATTTCGTAGAATAACAGAGCCGCTGACTACTGCCAAGCGGTGTTTTTGTTTATCCACAATCACTCTAAGCGGCTGGTCAAAAAAAGGAACGCCCTTTCCACTACTTCCACTCTCGCTTAACGCCGTCGGTATGCCCATTCCCGCCTCAGCAATTGAGCTTGGAGGCTCACCCGCAACTTCCGGTGTACCCAGTGCCTTAGCAGTTGCTATTTCCTTAAGAGATTTGAACTCACGTTTCATAACTGGTGTCGTCCCGCCAATCCAATTTTCCGGAAAAGGTCTGGTCAATTCCGCCAGAGAAGCCGGAAGCTTGCCTTTATGATTCTGATAAGACCTCATTGCACTCCATAATGTAGCTAGCTCCTCTTGAGCCCCCTGCCACTTAGCTGCATCCACCGCAAGTTCCCCTTGCTCTGGCGGTTCGCATGCACATGCCGCTGGATCATAGGATTGGTATACCAACCGTCCGTTCCCATTCTTCTGCAGTGTGGAATTAAGCGGAAGCTTCTCTTTCCACAGCAGCCACTTCCCTTCCCGCTCCATGCCCAAAATAGCAGCTTGAAACGGTTCCTCACGCATTAGCATAGTTGCCATCAGCTTCCCTGACGAAGCCGAAGCTCCACTCTCTTGCGCTGTATACATCATTTTTCGTGCCTCTAGAACGGGTTCCTTCTCAACATCTTTTTGATCAAGCGGATCTTTAACTTCAGAAGTAACCGTGTCTTGGACCGTATCCTGATCTCCCGCAATATCTAGACCCGGAGCCACAGCCGATGGCACCATAACCAGTAATAGAAGCATCAGCCCAAGCATAATGTAGCGGAATCTTTGCTGCCTTCGGTCCCGCTGGCGGCTTGCCTGAAGCAGCCCTTCCTCATATTCCCGTAGCGTTTCCGCAGGCACCTTACTATGCTCGAAAGCTTCATATACTTCTCCAGCCTGATTGAAGCAATAGTTAGCTTTCCCCTGTTGACCGTTCTTATAGTATTCCTTACCCAGCAAGTACCATGCCATCTTATTGTCTGGATGCATCTGTACATATGCTTTGAGGTGCTGAGAATTTTTCATCGGAACCTCCGAAATTTTATAATTCCTTCCTACATTAATATCGGTCAGACATCGCAAAAAAGACATCCCTAGCTGAACAAAAGTTCGCGAGAGATGTCTTTATGTTGTGCTAGAAGTTACAAAATCCCGGCTAATTAGCCCTCTTTGTTAAAAGGCTCATCCGCAATTTTAATAGAGTCGGTTGGGCATCCATCACAAGAATCCTGGAGATCATCAAACAAATCATCCGGAATCGCTGTGATGCCGTGGTTTCCGTCATTTTCATAAATAACTTCTGCCAAACCTTCGTCATCGTAATCAAAAATATCAGGAGCCGTTGCGCCACATGCACCGCAAGCGATACAAGTGTCTTTTTCGACCCAAGTGTACTTAGCCATTTTATCTCTGCCTCCCGTTGAACAATACAGCGCTGTTGTACCAGCGTCTTATATTTTCTCATATTAATATAAAAAGAATACAATTTCAATCGATTTTCAATACGTTTGCATTTCTGACGCATTCTACGGCATCTATTTTGACATGTCATAGAATGTTCTTGTTACTCTTTATCAGACTCGACAGATAGAAGATTATCCTTTTGCAACGAAGTGCCACGTTCTTTATGATTGCGGAGCCTTGCAGAGTGAGAATCGCTTAACATCCCGGCGGTCAACACTGCATTTTCACCGAATTTATTACGTAGCATGTCCATAGTCTTGTTAAGAGATTCTTTCTTAGGCTGACGTTCGTAATCGAACAAATCAAGCTGAATGGCGGAATCCTCTTTAGCAATCAAGCCCTGCAGAGTCACACCCAGCAGCCGCACAGGCTTCTCCCCATTCCAATGACGAACATATAGATCGCAGACGGACTTGTAGATATCCTCCCCGCTCTCCGAAGGAGCCTCTAGCTGACGCGAACGGGTTATGGTCTTCATATCCGGTGTCCGAATGGTCAGCTGCACCCCTGAGGCAACAAGACCTTGCTTACGCAAGCGCCGGGCTACCTGATCACTTAAATTCAACAAAATCGGTCGTACCTCAGCTAGACCTATGACATCCCGCGGCAATGTTGTGGTGTGTCCAATCGACTTACTCTGCTCCCGCTCAGGGTTAACGATCCCATGATCAATACCGTTGCCAGCACGCTTTAGCCATGAGCCCATAACTCCGAAATTCTCAACCAGCATATTTTCATCAGCCGCTGCTAATTGACCAATACTGTAAATGCCCAGTTTGCGGAGCTTTTCTGCTGTTTTTCCACCAATGCCGAACATTTCGTTACAGGGCTTGTCCCATAATATCTTGGGCACATCCCGCAGCCGCAGCACCGAAATGCCGTTTGGCTTTTTTAAATCGGAAGCCATCTTCGCAAGTAGCTTATTGGGAGCGATCCCCACTGAGCATGGCAAGCCCAATTCTTCCATTATACGGCGCTGAATCGTCTCCGCTATTTCCATGGGTGTACCGAATTGTCTGGAGCCAGTTATATCAAGGTAACATTCATCGATGGACACTGCTTCCAGTAACGGAGTATAGCTATATGCAATCTGCATAAAAGCATTAGAATATTTGCGGTATAAATGGAAGTCCGGTTTAATAACGATAAGCGATGGACAAATACGAAGCGCCTTCTGAACCTGCATTCCCGTCGAAATCCCCATTCTGCGGGCGACGTAGGAACAAGTCACTATGATCCCTTTCCGCAATTCAACACTACCCGCAACCGCAGTAGCTTTGCCTCTATATTGGTCAGGGTCCTCTGCCTCATGCACAGAGCAGTAAAAAGCATTCATATCGACATGCAGGATAACCCTGCCACTCGTTGGATAATACTGATCAACATTCTGCACAATATCTACCTTCTTATCCTCAGGTTTTCTATTGTCCAATTTAGAATAACTCTCCGCTGCGGTTAGGTCAACTTAAGAGGCTGTAAAGTTCTTTGTTACATTCCCGCGTAAAAATGCTATAATATATAAATTCATTTCCCTATAAGGAGGACTCTCATGTCTAAGTCCATCTCCATCTTCGATACTACATTACGCGACGGCACCCAAGGTGAAGGCATCAGTCTGTCGGCTGACGACAAGCTGAAGATTGCCAAGAAACTCGATGATCTGGGTGTGCACTATATTGAAGGTGGCATCCCGGGAAGCAACAATAAAGACATTGAATTTTTCAAAAGAGTCAAGGAGCTTCATCTGAACGCCAAAATTACAGCGTTCGGCAGCACTCGGCGGAAGAATTCCTTGGCCGAAAACGATGACAATTTAAAACGTATGATTGACGCAGGGGTTCCTGCTGCTACACTCGTCGGAAAATCTTGGGATTTCCATGTACACACTGCATTACAGACTACGCTTGAGGAGAATCTCGCCATGATCGGCGACTCCATATCCTACTTGAAACGCCAAGGCCTTGAAGTGATTTTTGATGCCGAGCATTTCTTCGACGGATACAAGAATAATCCTGAATATGCAGCAGTTGTTCTGTCCAAAGCCCGGGAAGCCGGAGCAGATTGGCTTGTAATGTGCGATACCAACGGTGGGACCTTACCTTACGAAATTCATGAGATTGTTACCGCTCTAAATCAACAATTGCCCGGAGCCAATCTCGGAATTCACACTCACAATGACTGTGAGCTAGCGGTTGCCAATGCACTTAGCGCCATCGGAGCTGGAGCACGGCAAGTACAAGGTACCATTAATGGTTACGGTGAACGGTGTGGCAACGCCAACCTATGTTCTATTATTCCTACACTACAGATCAAAATGGGTTATCACTGTATTCCAGGCGATTCATTGTCACAGCTTACCAACACTGCCCGCTACATTAGTGAAGTTGCCAATGTTAATCTGCCGGTAAATCAGCCTTATGTCGGAAATGCAGCTTTCGCACACAAAGGTGGAATCCATGTCTCCGCCATCATGCGTGATTCACGGACCTATGAGCATATCGCTCCTGAGCTTGTCGGGAACAAGCAGCGTGTGCTGGTCTCCGAACTTGCCGGACAGAGCAATGTACTCTCCAAAGCACAGGACATGGGTTTAAATCTGGATCCAAGCAGCGAGCAGGCTCGCCGGGTGATCGAGAAGATTAAAACGATGGAACATCAAGGTTATCAATTTGAAGGTGCCGATGCCTCACTGGAGCTACTCCTTCGGGAAGCTACCGGCGAGATGAATGAAACCTTTACCTTTGAATCCTTCAAGATGTTAGTTGAGAAAACCGCAGAACATCCAGTAGTATCTGAAGCGTTCGTGAAACTGAAAGTTGGCAGTGAGAATCTTTATACTGCTGCTGAAGGTAACGGTCCAGTCAACGCACTCGATAACGCGCTTCGTAAAGCATTACAGACCTATTTCCCACAATTAAAGGAAATGCATCTATCCGACTATAAAGTCCGTGTAATAGATGAACAGGATCAGACTGCAGCGAAGGTAAGGGTATTGATTGAATCCAAGAACTTCACAGACACCTGGAGTACGGTTGGTGTCTCCAGTAACGTAATTGAAGCCAGCTGGGAGGCTCTTGTTGACAGTATGCGCTACGCGCTTCTCAATGAGCTCTCATTGGAGAATGAGAAGACGACCAGCAATGAACCTAGAGGCCTGGTCAATCATTAATTGATCACTTATAGAATTTTGTAAGACAAAAAAGAAGCTTCCCAAAAGTAGAATTCTACTTATAGGGCAGCTTCTTTTTATTAAATAGGCTATATAACGGACTATTGCTTTAGCCCATAGACTTTGGGTGGTGGGCGGTGAGCAATGGGCAATGGGCAGTGTGCGGTGCGGGATGCGCAGGGGCGAGTGCGGGGTGCGGGTGCGGTAGAGTAATTAGGGAAAAACTCCCTGAAAATAGCCGATATTCGCTATAAATGAACAGAACCAGGGAATTCCTCCCTAAAAATCAGGGTGATTTTATTATTTTCCACCAAAACAGCTAGATTAGAGGGATATTTTCCCTAATTATTCGTTGAATGACCCGAGATCTCGAAATAATAGGGAGAAATTCCCCAATTGTTCTAACGAGGCTTACTTCGGGGTTCCAGCCATTTCTGCTCCACTGTATAGTGAAATTAATGCTTGGGGTCAACTAAAGCAAATCACGGCTGACCAAAAACGCAGATCAGCGATCCTCCAAAAAGAAGAATCGCTGATCTATAGACTTTTGCTGTTTGGAGAAAAAAACAGATCTGGCTCCACATGGGATAGCCTGCTTCATGATTCGGTAAGCTTGATTATTTTCTCCTCCAACTCTTCAGGACTAAGAATACCTAGAATAATCTCAGAGATCACTCCATTCTTATCAATGAGCACATTGGTGGGAAAAACAGCTCCATTATATTTGCTGTACACCTCATCTTTTACATCAAACATAACCGGAAACACAAGACCGTATTTCTTGATAAAACGTTCAGCATTGGGTTTATAATCCTGACTGCTCACATTAATACCGTAAATATCTAGAACATCCTTATACTTAGTGGCCATGGTATTAAGTTCAGGAGCTTCCTGCTGGCAGGGATCACACCATGAAGCCCAGAAATTAAGGATTACCGCTTTATCTCTGGGGCCATCAACAACATAGGTAGTCCCATCTGTTCCCTGAAGTGAAAACGAAGGTGCACGCAGTCCAGCCTTAGGTCCGCTCTTCATCGGCAGCTCATTTTGTTGCGCAAGCACAGCTTCTGCTTTGGGCTCACGATTATGCCACACCGCAAACACAGCAACACATACAACTATGAGTAATACTGTTATATTTAATTTATTACTTGCTTTCATAGTCATCTGTTCCTTTACGATTGGAATAGTTTTCTACTATTGTACCCTCAATAGGTTAAATTTCAAACCATCCATTTTTTACACAATAATATATACTTTTATAATAAAAAAGAGGGTTTCGTCTGCGACGAAACCCTAATGAAGAGAGAGGGGTGAACAAATGGCAGCATTCCAGGGAAATGTCCAGCCTATTAGACTGAAATATTCCGTACAGCAAGCACTGGGGAAGCACCTGCTGTCCTGTTATCCGCATGAAGCATGCGGAGTCCTGCTGGGTGCTGCCGCAGCGGGTGGCATGCTCATAGATACTTACGTACCCTTGCGCAACGTAGCGCCAGACCCGCTGCACACCTTTACTCCCCACCCTGAAGAGTGGATTAATGTACTGTACAATGAACCAACTATCATCGGACTATTTCATTCCCACCCACATTCAGCACCTATCCCTTCAGTTGCCGATTATAAAGGACTAACAGCACTAGGACCTGAGTTTGCGCTTTATCTTATAGGTTCTCCCAACACCAAAGATAGCGGCAATCCCATTCTGAACGGATTTTATATTGAGCGTTTGCCTGATGACCGCGGCGGTAATTTGTTCCGCGGTTTATCTCAAGCCCCGCTTCACGTTCTACTTAAATAAGCATAAAGATCACCCAAGGTATCCACTTGGCCGCGCTCCGAAATTTCCCGCAGGTAGATCACCCACAGCTGTGCTGTCATCTTTGCGTCTTCCAAGGCATGATGACGGCCATGAATCGGAATTTCATGCACATATAGCAGCTCATCCAGCGAATAATTACTTCGCTGTGGCTCAAGCCATCGCGCTAACATCATCGTGTCCAGCACACGGTGTGTTAGCTGAACTTTAGAGGTTTTCCATAAAGCAGCATTAAGAAAAGCCTTATCATGTGAGCTTGCATGTGCCACCAGCACATTCTGACCTACAAAGGACATAAAATTATGAAGGCCATCCATTAAGGAGGGAGCGGATTGTGTCATTTCTTCCGTAATCCCAGTCAGCCTTGTAATATCCTCCGGAATAGCCGTCTGACAGTTCACCAGTGTATAAAAGCATTCCTCTTCTTTGATCTGCTCTCCAACAACCTTGACGGCTCCGAAAGACATAATCTCATCCCCATGCTGATGGGAAAAGCCTGTAGTCTCTAGATCAAAGATCACTGTCTCTAATTCAGACAATGGGGTATGCAGCACCTCAGGCCGCCGCTTCTCTCGCATCAAAGATCTAATAAAGGCCATTTGCTGCGCAGTCTGTTGCGCAGTTTCCCCACCTCTCATCGAAGCAATTGCCGAGGGCATTCCACCTTGTCTTAGATTACTCCAGAATCCTCCGCTTTTGTTCGGCTCCCTCATGACCGCCACCTTTCCGCTGAGCGGAGCTGACGCTGCAGCGCCCGATGAAGGCGTCTGACAAGCAGCAGGCTTTCACGCAGCTCAGACAGCAGCTGCTTATTCTTCAATTCACTCTCAGCTACATAATCACTGCTGATTAACAATCCATCCTGAACACTATATGGCGTGTTCACTCGCAACCGCATTGCTAATAAGAAAGCTCTGTGAATATCCTCTAAATGTTGATATTTCCCAAGCCTATCAAGCGCTTCAATCCGCTCTAATGTCGAGCCAGCTCTAATGCCATGTAGTAATGACAACCGTCTAACAATGTTCACTAACGGAATATAGACCCCATACTTAACATCAAATCCGCCTGCATAATCACCAAACCGTTCTGTTAACACCTGTCCCAGTAAATTCAAAGTCGCTTTGTGGCGTACTGTATTGCGAAGAACAGCATTAGACAGCTGCTCATTTTCCGCAAAGCCTTCATAGAAAGCTTCTTGCCACTTCGCTGATAACTTCACGCTTCCTGCCACATGACGCATATCCGAAGAGATAATAAGATACCGGATCGGCTCCCATTCCAACTGAGTTCTCCAGCTATCAAGCTGCTCTATCCATTCAGATAATGTCTTACGCCACATGACTTGGGAGCACATTACCTTCCCCGCACATTTCTCATATCCTACTTCTTCAAGCATATCGGATAACAAAGTTCCGAAAAATTCGAAATAGCGATTTTTTTCCCCATCAGGCTCTCCTTCGACTATCAGGCCATTATCCTGATCGCTCCAAAGCGTTGCCTCCTGCCTCCCACTGCTGCCAAACACAATAAAGGAATAAGCACAGGGAGGCGGGCCATAGCCCGCCTCTTTCATCTGCGCCTCACATATGAGTACTGCGGTTTGGGCAATAAGATCATGCATAGTATTCACACGGAACATCCATTCCTCTATAGGAATAACATTCAACTGTTCGAGAAGTACTTTTTGACAGGCAACACGCCTCTCCCTAAGCTCCTCTGACGAACCGGCCAATACGATGGTCCTAAAGCTTTCTTCATTATACTCATCTGTTAACTCCATCGATGCCACACGGTCCGCCTCCCTGTCCGAGTTGAAATGTTATTGTTTAAGGGTTTTGGATTCCGAATCTGCGATCAATTTCATTTGCTCAGGGTATCCGTAAGTACCATGCTCACTGATATCCAGACCCATTAATTCTTCTTCTTCTGTAACGCGAAGTCCGATAGTTACCTTCATTACATACAAGATGATGAAAGAAAGAACGGCTACGAAAACAAATGTTCCAACCACACCAAGCACTTGAACGCCTAGTTGATGGAAACCGCCACCGTAGAACAACCCAGCTTCACCTACCAAGCCGCCTTTAGTGATAAGCTCAGGTACAGCGAACAGACCCGTTGAAACTGCACCCCACATCCCCGCAATACCATGCACCGAGAAAGCATAGATTGGATCATCAAGCCCTGCACGTTCCAGCCATTGGGAAGTCATGAATGTAAAAGCACCGGCTACAAAACCAATAATGATTGCTGCCCATGGATCAACGAAAGCACACGCTCCTGTGATTGCAACCAATGCAGCCAGAACACCATTCAGCATTGCTGGAATATCAGATTTACCAAAGTACAACCAAGAAGCAATCAATGCTGCCAAACCACCTGCTGCTGCTGCGATGTTCGTTGTTAGGGCTACGTGACCGAAGAAACCGCCCATTGGGGACAAAGCACTACCTGGATTGAATCCGAACCAACCAAACCAGAGGATAATAACACCGAGTACAGTAAATACTTGGTTATGACCTGGAATGATCACGGGTTTACCTTCTTTATTAAACTTACCAAGCCGAGGCTTAAGCAATATGGTTGCTACCACTGCTGCCGTTGCACCTGTAAGATGGACAACCGTGGAACCTGCATAATCTTGCATACCCAGCTCAGCCAACCAGCCACCGCCCCATACCCAGTGAGCTACAACTGGATAAATTACGACGGAGAACAAAATTCCGAAAATGATATACACACTTAGCTTCGCACGTTCTGCCATACCACCAGATACGATAGCCAAGGAAACTGCTGCAAAGGCCATTTGGAATAAGAATTTAACATTTAAAGTAACATCAGAAAATGCAAGTGATTCAAAAGAAGCTGCGGTTGAATCTCCTCCGTACAAGAAGCCTGTAGTACCGAAGAAGCCATTGCCGTTACCGAAACCAAGTCCAAAGCCGATAGCCCAGAAGCAAAGACTTGCGATAGCCAGGGTAAGTACTGTCTTACCTGCTACGTGCCCTGCATTCTTCATCCGAACCGAACCCGCTTCGAGCATTGCAAACCCTGCTTGCATAAAGAATACTAAAATGAATGCCAGGAAGGTAAACGCTGTGTCCAATCCGACTTGTAAGTCTACGTTCGTCGGACCGTCTGCTGCAAAAGCACTTACCGGATAAATCATCAGTGTAATCATGGCCAGTAACATCATCAACCATTTCTTTTTCATTTTTACCCCACTCCCCAATGTTATATTTTCTAACAAAGCGTGAAACTCTTAATGTCATTATAATCAGAAGTCAGGTAAATTGACAAGACTATTTTAGGAATGTTTTTATTTTATTTTATTTGAGCACACGAAATTTTCACAGTACTAATGGACTAGAGGTCCTAAAGGCCTGATTCTAGCTGCATTTTCATTAAAATAACTACGCGCACAACCTCATTTATATTACCTGATAATTGAACGCATCTTTTACCAAAATCACAAAATACATAACATTTAATGTTATATATTGGGGTAACTTATAGTTTTCAACCCCAATCATTCTTCAAATTTGATATCCCTTTGAGTTTGAGTGTATTGTATAGAAACTACAGATCACCGTTCATGAATTAACCCTTCTTTACTGCATATACTTTATGAAAGTATGACGTTTGACTGTATGGTTTCCAGTTTGTTATCATTACAGATAGCATAAGAAACCATCAATTTAGGAGATGACCGCCACTTATCGGCAGTCGTATTCAATTAGTGAGGCGAGATTAAATGGGGATATGATTTTGTATCGAATTGGAGAATTAGCTAAGGCTGCTCACATTAGTGAACGAACTATTGATTATTACACGAAACTGGGATTAATCTCCCCGGAATCTAGAAGCACCAAAAATTATCGGCTATACAGCCATGAAACCTTGGCTGCTTTAGAACGTATTACTCAATTAAAGCATGACAAGTATTCATTGGAAGAAATCAAATCTATGCTAGGCAAATGGAACGAGGCAACACCAGAAACTGACGTCTCTGATAAATTAGTTGAGTTAGAGCAGCAAATGCAGCGGCTAGAACGGGAAGTTAAAGCCCTTGAACCTCTTATTAGTGGTTTGAAGCCAGGACAGGCCAGTCGCGTACTTTCAAATCTGCTCCCTCAGGGATTAGCCTGCATGGAAGCGATCCGGCTATTGCTTACGCAAGGACCGCCAATGTAAATACCATATTTACAATACAGTGGAGGAATGCATCTATGTTTATGTACCTATTAGTAATTATTGCTTTTCTTTTCTCATTGTGGGCACAGTTTAGAGTTAAAGGAACCTTCAGCAAGTGGTCAAAGGTAGCCAATTCGAACGGCCTGACTGGA
This sequence comes from Paenibacillus sp. FSL H7-0690, assembly GCF_037980415.1. NCBI lineage: Bacteria > Bacillati > Bacillota > Bacilli > Caryophanales > Paenibacillaceae > Paenibacillus > Paenibacillus sp. FSL H7-0690. The sequence continues at coordinate 2,410,586 of NZ_CP150281.1, read as the reverse complement.
TATGAAGCCGCGAGACGTATGCTCGACGCTAATGGCTTACACGATGTTCCGATTGAACCTGTAAGAGGTACACTCTCAGACCATTATGACCCCATCCACAGAGTTGTACGCTTATCTGAGCCTGTCTATTATGAAAGTTCCATCTCTGCAATTTCTGTCGCTTGTCACGAAGTAGGCCACGCGATTCAGCATAAAGTAAGTTATCCTATGTTGACACTTCGTCACCGGATGTTCCCGGTAGTTAATTTCGCATCAGGCATCGCGCCTTTCATGCTGATGGCAGGTTTCATCTTCGGTTACTTTAATCTTATAGGCTTGGGTATCATTTTCTTCTCAGCAGCTGTTGCATTCCAGCTCGTAACGCTGCCTGTAGAATTCAACGCCAGTAACCGGGCTCGTCAGGTCATGGTAGAACAAGGTTTCATCCGCAACGAAGAAGAACGCGGAGTAGCAAAGGTTCTCAACGCCGCTGCTTTAACTTATGTTGCAGCCGCTCTAGTATCGTTGCTTGAATTGCTCCGCTTGATCACCGTCTTTTTAGGCAACCGCGACTAATATCACATACCTCTAAACAACAAAAACCCCGGAAGGCTAAGAGCCGACCGGGGTATTATTTTGCCTAGCTTTAAAGTAGGAGATTAAAAAAGTCCGAAAGGAACGTGCCACCAGCGGTAATTTACTATCTGTACGGTAGATCAAGCCAACCGTTCTCGTCACCGCAGGCTCCACAACCTTCACCTGGGCTGGTTGAAGAGGATTCGTCTGATAGAACGCCATCTCCGGAAGCAGGCTTACACCCATCCCTGCGGCCACCAAACCACGAATGGTATCGGTCTCTCCACCTTCAAAAGCAATCTGCGGTTGGAATCCCGCCTGCAAGCAAGCTTGCCAAACGATAGGTCTCAACGAATAGCCTTGGCTGAATAGAACAAACTTCTCTTTTTGCAGCTGTTCCAACCGAATTTCAGATTCTCCTGCCAGCCGGTGATTCTGAGGAAGAATCGCAAACAACTCTTCAGTCATTACAATATCCCCCGAGACATGCTCATCATTCTCCGGAAAAGGCGAAATGAAAGTTAAATCCACTTCGCCAGACAATACGTCTTTTATCAAAGAAGGGTAAGATCCTTGTTTAAAACGAAATTTGACATGAGGATAATACTTACGAAAATCTGCAACGATAGTCGGGATTAGATGTGTGCCAAGGCTATGCGGGAATCCAATCCGAATCTCACCACGCTCGGGATCCAGAAATTCATGCACCTCATTTACTGAATGCTCCAACTCCTTAAGGATACTCTCAACCTTCTTGCAAAAGAGCTGCCCAACAGGGGTAAGCTGCAGATTGCGCCCTTTTTGCATGAATAGATCAACCCCAAGCTCTTGCTCCAGCTGATGAATCTGACGGCTTACCGCAGACTGCGCTACATGAAGCTCTTCTGCCGCTCTTGTTACGTGTTCTTTTTGAGCTACCTTTAAAAAATATTGCAGCTGTCTTAGCTCCACTCCATCATCGCCCCTGTCTTAGGCTTTTTTTGAATATACGAATAATTAGCCCATATACGAAAAAGCCAGAAACCAAACCTCCGAGATGTGCAACCCAATTCACATTCGGTGTAGCAAACGACATAATGATCCCGATCATTAGCAATCCGTATAAAGTCTTACGCGAGCCCTCATCCATCATCGCCCGTTGAATAACGGCAATGTATAAAAATGCACCATAAATGGCGTAGATTGCTCCAGAAGCGCCAACCGAAACCGTACCAACCTCCACAACTGAGCGGGCACTAATCGCAATTGTAAGCAGATTTGCCAGAAAACCACCCGCCACATAGAGCAGCGCATAACGCCACCAGCCCAGCAATCGCTCCAGAGGCGGTGCAAACACCAGGAGAGCGAAGCAATTAAAGAACAGATGGGAAAACCCATTATGTAAAAAAATAGCGGCCAGATAGCGCCACAGTTCCTCTTTGTACGGACTCACATCAACTATAGCACCAAAATCAATAAGCGTTTGAATATTAGTTGATCCTCCGTTAATTACCGTCAGGATAAACATGATCACATTGGCCAATATGAGCAGACAGGTTACCGGATAATACCGGACATAACTTTTCCAATTTTCGTATCGAATAAATATCATAACACCCATCCCTTTACATATATATCTTGTCCGGTTGGACATCTTCCTGCTATTAAGATTATAATTTATTGTGGCAGTAAGAATCCAATATTATAATTCGAGGAGGAAAACAAGGATATGACGCAAGAAAAAACAGGCGTAGCTACTTTTAAAGGCAACCCCATCACTCTCGTAGGACCTAAGCTAACAGCTGGTGATCCTGCACCCGATTTTGTTCTGAGCAAGAATCTTCTAGAAGACGTGTCTCTAAGTGATTATGCCGGTAAAATCAAGCTAATCAGTGTTGTCCCTTCTCTTGATACCGGGGTATGTGACGCACAGACCCGCCGGTTCAACAGTGAAGCCGCAGAGCTTGGTGACGATGTGGTAATTCTCACGGTAAGCACGGACCTGCCGTTTGCCCAAGCTCGCTGGTGCGGTGCTGCCGGTATCGATCGAGTAATTACTCTATCCGACCACAAAGCAACCTCATTTGGACAAGCCTATGGTGTGCTGATTAAAGAATTCCGCTTAGATATGCGCTCCATCTTTGTTCTGGATAAGAACGACAAGATCGTATATGTTGAATATTTGAGTGAAATGACCGAGCACCCTAACTATGAAGATGCTATTGCTGCTGTGAAGAAGCTGCTCTAATTCTTTAATCAGTAGCGGTTATTCCAACAATACTTAATTATCTCTGTTAAAAAAGCGGCAGAAGGTCCATCCTTCTCCCGCTTTTTTTGTAATAGAAAGATTTATCGATAACACACTGAGCAGCTCACCGTTTACGTAAACGCATTCATACTATCCCTAAGCAAGAAGGGTTTGACGGGCCTCTAAAAATCAGTCTGCTTTGTATTTTCCTAATTTTTTGTCCAAAGATGCATACAAGCGTTGAATCACACGGTAATTCGCCCCGAGATCACCAAGTGAACCTCTAGATGCAGAATACATGTCTACACCACAACGAACAGGCGTCGTATTTAGCACCGATACCGTAATGTCCAGCGTACGGCCAAATGCCGTTCTTTTCTCAAGAGTAATCTCCCCTACAGACTCCACTTCGTGAAGCACCTTAAATCCAGGAACTTTCTTTAAAGTTGATGAAACTTCTTCCCATGCTTTGTCTTTAGTTAGATTGTAATAACGCGTTTTTAATGTCGGATCTTTGGCGCGGTCGCTTGTTCCATCATGACTGCGGAATAAGCCAACCAAGGTTCTTTTTAACGACAAAATTCTTCCCCCTCTACAAATCCCAAGTTCATTATTCTAAGTGTAACACTCTTGTCTCAGGAACAAAAGGGTATAACTCACTTTCCCTTTATTCCAGACATACAAAAAAGCGCCCGCTCCCATTATTCACGGGAAACAGGGCGCCTTGGCTTAAACAAGAGAAAACCCGCTTATGCCGTCCGGCTACAGTGTCTTCTGAACCTGCTAGAGCAGGTGGGTGATCGCAGAAAACGTTTTTGAATTCCCCAAGTCATATAGACAGGGCGGTTCAGCTGCGCTTCGTGTAGATCTCCCAAGACATTATCATTGGTTCAAAACAACGAGTAACCGTAACGTACATCGCAGGATTTGTTATTATTATATTGCGTTTTAACGAAAAAGTAAACCTGTATGCGCTTTATTTTTACACAGGAATTAATTACCTAGAAATATCCAACGCTTAATCCAGCATTTTGTTAAATGCGTTTGGTGTCCTTTTCATCAATTTCATCCTCGTAGTCATCATCATCGTCATCGTCGTCATATTCATCTGCCCGATTGTTCAATGCTGCTGCTTCTGCTTCTTCCTGCTCTTTCAGTTTCTTCTTTTCTACTTGCAGCTGTAGCTTATTATAAGTAGCGTAGAAGTTAAAGAAGGCCGCCATTGCAATCAACGTTGGAATACAAATGAAATACAGAGCCGGATATCTAAGACCGATATAAACAAGAACCGCGGCTGCAATCAATGTAGAGAACACACGAATTGGGCGTGCTATAGTCAGCAATATAGAATTGGTCATCACTTGCTTGAAGCCCATTTGGTAATGAACCACAATGGAAAAGAAGTTAAACATGGATACCGACAAAAGTATCATCAGCACCAACATCAAAATACCAACAATTCTGAAGTTAGGCATTTGTGTCATGTAAACTGTTACATCAACGTACATAACAACGAACATCAATGTATAGATAACTCCTCCGAGCATACTTTTTACATAGTTCTCTTTATACCCCTGAAAAAATGTACGAAAAGTTCCTACATCCGTATTCCCCATTACCCACTTACGTACTACAGTAAATAAAGCGGCTGAAGCTGGAAACACCGTAAAGGGCGCTAGAATCCCCATTGCCCAGTTCAATGTAATTTGCTCGTTCGCTCCACCTGCGCCTGTCCCTAACATAATCATCTTTAAAACACCAAAAAACAAAAACGGGGCGGAACATAGTGCCCATAAGATATTACTTCCTGCGATACGTGAAATCCATTCTGTGACGCGGTATAAGCCGCCCATTGCTCCTTTAAACTCCAATTCCCTTCCTCCTCTGTCTCTTACATACTACATATCTTAACTATACCTCATTTGACCTCCTCATTTCCATAGCCCAACTTTCTGAATTATAGACTATCGTCTATACGTAAAGCCTTTATAGTCCATATATTAGGATTGTAACCATAAAGAAATACCAAAATCCCCACATTCTAAAGGAGGTTATCTCATGTCTACACCTGTTGGCTTCGGCGGTTGGACTTCTACAGGCACGATCCTCGTATTGTTTATCTTGCTCGTTATCATCACTCGTACATTCGGATACTAATATCTCACAAAACAAATTCGCGCCCTACTAAGGACACAACAATTCACCAAACATCCTTATATTTCAGCAAAAAGAAGACGAGAACCGCAATGCGGCATCTCGTCTTCTTTGGTATCTTGACGAAGTATTAATTATCGAAATCTTCACGTTTTGCAGGACGAGTGCTCGTGCTGCTTGGACGAGTGTATGGTTTACGCTCTGCGCTGCGGTTTGCACCACCGTCACGAGCTGGTGCGCCATCACGGTTGCCTTTATAGCCACCGCCATAGCCGCCACTGCCGCTACCGTAGTTGCTGCCACCGCTGCTATAGCCACCACGACTACCGCCACCGTTATTATCACGGTTACCACGGTATCCGCCACCGCTACCGCTGCCACCGGAAGTACCACGGTTTCCGCCATAACCACCATTAGGTTTACGGCCACTGCGGATATCGTTTTTGCCACCACGACGTTTAGCACGAATTGGATCTTCAGGAGTCAATTCAATTGCGGAATCCTTCTTGTCGCCAGTGAGAAGCTTCATAGCTGCGGACAACAATTGTACGGAATCATATTGCTCAAGCAATTGAATAGAAATTCCTTTGTACTCGTTCAATTCTCCGCTTTCTACCACTTCAAGCAAACGCTCAGCAGTAACGCGTTGTTTACCTTCAATAGCTTCAGCCATTGTTGGCAAAGGTTTACGAGTAATCCGGTGACGAGTAACACGTTCGATCAAATGCAGGTGATCGATTTCGCGTGGAGTAACGAATGACCAAGCCGTACCTTCTTTACCTGCGCGTCCTGTACGACCAATACGGTGTACATAGCTTTCAGGATCTTGTGGCAAGTCAAAGTTAATTACGTGAGTTACGCCGGATACGTCCAGACCACGTGCCGCTACGTCAGTAGCTACCAGCACGTCAATGCTGCCATCACGGAATTTACGCATTACAGCATCACGTTGGTTCTGTGACAAGTCACCATGCAATCCATCAGCAGAATATCCGCGTTTTTGCAAAGCTTCAGCAAGCTCATCAACCCGGCGCTTAGTACGTCCGAATACGATAGCTAATTCAGGTGATTCCATATCAATCAAACGACTAAGAGCTTCAAACTTTTGACGCTCAGGCACTTCCACATAAGCTTGATCAATCAGTGGGGCACTGATTTGTTTCGGAATAACGGAGACATGTTGCGGGTTGTTAAGAAATTGTTGAGCTAGGCGTTGAATGTTTGGTGGCATTGTAGCAGAGAACAACATGGTTTGACGTTCTACAGGAACGAGCTTCAAGATCGTCTGAATATCTTCCATAAAGCCCATATCCAGCATTTCATCTGCTTCATCCAATACAACGGTTTGAACATCATCCAAACGGATCGTTTTACGGTTGATGTGATCGAGCAAACGACCAGGTGTACCAATAATGATTTGTGGTTTCTTTTTCAATCCACGGATTTGACGTCCAATATCCTGTCCGCCATAAATCGCCAACGAGCGAAGACCTTTGAAACGGCTTAGCTTGCCAATTTCTTCTGACACTTGGATGGCCAACTCACGAGTTGGTGCCATAATAAGGGCCAAGATTTTTTCGTCTTCACGGTTAATCTTCGAAATGAGGGGGATACCAAAAGCAGCAGTCTTACCTGTACCAGTCTGAGCTTGACCGATCAGATCCGACCCAGTCAATGCTAATGGGATCGACTGTTCCTGTATCGGTGTTGCCTCCTCAAATCCTAACTCTGTGATTGCTTGTAGCACTTTTGGCTCCAAGCCAAATTCTGCGAATGTTTTCAAATTATTCATGCTCCTTCTATACAGTGGACATTCCACATGCTTGTCTGTATTCTTAAGTAGCGGTAAACACATTTATAGGCTGTCCAATCATGCTCTATTTTCTGCATGATATAGCGCTTTTGGGACGAAAAGCCTCCCTAATCATCAGGTACCTTGTTGTACCTGAGCAACTGTAGCTTTACATCCGATGCAATGCAAAAATACCATTGTAACGTTCTACTCAAGAATATCCTATACATTATATCACAAACACATGTGAGAATACCAGTGGGTTCCTTTCTTTTCATTGCTTTCATGTTTTATTTTTTTAAATATATATATAAGGGTGGATTTACTTGTTAAGACAGATTTTGAATTGTTTGGTTGTTTTTTTAGGGGCAGCACTAATCGCCAGTGGATTTAATCTATTTTTAATTCCACACCGTTTACTAAGTGGTGGCGTATCTGGGCTTTCCATGTTAGTGGGTTATTTCACTCCATTAAACATAAGCCTCCTATACTTGCTCTTTAATATTCCTCTGCTGGCTGCTGGCTGGTTCCAGTTAGGCCGGAGATTTATTATTATGAGCATGTTGTCCGTTGTGTTTACAACCTGGTTCTTAACGGTGATTCCTGAGCATCTGGTGGCTACAGATATGCTGCTGTCCTCTGTATTTGGCGGAGTTCTTGTTGGGATTGGCTGTGGTATCTCCTTTCGTGCAGGAGGTTCTTCCGGAGGTTTTGACATCTTGGGTTCAATTATCACTAAATACCGTGATTTCCCGGTCGGTAATGTAGTGGTAAGTTTAAATGGACTAGTTATCCTGGCGGCCGCTTATCTTGACCAGAACTGGAATTTAGCACTTTCATCAATGGTATCTATATATGTAACAGGTAAAGTGTTGGATATGATTCATATCAGCCACTTAAAAGTAACCGTATATATTGTAACAAACCGTACAGATGAATTACTGCAACATCTAATAGGCCTTCAACGAGGTGTCACAAAGATTAAAACAGAAGGCGCTTATTCTCACGTTGAAAAGGACATGCTAATGACGGTAACAACCCGCTACGAACTTGCAGAGCTGCAACGTATCATCCGCACGACAGATCCTCAAGCTTTTGTAAATATTGTTGAAACAGTGGGTGTCATGGGCTCCTTCCGGAAAGACAAAATGAGGAAATAAAAATTCCTAGTATTGGAAAATGCACCAAACTCAGAATTATGATATATTATACACACGCAGAACCCTAACAATTTCATAAAGATTGAGATTTACCCCTCTTTTTTCCAAAGCACTTCGTTTTCCGATGAACACTGAATCTATTCAGAACTATCGAAAAAGGAAAGGGTGATTTTTGTGGAAATGGAAACGGTAAAACTGTCAGCAATCGTCATGAGGTGGTATCCTGATATGATGCCGTTTCTCAAACAGGACGAATTAAATTCAGTAATCGTTCTGCGAGACGGGCTAAGTATTCTGGAACCTGCAGATGCCATGGATATTATCCATTACAGCATCTGTGAACATCAGAATTCTGCGTATCTTCAATGAGCAAGCCGCAAGAGAAGTCTTGATAGTTGCCGCCTTGGGTTCGGCCCTGTTGCCGATTTAAGGCGGCATTTACTTTTTTCATACCGTTTCGAATCCATACATCTCGTTTATAAACAACAAAGGCGGTTTTTTATTCCCAATCTGAGCTAATATTGTTACAACACTGTTCTTTTTGGGAGCAACCGTTCCTATATAATTTAGGGGAAAGTACATAAAGGGAGAGAAAAACGAATGAACATCACCTGGGCTCTACTGATGATGGCCTTGGGAAGCGTAGGCGTACAACAGAACCAACATGACGCTGAAGTGGCGATCGCTTTGAAGTCCGCCATGAATCCCCCCATCATTGCACAACAAAACAACAATTCGAATGTAGCAACTCCAGCTCCAAGCGCTTCACCTGAAGCAACAAACTCAGAAAGTATGTTACACACCGATCCACAGCCAGATGCACCCAAAGTAAAAGGCATTTATGTTACCGCCTACAGTGCTGGTGGGGAACGAATGGAAAAGCTGCTTACATTGCTTGACCAAACCGAACTTAACTCAATGGTTATAGACATTAAGGACGATGCGGGTTATATCACATATAAGACCGATAATGCCGACCTTCAGAAGCTCGGTAACCCTCAGCCTTTTATTGGAGATATCAGCAAGTTAATGGAACGTTTGAAGAAACATGATGTTTATCCTATCGCCCGGATTGTTGTTTTTAAAGATTCCATTCTTGCCAAGAAGAACCCGCAGATGTCTTTTGTTAATTCTGATGGCACTGTATGGAAGAATAAAGGCGGCGACAGCTTTGTTAATCCTTATAATGAAGATGTTTGGAAATACAATGTGGATATCGCCAAGGAGGCTGTCAAGCTCGGCTTCAAAGAAATTCAGTTCGACTATGTTCGTTTTCCGGAAGGATTCGAAAAACGTGCTGAAACCCTTAAATACACTAAAACCAGTGATTCACGCGTAGAAATAGTATCTAATTTTGTTAAATATGCCAAAGCAGAGCTAGCTCCACTTGGTGTCCGTGTGTCCGTAGATATTTTTGGATATGCCGCATCTGCCCCTGCTGAGGGTATCGGCCAAGACTTTGTTAAAATATCCAAGAATGTGGATGTTATCAGTCCAATGGTTTATCCAAGTCACTATTCAACGGGATGGTTTGGCGTGAAAGAGCCCGACTTAGATCCTTACGCTACAATCAAAGGCTCCATGGTTGATACACATAAGAAGCTTGATCCACTGGGCAGCTACAAACCCGTTATTCGGCCTTGGATTCAAGACTTTACAGCAAGCTGGCTCGGAAGTGGTCATTATGTGAAATATGGTAAAAAACAGGTGGAAGATCAAATCCGCGCTTTAAAAGATGAGAACGTGGATGAGTTCCTTCTCTGGAACGCCAACAATCGCTATACAGCCGATGTTGATTACGAAAAACAATGAATACAGCCCTTATTATTTATAGCTGATCTGATATACGTATGCTAAAGACCCGGCGTCTGCCGGGTCTTTTAACGGAAACTTATTGAACTATTTAACCTATTCCATGAAAAATCATAAAGAATGAGGCACAGAATTATGATACAGACCACCTCTTTAAAACAAAAGGCAGGACAATTTTTTCATATTTTATTCCCAATCCTTGTTACACAAATTGCTTTATCCGCGATCACCTTCTTTGATACTAATATGTCCGGTAAATTCGGGACCGTCGATCTGGCAGGAGTTGCGATAGGAACTAGTCTTTGGATTCCAATCCAAACCGGTCTCAGCGGTATTCTTATGGGGATCACACCTATTGTCTCACAGCTCATCGGGAGCAAAAAAGATAAGGATGTCGCCTTTCAAGTCACACAAGGTATTTGGCTGTCACTAATTGTTTCGATCATCGTCTTGCTGATTGGCAGCTTTGCCTTGTCACCTATTCTTAATTTTATGAACTTGGAGCCTGGTGTAAGAGATGTTGCTTTCCGCTTCCTCCGTGCTATTTCGTTCGGAATTATCCCCCTGTTTGGATATACGGTACTTCGTAGCTGTATAGACGCTTTAGGACAAACACGCGTATCCATGTGTATTACACTAATAGCTTTGCCTGTAAATGTAGGTTTGAACTATTTGCTCATCTTCGGGAACTTCGGATTCCCTCGTCTCGGGGGTGTTGGTGCAGGCGTAGCTTCAGCCATTACCTATTGGGTTATATTTGCCGTTGCTCTACTGTTCATATATCGTTCTCAGGCCTTTGTAAATCTCAGATTATTCCGTAATTTCTACTTCATATCGTTAAACAGCATTAAAGATTTGCTCAAAATCGGAGTACCCATCGGTTTCTCGATTTTTTTCGAAACGGCTGTCTTTTCCGCTGTAACCTTGTTAATGAGCCGATTTGACACCGTAACAATTGCCGCGCATCAGGCAGCAATCAATTTTGCAACAACACTCTATATGATTCCGCTCAGTATTTGCATCAGCCTTACCATCCTCGTCGGCTTCGAGACCGGGTCTGGCAGACAAAAGGATGCACGCCAATATGCCATAATGGGTATCGGGCTGGCGGCAATCCTTTCGCTGGCCACAGCTTTATTACTCTTGTTTGCCGGAAATCATGTAGCTGGTCTATATTCAGATGAACCCGATGTCATCTCGTTGATTCAGCATTTCCTGATCTATGCAATCTTTTTTCAAATCTCAGATGCAATTGCTACACCTACTCAAGGGGCGCTTCGCGGATATAAGGATGTTAACCCAGCCTTTATCATTTGTTTTATTGCCTATTGGGTAATTGGCTTACCTACAGGTTATATACTTGCAACTTATACAGATCTAGGAGCATTCGGCTACTGGATTGGTCTTATCACCGGTCTTGCCATCGGTGCGACCCTGCTATTGTCTCGGCTTATCAAAGTTCAACGGCGTTATGCCGCACAATACACACAGGAACAACCACAGAGTTAACGATCCATATTACACAAAAAAGGAACAGTGCGAATTTCGCAGCTGTTCCTTTTTATATATAGGGTCGCTAATTATTGGGAAAGACGGGAAGCCAGCTCGTACAGCTCCAGGTCAAAGCCCTTTTTCGTATTCACAACGAGATCAATATCCGTAAGGGTTAATTCACCTTTGATGATACCACAAGCCTTGTCGGATTCACCTTCGATTAGCTTACGTACGGCAAAATCGCCAAGACGGCTAGCCAGATTCCGGTCTCCAGGAGTTGGTGTTCCACCACGTTGGATATGTCCGAGTACAGTAACACGTGCATCCAGAGAAGCATGACGGTCTTTCAGAGCTTGAGCCACATCTTCACCTTTGCCAACGCCTTCGGCAACAATTACGATACTGTGACGTTTACCTCTGATAAAGTTATCGCGCATCCGGTCAGCAACTTCATTCAAATCATACGGCATTTCCGGCACAAGAATTGTTTCTGCTCCGGAAGCCAGTCCAGCATGCAGCGCGATATCGCCACAGTGGCGTCCCATAACCTCTACAATCGAAGAACGTTCATGGGAGGACATAGTGTCACGCAACTTGTTAATAGCGTCTACAACAACGCCAACCGCTGTATCAAACCCGATAGTGTAGTCTGTGAAGGAGATATCGTTATCAATCGTACCTGGCAAAGCCATAGTCTTGATACCAAGTTTACTTAATTTGTTAGCTCCTTTATAAGAACCATCTCCACCGATAACTACTAGACCATCGATACCCAGTTCATTAAGGATATCCGCGCCTTTTTGTTGTCCTTCCGGTTTCGTGAACTCCAGACATCTTGCAGACTGCAGAACAGTACCGCCACGTTGAATAATATCCCCTACACTGCGAAGATCCATTGGGAAAATATCGCGATTCAGCAGACCTTGATAACCACGTTGCACCCCAAATACCTCAATACCGAAATAAAGTGCGCTTCTTACAACCGCACGAACAGCGGCGTTCATTCCCTGTGAATCTCCACCACTAGTCAATACTGCGATTTTTTGAATTTTAGACATTCTGTTGTTCCTCCTTAAAATTGTGCGAAGCCTGATACATCTTATAAAAACAACTTCGCGACATGGTTACAAAAAGCGTTTGCGTATCCAACGGCTGTTAGCGAAGAAGAACAGTCTTGTAAGCGGACTGCCTTTCATCAGGCTTTTAGATACAGAGCGAACTTCCCGCTGTTCGCTAACTTTGGGATCAGATAAATAAAGTGCCAGCAATCCCTCAATCACCATACGATGCATCGAAGACTCTGGAAGATTACGAACATCCTTACGGGCCCACTCAACCATTGCAGCGATCCGACTCAGCATGGTATCCGTGTCATCATAATAATTGCAGAAATTAAGATCACCGCCTGCTCGGTCCTCTTCCTGATCAATCAGATAATCCAGCATAATGTGCAGACCACATACATGCGGAAAATAGGCGGCTCGAATCGAAGCCGCAGAAGCTTGGTTCAGCTTCGGATCACATGCGGAAAGAAATAACATAAATACACCTAGTGTTGATCCCGTTGCAGCCGAAAACTCATTCCATTGCAGATGCGGCGCTCGACTGCCCTGTTCCTCCCACCACTCCTTCAGGGCTGTTTCCCTGAGTTCCGGGCGGATGTGCTTATACACTTGTAAATCTGTATAGAGCACAGCCAGTTCTCGAATCTCCGCTGCAGCAGCGGAATAACCTGGCAACAAAGAAATCATTTCTTGGCATTTACGAACCAGCCTGTACAAATATCCGCCGTCATTCTGTTCACTTCGAAGCGCATAATAATTACCTGGCTCAGCATTTGGATCAATAGCATCCAGCATAGATTGATGCAGCAGCCTGAAATCTGCAGGATCAAGCGAAGTACTGCGATCACATAAGTTGTCCAGATAATCACTGATAGTTTGATAAGCAACAATTAGCGGAATCAGTATATGTTTCATCGATAAATTGCCGGCGGCATAAATACCACCGCCTATGCAATGAAACTCTTTAGTTTCAATGCTGGCAAGTGCTTGCTTCCGGAGCTCGGGATCGGGAATCCCGTTCGCATCTTGGCGCCAGAAATGGAGACATTCTCTCACTTCCGGCAGCACGTACTTATAGACCCTGTTCATAAGTCCCAGTGGACCACGCGGGCTAAGGTAACGGCCTTGCTCTAATTCACTCAATGACAGTGCCTCCACATTGTTGTCTCCTTATCCAAATCACCACTTATTATAATATGATCAGGCGTATTTGTACAAACAACAAAATCACTTTCGTAAAATCATGAAAGATTCAGAAATACAGCAGTTTTTAAAAACATCTCCCCATTGCTTTATGCTATACTAGGCATATTTCAATTTCGGAGGAGTGCAATCCATGTTTTCAAAACGGACCGGCAGCCTTTACAGTGATCAAAACTGGCTGCGTTCCTTTCTCTTTACCATATATGGTACCAGCGTCCTTGTAGTATCCTACTTTCCTTTATTCTACACACATTTAGGGTTTAGCAGTTCTCAGATAGGCTACTTGTATTCCCTCGGCCCCCTTATCTCCATCCTATCCAATCTATTCTGGAGTATGATAAGCGATAAGTTAGGCACCGTTCGAAAGATCATGTTCATACTACTTGCGGGTCAATTAGTAACTGGTCTTCTATTAGCCAGAGCGGCCGAATTTTCATCTGTCATGCTTATTTTGTCCTTCTTCTACTTCTTCTATTACCCAGTTTTTCCGCTTGCCGATACAATGGCTATCAAAGTTGCCGAAAGACACGGACGGAACTTCATTACCATTCGCGTTTTTGGCTCCTTAGGCTATTCTTTCTTTGCTCTAACCGTTGGCTATGCATTAAGAGCATTGGGCTCTACTTGGAGCTTGACCCTATGTATCATCATCATTATTGCTGCACTTTTAATTACCCTAGGTCTTAAGGATGTTAAAAGACCTGCTGTTATAGAAACAACGAATCAAGATAAGGACACAGCTGAAGCTGATAATAGCAAAAATGGACTTAAAGATATATTGTTGCAAAAAGAGGTGCTGTGGTTCTTCGGCTGTGTGTTTGTACTCGCGTTAGGCCATAGAATGAACGAAGCCTTTCTGACGATCAGTCTAAAACAACTAGGCGCAGGTGAGGAAATCATTGGCTGGGCATTGCTCGCGTCAGCTCTTAGTGAAATCCCTGTATTATTTATCCTCAGCAGATACGGCGACAAATTCAAAGAATTGCCCTTGCTGGCCTTGGGGAGTCTGATGTATGCTCTGCGTTTTCTTTTGATGTCCCTGGCGGATCATCCAGGCTCAATGATTGCCATTCAAGCCATGCACAGTATATCATTTGGTGTTTTTTATGTAACATCTGTCCGTTATATCACCCGGATTATCCCGGATCGCCTTCGGGCAACAGGTCTTGCCATTTTCACCGTCGTTTGGTCAAGTGCCTCTGGGCTGCTTAGCGGTACCTTTGGCGGCATTATTTATCAAGAGGCGGGGCGTTATATTTTTTATATAGTGGCTACGGGTTTCAGCTTGCTTGCTTTTGCAGGGTTTCTGGGACAGCATTTATTGAAATCCAACCTGGAGCCGATCAATTATTTCAGAAAAAAGAACAAAAAAGCCTCCCTATAATTAGGGTTGGTATTATTCCATAATACAAAGAGGTCGTTGCACTCCCCTTCAATGGAGTGCAACGACCTTTTTCATTTAGGAGAACATCTATAGTGGGCGTAAAAAAACACAGTTCCCGAAAGAACTGTGTTCTGTAAGTTGGTAACCACTCTTGCAAGGGCTTGCCAAGTAAATTATATATTTGTAGCAGACAGCTTAACTGTCCTGCTGTTTCTTATAATTTTACTACGTTTTCAGCTTGCGGTCCGCGACTACCATCAGTGATGTCGAATTCTACTTCTTGACCTTCGTCCAAAGTCTTGAATCCTTCACCTTGAATTGCTGAGAAGTGTACGAATACATCTTCGCCGCCTTCTACTTGAAGAAAACCATAACCTTTTTCTGCGTTAAACCATTTTACTGTACCTTTCAATTGAACAACCTCCTAAAAATAACCGCCATATATGGCGTATAACTATAGTATACTGCAATCTTCTGTTCAAATCAATCAAACCCAACCCTTAATATATGATTTAATTTGCTTTTCCCTTCTCCAGTGCGTTATCATTGAGCCAAAAGCTAAAAATCGCCAGGGTGGTAATGATAATGATCAAAAAACATGAAATATACAAAACAGACAAATGGAATATGATGACGGTAGAAGTTCAAGGCCGCTACATTGTACTCCGCGAAATTTCCGATCAATGGGGAGAAGAAACACATACCTTCCTGAGTCGTCCAGCGATGATGCAATGGGTGAATAACCGCTTCAACAAAGAATCTTATAAAGACAATGAAGAAGAGTACAAAAACATCATTGCAGCTTTCAAACAGGTATAACAGGAAATGAATAACGAAAATCTCACGATTTATGTTGTCCTAGTCCTCTGTCTAGGCGCAGTATTAATTATGACCAAGGATCGTGTCCCGCCGAAACTAAAGCGGGGCATGGCCATGGCTGCGGTCGTAATGATTCTGTTTGCTTTCATCTTTGTTATTTATAGCTTGTTGGCATAACTACCATATAAAGAAGACTAAATATTAATAATCAGGACTTAGCAGGACATAATAAGCTGACTCTACTTTTCAAAGAGGAGGACGTCATGCCTATTACACTCAAGTCCATCCCTCTTCTACTTGTGCTCAGCTTGCTACCGGGTGAAATATCATCCACAGTATTGCCGAGGGAGATTATGCCTACTACATCTCATCATTCTAGGAGGGTTTCTATGGAACAATTATTGAAGAGAAGTGAAGTACCTGCTGAGAATCGTTGGAAGCTTGAAGATATATTTGCCTCTCAGAAGGATTGGGATGCAGAATATGCTGAAGCTAAATCACTGATCAAAAAAGCTGCTGATTTCCAAGGTAAACTTGATTCCGCAGAAGCTGTGAAACAATGTTTTGAGCTGGATGACAAGCTGTCCGTCTCCACTGAGCGACTTTTTGTCTATGCTCATATGCGTCAGGATGAAGACACTGCTAATCCTGAATATCAAGCTTTGTCCTCCAAAGCGAAGAAGCTTGGGATCGAAGCAGGCGAAGCCTTTTCTTTTGTAACCCCAGAAATCTTGGCACTGCCTATTGAGAAGCTGGATCAATTTATTGCTGATCCTGAACTGTCCGCTTACACCTTCACTTTAAAAGAGATGAAACGTGAGAAAGCGCATGTATTGTCCAAGGCTGAGGAAGCTCTGCTTGCCCAAGTTGGAAACCTAGCACAAGCGCCTCAGAATATTTTTAGTATGCTGAACAACGCAGATCTGAAATTCCCTAAGATTAAAGATGAAGATGGCAAAGAGGTCGAGCTGACTCACGGCAACTATATCAAGTTCTTGGAAAGCTCCGATCGCGAGGTTCGCCGAAATGCTTTTAAAGCAGTCTATGACACCTATCGTAAGCAAAAAAACACCATCGCAGCAACGCTTAGCGCCAATGTGAACAAAAACGTCTTTTTCTCACACGTCCGCAAGTATCCATCTGTAATGGAAATGTCTCTCTACGGTGATAACATTCCAAAAGAGGTATACACCAACCTGATTGATACGATTCATGAAAGTCTTCCTTTAATGCACCGTTACATGAAGTTGCGTCAAAAGCTGCTTGGTGTGGATGAGTTACATATGTATGACCTATTTGCACCACTAGTAGATGAATATAAGCTGGATATCACGTACGAAGAAGCGAAGAAAATTACCAAAGAAGGCCTCAAACCGCTGGGTGAAGATTATCTGAATGTGCTGCAAAAAGGCTACGACAATGGCTGGATTGATGTCTATGAGAACGAGAATAAACGCTCTGGAGCATACAGCTGGGGCCCTTATGGCACACACCCATACGTCCTGCTGAACCATAACGATAATCTGAACAGTATGTTTACTCTGGCACATGAGATGGGTCATGCTCTACACTCTTATTTTTCAGACAACGCTCTGAACTATCGGGATGCACAGTATACCATTTTCCTTGCAGAGGTTGCTTCAACTACCAATGAAGCTTTGCTTATGGATTATCTACTCAAAAAGTCTACAGATCCTAAGGAAAAAATGTATCTGCTCACTTACTATGCCGATCAGTTCCGGACAACGATTTTCCGGCAAACAATGTTCGCAGAATTCGAAAAGATCATTCATCAGCGTGTTGAAGAGGGCGATTCGCTTACCCCACAAGATCTTTCGAGTATCTACTACGACCTGAATGTCAAATACTACGGCAAAGAAATGGTTGTGGATCAGGATATCGAGATGGAATGGGCACGAATTCCGCATTTCTATAACAGCTTCTATGTTTACAAATATGCAACAGGCTTCTCGGCAGCGACTAGCTTTGCCAAACAAATCCTTGAAGAAGGTAAACCGGCGGTAGATCGTTACCTCGGCTTCCTGAAGAGCGGTGGCAGTGATTACTCCATCAATATTTTGTCAAAAGCAGGCGTTGATATGTCGTCTCCTGAGCCGATTCGCGAAGCGATGAGTGTGTTCGAAAGTGTTATCGAGCAAATGGAACAGTTGACCAAATAAGGCAGAGAGCTTAGTATTACATTAATCCCTTGCCCTATCTGGGCAGGGGATTTTATATTGTTATATCCCCCTGAGGAGGAAGAATTCAATGAGAATTCAATGGTCACTAATTGCGGGTCTAATCTTCGCGCTGCTAACCGCCATATTCGCAGTCATCAACGTTGATCCCGTTCAAGTCAATTTCGGTTTTGATGTGGTTAATATACCACTTATACTCGTTATTCTTGGCTGCGCGTTAATTGGCGGAATCATCGTGGGCTCTTACGGCATTTTTCGTCAATACAAACTACAAAAGCAAATTAAAAGCTTAACTGCTGAGCTTACCAAGCTTCGTGATGCCGACACTTCACTGGATTCTTTTAACACAGACAATGATGGCTTAACAGGAGGGCTTAACTAATGATTACCATTCAACCTAATGAAGACTACATACTTTCCATCCTAAAAAAATTACTCGACACCCCCAGCCCAAGCGGTTTCACCGCACAGGTAATGACACTAGTTGCTGAAGAAGCAGCTGCGCTGAACGTACCTTTAAGCTGGAATGAAAAAGGCGGCGTAATCCTTAACGTCCCTGGCTTAGATCCCTCTCGTACTATTGGCATCAGCGCTCACGTGGATACACTTGGTGCCATGGTCCGCTCGATTAAAGCTAATGGCACACTGCGTCTGACCTCTGTGGGTGGCTTCGCCATGCACAGCATTGAGAATGAATACTGCACGATCCATACCCGTAGCGGCAAAACTTATACAGGAACCATCTTAACCAGCCATCCATCTGTACACGTATATCCAGACGCTCGTGACTTCAAACGATCAGAGGAGAACATGGAAGTACGTATTGATGAGCTGGTATCTTCTAAAGAAGACGTACTCAAGCTTGGCATTTCCGTCGGAGATTTCATTTCTTTCGATGCACGTGCAGTGATTACGCCTAGCGGCTACATTAAATCCCGTCATTTAGATGACAAAGCAAGCGTGGCTGCCCTTCTCGGATTGCTGGAAAGTATTAAACGTGAAGGCTGGAAACCTCTCCACAACCTTTCTTTCCTCATCTCTAACTACGAGGAAGTGGGACATGGTACAGCTTGGATTCCTGGTGAAATCAATGAAATGATTGCCGTCGATATGGGCGCCATGGGTGATGATCTCAGCTGTAAAGAAACCGATGTATCCATCTGTGCTAAAGACTCTTCCGGCCCTTACGATTATGTTATGACAGGTCGTTTGATTGAACTGGCAGAAGCACTAGCAATTCCTTATGCCGTTGATATTTATCCTATGTACGGCTCCGATGCTTCCGCAGCGCTCAGAGGCGGAAACAATATCCGTGCAGCATTGATTGGCCCAGGTGTACATGCCTCTCACTCCATGGAACGTACGCATAAGCAAGCTGTAGTGAACACTGCTAAGCTTCTCGCTGCTTATGTGGGGACAAACTGAGGGTAGCTCTGGCAAGCTGAACCAGCTCTGGAGGCGCAGACAGGGACTTATCGTCTCACTTCTGGTGTTATTGATAGTGGGGTTAGCGCTATCGTTGTTTCTGGTATTTAGAAATCATAAGGAAGATCCCTTTAAAGGTCTTCCTCACGCCTATAGCTTTTTGGAAACAGTGAGTACAGATAACGTGCAGCTCTATATGATGTCACTTTCACCTGAGGATATTAAGCTCAGGGCCGCGGGTGTCCCTTTACGGCAAGTTAATGCATATGGGATTAACGGTGGTTTTTTCTATCAAGATGCGCTTTTATCCATGGCTATCATGAATGATACTCCAGTCAACGGAGCCCAGAAGGGTTATGGGTCTGGCTGGTTCAATGCTAAATACGCACGTGGAACCCTTGTCTGGGATGGTGCCAGCCGTAGCTTCTCCGTACAGGTTGTCTCTTCTGGAGAAGAATTGAAGATTACTGATCGCCAGCATTATTTTGCGCAAGGTGGCATTAGTATGAATCTGGGACACGAAGACTTATGGGAAGCGGCAGTAGCTGAAGAGCATCTTCCTTACGCTGATGAGAAACGCCTGCGCTCAGGCATGGTGTATGACAACACAGGAAAGCTCTGGCTGATTGTTACCCCAACGCTCTCAACAGCGGCAGAGTTCCGCTCAGCGATCCTCCAGACAGTTCCTGCTAAGGGTCTGGAGGGCATCTTCTTGGACGGAGATGGCTCTTCCCAGATGAATGCGAAGGAAATCATTGTACCCGGCGATTCTCGGTCTGTAGTACAAATGATTGCTGTGGACGGAACGAAATAAATAAGTAGAAAAATAAAAGAGTAGAATTCTCCAATTAGTGGAGGACCCTACTCTTTTTTTTTATTGGTGGTTCGCTTGTTCTTCAACAGACACTGCCGGACTTTCCGGTGGTCATCACTTACGGCTGGTGCTTACGGACCCAGATGGCGTTATTCGCAAATTATTAGCCTTTGGAGCATTGTTTCGGACCCAAGCGACGTTATTCACGCAAAAAAGGAACGTATCGGGTGCTTTTAGTGTCAATAGCGACTGTGGTGTCCGTTAACATTCCAAATGTGCAATAATGCTGCGTTTAAGGTCAGTGGTGTCCGGATAGTACTTCGTAAGTATTAATGTGATCTAAAAACAAGCATCAATCCCAGACTTGCTCCAGCTTATCTGAATAATAAGAAATGGCCTTACTGTAACTTCTTATCCCTTCATCCGCAGAGGTTTCTGCCAACAGCTTAAGCAGCAGCTCCATCGCTTGACTATGCTCTCCAAGATTGTGCAAGGTCATGGCTAGGAACGCCGGAAATTCCTTATTCTCCGGGTACTCCTGAACAGCCTGCATCAGAAGACCTTTTGACTTCTCGTATTCTCCGAGTGTCCGGTAGGTGCTGCCCAGTCCCAATAGAGCGCCAACTCTCTGCTCAGAAGGTAATCCTAACGCCAAGCTTTTCTCATAAAAGGGTACTGCCGCCCGCTCCAAACCCAGCACATCATGCGTCCAGGCCAATTGATATAGAAGTTCAGCGTCCCCAGCATTCTGCTCATATAGCTCAAACAGCATCATTTGGGCTTCTTCCGCTTTACCAGCGTTGCGTAGGGCTACGGCAGCTTTAAGTTTATCTTCCACACAGAGCCCTCCCCTATTTTCATTCAAAGCTATCCAACGGGTTTAAGCCTTACCAGCGATTTTCTCCGCAAGCTCGTTCAGATAGGTCCAGCGTTCCATAAGACGCTCCAGCTCTGCTTCGGCTAGGCGTTGCTCCTCTACTAGCTCCTGCAGCCTTCCAGAGTCAGCAAAAGCCGCCTCCATCTGTACACTAATATCCGTCAAACGTTGCTCTGCAAGCTCAATTTGCTCATCAATGCCCTCATATTCACGCTGTTCCTTGAAGCTGAATTTGAGTTTTGTTTTGGGAGCCGTTGAAGCTGCAGGGTTGCTGGCAGTGTCCGCGGCCTCTTTTTGCTTTGAGCTTCCTTCTTTGTTCGGTTCTCCAATGCGTGACGGTACATTTTTGGCCAGCCATTCTTCATATTCCGTATAATCGCCAACGTGAATCCGGATATCGCCATTTTCAAAAGCAATCAGCTTATCTATCGTACGGTCCAAGAAATAACGGTCATGGGATACGGTAAAGACGACACCCGGAAATTCATCCAGATAATCTTCCAAAACAGCCAATGTGCCGATATCCAAATCGTTCGTAGGTTCATCCAAAAGCAATACGTTAGGCGCTCCCATCAATACACGAAGCAGATACAAGCGTCTTTTTTCGCCCCCGGACAGCTTGGAGATCGGTGTCCACTGCATCGCAGGAGGGAACAAGAAGCGTTCCAGCATTTGACCAGCCGTAATCACACTGCCATCTGCTGTCCGTATCACTTCTGCTTCTTCCTTCACGTATTCAATGGCACGCATGCTGTCATCCATATCCTGATGCTCTTGTGTAAAGTAACCAAGCTTAACCGTAGCGCCAAGCTGAACTTCACCTTTATCGGGTTGCAGCTGACCTGCAATCATATTTAAGAGTGTGGATTTGCCGCTGCCGTTCGGGCCGACGATGCCCACTCTATCCTGAGGTACAGCGATATAGCTGAGATCTTTGATTAGCTGACGACCATCCAACGCTTTCGACAGGTCATTAATTTCAATGATCTTGCGCCCTAAACGTGTAGAAGCCACAGAAATATCCAATGAACCGTTCGAGCTGCTTCCTGTACTCTCTTTCAGCTTTTCGAAGCGGTCGATTCTTGCCTTCTGTTTCGTTGAACGGGCTTTGGCACCGCGACGAATCCAAGCCAGCTCTGTACGCAGCAGGTTCTTACGCTTCTGTTCGGCAGAGGCTTCTCGTTCTTCGCGATCGGCTTTAAGCTCTAAAAACCGTGAATAGTTAGCTTCATACCGATAAAGCTGGCCACCATCCAGCTCTAGCATGACACTTGCCACACGCTCTAGGAAGTAACGATCATGCGTCACCATCAAAAGAGCGCCGCGCCGTTTCTGCAAATATTGCTCCAACCAAGCCACGGAATCCGTATCAATATGGTTGGTAGGCTCATCAAGAATCAGCAGTTCAGAGGGGGTAATCAGTGCAGCTGCCAGAGCCACACGTTTACGTTGTCCACCAGAAAGTGTGTCCATTAACGCATCAAACTTTAAGATGCCTAGCTTGGTAAGCACGCTTTTGGCTTCACTCTCCAAATGCCATGTTCCCGCAGCGTCGATCGCCTGCCCAATCTTTACTAGTTTTCCTTCCAGTTCAGCATTACCAGGCTGCTGTTCAAGCTGGGACATAGTCTCCATATACTCACGCATGGTAGCAAGGTCTGGATCATCCCCGGCGAACACTTGCTGCAAAACTGTATTCATAGGATCATAAGGAGGATTCTGCGCCAAATATTGTACTCTTACATTATTCCCGATGGCAATTTGTCCACCATCCGGAGTATCCAGATCGGCAATAATCCGTAAAAAGGTTGATTTACCCGTTCCATTCACACCGATCAAGCCAATTTTATCCCGATCGTCCATACCAAATGAAGCGTCGCTAAAGAGTACTTTCTCGCCATAACTCTTGGAAAGATGTTCCACGGTCATAATATTCATGCTATTTCCTCGCTTGCCTTATATTTTCATAAAACCGGCCCGCATCTAACCAATGCTATTTATCCGGTCTATCATCCTATCCAAAATTCAGGTGATCATGGCCCCTCTAATAAAAAGACCAGCAGCGAAATCAGCGCGTTTATACGCGTCCTCCTCCGTAAAAGACGGATCAAATAAAATATCCATCTTCAAACGATCCAGCATCCCTATGTAGGACTGTGCCATAAGCTCAGGCTCGGATGCTCCACCTTCTAATAATACCTTGACCACATCTTGCATGTACTGCTCCATAAATTGAGTCATATACGCCACTAATTCAGGATTATTGTTAGGGGCACGGAAAAAGAGCTTCGTATGCCGCTTGCGTTCATAATAATAATTCAGGTGATGTTTAGCAATGATCGACAGTTTACCGGCCAAAGTATCACTAGCCTTCAGCCTTTCCTGTAATTGCAGGAGAAATCCCTCACAATCGCGGCGAGTCACTGCCATGAATAATTCTTCCTTGCTCTTGAAGTATAAATAAACGGTGCCCTTTGCTATCCCGGCTTGCTCCGCCACTTCCGACATCTTCGTTTCGTAAAATCCACCTGAACCGAAGAGCTCGTATGCGGCATCCAGAATAGCAGTATGTTTTTGATTGGATGTGCTACTCATCGGTCCCTCCCTAAACTGTGCCGTTCAAAGCTTAAATTCAAATGCTAAATGATCATGCTCAGCAGTAAGGCTGCCGCACCTCCTAGGATAGAGCTGATGGCATTGACTGCGTCATTGCTCATCCACTTCCAGCCTCTTGCGTGTACAGCTGGAGCCCCACAATGCTGTGAGCCTTCCACTTCGCGGCCGCATACGGTACAGCGGTTCATCTGCTGCACGGTTGCACCAAGGATAGAGTCGGCAAAGGCGCCGACTAATCCTCCGGCAAGTCCTGCTAGGGTAAGCAGCACGAAAGAGTGATCCGGCATGCCGGATATCATACGCAGCAGCCAAGCTGACGCACCGATGAGTGCGCCTCCTGCTGCTGCCGCCAGCGTACCCAAGCTGGATACACCACCCGAAGCTCCGGCAGGAAGAACTTTACCCGTAAGGACAGAACGAGGCGGTTTCTTGCTCAGTGTTCCGATCTCCGTAGCCCATGTATCCGAGGTTACTGTAGCCATTACACCAATAAATAGGAACCCCCATAGCTCATTCGGGAAGATCGCATTCAGAAAAACCAGAACCATGCCAAGTCCACCGTTAGCAAAGACCTGCCCGGCATCGCGGCGGCCCGTCTTAGCATACGTCAGCTCTAATTCTGCTTTATTATCATGATGAAGTTTGGACAGCAGGCTTGAAGTGATGAAGAAGATCAGCAATATCCCAAACCAAAAAGCATTTCCGGCACCAAAATAAATAGTGCCCATCACTACCGCGGCAATCATGCCAGAGAGACTTAAAGACTGCTTCCAATATGCCGCTCCCGCAACAATCAAAGCGCCTAAAGCGCCAATAACCCACTGCATAGATTCATCTCCAACAGATCTATTAACCGATCAGGCAAGTCCCCATCAGCTTGTCGCCCCAGTACAGCTCGAAAGCGTCGCCAGCTACAGTAGGACCCACGCCTGCCGGAGTACCTGTAAATATCACATCGTCTTTCCCTAACCCGTAGCGCTCCGCGATAAAATCAACAATTTTTTGAAGTGAAAAAATCATGTTTTTAACATTGCCGCGTTGTACTTCCACCCCATTTTTCACCACTGTAAAATCAGTTCCCTCCAGCTCTTCCTTATCTGGAAACGCTATGTAAGGGGTGAGTGGTGCGGCATTTTTAAAGCCTTTAGCTGGCGTCCACGGCAAACCTTTCTTCTGCAGATCATTATGCACATCACGCAGCGTGAAATCCAGTCCCAGTGCCATTACATCTACCAGATCCTCCACGCTCATGCCTGGTGTATAATCACGTGCAATACGCAGTACAAGTTCACCTTCATAATGAATCTGACCCGCATCCTTTGGCAGCTTAATTACTGCTTTATCGAGGGAAACAGCCGCATGTGAGGGCTTCATGAAGATGAGCGGCTCCACGGGCACATTGTTACCCAATTCCTCCGCGTGTAGCTTGTAGTTGCGTCCAACACAATATAGATTATTAACAGCAGCGCACATAAACAGTCAGCTCTCTTTCCCATCGATTTGGATTATTTATACCTTCAGAAAGGTGTCGCCCCATATATCCGGGCGGTTTGTACAGATCATTATATCAGAATGCATGTCGGCTAAGCGACGCATCTCTTTCGCTTTGTTCACAGTCCAAGCCATAATTTCCACCCCACGCTCGGACAAAAGCTTAGCCAGTCTAGGATTCAGACGCGAGAAGCTAATCGAAAGTAAAGAGCAATCCAGTTCATGCAGCCTGCGTGCAGGATTGCCAAATCTGGAATCAAAGATCAATCCGGTACGAAAACGGGGATCAATTTCCTTGACTTTTTTTAATGCTCCAGTATCAAAAGAGGTCAAGATCACGTCGTCCCGCATACCTTTTGCAGAAATAAGATCCGTCACCGTCTTCTCAATGCCAGGATACATATCTCCCACTGTTTTCAGTTCAATATTCAGACGCAATCTTCCAGAGGCTAGTGACAGCACCTCTTCCAAAGAAGGCACCCGCTCGCCCTGAAAAACACGCCCTTTCCAGCTCCCCGCATCCAGACGCCGGATATATTCCCAGTCCATGTTCTTTACCTTGCCATGACCATTGGTCGTCCGGTCCAACGTATAATCATGAATGACAACAGGAACGCCGTCTTTGGAGAGCTGGACATCAATTTCCATCCAGTGCACATAGGGCATGGCAATCGCCATCCGAATGGCTGCCAATGTATTCTCTGGAGCTTTACCGGAAAACCCTCGATGGGCTACACACAAATTGTTCATCATAAGGACCTCCCAGGAACCCTATTTGGTAACTTGAGTGACTTTACCGTCGCTACCGATCTTTACCCGTCCTGCGGATAGAGCTTCTACTCTTTTTAACAAAAGCTTTCCATCCACTTCGTTCATCGGCACAGGCTGTGCTAGCTCGGCTTTCATAGGCTTCAGCTTTAAGGAGCATTGACCTTTTACACTACATTCCGCCTGAAAAACCGCAGTTTCCCAAGTGGCAGGCACTGTAGATCTCGTAAAAATAAAATTCCCGGTGCTGTAGGCAATCCATTTGCCCTTGTATGGCTCCACGCCTTGCAACACATGTGGATGGCCGCCAATGACAAGATCGGCTCCTGCATCGATAAAGCTATGGCCCAGCGACTGTTGCGTTTTATCATATTGTTCTACCCGTTCTTTACCCCAATGGACCACTACGACCACCAAATCGGCTTTCTTTTTGGCTGCAGCAATAGCCTTCAGTCCTTCTGCACTATCGTATACGGAGGCAAGTCCCGGCTTATTTTTCCCTGCCATCCAATCCGACGCAGGAATCACCCGGGTGAATCCCAGCAAAGCGATCTTAATGCCCTTACGTTCAAAATATTGCGCCGAATATGCTTCTTTACTGTTAAGCCCCGCACCCACATAAGGAATTCCTCTTTCAGCAAGGTGGTTAAGGGTATCCCGCAAGCCTTGCTCTCCTTGATCAAGCGTGTGATTATTCGCCATATTTACTGCGTCCACACCCGCTGACTTAAGCGCATCCAGAGCGAGTGGTGATCCTTTGAATACAAATTGCTTATTAGTGGCACTTACGCCACCTGTGGTCACTGGAGTTTCCAGATTCAAGATCGTAAGATCATCTTTCTTGAACAGACCCTCCAATGCGGCATACGAATAATCATAACCTTTCTTCTCCAGCAGTTCTCCAGCTTTCCCGGAAAATATAACATCTCCACCAAAATTCAAAGTTACCGTCTTACCAGACGCGTTATCATCTGACGGCAGACCAGACACTGCATCATTATTTGCTGCTTCCGAGCTGTCCTCATCCTTCGCAGGGGTCGCTGTCGCTTCAGGAGCTTGTGTTTCAATAATCTCTTCGGGCTCCTCCTGCGGTGTAGGCGTTGGCTCTGGAGTTGCCGTAGGAGAAGGGCTTGGCGTCTCTGTAGCTTCAGGCGTTGCAACTGCAACCACCGGAGGTGCTGTCTGAGGCTGATCACTACTCTCTGGTATAGGCGTAGCTGTCGCTTCTGCTACCGGAGGCGGTGAGGCGCTTTTCTTGTCAGGGTCATTCGTAAAGCTATAAGTCAATAACACGGTAATCATCAAAAGAAGACCTGCATTGATCCAAGCCCAGGCCGTTCTGCGCTTGCGTTTGCTCTTATGTTTGTTCTTTTGTCTAGAACGCGATCGCGGCGGATACATGGTTTCTGTGATCTCCTCTACTCTCAAATTGTTTTTATTATAGCATATCTATCACAGCACCCTACAAATAAGAGAGTCGATAGAAATAGAAAATTTTACTAACTAAAGAAAAACAGTGAAGCGCCTCATGCTTCGCTTCACTGTTTTATTTAGTCATCGTACTCACATTTCATTCATTAGCTGTTTAGCAACGCTTTCCGCAATAAGCTTGGACTGCTTGATGCAATCCGGCATTGCTATGCCATTAAATCCGGCGCCAATGACATACACACCAGGAAGCGAAGCCGCTAATTCTTTGCGGAATTCGGTAATATTATCAAGATGTCCTATAGGATACTGCGGCATGGAATGCTCTAAGCGGGTGATTTCCGTAAATATTGGATTCGCAGTAATGCCCATGATCTCTCGCAAATCTTTAAGCACAAGCTCCGTCAAAGCCTCATCAGGCAGCTGAACATTCTGTTCATCACCAGAACGACCCACA
Organism: Paenibacillus sp. FSL H7-0690; assembly: GCF_037980415.1. Taxonomy (NCBI): domain Bacteria; kingdom Bacillati; phylum Bacillota; class Bacilli; order Caryophanales; family Paenibacillaceae; genus Paenibacillus; species Paenibacillus sp. FSL H7-0690. Next base: position 2,382,848 of record NZ_CP150281.1, on the reverse strand, counting down.
TAACAGCGCAAAAGCACCTTATCATCAGGAGCCGTATGCGGCCATTTCGTAGATGTCCATGTGCAGGCAGTAATATTTCGCCCTTCTTTACGAGGCACAAAAAAACCTGATCCATCATATTCGTTAACAATATCCTTTTTGTTAAAAGCCATGACTAGATTCGCTACTGAAACATAATCCACCGCTTCCAGCGCCGTAACCTCCATATGGGGACGAAGTAAGTCAGCAGCCGAAAAGTTAGGCGTAGTGATATATACATCATCCGCAAGCAACCGTTCGCCATTCTCCAGCTCTACCTCATAAATAGCAGGACTCCCAACAGCCTGAATAGAAACTACGTTAGATTCCGTCCGTTGTTCTACATCATGCAGCTCATAAATCAGACTATGCACGAGACTTTGCAGCCCTTTGCGGAACGTCAAGAAGGTACTCTGTGTAGTACCTTCCTGTGCCTTTTTATTCTTTCGCCCTGTGCGCATTCCACGAATAAGGCTGCCGTACTGTTGTTCTAATTGTCCAAATTGCGGAAAAGTAGCATGCAGGCTAATTTTTTGTATATCTCCGGCGTACATGCCAGAGAGGAGTGGCTCGGTTAAGTTCTCCAGCACTTCAGACCCTAGACGGCGCTCAATAAGCTCACCAAGCGATTCGTCTTCATCATTACGCCGCGGAGGAAGAATAAAATCCATCATCGCACGTATTTTGCCCCCAAACGAAACTAACCCACTTGATAAAAAAGGTTTCAGTTCGGTAGGGATACCGAGTACAAGACCGTTTGGCAAAGGATTAAGCTTGTCCCGCTGCAAGATATATCGCTTCTTAGCAAGAGGGTTAGTGGATACCAGCTCGTGATCCAATTCCAATTCCTTAGCCAGCTCGCACATCTCCGCCCTTTCCGCCAGAAATGAATCCGGTCCCTTTTCAATCACAAAACCATCGCGATGTAAGGTTTCAATCTTTCCACCGAGGTTTTTCTCTTTCTCAAGCAAGACAATATCAGGCTTAATACCCGCTTCTTTATAAAATTTACGAATATAAAAGGCGGCGCTGAGTCCGCTCAGCCCTCCGCCTATGATAACAATTTTTCTTGTGGGGCCAATCATGATTGAGCGGCCTTCATCTGCTCCAGTCGTTTACGAATTACATCGCTCAATACAGACATATATGCGGGATCACTATTCAGTGAGTCAATCCGCATAAGACGCATATCAAGCTCTGCAGCTACGGCTGTTGCCTCAATATCGAGATCGTACAGTACCTCTAAATGATCGGATACGAATCCGATAGGGGCCACCAATACGTATTCCACCTGTTCTTTACTAAGCTGTTGCAGCGTGTCCAGAATATCTGGACCAAGCCACGGTTCAGCTGTGCGGCCAGCACTTTGCCAAGTAAACTGCCAGTTGGTTACACCTGCTTGAGCTGCAATTGCCTGCGAAGTTTCCAGCAGCTGATCCCGATATGGATCACCCATAGCCAGAATACGTTCTGGAAGACTATGAGCGCTGAATAATACGCGAATCTCATCACGGGTCGCACCTGCTTCAATATATTGATCCAGCTTCGCCGACACTCTTTGGCTTAACACATCGATCAATTCAGGATGCATATGGTAACTCTCTACAAAACCCATGTCAATCTTGCATGCATCAGCCTTTTCCTGTGCACGCTTGATGTAGCTCCCCACACTCATACTGGAATAGTGTGGCGCTAAAACAATACCCACTGCTTGAGTAATGCCATCCTTCGCCATAGCCTCCACGCCGTCCTCAATAAAGGGACTGGCATGCTTCAAGCCTTGATAGCAGACAAATTCAACATCTGCTCCCGCTTTATCCGCATTTAATGCTGCTTGTAAAGCTTCTACTTGCCGGTCTGTATTCTCCCGCAGTGGGAATACCCCCCCGACGATTGCTTCATAACGGTCGGTTAACTCTTTAAGCTGCTCCGCTGTTGGCGGATTCCCCCGTCTAATATGCGTGTAATAAGCTTTAACATCTTCTAGGCTCTTAGGAGTGCCATACGACATGACGAGAACACCTATTTTTACTGTCACGGATTCCGTCCCCTTTACAATTTAATAGCGTGGAACAAATAAATTCTTATATTTTTACGAACGTTGCTTAGCCGTTTCTTGTAATACTTCCTGAGAATAAGTGTGAATATACTCCGTCAATTCTCTAAGTTTGTCTAATGAGGCCTCCGGGAATAATCCATGGCCCAGATTGAAGATATAACCTGGCTCAAGCACACCTTCATCGATCAGTGCTTTCGCGCGTTCTTTCAAGAGGTCCATCGGAGCTGTAAGCAAATATGGATCAAGATTTCCTTGAATCGCAAATTTATTGCCTATTCTGCGTCGGCCTTCAGTCAAGCTAACTCGCCAATCCAGCCCGATTACGTCTGCTTGAAGCTTCGTAAGACTTGGCAGCAATTCTCCAGAGCTTACGCCAGGAAAGTATATTTTAGGTACATCAAGATCAGATAATTCGGAAAAAATACGAGAAACCGTCGGCAGCACGTATGTTTCAAAATCGCGTGGAGCAAGCGCACCAACCCAACTGTCGAACAATTGGAAGGCTTTGCCTCCACTCCGCACATGACTTCGGAGGTAAGTGATAATCATATCGCCCAGCTTGTCCATCAGCATTTCCCAGACACGGGGTTCACTGTACATTAGCTCTTTCGTACGGATATATCCTTTGGAAGGTCTACCTTCGATCAAATAGCTGGCAATTGTAAACGGCGCGCCTGCAAAAGTGATCAAAGGAACGTACAGTTCCTTATCCAGAATAGCAATCGTTTCCAAAATGTGGCTCAGATCACCCTCCACATCAATGGGTTTTAGTCTCTCCACATCAGCTGCACTACGGATCGGATTCTCAATCACTGGACCGATATCCTTAACGATATCGAATTTCACTCCGATTGAAGCAACTGGATTCATAATGTCGGAATACAAAATGGCCGCATCCACACCCAGCTTGCGAACGGGCATCATGGTTACTTCTGCCGCCAGCTCAGGCTGCTTGCAGATTTCAAGCAACGAATACTTTTCCTTAATTTTACGGTACTCGGGATCATAACGGCCGGCCTGCCGCATGTACCATACGGGAACGTGCTCCGTGTCCTGCTTTCTGCAGGCGCGGATAAAAGTGTCATTGTAGGTCATGATAAGATCTCCATTATATTTTATTAGATTTTTTTAATCGGCATATCTACTATTATGCCCTTTTTAAAAGCTTGTAACAACTAATACGAAGAGTTTGGAATGACAATCCTATGACATTACTATGACATGTGTTGCACACATGAAGCTGCAAAAAATGATATACTGATAAAATGGCATTTTTTCCGTGAATCATATATTCTCTGAAATTCTTTGAAAGGATGTGAAAGCACTATGAAGAAATGGGAGACCTGGAAGGTCAACCTCTTAGTGCTTTGGTTCGGGCAATTTTTGGTGAATGCTGGAATGACAATGATTACACCCTTCCTGACCTTGTACCTTGCGAAGGATCTTGGTGTCCAGGGTGAACATGAAATTGGAATCTGGGCGGGACTTATTTTTGCCGCAAACTTCTTAACCTCTTTCATATTCCAGCCATTATGGGGCAAGCTTGCAGACAAATATGGACGTAAAATCATGTTGCTGCGTTCCAGCTTTGGCATGGCTATTGTCATGGTATTAATGGGCTTCGCACAATCCCCTTTACAGCTGCTCCTGCTCCGTCTCTTAAACGGTACAATCTCTGGCTTCAATCCCGCCTCCATCGCACTGGTGTCAGGTACTACCCCCAAAGAACGTATGGGCTTCTCCATGGGATTGATGCAATCAGGATCTGTTGCAGGAACAATTCTAGGGCCACTGATTGGTGGCTTACTTGCCGATTTAATCGGATTTCGGCCGATTTTTTATGTCGTTGGAGCCTTGCTCTTTATCGCCTCTCTGCTGGCATTATTTCTTGTTAAAGAAAAATTCGACCGCGCCGAAGCCGCACAAGAGCCACAGGTTTCTGTACTCGCAGGCTTGAAGGAATTAATCAAAATTCCTCAGCTTCCAGCTCTATTCGGTGTAACCTTTCTGCTGCAATTTGCAATGATTAGTCCTATGGCCTTGTTGCCACTTTATGTAGAAAAATTAAATGGACCCGCTGAGAATATAGCTTTCTTGGCCGGGATGGTCAGTGCCGTTACAGGGATCTCCAATATGCTGGCTTCTCCCTTGCTTGGGAAGCTAAGTGACAAAGTCGGCGCACATCGTATTCTGACCTATGCGTTAATTGGCGCTTCACTCTTCCTAATTCCGCAGGCATTCGTAACTAGTGTCTGGCAGCTGATTATAGTCCGTTTCCTAATGGGAGTCTTCATGGGCGGACTGTTGCCCAGCGTTAATGCGCTTATCCGCTCCTATACCCCTGACGGAAAAGAAAGCCGCGCATTCGGCTTCAACAGCAGTACATTGGCGCTAGGCAATATGCTGGGAGCTATCTTGGGCGGCTTTCTATCAGGTTACATCGGAATTGAGGGGCTTTTCATTATATCCGGCTGCTTGCTGCTGGTTAATACGATTTGGGTTCGATTGAAGCTGTACAAAGTAACAACACCGCGGTTATTTCGCTAATCAGCTATTTGACCATCGCTAGTGCCAGTCCATCATAGGCAGGCAGACATGTACTGATAAGACGTTCATCCGTAGCGATCATCTCATTGAAGTGGCGCACAGCCAGGATGGCAGGACCATTTCTATCTGTATTTAAGGTCCGTCCACGGAGAAAAATATTATCACCCGCAATGATCGCTCCTGGATTGGCCAGCTTGATGGCATATTCCAAGTAGTTAGTGTAGTTCAACTTATCTGCGTCAATGAAAAAGAAATCGAACCTAGCGCCCTCTGCTTCCAGTGCCTTCAGGCTGTCCATTGCGGGTCCTATTCTATACTCCGTAGTATCGCCGAAGCCTGCCAGCTCTAAATTACGGCGGGCAAGCTCGGCATAGTCTGCTCTCAGCTCTAGCGAAGTCAGTGTGCCACTTTCAGAGAAACCGCGGGACAAACAAATTCCGCTGTAACCGCCAAGTGCGCCAATTTCCAAAATACGCTTAGAGCGAGACAGTCTAACTAGCATGGTGAGCAGTCTTCCGTACCCTGGCTCGACAGACACCGGCGGCATGCCTGCTTGGACGATTGCTTCTTTTACTTGAAGCAGAATTTCGTCCTCTGTATAAAGTTGTTCACTGTATTCTTCTTGCGTAAGCATAAAGATTCTCCTTTGAGGATCCCCCGTTTGCTCATAGTAAGGGATGACGGGGAACATTTTATGATTTATGGAATGCCGGGCATTGTGAAGTGTCCCACATTCCCCTATACTTGTATGGATGCTTTAAAGGACGACAATGCCGTCTCTTCTTATTGTACTGGCTTTTTGTATTTATCTACAAGTTAAACGGAGTTGAGAGTATTTGAGCAAATTACAATTAATCGCTACTGCCCCTATGGGTTTAGAAGCTGTGGTAGCGCGCGAATTAAACGAACTGGGTTATGAGACCAAGGTCGAGAACGGACGAGTATTATTCAGCGGTGATTACATCGATATCTGTCGCTGTAACTTGTGGCTGCGTACATCTGACCGCGTATTGGTTAAAATGGGCCAATTCCCTGCTAAAACCTTTGACGAGTTATTCGAAGGGGTTAAAGCGTTGCCTTGGGAAGACTGGATTCCAGAGAATGGAGAATTCCCGGTTGAAGGACGGTCCCATAAATCACAACTAACGAGTGTACCCGCTTGCCAAGGGATTGTCAAAAAAGCTATCGTCGAGAAGCTGAAGCTTTCGTATCATACAGACTGGTTCCCGGAGAACGGTCCTCGATATGTGATCGAAGTGATTTTATTAAATGACATCGCTTTGATCACATTAGATACCACAGGACCCGCGCTTCACAAACGGGGTTACCGCAGACATGCAACAGAGGCTCCGCTGAAGGAAACAATGGCTGCTGCACTAATCCAGCTTAGCCGCTGGAATGGCCATCGGCCGCTTTTCGATCCATGTTGTGGTTCGGGAACACTGTTAATTGAAGCTGCCATGATCGCTTGGAATATTGCTCCAGGACTACGCCGCTCATTTCCATCTGAACATTGGCCAGTCATCCCCAAACATCTTTGGGAAGAGGCGCGCGAAGAAGCTTTCGATGCGGTGCGCGACGATTATCCTTTGCAATTAACAGGTACGGACATTGATCCAGAAGCGATCGAAATTGCTGAAGCTGCCGCCAAGAGTGCTGGACTGTCCGGAGAAATCACCTTCAAAGTGATGGCTGCCGCCAAAGCAAGACCTGAAGGAGAATATGGTTGTATCATTACCAACCCTCCCTATGGGGAACGAATCAGTAATGACAAAGAAGTGGAAAAGCTGACCCGCCAGTTTGGTGAAATGATGATATATCTGCCAACATGGTCATTTTTTGCGATCAGCCCATACAAGGAATTCGAACAATTTTACGGTCGTAAGGCAGACAAACGCCGCAAACTGTATAACGGACGTATCGAGTGTCAATATTATCAATACTTGGGTCCACTTCCACCTAGAAATCCGAAATAATTAGGATCACCATTGCTTTGAATGCAGAACGGACATCTACCTCGTATGAGGAGGGTGTCCGTTTTTCTCCGAGTATAAGACTGTTTTAGTTTAGCGCCTATAACTTTTCGCTCATATATTTCTATGAGAAACGTTTATCATCTGAAAAAGACAACAACATTGTTTATTCTGGTTTTAATTATTTTCTGTGTTAGGAGGTTTTATAATGTCTGACTTTCCATCAATTCGGAGCAACAGAACCGTAACAAGTACAATAGCTGCTGTGATTCGCTCCCGATATATCGGTTATCTCCTTTTTCTTGGCATCATGCTGGCCAAGTTATTATTTCTGCATAGTGGGCTGCATGCTCCCAATATAGATATGAACCGGCAGGACAAATGGATTGCTGTAGGTTCAGTCATGTTATTGTCTTTTTGGACTCTGTGGCTTCCCCGCCGGGGACAGACGATAGCGTTGTTAAGTATAAACTTGCTTCTGACACTGCTTATTTATTCGGATATCGTCTACTATCGTTATTTTCAGGATTTTATCACGGTACCTGTATTGTTTCAGGCTGGACAGATGGATGCGCTTGGTGGAAGTATCTTCGCCCTACTGCGTCCTTCCGATCTTTATTTGTTCGCTGACTGGCTTCTGCTTATTGCCTATGGAATCGGAATAGGGTTCTACCACCAGAAAACCCATACATACTTGTCTAATGCCGCCCCTCGCCGTTATGGGCAATCTCACTCTTATTCTCAAACCGGTTATTCCCGCCGCTCTTCACGCCTGAGCAGGATGCTAAAAAGAAGCGTGAATGGCATCGTTGCTCTGGCGCTAGGTTGCGTGCTGACCTTTGGCCCTATCCACACCTACGCTACTACCTGGGCTAAAGATCTATTCACTGGCAACTGGTGGAGTCTGGCGATGTATAACGTAACCGGACTAATCGGTTTTCACGGTTATGATATTTACTTATATGCTAAAGATCATCTAGGTCCGCAGCCCGAGCTTTCGCAAGAAGAAGCCACCTCAATGCAGCTCTGGTTCAATAAACAAAACACTGAGCAAAATGCCAATAATGACAGCTTTGGAAAATACAGCGGAAGCAACATCGTTGTTATTCAAGCTGAAGCTTTTATGAACTTTGTAGTTGGACGCTCAATATCCGGCCAGGAGATCACGCCTAATCTGAACGCTCTAATCAAAGAAAACACCTATTTCAGCAATTACTACCATCAGACCTCACAAGGACGAACTTCCGATGCGGATTTCACGTCCAACGCTTCCCTGTACCCGCTGGTCTCCGGCTCGGTATTTGTCCGTTACCCGGATCATCAGTTTGACACGCTGCCTGCTATTTTGAAATCAAAGGACTACAGTACCAATGCTTTTCATGCGTACGAAGGTAGCTTCTGGAATCGGCAGATTATGTATAACGCGATGGGTTATGACCATTTTTATAACAAAAAAGACTATACAATAGACGAACCTCTAGGCTGGTCTCTGGGTGACAAATCCTTTTTGCGGCAATCCCTCGATATTATGGACACTTCAGAAAAGATAAAGCAGCCTTTTTATTCATTTTTGACTACACTATCCAGCCATCATCCTTATTCTCTCCCTGCAGATAAACAAGGGCTTGATACTGGAGAGTTCAAGGGCACGATCTTCGGAGATTATTTGCAGGCTGTTCACTATACGGATGAAGCTTTAGGGGAAATGGTCAAAGAGATGAAGCAGCGTGGGCTGTGGGATAATACCATTGTTGCTTTCTATGGAGATCATGATAATTCGATCCAGGAGACCTCTTATTACGAACAATTTCTCGGCAAAAGCCTTAGCGCACTCGATATGCAGCAAATAATGCATCAGGTTCCCTTGCTCATTCATCTGCCAGGCTCTAACGCCTCTGTCCTAGATTCAGCTCCAGCTGGTCAGTTGGATCTTACACCTTCCTTGCTCCATTTGCTGGGGATCTCACGTGATCCTTATTATCTCATGGGCAATAATCTGTTTAGCGGGCATGAGCGTCTTGTAACGCTGCGATCCGGCGCCTATGCCGATGCAAAGCTGTCTTATCTCCCCAGCGAAAATGGGCAATTTGCCAGCGGAACCTGTTATAGTCTCGAAAGCCGCGAAGCCGTTGACGTAGGGGAGTGCAGCATCGGGTATGAGACCAGCAAGCTCCGGCTACAGATCTCCGACGATATCATGAAATATGATGGAATCAAGAAGCTCAAGAACACACAATCTGCACCTTAAGCTTACATCCGGGTAAACGAAGAGACTGTCCAAAAAACTATCGAAAAGGGCTGCTGCGATATCCTCTCTATGTTGGACATTTACCACTTGATTGTTGTTGGAAGCACGTTTGGTTTTCCGACTTGGATCCGCGAAGTATCTCACTAACGGACACAGCTGACCCTAAACGCAGCATTATCCGAGATTTGGAATGCTAACGGACTCCAGAGCAGCTATTAGCCTAGAAAACGCCGATATGAGCCTCTTTTTAAGGAATAGCGTCACTGGGGTCCGAAATCTTGCTTTAAAGGCTAAAAACAGGCAAATAACGTCATCTGAGTCCGTAAATCCTGTGGGATGGTGGAATGATAGGATCGTGGGCTCGATGAGACGGTGAGATGGTGGGACGATGAGATGATGAGACGGAGAAATGATGGGATGATGGGCACGATTGAAGTAAGCCGTCAATGGCCAGAAAACGCAGAGCAGCGATCCTCCAAATTAACAGGAGAATCGCTGCTCTGTTTACTTTTACTTATTCTGAGAATGAAGAGGGATCGACCCTATTATCTTAGTTGATAAGAACTCAGTATTATTTCTGAACGGAGGGCTGTTTGATAAAAGCTTCCGCTTTCTTCAACACTTCATCCTCCGTTGGAGCACTCACATAACGACCATTCACATAAACAAAAGCCCGTTTGCCACATGGACCGCAGTACGACTTGCAGCCGACCTTGATCTCGGCATCAGGTGCCATTTTTTGCAGCTTTGGGATAATACTTTTCAACTTCATGAAATTACATTCATCGCACACTTGTATTTCGTTAGCCATGGAGCAACCCTTCTTTGTGTTCGAAATTTACAGGCGAGTGTTTAGTGATCGCCGTGATTACCTTTAGAGGGATTCGTAATGACAAAACCTTCTTGTGGAAGATACAAATAATCAACGACCACGCCATCAAGGAGTGGTTGGCTCGGATCAAGAATAACATCGATTTCCTTATCTGTCGATACTACAACATCGTTCTCTTTAGGCGTGTCCAAGTCCAGTCCGTAGTGAGCATGATCACCGTGTGCATGTGTAATTGCTACGCGCAGCTTCAACTCACTGTTTCCTTCCAGCTCCATTTGTTTCTTTATCACTTTAGCCGCATTACGGGTAATTTTGACCTTCATCTATATTCCATCTCCTAGTCCGAAAATTAAATACTCAATTACTTATTTTAAAGGTAAATGACATCTAAAAGCAACTATATTGGCTAATTAGCTCTGAAGTTCTTGTCGAAAATGTGCGGTGCTATCCTTCACCCTGCTGAAGGGTAGGATATTTCCGGCCCATTCGTGACACGAACCAGCCCATTAGCAGCATGGTCACTCCAATATCATCGATCGGAATAAATGGCATGAAGTCCGGCAAGACCCAATAGAGCAATACTGGAATTGTAAATAACAGCTTGTCCCCCATTGCTACTTTAGGGGAGCGGATGTATTGCCAGGAGCTACTGAAGATATGGGACCATTGTTTTAGTGACAGTATTTTTTTCAGTTTCATGGTGACCCTCCTCCCAAGTAAAAAGGATACAGCCGCGGATAACGTGTAATGACGACAGCGGCCATACCCTATGGTTTATTTTACGCAAGTTTACTGCAAATGTTTCATAATTATTTCACATTGGAAAGGAGCGTTGCTAATATAAGTCCTGTTTCCAGGGCCATATCTTCAAAATCTGCTAGTGGCAGCGGATTTTTGCCAATCCCAAGCTCCACAGTAAATCCAGGTTTGCGGAAGGTCTGAATAAACCAATCCTTATATCCGGCATCACTTCCCGTCAGCTCCACTGCCCGGTAACTGCTCGCAACTGCCAGCTGCACGGCTAATTCACGGCTCTCGGGAGGCTCATACCCGCGGTAGTTCCAATAAATCTCTCCTCCTTGGCTATGCAGAGACACTGCAGCTTCGCCAGGCGCTTCCTCAGCCAGGGCTGCCAGAGCAGCTGCTTCAGGCTCACTCAGCGGCTCAGGGCCGCTGTAATCCCGCGGTGAGGGCTGCCTTACTCCCCGACGTTCCCGCTCCTCTTCCCAATGAGCGGGAAATTGATCCCCAAGATCCACACCGCGGATGTTAGCTTTCCAATGCCGGAAGCTGCTTCGTCCACCATTCCATCTCATGAGGTCATCATAAAACGGATGGTCAGGCAAAACCCCTTCCTGAACCAGCTCCACACCATCTGGATTAGCCATAGGCACGACCCATAATGTCCAGTTTTGGAACCAAACCTCAGGGTTATGTCCATTCCATTCCAAGCCTTCAGCATAAGCTGCTGCATACTCCTCTATGAAGGACATCAAGCATGGCGAAGTCAGCCATTCATTGGCATGCAAAGCGGCGTTAACATGCAGATGACGAGTGCCGTTCCCGATCTTGAGTACATGGAGTGGCTTGCCGAGTACGCTCGTGCCTATTGTGGCTGCTTGTATAAACGGGTATTGGACAAGCAAGCTGTCAATGTCACTCTCAACATCAGCCGGACCGTACTCCCCGCGCAGAAACACCACGCGGTCTGGAATCGGGGGTGGAATGACAAGTATTTTTCCAGGTGTACAGCAGCGCCCTGAGGTCACACCAGGATTAAGCTTCTCCAAATCCTCTAAATTCACATTAAATAATGAGGTTATCCGTTCTGGAGTGTCCCCTTCCTGCACAGCATACCTTTTACGCGGCGAAGATGGCAGAAATAAAACCTGGCCTGGGTATAAATAAGACTGCCTCCCAACCCATGGATTACCTTGAATAACATGCTCAGGAGTTAATCCATGTAGAGCGGCAATTCGGCTTACGGTATCTCCCCTGTTTGCAATATATTGTCGCATTAGGTCTCATCCTCTCGGCCTTAAATTGCTGATACAGCAATACAAAAACAGCGGCATACAGCACTTAACTCTATTGTATGCAAGCGCCACTACCCGGCATGAAGGAGAAATGAATCACAAGAAAAAACAACGTCATCGCCCTTTATAGATGGCAACCATTTCTCATGAAAATAAGGATATTACAGATCCGCAGCGTATAAATGCTTATATTTCAAAAAAACAGACTGGGAAATGTGCTTTCCCAGTCTGTTTTTCTTTTTACACTCCCATGGAGTTTGTCCCTATTCAATTCAACATTGCTCCTGCTTATAACGTGGATACTTGCCACACTACTGGAGTACGTCTAATTTGTTCTCCAAGCCAGTCTCGCGCGATGCTTTGAAACATCTCAGCATCACCGCTGCAGAAGAACTGATGAATTGGACTTTCATCGCCGATGGACAGCTTGCCTTTGTCATATAAAATTGTGCTGATCTCACGAGCGGTCTCATCTGCAGAACTGATCAGCTTGACTCCTGATCCCATAGTCTCACCAATGGGTTCTACAAGAAATGGATAATGAGTGCATCCTAAAATTAAAGTATCGATGTTAGTGTCTTTAATGCCTTCGAGTGCCTCTTCTACGATATCGTAACTTTTCTCTGAGCGGAACTTGCCTTGCTCGACAAGTGGGACAAGCGCTGGACAGGCTTGACTTACAACCTCAACAAAAGGGGACAACTGCTTTAATGCGTTAGTATAAGCTCCGCTGTTGATGGTTCCTACCGTACCGATCACGCCGACATGTCCGCTTTTGGTTGCGCTAATTGCTGCGCGGGCTCCGGGATGAATCACCCCAATTACAGGGATAGAGACCTTGGCTGAGATATAATCGAGTGCCGCAGCTGTTGCGGTATTACAAGCGATAACGATCATTTTAGGATTAAACTGGATCAAATAATCTACAATTTGTTCAGTAAACAGTTGTACTTCCTCGGTCGAACGGGGTCCGTACGGAGCTCGGGCAGTATCTCCGAAATAAATGATCTTCTCCCGCGGGAGTTGCCTCATCACTTCTTTGACAACTGTTAACCCTCCCACACCTGAGTCTAATATTGCTATAGCTTGCTGCACGAACACACCGCTTCCTTCTACTTGTTTTGTGTAGCTTATGTAAGGTGAAAACAAAATGTACCTGGCTTTCAGCCCCAATTGCAGATATTACTCCTTTTGCCCTCTTAGTTCAAGACTAGTCTTCTTCCATCATTTAACAAGCGGGTGCAAACTAATTAAAAAAGCCACCCTCCGCCCAATGCGAAAAAGCGGCTCTATTATAAGAGAATGAGTACTCTTTTACCACTGAAACAGAGGATTTAAACCACGGTCCCATTATAGAATTTCTTTATCAACCTTGTCATCTTGAACGACTTCTTCCAGGCTAACTTCTTCGCTTACATCTTCACTTATAGTGGCCTCAACCCACTCAGTTTCCATTTCCAAAGTGGCAGCAGCCTCTTCAACAGCTTCTACAGCGTCAACTGCTTCTACAGCATCTTCTGTAGCAATACCGCTTACAGTTACTGTGATTTTTTCTTCTTCATCAACAGCATTCGCACATGATTTGCTCCATTCCCGAACTTCATGCACTACATGCCCAATCGAATCTTTTGCTTTGTCATAAATTTCAATGCTCTTGTCTCCGGCTTGAACAGCAATTTCTTGAACCTTCTCAATACCAGCGGCAGTTCCTTCCGCAATATCCTTGCGCAGCTCTTTACCTGGTTTAGGTGCGAACAGCAATGCTGTCACCGATCCAACCACACTGCCGACTAAAGCGCCCCATAATAAGCCTTTGGTGTCCTTTTTCATCGTTTCATCTCTCCTTTAAATTCATTGCTCCCCGCTCTACCGGGCTAATGCCTATATCTGCTATATCATAAGCAGCAGGGGATTGTCTTGTGACTAATTATTATAACTTTTCAGAAGTTTTGTCTGTAACATTTTTGGGTACGATAGCGTAGCGGCAGCAATGGCCGCCCTCTGCCATACATTCATTACGTGTTACCTTAGCATCCAGCAGTTCTTCGAAAAGACTATGCTCACATTGGCAAGCCTTACGATACTGGGTAGCCACTTGGCGAATCGGGCAATTGTACTCCTTTATGACATATGAGCCATCCTCTTCGCGGTTCCATTCTGCCATATATCCACCGGCATTTTGGATGGAAGATAATTCGGCGACGCGTTCTTCCAAATTCCGCCGTTCCATCATCGGAGCATACTGAGCGAGCATTCGGCGGCGGCGTCCTTCAAATAATGTATTAACAGCATCCAGTCCACTGCCGTAATCCAATTCACGCAGAAGCTCCAAAGCCAAGTTGTGATAACTTTTTGGGAAATATTCTTCGGCTCTCTCCGTTAATGAGTACATATGTAAAGGCCGCCCCATCGCTTGCCGGACCACTTTTGTCTTTGCAAGCCCTTCTTGCTCCAGCTGAAGCACATGACGACGGACACCCATCTCTGTAATTCCCAATTCTTCTGCCAGCGCGCCGATGGTCAGTGTTCCTTTCGTCTTCAGGAGCGTCATAATCATTTGTCTTGTCGATCCGTTTTCCTGCCCCATCTTCATCATAAAGGAACCCCTCTCTTTCACGGCTATCGCCTATTCTATGTGATTCTATCCTATGCTATTATAGCGGTACGCTGGCTCCAAGCTCCTGGTCCAAATATTTCCGTACCTCAACGGCAAACTGCTCAAGTACTTCCGAAAGAATGGGGGTAAGTGGATGCAGATCACCTCTCTCCCAGGCATAATAATCCTGAACGAGTGGCTTACGCAGAGCAACTAATTCTATCAATCTCTCATAAATTTCACTTTGACCTAGCACTTTCTCTTCATGAATAATAGAAATTATATCCTCATAACTTCCAGCATCACGCATAATAAACCCGTCAATGAGACAGCTACCAACGTCTGTTACAACCTCTATTGCCAGATGGAGGCAGCGTTCCTGTATTAGTCCAGTTAATGTTGTACCATCCCAGGAAGCTGCTACAGTCCGAAGACCAGCGGTAATATCAGGGATTTGAGCAAGAATGGTTTCGATTTGATTGCGGTTGACATAATACACAGCAATACCCCCATGTCGATAATTGTTAGAGAATCGTCCTAATCTCTACTTACCGCGTTTGCCACGGCGTTTCAGCCAGAAGAACATTACGAAACATGCTCCGAGAAAAACGACTAAATAAGTTAACGCTTCCATTGGATACTCAAGCTCACGCATTCCTGTCACCGCTTCCGGTATAAAATGATGATACTATATTCAAGCAGCTGCTTAAATTTCGTAATCTACAGCAATCGAGAGCTCTTTGACTTCATTAATGTGAGCAATAACTTCTTTATGCGCCGGATGAACCTGATACGCCTGTAAATCCTCTAGAGAAGCCACTTCTGTGACTAGAGCAATATCAAAGGAACGATCGGAATGAATGATGTCAGCACCCACCTCGATGGAGAGAAGCTGCGGGATCTTACCTTCCATATTACGCAGTACCGCTACCGTTGCCGCTACGCTTTCTTCGGACCGATCTTTTAATTTGAAAAACACAATATGTTTGATCATTCTATATCGCTCCCTAATGTAATATTGTAATTAGATATTAAAAATATATCATAAGCGTAGCTGTTCTGAAAGAAACTTAAACGGTGTTGTCAGAAATAGCAGCATTAACCATTGCCGATATACCAGAAAGTGTTGTAGTATATTTTTAAAAAATCGGAGGAATTATGCCTAATAACCAACAAGAAACTCATAATATCCAGGCGTGGTCTCTGATCAATCGCAAATACCTTGGACAAGGCGTTCGAGTCAAAAGATTTCGCCGTCCAAAGCGCAGCCAGATTAGAAACCGTGTGCTGCTTGCTGTATTGATGGCTAAGGATATCAAGCTGTCACGACTCGCAGAAGAGCTTGGTATATCCTCACGCAGTGTAAGCGCTTGGGTATACGAAGGTCGTATCCCTTCCAACAATAACATTGACAAGACCTGCCGCCTATTGGGGTACCCACCCCACATTCTGTTCAATGAAGCGTTGATTCGTCAAAGCCCCATTGTATGTCAGCCTACACCTTCACGTTTTATGAAAAGAAGTATTACCAGTTCACCGCGCAGCAATGTTATCCTGACCGGACTTTGTATGGTTTACGATTTCTCAGTAACGGATGTAAGTATCTGGATAGGCGTCCATCCTGGAACATTTCGAAAATGGCTCCACAACAGCCATCTGCCGACCCCTGCTCTGCAGGAAAAAGCCGAGGCTTTCTTTCGGATTCCACGCCATATTCTATTTGCAGACTGCGGAACGCTCTAATACAATCCTCTCACAAAACACGTCTAACACAGCCCTTCTTCAAGAAATCATGAGAAGGGTTATTTGCCATACCTTTTTTTTCTTAAAAAGAGGTCATACTACTGTGTGTAAATATATTGTCTAGTACTAAAGAACGGGTCAGGAGGCGCAAGATGAAACTTAACGGAATTCTGTCAAAGGGCTATACCGATACTTGGAAAGTGGCCCCTGGTGTCATTGGACTTCGCACTATGTTTGTAAATGTCGCATTAATTGGCCAGCCCTCTTCGGATTGGGTTCTTGTAGATACTGGTCTTAGCTCATATACAGGCAATATTATTGATTTTGCTACGGAGCATTATGATAAACCTCCGGTGGCAATTATCCTGACGCATGGGCATTTTGACCATATTGGGGGTGTAAAAAGGCTTGTTGAGGAATGGAATGTGCCTGTATATGCTCATCCGCTAGAACTACCTTTTCTGACAGGTAAAGAAGACTACCCTCCAGCCGATCCGGCCGTAGGCGGCGGGCTTATGAGCATGATTTCCCCTTTATTTTCACATCATGGCATTGACCTTGGTTCAGCCGTTCATCCCTTGCCGGAAGACAGGACTGTTCCTGGTGCGAAGGGCTGGGAATGGATCCATACCCCTGGACATAGTCCCGGACATATCTCCCTGTTCAGGCCTGAGGATAGAGTTCTGATCGCAGGTGATACGTTCCTTACGGTCAAACAGGAATCCGTATTTGCAGTGGCTACGCAGCATCAGGTGGTGCATGGCCCACCCTCTTATTTCACGACAGACTGGGAAGCTGCTGAGAAATCGGTCCGTACCCTTGCCTTGCTGAATCCACATCTTGTTCTTTCGGGACATGGAGTACCCATGGAAGGTGAGGAGCTGTCTACTCAGCTTGCTCATTTGTGCAAAAATTTCAAAAAAATGGCGCTACCGGGTCAAGGTAAATTTGTGTAAAAAAGGTACTCCTGATCAGCGCACAGAGGTCTAGGGAAAAAGTCCCTATAATTCATTTGATATAGCCGATTCTACGGATATTCAACGAAATTATAGGGAGTTCCTCCCTAAATTACTTGCTTAGTGCAGATTTACGTGCGACGATATATCTCAGTATGTATTGATGTTTTTTTCCAAGCGGCCCACATAAAGTCTCCACACATGAGCCGGTCGTAATTATTTTCGTACCTGCAAAATGTTGTCTTAAATCTTCTTCACTAAAAAAATGGGCGTATTTTCCCTCTTTGTATTCGTAGGTTCCCGGTTCCAAAAGTGTTCCACAGCCGTTGTTCGCATCCTCATCGGAAAAACTGGTAAAATAGAGCAAGCCATCCGGCCGCAGCTGTTCCAGACAATTAGCTACGAGCCTGCGGCGATCCTCTTCGAGAAATAAATGCAATACGTCATAGCAGTAGACAGCATCAACCTGTACTTCAGAAATAGGATCTAATACGGAACCTGAGATAAAATGGCTCTTGGGATCCCATTCTGCCGCCATCTTTAACGCGTCCTCGCTCAACTCAATGCCTAAGGTCTTAAACTCATCTGAGAACACCTTCGTATTTCTTCCGTATCCCGCACCCGGGACTAAAACTGATTTCACGTTATGTTGCCGGAATATATCCCTTGCTGCCTGAGCTGTAGGACTAGGTTCACTCCCCCAGATCATTCCTTCCTGAGCAAATCTTCGACTCCAGTATTCGGACATAGATTAGACCTTCTTTTTAAATTTATTCGCTAATTTCATCGCAAGGAACTGAGGGATCAGGTTTAGCATACTAAAAAATATAAACGATCCTGTAGGTCCAAGTGGTTTGAAAAACGTCCCGTCCCAACCGCCTTCCCCTGACAAGTTGCTAATAAAATAATAAGAGACAAATGCAGAAGCGATATTCCCAATGACTATAGCAATTATATTATTAGACCATTTTCCCAAAAAAGCTATTAGTGATGTTATGACGATCATCATTAAATAACCAACCATTGAACCATTATTGAAATCTTTATCCATCGCGAAATAGACAAATGGAAAACAGTACACAATAATGATCAGGAGATTCAATCCTAATTTTCTCACCGCATCCCCTCCTCAGCTAGTTTTTCACTCTATACCAATACTGATAGATCTCCTTAAAACCCAGCTTGTCATACAAGGCTGAAGCCCCCGTATTCGCTTGCACAACTTGCAGAAAGGAAGTTGTTGCTCCCTTTGCTCTCCCCCAATTAAGCAACGCTAGCAGCAGCTGTTCCGCCATTCCCTTTCTACGATGAGCAGGGGAAGTGACAATATCATACAGACCCAAGTACCCGTTCTGAATCACACCAAGACCGCAGGTGACAGGAACACCATGATTAAACAACAGGACATAACCCTGCTGCAAATGTGATGCAGACAACATTCTAGTTAAGGTTTCCCGGTTCTTATCAGACAAGCCGGTAAGCTCACTGAAGGTGTGCAGCCACTCTTCAGTCAAGCTCTCCTGTATCTGAACCGTATAACGCAGATCGGGGCTCGCTAAGTCCCCCAGATCAAGAAGCCTTACAGATGAAGGCTCGGCAATTGTATAGCCACGCTCTGCAAGAATCTCATCAAGCTTTGGCGGCTGGATGTAGGGGGTTATTTTGAACACGGACTGTAGTCCAGCATGCTCATAATAACGCTCCGCAAGCTTGATTTGTTCTGTGAGTTCAACCTGAGAGCTGTCAGCCCCGTATAATGGATTGACCGAATTGGCCCTTTTTGTATAACCAGCTGCCGAACGTAGAATCCAGCCCTGCAGGAGAACGCTTTGCTCCGCCGGCCAAGTATTAAGTGTGATTTCTTCTATGAATTTATACAGCTTAATCCGCTCCTTTTGAAGCACGTTTGTTACGCATCGCAGGCAGTAATTTCACAGCTCCCTCCCCTTGGGAGGTGAAATAGTCATATTCGGGAGACTCTTTGCCATAGAGAGCTATTTTCCCCTCACCGTTATAATGAACACCCCAACCAAAACGCTTCGGCAACAGTGAAGCCCTTAGACAAGGATGATTTTTGGAAAATAGTTCGTTCCATATTTCTTCCTTACGGGCCAAACGTTCTTCCTGTGGAATTTGTTTATGGCGCACATGAACCTCGTACAGAAGTTCTTCATGATTGTATTTGTAGGGCTCATTGATTAACAGTTCATATTGAATCACATGTGCAGGCGGGAGCGTTCGGCAAGACATCGGAAGAACTCCTATTTCCTCAGGACAGTCCTCTGCTACACGAATAAAAGTATCGGTATAGCTCATTTGCATCACCTCCATCTTAAATAGAAATATATTCCTTCTATGATAAATCATTTTCCTATTCTAAGCATAGCCGAATTTTCTAAAGCCCATGATGGATGAACAGCAAAAACGGCCAATCCTCTAAACTACGGAGGATTAGCCGTTCTCATTTACCAACTCGACTTGGTAATGCCCGGAATCTGACCTTTATGCGCCAATTCGCGGAATACAATTCGGGAAACATTAAATTTCCGCAAATAGCCTCGAGGTCTGCCAGACACTTGGCATCTATTTTTTTGACGAGTTGCGGAGGAATCACGTGGCAGCTTTTGCAAAGCCATATAGTCCCCCTGTTCCTTTAGTTCTTTTCTTTTAACAGCGTATTTGGCGACTAGTGCTTGTCTCTTCAATTCTTTCACAACTTTAGATTTCTTGGCCATGTTCGTTCTCCTTCCATCCTTTAAATCTACTCGTTCAATGCACTCTTCAAGGCTTCCAGGTTCTGACGCATGATTCCTAAATAATCCAGGTTTTGACTGCGATCTTCCTCTGTTAATCCTTCAATTGGGTTTAGAACGGCTGCTTTGGCACCAATCTCTTTTGCTATTGTGTCTGCCACACTGGAGGATACAAGTGTCTCGAAGAAAATCGTCTTCACTTTATGCTCTTTCGCAAACTCCACAATCTTACTCATATTTGCGGCAGAAGGCTCCTGCTCCGGAGATAGTCCGGCAATCGGGACCTGAGTTAATCCATACTGCTTGGCAAGGTATCCAAAAGCCGCATGCTGAGTAATAAAATCCTTGCGTTTAGTATCCTTAAGACCGTCCTTAAATTCTTGATCCAGTTGCTCCAGCTTAGCTACATAAGCATCTGCATTTGTCTTAAAATCCTCGGCATGTTCAGGTGCGGCAGCAGCTAAAGCTGCTTCAATGTTACGCACTTCTTGAATGGCTAATGTAGGATTGAGCCACACATGCGGATCTAATCCACCGTGATCATGCGAATGCTCTTCATGAGCATGTTCTCCTTCTTCATGAGCATGCTCCTCTTCTTCATGAGCATGCTCTCCATCTTCATGGTGGTGGTCAGCTTCTTCATGGTGGTGGTCAGCTTCTTCCTCTTCCGTGCCTTCCATGATGTCCAGACCCTTGCTCGCTTCTACAGTAATTAACGGAGTGCCAGATACACTTTCCAGCACCTGATCTACCCAGCCTTCCATTCCTGCGCCATTATAGATCAGCATATCCGCATCTGAGATTTCTGCCATATCTTTTGCAGTCGGTTCCCAATCATGGGGTTCGATTCCTGCCGGTATGAGTGCTTCCACGTCCGCCAGATCTCCTGCCACATTTTTGGTAAACTCGTAAATAGGATAGAAACTGACTTTAATATTTAATTTAGATGACTCCGGAAGGGCTGTAGCTTCTGCGGCTCCAGAAGCATTCGTAGTAGTAGAAGAATTAACAGCATTATTACCGCAACCGGCGGCAATAAGTAACGCGGACAGGGACAAAATGGCTAAATGATGGATTCTAAATTTCATTGAGAGGTGTAACTCCTTTACTGGAAATAGTTTTATGAATTCGCCGACGATTTCTTAGTCGGATCAGCTTCTGTACCAAAATTGCGATTAATAAGAACGATAGCAGTATAAGAGCAATCGTCCCACCAGGCGGTGTATTGATGTAATACGAGGCACTTAGGCCACTAAAAACGCCGAGTAATCCTACGCCGATTGAGATCAATATAGCTGTCGTAAAACCAGACGCTATACGCAAAGCAATCGAAGCTGGCAAAACAATAAGCGCTGAGACTAACAGCACTCCAACAACTGGCATCGCAGCAGCGACTGTCATTCCAGTTAGTACAGCAAACGAAAATGATAACCAGCCCACATGAACTCCACTGATACTAGCGGTCTCTTCATCAAAGGTCAGATTATATAAGGATCTGCGTAACACAATAAAATAGATCAGACCGATTACAGCAACCACAGCGATAATCTTTAGTTGAGTGTCGCTGACCGCAACGATGGAACCAAACAGATAGGAACTGAAGCTTTTACTTAAATTCTGCTTTAAGCTCATAAGTACAACTG
Organism: Paenibacillus sp. FSL H7-0690; assembly: GCF_037980415.1. Taxonomy (NCBI): domain Bacteria; kingdom Bacillati; phylum Bacillota; class Bacilli; order Caryophanales; family Paenibacillaceae; genus Paenibacillus; species Paenibacillus sp. FSL H7-0690. Next base: position 2,361,444 of record NZ_CP150281.1, on the reverse strand, counting down.
CCAATGCTAATCCAGAGGTCATAATAATCGCTACCGGAAGCTCGCTATATGTACGATAAGAACGTCGAAGCTGTTCGATGACAATACCACCGAGAATCGCTACCATGAAGCCACTTAGTGCCGGATTAAGCTGTAGTATTGAGCCTAGTGCTACTCCTGCAAGCGAAACATGAGAGAGGGTATCCGCCATTAGGACCTGACGGCGAAGCATGAGATATACCCCGAGTAGCGGACCGATAATGCCAATTAATCCACCGGCCCAAAATGCACGTTGCATGAATTCGTAACTAAACATTGCCAACCCTCATTCTCCTTTCGTTCCAGGCTGATCAACGTATCCAGATAGGAGCTGGTCTCTTCCAGGCCATGCGTCACCATGATTACGGTCCGGCCGTGTTCACTGACATCATGGCGCATCAGCTTATAGAACCCAATACGACTGTCCAGATCCATCCCCGTAGTAGGTTCATCGAGAACCAATATCTGCGGCTGTTGTGCCAATGCTCGAGCGATGCAAATCCGCTGCTTCTGGCCGCCTGACAGTTCTCCTATCTTCCGGTCTCGCAAATGCCACATCTCCACCTGCTTTAAACTTCGCTCAACGATCTCGTCCTGCTCAGGTGTAAAGCGTCTAAATAATCCAAGCCTTGGATAACAACCCGAGCGAACCAGTTCGATCACCTTACTTGGGAACCCTGCGTTAAAAGAAGCTACCTGCTGTGGAACGTAGCCGATAACCATCTTTCCGTTATCTGATAACTCTTTATTCAACTGAATCGTTCCACTCCATGGACGAAGCAGGCCGAGCATTAGCTTCAGCAGGGTGGTTTTAGCAGCACCATTGGGTCCCGTTATACCAATAAACTGTCCGGTATGAATATCTAATGAGATATCATCAAGAACAGGTTCATCCCCATACCCGAACACTACATTCCGCATGGATGATAGGATCATCATGCCTCGCCTCCCTTCTGACTGATATTATGTCCAACCCAGATTAAATCGTAAGTTTTACGATTTAACAAATTTGATAATATCGTAATCATTACGATTTGTAAACCCAAAACTGAAAATTAATCGTAATAATAACTATTAGTCCTTTTTCGAATACAACAAAAATCCGGAATCCCACCTTCTGGATTCCGGATTTCCACCGTTAATTTACTAAGTATCTATTCCTCAGCAGCCGCAAGGAGTTCTTCAACAGGCCACGGAAGTGGATTGTTGAACTTTGTCCAATCCTGCTTCAGCTCCTCCGCTGTCAGCAGACATCTGTCCAATCTGGCTTCGAGTTGTGCCTGATCTATATTTACACCGATAAATACGATTTCATTTATTCTATCGCCCCACTGCTCGTCCCATTTTGCCCGCAGCTCAGGTTCGCTTTCCAGCACCTCCAGCTGCTGATCCTTAGGCATTGTAGCCAACCAGTAACCAGCAGGTCCGAACTGAATGGAAGGTCCTGCCTGACTTACAGTAGCTGCAAGATCACCTTTTGCCGCTACCCATGCCACCCCTTTTGCCCGAACGACCTCTTCCGGCCAGTTGCTAAAGAAAAAACTTAATCTTTGCGGGTGGAACGGTGTTCTCCGGCGATAGACGAAAGAAGAAATCCCGTATTCCTCCGTCTCAGGGGTATGGGTCTCTTTATTCAGCTCGGCGATCCAACCAGAGGATAAGCTTGTTTTCTCAAAATCAAACAATCCGGTATTTAGAATTTCCTTTGGATCTACTACGCCGTTAATTGTACGGATCAGCTTAGCAGACGGCTGAAGCTTACGCAGCACAGCTTCAAGCTTATTGAGTTCATCTTCTTTCAACAGATCGCACTTATTAAGCAGCAAGACATCACAAGTTTCGATCTGATCAATAAGCAGATCCACAATATCGCGGAAATCCCCTTCTCCAGCCGTTTGGTTGCGGTCCATCAGACTATCACCTGAGGAGAAGTCATGCCAGAAACGCCCAGCATCCACAACAGTCACCATCGTGTCTAATTGAGCAAGCGAAGTCAGATCAATATCCAACTCGGGATTGGCATAGGTAAAGGTCTGTGCTACTGGTACAGGTTCGCTAATGCCTGAGGATTCAATCAGGATGTAATCAAATCGCCCTTCCGCAGCCAGTTTTTGTACTTCGACAATCAAATCATCACGAAGTGTACAACAGATGCAACCATTGGACATCTCAACCAATTTCTCTTCAGTCCTGGAAAGCGTATTTCCGGACTTCACCAGATTCGCATCCACATTCACTTCACTCATGTCATTTACAATAACAGCTACTTTAAGACCGTCACGGTTGTGCAGAATATGATTCAACAATGTTGTTTTCCCAGAGCCCAAATATCCACTGAGCACGGTAACAGGGAGCTTTTTCAACTATACCACTCCTATCGTTTATAAAATCAAGATTAAAAACATCCGCCCTTAACGGGTTTCGCGATGTAAGGTTACTCTCTTTAGGCGTGGACAATATTTTTTCATTTCCATACGCCCTGGATGATTTCGTTTATTCTTGGTAGTGGTATAGTTGCGATCTCCTGTCTCCGTACATGCCAAAGTAATGATTACTCTCATCGTTTCCATCTCCTTTTTATTAAATCGTAATAATTACGATTAACACATCGTACACGGTTTATTCACAATCTGTCAACTATGATCTTGTAAAAATTTCAACTCTCTTAATTTTGTGGTCTTTCTGGTGGACAAATTACGTATAGATGGAATTATAAAAAATATGATTCTTGTAATTCCTAGAGAATCAGGCAGGAGTGGAGATCATGAAGATACCAGTAATTATTTTGAGCGGGTTTCTGGGGAGCGGGAAGACAACTCTGCTGTTGTCCCTGCTGAAAGAGAGCAAGGTAAGAGGGCTGAATCCAGGAGTAGTAATGAATGAACTGGGCAAACGAGATGTGGACGGGTATATTTTGCAGGAGCATACCGGTACAGCTGTAACTAAACTGCTGGACGGATGCGTATGTTGTAGCCGTAAAGAGGATTTGGCAGATAGCCTGATGGTGCTGCTGAGAGGACGTCCAGATGCCATTTATATGGAGTTGACCGGCGTCGCCGATCCTGAAGAAATCGCCAAAACGTTGCAGGAAACTCCTCTACAGGATCTGGTGGAGCTGCACTATACCATCACTCTGTTAGATGCGGAAAATGCTCTGGAATATAACAGCAGACTCTCCTCTGACAAACAGCTCGTTCGGACCCTGCGTAAGCAGCTTTCCACAGCTGATCTTATTGTCGTTAATAAAAGTGATCTCGTAGAACCGGAAACCTTATGGCGAATTGAAAAGGGAGTTCGTAAACAAAATACGGAGGCTGAAATTGTGTACACCCATTACAGTGAAATCAACCTGTCTCCGATATTGTCAGGAATTATCCCACGTAAAATCATAGCTCCGGCTCCGCAGCGAGCGCCTCAAACCTTCAAAGGAGCATCACTGAAACAAATGCATTCAGAGCATGGGGGAACCGCTGTAAAAGAGCTGCATGAGGAGCAGCATGCTTCTTTCTCGCAGGTAACAGCCATCACGTTAACCATTCCGCAGGTAAGGACAACTATGCCTTCTAAAGAACGCCTAGAGGCCTTCTTCCAAGAATGGGGTGACAACCTATTACGTGCCAAGGGGCATATTCTTTTGTCCGAACAGGAGCCGGTTCAGCTTGTTCAATATGCGGGGATGCGTACTACCTGGGAAGCCTCTCGTTATCCTGGTATGCCTTATGTAGTGTTCATCGGGATGAATATAGATGAAGAACAGCTGGCAGATCGGTGGTCCGCCTTATTCGAGTTTTGACTACCTTTTCACCATTAAAAATACTGCCGTTGCTCCTCCCGATCTCGTTCCTGATTATCATTGGTTTTGTATGGCTGCCGTATCATCTGGAACTGTTGGATAATGCGTACATCGACACCTTCAAAACCGCTTTTATCGGCATATTGCTGGAAGCCTTGCCGTTTGTATTAGCAGGAGCATTGTTATCTTCACTGCTTCGCGTCTTTATCCCGGATGAAATGATTTCTCGGTGGATTCCGCGGCGACCTCTTCCGGCCATTCTGTTCGCATGTCTGCTCGGAATTATTTTCCCGGTCTGCGAATGTGGAATGATCCCACTCGTCCGCCGGCTTATCCATAAAGGTATGCCTGTTTACGTGGCTATCGTCTTTATTTTGTCCGGACCGATCCTAAATCCTGTCGTCTATGGGGCGACCATGACAGCATTTCGCAGCCACTCGGAGCTGGCCTATGCCCGTATGGGTCTGGCGTTTGTTGTAGCCTGTCTCATAGGCTTGATAATCTACGCAACGGTCAAAAAATCTCCCATCCGCCTAAATGTTCAGCGTGAAACGGGGGAAGCTCATCAGAATAATTCTCGCGGGGGAAAAATAGCCGCTGTCTTCGTCCATACCTCAGATGAGTTTTTTGAGATGGGGAAATATTTAATTATCGGCTGCTTGTTAACCGCTGGTATTCAGACATTTATGGTTCAAGACAGTCTGGCCGCGATCGGAGCTAAGCCGCTGGGGTCATATTTCTTCATGATGGGACTGGCATTTGTGCTCTCGCTCTGCTCCACCTCAGATGCCTTTGTAGCTTCCACCTTCGTACATTCTTTTCCATCGGGGGCTCTGCTCGCTTTTATGGTATTCGGACCCATGCTGGATTTCAAAAATTCATTGATGTTGCTCTCACTGTTTAAGACCAAATTCGCTCTTTATTTGTTCTTTCTGATCTTCGCAAGCGTGTTTGTTGGGGCGGTATTCATGTCCTTGTGGCTGTAATTCATAGAGGTGGTAAGCTGTTGCTTACAACATGGGTAGGAGGATAGAGCATGAATGACTCTCGTAGCATCCGGTTTCACTATTTCTTAAGGGCGGTCATTCTGCTCGCTTTCGCCCTCTATATCGGGCATCTGGTACAGCAGGACGCTTTGCATTATTATGTAGCTCCTAAACTGGCACGCTGGGTTCAATTATGCCCAATCCCGCTGACACTTATGGCGCTCAGTCTGACCATACAGGCTTTATTTGGCAAAGGTAGTGTTCTCTGTGACTGCGAGCATCGGCTCCCACATTCTTTTTTCAAAAGTACAGCGCTATATGGATTATTCCTTTTTCCACTGCTGCTCGGATTTCTTCTTCCTGATCGCGCATTGGGAAGTATGGCTGCTGCTAAAAAAGGAATCTCCCTATCCTCCTTGCCCACTGAAGCTAAAAATTCCGCGAGATTCGAGTCCATTGATCCTTACCATGAAGAGCTTACCGAGCTGGCCAAGATCCTTTATGCACAACCTGTGGTCCCAGTTTATTCGGCGATTTTCTCCGAAACTTTAGGTGCGCTTGAGCTGTACAAACAACAATTTGCAGGCAAAGAAATTACTATTTCCGGCTTTTTATATCGTGATCAAGGTGAACATTCAGAGAATTCTTTTGCCATAGGTAGATTTCTGGTCCAATGCTGTACTGCCGATGCTACACCTTTTGGGATATTAGTGGATTCCGGCAAGCTAAAAAGCCTGCCTACCGATACCTGGATAGAGGTCCGGGGCAAGCTTCAAGTTGTTCCCTATAAAGGTCAAGAAATTATGCAAATTAGTGCAGAGTCTATTACACCTATCAAACAACCCGTAACACCTTACATCTACACCAGTCCTGACTCTATCACCGCATGGAAGGAGCTAGAAGGTTCATCTAAGATTACTAAATAATCGCATCTAGCTCATCCTCATCATTCTCAGACTTATTAGGATTAAATACTTCTACCATAATACGAGCTGGAATACAGATAATTTGCTGTTTGGGTCTTGAGATGAACCCCATTTCCAAAGCAATTCTTAAGGGAGCATCAGAATAGGTCATTTGGATTCCATAATCAAACACCTTTAGCGTATTGTGGCCGAATTTCGTTTGAATATCTATAATTTGTTCTTCTTTAGTCAAAGAAACGGTTTTGTACTCTTTACCGTCCACCGTAATTATAGCTTTCAAATCCCCTTGCTGATACTGCTCATTGCTGCTGTCCCACCACTTCATGCCATAAATCAAGCCCGCAGCTAACAAGGCTATCACAATAATTAAAATATCCCCGCGCTTCATTGTTAGCAAGATAAGAATCCTTTCATGACAAATAATATACGTAATGATTACGATTAATATCAATATATTAATCATAACCTTATTTGTCAATGATGCTCACCTAAACGAATTTGGGCAGACCACTCTCTTAATACCCGGTCGAGCTCTTTTATCGAGATGGGTTTAGAAATGAAATCCTGCATTCCAGCACTAAGACACATCATCTTATCTTCATCTCTGGCAAAGGCTGTAGCCGCAATGATAATTGGATTCAGCCCAAGCTTCTCACGTATGATTCCTGTTGCTTCTATTCCATCCATAATAGGCATCTGAATATCCATAAATACCAGATCATAATGATTGGAAAGCACAGCCCGAACTGCTTCCTCACCATTTAAGGCGATGTCAGGAACATATCCCCTCTTTTTCAGATACGCCTGCATAAGCTGCTGATTCACAGGATGATCTTCAGCAATAAGAATGGACATCGGTCCATATTCACCGGTAGTTAACTCTTTAACAGTGGATTTATCATTTCTGACCAAATCCGTTGAGGCGTTGACGGTCAATTTCTGATCCCATTCCTCTTTGGGTAGAGAAACCTCCACTGTAAAATAAAACTCCGAGCCTTCATTCTCACAGCTATTTACACCGATAGATCCGCCAAGAAGCTCGGCCAGCTTTTTACTAATGGCAAGGCCAAGCCCTGTTCCGCCATATTTACGATTGATCGACGGATGCAATTGCGAGAAGGATTGAAATAATAGACCTTGGCTGGAAACTGGAATCCCCAACCCAGTATCTTTTACAACAAATTTCACGATAAGATTTCCGGATGCCTCTGAGGCTTCTAGCATAACAGAGATACTGATTTCACCTGTCTCCGTAAATTTCACTGCGTTCCCAACCAGATTTACGAGAATTTGACGCAATCTCGCCCCATCAGTCATGATGACGGCTGGAAGCTCAGGAGATAACTCGCTAGTAAGTAAAAGCCCTTTTTCCTTAACCTTCGGATAAAACAGTTCACAAACGTTCTGTATCACTTCATGCAAATCCACCATTTGCAGTTCAAGCGTCATCATGCCTGCTTCAATTTTGCTGAAATCCAGCACTTCATTCAGAATATGAAGCAATGCCTCTCCGCTTTTGTTAATGATCTGTGTGTAGTAGCTTTGCTCTTCATCCAGCTCCGTCCCAGATAAAAGATCAGCCATCCCAATAATACCGTTCATAGGCGTACGCAGCTCATGGCTCATGATCGCTAGGAACTCCGATTTTGCCCGGTCGGCTTCCTCGGCAGACTCCTTCGCCCGCACAATCTCCTTCTCCTCCGTGATATCACGAAAGACGACAACCGCCCCAATCCGTTCATCACCATCAAACAGTGGGGTCATTCGATATCTGACTAAAAAGCTTGAACCATCCTGTCTCCAAAACACACCCTCCCTATCTTCAATAGTGAGATTATTAGAGCGCGACGGAAGCAACGTCTTCTGAATTCCTGTAAAAGACTCGTTATCCAGCCAGGTTTGGTGAATCGCATGAAATTTGCTGTTTCCCCACTCAGTAGGATCGAAACCCAACATAGTAATGGCTGCTGGATTAATGAACATCGTGTTGCCTTCAAGGTTCATCCCAAATATGCCCTCAGAGACCGAATTCAAGATCAAGGCATACTCGTTACTTAATTTCTGTATTTCTTCAAAATGACGCGTACGTTCCCCAATGTCGCGGGTTACACAGACAAGCTCCTGATTCCCGCAGGTCTCAGAGTAAATATACCGCAGTGTCGTTTCTGTCCAAATACAGGTTCCGTCTTTGCAAATAAACCGGAGAATAACAGGCTCAAGCTTCTTCCCCTCCATACAATTGCTGAGATATGAAGTTAATTTGATTCTGTCCTCCGGATGTATGTAATCAATCCCTCTAGTTCCGCACATTTCTTCTGGTGCATAGCCAAACATAGTCTGGCAGATGGGTGAGGCATACAGATAGGTAAAGCTCCCGTCCGCTGCATTACGTGAAATGAAGTCCATAGAATTTTCTGAGATCAGACGATAGTTCTGCTCACTTTCCCGCAGTTGTTCTTCCATTCGTTGACGTTCGGTGACATCCTGGGCTATCCCGCTGATCTGCAGCAGTCTTCCTTCTTCATCCGTAATCACTTCCCAGTGCGCATCCAGAAATTTCAGCTCTCCATCCGCACTATGAATACGGACCGTTACTTCGCCATTAGTCCCATTCTCCATGGATTGATGTACTAACCTTTCAAGTCTGATGAAATCGTCAGGATCAATGCAAGCAAAAACACGTCTGTAATCAAAATAAGAATGATTGCTCTCATCTTCCAAAAAGCCAAAAATATTACGCATCTCTCTGGAAACCGTCAGCCGTGATTTTGTCATGTCCCATTCCCAGGATCCCATCTTCGCAAGGTGTTGCGCTTTAGCCAGCATATCCTCGTATTTCTTGCGCTGAGTAATATCGCGACCAATGGTTAATATCTGTTTAACGTTCCCCTGCTCATCACGTACCACTTGGGAAGAACTCTCGATCCACAAATAATGTCCATCTTTATGACGGGCTCTACGAGTAAATACGTCCGTATCGGAATATATCTTACCTTGTTCAATCATCTCTAGAGCATCATCTACGTGATAATACTCGGGTCTTTTGGTACCTATCATTTCTTGTGCAGAATAACCTAATAGCAGCTCCACTGAGGGAGATACGTAGTGCAGTGTCCCGTCAGGATCGCCAAAAGAAATCATATCCGGTGTATTTTGCGTAATCAAATTATATAACTGCTCATCTTCCTGAATCTTTTGTTCAGCAAGTTTTCGGTCAGTGATATCCGTTAACTCAGAAATCAGGACATAGGGTTCACTGGAGTTCTCCTGATAGATTAAAAATATATGTTGGGCTACCCAGATGATTTCTCCATCCTTACGCAAGAACCGCCGTTCTTTCTCCAATGCAGTCCCAGGCTCAGCTAGCAAATCGTTCAGGATAACGGAATGATCGTTATTAGTTTTATCTTCCGGATACACAAGATCCAGATAATTTATATTCAAAAGATCTTCTTCTGCATAACCAAACATTTGGCATAGCGCAGGATTCGATTGTAATAACGTCCCATCCTTTGGAGAGACTACCGCAATCCCGATAGAAGACCGTAAGTATAGCTGTTTAAAAAGAAAATCAGACACCTGTAAGCCTCCTCTTTTGAAAATGGGGGACTATATTAACAAACTTGTAATAATTTCAGTATACCTTTTTTTCGGTAAATAAGCTTGATAGTTGAGTCCTAAATGATAGACTGGTAACTTTCGCAGTAAAACTCCGCAAAAATAAACAGCAAGTCTCCCTCTGAAAAGGAAACTTGCCGTGTGTGCATGTTACAACTCTAAAGTCCTATTCTATTATCAAATTTTCCAGCTGAAGCTTCTTAATTTTCTTACGGATAGGTGCACCAATAATTAAAAAAACAAGACCTAACAAAATCAACATACCGCCCATTATTACGTTTACCATGCTGAGATTCTGTGATGAAAAAGAATAATTTATTACACCAATCATCACATTAAATAGGCCTAAAATCAACTCTAGCCACATTACAGATTTCCATAACCTGTTGATTCGCTTATAGTGTTTTATTCTGGATTCCAGATCTGTGTAAATATCAAACGGACCTTCCACTGACTTCTTTCTAAGGTAAACCCAGCGCATGTAAGTACTCACACAATCTATACCGTTTTCCTCTAAAAACTTGAGATATTTGATGCTATCCGGATGATCCGGCAAGTTATCTAAAAGCTCAATTCTATACGTGTACTCATTATTGGGGGTCTCTGTAAACACATATTTGCACCAAGATAATTCTGATAGAGCCATCCCCTTCGCAGACATTTCATTAAGCCACTTTTCTTCCTTCTCATAATCCCAAATCAGCTTGCGAACCACATGTTTCATTTGGACTCACCTCCAGCTATTCTCTTACCATTGGCTATCAATTCTTCCAGACGGATGATCTCTCCCTGAATCACTGACTTTCCTAAGCCGGTAATTTCGTATTCTTTTCTACGAGAACCTTGCTCCCCTTCCACTCCTTTTATCCAGCCTTTTTCCAGTAAAGTGTTAAGTGCTCCGTATAAAGTGCCCGCGCCCAGATCAACCCGACCGTTACTTAAGTCCTTCACATTCTGCATAATTGCGTATCCGTGCATTGCTGTATATAGAGACAATAAGATATAAAATACAGCTTCAGTTAATGCGCCTCTTTCTGTGCTTTCAGGCATCATTTCATCCCCATTCTATTACTGTTGTCGATATATCGGCTTCCGTAATACCATTATTACGGAAGCCGATATAATTGTCAATACAAAAACACCCATTTTTTCATCGCAGCGATTATGAGCGCAACAAAAAAAACACCTAGCACTTAGCTAGGACGGATTTGTTGGGGGGCTACTCAGCAGCTAGATACTCCCACCGTGGCACCTATTCCTTCTTCATTATGAAGTATCGGACTGAGATGCCGCTATTTCCGAAAAATAGCGTGTTTCAGCTTACGTTCGGACTCAGATGCAGCTATTCGTCTCCAAACACTCGCTTTTCACACGATTCCTTAGCAATAAGCGCTATGCAGTCCGAAACCCCTGTAAAATGTGCCAAAAATCAATAATAACGGCCATACGGTCCGTTAGCAGACACTGTTCGTACATATACTAAAACTACAAAAGTCTATACAAAAAATAGGCCAGATAGGATATGTAAAAAAGGAACATACCCAACCTGACCTATTCTTTATTTTGTTCTGCATAGTCTTTTATGGTCTCTCTTTTGAGGCATTTTTAACCATGACACCTAGTACATTTTTAAACGTTTGAAGATCCTGTTCGGAAATATTGGTGATCGTATCATCTTTAAACTTTTCGGCAACCGGCAGTAAATCGAGATAGATCTGTACTCCCTTATCTGACAATTCCAACTGCTTGACTCGCTTATCCGCATGGGTGCCAGAGCGATGCAAGAAACCCTCAGATTCTAATTTTTGAAGCAGCCTGACTACGCTGGGCTCTTTTATAGACATTTTATCTGCTAGTTCTCTCTGGGTAATGGATTCACTGGTATAGATGTAATACATCGCAATCCATTGGCTCCGGGTCATATTATACGGCCGAAATTCCTTTTCCAAGGCTTCCGCGAATATTTTTGCACTACGGTTTGCAATAAAGGCCATACAGTCATCTAAATTAAACACTGTTTACACCAACCAATCCCAACTGTTTTATCTTAAAATAATCAACTCTTTTCTAATTTATTATAGCAAAATATATTAAGGAAGCTGAACATACTTTTCAAGTGATCACATAGTTCATTTATTTAGGCTGCAGCAGGATCCGTCTCCTGAGATACATAGAACAACTTATCCTTGATGCAACGCCCCAATTCCTAAACCGAATGCAGCTTCATGAATTACTTCCCCAGTAGTTGGATGGGCAAAGATTGTCTGTGTAATCTGTTGTTCCGTAAGCCCATTGGCAATCGCAAGTGTAAGACTACTAATCAGAGAAGACGCATCGGGACCAATGATAGACCCTCCCACAATCTTTCCGGAGCCATTATCTTTGATTAATTTGATAAAACCTTCCGGTTCATTCATTGTCAATGCTTTTCCGTTACTTGCAAAAGATACCTTACTCACACGATAGTCCAGCCCATTCTCCTTACATTCATCTTCCAACAGCCCGACGCTGGCAATCTCTGGAGAGGTGAAAATTACATTCGGTACCGCGGAATAATGCATATCTTGGGATTCACCGAGTAAGGTGTTTACAGCCGTAATGCCCTGATGTGAAGCAACATGAGCAAGCTGAATAATGTTAGTTACATCGCCAATCGCATACACATTTTCTACATTCGTACGCATTTGTTTATCAACGGCAATACCTTTACCACGTTCATTTAGTTGAATACCTGCTTTTTCGATATCCAGACCCTCTAGGTTAGGCTCTCGTCCAATAGCGACCAATACTTTTTCACTAACTAGCAGATGCTCACCCTCACTATTCTCGTAGGTTACAATCGCCTGACCATCATCCGCACGTTGGATTTTGGAAACTTTGGAGTTGGTGTGAATATGAATCCCAGCCTGCTGAGCTAAACACATAATTTCTACCGAAATATCACTGTCCAGCATCGTTAGCAGACGGTCCATAAATTCTACAACATGAACTTCAACTCCTAGGTTACGGTAAATGAAGGCGAATTCCATGCCGATAACCCCACCACCGATGATAGTTATTACCTTTGGTAACTCTTCGCAGGCGAGCGCTTCAGTACTGTTCATTACAAATGGCAGATCAATTCCTGGGATATTCACCTTGGAAATCCTCGAGCCTGTTGCCACAATGATATTTTTTGCTGAAATATGGTAACTATTTTCGCCGGTTACCTTCACTTCATGCGCCGATAGGAACGAAGCGTGGCCGCGAACAACCTGAACACCGTTTTTTTCCATTAAATAACCAACGCCGGAGACCAATTTCTCTTTGACTTCATTTTTACGACGAATAACCTGCTTCATATCCACTTGAAGATCAGATCCTGTTGTTATACCAAACAAAGAGGAGTTTTTTATTTCATGACAGATTTCAGATGATTTGACTAAAGATTTTGTAGGGATACAGCCAACATTTAAGCAGGTACCTCCTAATTCTTCTTTCTCAATCATCGCTACCTGAAGTCCTTTTTTTGCTGCATAAATAGCGGCAACGTAACCTCCTGGTCCTGCTCCAATGATAAGCAAGTCAGGGTTTATAGCATGAGTTTGTTGCACGGCGACTGCAGGTTGTGGGACAGATGATTGGACCGGAGCCTCCACCTGGATCGGATTTACTTCAAATAAGACTTGATTTGAGGCAATCTCGCTCCCCTCTTCAAATAATATATTGATAATAATACCCTCTTCTGCCGCTTCAATCGATCTGTTGCCTTTTCCAGTTTCAATCTGTACCAAGGTATCTCCTGCAGATATCTTGTCTCCGATATTTACATTTATCTTGCCTGCTTTCCCCTTTTTGCCACCTGGAATCATAGACATTTTTATTTCCATCGTTATGCTCCTCATATCCTTGAGGGAACTCATAAAGAGCCCCCTCAAGCGAATGTATTAGTGAATGACTACGCCTGCTTTTACCAGCTTCACACCGTTAGCAAGACAATCTCCAACAGGACATGTCTTCTCGATAAAGTCAGCAAAAGCATCTGCCTTTTCTTGGCTTTCGTTGGTTTTAAAATGCATAACAAAACGAATTTCTTGGAAACCATTTCTCACATCTGCAAGACCCATGAAACCATCCGGATCTAAGTCTCCTTCAAGTTCAACATAAAATTCTTCGAAGCTAAAATCGTTAGCATCTGCAAAGGCACTAGCGACAATGGACTGACATGCACCAAAGGCACACAATAACGCCTCGACGGGATTCAAACCAACATCGGTCCCCCCCAAATCCTCTGGTTCGTCCATAATAATCTTAAAACCTCTAGAATTGGTTTCAACTTGCATTCCATTAGGCAGTTTTTTAGCTGTCGCTTTAAAAGTAGTTAACATATGTATTACCTCCTCCTTAAGATTGTGAAAATAATAACATAGTAATCGGTGAATATCAATACTTAGCTAAGTAAGTATTTTTTCGAAGAAGAACTTGAACCTGATTCAATAAAAAAAAACAGGTTTCCAATCTACCTGAATAGGTAAATCAGAAACCTGTTTTTGTTGATAGGATGCGGTCAAGAGGACTCGAACCTCCACGATATTGCTACCACTGGCACCTGAAGCCAGCGCGTCTGCCAATTCCGCCATGACCGCATATTATGTAACTGGCGACCAAAACCGCCTGTACATAATACTATACTCCCTCTGCACTTAAAACGCAAGGTTTTTGTGTTTTTGAAATAGGCTTCATATAGACTCATAGGCACAACCAATCAATATTATTCAGTTTATATATTTCTATTATAAAGCCTCCTATGGTACAACATAGATAAAGTAAGGCGCTATGACGGAGATGTCGGAATAATCGATCAATAGAAAGGATGAATACTTATGAACCAGCAGTGGAATACCCAAACCTATGATACTGATATGGCCTTTGTGTCTCAGTTTGGAGAATCATTAATTGAGCTGCTTCACCCACAGCCTGGCGAACAGATTATCGATTGGGGCTGTGGAACCGGGGATTTGGCGGCAGCCATTGCTGCTAGGGGCGCCACTGTGACAGGTATTGATGCCTCTGCCGAAATGATTCAGACAGCCAGTGACAAACATCCCCATCTAAGCTTTGTCTTAGCTGATGGGCAAACTTATGTCGCGGAACAGCCAGTCGATGCTGTGTTCAGCAACGCTGCCCTTCACTGGCTAACAGACGCAAACGGAGCGGCGGCGTCCATCGTGGCCAGCCTGCGGGTAGGCGGCCGTTTCGTGGCCGAGTTCGGTGGACTGGGTAATATTGCTTCCATCGTCGCTGGCCTTCCACAAGCTTTTGCAGCCATTGGCTGTAGTCATAAGCTGCATTTGCCCTGGTACTTTCCAAGCGTTGGCGAGTATGCAACTCTACTAGAGAAGCACGGACTGACCGTGGACCTCGCCCTTTGTTTTGACCGGCCAACACCACTGGAAGGCTTGGAGCAAGGATTTCAGCGGTGGCTGAATACTTTTGCCGATGGAATCTTAAGTGTGCTCACACCCACCGAACGCGCAGAAGTTCTCTCTTCTATGGAACAGAAATTGAAACCCAAGCTATATCAGGACGGCCGCTGGGTAATGGATTATCGCAGAATCCGGATTGTTGCTTACAAACGAAGCTAGAATAGATAAGAAATACTTCTCATGTTCAATAGCCAAAAAAAGAGTGCACTGGCGCTTAACACGCGCTAGCACACTCTTTTTACACGGGATCCTATTTTCTATCTCCAACGTACCGATCACTGCCAGCGCCAAGTCCCACAACCATCAACAGCACACTTGCACCCAGCAGTAAAATCAATGGCACCGTCCAGCTGTTCGTTACATCATGCAGCCAGCCGAATAATGCCGGTCCCATTGCTGCCAGTACATAACCCACAGATTGGGCCATTCCTGACAGCTCCGCCGCTTCTTGCGTGCTTCTTGTTCTTAGACTGAAGAACATCATCGCAAGACCGAAGGCAAATCCTCCGGCAATACCAAAGCATACCGCCCAGACAGCCATTAAAGCGCCGCTGCCCTGCCAGATGCCACCTAATGCGATAAAATAAAGAACAGCAGTGATTATAACTAGAATACGTTGGTTCTTCATCCGGCCTGCCCACAGCGGTACGAAGAAAGTAAAGGGTAGCTGTGCCAATTGCATGAGCGAGAGAAACCAACCCGCATTACTCGACGACATTCCCCGTTCACCAAGGAGAACCGAAAACCAGGCAATAAAGACGTAATAAAGCAGTGACTGTAAGCCCATAAAGATCGTGACTTTCCAAGCAAGAGATGAACGCCACATATTTTTGCTTGAGGCTGCACTCTTAGAGCCGGTTCCTTGATTAAGCTTACGCATTTGCGGAATCCAGAACACTGTTGCTAGAGCTGCGATCATAAACCAGATAGCCAAGGTCCCTCTCCAACCGAATCCAGCATTCGTTGCCAGCGGTACACTAATTCCTGAGGCAATAGCTGCGCATAAATTCATAGAAACCGTGTAGATACCTGTCATTAGCCCGATTTTGTGAGGAAACTTCCCCTTAATAAGACCTGGAAGCAGTACATTACACACGGCAATAGATAATCCAAGTATAGCAGTACCTGTGAACAACAGACCTGCTCCAGATCCCGAGCGAATTAGAATTCCCATAGCCAGCATGACCATGGCAACTAATAACACATTAGCTAAACCAAAACGGCGGGCCAGCTTTGGAGCAAACGGGGACAAGATGGCAAAAGCCAATAATGGTAAAGTAGTAATAGCTCCTGCTAGAGTATTGGATAAGCCGAGGTCATCCTGAATCAATTGTATTAATGGACCCACAGAAGTAAATGGAGCCCGCAGCGCTGCAGCGATAAAAATAATTCCCAGCACAAGCAGCCAGCGATCATATTTGCTGTCCATTAAGCTATTATTCTGAATGTGTCCTTCGCTTTGTGAAGCTTTCATCGTGTATCCTCCTAAATTACAAACAAATAACCCCGCCAAGCACAGAGCTTGTCAAGGATTTGAAATATTTTAAACACTATGAACCATCATCTACTATTCTATTAGAAGTTACAACCCTTAAGTAATTTTATACCCGAATTATTGACAAAACCGCTGACCATCTTTAGTATCCATATCATCGGGTAGTTGAGAATCAATTTCATTTGAACTCATATTTAAACCACAGAAAAGAGTGAACAGAATGCTTCGAAGATTTTTTTCCTACTATCGTCCGTATAGAAAATTATTTATATTGGATTTCTCCTGCGCTGTTTTTGCGGGACTGCTAGAACTGGCTTTTCCGGTAGCCGTCAATAAATTTATTGATGATTTGCTTCCTGGTCAAGATTGGCCGCTTATTCTTATCGCTTGTGTTGCGCTGCTGGCGATTTACGCCTTAAATACGGTGATGCAGTATATTGTCACTTACTGGGGTCATATGCTGGGCATAAATATCGAAACTGATATGCGCAAAAAAATGTTTGACCATATTCAGAAACTCTCGTTCCGATTCTTTGATAATAATAAAACAGGCCATCTAATCGGAAGAATCACCAATGACTTAAATGATATCGGCGAAGTGGCGCATCACGGTCCTGAGGATGTATTTATTGCAATCATGACCCTTGTCGGAGCCTTTCTCCTAATGGCTGATATTAATCTGAAGCTGGCGATTATTACTTTTATTATCGTTCCAATTATGGCTTGGGTAATCATCTACTTCGGCCGCAATATGACTTCAACTTATCGCCAGCTATTTGGAAATGTAGGCAGTTTCAATGCCCGTATCGAAGATAATGTCGGCGGGATTCGGGTCGTGCAATCTTTTGCCAATGAGCAGCATGAACAAGAGCTATTCGCAGTAGATAATCAAATGTTCCGCAAAACAAAACTTATGGCTTATAAAATCATGGCTAGAAGCTTGTCCGTCAGCTATATGATGACCCGCCTCATTACCATCCTGGTGATGATCTGCGGCGCATGGTTCTTTATCAATGGCGAGCTGCAAATCGGTGAATTTGTGGCGTTTATCTTGTTGTCTAATATCTTCTTCCGCCCTATCGAGAAAATCAATGCCGTGATCGAAAGTTATCCTAAAGGAATTGCCGGCTTCAGACGTTATCTGGAGATCATTGACACGGAACCTGACATCAGTGACAAACCGGATGCCGTGGAGATCAACGCTTTGCGCGGTGATATTACATTCCAGGATGTATCTTTTGGATACGAAGAGAATCGTCCGGTTCTGCAAAATATAAGCCTTAACGTAAAGGCTGGCGAAACCATTGCCTTTGTTGGGCCGTCCGGCGCAGGCAAAACAACAATCTGCAGCCTGCTTCCGCGCTTCTATGATGTCACAGCCGGGGCCATCACGATTGATGGCATCGATATCCGTGACATGAAGCTGGAATCGCTGCGCAAACAAATCGGGATCGTGCAGCAGGATGTTTTCCTGTTCTCCGGGACAATTCGCGAGAATATCGCCTATGGGAAACTGGATGCAAAGCTGCCTGAAATCTGGGAAGCTGCGCGACGTGCTCATCTGGAGGAGCTCATTCAGAATCTGCCAGATGGAATGGAGACAGTCATCGGGGAGCGCGGTGTGAAGCTGTCCGGTGGACAAAAGCAGCGCCTGGCTATCGCTCGCATGTTCCTCAAGAATCCGCCGATTCTGATTCTGGATGAAGCTACTTCCGCGCTGGACACAGAGACCGAAGCCGCGATTCAGCAATCCCTGGCTGATCTGTCCGTAGGCAGAACCACACTCGTCATCGCTCACCGTTTGACGACGATCAAAAATGCCGACCGGATTATGGTCGTGAATGAAGAAGGAATCGCTGAACAAGGCAGACATGAAGAATTAGTCCATGCTGGTGGAATTTACAGCCGTCTGCATCAGGCACAATATAACTTTTAAAAAGTAATTTGCCACAGCTGGGCAAAAATGAAGCAAGCCTAGTCACCATGTTTTTGGCGACTAGGCTTGCTTTTTCACGTAACTCCTCTGTTTGCAGCAAACGTGATGCTTGATTAAGGAATTCCTCCCTGATTTTCTTTGGTTTATTGCTCTAACCCCTGCAATCAGGGAAAACCTCCCGCAATTCACCCCAATTTACTCATAATAGTGGAATTCAGGCGATATTTAGGGAGGATTTCCCTGAAAAGCTAAGTAACCAGCAAAAATTGCTATTTTCAGGGAGGTTTTCCCTAAAAATTAAAAACGGCACAATTAAAGCTCAGTTCTCCTACTTTCGCTATTGCGGCTCTGTTCCCCATACCAGCACCCCGTTCCGATAAAGGGTCACCTTGTTCCAATCCGCATAAGCGGTCTGAAGTGAATTAAACGAATAATCATTGGCCTCGTTAAAATTGCTCCAATCTGTCTTGTGTATCCGGGTCTGAATATCCCCGGAAGTTCCTCCAGCGGCAAGCATGCCCGCACCTGCGTTGAATTTCACTTCCAAATAGTAATCTGCTCCCGTTCGAGGCGTGTCCAGCTTTACAAAGCTGCCTGCTACCTTGCTGTTGCCGATCTGGGCATAATCACAGAAAAAGGATTGCGGCTTGTCTCCATCGATCGTATACCAGTAACGGATGCTCAGCTCGCTAAGATCGACTGCAGTTGTGCCGTTATTTTTAATATTAAAATAGGGCTTCATCTGGTTGTCATTTGGGTTAGTATCCGCTGTCCGATACGCCACTGCAAGCCCGGTGACCGGTTCGACAGGCCCCGAGCCTTGCGGTGTAGCCATCGCTTGTACAGAATTGCTGCTCGTACCCGCACTATTGACAGCATTCACAACATAATAATAAGTCGTTCCGTTGCTAACCGCCGCATCGCTATAGCTCGTCCCGGTAGCCGTAGTCAGAGTGGTATAAGGACCACCACTCGTAAGTGACCGTTTCACCGTGTAGGAAGTTGCGCCCGCTGAGGTGCTCCAGCTAAGATTCACAAGCCCATTGCCTGCAGCTGCATTCAAGTTAGCAGGAGCTGCTGGAACTACGGGAGCTGCCACTGTCTCCAATACGGACCAGTAGGCCGGCTTAGATTGAAGGCGCTCATCAAATAATAAAGGCCAATTGTTACGGGCTACCGGATAAGTGCGCAGCCAAGTATTACTGTCATCCTTCCCCCAGAGAGTGACATTCGTGACCGTATCCGTGTGCCGCAGGAAGATCTCAAATAATGATTTGTATAAAGCCGCTTGGCGCTGCTTCAAATTATCAGGGAAGGTCTCATAGGCTTGAGAATTATCAGAATACACACTAATATCCAGCTCAGTAATATGAGTTTCCAGCCCTAAAGCCTTGAACTTGATAATCGAATTTTCGATTTCAGAGAGCGAAGGATAATACAAACTAATGTGCGTTTGATGCCCTACTCCGTCAATAGGAACCCCTTTAGCCTGAAGTCGTACAATCAGATTGTATAGCGCTTGGCTTTTGGCTGGCTCATGGGTATTGTAGTCATTGATGAACAGTTTTGCGTTAGGATCAGCTTCATGAGCGAACTGGAACGCCTTCTCAATATACTCTTCACCCGCGATCTGATACCACAGGCTGCGGCGCATGCCATCAGATTGCGAAGTGTCAATCACTTCATTAACGACATCCCAAGCATAGATTTCACCTTTATAACGTTCCATAACAGTCTTAATATGACTCTTCATCCGTTCATATAACACCGTTTTGGAGACCAAATTACCGCTGGCGTCACGGAACACCCAATCCGGTGTCTGCGAATGCCAGACTAGGGTATGTCCACGTACCTGCTGTCCATTTGCGGTGGCAAAAGCTACTGCCGTGTCAGCTTCAGCGAAATTAAACACACCTTCCTGCGGCTCCGTGCTGTCCCATTTCAGAACATTTCCTGGCGTCACACTATCAAAATGCTTGGCCAACAATTGCCGATCCGGAGCTGTCAGCAGCTCACTATTCGTAAACGCCGAGCCGATCAGAAATTTGTTTGCAAACACATCCTTCAGCGAAGGAATCGCATCCTCGATGACAATTGGACCGAGATCGGGTAGCTTTTCCAATCGAAAATCATCCAAATAAAAAGAAGTTGTCGCGCTAGCCGGCACTTCAAAATAAATAGAAAGCTGATCTGCCGGCTCCAATAGCTTGTACTGCGCCTGAAGCTTCACCCAACCGTTCGCTGTCACTGCACCAAAGGTCAAATTGTCATAATGAATGGTAGAAGGTAATGTCCGCTGCAGTGACATATAGATATTCGCGTTAGATGATCCGGCAGGCAGCTTCACCCATCCAATAAACACATAAGTTTGTCCTACTTCCAGCTGGCTAGTCACATCCAGTGAAGGTCCATGCCACGTTTTTGTTCGGCCGCTTACCTCCAGGCCATATGTGCCGCTGCGTGCCGCATCTGTTTTAGCTGTAAGCACCTCAACTTCCCCACGTCCATTCCAGCCCTGAACAGTGCCATCTTCAAAATCGCTTTGCTGAATAAGCGTGTTCTCCGCATGTGCGGGTGCAGCCCAATACACAGGTACAAGCAAACATAAAACCAAAACAAAATTAAGCGCTTTCAAAAAAGTTCCTTTTTTCATCGCTTCGATTCTCCCTTCTGAATTAGGTTCGAACCTTATTGCTTCGATACTTCCTGTTCCCCGATACCGCTCGGGCCACACCACCTTCCTCATAAAAAAAATCAGAGCCTATCCTCAGGAGGAACCAAGCTAGGCAGGTCATCCGTGAAGTATGGGCTCTATATCGCCATAATATCACATTTGTTTCCATTTATGGAATGAAAATAAATTATTTTCGATCTTATTTTACTTAAGCTGAAGGGATTTGCGTTATCAGCTCCATTTAGCGCCGAAAAAACCCAAGAGACGACACCATTATGGTGTTGTCTCTTGGGTTACATAACATGCTGGCTGAATGTACGGGATTTCTACCGTTCATTTCGCAACTTCCAGCTGGATCAGCTCATTATACGGGAGTTATACCGTTCATTTCGCCACTTCCAGCTGGATCAGCGCATTGTACGGGAGTTCTACCGTACATTTCGCAATTTCCAGCTGGATCAGCGCATTGTACGGGAGTTTTACCGTACATTTCGCCACTTCCAGCTGGATCAGCACAATGTACGGGATTTCTACCGTTCATTTCGCCACTTCCAGCTGGATCAACGCATTGTACGGGATTTTTACCGTTCATTTCGGCGTTTCCAGCTGGATCATCGCATTGTACGGGAGTTTTACCGTTCATTTGGACGTTTCCAGCGGGATCAACACATTGTACGGGATTTTTACCGTTCATTTCGGCATTCCTAGTATGTACAAGAACATTATGCTAGTCAGATATTTATTTTTCTTTCGTTACTATCATGATCAGTAGTAAAAAAATCAAAACTAGTTGAATACCTAAATATATTATAGGAAAAAAATAGATAAGTCTTATCTGATCAAAGTCAGGCTTAATATCAAAAAAACTTAAATCAACAACCCCTGAACCTCTAGACTCTTTTCCTTGTAATTCTTTTAAATAAAATAGAATTCTCGTGCTAGGAACAATACTAATAACTAACCAAGAAATATTGTACCTAAGCTTTTCCGTCTTTAAAGCTATCTTGCAAGACACATTCAGAAGAATTATTGGTGCTGCATACATTATAAACATTTTTTTTACTACTTCTACTTCCAACTTCCCCGTTTTCATTCCCAAATGGTGACTTGTAGGAGTACTTTCATCCTTGTGCTTCTAGATTCACCTTTCAATCTATCACCTCTCACAAGTTATATTCTAGTTTCTATAATTTTACAATGAAAAAATGGAGATACTGAGATACAACAACAAATAAAAAAAGAGCCGTGTTGTGAACACGACTCCCTCTTCATATAAACCGCATCAGTAGCGGCATATTTGCAAGGAGCTTAGCAATAAGCTGTCATCCTTGATTTATTTTTTCGCAATATGAACCTTCAGCTGCTTGCCCTTCACGGTGGTCTCTCTCATCGCTTGCAGCACCATTGCGCCTTTACCGTTCAAAATATCCACGTAGGTCACATTGTCCTGAATCGAGATAATCCCGATATCTTCGGCGGAAATACCTTCAAGTTTTGCTATTGTGCCGACAAAATCGACGGCTCTTAGCTTCTTTTTCTTGCCGCCGTTGAAGTATAGCTTCATAATCTCTTTGTTTAAGCTTTCGCTTTTGTCCTTCTTGCGGACAGGTTGCTTATTGATCTTCTGCTCGAACGCTTCCTTTGCGTAGGCAACTGCGTCGTCCGAAGGAGCTTTCATATGCGGAATGCTGAAGCCAATATAGCTTTCAATTTCAGTTACCCACTTCTGCTCATTCGGAGTGACAAAAGTGATCGCTTTACCCGTCTTGCCTGCACGCGCGGTTCTGCCTGTACGATGCACGTAGCTTTCTTTTTCCAGTGGAATATCGTAATTAATCACATGGGTGATATTCTCGATATCAATCCCTCTAGCCGCTACATCGGTAGCGATTAAATAGCGGAATTGCCCTCTTTTAAAAGCATTCATGACCTCAAAGCGCTCATCCTGCTCCATACCTCCGTGGATCTTATCACAAGGATATTCCAGATCCGCCAATCCTCTGAATACAGCATTTACCTGCTCCTGCGTACGGCAAAAAATAATACAGCTATCCGGATTCTCCACCGTTATGATATCGCTTAGCAAAGAGAATTTGGCAGCTTGTCTCACTTCAATCAACGCATGTTCAATCGTAGCCGTCGTAATTCCACTTGCCTGAATCTCGATATCCGTTGGATCGCTCATATATTTTAGGCACAAATTCTTAATGACTTCGGGTAAGGTAGCTGAGAATAACATCGTTACTCGCTCTTTGGGCAGCTGCTTAATGATCTTCTCGATCTGCTCAATAAAGCCCATGCTCAGCATTTCGTCAGCTTCATCGATGATCAAATATTTGATTCGATTTAGCGGAAGTGTGCCTCTTTCAATATGGTCAAATACGCGTCCAGGCGTACCTACGACAACATGTGTTTTTTGCGTAAGCTCTATCTTTTGAGGGGCAAAGGGCTGCTTGCCGAAAAGAGCAACTGCTTTAATCCGTTTAAAACGTCCGATGTTCGTAATATCCTCTTTCACCTGCATCGCAAGCTCCCGAGTTGGCGTAAGAATCAAAGCCTGCGGCTTATTCTCCACCCAATCCACCAGATCGCAAAGCGGAATACCATAAGCTCCCGTCTTGCCACTGCCTGTTTGCGATTTCACAATCAGATCCTTTTGCTGCAAAGCCACAGGAATTACCTTGCTCTGTACCTCCGTAGGTGTCATAAATTTCAGAACATCCAGTGCTTTAATTATCTCTTCGTCTAACTCATAATCTCTAAATTGCAATTCACTCATCGTTCAACCTCTTCTATGCCGATTGTTCTGGTTAAAGCGGAAACTCCGCGATCCTTCCATCTTGTGCATACTTATCATTATAACAGTTATTGGCGTCCTTGATTCCATTCCTTATAGAACTGGTCCAGAAAATTCAACATGAAATCATGCCGTTCTTCCGCTAACTTGCGTCCATAAGCCGTATTCATTAAGAATTTTAGTTTCAACAGCTTCTCATAAAAATGATTCACAGCCGTCCCTTTGCTATAATCCCTGTATTCCTTCTGCAGCGACTCCTCGCGTGGAGAAACTTCCGGATCATAGGCCGGACGTCCCTTTGCGCCTGAGAAAATAAAGGTTCTGGCAATGCCAATCGCGCCAAGTGCATCTAGTCGATCTGCATCCTGCACCACTTGACCTTCCAGAGTCTGCATAGGTTCTCCTCCACCACCACTAAAAGACATCGTTTCAACGATCAGCATGATATGACGAATTTGCTCCTCCTCTGTAAGGTTTGCCGTAAGCCAAGTGTGGACTTTAAGCAGACCTGCTTCTTTTGACGGATTAAGCTTCTCGTCTGCAACATCATGCAGCAAGGCTGCCATCGTACAGATAAAAACATCCGCACGCTCGATCTCAGCAATTTCACATGCCGTGCTGCGGACCCGATGGGTGTGCCACCAGTCATGCCCCGTAGTATCTTGTCCTAGTTGTTCTTTCACAAATTCTTCCGCCCGGGCTATTATTAAAGGTTGATTCATCGTCAACAAGCTCCCCTCGCCTATGAAATATCGAAGCCCTATTATAGCTGATTGCCTGTCCATTCGCCTACTAAAAATCTTCGTTATAACAAATTCTTACTTGCACGACTCCAAATGATCCGCTATAATCGGCAGTAATCAAAATGTCGAAGGGAATTGATTCTGATGAACACCATAACAATCATGCTGAATCAACTTCATTATTATCACAAACAGCGTTAGCAACCCTGAAATTCTCAGGGAGGCTAACGCTACTCGCGTTGGCCTCCCTGCGGCATAGATCACGCGCAGGACCATGAGGTCCTGCGCGTTTTTTTATTTCTAAACTATGCCAATTCAAAGGAGCTACTAACGATGCAAAACATTAAAGGAACTTATGATTACTTCGGAAAAGAGCAGGCGCTCAGAAAGAACATTCAAAATACGCTGCAGGATTTGTTCGAACTCTATGATTTTGAATCCATGGACACCACATTATTAAATGAACTGGAGTTATTAACCTCGAAATATGCAGGTGGGGATGAAATTCTCAAGGAGATGTACCAACTCACCGATCAAGGCAACCGCAAGCTGGGCTTACGATATGATCTGACCATCCCTTTTGCCAAAGTGATCGCCTTAAATCCTGGAATAGTGTTTCCCTTCAAGCGTTATGAGATCGGAAAAGTATTCCGTGATGGTCCCGTGAAACGTGGGCGCCTGCGTGAATTTCTGCAATGCGATGTGGATGTTGTTGGTATTTCAGGACCTGAGGCGGAAGCTGAATTGATGCAGCTGGCCACAGAAGCTTTTCGCAAGCTGGACATCCCGATCATCCTAAAATGGAACAACAGACGTTTTCTCGGTGAGATTCTGGAATCGCTGGGTGTACCTGCCGAGAACCAACTGTCCGTTATGCTAACCTTGGATAAATTAGAAAAAATCAACCTCAGCGGCGTGAAAAATGAATTGATCAGCAAGGAAATAGATCCTACAACCATCGCTGCTATTCTAGAGCTTATTGAAATGGACAATCCAAGCTTTGAGCAGTTATGCCAAAAATATAGTCTTACCGGACAACCGGGAGCAATGGAGGTTCTTGTCCTGCAAAAGCTGCTCCAAGACATTCAGCTGCAGCAGACTTGCCGTTTCGATCCCTTCTTGTCCCGCGGGCTTTCTTTCTACACTGGAACCGTCTACGAGATCTTTGATGCATCCGGTTCCTTTACCTCAAGCTTGGGTGGTGGAGGCAGATATGACGCTATCATCGGACAGCTAGTGGGCAGAGAGGATATTCAATATCCTACGGTTGGCTTATCTTTTGGTATGGAGTCTATCATGGCGCTCCTTGCAGAACGTCCTATCCAAGAGCGCAAGACAGCAGAGGTTATGGTCATTCCGATTGGCGAGACGCTCCCACAGGCTTTAATTGCAGCCGCCGAGCTCCGTGCCTGTTCTATCCGGACCACTCTGGTATCCGGTAAAAGAAAACTTAAAAAGCAACTCGCCACAGCCTCATCCAAAAAAATCCGTTACGTTATTCTGATCGGCGAGAGTGAATCCAGTGTGGATAAGGTGCGGCTGAAGGATATGAAGGAACAAACAGAGGTTATAGTTCCATTAGATGAAGCTATCTACCTTATTACTGGCTAAACTGCTGCCTGATATCCTCCTAAAAAGATCTGCATAAAAAAAGACCCCGCCGGCGACCGGCGGGGTAAAGTCTATATATAAGGGAGGTTATACATGTACTATAACCCTGCAAGCTTAATATTTTATGAAAAAGAGATAAGGATTCCCTTAATTCATTTCAAACCCTTAGATCTTAAACTTATCTACTAACCCCTGAAGCTCTTTGGCACTTTGAGTATTTTCATCGGCCATAGTAACCTCCAGGAATGTTTTTTCCACGATATCCGCCGTTTTCACCGCGATATCCTGAATCCCTATAGCTCCTTCGTTTACTGTAGCAGCTACCTCATTAACGGCAATATTAATACTCGATATGGCCATACTCAAATGATCGGCTGCGCTCTCGAATTGTTTTAACAGCGTATTTACAGTAGCAGCATCACTGTTGTATTGCTGACTTACCTCAGTTAATCGTTCATAATCTGCTAGAACATTCTGATCAATAAAAGAAAGTAATGCCTCAGAATTCTCCTTCATGGATTCAACAGAGGAATATACACCTGTTACCACACCTTGAATTCCAGCCGCAATCTTAGACGACTTCTCCGCCAACTTCCGAATCTCACCAGCTACAACCGCGAAACCTTTGCCTGCCTCACCCGCTCTTGCCGCTTCTATAGCTGCATTCAGGGCCAGCAGATTGGTCTGACTGGCAATGGATAGAATCGTATCCGTCAGTACATTAATCTCTGCAATCGCGCTCGACTGCTCAATCGCTTTTTCCATATCGATTCGCACGGATTCATAAATTTGTTTAGCATTCGTCGTAGATTCTGTTGCCTCATCTTGGAGAGTCAGCGCCCGCTCACTAATTTGTCTAGAAACGGCAGCGCCTTCCTTCACATTATTGGTGATCCCGGATACATTGTTATCAATTTCAGTAATTGCTGCTGTCATTTCCTCTGTGGAGGCTGCGGTCTCTTCCATACCTGCCGATAGCTGCTGCGTAGTCGCTGAATTATCGTGGGCATTTTCCCGCACATCTATAGACAGCTTCTCCAGCGTTTCTGCATTTTCAAGCACTTTGGACGAGATCGTAATTAAGCTTCCAGCCATCTCACGAAGTGTAGCCCGGGTGCTGAACATCGCTTTGGCGATCGTCCCTGTCTCATCTTTGTTTTTAGTCAAATACTCATACTCTGAGTCATGCGTCAAATTCAATTCTGCCGTTTTATTAATCATGTCCGTTAGTTTAACAATCGGAGAAGAGATTTTTTTAGCAAAATAAAGAGCAATCAGCAAGGCAATAATCAAACTTCCCACACCAAGAAATAAGTTGAAATTTCTCATATCAGTGACAGGTTTCACGATTTCATCGAGGTCTGCGGTTAATACAAGCAACCAGTGCGTCTCAGGTAAAACTGTATAGGTTGATTTTTTTTCCACATCTTTATATGTATTATTGAGCAGGCCATCCGCTACCTTCTCACCAGATTTCACACGCTCCATAACAGCTGCGATCTGCGTATTCTCAATAGGCTGACCAATTTGTGTTTTATCCGGATAATATAATTTATTGCCGTTCTCATCCAGTAAATAAGCGTAAGAGCTCGTCGTGTTTACCACTTTGGTATCCGCCAAATACTTAATCATACTATCTGCGGAAACAGCTGACGCAATAAATCCAATCATCTTTCCATTACTCTTTACGGGCTGTACAAAAGCCACTACATAAGCTCCTGTAGATTTTGATTTCAGCGTTTCACTGATCACAGGCTCAGCCGTCTCCATTACTCTTTTCGTATAATCTCTTTCACTAAAATCTGTCCCTATAAGCTTAGTATCACTGTCAGCCACACTAATACCTTTCATATCACTGACTAGAATGTGCTCAAGGTTCCCGGCCTCCTCCACAATGCTTTGAAGACTGGCGTTCACCTCATTCTGAAGCTTATCTCCTTTGTTAACTCCACCATTCCCAGCTTGCAGCAGTAGATTAACAATTTCCGAGCGACTCGCAATAAGCTCTGTGCTTCTCTGCTCTTTTGCTATCATGGCTGATATGGTCTGAGCTTTGTTCGTATTGACCTGCTTCATAGAATTCTCAGTAAGATTCACAATCGCCTGAGTTGATTTCAAATACGTAAATATCCCCATTACAGAAATACATAAAAGGGTCACACCTATCATAACAAGTGATAACTTTAGGCGAATCTTCATATTCTTTTCATCCTTCCGACTGCTTGTTCATTTGCGAACAATGAAATTGTAAATAATACAATTACTATCGGGTGGCAAAGTTGAATAGTGAATATAAATCGCGCAAAAATAAGAAATATATCATAAAATGTCGAAATTTTTCATGTAAATGAATAAAATATCACAGCTTTTAGGTCATATATCCTTCATAAGGTGGTTAACAAGGCCTGTCATCTGTCCTAGATGAACTATGTGGTTCTAGCTGAGAGACAGTATTCGCTTGCATTAATGCACCCTCACTTAACAGTCGTTTAGTTCTACTACGTAAAAATAGACCAGACATCGCAGCGAGTATTTGTTGGAACAACATCCCCGAAATTACTGGAAGCGCAACAGCAGGAGGAAAATATTTCACCGCTAATACAGCTCCCGCACTTAAATTCCGCATACCCGAATTAAACTGTACAGCCACGGAATCTTCATAACTAAAGCGGAAGCGGCGTGACACCAAAGCTCCGATTACATAGCCAAGCACAACGGTTATGAAGGTCACTCCAATTATGATCGCTAATTTGCCATCCGGATGTTTCAGATAACGGGCAATGCTGGCCCCATTAATAGAAACAACTACAAACAATCCGACTTTAACAAACGGAGCAAGCGGCGGTCCACATACCGTATTTACTTTCCCTTTTGTCCATTGATTCAGCAGCATCCCAACTACAGAAGGAATGACTACCATCCATAGCAGCCCTTTCATCATATCGCCTAGCTGAATTTCAACACTCGCTCCCATCAGCAAATATAAGGTACCCGGGACAACAATTGGCGACAAGAGCGTATCAATCAGAATAAGCGCCAATGTCAGCGCAATATTCCCTCCGTACATCGACACCCATACCACACTTACAACACCTGTAGGAATCGCGAACAGCAATACATAACCAGTTACTGTATATGGATCTCCCGGAAAAAAAGCCATGGCTGCAAGCCAGCCGATCAGCGGCATTACAATATGTAAAATTACCATTAGAATAATCAGCTTCTGAGGTTTCAGAAGTACCCCCAGCAGATCCTTTAGATTGGACTTCAAGCTCCCTATCAGCGTCATTACAGCGAAAATCCAGGGCACGAGACCTGTGAACGGCAGCAGTCTGCTTTCGTTAAGTACCCCGACCACGATGGCCGTGGGTGTTAATAACGGCATAATCTTTTCTAGAACAACATTAGATTTGATGAGTCCATTTCTTATATTAGCAAACACTTGGCAGTACACCTTATGTATGAAGCTCATACATCCCTTATCTATGTTTTTTATTCAGTCTACCATAAAAAATAGGAACCAATTCTTAAATTGGTCCCTCGAAGTAATCTATATAGAGTGTTAAACTTCTATGCCTTGTGGAAACAATGCATCCAGTGCTGGGCAGGGTTGCTTATCCAAAAACTGTGCCAATGGCGCTGGCATATTATTGTATAAATCTTTTAGTGAAGTTCCTTGATAAATGTTGCCGATAATCACCGGATGGCAAAGCTCTGAAATCAAAATGTCGCCATTTCCATGCAGATGAAGCTGCTTCTTCCCCTCGATACAGTGAGGAAAATACACACCCGGCTGCTCTTCGAACCCAAGGGCGTCCATAAAGCGGTCCATACAGGTGAAATACAGAATCGTATCTTCTTTCTTCCGTGCGATCAGCTCACTCACTGCATTCTTTAATTGTTCCCGTGCAGCTATAGACTTCCAACCTGTATGATCCATGATAATACTGTTCTGAATTTCATGTGTGCGCACGCCCATTGCGTAGACATGATCGCTGATCTCCTTCATATTATCCTGGGTTTCACTGAACAGCAGCGTCTCCAGTACGGTATCCACACTTGTTGCAGCGAATAGGGTAATATTTTCTCTTATTTTTTCATAGATGCTTGGATGAATATTATAATATTTTGAGAAAGCTTCCGCAGTAGTAAAATTGAAGGAAATATGTATAGTCGTTAATCCTGCGGAGACCAATTGGCCAATTCGTTCAGCATTTAAAAGACTGCCGTTGGAATTTAACTGTGTCTGAATCCCTCTGGATGCGCAGTAGGTTACAATTTCCACACAGTCATCGAATTTCAGCGTCACTTCTCCACCTGATAAGCGTACTCTTTTAAGGCCTGGAAGTTCGTCCAGAATGCGGATGACCTCTTTGGCTTTAATGCTTTGTCCATCATTTCTATTATATGCACAGCAATAATCGCAGCGGAAATTACAGTTCGAAGTTACCCCTATTTCTAACCCTTCCAGCTCATAAGTAAGCGGTTTGTCGAGCTCTAATGCTTTATATCTCATACTCTAATGTCCTCCTGAAAAATAATGAATTTAGTTCAAAAGTTCAACCTTAGAGATTATATAGGTTTATGGCTTAGGTTAATGTGAGTTTTATAACATTCGGATTGCCAGCTATAACAGCTAACGATCGTGACTACGGAAATATCCGTTCTTCCAACCGGATTTGTCTCCAGTTTTCTTTGTTATTACCGTATCAATTGGTCGGATTCCGGAGACAACCTCTGCTAACGAGGCGAATTTTCCTTCGGAAAGCTTTCGGACAGTCGCTAACACGCCACAGTTTCAAAATTTCCTTTACCACTATATATTGGTTATACAATATAATAAAGGTTATATTTTACATTACTTTCACTCTGGATTATATAGACCATTTTAAATTAAAGGAGCTTCTATATGAAGAAAGTTTATCTGTAGGCGTTGTTGGCGAAGCCCCTAAAGTAAGAGAAGAGCACGTGAGCTTCACAAGTATTTCATTTGAGGAATTAGAAGAACACGCAAAAGTCAATGACACAAAGTTACCTACGATCATCAGAAGTTACAATCATATCTCCCTTGTATGGTACTCTCGAAGCGCATTCCTGAATCTCTCCTTCATTCGATTATGTTAATCATTGACAGATTTTCATAAGATCTTATATACTAATAAAAATCCGAAATATAGTATTTTTGGTAAAAAAGAGGAATCTGATATACCGAAAAATTGCCTCATTAGTACTGATTAGTTCTTTACTTCTTGGATCAAGAGGTGTTGTAAGCGCTTCAAGTAGCAACAACAACGATGTCGAAGCACAGATTAGTAAGATTTATCAAGAAAGAGCGGATCTACTGGGAGAACATAAGGCTGGCTACGAAATAGAATATGAAAAGCTAGGGAAGGAACTAGAATCTTTGGGGGTAGATTATTTAACTCCAGAGGAAGCACAAGTTGTAATAGGACAAAAAATTCTTAGGAACAGACAGCTCACAAATACAACCATTTGTTGATTTACCGGCGAGCACAAATATTGTTTGGTCTAGTTTCCGGTCTAACTGGGTCAAAAATGGGGTTACATATGAAGTTCAACATGTAACGGCAGAATCTAATGCTCAAAATTCTGCACTCAAGAATACGGGAGTAACGTTTCTTTCAAACTCAAATTCAAGCGGGGGCTTCCAATCTTTTGGTGTCAGCTGCGACAACTACTCTTGGTTCATTTAATAGTTATGTAGGTGCTACCATAACTATATATGACGCGGTAAAGAACTTTATTTCTGATTCTTATCAAAGTTTAGCATTAATTACTAGTACAGTTAGCGGCGCTAGTGCATATTCTATTCCTACGTTTAGCTATGCTTCAACAACTGGTGCCACAACAAATGCAACAATAAATCAGGGATCATCGAAACAATTTAGTTATACTGCCCTGTATCATAGAGATTCTTCTGCCGCAATAAATTATTATCTCAGCGGGCCTACTGCAACTTCTTTCATAACAAAAATTACTCTTACCGGGATTGATGGTAAAACCGTTCAAACTATTACCCCTGCTATGCCTATGGGTATGGGTTATTTATTGTAATAGATTTCAATTATTTGAAGTTGAGATTTGGAGGGGAATTATGAGATTAAAGGAACCTATAACCTTAATTTCAGTTGTACTATTTTTAGTGCTAATAGGTGTTGCTTTGTTTTTATATAACTACAATTTCCCGAAAAAGGTTAACGTAGAACGTACTGCCGTCGTGTTCACCCTTAACAACTCTTCTTCAGCTAAAAGTACCATAATTAAGGTTAATGGGACACTATATAAACCAATATTTGGTCAAAAGAAATTTGTTGGAAATGTCTCAATAGATGCCTATGACTTCACAAAAGATCAAGAGGTCACTGTATATATCACTAAAAGAAATAAAGGCATAAATATGAGTACTCTATTTTATCTAGACTCCTCCGCACCATACGAAATAAATCAATACGGTCTAATGTGGTTTGATGATAGATTTGAAAACATCAATATTTGGCCATCTACTAACTGGATAGATGTTAAAGAGAAGAATTTGGCTTTCATTGCTACGGGTTCTAATTATGAACAAGCATTACAAACTCAAATAATGATGAGAAAGAAATTTGGTGATATGTTTGTTCCTCATGAATATGATTCGTTAGTTAAATGACTTGAGTATTGCGATTAATGGAATTGATCCGATCAATAGAAAAGCCCTCTGCAGATGCAGAGGCCAATGAAGAACTTACAATTTTTCTGTGCTACTGCTTAATGAACGATAAAACACAACACCTGCTCCGAACTTCGGACTGGTTTCGTATTTTTGGTCTCTTTATGCCCTCAGTTGTGTTCACCTCCAACACTCGAAAGATTGGCGTTAAACGCTTATGAAGACAGCAATCGGCTGCCAGTTACGGCGGCTAATTATCCACGCCATCCATTTATCCATTTTTTCTTGAGATTTTGCATGTGCATAGTTATATCGTTGAGTGTAACCTCCGTATCTAAATAACGTTCTTCATACTTTGGTATTAAAAGATACTCGCAAGCAGCGGCATAGCAGTCCAATTGTTCAACACTCTCGTCTGATATTCTCTCTAAACAGTTGCATTCTGCCCATAAAAAAACCTTAGGTAGATAAAACACCCACCTTCAATAGTATTTATTCAATAGAGAACAGAAAAAACCTATCGCCTCCAAAGAGGCGATAGGTTTAACCTTCGCGGTACCACTCTTTTTGATCGTTGCTGCTTACTCTACTGACTTTCCCATCTCGTTCCAGACAGGCTGTCCGATCAGACCTAAACGCCAGATTGCAATTCCTTTAAGACCATAACGTTTAGCAAGTCCTACCTTAGAATTCACTGAAGATTCGTTTTCGCTATACACAGAGATCCCGAGGATCAGCTTATCCTTACTCACTTGCTGAAGCGCAAGCCGGATGCCTTCATCAACTAAACTCATCGGCTCTGGAACTTTTTTCTCTTGTAAATAATCGTACGCCATAATGACCAAATCATCTGCAAGTGTTCCTAAAGTTTTGTAATCATAACCTTTATAAGAACTATTTAATGGATGAAGAATAACGGTAAGTTTAAGTCCTGCTGCATGTGCTTTTTGTGATAGGTTTTTCACAAAAGCATTGTAATCTGCTTGCACCTTCGCCTTATCACCGGTTAGACCTAGGCCCTCCAGATCCAGGGTAATGCCTTGGAATCCTTTTTGCGTTGCAAGATCTACGATTCCAGTAATCGTCTGTTCTTGAAGCTGCTTATCTTCCAGGTTCTTAGTTAACTCTGATGCGGTGTCTCCAGAGAAGACCATCAGATAAGGAGCTGTTCCACCTGCCGCTGCATTCGTGACAATTGATTCTGGTGTTACGTCACCAGCCGCCTGAGGCCATTTGAAATCAGTCCCCGTTGTGGTGAATTGCCCGCTTTTATCAATCCCACTCCAACCGAAGGCCATAGCATCAAAATTAGGAAGTAAGGAAATCTCACTATAAGAACTCAGCGCATAGAAACCAAGAGTGTACAGCTCAGTCTTCGGCGAAGTAATAGATACGGTCTTCGTGGATTGATTCCAAGCTACACCCGCACCAAACTGCTGGCCGAAGAAGCTAAGGGGAATCATCGTTGTATCCCGGATCGTCTGCGGAGCAACTCCTAACTTCACAACCGCGCCGTTAACACCTGCATTTTTGCTGCCAAGGGTCAGGGTTACCACTTTGGTCCCTGCAGTATCTGTTTTGGTAGCCGTAATTTTCTTCTGCGCTTGATTCCACTCGACATTAATTCCCAAAGCTTCAGATATAGCTCGGAATGGCACCATCGTTGTTCCGCTCATCACAACAGGTTCTACTGGAAATGGTAGTGGATAACCATCCAGCACAATACTAACTCCACCAGCTGTGGCTGCCTGTGTAGTATTTTGGAATAACGCCGTGGTGCCTCCTAGCGAAATAGCCATACATAATACTACTTTACCGATTCGCTTATTCATGAATGTTAAGTCTCCCTCTTCTATGATATGCAGTCTAATCTTGTAAACTCTTATATGTCCTCTACCATTTTACCAAAGATTATCCAATTGTAAAATTAATAGATTGTCATCTATGAGCTGCGAAATTATTTTTCATATTAGAAGAGGTCGGCAAAATTACATAAACACGCTCAAAAAGGTTCCCACTGCTCGTTCAACATCTACATCCACTGCAACTTGTATGGGTTTACCCACTTTTGGCTGAGCCCGCAAGTCCGCTACGACCATTCCCGATGTAAACTCACCTTTGTGCTCCACACGAACATTCATCTCTTTGTAGGTTACCAGATCTGGTTGCAGCGCAACCATAAGTGCGAGTGGATCATGCAGCGGTGCGCTGTTGATCAAAAAGTTCGCTTCACGATAGAAATTAAAATAATGAGTAAGCGATTGTTCCATAAACGAAATGATCGCTTTATTTTCTTCACGTCCAAAACGTTTTAATAAATCGATATGCTCTTGTGTAATCCGCGTCTTAAGCGTAACGTCTAGACCCACCATCATAACAGGAAGCCCAGATGTAAATACATGATCAGCAGCTTCCGGATCCCCGGCAATATTTGCTTCCGCAACCGGTGTTCTATTGCCGGGACTGAAGATCGTACCGCCCATCACCACTACTTTTTTCAAAGTATTCTTAATACCAGGGTCCATATCAAGCGCCATTGAAAGGTTGGTTAGATGTGCCAGTGTGACTAATACAATCTCTCCGGGATTCTCATTAGCCATCCGAACAATAAACTCAGATGCAGTTTCGCTAATAGGACGCTGGCTGGATGGAGCAATTTCCACATTGCCAATACCGTTCTCACCATGCACATGAGTGGCGTAGCCTGAGTGTTCACGAACAAGCGCCTTGGATGCTCCGATCGCTACAGGAATCTCATAACCGGGCTTAACAAGCTCAATTAGCCGCAGTGAATTGTCCGCCGCCTTTTCGACCTCAATATTTCCAAAAACGGTTGTAATTCCTTCTACAATTACGTTTGGAGCACGTAAGGCATATAGAATCGCCAGTGCATCGTCAATACCTGTATCTGCATCAATAATAATTCGTGTTTTGCTCATTTATGTTCTCTCCCATTATGTTTTTTTCATAAAAGCTATCATATCACGGCCAACGAGGGTCGCTCAATTTTTATTCAATTCCTGTTCTTTAAAGGCTTCAATAAACCGCTCAGGATCGCACTCTATCAAATAAGCATACACGCCCTTACTCGTGTGGAGATAGAACATGCCGCCCATATCCCCCATTGAGCGATAAGACATATCGAAAATATCTTTTAGCGGGAATTCCCGATGGCGTGTTACAATTCTATCTTGATACAGATACATTAGCCGATTGGAAGCAACACTTCGTTGTTCTCCATCCCTAATTTCTCGTTGTATCTTATAATACGGAAGCTGAGCTACCCATTTCATTTGCAGTCCTCCTGCTTGTCGTAATGGACTCTATTTTATTATTCTTTTTACCCTATTGCAAAATAAAGAAGCTTAACGATCCCATTAGCGGAATCATCAAGCTTCAGTAATCACCGTTTATTTCGTTGTATAAGCTGCGGCTGCCTTGCAAAAGCGTTCCAATGCCTCAACTAATGTGGATCTCGGACAAGCCAGATTAATCCGTAGATGGCCTTTGCCTTCTGTTCCAAAAACAGAACCTTCATTAAAAGCCACTTTAGCCTCTTTGTACATCAGCTGCTTCAGACCGTCTATTTCCAAGTTCAGTTCGCGGCAATCCACCCAGAGCAGGTAGGTTCCTTGCGGCTGCATCACATGAACCTGTGGTAAATGCTCCGCCAAATAGCTGACCGTATAATCCACATTATCTGATACATATTGTAACAGCTCATCCAGCCATTCTTCTCCGTCATTGTAAGCGGCTTGTACCGCTCCTTGCGCGAAGAAACTAGCCATATGTAAGCTCAAGGCTTTCATTTTTTGATCAAATTTACGTTTCAATTCCGGATTCGAGGACACGATAAAAGAGGATTGAAGCCCCGGAAGATTGAAGGTTTTGGTAGCGGCAAGGGTGGTTAACGTAATATTGGCAATTTCCTCAGACAAGGATGCAAAAGGAATATGCTCATAACCTGGAAGCGCCAAATCACAATGGATCTCATCAGAGATAACTGTCACTCCGTGACGCAAGCACAGTTCACCGAGCTTCAACAGCTCTTCTCTTTCCCATACTCTACCGCCTGGATTATGCGGACTGCATAACAGCAGCAGCTTCGCTCCACCCAACATCAACCCTTCCAATTGCTCATAATCCATCTCAAAGCGCCCATTACGGACGATAAGCGGATTCTTGGCAACCTTCCGGTCATTCATCTGGATGACATCATAAAAGGGATAATAAACTGGCGATTGTAAAATAACCCCGTCCCCAGGCTCAGTAAACAGTTCAACAGAGAGGCTTAAGGAAGTTACAATTCCGGGAGAATCTGAAATCCACTCCGGTTTGATCTGCCAATCATGCCGTCTTTTAAACCATGACGTGATGGCTTCTTTATAAGTATCACTAGGTACACTGTAACCGTAAACTCCTTGTTCTGCGCGGCGCAGAATGGCTTCCTTCACTGCGGGAGGACTTTCAAAATCCATGTCTGCCACCCAAAGCGGCATAATATCCTTCTCACCAAACAACTTCTCGGATTGGTCCCATTTGTAAGAGCTAGTATTACGGCGGTCAATTACGCGATCGAAATCATACTTCAACTAAAGTCACCTCATCCTTATAAACTTATCTTTTATTGTATCATGAGGAAACCGATATGGCATCTTAAGATAGAATCAAAAGAATTCACATAAATAGATGATGAATTTTAAGTTGTTAGACGATAGAAAAACAATAGAATGTTAGCATCACCTTGATTAAAAAATGAACTTGTTCGATTGCTGCTTTTTTGAAAGCCAGTAAATACTCTGAGTAAAGAGGAAGACCTTCGTTCGTCCTCCTCTTTACAATAATCATAAGTAAAATCACCAATATTAAGATGACTAACTTATCTATACGAAATACACCTTGTTACGCTAATTGTGTAATAACGAGATGTGCTGAAACAGATCTTGTTCCTCCAGCGAGAGGAGTAATAGTAAGCGCAGTAGAGTTACCAGCAGGATTCCGAACGGTCAGGATGGTGTTAATGACCGTTGTTTGCACTATAGCCATTTCTACGATTTGCGATGTACCTGTTGCGCGTCCAACTACGGTATAAGCGAGATCTGCGCCATTAAGAGTCAAGATGAGTTGTCCCGCTTCGGTTACACTAACCTGAAACAACACCTGATAAGTCCCTATTGCCGCTAAATTAAAAGAACTAGGACCTGTTCTTGCTATTGTTGTCCCGCTAGTAGGTCCGTTTTGAGGAAAACTTACGTCTGTGCCCGGTGCTACAGTTGCTGCATTATCAGGAGGCATTAGGGCAAAAAAATCAGCAAAACCTAATACGCCTCCTGTTGCCCCGGTTGCGCCCGTTGCTCCTGCTGCTCCCGGTGCTCCGGTTGCTCCCGCGGCTCCTGCTGCCCCCGGCGCCCCTGCTGCTCCCGGCGCCCCGGTTGCTCCCGTTGCTCCTGCTGCTCCCGGTGCTCCTGCTGCTCCCGGTGCTCCGGCCGCTCCCGGTGCTCCTGTTGCTCCAGCTACTCCCGGCGCTCCCGGCGCTCCCGGCGCTCCCGGTGCTCCTGTTGCTCCGGTTGCTCCCGGTGCTCCTGGTGCTCCCGGCGCTCCGGTTGCTCCTACAAAACCTTGTGGTCCTATAGCTCCTGCAGGACCCGGTAAACCTTGCGATCCCTGAGGACCTACAACTCCTTGGGCACCCGGAACGCCTTGCGCACCCTGAGGACCAACGGGGCCCGCTACACCCTGAGGACCAATCGCTCCCGCTGGCCCGGGTTCACCTTGAGGTCCTTGGGGTCCCGGAGGGCCGCCTGCAGGTCCTTGAGGTCCTTCAGCTCCTTGGAGTCCTCGTGCTCCTTGAGCTCCGGGAATGCCTTGGGCCCCTTGTATTCCTTGGAGTCCTTGTGCTCCTTGTGGCCCTTGCGGTCCTGTAGCACCAACGACTGTGGGAGTAGTAACATTCACTTCTGGTGGAGGACAGGTTACTTTTACAATCTTCTTAATAACCTTTCGGCGATGTTCTTTTCTTTTTCTTTTCGAAGGAAATACAGTGGCGACTTTTTTCTTATGACACTTTTTATCGTCTGGACAACTCAATGCGTACACCTCCCTATAAAGATAGTTCAGTGTACGCATCTTATTAATTTTAGACATGGACCAATAACTAGTTTCTATTAGACTGGAACCTATTTTTATAAAAAAAGGCTAATAAAATAGGAGGTGGCCCTTAAGCACATTACAATGTCCACACCATTTTAATTTACTTTTCGTATTTTATGATTAGGACAACTGACACTTCCCTATTAGCCCAAATCATAGATTTGGGTCTTTTTTTATGAGCATATAAAAAAACAACCCCCAAACCACGGGAGCTGCTAATCATCAACTATTATATTGTATCAACAGGCTTACGAATGGTGTTGCCTACCTTCGTAAGAATATCCGCCATTGATGCCGAATCATTCACGTCATAATCATCAATGTTCAGTCGGAGCACTGGGCAAGCTGTAAACTCATTGATCCATTTCGAATATCTGCCATGCATATGCTCCCAGTAGGACACGTCCGTTTGAATTTCCATTTCACGGCCACGTTCATTAATTCGCGCTAAAATAGAAGGAAGACTGCCTTCAATATAAATCAGTACATCAGGGTGCGGGAAATAGGGTGTCATAACCATAGCTTCATACAAGCTTGTATAGGTTTCATAGTCTGTCTTAGACATCGTGCCTTGATCCGCATGCATTTTAGCAAAAATACCAGTGTCCTCATAAATCGAGCGATCTTGAACAAAACCACCGCCCATTTCGAACATTTTCTTCTGTTCTTTAAAACGTTCGGCTAAGAAATAAATCTGTAGATGAAAACTCCATCTCTCAAAATCATGATAGAATTTTTCAAGATAAGGATTATGATCAACTTGCTCCAGCGAGGTTTGAAAATTCAACCTTTTAGCCAAAGCACCTGTTAAAGTGGATTTCCCCACCCCCACGGTTCCTGCCACGGTAATTATGGCGTTATCTGGGATGTTATATGGATTCATTTCATTAGCTCCTTTAGGTGAGAGGCAATTTCGACGAAGTGTTCTGGGTTCTCCACGAAATCGACTGCATTTCCATCTATGGTAATAATAACGGTAGACGGCTCTTGAATCGCTAGAGAGGCCATCGCATCATCATAATCTTCTATCAATTGCTGCAAATACGCAGTATCCATATCCCCTTCAAAAGGGCGTCCGCGTTTGGCAATTCTTTTTAACAAGGTATCGAGATCCGCTTTTATATAGAGAATAATATTTGGCTTCGGCAGGTCATCCGTCAGCACATGATAGATTTGTCGATACTTTTCTCGTTTCGTTCCCTTCAGCGTTCGTTCCCCAAAGATAAGGTTCTTATAAATATGATAATCCGAGATCACCGGTTTACCTTTATCTATGTATTGAGTTACTGTATCTTCAAGCTGCTTGTACCGATTACAGAGAAAAAACATCTCCAGTTGAAAGCTCCAGTCATCCATGTTCTGATAAAATTTAGCCAGAAACGGATTTTCATCAACAATCTCCTTAATAATCGGTAAGTTTAATTCCTCTGCAAGCATCGAAGCTAATGTTGTTTTTCCAGCCCCGATCGGGCCTTCCACTGCAATAAACGGTGCATGTTTCATTGATGCTGACTTCCTCCTCAGATACGGACCCTTCAATAACTATTTTTAAAAACAGACTAAATTATTGTATCACATGAGACCTTACTTGTGAGCGGCTAATTATGAAGAAACTTTTCCAGTAATACAAGTATCCAACTGTAAGATAAACCCAATAACAAGAGAAGAATCCCTATGAAAAAACGGTTCGATATCTATCTCCCCCCCATCCCCACGAACATGAAGCGGACCGAGGAGACTCTATTTCCGAAAAATCGGCTGTATCAGCATACAATCGGACTCAGTTGTAGCTATTCTACCAAATGCGCCCTAATTATAGTCATTATCCGGCCAATAAGAGCCATACTGTCCATAACCTTAGCTAAACGAGCTAATAAACACCAATAGTTGTCATACGGTCCTTTAGCATCACTTCTCTTTTCCTAGATGTAATCGCGCATTCAAAGGACTGGAACCATAGCAAAAAAGGTGTCCCAGAAGGGACACCTTTTTTGATCATTCTATTAAGATAAACGTCCGCTGAAATCTTCGAAAGCGAACTGTTTGATTACTTTAATTCCTTCTTCGTCATTGTAGCTGACGATAGCTGGCAGATTCACGCCGTTAAACATATGGTTCTTCACCATAGAATAATGCGCCATATCTAGGAATACGAGTCTATCGCCGTATTTCAAAGGCTCCTTGAAGGAATAATCTCCAATAACATCTCCGGCTAGGCAAGTCATTCCACCTAATCTGTACGTATAAGGATATTCCCCAGGTTGTCCAGCATCGATAATGTTCGGACGGTATGGCATAGCCAGTACATCTGGCATGTGGCATTCAGCCGAAGTATCGAGAATCGCAATGTCCATTCCATTATGCATAACATCCAGAACGGTAGCTACCAAATATCCAGTATTAAGCGCAACGGCCTCACCTGGCTCCAGATAGATTTCCACACCGTAAGTCTCTTTCATATGCAAAATGCAGCGGACAAGGGTCTCCAGATCATAATCGGGACGTGTAATATGATGACCGCCACCAAAATTAAGCCATTTCATCCCTTTGAGATAAGGTCCGAACTTCTCTTCGACTACCTTGAGCGTACGCTCCAGTGTGTCTGAATTTTGTTCGCACATGGTATGGAAGTGTAATCCATCAATCCCCTCAAGCTCTTCAGGTCTAAAGTTAGGGAGAGTTACTCCCATTCTGGAATAATTGTAGCATGGATCATACAGCGGAACTTCGATCTCGGAATACTCCGGATTCACTCGAATGCCGCAGCTGATGTGCTTCGGTGCATTTTTCACACGATCCTTGAATCGATTCCACTGGTCAAAAGAATTGAACACAATGTGATCGGAATATTCAAGAAGCTCATCGAATTCACTGTCCACATAAGCTGGTGCGTAGACATGAACCTCTTTGCCCATTTTTTCATAGCCAAGTCTGGCTTCGAATAAGGAGCTGGAAGTTACGCCATGCAAGTACTTGCCAACTAGCGGATACAAGGAGTGCATAGAGAAGCCTTTTTGCGCGAGCAAAATCTTAGCTCCTGTACGTTCTTGTACAGAATTCATAATCTCAAGATTGCGGGTAAGCAATCTTTCATCTACAAGGTAACATGGTGACGGGACAACGCTGATATCAATATCCATCAATCGCGCCTTAGTCTAGCAG
Source organism: Paenibacillus sp. FSL H7-0690 (assembly GCF_037980415.1). Taxonomy (NCBI): domain Bacteria; kingdom Bacillati; phylum Bacillota; class Bacilli; order Caryophanales; family Paenibacillaceae; genus Paenibacillus; species Paenibacillus sp. FSL H7-0690. The sequence continues at coordinate 2,319,400 of NZ_CP150281.1, read as the reverse complement.
CGTTGGCGAGAAATCTTCTTGCCAAGGCAGACCATGTTTATTCAAAGCTTCCATGAATGGATCTGGATCGAACTCTTCTACGTTGTACACGCCTGGTTTCTTCCAGATTCCTTTTATAATTAACATTGCTCCGATCATTGCAGGAACGCCTGTAGTATAGGAAATGGCTTGGGAGCCAACCTCTGCATAACATTCTTCATGATCGCAAACGTTGTATACATAATAAGTTTTTGGCTTACCGTCTTTAGTACCTTGGATGATACATCCAATGTTAGTTTTACCTTTTGTTCTTGGTCCCAGGGAAGCTGGGTCAGGCAGCATTGCCTTCAAGAATTGCAAAGGAACGATCTCTTTACCTTCGTACATGATAGGCTCGATAGAAGTCATACCCACATTCTCAAGCACTTTCAAGTGAGTCAGGTAGTTCTGTGAGAAAGTCATCCAGAAACGGATCTTTTTCACGCCCTTGATATTAACAGCCAAGGATTCCAGCTCTTCATGGTACAAAAGATAAATATCTTTAGGTCCAATTTCCGGAAGATCGTAAACTTTCTTCTCAGAAAGTGGTGCAGTTTCAATCCACTCGCCATTCTCGAAATAACGGCCATTAGCGGTAATTTCACGAATATTGATTTCAGGATTAAAGTTTGTAGCGAATGGATATCCATGATCGCCAGCGTTGGCGTCTACAATATCAATGGTATGGATCTCGTCAAAATAGTGCTTTTGCGCGTAAGCCGTGAATACGCCAGTTACTCCTGGGTCAAATCCACTGCCGAGCAAAGCGGTAAGGCCAGCTTTCTCAAATCTTTCTTTGTAAGCCCACTGCCAGGAATATTCAAATTTCGCTGTATCTTGTGGTTCATAATTGGCAGTATCCACATAGTGCACTCCTGTTGCCAGGCACGCATCCATGATCGTCAGGTCCTGATATGGGAGAGCGACATTAATAACGACATCCGGCTCAAAGCTCTTGATCAGTTCAATGACTTCGTCCGTGTTATCTGCATCGAGCTGAGCAGTAGAAATCTTCGTGCGGCCTCCGGCTAATTTATCTTTCAGAGCGTCACATTTCGCGACAGTTCTGCTAGCAATGCAGATCTCTTCAAATACATCCGGGTTCTGGCAGCATTTATGAACAACAACACTTGCTACGCCGCCAGCGCCAATAATTAACGCTTTTCCCAAAATAAAAACCTCCTAAAATTCCATTTGCAAAATCAACAAGGCTGATTATACATAATATTTTTGAATAAATCAATAAAAACCGACAAAAAATGATGTGTTTTGTGTAAAATCTCTAAGAAATCTTGTTAATACTCTTAAATGCTCATATTTCCTCGATTATCCACGTGTATAGATCAGGTGTTTTGCTGGAACAGAGTGGATTCTCAGAAACTAGGGCAACTAGATTATTCTATCACAAGAGGGTTATACTTCATACGATTTATTTTAAAATCAATGAAAAATCTCACCACCCTTTCAACTCCGCCTAAAGAAGTTCGGTTTCCACACATTCCAATCAACAGCACTGCAGCAAATACAAAGAGGCCGTAATATATACTCTTACCCGTTTTTGTCCCAATATTAATCGTTGTTGCTATGCCCATCCGTTTCGCGCCCATAATTGAACGATCATTGGGATAATTATAAGTTGTCCCATTTTTCCAATATTCATCATCATCCGTATAAAGAATCCTCGAAAAGATTCCCGCACACATTCTTCAAAATCGCGTACGCTTTGTTTACGGTCATTGCATATCCCCCTAAATCTTCTGCCTTCCACGCAAAAAAGCTGAGCTCCCCTGAAGGAGAGTTCAGCTTAAAGCTTCTAATATATAGTCAACTTATTTATTGGAATTTATTCGAACGGCATAAGCACCTGCATCCCATTCTACCTGCGCCCCCAACATTTCACTTATCAATCTGAGGGGTACATAAACGCTATCATTAATGAAGACCGGTTTTTGATCTGTTGCGATAATCTTTCCATTAACAGTCGTTTGTCCAGTTACCGAATTCAAGATCAGCGTTGTAGATCCCTTCACAGCAACCACAGCTCTCGATGGAACATCCCAACGAACATTAACTCCCATCTGCTCGAAGACTCCTCTTAAAGGAACATATGTCGAATTATTGATTAGTAACGGCGGCATAGTCAGTTCCATTTCATTCCCATTCAACAACACTTGAATAGATTTTTTCACCAGCTGAGGCGTACTCACCTCGATCTCTCTGACCCCCAGACCCGTCTGTCCAAATTCATTTGCCCCCCAGGCAAGGACATGACCATCTTTTAAGAGTACATAATGATTTCTGCTCCCTTTAGAAACGGAAACTGCATTCTGGATGCCTTTAGACTGTGTAACATTAATCTTGTTCTTATCGCCAACCGTCCACTGCCACACGGTCCCATCCGCCTTCACTGCGGAATCTGTTGTCAGCGAAATGACGTCTGTAAGTCCTGGAACCTGAACAGGCTTTAGAGCTTCTCCCAGATATGGATCTATGTAATTATTCCAAATCCATACTGTGCCATCCCATCTCAATGCCGCCCCATAAAGTCCATAGGCTCCATCCATATCAACCGCTCTATATTCTCCGCTTCCTTTAATAAGCGTAGGCTTTAAGATTACGCCCTTCTGAGTTCCCAGTGGTTGCTGTGATCCCCACACCCATACCTCTCCGCCGTTACCAAGAGCCACTGAATTATTCGATCCCGCTGCTATAGACAGGACGGTGGGTAGTCCCTTCACCTGCACCGGGGTTAGCTTGTTTTTCCGCGAATCGTCACCGAGTTCTCCTTGTTCATTGCCTCCCCACGCCCAGACCGTTCCATCTTTAAGAAGAGCTAAGCTAAAGGTGCCCCCCGCAGAAACAGCTTTCACATCTGTTAGCCCTTGCACTTGAACAGGCTCTACAAGAATCTTAGAAGACTGTGTTCCAATGCCAAGTTGTCCATGCTCGTTCCCCCCTACCGCCCACACTGTACCATCGTCCTTCAACATCAAGTTATGGCGATAACCACCTGAGATTTGCTTTACATGATCGATATGCATTTTGACGGGAGTATACGCTGGTGTGGTCGCCCCATTACCAATAGAGCCGTACCCACCACCCCACGCCCAGGCTGTTCCATCCGCAGTGACGGCATACGCACTTCTGTCACCAGCGTCCAGTTGGGTGATGCCAGACAATAATTTCTTTTCTTCAGGTGAATTCACAACATTATCTGCTGCTGCCACTAAGGGTGAGACTATAGTCAGGCAAAGAACAGTCCCGACAACAACTCTACAAATCCGACTTACCTGCACTTTTGACATCAAGCTTTGTTTAAACACTTGAGATCACTCCTTTTATTAAAAATAAAGATAACGCAACAACTCACGGTCCCGTTCCAAAACCTCCAATCTTCCAGCCGTTAGCGTGTTTGTTCAACACTGCGAAGCGAATCTCCCGGCCATCTGGGGTATTGAAGACGGGATTTAGTGATTTCATATACAGATCGACCACAATATTTAACGTTGTGCGATCACCGATGTCTTTAATTTCTAAGCCAGTATCATAATCCATCACTTTATAAGAGGTAGGCTTAGCCTCAACAATACTTTCACTGAGAGCATTTTCACCACCAAAATCCGGGTTATAGAGTTGATGCGTTTGACGGTTAACCGTCAATGCAGTGAGTAAGGCATTAGGATTCAAACATGCGCGGGCACGGGTATGATTACCATCCTGAATAGCCTGAAAGAATGCATCCAGAAGTTCGAAATGGCCTAATGAGGCTAAGTCACCATTCTCACCTTCCTCAGCAAACAAACCTTCTCTCTCCGTCCACTCCTCAAATGTAAGTCCTGTAATGTCGGTCAAGCTACGCTTCTTAATCGACGGCCCGATACTTTGAATATTAAATTCCAGCCACGCACCAACGGTATTCCCTGATTGCACAAGCAAAACGAGGTTGGAGGGATAAGAAAATTCTTTTTGTTCGCCAGAACCAGGTAAACCATCGACTAAGGAATACCGCTGCACCTCTACCGTGGTCCCCTTCAGCAGTGTCAAATCCAATCCTGCATCTTTAGAGAACTCATTCGCTAATTGCCAGTAAAGTCCCACTGGATACTCCCCCAACTTAACCTCCCAGTTCTGCGGTACCTCAACTGCAAATACCTCCGGATGGCTCTGAACTTTATAATCCAGTGTTTGCAAAAAGTCTTCGGGAATCATAGTTACTTGAGCAGATGTCGGCGTTACCTGTGGTACAGACGTTGAAGCTATAGAGGCAGCAGGTTCCACACCTATGGAGTTCTCCCCTTGATTACATCCAGAGTTTAAGAGTACAAAAAAACAAATCGTTACCATCGTTACAAACTGCCGCTTAGTCATCTGATTCCCGCCTCTCTAATCACTCCTCTATATTTAGACTGAGGAATATTATACAAAGTTGCGGGATACTGGAAATTATTAAAATCATTTTATACGCATAGGACCCTGTAGTTTGGGATTGGCGTTGATTTTACCTGCTTATGCGGCATAAATCGCCTGTTGCTTCGCTCTAGGGCTCTCGTCCACCTTTTGACACTTGTTAACTTCGAGAGCATAATAAGCTTCGGCATATTGCAACGGATTTCCATGAAATACAGGTATATGCAGGACCTTGGTGTAATTGCATCAGAGAGGATGATAACGAGTGAAAAAAGATTTTGATATAAAAAACAAACCCTTCCTAGTCTTTAGCTTCGTCCTGCTGCTAAAATGCGCAGTGGCCTGGTTCGTAGTTTTTAGCGACGGTCCTAACTGGAGCATGCTGCTGACAGAGATCCCATTTTTCTTTATCGTATTTGGACTCATAGAATGGATGGCTTCCAAACGAAAGTTTCTGTATTACATGATAGCCAACCTATTGATTTCAGTCATATATTTTGCCGTGCTAATGTATTACAAATATTACGGTGTAATTGCTACTTATCATGCCTTAGAACAAGCAGATAAAGTAACTAAGGTGGGAGAAAGCACATACTCATTGCTGGACCCTTACTACTTGTTCATTTTTGTGGATATTGTAGTTTTCATGTTTTTTATGTTCCGTCCGAAATATATTGCGATCTGGAAAGAAAGAGGTATGAACCGCCGCATGAACCGGACTGCTTTGTTTGGAATCATCAGTGTTTCTTTGGCGGTCTGTGTCTTTAATGTTTGGCCAAATCATGCCAGTATGAACGAGAACAAAAAAGCGGAGAGTATGGGGATTCTTAATTACGAGGTCTATACTATTTTTGCCGATACAAGGGAAACAGAAGAAATAATCGACAGCAAAGAAATCACGCAACCATCCATTAACGAGACCAAAGGGATTACAGAGCCTGTCTCACCGAAGTACTGGGCGGCAGCTCAAGGTAAGAATCTAATCGTGGTACAAATGGAATCTTTTCAGAACTTTTTGCTGGGCCTGAGCATTGACGGGCAGGAAGTAACACCCAATCTAAATAAGCTTTTGAAAAGCGAACATTATTTCAATAACTTCTATACTAATGCCGGGCAAGGAACAACTTCGGATGCTGAATTTGTAGTGAATACTTCGTTGTACGTTCCTCACCACGAAGTAGCCACTTCATCCAATTATATGGATAAGGCGCTTCCGAGCCTGCCTAAGTTAATGAAAGCTAATGGATATAGCACAGCAACCTTTCACACCAATAGCGTAGAATTCTGGAACCGCAAAACCCTATACAAAGTTCTAGACTTTGATAAGTATTATGATCAAGCGTTCTATGGGGATGATGATCATATCGCATTCGGTGCTTCAGATGAGGTACTCTATGCCAAGACTGTTCCAGAATTAGTCAAAATGGATGCTAAAGATGATCCTTTTTACGCGATGGTCATTTCTATGAGTGCTCATCACCCTTATAAAATGCCAGAGTTAAAAAATAAAATGACACTGCCTAAACGGTATGAAGGCACCCTAGTTGGCAACTATATTCTAGCTCAAAATTACGCAGATTATGCAATGGGACAATTCCTGGATCAATTAAAGTCCAGTGGTCTATGGGATGATAGCGTCATTGTCTTTTACGGTGACCATCAGGGTGTATCGCTATATTCCCTTGATGGCAACGAGAAATCGTTAATGGAAGAAATGGTCGGCCACGAATATGGTTATACCGATATGTTCAATGTTCCTTTCATCGTTCATGCCCCTGGTGTAGGTGAACCTGCCGTGTACAGCCAAACTGGCGGCCAAATCGACATTATGCCAACTGTAGCTAACCTGTTAGGGATTTCAATGAAAGACCAGCTCCACTTCGGAGAAGACCTGATGAACCAACAGACCAACATGCTGCCTGTCAGACACTTTTTGCCTACCGGCTCTTTCATTAATGACACAAGCATGTATTTAACTGGTGTCGATTACGACGATGGAGACAACTTTAATCTAATCGATGGCTCTGAAACAGAGGGCGGTTCGACAAAAGAACAATTTGACGCCGTTCAGCGGCTTCTAAATATGTCAAACAGCTACATTCAACAACTGCCGGATTTACCTTCTACGGATGATGCAAAGTAACTATAAAAAGAATGCCCCTCAGCCAAATAGCTGAGGGGCATTTTTGTTTTTTTTATAAGAATCTAAAACTTAATTAAGCTTCAACATCCTATCGATAATCACTGCTGCTTGAGCACGGTTGGCAATGTTTTTAGGACCGAAGGTATCCGCAGTCAGACCTTGCACAATACCTTCCTGAGTTAGTAATGCCACCGCTTCTTTACCGTAAGCAGCGATTGTTGCCTGATCTTTAAAGTTAGCCAAAGCGGCATTTGTATCACTTACCGACTTGCCTTTAAATTTCTCAAGTGCATTGGATACAATGATTGCCATTTCCTCGCGTGTAATCGCACGGTTAGGATCAAACTTTCCATTGCCTACACCGTTAATCAATCCGTTCTTGACCCCGGATGCAATGTATCCGTAAGACCAGTCAGAAGCTTTCACGTCACTGAAGGCAGCGGATGATTTCACATCAAGCAGATCAAAAGTTCGCACGATCATGGTAATAAACTCGGCACGCGTCACCTCTTTAAGCGGAGCAAAGGTATTATCGCTCACCCCTTGCAGAATCCCTTTTGCCGCCAGCTCTTTAATCGCCGATGCTGCCCACGCCACCTTACCTAGATCCGTGAAGTTAGAACCTATTGGGGCTGGTGTCGCAGACGGCTGCACAGTTGGAGTTGGAGCTGGCGTTGGTGTTGCAGACGGCTGCACGGTCGGTGCAGGTGTTGATGTTACAGATGGCTGCCACGGTGTCGAAGGTATTGTTGGCTCTTGTTCATTCACCCCGTTATCCATACCATCCTCTTCAGTCGCCGCTGGAGCGGCAGCATAGATTGAATTGGCAAGCAATCTGAATTGATTTTGCGGATGATATTTATTCATCAGATCATTCGCAAATAACGTCACATGAATGTTGTCTGTATTGTAAGTAAGCGCCAATACTTGGTCTTGTGCAGCCTCGTTATTCGGCCACCAGCCTGCTTTGAAAAAGTCAGCGCCTGATCCGTATTTCGCCAAGATCTCTGCGCCTTCAGGCACTTTTGTAATATAAGCCGCGGAAACCGTGTAGAGGTATTCGCTATCGGCATAAGGCGCTGTAATTACATTGTCCTGAGAGACCTCAGCCTTAAACAATCCCTCATGAGCATCTTCTTTGCCCTCCTTATTGACCGGAGTTGAATAGTCCAGTCCAGGGAGGACCTTAAGCCCTTTAACAGTTTTCAGCATCGTTCTTCCATAACCGATAAATGGTTTACCTGTAGCAATCAGATTCGTTCCCGAATTGATTAGAACATCTGCTGCCACTGTATCCGTAGTTACGTTAAATCCAAGATCCTTCAGCATAAATGCAGTCGCTCCTGCAATAGCTACCTTAGGAGCCTTAAGCAATTTACCCGTTCTGTTCTCTGAAGCACTAAACGGCACAATATCCAGCAGATATTTAGACGATACCGTTCTAAGGTTGGATCTGGAAACAAGGAAACTTCCCTTCTCGTAACCCGTCCCCCCATTCTCCAGCAGTGTCACTGCCTTATGGTTGGCTAGCAGCTCATTCACAGCTTTTATCGCATCATTGTTGCTGTTTTTAATCACATAATTTTGCTCGAACGGAGATTGATCCAGATTCGTACTAGGGATCGTTACACTGCTAACCTGTTCTGTTTTCCCAGTGAATGCTCCAACAGAACGGCTAATATATCGGTCAAAACCACGCATAGCCGAGAAATTCTGTACCGTATCTGAATACATCTCATTAAAATCCGAGACATCTAGTCCATCATACAAGACAAGATTCGCATAACCTCTTTTGGCTTGATGCATATTCACCACATAGGTTCCAGCCGGATAGACTACAGAATCTACAGTTACACTGGCTGTTGTCCGTTCTACTTTCACATTGTTACGCAGTAGGTACTGAACCATTTTGTAGGTTTCCAGATCATTTTTTTGCAAATCTTTTGCAACCGGAAGAATGTAATACTCAGGGAAGAAATTCGTATTCTCATCTACCCCTGGACGTCCAATGGACTCATTCTGTGCATTGATTAGATAATCTTTAACAGCAGCATTAGTATTCTCATTTTGGATACCCCGTTTGAAGATTTCCAATTGATTCAGGAACAGTTCCTGCTTGTTGTTGATCACATAATCGGTTGCCCCCAAAGCCGCATAATAAAAGGCATCCAGTGAATCTTCATTCAATTCAGGCACTTCAATCGTATGCCCAAGTGCTCCTTGATGCATGGCATATACAGCTGTGTAGGCTGGTGAAGCATCATCCCAACCTGTTGCATTCGTTCCTTTATAGTTCGGATCCTGTTGTGTTTTTTCGTATTCTTCATAAGGGATATGGTAGGAATCATATTTAGTATTAGCAATTCCCGCCTTCCCCATGGCATTTGCTTGCTCAAGCATACTTGGCATTACAAGATCATATTCAATGTTAGGATCATGAGGTGGTGTGCAAGGCTCAATCAAGAAGCCACTTACAAATCCATGCATGTCCAAAAAGGTAAGCGGCGTCCACTTAGCAATTTGTGCAGTTACCGCTTGTGTCTCAGGCTGGGTCTGGTAAGAGTTGTCCCGATTTGGATCAAGCAGTGTTGAAGTTTGACGCGTGTTTAACGCGCGACCGTCAGGATTCTCTACATAATCAAGCAGGAAAATCACATGGTCAAGCGCTTCGTCGATGTTCAGAATTACCTTTTTCGGATTTCCATTCTCATCAGTGGTATCATAGGTGACAATTTGCTGTGTCATCAGCGTATCCAAAAACTTAATGATTACATCGACACCATTGGCTTCATCGGCATGAATGTTGTTCAACCAGATAGGTACCTTATAATCCTGCAGATCCCCGTCGTTAATTTTCTTTTGCAGGGCTTCAGGATCATTCATCATAAGTGGTAAGGTCTCGTTCAAATATTGATCTACTGAGGACTTATCCTTAGCAACAATAGAGAAATGAATGGCACGACCTTGAGTTGAGGTCCCAATTTGCTGATACTCTACATATCGATCATATTTATTATTGCTTTCAGCAGTAATCCTATCGATCGCCGGTTTAATCTCATCATATGTATGATAGGTTTCATATGGATTTAGTTTGACTTGCTGCTCTACCAGCACATCTCCAGCAGGTAATGTCCCGATTAGATTATAAATTCCCACTCGTTTGACGTACTCTGCACGTATACCCGTTAATGAAAGATTCTCTCCGTACAGCAAATCAAAATGAATTAAAGCCTTTACTTTTGAACCTGAGATCGGCTCATAGGTCACTGTTACGAAAGGATTACCTGAATAATCTTTCGCATCTTTATTCCATTTCTTCCACTCTGCCAGCGGCTTCATCTCTTCCGCCGTTCTGCCAAAATTCCAGATGATATCTTGAGGCGATGCCCCATCAGGAAGATCTAAAGTCAATTCTAATGTTCTAGCTTCCGTCATAGAAGCTTTGTATACTTCTGTGGAAACTGTCGCCGCTATTTGTTCATAGACAGCAGTCGCTACCGTAGTTTGTTCTGAAGAAAGCACCGCTGGATCAGCTGTGTTCTCCGTAGAAACCGGAGCAACAACCGCCTGCGGGTTAATTTCGGTTGCAACTTCACCTGCATATGCAGCTGGAAGCAGACCCGACATCATAAGTGTAAAAGCTAGTAATAAAGATAGTATTCTCTTGGACATTTTTTACCTCCTATAATTTTGTCTACTTTCACCCCGAATTGAATGAATATACACTTATATGAATCTGTATTCATAACATAATATAGTATTCTATTAATTTTGGGAACAAAAATAATAGAAAAAATAATATTTTTATACGACTTGCCTAGGTAAGCGCATTCATTTTGTGCAAGAGTCCTACACTAACGCAACAAAAAAAGCGCCCGGATAACTGGGCGCTTTGAATTACAATAAATATATTAAACGGTTTCTGGAAAAGAAGCTTCACTTAACTCTTGTGCAGGTACAAGTTCACTGCTACCCTCTTGCTCTACAGGTGCGTTAACCAGCATATACACTCGGGACTCGTAAGGCCGTAATGCGACAGTCTCAATCGGCTCCGCAGGATCAACCTCATAGTTATGCAAGAGCAATTCACTAGTATCAAACTCCAAATCAAATGGAAGGTCAAACAGCGCTTCCTCTGCTGTCAGGTTAGACATGACCAGCAGTTTTTCATTTCCAAGCGTCCGCGTATAAGCATAAATACGTTCATCTTCAGGCAAAATGAGATCATAAGTCCCGTAAACAGTAACGGGATTAGCAGCCCGAAGAGCGATAAGCTTTTTGTAATGATGATAGATGGAATAAGGGTCCTGCTTCGCCCGCTCCACATTGATTTCCGTATAATTCGGATTCACCTTCATCCATGGCTTGCCACTGCTGAAACCAGCGTTTTCAGAGTCGCTCCATTGCATTGGTGTTCTAGAGTTGTCCCGACCGTTCTTCCATATTACCTCCATGACTTCCTCATGTGGTTTACCGGCTTCAGTCTCCAAACGATACAAGTTCTTCATCGCCACATCATCGTAATCATCCATTGATTCAAATCTTACATTGGTCATCCCAATTTCTTGACCTTGATAAATAAATGGTGTTCCCTGCATCAGGAAATACATCGTAGCCAACGATTTAGCTGACTCTTTCCAATACTGGCCATCATTTCCCCAAGTAGAAACTGAACGCGGCTGGTCGTGATTTTCGATGAACAATGCGTTCCAGCCTCTGCCCTCAAGACCTTTTTGCCAACGGGAGAGCGCTGATTTTAACTGCAGAACATCCAATCCACCTGTCACACTCTTATTCCAAAGAGCTAAATGCTCGAATTGAAAAATCATATTAAATTTGCCTTGCTCTTCACCCACCCACGACTCCGCCTGATCAACATTTACACCACTCGCTTCGCCAACTGTCATGATGTCATATCGGTCAAACGTCTCCTGCTTGAGCTCCTGCAAGAAATCGTGAATCCCTTCACGGTTCATGTGCCCATCGCCAGACGGAACATACGGAAGATTCTGTGGATTCGGCAGATCGGGATGTCCGGTGATTTTTTTAATATGTGAAATGGCATCCACCCGGAAGCCGTCGATTCCTTTGTCCAGCCACCAGTTGACCATGCTATACAATTCACGGCGCACCTCAGGATTCTCCCAGTTGAGGTCTGGCTGTCTTTTGGAAAATACATGCATAAAATATTGCTCTGTGGCGGGATCAAGCTCCCAAATCGAACCGCTGAAAATACTCTCCCAGTTATTCGGCTCCTTCCCGTCCTTGGGATCACTCCAAATATAATAATCCCGCTTCGGATTATCCTTGCTTGAACGTGCTTCAACAAACCATGGATGTTCGTCCGAAGTATGATTAATCACTAGATCCAGAATCAGCTTCATGCCTCGTGCATGAACCTCGTGCAGCAGCTGATCAAAGTCGGCCATGCTGCCGAACTCCGCCATAATATCCTGATAATCCGAAATATCATAACCATTATCATCATTTGGGGATTTATAAATAGGACAGATCCAAATGACATTGATGCCAAGCTCCTGCAAATAATCAAGTTTAGAAATGACTCCCTGCAGATCGCCTACACCATCACCATTGCTGTCCATAAAGCTCCGTGGGTAAATTTGATACGCTGTGGCTTCTTTCCACCATGTTCTGTTCAATGCATGCAGCTCCTTCGTATTCATATACCCTTCACAGGAAAATATTTTCCCGAAATTCATTAGAATTAATAATTCAGTTATTGTTTTTAGCAAAAATTCAACTTTATCGTTCAAAACAAGCTTTTTTCAAGGAAATAATTTTCCTTCAGCGATCATTATAGGACCTTTTATTTCCTAGGTCAACAACAATCTTTTGGATTCTTGAAGCTATCCGTGATATGCTTGCGAGAGTTGAAACACCAAGTGAATCATATGGAAAGTTATGGTGATCTTCTTGAAGGTAAAGATAAAAGATATAGCCCAATTGGCGAACGTTTCGATCTCTACGGTGTCCAGGGTAATCAATAACAGCAAACCAGTTAACGATGATGTCCGTAAACGAGTACTGGAAGCTATTAAACAAACCAACTACCGTTCGAATGTCATCGGCCTTGAAACGGACAAAGCTAATACACAGCTGATCGGTGTGATCATTCCGCAGAATAGCAACACTGTACTGGATGACTTCAATGTTGGCATTCGCGATCTCGCGGATTTGTATGGATACGACATTATGGTCGGATTAACGGACGGCAGTGCAGAAAGTGAACAACATTATTTGAAGATGTTCCAGCGGATGGGGACAGAAGGAAATATATTTGTGGGTTCTATTCCAAACCATGAACATTTGGAGATCATCCGCAGCTCAAATACACCTTGCGTGCTTGTCGGGCAACAATCGCAGGTGGATACGATTCCTTCCGTTCATCTGGACAATATAACTGCCTCTTATGAAGCTGTTACTTATCTGATTCAAAAAGGTCATCGCAAAATCGCTATGATTCGCGGCTCGGGAGATAATGCGGTGGGCGGGGATCGGTATAAAGGCTATCTACAAGCCCTTATGGATGCAGGCATAACCTTAAGAAAAGAATGGGTAGTAGAAAGTGCGATGGCCGTCGAAGATGGGAGCGACGCCATGCGCCGAATTATGGATAGCGGGGAGTTACCTACTGCGGTGTTTTGCTCTACAGATTGGATGGCAGTTGGAGCCATGAATCATTTAACCGATAACGGTCTACGGGTGCCAGCTGATGTTGCCGTGTTCGGATTTGATAACAGCTTCATTGCCTCTATCGTTCGACCTAAGCTTTCCTCGGTTGAATACTCAGGAACGGAGATTGGGATGACCGCCACCCGAACCTTAATCAAGCTGATTAAAGGGGAGACCGTTGTGCCGCACCATGCAAATGTGGCTCATTATTTGGCTATTCGGGAAAGTACGGGTTAGGAGCTGAGGAGCTCCTAGCCCATTTTTATACAGATGATGTTATTGATGTTATTGTGTGAATCCTACTTTGGCTCGTTCACGCGTTTTGGTATCTAGAGAGATAGAACAGATCGAGCTGATTGGAATATAAAACTCTTCAAAATCCGTCCGGTATTTGACGAACTTTTCACTTACCGTTTCCAGCACTCCTTTTGTAGCGTTGGAGCCATCCACAAAATAGATTGTTACCTCTTTTCCCTGCAAAACCTCCAGCATAGCCTTCTTCACTCCTTCGTCTTAGAGATTTGTGATGACCTTATCGATAATTCCGTATTCAACCGCCTCATCGGCTGACATGAAATAATCTCGATCCATATCTTGCAGTACCTTCTCTACCGTCTGCCCAGTTCGGTCCGCTGTAATTTGCACAAGCACTTCCCTTGCCTTCAAAATACGTTTGGCACTGATCGCAATGTCACTAGCTTGCCCCTGCGCCCCACCATGCGGCTGATGAATCATAATCTCGCTATTCGGCAAGGCATAACGTTTCCCTTTGGCCCCAGCCAATAACAACAAAGAACCAAAAGAAGCCGCCATTCCTGTACAAATGGTATTCACCGGCGGTTTAATAAGCTGCATCGTGTCATAAATACTGAAGCCTGCGGTGATAGAGCCACCTGGACAATTAATATACATGTGTATATCTTTATCCGGATCTTCTGCTGATAAAAACAATAACTGGGCAACAATACTGTTAGCCAGCTGATCCTCAATTTCCGCACCTACGAACACTATCCGGTCCTTCAACAGCCGCGAATAAATATCGTAAGATCTTTCACCTTGATTCGTTTGTTCGACTACATAAGGAACGTACGCCATCCGTATTCGACCTCCATCTGTTTTAGAGTTTTGAAATCTACCCTGTAAACGGATTAGTATGGGGATAGGATACGTTAGGCGTGAGAATTTTTATTTTTTAAAATTGCGTATCTTAATTTCCTGCTCATTCGTTTATTATTAGAAGTAATCGAAATCACCTTACTGGAAAAGGAGTTATGCAGAGTGATCATCCTTGAGAAGCTTAGCACCGGAGATGCGCCGGATGAAAGTAACACCAGGTCTTTGCAGATAGCTCTGAAGCGATATTGTCTTGCATTGACACAATCCCCGTGGGATGCCGATGATTTAGCTCAGGATACATGGGTCAAGGCCCTAGGTTATATGAAGACTTCGGACTCAACGAGCGCAAATAATAGGAACAGTCCAATGAATGAAGTTAAACAAAATAAAGAAACCATTGAAAATGATAAAGCTAACGGAGCTAACGGAGCTAACGGAGCTAACGGAGCTAATAGAGCTAATAGAGCTAATCAAAAACTTGAAACTAATCAAACTAATAAAACTAATAAAACTAATAAAATGAACTATACGTTTTCTACGGCTGCAACGGCTGCTAATACTGCAATGTCAGCCAAGGCTGTAACGCCATCTAAGACTGCACCGTCTACAAAATCTGCAATGCATTCTACGATTCCTACAAATTCTACTCATCATACCCGTTCTACAAATCACCCAAATCCTGAGGCATTGCTTTTTCGGATTGCCCGAAACACATGGATTGATATCATGCGGCGAAAAGCCACCTTGTCACGAGTATTGGAGCTGGATCAGTCCCCCACTGAGGCCTCTGCGGAGTATGGTTCATTTGAGATTGAAGCTGCTTTTCAAGCACTACAGGGTCATTTGTCTCCGCTGCAACAGGCGGTGTTCCTGCTTCGAGAAGTATTGGGACACTCTGCAATGGAAGCTGCCGACATTCTCGATACCACAGAAGGGGCAATAAAAGCCGCTCTGCACCGAGCCCGGCAAGCCCTCCCTCTCGTAAGACAAGAGCTTCTTCAGGCCGATGGTCCTTCCTTACCACAGGACACAGCCATGCAGATCGTCTTGAGCCGCCTTGCAGCCGCGTATGAACATGGGGAAATTGCCGAGCTGATCGAGCTTGTATTTGCGGACGAAAGTCAGGAACCTGTAATGGCGGTATCGAGCCAAAGCTTGCAAGGCTTCCAGACCTTCCAAACTGGTGGATTCAGTTCAAACAGCTGGAACTATACCACGCCAGGAATGTGTATGGTGGCGTAGTTTTTCGTTAAGCTGGATCTCGGGCAGCTAAGTGTCTCGTTACGTTAAAAACGAACAGATATGATTGTGATTAGTGCGCTTAATGTGTAATTAACATTTGGGCTGTTTGTGGTAACTAGCTACAAACGTTGCATATTGTGCAACAGAATCCGCCGTCCTGGCAGCAAAAATTGAATCTGCAGCACTTTCTGCAATAGATTCTGGTGAAAAGTTAGTTTAATGCCACTTGCTCATCCATTGATTGTAGAGAGTGCAATAGGATCTAATTTTCTCAACTCTAATACGAATTCTATTGCACGAAGTACAATCAAACTAACTCTTTCCCTTTAGTCCAATTTGTATCACTCAAAACTCAATACATTGCTGCTGATCTGGCTGATCCCGCTGCTACAATGAGTCAGAAGCTTTATACAAACCAAAAAACAATCGTTTTAATAACCATTAATAGCAATCAAGGAGTGAGGTTGATGAGGAAGATTCTTATTTTAGGCGGCACACGCTTTTTTGGGAAACGTTTGGTCGAGCGTCTGCTTGAGGATTCTAAGAACGAAGTCACCATATTAACGCGCGGGGAAACAAGCGATCCTTTTGGCGATCTCGTTCACCGGATACAGGTGGATCGGTCTCAACCGGAGGCCTTCGCTCAAGCATTAGGTGATACGAGTTGGGATGTGGTTTACGATAATATTTGTTTTTCACCTGATGAAGCGGATCAGGCGCGCCGTATTTTTGACGGCAAAACCACGCGTTACATACTGACTTCAAGTTTATCTGTCTATGATTTCAGTGAGCAAGCGCTGACGGAAGAGATATTCGATCCTGAAACGTACCCAATTCGTTATGGAGGACGAAAGGATTTCACCTATCAGGAGGGGAAAAGACTTGCGGAAGCTGTCCTTATCCAACAAGCTACGTTCCCGGTAGCTGCTGTCCGCTTTCCGATTGTTCTGGGAACTGACGATTATACACGAAGACTCCATTTTCATATAGAACACGTACGTAACGAACTGCCCATCGGGATTCCGAATCCAGATGCAAATATCTGTTTTATCCGCTCGGACGAAGCCGCTGATTTTCTGTATTGGCTCGGCAACTCGACGGTGACGGGTCCTCTCAACGCTTGCTCAGACGGTACCGTTAGTATTAAAGACCTTATCTCGCTGATTGAAAAAGAGACCGGAAAACAAGCCGTCATTCAAAGCGAAACAGCGGATGCGCATAATTCTCCATTCGGGATCACACAATCCTGGTTTATGGATACAGCTAAAGCTCAATCGGAGGGATACAAGTTTCTCACTCTAAGCGACTGGCTCCCAGAGTTAGTTAGCACCCTAAATCAAACTTATGAGGACTAATTACCAACTATGTTACTACGATAAAAAGCTGGCTTTTCGTGGACACTCTCACGAATGAGCCAGCTTCTTCATGTAACCAAACACAATTATACGTTGATTTAATTGCACTCTATACAACTATTTTCAGGTATGTGTACTCCCATCTGGTTTTAGTTGTATTTCATGCAATTATATCCCCACCAAACCACCGTTATCGTCATTTCGCCTCGAAATAACTGCACTAAATACAACTAAACCCTAATCAAGCTAAATACAAACTTTTTTAGTTGTATAAAATACACTTAAAATCAAAACGGCAGGTAGAACCTCACTAAGCGCTAAACTTTAGCCTCTCATCTCTAAACTCTATTCTATAAACTCTAATCTCTAGACCCTACTCCCTACTCCCTACTCCCTACTCCCTACTCCCTACTCCCTACTCCCTACTCCACCTTACGCTACGAATGCCATTTCCCGCTGAGCTAAGCAGAGATTGTCAGATAAGCCCCCTCTTTAGAACCGTCTGCATTTGGTGTACCACCATCATTTGGAGTACCGCTATCATCTGGAGGATCACCAGCACCTAATGTATCATCTCCTAATACGTCTCCTAATGTGTCCCCGGCTTCTGGATTGCCAGCATGCTTTGTATCCCTGTCACCTTCATATCTGACCCCATCGTCCCCATCCGAATCAATCTTAAAAATGTTGATTTCTTTGAATAAATTCTGCGAAATTTCATTAATCTCAATGGCTTGACGGGCTATATCACGGATAGCATGATCCTGCTGTACGCTGGAGGCGTTCACCTCTTGTACCCCTGCCGCAGTTTCCTCGGCGATGGCCGCGACGGCATGAACAGATTCCGCGAGTCTACGGTTCATAGTCTGAGTCATATCCACTTTGTCGTGAATTTGCCCAATCTGTTTACTAATCTCCACAATAGAATGATCAATCGCTTCAAAAGAGGACAACGTTTCGGCCACTTTATGATCCTGTTCCTCAAGATTTCCTTTGGTCACCAGCATATATTGCTGGAATTCATCCATCCCGGATTGCAGCTCGCTAATAATCTGACTGATATGTACGGAGGACTCTTTGGTCTGCACTGATAATTGTCTTACTTCATCAGCGATGACAGCGAACCCTTTTCCGTAGGCACCCGCCCGGGCTGCTTCAATTGCTGCGTTAAGTGAGAGGATATTGGTCTGATTAGAAATATCTGTTATGGATTTAGTGATGCGCGAGATGTCCTTTGATTGATCACTCAGTTTGGTTAAAGCCAGATATACTTTATTAACAGATTCTCGCGAATGCTCAGACACCTCCCGGAGGGCGATGACGGATTCAGATCCTTTACGAGTATTGTGATTAGCCGTTTGACTGGTAGCCAGCATAACCTCGGTATACTCCGTGATCTCATTCACTTCACGTTCCAGCTCCTGAATCAGGCCAGCGCTCTGCTCAGATTGTCCTGCCTGCTGTTCTGCGCCTACCGAGATTTCCTGTATAGTGCTTACGATATCTTGATTCGTATGCGCCGTTATAGATGAAGATTCTTGAAAAGAATGCGAATAAGTTGCCAGCGAAGAGGCTACTGACTGGGTATGCTGAAGCATTTCCCGGACCCGCTCCACCATATGATCAAAATGATGACTCAAACTGCCCAACTCATCGTTGTAAGGTGAATTAATCTGCTGACGCAAATCTCCTTCGGCTATTTTTCGCAGAGCCACTTGCAGTTTATGAATAGGATTGAGGAAGGAACGTATGAGCATAACCGCAATCACTAATGTGAAAATAAACACTAGCACAGCTGCGTAAGCAACTATAGAGGTGGTCAGATTAAGCAGATCAAAAGAATAATCCTGTGCTTTTTCTGCATTCTCTGCTGCTGCCGTATACAATTGTTCATTAGTCACTAGCATGACTTCACTCAACGCTGTAGCTTTCGTATGTAATTCATCGATTTGTTCCAGCACACTCATGGGATCAAGCTGCTCGTCTTCTATGGTCTTTACCAATTCGTCAAAATATCCCGTATATTCCCCAATCTGACTATGTAATTGTTCTAACTCTTTAAATGCCGGCGAATCTGCCGCAAAATTCACCGTCGCCAACTCTTTAGTCAGCTTTGTTTGCTTGTCCTTAAAAGGTTGGACGAATTCCAAATCACTCGAACCCGCTAACGAAGATTCTACCGCATTCATTTCCTGCAGCAGTTGCGTAATTATAGACACGGTAATTCGTTTTTCCATCTCAGCTTTTTGCGTTTCCATAGAAATCTCCACTTGGCTGATTTTATGGTTTTGATAAAACGCTACTCCCAAAAAGAAAAGAACAACGGCGGAAAAACTCAAAATCAACTTCCATTTCATAGTTAGATGCATAGACCTAGCTTTCAACAATATCATCCTCCGTATAAAGCCTCATATTGCAATAGGTACATTCTACCAATATCTTGATTGTAGAAGCTGGACGTTAAATACTGGACAATGTTTTGTATGAGAAATGTAAATTATCTCGAATACCCAATCATTAATTCTCCTTGCAATTGACGTAACGTTAAATGCTAAAATAATCCACATAAGGCGCCTTATCAAACTATGAAATGGGAGTTGTCTATGAGCGGATTTGTTACCATTGATAAGCTTTCTGCGCAATTCGGGCTGACGAGTCGGACTCTGCGTCACTGGGAAGCTCAAGGATTGTTTGAAAGTAAGCGGGATAGCAGCTCTGGCTGGCGGATTTATGATGAGAAAGCAATACTCGCCATTCGGGTTACCTCATTATTAAGAAAGCGGGATATTAGCATCAAGGATATTGGAACCGTGCTTAAAAATATGTCCGTTCAGTCCATGTACGAAGCGCTCAGCCAGCAAGCGGCTTCTATTCACAATCAAAAAACAGAACTAACAAATAGAGAAGGTGAAATCCATCTCTTTTTACAGTGGATATCCGCCCATCTCGAGGAACCCATTACAAATCAATTATTATCTGAACTAAACGAAAAGTCATGCAGTCCATCGGATGGTATGACTGAAACTGAGGAGGTTATATCTATGCCAACTATTAATCACTCTACCCCTATTCATGTAAGATTCATTACTCTTCCAGCTATGAGATTTGCCTACAATGTTGCGGTTAGTACCTCACCAGAAGATGAATCTATGATCCCAGTTAATGAATGGCTGGAAGCTAGTCAACTATTAGGCACAGCACGGCTGTTTGGCGGCAATACGAACCCGCATCCAAGTGGTGAGAATAAACCTTACGGATATGGATTCTGTGCCTCAATTCCGGAAAATGTGATGATACCAGCTCACCTAAAGGAAATGCGCCTCGACGGCGGCCTCTATGCTTTGACAGAAAGTACTGATGATATCTACGGCTCATGGCAAGCCCTAATGGGGTATCTGGATAATCATCCTGATTATCAAGCGGATCACAATTCCAGATTATGTCTGGAGGAGCATATCCGTAACGATAGTCCCAAAGGTAGCGGAAATGAGTATGCCCTAAATCTACTCGAACCTGTAAAAAAGAGAGTTCACGCGCTTGCGTAAACGAGCGAGCCATAGATAAACGTTTCTCATCTAAAAAAAACGCTCTCTTCTGCTTATTCGGGCAGACGGAGAGCGTTTTGTTGTATATTGCTTCTATTGATTTATTCCCTACGCAGACACAGCTGGAGTAATTTTCACAAAAATAAATCGTGTAAGCGGCCCAACTAAAATGATTTGCAGTGGAAGTGCAAAAATAAAATTTTTACCTATGGCAGACAGATAAGCTCTTGGTAGTTCAGCAGAAAATCCAACATGGAGAACTGCGCCATAGAAGGACATGAACAATACCATTCCGGTCACCATAAAAAAGGATATGAACATGATTTTTTTGATCATCGGATCATTTTCTTTAACCAGCTTATGCGCGATCCCCTTCGCAACCTTGCCTACAACAAATACATCTAGAATGAGTGCAACTATAAATGCAGGCAAGTAGCCGACAATCACATCCTTAACTAACGTGCCTGACCAACCCTCCATTAGTGCTACATTGTAAATACTCATCCCCAGTACCATCAAAAAACACATGATGAACGTAAATAAAAATGCTTCTTTTTTGTTTCTTCCCATCTTCAAGCTCCTTTTATCTCTGTATTGTCAACTTGGATTACAATAACACAAATTCTCAAATCAAGTCAACCAAGTTGACAATAATCGCAAATGACTTATACTGGGATAAACGAGACATCATTTAGGAGTGTTCTAATGAATAAGCAGCTGCAAAAAATGAACCTGATTGATTTACTCAGTGAGAAGCATCTAGCTTTACGTAAAATAGTGACAAACAAAGACCCGGATCAAATCAATAAGACCGAATCCCACATTCTTGCAGTTCTTGAGGCCCGAGAAATGTTATCGATCTCAGAAATCAGTAGAATAATTCACATTTCAAGACAGGGCACGCATAAAAGCATTCAAGGCATGTTATCCCGTGGTTATGTTGAAGCCGTTGAAGTCGAAGGAAATCAGCGTGACAAAAATATTGTCCTCACTCCAAAGGGTATAGAATGCAATAACAGAATGATGATCACCAAAATTGAATTAGAGCAGCAGATCGCTGCCAAGCTGGGAGTAACAAATGTAGAGCTTCTTAAATCTTTGCTAAAAGAAGATTGGCTCTAATCTCCAGCAAAAAAAGCCGCAGAGTTGTTTACTCTGCGGCTTTAAAAAGATTGAATTATTTTCCGGGAAATTGTCGTTAATTAGCTTTCAAAGCACTGTTTGCCGCGCTCTCTCCACCTAGACGACCTGAGGTAAAGGAATAACCAATTCCGACCCCATTGCCCACATAGGTATCGTTGAATAATACGCCTTCCGATTCAAGCCCTACAGCAAACAATCCTTTTACTGGTGTACGTTTCTCATTTAGCACTTGGAACTTAGTGTTTACCAGCAAGCCACCCACAGAACCCAAGTTGTTGATTTCAGCGACGATGGCATAATACGGTCCTTCTTCGCCCATTGGCTCTAAATAATCAGCAGCTTTACCAAATTCAGTATCCACACCAGTTTTTGTAGCTTCTTTATAACTATTGTAATTTTCTACAAACACATCTACATCCATACCTGCATTTGTTGCTAATTCTTCGATTGTATTTCCTTTGAAGCCATCTCCGTTTTCTACCATAGAATCAAACACCTTTTCTGCATTTACCCATGGATTCTCTAACGTGAATTGATCTGCAAATTCGGCATAAAATTCTGGTGGCATTCCTGGCAGGCTTGGTGCGTTAACACCTTTCATCCCCTTGGACTGAAGAGCAGCCAATTGAGATTTTGATACGATAACCATATGATAAGCACCATTAAATGCACTCGTATTAGCTGCTGCGACCGATGTTAATGTAGCTGCTTCATCTCTGAAACGTGCTCCGGAAGAACCGACATTCATGAAGTTAGGCAGATACGTCAACATCAGCGGATAACTTGCTTCAAAAGGCTCATATTGTGTTTTTAGTCCTTGTGTTGCTCTGGCTAATGTTTGGTGCAGCATTTGTCCACCGAAGTTATCAGGAACCTTGGCTCCTGCTTCCCAAGCCATCTTCAGACCTTCCCCAACATTCTGACCTAGTCCTCCGTTAACCCCTTCAAAACCAAAAGCTTCTTTAACCATTTCCGAATTTGCAGCATAACCACCTGTTGCCATTACGACACTTTTTGCTGTGATTTCAAGAGTAGTCCCGTCCGATTTCTCAGCCACAATACCTGTAACTTCTCCTGCTTCATTGGTAATCAGCTTTTTGGCAGTGGTTTCGGTGATCACTTGTCCACCCTTTTGTTCAACCGATTCAGCCAACATTTTCCGAAGGGTCTCTTCCCGGGTTTCATAAGCTGGCAGTACATGCAGCTGCTCTCCGAAGAAGTTTAGGAAGCTGGTTTTATACCCTTTTTCTGCTAACCAATCATAAGTTTCGCCGGATTTCGTTACGTATTGTCTAATCGCTGCAGCGTCAACTCTCCAGTGATTGTTGACAATCCAATCGGCAATTTCTTTTTCCACATTTACTTTAAGATTATTGTCAGTAGCTGCGGAAGAATTATAGAACTTACCGGCCCAGGATAGATTACTTGCTCCCCCGATAACTCCTGTTTTTTCGATAATAATAACCTTGGCACCTTTATCAGCAGCGGTTACCGCTGCGGACACACCAGATGCACCGGCGCCTACTACCACTACGTCTGATTCAAGCTTTTCCGTTTTACCTTCACCTGCTTTTTGCACGCCACCGGCTTTGAAGACTTCCAGATTTCCTCCACCTTTGGTTACGGCATCTTCAACTGCCGCGAGCATTGCTTCACTGGAAAGACTCGCACCACTAACAGCATCTACTGCCAAGGTTTGTCCTTCCAGAATTTGATCTTTTATTTTTTCAAGTGCACTATCGCCTAGACCACCCGTTTCTGACTGGCTTACGATCTTGATATCTTTAATTTTATCTGGCTCATCCATAGTGACTTCTACTTTAATCACGCCCTCTTTGCCTTCCGCTTCCCCTGCGAATGTACCGGCTTTAAAAGATGATGACGAATTTGCCGACTCCCCATTTCCTTTGCATCCGCTCAGCATGGAAACGATCAGCACCATACAAAAAGTTAACATGAGCATTTTCTTGGTGAAATTTCTGTTGCGCATTCTCTTCTCCCCCAGTATCTAATATCTTATAGCTCGCCAAGAACGTGATATTTTTCACATTCATATCTATACATATCTACCGAACGTTGCCAAGCTATATACCGAAGTATAAACATTGGTGCAGCACCAAGGTCAATGTCCAATTCTTGTCCAAAAAGAAAAAACACCCGTTCTTAGAGCAGGTGTTTATAAAAACAAACTTATACAATTGGAATATTCACTTCCAAATATGAGCGGTTATTGCCTTCTATTTTTTCAGTAAGCATTAATTTACCCACCACATCACCCGCTATGGTATAACCATTTGCTTCGATGTAATCTATCATAAACTGCAAAGATTTCTTCGTGATATAATGTCCATCCGTAGATAACATGATAGCAGAGATACAGGTACTCGGGCTAATGTACTCTACATATTCATCGATATCCATTGCAAATTTCTGCACTTCCTCCTCGGGTAAGGTAAGCCCCCAGCTATAGTCAAAGTTATTATCACCGGATAACACCCCCGCGTCCTCAATCTTAAAAGAATAAAACGCATAAGGAAGCCTATCCATCCAAGTGTTGACGAGGCTTTTTACGATATCATTTTTTAATAATGCATTTTTATCCGTTTGCTTAAGCCTGTACATGCCTGGCAGTTGTTTAAGTTTACATATATATAATGAGGACTCTATTTCCTTAAGCTCTTTATGAATTTCATTCATCTTGTTTAGCAGCATCGTCTTTTGCTTAATCTCTTCTTCTAAACTCTGCTGAGACTGCTGCATCAATCCCATAACTTGCTCAATAGAGGAATCCTTCATCAGAAGTGCCACTTCGGGCAATGGAATTTCCATACTGCGATACCATCTGCTCATTAACAGATCCCTTGCATCTAAATCATTAAAATATCTATAATTATTGCTGTTATCTTTTGTAGGCCTAACAATATCATGTTTCTCGTATAATCTCAGCGTATCCGCAGTTACCCCGAGAATGGAAGCAAATTCACCTATGCAATACTTCACTTGAAGTCCCTCCATTCATTTCATGCATACCCTACCACACTAAATGATAAAGAGAAGGATGCTGTTTGGATATGAAGTAACTCATTTCATACTCAGGGTGTACATGCTAACTACGCTAGCGCAAGTAAGTGAACTAACATAAATCCAACTAAAGATAACATGACCGAACCTATAAGTCCCGCAGCAAAAGACTTCATTCCAAGCCGTCTAAATGCCGCCAAATCAACGTTTAATCCAAGCCCTGCCATCGCCATAGCGATTAACATATAAGCAATCGTAACGATCCCATTGGCTACTGATGCGGAGACGATTCCTAACGAATTCACACCACTGACAACTAAAAATCCTAGAATAAACCAAGGGATTGGAATGCTTTTCCACGAAGCTTTAGCCGCTCCACCTTGCACTTTTCTTTCTTCACGATTGGACCAAATCCCAATTAAAATAGCCACCGGCACAAGTAAAGCCACCCGGGTCAATTTAACGATGACCGCCATATCAACGGCAGCATTTCCACCTGCATCCGCAGCCGCGATAACGTGAGCAATTTCATGTAAAGTCGCTCCTGAGAATACCCCATAACCTAAATCTGATAAGCCGAGAAAAGGATATAAAAATGTGTACAGCAGTGTAAATATTGTGCCTAATATAGCTACTATAGCTGCACCAATAGCAGTTTCGTCATCTTTGGCTTTTATCTGTGGAGCGATGGCAACCACAGCTGCCGCACCGCAAATCGCAGTTCCGCAGGCAGTTAAGATACTGAGGCGCTTATCTACTTTGAACAGTCGAGCCAGTCCGTATACAACGGAGATCGCAAATATAATGACGATGACTGCCAAAAGAAATACCCGAGGTCCTGCCGCAACGATATCCTTTAGATTAAGCCGCATACCGAGCAAGATAATCCCAAGACGAAGCAGTTTTTTACTGGAAAAATCGGTGCCATGTGTGATGCTATTTGGCACTCCTATCGTAGCTCGCCAAATAATCCCGATTAAGATGGCAATGACCAATTGCCCCATAATAGATAGGAATGGAAAACCCGCTAAAAATTTCGCCAATAATGCGATAACTAAGGTTAGCCCTATCCCTAATGCAAACCCAACCTTTTTGTTGTGATCTGGTTGATACAAACCTTCTGATTGACCCATGTCGTATACACTCCTTGATGAATCTCTAGATGATGCTGTATAAATACATCCCATGACTCAACAATAATACGACACCGCCCGGAAGTTAAATACCAATATCCTATCCGTAAGATTAGGAATACTTATGCTTAATTTTAGACAAAAAAGCTCCTTCGAGTGAAACATAAATGCCGTAGCATCTGCCTCACCAAAGGAGCAATTATAATCGTTAGTGATATTTAAGCTTCCAGCTTCTGTAGTCGAGTCCCTTTTGGAAGTACAGAAGTTATATATTCGTGTACCGGATGTTGCCCTTCCTCTTCCGCAAGTACAGTTACAATTCCTTGATCTGTACCGGTTCGAATCAGCCGCCCCATCCCTTGTTTGAGTCTTAACAGCATGTAAGGCAAATCCACATCTTCAAAGGGAGTGGAGGTTTCCGCCCGTTTTGCCATAAACACTGGATCAAGCGGAGGATACGGCAGCGACCATATGATCACATTAGATAATGAAGGTCCAGGAATGTCCAGCCCTTCCCATAAGGTGACCGCACATAACACGCTATGCTCATCCCGTTGGAACGCCGAAATTAAATAGCTGATTTCTTGATCCCCTTCATATAAAAATGAATATGAACTGCTTTCCGGTCTTAACGAGTTAAGCTGCTTGAACTGCAGAAGCTCTTCACGAGTACGGAACAGTAGCAGTGCTCTACCTTCAGTCCGCTGAATAAGCTTCAGGGAAATTTCCATTTTCTCAGCAAAATCCCCACTCTGAAGCTCTGGCACATAGACATTCATCTGGTGCTCATAGTCATAAGGTGAGTCTACAGAGAAGGATAAAAAATCTTGTATCCCAAGACTGTCCTTCAAGTATTGGAATGATTTATCCACAGACAATGTAGCCGATGAGAATACGATTGGCATTTTTTGCGTGAACAGACTGTCTTGAAGTACCTCTTTGACATTTCGTGGCATGACCGACAGCGTTAGACCATCGCTTTCTTCTGTCGCCCAGCAGATTAGAGCCCCTGAATCCTCAAACAATCGCAAAGCGATTTCTATGGTCTCCAAACGTTCCTCCACAATTCGCAGTTGATATTCATCAATCGTGTAGAGTCCGCTTTCGAATACTAATTCTTCTTCGATAGCAGCAATTACACTCCTCATCCGGTGTACCTCACGAATCAATGAAGCATTCAGCGCAATGCTTTTCCGATCTGATCCCGGTATGTTTCGGCATTGACGGCGAATCGCTTTGAACATTTGCTCACTTTGCATGATCGCTTCATCAATCAGAACCGCCAGCGTTTCACGAATCTCGTTCTGTAGCAGGCGAGAAATCAATTCTTCAAAGACGACATGCTTCATCTTATAGCCAAGCGCCTTCATGGCCGCTGATTCTAATAAATGTCCTTCATCGAATACAACCGCACAGTGATCCGGAAGCAAAGGGATTTGCCCTTCCCGCTTACGCGCTTCATAGGTCCAAATATGCTCCATGTAATAATCGTGGGAACAAATGATCAGATCACTTGATTTCCGGTAATGATCACGGGACAAGGTCTGCCCGCAGCGGTGACGCATATCGCAAGTAAAGCAGTCCTGAAACGTATCCCAGTTAATCTTGTTCCATTGTTCGTCATTCAGATCAGGGTAATCTCTGCGGTCTCCATAAGCATGGAATTGCTGCATCGGTGCATGTGAATGTACAAAATCAGGTAATGTACTGTACAAGCTCTCCAGTGGTAAGCTTTCATCATCATGGTTCCGAGCCTGATCCAGCTTTTTCAGACACATATATTTATCCGGAGATTTCGCTAGTCTAGCATCAATATTCATGTTCAGATGCTTCGCAAGCTTGGCGATATCGCCTTCCGGTTTCACAAGCTGCTCAATCAAGGACTCGTCCGCACATGCAATAATCGCAGGCTTGCCCATATAACGCGCGTAACAAATGCTATACAACAAATACACTAATGTCTTGCCTGTTCCGACCCCTGCTTCAGCAAAAATCGTCTTTTTCTCGGCAAAAGCCCGCTCTACCTGAAAGGCCATATATATCTGTTCATCACGTACTTCAAATCCAGCCTCAGGAAGAATTTCATAGAATACATCTCCGACCCATTCCCCTACTTGCTCCATAAAAGGTTTGGTCCGATCATATTCAAAAGGATACTGTTTCGCCAACAAGCCTACCTCCAATATTTGATCAGGCATCTCTACCATGCCATGAAAAATAGAATCAACGGAAAAACTCTATTATCTCATACGTTTGGAGGAATTACAAAAAATAATTAGAGACAACTAAAGATCTGATTAATAACGAAGATACTCATTTTCGTAAATATCACTAATCCTTTCCAAAACATTCCGGGCTTGATCCTTAAATTTCAAATCCGCAACCTGGCCTTTCCAAAGAAATACCCCCGTCTCCCCACGGTGTTCTCCCAGAGCACCCTCATACAATTGGTCGGCGCCGTGGGTAGGCGGAGAGAAAAACAGCTTCATCAACGGTTTAACTATTAGAGGCAGTCCAGAATTTTTTCCTTTTCGCAGCGTGTTATTGCTACCCGGATCAACACTGCGAATCATGATGCCCTCGTTAGCAAGCTGCGGCGCAGCGGCCTGTGTCCATAACGATAATGCCAGCTTTGAGGTGGCGTAAGGACCAAGCAGCTTGCGGAAGGTGGTGGGACGCTCCAGGATTTCAATCGTAAACTCTTTCGTAAACTTAAGCGCGGAGGATGAGGTGTTGATCACCGTTTTTAAGCGTCCTTTTTGTAGGATATCCTTCAATTCCATTAAAATAATATACGGCACAACGGTCATCAACTCATAGTGCTTTTCGCGCCCCTGTGTCGAATAGCTCAGTTCAGGGAAGCTCCCGCCGGCATTGTTGAACAAAATATCGATCCGCTGCTCCTTGCCTTTGATCTCTTCCAGTGTCCCTCTCAAGCTGGCAAAATCCGCGAGATCGGTTGTTTTATAAATACGAAGCCAGCCGTTTTTGATGGCTTTTTGGATGTTCTCATCATCGGCTGGAAAACCGGAACGGTTCAAAGCAACCACCTGCCAATCCTCCGCTAGCAATTTTCGAGTTAATTCCAATCCAATCCCGGCGTTAGCGCCTGTAATCAATGCGATATTTTCACGTTGCTGTGTGCTCATTGTAAATCTCCTCCTGAATTCGGGATATCTTCCTCTTATAACGCACATTTTATTAATTGGAGTCGACTCCAAGTCAAGGCGTAATAAAAAGATTTTGTCCCAGAGATAAGGTCTTGACTTGGAGTCAGCTCCAAGTTGTATAATGCACACACAAAGCAATCTCCAGGAGGTACAGTATGAAGGCAGAGCAAACGTTTACGATAAAAGAAACCGCCGTGCAAACCGGAATATCCGAGGATACAATCCGCTATTACGAAAAGATCGCGCTGCTTCCCCGGGCAGACCGGAAGGACAACGGGCATCGCGTTTACCGGCAGGAAGACATAGATACAATCCTGCTGCTATCCTGCCTCAAAAAAACAGGCATGCCCTTGCAGGAAATGCAGCCATTTTTGGCGGTCTCCGCCGACGCTGATCCCGCGGATTATCCTGAACTGGTGGAGCATTTAAGAAACCATCGAGAAAACATCGTCAGCCAAATCTCCTCGCTGCAGCAGGTTGTCGATTTTATTGATATGAAGCTGGAACAAGGGAAATATCGCCGAGACTGCTCAGATAAAAGCGAGGACAAATCGAAATCAAAAAACATCTCCCCTGTTGAGATGAGTTATTTTTCTGGATCAGCAAAAATGAATAATTAATGAATTGGAGTTTTTAGGATGAAAGCAATGATCATAAAAAAATACGGGAATTACCCTCTTCAACTAGCCGACATCCCAACACCCGCAGTGGGTGATTACGATGTATTGGCAGAGATCCACGCAGCAAGTATTAATCCTATCGATTTCAAAGTGCGGGATGGCAAAGTACGTACGCTGTTGAAATACAACATGCCCCTAGTTTTAGGAAATGATTTTTCAGGGATTGTCATCCAAGTAGGAAAGAATGTTAAAAAATTCAAGATAGGTGATGAGATTTACGGACGGCCCAGAAAAGATAGAATTGGAACCTTCGCAGAATATATCTCCGTACATGAAGAGGATATAGCTCTCAAACCTCACAATCTTTCCTTTGAGGAAGCTGCATCCATCCCATTAGTCGGGCTTACTTCTTATCAAGCATTACATGATATATTACAGCTAACGGCAGGACAAAAGGTATTGATTCAAGCGGGAGCGGGCGGTGTTGGCACCTTTGCTATCCAACTTGCCAAAGCGATGGGGATATACGTGGCTACTACTACAAGCGATGCTGGAGCAGAATTGGTCAAGTCACTTGGAGCCGATCAAATTATCAATTATAAAACCGAAGCATATGATAAGATTTTACAAAATTATGACGGAGTATTCGATACCATTGGCGGTGAAACATTAGAAAAAGCTTTTAAAATAGTCAAACAAGGAGGACAAATTGTATCGGTTTCAGGGTTGCCTAATGCACGCTTCGGAAAAGAGTATGGAGCTGGGTTTATAAAAACTAATATTTTTCGCTTGATTACCCGGAAGCTGAGCAAATTAGAGGCAAAGTACAAGGTTAAATACAGCTTTCTGTTCATGAAACCAAGTGGCAGTCAATTAGAAATCATTTCAGAGCTTATTGAATCCGGACAAATAAAACCTGTTATTGATCAAGTGTTTCCTTTTGTAGAGGCGCAGAAAGCGATGGAGTATTCCGAATCGGGCAGAGCTAAAGGAAATATCATATTAAAAATAAAGTGATACAACATTTAAATAAAACGGCAGTCTAAGACTTTATGCTTCTGTCTAGACTACCGTTTTTTACTTGTGTACTCGTTAGTTAAATTATCTATTTCCAAAAATCCGTGCCAGCAAAAACAAACTCTTTATCCAGCGTCTCGTCCCCATCTTCAAAGCAATCTGCCCAAAACACACGTTGCTTACTCAGGGGAATTGCATCCTTCACGCCATATTCCTGATAACTAACGGTTTGTTCATTAGCGGTGTTGTCCCAGTTATCCCAGCCAAGTGGATGTATATGTGCACCCAACTGGCAATCTACAAATACGGTTTTAGCATACTCACGCCAAGGACGGCCCAGAAACACCGGAGCAATATCAGGAGCTGCTGTTAAAAAGCAATTTTTAAAAATATAACCATACGATTGTCCCTCAGGTGTGGAGGCAGCCGTAATATAACCTGCTTGATTCTCACTATGACACAAGCTGCGAATTTCACATCTGTCAAAATATGCTGTAGCCCCACCAAATATAAAGTCCACTGTTCCCTCTATATAGCAATGCTGATACAACTGCCGATATTGGGCATGGTGTTCTCTCAGTGGTATACCTCCAAACGTAGATCGCTCTTTGGGTGCAGGTGGCAAAGGTCCTGTGAATAACGTATCCTGATGCCCTTTTAAGGTGCAATTTCTAAATACGGTTTGATCACAATTAGCATATACGGCTACCGCCTGCCCGATATTTTCACCCTGCCCTGCATTATTGGTAATCACCAGATTCTCCAAGACCAGATGGCTGCCGCCCAGAAATAACGTTGGTGTAGAGAATGTATTGATTTCTTCGCCCGCTTCATCACGCTCTTTCGCGTAACGATTCATAACAATCTCCACGTAGCCAATCCCTATGATCGTAAGATTAGAACGATAAATCCGCACTGCCTCTTTATAGACCCCTGACAAGATATAAAGCGTATCCGCTTGAGCGGATAGCTCCTGCTCTAGAGAATCTATCGCCTCTTGAATCGTGTGATAAGCGCAAAAGGATTCTTTTCCTACAACAAGCATAGTGGATTCTTTTCCTCTCAATAAATTGATGACTCTCTCTTATGGACTGACATTCTGTTCTTCAGGTGACACTGTAGCTTGTTCTACTAATTTTTCCGGCTTCTTCGTGTTTTTTGATCGACAATTTATGATCTCTACAGCTTCTCCATTTTCAATGTAAAAAGCAGGCCCTTCATGGTTCTCAATCGTCACCTGATGAAATTGAACATCTCTTGCATTCCCGAGGAAAAACCCGCGATTATTCATGTTTTCGATCCCTGTCATCATGTCTGGATGGCCGGGAATTGCATTCGTCGCCATGGAGATGTCCACATTGGTAAACGTAATCTCGGATACATACCGCTCCGCAAGCCCGTATAAGAAACCCGCTGCGGCATGAACATTACGTGCAGTAATATTGGCAAAATGAATGCGTCTAAAACACGGCGTTTCCTCTGTAATCGGATAAGGATTTTTATCCCACACATATTTTTCTTTCCCGCGTGGTCCACAGAAATAATATAGATTTAGAGTAAACGGACAAATAACGTCCTCCATTACAATATTGCTGATCCGAATATCTTCAATCGTTCCCCCGCGTCCCCGTCTTGATTTCATCCGGATTCCACGATCGGTTTGTTTAAACACACAATTACTAATCGTGACATTACGAATATCTCCACTCATTTCACTACCGAGTACGACACCCCCGTGTCCATGTACCATAGTACAGTTGGTGATCGTGATATTCTCACAAGGAACTCGTTCTTTGGTATCCTCAGTTCCTGCCTTGATCGCAATGCAGTCATCACCGACATCAATATTGCAATTGCTAATTCGCACATTGGTGCAAGACTCTGGATTAATGCCATCTGTATTCGGAGAGTCCGCCGGGTTCAGAATGGAAATATTATCAATAGTCACATTGTAACAGCCTATCGGATTAACGGTCCAGCTTGGAGAATTGACCAGCGCGATATCTTTAAGGGTTACCCGCTGACAGCTGTCCAAGCCGATTAGAGTCGGCCGGGGATACTGAAGCTCTTCCCGGCGGTTCCGAAACTTATCCCACCAGAGTTCACCATTTCCGTTAATCATTCCGCTGCCAGTGATCGATACATTAACTAACTCTCTTCCATAAATACAAGGTGAATGAACCTGCTGCTTCACTCCTTCCCATCTGCATTCCACTGCAGGGTAATCCTCCGGGTTCGTACTGAATGAAAGAATGGCACCAGGATTTAAATTCAATTCGATATTGCTTTTCATATGAATTGCACCGGTTAAGAACGTACCAGCCGGTACATAAACGGTTCCTCCACCGGCTTTATTTGCCGCTTCAATCGCACGCGTTATCGCTTCCGTCGCTAACTTTTTACTATTCTTAAGCGCTCCAAAATCCTCAATATTGTAGATCAACATTCATATCCCCCCTGTTCTATATCAGATCCAGCCTCTTAATTGTTCATATTCCACACAAGCCTGTAGGAAAGCACCCACACCTTTTTGGTCGTTAGTGACAATAGGCTCGCTAATGTAATAAGCGAAAGTACCGTCACGTTGGTCCACTCCACCTAATCCGGCTACTTGGCAATTCTTATTTAAATTGACCCATTCTTCTTTGGTTTCTAGTACAAACTCCGAGATAAGTCCTTGTTGAGCCAGATCTAATGTTTCGTACCATCCAGCGTTTAACACGCCTAATCGGATACCTTTAGCCATGGCATACACGATCATGCTTGAAGCAGAGGCCTCAAGATAATTTCCTTTGCGTTCCCCTAGATTCATCACTTGATACCAGACCCCGGATTCCTTATCCTGATATTTCTTCACCGCAGTTAAGGTATCATTTAGTATTCGTACCAGCTCTGGATAATCTGAGTGCTCACTAGGCAGCAATTCCAGAACATCAACTAAAGCCATGAGATACCAGCCAAGTGAACGGGCCCAAAAGTTAGGCGAAAGTCCTGTTTCAGGGTCGCACCAAGGTTGAATACGCTGTTCATCCCATGCATGATATAGCAGACCTGTTACCGGATCTTTCGTATGCTTCTCACACAAGATAAATTGTTTGGTTACATCCTCAAGTCCCTGCCCTTCTTCAAAAGCTAGCAAGTAGGCTAAATAAAAAGGAGCGCCCATATAAAGTCCATCTAACCAAATCTGATAGGGATATATATTTTTATGCCAAAAAGCACCTTCCGAGGTTCGCGGATGGGTCTCAAGTTGCTTTCTAAGTAAAGCAGCCGCTTTTTTGTATTTTTCCTGCTTCGTTTCTTTATATAGAGTCAATAATAATTTTCCGTTGTTAATATGATCGATATTATACTCCTCTAGGTGGTAGCCCTTGACACTGCCATCTTCCTGAATAAAGTAGTCCATATTATCTTGAATGAACTGCAGATACTTCGAATCACCGGTCTGCTTCCAAAGCCATTCAAAACCGTTCAATACCACGCCATAATCGTAGGTCCAGCTTCCTTTGTAGCCTTTATCTTCATAAAGCTTCGGTGTCCGCGCCATAATAGAGTCTGCCGTTTGAATTGCCCACTGTGATTTCTTCATCCCAACCCCCAAAATATTTATAAATTTAAGAGCTCAAAAACTAAAAATAGGTTCAGCCGATTTAAGGATTCTTTGCACATAAAATAATACGACTTGATTCTCTGAAATCTCAGAGAATCAAGTCATTGTTTAGTAAGGATACGGAGCGATTCACTCTTGAAGCATTGACTGTATTTCAACACAAGCCATCACCAATGCGCCCACACCATGCAGATCATTTTTAACCTTAGGCCGAGTCACGTAACTCTCGTAATCTCCAGCTGAGGTACCGATACAAATGTCCGGCAGAACTAATCGGTTATGCTCATCCCACTGGATTACTTTGGTTAACCCTTCATATCCTTTTTTAGCGGCAGCTGTAGCGATAGTCACATCACTTACAACGCCATGCTTCACGGCTTTGGCAATCGTATAGACGAACAAACATGACCCTGAAGTCTCCAGCCAATTATCTGGCTCATGTCCCTTATCTACGACTTGATACCAAAGTCCACTTTTTTGATCTTGGTAACGAATAAGTGCATCCACAAAATCTCTCAGCGTAGTAGAAAGCTCTGTCCGGGCTGAATCATGGGAAGGTAACAGATCCAGAAATTGCGATAAGGCGAGACCATACCATCCTAATGATCGGCTCCAGAACTCCGGTGAACAACCCGTCTCCGGATTCGACCAAGGCATCCGCCGGCTCTCATCCCAGGCATGGTATAACAAACCCGTTGTCTCATCCTTCATATGCTTGCGCATTAACATTTCCTGATGAAGGACCGTTTCACGCAAGCTTGGTTCATCGTAGACATTCGCATATTTCAAGGAGAATACGCCTGCCATATAAAGTCCATCCAACCACATTTGGTTGGCGTACTTATCCTTGTGCCAATACCCGCCCTCAGAGGTTTTATTTAGTGTGAGCAGTAAATTCCTTAGCTTCTCTGCTGCAATACGATACTTTAGTTTGCCTGTCCGTTCATAAAGAGTGAATAGTAGCTGTCCTGCTTGAACCGCATCCAGCTCATCACGTGCAAAATAAAAGTTCCCGTATTCATCCACCAAATCATCTACATATTCCTGAATATAGTTGATATAACGGTCTTCTTGATAAGCATTCCACAAAAGCTCCATGCCACACAGAAATACACCTTGATGATAGTGCCATCGATGCGCGGGGGGAAGCTCTCCCGCCCTGTAAGTATCCATTAGTGAATCGCAAGCTTTTTTTGCCCACTCTATCGGCGTTGTAGGTATCTGTACAGTCATCTCGAAGCTCCTCCCCTAAGTATAGTCTCTCTCTTTCTTGCTAGCCCTTCATAGAACCCAGCATGGCACCTTTGGCAAAATGCTTTTGCAGGAACGGATACACACAAACTATTGGTAAGGTAGCTACAACGATAACAGCCATTTTAATTGATTGATCTGGCGGTGGAACAGCAGCATCCAGTGTAGCGCTGTGATCCATACCGCTGGCAAGGACGACAATTTGTCTGAGCAGAACCTGTATTGGCCATTTCGCACTATCATTCAAATACAGAATCGCATTCATGTAGGTATTCCAATACGTTACCGCATAGAACAATCCGATCGTCGCTAACGCAGGTAAGGATAGTGGCAATACAATCCGAAATAATATTCCAAAATCATTACAACCATCAATTTTGGCCGATTCCTCCAAACCTTCAGGTATATTTTGGAAAAAGTTTCTCAAAATGATCATATTAAAGGCACTAATCGCTGACGGTAGAATCAGTGAGGCGTACGTGTCAATTAGTCCTAATTCCTTCACCACGAGGAACGTTGGAATCATCCCACCATGAAAAAGCATGGTGAACACAACCATGAAGTTAACCACTTTACGACCATCCAGATCTTTTCTGGTAAGAGCGTAGGCCATCAAAGAAGTTATAAACAAACTAAAAATAGAACCAATTGCCGTGACACCAATGGAAACACCCATGGCTTTAAATATTGTATTCGTCGAAAAGATGAACTTGTACGCTTCCAGGCTCCATACCTTTGGAATCAGTACAAATTTGCTAGAAGCTAGTTCTGCACTCGTTGTGAAAGAGCCTGCTACAACGTGAACAAGGGGAAGCACAGTAATTAAAGCAATGATCGCAAGCAGCGTAAAGTTTATAGCAGAAAAGATTCTACCACTGATTGTTTTATCTTCTACCATTTCGATTCCTCCCACAAAATATCAATAAACGCCTTCTTCTCCCATTTTCTTGGATAATTTATTCACCATCATCACCATTACAAAGCCTACAATCGATTTAAAGAATCCAATAGCTGTACTGTAACTAAACTGCCCCTGTCTCAAACCAGCAGTATATACATACGTATCGATAATTTCCGCAACTTCTCGATTCATGGAGTTAAGTAGCAGATATACATGTTCAAATCCAAGATCAAGAACGGAACCAATTTTCAGAATAAATAATGTAATAATTACGCCTCTAATCGCTGGAAGAGTGATATGCCAGACTTGTCTAAGTCTTCCAGCTCCGTCCATACGCGATGCTTCATAAAGCCCTGGGTCAATCGCAGCTATGGAAGCTAGATAAATAATCGTTCCCCAACCTGCTTCTCTCCAAATCACCTGAATAATATACATGGGCCTGAACCACCCTGGATTAAGCAGGAAATTGATTGGTTCAAAGCCAAAATAGACAAGCAGCTCGTTGATAATCCCTCCATCCATCGTGACCATTACATAAGAAATGGAGACGATGATAACCAATGACAGAAAATGGGGCAAATAGAAGATCGTCTGAAAGGTTCTTTTGAAAAAGCTGCCTTGAAGTTCATTTAACATCAGGGCAAGAATAATCGGCATCGGGAAATAGATAAGAATATTTAATCCGAAAAGAATAAGTGTGTTCACTAATATATTTAAGAAATCCGGCTCTGTGAACAACCTGCTGAAATGCTTCATCCCTACCCAGTCACTACCGTTGATCCCTTGATAGGGTTTGTAATCCTGAAATGAGATAATTAATCCGTACATTGGAAGATATTTAAAAATCAAAAAATACAGTACTCCCGGAGTTAGCATGACGTAGAGCCATTTATTTCTCCACAGCCGCTTTTTCAGTTCGCTGCTGCTTTTATAAATTTCAGGCTTAGGATTCATTTGAGGAGCTGAGCTGGGCTGTGCGGTGACTTCCTGCATGATATTCTTCCTTTCTCCTTCTTTATTCAAACACGATATTTCTGAACCCAGTGAGGAATAGAAAAGGTTGTTGAAACAAGATCAACAACCTTTTCAGCTACAATTTGTCGCTTAACTATTCGAGTACGGGTTACTATTTTTTGTATAACGCGTTGTATTCTTCAATAATCTTATCTCCACCACGGCTCTTCCAGTTCTCTACTTCCTTCTCAAATCCAGCCTTGTCAATCTGACCATAAATATATTTATAGGTTGCATCTGTAATAATCTGTTGAAGCTCTACGCCTTTTTCTGTATAGGTAGCCGAATCCATAGCAGCTGTTGGATCCGCTACACCAACTTTGACATTCTCAAGAACCAATTGATCTGCATGAATTCTTCCTGGCAGCGTGTTATAGTTCTCGTACATTCCATTGGTTTCAGCTTCGCCGATAACACTGTCCTTATATCCCTTTACTTCACGTTCAATCAATTCTTTGTCGTCAGTAGCTTTCGCTTTACCGTCTTCAACGGTATAGTGAGTACCTTCAATTCCCCAATACATCAAATTAGCTACTTCTGGGGTCATCATTTGATCAAAGAAAGCAAGAATCTTCTTCAGCTCTGCCTCATCCTTGACAGCAGATTTCGGGAACAAGACAACATTGTTATAGCCTGGAATCATCCATTGAGCATATTTTCCATCTGGACTTGCAACCATACTATGCGCATCCAAAACAGCGTCAGGGTTATTCTTAATAGTATCTTTATTGAGGGAATCAATATCTTGCATGGAGCCCCCAATATAGAGTCCACCCTTTCCAGCCTTAAACATATTTACTGCATCCGTTTTACTGGTGGCAGCGAAATCTTGATTAATGTATCCGCCATCACGAGCTTTTTTGAAAAAATCCATTGTGTCGAAATATTCATCGAAGGTAAATTCAGGCGCTAATTTGCCATCCTTCTCACCCCAGGTATTCGGTGTTCCGAACCAAGACGAAACAGTTTTGAAAGCTCCATAGGTCAACTCATTACGGTCAATAATACCGGTAGTATCTTTCTTTCCATTACCGTCTGGATCTTGTTCTGTGAAGGCTTTAGCCATTTCAAATAATTCATCTACATTAGCTGGTGCAGCAAGTCCTAATTTATCTGCCCAGTCTTTGCGGTAAATGATCCCTTGGCGTGCAAGTGGACGCCCGATATATAGGGTATAAAGCTTGTCATCTACTTTCGTGTTATTAAGAATTTCTGGTTTCAATTTGCTCAAATTCGGAAATTCGCTTAATAGTGGACCGATTTCCCAGAATTGTCCGTCTTTTATCGCTTCTTTCATCTGAATGAAGGTTGTCTGATTCTTCAAATATGTTACTTGCGGCAATGAACCCGTTGCAAAAGATGAATTCAGTTTTTCTTCATAAGTATCAGCCGGAAAAAATTGATAAGTCAGCTTCGTGTTGGTCAATTTCTCAAGTTCATTCTTAATCGTATCAGGCGGAGTCTCTGATGTATTCAATGGAAGCATGATTTTGATTTCTGTAGGTTCCTCTTTAGGTGCTTCAGTCTCTTCCACCTTCGTAGTGTTCTCTGCACTTGTAGTTGGGGCTGCTGCTTCTTCTTTGTTATTGTTGTTACCACCGCATCCAGCTAATAATGTGCTGAATGTTAACAGTGCTGTTAACAACATGGTGAAGGATTTCTTCTTCATACCATTTTGACCTCCATAAATTGTATTGGTTACGAATTCCACGTTACATCGTCGGCAAGGTTACGAAAACAATCATTTCCCCATAACGGTGCGTTCTGAAAGGGATCTGAGCAAATGATTATCGGGATATCGCAGCACAAAAAAAATCCACCGCATTATCCGCAGTGGATCAAAACCTTTTTAACCTATTTACTTTTCTGTCCCAAACTCAGCCTCAGCATATTCCTTAATAATAAGATTGCCTCCACGAGCTCTCCATTTCTCAACCTCTTGCTGGAATCCCTCGACGGTAATGTTACCTAATATATAGTTATATGTAGCATCCACAATGATTGTAGATAACTCCATATTCTTCTCATCAAAAGTAGATGAGCTCAGAGAAACTGTCGGGTCATCAACCAGAAAAGATTCATTATCTTTACTCAGCTGATCTGCTAGAGAGGTTAATTGCTCCTTCTGAGCCACTTCCATAATGTTTTTATTACTAATGTCCGCAATCATTAAAGCATATAGCGGATTCACTTCCTGTACCCGCAGTTGTGAGGTTTCCTCGGGAAGGATAATTTTGCCGCCTTCAAGCTTATAATGCCGCCCCTCAAAGCCATACATCATTATATTGGCTACATCTTTATCCATGGTCCGATCAAAAAATCCAAGCACCTGCCGAAGCTCCTCCTCTGTGGCAATGGACTTTTTGGAAAAGAGATACAGTCCGTTGTAATTGGGGATAGACCACACTTTATATCCATCAGGCCCCTCGATACGATTGATCAGCGTAAGTTCAGCCTTTGGATTGTATGCTTGAGCTTCAATTGACAACCGCTGCACATCAGTCATGCTGCCAATAAACACACCAGCGATACCGTTAATGAATTTATCGCGTTGAACCTCTTTACTGGTAAGAGCAAAGTCCTGATTTATGATTTTTTCATCATATAATTTCTTCATAAAATTCATTGTGTTCATATACTCCGCTGTTACGAATTCCGGAACAAATTGATGATTCTCTAGCTTCCAATTATTTGGTGTGCCAAAATAAGAGCTTAGTGTCTTAAATACACCATAAACAAGATCATTACGATCGACTAATCCAAGGGTATCTTGTTTGCCATTCTGATCCGGATCGTTATATGTAAATTGCCTCATTACTTCATATAGGTCATCTAAGGTCTGTGGATTGCTCAAATGAAGATTGTCCAGCCAATCCTTACGTATTATGACACCCTGTCTGGAGGAAGGGCGTTCTGTATACAGGCCGTAGATCTTACCATCAACAGCGGTCTGCTTAAGAATAGCGG
The DNA here is from genome assembly GCF_037980415.1 of Paenibacillus sp. FSL H7-0690. Lineage (NCBI taxonomy): Bacteria > Bacillati > Bacillota > Bacilli > Caryophanales > Paenibacillaceae > Paenibacillus > Paenibacillus sp. FSL H7-0690. Next base: position 2,279,034 of record NZ_CP150281.1, on the reverse strand, counting down.
GGTCCAGTGCTTTAAGATTGGGGAACTCCTGAAGATATGGGCCGATCTCCCAAAATGCTTCAGAACGGATGGCGTTTTTCACCAGATTATAGTCTGAGAACTTCACAAAGGTGACTTTTCCCAAGGAATTAGTGGTCAACGCTGTGTTCATTTTATCGGTATAAACACCCTCAGGCACCCACGTGATATCAAGCTCCACCCCTGTTAATCTTTCGATCTCAGCTATAATCTTTTTTGAAGGCTGCTGTGGAAAATGAAGGGGTGCCAAGATGGAGATGCTCGGGCGAGCTTCTTGCAGTACAGAACCAGCTGACTTTCCATCACTGCAAGCGCTTAACATAGGGAAAACAAGCATGAAAAATAAGCAGCAACAAAACGTTGCCCTTCTACACATAAATTGTCTAAACATTTCTACAGCCTCCTAAGGTATTGTAAGGATTTTCACCCTACAGCTTGAAGATTTTCCATTTTGTAGTCATAATTAGGGTTAATGATTATTGCAGAACGAGATGATTATTGTTATTTTCCACCAGGTTTCATACACTAAGAACAAGTGTCTACTTCTACATAAGTAAAGGTGCTGAGTCCCGTGAGACCATTAAGCTTTTTAAGTAAATTAACGATTTTTGCCTTTGTAATTAGCACGTTGCCGGTGATATTCATCGGTTCTTTTTCCTATTTCACATCATCTAATGAGATCCAAAAGAACGTAAACAACAGTAAAATGGAACTTATATTACAAATCACCTCAAATGTAGAACATAAGTTAACAACTGTCAATCAAACATTAAACCAAGTGATCAACTCTAGTGTATTAAAAAAAGCACTAAATAACCCTTTAAGTGAAACCGATTTCATTTTATATAATGATTTAAGAAACGAAATCCGTAATATGCAATCCTTCGATACGAAACTTGAGGATGTCATCCTGCTCAATCAGCAGCAGAACTGGATGATCAAAAATTCAGGCGTCTACCGTCTGAATGAATACAAAAACCACGCGCAACTCTCTAATCTAATGAATATAGCTGACGATACTTCATGGATTTTGAATCCATCGTCCTTATTTTATAGCGAGGAGAGCATTAACGTCACTGGCTGCAATTACAGCATCAGTCTTATCAAAAAGCTTCCCACCAATAAGCTGCAAAAATATGGGCTTGCCCTAGCTAATATTCCGGTCTGCAGTCTTCAGGATTTCATTAATTCAGATGTGCAGCCACTCGACGATATTATCGTTCTGGATCAAGCTGGCCGTTTCCTGCTCCACCCGGATACCAGCTTAATCGGAAAACCTAAAGAGCAAGGCGGATTTAAAGAAGTCCCTTTAATCTCTGATCCTTCTAAACAATCCGGACAGTTCAAGACTGTGATCAACAAAAAGAATTACTCCGTCACTTTCATGCGTTCTCAGTTAAATGGCTGGGTTTATCTATCGGTTACTTCCATGGAAAGCTTGACGAAGGAGTCCAATAAAATCGGTATGTTTACGATAATCGTGTGTACCATTATGCTCTTGTTCTCCATTCTTCTGGCCTGGATCGGCTCCAGGCGTATGTACACCCCTATCGAAAGACTACTTAATCAGATGGGCCAACGCAAACCGGATATTAAATCGAGACATCGCAATGAATTTCAGATTATAGGAGAACAAGTTCATTCTTTGTTCCAATCCAAATCACAGCTGGAAAAAGAAGTCCGGCAACACTTTCAGCAGGTTCGTACGTTTTTTCTGATCAATGCCTTCCACGGCAATGTTAAGAAACGTGATTTGCTCGAAGAATTAGGGCAATTCGGCTACCAAACCCAGCTTGAAGAATGGAAAACCATGGCAGTAATTACGTTGTCTATTGATTATGCCGAGGATTCCAGCTATGAGAAAAAAGATCTCAGCCTCTTATTGTTCGCTGCCCACAATATGATCGAAGAATTAATCTGTCCTGAACAACGGCTGGCTCCAGTGATCATGGACCATGCGGTAGTCGTATTATTGGGCAGTCCAGACTGCGATACCCAGTCTTTTCATAAGACACTGTATTCGTTAACGGAGAAGCTGCAGCAAGAAATAAATAATTATCTAAAGGTGCAGGTGAGTATTGGGCTGAGCCTGCCCTTCAACGCCTTCGATAAACTAGCCATCGCCTACAGAGAAGGTCTTGAAGCACTGAAACATCGCATTAAGCTTGGCAAAGGCGTTATTATTCAATATGAGAACATTAACTCCGGCAAACATTATCTGAACTTGAACTACCCTACGCATAAAGAAAACGATCTAATGGATGCTATCAAGCTGGCTGAAACGGATAAAGCCAAGGAACTGATTCATTTGCTTTTTAAATCTATCTTTGCCCTAGAGCTTTCACCACAGGAATATCAAATCCCGTTGACCCGCTTACTCAATAACTTGCTCATTATGATGCAGGAATCGGGCATTAGCTTAAATCAGATCTATCATGCTAATGGCTCAATTTTTGAGGAATTACATGACCTTCATACCGTGGCTGAGATTGAGGATTGGTTCTGGAGCATGGTCATTTACCCGATGATCAAAATTTTTATCAGCAGGCAAAATGCCCAGTACCAAAACATCTCTGAGAAAATCATTGATCTGATCCAACATGAATATGATACGGATCTAACCTTGGAAGAATGCGCTTCACGGCTGCATTACAACGCCAACTATATCAGCAGTGTCTTCCGTAAGGAGACCCAATACTATTTCAGCGAATATTTAACGATGTACCGATTTAAAATGGCAAAAAAATGGCTGCAGGAAACCGATATGCCGATCAAAGATATTGCAGCCAAATTAAGATACAACAATTCTCAAAATTTCATTCGATCTTTCCGTAAACAGGAAGGGATGACCCCTGGACAGTACCGGGATAACAATACAGGCACTAAATCCAAACCAACATTTGACGAATCTATGTAAAAATCACAAAAAAATCGTTCAAGGCCGAATCTAAAAAAAAAGAGTCTCTCTTTTTTTCGGAAAATATGTTAACGTGTGCATATAACCATTTAGGGAGGAATTTGAACGCAATGTTGAACTTTCGTCTAAATACTAACCGTGTAGAACAAGATGCGATTTCTCAGGAATCCTCACTGCTCACCCTCTATCCGCTCGAGACGGATCACCCCCGTCCTTTTATATTGGTATTACCTGGTGGAGGTTATCAGCACTTAGCCAACCATGAAGGAGAACCTGTGGCTCAATGGCTAAACAGTCTAGGTATTCATGCAGGTGTACTAGATTATCAGGTCGGAGATTTCAACGTCTCTTCTTTATTAAATGATGTTGAGGAAGCTCTCAAATGGATTAGGGGAGCACCCAAAGCTTGGAATGTGATCTCAGACAAAGTAGGGATGATTGGATTCTCGGCAGGAGGACACTTAGCTTCCATCTTTTCTACCACTAGAGCAGAGAAACCAAACCTTCTTCTGTTAGGTTACCCTGTAATCACTTTCCAAGAGCCCCATTCCCACAAGGGAAGCCGGCTACATTTTCTTGGAGACAACCCATCACAAACGGAGCTTGACTCCTTTTCCTCAGAAGCCCAGGTGGATTCACTCACACCTCCAACCTTTATCTGGACAACAGCGAACGATGCCAGCGTTCCCGTGGAGAATAGTCTGTTGTTCGCCTCTGCCCTGTCCAATCAGGGAATTCCTTTTGAATTACATATCTTTGAAGAAGGGCGGCATGGTTTAGGGCTTGCAAAAGAACACCCTCATTGCCAGCAATGGCTTTCCCTTGCTGAGAATTGGTTAAGGGAACGCCAATACGTTAAAGGAGAAGAAGACCTTATGAGACAACAACTATTTATTGCAGGCGATTCCACTGCGGCCATTAAAGGCGCTGGAGAAAAACCTATGACCGGCTGGGGAGAATACCTGCAAAGTTATTTTCGGACTTCTATTCAAATCCAGAATCGTGCAATTAATGGTCGAAGCACCAAATCGTTCATAACAGACGGCCGCCTCGATGCTATCAGAAAAGACTTCCAACCCGGCGACTACCTGTTTATTCAATTTGGACATAACGATGAGAAAAAAGAGGATCCATTACGTTACACCGATCCTGAAACCGAATATCGCCATAATCTCATTCAATATATAGATGCTGCTAGGCAGCTAGGGGGGACTCCGGTTCTGTTAACCTCTGTAAGTCGCCGCCGCTTTAACGCCGATGGAGAGCTGGACCCGTTTGCTGTAGGTGCTTATCCCGAGGTAATGAGACAAGTGGCTGAAGAAACGCACACTCCGCTACTTGATATTTTCGCAGCCTCGCAAGCGCTCTATCGTTCATTAGGCGAAGAGGAATCCAAGAAGTTATTCATGCATTTGCCAGCGAAAACACATCCCAATTACCCAAATGGGGTTACGGATGATACTCATTTCTCAGATGAAGGTGCCCGGGAAATTGCTAAACTTGTGGTTCAAGCTCTTAAACAAAATACAGCCTCATCTCTATCAAACTTACAACAACTTTTATAAGGAGTGATCCAAGATGTCTCTAATTAAAGAAGTTATTACGGAATACTATCGTATCCCTTTGCCAGAAATCATGGAGGATGCTAAACATGGCTTGCATACTCATTTTGAAGTTCCCATTGTCAAAATTAGAACGGATGACGGTCGTGAAGGTGTAGGTTATACCTATACTGGCGGATTTGGCGGCAAAGCGATCTGCTCACTAATTGCTAATGAATTAACACATATCTTAGTTGGCAAAGACGCCAGCTGTGTGGAAAGTATCTGGGAGCGGATGAACTGGGGAATACATTATGTTGCTCGCGGGGGCTTGGCTAGCTTCGCCATTGCGGCATGTGACATTGCGTTATGGGATTTACGTGCAAAGAAAGCAGATGAACCTCTCTACAAACTTCTGGGTGGCGCAAGCAATGAGGTCAAATGTTATGGTGGAGCGATTGATTTAAACTTCCCATTAGAAAAGCTCCTGCGCAACAATCAAAAATACTTAGATATGGGCCTCCAGGCTGTCAAAATTAAACTAGGCCAAAAAACATTAGCTGAAGATGTGGAACGAGTGGCTGCGGTACGCCAATTGGTCGGCCCGGATGTAGCCTTTATGGTCGATGCCAATATGAGCTGGAGTGTGGAAAAAGCGATAAAAGCCGCACGTGAATTTTTGAAATACGACATTCTCTTCCTAGAAGAACCAACGATTCCGGAGGATTATGCCGGCTATGCACGGATTGCTGAAGAAACAGGAATGGCCGTTGCAGGCGGAGAGAACTTGCGCACATTAACCGAATTCCATCACATGCTGCAATATGGTCATGTTGATTTTCCTCAACCTGATGCTTCCAATATAGGCGGAATTACGGGCTGGTTAAAGGTAGCTCACTTAACACAAGCCTATAACCTTTCCGTTTCCACACATGGAATGCAGGAATTGCACGTTAGTTTGTTAGCAGCTATGCCAAATGCAGGTTATCTCGAAATGCATAGCTTCCCTATCGATCAATACACTACACGTCCGCTAGTGATTAATAAAGACAATGGGATGGCAGTTGCGCCAGAAGTAACGGGCACTGGTGTTACCTTTGACTGGGACAAATTAGCACCTCACAAACAACAATACTAATAGGAGCGATCGATCATATGAGCATTCCCCTTCAACTAGGTGTTCGAGCACATGATTTCACACAAGTTCCATTGCAAGAGTTAATTGAGAAGATTAAGTCCTATCATTTCACTCATATCCAGTTCGCACTTAAGAAATCTTTTCCTGATAGTGCCCCTAGCCTGACGGCTATAAGCCCTGGAACAGCCAGCTATTATGGCAATGCCTTTAGACAGGCAGGTATTCAGATTGCGGTTCTGGGCTGCTATGTAAATATTGTAGACACCGATCCTCACAAACGGGCGCAAGCGTTAGCCGCGTTTAATACCCATCTGCGCTTGGCCAGAGATTTCGGCGCTAGTCTGGTAGGTACGGAAACCGGAAGTGTGGGACTTGGGTATACCATAGATAATTTTACAGAAGAAGCCTTCCAAGAGGTGGTGGCATCAGTTAAGGCCATGGTGGCGGAGGCCGAACGTTTTGGTGTGACGGTAGGAATCGAAGCAGGACTTCATCATCCGCTGTACACCGCGCCCTTAACCCGCCGACTTCTGGATGAAGTCCCTTCTAACAATCTTCAGGTCATATTGGATTGCGCAAATCTAATGTCGCCTACAAATTACTTGCATCAAGAAGCTATTATTACGGAGGCTTTGAAGCTTCTAGGAAATCGAATTGCTGTCATTCATTTAAAAGACTTTATCGTCCAAGAAGGAGCCATAAAAATAGTCCCTGTAGGTCAAGGGTGGCTAGAGTTTGAGCCGATCCTTCGTTATATGAAATATGAACGTCCTCATATTCAAGGAATCCTGGAAAGCACTCCTGAGTCACATTTAGGAGAAAGCATTACCTTTTTGCAACAGATATACGAATCCTTGTAGGGCTTCATCCCATTAAAACTAATAAATCCACTGCACACCTCTTTATCTTACCTGGTGCAGTGGATTTTTATATTCTGTTTAACATCCGTTTGACCTCCATCAAATAATCGCCTGTTATGATCAGGGCATCAAGAGTACCTGGGAGGGGTTCCATGCGTCTTGCTTTATTCACGGACACATTTCTTCCGCAAACCAACGGAGTTTCACGTACGCTTCAACGATTAACCACCCATTTGAAAGAGCGCGGTATTGAACATCTGCTTTTCTCACCAAAATCTGCTCCTGAAGACAGTTATGCCGATCCCATACGACCCATTACCAGCATCCCCTTTTTCTTATACCCTGAATGTAGACTCGCACTGCCCAATATGTCCTCTATCCAATCAGAGCTGAAAGCTTTTCGTCCCGATCTGCTTCATATGGCAACTCCGTTCAATATCGGTCTCTGCGGCCTTCGTTATGCGCGAAAACATGATCTGCCCCATGTCGCCTCCTATCATACCCATTTTGACCGCTATCTTGAATATTACCGGATGAAAAAAATCGCTCCGCTCTATTGGAAATACATGAAGTGGTTTCACCGCTCCTGTGATGCCACCTTTGCACCATCCTACGAAACCCTCAATTCCCTCCAAGCTCAAGGCTTTCATCGCCTGAAGCTATGGTCCAGAGGCATCGACTGCCAGCTGTATACCCCCAAAAAACGCAGCCATGAGGTCCGTGAGCGCTACGGAATTACCGCACCGTTACTGCTTCTATATGTGGGAAGGATCGCTCCTGAAAAAGATATACAGACCCTTGCTCTCGCCATGCAGCAATTGCCCGAATCTACGCAATCTCAGGTTCATTGGCTGGTCGTTGGAGACGGTCCCCTTCTGCCGGAAATGCGGGCACAGGCGCCGCATAATGTCACGTTTACAGGCTATAAACATGGTGACGAGCTTGCCCAATTATATGCCTCAGCAGATCTATTCGTCTTCCCTTCCAGTACAGAAACCTTCGGTAATGTTCTCCTTGAGGCGATGGCCTCGGGACTGCCTGTCCTCGCAGTAAATGAAGGTGGGGTGAAGGATCTGGTCACACCCGGCCGCACAGGAATGATTGTCGAGCCCCGCTGCCCGGATGCTTTTATTCGTGAGATTTGTGCATGTGTAGAGCACCCTCAAAAGCTGGCTGCTATGGGGCATGAAGGTCGAAAGCTCGCACTCGGCCGCTCTTGGGAGAATATTTTTGATGGACTCATCCGCGATTATGAAGAGATCATTGAGAATAGACGTTATGATCTTATACCGGCTTTACTACCATTAATATAATAATGACGATAGTAAGTACATGAACCGCCGCTTCTAGCGGAGCGATTTTGTTCATAGCGGTAGTGTAACCATCAGGAATTTCCTCCCCTTCGCTGCTCATTACGAGCTGGGTTAGCTTTTTCAATCGGGGCTCAACCATTCCAATAATAATCACTTCGATCACGATAAAAAATAATAACGACAGATTTAACCACAACACCGACAAGCCCATTTTATCTATGATCATTAACAAAATACCTGTAACGATCAGGGTGATCCCACCTGTCTTAGGGAATCTGTTTATTTTCTTCATAAGACCAAATACAAAACGAAGCTGACTGCCTGTCTTGGCTGAGCTTGTCAGTATTGGCAGCACAAAAGCTGGTCCAATTCCCACTATGGATGCTATAACATGTATAACTACCACAAGCTTTGAGATCATATGCGTCAAATCCATATTTACAATCCCCCCTATCATTCGTTGTTTAGATTCATATGAGGCTGATAGGAGAATTAGTCTTGCAGAATCCTTTAAATCTTAGATAATCTTAAAAAAGCGCCTAGCCGGATATTACCGACTTAGGCGCTTTTTTAACAAATATTCAGTTATTTTACCGTAACTTTCATGATCGCACTCTCATTTACTCCTTGATCATTCAACAGCTCAGCCCGGTATTCATAGACGCCTGGAGAACGGTTAGTGATAGAAGTAGAAGCCGTTTGTGCGTTTGGGGTACCCGCTGTTAAAGTCTGAGTATCGATCAGTATTCCGTTCTCATACAAGCGATACTCTTTGCCGTTCATCCCCCACCATAAATTCATAGTCACTTTATACTCTCCATCACCATCCCAGTTGTCATTGGACAACACCGGCTTAGCTGGTGCAGCATCCTTCACGATAACCACATGAGCAGCAGACACCGTTGTGCCAAAAGAATTGGTCAGCTCAGCCGTATAGGTGTAGGATCCGTTTTCTTTTCCGGTAATATTAGTCACTGCAGTCTGTGCAGCTGGGGAATCATCACGTAAGGTTTGCGTGTCGATTAAGGCACCATTCTCATATAGCTTGTAGACCGTACCATTATTGCCCCACCACATATTCATTGTGATTTGGTAATCCCCGTCCAAAAGTCCTGTATCCTGCCCATTATTATTGGATAGAACCCATTGCCCCGGAACACCTGTAGCCTTCTGAGGTCCACTTACGAACACAATCACTTGTTCTGTCGTCGAAAGTCCAGCGTTATTAATGGCTGTTGCGATGAACGTATGCGCTCCCGCAAGCCCTGTGAGTAGAATCTCATCTCCATAAACGACAGGTTTACCATCAAAGGTAATATCCAGACTGCGAATGCCAGACTCTGGATCTTCCGCTACGACCTGCACCTTCAATACATCCGTTTCACTCATTTGAGCAGAAGGTAAACCAGAAATCGTAGGTGGTGTAGTATCTTCAGTTTCTCCCGGTGAGCCTACATATTGAATTTTTGGAGCCGCTGGTTGTTCCATCCCTTCACCAAGAAAGAATCCAGGGTGCGGAGGTTGATTATAGCCTACATTTTGCCAAGCTACTGCCAGGCGGTAGATCGGATCATGCATCAATGTGCGAATACGATAATCTGTCATATCCGTTGTTGTGTAGATGCGTAGTTCAGAACTGTCCGTTGCCCGCCAGATCACTTCTTCACGCCAATCCCCGAACAGATCTGCCTGCAAGCTTGGATTCGCCTTGGTGCCATTATTTGAAGAAGCACCTACAGCCGTCAATAAGTTAACCGTTGTCTGGTTGGTATAGTCCCACTTATCCACTCGATTCGCATCCAGTAATTCACGTAAAAGATCACTATCCCACCAAATACCAAAATTCGTGGAGGAAGGCAGTTTTTTAGTGATTAGTTCCCCTTGCGCACTGTATAGGCCCGTAACAGGTATATGCTCCTCGTTGGTGATCGTTGCAGCCCATACCTCTTCGCCAGCATATCGCGGATCAATATCTGCTGACATTCCCCGTCCAGTATCAATCCCCGTGAATACACCCCATAATATTTCTCCTGTAGCTGCATCACGCATTTCAATCCCATACTTCGAATCGGTATGCTCATGAACATCAAAGACTTCCAGCCCGGGTCTGGTAGGATCAAGGTCTCCGAAATGAATTGCATCACCATGGCCAAGCTTTGTATTATACAGCGGCAATCCGTCATCGTCGATTGCCATCGCGCCGAAGGTTATTTCGTCCTTGCCGTCGCCGTCCACATCTCCTACAGAAAGATTGTGGTTTCCTTGACCAACGTAGTCTCCATATCCTTCATCATTAGAATCGAAACGCCATACTTTCTCGAGCTTGCCCTCGCGATAATTGTAAGCTGCAAGTACGGTTCTAGTATAATAACCGCGGCTAAAAATCACGCTTGGCTGCTCGCCGTCTAAATAAGCTACAGCTGCCAAAAAGCGGTCTACACGGTTACCATAGGTATCCCCCCAAGCGCCAACATCTCCACGTGGCGGATCATAATCAACGGTATCCAATGCCCGGCCTGTTGCCCCTTCGAACACCGTTAAATATTCATTGCCCAGCAGCACATAACCCGAACTGTTACGATAGTCTGCACTGGCATTGCCGATGACTTTTCCTTGACCGTCCACTGTGCCATCTGCCGTCTTGATCATAATTTCGGCACGTCCATCACTATCCAGATCATATACCAGGAATGGAGAATAGTGTGCGCCGGCACGAATATTAGGCCCTAAATTAATCCGCCATAAGCGAGTTCCATCTAATTTATAAGCGTCCATATAGACAAGTCCAGTATACCCAGCTTGAGAGTTATCCTTGCTGTTCGAAGGTGACCACAACATGATGATTTCATATACACCATCACCGTCCAAATCACCTACACTTGCATCTCCCGCACTATACGTATACGGTTGACCATCCTTGGTGTAATCATCTGCTGGCTTTTGCAAAGGGATCGATAGATATTGCTTCTGCCATACGCTGAATGGTTCCGAAGCAGATTTCTCGACTCCATTGATTACTGATGTGATTCTATATTTGGCATCCTCCGTGCCTTTAGTATCGAGATAGTTCGTGTTTTGAGTAATCAACGAATCATTAAGTTTCTTATCGCCACGATACAGATTGAATCCTATCGTTTCTGGATCCAGACCTAACATCCGCCAGCTGATATAAACACCCTCATCTGTCTTAACCGCTACAGGCGCACGATCCAGCGCCTCCATCTTCCGGTATAAAGTTGTCACCGCTGAGGTTTCCAACGTAGCGGATAGATCAGAGATGCCGCCTGCATTTACCGAGGCTACTTTGTAATAGTAAGGAATGGTAGTCAGAACGGTCGTGTCTGTGTACGAAGCTTCGAATGATTTGCCGATCAGGATGAACTCACTGTCTGAGGATTTCGCACGATAAATGTTGAACATCCGTGCATCCGGTACCTCATTCCAAGTAAAGGTCACATCATTTTTGTTCGTAGATTGTACAGCTAGACCACTAGGTACGGCTGCTTTTGCTACGGAGGGGTCAATCATAGACACTTTTAGCGCATTGGAGCCTACAGATTCCAGTCCCGTGCTGTCGACCGAAGTTACCGTATAGATATATTCCATACCAATATCCGCAGTGGTATCTGTGTAGAGCGGCTCTGTTGTCTCGCCCAGCAGCTCTGCACTATTCGCAACCGTAGCCTGACGATATACACGGTATTTCAGCGCACCCTCCATACTATCCCAAGAAAGATTAGCAGTGATAGGCTCACTGTTTAAATCCAGGCTACCCAGTTTCAGATTCGTTGGGGCTAATAATAACGGTGTGATCTCCAGCCCATTGAGATGAGCGGTTGTGCCACTAAAGACAAGATTCATCTGCCCGTCTTTGACAGCAATCTGGTTATACAGCTTCTCAGCAATATTTTCCTTACCTGAGGAGACTGTTCCGTAATCTTTGCCTTCAATGGCTACATTCGTCTTGGCAGATCCAATCCAATCTCCTGTATAGGTCTTAACAGAATAATAACCATTGGGTAAATCAACTTTGAATTCATACGATCCTCCAAAATAAATCACAAAATCTCTGCGCAGATCGTCCGTCGCATTTCCCCGATCCCGATCAATCATCCCTGCACTCGAGGTCAAACCATATCCACGTTCTGGGGTATACAGGACATTCACATTCACTTCCGTATAACCCGCAGCAACGGGTGAACCAACAGGTCCAAAATCATAACGATACTGAGCGGATTTCGTAGTCAGCTTCACTTCATCTGAAGGCTCAGACTCTCCTAGCCCGTTCACTGCAGTCACTCTTACCGAGTAGCTTTGACCTTCAACCAACCCGCTTAATGTCAATGAAGGGACAGTTGAAGTTCCCGCTAATGTATAAGCAGATTCGGCTTCTGCCGCTAGCTTACGATAGATTTTATAGATATCTGTACCTTCTACTTTATTCCATTTCAGTACTGCACCTGCATTACTGATACTCCCAGCTACAAGACCTTCAGGCTTCACAGGCACCGTTTCCGGCTGTTTGATGTCCTGCACAAAGCTGGAGAGTGGAATATTTAATTCCCCTATTCCTTTGGCCAGCAGACGGGCCATTTGAATGGCTCCGTATTCTTGAAAGTGAGTATCGTCTGTCGAGCCATTTGGGAAAGCACCATATATCCCTGCATCGAGGTGAAGGAATACAGAGCGTGTAGCTGCAAAACCGATAGAATTGTAAAAAGCTACACTGAGTGCGCTAAGATCGACCAAATCAACATCAAGTTCACTTGCTACCTCTTTCATAGCCTGCACATATTCTGGAAAGCTCACATTGAATTTTTCGCTCGCAGCATTATAATCTCTGCGCCCCATGGGGGTCACCAGAATCGGAGTTGCTCCTCTTTGCCTAGCTCCATTGACATATGTTTTTAAATAAACTTTGTAATCGGCTGGAGAAGCATATCGGTCTGGAACGCTAATCGTTGCGTCATTATGACCAAACTGGATCAGGAAATAATCACCCGGTTGGATCTTACGCAGCACTTCATCCAGCCTTCCCTCGACAATAAATGACTTAGAACTGCGGCCTCCGATAGCGTGATTCTTAAACGTTACTTCCTCACTAAAGAAATCAGGAATCATTTGTCCCCAGCCTGCTTGTGGTATCCAATAAGGATCATAAGTCTGCACGGTTGAATCACCCGCAATATAAACCGTTGGCAATTCATTAGCAGGACGGTCTGGCTGCTTAGTAATCACCAGTGCATTGATATTTGGCTTAGTGCCAGAGAACACCAAGTTCATTTGTCCATCCACCAAAGCAATGTCAAAGCTCATTTCCAAATACTGGCCTGCTGTTTTGCTCGTCTGTTGAACTTTTTGAATGGATTCGACTTTGATGCCAATCTCTGTATCTCCGGCGCTGTCACCAGCGATAAGTGACACTGTATAATCGCCATTCGGTAAATCTACATTAAAAGTTGCATCCTTAGGGACCACAAAATCTGATCGCAAAGGATCTGAGGTTCCTCGGTCTACCCCAGTTACTCTCGATATATCTGTAAATCCATATTTAACCTCAGAGGAATAAGATACCCCTGCATCTACCTTAAGATAACCTTCAGCCACAGCACCCGGACCAAAATCAAAGGAATAAACATCCCCTTCTGGCAAAGTTCCAGGAGGCGTATACACGGCGCTTTCCACCTTGTTAGATAGCTCTGATTCGCCTTGGTCATTGGCTGCCTTCACCCCATAATATTGCTGTTTTGAGGTGTCCGCTGAGGCATCCGTAAATATCGTCTTCTCTGACTGACCAATCTCATGGAATGTTCCATCTGCTGAATCAGACCTTAAGATCGTATAGCGGCTAGCTCCAGCCACACTGTTCCAATTCAGTTGAACAGAACTTACACCGACACTGACAATTGAAAGACCGGTTGGTGCTGCGGGAACCTCTACCCCCGGAATTTTGTCTACGGTCACAGATGCGCTCAAAGCAGACTCCTCACCCTTTCCATTTACTGCTGACACATTGTAAATGTAACCACTGCCTTCATTTACATCTGAATCCACGTAGCTGTTAGCAGCAGCTTGACCTATGGCTTGAAGGCTTCCACTAGGAAGAACCGTTCGATAAATATTGTAATAGACTGCTTCGGTCACGCTGCTCCACCCTAGAGATACCTCAGTGGGAGTGATATTATGAACCACTAATCCCTCAGGGGCTTTCAATGGACCTGGTACAATCTGCTGAATAATTAGTCCATTTAAATATCCGCCAACCCCTGTACCCGTAATGCCGACGGTCAGTTGACCATCTTGAACAGTCGTCCGGTAGGTAGCTTGATTTACAGCTTGCTTGCTGCTTATCGACCCAGCCGTGCTACCTTCCAAAGTAATCGTAGTTTTGGTTGTACTTGTACCCGCTAGTAAATCTCCTGAGTATACAGTCACATCGTAATCCCCATTAGGAAGATCCACCAAAAAAGAATAGGACAGTCCCAATACAAAATCGTTGGTCATATCGTCTCCACCCGAACGATTCCTTGAAGCAACCGCCTGATCTAAACCATACCCTAGCTCATTCGTATATAACTTAGATTCATGCACGCCTGTATAACCACTCATAACAGGACTTGTTGCTGTTCCAAAATCATATTGCAAGGTTATTGGACCTGAAGCTGCACTGGCCTGTTGCACCCCAAATGTTGTAGATGGAAGTATTGATGAACAAATGAAGATCCACGACAATAACACCATAAATATTTTATTTCCAAGCTTATTCCTCTTCATCTTCCGTGCTTCACCCGCTTTCTTATGATTGAAAGAACTTAGTACGCATCTAGCCCCGTTGTAGTAAACGCTTACAATAAGCTTCGTTGTCATTCGTTCTTCAAATATAAGTTCACTTCGTGCGCGTATCCCCTCCTCTTTGCTCAGGAAGCTGGATGGTAGATGATTCCAGTTTCACTCATATCCAACACGATACTACCACCTAAGTGTCACTCTGAACATTTAAAAAACAGATTTTATCATACACTAAACCGTTCAATTTCTTCGCCTATAGTTATAAAAACCTACGATTTGGGAAGAAGTTAGGACAGAAGAATCAGTGAGGGGACACCCGCTTTTGAGATTACGACAACAGTTTTGCTATTCCTTCATCCTTAACCATTCGCTTCTGAGCAATCCATAGGAATAAGTATCATGCCAGATTGGCTCTCCATTACTATCGTATTTAAAATAACCCGTCTGCAAAAAATGTCCTTCTCGACGAAGCTTCAATCGTTCAAGCAGTTTCCATGAGCGTGTATTTTCGGGATCACAGTTCGCAATCACACGTCTCATTTTCAGATTATCAAAGCCATAGTTTAACAATTGATTACAAGCCTCTGTAGCATACCCGCTTCCCTGAAAATCAGGGTTAAAAACATATCCAAATTCCCAAACGCCAAAAACCTTTGGTTCGCTCGCTTGAAAATATAAGTTGCCGATCATTTTTGTCGTAGATTTAAGACAGACTGCCCAAAAAGCACGGTCCGATGACCGTCTGAGCGCCTCAGTGCGAGATTCATCTGCATTAAACACGGAATAGGGCTCATATTTCACAACACTTTCTTGCGACAAATATTCATGAAGGTCTTTCCAATCCTCTGCTGAGAACCTTCTAATCCATAAACGTTCGGTTTCCATAATTTCCATCAGAACAACACTTCCCCAATATTAATAGTAAATATATACCATACACCCCATAATACCCCTATTCCTTTTTTATTTCATATGAGTAAAATCATTTCACAAACAGCAAATAGGCCTCCTTGGATTCCCAAGAAGGCCGATGAATGTTTCTCTATATCTTAACTCTGCTTAAACTGCCACCTGACGCAAATAATCGTTCGATATGCTTCTGAACGGTTGGGTCTGGGATCAGTGGCGGGGCTTGATGGGGTTTTACCCGAGCATCAATAATCACGTTATCACAGGACCAATGTTTATACTCAGTAGAACTGTTCACTCCATAGATATCATGAGATGGATTACTGCGGGTGAATGTCGCCCATAGGAAATTGTCGATCTTTTCACTCAAAAACTCGCTATCATCACACAAAATAATCATTGGGCAAGAAGGAAGTGACCCTTGCTCCTGAATAGCTTCACTAAGCTTGTTCATTTCCAGTGCTGCTTCAGCGTAGCTTGTGAATTTAGCGCCTTGAAGGGCAACAAGACCAGGCATCACCATTCGTGCATGTTCAAATCCCTGTAATTCTTTCAGCAGGCCTGGCACCTCTGTACATAGCTCTCTTTTCTTATCCCCTACTGCTGCGAAGATCACTTTACTTCCGCTGTTTAATCCTGTGCCGGAATAATCAAGTGTATCAATCGTGGTATTGGTATAAAAATGAATATCTCTATGAAGATTAATCCGCTCTAAGATATACGTCAAGAAATCCTCGATATTATGTGTGCTGATAGGCTGATTCTCTTCTGCTGTAATAAACAAAAACTTAGCTAAACTAAGCTGACCCGTCCCTAAAATCCGGTTAGCAATGGTCAGAATTTCTGCTGGCTGCTTTACTTGCTGATAAGGCGTATAACGTTCACTGCCAATGGCGAACAGCAGGGGATGAACACCCGCAGCATCGACTGCATGAACTTCTTTGACGCCCGGAATTTCTTGGCGGATAGCCCCACCTGTCAGCTCGTGAATTAACTCACCAAACGCGGTATCCTCTTGTGGCGGCCGGCCGACAACCGTAAATGGAAAGATTGCATTTTTTCTGGCGTACACTTTATGTACTCTCATTACTGGGAAAGGGTGAACCAAGCTATAATAGCCTAAATGGTCGCCAAAAGGCCCCTCCGGCTTCGTCTCACCAGGGTGAATTTCACCTGTTATTACAAAGTCCGCATCATTGCTGATACAATAACCATCCACATAGCTATAGCTGAAATGGCGTCCTGAAAGTAATCCTGCAACGATCATCTCACTCATTCCCTCAGGCAAAGGCATAACCGCCGATAAAGAGTGAGCGGGTGGTCCACCGATAAAACAACTTACTTTAAGCGGTTGTCCTTGGCGGTTCGCTTTTTCCTGATGTACGCCAATGCCGCGATGAATTTGATAATGAATGCCCACTTCTTTATTTAATTCATACTCATTTCCAGTCAGCTGCACACGGTACATTCCCAGATTGGAGTTCATAATGCCCGGCTTGTCCGGATCTTCTGAATACACCTGCGGCAAGGTTACAAAAGCACCACCATCTCCCGGCCAATGTGTGATTAGCGGAAGATCAGAGATACTAATTTCCTGAAAACCGCTTGGCAGACCCCCTGGCTTTTTAATAGGCAATGCTTTTCTCGCGGATAATCCGGTACCAACATATTTAAATGGATTTTTGAGTGCTTTTACGGGATCGTTGCGAAGGGCAATTACGTTATGTGTGGAGTCCCAAGTACGCCGAAAGATAAACTTACTGCGCTCTAACGTTCCAAAAAGGTTAGATACGGCCCGAAACTTCGAGCCTTTTACATTTTCAAATAATAATGCAGGTCCGCCAGCCTCATAAACCTTTAGGTGAATCGCCGCCATCTCTAGATAAGGGTCCACTTCTTCATGAATACGAACTAAATGTCCGTGTTTCTCTAAATCATTAACACACTCTTCTAAATTGCTATATTTCATTTCATTACTCCGATCTCTAGAAGGTTATTACAAGATTACTTGGATGCTTTAATTATACCCTGTAAGATATTAAAATAAAGCGCACGCGTACCCTATGTACTAGAACCTAACGTCTTTATCTTGTATTCTCTGGTTTCGGTTCACTCCGCAATATATTTTTAGCAGGAATACCTACAGCCGAAGCGTTATCCGGCACATCCTTTACCACGACAGACATGGCCCCGATATTAACATCGTTACCAATGACAACCGGTCCAAGAATCTTGGAGCCTACTCCAATAAAAGCTCTGTCTCCAATCACTGGCTCTCCTAAGTTATTTCTCCCGCCAATAGTCACTTGATGAAAAATAGTAGCATGGCTTCCAAGCACCGCTTTAGGACTAATGATAATCCCATTTAAACCATGCGGTAAATGAAGCGCGTCACCAATTTGAGCTTGAGCGTGAAGCTCGCCATTCGCAAGAATACGGACAAAAAGCACATCCATTATCCGATACAAAAGCCACAAAGGTTTTCGCACGATGCCATTCTTCACTCGATAATACACCCAATTTCCATAACGATAAGTAAACAAGGCCATAATCGTTTGAGGATTTTTCAGATTTGCTTTCCAGTCCGTTTTGAATGATTTCATCATTTTATCGTTCTCCTTTTTAGGGGCTAGGGGGTATGCACTGTATTCTGGAGTAATGAAGGCAGCTGTGGAAAAAACATCTGGAAGGATCGCAGACTGGAGGGTCAGTCGGGTGATGTACTTTCACCAGTGTAAGATAGATTCTGAGATTCATCAAGCAAGTGGACAGTTCTCTCTATATAATCATCAACCGATTTAGAGGCTTGTTAAACAACAACACGCGCCGAACAAAAAGATCGGCGCGTGTTGAACAGCATATTTTCTATTAAATCAGATCCAGAACAATCACATTCACGGAATTGGCAGCTAGCTTCACAATTGCCGTGTCTTTATCAATTACGATTTCCGTTTCAACTGGTGTAACCTTCTCATCATTTTTTCTGTTCACATTAGGTGTGTGAACCAGCGAGGCTTCTCCGGTTAAGGTAATCCGTTTACCCGTAGCAGCTACTTTTAAGCCTTTTAGATCAAGCTTCGTTGCTTTTTCTACACCATCCGCATTTACAAGCTTCACATAAAGATGCTTATCATCTTTAGTTACGGAATTGTATACCTCTCTGTTATAAGCCTCAAGCTTATAATCCAGTACTTTGCTTGTTACCTTGCCATCTGTATAAGAGCAAATCAAATGTTTGCCATCTGCTCCGCCATAATTAACGGTGATGGTATATTCCGTATGATCCGCAAGCTCTTCATAGCAACTGGCTCTAAGGTTACCAGCAGCGGTACTAGAGGAATAATCGCCGAGAGTATAAGCCTCAATCCCTTGCTTGTACACCTTGACTCCTGTGGCATCGCCATTATAGCCAATTGCATATTCGATAACATCTTTATTTTCCGGTGAGATTTCTGTCAGACCTGCGCCGACATAGAAGCCATCTTCGCCAGAAGCTTTTTCAGCTACAACCTCTACTTTATAATTAGTCCACGCATCATTAAGGATATACAATCCATTCAATCCGCCATTCTGCGCTTTCAATACCAGACCTTTGGAAGGATCAATCGTATATCCGGCAGAGCCAGGAATCACTTTCCAAGCTTCATCCAGCGGCTGCGTGAAATCTTGATCCAACCATACACTGCCATCTACATTCGAAGTCACTTTCACCCGTTTCACGATCACAGCTGATTTCCCGGCAGCCACTTCAATTCCTCCATGAGGAATGAGGTCTACCTTCTCCCCGTTGCGATAAGTCGAAAATGAGGTGCCAACCACTTTGGTTCCCAGGTATTTAGCATACAGCTGCTGAACATAATAGTTCGGTGTGTACCATACGGTTTCATCATCGAACCAGATGCAATCCGGTGTCCATCTATAGGTGCCATCTGTCAGAACCTTGTTGAACAACGGTGCCGTTGCCGCCAATCTAATCACATCAGAGTTATTCTCGAAGCTGGACATAATCGCCGCCTCAGCAACAGCTCCTGCCAATGTGTTTTTATCTGTGGAAGCATATTCACCCACAAAAACCTTTGAAGTTTCAGCCTCATCCAAGCTGCCGTCTTCCTTATAGGCTCTGTAATAGTAGTTGTAACGATCAGCATTCTCTAACAAATATTCATTGGAACGGTAGTAATGCTCATCCGCAATGGTATCCATGTAGTTCTTTTGTTTTTCGTACCAGGTAACAGTCTCTTCGATGCTCGATGTACCATCCGTAAAGCTGATTTTTTCCGAGCCCTGTAAATTTCCGCTTAGGAATTTCCAACCTTGCTGGTAAGCATCATCATCTGCCTGTGCACCCACGGTAGAGAGAATAGTCAATTCATGATCAGGATAGTTCTTCACCATATACTCATCAATCACTGTTTTAAAATATTCGAAGTTGGCGAAAAACTCTGTACCCCAGTTTTCATTCCCCACACCCAAATAACGCAGATCAAACGCTGCTTCATGGCCCATCTTTTTACGCAATGCAGCCCACTCATTATTGTCAAAATCCATGCTAATCGCAAAATCAATCAGATCCGTAAAGTTCTTCACATAATAATCTCTTAACGCACCGCCAGCTGGATTCGCATAATCCGAACGAGCTTGACAGAGTACGCCGCAGGCCATAACCGGAAGTGGTGTTGCGTTCAAATCCTCGGCTAATTGGAAATACTCCATATATCCAAGACCCATGGTCATCATGTAGCCCCATACGTTATAGTTCTCTTTGCGCAATTCGATATCGTTGACGGACTCTTTCCAATCGTACACGTTCTCCCAAATGTGAGAACCTTCAGAAATACAACCCCCAGGGAAACGCAGGAAGGTAGGATGAAGATCAACGAGTGCATTCACTAAGTCTTTTCGCAATCTATAGTTTGAATTTCCTTTATAGTTAGCATGAGCTGTAGCAGAACGTTCCTCTTCACCAGCGCCCCAAACGTCATCAGGAATTAAGGAAACCATATCAATGGAGATCTCACCGTTAAAGGTTAAAGCCAGCTGACCAAGCACAGTTTCAGATCCTGTTAATACAAGCTTTGAATCGATACCATACTTCTTCCAGCTGCCGTCACCGTTTACTTCAACAACTGCAGTATCGCTGATGGCTTTACCGTCTTTGTCGAGCAATTGCAAGGTAATTGTGCCCGCTGCTTCTGCCTTCGCCCAAATCGTGAAGTTGTACTTGGCATCTTCCTGAATAAACATCGAGCAGTGCTGATTGGAATCGGCAAAACCTCTATTATTAATCGTCGCGCCATCCGCTACCGTCACATAATGCGCATTCATATCTTTATCATCGATGCCGAAGAAATCGTTTAATCCGCCTGTATTATGGACAGTCATTTGGTCTGTATCCCCAGACCATGCGTGAAGAGGTGTATAATTTCTTCCGGTGGAAGCACCATGTACACCACATACATGCGAATAGCTGTCAAAAGCAAAAGATTCGAAGGAGCGATTCTGCACTAGCTCTGCATAGATCCCACCGTCTGCTGCATTGTTAATGTCCTCATAGAATAAACCATATAGAATTTGGCTAACATCCAAAATCTCCTGATTGCCGTCTATCGTTAAGGTGTAAGGTGGCAAATCTTCCGGAAGCACAGACACAGTGAAGCTCTTTTCTACTATATTAGCTCCCTTTTTCAAATGTGCTGTAAGTGTTACGCCTTGAGCAGATTGAACTCCTTTATTCACAACGCCTTCATTAGAAATAACTTTGGTATCGCTGGATACCCAAGATACGTCAACTTTCCCGCCCATCAGCGAAGCTGGCAATTCGATATCTTTGGTAATAATCGAGCTTGGGAAGGTTAAGTATTTATCTTTTGCAAGCTTAACGATATCTTCATCCGTCAAAGATTCGCACATAATTTCAATCACTTCATCTTGAGTTAAGCCAGCTTTATATACACGGAAGTCCGAAATATAGCCGCCAAAATCAACATCTGCCGCGTACTGGGATTTCCCGATTGTATTATTGCTATAATTCAGTTGATCTTCAAAAGTAGCAAACCATGTGCGCAGCTTAGCATATGTGCCACTAGAGGTTTGGCTGATCATTCCATCCGCAACTACTTCACCATTTACATACATCACAGGACCTGCACTGCTTAGTGTTCCACCTTTTGTGCCTGTAACTGCAAAGGAAACGTGTACCCATTCATCAGTCGCAAAGGATTTCCCTGGATCTGCAATTAAGTCTTCCCCTGCAAAACAAGTGCCCCGTAAATTGCGGGTTACAAAAAGATAAGGTCCTGTTTCACCTTTACCAAAATCAAAAATTCTTTCCCATAAGCTTGAAGCTTTGCTTACATACATCCAGGTCGAAATCGTAATTCCTGTATGGTCACTGACCTCTTTAAGCAGATCGTTAGGTAATGAAATATAGGATGTGCCATGTTCTCCCCCAGCAAGCGAAACAGCTTGTCTACCTGCTACGGATTTAATAGCCGGCAGCTTCGTACCTGAAGCGGTTCCATCATTGCCGTTCCCCGAGAAATCTTGACCTACATCCTCTGGATTATCAAACTTATAATGCGCAATTAGACTACCATTAATAAATTTGTTACCGTTGTCATTTTTCATAGAAGATCACCTGTTATCTTTATAGTAGAAATCTTAAAAACCTAACCAAATTAGTTCATTGCCGTTTATACGAAACATAATAACATATTTTATAGTCAATTAATATATTAACCAATTAATATTTATGTGAAATAAAAGAAAACAATTTTTATAATCAAATATTACCAAATCAATCATTTGTTTCATGGTAAAATATCTGTTAGTTAATAAAGGAGTGGTACAAGTGAGCGAGGTTGTGAATGATAAGGCCAATTCTAGTGATTTATTTACGATTGATTGTAAAGATATTTTTCTGCGGGAGTATAGCGTGGAGGATTTAGAGGAGTTTCATGCGCTTACTCTACAGCCTGAAATTATTGAATTCTTGCCAGATTGGAATGTTCCTAAAGAACAACGGTTGGACTGGTTAATAAACTATGAAATAAAAGAGAACCAGCAGTTTCTTCAAGCGATCTCAGCGGGCGGAGATATCGGAGAGCTTCGTCTTCGTTTAGGCATTATTTTAAAAGAGTCCGGTGAGTTTATTGGTTGGTGTTGTACAGGAATTAAGGATGAATTGCCCGTTCCTAACAGAGAGATTATGTATGCCATATCCAAGGATCATCGCGGTAAAGGCTACACTACTCAAGCTGCCAAGGGATTAATTAAGTATTTGTTTGATAATAGCTCTACCGATGTATTAAACGCCATTGCTCTGAAACACAATACCCCGTCTAATAGAGTCATTCAAAAATGTGGTTTCGAGCTTCTTGACGAGATTACAATTGAACATGAAGACTATAATTATTACCGGCTTTCCCAGCAACAGTAGAATGAACAGGTAGGATGTAAATAGCGCCCCACACTAAAAAACCTCTGTATGGGAAATGGAGATTCGGTCCATTTACCAAAACAGAGGTTTTATTGTGAATTCATGACTGTTGCTTCATGCGAAGCATTTGATCCAAAAGCTCTTTCACATCTTTTTCTGGAAAAGCTGCAAGCAGGGTCTCTTGAAAGGTATCTTGTGCACGAAGGAGCTTGTCTTCGCCAATGGCAGTCAAGGCAGTATAGATACTTCTGCGATCAGCATCACACGCTTTTCTTTCTAAAGCGCCACAGCCTTTGGCCTCAAACCGACTAACCAGTCGGGAAACTGCACTCTGGCTTAAACCCACCATAGCTTCGAGTTTCTGCAATTTCAGTTTCTTCTCCGGCGCTTCCGACAAAAATAACAGCAAATAAAATTCTTTTAAGGATAAGCCATGTTTGGCTTGTAGATTAGCTTCCAATTCATTCGTCACATTCATTTGTATATGCGTTAACGTCAACCAACTCGTTATAAGTTCATTGTTAAGAATGTCGCCCATTTTATTATTCATCTCCCGGGTGTATGGCTTTTCATGATTTTTTCCTTCTATATAATAGTACTACAATCCACAACCATACATAAAGTATAGGTTCGATACTTATACTTTATTTTATTTTAAAAAAAAGGAGAGACCGTTTCTCCAAGAAGCCGGCCCCTCCACACTTTACAATTATTTTGTTTAGACTTCACACTATTTAAATTAGTCTTTACCCATTAATTCTTGGAAACCCGAAAGAATATTGTCTGGGAATACCCGCATCTTTCTGAAGCTCAACCCCTGCTTCCAGCGTCCAGTATGGATTTCTCAACATGCCCCGGCCCACGGCAACAAGATCAGCTTCCTCATTCCCAATCACGGCATTAGCAAGTACAGGCTCATCCAATCTGCCAACCGCAATAACCGGAACATTCAAGCCATACTTGATTTCTCTGGCCAAAGGAACCTGATAAGCTGCATGCGTCCCTGGTTTCCCGGCAGCTGCGATAGGACCTTCACCACCTGCACTGATATGGAAAATATCTGCGCCTGCTTCTTTGTAAGCTTTACTAAATTCCAAGCTTTCTTTGATACCGTACCCGCCCTCAACATATTCTTGAGCGGAGATACGCATAATCAATGGCATTCCTTCCGGCATTTCACTTTTTGCTGCGCGAATGACTTCTGTACCAAACAGTGTTAAATCCTTGCCATATTCATCTGTTCTTTGATTGGTTAGAGGGGAATGGAACTGATGAATAAGGTAACCATGCGCTCCATGAAGCTCGATAACATCAAATCCCGCTTGTATCGCCCGCTTCACGCCCAACCGGAATTTCTCAACCATAGTTTTCACTTCTTCAGTTGTTAAGGCACGTGGTGTTTTGGAGTCAGCATCAAAAGGAACGTTAGAGGAGGATACAGGAACTGCTGCATCTTCTGCTTTACGTCCGGCGTGTGCAATTTGAATACCTACTTTAGCGCCATAAGAATGACAAGCTTCAACGATTCTGGCCAGTGCAGGAATTTGCTCATCAGACCAAATACCAAGATCAAAATCAGTAATCCGGCCATCAGGCTCCACGTCCGTCATTTCAATAATAATTAATCCGGTTCCGCCAACAGCGCGGCTTACGTAATGATTATAATGCCAATCCGTAGCAATTCCGTCTTTGTTAGACACTGAATACTGACACATTGGAGGCATAACCACGCGGTTCTTCAGCTTCAAATCCTTCAATTCATACGGGGTGAACAAGTCCTTCATGATATCTCTCCTCTTTATAAAAAACTAAGTATAGTATGATCAATGCTTCCAGTGAACATGAGTTTCTAAGTTCATCTTATATAAAATATTTATAAATGCATGCTCATGCATGTATATTATTATAGAATAGCGATGATGTCAACCGTGAATAATCTTCAGCTTAATGGAAACTCCGTGTATTGTTGAAACTTCTATCTTAAGGTAATATATGGATATCTATTTTTCTTTGAAAGGATGACCTCACTCGTGGACAAAAAGCTCTTACAATCGCATAGTATTTTCCCTACGTTGAATATTGAGCAAACCGCTGACTTCTACAGCCAGTACTTAGGTTTTAAAGCTGTACCCTATTTAGATACACAAGAACCACATCTTTGTTTGTATCGTGACGATACAGAGATTATCCTTACGCAATCCCATGGACAAAAGGTCATTCCCAATCGAGAGTTGTACGGTTATGGATACGATGCCTATTTTATTACGAAGCAGCAACAAGAGTTGGAGAAGGAGTTCGAAGCCGCCGGTGTTCATATTGTTCGTTCTTTATCAAACACCGATTATAATAACAAGGAATTTGTGATCGAAGATGTGGATGGTCGCTGGATTGCTTTTGGAATCAAAAAATAAAAAAACGGCTCTCAGCCGTTTTTTCTTGTATTTAAAAGAGTCCCCATAACTTCTTACAACTATTTTTACGGGAAGGATCCAAAACATCCGTAACCCCAATCTTATTTAACTTGTGTAGTAACTCTTCCTCGCTATGCTTGATTTTATAATCTAACTCCTCCCCATAGAGCGGAATTAACGTATAAAAGTGCACCACTTTCTCATGGCTCATTTCTAAATTAAAGAAACCGGCTTTATCTTTTACATCTGGAACCCAAACGAACATCCCTTGAAATCCTGTATCCTCACTATAAGGCTGGGCGGGATTACCGTTCACAAGCGTATGCCCCATATAAAGCCATGTATTATATTCATGCGGAAACCTAGCCATTGTTTTCAGGGCTCGAATCGGCCAATAATTCCGTTCATCCTTAAAAGCCTCATCCGACAGCTTCCAGGTAGGAGGGAGACAAATCATTAGTTCAGCATATTGATATTCTTCTGCACCTTCTGGCACCGTCATCGGTAATTCGCTCATTCCAGAGGTAATTAAAGTATAGAAGTTCCGCTCAGGCGTCGGATCAAGAATTAGAATATCTATCGACAGAACACCTGAAATAATTTCTTTAAAAACATTATCAATAACACCTATGTATTTTTCAATATGATTACATATTTTCTCATTAGACTGAGCAGAATGCATTCATAATTCCCTCCCTTATATATGTTTATCGGTATAAACAAAGGAGAGTTTATTGCTAATTCACAGAATTTCTTCTCCACTACCATGGATCTCGCAAAAATCTTTATGAACCCTACTAATTAATGCCGAATAACCTTGCCCCTGATCTAAAAGATGCTCCAAAAGGAACTTACTTATAAGCTCATTTAGGCAAGTATGAATTTCACAGGTTCTTTGTTTTAAAGTCTCTCCTTCCTCATAAAGGGGCAGATCGCTAAATGACATATGTGTAGCCTTTCGTATTTTTAGAAAAGATTTATGTCCCTTCCAATTCTGAAAAAGCGCCTCTTGTCCTTTGATGAAATCATTTGCCAGTTTCTCCTGTAATATATTACTTAAGGATTTTAAGGTCGAGGCCTTTTGCCTTAATACAAGAAGCGGCACAGTATTGTTCTTCTCTTCATTCTCAATATATAAGTGCATGCTTGCATCTAATAAAATAGCAGCTTTAATTCTATCGTCTTCCATAGTTAAATCTAATGCAGTAGCACCGCCGATGGAATGGCCGATAATACCAATCTTATTCATATCAAATAAGCCCTTCACATCTTTATCCATAGAATTAAGCGTGGACAGGTGATCCAGAACGTATTGAATATCTTTTTTTCGAATGGAAATTAAGTTATGTAAATCGGTATAATCCGCAGCTTTTATTTGCCTCATGGCTTCGGATTGATTAATAAATTCTCCACTAGGGCAAACAGTAAACATAGCTTCGTACGCAGCACTGACCGTTACCACTATGAAACCTTGCTTGGCCAGCGCTTCTATATTATAAATATACATATCTCTATCTAAACCTAATGCAGGTGAGTAGATGATGACTGGATAGGAGCGTTTGGATTTGCTTTGAAAGGTCCGATCGCTGATTGAGGTAGATAATGTATTTATGATTTCCATGTTCATGCCAATATCTTGTAGAAGCTCTCTCGCCTGTTGTTCACAGGGCCCGAAAAGCTCCATATATTTCATTGCAGATGCGTTTTTATTTAATACACCCTCTGTATCCGGATAATAAATACTTATAACTATTTTCCTTCCCTCTGACTCTTCTTGGAACGTTTCCGTGCGTGTGTAATCCTTCAATAATTCAACTTTTCGAAAAATTCCCATTGCCCCACCCCATCCTTCCTAATATTCTATATTTTAATTGATTTTCCCATTTACTGAAATGCAATCTCCTTAATGTCCATAATTATGTCGATTACAATGAATGGAATGAAGCTGTATGAACGGTTATAATACCTAAGTGCATAAGAAATCTCTAAAAACTTCAGGGATGTGGAAAATTTAATGGTGAATAATTCAGCATATACACTTTATTTACGTGAGGATTGGAAAAAACTAAGCGATTTCACCGCTATCCAATTATCAGAAGAAGAACTTATGGAAGTCCAAAGTATTAATGAAAAAATCTCCAGCGAGGATGTTAACGAAGTCTATCTTCCTCTGTCCAATTTACTAAATCTGCAACTTCTATCTGCTCATAAATTTAATGAGTCTATAAATCACTTTCTGAACAATGATCTAAAAAAAGGTCCATTTATCATAGGTATCGCGGGAAGTGTCGCTGTTGGTAAAAGCACTACGGCCAGACTCCTACAAAAACTCCTCTCACAATTACCTTCCCATCCAAAAGTGGATTTAGTTACGACTGATGGTTTTCTACATCCCAACGCAGAGCTGGAAAAGCGCGGTATAATGACGAAAAAGGGCTTTCCTGAAAGCTACGACACGCGTAGTTTAATTTCTTTTTTAACGGATGTGAAGTCTGGGGTGCCGCGGGTCCAAAGCCCTGTATACTCTCACTTAACTTATGATATTGTGCCAGATGAATATATTACGATTGAGAATCCGGATATTCTAATTGTTGAGGGCTTAAATGTTCTTCAGACTGCGATTACAAATAATCATAATATGCCTAACTATTTTGTATCTGATTTCTTTGATTTTTCTATTTATGTGGATGCCGATGTGAACGATATCGAGACATGGTACATTGATCGGTTTATTAAACTCAGAGATACTGCCTTCCAAGATGAACAATCTTATTTCAAAAAATATGCACAGCTGTCTCTAGAGGAATCTATTGAAATCTCAAAGCGGATCTGGAAAGAAATAAACTACGTTAATTTGCAGCAAAATATTCTGCCCACCCGAAATCGTGCCGATCTTATAATGCATAAGGACAACAATCATCACGTAGATCAAATTAAGCTGCGAAAATAAAGATTGAAGTCCTTAGCCGACCAAGTTGCTGAGATTCAGCACTTGGTTTTTTGGTGTTCACATGAAATTGGGTGAATATTCTGGGTTTAATGTCTCTGTCCTCTGATCAAGGCGAACGTATACTGTGGTACATTCGTACACAAACGTGAAGAGAGGATAAATCAAATGATCGATATCGCCTTGGCTTTTCAAGATAAGGATGGGAAATATGCTGAACATGCCGGAGTCGTTCTAGCGTCAATTTTTCATCATACGAGTTCCCCAATTCATATTCATATTTTACATGATGTTTCTTTAAGTGAAACTAATAAGCGCAGGCTTAGCGCATTAACTACAAAACATAATCATACCCTTAGCTTTTATTCAATCACTATGCCTGATGATCTAACTCAGGTGCTAGCCAATGTTAACTCCATTAATGTATGGACGCAGGCATGTATGTATCGATTGCTTCTTCCTGCACTAATACCCGTGGACAAAATCATCTATCTGGACTGCGATGTATTAGTGAATATGGACATTACTGAATTATGGCAGGTTGAACTGAATGACAAGTATTTGGCTGCAATTTGGGACCAGGGAATTAGAGAGGTTGCTCATATTGTGAGCGCTAAGGGATTAAATCCTGATCTTTATTTTAATTCCGGAGTGATTTTATTTTCTTTGCATAATATCCGCCAGAATACCAACTGGTACGAAGAAATGCTAACCTTCCTACGTACCTTTCCTGATGTCACCATGCCAGATCAGGATGTTCTGAATGCAGTTTTTGGTGGGAATTACCTCCCCCTTGATATCCGTTTTAATTCGTTCAACACAAACATTCCGGACCATGATTTCACTAACAAAATCATCCATTTTGCCGGAGATGATAAATGCTGGAATAAAGATTCCGCGGGTTCATCCCTATATCAGCAATTCCTAAAGCTAACCCCTTGGAGAATCACCAGAGCCAAAACCAGACGAAGAAAACGGAAAAGCAGCCCTTTAAAACCACACCTCACCCGAAAAAGAAACAAGCAGAAAATAAAAATTGTTCAGTTGAACTTAACCCCTATTCTTTTAGCCGATTTAAAACAAATTAGACCGATTAGACCGATTAGAAAAAGCCCCATTTGATATGGGGCGGCATTTCTTTAGTTCACTTTCGTAAAAAACCATTTCTGAGCATCACTCCCGTTATCCGTCCACTGCTGAACTGCTGCACCATCGGCTGTTGATGCTCCGGATACATCCATGGCTAATCCGCTCACTTTTGAAATAAGCTTATAATAGCCCCCTCCAACATCAATAATGCTCCATCGCTGAGCGTTGGTACCATTGTCATCCCATTGCTGCAGCTGTACACCGCTCGCGGTTGATGAGTTCGGCACATCCAACACTTTTCCACTATGCACCGCCGTAAGCTTGTAATAACCGTCGCCTGTACTCTCCACTTTAAATTTCTGATTATTGGCAGTGTAATTGGTCCATTGCTGCATTTTCGCCCCGCTTGCTGTGGATACATCTACTACGTCCAGAACCTTACCACTAGCCTTGTCAGCTAAAGTGTAAATCCCACCACTAACAATGCTTGAGGTAGGCGCAGCCTGATACACACGTACGTAATCAACCAGCATTTGAGCTGGGAAAGCAGTTGAAGCATTTGGACTTCCCGGCCAATTTCCACCCACGGCAAGGTTTAGCAGGATGAAGAAAGGTTTCTGGAACTCCTCCGTATTTCCGGTTCCGTTCTCAATATAAAAAGCATTAAATGGGTTGCCGTCTACAAACCATCTTATATAATTCGCATCCCATTCCACGCTGTACACATGGTACTGTGAGAAATCGAGGTTACCAGACACCTGACCGTACTCGGCATGCCCATTGGCATCCCAATGTACCGTCCCGTTAACAAAAGCATTATTGTTCACACGCTCCATAATGTCCGTTTCCCCAGATTTCGGCCAACCCACTGAATCAATATTCGCCCCAAGCATCCAAAATGCTGGCCAGAGTCCCTGTCCTGAAGGCAATTTGATTCTAGCTTCGATTTTTCCGTAGGTGAAGCTTTTGAGTCCCTGTGTTTTGATCCGTGCAGAGGTATAATTCATCCCCCCATACGACTCCTTTTGTGCAGTAATCACTAAATTCCCACCCGTTACCTGCAGGTTCTGCGGACGACTGGTATAATACTGAAGCTCATTGTTTCCCCAACCCCCGCTACCCGTACCTATTTCCGCCGACCAATTATTAGTGTTCAGAGAATTTCCATCAAATTCATCGCTCCATGCCAAATTCCAGCTTGATGCCGCGCTTGAACTCCCTGTAGGTACCCAAGCAATTAAGAGGGTGAACAGCAGAAATAGACTTAACATTTTTCCTTTTCGTAACATCGTCTTTTCCTCCTACTGATTTCATTGCGCGGCGCGCTCGCACATTTGAAACCGGTTTCGAATAATGGATAAAACAAAACGTTATCCCATAAACAGCTATAACAGCCAGAGTCAGGTTAACGCCTCGCTTCATTTGATGTGTACGTCTTTTCTAAACGCAATATGCCAACATTTCGATTAAAGGGACCATTTTCCATAGTTCTGCATGCTTAATGTCCAGGTTTTCTCTGCGTCTTTTACCGTCGCCATACTCTCTGAGAGCGTCCATGCGATACCAACATACTGGTCCTCTTGATCGTCAAGGAATGATTTCCAATGTTGTCCCCCGTCTATCGTTATATATAACAATGTATGTTCATTTTCAGCGGGCCGAGTAATTAAGATTCCTTGATCCTTCGTAAGAAAGAGGGGAGGATAAGCATAGATTTGCGAGTTTACTAACTCATCCGGCACTGTGACTGTCTGTTCACTCCAGGTAACTCCACCATCCATTGTTTTATATAAACCAACCTTTCCCTGCCATGGAGCATTCGTTGTAATCCAGCCTTCTTTTTCGTTAACAAAAGTAAGTCCCGATTTCACCCCGCTAGGAAGAGTACTTCCTGCTTGTAAGCTATCCCCAATCTCCTTCCAAGTCTCTCCCCCATCACTAGTTGTATAAAGCTCCATATCTTCACGTGACATTCCTTGAAAAGGATAGACTGTTTTCCAACCTATATTTTTGTTGAGGAACACAGTATCTTCTCTGCGGTTATCTGAAGGATCAGGAGAAGGAGAAGTTTCCTGATTAGAAGTTGGATGAGGGATTGGAGTGGAATTGGAACAACCAGATGCTATCACTGCAGCAATTAGTAGTATTGAAACTAGATATTTCATCTTGTTACCACGCCTTCGTTTATTTTTCTAAAAAAGTATAGTGGTGCTGTACATATAGCTTGGTCCGCAAACGTATTCCGTAAATGAAATTTTATCCTAAACTATCTGAAAAGTATTGACAGTTTCTTTATATAATCCAGCAACACCAAGGCCTATCGGACCGAGGAGACGTTATTGGTTCATTTTCAAGAGAATTCTTCTGTTAACGGACTGAGATGCAACTATTTGGCTAATCCTCCTACTTTTATAGGCAATAAACAGACAATAAGGGCTATACGGTCCGCGAGTTCGGTAAATGGAGCTAAAAAGCAAAGATAAGCGCTATACAGTCCGTAGATGATGTGAACGAAACCTTCAAGCAGCAGGTTATCAGCTTAAAGCTATCAGCTCAAAGTAGATATGAATGAATTCATCAAGCAAGGATCTACTCTTTGAATGTCAAAAGAAAAAGAAACGGCATTTCTGCCGTTTCTTTGGGTTATGGATGGTCAGGGCTCAGAGCCTGTTTTACTCCAATCCATGTTCTTTGCGGATGTTATACATGCCTTGAACAAGCAGTTCGGATGGATCCCGGTTCAATTGCAAATGAGTCAGCAACAGATGAAGCGGGAATGCGCATACGTTATTCCCATCGGTGATCGCTGGAAATCCAGCCTCGAAGACTGGTCCCAATTTCTCGTTCCATGCCAGCCCGACATGCACTTTTTCTGGAGCAAATTCTTGGGTAATTTCCTCAATACAAAGCGGAACTAACACATTGTCAATGATCCCTTTTGCTTCTTCTTCACTTGCTGGTGGTTTTGGAAGTGTTTTGCCTCCCTCAATTTTCATCAGCTCAACGAAGAATGAGGCCATCCATGCTGCCGGATCCTTACCCGACTGGAATCTTGCAATTAACTCGCGCAGAAAAAATCCGCAGGAATATACCTGATCTAATTCAGTTTTCACGTGAAAAACAAAAACAGGGCCGTAGGCTTCCATGTTCAATACTTGTCCTTCAACATCTTTAAAGTGTACTCTCAATGCTACAAGGCCGTTATGGTGAACAGCCTTTAGCAGCTGCGCCATATCCTCTTCAGACATTTCTGTATTATCATTTACTTCCTCATTCTCATTTGTTATTTCATTTTCATTAGTCGTCTCATTGTTCATTTTATAATTCCCTCCCATACCTATCATACCATCTAGCGAATTGAAGGAACACTTTATAATAGAACAATTTCTACCAGATTGCAGAGAAAACAAAAAAACGGCAGCTTTACCGTTTCTCTGTTCGTCTCGCTGGAGCTTAAAAGCTAGGTCATATCCCTTACTTTCTTCACTATTTTTCCAGTTAATTGATTAATATCGCCCTCATTTAACTTATAAGCTGAGGTATCTTTACGTGCAGGTTTGTGATCTGCTGATATCAGATCTGCGATATGCTGCTCGATGAATACAACAGGGTCTGCTCCAGTTCTTTTTCTAAGCTCCCCTGGCACCTTCGGATTTGGACCGTCAGCTCCACCATTGATTGAAAGGTAACCATACTTTTGCGGATTTTTCTTCAAGTACTCTAAATAGGCACGGAGCGGTGTGGCCACTTTCCCCATCCAAACCGGTCCAAAAAATAGGATAATATCATATTTTCCTATTTGCTCAGGCTTCGGTTGAACCAACGGTATCCTGTCAAAAATCATATCAAAGGTAATCCTACCGAGTGTTCGGGGTTTAGCTTCCGAGATTCGTATATATTCAGCCGACAACGCTTTCGCCACACTCCTTGCTAATGCTTCATTATTACCTGTGAATGAATACGAAATGACTGCAATGTTCATATAAATTCTCCTTAAAATGAATTATTTCGTCTCCGCCTGCAGTAGGGCATTTTCGAGTGCCTTAAGATGTGTTTTAGAGGTAAGCGTTGCCCCGCTGATAACGTCCACCTGAAGAGACTGCGATTCAATCACATGACCAAACAAATCACCAATGCTTAGCCCACCCTTCAGTTCAGCAGGGTTCCCTGTTTTGTCCAAGGCACCTTTGAGTATTTTGATATCTGACAGCCGTCCAGCAGATATTGTGGCCTTCACCTTGGTATCTCTGGAATGATCTTTGATGCCAATGTATTCCCCCACATAGCTGCCCTCCCGCAGTTTCTGTATATCTATGGCGTTGATAGTAAGCTGCTGAACTTCATGCCTTCCCGGAGCAGATAAGAGAATACCACCTATCCAACCTATGACTGTAATCCCGCATAGAATGCTGAGAACAATAATCCATTCATTGAATTTTCGCTTTTTTCCTCTTCTCTTACTCACCTGCTTGCCTCCTTCCTTTTGATTTAAACTTTGAATGAATATTTAATAATTCATTCATTTCACTAAAAAAAAACTGCACCATAAGTGTATTAGGGGCAGTCTGTCAAACCCTTCATAATTAGTTCCAGCATATTGTCCAAAAGTTGTGGAAAATACTCCAGCCCGATTTCTTCCTTGTGGGTTTCCACATTAATCATTGCGCCGAAGATCATCATAATCATTTTACTATCCATATCGCTGCGCATTTTACCATCGGCTTGCCACTGCTTAATGATTTCATGGAAGCTATCATACAAGAAGTCGTTTACCTGAATGTTGGTTTCTTCCCGGTACAACTGTTCGATTTTTGCGAAAACACTTTTGTTATACCATTCCTTAAGAATGGGGTTGGCTATCATACCTTCCAAATTAAGCACCATCATCTGCCGTATTAGTGCTAATGGGCTTTGGCTCATATCCAGCGATTGCATACAGCTTTTTTTGAGCTTTTCGTTTTCCTCTAAAAAAATATCCATAAAAAGCTTTTCCTTAGAGGGATAATAGTTGTAAAAACTTCCTACAGCTATTCCAGCCATTGTGGTAATGCCAGAAACATTCGTGTCTTTAAAGCCTTTATTGCTAAATAGCTCTTTCGCACATTCGTATATCTTTGTTTTTTTGTCTTCCACTTTTCGTCTCTCCGTGAATGAATAATTATTTTTTCATTCATATCATAGTGTTAACAGCAGAATATGTCAATGCAAAAATATATCACCAAAAGCATCAATATCCTTAACCGAACCAATGCCGCTGTTATATTCCACCCAGCCCTTGCGCCCCTCACCATCATTGTCATTGACCAATAACGAAAATTTCAGCTTCATTCCTGGCTTCACCTGTACATCGTCGGATTTCAGTTCACGCCAGGGAATGGCTAGTTCATAGCTGGTTTTTGAATCTTTACGTTCCACCGCATACTGTAATTCTATAGCATCACCCAAATTAACCCCCTTGGGTGCCAACCAGCACCATTTGAGTAATTCGCCCGTATCTCCGCGAGCCACACCGAGTTCATGGTACTCAGAAGGCACCGTTCCATCCCCGTTGGCAATGCCAATTCCAATCTGGATGCTGTCCCCACTCCAGATGGCATCTCCTGATGCTGACTGTGCATGATAATCATCGATAACTTCTACCCCAAGGTAAAGATTGTCGGCATCCCATGCTAAGGAACCCTTGGCGCTGAGATCCTGCTCTCCTTGCCAGCCCATGATTTTGACATCCTTCACATCAAAGGGAGCTTGATTCCCCCAGTCCGACAAGTTGCCATCGATTTGGACAGGCGGACTGAGTTTCGGCAACAGAAGCACGTTAAAAGAATCAACTGTCGATTGCAATAAGGTACCTATATCATTAAAAACTTTAAGCGACCGCTGGCCTCTTGCCAGCTCAGGAATCTCAAGACGAACGCTCTTACCCGGCTCCAGATTTTCCACAGTCGAAGCATAAGTGCCTCGGGTAGATCGTCCCGTCTCATAATCAGCTTCCACTGAACCGCTGAAATTGCTTGTAGACTGATTAGTAACATCCATGTAGGTTTTTATCTCCTTAGTAGACTCCTCATAAAAAGTCTCGTAATACACTGCCAGCGGATCGATTACGTTGATATTCATAGTGAAGCTTGATGCCACTGTAGGATCTGCACCCCGAGAGACGAACAGCGAATCGTTTCCGCGCACCAAGCTTTCCGGAACCTGTATCCGCAGCGAACCTTCGTCTTCTCCACTAAGCAGCCATCCCTCTGGCAAATCGATATTAACCGGCTCCTTCGATGCGCTGCGATAAGCTTCAGGCAGCTTAATATCAAAAGCAGAACCAGAAGCAACCGTGATCCCCGAATTTTCCGGAAGACTCGCAAGGTCCGAACTGTTCATGACATTCCACAGAAAATGTGCTGTCGTCTCCATAATTTCATCGATGTATTTTTCATTTTTATAATCATGTCCGACTCCCTCCATCGTGAGCAGATTATGATAAATACCTTTCTCTTTCAATTGAGCGGCTAGGTCAACACTTTGCTGGTACGGCACCATTTTATCTATCGTTCCATGAATAATTAGGACAGGCGGCAGCTTGCTGTCAGCACTTCTTGTCAGTTCACCACCATAAATATCTATAATGGAAAATACAGACTTAACTAGGGAGGGATCTATTGCTAAGGATAGATTCACAAAGTTCATGGCCAGATGACCTCCTGCTGAATCTCCGCCAATAACTATACGTTCCTTGTTCAATCCATAAGTCTCCGCATGCTGATTAATCCATTTGATCACATCATTTATATCCTCATTAGCATCATTAAGTGTGCGAGTAAAATTGAAAAACGGATCTTTTTTTAGCCTATAATCAATAGTGAGAACAGCATACCCCCGTTTCGCCAGGCCTTCGGAAAAATCTGCTGCATCAGACTTATCCCCTCCGGTATAACCTCCGCCATGAATAAAAATAAATACTGGCCTCTGCTTGGTTTCATCTCCAATGGGCTGGTACAAATCGAGCTTCAGCGGTACTTCAGCATCCGTCTCGTTTTTCTTGCTTGCATACAAAATATCGTGTTTCACTGTAACTTTATATGCGGGATCCAAGTACTGCACCGGAGTTTCTCTGTTATTTACAGTAACGTTAGCCATTGTTGTGTTAGTATCAACAGTACTCGTAGGCAGCACTTCCTGCACTTGCTTCTCAGAGGCGCTTTTATTTTCCCGGTGATTCAGCAGCAACCATGAACCTAATACAATAAACAGAATAAGAACAACATAAATAGGCCTTCGCTTCATTAGGACAACCTCCCAGAATGATTTTGAAACCAAAAAAGTAACGTGATGCCAATAACATCATTCTAGAATTCAAGATAGCGTTTAACAATTATGTATTCCTTCGTGAATTAGGTTTAATATTACGTACTTATAATAAAAAAAGAGGACATCCATAGGTTGGAGTGCCCTCTTATTGCGCAAGAATTAGAAAAATTCTGTCTATTCATTCTAATCTTTGCCAAAATGCTTAATTACAACATTATTAAAAATCGCGGTGCCACCTTCAGAAAACAAGGTAATGCCTTGATCATTTATTTCCGGGAAGATTTCATTAGAAAATACAATTTCACCATCATCTATAAAAACTTCAATACTTGTTCTATCCACAAGGATCTTCAGATGCACTTTTTTCTTGTTCACATCAAAGGGGGCCTTGCTTTCAAGATATCTGTCACTCTCATCAGGTTGTCCAGTGAAGGCTCTATTAACATAAGAATATTGTCCTTCAACAAACACTCCTACGTCCACGTGGCACGTCTTATCTGCGGATTCACGAAGTCTTAAGCCTACATTGGTACTCTCTGACCAAGATAGATCTGCATCGAGCTGGTAATTTTCGCCTGTGATATCAAGTGTTGACGAGCCGTTCACTTTTATTTGTTGCAAGGAATCCGTTGAAGTTACCATTTGATCTAATGCTTCGATGGGCTGTGATACTAACTGATACGACTGCTCTTCATCTCGTTTTAATTTTATTTGACGCACGATTGAATCCATTCCGTTAAAACCTTCGTTAAGATTGGGGGTAACATGAGGGTAATCCCAATTATTCATCCAGGCCAAAGCATATCGATGATTGTATTGATCCTTGTCCTTTCCTTCTTCAAAAGTTACAGCACCATACCAATC
This sequence comes from Paenibacillus sp. FSL H7-0690, assembly GCF_037980415.1. NCBI lineage: Bacteria > Bacillati > Bacillota > Bacilli > Caryophanales > Paenibacillaceae > Paenibacillus > Paenibacillus sp. FSL H7-0690. The sequence continues at coordinate 2,241,495 of NZ_CP150281.1, read as the reverse complement.
AAATCCATAATCTAGCCACTGTGGTTCATGATGATCCGCGATAAATTCATTCTCATTAAAATCTCCAGTCCAGTAGGCATACGTGTTAGGTTTACCTATCGACTTACCATTTGCACTGACCCCAAGAACCCATTTATAAGTGCCATCATTCGCCCGCATCATATAGAAGTCAGGACACTCTACAATTCCGATATTTTCTGTTTCGAAGCCGCTTGTGTAGTGCCAATCTTTTAAATTGTCAGACTCGTAAAAGCCCACTTTCGTACCTTCGGCTAGCGTCATCACCCATTTATGAGAATGTTGATCCCATATTACCTTCGGGTCTCTGAAATCTTCTGTGCCCGGATTTGGCAAAATAGGATCATCACTATAAGATTTAAACGTCAGCCCACGATCCGTACTGAACCATAAATATTGTTCTTGCTTCCCCCCCTCTGCAGAGGGCTGTGTTAAAATCGCCACAATAGCCCCTTCGCCAAAACCTGCTGTATTGCTATCGTCAACAACAACAGATCCTGACCAGGGATCACCATTGGGTGTTGTATATTTTGGAATCGCAACGCCTTCATCTGCCCAGCTCACCAAATCCGTTGATGTGGCATGTCTCCATTCTGTACCATTTCCATCCGGGTAATCAGCATTATAGAGATAATAATAATGATATTTACCATCAAAATAAATGGGCTTCTGCGGATCGTTTTTCCAATGCTCAGGTACAGTGAAATGATAGCTAGCCCGAGTGGTAGGTTTATGATCAGGAACGTCGGTCCCCGGCTTCTTCTTCTCTCCAGCGTCATAAGTTACTAATACTATCGTCACAAAACAAATTAAACAAAGGATTAATATAGTGATTCCTATCATTTTTTTCTTATTCAAAATATACCTCGCTTTTTTCACATTGCTAATCTCAGCTTATAAAAAGAAAAGTAAACGCCAACTACATTGGCATTTACTTTGTAAATGATTAATACGGTTTGTTACCTTTAAGCGTCAATTGCCCTTGTTCCAAAATGCTGTTCGGTACAACTGAAGTCTTGGAGCCTTTAATATTCAGCACAAAGCTTGGGGCAAAAGTGGAATGATGATCCCCAAAGTAACCTCTATTCGTCATGTAACTTGTGATGACTACATTATTCCCTTTCGCTTGCGGAATCGCAAAGTGAGCATAAGTCCAGGTAATATCATAAGGATTAAGATCTTGATGGAGGACAAGTCCTGTACCATTTAATGGTTTATACGGTCCGGTTAAAGAATTAGATACGTACCCGAGCATATAGATGTCTTCATCATCAATGCCATCAATGAACATTTTAGAACCTCTTGAGCTTGTGAACAGATACCACTTGCCATTCAATTTAAATATGTTCGCACGTTCAATTTCATCTGTCACGGTGTTGGAGGCAAGTAGCGGCTTCATTTCTTTTTTGAATGTATAATCATTATTTAATTCAATGATACCGAGCGCACCATTCGCAGTTTCCGCAGATGTTTTGTCAGCACTGCTTAGTAATTTCTTTTTCTCCGCTTGGAAGAAGGCATTGCTATTACCATAATAAGCTTTGTTAAAGAGAGATTCTTCACCCTGGTAACCCGTAGTTGTCCCTGTATTTGCTTCAAACACAAGATACTTGTGGCCTTTATCCTCCACATAGTGAGGATCTCTTAAGGTATGATTATCGTCGTAATCGCCTTTGCTAAAACCGGTGATATCAACACTTTGATAAATTTCACCTTGATTACCGTCATAGATGGATTTCATATCTTCTACGCCATCAATCTTAAGGGTATCCCCATCCGGGGCAGAGACATTAATTTGAGCTGTAGTTAAAGTTTGTTTCCCGTAAAATCCGCGATCTGGATCCCAAGGATGACGATTAGTGTAAAACAAGCGAACTTTGCCATCAGATGTCATGGTTGCTGAACCGGACCATTCTTCGGCTTGATTGTTTAAAACATAATCATCAGGAACAAGTTTGTCACTATCCTTAAACACTCTGCCGGCATTCTTCCAGCTGCTGATAGAGTTGTCTCCTTCTTTCTTATAGAACAAATAAATAAATGTGTCTGATCCATTATTAGGGTCGCCCGCCAGACCAAAAACAATTTGATACCCCTTATAACTGGCTACAGTTCCATCTGCATTTTGCAGCGGCCAAGTATCCCAAACATCCATTTCAATTTTGTTTCCATTCTCATCGAACTTAATGGCTGCAGGAATGTTCTCAATCGTTGAAGCATCAAATTTTGGGACTTGGAATTGTTTACTATTTTGTTGTTTGGGTAATTTCAACATGTCAGCGCGAGTGATATGAGAGAAACCATAGTCATTGTACTCCGGCTTGTTCGGCTTGTTATTTCCTTTCGCAAAGGTTTGAGTAGCTCCACCTAACATTAAAGCAGCTGTAAAGGTTAGGATTGTTGTTTGTTTAATCATTTTCTTGAAATTCATCATCTAACTCCTCTTATACTTTAAATTTGGGTTTCGATCTTCCTTTGTGCTGTTCCCCTTTTAAATTCTAATGAAGAGTAGACGTTATGAGTATGTCGTAAATTGATGCATTTACAGGGTTATATTGATTTGGTTTTATTACTTCACATGGGTATCCCACGATTTTTGAAGCTCTTGAAGCAATTGATCCCGATTAATTTGCTCTCCTACATAAGCTTGCATAAGATAGCCAAACTCCTCTCTTACTCTGGGAGGGAATTTAAACCAATTCCAAGATAAAGTTTTCTGTTCATCGACGTATCGCATAAGATCTTTTACAAGCGCTCCCGAACGGTCCGTCTCTATATTTTTAAAAGCTGAAATAAAATGAAAGCGATCCTTCATGAACTTTTTCCCTGTTTCCGAGGAAACCATCCAATTCAAAAACTTTTTGGCTTCCTTCTTCTTTTCTGGCGAAGATTCTTTATTAACAGCCCAATTATTAGATACCCCTACTGGCAACGCATTGTTTTCGGAACCATCATTAATAGGCATGGGTAAAAAACCGATATTCATATTCGGCGATATTTGATCAATTTTAGACTGAACCCAATTCCCTTGTTTAAGAATCGCCGTTCTCCCTGTTGCAAATAACTCAACTTCCGAATTATAATCTGTTGTCAAAAAATTTTCGTTACCATATTGTACGGTCAAATCCAGCATCCGAATGACATCTTTAACTTCCTTATTCTCTCGAAAAGATTGTGTTCCGTTGTTTAACCCTTGAATAAAAGCATCCGGGTCCTCCTGTTGTGCAATAGCAATATTCAACAGGAGGACAAAGAACCAATGATCGGAATACCCAACAGAAAAAGGAGTCACACCTATAGCCTTCAGCTTTTTCGCCGCCTCTTTTAATTCCGTAAACGTTGTTGGGAGAGGAGTAATCCCAGCCTTTGCGAATAAATCCTTATTATAAATAAAACCGTAGCCTTCAAAATTGATCGGCATCCCGTATATTTTCCCGTCCATCTTCATCGGTTCTAGCGCCTCGTCGTAAGCCTGTTCCACCCAAGGTTGATCTGATAAATCCTCAAGATATCTACTCCATGCCTTCGCTTCTTCATAACCGCCATTTGGAAAAATATCCGGACCAACATTGGCCGCAAACCTCGCCTTTAGCTCATCAAGGTAGTTAGCTCCTCCGCCAAAGGTTAGAATTTCCACGTTAATATTCGGGTTTTCCTTTTCATATTCCTTAACCATCTGCTCGAATTCTATAGAAATTTCCACTTTAGGATTCAGTACCTCCAAAGTGACTGTCTTATCCGCTACCTTCAAATCCGCTTCCTTCAGTGGAAGTGTATTCGCACCCCATGAAGAAAGCGTTAGCGTAATCAACCCCACGATAATCATTTGAACCCTTTTTATTTTCATAATTCCCCCAGATGCATTCAACAATGAACTTATGTATTGGCTATCCTGACTTCCGCGTCTATTTCTCTTGCTCCCTGTGAATTACGATATTCAGCAGGCGTCATACCGACGTTTTTTTTGAACAGCTTAGAGAAATAAATCTCATCTTGATACCCTAGCTTTAAGGCAATCGAGTACATCTTTTCATCCGATTCTAGTAACCACTGTTTCGCTTGATTTATTCGTAAATGAATGACGTAATTAGTAAGAGTCATCCCTACTTCTTGCTTAAATCTCCGCGAGATATGTTCTCGGCTCAGAAAAAAACGGGTGGATAATTTGTCCAAACTTAGCTCTTCCATATAATGCTCATCAACAAATGCGACAATATCATTCATACGCCTAACATCATCTAAATCCGCCAAACGATGGATTGCTCTATAATTTTGTTCAGCCATAGACCTTTGTACAGATTGAAAAGATAACGATATCTCTGCGAGCGATTGGATGGAGGGACCACTAACCAAACGAACAGGTATATCAAAATGCTGGGTAATCCATTCCTCTATCGGGAAAAACTGTCCATGAAGGGACAGAATCACACAGACATTAGGATCATTTTGAAGCGTAAATGCATTTCCCCACTCCCGTGTAGCCAGTTCTTCGGTCAAAAGCTGAATGTATGGCTCCGAATAATGAGATTGGTAAAAATACATCATGGTGAAGTCGTATACTTCTGCCTGTGGGAGAGCCGAGGCAATTTCGCCTGCATCAAAAGCTTCACCGTTACAAGCAGCAGTAATCTCCCTGTTTAAGCGAAACATTTTTACCTCTTCATAAAATCCGGACTCCATATTGCGACGTTCTCCCTCTTCTTGTTCCCAGGCTCTCAACGCCCCTTCTAAAGTTTCATTCAGCATTTTCTCTTCAATTGGCTTCATCAAATAATCAAAGCATCCCAGCTTAAACGCTTTACGCATGAAACAATAATCGTCAAACCCTGAAATCATAATCACTTTCCCCGGATAGTCTTTAGCAGCCAACCACTCGATTAACTCCATCCCGCTATTTTTGGGCATTTTGACATCTGTCATTATGATTTCTGGAGATTTCTGCTCAATCAACGCCTTAGCCTCGAGACCATTTCTGGCTTCCAGCACTTCGGTAATCCCGTATTGTTCCCACCGTCCCAAAAAACGGATGATTTTTCTAACATTAGACTCATCATCTACAATAAGAGCTTTCATAAACGTTACTTCTCCTTTAGGTAGAGTGGAATTACTAGCCGTACAGTGAACCCTTGTCCCTGCATCGAATCTAGTTTGATTCCCGCTGTCTGATCGAAATGAAGAACCAAGCGATCATGAATGTTTTTTAACCCGATATGCGCAAAAGAAGGAATGCCTTCGTTAACCGGTGTGTAGAGATTATTTTTTAATGCCTCAAGTTCATCATCCGTCACGCTGTTTCCGTTATTTTCTACGACTAGATTCAAATAATCACCTTGTATTTCACCATAAATATGGATGTAAGCTTGTTCATAGCCCTCGTCATAACAGTGCTTAAAAAAGTTCTCAACGAGCGGCTGCAAGATCATACTAGGAACCGGAATATCAAGAATATCTTTAGGTACATCAATGGAATAGCTAAAATCAGTCTGAAAACGTTCCGCTTGAAGATTCAAATAAGCCTGTACATAATCCACTTCGCTTTGAACCGTCGCCTTCTGATCCACACGAATTGAGTACCGCATCATTTTGGATAAAGAGGTAATCAGTTGATATACTTTTGGAGATTCAGAGAGTAGGGCAACAGCAGCAATGGATTGTAAAGAATTAAATAAAAAGTGCGGATTGATCTGCGACTTTAGCGCCCTATGCTGATTTTTCCTGTTCTCTATCTCAAGCTTATACTCCCGGTCAATGTGACGGTTGATCCGATTCATCATCTCCTTGATGTGTCTTTCTAGAATACCGATTTCGTCCTCCCGCATATCGTCGAATGGGGCATTCATATTCCTCCCCTCGATACGCTGGACTTTTTGACTAAGCAGTTTTATCGGCCGTGTAAATCCATAAGAAATGATTGTTATCATTATCAAGCCCAGTCCACCTACAACCACACCTACAATGATGTTTGTATAGGCAGTTTTCCTTACATCTTCAAATAAAAAAGAGCTCGGGGTTACCTTAGCAAAATGCCACTCTTTTATCGGTTCCTGCAATGTTCTAGTAAACACAATATCTCCTTCTGGAGAATTAGCAGCTGCCTGTGCCGGACTTATTTTCCTTTGCAGTTCATCGGGAACGGTTTTGCCTATCCATGTTTCATCACTTGCGTAAATGACATGATTCTCCGCATCGGAAAGCCATACGCTCTCTTTATTTTTCTGTAGAAAATGATTAGCGATATGAGCAATCTTGTCCAAATCAATATCTATAGTGATGACGCCCAGAAATTCCTGTGTTAGGACATCCACAATTTTGTGATGAACCGTCAAGACCATCGTTTTATCCGAAGGAGGCATAATGGAGGTATCGTTATAGTTCTCAATCGGATGCGGAGCTTCAATAAGATCATTGCTATTAGAGCTCATCAGCTTCTGAATGGAAGCTTGCTGTAATAAATCCGGATTCCTTTTACGGGAACTTAACATGGCATTATAAACTGTAAATGAGCTTTTCCCTTCGTTTATGAATAGACGGACCTGACGAATTTCACTCCTCATGAGATAGAAGTTAGTCATACCCTTATTAATTTCAAGCTGCTTGTAATAAAAATCTTCTTCTAACCCTTCTTCAAACACCCTGAATAAGTCTGGATTTCGGTATAAAATATATGGAAGATTAATGATTTCATCAAAATATTGCTCTAGATCGGCTGACGCCTGCTGAATTTGCTCTTGGCTGTTCTCAAGTTCATGTCGTTCCACATTCTCTTTCGTCTGCCGATAGATCAACAACACGGATAAAAAATACGGTAGAATTATAAACACAAGCAGCAAGAATAATAAGCGCTTATGAATGCTTTTCAAATAAATACTCCTCTGTAAAAATTTCGGTTTTCAGCAAAAAATCTAATATCAGGTTTTATATTTTCACAAATATCCAACACAAAATCAAAATACTTGTTGCTGAGCAACAAGTATTTTTGCCGGATCAATATATGACAAACGCCAATCGTTTATTACCCAAATTATATCCATATGAAACAACCGTAAAGAAATTTCCGCAAATTAATCAGCTATTTGAAAATTGAAATAATTACCTGCACAATGGGTTTCCAAAGATGTGGATATTCTTGCTGAATTAACTTTCTTACCTCCTCCCCCTTGATGTCGTTGAAATTATTATCTTGAGTAATAAAGGTATAAGCACCTTTTACGGTATCCCCTATAGCTATATGCCCGCTTGCATACCCACCCATTGCAATATGGGAAGCGATAGAGAGACCACCCAAGGAGAACATACCTACAGCTAAACCTCCAACAGCAAATATTCCCAATGCTATTCCACCAACGGCCATTGTACCCGCCGCAATGCCCCCAACGGCTAACAAAAGCCCTAGAGCCAGACCTGCAAAACTGATGAGTCCTAGAGCAAGCGCACCTAAACATAATCCGCCCAAAGCAACAATACCAATGGATACCGCACCAATCGCAACATTACCTATGGCAATAACCCCTTTGGCAACGTATAGCCCCCGTCCGATATGGATATGAACCAGAGGAATTCCAAAGCATGTTCTCTTACTTTTGTACTCATAATGAAACAAGGAATTCAGATCTACATATACGGGGCTTGCGACATGCTCTGCTTTGGTATCGCTTGAAGCATCCTTCACCAGATGATCCAAACTTACGTGAAATAATTCACTTAAACTAATCATCTTATCCATTTCGGGATAGGATTGACCTGATTCCCACTTAGACACGGCTTGCCGCGAAACACCAATCACCTCCGCCAAGTTCTCCTGGGACATTCCTCTCTGTTTCCTATAGCTTTGCAATTTATTTGCAAAGTCCATTCGCCATCACCTCATGCTCATCATATTATAACGTTCTGTAATTGACTACCTATCTCCCCTTACATACTGTCAACCACTGGTTGCACAGCTGATTTTGCGGGCTTTTATCCTCATTAAACGTTCTTGATTTCCCATTCTCCCTGTTTCCGGGCAAGATGATAGCGTATAATATACGATATAGAATATTCATCAGAGGAGACTATCAAACCATGAAATTGAGTATGAATTGGATTACGCTTCGGGTCCGCGATCTGGAGGCTTCCCTTCATTTTTATAACCGGATACTGGGGCTACCCATTGAGCGTAGATTTGAGAGCAGTGGAAAACAGATCGTCATGTTAGGTCTGGAGGGGCAACCCAAGATCGAGCTTATTCAGGGAAGTGACCCGGCTTTGAAGCCGGAATGTGGCGTTTCTGTGGGTTTCGAAGTGGAGTCACTTGATGAAGCGATGGAGAGTTTAAAAAGCCAAGGTATCCCAGTAGCGCGCGGACCAATCGCACCCAATCCCCACCTGCGGTTCTTTTATATCCTGGACCCGGACGGGTTTGAGGTGCAGTTAGCGGAGCATAACTAACGTTTATCAAGCGTTATTACCTCAAAAAGAAATAGACCGCCCTAACCAAAGGTAGCGGTCTATTCTGCCGTAAGCCTAACCCCCACTCTTAAAGCAAGGATTTATTCAACAGCTTTAGTTGATCTTTTTTCAGTGAAAAAGTAAACCAAAGCCAATAGCGGCAGGATCACTCCGATGAGTGAGGCGAAGGTCCATCCCCCATAGGCATAAGCCCAACCACCCAAAGATGATCCAACGGCTCCACCCACGAAGAAAATCGCCATAAAGATCCCATTAAGACGTCCCCTCGCTTCACTTCCCAATGAATAAATCACACGCTGTCCGAGTACAAGATTTCCGGATACGGCCATATCCAATGTAATCGCGGAAATAAAGAGCAGGATGAGAGCAAAAGTTGAGTGGCTATGGAAAAGATGAATTAGTAAAAAAGACAAGGTGGCAATGATCATGGCCAGCCCGGTTAACCATTTGCTCCAACCTTTATCTGCCAGTCTTCCAGCAATCGGCGCGGCAACAGCCCCACCAACACCTACTAAAGCAAACCATGCGATACCTTGCTGCGACATTCCAAAATCATCCGCCAACCGCAACGGAACCACCGTCCAAAAGAGACTAAAAGCTCCAAATAAACAAGCTTGATATAAGGCACGTCGGCGCAATATAGGCGTTTGTTTTAAAAGGGTGCCTAAAGAGACAATTAATTTACTATAGCTTACCGAAGGTGCAGGTTTACGTTCAGGAAGAAATCGCGACAGCAGAATGGCTAACAACGTGATGACGACCGCTGAAAAAATAAAAACGGCTTGCCATCCCCAGATGCTGGTGATAAAGCTTGCCACGGGCCGGGCAAACATAATACCAAGTAAAAGTCCACTCATAACATTACCAACCACACGCCCACGCTGCTCTTCAGACGCTAAATAGGTGGCATAAGGCACCAGGATTTGAGCTACCACAGAACCGGTTCCTATAAACAAAGATGCTGTCAGGAACAAAGGCGCATTAGCTGCGAAAGCTGCAACCAGCAATGCACCCACTGCAACCATTAACGTGATTATCGTGAGACGCCGATTCTCAACAATGTCACTCAGAGGCACGATAAATAACAAACCTACAACATAACCGATTTGAGTTAAAGTGACGATCAAGCCTGCGGCTGTAGAAGAAAGTCCTGTCGAGACACTGATAGGTCCGACAAGGGTTTGAGCATAATAAAGATTGGCCACGATAAGCCCGCATGCCGCTGCTAACATAAACATCATCCAACTTGATATGTGGTTCTCTTTCGCCGCTTGTTCTTTTTGCATGTGAATCCTCCTCAGATGATCATAATAATTTAAATACTATACGTTCAGTTCACTAATTAATGTTTAAATAATATACTGAACGTATCGTTTTGTAAATAGGCGATGGTGATTTATTTTTCCGGATTTTTTAGTATACTGAACGTATAGTTTATATTTTGATTGGAGACAGATTAACGAAAGGGTGATTTCAGATGGAGAGTAAACGAGGACGTCCGCGTAATGTTGAGACGGAGAAGTCTATTCTTTCCGCTTCCTATGATTTGTTATTGGAAAATGGTTTTGGAGCAGTTACGGTAGAAAAAATAGCGGATCGTGCCAAGGTCAGCAAAGCTACGATATATAAATGGTGGCCTAACAAGGCTGCCGTGGTGATGGATGGATTCCTATCCTCGGCTGCGGACAGACTGCCCGTACCTGACACAGGTTCAGTATTCGATGATATTCTCATGCATGCAACGAACTTATCCCAGTTCCTGATTAGTCGAGAGGGTAAAATCATTACGGAGATCATTGGCGAAGGACAGATGGATTCAGGCTTGGCGGAAGCTTATCGGACCCGATATTTCCAGCCTCGTCGGCTTGAGGCACGGCTGCTTATGGAACGAGGTGTTCAGCGCGGGGAATTGAAGGATAATCTCGATATTGAAGTTGTTACCGATCTTATTTACGGGCCGATATTCTACCGCTTGCTGGTGACCGGCCAACCCATAGACGATGCTTATGTGCAGCAGTTGGTGAGGTACGCTTTTGAAGGAATACGGTAACTAATGGGAACGGTAAAATAGACCGCCCTCTCTCACAAGGGATCGGTCTATTTCTGATCGTAGTACTATAAAATGTCGGACTGGCGGAAGGTTGAGATACAACGGACCGAGGTGCTCTTATTTTCTCATTATGAGGCGTTTTCCCAAGCTATCGGACTCCTACGCACTTATCTAGTCTTTTAAAAGCAAAATACTGCTACTGATGAGGGAATAAGTGCGATACGGTCCGATCACTCGACTAATTTCATTAAATAAAGAAAATAAGAGCTATACAGTCCGCAGGATCATGAATGTGTGATTCGAACGGACATGAGGTTAGTTTCACTAATTAAATCAGTTTCCAAATAAACCTTTCTGCTGCAAAATGTCTCGCGTATCGTTCCATAATTTATTTTCCATTACCTTATCTCCTCCCGGTTGTACGGGTACAATGGGATTGCCTGTCCCAACGTTAAAATATCCCCCACTGCTCTCTTGATACTTAGGATCGGTCATTAAACGAATAATGATCTCCGCTCCTTTACGAGGATCGCCAATACGAAAGAAATTCAATAAGTGCTTAAGCATCGAAGAAAACCAAAGTTCACGCCCGAGACCTGTAACGTTAAAACCCGGATTCAATGCATGAACACTGATTCCCGTTCCTGCCCAGCGGCGTGCAAGCTCACTGGTAAACATAATATTTAACAGTTTGGTTTTCCCATAAATCTCAGAAGATCCTCTGGAAGTAAAAGAAGCTGTATTGAGCAAATCTCCTGGCAACTTTAGTACTCCATGACGGCGTGAAGCTTCTGAAGCAACATTTATGATTTTTGCACTTCCTGCTGCTCTCAAAGAACGTTCTAAGGTATGTGTCAATAACCATGGTGCAAAATAGTTCACAGCCATCATTTCTGAGAATCCATCGGCAGTTATCCGCTGTTCAAATCCATGAAGCCCTGCGTTATTTATTAACACGTCTATCTTCGGAAAAACATTAGATATTTCTTGTCCTAACCTAGTGACATCCCTCATTGAGGATAGGTCTCCGTAAAAAAAACTAATTTCGGCTGCTGGTACGCTCTCCTTTATCATTTTTCCAGTTGCTTCCGAACGCGTTTTAGTCCTTGCAGTCAGAACAAGATGGGCACCTCGCTTAGCCATTTCAAGTGCAACGAGTTGTCCCAAACCGCTTGTAGCTCCAGTAATTACAATAATCGGCTTTGTCATCCTCTACATTCTCCTTTATATCAGGAATTCATCAGGGGCAATTTCATTTTGACAGCGTATTGTCCAAATCATATAATTGATATATATCAACTATATGTTGATGATTGACATATGTCAACTAAATAGATGTATGACAACTTTAAAATACAAGGTTAGGTGGTCAAAACAATGAATGCCGAACGTAAAGACACGTTGAGAGGGCAATTAGAACTGAAGCTAGGTGGACAAATTAGTGCCCTCATTAGTGCTTCGCATGCCCTAAATGTCAGAACTGCTGCCGCTTTCGATTCATCTATACAGCCTGCTGCTTTCCATATAGTCCGTTGGCTGTACTCTTATGGACCAACAAGCGCCTCTGTGTTGGCAGAATCAACGGCTATGGATCGTAGTTCAGTCAGCCGTCTCATCAAGCAACTCGAGAATTTAGGTTATGTTAGAAGAGAAGACTCTCCTAATGATCGTCGAGCGATCCTTCTTACTCTCACTGATCTTGGACGACAAAAAACCTTTGACGCGTTACAGGATAAGGAGTTCATATTTTATGAGCGCATAGCCCAATGGGATAATCAACAGCTTGAAACCTTTATCCAAATGCTTCAGGAGTTTAATGGATTTAATGATAATTAATAAATGGGAACAAAAAAAGAAACAGCATCTTGCTGTTTCTTTAGATATGGATTGTCTGTAATTGGAGTCAGCAATTGTCATTGATGTTCATGTTCGGCATGTTCATTATTGCACTGCTCAACTACCTCAAAAAGAAATAGACCGCCCTCTCGCAAAGGAATGCGGTCTATTTCCTGACTAAACTTCCGAAGCCGCCGCCCTTAAAAGCGGCTATTGCACTGGGAGTCGTGTTTCCGCACGACTCTCTTTGCATTGTACGTTTTATCTACCCAAACTATACCACGATCAAAACCAAATAAAAAGTCACTCTTCCCCAAACAGCAAAAAAACGGCATTTCTGCCGTTTCTTTAGGATGGACTCTCAGGGGCTCGAACCCTGGACAAATAGATTAAGAGTCTACTGCTCTACCAACTGAGCTAAGAGTCCATATGATGTTTGGTGGAGCCAAGGGGGATCGAACCCCTGACCTCATCGCTGCCAGCGATAGAGATGGTCTAGGTTTTAGAATGCTAATGCAGGAATAATCCTTATTATATAAGCATTTCCCCCGCCTATCTGAGGATATAAACAGTTCTTTTATGATACTTGGTGACGGTGTTTGTCCCCAGTTCGTCCCCATTAAAAGATGTAACATGTTTCCGCACTCCATATGTGTCGACTGACAAATATTGACAAATAGGGGAGAGGAACGCTGATTATTGTTCGTTTTGATGATTGATCAATGTTCAGTTCGCTTTTTATAATTGTCCACAAATCCCCCTTACTATAACATCAAATCTCGCTCTGATTATCCAAAAACGAATCGTCGTTATGGCAAAAGCGTTACAAGCCGATGCAGTAACATTACAACTTTTCATGGGGGATAAAAGCAGTGAAAGACTCAGGGTAGCAGGTGAGGGAAACAGATAGGCAAAAAGGGCAGGCTAAAGCTTAGCTAAGAGAGTAAATGCTGATTGACTATTTTTTATTTATCAATGACGTCTCCAATTTTTCTATGTACAGGTCTCCAATATAATATTTATTATTAGGTCCATATTCACTAAATTATCTTTGAATCACAAGTAACTTAGAGTTATCCATATAGTGTTACAAGCCAATGAAGATGCGTTACACCGTTTTACATTATATAGTAATTAGTGTATTTGTTATTGTTATACAGATATAGCTCCTTTATTCGATCATTTGAAAGAATAAAGGAGCTAGCTCATTATTTGTTAGCCACACTCATTCATAGGGATTCAAAATCGAGTATTACAGCTCTAACAGCTTATCTATCCACTTAGATTCCACCATTAATTCTACTTTCTGATTTACCATCACTTGTGATACGGTTCCCCTACCATCTAATCAGCGATAATTCTACTTACCTAAATTTATAGATAGTAAAAGCTAATGAAATGTTTCAATCGCTTTTATCTAAAAAGGTCCATTATATATTAGCACTATTCCTTTATTTCATTTGCTTCTTCATCTATTAGACCATGTTCGCCATTGTAAAAAGTATATTTAGTGTATAACTTATCAAATTGGGTTGGAGGTGTATTTTCAACGAGAATTATTTGATGATGATCACCTAATTCAACTAAAATTTTATAAAACTCTTCATAAACTTCAGGATCTCTAACTTGATTTTTTACTGAAGCTTCAGTATTATTTAAATCCTGATTTTCTTTCTTCAAAGTACCCACATACTTGCTAATTGAGTCTAGCATCAAGAATCCTGGGTGTCCTACAGCGTAACCAGCTTCCTTGCTATTGAGAATAGCACCTAAGTAAGATAGCTGCATACTTTCTAGCAATCCTCCACTTTCATGTGCATAAACGCTAGCTCCATTATAATATGGAATGAAATTTTCTCTATTAATGTAGGTATCTTCAAGAAATTCATATTTCAATCTAATCATGAATTGACGATACTCAAGATCAAGGAAATTAATAATCTTTTCCTTTTCCGCACCTTTAACCTGTAAAGCTGCTAGTTTCAATTTCAATTTCTCTTCTTTAATCCCTAGAGAAATAATAGAAGCTTCTTTTTCCTCGATTTTATGGTAAATCCTCATACTTTCTTTAAGGATTTCTTGATCTCTTGTTAGTCTGTTAATCATACTATTTAAAGTTTCTATTTGGGAAAGGAACGGAACTTCTGTTTTCTTGCTGAAAACCTTAATCGCTTCATCAAAAATTTCGCGTTTTTGATTTAGATTTGATATCTCATTATTTAGTTCTTCTACTTTCTTATTTTCAGTCTCTATTAAACCTGATACTAAAGTTTTTTTGCTTTCAATCTCCTTCCTAATCTTTTGTAAAATTTTTTCTGTTTCACCACTATTAAGGACTCCACTAGTATGATTATGCTTTATTTGTGAATTACACAAAGGACACTCAATTATTTGATCAGCAATAACTAACTTGTAATTTATATTTAATGTTTCTTCTATTTCTACAAGTTCCACGTCATATTCTTCTAACAACAACATTTTAGAAGAGACCGATAAGTTTAATAATTTTTCTTCTTTCCGAAAATTAAACACCTCATTAGAAATATTCTCTATATCTCTTTTGAGCTTAATATATAACTGGTTTTCTTTATTCTCATTAGACCTGCTATTTTGTACTACGTCTCCTTTTTCTATTTTTCTATTTTCTATTTCTTTTTCGACCTTCTCTATTTTGAGTTGTAGCTTAAGCGGATCTTCTGCATCTCTGTCCCTTAAATATGATTTTAAACCCACAATTTCTCTTTTTTCTTCTGAAATTTTGTTTTGGATCTCTACGAGTTTTTCATTTAAAGTGTCTTTATCCACCTCTATTAAGTTAAACATCATTTTAAATGCATGTGGATTTTTATTCGCTTTGAAAGTACTGTTATTTTCAAGAAAGTTATCAGTCCCTAAATCATGTTGGTGTATGTACACATATCTAAATATATCTCTGAACGAGACCACATCGATCTCTTTCTCTGTACTATGTTGCTTATGTCTGATTAATTTGTACTCATTAACACTTAACTTTTCCATAATTATATTCATTGCTTCTTTTATATATACTATTTTTGGAGTGAATTCATCTATTTTCACAAATGGGCAAAAATATAATTTTATTTTATCAAAATTCTTTTTTAAAGCCCTATTAAACGTAATTATGTCGTTATTAATTAGTGTCTCAAGATAGACCTGATCACAATAAGCATCTAACTCTTTCTGGACAGTTAAATCAATTTTGCTACCTTTACCAAGACAATAGTCAATTAAACTCAATATTAATGATTTTCCCGAAGTTTTTTCACCACTAATAATTGTGAGACCATCATTAAATTCAATTGTCCTTCTATACGAAATACCCTGTATAATTAACTTTTTCAAAATTATCCGACTCAAGATTTCCCCTCCTTTAATATTTTCAAATTTGAAAAGGTGTAATTCACCTTTTCAAAAGTTGATATATACTTTTCTTGTAATTCCTCAAAAAACACTGAGTTGTGTTCTATGTAGAACTCTTTTCCAGTATTTGATATCCTAATCTTAATATCATCTGTTTTTGTAGATAATTTAGCCTTTAAATCAATAAAATCTAAATTATTCATATGAATTATTATGTTACTTATCCTTGATTGAAATCGAAAAAATAAATTTGGTGATGTGGTTGTATTTATATCTTCAAAAATTTTAATAAAATTAAAATTTACAAGTGTAAAATAAAATACAATCTCTGAGATCGATACATATCGCTTGCTCTTTAATGAAATAGAATAAATTAAGCAAAGAACTTTCATTAATTCTAACTTTTCGTTCTCGAATAATAATTCAATGGATATCGGAACAGATAAATATTCATCTCTATCACTTAGCATCTATTGTCCCCCCACCATACTTCCAACTGCTCATCTTCTGCCAAAAGATGAATTAACCCTCTAATTTCATCTTCATCTGCTGAATTATCCTTTAATAATTGTTTAAGTCTCCCATCGTCTAAATTTTTTAAACTAGAATGTACAATTGATAAAAACTCCTCACTATTTCCATACCGCTTATAAGTATCCGCGTATCTTTCTTTATACTTAGTAAAAACCTTTCTCAGCATCATATCTATTATGTTTAACGGTATGGCTGCTCTCTTTAATTCTCGAATATATTCTTCAGAAGCAACATAAAATGCAGAACTGAGTTCGATTAAAGATTGATCAATCTGTTCTATCTTTAGCTTTTTATAAAAGAGATTATTAGCCATATCTTTTTGAAGATCGTCAATACCCGCACCTACTACAATTGTGGGAATAAGTGTACTCGTATCTTTCGCTTGAATGTTTACCATTGAACTTGAACCACTCATTGCCTGTAGAATTGCTCTTATACCATCTGCATGTGAAGATTCTTTTGTGCTATAAGGTATAGCAATCAACCCAAACTCCTCCCTAAGTTCTCTAACTTTTTCTGGGGTTGGGTCGGATAATATTATGTAATGCTTTGTCATAAAGAACTCTTTATGTTCTTTTATAAGTGTTCTAATAAACTGGTCATCAAATGAAAAACCCATAAAAAGTAGTTTTTTGGTACCTGTAACTAATTTTAAAATATTCTCATATTTCTTATCGTCATAAAGATTTCTGTAGCTTTCTTTACTGATAACTATTGTTCCATAGTTAGAAGTTGTGCCATGTAGTTGGCACACTCTTTTTTGATCAAACAAATTTTGAGTATTAAATTGTATTTCTTTTAATAAAATTGGAGTTAATTCGCATTGCAAATAGTTGTGTAATATATTTTCATAATTTGTAGTTAAGAAAAGCTTAAAGTCCATTTGTTTCAGATCCATATAGTTATGAAGCAAATCATTTTCCACTTTATTAATTTTTCTCTGTACAGTTACTGCTATATGTTCTTGAATATCTTCTTCTTGGACTGTTGTATATTTTTTCAAAGCATCAATTGCCTGCCAGTAATCGTATCTCTGTAAATCCTGTTCTACAGCTAACTTTACAAAAGACGTATCACCTACGGCGTATTTCTCAGCTATTCCCCTTATTAAACTACCCCAATCTGGCACATTAAAAGGTATAGATAACCCCGCACCGATAAAAGGAACAACTTTCTCTTCATTATAATCTTTACATAAATCATCTAAATGCACACTCATATATGTCTCCTCTTTCAAATGGGATAGCTCTCTTTCATTGTTTAATAGTACCAAATTATGTGAATGTTTCATAGTTGAGTTGAGCTTCGTTCATTTCCTAATTCAATATAATAAATATTTCGCTCTATTTGTGGTAAGGTTCATCCTATTTATAACTAAAAGGCAGTATTCTGTCCTGCTTCAAGAATACTGCCTTTTAATATCATTATCTTTTATTTAGTTTAGGTATTGCCTATTATTTGTCAACACGGTATATTGACACTCCACATGTGTTGGTTGCGTGCAACGGACGTATATAAATATTCTTCAATTGGTGCCCAACCACCATTGCATTCACGGTACACTTGGGCACCTCACACCCTAGCTTTAAACGTGACCATTGCATCTGATACATCAGTAATCCTAAGAATAAAATCCAAATTGCTCTTTTGTACAAATGTGTTTTCGCTATAAAAAAACAATTTATTCTTATCGTGAGATTTTTTCAATATATTAATCAGTAACAAAAAATTATCCTTTTGAATACTATCGAATTTTGATATCGAATGAATTAATTCTTGAACAATTTTTCCGTTTTCCAATTCACCATTTAGTTCTTCGATATATGAAAAAAATCTTCCTAATAACCCCACTACAACATCGCTAATTTGTATGAATCTATCTTCAGTAGAATCTTTGAATGCAAAATTTCTACTTTCCTTGAAATTAATATCTGAAGTTGTATTAATTATTTTCTCTATCTCTAATTCTTCATCAAATAAATGAAATGAATTTATAAATATATCAGGTTTAATCAGGTAAAAGTTCGAATAATCAGTAACAATATATTCATCCTTACCTAACCCAGCAAATTTATTACCATCTTTCACCTTATCAAACAATTTCCACAATTCATCATAATGGATCACTCTTCCAAATTCTTCAAATTCATCACTTGGAGGAGGGAGGTTAGATTTTAAGGGTTTTAAAAAGGTAACCCATTCTCCACAAAAATCTGTTATAGATTCCGTATGAATTTTAGGATAATCATACTTTGTTAGTATTTCGCAAACTTTATCTATGTTGCTAGACATGAGTTTATAAAGGGTGTGTCCGTGCATAAGTTCTGAGCCTCTAATATTCTCACTATCTATATTTTTATCAATTATTATCTTCAAAATGTCATTAACAATAACATGTAAATTATCAACATTTATAAAATGAATATACATTTCATTTTCAGAAATCCATTTCAAGAGTATATTTAGTTTTTTTGATCTCAAAGATTCAATAAAAGTTGACTTTAAAATATGTTTAGATTTTATCTCACCAATATTTTTTTGCAACTTTAGTTTGTCTTTTAAATCTTCAGGATTTCCAATACATTTTTTTTCATCAATAACTAATCCTCCCAATATAAAATTTTTATTCACAGGGGAATTAAAACTATTTTGTTTTATCCAAAATCTCCTTGGGTTATTTGTTTCATCGTAATAAAATTTGAGTTTTGCATTTATATCACTACCACTATCAACAATACTTTTTCTAAGACTATCAAATTTTTCATCAGATATTTCTTTATTAATTCTATTAAATTCGTTTAGCAATAATCCTCCTATTTGCTTTTCTTTAAAAGAATTATCTTTATCTGTTACTTTGTTCCCCAATAATGCTACTATGTCTAATTTCAATTTCTCTTTTAGTTCCCTATCAAATTTTTGTAAAAATATAATTTCGTCAAAATTTTCACTTTTATCTTTATCCTCTTTTATTATTTCGTTAAATAATCGAAGTATGAATGAATCCAATTGTTTTTCAGAAAGATCATTTGTTTGTTTTGATCTTTCAAAACTATTAAAAAACCGCAAAACGATATCTTTAAACCTCACCAATATTACATCCTCTCTATATAATCCTAAGGACTAGTCGATCGATCTGAAGCATCGTCTTTATGTGAAGAACTCTTCTCCCCAATCATTATCGGAACATTAACCTAAATATATTACACCATACATTGGTAATTCATTTCATTTCGATGAGTATGTTTGCTCCTAGTAGCTGAGTAAATGTGTACTGCCTGATATTGATAAATAGACAATCATTTAGTTGTAAATCATTCCCGAGTTTCCTATGGCAAACACCCGCTCCCTAAATGAAGACAAAAAAAAGACCCTCTCAATGAAGAGAGGCTCGCACATTAACTTCTTACTCGTATTACCGTTCCAAACTAATAGTGAAACACACTCCATATACTTTCTTAAGCAAATCTGTCACGTCTCATTAATTCATTTTCATACCATCAATATTAAACACTCCATATGTGTGGAGTAAGGAGAGTCATCACATATAGCAACAATTAACTGGGATGCCTGAACCCGTTTAACGCCAAGAGATAATAAACATAGCCTAACCATCCGATAATATTCGAAAGGATAAGGCTATTTATTTCTACTAACTTAATATGGTCCTAAAAACCGAGTACCATTGAAATGTATAAGATATGATGGGGCATCGGCAATCCAAACTTAGGTCTACCAAGCTATGACTCTTTAATAACGCGCCATTACAGAACGATTTGGAAAAGCAGTAACGCAAACAATTCCTGCTGTAGAATTCCTGAACAACTTTGCTAACTCATCATGACGTTTACTGTCAACGGGTCCATGACTTGTCACTGACTCGATCAACAACAACCAGGCTTTCTCAGGATAATAAATCACAACTTCAGGCATCTTTCCATGTGAGTCAACACTAACTCCAAGGTTACTTAACAAATTCTCATCGAAATATTTGCAGCCTGTTTCGCCCGCGTAAATAAGAACCCCCGGGCACATAACACGCGGCGAAATCCTCGATGATAGCTTTTATTAACTCGCTATGCTTGTTATTTCTTCCCCATATGCTGTAAATAAGAGTTCCAACTACCTGCTAAAATTCCGGATTGCTCTCCTAGAGAGTGTTAGGCTGAAATACATAAGCCGCGGCAAACTCAAAAAGATAATAATAAAAAGAACCTTTTCCATGTAGACAACCCGATAAAGAGTCGTACTATTCGAAATAGGTTCTTATATTACTTGCTTTTCAAGAAACTGGAATCACCACTTACTCTAATCTTGAAAAGTTTAGCTGAACAATAAACTCTTCTAAGGCTAAACCTGTTGATTTACAAAACTCCATAAGATCCAACCAGAAATCCCAACCACTTCTAAACTTATGAATATATACAACATATGTATTTAGTTCATCATCTTTATCAACATCCGAAATGAACCCATACTTACTTAATAAATCGTAATGTTCTTTAACTCCCTTTGCATCCGCAGTAACTTTCTCAATCTCATGAAGTATTACTCTATTGCCCCAAGTAGAAGGTGATGAACGTCTAACCATTATGTTAAAGACGGTTCGTGTATCTGGCGGAAGTTCTCTTAATCGATCAACCCACTCGTTAATTTCTTTTGAAGTTATAAGTGCTTCTTCCAAGCTATATCCCCAGCCAAAATGGTCAACTAACTTTTTCGAATAAGTTGTGTATGAATATTCTTGCAATAGAGTTAGATCACCTATAGAACTTTGTAACTTCGAGATAATGTCAGCAAACTTCGATTCATGATCACGTTTCATTTGTACTAGCATAGTAACTGGGTACCTTTCAACATTGTTTGTAGCAACGTGGTGATCATAACAAAGAATTAACAAGTTTTCAAATGATCGTCTTTCTTCGTTGCTCTGTTCAGGATTAAATCTCTCTCCACCTGGCTCAGCAGCTTCGATATGGCAGATTTGTCCTACAAACTCTCCATCACTATTCATCATAGGTCTTACACAACCTGGAAATGCACATTGATTACCTGATTTTAGGTATAACTCCCTCAGTACATCTTTAGTTGGGACAAGTCTTTTTCCAGTCTCGTTGACCATTTCAATATCCCCTAACTTAAAATATCTTTATTACCCTAAATCGACACCATACTCAACTACTTCTCTCAAATCTCTTTAAAACATAGGTCCCCAAGGTGAATAAATCAACGGCATCTTCTTCTGACATGTTCCATTCCACTTTAGCAGAATGCACCGTTGGCTTCCTAAATGATCACATTCATTAGCCAATTGATACTTACTTACTTCAAGTTGCTCACGCTCACAAGAAATTAACTAGAGTGACCTAATATAGGATATTGCAGTTTGAAAGTCATTAATTATTTCCTCTGTCATGTTTCTATCCGGGACTACACTTGAATGGGCAATCTTATGTCGATAATTTTTCCTGTGTTGGTCTATCAAACCCCATAATGTAGAGTTGTCAGTTACGAAAGAAGAGCCTGTAAACCTTTTCATAAACACATCACATCTCTGCCTGAAATTGGTCTCTGTCTTAGCTAATTCTGCTTCAATGTCAGTTTGAGTCATTCCGCTAGCTGCCATTTTTTCTGCAAGTTTTTTCTCAACTGTGATCTCTAGGGCAGCTGAACTTTCGATTACAGCAGATCGATATTCTAATCTATACCATAAACTTCTTGCCACTAATATTAGTTCATCTTCTACAGGCATTTCCGAGTTATTCTTCAATCTTTCTTTTAGCAATACTAGATCACCGGGCTCAATTTCAGGATATTTCTTTTTACTCGGCACAATACTAGTTACTAATCCTGCAAAAGTTGTACTATCATAGAAGTTCTCATCAAGGTAATCTTGAATTAGTGTTCCTTCCAAAATATTAGCATCCAGCTTATGAACCCAGAAGTGTCCTCGCAAATTAGAATAATGTCTTACTAGTGAATTCAAAGCATCATAGAATGCATATACATTATGAAGATTTGCAAATACACCTTCTATTAAAATTCTTTCTTTAATTCCTTTCAACTGTTCTTGTGTCAATATTTCAAATTGACTATTGGCTTTAGTGTGTAAGTCATCGCTATCAGTGTAATTATTTTTGTTCCTAAGCATGATTGACTTTAACTTTTCAATACACTGCTCATCGATGATGCTTTCTAATTCCGCCTCACTAAATGAGTACTCTTTCTCAAATGTACAACTAACAAAAGTTTTGCAATCACTAAATGCATAATTCGAAATCCTATTGTTTTGAATGATATCCTGCAAGGTTTCTTTATCTCCCGCATACAAATCTTTTCCAGAATGTTCAACAAACCTTGCAGTATGAACATAATACCAATCGGAATTAAGATTTAGCTTAACTATTCCCGCTGAAGTGTCAATCTCATACTCTCCATCAGGAAGCTCAATCATAAAAGGTAGTTCATTTGTGAATATAGTTCGTAACTTCATACTGCTCCCCCACTCCGTTTCTCGAATAGCACAAATAACGTCCTAGAAATCAAATACATACCTATCCTTCATTCGTCCTAGCATCATGTTCGATCCTCATTTATTAGTTATTATATCCTGTATATAAAAATGACTTCAATGATTACTATCCGCTCAATATTTAATCTACACATTCTATATTTCTACAAAGTCTTCCTAAAACCTTCAAATATGTTAATTTTGTCCGACAAAAGAAAAGAGACAATGCATGGGCGCTGTCTCTGTCTACATAGGTGCGTTTACCTTTATATCAGGCAAATACCTTATTCACTTTTTTTTATAGCTGATACCATTAATGTAATCAACTACGTTCTCGTGCAGTTCTGAATACAACTTTTTACTTTTATCAGGAATGTCCTTTTCACTATTATTTTTATATTTCCTAATTACGCCATCATTTTTCCTGGCTCTTTTCATTGAAAATGTATCATGTACGATGTAGTTTCTAATCGCTGTAAGGTTCGAACCTTTACGATTAATAATAAGGTGTGAACATAGCGATCTTTCAAGTTCGTACTTTAAAAAAGGCTTTGACTGAATCTGTTCATAAATATCCTTCAATAATTGTTCGACAATTGCACATAGCTCTACGGTAAAGGCTGCATACTTTCGATCTTTACGTTCTTCAAAAAGCACATTTTTATCATCATCAGACCATCCAAGAAAGTCGATTCCTTCATATATATAGTCTGACAACTCTGACTCTTGCTTTTTTGTACGATTAACAAGCATATCAAATTCTTTAATTCTACTCTATTATGTCTGACGACTCAACTTGTTTCAATTTTGGATTGGGAGTGGCTTTAGAGGTGCCGAGTTAAATGGCACCATTTCTTTTTTATATGATTGTTATATCTTGCATGAATTAGTGAAGGTAAAAATAAAGTTGTAGATTTCCTCTATAGATTTACTGTCTAATATACAATGAAGCAATAAAAATTCACAGTCAAGGAGAGCTAGAATACAAATGCAAGGATAAGACTAAAAACAATAGAATACTGAACAGAAACAGAACGTTGATTTCCGCTACATTAACGACAAATCTAGTAATAAGGTATAAACGACGATCTTTTTCTCGCCATCTATCCACCAACTCATTTAAACCACTTAGCCCATCATAGGTGATAGCATTATGAAGATTTCCTTAATCAATTAGATGTTTATATTGTCAGCCACTACTCAGATTCGTTACAAAACCAAAGGTTTATTATCTGCGAAAATAGAATTCCCTCGGGTTTACGATCCTTATTTATCGCAATTTCAAAATAAAGGCAGTATAGTTCTTATTATTTGAGAACTATACTGCCTTTATTTTGTAATGGTCAGACTATAAACTTTTGTAGTCCTTCTATGTTGGTAGTCTTAGCGTAACCATAGATAATACCAACACTATATTTCACCCTAGTTAATGCTACATACAATTATGATCGACTAGTCGGCGTTAGTTCAAAATTGTGTCTTTTATCTATCTAATAAAATGCTGTGTTGAATAGATCAAAGATATTTCGTAGTTACACCCTTAGATTCACCAAAATTCACGCTCTTATACTTGTTATTGACCGTTTCTCTAAACAAATCGACCAATAAAATTTGGTCAAAACAAAACATTCAATTCAATAGGTTAGTATATATTTTCTTAATCGTTTTGAGTATTGATTTTAGAGAAATATTGATCAGAACAACTCTTAACTAAAGTCAATCTATGTGACTCATAAATTTTTAGTATTTGATTTAAAACAAATATTCGTTGAACAATATCCTCAGCAAAAAAGTTCATTTGTCTCTTAAAATAGTTTATTTTATTTTGTTCTGGCAATGGATATTTTGTTTGTTTTTCGTATATCTTAAGCACTTGTAGATGTAATTCATAAACATCATTGTAACTCATAGTGCACCTCTTTGATTAATAGAATTAGATATATCTGTAATTATCATCTTAGTAATATTTCATTTTTCAAGTGATATATCTTTTATTCTATTATTGCCAAAAAGATAGACTTATATAACCTTTCTAACGACTACAATTAAATCTTATAAAGTATTACTGTTCTATGAAGTTATATTTCATGTTTCAAAGTTCTAATTCGTAAAGTCTTATTAAAACCAAGATATAAAAAAGACAAGGATTTTAGTCCTCGTCATTAAATATACTTACTATCTAATTTTTTGAATAAAGTCAATCAACTAAACCAAGCCTTTGGGCTTCTTCTAGAATTTCCATCGCAGAAGAAATCTTACCACTATTAACTTCTAGGGGGTTGAAATCCTTCATCATAAATTTCATATTCGTTTTAAGTGTTGCATTTTCTTGAGACATGGTTTCATGCATCGCTTGCAATTTAGCATTTTCCTTTTTCAAATCATATATCAATATTTCTTGATCGTTCAGAAAAGAAAAAGTTTTCTTCCAATCCATCTCATTGTTCAGCTTATTTACAGATATCCCTTCTTGGATTAAGAATGTATCATCTCCTTTTCCAGCGTAGGAACCTAAATTAAAAGCTTTTAGTTCAGATTCATACTTAACACGAGTAAAACTATAAAAGCGTACTGAAACGGCCGCAATAGTTCGACCTGTTTTTTGTGAATATTCAAGAAAGGCCTTTTTTCTATTTCGTCCTTGTTGTAAATTATTAATTACTATGTTAAGCAAAAATTCATCTTGTTCTTTACTCCATCTTTCTTTTAAATTCACCTCATCCAAAGATATCCCTCCTATTTAGCACTCTATTAATATAGGCGAAATTTTACTAGTTTATTCAGAATATTTGTGACTTTAATAAACTTCTGTAAATTCGTGCAAACAAAATTAACCTTTGCATCTGCACCATTCATTGATTAAAATTCTATCAAACAATATTCTTCTACGAACTCTAAAATAAGGAATTTGCTTTTCTTTAACCATGGCATATACGGTATCCATTGACACCCCCAGAAAACACGCAACTTCCCGAACCGATAAAACCTCCTTAACAGGATTATCTAGGTTTACAGGTTCCATTTCATTTAATTCATTAATATCGAGTTCACTCATCCACACCTGAAGAATTTGTAACAACTCTTGCTGCTTTATACTTAATGGTTTATTCTCCACAAAAAATCAGCCTCCTTATTAAAGGAGGCTTGACAATTTATACGATGTTACTCCTTTGGACTTATTGAAGTCCTCTTCCTTCTTCAAATAACTAAGTAGTGATAGTAATTCAACTCTTTGCTAGTGGATTAAAGTTTACTTCCATAAACTCTGGCGGCATTATTTTTAATTGGTTTCCTCCAATTATTGCTAAATTTAAATGAGTTAAGATAACAGTTTTAACATATCCTGTTTTTTTAACTCTATCTCCCAGAAATTTAATCAGTTCCCGAAAAACGCCAAATCTTTGACATTCATCTACATATTCTAATATGAAATCACCATTTTTTGACTCTAAACGAAGATGCAACTCAACACCATCGAAAATTAATATTATTGGAAGTACATCGTGGTATACGCAGGAATTAATATTCTGAAGTTTATTCAAAAGCTCATCTTTATTAACAATTTGATATTCGGTTACTGTATAATGGCTTATTGTCCATTCTTGACTTGGATTCTCTTGCTCTAACCAACTTACTGGAACTCTCATCATAACGGCTAATAGAGCAATAATTCTCGCATCTATTTCGAATTCTCCAGGAACAGGAATCACATCCCTTATTAACGCTTCTCTTTTTTCCTTTTTCTTTTCATTTGCCACAAAAATCCCTATAAACTTTCTCATTTGGTCCCTATGTATACGAAAGTAATTGGAAAGTTCCCTCACTGTATATCCCAGGATTTCATACCTGCTGAGAACAATGCGACGATGATTAAGATCCAATTTCAATAGAAATTTACAATATAAGTCCATCTCGTATCGTCTTACCCAGTCCAGTTCGGGCCACGGTTTACTATATCTACCCGCCCCATCCCTTTTCTTATTGAAGTACACCTCAACAGTCATTTTTCCAGTGATAACTTCTCTAATATAACCCACATATTCTTCAGCATTATTTCTGTGGCCTGCATTCTTTGGTTTATCCATCATTCAATCACCAAATGAATCATAAACCAACATTATCCCGTTTTCTATATTGGACTTATATAAGTCCATAAGGTTAATAAGCTACTCAAAGGCTACCCTAATTATATAAAAGGTCAGTACGATAACTTTAAAACATGCTAAGTCCAAATTAAGAGTTGATTGCAGTTTATTGTTTGAATGAAACTGGAGAATGCGCATCGTACCATCCTCCTTTCTTATTCAGTGTAGGGTAAAGCAGTATTGAATTTCTTAAAACAAAAAGGAATATCTGTGGTAATAACCAAAAATACTCCTTTATCACTTTAACGCATTATCGCTTTCATTAACTAAAAGAAGATTACCATTAATCGCATTTAATGTGCCCTCACTGGTATAAATTGGATAAAAGTGAGCAAACTAAAGATGCAGGCCCAATAAAATACAGAACAAAACATGCTCAATTCGAAAAGTAGACATGCACCTACTCATCCTTATACAATCCATTCTAAGGTCGCTATTAATTACTTTAACTCTCCTTAGACGCATGTCAGGAGACATAGTACTTCACAATTGGTTCAATAGAATTAATATAACACTCTTTCATGGTGAATAATACAATTTTTTTTAATCAAAGAAGAGAAACTAAATAAAAAATAAAAGGACTGATATTATTGAAAGCTATAGCTCAATTAAATACTCTGAACCCTTTGGGTAATGTAATAAATAGTAATCAACAATCAGCACAAATCAGCGCCAACACCTTTAATCATTACTTATATATAAAGAATCTAGTTCCTGACATACATATACATAATATAGAGCTTTTTCTCATATTCATTTCAACCAGACTAAAGAAAAATTCACTGTCTAAAAATACTTTAGATGAGGCAATCCCTGCTTATAAAGAACATCTAGATCGACTGATTCAAGATAATCCTCAGTTACTACAGCAAAGAAATATCCTTTTAACTAGCCTAGTTTACTTTGTCGAATACTTAAATGAAGTAAAGTCAATGGATGTTCGACCAAAGTTCTCATTGTTACAGTTAAGTCAGCCAATATTTGATGACCTTGGATGCAATTACTTTAGAAAATATATTCATTCTTTTATTGAAAGAAACTATACGAATGTATCCGATAAAATATCTTCTATAAAACATTTTTTAAGAAATAGTCCCATACCAACAGATAACCTTGAAAAACTCACTCTAGACCATGTGAAATTATATGAAAAACATTTTACAGATCGTGTAGTGCGTGAAGAAATCACAAAACAAACTGCTAGAATACGTTTAGATCAAATCAAAAACTTTCTGATTTTTTTAAGGAACCACAATATTATTCACTTTCCATATAAAGTACCAGAGTTTTTATTTGGTACTGAGTCTCGAGACAATAAATTTGTGTCTAAGGATACTCTGCTTCAATATTATAAAACCATTAAGGAAGTTAATGCTTCAGTTTCAGATTTATGCATATTCCTTTTACTAGTTGAAACAGGTTGTAGACCCATTGAAATTTGTAATCTCAAAATCTCAGATTTCAATTTTACTGAATCTCAAATTTCATTTTCATGCTTAAAATCCGTTAAAAGAGTTCTTAAAATCGACTCATATATTAAAAATCACTTACACAATTATATCAAAAATCAAAGGAAATGTAGTCTTCCTAATGAAACAATATTTTGTAATAAATATGGAAATCCTTTAAACACAACTAATATTACAAGAAAGATTAAATATTACAATGAATTGGCTTTCGGTAGAATTGAATTCTCAGCAAAATCTTTACGCCATACCTTTATTACAAATGCATTAAATGAGAGGAAACACCCTTTGGATATCGTATCAAAAGCTGCAGGTCATAACCAATGGCGTTCTACGATGCATTATTTCTATAGAGATCTTCAACTCTTGTTAGATAATACGCTCCAATTTAACCCCCACACAAAGGAGTAAATACTATGGCCATAGAGCACAAATCGAATTATGACTATTATGAAATAAGTAAGGAACTAAACATACCCTATGAAATATTCATGGAATTTATTAAAAACAATAATGGATCAGATCAATCTTTAGTTTTTCAAACTTCCGATATTACTTTAAGAGAAGCTATAAATCAATATTTAATAAACTTAAAAATTAAAGTTAAAATTAAAAAGCGTTCTGAGGAGACTTATAAAACATACAAAAGTTTCCTTGATAACTTCTGTTTATTCATGGAAAATGCAAACTCTGCAGTTCAGATTGGTCAAATAAATGAAATTCACTTAAATGATTTCATATTAACTACTAAGTTTAGAGGTACTAAGCCATCTCTAAATAGTACTAATACCTATACAGGTATATTAAGAGATTTCATTGAATTTTGTTTGTTAGAAAAATGGATTTATCATGATTTCCGCACTCGTTTTGAAGTAGCGGCCATTGATTTACTCCCGCGATACATACCATATGATCAAGTAGAAGCCTTACTAAGAGGATCTGTTCAAATGATTAATGGCTACCGAAACCATGCAATATTAAGTGTCTTAGTAGGTACTGGACTACGAATTAGCGAGCTTTTAGCATTAAGAATAAAAGATATTCATTTAGAAAGTAAATTAATCTATGTTGAAAAAGGAAAAGGAAATAAAGAACGCTATGTTACCTTGTATAAAGAGGTAGAAGATATTTTTTTAGATTTCTTGAATCTTACTAATGTTAAAGATTTAAAAACCAATCCGGATGGATTCATTTTTGCCACCGATACCGAACTAAATGAAAAAAGAAAGAAACCAATTACAAAAAACGCAGTTGAAAAGATGATGAAGAGATTACGTCTCCGTCTAGGTATTGAAGAGAAATATACACCTCACAGTCTTCGTCATACTTTTGCGGTAAGATGCATGAAAAAGGGAATGACCACCGAATACCTAAGTCAAATACTAGGGCATAACGATCCAAGAACTACTTACATTTACATGCAATTGCTCCCTCAAGACTTAGGAGTTGTACTCACTGAAAAATTCCCCTTTCCATTTCCAAATTTACTATTTCGTTCGTTAGGAGTTACGCAAAGTGAGATTAATCAATAAGGACCTAGAAGACTTTTACGTAAACCGTAAGTATGTAGCAAACACTCTATCACGATACAAAAAACTTACTACTATGTTTGTAGTGTATTTATCAGATCGAATAAATAAATCTTCTGAGGAAATTGATCTTAATAAGATCATTTCTATTAAAGATACTAGGGATGTAATAATCGCTATCCGACCAATCAACAGTAAGATTATAGATGAGTATTTTCAGGACCTTCTGAATAAAAAATATAGTTACTGTACAATAATTCAAACAAGGAATGTACTAGTAAGTTTCTTTAGCTTTCTAAAACGAAATTATAATTTCAGTACTCCTATGAGTGATTTATCTTTTGATTTTAAATGCTTAAAACCTCATCCAAGACCTACCTATTGCTTAACAAGACATGAGGTTATAAAACTATTTAATGCTATAGTAAACCATAGTGATGTTGACAATTTGAATCGAGATCTTATATTATTCAGCTTGTTATTTTCCACTGGGAGAAGAATTACAGAAGTATTAAATTTGAAAGTTGAACATTTTGATTTTGAGTTTAATACTTTTAAACTTATTAACTCCAAATCCAAGAGACAGTTAATTATTCCCATGATGGCAGGAATGGGGGCTGCAATAAAGTTATATTGTAATCAAAACGCTTTCTCCAACAAAAGTTTTGTTTTTCAATTCTCTAAAGAAAAGCCATTTTTTACATATAAACAAATCAAAACGTTATTTTATTTCTATTGTGCTAAAGCCAAAATTAGAAATCATGAGTTATATAATACAAGAAGAACTTTTGCTACGCTACTTTATGATGAAAAAGTTGATATCGGCATAATCCAACAACTTCTAAGTCATATAAGGGGAGATACAACTCAGGGATACATCAAACAAAACTATGTTCGGAACAACGGATTGATAATTCAATCCAATCAAGACCTTTACTCCTCTTTTAGAAAGGTCGATTTAGAGATGAATGATATTGAAAAAAATACTGGCTTCGTTTAGTTTTTAATACAAAAGTTTCGGAACACGTCCGTATCTAGGCATTTAAACAAAAAGATTGTCTGGTTCGTCAAAGCCAAGAGAAACCGTCAGATGCCTTGCGAATCTGCATCAGCAGTCTTTCACGCAAAAATCCGGTTGCTCTAGGGTTCAGGGCACCCGGATTTTGGGAAAATTTCTATATAAAAAAGAGAACACCCAACTAAGGGCACTCTCTTGGATGATATCTAAATAAGTAACACCATAGATACTAATCAATCATTCTATATTTCATAATTGATAATTCTGTAACTACTGTAATCCTTATTCATTTTCGTATATTTCCTTGTACATATCGTGCAACTTTTCTTTGAGTCCCACTTTCTTTGAGTCCCACTGATATAAGATCAATCGTGCTTAGATTTCCTAAGGATTGATGTGCTATCTCAATTAATTGGAACAAGAGATATTCCTGAGGGGTTAAATCAACACCCTATAAATATCCAATATATGATGAACCAAATCTTTGATGTGGTAGGTGTAAAGAACTAATTCACAGTTCATTCATTTAGACATCCGTTTGCCGTAAATGCGCTTAAAGAAGGGTGGCATTTAAAATCCCAGACTGGAGTTGCATTATAAGTTTATTACAATTTCAAAACAAGGTCGGTGTTTGTTTTAACTGAATTTATTTCAAGTTTTATCGACACTTTGTATATGATTATTTAAAATCGAGTCTATCCATTCCTTATGTTCCTTCCAGCCATTTAAGACATGTATGCCTTGATATGCAAGCTTTTTGACCCATTCTGTTTCTGAAAGAGGTGAGTCTATATAAGTTGGTTGGATATCAACGATCTGATACTCTGGTTCAAAACCGTCCAACTGAATGCTTGCGATCATTTTTTTATAGGCTCTATACTTATTCGTTTCTCTCTTAAATGGCTGCTTTTCCTGTGTTCTATATTAAGAGTTTGTCCTACATAAAATGGTGTATCTGTCCTAGGATCGATAATGAGATAAGTAAAGTATGGCCCTGGTTGTTCCACTTTTATTGTGGAAAACAGAGTTTGAACAGCATACTCTGTACTATTCAAATAAAAAACCGGGTTATTTGTTCCCTTATACACTTGCATCCACCATATTTCGGCTAATTTAATTATTGAGAATGATATATATACTGCCCCTTTACATTCTTCTACGTACGTTTTGCGCCACCTTCCCATTTATTAGAAATTCCTAATTTTCTTCCTTTCACAACGACATAAAATTTAGTGTTCATGAAACCTCCGGATTAAATATTTGACATCCAACTTATCATCTGATAAATAATACCCGTTAAAATCGAAGTGTTAAAAATCGTTAAAACAGGATCATTTATAGTGCTTAAATGAATGAAAACTAATAATCTTACCTCCAATAACTAAACCCAATATGTTTATTCTTATTATTCAATTGATTAGCTGCGACCTAAATGAAATGTGAGTACAATCTTGAATTGTTCGTTATTAATAATTGAAGTGTTATCCCCCTTGCGAGCTTCTGAGTCTCATCGCCCCAACTCTCATTCGGTAAAGGAAATTCAACCTACAAGCTCCTCAACTTGGCTATCAACCTGGACATGGAGTTCTATTCTCGCTTGTGATTCGTACTCTTTAGATCATTTTTTACTTTAAGTACAGAGAATAAATGTCAAGTATATTATCCAAACTATCCAATAATTCTTTAATTTGTGAATATCTTTCTGAACCCACGCAATCATTTGGGCAAGTATACGTTGTTGGAGATGTAGAAATGAGAGGGTTTATGAAATAGTTATCTGGCAAATCAAATGTTTTATTGATTTTTTCAATTTGTTTATTATATTGCTCAGATTCAAGTCCTCTACCTTTCATGATCTGATCAATGGTAGGTCGGGAGATGTCAGATAATTTCGATAAAGATAATTTCGAATAACCTTTCTTCCGAATAAAAGTTACCAAGTTTTTAGCAATCGTTTCACGGTGATCGAAAAAATTCAGGTTCATGTTATCACACCTCTTTTACCACGTATTATAGTTATATTAAATAACGTCATCTTTAGGTTGTCCTATTCTGGATCGAATCAAGCATAAAACTAGGTAAAAATATTGCGTAGAGTTATTTTAATTTGCTTTCCAAGTAGCAATTCTATGATGGAGTTGTTATTATCTTCACAAGAATCGTTATTTTTATTAGTCTTTAGATTGTTCTAATTTAATATCTAATTACAATAATCGTTCCTAAAATCATATTCTTCCCCCTGAAAATATGCCTATCAGTTTTACCTTACCAGAACGGTAAAAAAGAGGGGCTATCGCCCCCCTCTCTCCTATTTTCCTCAAAAGTACAGAGTATGAAGGAACCTAATTTCATCTTACCAACTTACTAGGAGCACTGGCTAATTCATAAATAGTTTCTCTTATTTTTTCGCATCATTTGGATGCAAATATATCTCTAGCTCCTCAAACCCAATCAACAAGTCATTTATTATTGATTAAAGTATACGCTTCCCTTAAACGCCTTACTAGTCATATTCATTCATCTGCCACTTTTAGTTATTTTTATTTTCAGAAACTCCAAATGCCTCAATAAGACGCTCATATTCTTCCTGTGTAATAGGTAAAACCGAACCATGCCTGAAAGGGTAAGGCGTCTGGAATTTTTGCACTGCCGTTATATAACTTCCATTCTCAATATCTGTTGTTACATAGGGTGTATATTTTTCTCCCCTATAATGGTCTAATAGTAAACACCATTTTTCTTCTTGATTAAGTATGAAAATTGTAGGACCTTCTACGTAATTGACCACGGGTAAGGTATAGCATTTAACCTGATGCCATGGCCTTCAGTATGTGCCGTAGAAACAGTTGCTCGCTGCGCTTCCATAAAAATCTCTTTGAAGTATATTTCCTATAATAAATACATTAGTAGAAATGTAAAACGTCATTTAAAGTATTCTTCTGAACAGCACCTAATCTTTAGTCTTCTACTTCTCACATGAATTTTTATTAACTGATTTAGAACAAAAATTCGTTGAGCCTGAACATCTCAATTTTATCGGAATGGTCTTAGTGGTCAAACCCTCGATCCCTCCACCCGCATAGCGAGTGTTTTTTGTTTCGCGCGTTTCACACACTCAACTGGCTAAAGCCATAACAAAAAAGTAACTTCCCTGTTGGCAAGTCGCTTTACAAATGCTCTGTTGTATATCTCTACTTACAATCTAATTATCTCTTGATCTTAACGCTTCGCCTTATAAACTCATGATAGAGCTTCATGAGCGCTCGCTTTTCAATCCGTGACATATAGCTGCGACTGATACCAAGCTCCTTGGCAATCTCCCGCTGCGTTCGTTCCTCACTACCCGTGTCTAATCCAAACCGCCCAACCACGACCTCTTTCTCCCGGTCATCCAGAATATCAAGGTTGCGGTCAATCTTGCTTTTCTCAATCTTAAGATCGACCTCTTTAATGACATCATCAGCCTCGGAGCCAAGGATATCGATGAGTGTAATTTCGTTCCCCTCTTTATCAGTCACTATCGGATCATGCAATGAAACATCCTTTCGGGTCTTTTTCAATGATCTTAAATGCATCAGGGTTTCGTTTTCAATACAACGAGCAGCAAAAGTGGCTAGTTTTGTGCCTTTGATCAGACGGTAGCTTTCAATCGCTTTAATCAAGCCAATTGTTCCGATGGAGATTAAGCCCTCCATGTCTTTGCCGGTATTATCGAATTTTTTGAGGTTATGGACACGATACGATGTCAACAGAGAGAACGTCTTATATTCGTCCCCCATCGTGTTGATGTCGATGACAAACCAGTAACGGACATCTGAAGCAAGCACACGCTCCCAGGCTTCATCAATCCGGTCAGCAGAAATAGCCTCGATCTCAGATGCAATATTGTGTTCTACGCAGAAATTAAGCGTTTCCTGTGTCTCACGTATTCCGCCAATCTTTGGATTACCGGGAACTCATAACGAGGATGGTGGATTAACACCCAGGCTGAGGTAGGTTTTCTTTTGCTTCTTCAGAAGCTTTCCTACACGAAAATGTATCTCATCCGTTATATTCCCGATTCCACATCTTCATATATTCCCCTTGAGAATATCGACCTGCGCAGCTTTTCACAAAAAATTCTTGTTAATTTTCATAGGTTTTTAGCAACTGATTTATTAGGGGAATTCGTTGAACATTATTTTGTGCAAACTTGAATAGTTACTGTTTGTAATAATTGCTTCGGCTCTGATAGGCCTTGAATACCTTGTGTTTTTCCTATAAATGCTAAGTACTTGTAAATGTCTGAATCCGTGAAAAAACTTACAGATTAACTCGAATTTCCATGCGCTGATGAGAGCTAAAAAGTGAGCTTGATCGGTCGATCGCATAGTGAAACAGAGCTGTTTACAAGGCGCGCTCGAGCAAAGGTAAGTCGGTGATGTGGCGAGAATACACCAAACTGTGGGACAGAAAAACGGCCGCTTCTTTTTGCACATGTCTACTGCCTTCGTGCAGATTGACATTGACTCCATGGCTTTTCTGGCCCAGATAGGTAAAAAAGGAGCATAGCCCTCCACTTTCTTATAGGTCAGAGATACGCCTTTTTTTTCTGGGTACGACTATTGTTAAACGGGTAAACCTCCAAGTCTAGTGGGAGCCAGGACAAGGATTTCCCCTTGGGCCCCGTGGCATAAACGGGGGTTAAAAGAACTTCCAACCCACGCTAGAAAAGTTGGTTATTCAAACTGGGTTCCTTGCCTTGTCTGGAAAAGATGATTGAACGAATAAAGATGATCATAGAAATGAGTGAGAAGACGATAACCACGGGCACTAATAACTTGTTGGCCCGTCTATCTATCACTGGAGAACTCAGGATAAAAACAGTGACTGAGATCAAGTTGCAGTTTTTGAATGTTTTGACATGATCCCCACTCCGAAACCTCTGCACTTCTGGATTGAATAGAGATTTCCTGTACTTTGCTGGATATACAAAATGATACATCAGCAACGATACGTTATATAATTTATGGATAAACTCACTCAAATCACAGTTTTCCCTTCTACACCTCTGTTTTATGCTCATCATAACTCAAGCACTTAGTTAGCACACAGCAAGCTCAAGCTGCGGGGAATTAAATCCTTAGCTATTAAATCTATGAAACTGATCTCAAGTATTACGTCATCCTCACTTAGACTTAAGCGCTTCATTAATTGTGCATATGCCAATAAGAAACTCTCTTGGGAGATTAAATATGCCAAAAACCCCCTGTTTTTCAGGAGGTTAAAAATAGGCTCTCAGTTCATTTTAAATCGATTCTTGTTTTTGAAATTTAGTTTGCCCCAATAAAAAATAAAATACAAGAAATTCCAATAGACCTTATCAACCCTCTGACTCTCTTGAGAGAGTGTTCTTATTGAACAGGTACATCTCTGTAACATGTCCACATGTGTGATGCCTTAATTACTTTGAATTGGATAGAGCATTTTCTTCACTGTATCCAGTACGGTTAAACAATTATAACAAGTGTTCTCGATAATATCAGGTATCCATAGGAATCACTTGGGTACATCAAATAATTTTCTTGAAATAATAATTGTGAATCATTTCAAATAAATCCACTCGTCAAAAAATGAATCATCTGACATCTTATAATATTTCTTTACAAATTGCACAAAGCTCTTCGTATCTACCTGCTTGTACTGAAATTTTTTAAAATAAACCCGCAGGAAACCCCAACCATCCTCCCCACGACTCTCAAATAACCCCCTAAATTTTATAACAGGCTGAGCATAAATTGAAGATGCGATTTGTCCTGCACGATACTCTGAAAGAGGTAAATTAGAGAACTGTCTAGCTGAGTTATATAATTTTTCTGAAAAAGAAAAATCGTTAAGAAACAGCGAGGTAGCTAACTCTGTCATGCCTTCATCTAGCCAACCGTCATTATAGGGATCGTTGCTTACAACTCCATAGAACCATTGATGGGCAATCTCATGAACTAAAGAATGCTTGGTATCCTCTCCTTTTGAATAGACCGTAACAATACCCGGATATTCCATGGATAAACGATCTCCTAGAATAACATCTAATTGCTTGTGTGGGTAGGGTCCGATCTTCTGAATGAAGTAGTGGAGCACTTCCGCAGCAATATCCAAGTAACTTTCCATCTGTTTTTTGTCTTCTTCTACCGACCATAAATTAATCTCTACATTATCGACAGTTCTCCGTATGGGCGTTAATTCTTTAGTAAAGCTGACCATCATTTCCTTAATATTACTAGCCTTTAACTGTCCGTTGAAAACTTCTTCACTGGGATCATTATCAGCGGAGCTGATTACCCTGTAGCTTTCCGGCAGCTTAAACTGGAGTGTAAAGTCACTAAAATCCGTATAAAAAGATTCTATCGCTAAAGTATAAGGTTCTTTATTCCAGCCGATGGTATATGTCGCTAGCATCGGATACCACTGAGCAAGATCATAGCTCTGCGCTGTTCTTGAAAGGCGAATTCCATTCTTCGGTAATGTGAAGGTATACATAACAACCACCTCGGTTTGAGCTAATGGGGCTAAGCCTTGTACCAGTGGAATAGCTAACGTATCCCAATTCAGTGTATAGGATGCACTTTGTCCATTGATCAGTACTTTTTTTAAGTCAAACCGGGCATCCTCCCGATAAACTTCGGACTGATCACGCCGGTCTTTTTGAGTAAAAACATTCGGGATCATGTAAAATATAAGTTGGTCCCACTGATCAGATGAAGTATTGGTGACCTTAATCTCCGCTTTAACTGTAAACTGCCCTTGTTCATCCATCTGCAAATTTAGCTTATAAGCAGCTTTATTTCCGTTCTGTATAGAATCTGGAGTATATTCTGATAAATCGTCAATGTTATCTGAACCAGCAACGGGTATGATAGTATTTGAATCTACTAATGCAGGCACCGCAGTTATATGGTTTGAAACCTTATCCTGAATCATAATCCTCCGAATCGATGCCACAGAAACTATCAGCATAAGAATCAACATTGTTGCCAGGACTATCTTAAGAAGATTACCTTTACGCGCTGATACTGAAGCTTTTCCGGCCAATCCCCTCTTCAGTCCCATGGCAACTGCCAACTCTGCTGGAACGATGGAACCTGCCAGCCCTGCTAATAGTGGAATGAAAGAAACCGGAACTACCACCCACAGTTCCGAGCCTGGGTATTCTCGATATAAAAGGGTTATAAACACACTACCCAGAATAAGAGAGAGCACACCTGATAGAATGCCTGCTATAGCCCCTTCCCACAGAATAAGTCTACGGATAGAGCCTTTTCTCCACCCAATTGCTTTTAATAGGGAAATCTCCTCACTGCGCTCTGATACATTCTGCCACATAATCTCACAAACAGTAAGTATTGATATCATCAGGCATATACCTACCGCTAGATAGTGCATAGGACCAATCTCAGCTGCAGCATACTGACCTAACCATGATGTATAGAAGGTTCCTTGTAAGCGAAAGGTGACAAATAAAAAAAACATCATTAACGTTGCAGGAATTGTCATCGAGAGTATGGATAATAAATTTCGTTTCATTTTCCCATTAAAATGAGCCAGAGCTAGCTGAAACAGATTGCTGACCGGTGTGATGCGCCTAACTTCGGCTGTAGTTTCCCCTGCTCGTAGCGCCTCCATGGGTGAGATTCTTTTCACCATAATCATAGGTGCAATAGCCCCAAGCATGTAGATCAAAAATCCGCAGCAACCCATAAAAAGGAACTGATTCAGAGATATTTGCTGCTCACCACTGAATATAAAGTAGGTTTCAATGGACCAGATAACTAGTGCGACAAATAGCCCTATGAGGCCAGCTTCGGTCAAGATTAACTTGTTTATTTGTGAATAACGCCAGCCAGTAGAGAGAAGTATGGCAAACTGCTTTTTCCGAACAAGAAAAGAAACAAGATTTGTAGCAACGACATACACCACGGCAACAAGCATCACAAGTATAAGCATGCCTGAGAATCCAACCTTAACCTCGTTTACCAGCGTAAAGGTGGCACCAAGCTTAATCCATTTTTGCTCAATCCAACCTAAGGCAGTCTGTGTACCGCTTGGCGGAATCTGAATTAAAACCGACTGCGGGGAAGAAGCAAAGGTTACATCGGCCAGAAGCCCCGTTTGTTCACGGATTGTCTCCGCAACTCGTTCCAGCTTCTGACGGTTCATCTCTGTTACTTCACTCACCCCATCCACTTTGACACGAATCACTGATATTGCTTTATTTCCCATAATATGAATAGCTGCATCCAAAGTTGTCAGCATGGTGGGCGGACTTGTCATAAATCCCAATGGATTATGGATTGACGAAATAGCAACCTGAGGATTAACAGGATGCCCTTCCTTATCTAGTACATATTTGGCTGCAGGAGTGCTATAAGTATCCATCGGAAAAATATTGTCGGCGTCTTTGGCTACCTGAAGCTTGGCAGGATCGTACATTCCGATATATTTGGGCCGCAGAAAAAATTCACCCACCTCATCCGGATTATCCGAATCACTAAGCTTCTCCATGACCCGGTAAAATTCCGGGTACGAGCCGACTCTTGAATCATCCGCAGAGTCAAATGTTTGTAATTGATAGGCATTGGGCCATCTATTCGTATAAGGACTAGTTACTGGCTTAAAAGTCAGAGGCGTAGATCTTAAAAATTCACGAATTCCTTGAACTGGCATGCTATTATTGGAAATACTTTCAATTAAATCCGGAAGTACCTGTTCCGATGTATAATTGTATGTTTGGCTAGAACCGATAGAAACCTTATCCAGATATTGTTCAGCTCCATTGGCTTTAACCTTTTCCATAGAAGCTATAGCTTGTTCTGCAGTTGCAAAAGGAAGATCCAGACGATCATATTGAAAAGAATAGATATTATCAGCAGGCAAGACGTTACTACTTACAAGTATCGGCAAATCAACCAGCTTATATTTATGATCCATTTGTTCTACTCGAGTAATATCCTTTGTATTGAAGTACCGATTCTCCCCATTCGGGAGAGGCAACACAGCCTGGCTTAATCCTACTAATTTCTGTTCTTCTACAGGATCAACTCCTACTAGAAGTCCACTATATTCTAATCCCTGTTCTATTGTATCTACTGTTTGGGAATAATTAATTCCATAATCAGAATACGCTTCTTGGGTTTGCCAAGGTCCATAAGTTATGTAAAAATTAAAATTGTCAGTTGTTTGCGATTGTACTCCATTATTTGAAGTTGTACGTAATTTAAATCTGTAAACACCATATTCTTTTAATTTAGCCTGCTCATTAAATGCAAATCCAAAGCCACTATACCCAACCACCGCCAAGGGAGCCGCTACATCGACCTCAGGTAATTCCTTAATTTTCTGTAATTGTTCCACTGTAATTCCACCTGATATTCCTCCTGGGAGATTAGGCTCCATCAAGCTATTCTGCTCATCAGTCAAGATTGTTCCCTGAGGCCGAACGAGGATATGGTATGAGACCTGCCACTTGTTCTGCAAGGTCTCCATGACTGTGCCTTTATTCGATTCTGTTAATCCGGACAGTAAACTAAGCCCTGAACTAACAATAAAGACACCAATAAGAAGTATAATAAAACGTTCCTTATTGCGCCACCAGAATGAACCGAGTAAACTTAGCATAGAGCTTCACTTGCAGAATGCGCCCTCTCCTGTAGCACTCGTCCATCTTTGATTTCAATAATACGCGTAGCTTTCTCGGCCAACTGTTGGTCATGCGTGACCACAATAATACCACATCCGAGCTCTTTCTTTAATTGATATAGTAATTCGTAGAACACCTCCGCATTACGAGAATCTAGATTCCCTGTGGGCTCATCAGCCAACAACCATTTAGGTTCGTTCACCAAAGCTCGGGCAATAGCTACCCTCTGTTGTTCGCCGCCCGATAACTGTGAGGGTAATGAATTTGCTTTGTCTACAAGACCCAAGTGCGATAACAACGCTTCAGCTTTCTCTCTATAATTAACAATCGTTCTTCTTCCGTAGAAAGGAGACATTACATTTTCAATACAAGTTAGCGTAGGGAGAAGATGGAAATGCTGAAATACAAACCCAATCGTTTCAAAACGAAAATCTGCCAACCGATTCCCCTTTAATCTTGAGACATCTACACCACTAATTTCAATTCGGCCTGAAGTTGGCTTATCAAGTGTTCCTAATAAACTTAACAACGTCGATTTTCCCGATCCTGAAGAACCTACAATTGCAGTAAATTCGTCCTGTTGAAATTCCAAATTAATATCCAGAAGAGCACGAGTCTCTACATTGCCTCCCATGTATGACTTATTTATGTCAGTCATTAAAATAGCGTTTGTCAAAATATATATCTCCTCCTATATTTTGATCTTATTCTATATAAAGCAGGTTTCTTAGATGAATTCTATTCATCCTTCTATTCTAATTTTCTTTAAAATAGGAACAATTCAAACAGTTTAAGATATATCAGCGCAAAAAAGTATTTACTAGATAGTTATTACACACATTCGAATAGCCAATTTGTATTTAAACATTCGTGAGCTTAGTTCAAGTTAAACACTAGCAAAAGAAAACTTTCCTTTTAATCTTATCTGATTCACCATCTCATAAATTGCTTCTATCAATATATTTAGATCATTAATCTTAGTTAATTCATGAAAACTCAATCTAACACTGCTTGAAGATATATCTTGATCATTAGTCATTGCCATTAGTACACGGCTTATTTTATTTGATTGAGAAGAGCATGCTGATTGAGAGGATACTACAATTCCTTTTTGAGAGAGCATATTTATTAATATAGCAGAAGGAACGCCTTTATGTGAGAAGTTTAATATATGAGGTGCACAATAACTGTCGGGGCTATTAACTGTAAGTTGCGGTATTGCTAAAAGTCTAGAATATATATAATTGTGTAATTCATTTAGATACTTAACTCTCAATTGTTGTTCTGAAGTAGCTATCTCAATAGCATGTGTTAAACTAACTATTCCTGGTACATTTAGTGTACCTGATCTAATTCCATATTCTTGATTGCCTCCATATATTATAGGTGAGATTACAGTTTTATCTTTAATTATTAATGCACCAATTCCTTTAGGAGCCCCAATTTTATGCCCTGATATGGTAAATAAATCTATGTTATCCAATTCAATGTTTATCTTACCTAAAGCTTGTACTCCATCGACATGAAAATATATATGATCTCGTGATTTGATTATTTTTCCTATTTCTTCAATAGGCTGAATAGCACCTGTTTCATTATTAACATGCATAACACTCACTAAAATAGTATTATCTTTTATTGATTCTTTTATCTTTTCAACTGATACAATACCATTAATATCAACGGGTATTACTGTTATTTCTACGTTTTCTTTCTCTAGTTCTTTACAACAGTTAAATACAGATGAATGCTCTATAGCTGATAAAATGATATGCGGAACTACTTTACTATTTTTCTTATTTGCACGGACAACACCTAAAATCGCTAAATTATTACTCTCAGTGGCTCCAGATGTAAAAACTATTTCATTTGGTTTTACTCTTAGGTTTTTGGCTATTTTTTTTTTAGATTCTTCCACTAACTCGCTTGCCTCAAAGCCCATTTTATGAACCGATGATGGATTGGCATACACGTTTTTAGTAAAATGACAAAATGTTTCACATACTTCAGGATGTAAAGGTGTCGACGCACAATAATCAAAATATATTTTATCCATTTTTCCTCCTATAATTTCGCTATTTGGACAATTGCATTTCGATGCCCTTTTTTTGATGGAAAATACTTTTTAATTCTTCAAGGTTATTTATAGTTCCTTTTTTATATACAGTTTGAAAATTGTCTACTATTAAAAAAAATGGGTGTGTCTTTATAAAAAAATCACGTTCCAAGTGTTCATCATCAATCGCTATTATCGGAAATTTCCATTTAAATCGACTTATCATTTCTTTATGATCTTCATGACTTCCATTAGAAAATAACACAAAATCTACTTTTTTCGAATTGGATATTTTCTTTATAAAAGGCATTATTTGTATGCACCGTACGCAATATATTGATATAAAAAATAATATCGTATTATTCTTTATAATAATTTCATTCCCATTCTGATCAAAATAACTTTTATCAATAATCTTTCCCCCGATATTAGGACCATTCTCCATATTCATAATCCAACCTCGCATTCAATAAAGTTCTTTCTAATATTTATTTACGATGCTTTGCTAATGATTTTATGTATATCTTCTTTAGAATTAATAGTTCCTTTTGATAATATTTCTCTTTCTTTTGAGATATAATAGACAAAAGGAAAAAACTCAGTATTCAAAAACCTCATGTCCTCTTTTTTATATAAAATCACAAGTATTTCTGCATCCATTTTTTTTTTCAAACTTTCTATTTCTTTCTCATTCCCAAATAGATATATAATAAGACTCACTTGTTTCCAATCATCTTTTATGTCCTTTATTTGTCCAAGAATTTCAATGCAAGATTGACATGTAATAGACAAGAACAATGCTAAAGAACCATCTTCTTTTTCGATAAAAGATATTTTTTTTTCATTAATAGGAAAAAAATCACCCACAGCTAGACCATGAGTATCTATCGAAAAAAAATTATTAGAATCTTTCTTTTTCCTAAGAAATAAAAATATAACAATAAAACTCGCACCACAAAATATAAATAAAAAATAATGTAAGTTGGATATAATAAATCAACTCTCTTCAAGGATATTTAATATTTATGCTAGGGGAATAAATTTGACTTATGAGCTGCTGCAATTATAATCTTATGTATAGCCGCAGCTCACAAGTCAATGGTTAAATTAATTTAAAACTAACAACATACGAATAGTGATGTATAACCACATTCTTCTCTAGTTGTACAATCAAGCAATAATTTTTCTTTAAAATTATAAAGGCCTGGTGTATTACTACATTGGTAAAAAGTTTTTGAACGGCATA
This sequence comes from Paenibacillus sp. FSL H7-0690, assembly GCF_037980415.1. NCBI lineage: Bacteria > Bacillati > Bacillota > Bacilli > Caryophanales > Paenibacillaceae > Paenibacillus > Paenibacillus sp. FSL H7-0690. The sequence goes on along the minus strand of NZ_CP150281.1, from coordinate 2,197,584 downwards.
CCGTCGGACCATCCACTTGACATGAACAGATCACTACTTTAGGTTCAAATCCCAACATTTTCGAAATAAACTCCATTTTTTCTCACCTCCTCTCATAAAAAATAAGATAATCTTTTTTTACATAAAATTTTTCAATTTAACTTTCTAACATAGAAACTAAATTATTAAGATCTTTCAATTCAGTTATATCTTCTACAGTTCCTTTTTGATTAAATGATAACAATGTAGGTACTTTCTCTATTCCAAAAATATTCATTATTTTTGTTGATCTTACAATTGAGAACTTGTACTTTCTATCATCTATATCAAGCGATGAATCTTTAGACTTATCACTTTTTATAACTAGATAGTTATTAATTAATGTTTGCTCCTCTAACTTATCTAGTACTTGAAAACACGATCCACAGTGATCACTTAAAAATATCAATTTTGTTATATTGCCAAGAAATTTATCAGAAGAAATTACCCCCCCCCTTTGGTCCTTAGCTTTAAATATAGGTAGTTGATCATCTATACTAATAATTTGTGCAACTCCATTTTTATGAAAATTCTTGGTATAAGAAGCAAATGTTTTTGTCAAAAGATATAAAAATATAAGTTGAATTAGCATCAATATCCAAAGTAATATATTAGATACTCCCAGTAAATTCCACATTATTATCTCTCCTTATTTATATTAGGCTTATAAACATTATTTATTACTCTATTTATTAATATAATATTCTTGTATATAAAATAGACGAGACATAGACAAACACTTACATAAAATGTAATAAAATGATATTCATTGTAAAAACTGAAATCATATTGGTTAGTATAACCAAATATAGCTATTATGCTGTATGTACTAAAAAAAACACATAAATTAAGTGCCTGATACTCTCTTTTCAAAATAAAAACATTAAATATTTCTATGAATAATAATATAATCAAACATAGTAACGCTACTTTATAATAATCAAGTAATAAAGCAATACTAAGAAATACTTTTGCCCAAATGTCAGTAAATTTAGAATATCTAGAAATAATAATAAATTTAGAATTTTTGATTGAGTATTCATTAGTATTTCTTTTTCCTATGGTAGATAATAATAAACACAAACTAATAATATTTTTGAACAATATTATAATAATCATTTGTCAACTCCCTTTTTAACTACTCACAGTTGTCCTATTTTCTATTTTGGTAGAGTATATTTTATAGTATTCCCCGCCCTCAGCGATTAACTGGTCATGAGATCCTTGTTCAGTAATTCTCCCCTGATTCATCATAATAATTTTATCAGCATATTTTGCAGATGATATTCTATGGGATATAAAAATAACAGTTTTTTCATGTGCGGTACTTAGTAATTCTTTGAATATTTGTATTTCTGATTGAGAATCTAGAGAAGCAGTTGGTTCGTCAAGTACTAATATATCTGAATTTCTATATATCGCTCTTGATAGTGCCAATTTTTGCCACTGACCTCCTGAAAAATCGATACCAGGTTTTATAAAATTACCAAGATACGTATTGTATTTCTCAGGTAATTCCATGACAGTATCATGGATTCCCGTTTTTTCACTTGCTAAAACTATAGCGTCTAGGTTATCCAAGTCATTATTAACATTCCCAAAAGAGATATTATCCTTGATGCTATAAGGGTATTTAAGAAAATCTTGAAATATAATAGCAAACTTTTCTCTAAGTTCCTCATCTTTGATATTTTTTATATTTTCACCCGAGATTTCTATTTCTCCTTGATACTCACTAAATAGACCTACTAGACATTTTATTAACGTTGTTTTACCAGATCCGTTATTACCTATAATTGCTATTTTCTCTCCTTTTTCAATTGAAATATTAATGTCAACTATTGCAGGATGAGTCTGATTCGGGTACTTAAACGTAACATTGTGAAGATTCAAAAATGATGAGCTATTACCACTAGGGAAATTAATATTTTCTTCTTGTGATTTTTCTTCCAACTCTAAAAAATTATGAAGATCTTTCAAATATAACAAATTAATTTTTATATCTGAGTAGCACATTGATAATCTATTAAGAGCACCTTGTGTATTTATCAAGGCTTGATTCACTACAACAAAATCACCTATCTGTACAGATACAGCTTTTTTTATTAAAAATAGTATAAAAACAGAAATGAATATATAAAAAATTGAATTAATTGATTCTGTTCCGATTTTTATAAAATATTGTTTCTTTTCCAAAGAAATTATTTTGTTTGTTTGCTCTTTATACTTTTCGCTCCATTTATTTGTAAAATAGAAATATAAAGAATAAGCCCTTATTTCTTTCGCATGGTTTCTATCATTAAGAATTGAATATAAATAACTCATCTCTTTGACAAGAGGAGAATTTTCAACGCTTAATTTGAATTTATTCTTACCAAGAACTGAGTATATGTAGAACAAAGGAACTGTGACTAAAGCACAAATTATCATCAATTCCCAATTTATTGACCAGAGTATAAACGCGTATGATCCTACACTTATCAAAATTCTTATTAAATCTTTCATATTTCTAATAGGAGACCAAAACCGCTCAGATATATTACTATTAATTCTACTTAAATGATTATGAAATTCTGGATCATCAAAAAGTAACAATGGGATCTTACTAAGCTTATTGACCATTTCGATTACAAGAGTGTGTTCAAGTATCAACAAATTTTTTTTTTCGAAATACTGTTCACAATAACTAATGCCAGTAACAGTTATTTGTAGGATAAATTGAGCAGCCAAAAGGATTATAATATTATAATAAAGTGAAGAATTGGAGCTAGTTTTGATAAAGTTAGATACTTCGTTCAGGAAATTTTTAGTGATCATTAACGAAAAATAAGGTGCTATTCCTAATATTATGCTACAAAACAAAGATGATATAATAAGACTTTTTCGTTCTTTCCATACATATTTAGTACTCCAAATTAGCAATTTGTAGCTCATTTTAGTCCCCTAATGTCATCGGATTTAATTACGCTATTCGCTCGACTTCTTCCCACTTATTTTCTATCATTTCAAAGACGGCACTGTTTTTGATAATTTCACCATTTCTATCTACAAGTAAGTAATATGGAGCTATTGGAAATCCATTCATACTTAACTTATCCTGTTCAATATCTATTATTAAAATTTTTTTATCAAATTTTAAATGAAAATCAGATATTGAATTTCGTTCATCATCACTTCCCAATAGACTTAAAACAGGAATTTTTTTATGTATATTTTCTTCTAATATTTTATCTAGAGTTTCATAGCAAATAGAACAAGTTGCATGAGAGATGATAAGAATAAATGAAGACTGAAATGAAATAATTGGGATATTAAATAACGAATATATATTTTCCCCAACTTTATTCGATTTGTTTTTCTTCCTTAGAGTATCCACATGTTTAAATACTGGCATTAAAAATGCAAAATTTATGCTTACTAAAATAGCAATAAATAATGCAAATATAAATAATGCAATTATTATTATATTTGGAATATAATCATACAATGAAAATCCCCCTCCCATAAAAAACATATTTTCACAATTTATTGTTTAAATAGATATTATCAGGATTTTCCATATAAATATATGCATCTTTCGATCTATTTTTTGTCGTTTTTTGTAATTAACAATAAATTATGCTTTATATTGTAATAATTAATCACTGTCTGACAAATAGAGAAATAAGGTTGGAGTGTTTTGCGCTGGAAACTAGAATAGCTGCCCTGTAATTATAAAGATGAAAATCATAAAAATGAAATTAGTAGGAGTTCTCATGAGATAAGCTGGGGAGTAGGTGGAACCTCAATTTATCCTTGCTGGGATCGAGTCTATCCGAAAAATAAGTAAGAAAAATAAGTAAGAAAAATCTAGTGGAAATAAATGCGAATGGATATCAATCGAGAAAAAATATAGAATTAACTCTCTGTAGTTACGTAATCGTTTTAATTATTTTATTCATTAAGGAGTTGTACCCACTAAGTTATCTTTTAGAGCATTATTGGCTCCGGGTCGCTCGCTACACTACGTCTCTTTCCAACGCCTGCCGATCTTCAAAAACTCACCGTTCGACAGGTAATCGTCGGCTGGAAAACGGTCATAAAACGACACAGTGGCGAACGTAGGGCTAGCGAGTTGCTGGCTCCAGCAGCTAAATCAGTCGGCGCGAGGCATGCCGAGAAAGCCTACAAGCTCTATCTAAAGCAACTGCTGGCCGAGTACGATCAGGCTACCGAGCAGTTTCAGGTGATCGAGAAAGAAGTGGTAGTTACGATAAAGCGGATCCCACCGGCTACGCCAATACTTGCGATCTGTTGCTGGCATTTTAGGCGAAGCCGGCGACCTCAGCGGCTATACGTATGGTAATGCGTCGCTGCGGTATACCGGTCTGACCAGACCAAGCAGTGAATGCCAAGAATGTTAAATGCAATGAAAACTAGTATTAATCATTTCTCTGAGATACCTAAAACTTCATTGAAATCTTCAATGAAGTTACTAGTAAGGCTAGTATCATTGATTGCCTCAACCCAAATCATATTTAAGGCACCCGATTACTTCTTATTTCATATCTAAATTCATCATTGATTACCCTTATGAGTGCAATATTATGTGCCTTTGCATACGTGGTTGCCCCACATTGAAAAGAACTTGAAGATACTAATATTCCTTTATGAGCTCCACTAGATCTAATCCTATCTTTTAGCACTTGAACATAATCTCTTTTTACTGGGCTTTTGTGATGTTTACATTCTACGAGTACTAAGAAGTGAACACCTAATTCTTCAAATCGTATTGTCAAATCTATATTATATACTCCATCGAACCCTACAATATCTTTTCTATGAGCAATTTCAGCAAAAGGATATGTTTTTCTGAAGTAGTTTAATACGAATAACTCATATTCCTCTGGAGAAAGTTCTGCATTAGGATACATTCTTTCTGGTGGAAAAGAATTATTAAAACTCATATGTTCTGATCCTTTCCTTTTAAAGAATTTTGAAATTTTCTATTGTTTTAAAAACAAGATACCGTAAGATGTATATTGCTTTCAAAAAGTCGCAGAGTTAAATTATTATTCTATAGCTCTTAGATAATGCAATTAATAAACACGGCATATATGTAGATTCAGCCACCATAAATATATCAATTCGCTTGAGAAGAAGCTTTCATAACCCATTAACCCATGAGCGATCCTATTCCTTAAATTACTTCCAAATCGCTCAACCAAAAGTCCTTGTAAATCCTCTTTTAATAATACTATCATTTCCAAAAACAATAGGCATTATATCTTTCTACCGATCGCAAATGTGTAAAATCATACAATTTATTAATATCCCCACACCAGAGTATTCAATACTTAACACGATACTTTCACAAAATCTATGTATCATCTTGGGGCCCCTAAGGGAATTGTTATCTGCATTCTATCCCTCAATTCAAGGCTTACCTTTCAGATTTGATTTTATTCGATTTTTCAAATGACCTATAAAGATCTGACCAGGTTCAGAAGGATCGAATTTCTTGATAACAGCTTTATGAATTAAATCGATTTCTTTAGCAAAATTGTAAGCATTGGGCCCAAAACCCAAACTCCTCTTTAATGGTCTATAGTATTTGATTAGAATTTCCGTAGCCTCATCCTCCTCATATCCCCGAAGTTTAAGTTCACGAATTACGTCTTTAATGTAGGATTTATCCATCATATGTCTACTTGTTGGATTGTTCATACATCCTCCTCCAAGATCCCATGTATTAGCTTGTGACTTAAAAAAATGTTTTCATTATTTCCGTGTTATTTTTACAACATTTTGAATCTTGTAGATATAAGTCTAGCGACAATAATAACTCCTCCTTTTTTTGCTAACGATCATTTTAGACTACCTATCTAGAAGCTTATTCCTACATACAAAACATATATTAAATCTTGCCTTGATTCTCACATTTATTTACGAGTTATTACTTCTTAAAAGGATCAGATTAGTATCCACATATTCTTTGTCTCTTTTAAAACTAATGAGTTCCTTTGTCAATTTTTATGGAATTAACTTTACTATTCTACCGTTCTTCTTGTCTGAAGGAGATTATTAAAAGTATTAGCTGACGCCTGATCGGCAGTTCGGAGCGCATGTCCATAAATATTCATCGTAGTTCTAATATCCGCGTGACCAAGACGACTGGCAATTAATTTTGCATGAACACCTTGATTTATAAGTAAGGTAGCTGATGTATGACGTAAATCATGAAACCGAATCCTTCTAATACTGGTACGTTCAGTGAAACGAGAAAACCATTTACCGGGTGCAGTATGAAAAAAGGGTTTGCCAAATTCAGAGAAGAAAACAAATAATCTTTCGCCTGCTCCCCAACCCGAACCGAAGTTATTTCTGTATTCTTCAGCAAACAGATAATATTCTTTCAATTCAGGCAGAAGCGAGTCTGGAATTGATACTTTCCGTTTAGAGTTTTTTGTTTTTGGTTCTTTTATGATGGTCTTGCCTTGGCTATAGCTCAAAGACTGAACAACATCTATGGTGCATTGAACCAAATCAACATTTTTCCATTCTAACGCTAACAATTCACCCCGCCGAAGTCCTGTTGTCAATGCTAATGTAATCAGTATACGCCAATGGATTGGCTCTTTTTCGAGCATTTTAAAGAGAAGTTCAGCTTCTTGTTCATTGTATACTTCTACTTCTCGTTCCTTCACTTTAGGTCTTTTTACAGCAGCTACTGGATTATTATTTATAATTCTCCATTCGACAGCTCTTTCGAAAATATCTTTAAGGATTCGATGAATGAAACGAATTGAAGTTGATGAAAGTCCTCCTGGCTTACTATCTTTACGAGCACCATCATGTGATAGGTCATCAAGAAAATTTAATATCTGAATGGGTTTAATATCAGAAATTCGCCGCATATCAAAATAAGGAACGATATGGTTTTTCAACATGTGATTATAAGTCTCCATGGTTTTCAACTCAAGATGTTTATTCCCATATTTTTCTCTCCACTCTTCTAGGAATGAAGAAAAGGTCATCTTTTCAGGAGCTATATATTCACCAGTTTCAACTTCAGTTTGGAACTTGACTAGTTCTTTTTCAGCCTCTCTAATGCCATTAGCTTTTATTGATTTCGACCGTTTAATTCTTTTGCCACGTGCATCATATCCCGCTTCGACAACAAGCCTAAATGAATTTTTACCCCGCTTTTCAATACTGGCCACTTACCTGCTCCCTCTTAGAGAAATGTATTATTCATCCTCTCCAATTGAAACAGTGTTAAACAGCCAATTAAATATTTCGTCCCCAATTCGTCCCCAACACATTTTTTTACAATCAACTTACTAACAATTGGAGTAACGATAAAAGTCAACTTTAAGGGCATTTCTGCCGTTTTAGTTGGCTTTTATCCACTTCACGTTATTAATTCATTAATTGATTCTTAATCATCCGAAACTGATCAAAAATCGCATAAAACAGCAAAAAAACGGCATTTCTGCCGTTTCTTTAGTATGGACTCTCAGGGGCTCGAACCCTGGACAAATAGATTAAGAGTCTACTGCTCTACCAACTGAGCTAAGAGTCCATATGATGTTTGGTGGAGCCAAGGGGGATCGAACCCCTGACCTCATCGCTGCCAGCGATGCGCTCTCCCAGCTGAGCTATGGCCCCAAACTGAAATTTCAGATGTATGTAATCACACATTTTTTAATTTTAGTTTGGTCGTAATTGAGTTGTTCCGATAAACTCAAGCGTCGTAGGCGACTTCTATATAATATAAAAAATCGCCCTCTATGTCAACACTTTTTTTAAAATTCATTTTTCCACTCAAATTCCCCGCTCAAAACTCAGAGGAAACAAACCAGTACAAGCACTCCTAACAGACCCTAGGATTGACTGTAACGCCCTAACTGGACAAAACCCTATAATCCCTCTAATTCTCCTGTACTCTTGGACAGCAGCCCTTTGAGTTCCTTCATGAACATATTAATATCCTTGAACTGGCGATATACGGACGCAAAACGAACGTAAGCCACTTCATCTACTGGGTAGAGCTGCTCCATCACGAATTCACCAATCTGTTGGCTTTCCACTTCCGCAACGGCGATGCCGCGCAGAGATTTCTCAACCTCGGACACGATCTTTTCTAGACGTTCCACAGAAACCGGCCGTTTCTCACAAGCACGGATGAGACCGCGGAGTATTTTATCACGACTGAATTCCTCACGGCTGCCGTCTTTTTTAATTACAATGAGTGGCGTTTCTTCAATCATTTCAAAAGTAGTGAAACGTTTGCTGCAACGCTCACATTCACGCCTACGACGGATTGACTTATTTTCATTCGCTGGTCGCGAGTCCAGCACTTTAGTATTTGTGTGATCACAGTAAGGGCATTTCATAAGCTTCATCACTTCCTATTACATAATGGTATGGGTCCCGGCACGTTATAAATCCGGCTTTTGAACGGCTTTTTTATTATTTCCAGAAATCACCGTTTTTTTCTTGTAATGATAATGGCAAGTCCGGCACATAATACAGTTACCAACAGAGGAGGTGAACAGCAATGAGCCAAAGCAACAACTCCAATAACCTTGTAGCTCCAAATTCCCGCGGTGCCTTGGAACAACTTAAATACGAAGTTGCCCAAGAACTAGGAATCACGCTTTCCCCAGATGGTTACCAAGGCAATAAAACTTCTTATGAAAATGGTTCGATCGGTGGTTACATCACTAAACGTCTTGTAACCCTGGCAGAACAACAACTGGCAGGTCAATACAAATAACCTGACCAACATAAGCTTTTTGAAGAAGTATTAAACGACCTACAGGTCGTTTAATACTTCTTTTTATACATAACACGGTAGAAATTAAAATTCTTTGTAAATGTCCGTGTACTGATCATAGTAATAATTAACGCGCTGTACATAATGCCTGGTTTCACCAATGGGAATATCTTTGATGGTTGCATCTGTCCCATCCCAGACCCCTTCGTCCAACCAGCGTTGAACTTTTCCGGGCCCAGCATTATAGGCTGCGATAATTGCTGTACGTTTACCTTCGAACTGACGGGATAAAGTTGAAAGATACCATGTACCCAGTTCAATATTAGCCGAAGGCTCATGCTTGAGTTCTTCCATAGATACGTTTGGAAGCTTGGCCTTTTCCAGCGCCCACTTAGCGGTATCCGGCATAAGCTGCATCAGCCCTAGTGCGCCTTTTTTGGATTCTCGTCCAGTTTTGAAGTTCGTTTCTACACGAATAATCGCGGTTACAAGAAACGGGTCTATCTCATAAGTGATGCTGTGCTTGCGAATCTCATCTTTAAAATGGATGGGATAAAACCACGACATCCAGTTAGTACTCAGAAACAATATTGCCGTAAAACCCACAAATAGCAGAAGCAGTACTCTTTTTTTACGTAGCCATTTCATGATAAACCCAGCCTGTCCCAAAACACAGCAACCTGTTGCTCAGTGTACGCAAGATCGCCACTGTTGTCGATGATGTAGTCCGCTTTATTACGTTTCTGCTCAATATCCATCTGTGCATTCAATCGCGCTTCTGCTTCTTCTAAAGAGAGCCTATTACGTTCCATTAATCGAGCAATTTGCATTTCACGGGGAACGTAGACTACTACAATCTCATGGAACAGGGTCTCAAGCCCTGATTCAAAAAGAAGCGGAATATCCACAATAATAAGCCGCTTCGGCTCTTCCTGCTCCATGCTGTACATACGGTCTTTGATTTCCTGCCGGATAGCAGGATGCGTCAAATTGTTCAAGGTTTGCAGGGCCACAGGATCTTGAAAGACGATTTCACCTAATTTGGCCCTATTCAGTGTTCCATCCGGAAAAAGGATCTCTTTTCCGAATTGCTTAGCAGCAGCAGCCAACACTTCATGCCCGGGAAGCATAACTTCTCTGGCGATCACATCGGCATCAACCAGCCTCGCTCCCTTGTTCACAAGCAGTGCAGACACTGTGCTTTTTCCGGATGCGATTCCTCCGGTTAAGCCTATAATCATGTACTCACCTCATAATAGCTTCAGTATTCCCATTGCAATTAATAATAACGCTGGTAATGCGGCAGCATGCTTCATCCAGTAGTTCCCGGCAAATCTAAGTCCAGTCTTCATACCCAGCAATAGAAATGTACCACTAAACAAAGCTATTGTAAGTGATGTCCATATCGGATTGAATCCAAGCAGCGCTGCGCCAAGTCCAGCCCCAAAAGCATCCAGAGAGAGCGCAATCCCCAGTATCATCGCTTCCATCGAAGAGATGCTTCCTGAGGCATCCATATCCGCAGAAGACGGGGTACGCAAGATCTGCACTACAATCCCCAAACGGCGAAGCTCAAGCGAAAAAACAGCTGATTTCAACGGTTCATCATTCATAACAGGTTCTGTACCCGCTTCAGAATCAGCAGCTACCTCTGCCCAAGCCTGCCCGGAAAATGAGACCTTATCTACCGTTTCAGCTTTACGTCCGCCATCTGCATCTTTCTCTTTCTGCATCAGCATCTGAACAAGCGACCAGCATCCCATTAGCACAAGTATAACTGCACCAACTATAGAAGCTGCATTCGGAGACACTACCTTGGCAAGCAAAACCCCAACCTGCATCGATACACAGATAACTACCCCCGAACAGAGCGAGATAATCAGAACGGAGAGCAATGGTATTTTCATTTTACGCAGCCCATATGTAATTCCTACACCAAAACCATCTAAACTCAAGGCAAACGCTAGCAATAGCAGTGAAAATAATGGGCTGAGCACCCGCAATCCCTCCTGTGAAGAACCGGAAAACTGAAATTTTATCGTTTCAGCTTCCGTTCTCTATTAAGCATTCTTCACACAGTATATGGGCGGGACAAGTAGTGGGTGCCAACCTTATTATTTCAACAAATTCAGTGAACAGTCGGACGCTGGCAATTTGGACAATAATGCGTGCCACGACCGCCTACAACCGTCTTCTCAATCATCGTTCCGCAGTTACTACACGGCTGATCCTTACGACCGTAAATCAATAGCTGCTGCTGATACGTACCGCTCTCACCTTGGCCATTAACATATGACTTAACAGATGAACCTCCGGCGTTAACCGCTTCGGCCAGCGTGCTTACAATAGCATGATGCAGCTTGTCCAATTGATTGTCCGTGAGCGCTTTGGCGCTGTCTTCAGGATGGATACCCGCACGGTGCAACGACTCATCTACATAAATATTGCCGATGCCGACGATATATTCCTGATTAAGCAGCAGCGATTTAATTTTGGTGCTTTTACCGGACACGATCTGCTTAAACCTCTCCGGTGTAAAAGAAGGCTCCAGCGGCTCCTGCCCCAGCTTATTTAAAGGCGGCAGCTGAAGATCTTCTCCCATCTGAAAAAGATGCATCGTCCCGAACTGGCGAACATCCGTATAACGCAGCTCAGTTCCATCCGTAAAATGAAAAATCACATGTGTATGCTTGTCCAGTGGGTCATCATTTGAAAAAAGTCCGTAACGGCCTTCCATCCGTAAATGTGACACAAGCACCAGACCATCCAGCACAATACGTAAAAACTTTCCTCTTCGTTCAACTTTTACAATGCTATGACCTGCCAGCAGGTGGGCAAAAGCCTGAATATCATCCGGACGCCGAATAATCCGCGCCAACCGGACGGTTACATTCTCTATCTGCTTTCCATTAACTAACTCATTAAGTGTTCTCTTGACTGTCTCTACTTCCGGTAATTCCGGCATGATGTCTTCACCTCAACTACATTATAGCTGATATGCACACCTTAAAGGGAGTCTATTTCGCCTCGTACCAGTTACTTCCAAAGCTGACCTCTGCCTTAAGCGGCACAGATAACTTTAGGGCTCCACCCATTACTTCCGGCAAAAGCGTCTTCATAAGCTCCATTTCATCCTCTGGCACCTCGAATACAAGCTCATCGTGTACTTGAAGCAGCATACGGCTCTTAAGCCCACGATCAAATAATGCCTTGTCCATATGCACCATCGCCAGCTTGATTATATCCGCTGCTGTTCCCTGTATAGGTGTATTCATTGCTGTCCGCTCCGCAAAAGAGCGCAGATTAAAGTTCTTCGCATTAATCTCCGGCAGATAACGGCGACGTTCGAGCAATGTGGTCACATAACCATACTTTCGTGCCTCCACTACAATATCGTCCATATAGCGGCGCACACCCTGATAAACCTCAAAATACTGTTCAATAAATTGCGCGGCTTCCTTACGCGGAATATTCAGATTCTGCGAGAGACCGTAATCACTGATCCCGTAGACGATCCCAAAGTTAACGGCTTTTGCGGCACGGCGCATATTACTGTCCACCTGTTCTGCGGTCACACCGAACACATCCATCGCTGTCTTCGTGTGAATATCCATATCATGCAGAAAGGCTTCCTTCATCCGCTCATCGCCGGAAATATGTGCCAGCACACGCAGTTCGATCTGCGAATAGTCGGCTGCTAAGATGGACCAGCCCGGTTCGGACGGAACGAATACCTTGCGGATTTTGCGTCCTTCCTCTAGACGAATCGGGATATTTTGCAAGTTCGGGAATTGGCTGCTAAGCCGTCCTGTAGCGGCAATTGTCTGCCGATAGAATGTATGCACCTTCCCTGTGTTCGGGGAAATTTCTTTAAGCAGCCCCTCTACGTAGGTAGATTGCAGCTTTGCAATTGTGCGATATTGCAGAATCAAACGCACCACATCGTGGTATGGCGCCAGTTTCTCAAGCACTTCGGCATCCGTGGAATAACCCGTCTTCGTCTTCTTGACGACAGGCAGACCTAGCTTTACAAACAAGATTTCACCCAGCTGCTTTGGTGAGTTCAAATTAAACTCAGTGCCACAAATCTCGTATATTTCACTGACCAATTTGGAAATTTGCGCCTCGAATTCTTTTCCAAGCTCTTTAAGATCACCAGCATTGACTGCAATCCCCTGTTTCTCCATATCCGCCAAAATCCGTGACAAAGGCATTTCCAGATCCTCGAATAGCCCTGTCATTGCGGTCTCCACCAGCTCCTGCTGTTGCTTCTGTGCGATTCCAAGAACCGTTGCACTCTTTCGTGCAACGTGATTTCCTAAAACTTCAAGCTCAGGGATTTTGTATTTGGCACCTTTACCAAATACCTCTTCATCAGGAGAGAGCCGCGGCAAGCCGTATTTAGCAGTGAGATCATTTAGATTCTGATTAGCCTCCGTAGGATCAAGCAAATAAGCCGCCAGCTGCACATCATGGGCTGCACCTGCAAAAGCAATTCCCTGCCAGTGTAGAGCCAAATCAGCGCGGTGAAGATCATATCCACTTTTCGAAGCCTTTTCATCTCCTAGCCAATCACGCAGCTTCGCAGCGGCCGGTTTATGCAGTAATTCAAACGGCACATAGTAATGCCGCTCCAGAGAGGACAATCCTATTCCGATTACCTCGGCACGATGCGGATTATCTCCATACGATTCCACATGCAGCGCCGAAATACCAGCCAGGACTTCACTGAGCCCCTTAAGTTCTTCTTCACTTACGATCGTAATATCAAGTGCCGCAGCTTCTACTTCAGCAGTACTCTCCTCACCCTCGGCAACAGGAGCATAGGCACTAAGTGACAAACGTTCCAACAATGATTTAAATTCCAGCTTGGCAAGCGCTGGTCCGGCTGTATCTGCTGAAATTCCATTGAAGACCATGTCTTCCCACGAATGCTCAAGCGGTACTTCGCGATAGATGGTCGCTAATTTTTTACTCATCACCGCATCTTCCGCATGGGTTTCCAGTTTCTCTTTCATTTTACCCTTTAGCTCACCGGTTCCAGCTAAGACACCTTCCACTGATCCAAATTGATGCAGCAGCTTCAAAGCTGTCTTCTCACCTACGCCGGGTACTCCCGGGATGTTATCACTTGCATCGCCCATCAGCCCTTTAAGATCAATGATCTGCTCAGGGGTTAGGTCATATTTCTCCCGGATTTGTTCCGGCCCATAAAGCTCAACTTCGGTGACCCCTTTGCGGATTAAGGCAACGGTCGTATGTTCAGAAGCCAGCTGCAACATATCCTTGTCTCCCGACACGATCATAACCTGCCGTCCCGCTTCATCCGCCTGGCGTGAAATGGTGCCAATAATATCATCAGCCTCAAAATTGCCAATTTCAAACTGCGGTACACCTAAATTAGTCAGCAATTCCTTCAACAAAGGAAACTGCTCGGAGAGTTCCGGCGGTGTTTTTTGCCGGCCGCCCTTATAATCTTGATAACCTTCATGCCGAAAAGTAACTTTCCCTGCATCGAAAGCGACAATCATATGTGTCGGTTTATGTTCTTCGATTAAACGAAGCAGCATCGTTGTAAATCCGTACACCGCATTTGTCTGTTGCCCTGCTGTATTCGTCAGCGGGGGCATCGCAAAAAAAGCACGGTAAATAATATTGTTTCCATCTATAAGTATCAACTTGTCCATAGTGCACCTCGCCTTTTTCATGCTTACTCCTTACATCTTACCATATGCCCTGTACAAGTAGAAACGGCTTTACCAACCTAAACAGTGGGATAAGCTGATATGTTAAGGATATACAACAAGTAGCCGCCCTTTTAAAAGGGCGGCTACTTAGTTTAACTAAAGATATAACAAAAGCTGTGTAAGTGCAAATTACTGATTCAAATCCGGACGGCTGCCTGTGACCAGATAAACAACACTCTCACCAATGTTAGTCGCATGATCGGCAATCCGTTCAATATAACGGCCTACCAGCGTTAATAACATAGCTTGGGATACAGAATCCGGTTTTGCCACCATATAACTATATAGCTCATTGATCATCGAACCATATAATTGATCGACCTGATCATCATCTTGTGCCATTCTATAAGCCAGATCCGTGTTCTCATCCAGATAAGACTGGATAGCCTCATCAATCATGGTCGTCACAATTTCCGCCATACGTGGAATGTCTACAAGCGGCTTGATCAGCTGCTGTCCATGGATGCGCATAGTTGCTTTCGCAACATCAATAGCCAAGTCACCCATACGTTCCAAATCGCTAGATATTTTGAAAGCAACGATAATGCGGCGCAAATCTTTTGCTACAGGCTGCTGTGTAATAATTAGCCGTGAGCCAATTTCCATGATTTTATCTTCCATGGCATTCAGCTGCAAATCTGCTTTAATGATTTCCTGAGCGCGCACAGTATCAAGATTCTGTAAAGCAACAATTGCTCCACCAAGAGCATCTATTACATGTTCACCCATCTGCTGCAGCAGACTGCGCAGCTCTTCCAAATCTTTATCAAATTCTTTTCTGCGAATCATAGTAAGAGCGATCCTCCTCATTAATGTATGGTCAGCTTGCCATTTCCAAGGACGAGCGCCCTTGTAGCCCGTATCAGCCGAAACGTCCAGAAATATAATCTTCGGTGCGGGAATCCTTAGGAGTAGAGAACAACACCTCTGTATCCGCCGCCTCTACAATTACACCATTCAAGAAAAACACGGTTCGACCAGATACACGTGCCGCCTGATGCATGTTATGAGTAACCATAACGATTGTATACTTACTTCTTAATTCCTGTACAAGCTCCTCTATCTTGAGCGTAGACACAGGATCAAGTGCAGACGTTGCCTCATCCATGAGCAGAATATCCGGCTGTACTGCCAAAGCTCGGGCGATACACAGCCGTTGCTGCTGTCCGCCGGACAAGCTAAGGGCAGATTTTTTCAGAAAATCTTTAACTTCCTCCCACAGCGCGGAATGACGCAGACTTTGCTCTACAATCTCATCCAGTTCGCTCTTTGAACGAATACCGTGCAGGCGAGGACCATAAGCTACATTGTCGTAAATCGACTTTGGAAAAGGATTTGGCTGTTGGAATACCATGCCCACCTGCTTACGCAGGCTTTCTACCTCTACCTCGTCACTATAAATATTTTTGCCGCCGATGTTTACAGTTCCTTCAATACGTGTACCAGGAATCATATCATTCATACGATTCAGCGTGCGCAACAGAGTGGATTTTCCGCAACCGGAAGGTCCAATAAAAGCAGTAACCTGTTTCTCCGGAATTTGCAGATTCACATTCTTCAGTGCGTGAAATGACTCATAGTAGAGATCAAGTTTCTCTATGTCAATGATGGATTTCATTAGTATTTACGTCTCCTTCTCATCATCTTCGTTCTCCATAATAAGCTTTTAATGTAAATACAGTTGGAGAGAAATGTTAACGCAATGTAAAATTGGTGAAGATGAATTAGTCCACGTGATAGTATTCCCTACAATTCGGCGTGTAATCTCACCTGAATCTTGTTTATGAACGGGATAAAGAAGAAAACTCCAGTCATGCTAAATGACCGGAGCTCTCTTTTTGTTAACAACTAATTTATAACCTACACCTCGAATGGAATCGATATGGACGGATTCTGGATCTAGCTCAAGCTTTTTACGAAGTGAACTTACGTGCACATCAACGGTGCGCTGTCCACCAATATAATCAAAGCCCCATACAGCGTTCATAAGATCATCTCTTGTCAGCACTACCCCTGGTTTACGAGCCAAATATAACAATACCTCGAACTCTTTCGGTCGCAGGTTAATGCTATGTCCACCTAAGGAAACTTCATACCGCTCAGGATAGATTTCTAGTTGTCCCAGAATGATCGTAGAAGCAGATATAGGTGTCTCTTGCGGAGCCTCCTCAGCAAGACCGGAAATCCGCCGCAATACAGCGCTCACTCTTGCAAGCAATTCGGATACCCCAAAAGGTTTGGTTATATAATCATCAGCACCGGATTTCAGCCCTCTAACCACATCTTCTTCAGCATTTTTAGCAGTCAATACGATAATAGGTGTGCGGATACCTTGTCCACGCAATTTATCAAGGATGTCAATGCCATTCATTCCTGGCAGCATCAGATCCAATACGATCAAGTCAAAAGGTTCCCTCGTCGCACGATCATATCCTGCCGTTCCATGATCCTCTACCGTCACCTCGTAACCTTCCTGCGTTAAGTTATAGGACAGCAGCCGGGCTAGTGTCGGTTCGTCTTCAATGACAAGCAATCGTTGAGCCATAGGTTCCCCCGTCTTCCATATAGTTTGATTTTTACAAAACAGCAACAAAACCATCATATCACCGTAATGTTAACTTAGTGTAAAATTAAAAAAGTGAATTTACAAAAATCTAATCGGTCTTTTCTTCCTGCAGCAAAGGCAATTCAATCACAAAGGAACTGCCGATTCCCAGATCACTTTCAACTGAAATCACTCCATGGTGCATATCTACCAAATGCTTTACAATAGACAGCCCCAATCCCGTTCCGCCGGAGCTTCTGGATCTTGCCTTATCCACCCGGTAAAAACGTTCAAAAATACGCGGAAGATCTTTTTTAGGAATCCCCATACCTGTATCGCTAACAGTAAATTGAACATTTTCGGAGCCGTCTGGTTTCAGTAGACTCTTAACGTAGACCTTTACGTTTCCGCCTTCATGTGTGTAATTAATCGCATTAGAGAACAGATTCATAAAGATTTGACGCAGCTTATCCTCATCCGCCTCAATGAATAGCTCCTCAGGAACCTCTACATTAAGACTAATGTTTTTCTTCTCAGCGACTTTACTGATGGTTCCCAGCACGGAATCAAAGAATTCAATGATATGAACCGGTGAGCAATCGAGCTGCACCCGTTTAGATTCGATTTTAGATAATTCCAGAATATCTCCAATCAAGCGATTTAAACGCTCGTTCTCATCATAAATAATTTGCAGGAAGGATCTCGCCGTCTTCTCATCTTTAACTCCGCCACCCAGTAAGGTCTCGGCAAACCCTTTGACCGCTGCAACCGGAGTCTTGAGTTCATGCGATACATTAGCTACAAATTCACTACGCATCCGCTCCAAACGGCGAATTTCCGTAACCTCTTGCAATAGGAAAAGCATACCTCTGTACGTACCATCCTGGATCATCGGAACCGCGTCCATCCGTACAATTCGCTCTCTTGGGTTATAAATACTTCGTTCTTCATGAATCGGCTCCCGGCTTAACACCCCTTCTTCAAGCAGACGGGTTAGCTCATAATGCCGTTTTAACTCTTTGTACGAATGACCCGCCATTTCACCGTTACTGACATCAAGCATTCGCTCTGAAGCCCGATTAAGCAGCGCAATCTCTTCTTCCGCATTGATCATTATGATGCCGCCAGTCATATTATCCAGCACGCTTTGCAGCAGATCCTCATTATCACGAATCGTCTTAAGCTGGTCTTGAAGACTGTCTGCCATCGCATTAATCGCTGTAGCCAGCTGTCCAACTTCATCTTTACGCTTCAAATGAACTCTGGCATCATAATCCAGATCGGTAATCCGCCGGGCGACTCTTGTGATTTGCTCCAGCGGGGAAGTCATGCTTGAAGCTACTTTATAGCTCACAATAGTTGCTGACAAGAACAAGATAATTAGACCTGCAGCCATGATCATCCAAGCATGCTTAAGACCTTGCGTTACAGCATCAAGTCCCATTGAGACCCGAATATAGCCGTCAAATCCCTGATCAGAAGTTACCTTTCCAGCCACATATAACATCTCATGCTTTAGAGTTTCGCTGTAACGGATTGCCCGTCCAGTTCCCTCTTTCGCAGCCCCTATCTCTTCTTCACGATTGGAGTGGTTGTCCATTTCCAAGGGGTTTTTCTCAGAATCGCCAATTACTTTACCCGACTTTGTAATAAACGTTATCCGAGAATCTAAAAGTTTAGAAATATGCTCCGCCTGTTCAGTGTAATACGGGATCGCATTTGAAGAATTCATATCTACAAATTCCAGTGTTCCTGAGAGCAAACTTATTTCCCGGGACATATTCTCTTCCAGAGCAGTTATATGGGAGCTCTTAAACAGATGAGCCATCGTAAATCCAGTACCAATCATGGAAATACCGATTAAGGCCATAAGTATAAACGTAAGACGAGCGCGAAACGGTTTCATCTGAAATTTGCCTCTCCCTTTATCATTGTATCTTTTATCCTAACTTCATTTTCTTCAAAATACCAGTACGACTATGACCGTGACATAAGCCCCCAGAGTAGATTATATAAAAATAACAGCCCGAGTTGATTAACTCTGGACTGTTACTTTGTATTACTTTTGTAAAAACACATGAGTTTATTCTGTACGGGTGGCAAGAAACCACTGATTACCCTGACGGTCTCTAACCCCTGCTCCTCTTTCTCCATAGGATTTATCCAGTGGTTCTTCAATAATAGAAGCCCCGGCATCCAGGCACTTGCGGTAGGTCTCATCAACATTTCTTACATAAAGATGAATGGCAAGCTGTACCGGTGAATACTTTTCATTCGCTTCGGAAATCTCAATGATGGAATCACCGATTCTGACCTCGGCATGCCTAATCCTTCCCTCATCATTTCGCAGCATATCAATAATTTTGGCATCAAAGCAGTGCACAACAAAATCTATCAATTGGTCTGCATCTTCCGCAATAAAATACGGCGTAACGTTAAGAAACCCATTTCTAATATAATGTGGTGCCATTCGTTGTCCTCCTTTAGACAGGTAAAAACGCCTTCGGCGTTCCTTAAGGATCATTTATAGTCTGGACATATAAATCCTTATAATTTGATTAAAACCCATGGAAAAGCCATTCAGAGAATCTGCCCTCCTCATGACTTATCCACCGGTTGTAACCCCATTTATTTAAACACTGGCTCCTTGAATTGAGTCAATTTAGCTGCAGAATCTTTTTCCACATCCGCATGCAGACTGTTGCCGTGAGCATCCATCGTCACAATCGCTGCAAAACCCTCCACATCGAGATGCCACATCGCCTCAGGAATACCAAATTCCATAAAATCAACAGCGTTGACCTTCTTAATGCACTCTGCATAATACTGGGCGGCTCCACCAATCGCATTGAGGTATACCCCGCCGTGCTCCTGTAACGCTTTTAACGTTTTTGGACCCATACCACCTTTTCCGATGACTGCACGGATTCCAAATTTTTTGATAATATCGCCTTGATAAGGCTCTTCACGAATGCTCGTAGTTGGGCCCGCAGCTTTTACATGCCAGCCTTCCTCATCTTTCATCATCACAGGACCACAATGATAAATCACAGCCCCTTCCAGATCTACCGGAGACTCATGATCCATTAAATATTTGTGCAAAGCATCACGGCCTGTATGCATTTCACCGGATAAAATAACCACGTCTCCAACACGCAGACTACGGATATCCTCTTCACTTACCGGCGTTGTAAGACGTACTTCCCGCGATTCAGAGGCTGGGCTGTTAGCTCCCTCAGCAATTACTGCTTCAGATTCATGTGCCCCTTCATCATCTACAGATATCCCTGTACCACTCTCATACAACCAATCCTCTATATTGCCTGTGGATGGATCAACCAGCACCCCTTGGCGGCGGAAGGCCCAACAGTTATAAGCAACGGATACGAAAAAGCTAGCTGGCAGACGATTCATTACGCCAACCTTACAGCCCAGCAGCGATACTTCACCACCAAAGCCCATCGTGCCAATTCCAAGCTTGTTAGCATTCTCCATAATATAGTCTTCCAGCTTACTAAGGTCTTCTATTGGATTAACATCCTCCACTTTGCGGAACAGCTGCTTCTTAGCCAGCTCGTAGCCAGTCGTACGGTCACCGCCGATACCCACGCCAATAAAACCGGCACTGCAGCCTTGTCCCTGCGCCTGATATACCGCGTGTAAAATACATTTACGGATTCCGTCCAGATCCCGACCCGCTTTCCCGAGTCCTTCTAATTCTGCCGGGAGACTGTATTGAATATTTTTATTCTCGCAGCCTCCACCCTTCAGAATAAGTCTAACGTCTATTTTATCCTCTTCCCATTGTTCGAAATGAATGACTGGTGTGCCTGCACCCAAGTTATCTCCGCTATTCTCACCTGTTAATGAATCTACAGAATTGGGACGAAGTTTACCATTCTTGGTCGCTCGTACAATGGCATTATGAATATCTTTTTTCATCTCAATCTGATTGATTCCCACAGGGGTGTGAATGATAAATGTAGGCATTCCCGTATCCTGACAGATCGGAGACACTTGCTGCTCAGCCATTCCGATATTTTGCGCAATCGTGGTTAAAGCAAGACCGGACCGGGTCGCCCTGTCTTCCAGCGCGCGACCTTTTGCAACTGCCCGGCGTACATCTCCCGGCAAATTCGTGGAAGTTTCTACGATAAGGTTATAAATACTGTCTTCAAAATGCTGCATCTTCATTCAAGCTCCTCTCGGCAGTTCCAGGTTATCTAAAGTTTGATACAATTAGTATAATAATATCATACCTAGCACCGCATGAAAGGGGTTACTTTAAAATTGAGCTACCATTTTTCTGCCTATCTATATCGTCTTCAGTATATTCAGCGCTGGAGCTTGATGCGCAGCACCGCACCAGAGAACGTCGCTGAGCATTCTTTTCATGTTGCATTGCTCACACATATGCTCTGTTCCATCGGTAATGTTCATTTTGGACGTTCACTAAACGCAGAACGAGCAGCAACCCTAGCTCTGTTCCATGATGCCAGCGAAGTGTTCACAGGTGACATCGCCACGCCGGTAAAATACAACAATCCTCGCTTGCTCACCAGCTTCCGCGAAATGGAGAAAGTTGCGGCTGATCGCTTAACTGGAATGATTCCATCAGAGCTGAAAAGCATCTACACTCAGCTTATACGACCGGAAGACAGCCCTCCCGATTCGGAGGACATTCTGCTGCACAGCTATGTGAAAGCCGCTGATCGGCTGGATGCTTATTTGAAATGCGTATGGGAAGTTGCTGCAGGAAACCGAGAATTTGCCGCCGCGAAGGAGCAGACAGCAGCAAAACTTCGTGGGCTTGACCTGCAGGAAGTGGATTATTTTCTGACTCATATGGCACCGAGTTTCGAAATGTCTCTCGATGAGCTCTCTGCCGGAAACTAAACACCCTCTATACAAAAAAAATGGACCTCCGCATGAATCTCGCAGGGGTCCATTAGTGATTAATAATTGATAATACAAGCGTTACGTTGTTGATTCGGTCAGGATATCCCAGTCTTTAAAAATGGGCTGCAAACCCTTCGTATATAGCATTTCCGTAATCTCCTGCACACTACGGCCATCGGATATTTCGAATTGCGGAGTTCCCCCTGCATTAGTGTGACCGCCCACCTCAGTAGTGACCCCGGCTGACATCTTAGTTATTCCTAGATGAATTAAATGATCGCGTAGAGAGGCAGGCTCTCGTGTAGATAAAGTAATGCCCGAACGGGGTAAAAATAACCGGTATGCCAAAATAATCTGCACTAGCGATCGGTCGGTAACATCACACTCCGGGTTAAATTCCCCTAAATAAGGCCGAAACCGCGGAGGTGACAGACTGATCTCGCAATCTGGATACCGATCCTGCAAATAGCGGGCATGCATGGCACTTTGGAATGCCTCTTGCCGCCAATCATACATCCCGAGCAACGTACCAATATTCACAGAACGAAAACCTGCCTGACAGCCGCGTTCAGGTGCATCCAGGCGATTCCGGTAGTTTCTTTTAGGCCCTTTAACATGCAGCTTTCTGTAAGTCTCCTGGTGGTACACCTCTTGGTATAGTGTTAATCCATCCACCCCTGCTTGAAGAAGCTCTTTATATTCTGCAGTTGATAGAGGATTTATCTCAATACTGACAGAGGAAAAAAATTCCCTGAGTACATCTACGCAATCCTTAATATATGAGACAGGATTCTCCCGGCGCGATTCACCAGTCAAAATGAGGATATGCCGCAGACCTGTAGCTGCAATCTTCTCAGCCTCCCTGCGGACCTCCTCCAAGGACAGCTTTTTGCGCGGAAAATCATAAATGGAGCTGAAGCTGCAGTAGGTACAATGATTCACACAAAAATCCGCAAGATACATCGGTGTGAACAGCTGCATCGAATAACCAAAATGTGCACGGGTCAGTCGCTGTGCAGCCAACGCCATCTCCTCTAGCAGCGGCGTTGCTGCCGGAGAGAGCAATGCCAGCAAATCATTTTCGTTCAGCTTGTCTTTTCCAAGCGCCCGCTTAACGTCATCCTCCCGGAACTCCTTCCACAGCTGCTCATAAGGATACTGCTCCAAGCGGGCCAGTGTGTCAAAAAAGCTCATGCTAATCTTCCCTCCTTTCGTGACCTATCAAATTCAGTTCAAAAATCCAGTCAACGGTGACGAAGCAAAAGCAACTTCTTCTACAGGACCGAGTCCTGCCAAATAAGCTTTGCGGCCAGCGGATATCGCCTCGCGGAACGCTTCCGCCATGACGAGCGGATTACGTGCCGTTGCAATAGCCGTATTAAGCAGAACAGCAGCGGCCCCCATCTCCATTGCTTCCGCCGCTTCCGAGGGCTTGCCAATCCCGGCGTCTACAATAATCGGCAAATTCACTTCTTCAATAAGAATACGCACAAGCTCCTTAGTGCGCAGGCCGCGATTCGTCCCGATCGGCGCACCAAGCGGCATCACAGCAGCAGCACCGGCATCTCTCAGACGTAAAGCAGCCGAAAGGTCCGGACTCATATATGGCAATACTACAAAACCCTCCGCTGCTAAAATCTCTGTAGCTCGTATGGTCTCCAGATTATCTGGAAGCAGGTATTTCTGATCATTGATCACTTCGATCTTGACCCAGTTCCCCAGTCCCGCAGCTCTTGCTAATCTTGCAATACGGACTGCCTCTTCCGCTGTACGCGCTCCTGAGGTATTAGGCAGAAGAGTCATGTGGCCGGGAATGTGGTTCATGATATTTTCTGCTCCACCTTGCGGGTCCACTCGGCGAAGCGCTACAGTAATCACCTGAGAACCAGAGCTTGCGATCACTTCGGGGATCAACGTATTCCGGCTATATTTTCCGGTTCCGATAAATAATCTACTGGTTAATTCGATGCCGCCAATATGTAACGGGTCATGCATGAAATTACCTCCCTTTGGTTCGTATAAATTTCTCAAAATTCTATACCGCTCCATCTCAACCCCCACCAACAAAGTGCACCAGTTCCAAACGATCATCCTCGCTCAGAGCAGTACTTTCATAATTCTCCTTACTGACAATTTCTCCATTCAGCTCAATGATCATCAGACAACCCGACCACTCAGGAAGACTGATCAAATCAGCTATAGTTTGAATACCACCAGAACACTCTGCGGATTTCCCGTTAATCAACAGCTTCATTCTGAATCACCCCCTTCGCCCATGCTGTTACCTCCAGGCTATGAATGAACCGCCTTATGAATAGCTTTGGCGGCCTCATAAGGATCATCCGCTCCGCAAATACCGGACATCACAGCAACTCCTGCCGCACCTTTCCTGATGATCTGCGCCGCATTAGCGGGGCTAATTCCGCCAATCGCAATTACAGGAATAGAGCTGGTCTTCACCGTTTCTGCAAGCAGCTCTAACCCACGTGCGGGCAGCCCTAACTTGCTATCCGAGGGAAATACATGACCAAACAAGCAATAATCAGCTCCCTGCTCTGAGGCATTTGCCGCTTCTTCCGGAGAATGAACCGATCTCCCCAGCCGAAGCTGAGGTGCAATTCGCCGGGCTGTAACCGGACTCAGACTGTGCCAAGCCAACTGAACCCCCGCGGCACCAGCTGCCAAGGCTACATCGATCCGGTCGCTGATTATCAGTTTGGTAGCGGGCATACCGGCAGCCAACAGCTCCTGTGCCGCAGCGAGCAGTTCGCATGCAGGACATTGCTTATCTCTCAGGTGAATATAATCGACCCATGTCTGCACCGTGACAGCTAGTTCAACAAAATGTCTCAGCTGTAGCTTGCCGTCTGATATTAGATGGATCTCAGCTTGCAACATCACGATCTCCTCTCTCACTTCCCTGTAGGTCAGTAAAAAACAAAAAAACTGCCCCCGTAAGGAAGGCAGTCAGAATCTGTATATAGACGGCACTACAAATAGCCCGATAACAGAAATTCGTTCTCCACTTCCCTACGCTGGTCTTAACCAGATCAGGTTCAAAGGGTCCGGAAATCCATTCCGTCTCAGCCAATCGGCACCCCTAGTGACATAAATATACAATTTTAAAATGCTAACGTGGTTTATAGTAACATATTTTTTTATTGAAATACACCCATTTATTCACATTAGCTGTTCTGATCTAACCGTTTACTACCTCGCCACCATTTACATGAATAACCTGTCCAGTCACATAACTGGAATCGTCAGAGGCCAGATATACATAGGCTGGTGCCAGCTCTTCTGGTTGTCCAGGCCGTTTCATAGGCTGTGTACCTCCAAACTCGCTAACCTGTTTTGCATCAAAGGTAGAGGGAATCAGCGGTGTCCAGATTGGACCTGGAGCAACACCGTTTACCCGTATGCCCTTCTCTGCCAGATTCGTGGACAAGGATCGTGTGAAGCTAAGAATAGCTCCTTTAGTTGATGAATAGTCCAGCAGCTGCGGGCTTCCGCGATAAGCGGTAATTGAAGTTGTATTTATAATGGTAGATCCTGCTTTTAAATGAGGCATAGCTGCTTTTGTTAAATAGAACATCGCAAATATATTCGTACGGAAAGTACGCTCAAGCTGCTCGGAAGTAATATCCTCGATCTTAGCTTGCGGATGTTGCTCTGCCGCGTTATTGATGAGAATATCAAGCTTTCCTAAGCCCTCCACCGTCTGTTTAATAAGATCTTTACAGAATTTCTCGTCACCGATATCACCTGGAATTAGGATACATTTGCGGCCTTCCTGCTCGACCTGACGTTTAGTTTCCTCTGCATCTGAGTGTTCATTAAGATATGAAATGACCACATCAGCGCCTTCTTTAGCAAAAAGCACAGCAACTGCACGCCCAATTCCGCTGTCTCCACCGGTAATTAACGCCGCCTTGTCTTGCAGTTTACCTGCTGCTTTATAATTTGCCGGCTCGTATTTGGGCAGCGGCGTCATTTCACTCTCAATCCCTGGCTGATGATACTGCTCCTGTGGGGGTAAGGTTTTTGTAGCTTGTTTATTGTTGCCTGACATCTTCCCTATCTCCTCTCGTTAAGCAAATTGATAGTTAACTGATCGTCTTAGGATGGCACAACTATGCACGTTTATACGCTGGGTTTGTCATTTTCTTAAATCGCTTTACGAATCTTACTTACCACAATGAAAGTAGATATAAACAACCGTGAGAGATATACTGCTGTAAGTGGAGAGGAATTCACTGCATACAAATAGACACAGCATCGCTGCTGTGCCTTGAATTGTTCACCCTGACTATTTTAGAGAAGAAACATGATTTTCTGCATTCACTTCATGTTCCAGCACCCACATAAAGTACAGAGCTTTGGCCGCTTTCTCCCGGGTCACTATAGCTTTAGGTTCTAGTTCTGTCCCATTGACCATTTCGCCTCTGGCAATCCCCACTTCAGATCTAATGAGTCCTAATTCATATGCACTTTTCACTTTTGAAATTAAATAAGGAGAAATGTCCGCTGTATCAACAAGCTGCGTCCAGGATACAAGAGGATAGTACATCGCACCTCTAGCTCCTGGCTCCAAATTCGAATCATAGCCAGGATCTCCTGGCACTACTGCTGTGCCGTTATAATCAGTCATGTACTTAGGTTTATTAGCAAACTTTATTTGGTAAACGTCATAGAGAATAGCACCCATCGATTCACGTGACAGCCTACCTTTCGGATAATAGGCAACATCAGATCTTTCCACTTTCATTAACTTAGAAATACTGCGTGTGAATTCAGCAACTGTCATCTCCGTATCCGGATTAAAATTCCCTTGACGGTCTTTGCCCATTACTCCCAGCTGGATTAATTTTTCAATTTGATTACGGTAATAAGCAGCTTCCCCAGTCGTCGTATCATTCGTTATTTCCGGAAAAATCTTACCCCAGTTCCCTGTTAGTGCCGCATGCTTAACGTTCCCTTTAAGGTAAGGAGTAATGGAGGCAGCAGTAGAATCGCCAGTAGCACCTTTCTCTACAAGCTCCGTGACAATCATCCGTGAAAATTGTTTGGCGAGCACTTCTTTAAAATGAGTCCCATCGACTTTCTTTGAAGGATGCCCGTTAGCGTAACTTCCGTCATTTGTTTTGCCTGGCGTTTCTCCGGCTTCAATAGACATGAAGAGGGCTGTTATTGCTTCTACACCGATCTCGTTATAATATTTCAGACTTTCCGAGTTAAGGTCAATAAGTGTAACTCCAGATTCATCTGCGACCCGTTTAAGAATATCTACAAACTTTCTTGATTTAAAAGAATTTTCATAGATATATCCCGGACTTGCATTCCCTTTAATTCTGGACATTGGGGTTACCAGTACTGGTATCATACCCCGGGCTTGAATCGCAGGGAGATAGACTTCTTTAAGGTAATTTTCATACATTGCTTCTGTCGAACCTCTGCCGTAACGTCTGAACTCATCTGCGCTCTCATCATTGTGTCCGAATTGAATAAACACATAATCCCCAATGCTGCCATTCAGTAAAATGTCGTTCAGTCGACCTTCTGTATAGGCATTTTTAAACGAGCGTCCCCCCATGGAATAGTTAGTTACACTCAATTTATGTTGATTAAACATACTGCCAATAATCTGGCCCCAACCACTCATTGGTGCTTCGTCGAAGGTGTAGGACTTGACCGTGGAATCTCCAAGTATAAATAAATTCGGAAGAGCTCCAGCCGCTCTATGCTGAGTCAAAATCGGTTCCAGTATGATCTCCTCAATCCCCACAGCTGTGTTCACTTTGTTCGGTTCGATCTCAATATCTATATGGTCACGGCCGTTTACATACGTATAAGTCCACTCTTTCCCTTTGGCTACAGCCGTATGCTTGACGGGTACAAGCTTTGCAGCGTCCCAATGTCCACTTTTCAACAAGCGGGTGGTCTGCATTCCTGATACTGACACGATCCCATCCTCTGCGTCAGAAGTCGTTTTTACATATACGTTGTAGGTTCCAGGGGGAGCATCCATTCGAAACGCCATTCCGTAGTTGTTATAATTATCTTTCTCAGATTTAGGTTCAGCAAAAAAAATAGGTTCTGTGATGAAAAAACCTGTTCCATCGGATGTAATTGAGTCGGTGTGCACTTCTCTGGCGGGTAAAGCGTTGGTCTCTTGAACAAAACCATAACCTAAAGATGAGTCATACAATTGTGCACCGCGATTAGGATCATACCTAACGGATTGATATCCTGTTTTAACTTGGTTTGTAAAATTAAACTTGTATACGCTTGCAATTTGGGTTGGAGGTTGCCTCTCTGCCCCATCTTTTAATAGGGATGCCTCTGTTTTACCGTGAGTAAGAGTCAATGAAGCCATAAGTAAAGAAGATAAGATTAGTATATTCCTACACAGCTTTCCCACTTCATTACACTTCCTTCCGTTTCTCGAAATACTTCCCTAGGTCCCTCCATTATCCCTGTTCTCTAAAGTGATTCAAATGATGATTTCATTCTTTTTTTTGACCTTTTGTAACGAAAACCATGGAATGATCAACGGCTCACACTGCAAAATGGTCATATGTATAGGTATCCTTGATATAATTAAGAACATCCCTATTGATCCTAAGGAGGAGAACTCCTATCGCTTACAAAGTCAGCTTTCCGAACATTATAAGTACACTGCAGCTGATCGGTGTTCATTATCGTGTAGCAGAACCTGGGTGGACATACCCTGATCACTATCACAAAATCTTCGAACTATTGTATTGCTACGACGGCAACTCCCATCAATATGTAGAAGGAAGTTCCATTGCCTTTGGTAAAGGAGATTGGTTAATTATTCCGCCTGGCTTACGTCATTATGTAGTTAATTCTGGCCTGAGCAACTATATCTACCTCTCTTTTCATTTCGATATTGACGATTTAAAGTTTCGTGAATGGTTTCAGTCTCAGGCTGTACAGAAATGGAATAACCAGCAAATGCAGCGTTCGGGATTAAATCACCAACTGGAACATTTGGATGAATTTATTAAGAACAATATTCTCGCCACGACGGCCTCCACTGGATTTCCCGAGGAAATTGAAGAAATGATTCTTGTAAAAGAAAGGCTTCGTTTGCAAGCGATCATCCTGATGATTTTGACTGAACTCATTGATGTACAGCTCTCGAATTCGGAGAATTCCAACACAGCGCGACAAGCAAACTCTTTGTACGAGGTGGAAACTGCTCATCAGATTGAAAAATATATTGCAGCCAATATTCATTTGCCGGAGCTCACGGTTAATTTGATTGCTGAGCAGCTTTGCTTAAGTCGGGTGCAGTGCCATAAGTTGTTTACAAAGATATATAAGATATCTCCTAGGCAGTACATAACTAACCTAAGATTAAAGAAGTCAAAACATTTGCTGCTTCATACCGATTTAAAAATACAGAGGATTTCTGAACAACTCGGGTTTGCTTCCCAGAGCCACTTCAGCCGACAATTCAAACGATGGACGGGTGTTTCTCCGTTAAATTACCGGCCGAAATCTTATACGAATCCTATCAGGGATTAACGTTTTATGAAGATAAATTACCGGAACATACGAAAAACCCGCTCTCCATTACGGAGGCGGGTATAATTCGCTATAGATTAAACTATATCGTTAAACACCATGAAGAATACCATTAGTAGCAATGACACCGTAAGCAGTGCACTAAGTGTGCGCAATTTTCCAGTCTCTGCGCTAACGTCGCGGTTCTCACGAATTCCAGCTGCTGCAAGACGCAAAGGCTTGCTCATAATACCGCCAAGTGCAAACATCGCTAGCAATAACACAACAACAATAATCATCCACGCTACTGAATAATCACCTTTGGTCATCATATAACCGCCTGTAAGGAGTTGGATCACCAATCCATACTGCGCAAAACGATTAAATCCGGTTACTGCACTTAACGTTCCTTCTTTAGCCCCAGACGACAGTTTCTCTGCACGTCCTAGGATGAAGGGTAGCACAAGGTAGAAGCCAAGTGCCAAGGTTCCGATCATATGTAAGAAAAACAACACGTTCCAATCCATAACATATCTCCTCCGTTTTAACTGTGATAATAGTTACATTTAATTATACCCATTATTGCTTGAGAAGAAAAGGAAACCCCCATTTTAAGTGAACAAAATGGGGGTTTCTTCATACCTCTGTCACAATCTATACAGTTAGCACAGCTGTTACGCTACGCACGGATTCAGCAGACTTATCTAAAGCCGCTTTTTCCTCAGCTGTAAGCTCCAGTTCAAAAATCTTCTCGATACCATTGGCACCAAGTAACGCCGGAACACCCATGAACAGGTTATCGTAGCCATATTCTCCTTCGAGCAAAGCGATAACCGGAATGATCCGTTTTTTGTCCTTCAAGATAGCTTCCGCCATCTGAGCTAAAGAAGCCGCTGGTGCATAATAAGCACTACCATTTCCTAAGAGGTTAACAATCTCTCCGCCACCTACACGTGTACGTTGCACAATCTCATCAATACGCTCCGCAGATATCAATGTATCAATTGGAATGCCACCGACACTGGAATACCTTACGAGCGGTACCATATCATCGCCGTGTCCGCCTAATACGAAACCACGTACATCTTCAACAGATACCTTCAGCTCTTGTGCAATAAACGTGTTATAACGGGCTGTATCCAGTACTCCGGATTGTCCAATTACGCGACTCTTCGGAAAACCCAGCGCTTTAAATGCCGCATAGGTCATAGCGTCAACTGGATTACTCAGAATGATTACGATGGAATCTGGTGCTACACGTTTTATGTTCTCGCATACCGACTTCACAATACCTGCATTGGTGTTCACGAGATCATCGCGACTCATTCCAGGTTTACGGGCAATCCCTGCAGTGATGATTACAATATCTGAATCCGCAGCATCTTCATAGCTTGATGTTCCTGTAATTTGACTGTCAAATTTCTGTACAGGACCTGCTTCCAGCATATCTAGTGCCTTCCCCTTGGTTGTGTTCTCCATTTGTGGGATATCAAGCAGCACAACGTCACCAAGCTCCTTTTGAGCAAGCATAAGAGCTGTAGTAGCCCCAGTAAAACCGGCACCTACAACTGTAATTTTATAACGTTTGATTGCCAAGGATTCTCCTCCTAGAACGGTGTCGGTATAGCTTGTATTAGCTAAACTTCAATATATTCAGTTGGTTGAGCCAGCCTATCTTAGAGGTGATTAATAATCTCGTCGGCAAATGCAGAGCATTTCAGTTCAGTTGCGCCTTCCATCAGGCGGGCAAAGTCATAAGTCACGGTTTTGTTATTAATAGCTGTTTCCATACCTTTATAAATCAGATCTGCTGCTTCCTGCCAACCCAGATGCTCCAGCAACATTACGCCGGACAGAATCACGGAACCAGGGTTCACAACATCTTTGTCTGCATATTTAGGTGCGGTGCCATGAGTGGCTTCAAAAATCGCATGTCCAGAAATATAGTTAATGTTCGCTCCAGGAGCGATACCGATACCGCCGATTTGCGCAGCAAGCGCGTCAGACAGGTAATCCCCGTTCAGGTTCAAGGTAGCAATAACATCAAAATCAGTCGGACGAGTCAGAACTTGTTGCAATGCGATATCCGCAATGGCATCCTTGATGATAATTTTGCCCGCAGCTTCAGCATCCTTCTGAGCAGCATTGGCAGCAGCTTCACCTTCACGTTCTTTAATCACATCGTATTGATTCCAAGTGAAGACCTTATCTCCGAACTCTTGCTCAGCAACTTCATAACCCCAGTTTTTGAAGGCACCTTCAGTGAACTTCATGATGTTTCCTTTGTGCACAAGCGTTACGCTCTTGCGTCCGTGTTTGATCGCATATTCAATAGCAGCGCGTACCAAACGTTTCGAACCTTCGGAGGATACTGGTTTAATACCAATACCAGAAGTTTCAGGGAAACGGATTTTGTTAACTCCCATCTCTTTTTGCAGGAATTCGATGACTTTTTTCACTTCAGCAGAACCTTCTTGATATTCAATCCCTGCATAAATATCCTCCGTATTCTCACGGAAAATAACCATATCCACCAGCTCAGGACGTTTAACAGGAGAAGGAACCCCTTCGAAATAACGAACTGGACGCAGACATACGTACAAATCCAACTCTTGACGCAAAGCTACGTTCAATGAACGAATACCGCCTCCGATTGGAGTCGTAAGTGGACCTTTAATAGCTACAAAATATTCACGGATTGCCTCCAAAGTATCATTTGGCAGCCATTCACCATATGTATTGAAGGCTTTTTCGCCAGCAAAAACTTCGTACCAAGCGATTTGCTTTGTGCCGCCATAAGCTTTAGTTACTGCTGCATCAAGTACGCGTTTGGAAGCCTTCCAAATATCACGGCCTGTGCCGTCACCCTCGATAAAAGGAATGATTGGATGATTAGGAACCTGCAGTTTACCATCTTTAATTGTGATTTGTTCGCCTTCTGTTGGCAGATCGAATTTTTCTAGTTTCAACATTTGAGTGTATTCCTCCTAAAGTTTTGTGGGATTTAATTTCTCATGGACAAGCCTCGAACAAAACTCTCTACGTATGAATATGCATTATTGCATATATTCTAGGGTTCATTCTACTAAACTTTAGGAGCAGCCTGCAAGGCTGCCCTTCTATCTTTCGTCTACTGGAACGTATTTCTGTTCAATCATACCTGTGTATTCTGCACGTGGCCGGATAATACGGTTATCTGTATATTGCTCCAGAATATGTGCAGTCCAGCCTGAAGTCCGGCTAATTGCAAAGATAGGAGTGAACAGCTCACGTTCAATACCCAGCTGTGTATAAACTGATGCCGAATAGAAATCAACATTCGGTTTAAGTCCCTTTTGTCCGGTAATCAATTCCTCGATATTTACGGACATATCATACAGCGTAGTATCATTTTTCATTGTGCCAAGTTCAAGTGACATTTTCATCAGGTGTTTAGCACGTGGATCACCATTTTTGTATACTCTATGGCCGAAGCCCATGATCTTCTCGCGGTTATCCAGCTTCTTACGAATATAAGGTTCAACCGCTTCCAAACTTCCGATCTCTTCAAGCATCTTCATAACGGCTTCATTCGCCCCACCGTGAAGTGGACCCTTTAGTGCGCCGATAGCGGAGGTCACGCCGGAATAAATATCGGACAAGGTTGCAACCGTAACTCTGCCTGCAAAAGTTGAAGCATTCAGCTCATGGTCCGCATGAAGCACAAGTGCGGTATCAAGCGCTTTAACAGATACACTGTCAGGCTCTTTTCCCCATAACATATACAGGAAGTTCTCGGCAATCGAGACGCCTTCTTTAGGAGCCACAGGTTCCAGACCTTTGCGAATACGCGATAGGGCCGCCACAACCGTCGGGAGCTGTGCCTGTAGTTTTACT
The DNA here is from genome assembly GCF_037980415.1 of Paenibacillus sp. FSL H7-0690. Classification (NCBI taxonomy): domain Bacteria; kingdom Bacillati; phylum Bacillota; class Bacilli; order Caryophanales; family Paenibacillaceae; genus Paenibacillus; species Paenibacillus sp. FSL H7-0690. The sequence goes on along the minus strand of NZ_CP150281.1, from coordinate 2,164,205 downwards.
GCTTTAATCTCGTTAGCTTCTCTACTCATATCGTCAGCCGCTTCATCATAGAGAGCAAGGCTTGATACAGCAGTCCGCAATGCTGCCATGGTGTTGGTGTCTTTTGGATAGAGCTTCATTTGCTCGATGACTGGCTCAGGAATCCGTGCGAAAGCACTGAAATCCCGTTTGAGCGCTTCCAGCTCTGGTGTTGTTGGTAGACTGCCAAACCACAATAAATAAGCGGTTTCTTCGAAGGTAGCATTTTCTGCGAGATCATCAATATCATAACCACGGTAAGTGAGTACCCCATCCACAATAGAGCTAATGGATGAAGTTGTTGCAACGATACCTTCCAAGCCTTTGGTAGCTGTCATAGCATATCTCTCCTTTGCCAACAAGGTATAAAAAGCATTCTCGGTTTCATGTAAACATTTCCAATTTAAAGCATTGAAAAATCTAAGGAGTGCAGTTCAAGGACATATCCGGCGAGGATGTTGTCTGACTTTCGTAATCGAATCTTTATTCATCATACTGGATTTTGTCGGTTATGTGAACAATGTGGAAGCTTTGCAGCGCATCAAATGATTTTATCACAGAGATAGAAAAAAACTTCTAAACCCTTGATTCACAGTTGAGATTTTAGTTTATAGCATCCGGTTCAGCCCAATATTTATCCCGTTTCCTAGTCTTTAAATAGGTTCTATGAATATATATGAAGACGAGCTTTTATTCCCCTGCATCCGCAGGAATGAAGGAGGTGTAGATCTTCGTATGGACCGATTAGCATTAAAAAGACTGCTGCGCGGCCTGTGGGTCGTTCTGGCTACCTCTATCCTCCTGCTGGCAATCTATTTATTGCTTCCGCTGTTATACCCCCTCCTGCTCGCTTGGTTGCTCGCTTATATCATGCATCCACTAGTGTTGATTCTTAAAGGCCTTAAGCTCCCAGCGTGGCTGGCGGTGTCGCTCTCGCTGCTATTTTACATAGGCGGAACCGCACTAGTACTGACCGCGATGATTACAAGGCTAGTGAAAGAATTGATCGTGCTGCTGCAGACCTTTAATCTTCATACGGACCAATGGAGAGAGCTTCTGCTGTCCTTGAGCCAGAATGCAAGCATACAGAATATCATTAACCAGATAAATCAGTTCTACCGCGACAATCCTGACTATCACGCCACCATTGACAGCAATATCAGCAGAACAACGGAAACCGTTGGTTACGCAGTTACGCAAGTGGTGACCGGATTTTTTAATGTGATCTTAAAGCTGATCTCCGCTCTACCCAGTATGGGTACAATTCTTATCGTGGTCGTTCTCGCTGCCTTTTTTATTAGTACTAGCTGGGAAAGACATAATGCCAAACTCACAGGCTGGCTGCCAGCCCCATTCTTAAAGCCGGTATCGGGTATCTGGCGGGATCTGCGAAAAGCTCTCTTCGGCTATCTCCGGGCTCAGCTAATCCTGATCTCCATTACAGCGGTCATTGTCGTGATCGGGTTGCTGCTCTTGGGTGTAAAATCTGCTTTCGCTATTGGCTTAATGATTGGTTTTGTGGATCTGTTGCCTTATTTAGGGGTTGGAATCGTAATGATTCCTTGGGCGTTATACTCTTACATGACAGACAATCTGGCACTGGGGATCGGACTTACTATCCTATATGCCGTTATCCTTGTAACCCGCCAAGTGCTTGAGCCGAAAGTGCTCGCCAGCAGCATTGGGCTTGATCCCCTTGCTATGCTGGTCGGTATGTTTGCAGGTTTGCAGCTGTTCGGTATGCTTGGGCTGATCATCGGTCCCGTTATTCTAGTTATTCTTGTAGCCTTTAACCGAGCAGGTGTATTTCACGCATTACACAGCTATATTGTCAGCGGAAGACTAAGATAATAAACAATACCCTACAATTCTTGGAATAGCAAAACAGAGCGGGCTCCTATCAATGACAGGGGCCCGCTCTGTTTTTGTTTTGATGATGACTAGCGGCGGTAAAAGGTGAAGGTGCCGTTTTTCATCTTTTTCTCAATCCACTTCAGCAAAAATATACGATACAAAGGCCGAGTCAACGGAAACACCAAGGAGAAACCTACAATATCCGTTATGAAGCCAGGTAAGATCAGCAGTAAGCCACCGAAAAAAATGCATAGGCCATCCAGCATCGTCCGGCCAGGAACGCGTCCCTCCTGCATATGTGTTCTGCTGTCTTGCAGCACTTTATTCCCTTCGAAACGCATCATCAATAGTCCGATAACCGAGGTCGTCAACATAAGCAGCAGCGTTTTGAATGCTCCAAGTTGATCTGCTACAAAGATAAAGCCGAATAATTCCACGGCAGGAATGATAAATAATGCAGCCCACAACCATTTGCTTCTAATCATACAGAACCCCTTTCTTCCCGCAGCGCTCCTTTAATCGCGTGAAACAGCTCCGGAAGGGCTCTATCCAGCCTGGCAGGCTTCCATTCTCGATTCACCCAAACATGATTTGTCGAGCCGGTAACCAGCAGTTCCCCGGGGAGGTCCATCGACCGCAATTGTCCCAAAGTAGCCGCTGAACCCTCTAAATTCCTACCTTCTGCTTCCGAGAGCCTCCGCACCTGATACTCAAATGCGACTCTTAACGCCGAAAAGGTAGTCATTCGCGCATACACGGAGATAAGATCATCATATCGCGCCGGACTTTTAAATTGCAAATCGGCTGAGGTAACAGGCAGCAGCACTCCCTGATTCTCAAGCTCACGATAAGTAAAGCCAAGCTGACGTAACAACTCCGTACGGCCAGACTCAAACCAGTTCAAATAATTCGCATGATACACTACGCCCATCTGATCACTTTCCTGGTATCGAACACGCAGGGTAGACTCATACCACCGGCTTCGCAAGCCGTCTTGCTGTAATTCCATTTATAAATACTCCTTTCGGCATAGGCAGCAGGGAGAGCTTAGGCCCGGGCCCCGTCTGAAGATAGCTTTGTCGTCGATAGTTTGCTTCGGGAGCTTCTGGCGACATAAAATAACAGCATCGCTCCTGCAATTGAACTCAACATACAAGACAGGTTCATCACTTCTACGCCGCCTTGATTGAGCAAGAATCCATTTAATAAATTGCCTACAACACCGGCAAAACCCGAGAACACCATATTAAAAACACTTTGCCCAGTCGCCTGCATCTCATTAGAGGTGATCTGAGATACATATTCAACGGCAGCAATATAAAAGAACCCGAATGACAGACCATGCAGTACCTGCACTCCAATCATTACGGATGGATAAGGGAAAGCCACCTGAATACCCCACCGCAAGACATAAATAAGTGCGCCAAGGAGCAGCGTCCGCTCGCGCCCCAGCTTTTTGATTACCTTGGAAGCAAACAGCATGGAGGGCACGTTCGTTACAGATGCGAGGAAAAGCGCAATTCCTGCATAACGAGTTGAACCTCCAACCGACTGAAACGCAATGACGAAGTAGGTTCCAAAAGCAGTCATCGTCTGGTTCACAAGAAAACTGCCACCCAAAAACGCTAGGAACACCCGATTCCCCAGCAGCTTTTTAACCCCCTGAGAAAACGATTGCCGCATCATATGATTCTCTTCTGCCTGCTTCGGCAGCGTCAATGCAATAAGAACCGCAATCAGATTAAACATAAGAAAGGGCAACCATATCGTGGATACAGAGAAGGACGATACATACAATCCGCCTAAATAGGCTCCCACAGCCGCTCCAATGCTCATCATAAGCCTTATACTGCCATAAGTAGCCCCAGCCCTCTTCGCCGCTGAAATCGCGTAAGAATCGGCTATAGGCGCCTGTGTCGAGGAAAAGATTGTAGAGAGGGTATACACCAGCAGTAACACTATAAAATATTCCGAACGGTAAAAGACGGCTAATAAAGCCGGTATCGCCACACTTAGGATTAGTACCAAACGCGTCTGATTATACCGATCCGAGACAATTCCCCATATTGGCTGAATCGTGATCGCAATTAGCGTGCCTGTTGCCATTAGTATACCTATCTGCCCGCTATCAAGTCCATTGTGGACAAGCAGCAGCGTTAGATATGAGCCAAATGAACCGCCGGCCAATCCTAAAAACAGATAAAAGCCACGCAGCTTCGATAATTTTTCCATTTTAAGCTACAAATCCTCTCCAGCTTCTTAATCAAGCATTGCACTCTCTTATATTTTAGCAGAACACCCGTACTTCCTATGTAATCACCGCATTTAATATAGCAGTACTATAAAGGCGGTGGACAAGTTGAATGATAAGCAAAATTCTAATCGGGTCAATCATCCATGTCTAAAAGACAAATCTAATTCGAACAAATTTCAAAGCTCCGGCTTCGGCTGGTCTTCAACAAACTGGAGCGGATATACGATCACTGGAAAAAAGGGGGCTTTTAACCGCATTGCCGGTGAATGGATCGTTCCATATGTAAAACCAACCTCTAAACCTTCCTATTCCTCTGCTTGGATTGGTATTGACGGTTTCAAGAACAGCAGCCTGATCCAAACGGGTACAGGCCATGAATTCGTAAATGGCCGTGCCCGGTATTACGCTTGGTGGGAAATCCTTCCTGATGTCGAAACGGTAATTCCCCTTCCAGTGAGCCCTGGAGACCATATAAAAGCGAACATCACGAAGGTAGGCCGCAACAAATGGACGATTACGCTCCGCAATTTGAGCCGAAATTGGATTTTTCGAACATTACAGCGATATACCGGACCACAAACCTCTGGTGAATGGATTATGGAGGCTCCCGAGGTAGACGGCTCGATCGCAAAGCTGGCGCGTGTCTCCCCTACTTGCTTCTATTGCTGTCGAATTAATGGCAAAAGTCCGAGGCTCACTCTCAATATGGGAGGAATCATGGTGCAAAATAACGCTACTATCGCCGTTCCTTCTTGTCCAAACCATCGTGGGGATTCTTTTACTGTCAAACGAACATACCCCAAATAAAAATACTCGAACCTATCATTCAAGATTTGTTACTAACAGCATAAATGGATTTAACATAATCTTCAATCGAATATGTTGATAAACACGAAAAAAAGGGCTGCCTCGCTTGTAGATTTTCACTACAGTTGAGACAACCCTTTAATTAAGCTTTATGGAACCTGTTAAACAGGTGAAGCCAATCGAGAACTACTCGATTGTGCTTACTTTTACCAAGTTAGTGGAACCAGAACGTCCAAGTGGAATTCCTGCAGTAATCACAACTAGGTCACCAGTTTGAACCAGACCGGAATCCTTACCACCTTTGATTGCTGTTTCCAGCAGCTCATCTGTGGAAGATGCAACTTGTCCGAACACTGGCGTTACGCCCCAAACGAGGGACAATTGACGCATAGTTCTTTCTTGTGTTGTAACGGCAATGATTGGTGCTTTAGGACGGTATTTAGAAACAACGCGTGCAGTATGACCTGTTACAGTCGAAGAAATGATAGCCTTAGCGTTCAGATCCAAAGCAGAAATTGCAACGGATTGGCTGATTGCTTCTGTAACTGTAGTTTCTTGTGCAGTTTGTTGTTTCATGAAGATTTCATGGTGGTTCAGAGCGGATTCCGCTTTCTCAGCAATGCGGGACATTGTAAGTACGGATTCTACTGGATATTTACCAGCAGCAGTTTCTCCGGAAAGCATGATTGCATCTGTACCATCTAAAATAGCGTTTGCTACGTCACTTGCTTCAGCGCGAGTAGGACGTGGGTTGCGTTGCATGGAATCCAACATTTGTGTAGCTGTGATTACTGGTTTACCAGCAACGTTACATTTTTGAATCATCAATTTTTGAGCCAAAGGTACATCTTCAGCTGGGATTTCAACACCAAGGTCACCACGAGCAACCATCAGGCCGTCAGAAGCTTCTAAAATTTCATCAAGGTTGTCAACACCTTGTTGGTTTTCGATTTTGGAAATGATTTGGATGTGAGAAGCGTTGTTTTTCTCAAGCAGCTCACGAATTTCCTGAACGTCGCTAGCTTTGCGAACGAAGGAAGCGGCGATAAAATCGATGTCCTGTTCGATACCAAAAAGAATATCGTTGGTGTCTTTTTCCGTAATACCCGGCAAGGAGATGTTTACTCCTGGTACGTTAACGCCTTTCTTGCTCTTAATCGTACCACCGTTTACAATACGGGTCTTGATTTCTGTACCTTGAATGTCGACAACTGTCAAACCAATCAGACCGTCATCAATAAGGATTGTGGATCCTACTTGAACATCGTTAGGAAGTTCGCTGTACGTGATGGAAATACGATCTTGATTACCAAGGATCTCTTCCGTAGTCAGTGTCAGGTACTCGTCCTGAACAAGTTCAATCGGTTCTACTTCCAGCTTGCCTGTGCGAATCTCCGGTCCTTTAGTATCGAGCAGGATAGCAACTGTTTTGTTCAGTTCCTTAGATGCTTGACGGATCGTATTGATCCGAGCACCGTGCTCTTCGAAATCGCCGTGGGAGAAATTCAGACGGGCCACATTCATACCAGCCAAAATCAATTTTTTGATATTCTCCAACGATTCACTCGCAGGTCCGATCGTACATACAATTTTACTTTTCCGCATTAGGTTTTCCTCCGTTTTTTCGTTCTCTCTGTCTCACTTTTTCCAACTACAAAATCTACTACAAGGCTAACTAATAAAATAGGAACTTTGTCACATGTGCCTTTAAGTACGCCCTTATGAATATTACTGCAAACCAGACACAAAATCAATGTTGTAGGCACTTTTGGGTGTAACTTTAAGTCGAATTTTCTGTAAACATAAAAAAAATTAAAATAATCCCGTTAGTGGATCGAGATTATTTTAATTCCAATAAATTGTATATTTTACACTATATCCAAAAGACCCACTAAGTATAGCTATATGTCTTAAAGTGCAAATGATTTTGCACTTTTACACTTCTGACTTCACTTCTTCTTCAATAAAAATCTGTTCCTGCTGAGCCTCTGCAAACTCACCAATTTTACGGAATTTACGGTATCGATCATCCTTCAATTCCACTGAGTTCATCTGGGTTAGCTCCTGCAGATGCCGCCATAATGCATCCTTAATCGCTGCTGCCGTTGCTTCGTAATCCCGATGAGCGCCGCCTTTAGGCTCTGGTACGATCTCTTCTATAACTTCCATCTCAAGCAGATCAGCAGCTGTTATCTTCATGGCTTCTGCCGCTTGATCAGCCTTCGAAGCATCCTTCCACAGAATAGAGGCCGCTCCGTTAGGAGATATCGCCGAATAAATGGCATGTTCCAGCATGAGCACTCTATTCCCAACCGCCAATGCCAGGGCGCCACCGCTTCCGCCTTCACCGATGACCACACAGATTACAGGGACACCAAACTGAGACATCTCACGTAAATTACGGGCAATCGCTTCGGATTGACCTCTTTCCTCGGCTGTGTTGCCTGGGTATGCACCTTTCGTATCCACGAAGGTAATAATGGGACGTTTGAACTTGTCCGCTTGCTGCATCAGACGCAGCGCTTTACGGAAGCCCTCAGGGTGTGCACTGCCGAAGAATCGTAAAATATTCTCTTTGGTGTCTTTACCGCGCTGCTGGCCAATAACTGTAACCGGCAACCCATTTAGTTTACCGATGCCGCCTACAATAGCAAGATCATCCCCAAACATCCGATCACCGTGGAGCTCAATAAAATCTGTGAAGATCTGCCCCATAAGATCAAGGGAAGTCGGACGTCCTTGATGTCTAGCCAAATGCATTTTTTGCGAAGGAGAAATATTAGAATATATCTCTTCCTCCAGCACACGGTATCGTTCTTCCAGCCTAGCTACCTCGTCCGTAAAATCAATACCCTTCTCTTCGCCAAACTGCTTCAGTTCAGCAATCTTCTTGCGCATTTCTACCAGAGGCATTTCAAAAGGCAACTCTCCTGCCAACCTAAAATCCCCCTTTCACGTCATGCAGCTCCAAAATTTTAGTCAATGTAGCGCGCATTTCTTTGCGGTGCACGACCATATCAAGCAACCCATGCTGAAGATTAAATTCAGCGGTCTGGAAATCATCCGGAAGCTTCTGGCGAATAGTCTGCTCAATGACTATACGTCCTGCGAAACCAAATACCGCTCCAGGCTCTGCAATAATTATATCACCAAGGCTGGCAAAACTCGCAGATACTCCACCGGTAGTAGGATCCGTAATAATCGAGATGTAAAGACCTCCAACCTCGTTAAATCGAGCCAGCGCAGCGCTGGTCTTCGCCATTTGCATTAGACTAAGAATACTCTCCTGCATTCTCGCTCCACCAGAAGTAGAGAAAATAAGGAGTGGAAGCTGTTGCTCTGTGGCCTCTTCTATCGCACGGGTGATCTTCTCCCCTACTACAGAGCCCATACTGCCTGAGAAAAATTCAAAATTCATCACAGCTACGATGACTGGATGGCCACCAATGGAGCCCTGACCCGTAATTACGGCTTCAGTTTGTCCAGATTTCAGCTGCTGTTGCTCCACTTTGGAAGCGTAACCCGGAAATTTCAGCGGGTCGATAGAATACATTTCACTGTCAAACTCAATAAAGCCCTCAGGGTCTAATGTCATTGCAATACGCTCCACAGCATTTAGGCGCAAGTGGTGACCACAATTAGGACATACCTTTAGGTTCTTCTCTAATTCCTTACTATACTGGATCGTTCCGCATTTATTACATTTGCTCATTAATCCTTCAGGGATTTCACGTTTGGGGCGTTCGCCTTCCGCAGGCCCGCCGCTCCGCTCCAGACGTTCTGAAGGAATAGTCGCGTACTTCCGTTTCTTCTGAAATAAATCTTTGAACACACCCGCACCTCTTCAGCCGTTTATTTGCGTTATGCAGCTTGCCGCTGTCATGACTTTTGTCTTGTAAGAAACTCAGGGATGCAGAATAAGATTAAGGACTTCCTGTACTTCCTCCAGCTCACCTGAAGGAACCAATATCTCAAACTGCTGCTTGGACATATTGATTGGACGGCATTCTACCAAAAAACCTTCTTCTGTCAGCTTACTCTTAATCATATCCGCCACTCTGGCGGTCGGCGCGATATATATTACCGTCCACATGCCCTGCAAGGCCTCCCCAATCTTAATTCCCAGCCGTATCCCGTATAATGGAATTATGATAACACAGTTTTCTTTTTTCCCGCAACAGGAGTAGGGCATAGGAAGCAAGACTGAGGAACTTGTTCAAACGAAATAAAGGGGCTCAATTATTCCTTGTCCGTGCCTAAAGGATATACTTTTGCCCCTTCATGCCGATGAGCAATTCTGGCGGAAGCGGCGGCAGCAATGCCGGCAACAAGGTCATCCAAGAATACATGAATCCTACCTTTATCATCGTTCAGTTCACCAATGATTCCAAGCTTTATTTTGTCCAAATACCCAAAACCTGTCAGTCCGATCATCCCATATACCCCTGTAATACCAAGCGCCAGAGTCTCGTCCGCTCCGTAGAGGGATTCATCAGCCTCCATTACCGCCTGCAGCGGCTGTGGAAGCAGTTTTTTCTCGGCTAATTCATCAAGAGCAACACCTGTCATTAAAGTATACTGCACTTCTCTTTTGCCCAAAACAGACTTGACGCTGGACAGACATTCATCCTTGGTTAAACCAGGATAATAAACCGATTGTAAAATATATACGATTTCAGCAATGGAGGAAAGTGATACACCTCTGCGTTCCAACAGATCTACTGCCATTTGATAGGACATGCTGCGACTCCCCTTTCCGTACAGGGATGTGCCCTGTGGTTTCCTAATGTATGCGGAAAAGGGGAGAATTGTTCTTATTTTATTCTTACCGTACCTGCACCCAGCATAACCTCGATCGCCGCGAAAAGTTCCTCGGACGGCTTAATTCGATAATTATCGCTAAGAGCTAGGAGCTTCTGATCCTGTTCATAGAACAGAAGCGTCGCAGCTGGACCGGGATGATTCTGCAGCAGCTCTTTCAGGCGCGACAGCAAAGCTGCATTCTCTGAGGCCGGCGTGATCTTGATAAAGACACGCTGGCCTGAGGTCGCCGCTGTTGCTGGCGCGGCCTGTGCAGGTGTTGCAGGCGGCGTTGTGCCGCCTGCTGGCCTGGCAGCCGGACCAGTGGCGGCACCGCTGGTCCGGGAAGCAGGAGCTGCGCCGCGTGGCGGCGCTCCTGCCGAGGCCGAGCGTCCCGCGCTGTACGAGCGGGACGCGGCGGCACTGCGGCGCTGCAACAGCCCGCGGAGAGCCTCCGCAGACAGCAGCGCCACTTCCTCGGCCAGCAGCTTGAAGCCTTCGTCTTCCTGCTGAACCTTAGCGCGCAAGGCCAGCAGCGCGCCCTTGGCAATCAAGCTGCGGCTTCGCTTCCACACCTCAGGGAAGAGCACGACCTCGCAGCGCTCGATCTGATCTTCCCATTCGACGAAGGCCATCGATTTTCCTTGCTTCGTCGTAATTTCCTTAACGGATACTACCATTCCGGCCGTAACCGTCTGGCTCTCATCCGCAGCTTCACCAAGATCCATCAGCCGCTGCATGCCGGGCTCCTCAAGCAGTTCCACGCTATCATCAAGCGGATGGCCCGAAAGATATAACCCCAGCAGCTCACGTTCCATCTCCAGCTGCTGGCCAATGGTGAACTTAGGGATATCCGGATAGCGGATTTCCCAGTTCGGTGTCTCCACCAAATCGTCGAACAGCTGGATTTGCAGCTCATCCCGCTCCTTGCGCCATTTCAGCGCAGCGTCAACCGTCTCGTCCAGCATAGCCAGCAGCTGGGCGCGGTGACCCGGCAGACAGTCAAAAGCTCCCGCCTGCAGCAAAGATTCCACTACCCGCTTATTACAGACCCGTAGGTCCACACGTCGACAGAAATCTAGCAGACTGTCGAACGGCCGCTCCTTGCGGACTGCCATAATGTTCTCCACTGCCAGTGTTCCGACGTTCTTAATGGCTGCGAGTCCAAAGCGGATATGCCCGGTTCCGGTTCCTTCGCCAGGAACCGGAGTAAACAATACGCCGCTCTCGTTCACATCCGGCGGCAACACGCCGATGCCTGTGCGGCGGCAGTCCAGCACATACTCCGCTACCTTGCGGTGAGTGCCCATTACAGCGGTCAACATAGACGCCATAAACTGCACCGGATAATGTGCCTTGAGATAGGCTGTCTGGAAAGCCAGTACTCCATAAGCCGCGGCATGAGCACGCGGGAAGCCGTAATCAGCAAAACGCACGATCATGTCATAAACAGCATTTGCATCCGTTTCATTATACCCCTGCTGCAAGCTGCCTTGAACAAAATGGCTCCGTTCCTTATCCAGCGTCTCACGTTTTTTCTTTGAGACCGCTCGACGGAGCAGATCCGCTTCTCCTAACGAGAAGCCCGCCATCAGAGAAGCAATCTGCATGATCTGTTCCTGATACACAATGATCCCATAGGTGTCCGCTAAAATAGCCTTCAAATCAGAATGTGGATACTCTACTTCAATCTCACCGTGTTTGCCTGCTATATATTTCGGGATGAATTCCATCGGACCCGGACGATACAGCGCTAGAACCGATACAATATCTTCAAAGCCGTTAGGTTTCAGATCTTTAAGTACTCGTCTAACGCCCGCCGACTCCAGCTGGAAGACCCCTGTTGTCTCACCAGCCCCAAGCATTTCATACGTAGCTGGATCATGATCTGGGATGACACGGAAATCCGGAACACTTCCGCTCATTTCTTTAATCGAATTCATGCAGCGTTCGATAATCGACAACGTGCGCAAACCCAGAAAATCCATTTTCAACAGCCCGACGCTCTCCAAATGCTCCATAGAGTATTGGGTTAACGCCGTACTTTCGTTACCTTCCTGAAGTGGGACTGCATCGGTCAACGGACCCTTCGAGATAACAACCCCCGCTGCATGTGTCGAAGCATGGCGGGGCATGCCCTCCACCTTCATAGCCATATCCAGCAGCCCTTTTATCTTTGGATTGCTATCATACAGTGCTTTAAGATCTGGTGTACTCTCCAGCGCTCTGGCAAGGCTGATCCCTAGTTGACCAGGTATAAGCTTGGCAGCTTTGTCTACCTCGTTATAAGGCAAGTTCAGCACCCTGCCTACATCACGAACGGCAGCCCGTGCAGCCATAGTTCCGAAAGTAATAATTTGCGCCACATGTTCTTTGCCGTATTTCTCCACTACATAACCAATAACCTCATCACGCCGTTCATCACTAAAATCGATATCAATATCCGGCATGGTGATCCGTTCTGGATTTAGAAAACGTTCAAAGAGCAAGTTATATTTCAATGGGTCCACGTCAGTTATTCGCAAAGAGTATGCGGTGAGACTACCCGCGGAGGATCCCCGTCCGGGTCCCGTAGCAATTCCCTGACGATGACAATAAGCAATAAAATCCCACACAATTAGAAAATAATCGCTGAAGCCCATACTCTCGATAACGCCCAGTTCATAGGTCAGACGCTTCTCAGCCGTCTCTCTTTGCTCAGGTGTAGTCCATTGCGGTGTATCTATATATCGTTCCTCCATCCCCTTCCAGCACAGCTCACGCAAATAAGCAGCGGAATCCATGCCTTCAGGGAGCGGAGAATAGGCAGGCAGAATATGATTGCCGAAGGTCAGCTCCAAATTACATTTTTCTGCGATCAATAAGGTATTGGCGATAGCCTGCGGCACATGCGGAAACAAGGCCGCCATTTGCTCGTTGCTTTTTAGAAACAGCTGATCTGTTCCGATCTTGAGACGTTCCTCATCATCCACCGTTTTGCCTGTTCCGATGCAGATCAGCACATCCTGAACCTCAGCATCTTCCTTCGCTAAATAATGGACATCATTCGTCACCACAAGTGGAATTTCACAGTCCTCGGCAAGGGCGATCAGCTTGGGATTGACTCTCTTTTGCTCGGAGATCCCGTGGTCTTGCAGCTCCAGATAGAAATCTTCGCCAAAAATCGCCTTATATCGCAGCGCAGCCTTGCGCGCCTCCTCATCACGTCCATGCAGCAGATGCTGCGGCACTTCTCCGCCAAGACAAGCACTAAGACAAATAATCCCCTCTGAATGAGCTGCCAGCACTTCCATATCGATCCGGGGTTTATAATGATGGCCTTCCAGATGGCCGATAGAGATCAGCTTCATCAGGTTCTTGTAGCCGGTTTCATTCTTGACGAGCAGAATCAAGTGGTAGATCGGTTGATCTTTTCGACTGCCCCGCTCACGGCGTGAACCCGCGGTTAAATAAGCTTCACAGCCAATAATCGGCTTGATTCCATTCTCTTTACACGCTTTATAAAAGGGGATGGCCCCGTACATCACTCCATGATCCGTAAGCGCCAGCGACTTCATGCCGTATTCGCTGGCCCGGCGCACGAGATCGGTAATGCGCGCCGCCCCGTCCAGTAAACTGTATTCGCTGTGCACATGCAAATGCACGAAAGGGCTCATAACCCCACTTCCTCTCTACTGCAAAAATCAAACATAAGATGAAACTATTTTATCATATTAAAGGGGGACCCGCCCATAGAATGGATTAAGAGCATAAGGACAGGCAAAGCTTGTAAATGCCTCGTCCGGGAAGGGGCCTGTATGAGCATTTTTATGAGCAAAGCTATCCTCGACTTCTTTATCGCCTTCGGCATCGTGCTTGGCGGAGCTATGCTCGGCGGAATCGGCGCCGTTGTATCCCTGCAACCGCCGACGCAAACGATGCTGGATGTGGCAGATCGGATTAAAATATGGGCACTAGCAGCCGCTGTAGGAGGTACTATGGACCCCTTACGGGTCATTGAAAGCAACATGATTGGAGGCAACCTCTCCCCCGCCATCAAACAAATCATGTATCTTGCCTTCGCTTTTCTAGGAGCCCATATGGGCAGTGAGCTAGTAAAATGGGTGTGCGGCAGGGGGTAACGCCAGTGAGAGTTCCACCATTCAGTCGTTTTCGCAGATTCACCCAGATCTCCGCTATATTCATGCTAGGGATCGTCGTAGGAGCTGTCATATACAATGCTATTTACCATGTAGGATATAACGTATTATGGCTGCATAATCAAGATCTGCGTGTACAGATCGAGCAATATCAAAAAGATATTCAGACACTCAAAAAATACAATAATACCTCAACCGTGATCAGAGAAATCAAAATTCGATCGGAGGAAAGCAAATCCAAAGAAGATACCCCACTTGACCCCGTAACTGTAAAATTAATCATAAGCCAAATGGGTTCAGATCTGGAACCGATGCGCGGCCGCAGCATGTTCGATATTGATACAGACAGCAAACTGGTTAGACTGCTGTTGGATGGTAAGCTATACATTGTGCGTGACAAGGAATACTCTGTCAAAATCCGAACCATGCTCGTCATGGAAGGCGTCCTGCAAATCTGGGTAGAAATCAGTCCTTTTAAGCGCAGCTGACAGCCATCGTGTGATACAATAATGGACAGACGTGGAAATTACTTCTTGGCTACTGCAAGACACGATAAAGGAGCTGGCTGTCCATGGTTTTATTTATCAAGTATTTATTGTTTATCCTGCTGGTGATCTTTGTAATCGGTGCCGCTGTGTTCAGCATATCCTCCCGCCGTGCCTTAAATCCCCAAGATAAAGGGCTGAAACGCTCCGTCATGAATGTGATGCTCGGTGCTATGCTCGTAACGCTGTCCTTGATATCCATGTTTTTGTTTCGCGGCTCTACCGTTAATATCATTGTTGAAGCTGCCTTTCTGCTGATTGGTGCGTTCAACATCTTCTCGGGGCTACGCAGCTATAGTTTTTACAGCCGTAGTCGCAGCCGCAGCCAGGAACAACACTAGTCGAAAGCTTAGCTGCTGTTCTGACGGAATAGAAAGAATAAAATAGACTCCCCTCTCTTTCAATGATGAGGGCAGTCTATTTAGCATGTATACGATCCTATTTACCGTATGCTATCCAGCTAGCAAACCATTTTTTAGCCATGATCAATGGATTGCAGCATCAGAACAGCTTTGGCTACCAGAGTATCCGAGTGGCTGATCTCAATTTCAAGCTTACAGGTACGGCGGCTGATTTCGAGCAGTCTCGGCATTACAATGATCGCATGTTCGATCTGTACCGGTCGGATAAAATAAGTGGACATATTATCTAGTACATAATCATTTCCTGTGATGTCCTTAGCTGCTTTAAAAGCCGAGAGCGTCATAAGCGTAGACAATATCCCTTCAGAAATCGTCCCAAGATCCGTGGCCATCTGCGGCGTAATAAAGCCATGGAAGAACAATCGTCCCTCTTCGTCCCGCTCATCCGCAAAACCATTCCAAATGAGATGATCAAAAGTCTCTCCCAGCTGAGGTTGATTCCGGACATCGCGTAAGCTTTGCAGCACTTCTTTACGGGTTAGGGAGCCTACCAGTTTACGGTTACGGTCCACTATGGGCAGAAAATCCACGCCTTCCCACATCATGATCTGGGCCGCGGAGGCTAGTGAGGTTTGCAGTGCAGCCGTAACCGGACTGCGGATCATCGCTTTTTCAATGATCTGGCCTTCCGTCAATTCCTCTACATCGCGGCGACCGATAATGCCGATGACTCGGTTCCATTCATCCGTAACGGGAAAGCGCTGCTCTCCAGTTTCCTCAGAAACCTGTCGTAGCTCGCCGACGGTACTAGAGATTTTTAACGTATTCAGGCGCGGTTTGCTGTCGATAATATCCTCTACCAGCATAATTTTTTTCTTTATCAATCTATCAAAAATGGCACGGTTAATCATTGAAGCGACGGTAAACGTGTCATGTCTCGAAGAAATAATGGGAAGATCAAGCTCGTCTGCCAATGCCTTCACTTCACGGCTCGTCCCAAAGCCCCCTGTCACCAGAACCCCCGCACCCTGCTCCAGCGCTAGAGAGTGAACATCATCGCGGTTACCTACAATCAACAGACTGTCAGCGTCTATATAACGGATCATCGCATCGACCTTCATCGCCCCGATCACGTATTTATGCAGATGTTTATTTAGTCCACTTGCTCCGCCGAGCACATGCCCTTCAACAATATCAACTACATCGCCAAACGTCAGCTGCTCTGAAATGTTCCGAGGTTTCTTTTCTACACGAACTGTACCAATCCGTTCCTTCGTGATGACTATCCCGAGATTCTCAGCTTCCTTCACTGCACGGTAAGCAGTCCCTTCGCTGACTAACATTTCTTTGGCGAGCTTGCGAACAGATATTTTGGTGCCTACCTTAAGACCTTCAATATGCTGCAGCAGTTGCTCGTGTTTAGTAATCGCATCGCCTTGACCTTCCAACTGTTACACCCCCATGCTCCGATCTGTACTATACTGTACCTATTATACACGGATAGAATGGCTCAGTACAACCGATTCATAAGCTTCGAATTCGAATTTCACTCTCCTTACACAATCTACGATTAAGGTAGGTATTGCCACATAGTAAGTTTGAAAACCACCTTAAAATCGAATTTTTTGAAACTGAATATCTCTGATGCGTTTTAAGCTGACCTTAAACATTCGCTGCCTTTATTTAGCAACCTTTTCCTCTTTTTTATAGTCTGAGAATTAAAGAATGTGTAAAGGAGCATTGAAGAGATGAACAAGACCGCTTTATTACTACTTACTATTACTTTGCTTTTTATAGGACTGGTCGGCTGTGGAAATACGGGAAACGAAGTAAAACAAGCAGGCCAGATTGAGTTGGATGCAAATAATATAGTTTCTATTAACTTAATTGAAAAAAAACAGCCCATGGCCACTATTTCGGATCCATCCTCGTTTGAACGTTTCGTTCAAGCCATAACTACTGCTGAATATGATAGAGGACAACTAGATATTGCTTCCAGCGATTACAGCACCACTGTGAACATGAAGGATGGCATAAGTTATGAGTTCTCTTTTTGGATCGGCGGAAGTAACAGTGGGTTACTCATTAAATCCGGACAAATGGGCCACTATCGTCTGTCAGATACCAGCAAAAAAGATCTATTGGACTTGTTTCAATCAACTTTTAAAGATAAGATTTCATCAGAAGACACTACTAACCCACAGCCCCCAAGTGTTCAAGTTACTGTTGGCGGTGAGCGGTTCGAGGCTATTCAAGGCTCTTATTGCTGGAACGACAATGGCAAAGGCGTATGTGTGGATATGGCTTCTTACGATGAATTGGTTTCCAAACAAAAGGTACATCCTAAAGCCATCAGCGGTGATCGGGTAGAACTCGAGTTCTCATATGCACCCAAAGAGATAGAGGTTATGGCTTCATTTCCCCGTGAGGAACGACCGGACGAAGCCCTTTCCGTGGACAAAAATAGTTTTCAACTCGCAGCAGGTAGAGGCAGACACCTATATTTCATCCATGCAAGATGGCCTCAGGGAAGCGCCAGTTATGTATTTGAAGTAGAATGCTCGGTCAGTAAAAAGTAGTCGGATTGTTTTTGCAACAAGTGGGTGGGATGATGGTAGGATGGTAGGATGGTAGGATGGTAGGATGGTAGGATGGTAGGATCATATCCATCCTTTCTACGATCAGGAAAAAAGTTTATACTATCGACGTGAAAGGAGCTGAGCTTATGCAATTTCTTGTTATACTCGCGGTTCTCGTTCCTGCAGTGTGGTATTACGCGGCTCTCGGTAAACGGATATCTGCAGAAGAAAAGAAGGCTGGAAGAGATCTCACGAATGAGATCAATCCTTTTACGGGTGGAAAACAACATTTAGCCCCCTGCTAGCAATGCAGGAACATATTAAAGCCCACTGGCTTAGGCTAGTGGGCTTTTTCGTATGAGTGTGTCTTTTGGCGCGGCAGTCTACGTTATTTGTGTCTCTCTTTTCGCCACTTCTGTGCTTTCCGCAGCATTCTAAAGCATTTTTGCCTCTCTTCGCACCATTGCCGCGCTTTCCGCAACATTCTGAGGCACTTATGCCTCTCTTTTCGCTACTTCTGCGCTTTTCGCGGCATTCTGAGGCATTTTTGCCTCTCTTCGCGCCACTCCTACGCTTTCCGCAGCATTCTAAGGCATTTTTGCCTCTCTTTTGGCTAGTTGTGCGTTTTGCGCGGCATTCTACGGTAATTATACCTCTCTTTTGGCTACTTTGGTTTTTTGCGCGGCATTCTAAGGCATTTTTACCTCTCTTTTCGCGACTTCTACGCTTTCGGCGGCATTCTGAGGCACTTATGCCTCTCTTCGCGCCACTTCTACGCTTTCCGCAGCATTCTGAGGCATTTTTGCCTCTCTTCGCACCATTGCCACGCTTTCCGCAGCATTCCGAGGCATTTTTGCCTCTCTTTGCACGATTGCCGCGCTTATTCGAGAGACCTGAAGCTAATCTAGCTTTTTAGTATCCGATGTCAACTCTATTATCTTTGCGAAACTCTAGTTTCTTCATTCCACTTTGTCTGCCATTGCTCCAGCTTTGCTTTTCGCACAGCTTCCAAACGTTTGGACTTTTCTTCATCAACCCCGATAATAAAATGCAAATGTGCCGCAATGACCATAAACGCAAAAAGTGACCAGACGACTCCAAAACCAAACACCCAGCTCGGTCCATTCGCAAGCGAAAGCTTCGGCAGTGCATACAAAAGCATGGCCAACGCCAGCAACAGATAGACACCGTGTTTGAACTTGTTTCTTTTTCTCATTAATAACAGCTCCTTCGTAGACAGGATATTCGATTGAATCTATATCTCTACTCTATGAACATGAGGCCCGTAATATGAGACAAGTCCATTAAAAAATATATACCTTTTCAAAATTTTGTATAAAAGGTTAGCATTTATATAGCAAGAGATGCTTATATATGAGATGATGATTTCATTTAGGGAGGCGTTTTTGAATTGAATGCAGCTTATAATCATACCGAATACATAATTCGCAAAAAAGTATTTTCGATCATGGGTGCGAAACTTCATATTTTTGATAGCTCTGAGCAGCTTGTGCTCTATTCGCAAATGAAAGCGTTCAAGCTTAAAGAAGACATTGCACTTTATACGGATGAGTCCATGCAGAAGGAGCTTCTGCGCATAAAAGCCCGCAACGTGGTCGATTTTAGTGCTACTTATGATGTACACGATACAGAGTCCGGTGAGCATATTGGTGCTTTTCGACGTAAGGGTCTCAAATCTATTTTGAAGGATGAATGGATTATTCTTGACCGTCATGATCAGGAAATCGGAAAAATCAAGGAAGACAGCACCGCGATGGCTCTACTGCGCCGCTTCATCGCTATTATTCCGCAGAAATATAATATCGAGATGGATGATACTACGATCCCTGCATTCAAGCAAAATTTCAATCCATTTGTCACCAAAATTATGGCTGACTTCTCGGAGGATCGAAAAGGCAAGCTTGATCGCCGCTTAGGTTTGGCAGCTGGTATTCTTCTCTGCGCAGTCGAAGGTAAACAAGATTAGGTCGAGGTCGAGGTCGAGGTCGAGGTCGAGGTCGAGGTCGAGGTCGAGGTCGAAGTCGAGCTTGAACTTAAGCTAGCCCTATAGTCACAGCCACAAGAAAGAGGGTGTTTCCAGAGCCACCGGCTTCGGGAACACCCTCTTTTGATTTTCATTGTTGAAATTTATTCGCCGTACAGTTGAGACAAACTCTCGGTGATAATTTTATTTACATCCTCGATTACAACGCTCAGACGGCGTTCCGCATCGAACAGACGACGAATGCCAAGATTCAAGTTAAGCACCTCGAACAGCTTCTCCATCTTTTCCATTTCTTCCTGTGGAGGCATTTCTCCGCTCATCATCCGTTGTTGCAGCTCCATCTGACCTTGGCGGAAATTGTCCAGCATCGCTTTCGCTTCAGGATCTGTTTCTACGACCTTCATGGCATTTCTGATATCCGATACCTCGCTGCTCTCTTTAATGGCTTTCGCCAGTTCATGTGCTTTGTCGTGAATGCTCATTATGATTCCTCCTAAAAGTTTTGTTAGCGTACACTCCTCAGATCGTCTTCGTACAAAACTCACTTCGAAAGCTTACGCTTAGGTTTTGTTAACAGCCGCTTCCTGAATCTACTCTGCTCTAAAAACTCACTCCGAAAACATACGCTTAAGTTTTGTTAGCAGCCGCTTCCTGAATTCACGCTGCTTTAGTTTCCAATATTCGCTCATTCCATACTTGTTTCGCTTCTTGGGCCGAGCTTATGAAATGACTGGGCAAGGTTTTTAGCGATTAGGTCAATCACCAAGGGTCATCTGTCTCCATATGATGAATGATATGTAACCCTTAGCTACCAAATTGCCGGCATCATGCTGCCTACCGGAAGGAGATCCACGATGTCCCAATTCAAGATCCCGGTCCATACGGTCAACTCGGGCATCCTGCAGGAAAACGCTATAATGCTTGGCGAAAAATCCATGAAAAGACTCAAAATCCCGTCTCACGGAACACTCCAGCTGGCATTCGGCTCTTTCCGGCAGGAGGTTACCATTATCTCGGCTCCCAAATCCGACATCCTGCGTGTAAGCGAAGGACTGGCGCAGCGGACCGGATGGAAACACCGACAAACCCTCAACGTTTCTTACAGCTCTGTAAGCCGCACCTTGCGGCTTGGACCGTTGATCGGCGTGCTCGTCAGTCGTGACCATCCAGATAATCTCGACAGGTTGTTTGGACCCATTACCATGTTCTGCCGGGAATTGACAAATGCCTGCCACACACAAGGCGCCTATGTATATTTCTTTACCCCGGAAGCGCTGGAAACACGCAGTTCTTCCATTCAGGGCTGGGTATACAACGAGGGTTGGAGAAAAATGAGTCTGCCCATTGCCGATGTAATCAACAATCGGTTAACGACGCGAAAGGTGGAGAATAAACCTAGCGTACAGCATTTTTTGGCGGATGTAAAATCACGATATGGAACGCATTTCTTCAACGAAAAATTTCTTGACAAGACAGAGGTATTTGAAGCTTTAGCGCAAGACCCTTCCCTGCAGCGGTATTTACCTGAGTCGCATGCGTTGAACGGCTTTGCCGTAATGAAGAAGATGTGCAGCCATTACCCAAGTGTATTTTTGAAACCTGTACGAGGCAGTCTCGGCAAAGGCATACTTCGTATCTCTAAAGAAGAAGGCGGAGGTTACCGTCTGTTGTCTACTACCTCCATAGGTACACGCAAGCAAAGCTACACCACTCTCGCTAAATTGTACCAGTCCATCGCTCCCAAAATGAAGACTACTCGATACCAGATTCAGCAGGGATTGCCTTTGATGGAGCTAGGAAGGCGGCCTGTAGATTTCCGGGCACTTGTTCAGAAGAATGGCAGCGGCAAATGGGGGGTTACCTCCATTGTCGCCCGCACCGCCGGAAGCAATCACTTCGTGTCTAATTTAGCTAGAGGTGGCAGTCTCAGCACTGTAAAAGAAGCGGTTAGCAAGAGCAGTCTTCCTCCGGGCGCAAAAGAAAACGTTCAGCTTCAGCTGCCCAGAGCAGCACTTGCCATTGCAAGAGGGGTCGAAACCTTTATCCCCGCTCATTTCGGAGAGCTCGGAATCGATCTGGCACTGGATCAATCAGGACGAATATGGCTCTTAGAGGTTAACTCCAAGCCCTCCAAGAACGATAATACACCGTTAAACGATCAAAAAATAAGACCGTCCGTCAAGCAAATGATTTTATATTGCCGCTACTTGGCCGGTTTATAAGGAGGACACGATGACTGAAACAGAAGTGGGGTTCCTCGGCATTATGACAGGCCGCCGCAACGGGAATCCACCGATCGCCGAGCCAGAGTTTTGCAGTCATTTATGCCGGGCAGCTCCTCTATACAGCCTAAAAGTCCTCGTATTTCATCCAGACGGAGTAGCGGCAGACGGTTCCTCCATTACCGGCTATACCTGGAAAGATGGAAGCTGGCAGAATACTACTTCTTCACCGCCAGATATTGTCTATAATCGCTGCTTTTACGAAGGTCCTAAAGAAAGAAAAGAAGCTTCCGCTGCTCTCTCTACTCTTCATCGTTCCCTGCCTTGGTCTCGAGGTTTGCCAGATAAATGGGGTGTACATGAGATATTGAAGCGCGACCGGAGAGCAGCGGCAATACTGCCGGAAACTGTACTCTATACCGGTACCCGCAGGTTAAGTACAATGCTTGCTGAAAGAGAATATGGAGTCTTTCTAAAGCCCAAGGCCGGCACCCATGGCAAACGTACATTACATGCCATACTGCAAAACAGAGGTATGAGAGTTCGAGGGCGTGACGGTACAAATACACCCTTTCAATATGTTTTCGACTCACAGGCTGAAGGACTGAACTGGATTCATGAATTTATCGGCTCACGCCGCTATATTATACAGCCTTTCCTGCACCTAACGAATAGTAAGGGGCAACCGTTCGATGTGCGTGTATTGATGCAAAAGAATGGCCTTGGCCGCTGGACTCTTACCGGCATGGCCGTACGGCTGGGTAACCAAGGTTCGCTGACTTCGAACCTGCATGGCGGCGGAACAGCTGTTTCACCCCTGCCTTTTTTGCTTGCTGAATATGGTCAGGGTGGAAAAGACATCATGCGTGAGCTTGCTGCAGAAGCTGCATACTTGCCTCCCCTACTGGAGGCTGCATGCGGCAGGCTTGGAGAACTCGGCCTTGATTTCGGTATTGATTCGAGCGGTCGGATTCATTTACTAGAAGCAAATTCCAAGCCAGGGCGCACGGTATTCCGGCTGACGGGCGACCGCCGGGCTGCTAAGCTCGCCGCCGAGAATCCACTGTCTTATGCGCGCCATCTACTGCTCACACAACGACGGATACCATCCCTATCTACGGACAGCTCCGTTACAAACGGGAGAATGATAACAATGGTTCCTAAGGAGGATTCATAAATGAGTCTCACTTTTTGCAATGTGCATTTCACTAAGCAGCCCCAAAGAGTTGTATATGTATCAGGTGCACTGATGAAAAGCTTGAAGTTAACGGGGAAAAAAAATATACGCTTAAGGCTCGGTAAAGATGCCACCCCGACCATGATCAAGCCCATCAAGCGCGCCGGAAATCACCTATATCTCGCCTCAGGCGTAAAAAGCGCTATCAAGGTTCCGAAATCGGGCGGTGTCTATTTACGCAATCTACAGAATGACGAGGTGCAGCTAGGACCTTTAGTTGGCATATTGTCCGATGGTCCTGCTTCTTCGTCTCAGCCCTTCGGTTCTCGCACAGGGTTCATCAAGCAATTGCTGCGGGAAGGCAGCAACAAATGTTATATATTTGCCTTTATGCCGCGTGACATCAACTGGCAACAGGAACAGGTCTATGGATATTTTTTGACCTCAAGCGGTAAGTTTGAACGAAAAATGGTCCCTCTGCCTGATGTTGTCTATAATCGATTGCCCAGTCGGAGAGCTGAGACCTCACCCTATATCAACCAACTTCGCGAACGATTTATGCGGAAAAGAATTCCATACTTTAACTGGAGCTTTTTCAATAAATCCGATATCTATAAGCTTTTAGAAAATGATGGGGCGGCAAATCGTTATGTACCTGAAACCCACAGCAATCCGTCCACGGAAAAAATGAGAGAAATGCTGGATCACCATCATTTTGTATACTATAAACCTTCTGCGGGAAGTCTGGGTCACGGCATTTATCGGCTTACCTATCTCCCGAAAAAGGGGTATTTTGCCCGCTACCGCCGCGGTGGAAAAAACGTTCTTTTACGCTTTACCACCTTTGAAGCCCTTATGCGTATGCTTCGTTCGCGTCACGGTCAAAATCTGCAAAATTATATAGTTCAGCAGGGAATACGTCTCATTGAAATAGATGGCTGCCCGATTGATTTCCGGTTCCATATGCATAAAAACGGCAGTAATCAGTGGATTGTAGTCGGCATAGGCGCTAAAAAAGCCGGCCGTGGCAGTGTCACCACTCACCTTAAAAATGGAGGAGCATTGCTTACACCTCAGCAAGCACTCGGACGTGTATTCGGCGCAAGAGCTGATGAAGTACTGCAGCGTGCAAAGACTACAGCCATCAAGCTGGCAGAATCACTAGAAGTCCAGCATCGTCATTTGCTCGGTGAAATTGGCTTTGATCTCGGAATTGATCAGGATGAAGACATCTGGATGTTCGAGGCCAACGCCAAACCAGGTCGTTCCATCTTCCGTCACCCTTCCCTGCGCGCTGAGGGCAAAGCTTCCATCGAGCACATTCTGGAGCATTGTCTATACCTCAGCAAATTCCGCAGGAGGGATGAGATGTGAGCACCCATAATCCGGAAGATACAAAACCTGTTATTGCCATACTGACAACCAGCGATAAAGTACGGCAATTTAATGGCAACCGCAGCAACTTCCGGGACATTATTCGCACAGGCAAAGAAATGGGATTTCTTGTCTACGTCATCACTGTCCGTGACCTCAAGCTTGAGGAACGGATGGTGAACGGATATGTCCCATCGTCCAGCGGTAAAATCTGGTACAGCATTCCTGTACCTCTTCCACAAATCATTTATAACCGAATTCCCACCCGTGAGGATGAGGAAAAACCTGCTGTGGTACGTAAAATAGCTCAATGCCTGGAACATCCAGGCATTAAGCTATATAATCCATATTTTTTCAATAAATGGAGTCTCTTCGAATGGTTGAGGGGTTCGCACTCCACCTCAAAGCATGTTCCAAAAACGAGACGATTACGCAGTGCAAACACCCTTACTGCCATGCTGAACCAGCATACCAGCCTCTACCTTAAACCAGAGAATGGCAAAGCAGGAAAAGGAATTATGCGCCTAAAATATCGTGCAGATACCGCTTTGCCTTACCGGCTCCAAATTCAAAGCGGCAAAAAAAATGTGACGTACAAAGCAGCTTCCATGGACCGGCTCTGGGCAAGAATCGGAAAAGAAAAAGGAATCTCTCGTTATATTGTGCAGCAGGCTATTGAACTGGCGACTCATCGGGGAAGACCGTTTGATCTGCGGGTGCTGCTGCAAAAAAACAGCAGAGGCGGCTGGGGAGTCACCGGAATAGGTGCACGCCTCGCCGGTGCCCGAAGTATAACGACACATGTACCACGCGGCGGTAGTATTGAAGAGCCTGCCAGCATGCTGGAAAGTACATTTGGCACCGAAAGAGCAGCCATGATCCTGAAGAGCGTGCCTACAACCGCCCTTCTTATCGCTAGACAAATTGAAAGAGCTTCTGATTCTATGCTCGGAGAGATGTCGATGGATCTGGGTGTAGATGAGAATGGGGGACTCTGGTTCTTTGAGGCCAACTCCCGGCCGATGAAATTTGATGAACCCGCGATCCGCAAGCTGTCCCTAGAGCGAATCTTTCACTACGGCCAGCATCTAGCGCGCCAGTTTAAATAGAAATCATTAAAAGGATGTGACACAGCATGCAGATATCCTCCATCTATGACACAAATGCCAAGCAGTGGAAATCACGGCTGGCTGGACTGCTTGAGTTTATAAGAGCGCATGGGGAGAAGCGAATCACAAACCAAGCTTGCAAAGTACTGGCCCGATTAACACCGGATCAGTTGTCAGAGCCGGGTATCTCGCTGCTTGTCGCTACCGTACGCGGTCAGAATGGGCGCCAGCTCGCAGGAGTCAGCTTCGTATCCGGTTTCGGTGCAGAAGCCTGTCTTGTCGCTGTGCACCCCTTCTACCGGAATAGACATACCGGCACTGCCTTAATGGCTGCCCAGCTGAAACGCCTCGGGCATCTGCAATGCAGTGTTGCCTGCGACAATACTGCTAGCCTAAAGATGTGCTTCAATATCGGCCTTGCTGCCGACACACTTACCACTGGTCCTACCGGCAAGCCAACATTACTGCTCCGGTCACCCCATCATACCGGCAGCACTACTATTTCTCCACAAGAAGGTGAACTCCTGTGCCAGAGCCCGTCTTAGGCATTCTTACTTTATATATTAACGAAGCCAAGCAGCTTGAAGAAAAGGCCGTGTACCGGAGAATGATCGTCGAGGGCAAACGAATTGGCTTGGATGTCTTTGTGTTTACCCCCATGGATGTTCATCCCAGCAAAGAGCAGATCCATGCCCTTGTCTTTGATCCCAAGAGCGGAAAATGGTCACGCAAATGGCGTTCTTTTCCGAACATGATTTATGACCGTTGCCGTATTCAGCGAAGCTCACGCTTTCAGCAACTGCTTCGTTTCCGAGAACGCTACAATCATCTGTTATTTCTGAATCGTCCACTGCGCAACAAATGGACCATTCACCAAACATTCTCACAAAAAAGCCGTTTCCGGCAGCATATGCCAGAAACTTTACTCTATCAGTCCTCTGCCGACCTGCGCCGGATGCTGAAAACCAATTCAGTAGTCTATATCAAGCCGGCAAACGGCACAGGCGGACGTGGCATTCTCAGAATTGAGAGAATGAAGGATGGGCGTGGGGTATATGATATTCAAGGCCGTCGCCAGGATCGCCGAATCATTCCCACCCGTAAAGTCTCTTCTACTCGGCTGGATTCCATCGTACGGCAATGGTGTATCGGCGGGCGTTTCCTTATCCAACAGGGGATCCCATTACGTCTGCCGGGCGGACGTTTCCATGATTACCGGATGCTCGTTCAAAAGAACGGGCAAGGTGTCTGGGAACTCACAGGTATGGCAGCACGGGTCGGTGCAGCGCGGAGTGTAACCTCCAATCTTCATGGCGGTGGTCATGCCGTTCGAGCGGAAACACTGCTGAAGGAATGGCTGGGTAGTCAGGATAAAACCGATAAGGTCATGAAGACTGCCGAGAGGTTGGGCCTTGATGCCGCAGCCTTCTTGGAAGAAAGTTACGGAGCCTTATGTGAGCTTGCATTGGACCTCGCCATTGATCGCGAAGGTAAAATTTACGTGCTGGAGGTTAATCCCAAGCCCGCCCGTGAAGTGTTCGCAAGATCAGGTGACGGAACCACTTACCGCAAAGCCCTGATTCGCCCTCTGGAATACGCGCTGTGGCTCTACAATAACAAAGGAACCCCGAGCACAGCTAAAACGACTGAGGAATAAAAATATCTTAGTAGTCATAAAAAAAAGACACCCCTAGCTCGTATTAATACGAAGCCGAAGGGGCGTCTTTTTCGATTTATTTGGCCAATGATCCCTGCAGGGAACCTGCATCGAAGTCCGGCTGTGCTTCGATATCGGTGTCACCTGCAGCTTTGGCTTTTTCAAGCGCCGCATTATAGCGAGTATTCAAGTCCTGAAGCTCTTTATCTAAATCTCCACCACCAAAAATATATCTATTGAAGACATCAACCTTCTTTAGTCCTTCCAAACGTCCTTCACTAATGACCATCGGAGTCGCTGGATAAATTCCGTCTAACTTCGTAGGCAGAAAATCTTCAATTCCTGCAATGTCTGGTGCCTTGGCAACAGTAGCAACCGATGGAATAACCGAAACCCCATACCCTGCTTCCTGGTAAGCAATCTGCACATCATCACTGTACATCCATTCAATAAACTTCCAAGCTTCTTCCTTATGCTTAGAATCCTTGCTCATAGCCAAATAACTTCCTGCAATAACTTGGCTGACACCCTTCTGCTCCCCGTCAATGGTTGGAGGAATCGCAGCTGCCCAGCGAATCTCAGTTGGGAATTGGGTTTTGTAGACCGTCGGCTCAACGGAATGGTTGAAATACATACCGATCTTGCCTTGAGCAAATTGCGCACGCAGCGGGTCGATATCAAGCGATTCCGATCCTGGCATCATGCTTCCATCCACCTTAATCTGCCGCAGCGCCTCAGCAACCTCTTTATAGACGCTAAAATCAAATTGCCCGGTCTGGAAGTCGAAGCCCTCTGTGCCCTTAGTCTTGCTAAGTGTTGTTATTGGATAAGCGATACGCTCAAATCCGCTGGTACTTTTAAAATTACCCGCGAAGCCGTAAGCGCCTATATCTTTTCCCGCTTCCGTAATTTTCTTGGCATCCTCGACCATCTCTGCGAGTGTGGTAGGCGGCTCTGTAATGCCAGCCTTCTCGAACAAATCTACGTTATAGATGAGGCGCCAGAACTGACCGATATTGGGAAGGCTATATATTTTGCCGTCAACGGTATTTTTCTCGTTGATAAGTACGTTCTCGAACCGGCTCTTCATCTCTGGTGAAATGTAGCTATCAAAAGATTCCAGATACCCTCTTTTGACCCACGTTGGTACGTTATAAGTATCCACCCGGAGAATATCAGGCGCCTGCATGCTGGAGAAGGCAATATCCACCGACTGCGTATAGTTCTCTGCCATAACCTTCATTTCAATCTCGATATTGGGATTAAGACCTTCATACTCGCTGATCTTTTGCTCAATAAAATCAGAATCATGACGATCAATGGTCCAGTAGACCAATTTTGTTTTTTCGGAGTTTGTATTGCTGCTGCTTACCTCCGTATTAGATTCGGATGATGAACAGGCGGCCAACGAGCCAGCCAGCATCAGCGAAACCCCAGCTAATATCCATTTGTTTCTTTTCATCTAAAATGCCTCCCTTTTCTTTTGAAATCGCATTCATTTCTTAAGAAAATTATAATTCCACTGCCCTTTTATCAGTGAAGGAGAAAACAACTGTCAATGGGAGACGAAATCACTGTTTCCCTCCACTTTGGGCAAGGTATATTTTGCACGAAAGTCAGTCGGCGTCATTCCGGTGTATTTTTTGAACTGCTCTGTAAAATAGGGTCGATCCTCATAGCCCAAAGAGATGGCAATATCCTGAACCTGTATGCCTTCCAGCACCAGCTCCTTGGCTTTGTCCATTCGTCTCCCGATAATATATTGGGCGAGTGTCATTCCCGTCTCCTTTTTAAAAAGATTGGAGAAGTAGCTAGGACTAAGATGCACCTCCCGTGCACAGTCCGCGACGGATAGATTTCGCTGCAGATTTCCATTGATATGAGTGATGGCCCGATCCACAAGCATACGCGCGTCACTGCATTGGCGTTGTTGCAAATACGTACAGCCCAAACGGCAAAATTCCCGAATCTGGCGGCTAAGATCTTCAAAAGAGACTGCACTGCTCATGTCTGCAAGCTTATTTTCCAGAGTTTTAACTTCCGAATCCGTTGCTTTTTCCGAAAAAATCCGATGGATAGAATGAGCCAGTTCAAGACATAACGTCTTAACGATGGACGGGTTAGGCGTTGCCGGTGCAGTAATCCAATCATGCCAAATATGATCCAGCTGCTCCTCTGCTTTGGACAAATTCGCCGAACGCAGACAATAAAGCAATTCTTTCTCCTTGTCATATGAGTATCTGGGTAGCACGGCATTCACGACTGCATCTTCAACATAGGTGTACACGCTGTTCCCACCGTTCAGAAAGGTGTTCGCAAGTGCAGACAGCGCCTGCGCATAGGAAGCAGAAAGCTGCCCTACCTCCTCCACCTCTCCACCCAGTCCAATGGATACCGTCTGGTACGTATACCGATGTACATTTTCCCGGCATTTCTCTGCAAGTTGCTCCATATTCGGCTCCGCCAGAGGGTTCATCACAATAACGAACTGATTCACATTTTCCCGGAACACAATGCCCCGAGTGTATTCGGATATTGTATTTTCCAAAATATTCTGTACGGCAAAGCGGATTAATTCCACCTCGGAAACCGTAAGTTCTGATGTACGTTCCACAAAAAAATCCACTTCCGCTACCATCACGCAAAAGTTATGGTTATTCATCTCGATATTGTAAAAATCCCACTGCTGGCTCAAGTGCTGCTGCCTAGTGCCGTAACGGATGAGCAGACGCATATATTCCTGACGCAAATAAGGTAAGCTCTCGCGCAGCTTTTGTTCCATGCCCATCATCTGCTCAGCTTGACTGCGTTCCCGTTCCAACATTTCTTTGGCCTTCAATACGGATTCAAGCACTTGAACCTTGGTATACGGTTTTACAATCAGATCAAAGGCACCCAGCTTAACTGCTTCCTGGGCATAGGTGAAATCAGAATAACCCGTCAAAAAAATCAGTTTGATGCCTGGCTGCTCGGCTTGGATGCTCCGCATCATCTCTAAACCATCCTTAAAAGGCATTCGGATATCCGTCAATACGATGTCAGGACGATGCTTGCGGATCTGCTCCAGACCTTCTTCCCCGTCTGCCGCGGTGGCCGCGATCACAATCCCATGTTCCTCCCAAGGAATCCGCTGCGACAATCCGCGGACCACTGCAGGAATATCATCAACAATACATATTTTAATTGAATGGGCGCTCAGGATTTATTCCCCCTTCCACAGGAATGGATAGAACAGCTTCGGTTTCAACACGCGGACTGCTTCGAAAGACCAATCCGGCTTCTTTGCCGTAGTACAGCTGCAGTCGGCTACATATATTAGACAGAGCGTAACCTCCACTACCGTTCGGCTCCTTCAGCCAGGCATTGAGTTTCTCCGCATTCATGCCGGTTCCGTTATCGGTAACCCGGATGAGCAGTGTGTTTTTGGCTACTTCTACAGAGATCCGGATCACTCCCCCTCCCCTTAATTCCTTAAGGCCGTGCAGGATTGAGTTCTCCACCAAGGGCTGAATAATAATTTTCAACACAGGAAGCTCCAGCAGTTCCACTCCGGCATCAATTGTATAGTCAAACAACCCTTCATAACATTGCTGCTGAAGGTTTAGATACTGGCGGACATGTTCCAGTTCCTTGCCTAAGGTCGTAATTTCCTGCCCGTTGTTCAGTCCCAGCTGAAACAGTGCAGACAGCGAAATGACCATCTGTTTCACATCTTCATATTCATCCATCTCACATTTCCAGAAAATCGTGTTTAATGTGTTATATAAAAAATGAGGCTCGATCTGCGCCTGAAGCGCCTTGATCTCCGCTTTTCTCTTTTCTTTTTCTGTATCCTTGACTTCAGCAATCAACTCACCAATCCGGTCCAACATCTGGTTAAATTTGCGTCCCGCCTCCCCAATCTCATCCTGGAAAGGACTCTGGAAGCGTGCACTGAGATCCTCTTGCTCAACACGAGACATCGTCCGTTGCAGTTTCAGCAGCGGTCCCAGTAGCAAAGCGGACAGATACCTTGCAAGGAAAAGCGCGATGACGATACATGCCGCCATGATCATCAACACCAGCCATTGAATACTCCGAACAGGTTGCAGCAGTTCCTTTTTGGACAGGTAGCTGACCAACACCCAGTCTTTTGCGTACCCTGAACTGGCATAGCTGAGCAGCATTGGCCCATCCCCAGCAGAATATTCAAAATTACCCCGGTCTGCTTCCCTCAGTTTGTCCAAAAACACAGAGTCCCGAGACCATTCCGGACGTCTCCCGTCTCCGAAGACGCTTGTTCCCTCTTTATTGATCAGTAAAAAACGTGCGGAGCCAAGACTCCCGCCTCCACTTACAGTATCTTCAAGAATGTCCTCTTTTACATTAACGATCAAAAATAGATCAGGGACATAATTGTCTGTAAGCGGCTGCAAGACTAGGGAAATAACATGGTGTTTCCCGGCAAATAGCTCGTCCCGATGACTCTCTACCCAATTGGTTTCAGGTTTCTCCTTAATCCGTTGATACAGCGAAGATTCTAGAAATGGGGTCAAGGTTCTGCGCTGATTGCTGGTAGAGTAGAAATCCCCGTCCGGCGTACTGATCAAGATAGATTCAATGGAGTTTTCCGTCAACTCTACCTGCGTGAAGGGCGCTTGCAGCATAGAAAAATTGGCAAAAAAACGTTCCATATTATGAGCTTTAATATCCCGGATGGTCTGCTGATAAGCTTCGCTCAACATCATCGTGGAGGAAGCCACAATGATTTGCTTTAACTTCTGGTCCAGGACATTGATTGACTGATTCAGCACATTTTGATTTAACTCGACAGAGTTACGCTCCATCGCCCGAGAAGCGATGGAGTAAGCCAATAAACCGGTGACAGAAATACAGAATACCGTCAGTGCGGTAAAAGATAGCCATATTCTTTTCTTCAAAGAGGTACGATAAACCCAGGCCTTCAGCATGTATTCACATCCTTCTTGAATAACTGTCCGAAGCCCGCCCCGAATTTAGCCCTTTACAGAGCCAGCTGTCATCTGCATGAACGATTTATTAGCGAAAATATAGACAACAATCATTGGCAACATGGACAGACATGCACCCGCGAGCATCAATTGAGGTTGCGCCGCATCGCCGATACCATATTTTAGCCCCGCCAATCCTACGGTGAGTGTCTGTAATTTTGGCTGTGTCATGGTAAAAACCAGCGGCAGAATATATTCGTTCCATGCTCCGCGGAAGGTCCAGAGCGCCGTGACTCCAAGGGCGGGTGTCAGAAGCGGTAAGATAACTCGAAAGTATACGCTATAGAAATTACAGCCGTCAATAAAAGCAGCCTCATCCAGATCCTTCGGAATCGCTCGTACAAAACCAATCAACATAAAAAATGCCGTGGCATGCGCACTAATCAGAATAATAATGACACCCCATAACGATTTCTGTAGATTAAGCGCTACCATAAGGTCAAATTGCGGCCGAAGCACCACAGCACCGATCGAGATAAACAGCGTGCAGGACTGAATTACAACATATATACGTTTCCCGTAAAAATCGACTCTCGCTACCGCATATGCGGCCATCGTTCCAATGAATAGAGTGCCTAAGGTGGTAAAGATACTGATAAACACACTGTTCCATGTAAAGCGGGCAAAGTTAGCCGAATTCCAAGCCTGCGCGTAGTTTCCAATCTGCCATGACTTAGGCAGCAAGGTGGTTCCTGTCGTCAACTCCAGATTGGTCTTAAGGGATCCAAAAAAAGCCAGAATAATCGGAAACAACGCAAAAGCCGCCACTATAAGTAGAAAAATCCACAGCAAGGTCCGGGACAGCACCGCTCGGGTCTTGAAGGACCGGACAGGCTGGACCGAAGTGTTCTTCGTCTCCGCATGTAATGTACTCACTGTTCATTCTCCTCTCTTTTAATAGATATCATTTAGCTTTTTAGATACATAAAAGTAGACTAAGGTAATCAGACCTACAATAACTGCTGTGGCAAAACCAACCGCACTACCGTAGCCAAATTGCTGAATGCTTGTACCCCCACTGGATACAGGGAAGAACAGCTTATACAGGTACAGGTACATAACTTCCGTCTTGCCATAAGGACCGCCTTCGGTAAGCACCATAATACTCTCGTAGCCTTTTAGGGAGGCGGTAATAGCGAGCATAATGATCATTTGCAATACAGGTCCGAGCATGGGAACGGTGATGTTCCACATTTTTCTGAAAGGTCCAGCTCCATCTATAGATGCCGCCTCATAGAGATCCTCAGGAATGTTCTGTAAACCAGCGATAAAGAGCAGCATATAGTTACCGATAGCCCCCCATATCGCAATCATAATAGCTGTTAGTAAGGCATATTTCGGCCCTAGCCAATCTATCGGAGCGGAAATAATTCCAGAGCCGACCAATAGCTGGTTAACCATCCCATTGTATG
Organism: Paenibacillus sp. FSL H7-0690; assembly: GCF_037980415.1. NCBI lineage: Bacteria > Bacillati > Bacillota > Bacilli > Caryophanales > Paenibacillaceae > Paenibacillus > Paenibacillus sp. FSL H7-0690. Next base: position 2,130,882 of record NZ_CP150281.1, on the reverse strand, counting down.
AATTAAAGATAACGTAGAATACGATGGCCATAACCGAAGCACTGATTACGGTCGGCATAAAGTAAATCGCTCTTAGCAGCTGCCGCCCTTTCAAAGCACGATTGAGGACAACCGCCAGTAAAAATGATAATGGCAAGGTGATGAGCAGCTTGCCTCCAGCGTAGATAAAGGTGTTGACCACTGACTTCCAGAATTCCTGATCCCTTAATAAGCGCTCGAAATTCTCCAGCCCGATAAACAAGGGTTCGCCGAAACCCTGGTAATCATAGAACATGTACTTCAGAGCCCAAAAGATCGGATATACTCCAAAAACCAGCGTCAGAATCAAACTGGGAGCAACGAAGGTCCAGGCGTTAATTTGACGTTTTGATAAATTCATTTATTGTTCCTCCTGTCCATTGGACTAAGCTTATGTCCTTAATGATAATTCTATCCGTTCGTAACGGTTAGGGAGAAAGCGACTGCGCTTGGGGGAGAATTTCACTTTTTCAGTTGCTTTGTCCCCTTTCCTTCATTTGTTTATCTATCCCGTCCTTCGTAAAGCCACGTTTATACTAATTAAGAGAAAGCTCACCCACGAACCATGACTACTTTACAAGGAGGTTAGAACTACCGATGATTTCAGCATATGGTGGCGGTACACGCCCCTTCGGATGTTATACCGAAGGAGAGCTGGAGGGCATACGCCTTAGAATCGAACAGCTTCCCAAGGTCCGGCAAGAGTACGAAAGACAACAACAGCTGTCTGAACAATTTGCCAGCCGAGAAGCTGCTGCGCCCCTCCATAAACTCGGGGTGTTCCGGGTAGAACCCTTTGTTTTTAAAACCCCTCCCAGAACGGCCTTCCTCAAGCTTTCTGTACAGATTCGGGGAAAGGGCACGGCGCGCATCGGGGGCTTGCGTCTGACTCATTCGCAGCTTGGCTTGCCGGTTGAACTAGCGAATGGCGGTCTAGAATCTGGGATGCTGGGGTGGAGTCAAGACCGAGAAAACGGAAGCACAGTATATCTAGAGAAATTGGCCAGATGGCAGCAGGGTCTCCAGCCATCTGGTGTAACCCCATCTGGCGCTAGTCTGGCAGACGATTTGCAATGTATCTGCATCAGTAATGAGGAAGTGAAAGGATTGACAATCCTTCATTATGGAGAGACCATACCTGTATACGAAGGTGATCATTACAGCGTGCAGACGGTGCTCAGTCTGGAAGCTCCTCTAGGCGAAGGAATCTGCATCGGGGTCCATTTTCTAAATGCTGCGGGGCAGCCATTGGGAACTGAGCTGCTCTCCCCGCTTTTTAATCGGCCGACACTTACCAATTGGGCCTTCCTGCTGGAGGCTACGGGAGCGGACGCCAATATGTATATGACCACGGGTGAAAGTAAATTTGCGGTTCGAGCCAAGCAAAAGCTCCAGTACATGCTTGCCGATATGCGGGTAGGCATGGATATTTTCCGTAGAGACGGCTGGCATGACGATGATACTTACGGCGCGGTGCATATCGGGAGGGGGCTCGCTGCTGCTTCGGTAATCTACGATCAGATTGCTGGCAGCAGTGTATTCCTCACTGGAGAAGAAACCGAACTTCTCGCTCATTTCCGCTATATCGCAGACATGATGATGGATACCCACTACTACCGGTTTGATCTGGAGACCTTCCCAGATGAAAAGGGGGGAAAACGCAGTAATTGGAATGCCGACCGGGCAACCGGACTGGGTGTATATGCCCTCCTCTTTCCCAATGAAAAACAAAGTGAGGCATATCTTGATCATGCCCTCTCAGTCATCAACTGGCAGCTGGCAGAAGTGGTGGATTCAGACGGCGCATGGCCAGAAAATATTCGCTACCATGGCGCAGTATTGCATCGCTATTTTCTCTTCTTCCTCCTATTAAAGCGTTTGAAGGGCATTGATTATTTCAAGCATGAGAAGGTAAAGGGCATGTACCATTTCCTAATCGGAACAGTGACTGCACCAGATATTATTCAAGGCGGCTCTTCTGGCTCCCCCGTCCTGCTTACACCAGCGGTCGGCGATGCCAATGTGCAGGAAAAATGGTTTCGCCTGCTTGGATATGCGGCCCCATTCTATATGGACGAAGACCCCCAGCTTGCCGGGGAAATGCTCTGGACGTGGAAGCACGGCGGAGAACCGATTGAGGATAGTGGCGCATTTCCTCTGCCTCTGGTCGCGCTGTTATATCCACAGCCCGACTTAACAGAACAAAGGCCTGCACTCGACTCCGTACATTATCCCGATATCGGTTATGTCATCTTCCGCAACGGAGAACAGAACCTTCAGCATTATGCAATCTACGAGGCGTCTCCGCTGACTTATCACGCTCATCATGATGAAGGGCACTTCTCCATCTGGGCAGATGGTGTTCCAGTAACCCTTGATTCTGGAACGGGAGGTTACTATAACGGAGATCGGCATTGGTATGTGTCCAGCGCAGCTCATAATGTTGTTCAATTTACCGATTCATTCGGAAATTTTGCCAATGGCCCACTGCAAAGCACATGCAAGGAAGTGCGCTTTTCAGAAGAGTTAGATCATGCCAGCAGTCTTATTCCAGAGGCTAACGCCAGGGAATATGAGCGGAATTTCTTGTTTATTAAAGCAGGCTTTAACGTCTACTTGATATGGGATCGAATCGAGGGAGCATCGAACAGCGTCTGGAATCTGCATACACTCAGTACTGATGCAAGTATAATGGAGCAATCCATTGATGCAGCTTGCCTGAACGGCAAGCACCTAAGCGCTTATATCGCCGAACCAGAACTTCCAGTGATTACAATGGGAGAAGGCGCTGTAGCCGGGAATTATCCGCTGGCAGAGCAGCAACATTTTCGTGTTTATGGTGGTACAAGCGATTACGTCATTCTGCTTCATCCCCGGACAGAAGATGCTTCTTCACTACAGCTTGAACAGCTTGATTATGAAGAGGCTGTCGAAGGAGTACGCTTGTACAGGATATCCCGTACGGATGGAAAATGGTTTATCGCCGCCATCAACGGCACCAAGGAAGAACACCTTGTTACTGTTCCGGGTCTCGGACCGCTTAGGCTGCTCGGAGAATCTGAGTCAACATCCGGGCAACCTGAAGCAACCCAATTAAGAATTGAGGCAGGCAGAATTCACATCGCCATGCCCCGATAACTATATACAAGGAGGAAGATTAGAACATGAGCAATCTTGGAGTATGGGAACCAGCAGAACCGGGAGTTAAACGCTGTATCTTGAACGCTGCAGCCAGTCTGATGATGATGGAGGTTCATTTCGAAAAGGGAGCCGAGGGCTATGAGCATAGCCATCCTCACGAGCAGATGAGCTACTGTCTGCGTGGAAGCTTTGAATTTCGTATTGACGGCGAGAAGCATAAGGTAACCGCGGGGCAAAGTATTGCCATACCGCCAGATGCAAAGCACGGTGTAACCGCATTGGAAGCAGACTCTGCGCTGCTCGATGTCTTCACACCTATCCGCGAGGATCTGCTGAAACGCTAATAAATATATATCTGGCAGCAAAAAAAGGCCCAATCATTCCATTTCAGAGGGAATGATTGGGCTTCTGTTATTTTTCAGCTTGGTACCGTTCCACCTCAAGTGATGCTAATAACAATGGAGCGACGCCCATAGGCACATCCGACAATACGTCCTCAGAGATATAGTAATCGTATGAGCCATTACGGTCTTTGCTCAGACCCGCTCCATGACAGATCTGGTGCAAGTGCACACCTTGTTCATCCTCTTCAGTCAAATGCGTCAAAATGCCTTCATACCCTTGCAACATCGCCTCTATAAAAGAGGATTCCAGATAACCTAATCTTAGTCCCTTAGCCATCGCATAAACAAACATGCACGAGCCGGAAGCTTCAAGATAATTGCCTTTTCTCCCCGCTTGATCTAACACCTGGTACCAGAGGCCAGTCTCCTTGTCTTGAACCTCCAGAAGCGCGCCGCACATCCGCTGGAAAATGCCAATGATCGTCCCCCGCTGCGGATGAGTGAGCGGAAAATGCTCCAGGCAATCAACCACAGCCATCGCATACCAACCCATCGCCCGGCTCCAAAAATGAGAGGACAATCCGGTAGACGAGTCAGCCCATTCCTGCTCTTTGGATTCATCCCAGCCATGATAGAGCAGACCGGTCCGTGGATCACGGGTCCGCCGCTCAACCAGCAGCAGCTGATGCGCCGCTTCGTCAATCAGTTCAGGTCGTTGAAAAACCTTGCCGTATTCCGCTAGGAATGGCGATGCCATGTACAGCCCGTCCAGCCACATCTGGAAAGGGTATACCTTCTTATGCCAGAATCCCCCTTCGGAGGTGCGGGGATGTCCAATAAGCTGTGCGGCCAGCAAATGGGCTGCTTCAGCATACCGTTCTTCTCCGGTTTTCTGGTATAGCAAGAACAGGTTTTTCCCCTCGTTAATCTGGTCCAGATTGTATTCTTCCAGCCTGTAGGTACGGATGGAACCATCCTCTCCAATAAATGTGTCCATATGCCGCTCCATAAAGGAGACATACTCAGGCTGGTCGAGCTGAACACCCGCCCGGGCCATTGCCATCAGCAGCATGCCCGGAACATAAGCCCATCTTTCCAGCACATATTCATGCTCTCCCTGCTTGTTGCACCCTCCAAGAATCGTACTCGCGATTTTACTGGACAAGCGAACGGTTGTTGCTTCAGTTATAGACATCCTTATTCCTCCTTCGTTTGTCATCCATATGAAGTCTAATCTTATGCTCAGGTGAGCTGCTTGCGCAGCCAGGCAAAGGCTGGTTCACCATGAATCTCATGACCTCCGGTGAAGAAGTCCGCTTCTACCTGTCCGATATGATTCGCCGACCTGTAAATCGTCTGCAACTGGGTTAAAGCTAATTTTGTTCCGCGTGGGCCAAACAGATGATCGGTATCTCCCGATTCGAGGAACAGGCCACGAGGGGCAATGAGGCCCAGTAGGTCAGGCATCTCCGCTTCCAGCAAAATCCCTGGAATATAATTATCAAGGCAATGATTGCGTGTCAGAATACTGTCTGCGAAAGTATTGGCATACCCGCTTACGACCGCACAAGCGATTCGTTCGTCAAGTGCAGCTGTGAAGCCAGCCACCAGTCCCCCGCCGGAAATACCCATAATTCCAATTCGTTCATCCTTAACTTCTTTTCTTGTCTGCAAATAATCCAGTGCCCGCATGGTTTCGTAGATACGGTAGCCGGCCATCGTCTTCCCAACCATCAACAATGCGGATGACAGGCGGAAGCAGGAATTACGTCCAGGCTCCCCGCTTGTTAGGTCTTCTTCCAATCGTCTGTCCCCAAAGCCGAGCAGCTCTGGGGCTGCCACTACAAAGCCCTGTTTTACCAGTGAAACAGCGAAGTCTTTGTGCAGCCCGGGATCTCCCTGCCGATCCGATCCGTCCGGGTTCAAGCCTACGATCTCCCGGCTTCCATAGCCATGTCCATGAATGGCAAGAACGGCAGGAACAGGGGTAGAGAACGGCTGATCCGGGATCAAAAGATACAGCGGCATGCGCAACCCTTCATAGGTAGTTATCTCTATACGTTCACGGGTATACCCGGAGCAGACGGTTCGTTCCAGCAGAACCGGTTGCAGCTCCTCAGCTATTTCTGGAAAGCCACCTAACCGCTTCGTAAATGCTGCGCTAAGCTCATCACGCCATTGCTGAAAGGGTATGTCTTTGCTGAAAGCCGAGTTACGTTGTGCTGAACCAGCTAGTTCTTTCATGTATTGTTCCAGAGGCTCCATCCGAAGTGCTCCTTCCTTAATATCCTTCAGGATGCCAGCCATCAAGCACGGTCAGCACCCTATACTCCGCAGCTTCCTGTGGAATCAGCTGCCGCGACCATGCAGCTCTGGCTTCGGGATTGGCTCCCGGTCCACTGCTGCCATATTCTTCATAGCGGCTAGTTTCCTCCCTGTCCGGCTGCCCCCAATTATGCCAGCCTTCGCCGATAATCGAACTGTCTATGACCGTGCGGATAAAAGCCACATGTGCATAAGGGCGCCAAGGTCGGCCAAGATACACTTCACTTACACCTTGACCGCCAGTAATTTCACAATCGAGGAATACATAACCAAACGGTGCGCCTTCAGGCGTTGATGCGGCTGTTATATATCCTCTGGAACGTTTGTTATGCAGCCGGCAACGTTCAAACAAAGCCGTAGCCGCGCCAAAAATATAATCCACATCGCCTTCAATGTAACATTCGTTATAATATTGCTTTCCTTGCCCTGTATACAAAGTATCCTGATCACCCAGCAGGCGTACACGCCGGAATACAGCATGACCAGCATCAACAAAAGCAGCCACCGCCTGGCCAGTGCCGGGACCTGATGCATTTCGAATGGTCAGATTTTCAGCGGTGAAATGCTCAGCGAATACATTCAGGGTACCGGATTTGAACGTGCCAATCGGTTCTCCGTCCGGACCTAAAGTGTGCGCGTTGTCTGACCAGGTAATGATGGTGGAATTCGTGTCTTCCCCCAGTAGCAGAACCGGAGGCGTTCCCTGTTTCACTGTAATTTTTTCCTCGTAAATGCCGGGTTTAATACGAATCGTCACTTCTTCCTTGTGTTCCTGTGGAATTGAATCCAACGCTGCCTGTAGACTACTGAATCCTTCGTCGACACTCTTAGAGACTGTAATTAACATCTGCGGCTCCTTTCCTATCAACCTGAGTTTATTCTATAATAACCGTAACGCTTCGTAAGAGAAGAGGAGAATTATGACTAGCCTGACTAGCCCCAATCACAAATATCATATTGAAGAAGACCGCTACAGCATCCAGCATATGAAACGTAAAGGCATCACTGCTATGCCACGTCCCCACAGCCATGACTTAGCCGAGCTGTACTATCTGATACAAGGGGAGCGGGTATACTTTGTGGACGACCGAGTCATTACGGTTCATAAGGGTGAGCTTATTCTTATCTCCGGCCGGGAGCTTCATTCCACAGCAAGCTCGGAAGTAGCCGAGTTCGAGCGGATTCTGATCAACTATGATCCTGCTCTTCTACCGCCATCCCTGCAGAATGAAGCCATCTGGTTTCATGACCGCGGGTACCGCTTGTTCAAGCTGACCCTGCGCGAGCAGGACGAAGCGGAAATCCTAATGAACCGGATGCTGGAAGAATGCCGGTTGCAGCGCCCGTATTACGAAACCAGCGTAATCGCTTTATTCTCCGAGCTGATGATTCTCCTCCAGCGTTCAGAGAGTATCTCACAAGCTGGAGGGACGAAACATCCGCTCCATCATCTAGTAACGGATGTAGCCACCTATATCCGTGATCACTACCGTGAGGCCCTTACTCTGGAAGAGACTGCGAGTAATTTTTACATTAGTCCTTCATACTTGAGCCGGGTATTTCACCGATTGACGGGTTTTCACTTTCGGGAATACATCGTTCATGTCCGCGTAAGGGAAGCCGAACGGCTGCTTGTCGGATCTACAGGCAAAATCCAGGAGATCGCCTCCGCTGTCGGATTTGAACATCTTTCCCATTTCAATAAAACATTCAAAAAATCAACCGGTCTGACCCCGCTCCAATACCGAAAAGAAGCAAGGTCACACCCACGGAAGTTCAAGACGGATTTCCATCATCCATAGAATTTTTTATCTATCTGTAATCGTCAAATCTTCGGAATGAGTGAGCGTGACGTGGCTGCATCTATGCGCTGTTATCTTCGGCATTTGCGAAGTCTGCAACCGGATACGATCCAACGTGAGCCCCGTGGCATGCCGCAGCACAATTCCCCGATCACTCACTGCGTGGAATTTTTCGATGGTTAGATCAGCAAGCGGCATCTCCGGCAGCCCGTTAACCAGTAGAGCGGTTGCCGCACCATGGCACACAATATTCTTCAGGGTAATCTTCCGAAATTGCGGAGTTTCCTCTGTAACCGAAAATAACTGCTCGTCATACCCTTCCGATCCTTCAACCCCTGCATAGAACATATGAAAGGATACAGCCTCGTGGATGATGCCGGTCATGTTGATATTCTCCATTACAATATCCTCCACCACACCGCCTCTTCCCCGGGTGCTTTTGAACCGCAGGCCGATGTCCGTGCCGATGAACAGGCAGTCACTAACTCGAACTGCATGTACACCTCCGGACATCTCGCTGCCGATCACAACGCCTCCATGTCCGTGATATACCGTGCAATTCCGGATGGTAATATACTGGCAGGGCATTCCCCACTTACGGCCTTCCTCATCCTTGCCTGACTTGAGACAGATGGCGTCATCACCCACATCAAAGCTGCTGTACTCAACTAGAGCATGCGTGCAGGATTCCAAATCAAGGCCATCCCCGTTCTGCGAATACCAAGGATTACGTACCTGAACATTTCGTACGGTAATCTGCTCGCAACCAATGGGATGAAGACACCAAGCAGGTGAATTCTGGAAGGTCGGCCCTTCCAGCAGCACCCGCCGGCAATTGCGCAGGCTAAGCAACGTCGGACGAAGATACGTACGAGCAGGCAGATAAGCCTCCATACTAGTTTCTCCCTTGTCCCACAGCTTCCGGCAGAAGTCCTCACCTTCCATGGCTTCCCGGGAAGGCCACCATACTTCGCCCTGCGGATCAAGCACTCCTCCAGATTCGATCAAACGCTCCCATTGCTTCTCGGTCATCTTAAACCGCTTCACTGGGCGCCAGCCTTCGCCACTGCCGTCGAATATTCCCTCACCGGTTATTGCCACATCGCTTAAACCTTCTCCATCGAGCGGAGCCTGACAGCGCCAGCCGGCATTCCCCTCATAATGGGAAGAAAGTAACGGATACAAGGTATGATCAGGGTCAAACTGCACCAACGCTCCCTTGTCTACATACAGATTAATTCGACTACGTAAAGTAAGGGGTCCTGTGCGCCAGATGCCAGCGGGAATAACAACCTTTCCGCCTCCCGCCGAAGCGCAGGCATCCAGTGCAGCCTGAATAGCAGAGGTACATAGCGTTAATCCCCCCTCTTCTGCCCCATAATCCGTGATTGCAAAAGTCCGTTCGGGAATCTGGGGAAGCTCGGGAATCGGATACGTGTTAGTTACAAGATTGCTGCTCATTGAATTTCACCTCCTCCTAATACTCAAGTCCTTCATAGCTAAACCAGTCGAAATCGGCATAGCTTTCGCTCTTTGCACCTTGAGAGCTTGTGTACATCCCGAGGTATGCTCCTGTGAATCCTCCGGCCAGATCGGTGCTGAGCACTCTGCCATCCGTCCGTTCACAGAAGGCTGTCCACTTGGCGGCTTCAGAAGCTCTGTAATAGAAGCTATACTCTTGTCCTCTGGCTTCCACCTTAAGTTGTACCTGATCCTGTAGATATGGCACTGACGCCAGCAGCTGCTCGCTGCCACCCATCCGATGAATCAGCTGTAATACACGTTCGCCTGCCTCTAGCCCCAGTTCATAACGGAAGTGGTGATCCGCATTTTGGAGGAGAACAAGACCAGCTACTTCCCCTTCTGCAGCGGGACTAAACGTCATGTCAGTCGCCGCTCTGAAGCTCAAATGCTGCTGGCGTCTACCGATATAAGATGGATTGGCAATCTCCGAGAGCCGTTCTGGCTTCAGGCGAAGCCGCAGAACTCCAGACTTGTCGGTAAGACTCCAGAATTCACCCCGCGGTGTCCGCAGGAAATTCCAGATCGGTGCCAGCTCATTACCTATAAACTCATCGCGCGCAGGCAATTCCGGCCATTTTGTCTCTGGCAAATCCGGAGCCTCCGTCTCAAATTCCAGCACTCCTTTGCCAGGATTGACCACAGGCCATTCATTCTCCCAGATTACCGGTGTCAGGAAGGTTTCACGTCCCAGATTGCGGTAATAACCACCGCTGGTTCGTGAAGCCAAGCAGAACATCCACCAGTCACCATGCTGAGTCTCCACTAGCTCTCCATGACCCACATTAACAATAGGATACGCTCTGCCAAGATGGCGATGCGTCAGAATCGGATTGGCTTTATGGCCCTCATAAGGACCGGTCACACTCTTGCTTCTGGCAATCGTAATCGCATGAGTATGCCCGGTTCCGCCCTCGGCAATCAGCACGTAATACCAAGCGCCGATCTTATAAATATGCGGTCCCTCTTGCGCATGAGCTACCTTGAGTGCGCCTTGCCAAATACTATGCTTCGGACCGATTAGCTTCCCTTGGCTGAGATCAATCTCCTGCAGCCAGATATCCATATGCTTCGGATAATCCTGCCCTTCCGGCGGAACACGGTTGCCGGTATAATACACCTTGCCGTCTTCATCGAAGAACAAAGAGGAGTCAATACCGGGTGCATCCTCCAGCCATACAGGGTCAGACCAGTCTCCGGCCGGATCGGTTGTTGTTACATAAAAATTATGCTGGTTCTTGTCATTGTCAATAAAAGTGGTAATCATATAGAAAACTCCCTCATGATAGCGGAGCGTCGGTGCCCAAATACCCATGGAGGGAATCGAGTGATCCAGATTGAGCTGGGACGGGCGGTCCAGTACATGGCCAAGCTGTCGCCAATTGACCAGATCCTTGCTGTGGAAGATAGGAACGCCTGGGAAAAATTCAAAGCTTGAAGTCACAAGATAATAATCTTCACCAACACGGATAGCGGAAGGGTCAGGATAAAATCCCGGCAGCACTGGATTGCGGAATGTTCTCATTAAAAGTAATCCTCCTCAAAACAATTCAAATGTAAGCACCACCAATTATAGTTCGTATAAGTTTAACTTTCTTGTATTTTCTATGTTCTATTTCTTCATTTTTATACTTTCATGCTATATTGCCCATATTTCACTCCTTGTCAGCGAATGGCCTTTCCCTCTAGAATGGGTGTAATAGGATTTACCTGAAGGGGTGAGCAGCTTGGGAAAAAGAAAGAAATTGTACTCCCGCTTTTTTATGAGCCTAACCGCGATTTCAGTTTGCTGTATTCTAGTACTGGCTGTAGTGATCTTTTATTGGTACCGGAATATTACGATAGATAATGTCAACAAGGCGAACCAAAATGTACTGGTGAATACTGAAACCGTTTTTACAAACTATGAAGAGATCGTCCAGAACTACGCTATGGACTTCTATAGGAATCCAAACATCAACGCGCTCATGATGAATGGCGATACCAGCTGGAGCGACCAGTTGTACAGTGCCTTAAGCCAAATCCGCGGAGCATTGGTTGTGAACCAATATATGGAGAACGCCTACATCATGGGAGTGGATGAGCCTGTTGCCATGTTCGAAAACCTTCCGCTAAGCCCTGAATCCAAGCTGGAGCTATTCTCGAGAATGCGGGATAACATCATTGTTGAATCACCGTTTCTGTGGGAGGCAACCTTGAATAACGGTACCCCCATTACCCTGCTCACCGTGTTTTATAATGATCGGGCGTTTGCGGATAGCGAATATAATGGTGCGGTAGCACTGACCGTCAATTTGGGAAAGCTGCAGAATAATCTGTTTACGCAAAAAGAAGGCGAAGCCACCCGTTACGCTGTGCTTGACGGAAAAGCATCTGTGCTCATGCACAGTGCATTATCTGACACCCCTCTGGAAGAGGGCATGTTAAAGCAGGTGGTGTCCTCCACCTCAGAAAGAGGCTCTTTTGTCTATAAGGGAGGTGAAGAGCCACAGCTGATTACCTATGTATATTCTGCAGCGGACAAGCTGTGGTTTGTGTCGGAGACTTCCTACAAGGATAGCATCCGTGATATCTCCAATGCCCGTAATCTGATGACTGGCCTGTGCTTGGCCTTGATTGCCGCCGCATCTATAACCGCCAACCTGATCTCGCGGCGGATGTATAAGCCAATCGGCCGGCTCTTCGGCAATATCGCTCATCTATCTGGCAATGAAGAAGCGCTGAAAACCGGTGGCGATTTCGATACCGTAAGCCAGGAGCTCGAACAGATTGGCGTTAAGCTGGAGCAGCTAAAAAAAGAAAGCGATGATAGCGCCTTGATGCGGTGGCTGCTTTCCCCGCAGAGAACACCAGAGAACAGCGGGACACCCCTGATGAGCATAGCCGCTTCTGGGGGAGCATATTGTGTATGCGTGCTGACCGCTCTGGAGCCCGAACAACCTGAAGACTCCGACTTCCGGCATACTTTTGAGGAAAACATACAACAGATTGAACATGCCTTCTGTGAACTTGCAGCCATTCAATCCTTCCGCCCGCATCAAGGCACTGCTGTACTTATTCTGAGCGAGCTTCACAGCGGCAGCTTCGGCGATTACGCTTTGTACCGCGGCAAATGGGAAGAAATCGCCGCTCAGCTACAGCTTTCCGGAGCCTGCTGCGCCTTCGGAATCAGCGGGCTGACGGATGATTTAAACCTACTGAGGGCTAAATACAATGAGGCTGCGGACAGTCTGCAATATATTAAATTTCATGTGCAGCAGAACATCATCTTTGCCGATGATACGATCCACCTGAACAGCAGCCCAATGCCCGACAGTGCCCTTGAACCGGTACTGCAAGCCGTTAAGCAGACGGAACTCTCGAACCATATTCCGCAGGCAGTGGAGAGATTGCTGGCAGTAGCCTGCAGTTACCGCGTCGAGCCTGCCACCATCGCTTTATCGAGACTGGTCTTTGAACTCAGTCGCACGGCTGAGCTTAATGCAGACGTCCAGCATTCCGGCTTTCTAGATAATTACCAGCATATCTGGCAGATCCAAAGCTATGACAAGCTATGGAATTGGATTGTAGACAGCTGTTATACCGCCCACGAGCGTATTGCCAGCATGAGCGCTGTACAGACCAAGAGCATTGCTGGTGAAGCCATTTGTTATATCAGAGATCATTATGATGACTCCAGGCTCTCCCTTAATGCCCTTGCTGACAAGCTATCGCTAAGTCCCGCTTATCTCAGTAGACTTATTGCCGACGAAGTAAACTGCAGCTTTCCCGATTTCGTTAACCTGCTGCGTCTGGAGCAGGCGCAGATGTTATTAGTCACTGAGCTTGACTTGGATATCCGGGAAATTGCCGAGAAAGTGGGCTACAACAGCAGCACCTATTTTACAACCCAGTTCAAAAAGCGTTATGGGGTTACACCTTCTAAATGGAGAATGAATCATATTTTGCAGAAACAGAATCTTACTGATTGACCCGCTAAAAGTAAGGAACAAAGGGGATGTCCCGGCAGCATTTTCATAGCCGGAGACATCCCCTTTTTGACTTTCAATGAATAACCCTCGCGCCGGCCTATACTATGAAATCCCCCTTTAAATCAGGCTTTTGAGCACCCTAAAAACAAAAAAGTTCTGTCTTTTTCGTTTTTTTAAGCTGCCCTTTTCCGCTTTTTTTAACTTTTTTCCGTTTATTATGATAGCGTTTACATTCCGGGTGGATTTATGATTTTCATGTAAAGCGTTCTCCTAAAACAAGGGACGGAAATGACAACGCTAGTATAAAGGAGTGGACTGTTAATGATGCAAGAAGCTACATCGGAGACACAAGGAATGCCAAGTCCGGGAATCAGGACGGCCAAAGCCAAGAGCTTCCGTAAATCCCTAAGGAAGGACAGCTCGCTTTATTTGCTCGCTCTTCCGGGAATCATCATTCTAATTCTTTTTGCTTATCTGCCGATGAGTGGTCTGATTCTCGTCTTTAAAAATTACAACTTCAACGACGGAATCTTCGGCAGCCCGTGGGCCGGCTTCTCTAATTTCGAGTTTTTCTTCTCTAGTATGGAAGATTCTCTTAGGGCTACACGTAACACGGTGATGTTAAATGCGCTGTATATGCTAACCGGCACGTTTTTTTCAGTGGCCATCGCCATTATTCTAAATGAGCTGCGCAGCAAATGGTTTATCAAAATCACGCAGAGCGTCATGTTTTTCCCGTATTTTATTTCCTGGATTATTATCGGAGCCATTCTGTTCTCCCTGCTGGATTACGACAAAGGCATTATGAACCAGTTGCTCCAGACATTCGGCTTCTCCCAGGTTGACTGGTATTCCAGCCCTTGGCTATTCGTAATCATTCTCGTGCTAGCGAATATCTGGAAAAGCGCTGGTTACGGCGCCATCATCTATTATGCGGTGCTGCAAGGCATCGACACTTCCTATTATGAAGCTGCAAGAATCGATGGTGCCTCCAGATGGCAGATTATCACCAAAATTACGGTGCCCATGCTGATTCCGTCGATCATTCTGATGACGCTGCTGGGCATCGGGGGCATGCTGAAAGGCGATCTCAGTATGATTATGGGGGTAACGTTCCTGAATCCGTTGCTTCTGCCGACTACCGACATTATCGATGTGTATGTATACCGCACAGCCATCCGTTCCGGAGAATTCGGCTTTGCTTCAGCCATCACGCTCTATCAATCCGTCTTTGGTTTCATTCTGGTGCTGGTGGCCAACAAATTAGCCGGCTGGTATGACAAAGACAGCAAACTATTTTAGGAGACTGATAAGATGCAAACTACCGAAAACAAAGGCCTGCTCATTTTCTTTTACATCTGTATTGCCGTATTTTCCGTAATCTGTCTAGCGCCGTTTATTCTGGCAGTATCCGGCTCATTATCTACCGAATCCAGAATCGCCGCGGAAGGCTATTCGTTCTGGCCCAGAGGCTTTACCTTTGAAACCTATGAATTCCTGTTTGGCTCGAAGACACAGCAGATTCTGCGGGCGTATTCCATGTCGGTGATCGTTACGGTGCTGGGTACCGTGTCGGCCGTATTGGTGACCACCGCTTACGCTTATGTCATTTCCGTTAAAAGCTTCCGGCTCAAAAATTTCTTCGCCTTCTTCGCCTATTTTACAATGCTGTTCAGCGGAGGAACGCTGCCATGGTATCTGCTTAGCACCAAATATTATCATTTGGGCGATACGCTCATCGGCCTGTTCATCCCTTATGTGCTAAGCGTCTTTCTGATGTTTCTCATGGCTAACTATTTCCGCAGCATCCCGCATGAAATCGTGGAATCTGCGCAAATCGATGGTGCCGGACATCTGCGGATCTTCTTCAGCATTATGATTCCGCTGGGCCGTGTCGGACTGGTCACCATCTCGCTCTTTTACGCACTGCAATTCTGGAATGACTTCTATTTGCCACTAATGCTGGTATCCGATCAGGATCTCTATACGATCCAATATTTGATGTACAACATGATGGCGAACATTCAGTTCCTGGCTTCCGGCAATGCTGCTCAAGTTGGTGGAGCTATCATCGCACCGCCACTGGAGACAGCCAAAATGGCAATGACCTGTCTGACCGTTTTGCCAATCGCCATATTATATCCTTTTCTCCAGCGCTTTTTTGTCAAAGGCATTATCGTAGGTTCAGTCAAAGGCTAATTTCCAGCAAGGATGCCATATTATGTTCGGTTGCACCGGGTTTATGCTCCCCTACTTCTTGATGTACAATGGGACTTAAGGGAGCACGGCCTTTGCAATAGATGCCTCAAACATTATGATTCTATTTCAGGAGGGTTCATCATGAAAAAGAAAAAAGGTTGGTTAAGTTTGCTCCTCGCTGCGGTGTTCTTGGTAAGTGGCTGTGCTCAGGGCAACAATGAAAGCGCTCCCCCTAGTTCTGGAACTGGAAATGAAGGTACCTCTTCCTCTACGGATAGCGGTAGTAAAGACGGCAGCGCCTTGGCTCCTGCCAAATTGAAAATTGTGCTGTACGGGGATGAGTCCAACCGGATGAAGGAACTAGCGAAGACATCGTTCTACGACACTATTAAGAAAGAAATCAATGCTGAGGTTGAATTTCAGTTTCTTCCTTGGACCGAATATGGCGGCGGTAAAACTGATTTAATGCTGTCTACGGGAGAAGACTTCGCAACTTATACAGATGCCAATTACATGGTAAAATCTGTGGCAAAGGGGCTTTATGCCGACCTCACTCCGTATGCCGATGCAGCCGCTGATTTGAGTAAAAATGTGGACGAGGCCTCCTTCAAAGCCTTTCAGCTGGAAGGCAAGCAGTATGCGATCCCCGTCGGCAACAAACCGAATTCTGCGGAATTCTACAGTGCGCTAGTTAGACAGGATTTGCTTGAAGAAGCCGGCATGACACAGGTCACTTCACTGGGAGAACTAGAGCAGTTCTATGATAAGGTCCATGCCATTCATCCCGAACTGATCGGGTACGCTAACACCGATGCACGCAGACTCCTACAATATGATTACACGGACAAAAACCTCTATTGGCAAAATGATTTTATTGCCCTGGATGAGTCTGTGAAGGATGATCAAATTATTAGCTGGTTTGAAACCGAAGAGTTCAAGAGTTATGCGAACCTTATGCACGGCTGGTATGAAAAAGGAATCATTCCAAAATATGCCGCCACCAATGTCCCACAGCTGCAGTCTGACTGGAACTCCGGAAAAGCGATGTTCTGGGCCGGAACAGCAGCACGCCCATTCGAAGGTGCGGCAACCATCTCACAAGCAGTGCCTGATGCCAAACTGGTCAACTATTTCCTCGGCAGCGGCCGTCCAAAAATCAGCCGCGGCACTTACAGCACCGCCTTTTTTGTCTCCACCGCAGCTAAAGACCCTGAACGTTATATTATGTTCTTCAATCTGCTGCAAAAAAACCAGGAGCTGTACGACTTGTTCGCCTACGGGATAGAAGGAACTGACTATACGCTGGATGAAAAAGGGCGTTTGACCAAAATAACCACTGATTCGCTGATTCCTGACTGGCTGCTGATGAACAAAAACTTCATGCGTTTCGACAACACGGTACCGGACGAGTTTATTGCAGAATATAAAGCTTGGGACGATGGAGCCATCATTTCCAAAGGTGCCGGCTTCAACTTTGACAATACACCCGTCAAGAATGAAGAAACGAAGCTGAACGGTGTATTCACTGAATACCTCGCTCCGATCGGCAGCGGCTTCAGTGATTATGACACCGCCTTTCCCAAAGCGCTAGACAGACTAAAAGCAGCGGGAATAGACAAATATATCGCTGAATACCAGAAACAATTTTCCGAATGGTACGCTAAGCAGCAGTAAGCACCGCCGCGGCAATTATCATACAGCTCAAGAAGCGTGTCTCCATTAAGGAGCACGCTTCTTTTGGCCTTCGAACACCGTGATGAAAGCGGTATAATGGCCAACCTTGAATCAATACGACGGCGAGCAGGATAATTCAATCAAAATGATTACGTTTGGGGAATTTTCGTTGCTGATACTCTTAGAATTATTTTCAAAGTAACTTGAAGGATAAGAGGGAAACTGCTCATTGGTTAAAAGCGCAAAAATAAAAATTTAAGCGGCATTTTATACTGGAGATATACTCGTTATAGTTTAATACTATAAACATTATTCTTATTATATATTAGACCAATAAACGCCAATAGCGCTATTATGTGATTTATAATAATAACGTGGAGGGATGGTCTGATGTCTATTTATGATTTTCAAGCAAAGTCAATTCATGATGAGCCTGTTGAATTGTCCATTTATCGCGGGAAAGTTCTGCTTATTCTGAACACTGCCAGTAGGTGCAGCTATTCTCGCCAATTACCTGATCTCCAAAAAATTTACGAAATTCACCATGAGCAAGGGTTTGAAATACTTGGTTTTCCTTGTAACCAATTCAACGAGAAAGAGCCAGAAAGCAACTCGGAAGTACATAAATATTGTGAGAGCAACTTTGGAGTTAAGTTTCCATTATTTGAGAAAGCTGAGGTTAGGGGACCGTCTGCCCATCCTTTATTTCAATATCTAACACAGCAAGCACCATTTCAAGGATTCGATACTGAGACATCAGGCGGTAAATGGATGCAGGATTTTCTGCAGGAAAAGTATCCGGACATATATGCCGGAGATGGGGTTAAGTGGAATTTTTCAAAGTTTTTAATCGATAGAAACGGTCATGTATACGGTAGATACGAAACAACGACTGAACCCTTTGACATAGAGCCATTTATTGAATCACTTCTTTTAAAGTAAATGAATCCGATTGGTAATTTAACCCACAGAGAACGATAGTTTAACATAAAGGGTTTACATATTAGGCACGCAAAACATTTAGAACCCTTTATGTTATTTAAATTTCATTTCTTACTTTGATTAAATAATATAAAGTCAGAATAAATTGTATTAATAAGATAAGATATAAGCCAATAACCAGTAGTACATAAAGAATTGCCTGTCCTCCACCAATAGAAAAGACTATACCTATAACTAAAAACATGTTTTATCGGATTACTCCCTTTATTTATGTATATATCTTTGCTGCCTGACGACGATACCGATTTCTTTCAACTGAAGCACCATCTTTTTGACTTCAATAAAAAGACAACCTTCTTCAAGAAGGTTGTCTCTTATGTGATCAAGCGCTTGCTTGTAAGCTAAGCAAACTCCCCATCGTAAGTTCTTATTCACTAATCGCTGCGTTATCGTATAAGTCAACCAATTCGTCGAAGGAGGTAATAATGACATCAGAGCCCTTCAGCTCATCCTGACGTCCGAAGCCTGCATAGGCGCAGCCGATTACGGTCTGGCCATTTCCTTTACCTGCCTGAACATCAGAAGAACGATCCCCAACCATCCAGGCACTGCTGATACCATGATTATCCAAAAGAATACGTAGCAGCTCGGTCTTAGTCGCAGTGCCTTGACCTCCCGCACTATACAAGCCTTCGAACAACGCCTTAAGCTCATGCACCACAACGATGCTATGAATGTAATCCTCCAGCCCGTTGCTAGCCACAAACAGCTTCACTCCGCGCTCTTTAAGCGCTGTCAGTGTCTCAACCACCTGTGGATACAGTAGTGTGCCTCCGGCTTCAAGCCCTTCAATCTCCAGCTGCAGGAGCAATTCATCCGCCCGGCGGTGCACGGCTTCATCTGCTTCAGGCATAACATTCTTCCAAATGTCTGCCAGCAACATCCCTAAGCAGCCTAGAATACGTTCTTCTGGTGGTGTAGGTCCTACGTATAGTCCCTCTTCCCGCAAAATATCGAACATTTTATGATATGCAGGCAATAAAAGACTTTCAGTCTGGAACAATGTTCCATCCATATCAAATACAATCGCTTCTGGCTTGTTCAGTTTCGCATGAACCACGTTTTGTTCCGTTCCATGTACTTCGTTACTCATCTGTTGTTCCTCCCCATTCTGTTCTGCTTCAGGTAAGACATTCATCTGTGCGATATTTCCAGTACAAGCCCTATGATATATGAAATCGCTTTGTAATGTCCATGCTCTTAACTTTTTCTGTTGCAGTTTATATTTCGTTATGCTATATTTCAATCTGTAATATTACAACTTGAAATATAAAGGAGAAATAACCATGTCAAATCAATTAATCATGCGCTTCCTCAAGCAGCCTGCTACCATCATTGGAATTATAACTGCACTGTTGTTCCAAGTTTTTTTCAGCTTAATTTGGATTACAGGGTACGATCATGTAACGGATCGGGTAGATCAGCTGCCCATTGCTATTGTTAATGAGGATGGTACAAATGCCCAGCCTATAGTCGATGGGATTGCAGGATCACTTCAGTTCGTAACCAGACAGGATCTCCAACTAGAAAATGCAAAAGAAGCACTTGAGCATAGAGAAATCCGCATGATTATCAATATTCCCCAAGGGTTCACTGGACAGATCAGTAATCCATCTGCAAAGACTGAACTCCACTACTTCTTAAATGAATCTAATCCGCAGATGGTCAGCAATGTGATGCAGTCGGTAGCACTTAAAGTCACGGCTGCAATGAACACTCAAAGCAGTAATTCAGCACTAAGCCACACCTTGGATGCTATGAATCTGCCGCAGGCACAAGCGGAGATCATCAAAAGTGCTGCAAGCAGCCGCATTTCCGCCAACGTCGAAATCATTAACCCTACAACTAATTTTGCACAAACTATGGTACCCTTAATGATCGTTACCGCCTCATTTACCGGTGCTATGTTACTCGCGATGAATCTCCATAAAGCTTCCTCCAACTTGTCTGGACAATTCAGTAAATGGAATCGCTTTGCAGCCCGATTTGTCATAATGGGTGGAACGGCTGTGCTTATCTCACTAGTGGGAACTATCATGGTTAACTCACTCGGTATCCACTCTAATCGTGGCTTTCTGCTTATGTGGCTGTTCGAGTTCACGGTAATTCTCTCCTGTATGATCCTTGCTCAGTTTAGTCTGCTGCTCCTCGGGGATGCTGGCGGCTGGCTAAATATTGCGCTTCTCTCCATGCAAATGTTAGCGTCCGGAGCAACTATTCCACGCGATGTGCTTTCACCTTTTTATAACTGGATCGGTCCCTTTTCGCCCGCTTACTATGCAGTTAATGGTATGCTCGACCTGGTTATCGGGGGTAACGGGGTATGGAAGGATATGTTCTATTTACTCTGTATTGGGGCAACAATTGCTGTATTAAGCGTACTTGTCACTTTCCTCCGTAAAGAAACTCGGATCTCACGAGAACAAGAGCCCGTGCCAGTAAATGCGTAATTATACAGTTTGCCACTCCGGCTATGCCATTTCAAATTGAGAGCGATATGCAGTTGTGATATGGTAGGAAGTGAAAGAAAGGAGCGGCAATGATTTATGAACATACAAGATGTTATTCTGGGGATTTTAAGCGAAAAACCTCATTCTGGTTACGAGATAAAACGACATTTCGAGGAATACTTCTCATTTTTCTTCGATGCCAGCTATGGCACGATCTATCCTACCCTAAGCAAGATGGAAAAGCTGAATCTGATCACTAAAGAATCTGTGCGACAGGAAGGCAAACCCGACAAAAATGTATTCACCATTACCTCTGCCGGCTTGGATCAGTTCCACGCTTATCTACAATCACCAGCCGAAAAAGATGTTCTGCGTTCTGACTTTTTTATGCACCTGTATTTTGGGGAAAAGACGGACAAAGAGAACATAGATAATCTGCTTCGGCAAGCATTGATAGAAAAGCAGGCAATGTACGACGATCTGGAACAGAAGTTGAACCAGCTAGATTACAAGTTATCTTCCTACCAGAAGTTGTGCATGGAGCTAGGCCTCGTACAATATGATGCTTTTATCAAAAAAATCCAAAGTGTGCTAGAGTCTAAATAAAACCCGCTTTCGAAAGTACACCATAAAAAAAGAACCAGTATTACATGCACATCTTGTGCTTGTAATACTGGTTCTTTTTTTTGAAATCATATGTGGTATATGGATTATGCTCTATCAAAGCTTGCAATAAGTTCATCAAGAACATCTTTGCTTACCATTTTACCTTTGAAATTGATCAGGTTTTCTGAGCTTCCGGAGAAGATACAAGTTGGCTCATATTTTCTAAGGATAATCTTTTCAGCGTCTACAAAAATCTCGAGCGGGTCTTTTATGTCGATTCCCATTGTTCTACGCAGTTCAATAGGAATTACGATACGTCCCAATTCATCCACTTTTCTTACTATGCCTGTTGCTTTCATCATCGTACATCCTCCCTTGAAGTCACATTTATAATCATTCTTGCTAAAAGCTATGTACGCTTCTATATGATAGTAATGATTACGCTACTACCTAATTCTAAAGTTCTATTCATTTCCTGTCAATTATTTTTCTACATTATATGATATTATTCGACAAAATTTCGACAATGTATGATATCTGTTGAGCACCAAGATTTGAAGCCATGTCAGAACACAAAAAAATAGGGGCTTCTCTGGAATGTCGAAATTCACCCAGAATGTAACCCTACTTGATGACAATTCTACCCTAAAATACCTTCGTTAATCTATTTGTAAATCTTGTCACTCCGCTTATCCGCAATCACAGTAAGTAGGAAATTGTCGAAAACTAGCAAGAACGCTACTCCGTCATTTACCCAGATGTTTAGTAAGTCAAACTTAAATGTGGACTTTTGGTGAAAAAAAATAAAACCGCCTAAGAGGTCACCAACGCATTGACCCAGGCGGTAATTATGATAAAAAGTTCTTAATCATTTAATTAACAGGTTTTTTTTTCGCAGCATTGAATCTAGACTAGCTTGACGGATACTATTTAAATTCATGCTATCTTCTTCTTCGCTGCCACTGGATATTTCTGTGGGTAACCCAAATTGTGATATGGGATCATTACTGCTTACTTTATTTAACGAGTCCAATTGGTCTGCACGCTTCTTTTTGTCTGCCTCTACTTCTTTTTGAATCTTTTCCCGCTCGGCAGGTGTCAAGTAATCACCAATCACCCAAAATGTAGCTGTTCCATCCGGATGTATAACGACACCACTGACATCACCGGGTTTATCATTCGCACTGGAAGTAAAATGATCCTGTATGATCGCTTCTACTTTGTTTTGCAGTTGTGGATCTGTTGCCGACTGATTCAGTATATTTGGAGCAATGGTTACATTTCCTTTGCCTGCACAATTGGAGTAAACACCCTTTACCGCTTCTTTGCTCTTGGGTATAGCTTGCACGTTGATCTTAATGTCGAATTTTTCTTCCAAATGTGTCAAAACCGCTTCTGCATGGGTTGTCGATAAGACATCTTGAAAAGAAATCTCTGAATTCTGATTTTTTGGGCTTACTTTTGTTGTTTCCACACGATTCAGGCTACTGAGTGAAGCTACATTCAACAACTTAAACCAACTCCCTTCTTCTTTTTTCCTGTAGAATGCGGCAAATTGTATTAGTTCGATCTAGGCGGTTGAAGCATCCATTTAATATATCGGATTCCTGAATTTGTATTTACAGTGTTTTCTCCAATTGAAATACAAAGAAGCCCGCTCCCAAGTATTAGATACTAGGAGAGCAGGCCCGCCGCAAGCTTTACGAAGTAATCTCAAACAATCTCGCTGTTTTTCCTGGTGGGAGCGCCACCGTCAAAACCCCTGCCGATTTATCCCATTTCCAGGTTGAGCTATGCTGCTGAGGATAGGCACAGGCGATCGCTGGTTCAAGTCCCTTCAGCTCTACCATCGGCAATTGGACATTCGCAGCTTCTCCGGCAATCCGCCATACCGCGACATACCGTCGTTCGCCGCGCCGCAGGCCAAGGCTGACCCATTCGCCCTCACTGTCCGGCAGGCCGAGTGGCCAGAAGGGCGTGGCGTGTGGGATATCACTGCGAATGGTTTTGTAATAATCCAGCGCTTCTTTAACTAGACTTCTGCGGTGAGGTTCAAGCTCCGCCAAATGACCGCTCTGGTGTACACGAAGCAACAACGCATTAACCATATTGAAGATGACTTCCTCATCGTCCCCCTCGCGCAGCGGATAAGACCAAACTGCGGACTGCTCCGGTGTCAGCGCTGCCGGAGAACCTGCGGCAATGGCCGCATACTGTACATAATCCTCCTGGTCGCTAGTAGACTGGATGCTGTGTCGGCTGAGCATCGCATAATCCATGCGCATTCCCCCGCTGGAACAGTTCTCGATTACAAGGTTCGGATAACGAACAAAGATGCTGTCCAACCAAGCCAGATAAGCGCGGTTATGCTGTAGCAGCCCATCTCCGAAGCTGTCCGCATCCGTTTCTGTCCCAATGCCTGCATTGATGTTGTAATCCATTTTAATGTATCCTACACCGTACTGCTCAACCAGACGCGCAATAACACCGTTTGCATGATCAATGACTTTCGGGTTGCGGTAATCTAGCTGATAGCGGCTACGGTCCTTAACCCTTTTACCATGCCGCATGAAAAACCAGCTGTCATCAGTCTCCGCAAGCTTCGGGCTGTTGATGCCCATAACCTCCAGCTCAAGCCATAGTCCGGGAATCATCCCTTTACTGCGGATATAGTCGAGCACATATTTAATCCCTTCCGGAAACCGTTCGCTGGAAGGCTCCCACTGGCCTACGCCATCCCACCACTCTCCGGGTGCATACCAGCCAGCATCAATACAGAAATATTCACAACCTACTTCTGCGGCAGCATCAATTAAAGGCAGTAGCTTCTCAGTCGTTGGGCTTCCCCATAGGCAATTCATATAGTCATTAAAAATAATCCGCAGCAGCTCATTATCCTCATTAGGTCTGCGGATCATCCGGCGATATACCGTAAGCTGTTCTGCCGCGCCCTGAAATCCTCCCCGCACTGCACCTACAGCTGCTGGTACTGAAGTAAACTCTTCACCGGGAGCTAGCTTCAGCCACCAATGGTTATCATGTTCTGTAGGTCCGCTGACCAGCAGGGTAAGCTGATCGTATTGATCCGTCAGCTCCCAATGCCAAGAGCCGTTATGCTCAATCTGCCAGAACAAGCTTGTCCCGCTCTCCTTATTATGCAAAACTGCCATCGGCAGAAGTTCCGCTGCTGACCAAGAGCCTGTATTGCTTGCGGCAATTCGTTTGGAGCCACGGTCTGCCAAATGATACATCCCAAGCTCAGGCAGGCGGTAGGTACGCCACTGAAGTTCACTCTGCCATCCGCTGTGAGCAAGGGTTACTTCAATCTTATCATTGCGCTCCCCGCCCCCCTCTTTGTCTACACCTGTAAGAGCAAAGGAGGAGATGTATTCCACTGCCACCTCAGCTTCTCCAGCATTCTTTAGCACTGTCCAGCTTCGAACGATTTGCACACCCTTGTAGAACTGAAAATGCTGCACTGCCTGGATTCCCGAAATCGGATCAGCCAAGCTAAACTCCAGTTTACGTCCGAGCACATTCACTGTATCGCTGTGCCCCGCATATACCATCCGAAGACCCGGATAGGATGCTCGGTGTGTGCGCCCGTGATATTCGGCGCGGTCTTCACCCGATAATTGCAGCTCCAGCAGCCGGAAGCCTTGCTTGTTCTTATCCGCTATGACTACTTCCAAAGGTGCCGCTCCAAAATGCAATAGCCGAACATCCTGATCTTCCGTAACTTCAATCGTAAGATATAGTCCATTTTCAATGATTTCAATCATTTTGCTATTCACAATAATGTACCTCCTGACTTTGTCTCAGTATCTTCTTATGATTATATAACATATAAAAAAGGGACGGTTCTCCAGTAAGTGAATCTTACCTTGGAGCCCGCCCCCTGATCTGAACCTAGTTATTCTGCCGATCCGAATTGAATCCAAGCTTTTTGAATTTCATCGATGGCTTGATCCTTAGTTTTGCTGCCGCCGATGTAAGCCTGCATGAGCTCACCAAATTTTTGGTGGAAGGTATCCAGAGAATAGTTCACGGACAGGTCGCCGGATTTCTCTGTTTTGAGGATTTCTTCCATTTCTTTTGGCATTTGCAGGTCAGGCATAGGAGCATCCTTAATTGGAGGAATAACCTTAGCTACTGTAGAGAACCAGTTCTTACCGTATTCAGAAGTATACAGCCAGTTGAAGAATTCAATAGTCTCACCAGCTACAGCAGAATCCTTATTGATACGCAGGGCTTGATCCGCACCAGTAATAATCTGGGACTGTTCAGCCTTGTCGCTGACTGGGTAACCCATAATGCCCAGGTCGAAGTCCGGTGTGATTTTCTTAATGGCTTCTTCATCCCATGCGCCTTTACCCGTCATGAACGCTGTTTTGCCGGATGCAAAGTCGCTGACTTCAGCATTGCTGTCCCGTTCAAGCGGTTTGTCTGTGCCATGTTTAACAGTAGTATCAACGAAGCTGAAGAAGTTATTGTACAGCACCGGGTGATCCTTGATCGTGGTTTTTCCGGCAATAAAATCATTTACTAGTGTCTTAGCATCCGTACCTGCATCTTGGGCTGCCGCATCTACGAAGTGTTGGAAGATATGTTTCCATACCCACCACTCTTTATAGGCGTTGGCAAAAGGAGTAATGCCTTTAGCTTCAAGCTTAGTAATCGCATCGTCCATTTGGGCTGTTGTCTTAGGAACTTCTGTAATCCCAGCGTCAGCCAACAGTTTCTTATTGTACATCAGGACGAATAGATTTCCTTTTACCGGAAGACCGAGCACTTTACCGTCCGAAGAACTCATGTTAGAACGCACTGCATCGGTCATCGCCGCAGCCAGTGGCTCATTAGTTAGGTCAGCACTATACTCCGCAAAAGTATCAATATCTCCGCCCGCTGTGGTCTGGAATACGTCAGGCGTACTTCCCGCAGCAATCTTCGATTTGAGCACCGTATTGTAGTCAGCCTGCATAATCTCCAGATTAATCGTCACATTCGGTTTAACTTTCTTGTACTCGGCAATATAAGCGTTAAAAGCATCAGTGTACTCGGGTGATGCGGTGAACATATTAATCGTGACCGGCTTGCCAGAATCTGTGGCAGGAGTATTCCCTGTTCCGCTATTGTTAGCGGCATTGTTGTTTCCGCCGCAGCCCGCCAGTAATCCGCCGACGAGCAGCAGACTCGCAGATAAAGCCATAAATCTTTTTAACATGATGTTGCCCCCTTTTCCTCATGCATCTAGTGGTCTTGAGACAATTCTAAAGAAAAAGAAAAAGGATAAGAATGTACATAAGTGAACTTATTAGGGTAAAAAAGTGTGTTCATGTAACCGCTTCACTCCTCCCCGTTCAATAGCAGAACCCGATATTCAGAAGGTGAACAGTCATAATAATTCCGGAACGCCTTGCTGAAATAATTTTTGTCCTTGTACCCCAACATCTCGGAAATGTCTTGGATTTTCAAGTCGGGGGTGGATAGCAGCTCCTTTGCCTTGTCCATTCTTACCTTTTGTACATACTCATGTATGCCATAACCATATTGCCCTTTAAAAAGTTTCATCAAGTATTCTCTGCTCAGGAAATATTTATCCGTGAACATCGATATTTTAATATTCTCAAAATAGTGATTATCAATGTATGCTTTAATATTTTCCAGTACGCTGGGGCGATTGCCAGCAAGGCTTTTGCTGATTTCATTGCCATAGCAATCTAGAATTCCGCTCAGCACCCGCTCAAATTCGCCAAAGGAAGCAAAATCGCTCCCGATGCCTAGCCCACGCAATCCTTTATCTTTACCGCCGCGAATACGTTCGGGGATCGCATCCAGCTCCGTGGCAATATCGTTCAGCAAAATAATAAACTCCTCTATCTGCCGGTCAGCCTCGCCCAGATTAAAACGTCCGGAAGCCTCCCATTTCTTCGTGAATTCGCTTAAAATACTTTTGGCATGATTGATATTCCCGCTCTCCAGTGCGTTGCGAATCAAGGGCATGCGCCCTGTCAAGGAAGGATTATCTTTCCCCTGGGAAGTATCGTTGCTGCTATTTGTGACAATCGCTCCCTTCAGCGTCAGGAGGTCAATCCCGTCGAGAGAGGCTTTGGCAGTCTCATAGGATTGAGCAAGCGCCATGATGTCACCATAGGGCTGTCCGATTCCTCCGGCAACAACAATTCCGAATAGCTCTTTCAGCGTCGAGACTAACTTCTTCATATGATGTAAAGAGCGGAAAGTTGCGTCCTCCTCATAGCCGCCTTTCATCGTGAAGATGGCGATAAACTCGCGTTCTCCCTTATGGCTGGCGAAGCTGAAAGCCTGAAAATGCTCATCGCTATTCTCATTAATCACATTTGTGACGGCAAAATGCAGCAAATCCCGGTCCTCATGGAAGCGATTACGACGCACTTGTTCCAAATTGAGCACCCGCAGTACACCCGCAGCAAAATAATTCCCAGCTGTATCGGCGCCGATCAACGGCAGAAAAGCCTCGTTGGACTGATTTTTGAAGCTCCGCTCAATGATCGACAGATAGATTTTCTCCTTTAGCTTCGGCAGAGACATGTTGAGCGTAATGTTCCTGTTGATGAACTCGCTTTCTTTCTTGCGTTTAGCCTCCAGCACATCGATAGCTTTACGTAAGGCCGCATTCAAATCCCCCCGGTTGACCGGCTTTAATAAATAATCAACTACCTTAGAACGGATAGCCTGGCGGGTATATTCAAAATCATTGTAGCCGCTGATTACAATCGTCAGCAGTTCCGGGAACTCCTTCTCCACGATCTGCAGCAGCTCACTTCCGTTCAGCTCCGGCATCTTCATGTCGACCAATACGAGATCGATCTTTTGCTCCCGCAGCATGGCTAGGCCCATACTTCCATCCGTAGCCTCCAGTACCTGATCGACACCTAGTCCTTTCCAGTCTCCCAGGATGTTGATCGCCTCACGCAACGGTTCCTCATCATCTATAATCAGTACTTTATACATGGTTAATCCCTCCCCGCGGTAACCGCATGTCCATCTTTGTTCCGCCAGCATCACTGGTAATGGCCAAACCCGCAGCCTCACCATACAAAAGCTTCAGCCGCGTGTTCAAATTTTTCAGTCCGATGCTTTCCGTGTCACTTTCAGCAGCGTTCTCTCCACCCTGATCTTCCCACTGGATTTGAAGAGAACTTCTCACTTGCTCCAGCCGCTCCCCGCTAAACCCCGGCCCATCATCCGTCACTGAAATAACAGTATGGCTAGGCGTCACATGCGCTTCAATGGTAATTGTGATCGTTGTGGATACTTTTTCCAGCGCATGTTTGATGCAATTTTCTACCAAGGTCTGAATGGACAGCTTCGGAATTTCCAGCTCCAGCAAAGGGTCTTCCCACTGGTAGGCCACCTGCATTCTGTTTCCGAAACGGGCCTTCTGCAGCGCTAAATAACGTTCAATATGCTTTAATTCCTCTCTGGCATGGACCACATCTTTACCGCTAATGCAGTATCTCAGCGTCATAGCAAGATTATCGACCATATCAACAATATCATCATTGTTGTTTTTCAGCGCCTTGGTGGAAATGGCTTGCAGGGCATTATATAAGAAATGCGGATTGATCTCAGCTTCCAGTGCTTTGAGTACAGCATTTTTCTCGACAATTTTCATTTTGTACCGTTCATTGATCAGCTCATTCGTCTTTTCCACCATCTTATTGAAGTGGCGAGACAGATAGGCAATTTCATCCTTTCCTTCAACCTGTGCTTCAGCGTCAAAGCTGCCTGTACTGAACCGCTTCATCTGCAGCGACAGATTCTTTAGCGGGCTCGTTATTTTGTTCGAAATAAAGCTGACCAAGATGACCGAAACGATTAAAAATAACAGTCCTATGAAATAGTTCAATTTGCGTGTTGTTGTGGCCGCTTCATAAATTTCTTTGTAGGGAATCGGCTTAATCAGCTTCCAGCCTTCTTTTTTGCTGATGTCATAAATCACTAGATACTTCTCTTCTTTATCCGACCACGTCACGCGTCCTCCTGAGGCTGGTGTCAGCTCCTTAAGCAGTCCCGCTTGTTCACTCTGTTGATAAAACCCGGGGTCATCCACCACAAAAGGTTCATTATCGGGACTGACGTACATTAGGTGCTGCCCTTTACTGAAGGGAATATCCTTCATAATCTCGTCCGTAACCGAGGAGTTGAAATAAAGGGAGAGCACCGCCTGCGGTTCCCTGGAGACTATAGAGCGCAGCAATCGATGGTAGCCCATGAAGCTTTTATCCTTATTTATAGGGTAGTCGGAGCTATTGATCATCGAGGTTTGGTTTTTTACAAAAGACTGGTAAGAACGGTTAAACGGGCTGGCCAGCGCTTTTTTATACCAGGAAAGATTCTCAATCGACGGATGCTCGGCGACCCGCACGGTAATATTGTAGTTCTCTTTGGTGACATAATAATACTTGTGCTCCTTGATGACATACAGGTAGATAGCTTCCAGATCATTGCGGGAGAAGTACAGGTTCTTCAAGTAGTCCTCCACATACATCTTCGAGGCATAATCCTCCGATTCATGCAAAATCGCATAGGTGATCTCGTCATACGATATTTGCGGCAGGGATAATTGCTCGATGCCGTCCAAA
Organism: Paenibacillus sp. FSL H7-0690; assembly: GCF_037980415.1. NCBI lineage: Bacteria > Bacillati > Bacillota > Bacilli > Caryophanales > Paenibacillaceae > Paenibacillus > Paenibacillus sp. FSL H7-0690. Next base: position 2,101,202 of record NZ_CP150281.1, on the reverse strand, counting down.
TAACTCTCCAGATTCCGGCCGACAAGCAACAGATTGTTGCTCGTACTGGCGATGCTGTTATCCACCGATTCTTTTCGCAGCATGCCGTATGAAATGAATGTCAGTGAGGTCACCACCAAAACAATGATGATTGTAAACAGCAAAATAAGCTTGTTCGCCAACCTGCGTGAGACAAGCTCCAGCACGGGTTCAAACCGCTTTATGATCCACTTTTTAATAATGACCGGCAACCTCCTCCACGATTTACAGGCTTAATTATAAATATTTCAGTTCACCTTTTTACCCCTAACTGTACTCTTAAATCCATTTTTGAGTATAGGGTACTGCTCTATAATACACAATATAGACTAACCGGAATGGTTATGTGTGGCAAGCCTAGTCGATATTACCACCCAACAAATCAAGAAGAGGTGCATCCATGTTAAAATCACTCGGCAAAAGATGGCGCGAGAAAACAGAATTCGGATTATTCACTCTCCCAGTCCTCATCTGTATCGCTGTAGCATTCTACATTCCGTTTGCCATGACTATCCGCTATTCGATGACCAAATGGAACGGAATTTCGAAACACCCTAAGTTTGTCGGACTTGATAATTTCAAACAAATCTTTATGGGCGACACCAACTTCGCCAATTCAGCCTGGTTCACCATAAAGTATGCGATTCTGTACATCGTTCTCGTTAACGTGCTGGCCATTCTGCTCGCACTGGTTCTGGACATGAAGCTGAAGAGCACACCTTGGCTGAGAGCCGCTTTCTTTATTCCTTATATCCTCAGTCTTGTCATTGTCGGTTTTATCTGGAAATTTATTTTTATGCAAGGTTTCAACTCACTCGGAGAAAGTACAGGCTGGTCCATATTTGGTCTAAGCTGGCTAGGGACGCCGGGACTTGCTTTCGTCTCCATACTGGCCGTCTCCATCTGGCAGTCGATTGGTTTTTATCTGGTCATTTATATTGCTGGTCTGCAATCTGTACCTGAGGATCTCAAAGAAGCAGCCACAGTTGACGGCGCTGGGCCCATGAGAAAATTCTTCAGTATTACACTGCCACTGCTCGCTCCATCCATTACGATTTCTGTGTTCATGGCACTGACCAATTCGATCAAGGTGTTCGATGTCATCTTGTCATTAACCGGGGGTGGACCTGGCGGAACTACCTACAGTATCGCTTACGATATCTACCGGGATACCTTCCAGAACAATCTGTATGGATACGGTACAGCGAAAGCGCTTATCCTGTTCCTAGCCGTCTTGGTGGTAACCATTCTCCAGTTAGCATTCTTCAAACGAAGAGAGGTTGAGGCATAATGAATACAAACCGCAAAGCAGGCCGAATTATTCTAGAGGTTGTTATGGTCATCCTCTCTCTTCTGTTTCTATATCCGCTATTTCTGACGATTATCAACTCGTTAAAAAGCTTTAGCGAAGTCATGACGGATGTCATCGCCCTGCCGAAACATCTGGTCTTCGGCAACTATTCCTACGTGTGGAAGTTTATCAACTATCCGAAGCTGTTCCTGAACAACTTTGTCATTACCGGTGTAGGTCTTCTGGGTATTGTGTTCATTTCATCCATAGCAGCCTACAAGCTGGCACGGACGAAATCCAGACTGAGCGGGGTGATTTATTTCCTCTGCATTATGCCGATGCTGATTCCGTTCCAATCGATCATGCTGACCGTTCTGCAAACCGCTAAAACCTTAAATCTCTCTGAGAGTACTTGGGGACTTGGGTTGTTATATTGGGGTTTCGGTGCTCCACTCGCCGTGTTTATCTACCATGGATTCGTCAAGGGTATTCCGGTTGAAATTGATGAGAGTGCCACGATTGATGGAGCATCCGGCTTCCGCCTGTTCTTCAGTGTCATCTTCCCACTGCTGAAATCGGTCACAACAACCATTGTCATTATCGACGTAATGTGGATCTGGAATGACTTCCTGCTCCCGCTGCTCATGGTCAACGGCTCCCCAGATACCAAAACGTTGACACTGGCTGCCTACACCTTCGTGGGCCAATATACCTCAGATTGGCAATATGCGATGACAGCTATGGTCATGGCGGTGCTGCCATCAATCGTAGTATTCATCTTCTTGCAAAAGTATATCGTTAAGGGTGTTGTTGCGGGGGCGGTGAAGGGCTGATTATCTGATTCCAAACTTAGCTTCTGCATAAAAAGGGGGAGATCCATATGGATCTCCCCCTTTTTGCAAACGTTCCAATACTCTACATACTGCTGCAGTCTGCTTTTGATGCAGACATTCCAATACTAACTAGTAGTTTAACTGTATTTTGTACAACTATAATTCTGCAACTCGCTCGGCTGATGGATATAGCTGTATTTCGTACAACTATTCTGCTGATTTATTGCCCTCTAGGTCGATTCTCTAGTATTTAGTTGCATAGAATACACTTAAAAGCAGAATGGTCCGTTTTACATATAAAATAGGTGTATAGAATACAGTTATTTCACAAACACAACGGTGATACTTTATAGGCACTCCATTGGTACTTCATACGCCACATCATACGTGCTCCATACATACTCCATACATACTCCATACATACTCCATACATACTCCATACGTACTCCATACATACTTCATGCCACATCATACATACTCCATAAGTACTCCACACATTTCGCATTCAAACGAGATCGAGCGCGATCCGTGAATAGCTAATCAGAGTTTGTATTTATTAAAGCTCTTTCTCTGTGACCCTGCCGTTAGCATCTATGTTGGCATTAAAAGATAGGGTGTTCAGGAGCTTAATCGTTTTCCTATTGTAGGAATCATCCATAAAATTGGGCTGTCCGCCAATGATTTTGACAGGGGTAATCTTGCTGGTCATCTTGGAGTCCTTAATCTCAACGTTCAAAAGCATAGAATTAAGTGTTTTTTCCCCACCACGTGTGGAGCGATTAAACACAAAATTCCCAAGTGAATAATAAATGGGCTTGTGCTTATAGTATTCGATGCCCATAAGGCAGTGACTGTGTGCGCCAAGGATTAAATCCGCCCCGCTATCAATCATCTGTTTAGCTAGTGTGCGAGCGTACTTTTCAGGGAAATCCTTAAACTCTTCATTCCAGTGAATATATACGATCGTGTAATCATTCTCCTTGGACATCTTCTGAATGGCGCTAAGCATAGGCTGCGAGGTGTAAGCTGAAGCGGCTCCCGGTTTGTTTTTGCCGGCATACCATGAAGGATTTGAAAGCACACGGCTAACACCAAGGATGGCGATCTTTTTCCCTTTTACCGTCTTAGTATAAGGCTTGAACGCTTCGTCTTCATCTTTGCCAGCGCCTGTATGGCCAATCTTGTTTCGATCCAAATGGATCAGCGTGTCGAGCATAGCGTCTTTTCCATAATCCAAAATATGATTATTCGCCAAGGACACTCCATCAATCCCGGCATAGGTTAGGCCGCCTAACGTTGCTGGTTTGGATCTGAAGGCAAAGGTTTTCTCTGCCGCTTTCCCTCGGATAGACACAGGCGTCTCCAGATTGGCGAAGGCGATGTCAGCCTTTTGCAGCGTAGGTGCGACCTTTACAAACGGAAAGTTCACCCCATATTTAGCAATCTGATCGCCAACAAAACCGTCCAAAAGGATATCACCCGCAAAAGCAAGCTTTATAGGATCTGAAGATAGTGAAGCTGCACTGGAAGCAGATGTCACAGGAACTATTAGTGATAACAAAAGTGTAATGAGTGCTATTCTACGTAAAACCTTCGATCCTAATCTCAAAAAATACAGCCTCCTCTCATCTTTTGTTAGCATGATCCTAGCATACTGGAAAGAGGTTACTAAATTAAGAGTAGAAAGACCTGTTATTCCTTTGCTTTTTTCAGAACGGCTCTAAAACAATTTAATCCACCCCATGCATCCGTATGCACAGCATCCGCAGGCAATTCAAAATCTGTCTCCCCCCAATACTGAAATCCAGTTTGTAGCAGCAGGTCATTCATAAGACTCAGATTTACCGTTGGATAATCAAATGTCAATACCAATAATCCTTCTTCGTTCAACGTCCGGTGAAATTCCCGTAAAGTACCCACCGTATCCTCAAAGCTCAAATGCTCCAATACCGATATGCAAAAAACAGTGTCAAAGCTCTCATCCTCATAAGGCAGATCCGTCAGATTAGCTTGAGCGAAATGCAGGTTGTTTGTTCTTCTAGCGATAACCTGCTTCGCCGCTTTTTCCCCAATCTCACTCTCAATACATTCTTGGATAGCTTTTGGGTAAATAACCCTACTGTCCATATCGCAGGCATAGACCTCTGCACAAACCCCTGCCAAATAAAACTTCAAGGGATGAGGAATCCCACAGGCTGCATCCAGCACAACACCATGCGGAGAAATAAAGTTAATACACCACTCATATTCAAAGGGACGGCTCCACCATGATTCCGGCAGATCATAAATTAACTTCTCACGACGTGCATCTGAATTTACGAAAAAACGCGAGACAAAGGGATGGGTTGGCATGGCCAGGACTCCTTTTTCAACGGAATTTTAGGTAGTGAGAGTATATTCATGATTTGCTGATTCATTCCATAACCTTACATTGAACGAGACAAACCCAAAAAAACGGCTGCTCCCTTAGGAACAGACCGTCTTTAAATATAACTGTATAAACCTTATGCGTAGAATGAAAGAGGTTTGGCCTCAATTCCATGTCTCTCGATCAACTTATCAAGTAACGCAGACCATTCCGCATCGACCGTACATTGCTCAGGATGAGCCTCGAACCAAGCAACCGACTGCTTGATCCCTTCGGAGAAAGGCACAGTAGCCTGGAAGTCAGGCACGAAACGTTTGATTTTGCTATTATCAAAAACACTGCTTACCGCTTGATCACCGATCAAGCCATCCGCTGTCCCTGGAGGGGAAAAGGCTGTGATAAAGTCTGTGGAGATATGCACCACTTTAGGTTCCACACCTGCCGCTTGTCCGATGGCCGCATAGATCTGGTTCCAATTTAATACCTCGTCGGAAGTTATATGAATGGCCTCGCCTATCGCTTCCGGATGTCCAAGCAATCCAACGAAACCTTTGGCAAAATCCGAATTATGTGTCAGTGTCCACAAAGAGGTTCCATCTCCATGTATGACTAAAGGTAAGCCGCGGCGGATACGATCGATCAGTGACCAAGGATGCTGGCCACTTGTGAGTGCCGCAGGGATGGCTGTATTTCCATAGGTATGGGAAGGACGAACAATCGTAACCGGGAATCCGTTCGCCTTGTAAGCTTCCATCAACAGCTGCTCACACGCAATTTTATTCCTCGAATACTCCCAATAAGGATTCTCCAGCGGTGTCTCTTCTGTGATTACATAATTACGCTGCGGTTTCTGATAAGCAGAGGCTGAGCTGATAAAAATGTACTGCTTCGTTTTACCTGTGAACAGGTCAATGTCTGCCTGCACATGTTCCGGTGTAAAAGCAATCCAGTCTACCACTACATCAAATTCGTAATCTCGTAATACTAATGCGGCTTCTGCCGGATTACGAATGTCTCCTTTAATTACTTTTGCACCTTCTGGAACGAATTCATCCCGCTGTCCTCTGTTGAACAAATACAGCTCGATTCCTTGATCTACAGCCAACGGGGATACAGCCTGACTAATTAATCCCGTACCTCCGATAAATAAGACCTTCATTTTGCACGCTCCTTATAGTGAATCCGGCTCGTTATTTACTGGTTAACAAAATCTCGCCATACGTGCTTCGGCTGCCAATTTAGCAGCTTTTTGGCCTTCTCATTACTGAGTAGCGACTCGTGACCCTCCAGCGGCTGGCGGAAATCCGTCACCTCTGGATAACGTGCGGCCATTAGCTCTCTGCTAGGAACAGCCATGCTGGTCTCATCTGCACATATATTAAGAGCAACCGCTCCTAATCCATCCGTTTCGATTGCCAATTGGCAAGCTGTTGCTACATCCCGTGTATCTATATAACTCCATAGAATCCGATCGCGCTGCGCTGGATCATGAATGAAGGAAGGGAAACGTTCATACGCCGATGGATCAATAACATTTCCGATTCGTAGGGAAACGACCTGTATACCCTTTCTGCGATAGAACATCTCAGCGGTTTGCTCATTCACAACCTTAGACAGACCGTAGCTGTCTTCAGGTAACTGTGGATGCTCCTCATCCATAGGCACATACTTCGGCCCCAAAGGATTAACCGCAAAACAGATTCCGTAAGAGGATTCACTGGAAGCAATCACTGCTTTCCGAATCCCGAGACCCGCTGCAGCCTCCAAAATGTTATAGGTAGATACTACATTATTTTGAAAGGTAACCTCACTTGTCTTTATATTTGCAGCTGGGATCGCAGCCAAATGTACAACTGCATCAGCGCCTGCAAGCACACCATATACTTCACCCAAATTATTCAAATCAGCAATCATCGTTGGGCACAAAGAATCTGCGGATTTTTGCGTATCTACATTCACAACCTCATACCCTTGCTCTACAAAATGCCGGACCACCCATCTGCCCAACATCCCACTGCCGCCTGTAACAACTACTTTCGCCATGAGTGTGTCTCCTTTTTTATGAAGCTAACAACTACTCCAGAATCTCCTCAATCTGCTTCAAAATCTCTTCCGAAAGCTCAATACCTGAAGCCTTAACATTCTCTTCGACCTGCTGCGGACGGCTGGCACCCACCAGCGCACTAGCTACATTAGGTTGACGCAAAATCCAAGCCAAAGCCAAATTCCCAACAGAAATATTCAGCTCCGTGGCGATCCCACTCAATTGGCGGACTTTTTCAATCTTTTCTTCTGTAATCGAATCTTTTAATCGATCCAGCTTAGCAGCACGGCTATCCTCAGGGATGTCCGTGTTATACTTTCCAGTTAACAGCCCTTGAGCCAGTGGAGAAAATACTACCTGTCCAATCCCACGGCGCTCGCCAAGCGGAATAATCTCTTTCTCAATATAACGGTTAAACATATTATAAATCGGCTGATTAACAACAATATGATCTAGCAAATAGCGGTCTGCTACAGCTAACGCATCGGTCATTTGCGCCGCCGTCCACTCACTAACACCGACATAATATACCTTGCCTTGCCGAACCAGATCATCTAGCGCACGTAAGGTCTCTTCAATTGGAGTTTCCGGATCAAAACGGTGGCAATACATAATATCCACGTATTCTACTCCGAGACGTTTCAAGCTAGCATGACACTGTTCCGTGATATGTTTGCGGGATAGTCCACGGTCGTTAGGCCCCGAGCCCATTTCCCCGTATACTTTAGTAGCTAATACATAGGACTCACGAGAGTAGTTACGTAAAGTCTCACCTAGTACTTTCTCGGCAGCACCTTTTTCATAAACATTTGCAGTATCAAAAAAATTCACGCCTAAGTCGTAAGCGGTTTCAATGGCATTAACAGCATTATCTCTTTCCACATAGCCTCCGTATGTCAGCCAGCTTCCCAAACTAATCTCACTGACTTTTAAACCGGTTCCACCTAATCTGCGATATTTCATAATAACTGCTCCTCTCCATAGTTCCGTGTTTGATTTTGGCAGGTTGCTTAGCACTCATATTCATTCTAGAATAGTTTGTATATAATAGAAAGAAGTGAAAATTAGTTTATTATATGATCTCTAGTGTAGTTACTATACTAGAGTATAGTAGCTTCATAAACAGGAGGAGATACCTTGAAGACAGCTAAATCTACTAATAATTATATCCCCAAAACCCCTGTTACTATTGAATGTAATGTTGAAAAAACACTTGAAGTATTAGGTGGAAAATGGGCCTTTCTTGTCCTCAGAGAGCTATTCGACGGCACGCAGCGTTTTGGGGCACTGCAACGAAAAATCACTAATGTTTCTCCCCGCGCACTAACCACTACGTTGCGCCATCTGGAGGAGCATGGTGTGCTTGAACGTCACGTATTTCCGACTGTTCCTGTTACGGTAGAATATTCGCTTACTCCCAAAGGTGAGGATTTACATCAAATTTTGAAGGAAATGAAGCTGTGGTCCGCGAAATGGACTTAGCTTGAGCAGATTGTGACCGATGAAAAAAGAAGCTGTCCAAAAAGTAGAGAATTCTACTTATAGGGCAGCTTCTTTTTTATAAATAGGCTATACAATGGATGGATTCTTACTTTAACCCATGGGATATGTTCGGTGTGCGGTGTGCGGTGTGCGATGTGCGATGTGCGGTGTGCGGTGTGCGATGTATGATGTACGCTTTAGTGTAATTGGGGAAATACTCCCTAAAAATAGCCGAAATTCGCTAAAAAAGAGCATAATGAGGGGATTTCTCCCTAAAAATCGAGGTGATTCCTTTATTTTTCACCAAATCAGGTAAATTACAGGGAGGTTTTCCCTAATTATAAGTTAGATGACCATATATCTAAGAATTATAGGGAGAAATCCCCTAATTATAGAGTCGGAAGCGTATTTGGACAACTGAAAACAACCGGAGATACCAGCGATTTCTGCGATCACGTCATAGACAAATTACCACTTGAGGTCAGCAGGCTTTGCCTTGCCTTCAATCTACTACTGAAGCAGATCGCGGATAATCAAAAACGCAGAGCAGCGAAGATCCAATAGGAGGATGAATCGCTGCTCTTTTGACCCTTGCATTTTTGAAAATGAAGGAGAGGTCGTCTCTTTTCGTAGAAAATCCACATATAGAATAACCCCTCCAGCATTTTTACTATATTGATCTAATATTTATCCACAATCGCGCCGAGAACTGCCGTATTTACATAGGGTTTTCCTTTGAGGCTTTGCAGCTCTTTCGCAGTTCCAGTAACGACAACTCCCAATAGCTGTACATCACTGGCGTCCGGCGCCGCTTTATCCTTTTTCAAGTAATTCGAGATTCGCTCAAACTCTCCGTAATGCTTGCCCTTCATCTGAAGCCCATAGGTTAAGGATTGTAAAAAATCCTCTGGTTTCGGCTTAAATAACCCTTCCCATTCCCCACCGTAGCCATATACTTGTCTAGCAGATTCCGGTAAGGCATATTTATTCGGGCTGCTGTCATTCCTAATAAACTCAAGGTTCTTTTTATTGTCATACGTATCTACCCAATACCAAGTCTGTGTCAACCCCGCCGGCAGCATCTTCTCTACCTCTACCTGAGTGTAGCTTTTATCAAAAGAAACAGCCATTTCTACGAGCTTGCCAGGTTCCATTTGTTCGAGTGAAGGCAGGTCATTCAACACTTTTTCGTTATAATTCACTCCAGGCACATAAAACATCATTTCCCGCTGACCATTTTGACTGTTATATCCTCGGTAGTATTCATAATTTTGCTGTGTCATTACCGGGTCAGGAACATTTATACTAGAGTATCCCCTATTAAGCAGAGAAAACCGGCTGCCCATATCGAAATACAGTTTTTTAGTATCCCATACGATGGGCACACCCTCAACAACTTTGTAAGTGCTCAGTTCAACTTTACCCGATAGAAAACCTAAATCAAGCTCAGTTCTCAACTCCTGAAGGTTAGGACTGCTAATCTTCATCATGATCCTCTCTTCATCCAAACCACGCATCGCCAACCAGCTTGTCAGATGGGCGTTACCCAGCATCCCGCCGAATAATACTATAACCGTCACCACTAGAGAAATGATTGTGTTTCGAATCATTGTTTTTCGTTTTGCCTTCTTAATTACTTTTGAAAGGTTCTGATCATCCTTTTGTTCCCATGGAGCTGTCATTCCGCTTCACCTCTATACTTTTTTTGAAATTGCTTGCGGGCACGAAACAATGCCGATTTCACTGTATCTGTCGTAATTCCCAGAAGCTCAGCTATCTCCTGATAGGACAGCTCCAGCTCATACTTCATAATAATGAGTTGTTTATGGAGCGGTAGAAGCTCATCCAACACTCTTTCGATGTCTTCCCGTTTCTCTTTTAACAGCACATGATCCTCTGGCAATTCCATATCCGGCACATCTACATAGTCAATAGGAATGACTATCCGCTTGCGGCGGCGGCACAGATCATAGTAGCGATTGATCGCTACTTTATATAACCATGCACTGAATTTGTTCTCATCAATGGAATCAATATACAAAAGAGCCTTATACACCGAATCCTGTACGATATCTTCAGCGTCGGCTGCAGGTGCCCCGAGACGAATCAAGTATTTTTGAATTTCTAACATTTTAGGTTGAAGTATCTGATGTAGCTGCCCGGGCTTCATCCTGCACCTCCCTTCGTATGTATAACGATAAAGTTCTCGGAATGTTAGCTTATGAGGTGAAAAAAATTATAAAACAAAAGACGGCTGCCTCAGAAAGACATGCCGTCACATTTTAAAGAATGAATAAGGTTCCAGTACAATTCCTATATATCCGTAGGATTCATTGCCTGCTGAGCTGTAGATATGAGTATGGTTTGAACTTTCAGAGATTGTTTGTCAATAATGAAGCCTATATAGAACCCACCCTCCATATTATCCATTTCAAAAGGTGACAATCGGGGCTCATACACTCCACCCTTGTTCTCAAACCAGTAACTCACTATAATTCCGTATTCGTTATCCACTGCAACGTATGTACCGTATGCCTTTAGCACATCTTCCAATGTACTTATCCCAGGTCGAATATTGTTCAATGTACCTATATGGATTGGATCAATGCGCTCATTATCTTTGTCTATTTTCCAAGCGTTCAGCCGACCTTCGGTATCATAATGTACAGATACTTCTTTATACATTTCATTATTGAATACATCTTGACCTGTTGAATCCCCGTAATGTTCCTCTATTAACATTCTTGAACTCCCAAAATCTATAAAAAGATTACGCCCACTATCCGCTATTCCGAAATCACGATCGGTAACCGGAACCGCTATAAAATCCTTCAAACCTGTACCCTGTTCCGGTAATGACGGTAAGTGACTCCGATCCGATCGTCCTTCTGGACGAGAATCCACAGTATATATTCCCTTAAGCTTGAGCATTCTCATCCATTGTATAGCCTCTGCTCTTGTAAGCGAGAGATTTCCTCTGAAACCTACTAAAGTTGGCTCTCCGGGAAGTGGAAGTAGAGAGTTACCCAGCAAATAAACCACGGAATCCGTGTCGTTGTAATTCATCCCTAGACCAGATGCAACTAACCTTGCAGCGGCCATTCTGGTGATTGGAGCCGATCTTGCCACTGGATATTGTAGTCCAGTAACTGGATGATTCCACCACTTAGCCATTCTATACGGTGCTGCTGTCCATTCTTCGCCTATGCTAGTAGCCTTTGGATAGCCGAAAGAAAGATAAAATAATTTCAAAAATTCCGCTTCCGTAATCGGCTGATCCGGTCGAAAGCTCCCATCATCATAACCAACCATCAATTGGTTGCCCAACGCCCAGCGCACCCAAGGCTCTGACCAGTGACCTTGAATGTCAGTGAACAGTGAAGATGCCGGATCCTCCTCACCGTCCTCGTCCACTTCTTCATATGTCCCTGTATTCTCGTACGTTGTCGTGTCAGCATGAACTCTATAACTCACGTTGCCGCATGTCACAATTGTCCCTGAGATAAGACCTAGTACCAATAGCTTCATTATCTTCATTTTAATAATCCCTTTCGTTCTTATCGGTAAGGGGTTCCTGCTCTCTTTGCCAGGTTTATCGTGATTCCCCTTTGTCTTAACTATCGGGTGAAATGTCTAATTCGTAAATATACTGCTCTCCTTTTTCACAAGAAGAACAAAAAAAGATCGCCCCACTTCATAGCGGGAACGATCTGGACGTATCTACTACTTAGACCTTTAATCGACGTTCGAAAGCTTTGGGGATAAGCATTATAGCAATTATACCTATAATTATCACCGAAAGGATTGACAAGGGTAGATGTAATATAGGGATGCCAAAAATGTTATAGGATACATATTTTTCGATTAAGGATCTGCTAACCATTACACCTGACGGCAAAAAAGAGATTATTTTGCCCAACATTCCAGGCAAAGAGAAAAGGGGAAGAATAACTACGAATGCTGCCAGTCCAAGACTGCTTAAGCTACTCCGACACAAAGCGGATATCAGCGCCGTCAATAACAATAGACCACATGCAGCCAGCAAGGTTACAGCATATTTCAGGGCAAATCCCTGCAGCTGGGTTAAGGCATATGGAGTCTCATCAAAATAAAAGTAACTATTCAGCGGGGCATTCCAGCCCACGAAGCCGAACGGTAAACAGGCCAGCAATGTGCAAATCCCGTAAAAAAGAGTAACCCAGCTAAACGTAACTATAAATCCAGCTAATAGTTTTGCCGCAACAATCTTCAACCTTCCGTATTTACTAGATAGAATAAGTGCATCCATTCTATAGTTTTCCTCGCCGGAGAACAGGGAGGCCAGTGCAAATACTAGAATAAGACCGATCAAAAGATCCCCGACGCCAGGCGAGCTCGAAAAAAATATATGTAATAAGTCCCAGTCCTCAGTTACATAAAACCCCCGTGGTTTTCCCTCCTCCAGCATGGAGAGCTTTTTAGTAACATCTCTTAGCGCATAAGATCCTGGTTCTTGCCTCTCCATTAAAACCTTCTGCTCTCTCAGCTCTGTTAAATTTCTGTTGAATTGATCTACCATATAAGCTGTACCAGCATAGTGTTGCTCCAGAATTCGTTTCATCTTCTCCTCTTTGGGCCAAGCGCTGTCTTCAGCATATTCTTCTTTGAGTCTAGGTGCGTATTTCAAAGCTAAATCTGGTTGAATCGGTCCTAGATGAGCGGCGATAGCTTCAGGCTTTTCCTTGTTTACAACCAATAGACTATCCGTACCGGATGGGTAGAAACTAACAAAACAAAAAGTGGCTAATGCAATACTTCCAGCTATAGAAATCCAGACTCTGGGAATCATAATTTTACGTAATTCAAACATCACCAGACGTTTCATGTGTGTCATCCCCTCCGAAAATAATGCATATATACATCTTCTAATGAAGGATTCACCATCAGTGCATTCTCAACTGGCAAAGTCTTGCTGACTACCCGAACCACTAGTCCAGTATCTGTCTGCTGCACATTCACTACAGTTCCATTCTCTTCGATTTGAGCCAGCAACCGCCCGGGGACATGTGCCTCCCAAACCTCTCCTTGCAATTCATTGGTCAACTCCTTAATTGTTCCTTGACGAAGTAACTCTCCTCGCCCCATCAGTAGCACCTGTTTAGCTATATGATCAACATCAGAAACGATATGAGTAGACAAAATAACGATGCGCTCATTTGATATTTCAGAAATTAAATTTCGAAATCTTACGCGTTCCGAGGGGTCAAGTCCTGCTGTGGGCTCATCCAGAATGAGGATGCCCGGATTATTAAGCAATGCTTGAGCGATACCGAGTCTACGTTTCATCCCGCCGGAATACTTACCACATTTTTTATCCATTTCTCCGGATAGATTAACCATTTGAGCAAGAACCTCTATACGATCACTCGCCTCCTTCTTGGTCAACCCCTTTAGGGCAGCAACATAATACAAGAAATCGCGAGCTGAAAAATGATTGTACATCCCCAGTTCCTGCGGTAAATAACCTATCTGAGCCCGGTACTGATCCCCCATATCATCCTTGTTTTGTCCATCTAAAAGTACATTTCCACGAGTCGGATACAGAATATCTGCAACAATACGCATCAGTGTCGTTTTTCCTGTTCCGTTAGGTCCTAGAAGACCATACACACCAGGTGACATAGAAAGGTTGATCGTATTTAAAATTCGCTTTTTGCCGAAATCATGTACAATATTACATAGTTTAAGCTCCAATCAGAAACCCTCCCCTGCTCAATATTCTGGATTGAAACCTCATGGCTAGGCTAAATACCACTGCCGACAGAACGCCCAGTCCCATTAACCAAAATAACTCGACCGACATCGTCCATCTCACTGCAAATTCTCCGGAAAATAAAATCATCCAAAAGAGAGGCAACATAAAGAGTACGGTCGTTAATTGTCTAAAATTACGTATCAGCGTGGATAATACTAACGCTACCGCCGCATTGTTTAGGATCGGGATGCACCATAGCAGGGTCATACGCAGCATAAACTCCGTTCCCCCTACCGGGGTTACCATAGCAGTTACACTAACGTTAATCAGTAGTGAGATCACCCCTGCCATAAGGAACCGAGCTTGCACATACCGATGCAATGGGATTCTAAAACTACGTGCGAGTTCTCCCATTCCACAGAGCGTATTCCGAGCCGTATGAGAGACGACCACCAGTAAAGGAATACAACCCACGATGGACAGAATGAACATAGGGCTAACAATCTGCATAACACTCAGCACCAAATATCCTACTACAAACAAGATCACACCAAGCACAACCTCTTTCCACCATCCCTGTGAAAAAAGAATCCTCAGCTGTTGCCGTGCAAATAAAGGAACGGGTGGTACTGGCGCAGGTAAAGCCCGCTTGGATTTTCTCCACCTGCTCATGGCTTCTTCTGCAAAACCGTCAAGGCGTGGCGGTTCAGGAATGCACCTGATATAATTCACGATCTCCTCTACAGACTCTGCTGTCATCTCATCCTGTAAATTCAGATTGAGGTAATCTTGATGGTTACGTTTAACCCTCATTTTCCTGCTCCTTTCTTTAGGGGTTGGGATATGTCCTCTTGCTTGGAATACCTTAGTAAATCACGTAATTTAATCAGCGATCGGCTTACCCTTGACTTCACAGTAGATTCAGGTTCATCAGTTACGGCAGCTATTTCTGCAAACGTAAATTCATATTTATACCTTAACAAGAGCGCATCCCTCTGTTCCTCTGGCAGTGAGTAAATCGCGGCATATACCTGCTTAACCTCTTCACGAAGTAATATTCCTTCAAGAAAATCTCCTTCGACTGTGATTTCATCAGATAAGCTTTGATTCAACTCTGCTTGCCGAGCACCTTTGCTGCGAAAATAGTCAATGCAGACATTTTGCGCGATCGCCATCAACCAAGCTCGGAAACTCCCCTGTTTATTTTGATAGCTGTCAAGCTTGGCCCATGCTTTTTCATACACTGTCTGTGCAAGATCCCAGGCCAATTCGTCATTATGTATTTTCCATCTGATGAATCGATAAATATCACTATAGGTATGCCGAATTAATAATTCCACCGCTGCCTCATTGCCCTGCTGCGCTTCTGTGACCCATTTGTCCTCCCCGATTTAATTCCCCTCCAATCTACCAATCTACCAATCTACCAATCTACCAATCTACTAAATATAACGAAATCGCCTACGAAGTAGACGCATCACATTAAAAAGACCAACCAGAAGGTTCTGGCTGGCCGAATATAAATTTTCCCTAGATTATGTCCCCGGTTCAAATTGTGAGTGAACATTTTTAGCTTGTATCTTAGTGAATTATATAACATTGATTCTATTAATTTCCATAGTGTACACTCATTACAAGTGGTCTTTTTGTGAAAATCTTCGTAAATGGTGGACCTCCTCTTGACCTTACATTTAATTAGACACCGCAGGTTGATTGAAAGCCACATGTCCGTTCAAAAAAATCCATAATAAAAAACTGTCGATTGCTAGACAATTATATAGAGCCAAGTTATAGTATTGATAATACTTTTAATAACCATTTTCAAAAGTCTAGAGGTGAATAAAATAAACCAAATCGCAAACAATTCTATTCGTGTTAAAAAGATAAATCAGGAGCTTATCAAGCAGGCCTTGAAATCGATGAAGGAAGGAACCAAATCCACGATTGCAAGTGCCACCGGATTAAGTATTGCTACCTGCGGAAATATCCTGAATGAACTTCTGGAGACTGGTGAAGTCATTGAGACTGAATTGGAGGCTTCAAATGGAGGCCGACCGGCCAGACGATTTATCTATAACGCTGATTTCTCCTATATTGCATGTATCTATGCCAAAATTGAGGATGGCCAGAAATCCATAACCTATGCGGTGACCAATTCAGTTGGTGATCGTGTGGATCATGGATGGATGGAATTAGAGTACATAGATACTGAAGCCATCGACCATCTGCTGGATACGCTTATCCAACAATATAACAACATCAAGGCAGTAGGGATTGGGATTCCCGGCCTTGCTCACCAAGGTGTCATTAATATCTGTGACATTAAAGAGTTAATTAATGCTCCCTTAGAATCACTACTCAGAGAAAAATACGAGCTTGAAGTCACGATTGAAAATGATATGAATCTGACCGTTTACGGGTTCTATAAACAGCAGGATTATGAAGAGGATAAAACCATTGTCGTGGTGACCTTTATCAAAGGAGCTTTTCCAGGCGCCGGGATGATGATCGACGGGCATATCCACAAAGGTAATACCAGATTTGCTGGTGAAGTCTCTTTTTTACCGTTTGGAATCTCGCGTGAACAGCAATTGAGTAGCTTGGACCACACGGATACCTTCATCCCTTTGGCGGCTCACACTATATCGTCCCTGATTGCAATTATTAATCCAGAGACCATAGCTCTCACAGGAGAGCAAGTCAAACAAGAAAATGTGCGGCCGATTTATCAACGTTGTCTGGAAGTGATTCCAGAGGAGCATATGCCTCACTTAATTGTGCTGGATCAACCTGATGATCATTACATGAACGGATTAATTGCGATCACACTGGAAAGCTTAACCTACTCGTTGCAGCTGGTTGAGAAGCGCCGGTAAAACATAAAACTAACATACACTTCAGGAGGAACTACGAATGGCAACAAACAAAGAAAACATGATTGCAGGAAAGCTATATATGGCAGGCGGTGAAGAATTAGCAAAGGATAACAAAAGATCCAGAATGCTCACTCGTTTATTTAACAATACGACGGAAGAACAAGGTGAATATAGAGTAGAACTACTCAAGCAATTATTTGAGTCTACAGGAGAATCATTATATGTTGAACCTCCTTTCCGTTGTGATTACGGCAGTAATATTACCGTTGGCAATAACTTCTACGCTAATTTTGACTGCATTATCCTTGATGTAGCTAAAGTAACGATTGGTAACAATGTTCTCTTTGGACCTAGGGTAGGTGTATATACTGCTGGTCACCCCATAGATGCGGATGTGCGTATTAGTATGCTTGAATTCGGTACACCGATTACCATTGGAAACAACGTGTGGGTTGGTGGAAACGCGGTTATCAATCCTGGGGTAAAAATCGGCAACAATGTAATCATCGGTGCAGGTTCAGTCGTGACTAAGGATATCCCTGACAATGTAATTGCGGTGGGGAACCCATGCAAGGTATTAAGAGCAATCACCGACGACGATAAGCAACACTGGGAAAAACTTAAAGAAGAGTATTACAGAGACATTGAGCAATAAAGTAACCCGTTCTGGGAGGATCTCAATTTGAAAAAGCGCTTCGGGGGATTTAACAAGATTTACGCCATGCAATTGGCAACCATCTTTTTAGGATTTATAGTGTTTGGCATATCGGAAAATATTAAAGGACCTGCCATTCCGCGAATCCAATTCGACTTTAATCTGGACGAGAAACAGCTCGGCACCCTTTTATCCCTAAATGCATTAGGTTATTTGATCGCCTGCTCCTTTACAGCTGTATTGGTTCGGAAGTGGGGGATCAAGGCTGTCAGTATCATTGCTTTTGCATCCATGATATTCTCAGGAGTGTTAATCTATATCTCCCACAGCTATCCCTTCTTCTCAGCTTCTTATTTCCTGATGTACATCGGAAACGGAATGCTGGAGATTGGTCTTGCCATTTTGGGAGCACGCATCTTCGTAAAAAATACCGGGACGATGATGAACTTATCCCATTTTTTCTACGGATTTAGTTCAACCTTAGCTCCACTGCTGGCAACAGGACTCATGTCGGTAAGTATATTTGGCCATCCACTCGACTGGCGCGGAATGTATCTGATTATGCTAAGCTTATCTTTACTGCCTATTCTATCTGCCTTGCGCAGTACATTTCCGGGTGACGATCTTCCGCAAGAGGACCGGATTCCATTAAAAACACTGGTCCGCGATCCCGCTTTATGGCTGATGGTGCTTATTCTTTCTTTCGGTGTAGTGTCAGAGCTTGCAGTAGGTGGATGGCTAGTGAATTTTTTGGAAAAAGCATACTTGTGGGATACAGTTACAGCTTCTGGTATGTTGTCCACCTTTTTTCTCTGCTTCTCGCTAGCAAGGCTCCTGCTGGGGCCGGTTACAGATAAGATTGGTTTCAATCTATCGCTTATTATCTTTTCAGCCTTCTCTGCCTTATGTACGTTTGCTGCTATTTTAGGTGGGGAACAGCTCGCGTTTCTATTCGCAGCAGCAGGCATAGGTATCGCTATGATTTATCCGACCGTTATGGCATTTATCGCAAAAAGGTATCCGCATGGCAGTGACACTGCCATCACCTTTACAGTTACACTAATGGGAGTCGGTAGCGTGATTGGCAACTATGCCATAGGTGCAGTGATCGAAGGTGTGAAGCGGCTTTACGGAGCAGAAACACAAACTGGCTTGCTACGTGGACTTCAAGCTGGGTATGGTTTTATCGGCTTATGTGCAGCTATATGCGCGATATCCGGTTGTGTTTTATATCGTTATTTAAATCGCCGCCAAGAACTTATCTAGAATAGTTATCGCACTTATTTCTGCTCATCCATGCAAAAAACCTGCTGATTTTATGGCAGGTTTTTTGTTGCAAATAGCGACCAATCTCCTACCATCGGACTCAAATGACCTTATTGGCTTCGAAATAGACAGAAATGAGGTTATTCGGACCCCAGAGTCGTTATTGAGTTGTTTTTGTGCAAAAACCGCTGTCTTCTGACTAGATAACGCCTCCTGAGTCCGAACACTCCGCCTAATGAAGCTAAATCCCGAAATAGCGACTATACAGTCCACAACAATGACCTCTGAGCTGGTGATCACCATCCCAACAATTATCGCAGACCTACCACCAGCTCCATTATTTTTCTAACAATCTGCTCTTCACCGCTACTAACCTTTTCCGTTGCAACTTCTCCCAAGGTTATATGATCGCCAACACAAACCGAATGTGCGGAATGTCTAAACATTTCTATATCATTAGCATCGTTACCAAAAGCAATAAATTGCTGCGGTTCTATGCCTAATCTCTTTAGTCCTGTCCATTTGTTCACACCTTGTGGACTTATGTCCATAATATCTTCTTGTCCATGCTGGTAGATCACAATCGGCAGATTTTGCAGCTTATGTATAAGTTGTTCCCCGTTCAGACTGCTCAAAATAACTACCTTCACAATCTCATCCAGCTCTGATGGAGTTACATTTTTGGCGCGTTGTTCTGGATCTACATTTCTCCGGATGGGATGGTTCGCAGAACCCGAATATGCATAGTCCCAATGACTATCAATCAAATAAGTTGCATCAAATTCTTCAATCAAATTCAGGATGTTATCCGCAGTCTGTGGGTCAAAATGTATCGTCGAAATAACCTCCCCACCCTTTGCAATAAACGCGCCATTCCCGCCAACCATAGAAAAATGATGCATATGAGCAGGCAACACAGGCAATAAATCACGAATAGGCCGGGCTGACGCAAAAATAACCTCATGTCCTTTTTCAATTAGAGAATCCAAGGCTTGTACAATAAATCCACTCAAAGGTTTGCCGCTAAAACAAATCGTCCCATCTAAATCAAAAATAAATTTCACAGTTAATAACCTCCCCTTTTTCTCTATATTAACGAGTTCAGATATAATGGAAAGGACCGATGTCCAAAAAGGAGTAAACGATGAAATCTATTCACGATCCAAATCTGATATCACATTACATTACACAATTTAATCTAGACCAAGTATTCACAACGTCAACACATGCTTTAATCCAGTTAATTGTCTATGAGCAGGATGAAATCATTTTGCGTGAGGGGGATGAGCTGGACGGAATTTATTTTCAAGTGGAGGGGCGTACCAAGGTTTCTTCTAGTGTGGGGACGGGAAAATCCTTGTTATTACGTTTCTGCTCACCCTTGTCATTATTCGGGGATATTGAATACGTGCAGGAAGTTGTGATCCAATCCCAAGTTGAAGCGGTACAACAAACCAGCCTCTTATTTATCCCGAAACAAAAGGTTGAGTCTGACCTAATGGATAACCACAGGTTTAAAGACTTGTTGCTGAAACATCTCTCCTACAAGCTTCTAACCTGCACATCCGCATCCCGAACGAACTTGCTGGGCTCTGTAGAAGAAAGGTTTGCAAGTTATTTATTGACCATTCAACTCCAACGTGAGTTTGGAAAAGAAATTCAGACACCCTATATCCCAGATATAGCCTCTTTGATTGGGACTACTCCCCGCCATTTAAACCGTGTCATTCAGCGGCTCACCGACATGGAAATTTTATATAAAGTTAAGCAAGAAATTGTTGTACTCGACTGGGAGAGTCTGGATGAATTATCTAACGGAATAAGATTTGAATAGCCTAAAAACCCCTCATTTAATTGAGGATAAAATGATCGATGTCATCATAACGGATATCGATCTTTTCTCCGTTTCTTTTGACAAGATTTATATACAGAGGAGCTGCATCAACACTTCCGCCACCCACCAGCACATGGTAGTTTTCATTAATTTCATATTTACGGATGTACAAACCTGAACCAACGTCTTCAAAGGGATGACCTTCAAAATCCTTCCACGACAACGCCTCGCCTTGCTGAGCTAGATCTCGTATTTCATCCAGGGATAATATCGCAGCTTTTTTATCATTACATCCTGAAAGTATAATCGTCAAAGCAAACAATAACAGCATTATCAAGTTACGCTTACTTCTCATTCATAAACCTCCAAACTCTATAATTTGTTATTTATAGGAAAGTATAAGGTAATAATAACATAGCTTAGACTAGTTTTGAATGGAGTGTGACCAGTTCCATCTCTGAATGTTAGAAATTTAAGTTCCCCACAGCCTCCTCAGTTTCTTCCTGCAAATCTATTTTAAATTTGACGTTAATTTGTTATGTATGCTCTAATATAAATGAAGGGTGGAGCTGCATGTTATCATTTTTACTAACTTTAAAACGTTTATTCTCGGGCTTATGGAAAGCGCTCAAACGTAAAAATTTCCAAGCATTATTCTTATTAGTTTTGATGACGCTGTTGTCCGGAACCATTTTTTATGTCAAACAGGAAGGTTTGTCAGTCCTGGATGCTATTTATTTCTGCGTTGCAACGCTTAGTACATTAGGTCATCCAACATTTGTTCCCCAGACAGCACTCGGAAAAATATTTACGATCGTTTACATTATTGCAGGCACAGGGTTGTTCTTGGGAATGATCGGGTATATCGCTTATGAACTGATCAAACAAACCGATAAAGATAACAATTAAATAATGGAATCCAAACTCGTGACAGTATCAAGAGCCTTGTTAGCCGAAGCTAATGAGGCTCTTTTTTTCAAATAATCGCTTATATACTAACTTTCACCTAACTAAATCACATTTTTCATCTCATGTCACCCTTTAATTTTCGAGCAATAATTCATCAGTAAAGAAAATCGAGACCATTAATATTCATCTCTGGCGATCCTCAAATAAATAAAAAAGACCGTCTCTATTAGAGCGGTCGAAAATTTTAGAGCAAATTTGTAATAGATAAATTCACTCAAAAGAATTGCCCCCTATTACTTCATGGTGTAAAATATACTTTCGTTTAATTTGATAAAGGGGGCTTTAAATTTTAATGACTTTATTTCTTACATACGTTTTGCTCGGCTTTTCCATCGCTCTACCTGTAGGTACCATTACCATTGAAATGACCAAACAAGGCTTAAAAAATGGCTTTATGCATGGTTGGATTGTTGGCCTCGGGGGAATGACTATCGACCTCTTCCTAATTCTAGGCTTATACCTGGGTCTAGCCTCTATTCTTTCCATGCCTATCATACAAGTAATCATGTGGTTAGTTGGAGCTTTCTTCCTATGCTACGTTGGATATGACAGCATCAAGAATGCAGATCATGATATTTCCCTTGGAGGAGAGAAGACGTCCAAATCGCTGTTCTCTTCTTACAAAAATGGTTTGCTAGTGGCGATCTCACCAGGAAACCTGGTATTTTGGGTTAGTGTCTTTGGTACCGTATTGTCCGACTCCTTTGACCGTACTAATACGGGCAGCTTTTTGCTAGTGGGATTAGGTATCCTGATTGGTATCCTGCTCCATGATATTGGCCTGATGACGATTGTATCCACCACACGAAAAGCAATGAACCGGACGGCTATTAAATGGGTGACTATCAGCGCAGGTGTTGTATTAATCGGCTTTGGCGGGTATTTCTTCTATCAATTCCTGCGGAGCCTCCATATTTTTTAACGTAAAAAAGCCGTTCTCTTTTAAAAGAGAACGGCTTTAAATGTCTTTTTCACAGAAATCCTTAGAACACCCGCTTCTGATTCCGATCATCAATAATAATCTGCACCGCTTCCTTAAACCGTAATGCATGCACAATCTCCCGCTCCCGCAGGAACTTAAGGCTATCCTGCAGATCCACGTCATCCGTCATGTCAATCAGCCACTGATATGTAGCCCGGGCTTTTTCCTCAGCCGCAATGTCTTCATAAAGGTCTGCCAGCGGATCTCCCTTAGCTTGAATATAGGCTGCGGTGAATGGAACTCCACTAGCATCCGTGTAGAACAGGGCATGATCATGCGCTACAAAATGTGGCCCTAATCCCGCTTCCTCTAATTCACATACCGAAGCATCCTTCGTCAGCTTGTAGATCATCGTGGCAATCATCTCAAGGTGAGCGAATTCCTCAGTAGAAATATCGTTCAACACGCCAATAACTTTATCTGGAATCGTGTATCTTTGATTCATATAGCGTAGTGCAGCGGCGAGCTCGCCATCTGCGCCTCCGTATTGCTCACTCAAATAACGCGCCATCCGGACATCACATTTACCCACCCGTACCGGATATTGCAGTTTTTTTTCGTATATCCACATTCGGGAACTTCCCTCCTCTAGAAAAATAGTTCCTTACGGTTATACTCCTCTTACACCTGCCAAGGCCAAGGGGGTTGATTCCATTCCCATGGACATTTAGAATAAGCGCGGCCAAAATTCTGCAGCGGACCATATAACTCCTGAAAATGATTCGCTAGCTTAGTTCGTTCCAGCGTAAGCTGATTAAATTGTTCAATACTTCTCAGATCGTCAGGATGCGTATTTAGATATAAGTTCAACTCCACTAAGGCAAAATCAAGGGTCTGCAACTGTTCAAGCAATTCATAATAACGTTGGTCGCAAGGATTTGCCTCCATAGTCTATTTTCCTCCTCCTTTGCACTTGGATTCATACGGACTAAATAGTGCTGGCCAGAGCGTTCCATACTTCAGAGCCTCCTGCAAACTAAACTGTGGCAAATCGGGCGGCTGAAAGGTGATAAATTGATTGGGTGGAACTACATACGTCTTGAACGGCACCGGTGGGCAAGGATCAAACGGGCCCCTAAAGGGGGTATACCTCCGCAGCTGTGATTCCATCTTTTTTGTACCTCCTTTGTTCCTGTTCCTTCTTTAAAGACTCTGAACATTACTCCCTTAGCTAACTTATGACAGCAGGACACAATATAAAACGTTATTCACAAAAAAAGCCCATTAGCAATTTTTTTTGTGCAATGTGCATGACAAATAAGCTGTCTCCGGAAAAGTACCGAAAACAGCTTATAACTTGGGTTTTTTAGTATTCAGCTTAGGGCTTCGCTCTTTTGAACGAATCTTCGTGGGTAATCTCAAGGATATCCAACATAAATACAAAGATAGGAATACCAAGAATAAGTCCCCAGACACCCATATAATGCTCAGAGAACAACAACACGCTAAAGGTGAAAAACATCGGCAAATTCATTTTTGTGGACATCAACTTAGGATTCAAGAAATAGCCTTCGATAAAATGCAACACCGCAATAATCGCCAGCACATATGTAACTGTTATCAGACCGCCGATGTTGTAACCAATTATTAAAAGCGGAATGAGCGAAATCAAAAAACCAACCACCGGAATGAGACTGAGCAGAAAAATCAAAATCGCTAGGGCAAATAAATACGGGAAGTTAAGCAGCCACAAGCCAATAACAGTAAGACAGGTATTGAACATGGCAATGAGAATTTGCGCTTCAATTACTTTTCCAAAGGAAACGATGAATTTTCGGCTGAAATACTCCAGATCTATATAAAACCAGGCAATCCTGCTCTCTCTCATCCTAGAAGTGAAACTGACGACCCGGTTCTTCTCCAGAATAAACACAAAGCTTAAAATGGTTGATAGAACGAAAGTTGCACCCCAGTTGCTAACCTGCAGCACATAATCGATGCCTCTTTTGATATAGGACTGATAGTTAAGGTCCCTGAGAATATCATACAAATATAATGTAATCTTGTTCTGCGGAAGATCCTCTGATTTGAGATTGGTGAGGAAGATAGCTAATTGCTTAATCTGCTCCAATACTTTAGGAAGATATCTTGCAAGGGCCAGTACAATCAATGCGATTAAAGCAAGGTATAAAATGACAATAATCACCTTACTGTTAACCTTCATGAATTTACCAATTCGTTTACTGAGCACAATCTGAAAGCTGTTCATGACAAAAGCAATCAGAAACGTCAGCAACACCAGATTAAGCATCCCTCGAACCATGTACAGCAGCAACCCGATAAGTGCGAGAATAAAAAAGCGTCTGGTAGTACTATTTGCGTAGAATCGCTTGAATACATTCATTGATCTTGCTCCATTCAATTGCGATTAATAATGTTAAACTTCAATGGCTATAAAAAGGAAAGCTTAGCCCCCATAAAAAAGCCGATGGAAACAAAAAGAAGTGACCAGGTTAGCGCTCCTGCAGTCGTTATGAGTATATATTTTTTGAAAGACATAGCACTGATTCCAGAGATATAGCTCGATACATGCCTCAGACCTGGAATAAAATAAGCAATGAAAATCGCCCAGTTTCCGAACCGCAAAAACCATCTTTTCATACTGGCAAAACGCTTGGGAGTAAGGCCAACCCACTTGCCGAATTTTGCTACCACAGGTTGCCCTAGCCTTAGACCAATGGTATAGCTGATAAGCATTCCTGTGATAGATCCCATAAAACAAACCAATACAGAAAGAGAAAAATCCAAAACCATAACGGAGGATAAATAGCCTACAAACAGCATTAACACCTCATCAGGCACAGGAAGTCCGATAATCCCAAGTGCCATAAGGCCAAATATGGCTAAATATCCGTATTGTGAAATGAACTCTATAATCCAAGGCATGGGTGTATCACTTCCTGTTGAAGGATTTTTTAAGGGACGGAAATGGGATACGGCTGATCATCATTACGGACAGCAATGCCATTAATCCGATGACCAGTCCTGGTTTCATCCGTTCATCTAGTAAAGAAATCATCGACAGAATGACTCCAGCAGCAGTAATGGGCATCCCCACGAACCCTTTGGAAGGCGCCGACAGATTAAATCTGGCCAAACGAAGTGCGCCACAGATCAAAAAGAAAACTGCAGCTGCAGGTCCAATCCAGTCGGCATCTTCTAACCTATACAACAAGATAAGGAAGGTAGGCGCTAAACCAAATGATATAATATCCGCCAATGAGTCCAATTGTTTACCGAATTCACTAGTACATTGCAATATTCTTGCCAGTAATCCATCCAGTACATCGCATATTGCCGCGAGCAATATCATTAATAAAGCTAGGCTATATCGTTCTTGAATCGTAAAATACAAGGATAGTGATCCTAGTCCCAAGTTTCCGAGTGTGCACGTTGAAGGCAACCAGTTCAATTTCATACAATTTCACCCCTTTCATAGCAGTATTTCTGTTGATTCGGTTTAACCTTCAAAGGTCACAGTAAAGCTGACACCGTTCTCCGTATTTTTCACTGTATAAAGACAAGCGTGCATATCTAGTATTCGCTTTGCAATGGAAAGCCCCAGACCCGTACCGCCTGTCATTCGACTGCGGGATGGCTCCGACCGATAGAACCGTTCCCAGATCTGCTCCAGCTGATCTTCAGGGATTGATTCTCCTATATTTTGAATAGTGAATACAATAGTCTGGGCATGACTCTCAATATTGACAGTGATAGAACTTCTTTCTTCCGCATGCCTGATAGCATTGGTCATAAAATTTAGCATAACTTGTTCGATCCAGTTCACATCCGCATAGACCGGTAATTCATTCGCAGGAATAATGATGACCTCCAAATGTTTTTCACTCAGCAAGTGGACCAGCTTGTCTGTCACCTTTTCCGTCAGTTCACTTAACATAAAGGAAGATTTCCGTAGTTTAATCGTGCCCGACTCCAACCGCGCTAGATCTAGCATATTTTTAACAAGAAACTCCATTTTATCGGCTTCCTCAATAATCACCTTAATGTAGTGATCCTGCTTGCCGGCACTAACGCCGTCTTCCAAGCCTTCAGCAAAACCTTTGATAATACTGAGGGGTGTCTTCAATTCATGGGAGGCGTTGGCAAAAAAGTCCTGCTGCATGATCTCCATTCTTTGCTTCTGTTCCATATCCTCAACTAGCTGCTGATTGGCCTCTCTTAACTCCCCTAAAGCAGAGTCCAGACTTAGTGATAAGGTGAACATGCTGTTAGAAAGGCTGCCTAGCTCATCCTTCTGCCGAATCGATGTGTCCCCTGTAAAGTCCAGAGAAACCATCCGTTTTGCTATCTTGTTTAACTTAATTAGCGGACGCGTTACCATTTTCGAGAAAAAGAGAGAAAGCACCAGAATCAGGACAAAGCCACCCATTCCCAGATATAAAAAGAACCAACGTAAGGCATCGTTCGAATCCTTAACTTCCTGTAATGAAGTGACTGTGAATAGTAATTCAATTTCTCCGTTACTTTGCTTCAGGGGCAGAATAACCACAGAATTGCGACTCCCACTCCAGGGAGCAACCCAGTCTTGCTTCTGTATTTTCAAATTTTTAAAGTCTTCTATCTGCGCTGGTGTCAAAGGAAACCATTCCTCAAGAGCCTCAAACAATATTCCCTGGCGGGGATTCCATATTTTTAAATCAGGCAGTACAACTTCTGCAACAGTACCAGATGCATGAATCGTCCCAGTCTCTCCCGTCTCCCCTATGGTTCCGCCCCCTTTTTTTGTAATGCTTATGGGGTAGAGTATAACGGGTGAAGCACTCTCTTCATCCAGAAGTTCGCCTTCCACGCTCAACTGATCATCTACTTTAATGTTTGCTGCTCTCAGTGAATCTCCGTACTGATTCATGAATAGGGATAAAGAAACAACCATACTCTTCCCGTCATCATCGATTAGCTTTATATGAAATGGATCTTCTGAATTCATCTTTCCATCCAGCTTCAAAATAACCATTTGTGTTTTATTCCGCAGCATAAACCGGACAAGCTCCTGAGAGGTTCGGGTGCTTCCCCATGGCTCGCTTATATATCTTGCCGCAAAGCTCTTAAGGTGTTTCTCCACGCGGTGCTCTTTTTGCTTCTGATAGAAATTGTCAAACAACAGCAATTGGCTTAGAATCACCATGCCATAGAAGCAAAGGAAAAAGATAACGGTCATCACAAACAGTTTAAAAGTAATTCCCCGTCTTCTCATGCCTCTTCCTCGAACATGTATCCTGTGCCAATTACCGTACGAATAAAACGTGATTCAT
The DNA here is from genome assembly GCF_037980415.1 of Paenibacillus sp. FSL H7-0690. Taxonomy (NCBI): domain Bacteria; kingdom Bacillati; phylum Bacillota; class Bacilli; order Caryophanales; family Paenibacillaceae; genus Paenibacillus; species Paenibacillus sp. FSL H7-0690. The sequence goes on along the minus strand of NZ_CP150281.1, from coordinate 2,073,577 downwards.
AACCCAATTTACTTCGCAGCTTTTTGATATGACTGTCCACAACTCTGGAATCTCCTTCAAATTCAATTCCCCAGATCCGACTTAGGATCGTATCCCTTGAAATGACAATCCCTTTATTTCGTATTAAAAGCCATAAAAGATCATATTCCTTAGGGGTAAGCTCCACTTCCGCATCTTCTACCTCCAACCGATGAGCCAAGGGATTGAACATCGCGGAACCAAATCTTATTATGCTAGATTCAGGCTGATGGGTGCCTTCAACCCGTTTCATAAGTGCATTTGCCCGGGCTACTAGCACCTTTGGACTAAATGGTTTTGTAACATAATCATCGGCTCCTAATTCAAAACCGTAGATTTTGTCGTCATCTGTAGACTTGGCGGTTAACAAAATGATGGGTACCGCTGATTTCTCACGAACTTCACGGCACACTTCAAAGCCATTCATAGCAGGCATCATGATATCCAGAATCAGCAGATCCGGCAGCAGTGAATCAAACCAAACCAATGCATCTTTTCCATTATCCGCTTCAAGTACCTCCCAATCATTCTGTAAGAAATAATCAGATACCAGTTCACGAATACGAATTTCATCCTCAACGAGAAGAAGTTTCTTTTTCAATCTAGACCCCGCTTTCAAACAATTAATAAACATTAGCATAGACGACCCTTATGTCCTTTATGTGTCCACAAAAAACTCCCCCTGTCATGAGCCATACAGCTCTTGCAGGAGGAGTTCATTATATCCCTGATCAACCGGAACAATACGTTATAATTTTTAATAGGTTATTCTTTATCCTCATTCAGTTCTGCTGAGGTTTCTTCGTCCTCGACACGTGGTTCCCGGTGGATATTAATTCTAGTGATACGCAATCTTGTCGATTCCTCGACTTCAAAAATAACATCTTCTACTTTGACACGTTTTCCTTTGGTTGGATTACCCTCCAGCTCCTTAAACAACCAGCCGCCGATGGAATCCACCTCATCGTCTTCAATCACAACACCCGTAAGATCGTTGACATCCTCAATCAGCATCCGGCCCTCAACAGAGATGTACTCCCCGTTATGTTCCACACTTGGACGCTCATCTTCGAACTCGTCATGCAGATCGCCTACGATTTCTTCCAGAATCTCTTCTGCTGTCAGCAAACCTGCTGTGCCGCCATATTCATCGACAACTAACGTCAGCTGAGCCTTATTCTTCTGCATAAAACGAAGAGTATGGCTGATCTCCATCGATTCCGGAACGTTAAGGATAGGCCGAACCAGAGTTGTAAGATCATTCTGCTGCTCCGGGGGTGCAAACAACAGGTCGGTAATATGAATAAAACCGATAATACGGTCCTTATCTTCCAGAGCAACCGGATAACGTGAATGTCTCGTTTCGGTAATAATCTTCATATTTTCTTCTAACGAAAGATTGCTGTAAAGCACATCCATATCTGTACGAGGCAGCATGACTTCACGTGCAAGCAGATCTGAGAATTCAAAGATATTATCCATTAGTTTCATTTCATCTTTGTCAATGACACCACTCTTGGCGCTCTGATTCATCAGAATACGTATTTCCTCTTCCGAGTGTGCTGCTTCACTTTCATTTGCAGGCTCCACACCGACCAACCGAAGCAACGCGTTGGCTGAAGCGTTCAGCACCCAGATAAAAGGCATGAACACATTATAGAAGAACATCAGGGGTGCAGATAACAACAGTGCCGAACCTTCTGTTCTTTGAATCGCGAGCGATTTAGGAGCAAGCTCCCCAAGTACAATATGTAAAAATGTAATGATCGAAAATCCAATAATCACAGATACGGTAGAAATCAGGGTATGATCGGTGATCCCCATCTGGTACATTAAAGGTTCGACCAACAGCTCAGAAATCGCGGGCTCTCCAACCCAACCTAAGCCCAGCGACGCAAGTGTTATCCCAAACTGAGTGGCGGATAAATAGGAATCCAGTCTCTTATTTACTTTCAGAGCATATCCAGCCATTTTATTACCTTCACTGACAAGTTGGGTCAGGCGGGACTGCCTGACCTTAACTAATGAAAATTCCGCTGCTACAAAAATACCGTTCAATAATACGAGCACCAGAACCAGCAAAAGATTAAGCAATAATCTCCCTACTTCAAATTCCGTATGCACCACTTAACAACGCCTCATTTCTACAGATTGATCGCTTTTCTAGTTTTGAAGTCAACTTCCGGATAATACATATCAGCCACTAACAGATTAGGTCCGCAGCAGCCTGCTGCATCGCAGTGGCAGTTCACCTTTTGGTTCAGCGGGTGTTTAGTCTGCCAATCGATAAATATATCATCCAGCTTTTGGTTCTCGATGTTGCCAAAGGCTGCGATATCAGCGAAATCTGTAACAAAAACATCGCCAGTAAACATGTTTACGTTCACTCGGTTCCGGCCATCCGGATCATTGCGAAGGGTAACATTCTTCTCGCCGCGCATTCTGCTTATCAGCTTCTGATCTTCTTCCAGGAAGCTGCAAGCAAAAAACGGAAGGGTCCCAAACAGCATCCAAATCTCCGGATCACGGGTATCCAGTAGTTTATGGATTGCCGTCCGCATTTCATTCAAGGACAACACTGGCAAAGCCGAAGCAAAACTGGAGTTGTACATAGGATGTACCTCATGCCGTTTGGCGCCCATATCGAGAATCAACTTATGAATTTCAGGCAGCTTAGTATGTGTACGGTAATTAATCATAGTTTCCGCAGAAATTAGCATACCATCCTCACTTAGCCGTCGAGAATTCTCAATCATTGCATTATATAACCGATATGCACTTTCTTTTGAAACTGCATGCCCGCTGTTGGCAAAACCAACTTCATGAAAATCGTCTCCGTTCACATAATTAAAAGAAATATGCATAACGTCCAAATACGGAAGCAGCTTTTCATATCGAGCATACGGCATCGTCAGATTAGAATTAATTTGCGATCTAATCCCCCGCTCTTTGGCATACTTTAAGAGCGGCACTATGATATTATCCACCGTTCCAGCCAAGAACATAGGCTCTCCGCCGGTAATACTAATCGTCTCCAGATGCTCTACTTCATCTAAACGGTCCAACATATTTTTAAGCGGCAGCATATCCCCTTCTCTAGAGGTTAAACTATCACCTACCGCACAGTGTTCACACCGCATATTACATAAATTGGTTACTGTGAATTCCACACTCGTTAGCACATGGCGTCCATGCTTACGTAAAGAAGTAATGGGATCCCACGGATCGTAGCTTGGCGACAGCTCCTTCGGTGGAGATGTTAATGGTCTTAAAACATTCATTTGTACTAGCTCCTTTAAATCTTATTCCTATTATTAACCCATAATCATGAAGATTGAACGGTGTCTTATCCTATATCATACCACGTTAGTCAGAAAAACTGCACTTCGGATGTCTTTCAGACTGTCCTTACAAGCTTTTTCACTGTAAAAAATAATAGCAGCGAGACGAAAAATAGGCTTCCGCGAGTTATGCGGACAAGCCTAATCTTCTCTCTTCGCTGCTATGATAAATATTTTGGCGTTCCCACAGAATCGCCTTGATCTGCGACGTCAACGATAACAACGGAGAGGGCTTTTCCTAGATCCCTTTCGAACGGTACGACTTTCTCTCCTTCAGGCCCTGTAAGCACACGTACAATCGGTCTGTGAGGCGTACTTGGGTCTATTTTGACAACAACTCCACTTTCCCCCGTACTGAGCTTCACCGTAAGACCAAGAGGATAGATAGCCACACGATCTCTAAATAACTCTAGCTGCTTCTGCTCATACAATGTACCAGAACCTACATAAAGCGCCTCAACGGCTTGATGTGGCAGCATAGCCTTTTTGTAGACCCGGTTGGAGGTCATGGCATCGTAGGAATCAGCCACGCCCAACCATTTGGCATATTCATGAATTTGAGGCCCTTTTAATCCCCGCGGATATCCGGATCCGTCAATGCGTTCATGATGCTGAAGCGCACAATGAGCCGCGAGCAGCGGGATATTCGGTTCTTCCTTGAGAATCTGATACCCGATCTCGGTGTGTGCCTGCATATGGCGAAATTCATCTTCACTGAGCTTACCGGGTTTTTGAATGATTTTTATCGGGACTTGGGTCTTGCCAATATCATGCAGCAGCGCACCCAGACCAATCACTCGAAGCTCCTCTTTGCTGTACCCATGCGCAATGCCAAGCACCAAAGTGTACAAGCAGACATTCAGGGAATGGACGTACAAGTAGTTATCAGCGGTGTGCATATCAAGCAGCATGATCATCGGATCTTCTTGTAAAGACAAATCATCCAGGATGCTATCCATGATCTTTGAGAATTTTTTATCCAGATGGTAGAATCCCTTGCTTATTCCTGAAGCGCCTGTCATTTGCTGAAACTGATTACGAATCACCTTCAGTGCCTGATTACGTGTCTCATCTTGAAGCATACCTATAATTTCAACATCGTCCGTGACAGAGTCCTCTATGTAAATATAACCGATGTCAATTCTTGAAAGCCTCTTGATCAATGCATCAGTAAGCTCCACCCCATCCGCGAGGAGAGTTAGACCTTCATCATTATATATTTTTTTACCTAATTTCATGCCTGCTTGAAGCTGATTCACGGATACTAAACGCACTTAGCTCACTCCTGCCTTTAACGGTAAAATGCTATTCTGTTTTGAAATCCTTGGGTCACACGCTTTGTCTATACCGTTTATGTAGAGATCAGACAGGTGCACCATGAAGAACATCGGGTGTGTCTAGGTCTTTGCCTATGGGCATTAACGCATAATAAACAACCAGAATATAGCAGCAAGAATAAATCTGTAGATCGCGAAATGCGTCAATCTAATCTTTTGAATCAATTTCATAAACAAAATAACCACTACATAAGCCACTACAAAAGAAATCAGAAATCCAATTACAAAATAGCCAATCGTCTCACTAGTGAAGTTCTTATAAGAATCCAACATTTCATATCCGGAAGCCGCACACATAATAGGAATGGCTATAAGGAAGGAGAAATCCGCAGACGCTTTATAACTAACCCCACTTAACATCCCTCCGGAGATCGTAGATCCCGAACGGGAAAATCCTGGCCACAGCACTGAAATAATCTGATACATCCCGATAGCCAGCGCCTGTCCGTAAGAAAGATCGTCCAGCTCATGCGCTGTAATTCTAATTTTGCGTCTGTTTACCCATTCTGCGATAATCATTAGAATCCCGCCGGCGACAAGCGCCCAAAGAACAGTCGTGGCTCCAAAGAGACTTTTTATAAAATCGCGGGCAAAAAATGCCACAGCTAGTGCTGGGGCAATCCCAAGTATTACATGGATTAAGTTCAAACGAGACGCCGGCATCACACCGCCTCTTCCTGAGTTCTTACGCCCAATGCCCAGCAAATTAAGCACACGCTCGCGGTAAACAAGCGCAATCGCCAATATTGCCCCTAGCTGAATAACGATTTCATAAGTCTTCATAATCGAATCCTGCTCCTCAAAGCCCAGAAGCTTCGAGGTCAAGATCATGTGTCCTGTAGAAGAAACAGGAATAAATTCAGTGATCCCTTCGACAATTGCTAAAATAATAGCTGTAATCGTGTCCATAATCTCCTCCTATTTTTCGGGAATCTAGCACTGTTTAAATGGAATCAAAAAGTATATCTTGTGAGCTGCAGGTTTACTCAGACTTGATCTCCCACCGAGTGAGCATGCATCCATCAAGACTGTCCGGACGCTGCAATTCCATCCCAAGCAGGTCGCGTAAAAAATGAGGCAGCAAAAATACAGGATCCTTCCCATTGGCGATCGTCTCATAGCCTGCACGGAAAGTAAACATGTCCAGCGTACCAACATTATACTCTTTATCATCCTCCAGCGGGTTTCCTTCGACAAAAACTGCAATATTGTTATCATACGGTATCTTCTGCGGATCGTACAAGATTTTTATCCCATCTACTGCTAAGCTGCCCAGATAATTCCCGCGAAAGCCATACCCAAAAATCACCTTATTATAAAATTCTTCAGTAAGACTCTGCTCCAAAGCTATGCGAATATCTAGGCCTTTCAGCTTGATTACGCAGGTGTTAATGGGAGAAGGACATAGGGCGTGCAGCATTCCCGCTGTAACCTCCCCTTCAGGCAAAGGTCCTAGAAGCTGACCTGTGTTAACTATCGACAAACTAGTGCCTGTAAATCTACGTACAGCTTGGGCTAAAAGATTGCCAAAAGGGGATTCTCCCTGCAAATTCAAAGGAAGCTCACGATCTGTGATCGCAACGGTCTGCTGAAGAGCCTCACGACCACGCTCCAAATGAATAGTAGCGGCAGGACCTACAATCTCTTCCTTCAGTCCTGGGTCAATCGGAATACATTCACCCGCCACCAGGCTAAATCCAGGTTGTCCCTCTCTCCGCTCAAATTGAAGCCGCCCGAGGTAACGCCCGAATTTCCCGGCTCCACATACAGCTGTTCCGTTAATCATGAGCGGTTCTTCCAGCATATGATGTGTATGTCCACCTAGAATAGCATGCACACCTTCCAGCCGCTCTGCCAGAATTCGATCTGCGGGAAGCCCCAAATGAGAAAGGATGATTAGAATGTCCACCTGAGGAGCTAGAAGAAGGCATTGTTCCCGAAGGGTTGTCTCGGGATCCAGAGCATCCCAGCCCAGCAAGGAATAAAACGAAGTAAATGCCGCTGTCGCTCCAGTCACTCCTATTCTGATTCCGTCCTTCTCCAAGATGGCATGACGCTTCATCCAGTGGGGAGGTTCCCCTGTTGCAGTCTCCACAAAATTACAGCATACCACTGGACACTGTAACCCGGAGAAAATAGAGGATAACATCTCCTGTGAGAATGTTAACCCCTCATTATTACCGATGGTTACAGCATCATATCCTGTTAAGTTAAGTACATCGATGTTAGCCTGACCCATAGTTCCTTCTGTCTCGACGGCTGCACGATCCATATGATCGCCAATATCCAGCAGCAGCACAGGCGCTTCTCCCGCTGCAGCTCTTTGTCTCCCGATTTCTGCTGCCAATGGACTCACCATTTCGAAATGGCTATGTATATCATTGGTATGAAGTATGGTCAGTCTTTGCGGCACATGCCCCATTAGCAACATTCCTCCTACCTGTTGAGCCGCTCTTTAATGAAGCAGCCGATGCATGATCTTATAGAGCCTAGCATAACATTTTCAGGCTCATTATGGTATATTGTAGACATTACAACATATTTCAGAGGTGAATAAGTATGCATATCACAATCCGCCTGTTCGCGGGTTTGGCTGAGATTATCGGTTCATCTTCTCTGACCTTTCATGCGACGGAGAATCCCTTAACCGCTGGGAAGTTAAAAGAACTCCTTTCAACCTCTTATCCGGATGCAGCATCCCTAATTGGAACTTCTTTGGTCGCTATTGACCGGGAATATGCACCTGATGAAGCCCTCATCACCGAGTCTGCCGAAGTTGCATTAATCCCTCCCGTTTCCGGGGGAGAGAATGGTTCTTTATATGAGAGCACTCCTGACGGCCTCTATAGCATAACGGATCTGCCATTAAATGCTGAGAAGCTTCTGGATGCCGTCCTCGATGCCAATCATGGAGCATCCCTATTATTTGTAGGAACTACACGCGAAATGACCGGAGAACAACGCACAACAGCATTAGACTATGAAGCCTATATTCCTATGGCCTTAAATAAGCTGAAAGAAATTGGTGATGAGGTACAGAATCGCTGGAATGCACGCTGCGCGATTTCCCACCGCATTGGGCTTGTTGGTCTTAAGGAAGCAAGCGTTATCATTGCTGTCTCCACCCCTCATCGCGATACCTGTTACGAGGCTAGTCGTCGGGCCATTGAACTGCTGAAACAGACCGTCCCTATCTGGAAAAAAGACATCAATGAATCAGGCCAGCACTGGGTAGGCTCTGAACAAAAGGCTGCCGATTCCCTCCACAATTAATCTTCACTCCTTTTTCATTGAAAAATCTGCACTTTGTTGATATTCTGGATAAAATCGGATAAAAGGTGGCATAGGCATTGAGAGTACACGTCTCGGATCTAAAACCTGGTAATCACCTCAACTCAGACGCTTATAGTTCAAGAGGTCTGCATGTATTACCAAAGGGATCGCTGCTCCAGATAGATGATATCGCCAAGCTGATGCAGCATGGAGTTGATTATGTTGATATCCAGACGTTAGTGGAAGAACCTGCCCCATTAAGCAGACCTTCAATTATTCAGACGGTGACCACTAGTTTTGATACCATGATTGACGGCTTTGAGAATCTTTATATGGAAGCACTATTAAAAGGAAGCTTTAACCAATCCGTGGTTAACGACATTCTTCAGCCTTCACTTCAATCGTTGGACAAGCAAAAGGATGTAGTCTCCCTGCTGCTTCTGCTCGATCGCGAAGATAATTATACCTACAACCACTCTTTGCAGGTAGGTATGCTCTCTTATTATATTGCAATCTGGCTTGGGTATTCCAAACAAGAATGCTATGAGATTGGACGAGCTGGATATTTAATTGATATTGGAAAATGTAGAATCTCACCTGCTCTATTAAATAAACCTGGGAAATTAACCGCGGAAGAATTCGAAGAAGTTAAACTACATACTAAGTACGGCTACGAAATTATCCGCAATTCGATGGATGACTCACATACAGCTTTGGCAGCCCTACAGCATCATGAACGTGAGGACGGCTCTGGCTATCCTAATAAGCTAACCAAATCCGAGATTCATCCTTATGCGCAAATTGCTGCTGTAGCTGACATCTATAGTGCGATGACTTCTAAACGCGTCTATCAGTCCAAGCAAGAGCTTATTTCTGTCCTACGTGAACTAAATGACCTCAGCTTTGGTAAGCTGAACGGCAGAACGGTTCAAGCCTTTATACAACATTTAATGCCCAACTTTATCGGCAAGCGTGTGTTACTGAACACGGGGGATACAGGTGTGATTATCATGAACAATCCAGTTGATATTTTCCGTCCGCTGGTAAAGATCGATGGATTATTTGTCGATCTAGCCCGCGAACGTAACGTTACGATTGTGGAAATCTACATGGACTAGGGCGTTACTTGAGGTCCTGCGTTGCTTAGCAGAAGGTTCAGAGCTGCTGTTTGTACACTAAATCCCCCGGTTTAACTACGGGGGATTTTTTAGTTGTACTTTGTGCAACAGAACCCATGTCTACCAGGCTGAATTCTGATTTAGTTGTACTTTGTGCAACAGAATCCATGTCTAGCGAGCTGAATTGTGATTTAGTTGTACTTTGTGCAATTAGAATTAAGGAAAATGCTCTTTATAAGCACATTTCTCGAAAATAGCTGCACAAAGTGCAATTAACAGTATTTTTATAACGAGAATGATGGTTTCTATTGTACAAACTGCAACTAAAGATTGGTTTCCAGATTACTCCTAAACATTCCTCAATTTTCACCTCTCTCACCTCTCTCACCTCTATTGTTTCCTTCTGACTTCTAAGATAGTTCCTCCCTACCCTCAACATAGTAAGGCCCCTCAATTTAATTATCTGACGTAACGTTTGAATTCCTCTTCTAATGGCGAGACTAATATGTGGTTTTAAATTGCTATAGGAGGAAAAAAGCATGCTTCCTGTCCATGAACGCCTTGCCGAGTTGTTCACCCTGAGCCGTAGACGGCAGCTTACTGCTGCTGAGGAAACGGAGCAACAGCAGTGCCTGCAAATTAACGCAACCTACTGCTATGAGATGGCCCGATTACAAAATGAAATCCTATTAGCGGAACAGACAGCTGATCTACAATGGCATCAAGATATTTGTGCACAAATGTTTGAGCTGCGTGTGACGGGCAGGGTATCCAAACGCCCCAAGTAACTGAATCATAGAAATCTTACCCTGCTGCATTATGTTCTTCCGTTCTGCCGTTCTTCCGTTCTTCCATTCTTCCGTTCTTCCGTTCTTCCGTTCTTCCGTTCTTCCGTTCTTCCGTTCTTCCGTTCTTCGGTTGCCTTGTTCCGTAATACCTCTGCCATATTCCACTCTACTCTGATCCACCAAGCCCCGACCACCTTAATCACTATATCCCTATAAAAAACAGCCCACCCCGCAGTTGCCTAAGCAACGGGAATGAGCTGTTGTTCTGTTCTGTTCTGTACTGTTCTGTTTTGTTTTGTTCTATTCCGTTCTGTCGGTCTATAGGAAGCGGAATTGCGCTTCGATCAGACCGTTGTATACCCCATCACGGGATGTCAACTCATGATGGTTTCCTTCTTCTTTAATCTCTCCGTGATCGAGGACGACTATTTTATCCGCATGACGGATGGTAGAGAGTCTGTGCGCTACGATAAAGGAGGTTCGGCCTTGAAGCAGGATTTTGAGTGCCTCCTGAATCTTCAGCTCCGTCTCCGTATCAATGCTGGCAGTTGCCTCATCCAGGATTAGTATCCGCGGATTTGCCAAAAGCGCCCGGGCGAAGGAGAGCAGCTGACGTTGTCCCATCGACAATGCGCTACCGCGCTCTTCCACCTCAGTCTCATACCCTCCGGGCAGCTTCATAATAAAGTCATGGGCATCCACGGCTTTTGCGGCATTTTCCACTTCTTCATCTGTAGCCTCCAGACGGCCAAAACGGATATTATCCCGAATCGTTCCCGAGAAAATAAAGGTATCTTGCAGCACGATTCCGATCTGCCTTCGCAGGCTGTCTAACGTAACCCCGCGGATATCTTCACCGTCTATCGTGATTCGGCCGCTCTTAATATCATAGAACCGGCCAATCAGGTTAATGATCGTACTTTTACCAGAACCTGTATGACCTACGAGCGCGATCGACTGTCCTGCTTGAACATCCAGATCAATACCTTTTAGTGCAGCCCGGCCTTTTTCATATTCAAAAATGACCTTTTCAAAGTTAATATCCCCACGAATCGTTCCCATTGGCTTAGCACCAGGATTATCTTGCACCGCCGGTTGCTCATCCAAATATTCAAAGATCCGTTCCGAGGAAGCCATTGCCACAAGCAGCTGATTGTACATCTGCCCAAGGCGATTAATCGGGTCCCAGAAATTGCTGACATAAGAACTGAATGCTACCAGCATACCTACTGTGAGTTCTCCAGATTGGATCAGATAAGCCCCCAGCCAAAAGAGGATCATTGTTCCAAAACCACCTGTGACCTCAATAATCGGACCGAACGCCTGGTTCATCGCAGAGGCTTTGTTCCAGGATTTTTTGCTGTCGGTATTCATAACATCAAAATAATTCATGTTTTCTTGTTCTTGAGTGTAGGCTTGTGTGACTCTGATTCCTTGAATCGATTCATTTAAATGAGAATTAATTCTGGAGTTCTTCATCCGCACGTCCTGCCAAGCGATCCGAATCTTTTGGCGCAGCTTAGTTGAAACAAAGAACATAATCGGAACCGTGACCATTACTGCAAGACCTAGCTTCCAGTTGATCACTAGCAGAATAATGGTAATCCCCATAAGCTGCACGCAGTCAATCATCAGATTGACAACCCCGTTTGTGAACAGATCCTGCAGAGAGTTGATATCATTGGTTACCCGTACTAATACCGAACCTGCCGGTCGTTTATCAAAGAAGTTAAAGGAGAGCTTCTGAATATGCTTGAACAAATCTGAGCGCAAATCATAAATCACTCTTTGGCCTATGATGTTCGTATATTTAATCCGGTACACTCCCGCAATCCATTGAATCAGATATAAGACGATTACCCCAGCTGTAAGCGAATAAAGCAGTGATAAGCTGGGATTCCCTACCTTTGGCGCAATCGCACGGTCAATGGCTAAACTTGTTAGGAACGGGACGGTCAACTTCGTGATGGTTCCCAGAATCATCATGATGGACACCAATGGAAGCATCTGCTTTGCATAAGGCTTCATGTACCCGAACAGTCTGGTGAATTGCTTCCAGTCAAAAGCCTTATCGATGACATCATCATCTTTATATACAAAACGTTCATCCAGTTCTTGCTGCTCGGCTGCTTTATTTTTTGCTCCCGTAGCGGTCATTGGTTTGGCTTCAAGTTTCATATGCCTCACTCCTCCCCTCTTCCGGTCGCTCTGGCCAGATAATCAGCATACTGTATCCGGTATACATCCTGATAAGGACCCGGCACTTCAATTAGCTCTTTATGGGTACCACGCTGCTGCACATGACCTTCGTTCATGACGATAATCTGATCCGCATGGCGCAAGGAGGAGATCCGATGGGCAATAATAAGTGTAGTGCGCCCCTTCATGACCTCTTGGAATCCGGCTTGAATCTCGTGCTCCGTCTCCATATCGACTGCACTGGTCGCATCATCGAGGATAAGAATCCGCGGATTCTTAAGCAGCGCTCTAGCGATGGCAATCCGTTGCTTTTGTCCACCGGAAAGACCCATTCCGCGCTCACCCACCACAGTGTCATAACCGTCTTCCATCTCCATGATGAAATCATGGGCTTTGGCAAGTTGTGCAGCTCGGATAATTTCTTCCATGCTTACATTCTTCAACCCATAGGAGATGTTGTTGCGAATTGAGGAGGAGAACAGGAAGGTCTCCTGAAAGACCGTCGCGATCTGTGAACGCAAGCTGCGAACATTGTATTCTCTGATGTCCATCCCATCCAGTGTGATGCTGCCTTCATTAACGTCATAAGCACGCATCATCAGCTGTGTAATGGTCGATTTACCAGAGCCCGTACCTCCAAGGAACCCTATAACCGCACCAGATTTGGCCTCAAAATCAATGTCTGTAACCGCAGGCATTTTGTTCCCATAAGCAAATGTGACGTGATTAAACGCTACATCTCCCTTAACCTCAGAAGGTACCAGTTCACGGGCGTTCTCTTTATCCTTCACATCAATATTCTGATTAAGTACTTCCAATACACGTTCTCCCGATGCTTTGGACTGTGTATAGTTATTAATATGGAATCCAAGACCCCAAATCGGTCCAATGATGTACCAAATTAAGCTGAAAAAAGCAACCAGTTCGCCTAGTGACATTTTCCCCTTAATAACTAACGTTCCACCTACTCCAAGCAGAATAGCTGCACTGATCGATGCTAAAAACTCCATCGCCGGAAAAAACTTACTCCAGAGCTCAGCGGCAAAAATCTGGTTATTCTTATAACGTTCGTTGCGGTGTGAGAATTTCTCTACTTCATGAGCCTCTCTCGCAAATGATTTGACGGTGCGCACACCCGTGATATTCTCCTGTACAGCCGTTGTCAGAGAACTGAGTGCAAGACGCATCTCTTGAAAGGCCGGGTGAATCTTAGACTCGAATTTTAGCGCAATAAACGCCAGGATGGGCATCGTAATCAAAGTTACTAGAGTAAGCTGCCAATTGAGTGAGAACATCATAATCGAACCAAAAATGACCATAAAAAAGACATTCAGCAACTGAGCAAAACCGAAACCGATAAAGTTACGAATCGCTTCCAAATCTCCGGTTAGCCGGGACATCAAATCTCCCGTTTTCGCGGTATCATAATAACGGAAAGATAGGAATTGCAGCTTCTCATAACAAGCATTACGCAGCCGGTATGCAAGAAAGTTACCTAGCCGTCCTCCAAAAAATCCATGTGCAAACTGCAGGCATGCTTTTACTATTACTACAGCTAACACGCTCAATGCGAGCACTGGCACCTCTGTAAACTTAAGTGGCACAATAACATCATCGATCAGCTTTCTTAACAAATTGGGGGTAATCAGCCCCACTGCAGTTGCAGCGGCCAAACATATAATCGAAAGAATCAGAAAATGCAGCTTCTCCCGATAATAACCGCGCAGTTGCCTGAGAACATCCATATCTCTCCTCCTTAAGGCTTACTTAGTAAGCATTTTTTTGTATAAAGCAAATGTTACATCGTAAGCTAGCTTTTTTAGCGCTTACAATTTAGTGACTTTAAGCAGTGTATCATCCATAATTTAATGCGGCAAAGGGGAGAATTGCGCGTTTTTGCGGTTATTTCGGAAAAAAGCAGCATCTACATGATATAAAGGGCCCTCGTTATCTTAAAATGCTCGTGTTTCCTCCTTAATCCTGATGAATTAAGAATCTACATGATTATTGTAATCATCGTGTAATATTAGGAGGACCTTTATTCGGTTTTTTGCATAATTATTGGAATTTATTCCGGGTTACGAAGAGTTCACTTTTTCGCCGTCTTAAATTTGCTTCAGATGTAAAACTTTTACCACAATTTACCGTAATATAGTAATACAACACTTTTTACTTATATTATGGAGGGGAACTATATTGAAAAAGCAGCTTGTTTTATCTTGTATTATCGCCATTATCCTTCTTTCAGGGTGTAGCAATACAAATAACAATAACCCTACGGACGCAAACACAGCGATCAACGAATCTAAAAACTTGTTTAATTTCGGGGAAATCTCCTCAAAAACTGATACAGCACCCTCACCTGAAAAAATGCTAAGAGAAATAAGCAATTTTGTTATTGCTGACATTTGGAATGTTGGGTTTGTAGATGTTATCTCATACACTAGAAGTGGTACAAGCAGTACAGGAGCGAGCATGGACATTGACTTTACGATCGAACAGCTTGGCAAAGCCATGGAAGAGAAAAAAGAATACGATACATATATGAACGAGTTAGATATTAAGTATGATTCTATAAAAAAAATATGGGCCAAGCTTTCCCCAGAAATTGATCTTTTATATAAACAGATCCAGGAGACACCTCCAAAAGCAAACGATAACAGCTTAAAACTTGATGCAGGTAAATTTAATCAATATTCAGAGGCTTTTAGTAAAGAAGTGAATGATCTGGCAAAACAGTAACCTATACCATATAAAAACCCCCGCCAAGTGATTGGCGGGGGTTCTGTTTATAATTGGGTTTTAGCAGCGTTTCATATAATCACCCCGCTATCTGGTTGTATCTTACACACCATTCTATTCTTTCTCTCATAAAATATAAAATCTACAATGAGAGGTTAGGTGAATAGGATGAGTATACAGTTTCTTGATATGCGAATTTCACAGGGCAGCACTATGGATTCACAAAGTCTTAATTTAGTTCGTTCAAGTGCAATTTTCGGTGACATTGGACTTCAGACAGTAAATGTTACCCCTGCCAATGCAGGTTTAGTGAGAGTCACATTGAATGCTTTTGCCAGACTTAGTGTTGATGTCAGCATTATAGTTCAGAATGATGTTACTTTTAGTATTTACCGCAATAATATATTAATTTTTAGTACAACCTACCCCGGAAACATTAATAATACAACGACCCAATATGAAATGGTTGGAATAACCGCTGTCGACTATCCGCCTTCGACCGATGTGCTTACCGGCCAGATCCAATACACCATTGTAGCATCAGCAATTAGAACGGCATCTCTGGGAGCCAGATCCTTCAGTGGAATTGCCGTTGCCGGAAATGGATAATTAAAAATATTAAAGGTGTGTCCCCGGAGCATTCGGGGATTTTTTCAATTGTGCCAATAAAAAAGCATCCGCAGAAAAATATCTACGGATGCTTTGAAGAAATATATAAGCGTTAGGAGGACGGGCCTCCATTCATAAGCGCTCTTATTAACCGATTGAACCTTCCATTTCGAACTTGATCAGACGGTTCATTTCGACCGCATATTCCATCGGCAGTTCTTTTGTGAACGGCTCGATGAAGCCCATGATGATCATTTGAGTCGCTTCTGCTTCTGTGAGGCCACGGCTCATCAGGTAGAACAGTTGCTCCTCAGAAACTTTAGACACGGTTGCTTCATGCTCAAGAACGATGTTATCGTTCATGATTTCATTGTAAGGAATAGTATCCGAAGTGGACTCATTATCCAAAATCAGCGTATCACATTTAATGTTCGATTTCGCACCTTCTGCTTGACGGCCGAAGGAAGCTAGACCACGGTAAGTTACTTTACCGCCATGTTTACTGATGGATTTCGATACAATGGTGGATGTTGTATCTGGAGCCAAATGGATCATCTTGGCACCCGCATCCTGATGCTGGTCTTTACCTGCTACCGCGATGGATAGTACTGAACCTTTAGCACCACGGCCTTTAAGAACAACCGCAGGATATTTCATGGTCAGCTTGGAACCGATGTTACCATCGACCCATTCCATGGTAGCATTCTCTTCTGCAACCGCACGTTTCGTAACGAGGTTGTAGATGTTTGGAGCCCAGTTCTGGATTGTGGTATAACGAACGCGGGCGTTCTTCATACACAAGATTTCAACAACCGCACTGTGCAGAGAGTTCGTGCTATAGATTGGAGCAGTACATCCTTCTACGTAGTGCACGAAGCTGTCTTCATCAGCAAGGATCAAAGTACGTTCGAATTGTCCCATGTTCTCAGAGTTAATACGGAAGTAAGCCTGCAAAGGAACTTCACATTTCACACCTTTAGGAACATAGATGAAGCTGCCGCCTGACCAAACTGCACTGTTAAGTGCGGCAAACTTATTATCGGTTGGAGGGATGATCGTCCCGAAATATTTTTTCAGAAGCTCTGGGTGCTCACGCAATGCAGTGTCGGTATCTGTAAAAATAACCCCTTGATCTTCAAGGCTCTTCTGCATGCTGTGATAGACTACCTCAGATTCATATTGTGCCGAAACGCCGGCGAGGAACTTCTGTTCCGCTTCCGGAATCCCCAGCTTATCAAAGGTTTCTTTGATTTCGGAAGGAACTTCTTCCCAAGTCTTCCCTTGCTTCTCTGAAGGTCTTACATAGTATTGAATATCCTCGAAGTCCAAATCATCCATATTGCCGCCCCATGTTGGCATTGGCATTTTACGGAACTGCTCCAAAGATTTCAAGCGGAAGTCAAGCATCCACTGTGGTTCATTTTTGATTGCTGAAATTTCTTTAACAATTTCGGCCGTCAAACCTTTACCAGACTGGAATATCGATTTATGCTCATCACGGAACCCGTACTGGTATTCTTCCATATCAGGCGCTTTCTTAGCCATGGTGTCAGCCTCCTTGTTCTACTGTTATTTATGTTGCTCTTCTTCGTCAATTCCTTTACGAAGTGCGTTCCAAGCCAGTGTTGCGCATTTGATCCGCGCAGGGAATTTATTCACACCCGAAAGGGCTTCAATGTCTTCGTAATCTCCAAAATCCACGTCTTCACCCTTCATCAGTAAGGAGAAGTTATCAGCCAGTTCAAGCGCACGTTCAACCGTTTGTCCTTTGATCGCCTCAGTCATCATCGAAGCCGATGACATACTGATCGAACAGCCTTCACCATTATAACGGGCATCCTTTACGATTCCATCCTCTACCTTAAGCTGAAGAGTAATCCGGTCACCACAGGTTGGGTTATTCAGTTCAATTTTTAGAGCATCATCTTCAAATGAACCGCGATTTCGAGGACTTTTATAATGATCCATAATTACGCGTCTGTATAAGTCATCCAAGTTCATAGCCGAAGTACTCCTTTGTCTTGATTAAAGCGTCCACCAGTCGATCTACATCCTGCTCGTTATTATACAGATAAAAGCTTGCACGTGCTGTAGAGCTGGCTTCCAGCCAGCGCATCAGCGGCTGACAGCAGTGATGTCCAGCGCGGATGGCAATCCCTTCCGCATCTAGCACTGTAGCGACATCATGCGGGTGAACGTCACCCAGATTAAAGGTGACAACGCCGACTTCACGATTTCGAGGACCATAAATGTTCAGACCCTCGATCTCCGAGAGACGTTGCTCTGCATACGCTGCAAGAGCTTTCTCATGGCGGTGTATCTCATCCAAACCGATTTCTTGTAAGAAATCAATGGCTGCACCTAGACCAACAGCACCAGCTATGATCGGCGTACCGCCTTCAAACTTCCAAGGCAGTTCTTTCCATGTGGATTCATAAAGACCCACATCATCGATCATCTCGCCACCAAATTCGACAGGCTCCATGGCTTCGAGAAGTGCTCTCTTGCCATACAAAGCGCCAATTCCGGTGGGTGCGAGCATTTTATGACCAGATAGTGCATAGAAATCACAATCCAGATCCTGCACATCGACCTTCAAATGTGGTGTGCTTTGTGCACCATCTACGACAATTACTGCACCATGACGATGAGCAATAGCCGCAAGCTCTTTAATAGGATGAGTTACTCCCATAACGTTGGATACATAAGCGATAGCAACGATTTTGGTTTTATCCGTAATCGTCTGCTCGGCAGCTTCCAACGTAACCGTTCCATCAGGTTGCAACGGTATATATTTTAATGTAGCACCTGTCTTCTTAGCGAGCTGCTGCCATGGAATCAGATTACTATGATGCTCCATTAAGGTGATGACGATTTCGTCGCCTTCACCCACAGCAGAGGGTCCGTAAGAAGAGGCCACAAGATTTAAGGCTGTAGTTGTTCCGCGTGTAAAGATAATTTCTTTAGTGCTGCGGGCGTTAATAAACTTAGCTAGCTTCTCCCGGGCTCCCTCGTAGGCATCGGTTGCTCGGCTGCCTAAAGTATGGACGCCACGGTGTACGTTGGCGTTATCCCACTCATAATACGACTTGACCGCCTCAATTACTTTCCGAGGCTTCTGTGAAGTAGCAGCACTGTCCAGATAGACCAGTGGATGTCCGTTCACATTTTGGTTCAGTATGGGAAATTGCTCCCGGATGGCGTTGCTAATCATTGCACTAACTTCCTTTCCACAAGAGATTGGAGCTGATTGCGCAGTCCCTCCAGTGGAATTTGTGACACAACAGGAGCCAAGAAGCCGTAGATGATCAGAGTCTCTGCATCATGCCGTGTAATTCCGCGGGACATTAGGTAAAAGACTTGCTCGTGATTGACCTGTCCTACGGAAGCGGCATGGCCGGCTGTAACATCATCTTCATCAATAAGCAGGATCGGATTGGCGTCACCACGGGCTTTTGGACTCAGCATCAATACTTTTTCCGTTTGCTGGCCGTCCGCTCTAGTAGCACCTTTCTCAATCTTGGTGATTCCGTTGATGATAGAAGTAGCAGAATCACGCATAACTGCACGAGTGATCATGTCACTTGGTGTGCTTTTGCCAAAATGCTGAGCTTGAGTGGTGTAATTCAGTTTCTGTGATCCCGTACCTACTGCAATTACTTTAGCATCGGAGCTAGAACCGTTGCCTTTAAGCACAGACTTGGTATCACTCGCAGTATCTCCGTAGTTCATCTCACCAACGATCCATTCGATGACTCCGTCATTCTCAACAACAGCCCGGCGATAAGTTACATCTGTAGTATCTACACCAAGCTGATGCACTGTGGCATAACGAACTTTAGCGCCAGCGCCCACGAATACCTCTACCGCACCATTGTGTAGTCCAGCTTCTTCTTTATCCGATACGTAGTTGTCTACATAGGTTACGGAACTGTTAGTATCAGCTACGACCAGAATGTGTGGAACAAAAGTAGCTTCCGCATCATCCGTTAACAGCACTGCTTGAAGCGGAGTTTCAATAACAACATTCTTAGGAACATAGAGGAATACTCCACCATTCCACAATGCAGCATGAAGCGCTGCGATAGAATGTTCGTCTGGCTGAATGGCTTTATGCAAGTAACGTTGAACCAAATCTCCGTGTTCTTTAACAGCTGTCTGTAGATCTGTAAAAATAACACCCTGTTCTGCAAGCTCAGGAGCGATACGTGTATATACTGCACCGGAGTTGCGTTGAATAATCAGGCTGCCTTCCTCCTGATCCTTGATCAAGGAAGAAATAGATGCAGGTGCATCACTTAGCGAAGCAAAAGGTTCACTTGCTTTATAGCTACCATAATTATTGACATTCCAACGATCAATCCGTGTCTTCTCTAATTTAGGCAGTGTCAGAGTAGCTGCCAATTCTAGTGCCTTCAAGCGGCTTTCTTTCAGCCAACCCGGTTCGCCGCTGCTGTGCGATAATTCGCTCAAGCGTTCGGCATCCACCGGAAGAATGGTCTGTGTCGTCATAGTGGTCTCCTCCTTCCTGGCGTTTCTTACGCTTCTTGCCCTACAGTTTCATCTTCAATTCCGAGTTCTTCTTTAATCCATTCATAACCCTCTGCTTCCAGACGCTGTGCAAGCTCTGGACCACCGGATTTCACGATTCTACCTTGCATCATAACGTGAACATAATCAGGTTTGATGTAGTTCAAAAGACGTTGATAGTGGGTAATAACTAAGAAGCCGCGTTCTTCGCTCCGCATGGAGTTTACGCCTTCAGCTACAATTTTCAAAGCATCAATATCAAGACCGGAGTCAATTTCGTCCAAGATCACGATTTTTGGATCCAGCATCATCATTTGTAGAATTTCATTACGTTTCTTCTCACCACCGGAGAAGCCTTCGTTCAAGTAACGGTGTAAAAACTCAGGGTTCATATCTAGTTCTTTCATCTTTGCTTCCATTTGGCGAATAAAACGAATCAACGAGATTTCGCTTCCCTCTTCACGACGGGAATTAATGGCAGAACGCAAGAAGTCGGAGTTAGTTACTCCAGAGATTTCGCTTGGATATTGCATTGCAAGGAAAAGACCTGCACGTGCGCGTTCATCAACAGCCATCTCCAGAAGATCTTCACCATCAAGAGTTGCAGTTCCATCAGTTACTTCGTATTTAGGATGACCCATTAGCGCCGAAGCCAAAGTACTTTTACCTGTACCGTTTGGTCCCATGATGGCGTGAATTTCGCCACCTTTCATTTGAAGGTTAATCCCCTTCAAAATTTCTTTTCCCTCAATCGTCGCTTTAAGACCCTCAATGACAAATTCTGCTGCCATAATATTATTCCCTCCATTGATCGATTTGCGAAATCAAAAGTTGTATTGAAACAGGATAATCCTGATTCCCAGCACAATTAGATTTTCTATCACATTATAATTATTATAAATTGAATCACAATGATTATCAATGATTCTCACTAATTTTATATCAAACCTTGTTTTTTTACAAATTTCTCTTTAGCTAATCACTTGTGACTCAGAGAAGATTTTCATTAAACATAAGACTACGCAAAAATAAGACTTCCCGCAGGAAGCCTTATTCAAACAGCTTAATGATTAGCTAAGAAACGAACGTAGCATCCATTGGTGTTTCTCCAGATCACTACGGATTTTAATGAACATATCTGAGGTTGGCTGATCCTTGGTTTCTTCGGCAAGCTCGATGCCTTCTGTCAGCTCTTCAGAGATGGTGGCGAAGTCTTCAATCAGAGACTGAACCATTCCCCGTGTATCTTCCTTACCTGTAGCTTCTTGAATTGTAGCTAATTCCAAATATTCTTTCAATGTTGCTGCCGGACTGCCTTTGATGGTTAGCAAGCGTTCTGCTACTTCATCCATGTGAAGGGTTACTTCATTATATAATTCCTCAAATTTCACATGAAGGGAGAAGAACTGTTCTCCTTTGACATACCAATGAAAGTTATGAATTTTTACGTACAGGACATTTAAGTTAGCAACCTGACGATTCATGATCTGTTCCAGTGAAGTTGTATTTACTTTATTCGATGCTTTAGCCATGAGATGATCCCTACCTTATCCATTATATTTACCGGTTACTATTTCCTTCGTCCGGTAGTAACTTGTCTATTCTTAATTTACCCTTTTACCTGTAATACGAAACAAGGAGAAGCCTTCCATAACACCTTTATTTGTTCTAGCATTAGCAAAGACACACCCGATTATGCTTAAATGTGAATACTTGCACACAAACAAAAAGGGCCTAAGCCCCGTTTGTTTGGAATTGTTAAATTTTCCGGTCAGACCATAAGAAGTAACGCTTCCGCACCCGTCATACCTGGTACGATGCCAAGACTCTCTGCTTCTATCGTTACAGACTCCAACGGGGCAGCTAAAAGCTGGGCAAGCGTCCGTACACCCACCGCACGAGCTGCGATGATATGCCGATCACTAAGTGTTTCATTGAGGAGACCGACATCCAGTGCACCGCACATAATATAACCTCGGTTCGTGCTGATGGAGAGCAGTGTAGTTTTGGGAAGCTTAACCTCTACCCCGATCAGCGTATGTTCACCTACTGTAATAGGCTCCATAGTAACCAATAGCAGCACCTCCTTTTTTTCACTATCCACGTTGTATATGTATGCTAATTTTCCTGTGGGTGTGCTGACGGTAGTCCTATGCCTAGTATAAAATGCAGTATAATAGTCCCTATTCCAGTAGTCCTGGGTATATGAATATTGCATGTTTAATGTTATAGTTAATTACATTCCTGTAACCATTCAGAGATGTTCTAAACGAAAAGCTGGGGGATTTATGGACGAGAAACTACAACGCACAGACGGCAATTATTTATTTAACGTCGACATCCTGATTAATGCCCGTACCAACCCGCTTGCACTGCAATTTCTGCTCGAAATGTTGAACAATAATGACCATATCACAGATTTCAACATTAACTCCGGTCTTGAATTAGGGAGAACCATTGACAGCTTGCTACGCTCCGCTAAACTAGCTTTGAATCAAAACTCTGCTCCTCCCATTTCATTAAAGCTGCCTCCAAAATCTACGAAGAAGCAGCTGGATACACCGATAAAAAAACAGGCAGAAACGCCTGCACAGCAAACGGCCATTGAGACGCCAGCTGATGCATACGGGAAGATTCGTCAGTATATTCAGAATAATCAATTGGTACGTTTACGAGCGAACCGGTACGGGAAACAAGTGTCCATGCCCTGTCGTATTTTAAACTTTGATGAAGCAGCCAACTCTATAAGTGTCTACCATGTGGATGAGAAGCAGGTGTACAGCTTTAATCTAAATGAAATCGACGAGTTTCTGTAAGCGCATGCGTTACAAGCCAATAAGCACCCTCCCTCTTTGGGGAACAGGTGCTTATTGGTCTTTCTTTTTTTAACAACTAAGACGACGTTTTACGTGAAAATCCCTCTATCGCAAGGCATAACCAGCCAATTATAAAGCATACCCCACCGATAGGTGTAATCGCTCCTAGCACCTTAATTCCGGAGATACTCAGAACATACAAACTGCCAGAGAACAAAATGGTACCTGCAATTAACAATCGGCCCGCCCAACGTAATCGGGCACTTTCGCCCCATTGGCCCACAGCCAGTGCGATGAGAATTACCCCCAGCGCATGTACCAAGTGATACTGCACACCAGTCTCATATACCTTCATATAGTCTTCACTGATCACTGGTTTTAGTAGATGGGCACCGAAAGCACCAATTCCTACTGCCAGCATTGCTAGCACAGCCCCCCAGGCCATAAATTTCCGTTGCAAATGATTACACCCCCTTAATTTTAGACTCATTCTATCATAACGTAATGCCAGTTCCTATTTCCAGCAGTCATTTTTTATTTTGCCTCATTCAGGGGTTGCTTTTTTAGCATCAATATGAAAAAGTGGATATTAACAACATTTTCATTCTAATCTCTCAAGGAGTGCAAACCATGGACTTAAATTCTCTGTCAAAATCAGACGTACCTGCGGCAGAGGTGGGAAATCCCAACCCTCATCCGGATTACCCAAGCGCTGATTTATCATCTACGCATCAAAAAGTAGAACATGATCTTCAACATTCTGGACCTGGTATTGCTTCGTTCATTATCTGTCTCGTGTCGATCATCGGCTATGCAGCCATCTTTATCTCTATTATAATGAAGTCTTCTTCATTGGTTAATGAGAATTCCGAACTATTAAGCCAGTCCTCGCAATTCATAATGCTTCTAGGATTAACGGTTATTATTCTGGCTGCTCTTAATGTAATCGGTGTAGTCATCGGCATCATTGGGCTTTCCATTCGGAAACGTCGCAAGGTGTTTGGCATTATTGGCACGATAGTCAATGGTGTTATTATCTTACTCTTTATGCTGCTTATTACAACCTTCCTAGTCAATGCTGGAACGCTTTAAGCTTCTTTTAAACATGCTAACTTCATTAAAAAGGGTATCCCAACAACTTTGAGCGGGTTGTGAGGATACCTTTATTTATGTATGAATCTAAAATCTGCATTGGGGAGTCCTCATCTTCATCCGCGGCTCACGGACTCAGATGACGTTATTTACGGATTTTCGCCCTTTGGAGCATAGTTTCGGACCCCAGTGACGCTATTGCATCGAAAAAGGATCATATTGAGCGATTTTTATGGCAATAGCTGCTATGGGGTCCGATAGCGAATCAAATGTGAATAAAAGCTGCGTTTAAGAGCTGCTGGGTCCGATAATACTGATTCCGATGATGATAATTCCGATAATGCTGGATCCTATCCCTCATCCGCGGCTTGCGGACTCAGATGACGTTATTTACGTTTTTTTCACCTTTGGAGCACAGTTTCGGACCCCAGTGACGCTATTGCATCGAAAAAGGATCCTATTGGGCGGTTTTTATGGCAATAGCTGCTATGGGGTCCGATAGCGAATCAAAAGTGGGGAAAAGCTGCGTTTAAGGGCTGCTGGGTCCGATAATGCTGAGTTTTCCCCGTCATCCGCGGCTCACGGACTCAGATGACGTTATTTACGTTTTTTTCGCCTTTGGAGCACAGTTTCGGACCCCAGTGACGCTATTGCATTAAAAAAGGATCATATTGAGCGATTTTCATAGAAATAACTGCTATGGGGTCCGATAGCGAATTAAATGTAGGGAAAAGCTGCGTTTAAGGGCTGCTGGGTCCGATAATGCTGAGTCCAATATAGAGGTTACTAGATCCGTTAGTGGGGCTACTAGGTGCTGCTAGATCCGTTAGTGGGCTGCTACATCCATAGTGGTGATTCTAGTTCTGTTAATGGTCCACTAGATCCGTTAGTGGGCTACTAGTTCCGTTAGTGGTGCTGCTAGTTCCAATAGTGTGGCTCCTAATCCATAATGGTGCTAGGTATGCGGACTGTGATCGATCAAACAAAGTTTAGTGTTTTGAGCAAGAACTATGCTTAAAAAATACGAGGGTGTCCCAGCAACCACTATATGATTGCTGAGACACCCTCTATTTACAAATCAATACCTTCAATTATTTTGCTAGAGCCAGCTTTGTCAGCACACGCTGCTTGACGGACGGATCGCCCTCCACTGCTTTTTCCACGTATTCAATAACCACGGAATCATCTGAATTCAAAGTATCAAGTATACTCTCCATTCCAGCTGAAATCTCAAAAGCGGTTGGACCTTCTTTTGTCGCAATCTCAACGGAATGACTATCTATTTGTCCGATATAAACGGCCGTCATTTTTATTGTTTTACCTTCAGCTTTTGGAGTAGAACTAGGTTTAGCTGTGCTCGGATTTTCGGTTGGTGTGGCTGTACTTGGGTTCTCAGTGGGTACGGGAGTGCTTGGAGCTTCTGTAGGCTCAGCTGTGCTTGCGCTCTCGGTTGGAGTTGGAGAAGGTGTTGCAGTCGGTTCTCCTGAAGTCTGTGCCGAATTATTCCCACCGCAAGCGGTTAAGGCAAATGTTAAGGCAGCAATCGCTGCTATGGCGGGTAATGAACGTTGTTTTTTCATGTTGAGTGCCTCCTCTATGTGGCGATTATTTTCAAAGTCATCTTCATAAGTATACTCTTATAACGTTAACCACTCTATGAAAGTTTCATATGAAGTAATTTTAGATAACTTCCAGCCTCTATTAGGCATCCGTCGGATGCAGGCTACAGCGGTATTAATACAATAGTGTGAGCCTGATTTATCCCAAAGGAGTGAGCCCCTTGAAAATCGATATCGGCTGTGGATCTAATAAGGAAGCAGGTTATCTCGGGATCGATCGGATCGCGGGTCCTGTTGTAGATATTGTCTGTGATATTTGCCAAGAGATTCCTCTCCCTGACAATAGTGCTGAATTTGTTATGGCTAGCCGTGTCCTGCCTTATGTGGACAATTTATTCGCAGCCATGGCGGAAATTCACAGAATTAGCATCCATAAAGCAGTTGTTTGCATTCTAGCACCCTATGCCCACAGCTTTGCCCATATGTCCAATCCTTCCTTTAAGCAGAAGTTTGACGAATATACCCCCCGGCATTTTACGGGATCCTTCTTCCAACCCCCATCCGGTCCAGTATGCCCAGCTATTCCAGACTACCCTGTACCCGCACCACCCTTCGATTATCGGTTGCTGCGGATGGAGTTATTCTATCAACACCCTTATGAAGATCCGCTTTACGAAACTGAAGAACTAGAAATACTAAAGACCCTTCAAGCAAATGTAGTGCATGAAATCATGTACCATTTTGTCGTAGTCAAGCACAATATCACTGATCAGGAGCTGGAGCTGATGAGCAGAAGTCATTATCCTGAACCTCATGTTCTTGTCGAACGAAGACTTAAATCACAAAACAGACATTTTTTTCTATAATTTTAAGATGGGACATACACTAATACCCATTTTGTATCATAGGCTAACATACAGGTATTAACTGTGCCGTCCTAACTATAGGACGGTTCACTTTTGGCCAAAATCAACCTCGAAGGAGGTGAGAATCATTCCACTAGTCGTACGGGCAACGATCAATGCGACCGGTGCTATCACATTTACCGGCAACACGCTTGGACTTAGCCGCTCCGATACGATCGGAGTGCCAGGGACATTAGACAGCATCGGTGGCTTTACTACTGTTAATACTTCATCGACATTTGGTTCCTATCCTAGCGGAACTACTAGTCTTTATACAAGCAACAGTTCAGCAGCCATACTAGTCCTACCATCTGGCAGCACAGTGCTGTATGCAGAACTGATATGGGGCGGTACCTATATTAACGGAACCGTTAACCTCAGTTCGGCCATTAACAACCCTGTCTCCTTCATAACTCCTGCTGGCACTACATTCAGCGTTACTCCCGATTCAGCAACGAGCAACGTAGTCGATTTGGGAGGTGGTGCATCAGCATATGTTCGTTCCGCCAACGTGACCAGCATTATCCAACAAGGCGGCGCCGGCACCTACACCACTGGCGGTGTAGTGGGTACGATTGTTATCCCTAGTGATTCCACGGCCAACCATGCTGGCTGGACATTAGGCGTAATCTACCAAAATACAGCCTTACCTTTTCGCAATATGTCCCTACGGGCAGGTGCAATACTTGTACAGGCAAACTCAGCCCCAGTTTCAACTACGATCACAGGCTTCGCAACACCAATTACAGGTGCGCTTGGCGGCAGAGCGTTATTCAGCGCACAGGAGGGGGATGCCAACCGTTCGGGGGATCAAGCGTTATTTGGTCCAACCTCAGCTACACTTGTTGCTTTATCGGGACCTAATAACTTTGCCAACAACTTTTTTGCGTCACAGATTAACAATGATGCAGGTAATCTAAACACAACAGGTACCTTTGGAAACCGCAATCAAATAAATGGAAACCCAGGGACCAACATTATCGGTGGCCGTCAAGGCTGGGACATTACCAACGTTGACGTCTCCGCACGGCTGATAAACAATCAATCTTCAGCCGTATTACAATTAACCACCTCAGGCGATGCTTATGTACTCAACGGTAATGCCATACAGGTTGATATCAATGCTCCTAAAATAAACCTCACTAAAAGCGCTAATGTAGCCGGCCCCATAGTCGGTGATACGGTAACTTATACGGTGACTGTCAGTAATACAGGAACAGCGGGAGCAGCAAGTGTCGTTTTATCAGATGCGCTGCCGGCAGGATCCACTTTTGTAACTGGAAGCGTAGTCGTTGCTGGCGTCGTAAGGCCTACTTTTGATATTACAGCAGGAATCCCATTAGGCTCATTAGCTTTAAGCAGTTCAATAACGGTTACATATCAAGCCAAAGTCACTTCATTGCCGCCAAGTCCACAAAATATCGCAAATACTGCCAACGCTGCCTTTACGTTTCAAAGTGTAGCCGGAGGCCCTATCATGACGGGGGTCATTCCATCTAATACAGTAACCTTACCTGTATATTCACCCGTCCTTAACATTGTGAAATCAGCCAATACCACCAATGCTACGGTTGGAGATCAAATTACCTATACTCTTCAAATCACGAACACAGGAAATATCGGCGCGGTAACAACACTTACGGATAATATTCCTTCAGGCAGCTCTTATGTCGCAGGCAGCTTCACCGTCAATGGAAATCCTGTCGCTGGTAACCCTGCCACAGGGATTGCTATCGGTACGGTTGCCGCCGGTGGCAGTTCTACTGTTCAATTTCGGGTCATCGTGAATAGTCTTCCCTCACCGCCGCAGTTGGTTGACCAAGCAAGCGCCGCTTATACGTTTCAAGTTCCAGATGGGCGAACGGTAGCTGGTTCGGCCTCGTCCAACACTTTGTCTATTCCCGTTACAACACCCAATGTTACCGTAGTCAAAAGCGCTGGATTCACCGACGTAACTGTCGGAGATATACTGCTCTACACCTCAGTAATCAGTAACAACGGAATTGCAGCAGTTACCAACGTTTCACTCTCAGATACCATACCTGCGGGTACATCGCTGGTTCCCGGAAGTGTCACCGTCGCCGGTGTATCACAACCCTCAGCTAATCCTGGAACAGGGATTGCTGTCGGTACCATCGCTCCCGGAAGCTCCGTCGCCGTCACTTTTCAAGTCAACGTTATCTCATTACCAAATCCCGCTCAGCTATTGAATAAATCTAGTGCCTCTTTTAGCTCGGGTGCTTTTACTGGCATTTCAGTCTCAAACACGACTACAACTCCCGTGTATCAGCCTGTAATCCAAATTGCAAAAAGCTCGAACGTATCCAGTGCAACTGTAGGGAGCAATATTCTTTATACGTTAAATGTTCAGAATTCTGGAAATATCGGGGCGGCTGTAACCCTGAGCGACAATATTCCTTCAGGAAGCGCCTTTGTCTCGGGAAGTGTAACTGTTAACGGTGTTGCTAGACCTGCTGACTCTCCACTTACAGGAATTAACTTAGGCACTTTAGCTTCAGGGGCAGCTGTTCCTGTGACCTTTCTTGTCTCTGTACAATCTCTGCCTGCTCCACCTGTTCTGAATAATCAAGGCAGTAGCAATTACACCTACCAACTGCCAAGTGGAAGATCATTCTCCGGGACCAGTCTATCCAATACCCTAACCATTCCGGTCTCCGCTCCAAACATTACACTAACCAAAACTGCAAATCTAACTAATGTAGCAGTTGGAGAAAATCTTACTTATTCAGTCATAGTGTCCAACCCAAGCAGCGTCACTGTCACTAATGTTGTTGTCTCTGACCCTATTCCTACGGGGGGAGCTTTTGTAGCAGGCAGTGTGACTGTCAACGGTTCGACGGTTGCAGCGGCTAACCCAAGTACAGGGATAGCAATCGGAAGTATCGCCGCGGGCAGCTCTGTCACGGTGTCTTTTAGAGTGAATGTTGCTTCCTTGCCAAGTCCAGCACAGTTTACAAACAGAGCCAGTGCCTCCTTCACCTCTGGGGCGTTCACCGGTTCTTCGCTCTCAAACACGATAGTAACACCTGTATTTCAGCCCATCCTTAATATGGTCAAAAGCGCCAATGCAGCACAGGCATCTGTAGGGGGATCTCTCTCATACTCCATCCTGATCAGCAACACCGGGAATATTGCAGCTACTCTATTAGTAACTGATATCCTGCCACCCCAAGCCGTGTTTGACACGAATAGTGTCATTATTGGAGGAACACCTTTGCCCGGATATAATCCGGCAACTGGCATTCCAGTTGGACCGCTCGCTCCTGGTGATAGTGTCACCGTAAGTTTTCTGGTCACAATCACAGCCCTACCTCCATCACAAGTATTGCTAAACTCTGCTTCAGCGACATATAGCTTTACTCTTCCAGACGGGCGTCAGCTCGGAGGAAATGTAGTGTCCAATACGCTCTCTGTCCCAGTATCTGCCCCTAACGTCAGTGTTGTAAAAAGCGTAAACGCTGCTACTGCTGTTACTGGTGATATCCTTACCTTTACCTCTGTATTGACCAACAATAGTATTGCAACAGTAAGCAATATCATTCTCAGTGATCCTCTGCCTGAGAATGTCGCTTTTATTCCCGGAACCGTAATTGTAAGTGGCACTCCCCTGCCGCTAGCAGTTCCGTTCGCCGGCATTCCAATCGGTAGTTTGAGCCCTGGCGCCACAGCTACCGTAACATTCGAGGTGAGGATAACGATGCCGATACCATCACAGATTAACAATCAGTCATCTGTCAGTTTTACATCCGGTGTATTCTCCGGTTCTTCTTCATCTAATATCACAACTACACCAGTTATTCAGCCCCAAATCTCCTTAGTAAAAAGTGCCGCTGATGGAGACGGCGATTTCGATGCTTTAGTCGTCGGTGATTCTGTCATCTACACAGTGATTGTTAGCAACACAGGTAATCTGGCTGCAAATCTTACGCTAACTGATAACATTCCAGCAGGTACAGTTTTTGTTCCTAATAGTGTCATTGTAGGTGGTATGCCTCAACCCGGCTCAGCCCCAGATACAGGGATAGCTGTAGGAAATGTGGCTCCTGGTGCCAGTATTGCAGTCAGCTTTACCGTTGATATCATCTCCCTGCCAACACCGCAGCAGATTAGTAATCAGGCTTCTGCAAGCTTTACCTTTACTCCGCCTGACGGTAGACCGTTATCTGGGACTGCTGTGTCTAACACTGTCACACTGCAAGTCTCTGCTCCTAACATTGTCGCTACCAAGAGCACTACTTCAACATCAGTTGCTGTTGGTGAAACAGTCACATACACCGTCAATATAACTAATAATGGTATAGAATCTGTTACTAGCGTCTTGCTCAATGATCCTACACCGGTAGGAAGTACTTTTGTAACAGGCAGCGTGTCTGTCAACGGAGTCCCATTCCCGAATTCGAACCCCGCTTCGGGGATATCTATCGGCACTCTAGCAGCTGGTGCATCAGCGCTGGTTACTTACAGTGTTACTGTTACCTCCGTCCCTCCTACAGCTTCACTCATCAATCAGGCATCCGTTACCTTCACTTCAGGCGTTATTTCAAGCTCCACTTTTTCTAATACCGTTACAGTCCCTGTGTTCCAGCCGAACATTGCCGTAGTCAAGAGTGCTAGTACAGCCAATGCCACGGTTGGCGATTCCGTTAGCTACACACTGACAGTGAGTAACACAGGAAACTATGCTGCTAATTTAATACTGACGGATAATATTCCCGCAGGTACGACTTTCGTTCCGAATAGTGTGCTCATCAACGGCCTCCCTTTAGCGCAAGCGGATCCTTCCACCGGAATTGCAGCTGGATTAATACAGCCTGGAGGAACGACCGTAGTCATTTTCACGGTTGACATCACTTCATTGCCTAGTCCTCAGCAACTGGTCAATCAAGGAACCGCAGCATATAGCTTCACCTTACCCGACGGACGTACACTTAATGGGTCTGCACTCTCTAACACCGTCACTATTCCGGTCTCCTCACCTAATATTGCTGTAGTTAAAACTACAACCACAACATCAACTACAGTCGGTGACACGATCACTTATTCCATAGCTTTAACTAATAACGGGATTGCCACTGTAAATAATGTGGTCTTCACAGACGCCCTTCCTGCCGGCACCACCTTTGTGACAGGCAGCGTGCTTGTGGACGGTGTGCCTCGTACAGGAGTCAGCCCAGCTACTGGAGTAACCCTAGGCAGCATAGCACCTGGTGTAACCGTAACTGTTGCTTTTACCGTAAATGTAGTTTCACTGCCGCCTACCGGATTGTTAAATAATCAGTCAACAGTCAGCTTCACCTCAGGTGTTGTCTCAAATGTAGCCTTCTCAAATATCGTCACGACGCCTGTCTATCTGCCTATTCTTGCAGCAGCAAAAAGCTCTAATTCAGTCAATGCTACCGTTGGGGATACGATTACTTATACTATAAATGTGACCAACACAGGTAACTACGGAGCTTTAGCAACCCTGAGTGATACCATTCCAGCGGGTACAACGTTTATTCCAAATAGTGTACTCATTCAAGGCGCTCCTGCTCCAGGAGCAGACCCAGCTGCCGGGATCCCACTGGGGGTAATCTCCGCGAATGGAAGCCTATCTGTAATGTTCTCAGTGCTTATCACAACATTGCCGGCAAGCCAACAGCTGCTCAATCAAGCTTCCGTCGCGTTTGCATACACACTTCCAGATGGACGGACATTTAACAATTCGATCAATTCCAATACAACAACAATCTCAGTATCCTCACCGAACGTTATCGTCACTAAATCTTCGACAGCTACCGATGCCGTTGTTGGCGATACCATCACTTATAACCTCACTGTTACCAATAGTGGAATAGCAAATATCAGTAACGTTAACCTCAGTGATCCAATACCTGCGGGCTCTAGCTTTGTCGCAGGCAGCGTGACCGTAGATGGCACTCCACGCCCTAGCGCCAACCCAGCGAACGGGATCTCGCTCGGTACTCTTGCACCGGGAGCATCTTTCCAAGTCTCGTTCAACACGATTGTCAATGTGCTGCCTAATCCTGCAACACTTAGTAATCAAGCTTCCGTCAGTTTCACCTCCGGCGCATTCTCAGGATCTTCATTCTCAAATACACTTGTTATTCCGGTATATCAACCTATCATTGTAGTTGTCAAAGGGGCGGACAGAACCGCCGCAACTGTCGGAGATACGATTACTTACTCCTTAAATGTGACAAATACTGGTAACCTCATAGCAAATGTAGTTATTACCGATACCATTCCGAACGGAGCTGTCTTTGTTCCAAACAGCGTGCTCGTGAATGGGGTACCACAACCAGGATCAGATCCGGCTACTGGCTTAAGTATTGGGTCGGTAGCTCCGGGAAGTACAGTAACAGTAACCATTACGTTGCAGGTTACTATTGCTTCCCTCCCTTCGCCACAACAGTTAGTCAATCAAGCTACAGCAAATTTCACATTCACACCACCAGATGGACGTTCACTCACGGGATCCTCTGTCTCAAACGTCCTAATTATCCCTGTATCTTCACCAGACGTAAGTGTGGTTAAGAGCACTACTTCTATTGATGCGGTTGTGGGCGATATCATCACCTATACGATTGTTGTCACCAACTTAGGGATTTCACCAGTTAATAATGTCATCATGGTTGACCCTATTCCAGCTGGCAGCCAGTTCGTAACGGGAAGCATTACCGTAGATGGAGCCCCACGTCCTAGTGGCAGTCCGGCTTCGGGAATCGCAATTGGTACAATTGCTGCAGGTGCTTCTTCAACCATTACCTTCCAGGTTCAGGTAGTAGCGTTATGATTCCCGGCTCACGTACCCAACCTGTCGTAACCAATCAGTCCATGGTACTCTTCAACTCGGCAGCGGGTGTTGACGGAATTGTCTATTCCAATACCGTTAACACCCCGGTCGTGGGCCCCGTGCTTTCATTGCTGAAGAGTACAGATAAACTCCACGCCTCTTTAGGCGACACTTTGGTGTATACCTTTAAAGCCAGTAATAATGGAAATACAGATGCTTTTTTGACGGTGTTTGACATTCTTCCAGAAGGTGTATCCTTTATTTCCAACAGTGTGCTCAGAGACGGTGTGCCTCTTCCGGGGGCTACACCGTCTTCAGGCATCCCCCTTGGTTCTATTGCACCGCAGAGTCAAGTGAGCATCGCCTTTCAAGTCGTCATCATTTCCCTGCCGTCTTCCCTAGTGCTGCAAAATAAAGCGCTGGGCCGTTTTTCTTTTTCCACACCGGAGGGAAGAATCGTTAAAGGTGAGCTTACGTCTAACGTTGTGCTGGTTTCTTTACGCTCCTACCAGCTCTCGACCTCCTTGTCTGCAAGTACTCCGACTTCTTTTATAGGGGATGTAGTCACTTACACCTTGCGGCTTACAAATGAAGGAAACAGCCTCTTAACTCAAATCAGTGCAACAATTTCTATTCCAGACGGGGCGGTGTTTATACCGGGGAGTGTCATCGCAGGTGGGATTTATTACCCAGAATCAGACCCGGCACAGGGGATATTACTCGGTTCCCTGGACACAGACCTAAGCGTTGATATTACTTTTCGTGTCCGAGTAACAGAGTTTTCTCCCTCGTTGGCCTTAACCAACAGCGCGGTTGTCACCTATTCAGTCGATGAGCATACAATTACGACCGAAAGTAACACTGCGGTTGTCTCACTTGTCCAAGCGGGGGTCACCATTAGCAAAAAAGTAGATCATGTTACAGCAGCTCCGGGCGATAATTTGAGATATGAGCTTACGGTAACGAACAACGGGAATCTGGCTGTAAATGCAGTCCTAACAGATGCCATACCTTCAGGTACTCTTTTCGTATGGGATAGTGTTCTCTTAAATGGAGTGTTGCAAAAAGGTGCACGACCAGCTGAAGGCATCCAGTTAGGTACTTTAAGAGGCGGAACTACAGCAGTTGTAGTTTTTCAAGTGAGTATACCTGCAGCCATTAACATTCATGAAATCGCAGCCGTACAAAACCATGGTAGTGTTCAGTATACCTTTGTGCTTCCAGACGGACGGACCGTACGGCAAACCTCTCGTTCCAATACAGTTACCACCCTAGTAGTCACACCTGTCATTTCACTCGTAGTCCATGCAAAACCAACTATTGTAGAAGCAGGAGAGCGAGTCCAATGCTGGATCTCACTAACCAATAGCGGAAATTGGCCTGCGGAAATATCTCTGAATCGGCTAACCCCGGAAAAATGTTTTCTTGATCCCAACAGCATTGTGATTGATGGAGTTCCGAATCCACAATCTTCATTTGCCGGCACCTTGCCGCTGGGGGTAGTTAATGCTGCATCTATGGTTAACATTCATTATTTTGTCCAGGTGAGTGAACAGGTAATGGGTCGTTTCCTTAAGGGCTCCGTAAATGCTCAATTCTCTTTCAATATGGATGGACGTAACTACTCTGGCGAAAGCCAATCTAACAGCTATGTGCTAACCGTAGATGAGATCAGTGAATAAGAAATCACATATCCCTCATCCCCATGAATATACTTTAGTTACAACCCCAAAACATCCCCACAAAGTGAGGCTTTGCTTTCTATGCGTACTCAGGTACTTTGCGGGGGATCCAAATATATACTTTGCAAAAAATTCCCTCAATCAACATTCATATTCCATGGGAGGTGGTCATCCTGTCGCAATCATCCGGTCCCTTTTCCTTCGTAGTCTCAAAAGAAGACTGGTCCCTTCATCGTAAAGGTCATCAGGATCAGGAACGCCATCAGCAAAAGGTCAGAGAAGCCATCAAGGATAATTTGCCTGACCTCGTTACCGAAGAAAATATTATTTTGTCAGGCGGTAAGCAGATTGTGAAGGTTCCGATTCGCAGTCTGGATGAATACCGGATTATTTATAACTTCCGTAAACAGAAGCATGTAGGACAGGGGGACGGGGAAAGTCAGGTTGGCGATGTGCTTGGGCGCGATTCACAATCGGCACAGCCCGGTAAAGGAGAAAAAGCAGGCGATCAGCCGGGCCAAGATACCGTGGAAGCAGAGGTCAATCTGGAAGATCTGGAGGACATTCTGTTTCAGGATATGGAATTGCCTCATCTGAAGCCTAAGAATAAGGAAGAGATCGAGGTCAAATCCATTATTTTTAACGATATTCGTAAAAAAGGGATGATGTCCAACATCGATAAAAAACGTACGCTGCTGGAGAATCTCCGACGCAATGCAAGCAGCGGAAATCCCGGCATTCACAGTATCAGCCCAGATGATCTGCGCTACAAAACATGGGATGATATTAGAACACCTCATTCCAATGCGGTCATTATTGCGATGATGGATACGTCAGGTTCGATGGGTTCATTTGAAAAATACTGCGCCCGCAGCTTCTTCTTCTGGATGACCCGTTTTCTGCGCCGCCAATATGAGAAGGTAGAGATTGTTTTTCTCGCCCACCATACGGAGGCTAAGGAAGTCAGTGAGCATGATTTCTTCACCCGTGGCGAAAGCGGGGGAACGATTTGTTCCTCGGCATATCAGCGAGCGATTGAAATTATCGATAGCCGCTACCCGCCTGCGCAGTACAACATTTATCCATTTCACTTCTCCGATGGTGATAATCTCACCTCCGACAACGAACGTTGCGTGAAGCTGATCGGAGAACTGCTGAAACGAAGCAATATGTTCGGCTACGGTGAGGTGAACCAATACAATCGTAGCAGTACCTTGATGTCAGCTTATCGCCATCTGAAACATGAACAATTCATGCATTACGTCATTAAAGACAAAAAAGAAGTGTATCAGGCGCTGAAGACCTTCTTTAGTCCAAAAGGTACGGTTAATTCTTAATCCCCCACTCCAAAACGCGGATGTCCCAAAAGCCAAAAATGGCTGATGGAACATCCGCGTTTTTGGCGTCTCACCTTCTTGACCAAAACAACAAACTTCGTAAATTGCGTCATCTAAGTTCGCAAGTATCAGGGGATGGGCAAATAGCGTCATCTGGGTCCGTAAGTATCAGGGAATGCGCTGGAAATCCAATTAGGGCAACTGGGGATTCTGGGAGATCGGCGCTTTCGGACACAGATGACCTTATACGTAGCTTTATCGCATATTTGACTTGCTATCGGACCCCATAGCCGCTATAGGCATGAAAAACACCAAAAACGTGCCTCATTCTGAGCAATAGCTGCACTGGAGTCCGATAATACGCTCCAAAGGCGATAAATTTGCAAATAGGGTCATCTGGGTCCGTAAGTATCGGGGATGCGTCAGAATAGTATGTAGGGCAACTGTGGGATTCTGGGGGATCGGCGCTTTCGGACACAGATGACCTTATAAGTAGCTTTAGCGCACATTTGGATTGCTATCGGACCCCATAGCTGCTATTAGCACGAAAAACACCAAAAAAGAGCCTCTTTCTGAGCAATAGCTGCACTGGAGTCCGATAATACGCTCCAAAGGCGATAAATTGCTAAATAGAGTCATCTAGGTCCGTAGGTATCGGGGATGGACGAATAGCGTCATCTGGGTCCATAAGTATCGTGGAATGGGCGAATAGCGTCATCTAGGTCCGCAAGTATCGGGGAATAGACGAATAGTGTCACCTAGGTCCGTAAGTATCAGGGAATGCGCTGGAAATCCAATTAGGGCAACTGAGGGATTACTGGGGGTTCGGCGCTTTCGGACACAGATGACCTTATACGTAGCTTTATCGCATATTTGGCTTCCTAGCGGACCCCATAGCTACTATTAGCACGAAAAATACCAAAAACGAGCCTCATTCTGAGCAATAGCTGCACTGGAGTCCGATAATACGCTCCAAAGGTGATAAATTGCTAAATAGCGTCATCTAGGTCCGCAAGTATCGGGGGATGGGCAAATAGGGTCATCTGGGTCCGTAGGTATCGGGGATGGGCGAATAGCGTCATCTGGGTCCGCAAGTATCGGGGATGGGCAAATTGCTCATCTGAGTCCGTAAGTATCGAGGAATGCGTCAGTATAGTATGTAGGGCAACTGTGTGGGATTACTGTAGCCCTCGGCGCTACGGTATAGATAAAAAAATAAGCCAGTGAAATTAAACTAACTTTCTTTTTTCAGTTACATAATAACTCCTACTATAAACCTAATTTCACAATTTGGATCGGTACCGATAAACTTGTACTCCCCACCCATGTCAGCTTGTTTTCGTAAGCTATGACTGCTGTTTTGTTTTTCCCCTCTTAGACTTCCATCCTAAAAAAACCTCCAATCCCAAACTCTGGAATGTGGAGGTTATTTATAGTTAAACAGCTTTCACGCTACAGCCTAATGAACCTTCTCTCTATCCTTGCCTTTATCAGACTCACCAGCATTTTTGTTCGCTGCTTCCCGGTCCTGCATCATCTCATCCACCGACTTCACCTTCAGGCGAGCAGCGCCCTCGTTGTTAGCGTTCGTTGGGATAAGCTCTCCTGAAGCCAAACGTTCCTTGGCTTTAGCAATAGCTTCGCTGTATTGAGGCAGCCACTGTTCCCCTGCGACGAGCATCTCATCGACCATCTGCCAGATTTCTTTTGGATTGCATACGGCACCAACGAGTGGGTCCATCATAAATGCCTGACGTAACAGCTTATCATCGCCGTGTACAGCTGCTTCAACCGCCAGACGTTGCACTGAAATGCTCACGTTACATACGGCGGCAGGACCCAGCGGCAATTCACCTACCAATGGCATGGAGATCCCGTTCCGGTCTACATATCCCGGTGCTTCGATGATGGCATCATCTGGCAGATTAGAGATTACACCATTGTTCGCTGTATTAAAGTGCCCCCGGTACACTCGTCCCGTTTCCAATCCTTCTATAATATAAGAGCCGTGCTCTTCCCCGCGATTTTCCTTCGTATACTCCAATGCCGGGTCTTTCATCCAGTTTGGAAAATCGGTCTCGAACCAATTCCGACCTTCCGTGCAGACACGCAGATAACCGCCAGTTTCTCCGTTAATCCAGCTCCCCAGATCGATCCAATCCATAATTTCATCACTGCGTTTACGGTACCATGGCACGTACTCACTTAAGTGTCCATTGGATTCTGTACTATAGTAGCCAAAGCGACGAAGCATATCGATGCGCACTTTTTCCGTACGGCTGAATTCCGGATGTTTCTCAAAAGCCTCTAAAAGACCTTCGGTCAGATCCTTCCCCTCATGACTTGCTGAAATATACCAGGTCTGGTGATTGATGCCCGCACAGATAATATCAACTTCGGATTTCTTAAGACCATACACATCTGCAATTTGCTGGTGCCCATGCTGTACACCATGACATAGACCGATGGTCCGAACACCACCATATTTATTGCAGGCCCAGGTCAGCATAGCCATCGGATTCGAATAGTTAAGCAAAAGTACATCCGGTGCTGCCATCTCCCTAATATCACGGCAAATATTCAGCATCTCCGCAATTCCGCGTTGCCCGTACATGATGCCACCCGCACACAGAGTATCTCCCACACACTGATCGACTCCGTATTTTAAGGGAATGTCCACATCCGTAGCAAAGGCTTCAAGCCCACCCATCCGAATAGTACAAAATACGTACTTAGCATCCTTCAGTGCATCTCTGCGATCCGTTGTCGCCTGAATTTGTATATTTAAACCATTCTCCTTAATATCACGCTGGCATAGCTCCGTGACCATCTCCAGATTGTGGCTGTTAATATCCATAAATGAGACTTCGATATTTTTAAATTCCGGTACAGTTAGTAAGTCCCGCAACAATCCACGGGTAAATCCAATGCTGCCTGCCCCTATAAAAGACACTTTAAATGACATGGTTACCATCCTCCGGTAATGAATTGGTTGTTCCTGTCCATTGTAGCAAGGGACCTAAGGAAAGCGTAACCAATATCATGACCTCTTTTGAAAGAAGGTGTCAAAAATCCTAACCTATCTACTGAAAATCATACTCTTCATAACTCCAGGCGTGACGCTCAATGGAATTGCGGAATTCTACAGGCGTGCAATCGGCGTATTTTTTAAAAAGAAGGTGAAAATATTGCCTGCTGCTAATTCCTACGTAATCTGCAATTTCAGCAATCGGGATGTCGCTCTGCCCAAGCAGCATCTTCGCTTTCTCCATTCGCAGCATATTCAAGTAATCGCTGAGCGTCCGACCCGTATGGCTCTTAAAAATTCGATGCAAATATCCGGGATGCAGATTAACTGCGGCAGCGATGTCCTTAACCTGAATGTTCTGGTCATAGTTCTGATGCAGGAATTCAATGCTCCGGCGCACATAAAGCTGCGAGGGCTGTTGGCTGGTATGAAGCTGCTCTTGCCGAAGTCTGGATAACCGCAACAGAAGCTCACAAAATAATAAATCAACCATACTTCCACCCTTTCCGCCGCTCTGATCAAGCTCTAACACAAGTCCCTTTAGAACATGATAGATTTCCTCCGGATCAGGCATTACTAAACTGGAAAAAGGAAGCTGCAGCATTTCTGCGAGCGCCGTTTCTTTACGGGCTAGCTTGCCAACAGAGGGTGCAACCCCTCTATATTCCATGAAGCCAAATTCCACATTTAGCATCCGACAAGGTGCCCCCTCTTCAACAATCAGCCTATGCGGAACATTCGCGTCTAAAATGATCAATTCTCCCCGCTTCAGCCGAACTCTCTCTTCTCCTCCTGAGCTTGGACGGACATCCACGATACAACTTCCTGAGATCAAATACATGATTTCCGTTGAATTATGCTGATGGTAAGACATATTGTAGTTATTCCACTGTTTATAATAGTAAGCAAAAAAATGAGGACTATAATCTCCCTCGATTAAAACCTGCTGAAAAAGACTCCCGCTGGGGCTCAGATTTAAGTTCGTCAATGGATCACTACTTTCTTCATTTATTACTTAATACAAGTGTATCTCTTTAGCCACTTCGAAGACAAGATAACGTCCGATAGCAATCAAATCAACAAAAACGAGCAACTCTCCATTATATTGGAAAATTGCCCGTCTCTATTAGAATAATATTGTCATACTTGAAAAGAAACCAAAGAGTGCTTAAGATCGGCTGCCAAGCCCTCCAGCTTTTCCGATAGGGCAACCAATTCCTCACTAACCGTGAATTGCTGAGATGACATAGAAGCTACCTCCTCCGTCGAAGCAGTGGTTTGCTGGACGATGGAGCTTACGCTGGCCATGGATTCACCGAGTTGACGCTGGAACTCAATCAGTTCGAGGACAGAAGCAGAAGATTCACTAATATGTTTCATGAAATGTTCCATTTCCTCTTTGACACTCGCGAATATCGTTGACGACTCTCTTACAGAAGAGATTTGTTCACGGAACTTAGGAGCGGCTTCATTGATATCCTTAACGGTGTTCTCGATATGTAGACCAATCTCTTCCGTGATCTTGGAGACCGATTGAATCGATTCATTCGACTGGTTAGCGAGCTGCCTGATTTCATCAGCAATCACTATGAACCCTCTACCTGCCGCACCTGCTCTAACTGCTTCTATGGTAGCATTTAGTGCCAAAATATTGGTCTGCTTATTCACAGCAATCATAGGGCTGAGTATACTGCGAATTAAATGAGTGCTTTCTCTGAGCTTAGTAGAATTATCTTGAATTCGATTGATCATCTCTACCGTAGACTCACTTTGCTCTACCAGCAGCTTCATCAGCTCTGTACCTTGATTGCTAACCTCAATGACCCGTTCTGCTGAATGGTCCATCACTGTATTTATTTCCGTCACTTCACTCATTTTGTTGCCGATAATCTCAACATTGTGATAACTGCGTTCGGCTTCAACAGCGAGGCTGGCTGACCCCGCTGCAATCTCACCGGTAGCGGTCGCAACCTCTCTGGCATGGAGGGAGATTGTACTTGATGCTTGTACTAATTGTTCCGAAGTAAGGAGGACCTCATCTGCCGAATTCCCGCTCTGCCTTGCAAGTAAGGAGATCTGCTCCATCATTTTGTTGAAGCTTTGACCCAAGCGGCCAATCTCATCTTTGCCCTTGAAATTGGTTCGTACCTGTAGGTTCCCACGCTCTCCTTCCTCCATCAAGATTGCCAGCTTACCCAGCGGGCGCCCTACCAATCGAACAAGAATATAACCAATTAGTAGTGCTATTAAGGCTGCCGCCAGCACCACAGAAAATGTGATATATAAAAGCTTGTCCGCAGACTTAGTAAAATCACTGACAGGAGCATACCCCATAAGCATCCACTTGGCAGTCGCCAGGGGCTGGTATACAACAAGCTGAGAACTTCCGTTCTCATCCTCCGCTGTAAATGAATGATTTTGCTCTTTCCCTTGTTCTTCTGAAACTTTTATGTAAGAGGGTTGACCCAGCTTGGCATGATCCGCACCATACACAATGCTGCCATCCGCACTCAAGATACGAATTTCACCGGTCATCCCAATCTGAAGGTTAGACAGCATTTCAGTCATGGCCTTCCCTTTCACTTCGATTAGCATGTAATACTCCGCTTCGGGATGTAAAAGATTACGTAGCAATCTCCCCATAGTTAAGGATGGCTCAGTATAAGCATCAAAAAAGCCTTTCTCACGAACGGGAAACCAGACTGGCTCTCCTTTAGCTGCGGCAATTTGCTCTAATCTTGCGGAAATGCCTTCATCACTACGAATCCCACTTATACCAGCAGACTTATAAGATTCTGAGTCTACCAAGCTCTTGGATACCAGCCTGACGCCATACATCCGCTCATCAGACCCTTTTACCAAGTCCAGCTTTCTGCGAATCCGATCTTCAGCCCCCGCTTTGGCCACAGTTGTAAGCTCGCCACTATTTATTTTTTCTAAATCACCCTTTAACACAGAGTCGAGTGCAAACTGCCTTGATAGTGCCTCATACTCTGACAGCACAAAATCCAGCTTGTCCGCTGCCTGAACTACAGATTGTGTGGAGGCTGCAGCAACCTCATTCGTAATGATATTTTTAGCGGCAAAATAGGAAGTCAATCCTAGCACGGAGGATAAGAGAACTATAGAACTAAATAAAATAACGAACAGTTTAACTCCAACAGATTTAAAATATAGAGTCCAGGACTTTTTCATTAAGTTCACTCCCCATGACGAAATAAGGGTACAGCCCTCCATTTCTGTATAAAGGCTGTACCCTGATCATTTATTAGCATGAAGCGAGCGAATGGGTTTACCCCTTACTAGCTCCTGCTGTCAAGCCATCTACTAGCAGACGTTGCAAGAATACAAACAAAATCATAATTGGAATGGAGATCAAAACCGCACCCGCAGAGAACAAGGTAAAGTTAGTGTTTTGATTGGTGTTAACCATATCCCACATCCCCACTGCAACTGTCCAGTTCTCCTTAGTCCGCAGAATGAGTCTCGCAAAAATGAAGTCCACCCATGGTCCAACAAACTGAGTCAGCGCCATATATGTGATCATAGGACGTGACAAAGGTAAGATGATTCGCATAAATATTCCGAAATTGCTCGCCCCGTCAATACGAGCGGCCTCATCCAAGGAACGAGGAATCGTATCGAGGAACCCTTTGGCGATAAAGGTCCCCCCCAGCGGCGCCCCAGCCGCATAAACGATAATTAACGCAATATGTGTATCCAGCAAATTAAACTCTTTAAGCAGCATATAAATAGCGATCATACTCATAAAACCAGGGAACATACCAAGAATCAATACGGTGGATAACGCTGTTTTACGCGCTTTAAACCGGAATCTGGATACGGCATAACTGGTTAACAAAGTAAGAACTACCCCGATAAGCATCGAGAACACAGCTATTTTCAAGGTATTGGCATACCAAGTCCCAAACATATAGCTGGGTGATGTGAACAATTCTCTGTAATGTGATAAAGTGAATTGCTCGGGAATAAACGTTTTGCTGTACAATGATTTACCAGGTCGGAAAGAAGCTAAAAGAATCCAAAGGGCAGGATAGAGTGCAGCTATCGACAAAGCAATCAAGATAATATAACTACCTGCTAAGCGAATAATGTTCGCGACTTTTCTGCTCATTGGATCATATCCTCCTCTTTAAATGACTTTGTCCGGCGGTAATTGTACAGGGAGAATGAAGCGACAATGATAAAGATAATAATCCCTATTGCCGAAGCCATGTTGTTTTTATTCTGATCTAGCGTTAATTTGTATAACCAGGTTACTAGCAAGTCCGTAGAACCGGCATATTGATAGTCACCATTTACCGGACTACCACCAGTTAATAGGAAGATCGCGTTAAAGTTGTTGATGTTACCTGCAAACTGCGTGATCAAGGTTGGTGCTGTAGAGAACAATACCATCGGCAACGTTACGATACGGAACTTCTGATAACCCGAGGCTCCATCCACCTCAGCAGCTTCATACATATCCCGTGGGATAGTAGTCAGAACG
The DNA here is from genome assembly GCF_037980415.1 of Paenibacillus sp. FSL H7-0690. NCBI lineage: Bacteria > Bacillati > Bacillota > Bacilli > Caryophanales > Paenibacillaceae > Paenibacillus > Paenibacillus sp. FSL H7-0690. The sequence goes on along the minus strand of NZ_CP150281.1, from coordinate 2,029,876 downwards.
CCCATGATAAGCAGCATAGAAACAGGAATACCTACCCACATATTAACGATAATTACGGTAACCTTAGCCCAGAATGGGTCAGTCAGCCACGGTAATCCATCCAATCCAAAATACCCCATGTATTGATTGATAGGCCCGAATTGACCGTTAAATAAGTTGCGCATGAGCAGAAGCGAGATTAACTGTGGCACCGCGTAAGGCACAATCAGAATTACTCTCCACATTCCTTTGAAGCGAATGCCCTTCTGACTCACCAGCAAAGCGACCAACAGTCCTCCGAAGTATGTAGTAATGGTTGAAAGAACTGCCCATATAATTGTCCATGTTAATACACCATAAAAAGTGTGGCTCCATGTTTTAAGGACCAATAAATTACGAAAGGTCTGAAATCCAACCCAGTCCACCAATTTGGCGGGTGGAAGATGATCAGGTGCGGAATAGTTCGTAAAGGCCAACAGGATCATGAAGATAATTGGCATAATCGTAAAGAATAGAACACCAATGCCCGGCAAGACTAGAAACGCTTGAGCAAACTTGTAATCCAGGATATAACGAACACTTTGTTTAAAAGTGTTTGCCTGAAGACCGTTATCACGTTTTTCTCCAATCTTGTAAGCATCTCTGATATTCAAATACCAGGCGATAATCAATAGAATAAGAATAAGGATGGTGATCAAGCTTTGGATCATGATATAAATCGAGTGATCACCGGTAACCATCTTGGCGATCCCCTTCACTTTAACCAGACGACTCGGATTCTCTCCTAGTGTTACGATGCCCCATAAAGAGTTGGCAAGGTTCTCAATAAAATAAAAAACGGCTACAGCTTCTACGGCTAAATATAATATTCCTTTAACGAATTGGCGGTTATATATTTGTCCCAATCCCATAAAAATCGTCGACAGTATTGCGGCCCTCGTGCGATGTCGTTGCATTTCGCTTCCGTTCTCCTCTCCGAGTGAAAATAAGAAGCTGCCAGCCGCTAAACATGCGGCGGGCAGCTTGATTCACTGTATGCTGTTAAGACAGTGAATTATGATCCTTATTGGGATGCACTGTTATTCAAATCTTTGATTTGTTGTACAGCTTTGTCCATTGCTGCTTTTGGATCCCCATTTTTATCCCAAATTTCTGGAAGGGCAGCATTCACTGGGCTCCATACGTTACCCATTTCAGGAATAGAAGGCATCGGTTGGGAGTTCTTAGCTTGTTCTGCAAAAACAGAGACATATGGATCGCTAGAGATCTGTGGATCAAGAAGCGCCTCGTTGTTTGTAGGAACCGAACCAATCGTTTTGTTCAGTAACAGCTGAGCGTCTTTGCTTGAAGCAAAATTCGCATACAATTTAGCAGCATTCGGATATTGAGTAAACGAGTTAACTGCGAAAATTTTAATACCAGAGAATGTAATTGCTGTTTTGCCATTCACTGTAGGGATTGGAGCAATACCAAGGTTGTCACCAAGAGCTTCTTTGTATCCTCCAAGCTCCCATGGACCTGTGATATCCATAGCTACATCACCAGAGTTGAACAAGCTGCGTTTGATATCACTGTTGATATCACCACTCTTAATTGGCAATGCTTCCTTCAGTTTCACAAATTCTTTAAGTCCTGCAATTGCGCCATCGTTAGCAAGACCGATATCATCTTTATCCGTACCATCCTTACCGAAGAGGTATCCGCCATCGGAAGCGATAAACATGTAGTTGAAGTACAAGTTTCCTACTTCCCACATAATCCCATATCTATTTTTCGATTTATCCGTGAATGTTTTGCTGAATGCAAGAACATCATCAAATGATTTAGGTGCTTCTTTAACAAGCGATTTATTGTAGAACAATGCATAAGTTTCTGCTGCTCTTGGGTAACCATACAATTCGCCTTCGTACGAAGATCCGATAATCGAAGCTTCAGTATTGTTAGCTTTTGTTTCTTCACCGAAGACATCGTTAGGAAGAACCAAGCTCGCGCTTGCCGCTTTACCTAAGTTATCGTGAGGGATAAGAATAACGTCTGCCGCTAATCCTGAAGGACCATCTTGAGTAAGTTTAGTTACTTGATCTGGTGGTGCCAATTCTTCAACCTTGACTGGAACGTTATATTTTGCTGTGAACTGTTTAGCAATCTCATCTGCAAAAGGTCTTTCTTCTTTACTTTCCCATACCACTAGAGTTGCGCCATCTTCAGGTACAATTTCATCTGTTGCTGCTGCATCTGTGCTCTCTGGCGCTGCAGTCTCTGTAGTAGCATTATTAGTAGCTTTTGCTGCGTTGTTGCCCCCGTTATTCGTACTGTTGTTGTTGGAACCGCATGCTGTAACGGACAGAGCCATTGAGAAAGCTGCGGTGATAACCATCATTTTTTTCAATTTCATTACTTTAACCCCTCCCAATTTTTAAAAACGTAAGATGGAAAATAGTAGTGCTGCAATCTGCGCAAACGATTTCAGAAAGGCTAAAAAAAAAAGTTCTTCTTTTAGCTTGCTCCTTCTGTATCTGCATTTCACAGGTAAGAAAGCGCTTCATTCATGAGTACATCATACAACAGTAACGATTGTTTTTAAAAACGTTTGCATATACTGTATTGGGTCATTTTCCATTATTTGATATACATTATAGGCATATATCTCCATTTTTCACATGATATCTTTTAATTAGTCGATAATTCATGTGTTTATTATTGGAATATCTATTTTATTTGCCCCTAATATGCCACATTTTCTCTATTTCAAGAGATTTCTCATAAATTGCCCTACACAATGCTCGTTTACTTTAGTGAAATTTAGTGCAATGGTTTGAACAAGAGTATTGAAAGCCCTTTTATTCCATGCTATAATCCAAAACGTTAAGAGGCTGTCCAGCATGAAGCACAACATCCCTTGTCTGCCTCCTGTTCTATATAATTAAAAGGCAATGTTACTTATCAAAGGTACAACCTCGGGCAAGCTACTTCGCGGTGGTTGTGCCTCTTTGTTATGTGCTACTCTGCTACTGATTTAGTGCATGTTGCATAAAAAACTGTGCAACCAATAACAATAGCGACATTCTACATTCCACGCGCTCTGTGGAGTATCGTCCGGGAATAGTTTATGCTTTCGAGAAAGTAGCGCTAACAAAACTTAGCCTATGCTTTCGATGCGGTTTTGCCGAAGTATCCGAGGAAGTAGCGCTAACAAAACTTAGCCTATGCTTTCGATGTGGTTTTGCCGAAGTATCCGAGGAAGTAACGCTAACAAAACTTTAGGAGGATTTATCATGTTACTGGAAGCAGTGTATCATCGTCCGCGGTTAAATTGGTCTTATGCCTATAATGAAAGTACGATTCACCTGCGTCTACGCGCTAAAAAAGGGGATTTAACCGAAGTATTCGCCTTTGCTGGAGATAAATATGCTTGGGATACCACAAAAGAGCTAATTCCCATGACCCTCTTCACCTCCGATGCTATGTTTGACTATTGGGAATGTGCTTCAGTACCTCTCTACCGCCGCTTGAAATACGGTTTCTTACTTCAAAAAGATAACGAACGAATTTGGATGACCGAAAGTGACTTTCAAACGGTGCGGCCGGAAAACCCAAACAAGCTGTTCGAATTCCCTTTCATTAACCGCGTTGACGTATTCGCTCCGCCTGCCTGGGTAAAGGACGCTGTTTTTTATCAGATCTTCCCAGAACGCTTTGCAAATGGTGACCCGAGCCTTGATCCGGAAAATGTTCAGCCATGGGGCTCCGAACCAACACCAACCAATTTTTTTGGCGGCGACCTGCAAGGGGTTATTGATCATTTAGATCATCTTAACGAGCTTGGGATCACTGCTATTTATTTCACACCTATCTTTGATGCAACTACTAATCACAAATACGATACAGAAGACTATATGAAAGTCGATCCGCATTTTGGAGATATTGAGACTTTAAAAAAGCTCGTCGATAGCTGCCATAAACGTGGGATTCGTGTCCTGCTAGATGCCGTATTCAATCATTCTGGCAAAACCTTTGCTCCTTTTGTAGATGTTCAAGAAAAAGGAGAGGCTTCCGCCTTTAAAGATTGGTTCCATATTCGCAAGTTTCCGCTTCAGATTGAAAACGGTGTCCCTACTTATGACACCTTTGCTTTTGAACCGCTAATGCCAAAGCTAAACACAGAACACCCTGAAGTTAAACAATACTTACTGAAAGTCGCAGAATACTGGATCAAAGAAGTCGGGATCGATGGCTGGCGTCTGGACGTTGCCAATGAAGTGGATCATGATTTCTGGCGGGAATTCCGCAAGGTGGTTAAACGTGCTAATCCTGAGGCTTACATATTGGGGGAAATCTGGCATGAATCTGCACCTTGGCTGGAAGGCGATAAATTTGATGCCGTTATGAACTATCCTTTCACTGACGCCGTCCTTGACTTCTTTGTGAATGGCACTCTTGATGCTGAAGGATTCGCCAATTCCATTGGTAAACAGTTATCACGCTACCCGCTGCAGGCTAGTGAAGTTGCTTTTAATCTGCTGGACAGCCACGATACTCCACGACTGCTTACGCTGGCTGCTGGAGACAAAAACAAGATGCGATTAGCGGCACTGTTCCAATTCACCTTTATGGGCACTCCCTGCATCTATTACGGTGACGAGATCGGCATGGACGGTGAAGGTGACCCTGGTTGCCGCAAATGCATGGAGTGGAACCCTGAAAAGCAGGATCGAGAGCTCTTCGAGTTCTATCGTCAGCTTATTAAAATACGCAACGACCACCCTGCTCTCCGCACAGGTACATTTACCTTCCTGGAGGCAGGACAACAAGGCAGCAAACTAGCCTATGAGCGCCGGCTGGATCTGCAGACGATTGTGGTACTAATCAACAGTGAAGAGACCGCTCAGACCTTCCGTATTGACGTAGACGAGCGGGATTGGGAGAACTTGTTTACAGGCGAAACAATGCGCACAGAACGCAGCAAGCTGATCGTGAAAATGCCAGCCTATGGATTCGCTATCCTAAAGGCAATCATCTAAAAGATTTCTTTTCTTCCCACTGCCCAGCCATACAGCATAACAAAACAGGGTATCTCGCAAGCGATAATCGCTTCGGGATACCCTGTTTTCTTTTGGAGCATACTAAAATGCTAACCGCTGCTCAAACTAAGGGGTGCCAGAATTCAGCACACCTTAGTTTAGCCTACTTGCTCAGCAGCGTATAAATAACCTGTGCGCTTTCTGCGCGGGTCATCCATGCTTTTGGAGCGAATCGATTGTTCTCTCGGCCTTGCAGGAGTCCTAAGTCTGCTGCAGTCTTCACATAGGCTTCCGCCCACTTGCTAATACTTGAAGCGTCAGTAAATGCCGTAGAGGCTGCTAAAGGTTCAAGCTTCTTACCAGACTTCATTTCAAGTGCGCGGATCGCCATAACAGCCATTTCCTCACGGGTAATTGATGCATTTGGCGCAAAAATATTATTACTCCGTCCACTAACAATACCCAGCTTAGTAGCTGTGGCTACATATGAGGCATACCATGCATCTGACCTGATGTCAGTAAACAGGACCTGCCCTTCCGCTTTTAAGCCAAGTGCACGTACTAGTAGTGCTGTAAATTCCGCACGGCTAACATTACTTTTCGGATCAAACTCAGAGGTAGTGACCCCTGACACAATTTGTTTGGCGGCAAGTGATTGAATCGCCTTAAATGCCCAATAGGTTGCAGGAACATCTTTGAACGACTTATCGATTTCAAGCACAGCATACTTACTGAAATGTGTGACTTGTGCCGTGATCACCTCTCCATTCAGCTGTCCTCCCACGTACTCTAACCCGCCATTATCACTTAAATAATAGATTCCGATTAAGTCCTTGTTGAATTGCCCTTTAATCTTGAATGAGATCGTAATCGGCTCATCGAACTGCTTAATTACAATCCGAGTACCGTCTTTCATCAGCACGCTAAGTCTGAATTCAAATACATCGGAAAGAGAGCTAACATGAGCACTGTCTTTGTTTAAACCGTCTACTATGGCTTTCGCAGCAGACTGCGCCAGTGGGTTCAGTTCAAGCAAGATTTGGGCACCTACCCCATCAATACCTGAAGCTAAACTTGGCATTGTACTTAAAAGCTGGCTAGGGATAGTAACTAACAGATCTCCCATTTTAAACACAAGATCATTAGTTCCTAGTATTTGTGCAGCTTGTAAAGGTAAGCGTACCGCTGTCTTACCGGCAACAACATCAATTTGCACCTTGCCGTCTTTACCATTCTTCAAGCTATCCTCATTCACAACCTGAGTATCCGCTGGCGGTGTAGGGCTAGGGTTAACAACAACTCCAGAGGTTGGTGCCGCGGTGGCTTCTGGCGTTGGTGTCACCTCAGGCGACGGTGTTACTTCTGGTGTCGGCGTTGGCGTTGGCGTTGGTGTCGGCGTCGGCGTTGGTGTCGGCGTCGGCGTTGGTGTCGGCGTCGGCGTCGGCGTCGATGTTGGTGTTGGTGTCACCTCAGGCGACGGTGTTACTTCTGGTGTCGGCGTTGGCGTTGGTGTCGGTGTCGGCGTCGGCGTTGGCGTTGGTGTCGGTGTCGGCGTCGGCGTTGGTGTTGGTGTCGGCGTTGGTGTTGGCGTCGATGTTGGTGTCGGCGTTGGTGTCGGCGTTGGCGTCGATGTTGGTGTCGGCGTTGGTGTCGGCGTCGGCGTTGGTGTCGGCGTTGGTGTCGGTACAACATCCGATACCTCCGCCAAAATAACCGTGCCTCCATCATCTCTGCCTGGCAGATCAATATTTACCTTTTGATCTTCGGAAACCATGTATGTTTTACCGCTGTATTCATCGGTTACCGATGAATTGGCAGCAAACGGTACTGGAATCGTTACAGAATTCCCACTAGTTTTAGTATTGATTACCGTCACTACGTTCTCATCTTCATAAGATTTGTTGAAAGCTAAATAACCTGAATCATCTGAACCTGCGAGCTTCGTGCGCGCACCTTTGGAATACACTTTGGAGTACTTCGCACGGATATTCAACAGCTTTTGATAATGGTCATGTAGTGGCTTCTCTGCCGTCAATTGATCCCAAGGCATATCCTTACGGTTCTCACTGAATTGACCTTCAGACATATTTCCAGCATTGCTTCCGGAATTCCCCAGTTCTTCTCCGTAGTATATTACCGGCTGTCCTTTGGCGGTAATTTGCAGAGCTGCAGCAATCTTCAGCTTGCCTTTATCGCCTCCCACATAATCAGACAAGAAACCATTCTCATCGTGACTGCTCAGGAATTGAGCCATCATCTTCGTATTGTCGATCTTTAATTCACGTTCCTGCAGATAAGCATCCACACTGTTTACCTTACCATTTGCAAAATCTCTGGCTGCATCTTTAAATCCAAAATCAAGCAGACCATCCATCTGGCTAGTTTCGAGCATTCCACCATTGTTATCAATGGTTCCACCGAAGTATTCGCCGGTCATTTTGAAGTTTGGATCAATCGCTGTCAGTGCATTTTTAAAGGCTTTCCAAGTCGTATCGTCCACGTGCTTGACTGTATCCACACGGAAATAATCAATCGTGTCTCCACGTTCCGTACGTGCGTTGTCTAACCAGCCTGTTTGCCAAGCGATAATTTTTTCACGAACGGCTGGATCTTCCGTCTTGAAATCTGGCAGGAAAGCAAGCTCACCCTTAATTGGATCTGTATCTGCGGATACACCATCCGTGCGCAGCATCCCTTCGAAACGTGCTTTATCCTCAGCTGTAATTGTCGGATAGGTATCCTCAGCTTTCAGACCGTAACCCGTATGATTGAGTACAACGTCAACCATGATCTTGATCCCTTTGTCATGCGCCTTTTCGATTAGCTCCTTGAAGGTTGCCATATCGCCAAGATGCTCGTCGAGCTTGGTAAAATCTTTTGCCCAATACCCATGGTATCCATATTGTTCGCTGCCAAAGTCAACGCCTTTGTTAAAATCAATATTATCTACGATTGGCGTGATCCATAACGTGTTAATTCCTAGCTCTTGCAAATAATCGAGATTGTCGATCATCCCCCGGAAATCTCCACCATGATAAGCTTCCAGATGATCTTTATTTACATTCTCATTATTCGTTGGGTCACCGTCTTTAAACCGGTCTGTAAGCGCGAAATAAATCCGGGCCTCATCCCAATCAAAATCCAGCTTATCCCCTGTATAGGTTCTTGCTTTTACCTCAAGTGTAGCCTTTTCCTTATGTGCATTGCCGTATTGGTCTACGAGCGTAATCGGAATATCCTTGATGCCCGCTGACACCGTGTCTTTCACAGCAACCGTTTGTTTCAAGAGTTCCGTATCCAGCTTAACTTTGCTAGGTCCTCCAAGATTGGTTAAATCCATATATGCTTCAGAGTAAGTTACTTCTTCCGAAGAGGAAGCGTTGATGCTTACAACAGCATTCTGATTGGATGTGACTGCCTCTGGACTTACGGATGCCGTAATCGTAACGACAGGTTGATGATAATCAATAACAGATTCATCATTCACCGTATTCTTTGGATCTGTAATTTCGGTAGTGACGCCGTCTTTAGTAATCAAGAAAGTATATTTATACATACCTTCTTTTAAATCAGCCAGTGTATAAGTGAACCACTCGTTAGCCGGATCATAGATCATTGGATACGAAGTGCCGTTCACTTTTACTTTAGCAGCTGTTATTGCGTCCATATTTCCATTACGGAACAAAGCGTCGTCGCGGTATCTGAAAGTAATCGTTCCATCTTTTAAAATAGGGCCGCTAATACTTGGTTTGATATCAAGCTCTTTAACCATACTGGTTACATACACCTTAGTGAACGGTTCACCAGGGGTCAACGGTATGACACGATCGTCCGGATAGTCTTGTTTTCCCGTGTTCCAATCCGTACCTTTGCGCAGGACAAATCCAACGCTTGTTGCATTCTCCGCAACCTCAATCAGAACGCTCGCTGTGCCATTCTTAAAGGTTGTGAAATCAATCTGGTCATTTTTAGCTCCAGTGTTCCAAACCCAGATATTCCAATCCTTATAGTCCTTATCGCTACGGGTATAAGTGAATTGAACATATCGTTTGTCAGTAACTTTAACGGTGACGGTTGTGGAAACACCCTCATAAGAGATAGTAAGGGTTGCCGTTCCTAGCCCAACCGCTTTGACTAGACCTTTATCAGTTACTGTAGCCACTTCAGGTTTATTGGAAAGGTAAGTAGCCTTCTTAGTAACATTACTTCTGCTATTGTCATCATATTTCGCAAAAACAGCGGTTTGATGTGTATTGCCTGCTGCCAGCGTGTAGCTTGCACTATCTGTTTCCAAAGAGGTAAGCGTAGCTGGTGAAGCTTCCTTTTGAATAATCACAGCCGTCAAAGGCTCTAATGTAATTGAATTTGCTGTCAAAATAAAACCTGTCTGCTGCGCAGCCGGTATCGCTGTAACACCAGCTTCATCGTTGTCCACAAGCACTTGACCACCCGTCAAATCCTCAGATAAGGTCAGCTTTCTAGTTGTGCTGTCACCATTCATGAAGACATAATAGATGCCAGTACCATCTGTTGCTTTGTTGGAATAACCGATGACAAGATCGTTATCCTTCATTTCTGGAGCAGGGATCAGGTTAATGTTAGAGTCAACCAAATCCTTATCGCCCAATCGGAAGGCATCCGTTGATTTTCTCAGCTCCATCAGACCCGACGTATATTTTCTTGTCGTGTTCTGTACCGGGAACTTAGATTCATCCGTTGCTTTGGTCCAATCAAACATGTTAACTGCATCCGATGAATCGTAAGAATCATGAATGAAATAGCCAAACGATTGGTTGTTATTGTCGAACATCTCTGTGAATTTATCCTCAGGATCCGTTGTGCCCTTCCACTGCTTAGTCCGCCCATATTCCTGACCGGCATGGATAAAGGCTGTACCTTGAGAAGTTAATACGAGCATATTTCCTAATCTGATCCGCTGCTGAATTTCAAGCTCATTCTCAGCAATATCCGGATCCTTCTTGATCGATTGTGCTATGACATCATGAAGTGTCAGATTATCATGAGCTTCGATGTATGGGACGATATCACCCGGATCATCTGCTGGTGTATTCGAAGGTTGAGCTTTAATATTGTCCAGGATTGTAGCGATCGGACGTGCTCCACCGGTAATAAATCTAGGCTGACCTTCAGAACCATAACCAGACTTCAATTCATTACGGAATTCATCGGAGAAAACACCGACACTATCCGTTTTGTCCATCCAATCCTGATCTGCACCTTGCCCAGCGAGAGAAGGATCAGCCGCAGCGCCGCCGAATGTTCTCCAGCCTTCACCAATAAAGAGTGCCTTCGGATTCACTGCTGCCGCGGCATCATAAGCATGCTGAACAGCATCAGCTGTCGCATCGCCCATCATATCCCAGCGCATTCCATCAATTTTATACTCTTCAAACCAGTATTTTACCGAATCAACCATCAGCTTCTCAGCCATTTTATGGTTGGTGGCTAAATTGTTGCCGAACCCCCCGATAAAGTTGCCGTTTGCATCTTGGAAGGCATAATAATTAGGTACGATGTCGTTTAAAAATTCTTTTTTAGCCATGTGAGTATACACTACGTCCAGAACGACACCCATTCCAGCTTCATGCACGGCATCAATCAAACCTTTTAATTCTTTAATCCGCTCTTCTGGATCGGCAGGATTCTGTGAATAAGCCCCGTCCGGAGAGAAATAGCTGTGAGGATCATACCCCCAGTTGTATTCATTGTTTTTTGCGGAATACTCTGGCTCTCTAGTCCCCATCTTCGTCTCATCCCCGTAATACCAAGCCATCACAGGAAGCAACTGAACATGCGTTACACCAAGAGATTTAATATAATCAAGTTTCTTTTCAAAAGCGCTATAAGAACCCCATCTTTCCCCACTCAGACTATCCTCGATCGATACATCTGATGTAAAATCTCTCACGTGGACTTCGTAGATGATGGCGTCCTCACGTTTTTCGTAGCCTTTTATATCAGCATACCCAAAGGTATCAGGGTTCGTCTGGCTTAAATCAACGATAGCCGCTTTGCCCACTGTATCCCCGCCGGCACCAGCAGCACCTGTGGTATCAACAGTGAATACCGCCATTGATTTAGCATAAGGATCAAGGACCTTATGGGTTACACCGTCATTCGTTACTTCGTATTGATAAAAGAAGCCCCTTACATCTGTTGCCGCTGTGCCTGTCAAATCAGCTGGCTTCAGCTGGACTGACCAAACCCCTTGCTCGCCGAGTGTTAAAGCAACACTACCCACTTGCACGTTAGAGTCATTCTTATCGTAAAGATTTACAACGACTCCGCTTGCTTTAGGTGCCCATAATTTCAATGTGGCTGTTTTGTCAGCATTATACGTAGCTCCAAGATCGTCTCCTGTATAATTGTACATTTCATCAAGCATTCTCCAGCCACTTGCGGCGGAGACTGTTTTACCTGAATAAGTAACGCTAAGCGGAACTTTTTCCAAATCAAAAGCTTCTGTATCCACTTCGATTGAAGTTTTGCTTGTAAGGGTTACCGCAGTAATCGGGACTGCAGCACCCTCTTTATCCTTAACTGTAATTGCTGTCTTTAAGGCAGCTGGATCCAAACCGTCAGTCAGTGTGAAGCCGAGAAGGATTTTGCTCGTCGACAACACCTCTGCGGATACTAAGCCAATTGGTGTCTCTCCAAACGGAGAAACATAAACATTGTTGTCTCCTTCTTTAACCCATAGCTGATTGTATCGATCCAGCAGGCTAAAGGTTTTATTGTCACCGTCCTTATCACCGTTCGAAGGTTTCATCACAATAAAGCCGATTTTCTTCGCGTTCTCAATAAGTGGAACATCAACATATGCACCATAACGATCTGTTTGATCTGCCACAAAAGGAGTAGCTCCAGACGGCCAATTTTCGGATTGGGCTACGACGTCATCCCACAGCCACAGTCCGTATTGATCATGATTTGTATCAGCTCTCATATAGTGAATTCGCACTGTATTAGGAGCAAGTGCAACTGGTTCATACGGTGTTACATCATTTGAGCCTTGCTTGATCCAAATTTCATTCGTCTCAGGCGTGTTAATGGCAAAGAGTTTATCGCCTTCATCCTTAGCCTGAGTGACTCGGTTTACCACAAGGAACGAAATTTTCTTGGCTCCATCCTTCACTGGCACGTCAACATAAGCACCATAAGAATCAATTTGCCCTTCAGGAAATGGAGTTGCCCCTGTTGGCCAATTTGCGGAAGGGGATTGAACATCATCCCATGTCCATAATCCCTGATTTTCATAGTCACCAGCTGTCCGAGTGTAGTGAATACGGATGTGTCCAGCCGGAACAGGGGTAACCTCAACAGGTTCAGAAGGAATTTTATATTCAGCTGTCACACTGCCATCCAGTGGATTAAATTTAAAGGTAACCGGCAGATCGGAAGGAAGACTCAGATTATTAGCAGTTTCGGGATACAATTGATCCCCGGCTTCACCGTCTCCTGGAACAGAAACTTGGTAGGTGTAATCTCCCTTAGGAAGGGTAGCCACCGTACTGTAAACATCATCAAAATCAGGATCAGATAATGTGGTAAGTGCTTCTGCCGGCAGGTTTCCTGTCAATCTTGGTAGTTTAGCGGAAGCAATCGGTGTGTAATACGTGGAATCGGCTATTTTATGAGTTAAGTCATTATAATAAAAGGTCACGGCAGTCTCTGTTTCTAGCTTGATATGAATATTCTCCTCATCATTGCTCCCCTGAGGATTGGTGTAACTTGTGAATCCATAGTTCTCATCCCATAAATCATTTAGAGTAACCTTGTAGTTATATTCTCCTGCCGGCAATGTGCCTGTAAAAGAATATAGGCCATTATCTGAATAGGTCATTTGGGTAACTACCGATGTCTCATCCCAATCCTTACCCGGCGTTTCCGCATCTGTCGATGTAAATTTAGACTGCAGATCCCCGACCAACACAACCTTCGTCGTTGCTGCTGTAACATTAACAGGATGTAGTCCAAGACCAGAGAACACGAGAGCAATGATCATAAAGATCGCAAATGCCCTCTTCCCCCATAATCTTATTTTCATTTTTGCAAAACCTCCCATAATTATGAATTCCCTTTTTGCAAGCGGATACATGATTTCACAAACCCCACCAATTTATGAGATTATAAATCATGCGAATTCCTTCTGAAGGTGAAGAAGGTCTATATGTAGGGCTCGTCAAGCCAATTCAACGCTGTCACCATCCTTCTATCAAAGTAAAAGCTTGATACATCATGTCGAAATTAGTGCAATCGTTTGCAAAAAGCTATGCGCAAACACTAGTCCATAAAACCCGATCGTTAGTGCAACTGATTACAACCTAAAAATACCCAATGAAAACGCTTGCTGTATTTTGATTTACATACTAATGCCGAATTTACGGTATTGTCAACCAGTATTTTCTAAAATAAAAGCTCAATTTAAAGCCGCAATAAAAACGAAACTTGTTCTTCCCTTCCTTTCAGCTAAGTTCTTGCATCCTTTAAGCCATACGTTTGCATTCAGCGAATGCTCTTTTCACAAAATTCAGACCGCATTTATACATATTAAGATCAAAATTCCCGAATCATTCATACTTTTTTGGTGAAAAGCAACAATATTGCATTGAAATTTCTTGTGTTCCTTCCAAAAGTAGCAATTTCCTCCTTTTGAATGACTTTATCTATTTACAATTTAGAACTCTTAGATTAATATTACTGTGTAAAGCAAACGGTTCCATAAGGAGGTTTCAATGACAGTTACCATTAAGGATGTGGCCAAGAAAGCGGGAGTATCTCCCTCCACGGTATCCCGGGTATTGTCCAACCATCCCAGAATCAGCCTGGAAACTTCCCGCAAAGTTAAAGCTATTATGGAGGATATGGGCTATACCCCTAACATGATGGCTAAGAGCTTGGTGTCGAAAACTACTAACAGCATCTGCTTCAGTCTTCCTAAACCTGCTGAAGAGCTGTTCTCTAATCTATTTTTTATGGAATTAATTCGCGGGATCGTTACACAAGCCAGCCGTTCCGGTTATGATGTGCTGATAAGCTCCGGAGCGAACGAGAAAGAAGAACTGGAAGCCGTTTCACGACTTCTGAAGGGTCGCCGTGTTGACGGCGTTATTCTGCTTTACTCTCGTACGGATGATGCCGTTATTGATTTTCTAGAGAGCAACGATTATCCATTCGTGCTTGTTGGCCGGAGTGATAAATATGAGAATATTTTATCAGTCGATAATGATAATGTGATGGCAGCATACGATGCTACGAACCACCTCATTTCCATGGGGCATAAACGTATTGGCTTCGTAAGTGGACCACCTAATCTAATCGTTTCTCGTGACCGTCTCGCCGGATATCGTAAAGCATTGCAGAATAGCGGTTTAGAAATGCGGGATGAATGGATTGTAGAGGGTGAATTTCTACAGGATAGCGGCTATAGAGCGATGTCCTTTTTCATGAATTTGCCGAATCGACCCACTGCGCTGGTAGCGGTGGATGACATGGTATCGTTCGGAATTTTGCGCGGGTTGAATGAACTGAAATACAAGGTTCCAGACGATCTCGCCATTGTAAGCTTTAACAATATTCCATTATCTGAATTATCTAGTCCTCCGATCAGCAGTATTGATATAGGAATTTATCATCTTGGCTACACCGCATCACAAGTACTTATCCAAAATATCAAGAGTCCGGATAACGGTTCAGGTCATACCAACCGATTTGTCATTCCCCATCGTCTGATCGTGAGAGAGTCATCCATGCACTCTCAGGCAAAGCATAAAACAGAATGAATAAGTGAAGCGTTTAATCGCTTCATTTATTTTTTGAAAATCTGTACAAACGTTTGCGCTAAATCATACAATACTTAATGATCCAGTTCTTTATGGGTGATTTCTAGGATCTTAGGTTAGGATAAACTTACACATCTTAATCAAAGTTTAAACGGTTTAATAAGATTCTAATACGGCATCCGCTGGATCACGACGCTGTCAAAACTTTTAGGAGGTACTACAATGTCGGAAATTAAAGCCTGCTTGTTCGACTTGGACGGAGTAATCGTCGATACAGCCAAATACCATTATATCGCTTGGAAAGAGCTTGCAGATGGACTGGGGTTTCTTTTCACAGAACAAGATAACGAACGCCTTAAGGGAGTCAGCAGAACGGCTTCACTAAATATTTTGCTGGAAATCGGTGGACTAACGATTGCTGAAGAAGAGAAAGCTAAGCTTGCGGAACAGAAAAATAATCGTTATGTCGAATATATTGCGAAAATGGACAGTTCTGAGATTCTGCCAGGTGCGCTTGATTTCCTAAAAGAGTGCCGTACGAATGGCATCAAAGTCGCTCTCGGTTCTGCCAGTAAAAACGCTATGACGATCTTGAATAATACCGGATTAACCCCTTACTTTGATGCAATCATCGATGGAACTCATACTAGTGCTGCTAAACCAGATCCGGAAGTGTTCCTGTTAGGAGCCAAAGCACTGGATGCCGCACCTGAACATTGTGTAGTCTTCGAAGATGCAGAAGCGGGAATTGAGGCCGCTACCCGGGCCGGTATGTTCAGTGTTGGCATTGGTTCGCCGGAAACCCTCAGTGCAGCGAATATTGCGGTTCCATCGCTCGCTCATATGAGTGTATCCATGCTCAAAGAATCTTTTGCATAAATATAGTGAACATAATGAACTCAAATAGTACTGATTTGAGTTGTTATGGACATTCCTACCAGAGATTAAATGAACTAATAATTAATCGTTAACTTTCTGGTGATGAAGTGACGGAGAGGAATTTTGGAACTGTAGAAGCATAGCGTTCGCCTTTATAATCAGATTTCATCCGCAAAATGTGGTTTAAATATAGAAATCTGATTATAACAGCGATCGAAAGTCCAAAGATTCATCGCAGTCACTTTTATATCACCGGAAGTTTAACAAAAGATTTGTTCATTTTATATATCCCCCTAACATATTTAAAGGAGCGGTTATCGTGAAACAATATTTAACAATTGATGAATGGTCCATTATTGAGGAATCCTTTGATCCACAGACGCAAGAAATTTCTGAAAGCGTATTTAGTCTTGGTAACGGATTTATGGGTGGCCGGGCCAATTTCGAAGAGCAATATAGCGGCAACAGCCTGCAAGGCAGCTACATGGCGGGCGTCTACTACCCTGACAAAACACGTGTTGGCTGGTGGAAAAACGGCTATCCTGAATATTTTGCCAAAGTACTTAACAGCACGAACTGGATCGGTATTAACATTGATATCGAGGGTACCCCCCTTGATCTGGCAAAGTGCACCGTTTCCGAATTCCGCCGTGTACTTAATATGAAAGAAGGAACGCTCTCCCGTAGCTTCACTGCCACTCTCGAAGATGGTAAGGAAGTTAAAGTAGAAAGTATCCGGTTCGTAAGCATGACTCGTCAAGAAATCGGCGCGATTCGCTATTCCATCATTCCTGTTAATTTCTCAGGCAAGATTACGATTACTCCTTATCTTGATGGTGATGTGAAGAACAAGGATTCCAACTATGACGAGAAATTCTGGAATGAAGTTGAGAAACAAGCGGGACCTGATCATGGACATCTCACTCTTAAGACTAAGAAACTCGACTTCCATGTCACCTCTGCTATGGCTTTTGATATCCTTGTCAATGGTGAGAAGGTAACTGCCGAAGCAGAAGCGATCGAACAAGAGAAATATGTAGCCAGCAAACTGGACGTAACCGCACAAGCGGGCAATCAAATCGTCATTTATAAATATGTAGCCAATGTTACTTCTCGGAATCACGGTCTGGGACAATTGGTCGACGCCGCCCAAACTGCTCTGCAAGCTGCTAAGGAAGCCGGATTTGTAACTCTTTTGACCGAACAAATTGAAGCTTGGAGAGAAAAATGGAAAGAAAGCGACATCATCATTGAAGGTGACGTTTCGGCTCAGCAAGCGATTCGCTTTAATATTTTCCAACTCAATCAAACCTATAATGGTGAAGATGACCGCCTGAACATTGGCCCGAAAGGCTTTACCGGTGAAAAATACGGCGGCAGCACTTACTGGGATACTGAGGCGTATTGCGTTCCCTTCTATCTCAGTACGGCGGACTCTTCCATTGCCCGCAATTTGTTGATCTACCGTTACAAGCACTTAGAGAAAGCTAAAGAAAATGCCCGTAAGCTTGGATTCAAAAAAGGTGCGCTATACCCAATGGTTACGATGAACGGTGAAGAATGCCACAACGAGTGGGAAATTACATTTGAAGAAATTCACCGGAATGGTGCCATTGCCTACGCTATTTACAACTATGTGAACTACACCGGAGACAAAGCTTATCTGGGACAATATGGCCTTGAGGTTCTCGTGGAAATCTCCCGCTTCTGGGAAGAACGTGTTCACTATGCATCACGCAAAGACAAATACGTAATGCTCGGCGTAACGGGCCCGAATGAATATGAGAATAACGTTAATAATAACTGGTATACGAACCGTATGGCTTCGTGGACTATGGAATATACCATGGAAGCACTGGCATACTTGCAAGAAAATGAGCCTACTCGTTATGCTGAGCTAGTCGACAAACTAGGGCTGCAAGAGAGCGAAACTACAAAATGGAAAGACATCATTGCTAAGATGTATTATCCTGCGGATGAAGAGCTGGGTATCTTCTTACAACAAGATGGCTTCCTGGACAAAGAGATCATTCAAGTCAAAGATCTGGAACGTGAGCATCTGCCACTCAACCAAAAATGGTCATGGGACCGTATCCTGCGTTCTTGCTTCATTAAACAAGCAGACGTTCTGCAGGGATTATATTTCCTGGGTGACCGTTACGATCTCGATACCAAAAAACGTAACTTCGACTTTTATGAACCGATCACTGTTCATGAGTCCTCCCTTTCCCCTTGTATCCACTCCATTCTAGCCAGTGAGCTGGGATATAAGGATAAGGCCTATGAAATGTACTTGCGTACTTCAAGACTGGATCTTGATAACTATAACAATGATACAGAAGACGGCTTGCACAGCACTAGCATGGCTGGTACTTGGATGTCAATCGTACATGGTTTCGGCGGACTCCGCGTGCATGACGGCAGACTGACACTGAGCCCATCTAACCCAGGTCACTGGACCGCTTACTCTTTTAAAATCATGTTCCGCGGCTCCCGTCTGAAAGTAAGCGTTACGGATGCACAAGTTACTGTTACGAATGAAACTGATATCCCTGCTTCTATTACTATCTACGACAAAGAATATACCGTAAACGGACTAAGCAGCATCACTGCTGATAGCAATTCCGTCACAGTATAAAACTAACACCCAAGAGACCCTTGAAGCTTAATGCTTTTGGGGTCTCTTTATTTTTTAGGAAGATAACTTATATAAGGAGTGATTTTGAATGAACAGAACCTTTTGGAAAGAAGCCGTTGTCTACCAAATCTATCCCCGCAGCTTTCAAGATAGCAATGGTGACGGGATTGGAGATCTGCAAGGAATCATTTCACGTCTGGATTATTTGCAAAAGCTAGGTGTCGACGTAGTTTGGCTGTCACCTGTATATAAATCACCAAATGACGATAACGGTTATGACATCAGCGATTATCAAGATATTATGGATGAGTTCGGCACATTGCAGGATTGGGAAGAATTACTGACTGGATTGCACGCCCGTGGCATAAAACTGATGATGGACCTTGTAATCAATCATTCCTCAGATGAGCATCCTTGGTTCGTAGAATCCCGTTCTTCAAAAGATAATCCATATCGCGATTACTACATTTGGCGTCCGGGTGGACCAGATGGTGAGCGCCCCAACAATTGGAGTTCTGTATTCAGCGGCCCGGCTTGGGAACTGGATGAAACCACTGGTGAATACTATCTGCATCTGTTTTCGCGCAAGCAACCGGATCTCAACTGGGAGAATCCGCAGCTGCGTGAGGAGTTATACAAGATGATCACCTTCTGGCTCGACAAGGGTGTGGATGGTCTACGAATGGATGTAATCAATATGATTTCCAAAGTGGAAGGTCTCCCTTCCTCTCATAGAGACGGCCTTGCTCCCGGGGAACTTGCTTGGGGTGGCGAATATTATATGAATGGACCACGTGTTCATGAGTTTTTACATGAAATGAATGACAAAGTGTTATCCAACTATAACATTATGACTGTCGGCGAAACCCCTGGCGCTACAGTTGAAGATGCCATCCTTTACACGGACGAGGAACGCAAAGAGCTGCAAATGGTATTCCAGTTCGAGCATATGGATGTGGACTCGGGTCCTGACGGCAAATGGGACGTAGCCCCGTGGACGTTGTCGAAGCTGCGCGATATTCTTCATAAATGGCAAGTGGGTCTGGCGGATAAGGGTTGGAATAGTCTTTATCTTAACAATCATGACCAGCCACGTATGGTCTCAAGATTCGGGGATGACGGTAAGTATCGTGTGATCTCTGCCAAAATGCTCGCTACCTTACTGCACACGCTGAAAGGGACACCCTATATTTATCAAGGCGAAGAAATCGGGATGACTAATGTAAAATTCACAGCCATTGAACATTATAAAGACATTGAAATCCTCAATATGTATCGCGAAAAGGTTACCGAAGGCGGCGCTGATCCTAACAGCGTGCTAAACGCTATTCATATCAAAGGCCGTGATAATGCGCGTACTCCGATGCAATGGGATGATTCTGCGAATGCCGGCTTTACTGAAGGGGAGCCGTGGCTCAAAGTTAATCCGAACTACAAGGAAATTAACGTGGAGCAGGCCCTGGCGGATTCGGATTCCATCTTCTATTATTACCAAAGGCTGCTTGCTTTGCGCAAAAAAAATCCGATCATGGCTTATGGCGAATACAAGCTACTTTTGCCAGAGCATGAGGATATTTATGCCTATACGCGTACTCTGGATGACGAGAAGTGGCTGGTGCTGCTCAATTTCAATGAGGTTCCACAGACTGTTGATCTTTCCGCAGAGCTAAGTAAGGCTACGGAACTTATTATTGGAAATTACCCTGATGATGCACCCACACGGGAATTATTACGACCTTATGAAGCAAGAGTGTATCGATTGAAAGACTAACTTTGTCTATCTTCCTGAGTTATACTATTTAGGATGATTTTTTATGAGATTATCCTTCTGCCTGCTACCTGTCATTAGAGAGCACGGAATAACAGGATTTTGCAAATGCAGCCTGATAGTATGAACTTAAAGGGAGATGACGGACTTGGAATGGCTTATCCGCATGAAAGAAGCTTTAGATTATATGGAGAGCAAGATGGAGGAATCTGTGACCGTTGAAGAAATCGCCAAGGTTGCTTACTCCTCCCCCTTTCATTTCCAGCGCATGTTCAATATGCTTACCGGAGTATCTATTAAAGACTATATCCGTAAGCGCAGATTAACTCTGGCTGCACAGGAGCTTGCTATTTCTAAAGTTAAAGTGCTGGATGTTGCACTGAAATACGGATATGACTCGCCCGAGTCGTTTGCCAAAGCATTCCGCAAGGCACATGGAATTACTCCTTCTGCTGCGCGGGAGTCAGGGGTACAGCTCAAGGCTTTCCCTAGACTCTCCTTCCATCTATCACTGAAGGGAGATAAAGAAATGGACTACAGAATTGAGAAAAGAGACGCTTTTAATGTTATCGGACTAGTAGAGGAAATGACAACGAAGGATGGGGAGAATCTGCGCCGCATCCCTCAGTTGTGGATAGAAGCTAATGAAAATGGTACGTCAGATAAGCTGATTGAGCTCGGTGAAGATAAGGATTTATTAGGCATCTGCTCTGACATGAACCATGATAAAGAAACCTTCTCCTATTGGATCGCTGTCGAAGCTACTCCAGAGACTGATGCACAGGGCTTTGCTTCTACAACAATTCCAGCTGCAAGTTGGGCTGTGTTCACCTCAGTAGGGCCGATGCCTGATGCGATCCAGCAGGTATGGGCACGCATTTTCCAGGAGTGGTTCCCTTCCACAGGCTACGAGCACACAGGCGGACCTGAGTTTGAGCTATATCTTCCAGGGAGACCAGACGCAGAGGACTATCGCTGTGAGATATGGATCCCTGTTACGAAAAAAGAATAGAACTAAAAAGACTATCGAAATCCCGATAGTCTTTTTTCTTGTGATTGCCTACTATTTCATTTTGAGAATTGGCATAGTCTTGGTATAATAAATAGATTATGTAGTTCTATAATGATTATTGTCATCCGAATTATCGGTGAAGGAGAATTTCATGTCTACTGTAAAAATATTTTCAGACAGCACTTCCGATTTACCTCAAAACTGGAAGGATACTTATGACATCGGCATCGTTCCTCTTTATGTTGTATTTGAAGAAGGTACCTACAAAGATGGTGAAGATATTACACCCGAGGAAGTGTATCGCCGTGTAGCCGCTAGTGGAGTATTGCCGAAAACGGCAGCACCTTCGCCAGCAGATTTCATTGCTGCATTTCAACCCGTGATTAGCAGCGGACAAGATATTGTATATATCAGTCTCTCCTCCTCACTATCCTCTACATATCAGAATGCACTTTTGGCTGCCGGGGAATTTCCTGAGGGACGCGTACAGGTTATAGATTCGCAAACCTTGTGCGGAGGCATTGCCCTCCTTGTTATGAAGGCTGTCAGAGCTGCTGAAAAGGGCCACTCTGCCGTAGAGATTGCAGCCATGCTGGAGCACAGCCGCAGCCTTGTGGAAACTGAATTCGTTGTGGATACGCTAGATTACTTATATATGGGTGGACGCTGTTCAGGCATGCAGAACTTCATCGGTAGTCTGCTCAAAATCCGTCCTGTTCTTAGACTGGTAGATGGGAGCATCATACCTACCAGCAAAATCCGTGGCAAAAAAGAAAAAGCTGTGGAACAAATGCTCCAGAACGCTTTGGTTCATGTCGATCGAATGGATAATGAGTTGCTCATCGTGGTCCATACCTTGGCGGAAGAAGATGCGCTCTATCTGGAGGCAGCACTACGAGAGAAAACTCAAGTTAATGAAATAGCAATCCTCCATGCGGGTTGTGTAATTGGCAGCCATTGTGGGCCGCATACTGTAGGTCTCATGTATATGCTTCAGGACTAATAACACACAAATCTCCGGCCATTGCTTCTTAAGCAAATGGACCGGAGATTTGTGTGTAACCCCCCTAGTTTGAAGTTACTTCCAGCTCTATATCTTCTGCTCTGCAAGGCAACATAAAACGAAACGTAGAACCTTGATTCTCTTCACTTTCTACAAAGATCGTCCCACCCATCAGCTCCACAAGCTGTTTACAAATCGCCAGTCCCAAGCCTGTGCCTCCATATTTACGGTTTATGGACGGATGCAGCTGTGAGAAAGATTGAAACAATAGATTGAGTTTGTTACCGGCAATTCCTACACCTGTATCCCGCACTGAAAACTCCAACAAAAATTCTTGTTCATCAGATAGTGGAATGTTCTTCACCGATAGGGTCACGCTCCCACGTTCCGTGAATTTCAGCGCATTGCCTACCAGATTCACGACAATCTGCCGCAAGCGGATCGGATCAGCAATGATTATGGTTGGAACGCTAGTATCCATCCACCAACGTAATGCCAGCTTCTTCTCTTCCGCTTTCGGTGCAAATAAATCAATGACGTCTGAGATCATCTCGCGGAGATCAAACTTCTCGGATTGTAGTGACATTTTACCTGCTTCCATTTTGCTGAAATCAAGAATGTCATTCAAGATCTGCAATAACGTATAACTACTGCTGCGTAAAATCTCGGCATAACCTCGCTGCTCTTCTCCAAGTTCAGTATCCAACAATAGATCAGCCATTCCGATCATCCCGTTCATCGGCGTCCGAATTTCATGGCTCATCATCATTAAGAAATCAGATTTGGCTTGCGCTGCCTGCTCTGCTGATTCTTTCGCACGAATGATTTCTCGCTCATTCGTAATATCACTGAAGGCAATAACCGCACCGGCGATCAGCCCTTCATCAATAAGAGGTGCTACCCGATAATTAACAAAAAAACTGGTGCCATCCTTACGCCAGAAGATCTCATCATCTTTCTTACGGATGATTCCATCCTCTATCGTAAGACTAATCTGGCAATCAGGTGTCGAATAACGCGAACCATCACCTTGGATATGATGGATATAATCCATAAGCTTCAAACCCATCAATTCTGTTGGTTGGTAGCCTAACATATCCGCTGCCTCACGGTTAATAAATAGAGCGCGCCCCGTTGTATCCAGCACAAAGATTCCCGCGGAGACGGAATTCAGAATGAGACTCGATTGTTGATCCTTCACAGCTACTATTGAGCTATCTTTGGAGCTGATCTCCACTTCGCCCGTGATAGGTAATTCAGTATCTAAGGTGTCCGCTAATTCATCTAGCCAGTCTTGTAACAATTTTGCATGTAAAAGAGCGCTTCCGTTAGCCACTTGAGTAATCGCGAATACCCCGGCGATCCCTTCTTCCGTTCTGATCGGTAATAGTTTAACGCCTACGCAATCTGAGCCTTTTTTGGGATTCTCTAAATCTTGTAGCTCAAAGCTTGAGGAGTTCCCCTGCAGAGCAGCCTCAAAACTAGCAATATTGCCAAGTTTTTTTCTCTTTGCTGATATCGGACTTGTATTTTGCAACTTCGCTTCTGCGCTCAAGCCTAGATGAAAAGTTCGATTGGTTCCTACGCAGCGACCTTGTCTATCCAGAACGAATATCAAATCAGGATGATGGTCATATAACGATTTATAAGCGCTCTCTTCCGAAAGCAACCGTCTCAGAATGGACGTCCAGTCTTTATCCACAGTTCACATCCCCTCAGGCTCTCTCATCCATTATCATTACCCCTAAACGAGCAATGTTCATCTAAAATTTAAAATATATTTCATATCTATTATATCAAAATTACGGAAATCAGTCGTAGATAAACGTCAAATCCCCCCTTTATAACCCAATCACGATGCTTTTTCATCGTTACAAAAGGGTTATAAAAGGGGGTGAATTCCGAATCTATTAGGCTATATCTTTATGTTCAATGTTGCGAATAGCCATATAGGCAATACCTGCTCCTAGCAAACCAAGTGAGATCGACACCGCCGCTAAATTACCTAAGCGAGCTTGATCAAATCCCCCAGAAATTAGGGAGGTAACTAACACAGCTGAGACGATGGTGGCAGGGACCGATTTTTTCTTCATTCCAAAGTACAATGGGATTAGAGCAATACCCGCTGCGTAAAAAGCGTTTGCGCCTAACTTAATCAGCTCTGAAGTGATTACATGAAGGGTCAGTTCACCCGGAATAAGCCCTGCAAAGGAATTGAATCCTACTAGGATAGCGCCGACTACAATATCTGCCACGATAATGGCCACAAATGTGAAGGCGAACACTATCAATATTTTCGCAGTCATCAGCTTTTTACGTGAGATAGGATACATGAAGAGAAGAGTAATGGTGTTGTTCTTATACTCATCAATCACCAGCTTGCTAATAATAACCGAAGCGAAAATAATATAAGCAGCCTTTACAAAAACGAACACGCCCTCAAACAACTCTGCATAAGAAGCAAATGACGGTTCGCTCTCATTTTGATCAACGAATAAAACCATAATCATAAACGCAAGAATCGCAAGATTGACGATTGCTGCACCTGTAAGAAGCGTTTTTAGCTTATTCTTCCGAATCTCCAAAGATATTAATTTAAGCAATGCCTTCACCCCCAATCAATTGCAGAAAATGATCTTCCAGCGTATGTTGTTTTTTGCTGATACTTTCAATTTCCACATCTGCTAGCACTAACGCCTTATTCAGATCACGTTGTGAGATTCCACCGTCATATATTCTAACTGTAATATGGTCCAGCACTTTGAAATTATTAAGCCCAAGCTTATGCTCCAACACATACACTGCTTTATTAATCTCATTCGTAACCACTTCGATATATTCAGTATTTTGGCCACGAATGGAATCCATCGCCACTTCTTCTACCAGAGCACCCTGCCGGATCACACCGATCGTATCAGCAATCTGCTCTATTTCCCCCAGAATATGACTAGATACAAGTAACGTCATTCCATATTCACGGCTAAGCATCCGGAACACTTCACGCATCTCCTTGATTCCCACAGGATCTAGCCCATTAATCGGCTCATCCAAAATGAGCAGCTCAGGTTTCGTCATGAAGGCTCTGGCAATACCCAGACGCTGCTTCATCCCAAGTGAAAATTGCTTCACCGGCTTTTTATCGACACCTGTGAGCTTTACCAGCTCCAGCGCTTCACCAATCGCTTGCGGATCATAATAGCCCATGTACTCTCCGTGCAAAATCAGATTTTCTTTGGCTGTCAATTTATCATAAAACACTGGATATTCAATGATGCAGCCCATCCGCTTCAGCATTTCGTAAGAATGCTCAGTCATTTTTTCATTAAAAAATTCAATTTCTCCACTCGTAGGTTTAACGAGGTTCGTGACCATTTTCATCACGGTAGTTTTGCCAGCACCATTCGGTCCAAGAAACCCGTAAATTTCACCTTGCTTAATATTCATATTCACATTGCTGACGACTTCTTTACCTTGATAGGTTTTCGTTAAATTTCTTGTCCGAAGTATTGTAGTCAATTCCGCGCTCCCCTTTGTTTTCGTCTCGTCTTCCTTAGTTCTTATTGTACACAGCAGAATTTTCTTTTTTATTACTCGTTTCTTACGAAAATCTTAAGCTGCGCACAATTCTATTCCTTAGAAGCGTAATCTGCGAAAAGTAAGGGTAAACACCGTTCTCACATACGGCTGACTAACCAATGTAATCGTTCCATTCATTTGCTCCGTTAATCTTTTGGTGATCGTCAGACCTAGACCGCTGCCTTGATAAGCCCGATTTCTTGAGTCTTCCAGCGTATACAGACGCTCAAATACTTTATCCTGGTGTACTTCACTAATGCCTTTTCCCCGGTCCCACACGTCTATGTATACTTTGTTCTCATCACTATAGAGCTTTAATCCTAATACGCTCCCAGCGTCGCCATAAGAAATTGCGTTCGACAACAGATTGGACAATATTCGATCAAGAGCCTCTTCATTTCCCATGAAGTAAACAGCCTCATCCGGAATCTCAATCTCCACCTCACTGCCCTTAGCGCTGAGGATATCATAGAAAGAAAGGATGTTGCGTCTGCATACTTCACCTGCCTCAACTCGTGAAAGCGCAATTTCCCGATCCCCAGATTCCAGCTTGGACAAATCAAAAAACTTGTTCATCAGCTGGATCACTTCATGAGCTTTTTGATGAATCATCTTCATCATCCGTTCCCCTTCCCCGGCCGGCAAATGCTCATCCTGTTGAATGGTCTCAATATAACCAAGCACAACCGTTAGCGGAGTCTTAAGATCATGAGAAATATTAGACAGCATATTACGCATGGATTTCTCCAGCCTTACGCGCTCAATGCTTCCTTTATGATTGATATCCAGCAGCCGGTTCAGGTCAATCAGCACGCTCTGCAGCTCCAAATTACCGCTGAACAGCAGCAATCTTTCATGTGAGCCTTCCTCCATAATGCTGCTTAACTTGTCATGCATATATCGCAAATCATTAGAAGCTTTACGCGAATTCTGATATTGCCACACAATGACGGCGAGTAAGAGCACAATGACAACACCTAGCACCGCAATCATTATAGCTGTTCTCCCAGCTTATACCCGATGCCCCATAACGTCTTAATGTATTCGGGATGGGAGGGATCGTCTTCTATTTTTTCACGTAATCTTCTCATATGTACATTAATGACGTTCTCATCCCCGAAATAATCATCCTCCCATACGCTCGCATAAATCTGCGCTTTGGTAAATACTCGGCCCGGATGCGTCACAAACAGCTTAAGAATATGAAATTCCTTCGACGTTAGCTTTACTTCTTCCCCGTTCTTCAACGCAGAGAAGTTATCTAAATCTACAGTCAATCGGCCAATGGAGATCATTTGCTTCACCGGAGCTTGATCTTCCACTTGGATACTGGGAGATGCATAACCTGCACGACGGATCGCTGCCTTCACCCTAGCCGCTAGCTCAATCATAGAAAAGGGCTTCGTAATATAATCATCCGCCCCAAAGCCTAACCCAAGCGCTTTATCTACATCACTGTCTTTGGCGGACATGATCAACACTGGAACCAGACTCCCCGCACGAATAGTCTGAAGAATGTCAGTCCCGCTACGCTTCGGCAGCATAAGGTCTAACAGTACAAGATCAAATGGACCACCGGTCCGAAATGTTCTCTCCGCTACTTCACCGTCAAATACAGCTTCAATCTCATAACCTTCTTTTACCAAATAAGACCTGACCATTTCACTGATTGCTTCGTCGTCCTCAATCAGCAGCACACGCTGTGGCATGTCCAAACCTCCCCGTAGTCGAAAACCTCTTCGTTAAATTATACCAATTTCCCGGAGCTCTTACTATTTCGGTTTTTATTTCAGCTTTTATTTCAGTTTCATTAAAGGTAGCCCAGGTATTATGGCCTTAACAACTTACAAAATGAGGTGATGCTTCAATGTTGAACAAGAGAAGTAAGCAAGCCTGGAGCTTCAAACGAAAGCTGCTGATCGTGATGATCATTGTCCTCCTGCTTCTCGGCACAGTGATATATAGTCTGGCAGATCGTTACTTAATCGAACATGTCGAAGTCGTAGTTGCGGATGATGCAGCTACAACTAGCAGCTCAGGAGCTACAGCCGTTACAACTGCCGAAGTTAACGCAACCTCTGACGACTGGAATTACTCCAGCGATGATATTCAGATCCAGATCGACCAAGTGCAGACCGGTTCCGGTTCAGACCAGATCACTTATTTTGTCGCTGATATCGTCCTCAAGGAAGCGAGCAGTCTGCGCACTGCTTTTGCCGACAACAGCTTTGGAACAAACATCACTGAGGATACCTCGGACATTGCTTCCGCGAACCATGCGATTTTTGCCATCAATGGTGATTACTATGGCTTCCGCAATGACGGAGTGATAATCCGTAACGGCACGGTGTATCGTGATGATCCTGTGCGGGATGCAATGGCGCTGTTCGATGATGGGACAATGCAAACCTATAACGAGGAAGAGATTTCTTCCTCTGAACTGCTGGCGCAAGGGGCCACCGATACCCTTTCCTTTGGTCCGATTCTGATTCAGGACGGGGAGATTGCCAGTGATTTCAGCAATGTCAAAATCGATACCAACTTCGGCAACCATTCCATCCAGAACGCGAATCCCCGCACCGCAGTTGGTATGATCGCACCAAACCATTATGTGTTTGTCGTAGTTGACGGGCGCAATGAAGGGTACAGCCGTGGGATGACCCTTACTGAGCTAGCCGATGTAATGTCCGACCTTGGTGCCACAGAAGCCTACAATCTGGACGGCGGTGGTTCATCCACTATGTACTTCATGGGACGGGTCGTAAATAATCCGCAGGGCAAAAACAAGGAGCGGGGCGTCAGCGACATTCTTTATATCAAGGAGGGGGCAACATCATGACTATACTGATCCCAGCCTATGAGCCAGATGAACGACTGCTCGATTTGATTTTACAGCTGCATAATTTCCAGCTCGAACCTATTGTTCTTGTGGATGACGGCAGCGGCCCGCACTACCGTGGAATCTTCGATATGGCAGAAGCATTCGGCTGCACTGTCCTAACCCATGAAGTCAACCTCGGAAAAGGACGTGCTCTGAAGACAGGGTTCCAGTATATTCAGGAGACTGGTCTGCCGGATTATGTAGTCTGCGCGGATAGCGACGGCCAACATCTGCCTTATGATATTAACCGGATCGTTGAATCTCTGCGGAACCAGACTACCCCGGGAATCGTACTCGGCAGCCGCCGGTTCACCGGAACCATTCCTCTGCGCAGCCGCTTCGGCAACTCGGTAACCCGGACGGTCTTTTCCTTAACTACAGGCACTAAGATTTATGATACACAGTCTGGTCTGCGCGGCTACCCCCTATCAATGCTTGATTGGCTATGCCAGATTCCCGGCGAACGGTTTGAATATGAAATGAACATGCTGCTAACCGCCCATAAAGAGGGGTATACCATTACTGAAGAGTACATCGATACCGTCTATCTGGACGATAATAAATCATCCCATTTCCGGCCTCTGATGGACTCCTTCCGGATTTATCTGCCGATACTGATATTCAGCACTTCTTCGCTGCTGTCAGCCCTGCTCGACTTCACACTCTTATTCCTGTTTCAAAGGCTCAGCCATAACCTATTCCTGTCCGTCGCGGCCGCGAGATTGTGCAGCTCTGTCTTCAACTATTCTATGAACCGAAAATATGTCTTCACGGGCGGCAAACGCTCCAAGATTCAGACATCGCTTCCCAAATATTTTGCGCTGGTGATCCTCGTATTGTTGTTCAACTATGGGCTACTCTATTTCTATAATGAAAAGCTGATTATTCCGCTTGTCGCCGCCAAGCTACTGACCGAGGCTTCAATCTTCCTTTTCAGCTATTGGGCGCAACGGAGGTTTGTCTATTGAGGGTTTGGGTACTCTGGGAAGGTTAAGTTCTCTCGACTGCTTATGCTCGTGTGGTGAGCAATTGGGAATTTGTGAAGCACTAATTGGACACTTGTGGAGCACTTTTCGAACACTTATGGAGTACTAATCGGATACTTGTGGAGCTTCTATCGGGCACCTATGGAACTGCTCCTCGAACACATATGGAGCATCTATTGGGCACCTATTGGGCACCTATCGGACACAGATGACACTAATCGCAGTATTATTCCACTTTTGGTATGCTAACGGACCCCATAGCCGCTATTGGCAAGAAAGACACCACATATGAGCCTCTTTCTGCGGGATAGCGTCTGTGGGGTCCGCAACCCTGCTCAAAAGGCTGGAAATTTGCAAATAACGTCATCTGAGTCCGAATTCACCGAGAAGGATACCGTTGATAGAATTCGCATACAAAAAAAGCTAGTGCTTCCTTCCAATAATGTATACAAAATCACATTATTTTCACTCAGAAATTCAGAACGTCATACACTCATCTTCTCTCCCATATACTTAAATGGAACAGTCCCGGACGTTGTCGCGGAACCTTTGCAGCCTTGTCAGAATAGGTTGCAGCATAAGCCCAAGCTGGAGGGAGAGAAAGATTCATACCAAGCGAAGAAATTAATGCGCTAGAGCGGGCCATTGCCGAGATTACGGAATAGCCACTGGCTTCGGTTTAGATTTTTATCCCATGCGTTATGAAATTTGCCCCGCAGATATTATTTATACATTCGGCGCTTATGGAATGCCTACACGATTTGGACACTGGAGTTTTGGAAAAACCTTTCATAAAATGAAATCCCAATACGATTTCGGACTGAGCAAAATATACGAGCTCGTTATTAACTCCAACCCTTGTTATGCCTTCCTGCTGGATGGAAATTCACTGATTCAGAATAAGCTGATCGTTGCCCATGTGCTAGCGCACTGTGATTTTTTCAAAAATAATATGCGTTTCTCCATGTCCAACCGAGATATGGTCGAGAGCATGTCAGCTACAGCAGATCGGATTGCCGGTTATTCTGTAACTTACGGAACTGATGCTGTGGAGAGCTTCATCGATTCAGTGCTGGCTATCCAGGAGCATATAGACCCCAGTCTGATCCAGCCACGCAAGCTGGGCAAAACTCACCTACTGGAAGCTAAGATGAAGGAGCTCAAAGACGCCCCCTCCAGGCGGCTCGAAATCATCCAATCCTTATGACGAATTATGGAATTTAGATAAAAGCAATACCGGGCCACAGGAAGCACCCTCAGGAAACCGTGCTTTCCCCCGGAGCCAGAAAAAGATATGGTCTGGTTTATCCAGCAATATTCCACTGTTTTGGAGGATTGGCAGCGTGACATTATGACGATGCTCCATGACGAAATGCTCTACTTCTGGCCACAGATGGAGACAAAAATCATGAACGAAGGCTGGGCTTCGGTCAGCTAAGGTGCTTACGCAAAAAGGCTCTCTACAAACGATGAAGCATCGTTTATGGAGAGCTTTTTTATTTCAGATTCATCCCCTTCGTGGATTGTGTCCGATTGGCCGCTTCTCTTTTTCCAAAACTATTTCAATCAATGCTAGCTGAGTGTTGGATTTGCAACAATTCAATAAAATTGATGGTTTGTTTAGTAGATTAATCGTTTTATACTAACTTTAACAACAATTGTTGTAAACATAAAAGAATAGAGGAGATTATTATCACTAAGGTATTATTTATTACAGCAAATCCAAATGACGAAAATCGTTCGTTTAGTATGGCAGCAGGAAAGGCATTTATTGAAACATATAAAGAGACCAACCCAACGGATGAAATCGTGACCTTGGATTTATTCAAAGAAGATATTCCAAATTTAGATGCAGATGTTATGAGTGGTTGGGGGAAACTTCGTGCAGGACAGAAAATTGACGCTCTTTCAACTGAGGAATTAGCGAAAGTTAGTCGCCTAAACGAAATTCTCGATCAATTTATTGCAACGGATAAAATGATATTCGTAACGCCGATGTGGAACTTCTCATTCCCATCCGTTGTGAAAACATACATCGATGCCGTAGCTGTACCTTGGTAAGACGTTTAGATATACGGAGACTGGTGCTGTTGGCTTACTTCATAATAAGAAAGTGCTTCATATTCAAGCTCGCGGTGATTTTTATTCAGAAGGTCATTTAGCAGATGAAGAGCTAGGCGATCGATATTTAAAACATATTATGAACTTCATGGGTATTACTGAATATGAAGGTTTATTTATTGAAGGTCAAGCTAAAATGCCAAATAATGCCGAGAAAATTAAAGCAGCAGGCATCGAGCGTGCCAAGCAATTAGCACAAAGCTTCTAATCGTTTATTATCTTTATACTGCACTTCGTAGTCCATACAAAAAATGGACCATGAAGTGTTTTTTTTCGAAAATTTTTTCTGTTATAATGGGGTCACCCATTAATCCAACAAGTGTCAAAAAGTATTAGTATTTTAAGAAGGAAGGTACAAATGAAAAAACAAGATCCACGGATTCAACGAACAAGAGAAAATATCATGAATGGTTTTATGAGACTGATTAAACAAAAAGATTTTAGTGATATTACCATTAGTGATATTACACAAGAAGCAGAGATTAACCGTTCAACATTTTACTATCATTTTGTGGATAAATACGATTTAATCGATGTGATTCAAAGAGAAGTTCTTACGAAAGAAATTTTTAATGAAGTAGCCTTACAAGAAGTCATCAATGAACAAACAATTATTATGTCCCTCCAAGCTATTATGAGTTCTCAAATAAATTTATCCTTACAATGTCAACATGCTCTTGAAGAATTCAAATCGAAAATGGACTATGAAATTAAACAACGATTGACGGAAACACTTCAAGCTTTATTAGATAAAGAGCATGGTGTGAAGGAAGAACATTATTTACTGGCTACATTTTGGAGTTGGGGCATCTACGGGGTTGCAATGGCTTGTGTAGAGGGGAAAGAAACTTTGCATACGGCGGTAAACCGTTTGACAAATATCATTTTAGGCTAGTATAGAAACCATTCTATAAATTCTCCACCCCATAGTTTCTTCTTTACTTCAAGACGCCTTGAAAATCTCTCTCGCTGTTATACTTTTCGTTTGTATTATCTTTGTTGGAGAAGAAGCGAATGACTTCAGTCATTTTCAACAATGAAGGTGTCCTGTCTCAACTTCAGCAAGCTCAGAAGGATCGCAAGGATGGAATTTCCACATACAGTGACAGCGAGGAAGAATTCGCCAAATTTCTGAATGAGGAATCATCTATTTATAAATACGTTTGGGTGGTGGCTACGATAGTTCCCCCGTCATATTGCCTCCCCTCCTCCCATATACATAGTATGAATAGCATTTTTCGATACAGGTATCCGCATTTCATATAGGTTCTGCCCCATACAGGCGGTGCCCAGAGTAGGAAGGAGAGAAAGATTCATGCCAAGCGAAGAAATTAATGCGCTAGAGCGGGCCATTGCCGAGATTACGGAAATAGCCACTGGCTTCGGTTTAGATTTTTATCCCATGCGTTATGAAATATGCCCCGCAGATATTATTTATACATTCGGCGCTTATGGAATGCCTACACGATTTGGACACTGGAGTTTTGGAAAAACCTTTCATAAAATGAAATCCCAATACGATTTCGGACTGAGCAAAATATACGAGCTCGTTATTAACTCCAACCCTTGTTATGCCTTCCTGCTGGATGGAAATTCACTGATTCAGAATAAGCTGATCGTTGCCCATGTGCTAGCGCACTGTGATTTTTTCAAAAATAATATGCGTTTCTCCATGTCCAACCGAGATATGGTCGAGAGCATGTCAGCTACAGCAGATCGGATTGCCGGTTATTCTGTAACTTACGGAACTGATGCTGTGGAGAGCTTCATCGATTCAGTGCTGGCTATCCAGGAGCATATAGACCCCAGTCTGATCCAGCCACGCAAGCTGGGCAAAACTCACCTACTGGAAGCTAAGATGAAGGAGCTCAAAGACGCCCCTCCAGGCGGCTCGAAATCATCCAATCCTTATGACGAATTATGGAATTTAGATAAAAGCAATACCGGGCCGCAGGAAGCATCCTCTGGAAACCGTGCTTTCCCCCTGAGCCAGAAAAAGATATGGTCTGGTTTATCCAGCAATATTCCACTGTTTTGGAGGATTGGCAGCGTGACATTATGACGATGCTCCATGACGAAATGCTCTACTTCTGGCCACAGATGGAGACAAAAATCATGAACGAAGGCTGGGCTTCCTACTGGCATCAGCGCATCGTTCGCGAACTAGATCTGACCGAAGAGGAAACTGTGGAGTACGCAAAATTGAATTCATCCGTCGTGCAGCCCTCACGGCAAAGCCTGAATCCTTACTATCTGGGGCTGAAAATCTTTGAAGACATCGAACGCCGCTGGGACCGTGAGAAAATCTTTGAAGTACGTGAGTTGGAATCCGATACCTCCTTTATCCGCAGCTATCTGTCGAAGGAATTGGTGAACGACCTCGATCTTTATGTTTTTGAGAAAAAAGGCCCCGAATGGAAAATCACCGATAAAGCATGGGAAAATGTACGAGATCAACTGGTGCTCGCCCGGGTCAATGGCGGGTCTCCTTACTTGGTCATTGAGGACGCAGACTTCGAGAAGAATGGTGAATTATTTATAACTCATCGCTATGAAAGCATCGAGCTGGATCTGAAGTATCTGGAGCGCACACTCCCTCACATCTACTCTTTATGGGGGCGGACGGTTCATCTACAGACGGTTGTGGAAGACAAAAAGGCGCGTTTTTCATACGATGGCAAAAAGGTGCAGCGGAAATTTATTTAAACTAAAAAAAGCGGCAGACCTAGACGGGTATTAACACTTATCTGCCGCTTTTTGCTATGACTAAAATGAGGATTCAGATTCTTTTAACGACTTCGAGAAATATTTTGGAGCCTCAACAAATCCTTGTCGAGCATAAAATCTATGCGCATCAGTTCTTCTGGAATGACAATGAACCTGAATTTTATCACAGTTTCTTTTTCTAGCTAAATCAGCGCAATACTCCTCAAGCTTTCGTCCAATTCCTTTGCTCCTAATGGAATTACTCACCACAAGATAACTTATAATTGCAGTATCTCCTACCAGACCTAATTGGGATATGTAATGCATGGAAATACAAGCTACCACTTGATCATCTTCCTCAAAAACCAATAATTCCTCGTCCGGATGTAGGATTAGCTTTTCTATTTTTTCTTGCATGAACACTTCTGTATCCGGATATCCCAACTGTTCTAATAATTCCGCTATGTCTTTCCAGTCATCAGCTCTCGCTTCTCTAATCATCTGCCCCACTCCCCGTTATTTTCGAATTACCTTTCTAATTGACTCTATTACACTACGGAAGATGATACTCGTCAAACATAAACTGATTAGATAAAAAAACACCCCAAAAGTATCATTGGTTTCCATTTGGGAGTTCCTAAAAAAGAAGACCCACAGCGGTAACACGCTGCGGACCTTCATCGACACCCTCATATCAACTTAATAACTGCACATGGCAAATGCTCAGGTGAACGTAACGTAAGGAAGTTTGAAAATGTAGGACCGTAGCGTTCGCCTTTGTCAGCGACCTAAAGTCTAAACATTTCTGAAATTACAATTATCACCGCGCGGTCTTTGCCCTTATCGACTATTCAGTCAACTTTTTCACAGGAACGTAAATCTCCATCACTGTATCTGGCCGCGAATGGCAGCGTTCATCGTAAAACTCAAAATCCAGCTTAGTCTCGTCATAAACGTAACCACTGTCCTTAAACCATTCTTCGAAGATGTACTTCCAGCTGCTTTTTATGACTTGGGCAAACTCTATTTGCTCTGTATCCGTTGAAGTATCCACTGGAGGTGTTGTAAACACGGCATATTCGGCTTCTGGCACATCCATCGTCAACATATCAGCTTCTACCTTGGAGTAGTCCTCAACAATAACACCCAAAAGATAGGTGGCATTGCCGTTATCTGAAGACGGAATACATAAACCAACTTCTCCGTGTTTAGGCGGGTTTAGTATTTTATACATTTTGGACTCCAGGTTTTCACCCTCATAATGGCTCCAAAAAGAAGCAATATCCTTAGTGTACATACTACCCGCAACATTAGTTTGGATACCATAACCAGCCACCTTAAAAGCAGGCTTACGAACAAAAACAGGATTCATAATATAACCTCCGATATCAAATATTGAATTTCCTTTACTAAACCCATCCATCCGTGCCGCATATTGTGTCGGACTATAACCAAAGGTTTTGCGAAAAGCTTTAGTAAAGCCACTTTGTGTTTCAAAACCATAGTCCAGCGCAATATCAATGATCTTTTTTCCAGCAAATAATTCAATTGAGGCTAAGGATAATTTTCGGCTCCGCACATACTCCATCACAGACATTTCTTTGCACAAGCTAAACACTCGGCAAAAATGATACACCGAATATCCGACCTCCGTCGCTATTTCTTCAACCGTTATATTTTCTTTAATATGAGCTTCTATATATTCAACACATTTTTCTATATCTTTACTGTAATTCAAGTGCAGCACCAGCCTTTCCCCGTACGGTGATTTCATTATATCAACTGCGCTGGAAATGGACTGTTCCTGTTTTGCTGAGCTGCATTATTGCCTGTATAAAAAAACAGAGCAGTGATCCTCCATTTACAAAAGGATCATAACTCTGCGTATTCTTAGTCACCATCATTTTGGGTAAGCCTCGAAGTAGACAACGCTGGATCCACGTAACTACTTACTCTTCAGTTCTGTTGCTCCCAACGACTGACTAAAGGACCCAGATGACGTTAATTGCAAAAATATCGCCTTTTGAGCGGAGTTTCGGACTCCAGTGCAGCTATTAGTCAAAAACGGCTCATATTTAGGGTTTTTCCTGCTAATAGCGACCATGGGGTCCGATAGCCTGCGAAATATGCTCAAAATCTACGTTTAGGGTCACCTGTGTCCTTTAGCAACTTCCTACGCACAACAGCCACATTAGTCAGACGGGTTGCGGCGTTTAGATTAACATTAGGAGGGTAAAAGGAGGAAGATACAACATGGAAGGCAAAAAAAGAGTGCTCCACAGCCATTTTCATGGCTTTTGGAACACCCCGCATAAATGAATTCTTTTTTAACGGTTAAGCAGACTTCCCACGTATTTCAACAGCTCGTTGGCGCAAATTGGGCAGTAGTGATGTCCATCAATAAGTCTGGCGCATACCTCGTTAATTCGTTTGAGCTGACTTTCATCAGGTGTTTTGGACGAGGTGGTGATTTTGACAATATCTTTGAGATCTGTGAACAGCTTTTTCTCAATCGCTTCCCGCAGGCGGTCGTGGTTGTTGTACTCGAATTTCTTCCCTTTGCGTGAATACGCGGAAATCCGGATCAGGATCTCTTCACGGAACGCTTTTTTTGCATTCTCAGAGATTCCAATTTGCTCTTCAATCGAACGCATTAACCGCTCATCCGGCTCCATTTCCTCATCCGTCAGCGGATCACGAATTTTCGACCAATTGCAGAAAGCTTCGATATTATCTAGATAATTCTCAAAAAGTGTCTTCGCAGATTCCTCAAAGGAGTAGACAAATGCCTTTTGTACTTCGCTTTTCGCTAAAATATCATATTCCTTGCGGGCAATGGAGATGAAGTTCAGATAACGCTCCCGCTCCTCTTTTGTAATCGACGGATGCTGATCCAGGCCATCCTTTATCGCCCGCAGGACATCCAGTGCGTTCATGCACTGCAGATCTCCTTTGATCAGAGCGCTGGAAATGCGGTTGATAACATAACGCGGATCAATTCCGGACATGCCCTCATCTAAATACTCCGTTTGCATCTCTTTAAGATCGGCCTCTTTATAGCCTTCGACCTCTTCGCCATCGTACATCCGCAGCTTTTTGATCAGATCCATACCTTGTTTTTTGCTTTCTTTAAGACGGGTTAGGATAGAAAAAATAGCGGCGGCACGCAGCGCATGTGGTGCAATATGCACATGACTCATATCACTCTGGGCGATCAGCTTCGCGTAGATTTTTTCCTCTTCCGAAACTCTGAGGTTATACGGAACAGGCATAACAATCATACGGGATTGGAGCGCTTCATTCTTTTTATTAGAAATAAACGACTTATACTCGGTTTCATTTGTATGAGCAATTATCATTTCGTCCGCACTTATCAACGCGAAGCGGCCAGCCTTGAAATTGCCTTCTTGCGTCAGTGACAGCAGGTTCCATAAAAACTTTTCGTCGCATTTGAGCATTTCCTGAAATTCCATCAGCCCACGGTTAGCTTTGTTCAACTCCCCATCAAAACGGTAGGCACGCGGATCAGATTCCGAACCAAATTCAGTAATGGTCGAAAAATCAATACTTCCTGTCAAATCGGCGATATCCTGAGACTTCGGATCAGAGGGACTAAAAGTACCAATCCCTACCCGCTCTTCTTCTGACAGAATAACACGCGTCACCTTAACCTGCTCAATGTCACCAGCATAATCATTTCTTAGACGCATCTGGCAGGATGGGCACAAGTTGCCCTCAATACGTACACCAAGTTCCTTCTCAATCTCCGGACGGAGCTCCAGCGGGATCAAATGCAGCGGGTCCTCATGCATCGGGCAGCCTTCTATTGCGTATACCGCACCCGCATCTGTCCGCGAGTACTGTTCCAAACCACGTTTAAGCAGCGTGACCAGGGTCGATTTCCCACCACTGACAGGTCCCATCAATAACAAAATCCGTTTGCGAACATCAAGCCGACGTGCTGCAGAGTGAAAATATTCCTCGACCAACTTTTCGACTGCACGATCAAGTCCAAAAATCTCCTGTTCAAAAAACTTATACCGTTTGCGTCCGTTTATGTCCTCTACGCCGTGCGACTTAATCATGTCATAAACGCGGGAGTGAGCGGTTTTTGCGGGAGAGGGGTCTTTTCTCAACAGTTCTATATACTGCTTGAAGGTGCCGCTCCACGCCAACCGGTCGTTCTCAGCCCGATACGAAGCTATACGCTCAAAAATGTCCATTGCTCGCTGCCTCCTCTTGCGCTCCTACTTGCTCTTCTACTTGCTCTCCTATAGCGTTAAAAAGTGTATTACATACCTATGCGGCAAGCGCGGAATAGTTGACCTCTTTTTTACTGTGCTATAATAGAGAATCAGAAAATGGCTGTAAAACCTTATTGGGAAACCCGAAAATAAAGGCCTACGGGAGTGACAAGATGGCGGTACGACATGAAACGGAGCTATATGCTCCTTTGAAGATTTTTTTTGAAAAGCAGGGTTACAGCATCAAAGGTGAGGTTCGGACCTGCGATTTGGTGGGGATTCGGGAGGACGTTGAACATCCTCTGATCGTGGAGATGAAAAAATCATTCAATCTCGCCTTGCTGCTGCAAGGGGTAGAACGGTTGAAGCTCAGTCCCACCGTCTATCTTGCAGTGGAACGTGTCCGTGATAAAAAAGGAGCGGTGAACCAGCGCTGGGGCGAGCTTAGCGGATTATGCCGCCGGCTCGGTCTTGGGCTGATCACTGTTATCTTTTATAAGACCAAAGCACCGCTGGTCGAGGTGCTCGTAGAGCCAGACGAGAAGCCGCCTGCGCAGCGCAGCAATAAGCGGCGGCGCGAGCGCCTGCTCTATGAGTTCCGCGAGCGCAGCGGAGACTACAACACCGGCGGCAGCACGCGCGTCAAGCTCGTGACGGCCTACCGCGAGAAAGCGCTGCGTGTCGCGCTTTCTCTGCAAGCAGCGGAGGCGGACGCCGCCGCCGCCGCAGAGAAGGCAGCTGCGAAGGCTTCGCTCGCAGCTGTCAAACGTTCAGCGGCGGGCACCGCTGAACAGGTTCCGGCGCTGAGCTCAGCGCCGGAGAACCGTGCTGCCGGGGACGCGGCAGCACGGGAGGCAGCGGCGGCAGGCACGCGAAGCGGTGCCCCTAGCGCTGCCTCAAGCACGCTTCCAGCGGCCGTATTGGCCGCAGGAAGCGCTCCCCGCTCGGCCGGCATCACTCCGGCCGAGCTGCGGAAGCGTAGCGGCGTACCCACCGCCGCCGCTATGCTTCAGAATAACTACTACGGCTGGTTTCACCGGGTAAGCCGTGGGCGTTACACCCTAACCCCAGCCGGTCATGCGGCGCTGGTGGAATATGCCGCGATAACAAGCGGCGTACCCAATAACAGCAATCATCCCATTAATTAGCTAACCTAGCCTGGACAGTACTTCTATCGACTATTTCTTTTTAGTCGGGTCTTATTCTTTTAGCTCGGTTCTAATCATTTACTCAGACTTTAAACTTATTATTCTGATGCACACATAACATGTGTAAATAACGCCAAAAAGCATCCCAACTACGGGATGCTTTTTCGTATGTCTTATCTTATTTAAATCCTATCTCTGTGCATTCCATGTTCTTAACTTACACTTAACATATTAGTATCTGGTGCGTACCACGCTCTTACTACACTCATATCACATTTAGATTACATTTTTAGCACACTAGTATCTCATACGTACCATGTCTTATTTTACTCATATCTCATTAGTACTCATACGTTCCTATTCGAATTGCATTCTTACCGCGTGTTTAACTCGCTCTTCCCACGTTCGTAAATCATTCTCATCACATTAGTAACTCATTCGTACCACGTTCATATCTCACTCTTACCACGTTCATGTCTCATGCGTACCTCATCCAGTTCTACTTGACTGTACTTAACTAACTTATTTACAATCTTCGAACACGAGCGCTATTTACTAAATCATTCAAAGCAAAATAAGCTTTAAAAACACCATTCCGAAAAAGACACACTAAGTTATTAGGGAAATCCTCCCCAATATTCTTCGATTCACACGCTAAAAACCGCATTTTAGGGAATTCCTCCCTGATTTTCGCCAGATTTACCCCTAAAACGGGGAATCCCTTGATTTTTTAGGGAGAAATTCCCTAAACAGTCCATTTTAGAGTTCAAATCGACCAGTTTTAGGGAGGATTTCCCTAATTAATCTCACATCACGAACTTCGTCTTGCCCGACTTGTAATTCTGTCCGTGTTTTAGCTCTAAGAGTGTCTTGTGTTTTCATCATTTCATTCATTTCAATCATTTCATTCCCAACTTTCATTCCACTACCTAACTCCGTGCTGTGAACTCCTTAACCGCTTCGCTCATCAGATTCATGCCAAGCAGCAGCTCATCCCGGCCGGGATGGCTAAAGTTAAGGCGAAGGTGATTGCTGACTCCATCTACACTACATAACGGACCTGGCAAAAAAGCCACTCCCTTACCTAGCGCACATTTGAGCAACGCCATAACATCCATTCCCTCTGGTGGTGCGACCCACAGGAACATGCCTCCTGATGGAAGGTCATAGGAGCTGCCCTTCCAAGCAGGCCGCTTGAGCAGTTCAACCATAAGCTTCAGACGGGTGTTATACTCTCGATTCAGCTGCGCGATATGCTCACGCAGATCAAACGCAGACACATCCAATAAATGATGCAGCAGCCGCTGATTTAATGCGCTCGACTGCCAATCGGCCATCTGCTTAGCCGCAGACATCATTCTGATCAAGACTCGGCTGCCTGCCGCCCAGCCCGTCCGCAGCGCGGGCGCAACGGTCTTGCTGAACGAACCGATATAAAGCACGTGTCCGCCATCGCTGATATTTTCCAGTGCATACAAAGACGGATATCTTTTAGCCTTGTGTTCACCCTGCTTCTGGAAGTGCAAATCCCCATAAGAATCATCTTCCACAATCAAGATGTTATATGCGATACATAAATCCAATACTGCGCGGCGTCTCTCCAAACTCCATAAAATGCCGCTTGGATTGGTAAAGCTAGGGGTTGCGAACAGCATTTTCGGCTTATGCAGCTCGATCTGGCTCCGCAAATGCTCCGGATCAAGCCCGTCCAAATCACCCTGTACAGGAATAATAACGGCCCCCTGCATCCGAAGAGTCTGCAAAAATCCTGGAGAGGTCGGATTTTCTACTAATACACGATCTCCTGGATCAATATACACCCGCGACAACAAATCAATGGCTTGCTGGCTACCCGTTGTTAGCAGAACTCCACCCTCAACAACATTTACCCCTTTTTCTTTAAGCCAATCCCCTGCGAGCCACTCCCGAAGCGGTCCGTACCCTGCAGGATCACCATATTGCAGTGCTCCCGCATCTGCTGAAATCACCGTAGATGCTGCTTCAGCAAGCAGTGACAATGGGAATAGTTCTTCCGCTGGTAATTCTTCAGCTAGCGATATCATGGAGCTTCTCCGTGTTTGGGTGCGGATACTAAGAAGCGATGACGACAACAATGTGTGTGCGCGAGCAGAAAATTCGTAAATCATGCGAAATCCCCCTTCCCTGTTACCAAGTAGAAACGGCTTCGTCATCCTCATCCAAGGATGGGATGGTTACCCATTCAACATGATATTCTTACTTCTACTCCAAGAATATTCCACCCCATACGTCATTATGTCGTAAAGCGTGGGTTAGGCGTAGATTTGCCTGTTTTGTCTTGAGAAGAGCGCGAATTTCTCAATCGCTTGTGCCCGGGTCGAAACATCTAGCTTTACATAGATTTTGCGCAAATAATTATCAATGGACCGACGGCTTACCGCAATTTCAAGCGCAATTTTATCGTAGGTAATCCCTTGAACGATTCGCTCCATGATAAACATCTCTGTCTCCGTCAGTTGCAGAACATCATCTAATCCTTTAAATGTCGAAATCGGCCAAGCTCCTTTTTCAATCCATTCCAACGGCATTGAAAGAAAACCCTCCCGTAAACCCAGGATCAGCTGTAAAAGCTGACGGGGAGAAGCTCCCTTCGAGAATATCCCGCTGGCTCCTAGTTCTACGAGGGGCTGAAGCAGTTCTCGCCCGTCTTCGTCTGTCATCACGACAAAATGTGAGTTTGGTGAGCTTTTTTTCATATTTAACAGCACACTCTCAATATTCCCCTCAGGCATATGATAATCTACTAGCACTAGCTCGGGATTTTTTTCCCTTACGATGGTAGCGCCTTCGTCCCAAGTGGAATACATTCCCAGAACCTTAAGCCCCTCTTCCTCTTCCAAAATCAATTTTGTCCCCAGCATACTTGTAGGATGACACCCCACAATGACCACCTGCCAAACCTTCATCATTAATGCCCTGACCCCCTGCTCTATATATAATCATCTAGAAAGGAAAGCGCCGCAGCGTTTCCGGTTAAAACGCAAGCAAGGCTGTATGATGACTTGTCTGTATAATCTCTAGCTGGTTACCTTGTGTACGTCTATCAGAATTCCAATCTATAGAAATTGTATCGCAGTAGTTTAATAGGATGCAATTACTTTTTCTAGTTTTCATACTCTCTTACATTTTTGCGAATCTTGTCAAAGTCTGATAGAATGGGGACTTGAAAAAAAGACCAACCCGAGGTGATAAAATGCAACCGCTAGCGGAAACGTCCCCGGTACGCTCGCGCTCTACTACTGCGAGAAACGGCCCTTCCGTAAAATGGTTTTTACTGTTCTGGATTATGATGATCGGACTCGGCGTATATGCTGTATACAGCTACACGAACCATCTGAAGCAACAGGTGCTTACCGAACTTAGTACTCAGAGCCAGCAGCAGCTTACCGTTTTGAAGACCGACTATGAAGCAAAAATTGCCGTTCTCTCTGAAGAAGTGAAGGAATTGCAGAATACAGTGCAAAGCTTTAACGAACTATTAACCTTCACTAAAGATAATGCTAGTGCCAAGACAGATAACAGCAACAAGCTATATACGCAATTGAGTGAGGTAAGCAAACAGTTAGAAGCTTTGAAGAAAGAAATGGATCTGATCAAATGATGACGCCAGTCAAAAGAGTAAACCGCTTCTTCATGCTTCTAACTGCACCGTTCATAGGCTTGGTTATTTGTATGTCGTGGTATCGACCACCGCTACAGCTAGACCTTGATGTAGGACAATTCACACCAAGCGCTGGGCCAGTGAATGAAACAGCTTCCTTAAAAAAAGAGCTGACGCTGGCAGAGGCCTCCGCAGCTTACACCATTGATGCTGTCAGCGCTAGTGCCAAGCTATATAAAGAGACTACCACTACGATGAATAAGCTGGTCGAAACAGCACAGACTCAGGCGACCCGGCCTGAACTGATCTATAACCGCAGGATTTCAGCCAAGCTTGGTATACCTTCAGAGATCGTTACTAGCGACCGTATAAGAGTTGAGTTATATCGATTGAATCCAGGAAACTACAAAGCTTATGCGTTGAAAATCAAATTGAAGGACCCGACCGCTATGAAGATGAGCTTGGCGGAGACAGCCTCCGGTGCGGAAACTACTATGCATGCCGTACAGCGTAATGGTGCAATTGCTGGTATTAATGCGGGCGGCTTTGCAGATCAATCCGGAAAACGTTATCCCTTAAGCACAACTGTAGTGGATGGAAAGTATTTATACGGTTTTGAGCCGACGTACAAGGACCTAAGTTTTGTTGGGCTGAACAAATCCGGGCAATTAATCGGCGGGAAATTCTACAGTCGCGCACAATTAGATCAGCTAGATCCGGTATTCGGCGCCACCTTTGTGCCTGTCCTCCTTAAAAACAACATCAAAACACCCATACCCGAAAAGTGGAAAACATCCCCTAATCGGGCACCACGTACCGTGATCGGCAAATATAAAGATGATCAGATCCTGCTTTTTGTAGCGGATGGATATAATGAGTATGGCAGCTCTGGTGCACAGCTGGAGGAGATTCAGAACAAATTATCGAATATGGGTCTCGTAGATGCTTATAATTTAGATGGTGGTGGCTCTTCCTCATTGATCTTTAACGGAAGAGTTATCAATAAACCATCCGATGGAAATCTAAG
This sequence comes from Paenibacillus sp. FSL H7-0690, assembly GCF_037980415.1. Classification (NCBI taxonomy): domain Bacteria; kingdom Bacillati; phylum Bacillota; class Bacilli; order Caryophanales; family Paenibacillaceae; genus Paenibacillus; species Paenibacillus sp. FSL H7-0690. Next base: position 1,985,444 of record NZ_CP150281.1, on the reverse strand, counting down.
AGCTGTGCCAACGAATTTTCTGTTTTTTAAATAATATAGTAAATTGTCTATGTAACATATCACATTTGCGTTTATTTTTATTAAATTGCAGGTTATAATCTTGATAACGAATACATTCGCTATTGGAGGTGCCAGTATGTCGTTCTCATTAACCTTTTGGATCGTAATGTTCGTATTTGTGTTATTTACGGTCGGCATCCTTACCTCATCTTACAACGACGACAAAACAAAAGGCCTATAAAGCCGATATGTCCCTGCAGCCACTTGGTGCGGGGGCATTTTTTGTATACATAAAAAAACTGCCCCCCAAGTAGAAGAGTTCTACGAAGAGGACAGTTTTTTTATAAGCTCTTGGCTGTCAAAATTCAAAATATGTACTTCTTAGGCATGCCTTGGCAATTGAGTCATTTCCGAAAGGCATGCAGAACAAATATAACGATCTTTATATTCGCTTACACCATCCATCGATCCACAGAAAACACATTTTGGACGGTAACGCTCCAAGATGATATGGTCACCCTGTACCAAAATTTCAACCGGGTCGCCTTCATTCATCTGATACCTTTTACGCAGGGACTTAGGCAGAACAATTCTACCCAACTGATCCACTTTGCGAACTACACCAGCAGGTTTCATAACTAACGTACACCTCTCCTGTTCAAGAAAAATTATTTAGTAGCTACTACTTATTTCGGCTCTTTCAATATATTTCGTTACCTAATTGTCGAATCCTGCTGAAAAAAATAAAAAATTTGTCTTTTTTTAAATAAGATTAGGGAAATCCAATTGTCGAAGCGCCTCGTACACAATAATTGCTGCCGAATTGGATAAATTCAGAGATCTCACAGCATCACTCATTGGCATGCGCATTTTTGTTTCTTTACCTGCTTCTAGAATCTCTGCAGAAAGCCCCTTCGTTTCCTTGCCAAAAACAAAAAAATCGCCATCTTGGAACTCAAAGTCGCTGTATCTTTTCTCTGCTTTCGTCGTTGCGTAAAAGAAACGCCCCTCGCTATATTTCTCCAAAACCTCAGCAAAGGAGTCGTGATATTCAATAGTAACAGCATGCCAATAGTCTAATCCTGCTCTTTTTAATGTAGCATCGTCTGTACGGAATCCGAGTGGACGAACCAAGTGAAGATGAGTGCCGGTAGCGGCGCAAGTACGCGCAATGTTGCCAGTATTGGCCGGAATTTCCGGCTCGACTAATACGATATGGAGTGCCATTATATGGTTCCTTCCTCTCTAAAGGCTTAATAGCCAGATGTTTTACTCTAGTGCCTAACCATAGCTTCTCCAAACAAACTGAAAACCTTCCACCAAGAAGGCGGAAGGTTATAGATAGAATTCATTAACCTTGAGTTTGCCGGAAATGGTTCATGAAATCGGATAGTGCTTTTACACTTTCGTAAGGAACTGCATTGTAGATGGAAGCACGCAAGCCCCCAACACTGCGGTGACCCTTTAAGCCGACAAAACCTTCCAGTTCAGCAGCTTTGACAAACTGCTTTTCGAGTTCTTCTGATTGCATCCGGAAAGTAACGTTCATAATAGAGCGGCTGCCTTGTTCTGCAACACCACGGTAGAAACCGTCACTTCCATCGATGTGATCATATAACAGACCCGATTTTTCAAGGTTCTTGGAATGGATGCCAGCTAAGCCGCCTTGCTCCTCAATCCATTTTAATACTTCGTTCACCATATATACAGAGAAAGATGGAGGTGTATTGTAAAGAGAGTTATTCTTATAATGAGTGCTGTAACGCATGATAGTAGGAATGTTAGAAGGTGAATCTGCAAGCAATTCTTCTTTCGCGATAACTACAGTCACGCCTGAAGGTCCAAGGTTCTTTTGTGCTCCGGCATAGATCATTCCGAATTGGTTCACATCGATTGGACGGCAAAGTATATCACTGGACATATCCGCGATTAATGGAATCGAGCCTGCATCCGGAAATTCTGCATATTGCGTTCCTTCAATGGTCTCGTTGGAAGTAACATGAAGGTAAGCAGCATTCTCCGCAGCTTTGATCGAACTTAATTCAGGTATAGCCAAGAATTTCTTATCTTCGGAAGAAGCAGCAACATGAGCGCCTCCTACCAATTTGGCTTCTTTATAAGCTTTATCTGCCCAGCTACCTGTCATTACATAGCTACCTACTTGGCCTTCGGAAATCAAGTTCATAGGGATCATTGCAAACTGCGTGCTTGCTCCGCCTTGTAAGAACAATACCTTATAGCCCTTCGGATTGCCGAGGAGCGAAAGCAGACGTTCCTGCGCTTCATTATGCACGGATTCGTAAATGGCACCACGGTGCGACATCTCCATGATAGACATTCCACTTTCCCGGAAATCAACAAACTCCGCTTGTGCGCGTTCCAGTACCGTAAGCGGCAATGCTGCCGGTCCGGCATTAAAATTGTATGCTCTCTTATTCAAAACTGCTCCCCACCCTTTCTCTCCTATCAATATGGATATGGTTATGATAGCAATATTCTCCCGCACCAGCAAGTATAATTATTCACATAAAAGGTTAAGACGGTACTCATTCCGCAGTGAAAAACCGGTAAGATCGGCGCCAGCTCTTGCTTTGACGCGGTAAAAGACTAATGTTCACAAATACTTCAGGAGAGACTACATGACCTTCTCCCCACAGGGCCATACGTTCTATTGGAAAGTCCCCACTCTCTCGCACGCCTGCTCCACTAGGCTTATGAACCAACTCCCAGGTGAACTCATTTTCCTGACCTTCCCAACCGCTCAACTTGCAATAAAAGGGTTTATCCGGTTCCTTTGACCAAGTAAGGGTATTCCCGGATACCTCTAGCAATTCTTTCGTATAGGAGGATTCTGGTTCTACTACCTTGAGTTCCCTCGGAAGACGCAGTTCGAAATCCTGCCCAATATTCAACCCGTCGATTCCGATGAAGTTGTGAATATATTCCTCCGTATGGAAAGGCTTTTGCCCTTTGTTATGCAGTTCATATGCAATTATTAATTGATCCCCCTGTAAAGAAATCGTTTTGGTTAGCTGCACAGCATATCCGTTGCTTTCCATCGGGTGGATCGTATAGGTGACCGCATCATTCCCTGCTTCGATATCCTTACTAAAAGAGGTTAAGGGGAACTCCTCATTGAAACTGTATAATGGGGAATTTCCTTTTTGTAACAATCCGACTCCGATTTTTGGAAACCAGCCTCCGATTGGTGCTTCATCATATCCAATTGCCCGGGAAATGCCAAACTCATTACAAAGCCCCTTGCCCCCAGTTCCTTCGCCTGGCTTCAAGCTTTCCGGCACACAAAACGTATGTTTCCCCTCTTCTAATGTCACCTGTGTAATAAATCCTGTCCAGTCAAAACGTGTGCCCTTATACTCTCCGATATCAGCGATATCGACAGTTAATATGCCATTTGACAGTCTGTAACCCATACCTAACGCGCCCTTTCGTTCATTGTTACAATGAATAAATATTCATTATTGAAAAAAACGTCTGCAGCCGCTATGAATAACGGTGCAGACGTCTTAAAATATCGTATAAAGCTACGCCAATGTCACTTCAATCAAGTGGCATTTCTCTGTCTGCAGAGAGAGCAACTCTTCACGCGGAATAATCGCACTTCCTGAGCCGCGCTGCAGCGTCACCTCGCTGCCATTCAGGGTAACAGCGTGTATTTGGTACTCCCCGTAGTTTAAGCTTCCTGTGGCTTTATAGACCACTTCAAACTCGCGATCCGCGAAGATTGTCTTAATAGAGGCTTTTCCCTCAGAATCAAACTGCTCTTTAACAAGCTTCGGTTCCAACAAAAGATCGCCTAGCTTACCTTTTACACCAAATACTTCAGTAACCATAGTTAACAGCAGCCAGCTTGCTGATCCTGTTAAATACGTATACATCCCTCTGCCTTGCTCGTTAATATACTCAGGAATTCCTGGGTATATGCGGGCTTTTGCAAAGTCAGTACTTAAGCTATACAGAGATTCTAATACTTTATGTCCTTCTTTCACATATCCGCGTTTATACAACGCATTGCCATACATGATGGTCATGTGACTGAACATAGCACCGTTCTCTTTATGTCCAAAGGCAAAGCCAAAGGCGCGACCCAGATTCTGCTGGATGCCTCCAAAACGGGAATTAAGTCTGTACCCAATTTTGTCATCCAGTAGATTACGATCCACGGCGGCAATGATATGCGGAATTTGCTCTGGCGCAGCTGCATGACCCATCAGCGGGAATACTTGACCTGTAAGCGTCATTCGAACGCCTTCTGCGAATTCCCCTTCCACTTGTTCTCCATCATTATTATAATAACCGTTAAACCAGCCTCCACCTTGTTCACTTTCCACCCACTCATTGCGGCGCAAGTGATTAAAGATCCACTCTGCTTTTTGTTCCAGATCGTCCGCTACTGTCTCTATGTCGAGTGCTGCACGAATACCGCTAACTTTGTTCGGAGCGGCAGCATAATATTGATTAAGTCTTTCATGCTTGCCTGATACAGATTCATAATCCACTTGCTCACCAAGCGAATCTAGCAATAGTTTCATTTCTTCTGCCAATTCAACTGTCTCTTGCCCTTTAGAAGTCTTTAGCGTACGCAGCACACGAGAAATATCCAATAAGTTACTTGCGTAGAATGCTGTGAAAGCTACACTCTCACCCCGGTCTGCGCCCATATCAAGACCATCATTCCAGTCTGCACCCTCCAGCAGGATATTATTGTGCTCTCCAACATTAAAGAACGGAACCAGATTTTGCAGCAGGATATGTTCCAGAATCGTACCTTTATAAACCTCACCAGAAGTTGTTCTGAGATCACTTCCTAGCGAGGTATCCCATGAAGTATCACGTTCCTTACAGCGACTCATAAAGGTATCGCGGAAATACGTCTGTTCCTGCAATAAGAAATCAAGATCACCACTCTGATCCAGATATAACATAGTAGTTAAGAACGGCCAAGCCCCATGATCCATCCACACCCGCGGGATGTTGTTACGGTCGGCAATAAATTCACCAGGCTGTTGACCGATAATAGTGGCATTACTACCATCTATTCTTACCCCAGCGTAGTTGTTCAGCAGTAAGCTCCGTACTTCAGCCGGTTCCATAATAAGGAGTGCTAGACAATCCTGCCAAAGATCCCGCCAGCCACGTCCGCCTCTTCCATAATCATGATAAGGCAAGAAGGAGTTACCATAAAGTCTTCTCAGCACGGGTTGAATCGTAACCCATTTCATCCATTGGTCAGCATCTGAATCACCGGTATGAAATTCTACCATATTCACTTTATCTGCCCAGAAGGCCTTAGTCTCCTCAAGCAAATGATCAAAAGCTTCAGATGTACCATATTTGTTCATCAAAGCATCCACGTCAATTCTCTCATTATGGATTGCCATAACTACTATATAAGAATGGCTGTCACCAGGAGACAGAGTAAGCGTCTCGTAACGAAGACCCCCGATAGCCTCATATCCCTCTCTTTGTACGCCTCCGCCCTTGCCAATCTCCGGCGTGTTGTTCAGGATAACAGCTTCCGGCCAATCCAGGCTTCCACCTTCTCCAATGAACTCCTCCTGCACCGGAAAGAACCCCGCAGGTTGACTGCCGTCACCCTCTGCACCAAATACTCCATAAGAAGTGTGATTGATGCGGTGTCCCCGCTCATCAAAGGAGAGTGCAGGCTGAACCTCAACACCATAGGGTGAAGTATAAATCCGGTTAAGCAAGGAGGTTACATGTCTATGATCGCGCAGATCATCCGCCGAACGCGCGTAAATCGGAACTACCGCTGTCGGTGTCAGCGTAATAGCCTCTGCTGCTGTATTGGTCAACGTAACCTTCATTAATTCGACTTTATCATTACCACTTGGCACAAAGCTGGTGATTTCTGCTTTAACACCCATCTCTGCGTTACAACGCGTTACGCGTTGCCACAAGAAACCAGCCTCTAGTACTGCTTCATCAGTAGACGATGTATAAAAATCGGCATTTTGCTTAGCGGAGTTCCCCACTGCCGACCAAGCTCCCTTGCCGTCTACGTATACCCAGAAGTTGCGGGAAGCCCGCGAATTATGCAAATCTTCAACAGATAATGGCGGTGTTAAAAATGTATTATGACCTGTGGTAACCTGACCATGAAGTTTTGGAGTTACTGTCGACATCATTCCCCCTTCATTCACTAGAGGGAAATATAGAAAACTGCTGCGATCCGGTTGCTGAAGCCTGAATTCCCCATCATTTCCGGTGAATTCGAAGCCATGAATTTTATTACGATCCATTCTCTCCATCCTCTCATTTACACAACTACTTAAGCTTTAACCGCACCTGCCAATGCACCGTCAACGATATACTTTTGAATGAAGGTGTATAGGATGATAAGCGGTGCAGATACGATCATGATCCCGCACGCCAACATAGGCCAGTTGTTTCCGTATTGACCGCGGAATTCTTTAAGCCCAAAGGTGATTGGATAGTTTTCTGGACTCGGTAAATACATGACCGGCCCCACGAAGTCATTCCAGATACTAATTGCTGTTAGAATAACACCTGTAGCAATTACTGGTTTCATAAGTGGCATGATGATCTGGAACAAATAACGCATATATCCAGCGCCATCCATACCTGCTGCTTCATCCATCTCCCGGCTAATTCCTTTGATGTAACCTACAAACATCATGAACACGATACCCGTTCCGCCTGTTTTAAGGAGAATGTAACCCAGCTTCGTGTCATAACCTACAAATCCTAGCTCCTGTTTCATGGTAAGCATCAGCTTGAACTGTGCGACCATTGGATTCGGCAGGAACTGAGACATCAAGAAGAACAAATAAATAAATCCGCTCCACTTCACATAATTTCTCGCCACCGGGAAGGCCCCGAATAACGAAACAATTAGGGTCAGCACTGTTGCTACGGCTGTATACAGCAGACTGTTTAAGAAATAATTAGAGAAATTACCCTGTAGCCAAGCTTCTTTATAATTATCCCATTGAATACTTTTTACGAGACCGATAGGATCTAACAGATATTCTGTAAAGGACTTGAATGAAATATTGATTACAAATAACAACGGCATGATATACAAAACAAGCAACACTGCAATCAGAATATAAGAGAGAGTTTTGGCGGTTTTGGAATCCTTCATTAATATTCCACCTCTCTCTTACGCATTTGTTTCACTGCAAATACTACAAACACCAGAATCATAAGGAACTGAACCACGGAAAGCGCGGAAGGAAGTCCCATCTGTAGAGAACCACGGAACGTCTCTTTATAAACGTCATATGCCATCGTTCTTGTGTTAAAGCGACCGTCCGTAGTTGCGAGAATAATATCAAAGGTGGACATCGCACCGATAATAGACAAAATAATGTTAATCGTAAAGGATGGAGCGATAAGTGGGAATGTGATATTTTTAAAAGATTGCCACTTCGTAGTTCCGTCTATATATCCAGCCTCATACAAATCTTTCGGTACGGATTGTAGTCCCGCAAGGAAAATCAACATCGAATATCCCATATACATCCAAATTTGCGTAAATATAATATAACCGAACGCATGAGTGAAGCTTCCAAAGAACATATCTTTATAACCGAACAAAGAATCATACAGTTGGTTAACCGGACCACTCAGCGGATCGAACATCATGCCCCATACCAGTGCAACTACCGCCACACCAAGCACAACCGGTAAAAAGAATACCGCGCGATAGAAATAATCGCCTTTCAGCTTCTGATTGATAACTACGGCCATAAGCAGACCGACACCGTTCTGTACAATGGTTACAATGACCATGAAATAAATAGTACGTATAATGGAATCCCAACGCTCGCCTGAATTTCCTGAGTAAAATACATCATAATAATTGTCAAGGCCTACGAAACTCATCTTGCTTCCAGGAACGTTAGTGATATCTGTAAATGAATAGATGACCGTCATCATAGATGGGCCAAAATAGAAAATTACATACAATGATAATGGAATCATTAGCAGCAGAAGCGGTATATATCGTTTAAAACCTTTCCCGAACGGATACATTTCTCTCACCTACCCAATCCTAATTCAATAAAATGATCGGGGCCTGCACAAAACAGACCCCGAAGCTGTAAAACATGTTTGGTGTACAGTATGTTGTAGATTCTTTTTTATTTATTGGGATAGCTACTTATTTAGGTGCTGCTGCTTCCCATTCTTTTTGTTGTACGTCTGCAAGCTCTTTAGCGGTTTTAAACTCGCCGCCTGGTGCCAAATACTCAGTGTGAACGCCTTCAGCTGCAATGTGCTCACCAACGTTGTCACGGTTAATCATCATAATTTCATAAGCAAGTTCGAAATCTCCAGTCATGTATGGAGCAAGTTCTTTGTCAATAAAATCACTTTCAGTGGCAATATTGTCTTGTGTAGGCAAGAATCCTGCTGCTTTAACATATTCTGTGTAGTTTTCTGGTTCAGAGAAGAATTCCAGCCATTTCAAAGCACCTTCTTTGTTCGGGCCTTTTTCTGCTGCATACCAAGTTACATCGTATTTACCGACAAGAGAATTATTCTTAGCAGCATCTTCTGTAGCTGGGATTGGGAAGTAACCAAATTTCACATCTGGATTTGCTGCCGCGATCGTAGGAGCATCCCAAGTTCCGTCAGCAATCATAGCTGCTTTTCCTGTTGCGAAAAACGAAGGTGCTGTTGCATAGTCGATACCCAAGAAACCGTCGATGATGTAGTTATCTTGAAGCGTCTTCATTTTCTCCAATACTTCTACAGCCTCAGCATCGTTAAATGCCGAAGTTCCCTTCCAAACGCCCTCAATCCATTGTTGTTGGTTGCCGCCACCTAGAATCTTAGCTTGCAAACCGAACACTGGCAGTTTCAATGGCCATACGTCTTTACCAGCCACTACGATTGGAACAATACTCTTAGCTTTCAATGTATCTAGAACACTAATGAACTCTGTCCAAGTTGTAGGTACAGTCAGGCCGTTTTGTTCAAAAATTTCTTTATTATAGAAGAATCCTGACATAGCTACTTTACCGGTTGGGATTGCATACACTTTATCTTTATAAGTGCCGGCTTTAGCAATATCATTCGCATTGTAGTTTTTAACGAAAGCTTCGTTGCTCAGATCAGCAATCAGTCCGGAATCAATCCATTGTTGCCAGTCTGGCACTTTCGCACCTGGTGTCCAATCTTTCGGGGACAATCTCATACCGGATAGATCGGCAAGAACATCTACGTCACCAGCTGTAATTCTTGCTCTTTGTGCTTGTTTGAATTCATCATCCGGACCCGTGGTTGTGTACTCCACTTTGTATTCCGGATATTTTTCTTCAAACTTTTTATTAATTTCTGTAATGACCTTGTTAATATTCTCTTGTTTCCAGTGTAAGATCTTAATCACTTTCTTATCACCAGATGCAGGCTTGTTTGTTCCGCTGCCCGGAGTAGCCTCACCATTCGCGTTGTTATTGCTGTTTCCACATGCTGCTAATGAGAGCACTAGCGCTGAGCTCAACAATACCGCAGAAAGCTTCTTTACCATTTTGTTACCCCCCAGATAATTTGTTATGACCCTTTTAACGAAACCACATGTTAATTTCTGAAAATCACGAAACAGTAAGGACGATATCACAGAAAGCGGTTTCGGTGTTTTTATTATTACATCGTTATTTGTCTTTGTAAAGTCTTTTTTCTTTGTTCGTTTTTGAACGTTATTTGAACCGATTATTCAAAAAAACCTTTAAAACCAAGCATAATCCTAGTTTAAGAGTAAACATTCCATTGACTATAATCTTATTGAACTATAAAATAAGTAACGAAACTATTTCGTAAATCATAAATTCAAGTCATAAAAAATAGCCTTGAGTAGATTTTAAACATATATTACGGAACATTTTTCACTATAAGGGGGACTTAATTTGGCCTACAGCATCAAAGATATAGCGAAAATTGCTGGAGTTTCTGTTTCGACAGTATCCAAAATCATTAATAACTACAGTGATATTTCGGAAGATACCAAGACAAGGGTTCAACAAATTATAAAAGAAACTGGATATACCCCCTCCAATTCAGCTAAAACATTGGCTACGAAATCATCCAATCTAATCGGAGTGATTTTTGCCGGAATGCTGAATGTCGACTTTACCCACCCTTTTTTCATTGAGGTGCTAAATTCATTCAAAAAACAAATGGGACTACTAGGTTACGACCTTATCTTTTTTTCCAATGAAAAATTCCAAAGTGGCGATACTAACGATTATCTTGCCCGTTGCCAGCATTTTAATGTAGATGGGTGTGTGCTTCTATCCGGACAGGAGCTAGAAACCTCTATCAGCGAATTAGACAACAGTGCAATTCCGTGTATCGGCGTAGATTTAAAGCTGACCGGTGACAACTCTGGTTTTATCATGTCGGATAATTTCAAAATGTCCTCCAAAGTGGTGGAACACTTTTACTTACTGGGCTATCGAGAGCTTGGCTACATCGGCAGTTCCTCAGATTCAGACATCTCCAATATGCGCGAAAGTGGTTATCGCAAAGCTCTTGAAGATTTAGGACTGCCTATTAACGAGAATTGGTTCTTAAACGGAAGTAACTTCTTTGAGGCCAGCGGGTATGAGACGATGCGTAGAATGATTGAGAATGGAAATTTACCTAGAGCGATCTTCGCGGCGTCGGATCAGCTTGCTATAGGGGCGATGCGTGCCCTTAAAGAGGCTTCTATCGCCGTTCCTGAAACTGTCGCAATTATTGGCTGTGATGATATCGAGGCCTGCAATTATACAACCCCCCTACTGACTACCATCCGCCAAAATAAAGATAAGATCGGTCGCCTAGCAGCTCTAATGCTATATGATCTAATAAACAACCAATCAGGCACGAGTTCTTTCAGCGTGGAGCCAGAGCTTATCATTAGAGAGTCCTGCGGCGCTCCTGAACGGGGGCTAGTGTAGTCTTTCTTAGCATATAGTCATAGGGCACAGTAAAACCCATTACTTTTCCTGATTCATAAAAAAGAAGCTGCCCCAAGTAGAATTCACTACTTTTGAGACAGCTTCTTTTATTATAAAGATTATAATAGAGGAATCTTATAGATCGAAGTACAGGGCATATTCATGTGGATGAACACGAATTGCAACCTCTTGTGCTTCAGAACGTTTCAGAGCAATATAGTTATCGATGAAGTCCTTAGTAAATACGTCGCCTTCTGTTAGGAACTCGTAATCAGCTTCCAAAGAATCAAGCGCTTCGCTCAGGCTGCCTGGAACACTGCGGATTTTTTCTTTATCTGCATCAGACAATTCATAGATGTTCTTATCCAGAGGACCATAACCCAGTTCTTGCGGGTTAATCTTGTTCTTGATTCCGTCCAGACCTGCCATCAGCATTGCGGAGAATGCCAAGTAAGGGTTAGCTGTGGAATCCGGTGTGCGGAATTCGATACGACAGCCTTTTGGTGTCACAGCTGCTACCGGGATACGAACTGCTGCAGAACGATTTCCTTTGGAGTAAACCAAGTTAACCGGTGCTTCGTAGCCAGGAACCAGACGTTTAAAGGAGTTGGTGCTTGGGTTAGTCAAAGCGATCAATGCTGGTGCATGATACAAAATACCACCGATATAATGAAGAGCCATTTCGCTCAGGTTAGCATAAGCGCCTTTTTCGTAGAACAAAGGAGTGTCTCCGTCAAAGATGGATTGATGCACGTGCATTCCGCTACCGTTATCACCGAACAGTGGTTTTGGCATGAAGGTTGCTACCTTGCCATACTGACGTGCAGTGTTTTGTACAATATATTTATAAGTCATGAGATTATCAGCAGTTTTCTTCAAGGTATCAAAACGGAAGTTAATTTCCGCTTGACCTGCAGTGGCTACTTCATGGTGATGACGTTCAATGCGTAGTCCAACTTCAGCAAGCAGACGGCACATTTCACTGCGGATATCCTGTTGGGAGTCAACTGGTGCTACAGGAACATATCCACCTTTAACGCCAACTTTAAATGCCAAGTTGCCGCCCTCTTCTTTACGACCCGTATTCCAAGCCGCTTCTTCAGAATCTACGAAGAATGAGGATCTGTTCATGCCACTTTCGTAACGAACATCGTCAAAGATAAAGAATTCTGATTCAGGCGCGAAGAATGCAGATGTACCTACTCCGCTTTTTTGCAGGAATTCTTCTGCTTTCACAGCAATACCGCGAGGATCGCGCTCATAACGTTCGCCATCAGGAGTGAAAATGTCGCACATCACGTTCAGCGTTGGATGAGCTGTAAACGGATCTATGAATACACTATTCGGATCAGGCATCATAACCATGTCTGATTCTTCAATACCACGGAAACCTTTGATGGAAGAACCGTCGAATGCTACCCCATTTACAAAAGTTTCATCTTCCACTTCAGAAGCTGGCAGAGAGATGTGGTGGGCACGACCACCTAAATCTACGAATCGAAAATCTACCCACTCGATATTGTTCTCTTTAATTGTTTGCAACACTTTTTCAACCGACATGAATTTTTCCTCCCCCAAGTTCCGAACATTAGGCCGCTCACAGTATGCAAATGTTCTTGTTTTAATTTTTTTTGCTGTCGTAATTATAAATCTCATACCTAACATCGTCAATGCTTATGTCAGGTATTTCTTTCAGCAATGTAAGATATTCTAACGCTTTCGTGAAATCTGTTATTTTCGCATATTTTCATGTCACATTTATTTTATCCAACTCCAAAAAAACCCTCTTTTCCCACTAGGTCGCGGGTTAAGAGGGCTTCCGAGGAAGCTATTAGATTAAATTTTATAGGGCCGAAACCGTTTCTGGCGAAGTTGAAAACTTACGTCCAACAATTGGAGCCAGCTTTTCCAGATCCTTTAGCAGGTTATCAAACTGATCAGGAAATAACGATTGAACACCATCACCTGTCATGGAATTGTCCGGATCTGTGTGCATTTCAATAATTAGACCATTTGCGCCAGCAGCAACAGAAGCTTTGGCCATAGGCTCAACTAACTCACGACGACCGGTTCCGTGACTTGGGTCAGAGATTACTGGAAGATGGCTTAAGCTCTGTAGAACTGGAATAGCCGATAGATCCAGCGTATTACGAGTGTAGGTCTCAAATGTGCGAATACCGCGCTCACAGAGCATTACATCCTTATTACCGCCTGCCAAAATGTACTCCGCTGCATTGAGCAACTCATCGTAGGTCGCACTGAAGCCACGTTTTAGAAGAACAGGTCTGCCACAGGTCCCCAGCTTGCGCAGCAAATCAAAGTTTTGCATATTCCGTGTACCCACCTGCAGAATATCCGCATGTTCCGCACAGATATCAACATACTCTGGTGTCATAACCTCTGTAATGGTCAACAGCCCATGACGCTTTCCTGCTTCAGCCATCATAGTCAAACCTTCCACACCTACGCCTTGGAAGCTGTACGGTCCTGTACGGGGCTTAAACGCGCCTCCACGAAGTACCTGAGCACCAGACGCTTTAACAAGCCGGGCGATCTCATCAATCTGCTCTGGAGACTCAACGGCGCAAGGTCCGCCCATGATCACCAGGTTTTCTCCACCAATCTTCACACCCTTGATATCAATAATCGTATCCTCAGGATGGAAATCCCGGCTGGCCAGCTTGTAGGATTTGGAGATCTTCACGACGTTCTCTACACCCTTCATTTGCCGCAAATGCTCGGCGAGCTTAGGAGTGACGCCTCCCACTAAACCTATCACCGTGTGATCTGCTCCTCTGGAGAGATGCACCTGCAAACCTTCTTTTTCGATTACGGCAATTATATCTTTAACCTGTTCTTCCGGTGTTTGATTTGATGTAATGACGATCATATTTATAACTCCCTCTCTACATTTAAAATTTATAATAATTCCGTTAAATACTATCGCGCTACGACGCGTGTTCGCTTTTAAGCTTTTATGCTTTTAATCACTAAAGCAATTTTACCTCAAAAAACGATTATAGTCAATCTATATTCTAATTCCTATGTCGGAAGCGTTCTTTCGATAAAAAAGAGCACTTAACCTCGACTGACGAAGTTAAGCGCTCTTGTTGCAGCGTTCATAATATATAAGTTCGAGCCTAGCCCAATACATTAAGTAGTACTTGCACTCTTATTCTTAACCGGTGGCAGCAGCTTCGCCATATTCACTGTACGTTTGATCTCCCACGTCTCCGGATTAGCCGAATCATACTGATCTAAGTAGTTAATCACTTCTTTGGTGATAGGTGTAGGTGTGGACGCGCCAGAAGTGACCCCGACGATATTTACACCCTCTAGCCATTCTGTTTGGAGTTCAGACACATCAGAAATACGATGGGCAGGAACCCCAGCGATTTCTTCCGACACCTGTGCCAGACGATTGGAGTTGTTGCTTCGCGGATCACCGACAACAATCACCAGATCACATTGCCCCGCTTGTTCCGCCACAGCCTCTTGACGTACCTGGGTAGCCATACATATCTCATTATGCACTTCAGCACCTGGGAAGGTCTCTAGAAGCTTTTTCATGATGTGTTTAATATCCCACTGGCTCATAGTAGTCTGATTCGTAATGACAATACGTGAAGAAGAGATGGATAACGTAGCAATCTCATCTTCTTTTTCAATCAGATGCACATGCTCAGGGGCAATACCCACAGCACCCTCCGGTTCCGGATGGCCTTTTTTGCCGATATAAATGACCTCATAACCGTCATCTACTTTTTCCTGAATAAGATCATGGGTCTTCGTGACATCAGGACAGGTGGCGTCGACCGTAGTTAGCCCCTTGTCCCTAGCCATCTTGCGTACCTCAGGAGAAACCCCGTGTGCAGTGAATATGACGGTCCCACTATCCACTTTATCCAGAATATCCAGACGATTGTGTCCGTCCAAAGTAATAATGCCATCATCTTCGAACGAATTCGTGACATGACTGTTATGAACAATCATACCCAGTATATAAATCGGCCGGGGAAGATCGAGATTTTGCGCAGCCTGCCGTGCCATAACCATTGCATCGACAACTCCGTAACAATATCCCCGGGGAGAGATTTTAATGACTTCCATGAGTTCACCAGCTTTCTGCTTTCATTGACCTCTGTAATAGGACACTTCTAAATTATACCCTATTCCAGCGGCGGAGCAAAGAGAAGAGGCAACCAGATGACAAAAGTGGTCCCCTCACCTTGGCGTGTAACAACCTCCACAGATCCACCATGCTCGTCAATAATCCACTTAGCAATGGATAAGCCAAGCCCAATCCCTTCCGTAATTCCACGCGATTCATCTGCACGATAGAAACGGTCAAATATATATGGAACCTCATCTTTATCCATACCAATCCCTGTATCTGTGATCCGAATGCCAATCTGATTCTGATAGAAGAGGGTATCCAAACTCACGATGCCTGAAGGCGTGTACTTAAAGGCATTATCAATAAAAATAAAGAGCATTTGCTGTAGATAATCTTTATTCCCAACTATATATTTGCCATTTAAGACTGACATATCACCTGTAACCCACTCGGCTTGACGGGGCAGGAAAGAGGCGCGGCGCGCAATCTCATTCATCATCGGTTCCAGTGCCACGGGCTCTATATCAAAAGTACGTCCAGTATCCGCACGCGCGAGCGAGAGCATATCCGCTACCAAGCGGCTCATACGCTTAGACTCGTCTGCGATATCCTGCACCGATTCAAGCGATAGCTGGCGAATCTCAGCTTCACTCATCTTCCCTTCTCCGGGTTCCATCTCCCAAACCTTTTGCAGCAGATCAATATTTCCGCGGATCGTAGTGAGCGGTGTCCGAAGCTCGTGTGAAGCATCTGAAACGAAACGGCGCTGAGCCGCATACGAATCCTCCAGCTCTGTGTAGAACCCTTCCATACGCCCAAGCATACTGTTAACGGTCTCAATAAGTCTTCCTATCTCGTCTGGCGGCCCATCGTATTCAATCCGCGAGCTTAAATCATTCCCCGTCTGAATCCCATTCGCAGCTTCAATTACTTTGCCGATTGGACTCATGGATTTGCGCGCAAGGAACAAACCGAAGGTAAATGCCGCGATCAGGGTAGCAAAAGAACCTACGAGTAGTATATTTTTTAAACGCTCCAAGAGCTTGTCTTCCGAATTTGACGGTGTTGCCACCTGCAGAAGGGCCACAGGACTCTTATTCAAGTCATATATCGGTATCTGATAAACCATCAAATGATATCCGCCAAGCGTAGTCTGTTTGAACCCGTGAGCTTTATCAATATCTTCCAGTTTCGGAACATCGAATTGGATATCTAGATAATGCAAGTTCTCTGACTTTTGCAGGTTCTCATTATTATAGATATAGGTTTGCACCAGAATATTAGCTTCTTCCAGTTTGTTGCCGAAGAAGGGGTTTATGCTCACACTTTGCAATGAACCGTCATACGCCCAGTTAGGATTGAGGTTGGTTACAAGCTGCTCACCCTGTTTTTGTATACGATCCTTCAAGTCCCCATAAGTATTAAAATAAACAAAACCGTAAATTGCGGCTGATAAGGCCAGCAGCATAACGGCCAAAATCCCTGAATACCAAGCAGTCAGCCGCAATCTTATAGACATGTTAGTTGTCACCTCTTAGAATGTAACCGGCACCCCGGATCGTTTGAATGAGGCGTTTACCGCCATGCTCCTCCGTCTTTTGACGTAGCATAGCTATGTATACCTCAAGCACATTAGATTCACCGCTATAATCATAACCCCATATTTTATCCATGATCAGATCCCGTGAAAGCACACGTTTCGGATTTTGCATAAAAAGATGAAGCAGCTCAAATTCCTTTGCTGTTAGCTCCAGTCTTTTACCGGCGCGGGTAACCTCACGTGAATCCACATCCAGCGTAATATCTTCATAAGAAACCGCTTGCTCTCCACCTTCGTTTTGCTCACTCTTACGCCGAAGCAGCGCACGTACACGTGCAAGCAGTTCTTCCAGCGCGAAAGGTTTAACCAGATAATCGTCCGCACCCAGATCAAGCCCTTTTACACGGTGCTCAATTTCATCCTTCGCGGTAAGCATGAGAACAGGAACATTACTGCCCCCTTCCCGCAAGCGGCGACATACTTCAAAGCCATCCACCTGAGGCATCATTACATCCAAAATTACCACATCCGGATCACTGCTCAAGATTGCCCGTAATCCATCCGCTCCATTCACCGCTGTTTTCACATCGTAACCTTCAAAAGCTAAACCTCTACGCAGCATAGAAATAATCTTTTCGTCATCATCAATAATTAGAATATTCGGTCGCATCAAGCAGCCCCCATTGTTCAGTTCTTTTTATATATTGTAGCAGTTTACATCACAATTAGACAAAAACGGAAGGGTCGCCCCTTCCGTGTGACTTACCGTCCGGTATTATTGCTGCTGACTTTGTTGTGTAGTCGTTGTATCAAAATCATTTTTGTTACCGATGGTAACTGAGAGATCCATGGTTTTACCGTCGCGCACAACATTTAATGTTACTTTGTCACCAACTTTTAACGTTTGAATGAAAGTAATCAGATCTTGGTTGGTTGCATACTTCGTTCCATTCGCACCGGTAATGATATCGTAAGGGCGCAGGTCAGCGGTATACGCTGGGGATTTATAGATGATATCTGCAACCACAGAACCTTCTTTAATATCCGTACCCATTTGCTTAGCAACCTCATCTGTAATCGTCATAAGAGTTGCACCAATGAAAGGTACTGGCTCTTTCGGAATGGCTTGGTTGGCTTCCAGTTTATCTACGACTTCTTTAATCGTATTCACAGCGATTGCGAAACCAATACCTTGAGAATCCGTGCTGACGGCTACGTTCATCCCAATTACCTGCCCATTCATGTTGAGCAACGGCCCACCTGAGTTACCCGGGTTGATAGAAGCGTCGGTTTGCAGCAGGTTTTTGTAATTACGTGTTCCACTGCCATCTTCTTCGTTAATATCAATACTGCGTCCTTTTGCACTAAGAACACCGGAAGTTACAGTATGGTCGAAGCCTTGCGGGTTACCGATAGCAACCACTTCTGAACCTACCTTTATGCTATCCGAATCTCCCAGTGCTACTGTAGGGAAATCACTATCTCCTTCAATTTTAAGCACAGCCAAATCCAGATCTTTGCTAGAACCTAGCAGCTTCGCTTCATAAGGCTTGGTTACGCCATCCACGGTGACTTGGATTACATCGGCATTGTCAATTACGTGCTGGTTGGTCAAAATATAGCCGGATTTCTCATAAATGAAGCCTGTTCCAATTCCATAAGGGATAAGCTGTGATGAAGAATCCGATCCTGATTTGGAATCCTGTTCATTTTGGGAAGAACCATTTCCACTGTATTGATCCCCGAAGAAAAATTGTGAGAAGGGATCACTCAGATTCGGGCTGGATGAGCTTCCATTACGCGAATTAGATTTAACTAGTGTCTCAATCTTAACAACTGCTGGTCCCACCGCATCAACAACACCTGTCACATCACGAGATCCAGTCACCAAGGATGTAGTAGAAGTAGAAGGCGCAACACCTGCACTCTCGCCCGTTGTCTTCGCCGTTCCATTCGTTCCGGAGCTAGCAACCGTTGTAGCTGTATCTCCCGTAAACCAGTTACCTCTGTCTGCCATATACATTGAGCCCGAGAGAACGACCATACCGGCTAGGAATGATACCAGCACTGTTTTTAACGAGCTTTTTGGTTTTTTATTATATTGCCAGCCGCCGCCACCTTCAGAACCGCCACCGCCATTTCCTCCGCGGCCACCACCATTGCCATCATAGCCAGTGGTGCGAAGCGATGTGTTATAAGGTAATGGCTTTACAGGCTGTGGAGGTGTAACCTCGACACGTTCTGGCTCCATCCGATTGTAGTGTTGTGCGCCGCCGTCAGCGTTATTCTCATCTTTGTTCAAAGATTTAAAAGGTCCGTAAGAATAGTAGTATGATGATGATCCTGCTTCAGATGAATTATTATTATTGCTGCTATTGTTATTATTGTCCCATTCCCGATCTGGTGCTGGTCCATTGTCGCGATTGAAGTTGTTTTTGTTATCGTCCATGTTTATCTTTCCTCCTGCTTCCTGTCGCCGTGACAAGGATTAATTTGTTTTCATGTTCTTATTTTGTACTTTAAACCTTAAGGTCACATTAAAAACAATTTAAGCGCAGATAAAAGATATAGGCAAATGGGAGGAGATTAGGCAGGAAAGTAAAAAAAGAAGCTCGGGCGCGAAAAACATCGCGGCCCGAGCTTCTAAAACCATTTCAAATAATAATGCACCTTAGTCTACAAGTCCTACCCCTGAGCCCAGCCCTTCCGATGAGCGTAAATAGCCAACTGGGTACGGTCATCAAGCTCGCATTTCATCAAAAGATTGCTGACATGCGTCTTCACTGTCTTGATGCTGATATGCAGCTCCTCACCGATATCCTTATTGGTCTTGCCCTCAGCTATAAGCAGCAGGACTTCCTTCTCACGCTCTGTTAAACCGGAGGAATCACCTTGCACGGTGCGCTGGCGAATACCACGGGTCAGCGCCTGTGACACATCACCCGTCATGACTGGCATGCCGCGGTAAGCCCCTTGCAATGCGTAGATTAACTCTTCTGCCGACACTGTTTTGAGCACGTAGCTGACTGCACCAGCCTCTATAGCATCTACAACAAGATCATCCTCCAGGAAGCTGGTGAGGATCACGATTTTGAGGCCAGGAAATTCAGCCAGCACTGCTCTTGTGGTCTCGGCACCATTCATCACTGGCATCATCAAATCCATCAGCACGAGGTCAGGCAGACCTTCATGTCCACCAGCACGCAGCATCTCCAGCGCCTCTTGTCCATTCGCCGCCTCACCGATGACCTCGAATGTAGGCTCCAGCATTAGATAAGTTTTGAGGCCCATCCGTACCATATCATGATCATCTACGAGCAACACTTTTATGACACTCATGCTCTACTCCTCCTCGTCCTGTGTATCTGTTCCTAACGATCTATTCTGCTCTAATTCTGGGTTCCCTTGAACAAACTTAGGAATATGTACACGGATCGTCGTTCCCGCACCCTTGCGGCTAATAATCTCCACTTGCCCACCCAGTTTCTCCGCCCGTTCGCGCATGGTGGTGAGACCGTAGGAGCCTTGTTTTTGCTGCACATGTTCAAAACCTTGACCGTCATCACTAATACTCAGCACAACTTGTCTTGATCCTTCACGCAGCGATAGACTCACCAGTCTAGCCCCGGCATGCTTCACGATATTCGCCATCGCCTCTTGAATAATTAGGAACAGCTGATGTTCGATTGCTTCCGATAACTCGCCCTGAAGTTCGAGCTCCTTCATTCCTTTTAAGCCATTCTGGCGGCAATAATCGGGAAACCATTTTTCCAGCGCCTCGAACAGATTTCGACCTTCCAGCTCCACCGGACGCAGTTGTGCAATTAATGCTCTCATTTGTTTTTGTGCCATCTGAGACATTGTAATCAACTGGTCCATGACCATTTGACCTTGAGCTTCATTGACCTTCAGCACTTTAGGCAGCGAAGAAGCCGACATATGGATGGCAAAAAGCTGTTGGCTCACCGTATCATGCAGATCCCGGGCCATACGCCTTCTTTCCTCCAACACCGCACTCTCCGCTGCCTGTTCCTTCTCAATAACCTCTTGTTCACCCAATCGCTGTAGAAGCTGCATCTTATTCTCGACCGTATCCATCATGACATTAAACTCGTGATACACTCGGGCAAAAGACTGATCGTCACTTTCTGGCATCCGTACGGACAGATTTCCTTTGGCGACCTGCAGCATATTCAGATCCAGATGATCAATCCGGCGCTGAATCCGCTGGCCTGCCATATAGCCGATAACTACAGTGAACAACACAATCCCGAGACATAAGTACAGCCACATCCGATAATCCTTCACTTCGATATAACCAAGGCAAGTGCCTGCATACATCAATCCTGCACTTACCGCTCCAGTGAGCAAAAAGTAAAACAACAGCAACCATTTGGTATTACTGAAGATTGTCCCCATCTAACCCACCGTTTTAACTTTAATGTCACCTATAAATGCACTTACATTTATACGGACTTTTTTGCCTGCTTCTTTATAATAAGGAGTCTTGCACTGTACACTGCTCATAAACCCACTGCGAGACTGATCCAGAACTTCCATATCCCCGATAAAAGAACTGCTGTTCACCGAGATGCCAAGATCCATATCATTCGGAATGTATACTTTAATGTCGCCTATAAAAGCGGAAATATTAATCCTCGTTTCGCCATAAGCAATCTGTGCATTCGTCAGATCCAGTACGGTATCGCCGATAAACTGCGAGATATTCGTGTTCTTCAGTTGGAAATGCTCGCGCCCCATGTGGACATCTCCGATAAAAGCAGAGCGATTGGTCGATTCCTTTTGATTATTTGATTCATGGAATTCCTCATGCCATTTACCATGTCTATGAGCATGACGCTCATGACGTTCCTGACGTCTGCGCTCGTGTCGTTCCTGCTTCTCTTGCCAACGTGCTTCAGCGCTGGACTTATAAGATCCTGTTTCGTCCTCATCGTCTTCTTCATCTTTTTGAAGATAGTCCTTCCAGTCGCGTTGACCAGAAGCCTTGCCGAATTTTTGCTCAAATTGTTCATCAAGTGTGGAATCCAGTGGTTTGGGCGGCTCCACATCTAGTGAGCTTTTTCCTGAAGGAAAGTGATCTGGTGGTGACGGTGGAGCTGGTGGCACAGGTGGTACTGAACCGCGTGGTTTAAAAATCACATAAAGTCCGCCGCCAATCAACATAACTGGAATGAACATTTTGAAAAAATCCCCGGCCGAAATATCGAACCAATCTAAATTCCGTCCAAGGAAAAACACTCCGATCGCCAGAAAGAAAAAGCCGCCGATAGGTGAAGAACCTTTGGATTGTCCATCCCCTGTACCTAAAAGCCGGTTCATTCCCATTAGGATCAAAATTACCGGCCAATAATTCGAAATCAGGTAACCTAAGCTGAAATCAGTGTAACCTAATTGTCTCAGTAGAAACATAGCTCCAATCCCTATCAGGATCAGGCCGCCTAAAACCTGGCTGGTGAACCTTCTTTTCATCATTCATTTCCCCTTTAAAGTAGTGGAACGCTCTCTTCTTCAATCTTATAGCCTTAGTCTACAGGAATGAAGTACTGAGAAACAGCGGCGAGAGAAGGAACTTCCCCTCAGTCTCTAGACTGAGATGAATGGGATAAAATTCTATTTACTTCATTATATATGAAAAAAGACTGTCCCTCAGTAATTAACTGAATTGGACAGTCTCTTTTTTTCAGCAGTCTTCTGCTTCAGTCAGCGCATTATTGTTGCGGTTTCTGAGCTGGTTTAGAAGTATTTCCACTTTGCTTAGTAGCGCCGTCATTCTCAACAGCAAACTCAGCATTGTATTTTTCATTTGGTGTTTTGTAATTTTCTTGTACTTTAGATTTCTTGTTATTGGCCACGGAATTCACCTCCTTTTCTCTTATGCAGCATAGAATATGCTTACTAAGAGAACATCTCGGAAGAGGCAATTGCTTTGCCCCAGTCCGTATTATGGCAAGGTGATGTCACTATTATGCATGACCAAGTGAAAATAAGTTCAATCCCTTTAAATGGATTCTTCGAGCATGGATTGCGGTACTGCTTTGTAAGTCTCAATCGCTTGGCTCAGCTTCTTCAGCATGACTTCCGTACAAGTCCCGTTACCACGCTTAATGAGTTGAACTACAACTGATTTTTTGCCCCATTCCTTATACACCTGTTTCGTAGTAGCAAAATACAGATCAATCTTCCGCCCTTTAATAGCCGAGCCTGTATCAGCAACTATGGCATATCCATAGCCCGGTATATAAAGAATACTCCCCAGCGGCAAAACCTTAGGGTCAGCAGCAATGGTTGAGACTGTATTTTTGTCTCTGCGCACTTTTACCCCTGAATAGGTAATTCCATATTCGGGATGTTTAGATGTTTTACCTGTAGATTCATAACCCGCAGTATATCCAGTCGCCATCACTTTCATTGAAGTAATGATCTGGTCTTCCGCAGGTGCGGCTACAGGAATAGAATTTGGTAACTGTTTGGAAGATCCGCTGCCACCGTTTGTTTTAGTGGTTGGAGCTTTGGTGCTCTGCGGTGCCTTCGTCGCTGCTGGTTTATTTTTTGTTGTTGCAGGTAATACAGGTGCGACGGAATGCGCCTCGTTTGACATAAGTGTGGCACGGCCAGTCGTAAGAATGACCTTATCATCTGTAGTTCTCATAAACACAGAATTAGCCTTGGTATATTGCAACTCGTTCGATAGCGTTTTGTTAATACCCGTGTGCTGTAAAGTGTCTCCTGTCCCAATGGCCCCTACTGCCTGTTGCTTAGATTCTGGAATGATTCCAGCAGCGGTCAATAGCAAAACGATGGTGACAAAAAGACACCAAAACCTCTGAAATATGCCCATTTTGTTCATGTGAAAAACCTCCCCCTTATTAGCGAAGGTTTCCCGATTCACAAAATTTTATACATGAAGATCAGAAGTTGATCCTCATTGGCATATAACAGAGGTCTTATTTAGACGTAATTTTGGTGTTGTTAATTACAAGAAACTAGGAGATCACACGATCAGCAATTTCCTGAGACAAGAGCTCAATCACTTCTTGAAGCGGCTTAGCTCCAATGTCGCCTTCCCCGCGTTTACGGATGGAAACCGTCTGAGCGTTCATCTCATTCTCGCCAACTACGAACATGTATGGCAGTTTCTCAAGCTGTGCTTCGCGAATCTTATAACCCAGCTTCTCATTGCGGAGATCTGCTTCAGCAGAGATACCACGGCGACGCAGCTTGTCTGTAACTTCCTTGGCATAATCGTCGAACGCTGTCGATACAGGAATTACTTTAACCTGCTGTGGAGATAACCAAAGCGGCAGCGAGCCCGCAAAGTTCTCTAACAGGAAGGCAACGAAACGTTCCATTGTACCCAAGATTCCGCGGTGTAAAACGACTGGACGGTGTTTTTGACCATCATCGCCGATATATTCCAGTTCAAAACGTTCAGGCAGCAAGAAGTCGATTTGTACAGTAGACAGAGTCTCTTCTTTACCTAATACAGTCTTAATTTGCACATCAAGTTTAGGACCATAGAATGCAGCTTCGCCTTCTGCTTCGTAGAACGGCAGTCCAGCTTCCTCTACAACCTCACGCAACATCCGCTGTGCAGTTTCCCACATTTCGTCATTCGCATAATATTTCTCAGTATCCTTAGGATCACGATAGGACAACCGGAAACGGTAGTCATTAATACCAAAGTCACTGTATACCTGTTTAATCAATTCGATTACACGAATGAACTCGCCTTTAATTTGGTCTAGACGGCAGAAAATATGGGAGTCATTAAGAGTCATTGAGCGCACACGGTGTAAGCCAGTCAATGCGCCTGACATTTCATAACGGTGCTGGATACCAAGCTCAGCAATACGGATCGGCAGATCACGGTAGCTGTGCATCGAGCTCTTATAAATCATCATGTGATGCGGGCAGTTCATTGGACGAAGAACAAATTCTTCATTGTCGATAGTCATCTTAGGGAACATGTCCTCTTGATAGTGCTCCCAGTGTCCTGAAGTTTTGTACAGTTCAACATTACCCAGAACTGGTGTGTATACATGCTGATAGCCAAGACTTGCTTCCAGATCTACGATATAACGCTCCAGAATACTGCGCAATTTGGCACCCTTAGGCAACCAGATTGGCAAGCCTTGTCCTACCAATTGATTAAATGTAAAGATTTCAAGCTCTTTACCGAGCTTCCGGTGATCGCGTTTCTTCGCTTCTTCAAGCAGACGAAGATGCTCATCAAGCTGAGCTTTTTTAATCCAAGCTGTGCCGTATACGCGTTGAAGCATCTTATTCTTGCTGTCGCCGCGCCAGTAAGCACCGGCTACATTCATCAATTTAAAGACTTTGATCTTAGCAGTCGACGGCACATGGGGTCCACGGCATAGGTCGAAGAATTCTCCTTGTTCATAGATAGAAATTACGCTATCTTCAGGCAATGCCTCGATCAATTCCAGCTTGTAAGGATCACCTAGCTCACCGAAAATTTCAAGGGCTTCCTTGCGGCTAACTTCTTTGCGCACGATCGGCAGGTTCTCCGAAATTATGCGGTCCATTTCCTTTTCGATTTTGAGCAAATCTTCAGGATTTAGAGGATGTTCCAGATCCATATCGTAGTAGAAGCCATCTTCAATGACCGGACCTACACCAAGCTTAACTTCTTTTGTTCCGAACAAACGTCTAACCGCTTGAGCCATCAAGTGAGCTGTACTGTGGCGCATAACCTCCAGACCTTCAGGTGAATCCAAAGTTACGATCTCTACCAGTGCGCCCTCTTCAAGGGGAGTAGATAAATCTACAACGATACCGTTCAATTTCCCCGCTGCTGCATTTTTGCGCAGGCCACTGCTAATAGAAGCTGCTACATCATCAATACTGCTACCCTCTGCGTATTCACGGACAGAACCGTCCGGAAGCTTAATACTTACTGACATTGCTAATTCCTCCTTCATATAATTAAGCCTAACGGCCCTTTAACCTTTGCGGAACAATAACATCCACGCACACAAAAAAACGCCCGTCCCGCAAAGGGACGAGCGATTACACCCGTGGTTCCACCCAAATTCGATTCTCTCTAGCCTCCCTTGAAAACTCAAGCGGAGCAAAGATAGAATCCTTCGTAAGCATGGAGTAACGACCATGAACCGGCAGCTCTTACTATCCCATTACAGGGAATTCAAAACCGCAGCTACAAAGGGGTAAATCGAAAGCAGGATGCCGGAGGAAATTTCAGCCTAAGTTTCCTCTCTCTGAACGGTCCAGAACAATCAACTCATATCTTCGTCAATGCTGTTAACGTGAATTATGGAGTAATTATAAATCTGTCCTCTCTGACAGTCAAGTCAGAAAAGGGTCCAAAATGATAGAAACACAGTCAGAAGACACACATAAGGACTGTTCTTGCAGCCAATACATGGATGCTGAAACAGCCCTTCTATGGTTATTCCTCTCGCCGTTTTTTTTCAGGTAAGCGGCCTGCACGTTTCAAAGACTCACGCAACAAGTATTCGATATGTCCGTTTACGCTGCGAAATTCCTCTCCCGCCCATCGTTCCAGCGCCTCATGTAAATCCGGATCAATCCGCAGTGGAAAGCTTTTCTTGGCCGCCATGATGCACCGCCTTAGTACAACGAGCCGGCGTTAATGACCGGACTCGCTCCGCGCTCCGACACGATCGCAACCATCAGATTATTAATCATCGCCGCTTTGCGTTCCTCATCAAGCTCAACCACGCCACTCTCTTTAAGCTGTTTAATCGCCATATCGACCATGCCCACGGCGCCTTCAACAATGATTTGACGAGCGGACAGAATTGCAGATGCTTGCTGACGTTGCAACATTGTACTGGCAATCTCTGTGGAATAAGCCAAGTGTGTGAGCCGCGCTTCAATGACCTCTACACCAGATATCGACAAACGTTCTTGCAGCTCGGTTGCCAATTCTTTAGCAATCTCATCTGCATTGGCCCGCAGGGACATGCCCGATTCATTGAAGTTATCATACGGGTATTTACTGGCCACATGACGCAGCGCTGTTTCACTTTGAATTTCCACAAACGCCATATATTTATCTACATCAAAAAGCGCTTTTGCAGAGTTAATTACCTTAAATACGATAACTGCAGCAATTTCAATCGGATTCCCTTCCACATCATTAACCTTCAGCTTGACACTGTTAAAGTTACGTACGCGGAGGGAAACCGTCTTGCGCAAACTGAACGGAATGACTGCAAACAAGCCACTTGTCACGATAGTCCCTACATATTGCCCGAAAAAGGTAACTACAACCGACTTATTGGGCTGCACAACCGTAACACTTGTACATAATACCCCTGCTACAACGAACAGAATGACTGGCACTGCGACATACTCTTGAACCGCACCATAAATTCCCCCAGCTAAACAAACTGCAATCAATGCGAGGACCCAAAATCCACTGACAGGACGAAGCGTTTTCTCTTTCATAAAAGCACCCCCACTAGATATTCTTTTGATATGATTATGATATCACTTTTGGATAATAATGTGAATGGGTAAAAAGAAATAAAAAAATATTTTTATGTTCACATTTATATAAAGCTTCGTTAAAAGGCGTACTCCACACCAACCCTCGTTTGTGTAGTTAACCTTAGTTCAAAATGTTCGTATACTTCAGCTCTATCGGACACTGATGCTCTTATATGCCACATTTTCCGATTTTCCCTATGCTATCGGACCCCACAGACGCTATTGCACTAAAAACCAGCCTATATGAGGCTCTTTTCAAGGAATAGCGTCGCTGGGGTCCGAACCCCGACTCAAGAAGCGCTGAATTTGCAATTAAGGTCCACTGGGTCCGTACGCCTAGCGGATGATTTAACAAGCGAAGATTCAGATGTGTTCTGCAATAAGACTTGCTAATGATCGTAAACCTAACCTTACAAAAAAACGCTTGATGCTCAGTAATCCACTTAAGGATTAACAAGCATCAAGCGTTGATTAATAATTAATATATATTAGTTCTGCATTACAAAATCATTATCAATCTTCGCATTAGGATCATCGAACACCCGCAGAATATCATAACGTGTATTCCGCTGTGCTGGAACTTTGCCTGCTTCGCGAATCAGCTGAGTAATCGACTCGATGTTTACCTTATAAGTCGCACCCGCAGAAGATACTACGTTCTCTTCAATCATTGTGCTGCCGAAATCGTTGCAGCCATATTGCAAGGAGAGCTTGCCGACCTCTGGCCCCATAGTGACCCAAGAAGATTGGAAGTTCTTAATATTATCCAACACAAGGCGGCTGATCGCTACCGTCTTCAGATATTCCTCAGGCGTTTGTCTGTCCAGCTTCAGGTTGGTATTGTCCGGCTGGAATGTCCATGAGATAAAGGCCAAGAAACCTTCAGAATCATATTTGTTGGCAATACACTCATCCTGAGCCTCACGTACACGTAGTAAGTGCAAAGCTCGTTCTTCCATACTTTCTCCAAGCCCAATCACCATTGTTGCTGTTGTATTCATACCCACTTTATGTGCTGTCTGCATTACATCCATCCACTCGCGCCACGAGCCTTTTAGCCGGCTGATTTTGCGGCGTGTACGGTCATCAAGAATTTCTGCGCCTCCGCCTGGCAAGGAATCCAGACCCGCAGCATGAATTTCACGAACCACTTGTTCCAGTGGTAATCCTGACACTTCTTTCATCTTCATAATCTCCGCAGGAGAGAAGGAGTGCATTGTAATTTCAGGGAAACGTTGCTTAATTCCGCGCAGTATATCTGTATAGTAGCTAAATGGAAGGTTAGGATTAGTTCCACCTTGCATAAGAATTTCTGTACCATTAACAGCAATCGTTTCAGCAATTTTTTGATAAATCGCCTCATCTGGCAGCACATAGCCTTCATCCGAGCCTGGTCTGCGGTAAAAAGCGCAAAAACGGCAGTACACATCACATACATTCGTATAGTTAATATTACGGCCAATTACAAATGTGGCTAACGGGTCCGGATGCCAGCGTTCCATAATAGTGTTTGCAGCAGCACCCATTTTCTCAATTTCGTTGCTCTCGAATAGTCGGATGGTATCTTCCAATTGGAGACGGTCACCCCGCAGGGCTTTATCCAAAATAAGATCTATCGCACTCATCGTTCGCATCCTCCTTTTAAACCCTTAGGGATATGGTAGATTCACAAAATCACAAGAAAAATAACGTTGTCGTCCTTTAGAGATAACAACCGTTTCTCGTAGTAACATAAGGATAAAGTACAGTATGTAACTTATACCTTATATTTTAATAAATGAACAGTTCATTTCCTCATCGTATCACAATCTGAACAGCTTGAAAAACTTTTTACTTTCTTAGCAAGATACCATCCAGCAGAAAGAGTCCTTACATTGCTGCCTGCACCCGGTGAATCAAAATTCCTTGAGGCTGCCGGACACAGATGACGTTATTAGTTAGTATTTAGCCTTTGGAGCATAGTTCTGGACTCCAGCGACGCTATTCCTTGACAAGAGACTCATGAAGGCTGGTTTTTAGCGCAATAGCTGCTGTGGAGTCCGTTAACATTCCAAATGTGTAATAATGCTGTGTCTAAGGTCAGCTGTGTCCAATAGCAAAAAGTCCAAAAAGAAGAGCTATCCCAGCAGCCAATTCCCGGCTTATGAGACAGCTCTATTTCATCCTGCGTCCAACACCAGCTCTAAATCAACGGTGAGATAGATCCTCGATATTTCCCAGCATTCGGTGCCGATCTGGGTTGCCGTTACTTTTACTTCGTTTCGATTTCCGCCCGCGCAGCCTCTAAAGCTTGACCAAGATCAGCAATTAGATCCTCCGCATGTTCAATACCGACCGAGAAGCGCAGCAATCGATCATCTACACCCACCGCATTCCGAATTTCCACAGGAATATCCGCATGCGTCTGTACTGCAGGATAGGTCATTAGCGATTCAACCCCGCCGAGGCTCTCCGCGAAGGCAATAAGCCGGATATGACGAAGCAGAGGTTCTACGTATCTGGCATCTTTTAATTTGAAAGAAAAAATTCCGGTATTGCCCGAGGACTGGCGATTCTGGATTTCATATCCCGGATGATCCGGCAGACCTGGATGGAACACTTCCGCAATCGCCGGATGCCCTTGTAGATAGCGGGCAATTGCTAGCGCATTACTCTCGTGCCGTTCCATACGCAGGGCCAGTGTCTTCATGCCTCTCATCAGCTGATAACTGTCTGTTGGCCCAAGCACAGCGCCAATAGAGTTATGTAGAATCGCTATTTCAGCGGATAATTCAGCCCCTTTAGATACAATAAGACCAGCAAGTACATCATTGTGTCCGCCCAAATATTTGGTAGCACTATGGACTACAATGTCTGCACCTAATTCCAGAGGACGCTGGAAAAATGGAGTCAGCAGTGTATTGTCTACAATTGTGAGCAGCCCATGATGACGGGCCCAAGTAGCTACTGCTGCAATATCCGTAACCATCATCAAAGGATTCGTTGGCGTTTCAATAAATATCGCCTTCGTATTTGGAAGGCGTGAAGCCTCAAGCGCATCCAAATCATTCGTATCTACATAGGAAGCAGTGATTCCAAACTTGGACATAATTCGTTCCAACAAACGATAGGTCCCGCCGTAAAGATCCAGCGAAACGATCAAGTGATCGCCTTGCCCAAACAGGGTAAATATGGTTTGAATAGCTGCCATCCCAGAACTACAGGCAAAACCTGCATCACCAGACTCCAATTCCGCAGCCGCATTCTCTAGTACGGAACGGGTTGGACTTTTGGTACGGCTATAATCGAAACCTGTGCTCTGCCCAAGCTTCGGGTGACGGAATGCCGTAGCATTATAGATAGGAAAATTAATGGCTCCGGTAGCCGGATCTTCTTGTGAACCTATTTGTGCCAGTCTGCTTTCAATCCTAAGTTTGTCGTCCATGATAAATGCCTCCTAAATTGTAATGTAGCGCTGATCTTAATAAACAATCGGGTCGATATCGTAAGGTGTCTCTTGATATACATAGTAATTGAGCCAATTAGAGAATAATAAGTTGGCATGTGCACGCCACACTGCAGGAGGTGTTCGTTCTGGATCATCTTTAGGGAAATAGTGTTTCGGCAAGGCCATCTCCATGCCCCTCTCCAAATCACGATCATATTCCCATTTCAAGGATAATGGATCGTATTCGGAATGTCCGGTCACAAATATTTGTTTGCCGTCGGTCGTAGCTACTAGATACATACCAGCTTCTTCGGATTCCGCCAGAATCTGCAGATCTGGATTGCTCTCAATATCTTCGCGGGAGACATCGGTATGACGGGAATGCGGTACATGGAATACCTCGTCAAAGCCGCGCAGCAATTTAATGTTATTTTGATTAATCGTATGGGAGAATACTCCAAAACATTTTTCAGGCAAAGCTACTTTACGAACACCAAAATGATGATACAACCCTGCCTGCGCCGCCCAACAGATATGCATGGTCGAGGTCACATTATCCTTGCTCCATTCAAAAATCTCTTTTAGCTCTTCCCAATAGGATACTTCCTCAAACTCCATTTGCTCTACGGGTGCTCCTGTAACAATAAGACCATCCAAACGGCGGTGGCTGATCTCGTCAAAAGTTTTGTAAAAGCTTCTCAAATGCTCAGCAGAAGTATTCTTAGAAGTATGTGAGCGTGGATGCAGCAAGGTAACGTCAACTTGTAGCGGTGAATTTCCTATTAAACGCAGCAATTGAGTCTCCGTCGTTTCTTTAGTCGGCATGAGATTCAGAATAGCAATCCTTAGTGGACGGATATCCTGATGGAAAGCCAAACTATCATCCATCACAAAAATATTTTCACCGGATAGTATTTCTTTTGCTGGTAAACTGTCGGGAATTTTAATTGGCATTGTCTTTCCACTCCTTAACTGTATTTAGGTTATGTTGTCACATCGCGGCTTTCTGAACAATAAAAAGACCTTTCTCGGAAAACGAGAAAGGTCATATCTACAGTCATATGCGCCTCTCTCATCTGCCAGAAACTTTTGGACGAGGTTTAGTCGTCAGCAAAGTTCCGCAAGAATTAGCACCGTGCGTTCACACGCCGGTTGCCGGGTTTCATAGGGCTAGTCCCTCCACCTGCTCTTGATAAGATTTAGCTGTATTCAATTAAATTTCTTTAAAATTTACTTTAAATCATGAACCTCCTTTTCGTCAAGTCCATACAATGCTGAAGTAGCCTCAAAGTAACAATAAATTTGCTTGAAAGAGGCATACTCCGTTGTTATACTAGACAAGTATTTCATACCTGAACGAAAAGAAGAGGTGAGAAGAAGAATGGAAGGCGACCCGAGCTCGCAATTAAGTGTACAGAATGAGCAACCACACAGGATAATCATCAGCTTGCCGGCGGCGGGAGCAGTTCTTCTTCATGCCCTCGAATCGTCATTCGGCCTCTTGTATTGATTGTAACGCCGGCCAAGCTGATTTTTTCTCTGTGCTTAATTAGCAGTCCCTGGTGAAGACCCGGGGATAGAAGGAGTGGAATCAGATGAAAATCCGGCTGGTGAATGCAGGGGTTTTTACACCTATTGATGAAATTGATGAAACATTGACACCCCCAACAGAAGGGTTCTATTGGATTGATGCAGATGTGGAGGATTTGGAGCTGCTTCAGCCCCTGTTCAACCTGCATGATCTCGCTGTTGAGGATTGCCTTAGTGAAGAGGATCAACGTCCAAAGATCGAAATATACGAAAGTCATTACTTTATTGTTGTAAACAGCATCCGCTTTGATGATGAGGAAATCTTCCTGCGGGCGCTCAATATATTCTTGGGCAGACATTATATTATTACTGTAACGAAACAAAAGATTCACGAGCTACGCGTCCTGAAGCCCATGTTATGGGAACAAGAGGTTAGCGAACCCGACCAATTCCTTTACCTGCTTATCGACCTTGTCGTAGATAATTATTTCTCCGTAGGTGACCGAATTGAAGCCCGGATTGAGAAGCTTGAAGAGGATATCCTAATGCATACCAAGAAATCTCATCTGAGTGAGATTATCGGTCTGCGAAGTGAGATCTTATGGTTAAAGAAGATGCTGGGACCACAGAAAGAGGTTATCAATACCCTGAATAAAAAAGACCTCCGTCTGATTGATGATCAGCTGCAGAAATACTTTAGCGACATTTATGAAAATGCAGTTAAAATATCCGAAACCTTTGAGACGTACCGCGATCTCATGGGCAACTTACGTGAGGCCTACCAATCCAGTATCGCCAACCGCGCCAATGAAATTATGAGAGTATTTACCGCGATTACAACGATATTCATGCCTTTGACCGTAATTACCGGAATCTATGGGATGAACTTTGATCATATGCCGGAATTGCATACGAAATACGGTTATTTTGCCGTTATAGGTCTAATGTTGACGTTAGGCTGTGGGATGCTGTATGTATTCCGCAAGAAAGAATGGCTATGAAAATAAACGGACGAATAGGCAAGACGAAGGCCCTTTAACCCTATGGTGTAAGGAAGCCTTCGTCTTTTTGATATGATAAAAAGCTACTAGAAACTGGTCGCCATGCCCACTTTAGGAGCTTGCTCCCGCCGGAAACGAATGCGGATCAGCCGCAGACGTTCATAATAGCTATCCAGCCCTTCTGCTGCTGAAAAATCCTCCCCATACACCTTATGCAGCACTGGCTTTAGAAAAAGATCTCCTACCTCTGCATAGGCATTCCATATCGCCTCCTGCTCATTCTGCGGCACATTTTTCAGTTCTACCTCGATCAGTTTCTCCACGCAATAACCTTCTCTTTCCAGCTCCTCTACCGTCTCAATCAGTTCGCGACGGTTCACTCCACTGTTCACCTTAAGCTGTTCTAACCCTAACCCATTCTCGATCCCTTGCAGCAGAATTCGCCGTAATCGCAGTCTTTCTAGCTGTTTCTTATATTTGACCTCTTTCTGTTTATAGAGCCAGGATACAAAAGAATCCTCCTCAATTTCTTGGTGTACCCAATTCAAAGGAAAGGAATGTTCCCTTGCAGCCGTAGAGGTTATAGCCAACCAATCCGTGCCATATTGGGCTACCTTTCCTTCCCCTACACCAGGGATCTGCAGCAGCTCCTCTGGTGTATGCGGCAAGAAAGTGCTTATCAAACGTAACAAACGATTGCTGGCAAGAATGTAAGGGGCTTTCCGTTCACTAGAAGCTAGGCTGCGGCGCCAAGCACATAACTCCTCATATATAGCTTCGTTCCCATTATATTCACTGTAATATTGCAGCCTTAGCTGCTCCTGATTACGCCCGGTAAGGCCGTCTTCTTCATGAAATACGCCATCAATCAACGGCCGATAGCCATCCCCCATCTTCACCGCCAGCTCATGCCTGTAAACACAAAGCATTTCATTCCATGAACCACCCGCGTACCACAAATGCTCCTGTGTTTCCTCACCGCCTGAAAAATCACGCCAGCCCAGACTCCACACTCCTTCTTCCTCTCCAATCCATAGCTGAGCGAACACCTCTTGATCCACCCCGGATATTCTGGATAAGCGATTCATAAATACAATTTGCATATTCATCCCTGCCTTTCTAGTCTTCAGCAAGCACTATACCTACCGGTCTGAGCTACTTATTCGCTGATGTGAATGCCACACTGTCAGACTCGGAAAACGCAAAAAAGCACCACTCTCACGATAAACGTGAAAGAGGTGCTCCCTCATTAAATGCTATACTGTTATATCCTACAATACCATATATTTCCTAACAGTCAATATCTTTTTATACTAGTTTCTTGCCAAAGCTAAAGTTGCCAGTCCAATCGCACCTGCAAGTCCTGCGTTATCTCCAAGCTGCGGTGGCACAACATAATTATCGATGTCGGTATTTAGCGCTGGATGCTGAACATAACCCTTCAGCAGCTCCTGCAGCTTGGTACGAATTAGCGGGAACAAGTGGCTTTGCTTCATGACACCACCGCCCATTACGATTTTTTCGGGAGACAGAATCAACACGTAATTCATAAGTGCATGTGCAAGATAATGAGCTTCCATATCCCAAGCTGGATGGTCAACAGGCAGCTCGCCTGCTGGTTGTCCCCAGCGTTTGCCAATCCCCGGACCTGCGGCTAACCCTTCAAGGCAATCGCCATGATAAGGGCAGTAGCCCTCAAACGTGTCCTCTGGATGTCTGCGAACTAGAATATGTCCCATCTCAGGATGAGACAATCCATGCACCATCTGACCTCCAACTACTGCTCCCGCTCCAATGCCTGTCCCAACCGTAATATAAAGGCAGCTGTCCAGACCTTTAGCCGCTCCCCATTTACTTTCCGCCAGCGCTGCACCATTCACATCCGTATCAAAACCTATCGGCACGTTAAATTGCTCAGCCATTGTACCTACCAAATTATATTGTCCCCAGTGAGGTTTTGGTGTCGTTGTTATGTAACCATAAGTAGGGCTGTCCAGCACGGGATCAATCGGTCCAAACGATCCAATACCAAAAGCTTCTACATTCTTCCCATTAAAATAGTCGATTACGAGTCCCATCGTTTCTTCCGGTGTTGTTGTCGGAAAGCTAACTCGGTCCAGAATGGTACCGTCCTCATAACCAATTCCGCATACAAACTTCGTTCCGCCTGCTTCAATCGCTCCCAATAACTTCATAGCAACTATCTCCCTTCTCCATTAAGCAATAATCCGCCATCCAGTTTGAAAATAAAAATTAATATAAAATAAAACAATCAACAGCCCTTATTATACGTTGGATGAAGCGCTATCACAATAATAAAACTCCCTTCATGCTTTTTTGCATGAAGGGAGACTCTCCTTAACCCAGATCACCTAACTCAATCTGTACAATTCCCCGTTCGTCCTGCACCTCAGCGATCAAATGCATCAGGCTGCCAAATTCCAGTTCTTGAAATTTACGCGCGGCTGTTTCCCGTTGTAATTGCCATAAAGCTTCCGCCAGCTCACAGACCACAGGCACATCACAACGGATTTCAGCCAGCTCTCTTGATAGATGCAGCATATCAAGGTCGCCTTCAATTTTGGACCGCACACCTTTAGGGAGCAAGTGAAGATTCTCAATTACACCTTCAACTGTACCGTATTCCGTTAACAGCTTCAGCGCGGTTTTCTCACCAATCCCTTTTACACCAGGGTAATTATCACTTGTATCGCCCATAAAGCCCTTCAGGTCAATAACCTGTCTAGGGGTTAGACCTTTATCCTCAAGCAATTCTGCAAGGTCATAAACTTTATAGTTGGAGCGTCCTTTTTTCATAATGACGACCTTAACATTCTCATCAATAAGCTGCAGCATATCATGGTCACCCGTCAGAATGTAAACCTCAGAATTATCGCTGTAACAGGATGCTAGCGTACCAATGCAATCATCTGCTTCATAGCCGGCAAGACCGATGTTTGGCACACCTAGCTCAGCCACTACTTCTTTTACTAGATCAAATTGCGGAATTAATTCCAGCGGAGCTTCGATCCGGTTGGATTTGTATCCATCATATTTCTCGGTACGGAACGTTCCTTTACCCATATCCCAGCAGCATACGACATGAGAAGGCTCAAACGTACTTACTGCATCAAAAAAATACTGCAAAAATCCATATACCGCATTCGTCGGTAAACCTTCCTTTGTCTTGCGAATATATCCTCCATAAGAGGTCGCATAAAAGGCCCGGAACAGCAGAGCCATTCCATCTACAAGCATTACCCGGCCCGTTGTATCTGTTCTCACTTATAAACCTCTCCCTTGATCGTTGTATTGATATTAAACATTAGCCCAAGTATCGGCATATTGGTCTTCTTTGAATCCCACCGTAACTTTAACTCCATCGGTGACAATCGGGCGTTTGATCAGCATCCCGTGGCTTGAGAGCAGCTCTAACTTCTCCTGTTCCGTAAGCTGGGGAAGCTTGTCCTTCAGACCTAATGATTTATAAACTTCACCGCTTGTATTAAAAAACTTTTTCAGCTCAAGGCCGCTGTTCGCGAGCAGCTCACGCAGCTCGTCCACCGTAGGTGGCTGCTCTGCGATGTGCTGAAGCTCCAGCTCATGACCTTGTCCCTGCAACCATTTCACTGCGCTGCGGCAGGTGCTGCATTTAGGATATTGATATACTTTTAATTTGCTCATGCTGTGCTCCTTTAATAATCGGCTAATAATATCGTAACTACGGGGAAGGTTTGAACTTCCGGCTGCTGTTGTCTACAGATTTCTTCAATTTTACCGTTAAACACGTTTGAAATCCGCAGACAAAGGCGGTCGCTATCGCTCCTACAGTTCCAATCCTCCCCTTCGCCACTCTATCGCCTGAATCATAATTTTATCACAAATCCACTGTCGGACCTTGCTCCAATATTTTCTCCAAGGCTGCCATGTCAGGTGGCAACGGGGCTTCGAAAATCATTTCTTGCAGAAGCACCGGGTGCTTGAACGTCAGACGCACTGCGTGCAGTGCCTGACGCGGTATGGAAGCATCGAGTGCTGCAACGGTCTCCAATTGCTCGCTTTGAGTTGAAGTCAATTCTGGTAGATTGTACAGCTCATGACGGTACATGCTGTCCCCAATCAGCGGACAGCCGATTGAGGTCATATGGACCCGAATCTGATGCGTACGCCCACTCTCCAGCTTTAGTTCAACTCTAGAGCCAGCTGAATACACCTGCTTAACCTCATATCGGGTTAGGGAAGGATATCCATCCGGTGTCACGATACGCCGATGTGGCTCCTCAGGATCACGATCGATATTGCCGTCGATATCGCCGGATAACTCCGCAGGAACCCCGTGAACAAATGCAGCGTAACGCTTATCCACAGTACCGGCGATCATCTGCTCGGAAATATGCTGATGGCTGTAAGGATTTTTGGCGATCACTAACACACCGGAGGTCTCCTGATCCAGACGGTGAACAGGCCGGAAACGGAAGCGTTCATTCTTCTGTGCCCAATAATAAACCACACCATTGGCAAGCGTGTCGGTGTAATGTCCATGTGTGGGATGAACTATAATTCCCGCTGCCTTGTTAACCACTAGCAGATGTTCATCTTCAAATAAAATCTCAAATGGAATCGGCTGCGGCAAAATATCATCCGAAGTCTCCGTTTCCATGCGAATCTGCACGGTATCTCCTGCCTTTACATGCACACTAATGTATACACGTTCACCGTTTAATGTAATGCCTTGCTCCGTCTGCTTCAGGCGAGAGAGCAGCTTGCGTGAGACATCCATCCGTTTGTGCAGGATGGTCTTCAGCAGGAAGTCATCCTCTTCAGGCGGTATGATATAAGTAATGGGTGAATAATAGCTTGTCATATTAGTCTCGGAACACCTTTTTACTGCGGATGTATTCTACATCAGTAATCCCTGACCGTGTATTAGCCGTTCTAGCCAAAGCAAAAAAATAATCCGACAATCGATTGAGATAAATCACCGCTTCTGGGTTAATGTCCGCAGTTCGCCCTAAGGTAACCGCCCGGCGTTCTGCACGACGGCAAACCGTGCGGCATACATGTAGAACCGAAGCCAGCTGACTCCCTCCTGGCAGGATAAATTTCTCAAGTGGCGGATTCTCCTCTTGTAGAGTATCTATCCAGCCTTCCAGCCGCTGAGCCATCTCACTTGTCACCATATATTGACCACCATCAGCAAGTCTAACAAATGCTAAATCCGTGCCGCAATCAAACAGCTCATGCTGTATTTCGAGCAATTGCTCGCGGACATCGTCGAAATTATCACTTTCCATCAGGCTTCGTGCTTGCCCTACAAAACAATTCAGCTCATCGATCGTTCCGTAGGCCTCGACGCGGACATCATCCTTGTCGACCCGGCCGCCAATCACTGAGGTCTGACCTGCATCACCCGTACGTGTATAAATCGCCATGGTTTAAGCCTCCTATCCATTCTTAAAAAACATATACTGATAGTTTAAGCTTTCTGCTATAAGGAAGGCAATAAAGATAGCAAATTAAGAGTATACACAAAAACACCATCATTAGTAAGAGTGCACAACAAAAAGAGGACCCTAGGGTCCTCTCAAGAGCATTCAGCAGCACTATTTTCCAGCTGGACGCCCCTTCATGTACTCATTTATTTTGAGGTCCAATAAACTGCTAATTTCAATCACATTATCCGAAGTGAATGATTTTTCCTGCAGGAAAAGCTGCTCCATCTTGCTGCGGAGTATTCTAATTTCATCTTCCAGAGAGAGTATGCGAGCAGAAGCATCACCCTTGGGGGGTATTTTCCCATTTCCAGAGAAACATTTCCCACCATAGGAAGGTAAGTAATAATCGGCGCTAAGCACAATCATCCCTCCCAAAAGTATTATTGAGCGCGTGCTGCAAAAGAGCATAAAAGTTAAATAAAGCAACTTCAAAGCAACGCTTAGTTCCAGAGTAAATGGATCCTTGTAAGTTCTATTATAGGGGCTAATTACTCTCAAAGTAAAATAATACCATAGGATTGTATGATCGGCTATAGTTCAATTTTCACTAATCCGTTCTCTCACGTGTAAGCTTTGTGACAAAAGCACCAATGCGTTCTACTGCTTCGTTCAGTTGGGATACTGATGTGGCGTAAGAACAGCGTAAGTAGCCTTCTCCACCTAATCCAAAGACACTTCCAGGCACAGCTGCAACCTTGTATTCAAGCAAAAGCCGCTGAGCAAATTGATCAGAAGTCAGCCCTGTCTTGCGCACGCTTGGAAAAGCGTAGAAGGCGCCCTGCGGCTCATGGCACTCCAGCCCTGCATCGCGTAGGCCCTTGACGATCAACCTCCGCCGTTGGTTATAGGAATCCACCATCCGGTCCTTCTCTTCCATCCCATTGGTCAGCGCTTCAAGTGCAGCCACCTGTCCCATAGAAGGAGCACACATCACAGTATACTGATGAATCTTAAGCATTGCAGCGATAAGATCCGGGTGACCACAAGCATACCCCATCCGCCATCCGGTCATTGCAAAAGCTTTGGAGAAGCCGCTAACCAGAATCGTACGGTCTATCATGCCTGGTAAAGAGGCAAAGCTGACGTGATTAATGCCATAAGACAATTCTGCATAAATCTCATCTGAAATCACTATAAGATCATGTTTCTCTACTACCTTAGCAATCGGCTCCCAATCTTCTCGGGTCATTACACTTCCCGTAGGGTTACTAGGGTAACACAAAATCAGAACCTTGGAGCGCGGAGTGATTTTGGCTTCCAAGCTTTCCGCAGTAAGTTTAAA
This sequence comes from Paenibacillus sp. FSL H7-0690, assembly GCF_037980415.1. Lineage (NCBI taxonomy): Bacteria > Bacillati > Bacillota > Bacilli > Caryophanales > Paenibacillaceae > Paenibacillus > Paenibacillus sp. FSL H7-0690. The sequence goes on along the minus strand of NZ_CP150281.1, from coordinate 1,945,579 downwards.
GTTATTCTCACCAACCGTTTCAATACCTACAGGTATTCCTCCACCAATCGCGGTGATCGGCGAATAAGAGATATAACAAGGCTCAGGAATCAGAATTTCATCCCCCGGTGAAATCAGCGCACGTAGTGCCAAATCGATGGCCTCGCTTCCGCCAACGGTTGCTATAATTTGATTGGCAGGATCATATTCCACAGCAAAACGGCTGTGCAAGTAATTCGCGATCCCTTCTCGCAGTTCAGGCATTCCTGCATTGGATGTATACCCTGTAAATCCTCTTTCCAGCGAATAGACACAAGCCTCTCTGACATGCCAGGGGGTCTTGAAGTCAGGCTCTCCAACTCCCAAAGAGATGATATCCTTACTGCCTGCAGCCAGATCAAAAAACTTGCGGATACCCGAAGGTTGAATTTGCTGTACCAACGGGGCCAAATAAGAATCCATTGATTTGCTGTCTTCTCCAGTTAGCTGCGATTTATTCGTGATCATATGATTACTTCCTTTATGGAGAGATCATCAGACGGTTGTCTTCCTCATGCTCTTCGAAGATGATCCCGTCCTGTTTGTATTTTTTAAGGGTAAAATTCGTTTTGGTTGAAAGTACTGAATCAATTGGAGACAGCTTCTCAGATACAAAATTGGCCACTTCACGTAAATTCCGGCCTTCCACTTCCACCAGAAGATCATAAGCACCAGACATCAGATAAACTGATTTGACCTGTGGATACAGGTAGATTCGCTCGGCAATCCCTTCAAAACCACGCCCTCGTTCAGGCGTAATCTGCACCTCAATCAGTGCGGTTACCTTCTCATCGTCCACTTTATCCCAGTTTACAACGGCGGCATATTTTACAATGACATGATCTTTCTCCAACTGCTCAATCGCAGTCTTCACATCTTCTTCTTCCGCGCCAAGCAGCGTTGCTAAGAGTGCAGTAGATCTTCTCGCGTCTTCCTTAAGCAGTTCCAGCACTTTCCTCTTAAGCTCGTTCATTTCCTTCATGCCTTCCCTCCGGATAGTTCGCCAATGACGGTACGCTATTAATGCGTCGCCCCGCGAAAAGAGTTTAATACTAATATGACATGAAATGTGCATCTCTGCAAACAAAATAACCCCATAGGAGCTTCCATGAAAGGCAGAGTTTACATAGAACATACACAAAAAAATAGAAAAAACGCCCGTTCTACCGGATTTAACCAGTAAAAACGGGCGTTATCTCCACACTCATGAAGCGATTTGCTTCATTCGCCAACCATCATGGTTACATTAAATGAGAAGGCTGATGTTGTCCGTTAGCCGGGATATGAGCATTCTGAGCGTATGCGCCAAATTGCCCGGTTTTTTGTTGAACAAATTGCCCTGTTTGCTGTTGCATTTGCTGTGCGGTTTGAAGCTGCTTGTCCACATCTTGGCGCAATGCTTTTGCAGGTGCAGGATACATATTCAGTTGAGACATATGCGTGTATAAATCACCTTGGAGTTGCAAAGTGTCCATGGTCATAGTGTTAAAAACCCTACGAACGGCTGGACATGCTGATTCTGTAGCAGCTGTAGCATATTCGCGTACGGTCCGCTTCAAATCACACAAAATGGTGTTTAGTAAATCCTCATCCGGCATAAATGCCCCAGTATTTTGCGCGTTCATTAAATAACCTCCCTAGAATTAATATTGCAATTATTGTGGGCTTGTTGGCGCGTATTGTTGATGTTGTTGGATTAACTGAGTGAGCTCAGTCATGTGTTTGGTGTGATTTTGCATATGCTGCATACAAATTTGGCGAACTTGTTGATTCTGTGTTGTCGCAGCCGTTGCTGCACATTGCTTGAGAAGCAAGTCCTCATTAGAGATGGAGTCAGCGATATACTCCAATTCCTTACCACTTAGCGCTTGCATTTGCGTTGATTGCATTTGTTGTAGTCCCTCCTTGTAGTTGATTCATACAGGCTTTAGTATGCCGCCTATGCCCGCGATTTATTTGCCGAAAGGCACTAGAGAGTTATGACAGAAATAAGAACATACCGCGAATGAGACGATAAAATGCCGCCAATACTAAATCACGGCACGAATGAAGGAGCGAACAATTCATGAATTTAAATAGTGGAAATACACCTTGGTCAAGCACTTTACAGAACCCTCCAACTTACCCCTCTCTAGAAGGTACTATTCATTGTGATTGCCTGGTTGTAGGCGCCGGAATGGGTGGGGCAATGGCCGCCTATCGCTTGTCCTTAAGTGGAGCGGATGCTGTTCTGATCGAAAAAAGACGGGTCGGCAGCGGCAGCTCGCATGCTAACACTGGACTCCTGCAGATTTCCAACGATAAATCGTTAACCTCATGCATGAACACCTTTGGGCAAAAGAACGGTTTGCTCTTTTATCAGTTATGCCAGGCTGGGGTAAGGAACATTCTGGACCTGCCGGACAAGCTCGATATCGATCCGCAGATCATTCCTCGCAGCAGTCTTTTGTATGCCAGCACTCCTGCGGATGTACCTGCATTGCGGGAAGAATATGAGAATCTCGTGGCTAATGGCTTCGATTCTGAATTTTGGGAAGAGGATAAGATTGCAGCTCTGTACTCTTTTTCAAAACCAGCAGGACTTTATTCACGCGGGGATGCCGAAGCGAATCCTTATCGAACGGTGCACAGCCTAATCGCCAAGGCAGCGTCGAATGGCGTACGCGTCTTTGAACAGAGCGAAGCGAAACATTATGAGTTTACTGAGGATGGCGTGATTTGCCATACAGAAAGTGGCCGGATTATTGCCAAGGATGTTATTTTTGCAATGGGTTATGAAACACAGGAATTCAAAAAAGACCGGGGCGCTGAGCTGATCAACACGTATGCAGTGATGACCAAACCTCTAAAGGATTTTCCAAAGTGGCATGAGCGTAGCCTGCTGTGGGAGACAGCCCGCCCTTATTTATATTTTCGGACAACCCCTGAAGGCAGGATTATTGCAGGAGGTAAGGATGAGCAGCTGACAGACCCCGAACGTCGTGAGGTCCGAGTGATTTCTCAAGGTCAAAAATTGCTCGAAGAGCTTGAAGCCTTATTTCCAGAAATTAAAGGCATTGAGCTGGAGTACTCTTGGGGTGCTGTGTTCGGTTCTACTCGTGATGGGCTTCCATATATCGGCCCACATCCAAAGTTCCCTCACTGTTACTTCATCGAGGGCTACGGAGGCAATGGGACGGTGTACAGTATGATCGCTGCGGAGTTGTTAACGGATACGATTGCCGGCAAACATCGGCCTGAGTTAGATTTATTCTCACTCACCCGGTCAGCCAAACCCTCTCCTTCTAAGAGTTTGGACGTGATGAAACAGAACTGATTTTTGTAGAAAATAAAAACGGGGCTGGCCCTCCCAGCCGCTTCACTGCTTTTGGGACAACCCCGCTTTTTATTAAATTGCCTGCTACAATCGTAAATCCATCATCCCATGGAGCTTACGGACACAGTTGACGTTATTTACATGTTTTTAGCTTTTAAAGCAAGGTTTCGGACTCCAGTGATGCTATCCTTGGAAAGAGGCCCATATATAGGCGTTTTTCAAGCCAATAGCTGCACTGGAGTCCGATAGCATTCCAAATATCGGATAATGGTGCGATTAAGGCCGGCTGTGTCCGTTAGCGGGTTACTATGCGCATCCACAGTGATTACATATACGCACGCTTCCGACAACGGTCAACGGTCAAGTAAGGTCCAAAAAAAGAAGGGGCACGCCCCAGCAGCTATTAGCTTATGGGACCGCCCCTTTTTTTATATACTTACTTCTTACGCCTGAGCGTTGCTCAAATTGCGTACGAGCTGAATCCGATCTTCCTGTGCCAGACTGTGCTGAACATGGAAGCAGGAAGGACATACGTAAACATTGAGTGAGAATGGAGCGGTTAATACCGACTTACCTAGTGTAGCTGGAGCAGACGGCTCAAAGCTGCTCACAGGCTGCTTACCCGCAAGGATCGTAAGTTCATGGCATTGAGTACATTCCGGAGCTTCCTCCTGAATGGCCAGAATAGCTGAGACACTCTCTTCGTACTTGTTCAAGTCATAATCATCGCCGAATTGATTAAGCGTATTATAGATTGGAACTACGCTGTCTTTATCAGGCTCTCCCCAAAGATCATCGTCATTAACAACCTCTTGTTTGGGTTCCTCTACGACTTCCTCTACTTCTTCTTCTTCGATGCCGTCAATCCCAACAGTGACCGTACGGTATCCGCTAAGCTCATTGTTACAGTGAGGACAATTCTCCTCAGGTCCAAATTCCTCGTCCCATACAATTTCAGTATGACACCAAGGGCATACAGTTGTTTCCATCTTTATAATCTCCTTCATACTTTCACTTTTAAATTTAATTCATCATTAAATAAATAATACCGGCTGCTATAAAAGCAATCGCTGACAGAAACAGAACTCGGGTGAGAATCTTCATGATTTCCTCCTAAGATACCCCACAAAGAGTGGGACTGCTCAATTCAAAGCTTGTCCAGATCCATAATCCTTTGCAGGGTGTCCTTATAAGGACGGATTTAAAAAATAGCCGCACCTATTACATAAGACAACGATACCGAGATCAGCATGGCAATAAGTCCAACAGCACGGTTATCCGCAGCGATCTCCTCGTCAATAGAGAATACAGGGGTCAGAAATTCAAATAAAAAATAGGCAAGCAGCAGCAGCAAAAAACCGACGACGGACCACTTCATTGTCTCGTAAATTGAAACACCTGCTTCAATACTGAAACGCAGTACGTTGCAAATTCCGAAGATTTTGCCGCCTGTGGCCATTGCCACTGCCAGGTTTCCCTTACGAATTTCTTCCCAGCAATTATATTTCGTTACCATTTCAAAAAAAGACAGAAATACAACCAGCCCAAGAATCGCCACTGCAAAGTAGCCAAGCAAGGCACCTAGCGGATGACCCAGCAAAAGATCAATATCTTCTTGCACGCTTTCCCCTTCTTTCTGCCGGGAAATCCCGCTATTGCAGCTCAGCCACAGTTACGCCCGCGCCGCCTTCGTTATAATTCCCGAGCCGATAACTCTTCACATGCTTGTGCTTACGCAAATATTCCTGAATTCCTGTGCGCAGCACACCCGTTCCTTTACCATGAATGATGGCGATCTGACCCAGATTACCTAAAAAGGCTTCATCGATAAAACGATCTGTCTCCATGATAGCTTCCTCCAGGTTAGTCCCGCGCAAATCCAGTTCACTGCGAATGTTCTCATCACGGGAACGTTTGACGGTTGTCGCATGGCGAAGGGCCGTTGGCGCAGCTGTTGCTTTCGAGGAGAGCAATTCCAAATCATCCAGCCTTACCTTCATCTTCATAATGCCAAACTGCACCAGCGCCTCTTTAGTACCGCTTAGCTCCACCACAAAGCCCTTTTGGTTCAAGCTGTCGACTTTCACTTCATCTCCAGGACCAATTGTACGTGGAGCCTTGGTAGTCTTGCGGGTAACAGCCTTCTTGCGCGGTGATGGCTCAGCTTCATCCAGACGTCGCCGCGCTTCAATCAGCTTATGCTCTTTAACTGAAGCTCCTTCTTCCATAGCCAAGCGGCGCAAATCACTGATAATTTCCTCAGCTTCCTTACGCGCTTTGTCCAGGATCGCGCTGGCGTCCTTCTCAGCCTTCTCGAGGCGTTTCTCACGCTGGCTTTCCAGCTTCTCAAGCTCTTGCTGTTGTCTGCTGCGCAGCTCCTCCACTTCGCGGCGGATGCCCTCTGCACGTTCATGCTCCTGTTCCGCTCCCAGCCGATTCTCTTCGAGAGAAGCAATCATATGCTCCACGCGCAGATCTTCTTCCTTCACTTCGCCGCGGGCATGCTCCAGAATCGCATGAGGCAGGCCTAGACGCTCGGCAATCGCAAAGGCGTTGCTTCGTCCGGGTACGCCGATCAATAAGCGATAGGTTGGGCTAAGGGTCTGAACATCAAATTCCATACTGGCATTGATGACTCCCTTACGCTCATAAGCGTATGCTTTCAGTTCGCTATAATGTGTTGTTGCGACCATCCGGCATTCGATCCGGTGAATATGCTCCAGAATGGCAATTGCCAGCGCAGAGCCTTCTGCCGGGTCGGTTCCAGCCCCCACCTCATCAAGCAGAATAAGGCTCTTAGGAGTCATTCTACGCAGAATGGAGATAATATTAGTCATATGACTAGAGAAGGTACTCAGACTTTGCTCAATGCTCTGTTCATCGCCAATATCAGCATAAATGGCATCAAACACACACATCTGGCTGCCTTCCTCTGCTGGAATAAACAAGCCGGACATCGACATTAAGCTCAACAAGCCGATGGTTTTGAGGGTAACGGTCTTACCACCGGTATTCGGTCCGGTTACGATAATTGAGCTGTATTGATTGCCCAGCTCCACGTCCAAAGGAACCACATGCTCCGCTGGAATAAGCGGATGCCGCCCTTTGCGCAGCTTAAGATAACCGCGGTCATTCATACGCGGCTGAGTAGCCTTCATATCACGAGCAAGACGCGCCTTGGAGAAGATGAAGTCCAGTTCTCCCAGAATATCAATATCGTAGGTCATTTCTTCCGCAATGTCGGCTACAAGTGCCGTCAGCCTGTGTAAAATGATCTCGATTTCCCGTTCCTCACGCAGCCGTGTTTCACGGAGTTTATTATTCATCGCCACAATAGACTCTGGCTCGATAAATAAAGTCGCTCCTGATCCAGACTGATCATGTACGATACCACCGAAATGGGCACGGTACTCCGCTTTTACGGGAATAACAAACCGATCACCACGAATGGTCACCAGCTGATCCTGCAGCATTTTCGCTACAGAAGACGAACGAATCATCGAATCCAGCTTCTCACGAATTCTGGTCTCTCCTCCGCGCAATTCACGGCGAATGTTAGCCAGCTCAGAACTAGCTGTATCAAGTACATCAGCATTCTCGTCTATACATAAACGGATGGCATCTTCCACATGTTTTTGCTCCGATAAAACGTCGCTCAGTGAGAACAGGAGCTCAATCTTTTCTTCCTCATGCATAGCTGCCAGGAAACGTTTGACTCTGCGTGCGCCGCCAATGGTATTTCCAACGGCCAGCAGCTCAGTTGTTCCCAGCATTCCGCCGATAGAAGCACGTTTTAGTGCAGCTCGAATATCGCTTACCCCGCCGAACGAAGGAATGCCCTTCAGGCGATCCACATTAGCCGCTTCATCCGTGGCTTGAAGCAGCTTCTTCACACCTTCGAAATCGCCGGAGGGCCTTAGCTGCTCCGCAGCCAATCTTCCCATGGGGGTTTGCGTATATTGCATTAATTTATTTAAAATCTTGCGATATTCAAGCGTATGCAAAATTTTGTCGTCCAATTACAGTCACAGCTCCCTTCATAGATGTTTCCATTATACAGAATTCAGGTCAATTTCGCTATTTGGGTCTTATTTTTAAGCATAGAATCACGTAATAAGGTCACAATAAGAACTGCACATATCCTTAGCATGGGCCAAAGGAGGTTAGTACAGTGAATTTCTTAAGTCATGTTGGTCGTTTTGTGGTCGCAGCGCTTGTTCTGATGGTTGTTGGCTGGATTGTTCCACAGTTCACGGTTGGTGGGTTCTGGAGCGCTTTAATCCTTGCACTGGTGATTGCGCTACTCGGCTGGGTAGTCGAAGGAATCTTCGGCAAAAAAGCAACGCCTTTCGGTCGTGGTATCGTCGGCTTTATTGTCAGCGCGGTAGTAATCTGGGTCGCTCAATTCGTAGTCAGCGGAGTCAGCGTATCCATTCTGGGTGCCATCTTAGCAGCTCTTGTCATTGGGATTATCGACCTGTTTCTGCCGGTATCCACTCCATTTGAGGCCGCTAAGTAACAAAAGCTCTTCGCAACACAGAACCCCCTATTCCGGTTCTTCTCCGGCAATAAGGGGTTCTGTGTTGTTTTTATGCAAAAGACACAATCTCCTCTTTATGACTCTCCGCACAGTTGACCACTCTGTTCTTGCCTTGCTTTTTAGCGGTATAGAGCGCTTTGTCTGTTTTACGAAAGAGAAGCTCTTTTCCATCCCCAAGCTGATAATCACAAATTCCAATGCTCACGGTGATCGGCTTGTTACCAGCCTGCAAATGTTCAATTTGAGCAATATTTTTCCGTAATTTCTCTACTGCTTCATAGGACTCCGAGAAACTTTTATCTGTAAAAATCACAGCGAACTCTTCCCCGCCATACCTAGCCGCAAAATCATTTAACTCAATCATGCCGCCTACCTTGTCCGCTATCACCTTAAGTACAAGATCTCCAACCCTGTGTCCGTAGGTATCATTCACTTGCTTGAAGTTATCAATATCGAAAAGAGCCAGCTGTAGCTGAAGGTTGTTGCTTTCACATTGCTCCAATAATGAATCCAAATATTCATGAAAGGTTTTATGATTATAGAGTCCAGTGAGTGCGTCTATCTTCAGCAGCTTATCCGAAATAGCCCTCTCCACCATTAGATCTTGGCCCGCCTTGGTTAATCTTTCTAAATTAATACGCGCTTCACGAGCACGAATAATTACTGCAATAGCCATCAGCACAAATACCAAAAATACACACTCTACCATCAAGAATTCAAGCAGCGGTTTATGTAGGAATGGCCGTTCCAACCCAAAATATACCCCGGCATAAAACACAATACTAAATAACCCCATTATGTACAGGAGCTTACGATCAAAATAAATAAGAGCAACCATAATCGGCATCATAAGTGTCATCTGAGCACCGTCAACAAAAGGCTCTAATACAAAATACATAAGATAGGACACTAAAAACCCGCAGCTAACCACCCCATATTTAGGGGACTGTTTACTATAACGCAGCCACAGCTCCGCAGTAATCATAAGGAACACAATTAGTAAATTACAGGCTATAAATAAATGCCATAGATTCGTATCCATGGTTGTTTTTATTTGGAGTCGGTCAATATTCGACAAAAACAGCAACTGTGAGATTAATAAAAGAATGACTACCATCCAATAGCCTTGTAAGATTCTACGGTGCCAAACCTCCGTACTTAGCGCATCATTAATACTTGTAATATGTATCCCCTACTTTTATACGTTAATGTAATAGCTTTCATTATAATAAATTTTAGTTATATTTTCATCATTTTTTTGCAATTTACGACAAAGTTTGAACAGTCTGCCTGTTCACATAGTTTTCACATTTCATCAAAGCGCTTACTTAAATTTTAAGTTATGATGTCTACATAATTGTCACATTTTCACTATGCTTGGACTTCTTGGGAGGGGATTTAGATTATTAAAAAATTTGCAATTCTACTTTCAATGGTGTTCGTTATAGCACTTACAGCCTGTGGGAACAACAATGATAGTGCTGCTGGCAATACTAACACAGCGGAGCCGGAAATCGAGGCAGAAACAGAACTCATAATTACAGCTACAAATTACAGCTTTGATCAGGAAGAATATCATCTAAAAAAGGGTGTTCCCGTCAAAATCATTTTTAAAAATGATGACGGCAATCACGGTATCCTTATTCCAGAGTTCGAGCTGCAGCTTAATGAAAAAAAATCCTCAAAGGTGATCGTACCCGAGGAAGCTGGAACTTTCGAAATGACCTGCTCCATTATGTGTGGCTCCGGACATAGCGGAATGAGAGCTACAATCATCGTGGAATAGATTACACATAAACAGCCGATTATTAGGGATTCCCCCTGAGATCGGCTGTTTTTTTAATTTGAGCTCATTAATAAAGAGAGCTGACCCGAAATAGATCTCTCTACTCATCAGGTCAGCTCTTTTACTTGCATCCGGCACTCAACTGTCTTGCTCGATCAGTTGAATCCATTCATTATATTCATTTTGTAGCTTGGCATATTCCTCTTTAAGGTTACGATGCTCATCTGTCAGCTTGTCAAGCTCTTCCTGACGCATTTCAAACTGGAGCTGCAACAAACGAAGCTGTCCTTGAACCATTTCATAGCTTTCACCAACTTCACCTAGCTGCTGAAGCACTTCGCTACGTTCACGATCAATAGCTTCCTGCTTCATTTCAGCCTCACCGGCTTCCTGCTGCCAAATGTCGATCTCCTCACGCAGCTTTGCTTCGAGATCCGTCCACTGCAGCTGCTGATCGGATAGTTCCTCGTACTTATGCTTCCAGGAAGCTCCGTACGCCTCTGCTTCCTTCAGCACTTCCTGTTGCTCAGCAACAGTAGCAGCAGCTTCACGACTAGCTTCAGATAACTCTTCTAAGCGTCGTGTTGCCTCTTCGCCTTCTTCCTGCAACAGTTGATATCTTTCCTGCAGGCGTTCTCCTTCTTGCAGTACATCGTCGTATTGAGCAATCAGTTCCTCATAACGAACACGAAGCGCAGACAATTCCTTCTGAGCCTGCACACCTTGCTCCCGAAGTACCGCTGTTTCGCGTTCTGCATCTGTACGAAGCTGAACCTCCTGATCCAGCTGCTGTACTAATCCATCGGCTTGCCCACGTAGCGTGTCAATCTCTTTCTGGAGCAACACGGATTTCTCCTCAGACTCCAGCAGATTCATTTCCAGTTCACCAATATCTTCCATGCGTTTATCCGAAAGCTCCTGCCAGTTAGCCGCCTCTGCTGCTGATCCCGCAAGCTCTTCCTGAACACGGTGCAGATTTCCACTCGTCTCCTGTAGTGACGCTCTTAGCTCTGTAGCTTCATTCTGTGACTGTTGATAACGCTGGCGTAACTCTTCCAGCTCCTCATTCAACAGTGTGCCCAGCTCAGTAGCCGTGTGAAGCTCTTCACTGAGCTGTTCTTCACGTTTAACAATCGCTTCATATTGTCCAAGAAGCGTCTGTCTTGCATCTCGTTCACTCTTAAGACTGGCTTCAGCCGCACGTAATCTGGACTGAAGTTGCCCTGTCCCACCACGAAGCTCAGCCAGCTGTTTTTCCAGCTCTTGAATATTTTGCTTATGTCTATGCTCTTGAGTGCCTTGTGACTGCCGCAGTTCCTTATTCTTGGTTTGTTCCCGCTGCAGTGCTTCACGTTCTTCCGCCAGCTCTTTGCCCAACTTCGCTTTGGTACTCTCAAGCTCCTTACCTAACGTCAACTTGGTATCCTCAAGCTCCTTACCCAGCGTCAATCTGGTATCTTCGAGTTCTTTACCTAATGTAGACTTGGTAACCTCAAGCTCTTCCTCCAGTGTTGACTTGGTCTCGGTCAGTTCAAGCTGCAGAGCAGACAGCGTGTCTGTCTTCTCCTTGGTCAGCGTCTCCCGGATGTTCTCCAGCTCTTGCAGATGAGCAGCCTTCTGCTCCTCCAGCTGCTGCAAGCGGATGGCTTCCGCCTTCGCCAGTTCCTGCCGCTGGTGTTCACGACTAGCTGCCTGCTCTTCTTCGTAGCTTGTCCGCAGTGCTTGCAGCTCTATCTCACGCTCAAGCAATTCTTCTTCCAGCTTCTTGCGTGCAGCTTCCACAGCTTGCACTGCCTCCTGAAGCTGTTCCGCATGTACCTTGCGTTCATTCTCCTGAATCTCCAAATGCCGCTTACGTTCTTCCTCCGCAGCAGCAATCAGTCGCCCAGCCTCTTCTTTGGCCGCAGCTTCAAGTCGCTCGAATTCTTCTTGCCGCTCCCGCTGTACCTCCAGCAGGCGAGATACTTCCAATCGCAGTTCACTGCGTTCACCTGTCATCATGTTTAGTTCATTTTTGAAGTCCTGAACCTGAATAGCCTGCTCCGCCATATGTACAGCTGCAAGCACCGCTATACGCGGTGTGTCCAGTCTGGTGTGAGATTTAGAAATCGTGCGCATATGTTCATCAACATAACGGGCCACTTGTTTCATATATTCAGTACTGCTTCCGACGAGTTTATAGGAAGTTCCGTATATCTCCACGGCGACACGTGTCCGGTCCATAGCCACAGTTGTGCCCTCCTTTGTATGTGTGCGGATTCTAAGCTAGTTTCACTTCTTCTATTGTAGCTTTTTTGGTAAGCATTTGGCAAAATCCCTAATATTCAATAGATTATGGCTGATATTCTCCGCTTTGCACTCTACCTAGAAAAAGCCGCAGCGAATCTCAGTTTCTAAATGGATTCGCTGCGGCTTTACACAATTCCTGCTACTTTCTTAATTCTGCACCAAAAGTTTGTTGAAGAGATGCTAATACCTTCTCATGCACCTCTCCTACTTCCTCATCAGTCAGTGTATGTTCACTATGACGATACAGCAGTGAGATCGCGATGCTCTTCTTTCCATTCTCCAGCTTACCACCAGTATAAACGTCAAATACCTGTACGGACTGGAGCAAAGAACCTCCGTTATCGCGGATGGAAGCTAGCAGATCGCCCGCTGGTACAGCGGAATCCACGACCACAGCAATATCCCGCTCCATTCCTGGGAAACGCGGAAGCTCATTATATTGCAAACGGCTTTGCGCACTTTCATATAACGGCTGCAATAAAATTTCTGCCGCATAAGTATCCACCAGATCCAGCTGTCTTTGCAGATCCGGATGAATCTGTCCCATCGTTCCGATCTTCACACGACCCTCGTTTCCGAGTAAATATACCGACGCGGAACGCCCAGGATGATATCCTTCTGGACTATCTCCTACATAGACGATTTTATCGGTCAGCCCTAAATGAGCAAATACCGTTTCCAGCGCACCCTTCAAATCAAAGAAGTCCACAGGCTGTGCCGAAACATTCCATTGCTTCACTGTTAAGCTTCCGCTAAGCAGCAGCCCCAGCACCGGCAGTTCGCGTGGCTGACGAGTCAACTGTTCTTCATCCGTGAAGAAGACGTTGCCGATTTCAAACAATGCCAAGTCGCTTTGACGACGATTGGTATTGTAGCTGGCAATATCCAAGAGTTGTGGTAGAAGGCTGGTACGCAGTACGCTGCGTTCTTCACTCATCGGCATAGCCAGCTTCACCGCTACTGCTCCTTCTGATAACTCAGGGAACATTGTGCTTTGTTGCGGCTGGATGAAGGAGTAACCCATCACCTCTTGGTAACCGCCATGTGACAATAGGCGACGCAGTTCACGACGGAGCGCTTGCTTGTGAGTTAGTGCTCCTGGCGTTGTAATTCCTTCAATTAGAGTCGTTGGAATATTGTCATACCCGTACAGGCGGGCAATTTCTTCAATAAGATCAACATCATAGCTGATATCGCCACGTCTGGTTGGGACTTGAACTTCAAGCAGCCCTTGTGCGGTATCTCCACATTTGAAATGTAGACGGCCAAACAATGTCTTCACTTCCAACAAGGACAAATCCGTTCCCAGATAACGATTCAGTTTCTCTAAGGACAAGGTGAGAACCTTCTCTTGAACAGCGTCAGTTCCTGCTTGCACGATGCCTTCATGGACCGATCCGCCAGCATAACGTGCAATCAGTACGGCTGCACGGTTCAATGCAGGAATAACTGCACTTGGATCCACTTCCTTCTCGAAACGAAGGGAGGCTTCCGAGCGAAGTCCCAATTGACGCGAGGTTTTACGAATCGTTCCTCCATCAAACTTAGCAGATTCCAGAACAAGGTTTACCGTCTCAGCAGTAACCTCTGTATCCCGTCCACCCATTACTCCGGCCAGACCTACAGCTTTTACTCCATCAGCGATAACGAGCATTTGCGGCTCTAGCTTACGCTCTTGACCGTCAAGTGTAACCAAAACTTCACCTTCATGGGCAAGACGAACGCCGAGTTCTCCACCTTGTACTTTATCTGCATCAAAAGCATGCAGCGGCTGTCCATATTCCAGCATCACATAATTGGTAATGTCCACAATATTATTAATTGGACGAACCCCAGCAGCCATCAGACGATTCTGAATCCACAGCGGTGATGGTGCAGGTTTAACACCTGCAATATAACGAACTGCATAATGGCTGCAGTATTCTTCATCTTCAATCTTGACGGAAATGGAATCCGCAGCAGGACCACTGATCTCAATCATTTCGCTTTTTGGATCAGGTAATTTAACTTCACGCCCAAGAATTGCACTTACTTCATAAGCAGCACCAATCATGCTGAGGCAATCTGAACGGTTCGGAGTCAGATCGAATTCCAGAATCTCGTCATCTAAGCCGAGGACCTTGGAAATATCCTGACCAATCTCTGTCCCTTCAGGCAGCACAAGAATACCTTCTTGTTGCTCTTTTGGAAGCAATTTATCATTCAGTCCCAATTCTTTGGCCGAGCAGATCATTCCTTGCGACAGGACACCGCGCAGCTTGGCTTTTTTGATATCCAGTCCTGGCAGCTTAGCGCCAACCATTGCTACAGGTACAGTTTGACCTGCAGCTACATTTTTTGCGCCGCAAACGATTTGTAGCTCCTCATCTTGGCCCACATCCACGATACATACGTTCAGCTTGTCTGCATCAGGATGTTTTTCCTTTGATTTCACATAGCCGGTTACGATGCCGGAAATGCCTTTATTGCGGCGCTCTACGCCGTCAATCTCAATGCCGGCAGCGGTAATCTTCTCCGCTAGCTGTTCGGCGGTTACTCCTTCAATCGATGTATAATCAGCCAACCATCCGGTTGATACTTTCATATCCGCTCACTTCCTTTATGTTTCAGATGTATTTATTTCACTGTCGTTCGCGCTGCTTCCTGTGGGAGAACACTCCAAAGCCATTCTCCGCCACTATCAGCCAGCGCGCCCACAAAAACTAAACGCCCTTGAATTGCTTCACAAAACTCATGTCATTACTATAGAAATGTCGGATGTCATCGATGCCGTATTTAAGCATTGCAATCCGCTCTACACCCATTCCGAAAGCGAAGCCGCTGTACTCAGCAGGATCATAGCCACCCATTTTCAGTACATTTGGATGCACCATACCTGCGCCAAGGATTTCTAACCATCCGCTTTGCTTGCATAGTCTGCAGCCATCGCCGCCACATTTGAAGCAGCTTACATCTACTTCAACACTTGGCTCAGTGAATGGGAAAAAGCTCGGACGAAGACGAATGCCTGTATTCGGTCCAAACATCTCCTGCACAAATTGTTGCAGGGTGCCCTTCAGATCACTCATTCGAATGTTACTTCCAATGACCAAACCTTCGATTTGGTGGAACTGGAAGGAATGCGTTGCATCATCATCATCACGGCGGAATACTTTACCCGGGCAGATGATTTTTACCGGAGCTTCACCGTTCATAGCCTGCATAGTACGAATCTGTACCGGCGAGGTTTGTGTGCGCATTAACAGGTCATCCGTTAAATAGAAAGAATCCTGCATATCACGTGCCGGGTGATTCTTAGGCAGATTTAGAGCTTCAAAGTTATAATAATCGGTCTCTACTTCCGGACCTTCAGCTACACGGTAGCCCATGCCGATAAAAATATCCTCAATCTCCTGTACGACTCTGCTAAGCGGGTGAATGCCCCCTTGCTGCATACGGCGACCCGGTAAGGTTACGTCTACTTTTTCAGCCTGCAGACGTTGCTGGGTTTCCTGCTCTTGAAAAGCCTCCTGCTTCGCGCCGATAATCTCCTCAATAGCACTGCGAACCTGATTCGCTACTTGCCCGATTACCGGACGTTCCTCAGCACTAAGTCCTCCCATACCGCGCAGAACCTCTGTAAGCTCACCTTTTTTACCGAGATACTTCACTCTTAGATCATTTAGTACCTGCGGATCCATAACCTCCTGCAGCTTAGCCAGCGCTTCAACCTTCAATGCTTCCAACTTCTCTTTCATGGCCGTGTACAGCCCCCTTCAATCATTGTCTAGTTCAACAAAAAAAGGCCTTTTCTCCCGGTAAGGGACGAAAAGACCGTGGTACCACCCTTGTTAGACAAGCTGATCTGTTCCCCTTAAGAGCTTCATTCCCTCTTTTGGCTGGACAGATACCTATCTCACTTTATACAGAAATAACGGTCTGTGACCGGTATCCCCTACCCTTCCCTATTAGATAGCTTAAGGAATTCAGGGAACTGCTCCGGAGTGAACTTCGACAGCTCTGCTTCTTAGAAACGCTCTCAATCCGCGGCGTCTCCTCCCTGTAAGTCAGGCACTGTGTACTCTTCTCCATCACTGCATTTCACAATTCATGCTAATTGTCAGGTATCTCTTTACTACAAGAGATATGTCTCTTTATTATATGCAAAATCTGTCGTTTTGACAAGCTGGACAAAATTAGGCTAATTTTTATCTTCTTTTAAGCTGGCTTTAAGCTTCAGAGCCATTTTTCCAACTTTTTTTCAGCTAACATTCAGCGGAGCTTGATAATTTCCATTACTAGGAAGGCTTGCTTATCCACTCGGGTGCACCTTCGCAGACTATTAACTATCCTATTGGGAGGAAATCAAATGCATGTACGGAGAATAAAAGTAGCCGCGGTGCTGCTAAGCACAGCTGTACTTAGCCAATCTGCAGCGTATGGTGCTCATACCGCTTGGGCCGGGACTACATCCACCAAAATAGCAACAACAGCTTCCGTATCCGCTCTGGATAAACTAGGCTCCATAGCCTTGAAGACTAACATCAGCGCAAAGCTGACGGATGTCAGCTTATTAACTCAGGATGGCGGAAATATTCTTACATACACACTCAGCTACTCTAATGGAAGCAACGCTAGCCTCAATCTGGTGGACTTTTTCTCCAAAGTAACTACTAGCGGCGGTACAGTTATTCAAGGAAGCCCTATTACCAGCAGTGCAACCATCAAATCCATTGCCGCGAAAAGCAGTCAATCTATCACCTACTATGTAAACATCGGCAAATCCACCTCTTTAAACGGGGTCAAAATTTCATTGTACGGATGGGACTTCAACACCACCGATTATCAAAAAAAGCTAGGGAACTTCACCGTACCAACAGGATATTCACAAGCTGTCGCCAGAGGGCAGAGTAAAAAGATCACCCTAAACAATCTCCCTGTAACCACCAAGGCAGAGAGCCTGCAAATTTATAAATATAACGGTAAGGTCTATGCCAAGGTTGGCGTTAGCTTCACTAATCAAGGAACCAAGGTACTCAGTGATACTGGACTTAAAGGATACCTCGCTTCCGCTGGAGGATCTGTATTTGAACTCGCACTTGATGACACCAGCACCAGCTATAAAGTACAGCCTCAGGAAAAGAAGACGATCTACTATTTGACGGAAATCCCTTCTTATATGAAGACAGACAACATGGCGCTGCAATTTGCCGGAGAAGATGCCTCATTAAAAATAGCGTTGCCGGTTGTCGCCTACAATCTCCCCGCTGCAACAACACCGGATCTTGTCGTAGCCAGCAATGTCACGAAGAAGCTTACAATCAGCAATAATACAGTCGAAACACAGTTGAAAACGGCTAACGTCTATGCTGACAATGGCAACGCAAAGTGGACACTACAGTTCCGCATCAAAAATAGCGGCAACAAAGCGGTGAATGTGCCTGCCTATGAACTTGCTATTAAAGCCGCTGAAGGGTATAGCTTTCCGGTGGATACGAAGGATTTTGCCAGCCTAACATTGAAACCGCTTGAAGAAAAGATTATTGAACTCAGCGCAGATGTACCACTCACACTCAATCAAGGAACATTGCAGCTGCAAATGACTGAGCCGGCTGCTGAAGGCAAGATCATTTTTCCTACCGCCTATTATCAGATCCCTTACACGCTGCAAACTAACAATTGGCAGGACACGGAATACCCCATTGAGAACAGTCACGGTACATTTGTTGTCAAAATTGCAAACATTCAAAGACTCCCTTGGTCCGACAAAGACCAGATCGTAGCTAAAATCAACATCCGCAACACTAAATCAACCTCTGTTCAGCTTCCTGCGCTTACAAGTGTCGTCAAAGCTGGAGAAAGTGACATCAGCAGCACTTCCCAGGTTGTCTCAGAAAGTACGCAAACCATCCTCGGTCCAAATGAATCGGCTGCTGTGTATGTCGTAGCCAATGTTCCTTATAGCTATACTTTCAATCAATTAAAAATCACCCTGCAAGAAACTTCAGGTGAAAGTAAGCTTAACTTCCTTTCTCTAAGTACTACCCAACTGGACAGCCGAGTACAGAGTGTTGCAGCTGAAAATTCTTTCCATCTTGAGCTTGAAGGTAAAAAAGCGGAATTACTTGTACGCCGGACCCTCGTGTACCCAGGTACAGATTCAAATCTCTTGTACACAGAACTAGAAATGAACAGTGAGGAATCGCGTAAATCCGAACAGGCTCAACTCGTAGCCTATTACAAAACACAAGACAATCAATATTATGAAGCCGAAGTCACCCAGTCCAAAACCTCCACCAGTCCTAACGGAAAAAGTCTGGTCACCCTCTGGAGTAAGCTCCCTCTCGGTATAGATCCAGCGAACCTTGTCCTATACATCGGGGAGGGTGTTTCTGAAGGCAAGCTTACCGCTCCTGGCGGTCAATCGACGGGTTATATCAATACGGTATCACTTGGACTGAACCAGCTGGGAGTGGAGCCCAAAGGCAATCTTTTGAACGTGGAAATGTTTCCTTATACCCTATCCGTTACAAATGCAGTCGCCACCGTCACCGCTGGTAAAGATA
Organism: Paenibacillus sp. FSL H7-0690; assembly: GCF_037980415.1. Classification (NCBI taxonomy): domain Bacteria; kingdom Bacillati; phylum Bacillota; class Bacilli; order Caryophanales; family Paenibacillaceae; genus Paenibacillus; species Paenibacillus sp. FSL H7-0690. The sequence goes on along the minus strand of NZ_CP150281.1, from coordinate 1,927,085 downwards.
CGCTCAGCACTGCACTAACCTACAACATGTCAGCCAGCACGCTTTATGAATCAGGCACCTACGAGCACAAACTGGTGTTGGAGCTGATTGACCCCTTAGGACAAAGCATGGAAAAAACATTAACACTTGGCACAGATCTACAATTAGGTAACTTCAAGTCGTACACCACAACCTTCACAAGCAGCCTGTACAAAACACTGGGTGGCGGCGCAATCCGGTTGAATCTATACGACGAATTCCAAGGCCATCGAAATCTGCTGGGAACACAAACCTATGTCGTCACTTATCAGGCGGCATCAACGACTTCGAACAGCAACTCTACTTCTGGCACAGATCCAGACACCAGCAATACATCCGGCAATTAATATGATGAGCTAGGGAGGATAGAAATGAAGAAGAAAAAAATAGTGTTCTGGACTCTTGGAGTAGTAGTTGTAGCCACAGCAGGAATGCTGGTTTATACATTGTTACCTGATAAGAACAGTCAAGCCGCTGAAGCGCCTATTAATACAGCTACCGTTACAAAGGGCGATATCGTAGTTAGTGTATCCGGAGCCGGCTCCGTGATTGCTACAGAAACTGGTAAAGTAAAAACGAAGGACAGCGGGACGGCAGCTGAGGTTCTTGTCAAAGAGGGCGATCTAGTGAAAAAAGGCCAGACTTTGATTACCTTTGAAGGCAATGATCTGAGTGACAATCTCAAGCAGGAGCAAACTTCACTTGCCTCGCTTGAGACCGATCTTGAGGACAAGCAGGAGCAATATAAGAAGCTGGCCGTGGCAGGTGCATCAGAAGATGAGCTAGGCAATGCCAAACGTTCGATTGAAAAGGCCAAAACCGACATTTCGGCGCAACAGGAAAAAATAGCTTCTGTCCAAGAAGATATGCTTCCTCCTGATCCGTTAACGGCTCCTATTGATGGAACTGTAACGACAGTTAATATTGCAAGCGGCGAAAAAGCCATGGACGGCTCTGAACTCATCGACATTACCGATTATGCTAATTTAAGTGTAGTTGTGCAGGTGGATGAGCTTGATATTCCTACTGTAAAGCTAGGGATGCCTGCCACTATTTCATTGGATGCTCTGCCTGATACGGAATTCAAGGGAACGGTTACGAAAATAGCTAATGAGGGCACTGCCTCAAACGGTGTTTCCCTCTTCGATGTTACCATAGGTCTAACAAGCTCCGAAGGTGCTCTTGTTGGAATGTCTGCGGAAGTTTCAGTAACCACTGCTGAGAAAAAGGATGTATTAACAGTACCTATTGAAGCTGTACAAGAAAGAAACGGAAAATACACAGTTTCTATTCCTCTAGCAGCGGGTTCAGTCACAACTTCCAAAACTGCTGGCGAGGGCCAAGTACCAATGCCTAGCGGTGCCCCTGACGCTCGCGACGGCGCTATGCCCAGCGGGGCTCCTGACGCTCGCGACGGCGCTATGCCCAGCGGGGCTCCTGACGCTCGCGACGGCGCTATGCCCAGCGGGGCTCCTGACGCTCGCAGCGGCGCTGCCGGTGGAAGAAATCGCGGCAATAGCTCAGGACAGATGGTCACTGTCGAAGTGGGTCTCCATGATGAGAGCAGCATTGAAATTGTCAGCGGACTCCATGAAGGGGACCATGTGATCATCCCTACCGTAATCTCTACGAAAACCGGAACAACCAGCACGGAAACGGAAACTAGAGGTGGTATGGGCGGTATGGGTGGCGCTGGCTTCGGCGGCAGTGGCTTTAGTGGGGGTGGCGGCTTCACCGGAGGTGGCGCTGGTGGTATGGGCAGCGCACCAGGTGGTGGCGGAGGTGGCGGCAGATGAGTGCTTCAGCACCTCTGATCGAAGTTCACGACATGTCCCACGGCTACACAATGGCCCGAGAAACCATGACGGTCTTAAATAGCCTTTCCTTTACAATTGATCTGGGGGAGTTCGTAGCTATTATTGGTCCCTCCGGTTCTGGTAAATCAACACTCATGAATATGCTTGGTTGCCTCGATATCTCCGATGAAGGAAGTTATCTTCTAGATGGACAAGAGGTTCGCAAGTTATCCGACAATAAGCTCGCAACGATCCGCAATGAGAAGATCGGCTTTATCTTTCAAAATTTCAACCTGCTCCCCAAGCTGTCAGCCATTGAAAATGTGGAGCTGCCATTGATTTATCGTGGCCTCTCCCATCGGGAAAGAAGACAACTAGCACAGGAAGCACTCATTAAAGTAGGGCTGGAGGATCGGATGCATCACCGCCCTTCTGAGCTTTCGGGAGGACAGCAACAGCGGGTAGCGATTGCCCGGGCTATGGCGGGATCCCCCCCTATTCTACTTGCCGATGAACCAACCGGGGCACTGGATACACGGACGGGACAGGAAGTCATGCAAATGATACGTGAGTTAAATAAGCAAGGACATACCATCATCCTTATCACACATGATCTGGAAATAGCTAAACAAGCGGAGCGGATTATTCGTATTCAGGATGGCAACCTCGTGGAAGATCGGAGGAATGCGGGGTGAAATTGTACCAAAGCATGCGAATGGCCCTGAAGAGCATCAACAGCAGTAAGGTTAGAGCTTTTTTAACGATGCTTGGGATTATTATTGGAGTCTCTTCGGTCATCATTCTTGTTTCTGTTGGACAAGGAACTACTTCACAGATCACAGAGCAGCTAAACGGACTAGGCACAAACCAACTCACTGTAAACATTACTGGCCGTGGGGCGACTACCTCTCTCACCTATGAGGAAGCCCTTGCTCTAGGGGATATAGAGGGTATAGCAAATGTAGCTCCTGTGATCAGCGGCAATGCTACAGCCAAGAACAAAACGGACAACGTTAGTGTAACTGTAGAAGGAATCACCCCCTCTTATGAGGAGGTTAAGGATTTTCATGTACAGGCGGGCCGCTTCTTGCTTGATATTGATAACGAATACCGGCAAAAGGTAGCGTTGATCGGTTCAGGTACGGCCGAAGATTTATTCGGTACAGATAATCCTGTAGGGCAGAAGGTCCAGTTAAACGGGATTAGCTATAAAATCGTTGGGCTTTTAGAAACAAAAGGCTCCAGTCTAAGTGGTTCCAACGACGATATCATACTAATTCCTATAAGCACGGCAGAACGCCAATTAAAAAGCAAAGGCGTACGTTCCATCACCATTAAGACAACTTCAGCAGATACTGTAGCAGCTGCAAAAGAAAAACTGGAAAGTACGCTTGATGCTAAATTCAATTATGCGGATAATGCTTTTAGTGTGTTTGATTCTCAGGAAATGCTGGAAACTGTCAATTCCACAACAGATACACTTTCCATGGCGCTTGCAGGCATAGCAGGCATCTCACTTTTTGTCGGCGGCATCGGAATCATGAACATCATGATCGTATCTGTCAATGAAAGAACACGTGAGATTGGTATCCGTAAAGCAATTGGTGCCAAAAAATTCGATATCCTCGCTCAATTCATGATTGAATCCATCGTGCTCAGCGGTTTGGGTGGGGTGCTTGGGGTCGGCATTGGTATCGCGGGCAGTTGGCTGCTGGGGAAATACTCTGCACTTACAGTTTCCATTGCTTGGGATATGGTACTGATTTCTTTTATTTTCTCCTTACTCATCGGCGTGATTTTTGGAATGATGCCTGCGAACAAAGCCGCACGACTTCGCCCCATTCACGCACTGCGTAACGAATAATGAATGATTAGCTGTCCTATAGTCATTAAGATGACTAAGGGCAGTTTTTTTCAGCAGCTGTAATAGGTATCATTTATGCTCGAGTTGGGTAATAGGAACCATCGGTTTGAATATAGATAATTCAATAGGCCCATACACTAAACTTTAAATTTTGTCATTTTGATTATTATCTGAGTAAAGATTGCTCTATAAGCAGCACGTCCTATATACTTGATATACTAGAAACTACCATTTACTCACACGTACACTTTCCTATGTTTTCCCACTATGTATACAACACCTCTTTTATCCCAAAAGCACCTTCAAACATCAGTGAATGTATTAAATTACGCCTGACCATAGATTGCGTTCTGCAGGTTCTACTTAAGCAGCAATAGATTTTCTTAATCATCTTATACAGGGAGAAGATGACTGTGGCAGGATTCTTTGAGTTCAAGGTAACACGCAAACTATTCTATGTCTTCGCTGCAATCTCCGTCCTTCTGGTTGGGATCAGCGTCGCCTCGCTACTCTATTTAAATTACACGATTAATAGATTGTCAGATTCTCTTTATGATGATATATATCAGAACTCTAAGCTCATACTGAGCGCGGATCGTGATCTGCATCAAGCCGCTGTAGCCTTGCAAATCGCAATGGGTCCAAACCTAACAGCCGCAGAAGGTGAACAGTTCACTAAGGAGTTTATAGATAATAATCTTCAAGCGGAGGAACGAATAAGTGTAGCAAGATCAAATATCAACGCTATAAAAAACCCTTACAGTGATATGAAACAAAGTGGAATTATCCTTTCCGAATTAAAAAACGAGCTCAGCTCCTTCGAAACTACCATTATCAAATGGAAAAATTCAGGGTATAAGCTAATAACAGAACGGACGAAGAGCAGCTGGAACCCAGATTCATATTCTGCGCTCACCCTAAACTCGCAATTCAATGAAGCTAGGGCACATCTCGATCAAGCAGAGGACTTGATTGGCAACTACGCCTTGCAAGTAACGGATGGATTTGGAGATAAAAAAAGCGCTTTGTTCTCTCTTTATTCACTCCTCTTATTTGTGTTTCTCCTAGTTATTATTTACCTTGGACGCAAAATCATCTGGCTCCAGAATGAAATGCTGGAAGAACAAACACTTTATCAGCTTATCGGTGAAACCATGTCTGATTTCATTATTTTGACGGATCCCAACGGGTTGATTCTATATGCTTCCCCCTCACACTCCAGTATTCTAGGTTATGTGCCTAAAAAAGGAGATCCGTTATCCAACTACATACGTGAACCGGAAATTGCCTGGGCTAAATTAAAAAGTGTTGTTCAGGGAACTCCGCGCATTTCTGAACTGCGCATGCGCGGAGCAGAAGGTCAATGGGTATGGCTTGAAACTAAGGTGTCACCTGTTCTCGGCAGCCGTAAATTTCCAGCACAATTTATGCTGTTATCTCGGGAAATTACCCAGCGAAAACAATACGAAGAACGACTACATAAGCTAGCCTTCTATGACCATTTAACAGCGATTCCCAACAGGGCTCATTTCAAAATGTATATGGAGAACCTTATCACCCAACCCGAAGGACGGAGGCAAAATATTGCGCTTGCCCTGCTGGACTGTGATAGATTCAAGCAGCTAAATGATACCTTAGGCCATCTGGCTGGAGACGAATTTCTTCAGCTGCTCTCCCGTGAACTTCAGCATACGGTTAAAGGAATAGGTCAGGCCTTCCGGATCGGCGGAGATGAGTTCGCAGTTGTACTGCATCGATTCACTTCTCCAGAGATGCTTGATGAAACACTGCAGCGGTTACTTAAACTGTTCAACAAGTCTTGGTCTGTTGATAACGGGTCCAGCTTCCATACCTCCGCGAGTATCGGAGTCGCTTTATTTCCTGAACACGGAAGCAGTATTAATGAACTGCTGCGTGCCGCCGATTTGGCGATGTATCGCTCCAAAGACCATGGTGGCAATAAAGCCAATCTCTACTACGAGCTTGTGGACGAAGGGTTAGCTAACCAGACCATTGTAAAACCATAAGAGCAAATAAAAAGCTGTCTCAGGAAAAATCAACCCTGAAACAGCTTTTTTTGTATGGCCTCTAACTGCTTAACCGAAGATGATCTTCTGAAATTTCGTCAATCTCCTGATCACGATCCCGAACTAAGACCTTGGTTAACTCTCCATTCGTAGAACAATCAATGAAACGGTCTCCGTCCCCATCTTTTTCTTCCCAATCATTAAGCCGCAAAATATATCCGATAGTTTGGGTATCTGGCAGCACTTCGATGCGGGCTACTGCACGCCCGTTCTCCATATAACGGAAATCGCATTGTCCATCCTGGATTCCTGTATCCCAAACCCAAAGATTCCAGCCTTGGTAATTCTGATCTGGGCGTTCATAGTGTATTTCGATAATTTTAGAGCGTGGGGCTGGCTCACCACATTCATCATAAAGGACCATCATCGACAACCCTTCCACCTCTACCTCATTGCCTTCGATTCTGCGGATGGCTTCTATCCCGGCACGGGTATGGTCTACTACTACGTTCCAACTATCAGCAACCTCAGGAAGTGATACCGACATCCGGTCATTATTAGCATTGAAGACAACGGTAATATTATTCCAGAGATCACCTCCTGCATGGCTTCTAAGCAGATACGATACTATTCCGCCATCACAACGCAGAAATTCTAAGGAGCGTTCAATTTCCTGGCGGCCATGCAGACGAAATGCCGGATGTGTACGCCGCAGCTCGATCAGACCTTTATAATATTGAAATACGGGCTTAAATGCACTTTTCATATTCCAGCGGATCGAGTTGACCGCATCACCGCTGCGGTAGCTGTTATGATCTCCAAATTTACTGCGCAGGAGCTCATCTCCAGCATGCAGGAAAGGAATCCCCTGCGAGGTCAGAATAATTCCGTTAGCAAGCAAGGATCGACGTATAGTTGCATTACCGAGAATATTCTCCTGATCTACATTCACGTATGGATTGGCAAGGGCCACTGCCTCTTCCAGATCTTCGTTATCCATGTTAGCGATTACCGGAAAATCAGCTTCCTGACTCCCTCCTTGAACGATAAGCATCTTATCCCATAAATTCAAATTATCATGGGCAGTTACATAGTTCACCGATTCCACAGGCGAGTCCGTAAACTCATGAATTGCTCCTTTAATTCCGGCTGCAATAGCACCTTCTTTGCCGTATTCGCCTGTCACGAACCCTCTTCCGAAGCCATCACTATCCCCTTTGATCGCTGAACGGAAGTTATCGTTGAAGACAGCATAGCCCTTGCCCCGCTGTACACCTTTTAGCGTTTTAGTGGCCAGCGGAGAATCTCCACCCGTCCAAGGTTCACCGTAAAGCAACAGATTCGGATTCACTTCTAGCCGAAGCTCTTCGGTAATCTCCCGCATGGTAACACTGTCCATCAGTCCCATTAGATCAAACCGGAAACCATCCATATGATATTCCGAAGCCCAATAGGATAAGGAGTCCTTAATAAATTTACGGACCATCGGACGTTCTGTAGCCAGCTCATTGCCAACCCCGGAGCCATTCGACAAACGTCCCGTAAAATCGCGGCGATAGAAATAATCTGGGACAAGCGGCTCAAAGGGGCCATTCTCCACAGCATACGTATGGTTGTAAACGACATCCATAATTACCGCGATCCCGCGGCTGTGTAAGGCCTGCACCATCTCTTTAAATTCACGAATCCGCAAGCCAGGATTGGCAGGATCGGTGCTGTAAGATCCTTCAGGTACATTATAATGCTGGGGATCATACCCCCAATTGTAGTCCACATTAGTTATGGAGGAACCCCGATTGACCACCTTCAGCTCATCCACGGTCTGAAAATCAAATACCGGCATCAGATGTACATGGGTAATCCCTAATTCAGCCAGATGATCAATCCCCACTGTATTTCCTGCCGAATCCTTTAATCCAAATTCGGTAAATGCTTTGAATTTACCCTTATAATGCATACCTGAGCTCTCATGTGAGGAGAAGTCACGAACATGCAGTTCATAAATCACTGCGTCGGCAGGATGCTGTAACGGAGGCGCTACATCCTGATCCCAATGTTCTGGATTCGTATCCTGCAAATTAACGATTGCTGATCTTAAACCATTTGCAGATACCGCTGTTGCATAAGGATCTACTGCTTCCGTCACATTGCCATCTGCAAAAACAGCACGGTACATATAATATTTCCCTTTTAGATCACCTGATAACTTGGTCTGCCAGACTCCACCATTACTACGCTGCATATATACAATACGACCATTGTCCATAGCACTCTTAGGTGACTCAGTATTCAATTGATGCCCACCTGTTTCGTACAGTACAAGGGACACAGCAAGTGCCGTAGGTGCCCAGACTTTAAATACACTGTACTCCGTTGAATACCTCAAGCCTAAATCCTTGCCCTCGTAGACTTCCATCATCAATTCTGCATTTATATAATTTTTACTCATGAATTAACACCATCCTATGGCTCCCCACCTAACCTGTGGGGTTGCTTATAAGTCCATATATTACCAATTTATTTCATATTAATACTTGCACAGCGCTGCAAGTCAGCAAATGGAGTATAAACTTTCTATGGATCCTTACTATTATATGTACGACATATTTATAGGTTTGGGTTCCTTATCGACTTTATGCTCATTACTAATACTATCGGTATAGACATCTGCGCAATAAAGAAAATAAACAGTGAACAGTAAATGAGGTCGAATTATAGAAAATTAAAGGTTAAAAAACATAAAAAAGCCGACCTCCAGCCATCGGAAGTCGGCAATAGTAGTTGGAAAAACAGTAGAACGCTAAAACGGATTAATGCATGCGTAAAAAGTTACTTAGCGATACTTTGAACAAGCGCAGCGACTTCTTCAGCCGTGCCAAGCTGCAACGCTTTTGCAGCCAAATCCTTCATGTCGGCAGCCGACAATTTAGATATTTGACTACGCGCTGGCAAAATGGAAGTTGCACTCATGCTGAATTCGTCGAGACCAAGACCCAGTAGCAGCGGAATAGCTGTTGCGTCACCAGCCATTTCACCACACATCCCCGTCCATTTACCTTCTGCATGGGCTGCATCAATTACATTTTTGACCAAACGCAGGATGGCTGGATTGTAAGGCTGATACAGGTAAGATACCTGTTCATTCATACGGTCCGCAGCCATTGTATATTGAATAAGATCATTCGTACCGATACTGAAGAAATCAACTTCCTTAGCAAACTGGTCAGCCAGTACAGCAGTTGATGGAATCTCAACCATTATGCCAAGCTGAATGTTGTCTGATACTTCCTTACCTTCTTCCCGAAGCTTAGCTTTCTCTTCGAGCAAAAGATCACGTGCAGCACGGAATTCACCAAGCGTAGCTATCATAGGGAACATAATGCGAAGATCCCCGTGAACACTCGCTCTTAGTAACGCGCGTAATTGAGTACGGAAAATATCCTGACGATCCAGGCAAAGACGGATCGCACGGAAACCAAGGAAAGGATTCATTTCCTTCGGAAGGTCAAGATAAGGCAGCTCTTTATCGCCACCGATATCCAGGGTACGTACGACTACCGGCTTACCCTTCATGTTCTCAAGTACAGTACGGTAGGCGTTATATTGAATTTCCTCAGAAGGCAGCTTATCGCGACCCATGTAAAGGAACTCAGTGCGGTACAGACCTACACCTTCGCCACCATTCTCAATGACACCATTCACATCATTTGGTGTACCAATATTGGCAGCTAGCTCAACATGTTTACCGTCTGCTGATACTGTAGGTTCGTCGCGAAGTTTCTTCCATTCTGCGATTTGCAAGTCGTAAGCTTCCTGCTTGCGAGTGTACTCTGCCACTTCAGCTTCGCTAGGATTGATCAGAACGTCTCCGTTCAGACCATCGACAATCACCAAATCGCCAGAATTCACTTCTGACAGAACCGTTTTAGTTCCAACAACCGCTGGAATTTCCAAAGAACGGGCCATAATTGCAGAGTGAGAAGTCCGTCCACCGATGTTCGTTGTGAAGCCTTTAACGAACTTACGATTAAGCTGTGCTGTATCCGATGGTGTTAGATCTTGAGCAATCACGATTACTTCTTCACTGATTTCTGCAGGACTTACATAATGAATGCCCAGCAGGTGGTTCAGCAAGCGCTTGGTAACATCACGCATGTCAGCTGCACGTTCCTGCAGATAGGCACTCTTCATATTTTCGAACATCTCAATGAATTGCGTAGCCACTTCGTTTAGCGCATAGTCCGCGTTAACCGATTCCTCACGGATTTTATCAATTACAGGATTGATCAGCTCTGGGTCATCAAGAATAAGCAGATGTGATTCGAAAATCTCAGCCTTCTTCTCCCCCAGCTCTGCCAAAGTACGCTCTTTAATCGTTTGCAGCTCCACTCTTGATTTGGCGAGTGCATCATTCAACTTAGCGACTTCTGCTTCAGTATCACTGATACTTGTCTTCGTAATCGTATAATCCGGATGTTTCAGGATAAAAGCACGGGCTACTGCAATCCCTGCTGAAGCCGCGATTCCTGAAATCTTATTCATGGATTTCCCCTAGCCCTTCTTTAATCATTACTTCTTGAAGAGCGTTCAAAGCTTCTGCTTCTTCGCTTCCTTCAGTAATCAAAGACAAAGTATCTCCAGCTTCAAGACCCAATGACAATACGCCAAGAATGGATTTCAAAGTTACTTTTTTACCTTTAGCTTCTGCATATGCTTCTGTACCTTTGAATTTTGTTGCTGTATTTACCAAGGCAGTTGCTGGACGTGCGTGAATTCCATCTTCATCGACAATTCTGAATGTTTTTTGCATAATATTATCCAACTCGCTTTCTGTTATTAAAGTATTTTAAATTTATAGTGAAAGCTTCGCTTCCTTGTATGAACAAGGAAGCATCGGCCCTTGCACTTTTACTGAATCGTAATGATGTCTTGGTCTCCTATAGAAACCTTACCCGGCTTCTTCAATGTTACAGAAGAGCCTTCTGGTAAATTAGAGAAAATAACAGGTGAGATTACAGAAGGTGCATGTGCTTTTACATACTCTAAATCCACTTCCATAATCGGTTGTCCAGCCGCTACAAGATCGCCCTCTTCAACTAATACCGTGAAGCCTTGACCTTTAAGCTTAACCGTATTAACCCCAATATGAACGAGCACTTCCTTGCCTCCGTCAGACATAATACCGATGGCATGTTTGCTCGGGAACACGTTAAATACCTTACCGTAAACCGGTGAAGCAATCTTCCCATCTTCGGATAGGAACGCGAAGCCGTCGCCCGTCATTTTTTGGGAGAATACTGGATCTGGCACCTCTGTGATATCCAACAACTCACCGTTTACTGGAGATACGATATCTTCCTTGATAATCGCTTCACCAGCTTCACCTGCCTGTTGTTCTTCTTCTGGCTCTGGAGTAACCACTACTGGAGCTGCTGAAGCTGCAGGTGTCTTTCCGTTAATCACATCTTGAATCTGCGATTTAATCGTATCTGAACGTGTGCCAAAAATCGCTTGAACGTTATTACCCACTTCCAGCACACCTGATGCACCAAGTTTCTTAAGACGGTTCTTGTCTACGCCTGCCTTATCTTTAACTTCAACACGAAGCCGGGTAATACAAGCGTCTAGATGAGTGATGTTTTCTTTACCACCTAGAGCGGACAAAATGTTCCGCGGTAGATCATCACCGGCTCTGGAGACAGACTCCGTATTCACTTCTTCTTCTTCATTCGTATCTTCTTCACGACCCGGTGTCATAAGATTGAATTTCCGAATTACAAACCGGAAGCCGAAGTAATAAATTAAGGCAAGGACCAGACCTACCGGAATGACCAGCCACCAAGCTGTACGGTTCGGGATAATACCGAAGAGCACAAAATCGATAAAGCCACCCGAGAATGTCATGCCGATTTTAACATCCAGAATATGCATAGTCATAAAGGACAGACCTGCAAACACAGCATGTACAGCGAACAGCAACGGAGCCACGAATAGGAACGAGAATTCGAGCGGCTCAGTAATCCCTGTCAAGAACGATGTCAATGCCGCGGAAATCATCAAACTTCCGACGATCTTTTTATTCTGAGGTTTAGCTTCATGATAGATAGCCAAAGCCGCTGCTGGAAGACCAAACATCATGAATGGATATTTACCTGTAGTAAATGTCCCTGCTGTGAAGTCTACTCCATCGCGAAGCTGCTGCATGAAGATCCGTTGGTCACCACGTACCAATTCTCCAGCTTTATCAACGTAGGTACCAAATTCATACCAGAATGGAGAGTAGAAAATGTGATGCAGTCCAAAAGGAATGAGCGAACGTTCGATCGTTCCGAAGATAAACGCTGCAAGCGTTTTGTTCGTATCAATCATACTTTGTGACACATAGTTCAGACCATGTTGAATAGGTGGCCATACTATTGTCAGTAACAAACCCAAGATTAGAGCTGTTACCGCCGTCATGATCGGTACGAAACGTTTACCTGCGAAGAAACCTAGGTAAGAAGGAAGCTCAATTTTGAAGAATCGCTTGTACATGGCCGAAGCCAATATACCGACGAGTATACCTCCAAACACCCCTGTTTGCAGTGTTGGAATCCCTAATACGCTGGCATACGAGAAGTCGCCTTGGCTCAGGACGTAATCATTAACGCCAATAACTGTACCCATCGTAATGTTCATTACGAGGAAACCGATAATGGCAGCTAGACCCGCAACACCTTCACCGCCGGCTAAACCTATCGCAACCCCCACCGCGAAGAGTAAGGCTAGATTATCAAATACAATTTGTCCTGAGTTCATCAATACGTTGGCAACAGCCTGAACAACATGGTTCTCCAGTGCTGGAACATATTGCAGGAAGTCTGGGTTTACCAGCATGTTTCCTATTCCAAGAAGCAAACCTGCCGCAGGCAGAATAGCTACTGGAAGCATCAGAGCTTTACCAACTCTTTGTAAAACACCAAACAACTTTTTAAACATTTAGGTTACTCCTTTCATTAACTTCACTAAAACAGATGCCAAAAAAGGCATGAGCAACACAGTATAGGAGTTGTAATCTAACGCTATCGTTAGATTGCCCCAAGAAGGGGGTTAACAACCAAAATACTGTAATTCACTCATGCCTGATCGAATCAGTTACACGCTCGATATTCTGTTTTGTTGATGACAGTGAACATTGTAGCATCGTTTTTTTTAAGTGGCAAGCGTTTTTTTTGAAACCATGATTTGTTACAACTTTTGCACTTTAAGGAGCTTCACCATTCTTGTCCATATCTTGTTCGTCCACTTTTTTCTGAGCAATACGCTGCAGGTGAATCGTCAAATAACTTACCTCAGCTTGATACACGGGAATTCGCACACGCTGTTCGATAATTTTTGTTAATTTCCAAGCCAACGAATACATCTCAGGATACTCCCGTTTCATGAGTCCATCCAGGGTTGAGGTCTCTTGTACCGCCTCTCCACGGCGTAATCTTTCTAGAACGAATCGCAGATGGGTTACCAGTCTTGAGTAATCAAGTGAATCACGTGGGATTCGATAGTCCAGATAATTCTCGACTAACCCAACCAGCTCTCCAATCAAGAGAGAATGTTGTCTAACCTCGGAAATTTGCCTATTACTAAGTGCGCTGACAATATGAAGAGCCACAAAACCTATCTCATCCACCGGCAATTCCACGCCCATAGCCTCATTGATCCGTCCAATCGCATATTCTGCCATCTTATATTCCTCAGGATAAATCTCCTTAGTTTCATACAAAAATGGATTATGAATTGGGATATCTTGTTCAAAACGACGGATAGCAAAGGAAATATGGTCGGTAAGTGCAATGTGAATATGCTCATTAAGCGGCTGACGGCTACAATGCATAATATGTAATACTATTTCTTGAACGACCTCAATCAACTTCTCATCCACTTGGGGAAGTAGCTGTTTATATTGTTCCTGTTCCTCCTGGCTGCGAAGAATAAACATCTTCTCCACGGAGGATAGATTAATCTGATCCCGCAGCTTGCGGTTAAACCCTATCCCTTTACCGATAACTACAACCTCGGAATATTGAGGATGCTGGGCAATGATAACGTTGTTATTCAACACCTTCGCCACTGTTATGCTACTCATTTTTGACACCTCTTTTATTTCTAAACACCTAACTTCCAGCAGCATACGCAATAAGAAATCGTACGATGAATACAAGCTTTGCTACCATCATAACACCAAGAATTGCATATTAGAAGAACACTCTGTGTCCTTACTAAGCTAGTAGATCAGAGTGAACAGCCTTAAAGGCTTTTATTTTACCTGAAAAAATCTTTAAACACCAGTGAAAGCGTCGATGTCTGTATATACAATAATTCCCACGGGATGCCGATAAGCTATAAGCTTTATCAAAAATCACCTGTAAACGCATGAGCTTTTTATCATGTTGTCTAATTTAGATGCAAAACAGATCAAAACATAAAGATTAAGGTATGACCAGCAGCTTTGCCAGTCATACCTTAAGTAAATTAAATCAATATAAATTGCATTAAACTATTTTTCCTTTTGTTCAGGCACAGAAGTTAATGTCTCGCTGGCTGTACTAGATGTTGCTGATGGCTGAATATAAGTTGCAGGTGTAGCTGGTGCAACAGGTGCGACTGGTGCGACTGGTGTAACTGATGCTCCTTTGCTTCCGGAAGCTTTAGAGGTCAACCCCTTGATCAGTGCCTCTACATCAATCCCTGAGACGCTCTTCAACATCTCTGGAGCGGTGGACATTAGCTGAGTCACATAATTGCTGACCCGGGCTGCACCTTCCCCGTTACCTGTATCTACAACGGTAAGTTTATCAATAGATGCCAGCGGCTTCGCAATTTGGCCAGCCAAATCAGGCAGCATTTTGACGATGATATCGAGCACCGCTGCTTCGCCGAATTTCTGGAAAGCTTCCGCCAGTTTCTCTTTGGCTTCTGCTTCCGCTAGACCACGCAACCGGATAACCTCAGCATCCGCTGTACCTTTAGCCAGCTCTGCATCCGCCATCGCTTGACCTTCAAGACGCTTCTGCTCAGATGTCGCTTTAGCTTGCGTTTCAATACTATATTGCAAGGCATCTGCCTCACGCATTCTCTTCGCCTTATCGGCTTCCGCCGCTTGCTCTACTGCATAACGATCCGCTTCTGCTTTTTTCTTCACTTCAGCATCATACTGCTTCTCGCGAACTTGAATTTCTTTGGCTTGCAAATCGATTTCACGTTCCTTACGTACCAGCTCAACCTTCATCTGTTCTTCAACAACGGTCTGCTTTGCACGTGCCTCTTGAATATGATAAGCCTGATCGGCTTCCGCTTTCGCTGTATCCTGATCCCGTTTAAACGCAGCCACCTTAAGCTGGTTTTCCTTGGAGGCTTCGGCAATATTCGTATCCCGCAGCAGCTCAGCTTTTTGCCCTTGCTCTTCTGCGTTTGCCTTTTGAATTCTCGCATCCCGCACTGCTTCTGCTTCAGCGATCTCTGCATCCCGCTTCACAGCAGCTATCCGCGGTTTACCCAGTGCCTCTAGATATCCATGTTTGTCTCGCACATCCTTGATGGTAAAGGAAACAATTTGCAGACCCATTTTCTTAAGATCACGCGCCGCCACGCCTTGAACCTCTTGCGCAAAGCGGTCACGGTTACGATATACTTCCTCAACGGTCATCGAACCGAGAATGGCCCGCAGATGACCTTCAAGAACTTCTTGTGCTTCGCTCTTCAGTGCTTCAATCGGTTTGCCCATAAATTGCTCAGCAGCTGTCGCCACATCTTCCGTTGAGCTACCCACTTTAATGATCGCCACACCGTCGGCAATAACCGGAACCCCTTGTTCGGTGTATACCTCCGGGGTCGTCACATCGAGTTTATGAGAAAGAAGCGACATAAATTCAGCCTTCTGGAAGACTGGGAGTATAAAGGCCCCGCCCCCGCGTACAATCTTTATTTTACGACCAGAACCATCGTCTGAAATATGATTTTTCCCTAAGAACGACCCCGTTACGATCATCCCTTCATCGGGTCCAACCGTTTTGTAACGTGCCCAGAATGCGATACCTAGCACAAACAAAACAGCAACGACAACTGCAGGGACTAACAAATACTCAGGAATACCGAACATTAAAGATCCACTCCTCTTCTCTTTTCGAATTCTGACACCAATGCAACGCCTTCTCTAACCTCCACTACAACAACTTTAATCCCTGCCGGAAGCAGCTCATGATCAAAGCTTGCTGCCGTATGCAGGCTATTGCCGGCGCCAAACTTTACCATAATCTCACCATAACCAGTGGCGGGAACAGGAATTGTGATTTCCCCGATCTTGCCTGGCAGATCACTCATTGAGAAACCATTGGACATTTCGCTTTTTTCCATGGGCTTAACCACCCCTAGATACATAAGTACTCCCAAAAAAGCGGCGGCTAACAAAGACAAAGCAATGATCGCCCCAGCTTCCAGAGCGCTGTACCGGGTTAGAAGAATGCCCGCTCCGCCGAACACGGTTATTCCTCCTGCCAGTACGGTGGGATTCAGAAAATCTACGGATACGAAATCAAAGACCCCATGCAAGGCATCTCCGATCAGATCTCCCACCAGGACGCTGACTATGGCAAATATGACGCCTAGCGCCAAGCAGCCTAAATACAGCGTTTGCATTTTTATTTCCTCCTGTCTTCAATCAGGACTGTCATATTACATTAAACGTACAAAGTAGGTCCTTGGTTTCACAATCTTTGGATATTCACCCAAATAAGTTCCATTCAGAGGATAAGCATGCTCACATTGGCACTATTTTATTACATGTGCTGGGGCTGTCCTAAAGGCCGTTCAATAGTTGCTGAGGCGCTGATTTTTGTTGGTAACACTCTCGCGCGTATGAAGAGGCTATGTTGCTTTCGCGCCTCGGCACCTCGTCCTATCGGACTCAGCAGTCCCTATTCGCCGATTTTTCCGACATTTGGTATGCTATCGGACCGCATAGTCCCTATTCGCATGAAAATCAGCAAATATAAGACCATTTCGAAGCAATAGTGTCTCTGGTGTCCGAAAGTTTGCTCAAAAAGCTGAAAATCCGCAAATAACGTCAGCTGGGTCCGTAGGGTAGGCGTGTATTGGTAGAGGAATCGGTTGTGAGGGGGGATTACAAACACTAGTTGGTTAGGTAACACTCTCACGCGTATGAAGAGGCTATGCTGCTTTCGCCTCGGCCTATCGGACTCAGCAGACCCTATTTGACGATTTATCCGACATTTGGTATGCTATCGGACCGCATAGCCCCTATTGGCATAAAAACCAGCAAATATAAGACCATTTCGAAGCAATAGTGTCTCTGGTGTCCGAAAACTTGCTCAAAAGGCTGAAAATTCGCATATAGCATCAGCTGGGTCCGTAGGGTACGCGTGTATTGGTAGAGGAATCAGTCGTGAGGGGATCTTACAAACCCTAGTTGGTTAGGTAACACTCTCGCGCATAAGAGGCTATGCTGCTTTCGCACCTCGGCGCCTCAGCACCTCGGCCCATCGGACTCAGCAGACCCTATTCGCCGATTTATCCGACATTGGGTATGCTATCGGACCGCATAGTCCCTATTGGCATGAAAAACAACAAATATGAGGCTATTTCGAAGCAATAGTGTCTCTGGTGTCCGAAAACTTGCTCAAAAGGCTGAAAATTCGCATATAACGTCAGCTGGGTCCGTAGGGTAGGCGTATATTTGTAGAGGAATCAGTCGTGAGGGGATCTTACAAACCCTAGTTGGTTGGGTAACACTCTCGCGCGTATGAAGAGGCTATGCTGCTTACGCACCTCGGCCCATCGGACTCAGCAGACCCTATTCGCCGATTTTTCCCACATTTGGTATGCTATCGGACCGCATAGCCCCTATTGGCATGAAAAACACCAAATATAAGACCATTTCGAAGCAATAGTGTCTCTGGTGTCCGAAAACTTGCTCAAAAGGCTGAAAATTCGCAAATAACGTCAGCTAGGTCCGTAAGACTCCCGAGGACGGTCGACGGATTAGATTACGGGTGCGAACAGTGATTGATGAGGTGCGATCAGCGGCAGTGAGGTACGGTCAGCGGCAGTGAGGTACGGTCAGCGGCAGTGATGTTCGGTCAGCGGCAGCGGAGGTTCGCCAGCGGCAGCGGAGGTTCGCCAGCGGCAGCGGAGGTTCGCCAGCGGCAGCGGAGGTTCGCCAGCGGCAGCGGAGGTATGCCAGCGGCAGCGGAGGTTCGCCAGCGGCAGCGGAGGTTCGCCAGCGGCAGCGGAGGTTCGCCAGCCGCAGCGGAGGTTCGGTCAGCGGCAGCGGAGGTACGCCAGCGGCAGCGGAGGTACGCCAGCGGCAGCGGAGGTACGCCAGCGGCAGCGGAGGTTCGGCCAGCGGCAGCGTAGGTTCGCCAGCGGCAGCGAGTTCTTGGGATGAGCACGACAGAAAAGTATAGCCAGAGGAGCAAGTCACACTAGACCATAAATACAAAGAAGCGATTCTCCCATAACGGAGGAATCGCTTCTTTGACATTCTATTGTGACTTCTGGAATAAAGACAAATGGTCTCTTTTCGTAGAAGAATTACTTACAAAGCCATTTTATAAATCTCAACTACATCTTCACGCTCAAGCTTGCGGAAATTACCAAACGCTCCGAAACGAACAGCCTTGTCAGCCATACTGCCGATCTCGCTGTCATCAATATCATAATCTCCGAGCGTCTTCGGCGCACCGATGGAATCCCAGAAATTACGCAGAGCCTCAATACCCTCCAGCCCGATTTCTTCATCAGTTTTGCCAGCAGGTTCAACTCCGAACACATTTACTGCAAGCTGACGGAAACGCGCAGGGTTTGTGCTGAGATTATATTTCATCCATTGCGGGAACAGAATCGCCAAACCTCCGCCATGCGGAATATCGTATACAGCCGACACTGCATGCTCGATATTATGAGTCGCCCAATCTCCGGCAAAACCCATGCTGACCATTCCGTTAAGCGCCATCGTACCGCAGTACATAATGGTCTCACGCAGCTCGTAGTTGTTCAGATCTTCGATAAGCTTCGGCGCGGTTTCAATTACAGTGCGCAGCAAAGTTTCACAGAACCCGTCTTGTACCGGTGTATTGCCGTCTGTATGGAAATAGTGCTCCAGTACATGTGACATGATGTCCACCATGCCATAAACGGTCTGATCACGTGGCAGAGAAAAAGTGTTCTCTGGATCAAGAATCGAGAATGCCGGGTAGGCATGCACGCTGCCCCAGCCCATTTTTTCCTTAGTAACCTCGTTTGTGATTACGGAGCCATTATTCATTTCGGAACCCGTAGCAGCCATTGTCAGCACTGTACCCAGTGGAAGCGCGTCTTGAGCCGCTGCTTTACGCTCTACAAAGTCCCACATATCACCATCATATTTCGCTCCAACAGCAACAGCTTTTGCGCAGTCCAATACGCTTCCGCCCCCCACTGCAAGAACCAGGTCAATATTATGCTCCCGGCACAGCTCTACGCCTTTATGTACTGTGGAAAGACGTGGATTGGGTTCTACTCCAGAGAGTTCAGTCACTGTAGCGCCTATTGAACTCAGCTCAGCAACTACTTTATCGTACAGACCACTGCGCTTGATACTGCCGCCACCGTACATCAAAAGCACATTTTTACCGTACTTAGGAACCTCCGTCTTCAAGGCTTCAAGGGTACCCTGTCCAAAAATCAGCTTGGTAGGATTATAAAATTCAAATTTACGCATATGTGTAAACCTCCAGTAGTTAATTCATAATGTCTTACTCCTTCGTATTATAAACCTCTGGTTACCCGCATTCAAATTAGGTGGCTGGGTTTCGTCATTCCGAATAAAAAAAGATGCCCCAAGCCCATAGGCTTGAGGTCATCCTTAAATCCAAATTCACTTACTACAAAGCGCCGAAGCTTGTTACGAAACGGCGGAAAGCCGCTTGACCTTCTGGAGTCCGTTTGTAAACGCCAGCGTGTTCAAGAATATGCGTAAACTTGATGCCAACTTCGTTCTGCACAATCTTGAGCGCTTCCTCGTGTTGCAGTGCAGTTCCGAATCGCTCCACCAGCTCCTGAATCCAAGCCGCATGCTGCGCAAGAGAATGACTAGGGTCATTCTTCACCGCTTCTAACAGCGCTTGATCTCCTGCAAGAATACCTGCGGTGGAATCGAGTTCTTCCTTCAAACGGCCCGGCAGAATCGCCAGTCCCATAACTTCAATCAAGCCGATGTTTTCTTTCTTGATATGATGCATTTCCCGGTGTGGATGAAAAATCCCTTCAGGATATTGCTCATTAGTCCGGTTATTCCGCAGCACAAGATCCATCTCGAAGCTGCCGTCCTCGGCCCGGCGTACGATAGGAGTAACGGTATTATGAGGTTGTACATCACCGTCAACCTCACTAAAGGCTAGCACTTCCGCCTCTGGATCGCTGTAGGCTTTCCAAGCTTCATAAAGCGCATTTCCGCATTCCAATAGAACCGCAGGATCTTCTCCATTTAAGCGCAATACGGACATCGGCCATTTTACGATATTAATGCTGACACCCGGATAAGATGCATGTGTAAATATATCTTCCTTAGGCGCTTTTTGAATCGGGAATGTATGACGTCCGCCCTGAAAATGGTCATGCGTCAGAATAGAGCCGCCAACAATCGGTAAGTCTGCATTTGAGCCAATAAAATAATGCGGGAATGATTCCACGAAGCTAAGCAGCCGCTTCAAGGTATCCTTGGTAAGCTTCATTGGCACATGATCATGATGGAATACAATACAGTGCTCATTGTAGTAAACATATGGCGAGTATTGGAAGAACCATTTTTCATTATTCAGGTTAAGCGGAATGATACGCAGGTTCTGGCGCGGCGGATGATTGATCCGTCCGGCATAACCTACATTCTCACGGCACAGCAGACATTTCGGATAGACTGGCGGCGGGAGCAGCCGAGCCATTGCGATTTCCTTCGGATTTTTCTCAGGCTTGGACAAATTGATCGTCATTTCAATGTCTCCGTACGGCGAATCCTGCAGCCAGTAGACATTCTTCGAGATCCGATCCATCCGAATATAGTTCGAATCAATGCTCAATTTATAAAAACGGTCTGTAGCCGCGGAGATGCCTTTTTCAGCGGTCAGACTATAGAACTCAGCATTTACATCCGAAGGACGGGCCATGAGAAGTCCCATAATCTTGGCATCCAGCAAGTCACGGTAAGTGTCACTATTCTCTGGGATCAATCCGATTTCAAAACCATAATCAATCAGTGCATCGAGTGGAGCCTGCGGCCCTTCCAATGGACTTTGATCGATGTCACCTACATGCGGCTCACTGAAACCGAACTGTTCGAGCAGCACATTACGGCTATAATCTTCATCGGATGGAGCTATAAGCTGCTGGCGCAGTGCGAACAGAACAAGCTGCTCAATCGCATGTAATGCTTTCTGGCCAGCAGGTGTAATCTTATTCTCGTTGTGCATTTTAATTCTCCTTAAGTAGGGTCTCAAGTTCAAGATAAGCTAACCTAAAGTCCCTTATTCTCCGTATCCTTGCGGATTGGCAGAGTGCCAGTTCCATGCACTTTGAATGATATCTTCCAAATCTGCATGCTGCGGGTTCCATCCAAGGACGCTACGCGCTTTGTCGGAGGAAGCTACCAGCACAGCCGGATCGCCGGCACGGCGTTCTTGAATGACTACAGGAATTTCAAGTCCAGTAACCTTCTTCGCCGTTTCAATCACCTGTTTTACCGAGAATCCAAGTCCATTGCCCAGGTTGAAAATATTGCTGCTGCTTCCGCTGCGCAGGTAAGTTACCGCACGGACATGGGCGTCAGCCAGATCGCTGACATGGATGTAGTCGCGCACACAAGTACCGTCTTCTGTAGGATAGTCATCTCCGAAAACTGCGATACTGTCCCGTTGCTTCAAGGCCGTTTGCAATACCAGCGGCACCAAATGACTTTCTGGACGATGGTCTTCACCAATTTTGCCACTGGCATGTGCGCCAGCTGCATTGAAGTAACGCAATGCTACGTATTTAATGCCCAGTACTTTATCAAACCAAGCCATCATCCGTTCCATGGTCAGCTTAGTTTCTCCATACACATTGGCTGGTTCAGTGCGGTCTGTTTCTTCAATCGGCACCTTTTCCGGTTCGCCGTAGGTTGCGGCTGTGGACGAGAATACGATCTTGTTCACGCCCGCTTTTTGCATAGCTTCTAGAAGACACTGTGTACCATATACGTTGTTGTCGTAATATTTTACAGGGTCCTTCATGCTTTCTCCGACCAAAGAGCTTGCAGCAAAATGGATAACCGCTTCAATCTCATTTTCAGCGAACAGCTTACCCAGCAGTTCTTTATCACGCAGATCACCTTCGTACAGCTTGCCACCCAGCAACGCCTCACGATGCCCTGTTAGCAGATTGTCGAGAACCACCACTTCTTCGCCACGATCCAGCAGCTCCGCTACAGTATGAGACCCAATATACCCTGCTCCACCTGTTACTAAAATCGCCATCTGATTACACTCCCTTCAATTCTTGGACACCATTACCGATGCCGCAAACGTAGAACTCGCCAACCAAACCAGATCTTGTGGTATAGGCTTCACCAACTTCACGAATAAAACGTTCTATATCATCTTCATGTACCAAAGATACTGTACAGCCCCCGAAACCCGCGCCAGTCATACGGGAACCGAGTGTACCTGGGATGCGCCCAGCTTCTTCAACCATAATATCAAGCTCTGC
The DNA here is from genome assembly GCF_037980415.1 of Paenibacillus sp. FSL H7-0690. Classification (NCBI taxonomy): domain Bacteria; kingdom Bacillati; phylum Bacillota; class Bacilli; order Caryophanales; family Paenibacillaceae; genus Paenibacillus; species Paenibacillus sp. FSL H7-0690. The sequence continues at coordinate 1,904,610 of NZ_CP150281.1, read as the reverse complement.
ACAGCTAACTTCATACAAATCGCGCAAGGATGCATGCGAATCATTCATGAACTGTCCAAACTGCTTCAGATCATTGTTTTTTAATACCTCAACGGAATCTAGCACGCGTTGGTTCTCTTCCACAACATGGCGAGCGCGGCGTCTTACAATTTCGTCTGTGATTTTATCTTGATGTGCTTCGAACTGTTCACGATTAAGCTGTGCCAGATAAGCTAGTGAAGGCACTTCTTTTTGCAAAATAGCCAATGCCTCATCACACTGCTGACGGCGTTCATTGTACTTGGAATCTACAAGCCCTCTGCGTTTGTTCGTGTTGCCGATAACCAATTTGTATGAACCTGTGATGAACGGTACCAAATTGTACTCAAGTGTGTCGCACATCAGCAGGATCGCATGATCGCGTTTGCCGTTAGCAACTGCGAACTGATCCATAATTCCGGAGTTTACACCTACGTACTGGTTCTCAGCACGCTGGGACAAAAGTGCAATCTCAACAGTGTCTGTATCGCCACCTTCGAGAGTCAGGAACGCATAAGCAGTAACGACTTCAAGAGAGGCCGAGGAGGACAAGCCTGCTCCATTCGGAATATCGCCATGGAACAGCAGATCGTACCCTTTGGATACTGGTGTGCTTTTCTTATCCAGCTCAACCATTACCCCAATCGGATAGTCAATCCATTCACCCGTTTTGGCCTTGCCAATTTCGCTATAATCAATAGAAGCTTCGTAAGGAAAATTAGTTGATGCAAAATTCACTTTGCTGTCACTACGTGGACGCACAATCAGCGTTGTACCGAATTCCAAAGCTGCGGGAAGTACATACCCGCCGTTATAATCCAAGTGCTCTCCGATGAGATTGACACGACCTGGTGCATAAAACACCTTAGCCTCTTCCCCGCTCACCCCATATTTTTCAATAAATTTGTTATTAAGTTCCTGTATGCTCATTAATGCCACTCCATCCTTTCGCTGCTTCAGCCAGTGGGAATTAGTAAAGCGTTCTTTATGTACTCATTATAATAGATTCATTCATCCTCTGATAATGCAATCATGTGTGTAATGTATGGATAAATGTGACTTCCCATAATATAATAATTACATATATTACTGTTACTCTCTAAACTATAAGCCATTAAATGACATTAACACAAGAAAGGCTGTCCCAAATGGAGCATACTTATTCCGTAGGATCCAATCCAGTGTATTACGATAAACAGAACCTTCATGTACTGTTTGCCGGCCAGAGTCAGACCCTGCCCATGCATCAAGCTGGACCCAAGATCTATGATTATTATCTGCTGCATTTCATAGAATCTGGATCGGGCGTTTTCCGTACAGAACATCATAAATATGAGTTGGGTAAAGGGGACTGCTTCTTGATCCATCCGGGACAATTAGTCAGTTACGTCTCGGATAAAGACCAGCCCTGGTGCTATCGCTGGGCAGCTTTTACTGGCAGCGAAGCTGACGATCTGGTGCTGCAGACAGGGTTCACACCACAACAGCCTGTGGTGACTACAACAGGTGAAAGCCTCATTCCAGGTGCCCTGTCCAGCATCATGCAAGCCTTCAACGCCAACAAAGAGAGTGCCCATCTGACTTCGCTTGGCTATCTCTATCTCATTGTCGGCGAAGCAGCTGATTTGCTCTCTTCCTTCTCTCGTCTTCCCGGCGCAGAATCACAGGTTAAGCGTACTGTGAAGCAAATGATCCACTACATGGCATCTCAATATGCGCACCCGGTCTCTATTGAACAAATGTGTGATACGCTGGGTTATAATCGAGCCTACCTGTCCCGTGTATTTAAGCAAGAGACCGGATTATCTCCGGTGACCTACTTGCTGAAGCTGCGGATTGAAAAGTCCAGACAACTGCTGCGTGAACGACCGGAGCTGTCCGTGGAACAGGTAGCAGCATCTGTGGGGCTCACCGATGCTTTATACTTCTCTCGCCAATTCAAACGGTTTTGTGCCCAGTCACCGACGGCTTACCGGATGACTACAACGAGACAAGCAGAGAAACCTGAACGTTAGTTTGCCCTTAATCCATAAATCCATAAATCCACTATACAACAACAGCCCACCTTCCTTAACGTAAGGAACCGGGCTGTTACTGTTCAATATGCTATAGTTCTGTCTTTAAAATCGTTTCAATCCGCTCTAACTCCTCCGGACTGAAATCAGGATCAGCTAAAGCAGCTATATTCTCTTCAATCTGATCCACTCTGCTTGCTCCAATCAGGGCAGAAGTAACCTTGCCACCCCGGAGTGTCCAAGCCAGTGCAAACTGAGCCAGACTCTGTCCTCGCGAAACCGCAAGCTGATTAAGTGCGCGAATCCTCCGCTGCACCTCCGGTGTAATCCGGCTCTCATTCAAGGCGGCAGACGGCTTGGCAGCTCTTGACCCTTCTGGAATACCATTCAAATATTTGTTGGTTAACAAGCCTTCAGCCAAGGGTGTAAAAGCGATGCTTCCTACACCACTATGTTCCAGTACATCCTGTAAGCCGCCCTCAATCCAACGATCGAGCATAGAATAACTAGGCTGATGGATTAAGAGCGGTGTGCCCAGGCTTTTTAGAATACTGAGGGCTTCAGCCGTCTGCTCCGCATTATAGTTGGATAGTCCTATATATAAAGCTTTGCCAGAACGTACCGCATAATCCAGCGCCTGCATGGTTTCTTCAAGCGGTGTTTCCGGGTCTGGACGATGAGAGTAATAAATATCAACATAATCTAGGCCTAGCCGCTTCAGGCTCTGATCAAGACTAGCCAGCATATATTTACGTGAACCCCATTCCCCATAAGGGCCGGGCCACATGTTATACCCTGCTTTTGTAGAGATCACTATTTCATCACGATAAGGATACATATCATTGGCAAGAACTTTACCGAACAGCTCTTCTGCTGAACCAGCTGGTGGACCATAGTTGTTGGCCAGATCAAAATGGGTAATTCCAAGATCAAAAGCACGAGTGATCATTTCTCTGCCGTTCTCGTAATTATCGATCCCACCAAAATTCTGCCATAATCCTAATGAGATTGCTGGGAGCTTGAGACCTGAGTTCCCGCAACGATTATAACGCATGTTGTCATACCGTTTATCGTCTGCTACATATACCATTGCTTATCCCTGCCTCTCATTACACGCTGTTGTGAGCCTACCTTATCTTTAAACTTCTGAGCGTAATAATAATCTGGCAAGAGAAACCAAAGGACAGCTTTTTCCTTCTAGCTTAATAGATCCTTGACACTGCCCATTACTTTTCCAATTCGATCTGTAATCAGCAAATCCGCCTGATCATCATAAGGTGTGGGATCTCCGTTCAGCAGCACCGTACGTTTGCCCCGGAAATAAGTCACCAGACTGGCCGCAGGCTGAACCGTTAGCGAGGTTCCACCAATAATAAGCATATCTGCAGAGGCAATCGCTGCTACAGAGCCCATAAGCACGGAGTGATCCAATTCTTCTTCATATAAAACCACATCCGGCTTGATAATTCCGCCACATTCCGGGCAGCGAGGAACGATCTCAGTCATTTCCAGCAGTTGATCCAGCCCGTAATACCGTGAGCAGTCCATACAATAGTTGCGATGGATCGAACCATGCAGCTCAAGGACACTACGGCTACCCGCCTGCTGGTGCAGGCCGTCAATATTTTGCGTAATCACCGCTTTCAGCTTCCCCTGCTGTTCCAACTCCGCTAGTAGCTGATGCGCACCATTCGGACGGGCCTCTGGATGAATCATTTTACTGCGGTAAAAATCAAAAAAAATGTCCGGTGAGGACATAAAAAAAGTGCGGCTCAGCATCACTTCAGGTGGATAAGGTGAATTGTGCTGAGTTTGATATAATCCAGCTGCGGAGCGGAAATCAGGAATTCCACTCTCTGTAGACGTACCCGCCCCTCCGAAAAAAACGATATTGTCACTTTCTTTGATCCAAGAAGCAAGTGTCTGCAATTGATCCATGCTAAGTAGCACATCCTTTCCTTTTATTAGCTGATCAGTAAGTGATCCGAAGCTCATTGAAACCGGAAATGATTACATCTGCATCTATAAGGTGCTCCCCATCACCACTGGCGGAAATCCCAATTGCGAGGCGAAGCCCTGCACCTTTACCTAATTGCATATCGGCATTACTGTCCCCAATAATAATCGTCTCTTCAGGCGAAAGCCCTAACTCCCGGCAGGCCAATTCAGCCATTTCAGGAGCTGGTTTTCCGTTTTTCACTCTGTCCCTAGTAACTACCGAATCAAAATAGCCTGCCACATTAAGCCATTCCAAATGCTCTCCGGTGGTCTTTGCCCCGTCGGAGGTAACCACGCCAAGCTTAAGCGATGCCGCAGAGCATTGCTCCAAAAAAGAATGAAGTCCCGCTAAAGGCTGTGCCATACGGCGTCGGCGTAATTCATACATCGCGTTTTTAGTTATGCTTTTCACACGGGTCAGCGCTTCATTCCAAGGAACTCCTGCTGCATATAGCTGCCATGCGAGTACACCGTAACTTTCTTCTTCTGTAGCCATGGTAAGCGGCCCCGCCGGGTCGTACCCCATTAACTTCCCTTGCGGATCATGTTGCGTACCCAGCACCTTGCTGCGCTCTACAATAAATCCCGCTCCCATGATCGCAAGTTGATCTTCCAGTCCACGCAGCACAAGCTCCGCCCAATTCCCCCAGGTGGCTAATAGATCGAGTATTGTCCCGTCTTTATCAAACAATATTCCGGAGCAGGGAACGCATTCATCGTTAATGTGTAATATGGGCATGAATTGTTTCCTCCCTCTGTTGAATGACCCGTAACTACCTCAGATTTCCCAGCCAATCCAACAGGGCACTTACTGTGCGACTCTGCTGCTCTTCCTCGGATATTGTGGCTTCGCCGTCCCCCTTCTGAGGCCCGTAGCTGCCAAATTGCGCATGATTGCCACCTATAATTGAACTATAAACTGTATTATCTGGCAGATAGGAGCGCCCTTTGTTGTAGCTATCTCTGTCAATCACTTGATCCTCAGTACCCACAACCGACAACACTGACAAAGTAGTCTCTCGTAGACTGCCCTTTTCATCTGGATAAGAGGCTAAGAAAAACACACCTTCCAGTTGGTCCGTATGCTCAATTGCGTAACGTGAGGCCATGACACCCCCAAGTGAATGTCCACCCAGCACAAAAGATTGCTTCGGATGCACACGAATTATCTCTTCTGCGGCATCCCCCTTCGTTACGGCTAAATTAAACGGCATTTTGGCGATGTAGAAGGGATGCCCTGCAGCAGCGACGCTCTTCGCAAGAGGGGAGTAAGCTTCCGGTTTAACCAAAGCCCCAGGATAAAATATAATCGAGGCGCCCTTAGTAATGGAAGGTTCGAACGAGATCCAATTATCATTCTGTTCGACGGTAACTCCACCACTTGAAATCAGTGCGGTTTCGGCTTCTTGAGCCGGTGCATATGGCGTTAAATACTTCCATATCAGCAACCCGGCTACCACTAAAATAATCAATACAAAAATAGCGACGCGACGCTTAGTTATTCTTCTCTTCAACATGTTCCACTCCCAGATGTTAATGCATATAAAAATTATAGTGGAATCCCTCTATTCTAACAACCTTCAACACATCGCCACATTTCGCACACATGATAACGCTTTCTATTGTGACTTAATTCACAATTAAATCAAAGAAAATCTAGTATTTTAAAATTAAATTAATTTGCATACAGCATAATTTGGAGGCTAAATCATGGTAGGGGAAAACTCGCTGGAAACGCGCGGAGAAACCTTTTTTCTCAACCTGCGTTTTATGCTTATTATCACTGTTTTTGCCGGTAATGCAATTGAACCTCTGATTAACAAAATGAGCGGAATACACGGATTATATATGTGGATTTTCAGCTTTCACATGCCGCTGTTCGTACTGGTGACCGGCTATTTCGCCAGAAAAAGCCTTGCCGGAACTACCGGCCGCAAAATGCTGCTGCAAATTGGATTGCAATACCTCATTTTTCAAAGCTTATATTCCGCACTCGACGTTTCCCTCTTTCATGTAAGCAACATCCAGCATTCCATTTTTGCACCCTATCTGCTCCTATGGTTTCTGGCCAGTCATGCCTGCTGGCGCCTCCTGATGCTCGGTATGAGCAGATGGTCCATAACCGCTAAGCTCCTCTTCGCTGTAACAGCAGGGGTGGCTGTCGGATATCTCCAGCTGGACGGTGTATGGTTTAGCATCAGCCGTACCTTTGTATATTTGCCTTTTTTCATTATCGGCTATCATTTCTCCTTCGAAACCTTCGTCAAGCTCTATCAGAAATATATCAAAATCTTTGCAGCAGCCGCCTCCATTCTACTCCTTGCCATCATGGCCGCATGGGGGGCAGGATTTCCCTTTGGCTGGTTATATGGCAGCATGACCTATATGCAGCTTGATGCCAATGTATGGTATGCAGGCGTATACCGTCTGGGACTGTACGGACTACAAATTGTCGCTTCACTCGCTTTCCTCGGCCTCGTACCTTACGGAGCGAGCCGCATGACCGACTGGGGGCGCCGCACATTGTATGTTTTCCTGCTTCATGGTTTTATCGTTCGTCTGGCTGCCGTTTCCGGGATTTACACCTATATTGGCAATGCTGCTGGGGCAGTAGTCCTGCTGCTCACCGCCGTATTATTCACCGTATTGCTGGCTCAGCCGTCCGTTAAACGGCTCTTTCACCCGCTGGTTGAGCCGTCCGTTGACTGGATGATCACCCTTCAGCGTGCCGCCCTACGGCGCACACTCTAGCTTTACATCCAGAACAAACAAAGCAAGGCGGTTCCTTGGATACGAAGATTCGTTTCCGAGGAACCGCCTTGCTTTGTTCATCTCCTAAGCTAAAGTTCTACTTCATCCTGATCCATGGTATATTTTACCTTCATCATAATATGTTGTTCATAATCGCCAAACTGGCGCCCGAACAGGTTAAGTCCGCCTTGATGAACTGCATCAGGGTTGATTCCAATGCGCAGCCGCAATTTGGGGCTCCGGTTAATCAGAAGATCATTTAAGGAAACATTCGACACTTTCTCCATATCAAGTGTCGTCTTTTCATGGTCAACACGCCAGGTCTTGAGAAACCCGTATTGTGTAGATCCATCCCACCACCAGTTCGGATTCAGCTTGCCCCGCCGGTCACCGAAATCACCGGGACTGGTCCACATGCCGATCTCCGATCCATTCACCCATACAGAGATGTTCGAAGGCCAGTTCTGGTCATAATTCGGAGCTTCCGAACAGATCTCCATGGATAATTCCAGCGATTCAATTTGTGCTCCGGAGGGGATATCCATAGGCAGCAAATATTCCAGAAATCCTTTGCGGAGCCAGATCAGCTGAGCGTTGACATGTTTAGGGTGATAAAAGCTCGACGGTTCATCTTCTTTGATAATAAGACCCTCGCTATTAGCCATTCCGCAAGTAGGAGATACCTCACAGTCGCTATAATGGCCGATCGGCATCTCTACTTCATAGACATGAGTTAATCCCTTTGACATCGGTTCTTTCAAATTCAAGGCAATATGAAGATCATCATAATTCCGGCTGCAAACTTTCATTGCCCCGCGTGAAGCCGGAAGCAATTCTGTATGAATTAACTCTGCTGCTTCTAATACTTTAATATTGCTTGCTACCGTCGACACTGGAAGCTTCAGCCTCTCAGCGATTTCAATAATATTTAAGTTTTTGGAGTTTAAGAGCCGAAGAATATCAACCCTAGAACGAGTTGATAAAGCATGCGTTACTGTGACTAATTTTTCCGGGTCGTTTAAGCTAAGTTCCAGCACAAATCAGCTCTCCTTGTATCCTAATAATTATCCTAATCTTACTTCTTAATGAGATGAAAAACAATCACACCTACAGGCCCTTTCACCTAGAAATGACCTCCGGAAAACCGGAAGCCATTTCATATGTCTCTTAGGTTTGTTCGATTCACAATGGCTTAATATCAATGAAATCAATTTCTCCGTAACCTTCGCCTTTGGTAAAACGAAGCTTGTTCATGCCTGCCTTCAGTTGAACCCGGGCTGTGGACAGCCCCCAATTCTCCCACCCTTTATTGGTGATATAAAATGGGCTGGCAGGTCCTGCATTGACACTAAGCTGAAAATTCGACCAATTCCCGCCAGACGTTCCATTCGCCGTTCGAGCCAAAAGAATATACTCGCCTGCGGCTGCCGCATCAACCGAAAATTCCACGTAACTATCCGGCGTATCAATATGACCCGCCTTAAGTCCAGCCGAGCCCTTGGGACTCGAAGAGGCATAGGCATCGCCGCCAAATATCCCTTTTTCCGCTTCGTAGCGGGTATGCATGGTTTCACCTGAAGGCAAAGTTATCGGAAGATTAGGGTCAACGGGAATACCCAGATTAGGTGTATGATCAGCATTCCAGCTGAATTTCTGCATCCGCACCTCGCGGTTCCAGCCAGCGTTATTGTATTTGGCGACATGGTACATGATCCAATCCTCTTGGCCGTCAGGAGACTTTGTAAACGAATGGTGTCCAGGTCCATAAAGTCCATTGCCTGAGGAAAAGATAGGCTGATTGCGTTTATTCCATGATGCCGGATTCAACAGATCACTGGAGATGTCTGCGGTGATCAGTCCCAGACAATAATCATTAGTCCAGCTTCCGCTTGCCGAGTAGACCAAACTAATGACTTCTCCATTTATAATCACCTGTGGTCCTTCATTCACATTTGGGGAATGATTCGTTTCCCAGCTATACGTTGGTCTTGAAATCTCTACGCGTTCGGAATCAATGGTCCAGGGATTACTCATATGCGCGATATAGAGATTCTGCCGCACATTAACATTCCCCTCCCAGCCGGACCAGATAAAATACAGCTCGCCGTTCACTTGCAGCACAGTACCGTCTATAGCCCACTTATTGCTTGAATCTGTGATCTGGCCTTTGTACTGCCAAGTTCCCTGCATCGGGTCTGCCGCTGTGTTCTCCATTACATGCATGCGGTGGTTTACGTTATCTCCGTCGTCCATCGCATAGTAGATATACCAAGCTCCGTTTATATAATGTAGCTCAGGCGCCCAGATGCCGCTACCGCCCGTGTTGACAACTTTAGTAGGCGCTGCATCAATAGTGGTCAACTGGGCTGACTTCCAGAGGGTAACATTGCCACCTGTTGTTTTGGTGAAATAATAGAAGCCATCTGTATGTTTATACACCCATGGGTCCGCCCCGTCCTGCATAACCACGTTGTAAAAGTCATTATGATCAGAGACAGCTAGGGTCACCTTCCCCATTGGAAGAATAAGAAGAACACTTAAGGCGACCAGACATTTTTGCCGGAAATTCACTTTCATAATCTATCACATTCCTTTCGAATGAATAGTTACGTAGCGCCTCTAATCTTCAATTGCAGCCTTACGCGCATTGATGCCGCGGATTCGCTCGGGGTCGAACTTCGGCTGTCTGTCATAAGTGTACAGTCCATTGACTTCCTGCTCCACATCGTACAGCTGGGTATAGCAGAATCCAAACATCAGCGGATGATCCAATAGAACATTCGTCAACCCCTCGTAGCGTTCGATAAACATTTGCTCTGAGGTCGGTCTGTCCCCATACCCCCATGATTTTTCATCTTTCTGCTGCGGGTTCCACCAAATTCCGCCATACTCGCTGATGAAGTAAGGTTGACCTTCATACGTTTGGCGATCCGGGAAGGTATTGAATACTTCTCCGCCACTTTTCATCGGTTCATATCTGTCCCGGAACGTCTGCGGATTCTGGTCATAGTCATGAAGATCGAAGATATCTGTAGCCACATGGAAGTTGCCGCTTGTATCAATTACTGGACGTGTTGGATCCATACGTTTTGTTACGTCGTAAACAATCTGGAGCACGGGGTTATGCTGTTTCGCACCGTCCCGGTCCCAGGTCTCATTAAAAGGGCACCAGCCGATCAGCGCGGGATGATTGAAATCACGCTGCATACCTTCGAGCCATTCCGGCAGGAAGTGAGTCAGGCTATCCGCTCCAGTAATATTCAGCCCCCAATTGGCATGCTCTCCCCAGACAAGATAACCTAATTGGTCAGCCCAATAAAGATAACGCGGTTCAAAGATCTTCTCGTGAAGCCTCGCGCCATTGAAGCCAAGCCCTATTGAGATTTCGATGTCTCTGCGCAGATCTTCATCAGTAGGAGCGGTATAGATTCCCTCCGGATAAAAACCTTGATCCAGAACTAACCGCTGAAATACGGATTTCCCATTGATCCGGAATGCCATCCCATCCAGTCGTACCGTGCGGAGTCCAAAATAAGAATGGACCACGTCACTCTCCCGTCCCTGACTATGCAAGGACAACTTCAGGTCATACAATCTGGCGTTTCCAACTTCCCACAAGTGAATCTCTGATAGCGGAATTGTAAGTTTTATAGAGGGTCCGGAAACGATCACACTGCTGTCCCCAACGGGTTTGCCGCCATAAAGAGCAGTGGCCCTAAGCGTGTCCCCCGCTGCGTTCCCTTGTACCTTCATTTCTAGGTGCACACAGCCATTGTCGGGATCAGCGACAACTTTCAGATTAGACAGATAGGTTTCAGGGACTTGCTCAAGCCATACCGTCTGCCAGATTCCTGTAGTGCGTGTATAATCACAGCCGTGCGAATGGAACTGTTCACTCTGCTTGCCCCGTGGCTGTCGTCCCGATCGAACGTCGTCTTCAGCATAGACAGTAATCACATTACTGCCCGCTAAAAGATTAGAAGTAATATCAAAGCTAAACGGAGTATATCCTCCGCGATGCGTACCTACGGATACGCCGTTCACCCAGACCTCCGCCATATAATCAACGGCGCCAAAATGAAGGATAACTCTGCCATTTGTCCAGCTCTCCGGCACGGTAAACTCCCTTTTATACCATACAGCAGCCATAAAATCTTTATATTCTACACCGGACAGCTTGCTTTCCGGACAGAAGGGCACAGTAATTGTCCCTGAGAGATTATGTTCGTAAACAGGGTATCCGCGTTCCTTCCCACTTTTGCCATGATCAATTTCGAATTGCCACTGGCCGTTCAGATTGATCCACTCTGGTCGAACAAAGTCAGGGCGGGGATATTCAGGACGCGGAAGCGTTGCTTGTTGTGTCATGGTGTAACTCCTTTTAGTAAATGTTATTTATTGGATATGCATCATAATGTTGCGGATCGCTTCAAGCGGAGCTTTGGGCTGTCTATCATAGGTGAGCAGTCCGTTGATTTCCTGCTCGACATCCGTCAGCTGGGTATAGCAATACCCTTGGATCACCGGGGAAGTGAACATCGGGTCAACCACAGCCTTGAGCTTCATCAGGAAATCCTCTTCATTCTCTGCCCCAGAATAACCCCAGCCCTCCCACTCACTTTTCTTGAAGGCAATTCCACCAAACTCGGATACGAGAATCGGCTGGCCTTGATACGAAGCTCCACCGACAAATATTTTGCGGTTGGCCGGCATCGCATTTACAGAAGATTCTGCCGTGGCATATCGCTCCTCCAGCACTGCCTGATGGCTCTCATAGTCATGAATAGTCACCAAATCTGTAGTCATATGCTCCCACCCATCGTTATACACAACAGGTCTCATCTCATCCAAGGATTTCGTTAAATGATACATAGCCAATCCGTGCTGCTGCTGGCGTGTATCAATCTGGACATTGGGAACACCCCAGCTCTCATTAAGCGGAACCCAGGTCACGATACAAGGATGGTTATAGTCGCGCTCGATGATCTCCTGCCATTCCTTCGTGAAACGGCGGACATACTCCTCGGAATATTCGTAAGCATTGGCTGCCTCACTCCATACCAGCAGGCCGAGCTTATCACACCAATACAGGAACCGGGGATCTTCTGTCTTCTGATGTTTTCTCACCCCGTTAAAGCCCATTTCTTTCGTCAGCTGGGCATCACGTTTCAGCTCTTCGTCTGTAGGTGCGGTTAGTATCCCGTCAGGGAAGTATCCCTGATCAAGCACCAGTCTCTGGAAATATGGGCGGTTATTCAAGCATAGCTTGCCATTTTCAATCGACACCTTGCGCATGCCGAAATAACTCGCCACTTCGTCAATTACTTCCTCATTCCGAAGCAATTGAAATTGAATATCATACAAATTCGGATGCTCAGGGCTCCATAAACGTCCAAGACCATGATCCGCAAAATCACCCAAGCCGATAGTGCGCAGCTGCTCACCATTCATGACCATATATTGATCTTCCGCAATTACTTCACTGTCATACGATACCGTTATGCGCAGCTTGAGCGGATCAGCAGACTTAAATCCTTGCAGAAAGGTCCGAAGCCGGATTTCATTGCGGTCAATATCTGGTGTCATCATGGTTTTACTCAGATGCACTGCAGACAGCGGTTCAAGCCAGACACTCTGCCAGATTCCGGTTGTGCGGGTATAAAAGATGGCAGCAGACTGCTCCAGCCAATATTGCTTGCCACGCGGCAAGGTGACATCACGGCTGAAATCCTCTGCGCGCAGTATGATGGTATTCCTTCCTTTGAGCAGCGAAGGAGTGATATCGACCTGAAATGGTGTATGTCCGCCTTCATGCACGGCCACCAGCTGACCATTCACCCAGACTTTTGCCAAATAATCAACGGCGCCGAAATGGAGGACAATCCGCTTCCCATTCCAACCCTCAGGAACTTCAAAAGTTCTTCTATACCACACAACATCATGAAATGAAGGATCTTCAATCCCGCTCAGCTTGCTCTGAAACGCAAAGGGCACTTGAATAACCCGTGAAAATAAACCCTTTGTGTCCGTCCGATACCATTGTTCTTCCTCACCGACATCTTCATCATCAAACGTAAAATCCCATTCTCCATTTAGGCTAAGCCAATCCTTACGGGCAAATTGGGGTCTTGGATATTCTGGACGTGGAACGGATGTGCTGCTTGCTTCTGTCAACATGGTGTACTTCACTCCTATTAAATAATTTCTATATAAGATGAACTTGTTTTTTTGCCCGCTATCCTTTAATCGAACCTACGTAAACACCTTTAACAAAATATTTTTGCAAGAAAGGATATACCATTAATATAGGAAGCGTAGAAACGACGATCGCACAATACTTAACCAGCTCGCGGAAAGCCGTCTGGCTCTGGGCACTATCGATGACTACCCCGCCTGCACTGCCGATCGAGGTTGCGGTTGCATCATTAGCTACTAATATTTCCTTCATTAATAGCTGCAGTGGGAACAGCTGTCTGTCCTTCAACAACACCATCGCATTAAACCATGAGTTCCAGTTCCCCACTAAATAGTATAAAAAGATTACGGCCAGCGTAGCTTTGGACAGCGGAAGAATCACATTCGTTAAAATATGGGCCTGACTTGCCCCGTCTATGGTAGCCGCTTCTTCCAATTCCTGCGGAATGGCTTGAAAGCTAGTTCGTAGGATAATAATGTTCCATGTGCTTAAAGCACTTGGCAAAATCATGGCCCACAAATTATTGTACAGACCTATATCCTTCATTAATAAGAACCAAGGAATCAACCCGCCGCCAAAAAACATGGTGATTGTAATCAGGATCATGATGAAGTTTTTGAAATACAATCCTCGTCTGGATAATACATAAGCTCCCAGAATGGTCATGATCATGTTGACTAATGTGCCTAATCCTACATATATAATCGTGTTTTTATAGCCGTTGATCAGACTGTTATCTTTAAATACCAGCTTATAGCCATCCAAAGTGAATCCCAGCGGTTTCAGCAAAATGCCTTTATGAGCAATCAACATGCCGGGGTCGCTGACGGAGGCAAACAGGATGTGCAGGATCGGATAAAAACACACCAAGGTTAATGCGGTCAGCAGAGTATAAAGTGTGCCGTCAAATACTCTGTCACCGATGGATTTATGTTTTCGTCTTTTTTTCGCTTTACGCTGCAAATTATCTTTCATAGCTGTCCCTCTTTCTTACCATAAGCTGACCTCGGACCTGCGTTTGGCTATTGTATTGGTCATCCAGAGCAGCCCAAAGTTAACGATTGAGCTGACCAAGCCCACAGCCGTGGAATAACTAAGACTGGCTTCTCTTAAACCGCGACGATACACGTAAGAGGCAATAACATCCGCCGTATCATAGATCAGAGGATTGTACAGCAGGATAATCTTCTCGTACCCGGACGACATCAACCCGCCGATGGCAAAAATAAACAGAATGATGATAACTGGGCTGATCTGCGGCAGCGTAATATGCCACATTTTTTTAATCCGTCCCACTCCGTCAATTTCAGCAGCTTCATATAATGAAGTATCGATGGAACTCATCGCCGCAAGGTAGATGATGCTATCCCAGCCGATGCTCTGCCAAATGCCGGAGAAGGTATAAATCGGCCGGAAGAACGCAGAGTAGCCGAGCAGTGAAGAGTACTCTTTTCCGGTAATAAATTGCAGGATTTGCGTGATAATCCCTTCATCTGCGGCAAAGATATGAATGATCCCGCATACCACCACCAGGGAAATAAAGTGCGGCATATAGGTGATCGTTTGGACCACCTTTTTAAACTTAACCCCACGGATTTCGTTCAGCATCAAGGACAGAATAATCGGGGCTGTAAATCCAAAGGCAATCCCCCAAACATTGAGGAGAAGGGTGTTTTTAACGACCCGCCAGAAATAAGGCCCTTGGAAAAAATCAATAAAGTGCTTAAACCCTACCCACTCGCTCTGGCCAAACCCCAGCAGGGGTTTAAAATCCTTGAAGGCGATCATAACCCCCCACATCGGCCCGTAGCAGAAAATCAGGAACCACGCTACAACAGGGACAGCCAACAGATAGACAAACCAGTTCTTTTTCAAATCCTTCTTAATCACTAACTTGGTATTTTTAGGTTTGGCATCCTGAGGAATGGGCTTTATCGCTCTGTTTTTTCGTAATATTTCCATAAAACAACCACCTATCGTTTGTTATATCGATCTAAGGCTGCCTGATGGATACTCAAAAACTCTTCCAATCCCATACTCTGAGCTTCTTTCAAAAATTTATCATAGGCATCTACCGGCAGGTCTCCCATTATGATTTTTGCAAAATACTCTCCGCGCAGTGTCGACAGCTGGTTTCCAAGCTCGGCTTCCCGCGAAGCTTCATCTTTGGTAAAGGAAATAGGTGGCATAGCCATACTGGTGTCCATATTTTCTGTCCAATTCTTGCGAATGTCTCCCGAGTAACTTCCTTTGGCAGCGATCAGCGGGTTGGAATGATGCTCATCCCGGATATCCGGCCAGTTGTGCATCCGGTATTTCCATAAGGTTGTCGATACGGGCTGACCTTCAGGGTCTTTAAAGATATAACTGTTCTCTGGATAATAAGGCATTCCCGTCTCATCAATCAGGTGGACCGTGCCGTATTCACCAAAGTTAATCAATTCCCAGCCCTTTTTACTGTAATTAAAATCAAGCCAAGCCATTGCCGCTTCTACATTTTTGCTTTGCGTGGTGATTGCAGCTTCGATCCCCGCTCTTTTGAAATTTTTGTACGTGGTTGCGGACTTATCTCCTTTGTTCAGAACCGGGTTCAGTGCGCCCACAAAGTCGATACCGCTCTGCTCTTTCCAATAACTCCACATCGTATCCGGAGAGTCCATCATCATCGCGGTATCTCCCGAAATGGCGCTCGCCATTCTCTGGTTAAAGTCTGCCGTTGCCCAGTCCGGGTTCAGTAATCCTTCTTTGTTCCATTGCTGCATGGTGGTCAAATATTCCTTAGCTTTCGGCTGTGCTGGCCCCCAGGCCACTTTGCCATTCTCATCAAGGAACGTCCAATCCCATACTCCATATGCGCCATTTATGATGCCGGTAAAAATCTGGCCGTAAGTAGAGCCGTAATTAAGCGGTGCTTTGTATCCGACTTCCTTTGCTTTAGTCAGGAAGGTATGCCATTCATCAATCGTATTTGGAACTTCAAGCCCTGTTTTGTCCAGCGCTTCCTGCTTAATCAATGTTCCAAACCAAGTCCACTCTGAATATGGGGCGATGCCATAGAAGCCGAGCAGCTTGCCGTCATCCGTGACCGTGGTTTTTCTTCTTGATTCATCCGAATTGCGCCACTTCGTATAGTTCGGAGCATTTTTCTCCATCAGATCTGTCAGATCGATATAAGCGCCGTCATTTACGCCCGCTTCAAAACCTCCCGGATAACGTCCCGGCTCAATGATAATGTCAGGCAGTTCACCGGAGGAGATCATCAGCGTGAAGGCATCCGCTTCCTGGCCGATTGGCGGCGTGATGAAGTTTACTTTGATTCCCGTTAATTGCTCCACCTGCTTCTGGACAGCATGATTGTTCATATCCGGAATATTGGAATTCGCAGGCATCCATACATCCAGAACCACATCACCTTTAACAGGATAAGCTGAGTAATCATTTGGAATGACTTCATCGAAGACGTCGCCGAGGTATGTATCATTCAAGGAATGATTAACTTCGTCGATTTGCTCTTGCGTTGGGGCTGTATTGCCGCGTATGTCTGCGCTGATATCTGTAAACTCAACCGGGTCTTTGGCTGTGCTCTCGTTCTCTTTGTTGTTGGAGACACCCTTATCAGCCCCATTGTTTGCACTGTTGCCACTACATGCTGTTACAGTCGAAATGATCAGTATTAACACAAATAAAAGACTAAAATAACGCTTTGCATTGTTCTTCATACTTAACCTCCCACTATAAAATATTTGCCATAACGCCTTAAGCAAATCCAAAGCTTGGAACCACGCTCCTTTTTGCCCTGTAGATAACTCCCCTTGATTAATACAGTTTTTCTGTATCTCAGATCGAATTATAAGCATCCAAAATTCATATGTCAACGCTTTCATACAATAATTTTGTAATCTTATGAACTTTTCTCAAACAAATATGTGGCTATACCAACTACAAACCTATTAAAAAACCGTACTAACCATCCTATATTTTGGCGAAAAACCCCTTATAAAACAGGCGTTTTTCGTCAATTATTATCGACAGCGAATAAAAATATCTGCATTACATGAAAAGGCCATTCATTACAGTTTTTCTGTAATGAATGGCCTTTTCAGTCTTGATTTCCTGTTTTATTCTTATTCTCCCGACGGTACGGTCTGAGCAAGCGTATCCCTACAAGGAACCCCAAAATCTGGTGTCCCATCCACCTTCCACCCAAATTTCTGGATACGGGTCGCGCGCAAAGACACATCCGCTCCAGCGGAAGGAAGCGCATGATAGACTATCCAATCTTCCTTGCCATCAGGAGAATGTGTGAAGCTATTGTGCCCCGTGGCAAAAATCCCGTTCTCTACACTTTTGCAAAATACAGGCGACATTGATTTTTCCCATGACAGCGGTTGCAAAGGATCTGCCGCTTCGTTCATGGTGAGCATCCCTAGTGCATAATCCTCAGACCAAGTCGTACTTGCCGAATAAACCATGAAAATACGATTGTTTCGCTGCAAAATTACCGGACCTTCGTTAATCGCCATGCCACCTTGCTTCTCCCATGACAGAGTTGGAGCGGTAAGCAGGTGATGCTCCCCTTCCAAGGTCCAAGGATTACTCATTCGCATAATGTAAATAGCCGACCCATAATCAGGAAAATGACCATATCCCGCATACAGAAAATACAGCTGATCCCGCAAAGACATTACTGTTCCATCCAACCCTGGGACAGGTGTCTGCAAAGCACCTCTCCATACCCACTGTCCTTCCAGCGGGTTCGCCGCTTCATTCTCCAGCACGCAAATCCGCCGTGAATCGTCGCCTCCTCCGTCATTCGCAGTGTAGTAAATGTACCATCTGTTGTCCAAATGATGGATTTCCGGCGCCCACAGATTGTAACTGTAGCTGCCCCCCGGTTCGGGAGACCAGATCACTTTCTTGTCGCCCTCCGCAAGGCCGGTCAAGGTTCTAGATCTCGTCAGCTCCAGACATTTAGCTTTTGTGGCCATAAAGTAATAATAGCCATCGGTATGTTTGAATACCCATGGGTCTCCTGAGCTTGCTACAATTGGATTTAAAAAAGTTGTACGCTGTGACATTCCCTTTCCCTCCTTAGCTTTTCATCCCCGTAAAAACGATCCACCGCGGCGATAATAATAGACAAATCCCGATTTTCCAGCACCTCCCATAAAATAATAACTCCCATCATACTCAGCTCTCCTAAAGTTGTCTAGAGTGGTAAATAGATACATCCGAACCCTGTTCCATTTTCCAAATAAAGCACTTTCCTTTCGAAAATGAGCTTTTCCTCCACTTCCCACGCTTTGCGTCAATCGACAAACTTCACATTGTCCGGTAGAAAAAACGTGCTCTTTGTGATAGACTCACTAATAACAATGACTTCTCCGTTCATTTTAGGCGGTAACTGTTTATACCAAAACAGCGGCTTTTTTTATAGAAACGGCATCGCTTTTCTTATTGAGGAAGCAGGTCCCCGTTCTTTCTATAAACCGTATATACGCAGGTCTTTGGAGTTCATTGCGTTAATGCGACACTATATTTGATTGAAATTCATTTAGGGGGGAATGTCATTATGGCAGCCAAGAAAATGCGTTCAGACATGATTAAAAAAGGCTTTGACCGTGCTCCACACCGTAGTCTCCTGAGAGCAGCCGGAGTAAAAGAAGAAGATTTCGGAAAGCCGTTTATTGCGGTCTGCAATTCCTATATTGATATTGTTCCAGGGCATGTGCATTTGCAAGAGTTCGGTAAAATCGTTAAGGAAGCGATTCGCGAAGCTGGTGGCGTTCCTTTTGAATTCAATACGATCGGCGTAGATGACGGAATTGCTATGGGACATATCGGCATGCGTTATTCACTGCCAAGCCGCGAGATCATCGCTGACGCCTTGGAAACTGTAGTTTCCGCGCATTGGTTCGATGGCATGGTCTGCATCCCTAACTGTGATAAAATTACACCGGGCATGATGATGGGCGCACTGCGTGTTAACATCCCAACCATGTTCGTAAGCGGCGGCCCAATGAAAGCCGGCGTAGATAGTAAAGGTAACAAGCTCTCTCTGACCTCGGTATTTGAAGGCGTTGGTGCTCACCAAGTCGGCAAAATCAACGATGCAGAGTTGCTAGAATTAGAACAATTCGGTTGTCCAACCTGTGGATCTTGTTCCGGAATGTTCACTGCCAACTCCATGAACTGCCTTGCAGAAGCACTTGGACTGGCATTGCCAGGTAACGGTACAATTTTGGCTGTTGCTGATGAGCGTAGAGAATTTGTTCGTAGATCCGCAACACAACTGATGGAATTGATTAAGCTGGATCTTAAACCAAGAGATATCGTAACTAAAGAATCCCTTGATAACGCATTTGCACTGGATATGGCAATGGGTGGTTCTACTAACACAGTGCTGCACACCCTTGCATTAGCTCAAGAAGCAGGTATCGATTATCCGCTTGAACGCATTAACGAAGTTGCAAACCGTGTTCCCTATCTGGCTAAGCTGGCTCCAGCTTCTGATATCTTTATTGAAGATGTGGACCGTGCGGGCGGCGTTAGTGCTGTATTGAATGAACTGCTGAAGAAACCAGGTGCTCTGTTCGGGGAATGTATGACCGTTACCGGCAAAACATTAGCTGAGAACGTAATCGGACACGAGATCCAAGATACTTCCGTAATTCATACTATCGACAACCCTTACTCCGAAAGAGGCGGTCTTGCCGTACTTTACGGAAACTTGGCTCCAGAGGGTTCTATCATCAAGGTTGGTGCAGTTGATGCTTCAGTAGGTGGATATCATAAAGGTCCTGCGATCTGCTTTGATTCCCAAGAAGCTGCACTGGAAGGTATCGCGAACGGTAAAGTTAAAGAAGGCCATGTAGTCGTTATCCGCTATGAAGGTCCTAAGGGCGGACCAGGAATGCCGGAAATGCTGGCGCCTACTTCACAAATCGTGGGTATGGGGCTAGGTGCTAAGGTCGGTCTGATTACAGACGGTCGTTTCTCGGGGGCCTCCCGCGGAATCAGTATCGGTCATATCTCTCCAGAAGCAGCTGAAGGCGGTCCGATCGCTTTTGTTGAGGATGGAGACATCATTGAGCTGGATCTCAACAACCGGAAGATTGAATTGCTGGTTGAAGAAGAAGTATTAGCAGTTCGTCGTACGGGTTGGAAAGAATTCGAACCTAAAGTTAAAACTGGTTACCTGGCTCGTTACTCCAAAATGGTAACCAATGCAAGTAACGGCGCAGTGCTGAAGATCTAATCCCTTTAGCAAAAAAGAATATTAAAACAAGCAAGAGCAGTCCCACCTTAGTATTTCTACTGGCGGGCTGCTCTTTTTTTAATTATCCCAATAAAAAAATGTTCCACAACCCATCGCTGGATTGTAGAACATCTCTTTACATGTCCACTGTAAAATATTTATCAATAAGATCATGAATCAATTGGTTACTGTCGCACCTGGCATTTCTACATCCGCAACCGAATCATTAAGTGACAACGATTCTTCCTGTTGCGATTTGCGTTTTTTTGCAGTTTTCGGATGATGAGGCAGCTGTTGATTCATCTTTTTGAGCAGCTCTGAGACAGGCATCAGGATAAGCTTCGGCACAAGGACCTCGCTCCGTTCTTTAAGCCTTGCCCCACCTGCTGGATGAATCACACTTAACAGGATCCTTAAGTAAAATTTGGAGGAACGTGCGAATAAGCCATCCGGCAAATCACGTACGGTAAAGCCGAATTTCTCCGGTCCCCGGTTAATCATGCTGACTCCATAAAGCGCTTTGGCTTCCGCAAGATCCACATCTTTGGCAATGATCTCAGCAAGAATGGGCAGATCCTTTTCCATTCTGCGGATCATTCGAATCGCAAGTTGAGCGGAAGAACGTGAATGAATCCCTAATTCGAACAACTGTTTATTATCGATGTGCAGCTCAATGACTTTGTCACCTTTACGCAGCAGTTCTCCGCCCTCGAGTTCAACCGGTTCACCCTGATATTTCCGCATCCGATAATGCAGGAAAGGATCTGACGGAGTAATCGTTTGGAGATGAAAAAGAGCTTGAAATACCTGTTCCCAAGCTAACCAAAGTCCTACAAGCACCCGTTTACCAAAAGATAAGCGCCGGATAGGTGACGTCTCAGCCATCTTAATCATCTCATCAATCCGAATGCTGCGTAGTCCCCGTTTACGGGCTTCCTCCAGAGTCTGCTCAAGAGCCACAAGCATATTCCCTGGAGCATCCGCATCTGCACCCAGCGTTGTGCCGCTATCATGCAACAACATCACTTCCCCGGGATTTAGACGGGCCAGCATCTTCTCAGTGAGTTTTTCGGCGCCGAGCTTCTCACGCCAATCGCCAAACATTGCCGACCAAAGCACAATTTCAACTTGGCGTCGTTTGGAAATATCAAATAAATTGACAATACCCCAAGGTGGACGGTAATACGTACTGCGTTCGCCAATAATATTATAAATAATATCATTCGTACGTTGAATCTGCCGGCGGACGGTTGCTGGCCGCATGAGCCAGTTCGTCTTGTGAACATAATTATGAATTCCGATGAGATGTCCCTCATCATGGATACGCTGAATAAGATCAGGATAACGTTCAGCATTAGAGCCGACTACAAAAAAGGTTGCTTTTGCATCATACCTCTTCAGTAATTCCAGCAGTAATGGTGTAAATCGAGGATCAGGTCCATCATCGAAGGTCAGTGCGAATTCATTTCGCCCAGTTCCTTTACGAAAGACACGGTAACCAAAAATCCGGCTGATCATACCAGGGATAAAAGCATAAAATGATGAGATGTAAAATAACCAGAGCAGCAAAGTCTGCATATTAATTCCCCGCTTTTCCAGAGTTGACTTTGGCTCGCCTAATGTCTGCAAGCAGAACCCGTGAAACGGCCAAGTGAAGTAGAATAAAAAAACGTTACCCCCTATTTTAACACATGTATCAAAGAAATAGACGCTTTTAAAGTAAAATCATGTACAATGTAATCAACCTGGCGTATCCACTTATAAAAAAAGGGAGTTGTTTATATCTATGCTGCCGTTATACAAAAAATATTGGCGCACATTTTTTGACATCGGATTAATTGTCCTCACGGTTTATCTAATTATGTTCTCCTTTAGTAAGCTGTATCAGTTAGCTGCACCTGTATTCCTGTCTTTTTTTGTATTTTTGCTTATCGAACCCTTGGCCCGCTTCTTGAACCGCCGTGGTCTTGGTAAACCTTTTGCCTCCGCCATTTCAGTGTTGCTCTTTCTGATTGTGCTGTTAGGTACATTATTTGGTGCCGGTCTACTGATTACGATCCAGGCCCTTCACTTCCAAGAGAACCTCCCTAAATATACATATGTGGTGCAGCAGCATTTTGTGGAGACCACGACCTACCTGCAGCAAAAAATAGATAACTTGCCACCCGATATTACGAACAAGGTCAACGGGTACTTTAAAGATGCCACGGATGTTCTAACAGGATGGCTGATTACTTTTCTAAAATACATGGCCGGTATTCTAGGCTCCTTCTCCACCTTCATGGCCAATTTCGGGATAGCCATTATTTTGGCATTTTTTCTTAGCATGGAAATCAAAGATTGGCGTAAAATCGCGCATGACAAAATGCCAAAAACCTTTAAGAACGCCTTCGCCTTTTTGCAAGGCAATGTATTCAAAGCTATCGGTTCCTATTTAAAAGCACAACTTATTCTGATCAGCATTACTTTTGCCATAGTTCTAGTCGGCTTATTTATTCTGCGAACCGGCAACGAAATCACAATGGCATTAGTCTGCGCGGTATTTGATGTTTTGCCGCTTCTTGGCGTGACGACAATTTTAGTCCCTTGGATCATCTATTTGTTCATCGTGGGCAATACTTCACTGGCTATCGGATTAATTATCCTCCTTGCCATTGTACTAATTGTTAGGCAGCTGCTTGAGCCGAAGATTACCGGGAATTCGATTGGCGTATCCTCAGCCTTCCTTATGCTGTCGTTCGTCATTCTGTCCACATCTGCTTTCGGTATGGCTGGTCTGATCCTGTCGCCGATTCTGCTTATTCTGATAAAAGAACTGATTCAACAAGGGTATCTTCAGAGCTGGATCTATCTTCCGCAAGAGGAATTTATCATTTCGCCCTTTGCAGCTAACGGTCCAGCTTCCAATCAGACCAGCTCTGCGCCACCACCTGAACCTCAAGCTCCAGAGGGAACCGATGATAATAAATCCAATACCTGACCGAACAGCTTAACGGCTAGATGTGAGCTGTCCGGAGCAACGTTCTCCACCGCTACCGACACAGCATATCTGGGATGATCCACCGGCCCATAGCCGATAAACCATTGATTGTTACGCGGCATACCCTTAACAAGGGTTTGTGCCGTACCTGATTTCCCGGCAACCGGCCATTTTGTGCTCTGCAGACTTGTGCCGGTTCCATCCGTAACTACTTTACGCATCCAGGACAGCAGCTGGCGGGCTGTAGATTCTGAGATCCTCCCGGCAGTTGAAGGGGAAAGATGACCCGGCAGATCCTCTAGCTTTTGCCCATTTGCAAAGGTTACACGCTGGAGAATTCTTGGCGCTCTCACTTCCCCGCCATGCAGTAACGTCACCACCAGGTTCGCTGCCTGAAGTGGGGTCACTTGCACATCTCGCTGCCCAATGGCCGTCTGCACTCTGGCGCCTGGATCATCCGGCAGCAAAGAAGTAAAGATCGTCCCCTTCTGCTCACCGGACAGTGGCTTAAGAACTGGAAAACCAAGCGTATTCTCCGCTTGCCAGCTAATATCTCTTCCGAGCCCCAGCGCGAGTGCTGTCGCTTGAAGCTGCGCCCCACTCAAACGTTCTGCCAGCGCAGCAAATACAGTATTACAGGACACAGCGAACCCTTGCGCCAGCGTGAGGGGACCGTGTCCTTTTCCTTTTCCTTTTAGACAAGACAATCCATATTTCTCATATTGCCCTGAACAATAGAAGAGCTCATCCGCTGAGGTGACCCCGGCTTCTAGTGCTGCTGCTGCTGTGACGATTTTGAAAATTGATCCAGGTACGGCAGCCTGCAACGCCCGGTTATTCCACTCTCCCCCTTCAGGGGATATCTTCTCTGGGTCGTAAAAAGGTAAAGATACCATGGCTTCAATATCTCCCGTTCCGGTGTCTAACACCACCACGGCTCCTTCCTTCATTCCAGCTTTAACAGCTAACTCCTCTATTTGTTCCTGAAGCTTTTTATCAATCGTTGTATATAAAGACAGCGGATAATACGGATTGCCCGGGGCTCTTACTTGAATGGGACTGCCCGGGACACGTTGCCCGCGCGCATCAACCTGAGCGTATGCCTCAGTATGCCCTACACCTCGAAGCAACGGCTCCAGGGTCTTTTCTAACCCGTCCGTTCCTGTCATCGGAATTCTCAGCCCCGATGGCGAAGCCTTCCCACCAGTGTTTGGGACCGCTTCCGATAAATATCCAAGCCACTGCCGACCAGTTGCGTTCCCATCATATCTGCGAGCAAAAGGAAGCACGCCTACGCCGTCGATCCCCAATGCACTCACTTCTTCTGCTTGTGCGGATGTAAGTGCGAGCGGTCCTTTTCCCACTGAGGATGGCCAAAGCAATGGTTCTTTAAGGGAAGAGCGCTTGTTTAGCAATTGCTCATAACTCACTCCAAGGATAGCTGCCAACCGCTGCATGGACTCAGCTTCTTCGTATACGACCTGCGTCACGGTATTCCTAGCCTTCGCCTCTTGAGGAAAAAACGCAGCCGTCCAAATGGTTTCCCCGGCAAGGGGTTCACTCTTTCGGTCATACAGACGCCCCCGCCCAGTGTCCAATACCGTCTCCCGTTCGCTTTGAATTTCTGCCATCTTTGCAAGTGTATATTTCGTTCCAGGGACCGTCTGTTCCTTCATAAACAGTTGAATCCACGCCAGCCTAAGGACCAACACGGCTACTACTGAACATAAAATAATCAGTCCGCCGAGTATACGTCTGTGGACATTATTGTGCAATCCCATTCCTCCTGACTGACGTTCATAGCCTTTATTATGTCCTACCCGCTGGATTATTTACACTCATGCTTAGTTAGCTAATTTATAGCCTTTTGAATATCACAAAGACCAGTCCCAAATAATTGGAGACTGGTCTTTGTAGTTAAAAATATTTACTTAGGTTATGCAAAGTTACAAATTAAACTTGGACAGTTTTTCTTGCAACTGCCGGGACGCATGCTCAAGCTGCTCAGACAGCTCCACTAAATGATCACTCACACTTTGTTGCTCCCCACTAAGCGAAGCCACTTCTTGAGAAGCTGCTGATGATTCTTCTGCAATGGAGCTGATATTGCCCATCGAATTTGACAGCACCTTCTGGGATTGGCTCAAGCTATCCATCGATAAAGCAACAGATTCCAAGCGTGTAATAAAATGACGCATCTGATCCTGTACAGATACGAAGATATCGCTAGTGCTCTCCACTGAAGTAACCTGCTGATTAAAAAGAGGGGCTACTTCCGAGAGAACACCTACGGTCTCGTTCATATCCTTCATAATGGTGTCTGTTATATTAGCCACCACAGCAATGGATTCTTTGGACTGATCTGCAAGCTGGCGTATTTCATCGGCCACTACCATAAACCCCCGGCCGGACTCCCCTGCCCTTGCCGCTTCTATCGTTGCATTTAGAGACAAAATATTCGTCTGCTGTGTAATATTCTGCATAACATCAAGCACCTTCATCACTGATGATGTGGTGTCTTGCAGCTCATTCACTTTCAGCACAAGCTTATTCGTCATATCGCCCGTCTTATTGGTCTTGCCAAGCAGCTCTTTTAACTCATTAAAACCTTCTTCACTAAGCACGCCGATACTATGTGCGGTATGATCCATCTCATGCGTAGCTGAGTTCACTTTGTTCATTTGCACCGAAATTTGCCCCGTAAGCTCGTTACCCTGGTCCGCCTCCAAAGCTAGGCTGCCTGAACCTCCGGCAATTTCTTCTGTCGCTGCGGCAATCTCTTTGGCTGCCATCGCTGTCTTACGCGATACTCTACTAAGTTCATCGGCAGTTTCCATTACCTTCCTCGCGGTTTCATTAGTATGGATTACCAGTTCTGTGATCCGTTCCATCATCCTATTAAAGGAACCCGATAACTGACCAATTTCATCTCGTGAGGTAATATCCGTACGTACTCCAAGATTTCCATCTGCCCCTTGAGACATTAGATCCTTAAGTCGGGTCAAGGGCTTAGATACCATTCTGTACATCCAGTAACCAATTAGAATGGCGACAATAGCAGCCACCGCAACAATAATATATGTAGTTTTTAGAATACGAAGTGCGTCTTTCGTAAGATTCTCAGCCGGAACAACACCAAGCAATCTCCAGCTGGAGCTTTCCATCGTCCCGTACACAGCCAGAATGGATTTTCCTTTCTCATCCTTCGTTGGCAATGATCCAGCCTCATGCTCCAAACCATGAAGAAGAGTCCCTCCCAGACTGAGATAAGTATCTGTTCCCACTTGCTGGGACGATGCGATCAATTCATCCTTATCCGTCAGCAATTGCATGTAAGAGCTGGGTCCGAGATCAACTTTACGAAGCTGATTTTCTAATTCACTAATTCTAATATCACAGATAATTATGTATCCCGGGCTTTGTGTATCCCCAGCTATCGATTGTGCCAAATGAAACATACCCGAAGTATTTCCGGCTTGCCCCTGTTCTGTTCGGGGAATCCACAATGTTTGTGGTTGCTCCTCAAGCTGCTTGAACCATGAGGACTCTCTGAATTCTTTGATAAAAGCGCTGTCTTTTGATCCCGCTGACGAAGTAGGGACTTCCTGATTCATCGGGATGAGGTATACAGCTTCTACCCCCTTTGATGCGGTCAGCCAGGCATTTAGCTCGGCGCTAATCTGGTTGGACTGCAAATTACGTTCCTCATTACTTGTAGTGGGATTATTCCCTTGTTTGAGTGCATCCTGAATCTCATTGTTGTAAAGAATTCTTCCTAGGCCATCCTCATAACGCAATAATTCAACATCAAACTTCTCTGCAGCTTGGACGACTGTCTGTTGATTGGCTGACAGCGCGTTATTCTCGATCGTTTGCTCAGCTACGGAATAGGAAATGTAGCCAAGTGAGAGAACGAGCACCATTGTTGAGATGAAGAAGATGAGAAAAAGCCGCACCCCAATCGATTTGGCAGGGTGCAGCTGGAAATGCGCCTTTTCTTTTTTTACTTGCGACTTCATCAATTGTTCACCACCGTTGTCTTCAGTTATGCCTGCTGGCTTATCTCTTACAAGGTCATGAACAATTCCAACGCCCGATCGGCAAGATATGGTAAATACTCATGACCGTACTCATAATAAACCATAAGCTCTTTGGACGCTAGTATTTTATTGTATGCGGCAAATTGAGTTGAAGGTGGACAAATCGTATCGGATAACCCGGTAACCCACAGTACTTTAGCCTGTATTCTTTCGGCAAGATTCTGAATATCGATATAACCGAGCCTATTAAAAATCTCATCCTCACGCAAATGATGGGGATCAAAAAAACGGAAATAATAGTTGATCTCCTCATAAGCTGAGGTGGTAATATCCAGCTCCCAAGCACGTTTATAATCTGAAAGGAAGGGATATACAGGCAGAGCTATTTTTATGCGAGGCTCTAATGCTGCACAAGCCACAGTCAGCGCTCCACCTTGAGATAGTCCAAAGGCACCTACACGTTCAGGATCAACTTCATCCATAGACATCAGAACTCGGGCAGTCTGTGCCGTATCCAAAAACACATTGCGATAATAAAGGTTATCAGGATTAGGATCATCCATCCCTCGAATGATATGTCCGCGTATCGTAGTCCCTTTTACGGTAAGGTTATCTTCGGAGAGGCCACCCTGGCCGCGGCAATCCATCGCCAGGACGCTAATCCCGTGAGCAGCATAAGCCACCTTCTCCATCCAATCCCCGCTGTCACAGGAGTATCCATGGAACATCACTACACCGGGACCTTTTTTATGTATGCTGTTCTTCGGTCTTACATATTTGCAATGGATTCTTGCACCGCCAACTCCGGTAAAATACAAATGAAAACATTCCGCAAGTTCACTGACAAACTCCGCTGGTTCCAGTTCATAATCCAGCGGCTGTGCATCCAGATCACGCAATGCCCGCTCCCAAAATTGCTCGAAATCATCCGGTTTTGGACTACTTCCGTTATATTCCTTTAATTGTGACAAATTCATGTCGCTTCCCAAAATATTATTCCTCCTTAAGTTATGTAACGAAATTGTTCGCTTGCTGTTCGTAACCGCGAAGCAACGTTAGAGTTACTATGCTAGATAGAAACGGAAAACCCAATATGGGTTTTCCGTTGATGTATGGATAGTTGCGATGGAATAGTGGGATGGGATAGTTGGGATGGAAAAGTTGCGATGGAGTGGGATGCAATAGTTGCGTTTTATGCGACTGGATAGTTTAGTCGCAGCTCCGAGGCTGGATAGTTGTACTTTGTGCAGCTATTATAGCTGAATATGTGTTTTTTCCCTTTTAGTTGCACTTTGTACAACTAACAAACGGTAAAAGGAGCTTTTGGTGGTTACTTCGCTGATATAGTTGCACGAAGTGCAATTATATCGCCTAGTAACCAAAAAAATGTTAGTTTAAGTGCACATAGTGCAACTATTTACGTCAGAGCCATAGAGTAACTAAGTAACTAAGCAACAGAGTAGCAGAAACGCCAACAGAGCCACATTCACCACTCACTCGCTGCTTGCCTATTACCTCCACAACTAGTCATATTCCACGTACCACTACCTTCTTATTACCTCCACAACTAATCACATTCCACGTACCTACTACCTTCTTATTACCTCTACAACCACTCACATTCCACTTGCACCTATCTTCCCATTACCTTCACAACACCCACATTTTCCACCTTGCCTATTAACTTCTTTATAATCGTCACAGTAACAGCTTCTGGCTGGATAGTTGTACTTTGTGCAGCTATTATAGCTGAATATGTGTTTTTTCCCTTTTAGTTGCACTTTGCACAACTAAAAAACGGTAAAAGGAGCTTTTGGTGGTTACTTCGCTGATATAGTTGCACGAAGTGCAATTATATCGCCTAGTAACCAAAGAAATGTTAGTTTAAGTGCACATAGTGCAACTATTTACGTCAGAGCCATAGAGTAACCAAGCCATAGAGTAACTAAGCAACAGAGTAGCAGAAGCGCCAACAGAGCCACATTCACCACTCACTCGCTGCTTGCCTATTACCTCCACAACTAATCATATTCCACGTACCTACTACCTTCTTATTACCTCTACAACCACTCACATTCCACTTATCCGCTATCTTCTTATTGCCTTCACAACACCCACATTTCCATTTTGCCTATTAACTTCTTTATAATCGGCACAGTAACAGTTTGCGACTGGATAGTTGCACTTTGTGCAGCTATTACAGCTGAAATATATTTGTTTCTAATCTTAGTTGCACTTTGTACAACTAAAAAACGGTAAAAGGAGCTTTTGGTGGTTACTTGGCTGATATAGTTGCACGAAGTGCAATTATATCGCCTAGTAACCAAAGAAATGTTAGTTTAAGTGCACATAGTGCAACTATTTACGTCAGAGCCATAGAGTTGCACTTTGTGCAGCTATTACAGCTGAAATATATTTGTTTCTAATCTTAGTTGCACTTTGTACAACTAAAAAACGGTAAAAGGAGCTTTTGGAGGTTACTTCGCTGATATAGTTGCACGAAGTGCAATTATATCGCCTAGTAAACAAAGAAATGTTAGTTTAAGTGCACATAGTGCAACTATTTACGTCAGAGCCATAGAGTGACCAAGCCACAGAGTGACTAAACAACAGAGTGATCAGAATCGCCAACAGAGCCGAATTTCCCCCTCGCCTGCTACTTATCTATTACAGGCGATAATGTGTCGTTCTGTTGTACATTCTGCAACAGAACACGGAGGTCGCACAAGGCAACCTCCGCACTGAGCACACCCAACAACATTCAACACACCAAACCCAACACACTTCTTTCGAACTCTACGCTACGCAATTCTCCGGAACTCTAGCAAACTCACTGAAAATATAGGTTATTAAGTCCAATTAGATTTTGCCTAAACCTGCATCATCGCCAACCTCTTCATGGGTTTCGATGACATAGTTGACGATTTCATTAACCGTTGTATAAGCAACGCCTACATAAGTATCAGCCGCGCCATAATAGATGGCGATACGGCCGGTTTCTGCATCATGCAGAGTAGCACATGGGAACAGGACGTTATTCACAAAACCTCTTTCCTCGTACCATTCTTCTGGCGTTAATACAAAGTTCTTCGAGCGATATTTTACTTTCGAGGGCTCATTGATGTCCAAAATAACCGCTCCCATACTATACACAAGACCATTGCACGTTCCAGTTACGCCATGGTAGAACATCAACCAGCCTTCAGTAGTTTCAATCGGCGCTGGTCCGCCACCAATTTTGACACTTTGCCACCAGCCTTGACCACCCTTGGTCATTACATGGCGGTGTTTTCCCCAATATACGAAGTCAGGGCTCTCACTAAGGAATACATCACCAAATGGCGTATGGCCACTATCACTTGGACGGGACAACATCACGAAGTTGTTGTTGATTTTTCTAGGGAACAGTACACCGTTCCGGTTGAATGGCAGGAATGGGTTTTCCAAGCTGATAAATGTTTTGAAATCTTGTGTTTTTGCTACTCCAATAGCTGCTCCGTAGAAATCTGTACACCAGATAATATAAAATGTATCTTCAACCTTCACCAGACGCGGATCGTAAGCATAACGCGGCTGATAAGGATTACCTTCTTCATCTATAAATCGGATCGGCTCATCATCGATTTTCCAATCCAAACCATCCACACTATGTCCCATACGCAGATGCGGACGAGTAGTGTTATCTTCTACACGAAATACACCAATAAAACTGCCTTCATACGCAGCAACCGCACTATTGAAAATACGGGCTACACCTTTTGCAGGATTTCTTTTGATAACCGGGTTATCATTATGTCTCCAAATCGGATTCTCGTAGCCAGCAGGCTTTTCTTGCCAAGGCATGTTCGGGATGTTAATTGCACTTGCTCCAACCAATTTTACTTCACTCATTAGTTTTCCCTCCAAATGTATGCAACTTTTCAGTATGCTATTTTATCTAGTACTGTTATTAAATTTACTGTTGAGCTCACTTTACAGAACCTTGTGAAAAACCATTATAGATATATTTTTGCAAGGCGGTAAACACAACCAATGTCGGTATAATTGCGATCATAATCGCCGCACATATTACTTCCCACTGCGATCCATATGGACCTTTAAACTTAAAGAGTGCTGTGGAGATCGTTTGCAGATCTGTTTTCGGCATATAAAGGAAAGGGGTGTAAAAATCGTTATAAATATTAACACCCTTCACGATCACTACAGTTACAATCGCCGGCTTCAACAGTGGCAAAATAATTCTCCAATAAATTGTCCAATACGAAGCTCCGTCCAGCATCGCGGATTCATCCAGTGACTCGGAGATCGAGTCCAAAAACTGCATGAAGATATAAACAGCGATAATATCCGTGCCCAAGTACATAACGATTGGTGCCCATCTGGTATTAAATAATCCCAAGTGATTGATGATTTGGAAAGTAGCTACTTGTGTAGTTACACCTGGAATCAGGGTGGCAATCAGGAACATACTAATTAGGATCTTACTGCCTTTAAATTTGAAGCGCGATAAAATATAAGCCATCATCGAACCCGTCAACGTAGCACCCGCAATAGAAATCACAACGATAATGACAGTATTTTTAAAACCGAGCAGCATTTTTCCGTCTACAAAAGCCTTAGTGTAGTTGGAGAAATTCAACCAATTCTCTGGCAGCGTTAACGGTCCGGTAGAAGCATATTCGGCTCCGGTTTTTAATGAAGCGAAAAACACGACCACGATAGGTATCAAAGCTACAAGTGCTCCCAAAATCAAGGTGAGATATTTGAATATACTAGCAGTGGTATATTTTACAGAATGCATAGTTTATTTCTCCTCCTTGATCAGAACGCGCTGCAAAATAGTAACTATGATAACAATACCCAGCAATACCACGGCCATCGCCGATGCCAAACCAACCTTGCTGTATTTGAAAGCTACATCGACCGTCTGAATTACGAATGTACTACTTCCGTTAGATCCGCCTGTCATGACGTATGGAATTTCGAATACCCCAATGGCGCCACTAACCGCAAGAATCAAGTTCAATTGCAGAATACGTTTAATGCTTGGCAAAATAATATGCATAAACTGATGCCATCTGTTTGCACCGTCAATTTCAGCGGCCTCATAGATATCCTTACCAATAGAAGAAATAGCTCCGAGGAAAATCAGGAAGTTCATTCCCATGTATCTCCACAGTGACGCACCTGCGAGCGAGAAGTTAATCAAATTAGGATTTAGAAGCCACTTCTGCTGCAGACTGCCAAGCCCAATCAGATTGAGAATCGTATCTAACGTTCCATCTGGTTTGAAAAAGAACAGGAAGATAAAACCGATTGCTACACCGTTTAGCAAGGTCGGGAAGAACAAAATCCCTTTAAACAAGTTTTTCATGCGAACACTAAAGCTCAAGATGGTTGCAAAATACAAGGCAAGTGCCATCTGAATAAAGGTGGTAAAGAAATAATACAAACTGACCTTAAACACAGAAAAATACTCAGGTTTCGTAAAAATGGTCTTGTAGTTTTCTAAACCGACATATTCCATATTTTTGCTCAATCCATTCCAACTGGTGAAGCTGTACCGAAACATACTGATGACTGGATAATAAGCGAATGTGAGCAGCAACAATATCGGCACTAATGAGAATAAGATGATGATAGCGATTCTTTGATTTTTATAGCTCAAATTTGAAAACTTAAACACCCGATACACCTCCAGAAAAAGCATCCTCATTTATTTAAGACTCGTTTAAATGTGAAGGGGGAAATGCTTGTTAGCATATCCCCTCCCACATTCACTACCGCCTATAGCATCTAAGAAGCTTATAGTTGTTACTGTGCTGTGACTTTAGCGCGAGCGGCTTTCCACTTGTCGTTCAGGTCTTTCATGATGTCATCATAGGATTCTTTTCTGTTGCCAATCGCTGCTTCAATAATCCGTTTCTTGAAGTCTGGCTGCCAAGCACCGATCTCAGCTTGTTTGTCGATTTCATCAGACCAGCCTTCTTCGCCAGCTTTAGCAGGAGCAAGAGTATCAAAGGTTACATCTGTACCTTCATATTGTTTCAGGATTTCTGGAAGCTCTGCACCGATAGCCGGGCTCATACCGCCGCCTTCAGTTGTAGGATAGTTAGATTCGTTGATGAACCAATCCACCCAAGCTCTAGCAGCTTCTTTGTTTTTACTGTGTACGCTGACACCCAGATTGTAGTCCCCAGCAAGCGGCACAAGGATTTTATCCGCATTGGTTGGGAAAGGCATAAATCCAACATCGTCTGGATTTGTAGCCAGGCCTTTGATTTGCCCAATTGCCCAAGATCCAAGCACCATAGTCCCAATTTTTCCGTTGGCCAGATCAGCTTTGGAAGATTCCCAGTCTGTTGTAGTTGGATCTTCTTCAATCAAACCTTTTTGTGCTGCATCGTACAGAATTTTGTACAATTCATAGTGTGGTTGACCCGCTACATAGTTGTCGTCGCTAGCCACTTGAGCAATGTTCACATAATCACGGTCACCAGCTACTGTAGCCAGATCCGCTTCCCATTGCGTCAATGTCCAGCCTGCTGCGTAATTTGTGTAAAGAGGAACAGCTTGTGTTTTGTCTTTAATAGTCTGCAGGGCAGTCAAGAATTGTTCAGGGGTTTTGGGAACGTCTGTAATTCCGGCATCTTTGAAGACTTGTTTGTTATAGATAATCCCGTTAAAGTTGATGGTCATCGGAATACCATAGGCAACTCCGTCTACTGCACGTTCTTCCAACCCTGTGTATTGTTTGCTCATTTCTTCAAGCTTGCCAAGGGGTTCGAAGAAATCAGGAATATCTTTTACAGCTATGCTAGTAGGTAACAAAAGAACGTCGCCATAATCACTAGTGCTCATACGAATTTTAATTTGATCTTCGTAAGTAGCGAGCGCTTCAAAGTTCACCTTTACATCAGGATATTTCTCATTGAATTTAGCCGCATACTCTTTGAATACGGTATCAACAATATCTGTTCTTTGCGTTATGACTGTGATATCCCCTTTGATATCCTTAGCTGCTGTACCATCAGCTGGAGCAGTTGCCTCTGCTGAAGAACCATTGTTTCCTGTGTTTTTAGCAGCTTCATTGTTAGTGTTGTTGTTTGAGGAACAACCGCTAAACAATCCCGCCACAAGTGTTAGTGCCATCAAGCCCATCATTGTTTTGCCTTTTTTCATGCTGTTACGACCCCTCTCTTCAATTCAACTCTAGTTTTAGGTAAATAACAAAAATAATAACTTTTATCATCACTCATAACTTGAAAGAGTAGCCATTAATACCGGATTATCTGAATTACTCTTGAAAACAAGTGATGATATCGCTTACAAACCCATTATAAATCTATTTTCGACGCAAAACGATGGTTTCAATTGCTTTTTCTGGTCTTGTATTTGTTATTTTTGTTTTACTTATAACAATTTTGTTATCTAATTTATAAAAATATCCACAAAAAAAGAGAGCTTTTCGCCCTCCTAATAAATAACTTCCTATATATGCCTAAAACTCACGTTCAATTTTCGGGAATTTACAGCCGCTTTTATAATCCTTAGGTGTCATACCACACATTTTCTTGAACAATTTATTAAAATATACCGGATCGCTATAACCCACCTTCTCGGCAATTTCATAATTTTTCAGGTCAGGATGCTCCATTAACAGTTCCTTTGCTTTAGAAATTCTAATCCGAATCAGATAGTCTGTGATCGTCTGCCCCGTCTTTAATTTGAACAAACGGCTGAGATAACTCGCATTCATGCCCACCATCTCCGCTAGGCGTTCAAGCTCGAAGTTCTGATCATACTCTCTCTCCAGAATACTTTTTGTCTGCTCAACTACATAATGTTCTCCACCATCCGCAGCTTGTGAGAAAATCTCCTCATGCTCCGTCACGGTCTTTTTCTTTACATCCTCTACTCTCTTAAGCAGTTCATATAGCTGAGTCTTATCAATCGGTTTAAGCAAATAATCCATCACCCCATGACGGATCGCTCGACGGGCATATTCAAATTCACTAAAACCGCTAAGGACAGCAATAGGGATATCCTCCATATGGCCTCTAGCCTGTTCAATCAGCTTAAAACCATCCATTCTAGGCATTTTGATATCTGTAATAAGCAGATCTATATCCTCCCGGGATAACTTTTCTAAATGTTCCCAGGCTTCCAAGCCGTTGCCGTAAGATCCAATTACATGTACGTCTATTTCCATTCTGGATGTGATTTTTTCGAGCCCCCTGCGAATGACTTCCTCGTCGTCCGCAATCATAACATTTATCATTTGAGTAATTCCCTCCAGTTGTATCCGCCAGTTATTATGATTGCGCTATCATCACGAATAGTATCTCCCCATGTATTACGTCAATGTACGATTGCGCCCTTTTATAGTCTTATATTTACTATAACTAAAGTTATTCAAATTTCCCAGCTTCAACTACAAATTGTCCTTGAAATCATCTGCAAAAAAGTATATAACTAAATTAAGTTGTTATTATAAACTAACAAAACAATAATAACTATCTAACAAAATGAAGATTGCTAATTTTTCTATTTTTGTGTGTAAAGTGAGGATTCTCGATGATGTTAAACAACGAATACATTGCAGGCGTAACCTGGGGTTTCTCGGGTAGACGTGGTTCATGGACAACAAAAGAAGCTGAGTGTTCGCTGGAATTAATGTCCTCTGTCACCGGAGCGAACTGGACGGCCATTGCGCTCAGTGCGCTTCAAGCTACCGCTCATTCTACGGAAATCCCCTACTGGGAGGCTCCAACCGTTAGCGACGAAGAAGTGAAATGGGCTATCAGCAAAGCGAAGTCACTGCAGCTAAAAGTATGCCTGAAGCCGATTGTTAATTGTGCTGACGGAACTTGGCGTGCCCATATTAACTTTTTTGATAAGGATGTCCCTTGCGAGCCTAAATGGTCTGAGTGGTTCAGCTCTTATACTAAATTTATTCTGCACTATGCCGCTATCGCTGAGGAAACAGGCTGTGAAATGTTCTGTATTGGCTGTGAGCTTGTACAGACGGATAGACGCGAAGCCGAATGGCGTTCGCTTATTGCTGAGGTGCGGAAGGTCTACTCAGGTATTCTTACTTATAATTGCGATAAGTATCAGGAGGATAACGTAACCTGGTGGGATGCGCTCGATGTGATTTCTTCAAGTGGGTATTATCCAGCTAGTGATTGGGAGGCTCAGCTCGACCGGATTGAGCAAGTGGTGCACTCACAGAATAAGCCGTTCTTTTTCATGGAAGCGGGTTGCCCAAGCCGGAGCGGAAGCGCTGCGATTCCCAATGATTGGACCTTAAAGGGCGAACCAAGTCAAGAAGAACAAAGTAAATTCTATCAGGCAATGTTTCAAGGCTGTGAGCACAGAGATTGGGTTCAGGGCTTTATGCTCTGGGATTGGCCTACTCATCTTTATCCAATTGAAGAAGCAGCACAGAATGATGATTACTGTATGTACGGTAAGCAAGCCGCTGGGATCATCAACGAATATTTCACCTCAAAAATCACCAAATAATGTGAGGAGTGACTGATTACAATGATTAATTCACCAGAATTATGGTTGACCCAACTTGAGGATGAACTGCAGGATAATATTCTTAGTTTTTGGATGAAACAGACGAAGGATGAAGTAAACGGCGGTTTTGTAGGTGAAATCGACAATCAGCTGAACATTACTCCTAACGCAGAGAAAAGCCTTGTGCTTAATGCCCGGATCCTTTGGTCCTTTGCGAGCGCTTACCGGATCTACGGTAAACCGGAATATCTGGCGATGGCAGAACGTGCTTATACCTACCTGATGGAACACTTCATTGATAAAGAGTATGGCGGATTATACTGGATGGTGGATGCTGAGGGCAGACCTTCTCAAGAGAAAAAGCAGATCTATGGCCAATCCTTTGCTATCTACGCACTGGCTGAATTCTACCATGCGACCGGACGTCCAGAAGTCTTAGAGGATGCGATTCAATTATTCCAGCTAGTTGAGAAATACGGCTATGATTCTATTTATAAAGGTTATGTCGAAGCTTTATCACGGGAATGGCAAATCACTGATAACCTCAGTCTCAGCAGCAAGGATATGAATGAAAAAAAATCTATGAATACCCATCTGCATGTTCTGGAAGCGTATACCGGTCTCTATCGAGTATGGAAGTCGGAGGAACTAAAGAGCACGCTAACTGAGCTAATCGAAACGATGCTGGATCATATCATTGATCAGGAAGGCCAGCATTTTCATCTTTTCTTAGATGAAGCATGGAATGTGAAATCAGATATTATCTCCTACGGACATGACATCGAAGGAAGCTGGCTGCTGGTGGAAGCTGCTGAAACCCTTGGAGAAGAGCAGCTGCTGCAGCGTGTGCGAACAGTCGCTGTCTCCATGGCAGAAGCCGTTCTTGCGGAAGGTATTGATAGCGATGGAGGGATATGGAATGAAGCTGACCCAAGCGGGCTGCTGAGCAAAGATAAAGATTGGTGGCCGCAAGCTGAGGCGGTTGTTGGATTCTATAATGCTTATCAGCTGACTGGTAACAGCAAATTTAATGAGGCTGCCCAAGCCTCCTGGACTTTTATCGATAAATACATGGTGGATCACAAGCTGGGTGAATGGTACTGGGGCGTGGACGAGAACCTTCAGCCCCTGCCTCACGGATCAAAGGTTAGCGCCTGGAAATGTCCTTATCATAACAGCAGAGCCTGCTTCGAAATGATCGCACGACTGAAATCAACTATAAAGGAGACTGTCTAATGTCATCATTATTCCAAGAACGCAAACAACAATTAACAGAACGTTATGAAGCCCTGATCGCTCGCAAGAACGAAAAGCTTCCTTATGGAAACGGCATTTATGACCGATATGCTCATCCACTGCTAACTGCTGAGCATGCGCCCTTAATCTGGCGTTATGATTTTAACCCAGATACCAACCCTTATTTTGCCGAAAGAATTGGCGTCAACGGCGTCTTCAACCCGGGTGCTATTGCACTGAATGGCAAATTCTATCTTGTTGCTCGCGTGGAAGGCAATGACCGCAAATCTTTTTTCGCTGTAGCAGAAAGCGACAATGGCGTGGACGGTTTCCGCTTCTGGGATCATCCAGTTGTGCTGCCGGAGACAGAAGTTCCTGATATCAACGTCTACGACATGCGCCTCGTTAGCCATGAAGATGGCTGGATCTACGGCCTCTTCTGTACAGAACGCAAAGATCCAGATGCTCCACATGGTGACCTTTCTAGCGCAGTAGCACAGTGTGGTATTGTTCGCACCAAAGATCTGAAGACCTGGGAACGTCTGGCGGATCTCAAAACAGGCTCTGCTCAGCAGCGTAATGTCGTGCTACACCCTGAATTTGTAGATGGAAAATACGCTTTCTACACTCGCCCACAAGATGGCTTTATCGATGCAGGTTCCGGTGGCGGTATTGGCTGGGGACTCTCGGATACAATTGAAGATGCCGTAATTACCAGCGAGACTATCATGGACGAACGCTACTACCATACCATCAAGGAAGTTAAAAATGGCCAAGGTCCAGCTCCAATCAAAACTGCAAAAGGCTGGCTGCATATTGCTCATGGTGTACGCAACACAGCTGCTGGACTCCGCTACGTGCTATATGCTTTCTTATCTGACCTGGATGAGCCAAACAAAGTTACTCATTCACCTGGCGGTCATTTCATCGCGCCAGACGGTGAAGAACGTGTCGGCGATGTCTCCAATGTCGTGTTCTGTAATGGCGTGATTGCACGTGATAACGGTGAAATCTATATTTACTACGCCTCCTCCGACACTCGTATCCATGTGGCTACAACTACCGTTGACCAAATGTTAGATTATGTGCTGAACACTCCAGAGGATCCCCTTCGTTCTTATGCTTGTGTACAGCAACGTATTGCTCTTATTGATCGTAATTTAGCATTGTAAAAAAGTTCATAAACCCTAAAAATCAACAGAGCAGCGATTCTCCT
Source organism: Paenibacillus sp. FSL H7-0690 (assembly GCF_037980415.1). Classification (NCBI taxonomy): domain Bacteria; kingdom Bacillati; phylum Bacillota; class Bacilli; order Caryophanales; family Paenibacillaceae; genus Paenibacillus; species Paenibacillus sp. FSL H7-0690. The sequence continues at coordinate 1,865,374 of NZ_CP150281.1, read as the reverse complement.
ATATTAGGAGGATCGCTGCTCTGCGTTTTGATCATTCACTGTTTGCTTCAAGCGAATATCAATCATCCAGAGTAACTTAAGGACTCAGATGACGCTATTCACATGTATTTAGCCTTCAAAGTAAGTTTTCGGACTCCAGGGGCGCTATTCCCTGAAAAGAGTCCCATTTGGGGCGTTTTCTAGGCCGATAGCTGCGCTGGAGTCCGTTAGCATTGTAAATATCGGATAATACTGCATATAGGGTCTGCTGTGTCCGTTAGCGGGTTACTATGCGTATTTGATTGCGTATTTGATTGTGTTTTTGATTGCGTATTTGATAGTATTTGCAGTTTGCCTTTTCGACACAAAAAGCCATTTACATGACGCACATCCATACTTTTCAGCCCATTCATGAGTAATTCCTATAGATTAAGCTCAAAATAGGTCAGTAACCCCTAACTCCAAGGAGGCTGAGATATTAATGTTCAAACGTATGGATGAAATCATGATTGAGATTCCTGAAGTTGAGAAGCCCGATCCCAATGCTGCTGCCGCTGTTCAGGAATTACTTGGCGGAAAGTTCGGTGAAATGTCGACCCTTAACAATTACCTCTTTCAATCCTTTAATTTCCGTTCAAAAGACAAGCTGAAGCCTTTTTATGATTTGGTGATGAGCATAACAGCGGAAGAGCTTGGCCATGTCGAGCTGGTTTCGCATGCCATCAACAAATGTCTTCGAGGGTCAACAAGTTATAAAGAGCCCGATTCCACCCCTCTAGGGTCCGCAAAAGATGCGCGTCTATCCTATCACTTTCTGGCTGGTGCACAAGGGGCTATGCCTTTTGATTCAACGGGGAACCCGTGGACCGGAGCAAACGTCTTTAATAGCGGCAACCTAGTGGAAGATCTGCTACATAACTTCTTCCTCGAATGCGGAGCCAGAACACATAAAATGAAGGTCTACGAAATGACAGACCATCCAGCTGCACGCGCTGTAGTCGGATTCCTTTTAGTCCGTGGTGGTGTCCACGTGGTCGCTTATGCCAAAGCCATCGAAGTGGCAACAGGTGTTAATGTAACTAAGCTCGTGCCGATTCCTTCGTTAAATAATAAATCATTCAGCGAAGCAAAAAAATATGAAGAAAAAGGCGTGCATACCAAGCTATACACCTGGAGTGAAAGTGACTTCGGCGCCATCGATCAGATTTGGAAGGGAACCCACCCAGAGGATAATCTTCCTCTTGAAGTTATTCAAGGATCCCCTAAAGGCTTTCCGATCCCCGTTGCTCCGGCAGTCGAAGAGGAATTCGCTCCCGGAATCTCCCCCGAAGACTTTAAAGAAATTGCCAAACGTCTCAAAATGGCTGGAAACATTACAGACTAATATTCATAGTGAATCTGGTGAGGAAGTTACTTACAATCTTCCTTACCCTAGATTCACTTTTTTTAATTGTACAAACTGCGGAACTCATCCTCAAGCATGGACATCAGAATCATGTTATGAAACTCTCCGTCTACATAAAGAGCATCCCGCTCCACACCGTCGCGTTGAAAACCAAGCTTCTCATAGACATGAACGGCTCTGGGGTTAAAAGTATATACACCGAGATGGATGCGATGCAGCTTCATAGTTTCAAAGCCATATCGTAGCATTTGAGTCATAGCTTCAGTCCCGTAACCCTTACCCCGATGTTCATGCCCACAAATGCCGATCCGGATATTTGCACTACGATTGTCCGGATCTATTTCATTTAGTACCACTTCTCCAATGAGCTCACCCGTGTCCTTTACTATAATCATAAGATCTACACGATCCTCGGCTGGAACACTAATCTTACGAATCCAAGCTGCCGTTTGCTCACGAGAGAAATCTCCTTGCGATCCTGTTAATTGCCCCATCTCAACATCAAGCAAAAAATTATAATAAGCCTCCAGATCGGATGCTTGCACACCACGTAGTTGAATCTGTTCACCATCAATCTTTGGGATGGCAACTGGTTCTGTCATAACTAAATTCCCCCTTACTCAAGCAAAACTAGATTCCATGGCTTTTATATACTTTTTAGATCAACAAAGTTCTAGTCTCGCGGCTTATCCACGGAATCACGATGAACAATGTCCGCTGCGATAAGGATTTTCTCAAGCGGTGCAGAAGGATTATGAATACGGCTCAGAAGTTTCTCCACTGCGGCTCGGCCCATCGCTTCTTTAGGAACATGAACAGTTGTAAGCGGTGGAACGCCTCTTAAGGCATCCTCAATATTATCAAAGCCAGTAACCGAGATATCCTCCGGAATATTAAACCCTTCTTCCTTGAGGATGTCACTGACCGAAAGGGCTGTGGAGTCGTTAGCGCAAACCAAGGCTGTCGGGAGTGTTTTGGCTTTTTTACGCTTATTCACCCAGCTTTTAAAATCCTCCTGAAACAAGTCTTCCTCCACCCCTTCCAGAAAAAGATTCGCATCATCTTCCAAAGGCAGTCTTATTCCGCTCTCCTCCAGCGCACTCCGGAAGCCAATCCACCGGTCGCGGAAACTGCGTGAGAATCCAATATTGCCGATAAAATGCATTTGGGTATGGCCTGTGCCCATCAAATGATTCGTAAGTCGAGCCATAGAATCCACATTATTCGCAAACACAGTATCACTTGGAATTAGCGGATCTTCATGGTCAATCAACACCATCGGCAAACCAATACGGTGTACCTCAAGCAGCAAGGAAGTAGAGATTTGGCCCACACCTATCAAACCAAGGATTCCATTGGGATTCAAAATATTAACGAAATTATCCGCACGGTTCTCGGAGATAATGACCATCCCAAGCCCTTCCTGATCCAGCGCAATCGCAATACCATCCACAATTTTTCCCCAATACAAGGAATCCTGCGTCTGAGAACGAATATTCGGCATTAACACCAGCACGGATTGCTTATTCCGATCCCCGCCACCTACCGGAGGCGTGCGTTTTATACCTTGGACAAAAGCATTTTTTTGCGTAAAATAACCCAGCTGCGATGCCGCTTGAATCACTCGTTCTCTTGTCGTCTCATTAACGCCGCCTTTACCCGAAAGTGACTTGGAGACAACGAATTTGGATACGCCGAGATGATCAGCGATTTTTTGCATGGTAACCTTTTTAGCCATATATAACCCTCCAGAGAATGTCATCAAATTTATGTAGTACTAACTTTAAGGCTGAGAAGTTTGTGGCGCTCCTGCCCGCGCTTCCTTCCATTTTGCATTTAATTCGTCAAAAGCCTTTTGTAAATCAGGCGCAGCCAGTAACTCCTGAATATAATCCCCGGACCAAAAGGACATTTTGGCTCTATTCGCCAGCTCGATGAACGCATCACTTTGTACAGTAGCATCGAGTAGCTTAGGCTTATAAGATAAAAACTCACGATACTGCGACATAGAGGGATTCAAGCTTCCATCTGCCGGAAGAAATCCCCAATCATCTCGATAGGAAGTCTCCTTCACAAAAAAATTCAACCACGCCATAGCAAGCTCTTTGTTCTTGGTATATTTACTAACCCCCATGAACCAATCTGGATTGATCGGCGCATAATGAGCACTGCTATTATCATACGGAAACGGGAAGAATCCAATATCATCCGGGGCAGCCCCCACATCAAGGACTTGTCCAATCGTCCAATTTCCCAGTAAATACATCCCTGCTTGACCTTTAGCTAGCTTAGTCTTCGATATCTCCCAATTGTTCGAGAATAGTTCATCTTCAACATAGCCTTTACCAATTAAGGTTCGAGCAATGGAAATTGATTTCCCCCACTCATTATCAAGCTGCCACGGGCTATCCTCATTTACCATATTATTTAGATACTCTGGATTACCTGTCATATAGTTAACCAAACTGTTTCCCCATTCACGTAAAGGCCAGACGGCTCCATAATTCATATATAGGGGGATAATACCCGCTTGTTTTAATTTCGCACAAGCTTCGTAGAATTCATCCAGCGTCTTAGGAACAGTAGCTATTCCTGCTTTTTCAAATGCCTTTTTATTATAGACAATCCCAACCGTAGTAGTCCCCGTGGACAGCCCATAACGTTTCCCGTTATACGTAGCAAAAGAGGTGAAACGCTCACTAGCGGCGGTTTCTTCATCCAGCGGTTCGAAAAAATAATCCAGCTCCTTTGACGGAAGATTCACCGGAAGCAACAGTACATCACCGGCATCTTTCGTGGACAGCCGTACCAGAATATCCGTTGCATAATTGGACAAGCCTTCAAATTCCACATTGGCTTCGGGGTATCTCTGTTTAAATTGGTCCGCGTATCCTTGAAAAGTTCCGTTCTCAATCAGATCTATTCGATTGGTCATCATGACTATGGTGCCGGACAAGTCAGACTTCACCTTGTCTCCAACTGGAGGCGGAGTGGATTCCGTCTGCTTATTGTTATTGGCACAGCTACTACTCAATAACACTAAGAGAAGTAACAGTATGGTCCGCATAGTCCATTCTAATTTCAACCCCTTCAACGGACAGCCCCCTCTTATTTCGTTACTCAGGTAAGCCAATTAATTCCTGTTCCAGTAATGGCAGCGACAAAATAACATCGGTCCCTCGTCCAAGCTCACTATATACCTGGATCCCAAATGCCGCTCCATAATGAAGACGCACTCGCTGCTGTACATTTTTCATGCCTATCCCCCCGTTAATGCTTTTCTTAGGAGGACTTTCGTTCTGCAGCCCATCATTCAATTTCTCCAAAGTCTTCTCATCCATTCCGATCCCGTCGTCTTTAATATGAAACAACAGCATTTGCTCTGTAATCTCGCAGCGGATGTTTAAATGCATTTGCGGCTTATTATCATCTAAGCCATGGTAAGCTGCATTCTCAATGATAGGCTGGAAGACCAGCTTGATAATAGAGTAATTATCTAACGACTTCGGCACATCGATATCCAGTAAAAAACGGTTAGGATAACGATAGTTCAGCAGCTCGACGTAATTACGCACATACCCAAGCTCTTGCTTCAATGTCGTATTACCACTCAGATCACTTGTACTGTACCGTAGCAGTTTGCCCAGAATAGAGATCATATCCGCAGCTTCGACATCATCATTCAGCTCGGCGGTCATTCGGATGGACTCCAGTGTGTTATAGATAAAATGAGGATTGATTTGACTCTGCAGCGCATGAAGCTCTGCTTCCTTTTTCTGTTCTTCTATGCGGTAAATATCCTGAATTAGCTGCCTGATTCGGGCTAACATACGATTAAATTGATGCCCTAGCAGACCAATTTCGTCACGCCGTTTAACTCTGAACATCACATCCAGATCGCCGCCCTGAACTTTTTTCATCAATTGAATCATTTGAGTCAGCGATTTAGTAAGGGCAACGGAAAGAATAATCGAAATAATTAACGCTAGCACTATGATACTTAATGTAGCAGCAAGTGTTGTATTACGGGTCAGCTTCACATCACGCATCAGTACATCAACAGGAATAGAGATAATTACCTTCCAATTGGTTTTGGTAGAGCCAGAGTAAATATTCAACCGCTCTTTTCCGTTGACTGTATCATAAAAGCTTCCAGAAATGCCTCCAACTCTTTTGAACAAGTCTGAATCAGAAATATCTGTGGCCAGCAGCTTCTTGTCGCTGTCGTAGATGACCATTCCCTTCTCATCCACAATCAACGACTTCCCATGGGTGACTTTATCCAGCTCCGTAACTTGATTCTCCAAATTGCTAATATTCGCTTCAACCGCAATCAGCCCGATTGGATTTAACAAGCCATCCACGATTTTGCGAACAACGGTAAAAGCATATCGGGTGCTCTGCAGATTACTTGTATACGCTTGAGTACCGAACAATAATGCTTCTCCGCTGGAATCCTTAGTCTGCTGGCTCCAGTATTTATAGCTTTGCTCGAGATCGAGTCGTACGCCACCATCCTTCGCAGAATAATAACCATTTCCGTAAGCGTCAAAAATATAAACCGAGTTCGCACCTCGCTTAATATTGTTAATAAACGAAATATTGCCCTCTATCCCCCGTTGAATGGACAACAGAAGATCAAAATCACCGGGCGACAAAGCAGCACTCCCAGTTGCGCCTCCCATAATCTTTTTCTGCTCATGGTAGTTGTTCGAACGTATTAAATTCTGTTTGATATCATTCACATAGGCGGGCATAGATGAAATACGCTTCATATCTTCGATATAATCGTCTACTCCATCCATCATTTGGTCGATTAATTTCTCAGAATAAGCAATGGTGTTCCCCTGAATAGATTCTGAGTAGCTCTTGAAGGTAAATACACTGATGAAGGATAGCGGGAGGGTAATGATAATTAAAAAGACGAGGAGCAGCTTGCGTTCCATGCTCATGTCCCCGATAACGGACCACCAGCCAGAGATGCGTCTACCTTTCATTTGGTCCTTCTCCTTAATACTTTTTACCTAACTTGTTATTAAATTATAACAAATACCTAACAAAGTTATTATACGGTGTAGTTCTTCATTACACAACAACAAACCGCCTCTTCATGTTGAAGAAGCGGTTTTGTTAGGTAAACAATTTAGAAATTAGTGATGAATCCACTCATTTTATAGTGAATAATGACAGCTTGTCCTTCAATTGACCTGAAGCACTTTCCAGCTTGCCAGATAATGAAACGAGTTGATCACTTACATTTTGCTGTTCATTACTGAGTGAAGCTACTTCTTGGGAAGTTGCTGAAGATTGCTCAGCTACGGCGCTAACGTTCCCCATAGCCTCTGACAACACACCTTGCGAATGATTCAGACTGCTAATCGCTGTCGTCACCGATTCCAGGCTTGTTATGAATTCATCCATCTGTCCTTTTACGGACAGGAAGATATCACTTGTACTCTTCACGGAGCTTACTTGTTCTTTAAACAGTGGTGCTACTTCGGATAATACAGCTTCCGTTTCGTTCATTTCCGCCATGATCTTATCCGTAATTCCAGCAACAAGGGCAATAGATTGTTTCGATTGGTCAGCAAGCTGCCGCACTTCACCCGCAACTACCATGAAGCCCTTACCAGCTTCTCCTGCACGAGCGGCTTCTATTGTCGCATTTAATGATAAAATATTCGTCTGTTGCGTGATACTCTTCATCACATCCAACACCTTAATTACGGAGAATACTGTCTCCTTCAGGTGGTTGACACGTTCGACAAGTGCACTTGTTTTTTCTCCAGTGCGGCTAGTCTGATCCAGCAGGTCAGTTAATTGCTTAGCACCTTGAGCACTAGCTTCACCAACCCCACGTGCTGCTTCATCCATCTCAGTGTTGGCGTATATTACAGTCTGCATTTGCGTAGCTATCACATCTGTAAGCTCATTACCTCGTTCAGCTTCAAGCGCCAGACTGCCTGCCCCACCGGCAATTTCTTCCGTAGCGGCTGCGATTTCCTTCGCAGAAATAGCTGTCTTCCGTGAGGCTTCACCAAGCTCACCAGCGGTCTCCAGCACATCCCGAGCGGTTTCTGTCGTTTGCGATACAAGCTCAGTAATACGCTCCATCATCACGTTAAAGGAAGCTGATAGCTGGCCAATTTCATCTTTAGAGACATATTCTGTACGTACACTTAAATCACCACCTGCACCTTGTACCATAAGATCCTTCAAGCGTGCTAGAGGGCGAGCAATCATACGCACCATCCAGATCCCGATTACTATGGCTAGCAGAGCCGCACCAGCAGCCGCAATAAAAGTAGTCAACAGAATCGGACGTGCTTCTTTTACTAGCTCATCTGTTGGGACTACCCCTGCCAACTTCCAATCCGCCCGGATCATTGGATTAAAGACAGCAAGGATCTCTTTCCCGTTTGTATCCTTCTCATCCAAGCTTTTGTTATCCTTTTTACTTGCCTGAATAAAAGCGAACTCTGAAGGTTTACCATCGTCTTTTGAATCCGAAGAAGCTACTACGGTTCCATCAGGAGTGACAAGTTGAATTCGAGAGCCATCTCCCAGCTGTACACTTGCGAATGATTCCTCCAGCAATGTATTCTTCAACACAAGGATGACTATGTATCCTGTACCTGAGCCCAGGGTTTTGAGAGATCTTGCCATAGCAATATTTTTGTCTCCATCACCTTGAACAGCTGTCGAGAACCATATGTTCTTGGCTGCATCACCATCACCTTTAGAATAGTAGGATTCATAAGATGCAGTGTTGTCGACAATCTTCTTATACCATTCTTGTTCTCTTATGTTATCTAACTTAATGCCGCCACTGCCACTTGTAACAATGTCTTGATCAGGCGACTCCGGGATCAAAGAAACACTAAGAATATTAGAATCCGTTGTAATCTGACTGGACAACTTTTTACTTACTGCGCTTGTAGCTTCAAATTTCTCATAGGAAGATTGTGCAGTCACTAAAGACTTCAAATCTTCTTGCATCTGCGCATCAAAATAAAGCTGTAAAGCCAAGTTCTCGTACTGCTTCAAAGTAATATCTAACTTCTCTGAGGTCTGAATAATAGTCTGACGGTAGGCTTCCGATACGTTGTTCTTAATTGTCTTCTTGGCTTTTGAATAAGATAGCAGTCCAAGTGCCATTACCACAATTACAATTGCACACAAAAATATCAGGAATATCTTCACGCCAACAGATTCCATAGGATTAACTCTTTTGATCTGTCCCCGCAAATCTATCCCATTCTTCAAATTAAACTTAGGTGTCTTAACTGCCCCTTCAATCTTGCTTGTTTCCTTGTTTCCTGTGATCGCCGATTTCTTATTCTTTTTATTCATGCTAAACCTTCTCTCATTATGCTTTTCACTAATACTATCTTGATCAGGATCCCCCATCTTGATCACCTACCCGCTAATATTAGAATACGCATGAAAGCGTTAACCAATATATATATCGGCGTATTAGGTCTTTTTCCTTAGCTTTACGAGACTTTTTTTACAACTTTTAACCTATGTATGTTTAAACATAATAAATAGCTTGCTGCACCTCCTCTCTTGGAGATATTTGTTAATCCCTAATATATATAACTTATTGTTTGCTTTGTCAAAAAGAAAAACAGGGAGGCTCTTGGATGACCAAAGGCTTCCCTGTTTTTTATTAAAACTTCTTCTTACGCATCATATCAAAGTATGCAACCGGTTGATCTACCTTCATACGAATAGGTTGCAGTGGATGACGGGCAGCATCAAGCGAATTGCCTTTCTCATCCCATATTTCGCCAACCGTTTGCTTGAAGAACGTATCGTTAGGTCCAAAGAATTCTACTTCCTGACCTGGCTTAAAGTGATTGCGCTGTTGAACTAGTGCCGTACCACTTTCAGCATCGTACTCAATTACAAGTCCGGCAAAATCATACGGAGCTGCTTTTTCTTCAGGCTCATAGATATGATCTTCATGATCCGGAGTATCATAGAAGAATCCTGTGTTTAGCGGACGGTTAGCGGCTTTATTAAGCTCATCCAGCCATTCCTGCTTCAATTCATACCCTTCCGGATCTGCCATATAAGCATCAATGGCTTTACGATATGCATTAACGACAGTAGCCACATAGTGGATTGACTTCATTCGCCCTTCGATCTTGAAGCTGTCGATGCCCACTTCAATCAGTTCAGGTATACTTTCCAGCATACACAAATCCTTAGAGCCCATGGAGAAGGGATTATCTCCTTGCTGATGCAGTGGAATCTGAGTTACCCCTGGAAGCAAAGGAGCTGGAGATTTCGCTTCAGCCTGCTCTTCCTCAGACACCCAAGTCCCTTCCGGACGTGCATCCTCAAACAAATCATATTTCCAGCGGCAAGACTGGCAACAGCCCCCGCGATTGGAATCACGGTCGGTGAAATGGTTGGACAATACACAACGACCCGAATACGAGGAACACATTGCACCATGGATGAAGCTTTCGATTTCAATGTCGACATGTTTTTTAATCTCAGCGATCTCTTCCAGGCTTGTCTCACGGCCCAAAACAACACGCGGAAGCCCCTCTTCCTTCCAGAAGGACACCGCTTGCCAGTTCAACGTAGACTGCTGTGTACTCAAATGCACTTCAAGACCAGGCACTAACCGGCGTGCTGTATCTACAATGATTGGATCAGCTACGATAATAGCAGCAATGCCAGCTTCATATAAGTTACGCAGGTATTCTTCAATTCCCGCGACATCTTCATTGTGAGCATAAATGTTTGTTGCAACAAATACCTTAGCGCCATATTTCTTGGCGAATTCAACACCTTCGCGCATTTCCTCGAAGCTGAAATTATCTGCGCCGGAACGCAAGCCGTATTGTTGTCCTCCGATATAAACAGCATCCGCACCATAGTGTACTGCGAACTTCAATTTTTCCAAATTACCAGCCGGAGCGAGGAGCTCCGGTTTGTCCAGACGGTAACGTTTGCCCTTATATTGCGGCTTTGTCATGGTTCCCATTCCTGTTCTCCCCTCCATCGCCCACAAAGCTAAGTCACATGCTATAAATGCTGTACCTAATCTTCGTGGGGACCTATAACCTCTTTATTTTTATCAAACTTAATATACTTGCTCTTTATAGAAAAATCCGAAGCTTAACTCCCGTTCAGGGTCCTGCACCGTTCTGATTACATCCATCCATTCCTCATTGAAGGCATAACCTTCCGGATCAGCCGCATAAAGATCTATAGCTTTACGATAAGTCTTCACAACCGTTACATTATACGCTATCGATTTCAAGAGTCCCTCAATCTTAAGGCTGTGTATACCTGCAGCCATCAGAATATGCAGATCCTCCAAAATACAAATATCATCCGAGCTCATAATATGAGTGCCGTTCTCGTCTTCATAAATCGGGAATTTCTGGTCATCTCGTTCTTCCTCAATCAGAAATAGTCCGCGTTCCTTCCCGAGACTTCCTCCATCACTAGGACGGCCTTGATGTGACATATAGCTTTCAACAAGCTTCCGCTTGGAATGGTATATATTGGTCATTCCATGAACCTGCACCTGTGCCTCAATCTCCAAAAGCGGAACCATTTCCGTCATTTCATCCATATTCAGCTCACGGGCCAGCACAACGCGAGAAGCCCCCTTGCGTCCCCAATAATTCGCGGTCGCATAGTTGGTGGAAGTCATTTCCGCATTCCAGTGCAGTTTCATTGCTGGCGCTTCTTTCTTCACTGTGGTTAACACTGCTGGATCCCCGAATTCAACACCATCAATGCCAAGCTCACCTAAAGCCTTCACATAGGCAGGAAGCTCATCCAGCAGACGGTTGGACATCAGCCCACCCAAGCTTGCATACACTTTGCAGCCTCGCGAATGTGCCATTTCTACGACAGTCGCTGTATCCTCCAGAGAGAAATGTCCAGCAAGCCGCATCCCGAAACGGTCATCCCCAATGAGCAACGCATCTGCTCCGGCATCCAGCAGAGCAGCAGCTTCCTCCAAGGACGCTGCCGTCACCAGCAATTCAGGTTTGTTAGTCATGTTGTACCTCCTACTTGTACAGTTATTTCAACCGCACCACTCTTCATTTTAATAGTTTATTTCGATTCTTGCTTACTTTTTTCGATATTGGCTAAATGTTCCTTGTAGGTCTTAGCAAATAAATGGCCCTGTGTACCATCTTTTTTGGTCACATAGAAGTAATATTCAGAAGCTTCTGGTTCGAGTGCCGCTTGAATGGACTCCAGCCCCGGATTACTAATAGGTCCCGGAGGAAGTCCAATATTCTTATACGTATTATATGGACTATCAACTTCCAAATCTTTATACAAAAGTCTTTCCTTCTGCTTATTGAGTAAATATTGAACGGTAGCGTCGATCTCCAGCTTCTGCTCTTTCTTTAGGCGGTTATAAATAACACCAGCCACAAGCGGACGTTCACTATCCACCACAACTTCCCGCTCAACCAGCGAGGCTACGGTCAACAGTTCATGCAGAGACAATCCACGCGTTTCTAGCTTTTGCTGCCAGTTAGGAATCGTATCTAGCTTCTTCTGGAACTGATCCAAAAGCGCTTCTACAACTTCCTGGGGCGTGCTATCTTTGGCCAGTTCATAGGTTTCGGGGAATAAATATCCTTCAAGACGGTGGCGTAGATTCTTATCCTGCGGGATACCCAGAATATCAATCCCCTTCAAACCTGCACCAGTATCCATAATTTCAAGAAAAGTAGCCGCATCCTGATTCCAGGCTTCAGCGAGCTTCTTAGCGATCTGCTCAGCAGTATATCCTTCGGGGATAGTAAAGACCACAGTTTCTTCCTTAACTACATCACCTGCATTTAATCTTGCAATGAGTTCATCATAGCTGTCACCGGGCTTAGCGATATAAGTACCTGCTTTGAAGCTAGAGCCTTCTTTAGTCCATTTCAAATATCCCTTAAAAAAAAGACTCTTACGGATAATGCCATTCTGCTCAAGCAGATCAGCAATCTCCGCACTTCCCATGCCCTTCTCTATCGTAAATGTTACAGCAGGACCTGCAGGCTCTACCGGCTGCATCCCGTTCCAAATGTACCATGCGCCCCCACCTCCTGCTGCTACCAGCAAAAGAATAATGATTAACACAGTACGGATTGCGGATTTCAAGTCTGGTTCCTCACTTTCCGACTATAAAGTATAAAAGTGTATTGCCTAAAATTCAATATATATTTCCTTAGATTGATGTATATAGGATATTGCTCGCATTTCAAGCAAAAAGAGCGCGGAATTCTCCGCCCTCTTCCGTGCCCATCATAAATGTAACGTACATGTTTAAGTTTTATTCAGCGCCATCTGCTGGAAAAGTCATCTCATCGTATAGCTCAGAGATGTCTTCCCACTCTTCATCGTCCATAATGCTCTCCAATTCCGGAAGTCCGTCAGAAGAGACAACGATACGCAGGATCTCATACTCCACGTCTTTGCCAGAGCCTTTCAGCACTGCATATCCGCGATCACCGACTTCAAATTCGGCGATAATATCGTAAATGGAAGATTTGCCTTGCTCATCTTCCAGTTCTACAGTTTCTCCGTAGGCTTCTTTAAGCCGTGAAGTCCATACCGCTTGATCAGCGGATATCTCAGTCATTCTCCGATCCTCCGTCCAACTCGTCGACCAGTGTGTTGAAAGTCTCTTCGACAATCGCCCACTCCTCGTCATTATCGATCATGAACAATTGAAGATCGTCGCCTTCTTCCACATAACGGAACGCGTATACCTCATCGGTTTCCTCGTCCTCGGAGTCTAGCGGAACCACCATCATATACTTAGCGTCCGAGCCATCAACCTCAAACTTCATAATGACCTCGAATTCCTCTTCATTACCTTCCTCATCGGGAATATAGATAATTTCCGGTTCTTCCTCTTGGCCAATCTGTTCGTTTGTCATATCCTCGCACCCCTCACCTTTTACTGTTAGCATCCAAAAAATTTTGCAAAATCAGGGCTGCAGCCATTTTATCCACAATCCCCTTGCGTTTCTTCCGGCTGACGTCCCCTTCTATCAGCACCCGCTCTGCGGATACCGTCGTCAGACGCTCATCCCAAAGGTGTACGGGCATTTCTAACTCTTCCCGTAGCTTATCAGCGAACTCTATACAGATTTCGCCCCGGGGTCCTACTGAGCCGTTCATATTCTTCGGTAGACCAACTACAATCTCTCCAATTTCGTGCTCTGCAACAAGTTCACGAATGCGTTCGAACTCATTACCCGTACCTCGGCGCTCAATCGTTTCAAGAGCTTGTGCCGTCCAGCCAAAAACATCACTTGTGGCTACACCGATTCTACGGTCGCCGTAATCTAAACCTAACTTCTTCTTCATTTCGGATTGTCCACCCTGTGATTGACGAGATAGAATCTAACCAGCTCTTCAATCAGCTCATCACGTTCTTTTCTCCGGACCAAACTTCTCGCATTGTTATGGCGCGGAATGTAAGCCGGATCTCCGGAAAGAAGATACCCTACGATCTGATTGATCGGATGATACTCTTTCTCCACCAGTGCATCGTATACTGCTAGCAATATTTCCTGGGGAGAAGCTTCCTTTTCGTCGCCCTTCACATTGAATTTGACCGTTTTGTCCATGGAGTCCATTTGTGACACCTTCCTTCTGCAAAATCGCCTTTTGGGACGGCTTCGCAAAGTTGCTACTGTGCAGCTCGCTTGCTTCCTTTATCATAACATATTCATGCCCCAACGAGGAAATCCTGCCCGTTATTAACGCTTTTTTTGGCATTTTCTCTACAAAAATTATGATATTTTTGGCTTTTAAGCTATTGTCAAGCACAATTATTCATGAATATCTAACATCCTGCTAATAAAGAGTAGCGGTACTGATATCAAACTCTCAGTACCGCTATGTTTTCTCGTAATACGTTTAGTTAGAGAAATGGTTTCGTAATTTTAACTTAGGCTAAGGAAGCTACCAATTCTTCAGCCTTTGCCAATGCTTCGTTTAGCTTAGAAGCATCTTTACCACCGGCTTGCGCCATATCTGGACGCCCACCGCCACCACCGCCGCAAACCGCTGCAATTTCTTTAACGAGTTTACCAGCGTGGAAACCTTTCTTCACCAGGTCTTGCGGTACAGATACTACAAAGTTCACCTTATCATCCATCGCCGCACCTAATACAAGCACTGCATCCGGAAGCTTGGATTTCAATTCATCCGCTGTGGAACGCAAAGCATCCATATTGCCTGCTTGAACAGCAACAGCCAGGAGCTGCGTACCTGCGCCAACTGTCTTCACACTGCTTGTTAGTTCAGCAGCAAAAGTAGCACTCAGCTTGGATTGCAAGGACTCATTCTCACGCGAAAGCTCACGCACCTGGTTATGCAGCGCTTCGATCCGTTTCGGAACGTCATTCAGAGAAGACTTAAGAAGGCCTGCTGATTGTTTGAGCAAATCTAGCTGACTTTCAGTGAACTGGTAAGCGTAACGTCCGGTAACCGCTTCGATGCGGCGCACTCCGGAACCAATGCCACTTTCGCTAAGCAGCTTGAAAATTCCGATTTGCGACGTGTTGGATACATGACAACCACCGCAAAGCTCAAGGCTGTAATCACCCACTTGAACGACACGGACGATATTACCGTATTTTTCACCAAAGAGTGCCATTGCTCCCATTGCTTTAGCTTCATCAATCGGCTTGTTCTCAATCACTACATCTAGACCGCGCCAGATTTGTGCATTTACGCGATGTTCGATATCGCTCAATTCTTCTGGAGTAATCGCTCCAAAATGGGAGAAGTCAAACCGCAAACGAGCACCTTCCACTAAAGATCCCGCTTGATTAACATGCCCGCCAAGAACTTCTTTAAGCGCTTTGTGCAATAAATGGGTAGCTGTGTGGTTCTTCACGATATCTTCACGCTCCGCACGATCCACTTCCGCGCGAACGGATTCGCCCACTTTCAATTCTCCCGCTTCCACAGTTACCAAATGTACGTGTTGGCCGTGTGGAGCTTTAAAGAGTCCTTTTACCTTAGCTGTAACTGAACCCCCAGTAAGCACACCCGTGTCACTTACTTGTCCGCCGCTCTCAGCATAGAACGGTGTTGTATCAAGAATAACTTGGCATTCTGCGCCTTCACCGGCGACATCTACCAATTCATCACCCACAACAATAGCCAGGATTTTCGACTCTGTTACCGAGTCATTATATCCAACAAATTCACTTTTAACCGTCAGGTCTGCTAGTGCGCCTCCCTGGATCTTCATGCTGCCGCCATCATGACGTGCAGCTCTCGCACGGTCCCGTTGCTCCTGCATAGCCGCATCAAAACCTTCTCGGTCTACAGTTAAACCTTGCTCCGCTGCGAAATCTTCGGTCAGGTCAAATGGGAACCCATAAGTATCATATAACTTAAATGCATCGGCTCCAGCAATATTGCTGAGACCCTCTGCTTTTGCTTTAGCACTGATCTCACCCAAAATAGCCAATCCGTCAGACAATGTTTCGTGGAAACGTTCTTCTTCAGTACGAATAATCTTTGCGATATATTCGCGGTTGTCCACAACGGATGGATAGTAGACACCCATAATTTCGCCAACGGTTTCAGTCAGCTCATACAGGAATGGACGATCCAGACCCAAGGTCTTTCCGTACCGAACAGCACGGCGAAGCAAACGGCGGATAATATAACCGCGTCCTTCATTAGAAGGAAGTACTCCATCCCCGACCGCAAAAGTAACGGTACGCACATGGTCAGCGATTACTTTAAGCGCGATATCCTGCTCAACGTTATCTTTATAAGTTACACCCGCGAGCTGTGCTGTCTTTTGAATAATAGGTTGGAACAAATCAGTGTCGAAGTTGGAATCTACATCCTGTAGAATGGATGCAAAACGCTCCAAGCCAGCCCCTGTATCAATGTTTTTATTCGGAAGCGGCGTATAGCTGCCATCCTTGTTATGGTTGAATTGTGAGAACACCAGGTTCCATACTTCTAACCAGCGTTCATTTTCTCCACCTGGATACATTTCCGGATCGCTCATATCACTGCCGTAAGCTTCACCACGGTCATAAAAGATTTCCGAGCAAGGACCGCATGGGCCTTCGCCAATATCCCAGAAATTATCGTCGCCCAGCTTAATGATGCGTTCAGCAGGCAGGCCAACCTTTTCATTCCACAGCTTAAATGCCTCTTCATCCTCTGCGTACACCGTTACGGAAATACGTTCCGGGTCAAAGCCGATCCACTCTTTGCCGGTTAGGAACTCCCAAGCCCATGTGATAGCTTCTTCTTTGAAATAATCGCCGATGGAGAAGTTACCCAGCATCTCGAAAAATGTATGGTGACGGCGTGTCTTACCCACATTCTCGATATCATTGGTACGAATACATTTTTGTGAGTTAGTCAGGCGCGGATTTTCTGGAACCTCCCGGCCATCGAAGTACACTTTCAAAGGTGCCATACCCGCATTAATCCACAGAAGCGAAGGATCGTTGTGAGGAACGAGGGACGCACTTGGTTCAATCTTGTGACCTTTACTTTCAAAAAATTTAAGCCATTTGGAACGAATTTCACTTGCTTTCATCATTTACAGCTCCCGTCTCATCTTTTTACTTCGGCATTTACACCGGAAATTACAAAATACCTAAAAAATAAAAACAAAAAAACGCCCCTGAATAATTCAGGGACGATTAATATCGCGGTACCACCCTGGTTATCGCCTTGACCCCACTAATGGGACAATTGCAGACGATCGCCTTGTCGCGGCTGATAACGGGCGCCCCCGGTGAGCATTGATCTCACACTCCGAAATTAGCTTTCCACCGGCCTGTCTTCAAGGTTCTCACAGCCATTACGAAACGTTTCGTAAAGGAACCTTTTCTCTGATCAAGCCATCCTCCGGTGTACTTCATTTTCATCAACGATTTGTCCGATTTGCATTTTAACATTTCAAGTATAGCCAGTGCCCTTGCTTCTGTCAATCTGGGGATGGGCGAATGTGAAGAATAACACATGATTTTTGTAACAGTAAACTTGGCCTCAAAAAGGATATAGTGAAATCTAAGGTTAATTTGGAATATTTTGTATTGGGAGGACTGCCGTCGATGCTTCACGCCAAGGAGTTCAATCCATCATCGATTTTTGAAGCAAAGCCTACACACTACCTTTTTATAGCGAGCCTCATTTTTATTCATATTATCTGTACTCTTACGGTTAATCTCATCCTTTTTGAGCATGGATATTTAAGTTTTATTGCCAAAAACACAAACCACTGGATCAATGAAACGTTAGCCGCCAATCTAGTTGGGCTTCTCTTAGAAGTAATTATTTTTTTGATTCTGATAGCTAAAGTTTCGCCCCGGGATTTTGGGTTAAAAATAGAAAAATTAAGAGCCGGACTGCTGGGTACCTTTCTGTTTTGGCTCGCTATAAATATAGTAGATTTGTGTATGGTACACCTGAATCACTCAGAGCTAACACTTAACAATGCTATCTTCAGCCATTCAAATTTAGTTTTCGGTGAAATTCTAGGTCAAATCTTCGGAAATGCTTTATTGGAAGAAATCTTATTTCGCGGCTTCCTGCTCGTTCAAATCTATCTATGCTTAAAAAAAATCAACAACAAAACTACACGGATGATCTCTGCAATGCTAATTTCACAATCGATCTTTGCCGCCATACATATCCCAAACCGGATTTACTCAGGATTAGTTGGAATGGAGTTTGTTTATGATTTTATCATGCTTCTAATTCTAGGAATTATATTCGCTCTACTCTATATCTTAACCCGAAATTTAGTTTTCGTGATCGGCGTTCACTCATTAATGAATATTCAGATAGTGTTTTGGAACAGCAATTTCACATATACGGCAACTTTATTATGTGTCTTATTACTGACTTGTCTTTTGCTTTGTATAAAAAGGAAAACATTTCGTGCGCAGCAACGGGCGGATATGGGGCTCTGATAATTAGAACTTTAATTATTCACAAAAAGAAGTTCCCCCTTTAAGCAGGAGGAACTTCTATCACTATTACTATAATGTCTCTATTAATTCGCACCCTCTGCAATAGCTTTATAAGCAGCTAAATCCGTATAAACTTCCGCTTTAAGCGGATTGCGTTTATGCTTGATGATTTTATAGAAATGATAACCAAACACTGCAATATTAGCAGCTAAAGATAATGCACTTACTATCCACAGAGCGGTTTCACTATGAGAGGATTGTACAGAGAACTTTGACTCGCCAACAAACGCCGGGAACGACATCGTAAACATCATCCAAATCGCCAAAGTCTGTGCACGATGCTGCAGCCATGCCCCTTTTTTAAAGAAGAACGCCGGGATGGTACAAGAGATCAACAATGCTGCACCTGCATAGAAGGAATGGTCAGAAACTGCATTATATACATAGGCAAAGTTCCAAATGTCATAAGCAATGATCCAGAACCAAAGCTGGTCAGGCCACAACATATCTTTACTCTTATCTTTACTGATCACAATACCCATCCAACCAGAAATCGTAATAATGTTCAGAATACCTGCGATCCCGTTCATAATGTTCCAAGGACCACCTACCATCATTACGCCATCCACCATACCTTGCAAGCTGTACACTTGGAAATCACGAATAACTGCTTCAAGAATGTTAACTGCAAGGATAATAGCCGGGAACATTAATATATATTTATTTTTGTCCCATCCTTTAACATAACGGATAGCCATAAACCCTATACATCCTGCCAAAGCAGAATATACTTTTACCCAGTGAAACCATGTTCCAGTACTGGAACCTTCTCCTGCCGTATTTGGCCAAACCGCTATGGTAAGAACAATAGGGACAACTATAAAAAGAATGATTGAGAACCACTTGCTCTTCCGTGCGATTTCATTTACAAACATTAATCCTGCTAGTACTACTAACCACATTAGCGCAGAGTACCAGGGAATCGATTCGAATAAAAACATGTTTTACTCCTCCTTGTAGGTTGGTGTATGTAATCTGTGTCTCAGGTCCAATATAGCCCATCCCTCTTTAAACGATCAAATCGCTTAAAACGTTGATTTATCAGTGTTTTTTTAGTTTCATTTCAAGTTGAGTTTACACAACCCTAGCACTAGAATTCGCCAAACTTTCTACCTTTCTTCTGAGAAATCTATTAGAATACATGTCTATAGAACTATATACTGCAAACCTAACTTGAATGTAAAAAAACCTTGTCGACAAATTTCTTTGTGGACAAGGTTCCTCATTAATGTTATTCAAAAGAATCGTTCAACCAAGTGTTTCGCGTATATAATACAATTCTCAAGTGTAGGGAAGTTCATGATTTCTCCAGCTAAATAGATATTGTTTTTCCCCTGCATCTGATCAACCCGTTCATAAAATCCCTCATGTAGCGCATTAGAATCCACATGTGGGAAATGCCTCCAACGCTTCATCATATATAGTCGAATGCTCTCTCCGCCCAGCTCGCGAAGTTTATTTTCTACCGTCTCTCGCATTTCCAGATCAGTCATAGCTTCATTCTCTGCTACATAAACCGTAACTAGATCCGTAGTTCCCATATCTGCCCACCGATAGTACCATGCCATCATATGCCCTTTACGTTCAGGGTACATATTCCGGGGGATATAGCCAGAAAGCTCCGGCAACCCCTTCACTCTATACGCATATACCCTAAACCATTCATAGGTTATATTCGCTAATAAAGTTTTGTCCTCACTTGACAGGCTAACTGTATCGCCCATTTGCTCTAAAGCTGCTGTATAAATGACCTTGTCAAAATAAAAGATGTCCTGACTCGTCTCTACTCGAACCTGCCCATCTTGTTCTTGCTCCATAAAAAGCACTTCACAAGTCAGGCGTAGATCGTTTACTTGGTCGGCCATTCGTCTAATCAGCTCAGTAACACCCTTAGGCCAGGTTATCATATGAGTAATTTCAATAAACGACAACAGATTATCATAGCTTAGAAATTTCAGCACATATGCAGCGGGCACATTATGGATACCACCGAATCCAAAAGTATTAAAATAATGCATGTAGACCTGCTCAAGGACAGACAGCTTATTCTCTACACACCACTGCGAAAATGGCTGACATAAATCTGGCGGTAAGTGGAGAAAACCCGGTTCTTGGAGAGACTCATAGCGTTTTAGAATATCCGGTAATCGTTTGAATTCTTGTGTAAACGCCTCTATCTGCTCCATGGGAATTTGTGAAGTTTTTCTCCCATTATTATCAAAAAATCCACGTTCTAACAATGGTCCCCTATCCATAAGATCAAAATCTCTCATAAAATCCATCGTATGTTTATAGGTAGGCAGGCCGATTAGCGTCCCCATTTCATAACTTTTTCCTTTGTACTCAATAGAATGACACTTTCCTCCTACTCTATCCGACTTCTCCATGAGGGTAATGTTGGTATATCCTTTTTTCGCTAATTCATAAGCAGCCGTAACCCCAGAAATCCCTGCACCGATGATTCCAATTCGGTCTTTATTCTTTGTGTTTGTCATCATCCGTTATCTCCTTGTAAATAACCATAATGGCAAAGTTTCTCGTTGTCCCGTATAGGCAAGTGCGACATCCGATGGTATTTTACCTTGATTAGGTCCGTCTGTAATTTGCCTGTTGAAGTTGTAGGTTCTCAAGTATTCATGTAAGCGCTTTTCTAAAATTTCAAAGGAATCTATCGTATCATCTACCCAAGCCTGCTGGTAGAATTCTTTGGTCAACACCGCCGCAAATTGCTGCAAGGGCTGAAATATCTCTGTTTGGTCTACCGTTATAGCGACTTGATTAATATTGTTCTTATGTAAAAATTCACTATATTTATGTTTTCCTCTGTCCCAGTTCGTAATGAATTCACGGCTTTTGTTCGTAACCAGATTATCGATATGAAAATCTAATGTCTTCATCAATGGGAGAACTTTCAGATGCATAAAATCTATAAAATGAATGGTAGATTTCCGATTGTATAGCTTAACTAGACCTAGTCTGGAGTAGGCATCATAAATTACATATTGATATACCTTTCCGACCCTCGGGAAAACTCCCAAATAGCTAATACTCTGCTGACACATATACCCGGGATGAGCATTTATCGGATTCTTCATCTTATAATCTAGTATTTTCCGTTTCTCTTTAAATCCTTTAGTGTGAGTGGATTGTGCGCCGTTCCTCTTCTTTGCTTTGATTTGATTGGCGTAAGCTTCACGTTCTATTCGTTTATTTAGTCCGTTTCGACGTAGTACATTATAAATACCCGATTCCCCGATTTGCATACCTTCATCTTGCAGTTCATAAAAGATGCGTTTAGGCCCATCCTCAGGAAATCTGGCGACGTACTCCAAGATCAATCTTTCCGTTCTCTTATCTACTTTATTAGGCATTACCGGCTTTCTTTTCTTCTCCCCAAGTCCATCCATTCCATGTTGTTGATAAGCTTTAGACCACTTATAATAGATCGTCCGGGAAATGCCAAACTCCTTACAGGTTTCGCTCACATTCTTGCTGATGGCCCCTTGCATGAGGATATGATATTTGTTGTTCGCATTCACCTATTTGCACCCCTCCTATCTTTATTTTATACATAGTTAACGTTTAATTCATTACTATTCTAAAAAAAATGGGAGAACGCTCAAAGCGTCTCACCATTCCGAACAAAATGCGTTATGTATTTCCCTGCGGAAATCTCCAAGCAATTTAGTCGTTGGCCATATGCACAGCCGCCATCTATGCCAATTTTATCTCCCAGTGGACTAAACCAGATTTCTTCTGAATCATGCAGATCCATCGTCGAAGTATGACCGAAAACAACCGTTTTGTTAGTGCTAACTACCGGATTCTTATAAAAGGGTTCTCTAATCCAGATAAAATCATAAGGGTCTTGCTGCTTCCAATCCTCTATTAATGGATTAATGCCTGCATGAACAAAAATATGTTCTTCCGTCTCATGATAAAGCGGCAATGTGCTCAGAAAGTCTATATGATGTCTATAGTCCCGCCTAATTTTTTCTTTTAGCTGCATATAATCCTTCCAGCCAAAATCCTTCTGCAAACCTTCGTAGCCCGCCTCGCAATAACTCATCAGTGTATGAAATCCGCCGTTAGTTAGCCAATGGGTATCCAATTTATCATCTTCGCTGGTGAGCGCATCGCAAGCCATTTTATCGTGATTTCCTTTGAGAACTATCGCTCCACATTCTTGCTGCAGAGTCATCACTTGCTCCACAATTCCTTTACTGTCCAGACCTCTATCCACATAATCTCCCATTAAAATAAGCTTATCCTCCGCCGGGCGATAATTCACTTTTGATAATAGGGCATTGAATTCTACATAACTTCCGTGAATGTCACTAATTGCTAATATTCTGATGATAATCACTCCTTGCTCTAAGATGCAAAAAAAGATGTTCCCGCAGGTCTGCAGGAATATCTTTTGATGTTGGGCTTTCTATACTGAATCTATAACTAATGGCTCCTCATCCGACTGTGGAAAAAAATGACGGCTTCTGACCTCATGCACCGCTTCTTGAAAACGATCGCACAAAAAGATCAGCTGGTCGATCTCTTCCTTACCGACCTTTTGTGTGATTTCACTCAAAATGCCGGAATAGGATGCCATCTGCCTGCTATAAATCTGCTCTCCAAGCTCACTCAGACAGATATATACGACCCGACGATCTGTATCGGATGTTGTACGCACTACGTAACCTTTTTCCTCCAACGTATTTGCCATTTGCGTGGCAGTAGGTCTACTTATCTGGAGCAGGTCACTTAATTTAGAAATCATAACTCCCCGGTGCTGTTTGTCACCTTCAGCCGCTTTCTTTTGCTTCATAACAGTGTGAATGACGTACATCATAACAAACTCTCTATACGATACTACATCAATCGAGTAGGGGCGAGCAGTCAGACGCTTTATATTTTCAAGGGCTATGATCAGCTTCTGCTCTTGATTGTCATGGGTATCCATAGGGCACCTCCAATATACCTCAATCTAATTAGATTACTTACCTATTCCCAAAAAATCAAGTCAAATTCAAATTCTCTTTAAATTAAAATTTAATAATTAACCTGTTGTGCTAATTGATGAATTTGTGTATTATACATAAATGATAGTTTGGCTACCTAATTATTACGACATGAATTCCCAAACTACAATATATAGAAGTTAAAGGAGAGGAACTGCTCTGGAGCATCTCACTCAGAAAAAGAAAGTTACAATTATGATTGCTTTAATGGCGGCTATGTTTTTCGCAGCAATCAACCAGACGATTGTGGGCACAGCAATGCCCCGAATTATTGCGATGCTTGGAGGTATTGAACATTATACCTGGGTAATTACCATCTATATGCTCACCTCAACCATCGCTACCGTACTTGTCGGTAAGTTATCCGATATTTACGGAAGAAAGCCCTTCCTGTTATCAGGGATTGTCATTTTTATTATAGGTGCTTTCCTATCCGGATTGTCGACCAACATTTTTCAAATGATCACTTATCGCGGGATTCAAGGTCTAGGCGGCGGGATTCTAATGTCGGCTACCGTAACCGCTGTAGGTGATTTGTTCGCTCCAAGAGAGAGAGCCAAGTGGACTGGAATTATGATGGCGATATTTGGTTTCTCCAGTGTAATTGGTCCTACCCTTGGCGGATTCATGGTAGATCACATGGCTTGGAAATGGATCTTCTGGATCTTCTTACCTTTCGGGATCGTGGCCTTCTTTATGATTTTGAAAATGTTCCCTAAAACCACGCGTTCTACATCTGAGTCCATCGACTACTTAGGCTCCATTTTCCTTTCCCTGACCATTGTTGCGCTCTTGCTCGGCTTTTCATGGGCAGGAACAAAATATGACTGGGGTTCTCCGGAGATTCTCGGCTTGTTTGGGGCTTCCATTCTGGGTCTGATTATCCTGATTCTGATTGAACGTAAAGCTAAAAGCCCAGTATTGCCATTATCCTTATTTAAAAATTCCATCGTATCCATCTCAATGATTGTCGGCTTCCTGATGAATGCCGGTATGATGGGCGCAATGATCTACCTGCCTTTCTTCGTGCAAGGGGTAGAGGGCGTCTCCCCAACTAAATCTGGTTTCATCAATATGCCAATGTCACTTACTATGATTGTACTAAGTACTTTAGTGGGAAGATGGATCTCCAAAACAGGAAAATATAAACGTTATGCTCTAATGGGGATGCCATTCATGGTTGTAGCCATGATATTAATGGCCTTTATGAGTAACATTGCTACGGCTGTAGTCAGCATGATTATCTTCGGGGTTGGGTTAGGACTATCAATGCCTGTATTTACTCTAACCGTACAAAATGCTGTAGCGCCTTCAATGCTAGGTGTTGCTACTGCTACAAATACTTTATTCCGTAATTTAGGTGGAACCATAGGTATTGCCATCATGGGTACCATTATGAACTCCTCATTAACGAAAAAATTAGAGGCAGCGGTGTCCTCTGGCAAAGGTCCGGATTTATCCAAACTTGATCCTGAATCCGCTAAACAGCTTTCTGCCTTTATGAATCCTCAAATGCTGCTAGATCAGCCTAAGCTTAAAGAATTGCATGCAACACTGCCAGAGCAAATCCAGCCGCTCTTCAATCAATTGATTGAGATGCTGCGGAACGCACTAAGCGATTCCCTGACAGTTGTGTTCTTAAGTGGTACGGCGCTGTTAGTTATCGCAGCACTGCTCGTTCTGTTCCTTAAAGAGATTCCATTACGTAGTGGAGAGAAAAAAATGGAGACACACGCAGAGGATAAAAACGGGAGTAAAAAACTCGAAAAATCTGTGCCTGCTGCACATTAATCACAAATAACCTTACATTAGAGATGTCCGTAAACAGCTTAGGCTGTGCGGCATCTCTTTTTTTTTAAGAAGGGCTAGGATTCGTTTGGTTGATCGTTCAATTCTTCGAAGTAAACATAGACTCCGTTTAACAGCTCCATTAACGTATCCGTCTGTTCTTTGCCCATGTAATCAATCATACCTTTAAAGGTATTCCGGGATTTCGTTACAGCCATCTCAGCCAGATGCTCCCCTTTTTCCGTAAGCGTGATCTCGCTAACTCGGCGATCCTGTGCATCAGAAGTACGCACCACATATCCTTGTGCAATCAGACTATTGAGCATTTGGGTAACCGTAGGAGAGGTGACTTTCAGAAACTTGCTAATTTCCGAAACCGTCTGTCCCTTCTTCCCTTCCCGTTCTTTACCAAGCTTTAAAGAAACCAACATCCGGACCTCACTTGGCTTCAAGCCCCAAATCGTGGTTTTACGCCAATTCATTCTAGCGAATTGTTGGAAAGCCTCCATTAATCCATCCACATTCTGATATTTCTCTTCGTTCATCAGTACACCCCATAAAATCATTTAACACTAAGTATAGCCTAATATGACGTAAAAAAGAATTGATAGATGTCAGATTACCCATTTTCAAAAAATAACTAATGGGATGTATAATATAATAATCATCCTAAATTGAAAGTGGGTATCTAATTTGTCCTTTTCTTACTCTACCTATGACGCTCTAGGACTTGCTTCACTTGTCAAAGCACGTGAAATTTCACCTGGTGAGCTGGTCGAAGCCGCCTTTGCTCGGTTAGATGAGGTCAATCCGGTCATAAATGCGGTGGTGCGCACCCGTCGTGAAGCTGCTCTTAGAGAAGCCGACGAGATGCCTGTTCAGGATAACACTCGGCCGTTTGCTGGCGTTCCGTTTCTATTAAAAGATATTTCCCAATCTATCGCTGGCGAGCCCATCACTTGTGGGGCTATGCTGATGAAGAACAATGTCGCACGGTGGGATTCAAATTATGTTGCACGAATTAGGAAAGCCGGCTTTATTCCACTTGGCCATACGAATACACCCGAGTTCGGCTTAAAAAACATTACAGAGAATGTCCTCCACGGCCCTGCTCGTAATCCTTGGAATCTCGAATATTCTCCTGGAGGTTCAAGTGGCGGAGCCGCGGCGGCTGTAGCTTCTGGTATCGTTCCAGTAGCGGGAGCCAGTGATGGTGGTGGCTCCATCCGTATTCCCGCCTCATTCACAGGCCTATTCGGACTTAAACCCACGCGCGGGCGCACACCAGTAGGACCCGGAGTCGGCCGTCAATGGCAAGGGGCTTCTATTGATTTTGCCTTAACCCGGTCCGTTCGCGATAGCGCTGCTATGTTAGATCTGCTGCAGGTTGTGCAGCCGGAAGCCGCCTTCCAGACTCCGTTATACCCGGGCGTATATCTGGATGATCTGTTTAAGCCTACGCAACGTAAACTACGAATTGGATTTACAACGGCTTCCCCAGTAGGTACGCCTGTCTCTGAAGAGGCCGTAAATGCTGTTCTCAAAACCGTGAAATGGCTCGAAGCTGAAGGACATGCGGTTGAAGAAATAGAAAGTCCTGTGAATGGCACAAGACTGATGGAGAACTACTATACGATGAATGCCGGAGAGGTAGCAGCGATGTTCGTCTCCCTGGAGAGAAATATGGGACGTTCCATAACTGCTTACGATGTCGATATCATTACGTGGGTCCTTGGTGAGACCGGAAAAAATGTTTCAGCGGCCGAATTCGTACATAGTCTGGATGAATGGGACGTTGCAGCCGCCCAAATGGCGGAACTGTTTAATCATTACGACTTATATATAACACCTACGAATGCAAACTCTGCTCCCAAAATTGGTGAATTAACGCATAAACCTGCAGAGATAGCAAAGCTGCTGCACGTAAACGAATTGCCAAAAGAAGAACAGAGCCACTTAATTTACGAGATGTTTGAGCCAAGCCTAACCTATACACCGTTCACCCAGCTCGCAAATCTGACAGGCCAGCCTGCAATGAGTGTGCCCGTCCATAAGTCAGCAAATGGCCTGCCGCTAGGCGTTCAAGTCATGGCGAACAAAGGCCGTGAAGATTTATTGCTTCAGCTTGCTGCCCAGCTTGAACAATCCGCTCTTTGGGTCGGCATGACTGGAAATCCGCTGTTCACCTGATCAATTAAGGGTGATGCTCTCGCAGCTCAAGCTCCCCTTACTCTTTCCCGCAAATGCCATAGAAGAAAATATGGATGGCTTCCTCGATGAAGGCATCCATATCTTCCTGTTTGCTAGCTTCGTCTAGAAGTTCACCTGCATTACGCATATACATCCCCATTAGTGAAAGTATCCCTTTGGTGGATACTTTATTTGAGATTTCTCCCCGCGCTTTCCCATCTTCGACCATCTTCACCAGCACCGGCAAAATGTCATTCGCATATCGTTCCTCAATATAATGGAACATTTCTTGATCCTCAACCATAAGCTCCTTCACAGTTGCGGGAGATAAGCCGCTGTAAGTTTCCCTCTCCATGGTTAGAATGTAACCAATAATCTCCTTTAGAGAATGCTCTTGATAAATGTAATCTTCAAACTCCTGAATTTCCTTCTGAACAAAGTCCTTAAAAGACTCACTAAGCAGCGCTTCCTTACTGCCAAAATAATTATAAATCGTCACCTGAGAGACCCCTGCTTCTTTCGCAATATCAGCGATCCGTAGACGTTTCGGTTCCCAGTTCTTGAGCATCTCCATGGTAGTTTTCATAATTTTGAGTTTAATCTGTGCTGCTCTCTTCTCAAATCCATTCATAGCTTCCACCCTAACTTCGTTATTAAGTAAGCATATTCAAATTTAATGAAATATTCCATTTCAATTATTTCATAATTTTATTGACTTCATTAACCACTAGGAATAATATAACATATGAAATATTTGATTCATAATAGTTCATTATTTTTACGGCGGGGGTGGCAGCATGCTGGTAGTAGAAGGCTTAACTAAACGATTTTCGAATGGCAAAGGAATCGAAGATGTAACATTTACCGTAAATAAAGGCGAGGTTTTTGGATTTCTGGGTCCTAACGGTGCGGGTAAATCGACGACCATACGGCATATCATGGGTTTTATGAAACCAGATCAAGGGCATGCGAGTATCCATGGGCTTGATGTATGGAAGGCACAAGGGACAGTCCAGAAGCATATTGGCTACTTACCCGGTGAAATCAACTTTTTTGATGGGATGACGGGTCTTTCTTTCCTTAAATTTATCTCAGCCATGCAGGGAATCAAAAATACTACCAAACGCGAGCAGCTGATTGAACGTTTGCAATTTGATGCCACCACTCCGATCCGAAAAATGTCAAAGGGAATGAAGCAAAAGGTCGGAATCGTCGCTGCTTTTATGCACAGTCCTGACGTTATTATTCTGGATGAACCTACCTCGGGTCTCGACCCGCTCATGCAAAAGGTATTTATTGATCTGGTACTGGAGGAAAAATCAGCCGGAACCACCTTTCTCATGTCCTCACACAGCTTTCAAGAAATTGAACGCACCTGTGACCGCGCCGCAATTATTAAAGACGGACGGATTATCACCGTAAAAAATATTCATGAACTGCAATCGATGCAACGGAAGCTGTTTGAGGTCATTTTTGCGAATAGTGAAGATGCAGTGAATTTTGCCGCCTCCGGCCTACAAGTGGAAGCTCACGAGGGAAATAGGGTCCGCATAGCTGTGCAGGGCAATTATGACCGATTCATCCGGGAAACTGGAAAATACAATGTCCGCAGCATCGACGTATTCACGCAGAATCTGGAGGACATCTTCATGGACTATTATGACCGCGAGGGGGCAGTGCAATGAATCTTCCGCTCTATAAGGAAATGATGCGAGTGAACCTGAAAGGAATATTGAATTACGCCTTTGGTTCTGCCTTCTATATTCTGTTTATGATCTGGCTTTATCCTGGGATTGCGGGGAGCACACAAGCAATTGATGACCTTATTAAGGCGATGCCAGAGGGTGTGGGTAAAGCCTTTGGGCTAAATAGCGGTTTTACTAGTGCAGAAGCTTTTATCTCCGGAGAATATTATGGACTTATACTAGTTCTGATTCTTTCCATAGTTTGTGTGCAAATGTCAACGCAGCTTATGGCTCGACTCGTGGATCGCGGTTCCATGGCCTATCTGCTCATAGCCCCAACTACACGGAGAAAAGTCGCTACCACGCAGGCACTTGTTCTCACTACAGCATTACTCTTAATTATGGGTGTAACCACCCTCGCCGGATTATTAGGTAAAGCATGGTTCCTTGGCAGTGAATATGACTTTAACAGTGGTCGCTTCGCTCAGCTGAATACCGTGGCGTTTTTATTATTTTTTGCGGTAGGCGGCCTTACCTTTCTCGTGTCCTCTGTATGTAATGACGAGAAAAAAGCGCTCGGAATTTCCGGCGCCATCGCCTTCGGATTTTTCACTCTGGATCTACTCGGTAAAATAAGCGACAAACTGGAAGGACTGCGTTTCCTAACCTTATTCTCCTTCTATCAACCCGGGGAAATCGTTCAGGGCAACGTGGAGATTATTCAGGCCTCCAGTTGGCTGCTGTTGATCGGAGTGTTCACCTTTTCCTTGGGAGTAGAGCTGTTCAGAAGACGGGAGCTTCCATTATAAGAGTACCTCATTTGATAAACTCGCTTTTACGCATTCCCGAAGCAACTATCGGACACCGTTGACCTTAAATGCAACTTTATCACAAATTTGTGTACCTAACGGACCCTAAAGTCGTTATTGGCTTGAAGAACAGCAAAAATGAACCTTTTCTAAAGGAATAGCTGCACTGGGGTCCGCAACCTTGCTCAAATGTCCAAAAATTTGCAAATAGCGTCAGCTGAGTCCTTAAGCCTCAGGAGGGTTATAACTATGACTCTTATAAAAAACAACAGAGCAGTGTTTCTCCACCTCTGGGAGAATCATTGCTCTGTTGTTTTATGCGACAAATCCCTTTTTATTTCGTATCCGGTCTAGGTACACCAAAGTTTGGCGTTCCGTCTTCATTCCACTGGATTACTTGCACACGTGCGTGACGATTCGGATCGTAAAGCGGATCACCGACAATTTCCTTATAGCTTCTAGCATGGAAAACAAGGATATCCTGTGTGCCATCCTCAGAGACAGTGAAGCTATTATGTCCCGGACCATATTGGCCGTTTTCCTCAGAAGTCGTAAACACAGGTTCAGGTGTCTTGACCCATGATTTTGGATCCATCAAATCACTATTCTCATCAGCAGTCAACAATCCCATACAATAGTTGTGATCTGTTGCACTAGCTGAGAAAGTCATGAAAATGCGTCCATTACGCTTAAGGATTGCCGCGCCTTCATTCACCAAAAATCCGATTTTTTCCCAATCGTATTCAGGAGTGGTGATGCACACCTGCTCGCCTTTTAGTGTCCAAGGATTCTCCATTTCGGAAATATAAATATTTGAATTGCCAGGGATAGCAGGATCTTTTTGTGCCCAAACGTAATATCTAACTCCTTTATGCTCAAAAGTTGTTGCATCCAAGGCAAAAGATTCCCATTTTGTTTTTATTTGACCCTTTTCCACCCATTCACCCTCTAAAGGATTTGCGGATGAGTTTTCTAGTGCAAACATGCGATGATCAAATAAACCATCTTTCGTATCAGAGGTATGTGCAGCTGCATAATACACGTACCATTTTCCATCAATATAATGAATCTCTGGCGCCCAGATATTAGCACTCATCAAACCCGTTTCATGCTTAACCCAAATGGTCTTTCCATCAGCCTCAGCCAATCCTTGAATAGATTCAGAACGGCGAAGCTCAATTCTATCGAACTCCGGAACTGAAGCTATGAAATAGTAGTACCCGTCAGTATGTTTATAGATCCAAGGATCTGCTCGTTGCTCAACTAGTGGATTTTTCACATTAAATTCTCTCACAATGACAACTCCTATATTTATCTCTTTTTTTATATTTGCAGGTCACCAAAACACACCCTTCCTTATAAGAAGTCAAGGTGTATTTAAGTTTAAGTTCATTCGATCTAACCTTTGATACCCGAATTCAGGTTGATGGATTGAACGAAGTATTTTTGTGCAAAAACGAATAGCAGCAATGTTGGAATAATCGCCATGATTGCCGAGCCCATTAATTGTCCGATCATACGATAGTTTCCGTAGATGTCTTGCAATAAGAGCAAACCAGCGGTAATTGGCATTTTATCTACATCTGTGTACACAATAACCGGCCAGAGGAAGTCATTCCAAGATCCAGTAAAGGAGAACAATCCGCAAACAATCAATATTGGTTTAACTAACGGCAATATAATTTGCGCGAAAATTCTAAAGTCACTAGCACCATCAACTTTAGCCGATTCATCTAATTCTTTTGGGATACCGTTCATAAACTGTCTGACCAAGAAGATATTACCCATACCCGCAAGACCAGGGATAATCATAGCCCAGGAAGTATTCACCCAACCAAAGGAGTCAATGATTTTATAAGAAGGAATCAAGTTAACAACACCCGGAAAGAAGGAGATCCCCAACAAAGTGAAGAACAATGTGTCTCTTCCTTTAAACTTAATACGGGTGTAACCAAAACCTGTAATCGAAATAACAATAACCACCAGAATGGTGTGAGATGTGGCAATAAACAATGAGTTACCTAACCAACGTAGAATTGGAGCTGTAGAGGTATTGTTTAGGATTGTAACGTAGTTCTCAAAGACCCACTCTTTAGGAAATAGTCTGAAGCCCGAGGATACTACTTCCGTTTGTGATCTAAATGAGGTGGAAATCCCGAATATAACAGGAATGATCCAAATCACACATAGGATACCTAGAAATATATAGGAAATATATTTTGAAATACTTACACTGGAGGAGCCTTTTATTTTGCCTGTTGTATTTACAACTGGATTTACTGCCTGGTTTGACATTTTAGTACACCTACCTTTTCCATTTCCTTGTTAGTCAATTAGTTTCTGCGAACCTATGAAGCATTTCGGTTCATTACAAAATATTGCAGCGCTGAGATCACCAAAATAACTAATCCCAGTAAAACTGCCATAGCGGATGCCATCCCGGCGATGGACTCACCGTTACCGAAAGCTAATTGACGAATATACATCATTAGAACGTGTGTACTTTGTCGAGGTCCGCCATCGGTCATCATTAACGGTTGGCCGAATACATTAAAGGCACCCGCAGTTGTCATAACAAAGGTATAAATTAATGGAAAACGAATAGATGGCAAGGTAATACTAGTGAATTTTTTAATAGAACCCGCACCATCGAGCTCCGCCGATTCATATAACTCTTGAGAAACGCCACTTAAGGAAGCACGATAGATAATCATGTTGCCCCCAATACCACCCCATAAAGTAATTACAATGATAATAATCCACGCATAGGGTTGATTTGCAGGCCAAGCAATTTGTGATCCAAATAGATTACCAGTGATCCCAAGTTGCTTATTAAAGATCAACAGCCAAATCAGTGCTGCCGCAGAAATTGAAATCAAGCCAGGAATATAAAGAATAGATTGAATTAAGCTCTTCATTTTAACTTTTTTATGTTCCAACGCCACCGCGACCATTAATGGAATAATAATCAGCAACGGAACAGACATAGCAACGAAAATCAATGTATTTTTTAGGCCTCTGAAAAATTGAGTATGAAAGGTTGAACTGTTGTCAAAAAGAATAGCCTTATAGTTATCAAAGCCTACCCATACCGGATCACTCATTAAATTCCATTTTGTAAATGAAGCATAAATCCCATAAATCGTTGGCAATAAAATGAAGACAGCAAACAAAATGACATGCGGACCTACAAAGAAAGCAGGTGCCCAATTGATTTTCTTTTTCATAGGAATTCATTTCTCCTTTTGCACAAAGTAATGCACCATAACATGGCACATTACTTCGTACAATCTATTCTATTTTGCTTTATTTTGCTGCACTGCTGCTTTCCGCAATTTTATCTTCAACAAATTTTTGCATCGTTGCCAAAGTCTCATCAATATCAACGTTGCCACGCACGATATCCGCACAGTAAGTATCTACAGCTTCCGCAATGTATGGGTAGTATTCATAGGTGTAAATGTATAGGGATTCGATTTCTTTTTCATCAGATGTAAAGAAGGATTGCATAAAGTCTTTGTACTCAGGGCTTTGGTTAACTACGTTACTTGCTACGTTTTGTCCAGCTTTTGCCCATTCCATCGAATTCGTACGAACATATTCCAAGAAGTTAGCAATACCCACTTCTTTTTCGTCTGTTCTCTTATCATTTTTCAACATAGCGAACAAGTGAGAAGAAGATCTGTTGGTGAATTTATCAGGAGTAGGAGAATAAACATTGGTCACGCCAAAGTTCAAGCCTTCAACCCCAGCATGTGCTGTAGAACTCCAAGTTCCGTCTGTCGAGAAAAGTACATTTTGAGATTGGAACATCAAGTAACCGTCTTCACCAAATGGAGTCATCAGGCCAGCATCAGCGATTTTCTTAACATTTTCAAACGCTTGTTTAAATACAGGGGTATTAACAGCAGGTTTTCCATCGACTTGGATATCCCCGCCCAAATCTTGAATTTGAGCCAAGATAACCCAGCCCAGCAAGGCATCATTAACTACGTAATCGCCTTCATCCAATTTACCTTGTAAGGAAAGCATTTCATCAATAGTAACAACGTTATCATCCAAGAAGGATTCAGCGTTATATTTTTTCAGCAAATCTTTATTGTAATACATTACGTTACTATGAATATCAAGAGGAACTGTGTATTGAGTTCCATCGATATTACCAGTGTTCCAAGCTTGTGGTAAGTAATTTTCAGCTTTCAGTTCAGGTTGTGCTGGCAAAACGGTATCTTGCATGGATTCCAGTACACCTTGTTTAACAAACCCAGGAACACGGTCAGCGTGGATAATTGCTAAATCAGGAACACCTTTGCTAGATGCCAAAACTGTAGAAATTTTTGTGTACATATCAGCCGTAATAACATGTTTTACTTTGATTTCGGGATTCGTTGCATTGTAGTTTTTAACAATTTGATCCATATAAGCACCGTCATCACCGGTCAGCGGTGTCCAGAACGTAATCGTCTTACTATCATCTTTACCACCGCATCCTGCCAAAACTGTCGATAATGTTAGAACCGTTGCTAATAAAACTCCAAATTTCTTTTTCATTACTCTCTCCCCCTGCAGCTGTAATGTTAAGATAACCATTCATGTTCACTTTCTTTGAAAACGATTAACTTGAGATTAGTATACATTCATTGTGAAAGCGTAGTCAATAACATTTAAATAAACTTAACAGAATTTTTTTTCGTTTAATTAACCTTTTGATTCATCTCTCGGAGATGAAAGCGATATTATATTTACTTCGGTTACCTTTCATGTTACTTTATATATAGATTAATAAACTTTATAGTATATGAAATAACTTTGAAAGAAGTGGGTAAAATGCAGTTGGAAATCGACAAATCCTCTCTTGTTGTTTACGAAGCTTTAGCGAGTGAAGTACGCATCAAAATTATTCAGTTGCTCTCCAAAAATAAGATGAACATCAAAGATTTGGCAGAAGAACTTAAAATAAGCAGTCCTATCGTTACCAAACACATAAAAAAACTAGAAGATGCAGGGCTCATAAAAACTGAAAAGGTGCCTGGTAAATCAGGAATGCAAAAAATCTCAATCCTTAGGGTGGATCATATTGAGATTAACTTCCCGAAAAAAATCTTTCACTCTTTTGCCTCCTACGAGACATCAGTGCCGATTGGTCATTATACCGATTATGATCTGAAACCTACTTGCGGACTTGCTACGGATAAGGAGTTTATCGGCAGAGTAGACGAACCTAAGTATTTCATGGATTCTAAAAGAGTGGACGCAGAGATTCTCTGGTTCACGCAAGGTTATGTGCAATATAATATCGCTAATTTCCTAAAAAAAGAGGAAACCCTACAGCAATTTGAGATTAGCTTAGAGCTTTCTTCCGAATTCCCCTTTGCTAATGACGTATGGCCTTCAGACATCACCTTTTCTTTGAATGGCTTGGAATTAGGGACTTGGACGAGCCCCGGAGATTTCGCTGATGCTAGAGGTAAATTCACACCGGAATGGTGGCCACACAATATCAATCAATACGGATTGCTAAAAACGATTAGAATTACAAACCACAATGGAACTTACATTGACGGTGACCCGCTGTCTCAGGTTTCGATTGAGGATTTAGATACGAATTGTGATCGTTGGACCTTTCGGATCGAAGTGAAGGAAGATGCAAAACACGTAGGAGGAGCAACGATTTTCGGAAAAAAATTCGGAAACCATGATCAAGATATCATTTTCAAGTTGTACTATCTGTAAATTTTTCATTTATGATCTAAGCAAAACTGGTTTTTTTGCGGGGGTGAACAACTAATTAGCTATTCTTCTTTAGCTCCCCCCCACCTGTTATGCCCTATCCCCTCTCTTTATCTTGCTGATATATCCCGCCTAGTCATCCATTCACTGTATTTCACTCTTATCCACTTCAGCAGTAATCACCAGTAGTTAAATCATTTGCCTCTATTTTGAATTTATAATTTATAAAAATATAAAAAGATTCATAAATCGTTAAATTTCTGTTTGACTATTTGCTGATATCATGCTTAAAATGAGAGCATTATAAAACGTTTTCCGTATTATGGTTTAGTAATACATAAAGTAAAACCATTTTCATATTCGAAAGCGTTTTTTTAGTAGCTAATTATGTAAGCGTTTTACATTTTTTTCAGTAAAGAAGGGAGGAATTGGAAAAATACGCGTGTACAAGCTCTACATCACTAGAATCGGAGGATCATACATTTGAGAAAAACTACTGGTAAACTAACCGCTTCCCTGCTTGCCCTCACTCTATTAGTGCCTGCTCCATTAATTTCTGCTGCTTCTGCAAGCGATTCCAAAGCAGTCGCATTATCCACTCAGCAACAAACTGCCGATTATTCCGGCCACTGGGCACAAAAAGATTTTCAAACCTGGGTAGATAAGGGCTTGATTCTGGGTTACGGAAACGGAATATATAAGCCAAATCAAGAAATCAACCGTGCAGAGTGGGTTACTCTGGTTAATCGGGTCTTTAATTTGCAGGAAAAAGCCGATATAGGCTTCACGGATGTTTCCACGACAGGTGCTTATTACGGAGATATCCAAAAAGCAACCGCTGCAGGATATGTAACAGGATACAGCGATGGCACCTTCCGACCCGCACAGCAAGTAAGTCGGCAAGAAGCTGCAGTAATGTTATTTAGACTGTTCCAACTCAACTCATCTGTTGGCACTTCTGCACCAAAGGATGCTGCTGATTTGCCAGAATGGAGCCAAGAAGCAGTATTGTCTTTACTTGGTGAAGGTTATCTGCAAGGCTACACTGACGGCAGCTTTAAAGGAACTCAGGCTGTAACAAGAGCGGAAGCACTGCGCATGATTGAGAAGCTTAGCGGAGAAATCACGCCTAAGAGCGGAAGCTATTCGGGGATTAACACTCGGAATATGGTTATCAGCAGCCCAGGCGTAGAGTTGAAAAACTCCACAATCTCAGGGAATCTCTACCTTACCGAAGGTATTGCTGAGGGCGATGTCACACTGAATAATGTCACTGTTAAGGGAAAAGTATTCGTTTCTGGTGGCGGTGAAAACAGTGTCGTACTAAGCGACTCCAATGCTGCTGAAATGGTAGTAGATAAGCATAACGGCAAGCTGCGAGTCGTTACTAGAGGCACAAGTGCCGTACCAAACGTACGTGTACATTCCGGCGCAATACTAGAGGAAGATGCACTAACGGGGGCAGGTTTCAGCCGGGTTATTGTTGAGAATACGCTGCCTAAGGATTCCATCCTCAAGCTGAAAGGAAGCTTTGATTCCGTTGAGCTTCAAGCGTTGGGAGAGCCTACACTCCATCTGACAGCAGGCAGTATTGCTGAAGTTACACTGAAGCAAAAAGCCAAGCTGCGTGTAGAGGCAGGTACAGAAATCAAGAATTTAATCCTTGGTTTCAACGATATCCTAACCATTCAAGGCACGGGTAAGGTTATCTTTGATAGTAAGTACAGTCAGTTAATCCATTTTGAAACACCAACTCCAACGGCTACGGCAACCACTGGTACCGGTGGATCTAACGGCGGTTCTGTTGCTACTTCGGCTCCGGAAGTTACAGCTACTCCGGCTCCAACGGCTTCACCAGATCCAACGGCTACACCAAATCCAACAGCTACACCAAATCCGACGGCTACACCTAGTCCGACGGCTACACCTAGTCCGACGGCTACACCTAGTCCGGGAGCAACTGCACCAGCACTCACCAATGTCTCGGTACATGATCCATCGGTGGTAGTGGATAATGGAACTTATTATGTATTTGGCTCCCATATCGATGCGGCCAAATCAGATGATCTGATGAACTGGACACAGTTCACTAATGGTTATACAACACCGGGCAACGTGATTTTTGGTGATCTGTCCAAGAATCTGGCAGAATCCTTTAAATGGGCTGGCGAGAACGATTCGGACAGTAAAGGCGGATTCTCCATCTGGGCACCGGACGTATTCTGGAATAACGATTATAAGAACGCTGATGGAACAACTGGCGCTTATATGATGTATTACAGCGCTTCTTCTACTTATATCCGTTCGGCGATTGGCTACGCCACTTCGCAAAATATCGAAGGGCCTTATACTTATGGAAATACCGTAATTTATTCCGGTTTCACCAAGGAAGAGGCTTATGACAGTGACAGTAAAGTAAATAAGAAATGGGACAATACAAATATCAAGGACCTTATCGACAATGGAACGTTGGAAGGTGTCAATCCAGATTGGTTTAATGCAGGTGGTTTGTATCAAAACAAAACCTATACAAATGCAATTGACCCAACTATTTTCTACGACAAAGACAACAAGCTTTGGATGACTTATGGTTCATGGTCAGGTGGTATATTCATTCTGGAGATTGATCCAGCTACCGGAGAACCTAAATATCCAGGCAAAGATGGAAAGACCGCTGATGGACGTATTATCGACCGCTATTTCGGAACCCATATTTCTGGCGGAATGACCAAATCGGGTGAAGGTCCGTATATCGTTTACGACAAGGAGACTGGTTACTACTTCTTGTATGTAACTTACGGTGGACTTGACTCCAAAGGCGGTTACAGCATGCGGCAGTTCCGTTCAACAAATCCGGACGGCCCTTATACGGATGCAGCAGGACAGAATGCTGTTCTAACTACCGATGGTGACAACACACCATATGGTAATAAGCTATTAGGAAACTTCATGTTTACAAATCAAAATGCAGACCCGAATTTCCAAACGTATGGTTATGTGTCCTCAGGACATAACTCGGTACAATATGATGATGAAACGGGTAAAATATTTAACTTCTTCCACACTCGTTTCCCACTCCGTGGTGAAACCCATGAACTTCGTGTGCATCAAATGTTCACTAACGAAGATGGCTGGCCAGTAACTGCCGTACATCGTTACACGGGTGAAACTATTGGGGCTGTAGCACGGGATAATGTTGTCGGCTCTTATCAGTTCGTTAACCACGGCAAGGATGTTTCAGGCATTATCAAACCTACAGTAGATATCGAGCTAAAAAGTGACGGAACGATCGTTGGATCGTTA
Organism: Paenibacillus sp. FSL H7-0690; assembly: GCF_037980415.1. Lineage (NCBI taxonomy): Bacteria > Bacillati > Bacillota > Bacilli > Caryophanales > Paenibacillaceae > Paenibacillus > Paenibacillus sp. FSL H7-0690. The sequence goes on along the minus strand of NZ_CP150281.1, from coordinate 1,826,452 downwards.
ACCGGAACTTGGGAATTGAAGGATGAGTACTTCGCTCATTTGCTCATTAACGAAACGGAAAATGGAAGCACCGTACAACATCTCTACAAAGGTGTATTTGTGAAGCAATGGGATTCCTCACGCCAACAGCATGTTATGACGTTCACCGCAATGTCAGATCAAGGGATCACTATCTGGGGCAGCCAGATGGAATCGATGAGCGTTGAGCAGATTTTGAACAATATTGCTGCAGGCTTGAGTATTGGTGACACAAGAAAAATATACGATGACATCACCCTTCCTACGGAAGGCTTGCGCGGAGCAGAAATTTCATGGTCCTCTTCCAATGAGGCTGTAATTGCTAACAATGGTAAGGTTACTCGTCCTGAACTTGGACTTGGAAACGCTACAGTTGAACTGACTGCTACAATTAAGCTAGGTGAAGTCGCAGTAACTAAGACCTTCACCGCCGTTGTTATGGAAAAAAAGAGCACGCAATTGGAAGACGGCTTAGTAGCTGCCTTTGACTTTGATGGCGACCTTGCAGAAAATGGGGATCGCACAGCTGACGGCATAGTCACCGGAAATCTGATCAACAACACTGAGGATGGAGACATCACTTTTGAGGCTGGTAAAGACGGTCAGGCAGCCAAGTTTGATGGTAAATCCGGTGTTCGTCTACCTGACGGATTAATTCAAAGTAGCGCATATTCGGTAGGGATGTGGCTGAACCCATCCGAATTAAAAGCTTTTACTCCTGTATTCTTCGGTGCTAAAACCGAAACGAACTGGTTCAGTCTCCTGCCATATGGAAACGGTGGAGCAACCACCAGACTCTGGTTCGGTAGCGATACTTGGCTAGATGCTGATACAGGCTTACAAATTCCAGTTAACCAGTGGACGCATATTGCCTTCACTTACAATGCTGGAACAGTCAATATGTACGTAAATGGTATATTGAAATCCTCCGGAAAAGGATTCACAGATATTTTTGATACAGAAAACGGTGTATTTGCTCTTGGTGTGAACTACTGGGATGCACCATACAAAGGTTTGGTTGATAAATTCCGCGTGTATGATAGAGCATTGTCTGCGGAAGCTGTGGGCTGGCTTGTAAACGGTGAGCCTGATACGAACATTAAAGTAAGTAATATTTCATTCAGTGAAGCTGTTAAATCAGTAGCTGTAGGAAATACTTTCACCCCTCAAGTAAGTGTGCTTCCAACCAATGCCGGAAATAAGGCGCTAACTTGGAGCTCTAGCGATTCCAGCGTAGTGGCTGTTGACGCAGCGAGCGGAATAGTAACAGCACTAACTGTCGGTGGCCAAGCTGTAATTACTGCAACAGCGACTGATGGAAGCGAAGTTTCAGCCAGCTACACAGTAAATGTAACTGATGGAAAAGTAGCTCATTATGCTTTTGATGGCGACCTGGATGACTCCTTCCAATTGAACGGAAAAGGCGAAGTTACAGGAGCAAAAGTAGATAGCCCAACAGTAGGCAATATCACATACGGTAACGGTGTCCTCGGCCAAGCTGCAATATTCAACGGTACCTCCGGTATCCGTTTGCCTGATGGATTAATTGACAGCAATACCTACACCGTATCTATGTGGCTAAATCCTGAACAACTTACAGATGCAACAACTACTTTCTTCGGCGCTGCCACTAAAAATAGCTGGATTAGCTTCGTTCCTCAGAACGGTGGCGGTAAAACGTTGTTATGGTCCGGAGAAGCTTGGTATGATGCTATTTCTGCCATGAAGATTCCAGTAAATACATGGACACATGTTGCGTTTACGGTCAGCAATGGTACCGTAAAAGTTTACCTCAACGGAGTAGAGCAGTTCTCTGGTGAGGGCTTCCCGAATGTCTTTAAGAACAAGAACGGCGTTTTCGCTCTAGGCGTCAACTATTGGGATGCACCATTTAAGGGTATGATTGATGAACTGAAGATTTACAGCAGAGCGCTCAAGTCAGATGAAGTACAGGCAGAGTATAGCTCGAACGTAGATTAAGCAAGATTTGATTTGAAAAGAGAGCGGAGCCACAGGCTCCGTTCTTTTTTTAAAGTCCCATATTGTAAAAAAAGTATTTAACTAATATAATCATTAACTATACATCCGAAATAAACGTCGATTTTTATATTGTTATTAATAAATTTCTTAATCATCGGCGATTAGCCCATAAATTTTAATTGGAGGCCATTTATGAAACTTGACCTGTCGGAAGAATCCCTTCCCGTCTATGAAGCTTTAGCCAGCTCAGTACGCCTGCATATGTTGCGTTTGCTTGCCGAAAATCCTATGAATGTTAAGGAATTGGCCGCAGCAGTAAATTTGAGCAGCGCCATTATGACTATGCATGTGCGTAAGCTGGAAGCTGCCGGACTGATCCAGACGCATATGGCACCTGGTCGAAGTGGTCTGCAAAAGATCTGTACTCTAGCTGCTGAAGGAGCAGAAATCACCTTCCCAGGCAGACAGATCAATGAGCGCAAAAGTTATCGCAAGGAAATTCCGGTTGGACATTACTCCGACTTCCTGATCGAGCCAACCTGTGGTCTTGCAACTACTGAGAAAGTGATCGGCAGTTTTGATGATCCCCGCTATTTCTGGGATCTTGAGCGTATGAATGCGGGGATTCTTTGGTTCGGCAAAGGATTTATCGAATATAAAATCCCTAATTTCCTCCTCTCCAGCCAGCATCCTGAGGAACTGATTATAACCATGGAAATTGCTTCCGAAGCACCTTCCATTAATAATAATTGGCCTTCGGATATCACATTCACTCTGAACGGAGTGAAGCTTGGATTCTGGACAAGTCCCGGTGACTACGGGGATAGCCGTGGTAAATATACACCGGCCTGGTGGCCAGCACTCACGAACCAATACGGCTTGCTCAAGCAGCTGCGCATTACAGCAAAAGGTACATTTATGGATGGTTTGAAGCTCTCAGAAGTTACCCTTGATCAAGTGAATATCCGTGACAAACAGTGGTCTTTCAAGCTTTCCGTAGATGAAGATGCCGAGCATATTGGCGGGATTACTCTTTTTGGCAAAGGTTTTGGAAATTATAATGAAGATCTAATCGTTGAGTTGTTCTATACGGATAACCAAGAATAAAGCCGCATTCACCTCCCATTGGAGAGTCGAATGCGGCTCTTATTTTAGCTTAATTCTTTTCGATAGGGACCCCACAAGCCACCCCCCGGCAATGGACAACTACGTTCCTTAAGCTTGGCTACTACGGGGATGATGCAGCCGCAAGCGACGCAAGTTACCCCTTCGTGCAGCTTAGGGCAAGTCCCACAAAGGGCAACCCGTTCAGCGTAAACTTCATCCGGAACACAAAACTCTGGCTTAAACATGGAAGAAGACAAGATCCGATTAATCTGCGTTGGCGTAACTTTATAATCCTCTCTGCATCCCTTGCATGTTGATGTTGTTGACATGGTAACACCACCTTAAGCCTTCGGCGTAATCTCCAGCACAGTTACTGACATTGGAGGCAGTTCAACATTAAGAAGATCGCCCTCCAGAGTGAAGGCAGTGAAGGCTTGCGGCACTACCGCCTCCGGTTGGCTGAAGGTATTGTGAGCATCAATTTTATCACCGGCAAGTGTTGTGCCTGTCACTTCAACCTTCTTCCCGGAAAGACCACGAAGCTCAAGTGGAACAGCAGCAGAAGCAGCATGGTTCAAGTTGCAAAGACTGACATGGATGATTCCAGAAGCAGTTACGGAAGCCGAAGCAGATACTTCAGGAATCTTACGGCCTTCAAAGCTGTAAGTGCCACTTTCCAGTGCTAAATCCAGCAACTCCGCATCCTGATGGACTTTAAACATATTAAATACATGATACGTTGGGGTCAGCACCATCTTTTCCCCTTCGGTCAATATAACTGCCTGAAGTACGTTAATCGTCTGCGCAATATTTGCCATCCGTACCCGGTCACTATGTTTATGGAAAATATTCAAGGTCACGCCTGCTACAAGAGCATCCCGAATTGAATTTTGTTGATACAGGAATCCTGGATTCGTCCCCGGCTCTACATCATACCAAGTTCCCCACTCATCTACGATAAGACCTACTCTTTTATCCGGATCATATTTATCCATAATAACGCCATGTCTGGTGATCAGCTCATCCATGCGAAGGGCTTTCTCTAATGTACTAAACCATTCACTCGTTTCAAAGCCTGTAGCTGCACCTTTATTCTCCCATGCTGGACCAGGAATTGTATAATAATGCAGGGTAATCGAGTCCATAAAGCGTGTTGCCTCACGCATCAGAACCTCCATCCAGTGATAATCATCCACGTTAGGACCACAAGCAATCCGGTGAATACGATTGTCCCCGTAATTTCGTACATACGTCTGATATTGGCGATAAAGATCTGCATAATATTCTGGACGCATATTCCCGCCGCAGCCCCAGTTCTCATTCCCCACGCCAAAATAAGTCACAGCCCAAGGCTCTTGATGACCATTCTGCTGGCGAAGCTCGGACATTGGAGATACGCCTCCAAAGGTTAAATACTCCACCCATTCGGACATCTCTTGAACGGTACCACTGCCCACATTACCGTTAATGTAAGGCTCACATTCCAGCATCTCACATAATTCCATGAATTCATGCGTACCAAAATGGTTGTTCTCAACCGTTCCGCCCCAGTGAGTGTTAATCATACGTTTACGACCTTCACGGGCTCCGATACCATCTTTCCAGTGATATTCATCCGCGAAACAGCCACCTGGCCAGCGTAGTACAGGAATTTTAATTTCCTTAAGCGCTTTCACGACATCATTACGAATACCGTTGGTGTTAGGAATAGTTGAATCTTCTCCAACCCAAATCCCTTCATAAATGCAACGGCCAAGATGCTCAGAAAAATGTCCGTAAATATTTCTGTTAATCGTCCCTTTGCGAATGTCAGTATTAAGGATCGCACGTTCTGCCATGGTTAAATACCGCCTCTCAACGTTTATATTTTTATTAACTAATTAATAATTATATAAACATTATAAGACGCTGCTTAGGTATCCGTCAATCTCCAATATGAACAAAAGCTATTCTTTATCAATAGGTTTCTTTATCCCGTCTTCATAATAGTCAAAAATCAGCTGCTGCTGCGTTCCTCTTACCCCGTAAAACACATCAGAAATTTGTTTTCCCTTACGCCTTAACTCGTTCTCCAGCCACTCTTGGGTCAGGCCATTATCCTTAAGATTATCTGCAAGCACTATTCCATCCATAATCAATTCAACGGGAAAGCTCTGAGGAACGGACAACAGCTTTAGATCTTTTCGGGTAACATATTGGTACTCTTGTTTCTTTAATACAGACACCATTCCGTTATCTTCCAGCACAGCGTATTCTACTACCTCTAGATTAAAAATTTCCTTTTCTCTCAAGGCCTGATCCAAAGAATCCAACGAATACCTTACCTTTTTCATATTTTGCTCAAGAATTTTCCCATCCTCAATAAGTACAGTGGGTGAACCTGAAATCCAGCTTCTCATTTTACGACTTTTTAAAGCGATGATAGATAGTAAAAAAGATGTAACGGTAACGACTATAAGCGCCAGGATCATGTAGGAAGAATGCAGCTGTTTATTAAACGCCAAGTTCGCGGCTATTGAGCCCAATATAATACCCGTCACGAAATCGTGGAAGGTCAAGTTAGATAACGTTTGTTTTCCCAATATTTTGGCGATCAGCAAAAGCATGATCATAGCAACAAAGGCCCTAAGCACAATGTCCATATACACCTGCATCTCTAATGCTCCCTTCCTATTCAATCCTCCATTATTCACAAACCGAGTAGAAATGAAACCTCAACGAAAGCTCTGCCCATCCAAATCTGCCGATTTCTCTAAACGCCAAAAGGGCTCTGGAATGGTTCTACTGAACCTACCCAAAGCCCTGGCTTCAAATTCTTACTTTTCAGTCTTAATTGCTAAAAGATTGTATAGAACCATTGCGCTCTCAGCTCGAGTTGCTGAGCCTCCCGGAGCGAATTGCTGGTCACTTCGACCCTGGATAAGTCCAAGGGCTTGGGCAGCAATGATCGATTCACGGGCCCATGAGGCAGCCGCACGCAAGTCACCGAATTGGATTACAGGCTTCGGTTCCACCTTTTTCCCGCTGACATATTCGTAGGCTCGCATCACCATGACCGCCATCTCTTGGCGGGAAATAGAGGCTTCTGGAGCGAAGCGAGTCTCACTCACCCCATGGACTATCCCCGCCTCTACAGCCTGCGCCACTTCCTCCGCATACCACTCATCCGCAGATACATCCGCAAATGCTGTAGATGATTTCCCTTCAAGTCCCAGCAAGCGGATCAGCATAGCTGTAAATTCTGCACGGGTCACAGAGCGGTTCGGCTCGAAATTCCGAAGTCCGACTCCTTGAATCAGATGTTTGGCCGTTAGCTCTTGTACAACCGCCGCCGCCCAATGTCCAGAAGGAACATCGTCATAAGATTTGTTGTATTCCAGCACGGCATATGTGCCTAAGTGTTCGGTGCGCAGAGCCACCTTGCCCTTCAGCCAGGAACCGCCCGCATACTCTATATTTCCGGAATCCGGAAAATAATAGCCGCCGAGCAAATTCCTTTTGGCCTCAGGGTAGGCGTTAAGCTCTAATGTAACGGGCTCAACAAATTTGGAAAGTATGCTTCTTGTACCGTCACCAGCAACAATATACAGGTTAAAGAGAAGGAACTCTCCTACCTGGTTTAGCACTGCACCAGATTTCTTCTCTGCGCTAGCTAGTATTCTCTGCGCCGCTTCCCCATTCACCTCAGAAGCCTCCAGAAAGATCTGGCTGCCGGCCAATTGCTCCGCAGGAATCAAACCCCGCAATTGTTGAAGCACCGCTGCCGGAAGGGTCACATTAAAGTTAGAAGCCTCTACCCGAAGCGGCTTCTGTTTGAGCATGTCTGCTGCCATCCCCGGCAATACTAGCATTCTCAATTTACCCTCGTAGACAACGGCTTCCGAAAGATCGTTCAACGAAGCTGCGTTTAGTTGCAGCCGCCCCGCCGTTACCTCCGGTACGGAAGGCACTTGTGGTTGCGGACTCGGAACAGTTGAAGTAGTCTCTTCCGCTTGTAGAATCTGAAGCCTCAGACTACTCTGCCGTCCTCCGTAACTTGCAGTAATCACAGTCATGCCCGGATCAAGTGCTTGCAGCTGCCCCGTTGCCGTTACTGTGGCTACCTTCCTGTTACTGCTCTCGTAGATCACACCCTCGGTTACCGTAAGGTGGCTATCATCACTATATACCGCCGTTGTGACCACCTTACCGCTCTGCCCTATTTCCAAGGATGTCGGACCGCTTAACGAAATAGAGACGAGCTCCGGCAGTTGTCCATACACCTTTAATAAATAGGAAGCGGTCATGTTGTCATATACGGATGAAATAACCGAAACGCCCGGTCCTTTAGCTTCAATATGGCCATCTTTGCCTATACTTGTCACGTTAGGATCGCTGCTCTCATAGACTATACCTTCGGTTACTATATAACGGCTGCCATCGCTGTACACTACCGAAGTAACCGCCGTTCCGGTCTCCCCGACACCCATGCTTTCCGGGCCGCTAATTGCCGTTGAGACTCTTTCTGTAGGCTCCATGACTGTCACCTGAAGCTGTCGGAAAGGCTCTACATTTCCAGCCTTATCCACCGAACGATAATCGATCCCGAAGGTTCCGGGGTTCTCGATATATACGCTCTGAGTAACCGTACTCCATGAACCACCATTGAGCCGGTATTCTGTCCGCTTGACTCCCCAGCCGACAGCTCCCCCATTGGATTGGTCGGTGACATCAAAAGTGATATTGACTTTGCCCTTATATGCGCCCCCTTCTCCTGTTTCTCCAAGTATGGTAGCCTTCGTGACTGGAGGTGTTGTATCTTTCGGCAAAATTTCCAGATACGCGGCATATTTGCCATTCTCATTCTTACGGCTTCTTATGTCTGTGGCGAGATTATAGCCTACCTGCCTAAGAGCCAGACTTATCACCGGATCGGAAGGGAACTCCGTGCCAACCCATGAGGTAATATCGAACTGCCGCCACTGCTCCGGTCCGGAAAAAGTCTGCAGCGCAGCTTGAGTACCGATTTTTGGAGCATTATTGTAATTTAGCGTTGCCTCCGTCCAATCATCATCTTGGACTCCAAATACACCGATATCGGACAAAGTGCCTGCCCCGTCATTTGTCTTTCCGAACACATTCAGCTTCACAGAACCAACTTCACCGAGAAATGGACTCAGATCGAATTTTAGATAAACCCTTCTGTCTGTGTCCCCGCTGCCATTTCTGATCTGCAAGTAATTGACCGAACTATAATTGACTGCAGCTTTCGATCCTCCATTGACATACGCATCTTCAGAAACATACAGCTTCGTTATTGCCGCTTCGTCTGGTTCCGAATCGGAAGGCTCAGAAGGCTCGGCATTCGGATCAATTCTGAACTTGACAACATGGCTTTTTCCTTTGGACCCGCTGGTATGAATTGCGAGTTCAATCCTCGGTGAGGTCTGCAGTACCGTTACGGTTGGATCTTTCATCAGCTCTTCCAGCGCGGTTCTGCCGACATCCACATTCACCACAGATTGAGACTGTGTCGGATCCGAAATGGCTATCGTCAGTTCATCTCCAGACTCCTTGATAATAATGGAGGCTGGATGATTGGCGCGCACGGATTCGATCATTCCCGGTACCCAGAAGTTCATAGCCGTAAGTCCCAGCTTCTGTTCCTTGACGGCTTGCACACTATCCGTGTTGGCTATAATTTCGATGTCAGGACTACTGCTGTAGCGCGCTGTCGCCGTTTCATCCTGATTCGGCAGAAGCACATACGAATACGATTGATTCACCGGATTCGTTCCTTGAGCAATCGACAGGCTGGCATAATTTCTCGTAATCGGCTCCGTTGATCCCCCTTGATTAATATCCTTCCATGCGCCAGTCCGAGACTCACGCAGACCGTCTATCGTTGGGGCATCAGGGAAATAATAACCGATTCCCGAGCCGGGAACATTGCCTTCCAGATGTGCCCAATGCACCTGATTCATTGACTCAGACCAACCCAGCGCGGATGGCTTGGCCTCTCCGTTGACCGTAAGTACATTGTCTCCGCTCGCCTTGAGCTTACGGTTATCTACGATGGTCTCCACCTTGCGGTTATCCGTGCTTGTAATGCCTGCCCCAAGTGCTACGATTTCATCATCGAACATGAACCAGGACTTTTTACCGGACAATGTGCTGTTATCCGGATCCAGATCCATGCCGGCCGCTCCATAAAGGCCGTCTATGGATGATCCTCCCACCCATGTTTTAGATGTAGTCTTGGCTGCACCGCGACTTGCCCCATCCGATGTAACCCCAGGCAGACGATAAGCGTTCACGGTCGGCCAGAATGCATCTGCATATTGATCCAGATCCTGATTATACAGATAGGTCATGCCTTCGCCTGTATACCAGCCCTTCAGATTCTCTGTGCCCGCTTCATAGTTGGCAATTCGGGCCGAAGACATGCTGATCCCAAAGGCATATCCAGGCCGATGGTGGACAATCCGGTCCATAGCCGAAAACTGCTTATGCACAGTAAGGTCTCCTGATGGCTGCACCTCTGGATCGTCCATAAGCGTCTGGAGCAGAACAATATCGGCTACTCTTAGACCGTCGTAATAACTTTCTACTACCGTATCGGCTTCGAACCAATACTTCACCATCGATTTAAATCGGGCCGCTTGCTCCGGTGGCGCGGAAGAAGCCAGCCGCAAAATATGCGACCAAGGCACGAGCTGCCGGTTTCCCCGGGCTATCGATCTACCGAACACCATATCCATCATTAATTTTCTGTAGACAAGAGGTTCATAAGAATCCGTTACCCAGTTGTATACATTCTTCATATTGGCATCAGTCAGCGGCCAAGAGGACCCTGTCAGCAAAGTCATCATTTTCATCATATCGCCAAGCAATACAGCCCCATAACTGCCGGTATAAGCAATATTATTATGCTGGATAAAGGAGCCGTCCTCATAAAATCCGTCTCCGCGGGTCACATAGGGTAATACTTGGCTAACTGCATCCCGCCCTTGTTTGATCTTCGCGCTGTCACGATTATGAATGCCCCTCAAGACCACTGCCAGTGCTTTATCCAGCCGATTCGCGCCGGTTTCCATCAACGAGGGTTGATTGGTCCGTTTGGTTGGGTCCGGGCAGAATTTATCAATGGCTTTGGTATATTTGGTAATCTGATCGGCTGACAAATACTCGAACATTAAGGCCATCGTATCTCCCAATGCAAGCGGAATGCCGATCTCCCATTCGAACCAATTGCCTTTCTCCAGTTTAGTTTCGTTATACCAATTGTCGTATAAGAAATCTAAACCATCCAGAATATCTGATTTCAACTGCATATTCTCGTACAATGGTGAGCCGGATGTCGAAAAGGCAATAGCCATATCCTTCAACCGGTTATAAGAGGCTGCCGTATCAAAAGCATCCGCTGTGCTGCCCGGCTTATCGCTCCATAAATAAGTACGGTTCATTTGCTTGTTCATCGTATCCCAGAATCCAGTTCGCTCCTGATTACTGATCTTATCGGATAAAGTCTTTATAGACTTGGCAATGTCCGGGTTATTCGGGTCGAAGGATTGCCCTCCGGTCAAATACTCCACCCATCTTCCACGAAGCTCGTCATATTCGTCTTTTGGAGTCTCTCCTTCAGTAATATTAAATTTCAATACATGCGTTGCCCCTATAGAATTCTTCACATCCACCGTTATAACTGTATTTCCCGAAGCTTGCACTACATCCGTCTTGCTATCTTTGCTGAGCAGTGTCAACCCCGGTATATCCAGTTCCAGGGACAATAGGTTTTGCGACTGAGTAGGATCAGACACCGAAACGACAAGCTCCTGATCGATCTGCCGAATCATCACGGAAGCTGGATTGAGTGCCTTGATGGAATCTACTGTTCCTGGATTCCAGAAATTAGCGGCGGTTATACCCAGCTTCTTCTCTCTGACCGCATGCACATCCTCTGTATTGCGCAGCACTTCGATATCCGGGTTGCCACTGTAATCCTCAGTACCTGAAATGTCACGATTAGGCAACAGAACATAGGAGTATGAGCCATTCGTAGGCGTATCTCCATGCTCAACTGCCAGGCTTAAATAGTTGCGTGTAATGGGAACATCGGATTGAGTGGCATTAATCTCTTTCCAACTGCCGGTTCTGGCTTCACGTTGCGCCAGTATACTTGGAGCTTCAGGGAAATAGTAGCCCACGTCGGCACCTGGCACATTACCCTCCAGATGGGCCCATTGAACGTTCTTTAACGTCGCTGACCATCCGGACTGTGACGGTTCTACAGCTCCGTTGATTAGAAGTTTGTTGTTTCCCACTTCGTTAAGCATCCGGTTATCGATAATCGTCTCAACAGACTGCGGGCCGGCAGTTGATTTAGAAATTCCCGAACCAAGCGCCACAATCTCATCATCGAACATAAACCAGGATTTCTTGCCTTGCAAATCGCTACCGGTCACTTGGGAGAGTGAGAAATCCATACCTGCTGCACCGTATAGGCCTTCCAGCGACGATCCACCCACCCAGGTTTTCGGATTCATGTAACTTTTCCATTCCACAGGCACCATCCCCTGCCCCGATCCATCCGTTGTCGTGCCAGACAAGCGGTAGGAATTGACGGTAGGCCAGAAGTCATTGCGGTATTGGGTCAGATCCTGATTGTATAAATAGGTCATCCCAATCCCCGTATACCATCCTTTCAGGTTCTCGTTGTTCCCTTTCTCAAACGCCGAGATGCGATTCGAGAACAGACTCAAGCTGAAGCCGTAACCTTCGCGTAGATGAACCACCCGGTCCATGCCGGCGAATACCTGATTCTTAATGAGAGCTCCTCTTGGATTGATCTTCCCGTCATTCATCAGCTTTTTCACAATCGTTATATCGGCAAGCGACAACCCTTCATAATAATTGCCGGATGTCATATTCGCTGAGATCCATTCTTTCGCCGCTTGCTTAATGGATACTGCAATATTCTCCGGAGCAGTTTCAGCCATCCGCAGCAAGGTGACAATTAACCCTCTTGCGCTGCCGCTTCCTTTTCTAGATATACCTCTGCCATTTACCGAATCCATAAATTGACCGTTGTAGATCACCGGCTCGTAAGTCTGAGCCACCCATTCGTAAATGTTCAGAACATTCGGGTCCGTTATTGGCCATGGAGAATCGGTCAGCAGATAAGACATATCCGCCGTCCCTTTGAGCCAGACCGAACCATATCCTCCCGTATAGGCAATATTATTATGCTGAACGAGGGAACCATCCTTATACACACCGTCACCATGGGTCGTGTACACATACTCGGAGCCAATGGAATCACGGCCCTGAATGATCTTTGCACTGTTGTTGCCAATCACGCCTCTTACCGTGACCACAAGCGCTTTATCTAGTAGATTTGCTCCCGTCATCTTCGTACCCTTAACGCCAAGCACCGACCCTACTTTGGGGTCTGGACAGAAGGCATCAATAGCCGCAAGATACTGATTGATTTGCTGCGGTGTTAGATGGTCATACATGAGCACCATAAGATCATTCACAATCTGCGGCGTGCCAATCTCCCAGTCCCACCAGTTCCCATAAGCGCTTTTGCTCGGATTATAGCGGTTTGTATACATCCAATTGATTGCGCTTACAATATCATTCGCCAAAACGCTGTTGCCGTAAAGCTCCGATCCCTCCACAGAATAGGCCAATGCCATAGTCTTCAAGCGATTGTAAGCGCTTGTAATAAACTGCGAATCTGTAGTGCTCGCGGTATCACTCCACAAGGAGGTGCGGCCGGAGGATTTATCCATACTCTCCCAAAGTGCAGCAGCCGATGCAGCCTGAGCGCTAATACTAGCAGCTATATCAGGATCACTCCCATCGTATTGACCACCACTTAATCGGTCGTACCATTTCAGCCTCAGTTTATTGTAGGCCTGTATCGTGTCGGGAGCTTCGACAGTAACCAGACATTCAGCTGCAAGGCTACCATCCGGTGTGGCGATCTTGATGGTCGAAGAACCGATCCCCGTACCCATTACATTACCAAGTGCGTCCACAGTCGCAGCTTCTGGATTGCTCGAAGTCCACACTACCGTTTTATCCACCGCCGTTATAGGGGATAAAGTCGGCAGAAGTGCAACCGTGTCCCCTTTGACCATAGAAAAGGCCGTACGGTCTAGCACAATTCCTGTAAGACCCGCATATTCCTCCAATGCGATATCATCTATCCATAGCTTTCCTTTTCCAGTCTCCAAAAAAGGCTCGATGACTAGCTTCGTCGCGTTAGCCGGCATAGTTAGAAGTACTTGCTGCATACTCCAGTCCTGTGTGCCTGTTATTTTGGGAGAGGAAGGTCCATCTCCCACTTTGGCAGTATTGTAATACTGTGTTCTAAAGTAGGCTCCCTGTCCAGTGACGTTGTCCGTCTTTAGCCAGACTTTAAGCCTGTAGGATTTACCGGGGATAACCGAAGTTACCCCCTGATTGATGGAAATCCTGCTTGTGGCAAAGGCATCGAACAGCATGGACCGGGTTCCTTCATGCGCAGTGCCAGCGTCTATCTTGATATTCGCTGTTTTATTCGTGCCTTTCCCGCTACCTGTAGGGACCCATAAGCTCCAGCCCACCGGAGCAGCGTCTGTAACCCCTGTCCAGGTTGAGTCAAGGGCTGTCGTTGTATTCTCAAAGCTTCCGTTAAGCATAAGATTTGATGCAGCCGCAGATGCCCTGCTATGCGAGGGATAAAGAACTCCCCCACAGGAAGAAAAAAGATCAACAATGAGAACTAATACTAAAAATAGACTTGGTTTACGCATTTGTTCACCCCAATCTTAGAATTGGTTAAAGCTAAAGGCATCTACAAGTTATCATCCTGCACAAAATTCAACACGGCGTCATCGACGGCCGAAGTTCTTCCCAGATCAGGAAGGTTCACAAGCTCAATCTCGCAAGTCTCCGCACGGCCATGCAGCTCCAAAAGAACCAGCTCATTGCACCCCTTGCGCAAGAGTGGACCAGGGATATATAGCGCCCGCTGCGGTCCAACGTTCCAGTAACGGCCCAGATTAAATCCGTTAATCCAGGCGACCCCTTTATTCCATCCATCGAATCGTAGAAAGGTATCGCCAATCTCCTCCGCCTCGAAGCTCCCCCGGTAGAATCCGGGCAGACCCGAAAGGGGCGCAGCTTGCTGCTTCTCCACCGGATGCTTCTTGTACGCTAGTGAAGCCAGCTGTTCCTGTTCAAACGGCAAAGTACGAATCGTCCAGTTATATTGCAGCTGGTTATCAATCCGAACCCCGTCCAGAATCCCTTTCGGATCGCGAATGAGCGGCCCGTAATTGATTCGCCCCATGTTCTCGACAAGGATATCCAGCTGCGCTCCCCCAGCGGGGATGGAAAGTTCCAGTGGCAGCGGATTCCAGCGCTCAATCACCCCAAGCACCTGTCCATCCAGGAAGACCTGCGCTCGATCGCGCACGCCCTCGATGTAAAGCTTCTGTCTGGACCGCGGTCCCTGCACAAAAGTGCTGTACAATATAAAACCATAGGATTGTCCGAGCTTCTCCATCGGCTGTACACACACGCTGTTCACCGTCTCTGATAACTTCTCCAGATTGGAAGCCGTGAATAGTTCCGCTCTTTCCGTCAAAGCGACTTTCCCGTAAGAAATCTTCGGAATCGGCTCAGGGAATGGACAAGTCGGGGCAAATCCATGGTTGCTGAGTACCGACCGGACAGCTTCAAATTTCGCCGTCGTATCTCCCCATTCCGTGAGCGGGGCATCATAGTCATAGCTTGTAGTCGTCGGCTCGTAGGTGACGATATGATTCGCACCATTATAGAAACCAAAATTGGTTCCACCATGGAACATGTACATATTAAATGAGGAGCCCTGGGTCAGGATCTCATCCAGAACACCTGCTACATCCCCGGCATCGCGTACATGATGATCCTCCATCCAGTGATCAAACCAGCCGTTCCAGTATTCCATCACCATAAGCGGCTCTTCAGAGCGGTATTCCCGATATTTGCGGAAGGATTCCTCTGTACTGGAGCCGAAATTGACTGTTGCATGCACATCCTCCAGTGTTCCGCCGAGCAACATCTCATCGGTTGGCCCGTCGGAAGTAAAGAGCAGCACATCGATCCCTCTGCTGACCAGTCCATCACGCATATAGCCCAGGTAGCCACTGTCATTACCATAGCTGCCATATTCATTTTCTACCTGAACGGCCAGAATTGGTCCGCCATGTGTGGAGAGCAGCGGAACCAGCAGAGGAATTAGCTCATCGTAATAACGGTCTACCTTGCTTAAATAAAGAGGGTCACAGCAGCGAAGCTGGAGTTCCCCGTAAGCTAGCAACCAGCCCGGCAGGCCTCCGAACTCCCACTCCGCACAGATGAATGGACTCGGTCTGACAATAACATGAAGCCCAAGCTCCCCAGCCAGTTCGATAAAAGATACCACATCGGCCATGCCATCAAATACGAACTTCCCTTCTTTAGGTTCATGTATATTCCAGGCGATGTAGGTCTCCACGGTATTGAATCCGCAGGCTTTCAATTTCAGCAGCCGGTCTTTCCAATATTCAGGCACGACCCGAAAATAATGAATGGCTCCCGATACGATACGATAAGGCTGTCCGTCCAGCAAATAGTGTCCGTTGTTCCAGGTGAGCAGGTTCATTATCGACAACCTCCTTTATTAACATTTATTGTAACGATTCCCCGCAGTGGTAGACGGCAAGCCGTCTGATCTTGGGGCTTGCGGCAGCTTCTGACACCCGTAAGCGGATTTTCTCTGCGACAACCGGAGGGAAGGCGTCGATTTTCTTATGGCCAATCGAACTACCACGCTTCAACTCCAGCCACGCTCCGTTGCTGTACGCTTCCAGCATATATCCTTCTACTCTTTCGCCGTAAGCGATATCCTCCATAATCTCGGCATGATCAATTACAGTAGCTGCAGGCAATTCCAGTTCAACAAAATCTCCAGTACCTGCGGTTACCGCCAGAGCCTTGCCGAATCTGCGTCTTATCTCCTTGCCGAATTCCAGCAGCCGCTGCACATCAGCCTCCGGAAACAGCCCGCGGTTGTCAGGGGCTACATTGAGCAGCAAAGTTGCCCCATGTCCAACCGAACGATAATAAATATCCATTAGCTGCTCCAAAGACAGCAGCAGATGCTCCTCCTCAGGATGCCAGAACCAGCGGTCTTTACGGATGGGCACATCGCATTCCGCAGGCACCCAGCTCGGCGTTCCGGGAAGCCAGTTCAATGAAGCTTCACTGAACATGCTACCCCGCGCAGAATTCGCAGTGTTCCAGCATGGATAAGGAGCAACACCATCCTCATTGCCAACCCAGCGGATCGTTGGTGCCCCCATATTAAACACCATGGCGCCTGGCTGATGGCACTTGATCAGATCCATAATCCGTTGCCAATCGTAATTGCGCCCCTCCGACCCGGCGCCGTCGAACCAAATTTCTGTAAGCGGACCATAGCCCGTAAGCAATTCCTGCAATTGCAGGGCATAGAAATCATCATACGCTTGCGGATCTGCATAACAGGGCTCATGTCTGTCCCACGGAGACAAATAAATGCCGAAGCCAACTCCAAGTTCACGGCAAGCCTCCGCGCATTCCTTGACGACATCGCCTCGCCCTTCTTTCCATGGGCTAGAAGCCACAGAATAAGTACTTGTCGCAGTCGGCCACAAGCAGAAGCCATCATGATGTTTAGCTGTCAGTATAAAATAACGGAATCCAGCTTCTTTGGCTGTACTAACCCATTGGTGGGCATCCAAATGAAGCGGATTGAAGACCGCAGGTGAATCATTGCCTTCTCCCCACTCCTGATCGCAAAACGTATTGATGCCAAAATGGCAAAACATCCCCAGCTCCAGGTCCTGCCACTCCAGCTGTTCCCTAGAAGGCAGCGCCAATTTCTCTTCCGGCTTGTTCTGTGAAAATCTGCTTTCCATCATTGCTACACTCTCCCATATGTTTGTGTAGACCCAATATATAAATAAGGCTTTGGAAAGCCAGTTGATGACCTTCCAAAGCCCCGTCCACAACTTGTGATACTTGCTTATTCCCTATTTATTTGATAACACCTTTTTCGTTGATAATTTTTGTTGCTTCATCAACCATCCATTGCTGCACCTTATCAATCGATTCATTTCCAAGCATAAATCTGCTGAAGCCGTCATCGATTATTTTGGTCAATTCGGACGTTGCCGTCGTCATCACCTGCGCACCATCAAGGAACTGGATTGCACTGTCAAAGAGTGTATATTTGAGTGAATCCATATCATACATATCCTCTTTGCCAGCTACCAGTTTGGTCAGCAAGGCTTCATTATCCGCTTTTTTATAACCGGAGAATTCCAGTCTGTTATCACTAACAGCCGTTGACATAAATCTCATCAGTTGGAAAGACGCCTCTTTGTTCTTCGAAGTAGCGCCCATCGCCAGCATATTGCCGCTGGTGAAGTATTTGCCCTCGTATTCTTTCGGTTCCGATCCTGCCGGAGGCACCGGTACCGGAGCAAAAGCTGTCTTGAAATCATGCGGATACTGCTCTGTATTGCCCGGATCAGCAATCGTCCAGTTACCAGCCAGAATCATAGCGGCTTCTTCATTAAAGAATTCCGTGCGGTAATTGAGCTTAGCCGCTAAAGCGTCTGCATAAGTTTTCGCAGATTTATCAGCAGACTCCATATCTTTGCGCAGCTGGAAGAAGTATTTATAGGTTGGATCCGCGAAAATGGTCGTCCCGTCATCATACACGAATGGATCTTTCATCATCGTTTGGGCCGGTGCGTTCATATACAACTCCCAGGTGTGGAAGTATGTGCCGTAACGTTTGTCTACGCCTTCACCTTTGGTCAGTTTTTTGGCATAGTCGCGGTAGTCATCCCATGTCCAGCCAAAAGTAGGTACAGGCAGACCCGCTTCATCCAGTGCATCTTTGTTCAGCATTACATAGTTGCTGCTCTTGGTATATTGCATCCCATAATAGTTGTTGTCTACCTTAGCATTCACATAATATTCATCCTCAGGAACGAGGTTATCCTTCTCATAGAATTCGTTCAGCGGGGCAAGCGCTCCCCGGGTCGCCCGTTCAAGTACGCCTCCAAGGCTTGGTACCTGAACAACGTCAATCGCTTCGCCGGATGAAATCAGGAAGTCGAGTTTCTTCAGCATCTCCACAGAATCACCGGGAACGAGTGTCACATGCTCTACCTTGATATTTGGGTTCTGATCCATAAATTCCTGCAGCATGGCATCCGTGCCTGCTGATTGGGCTTCATTGTCCCAGTTGTAATATTTGATGGCGACTTGCTTGTCCACCTTGGTGTTCCCGGCATTCGTACTGGCTTCAGCACCGCCATTCTTCTCTGAATTTCCGGAATTTCCACAAGCGCTTAACGTTAAGGAAACCGCCAGCATGGAGCCTAGTACAACGGATAATCTTTTTTTGCCCTTTGTTTTCATTTTACTTCCCCCCGCACTGAAATTTAAGTATAGTGCCTTGTTCATTTCTTATTATAGGCACCCGCTGTACAGGCCAAGTGCACAATTTTGCTGTAGTAGGATCACATTTTTGACTTTTACCCTCTTTTGCATACCCGCAAGTCAGCCCTTTACCCCTCCCAAGGAGATTCCGTTAATGACTTGCTTTTGCAGGGCAATGAACACGATGACCAATGGGATGATCGCCGAAACGGCTGCCGTCATCATAATCGCATAGTTGTTCGAATAATCGTCTCGGAACAGTGTCATACCGAGTGGGATAGTGTACAGATTCTTGTTTAACAAGAAGATCAGCGGATTCTGGTAGTCATTCCAGGTCCAGATAAATTTAATGATCGCCACGGTAGCGAGCACCGGCTTGCAGAGCGGAACAATGATAGACCAGAATATCCGCAAATGGCCTGCACCATCAATTCGCGCCGCTTCAATATATTCGTCGCTGATACCAATCATAAATTGCCGCAGCAAGAACGTGAAGTAAATGGAGAACATACTCATTAATACGATAGCAGCATGAGTATCATAGAGGCCGAACCAACGAATCAGCAGAAAACGCGGAATCAGCGTGGCCTGGTCAGGAATAATCATGAATGACAGCAGCGCCAGAAAGACCATATTCCGTCCTTTAAACTTGATTTTGGTCAAGGCATACGCCGACATAGATGAAATGATAAGTGTGATGCAGGTTGTAATAATCGCAACTTTAAAGGAGTTTAAATAGAAATGGGAGAAAGGTACCCGTCCCATCCAAACCATCTTGAAATTATACGCTACATTGATCTTCTCGGGAATCCATTGGATCGGGAAGCGCATTACATCTTTTTCATATTTGAAGGCTGCGGAAATCATCCAGATCAGCGGAATAAGAAATACAATGGACAAAGCCCCCATGATGCAGGTAGTGATCACTCTGGACATATTTTTTCTAATCAGTTGCATGTTAATCTCCCCCCTTTATTCTTCATTTCTCATTTTCCAAGTGGCTGCGGTAATCAAGCCGATGACAGCGAATAGCAGCCAGGAAATTGCAGAAGCGTAGCCCATGTTGTAGTATTTGAACCCTTCCTCATAGATCCTGAACACAAGCACGGTAGAAGAATTATTCGGGCCACCTTCGGTCAAAAAGGCGATGATGTCGAACACCTTAAACGAGCCAATCAGCATGGTAATAAGCAGGAAAAATGTGGTCGGACGCAGCATCGGAACTGTGATGGCAAAGAATTTTTTCAACGCGCTGGCGCCATCTATTTCGGCGGCTTCGTAGATTTCATCGGAAATATTCGTCAAGCCAGCCATATAGATAATTATGGTGTAGCCAAGACTCGCCCAAGAACTGATAATAGCAATGGATAACAGTGAGGTCTTTGGATCAACTAGCCATTTCGGAGGGCTGGAGATTCCAAACTCCATCAGCAACTGATTGATCGGTCCAAGAGACGGATGGAACAATGCACTCCATACGGCAGCTATCGCAATAATCGAAGAAATATAAGGAATAAAGAAAGCCACTTTAAAATAATTTTTGAGGAACACACTGTTTTGAATCAATGCCGCGAGCACCAGCGCAATCGCAATCGGTATCGGCACGGTCATAATCATATAAAAAGCATTGTTCTTCAAAGCTTGAATGATACTCGGATCATGGAACATTTTGATATAGTTATCCAATCCGATGAACTCGATTCCTTTGACTCCCGACAATAGATCCCATTTCGAGAAGCTCAAATAAAGTGAGAATCCAAGCGCAAATACATTAAGAAAAAGCATCCCAACAATTTCCGGTGCCAAAAACAGCCACCCGGTTAAAGCCTCTTTCCGTTGCGGAGTCCAGAATTTCCGCTTCTCTTGCAGAATTTTTGGCACAGGTTGTTTTGCAGCCTCCACGTTGTATCACCTCGACAATTTGATTTGTCATTATAGTAATACATCCGCCTTCCGCAAGAAGGAGTGATTATGACCCGGAATGTGCAAGATTTTGACCTTTGTCCGCCGACAACAAAAAACCGCCCTAGAGGGGCGGCGCGTCTGTTCATATCATTAACAATTGTGCTTCTCAGCGTACCGAATGTTTGGATTTATATTCGCTTGGCGTTGTTCCTACATATTTTTTGAACACTTTTGAAAAATAGGTTCTGTCCGAATATCCCAGGCCGACGGCCAGCGACTCCAGGTTCTGGCTGGAGATTTTCAGCATTTTGGTAGCGACCTTCATCTTGTGCTGATGCACATAGTCCGTAAAGGTCAGGCCAGTCATGCGCTTGAAATAACGCGAAAAATAGCTTGGATCCAGAAACAGATAACGTGCCATATCAATTGAAGTGATATTATCGCCTAGATGCTGGTCGATATACTGCTGGATAAGCTGCAGCTTGGGCTCCTGCGGAGAAGCTCCTGCCACCTGCTGCTTGCTGCCTGTAATCTGTACAAGCTTTCTCTCCACCAGTTCCATCGTATCTTCAAGTGTGCGGGTCTGCACGAGATAGACGAACAGATCCTCATCGAACATCAGGCTCGTAAACATTAACTCGATGCCGCGGAGCATAAAGGATAAATCCCGGGCGAAATCGCCAGGATGAATAGACATAACTTTTGCAGTCCTAGCGATTTCCTGTAGAGTGCCACGGATGGCTTCAAGGTCTTTTTTAATCACGGCCCGTTCCATCTGCGGGATATAGCTGTCCAGAAATCCTTGGGGTGCAGGCTGGAAACGTGGAGAAGCGATTTGCAGAGTATCCAGAACCGTGTAATCCGCACTTGCATAGAACTCGCATTTGTCCTGAACAATCTGCCGATGGATCTGGCCAATCGCCTGTAGCTCCATTTTCTCTGTGACGGCAATAATGCCCGGTTGAATCTTAAGAAGATGGGAGCATTCAGAACACAGCCGCTGTAAATAATCGTGAAAATGAAGACTGGCATTCTGCGCCAGATTCACACGGTAATTATATAAAATCACAATATTCTTTTGCTCCAAGAAAGGCGTAATCCCTTCACATGTTTCGGACAGTTCCAAGGCTATATTGTAAATAGCATATAGAATAAGTGGATACTCACTCTGCTTGTATCGCTTGTCGAAGCTGGAAAAATGAATATTGACCGTGCCCAGCATAAACCACGGATACGTCCAGGATATGCCGATTTGCGCCGCATAGGCCAGTGTGGTTTCAGGCGGAGCACCGCCAATCACCCTTTGCAGCAGGTTCTGCCGGAAGAGCTGGCTGTTGTAGCCTGTCTCCCCATGGCTGATCAACCCAATCTTCGACTTAAGCAAGTGTACGGACTTGGCAAGGCTTTTCTCCAGTTGCTCTTCTGTAAGCTGGTCCTTGATTAAATAATCATCCACTTTCAGCTTTACCGCTTGCTGAGCATAATGGAAATCCTCATGACAGGTCAGGAAAATAATTCTGACCTCCGGCTTCATGCGGGTGAAGCAATCGGCTAGCTCAATCCCGTTCTTTTGCGGCAAACCAATATCCGTGATCACAATGTCAGGCTGCACTTCCTCAAACATTAATAACGCCTTGGCACTGGAATAGGTGCTGCCGACAATCTGCAAGCTATGTGCCTCCCAGTCAATCATCTGCTGAAGCACTTTGAGCATAGGAACATCATCGTCTATGAGCATCACTTTATACATCAATATCCCTCTCTCTCTGACAGATTAACCTGATGATTGCCTTGCGGCAAATACAGAGAAACGGACACCCCACCCTGCGGCAGATTATGCAGCGACAAGCGGGTATCCTGACCATAGGTCAGCCTCAGCCTTTGAACCACGTTCATTAACCCGACCCTTTGATAAGCTTCATCCTGTTCATCGTCCTTATACAGTAACCTGCGGTTCAGGCCCGCCAGAACTTCAGCCCCTGCACCGCAGCCATTATCTTCAACTTCAATCATGATCCCATCAGGGACCGTTCGCGAGCGAACGACAATACGCGGTGCCGGGTGGTCAACCAATCCGTGAACGATTGCATTTTCTACAAGGGGCTGCAAAATTAGCTTAGGGACGATAAGCTTCTCTGTATCCTTTTCCAGATCGACCTCCAGTTCAAGAGGGATTTCGTTGCGGATCTTCATAATATCGATATAATGGCCAAGCAGTTTGCATTCTTCCCGCAAGGTAGCCGGTTCATTGACCTTCAAATAGGCCCGGAGCAGACTCATTAATGAATCGATGATCCCGCTATGCAGCTTATCTTTGGCCAAAATAAGGCTACATTTAATCGAATTCAACGTGTTGATCAAAAAGTGGGGGCGAATCTGCATAAACAGCGCCTCCAGCTCCATCACCCGCTTCTGTTCCTGCTCCAGCTCGATGTCGTGAATCAGTCCTTGCAGCTGGTCCAGCATAGTATTCAACGTCTGCCCCAGCTCAGCGATTTCATCCTTGCCCTTGACCTCCAGCCTGACATCAAGATTCCCCATCCCGAACTGGCGCACAACGCGCTGCAGCTTCATGATCGGACTATGCAATCTTTTGGCAATCAGCATGGAGGTAGCCGAAAAGACAATAAATAAGAGGAGTACCAAGCCAATGCCACTATAAAACGTCCGCGAGATCTGGCCCGACCATTCTTTCTCCGAAGCTTCATAGATCAGCTGCCAATTGGATTTGTCGATAGCTCTGGCTGTACGAACGCTTCCTCTCGCTTCCTTGCCTTCTGGAGCCAATTCTGAGTTCCCAGCGATCAAGCCTCCTCCAGAATCAAATAACGCAACCTTGCCAAATTCGACGGGTCCGAGCAATTTATTGAAATAGGATTCAGGAATTGAGATAAGCAGCACGGACACCTGCCGTTTCTCCCGGCTGTCATAGATTACTCTGGCAATATAATAGCTGCTGCTTTTACCGGAACCGCTGTCAGCCATCCCAAGCCATTGCAAGGTCTCCGGTTCGTGGATATTGACACGGCTCATCAGCTTGTCCAGGTTAGCATTGATTACAGATAAATTCTCCGTCCCAGAGGAGATCACAAAGTGTTTCCGGTTGACCAAATACATGCGGATATTATTATTCAACGGCTTAGAGTTGATGAGCGAAAACACATCTTGAATTTGCGTAAAATGTACGTAATCCTGATAGCTATTTAGCCGCTCAGTATCCGCAAATGACTTCAGATTAGCGCGGAAATTGGTATCGTTTACAATAAAATGGGAAGCGAACGTCACATCATCAATAGTTTTATTTAGTTCGTCAATCATAACGTTCAGGAAGTTATCGTTGCTGAGCTGCAGCTTCTCTACCATCGTATCCCGGATGAGCACGAAGGAGATGATCGATACTGCAATCAGCGGGATAAAAATCAGCAAAAGAAATGAAACCTGGATACGTCTATAGTAAGTGAATTTGAACATGTTTTCTCCGCGCCTCTCTCATGCTCTTTTCTTTTATTCTATCAGCCCGTTGTCCAGTATCATACATTATCTGATTACCGTGACTTTCTTTTGACCGTCTGCAGAAACCATAAGCACTACTTCTCCAAAAATTTGTACGCCTTCCACTACATAGGAATCTAAATGACTGGATGGAATCTCGTGGCTGATCACGATAATATGCTCCTCATTCCTTTCGGGGAGGATGATGCGGCAGGCCTCCGCCTGTGCAGCAGCCACCGGTTCACCCGTATGGCGGTAAATCGGCACTTGTTCGACCAGCGGACAGAACAACTCACCCGCAGACTGCGGGTACAGCACCTGCATGATCGAGACCGTTCCTTTCCCCTTTCGGGAGTACACAGCATACTGATTGGGTTCCAGCAGATTATATTCGCGGGAGATTACCCCAGCATCAACCCTGCCCTGAAGACCATCAACATGAACAGGAAGGATACAAAGATTGGCTTCCCGCTCATTTTTGGTACGGCATATTAGCGTTCCATCTTCCATCTGAACCGTTCCGGGTGCAAAATGAAAATGCTGGGAAAATGTATGCTCCTGCCGGGAACTGAAGCTGTCCACCAGAAGCCAGTAAAAAGGCTTAATAAATAGGATCCTCCTTAACGGGTAGACCGGATCATCCCAATGACGGTAGCCGTCGTGGCTGCCCTCTACATAATCAAAGTCCGGATGGCTGATCCATTGGCAGCCCGTTGGCTTCGCAATCTGAGAGAAGGACCATGTATCCGTGATTTCGGTAAATCCAATTCCGTCGACAGTGGTCGTATTATGGGCAGCGCTTTCTTTTAGCGCTTTTCTAAGTGGTGTATGATCACTATAGTTGTATCTGCCAAGATCGGTAAGCAGATCCCGCCCATAGGCATACAGATCGAAATGTAGCAGATCCGCGTGCCCATGTCCACCCCCAAGCGGTCCGCAGTGAAAATATAGGTACAAATCCTGCTCGTCCCAGCCCGTTCGCATCACATAATGGCCGGAATGTGCATAGGCGTGTGACAAGTTTGGCGGTAGCTCCGCAGTCAGCCGCTCGTAGCTCTCAACTCCATTTATCCCAAACAACCAGGCATTGTCATAATCCATTTGATCGTATCCGCCAAAGCGGAGTACAGCATCCTGAAATAACCAGCCCGCATAAGTCAAAAGCGAACGGATATCGCTGTCATCGCTATCGCCAAGCATCGGCTGCCGGTGATTCGGCTTGGCCCAATACAATGAAGCGACAGCCATTTGCTGAACCTTTTGCTGAAATTCTTCCTGAAGCTCCAGTCCGTTCAATCGGGCTAAGCGGATGAAGTCGAGAAAACATACCAAAACCTCATGGTGATAGGTGGGCGATTGCTCCCAGTGGATGCCGTCCGCCATAATCTGAATTCGCGCCGTCTCTCCCAATCTCTCCTCACTGAGCTGTCGCCAGTTATTGGCACTAGTGAACTCAGGGAAGTAGAGCGCAGTTTGGAACAAACCACAAGTCTCCAGCACCCCCCAGTTGCTGATCTTCTTCCAGCCCGTAAACGATAAAGCTAAATATTGGCCGTGTTCATGGAGAGATATCATCACTTTGGCCAGCAGCGTCGGTGTGAGCAGCGGACTATCCTGTATATAAGACAGTGCTTTAATCCAGTTAGCACAACGAAGGCCCGCTTCAATTGTACGCCATGTCAGCGTATCATTCGTAGGCTTGTCTGGAACGGGGTTACGGTCTATCCAATCTTCAAGCTGGCAGCAAAATGCTCTCGCATAAACCTCTTTACCTGTTATCGCATACGCTTGTCCTAATGCCACCCAGTAGCGGTGGCGATTCAGCATATAAGCCCATTCTACATCCTTGTCCGGAACATGACGCCAGTCAATTTCTTCCTCAAAGGTAACCGGAATGCGGCTGCGCTCCATATCCCAGGGAAAACGAAAGAGAAACGTCTGCTCCACAACTTCATCCGCTGTCTTCATTACTGCTTCCAGTTCGTCTGCACAATAAAGCCGTACATAGTCAATAAGCTGCTGCTTCCGGTTATCCTCTATCCGCCAGCCCGGCGTGCTCCGGCGGGTCAAATACCGATGCAATTCAATCAGCGCATCGTCCTGACGCGCTTGGCTGAGTGCATTCTTCACTAGAGCTAAAGCAGGCAACTCAAGGTCGAGCAGCGCAAAGACGGCATAGGGGGAAATTTGTCTGACATCAGCGTTCATACCAGTACCCCTTGTTGCCTTTTTGCAGCCGCATCAATGCTTCGAGATAGAAATAATCTCCCCAGATCATGAAGTCATCTGGAGACAGATCGCCGCGCACATGGTAAGAACCATGCTTCAGCAGCCCCTCCGCCTCTTCACCGAGCGTGGAATAGTTCTGCACAAGCGAAGTCATCGACTGCACTAATCCCTGCTGAAAATAAGCCCGCTCAGAATCCTCCCCATCCATTAGCTCCAGCAGTTCCTGTAGTCCGGCTGCTACTATTGCTGAGGCCGAGCTATCCCGGTAAGTATCCGGAGATACCGGAGCATTAAAATCCCAGTAAGCGACATGATCCTGCGGCAAATGCTCCAGAAAATAGCGGGCCATCCGCTTGGACGTTTCCAAATACAACGGATTTTTGGTATAGCGGTAGGATAATGCAAAACCGTAAACACCCCAAGCCTGCCCGCGCGTCCAGGTCGATCCGTTAGTAAAGCCCTGATGAGTGGCGCCGCCAATCGGCTCTCCGTTCTTCGGGTCGAAGAAAAACGTATGGTAAGAGCTGTCATCTCCCCGTACCAGATACCGTCTCGTTTTCTCCGCCTGCATGACCGCCACCTCCCTGTATTCGGAATCACCGGTCTGTTCTTCTGCCCAATACAAAAGGGGAAGATTTAACAGACAATCAATAATGATCCGCCCGCCTTCCTGAGTATCCCCCTCCGGTCCCCAAGCCTGAATATAACCGCCAGCTGTACGCCAGCGCTTCAGCAGCAGGTCTGCCGCCTGCAATGTCAGTTGACGCGCTGATTCGTCTTTATCTATAATCCACTGGGCTTTAGAGGATAACGAATACAGGAAGCCAATGTCGTGATGATCAAGCACGGTCTTTGCCGCGAAACGGCGGCGGAAATCTTCTACGGTATGGGATGCCGCAATACGGAAGCTGTCATCCCGCGTATATTCATAACACAACCACAACATGCCGCTCCAAAATCCGTTAGTCCAGTCGTCGTTGTTATTGAGCTGATAAGTTCCATTCCTGCTGACATGAGGGAAACTGCCCCCGAACCGGTCTATGTTCTTACGTACCTTCTCTATCGCATCTTCAATCGCACTGCTCCACATAAGTCCCTTGCTCCCTTCAGGCTCTTCGTTTCTTACGTTTCATGATAAGGAGAGTGAACAGGATCTAATAGGGGCGATTTTTGCTTTGATGTGCATTATTTTGACTTTTGAATGACGTGAAGTACTGTAAGTTTACTTTCCAATCATAGGCATCAAATCAATATAGTAACAAAAGGTATAACTGTTTATGGGAAAATACGTTAAAATCAGAGAGTGACTTACATCTTTCATTCTTTTTTAGAAACGGAGTGTCCTATTAATGAAAAAGCTAGGTGCATTATTTTTATCCATTTTCATGGTTATGTCTGTCTTTACCACTGCGCATGCTGCTGAAAAGCCTGTCGGTGTATGGATTGATGGAACCGAAATAAAGTTAGGCAATTCTAACCCTGTTGTAGAAAAAGGAACGACCCTAGTTCCTATGCGTCCCCTGCTAGAAAAGCTTAATGTAAATATTAATTGGAATAAAAAAACCCAAACCGTAACAGGGACCAAAAATGGACTGGCCCTCTCACTGACCATCGGTAGCACAACCGCAACGGTAAACGGGGAGAAGAAAAAACTAGAGGTGGCTCCTAAAACCATCAACAATGTCACCTATGTTCCTGTCCGCTTTATAGGAGAAACGATCGGCTATAAGGTGGAGTGGAGTCCAGCGCTGCGCACCATCACTTTTGTGGCCGATACTCAAGCTGCCGGAAGCACCGGATTCTTATGGAAAGTGGAGAACAACGGCAACACCGTCTATCTGCTTGGTTCTATCCATGTGGCTAACGACAAAATGTACCCGCTGCGTCCGGAGATTGAAGCTGCTTTTGAAGCCTCGCAATATTTAGGTGTCGAAGTAGATATCTCTAAGATTGATCAAGCTGAGATCCAAAAGTTTATTTTGGAAAAAGGCTCCTATACAGATGGAACCAAGCTCAAGGATCATGTATCTGCAGATACCTATAACAAAGTAACTCAGCTGCTAAAAGCAAATGGTCTGGCGGAAAATGCATTCGATTCCTTCAAACCGTGGGTCGTTACCCAAGGTGTCTCAAGTCTACAGATGCAAGTTACAAGTTATACGGCGGATACCGGCATTGATTTATATTTTTTACAAAAAGCAGGCAAGCTGAACAAACCTATTATTGAACTGGAAAACACACAATTGCAGCTGAATATGTTCGACCAGTTCTCAGATGGATTGCAAGAAAAGCTTCTTGTCGACACACTCGGCAGCCTCAATCAAACGGACAATACTTCCGCAGCAGCTTCGCTGGATGCACTATCCCAAATGTGGATGCAAGGTGATGAGCAGTCGCTCGTAGCGATGACAAAAGCGGTCGCGCAAGAGCCAGAGTATTATAAAGGCCTGGTTTCGGATCGTAACGTCAACATGGTGAAGCATGTAAAAGAATATTTGAATAGTGATAAAAAAGCGACTTACCTTGTCGTCGTTGGCGCGCTGCATATGCTCGGTGACGATGGTATCGTGACCCAATTGCAAAAAGATGGCTTTAACGTCGTCAAACAATAATTGAGTTTTAGCTAAAATAAACAAGGCTGTCTCTTAGTCATCTACGATGATTTTGGAGACAGCCTTTTATTTTCACTTTTTTAGCTCAATCTAAAAGTAGAAGTTGGCTTAACGTGTGGACAGAGCGGAGGGCCCTCCGGGATTCTGGAGAAACGCTCCCTACGAACCCAAAGCCGCTTGTTCATAAACGGGCTACTACAATTTTATTAACTGATCTACCTTAACTGGAAGTCCAGTAGCTATTGAACGATTTGCCGCAATCCCGGTCATAATAGACAACGCTCCGTCCACATGAGATGCCGCACGATTAAAGCGATCCTCCAGCGGACGTTCAAAAATATCACGCAGCATCACAGGATCCCCGCCTCCGTGCCCCCCAACTCCTTCTTCAATCTCCACTTCGTAAGGTGCTGCGAAATGAGGGAAGACCGTGATCCGCTTGTCTTTTAACGCCCCTTCATCTTCCTTGTTTCCTCCGGCATTTACATAAGACTGTTCGACGACCTTTACTTCCATCCGCCCCTTGGTCCCATTAAATACTACAATGAAACCCTCCCAAGGCAGATAAGCATTAAGTGAATAATTCATAATCGTCTTATTTTTGTATTTGACCATAACCGCCATCGTATCCTCAATGCTGATATTATCACCAAACACACTTTGGTCACGCAGGTAGCCATCCTCATGCTCCGTATCCAGATACATCTGCTTTAACTGCTCATTATCTTTAAGATGCAGGGCAAACGGATCATTTTCCGCCGCACTGCTACCATGAGCACGCTGATAAAACTCAGTCACCCCGCGCTTCTCCGCGTTTTCTCTGCCATAAAATCTTAGATCACCCATCGCATAAACCGTATCTGGGCGCGAACCCAGCCAGAAATTCATCAAATCGAAATGATGTGTGGATTTATGAACCAACAGACCTCCGCTGTTCCGTTTATCACGATGCCATCTGCGGAAGTAATCCGCCCCATGCTGCGTATTTAGCAGCCACTCGAAGTTGACGGAAAGCACTTCTCCAATCGCGCCGTCCATAATGAGTTCACGGATTTTGGTGTTGTGTGGGGCATAGCGGTAATTGAAGGTCACACGCAGCTTTTTCCCAGTCCGCTCAATCGCTTCAAGAATTTCCTGACATTTCTCTTCATCCACTGTCATCGGTTTCTCCGAAATAACATCGCAGCCAAGCTCCATCGCCCGGATAATGTAACGATGATGCGTGCGGTCAATACTCGTGACAATAACCGTGTCAGGTTTGGTTTCCTCAATCATACGGTCAAACTCATGAGCTTTATAGGTAGGAACCGCTTGATATTTATATTTTTCCTCCAGCAAACGGTTCGCATAATCCATTCTTGCTCCATTCACATCACAAAAGCCTACAATCTCAGAGGTTTCACGATAATTCGTGGTGATCTCACCATAAAAAAACTCCGCTCGGCCGCCGGTTCCTACGAAAGCATATTTCTTGTTGGACATCAGGATCACTCCATCACTTATTGATTTAAAAGCGTTTTCTTCTTATAGTGTATAGTATAAAATATATCTTAATCTAAGCGATTCTTAGCAGAAATAACAAAAACTTTGCATATATTATCCTCATTATCAGAAAGGAGCAGATTTAGCATGGAACAGGAGCCTCAGCCTCCTTTTATAATTGAGCAAATAAAAAGAGCCGGTCCATTCAGCATGGATTCCGACCATTATCACGATACTTATGAAATCTATTATTTACTCGCCGGGGAACGCAGTTATTACATTAACAATCTGATCTACACCTTGCGTAAAGGTGATCTGATTTTTATTAACAAGAACGAGCTCCATCGTACCACGTCTAAAGGCTCTGCAAGCCATGAACGGATCTTAATTAACTTTGAGGAAAGCTTTCTGCAAAAGACATTGGCGCACTTCGAGCTGCATTTTCCATTTATGGCTACACAAAGCTTGCTTTTGCGGCCCGGAGTACATGAACAGGGGGCCATTGAATATCTTCTTTTCAGCATGCTAAAAGAACAAACAGAACCACGGACACAGCAATTCCCCTATCTGCAGACGCTGCTCATCCAACTATTTATTGAAATGAACAGAATACAGGAAATAAGCCGCGAGCCCATTGCCCCTGAGAGCAGTGAGAAGCAGCTAAAAGTCTACGAAATTATTGATTTTTTACAAACACATTATGCTGAAAAGCTTACATTGGAGCGGCTATCTGAGACTTTTTTCATCAGCAGCACCTATCTCTGCCGAGTGTTCAAGCAGACAACTGGCTTCACCATCGTAGAATATCTAAACTACATTCGGATCAAGGAAGCCCAACGTCTCTTGCAGAGCACCAACGCTAAAGTTACGAACATCGCCGAGGATACCGGCTTTGACAGCATCGCCCACTTCGGGCGTGTGTTTAAACAAATCGTTAAACGTTCGCCTTTGCAATATCGCAAGCAAAACCGCTGATCCACAGCTAGAAATCACAACCAGTTCTCTTTGTAGCCGCTCCGTCGATCAAAAGTACCTTATGTGAACTGCCATGGGCATGGGGGCATCTGGGACGGGAGCATCGGGAGCATCGGGAGCATCTGGCATCTGGCATCGGGCATCTGGAGCATCTGGGGCATCTGGGGCATCTGAGCAACAACAATATCTCGTCACTAGATTACCTTTTCGCGCGAACAAAGCTCATGAGGCTATCGGACCCAGTGGACCTTATTCGCAGCATAATCGCTATTTTGGGATTTTATCGGACCCCATAGTCGCTATTGGCATAAAAAGCTACCTATATTAGCCGTTTTCGAAGCAATAACGTCACTGGAGTCCGAAAATGGCCCCAAAAGGCGATAAATCTGCAAATAACGTCATCTGAGTCCGCATAACTTTGTCTAGCAGGAGTAATCGGCGGTTTCGGGGGGCCGGGGGGACCGGGGGGGGTTTCGGGGTTTCGGGGGTTTAAGCAGCACTGTAACGCATAACAAAGAGCAGCGATCCCCACTAATGGAGTATCGCTGCTCCGCTGTAATTTTGTGATTAATACGGTCGTCTCATTCCTCATCATGCCATTCATTTTGCTTCGTCATGTGATTTCATTTCCAAATCTCGTACGAGCCTGTGAACCTCAATTCCGGCCAGCAGCACGATGCCAATCCCATGTGTATCGTTTAATTGCCAGGTCAATTCATCTTTATAATACAGTTTGTTAAACGAATAACCCGAACCGCGGCAGACACCGTAAACATTGCCTTGTTTGTCAATACAATAACGGGTTAAGCCACTCCAGCCGTTGATTGCAGAGGTTACGTATGACTCTGGTTCCAGCAGCCAGCCGCAGCGTACGCCTCTAGCAAAAGCGTAAATAAACATAGAGGTACAAGAAGCCTCCGCGTAGGACTCAGGATCCGTCAACACTTGATGCCATAGGCCCCGCTCATCTTGCAGCTTAAGATAGCCTTTACTAAGCTCGCGGAAATAATCAAGCAAATCAGCTCGCAACGGATGTTGCTCAGGCATAACTTCAAGCAGCTCAGTCAGCGAGAAAATCACCCAACCATTACCTCTGCCCCAAGGCACGCCATTGGGTTTATTAAACTTATAATCATACACATGATGCATAATGCCAAGCTCCGGCTGGAACAGCCGCTCCTTGTAATGTAAAAACTGCACCGCCGCATCATCAAGATAAGCCGCATTTCCGGTCATTTCATAATATTTGCTTAGAAATGGCGTGCTCATATACAGATCATCACACCACATCGTCTGCTGCATAAAATCAACTGTGCCACTGGTCCGATACAAAGCTCCGTCAGGCAGCCTGCTCTGCACTTTAGTAATGTAATTGGCAATTTCAGCAGCAGCTTCCGGTGCGCCCTGTAGTGGACGAAGCTTATGTGCTTCCAGCATCGTTGCCCCGAAGGATCCGCAGTCGTCCAGCGAATCCATCAGCGCCAGCTGATGATTGATGCCCGGAGCGCCATAACGTCCAAGGTCCCATAAGGCATATTTATGCAGCCCTGTACATTGCTCAATATGGTGTTGTGCATATTCGGCATAATGGGGGGCCTTAAGCTCTACTCCTGTTCTCAGCAATCCGTACAGGGTTACGCCTAGAGGGTAATTCCAGCGCCCAAACATAACACTCTCCAAATAAGGCCTAACCCAGCTATTCGGTTGGTCTACACGCCAAAAGGTTACTTCATCCGCTTCCCCAAATAAAGTATCCATAGAGGTCAGTTCTAAGACTTTCGGCGCTGCCTCCTTGGTGAACAATCCAAGGTACAACCATGGATCAGTTAATCCTTCAACGGGATATGGTTGCACGAGACTACTCTGAACACCACCAGACCGTACGTCCAGTTCAAATCCCCAATTCCCCTCTCCACAGATGGACTCCACGACCAGATCATGTAGTCCATAACCAAGCTCCAGTTGGATATCAAGCATACCTTTCACGTTCTGATACTCAGCTACAAGTTTCCCATTCACATAGATAGAGATTTCAGCCATTCCACGATAGCTACCTTGCAGACGAATGTCGTCTTTCTGTAGGCTGTTAACTTCCAGCTTACACCAAGCATACGCCTTGGCTCCCAGCATTTCCCCAAATATGCGTGAACAGTTGCCAGTTGCCTGTTCCTGTGGCGACCATTGCTGTGTCGGAAACCAAACGCAGCGAGCTGTCATTTGCTCTTCAGTGAATTCAGCTTCCAGCCAAGCTGCCCAAGATGTCTGCTGGGGTCCACTATAAATCCAACCTTCACAACCGCTTAACTGCGCCGTCGGAGTAAGAAAGTGTACTGGTGCACCTTTGACACTGCCCGTTCCAAAAACCCCTCCGCAACCTGTACCTGTTGCAACATACTCCAGTACCAGATGGTTCCAGCCTTTATCCATGCCCGCCCGAAAAAACGTCCTTCTGTCCGGAAACACATCATCATTTAGATTGGAGCTAAACACCAGCCGTCCATTTATGTAAACCTTAACTGGACTGTAGCAACTAACTGAGAAAGGGGCATCTACCTCATTGTCACTCCACAGCTTTCCCCACACATATACGAATTGTCCTGCCGCTAGCTCCGGCAGTCGTTCTTCCAGATTCATATCGTAACGGCAGTCGCGGAGCCGGTTGAAACCACTCTGCGAATGTACCCGGTACACCGGAGGCTGCGGGGGATAGGCACCGATAAAACGGCTGGCCACTGCGGCCAGTACATTTTCGATTTTGCCCCCATTATATTTGGCAATACAATCAGGATCAGGAAAGTATTCTGGAATATAAGTACTCACTAAGCGTATCCTCCTTCACACCGTTATTTCTCCACCGGGATACAGCGTCGAGTTGTACAATCTTTTAGGGTGAGGTAACGATTTCTCAGAGGCACAGGTACTAATATCTATCCACTCGCTTGAATATACCGTTGCGGACTCATCATTATAAATTACAACCTGTTCCCTGCCACATCCCAGAAGATCGCCGTGAACGGCATAACCTTCCTCCTTGAATTCAGCTACAACCCGCATATGTCCATCGTACAAAGCAGGATATACTCCGCCTCCCCGGCGGTACGCGAGAATATAATCCGGAGAACCAAATTGCCAGTTACTCACGGCTTCAACTATAGTCAGCCAACCGTCGCTTGTACGTTCTTCTTTCCACAGTTCCTTGCCATTACAGTCTAGAAGAAACAACGCATCCTTGCCCTTCAGCCCTTTGCCGTCATCTTCGCGGATCATTCGGTCCAGCCCGGCAACCTGAAGACCAGGCAGTTCAGGCCGGAATCGGCCTAACGCCAGATGCTGTGACTCGATGGAGCCGTCATAACGCCAAAGCTCTTGTCCGTCCCGGTCATACATCACCGTTACGCTTCCGCCGACAACCAGTTCAGGATAGCCATCTCCATTCACATCGCCAACCCAAATACAGTCCGCATGGTCGTCAAGATCATGGCAGCTCCATAATAAATCACCTTTAGAATCAAGCAGATCATAACCTGCCATCACTTGATCCTGTCCATTTCCATGAAGATCGTGAACCCACGGATAATGTCCTACATTGCCTTTATGCGTCCATAATAAATTGAAATCCTGATCCATGGCCCACAGTTGATGATAACGGTCCTTCAGAATAATGTCGGAAGCGTGTTCTTGCCCTGTTAGATTGGCAATGATAATGCAATCATGTGCATGTTCTGCCGGTAAGTCGTATATGGATTTAACCATTCCTGTTGAACCTTCAAGAATATGAAACCGTCCATCCATTACACATAATACTTCCAGCGCCCCATCACCATCTAAATCATAAATTTGCGCTGGATAGTCCGAGCCTTGGCTGCCAGCGTCAGGATCGGGTGTGCCCACCTGCCACAGCAGCTTGCCATCCATATCAAAAGCAGTCAGGCATTGCACCTGATGGGGAATATAACGTACATCCTGGCGATTATCCGGCTGAACCAGCAGCATTTCCGCACGTCCATCCCCATTCAGATCGCCAATAAGCATTTTGCAGCGTGGACCGGCAGCGGAAATATCTACTTTTGCCAGCTGATAGACTAATTGTGTGTCCTTCGTTTTCATTAGAATCCTCCTGTCTTCTCTCTTCGATTAGATCTCCGGGAAACGGACGGTTTGTCCGCCTGCTACTTCTATAATCAAACCGTCGATTTCCAGCCAGACAGATAGCGCTCCCGGATTATATACAAAATCCCGAGCAGCGGAGAAAATAAGGGCTTCACAAGCCTTCATATAATGAACGAGTTCAATATTTGTCGCGTACCAGATTTCCTCTAGTCCTCCCACTGC
This sequence comes from Paenibacillus sp. FSL H7-0690, assembly GCF_037980415.1. Lineage (NCBI taxonomy): Bacteria > Bacillati > Bacillota > Bacilli > Caryophanales > Paenibacillaceae > Paenibacillus > Paenibacillus sp. FSL H7-0690. The sequence goes on along the minus strand of NZ_CP150281.1, from coordinate 1,790,828 downwards.
TTCACAGAAGCTTTCCATCAGCTCCCAGTTATTATCGTTATCAAATTCATAACTATGGCCCCACACATACATCAGATATAAATACTGCCGTTTATGCAGCTTCACGAACTGCTCCGCATGCTCCAGCAAATGATCATTATGATGGCAAGTCCCCCGCCATTCCAGCCAATCCTCCGGCAGCCCAAAGCCGCCGCCAGTGGTCTGTACCACACGGGCATATTCCATGCCTAAATGAGGCAAAAGCTTCTTTATCTCCTTGTTAAAGGAACCGTTAGGATAAGACATTCCCCGTATCGGCACCTGGAGCAGCGTCTCAAAACACTTTCGATCCTCCATAATCTCATGGATGATTTGCTCCTGCGGACAACGGGCCATCGTCGGATGGTGTTGCGTATGAACAGATACCTCATGTCCCTGGTACAGCTCAGTTATTTCATCTGCCGTAATACGATCACCTTCACCCAGCAGGCCAGAATTGAGATGAAATGTTCCTCTAATCCCATGGCGGTTAAATAGTCCTACCAATCTTTCGTCAGCCCGTCTGCCGTCATCATAGCTCATTGTAAGCGCCTTATGTCTGCCCTCAGGGTAACAATAATAAATAATAGACATCAATCTGAAGCCTCCTTCGCATTACTGTCCAAAAACCGTCAGATTTGAGTATTCAGCCATCAGGGGTGCCATCTGTCGAAACCCAATTTTCCCGCCTGTCAGTAGCGGCCCATAGGTTTCACCATCATCTATCCATGTAAAAATCGGCAGTTCATTGATTGCAAAAGACAGCATAGGACCACGCTTTACCACTAACATCCGGTAGGGCTCAGTCATGTCGCTTACGTCCGGAAGCGGATCAGCTGCCTGCGCAACCAGATGAAAACCATAGCTTTTACGCAAATTACAGGTATGAAATTCACGTTCTTCCACCCAACGCCTGCGAAAATACGAGATATGATACGTATCTATCTGCCCGTGATGGTATTGATCATATTCACCCGTACGGCGAGCAAGCGTGGAATCAAATAAATCCTTCCCACCCTCTCCTTTGGCCGCGATAAACAAAATCGCCAACCCCGGCTCACGCAATGGGCGGAAATTCCAAGATACGGCGAGGTCTGCCGGGAACTCTTCTGGACACCAGAGAACGACATTTGCTTGTTGTCCGGCCCTTGCATGGATAGTACTCTCCAGTCTCATTCGCTGCAAAGGGAAGGAAACCGCTCCCGCTCCCTCCATCTGGAATCCAGCGATATCACTAGTTGAAGCGAGGGGATTATGGTAGATTGGTTTCCATGCTTCAGGGATCAAACCACCTATACCCGTGTCCTGCATCGGCCTAGCCATAAAACATTCCTCCCCACAATGAAGCCTTTAATTCGCGCGTTCCGGTAAAGCACTACCGATTAATTCCAAGGCAATGATCGTATTTAAAGACCACTGCGAGGCTTCATTTGTATTCATCCAATCGATCTCATTTAACTCAGTCATATAAGTGACCTGATCAGCTTCCTCCTGTAGATTCACACAACCAAACGGATTCTCCAGCAAAATCGACCAGCACCGCTCTGCCGTCGCTGGATCCTTGCGGTAATATGCTCCATATGCAGCAATGGCTACACTGAGTACAGGATGCTCAAAACGGAGTTTTCCTGAAATCAACCCTCCTGTAAATGCGTCCTTCTCTTCTTGTGGCAAATTATAAAATACGCCGAACTCAGCCAGCATATCTTCCCAGTCCGGGTCCTCCAGCATTGCCGCCAGCTCGAACCACACCTGCGGACCTCCCATGCTAATCGCTAGATGACGCCCCCAGTTATCGTCGCCCATTCCCGACAATAGGCCAGTTGCCGGATCATAACCATATGTGGGACCAGATAATAGCCGTAAATTTGCCCTTTTGATACAATCCATGCCTGATATAATCTTGTCACGATAAGCGGTATCCTCGAACCGCTCCCAGCGGGTCATCCAATTAGAGCTAAAGGCCGCCCAGTCCGGACCGACCCTAACATGAGTGGGGAATTCATCCTTCGGAAAATACGCCCGCATCGGGTCCAGAGTAACTGTTGAATAATCAGCATCCTTTACACTGTCCATAATATCGCCGACCCGCTCGTCTCCGGTCAGATAATAATAGTAGCGATGCAGACCCGCCATGGCGATACGAGCCTCTTTGCAGCCGCAGCCCCAGTGGATGACATTATGCCGCGAGCCTAGTCCGGCGTATTCGCCAAAATGATATACATCTACCTCACTCGTATGCCTGGTCATAGCTTCGGCCATACGGAACACATCCGCTCTCCCGGACCGGAGAAACGTTACCCACAACCACATATTTGGCACCAGCTCGGAATTCTGCCAGGCGCAGCCGCCAAGATCATAGTTCCATACATGTCTGACCGGATCGTAGCTGTGCATGAAATCTCCATAGTCCCAGAATCCATACCATTTGCGCTGCTCGATCTCTTCCTGGTAAAAGGAGATGATCCCGTCCAGTCGCTCTTCCAGATATGCCTTGGCTGGCGTGCTCCGATCAGGCAAACTCCAGAAACCAAAAGCACCCGCTTCATGATAATAAGTTGGTTCGCAAACCAGCAATGAAGGTTCTTCAGCTTCTGCCTGCATCCGCTGCAACAATTCAGGCCCGGGAGTCTGCGCCGTACACCAGAATGTTAGCTCGCTAGTATTAGCGATACCAAATGGAGTGGCCCGTAATTCTTCTGCACCTTCATACGAGGATTCCACATGTGTTTTCGTATCATAATGCCGCAAGTCCATAGCTGCCGCATCAGGTGACCAGAACCAGACAGTAAGCGCTGCCGCGTCAGTGGCAATGGAACCAATCTCCATTCCTGCCGGATGCTTACGCCAGAAATTCTTCATCCCGATTGCTAGCCCTCCGCCCTCTGCCCCAACATAACCAAGCCCACCTGCCCGGCGGCCTTCTGCTGCCTTGATCCAAGCGCAGCCATCCTCTGTCCGTTTCCAGATCCCATAATGCTCGGAAGAATCTTGAACCAGCCGAAAGCTGCCCCAAGTGGCGGAGTCATCCAATAAATTAAGGAAATAGGCATCCTCTTCTGGATTAAATTTCACAGCACATCCTGCTACCTGATCGAGGAATAAATCACGGTACTTACCTTTGGTTCGCCGTGTATGCAACGTCTTAGGAGACTCGCTAAACAAGCCGCTATCTCCGGCAAAACGAACATGGCAGTTGTAAAGAGGTCCACGCAGCGGCACTGTGAATTCTATTCCCAATCCTTTAATAAAATCCTGCTGTGGATTACCGTCATAATGAAACGTATGAACTAATCGAATAGACTCCAGCCCAGCATAAAAATATAAACGTAACGTATAGGGAAGCCACTCACGAGCACTGTGCGAAGCTTGGTGAAGTCCATCTAGCTTCACCACTGCGCGAACAGGTCCGCCCTGTTCAAGGATGGCCCTTAACGTTCGTCCTGCGAATCGCTCCTCACGTATGCTCAGGGTGCCAGCACCCTCATCTCTCTGTTCACGTATACATACAAGCTCGCCATTACTGCATACTTCGGTTCCTTCCGTGTCCGCCGGATTTCTGCGCACAATACTGCGGATAAGACCCTTCCCCTGCTTGTTAACCGTGCAAATAATAACACCTGTATCTATAATGAAAGCTTCCTCTGTTTCCTGCACAGTGAGTCGCTCAGTCACTTCCGTAGCTGGAGTCGCTTGATTTATTGTCATTGTCGCTAAGGAATCCTGCTGAATATCCGAATTTTTGTTTACTACCGAGTGCGTGGACCATTTGATGCTCCCGTCTGGCCAAAAAGCTGCTGGCCAGCTTTGCAGCGGCACATGCTTTTCGTTCTTCGGCATACTTAAGCAGAGATTCTTTAACGCTTCCCTGTCGAGCGCTCCTTTTTTCCAAGGAACCCCCCAGGTAACACCCACATCAATAGTGGGCTTTTTTAGCCAATGCAGGCCAATCGGCAGAGCCGTAGGCACAACAACCATCTCCTTCATACGTTCTTCGCCGCACGTCCTCTTTACTTTTAAAGAGCTTCATTATTATGGCTTAGCTCTCTATAGCGGCTTGGGGTTATTCCCTCTTGTTTCTTAAAAATCCGGTTAAAATAGCTATGCTGATAACCCACCTGTTCAGCTACATCGTTAATTCGCAGCGAGGTATCACGCAGCAGCTCCTTGGCTTTATCAAGCCGTAATTCGGTCAGATAATCGATGAAATTTTTCCCGGTGACCCGTTTGAATGATTTACTCAGTAAAAATGGGCTGATCCCTGTATAATCCGCACATCCATCCAGCGAAATATTATCCATATAATGCTCATTGATATACATCATGGCATGCTCAATCGTCCGTTTGATTCCGGCATCAGAACGCTCACTCAGCTCCGTCAGATACGGTGCGACTACCTTTTCCTGAAACCAGGCAAGGATAAGCTTCGGCTCATGAATTTGCGACAGTGCCGCGTACAGATTAGCCCCTTTGAACAGTTGGTTTGGATGAATGCCTGAGACCATAATGGCGTGCTGAATACTGCCTAACAAATGAAGCATGCCCTGCTGCACATCAATCACTTTTGCCCCATTGGCACACAGTGCCTCCAGAAATTCCTCCAACAGCCGGTAAGCCTCTTCCGCTTCTCCTGTGCGCAGGGCCTGAATCATTCCGCGCTCCAAAGTGAACGAATATTGCGGTTCTGGCGTACTTTGCCCCTCACGATCCAGTAGCTCCATATTAATAATCTGGTTCTCACCACCAAACTGGCGATAACTAGCGGCTTGCTTCGCAGCCTCGAACGCTAGCGGAATACCGGATATCCTTCCAACCGGTGCACTAAACGCCACTGTTACCCTCATTTTTAACATGCGATTAATCGTTCCTGTCAGTTCTTCGCTAAAGGCTTGCACCGCTTCCAGCGATGGATTCGCAACGGGTTCGATAAGAAGTAATCCTGCCGTGAGATCATGGAAATTGATAATATCAGCCTGCTTAAAGTGCTCGGCAGACAATTCTCCGATAATATTGACGGCGGCGAATGATACAAGACTTTCATCACCGTTGCGGAACTTCCCCTCCTGGCTGGAGATGCCTGTAAGCTGAATATAAAGAATAATATAATGACAATCCTCTACTTCCCACTTAAAGCGCCGCATCCGGCTTTGCAGATCCTGCTCAGAATAAGAATATAAATACCCCTGAAACAGCTGATGCAGAAAGCTTTCTTTCACATGTGGAAGCTGCTCGGAAAGAGTGTACTTCAGGGCATGGCTCTCCCCGTGCAAGTTCTGCCAATGCCGTTCAATCAGAATGAACTCATCCTCCCTACTCGCAGCCGCCGCTTGGTCAGGCAACAAAGTCTGCAGCAAACGTCCTATCGGTGAATAGATTTTACGGGAAGCAAACCAAGACAGAATCGCCGCCAGCAGCAAAGCACTAAAGCTAACTAAAAATATCAGTCTTGAAATGAAGACGACAGGTGAAGTTATGCTGGTTATCGGTGAAGCGGACACATAGAGCCAGTCTGCGGAGAGTCGGGAAAACTCACCATAAGTCACTGCATATGTAGCCTTACCCCAGTCGAAGAGAAAAGAGGACTCAAGATTTGACTCATGGTTCGCGCCCCGTTCCACAATCTCATTATGCAATGCGGTAAGTAAGGGAGAATCCTCGGCACTGTCTCCAGCAGATACGTACAAATCCCCCGTCGTCTGCAGCAAAAATGTCTCGCCGCTATTATAAGGTGTCATAGTTCGTAGCATCGCAGCTACTTTCTCCGTATCCATGCGGAGCAAAAGAGCCCCGAAGGGCTTCAAGCTTCCACCCGGAATATGATGGACAAGCGTTAATTCTTTGACATTTGGTTTATTGGGATCGAATGCCCACTGCGTCCAATAGGTGCTTTGTTCAGTATCAATCAATTTGTCATATTGACCAGAAACCATGCTGGAGTCAATCGTGCCATATTCGGGATTAAATAGTAATGGATAATCTCCTGATAGATAGAGTTCAACGTTACTCGTCATCGTGTTCGAGCCCTGCATCACTACGAGTGTCTTCGTAATATCCCAAGCCCGCTCATGATCTTGAATAAAATCAAGGCCATTCAAGCTGTAATCAAACTTGGGATCAAAAGCCCAATGTGCCAGCATCAGCTCCAGATTGGACAGCTGATCATCAATATTAGCCGCCCGCTGTTCAATCTGCCTGTTATGCATCTGCAGCAGCTCGCTCTCCAGACGTCCCCCTGCCATCCAGTAGACAAGCGCACCAATAATAAACCCCGGAATGGATGACACCACCAGCATAATGATCAGGTTTTTCCGATAATACCGGCCTTTACAGCCTGACCAGCCTTTTGTATAACGCTTCCATTTCGCCACATTTCTCATCACTATGCTCTCACCAGCCGAATCGGATAAATTTGAAGTGCAATCGAACCACATTCGTTTTGCTCCTCAGATCCTTTCCAGCCGGATAAAAGCACTAGGAAGGATCTAGTGGTCAGCCTTAGCGTATAATTCGTTCATTTCCTTTACTAAATCATCTCCACCTGTTTTTCTCCATACGTCAAATGCTGATTTCAATTCAGCTTCATCAATTTGTCCTACAATATACTTTATGCGTGCATCGTTAATTACATTGTCGAGTTGAGCACCCTTTTGCGAATATACTGTGGAAATAAAGGCCTCTGCCGGATTAACCACGATGGAAGCTTCATTTGCCTTTTGAACTTCAGTTTGTTTAAGGCGCAGCGGCGTTTGTGCTACAGTCTTGGACTTATCCTCAGGAATATAAGCCAATATTTGGTTTAGACCTTCCACTTCTGACTCCACAAGTACAGTGTCTTTGGAGCGTTCAATAAAACCATCCACCATAGTGTAGTGAGTACCTTCCAAACCAAAACCTAACATCGTTTGTAATTCCGGATTATTGATTTGATCTAGAAAAGCCAGTACCCGTTTCAGTTCTTCTTCGCTCTTCACAGATGATTTTGGAATAGCCAGCATGCCCGAGAAACCAGAGGTCGGCAATGTGTGTAGCTTGCCATCCGTACCTGTTACGCCCCCGCTTACATCTACATAATGTTTATCCGGTTCGTCTTTGCCTTCTTTTTCTAGCGCAGCGTGAATTTTATCATCCACCCGGGCGCCTGTATCGACCACATCGACGATTACTCCTGCCTTATTGTTCACGATCGGATCTGTCCATTTGGCACTGTCCATTACAGCAAAGTCGGAGTTGATCAATTTCTCATCATACAGCTTCTTCATGAACTTAAGCGCTTCCAAATATTCTGGATATTCATGCTCAGGCACCAGCTTGCCATCTTGCACGCCCCATTTATTCGGTGTTCCAAACCATAACTTAATGGTATCAAAACCGCTGGCCCACTGGCCGCTCCATTTGACAAGCACCATGCCATACGTATCCTCTTTACCATTGCCGTCTGGATCTTTTTCCTTGAACGCTTTCAGCATATTGTAGAAATCATCCACCGTCTGCGGTGTTTGCAACCCCACCTTCTCCAGCCAATCCTTGCGGAAAACCATACCGTTACGGCCGAGTACACGCCCCCGATAGATCCCGTAATTCTTCCCATCAATGGCCGAGTTTTTCAGAATAACCGGGTTCGCTTGGCTTAAATTCGGATAATCCTTAAGGTAAGGCCCTACTTCCCAGAATGCACCCGATTTGGCAGCGTTCACAAAACTAGAAGCCTTAACATCCCCCACGTAGATAATGGTCGGCAGCTTCCCAGAAGCTAGCGTAATATTAAATTTATCTGCATAAGATGCATTCGGGACCCACTCAAAGTGGATTTTTGTATTGGTCTGTTTCTCCAGTTCAGCAGCAACCGGACTGCCATCCTTCGGATAATTTGTTTTGAATATCGGCAGCATGAGGGTCAGATCCAGCGGGGACTCGCTTTTCTCTTCTCCAGTATTACTACTTCCCTCACTTTTGCTGTTAGAACCTGCAGATTCATTACCTGAGCAACCTGCAACAACAGTTGTAATCATCATAGCCACAAGTAAAAGTAACAACCAGCGCTTCTTTTTTACCGAACGATTAGCTTCCATTATTATACCTCCAAATTGGAATAAGTTAAGTTTGTTATCCTTTAACAGAACCCAGCATCACCCCTTTAGCGAAATGTTTTTGCAGAAATGGGTACACACATAAAATTGGTAGAGTACCTACTACAATAACCGCCATTTTAATCGACTGCTCCGGTGGCTGCACAAAGCTTGGATCCATAGAACTCATATCGCCAGCCGCAGATTGGGATAACATTACGATCTGTCGCAGCATCACCTGCAAAGGCCATTTTGTCGGATCCGTAATATAGAGCAGTGCCGAGAAGAAATTGTTCCAATGTCCCACAGCATAGAACAACGTAAATGTAGCGAGAACCGGTTTGGATAAAGGAAGGACTATCTTCCACAACAAGCCCAGCTCAGAACAACCATCAATACGCGCCGCTTCTTCCATTTCTATAGGCAGCTCCTGAAAAAAGTTTTTGACAATAATCAGGTTAAAGGCGCTAATTGCTCCCGGTAAAATAAGAGAATTGAGCGTATCCAGCAGATGCAGCTCCCGAATGACGAGATAGGTTGGAATCATTCCTCCACCAAACAGCATCGTAAAAATAACAAGGTTGAGTACCAAATTACGGCCCATCAGATATCGTTTTGCCATCGGATAAGCCATAGTTACCGTGAAGAATAAATTAACGACAGTTCCGATTACCGTAACATAAATAGAAACCCCTATACTGCGCATAATCGTATCTGTTGAAAAGATAAATCGGTAGGCGTCAAAAGAAATCGTGGTCGGGATCAGGAATACGGCACGTTTAGTAATTTCCGCATCTGTAGCGAAGGAGCCCGAAACCACAAAGAGGAAAGGGAGAATCGCTACGATCCCGATAATCCCTAAAAATATATAATTGAATATATCAAATGCAGTTCCACCCGTACTCTTGTATTGTTTGGCCACAGCAAGCTTCTCCCTTCTCAATAAAGTCCAGATTCACCAAATTTTTTGGCGATCCAATTCGTCCCGAGCACAAGCGTCACACCGATTATTGATTTAAATAATCCAACAGCCGTGCTGTAACTAAAAGCTCCCTGGGTAATCCCCAGTGCGTATACATAGGTATCGAACACCTCACCTACTTCACGATTAAGAGCATTCATCATTAAATAAATTTGTTCAAAACCGTTATCCAAAATCGTTCCCATCCGAAGAATAAGTAAAATAACGATTGTACTGCGGATAGCAGGCAACGTAATATGCCAAATCTGCCGCCACCGGTTCGCACCATCTACTACCGCAGCCTCATATTGCTCCACATCTACACCGGCCAGCGCTGCCAGGAATATAATCGTCCCCCAACCGCACTCCTTCCAGATCGTCTGGAGAATAATCAATGGACGGAACCAGTCAGGATTAGCTAGAAAGTCTATTTTCCTGCCTGTAAACGTATACAAAAACTCATTTACAGTCCCGCCTTCCGTAGTTAAAAATACATAGCTCATACTGGCCACAATGACCATGGATATAAAGTGCGGAACATAAATCATCGTTTGTATCGTCTTTTTATAGAAGGAAAGCCGTATTTCGTTTAGAAGCAGTGCCAGAATAATCGGCGCCGGAAAAAAGAAAATCAAATTATAAAACGATAACAATAACGTATTGCGCAGCAGCATAAAGAAATCAGGATTCTGGAAAAAAACACGAAAATGCTCAAAACCTACCCATTCACTTTTCTGAAAACCAAGAAACGGCTGGTAATTCTTAAAAGCCAGCAGCACGCCCCACATCGGAACATATTTGAAAACAAGAAAATAAAGGACTCCAGGGAGCAGCAGAATATATAACCATTTATCACGTTTAAAACGTTTCCATCTTCTTACCCGGATATTTCGATAGGTCTGCGGCTTTGGCTGTTGTTCTGAAGTTCCCGGAACTGTTACGTGCTTCATCCTGTTCACCTCCATTTGTCATGTACAGCTCGCGATTACTGTAGCCATGGATTACTGCAATCACCCTTACTGCGACTCCTATTATGCTGCTAGTGATTTTTTCCAGCAATCGGACTTTTTTGAACGCTTTATATAAGCTAAAAATTCCATTTTATCTAAAAAGTCCAAACCGCGCAAAAGTTTACTATTGTCCGTAAGACATTAAGCACCTATGATTCCAAGTGATGATTTCCAGCAAATATTTGCCTTAAAGGAGGAACTGAATTGAAGAACAAGCTATACTACGGTGCTGCTTGGTATCCCGAGCTATGGAGTGAAGAGGTGCTTGAGCAGGACATCCTTCTAATGAAAGAAACGGGGATTAATATCGTACGAATCGGAGAATTCATTTGGTCTGCTTTGGAGCCAGAAGAAGATAAGATTGATATCGGCCCCGTCGTGAAATATATCGAAAGGTTACATAGAAACGGAATTGACACAGTAATGTGTACGCCGACACCGACACCCCCCATCTGGCTTACTCATGGACATCCTGAGCGCTGTTATGTGGATGAAAGCGGAACGGTAATGGGACATGGAGCACGGCAGCATATTTGTACCAACAATCCTTATTTTCGTAAGCGGGCTGCCATCATTACGGAGCATATTGCCAAGGAGACCGGAGCACTGCCGGGGTTAACCGCCTGGCAGCTCGATAACGAATTCAAAGCGCATGTGGCGGAGTGTATGTGTGAGACCTGTAAAGACTTATGGCATATCTGGTTGCAGCAGCGCTACAGCTCCATTGAAAGGTTGAATGAGGCATGGGGAACAGCCGTCTGGAGCCAAACTTATCAACGTTTTGATCAGGTGCCACAGCCAGGACCCGCACCTTTCCTCCACAATTCATCCCTGCGGACGATGTACCGCTTATTTTCAATGGAAAAGATCGCTGAATTCGCCGATGAGCAGGCTGATATTATCCGCCGCCACTCCACTGCGCCAATTACCCACAACAGCAGTGTCGCTTTTCATCTAGATAATGAGCGGCTATTTCAAAATCTCGACTTTGCTGCCTACGACACCTATGCCTCACAGGAAAATATGCATGCTTATCTGCTTAACTGTGATCTGTGGCGAAATTTCAAGCCGGGAAAAGATTTCTGGATAATGGAGACCGGACCCTCGTTTGCCGCATCTCTAGTCAGTTTTGGTGTGCCCCATCCGAATGGATATCTGAAAGCAGAAGCAGTTGCCGCCTATGCGCTGGGTGCAGGTGCATTTTGCTATTGGCTCTGGCGCCAGCATACTTCCGGAAGTGAACAAACACATAGCTCGATCCTTAGTGCCTGGGGAGAACCAGCTCTAGGGTACGTTAATGTGCTGGAGGCCAATCAAGCACGGCGGGAAATTGAACAAATTATGCTCTCCACCCGGCCCCTTCGGGCAGATGTTGCGATCACCTATTCGGACAGAACCAAAGCTTATCTCGCAACTGAACCTCATCGGAAGCTAAATTATCGTAGTCTGCTGGGCGATTTCTACAAAAGAATTCTTCATATGGGCATTCACAGGGATCTGCTGCCCGAAGGCGGAGACTTAACCGGATACAAGCTGTTATTCACTCCATTCGTACATTATTTGTCCCCCGAGTATGTGCAAAGTGCCCTGGCCTTCACAGCAGCTGGCGGGATTTGGATTGTCGGTCCTCTTACCGGAGGACGAACGAAGGAGCATACCCTTCATACGAATGCCGGACTTGGGGAATTGGAGCGGTTAGCAGGCGTCAAAACTAAGTTTACCTATCCGCTGGAATCAACAGGCACGATTGGACACGCTTTTGGGGTATCTGCTCCCTTGTCCTTGTGGAGTTCTGTTTTTGAACCCGTTTCAGAGTCCGTTTCCAGTATCGGAATGGTTACGGAGGGGGTGACGCCGGGGTTGTCCTTCCTGACGGAGCAGCCTTACGGACAAGGCACTATTGTTATGCTGGGTTCAATGCCTGCCGGTGAAGAAGGCGACCTAATGTTATATAAACTCATTGATCATTATGCAGAACGTGCTGGTGTCACCCTACGCAGTAATGTCACTAAGGGAACCCTTGTCTGCCCTAGAAGCGATGACCAGGCTTCCGAAGTCTGGACCCTTGTAAATATGGATGGACACGGGGGAAGTCTCACACTCCCGCGGGACGGACATGATGTTCTCTCAGGCAAATCCGTGGCCTGCGGCCCCCTCTCCCTTGGTGCATATGAGTACCGAGTAATCCGGTTATAAATACTTATCCTTGCAGCATAAAAAGCCGCTAACTCCTTGGTCACCCAAGCGGTTAGCGGCTTCATTTCCGTTATTTCAACTTTTTATAACGCCTTTTTTAAGAATAACGTTCCCATACAACGCTTCCTCACCTGTAACTATCACTGCATAACTTTGCTTAGAACGGTTATAGAAATCAAAACGTTCCTCATGTTTAATCGTGGCTTCAGCATCATGTTTGGCGATGATAGTCTCGTATGTGGTCCAAATGACCGGCACAGTTGGATCTCCTGCAACCACTGCCATAAAAGCCACCTGTTGCTCTGCGTAATGATCCAGAGGTAACAACTCTAAAATGGCATCCAGCAGTTCGGGAATACCGATGCCATCATATCTCAGTACCCTCGGATTCAACGAATGTCCGGGATAATTCGCATCAGCCAATACAAGCTCATCCCCATGACCCATCTCCATCAGAATGCGTACCAGCTCCGGAGACAGCAGCTTAGGAATTCCTTTTAACATAAGGCACCTCTTTACTTCCCATAAAATGATCGCAACGCTACCAGCTCATCAATCCGATGCTGTGGCAATTCTCTCTCCCCGCCAATCATCCGGGTAATGAAGGTGAGCTTGGCGGTATACTCAAGCCGCTCCATATTCAGATATGCTTCCATAACATCTTCTCCCCAAGTAAGGGCTCCGTGATTCTCTAGCAGAACCGCAGTTTTTTTGCCCAGGAAAGGCATCAGTGAATCTGGAATTTCTTCCGTCGATGGTGTTCCATATTCCGCCAACGGAATATCTCCGATCATAATCACCGACTCTGGCATCATCATCTTGTCGAGCGCCTCACCTTTTATGGCAAATGCAGTAGCATACGGGGGATGTGCATGGACCACACCCTTCATCTCTGGCAGCTCATTATAAATTCTTAGATGCATTTTTGCTTCCGTTGAGGGTCTGTAGCCTTCAGCTGCTTCAAGGACTTCACCTTGCAGATTCACTTTTACAAGCATATGAGGCTCTAAATATCCCTTACTCACCGCTCTGGGGGTAGTCAGAATTACATTCTCTGATAAGCGAGCAGAAATATTCCCATCATTAGCCGCAATAAAATCTTTATTAAACAGGTTTCTCCCGATATCACAAATCTGCAAACGTAATTTTTGTTCCAAGGTATCCATAGGGTTTCTCTCCTCGTATCCTATTTTTCACAAACCTTCACCAAAGAAGGCTGATATGTCTTAAAGGCAAAAGATCTTTCCACTACCTGCTTGCCCCCGGAGATTTCCAGTTCCCCTAGGGCAGCCAGTTGAATAATTATATTGCCAATTGCACTGGCTTCCACAGGCCCCGCTACAACTTTTCTCCCCGTAATATTAGCGGTAAGCTGACAGAGCAGTTCATTCTGAATCCCACCACCGACCATATGAATGATATTGATTTTTTTGCCGGTGATCTCTTCCATTTCGTCAATCGTATGGCGATAGGACTCTGCTAAGCTCTCAAGTATGACGCGTATAATCTCAGCTTTCGTATAAGGGGCTTGCTGGCCTGTTCGTTCGCAATATTCTCTAATCCGTTGGGTCATCACACCGGGTGTACTGAACAGCTCGTCATTCGGATTAATAATTGCTGGAGCATGATTTATGGTTTCGGCTAGCTCAACCATTTGGCCTTGGCTGACGTATTTTCCCGCTTCGGCCCAATTCCTTTGCAGCTCCTGCAAAATCCATAGTCCCGTTATATTTTTGAGCAAACGATTAGATTGGCCGTAACACTGCTCATTTGTGAATCCGTATTCATAGCTTTTCTCTGTAATGACAGCTTTAGGCGTCTCCATGCCCACTAACGACCATGTACCACAGCTAATAAATGCTGCATCTTCCTTTAGAGAATAAGGAATAGAAGCTACTGCTGAAGCCGTATCATGAGAAGCACCCGCAATTACCTCCATTGAACCTACGCTAAGCTCCTCTTGAATTACCGGAAGGATAGAACCAATAACCGTTCCCGCTTGAACCCGTTGTGGCACTATACCAACCGGGATATTAAGCCTGCTGAATACTTCAGTGGAGACTTCACCAGATACAGCGTCCATTAAGCCACTTGTACTCCAAATCGTGCTTTCTGCTGCCGCGATACCAGAGAATAAATAGTGGAACAGGTCTGGCATCATTAAAATAGTATCTGCAACCTCTAGCAGAGAATCGTTATCCTGAAAATCAGCAAACAGCTGATAAACCGTATTAATCAAGCTCGGTTGAATACCTGTAATGCTAAATTGCTCCCTTGGTGGAAGCAGCGCCTCCAACCCTAGACGATGGCTTCCCATTCTCCTATCCCTATAATGATGGGGGGAATAGAGCAACATCCCTCTTTTATCAATAAAACCGTAATCGACTCCCCACGTATCCACGCTTAGAGACCTCAATTTTCCATGCGCCCTATAAGCTCTCTGGATTCCTTTTTTCATTTCGTGGAAGAGCTTCAAAACATCCCAATACAAATGCCCGCCAACATACACCGGCGTATTAGCAAACCGATGAATTTCTTCTATGCGAAGGGTGTTACCGTCATACAATCCCAACATCACTCTTCCGGAACTGGCGCCAAGATCCATAGCCAGAAGCTTAATCGTATCACCCATTTCAAGCACACCTGCTCCACAAGAAGATTTTAATATAGCGGTCCGAAATTCTGACAGGCTCTGTAATCTGCTCCTTCCAGATTCTCCGTCCCAAATAACGACCACACCCGTGGTCTGAAAATACGTGATTCCTCAACGTTATGCATACTTACTGGAATGCGTAAAATCGACGCCAGCGTAATCAGATCCGCCCCGATATGGCCATAACTGATCGCCCCATGATTCGCGCCCCAATTATTCATGACATCATATACCGATTGGAATGAACCACTGTTAGTTAGCTTAGGAGCGAACCAGGTCGTCGGCCATGTCGGATCTGTTCTTTGATCCAAAGTATGATGAACCTCTTCAGGCAGCTCTACGGTGTAACCTTCAACAAGCTGAAGAACAGGTCCAAGCCCCTTCACCAGGTTCAAACGAGCCATAGTAACCGGCATTCCGCCTTGGGTTAAATAATCGGTAGAGAATCCGCCTCCCCGGAAATATTCTTGAGAAGCTGGCCGGAATTGTGTATTGCTTAGACAAGCCTCAGCCTCTTCGTCTGTAATCTCCCAAAAAGGTTTGATTGCAGGTTTACCCTCTATCCTTTGCTCACCTGTACCATCAAGCGCTGCCGAACCAGAGTTGATCAGATGCAGTATTCCGTGAGCTGCTTCTCCCTCCAATTGATGACCCGTCACTCGCTTCACAGCATCGGGACTCCAGAAGGTTCGGACATCCGCAAAGATTTGTGCTGTATTCGTAAGCAAATAATTGAACAGCATCGTTACCCCATTCAAGCTGTCATTCTCTGTCGCTACGAGATAAGGTGTACGTTTGCCGTTCCAGTCAAAAGAAGAATTCAACATCGTCTCCATGAAATCGCCGTTAGGGAAATGGTCCGTCCATTGTCTCTGGCCTTGGAAACCGCCAACAATTGCATTGTGGCCGTTAGCTTCCTCCTCAAAACCAAGCTCAGCGAGAACCGGATTGCCGATCATCAGGTCGCGGGCGATCAATGTCATTTTCACACAGGTCTCCCACTGCTTCTCTTTCTCTTCCGCACTGATTTGCAGATGCGGCGGATTATTATCGGCGCCAACTTGGCAGTTTTCTTTAGTCCACGCTAGCGCACGCTTAAATTCCCCTTTATCATAAATCTCTTCTTCAAAGCGCCGGACATATTCAGACATATCTATATATTCATTGCGCATGCCCAGATACTCTTGGAAAAACTGTTCATTCACAATGGAACCCGCAATCCCCATCGAAACAGAACCCATAGATAAATATGATTTCCCCTTCATTTGAGCAACTGCTAAGCCTGCTCTAGCAAACTGCAGCAATTTAGACTGCACATCCGCTGGAATCTCTTCACTGCTAGACTCTTGAACATCTTCACCATAGATACCAAACGCAGGAATTCCCTTTTGAGCATACGCCGAGAGAACAGCAGCTAGATACACAGCACCCGGCCGTTCCGTTCCGTTAAATCCCCACACGGCATGCGGAATGGATGTATCCATATCCATTGTCTCTGAGCCATAACACCAGCAAGGCGTCACGGTGATCGACACCCCTACGTTAGCCCCGGAGAATTTCTGAGCCGCAGCAGCAGCTTCTTTAACTCCACCGATCGTAGAATCGGCGATGATGCACTCTACAGGACTCCCATTCGGATACCTTAAATTCGCTTCAATAAACTTAGCCACCCGCTGAGCCATGCCCATCGTTTGCTCTTCCAGTGATTCACGAACGCCTCTTCTTCTGCCATCAATGGTTGGGCGGATACCAATTTTCGGATAGTTTTCTATCAATGCCGTTCCTCCTCAAGATCATCTTAGAGTCATCGTTAATAGATCTATTTCTCCTTCATCATAAAATCTGCAAGCGCTTTAGTCAACACAAAACAACATATATCCTAAACAAAAGTGTGGTTTTATGTGATATTATTATTATATATTGTGGTTTTATGTGAATATGTAATTATTTTTAGATTTAAACAACAATGTAGTACACTAGAAAGCAGACGATTTATATATAAAGGTGAGTGAATGAATGAAAGCATTTGAACGACGGGATCTAATTATTAAAGAGCTTTACAGACAGAAGAAGGTCCATGTCGCAGAGCTAGCGCAAAAATTCAACGTCTCGGAAGAGACCATTCGGCGGGATCTAGATAAACTGGACAAAGAAGGTCTTGCCAAAAAAAATTATGGTGGGGCCATTCTCAACGCCCATACCAATGAAGATCCTTCCTATATCAGCAGACATCAGGTCAATATTGAAGCGAAGCGAATCATAGCCGATAATGTACTGCAATTAATCAATGATGGAGACAGCTTGGTGACGGATACGAGCTCAACGGTGTTTGAAGCCTTGCGTAGAATTATTGAGGAGAAAAACAATCTGACAATTATTACGAACTCTCTGGTGGTATTATCCGAATTTCAACACTCCGGTCAAAAGCTGATTTCCACAGGTGGAATTTTAGGCCCCGAGACCAGCTCCTTTGTTGGAAATACCGCTTCACAGACGATTCGAAAATATAATGTGGATGTAGCTATATTCAGCTGTAAAGCATTGTCTATGACAGGCGGGCTAAGTGATTCAAATGAAGAAGAAAGTGAACTGAAGGTGCTTATGCAGCAGCAGGCAAATAAAGTGGTTCTGCTCGTAGATCACTCCAAATTTGACCGGACTGCGTTCATTAAGTTGTTCAGCTTTGATAGAGTGGATTATATTGTTACAGATCAGAAGCCTTCTGAGGAATGGACCGATTTCTTAAATAATTACCATGTATCTCTTATCTATGCGCCCGCTGAGTGATCAGCAGGTGCATAGATAAAGAGAGATAATAACTTTATAACTTAGTTGTTTAAAAGACCCCTTTCCAAGACGACCTTCAGCCATTCCCCAGCAATCAGATCATGCCCGGCAGTCGTCGGATGAACGCCATCCCACAGCCAGTAGGCTGCTTCTGCTCTCTCCGCAGCTGCATTGAAAGCATCCTGTAAAGGTACATAGACCGTATCAAATTGCTCAGACAGCTGCTTAACCACTCCCTGATAATGTGTAATCTTCGCTTCCCATTCTGCCCACTGTTCAGCTGGAGCTCCGGTATTTAAAATAAAAGGCTCACATAAAATCAGCTTCGTATGTGGCAGAACTTCACGTGTTTCTTCAAGTACATGACGGTAAGCGCGTTCAAAACGGTCCGTAACTCCACTTGGTTCCCCTTTCATCATTCTCCAAATATCGTTAACCCCAATCAATATACTAATGATGTCAGGCTGCAAGCTAATTGCATCTTCATTCCAGCGTGCATATAAATCGGAGATTCGATCTCCACTCACTCCGCGGTTATAGAATACCAGATTCTCTTCTGCCCGCTCATTCCCTAGCTTGCCTCCGATGATATACGCATAGCTATGTCCAAGAATATGATTCGGGTCTTCATCACGACCCCGATTCCCATCCGTAATGGAGTCACCCTGAAATAAGATCACTTTTGATTTTTTAGTAGCTGGATTAGTCATTGAATCTTTCATCTCCTTGATTACTAGTATATTAATCATTCAACTTGAATGTCTCCTATAATACAAGTAAAGTTATCATATAGAATACAAGGAGGAAAGAGAAAAATGAAATATAGAAGACTAGGCAATTCAGGGCTCAAAATCAGTGAGATCGGACTAGGCAGTTGGCTTACATATGGAACAGCAGCAGAGCAAAAGGCAGCCGATGCTTGTATCAGCAAAGCTTTTGAATGCGGTATCAATTTCTTTGATACGGCTAATGCATATAACCGTGGTGAAGGCGAAAAAGCGATGGGGGCTGCTCTACGCTCCTATGAAAGATCATCTTATGTGCTAAGTACAAAGGTCTTTTTCCCCATGGGAGACGATGTTAATAACCGTGGTTTGTCCCGCAAGCATATTATGGAGCAATGTGAAGCCAGCCTCCGCCGCTTAGGCACCGATTATATTGATGTATATTTTTGTCATCGCTTTGATACAGAGACCCCTGTAGAGGAGACTCTACGCGCGCTGGATGATCTGACGGCTCAAGGTAAGATTCTCTACTCCGCTGTTAGCGAATGGAGCGCAGCCCAAATCTCCAATGCTGCTGGTATCAGCCGCAGACTGAATCTGCGTCCACTGATCTCGAATCAACCTATCTATAATATGTTCGAACGTTATATTGAAGACGAGGTCCTTGAAGTATCCCAGCGTGAGGGGCTGGGCCAAGTGGTCTTCTCTCCACTAGCGCAAGGAATTCTGACTGGCAAATATAAACCGGGGCAACAACCTCCAGCAGGAACCCGTGCAGCGGATAATTCAGTTAATGGTGTGATCTCCAGCTACCTCCGTGATGATGTGTTGTCTGTGGTTGGACAGCTGGATGAACTCGCTCACAGTTTAGACCTGAAGCTTTCGCAATTGGCATTGGCATGGATTCTACGCCAGCCTGGTGTAAGTTCAGCATTAATTGGTGCCAGTAAACCAGAGCAAGTTGCAGAAAATGCTAAAGCTGTAGATACGGTACTCTCCGCAGATACTTTACAGCAAATCGAGGAGATTCTTAAGCCGGTAGCTGATTTTGCTCCTGCCAGATAACCTTTTGCACAATTGCCATATAGTACACAAAAGAGGTTGTGCCAAAAGCCATCACCATGGCTTAGGCACATCCTCTTTTTCTTTAAGAAATCAATTTAGACTCTTCGGCTTGTTCAGAAGCCTTATGGATAAAAGGCTCCAGTGGTTTCTTGAGGAGTAATGCCAGCAAGAGTGCCAGCACACCGAAGATAATCAAATAAATCACATCACGAATCGCCACTTCCGGCAGAATTCCCCCAACCGCCTCCCGCATCAGACTAATTGCATAGGTAAACGGCATATACGGATTTAATATTTGAAAAAAACGCCCAGTCGTACTAATCGGAAATGTACCGCCGGAGCTAGAGAATTGAAGCACCATGAACACGATTGCTATTCCTTTTCCCAGGTTGCCAAATACAGCGACAAGCGTAAATACAATGGTTACGAACACGATGCTGATTAACACTCCAAAAAGTACAAACCACACCTTATTCACCACATAACAGTGCAAAATAAAAATGTTGCCCAGGACAGCCACCAGCCCCTGAAGAATCCCCACCGTAAGGAAGGTCAGCAGGCGGCCAAAATACAATTGATATCTTTTGTACGTTAGCCCCCCCGTATCCACACCTGTGCGGAGAAGAGAGACAAGCAGTGTGCCTCCGACCCATAAGGAAAGTACGACATAAAAAGGAGTCATTGCTGAGCCGTAATTCGGAATGGGATATAACTTATTCTCTTTTAACACTACCGGATTGGCCAAAAAATCACTTTTGCTCTTAATATCTCCTCCGAGCAGTTGCGCAATTTCCCCCAGATCAATCTCTTCTTTAATTTGGCGGATCGTGGAGGCGGCTTTTCGAATCGAGTCTTCCAGTACTGGAAGATCATTTCTCACCAAATCTGCGGCAAGCGCCACTCCTTTGTCTGCACGGGGGAGTCCTGTACGAATCAGCTCCGAGACCTGATGAACCCGCTCTTCTACAGTAGGCAGATCCTGACGCACGAAATTCGCAGCTTGCTGTATCTTTTCCCCTGCAGTAGGTAAGCTGCTCTCCAATAGCGGAAGTGTATCTCGGATGAAAGCACCAAAGCCCTGGGTCTGATCGGCAACCCCACTGGCTGCTGTGTGGACCGCTTCGCGTATAGCTGGCAAATCCTGCTGCAGACTAGCTAAGCTTGTCTGCCCGAACTCAATCGCCGACATTGTCTCTTCCAGCAGGGTACCCAGCGCAGGTAAACGATCTGGCACCTGCTGCAATGCGGTAGCTGTGACATCTGCCGCCGAAGTTATTTGCTCCAGTTTATTTTTTATGGCAGGGATAGTCGACGAATCATATCCTGAGATAAGCTTCGCAATCGCCAGCTTCCCAAGACCAGACTTTAGGAACAATTGGTTAATTGCACTGGAATCAGCGTTATCCTTATTCTGAAGGTCAGCCGTCATAGCATTTACCAAGGACTTCTGACTGTTCAAAACACTGTCTACACCTTTCAATGCCGCAAGCTCAGCAATAGACACTGTTTCAGGGGAAAATGTGTTCAATGCATTTAACAAAGAAAGTGTGTGTTCAATTACGCTGCTTCCTGCAGCCAACTGTGCTGAGAGTACCTCCAACTGCTCACGTACAGCTTGTGGCTCGTTATCCTCTCCCTTTAACTGTTCAGCAAGCTTGACCACTGAGCTCTCCGTTTGCTGTAGGAGATTAAGATTCTGTTTGACAGCTGCTGGAACAGCTTCAAATGCAGCACTGCTCTTCTCCAAAAATTGTTGAAGCTCCAGAACAAAATCATTTCCGGCAGTGGCAATCTTTT
The DNA here is from genome assembly GCF_037980415.1 of Paenibacillus sp. FSL H7-0690. NCBI lineage: Bacteria > Bacillati > Bacillota > Bacilli > Caryophanales > Paenibacillaceae > Paenibacillus > Paenibacillus sp. FSL H7-0690. The sequence goes on along the minus strand of NZ_CP150281.1, from coordinate 1,769,550 downwards.
CTGCCTCAGGCAGTGCTGTTAAGGCAGCATTAACGATTTTATGCGCTTCCGTAAGACCTAGCGAGGCCTGAGCCATGATCTGTTCAACTTCACCATAATGGTTATCAAGTTGAACGATTAGCTGTGCCGCTTCTTCAATCTTGGGCAGCTTGTCCTGTAGCCCCCCTAAATGATCTAAGGTACTCGCGATTTGCGGCCAATGCTCAGCAATTTTCTCTAAAGCCTCACCCGCTTTTTCCACCTCTGGCAGCTTATTCTCCAATGTGGAAATACGCTCTGCTGAGGCATGAATCTGCGGCCAATTTTCCTGAATTTTTAATACACGTTTACCTGCGGTTTCAATTTCTGGCAGGCTCGCCTCTAATTTAAACAATCCTTTTTCTACCTTGCGTATAATGGGCAATTCAGATTGAAATTCCTTATCGATTTGACTTAAAACAGTAAATACCGTCTCACTAATCGTTTCCGTGAAATTCTCACTGATCTGTGTGGTGATTGAAGTGGCGCCCTTATCCGTGATTTTAGGAGCAATCGCATTTATTTTCTCATTGACGGTATATTCGATCTCTGGTTTCACAATCGTTCCTTCAAGAATTCCAGTCATTCGTTTGGAGAAATTAGCAGGGATAACAATACTGGCATAGTAGTCTCCGCGTTTGACACCATTATGCGCAGTCTCTGCATCTACAAAGGTCCAGCCCAAGTTTTTATTGCTCCGAAGACTTTCCATGACCTCATTGCCGATATTAAAATCCTTCTCCTGCACCTTAGTACCTTCATCTAAGCTGGTAACAGCAATTTTAATGCCAGAAGTATTGCTATAAGGATCCCATACTGACGCAACGTTCACCCAATCATACACGGAGGGCAATACCACCAAAGCGGCAACCAGCAATACGGCCACAGGAACTCTGAATAAATTACGCCAATCGTTCCTATAAATCCGTAGTATTCCGCCCATTCGCTGCTCCCCCTAATCTGCATGTTTTGATATTTTAATATGCCCGAGGAGACAAGCTTTTACTATTCATTTTAGGAAACTCATGACTTCTCATTGCTTTTTTAAAAAACTTTTAAAAAAATGCAACAAAAACTGCTCTTCTCACGTAAAGAGTAATATAAACCCGTTTAAGAAAAAACAGAGAGGGTAATAAGTTCTATACAACGTCCTACATATCTCAAGGGGGAGATTAATAATGTTTAAGAAAAAGTCAGCGTATGTGTTACCGGTTGTTGTTCTGTTGTTTCTTTCCCTCATTACTTCTGCAAGTACCATTGGAACACGGGTAGATGCGCAAGATAGTGACAAGACCCAGCATCAAACAGTTTACTTTCATACTATTGAATCCGACCATGGCAAGCTCTCCGGTACGACCGATGAAATAAACTGGTATCAGGGTGCTGATGCCGATCGAATCTTTGCTGAAAGAGATCCAGAAGCTGCAGCAGAAATAGGCGGAGCTCCAGACAGTTATTATATTGTAAATGATGTTGATACTCTGACAACTTATCCGATTGCGGATAACGCCACAGTGACGATGCAAATTTTTGATCACACTGGCAATATGGATGACTTGGATATCAACTGGAATGAGTCCATCACCTTACAGCAATTTATGGATCAATTTAATAAAACGGATGTCATCGACTTGAGCCAGTTCCCGTATCACATCACCGTTCAGGACGGCGTAATTACTTCTATCGTTCAACAATATATACCTTAAGGTGCAACATAAGAAAGAGGGTTACTCAGCAGCCATGTAAATGGCTTATAAGTAACCCTCTTTTTTTATTTCCTTAACGAATTATTGTTTAGCTGCATCCTTAACGGGAACCCCAAAATTCGGCGTACCATCTTCATTCCAATGGAAGACTTGAGCACGAGTATGACGGTTCGGATCGTACAGCGGATCGCCGGTAATTTCTTTATAATTGCGGCAGTGGTAGATGAGTACATCTTCCCCATTTTCATTTACAGTAAAGCTGTTATGACCCGGTCCATATTGTCCATTCTCTTCATTGGTCTGGAATACCGGTTCCGGCAGTTTGGTCCATGAAGTGGCATCCAGCAGGTCGCTGTCCTCATCTGCAACCAAAAGTCCCATGCAGTAATTGAAGTCCGTAGCGCTAGCCGAGAAGCTGATAAAGATACGGCCGTTACGTTTAAGCACTGCAGCTCCTTCGTTTACCTTGTACCCAATAATCTCCCAGTCATATTCAGGAGTAGCAATCATGGTCTGAGGACCGGTTAGCGTCCATGGATTACTCATTTCCGAGATATACAGGTTAGAATTCCCCTCAATATTCAGATCCTTCTGTGCCCATACATAATACAATTTTCCTTTGTGTTGAAAGGTGGTTGCATCCAATGCAAAGGATTCCCAAGCGGTTTTTACCTGGCCTTTTTCTACCCATGTTCCTTCTAAAGGATTGGCAGATTCATTCTCAAGAGCAAACATACGGTGATCGAATAATCCATCCTTCGTCTCCGTAGTACGCGCCGCCGCGAAATAAATGTACCATTTCCCGTCAATATAATGGAGCTCTGGTGCCCAAATGTTTGCACTAAGCGGACCCGTCTCATATTTACGCCAAGCTACAACCGGTTCTGCAGCAGCCAATCCCTCGATTGTTGTTGCTCTCCGTACTTCGATCCGGTCGTATTCTGGGACAGAAGCAATAAAGTAGTAATAACCATCTGTATGTTTATATACCCATGGATCAGCACGTTGCTCCACCAATGGATTTTTATATTCTACACTCGTATTCATAATCTCTCTCCTCTATTTAAACTTTAACAATACAGAACCATGCTGTGGAAGAGTTTGAGAAATACCTTCGTTAACCACTTCCAAATCGCGGCTTTGCCATAGATCACGTATAGTACTAGGAATTGAAACCTTAAGCTGCTCGAACGACACCAGAAGCGTTAAAGCTTCATCGCTAAGATTAAACAAAGCTACATAGTGGTTACCTTGTTCATCCTCAGATGTCCAGATCGCATGCTCCTCATTTAGCGCTACCTGTCTGCCGCCTTTACCATAACGATGCAGATGAAGCACTTCCTTATTGGTCAATAAAGATAATGTCCAATCATCATTGTCCCGAAGTTCTCCTCCAAACATTAACGGGGAGCGGAAAATACTCCATAGTGTCATCATGGTGACCTGCTCGTCATGAGTAAACCGCGTGAACCGGTCTCCCCCGCCATCTACAGAACGAATGCCCAGATGACCTAACGGCAGCATGTCACAATCCGGCCAATGGCCCGGCTGCACATAAGGAGCCCATTTCTCACAGCGCTCAAACATCCCGCGCAGCAAATGCCAATGATCCCAGTAATCATCGGTCATTCTCCAAAGGTTAGCGTGTCCGGCTAAGTGTTCAGCCTCTTCCACTGGAGCAGGTCCAGGCGAAAGACTGAGTACCATCTCGCGGCCGCTGCGGTCAATAGCCTTACGGATCATAGCAACTTCTTCTTTGTGATATCCATAAATGCGAGAAGCGGCAATATCATCCACTTTCACATAATCCACACCCCAACTGGCATACAACTGGAACAGCGAGTCATAATACGCCTGACTGCCTTCTTTTGAAGCATCTACTCCATACATGTCCGTATTCCATGGACAAATAGAATTTGGATGAGCCACATCGCGTGCGGTTTGCTCAGATCCTAGAATGGCACTGGCCGCATGAGCAGCCTGACGCGGGATTCCGCGCATAATGTGTATGCCGAATTTCAAACCCAATCCATGTACATATTCAGCGAGTGGCGCAAACCCTTTGCCTCCCGCTGCGGAAGGAAACCGGTTCTCAGCAGGTTGAAGTCTGGAGTACTCATCCATAACCAGCGGTACAAAGTTGCGGTACTGCGAAGAATTTGCTCCAGGCTCATACCACTGAATATCCACAACTACATATTCCCAACCAAAGTCCTTCAAATGGGTAGCCATATATTCTGCGTTGCCTCTTACTTCTTCTTCATTTACACTGGCTCCGTAACAATCCCAACTATTCCAGCCCATCGGGGGCGTAGCAGCTAACAAATTTTGTGTGATGATTTTCACGTCCTTTTCAAAAACTTAGTATTCACTCCCAGCGAGGTGCCGAGGGATAGGGGCAAGTAGAGTCCTGCAATCTTGTTCTTACCTCTACGAGACAGCCGCAATAACGGCAAGTGCTACCAAATTGCAGGCCAGAGCAATCTCGGCAATGTTCAATACGCTGCAAATATTGCTCCTCGGGCGCTAAAGGTCTTTCTCTAGTGGCTATCTCTATTAAACGCTCCAGTTTTTCTGGGCTTATTCTCATGTTCTCATCACAGCTTTTGCAGCGACGGTTTTTTTCTTGGTTCTCTGACATGATGTTATTCCAGAGTCAAGACTACCACGGAAGCAGGTGGAAGCTCGCAGCTCAGCTTTTCACCTAATAAAGACGCACCCTCAAAAGCTACTGGAGTAACTGTATCCGGTGCCTCAAACGTATTGTGCGCTCCCAGCACGGAATGCGTTAAAATCTGACCTGTCACTTTGCTAAAGCTAACCTCTTCAATACCAATTCTTAGCGATGCGCTGTCCTTATGGCTCAGGTTACAGAGTGAAACATATACTTTGCCATTCGTATCACGAGATGCAGAAACGCTAATCTGTGGAATTGTAAGCTCCCCAAACGTATAATCAGGGCTCTCAATAGTAACTTCAAGCAGTTCATTATCCTGATGCTCTTTGTACATTTCAAATACATGATAGGTAGGCGTTAGAATCATCTTGTCGCCCTCCGTCAGGATAAGGGCTTGCAGTACATTGACCACTTGAGCCAAATTCGCCATTTGCACACGACTGCTATGCTTTTGGAAAATATTCAGCGTTACCCCTGCTACCAATGCATCTCTGAGTGTATTCTGCTGATACAGGAACCCTGGATTCGTACCAGGTTCACTTAAGAACCAAGTTCCCCACTCATCTATAATCATTCCAACCCGCTTATCCGGGTCATATTTATCCATAACCGCTGAATGTTTAGTAATCAATTCATCCATATGCAAGGTTTTTTGCATAGTCTCAAACCATTCGGCTTCGTCAAAACCTAAAGCGTAACGTTTCTCTTCCCAGCTTCCAGGAATCGTATACGAATGAAGACTGAGACCATCCATAAACCGTCCAGCTTCGCGCATTAGCACTTCCGTCCAATTATAATCATCAACGTTGGCGCCACCAGCGATTCTATAGATCTGATTTTCACCATAATTGCGCACATATGTCTGGTAACGTCTGTACAAATCTGCATAATATTCTGGACGCATATTGCCGCCGCAGCCCCAGTTCTCATTACCTACACCAAAATACTTCAACTTCCACGGCTCTTCACGCCCATTTTCACGACGCCAGTCCGCCATCGGTGATTCGCCTTCAAAGGTCATATATTCAACCCACTCCGACATCTCCTGAACAGTGCCACTGCCAACATTCCCGCAGATATACGGTTCACAATCCAGCAACTCACATAATTCAAAAAATTCATGCGTCCCAAAATGATTATTCTCGACGACACCGCCCCAGTGCGTATTCACCATCCGCTTACGGGTTTCTTTTGGACCGACGCCATCCTTCCAATGATACTCATCGGCAAAACAGCCCCCCGGCCAACGAAGGACAGGAATATTAACTTTTTTGAGTGCTGCTAGGATGTCATTGCGGAAGCCCTTGGTGTTCGGAATCGGTGAATCTTCCCCCACATAGATCCCGTCATAGATACATCTGCCCAAATGCTCGGCAAAATGACCATATAGATATTTGCTGATCTTATTAATTCCTTTACCTGCATGTAGCTTGATCGTAGTCATCTATTCTCTTCTCCATTCTTTTGCTTACCCCAGATGGAAATTCCATTTTCATTTAATCCAGTAAATACAAGGGTCTGAGTTTCTTTCTCCCAATCCCATGACGGAAGCAATTGCACCTTCTCTATCCGGCCTTCACCCTCGACAACATCATTCCAGACCAAGGTCAGGACTCTGCATCCATCAAAAGACCAGCTTCCCTTTCCATTCGCACCTTCCAGCTTAAAGTCAGAGGATAGACTTATGACGGCAGACTGAATCTGGCCATCCGCTGAGGGGTCCATTACAATCCATTCCCACTGTCCTGCGATTAGCTGTTCTGGAATATCCTGTTCCACTTCACCCGCAAACCGTTCTGGAGATACAACAGGCCAACCATCCTCTGTCCACAGAATTCGACGAACCTGTAAATAGGACCAATGTTTATCGATTTCACCACGTGCATGATGAACTATATAATAGCTGCCATCCTCATGAAGAACTGAGTTATGGCCGGGAGCTATCCAACCTGGATCTTGTCCAAAGCGATAGCCACCCAGTATTTTATTGCCGACCTCATATCGGGGTTGATGCGCACTATCAGTCATATCTCGTCCGTTATAATCCACATATGGGCCGGTAATAGTATCTGCACGAGCGACACGAACGTTATAATCCTCAAACAGGGAGTCATAGGAGACGAACAAATAGTATTTTTTGAATTGCTCGTTATACACTATGTACGGTCCTTCAACTGCTCCATCTTTAATGGTATTATCCCGTTTAGCGATCAGCGTACCAAAACCTTCTTGCTTCGGTTTGCCTGTTTCCGCATTCAGCGCAATGATATGAATTCCACCAAAAAAAGAACCATACACCATCCACATTCGCCCATCTGCATCCGTAAGCACATTGGCATCAATCGCATTCAGTGAATCTTCAGCACGCGTCTGAATCACTACACCTTCATCGGTCCAAGGTCCCTCAATAGAAGCTGAAGTTTGAAGTCCGATTAGCGATTGTCTACTTCCGAAAGATGAGGCCGAGTAATACATTCGATACTGTTCACCGTATTTCACCACATCGGGTGCCCATAAATTAGTAGCCCCTGCCCATTCCTTCGCAACTTGGGGAATTCCCGGCAGCGCATAATGAACCCATTCCCAATGGATAAGATCCTGTGATTTCCGAACCATTACGCCTGGACGTAATTCTCCTCCGACTCTTATGTCGGTAGAAAAAACATAGTAACCCTCATCTGTTTTAATAATGCCTGGATCATGTGTGTTGTGAATCGTCCATAAAGACTCGATATCAATCACTGATAGATCATACATTGGCATGTTCCCCGGGGAACTTGGAAAGACAAGATCTGATGTTTTTTTTACCATTAAATTATCACCTCAGAAATAGCAACAGATTGAACAGCAATAAATATTAAATTTAAAATGAAAAAATATGTATTCGCTTACAATATAAAATAACATATATAAAAAGCCTTGTAAATATATTTCTATAAACCTTTTTATATTTATATAAAATTAAACTCGAAATAAATGAATTATGGCGAAATAACAGCCTTTTTCTTTAGATTAATTCTTTATATGTTTAAATTTTACTAAATCAAATAAAAATCATGCCAAAAATCCCTCTTATATTCGTACATTCTACAAAATAAGGAAGTATACTTTATTTATATGCCTTATTAGTTTATAATTTTATAAAATAGTATAATTTATGACGTAATCGGAAGAAGGTATTGATAAAATGATCTATATTAAAGATTTAATGAGTGGATTAGAAATTTTTAAGGCACTAAGCTCAGAAATCAGAATCCTCATTTTAGAGCTCCTTGCCACCAATCAAGCCTTGAACCTTAATGAAATTGCCAAAAAACTGAACCTCAGCAACGGCGCCATCACCATGCATATTAAAAAGTTAGAAGAAAGCGGTCTCATTGAGATAAACACATCAGTGGGTAAACACGGTATTCAAAAGGTCTGCTATTTAAATAAGGACAAGCTTATTGTTGACCTTCGCAGCAAGGATGTTGATAATCTTTACGAAGTAGAAATTCAAGTAGGTCATTACAGCAACTATCAGGCTGTTCCAACTTGTGGACTGGCTACCAAAGACAGCATCATCGGGGATTTCGACGAGCCGCGTTATTTTGCAGATCCGCAGCGAATTGAATCCGAAATTATTTGGATGGCCGAAGGGTTCCTCGAATATAGAATTCCGAACTACCTTAAAGCCAACCAAACGTTCCGCGAAATTCAGTTCTCGATGGAGATCGGCTCTGAAGCTCCTGGGTCTAACGATAACTATCCGTCCGACCTTTATTTCTATTTAAATGGAATTGAAATCGGATTCTGGACTAGCCCTGGCGATTTCGGAGATACCCGGGGAACATTTAACCCCGATTGGTGGCCTCCGCACCTAAACCAATACGGTATGCTGAAGCTGATCCGTATCAATAATGAAGGCAGCTTTATTGATGGCTGTCGGATTTCTGACGTGACCCTTGATGATATCCAATTGGATTACAAAAGTGAACTCACATTCCGTATCGCAGTAACCGACAAGCCTACAAACAAACGCGGACTCACGATTTACGGAAAACATTTCGGCAATTATAGCCAGGACCTACTGGCACGTGTGTTGTATGATGTACATGAAGTTGGAGAGGGCCTCCCTCGTAACGCTGTTATAATAGCAGAGTAACCAACCCTGCTTAAATAAAAAGACCCTAGATTCAGCTAACGCTGATTTAGGGTCTTTTTGTGCTTCGTATATTTTTTCGATATTGAACCATAATAACTTTGTCTCCCAAACCACCGAGAAGGAGTGTTTCGAATGCGTGAAGGTCTAATTCCCGCTGTTCTTGGAACCGTCGTAACCGCTTCTAGCGCCGCTTTTCTTGGAAGCAAGTATAAGATGGCAGCAACAGGCGTACTTGGATTTGGTCTGGCTCATGTCGTATTGGGTGCCATTGATCTGTTTGAGCATCGGTAAGGATTGGAAGATGCCGGGTGGTATGAACACTGCCCGGTTTATTTTGTATTTCTTATGTTGGCGCAATTACAAGCTGCTCCAACGGATGACGTCATAAAAAAACAGCGCTTCTCCTGATATCGGAGAAGCGCTGTTTATGTTTGGGGCGCTAGCTGGTTGCTCCAACCTTGTCTCCATCATCTCACGTATCTCACGTGGCTTACGTGACTTACGTGGCTTACTGGCTTACGTGGCTTACGTGGCTTACGCGGCTTACTGGCTTACGTGGCTTACGTGGCTTACGCGGCTTACGTGTCTTACGTGGCTTACGCGGCTTACTGGCTTACGCGGCTTACGCGGCTTACGTGGCTTACGGACCCAGATGACGTTATTTGCATATTTTTAGCTCTTGGAGCATGTTTTCGGACTCCAGTGACGCTATCCATTGGAAAATGACCAATATTGGACGTTTTTCAAGCCAATAGCTGCAATGGAGTCCGATAGCACCCAAAATATTGGAAAATGCTGCGTATAAGGTCCGCTGGGTCCGATCGCTACTACTAATACGTATATCTGATGGTACTTGTGCATGCATGCGTGATGGGTAGTGAAAACCCACACGCTTCCGTAAAGGGTAATGCATGAGCATTCGAGAGCGAGAACCTACACGCTTCCGCAAAGCGGTAATGCATGAGCATTCGATTGCGGGAACCTACACGCTTCCGCAAAGCGGCAATGCATGAGCATTCAATTGCGGGAACCTACTTGTTTCCGGCAGCGTCAACCTATGTGCTTCTAACAGCAGCATTCCACTCGCTTCCCCCAGCAATAAGCTAAAGTCAAAAAAAGGGGCTGTCCCAGCAGCTATTTTCATAGCTTATGGGACAGCCCCTCTTAGCATTTTGAATAATTATTTTATAGCTACATAAAATAATCGTTCAGCATCATCTTCTGCCTCTACCCACTCGAAATCGGCGTAGATCTTCACATCACTAAACCCAGCCTTAAGCAGCTCTTCCTTCATCCAGTTAGGATCGTAGGCGCGCTGAATATGGGTCTCTTCGAATCGGCGATAGCGATCGCTATGTCCGTCTTCACGGGCAAAAATGGACAGATGATGTTCAATTTCGCGGCGTGGAACATCCATCTCACAAGTCCAAATATAAGAAACAGATGGCTCGTCCAGAATAAAGGGCTGTTCTTCTTCATAACGAATTAGTGTGTTTGGATGATGCACATCGAACAGGAAGGTTCCGCCTTGCTTTAACCCTGCATAGGTACTGGCAAAAACAGCGCTGATGTCATCCTCTTCCAACACATAATTCAGACAATCACAAAAGGAAATTACAGAATCCACCAGCTCCGGAAGCTCCCATTCCTTCATGTTTTGTCTAATCCAACGAACACTGCCTTCGCGCAAAAAACGCCGTCCCTGGGGATGCTCCTCCATTTTGCGCTGTGCCACTGAGAGCATATCAGAAGATAAATCGATTCCGGTCATATGATATCCTGAACCCGCCAAAGGAATTGTAATACTTCCTGTTCCGCAGCCAAGCTCGGCTACAGTTAACGGTTTGCCGTATTTACTCCATGCGGCTTCAGCAAAGGATATCCAATCTGGATACGGCATATCTGCCATAAGCTCATCGTATACATAAGCAAATTTCCCATAGGAAGACACAATTACACCGCTTTCTATAACAACATTTTATAAATTCCGTCTATTGAATCGTAGCTTAATCCGTCGTTTCTTCTTGCCCTTCGGTTGTTCCTTCTTCATTATCCTTAGCAACAAGATACGTCCAGTTCTCTTTTTGAGTAATATGGCCTTCCTTCATCAGCTTCCCAAGTGCACGCTTGAAGGCGGATTTACTGATTCCGAACCGTTGTTTGATAATATCTGGCGGCGTAGCATCCGAATAAGGCATCGCTCCACCTGGACGAGCATTTAAGAACTCCAAAAGTGCGGCGGAATCTACATCCATCCCCACTTCTTTACGAAGACCCATAGAAAGGTTAACACGTCCATCTTCACGGATATGAGAGACACGTGCTTCAAACTGCTCACCAAGACGCAGCAGACGGCTCCGCTCCGAGGAATGGACCATACCGATAATCCCAAAGCCTAGCACACCCGCATCCACAAGTACAAAAGTACCCATTTGCAGCGGCTTATACACTCGGGCTGTTACAGTCTGTCCCATCCAAGATTCAGGTGCAGGCAGAGCTAGAGGAGCAAGCTCCTGTTCTCCGGCCAGCTTGGCACGCAGACGCCCCTGTTTATCATGCTCCATGATCGCAAACACATAGTCCCCAACCTGCGGACGCAGCTCTGGAAGCTCTGGAAGCTCACGGATAGGCAGCAGCAGCTGACGTCCAAGACCCATCTCCAAAAAGCAGCCCAGACGCGGATGAATATCAGCCACTTCCAATAACGCCATCTCGCCCAGCGTCAGAAATGGTTTTTTCATCGTTGCCGCAAGACGGTCCTCGGTATCAAAGAAAATGAAAACTTCAACTTTATCGCCGGCTTTTACCTTCTCTGTCAGCTCCGTATAATGCAGCATAACATCTTGGTCTCCAGCATTCAGAAAAAATCCGTATGGCGAAACTTCCCGCTCTACATGAAGTGTAACCGTAGTTCCTGCAATCAGGCTCATACAGTTTCCACAACCTTGGCATCGGACCACAGACGCTCGATATTGTAATATTCACGCTCATCGCGGTGGAATATATGAACGATAACATCGCCAAGATCCATCAGCACCCAGCGTGCTGAATCCATGCCTTCAATCCCTTTGATCACTCCGCCTGCTTCATGAACCACTTTACGGACTTCGGTAGCGATCGCCTGTACCTGAATATCCGAGTTACCGTGACATACGATAAAGTAATCACTGATTGGTGAAACATTACGTAGATCTAGTGCCACGACGTTCATTGCTTTTTTATCTTCAACAGCCTTAAGGGCCAGTTCTAACAGCTTGCTTGGTTGTACACTCATATTTTATCCTCCAATATTCTAACTAAATCATTACGCGCCAGTACCGTTAAGGGGAAAATCACCCGGCGTTTCTCCAGTAACAAACTAATCGTAGAATCGAACCCAGCGACTAATCCTTCTTCCAAACTTACTTGTGCCTTCTCGCGTATCTTATCAACCCCGGGAAAATCACGCCCAGGCTCGATGTAGTCAGCTAAGCAGACGATCTTTTCAAGTAAACTCATGTCTTCACGGCCTGAGGTATGGAAACGAATCGCATTGATAATATCAGGATCCGTAATCCCATAGTCTTTCTCAGCTACAAAGGCGCCTACTTCCGAATGCCACATCTGCTTGTCATACACCAGAAGATCCAAATTTAATTGATTTTGTTCAATGATCTCCTTCATACGCTCAACCGGCCAATACTTGGCCACATCATGCAGAATTGCTGCTGTCTCTGCACGCTCAGGGTCAGCACCATATTGCTTCGCCAGTTGAATAGATGTCTCCATCACGCCGAGTGTATGCTTCCAGCGCTTATCAGGCATCTGTGCAGAGACTGCTTCAATCAGTGCTTCGCGGCTGTATGCCATACAATCCACTCCTTTGAACATAATCGAACACTGCCTCTGGAACCATATAACGAATAGATTTACCTGCTGCCGCCCGTTCTCTTAACATCGTTGACGAAATATCCACCAGTGGCATATCTGCAAGCAATACCTTCTTTGCTATAAAGTCTGGCAATGCATCTAGATCAAGAGGTGTTCCCGGACGACCCACACCAATAAATGTAAGCCGCTGCACCAGTTCTTCAATCTCGTTCCATTTCGGCAAATACTGAACCATATCCGCTCCAATGATGAAATAAAGATCGAAATGCGGATACTCCTCTTGCAGACGTCTTATGGTCTCATAGGTATAGGAGACGCCACCTCTGACCACTTCCCAATCTAATGTGCAAAAAGCTTCATGATTCTTCACCGCTTCCTGCACCATGGCTAGTCGGTCTTCTCCAGATACACCCGCCTCATGTTTATGAGGCGGGATATGTGAAGGCATAAACCATACCTCTTGCAGACCATAAGTATCTCTTGCGGCTTCCGCTGCCATCATATGACCGATATGAAGAGGATCAAAGGTACCTCCCATAATTCCAACTTTCAAGAGGACGACCTCCTCGGTAAGGTATACTTACAGCTATTAACGCGGCAGCTCAATGGTTTTGTTATCACGTGATTCTTTGTATAGAACGACAGTCTTACCGATCACTTGCACAAGCTCAGAACCCGATTGTTCAGCCAGAGCAGCGCCAATTTCCTTGGGATTCTCAATATTATTGCTCAGTATACTAATCTTCATAAGCTCGCGCTTCTCAATAGCTTCTTCAATATGGCGTACGAGGTGATCATTTACTCCACCTTTGCCCACTTGAAAAATAGGATCGAGATGGTGCGCCAATGAACGAAGATACCGTGTTTGTTTACCAGTTAACATAAATGAATAACTCCTTAATTAACATATATTATTACCTATTATTACCCTAACTTGATGAATCCATTTCTTACTCATTTCCACCCAAGCAATCGAGAATGGTCTGCCGCATGATTTCCGTAGGCGCAGGCTGCCCTGTCCAATACTCCAGTGCATAAGCTCCCTGATAGACAAACATACCAAGGCCTCCATGAATCGTACAGCCCCGTTCGAGTCCTTCCAACAATAGCCGCGTACGCAGCGGATTATAAATCAGATCGCTTACGACCATTCCTTTACGAAGCAGTCCAGGATCTATCGGTGTCTCATCCATATGAGGATACATACCTACGGAGGTAGTATTGATCAGCACGTCTACACCACTTAGCATTTCTGCTACTTCGTTCATGCTAATCCCGATGACATTCCCTTTGCTCCGGCACTGTGACGCCAAGTCCTCTGCCTTATCAACACTGCGATTAGCAATAATGATTGAAGAAGGCTTCTCCTGAAGTAGTGCGGCAACAATTCCTCTTGCTGCTCCACCGGCCCCGATAACCATAATCTTCACACCAGACAAATCAGAAATAGCTTCCGCTTTGAGCGAACGCACATAACCGATCCCATCCGTATTATATCCGGTGAGCACTCCGTTATCATTAACAATCGTATTGACTGCACCAACGGCTACTGCACTCTCATCTAATACATCCAAATATTGCATCACCGCAACCTTATGCGGAATCGTCACATTCACTCCACGGAAACCAAGCGTACGGATCGCTTGCACCGCATCGCCCAGCTTCTCCGGGCGGATGTGAAGCGGTACATAAGCACCCGGAATTCCCAGCGCTTGCAGCGCTGCTTCATGCATAATTGGAGATTTGGATTGTATAATAGGATCTCCCATTACACCGAGTAGAATATTACCGCTATTGTAGCCTTCGACTGCAGTTGTAGACAATAGATTATCCTCCCTCGTTAAATCATCGAAGGGCGGGTAAGCACCTTCACACCACGCGGAACATGAATGGCCACAACTGCACCTTCAGTTCCATTAACCTTAATCCAGCCCAGACCCGAAATATACAGATCGGCTCTGCTGCCCCGGTTAATCCGGAACTCATGCCGCTGCCAAGGTGGCAGCTTGTCCATCCGGTCACTTCCCGGTGGAGACAGCATTTCACCGCGATGATCCTGATAGAGGGAATCTGCGCGTTCCAGCTTCGTGCGATGGATTTTTAAAGTACCACTAATAAAGCAAGTGAAGGATTGATGCGGGCCTTGTACGAAATCAAATCGTCCCAATCCACCGAAGAAAAGAGTCTGTCCTTCGTTCAACTGATAGACTGTCGGCTTCAAAGGATTGGCAGGCATAACTGCATCCAGATCCTGACGCTCAACTAATTCACTATAACGCCAAGGATACACAATCCCTGGAGTATCTATAATGTAGTGGCCGTCATCCAGTGGAATTTTGACCGTATCGAGTGTTGTGCCAGGGTAACGTGAAGTCGTTAACTCCTGCTCTAAATCGCTATAGTCCGAAATCAGACGATTAATAAGTGTGGATTTGCCCACATTGGTAGCACCCACTACATATACGTCGCGTTGACCGCGCAACTCCGTTACGGCTTCCAGCAAACGGTCAAAACCTTGATTGCGTTTCGCACTGCAAAGTACGATTTCAGCCGTCCGCAAGCCTTCCTCTTTACAGCGCTGCTGCATCCAGTTACGCAACTTGTTCCAGTTTGTAACCTTCGGCAGCAAGTCACATTTATTCACTGCAAGAATAACAGGGTTATTGCCAACAAACCGCTGCAGGCCGGAAATCAGACTGCCTTCGAAATCGAAGATATCGACAATATGAATAACAAGCGCATTCTTCTCTCCTACTCCACTCAGCAGGCGAAGAAATTCATCCTGATTCACCGAAACAGATGAAGCCTCATTATAATTTTTAATCCGGAAACAGCGTTGGCAAATCACCGGGTCCCGTTCAAGTGCAACCTCCGGAAGATATCCTGGTTGATCCTTATGCTCCGTCTGAAGCTTGATGCCGCAACCGCTGCACTTCTCAGGACGCTGTGTTTCGCTTTGTTCGTTCATTACTATTTATCCTCCTCGTGCCACAATCCTTTTTTGCGAAGCCGTGTCAGAGCAACCCGCTCTACCCGGCGATTAAACCTTGTGCCGAACCCCTCGTCCTTGACGGAGATTGGCAGTACCAAAACAGTATACAGGCCAAGGCGATTGCCGCC
Source organism: Paenibacillus sp. FSL H7-0690 (assembly GCF_037980415.1). Taxonomy (NCBI): domain Bacteria; kingdom Bacillati; phylum Bacillota; class Bacilli; order Caryophanales; family Paenibacillaceae; genus Paenibacillus; species Paenibacillus sp. FSL H7-0690. The sequence continues at coordinate 1,754,015 of NZ_CP150281.1, read as the reverse complement.
GTATACATCAGTAAGCATTTGGTCTCCCACCACAATCGTTTGTTCAGGGGGCAGCTCCATCTGCTTCATCGCTTTGAGAAAAGGAGCATTACTCGGTTTACGAGCCTGGTGCACAAATTCAATATTAAGCGGTGTTGCAAAGCGGGACACCCGTTCCATGTTATTGTTAGATACGATGATGAGCTTAAAGCCCAGTTCCTTCACCTTTTCGAACCATAACAACAGCTCCGGAGTAGCCACAGGCGCTTTGGCACCGACCAGTGTGTTATCCAGATCCGTGATGATTCCGCGATATCCCTGTCTATACAGCTCGTCCAGAGCAATATCGAATACCGTATTCACCCGGAGTTTGGGAACTAACATTTCAAACAATACGTTCACCTCGATTTCATACAAAAAACTATAACATACTCCTTGCGCATCGCAAATAAATCTGTAGCTATACTTTCACGCAAAGTGTTATTTCTTGGATCTCATTTTTCTCCGCACCCACAAAGCTTCAGTATACACGCTCTGCCAGTCTTTGTCTTCAATAACCTCAGGGCTATATTTCGCCTTTTCGAACATTGTTAGTAGCGAGTGTAGATGATCAGCCACTGCCGGCCGTTCTCCACTCCAGCGATCTACGGCTTCACGTAAAGTTTCGTGTTCTTCTTTTAGCATTCCCTTGCGATGCAAATACCTTACCCAACGCTCAGTTTCCGCCACTACTTTCTGATCTGGCGTTAAAGGCCGGCCATTGCGCAGCTGCTGCATGAAGAAGCGAAGCTTAAAGCGTCTATGCCAAACTATAAAAATCGCCCAGGACAGCAACACCACTACAGCTGCCACAACAACCCATAGACCTACATGAAACCCTTGATCTTCTTGTGCGTTATTCACAGGCGCTGGTGTAGGTTCTGCCTGCTCTTTTTGATCTTCTGGTTCGACTTCAGGGGTTTGCTCACTCTGAGTTAAAAGCGGAATATTAAATCCAGGTGTAGCTTCAACTGGAATCCAACCATAATCACCAAAATAAACCTCAGCCCAAGAGTGGGAATCCGCATTGGTAATTGTATAGTTATTATTCACTGTGCCTGATTGCTGTTGTGCCGGATTCATTGGGATTTCTGGCTGTTCCCCAGGTGCGTACCCCTTAACCCACCGTGCAGGGATGTTCAGAGAGCGCGCCATAGTAACCAGTGCCGTAGAATAATAATCACAGTAACCTTCCTTTAACTCAAACAAAAACCCTTCTACAAAATCGTTGCTTGTGACACGTGATATATCTGGATTATTGGTATATGGAAAGGTTTGTTGTAAGTATTGTTGCAAAAGCGCTGTTTTTTCATACGGCGTTTTTCCTTCAGCCGTGATTTCCTCAGCCAGCTCCCTGACTCTTTTAGGAAAATCGTTAGGCAGTTGAAGAAACATTTTCTCCAAATCGTTCCCTTTATATAGCTCCTCATACGTCTTTGTTGTCAATTCTTGAACAGGAATTACAGGAATCTCAGACGTCACCTCAAAAGTAGACGGATAAGCGAGTTTTTTCCCATCCACATCCCAGATCAGCTCGCTGTCTCGGCTTCTCCAGGAGAGTCCATCTCCAGCTTTTTCCCCATTTAAAGAATCCACCGAAGATACTGAATAAGTGCCAAATAGTACGGGAAATTCATTATTATTAAGCACGGTTACTGTTTGTTTCAGTGTTCGTGTATTTACTTTAGAACCCACACTGCTCTCTAAAGCTTCACCTACATCCATCGCTTCTAGAGGTCCCCGATTTAACCGGTCTCTATCGACCCAACCTCTTCCGGAATATAATCTGCGCGTTTCTCCCCGCATATAAATACGCAAATCAGAAACCACTGTCATCACCGGTGTATAATCGAAGGTAAAGCCGCCACCTAGTTGATCATCATTCAGACTGTAGCCTGACGAAGTATTGTTAGTAGGGGAGACAGAACCCATCTCAGATTTCGTGGTCCCAACTGTGCCCTTCCCAGAAGACTTCCCAATCCCATTCCAATCTTGCCAAGCGGTATAAGGATCGGTTAGGGTAGGCCTTACCCCAGGCATATTCACTCCAATTAGGATGACCAAAGAGAAGACGATGGCAATATTAATGACTATTTTCGTGGGATATTTCAGCAGATGCACCCAACCACGCGGATATTGAAGCTGGAAGCTTCTCAGATGCTGGCTGACCAGCCAGCCCATCCCCGCAAATACCGTCCAGGCTACTTCCTGCCACAAAACAATAGATGTAAAGGAATCCAAGGCAGCCAAGGCCACTATGTTCATTCCTATAAACCATAAAATACGTCTTTTTGAGGATGCCCACCAAGACGACAACAGCAGCAGGGCTGAGGCTCCGAGAGCAAACCAGATATAGGGCACCATATGAACTGCAATATCCTGCAGTCTGTCCGGGAGGGTTGTTGCCCAAGGATCAGCAACGTATATACCATAATTGATAAGTATCCGATAAACGATATAAATAATAGCTGCCGCTTCAATAAAGAGCCTTATCTGAACTTTTACAGGAATTATGATTTCAATAACAGTGATCGTTATTAATGCAGCCCACACAACAGCAGTTGTCTGTCTTAACCAGATAGGTTCCGTATAAGAGACCCACTGGTGGGCTATAATTAAAAGCCACAATAGACCTAAAGAACGGTGCCAGGAGAATTTCATCTGATTCCACCAGTTTCTCATATCAGACTTCCCCTCCTAATACTATGGGAAGCTCTTGCAGTGAGCTAATGCTGTAGCCTGTAATCCCCCGTGATCTTAGAACGTCTGTCCAATCTGTGCTGCTATTCGTTTCTGTAAAATTCCCTATATGAATGTGCGACGGAGTCATCCCTCTGCTGTCAGCCCAACGTAGTGCATCCAGTACAGGCTGACCACGTTGAGGACTAATTAGCACGAAGTATGAGCCTTTAGGGAACATACGGTAACCTTTTTCCAAACGGGATATGAGTGGACCGTGCCCTTCGGCGTTAAGATCGATCAAATATTGAATCATTTTCTGACGCTCAGCAGCACCTTCAACAGGTGCAAATACCTTCGTGGTCTTATCCAAACAGCAAAGACCGATCCCAATTCGCTCTCGAATGCCGAATCCAAGTAGTGAGGCTGCGACGGAGACTGCGAGTTCAAATTGATTCGAATTCGTATAAGCAGAAGCAGAGCCGTCCAGAACTAGAATGGTCTTGGGAATCGACTCATGCTCGAACTCTTTGGACTTCCACGAGCCTGTCTTTGCCGTTGCATTCCAATGAATGCGTGTTAGGCGGTCGCCATATACGTAGTCGCGTACACCGTTAATTTGGGTAGTCTCACGTCGTGATTGAACAACAGAGGTCTGTGGCCCAGAAAGACGGGATTTTCTTTCATATAACTGCCACCGCGGAACATAGATTGCACGAGGCAACACCTGAAACTGGCCTTCAGCCAGAAAAGTACCTTTATGCTCAACAAGGCCAAAAATATCTTGGCTGATGATATCCGTATCTGAAAATGTATAAGTGCCCCGTTCGAGAACTGGTGTCTGAAACCGCAGTTCCCCAAGTCCTCTGAGGCTGGGAATCAGGCTTTCCTCAAATACCCAGGATTCGCCATTATGCCGTTTCAGAACTTCCCTAACAACTACATAAGGTAAAGGCAAAATCCCCGGGATTGTGACCTTCAGACCTACACGAAGATACCCACCGGCAGAGAGCAAATCTCCCTTATCCTGTTCGGCATAAAAACTGCGAACACCCTTAGCCCGCCGAACGCCTCCCAAACCTCCAGCAATCAGATATGCAATAAGTACAGAGACCATAATAAACAACATAAATGCAGTTTTACCGCCCTGAAATAGTACATATAAGAGAGTAATACTCCAAATTACAAGGATGCTGGCGAACTTAGTAGGCTGAATGCGAGCTGCCACCGTAGACAAATAACGTCTCATATTATTGCCTCATCGTAACAGGCACTTGAATGCTCTGCAGAAGCTTTTGAAGCAGTGAATCTACGCTAACATTATCTAGGCGCGACTCTGGACGCAGCAATATACGATGACCCAAGGCAAATGGAGTAAGCACCTTTACGTCATCTGGAAGCACATAATCTCTTCCCTGTAAGAAAGCATAAGCTTTACAAGCCAGCATAAACGATAACGAAGCTCGTGGACTTGCACCGAGCAATACAAGCGGATGCTCTCTTGTCTGGCGCACAATATCTAACAAGTAATTCAGTACAGGATCACTCATATAAATCTCACGAATTTCCTCCTGAATACTAGCGATCTGCTCCATACTAGTGACAGCCGTAAGCCTGTCCACTGGTTGACCTTCTTGATGGCTCAGCAATAGATTTTTTTCGGTTGCTGCATCAGGATAACCAAGACTAATTCTTAGCATAAACCGATCCAACTGAGCTTCCGGCAACGTGTAGGTTCCCTCAAAATCTATCGGATTCTGGGTGGCGCACAACATAAATGGATGCGGCAGCGGATAGGTCTCCCCATCTACGGTTACATTTCGTTCCTCCATCACTTCCAGAAGGGCGGATTGTGTCTTTGTGGTGGCTCGGTTAATTTCATCGGCCAGCAGGATATTCGTCATCACTGGACCTGGGCGGAAATGAAACATCTCGTCTCTCGGATGATACACAGATACACCGGTAATATCACTCGGAAGAATATCCGGATTACATTGTATCCGGCGATACTCTCCGGACATTGATCTGGAAAGTGCGCGAATAAGCTGGGTCTTTCCTGTTCCCGGTACATCCTCGATCAGAACATGACCACCGGCAAGCAGCGCTGTTAGCAGCAATTGTATTTCAAATGATTTTCCAAGTATGCAGGATTCTAGATTATTACGGACAGCATTCATGATGTGCATTGATTCTTGACGAACGGGCATATATGATCCTCCTAGGTCAGAATAAGCAGTAATATTTATATTTTACATGATTAGGGGACCCAAAGTACATTGTTGAAGCTTACGAAGTGTAAACAAACCAAAAACCCGCAGGACAAAATGTCCCGCAGGTTCTAATCTAAATCGCTAAAATCCCATTATCCTTTAGGCCGAACAACCAATGCAGCCAGGAAAGAGAACACAATCGCTGACGAAATCCCTGCGCTCGTGATATCAAAAATCCCTGTAACTACACCGATCCAGCCATCCCTCTCCAGCTCTGTCAATGCTCCATGGACCAAAGAGTTACCGAAGCTTGTGATTGGAATGGTTGCACCCGCACCCGCAAATTTCACAAGTGGATCATAGATGCCAAAAGCATCAGCAATCGCTCCGGCTACAACTAATGTACTCATCGTATGTGCAGGTGTCAGCTTCAATACATCAAACATCAGCTGGCCTATAACGCAAATGGCTCCTCCGATCAGAAAAGCCCATAAGTAAATCATCATTAAACTCCACCTCCACTTTCTATAGCAACAGCATGAGCCACACACGGAATGCTCTCTCCCTGCTGGTATGACAATGGGGATAATAAGGCTCCAGTTGCCACAATCAGCACCCGTTTTAGTTCACCTTTTTTAATACGCTTGAGTATATGACCATAAGTCACTACCGCGGAACACCCGCAACCACTTCCTCCGGCGATCACATACTTCTGTTTCTCCAAATTGTAGATAAGCAAACCACAATCATCAAAGGTTGTTTGCTCCATTGGAATTCCTTCTTTAGCTAATAAGGTTTTCGCAATGGGCAAGCCTACAGATGCAAGATCACCTGTAACAATTAAGTCATAATGCCCGGGGGATAGTCCTGTATCCCGAAAATGCGCAGTGATCGTATCCGCCGCCGCCGGTGCCATCGCTGTTCCCATATTAAAAGGATCTGTCAAACCGAGATCCATTATTCGTCCAAGGGTAGCCGAGACCACTACCGGATTGTTGCCAGTCCCATCATTCTGACCTACTACAGCACAGCCCGAGCCTGTGACCGTATATTGCGCCGTTGGCGGCTTCTGTGAACCGTATTCGGTAGGATAACGAAATTGCTTCTCCACCGTACAGTTATGGCTGGATGTTCCCGCGAGCACGTATTTGCTGCCTCCGGAATCAACGATCATAGAGGCAATTGCAAGGCTCTCCATAGAAGTGGAGCAAGCACCAAAAACTCCAAGATAAGGCACACCTAATTTTCTTGCCGCGAAGGAGCTGCTGATAATCTGGTTCATCAAATCTCCGCCAACAAAAAACTCCAGCTTCTCCTTATCCAGGTTTGCATTAATCAGTGCCAATAGGGAGGCTTTTTCGAAAAGAGCCCGCTCAGCCTTTTCCCATGTTTTTTCACCCATTTCCAAGGAATCAAATATAAAATCAAAATCTGACGTTAATGGACCCTCTCCCTCTTCAGGACCCACTACAGCGGAAGAGCCTAAAATAACGGGACGGCTCGTGAACTCCCAAGTCTGACTGCCAAGCTGTTTCATGTATGTGCACCTCCGCCAACGCCTAAAAAGAGATAGACGATACCAATTATGAAAGCAGCAACGGCACCAAATACGATGACTGAACCCGCCAGCTTGAACATATTGCCGCCCACACCCAGCACAAGTCCTTCCGCACGATGTTCAAGAGCTGCTGAGCACATACTGTTCGCAAAACCAGTAACCGGAACCGCAGTTCCTGCACCGGCCCATTGCGCCAGTTTGTCATACACGCCAAAGCTGGTCAGGATTACAGAAAGTAAAATCATCGTCGCTACAGTTGGACTTGCGGCTTCTTTGGAGGTCATATCGAATATTGCCATATAAGCCTCCTGAATCCCTTGTCCAATTACACAGATTAGGCCGCCAGCAAGAAATGCTCGCACACAGTTTTTGAATACGGGCCTAGCGGGTACAAAGGGCTTGGACAATTTCTCGTAATCTTGCGGGGTCAGGGTATCAAGCTTCAGCTTGACACCCGATTTTTTCGTTTTCGCCGGCATTGAGGGCACCTCCTGAAAGTTAGGCGAAGGGGGCTGACAAGCATCATAGTAGTACTCACTTTGAGCCCCTCAAGTTGTTTCTTCGCTTAGAAGTTTTCCTTATTGTTTGCCATACCCCGCTTCGTTATGTCCCTCCAATTCAGGAAAAATACAGTAACACAACTATCAGCAGCAAGAACAGCACAAGAATAAGCACTGCTTCCTTTTCCAGAGAGTTGTGGCGCCAGTAACGTCTGCGCGCTCCGCTAACCTTTAGGTTTCTTTTGGAGTATCCTCCCTGCACCCTTCTTTTGGGTACACTACCTGCTACCCTCATTTCCTTCGCATCCTTTCTAAAGCTCCTGCCACCAGAGCCCCTATTGCATTGTATTCGCGGAGCGTTCACCGGGTGTTCATTTGTCTCTTTAGCATGGACAAGTGAGCTCACAATGTTCATACTAAGTGGCAGGAAGAAATAACGTTGTCGTACATTTTGGATGGCAACCGTTTCTCGTAGAACTATAAGGATGATGTATAACGCAAAGCTTATACGTCCTTATATTTTAATAAAGGAGTGATTTCAAATGAATCAAGAAACATTGGATCTATTCAAAACACTTACCGAATTCCCTGCAGCCCCGGGCTTTGAGCGCGAACTCCGCGCTTACGTCAAGGATGCTATGACACCTTATACCGAAGAGTTCGTGCAGGATCGTCTCGGAAGTCTGTTCGGCGTATTGCGCGGTGAGGAAAACGGGCCAAAAATTATGGTCGCTGGACATTTTGACGAAGTGGGCTTTATGGTCACCGGAATTACTAACACCGGGATGATTCGTTTTCAACCGCTAGGCGGATGGCTTGCTTCTGCTGTTGCTTCCCAGCGTCTCCAAATCATTACACCAAAAGGCACATTGACCGGTGTTGTTGGCAGCACGCCTATCCACCTACTAAGCGCAGAAGAACGCGGCAAGACGGGCGAAATTAGCAAAATGTATATTGATATCGGTGCAGACAGCCGTGAAGAAGCGGAAAGCTTTGGCGTCAGACCAGGTCAACAAATACTGCCGATCTGTCCGTTCACCCCGCTTGCCAACCCTAAAAAAATCATGGCTAAAGCGTGGGATAACCGTTACGGTGTAGGTCTCGCCATTGAGCTGGTTAAGTCATTACACGGCAAAAAGCTGCCTAATACTGTTTATGCTGGTGCTACTGTACAAGAGGAAGTCGGACTTCGTGGAGCACGTACAGCCGCTAATCTTCTGTCCCCAGACATTTTCTTCGGCTTGGATGCGAGCGCTGCTGCCGATATGACCGGGGATAGCCAAGCCTTTGGCCATTTGGGAAAAGGCGCTCTCCTGCGCATTTATGATCCTACGATGGTTACACATCGCGGCTTAATCGAATATGTACAAGACACAGCGGATACTCACAAGATCAAATACCAGTATTTTGTCTCCCAAGGTGGAACAGATGCAGGTCAGGTTCATGTAAGTGGCATCGGCGTTCCTTCCGCAGTCATCGGAATATGCTCCCGCTACATTCATACTGCTTCATCAGTTATTCATAGCGATGACTACGAAGCTGCTAAAGAGCTGTTAGTTAAACTGGTAGAAGGCCTCGACCGCACTACACTGCAAACGATTATTGAGAACAGCTAAGTTCTTATTTTTAAAAGAGCAGCGATCCTTTTTGAAGGATTGCTGCTCTTTTTTGGGTCGGGGCTTACGACCTGTGTCACTTGCGCCCCAGTGGTGTTTACAAACCCCAATATTACTTCTAAAAAACAATTGTGCTCATGAACCCCGTTGCCCGCTGATCCCGCCATTGGTACTACGACGAATCCATGATGCTTACGAACCCACGTTGTTTATTGTTTACGCTCCCAAGGTTACTTGCTTACGGCGACACGTTGTTTATTATTTACGCTCTCAAGTTGCTTGCTTACGGCGACACATTGTTTATTGTTTACGCTCCCAACGTTGCTTGCTTACGGCGACGACACATTGCTTATTGTTTACGCTCCCAACGTTGCTTGCTTACGGCTCCACGTTGTTTATTGTTTACGCTCCCCATATTGCTTCGGACTCAGATGACGCTATTTGCTAATTTAGAGCCTTTTGAGTAAAGTTGCGGACCTCAGTGACACTATTCCATAGAGATGGGCTCATAATTGGTGTCATTTATGCTAATAGCGACTATGGTGTCCGATATTCCTCCAAAAGTGGCATAATTCTGCGTTTAAGATCATCTGTGTCCTATAGAGACTCCCCCTATCTCTTTTCATATAAAAAAGCCCGCCTCAACGGCGAGCTCTTTGACAGCTATATCAACTCATATCCAGCGGCACTTTCCACGAAGGTATCGGGAAAGCCTCATCCAGCTTCCATCTTTCTTCTTCACTCAGCGTAATTAAACCTGCAGCAGCATTCACAATTACATGCTCACGTGAAGAAGCTTTTGGAATCGTAATGATCTCCTCCTCGCGGATCGTCCAAGCTAACATAATTTGTAGTGGGGTTGCGTTATGAACACGGGCGATTTCCTGAACTGCCTCACTCTCGATAACCCCTTTGCGGAGCGCGCCTGCTTGTGCAAGCGGAGAGTACGCCATTACGGGCATGCGGTGACTTTTCTGCCATGGCAGCAATTCAGCTTCGATGCCCCTCGACCCTAAATGATACAGCACCTGATTCATAGCACAGTGAGTCCCCCCAGCTATACTAAGCAGCTCTTTCATATCGTCAACATCGAGGTTCGATACACCCCATCTTGCTATTTTACCTTGAGAGACCAGTTTCTCCATGCCTTCCACAGTCACTTCAAGCGGAATATCTCCCCGCCAGTGCAGTAAATAGAGATCCAGATGATCCGTATTCAGTCGTTGCAAGCTTTCTTCACAGCTGCGAATAAGATTCTCGTTGCCGGCATTATGTGGGTATACTTTGGATACCAGAAAAACGTCATCCCGAATTCCTTTAATAGCGTCACCTACTAAAAGCTCTGAGTTTCCTTCCCCATACATCTCCGCCGTATCTATCAAATCCATGCCTAATTCCACGCCTAATCTAAGAGCAGCAATTTCTTCCTCTCTACGGGAAGCATCATCACCCATATTCCAAGTTCCCTGTCCTATTCTAGGCACAGAGGTACCGTCTGGAAGCAGCATGCGGTTAGCTCGGTTCACTTTCACAATTTCAGCCAAATGCTCGATTGAATCCTTAGTCATTGTAAAAATCTCCTTACCGATAAATTGTATACTTACTTTATACGACCTTTATGACCCTTTCGAAACATCTGAATCGTGTCTAATTTATAACTTATCTTTCCTTTAGGAGAGAAAAAGTAACAAATTGATTGCTAACTACGCTATCAACTTCAGCCCCACTGCCGCTCCCAGTATCATAAAAATACAGATAACCCGCCGCCAGTCTTTGGCCTCCCCATATAAAAGCATCCCCAAAATTGCTCCACCGGATGCACCGATCCCCGTCCATACCGCATAAGCTGTGCCCATAGGCAAACTTTTCATTGCAAATGATAGAAAAAGAAAACTTCCTCCAAAACCAAGGAAGAGCAGCAAAAACGACTGCAGATTCCGGTATTTATTCAACCTGTTGATCATAGCCACTCCGAACATTTCAAACAATCCTGCAACAACCAAAAATGCCCATGCCATTTAAGACTCCCCCTTTATTTCAGTTTCTTTGATATCTTTGGTTTCGTTAGTTACCATTTTCAGACCTATAACTCCTGCCAGTAAAATAACCACCAGTACCAGCTTCATTAGCTTGAAGGGTTCACCGAATAAAACCATGTCCGCAATGACTGTTCCTGCGGTTCCCAGCCCAACAAATACAGAATATACGGTACCCACCGGTAATTTACTGCTTGCTGAAATAATGACATAGAAACTTATGATTATGGCTACAACTGTGATCAGCCACTCCCACACGCTTGAAGCATGCTTTAAACCTATGACCCACATGACTTCGAAAATCGCAGCGCCAACTACCTTCAGCCACTCTGAATTCTTTTTCATTTCAAGCCCTCCTTCAATTCTCCATAACTTATGATTGCCCACGGACAAACAAATAAGCCCGGAAGGTCATCGCCAAATGGCGATACCTCCCGGGCTTTTATCCCTCCGTGTAGACACAAACTTAATGTTCGTGCGTTTTCCCTCGGACCAGACCAGCTGTGCACCCGCTGCGGAACCCTAGAAAACAAATAAATGATTAAGTTACATCGTATGGTAGCAAATCGGGCGTATAAAAGCAACCTTTTCTATTCCGAGCGTAATTAAATCATAGTATAAAATTCCATAAAATTATAAAATAGATATAAATTTCATTCGATTATCTAGGAAAAGAGGTTAATTCATGTTTCTTTCCAGACATTTTAACTGCGTCCCTCTAGTGGAAGGCATTTATTGCCTTGAAGCGAAGGAGCAAGGCGGTGCCATGAGTAATGCCGGTTTGATAGATATGGGTGATTACACATTAATCTTTGATACATTCAACACTCCACAAGCTGGCAAAGATCTTAGGGATGCCGCTCTGTATTATTTTAATAAACCTATCAGATACATCGTCAACAGCCATTGGCATGGAGACCACGTTAGAGGGAACCAATTCTTCTCGGATGAAGTAATCATATCCTCCAGTAGAACTAGAGAGCTCATGATAAAAACTCAACCAGACTGGCTTGCCCGAATGAAGAAACTGCTTCCTAATCTTGAAGAAGATCTTACGAAGCTTAATACATCTCTCGAGCTCAAACTGAACGATTCCAAACAACGAGAGCTCCTTTCGCAAATAGGTTATTTACAAGAAATCAAAGAGTCTATACTAACGCTTGAAGTAACCCTTCCCCAACTAACTTATGACCGCAAAATGACTATACATGGCTCGGCAAGGACCGTTGAACTCCTATCGGTGGGTACTGCCCATACGGAATGCGATTCTATTCTATTTTCTCCATCCGATTCTTTAGCTTTTGTTGGAGATATTGTCGCAGTTGATAATCATCCATTAGTAGTAGACGGTAATCCCTTATCCTGGTTGGAGGCACTTACTTATGTCGAGCGCTTAGATGTGAACATAATTGTTCCCGGTCATGGGCCCGTTACTCAAAAACATTATCTACAGCAAATAAAACGGTATATAAATGATATAATCCATATTAGCGAATCATTGATACGCGAAGACATGAATGTGGATGTGAACCATATAGAAATTCCCGAGCCTTATCTGGGCTGGAATTATGGGAGTATTTTTTACAGAAATCTTGAGTTTTTGGCGAAAGCAGCTAGTAACTAATTTTTGGAGTTGAAAGGAGCGGTTCGTTATGGTTTTTGGGATACTATTTGTAGGTGTTGCTGTATTTATTATTATACAAGCCGTAATACGTAATGGCTCGAGCTCAAACAAAAGTACCTTTGATAGAAATAGGCAAAATGATGCCGCCAACATGTCTTTTATGGCTGCCAGTCATCCGGATCTGCTGGATCCAAACCACTCTAACCACTCTAATCATTCTAACCACCACCATAATCACCACGGAGATCACTCGCATCACCATTCTGGACCTGACAGCGGGGGGCATAGCTGGGGTGGAGACGGCGGACATAGTGGCGGTGGAGACTTCGGTGGGGGTGGAGATGCTGGCGGGGGCGGTTGTGATTAGATCAAAAGAAACGATAAGAAAAGGACATCCCTGATCCTTCAGGAATGCCCTTTTTTTAATGCTCATTTATGATACTGAGAATTTTAGCTTGAGTTTGGCTTAATAACTTTTCGGCACCGTGCGGATGGATTGGTTCGCTCCAAGCGAAGCCATCTCCTTCGTATCTAGGGATAAGATGCATATGATAGTGAGTCAGGTCGTTAAACTTCCCGCCATTTTGGCAAATGCTGATGCCAGCAGGTTCAAACAAAACCTTCAGGACAACTGATAGCTTCTTTGAAGCGTCCATAATCGCATAAGATGTTTCTGAATCGATATCTTCGAGATCCCAATAATGCTTTTTAGGGAGAATTAGGAGATGTCCTTCGTTAAATGGAGCAATGTCGAGCACACAAGTTACAAATTCATTCTCGTATACTACGTTTACGTTAGCCTCAATCCCGTTAGCGATTCGACAACCCAAACAATCCATACAGGCACCACCACTCCATCCGAAGAAATTAAGCGCGTTCTAGCTTATCTTATTGATTAAATTGAAAACGGCTAAGCAGTACCTCACCATTAAAGATGAGATAAACATCGGTAGTTTCAGATTCCACGGACACTTCACCAGTAAGTGTGTTCCACTGCTGCAACACGCCACCCGACGGTACAGTCACAGATCCAACCAGCTTCCCTGCTGGGCTGCCCGTTCTGATCTCAAGGGTGCCACCTTTTGCAGAGGATACCAAGGCTTCAAAAGCTCCTGCCCCTTGCTCGAACAATACATCTTTAAAAGCGATCCAAGCGCCATCTTTTACTGGATGTATGGAAGCACCGCCTGCTTTGCACTCGTCCAGATATACGCCTTCGTAGTCATCGTAATTCTCTGCTTTGGTATTGATATACAGATTACGCGACGGAATAACGTCCCCCTGGACCGATAGTTGAGCGGATAATTGGATGTCAGCAGATGAACGGCCGATCAGAACCATATACTCTCCATTTTCCACGCAATATTGCTCACGGGTAACATCCCAGAATGCCAGCTCGGCAACCGGTAACGTAAACTCTATGGTTTGCGATTGACCTGCGGTTAGGTTTACTTTTTCAAAACCCTTCAACTGTTTAATCGGACGTTTGACCCGGGAATTCAGAGCTTGCACATAAAGCTGCACCACTTCGTCCCCATCAACAACGCCTGTATTCTCTACTTGAACAGAAATTTTCAGCGTCTCATTCGCTTGCAGCTCCTTAGCGCTTAGGCTTAGGTTGCTGTAGGAAATTTGAGCATAACTTAAGCCGTGTCCAAACGCATACAGTGGCTCTCCGTCAAAGTACATATATGTTCTTTTGCCTTTGATAATATCATAATCCATCAGCTCAGGCAGCTGTTCTACAGAACGGAACCAAGTCATGTTCAGCTTGCCGGAAGGACTGTAATCGCCGAAAAGAACTTCTGCCACCGCATTGCCCAGCTCTTGTCCACTGTGGGAGGTATACAATACAGCCGGGATGTTCTCGTCAATCCAAGTGGAAGTTATCGGGTAACTACCGACAATGACTACAACTGTATTCGGGTTCGCTTCATAGACAGCTTTAACCAATCGCTCTTGCTCCTCTGGAAGCACAATATCCGGTCTGTCGATTTCTTCTTTTCCGTTAAGGAGTGGATGGTTGCCCACAAAAACCACAGCGATTTCAGCAGCCTTGGCAGCTTCTACTGCAGCCTCTATGCCGTTAGTTACGATTTTCTTTTTGAAAAGACGTGCTTGCGCATTGGCATCCTGATCTGCCACCTGCAGCGTTCCATCTTCCGGATTCACCGAGATCATTTTATCATTCCAGGTCCGCAAAGATACCGTATCTTCGCTTTCCGGAACGATGTTAATCGATTCTTTTACAAACCAGCCGTAAATTTCCTCAGCAGATGCTGTAAGAGTCTCTGCTTCGCTTAAAGTTACATACTGACCGCGACTTGTCGACTTCAGAGTATTGCTAGTCCAGCCCCAGGCTGTATGTTGGAACAATTCTCCGTGCGCTGCTATGTCATGCTGTACAGCCAGTCTTCCGTCCTCACCTGTGATTCCAATGGCTTGGCCGTTTGCAGCTGAAGTAAGAATGATCTGATCTGCGCCACTCTCAAAAGTAACGTGTTTACCAGGCAGCTTTTTGCTAACCCCCTGCAGCGGAGTCACTCCATAAGGTAAAGTGCCAGAATACCAGTCTCTAAAGGCTTCATCACCAAGCGGACCAATAATCGCCAATTTGCTCAGACTGCTTTTGTTCAATGGCAATGTGCCTTGGTCATTCTTCAACAATACTATAGATTGTTTCGCAGCTTCCAAGGAGAGTGCGGTATGTTTTTTGCTAAGTATAACGGAATCGTCGATTGCTGCGTATGGGTTCCCTTCAGCCGGATCGAACTCTCCCAGACGGAAACGAACTCTGAAAGTGTTGGCAAGCGCACGATCCAAATCTTCCTCTGCTAAGAGGCCTTGGTCTAGTGCTTCGTGAAGAACCTTGATTGTCTCTGCGGTTTCTTCTGTTACGCTGTCAATTCCATTTTTGATAGATTCAGCCATCGATTGTGCAAAAGATTCATAATACTTGTGATCCTTCACAATCCCAAAAAGATCGCCGGCATCGCTTACGATAAAGCCATCCATTTCCCATTCGCCTTTAACCACATCCATTACTGCCGGATGAAGAATAACAGGCACGCCATTCACCGAGTTATAAGCGGTCATCATGGACTGTGCGCCACCTTCTTGAAAAGCAGGCTTAAACGCTTCCAGATAATACTCCCGAATATTTCTCGGATCGATGCTCGCGGAGCAGTTCCCGCGTTCAATCTCATTATTGTTGCCGAGGAAATGCTTCAGCGTTGCTACCGCTTTCAAATAGACCGGGTGATCACCTTGGATTCCCTGCACAAGTGATGTGCTGAGGCGTCCGGTCAACTCTGGATCTTCGCCGTAAGCTTCCTCGGTTCTTCCCCAACGCGGGTCACGTTCCATATCCACCGTTGGCGCCCATAACGTCAGACCGTTCACCGTTGGATTCTTTTTGTAAAAGGCTCTAGCTTCATCTCCGATGGCCGAACCAATCTCCTTCAGCAGCTCTGGATTCCAAGTACAAGCCAGTCCGCTCGGCTGAGGAAAAGAAGTCGCTTTTCCAAGCCAAGAAATCCCGTGCGCCGCTTCCGTACCATGCTTGTAGGCCCCAACACCCAAACGCTCTATGGCAGCTTGATACTGAGGCATCAGGCTTACTTTTTCATCAAGTGTTAGTCTGGAGATCAGATCCTGCACTCGCTCATTTAAAGGTAAATCAATCTGTTGAAATGGATATTTAGCTATATCTGTTCCCATCAAAATCGCTCCTTCGTCTCTTGTTGATAGCGGTTTCATTCATTCTCGAGGACAATCCTTCGAAAAAACACCCATACGTCCTATCCATCTAATCATAGAAGATTCCCCTCCTCCGCAACACCTTAACAATCTAAATAGAAATCAGGTCATAATTAGAGATTTAGGGGGGATGATGTGAGTGTGAGTGCATGGGTTTGCTCATTATTCGCTCCATCTCAACAATCTACGGGATTTATACCGTTCATTTGCCCAATTCCCGCTCCACGCACACAATCTACGGGATTTATACCGTTTATTTGCCCTATTCTCGCGCCACGCCTCCAATCTGCGGGATTTCTACCGTACATTTGCCCTATTCTCGCTGCACGCACACAATCTACGGGATTTATACCGTTCATTTGCTCACTTCTCGCTCCACGCCCACAATCTACGGGATTTATACCGTTCATTTGCCCAATTCCCGCTCCATCTCCGCAATCTAAGGGATTTATACCGTTCATTTGCTCAATTCTCGCTCCACGCCCGCAATCTACGGGATTTATACCGTTTATTTGTCCTATTCCCGCTCCACGCCTCCAATCTGCGGGATTTATACCGTTCATTTGCCCTATTCTCGCTCCACGCCCGCAATCTACGGGATTTATACCGTTTATTTGCCCTATTCTCGCTCCACGCCCGCAATCTACGGGATTTATACCGTTCATTTGCTCACTTCTCGCTCCACGCCTCCAATCTACGGGATTTATACCGTTTATTCACCACAGCTGAATATCGTTAAGTGAATGTACATATTCATAGCGACAAACCCTCCCACTCACCTGCGAAACTATCGGCTTAAACTCACCTTTCTCACAAAGTGACCTCATACATTTCCTAACTGTACGCAGATCAATGCCAAGCTCTCTCACCAAATCAACAGGCCGAATGTCCCCGCTCGAACGCACCGCAATTTGCAAAATATCACGCTCCAGTCGACTAAACGCCTCCTTCTCTTCTGTCCTTAAAGCGAGGTACGGCATCAGTAATGATCTCAACAAAAAAATAGTATTCTCAGGACTCGCTTCCAGATCATCATATGGTATCGCCACTACCCGATAACCCGCGATTTGTAGATAAGTCTCTCGATTCAATTCCTGCCGATAACGCGTCCGATCTGTGTTTTGCACATGTGGGCCGTAACCTTTTACCTCAAAAGCAAACTTAACCTGCCCAGGCTTCCACGCAAAATCAACAAAATAAGGCCATCCCCGCCAATCCAACACTTCATATTCAGGATGAAGATCATTAAAATGACCCATCATTGGCCACCAAACCTTCTCCGCAAACATTCGCTCACCATGCCCATGTCCCCGCTCCAATCTCCCCCGTCTTTCTCCCGTTCTTCGACTAATATGATCTTCCACCCACTTACGGTGTTCTTCCGTAAATCCCATAACGTCCCCCTCCTCCTTGGCATAAAAAAATCCCGCACCCAATTATGGATGCGGGACGTGCTTCGTCCTATTACTCAGAAGTATAGTATTCGCCTTCTTATGCTGTCAATGACACTCTACATTCAACGATAGTACTCGAGCTAAATATGCTTACCTATTAAAAAATCACATTGGTTAAAGTGAGTTGCATTAAAGTAAGTTCAGCTAGAGTCAGATCACTACAGTGAGTTCAGCTAGAGTCAGATCACTACAGTGAGTTCAGCTAGAGTCAGATCACTACAGTAAGTCCAGTTAGAGTTAGATCACTGCTGTAAGTTCAGCTTGAGTTAGATCACTACAGTAAGTTCAGCTAGAGTCAGATCACTACAGTAAGTCCAGTTAGAGTTAGATCACTACAGTAAGTTCAGCTTGAGTTAGATCACTACAGTAGTCCAGCTACAGTTAGATCACTACAGTGAGTCCAGTTACAGTCAGATCACTACAGTAAGTTCAGCTAGAGTAGTTACAGTTAGATCACTACAGTTTAGTTAGTATTAGCTCAGCAAGAGCAATCTAGGTTAAGTAAACTATATTTGAGTTAGACGACTAGATTTAGCTCAATATAGTAGATTTTGTATAGTAGGTTCAGTTAAAGTAATCTCGGTTTGACTAAGTTCCGCTAGAATAATATTATTCGACCTACCTTTTTGAAATTGTCAGAAATCGTCTCCCATTCTCCACTATTCACTGGCTATCGACCTGTGCTTTTTCTATTTAATTGTATTTCATGCAACTATTTAACCCTTATCCCCCTAAAAGTCCATTTAGTTGTACTTTCTACAACTAAAAAAGGAAACATTAGGTAGTTAAGCGTAAATGATCAAATTTAGATGTACAAAGTGCAGTTAACTGTTACTTTTCCTAAAACTAGTGAAGTTTAACTGCACAAAATGCAATTAAAACTGAGTTCGAGATGAGGCTGACTGGATTGCGACTTAGTTGCATTGACTTAGCGGCCTAGCTACAACATCGGGACTTAGCTACATTGATTTAACGATCTAGCTACAACATCGCGGCTAAGCAACATTAATATGCGACCTAGCTACAACATTGCGACTTAGCAACATTAATATACCGGCCTAGCTACAACATTGCGACTTAGTTACATTGACTTAGCGGGCCTAGCCACAACATCGCGACTTAGCAACATTAATTTAGCGACCTAGCCACAACATCACAACTTAGCAACATTAATATAGCGGCTCAACTAGAGTGACATATTGCTCCAACTTCACTGCCTTCCCTCACCTAGCAAATGTGCATGCCGAGCGCCTTGCCCATAGGCATCATAAGAGATCATTCCATCGACACCCTGACTTCGACACCCCAACTTCAATCTGAGACGGGAAATCAATGACCTTAAATCCATTATCCATTATCCTTCACAACAACCTTTCACAGGAATGTCGGAGAGCGTTCTTTTGTTCCCTAACAAATCGCCATTTACCGCATATAGCTTACGAAATCCCTGCTTATAAAGAATTCTCGCGGCTTTATTTCTTTTGTAGTAACTTTCTGCAAGAATTAGAACCGAGTCGCCCGGAGATAGACAGTGCTGCCAGACATAGGGTAATCGCCCCAGCGAAATATTTATCGAACCACGGATACTTTCCTTCTGGTAATCAACGGCATCCCTAACATCGAGCATTTTCATAGCCAATGATTGATCCGCTAATTCGCGAACCTCACGGACTTCTATATAAGTAAGTGAACGAACAGGCCAAGCATAACGCAAAAACCTCACAATACTAAAGACAATTAAAATACTCAGTAGGATCCGAACCATCATGCTCATATCATTACTCCCGTACCAAAAAATCATCCGTCCAAGCACCTAATCCACCCGTCATGTTCACAACGTTATACCCCTTTTCACTCAGCAGCTCACAAGCCAGTCCACTACGGCCACCACTTAAGCACATCACAATTATCTCGCCATGAGAATCCAGTTCATCTAAGCGCATCAATAACTGTCCAAGCGGAATATGTTTAGCACCCATTACATGTCCCTCCACCCATTCGGCGGGTTCGCGTATATCCAACATGGTAAGAGTCTCGCCATTCTTCAAGCGTTCCGCTACTTGCTGTGGGGTAATTTCCTTTGAAATTTTAAAAGACATCGAGCATCTCTCCTTCACCTTTATAAAAATAACTTGATTTCCATATCACTATATCATAATATTACGATATAAGGATATTGTAAAGCGAGGTGTTCGTTACCATGGACAAAAATTTTAAAGCTTATAACCAAACCGCCGAAACCTTAAAGGCTATAGCTCATCCCGTGCGCTTGTGCATCATCAAAGGACTTCTGGAAAAGGGCAGCTGCAACGTTAGCTTCATGCAGGACTGTCTCGATCTTCCACAATCTACGGTGTCCCAGCATTTACAGAAGCTTAGATCACTAGGCATCGTTGAAACCGAACGTAATGGGCTGGAGATTAACTATTCTGTTAAAGACGAAAAAATCAAACATCTGATTCAGTTATTTTTAGGGGAGGAATAAGTCATCATGAGTAAAAAAGTATTAATTGTTGGTGGAGTTGCAGGAGGCGCGTCAGCAGCCGCCCGACTTCGGAGATTAGATGAAGAAGCTCATATTGTAATGTTTGAGCGTGATCCGTACATTTCTTTTGCTAATTGCGGACTTCCTTATTATATCGGTGGGTCCATTCAGGACCGCTCCAAGCTGCTGGTGCAGACACCGGAGGCGATGCACAAACGTTTTAACATCGATGTTCGGATTCAAAGTGAAGTAGTGTCTATCGACCCCGTGAACAAAAAAGTGCGAGTAGAAAGCATAGAAAAAGGCTCCTATGAAGAGAGTTATGATGCGCTTATTTTATCGCCAGGTGCTAAACCGATTCGTCCGAATCTGCCCGGTATCGAGAGTTCCCAAATACACATGTTGCGTAACATTCCCGACACTGACAAAGTCAAAGCTAAAGTCGCTGCGGAAGGCACACGTTCGGCCGTGGTGATCGGTGGTGGATTTATCGGTGTGGAAATGGCTGAGAACCTTAGAGAAGCTGGTCTGGAAGTTTCCTTAATTGAAGCAGGACCACAAATATTAGCTCCGTTCGATACTGAAATGTCTTCTATTTTGGCAAAAGAACTCGACGAGCATGGCGTTAATCTTATTTTTTCCGATATGGTCCAAGGGTTTGCTGAGGTGGGAGAACAAATACAGGTGCAATTAGCAAGTGGCACTGTACTGCAAAGTGATATGGTTCTGCTGGCTATCGGCGTTTCTCCGGATACCTCTTTTCTGAAGGACAGTGGCTTAGAATTCGGTCCCCGCGGCCATATTTTAGTCAATGAGCGGATGGAGACCAATCTGGATCAAGTGTTCGCTGTAGGTGACGCGGTTGAGGTGGTTGATTTCGTAAACGGAACAAAAACCGCCATTCCACTAGCTGGTCCTGCCAACAAGCAAGGGCGGATTGCTGCGGACAACGTCAGTGGTCTCGGCACAACTTACAAAGGATCACAAGGGACTTCTATTATTAAGGTTTTTGGAGTCACAGGTGCTTCTACCGGAAATAACGAAAAAACGCTACAACGTTTGGGTCTGCCGTATCACGTGATATATATACATCCAAGCTCACACGCAACCTATTATCCGGGGGCAACTCCGATATCTATGAAGCTGATTTTTGATCCAAAAGGTACGGTGCTAGGAGCACAAGCTGTGGGTTACAGTGGTGTAGACAAACGTATCGACGATATCGCTACAGTTATTCGTTTTAGAGGTTCGGTCACTGATTTGACGGAGTTAGAGCTATCTTATGCCCCTCCTTATTCTTCCGCTAAAGATCCGGTGAACATGGCTGGCTTTGCTGCTGAAAATATTTTGCAAGGTTTGACTACGGTATTCGTGCCTAAGGATTTAGAGGGTCGTGACAATAACAACACCATTTTAGTTGACGTACGTTCGGAAATCGAACATGCTAATGGTCATATTGAAGGGTCCATTAACATCCCTGTGGATGATCTGCGTGGTCGGCTAAGCGAGCTTGACTCTAGTAACGAAATTTGGGTGTATTGCCAAGTTGGACTCAGAGGCTACACCGCTTCCCGGATTTTACAGCAAAAAGGTTACCGTGTGAAAAACCTGACCGGCGGTTATAAAACCTATCAGATGAGCCAATTTACGCCTAAAAAAAAAGATAACTTGACGCCAAACGTTGGTACACCAGCAGCCAGTAAAGAAATCGCAGCAACAAGAGCAATGACGGAGACGGAGACGGAGACTGGGATTGGGACTGGAACTGCGATTGGGATTGGGACTGGAACTGCGACTGGGACTGGCACAGTTACACCCACTGTTAACGCTGCAGCTTTCACAGCTACCTCCAGCACAATAGGTGCCCCTTCATCCAAACTAGAAACGGAACTAGCACCTGATTCCGTGCTTGATGCCTGCGGACTGTGCTGCCCAGGGCCGCTGATCCAAGTTAAAATGAGCATGGACCCGCTCTTGGAAGGGCAAGTCCTGAAGGTAACTGCTTCCGATCCCGGATTTTATGAGGATATCAAGGCTTGGGCTCGTATGTCCAACAATACGCTTTTGCAGCTAACAAAGCTGCCTACTGGCATGATCGAAGCTTATCTGCGCAAAGGAGTTATCGAGACTTCAGCATCAGCACCAACCGGAGCAGACGCACAAGTAATTCAAACTAGCAACGCAAGCACAATGGTTGTTTTTAGCGGGGATTTGGATAAAGCGATCGCTTCCTTCATCATTGCCAACGGAGCAGCATCCAGCGGTAAAAAAGTCACAATGTTCTTTACCTTCTGGGGCCTCAATATTATCCGCAAGGATGAGAAGGTGCCTGTGAACAAAAACTTCATCGGTAAAATGTTCGGTGCCATGATGCCACGCGGCAGCCGGAAGCTGACGCTTTCAAATATGAACATGATGGGCATGGGCTCGAAAATGATCCGCTCTTTAATGAAGAGCAAAAATATCTCTTCCTTGGAGGAATTGATTCAGATGGCTATCGACCAGGGTGTGGAAATCGTCGCCTGCCAAATGTCCATGGATCTTATGGGCATCACTCGTGAAGAACTGATTGACGGTGTCGGAATCGGCGGCGTTGGTTATTACCTCGGCCAAGCCGATCAGTCGGGTCATAATCTATTTATCTAAATACCTTAACACCGCAAAGAGACTCCTCTATTTAAATAGAAGAGTCTCTTTCTTATATAAAAATAAACTCACGAGAATCGGTGATATAGATTTGAATAACCAAAATGCAAATTGACTGGATCTGGATACAGAATCTAAAACCTGCTATCCTATTTAATAGACATTCATCCGAACAACGACCCATTTCAGGTAAAAAAAGGAGATTAAATGAATACCCCGATACATATTCTTGTTGCTGAGGACGACAGCGACATCAACCGATTGCTATGCAACATAATTAAGAAAAGCGGCTACATTCCCCAACCTGCTTACTCGGGAACGGAGGCACTTCTCTATCTGGAGCAACGTCAATGGAGCATGCTGCTACTGGATCTGATGCTGCCTGGCATGTCGGGTGAGGAACTACTTGAGAGGATTGCCGGGCGGGACAATATGTCGGTAATTATCATTTCTGCCAAGGGTGAGCCTCAGACCAAGGTGTCTGCTCTGCGGGCGGGGGCGGATGATTTCATTACGAAACCCTTCGACGTTGAAGAAGTCTCTGCACGGATCGATTCTCATCTACGTTTGTATTCGCGGATTGCGCAATCGGCTTTGCCTAACCTGCTCCAGCATCAGGGCCTTGTACTTCATCGAGATGCGATGTCGGTCACGGCAAATGGTGCGGAACTGACGCTCACAGCTCTAGAGTTTGAGATTCTCTCGTTACTTTTATCAGCTCCCAAAAAGGTGTTTACGAAAGCGAATTTGTATGAAAAAGTCTGGCACGAGCCATATTACGGGGACGACAATACGGTCAATGTCCATATGAGCAATTTGCGCAGCAAGCTAACCAAGGCCGCGCCAGGAAGCGAATTTATCGAGACGGTATGGGGCATAGGTTATCGGCTCAAGCCTTAAGACATTCTTAAGATTTGGCTTTAGCTCTTCTTATGTTTTCAATTCTATACTTGGTCTATCACGAAAAGGAGGCCAAGACGAGATGTACGAGTATGTATTAAAAACAAATCAGCTATCCAAAAAGTTCAAGGGCCATACAGCGCTGGACAAAGTCAATTTGTCAATCCGTAAAGGCTCTATTTATGGTTTTATTGGACAAAATGGAGCCGGAAAATCAACATTAATCCGGATTGTGACCGGACTTGCTTTTCCGACTCAGGGGACGATCGAGCTGTTCGGAGCCAGTGAAGAGCAAGCCCTGATCCAGGCTCGTAAGCGAATCGGCTCGATTATCGAGAGTCCCGCTTTATTCCCCCATATGACTGCGAGTGAAAATTTAGAAGCAAACCGGATTCTACGTGGTATTCCCGGCAAAGATTGTGTTCCTAGAATGCTAGAGCAAGTTGGACTGCAGGGCGCCGGAAAGAAGAAAGCCAAAAATTTCTCACTTGGAATGAAGCAGCGGTTAGGTCTTGCCATCGCCTTACTGGGAGATCCAGAATTTCTGATTCTGGACGAGCCAACTAATGGGTTGGATCCGATGGGTGTCGTCGAAATGCGCGAACTGCTCAAGCGACTAAACCGTGAGCTAGGCATTACGATAATGATCTCAAGTCATATTCTAAGTGAGCTGCATTTAATGGCAAGTCATTATGGCATTATTCACCACGGTCAGTTGCTTGAACAACTCACTGCGGAGGAATTAAACGAGAAATGTCAGCAGTATTTATTTATCAAAGTGGATGATCCGGGCAAGGCAACAGCCGTCATTCAGAACGAGCTGGGTACGGCCGATTTCGAAGTGATGCAGGATGGAACCATCAAGTTGTATAGCCGTATTGAGCAGCCAGGCAAAGTATCAACTGCTTTATTCTCTGCGGGCCTCGAGATCGAGAAGTTTATGCCTATGGGTGAAGACTTGGAAAGTTATTTTACAAAGCGGATTGGGGGGAACCCAAATGTATAATCTGATCAGAGTGGAGTTTTTCAAGCTCCGAAAGAATAGATCATTTTGGACTTTTCTATTGGCACTTTCCGTCCTCTCGCTTGCGTACCCTTTGCTATATTATTTTGATCATCGTTCCAATGGGGAACCTCAGATCACCGGCGCTGAATTTCTGACTACCTTTATTTCAAGCAATGCCTACATTATTAAATTCGGCGTAGCCATTCTGGCTGGATTCTTTATCTCTAACGAATATTCCACAGGGGTCATGAAGACGATCGCCTCTTCGGGCAACACCAGAGGCCGGCTGTTCGCAGCAAAACTAATCGTATTCGCAGTTGGAGCCATGGCGATTTCGCTCGTCTTTCCTATTGTCAGCACAGTCGAAGTCACGCTGCTTTCGGGCTTCGGTCATCTGCCGGAAGGAAGCACTACACTTTTCATACCGCGAGCCCTCGGGCTAACGTTATTGTACACGGCTGGTTACGCAGCCATTGGGGCGCTGTTCACCGTAATCCTAACCGACAGCGGCAAAACTATCGGCTTCTCAATGATTTTCTTCCTTATGATCGATACGGTTTTGGCTAGTATAGGTTCGAAGATCTCTTTCTTTAGTAATTTGTACGATTATTCCATCTTCAAACGGGTGAGCGATATCGGTAAGCTCAGTATCGACAGTGGAGATTGGCCAGCACTTCTACTCGTGCCGTTGTTGACAATAGCCGTTTCCGGGGTACTCGGTATTCTCGTATTCCACCGAAAAGAAATCAAATAGCAAATGGGGGGTGCAGGAGAGTGTTGCTTATTCTGACAATCATATTGTTTGCGGCAGGAGCTCTCCTGCTTTTCCATTTTTTAATGTTAAGGCGAGAACTAGGGCGGATAACAGAGCAATTGCATACCTACAACGAGCGAGCATCCGGTAAAAAAATTGATGTGGCTCTATTCGACCAGAAGCTTGAGGCGCTTGCGGGACAAATCAATCGTCAATCTGATTTAATCGTCGAAGCGGAAGCCCAGCGAAAACGTGTCGAACAAGAATTCCGTCAGGCTGTGGCGAATATTTCACATGATATCCGTACACCCCTCACCTCCATCTTCGGTTATATTCAACTGTTGGAGGATGAGTCTATTACCCCTGATGAAAAGCTTGAATATGTTGCCATCGTTAAAAATCGGACGAAACGGCTGCAGGCGCTGCTGAATGATTTTTTTGAGCTTTCCTTGATCGAATCGCTAGATTATCCTCTACATACGGAAAAGCTTGGGATGACGGCCCTGCTCTCGGAAATTCTGGTCGGATTTTACGATTCTTTCAACGAACGCAATATTACACCGGATATACGGCTACCTGAAGAAAATGTATCCGTATACGCCGATGAATCCGCTGTGCGGAGAGTTGTCGAGAATTTACTTGTCAATACGGTCAAACACGCGACCGGGTATGTAGAAATCCATTTCGAACGACGGCGGGAAACAGCTGACTTAACGATAGTAAACGATGCGAAGGAACTAGTCGGAAGCGATGTTAACCTCTTATTTGACCGATTCTATACCGCAGACCGTACCCGATCTTCTCAAGCTTCCGGGCTGGGTCTCTCCATCGCCAAAAGTCTAATGAATAAAATGGGTGGCACGCTGACAGCCGAACTGGAGGGTGAGAAGCTGATAATGACCTGCCGTTGGAAACTAGGCGATGCTGGCATTAGCTTGGCTACTTAATTCATTTTATAGTTGGTCTAGACTAACCATTGTTCTAACCCGTTTATGGAAGGTAGCTCATTCCCGATAGCCAATGGCCTTCAGGTTTTTCCGGACTTCTTCGAACTGATCTCCCACCCGTTCAGGTTCATGGTTCTGAACAAAACTTTATCGAGAAATTATTCAATAAAAGGGTCTCTGAATTTACGAAGCAACCTCCCGGCTATGAATTATATTTAAAAACACTTATGTTTAAGCTGCTTATTTATACTTATCGCCACCAGGAAGCTCGTGCCTTGTTAATCAATACTGCCTTTAAAGTAGCCAAGATAGCTGAAAATTTTGGATTTGATAATATGACTCACTTTGGTCGGGTATTTAAGGAAATCACCGGGCTTTCTCCACTAAAATACCGCCAGACTTATAAGATAGAAAGTCCATGATGTATCTACGAAAAAGGAGCAGCTGCAATCTTTTTTATTACAATATCTAAACCAAAAAGACTCCTCTATTTATATAGAAGAGTCTTTTTTTTTGTTACGACAGGCTAACGGATTATGTTTAAAATCTAACTCAGCAAGTTTAGGCTTGCTTCTTCAAGCGAGGGTATAAGAAATTTATAATCGATTGGTGATGACATCACGATCAGAATCGTGTAAGTACCGTATTTGTCACATTGATTTCCGAACTCCTCGAGGGCTCGTGTAGAGTTGGTTACTACCTTCAATAAGTAGTTGTGTTCCCCACTTATACGGTAACATTCGACGACATCAGGACTTGAGCGGCAGAAATCAAGGAATGCATTACAATCCCTAGAATGAAATAACATGTAGGCAGCTGCTTGTTTCCCAATCTTTTCAGGAGAAATTATGGTGCGATATTCGCTGATGATGCCTTTTTCCTCCATACGCCTAACTCTCTCCGTAACCGCAGGTTGCGATAAACCGACACATTTCCCCAGCTCTGTCATAGAAATTCTTGCTTGATTTTGAAGATGGAAAAGAATTTGCTTATCAACATGGTCCATCAAAATCGCCTCCTTTAAATTTAAGGTTTTCTATATTAACTAGATTGTAATTAACCGTTATAAAGCTAATTTAGCTTAGTTGCCTTATGTAATCAAGATAACTTGTTATATATAATAACCCTACAATAGTAAAGTGTTCTTGACTTTAACTATTCCGAAGGGATGAAGACCGTTGAGTATATTGGATTCAAATAAAATAATTACAGAATGTTTATCAGGTCGCATCGATAGAGTAATCGATCGAACCCTCGCTGACAAGCGCTTGGTCGGTGCTGTCATTAAAGTGGCGATAGATGGGGAACTGGTTTATAGCCGTGCTGCCGGTTTTGCCGACCGCGAGCTAGGCCGACTTATGCGAGAAGATGCCTTATTCCGGCTCGCTTCAGTTACTAAACCTATCGTTTCAACGGCAGCCCTAGTATTAGTTGCGCAAGGTCGTCTACAACTGGACGACCGCGTTGATCGTTGGCTTCCAGAGTTTCAGCCGCGTTTGCAGAATGGCGAGTTCGCTTCCTTGACGATTCGTCATTTGATGACGCACACCGCGGGCCTGTCTTACCGATTTTTCCAAGAAGAGAAGGGTTCCTATCAGTCAGCAGGGGTATCAGATGGTATGGATCAGTCCGGCATCACATTGGAAGAGAACCTGCGCCGTCTTGCCTCTGTCCCCCTCCTTTATACGCCAGGTACCGAGTGGAAATATTCCATCGCGACAGATGTGCTGGGAGCAGTAATTGCAAAGGTCACAGAAACACCGCTCAGTGAGGCTGTACATTCACTCGTGACCAAGCCGCTTGGCATGAGCGACACGGGTTTTATTGCAGTCGATCGAGAACGGCTGGCCACTTCCTATGCCAATGATACTCCAGAGCCACGGCCCTTACTTGATCCTGACAGTATTGCCTTTGTGGAGGGAACGGCTGGGTTCCTGCTTGCCCCTAGCCGAGCACTTGACACTACTGCCTATCCTTCTGGAGGAGCTGGCATGGTCGGCAGCGCCGGAGATTTTTTGCAACTGCTGGAAACATTACGTAAGGGCGGAGCGCCGCTGCTACCGGAGTCACTGGTTCACGATATGACGACCAACCAGATCGATGATCTGCCAATGGCCTTCTGGCCAGGACGAGGCTTTGGCCTAGGCATCACGGTACTAAAGGATCCTGTCGCCGCAGACACTCCAGAATCTCCGGGTACTTGGCGCATGGGGGGTACTTATGGTCATTCGTGGTTCGTAGATCCCAAGCAACGCCTCAGTGTCGTCGCTTTCACTAATACCGCATTGGAAGGCATGTCGGGTCAGTTTACTGTAGACCTTTGTGATGCCATTTATGATAGACGTAATAAATAGAGCATGAACACAAGAAGCCTGGGTCCGGAATGAACCAGCCTAGGCTCTCTGTCCAGTAGACCCTATTCGTCGTCTATATCATTGAGTTTGCTAAAATTATATAAGAGAGGGGCTTCTCTATGAGCCAAAACACATCTTCTGCCACACAAAGTGCCCCCAGCACTCCCTCTTCTGAACGTCTGCCATGGGCTGGATTACTCGCCTTAGCTATGACGGGGTTTATCTGTATTCTTACCGAAACGATTCCGGCAGGCTTGTTGCTCCAAATAGGTGAGGGGCTTGGTGTCTCCGAGGCCCTTGCCGGTCAACTTGTCACTTTGTATGCTCTTGGTTCCCTGTTGGCCGCGATTCCCTTAACTACCGTGACGCGTGGATGGCGGCGGCGACCACTGCTACTAATGTGCATCCTTGGTTTTCTCATATTCAACACCGTCACCACTTTTTCTTCCAATTATATACTTACGCTAACAGCTCGGTTCTTCGCCGGCGTATCCGCTGGAGTCTTATGGGGCATGATAGCAGGTTACGCCCGGCGCATGGTGCCGGAGTCACTCAAGGGACGAGCAATGGCGGTAGCGATGGTTGGCACACCTCTCGCTCTGGCACTCGGTGTCCCTGCTGGAACCCTTCTTGGCACCCTTGTAGGCTGGCGCTCTATCTTCGGGTTCATGTCGCTATTAGCTCTCATGCTGATCGCTTGGGTATTTTGGAAGCTACCGGACTATCCAGGAGAAGCCCCTGAAAAACGGCTCCCTCTCTACAAGGTTTTTGTTATTCCGGGGGTACGGCCGGTATTGTTTGTCGTTCTGGTATGGGTACTAGCACACAACATCTTGTATACCTATATTGCCCCCTATCTTACTCAGGCCGGGCTAACCCAGCGGGTTGACTTGGTGTTGCTTGTTTTCGGCATTACAGCGCTTGTTGGCATCTGGGTCATCGGTATTTTGATCGACCGCAAACTGCGTCCATTGGTTCTGATCAGCCTAGCTGCTTTTGCCTTGTCATCCATTGTACTAGGCATTAGTAGCAGCCAGCCCATAGTGATCTATTTAGTGGTTGGTGTATGGGGGTTGACGTTCGGAGGAGCAGCTACTTTGCTACAGACAGCCGTTGCCGAAACCGCTGGCGAAAGTGCAGATGTGGCCCAATCGATGCTGGTGACGGCATGGAACCTAGCTATTGGCGGTGGCGGAGTGATAGGCGGAATTCTTATTGAAACACTTGGTGTCCGCTCCTTCCCGTGGGTAATGTTTATACTATTGATTCTTGCGCTGCTAGTAGCGTGGCGCGCTAAAGATTACGGATTTCCTTCAAGGAAACGTTGAGGCACACCTATCGAGTTAATGGGTAAGTGTCCAGACAAGAAATTTACACAAATAAGGCCAGTGGTGCATATTAGATAGGACTAATATGTGCCACTGGCTTACTTCTACTTAGTAGCCAATGTATTAAATTCTTGCAGATCCTTGGCTAAATCTTCTTCCGTGTATTTCCCTTGGCCGAAACCGATCATTGCCCGCAGCGGCATATATTTCATCATCGCCATGTACATTTCCGGGTTATCGTCCATCGCACCTTCTAAGCCAAAAACACTGCTGAATTTCTTCACTTTTTCCGCTGTCCGTGGATTATCCAGCAAATCACCAATAGTACTATTCCGATGATAACGCATCGTAAGCGGATTGGTCGATTCCACTCCGATACAAGTTGTCAGACGAATATCCCGCGATGATGAGCCAATAGCAATTTCAAAATTTCCACTTTCCACATGCCAATCACCAATGTTAACGTTGTAATAAGCAAAGGAGCGTTTATCTAACTCAAAGGTTACCTCCTGCTCTTCTTCAGGCTGAAGCTCTAGCTTCTTGAAGCCTTTTAGTTCCTTCAGTGGACGGATCACGCTGCTCTCCACATCACTAACATAGAGCTGAACGATTTCTTTTCCTGCGCGAGTGCCCGTATTTTTAACAGTAGCCTTAACCTGAATAGTCTCGGTGTCCTTTATGCTGCTCTTGGAAATTGTTAAATGACTGTATTGAAACTCTGTGTAGCTGAGACCAAAGCCGAAAGGAAACAGCGGTTTTATCTCTTTTTTATCATAATAACGATAACCTACGAACAAACCTTCCTTATACTCTACCTTATCCCCTTCCCCCGGGAAATTAAGAAAGGATGGATTGTCGCTCAGCTTCATGGGGAATGTCTCTGCCAGTTTACCGCTTGGGCTGACCTCTCCAAACAATAAATCTGCTACGGCACCCCCAAACGCCTGCCCACCTAGATAACCCTCAAGGACTCCTTTTGTTTTATCAATCCAAGGCATCTCTACAGGTGAGCCATTACTGAGTACAACAACGATATTACTCTGCACCTCAGCTACCACATCGATCAGCGCTTTATGGCTCTCTGGAAGAGACAAGTGGCTGCGATCATAACCCTCTGACTCATAATTATCCGGCAGTCCAAGGAACAACACCGCTACATCACCTTTTGCCGCTGTTTCTCGTGCCTCTTGCAGCAAAACCTCATTAATCTCATCATGCTCCAGTTCATATCCTTGGGCATATAGCAGCTCAGCAGACCCCGCAAGACCTCTCATCTCTTCAAAAGCATCATCCAATTGAGTTGGATTCACATGCGAGCTTCCCCCACCTTGATAACGCGGATTTTTAGCAAATTCCCCAATGATCGCAATAGTACCTTGTTTAGATAAGGGTAGAACTTCCTCCTCATTTCTAAGAAGCACCATGCTTTCCCGCGCCACTTTCCGTGCCAGTTGGTGATGCTCTTCAGCATTAAATGAAGTATTATCTTTACGATTGTCTACCGCCTTAAAAATAAAAGTGAGCAGCCGCTCCACCGCAAGGTCTAACGTTTCTTCAGCTAGTTCCCCACCTTGCACCGCTGCGACAATCTTGGCATCGCCAAGTCCTCCCGTTGACGGCATTTCCAGCTCCAGCCCTGCTTGCAGCGCCTTCACTCGCTCATTGACCGCACCCCAATCCGAAACTACAAATCCTTCGAAACCCCATTCATCTCTAAGAATCCGCGTTAGAAGCGTTTCACTCTCAGAAGCGTATTCACCGTTAACCCGGTTGTAAGAACACATTACGCTCCAAGGTTGACTGTACTTAACTGCACCTTCAAAGCTAGCCAGATAAATCTCCCGCAGCGTCCGTTCATCAATAACCGCATCTACCGACATTCTCCGGTGTTCCTGATTATTGGCGGCAAAATGCTTAAGCGAGGTGCCGACTCCTTCGCTTTGCACACCTTTGATATGGTTCCCCCCCATCTCCGCAGAAAGATAAGGGTCTTCCGAGAAATATTCAAAGTTACGACCGTTCAGTGGAGAGCGTTTAATATTCGTCCCCGGTCCCAACAGAACAGCAACGTTTTCTGCCTGGCACTCCTTACCAAGCGCCTTCCCCACTCGCTCAATTAGTTCCCGATCCCACGAAGAAGCCAACCCTGCTGCTGAAGGAAAACAAGTTGCGGGAACACTGTTATGAAGCCCGAGGTGATCGGCACTCTCTTTTTGCTTGCGTAAACCATGGGGTCCGTCCGTTACCATCAAAGAAGGGATTCCGAGTCGTTCAATCCCCTTGGTATGCCAGAAATCAAGCCCTGAACAGAGTCCCGCTTTCTCCTCAAGGGTCAATTGTGATATGAGTTCATGAATTTTGGTTTTCATAAAAATGCCTCCTCTGAATGTATACTATCCCTATTTTAATATACTTCATGCTTGATTTATGGCATTATTATTGTGTTTTTGGTATTCTTGTTAGGTGAGGAGGTCATAACATGTTAGATCATTTGGAGGATAAGGAAAGAGTCCAATATATCTGTAAAGTGATGTATGAGTCACAGCAAATTCCCTTGTTCCTGCTCGACGCCACTCGGGAAATTGAATTTGCTATGCCTTCCTCCTTCGAGTGCGCCCCTTGGGTTCATAACCTTAATGAGCCACTTTCTGAAATTACTAAATCTTTTAATCGTGAGAACAACTCTAATGGCAATGGACCGACTTGTACTGTACCAATCGTTCGTACCACAAATTTTCTAGAGAATTACATCATTCTCCATTTACCCTCAGACAACAGTAACGAGGGAAGCATTGTGATTGGCCCTTCATTGTATGCTCAACCTACGGAGGATAATGTGGCAAGTCTGATGCGTGATCATGAAGTTCCGCTTAAGTTTCAGGAGCAATGGCTTAACTATTACCGCAGCCTGACCGTGTTAAATAAAATGAGACTATACCATACCGCTATGCTGCTATACTCGCTCGTTACTGGAAAAACCTTGACCCTTAGCGAACTACTGCTGGACTCCCGCATTCTTGCCTATAAACAACTGCCCTCAGGCAGTTTGGATTTGGATATTTCTTATCGCCGTGAGAATACGTGGCTGCACCACGAGCCCATGCTAGAAAAAAATCTCTTTCACTATGTCAAAAAAGGCAATAAAACTGAGCTGCTACGCGTTCAAGCTTCGTTCTCCGAAGAGAGTTACGGGCTTCTCTCTAAAAGGAGCCAATTACGTAACAAAAAGAATCTGGCAATCTCTTGTATTACACTCGCTACACGTGCAGCTATAGATGGAGGGCTGTACTGGGAAATTTCTTATACCCTAAGCGACTTTCATATCCAGCATATCGAAGAACTAAAAGATATTCCCGCTGTAGATCATGCCGTTCTTAATGCCCTTTGCGATTTCGCAGACCATGTCAAAGAGAGCCGGATGGCGAAACTGTCGCGCACCGTGGCTCTCTGTCAGAACTATATTTTCAATCACCTATATGAGGAACTTTCCTTAGATAGACTGGCTGAGGTTGCAGGATTAAATAGAAGTTATCTCTCCCTATTATTTAAGAAGGAGACCGGCATCACCATCAGCGATTTTATTCAATTGGAGCGGATTGAAGAGGCAAAACGACTAATAGAAGTACCAGAGATAAGCTTATCGGACATCGCCTCACGCCTACATTTTAATGATCAGAGCTACTTTACCAAAGTGTTTAAGAAATATACCGGAATCACCCCTAAACAATTTAGAACAAACAGGGAAAACACACTTTAAGAAAAGTAGACACAACAAAAATTCTAAATGGATATGAAAATAGCAGCCGACATCACAGCTCTGTGATTGCTGCAAGAACAGTATTGTTGAAGTAATCAACATACATATTTTTAAATGGCTTCTGGTGATCCAGTTCTACGGATAAATGAACCGTCACTGTCTGATAAATCGGATCCACGCAGAGGAAAGGACCTGCCGCCCCCCAGTGTGAATAGGCATCTGCAGAGAGCAGATCTCCGCCGTCACGCTTCGTGCCATTAATCGCCCATCCGTACCCCCAGTACGCTTCAGGGAAAACTTCGTCTCTATATTGTGAGGATACGCCCGGAATTTGATTGCGGGTCATTTCTTTTACTGTTACCGGACTAAGCAATCGTACTCCGTTATAAATTCCGCCGTTAAGGAACATCTGGCCAAAAACAGCCAAATCCATAGCCGTTGAGTAAGCCCCGCCCCCCGCAGATACAGAATTCAAATTGTATTCGCTGTCTACCCATTCCGCGCATGCTGCCTCAGGGGCACGTCTAACTACTCTGTTCCGCACTTCCATTGGCACACGATAATATGTATTTTCCATTCCAAGCGGTTTAAATATGGTTTCCTTTACGAATACATCATAAGCTTGTCCACTAACTCGCCGTATAATTTCACCCAACAGCTCATAACCATATCCACAGTAAGACATCACAGTACCTGGCTCGTGGCTTAGTGGTGCATCATAACCGCCATTAACCTCAATTCCAGAGGTATGTGTCAACAAATGATGTACGCATACTTTTGTTTTGTTCTCCCCTGTAAATTCGGGGATGTAATCAGAAACCGGCCTATTTAGGCCCACTTTCCCTTGTTCCACTAACATCATAATAGCGGTTGCAGTAAATAGTTTTGTGATGGAACAGAGTGGAAATATAGCATCCGCTGTTAAATCTGCTGCGTCTGCTTCAGGTCCGAATTTTCCATTCGCTTGATGGACCAGCAGCGTCCCCTTTCTCGCAGCAACAATAACTTGCGCAGGTGTGATATTGTCTTCAACCATTTGTGCGGCGGCTGTACGAATACGCTCCACACCAAAAGCCGAGACACCCGCCTGTTCTAAAGAATTAAATACTAACCCTCTCATCGGTAGCCCCCCAATATGATTCATTTAATACATATATAAACTATTATACAAATATATTAAATAATCCTGCTAGCTTACTATTATCCTGTGACTGAATTGTTGAGTTTCTATTAACTATTTGCTAAAAAAACTAAAGCTGAACCCGGTTTTTCCCGAAAATCAGCTTCAGCTTAGTTTTTGCTAAGTTACCGCTACCTTAAAAGTATCTACATTAATTGTTGTCCCGTTGATGGATAATGTGGCATTGTAATAACCCCGATCACCATTTGTTTTGCATTTATATTCCCCAGAACATCCGCATACGAAAAATTTAGTTTTGTTGTAACCGGGATATATATTACTAAGCTTTCGGTAAAACAGATGTCCATGATGCGTAAAAATAGCTAACACCTTATCTCTCACTTTTGTAGGAATGGATGAAAAAAACTTATTCGTCTCCGATGCGCTTAATACATGGGTTGGGTCCACCGTAATCCCACTTACTTTGAGGGGCCAATGAAAATCTATAATATAATAAAAACTATCATCTAAATTTCTCAACAAATTTATACTACCCGGAGTAAACCGTCCAAGCGCACAATTAAGCCATACATACTTGACCTTCCCCTGCGTACCCGGAAAATTCATTTGACCTTCAACAGCACCTAAATATTGTGTGAATAAGGACTGTGTGCTTGCCTCCCAATTTCCTATAGATGCTTTATAAGGAATACTCCCAAGCGTGCTTGTTACCGTATCCTTGAAGTCCTTGTAGTAAGCATTCGCATTATTTCCATGATTAGCTCCCGCTTGCGTATTATCTCCTCCAAAAATAACAAATCTCTTATTCCCGTTATTCACAGCTTTAGGCAAAAGATTACTAAAAATGCTTGAGCTGTTTCCATACCCCACATGACTATCACCAATAACCGCAAAGTTAATGATTTGCGCTTTTGCTTTAAGAATTAAACTACGTTTAGGCTGCAGTCTGGAGGCAGGTCTTCTTTTCCTACTAGGTTTCACCTGTCTTTTCATCTTAGATTCACCTCTTTTAAAATGGATGAAGGATCATAGTAGTATTTATATTCGCTTGACCTTAGGGACTCTTGGACCAATGGATTCATCTAGGAGATTAGTTTCTCTTCTACTTTGTGGTCATTTATGCGGCTTGTCCCAAACGAGAGATGTTATAATTAGTCCCATAGAAGTGAAGAATATAATACCATTCATAGAATTATAGGTAACGGAGGCTTAAGATTTGAATAACGTAGTCCCAGAATGGGCGGAGTCCCATTTCCCTTTATATACCGCTGATAGTATTCAGTCGATGTATGGAACCTCAAATCTGCCAAGACTTCAGATTCATGAGCATTCAACCGTCCTACTAGCTATTGCTGCTGGTAAGGGTATGCTTGAGGTCAATCATC
The DNA here is from genome assembly GCF_037980415.1 of Paenibacillus sp. FSL H7-0690. Classification (NCBI taxonomy): domain Bacteria; kingdom Bacillati; phylum Bacillota; class Bacilli; order Caryophanales; family Paenibacillaceae; genus Paenibacillus; species Paenibacillus sp. FSL H7-0690. The sequence goes on along the minus strand of NZ_CP150281.1, from coordinate 1,717,858 downwards.
AGACTTATGAGCTAATGGAAGGCATTGTCGTCCTTCTCCCCGAGAATACTTACGCCTCTCTAATTACAAATCGCCAGCAGCCGCTACATGCTTATAAGCTTTCAATCCGGATTCAAGAACAGACACGAGCACTGCCCTCCAGTGCTATGACGCGGACAAGCCAACTGACATCCAATTCAAATATGCTGTTGTTTCCTCATGAACCAGCCATTGTATCTAATATGAAGGAATTGTATCTTCACCGGTTGCCAGATCGTGAAATACGTCATGTGCAGAACCAGATCCTGTTCCATCAGATCCTTCTTCAATTGCTGGAGCAGCAGGAAACAAGATTTGAAGTGAGTGAGCAGCCCTCAATGGAACGCAGTATCACATACTTAGAGAATCACTTCAGTGAAAAAATATCACGTGAGCAATTAGCTGCAATTGCGGGTGTGAGCGGTTCACATTATTCAACGCTATTTAAACAATTTACGGGCTTTACCCCTAATGAATATCTGTCCAGGTTAAGAGTTCACAGAGCGAAGGAACTACTGCTTAATAGTTCAAGCACACTAAGAGAAATTGCTTTAAAGGTGGGCTACAAGGATGAGTTCTATCTTAGTCGGCGCTTTAAGCAGCAGACCGGCGCATCTCCTTCAGGCTATAATCTTATCCCTTTCCAACGTGTAGCGGTGATGCTCACTCCCTATGCCAGTCATTTGCTGCTGCTTGGCCTGGAACCTGCAGTTACCATTTCAGAGAGCAGCGAGTATTTAAATCTTTCTGACCAGGAACCACCACAGTCTATGAAATTCATCCATACGAACAGCTCGGCTGAGCAGATAAAAGCGTTATTACTGGAAGCAAACATTGAATTGCTTATTGCAGCCACACAACATCTGGAAGAATTCGGCTTGAACGCTGAGCAGCTGCGGGCGGTCGCTCCTATTGTTGAAATCTCTTGGCAGGAACTAGGATGGAAAGACCACTTGCGCTTGATCGGCCGTGCCATTCACCGTAGCGAACGTGCTGAGCAGTGGCTGGACGATTTTGAACAAGAGGAGCTGGAAGCTCGGGCCGTGGTGCAGCAAAGCGCGGTGGCTAACGAGATTGTAACCCTTCTGGTCATTAAACCAGATGGACTACTCGTATACGGGGCAAGAAATGTTGGGTATGTGATCTATCAATCGCTAGGTCTCAAGGCTCCTGCCTTGATTGAGGATCAAATAAATAAACTCGGCGACCAGTTTCATTCCCTTGTGATTGACGTCTCTGAGCTGGAGGCTTATGCCGGTGACCGATTGTTAGTCACTGTATTTCCAGACGCAAAAGGCTCCACTGCACACAGTGAAGAAATCTTCCACTCCTCTTATTGGAACCAACTTTCTGCTGTGCAGAACAAGAAGATCCATCTGCTTAATCTGGATGAATGGGTGCCTTATAATCCAGTTTCCATTCGTTTGCAGCTTGGACGTGCGGTTGCATTATTCGAAGGCCAATAATAGTCCAAGTCTTTTTTCCAACAAAAAGGCATGGTTAGGCACATAAGTGATCCCTATAATGATTACAAATGCGAATGATTCTCATAATCAATCTATGGCGCAGCCTGGGATTCATTAAATAATGGAATTATTCACGGAAACATAGTCATTAAAAGGGGAGAATTATTTAAATGAGAAAGATATTTATTCCGTTTGTACTTATTTTAGGGCTTACCCTTAGTGCTTGTGGGGGAAATCAGGCGAAGAATGAGGTTAGTCCTACAAACAGCCCATCCTCGGCTCCTGCTGCGGAGTCAGAAAGTGCGACTTTTACTTATGAATCGGAAAATGGACCTGTTGAAGTTCCGACACATCCTCAGCGTGTCGTTGTCCTCACTCGATTTTTAACAGGTAATGTTATGGCTCTAGGTGTACCTGTTGTAGGCGTAGATGAAATGTCCAAAACCAATCCTCGCTTTGAAGAGCAATTGAAAGATGTAGAAGCTGTAAGTGATGAAAGTCTGGAGAAGATCATTGAGCTGCAGCCGGATCTGATTATCGGTCTCTCCGATATTAAGAACATCGATAAATTCAAGCAAATCGCACCAACGGTTACTTATACTTATAATAAAGTTGATTACTTAACCCAACAGCTGGAAGTCGGCAAATTGGTGAACAAAGAAAAAGAAGCCCAAGCTTGGGTAGATGACTTTAGTGCCCGCACCAAAAAAGCGGGTGAGGAAATCAGAGCGAAGATCGGCGAGGATGCAACTGTCTCTGTCATTGAAACCTTCAATAAGCAATTGTATGTATACGGGTATAACTTTGGCCGCGGAACTGAACTCCTCTATGGGGACTTCAAGCTCGGTATGCCGGAGACAGTAAAGGAAGGCACCAAAACAGATGGTTACGTGGCCCTCTCAACAGAAGTGCTGAAGGATTATCTAGGCGATTACGTTATTTTCAGTAAAAATGCGGATGAAGATAATTCCTTCCAGGATACAGAAATCTACAAGAGCATCCCAGCTGTCAAAAATAATCATGTTTACGAAGCTGATGCCAAAGCATTCTATTTTAATGATCCGCTTAGCTTAGAATATCAACTGGAATTCTTTGAAAAAAGCTTTCTAGGAAAATAATAAAGATGACTACGAAGCAAACTTCCATTCCATTCTTTTATAAGCTGCTTGGTAGCGTGCTGGTAATGGTTATTTGCCTCGTGATCGCGATGTTATTCGGGGCTAAAGAAACCACCCTCCATGATCTGTGGCTTGCCATCACTTCAAGTTCAACGGCAGACAATGTCCTCATTCTTCGTGAGATCAGGCTGCCGCGTGAACTGGCCGCCATGCTGATCGGCGCCGCCTTTGCCGTATCCGGTGCTATTATGCAAGGCGTTACGCGCAATCCGTTAGCCGATCCCGGCCTGCTGGGGTTAACTTCAGGAGCTAATATGGCACTGGCGCTTACCTTCGTATTTATGCCGGGGCTGAACTATTTTGGCACCATGATTGCTTGCTTCTTCGGCGCTGCTCTGGGAGCCGTTCTGGTTCTTATTCTCGGCTCCGTGCGCCAAGGTGGCTTGTCTCCGATCCGTATCGTACTCGCTGGTGCTGCGGTATCTGCATTCCTATATGCTATCGCAAGTGGTGTCAGCATTGCCTTCAAGATATCCAAAGATGTATCCATGTGGACTGCCGGTGGGCTTATCGGCACAACTTGGGGCCAGCTTCAGGCCATTGCACCTGTGATCCTCATCGGGATCGTGGTGGCATTAATATTTTCTAACCAGCTGACTATTCTTAGCTTGAGTGACGAGGTAGCGATCGGATTAGGACAAAACCTTGTTTTGGTTAAAGGGATTCTGTTCACGCTCATTATTCTGCTGACTGGCGCATCGGTCGCTCTAATTGGGGACATGGCTTTTGTAGGGCTAATGATTCCGCATATTGTCCGCAAAATAGTCGGCACCGACTACCGCTATATTCTGCCGATTTCAGTATTCACTGGGGCATCCTTCATGCTACTTGCAGATACCATTGGACGTACAATCCATGCCCCTTATGAAACGCCGATAGTTGCTGTCGTGGCTATGCTAGGACTGCCTTTCTTTTTGTTCGTTGTTCGTAAAGGAGGTCAAACACTCTCATGATTTCCTCTGCTCCAGTACGAAAACAACGTCTTATCCTGTGGGTATGCACCGGACTGATCCTGCTTACGGCTATTGCCAGTATGGGAATCGGCTACTCTTCCCTGTCTTTTGACAGGCTGCTTCCCGTTCTCTTCGGTCATGGAACCTTTAAAGAGGACTTTGTATTATTTTCTGTGAGACTGCCACGTATTCTAATTACGCTACTGGCAGGAATGGCCTTGGCCTTATCTGGGTCGATTCTGCAAAGTGTTACCCGAAACGATCTAGCAGACCCCGGTATTATTGGGATTAACTCCGGGGCAGGTGTGGCTGTCGCTGTATTTTTTCTCTACTTCCCGGTTAGCGTTGGAACCTTCATTTATGCGTTGCCGCTGGTTGCTTTTATAGGGGCTATAATTACGGCAGCATTAATTTATCTTTTTTCATATAGTCGGACTAGAGGGCTTGATCCTATTCGGCTAGTTTTGGTCGGGGTCGGATTTTCCCTAGCGCTGTCGGGAGTTATGATCGTAATCATTTCATCCGCAGATCGTGCCAAAGTTGATTTTATCGCAAAATGGATTGCCGGGAATATTTGGGGTACAGATTGGCCCTTCATCTGGGCTTTACTGCCTTGGTTATTGCTGCTAGTTCCCTTTACCCTGTACAAATCGCTGCGACTCAATCTGCTCAGTCTAAGTGAGGTATCAGCCATTGGTGTCGGTCTGAATCTGGAGCGCGAACGTATCGTCCTGATTCTTGTCGCCGTCGCAGCTGCCGCCTCCGCGGTATCCGTAACAGGTGGAATCGCTTTTATCGGATTGATGGCACCACATATTGCGAAATCGTTGGTCGGTCCGCGCAATCAGATGTTTATTCCCGTCGCAGTATTGCTGGGTGGCTGGTTGCTTCTGATCGCGGACACCGTTGGCCGCAATCTCGTCTCCCCTGATGGCATCCCGGCTGGGATCATGGTAGCGTTGATCGGCGTACCTTATTTCGCTTATTTATTGATTAAGAAATAAATAAGCATATAGAAAAATCAAAAAAAGGTAACTCAGAAGCCATGAATGGCTATTGAGTTACCTCTTTTAGTTAGAACACTCTTTATTAAATCTTCATATCCTTACCCGTATAGTCTACAAACATGAATTGACCTTCCGGTGTAGTCCGCTTCTCGATCAAGTCCATGATGCCCTCAGCACTTTGGGTCGGATTCGTTGGCGCCTCTGCCCCGCCCATATCCGTATGCATCCAGCCGGGATGTACGCCGAGTACTTGTACCCCGCGTTCTTTTAAATATACATGCAGCTGCTGTGAGAACATATTAAGTGCCGTTTTGGAGATGGAATAAGGATAGTCTCCGGAATAAGCATTAGTAATGCTGCCTGCTTCCGACGATATGTTGATGATCGAAAGCTCGGGTTCAATGAGTAGCGGCAAGAAATGCTTAACCACTCGCATCGGTCCATAAAGATTAATATCCATCGTGGTAAGCATATCTTGGAAATCCAGCTCTTCAATCTGTGTGTCCCTTGCAGTCAGTACTGCCGCATTATTGATAATGGCACCAAGCGTCCGGCCTTGTCCTTGCAGATTTGCAGCAAGTGCCGCGATTCCTTCTTCATCCGTCACGTCCAGCTGGGCCACAGTCAGCTTCTCCCCGTAGGTCGCAGCGAGCTGAGACAGTGCTGTTTGTTCCTGATCGGGACGGCGAACCCCGGCAATGACTCCATGCCCCCGCTTCAATGCCTCAGCCGCCAGCTCATAACCTAGTCCACGTCCGGCACCAGTAATTAGAATATTCACTATACAACCTCTCCTTTATCTTTATCTTTATCGTTCTCCAGCAGCTCCACAATCACCTTTAACTCCTTGAACGTATCCATATAAGCATAACGCCCCCCGGTATACTCGCCCTTTTGCTGTAGTGGGAACCCTTTGCCTTCGAGCAGCATAATCTTCTCCTTCATTCCTTCAACCACAAAAGCAATATGATGAGGTCCCTCACCATGTTCATTCAAATAATCACGCCATGTACTGGGCTGCTGGTCTGGCTCAATCAGTTCAAGCTGCAGGGAGCCCATATCAAAAAAAGCCAACTTCCCCCGCGCCACCGTCGCCTCGCCATTATACCGAGTCTGCGCCTGATCTTCTGTATCTGTAACGATAATTTCCGGCTTTTCCAGTCCAAAAAACTCCGCATAAGCCGTGCTTACCTTTTCAACATCATTCACCAAAATTCCAATCTGCGTAACAAAATGATTCCCCAGCCATCCTGACATGTACCCTACCTCCCATTTCTCTGACAAGTCCACCATACCGATTCTTTGAAAAGGCTGTCAAGCCCGTAAAGAAATCGCTCCGGGCCAATGAAAATTATCCAGAGAAAGCTCAGCCGACTTCGGCGCTATCAAAGGCATTTTTACCTCTCTTTTCTCCAAATCGCACACTTTCGGCGCTATCAAAGGCATTTTTGCCTCTCTTTCCTCCAAATCGCACACTTTCGGCGCTATCAAAGGCATTTTTGCCTCTCTTTCCTCCAAATCGCACACTTTCGGCGCTATCAAAGGCATTTTTGCCTCTCTTTCCTCCAAATCGCACACTTTCGGCGCTATCAAGGGCATTTTTGCCTCTCTTTTCTCCAAACCGCACACTTTCGGCGCTATCATGGGCATTTTTGCCTCTCTTTTCTCCAAATCGCACACTTTCGGCGTTATCAAAGGCTTTGTGGCCTCTCTTTTCTCCAAATCGCACACTTTCGGCGTTATCAAAGGCTTTGTGGCCTCTCCCGATGCCGCAACTGGTTAAGAATACTCGGTTAGTAATATTACTTTTTGTTTCGGTTAATCACCAATTCGGTTATAGAATGAAAAGTTTAAATTAACAAAAGGGGTGAGGAACGATGGACCATAGAAAAAGATCACGCCTGATGCAGCAGTTTATTTTTGTCGGGCCAACTTCCTTGTTTTTCTTTATTATTGTGCTGATTCCTTTCTTTTTGGGACTCTATTATTCATTTACCAGCTGGAACGGAATCTCGCGGCATGTCGAGTGGACCGGACTACGGAACTATCTACATATTTTCACCAAGGATCCTTCCTTTCTTAATTCATTCTGGTTCACGGCGAAGTTCACTTTCTTCGGTCTAGTGCTGACCAATCTGCTTGGCTTCGCACTCGCTTATGTGTTGACGCGCAAACTGTTCACACGTAATGTCCTGAGAACTGTATTTTTTGTACCGCATGTGATTGGCGGACTTTTGCTCGGGTTTATTTGGCAGTTTATTTTTGTCAGAGGATTCTCCTCTATCGGGCAGGCCACCGGCTGGTCCTTCTTTAATCTTCCCTGGCTAGGCACCGGAGGAACAGCATTCTGGGCGATTGTTATCGTATTTGTCTGGCAAAATGCGGGATATCTGATGGTGATCTACATCTCTGCTATCAACAATGTTCCCCAAAGCCTAATTGAAGCGTCCAAAGTGGATGGAGCCGGACGTTTTCAGGCCTTGCGCCATGTCACTCTTCCACTGGTCATGCCCGCTGTAACTGTTTGTCTATTTCTATCTATCTCCTGGTCCTTTAAGCTGTTTGACCTCAACCTGTCGCTGACAAAGGGTGGACCCTTTAAAGCTACCGAATCTGTAGCCTTGAATATTTACAATGAAGCCTATACCATCAGCCGGTTCGGAATGGGCTCGGCTAAAGCGATGGTTTTCTTCGTCATCGTGGCCGTGATCTCCCTACTACAGGTTAGAGCAACCAAGAAAAGAGAGGTGGAGCTGTAATGGAGACTACCGCCAAGAAATTTAATGTCCCCCTGCTTCTCATCGAAGTGATTGTAATCCTGCTGGGACTTCTATTTTTAGTGCCCTTTTACTTTTTACTGGCTAACTCAGTGAAAAGCTATAGTGAAATACTTTCTGACTCTGCTGCGCTGCCTTCCGCACTCCAGTGGAGCAACTACGCGGAAGCTTGGAAAGCTACCAATTTCCCTCGCGCCTTCCTGAACTCTTTTATCATCACGGTGATTAGTAATATTCTGCTAGCGTTCCTCTGCTCTATGTGCGCTTACAAAATGGTCCGCAACAACAGCTTGTATAACCGTGTGCTCTATATTGCATTAGTAGCCGCCATGGTTATCCCATTTCAATCTATCATGATCCCGCTGGTGCAGGTCGTCAGCGGTTTGGGCGTCATGGATTCAACCGCCGGTTTGATTTTAGCATATCTTGGGTTTGGCGCCCCGATGACTGTTTTTCTATTCCACGGCTTCGTTAAATCGGTACCTCTCGATATCGAGGAGGCCTCAAGAGTAGATGGCAGCAGTCCTTATGGTACCTTTTTCCGGATTGTTCTTCCGCTTATGCAGCCGATTATCGTCACCGTCATCATACTGAACACCCTGTGGATCTGGAATGATTACTTGATGCCATCGCTTATTCTGCAGGATCCGGTGCTTCGCACCATTCCTATCGCCACTTATAGCTTTTTCGGACAATATACGAAGCAGTGGGATTTGGCGCTTCCAGGACTTGTACTCGGGATTACGCCCGTGGTCATCTTTTTCCTAGTGATGCAAAAATATATTATTGAAGGCATTGCCCAGGGCTCCGTGAAGGGCTAATGATACACGTGACTTTCAGCCAGAGAGGATGAATGAATATGAGAACAAAACGTGGAATTCTCCTCGCATGCTCCCTGCTGCTGGCTGCCCTGACAGCCGGTTGCGGACGCAGCAGCGACAATGCAGATGGAGTCAAAACCGTACACATCTACCAGTTCAAGGTTGAAATATCTGAAGCGCTGGCTTCGCTCAAGACCGAATTCGAGAAAGAACATCCCGATATTAAGCTTGAGGTGCAAAGCGTGGGTGGCGGGACCGATTATGGCGCCTCGTTGCGTGCCAAATTCTCTTCCGGAGATGAACCGGATATCTTTACCATCGGCGGCAACAATGAACGTGATATGTGGCTGGAATATCTGGAGGATCTGAGCGGCGAAGCTTGGGCCAAGGATGTAAAGCCACTCGCAGCAGAACAAATGACTATAGATGGCAAGCTGTATGGGATGCCGATGAATCTGGAAGGATACGGCTTCATCTATAATAAGGATCTATTTAAAAAAGCCGGAATCACTGAGAAGCCATTGACGCTAACCGCTCTACGCGAAGCCTCCGAGAAGTTAAAAGCGGCAGGCACCACCCCTTTTGCGAATGGTTATCAAGAATGGTTCGTGCTTGGCAATCATAATGTAAACGTGCCTTTCGCCCAGCAGCCTGATCCAGAGGCATTCATCGCCGGACTTACAGACGGTTCCAAAACCTTCGCCGGAGACCCTATTTTCTCCAAGTGGATCGATCTACTTGACCTTACTGTTGAGTACGGCAATAAGAACCCGCTCTCAACCGACTATAATACACAAGTCACTATGCTAGCGAGCGGAGAAGCTGCGATGATGCAGCAGGGTAACTGGACACAAGGACAGATCGACGGCATCGATCCCAATCTAAACCTTGGCATCCTGCCCATGCCCATTGACGACACTCCCGAAGACAACGACAAGCTTTATGTAGGTGTACCCAGCAATTGGGTTATCAATAAAAACTCTCCCGTTAAGGAGGAGGCCAAGGTCTTCCTGAATTGGCTAGTCACCTCCGAGACCGGAAAAAAATATATCACTAAGGAATTCCAATTCATCCCTGCGCTCGACAACATTAAGGGAACCGAAGAAGATCTTGGAGCACTAGGTGCTGAGGTGCTGGCTTATACCGATAAAGATCAAGCGCTGACCTGGAACTGGACCCGCCTGCCGAACGGGATGCCACAGGAATTATCCAGCAGCATTCAAGGGTATCTCGGCGGCAAGCTGACCAAAGAAGGGATGTTGAAGGAATTCCAAATCAACTGGGATAATCTCAGTGTGCAGTGATTTACCTGCTCTAAACACGGGCAAACAGCCGCGCAACGATGCGTGGCTGTTTGCCCGTGTTCATTTAATTCCTCTCCGTTCATTAGTCGGAACCCGTTGCTAGTTGGCACGCAGCATGCTAATTTGTCTGGCAAGATACACAGGCGTATAGGGCATGTCATCTCGGAGCCAAGAAATAACCGTGCCAATTAGAGCTGCTGAACCGTACCAAACGGCAATGTCCTTTTGTATCGGTACCTTTGAATGATCAACGGCCCCCTCCTTTTTCTTCTGGTGTGCAGAAATGATTTCCGCCATCAACTTAAACAGGCGATCTGTAAAAATCGGGCTTCGTTTCGATGTGAGTATGACTTTGTAGAATTTTGCATTTTCCGCAATATGCTTAAGCAGACTCTCTAATATCCTCAGATTCTCTTCATCAACCGATTCATCATGGTTGCCATCGTTGTTCACCACTTGTAGAATGTCCTCCACCATCTCATCCGCCATCTTTTCTAACATATCCGGGAGATCCCGATAGTGCAGATAAAAAGTAACACGATTGATTTTAGCCCGCTCTGCAATACGGTTTACGGATATTTTCTCAATATCCATTTCCTCAAGCAATTCAATTACAGCATCTCTAAGCAATTGACGTGTCCGAAGTACCCGGGGATCTGCACGTTGCGTTGTGTTATTCATCTTCTACTCTCCAATCTTTTACTTTCATATTGTAAGCTACATATTTTAGATAATTGTTGTTTTTTAAAAAGAAAAAACTACATTTTCACAAAGAATGTAAACTACTTTACATTTTTTCGCAAATTGTTGCTTGATTACATGAAAATTTCATTTATAATCTAATTCATGCATTGTAAACTATACAACACACTGTAAATTTAGTCCATGATCGACGAGTTGAAAGGATGGAGTGGAGTGAGTACAAAGAGAGAAGTAACAAGCAGTTCCGTGAAAAAGGGCCCCATCTTATTCATTATGATTTTGGGCGCCTTTCTTGCAACACTGAATCAAACGGTAATGAGCGTTGCCGTTCCGGAGTTAATGCATGATTTTAATATCTCAGCGGCTACAGCTCAGTGGCTGACAACGGGGTATATGCTGGTTAATGGTGTTCTAATTCCGATTACAGCTTATCTAATGCAACGATTTACGACGCGAGAGCTTTTTCAAGCTTCTATGTTTATATTTTTGGCTGGAACGATCGTATCGGCCGTCGCGACAAACTTCCCTGTTCTGTTGACCGGGCGTATGATTCAGGCAGCTGGTGCCGGGATTATCATGCCACTGCTCACGAATGTCATCTTGACCCTGTTCCCTCCTGAAAAGAGAGGGGCTGCTATGGGGATGGTAGGGTTGGCCATTATTTTCGCACCTGCGATTGGACCTACTCTGGCTGGATATATTTTGGAACATTATTCTTGGGAGATTATGTTTTATGGCATGATTCCTTTGACCGTCATTGTAATCATATGCGGATTTATTTATTTAAAAAATGTATCGGAACGCATCTTTCCCAAGTTGGACATTGTTAGCGTTACTCTTTCTACCATCGGTTTTGGAACCTTGCTGTATGGCTTCAGCCGCGCTGCCAGTGCGGGTTGGTCGAGCGCAGAAGTGTTATTGTCTTTAGCAGCAGGTGTGCTTTCCCTTGGCTTGTTTACTTGGAGACAGTTGGCTTCCCAAAATCCACTGCTTGATCTCCGGGCCTTTAAATACAATATGTTCTCCTTAACAACTGTCATCAGTATCGCAGTTACAATCGTAATGTATGCAGATATGATGCTGCTACCTTTGTACCTGCAGAATGCCCGCGGTTTTACAGCGATGGAGTCCGGCTTGTTGCTGCTTCCTGGTGCACTCGTAATGGGATTGTTGATGCCGGTAACCGGCAAGCTGTTCGACCGGTTCGGGGCAAAATGGCTCGCTATTATCGGTCTACTGATTACAATTGCAACGACTCTTAGCTTTGTAAATTTAACAGACTCAACCAGCTACATGTATCTGGTATACATGTCAACAGGCCGCCGGATCGGGATGGCTTTGCTCCTCATGCCTATACAAACTCTGGGTCTAAATCAACTCCCCGCCAAGCTTAGTGCGCATGGTACAGCGATTTCGAATACCATTCGACAAGTAGCTGGCGCCGTTGGGACTTCCCTGCTCGTCACCGTAATGACAAGCCGTACTACAACGCATATGAAGGATATGCTGGCCTCAGGCAGTACACAGAACGGAACACAGGAACATATGATTATGGAAGCATCCATTCAAGGGATCAATGATTCCTATCTAGTGATTGTGGGAATTGGTATCCTCGGTCTGCTGCTATCTTTCTTTATTAAACGTGTTGGGCAAGCGCCTGACCCTGAGCAAGAACCCAAGGTGAAGCTCAAAAAAATCATTGCCAAAGAAGCTTGATATATAGAAGTTATCAGCACTGTGTAAGCCTCATAAAAAAAGAGATCAACGATGAATAACATCGTTGATCTCTTTTTCTGCTAACTTGCATAACTATTTCAGTTTAAAATAGATGGATCTTTTGTCGGACTCAAGCTTACTATCGTTTCTATAAAGAATAAGGGTGTTCTCCTTGCCTTTGATTATTGGCAGAACAACTTTACCCGAAGCTTCAAAAGAACCCGGTTTACTTGGGGTGACTTCAGGAAAATCAGCCAACAGCTTTTCGATATTTTCTCCGAGGGATCCCTCAAAATAATCACTAGAGCCACCAATATAGTATTGTCCACTGGATGTTTCTACCCCCCAAATGGTAGGTGTAAAACTTGAAAGGAACTTCCTCCCTTGGTCCTCACTACCTTTTACAAGAGTGGCGTTTTTCACCTTAAGCGTTACATCAAGCAGGACATAATCTACAGCTACATCGGGATCAGTGACATGTTCCTCAAACCCAAGAGCATGTAATTGTCCGAGAGTAGTCGACGTAACCTTATTGATAGTGAAAGTATATTGAGCAGATGTTGAATCACCCTTAGGGCTATAATTGTTATCAAGGTCCGTATAAGTAAAAGAAGTACCCAACTTCACTGCATCTGCAAACGAAGCACCGCTGTTACTGGAAGTCGTAGCGGAAGATGATGCAGCAGGCTTTGGTGTTGCTTGCGGAGTGGACTCGGTTGCAAGCGGAGTAGATACGGTTGCCGGCTTCGCAGTAGCTTGTGCAACCGTATTGTCCTTATCCGGGACAACGGATGTTGATGTTCCGCCGTTCGCCGATGTGATCACAACAGCTTGACGACTGTTATCCCATTTCACGGTTGCCCCCAGTGCTTCAGATACAGCCTTAGCGGATACATAGCTATGTCCCTCATAGATAATTGGGTACATTGTTCCTTCACTACTTGACAGGTTCACTTTCTGATTATCCACTTCAATGCTGATAGCCGCATTCTGATATGCAGAAATCTTCTTCAATGTCGTGTCTGCATAAGCGACTGCACCCACAGCCAACAGCATTGAGCTAACTGTAATAATTGACATGACTTTTTTGCTTGTTACCTTTAGCATCTTACACTCTTCTTTCATGTTTATGTATATGAATCCTCGAAAATTATATCACTTTATATCGAATTTTGTAAATATTGGAATGATAGGATATTCGTTCTTTATTTGTGAATACTTAAAAAAGACACATTTCCATTCTCCAACGCCAAATTCCCCCTCAAAATGGTCGATATTCTGGTAAGCCTTAATAACTATGACCTTGTTGCTAGAGTCTGATAATATCTGAAAAAAGATAGACTTTCTTTTCGTGACATTTTTTCCGTTTCAACTCCAACTCAACGGAACATACACAAAAAAATCGCTGCTCCTCTCCGCAAGGAGGTGAGCAGCGATGCTTAATACAGAAGAACGCAAGGGATGGTTGCACACGTATTTCCACTCTTCAGACTAAATATGGCCTTGAGTCAATTCAGACTTTTTTTCTGTGATGCCGGGACTACAGCTTCCAGATACGGTACAGAATGACTGCCGCTTCAGCACGGGTAAGCGTATCGTTCGGCGCAATTCTATTATTCTTTCCGTTTACGACTCCGGATTGGATCAACAATGATGCACTGTCTTTTGCGTAGCTAGAAAGGCTTGCTTCATCTAGATAAGCAGCAGCTACAACGCCGCTCGCCTTAACTTGCTTACCGGCTGCCGCCAGCGCACGTGCTGTCAGCACCATCATATCTTGTCTGGAGATATTGCTATTGGGTCTGAACGTATCATCTTTAAAACCTGTAGCAATTCCCAATTCCTTCGCGATGACCAGTTCATCATAATAGTAGTCTGTCTTTTGGACATCGTTGAACATTATTGCACTTTTGCCCGTTCCCTTCAGTTCAAGCGCTCTTACGAGGAGAGTAATGAAATCCGCTCGTTTGATTGAATCTGCAGGTGAAAAGCTGTTCGTGGACGTTCCTTTGATGATATCGCGAGCCGCCATAACGTCTATAGCTTGTTTGGCCCAAGAAAGATTCTGCAGATCTCCGAAGTTTTTCTTTACGAAGGTTACTGCATAAGTGCTGAAGTGGGTTGTTTGAAAGACAACCGTTTGGGTTGCAGCATCATATCGGCTGCTCGGAACCGGCAGTACGTTGCCTTTGCCATCGATGTACCAAACGACTATAAGCTCCGGATGGCTTAGCTCCTCCGCTGTCAGCACGTAAGGAATGGCTACCGTTACAGGTGCTTTAGGGTTATTCCAAGGAATAACTTTGTCACCTGCTACTACGCTTAGACCGATAATTGGACGGTTGCCAATCATATTGCGGGTAGCTGCTTCCAAGCTGTCCGTGGTGACTTTACTTATTCGTATAGATACTTGCTCAGCATTGTCTGTTACGTTAGACAGCATATTGCTTGGAATTTGAATTGTGGCATTTTCCGTCTTAAGCCATAGTTCAAAGTTTTCTTTCCCCGTTAGGCTTTGGGTCGGTAATTGTATATCATACCCTTTCGCGTCCGTTTGCTTTGGCACTTCAATGATAATTTGTTTCTTGCCGTTTGCCGCTACAGTAGCCTGCTCAAGCGCTTTTTTCATGTTGTCGCTGGAGATGGTACCTATAGCACGCCCGTTGTCGGACTTTACCTCCAGTTTAATTGTAACAACACCATCTTTGTTTGTAATGGCTCCAGGCTGTGGAGTTGATACTACATTACCCGAGTTACTGCTACCCGTTGGTGCATTTGTTGGTGCTGGCGTCGCTGTTGGAACAGGTGTCGGGGTTGCCGATGGTTCCGTTGGGTTTGTTGGATCGGTTGGATCGGTTGGGTCAGTTGGATCGGTTGGGCTCGTTGGTGTCGGTGTCGGTGCTGTTGTCGGCGTTGGAGTCGGTTCCGGCCCCGTAGATTTACCCTTTAGAGTAAGCACACCATAAACGGATGTGTCCATATATCCAGTTCCGCTCGTATCGTTCCACGCCGCGACACTTTGACGTGAGCCCTCTTTAGCGTCGTTGATCTGTACATCGAAACCAAGCTTTTTATCGTTGTCCGGAGTGATCCCTTGAAGTGGAATCTTCACTTCAACCGTATAGTTGGTTCCGGAAATCTGGGTTGCCGATTCAAAGCCGGCTGCGATACTTGCAGGATTAAATGAAGTTTCGTTGTCAAAATTGATTCTGTACTGGCCGTCATCATCTTGATAGAACGTCGTTTTCCCATTATTTTGGTCCACGAAGATTTCGACCGAATCCTGTTCATGTGCATTCACACTGCTCTTATCAAGCTGTGTATCACTCACCTGGATCAGGACATATAAATTTTGATCATCCCAGAGTGCTTTTGCCACTCCACTCGCTCCTTGCCAAGCGGTTTGATACCGATTGACCGGAATCTCAGCGGTCTGGCTCCAGATCTCGTCAACTGTTCCGTCTATAACAGGTGCAGCAAATTTAGCGGTAGATTGATTGGCTTCTACTGTTTCAGGCTCATGCTCTTCAATGAAGGTATCAGGATCGATAACGCCATAGTAAGCTGGCTTGGCTTGCAGATTTTTATCGAATAACAACGGATTGGATGAAGCTCTCCAGCTTGTGTTATCATCCATTCCCCAGAAGGTAACACGTTTGATAGAATCAGCGTGATCCCTGAAGATATTTAACAACTGCGCATATAGATAGCCCTGCGCATTAGCAAGCTTTTCAGAGAGCTGATAGTTGGTTCCGGCCTGAATGTCCAGCTCAGTTATGCTTACTTCGACACCCAAGGAAATGAACTTTTCCAAGGAAAGCTTCACATTCTCTGGGTTCGTATTAATGCTGTAGTGCCCCTGCATACCAACACCGTCGATAAGCAATTTGCCAGGGTGAGTCAGCGCGTACCTATCATTGATTTCTTTGACCATACTGTAGATGGCTTGCGCTTTATTCTGATTATCTTCGTTATAATCGTTGTAATAGAGCTTAATATCCCAATCTGGATGCGCGTCCAATACTTCTCTTGCCGCCAGGAAGGCTTGCTCTACGTAATCTGCTCCAATGGCACTTTTCCATGAGGCGGATCGCAGCGCTGTTTTCCAATCTGTTGGGTTGGATGGATTATCGCTCATCGCCTCGTTTACAACATCCCAAGAGATCACCTTGTCACCAAAATGCTCCATAACGGTTTGGATATGGGTCTGCAAATTCACAAGAGCTTCATCCCGTCCCAAGGGGATTGTGTTGTTAGCTGCGTCTGTTGTTGTATTCAGCCATGCAGGCGATTGTTGATGCCATACCAACACATGTCCATGCATCTGCATGCCCTCAGCCAGTACTTTATCTACAATTGTATCTGCCGCGGTAAACGTGAAGTTGTCCTTAGTAGGCTGCAACGCGTCCGGCTTCATGGCATTACCTGCCGTAGCAACATTGTGATGCATTTTCAAAAGCTCAAGTCTGACACCTTCCAGATCCTCAGCGGTTATCGCATTTCCGATCAGAAAATCATTCTGATAAGCATCCTTAATCGGTATAAGATCTTTTTCGATATCTACCGGGCCAGAGCCTACCTTTTCAAAATTAATATCATCAATATAAAAAGAGGCCGTGCTATTACTGGAGCTTTCCACATAAATGGTCAAATACTCACTGCTTACATTGTTATAACGGTAGGATCCCTCAAACTGAATCCAGCCATCGCTTGCACTGATGGTTTTAGGTGCGAGCTGCACATAATTGGCGCTGCTGCCATTGCCAACCTGCGTGGACAGCTGGAGCTGCGAGCTTGCAGGCTGGATCAGCTTGACCCATAACGAAATTTTATATTCGTAGCCTTTGTCCACATACTTCTCCACACGTAATGTCGGCCCATGCCATGTACTGGTTCTTCCCTCAACCTTCAAAGCGTATGAGCCATCATCCGTGTGATTCGCTTCATTAGTAACCGTAAGCGTTTCTGTACCTGCTCTGCCTTCAAAACCACCTGCCGTTTGATCCTCAAAAGTAACAGTGGCAAAAGGTAAAGCTGGGTCTCTAGGTGTTTCTGGTGTTGGAGTTGGCTCTACGGTAGCCACCTTTTCTGTGACCAGTACATCCCCAATGTAGAACGGAACCGTTTTCCCGTCATCATTGGATTGAACGCGCAGCGTCGTATCTTTGTCCGTATCCACGGTAAATTCTTTCGTCAATATGACCGCTTGGCCTGCTTCATAATTCGCATTTGCCAAAAGAGCGTAGCTGCCTATCGCTTGAAGATAAGCTTGGGCACCGCTGGGGACAATCACATCAGCGTCTACATACACGGATGCAGTTACCGTGTAGGTTTTGCCGTTCTCTAGGCCCATGTCGCTGAATTTAAAATCAGCCGCGTCCCAGTTATTCGCTCTATTGCTTACATATAAAGCTGCCCCGTCAGCATTGCCCGCAAAAACCTTTCCGGTGACAGGGGTTAGGTTAGCGCTGCCTGATTGTGAGGCTAAACCTTTGCCACTCACAAAAGTTTCGTGATAGATTTCTTTATCAGTTTCCGTCACTGCTTTTTTTGCTGTAATGAGAAGCTCACCAATGTAGAACGGAACCGTTTTCCCGTCATCGTTGGATTGAACGCGCAGTGTCGTATCTTTGTCCGTATCCACGGTAAATTCTTTCGTCAAGGTGATTGCTTTGCCTGCTTCATAATTCACATTTGCCAAAAGGGCGTAGCTGCCTATCGCTTGAAGATAAGCTTGGGCACCGCTAGGTATAGCCACATTAGCATCCACATAAACGGTTGTAGTCACCGTGTAGGTTTTGCCGTTCTCTAGGCCCATATCGCTGAATTTAAAATCAGCCGCGTCCCAGTTATTCGCTCTGTTGCTTACATATAAAGCTGCGCCGTCAGTATTGCCGGTAAAAACTTTATCATTCACAGGTGTAAGGCTAGCACTGCCTGCTTGAGCTGCAATCCCCTTGCCACTCGCAAAAGTTTCATGATATACCGTTACCCTATCTGATGATACTGTCGTATCCTGCGCCGCAGCTTCAGTAACCGGAGCGATCCAGCTTGTCGGAATAAGCAAGGCAGCTGCGAGTAAGATCGAGATTACTTGTTTAAGCATTCTACTCATTTAATGCATTCCTCCTCTAGTGATTTTCATAAAAATCAGTTAATGACCTACCTTATTAGCACCAGCCCTATATTCCCACGCTAATTTCCTTACCTGCTAAATCCTTAATTTCAACAGTGGTACAATCATCCCGAAGAGCAGTAGAACATCATCACAAATGAATCTTTTTACTTACAGATCCCCTCCTTTTATGTAAACGCTTTCATGTATACTCACACTATTTTACAGCCTCGCTACTACGCACTACTACGCTAATATTAAAGGTGTTACCCCCCATAATTATAGGAAAACATAGGTATGATTAAAGATTCTACAAATTTAACCCAAAAAGAAAACCCCACTTACGGACCGTTGAACGTAACGGAAGGTAACGGGGAATTGGTTTGTTAGTTGTTCTGCCGCATAATTAAATGGTCTGTTTGGATAACGCTCCAAAATATTCTACAACTACCTCCCGAAATTCCAAAGCGGCCTGAGAAATGTACCGGCTCCTGTGCCACAATAAAGCTATCTCCCTTTCCAATTCGTGATTCTCTACTTGGAGGTATTGGATATCTTCCCGTGAATTCCGTGCCGTGCTTGGTATGAAAGCTAAGCCAATTTCAGCTTCCACAAGAGTGCTAAGCCTTGCGGGTTCATCTCCCTCATACACATATTTAGGCACAAATCCAACTGATTTGCATACAGAGTCTATTAAATCGCGAGTACCATAGCCACTCTTTACACCAACAAACCACTCATCCCTTAGCTCTATCAAAGTTACGCTGCTTCGATTGGCCAGCCGATGCCCCTTTGGAACAGCCACAAGAATTGGATCGATAAAGACGATTTGACATTCGATGTCATCCCCTTTTATTGGAGGTGAGGATAAGCAATAATCAACTTCTCCTCTATTAAGAAGTGTAACCATTTCCTGCGTGGTTAGCATTTGCACATGGTATTGAATATCAGGCCGCTTTTTCCGAAACTCTCGCAGGATATTGGGTAATGTGCTTGCGGTCGTCACCGCTAATTCGAGTGTGCCATGTTCAGGACTGGATAAATCGCTAAGCTCCTGTTTTCCCTGCTCCAATTCAAACAATGCCCTTTCAGCTCGGCGAAGGAACCGGCTTCCGGACTCATTCAGTCGCAGCTTTCTTCCTACCCGATCGAATAAAGGTACCCCCAGATCCTCCTCCAAACGCTGAATCGTTTTGCTTAGTGAAGATTGAGTAACGTGTAGATTTCGTGCAGCTTCAGTCATATGTTCCAACCGAGCTACCGCGAGAAAATATTGCAGTTGCAAAAGTTCCAATTCGCACCTCCGTTCATTCCCTCAAGTCAATGAGATCATAACATAAAATGCGTTGGAATGAATAATCGATTTCAAGTACGATGACATTAATAAGCTTTAGGGGGATTTAAAATGAGTGTTCGCAACAGGTGGTTAATGATTTCAGTAGGTCTGGGGATTTTATTGAACCCTTTAAATTCTTCGATGGTATCTGTGGCTATTCCAAGGCTGCAAAATGTATTCCAGCTTGACTATACAGGTGTTTCCTGGATTATTTTTTCTTTTTACATTGCAAGTAGCATCGCTCAACCTGTCATGGGAAAGGCCAGCGATTTATTCGGCCGGAGGAAAATATTTCTTACCGGGCTTGTCGTATCCTTCATTGCAGGTTTATTAGCTCCTTTCTCCCCAAACTTTGGCTGTCTCATCGTGTTCCGTATTGTGCAAGCCATTGGAACTAGCATGATGGTTGCCGTTGGAATGGCCATTGTGCGGATTCATATTACGGAGAAACAAGCGACCGCACTATCTGTTTTATCCATCTTCCTATCCGGCGCGGCAGCAATTGGTCCCTTTATTGGAGGGGTTATTATTCACTGGTGGGACTGGCCAGCTATCTTTTTCGTCAATATTCCATTCGTGGTCGCTAGCTTTTTATTATCTTGGAAGCATATCCCCAAGGACGAACCGTCAACAACCGTTACCCGGGGAATGTCCCTGCGCAAATGGTTTGATTTGATTGATGCGTCAGGAATCCTGCTCTTCACTGTGGGGCTGATTGCCGTGCTCCTTGGATTGCTTTCAGCAAAATCATCCGGACATATCTCATTAATACATGTCATTACCTGGCTAACAGGACTCGTTCTGCTAGGAGTATTCGTCAGGCATGAGCTAACAGCGGCATCACCCTTTATTCCTTTACGTACATTTGCCAAATACCCGGCAATGACTTGGGTTAATGTTGAATTCATGCTCGTTAATGTACTTTTTTACTCACTCTTTTTCGGGATCCCATCCTACTTGCAAATGGTACGTCATGTCAGTGAATTCCAAACAGGAATTCTCATGCTAACGCTGGGATTATGCTCACTGATTACTGCTCCAATAGCAGGACGCTGGATCGATAGATCAGGACCCCGGCCAGCATTGCTAGTGTCCGGGGTCCTGATGACATTGGGATCAGTGTGGCTTGTGACCTTAAATCAGACTTCACCAGTTATCAGTGTATGTGTGGCTTTAGCTGCATTCGGTATTAGCAACGGATTGAACAATGTCGGCCTGCAAGCAGCCTTGTTCCAAAGTTCTCCAAAAGAAATAATCGGTGTAGCCTCCGGATTATTTAATACATCGAGATACCTGGGAACCATTCTCTCTTCATTGTTAATAGGTATCATAATGGGAGGTAAGTTTAGCTTCGAGGGATTTCAAGTCCTTGGGGTTATCCTCACGGTAATTGCATTGTCTTTGGTATTCATGAGTCGGAAGCACCGTGAGTCATGGCAATTGCAGAAATCGGCTAATTCGGGCGCTAAAAAATAGGAAAGTGCAGACAAATAAGACCTGTCATCAGACGGGTCTTGTTTTGTTATTTTAATGCGTAGCCTCAGCTCTTTATAAGTTTTATTTAACTCTTCAAGGTGGGGATAAACTCGATTCATAAATAGGATAATAAATAAAGCGCCCATAGTAAACTTGTGCTCGGTGAGCCAAAAACATAATGAAGAAACCAGATTTACATATATTTTTCCGTCCAATTTCAAGCTCAAAAGACACATTTGTAATGTGAAAACAGTTTCGGCAGCTCGATATTTTGAAACTTGTCCCGGCTTGAACCGTAATTTTTAAGAACAAAGACACAGCACAGCAGAGAGGAGCTATCATTAGTGGAATATTACCGCAACAATGTAGCCGACAGTTTACAGGATGTTCAGAGTTCAGCTAACGGGCTTACTTCGGCAGAAGTCGACAAACGTCTGAAAGATTATGGTTTTAACGAATTAAAAGGAAAGAAAAAAGATCCTGTTTGGAAGCTTTTTCTTGAAAACTTCAAAGACCCTATGGTAGTCGTACTGCTTATAGCCGCCATTGTCCAGATTGTTATGGGACAAGTTATGGAGTCGCTTATTATTTTCCTCGTGTTGATTCTCAATGCAGTTATAAGTGTCATCCAGACCCGTAAAGCGGAGAGTTCACTTGATGCCTTGCAGCAGATGTCAGCACCCGAGGCCAAAGTGCTGCGTGATGGAGAATTAAAAACCGTCCCGGCAAGGGAACTTGTTCGCGGTGATATCGTATGGCTGGAAGCCGGCGATTTCGTACCCGCCGATGGCCGGATTATAGAATCGGAAAGCTTAAAAATAAATGAGGGTATGCTAACCGGAGAATCCGAAGCTGTGGAAAAGCATACGAATATCATCGCGAAAGAATCTCCGCTTGGAGACCGGCGTAATATGGCGTTCAGCGGCTCACTAGTTGTATATGGCCGCGGAAGTCTGGTAGTAACGGGAACTGCACTCACTACCGAAATCGGTAAAATTGCTGAACTCATTGAAAGCGCCGAAGCCAAGCAAACGCCGCTGCAGCGCAAGCTCGAAACATTCAGCAAGCAGCTGGGGGTAGCAATTATACTCCTGTCCATTGTAATCTTTGCCATCCAGGCCGGACGTGTTTGGTTGTCGAATGATACTGTGGATACAACAGAAGCTATCCTGAATGCGTTAATGTTTGCAGTCGCTGTGGCGGTTGCTGCGATTCCCGAAGCTCTTTCCTCAATAGTAACCATTGTCCTATCCGTAGGTACTAATAAGATGGCTAAGCAACATGCGATTATTCGTAAGCTGCCCGCTGTCGAAGCCCTTGGGTCAACCAGTGTCATCTGTACAGATAAAACCGGTACCCTCACCCAGAATAAAATGACTGTTGTAGATTACTTTTTGCCAGAAGGGGATCGTGATCAATTCAATCAAGCGCCTGAAGAATGGTCTGAAGAAGCCCGGCGGCTCCTGCATATTGCTGTGCTCTGCAACGACTCTAACATTAATGAGGATGGTAAAGAGCTGGGTGATCCTACAGAGGTAGCGCTTATTGCCTTCAGCAACAGCAAGAATAAAGATTATAAGGAAATACGCGATAATTTCCCGCGCGAAGCCGAGCTACCTTTTGACTCGGATCGCAAGCTGATGACGACCTTGCATACCTTTAACGGGCAAAAAGCAATGATTACTAAAGGCGGGCCCGATGTGCTCTTTGGTCTATGCTCGCATGTACTGTTAAGTGGAAAAGAAGTACCGATGACACCAGAAGTTCTTGAACGCTTCTTCGAAGCCAATGAGGAGTTCTCCAGCAGAGCACTACGTGTACTTGCCTATGCCTACAAAACCGTACCAAATACGGTTACTGAAGTAGGATTAGAGGATGAACAAAATCTGGTGCTCGTAGGTTTGACAGCTATGATTGATCCACCTCGGGAAGCTGTCTACGGCGCGATCGCAGAGTCTCAGAAGGCTGGCATCCGAACCATCATGATTACCGGTGATCATAAGACAACCGCACAAGCGATCGGCCGCGATATCGGTCTGATGACTGAAAATGAAATTGCCGTAACCGGCCAAGAACTCGATGCCATGTCTGACAAGGAACTTGATCAAAAACTCGAACAGATCGGTGTGTACGCCCGTGTCTCCCCGGAGAACAAGATCAGAATTGTCCGCGCGTGGCAGCGGAAAGGCAAAATAACAGCCATGACCGGTGATGGTGTAAATGACGCGCCTGCTTTGAAACAAGCAGATATCGGAGTTGCCATGGGCAGTGGAACCGATGTTGCCAAAGATGCGGCTGCCATGATTTTGACCGATGATAATTTTGTATCTATTGTCAATGCTGTATCTGTGGGCAGAACGGTATTTGACAATATCAAAAAAGCGATCGCCTATTTGTTTTCAGGTAACCTGGGTGCAATTATCGCCATCCTCTTTGCCCTTATTTTCAACTGGATTAATCCTTTCACAGCGATTCAGCTTCTATTCATCAATCTGGCGAATGATTCTCTGCCCGCCATTGCTCTCGGGATGGAAAAACCTGAACCTAATGTGATGAACAGAAAACCAAGAGAGCTCAAGGAAGGAATATTCGCAGGAGGAATGATGCAGGCGATTGTCACTCGTGGTCTACTCATAGGTATAGCTGTAATCATATCCCTGTATATCGGACTTCAGGATTCGCCTGATATGGGCGTGGCTATGGCATTCACAACCCTGATCTTGTCTCGTACGTTGCAGACCTTTGCCGCTCGTTCGAACAGTCAAACTGCTATTGAAGCTGGCCTTTTCAGCAACAAATACGTCATCGGAGCCGTTCTGGTCTGCTTTGCCTTTTACGGCATTGCAGTTCTGCCAGGGGTTAGAGAAATCTTCTCGATTCCGGCTTCATTTGGAATGTCAGAGTGGCTGATTGCAGCAGGCTTAGCCCTCGGCTCCCTCATCCTAATGGAATTAACGAAGGTTGTTCGAAGAGCTTTTACACCTAAATCTGTTGAACAGAACCCTGTAAATTCCTGAGTAAGCTATAATCGACCGAAAAGACAAAACAGCGATTCTCCAATGATGGAGTATCGCTGTTTTTCTGACATCTAGAGTTAAACCTAGAAAAGCTTCTGTTGATTTTAATCAAAATAAAATAATTCTTCGAATTTTTTATCCAACGCAATGCATAAAATCAAAGCCAATTTTGCAGTAGGGTTAAACTGTCCGGTTTCAATCGAGCTTATAGTATTTCTTGAGACACCCACCATTTCTGCCAATTGTGCTTGCGATAATTTTTGTTTTGTTCTTGCTTCGCGCAGTTTATTTTTTAAAACCAAATGTTCACTCATACTAATCACTCATTCCATAAAAGTAAATATACAAAAAATAAACACTTATAATTAATCCTAAAATGAATTTGAGTAAATCCATCTTTTTCTTAGTTACAGAATACATTCCAAGACCTTCACAGCCCAAATATCCAAAAAACATAGCTATCATAGCTTTTAATGCAAAATTTGTTTCCTGACTATGATTATATAAATTGAAGACACTCAGAATGCAAAATACAATCAACATTCCAATGAATCCGCTTTTTCTGCCTTTAGCAAATACAAATTCTTTTCCTTCGTCTCCTTTTTCATTTCGGCTTTTTTCTAATATTTCTTCCTTTTTCATAAAAATTTCTCCTTTCAAATTGAAAAGATGATGACAAGTTTTCTTGTCAAATAAAAAAATAGCCCACTCCAATCCAAAGATTGGTAGTGAGCTATTTTCTATACCTTCATATATTCGTTATATAATTGCTCGAAAGTATTGTATCGTTCGACTTTCCTGCCTACCTTGTTGTATTCCTCCAGATATTCATCCATGACCTTCAGAAACTCATTTTTAAAGACTTGAAGATGGTCAGAATCAAAATACTGCATGATATCAAACTTTTTGGTTCCCTTCCATTCTGTCATTTCATCAAGAAAACCTTGTATGCCCATTGCTGCTAGATACGCATAGGATCTATCACCCGATTCCACACTTGCTATAATCTTATTGCGGTAATTGCACCATAACTCCTCATAAGTTCCGCCAAGATTATCATAGCTTGGGACTGGCTGCACTACAAAAGCCTTATACATTTTATTATATAGATCGTTGATGTTTCTAAGGGACTTATATGCTGCACTTCTGATTTCATCGATAGTCTTCGCCTCTATCACAGCCATATATGTCTTTTCAAAATCATCAGGAACATAACGGTACGTAGCTATTTCCTCCAAATATCTTTTCATTCCCCGTTTGAAATAAGTATTGTTCAAATGAGTCAGCGTATTTAATAAATTGTATAAAACTTCGCTTGAAGCATACCTTACTGCTCCTATATCTTCAGAAAGTAATGTATTCGCATATTCCTGTTTTGCTATGTCTATACACTTTTTCGCTCTACTGATACATTCTCTCCCTATAGGCATTGCCAGAGCATCGAGTGCTCTCTGTTTATATAAATTTAGCCTTTCCAAATATTCGGGTTTTGCACAGTATAACACCTGTAAATCCACCAGACATGAAATCATTGGACTCTCGAGATTGGCTTGATCTTCTATCCTTGTTTCCCATGGCGTACAATATAGATCGTATCCAATATCATCCAAAATAAAACACGAAGATATTCCCCAGCCTTGCTCTGTGTTATTAATTATGGTTAGATCAAGATCGCTTTTTTCATGATAATCCCCAGTACTAAAAGAACCTGTAAGCCCAATAATTGCAATATCATCAGAAAAATCTCTCTTAGCCCGTTCAATGACCATGCTAATAAGCTTTTCATTTTTGATTAAGATCTTTTCTTTATGAACAGCATCCATATCCATGTCCCCTCTCCAACCTTATTAATTCTATTGTATAAGCATGTTGTTAGAGGAGGTATTCCAACTTTAATTATATTAAATCTATACCAAGCCTTTCCTCTCCTTCAAAGAAAACAAAAAAACGCGCTGGCAAGAGCATAATTAGCTTCTCTCCAACACGTTTTATAGTCGTTAGTGAATATTTTTCTTTTTGAAACTGCCACCTTTAACCTCTGCAACATCGTAGACTACTACAAAAGCATTCGGGTCAATTTCACGAATAATATCTTTTATTTTACTTTCTTCCAGACGGTTAATGACACAAGTGATTTCTTTGAATTGTTCATTGGAGTAGCCGCCATAAGCATCTGTATAAGTTGCTCCACGACCCAATCGGTCACGAATAGTCTCGACCATGATTTCCGGTTGAATGGTGATGATTTTAAACGTTTTAGAGCCACTCAAACCTTCTTCAATAATATGAATGACCTTAGAAGCAATAAAATAAGCAAGCGCTGATAGAATAGCCCCTTGTAGGCCAAATACTGTTGAAACAACAATAAAGACAAACATGTTTAGAAATAAGATTAAATCACTGGTCCCAAAAGGTAATTTTCGTGAAAGTAAGACAGCTAACATATCTATCCCATCTAATGCTCCACCATTACGTAAGGCTAAACCCATACCAAAACCGATAATAATCCCGCCAACAACGGTAATTAATAAGGTATCACCTTCTATTATCGTCGGTACATGATGCATAAGACTAGTGCCAATAGCCAGTGAAGCAATACCGATAACGGAATAAAGAGCAAAGCTTTTACCAATTTGCTTATATCCTAGCCATACAAAAGGGATATTAATTATGCCAATTAGCAGCCCTAGCGGTAAGCCAAACAGTTCAGAGCCAACGATGCTTAGACCTGTGACACCTCCATCTGAGACGTTGTTGGGTATCAATACGGATTCTAGACCATAGGCAGCTATTAGCGCCCCAATAATAATCATGAATACTTTTGAGAATATCTTGAGTTTATTAGATTTCTGTTTTCGCGTTTCAATCATTGAATTTCTCCGTTTCACATTGCTTAATTTAGTCCATAAAAATTTCCTCTAAAGGTCTTCCGTCACCTGGATTAAAATCAATCCCTAAAATCTTTGCCATCGTGGGGGCTATATCTACCATTTCGATGTCCCCTATATGATGCCCATTTCTAATCTTTTCCCGGAGACAACCAAGTTGCATCTATAGCCGTCTTTATCAGGAGAATAGCCATGCGTGGCAAATTTAACGCCTTGTTTGTCCAAATCAACAATCGTTGGTTCATCCATACTTTCGTCGAAACAATAACCTCTCTTAGCCTCAAGCATATACTTTGTGGTTTGGCCCACATGAAAATAATCCAGTTCATCTCTAGCATACAATTTCTCTATACCTGAGGATTCATCTCTCATATTATCTCCAATAACAGCTAATGCTATTTGCTCAGCTTCTTCATCGCCCTGCCGGATATGCAAGTAAGCCGCTCCACCCCCACACTGAAAGTAAGCTCTCCACTTCATTTCGCCGTTCTCTTCATAGATCAGGCCCTTTTCCTGCAAAAGGTTGTTTAAATGCACCTTGTACCTAACATTAAACTGGCCATGGTCCCCCAAAATTAAAAAAATCGTATCATCCTTTATCCCCGCTTCATCCACTGCCTGCATAATATCGCCTACCCTTTTATCCATACGTGTGATTACCTGCTTCACTTCGTCACTGTCAGTTCCATAAGCATGTTTGGCATCATCCAGATCGATCAGATGCATCATTAGAAGATTAGGTTTTTTGCGCTTAATCGTGTCTATAGCACATTTGGTCGTGAAGTCATCCAGATAGGGCTGCTCAATCCCTTTGCGGATCCGGCCATATTTCAGCTCCATATCCACGCAGTATAAGGGGCTTCCGCTTTTTAATATCTTCAGTGCCTGATTTTCGTTTTTGATGGCTCTGATTTCAGGTATATTGTATTGGATGGAGGATTTACCCGATACTGGCCATAGGATTCCGGCGGTGCTCATCTTATGCTCGCGCGCAACATCGTAAATCGTTGGCACCTTGATCGCATTTCTAAACCAGAACCAATTCTGCTCCTCTTCCTTAATAAAGGGCTGAAACGGATTGTTGTGATGGATGCCATGCTTATCCGGATATACACCGGTTGCTATGGTGGTGTGCACTACATATGTGAGCGTGGGATACACACTTTTCAATTTATGGCTATGGGCTCCGTTTTTAATTAATTCCGCTAAGTTTGGAAGCCGGCTGGCCAATGCCCAGTGGTCTTCTGAAAAGGCATCGTAAGAGATGACGATCAAATGCTTGGCCATAGCCGTTTGTGCTTTAATTGACTTCATAGAATAAGCCCCTTAGGTTCGTCATGTTCAGGCTGCTCTTTAGGTAAAGTTATAAATACGAATAATCCAATAATAAAAAGGGGGATAATCGCTAAAATACTAAATTTAGCATTACCTGTTAAGGTTGTTGTTAAAGACATTACAGCAGGACCAACAATGGCCGCGAACTTGCCAAAAATATTGTAAAAACCAAAGAATTCATTGGAATTCTCCTTTGGAATGATCTTCGCATAATAAGACCTGCTGAGCGCCTGAATGCCTCCCTGAGCGGAACCAATTAGCGCACCTAGAATAAATATATGCCACACTGAAGTGATAAAAAAAGCTGCGATGCAGGAAATGATATATGTAACAATCCCCACGATGATCAAAGTCCTGGCGGAGTATTTTTTGGCGAGATTACCATACAGGATTGCACAAGGAAAAGCGATGATCTGGATAACTAATAATATCCCCAGTAAGGTAAAGGTGTCAAAAGCATCCGCACCCAGAACCGATGTGGCATAGGGCACCACCATTTTAATAATCGTATCTACCCCATCAATATAAAGAAAGTACGCAATTAAGAAAACAAATACAACTTTATGCTGTCTAACATTCCTAAAGGTGTCTCCCAGTCTTTTAAAACTGTTGATTACAGGTCTTGGTTCAGGCTCAATATAATATCTCTGCTTCACATCTCTGATCATGGGTATGGTCAACAGCCCCCACCAAAGAGCAGTAATGATAAACCCAATCTGATAACCGATCGACTTATCCATCCCCATAAACAGAATCAATAGCAGGCTGATGCCAAATGGAATGACGCTGGCGATATATCCATAAGCAAAACCTTTTGTGGATACCTTATCCATCCTTTCATCAGTGGTTATATCCACAAGAAAAGAGTCATAAAAAATATTGGCTCCGGCAAAACCTATGACAGACAGGATGTAAAACACAAACAATAACTGCCACTGCCCGCTCGCAGGTGCAACGAATGCCAACGAAGCCGTAGCCAGCACACCGATCAAAGAGAAAAATAAGAAAAAGCGCTTTTTCTTATCCTTGTAATCTGCGATCGTGCCTAAAATCGGACTAAGGATAGCCACAAGAATACTAGCAATGGAGTTAAAGTACCCTAAATCCATGCTGCTGTTAACATTTGAAAACATGCCAAATACAATAGGCAATAATGCAGTTGTAACCGCCATCGAATAGGCTGAATTCCCGCAGTCATATAAAATCCATGATTTTTCCTCTTTGCTAAGTTTCATCTAACAGCCACCTTTTCACCTATTTGTAACTGTTATATCATTTCAGCATAAGAGCCATGTTAAATGAATGTTAATTCCATCACAACTTCTTCATAAAAAAACGACCTTTTAAAATCGAAAGGTCGCTTACTCGCTTTTATATATGAATTTAATATTTGACGATATATTCGCAATATTCATCCCCATTAACATTACATTTTATTTCCCGGACGGAAACCCGCTTTCCACGAATTTTAGTAAGTGCTCCTTCGATAATGGCTCCCTCCAGGTCACAAACCATTTTCCCTTCCATAATAGGTAACCCTTCGCAGAAACAATCGTGTACTGCAATCGTCATCCCCTTGTCATCTTCATGGGTTATTATAGGAATCCCTATCTTCAATTGTTCGAATAACTCGAATAGTTCATTAACCGAGGTAACACCAAATTCTTCCCCAATTTTTCTTCCTATAGTCAACGTTGTACCCTTACCATTCATGGGTAACGCTTGATATAAACCAATAAGTCTAATCGTTCTGAAAAGCTCTAAAGGTACGACATTACCTAAATTTTTTCTCTTTATTTTTTTCATATCTGTAAAAGTAAATTGATCCATGCCAGTAGCCTCCAATTGCTTATGTAATATATATTTCAAATTTAATTGATATATTGAGTATAAACGTATCCAATAATTGCTTTGTGATCTTACGCACATCCTGATTTTTTGTAGAACCATAACAAAAAAAGCAACTTCCCTGTTGGCAAGTCGCTCCTTCATTCATTAGCTGCAGCTGCATCTCAAATATGATAATCATAAACCCAAGGCAAAATAACCCTCACGCTAGTTCCAACCTGAACCTCTGAATCTACCTTAATATGCCCCCCATACATTTCAATTAATTGTTTACAAATCGATAATCCAATCCCTGTCCCTTTTTGCTTGGTAGTAAAGAAAGGGTCAAATATCCGTTTTAATTTATCCTGTGGAATTCCTTCTCCGTTGTCTTTAAAGAGTAGAATAATTTCGTTTGTCTCAGCAGCTATGGTAACAGAAATATCTATTCTGCCTCTAAAAGCTGTGAAGGAATCGATACTATTTTTCAAAATATTAAGAATTACCTGCTCTAGCTGAGAGGCGCTTCCAAACGTTAGTACTTTTTCTAAAGAGCACTCTACTGAAAGTATAATATCATCACTAAGTATGAGTTGATTCACAATGTTATTAACTCTATGTATAACCTCCATAACGTTAAATACTACGCCGTTATTTTTCGTACTGTCACCTTTTCGAGCCAGTATTAGAAAATCCGTTACTAATCCATTCAGAGCATCAATCTCTTTGATGGTGATATCCAGATATGCACGCAATTCATCCGCTTTGATCTCCGGCTCATTTAGCCTGATATTTACAAGCTGAGCAAAACCTTTAATCGAAGCTAGCGGATTTCTTATTTCATGCGCCATTCCTGCTGCCATTTGTCCCATAACAGCAATTTTTTGTTCATGTAAATTGTCAATCTGTTGATTTTTATTAGACAAATAACCTTGTGCAAAGCCAGTAAAACGGGTCCAGTTGCATTCCATTAAACGATTATAAAAAAACAATCGGATCGCGGAATCATCTACAAACTCTTCAATGATCTTAAACATAATATTCTGAGCGGTTAAATTTAAATCCTTGCTCATATCAAGTAAAATATCAAAATGATCACCGAATATTTCTGCAGTATAAACCCCTTGCTCAGCCCCCTCTTTTTCTAGCAGGTTTAAGTATTGATCGTAACCAAAAGAATCAAAAAACAAGGCTTCTACCATACTCATTAATATCGTACTGAATGATGAATCTAACAATTCCTTATGCGACTCTACAAACCAGGAGAATTCGATGTTTTTCATAGTCATGGAATGATAATGCCTGTTTAAAATGATTGGAACTGCTAAGATTAATGACGAACGCAATTCATTTTCTTTGTATGACATTGTCATCCTCCTTCTTTGTAGTTTGTATTCAAGATATGTGTATATTTTCCTGCTTTAAAAACACAGTAATTCACTTTGTTTTAATCATCATATTATATTCTGGACTTGACTGTTAGAGTGGCATCGAAGATAATTACAACCTCACCAAAAAACCAAAAAAACTATAATTAGGAAGATCATTGATTTTGAAAAGGGGCTGTCGTCATTAGCTGGTTAAGTGATCTCTACAAATTACAGAAGCAGGAGCTAAAGAAGGACATCGAGCCCTCTTTAGTCAATGCTATCTTTCGCATGTATGATAAATTTCCCAGGATTGGACTTAAAGAGCGGATCGGCCAGCAGGATATGTCTCTAGATATCGCTGATGCCTATATTAATGGTCGTAACGCGATGATTGAAGCTGGAGTCGGCATCGGCAAGTCCTTTGCCTACCTCATTCCCAGCCTGCTTATTAACCAAATCTCAAGGCAACCGGTTATTATTGCGACATCCTCCATACAACTTTCAGAACAAATACATAAAGATCTGAGATTCATCGGAAGTCGGCTCGGATTTACAAGGGTACGTTCGGTAGTTGGAAAAGGCATGGGGCAGTATGCTTGCCGGTATAGGGCAGCAGATCTGTTCCAAGCGGATGATTCAAACGCCCCTCTGTCTGCGCTTGCTCAACAGATTGTCAATTATGAAATTGATGAGCGGGCAGATATTAAGGGCGGGGTTAGTGATGCAGTATGGTCTAACGTTTGTGTGAATGATTGCAAATTTGAACGTTGCCATTATAAAAGTACATGTACGTTTTATGAGATGAGAGCTAAAATTAATGCCAACGCGAGCGATATGGATTTTATTATCGTAAACCAGGATCTGCTCATCCGTGATTTAATCAAGAAAAAGGAAGGAACGAAGGGGTTAATCACTGAACGGCCGGCTCTGATCGTAATTGATGAAGCTCATAATCTGGAAGCAAAGGTTAGAGATGCAAGAACGGTCGAATTTACATACCGGGGAACCTGCCGTATTCTGGATGACGCCTTACAGATTCTCTTCAAGCAATCTGCCGATACGGAGCTTATGCCGCAATTTAAATTTATAAAAAGATGCGTTGGCCATATTTTCAAACAAGTTGAGGCAGACTTACTGCAAACAGCCAAGCAGGACAATGACCGTATAAAAATATCGCAGATCACAGGAATCCCCTTAAGACGAGCAGCTCAGGTTTTAAAAGATTTTAATCTCAGCCTTTCCGTCTTAACTTCACGGCATGAGCGGGAGATTGACAATATTTTCGAAGCCATGAACGGACTTATCGACCTCTTTGATGTACTCGCCGGAGTAGAGGATAACTATCTGATCTGGGCAAGCAATACCCAGCGGGAGAGTACCCTTAGTATCTGCCCTAAAGGGATAAGCCAGTTTCTGAAATATACCTTATTTAACGGGAAAACCTCTGTTATTTTAACGTCAGCAACGATGTGTCAAAACGGAGAAACGCTGGAGGAACAATACGCTTATCTCACTGAGTCCCTCGGTTACAGGGGAGATTATATGGAGCGCCAAGCTTCACCGTTTGATTATGATAACCACACCATGCTGTATATTGCCAAGGACATCCCCTACTATAACCATCAGCGGCGGGAAGATTATCTTGAAGCGGCATACAAGGAAATGATGAGGCTCTGTAATTTAACAGACGGGCGGACATTGGTTCTTTTTTCAGCTAAAGAGGATATGAAGTATATTCATAAGAAATTAAACTCTGAGAAGCTTGCATGGGCATTGCATGTTCAAAGGGAAGGTTCGTCCCAGGACGGGGTGATCGCTGACTTTCGGGGCAGTAAAGGCGTTCTACTTAGTACCGGTGTATTCTGGGAAGGTGTGAATATCGAAGGTTCCGATTTGTCGCAGTTAATCATTTTCCGTCTGCCTTTCCCTGTTCCTGCCGATCCTGTCTATGAATATAAGACTTCGATGGCAAAGAATCCCTTGAAAGAGGTTTTTGTACCGGACATGCTGCTTCGGTTAAGACAAGGAACCGGGCGCCTGATCCGCAGTGAAACTGACCTTGGTGTGCTCAGCATACTTGATTCCCGCCTGTCCATTGCCGCCAAAAAGGATTACCGGGATCAGGTACTGGAAGCCTTACCTTTTAAAAAGGTTACTGAGGATTTCAAGGTTCTGGAGAAGTTTGTGAAAGAAAAAGGGATACAGCTTAGTGATACGTAGAGAGATGAAAAAAAGCAACCCATCCGCAGACAAGTCGCTTCTAAACCCTATAACGTTATCTGGCAATTAAACTACTTTATGTTTGTATACCCGCATCGCTATTAAATAAGCAACTACTAGAATGGCTATGCACCATATGATGGCTCCCCAAATATCATTGCCGACAGGCTGCCCCATCAGGAGGGAGCGAACCGCCTCTACTATAGATGTAACGGGTTGGTTTTCAGCAAAGGCGCGAACGACTCGCGGCATCGATTCGGTAGGCACAAAGGCCGAGCTGATGAAAGGAAGGAAAATAATCGGGTAGGAAAAAGCAGTCGCGCCGTCCACCGATTTTGCGGATAGTCCAGCAATTGCTGCGACCCAAGTTAGAGCCAGCGTAAACAATATCAGGATGCCGGCAACCGCCAGCCATGAGAGCACTCCTGCCGATGAACGAAACCCCATAATCAATGCAACAAGAATGATGACGCTAACTGAAATCGCATTGGATATCAGGGAGGTCAGCACATGTCCCCACAGCATGGTAGAACGTGCAATCGGCATAGAATGGAATCTCTGAAAAATCCCTTTTTGCACATCATTAAACAGGCGGTAAGCCGTATAAGTTACACCACTTGCAATAGCGATCAGTATGATCCCGGGCAATAAATAATTCACATAGTTATCCGTACCCGCCTGGATGGCCCCACCGAACACGTAAACAAACAACAGCATAAATGCAATTGGCATGATAGTTACCGTGATGATGGTATCCATACTGCGGAGAATATGGCGCATAGAGCGTCCGAGCATTACACTCATGTCACTGAAAAAGTGCTTCTTAATCATTTCCATTTACTTTCCCTCCTTTTTGCCGATGATTGCGAGGAATATTTCCTCCAGCGTCGGCTGCTTTTCAATGTACTCAACTTTTGCGGGCGGAAAACGCTTTTTTAGTTCTTCGAGTGTACCGCTCGCAATAATTTTACCTTCATGTAGAATGGCGATTTGATCAGCAAGCTGCTCTGCCTCTTCCAAATACTGCGTCGTCAAAAAGACAGTCGTACCGCCGTCGGCAAGCTCCTTAACCATCTTCCATACATCCATCCTTGCCTCAGGATCAAGTCCAGTGGTTGGTTCGTCGAGGAAAATAATCTGCGGTTTTCCAACAAGACTCATCGCGAGATCTAATCTCCGGCGCATCCCGCCTGAATAAGTGGATACCTTGCGATCCGCGGCAGCGGTCAAAGTGAAGCGTTCCAGCAGATCGTCCGCAACTTGACGCGGACGCTTCTCATGGCGGAGCCTCGCAATCATGATCAGATTTTCCCGGCCGCTCAGAATCTCATCCACGGCAGCAAATTGACCCGTCAGGCTGATGGACTGGCGTACATAATCAGGCTTTGTGGCGACATCAAATCCGTTCACTGCAGCAGTCCCGCCATCTTGATTCAGCAAAGTGGTGAGGATTTTGACAATGGTGGTCTTGCCTGCACCATTGGAGCCCAGCAGAGCAAAAACGCTGCCCTGCTCCACTTCAAAATCCACCCCCTTTAAAACTTGAAGCTGTCTGTAGGACTTTTCCAACCCAACCACTTTAATGGACTTGTTCATTGCATTCCCTCCTCAAGGTTTTGTTAGCATATCTTCATGGAATTCTCCCCGCAAAACTCACTTCGGAAGCTCAGGCTTATAGGACTGTAACCTTTGTCAAATCAGCTTCCATGCCTTTGAGCGCAGCGAAGGTCAACTTATCCATCATTGCACCGTCAAAGTTGATCGTTTTGATTGCACGATAAAACTTCTTGGATAACGAAAACCCGGAGAGGAATGACACATTTTTTAACGTCGCACCTCTAAACGAAATATCGTTCAGCGCCGACTTTTCAAACTTGACCCCGATAAAGGTCTGGCCGTCAAAACATAATCCCCGCAGATCAGAGGTTTTAAATTCCACACCGTCAAAGATACAGTTCTCAAAGATTGTTTTCGTGAGATCAGTCGTACACAGCTTGACGTCGGTCAGTCTTGCACTGATAAATTTCGCCCCTGTAAGTCCTGATGAGCTAAAGTTGGTGCGAACAAGAATAGATTTGTGAAAGCTCGCATTTGCCAGTTCAATGCCGGACAGATTGCAGTCGGTCAGATTAGCGCTGTCGAACTTGGCCTCGCCAACGTCACTGCCCGCGAAAGAACTGCCGGTCAAGTCTGCGCCTGTAAAATCGGAACCCCGCAACGCGCTCACTTTAAAATCCCCTTTATGGGCGGTAACGCCTGCAAAATCACTCTTCGATAAGTTGCTCGCCCTAAAGCTCGTCACCACCTGCCGCTCAAGTGAACGGGAGAGATTGGCAACCTCCTGCACCGTCTGTTCAATGTCGCCGATGCTGTCTATCGTCATCTTAAACGCCGTTTCATCATCCTTGCCTTCAGCCTTGAGTTCACTGAACCGCTCCTGCAAATCGGAAAGGAGGTCACTCTTTAATTCAGCAACGCTTTTTATCCCGTCATAGGGTGCGAATACGCCATTTAAATACATGTTTAATTTCTCATTCATATTATCAAGTCTCCTTATAATAAGTTTTCAAGCACACGCTTTGCGTACTCCCAATTAGTCTTGTTATTGGCGTAAACAGCTTTCCCCTTCTCGGTAATCCGAAAATACTTCCGTCGTCCCCCCTGAGACTCATCCCCCCAATACCATTCAATGTCACCGTCTGCCTCAAGCCGCCGGACGCTGGAGTACATCGTAGCTTCTTTTAATTCATACTCGCCTCCGGAACGCTCAGCAATCAATTTGACGATTTCATATCCATAACGATCGGCTTCGGACAAGAGCCGTAATACCATCGTATCGGTATGCCCTCGCAGCAGATCGGATGTGATTTTGTTCTCACTCATTTCATCACCTCATAATCGCATTGTATATCATACTACTGTGACAGTCAAGGTACTTTGATCATCATGTTTATACAAAATAAAAAAATGCCGTCCTTAGTTGTCTAAGGCAGCATTTTTCTCTTTTAAGTCTGAAGTTCCAATTTACGCTAACCAGAAATAAGTTGATTTATGTCTGCTGGTAATTCACAGCTACCTGCCGGCAACCCTCACACAAAAATGCATAATAAATCCCCTCGCTGTCCTCGGCCTGTTCCATGTCCATTTGGGCAATAAACTTCATCGTCGTCGAACAGCAAGGGCACACAGGATATTCCGCATCCTGAATCCAAGCCGGATGTCCTCCAATCTGCGACGCAGGCGCCTCAAGCATCCAATACGAATTTTCATAGGTTCCCATCTGCCGTTCCGATAGCTGCATGGCATGCCATGCTATTTCTTCCCTGTCTTCATTTGCAGGCAAAAAATCAGGAACGGTATTATATTCACTCCACGAATATTGGCCATCCAGCTCCGCTTTCATAAACACGGTGCCATAACAATTACAATGCATGCAAGCTGCAACCCTTAACCGCTGGCCGGAAAGCTTCATAAATTGAACCAGTGGATTCTGCAAATCGTAATCAAACAGCACTGTCAATTTACCGCCACACCAAGGGCAGGAATGCTCACCCTCCTGCAGCACCGCTACCGCCGTATGATCCCGATCCAGCCCATTTTTTCCATCCTTGTTTACTTCAAAATGATAACTCTCGGGGTAAAAGAGCAGCCTTTTCCCACCGTCGGGATCTAATTCCCATCCTGCTTCGTGAGCATAGGTTTCCGGAGCCACATTTAACTCCGATGTCCATCGAGGCGGATGCTGCCGCCATGTCGCAAACTGCCGAACAACCTCTTCATCGCCAATCCACGCCAATGCAAGCAGCAAATGATTACGGTTTTCCGAGTCATGCTCTAACTGATGAATGATCATATCGCGGATCTCCTGACCCGCTTCTTTATAGAGAATACCGGGATAATACTTCCCTTTGTGAAAAAAAACCTCCAGCCCCCGTTCAATGCACGCACTTGAAAAACATATAAGCGACAGTAAAATAGCCTCAGCCTGGTCAAAATCATCTTCTTCCATCAATTCAATGGCGTAGGATTCCAATCGCTCCCTTTCGCTTTCAGTCAGTTGACGATACAACTCTTGCGCGGTTTTGTGATAGGAGATTTCGTGTTCAAGCGGGCTCCATCTCCGCGGTTTGTGCATGATTTTAAGAATTTCAACCGGATCATTCACACCTGCGTACAAATCAATGTCTTTTCGATTTTGTTCAATATAAGCCTTTTGCTCCAGCGCAAGCTTCCTCTGATGACAGGGCATGCAGATTCCCCCCGTCTTTAAAGCAGTTACAGGAAGTATGCTTCCCTTGCAGCCTGAGGTTTGGCAGGGTATACGCTCGCTCATCGTATCTCTCCTATTCTGTATAAGTTATTCTCAAAGACTATTATTAATAAGCTAAACTGCATTATAGAATTAGCTGCATTAAATATACCACCGGATTTAGCAGCTTTAAATTCATTTCAGATTTCAATTGGATATATCCCCCACCATCACCTTAAACGGAAACAAAAAAAGGTCAACCAAATATTTCTGGTTAACCTGATAAACGAAAACTCCCCCGGATAAAGAAGAACCGGTGCCCTTGTATTAGGCTTAATCCGTAATCTTCACATTTCCAAACACAGCCTTATTCCTCGAGTCATCCCCGGGATTGCTAAGTGCTATGCCAATATACACCTTGCGGTTCATCGGAATCTGAACAGTTCCGACCGTTTGCCAGTTATTCCCGTTCGTCGAAATAGCCCCTTTGAAGGTATTTCCACTTCGGGTCAGCTTTAGCCATCTTGGAGCCGAGGCAGCCGCAGTCTGATCAACCATATTGCCCGCAGTCTCTGCACGATACTGGAAGGTGGCCCCATTTTCGGGGGTAAGCATCATATCTGCGTGCTTCGAATTATGACCCAGCGACTCCCGAATCATAATGCCGGCCTTGGCCCAGCCGTCCAATCGGCTAGTGGACTGCACTTTAACAATAATCTCCGCATCGCCCCGCACGGATTGGTATATATAATTCAGTTGATCTCCATTTCCCCAGATATCCGTAGAGCTGCTGTTGAGTGTAAATTGCTTATTGGAAGAATTGTAGGTAACGTTCCCCGGCATGGAACCAATATTTCGCGCCTTCCACCCTGCTGGTAATTGAGCAGGATAATCTTGTTCTACCGGAGGCGTCCAGCCTGGCGTAGGCCAGGTTTCACGTTCTTTGATATTGGCTAGCTCATCTTCTGGCCAGGCCCCGTAAGCAAAGAACGACAGACGCTTCACACCTGGATAATTCTCGCGGATTCCCTTGTAAATCTCCTGATATTGATCATCTGTCCAGTCATTATCCAGCGTCGCAACAATTTCCACGTCACTGCCGCTAATCCGGTCGCTCGTATCCTTCAGGATTCCGTAGGAAGTGCTGTATACCCAATCACTGTTGAACTCCCAGTCATCAAAGTACGCCATTGGTGCAACAAAATCGATATCATCCTTGAATTTGGCTACATTCTGCCCAACTTCAATGAATTCTGGCGGCAAAATATACACGCCGAGCTGCACATCCGGCTTCGAGGACTGGGTGATATCCTGACGGATATCGCCCACATACTGTCCGATTTGTTCGGTTCTCCATTCATTCCACTGCTCACGCTGAGGCGAATCTGTCTCGAAGTCAATGCTGAGCGGTGAATAGCCGAACTGCGCCTGATACTTCAGGGCCGTGTAATCACTGACGTCCATGTTGTAATTGTCGAAGCGGATCCAATCCAGCACAACGCCATCCACATCATAATTCTCGATTACTTCCTGAATAATGGAACGCTCATACTCCTGCACTTCATGGTGAATCGGATTGACGAAGTATTCGTTGCCGTTAGAACCTGTAAACGGTGTCTGAACCCCGTCAACCAGCGCCTGCATCTGCCATTCATCGTGCTCCAGGAAAGCCTGCTGATCATGGAACTGCGGAATCCAGGCATGAACCTTGATTCCTGCAGCATGGGCTGCCGTAATGACAGCCTGCAGGGCATCGAAATTCTGGTAGCCTTGGGCAATTGGTGCGATATCACTCTGATAAAATACACTTCCAGACGGAACCTCATCATCTTCATCCTGCTTCACGTTCATGCTAATAACATCGACGCCATAGCTTGTAGACAGCGCGATGAAATTCTGGACATCCGCCATGTTCTTAAACTGGTTTACGGTCCGTACAATAACTTCCGTTTCGAAAGGGGGGTTACTCTCCTCTTCGGCCATAACAGGAACGGAACCACCGGCTATCGAAGAAACCAACACGATGCTTAACAGTGCTATGAACCTCGATCTCAACGCAAATGCCATAATCTCGCCTCCACAATTATAAGATTTTATAAATAGTCTTATTTCGTCGCGTTGATTTTCTTAACATTTTCCTGCCATTTTTCGGTTCTGAATTCAAGCAGCTTAGCAAGCCCCGCTTTTTCGGTGTTCTTTTTAGCTGTCTTTAGCGCCGACAACACCGCTTCATCCGACTTCGCCTGAACCATCTGGGCGTAAGCAAGGGTATAAATATCCCCGATATTCTGTGCGATGATGCCGATCTCCGTATCCGGAATCGGATCAGTATTTACAAACTCTGTGATATCCAACGCGGTTTTCCAGGTCACCGTGGACTGCGCCACGGTCTCCCAGGATTTCTGGTTCGCGGAAAGCAACGCCTCGAGGCTCATTTTCGCCGTATCAATAAAGGTCGTATTTCCCGCCCAGTTAAAGTCCTCGAATTTCCGCATCGTTTCCGTACGCTCGTTAGCAGGAGTCGTCTTGTATTTCTCGTTCGGGATTGGAGCTCCGTCCGCATCCTCTTCATCCCAGTACAAGCCTTTAGGACCGAAGAAAAGCACCTTCTGCCCCTCCGGACCCGTAATCCAGTCAAAATAAGCGAAGATGGCCTCTGGATCCTTGGCCTTTTTCGTAATGACATTAACGTTCCAACCCAGCGTCTCAAAGCCGCTTACAAACACTCGTGTTTTGTCTAGTCCGGATTTATGAATCGGCCATATAATCTCATAACCGCTGTCCGGATTATTCGCTGTCAGTGCCCGGTGTCCCTCGGCTCCATACGTAGTGATATTGGATTCGACCATGACTGCTACCCGGTTGGTATTGACCTTTTCTTTGACCGCATCCTGGGTTTGCTGCAGTGCATCCTGCGTAATCAGCCGTTCACGATACAGCTTATTAATATACAGCACCATCTCTTCGTAAGCAGGATCATCCAAGATAGATGACAGCTTGTCGCCATCCGGATA
Source organism: Paenibacillus sp. FSL H7-0690 (assembly GCF_037980415.1). Lineage (NCBI taxonomy): Bacteria > Bacillati > Bacillota > Bacilli > Caryophanales > Paenibacillaceae > Paenibacillus > Paenibacillus sp. FSL H7-0690. Next base: position 1,677,069 of record NZ_CP150281.1, on the reverse strand, counting down.
TCCCATGAGTGAAATAAACTTACTGGTGGAGTTCTCCTTAAAACCACCATACATAATTTCCAGACCTGCCCCCTTCTCCCCAACCTCCAGAGGTACTACATCCGGATACTTTTCTTGCACCTTAAGCAAATATTGATACAAATCATCAAAGGTCTCCAGCGCCGGTCTGCCGAGTTCGTTATAAATATCTTTATTCACCATCCATCCGCCGTTGCCGAATTGCCCGGATGTATACCAGTTCGGGATTTGATAGATTTTCCCGTCTTCTGAACGGAGCAAATTCAGGGTGGATTCCTTCACATATTTCTTGAAGTTCGGATACTTCTCATAGTAATCATCCAGCGCAACGAGTTGTCCTGCCTGCACCAGCCGCTCCACTGAGGATCCCCGGTCAGTAAAAATGACATCCGGTAAATCACCGCCGACGATCATCGTGTTGAGCTTTTCTCCGGCCGCTCCTCCGGATTGTATGGGTTCAACAGTAACCTTACGGTTCTCCTGAATCCATTTTGTCGCCTCATTATCCCCCCAGGGTGATGTCGTAAGCCAGTCATAGTTTCCATAGAAGCTGAAGGTGACGGGCTTGATCCCGCTGCCGTCATCTGTGGCGGCCTCAGTATTCAGATTTTTCTCGCTTGTGTTTGGTGAAGTGTTAGAATTTCCTCCTCCGCTACAGGCAGCGAGAAGAAGCACCAGTGAAGTCAGCAAAAGAGATACCCATTTCATACGATTGCGCATCTTTTCCCTTCTTTCTACATAATATGGAGACTGCTATTCTTTCATCGAACCAATCATTACGCCCTTAACAAAGTACTTTTGGAGAAAAGGATACGTCAGGATAATTGGAATGGTAGCGATCATCATCGTAGCCATAGTCAGTGACTTCGTGGTAATCGTCCGATTCCGGTTCATATGATCCAGCGCGATAGCATTCGATGAGCCAATTTGGGTCATGATGTTGGAGTTCATAATCTGGCGCAGCAGGGTCTGTATAGGGAGCAAGTGATCCTTTGTAATATAGATCGCTCCCGTAAACCAGTCATTCCAATAACCTACTGCGGTGAATAAGGCAATCGTGGCCAGCACCGGGCCGGAGACCGGAATGACGATTCGGAAAAAAATGCCGTAGTTGCTGCTGCCGTCGATTTTGGCAGATTCCTCCAAACCCTCCGGCAGAGCATGGAAGAAGGTGCGGATGACAATCATGTTCCAGACACTGATGATGCCGGGGATAATCAGCACCCAAAAGGTGTCCAGCATACCCAAAGAGCGAACTAGTAAATAACTAGGGATGAGCCCTCCACTGAAGAACATCGTAATCATGAAGAACACCATATATTGTTTTCGAAAAAGCAATGTCTTCTTGGACATTCCGTAGGCTAACAGTGCCGTGAAAAAGACAGACAATGCCGTGCCGCTTAACGTTCTAAGAATGGTGATCAGAAAAGAATTCAGCAGGCGTTGATCCTGAAACACAATATAATAATTTTCCAGGGTAAAAGCTCTCGGTAACAAGGTTACACCGCCGAGCGCCGTATCGCTCCCTAGATTAAAGGAAATGACCAACGCATTCCAAAACGGGTATAGCATGAGTAACGCCAGCAGCGTCAAAAGGGTATAAATACTCCGCTGCATGATTTTGTCGCCTAGGCTTAGTCTCATTGTTCACTCCTCCTAAAAGGTTTATGGAGCATCGGAAGCATTCGCTATGAGTAGTAGTACTACCAGAGACTAACATCTGCCCGGCGAGCGATTTTGTTGGCCGTCACTAGCAGAATGACACTGATCACCGCCTTGAATAGCCCTACCGCTGTCGCATAAGAGAATCTGGCATTTAAAATCCCAACACGGTACACATAGGTGTCGATAACATCGGAGTAGGGTCGCAGAATTGGATTGGTTGCCAGCAGCAAAATGTCCTCGAAGCCCGCACTGAGCAGACTGCCGATGGCAAGAATCATAAAGATAATGATAATGGGGGTAATGCTGGGGAGTGTAATCAAGTGAATTTGCTTAAACCGGCTTGCTCCATCTATAGAAGCGGCCTCATATAGGGTTGGATCAATGCCTGCAATCGCGGCCAGGTAGACAATGCTCCCGAATCCGACCTCTTTCCACACATTTACGCTTACTAGAATCGACCAGAAGTATTTGGGTAACGCCAGGAAGTTAACTGGCTCCCCTACCAGATTGAATCGCTCCAGCACATAGTTCACCGTCCCGTTGTCAACGGATAACAGCGAAAATACAAAACCGGATACTATAACCCAGGACAGGAAATAAGGTAAATAGCTGACGGTCTGGATAATGCGTTTAAAGCCCATATTCCCGATTTCATTCAGCATCAGCGCAAGAAGAATCGGGGCAGGAAAAGAGATAATCAATTTAAGCAAGCTAATCACAAGGGTATTTCGCATCACATTCCAGAACTCCGGCGCCTCGAAGAACATTCTGAAATGCATAAATCCAACCCAGGGGCTCTTCATAATGCCGCCAAAAATATCGTATTGCTGGAATGCCATAACCACGCCATACATCGGAATGTAGCTAAAAATGAATACAAAGATAATTCCCGGCCAAACCATGGACTGCAAATCCAATTGACTGATAAATTTCTTCCATCTACGCGGTTTCTCGGCCGTGTTCATCCGCTTTTCCCCCTCTGGACGATTCTAGTGAAACAACGGCAACAACGATTTGTTCTTCTCCAGCATTTCATCCAGCAGTTGTTCAGCTACGGTGACCGAAGGCACGAGCGGATGATGAACCATAGCCTGTAGGGCTATATCCCGGTCTCCGTGCACAGCCGCCTCGATGGTGAGGCTCTCGTATTGCTTGACCGCGGCCAGCAAGCCTTTGATGGGCTGAGGAATTATACGCAGCGGAATCGGCAGCGGGCCTTGCTTGGTTACCATACAGTTCACCTCAATAGAGGCATCGTCCGGCAAGAAGTCAATCATTCCGTTATTCCTTACATTCAACGTCTGGATATCGCGGGAATCATTATAAATGGAGCGCATCAGCAGCACTGCCGCCTCCGAGTAGTAGGCTCCGCCGCGCTGTTCCAACTGCTTGGGCTTTTCCTTCAGCGCTACGTTCCGGTACAGTTCAAACAGCTCTTCCTCCACCTTCTTCACTACCTCAGCGCGCGATCCAGTCGTTGCTGCTGCTTCCTTCTGTTCCGCAAGCATCGCGTCCGTCATATAGTAATAGCTCAGGTAATAAGAGGGAATCGCTTTCAAAGCATTCAGAAACCGGTAGTCCCAGGAATCAAACGGCACATTGCTCGCCTTGTAACTCTGCGGGTAATCAATGAGCTCCTGCAGCTTGCTTTTACCGTCAATCACGATATCGGATACCCAGTGCAGATGGTTGATGCCGACAAACTCCGCGTAGATTTTCTCCATAGGAAGTCCGAAGAACTCGGAGAGCCACTTTTGAAAACCGATCGGCGAGTTGCACAGGCCTACACTTTTTACCGATGAGTATTTGTGAACAGCTTCAGTCACCATACCGGCCGGATTCGTAAAATTCAGCAACCAGGCATCCGGAGCCAGCTCCTCAATGTCTTTGCAAATATCCAGAATGACCGGGATAGTCCGTAGGCCTTTCATCATCCCTCCGGGACCTGTCGTCTCCTGGCCGATGACATTGTATTGAAGCGGAATTAATTCATCCCATTTGCGCGCTTCCAGCATGCCTACCCGGATTTGCGTACATACAAAGTCCGCTCCGGCAATGGCTTCCCTGCGCTCAAGCGTCTGGACCACGGTAATCGGCAGTCCGGACTCAGCAATCATGCGTTTGCTCAGTTCTGCAATCGTATGCAGCTTCTCCCTTCCCTCCTCAATATCCACCAGCCATACTTCGCGAATGGGAAGCTCTTGGTGATGCAGGATGATGCCTTCAATAAGCTCAGGCGTATACGATGATCCCGCTCCGATGACAACCAGCTTCAATGTTTCCTCCATGATAGACCCTTCCTTCATCTTTTTCATTTTGGTCTTATAAAAACTAGCCTATTGTGTTCAGTACTTTCCCCTGTGATAGATTATCTAGAACCTTCTGATCTACACGCATACCGCTGCTTTCCATAGCCAGAACGACCGATCCTACAACCGGCTCCCGGGTCAAAATCCTTAAAGTGCCATTCGGAGCCGACAACTTCACTCTTCTCTCAATGGCCCGCCGGATGATGCCTGAGCGGTCTCCCTTTGTCAGCAGGCTGCCTGCAAGTACGATGTCGAAGAAGTCCTCCTCCATGCCCAAGCGATGGATGGCCGATGCCGCGGCCAAACCCAGCTCATCCCCTTGCTTGACCAGCAGCTCGGTGGCAACCTGGTCCCCTTCCTCTGCCGCTTGAAACAATAGTTCAGCAATATGGGGAGGCAGGTCTCTGAAATGATCCAGGTAATCCTCTCTTAGCTCCGAAACATTGGAATAGCCCAACAATTCCGTTAAGCGTTCGGTTAGGACCGTCTCCTTCTCTCTTCCCTCATCCGCCCGAAGGACGCTACGGAATACCTCAATACTTAAATCATAGCCACCGCCATAATCCCCGAACCGGTAGCCGAATCCACCACATTGGTATGTAGCACCCAACGGATTTTTACCACTACAGTTCACGCCTGATCCGCAAATCAGCACGATCCCATAGTTCTTCTCTGTACCTGACCGCAAGGCAATCCAGGTGTCGCAGGAAATCTCAGTTTGGGGAAGATCAAAGCTGCTGATGATCGGTCGCAAAATCCGGAAATCAGCCTCTCTGTCCGCTCCCGCTAAGCCGAACCAGGAGTAATCCAGCTGATCCTTGGTCAGCCCTGACGCCATAATTGCTTCAGATATGGCCTGCTGCAAACTGTTCACCGCCTGCTCACGGTTTATTTGATGATTTCCGATCCCACCCTTGCCAACTCCGATGACCTTCCCTTGTTCATCTGCAATCATTGCATGGGTTTTACTGCCTCCTGCATCAACTCCCAAAAAATACTTCACGGATGATTTCACTCCTAAAATTCAAGGTAATCTAACAGATGCGGTGGATTCACGAATGAGTAGCTGCGGAGCAAGCTTCGTTACAGCGGGCGGCATCACCTCCCCGTTGATCATTTTTAGTAGTAAATCAACGCCTATATTGCCCATTTGTGCCTCAGGTTGTCTGACCGTCGTTAACCGCGGGTAAAATTCACCTACGAACTGCTGATCATCAAATCCAACAATTGAGATATCGTGGGGTACTCGAATTCCCTCTTCCCGGAGAGCCTGAACCATTCCAAGAGCAATAAAATCGTCCCCGGAAAAAAAAGCTGTCGGCAGCTTATCTTCGCGGATCCATCTCTTGGCCACCTCATAGCCGCCGCTTACTGTAAAACTGCAGTATTCCGTTCCGAATGGCGTTAACCCGGCATCCTCGAGCGCTTGGACATAACCGCGCTTACGCTCCGCTACACTTAGAAATACCGAAGGGCCGCCAATATAGGCGATTTGAGTGTGCCCAAGATCGAGCAAGTGCTTTGTAGCCTCATACCCGCCTTGATAGTTATCGACCACGACGCTAGGCACATCCTCATGCTGAAACTGGTTATCCAGCAATACAAACGGAATATTTTTTCTTTTCAGTTCCTCTACATAGGCCTTTTCTTCAAGTGGGGACAACAGGATAATTCCATCAACGCGATCCTTCTGAAACAGGAAATTATCGCCTTCATCCTCATTCTCGGCGATCGATAGGGCTAAAAAATACCCTTGCGCCGCCAGCTTCCGGTTCACCACGCGAATAACCCGGTCATAGAAAGAGTCGTTAAAGTTGGTAATCGACATCCCGATGACTCCCGTTTTGCCTCTCACAAGACTCCGCGCTGCTGAATTGGGCTGATAATTTAATTCCTCCATAGCTTTCAGTACTTTCTGTCTATTAGCTTCCCGTACAGAGGGTAAATTGTTAAGCACCCTGGATACGGTCACTACAGAGAGTCCCGACTTTTTGGCTACATCATGTATATTCATCTTAGCTTCCATACCTCCGTCACCCGAAAGTTTAAACGATTAAACTTTTTAGGTAAATAAAAAAACCTTACCTTTCGTGATATTTCTATGTTCTGATTGAAAATTGCACACTGAATGTCAGCTTTGCCTTTATCAAGAACACCAAAATTCTTTACAAAAGTTTTAAGGTTTTAACTAATTTACATTCTACTTACATTTCCAATATCCGTCAATACATAAAATGCAGCCAAAACAAAAAGCAACTCATCCGCAGACAAGTTGCTTTTTAGACACGCTATTCCCCCTTCCATTGCTTCTATCATCCTCAGGTTAATTGGTAATTACCCATTTTTGTCGATCAAGAGTAGGATCAAGCTCGCTAAGGGACAGTGTCGACCCATCCGCTGATACTTCCATCGCTTTCTTATGATGAGCAGAAATAATACTTACGGTACCATCATCATTTTTGTGAAAAATCCAACGCTGATTGTTATATCCGAGATAAGGGTATAACTGAATTTTATTTTGCCCTGTGTCTAGATCAAGCGCCTGACCGGCTGTTGTACGAATAGAATAGGAGCCTGCATCGTCCCCCGTCGGCACGAATACCCACTTCTGATCCGTAAAATCATTCGCAGCCTTCAGTGTAACAGCTTCACCATTTGCGAGATTTGCTGTATAAAGGGATTTCTGTAGTTCTGCATTTACTAGACTGGAAGTGTATAGATCGGCAGGTGTTTCTCCGCTCACGTTAACGTTTTGATATGAAGCATATCCGCCAAATACATGTAGTCCAAAGCGGCCTTCTGCAAATGTGCCGTCCTGCAGGTCGATCACTTTCTGCCCATCCACATAAACCACGATATGCGGGCCCTTCGCTTCGATTTTCACTTTGTAGGTTTGACCCGGCTGAATGAACGTCGGAACTTTTGCTAGAATCTGACGCTCTTCAAAACGGCCGTCGATTTTATAAAACAGACGGATGGACTTCATATTCGGATCCAGATTTAAGTAGTATCCGCTGCGTCCATCTTCGCTGGCACGGAACAACATAGAGCCTGCTCCTCCGGATTTCCCTAACATCATCTCTGCTTCATAAGTAAAATCTCCTGCCTGCTTCTCTGCGATATAATTCGCGTCACTCAAGTAATTTCCACGAATCCCATTTTCACCAATGACCCAGGAGGCTGCAGATAGATCTTTAGTCCACCCACTTAAGTTCGTATGAAATTCACCCCCAGATACCTTAACTAATAAGCTAGCGGATGTCTTCCCATTTGGAGTAGAGACAGTAATGATAGACTCGCCTTCTTTTTTAGCTACAAGGGTTGCCTGGGATTTATCCACCACGTTTAGTTCAACAACATCCTTGTTACTGGAATTCCATTTAAGCTGCTGTGCCCCATTACCGGTACCATTCTCTACCATCGCCAAAAGTATGTCGCTTTGCCCCTTGCTCAGTTCGCGATCAGTTGTATCCATCATTATCTTGGTAGCTGAGCCCGTCTCCTGATTCCATACAGAGCCTAACTGATTCACCTTCAGAGATACGACTTTTACGTTGCCTCCTTTGGTGTAAAAACTCAAAGCTCTGCTGGCTGGATCCGGAAAAATGACGTCAGAGAAAACAACTTTACCGTTGTTGCCAAAAACCTCAATAGAAGACTCATCTACAAGGATACGCATCTTAACTCGCTTGTTCTCCGTTTGCATTGCCGCTTCATGTCTTGTACTAAATAGACTCGAAAAATCCGTCAAACCAGATGCAGACCGATCCACGAAAATCCGACCCTCACCAGGTTTATATCCAACAACCGTTTTTTGACTTCCCCCTACACGAACGTTAAAGCCAAATTCACTAACCTGACTACCTGCTGGAATTTCTACTTCAGCTTCAATCTCGTATGCACCAGAGGTAACCCCTTTCAATAGATTCTGAGAAGAAGGACTCACCTCTTTGTTAGCAGTAGAATACAGCTGACTACGCAGCGATTCCAACTCCTTGATCGGACTTTGAGCGAGCTGAATCCCATTTTTTGTCGTTACTAATGAGACTTCTCTTGGGATTGACAGTACGCCTTTCCAATGGCTTGTTGGAAAAGCAAACGGATAGTCCCAGTTTGTCATCCACGCCATCATTACGCTGCGATGATCTGGCATGTTCGAAAAAGACATTGAAGCGTAGAATTCTTTTCCAAAATCTGTTCGCAATACTTTCCCTGCCGGATTATCATTAACGAATTTACCTTCCGCTGTTAAATGACCCACAAAATATTCAGCATCTGATCCGCCTGTTTTTGAATTCGCTCCTGTACTAATCATCAGAACCCATTTCTTCTGTGATGTTCCGTCTACCGAAAGCTGAAGCAAATCCGGACATTCCCATACACCGCCGCGAACATAGTCCCCGTATCCCCAACTATCTGTTAGGGTCCAATCAAGTAGATTTGTTGAAGTAAAGAAACGAATATGATCTCCACCGGATACAACCATTACCCACCTGTTATTGTCATTATCACGAATCACTTTCGGATCACGGAAATCCCAGCCTCCCGGCTCCCCTCCATTATCGCCTGGATTTCCGATAACCATTGGACGCGTCTTGGAATATTCCCAAGTACGACCTTGGTCCTTGCTGTATGCAAGACCGATACGCTGATTCCCATTCGGGCCATCGGGATTATAGGAAGTGTAGTAGGCAATTAGACCTTTACCTCCTGAATCCCCGAACAAACCTGATGCATTCGTCAAATCTGCCACAGCTGATCCAGACCAGACATGCCCATGATCATTCCACGGCAGCGCAATCGGAAGCCGCTTCCAGTTCAGCATATCCTTACTGACAGAATGTGCCCAAGTGCCTCCGTCCTGATGGAATAGATGATATTCACCTTCGAAGTAGACAAGTCCGTTCGGATCACTGGCAGAACCACGAATTGGCGTATAGTGGTATTGAGGACGATATTTTTCACTATAATAATTGCTGGCATCCGTCACATAGGTATCCTGAAAGTAAGCTGTTCCCTGTTTAACAACGATTCCTGCATATCCATCGGTATAGGTTTCATCTGTTAGATCGATTGCGGCCGGGGTGTATCCGTCTAGAAAGACCTGAATTCTGTTTCCCTTCGCCTTTATCTCTACATGATGTTTTGCTCCGGCCTGACTTGGATAGGTATGCTGTGAACTTGCAATCGTTGTTCCGTTAGCTTTCGTCAGACTTACACGAACCTGATTTCCTTCCTTCGTAAGGGCTGCTTCATATCCCTTTGTTCCATCAGCCGATGAACGAAAGGCGAGCGCTGCAACAGAATCAGGACGAAGAGATAGATTTCCTTCATATACAAAATCAGCAGCTTGTTTGTTATAAATTTGCTGTGACTTACTCTGGTTTACTACCATTCCTTTCTTGCCGTTGATATTAGGCTGCCATTGTCCTTTATTTGTAACCACAGCACCCAAATTCCCTTTCAGGTCGCTTACGATAATATTTTGGAACAAAACAGAACCATTCCATACATTGAGTCCCAGCTTACCAGTACGATACGCATCATCCTGAACCTCAATCACAGGTTTATATTCATTGTCCCAATATACTTTCAGTGATGAACTCTCTGCTTTCACCTTGAGATGATAGATCTCTTCTGCCTTAACAGTAACCTTCCGCTCCTCTTTTAATTTCCCTTCACCATCACTTGCGTCTCGTAAGCGGATCATACCTGCATTCGGAACAATTTGGAGCATGTGGGAACCCCAGCCATCTTCATTAGAACGGAACAATAAGGTCGCGTCCGCTTGCATATCCTTGATCATGACATCAGCTTCATAGATAAAATCCTCTGACACCGTTTCGGAGATTGCCATTACATTTTCTTGTGGATCGGAAGTCAGTAAAATCCCTTCCACAGTATCCGCCAACTTACCTTTTCCTTTTATTTGCCAACCTGTCAAGTTTGTGTTTGTTTTGGTTACGCTTTCAAAAATAGAAAGCCCCTCCTTAGCTTGTTTACTTACCTCCTGATCAGCGGGCGCAGCCCAACCCGTACCGGGATTCGCTACATATATGCTTGCGGAAGTCATAACAAATCCTGTTGCCATGAGAAAGGATAAAATTACTTTTCCCTTATTAACCATCCTCTTCACCCTCTTTTTCTATCATCAATCATTTCTTTTATTGTAAAATAAGAAGGAGGCCAATTCATTGCACTGACCTCCTCTCTATATTCTTTTACAATTGAGCAGAACTCTAACTTTCCAGTGCTGTGAGTCCAAGAGCGAGAGCACCACATAATCCCGCCTGTTGGCCTAGTCCTGGTGGAACGATATACTCATCTATGTGTTCCAAAATAGTACTTGAGCTGACATAACCGTTCAGGTTCTGTAGCACGGCCTGCCGAATAAGTGGAAACAATTGGGACTGCTGCATAACACCACCACCCAGAATGATTTTCTGAGGAGAGTTAAGCAATATAGCACCCGTAATCGACTGCGCAATATAAAATGCTTCCATTTCCCATGCAAGGTGATCTATAGGAAGTTCATGTCCCTTCTTCCCCCACCTTGCTTCAATAGCAGGACCTGCCGCCATCCCTTCTAGGCAGTCCCCATGATAGGGACATCCCCCTGGGAATTCATCTTCAGGATGGCGTCTTGTAAGAACATGACCCCCTTCAGGATGCACAAGACCATGAATAAGTTTGCCTTCTGAATACACTCCCACACCAACACCCGTGCCAACTGTATAGTACAAACAGCTGGATAACCCTTGGGCTGCGCCCCATTTGGCTTCACCAAATGCCGCTGCATTGACGTCCGTGTCCCAGCCAAAGGGAACCGAAAAGTTTCTTTTCAAAGTGCCCAGCATATCGTAATTTCCCCAACCTGGTTTTGGTGTTGTTGTAACGTAACCATACGTCGGACTATCTGGGCTTATATCGATTGGACCAAACGATCCAATTCCCATAGCTTCTACTGGTTTGTCTTGAAAATATTGAATAACTTTGGGCAACGTCAACTCAGGATGTTCTGTCGGGAAACTGATCTGATCTTCAATGATCCCATTTTCATTCCCAATGCCACATATAAACTTCGTTCCGCCAGCTTCAATCGCTCCTATACGCATATACAAGACTCCTCTCGGTGACTAATTCTTGTCTTGCTCAGCAGAGAGAGTAAGCTCATAGATATCCAGGGAAATCAGCAAGTCATTCTCATTTTCTGCAAACACAGCAATACCTTTAGATTCTAGTCCAGGGAATATAAGATCCGTAATCACTGCCTGACCTCCATTACTAAACGCCTCAACGGAAGAGCGATCCACATAAATACGGAGATCATTTGACTCATCAAGCGCTGCGAGTTTGGCTGAATGATGTCCTACGAAATGTTCATGGAAATCATGCTGGCCCGAAGCCTTCCGGTCTACATAAAGTTCCTCTGTCTCACCGTTGATACCGATCACTGTTTGTTCATCCGCACCAACTCTTACCTTGAAACCTACAGATTTACCCCGAGCGAACTCAGCTATAATCTCATAAGATTTCAAGTGAATCTCTTTAAGAAGAGTATTGATTTCTTGCACCGTTGCATTTTTTATAGAAAGGACTTGTACACGAGCTGATTCCAACTCTTGTACCGGCTTCTGCACAAGAAAGGTTCCCCCTTGTCTTGATTCGAGCTGAAGTTCTCTTGCAATTGTCATCGCGCCACGGAATTCTTCTGCTGGCGTCTTGTTAGCATACATCCAGTTGCTCATCCAGCCGATAAATAGCCTTCTTCCATCTTCCGCCGGTATATCGGACCAACTTACACCTGCATAGTTATCTCTTCCATAATCAAGCCAGCGAACTTTTATCGAATCTTCATCTGGCGTGAACACTTCTCCATCAAAATCCCCTGTAAAATACTGTGTTCTTGATCCTTCCACAAAAGCGGGATCCGCACCGATGCTCACTAGCATCACCCATTTCGTGTTCGAAGGATCGCCATCAATGGCCAGCGGGAACAAGTCCGGGCATTCCCATACCCCGTCATGAGAACCGATTCCTTCTCCGAATTCACTGGCAAATGTCCAGTTCATCAGATCAGGAGAATGATATAGACACACCGTTTGACCACAAGCTACAATCATCACCCATTGATTAGTATCTTTATTCCAAAATACTTTCGGGTCACGGAAATCAATGAATGTATCATGTTCAAGCACCGGGTTTCCATCATATTTCGTCCAGGTTCTTCCGTTATCCTTACTATAAGCCAAGCTTTGACGCTGAATGGCTGGCTTGCCTTCCGGCATATCCAAATGGTGTGTGAAAATCGCTACTAGACCTGGTTTATCTTCAAAAAATCCAGTCGTATTATTCCAGTCAACTACGGCACTGCCGGAAAAAATCATACCTAACTCATCTGGAGCAAGAGCGATAGGCAGCTCCTCCCATGTAACCAGATCCTTGCTGACCGCATGGCCCCAGTGCATAGCGCCCATAGTCATTCCACCTGGATGGTGCTGGAAGAACAAATGATATTCACCCTCAAAATAAACCATTCCGTTTGGATCATTCATCCACTTTTCCTTAGGGGAAAAATGATACACTCCGCGGTAATTTTGTTTCGCAATCGTAGACATTATTGTTTTCTCCTTTACTCCCGAACACGGCATTTACCGCATATTATTTATAGTTTATTATTTGCTTGCTCTGTCATAGCCGCCTTGTTTAATTTCAAGCCATTCTTGCAGGCCCAGACGGTCCAATTCTTTCAAATATTCATCCCACTGCGCTTCGACTTTACCATTTTGGTACCATTCAGTACGCATTCTAAGCACGTAGGCAAACAGATCCGTCTCAATTGTCGTAAGGCGATCAAGCTCTTGAATAGAATGGAATACACTCGGCATTACGTTTTCTGCTTTCATTTTAGGCGCCATGATGTTCTTGATAATATCCATTCTGCCTTTGGCATCATCCGGCATGGTTGTGTATTTGCCATAATAGGAATCAAGGATAGCTAAGGGTCCACCGACACTTGTTTTCTCACGTAGTTCTACAGGAGCTGCACCCTCCAGCGGCAAATGCTTCAGCATTTCTTTTTCTTTATCAAATTCGAAAATATTTTGCTGTTTATCGTCTCCATACGTTCCCCAGTTGTTCTGTACAGATTGAATCGGATCGTAGAGTTGATCAACCCATTTTGCTGTCGTTTCTAAGTTCTTATTGGCGCTAGTAACAACCATCTTACCTCTGCCCAAACCAAGCGCGTTCGTTCTTGTTACGTTAACTTCACCATCTGGTCCAGCAAGTGGAGGCATAACCTCGTAAATGTCATTTGCTCCAGTGATGTTGGCTTTATCCCATGAGAAGTAAAGTCCGTATCTCTGATCCTTCCCTTTTGCAAGGTAAGTACTCCAGTCCTGTGTATAGGCTTCAATATCAATGAGTCCTTCTTTATACAGCTCGTTAATAAAAGAAACGGCTTCTTTGTAATCATCTTGTGCCGCCGTAAATATTACCTTCCCATCATTGCTTACAACCGCGTGGTCGGGGTTCTCCCCCAATCCGAATGAAGCAAATAGGAAAACCAGATCTTCTGCTCCAGGCTTGTTAATAAAGGACAAAGGAATTTCGTCAGCCTTACCATTGCCATTTGGATCTTTTGTTTTGAAGGCAATTAATACTTCTTTTAATTCTTCTGTTGTTGTAGGCATATCAAGGCCCAGCTTCTCAAGCCATTCCACATTGATCCAAGGCATACTGTCTACAGCCTGGATTCTTTCTTTGCCATTGCCCAGCTCTTCGATCCACGGAAAGGCATAAATATTACCGTCTGGTGCCGTAATCATACTCTTGTATTCCGGTGCTTCTTCCAGCACCTTTTTGAAGTTGGGCATATTGTTCTCGATAAGCTCATTCAGCGGAATAATGGCACCATCTTTAGCAAGCTTGAGCAGCTCATAGTCGCTATAGTCCGCATTAAAAATTGCATCAGGAAGATCGCCGCTTGCCACAGCCAAGTTTCTTTTTTCAACAAATACGTCTTTCGTGAAATTCTTCCAATTAATATGAACATTCGTCTTTTCTTCAAGACGCTTATTAATCAGTTTTTCATTTGGATCAACGGGTGCAAGTGGAGAGCTTTGCGTAATAAAGTTCAAAGTTACTTTACCGCTGGCGTCCTGTTCTTTACTAGCTGCACTTCCCCCTCCTCCTCCGCCACCGCATGCAGTAAGGAACATAAACGAAGCAAGTACAGATGCAGAAGCTACTTTCGTTGATACTCTTGATTTCTTAATTCTTTTCATAGGGTATGACCTCCAAATTAGATATGAATGAATTAATCTTTATCTATGTGCAGCCTGTTTCCTACTTAAGGGAACCGACCATAACACCTTTTTCAAAGTACTTCTGGAAGAACGGATACATAACAATAAGTGGCAAACTGGAAACAACAATGGCAGCGTACTTGATGATTTCAGACAATCGTTTCATTTCCGCCATGGCGAGTTGATCGCTGATCATGCCCGGATCTACCTGATTCTGGATCAAGATCGACCGCAACACGAGCTGCAGTGGATGAAGATTCGGATTATCTAAATAGATCATGGCGTCAAAGTAGGAATTCCACTGGCCCACAAAAGCATAAAGAGCGAGCACGAAAACAATCGGTTTGGAGAGCGGTAATACGACACTGAAGAAAATTCGCATCTCCGAGGCTCCGTCGACATTAGCGGCTTCCTTCATTTCATTCGGTACTCCTTTGAAGAAAGTTCTAGAGAGAATGATGTTCCATACATTGACTGCTCCTGGAATGATCACCGCCCATACTGTATCAAGCAGACCAAGATTCTTAACGAGCAGGTATGTAGGTATAAGCCCACCCCCAAAGAACATGGTGATAATAAACAAGGTCATGAAGAATCCTTTTCCTTTGAGCCTGTCATCAGACAGTGCGTACCCTGCACAGATTGAGACGAGAACGGTAAGCATAGCAAATGAAACAGAGTATAAAACAGAGTTTCCAAAACCTCGGATCATGGCCGGATTAGAAAGAATTTTTATATACCCTTCTAATGACCAGTCCGAAAGGTTGAATGATAATCCTTTACTGAGCAGAACTGATGGATCCATAAAAGATGCAATCACTACATAAATCAAAGGAAGTACAATGATAAGTACGGCCAGTGTCAGGAAGATCGCGTTCAGCACGACGATAAAGCGATCTAATCCGGAATGTTTAATGGGCATAGCTTGTTGCTCCTTTCTTAGTAAAGACCTTCGCCCTCATTCAGTTTCTTCACGGTGAAGTTAACGGTGACGAGCAAGACGATGTTGATGATAGAGTTAAACAACCCTACTGCGGCTGAATAGGCATAATCGCCCGACTGCAAACCAATTTTATAAACGTAAGTCGGAATGATTTCTGAGGTTGGCAAGTTCATCGCCGTTTGCATGAGATAGGCTTTTTCGAAACCAATGGACATAATCCCACCAGCTGCAAGGATAAATACGATAGCCATAATTGGACGAATGGTTGGCAAATCGATATGGCGTATTCTTTGTAGAAGATTAGCGCCGTCAAGATTGGCTGCATTATGTAACTCAGGATCGACATTAGCAAGTGCTGCTACATAAATAATGGATGCCCAACCGGCTCCGGTCCAAATATCAGAAAGAATGTAGATCGAACGGAAGTACTCCGGACGAGACATGAACATGATTGGTTCACCTGTAAGCCACGTAAAAAACTGGTTAATCGGTCCCGTTGGGGACAAGAAGATAAACAACATCCCGACCACAACGACAACAGAAATAAAGTTAGGTGCATACAAGAACAACTGAATGTTCTTTTTGACGCCTGCACGGCGAATTTGATTTAACATCAACGCAAGCAAGATTGGGATTGGAAAACTCAGAATTAATCCGAAGAAACTTAATTTAAGCGTATTCATAAAGATAACTTCGAAGTTGGGGGATGACAGGAATTTCTCGAAGTTGTACAAGCCTACCCATTCACTCCCCATAATCCCTTTGATTGGGCTGAAATCTTTAAAGGCGATAATCGCACCATACATAGGACCGTATTTAAAAATCAGGGTCAGGATCACAGCTGGTGCGAGCAAAATATAAAGAAAGTAGTATTTCTTTAGATAGTCTAGTAAGGAGCTCTTATGTTTGGTCACCATTGTTCTGTGTTCAGCTTCTATTAGGTTTTGCAATGCCTTTACCTCCGTTCTTATCAATGTTTATATCTTGATGCAGTAAGGGCTTTCAATTGGCTTATGTCCTGCTGCTTTTACAATTTACCAAACACTTAATCGTTCGTCAATACATTTTGTAAAATTATTTATGTGCATATGACAAAGCATTATGTTCATAAATGATGCATATAATTTTACATAATTACAAATACAGCCAATTTAAATAGGATTATATACTTTAAAGTCAACATATTCTCATGAAGATGAAAATAATAATACCTTTTTTGCACATTTATTCGCTGATAAAATGTAAACTAAATTGTGCATTTGTAAATATCATATTGCTATTTTGAGTAAACTAATATACATTAAAGAGAGTTGGAATCATGCCAAACAGTACACTATTTGTGGCGAAGGTTAAGAACAAGAATATAGAGGTGAATTACATAGATGGCCAGGGAAAAAGTAACCATACAAGACATCGCGGATGCTTTAGGAATCTCTAGAAATACAGCTTCCAAAGCCTTAAATGGAACGAATGGTATACCTGATGAAACTAGAAACAAGGTTATAAAGAAAGCGATAGAGTTAAAATATAAACAATTTGCTTTTATGGACACCGAGAGTGTTCAACCAAGAAACTCTGGAAATATCGCTTTATTAACAGAAAACTTACCTAACACTTCCCACTTTGGATCGAAACTGATCAGTGGCATGGAGAAACGAATCAGTGCAGAAGGATATAATTTATCCATGCACATTATAAGAGACATTGATCAGGAGTCCTTGTCTCTTCCAAATAATTTTGATGTCGCCAATGTAGACGGAATTATTTGTATTGAGTTGTTCAATTCCGAATATAGTAAGCTGATTACAAGTCTAGGCATTCCAACTATTTTCATCGACTGCTCTGCCGATATCTGCTACCCTGAATTCCAAGCAGATGTACTTCTCATGGAAAACGAACACAGCACATATCAACTTACAAAAAAGTTAATTGATGGCGGTTACACATCACTGGGGTTCATCGGGGACTATAATCACTGTAGGAGTTTTAATGAAAGATGGGTGGGCTTTAATCGCGCATTGATAGAATCTGGGATTCATCTCGATCTCTCACAATGTATTCTCGATGACGATCGACTATTTTTTTCGAGTCCGGAGTGGGCAGATGCTAAGCTAAGCCAAATCAATCAGCTTCCTTCTGCTTTCGTGTGTGCTAACGATTATATTGCGGTTACCTTTATGAAGTCACTCAAAAATATGCTTTCCATTCCTAATGACCTCGTCATTTGTGGTTTTGATAATGGTCCTGAATCAAGCATTGTAGAACCCCATCTCACCACTGTTCATATTTATAGTAATCAGATGGGTGTCAAAGCAGCTGAAATGCTACTTTCCCGAATTCATGATCCGAAGCAACCCTATCAGGTTTCTCATATTTATACCAAACTCATCCTAAGAGACTCTACACCTAATATCAGTTGATGGATTTAAAAAGAACCCAAGCGATTAAAAATTCCGTCGCTGGGGTTCTTTTTTTTCGTTGAATTGTTCCAATTACAATGTCCTGTATTTATAACCCCACAATTAGTTTAAGGAAGGATTGTATTCTTCATAGGATAGAACAATATGCTCTCGTTTTAGCAGACAATGCTCTATAATCGCCTTACGTTTCGCTTTCAGGACAATTTGTTCAATATCAGCAAAACTGCAACCGGAAAGACGTTCGCATGCCTCCTCCATCAACCCAGCTTCACTTTCAAAGTCATTAATTAACAGTTCGACATATTGACGCCTACTTGATTCATCCGGGTTAGCATAAATCATTTTTGTATCAAACCTTCGCCAAATAGCTCTATCCAGTTCATTTTCTAGGTTCGTCGCTGCTACAAAAATGCTATTGTCACCAAAATCATCGAGACATTGCAGCAGTGTATTCACCGCACGAGCCATTTCTTTAACCTCGTCATTACTCTCCCGTGTTCTTGCAATGGCATCAAACTCATCCAGGAAAAGAACACAAGGAGATGCTTTGGCATACTCAAATATTTTCCGG
The DNA here is from genome assembly GCF_037980415.1 of Paenibacillus sp. FSL H7-0690. NCBI lineage: Bacteria > Bacillati > Bacillota > Bacilli > Caryophanales > Paenibacillaceae > Paenibacillus > Paenibacillus sp. FSL H7-0690. The sequence continues at coordinate 1,658,833 of NZ_CP150281.1, read as the reverse complement.
ATATTACTTCCAGTCTCGCCCAAATGGCTGTGAATAATTGCATCAAGTCGAACCAGGATAAGTGGAAGCTCCAGCATTTGAGCCATATAAAATGCCGTCAGTGTTTTCCCTGTGCCCGGTGGACCATACATAACCACTTTATTGGGAATGGGAACTCGATGTTCTTCAAATCTTTCCCTCATACCTAAGATTGTGATGAATTCTTCGACAATCTTTCGATTCATATCGGGTAGGACGAGATGTCTAACCTTTTTGGCACATTCTTTGGGTGTATAATAGGTACCCATATCAATCCCTTTTGCTCTGGGTAGACGTTGATTGGTGCTGCTTTTATTCATTATTTATTGAAGCTCCTTTAAAATGGTTATTTTTAAGAAATCCAAAAGATCCTTTCTGAATCCAGTTCAACCTGCTCTAATTGCCGCTCGAAGTTCTCGTGAGGAACGATAGAGTCCGCTTGTGACCATTCATTATTCACAAATCAATTCAAATACACATTGTTTTTATTCGTAATTATTACGATTTAAAATATCATACTTTCTTTTTGTTTATAATGTCAACCAGTAGCACAAAAAAGAGCCTTTATAATTCCAAGGCTCTTTTAGGGTATATCTATTAAATCGGCCATCCAGGCAAAGCAGAAGTTCCAGCATCTTGCCTTCACATATTGTAAGTCCTGGCTAGCTTGGACTTAGCTCTGAGCCGGGTGAATTCCTTAGTTACCAGGATTACCGTCCACACTACAACCACAGAATCAATTACAAGCGAACCCCAATATACTCCGGAGACGCCTAACCATCTTGGCAAAACAAGCATCACTGGCACATAAAAAACAAGTTGTCTGGTGATGCCGATAACGGCTGCCGGCTTCCCTTTATTAATCGCAGGGAAAAAGGTCATGGCCATAAAAATGAGCGACAATAACGGCAGAACCGCCATGTTCAACCGGAAATATAACATTTCGCTGGTCTTAAAGATTTGATCCGGCAGCATTAGCCCCAGAATGGAAGCCGGCGAGATCATGGAAATTATCCAGAAAGGCAAAGTCAGCAGCATGGAAACGAGTGTGAATATTTTATAGGCTTTGATGGCGCGCTCATACTGTTCTGCTCCAAAATTTATGCCGATGACTGGCTGCAAGGCGCGCATTAATCCGAATATCGGCGTCAACAGGAAGGTGAATACACGAAAAACCACTCCATAAAATGCAATATCTGCTGTAGTCCCGTATCTCGAGAGTGCATTAAATACTACAACAGCCTGTACCAGATTCATAAAGTTCATAATGAAAGAGGACATTCCCAGACCAATTATGGATTTGATTGTGGCAGCATCCCGATAGATTGCGAAGACATTCGTTCGGAATGAGGCAAATCCTTTGCCAAAATAAATCCATCCCAGCAAGGTGTAGACCAGCATCCCGATATTTGTAGCCCAGGCAGCACCCTCTACTCCAAAATTCAGCCAGGCTACCAGAATATAATTGGACAATACATCAACTGCCAGTCCAATGCCCATTACCACGGCTGCCGATTTCATTTTCCCTTCGGCACGTACAATCATGTTGGCAGCCAGTCCATAAATCCAGAAAAATGAACCAATCACCGTAATTCTAAAATAGCTGTCTCCAAGAGCCAGAGTTTCCCCTTCTCCTCCCATGATTCGCACCAGCTGTGTAGAGAAAAGCAAACCCAATACCATATAGACAAGCGTTACAAGGATGGACAGATAATTAACATTCCCCATCAAACGCTTCTGCATTTCTTTGTCCTGCCTGCCGAGGGCTAAACTTAAAGCAGAACCGGCACCCACCCCAATCAAGGAGCCCAGTCCCAAGCTGATCTGGGTTAAAGGATAAGCTACCGATACCCCAGCCAGTGCTTCCTCTCCGACAAATCTTCCCACAAATACAGCGGCAATAACCGCATTTAAGCCATAGAGGACCATTGCGATGATAGCGGGCCATGATAACTGGACCATAATATTCCAAAGATTACCGTTGAGAATAAAATGCGTCTGCTTGTCTTTGCTGTTGTTTATCTGTGTTACTGTGTTCATAATATGAATTTTCTCTCCTTCTTTTGACTGAATATGCAAAGTCGTCGTTCAAAAATTATACGGGACTCCTTGCATTAACTAGTCTATAAGACATGTTGGCTAGCAACTACCGCAAAAAGGATTGTTTCTATCTCATATAGGATTTTATCTTTGAATTTATATAAATCTCCCCGGAATAGCCCCCTCTCATTTCCATTCTATTAAAAAACTGCAGCAGGAGTGGTCGCGGCTCCGCAAGTTTCCGGTACATGGTCAATTTTGAATGCTAGGCAATCATTTAGTCTTCCCTACTTAACTCAACAAAAAAAGCAACTTCCCAGTTGGCAAGTTGCTTTTAAAAAAACTCTTTTGTGATAAAGTAACGATGAAAAAAAACGATTGAAGTCAAAAACCGACCTAATAAGCAGCGAACGGATCCGCATTATTCAAAAGGAACTGAGCCCATGTGAATTTGAATTCAGGACTGCCTACAACACTTTCTGCTATATCACCTGGAACAAAAAACACAGTGAATCCTGCATTAGTCAAGTAGAAGTTATCCAGGTATGCATTAGAATCTTTAGTTAACTTATTGAACAGGTCAATAGAGTAGATAGAAGACTCAGTACCTTTTTGGACTTGTTCTTGAAGTGATTTCTTAATAACCTGACTGTAATTGCTGTTGGATTTCAGCAAATCTCCCAGCTTCATTGTCGTACCATCCTGCAGAGAGTAAGTAAGACCTGTTTGTGAGCCGCCTCCATGAGCTCCGCCGAGGTATTGATAATTGGTAAGCAGGAAGCTAATCACTCCATTTTGATTGTAAGTCACCTTGTAGGCCAGTTCGAAATCGTATGTCGCTCCTTCCGCTGGAGCACCAGACTTAGCCAGTTGTTTTTCCGAGGCATCTAGAAACTTCTGTGCCTGAGCTTTCACCGCTTTATTAATTGCCGCTTCGGCATTTTGATTCGCAAGCTGCGATACAACTGGATATACGATATTGATGGTTACATCCTTATGGGAATTAGAAGACTGGAGTTTACCGGCAGTTATAGTCAGTTCATTCATTCCTGCATTCGTGATATTGACAGTACGGGTTTGTCCGTTCCATTGGGCCAAATATCCGAAAGGTTCAACCAAGGCTTGCACTGCAACAAAAGAAGTTCCTCCGATTACCTGAGCTTCGTATCTTTGTCCCAGACCGCTTCCATTTAACTTTACAAGTGCACTGTCGATATCCAGTGAATAATTTACAGTATTCTCTCCCAGGGTAAGCTCTACACTATGATTTTTGTTATCGTATTTAACAGCTGCGCCTAATGCTTGCGCTGCGTCTTTAAGCGGAATGAGTGTATTACCTAATGGGCTTAGGAAAGCCTGAGTCCCGATTGCTTTACCTTTAACCTGGACATTCACCCTGGAGGTTATTGTTGCAGTAGTGGCTGCAGCATGAACTGATCCGACAGACACGGGTAAAGCCGCCGCTGTGCCAACTGCAGCCAGTGCTGCTGACAATAGAAGTACGGACATCCGCTTTTTAGTTGTGAATTTTTTAACTTGAGTTTCCATTTTGAAGATCCCCTTTTAGTCATTTTCTTACTATCACACTATAATCCCGTCATTTCCCGGATGGTTTACAGTATTTTCAGAAAATGATTACAATTTTTACATGGAATTCGCTAATCAATGATGCATTGAAACCATTAAGGCAAATCCAAAAAGTGTCCAGTCATTTAGCACATGCACTATAAACGATGTCCAAATGTTTTTAGTCTTAATGTATGGATAGAGCAGAACAATCCGTACAATGCCGATACCGAGAATGGCTTGTGCAATATTCCAATTATAAGTTGGTAAATGGTATGCGCCAAAAATAATGGATACTACAATCCACGCTAAGATAATCGCAGACTTTCTGTTCAGTTTAAGTTTTTTTACTCCTAAGTACAAAATGACTAAGAATGGAAGGATCGTTATTAATTCTTCTCCAAACAGCATCGGGAGCATTGTCAGGAACGTCGTAATTGTATCGGAAAAATTACCATTGAATCCTTCACTCACTGGATTTGCACTAAAATTAAATAATTTCGTAATAATAAAACCAACACCATAGGTCACAATAAGATTTACAATGTACGTCCCAAGAATTAATATAATATCTTTAGCAACTAATTTTCTGAAAAGTAATGTCCACTGACTCCGTGCAACAAAGATAACTGCTGCTAATGGGAAAATCACATTTATAAAAGGATGTCCATAAGTACCTCCAAACCCAATAAGAAACAATGCAAAACCTGCAGCAACAGCTATCAGAAATATTAGGCTGGTTTTCAAATTTAGAGTAGGGGATTGCAGTTCACTGTAGAACGGAAAATCATCATTTTTACGCTCAAATCTAAAAAAATTACTTTTACTCATCATTAATCAAATCCTTCCTGAAAATAATGAAAAGCTATACTCTCTGAATACTAAAACCAATGATGCGGAGAATAGAAATACAGTCAGCTGTTTTTTGTACTATCACACTATACTCCCATTTTTTTCTGAAACATTTACAATTTTTTCAGAAAAGAATTACAATATTTACACAAGTTTTGAATAAACTGAAATTAATTCATCACTTAATTTTGCAAATTCATGAAAATGTTTAAAAAAATGAATCTATTTCAGAAATAATTATGTTGTTTTGATAAAATAGACAGGTAATAATAGAATAAACAGTTCTCTTGTTAAAAAACTAAAAAGCGAGGTTTACCAATGTTATGGACCTGAAGCTGTTAAAAAAAATTAAAACGATAAATTTCTTCACATTCTTCTTTTTTTGGACTGTCATCTTTTTTGCTCTTGCGGATAAGCCACCACCTGCTGGTTTCTATGGGCTTATTGCCCTATTATTAGTTTATGGTATTTTACTTATTATCTATTTAAATGATTTTATTGAAAGCTTGATTAAGAAGCGAAGAGGAGTTTTTCTACTCAATTTGTTATATTTCTCCTTGGGAGGTTTTGCTTTCAGTCTCATTCTTTCAATTATTGTCATTAATCTTGTTTCAAATGTAGAAAATGAAGGATATCTAATCTCGGCATTCAGTTCAACCGTAATAGGATTCCTTAACGGGTTATGTTTTTATTTTTTCAACAAGCTGCTTGTGAAGAGGTACAACCTAATGATTGAGCAGAACCGCTCTGAATAAATAAAAAAGCCGAATTAGCTAAAGAATGACGTATCGTCAAAAAGCAACTTATCCGCAGATAAGTTGCTTTTTTATCATGATTTTTAACTTCTACACTATATAAATAAAGTAACGTAAACCGACGAATCCCCTGTCCTCACAGGTATTAATCTATTCCCAGACTTTGTTTCTTAAATTCACTCTCGAAACATAACTCCGTGAGATCCCCAGCTCCTTCGCTATCTCCCGCTGTATCCGCTCTTCTCGATCTTCAGATATACTCCCTTGAGCAAATCATCCACTTCCGAATCAAAATATCGATAAGTGTAATGTTTAAAAAACTATATTTACAATTCAGAATGCTCGTGTTTCGCTTTGAGACGACTCCAGCGGCGCTGAACTTCGCTCTCAAAGCTGCGCAGAGCCGGTTCGTTCTCAGGCTTGAGCAGATGGCGGGTCTTACCCATCGTCTTCAGCCAGGCAGAGACTTCAATACGTTTGTCCTTGTTTTCCGGATTGTACGTAATGGTCGTTGTGCCTTGTTCCACTTCATACAGCGGGAAGAAGCAGGATTCCACCGCCAAGGATACAATATCCGTCCCATCCTTGTCTTCGGTCATCCAATTCAACGGGCAGGCAATCAGAATCTTGCCGTAGACCAGACCTTCATTCTGCGCGTACCATTGGGCCTTAGCTGTTTTTTTGAGCAGATCCTGCGGATAGGCTTCACAGCCGGTGAATACATAAGGAATATTAGTGGCTGCCATGATCTGGGCAGTATCTTTATGCTGGGTGACTTTACCCTGCTGGGTCTTGCCGATGCTTGAAGTAGAAGTCCGGTGACCGAGCGGTGTTGAATAAGACTGCTGTGCACCAGTGTTCATATAACCTTCATTATCATACTCGATGATAATCATTTTATGTCCACGCAGTGCAGCACCAATGGCTGGTCCCATCCCGATATCCATACCTCCGTCGCCTGTTACCATAACGAAAGTAAAGTCATTCCTCAAGCCCAGTCCATCCAGCTCTCCGCGGCGTTTGCGTTCCCAGAACATTTCTACCACCCCGGACAACGTAGCCGCACCGTTCTGGAAAAGGTTATGGATGAACGTTGACTTGTGCGACGAATAAGGATAGCCGGTTGTTGTAACCATTGCGCATCCTGTATGGTACAGCGCAACGATATCTCCTTCAATTCCCCTGAAGAACAGCTCAAGACCCGAGAAAATTCCGCAGCCCGGGCATGTGCCGTGACCCGGAGCCAGGCGTCTTGGTTTCTTCATCAAACTGCGGATCGGGGGAATCTTCACGGCCAGCTTTCCGGTTTCTTCATTTTTAGTAACAGTAATGAGGCCCGTCTTCAACAAATCGAAATTCATCGGCTTAAGCAGGCGCTGCGGTGCCTTTTCCGGTTCACCAGGATTGTGGCCGTAGTAATCAAACGGTACTTCAACACGGTCAGCAACAACAGCATCCAACGCCAGCTGGAAGAAATGATGGCCATCTTCAGCATAGAAGTCCTTGCCGCCTAATCCGTAAATCCGGCTGATGACTTTAGTCGTTGTATTCCCGTAAGTGAACAGCGCTGCCTTGATTTCGTTAACCATGTTGCCGCCGTGTCCGCCGAAGGAATCCGCACGGTCACCAACAGTAATGGCTTTGACATTCTTCAGTGCTTCCGCGATCTGCTTCTGCGGGAACGGACGGATCATGTTCGGTGAAATCGCTCCGGCTTTGACTCCCTGCAGTCGCAACTGATCCACAACATCCTTAATGATCTCGGACGCGGAATTCATCAGGAAGACAGCCACATCGGCATCCCCCATCCGGTACTGCTCAATCACCTCATAATGGCGTCCGGTCAGATCAGCAAATTCCTGAGCGATCTCTTCGAACACTTCACCGGCATTGTACATGGCCACAGACTGCTGATAGCGATTATTGATATAATCCGGTTCATTCATGTAAGGACCAACAGTAACCGGATTGTTGCGGTCAAGGGTATCGGTTGAGCCGGCTGGCGGCTGTTCGCCTACGAATTTATGCACATCTGCGCGGTGCGCAAAAGCCTGTACGCGGCGCTTCTGGTGAGAAGTGAAATATCCGTCCGAAGCTACCATAACCGGCAGGCGGACTTTGACATGCTCAGCCAGCTTCAGTGCCATCAGATTCATGTCGTAGACCGACTGCGGGTCACGGCACATCAGAATCGGCCAGCCGGTATTGAGTGCAAAATACAAATCGGAGTGGTCCCCGTGAATGTTCAGCGGTCCGGAGATGGAGCGGCAAATCAGGTTCATAACCATGGGCATCCGCGTACCGGCTTGTACAGGCAGCTGCTCAAGCATGTACATGTAGCCTTGCGCACTGGTGGCGTTAAATACGCGTCCGCCGGCTGTAGAAGCGCCATAACAGATACCTGCCGAGCTGTGCTCACCATCTGAGGGCACGAGCATAATGTCATGCTGGCCGCTGGCTTTCATCGAATCGAGGAATTGGGCAACCTCTGTCGATGGCGAGATCGGGAAATACCCCATGACATGATAGTTGATCTGATGCGCAGCATAGGCCGCCATCTCATTGCCTGATTCATATAGGAATTTCTGTTCTACTTTGGCAGAACCTATTTCTTTTTCATAATCAATAGCCATTGTTCATTCCGCCTTTCTAACCAGATTTACGCTTGCGTGATGAGATCGAATGGATGATGCACCGTATGGCTGTCGGCATAGCCTTCCTTCTCGCGCATGCTTGAGAGTGCCGAGGTCGGGCAGGCGCCTACGCATTTCAGGCAACCCTTGCAATATTGATAATCGATGCCCCGCAGGAACATCTGTGAGCGCCCCTTGCGGTCAAGCCGTTCTTCCCACACAAAACACTGGTCAGGGCAGACGGTGTCACACTGTGCACAGTTAATGCAGGACTCATTTTCATAAGCCGGAATCATTCCGGAACGGGAAATGCTCAGGTTCTTGAGAAAGCTGCTTCCCGGATTGATGATCGTACCGCCTATAGGCTGAGTTTCATAGCCAAACGGCGAAATGTCGGAACGCACATATTCAGGCATGCTGTCCCCTGCCTCCAGCTCGAAGTGCATAAACTTCACTTCATTGTAGCCGCGCTCAAAAGTCGTAATAGCCGATTGTACAGCCTGCGGATATTTTTTGCCGAGCGATTTCTCAATAACGCCCTTCATCGTTTCAGTATCCAGGAATGGGCAGAGCCGGAACAGGGCACCCAGCATCGCCATGTTTACACGGTTTTTCTCTTTCAGTGCGATGCTTGTCGCGTCGATCACAGCAATGGTTCCGGCTTTCATCTTCAGCAGCTCTTTGAGTTCTTCCGGCGTCTTGGCCGAGTTCACAAGAACAGTGCTGTCTTCATTAATCCCGCTGGTGACATTAACGGTCTTGACAAGCGCTTCGTGGAACACCCCAACCACATGGGGACGCTCTACCGGCGAAGTATCACGGATATGCGTGTTTAAATCACAGAACCGGATGTGGGCCTTTACAGCAGAGCCCTTTTTCTCTGATCCATAAGACGAGAAGCTTACGCCGTTCAGCCCCGCTCCGACGACTCCCGCTTCTGCGAGCATTTTACCCGCCAGGTTAGCTCCCAAGCCTCCAATAGACTCCAGTCGAATTTCAAAAAATCCGAGACCGTTAATTCGTGGCAATTCAATCATAAATGAACTCCTTTCACTAGAAGACTAGTAATACTCTTGAGAGCATTAATCCCGTTCAGGTCTGGAATAAGCTAAATAATTTTTGTACTTCTTCAACCGTTCAGGCAATTCGTCAGCCTTTGGATTACGTTTTAAAGAAACTTGATATAATTCATCTGCGTGGCCAAGCTTTCCAGAGATTAGAACATGGGAATGTGCTCTATCTTCCTCGGCGATATCAAATCTTACTTTGCCATCTTCCACCTCCAGAGTCCCCCTGACCCCGCAAATTCCACATATTGCTGGGTAATTATCATCATGATTTCTGATTTCTATGAGTTTGGAATGACAGATTGGACATAAACCAGGTTCGCCAATATACTTCGCTTCCGTATCTGGATTCATGAGTGTTTCAGCCACATGACGACCGGATTGTCTTGCTCTCTTAAGTTCTTCCTCCCTGAACACAACTGCTCCAGGTAAGCCAACCCAATTGACCAGCATTTTATCTATTACATTAATTTGCATCGGCAACGTAAAAAGGTGGAGCATCGGCAATGCGAGTGTGTCCCACTCACTTCCTCCTACAGCAATAAGAGAAGCTACTCTTGTTTTAAAGCTTCTTTCATCCGGGCCTTTGCCGGTAGTAATCCCTCTTTCCTCGCGTTGCTTCTTGGCAATCATCCGGAAAGCAATGTCATGAGAAGGCCCCATCCGGTCATTCAGAATCTTCAATAATCCGTTAGGACTCTTTTCATAAATGGCTGAGCTCAAGATTAATCCGTCGCATTCCATTAATTTTTCATCAATAAATCCATAGTCATCATTCTTTATCACACAGTCTCCTGAGCCACACTTTTCAAGCAGACTCACTACACAAGCATTACAACCGGTGCAAGGTTTAATATGTAAATCATTAAGACGCACAAGTTCTACTTCGGCACCAAGCTCCTCAGCACCCATTAAAGCTTCTTTAACAAGGATTTCTGAATTGCTCATTCTTCTTCCGCAACTGATCCCTAAAATTTTCATTAGTAGCCTCCTACAATTCGAATTTGTTAAGCATATTTTCAGAAACTGATCCACGAGATCGTTTCAGCTTTTTCACAAGAACTGGAGTGACAATTGCACTGGCAACAACTGCGAATGCAATTTGTGCGCGGGCACTCTCAACATAAGGCAGATATGCCTGATCGACCTCTGCCATAAGTTGAGGTACCGTTATGGATAACCCGGCTACACAACAAATCGCCGCAGAAGCATGCCCGTCTTGTTTCAGACAGAATCGGTCAACTAACAACATGGGGATGTTATTAATCAAGGTAAAGATCAAGAACAAAATCAGCCCCAGCCCACATGAGCTGAGTGCGCTCTTGAGATCGATATTCGCCCCAAGGCAAAACCCCAGAAAAGGCACCATAAGTGAGGTCCCTGATTTGGAAAAATTACGAACAGCAGGATCAAACATACCCAGAAGAAATCCGACTACAAACGGAATTAAAGTAGCCATGATGCTTCGAGCGTCAATCCCATTTCCGGAAGAGAAACCAAGAATACAGACGGGTATGAACGGTAGCCCGATAAGGTTCAGCAGAGCAAACGCAGAAATGTCAGTGTCATCACCATAATTCTCCATCAGCGCAAGGTACATGCCGGGATTGCAACTAGTGATGCAAGCCACAAGTGCCAGGGTAGAGATTCCTCCAAAACCCGCCAAACCGAAAAGCTTCATAACAACGATCCCAAAAACAACACTAAGAACAAGTTTTACCGCAACTAGTATGCCGCCCCGCCGCAGAGTTGTCACAAGCTGTTGAGGTTTGAACTGAATACCACAGAATACTAGCAGAATTCCCACGATCGTCATCGTTCCCGCATTCGAAAATACAGCAGTGGACGGATTGCCAACCATCAAGGTTCTCGGATAAAAAGTATGCATTATTGCAGCGATTCCCATAGGAAGCAGCATCATTCCGCCTGATATTCCCTGTATTCTCTCTAATATTTTCATGTACGGCGATTCCCTTCTTCCAAGTAATCGTGTCCTTCCTCTATCTGACTGTTACTCTTGCGCATGCTTTATTCCCGGCAGCTTTGGCTAGAGGTGTCATGATCATGGTCATTAGATAGGAAACCAAATAAAGCACCGGATAATTCCCAGTAAATGAGGTGAGAAAGCCTGACAGGTTTGATGTGCCAAGCAGAGCCATCACTCCGCTGATTACAGTTACAGGAATGAAGTTTATTAGCAGACAGCCGACACATTGACCCGCCAGTAAATCCTTCTTTAGAGCAAAAAGCCCCGTAAACCAGTCGCTAATCCTCATCAAGGGAATAAAATCGTTAATAAGACAAGCCAGCGAGAAACCAACCAGGGTGAACACCCATGTTCGTCCATTAATCCCCTCATTCATCAGGGAAGCTGCAAGCGACATCGCCGCCGCAGAGGGAAGATTCAACACAAGCTTAAAATACAAAGAATATGTCTTACTCATTTTCCTGCACCCGCAGCCGATATGGCATGCTCTTTCCATTTTTCTGTTACTTACTTGAATCTGCCCACCCTGGTCAGCTGTTTGGGGACACGGATGCGACCAGATGCAGTGACAATCGCATTCTCTTCACAGACTTCCGTACACCTTCCGCATTTTTCACAAATCGCCGGATCGATCATATGGATATAGCCTGATTTCCCTTGGATTGCATTTTCCGGGCAGACATCAAGACATTCCCCGCAGCCGCTGCATAATTTCGGATCAATGACATAGGCAAGAAAATGGGTACACACCGAAGCCGGACAGGTCTTGCGTACAATATGGGCTTCAAGATCAAGACGGGAGCAGGCAACAGCAGATAACGCCGGCCCCACCATATTTCTTCCAAATGCGCAAAAAGATCCTGCTCCGATTAATTCGCCAATATCTGTTACTAAATCAAGATCCTCTTTTTTTGCTCGCCCTTCGGTAACATCAGTGAAGACTGCTTTGAGTTGCCAGCTCCCCTCACGGCAAATCACACATTTTCCACAGGATGTCTCCGCTGCAGCGCTAAGTAACCCTTTGGCGATAGTTGCCATACAGTGCTTGTCGGTAAAGATTCGGATACTGTCATAAACAGAATCATAGCTTATGAATTCCGAAGTTAAGGCCGGAGCCGATGCGAAGTGCCCGAGCATGCCACCCAGCAGCAGGGGCTTGGCTGGCGCAAGTTCAAGCTCCTCTAACAGAGCAGACACAGGGGTGCCAAGTGCAACTGCCACAACCCTGGTTCTCTCATCTGTTGTAATCATTATTAATTTCTCCTGACGGCGGGAACTGCTTACACCTTCGTAAATCCAGTACGCAGTCTCCACATCCAGCAGGAAGGTAGGTCTCCCTTGCCAGCCTTCGGCACTGAAGCTTTTCACCCATAAGTCACAACGTATTACACCATTGTCTATGGCATTGTATAATGCTGTTTCTTCCCGCAGGACAGGAGAAGCCGGTCCGTACTTCACTGATATAAGCGAGGCCGGAGCTATCTCACGCAGCGGTGCCGCCAACATCTCAGCTTGCGCCTCTGTCTCGGCATAGATCAGAATCTCACAATCCATGCAAATCTTCGCAGCCATTGCCAGCCCTGCTGCTATTCGACTCGCGACATGCGCAAGAATAAAGTCCGTGAATCCATCTAACTCCTGTGCGAGAGAGCAGATTAATACGGGTCTCCCGTCATCTGGATTGATTGCGGATAAACGTTCATCGAGAAGCACTCCTTGTTTATCCGTCAATGCAAGTGCTCTAATTCTTACTGCCGCGTCCGAAGCTGAAATTGCTAGCCTATTCTCCAAAAGCTCCTGAATAGCAGGCTCTTCAGCATTCGGGAAAGGCGACAGAAAATGGGGAGTTCGGCTGACTTCATGTGGCATCTTTATTCACCTCTGGCAACACTCGAATAATCATTCCAAAATTTTTGCGCAGCTATTTCTAGTCGCAGATCACACTGCAGACAACGTTGCGCCTCATCCGGTACTTGCGCCTCAGAATAACCCAGATCCATCGGATCAAAGCATTGGCAACGCTCCTCTGGCGCAACAATCTGTGTTTTCTTTCGCTTTCTATCACTCATGCCTTTAATTGCACCAATTCTCGGGCAAACCGCCTGCTCCGGTGAAAGATTTTCCTCAATATTGCCGTCCCCGCCGAGAAACCGGTCCATCTCTGAAGCAGCCAGGCGCGCCCCTGCTATGGCACGAATAACTGAATCTGTGCCTGTTACACAGTCTCCGGCTGCGAAAATACCGGGAATGCTTGAAGCACAGCTATTCGCTTCGACAACAATGCGGCTGCCACGACCAAGGGCTAACCCACAGCCCTCTACCAAATCAGGTCCTTGACCTACTGCAAAAATCACTGTATCAACCGGGAGTATCGTTTCGCTGCCAGGTATAAGATCAATGACACTCCTGCCATTCTCATCAAACTGGAAGCCTTTCACTTCTGCCATCCGCAGCCCGTTCACTTTACCGTCGCCGCTGCCGTTAATGGCGAGAAACGTTCGGCTGTTATGCACCAGCACTCCCTCTTCTTCAGCCCAGCGAAGCTCTTCAGGAGATGCGGTCATCTTATTTCGGCTTTCAAGGCAAGCCAGATGAACGGTTTCCGCGCCAAACCGTTTTGCGATTCCTGCACAGTCCAAGGCAACGTTTCCCCCACCCAGAATAATTACGTTCTTACCGACAGTCGGAGCCTCCCCCTCTGCCGTCTGGCGCAGAAATTCAATATTCGTATATACGCCTTCCAGCCCGGCGCCCTTCAGTGGCAGACGCGCTCCCTTATGAGCCCCTACGGCTACCAAAACAGCATCAAATCCTTCTGAGATCAGGGAGGCCGGAAATTCAATCCGAACACCGGTCTGTAATTTCACACCCAACTCCAGGATCATGCCGATTTCTCGGTCAACGATCTCCCGGGGAAGACGATACTGTGGAATCCCGTATTGCATCATACCGCCAGCCTTTTGGCGTTCTTCATAAATAGTTATCTCATGACCTAGCTTTGCAAGGTACATGGCAGCCGTCAGACCAGCAGGACCTGCACCAATAATAGCGACCTTTTTGCCAGTGGCCGATTTTTGGAAAGAACGAGTTTTCCAACTACCGTCATCATGCTCGCAGGCATGGCGTTTCAGGTCACGTATGGCCACCGGTTCATTGAGAAAATTACGTTTACACTCCAATTCGCAGCGATGGGTGCATATGTACCCGAGCGCGTGGGGAAACGGTACTTTTTCGCGCATGACGGCAGCCGCAGCCGGATAATTTTTTTCCCGTATGAACCGCAGATATTTGGGTATATCAATATGGGCAGGACAAGCCGCCCGGCATGGAACCAGGGCATCTGTACGGGACTTTCCAGTCATCTTCTGCGTAATGGCCTCGTGTTCACGAATAGCTCCTGTGGGGCATACCTCTACACAAGCACTGCAAAAGCGGCAATCTGCATCCTGCAGGGAATTACCATCTACTACAACCTGCAACCGGCCCTGAACCTTCTCAAAGCGGATAGCTCCCACACCCCGCATCTCTTCACATGCACGCACACATCTTCCACATAGAATACAGCGGGTCATTTCATGAAGAATAATCGGGTTCCTGACATCCTCAGCAATACGGATCGGGTTGGCCCGGAGGCGGCGCCCCGTATCTCCGACAAATTGGGAAATGGATTGGAACTGGCAGTGTCCGAATTTTGGACAGCCTGTACACTCACTTGGATGTGTTTTGAACATTAAATCAACAGAAAGCTTTCGTACGTTTTCAGCGAGAGCATCCTTACTGTCAATGACCATTCCTTCTTCCGCCTTTACAGCACAGGCAGCCACGACACCCTTTTTCCCTTCCTGACGCACCATGCAGAGTCGGCAGGAGGCAGTGTGACGAAGATTCTCATGGTAACAGAGGTTCGGGATATAGATACCGTTTGATAGTGCAGCTTCTAGAATCGTTCCACCTGTACGCACAGATACGGTCTTTCCGTCAATCACCAGTGTCACTTGTTCGTCCTTCATCGTTTATTCCTCTGCTCTCACATATTCAGCGGCACTTTCACCAGCAAAACGTCCCGTATTCAAGCAATAACCCATCGTGTTTCCGGGTAAAAGAAACATATAGCTGTCCCCGTAAATGGTACAGGTATCTGTACCGGCAGCGTACAGACCGGGTACAGGCAACCATTCCTTATCCAGCACTTCTGCTCTATCGTTTATTTTTATACCGCCAAGTGTGCCATACGCGCTGGGACGAAAGCATCCGGCATAGAAGGGTGCCTTCACAACAGGCTTCATATAAGTCTTGTTTTTGAAGAAGAGCTCATCACTTCTATCACACATATCGTTGTATTCATCAACTGTATCGAGCAAAGCCTCTGGAACGATCCCAAGTTTTTCAGCTAGCTCCTCAATGCTGTCTGCTTTGATAATGTCCGGATTGCCCTGAAGGATGTAATCCTCTACGACCTCATCAAAATCACTGACATCATCCGGGTCATGCACAAAGTTTATGACATCAAGACCATTGCGCTTATACCCCTTTAGAATAGTGGAATCAATAATGGAATAACCTACACGCCCTTTTTGAATAGCGATGGCGTTGCCGGTGAAGGTATTGTTCTGCATTTCTTCCTCATTAATAAAACGTTTGCCGAGTTGATTCACCATCAGGTTAGGTTGCATCAGTACGGCAGGCACACTATCCGGACCGGTATCCGAATGTGGCAGAATGTAGATCATTTCAACAGTCATATCGGTTGTCGCAGCCCCTGCCTCGCAGGCCATACGAATTCCGTCACCCTTGAGTCCGGGTATTGCAAAATTGAACATATCCTCCTTGTAGCTATAGCCGGTGCGCTCCTTAATCATCTCTGGATTATCACCTGCACCTCCCGTAGCTACAACAACAGCCTTGCATCTGAACTCAGTTTCTTCACCCTCAGGCCCTCTGCCAATAACTGCGCAGACCTTGCCCTGTCCATCTGTAAGAATACGCTGAGCAGGGGTTTCAAGATAAAACTCAACCCCATGCTCACGTGCGTATTCCATGATTGCTTTATTCATGATGGCACCGCCATTGCGGCCAATGCCACCGTTCACTGCTACGATATGCCAGGTCTGCTCAGATTTCGGAAAATATTTGTATGCGCCAGCAAACTGGACGCCCATCTCTTCTAGCCAGGTAATGGTATTGGCGGAATTTTCAAAATACCTTTTCACAAGAGTGGCATCTACGCGCCAATGCGTATATTCCATAAACATTTTGAAGGCCCGTTCTACACTGATATCTACCATCATGGATTTTTGCTGCCGCGTACCTATCCCCAGAGGTCCCATCCCCATATTTGCTGCGCCACCTACCGTACTGTTTTTCTCCAGCACTACTACCCTCGCTCCGTTCTCAGCAGCTTGCGCAGCGGCTGCCAATCCGGAAGGTCCTGCGGCAATTACAACTATTTCTGTCTCGATCCGTCTCATATAAAGTTCCTTTCCTAAAAACATTAATTTAAATACATCCTTAACCATTGCGCACTCCATTCCACCGCCTCATTTGCCAGCTCACGGAAGTTGATTGCATGGGTTTCTTTTGTATCTATGGGAAGTTCGTTATAACAGGCACTATTAAAAGCATCTTCTATATAGCCATGGTGCGCAGCTTGCATCTGCCGTATAAAGACTGGAACGCCTGCCCTGGACAAACGAATTGCATATTGTTCGCCTTCATAGCACAACGCATCACACTCGGCAAGTACTATAATGACCGGCGGCATATTAGTAATGAACCGTTCAGGCGCATGGAGCGGTGATACATAGGGTTCCTTCCGTTGCTCCTCACTTGAATATAGAAAAGTAAACGCTTTCATCAACTCTGGGGCCATATCGGACAAACAGCGCTCCTTCGCTGCCGGATCAGTTACGGCATCAAGATAGGGGTAATGCAAAATCTGGCAGCAAATAGAGTAGCGATCCTGTTCCCTTGCCTTCATTGATGCGGCTGTAGCAAGAGTCGCCCCTCCACTGAATCCCATAACTGCAAACCGTGAAGGGTCCATACTGAAGCTTTCAGCATTTTCGGCAAACCACTTCATTACTCCACAGACGTCATCTAGCGCTGCAGGGTAAGGATTCTCAGGAGCTTTGCGGTAATTTATCCCTACTACGTGACAGCCAATAAGAGTTCTGACTTCCTCGCACAGGCTATCATCCTTGGCAGCATCGCCAAGCACTAGCCCCCCGCCATGCAGCTCAAAAAGTACTGGCGAGTTTTGCCGCTGGGCACGATGCAACCAAACTTCAACACTGTGGCTTTCACCGCAAGGTATTTCCAGCCGCTCTCCATGAATATGCTGTGACAACAGGACCATTCTTTCAGATGCACGAATGGAGGGTATGATTTTAATGAAGCTTTGCAAGAAATCATCCATTTGATTTTCCTGTTTCTGTTCTGTTGAAACCTTCCCATACGGGATAACCCGTATACACTTTGGTTTCTTCTTCACCGTTCAGAGCACGCACAGTGCCTGCCGCAAGTGCCTCCATTTCAAAATCACCCCCGTACACCTTAACAGGTGCGATCCAGCCACAGTATAGCTCCACAAAACCTGTAAAATAGAGGTCATTGCTGACGCCGCCTGTGAGAATGATCCCGTCCACTTGGCCTTGAAGAACTGCTGCGCAAGCACCGACAGCTTTGCATAACTGATAAGCCATAGCATCATAAACAAGCTTCGCATAAGTATTTCCGCTAGCAATTATTTTTTTGATCTCCATGGTGTTATCTGTACCGAGATGACTGACTAGTCCTCCTGTCTTGCTGATCTTCTGGATCATTTCCTGATGGGTGTATTCACCGGAGAAGCACATATCAATAATGGGGACGGCAGGGACTGAGCCAGAACGATTCGGCGCCATAGGACCTTCTCCATTTAGTACATCATTGCCGTCTACCATTCTTCCCTTCTTATGGGCAGTAACAGATAGCCCCCCGCCCACATGCGCCACAATAAAGTTGCATTCCTCATACGGTCTGCGTAGTTCTTTCGCATACCGCATGGCGACTTCTTTCTGATTGAGCACATGTACTCTACTCTCTCGATAAATGCCCCTTATCCCTGTAAAACGGGCCAGCTCCTCATATTCGTCAACATCAGGCGGGTTGACCAAATATGCAGGTGCTCCGCCAAATTCATCCGAGAATGCTTGAATAAGCTGTGCGCCGAGAATTGCCGGATGCTTGACCGTTCTTCCCTCCCGGGAATGCTTAAGAATGGCTTCATTAATCGGATAAATGCCACCAACCATGCTTTCCAGACCTCCACTGTACGCAGCGTAAGCATCCATAGCAGTAAGGCTGATTTTAGCCTTATATAACTCCGATAGAATCGTCTCGTGCCGGTAAGGAAGTTGGTCGCCAATAGTTGCAAAGGTCTTTAGAACTGCCGGGTCATGGGCAACATTCGCTTTGAATACTTGTGTATTGTTCTCAAAAACCGCCAATTTTGTTGAAGTAGAGCCTGGGCTGAGCGTAAAAATTTTATATATCCTTTCCATGTCTTCACAGTTCCTTTCCATGCTGTGCGCGTACAATTAGCATAATAATATTGCCCATCATTTCGGAAAGCGGAGCACTGCGGGAAAAATCGCAGATCGGCTGTGCAAAGCCTTGAAGTACAGGCCCATATGCATCGGCTTTACCAAAAAGCTGTATCAGCTTGACACCTATATTCCCGGCATGCAGATTTGGAAATATAAGCACATTTGCCTTGCCAGCGACATCACTTTCACGCTTCACTTTGTTTGCAGCCACCCCTGGGGATATAGCTGCATCAAGTTGAAATTCACCATCGATCTTCAAGTCCGGCACTCTGCCATGTACAATATCGATTGCCTTGCGGATAACATCAATACTCTCATGCTCCGTGCTGCCACATGTAGAAAAGGAAAGCATAGCAATACGAGGCTCCCAGCCGAGCAGCGTTTCGACAGTATGTCCAGAGGATATGGCGATGTCAGCAAGTTCGTCAGCATCGGGAGCGGCATTCACCGCACAATCAGCTATAGCAAGCAGCTGACCTTCAGGACCCTCAAAGCCCGGCACATTCACAATACCAAGACTTGAAATGCTGCTAAAGCTTTCCTGCATCCCGATAATGCTTTGAGCCGCCACAATAACCTCAGCCGTAGTATACTCGCGTCCAGCAGCTGCACAATCAGCCCTGCCGGCCTTAACCAGCAGCATCGCACAGTTTACTGGATCTTTTGCCTTGCGCAGGACCGCTTTTCTGCTCAACTCATCAAAACGGGCTGTATATTCGTCAGCGAGTTCTTCTAACTGCTGCTCATTCGAATTATTGAAGAAACTGAATGCCTCAGTCGAAATTCCAAGTTCCACCGCACGCGCACTGATACTCTCTGAATTGCCAATTAGCACAGGGTGGCCTATCTTGCGTGCGACCACCTCCGCGGCGGCTTTCAAAATCATTTCATTATCACATTCCGGGAAAACCACCCTTTTGGGATGAAGACGTGCTTTTTGCTCGAGCGTTTCCAGCAGGCTCATTTATATACTCCTTCCATCTGCAGCTATGGCAAAGGCCACCGCGTAGTCTGTATCATAAGAAAGGGAAATTTTCACTTGCGCACATGAGCTTTGCAGCGCCCGTTTGGCGATTTCCCCATGCAGTATCACATTAGGCCGCCCTTCGGCATCATTAAGGATTTCAATCTCTTTGAGACTAACTCCCTCGCCACTGATAGCTAGAGACTTGAACACCGCTTCCTTGCCGGCAAACCGCGTTACATAGTAATAAAAAGGCTCCGGACGGCTTATAGCTTGCGCGATCTCATTCGGAGTATATGTTTTTTGTATAAATGGATCTTCCTGCACCAGCGTAATGGCTCGCAGATGAGAAAAATTCACGATATCTGTCCCCACACCGATCATCGGACTTTCCTCCATATCTAACGGTAGATATATTCACCAGATTGATAACGTGGCGGAATTACCGGTACCTGAAGGAAGGATTGATATTCCCCGCCAGTGCGAATGATGTGTCTGCCCTTATTGTCTGTGTCCCACGCTAGAGGCTCGAACCATCCCTCCCGGATATAGCGGCCTGCCACCTGCACCCGCAGTTTCTCACCTTTATGCCAGATCCGGCTGGAAGGCACAATTTCGATATCCACCGGAACTACCTCTCCCCCAGTGAGCTTCAGCTCACGTTCGTGAGAAAGCACAGGCTGATAGTGGGTACTAAGCTTTGAATCAAGCTCTCTGTGCGAAACACGAATCTTACCCCATGCTCCGGGATGCGGCTCATCCAGTACATGCCAGGGAATCCAATTGCCCTCTCCATCAGCCTTCTGAATATTAATGAAAAGATCCATGTCGTCATGCCCGGCTGCTTCAACATAAAGCCGTAAAAACATATAACCGGTCAGCTCAGTATCCTCTTTAATTTCCATATCAAAGATTGCTTCTCCACTGTCCGAGTCGTAAGTTGCTTCGGATGCGGCAGAAACAGGACCTTCTTGCATGCTCATGCTGGCCGCATCCAGGTAGTAACGTGTATATTGAGTTCGCTCCAGAGGAAATCCTTTTTCCTTGCGCTGTACCTGGTAATCACAATCGAAAGCATCCATAACATCAAGCCGGACACGGGGGGTTAATTCCCAGCCATTATGAATGTCTTTCAGGTAGCGGTCATAGAAGCGCTTCAGGTCCTCAAGATTGTAAGGATCATAAGCATCTGCCCATTCAAAATCGCGATGTACGCGCAGCCATTTCTGCTTCGTCTTAATTTTACGATAGCCCTGAATTGAACCACGCAGATGAAAATGACTCCAGCCGGCGGTACAGTAACACGGAATCGTAATCTTGCTGAAATCAGGAATTTTGTCACGCCAGTAACCGTTCATTAAAGGATATTTCCGTGCCATAGCCACTTGATCATCGACACCGCCATTCCCCGTAACCGAAGCTGCGATGAATTCATTGAAGCTAAGTGCTGGGATGCCCCCTTCATAAATTGCTTCCCGGTACACATCAGTCGTGCCTTCCCACGGGGCTATACAGGCGAGATGGGGAGGTTGATAAGCTGCTACACGATACTGGGTCATGGCTACACCAGAGTTTCCTCCCATACCCACTCGACCGTTACACCAGTATTGAACACCCAGCCATTCGATAAAATCATAGCCATCCTCACAATCCTGACGACTGAACATGCTTACATCACCTTCGGAATGACCTGCACCGCGAGTATCAACGTTGGCAACGGCGTAACCCATTCGGCACCAATACATAGGGTCCGGAGACTCGAACTTTGCGAGTTTGGATACGGTCTGCGGAGGAACGCCCATAATCTGCCACTCACTCATTCCTTCTCCTGGCCTTTTCCCGAAAAAACTCCAGGAAACTAGTGCAGGAATCTTATCTATTCGGTTTTCCGGCATATATATATCACAGTAGATAGTCACCCCGTCACGCATTTTAACGGGTACGTCTTGCTGACAGATCACGCCTTCACCCGCAATGTATGTTCTTTGGTTGAAGGGAGGACAGAAACCTTGTCCCATTGCATCCATTGGATTTTCACTTGCAGAAAGATCAATATCCTGCTCTTTATCAACAGGCCGACGGGCCACACGGTAAATACTCTCAAGCTCTTCGCCCTGAAACATTTCTTTCTTTGTAAAAAATTTGTTCATTGTCCTTCTCCTTATCCGTTCTCGCAAATTTCCAGCACATAATCAACAGCCTCAGCGATGGTTTGTTTCCGGCGAAATTTCATATATGGAATTTCAACATTAAAAGCGTCCTCCAAGAAAGTAGTGATCTGCGAAAAATGCACAGATTTTGCCTGTAAATCACTCGTAAATGAAAGACTTTCCGACAATTCCTCCGGCTTCTTCCCGAATAAAGGCGAAGCTCTTTCCACCAGCTTCGCATAAATTTCTTCACGTAATTCCAATACAATCCCTCCTTGTTAAATACAGCTCATCACACATTTTCAAGCTAAAGTGTCATTTATTGCTGCATGTGATAATTTCAGTATATATAATGAGAGCGTTATCTCCCATGTGCTGCAACTTAATCGTGATCGGTTATTTCAGCAAAGTTTTGTAAAATTGCACAAAGGTTCCTAGTGCTATTGGAGGCTGTTCTCGTGAATCTTCAAAAGATCATCAGAAAACTTAGCGACTGTTGTCTTGCCTGGCCGGAAGAGGCATTACAAACCAAAGAGATTAACGAATTTGCTATCCTGCGACCCTGCTCCGTATTCAAGACTGACACTGCCTATTTAGGCAAGCTTTCAGATATACCAAGGGACTTTCCAACAGACACCCCACTTTTCTGTATTCAGGATTGTGACGCATCTGTTGATTCTTATACTTGCCTTACCCTTCTGCCAAATGAACTGGATTTGCTGGATCTTTCAGAGAAAATCTCTACTATCCTTGCTCATGAGAATCGGCTTATTGAGCATATGCACACGCTTATCTCCGCACTTAACTCCAACAAAGGATTGCAGCACATGACGAATGAAGCCACCCGCATCTTTGGTAATCCGGTTATCATTGTTGATGCTGGCTATAAATTACTTGCTATGTGTCAAGCACCTATTCCCAGCCGACCTGATATTGAACAACAGAGACACTTAGGTTATGTCCTTGACCGAAATATTCAAAGCATGAAGAAATCCAATTTATACGAGCGGACCCGGATGGCTCTTTTTCCTTATTACTCTCGTGATCCCGAGACCAAGAACGGTTGGATTACAGCTTTTGTGTACGTCCACGGTATAGAATTTGCACAGGTTAGTGTTATGGAGCTTGATCGTGAATTTACTGATATTGATTTTGAACTAGTAAAATTTCTTTGCGAGCTGGTTTCGGTAGAATTGCAGAAGAGTGATTTCTATAAATCCAATCAAGGAATGGTTCATAGCTTTCTGCTTACCGAACTCCTTACTGGTGA
Source organism: Paenibacillus sp. FSL H7-0690 (assembly GCF_037980415.1). Taxonomy (NCBI): domain Bacteria; kingdom Bacillati; phylum Bacillota; class Bacilli; order Caryophanales; family Paenibacillaceae; genus Paenibacillus; species Paenibacillus sp. FSL H7-0690. The sequence continues at coordinate 1,635,945 of NZ_CP150281.1, read as the reverse complement.
TCTCTATGATGCTAATGTCATTGCAATGCGCTTGGCTCATATGGAGTGGCCGCTGTCCTCTAACTTGCGTGTGTTGACCTTAATTGACCAAAACAACGGTTTTTTTGAGGGAAAAGTTCAACTGGTCGCGCAGCATCTAAGTCAATTCCTGCCAAACAACCGTTGGATCGTTTTTCAAGGGCGCATTGTATTTCTAATCTCTCTCACCGATTCATCCCACGAAATAATTACTAAAGAAGAACGGATTCTGGAGTTTCTGCAAGTAAATAGTCTGACTGCTTCAATGAGTGATTCCTTCAGTCAATTAAATTTTTTGCGAAAATATTACAAACAATGTCTGGCTGCCATCGACTTAGGACTCCAACTTGACTTTAACAAGTCAATCTATGTGTATGAGGACTATCTCTGTGAGCATATTGGAAAAATCATATCTGAACATCATGATCTTGCTGATTTCTGTCATCCGGTTATTCAGAAGCTTATTGCTTATGACCATACCCACAAAACAAGTTTGCTGCCTACCCTTGAAGCCTATCTTCAGTATGTGGACACTCCAGCTCTTGCGGCAAAAGCACTTTTTATCCATAGAAACACTTTGTTCTATCGTATCAACAGGATCCGGGAGCTTTTCCAATTAGACTTAAGCAACGGTGATATTCGTCTCAAACTGCAATTGACATTTCATTTTCTGAACTTAAAATACGAAGTACATAAATAAAACTAATCTTCGAGGAATTTGTATGGACGTTCCAATTCAAAGAGAGGACTCGTCCCAGCAAACCTATATAACTTTATTCATAATCTGTAGAAGCTTTTACAGCACAAATAAAGGGCACCTTATACCGCCGGGCTCGGAACTTAAGCCTTAGCAGAAAGGTGCCCCCATTAATACTTCAGAGCAGATTACAGTGCGCTATCTTTAGCCATTGAAGCTAATTTTTCAGTCCTGTCAACGTGATTCCTTCTACGAAATATTTTTGACCAATCAGATAAAAAATGACACCCGGCGCAAAGGACATACACGTAGCCGCCATCGTCAGCGACCAGTCCTGCTTTAGTTGGCCTCTAAAGGCGGTTAGTCCCAAGGCTATCGTATACTTATCGCTTGAGTTTATGTAAATCATCTGTTGAAGTAGATCATTCCATAAACCGATAAAGATAAATAATGCGACGACGATCATCGCAGATTTAATGGCCGGCATAATAATGCTGAACAAAATGCGGTAATATCCAGCGCCATCGATCGTTGCTGCTTGATCAAGCTCTCTCGGTATAGACATGATAAACTGCCTGATCAAAAAGATATTAAAAGCCCCGCCACCACAGAAATAAGGCAAAATCAACGGCAGATAGCTGTCATGAATTCCTAAGCCTCTCGTCCACCCAATATATAGCGGAATAAGTGTAACCATGGCAGGTAGAAGCATCGAACCGACACAAAGAGCCCAAATCAATTTTTTGCCCCGAAAACGCAGTCTTGCAAAGGCATAACCGCATAAAGTCGCTGTAAAGGTTCCTGCCAGACAGGCGGGTACAATAATAATCATAGTATTCCATAAATATTTCCAAAACTTAAAGATCTCTAGCGTTTCTGCATAGTTTGAAAACAACCAATTTCCTGGCAGCAGTGAAGGCGGATATTGGTATATCTCGGCATTCGACATGAGCGACGTGCGAAATATCCACCAGATTGGAAAGAGCACGAGTATAGTAAAAAAAATAACAACGACAAACGAGATCAGGTTCATCCATTGATTATTACGTTTTTTGCTCTTTAATCTTCCGTATGAGGCTACACTCATTTGTCATCGCCTCCTTCATTAAAGATCCATAGGTTGGAGGTTTTGAATAATACACCAGTAAAGCCTGCAAGAATAACAAAAATAACGGCTGTTGTCGCACAAGCATACCCCAATTTATAATTTACAAAAGCTTGATCATACATCAGATAAGTTAAAAAGCGTGAAGAATTACCCGGGCCGCCATTCGTTAATGAAAGAGCCGGCGTAACAATTTGGAGATTGGCAATCAAGCTCATTAGCAAATTGTAAAAGATAATGGGCGACATGCACGGTAAAGTGATATGCAAGAATCGTTTCCATCCATTCGCACCATCCATTTCAGCCGCTTCATGGTAGACGACCGGAACATTTTGCAGCCCAGCTAAGAAAATAACAATTAAGTTACCTGACAGCCAAACCGAAATCAAGGATAGGGATGGAATGACATAGCTGGAATCCGCGATAAAAGAAACTTTGTTCAAACCCATCTCAGAGAGAATAAAGTTAAAAAATCCAAAATTAGCTTCGTATAACCAGGACCATCCTACATATATTGCGGCTGCCGGCAAAACGTACGGTACATAGAACACAGCTCGGAAAAACCCTCTTGCCGGAATTTTACGATTCAGTAGCATCGCAATAAAAAGTGAATAAATCATGCCTCCAACTACCGATAAGACGGCAAAGTAGACCGTAGCGATAATAGAATCTTTAATATAAGGATCAGTGGTAAATAGATTAATATAATTCTCGAAGCCAACAAATTTGGGGTCTGAAAGTCCCGTCCAATTCGTTAAGCTGATCCCGAGCACCCCAATAAGAGGTAAATACGTTAGAAAGATCAGCCCAATGAAGGCAGGGATCAATAATATATACGCGGCTCGTGCCTCACCTGAATGGATACGTGAACGACGTTTCGGAGATTTATTAATCATTTCCATCTCTATCTCCCCACCTGAAGATCATAATATGGCCGCCGCGTGTGTGAGCTTGGCAGCGGCCATTCTTTTACGGACTTTACTAATTGCCTGAATGGGCTGCTTTCAACGCATCCAGATTTTTAGAAATAGCATCCTTAGCGGTCGTCTTTCCAGTCCATACATCCCCTAGAACCGACCCGAGCAAGGTGTTAAACTCTGTCGTATGATTCGTATAGAACCACGCTGCGGACTTCACAGCAGGTGATTGCGCATAGTCGACTACTGCAGATTTATATTCGTCATAAACAGGGAAGTTAGGATTTTCGACCCATTTACGGGTAAGGGTCTCATCCGTGTACCACTTCTCCAGCGTCGGCATCCAGATCCCCGAGCTAATGAGGCCCCAGTTATTTTCTTCTGAGTTGTACCATTTCAGCCATTCCATCGCTTCTTTTGGATGCTTAGTCTGGGAGAAGACGACATTGGCGCCACCCGTGTTGAGGGTAACCTTTTCCTTCATGTAAGGCAATACTGCAACGCCATAGTTCAAGCCTTCATTCTTGGCCGTATTCAGACTAGTTCCCACGTTCCACGCACCGTTAGTAGCCATGGCAACAGTTCCCGCGATGATGGTTCGTTGAATGCCATCATCAGTCTGTCCGACAGACAACGGAGCAACATGATCCTTCAAGTAAAGATCTGCAACCTTCTGAATTCCCTCTATACTGGCGTCTTCTCCAATTCTCACCTCAGTCCCATCACCCGAATAGAACCCTCCACCATTACCAAGCGCCCAGGTCTCAAGCTGCCATGGTAAGTTTTCAACGGATGCGCCAAACTGTACGATACTCTGCTCATTAAAGCCACTCTCATCAGGATGTTTACCATTTTTATCAAGGGTCAGCTTCTTTGCTGTTGTTACAAATTCGTCCCATGTCCACGCTTGGTCTAAAGCGGCTGGGGGATAGGGTACATTGGCTTTGTCAAACATATCTTTGTTGTAATAGAGGAGTAAGATTTCATTAGCAGCCGCGTAGGCTACGGTTTTCCCTTGATATTTGTAGGCTAAGCTATCGAGTGGTTTGCTGTCGCTTCCTTCGTACATTGTATTTACATCATTCAGCATGCCTTGGGTAGACCACTGAACGACCCCATCTTCTCTTAGCATCCCTGTATCAGGCAATTGCTCTGCCGTAGCCATTGTATTCAGCTTAGTCATGTAGTTTTCCCAAGGAATTGCTTGTACTTCTACTTCAATTCTGTCTTGAGAAGCATTAAACTTATCCGCCACTCCCTGGGTTACATTTCCCTCTTCCGCACTTCCCCACATCGAATAGATAATTTTGACCTTCCCCTCAGGCTTGGAGGTTGCGTTCTCAGATGCTTTGGGTGCATCAGATGCCTTGGTTACTGTGTTTGTCTCGTCTTTCGCGCAGCCAATGACACTTAACGCTAGTGCAGTTGAAAGAATACCTGCCCCGAATGCTTTACCTACTTTCATTTCCCTCTCCCCCTTCATAATTACATAGATATGTCTAACCGTTTGACCCCTTAAGTTATTGAGTTAAACGTTTAGTACCAACTTTTTTAATAATTTCAACCTTTGCTTGGAATCCGCAATTTCGGCCAGCAGATACGACTTTTAATATCGTAAATATTTTCAAAAAGTGGTATAGAGTCTTCATGAACTTGGGATATTTTAATGAAGTAAGCGCTTTATCGTTATTGTGTCATGATTTTCTATTAGGGAAAATAGCATTTTTCAACCTGATTTTTAAAAATTCCAACCTTTAAAGAATCAGCTTTTTCATAAAAACGGCAGAATCAGCTGAACCAAAATATTCAATTGCAGTAACGACAATAAGCAGAGCCGTCCTCCTACCCCAATGGTAGAAGCACTGCTCTGCCTATTTAGCATTTATACACATATGCTGCTGTATGCAGCAACGCCTTTTTTCTCTTCTCGAAACATAACTGCGTGAGATTTCCAGCTCCTTAGCAAATTCCCGCTATGTTATCGAATTTCTTGAGGTTGTGGACACGAACCGAGGTCAAGAATGAAGGTGTCTCTTATTCGTTCCCCATCGTGCTGATGTCGATGACAAACCGGTAACGGACATCTGAAGCAAGCACACGCTCCCAAGCTTCATCAATCCGGTCAGCAGAAATGACCTCGATTTCAGAAGCAATATTATGTTCAGCGCAGAAATTAAGCATTTCCTGCGTTTCACGGATTCCACCAATCATCGACCCGGCAAACGAACGGCGGTGGCCGATCAGCGAGAATACGTTAACTGCCAATGGATCAGCGGGCGCACCAACATTGACTAATGTACCATCCAATGCCAGAAGTGAAAGATAAGCATCAATATTAATTTGTGCGCTTACTGTATTCACAATAAGATCGAATGAACCGGCAAGCTGCTTAAATGTCTCCGGATCGCTGGTCGCATAATAATGATCCGCTCCTAATTGCAATCCGTCTTCCTTCTTCTTCAGTGACTGTGATAACACAGTAACCTCAGCTCCCATGGCATGAGCAATCTTCACAGCCATGTGTCCAAGCCCGCCAAGACCCACTACAGCTACTTTTTTGCCGGGAGCGGCTCCCCAATGGCGCAGCGGTGAATAGGTGGTAATTCCTGCACACAAAAGCGGTGCAGCCGCGTCAAGCGGAATAGCATCAGGAATCCGGACCACGAAGTCTTCTGTTACAACGATGTGCGTGGAGTATCCGCCCTGAGTATAGTGACCATGCCGGTCGATAGCTCCATAGGTGCCCGTATTTCCACTCAGGCAATACTGCTCCTCACCTTTTTGGCAATTACTGCACTCTCCACAGGAGTCAACCATACAACCAACCCCTACACGATCGCCGACTGCGTACTTTGTAACTTCGGAACCGACCTGGCTGACAATACCGGCGATCTCATGCCCTGGAACAAGTGGATACTTAACCGGTCCCCACTCCCCGCGGGCTGTATGAATATCCGAGTGGCAAATGCCAGCGTATTTAATCTCAATAAGAACATCGTGCGGCTGCAGATTCCGGCGTTCGATTGTAGTTAGCTTGAACGGGCCTTCCTGACTGAATGTAGCACGTGCATTTACTTTTATCATAGTGAAACCTCTCTTCTAGTTAATATAAAAAGCTGTAACGCCGACTTTACAAAACCTATGTTATTACTTAAAGTTAACTCTAAGTCAAGCATAAAATATAATTAAGACTGGAGATAGATGATGAAGACATACTCCATAAGTGAAGTTGCAGAATATTTTAATATGACATCACATACCCTGCGTTACTATGACAAGGAAGGGCTTTTTCCTTTTATAGAAAGAACCCCCAGCGGGAAACGCATTTTCAAAGAAACGGATATGGATGCTTTAAAAGTAATTGAATGCCTGAAGTCATCCGGGATGCCGATTAAGGAAATAAAACATTTCATTGAGTGGTGCTCTGAAGGGGACTCCACCTTGCAGCAGAGATATGATATGTTCCTGGAGCGGAAAGCTTCTGTAGAAGCACAGATGGAAGAATTGAGAAAAACGATGGAAGTCATAGACCATAAATGCTTCTACTACAAGACCGCCTTGGATAGCGGCACGGAAGATGTTCATAAAAAAAATAACATTAAGAGTGCATTTACTCATTAAAAATGGACCTTCAAATTACAGAAAAGGCGGGGCAGATTGGTCTGCCCCGCCTTTCTTAATTTGGACGCTTTTTTGCCAGCAGCTTCTCCGTAAAATTCACATCAAAAAAATGAATAATGGGTCCCAAACCAAGTGCGGACACTAGAGTTCCTAAGCCTATAATGCCTCCTGCCAGGAAGCAAATCAAAGCACAAAGAGCATCCGTAAACATCCGGTGCCAAAAATAAGATATTTTCGGGACGTTATCCCTCATAATCAGGGACAGGCTGTCGTAAGGAGCGACTCCCACAGCCGATGTCTGATACAGGGATACCCCAAAACTGCATACCACCACGCCAATCGCTACGACGACCACCCGCTGCCATAACAGCTGAGGTTCGCCTAACAGAGATAGCCAAGTACTATGAAAGAACGTAGCGATATACCCCAAAAAGATTGCGTTTACAAAAGTCCCTGCTCCAATATACCTTCGTCCGGTGATGAATTCGATTACAAACAATACCAGGTTCAGCAAGATCAGAAAATTTGCATATGTTATACCCACGCACTCTGCAAGTGCCATTACCATGCCGCTAAAGGGATCATTCCCCATGCCGGACAGCTTAAAAATACTAATTCCCATGCCCAGAAATACATTGCCGATAACCATAATAATCAATCGTTTTTTATCCACGTTATAAAGATAACCCTTCATATTGCCCATCCTATTTTTCATATTAAAATTGCACCTTACAACAACCACGTCATTATATCATATATTCTATTGTTTGACGGTTATCTTTATTGATAGTATTCAATGATTTGGATAAGCAGATCGGTCAGGACTATATTGTTTTGATGGGAACTGAAAAAAACAAAAGCAACCCGTCCGCAGATAAGTCGCCTTTGTAAAACTTTAGTGTTAACGGATCTAACTTATGACTTTAAGCTCAGCGCTTAGCCTTTTAAAAATGATGATAAAGCTTCATAAGAGTATATTTCATTCCACCGGGTTCTATAAGTTAATTTCAGACTTCTCTACTTCATGCCATTGAAAAAGCATTAACACAGGAGGAATATAAATTGGCTGGCCCCAGCAATAAATCAAATCAGGTGTAAAATTCGCAAGCCATAGCTCCCCATTCTCATCTAGTTGCATTCTCCACTTTCCGCTGGCAACAACTTTTTCCTGCTCCATAAGGAAACGAGCCTCATCATATGAACTTCAATTCCTTTATTGCGCTCTATGAAATCAAGGGCAGCTTGGTAATTACGTTCTTGCTCTTCTTCTTTTTCTGCAGTAAAAGCTGAATCGTATACCTCTGAGAAATCTAAGCCCTTAAGGTCATGGAGTTCCACTAGTTGTTTAAATGCGTCCGTTACAAAAAATTGAACGATAGCTGTTTCCTTTATTTTGAACAGTCTATAATCAACACTATCAATTACATTTGTGGTGTTAAGCAAAAACAACATCAAATCAGGATGAGCCAAGGGAAGTGTTTCGTCTTCTTCCGCAACAATTGGCTATCCAGGTAAATATCTCGAAAAATCATTGTACTTCCCCTTATTCTTGGTGTGCATGATTCTGGGTTCTCCTCCTTTTTTTCTCTGTATGATTGTACTGACAATAAGGTACCAAAAAATCTCCATTCAAAGAGAAAATCACGCCATTGATTCCATCGGCTGGTTCGCCAATTATTGATATTATCCCAACACTACCCAAGCAATCTGTCACTTCTCATTATTTTATTTGTGTTCAAAACTCCCCGTTCTTTGCCAATGATAAGAGTAGAAGAGTCTCCATTGCCAGCCAGCTAGAGGCCGACTCTATCCACCCCTTCAGCAAATGGTTCAAACAAATGTCTGGCTATCCGCCAGGCAAGTTTCGCAGCCGCAGCAGGATGATTTAATATAGAAAACGGCGCTGCATCAGTGCAGCGCCGCTGTACCATTTTCAAGTTTGATCACAGCATCCAACCAACCTCCCTGTAGGCCCTCCAAAGCGCCTGAAAAGATTGCGACTGTGCCAGGTGTCATTTCGTACAACGTGTCTAGCAGCAGGAAACGAATCTCGATATCCATGCCATAGAGAGGCTCATCCAGCAGCAGAAACCATGGATCAGCAAGCATCGCCTGAGCAATCATAAGCCGTTGCTTGTTGCCGCCTGACAACCGCTGAATGGGCGTCTTCCACTCGGCAGTAAGCCCGAGCCGTTCACATAGCTCACGAGATCGTTCTTCAATGGTCGCCCGTGGCATCAGCTTCATCTCACCCACATAACGCAAGTATGCCTCGACATTCATATTGTCATAGTACGCTGCCTGCTGTGGCTTGTAGCCCAGATAAGGCTTGAAAGCATTGCCTGACAACGTCACGCCATGAAGCTGATAGGTAATCAGGCCGCGTACAGGCTGGTATAGACCAGCTATCGCTTTGAGCAATGCTGTTTTTCCACTGCCATTGGCGCCCTCCAGACCATACCAGCCTGGCGGCAAAGCCAGATTCACATCCCCTAGCAGCAGGTGACCATTATCTGCAAGAAGTTCAACCGCGGTAAGTTTTAGCTCAGCTCCTCGCACCACTCTTCCCTCCTATCCATATTGCTTGTAATAATGCCGATGGCGCAGCAAAATACTTGTTATAACACCCAGCGCTATTGCCAGACTAACAGCAACAAGCTTGCTTGCAAGCCAGTGTTCGGACCCGTATTCGCTGAACAATTGAAATACGCCAAGCCTCTCGCCAGCGGAAAACTGGATGACACCCACTGCGAGCACAACCGCGGTACCAGGCCATGTCCCGAAACGAAGCATTGCAGCCAGCGCTGCAAAAGCGCTCAGGCAGATCGGCAGTAATAGATCTGTGATCAGTAAAGTAGTGTTAGATCCGAATTCACCGCTGGTACCCGTCATAACGAGTATTCCATAAAACAACAGCGCTAGAAGGAGGTCATATAGCAGTATGGTTCCTATTCTGGCTACCATAAGCTGTACGGGTGTAACAGGAAAGGTCGCCTCAAGCTCACTCATTGGCGTATGCATGGATCGGAGTGAATAGGCCACACTAGCTACAGGAAGCAACAGAATCGTAAATAAAAATACATCCGGCTTGGCAGAGCTACTGAACCATTCACTTGCTAACAGCCCCTCAACGACTGCTCCTATGCCAATCATAAGCGCTGATGTAAGCCAAAACAGCCAATGCATCGTCCTTACCTGAGCTGCCATGCGTTGCATAAGCCTTACTGGTAAAGATATAGCGACAGTTGCTTGCCGCCCAGGCCTGTCATGTCTTGCCACTCGCTTGGAAGAGGGTACAGCAACCGCCCACTCAGGCTGTGTGGCATATGTGGCGGCAAGCGCCAGCAGAGATTCCGTCTGCTGGCCGCTGGGACCATCGACGGTATAGCGATCCAGTTGGCTGAATACGGCTCCGATCTGGTCATGCTCCCATCGATCCGCTGCTGCTTCACCCTTTTCCTCTAGTTGCCGCTGCTCTTGCAATTCCCTGTGCAGTTGACTGTCGCGACTAGCCTTATCGGCGCTACCGGCTCCGGATATGTAACTCATCCTGATCCTCCCCTTTCTGCAATGTATGGGCCAGTCGCCTGAACGCCCGATACAGCTTGGACTTGACCGTTCCAAGCGGCAGTTCCAGCAACTCGGCTATTTCATCCAGCTTGAGCTCCTCATAAAAACGCAAAATAACAATTTGCCGCTCCTCCTCAGGCAAAGCGCCAAGGGCAGCAATGACTGCTTCACGCTCATATTGCTTGTCTAAAAAAGACGCTACCGTATCCTTACCGCCATCTGCCGCATCATACACTCCGGTATCCTTAGCCGCTACTTCATAACGATAAGCTCCGGACTTCCATACATCACGGCACAGGTTCGTCGCAATTCGATAAATCCATGGTCGAAACCGTTCAGGCAACCGACCAGCTTGCAAAGCCGTGAATACTCTGACAAAACACTCTTGCACCAAATCTTCTGCGAGCTGACGCTTGCTGGTCAGTCGGTATAAATACGCATAGATGGTCTGATGATACCGATAGACGAACAACTCCAGCACGGCTGTATTTCCTTGCTTGTATTGCTCGAGCAGTTGCTCATCCGTAACAACAGCCCTGCTGTTCACTTGACTCTCTCCTTTCTCGCTCAGCACTATTGCCTGCACACGAGCCAACCTCTGCCTTTCCCCAATAGAAGCATACAGCAGAAAAGCAGTATTCCAGCTGCTGCAAATAATGCGATAGCGTTATGCGATTTATCTGTGAACCGGCTCACCGGCCAGACGGCTTGAAATAAATAGTACCGATTGAGCGGCATACTGGACATAAAATACTCCAGCAGCCACACCGTTGCCCCCACTCCTAGCCCGACAGCCATATTGCGCCCTAGCAGACTGCCCAATGCCGCCAGACCGCCAAGGAACATATTCACACTGAGGCTATGTTTAATTATGTAAGCTAGTTGTGCCGTACTTAAAACGATCGCCCAGCGGTCAATTGCCCAGAGCAACGCTGCTTCATAGATAACTAGCAATAGCGCAGCGACCGCTCCTCGCTCGGCGAACACGAGTAATTGTGAATATGGATAGCTGAAATGATGGGCAAAAGTACCCTCACTGAAATCATCGGCGAACAAGGCAGCACTCAAGGCAATCGCAAGTAAAGGCAGCACAAATATAAAAGCCACTTTGACATGATAAAAACCAGGAGAGGGCATCATCATTGGCAGCATGAGGCAACCAGCTGCTATCAGCGCCGCAATAATAGCTATAGCTAGCAAGTAGCCGCCCCATAGGATGCGCCAAGCATATTTTGCACGGGACAAAAGAATGAGGGCAACCTTCATTGTCCTCCCTCCATTTTCCTTTGCAAATAGCCTCGCAGAAGCGCTTCCATTTGTTCATCACTGTCCTCGATTAGCTGCTCTGTGCCAATACTGTCAAAGACAAGCTTGATGACATCGTAGACACTTTCAATACCGTACTGGCTGTATATGGTATTCATAAGGTCATAAACCTGATTCGGTGTACCGTTCAAAAAATAGCTGCTAACAGGTTCGAACAGTCGATCTGGCAGTTTCCCTCCGACCAGCTTGAGCTCGTTATAAGCCTGAAAAAAGTTATTCAGTGTATATTGGGCGTTTAAATTTAACATTCTCGCATTTCTAATCTCTCTACGTTTGGCACTGTAATCAAGCCAGTACTGCCCCGTTCTCAGTTGGATATTCCCATTTTTCCCTCGATCAATTTCCGCCCCAAAATAACTTGACACAGACACCTTAGACAAAAAGTGGACATCGCGAGCTTCCGGACCTCCAACTGATGCATCTACCATGCCAAGGGTGCTCATACTCACCATATTCAAACTATAATACGGATAATCGGCAAGTGCCATAGTAACCGTCTGGGGAAAACTCGTTGCAGCTTCTCCATCCAACTTTTTCAAAGTACGCGCCGCTTGGGCGTAATGCCTGGCTGCGAACTGTGCTGCTTCTTCGACAGAACGGGCAGGCAATTGACCAGATGCCAACAGACGCAACGTCTTGCCGTCTGCCGTCGCTTCTGCAAGTTGCAGATCGCCCCCAAATAATGTAAGTCCGCTTGCTTCATCCAGCTCCAGGCGCGTGATGGTCGCCCCCTTCTCTCCAGCCATCTTACTAGTAATGACAGAGGCGTTGGAGAACAGTTTCAAGCCACTTGGCCCTGTGATAGCAACTTCAAAGCCCGCCATAGGGCGCGGCAGTTGTGTGTCCAGAATATCTGTAGCGTGACGCCCCCATTCGTAGTGATCGGTAAGCAATTCCGATAGCCGGCTATTGCCGATAACAGGGTACCAGCCATAGAAAGCTGGCAGGAAAATCCTGTTATCGTCGACAACAGCGATCTGCTCCCATCTATCCCTGCTAGGAGCGACGGAATAATAATGCCGCCAATCATTTAGGGTACCTCTATATGTCATCTCGATCTCCAGATGCTCCCCTGGCATAACATCCGTTGCAGGCTTGATCCAAAGTACATCTGTAGCCTCTTCCCACTCATAGGCAGCAGCAGCACCGTTCACCTTCAGTTCCTGTACATCAAAGATATGTCGCAGCATGATTGGGAATCGCTCTAGTGTTGCCGCTTGTCCATTGCTTGCTTGCATCGTCGCCTGTATTTCTAACCCATGCCGCGGCAGTAATTCCAACTTCAGCTTGTAGCTGTTAATGTGTAGATCCTGGAACTTCATTCCGACAAGCAGATCTTTAATATGCGATACCGAGAGCGGATTGCTGGTATTCCCGTTTGTGTTAAGGGTGATCCGAGACATTTCCTCAATATCCGCCTCCGAATATTTACCCGCTGCAATTCCAGCAACGAGCAGTTGCTCCAATTCACGCTGTTGCGTGATATCATTGGCTGAAGTAAGACGTTCGCGATAGAAACGTTCATTGGCATCCGCAATATCTGCCCGTTCCTGCAGGTATCCGTACATCGCACTACCTGCCCATAACAATGCTGCACCTAGAATCAGCATCGTGGGATAGACCAGCCATGCCTTGACCCGTTCCCGCCTGCGTCTACATACTACAAGTAGAACAGTCATGACCATTCCTGCTGCTAAAGCTGCAACGATGCCGCGATGCAGCCAAAATGCCGGATCATATATAAATCCCCACATACGTGAGTAAGACTTACCAATATATTTAACTAGTGAATAATCGAACCAAATCTGCGTATGAGGGGGTAATGAAAAAGAAGGGCGATCGGTCTTAAAAAATTCCGGTAAAATAATTGCCAAGCTAAGCAACAGGACGAAGCTGATCAAGTAACTGTATCGCTTGCGGATAAGGATACCTACTAAGTAGGCAATTACAGTTGCAAATAACATCGGGATGGCAAAGGAAGCCAATACAGCAGAGGTATACCATTCACGCATTCCCCATGAGATGCCATCATTTACGACCAACCATACATAAGCCCCCATCGGCACGAGCGCAGCTGCTAACGGAAGGGTTACAGCACAGAGCAAGCGTGCAGCCTCCATTTCCCATGTTCGATACGGAAAGGTAGCCATCATGGTTGCTGTCTTCCATTCTTCATCCCGCCGTGCTATCGCTGTTGCCAGCAAAGGCAAAATAATGAGGGCTACAAGGCAATACACCTCAGAAATATCCATCACGTATACTGCACGATCCAATTTGGCATCGGCGGTCTGAAACATCAAATACAGGATGCCGACCACAGTTGCCAGCATTAGATACAAGCCTGGGCCACGCAGCAGTAGCTTGCACTCTGTTTTGTAATAGCGAATCAGGCTCATTGGCTATTCCCCGCTCTCATGACCGCGATATATCCGTCCTCAAGTCCTGCCTTTGCCTGGACTGCTCCAGGTAATGGGGCAGAACTGGCAAGAACACGCGCCTCATAGCCGGCTCCTGAACGCTTTGCAGTCACGATGGCTGCAGTTTCTTTGAGCTCTGCAAGCTTCTCATCACCCACTTGGACCGTCCACACTTGTCCCTGCACACGCTGGAGCAATTGTTCTTGCGTACCGTGAAATACGATGCGCCCTCCGCTCATAATCGCCATACTCTTACAGTTATTATCAATATCGGCGACGACATGTGTAGACAGTAGCACAGTACGATCTTTACCCAGCTCAGTCAGCATATCACGAAATCGCATGCGTTCTTCGGGATCAAGCCCTGCCGTAGGCTCGTCCACAATAATGAACTGCGGATCACCTAGCAACGCCTGGGCAATACCGATGCGCTGCCGCATCCCGCCAGAATATTTGCCTATACGCACATGGCGCTTCTCCTCCAGATTGACTCGGCGCAACATTTCGGCTACTGCTTTCCTCCGGGCTTTTCCATTTGTAATGCCCTTCATGGACGCGACATAATCGAGATATTCTGCGCCTGTCAACTTGCGATATACGCCAAACTCTTGTGGCAGGTAGCCAAGCAAGCCACGAATTTCACGTTCATCCCGCCCAAGCTTGCAATGTCCAATTTGTACATCCCCTGATGTTTTCGGTATTACTGTTGCCAATATTTGCATCAATGTTGATTTTCCCGCCCCATTGGGACCGAGTAAGCCGAACATACCCGTACCCAATGTCAGGTTAATTCCGTTCAGTACTTGTTTACTGCCATATTTTTTGCACAATTGCTGGATAACTACATGCATCATTACCTGCCTCCATTCGTACTTGGCCAACTACCGTGCGCACGAGTAGATTGTCGAACAGTATAACGACACTCCCTTCTAAAAGTTTAAAAAACAGGTGATTTTTTAAAATAATAGTATCCTTGCGCTGCCAATATGACATTTGTTCGATGTGTCTACTACGACAAAAAAACCTCCAACCCCGTATATGCGGCTTCGGAAGTTATTCATTAACCTGCATTTCGCAGTTACTCTAAGTACAGAATCCCAAAATCACAGCTTCTATGAAATTCTGGTTTGTTCGAATGAACTTTGCTCCATGTTCCAAAGTGCGGATAAACCGTTTCATCGCCGCACTTGTAAAAGTTTCCTCTTATCCTTTTTCCCGGCACTGCCCGAAAATCCGAAAAATAAGATTGTACCCATGCCCATGAGATCGAAAAGCTTAATTCCCAATACGCTTCCCCTTTATCATTAATCTGATCCGTGGTGGATAGGACTTGGAAAAGTGCTGGATTGATAGTGATTGGGAAGCGATCATACCGATCCGCTCCTATCTGCAAGAGAATTGCGCCATTCGCATTAAATTCGAAATTCATATAGCGCTGGTCCGAATCCGGAGAAGGCTGAAAAAAGAACTCGATGCAGCTATCCTTATACACAGGATCATTCATGTTTCTATATGTTCGTATTGGATTCTGTTCGTAAACCTTAAACTGAAGCTTCAGATCCTCCTGACTGTAATTTAATCTTGCTGTAACGACCGGGTTATATCCTTTAAGCCATTGATACTGTTTAATGATCTGGAAATCTTCTGTAACTGAAACATCCGTCTGATTTATCAGGCGGGAAATCACTAAGGTTTCTAATTTTCTTTCCATGGTTCATTCCCTTCGGTTGGAAATCCCACTAGGCTAACACAGCAAAACAACCCTATTAATTAACTTGATTATTTAGACCCGCGACTTACCGGTTTTCCAATACGCAGTCTCGATCCCCGAAATTTCGCACGGCCGTCTGCCGTTACCTGTATTGGCGGATGATGGAACTGCACACTCTATATCCCCTCGGGCGCTTCCCCCACTTCCCGATCGATGGTCAGATCCCCCCGTATCCGTTCTCCTGCAATGCGGCGAAATAGGCGTCGAAATCTACCTTCACCTCGCCGAATGGAACCTCCCGGAATATGGCTCCGGAGCTTACTAGCCCTGCAATCCGTTGATGATCCAGCGGGTGGTACCCGACGGCACCGTATACATCCTTCAGTTCGACTGACTGATGTCGGCTGCCGTACTTTGCATGGGTGTGGACAATTTATTCCTCAGCAGGTGTACACCACGCACCGGTTCATCCCCTGTTACCATCACCATGTTGGTCAACCCTTATTTCGCGCAAGGTAACGTAATTCCTTCATGGATCGCCCGGTCGGCTAAGAGAGCGATCTCCATCGCCCGGCAGGCTTCCTCCATTGCCGGTATAGGGGGCAAGTTGTTCTCCAGCATGGACAGGAAATAGTCCAGCTGGGCACCCGTAGGCTTTACGGAGAAGTCCATATTGATCTGCCGGACCGCTCCTTTCTGGTAGTCTTCGACCTCGATCAGATTCCCCAGATGCTGATCCTCTCGCGGTCGTTCGTTCTTGTATATGATGCGAATCCGGCCTGCCGGTCCGATAAATTCCTTCCGGTTATCAGTCGGAAGCCCCTTGCCCCACCCTGTCTCAAAGTAGCCGATGGAGCCGTCCGACAGACGGAGGGTCATGAGTCCGTAATTGTAAGTATACGGCGGGACATCTTCGTAGAGACGCTGCCCGATCCCATTGACGCTTACTACGTCCGCCCCTGTAGCCCAACGCATCACATCGATATAATGGACGCCGCAATCCACGATCGGCGAGACGTCCCGGAGCAGGGATAAGTGGGAAGCCCAATTTTTGGAGGGCTTCAATTGGGATAGCCGGATGACCAAAGGGAAGCCGATGGCGCCCTCCCGGATCATCTTCATAACCGCCTGGTACGTAGTGTTATGGCGAAGGATGTGACCGATCAGCACCTTGGTTTTAGCTCCACGGGCCAGCTTCATGAATTCCTGTGTTTCCCGTGCATTGCCCGCCATCGGCTTCTCGCATAGGATATGTTTCCCTGCAGCGAGACAATCTTTTGCGATCCCCAGATGGGAGGACGGGTACGTGGCGATAATGACCAGATCCACATCATCACGCTCTATCAAGACCCGGTAATCCGTGCCCCAACACTCAGCTCCGTATTGGCTTGCCACTAAGGAGGCCCTGTCCCGGTTCCAATCCGCCACGCCGATCAACCGGACCCGCACCTGTCGTGATATCGCGTCCAAGTGGAGAGAGCCCATATAACCACAGCCTATCACGACCGCCCCGTACCTTTTCATGATGCATCCATCCTATCCTTCTCACTCGCGGAGGTTATTTTATGTTGATCCAAGCTCCTTGTTGGGAGAAACCGAAGTCTCCTTACAACGTCTAGTCTTCTTGGGCATTGATGATTTACCATTCTTCATGCATATACTTCTCTTACATTTGTACAATACCGGACTACTACAGAATAACCTGCATCTTGTTATGATACCTTGTCACCTTTATTATATAAGAATGATGGATATTTTTATTTAGCAAAGAAAGTTACTTTTTGCACGATTCCGTTATTCCTTCTAATTCTATGTAGGGGAGGGACTCGGTTCATAGGTTCTTTCTTCTATCGCTTGCCGCAAGGTCTGCCATTTTTGTACGATGTATGCGGAACTTCAACCCTATAGATCGCCAATGCTGGGCGCACATAAAAAAGCAACTCCCTTTTTGCAAGTCGCTTTTAAAACACTCTATAGTGAATCTTAAGTTATTATCTAATATCCTCACCGCTTCGCCTTATAAAACTCATGATACAGCTTCAGAGCCAAGGATATCGATAAGTGTAATTTCATTACCTTCCTTGTCTGTCCCAATCGAATCGTGCAGAGATACGTCTTTACGTGTTTTCTTAAGCGAACGCAGGTGCAACAGGATTTCGTTTTCAATACAACGAGCAGCAAATGTGGCTAGTTTGGTTCCTTTGTTCGGACGATAGCTCTTAATAGCTTTTATCAGGCCGATGGTGCCGATGGAGATCAGATCCTCCATGTCTTCCCCAGTGTTATCGAATTTCTTGAGGTTGTGGACACGATACGATGTCAAAATCCACTTTCTTGATAGAAAAGCGTTGATAGAAGTATGAAGGTTTTACCGGATGGATGGCTCTTTTTTTTGTTATTCATTGTCCTTTTTTTAATAGTCACTTCGTTTTCTTAAATTTTCACTTGATATCAACAACTTAACAGTTGAAAGACATGATATTTAACATAGTTTGAGCATGTTTACAGTCACATCCGGGAAAGAATTAGCTGTGTTACGATATATCTTATTACTCTAGAGGAGTATTAATAATGTCAACAACTTGCAAAAGAGGTGTGTAATTGAAACTTCCAACAATCCAATTCGGACATATTAAATCGAGAGTTCCTGTTATTCAAGGTGGAATGGGTGTAGGCATATCCTTAAGTGGACTAGCCGCTGCTGTAGCCAATGCAGGCGGGATCGGCACCATCTCTGGTACAGGGATTACTCCTGATGAGCTGAGAATGCATATTCGCAAAACAAGAGAACTCTCTAAAGGAAATGGCTACATCGGTGTGAATGTACTATTCGCAGTGAAGGACTTTGCCGAAAAAATGAAGATTGCTTTGGAGGAAAAGGTTGACTTTATTATTTCCGGAGCCGGAATTTCTAGAGATATTTATGCTTGGGGTAAAGAATATGGTACTCCTGTCGTAACTATTGTTTCATCCGCCAAATTAGCCCGAATTTCCGAAAGACTTGGTGCCTCCGCAGTCGTTGTGGAAGGGTTCGAAGCTGGAGGCCATTTAGGTACAGACAGATCCATGTTTGATATCCTTCCTGAAGTCTTAGAGGCCGTTTCGATTCCTGTTATTGCTGCGGGTGGAATTCTAACAGGGGATGATATCGCAAAAGCCCTTCGGATCGGCGCATCTGGTGTTCAAATGGGTACCCGTTTTGTGGCTAGCCTTGAGTGTGATGCTCCCTTAGCCTTCAAGCAAAAGTATGTAGATGCTCAGCAAGGAGATACTGTCCTAATCAAGTCTACTGTGGGTCTAGAAGGTAGAGCGATTCGGAATGATTTTACGGACCGGATCAGTGATGATGCCAAATTAAAGATAGTCAAATGCTATAATTGTCTAAAGGTTTGTTCACATCGCTTCTGTACAATGGAATCCCTGCTCACTTCCCTTAGAGGAGATGTTAAGAACGGATTGGTTTTTGCTGGGTCCAGAGTTCATGAGATTAAAGAGATTTTGTCCGTACAGCAGATTATCGACAATTTAATGGATGAGTATCAAGGGGCATTGAACCCGACAACTTAAGGTTGTTATAAGATTCAAAAGCACGATTAACCACTTAAGCAAGCTTGGGATTTCCGAGCATAAGTGGTTTTTTATTTCGCTTGATACTCAAATTTAGTTATATTTAATAAGCTTTTGTGTTGTATTTAACTAAAGATTTCCGTACCTTTCTTTTTAATTGCAACAACAGCTAAATATCTTCACAGCCAAAATGCAATATGCCCAATCCCCAGGATAATCGCAAAAGTTGACTGGATATATGTACTCTTCAGAGCACCACTTAACAATTTTCCCTCTCCCTTTCTCATGTATTTTTATGAGTTGGTTTAATACAAAAATTCGCTGAACTATATCTTCTCTAAAAAATTTAAATATGGTCCTTGAAGCTTTCTATGTATGCCGGTTAACGGATACTACCTTGTGATTATGAGTTTACCGCTCAGCCTTATAAAACTCATGATAAAGCTTCATGAGCGCCCTCTTCTCTATCCTCGAAACATAACTCCGCGAGATCCCCAACTCCTTAGCAATCTCCCACTGTGTCCTCTCTTCTCCACCTGTATCCAGCCCAAACCTACCCACCACAACTTCTTTCTCCCGGT
The DNA here is from genome assembly GCF_037980415.1 of Paenibacillus sp. FSL H7-0690. NCBI lineage: Bacteria > Bacillati > Bacillota > Bacilli > Caryophanales > Paenibacillaceae > Paenibacillus > Paenibacillus sp. FSL H7-0690. The sequence continues at coordinate 1,616,415 of NZ_CP150281.1, read as the reverse complement.
CATCCAGAATATCTAGGTTGCGATATATTTTACTCTTCTCGATCTTCAGATCGACTTCTTTAATGACATTATCAGCTTCGGAGCCAAGAATATCGATAAGTGTAATTTCATTACCTTCTTTGTCCGTCCCAATTGGATCGTGCAGGGATACGTCTTTACGTGTTTTCTTGAGCGAACACAGGTGCATCAGGATTTCGTTTTCAATACAACGTGCTGCAAATGTGGCTAGCTTTGTTCCTTTGTTTGGACGATAGCTCTCAATAGCTTTAATCAGACTGATGGTGCCGATGGAGATCAAATCCTCCTTGAGGTTATGGGCACGATGTGATGTCAAAAAATAAACCAATTACGATCGATTCTGATTCGAATTGGTTTCCTTTTGCATATTATATTTAATTTGTAGTTTCCGATTGATTTCTTGTGTACATCCTGGTAATCCATTTAAATAACACTTTACTTGATCAATCAACTCTAAGTAAGATATCAGATTATTCATACTTGTTAAATTGCGTCTAATAATATCCTCGGTTTCAATATGATAGCCACCGTTTTTCACACGTAGAGCAATACATTCAATATTTAGCCGAACATCTGCTAGTTCCACATAAAACACAATAATTTCAAAGCCTTGTTCCTTTGCATCCTCATTTACCTTATAACGTTACCACCCGCTAAAGTGGTTTCCACAATGAAATCCCACTTATTCCAGATACACTACCTGGCTATTCTTATGGCTTCTTTCCCAGCAGATACTTTACTCTTTTCAGGATGCCCATTAGTGATCTTGCGGCTATGCATCTGGAATCATCAGTGATTCTGCTTTATGCCATGCTCCGATATAGAATCTTCCACTTTCATGAAATGAAAAACATAATATTCTCCGTTAATTTTTAGCTGTTCCTCTTCTTTTTGATTTCGTCAAATTCACATAAAGATAAGTGAAATTCAAGGTTTTTGGTGATTCAGCCAGATGATGATACTCAATATCCAATGGATTCCCCAAAAACTATCATAAATTGTAATCTATTTAACACAATAGTTTACATATACGTTACACATAATAATTAAAAGAGCCGTTTTTTCCTTTTCACAAACTCAAAATATATTAAATTTATAATATTCATTGACTGAAACAAATACTAGTGTTATATTTCCTAACATTAAATAATAAAATACATACAGGAAAAGGAGATTACGCACATGAATAAGTTCAAACGTCTACGTGAAACTAAAAGAGAGCATTCTGGTTCCACCCGATCTGAATATTCACCAGCAAAAAAAAATTGGAGTAAAAAGCAATTTATAGCTACTTCAATTGTGTTATCTGTTATTGCTACGAGTGTAATTCCGTTCCAAACAGCTGACGCTTTAACTAGAGTTACTTCAGAAAGTGGCACAGTATGGGAGATTCACGATGTTTTTGCTCCTAGCTTAGACACAGGAAGTTTACGTACAGTTGGTGCTACACAAGTACAAGGTTTCGGCAATATCTTTGTTAAAGTGTCCTCGCCTTCAGCTCCGCTGATGAATGGTCAAATGATGCGTGGGTTTGACTTGAAATATGACGGCGTTAATAAGTTTACTTCGGCTCAATCTGTAAATCTAGGAAATGTAACAGTAACACGTGAGGTGTATGTGGATACTATTCATAATCGAACGAGATTCTTTGATACTTTCACTAATAAAAATGATGTGGCAATAAAAGTTGATGTATCATTCGGTGGCTCTTTAGGATATGGTACAACAACAAATGCTTCAGTAGTTAAGGCAACCTATTCAGGCGATCTAAAGGTAACTACAGATGATTCATGGATTGTTGTAGATAGTAGCGCCAAAAACAATAAGCCGCTAGGCGTTGCAGTGGGATCTCCAAAGCCGTTTGATAATGGATTAACCGGTCTAGGTAATCAGCAACAGGATCCCTTCACAATACCCTTAGCTGAGTATGGAAATGAAGCGAATTTCTATGGGTTCATTAATTCACTAAATATTGGGCCGGGCGAATCGAAATCCCTAGTAAATTATGTACAAGTTGGAGAAGCTGGTGAAGAAGGGTTGAAAAATCTGGTTGCTATGCTAGATGGACTTAATAGTCTGCTGGATGTAACAGGATTAACAAACGCACAAATTCGGTCAATTAGCAACTGGGATATATCTGCTATAGAGGGACTTGATACTGGAGATCATCTGGTTATACCAAATGCTCCTGCGCCTAAAGAATTAGTAACTTCATCGCCGTATGATGTTAAGAATAAATCAATTGCAGAAATGCAACAGGATATGATTACTGGCAAAACTACCTCTGTACAAATTACTCAAGCCTATTTAGATAGAATCAAGGTATACGATGAGGGACAATTGGGATTCCATGCATTCCTGCATGTATCTGAAACTGCGCTTAACCAAGCAAAAGCTGCTGACGATGCCCGTGCACAAGGTGTAAAAGGTGATTTATTGGGTATTCCAATTGCGATAAAAGATATTTATGATACAAAGGATATGCCTACTACCGGTGGCAGTAAAGCTCTTGAAGGCTGGCAGCCTGATTCTGATGCATTCCAAGTGAAAAAACTGCGGGAAGCTGGAGCTGTAATTATTGGTAAAGTAAATACTTCTGAGTTTGCTAACAGCGGAAGTTTTAGTGAAAGCGGCTGGCAGCAAACATGGAATGCACTCTATCCATCGAAAACATCTTTTGGCTCAAGCGGCGGGTCTGCAGTATCTGTTGCAGCTGATTTTGCAGCAGCAGCAATGGGATCGCAAACAGGGGTATCTCTCTATGCACCAACTACAGGCGCTAGCTTAAAAAGCTTCCGGGGTACAGACGGTATGGCAAGTACTACAGGTGTACTGCCACTCACTTGGGGACAAGATTATGCAGGTCCCATTGCTAAAACAGTAACTGACCTAGCTATTATATTGAATGCTACAACGGGTACGGACCCACAGGATATTTTCACAGTCACTGCTGATGCAGATCATAAGCGTCCAGTGGATTGGAAGGAATCTCTGGATGTTAATGCATTGAAAGGAAAGAAAATTGGATACATTCCTGCATCCTTTGTATCTGCATATGCTGATGATGATACTGGACAGGCAGTGATGGATAAGTTCTCAGAGCTTCAAGCAGCGGGTGCGACTATGGTTGAAATGTCAGCTGTACCATCAGGCCCTAGTCGTCCTTCAGGTATTAATGGATCTACTGAAGGTTGGGCACGTTATATTGAGTTGCATAAGGACTTCCCTTATATTGATGGAGCAAGTGTACTAGCTTCAGATAAAGTGCTTATCTATAATCAAAGAGGATATAGTACCCCAACTCGTATGACTGAACAGGCTGTACAAGATTACATTAAGTATAGAACTGACTATAAGGATGTTATTAAAAGCTGGATGGACGCGAATGGCGTTGATGCTGTTGTTTATGCAGGTTTTATTAGTGACGTATATAACAATGACGCAGCAGCTTCTCAATTAAGTTCAGACCGTAACACAGGCGTATTAACCTCTACTATGGGTCTACCTACGGTAGTTGTTCCTGTAGGAACGAATGACAGCGGATATTCTATCTCTATGCAACTGGTTGGTAGAGCATGGGACGATGCAAAAGTTTTAGGCATGAGCTACGCTCTTGAGCAACAAAGTCAAGCTAGACTACTTACAACATTTGCTCCAGCACTTCAATACGTTTCAAACTCTACTAATCCTGATCCAAACACAGATAATGGACCAACCCATCCAAATACTGGAGGAGGTACGGTGACACCTCCAGCAATAACAACGCCTATAGAAACACCGGCACCTGCAGAAACAATAACACCAGCAGATAAGCCAAAAGTTGTTAGTTTTGTAGATACCATGAATCATTGGGCAAAAACAAGCATTGACGCACTAATTGCTAAGGGATTATTGACGGGGTATTCCGATGGAACATTCCGTCCAAATTCAGGTTTGACTCGTGCGGAAGCCATCAAGGTAATTGCAACGCACATGAAACTTGAAGGACAAGAAAGTAACTTTATAGATGTATCTCCAACTCATTGGGCGAATAAGTTTATTGGTGCAGCTGCTAGATCAGGCTTGATGAACGGATATAGTGACGGAAGCTTCCGTCCAGATGAGAAGATTAGTCGTGGTGAATTAGCGGCACTAATCACTCGAGCTTTTAAGCTAACAGGTACTGGAAACACATCATTCAAAGATGTTACAAGAAATGCATGGTATTATGATTCCATTGATGCACTCGCATCCAATAATATTATTACAGGATACGCAGACAGTACATTTAAGCCTGAAAAAGATATTACTAGAGCAGAGTTTGCAACAATTGTTTCCAGATTACTAGAGACTACTAATTAAAAGAAATTCAATTAAAAATGACAGAGTACTCGAGTAACCACGTTTACAGGAAAGGCCATCCCGAAAGGGATGGCCTTATAACTTGCCGTTACAGATAGTGCGATGAACCGTATCATAAGTAGGGCGAAAAGACTTTTTCCGGATTATGGAAAGACGGTCTCGTTTATAGCAGAAGTTCCCTCTGTAAGTCGTTTGTTCCTAGCGGGACTATCACTTTTTATGGCGGAAAAGTAGAGTTAGGGACTGTATGCTAGGGGACTAGCGGTCTATGAGGCGTCAGATCTTACGGTTGGTAATCACACTATTCCTGCAAGCTACAGCGGCGATAATCACTATAAAGATTCTACAAATAGTTGGCTACAAAACGTGAATAAAATATGGTCTCAAATCAGCATGAATATCTTACAATCTACTATGGTGGGGGCTCGGTCGATGTACAAGTCGGTACACTCGGCATGTCATCCCTACTCGATCTTACTCCATCCAGCGCCTAGAAAATTATTTGCTCATATAAACATTTTCATATTTATTTCCTCATTGAGTTCCTGGAGACATTTGAATATTCCTTCATGATCATCATGCTCTGAGATTCCTTGACACTCACTCCCCGACCCGAAGATCGGTTTCATCCGTATGAATCAGCGGTTTTCGTAACAAAGTGGAGCGAATCTCCCGTTTTGGCCGCTAGCACCTTTATGATATATTGTTATACTCTATGCGCTGGAACGCAAAAGAAGACAACTTCTACTGAAGGTGCTCCTAGAGTGTCGATAAAGTCCAATGAAATAGTTAGGGGAAGATGAGCTGCACGGGAATGACGGCATTCTTAGGTGAATATATATTCTCTATTTGTTCAAGTAACAGCTTTACGGCTGTACGTGCCATTTCCTGTTCATCCTGCTGTACATAAGCTACGAATGAAAGATGTGGATTATCGAAAGATAGCAAATCGATATTTGAGTGATTGTTGAGACGGCTGATAGCGGCCGATGTAAGGCGTGCGGTTTCTTCGGTTAAGGAGAAAGCTGCCGAAATTCCACTATGCCCCTGCAAGAAGTCGCTTACATAGTCCAATGCTTGCTTACCGCGTAGAATGTCGAGAGGGATGTGACACCACAAGCTCTTGTCGATTGATATACCTCGATCTGTGTACGCCTTCTCGAAGCCGAGCGTGCGATCCTCGATGGCTGTATTGGCATTCTCAGGTGAGATGAGCGCAATCTGATGATGACCCTTGGATAGCAAATGAGAGACAGCCTTATACGCACCGCCGTAATTGTCTGATGTAATCGTGTATGTCTCAATGTTGCGCAGGTAGCGGTCGATGAACACACATGGGAATTTATCGAGCGACAGACGCAGTAGTGATTCGTTGTACTTCTCATCTTCTGTTGGAAAAACGATCAGTCCCTTCACACCGAGCCCCGTTAGTGTACGAATGGCGTTCGATTCGATAGAGGAGGACTCTCGCGTGATGCTTAGTACCATGCTGAGGCCAGCTTCAGACAGGAATTGTTCCGTGTAGTCGACGAGCTTCTGAATGACACGGGTTACCATCGTCGGAATAATGAAGCCGATGAGCGGCAAGGACGACGCGCTGTGTGGAGATAATGGAGAATCAATGCTAGAAACATCAAGACTAGAAGAGACGAATGTGCCTTTGCCTTGTACGCGTATAATTAATCCTTCGTCAGCTAGCTGGGTTAAGGCGTTTTTGACGGTTATTTTACTTACTTTGAATTCGTCCATTAATTCTTGTTCAGAAGGGACGCGGTCCGTTGGCCGAAGCTGCCCAGATTTAATTTTCTGTACAATATCTTCTTGAATTTGCTTGTAGAGCACCAGCTTTTTCAAATAAGTACATCTCCCTTAAAATTTAATGATTTTTATAATCAATTGGTTATATAAAATATATTACGTATATATTATAATGCAATTTATAAAGCGCTTACAATACAGAATTAGGAAATTTATTACGAAGGTGTCTTTTCATTGAAAGGTTAGAATCATGTTAAGAAGGTTGGTAACGAGACGTATTGAAACCGCTTAAATTAACAGAAGTGACCAGTCACCCAGCATCTCAAATGAGTAACAAAAAAAGAGAGGATGACGAACAAATGAAAAAACGCATTACATTAATCTCCATCGTTACAATCCTTATGATGTCACTAGTTTTGTCGGCATGTAGTAAGTCTTCCAGTTCATCAACGGAAACACAGCAGTTAGGCGCTGATGCCGGTGAGAATGCAACAGAAATGTCATTTTGGACATTCGTAGATTTGCATGGCAAGCATTTGGATAAAATGCTGGGGTTATGGAACCAACAGAATCCAGACAAACAGATTAAGTTGAATGTAACGGTTATGCCTTACGATGATATGCACAACAAGCTCTTATTGGCAGTTACAAGTGGAAAAGGTGCTCCTGATATTGCGGATATCGAGCTTGGTCAGTTCCCTAAATTCTTGGAAGGGGACAACGTTCCACTGGAATCTTTGAATGATGTATTTGCACCATACAAAGACGTTGTCGTTCCCTCACGTGTCGATATTTACTCCAAAGCTGACCAGGTTTATGGCTTTGATTATCACGTAGGTGCTACGCTTGCTTTCTACAACACGGAAATTCTCGAACAAGCAGGTGTTGACTACAAGATGATCAAAACTTGGGAAGATTACAATCAAGCAGGTATCAAGGTTTATGAAAAGACTGGTAAGTACTTAGGTACTGCTGATACATCCGCTACGTGGCAAGCCTCGCTGTTACTTGCTCAGCAAAACGCTGATTTTACAGATGAAAATGGCAATCCAAAAGTTAACTCCCCTGAGATGATTAAAGCGTTTGAAATGTTAGTTGACCTGCAGAAGAATAATGTTATTCATACGATCCCAGGCGGACAACCCGACACAGAAGAAGCAAAAGGCGAATACAACAAAGGCAACTACGCAAGCGCATTGATGCCTGAGTGGTACATGTCCCGCTTTGTAAACGAAATGAAGGACCTTAAAGGTAAGTATGCAATTGCTCCATTGCCTGTATTCGAAGAAGGTAATCCTCGTTCCGTTGGCTTAGGCGGTACTGGCACAGTTGTTACTAAGACTGGTAAAGACGTTCAGTTGGCAAAAGAGTTTGTAGCTTTTGCTAAGCTTTCGAAAGAAGCTACTACTGAAATCTGGAATACACTTGGATTTGACCCAATCAATATGGAAGTATGGAAAGATGAGGCTGTAACGAAAAACCCAGATAACGAATACGTCCAGTATTTTAAAACAAATGCATTTGATACTTTGAATGAAATCAAAGACGAAATTAGAGCTATCAAATCCGTAAAAGCTTCACCGACGATCGGCAATGTGCTCAATACGGTTACTCTGAATGCGATCTTTGAAGATGGCCAAGACGTGAAGGAAGCTCTCGATGAAGCACAGGCAGCAATTGAACAAGAATTGAAATAAAAATAATAAGTAAATGGTTATGATTAAGCCTGTCGGCAAGAATGGTGCTCGGCAGGTTTAGTCATAGTCAAGGGAGAGTGGGATTATGATAAAGAAATTTGTATACTCTCAAAAGGTTGCACCTTATGTATTTGTGTTGCCATTCATAATCATATTCTTGATATTCTGGTCTTATCCACTTGTAAATTCATTCGTAATGAGTTTTCAAGATAGGATGTTGGGACAGGATCCAAAATGGGTTGGTGAAGCGAATTATTCGAAGTTATTCACAGATAAAGTGTTTTTGACGGCTATTAAAAATAGCGTTGTATACATGCTAGGAACCTTAGTGCTGTTAATCCCTTTCCCAATGTTATTTGCAGTTATGATAAACAGTAAGTTAATGCTGGGGAGGGAGTTTTTTAAATCTTCGTTCTTTCTTCCTGCATTGACATCTGTCGCAGTGGCGGGTACTATTTTTCGCCTAACATTCGGCGAAATGGATGGTTCATTAATGAACAGTTTTCTAGGTCTATTTGGTGTAGAGCCTACTAAATTCTTGAAAGATGCAGAATGGAGTATGGCTGCACTATTAATTCTTGCATGTTGGCGATGGACAGGTGTTAATATGCTGTACTATCTATCTGGTTTGAAAAACATTGACAATGATTATTATGAGGCTGCTTCAATTGACGGGGCATCTGCTTGGCAGAAGTTTAGATCGATTACAATGCCATTATTGAAGCCGACCACGATATATGTTACGACAATTAGTGTTTATGCAGGTTTGGCAATGTTTACCGAGAGCTTAATGATGTTTAACGGTAACAATTCACCGAAAAATATTGGCCTAACTATAGTCGGATATTTGTATAGACAAGGAATTGAGAAGAATAAGCTCGGTTACGCTGCAGCAGTTGGTATCGTTCTATTAGTCATTGCTATGATTATCAATTTAACGCAGTTGAAATTTAGTGGAATGTTCAAAAAGGAGGAGGATTAAAATGGACACTAGTCAGATGAAGAACAACGTAATTGCTAGAATAGTCATAATTAGTACCTTTATTATACTATTCGTTATAATTATGGTTCCATTCTATGCAGTGGCCCTCTCTTCCTTTAAACCAGGTGAAGCTTTAATAAGATATGGTCTTAACTTAAGTTTGAATTTTGAAATAATGAGTTTTGATAATTTTATCTATTTATTCACTGGACAACATGATTATTTTGTATGGTTTTGGAACAGTATGACGTTAACAATCATTCAGGTTGCTTTAACACTGTTTGTAAGCGCTTTTGTTGCATATGGTTTTGCAGCGTATGATTTCAAAGGTAAGAACTTCCTCTTTATATGTGTGTTGCTCATTATGATGGTGCCATTTGAAATATTGCTGGTTCCTTTGTACAGCTTAATAAATGATTTGCAAATGGTGAATAGCTATTCGGCAATCATTCTGCCGGGTATAGCTAATGCCGGGACGATATTCTTCTTTAGGCAATATCTCAGAAGCATACCAAAAGAAATTATTCAATCTGGGCGAGTTGATGGAGCAAACGAATATGCGATATATTTCAGAGTGATTATGCCGATTATGAAGCCTTCCTTTGCGGCAATGGCCATTCTGAATGGTATGAATAGCTGGAATAATCTATTGTGGCCATTCATGGTGTTGGGAGATCAAAATAAATATACACTGCCAATCGGTTTAAAAACATTGTTAACTCCTTATGGGAATAACTATGACCTTCTGATCGTGGGCTCCTTCTTCTCCATCATTCCAATCTTCATATTGTTTATCGCTTTCCAGAAATATTTCATTGATGGTATGACTGCGGGTGCTGTTAAAGGTTAGTATCTATTACTTATGAAATAGGTGATAAGATGGGAGTCCAACAAGAGGAGTTACGCGTCATTAAACCATTGATCGAGCAACGAGCTGATCCTTTTATATGCCGACATTCAGATGGTTATTATTATTTCGTGGCCTCGGTTCCAGAGTATAATCGGATTGAAATCCGTAGGGCACAGGACCTTGTAGGGCTTATTACATCAGCTCCTGTAGTGATCTGGAGAAAGAGAGAGACTGGCATTCTTAGTGCCAATATTTGGGCGCCAGAGCTGCATTTTATTGATGGAAAATGGTACGTATATTTCGCTGCCGCGCATACGTCGGAAACGACAGAAGGCTTGTTCGACCATCGGATGTATGTACTGGAGAATGAAAATGCAAATCCGCTCGAAGGCAGCTGGACGGAAAGAGGACAGGTTCGTACCGCTTGGGAAAGCTTCTCCCTCGATGCCACTACCTTTGAGCACAATGGTAGCCTCTATTACGTATGGGCACAAAAGGATCCGGAAATCGAAGGCAATTCTAATCTCTACATATCTAAAATGAGCAATCCGTGGACGTTGATTGGGGCGCAAACGATGATTACGATGCCCGAATATGACTGGGAGATCATCGGGTATAAAGTGAACGAAGGCGCGGCATTTGTTCGCAAAGATAATCGGGTATTCCTCACTTACTCTGCTAGCGCTACTGATTTCAATTATTGCATGGGCTTGCTTGAAGCCGATGCGGACTCGGATTTGCTCGATGCTGCCTCATGGCGCAAGTCGAAAGTACCGGTTCTCACGACTGATGAGAGCATCTCGATGTATGGTCCTGGTCATAATAGTTTCACGGTGTCAGAGACTGGCGAGAAGACGCTGTTTGTGTTCCACGCAAGAACGTATAAGCATATTGTAGGAGATCCGCTATACGATCCGAATCGCCATACATTTGTAGCGGAGCTGTTGTGGACGGATGACGGCAGACCTGATTTTCGCGGCTCTGTTGCGGCACTTGCACGTTCTGTACAATACGAATAGATCTGCAAGCGCTTCACAAAATTCTAAATGGATTTAGTTGACTTATGTCGTACATGGGGAAGCCTTTATAATTAGAAATAAAAACAAGTACCCATCCAATCGATGGGTACTTGTTTGCAATGCAATAGAAGTGATGAATTACGTAATGTTGTACTAACTATTTGGTGATCGGTATAGACGAAATAGTAATCATAGCATTACTGATTGGCTAAATGTGTTGCTACTGTCATGAGTGTCATGCTAAGTTAAAAACAATCTATTTCATGAAGCAATAATCAATACGATGTGGGTAGTACAGACATAATAGTGATGTGGACGGAATCCTGTAAATGGTTCAAGGAACAAATCAACATCTTATATTAATCGTGTTAACGTAAATATATGTATTGTATGAAAGTGGGTATACCTATTGGATTCGAAGCTAGCAGCATATATAACATTAGTTTGTACTTCGGCTGTTCTGAATTTGTCTATACTTGTCTTTACTTATTGGAGGAGACATTATTATACAAATATCGCTAATTTGTTCATGTGGAATACATTAACTTCAATGATTTATTGCTTTGGTTATGCCTTTAGCTTAACATCGACTTCGTTAGAACAGCTTAGATTTTGGAATATTGTACAGTATGCAGGGATGCCATTTTTCCCTCCGTTAGGATTAATGTTTGTCATGCAATATTTGGGTTATAAAATAACGAGAAAAAGAATAATCGCGCTACTTACAATGCCTTGTATTACTTTTCTCATCAATGTAACTAATGAATCCCATCATTTTTACTATAGAATATATGATATCCATTCGGTGCTCGGGGCTCCATATAGTGAGATTGAGTATGGGGCATGGTTTGCCGTACATAATATTTACATTTTCTGTTGTATGTTAGCTGCGCTCTTATTGCTGCTTTCACGCTGGAAGGAAACCGTTAGTGTATATCGATCTCAATTATTTGCCCTCATCTGCGGTCAACTGCTTCCAATAATGACTGCATTTTTATTATTCATAGGAGTGACACCCGATGGTATCGATCCTGTACCCATGGTTATTTGGTTTTCTTCTGTTTTGTACCTTTGGTCTATTACCTCCTCTCGAATGTTATCAATAATGCCAATTGCAAAGGAAACGATCTTTAATAGTATGAACGATGGTGTCATTGTGCTTAATGATACCTATCAATTAATCGAATATAATCAAGCTTGTAAAAGTATGTTTAGTGAATTGGATCGATCAACGTTAGGGCAGCCATTTGATCAAGTTTGGTATATGCTAACGGATCAATCATTCCCTGTTCAATTAGATACGATCTCAGATAAATTGAATGTTACGATTCATCAAGGTAATTATATATATCAGCTACGTATTTCTATGCTTCAACAATCTAATAATAACTCTGGCTTACTAATTATATTTACGGATATAACAGAGCTACATACATTACAACAAAAGTTAGAGCATCAAGCCTATTATGATGATCTTACACAAATATACAATCGTCGTGCCTTTTTCCAGAAAAGTGAGCAAAGCTTAATGAAAGCAAAGGGTGAATTATCATCCTTTGTGATTATTCTATTTGATATTGATTTTTTCAAAAAAGTGAACGACACTTATGGGCATCAAACTGGAGATCAAATGCTAGTACATGTGGCTCAAATATGTAAGGCTGAGATGGGAGAACATATACTATTTGCTAGATATGGTGGTGAAGAATTTGTACTCGCTTTACCTGGTTATACACTAGCGGAAGGGGAAAACTTCGCTAATCACCTTAGATTTTGCATTGAACAGAAGCCTCTAGTTGAAAATGAAAAATTGGTAACGATTACCTCTAGTTTTGGGGTATCCGTAACGACAGGAGCTGTGGAGGAAACAATCCATCAACTTCTTCATAAAGCTGATGAAGCACTTTATGCTGCCAAAAGAGCTGGTCGAAATCAAGTGCGGGTTTTTAATGAAAAGTACGAATATGTGGAATAGTACAGCAAATTAAAATAGAGGCGTACATCGGAGCCGTGCTTAGTTCAGTAACTTGGTGGATTGAGAGCAAAATGCCTATCAATCAAGAAGAAATATACTTATGAGTGACTGTTTCAACAGGATATAACAGTCAGTTATTCTGATATTGAAGGATCATATGCTAGTGATGCTATTAGGCAATTTACAGAAAGAGGAATTGTAAACGGTATAGGTATGAGAATTACCTGTATTTCGCTCTATAGATGTTACGGTGAACCGTATCATAAGTAGGGTGAACCCTATCCACACAAAAAACGACTCATCCTTAGACAAGTCGCTTTTCAAGTTTTATTATTAATGGATTATTACTGTGTAATTGTCATCAGTCCTACCGCTTCGCCTTATAAAACTCATGATACAACTTCATGAGCGCCCTCTTCTCTATCCGCGAAACATAACTCCGCGAGATCCCCAACTCCTTGGCAATCTCCCGCTGCGTCCTCTCTTCTCCACCTGTATCCAGCCCAAACCTACCCACCACAACTTCTTTCTCTCGGTCATCCAGAATATCTAGGTTGCGATAAATCTTACTCTTCTCGATCTTCAAATCCACTTCTTTAATAACATCATCCGCTTCCGAACCAAGGATATCGATAAGTGTAATTTCATTACCTTCTTTGTCCGTCCCAATTGGATCATGCAGGGATACGTCTTTACGAGTCTTCTTCAAGGATCTTAGGTGCATCAGAATTTCGTTTTCAATACAACGTGCTGCAAATGTGGCTAGTTTGGTTCCTTTGTTTGGACGATAGCTCTCAATAGCTTTAATCAGGCCGATGGTGCCGATGGAGATCAGATCCTCCATGTCTTCTCCGGTGTTATCGAATTTTTTCACTATATGGGCAACGAGCCGCAAATTATGCTCAATCAACAAATTGCGGGCCTTGGCATCTCCCTCAGCCATCATCCCTAAGTATCGGCTTTCCTCCTGCTCCGAGAGCGGTTGTGGAAATGCATTATTCCTTACGTATGATACCAGCAGCGTCAGTTCTTTGATCAGCAACGCAATCGTGCTTAAGAATCCAGGCAACTTGGCGACACCTCCCGCACTTGTACAATGAAACCGATCTGTTTGCCTTACGGGTTCATGGTCATCCTTATTGTATGTGGGCGTGCGCCTAGAAGTGCCTGTACGGGGGAAATTGTACAACCACAGAAATTTATTTTTCATACGAGAAATCAGTCATACTCTACTCAATTACTTGTCTTTTTAACACAATGTTGTTAGCGGTAATTCTCACTCTCTTTTGATAATAAATTCCGCTTCACTAGACGTAAGAACCTTTATGATGTCCTTATCAAAAGTAACCTTCAAAATAGACTCAGGTAATTGTTCTATAATACCGCCGCAAGAATCTCCCGACGGATCACCGTATACAGCCGAAGCCAGCCAATGGATTCCAGGCTCAAGGAAAGTCGTCAGTGTAGGCAAAACAGTCCGGGGATGAAGCAGGTTTGTGTTGGCATTAGGCCAAATTAGCTCAGCCTTTTCGTAACCGATCAAACCCTTGACTCCGCTTGTTCCCCATGCTGTAGATACTGCCGCGGTTGTAAGGCCGATCTGCTGTTCCACCCCCGCTTCCTGACCAAGCGCGAAGCCGCCCTCTGCGGCGTCCAACGGTCGTCCGGTCTCGATCCGGTGTATCCGAATATGCCAGGGCAGCCCAGCAACGATCCAGGTCCGAACCTCCACATTAGTCCATGGCTTCCAGACGGAGTGCAGCACATTGTCCACAATTCTTGACTCCATATTCCGCCGTCTGACCCGATACAAGTTGTCCCCGCTCTCACTTAGAGCGAGCATGGAATCAAATGCCCCTTGAGACAATCCCCATTCGGAGCGGGGTACGCTGAACCCGAAGCCTGTTGAGTATACGAATTTCTCATACTTGGCAGACGTGTGGGTATGTTCATTCGTATATAGATGACCACTGTTGAAGGCAGCCACATGGCCGGAAGCAGGTTCGCGGACAATGACAAGATGCGCAGGCTTCTGGACTATAACTGCAGGAATATCCGGCAGCGGCAGTTCCTCTTCTTTCCAGAATGGATGCTCCGCGCTGAGAGCCAATGGCAGGAATGTCTTTAACGCCCAGTAGGGCGAACCGGGAGCGTTATAATTCTCCGCCATGACCAAGTTGGGGTAGGTATAACCAATCGTCAGAACGCCTCCGGCATCAAAGATCGGCTGGCTGAACCACCAGCGCAAATTGCGCAGTACTAATCCTTTGACCACACCTACAGGGAATACTTCAACGCCTGCATAGACGAGTGCGCTCCAGAAAGCAGACTGGGCAAAGCGGTAGGTTAAGCTCCTTCCATAAGGAAGGGCAGATCCATCCGGAGCGAACCAGCCCAACAATTCGGTGGCAAAAAGCCGGGCCCGTTCTTTGAACACCTGTGAACGTTCCGGGTCCTCCTGTTCCATCAGCTTCGCGTACAGTAGCGCATAATAATGGATGGCAAAAGGAACATAATAATCGCTATGCCCGTTAATTCCATCACTGTACCAGCCATCACCCAGATAGAAATCATCCATTCGCTTCAGATTGTTCTCTAGCTGCTCCGCGTCGTAGGGTCGGCCGATTCTGCGGAATCCGACATTAACCAGCACGTTGAAGAACAGCCAGTTGCAGTCATAGCAAGGATGGGAATTAATCTGATTCAGCCAGCTGTACAATTGCTCCTGTTCCTTCTGGGTAAGTGGTGACCAGATCTGTTCAGGAATGGCGGCTAAGGCGAAACCGAAGACCGCCATCTCTACCAGACGCTGGTCATAATCTTGAACTTCACCCCAGTATTCTTCATGGGCAGGATCCGTGCCGTGGCGTATGCCATCCAGCACAGTATCCCAAAGCCCGTTTTCTCCGCCTCCCATGAGCAGGGGCACTAAGCCCCACAATACCCGGGAGAAACCTTCCATTTCTGCAGTTGCTGCTGAATAGCTGGCTCCTGTTCCGCCGATTGCCAGCCGTGCGCCGCCTCTGCTGTAGAGCGGCCGAAGCGGATCTGTAAGCTGTTCAAGAGCAGAGACCAGATCCTCCCGGGTCTTTAGCGGATTTTTAGCAATAGTCGTAAAAGTCTTTTCAGTCTGCATTATATGCCCCCTATTCCCAGTAGAACGGTCTGGCTTCTTTTAGCCGGGCTAGCGCTTCGACATAGAAGAAATCGCCATAGATAAGCGGAACATCTATATTCCGATCTTCAGGATAGTTACTCGTACCATGAAGCAGCAATCCTTCTTCTTCTGCATTGTCCCAAGTTCCATAATTCCGATAAAGGGATTCAGTAATTCTTATAGCCCCGTTCCGATACACATGAGCCTCCGAGTCGTCCACCTGGCTAGCCAGCAGGAGCAAGCCACTCGCTGCACAGGAACCAGCAGAGCTATCACGAATCTCGCCAACTTCACCGGGAGCACGGAAATCCCAATGTGGAACGTGATCTTCGGGCAGACGGGTCAAGAAGAAATGCGCGACCTGCTTGGCTGCATTAAGATAACTCTGCTTGCCCGTATGATGATAGGCCAATGACAGTCCGTAGAGCGCCCAGGCTGCCCCGCGCGACCAAGCCGACTCGGGCGCATAACCTTGCCCGCCAAGCTTTTCAACCACTTCGCCCGATTCCGGGTTAAATTTGACGATGTGATAAACCGAACCATCCGGCCGGATGAAATGCTCCAGCACCGTATCCATATGCGCCTCAGCGATATGCCGATAACGTGGATCCCCTGTTACTTCGGAAGCCCAAAAAAGCAGGCTGGTATTCATACAGCAATCGATAATGGCTACCCCGCTGTTATCCTCGCCTTCACTCCATGGATTCCAGGCCCGGATGTAGCGTCCTTTCAGATTGAAGCGGGCCGCCAGATAGTTGGCTGCCTTCAACGCCCGGACTCGTGATGCTTCTCTGCCCGTGAGCTTGTAGTTCGCAACACTGGTCAACAGCCACATAAAACCTAGGTCATGGTCCAGCTTCACATAACCATCCAGCACCTCGTCAAGACGTTCCTCACACTGCTCAGCAATCGCTTTCAAATCCTCATCACCACTCTCAGCATAGAGCTGCCAGAGCATTCCCGGCCAAAAGCCAGCCGTCCACCAGTTTGGTGCTTCAAGCACGTATTTGCCGCCTTGACTCGCATGGGGGAATTCTGCACCGATTCTTCGACTGTTCGTTCTAGTCTTCTCCAAGGCTTTGCCCCAAGCCTCGTCTACCCAAGCTTGCTTTACTAATCTACTCATCTAAATCCCGCCTTTATTCGAATTAGCCTCTACCCTCTGATAGAGGACTTTTTATAAGCTCAGGCCCATCTTTTATAGAAATTGAAAAGTGAATACCAGTTTGCCCACCGCGCCAAGCTGAAGCACATGGAAGTCCAGACTATACCAGAGCTTCTCCATGCCAAAATGATCCCGGTACATATGCACAGTAATCTCCGGCTCAACTTTCAGTGAATCGTAAGTCACTTCAACGCCGCGAGTCATAGTCCCCGGCAGCAGCAAGGTACCCGGATGAAGAAGCTTAGGCTCACGCCAGGTGACAAACCGCTCCGTCCAGCTCGCCGGAATTCCCTCATACCGGTAAGTGTCTGTAAGCTCCAGCCGTGGACATTCCTCTTTATGCCAGACGAACGAACGGATTAAGGACTGTAGTCCTGTTACCTGATACGCCTGTGTCAGATCCAGTGTCAGCACATCATTCTCCTCCGCCGATGCATGCAGCACTGTGGAGCTGAACGCCCGACCGGCCAGCTGATACTGGCCATCAATGATCGGCAGCGAATGACCCTGCGATCCATTGCAGTCATACTGGTAACGGCCAGCCCCAAAATAATCAGCAGTATACTCTCCGCTTCCAAGATCGGATGCGTAGATCTCTCCCCGGCCGCTCAGAATGAAATGTCCCAGATCATTATGGTTATGCGGTTCAGCATTGTGCCCGCCCTTGGCGGCGAATCCGAATGAACCCGCCTCCGACACATGACGCGAGACAAGCCAAGCGGCATCAGGGAGATAATAGCTGGCGGCTCGCCAAGCTTCGTCCTCCTTGCCAGCCCTGGTCCAGATCAGATTGCGGAAAGCCGGTGCAAAGCGGCCGCAATGATCTTCAGTGTAAGGAGCACGCAAAGCGGATGGGGGGCGTTCGACATCCGTACAGACTTCCGCCAGATAATGGGACAATCCCATATGTACTAGCACCTGAGGCACTGAATCAGAGAAATTGGCTACATGACTTCCGTCAATGAAACATTTTTGTTGGAAGCGCGCGATTTGCGCTACCTTCTCTTGCTTGAACCAGTCCAGTCTGCCTGCGCTTCTGGAACAGAGCAAATCGCTATAATAAGTGAAATAACCAAACCCATAATTCCAGTACCCAAGGCCTTCCAGACAGGCACCGTCCTCACCGAACCCTTCCAGGTAATACAACATGGCGCGCTCTGTCCTCAGCAGAATATCCGCAAGCATGGCTGGGTCCTCCACAGACAGCAAGGCAGCAGCCCCGATTGATCCCGCACAGACCGCTGCCCAATTATGCCGCGCTGTCTCCCAATCATAAGGGCCATTTTCAAGAAATGGACGAAACAGTCTCCGCTCTACTTCATGGTGGATTCGGGATCCCAGAAGCTGGGAAAGTCGTTCCCCGAGCAAAAGTAAAACTTCACTTAAAGTAAATCCGGTCTCGGAAGAAAACAGATCAATATACCGGTTGATATCAGCTGCATTATGATCCGCTGGGAGGTGGGCCGGAAGACACCAGGTGTACTCATCGCATATAGCCCAGAGGATGTCCTCTAGCTTCTCCAGTACTTCCGGATGATCCGGCTCCAGCAAAGCCAGAAATACATAAGTATTCAGCCTTCTTCTCCGTTCAAAATAGACCCGTTCATATTCCAACCTCGAACCCGTGCGCGAATAAATGGAAAATAACGTATACGACAGTTCAGGTATAGACTGCCCGTCCAGCCTTACCGCCTCCGCGCGGATCTCGCTGATATCTGCCTGTAGTACTCCCGATGATAACGCCCGTTTCCAAAAAGCAGCCGCATCCCCCTTTGGATAATACAAGCTCAGATCGACTGGCTTCATTTCATGCACTATTTCCAAAAGCATCTGTTTATTCATGCCTTTTTTCCTCCTTAAAGGTCAGTCAGATCCGCGAAGCATCTTATTCTTCACTAATATGGCTGAATACTTTTTATTCCAAGGCATGATCTCTCATAACATCCTCACCGGCTGCAATTTTTAGTGAAGTCCATTTCATCTCTTCCCCTGACCAGAATGGATCAGAAGGGAGCAGCCCCAGCGGGAGGAATACGGAGGCGCATAAATAAAGACTGCCTGTATTGATATAGCTCTCCGCAAGCTCCGGCTGATAACCGTATACCCCCGGACGTAGCCATCCGGACTCATCCAGCGTACCCGGATATTCCATAATTCGCGTAATCACAGCTGTCAAAGCGCAGCGTACCTGTGCAGGGGGCAATGCTTCCTCCAAAAAATGCTGCAGCGCCGCCTGCGACAGCAGTTGAAACGCCCCAAAACGGTAAACGATCGAACGCCCGATAAAGGGATAGGTTCCATCCGGTGCAATGATCCGTTCGAGAACAGTAGCGTATCGCTGTGCCCGTTGCTGAATCAGCGGTTTCAATGCGGAATATTGCTCCGACTCCTGTTCAAAAAGTGCTACCACATCCACCAGCATCGGCTGAATAACAAAGCTGTTGTAATAATCCCAGTGAAAGTCCTTGCCATCCCCGTAAACTCCGTCGCCCTTATACCAATCCATGAACATATGGACCGCATAGCCAACGCGCATCCGGTCATATTCAGGATCGCCAAGTATATACAAAGCGGCTTCCACCATTGCGCTGAACAGCAGCCAGTTGCTGCCGCTTGGCGCTGTCCGGCGTGTCTGCTTCAGCGCTGTTATTACATTGCCTTTGACCCGCGCACTCAGCTTGCCGGCAAGCTGCTTTGGTGCACGCACCAGCGCATGTGCCAGGAATGCCGCATCTACCAGCGGTTGGCCTTCAGCCTTGAATTCCATATAGTCAGGTGAATTCGGATCAACAGCGGCATCAATGGCTTCCAGCATTAGCCCGGCATAACGCGCTCTAAGCTGTTCTTCCTCACCCTCAAGTCCCTCTAGCTCAAGCCAAGGGGCCATTCCACATGCCAATCTAGCAAAAGCCTCCAAATGGGCAAACTGGCTCCGGTCACTATGAAACTTTGTAGGCAACTGTTCCTTTAATTTCCGCTCAGCCAAAGCATTCAGCACAGGCCCCCCGATCAGCAGCATTGTATCCAGCCAGTATTTACGCTGTTCCTTCCCATTCATGCACAATTCCACCCTTTCAATTGCATCTAATCAGCTACAGCTACTTCTCTTGCCTAACGCCTGAATCTTGTTATATTGCGTAATCTTCTACTATAGTTTAGTGTTGTATTATTGCAATGTCTTTGCGAATAATGATGTTTTATTGCGTATATTGTGATCAATCTGAAAGGGGCAGTTCCAATGAAGCATGCCCAGTATTATGAGCCGTTCGATGGAGATATTTTGGCAGGTATCGGAAATTCGCCGATCTCACCTACCAGGGATTTCCACATCCATGACCACTATGAAATTTTCCTGTTCTTGGGCGGCAAGGTGAACGGTTTTGTAGATCAGTTCAGCTATCCCCTGCAGCGGGGCAATGTCCTTTTGTTCAACAATCACGAGATTCATAAAATCATCAATTTATCTCCGGAGCCCTATGAACGGTTGACAATCCATTTCAAAGCTCCACTTGTCTATCCCTTCTGTACCGCAACTACAAATCTGCTCGCTTGTTTCCAGAACCGCCAGCCCGGAGAGCATAATCTCGCGCAAATGGATGAACCGCTGATTGAAGAGTATACAGTCCTTGCTTCCCGCCTGATTGAGACATTAGAGAATCAGCAGTACGGGAGTGAAGTTCTGGCTCTGACCTACCTGGTTCAGATCCTCGTCCTCATCAATGAGCTGTACAGCCGCACCCGATCTACCGTGCCCAGCATCATTTCCTCACATATTCAATCAGCCATGAGCTATATCGACAACCACTTGCATCTAAATCTGTCACTGGAGCAAATCGCTGGAGAACTGAACGTCGATAAATATTATCTCAGCCATCTGTTCAAACAGCAGACAGGCGGAACCATCTACCGTTACGTCTTGCTCAAAAAAATTGCGTTATCCAAGCAGCTCTTGTCCGCCGGGAACTCCGTATCCGATACCTGCTATCTGTCCGGCTTTAACGATTATGCCAATTTCATCCGTACCTTCAAGAACATCACGGGCATTCCACCCGGAAAATATAGTAAAAGAAGCTGAGCTTTAAAACTCAAATTCAAGGATTCTTCAAAAAAGATGCAATCGCTACTGCGGTGAATAGTTGGACTTCCGGCCGCTGTTTTCCTAAGCACTCCCCCGTCTCTCCAAATCTATAAAGAACCTGGCAGCCCGCTTAATGCAGCCTGCCAGGTTCTTTGAAATGCTACTTACAAATATCCCAGCAGATTGGAGATAACTTGCGCACCTTCGGCACGGGTCATCGTCTCTTGTGGCGCGAATTGCTTATTGCCGCGTCCCTTGATCAGTCCCGACTGTTCGGCGATGTTTGCTGCGTTCTTCGCCCAGTCATGAATCTGGGAATAATCACTGAACGATCCTACAGCAGGTTCATTGGTCTCGCTTCCCTGCAAATATTCATAAGCACGAACGATCATCACAGCCATTTCCTCGCGGGTAATGCTCTGATCCGGGGCGAACGAATCCGCACTGCGTCCGAGCACGATACCCGTTCCGCTAACAGCTGCAACGGCTTCGGCATACCAGGCTTTGGAATCCACATCACCAAATGTTGAATGGCTTCCTGCCTTAAGCCCAAGCGCGCGTGCAATCATAGCAGCGAATTGTGCCCTAGTTACATCCCCTTGCGGATTAAACTCCGTACTGGAAATGCCTTCAATAATATGCTTCGCAGCCATGGTCTTAATCACATTGCTGGCCCAGCTGTCACTGCTTACATCTGTGAACAGCTTATCGTATTCCAGGACTGCATACTGGCTGAAATGCCGTATTTCAGCAGTCCATTTACCATTAGTCAACGTTCCGCCCATGAATTCAAGCGCACCATTTGCAGAAACATAGTAGCTACCGAGCAAGCTTATATTGGCATCCGGATCTACGTTGAACGTAAGTGTCAACGGTTTATCAAAAGCAGTTACCGTTACAGCAGTGCCGTTGGCAGCAACAACCTCCAAGCTGAAGTTAATCACATCACTTGCCGCAGATAAATGTACGGAACCATTAACAGCCCGATTATTGATTAACTGTTCCACAGCATCTCTGGATACCTTCACTGCTGAGAGCTTAATTCGCGCCCCCTCCGTTTGACCTCCAGTAGCTTTTTCTTGAATGCTCTTCAGCACTTCTGGGGTCAGATCGATAGCAACCTTACTCCAAGCCAGACGTAGAGTGTTCTCTCCGATGATTCCTGATAGTCCTGCTGGAAGGAGCACGGATTCTGTAGCTTCAGTGAGCTGAACCGTTATTACTCCTCCAACCGGTGCCGTGAAATCCTTTCGATCAAGAACCTTTTCGGTCTGCAGCAGCGGTGTTGGCGTTGGGGACGGGATGACTGCTGGTGTCGGTGCTACCGTCCACACTGGTGCTTCCGTTGGCGCCGGCGTAGATGTTGGTGCTGTTGTTGGCTCCGGTTCCGGCGTCGATGTCGGTGTTGGTGTTGGTGTTGGTGTTGGTGTTGGTGTTGGCGTCACTACCGGAGGTTGCTCTGCTTCGCCCACTGTCACGGTTCTAGTCACTTCGATAGCCGCGTTGCCCGCCGCATCACTCACATTATAATGATAGGTGTAGATGCCTGCCGCCTTAGTGTCCAGTGCCAGCACATTCTCCTCATTCTTCGTAATCGTTGCTATAATAAGCTCCGTAATGTCGCCGTCACGGTCATCTACCGCTGTGGCTCCGGCATCCATATAGCTTGCGCCATTTTCCAGTTGAATGGACGGTTCACCAAGCAGTGTAATCACCGGCTTCATTACATCCGGATCAAGTGCAACGACTACTTTTCTTGTCACTTCTTCAGCCTCATTGCCCGCAGTATCGTTGACATTATAATGGAAGGTATAAATATCAGCTTTCGCTGTATCGAGAGCAGTCAACCCGTATACTTCACTGCTAACTGTTGTAGTTATACGGTCTGTAATATCACCATCCTTGTCATCATAAGCAGTCGCTCCTGCATCTGTATATTCAGAACCGATGTGCAAATTCACTATTGCATCACCTAACAGAGTAATCAAAGGCTGAACAGTATCCGGTTCCGGCAGCTTGATTGTTCCGCTCACCGAACTGTCCGCTGTGGCCTCTCCCTTACTCAGTGATACCGTAAAGCTGAAGCTGCCGTTAGTCTCATCGGTTGCTTCTTGGAAGGAAGACAAGGTAATCTCACCGATCGTAACTCCGGTATCATTGAGACCGGGCAGAGCGCCTATCGTCTGCAGCAGCCAAGTCTGGACAGCTTCTTCGCTGTTTGCCGCTTCCTTCTGCACGCTGTATACCGCACCTTCTATGATACTCTTAGCCTCATTTACAGCCTGCTCATTAGCAACGCTGGCTTTATCTCTAGCTACAGCCACATAGCTGATCAATGCAGCCTGATTGCCTGAATACGTATTGTTTATTGAGTATTTCACACTACCGCTCACCGGAAGCGAAAAGTCATAGTTAATCATAGCGCCATTAGGACCTGCGACGAGGCCGGTTCGGACCGGTTTGGTCACTTCTTTCCCTTCAGCGTCAATATAGCTGAGCGTAATATCCATCGTGCGGTTGGTGTTGTTCCACCAGTCCCGATGGAATGACGTAATCGTATATTTGCCTGCGTTCAAAGGGAGCAGGTATACAAGTGGATTATTTTTTGTATCGGAACCATAAACACCTGTCTGACTTTTATCAGAAGGAACTACAGCGCCACCAAGCCCCTTGAGGAGGTACTTAGTACTGGTATGCCCCCATACGCCATTGCCTGTCGAAGGCTGATCCGCCTTGTTATTAAGCAAGCTGTCACCTACAAAATCCTTGATTAACGTATACGGCGGCGTGATACCGTCCACCGATACACCAGCATCGAGGAAGTATAAGAGCCCCTCCGGCACCACTTCCACATAACAAGTTGTTTTCAGATTTCCATAAGTACCGGTTACAGCTACCCGTTCATACGGATTGTTGAAGCTGGCCGCATTTACATTCCACTTTACTGATACCAGCAATTTGGATCCGTCTGCCCGAGTGGCTTCCACCTTGTCTGGAAGATTCGGCAGTTTTCCAGCATAAGTAGCCAAATCCTGAGGAGCGACAAGCTCCCGTATATCTCCCGTAGTCAACTGGTTCTGGGCGGAGATCAGGCGTGCTTCAAGCTGAGTAACTCCTTCCTGATCCAATTTGTATAAAATAGGATTATCCAGTGCTTCCTGTGCAGCGCTCTGTGCATCTACGAAGAGCTGCCAGTCTCTGTCCGAATATTCATCCTGTTTGTTCATTTCTTTCGCGGCTGTTACCGCCGCCTGAAGAGCAGCAGTATCTACAGTACCGGTTACTTCCCCGGAAACAACCGCCACCGCGTCGACAACCAAGGTGCCGCTTACCACCTTTATCTGCACATGGTGCTGGCCATATTTAAGCCCGCGGAGTGCGTACGTCTGGTACAGCTCCTTGGAAGCTAATGTATCAGCCGATAGAACAATAACTTTTCCGTCCACCGTTACCTCAAGCTTCGCCGATCCGTTATTCGCTCCTAGAATATCCAGTCCGGTGCCTTCAAACGTATATTCCATTGCAGCGTCTACAGCCTGGCTGGTAGAAAGAGAACGCTGGTAAATGTACATGCCCGCTCCATTTATATGGCTCCACGACCCGGTATATATCAGTTTAGGGTTCGGAGCAGCTGCCAGGTCATACATCTCAAGATTGTCTAGAAGCTCTGAATAATACGGCGTGTAGCCCTCAACCTTCTCCACCTTCAAATTATCGAAGCGGACGTGATAGTAGCCGCTGGCCAGATCTACCCGGCCGGACAATTCAGGAGTAGGGTCGGTATAGGAAGCCAGCTTCACCCCATCCAGATAGGCAGTCACTTTATCGCCTGCAACCTGAACGGCAATATTATGCCATGCGTCATATGCGGTATCGAATCCGTCGATCTTCACGCCGCCGGAACCGTTCGCGGCATTTCCGCTCGCAACTGCGCTATTGTTGACCAGCAGCTGCCAGCCGCCGTCGAACCAGAATTTCAGCACATACGGTGTACCGGTTATGGAGTGGGAACTGCCACCTCCCTGATAACGGGCGCCTATCGCAGCATAATTGGCTCCGCCCTGAGTATTGTTTGTTTCGAACGAAACATCAACACTGGCCTTGTAGTTCATCCACCGGTTGTCGCCGATGGCCGTTACGGGATCTCCGCTGTTCCATGTGCCGCCAAGCCCCATGGTTCCCGTGTCCAGCTGCTGCCGCAGGACATAATTGTCTGAACCGTCCGGAAGATAGGCCTCAAATGCCCCGTTGCGGTCATGGGTATAACGCGGGATAACGCTTTGGGAACCGCCGCGGGATTCGATATAGCTCTGGGTACCCTCAGATTGACCGCCTGCACCAATCTTCACAACAGTCTGCTTGGAATAGTCAAAATCATCAGCGTACAGAATGTTGTCCACAGTACTGTGTCCCGCTCCTGTAGTATCAGTATCTAGTACGGTACGCTCGCCTTCTACAGGCAGCGGTGTATTATATTCTTCTTTGTCCTTGTTCTTCAAAGTAGACACAGTCACGGTCGAATACGGTTTAACCTTAACGGTATACACCCCGCTGCCATCAGCAGTGACATCACCGAGATACTGCATATAATTGCTGTTGAACGCTTCTCCTGCATCAGCGGCACGGGTTTCCCATACTTCCATGGATGGATTACCCGTATAAGCCATATTGACTGTCTGCAGCTTGTAGATTTTGGAATACTCGCTATCGTTCACGATAACCGTCGAGAAATCTTTTTTATCAGGTGCTGCAAGGGTTATATAGCTAGGGGAACCGTTGCGGCCGCTGACCGGATTGGTGCCTGTCGCACCTGTAGAGCTGGCTTGAGGAACCGCTCGCCAGATCCCAGCAGTATTATCCTCGTTCTCCCAGCCTACATTCGCAAACCAGCTGTAATGCTGCAGAGTGACAAGACCCGCATCATAATGAATCCATCCCGACCACGGATCGCGCATGCTGACCAATTCCTTGAAGGAATATTGTCCGCCTTCATAAAAGGAACCAATGGCTGGCTGGTAAATAAAGTGTGTCCGGCGGGAGTTAACGAATCCTTTAATAATCGTGTTACTCATCTCCAGCGGACTGCCGACACCACCAATGCCGGTTCCTGCCACTGTAGGATCTTTCATATTGTTGTTGGGACGGAAAGAGGAATTACTGAAGGTAGACTGCGCCTCGCTGTTCCAAACCTCAATATCATATTGTTCTGCAAGTTTTTTGAAATTGCCTGCGCTGTCGTCGTCCGTGTTGTAGTGGTATCCAGCGATCGGCACGGCTTCCCGCAGAGAAGGATCACTCACCATACTGGCACCGAAACTGCCAATCCCGACTTCATCGGATATCACAGACTTGATCCGGTTGTACAGTTCCCGCTCTTCGGTGCTGTTGAAGCCTTCGCTGTCAGTCTTGACTCTCTCAGCGTACTGTTTGGTCCACGCCAAATCTGGAGCGTGCTCGTTGATATAAGGATTAACGTAATCGGCCATATAACCGTATTCACGATAAGCGGCCAGAATGGTTTTTTTGTACCAGGTATAGATTTTGTCGTTGTTATTCGCCCAGGCCGGAGCACTCCATCGCAGGATGCTCACTTTAAGATCAGGGTTCACTGCCTTGGCATCTGCGGCAAGCTGGAAGCCGGGATGCCGGGTAACATTTGCCTCTTCATCGGCCGTACGCATAGTCGCCGGGTCAGGTCCCGTGGAGTTATTGCGGTCATTGCCCATCTCGATTTTCACATGCGTCATGAGCGGATGTTCTCCACCGAACAAGATCTGTAGCATTTCTGCATAAGCCTCTGGATGCTCTGACTTATAGTCCATCAAAAGCGCACTGGTGCTGTTAGCGCTTAGTACGCCAAATCCCTTGAATGTGAGGCCGTTGACATTGTCAGCTTGGATATCGTTGCCGTCAAGCAGAACCTTGACCATAGAAGCTGCGCTCTGTGTAGCCTCTTCGATCTGTTTCTTGATTCCGCCCTTGGCAACGGCGAACCAGCTCAAAATAGGTTTTTCGTCAGCAACATAGGCGTAAGTCAACGTCATTGGACTACTAACGTCAATGTCTCCAGGAATGGTGAATTCGCCTGAAATTAGCTTAGTCACATTAGTGTTGAACTGCTCAAACAAGATCGTCTTGGTTGCCCCGATAGCATCCTTATACTCGATCTGAGGACGTATTACACGGGAGCGGCTGCCGTACCAATCATGGAAACCGCTGCTGAGCGTATAGGTTCCAGCTTCAAGCGCTTTTAATTTATACACGATATGATTGCTGGCAGGGTCGGCACGAAGTCCGACAGTCCATAGGGACGGATCGGTGGCTGGATCGGTAAGTCCCCCGTCTTTGGAATTCTTGACCTTGTTTACGGAATCATCAAATCCCCAGTCCGCCGTACCGCTGATATACTTCTGGTCGGGTGACTGGTTGAGCAAATCGCTGCCGCTCAGCGTGCGGACCGCTTCGTACAGCGGCGAGGAAGTAGGCCCGTTGCCTACGGAATCGCCCCCTCTGCCGCTATCCACAAAGTAAACCAACGGATTACTTGCGGGCGGAATAACTTCCACACTGGCTACGACCGGCCCCCCGTTTGCTGTACCGCTGACGGTCACGGCATCGTATGGCACGGCAAAGGTATCTGCTCCAATATTCCAGTTCACTGCTGTGCTCTGGCCTCCGATATCAATGCTGGCTGGCAGAGTAGTATCTGCAATTGTTGTAGCCCCCATATGGGCGGCAGCGTAGATAGAATTTACGTTAGCAGCAGAGACTGCAGGCAGAGTGAATGCCGGAAACATCCCAACTACGAACGCAGTAGTCATCGTTATTGAGAAAAGCCTTTTTCGAAAGTACTTTCTGTTCATTCTCTTCTCCTCCTTTGATGGCCAATAATAAAAGAAAGCGTATTCATTTTATTGTTAAATGAATAATTACTAGAGTTATACAGACCCCTTTGACTTATAAAAAAACCTGGCAGCCTATGAAGCATGCAACTGCCAGGTCAAATACGGTTCTAGCCCTTAATGCCCGATGCTGCAACACCTTGTACAAAGTACTTTTGCAGAGCCAGGAAAACAATTACAACCGGAATAATGGACACCACACTCGCGGCCATAATCAGGCCATATTCGGCGGAATATTGCGAGATGAACATTCTTAGTCCGATTTGGATAGTCTTGAGTTTCGTATCTGTCAGATAAATCATTGGCCCTAGGAAGTCATTCCAGGTAGCGACAAAGGTGAAGATCGTCAATGTAGACAAGGCTGGCTTGGACAACGGCAACATGATTCGCGCCCAAATTCCATATTCGCTCAAGCCGTCAATACGGGCAGCCTCGCATAATTCATCCGGAACACCTTGATAGAACTGGCGCATCAGAAATACTCCAAATGCCGAGAATGCCTGCAGCAGTATGATTGCCAAATGCGTGTTGTTAAGTCCCATGTAACGCATCAGGATAAATTGCGGCACCATGTAAGCCTGCCAAGGGATCGCAATCGTTGCAATATATCCAAGGAATAGAATGTTTTTTCCCCGGAAATGCAGTTTGGAGAACGCGTACGCAGCAAAGCTAGAAGTCAGTAGTTGTAGAATCGTTACGATAATCGATAATTTCGCCGTATTGTAAATAAAACGGCCCAGCGGAATGCGTGTCCAGATATCCGCGAAATTCTCCCAGCGCGGATTCTGTGGAATCCACTGCATTGGGAAGGAAAAGACATCTTTGTTCATCTTGAGTGAAGAAGACAACATCCATATATACGGAACCAGCATCGCCAGTACTGTCGCAAACAACAAAATATACACAAGAACCATAATGCTGATTCGAAGTCCTTTACTTTTACCAACCATATCTTTTGAATCCTCCTATTGTCCGTATTTCTTCTCGCCGCGGAACTGGACGATGGTGATGCCAAGTACCAGCAGAAACAATACAATGGCCATGGCGCTGGCATATCCGTAATCAAGCGAGCGGAACGCCGTATTGTAGATTTGATACACCATAACCCTTGTAGAATCATTCAACTGGTTATCGGCGCCGGCAAATAGGTTGATAAAGATATCGTAGACTTTGAACGAATTGATGACTAGAATCATCAGAACAAAGAAAGAGGTAGGCGCCAGTTGAGGGACCGTCACATTGCGGAATCTTCTCCACGCACCCGCACCATCAAGTTCAGCAGCCTCATACAATTCAGGGTTGATGCCCTGAAGACCTGCCAAGTAAATAACCATGTAATAACCCATGTTTTTCCACACTGTAAACAGTATTACTGTGAACATCGCCCAGTGTTTATCCGCTGCCCAGCGGGGAAGATCCTCCAGCGGGATACCGGTAAGGGTATGCAGGATATTGTTGATCGGACCCATCGTAGGACTGAAGATAAAGTTCCATACGGCAGCAACGGCTACCAGGGATGCTACATAAGGGAAAAAGAATACGGTTCTCATGAAATTGCGGGCCATTATCTTCTGATTAAGCAGAATCGCCAGCGCCAGCGCGACAATCATGGTGAACGGTACTACGCCAATAGTGTAAACAATGGTATTCCATAATGCTTTGTGAAATGTTGTATCTCTGATCAACCGGGTGAAATTGTCCAGCCCGATAAACTTCATTGGATTGGCCCCGTCCCATTTCACAAAAGCAAGGATAAAGGCAAAAAACATAGGTACCAGTGTAAACAGGGCAAATCCGATAAAGTTCGGCGCAATGAAGCTGTAAGCTACCAGGTTTTCCCGGACACCTTTTGACAAATGACGTTTAGGGATCTTTTTTGTACCCAATATGGTTTCGTTCTGCATTCTTTCTCCTCCAAACCTTCTAAAACTTTCCCCACAAATCTATACTTTTTAATATAAAAGGCGGGCTTTCACCCGCCCTTAGAACCGGCTCTCTTAAGGTTAATTATTCAAGAGCTGCTGTACGCGAGCATTCATATCATCCAAACCTTCGTCAATCGAAGCATTTTTAGTCATAATATTGTCATGCGCTTCATTCAAAATAACTTCGATGTCTGCGCTCTTTTCATGCATAGGCATTTCCAGATAAGTCTTAACAGTAGTCAGTGCCGCTTTGCTGTTCTCATCCGTAGGGAAGCCCTCGATGGAAGTAATGGAATTGATAACTTCATCATTCTTAATCGCTGGAATGGTTCCGGTGGAAGCAATGACTTTAGCGCCTTCTTCACCAGTCACGAATTTCATGAAATCAAGTGCTGCTTCTTTATGTTTGGATTTCTGATTTACAGCTAGGGAAGTAATTGTACCCAGGGTTGTACCGGCTTCCACACCATCCGGATGAGGGTATTTCGCAATGCCCCAGTTAGCCGATTGGGACTCGCCACTCTTCACTTTCTCAATTTGTGTAGCGATAAACCAGCTGCCCATGTTCATAGTAGCAACGGAATTATTGTAGAATACGCCAGAATAGTGCGTACTTGAAGTCTTCAGTGTGGCGTAATCCATTACGATGCCGTCTTCCTGTTCTTTCAGGATCCGCTCATAGGTTGGTTTCAAGAAATCGTAGTTTCCGTCAACAACAGTGTTCTTGCCGTCCAGAATACCGAACAGTTGAACCGCACTACGCCAAGTATGGTAGTGAGCTCCGTACACTTTTTCAGAACCGCTGCCGGAAGTCATTTTTCTGGCCAACTCATCATATTGCTCGAATGTCATATCATTGCTTGGATATTCCACTCCTGCTTTGTCGAACAAATCTTTATTGTAGTAGAGAATCCAGAAATCGCTGCGGAAAGGAAGCGCATACACCTCATCGTTCACTTCGATTTGTTCTACAGTACCTCCATATACCGAAGGATCAATAGCGTTGCCACTCATAAAGCTTTTAAGCGGCTCCAGGTGATTCTGTTTCACAAGGTTCGAGTAGCCCGGAATATCTTTAATTGTAAGTACGTCCAGATCTGCGCCACCGGATAGTTGTGTGCTTAACATGGTCATATAGTCCGTCGACCCCAGATCGACATATTCGATCGTTACATTCGGATGCTCAGCTTTATAGGCATCGATTAGCGGCTTGTAGTAAGCGGTAGCTTCCCAATCCCACAAGGCCCATTTCAAAGTCACAGGCTCCTGGCTCGGTTCAGCGGAAGCGTTTGCAGAATTCCCCGTTGCTGGAGCTGTCGTTGCAGCAGCACCTTCGTTGTTGTTATTACCAGAACATCCAGCCAACAGACTCATGGAGAATACTGTGGCGAGGGTTATGCCATAGAATCTTTTCAGTTTCATTTAAATATCCCCTTTTCTTCTGATTGTGTAACTACGATCGGCTCTTCTGAGCTTAGTTCAAAGTTTATAGCTTTTTTCGCAAGAATGGCATGCATTATCAAACAAAGTTCATTCACTTTTCTGTGTTCTTCTTCCCTGCTCCGGTTCAAACCTGTAATTTTCTATCTAAAACATGTAAAATATTCAGCTTATGTACCTCCCCCTGTATCGGAACGCAGGAATATGCTATGGTATATGAAAACGCTTTATATGTTTTCACATTTTGTAGAGGAGTGTTAAATACGGTAAGAAAATCCACCATTAAAAGTCGCATTATTCTGCTCATGGCCGTATTCGCACTGCTGATAGCGTCGCTGTTGTCTTTTTTTAGCTATGAATTAATTACTTATTATCAGCGTAAAACAACCATCCAGGCGACCGAGTTCAATCTGCAGCTGGTATCCCATATTATTGAACAGGATTTAATTGATCTGTCATCGCTGGCGATGACCTGCAGCACTAACTCTTCTACTAATACCCTGATTACAGACTACTTCAGCTCACCTAAGGCTAGCTCTAAGGAAGCAGTTAATGTATTCAACTCGATGCAGCAGGACTTCCTGAACAACCGCTCCAACAGCTATGCCCGCCGTCTGATTGTTACGGACAGCAACGGAAAGTTTCTGCAGGTGGATAAAACCGGCACCTCTGTTCCGCTTACCATACACAATATCGGTCAAATTACCGGCCTTAGCAATGATGCCGAGGAGAAATGGGACCGGGTGATCAAGGACCCGCTCTCCAACACGAACGGAATTCCTTTTGTTTTTCCTATTTACGGCAAAGGAGCTTCCCGCGTTGGAACAGTGTACCTGTTAGCGAATACCACTGTTATTACCGACAAGCTGAAAGGGTACTCCCTGCCGAAGAATTCCCGGCTGCTGCTGACGCTCGGCAATCATCATTATCAGCTCATCGGCGACCAGGTCATCGCCATTGCAGAGCCGTATGAACCGGTGGCCTATACCAATGATAAACCTGTCGGTCCGCAAACTGAGCTATCCATGGTCAAGCTCGAGGACGAGAAAGAGAGCCATATCGTGGTATCTTATCCCGTACGCAGCGGAGTCATTCTGTCACAGACTTTATCCAATGACCTGTTCGCTCCCAAGACAAATATATGGATTCTGGTTATGCTCGGCGTCTGTCTCCTGGTTATTGTCTTAAGCGCTATCATTACGCTGTATCTGACCCGTACCATCAGTCTTCCGGTGGAAAAACTGAAGAAGCGGATTGATAAGATCGCCCAGGGCAATTTCCTGCTGGACCGCAATATCGAATGGAACAGCGAGCTTGGCGATGTCGGCCGGGGCATTAACCGCCTGTCCCAAGATATCGTAGCGCTTATGGACAGCCGGCTCGCTGACGAGAAACAGAAGCAGGAGCTGGAATACCGGATGCTGCAGAGTCAGATCAATCCCCATTTCCTGTACAACACACTGAATTCGATCAAATGGATGGCTACAATTCAGAATGCTACCGGCATCGCGGAAATGACCACTTCACTATCCAGACTGCTGCGCAGCATCGCCAAAGACAACCGTAGACTAATGCCGTTGAAAGATGAGCTGAGCCTGCTGGATGATTATTTTCTAATTCAGAAATATCGCTATGGCAGTACGGTCTCTATGGTAAAGGAGATTGACAACGAGGAACTGCTAACCGGCCTAATTCCACGATTCACGCTCCAGCCCCTGGTCGAGAACGCCATCTTCCATGGCATTGAGCCCAAAGGCAGAGGAGAAATTCTCATTAAGGTGGCCAAAAGTGGATTCGCCGATATTCTAGTTACGATTGAAGACAACGGTATAGGGATGAAGGAAGAAGAAATCTCCACGATTCTGTCGAATCCAGGTAATGGAAGCAAAGAAATGCCCGAGAATATTGGACTCCGCAGCGTAAATGAACGTTTGCGCCTGGCATTTGGGGATAATTACGGTCTTTCGATTGAGAGTGAGTCGGGCCAATATACCCGGATGAAGATTCTTCTGCCGTTCCTGCAAAAGGAATAGAGTAGCATATCAAGCAAGGATGTGATGGAATTGATCAAGTTGTTAATTGCTGATGACGAGGCGCTGGTCTGTATCGGCTTGCAGTCCATGCTGAAGTGGGAGCAATATAATATAGAAATTGTCGGCATTGCACACAACGGGGCTCAAGAGGAAGAAATGATTGACACCCTTCGTCCTGACATCGTAATCAGCGATATAAAAATGCCAATTAAAAGCGGCTTAGAAGTTGCCAATGCGGTACGCAAAAAACACGGCCGGCTTCCGCTGTTCATCATCTTAACAAGCTACGAGGAATTCGAATACGCGCGTGGAGCGATTGAAGTGCAAGCCACAGATTATCTAGTGAAGCTAGAACTGACACCAGAGGCACTTGATGCCTCCATTCGGAAAGCAATTTCCCAGTTGGAGGCTTTTCAAACCCTAGACAGCTATCCCATGCTTGCTCATAGAGGCAATCTACAAGCTCAACGCGATAAATTTTTCATCCGCCTGTTCAATAACTTATTCGCAAATAAAAACCAGTACCTTTTGCAGAGAGATGATTTAAACCTTGAGCTCAAGGAACCTGCTTATCTAGTCTGCACTTGCCGTATTTTGGGGCCAGACAGTGTCCCGCCCCGCGGCGATAAAATGGTTGCTCTGTGCTCAAGTACCGTCCAAATGGCTAAAGATACGCTTACTTCCATAAGACCTTGTTATGTGAGCAGTCTGGACTTGCGCAATTTTGCTGTAACCCTGCCCGTCAACGGGACGGATTCACGGCAATGGATGCCTGAGATTGAAATGCTATTGACCCATATGGCCTCCATACTCCATAACTACTTCAATGTAAGGATCATCGGCGCGATCGGCTTTGCGGTCGAGGATCCTTATTTGCTGCGGGAAAGCTACCTCGCTGCCCGAAAAGCGCTTCCTGCTGCGGTTAAAGCACAGTCGTTTGTGTTTTTTGCCGAAGGAGAGTCGCTGGAGCAGGATCATCTGTTGTTTGATTTCTCCGAATTGCGTACAGAGATCCGCCGTGCTTTTGAAGAAATGGATACCCAAGCTTTATACGCCATTATCTCCAAAATGATCGAAATCTTCGACGGCCGGGCCGACCTGCTGGTTCCCGCCACTGATGCTGCCTGCAACATTCTGTACATGGCCACTTCACTGCTCGCAGACGGCGAGAACATTGTGGAGCAAATTTTCGAAAATGAACCGGAGGGCTACCGGGCTATCTACCAGATGCATACGATTGAAGAGATCGCCGGCTGGCTGATCCAGTTCCGGGACGGTTGCTCGGACATCCTCTCTACCCGCAGACAAAGCTACAAGGAGCAGCTCGTCAAAAATGTCCAAGAGTATATTAAACGAAATCTCGGAAC
The DNA here is from genome assembly GCF_037980415.1 of Paenibacillus sp. FSL H7-0690. Taxonomy (NCBI): domain Bacteria; kingdom Bacillati; phylum Bacillota; class Bacilli; order Caryophanales; family Paenibacillaceae; genus Paenibacillus; species Paenibacillus sp. FSL H7-0690. The sequence continues at coordinate 1,581,708 of NZ_CP150281.1, read as the reverse complement.
TAAGCTCTCGCTCAATCAAGTGGCAGATGTCTTCAATTTCAGTCCCAACTATCTGAGCCACCTTTTCTCCAAGGTTGCCAAGGTCAACTATGTGGAATATATCACGGAGATCAAAATCACGACAGCCAAAGAAATGATGGCACGCGGGGAAGGTCGCATCTACGAAATCTCACAGAAGCTGGGATATGAGAGTGCCTTCTATTTCAGCAAGGTCTTCAAAAAGGTAACCGGAATTTCCCCCAGAGAATACATGCAGCAACTTAAAGCAGATTCACCGCCTGACCGAAGCCTCGGAGTAAACAACCGTTCTTGAGATCAAGAGATTATTAAGAATAATCCCACTTCGCAAAAATAAAGCCAATAAATCTGCAAGGAGCAGGCTCTGTTCCTTGCAGATTTATTGGCTTGCCATCACCCTCAGCAGCATCCCTAAGTATCACCCTTATTCCTGCAATTTTTTTATTTTTATTTTTAAACTAGCAAAATGCTAATACTCCGGTCTTTCTGCCCTAAAAGTCTACCAAAAAACCGCTTACGAGACACTTTCTCAGCTATTAAGACTGCTGTTCCTATATTGACTTTTCAACATATAGTAATTAAAATAAACAACGCACACTAAATATAGTATAGATACGATTTTTCAGAATTTATAGCTTATCCATTCAGTTTTCATACTATTTTCAATAGTTTTTAATATTTACAGGGGGACAGACACCATGCTAGTCGCGTATGATTCAAAAACAGGAAATGTCAGACGCTTCATCAGCAAACTTAAGTTGCCGGCTGTGCAGATTGAGGAGCATATGACGATTGATGAGCCCTATGTGCTTATTACATATACCACCGGCTTTGGACAGATTCCAGAAAAGGTGTCTACTTTCTTGAAGAACAATAATGCCAATCTGAAAGGCATCGCCGCCAGCGGCAATAAGAACTGGGGCGAGCTGTTCGCGCACAGCGCGGACTTGATTGCAGATCGGTATAACGTGCCCGTTATCGGTAAATTTGAGTTATCGGGTACATTTGGCGATGTAGAACGGATTAAACAGGAGGTGAGCCGGGTTGCGGCATATTGAATTAAACAACATGTTGATGAAGAGAGACGAAAGTGGCTTCTTTCAGTTAGACAAAGATCTTGAGGCAGTAGCCGAATTTATGCGGGATGTAGAGCGCCGGAGTCTGGTTTTTGCGAATACAAAAGCCAAGGTTGATTATATGATTGAACAGGATTTCTACGAGAATTTTTACGAACAGTACAGCACGGCGGAAATTGAAGAAGTCTACCAGATTAGCCATGCCTACAACTTCAGTTTTCCATCTTATATGGCAGCTTCGAAATTCTACATGGATTACGCTGTAAAAACCAATGACCGTAAACAATATCTGGAGCATTACCCGGACCGTGTGGCGGCAGTCGCCCTTCACCTGGGACGCGGCAATGCCGATACTGCGGGGGTACTTGCCCGTTCGATGATGGAACAGCGCCTGCAACCTGCGACACCAACCTTCTTAAATGCCGGTAAGAGCCGGCGTGGTGAGCTCGTCTCCTGCTTCCTAATCGAAATGGACGACTCGCTCAATTCCATCAACTATGTGCTGAATACCTGCATGCAGTTGTCGAAGATCGGTGGCGGTGTGGCCGTTAACCTATCCAAGCTACGCTCCCGTGGTGAAACTATCAAGGGTGTTGAGGATGCTGCGAAGGGAATTATACCTGTACTCAAGCTGATGGAAGACGGCTTCTCCTATGCAGATCAGATGGGTCAACGTAAAGGATCAGGAGCAGCCTATTACAACATTTTTGGCTGGGACGTTCTGGAATTCCTCGACAGCAAGAAAATCAACGCTGACGAAAAAACAAGACTCAAAACCCTGTCCATCGGCCTGATTATTCCAAACCGCTTCTATAAGCTGGCGAAGGACAATGAAGCGCTGCATGTATTTGCTCCTTACAGTGTGTACAAAGCCTACGGCACGCATCTCGACGATATGGATCTGGATGACATGTATGATAAGCTGCTGGCCGATCCACGTGTCAAAAAGAAGAAAGCTATGAGCGCACGGGATATGCTGACCAAAATTGCCATGATCCAGCTGGAATCTGGCTATCCATATATCATGAACAAGAGCAATGCCAATGCGGCCCATGCCCTGAAAAACGTCGGTCAGATCAAAATGTCCAACCTTTGTACTGAAATCTTTCAGCTGCAGGAGACCTCAGAGATTGCCGACTACGGACAGGAGAGTACAATCCGCCGCGATGTAAGCTGCAATCTGGCTTCCTTGAACATTGTTAACGTGATGGAACATGGCAAAATCCGTGAATCCGTACATGAGGGCATGATCGCCCTGACCGCTGTTAGCGATATGACCAGTATTTCCAATGCCCCAGGCGTAGCCAAAGCAAACAAGGAAATGCACTCTGTCGGTCTTGGCGTCATGAATCTGCACGGCTATCTGGCTAAGAACAACATTGCTTATGAAAGCGAGCAGGCCCGCGATTTTGCCCGGACCTTCTTTATGACTATGAATTTCCACTCGCTAGAGAAAAGCATGGAAATCGCTGCCGCAACGGGCCGATCTTTCCATGGATTTGAGGCTTCTGATTATGCTACGGGAGCTTATTTCGAGCGTTACCTGACTACTGATTACCGCCCGGTTACCCCAAGGGTACAAGAGTTATTCGGAGATATTTATATCCCATCCCCAGCAGACTGGGAACAATTGCGGGATGCGGTAAAAACAAATGGTCTATACCATGCTTACCGTTTGGCGATTGCGCCAACGGCCAGCATTTCCTATATCCAAAACGCCACTTCAAGCGTTATGCCGATTGTTGAGCAGATTGAGACTCGGACTTATGCTAATTCAACTACTTATTATCCGATGCCGTACCTGCGGCCGGACAATGTGTTTTTCTATAAATCGGCTTACCAGATGGACCAGTTCAAGGTAATCGATCTGATCGCGGAAATTCAGCCCCATATCGACCAGGGTATCTCGACCGTTCTGCATGTTAACAGTGATGTTTCCACCAGAGAACTGGCCCGCTCCTACCTGTATGCGGCGCATAAAGGCTTGAAGTCGCTGTATTACACCCGGACCAAAAAGCTGTCCGTCGAGGAATGCCTCACCTGCTCGATCTAAAAGGAAGGCTATAGCCGCAGAAAAGGAGATTGCAATATTATGACCGCTATCCAAGCCGTTAACTGGAACCGTCCCGACGACGATTTCTCATTGATGTTCTGGAATCAGAACATTATGCAATTCTGGACGGACGATGAAATTCCATTATCCGATGATAAAATGTCCTGGCTCACGCTCAGTGAGCAAGAAAAGGACTCCTATATGAAGGTGCTGGGCGGCCTGACACTGCTGGATACGATTCAAGGCGGAGTCGGAATGCCACAGATTATGGAGCATGTCGAAGGCCTTCAACGTAAAGCCGTACTGGGCTTCATGGGTATGATGGAACAAATTCACGCCAAATCGTACAGCAGTATTTTCACCACTTTGTCCTCTACAGAGGAGATCGACAGTGTATTCCGCTGGGTAGAAGAGAACCCCTTCCTCCAGTTCAAAGCGGAGACCATCTCACAATATTACAAAAACATAGACTCACCAAAAGACCTGTACCTCGCCATGGCAGCCTCCGTGCTGCTCGAGAGCTACTTGTTCTACAGTGGTTTTTTCTATCCCCTATATCTGGCTGGGCAGGGCAAAATGACTTGCAGCGGTGAGATCATCGACCTTATTCTACGGGATGAGAGCATCCATGGGGTATATGTCGGCGTGCTGGCACAGGAGATCTTTGACGGGCTCCCAGAAGACGAGCAACGCGAACTTCACCATACGCTGGTAGAATTGCTTCGACTGCTGCATGAGAATGAAGAGCGTTATACCGAGCAGATCTATGCCCCTATCGGATTGGTGGACGAGGTTAAGACTTTTCTAAGATACAATGCCAATAAAGCGATGATGAATCTGGGCCATGATCCGCTATTTGACGAGGAAGAGATCAACCCGATTGTTCAGAACGGGATCAGCACCCACACCAAGCAGCATGACTTCTTCTCGAAGAAAGGCAACGGATATGTCCGGGCGCTTAATGTGGAGCCACTGAAGGATGAAGATTTTCAATTTTAAATATAGATAAAACAAAAAGTGCGGAGAAAGCTCTCCGCACTTTTTGCTAACTCTATTTATTAGATTATTGCAATTTTTTCAGTACTGTTCTAGCTTCTTCATAGGTATCGTAAGCATCAGCAAAATCTCTGCCAAAAATACGTTTCAATTGCATTTTCCAAATTGGGTTTTTAGTTACATAAGCCCATCCTGCTTGGCCAGCTGCTTTCGCCATCTCACCTGTTGGAGCCAACATTGCTGCAACTTCAGGGGAAAGTACACTTGCAGATTCAGTTACATCAGTTGTACCTGTAAATTTAGGACTAACAAGCTTCATGATATTCTCAAAATCTTTCAAGTATCCTGGAACATCCTCAGCAGAAAAATCGATAGATACTACATCGATGTGGTTTTCACTTTTGTTGTATTTAATTGTGTATGACATAATTGTATTCCTCCAAGTTTTAATAGTTATTTTTTAATAATAGAAAGTAATGTATGTAACTCCAACAGACAAAAAATTTCTGCCCAGGCTTTTCAGTAACTTCTACTTTTGGCAACTGGGTTTGGAACAAACTGCCTTGTTTAAATGATGCCATATCGTTACAATCAATAGTTAATGACATCTATTTCCTGTATCGTTTTATTGCAACATCCTTTCTAATATATTTTAACTCATACCTATTACCTATATTATTATCGACAAATTTCTTTTTTTATTTATATTAAAATACAAATTTCTACAAATTCCAACATATCCATGGTTATATTTGCCTTAATTTCATTCACACTTGTGTAATTCCGTTATCGTTTAGAAACAACTAAAAAAGGCTCTGCGTGCGCCTTCCAACTCCAGTCCATTCATCCTATAGATATTCGAACAGGAATACGCCGCAAAGCCTTCAATACTAAATGCTTATATAAGTAAATTAATCCGTCTAATTACTTAGTTGCGGAGTAGCCCCCGTCAATCACATGTGCTGTACCTGTAATAAATGAAGCCTCATCACTTAGAAGGAAACATGCAAAAGCAGCTACTTCCTCAGGCGTACCATATCTGCCCAAAGCCGTTCCAGAAGCGATAAGAGATTGAAGCATCTCTACATCATCAGACAACAACTTTTCGTATCTGTTCATGGTTGGTGTAGGAATAGGACCAGGGCAAATAGCATTTACTCTGATATTACGGTGACCCACTTCTTTAGCAACCGATTTAGTCATGCCCACAATGGCGTGTTTACTTGCTGAATAAGCTGCATCATTTGCCATCCCAATAAAAATACCATGCAAGGAGGAACAGTTTAGAACGGAAGCACCGGATTTCATATGTGGTAATGCATAATGCAACATGTAGAATTGGCCATTAAGATTTGTCTGAATCACCTTTTGAAACAATATCGGATCATATTCTGTAACATCCGCATTATCTCCTGTAATTGCTGAGTTATTATAAAGGCAATCAATCTTTCCATAAGCTGCTAAGGTTTGATCTACGATATTTTTGCAGTCTGCTTCAACTGAAACGTCTGACCGCACAAACAGCGCTTCTCCACCTAAAGCTTTGATTTCTTCGACTGTGTTAGCGCCAGCATCTGATCGATTGGCAACTACTACAGTACCACCCTCTCTTGCTACTCTCAATGCTGTAGCTTTTCCGATTCCGGTACCAGCACCCGTAATAATAACTACTTTGTTTTCAAATCTGTTGCTACTCATTATGCGCACCACTTTCTTATGTCTTTTTCAGGAAGAGGATTTGAACCTCATAGACCCTAATGTCACCTGATACAATGTGGATTGGAACATTTTTGCAGAAAAATCGACAAAATTATCCTCTATATGACAACTTTATTGTATTTAATTGTATATAGCAATCAATATTTTAATCTACTTTTCCAACAATTGAGAATTTGGTTTTGATCGTCATAAAAAATACACCCCTTAGAATTTCATCAGATAAACCAGAAGTTTTATCCAATGTTATTCTAAGAGGTGTAATAAACCTCTACCTAACTCCACGAACTGGGACGTCGATTCGAACTTGACCTCCACCCGTGAGGGTAGAATTGCTAATATGCAGACTGCCCTGATGCTGCCTGACAATGGTGTCGGCAATATAAAGTCCCAATCCATAGTGACTTTTGGAGGTACGGCTACTGTCCCCTCGATAAAACTGCTTAACTGCTGATTGGAGTCCCTCACTTGTAAATCCTGATCCACTGTCTGTTACCGTTATACTCCACCGATCTTGTTTTGCCTCAACCTGCAAATAAATCACACTCTCATACGGGGAATACTCTACCGCATTAGCGAGTACATTCATCATAGCCCGATGAAGTAGCTCATCGTCAATCAACACCTCAGGGGGCAGATTATTGTCCTGGTGAAATTCTATCTGAAGACGCTTAGGGACAACCAACGCATCTAACTGCATACGAATTTGCTGGATAAAGGCATCCGTTGCAACCCATTTAGAGCGGGGAGAAATTTGTTTTCTTGTATTTGAAATCTCAATGAGTGTTGCCATGTATTGTTCGATTTGATCTGCATTTTTGGAAATATACCCTATATATTCTTGCTGATTCTCTGCTAAATCTGAGTCTATCAGCAAATCTGCATTTCCTTGAATAATCGTAAGAGGAGTCTTAATGTCGTGGGCAAGCGCAGAAATCTGCTCTTTTTTCATTTGTTCCAGATTCCATTGCTGTTCTAGCGACTTTTTCAATTCCTCTCTCAGCTGTTCCAGGGATGATAGCACCTCATCAATTTCACTGACCCCAGAATACACGACAGTAAAATCCAAATTCTTAGCTTCAATGTGATGTGCAGCTTCCTGCAAGGAAGCCATTTTTTGACTCAGTCTTCGAGCGAAAAATCCAGAAATCAGAATAACTTCCAGTAACATCAGAACTACAAAAAACAGCAATAGCGTTAATTGCGGATTAGGCAGCGTGTTATGCAGAAAATTCGAGGTGAACTGCGGTACGATCGCATATTGCAGTACGATAACCTCATGCTCCCGCTCAATCACATCGCTGCAGTTTGTACCCATAAGATTACAACTGCTTTGATTCTTCTGCAATATATCTAGAGCACGTTCTTTAGGAATATTTCCTGAAATATAGTTCTTTTGCTGATCCAATACCGCATATTCCGCTCCCCAAGGGATCATTTCTTCCGTAATTTGTGGCGCACGCTGCAAAACATCCCAAGACTTTGCAATGGATTGCTCGGTATGGTTTGCTGGAACAATCATTCCATACTGCATTAAGAGAGTAAATACCCCTAAACACAGAAATGCCAATAATAGAGTACACGCACCTAATGATAATAAATATTGAATGAAGACTGTACGGAGCCGTATTCGTTTCACACCCATTTGTAACCTATCCCCCAAACGGTTTCAATCGGTGAAACCTCCCTCGCACTCAGCTTACTGCGGATATTTTTCACATGTTCTGTAATAGTTGAGCTATCGCTTTCTCTGTCATAGCCATAAACCGATTCATAAATTTGTTCTTTGGAAAAAACCTGACCTTTATTTCTAGCAAGAAATTCACATATCTGATATTCACTTTTAGTGAGATTTATTTTCTCTTTATCAACAAAAATCTCCTTTGCCGAGAGATTGAATTTCACTCCAGATGCGCTTAACATATGATTTTTCTCTCGATTTTCACGCCGCAGATGAGCGTTCACCCGAGCCTTCAACTCGCCTGCACGAAAAGGCTTCACGATATAGTCGTCTGCACCTACACTAAGTCCAAACATAATATCCGTTTCCATTGATTTAGCTGTAAGAAACAGAATCGGACAGTCTACGATATCCCTGATTTGAGTACAGAGCTCAAAACCATCGATATCTGGCATCATCACGTCCAACAGGATTAAATCAAATGTCGAGTACTCATTCAAAGGCATATGTCGTGCACTTGTTTTTATCGTAACCCTATGGTGATCTTTGCTAAGAATATTATTTACTAGCGCCAAAATATCAGGTTCATCATCTATTATTAAAATATTAGCCAGTGACCTCACTCCTATTTATTCATATGATTTCCTACCCTGAAAGTAATGAAACCATATCAAGCCTAACACTGCCATTACCATTGTACTAATAAGTATAGCAGGTACGGAATGAATAAGTTGCAGCTTCAATACTTCCGTTTCAATGAGCCCGTTGGGTTGAGCATAAAATAAGGGAAGTTGAATCATCCGCATCGACCAGGCCCACGGTATGTATAACCACACTTTATCGCCTACAATTGTTCCACCTACGATAGCTGCAATTAGCGTACCTGCACTACCCACCGTTAGAGAAAGTCCCATGCCTCCAGCATAACTTAAGATGAGATGAAAGATCATTAAGATTAGAGCAGTGCCTACTACCCAACAAGCTCCTTGCCAGAATATTAGATATTGTATCCGCTCTATATGCAAAATTTTTTTCATGCCCAGTATTAGAATTGATGTTGAACCGAATACGATCCATATCATCGCCAAGATTATGAACCCTAGTTTTCTTACATAACACTTCGGACGTGAAAGAGCACTTAATAGATTATAGAATCCCCCTGCCCCCTCCTCTAAACCACTCATTAAAGCAGAGAATAATCCTATCCCAACAGGCAACCCAAAGGCTATTAATGAAAAATAACCATCATAGATGTGAAGCTGATCCGCACGCTGTGAAAAATACCAAAGTACCATCATCGGATATAGAACAGGAACAAGGAATATCAACCAACGAATTGCAGTGTGCTTAGTCATCAACCATTCAGCTTGTAATAGTCGGAGTATCACCATCTCTATCGCACCTCTCTTCTACTAAACCAGCAGCTAGTTAAGGTGAGGGTCACCAAAAAGAATACCAGCGACACCACAATTCCAGGTAAAATAACCGAAGAGTCTCTTAGAGCATCCTGTGCTGAAAGAGCCACACCATTGGGACGCACACCAACAATGGGACACATTAACCTTAAAGCCCAACTCCACGGAACATAAATCCATGAAGGTTGATCCGCTGCTAGTACACTCACAATCATCCCAAACAGACCTGCAAGAATAGATACTACCGCCCCAAATTGTTCGGCTAAGAATAGATAGATTGGAATCATCCCCAAAGAGGTCAACCAAACAACAATAGCAGCTGTTGTAATTTCAGATAAGGCTGCTGCACCCAAAGGAAACAAAAGACCAGATAGGTACATTACTGCAATAAGAAGCAGCGAAGACAGCAACAAATAATATGACACCACAATTATTTTACTGAGCCAAAGTTTAGCGATACTAATTCCATGACTGCTTAAGCTACGGTACCCTCCAGCCTTACGATCCTTGTTATTCGATAGTGTAGACAACAAAGCAGATCCTATGGTCATGAATAACAGCGGCCACCAATTAAATACCATTTCCATAAAATAGTGGTCTTCCGTTTGCAGGTTCTGTTGTGTGAAAAATGAAAATAGAAGAAAAAAACAGTGGCACCGCAACAATCAATTTTCGCGAAAATGTTCGTTTGAATTTAAGATTTTCAGATAACAGATAGTGGATCATCTTGTTACCTCCTGTCTGTTCCGAGTCACGACTTCCATGAACAATTTCTCCAAATCATCACCAGGATATATTGCATTCTGATACCCCAGAACACCATTACTAATGATCCCAATATGATCGGCAATTTGCTCCACCTCATGAAGAATATGACTCGATAAAATGACTGTAATCCCTTGTGCAGGAAATGAGCGTATAAGCTCACGTAATTCCTGAATCCCAATGGGATCAAGCCCATTTGTCGGTTCATCCAGAATCAAGAGTCTAGGTTGATTTAACAAGGCGATCGCAATCCCGAGACGTTGCTTCATGCCCATAGAGAATTGTCCCGCTCTTTTTTTGCCTGTTGTTGTTAAATCAACAATTTCAAGAACTTCCCGAATCCGAGAATCCGGTAAGTTTAATATTGTCGTATGTACCTTCAAATTTTGGGCAGCAGTCAAATTCCCGTAAAGTGGCGGGGACTCAATCAGCGCTCCAATGTGTAGTAAATCCTTACGTGTCCATGGATGACCGTCAAATAAAATTTGTCCTGACGTCGCTCGAAGAATCCCTGTTATCATTTTTAGGGTCGTCGATTTACCTGCGCCGTTTGGGCCTAGCAGTCCATAAATCGAATTAGTTTTTACGGTTATGCTGATATCGCTAACCGCACGCTGCCCCCTGAAACTCTTGGATAAATTATTAGTTTGTAAAATATACTCTCCCATCCTATATCATCCTCTCATTTGCTATACGTTGATCATATATAGCAAATCTAAGGACTTTATAAGGTTTTACTGAGCTCAAATTATAAGGAATTATAACGAGCATAAAAAAAGCTCGGTTCAAATTTAACATTGAACCGAGCCTGTTGAATTTTTATCATCATGCTCTGCGAATTGTAAATTCAAAATCCATATCTAAGGATGGATTGATTTGATATTCATCAAGAACTGGAGCTCCCCAGCTGTCATCCCCGCCTACGCCCATTTGACGTCCAGCAATGGTAACAACGGTATAGTGAACGTTCGGCAGCTCATAATGATGTGTCGCATTCTCCAGCTCCATTGCCGAGTAAGGCGAGATATTGGCTTCAACAGGGGCTGTATCTGGTGCCGATATTATAATGCCTTGACCATAATCGTTCTTAATGGATACTTCGCGCACACCTGTGCGGTTGCCCGATTCCTGCGGCACCAAATAGGACGACACATTATCCACCGCATGATTCTGGAAGCGACACAATCTTGCTCCACACGCACGGTCGATATAATTTTCTTCCGGCCCATTTGCATACCAATTCAGCTGGTGATAATCCGCTGGCACCTTAAAGCTTAAAGCGAAGAGTGGAAGCTTTGGTAAACCCGCTGCTCCATGGTAGCTTGATTTCACCTGTATGCTTCCATCGGAGAACACTGTGTAAGTTACACGTACACGTACCTCCTCTGATACACTAAGCTTATACACGTAAGTCACGGTCGCACGATCTTTCTCCTCCACGAGCTCGAAGCTTAACGTTCTACGGGTCAAGCTTGCTGCATACCAAGGGGAAGAGTCGAAATGCATTCCTGCCCCCTTATCATTGTCTGTCATTGCTCTCCAGAAGAGTGGTGCCGGCGGTGAAGAGATCATTTCCTGTCCTGAATATTTAACAGAAATTAATGTGCCCGCCTGCTTTGAGAACATTACGGAGAAGTCACGACCATGTACACCAATATTCACATCTCCTTCAACCACGCGAAAATCATTCACGACAGATGTTATTTTAGCATCTGTTAAAGACTCCTCGGCTGACGTATTGGCCACTTGAAAAACATGCTGGCCAAAAGCGATTTCATAACCGCTATTCGCCCATAATGAATCTTCCTTCAGGACAAGTGAAACATCCAAGCTATACTCGCCAGACTGATTCTTGATATCGGGTAGATCAACTTCTACATATTTTTCCTCGCCTGGATTAACCTGAGCGAATACAGTTCCACGCTGGATGACCCTACCCTCATAGTTCAGAGCGTATTGTAATTCATAAGCATCCAAGCCCACAAATAAGTTTTCATTTCTGATTGTAAAACCCTGACTGTCCGGGAGCAGCTTGACGTTCTGATACAGAAATTTCACTTCCTGCATTTTTGGCGACCATCTCCGATCCGCATACACAATTCCGTTACCGGAGAAGTTGTAGTCGGTTGAACGGTCATCAAAGTCTCCTCCATAAGCCATGAAGGGCTTACCGTATCGATCATTTTTTATAATCACCTGATCCATATAATCCCAGATAAATCCACCCTGATACATTGGATACTTCTGTTCTAGCTCTGTGTATTTATGCAGTCCCCCGACGGAATTCCCCATCGCATGCATGTATTCACAGCTAATATATGGCTTTAACGGATCTTCTGTTAAATATCTTTCAATATCTGCCGCTTTCGCATACATGCGGCTTTCCATATCGCTCGAATCATCATATTCACGGTTATGGAACACCCCTTCATAATGAACCAAACGAGTAGGATCCTTCTCTCGAAAATAATTGGCTACGTTCAAAATTACTTCTCCTGCAAAAGATTCGTTCCCACAGGACCAAATTAGAATGGAGGGATGGTTTTTGTCTCTCTCTACCATGGAAATCGCACGATCCATCACGATATCCTGCCATTCAGGCTTATTGCCGGGGATGTTCCAAGACGGCTCAACTGCCCCCATTTTCTGCCATGATCCATGCGACTCTAAATTCATCTCGTCAATGACATAGACTCCGTATTCATCACACAACTCATACCAGAGCGTCATATTCGGATAGTGCGAGGTCCGCACAGCGTTGATGTTCGCCTGCTTTAAGGTTTTTATGTCCCATAGCATATCTTCTTTTGTAATGCTGCGTCCAAAGCGCGGATTAAACTCATGTCGGTTGACGCCTTTAAATACAATACGTTTGCCGTTTAAGTGCATAATCTTATCTATCATTTCGAATTTCCGAAAACCAATTTTTTGCGGCACAACTTCTACAAGATCCCCGGATGCGTTGTAAACAGAGACGTAAAGGGTATACAGATTAGGAGCTTCTGCGCTCCACAGCTGCACCTTTGTTGCCGCAAGCGTAAGCGAAAGGGAATCTCCTGAAACTTCACTTTCCCCACTAGCTACAAGATTACCTGCTCTATCCTTTAGCTCAAGGAGCACTTTTGAGGCAGAATTACCTATCAATTGCATGACAGCCGTCAGCGTTCCTTGCTCAAACTTTTCATCCAAATCGGTTTGAACGTGGAGATCCCGCACATGAACATCCGGCACGGTGTATAGATACACCTCACGAAAGATTCCCGAAAAGCGCCAGAAGTCCTGATCCTCCAACCAACTCCCCGTGCTGCGCTGATAGACTTCGACCGCCAGCTTATTTTCACCTTCCGTCAAGTACGATGTTAAATCAAATTCACTCGGTGTAAAGCTATCTTCGCTATAGCCAACAAATTCCCCGTTTAGCCATATATAAAAAGCCGATTCAACTCCTTGAAAAGATATATACACCGGACGTTGCTCCCAGCCCGCAGGAACTTCAAAATATTTGACATAGCTGCCTACAGGATTGTGGTCCTCAGAGATCATCGGAGGTCTAAGATGCTCATGACCGTCCCATGGGTACATCGTATTCACGTACTGAGGCTGCCCATAACCCTGAAGTTGGATATGACCGGGAACTTTAATATTCTTCCAGCCTCTGCAAGACACGTTCTCCTTATAAAAATGAACCTGTCGTTCCATGGCATTTTGGGCATAGCTAAATTTCCAGCTGCCGTTCAGGCTGTGGCGCCAGGGCATTTCTCCAAGCGCTTCGGCTTCATTTTTCGTTTGGTAATATCGATGGTCAGAATGCGCGTGCACTCTGCCTATTGCATAAATGGAAGGGTCTGATAACCATTCCAGACTTGGAGTGAGGTTTCGTTCAACCTGCTGCTTCATCTATATTTCCTCCTCTATTCATAACATGATCGCTAACTTATTTAACCGAACCCGTCATCCCAGCTACAAATTGCTTTTGCATCATGAAGAACACTAGTGCTGTCGGCAAGGTTGTAATGACAATCGCAGACATGATCAGACCATAGTCAGGGGCATAACCTGAACCTAGATTCGAGATAAGAAGGGGCACAGTCATATTTTCTGGTGATTGCAGTACGATCAAAGGCCACAGATAATTGTTCCAGCTGTTTAAAAATGTGATAATCGCTGCGGCGGCGTAAGTTGATTTCATCGTTGGCATATAAATGCGGAAGAACAAACCAAATTCCGAAAGACCATCGATGCGCCCAGCCTCCATCATATCCTTAGGAAACATTTTTGTACTTTGACGAAAGAAGAAAATTAGAAATGCTGTTGTAAATGTCGGAAGAATGACCGCCGATGCTGTATCGATGCCCAGAAAAGGCACTACACTAGATACTTTTGCGAACATTTGAAATAGAGGTACCATGATCGCCGCAAATGGAATCATCATTGAAGCAAGTAAAATATTGAATACGATATCTTTACTCCGGCTGCGGTACATTTCAAAACCATATCCAGCCGCCGATGCGACTAGCAGTGAAAGCACAGTAGTCACCACAGAGATTTTTGCAGAGTTCCAGAGAGCCTGCCACATATCCACTGAACTAAATAGATTGTTTATATTTTCCACTAGATGTGCACCCGGCAGCAATGTCCCTTTGGTTACATCAACCGACTGGTTCGTGGCGCTTATAACCATCCAGATAAATGGAAAGATAGAGATCAGCGCAGCGATGATTAGAAATACGTAAGTAAACATGCGTTTGGTTTTCATTATCTCTTATCCCCTCCTACTTTGTTCTGAATAAGCGTCAGAATGAGCACCATTACAACAATCGAATAGGAGACAGTTGCAGCATATCCAAAGTTAGGTGTGTATTCAAAGGAAAGGTTATAAATATATTGGGAAATCGACATGGTTGCATTGCCGGGTCCACCTTTCGTGATGTTAACCACCTCGTCAAACAACTGAAGGGTACCAATGGTCGATGTGATCGTCGTAAACAAGATAATCGGCTTCAATAGGGGAATTGTAATTTTGAAAAATTGTGTAAATGCACTCGCACCATCTATATGAGCAGCCTCATATATTGATTTGTCGACATTTTGCAGTGAGGACAAATAGAAAATCATATTATAGCCAGTAAAGCGCCAAGTGATAGCGATAATGATAGTGACTTTGGCCCAGAAGGGGTCAGTAATCCATTGAATCGGTTCGCTGATTAGATGCAGATTCACCAGAAATTTATTGACGATACCTTCGGCTCCAAACATGTACTTGAAAACAACGGAGTACGCTACAAGTGAAGTTACCGTTGGCAGAAATATGGCCGTTCTGAAAAATCCTTTAAATTTCAGTCTTTCGTCATTTAGCAGCACAGCGATAAAGAGCGCCAGCACCAGCATAACTGGGACCTGAATAATCAAGTAAATAAAAGTGTTTTTGACGGCTGTAAGGAAAGTGGTGTCGCTAAACAGCCGAATATAGTTATCAAGGCCGGTAAAATGAAGATTGTTGCCTCTACCTGTCTTGAAGGATAGAATTAAGGCTTGAATCATTGGATAGAAATAGAAAATACTGATCATAATTACCGGCACAATAACGAATAACCAACCTGTCAGATGGATCTGCCGTTGACCCTTAGAGCTTTTATGTCTTTGAGAGCTTAGCCCTGGCTTTACATTTTCCACTCCACTTCACACCCTTCTGTCTGATTTATTAGAGATGAAAGCCCCTGCTACCCATCCTTCTGTAGAAATCCAATTTACAGGAGAAGTAGAAGCAAGGGCTTAGATTGTACAGCCTAAGTGTGATTAGCGAACTTGGGTATCTGCTTGCTTCTGGGCATCTTTCAGAACAGTATCTACATCTTTTCCACCAAGATAAGATTGCACTGCTACAACCATAATGTCCTCTATTGCGTAAGTGTTCATGCCGTAGTTGACGTTAGGAATTTGCTCGGTCCATGCCGCAAAATCTGATACAACCTTTTGACCTTTGAAAAATTCATCCGCTGCTGAATAAGCTTCTCCGCTTGCCGCAGCTTTTAAAGTGCCGATAACACCAACTTTTGTATTCAACGTCTGATACAAATCAGCATCAGAAGCAAATGTTTTTGCAAGGAACTCCGCAGCGGCTTCTTTACCATCTACATTCATTACATACCAGGAGCTGCCCCCAAGGTTAGATGCATGGACGGAGCCTGCTGTTGCTGCCAGCTTAGGAAGTGGAGCTACTGCCCACTTACCGGATTGGGAAGCTTCGGCTTTAATTGAAGGGGTAATCCAGTTACCCGTCGGCACGGTTGCCACTTCACCACTATTAAATGCGCCTACAAATTGGCTCCAGTCTGAGTTAACTTTCACGATGCCGGAATCCATCATTTCTTTGTACAATACAAGTGCCTCTTTTAAAGCAGCGTTGTCTGCAATGGTCGGAGTCTGACCGTCTTCACCTGTATACCATGCACCCGCCGATTGAATCATGACCCGGATAAGTCCAAGATCATTGGGATCCAGTGTGATCATGCTTTTGCCGGTTTTTTCTTTTACAGCTTTACCGATCTCGATATATTGCTTCCAGTCGATATCCTGTAGTGCATCCAGGCTGTAGCCTGCTTGCTCAAGATAGTCTGTCCGTACATACATTCCAGTCACACCAGAATCAAACGGAACACCGTATTGCTTGCCGTCAACACTGGTCGGGCCAATCTTATAATCCGCAAAATCAGCGGCTTTTACAACATCAGTCAATTCATAAAAGGAATCCGGATACGCTTGTAAAAAGCTTTGCGCACGGTAATCCTCGATCAATACAATGTTAGGAAGACCCTTCGTAGATCCAGAGTTCAGCCCTGTGTTCAGCTTTTGCACGATATCAGCCTGTGCGTTCTCTACGACGTTTACCGTTATGTCTGGATTGACTTTCGCATAAGCTTCTTTGGCAACATTCATGGCTGCAATGTTAAACGCTGGGTCCCAAGCCCAAACTGTGATTTCTTGTGGCTTACTGCTACCTTCGCTTCCGGAGTTGCCCGTTTCGTTTTTCGTTCCACCTGAGGAACATGCCGAAAGTAGAACCACACTAGCCAGCATCACGGATAATAATTTTTTCACTTCGTAACCCCCTTGTTAATCTGTAAAATAATAAAGATGGAAGCGTTTTCTCTGCTACAATTCCATATTATCATTTTGTATTCGCTTTCTTTGGCAGTATCTTTGTTAGCTTTGGTGTTATTATTGGATTCTATTTTCCCTCTGAGATCGACGCTGGTACTAATTTTAGATTTTTGTAAATTTTTTAGCCTTTTAACAATGGAAGCGTAATTATGATCTTCGTACCTTCATTTCGTTTGCTTGTAATGTTAATACCGTAACTCTCTCCGTACAGCAATTTGATTCTGTCATCAACATTCCGTATACCGATCCCGGAGAACAATTGGCGTTTGTGCTTCGAGGCTGGCAACTGTTCTTCTTTCAGAAAATTAGGATCAAGGTCCATCCCGTCACCATTATCTACAACTTCACATACAAGCTGATCTTCCTGAACGGCGATCATGATTAGAATTCTTCCCTCATCTTTAAGATTGAATGCATGAAAGAACGCATTTTCGATAAAAGGCTGCAGAATTAGCTTTGGCATATGATAATCCAAGCTTTCAGGCTCCACAAAATAATTCACGCGGATCTTCTCGCCGTACCTTACATGATTGATATATACATAATGCTTCAGCGATTCTAATTCCTGACTAACAGGTATAGTGGATTGAACATCACTGACAGTATTTTGCAGGAGTGAGATTAGCGAATTTATCGTGCCAGCTGCTTTTTCTTTGTTGCCCTGTTGCACCAGAAATTTGATAGAAGCCAGTGTATTGTATAAAAAATGGGGATTGATCTGCATTTGAAGGGCGGCCAGCTCCGCATTACGCTGCTGCTTCTGGGTCTCCATCAACCGATCAACATAATCATGTAGGGAATCAAGCATAAAATTAAAGGCATTGCCTAGCTCCTTAACTTCATAACTACTAGTAGCGACATCCACGTGGTTATCGAATCCCCCCTTAGGAATACTCGACATCTGTTCAACGAGTACACGCAGGGACTTCGTCATTTTCCTTGTAATTAAAAATACAATAATAAGCGAAATGGCTACGATAGCCATGATCGTCAACGACACTGCTTTGGCATTAACCATCTGCCCGGTCACAGCTTTTTTATCGATCAGATTCACCAAATAAACATCAAATTCAGGCAAGTATTCCGAGAATACTACCCGTTCATTCCCCATCACATAGACAGATTCTCCATTGTCTCCTGTGCTCTGTTCATCAACTACTTCTTGAAGCAGCTGTTGATCGTTCAGTCCAATCAGCTCTGTCCTGTTGCTGGATACGATTTGCCCTTTTGCATTCAGCAACACAACATCATTACCTTCACTCGTAAAATTGGCATAGAAGGCCTTGAAATCGCTATCACGAATTGCAATGTACATAGTGCCATAGATACTGCCGGTCGAATGATCAAATAGAGCTTTAGAAGCCACTAACAAGATCTCTTTCTTATGGGTTTGACCATCCTCTTTTTGATAAAGCTGGTACAGAATTTGCTGCGGATGAGCCACTGTCGCTTTCGTAATCGGGTGGTTCTTCAATTCTTCAGCAGTAGCAGACCAATACCAAGGGTCAGTTGAGTAACTTCTGCCATTCGCACCTACAATCATAATCCCCACATCAAAAGCACTTAGGTTGGAGCGGACTGCCCGCATGCTTTCTGTCATCTGGTAGGTTTTGATAGCGAGTGTCAATGAATCCGTCTCTCCCCCAGACAAATAGCTGCGGATGGCACCTTTCTGAGCTGTCATTGTAGCACCCGTAGCTACAACGTTGTTGTAGGACTCCAAGTTTGTCTTCATCTGATTTAGTAGTTTGCCATTCGTTATGCTGAAGGTCTTTAAGAATAAATTTTCTGACATACGGATGGTAATAGACAAAGTCAGCAGGGATACAGCAACAATGCTTATGAGGGTCACAAGAAAAAGCTTAAGAAATAGGCCCTGCTTTCTAATCTTGTTAATGATAGTTCCTATCATGGTCGCTCTACGTCCCGTCTTCGGTACTGGCTCGGAGAAATACCTGCCTGTTTCTTAAACACTTTAGTAAAATAACTCTGATCCGAATACCCCACACTAGCGCTGATATCAGAAATTGTTTTTTCCGTCGTCACGAGTAACTCCATGGCTTTCTCCAACCGGACCTTGTTCAAATATTCATTAAATCCTTCACCATTCTGAGCAGTGAAATGGCTCGATAAATAAGAAGCGTTGAAATGAAACTGCCGTGCAACCCCAGTCAACGTGATGGGATCAGCGTAATGAGTCTGAATGTATTCAAGCAATCGGGTCATATTGGGATTGATCGTTAGGTTCGTCTCACCAATCGCACGTTCAGCTTCGCGAATAAAGGCTTCAGCAACAGCAATTGCGTCTCCGGCATACATCGCTTCATCTATTTTTCGAAAGAAATCGTATTTGGATGCCTCCAAGCCTCCAGTCTCGTACTTCATTTTTCCAAGTGTGGTCGCTACGTTAAATATGAAATTCCCCAACAACGATTTGAATTCGAAAATATCGGTCCTATAATCCATCGAACGGAGATGAACATATTCCAGAAATCCAGTAAATGCCTTCTGGTATTGCTTACGTTTCAGTTGTTCCATTAATTCGCCCATATCATATTCCTGATAGGCTCTCGGAAGGCTGGGCAAATGATCGTTTTCAATTAAGCTTCGATCCGGCAAGTAGAAACTGTATCGTGTAAGCTTTAAATAATTGTCTCGATAAATCTCTCCCAGCTTATTAAAATCCGTAAAGCTTTGGCTGATAACGAAATGTGTTTCTCTCGCCCAATGATCCATTTCCGAGACCAGATATCGAAGCTCTATAACAAGCTCGTCCCACTGT
Source organism: Paenibacillus sp. FSL H7-0690 (assembly GCF_037980415.1). Taxonomy (NCBI): domain Bacteria; kingdom Bacillati; phylum Bacillota; class Bacilli; order Caryophanales; family Paenibacillaceae; genus Paenibacillus; species Paenibacillus sp. FSL H7-0690. The sequence goes on along the minus strand of NZ_CP150281.1, from coordinate 1,562,045 downwards.
TCCGGGTTTGCATTAAGCAAATAAATAACTGAATCATTGACAAACTTCAACCGAATAAACACTGTATCACCCAAAGGGAGCGTACTAAGCCCTTTTTCTATTTTCTGTGTGAAAGTTAACCTATCCCCAGAATCTTTAATATGTCTCATATCCGCTCCGAAGAAAGCGAATAGTGGGTGTGGAAACTTCGCATGAAGCAAAGCAGGTTCAAGCCCAGACTCATATCCGGTCATAAGCTTCTCGATAACTAGCAAAATTTGCTTTTCGCCAGGATCCGTTCCTTGATCGGACATCTCCATCCCTACCAATTTAGCAGTGGTTTTATTTAGGATGGATAACAAATAGTCAGCTTCCAGCTTTGGCTTCAGAATGTAGTCCGCTACCCCACTTTGAAATGTGGATCGGACATAATCGTATTCACTGAAACTACTTAAGACGATTACTTCAATATGAGGGTATTTCTCCTTAACAATCTTAACCAGTTTCTCTCCGCCCATGATTGGCATAACAATATCTGTAATGATGATATGGGGACTGACCTCATCCATCATATTTAGTGCTTCAAGCCCGTTAGCAGCCTCACCAACAATTCGATACCCTTCATTCTCCCAATCCAAAAGATGTTTGATTCCTTGTCTTACTAGCATCTCGTCATCAACAATCATAATTTTGAATATTGGTTTCATTTCTTCCCCCTTGTAACCGTTTTCTTTCCATTTGTTAGTATACAATACATCCAACAAGGAGCAAGCTTCTAGACAAGTAAAGCCGTAAGCTTACTTAAAAATTGTTCATTCCAAATCATATGCCCCACCGACAAATATGGTCAACCTCTCATTTTTCATCCCATGAAATATTCTTAAATTTAAGTAAATAACTTCTAGATGATACAACAAAAAAAGCTGCGATAATTGCAGCTTTTTTGTTAATGAAACAATAATCCAAATAAATTATTTATTGGCTTATAGATAAAAATAATAAGAAACAGCGGACTGGGGATGTTCAATTTTAACAACGAGCAGAAGGTCGCACCTAGACCCAAAATCCAAAAAATAAAATATATGCTAAGATCAGGCACTCGGCGCTTTCGCATTAATTTAGGCAAATCAAGTGCCATACAACCTACAGCAATCACCAAGAATAACAGTACTAGCATTTTACTTCACTCCTTGATTTTTTCAAGAAAAGAATTATCTGTGAGACCCACGCGGTTAATAACTGCTGAGGCTTTGTAATGGATGGGCAATGATTTAAGATAATCGTCACCCTTTTGTTGCTGCAGCTTTGCCCAAGCTTTAGGGCTGGCATGGTAGATCGATTGTCCGAATCCCATAATATCAACATTGAAACGATCATTTACATGCTCCACAGTTTTTTGCATCCGCTCTATAATCCGCTCCTCTGTTTCCTTTTCCAAACGTTTTATAGTCCTTTCCGATTCCAAATTTTCTACACTTTGCACTTCTTCAATATTGCAAAGCGTCTTAACACTAAGGTAAATATGCGGCTCCCCATTAATGATTTTCACTTTGCGTTTAGTTGTAGCCTGGATCGCTTCGATTACAATGGGCTTTCCGTCTTCCCCTGCGATCGGGCCAGAATGTGCGGTTACCTTATCGTTGATATAATTGTAACCAATCGTTTCTCCCTCGGTTAGCCAACCGATCAACTTGTCTTTTTTGAACACAGCTACAGTATGGTATTCCAATCTTGCCTTAGGCATTGTTCGCTCTACATTGCTTTTGTCCTCTCCATCTTTGGGATCGCCTATAATTTTCACTCCGGTTAGCACAGGATTCTCGCCTTCAGACAATAAATTCTCAATAAAATCATCCAGCGTGACAGCGACTGTTTTTGCTGAATCTTTATAAGAATTATCCAAGGAGCTAAATAATTTGTTCGCTGGTAATTTATCCATAGGTGTAAGGACATTCAAGACATTGCTGGCGGTTGTATCTCTGGCAACCATAACGTAGAAATCCATCCGGGGTTCCCGACTTCTTTTAAATACATCGAGTATCTCACCCACTCCGGTGCGGGCAAGCTCCTCCCCAATCACCAACACCCGGATATGACCGAGATAACTTGACCTAGAGCTATCCAGATTCAGCTTACGCAGCGCATCATAAAACGTAGGTACAGTAAATTTATATACAACCACTGGGACTCCACTGCCTCCCCCTCCTCCATTCGTTTGGGAGGTAATCGCAGATGGAATAACGACCTGCATCGAAACGGTATAACCTTTTTCTGCCTTGTCAATCCCTATCCCCAAGACAAAAGCTATCTCATTCAGCTCATTTCTTTCCCAACAGCCGCTTAGCACTAACGTAAATTGGAGAGCTAGCATTAATCGAAGAACGCCTCTAGCTAATTTTTTATTCATTTGGTTGGTTCCTTATCACTGGATGTGCTTTGACGAAACAGGTTCTGCGTCTTATTCTCAGCAGGCCTTGTCTTTAAAAACGGCCACGGAAAGCGAAAAATAGAGTCTTTTAAATCTTTGGAATTATACGGTCCGAGCGGACTCATATAAGGCATTCCGAAAGAACGCAGACTCGACAAATGCAATACGATGATGAAAATACCGAAGAGAATTCCATATAATCCGATGAATCCGGCCAAAGCTATAAGCACAAAACGGATCATCCGCGCAGCAATAGACATTCCTGTCTCCGGAATAACAAAACTAGAAATAGCTGTTAGCGATACAATAATGACCATTGCGGATGAAATAAAACCCGCTGCTACCGCGGCTTGTCCAATCACCAACGTTCCGACAATGGAAATCGCCTGACCAATATTTTTGGGTATCCGCACCCCGGCTTCCCGCAAAATCTCATAAGTCATTTCCATGATCAGCGCCTCAACAAAAGCAGGAAAAGGAACACTCTCCCGCTGGGCAGCTAAACTGATTACAAGATTGGTCGGTATCATCTCCTGGTGATAGGTAGTAATCGCAACATACAATGAAGGGGCAAGCAAAGTAATAAAAAATGAAATAAAACGAACTAATCTCAGCAATGTTCCAATATCGGCCCTTTGGTAATAATCCTCAGCTGACTGAAAAAATGCCACAAAAAATGTGGGCACCAGCAGTACAAAAGGAGTTCCATCAACAAGAATGGCCACTTTTCCTTCCAAAATACCCGCTGCAATCGTATCCGGACGATCACTGTTGTATACGGTAGGAAAAGGTGTAACTGCCGTCTCTTGAATAAACTCTTCAATATATCCACTCTCGAGAATACTGTCTGTATCTATTTTATTCAGACGGCGCTTTACCTCTTGCACCAGTTCCTTATTGGCGATGTTACTTAGATACATAATGGATACGCTGGTTTGAGTCACCCTTCCGATCTGAACGGTTTCCAGCCATAAATGGCTATCTTTGATTTTTCGCCGAACCAGTGCCGTATTCGTCCGTAAATTCTCAGTGAATCCTTCCATTGGACCCCGAACAACCGACTGTGAGCTAGGCTCCCCTACATTACGATCTTCCCAGCCTGGTAAGCCGATCCGCAGAGCGCTGGATAACCCGTCAAGCAGCAGCATTATATTACCGGACAATAAATGATGAATAAATTGGCTGTAATCGTCAATGACGGCTATATCGCCGGCTATTAATATCTGTTTCTTAATCATCTCAAACTTCTGCTCGGGAGAAAGCCCCCTCAGCTGTTCGTAAGGAATGTGTTCCTGCAAGGAATACAAAATTGAATTATGCAGCACCTGAGTATCCACAAGACCGTCTATGTAAATCAAAGAAATATGAGTGTTCTCTTCTATCTGCAACTCTTTTATCACTACATCAGAGCTTTCACCCATCAATTGGTACAAATTAGCAATATTAACTTCCAACCGGCTTGATAATGTACCAATCTCCGTATCTTTCATGATGCAGCCTCCACTTCTCCATAGATAGATGAGTATAGTTTGATGTTAATTATGATAATTATTCCTTCGGATTAAAAAATCGGGATGGCATAATTCTGGTAACTACAACCATACTAAAACTAGTCCAATAAATTTGAGGGGGTATATGAGTTTGGAGAAAGATCGAATTAGTACCAATCAAATGATTATACTCGGGCTATTCACATTTATTGGGGATATGGCGCTTGTGTATCCGGCTTTAATGATATCAGGAGCGAAACAAGATGCATGGATTGCTGCTTTGATTAGTATTCCCTTGGGTCTAGTGACCATAAAACTGTTACTCTGCTTAGCAGACCTTGAACCCAACAAGAATATTATCGAGCTTAGCCTACAAATTTTAGGGAAATGGGTCGGAACTGCTGTGGCCTTATTCTATTTAGGGTTCTTCCTGATTGCTGCCTCCACCTACATAAGAGAAATTGAAGATTTCATGTGTACACAGATTTACGAGAAAACACCCGGTGGGGTTATTCGTTTCATGGCCATTTTCCTGCTGGTATATGGGGTACGACTTGGCCTAGAAACATTGGGCCGGGCAGCTCAGCTTTTTTTCCCTTTATTTGCAGTTTTTTTGATCGGTCTGCTGCTCCTGCTGACCCCCGATGTCAAAATGGAACGTTTATACCCCATCTTGAACACACCAGTACCGGACATGCTTCATACTTTGATGTATGGTGTTTTTTATCCTTTTGGCGAATTGTGCGTGTTTCTAATGATATATCCTTATGCTCAGAAAAATAGCAAAACAAGCCGGGATATTTTCATAGCCTTGATCATCGGAGCTCTGGGCCTTAACCTCATCTTATTGTTTTCCCTTACCGTTCTAGGTGTTTACGCTTCTGAACATCAATTTTATGCCGCTTATATTCTTGCTCAAAAAATTAATATTGCTAATTCTCTGCAACGTATTGAAGCGCTTATGGCTACAGCATGGATTATCAGCACGTACTTCAAAACAGCAGTTTATTACTATGCTTTAACCTTAGGTACAGCCCAATTATTTAAACTCAAAAGCCACCGTCCTCTGATCATACCCACTGGATTTTTGTTATTCGGTATGTCACAGCTGATTGCCAAAGACATCATTTTCTATGTGAAGGAGATCCCCGCCTACTGGGTAGATTGGGATTTCACCTGTGCATTTGTTCTGCCGCTTATGTTGCTAGTTGTGTATCAATTTAAGAAACGCCATGCTTCTAAGGTTTAACTGACACTAGATTATGGACAAGTGAAATTAAGATTGTAGATACGAATCCCACTTAAAGATCTAATTAAGCTCCGCTAAAATAATTGGGGAATTTCTCCCTGAAATTCTGGGATTTTCGTTCATTAGACTAATGATCAGGGAAAACCTCCCTAAATTTCAGCTGATTCGTTAGCAATTAAAGAAATTCCCCTTATTATTAGGGAGGAATTCCCTAAATTCGTTCATTTAGAGCGAATATTGGTTGTTTTCAGGGAGTTTTTCCCTAATTAGTTTTAGGCCGGCTTCGCACACTCATAAACGCAGACAACACAAACGTCCCCGCATACTGCTTATCGCACCGTCCAATAGATATCGCCCCAACAGATATCACACAAAGTGAATATTCCGCCGCCCAACCTAATGGCATAGAATACTTTGTGTGCGTAGCCCATAGTCTATTGGCTAAAGCAAGAATCCGCTTATAGACTATTTACTAAAAAAGAAGCTGCCTCATAAGTAGTATTCACTACTTTTGAGACAGCCTCTTTGTTCATAAGTTTCTTGTATGAAGTAACTCTATTCCTTCTTATCCAAAGAAAACGACGATGGAGTTACATCACTGACAGGTTCTTTTGCCACTTCAAAAGTGGATCCGCAGGCCGGACAAAAGCGTGCCTCGATCGCCACATTCCCACCGCATGCTTTGCAATGCTTTACATCGGACAACTCAGCTATTTGCTGAAGGTTCGTCTCAATCTCCGCCTTCAATTCGAGAATACGATTGATATTAGTCTCGATTTGCTCACTTGGCAGTGGTCCTGCACCTTGAGTTACGGCTTCAAATAACAGTTTGCCCATGACCTGATACTGCTGGTCAATATCATTTTGCTTACCGTTATTTTGCAGCTTCAACCGGTTAATCTCCACCACTGTTTTTGCTTTATTCCCAGCCTCGCTTACCCCTGCTTTTACTTTGTTAAAAAAACTCATATTCAGCCCCCAATTCCGTAGTAGTCATATATAAGCATATTTCGACACCGCCAGAAGTATTCCTTTCTTTATTGTACCTAACTTCGTCCATGGTTTGTAGCCTATAACCGATTTACTAACCCTTTCCCCGCCTTCCTGCGGGAACGAACCTCGACTCAGGTCTGGTATACAAAACCGCCTTCAGGCCGTTTTTTCGCATGCAAAAAGACATTAGAATGAGTACATAAGCAAACGGGTTGCAGGATTCAATAACAATCACACCCATACGAGAGGAAGAAAACAATAAATGAAAAAATTATATCGTTCCCAAAGTGATCAGAAGATAAGTGGTTTGTGCGGAGGTCTTGCTCGTTGGTCTGGTATTGATGCTACAGTAATCCGTCTTGTTGCTGTTGCCGCAGCATTGTTCAGCTTCGGAACAGTACTTATCTTCTACGTCATCGCTAGTATCATCGTTCCTAAAGAACCTTTTAACAGCTTTTCAGATGGACATGATTTCTATTAATTAATCGTCGTTCAATACAAGCCAGCCCTAATATAGCCATAAAAAAGGAGAGATAGAACATGAGTCTATTAAAAAGAATTTCCACAATTACTAAAGCAGCCCTACACGAAGGTCTAAATAAATTAGAAAACCCGGTATTGCTGACAGGTCAGTATTTACGTGATCTTGAAAATGATATTGCTAAGGCGGAACGCAATGAGCGTGATCTGCAAGTTACAGCAAGTGTGTTGGAACGCCGCAAGCAAGAATATACTCAGTTAGTAGAGCAAAGTGAAGCCGAAGCCGTTCAAGCAGTTGAGCAAGGAAATGAAGAAAGAGCTCGCCTGGCACTCATAGCCAAGTTACGGTACGTGGAACAGCTGGAAGAGTCCATAAATAGCCAAGTACAAACTAAGCAATCCCTGGCAGAGCTTGAGATCAATATCGCTAGAGCTAAAGAAGAGCGTGAACATCTCAAAGCGAAAAGAACTGAGCTTATCGCTCGCGCTCAACAAGCCACAGAAACACTCCACTCAGCTCCACGTAGTTCTACGAAAGGTCTACATGTAGGATCAGCTTCGCAAGGCTTCGAACGTATGGAAGAGAAGATTTTCGAGTGGGAAGCATTGGCGGAAAACTCCAAAAATAAATTCAATACAGGTACAGGAATAAGTCCTTCCATCGATCCTAACCTGCGTAGCGCTGTTGACATCGAAATCGAGCGAATCCGCAACCGTAAAACTAACACTGAAGTAAACACTGAGAAAAAATAAATAGGACAATAAACCCCTTATTACTCAGCTATTGTGTTGAATAAGGGGTTTGTTTTTTACTTCTTTTCATCCCGCGAATCCATTTTTTCGTTTCCGGATCCACGCGATAAGACTCCGTGATTTTCTGCAAAGCCTTGTTGTAAGTGAAATCATCTAAGCTGTTGTTTCTCAAATAACTCATCGTAGGCTCTGGCAATTTCACATAACAAATCGAAAGCGCCCAAGAAACCGCCATTTTTACATAATAGCCTTCATGACTGACCTTATCGAGCAATGATAAAATCCGGCTGATATACGTTTCTTCAATAAAGAAATTAAGCAGCATTACCACAGCAAATCGGATCTCATATTCTTTATCTGATGATAAGTACGGCATTATAAACTCCCATACCCGTTCTTTATTCTTTACGGTAAACTTCAGGCTTGTGCAAAAGCTATCGCATACCGACCAGTTATCGATTCTGGGAATAAAGTCAGCGATATAACGTAGGATTTCTTCAAGATCTGTCTTCACGTAGCCAATCACCATACCTTGCAGCATCACTTCTTCAAAATAATCTGTCTCGGCATGCTCCAAATAGGCTCTCCAATCACCCTTTGCAATGATTTTGGCAAGCTTGCGCAGTTCCGGTAGCCTGACGCCTATAACATTATCTATCGTCGGAATTAAGGCCGCAGAAAACTTTTGGTAGTCCACATCTGCCAAATTCAATAGCTGTTCTCTTATTGTTTTTTCCATAGTAGTACTCCTTACCCGTCCATTATTCAAATGAAATTTCCCATAAATATATAGAAGCCACAGAACCCAAAGGAGAATAGTTTAGCCGGTATTGTTCAAATTGATCTTTGGTAAGCTTATCAAGTCCATACAGCTTCATCATCCCCCGACGAATCGCAATATCTCCCCAGCTGACCACATCCCGTCGTTCCATAGAATGGATTAACATCATTTCTGCCGTCCACTTGCCAATGCCCTTTAACGTCATAAGTTTTTGTATAACCTCTTGATCTGATAACCCAGGCAATTCCTCCAGCTTAAAATCACCCTGAGCGATCAAATTGGAAATCTCATGGATACATAGTGCCTTTTTCATCGTCATCCCACAGCTTTGAATCTCATCCGCCGTATGTAAGGCTAACTGCTGCGGAGTGATGTCTCCGAACTGAGCCAACATTCTGTTCCAAATGGTCCGAACCGCTTTTACTGAAATAAGCTGTCCTACTATAGCATAGATAAGCGCAGTAAAAAGATCCGGTATAATTACACGTTCCACTCTGCCCATCCGTGCCATAGCTGCGCCAAGTACTGGATCCACACTTCGGAGATAATCTATGTCTTCTTGCCCATAATCAAAAAACTTAGTAATTACGCTGCTCAAAGTGTTTCCTCCCGTATCTGATAGTGATGACCCTAATCCTAATATACAATACCTATTTGGCAGTGTACGGATTGTTGAATAGAATAGCAAGATAGCGAAACTAAAAAAAGCCATAAGACCTCCTAAGATAGGTGGTTATGGCCTATAGTAACGCACAGGCTTATTCATTTTCAGTAATGTATTTTTATGTTCGCAGGATTCTTTTTTCTTTCGCTGCGCTTAGCCACAAGGGGAATTCATTCAGCAGCTGATCATACAGATCTTCATCAGTCACCTTTTCAATGTTGTCCAGATGAATAAAATTGGCGTTATCCACCAAACGGCCCTTCATCGTATCAAGTTGCTTCAATACTTCAAAATCCGAGTTACCGATTCCGACAAACTGCCAGAAAATCGGTTGGACCGAAGCAGCCATAATCACATTTTTAGTGGATTTCACTACACCACCATCGTTAATAAATATGATAAATACTGGTGTAGAATCGGGTTCTTCCTCCGTATATTTTTTAATGATATCCTCCATTACTGGCGGTTCATTATTGCGGCCAAACTTATGAATGGTACGATTATTTAAAATATGTGTAAACACATATCTTCCTAATTCCTGCTCTGTCACTGGTGGCAGCCGGCTAAACTCCGTATCGTACACCCAAACATCTAACGATTGGTTATCATCAAATTTGCAGGCAACGGCTAATATACGCTCAACTACTTCTTGAACGGTTCCATTATTATAGAGATTTCTCATAGATCCTGTAATATCCAGAACAACGCCTACCCTTGCGATGACTCCTGTCAGATTCTTTTTTTCTAAGGTAATCTGAACAATTTTTTTACGTAAATCAATAGAGGACAGTACATTCTTCTCTTCATAACGGATCGTCTCTAAAGGCAGGGATAACTCAGCTGTGGCCGCTACCTCAGGGTTCCCTTCGTCTTCTTCAATAACGAGCCCATAGTTTGTACATAACGCAGCCAATCCTCCCTCAAAGCCACTACCAATCGCACTGAATTTCCACTCTGGGCCATAGCGATATAGCTCTCCAACCACAATAGCTGTCTCCGTCGACAGGTCAGAGCCATACTCGAAAACGAATAATTCCTCACCGCTAGCAGCATCCACTAAGCGTAGATAAGGAGAGGTTACTTGCTTCATAGAGTGTCCTAATTTTTCTCCTTCATAGATCGTTAAAGTTAAAGCTATTCTAGTAATATCCTTAGGAAGTCGAGAAAGTGTAATGGCGATAGCTTCTTTATCCCCTAGTTGTAAGACAGAATGAGTTACAGCTTCGTCTATAGACAACGGATTACCATAAAAGATAAAGTTCTCATCGCGTTCGCAACGGTTCTGCTCTGACAGTAAAAAAGCAGCAGAGTCTATGCCAATTCTAGTATCAGCAGTCATCCACCCAAATTTCAGCAAAAGCTTGTTCACGTTTCTCCCTTTCGTAATATCCACCTTTTGCCCCTTTATAAGCCGCACTCTATCATCTCCTTATTTTTACTGAACAGCTCATTGTGATTCACTAGATTGTATTTATCATTTTACTACTTTAATATGAAACGTATATATGATAGATAAGGAGCTTTACGAATGGACTTTATAGCAATTGACTTTGAGACCGCGAACTCCAGTCGATCCAGTGCATGTGCCTTGGGACTTGTGGAAGTTAAAGCTGGAAATATAACCGCAGAACATTCTTGGCTAATTGACCCGCAGCAGCGGTTTGATGGCATGAACATTTCGATACACGGCATCACGCCATCAATGGTAATCGGGCAACCTACTTTTCAAGAGCTGTGGCCCACCGTTGAACCGTTACTACACGGACAAATCGTCGTGGCGCATAATGCTGCTTTTGATATGAGTGTCCTGCGTTATTGTCTCGATGGAATGTCCCTGAGCTACCCAAGCTTTCAATACTTATGTACCTATTTATTAGGCAAAAAAATGCTGCCCGACCTGCCCTCCCATAAACTTAATGTAGTCTCCGAGTTTTTCGGCATTACGCTAAAGCACCATGATGCCTTAGATGACGCACGCGCAGCCGCTGCAATTCTAGTAAAACTTATGGAGCAGGAGGAGCACTATGATCCTCTATTGCTCTCTGCCAGTCAAGGATATACTAGCGGAACGATGTTTGCCGGCGGGTATACCCCATTTTCCACTCGCACGAAAAAGCCTGCTAAGAAACAAGGCACTAAACATAAACCCTCCATTTATAGCAGCCGCGCCACTTTGTCCAAATAACCAAAGAACATCAAAAACCCCCAACCAGCTGCTTTCTGCTGATTGGGGGTTTTTTTTACAGGGTATCTCTTAAATCTTCAAACGATACACAGCCTTATTCTCTAGACCTCTGATGAACGGTGTCCATTCCTCGGTCTCCGGTGTGGTATCCAAAGCATCCTCCACCATTTGCAGCTTCGCATCCATCGCATCGATATGATGCAGAGCGACTGCCTCAGCTGTCTGTGGCTGAACAGGACTACCCCATTCGCCCAAATTATGATGTGACAATACGAGATGCTGTAACGCCATAACCTTTTCCGAATTCAAATCAATATCTAAACGGATAGCCGCTTCCGTGATCCAGTTAGACGCCATCGAGATATGGCCAATCAACTTGCCCTGAACGCTGTATTCCGAGACAATCCCAAGCTGGGAGACCATCTCCTCCGGCTTCGCGATATCATGCAGAATGATTCCTGCCTTCATTAGATCTGGATTCAAGAACGGACGCTGCTTGCACAGAAAATCACCAATCTCCAGCATACGCACCATATGATAAGCAAGTCCGGCAAAATAAGCATGATGATGTGTTTTGGCTGCCGGATAATGCATCAATTTCTCTTCCACTTTACCCACACAAAAAGAGACAATCGAAGCAATTTCCGGATCTGAAATACTCGCCATAACCCCTTTAATCGTATGAATAAGGTCTACTGGACGAATTGGGGCAGAACGGATGAAATCCGTAAGTGCAACACCATCCTCATCGTTAACCAACCTGATTTTAGTAATTTTTATTTGTAATTTCTCACGATAAGTATGAGCAATCCCGCGTACCTTCACAAGCGCCATAGGAAAAAAAGTTTCTTTATCGGTTGTGCTGGCATCCCAATATTTCGCAGATAATTGTCCAGTGGAATCCCCCAGAACGATGTCGAAATAATCTTTTGGAGGAGTGCCGTTCGTTTGTTTAATTGCCAGCTCTCTTAAAAGATAAAAGCCAACAAATTCATCTTGTGGAGCGAGCTGTTTAATTTGTGTCATGTTGGAGCCTCCTATTAATAACAGGCTTTTGGCCTGCTCTCTATATTAAACTTTAGACACTCACCTCCAAAATCCCTTTAAATCACTATACGATCTATTTTCATATTTATGTACAAGCCAAGAATATTTGAAAAAGGAGGCTACTCCCCGGCCATATTCTGGCACTGGAATATCCTCCTTTTATTATAAAACGATAATTATTTACCAGCCGATTCAAGCGCTGATTTAATAGCTTCTACCGCTTTAGCGGATATTTCTTTCTCTGCATCATTTTTTCCGAAGGCTGCTGGACGGTAACCATATTTGTGCAGGCTGTATCCGGTCGATGTCGACTCGATTTCACCTTTCACTGCCAGCTCCGCGTCCGTTAACTGATTGATTGTTCTTACACTTCCGTTTTTATCCAAATAATAAACAAGCATTTTGACAGGAACACCGTACTCTACATTCACCATAACATTTACAAGCTTATCGGCACTTACACCAATGAAGATTCCATCGAAATAAGCCGCTTTATTAGCTTCTACAACCTCAGCTTTTCCGTATGCTCTATCCACCGCAGTCTTCAAAGCCACGCTGCTGCTAGTTGCACCAGACACAGCATCTACTTCCTGCACACCTTCTCTAGTCCCTGCTGCGAGGAAGCTAGCCGTCAACTGAGGAATTGCTTTTACCACCTCAGGATAAGCAGCGTTCCCTCTATCTACAAGGTTCATTCCTACACGGTACAAGGCTACATTTACGATTTTGCCGTTACGCAGGGTAACGTCCGCTCTGTTCGTTCCTTTATCATAAGCATCACCAAATGCAGTAAAGGTTCCGTCTTTATAGGTTCCTTGGACTTTGGATGCATTGGTCAAAGCATCTGTCAGTGCTGCTTTAGCTGCTGCCGACAATGCTTCTTGGCCTGTAATATCGGCCATTTGTACACCTTTTTCTAACAGCCCGGATGTGAGTGTAGCTACCCATCCTTTTTGTTCTGCACTCATTTTATCGTCAGCAATCAGCTTGCCGTCAGCTCCAAACAGACTTACTTTAATGCCTGTTACCGCATCTGCATCAACATCAACTAGCAGCAGCACTTTAGATTGGTTATCTACTCCGGCAAATTTGCCGTCAAAATATTGACCTTCAGCAGGAACCTTCAGCGCTTTCTCAAATGCTCTTTCTACAGCTTGGTTCCAGCTGTGACTGCTTTCTGTGGCTCCGGAAATTCCGTCAACCTTTTCATCATAGTTAGCGATATATGAACCATTCGCTAGCAGCTTAGCTGTCATAGGAGCATTTGCTTTTACTACTTCCGCATAAGCTGTTGCCCCTCTGTCAATCAGGTTGTTGCCAAGTCTAAACAGCTTCACATCAACCAACTTACCGTTGCGAATCACGATGTCGGCTCTTTCAACGCCAACACTTCTTGCCGTACCATAAGAGGAATAGAATCCGTCTACATAAGCAGATGTATTGTTGATTATTGCATTCTGCTCAGCATCCCAGAAAGCGTTAATCGCTGCTATAAAGTCGGCTTCAAGACCTGCAACAGGCTGTGCCTCTGTTCCTTTGGCCAGCAAGGCTGGAGCTATAGCTGCAACCGCTGCCGCTTGCTCAGCTGTGTAAGCTTTCTCCTCAATGAAATCACCAGCGCTGTTCATAGGATACACTTTAACATCTGTAAGCTTGTTGGATTCGTAGGTCGCGAATACAGAATATTTACCTGTAGGATCTACGCCCATATGAACTCCATCAAAGTAAACGGCATTTGTATCTTTCACTGTCAGAGCTCTTTCAAACGCTCTATCTACAGACAATTTCCAGCCATTACTGGAGCGGGTAGCTCCCGAAACAGCATCAACTGCCGCTGCTCCATCTCTTGTTTTGCCAAGCAATCTATCCTTCATCAATCCATAAGCTTGCCATAAAGCACTATAATTGTTACGAGCATCTCTATCAATCAGCTTAGGACTGGTTCTCAAAAGCTCAATGCTAGTAATTTTACCATCTTTAATTTCGATCTTGGCACCTTCCGTGCCTTTGGAGTATGCATCGCCATAAGCTACGTAAACTCCATCTTGGTATACGTTTTCATTAACTGTAACAGGCTTTGCTGTAGCCACAGGCTTAACAGTTTCCGCCGGTACTACTGTCGCTGCTGGTGCAGCGGTTGCTTTTGGGGTTGCTACTGGTGCTGCTGTAGCTTTTGGGGTTGCTGCTGGTTTGGCTGTTGCCTTTGGTGTTGCTGTTGGTTTTGCCGTTGGCTTTGGCGTTGCTGTTGGTTTTGCCGTTGGCTTTGGTGTTGCTACTGGTTTTGCCGTTGCTTTTGGTGTTGCTGCTGGTTTTGCCGTGGGTTTTGCTGTTGGTTTTGCTGCCGGTGCATCCGCTTCTTCGGAGGCTGCCGATACTGCATCCACCTTCAAGTTTACAGCAGGCACATTAAGTGTGTAAGCAAACGGCGCTAACAATATAGCCGCGCTAACCGTTAAAGAAATTAGTTTTTTCAATGAAAATTCTCCTTTACCAAACCCCAGTGATATGTAGCTTTTTGTTAACCAAACCTTTTTCGTACGATGCCCCTTCTCTTCTTATGAAGCATAACTTCTCTCTTCATAAGAACTCATCCCCCCTCTCATGCCTTTACACGCTCGATTTTCAATAAAAAATAGTTTTGATCTATTTCATTTCTTCCTTTTAACACAAAGCCGTATAAAAGGTGAAATAATTCACATAAGTTACTATAAAAACACTTACACCCGTTTTCCATCAATTTCTGGTTTGATACTACCAGACCTTTCTGCGGTTCTTCTGTATCGAAAATCACACACCCTATAAGAAACATCACTATTTGCGATTAAATTTAATTTATACGCGCAAAGTGATCTCAATAACTGTGCATTCAAGGCTAGCTATGCTATTTTAGAACGATCTCTTATATGGGAAAGGAGTTCTGTGCTTTGAGCAAACAGCCACCTATTGGAGTTATACTCGCCCAAATCGGCACCCCTACTGCACCAACTGCAAAAGCTGTACGGCCTTATCTGAAACGTTTTTTATCAGATCGCCGAATCATAGATTATTCTCCTCTGCTGTGGCAGCCTTTGCTGCGAGGTGTCATTCTGCGTTCACGTCCACGCCGGTCCGCTGAGCTGTACAGTCAAATATGGACAACCGAAGGATCACCATTGCTCTTTCACTCTTTAGCTCAGCAATCTGGATTACAAGAACTGCTGGGTCCACGGTATCAGGTAGAGCTTGGATTGGCTTATAGCGAACCCAGCATGGAGCAAGCGATGGCGAAATTCGACACCGCCGGAGTTACCCGAATTATCATTGTGCCGCTGTTTCCGCAATATTCGTCCACGACTACCGCGTCCGTATTCGATCAGGCCAGCTTTGCAGCCTTAGGTCGCCAAAGCTCCACTGGACCTGTAACTAAACGTCTGATTCCGGCTCTAAGATTTATTGATGCCTACTATAATGAGCCCGGTTATATTTCAGCCTTGAAGTCACACCTACTGCGTCAAATGGAGATTCTGAGCAAAGAACCTGATTATTTTGTACTGACCTTCCATGGGATTCCCAAACGGTATGCGGATACCGGCGATCCCTACCCGCAGCAATGTATGGAAACCGCGCATCTTCTTGCTTCTGCTATGAATTGGGAGCCCGAACGCTGGCAGCTTAGTTTTCAATCACGTTTCGGACGAGAAGAATGGGTAGGACCCTCTACTGCGGATGTTCTGGGAGAGCTTGCCGGACGAGGAATACGTAAGCCTCTGATTTTTTCACCGGGTCTTGTGACCGATTGTCTGGAAACGCTGCATGAGCTAGCCATAGAAGGACGAGAACAATTCGAGGCTGGTGGAGGACAAGCAGAGGAATTTATGGCAATCCCCTGTTTGAATGACCATGAGGATTGGCTTGATTTTTTGGCTGAACATGTAGAAAAAAACGCCCAAGGATGGTAAATCAAAAAAAACCGTCTTGTCCACAGATCATTTCTGTTGCAGACAAGACGGTTATCTATATCAATTGTTAAGCATGAAGAATCGAAAGGATACTTATGCTGTAAGCTGCTTATATTTCGTAGTCAGTTCATGGAACCACTGCTTGTCCTGCAAGGTCAACGCAAAATCAATCAGCTCGGCAATCTCACTCGGCTGTAAATCTGCTGAGTCATTAAAGGATACTTCAGCCGTAGCTGTAGCTGCGCCATTCCCATCCTCTGCGTAATCATAAGAAAAACATAACTTAATGTCACTTTCCAGAAATTCATTACGAAGGAAATATAATACCTCACACATTAACACAGGTCTAACATGATCATCAAAGACACATTCCATAACCTTTGCCCAATATTGCTGGTTGTTGAGGTGTAACTTATCATTAGTTAAGAGATATTTCTCACCCTGAAAATCGGTGACAAATCTCAGTTCAAGCGGCTTCATCTTAAAAATAGTAGCAATTTGCTTCATGCTAATATTCAAAATATCTTGCGTTTCTAGTCTGATCATCTCTCCATGCACCTCGTCCCTCTTAGTTGGGTTATTCGAAACCTGCCATTATCTATAATTCTTTATATGCCATTAATGTAAAATTAACTCCATTAATTCACTTTAATTTTATCTAATTTAACATTATTATCGTCACCTGACTATGCTTTATTTATATTTTTTTAGGATTTTGCTCAGAAAAATGTTTCATTCTCTAAAAATCTGTTTAATATTATTGTTCATTACAATAAGATGTATAAAGATTACGCATCATGTGAAGCTTTTGCTTTCTTATATTTAAACAAAAAAAAACTGTTCTGAAGGGTCATTACGACCTCAGAACAGTTTTTTGCATTAGGATTATACTTCAGTTAATTTACTTAAACAAACAATGGCACTAACTGTATTCCCTCGGGTGAAATCCGTACGAGTCCTTTATCTGTGATACGTAACGTTGGGATAACCGCCAAAGCAAGCAGCGATAAAGTCATAAACGCGTAATTCAAAGTACAGCCGGCATCATACAACGCTTTGCTGATCGCAGCTGATTTCTCAGCAGCAATTTCAAATGGCTCTGTAGACATTAGGCCTGCAATGGCCAACGGGAATAACGTTTCTCCACTAGATGTAATTACAGCGACCCCACCCTGAGCGTCCGCCACCGCGTTCGCAGCTTTGGCCATTAGCTCATTATCATTGCCGATGACGAGTACATTATGACTATCATGAGCAACAGTCATTGCGATAGCAGCCGGTTCTTTAAAACCGATGCCTTCCACAACAGCCACTGATTTATTTCCTGTTCCTTTATGCCGTTCGAGCACAGCGATTTTACATAGACCCTCTACAGCATTTACATCCAGCTGCCCTGCTACTACAGGTACCGAAACCATACGTTCAATGGTCTCCACATGATTTTCTCTTACTTTAATAACTCTTGTAGTAAGTTCCCCTGTTTCAATTGGAGCCGCGATAATAAAATCTTCGGCGGTAGGACGCTGCGGCAAATGAACCGAAGCCAAAACTTCCTCTGGATATGTGAATTTAGCAAGCTCTGCCGTCATCACACCGTTTTCGGCAACGACTACACCCGCGGCAATCGTAAGTACCACGTGAACATCGGCCAAATTCCCGTCCAGCAGAATAATATCCGCAAAAGAACCTGGAGTAATAGATCCGATATCCTGAGACAACCCAAAACGCTCTGCCGTATTAATAGTTGCCATTTGGAAGGCTGTTACTGGCTTCACGCCTTGAGCAATCGCATGGCGAATAACGAAATCCATATGACCTTCGTCCCGTAACGATTCCGAGCTGCGGTCGTCAGTAACCAGCATCATGCGACGCGGGTCAAGTCCACGCTCTGTATGAGCGGTGATGGTCTTGGCAACATCATGCCAAGCCGAGCCCCGGCGCATTTTGGCATACATCCCCAGTCGAACGCGCTCAATCACATCGTCTGCTGTAACACACTCATGATCACCAGTCACCCCTGCCGCAGCATACACTGGCAGTCTCCAGTCGCTGGAAGGCCATGTGAAATGACCGTCAACAAATCTGCCTGCCCGCAGCGTAGCTTGAATCTCTCCAAGCATTTTTTCATCGCCGTAAACAACGCCAGGGAAATTCATCACTTCGCCCAGAGCAATCACATCTTTGCCCCACGTAAAAGCTTCGGCAACTTCTTCAGGACCAATTGAGGCACCCGTTGTCTCGAATTCCGCACCTGCCGCAGGCACACAAGAAGCCACCTGCATGTAAGCAGCTAACGGCGTCCCCCGCATCTCATCCAGCATCAATTGAATACCCTTCAGCCCGAATACATTAGCAATCTCATGTGCATCAAAGAAACCACCTGTTGTGCCAAGCGGCAGAACAGCGCGGGAAAATTCAGTAACGGTTAGCTGGGTGCTCTCAATATGGCAGTGGCCATCGAGCAATCCCGGAGCTATATACTTGCCGTTCGCATCAATAACTTGCGTTCCTTCGCCAATCATATGTGTCACATCTTTACCAACATAAGCAATTCGTCCACCTTGAACACCAACAGACATTCCTTCTAGAATTTCACCAGAGCATACGTTGACCAGCTTTCCACCTGTAATTACCAGTGTTGCCGGTTTATCGCCTCTTGCCGTAGCCACAAGCTCAGGTACACAATCCGCTAAAGGCTTTCTTGTAAAAGTTGTCATCTTCATCTCTCCCCCGTTAGTATCCAAGTGTTGTCTTGATGTAGTGAATAGATCCGTAATCATAGAGGATTGCCTAACTATTAAGCCTAGGATAATATAGTTGCGCAGGTCTGTATTTGTAAGAAAAAACGGCTCAATCATCCCTGTAGATGATAGCCGTTTACTTATTCCCAAAGATTGTCCGAACCATCCGGACATGCCCCTGTTTTTACTCTCCCGCCATCCGCTCTATTCCAACGATTATCTTACTTTTGCCTCATATACGTCAAGTGCTGCCTGAACCCCAAACCCGCAAGGCCCCTTAAATCCATGACGCTGTAATGCGGCTTCCAGCGCTCCAAGCAGCCGCAACACGTTATTCTCACGACTGCTAAAACCCATCGTACCGATGCGCCAGATCCTTCCCTTTAACGGTCCAAAAGAACTGGCAATTTCAATTCCGAACCGCCCCAGCAGCAGCGAACGGACAGCTTCCCCATCTATCCCCTCAGGGATCAGCACACAGGTAACAACAGTAAGCTTGCAGGAAGGATCCCCGTATAGTTCTAAACCCATAGCTGCTAATCCAGCTACAAGTGCTTTTTCATGGAGGATATGTCTGGCGAATCGGGCATCCAGCCCTTCTTCAAGGGTAAGCCGCAAGCCCTCCCGCAGTGCATAAAGCATTGAGGTCATCTCTGTATGATGATTGAGACGTTGTGGACTCCAGTAATCCTGAAGCATGCCGAGATCGAAATAATTGCTGCGGACAAAAGATAAGTCACCTGGCTGGACATCACTTGCTCTAATCCCGCGTTCTACTCGTTTTCGGGTCATGAGCTTAGCTTCAGCACGATCATTATACGTTATCGGTGCCATTCCGGAAGGGACGGACAGGCATTTCTGTGTACCGCCAACGACGGCATCCAACATCCAAGCATCTGTCTCGACAGGAATGCCCCCAATGGTTGCAACTGCATCGACTATGAATAAAGTATCCATCCGGCGGCAAGCTCTACCAATTTCCGCGAGTGGCTGCACACGTCCTGTAGAGGTCTCCCCATGAACCATTGCCACCACATGTGGTTTAAAAGTCTCCATAGCTGTTATCACTTCATCCGGCTCAAACACACTCCCCCATGGCTTTTCCAGCACGAACACCTCAGCGCCACATCTTTCAGCAATCTCATGCAATAGATGTCCGAAGCGGCCAAAGATCGGAATCAGCACACGCTCACCCGGTAGGATCAAACTAACCATCACAGCTTCAATTCCAGAACGGGAGGTACCATCGATAGGGTAAGCCCATGAATTACGAGTAGCAAACAGCTCCCGCAGCATTTCCATCGTTTCATTCATAATAGAGGTGAACTCTGGATCAAACTGACCCAGCACCGGAAAAGACATCGCCCGCAGTACACGCGGATCTACCTCGACCGGACCCGGAGTCATAATACAGCGTTGGGACGGCGACAAATCTTCGTAACGCTTCATGATGATCCTCCCTTAAAAGTTCGGCGAACTCTTTTTAATAAGCTAACTCATATAACATCGCAGTCAGAACCTCAAGCCCAGCAACGAGCTGCTCAGGGGAAGTATATTCTTCCGGAGAATGGCTGATGCCAGCTCGGCTTGGCACAAATATCATCGCAGTAGGGCAACGCGGCGCAAACAGCTGGGCGTCATGTCCCGCTCCACTTACCATCATGCGGTACGTCTTCCCCTGTTGGCGGCAGATATTTTCCAGCATTGCAGATAGCTTCATATCCATAGGCGCAGGGACTGTATTGAGCACGGATGTAACCTCAAGAGTCACCCCACGTTTAACAGCAATTTCATTACATTCCGCAAGAAGCTTCTCACAGAAACGTTCCAGTTCGTCCTCTTCACTATGGCGGATATCTAGTGTAAAAAGAACCTCACCCGGGATCACATTTGGCGTATTCGGATACACCTCAAGCTTACCCGAGGTTGCTACA
This sequence comes from Paenibacillus sp. FSL H7-0690, assembly GCF_037980415.1. NCBI lineage: Bacteria > Bacillati > Bacillota > Bacilli > Caryophanales > Paenibacillaceae > Paenibacillus > Paenibacillus sp. FSL H7-0690. The sequence goes on along the minus strand of NZ_CP150281.1, from coordinate 1,541,383 downwards.
AGAGGTTCACCAGTAGTTTTAGCAGCACTTTCAAGCACGTACAGCATTTCAACCGCACTAGCCAGTGCATCCTGCCGCATAAACATCGGTGTCGTGCCTGCATGATTAGCAATACCACTGACCTTGACCACATATCGTCTCTGGCCAACAATCCCCTGAACTACGCCTATCTGAGTGTCCGTCTTCTCCAGAATAATCCCTTGCTCGATGTGCAGTTCTACAAAAGCACCAATATCATTTCTGACTCCAGTCCGCTTAGAAGCTTTCTCCTCCGTTATGTCCTGTAAGAAGCTGGATTGTGCCATTGCTGCTTTTAACGTCACGCCCTCTGCATCCATACAGGTCTCGGCCTCGCTTCCGTCATACCTTTCCGTGACATGGCCCGAACCCCAATAAGCAAGCGGAAATCGGCTCCCCTCTTCTTCACAAAAAGATACGACCTCAAGCGTCCGCTGCGGCTGGCCAAAGTTCCTCTGCAAATCTTGAAGCGCAATCATAGCCGCAGCGATCCCATACGTACCATCATATTTTCCGCCATTGATTACAGTATCAATATGCGATCCGGTTAAAATAACCTTTTGCTGCGGATTGCATCCACTCAATCGTCCATATACATTGCCAACCTTGTCTATGGAAACTTCTAAGCCGAGCCCAGCCATTTTTTCCTGCAAAAAAATCTGCGCCCGGCTCCATTCCTCCGTATATAGCAGTCTAGTAACTCCTGGCCCAGGTGTGCTGAATGCCGCCAGCTCCTCCAGCAGCTCCAGTAGTTTCTGAGTCGACGCTTGAACTCTGGAATCATTCATAGGCTGTACTGCTCCTTCCTAACTCGCAGCCACTGTCCACCTCCCTCACTGATCACTCCTTCTTCAGAGGTATAGATCACATTCCCGCGACAGATCGTAGCAACTACTTTGCAGGATAAAGTTCTTCCGATGTAGGGGCTGTGCTTGTGGCGATACAATAAATCCTCCGCAGTCAGCGTATAGGTTGTGCTTGGATTCATCAGAACTAGATCGGCATCTAGACCTAGAGCTATAGCGCCTTTGCGATGCTCTATTCCAAAACGTTTTGCGGGTTGCCCTGCAAGCAGACTGGAAATTAATGTAACATCCAAACCCCGCACATTCACGCCTTCATGGAACATAAGCTCCAGACTGCTCTGCGCACCCGAGATCCCACCCCAAGCTGCAAAAAAAGACAAGTCCGGCTTCACCTTCAATTCCGTTGGACAGGGGGAATGATCCGAAGCAATCAGATCGATTTTGCCTTGGGCCAGCATCTCCCATAACTTCTCCTGCTCCACCGCACTTCGCAGCGGAGGTGCACACTTCGCCACAGGGCCTAAAGCCTTCATATCATTTTCAGTGAGAACCAGATAATGGGGACAGGTTTCGGCCGAAACGTCCAGACCTCGAAGCTTAGCTTCATAGATTTTCTCAATGGCGGCGGCCGTGCTGATATGAACAAAATGCAACCGGCAGCCCGTACGTTCACCGTACAGCAGCGCCCTGGACACTGCCTCCAGCTCTGCTTCAGCAGGGCGGCAAGCCGCAAAATCACTTGCGCTGGTTCTGCCATTTCGCACTGCATCTGCGGTCAACACCGCCGTGATAGCCTCACTTTCTGCATGCAGCGCCAGAATCCCGCCCAGAGAAGCGATTCGCTGCATCCCTTGATAGAGTGTATCCTCATCCACTTCACGGAATCTGCCTTCGCCCTCCCCTCCAGGATTGGAGAGAAAGGCTTTAAACCCAGTGACGCCAGCGGCTGCCAAAACTTCTAAATCATCCAGATTGCCGGGAACGAGCCCACCCCACAGCACATAATCAACGGCAGAGTTTCCAGCCGCAGCATCTACCTTTTGACGAAGCCCAGCCTCGTTCACAGTAGGTGGATTGCCGTTAAGCGGCATATCTGCATAGGTTGTGCAGCCGCCAGCTGCCAACGCCGCAGAACCGCTGCGAAAGCCTTCCCAATGTCCAAACGTTGGTTCATTAAAGTGGACATGCATATCAATCATACCGGGGAGCACATAGAACCCCTCTGCGTCGATGACTTTGGTTAGCGGCGCAAGCGAAAGTTCCTCTCCAAGTGCGACAATCTTACCCTCTGATACTGCAATATCCAGCTTGAGTACCTGATCGGGCAGCACTACATTCCCGTTCTTAATCACAAGTTCATAGGATTCCTTCATGAGCTGCCACCTCCTCCGGTCGTCAACTTTCTCTTAACTTCCCCGATACGTACTATATCCACCAGGTGCTACTAGCAAAGGTACATGGTAGTGTTGCATGGAGCTCTCTATATGAAAGCGAATAGGTATCTGTTCTAGAAAAAAAGGCATCTCACGTTGAGTGTCTGCTGACGCTTTGGCATCCGCTCTACGGTAGTAATCGCCAACCATAAACAGCAGCTCGTAACATCCAGACTCCATTTCGTTTCCCTCCAGCAGCGGAGCATCCAGCCTCCCGTCACTGTTCGTGACTTCTTCACACAGAAGCTTGCTCATCCCATCCGTAAGCTTCCAGAGCTGAAGCGTCAGACCTGTAGCAGGAATCCCCCGCGACAGATCCAACACATGGGTGGTAAGACGCCCGCTCATTACGCTGTCTCTCCGGCCAGATCTGCACGGCTGACAGAAAAGCCCTGAAAGCCATAGGGTGGACGAGGTTCGGTGAAGACTCCACCTTTAGTTTCTTCAGGCTCAACAATGGTTTCCCAAGTCCGGTTATTGGACTCAAATGAAACGGTAGCCAGCTGTGGAAAACGGGACAATACGCGCAGCCCAATTTGATAAATCAACGATTGGATTGATGGACTGTTCAGCTCATGAAAAGCGCTATGGGCGATATCGCGAACCTGCTCCGATGCCACATATTGGCCTAGATCTCCATCCAGAGCATGCTGAACATCACTGTAGGTCCAGTTAATATTCAGAAAAATATAAAGCGGACGGTCAAAGCTCTCCGGCAATGTTGTGTACTCATCACGGACGAATCCATAAAACGAGCTTCCACTCACTTTTATCAGCTGTAAATCCTTCAATCGGCATTCATGAGCGATAACCTCAGTCCCATTCTCTCCACGTTTTATAGTTAACGAAGCCGAATAAGATTCATTATTGGAGTGACGCAGTACTAAATGACTCTGTTTAAGCCCCTCAACCCCGGGTACCATCACCTGTTCAAAAGGTAACCGGTCTGCGGAAACTGAAACTGCGGTGACATGATCGTATTTATCGAGAAAACGGCTGCTTAGAAGCTGCAGTAGCCCCTCCGTTGTGCTTCCAGTGTAGTCCGCGGTATTGCGCAGGATAAAATTTTTCATAGAATCGGTAGCAACGACCATGGAATTATCCCCCTCTGAAAAAGAAGGAAGAAACGCTTCGCCCGTGACCGCGAATGTAATATTATGTGCGAATATAATGTTGTCGCAGCCCGTGAAGGAAGATTCGGGAACGGGGGTAACGGCCAGCGGTTTAGCATAGGTACGATAAGTTAGCACATCACTTTTTCCATAAAATATTGTACGTCCGTTAATTGGTTCCAGCATGGCTGACACCCTCCCCGTTTATGATGAATGAATAATTAAATAATTAAATAATTAAATAATTAAATCACTTAGGCGAAATCTCGTAATTGTACCGACTTCAGAAAAGGCTTGAACCCATTCCTCCTGAGGGGAACGCTCAACTCGCACGCCAATGGCGCTGATAATGTCATCTTTGTTTTTGCCACGAACAGCTAGAATAAAAGGGAAATGAAATTTGTCCGTATACTTTCGATTCAGATCATTTAATAGATTAAACTCTTCCGTTGTTAACCGATCCAGTCCAGCTCCCTGCTGCTCAGAAGCAGATAAAGCCGTAACTTGAAGCCTAGTCGCCAAATCCGGGTGAGCTTTTAATAGTCCCTCCATTCGGCTCCGGTCAGCACTCAGTACGGTCTGCATCATGGTGCTATGCAAATGCTCTAAAGAATGGAACGGAATCTGCTTATAAGCCTCCTCTGCTACCCACGGTGAATGTTCAAAAATGCCGCCTAGATGCTTCACAAAATCCGTTATACTCATGGCATTTATCTCTTCCATCGTAAACCTGCCTTCAGAAACGACCATCCACTCAACCTCCAATAGCTTTGTTAACAGCTCGTAAAATGCCACCGTACCCCGTACAGCGACAAATGTTACCCGATAAAGCTTCTTCCACTTCAGCCTGAGTAGGATGCGGATTCTCTTCCAGCAGAGCAACCACCGAGATAACCATCCCTGGTGTACAATAACCGCATTGGAACCCCCCCTCTTCTAAAAAAGCCCGCTGAACGGGATGCAGGCCTACTTCACTAATTCCCTCAATCGTTGTAATTTCCGCACCTGAGCATTGATAGGCCATGACTAGACATGAATTCACTGGACGTCCATCCACCAGCACCATACATGCCCCGCAGCGGCCAATCTCACAAGAACGTTTTGTGCCGGTCAGCTCCAAATCTTCACGTATGACCTTTAAAAGCCGGCGGGAGGGTGGAATCTCCGTGGATATCGCTTTGCCATTAAGATTACAATTAAAGGTGAACCTCTCTTCTGCAAAGGCTTCCTCAGACGATAAGGGGTCAAGGTTATCTTCATCTAGATTCGCATCTGAATTATGGCTCGGCATGGATGTTCACCACCTTTTGTGGAATAAACGGTGTAGACTGCAGCCATTCGGGATCAATGGGCAGCTTGGTTACCCGTTTCCCTACAGCCTGAAATATGGCTGACGCGACTGCCGGAGCTAAATTGACGGAACCCACCTCTCCAATGCCGCGAGGACCGTACGTGTCATGATCCGGCAAATCCTCTATCGGCTGCACCTGAATGCTGCCATTCATGTCGGCAATGGTCGGCACCAAATAGGTGTCTAAATTTTTGGTGACATAGCTGCCGCCAGACATCACAGCATCCTCTGACAAGGTGAAACCGACCGCCATACTGCTGCCACCTTCGATCTGTCCAAGATAACCTTGCGGATTAGCCACCGGTCCCGCCGCTACCGCATGATATTGATCCAGTACACGAACACGTCCAGTAAGCAGATTAACTTCCACGCGGACTGCGATTGCAGAATAGGTGTATAGGAAATGTGCCCCCACTCTTTTAAAGGGTGTGGTTGGATAAGTAAACTTTGTATTACAGACAATGGGTTCTGAAATACGCTGTGCCAAGTCCTTGTAAGTCAGAAGCAGACCGCCGTCTTTTAGCCAAATACCGCCAGGGCCGAGCTTCATTTCATAGTTATCCAGCTCTGGCTTTATCATCGCAGCTGCCTGCAGCACTCGAGCGGTGAAGTCTGGACGCAGCCGTTTTAAGGCCATCCACATCATGCTGGTTGATCGGGAAGCCGTACTAGATCCGCTATCGGGCACAACATCCGTATCGCCAATAACGATGCTTAGATCCTCTGCCGCCAAGCCAAACTGTTCAATCAGCATTTGTTCCATTGTTGCGATTAACCCCTGACCAAACTCCTCGTAACCAAACACCGCCTCAATTTTGCCCTCTAGCGTCAAAGAGAGCCTGCCACCCGCCGGATCGGGAATACCATAGCCAAGTCCTGCACCATGCATAGCTATAGCAGCACCCGTTCCAGTTACGATCCAAGGTTCCACCACACCTGAATCACTGTCTGTAGATGCGGCCTCAGTCATAAGAGGCGAACCCGCCAGCGCTTCCCACACCTGAAAGGCACCATCGGTCTGAGCAATTTCCTGACCCAGCGGCCCCAGATCTCCATATTTACGCAAATTACGGCGGCGCATTTCCCACGGATCGATCTGCAATCGCTCAGCCAACCGATCGATTTGTCCCTCCAAAGCGAAAATCGCCTGATTGCCGCCAAAACCGCGAAATTCACCAGATACACCGTTATTGGTATATACAGCAAAACCCTTCACATCCACATGATCGATGATATAGGGGCCCATCACATGTTCTGTCGCAAAGTTGAGCACCTCCGCCCCCAGTGTTGCGTAAGCTCCCGTATCCGAAATAATTCTGACCTGATGTGCCCTGATGATTCCTTCGGGGTCGCAGCCAGTTTTCATGGTGATTTTCATGGGATGGCGTTTTAGTCCTGCACGTACCGATTCAGCTCTCGAATTATGCAGTCTTACCGGACGGAGTGTCCGCAAGGCGAGCAGCGCTCCATACGGTTGTACATTCAGCTCGTCTTTTCCTCCAAAGGACCCGCCGATAGGACTCGAGATGACGCGAATATCTTCTTGAGGAATAGCCAGAATTCTGGATAGCTGCAGGCGATCCATCAACCCATGTTGTGTAGCTGAATATACGGTAAGCCGTCCGTTATCCTCTGGGATAAACAGTCCACCTTCAGTCTCCATATAAGTGTGCATTTGGCGTGGTGTATAATAAGTCTCCTCTACCACATGACAGCAATCCGTAAATACCGCTTCCGGCTCCCCTTTTCGATATTCCGTATGATGAAGCACGTTTCCCTCGGCATGCAGCAGAATTGCGTCCTTTTTCATCGCCTCTTCCGGGTTCTCGAGTAAGGGTAGAAGCTCATAATCCACTTCGATAAGAGATAAGGCATATTCCGCAATTTCGTCCGTCTCTGCCGCGACTGCCGCAATCGCATCGCCAGTGTAACGCACACGGTCACTGCAAAATACCGGTTGATGCGGCAAAGCTATGCCAAAGCCGTTAAGTCCGGGCACATCCTCATGAGTAATTACAGCGTGTACACCAGGGACTTCAACGGCCTTCTCAATGCGTATGGACAAAATACGAGCATGTGCCTGCTCACTGCGGAGCACGCGGCCGATCAACATTCCTTCTGCCCTCATGTCGGTCAAATACTGCAGCTTACCGGATACCTTGCCCTCTCCATCGGGTCGTGTACGCCAGCGGCTACCGCTGGATTCCTTATTCAGCAGCATTTTCCCTCTCTCCTTTCGTCGGGTTATTCACCTCTTAACTCCGTATATTCATAGCCTTCCACAGCTCAGATACAACCAAATTCCCAGCAGTCTTTTTCTTGTAAAGTTCTGTTGCAAAGGGATCACTATACGTCTCAAAGCTGTTCTCAACCTCTTCATATAAAGAAGCCAACAGCTCCTCTGTATACCTCACACCTTCAAGCATAACTTCAGCTCTACTTAGTCGCTGCGGCCGCCCAGAGCCCCCACCTGCGGCGATACGCACCTCACGGAAACGGAGTTCCTCATCGATTGATGCTGAGATTGCTACTGTTACAAGTGAAGGGGTGAACACTTCCCTGCGGCCAACCTTACGGAAAATTTCTAGCCTATCCGTTAACGGACTCTCTAAGCGAGTAGGTGAGATGCGAATCTCAGCCACAAGATCTGCCGCAGGTTTTATCCCGCTCCAGTGATTGTTTAGCCACTCTATCAAAGGTAGTGCCGTCATAAATTTGCCGTCAAAGGAGATTAACTCCGCGTCATAGACCAGTAACGCAGGTAGAATATCTCCGAAGCCAGAAGCGATATTGCCCCCGAGCGTGGCAAGATTACGCACCGACGGAGCCGCTATGCAACGTGCAGCCTCTTGCAGCGCAGGAGCCACGGCCTGCAAATGCTCATTACTGCGGCACTGGGAGAGTGGAACAAGAGCGCCCAGAGATAAGTGAAATTCCGTTAAGGTAATGTCGCCGAGATTTGTGATTTGCCGAAGATCAATCAGCTGTTTGGGCATATGATCCGTTCCATTTTCCCACCCTGTTCTCAGCAATGTTCCTCCTGCGACATATCGGGAACTGTCTCCAAACGCCGTTTTTCTCTCCCAAGCTTCGTGCAGGCTGTGGGGTTGAATTACTTCAGGTAGCCTTCCATCCTCTTCCCGTATAACTCCCATACACTCCGCCTCCCTTTTTGAGTACCAGATTGCCGCTTCCCTTCTCGTATAGCCTGCCTTAAAACCTTTGTTCCCGAATATAAGGAACTCCGAGCGCCTCCGGTGTACCGGATGGTTTGTTGCGATTGCGGTACCCAAGGTACATTAGGACCAGAATGGTCACAAGGTACGGAATCATTTTGAGAAAATAGGGCGGAACTGCACTGCCCAGCAATTGAATGCGGAAGCCAAGTGAATCCAATGCCCCAAAAAAGTAAGCGCAGAACAAAGCGCGCAGCGGATTCCATCTGGCAAAAATCACTAGCCCTACCGCAATCCAGCCTCGACCGGCTGTCAGCCCTTCATTCCAGGTTGGCGCATAGGCCAATACCATATCCGCTCCGGCCAGGCCGATGAGAGCAGCACCGGTGATCACATAGCTGTAGCGGATAAGCTGCACACGGATCCCCATCACATCTGCGGTAGCCGGACTGTCTCCGACTGCCCGCAAATGCAGGCCCCATGAAGTGCGGTGAATTAGCAGATGCAGAGCAAGCACTAGCAGCAGGCTGAACCAGGTTAGGTAATCCATGTTGCCGAATATTTTTCCGATGAACGGTACATTTTCCAGCCAAGCCAGATGCAGCTTAGGGGAGGTTCCCGGCAAAGGAATGCCGCTGATTGGTTTACCAAGATAAGCGCTCAACCCACTGCCGAACAAGGTCATCGCAAGACCGGACATCGTTTGATTCGCCCGCAAGGTCACACAGAGAAAAGAATGCAGCAAACCAAGCACAGCCGTTACAGCTACGGTAGCCAGCAGAGCCAGCAACAGGTTTCCGGAGCGAATATACACGATACAAGTGGTGACCGCTCCCATCAGCATCAGACCTTCAGCCCCAAGCTGTATAATGCCGGCTCGTTCATTTAGAATGCCTCCCAGCGTAGCCAGCAGCAGCGGGGTCCCTGCGGAAATAGCGGCAATAAGTAGCTGTGTTGTAAAATCCATCGCCTATCTCCCCCCTTTCAGCTGAACCCGGCTACGGCGAATGCGGAAACGATAGATCATATCGCCAGCAATCAAGAAAAACAGGATGGAGCCCTGCAGCATTTCTGATATCGATGAGGGCAGCCCGATGGTTTGAACACTATATCCGCCAACAATTAAGCCACCGAATAAAATAGAAGTAACGATTAGACCGAGTGGATTCAATTTGGCCAACCAAGCCACAATAATGGCGGTGTATCCATAACCCGGTGAAATGCCCTGCATCAGCTTGTGTGTAACACCGGAGACCTCCGCCATGCCAGCGATCCCGGCGAGCCCCCCACTGATCAGCATGACGATAATAATATGGCGCTTGATAGGAACCCCCGCGTATCTGGCTGCAACAGGATTGGCCCCAATCAGCCGGAGCTCGTAACCCCACTTGGTAAAACGAATCATTAAGTAATAAATCACAACGGCGATAAGTCCAAATAACAATCCAATATGCAATCTTGTACTTCCGAGAACAGGCAGCGATTGAGCCGCAGTAAACATAGGTGATCCCGGGAAATTAAATCCTTTAGGATCTTTCCAAGGTCCGAATACCACGTAATCGAGCGCCAATAGGGCAACATAATTCAGCATTAATGAAGTGATTAGCTCATTCACTCCAAAATGCGTCCGCGGAATAGCAGTCAATAGTCCCCAAAGCGCACCCGCGGCAATCCCGAACAGCAGCATTAAGCTCAGGGACCAGAATGAAGGTAAGTCAGGAAAATAAATCGTGACCGCTGTGGCCGCCATAGCCCCAACGGTTAACTGGCCTTCTGCTCCAATATTCCATACCGAAATGCGGTAAGCCACAGCAATCCCAAGCCCACATAGAAGTAGCGGGATCGCTTTAACCATCGTTTCCGTGAGCCCATACGCAGTGCCAAATGCGCCACGGAACATTTTTTCATAGACCAGCACCGGATTCATACCATTCGCCGCAATAAATAGGGCACACAACAATAGCGCTAAAACTATAGATACAATAGGTGTCCACCAAGGAGAACGGATGCGGCTGGCATCGTATTCGAAACGTAGAGAGAATCGTTTTCCGGAGTGGGAGGAGAGGGGTTCCAGTACTGCTGCTGCGGTATTTCTTCCATTCTCCAGGCTCATACGGCGCTCTCCTCTCTATTATGAATACCAGCCATTAGTAGTCCGATGCTCTCTCGATTCGCTTCCTCATGTGTACTCTCACCAATAATTGAGCCGTTATAGATCACTAGAATCCGGTCGGACAACTGAAGCAATTCATCTAAATCCTCCGAAATTAACAACACGCCACTACCTGAACCACGCAGCTCCATAAGAAGGTCGTGAACACCAGCCGTGGCACCTACATCCAGCCCTTGTGTCGGATGAACGGCGACCATTAGCTTAGGCCGATGACTGATTTCACGTGCAAATAGCAGCTTCTGCTGATTACCACCTGACAACTGTTGTACTGGCGTCTCCAGCTCAGGTGTCTTGACGTTAAAGCGCTGGACCAGCTCCTGTGACCACAAACGGTTCTTCGCGGACTTCAAGAAACCAAATTTGGAGTGCTCCTCTGAGCGGTAAGACTTAAACAAAAGATTATCCACCGATCCGAGGCGTCCAGCTAAACCGCTCTTCATCCGGTTCTCCGGCACGTGGGAGATTCCTGAATCAATTGCCCCTCTAACCGAAGCCGATTTCACCGTCTTTCCATCAAACGTGATTTCACCACTTTTCCAGCCTCTAAGACCTGTTAACACTTCAGCCAGTTCCTTTTGCCCGTTACCAGCTACCCCAGCTACGCCTACAATCTCCCCTTTACATACGTTCAGTGAGAAGTGATCCAGTGCTTTTCGCCCGTGATCGGCATATACGTCCACATCTTTCACTTCTAATAAAGAATCCCCTTCAGTGGCTTCCCGTTCTTGACGAGTGATGGTTACTTCCTTGCCCACCATCAGACGAGCCAGCTCCAGTTCATCTGTATCTGCCGTGGTCAGTGTGGCGATCATTTTCCCTTTGCGCATGACGGAAATCCGATCGGAGGACGCCATAACCTCTTTCATTTTATGAGTAGTCATAATGACCGTTTTTCCTGCCTGCTTCATGACCCGCAGCGTTTCAAATAGCTGTTCCACCTCTCCCGGGGTCAATACAGAGGTTGGTTCATCCAGAATAATAATGTCAGCCCCGCGATACAGCGTCTTAACGATTTCAACACGCTGCTGCTCACCCACGGACAACTGCCAGATCGGGCGATCCACCGGGAAATTCAGTCCAAACCGTTCCGCTAATGCCTCGATCTCCTCGCGTTTGTTCTTCATCCACTTACGGCCGCGCCAGAAAGACGACTTTTCGCCAAGCACGATATTTTCTGCTGCTGTGAGGCTTTGCACCAGCCTAAAGTTCTGAAACACCATACCTACACCCAGCTGCGCAGCATCTTTAGGAGAACGGATCTGAGCACCTTTCCCATGAATGAAGATTTCTCCTTCATCTGCTCTGTACACCCCTGACAGCATGCTCATCACCGTGCTCTTCCCGGCCCCATTCTCCCCAAGCAACGCATGAATCTCACCCGCATTTGCCGAAAAGTCGACTTGATCACTGGCGGTTACCGAGCCGAATTTTTTCACAATCCCCCGCATTTCAACTGAAGTTCCCCGCATGGCCTGAACCCCTCCTTCCTTCAAGTTGTAGTACGGGTGGGGAAGTTTCCGCTTAACGGAACCCGCCCCACCCATAGATTGTGCACATCTTATTCCCTATTTTTAAACATTATTGCGGGATAGTTCCTTCCACACCTTTTACGAGCCAGTTCATGCCCAGCACTTCCTCCAAGGTCAGCTTCTGACCCTCCTGAACCTTCACATTCCCTTGATTATCTGAGATCGGACCTGTGAAAACCTCAAGCTCACCACTGATAATTTTGGCTTTGGCGTCTTCGACAAGCTTTTTCACATCATCTGGGATCTTGTTCCCGAAAGGAGCCAGCTCCACCATACCGTCAGCCATATCACCGGAATATTGCTCGCTCTTCCAGGTTCCATCCATAACTGCCTGCACAGCTTTTACGTAATACGGCCCCCAATTCCATACCGGATTCGTCAAATAATTGTCCGGAGCGTATTTACTCATATCCGAGTCATTTCCCCCGGCAAAAGCCCCTCGTTCAGCAGCAGCCTGCAGGGTTGCAGGTGAATCCTGATAGGCCAAAAGCACATCCGCACCCTTATCCAGCAAGCTGATTGCCGCTTGACGTTCAGTCGTCGGGTCATACCATGTATTCGTCCATACCACATTCACCTTTACATCAGGATTGACACTTTGTGCTCCAAGGGTAAAAGCATTCAAATTATAAATCACTTCGCTGATCGGAAAAGCCCCTACATAACCCAACTGATTATTTTTGGTCATTTTCCCTGCCGCTATGCCGCTCAGATAGCTGGCCTGATAGTTCTTTCCGAAGTAGGTCCCCATGTTCTCTGCGGTTTTGTAACCCGAAGCATGCAGGAACTTCACGTTGGGAAATTTGCCCGCTACATTTAATGTAAAATCCATATATCCGAAGCTCGTTGTAAACACGATGTCGTGTGATTGCGCAAGCTCTGTGATGATTCGTTCGGCGTCAGCACTTTCAGGGACATTTTCTACAAAGTCAGCTTTAATCCCCAGCTCCTTCTCCATATACAGCCGTCCTTGATCATGTTGGTACGTGTAGCCGCCATCCCCTGGAGGTCCGATATAAACAAAAGCAACCGTCGGTTTCTTTGCAGCCGGTTCTGTTGTTGCAGTTGCCTCTGTTGCCGCTGTAGTTGTCGCTGGTGCCTCCGTTGCATTTGTAGAAGTATTATTATTGCTGCCACACCCCACCAAAGCCACCGTCATTAGAACCATTAATGCAAGACAAGATGTTATGAACTGACCCCTTTTTTTCATAATTCTCCTCCTCCAAATCATCTCTCATCATGGCTGCAACCATTAATGTACTTCTACTATACTTAGAGGTGGCCTTGGCGTAAATTTATATAACATACGTTTGTATTTGAATATAAGAATCAGAACTTTTTTTGTGTGCAATGCACTAATTGGTTTTCGGAAGGTGAGTTACGTGTCACATTATATGACCGAAGGTGGAAAAGGAACACTGTTTCAGATTACTTTCCACACTATTCTTTACTTCACTTTCCATTTCTCAGAATCCATTGCTCCTGAATCTCACCAAAATCTTCTTTTGTATCTGCGTCCATGAAATAATGGGCAGACTCAGATTCCAGAACAATCCCCTTATAATCAGGTGAACGCAATATCCCCGCCGCTCCTCGATCTCCATCTAATCCCTGTAGTGCTGGAAACAACGTCTTCGAGAACAAAGCCGGGGGCATAGCCGACCCATTACTGACGCTAGCGACATAATCCATCTCCGGAGATTGTTCAAACGTTTGTATTAGACGGTTCACTAATGCTGTAGTAATAAATGGCTGATCCGCAAGCGCCACAACTACTGCATCGGGCTGTAAAGGTAATACCGCATTAAGGCCGCAGCGCAATGAAAAAGACAATCCTAGATGTGCGGTTAAGCAAGTTTCGGTACGTCTGGAGCCTTGCGGCTCAATCGCGGGTGGCAGCCATTCCAAGTTGTCATCCGCACGCACTACCACGATTAGCGGTTCTAGATTGCAACGATCCAATTCACTAAGCGCGACGCTCCCGAGGGAGACCTCCTGCGACAATTTCAGCGAAACCTTGGACACGCCCATCCGCCTGCTCTGCCCCGCTGCCAAATATATTCCTGCTACCTTCAATACTATCCGCTCCTTTGGGCAGCTCTCGTGAGCCCACCCTTCTAATTTGAATAATTTCTGCTATAATACTGACCGCAATCTCCTCCGGACCTTCTCCTCCAATCGGCAACCCTACAGGTGCATGCAAAGATGCAGGAGCCTCAAACCCTTCCAGTAAAAGAGATATTCGCGCCTTCGAACCGATAATCCCTATATATAGAGGAGCAAGCGGAATCACACTCTCCAGGAACTGTCTATCCCGCCCAAGTTGATGACTGCAAATCAATACATAATCCTCTCGAGCTACGCCCAATCGCTGAACAACCTCCATGGGGGAACAAATTACTTGTTCAGCTCGAGGAAACTTATTGTGCAAGCTTCCTTCACGCCAATCCGCAACCGCTACCCGAAAGCCAACTCTGTCAGCAAGTTCCGCAATAGGAACCACATCACGTCCCCCGCCAAAAATCACAAGCCGCGGTTTAGGTACGAAAGACGTATGGAATGCTGTCAATTCTGCTGGAGCGGCCATAAAGCGACCTGTCGCCAGGCTTTCTTTTTCCGAGTGGGATAATTTCGGATGTTTCTTGCTCTGCGGCAGTACAAGGTCTGGATCCAGCTCCAGCTTATAGGCAAAACCGTTCTCCACTGCTTCGCGGAACAGAATTAGCTTCTCTCCCCTAGCCAATCTGTCACTCGCCTGCACTAAAAGCTTGTAGAGCTGACCCTGCACGGGTTCAAGCACTACTTTGATTTTGCCTCCACAGCCGACAACCTCACCCCAGGACAGATCATCCGGAGACAGCATGTTGTATTCCACAATTTCGGGCAGCCCTCGTTCCCAGATTTCAGAAGTTCGCAGTTGCAGATCGTTTTCCAGACAACCTGGACTCAGGCTCCCAATCGTACCTCCTTCAAAAAACAACATCACCGCTCCGGCTTTACGATACGAGTGTCCCTCCACCTCTATCAGCGTTGCCAGCACTGCAGGCGCCTGATGGGTTTGAATATGCATTGCGATCTCATGTGTATTCACGAGGTTCCCCTCCTCCGTGTTTGCATTTCAACCCAGAACTTAGAACTTAGAACTTAGACCTTAGACTTTAAACCTTAGACCTTAGTCCCATCCGAGCATCCTCCGAAACATGAATACTAACTTCAACCTCATGAGATCATTTATTTTTTTAAAATCCACGTCCAGCAGCTCACTAAGCTTCTCAATCCGGTAGGTAGCCGTGTTTCGATGAATAAACAGTTTCTTAGCCGTCTCATTAACATGACCATCGTTCTCTAGATAAACTTCCAGCGTCCGCAGCATTTCCCTGACATACTCCGGTTCTCGGCTAAGCAACCCTCTTAGACTTCCATTACAATATTTCTCCATAACCTCTGCCGGAATTTGCCCGAGTAGCAGGTTAAGCTCAAGCTGCCGGTAATGCACAACACTCCCTTTTACTCCCCCGCCCTGAAGCATTCCCATACAATCCTTCACCTCGGCAAAAGCCTCCTTCAGCCCCTCCGGCTTCGCTTTACAACTGCTTATCGCAGCTCGCGGATAATATCCCTTATCAAACTTCATGTTGTCAAAACAAACCTGGATTAGATCCTGAAATTGTTCAGGACGCTGACGATCTCCCGGATATATAGACAAAAGTCCTTGATCTATGATCACATGAATTCCCTTTACTTCCCGGAGCCCGGGATGTTCAAGATATTCTTCTTTTAGCCTGAGCAGCTCCCCTTGGCGTTCTTCCCCAGTCGCAGCTGTATCGGTCAATAAGAGACAAAATGGTGATTGAAGCAGCTCAATCTCCAAGTCGAGAGCAGCCTGCGCCAAATCTGTGTAAGATAAATTACCACTCAAACAACGTCTCAGCAATCCGCTAAACTCCCTGTGTTCTGCCTGTTCAAAATAATCTTCGTATCCTGAATGAATATGATATGAAATAAGTTCAGCTCCCTGAACGAACAAACTTTCTTCCATTGGGAGCAATAAAGGGTCGATGGCACAAAACAATAGATATCCGGAACACTTCTCTCCTTGCAAAAGTGGCGTACGGTAGCTCACATGATCTCCCACACGAAAGCGCTGATTCCGTTTCTGCCATGGCCACCCCTCCAGCAGCTCTGAAGGATGGTATTCAGAGTTGTTGTAGATCACATCCCCCCGTGCGCTAACCACCACAAGTGAATGGCCAATCACTTCAGACACCGAGTCAAACAACGGACGGCTGCGGACAGATCTTAAGGCGAATTGCATCAGCTTTTTCTGCTTCTCCATAATGCTCTGCAGAACGTGAGTGCTGCGGCTAAGCTCGGCGCGAAACAGACCATTCATCTGATCCGAAAAAGTAAACTCGAACGGCAGTTGGATTAGAGGGAAGTTAAGACTCTCCGCTTCTGCGACCAATTGCTCTGGTACTTCATCCCAAAACCGCCCCAGCTTAATGCCCAAGGCCGAAGATCCCCGGCGATTTAAAGTCTGCAGCAAGGCAGAGGCTTCCTCCATATTGTCCTTTATCAAATAGGCTGTCGTTAGCAGCATCTCGCCTTCTTTGATCCAATCCGAGATATCGGGGGCATCCATTACATTAATTGACTTCACAATTCGATGTTTCCCTTTAGACCCAGCGATAAGCTTCGCCTCGGACAAAGGATAAATGGACAACGCTTCTTCAACCGTAAGATGCATGCCACCCCTCCTTATTAGGATCAATAGAACCATTTTTGATTTATAATGTTATTTTATGTAACATTATAATTAAAATGAACCGCGTTGAATAGAGGTAAGTTAAATTTTCATGATTTTATGTAAATAAACTTAACACAAAATGAACATGGATGATGAATTATTAATTATGAATGATGAATTATTGAACTTTAGCTCATATCGTTCATGTGAACTGTATAAGGGGATTGGAAAATAGTAGGTGGAGTTGAGGGAGGGCTTTCGAGTAAAAACAAGTTTTTACGGGTTCAACATGGGAGTTGATGGAGGGTATTCTCGGGCCATTCGAATTGACCATCGGATCGAAGTTGCAGGCACACCAGCGCTGCAAGACGGGGAATTGATCGGTGGAGGAGATCCGTACGAGTAGAGATAATACCACCCCACTGTAGCTGTGGCGGAGGTACAAGCGCTTATAGATCTACTGCTGCCGGTAGAAGTGGAGGGCTTTTTTGCCCTTCTTTTTGGCTGTTTGGCCGAAACTGCCGAGATGAAGGGCACTGTTGCCCTTCTTTTTGGCTATTCGGCCGGAATTGCCGAGGTGTGAGGCTTTTTTGCCCTTCTTTTTGGCTGTTTGGCCGAAACTGCCGAGATGAAGGGCACTTTTGCCCTTCTTTTTGGCTATTCGGCCGGAAGTGCCGGGATGAAGGGCACTTTTGCCCTTCTTTTTGGCTACATAGGTGTCTTCGCCACATTCTACGGGATTTATACCGTTCTTTTTAGTTACTTGAGCCATTTCCCCCGACTTCTACGGGATTTATACCGTTCTTTTTAGTTACTTGAGCCATTTCCCCCGACTTCTACGGGATTTATACCGTTCTTTTTAGTTACTTGTGCCACTTCCCCGACTTCTGCGGGATTTATCCCGTTCTTTTTAGCTACTTCAGCCATTTCTCCGACTTCTGCGGGATTTATCCCCTTCTTATTAGTTACTTGTTCCACTTCCCCGAATTCTGCGGGATTTATACCGTTCTTTTAAGCTTATTTAGCCATTCCCCTAGATTCTACGGGATTTATACCGATCTTTTTAGTTACTTGTGCCACTTCCCAGACTTCTGCGGGATTTATACCGTTCTTTTTAGTTACTTGAGCCATTTCCCCGACTTCTACGGGATTTATACCGTTCTTTTTAGTTACTTATGCCACTTTCCTAGATTCTACGGGATTTATACCGTTCTTTTTTAGTTACTTATGCCACTTTCCTAGATTCTACGGGATTTATACTGTACTTTTTAGCTTCTTTAGCCATTTCTCCGATTTCTGCGGGATTTATACCGTTCTTTTCTCTCCAGCGACGTATTCACTTAATTCCACTGGTCTTACACCACACAATCGAGCGCTGAATTTATCTTTTTTTACACTACTGCCCCACTATTGAGCTAACTCCAACTACCTTAGTATTAAAAGCAACTCCACTAGGCTCCCCGGTGTCAATAAAACTAAAAGCAGGAGGGAATGACATGTGCATTTCGTTAATTTGTGAATGAATAAGTGAGCGTGGCGTTAGAGCGTATTGCTAGAATGTAATCCTAGAGTGTATTTCTAGAATGTACTCCAAGAGTATATTCCTTGAGTGTAATCCAAAAGTATAATCGTAGAGTGTATTCCCAAAGTGTATTCCAAGAGGGTAATGGAGGAGTACCGGTTAATAGTAACTTGAAAAGAATCAAGTTATGGTGTTCAGTCTTCGGTCTGCTCAGTATCGTTTTTTCAAGACCACTGCACCCAGCATCTCAGGACTGCTGCCACACTTCATTCACCCAAGAGAGTAACCGGAGATCCTGACCATGTCCGGCAATAACGGATAATCCCAGTGGCAATCCACTTGTGGAGAGCACAGGTATTGTTACCTGAGGCAAACCCGCCAACCCTGCTATGCAACTCAACATCATCGCACCACTACGATTCTCCTCCAATTGGCGCAAATCCCCTCCACGCAGCGGCGCTGGTCCCGGAACTGTCGGAATCACAAGACAATTGTCCTCACCTAGCAGCAAGCGCATCTGATTAGAAATCTCTTTTTGCTTACATTTCGCAACACTATGATCCTCTTCCGCCAAACTAGCAGCCCACGAGAATCGCGCTGCAATATCAGGTCCAAAAACTGGTTTCTTGTTCTCAATCCAAACGCCATGAGTTTCCCAAATTTCATTCCCCTGTAATTCTCTAAAAACATCCATCCAGACCTTTAACCCCTCCAAAGCAATCTCTATCTCCATGAGATGATCTGCCCCGGATCGCAAACACCTTAATCCCTCCGATAAAATAGCTGCATTCTCCAGATTAACCAAAGCCCAGCAGTCAGTAGCAACAAATAAAGTACCCATTTTGATTTTGTCTTCTATTTTCTTTTTTACCTTGTTCTCCGGGCCGATCTCTAAAATTTCCTCCGTACTCTTCTCAATACGCTTCTCCAAAATCGTTTCTAAACTTTCTTTCCGGCTCATTTCTAAATTATTTTCATCAGTATTCTCCATGCTCTTCCCTACAGTTTCCTCTATACTACTTTCTATTTTCTTCGCCGTCTTCACAGATGTACTCCCAGCCACAAGCAACACTTCCCCTACCTTCTGGAGCACATCCAAACGATCTGACATCCAGCCAATGGTATCAAAAGCCGGAGATAATGGAATAACACCTTGAAAATCCACAGCTCCATGCGTTGGTCGAAAGCCATATACTCCGCAATAGGAGGAAGGTACTCGAATTGAGCCACCAGTGTCCGTACCGAGCGCAAAATCAACACTACCAGAAGCTACCGCTACTGCCGAACCACTTGAAGATCCGCCCGGGATACGACCTACAGCACGCGGATTAATCGGCGTTCCAAAATGATGGTTCTCGCCGCCCAGACTATACATCAGCTCATCCGTATGGGCAGCACCACGAAGTGTAGCACCCGACAACAGTAAACGATGTACAGCCACCGCATGCTCCGTGGATGGATGGTGGCTATGCAGCCAATCAGGATTACCTGCAGAAGAGCTGTGTCCAGCTACAGCGAATACATCTTTTACTGCAAAGGTCAGTCCATCCAATATCCCGCTACCTAAACTCTCAACCGTAAGCTCAGGATCTATAAACGCACCATACCGATTATCCAAAACCATAATTACTCCTCCTCCCCTCACCATTACTATTACAATCCCTCTAGTAGCTTTTCGTATCCGTCACCTTTTCTCCTACGATTCCTTCAGAGTTCTTCCGGCCGCTCCATCATTCCTATACCTACCACCCAATCGCCGCACCATCGCAGCGCGGGTCCGTTCCCCCACTGCGATATCCATTGTCATCTGTCGAAATCACGTGAGCGTGACCCATAACCCCATCATAGTCATCTACTTTCCGGACAATATGACCGGCTGCGGCCAAATCTGCCAGCACCTCATCAGCTACCCTACTCTCCACCTTCAGTTCTTGCGTAGGCTCTCCCCACGTTCTCCCCCACACAAAACGTGGCTCATTCACAGCTTTTTGTGGATTCATGCCATAATGCAGCATCCTTGTGAGCAGCAGAGTTTGAGTCTGTGGTTGACCTTCGCCACCTTGCGTCCCATACAAAATCACAGGTTTGCCCTCGCGGCAGGCCATCGCTGGCATCAGTGTGTGGAAGCTGCGCTTATGCGGCTCAAGCGTATTGATGTGCCCGGGGTCCAGCGAAAAAAACGAACCTCGATTCTGCAGCAGAATCCCAGTATCCCCAGCGACCACGCCCGAACCAAATTCAAAATACAGACTCTGAATAAAAGAGACCGCATTCCCGTCTTCATCCACAACCGCAGCATAAGCTGTATCACTGCCGATAGGCTGACTTGTCAGTTTTGCAGCTTTTTGCATCGAGATCGCCGACGCTACTTGTCCTGCATAACGTTTATCCAGCAGCTGCTCCAAAGGTATAGCACTAAAATCCGGATCCGTAAGCACCCTATCCCGATCGCGGAAGCTTAGCTTCAACGCTTCAACAAGCAGGTGGTAGTATTCATACGATCCATGCTCGATTGCTTCAAAATTGAAATACTCCAACATATTAAGACTCATTAGTCCTGTGAAACCTTGAGAGTTAGGCGGCACTTGGTACACCGTATGCCCGTGATAATCCGTATGAAGCGGCTCGCCCCACTCGCCCTGATGATCCGCAAAGTCATCCCGAGTCAGATACCCGCCAGTTGCCAGCATAAAGTCACAGATGTCCTCCGCAATCTTCCCCTTATAAAAAGCATCCCGCCCACCCGCCGCCAATGTCCGCAGGGTGGCCGCCAGCTGTTTTTGCTGGAATCGCGATCCAGCACAAGGAATCACGCCGCCTGGCGTGTAAATCGCTGCCGCCTCCGGCGACAGCGCAAAGCCCGCAACAGCCGTGTTATTCCGCTGATCCGGAGACAGCGGAAACCCCTCCAAAGCGTAACCAACGGCAGGCTCCAGTACTTCCGCCAGCGTAAAACGGCCATACTTACTCAGTATGGCATCCCAACTGTCTGCCATCCCCGGCACCGTAATGGCGCTGCGAATCCCCCGCCGTGGGATGAAAGCTTCCCCGGCGTAGCTGCTTCTGCGGACTCCGTACCCGGAGCGCCCGCTTCCGTTATAGGCCCGAACACGCGCCTCTTGCGTGTTATAGGTCAACCAAAAGGAATCTCCGCCTAGCCCCGTCATATGTGGATATACTACAGCTAATGTCGCACTGATCGCCACCGCTGCATCAAAGGCATTCCCCCCTTTTTCCAGCATACGTGCACCAGCAGCCGAGGCTAAATAATGGGGGCTAACTACCATAGTTTTTGTGCCTATTACGGGTTTCTCCGCCATGTCCCATCCCCCTATGTTTTACGGGTTTTTCCGCCATGCCTATCCCTCTACGTTTTACGGGTTTCTCCCCTCCACCATGCCCATCCCCCTATGTTTTACGAGTTTCTCCGCCATGTCCCAACTCCTTATTTTTTGCGGCGGGATTCTTCAACATATTCAATCTCCTATATTCTGCGGCAGGTTCCTCTGCGAGCCCCCTATAACTTCTGGTTTAATTAGTGTCATTTAACATTACACGAAAATCCTTTGTCAATCGGTTACGCTGAAACGCAAAATAAACCTCTTCTTTTTGTGAGCTATGCACAAATAAGAGGTCCTCTTTGTTTAACCTTGTAGATTCACGCCTACGAATATTATAAAATCATTTTAATTACATGGAGCTGCATACACCCATGGCGTACTACCGTGACCTTTTGCCGCCATATAGCTACCTATCTCGAATATGTCTAGTCACCTTTTGCCGCCATATAGCTACCTATCTCGGTTATGTCTTGTGGCTGCCTATCTCAGATATATCTAGCTGAATCTAACCTTAGTAATCTTAGCCACTTTTACTTAGGGGGGGCTTGTGCTTTGGAACACCGAATAAACAATTTATTTTAAAATATATTGCGATAACACGGCCTGCACCTCGTAAATATTTACGGATTTATTGAAGGTCTTCTTCACCGGAAGCGTGCTGCTGGAAATGTAGATACATAGCTCCGCATCCAGATCAAAATGCCCTGCCGTCTCCACGGAATAATGCGAGATGCTTTTGTAAGGGATCGAATGATATTCTGTTTTTTTGCCCGTCAGACCTTGTTTATCCACCAAAATAAGCCGCTTGTCCGTAAAAATGAACATATCTCTAATCAGCTTATAGGCGCGTTCAATTTTCTCCTGAGGGGCAAGAATTTGTGCGTATTCCCGCTGGACCTCCGTAAGATTCACTTGCGATGCATTGCCCATTAATCCGTCAAAAAGTGCCATATCTCTTCCTCTTTTCATCCGTTAAGTTTAGCCACTTGCCCCCCACTACAGAACCATATTATTCTATTTTTTATATTCTATGCTGTGTAAAAATACTCTCTGACATCTTTTTACTTGCTTATTTTCTGATTTTTGATTACACTGTCATTAAATTTACTAAGAGAGGGGTGTGGAAGGAATGGATCACAATTGGACCAACAGTGTTATGAGTCGGCTACCTAAAGCGATAGCTGGCATTGCTCATGTAAATGGCGATAACGGGAGAAGTCTGTCCATTTGTATGAATTTAATAACACTACACAATTGTGAAATGCCTTTCCTGCCATCACCCGGACGGATCAGTTAACCGGAGAATGATAAGGCCGTGGGGAAATTTCCCTACGGTCTTTTTTTATGGTTTTTTACAGGATTTCGGAGCCATTTAGGGTACTGGCGGTGCGAAGGGCATTCTTAAAGGAGAATATATATGATCATCCAATGCCAAAATGTTCAAAAATACCACGGGGCACAACTCGTGTTGAATAGCATTACCTTCGATATCCGCCAAGGGGAAAAAATTGGCCTGATCGGCCGCAACGGTTGTGGCAAAACGACACTATTCCACCTGCTGAACGGGGAAGAACGTCCGGATGAAGGGCAAATTTCAATACGCAAAGGTAGCGTAGTAGGCCTGCTGGCTCAAATACAAGAAGTTAGCGAAAAAGAAACCGTATATGATGTTCTACAGCGCAGCTTTGCTGAACCTTTGCAATGGCAGCACCGCCTGCGGGAGCTTGAGCTGGAAATGTCCAGCTTTAACAGCGGAACGGATGAAACCCTCTGGAATCGGCTGTTAAAAGAATATGGCAGCTTGCAGGATAAGTTCGAGGCCGCCGGAGGTTACGAGATCGAATCCTCTATTCAGCGCGTAGCCTCGGGTCTCGGGATCGGAACCGGACAATACAGCCGACTGTTCGCCTCTCTTTCAGGAGGAGAAAAAACAAAAGTCGGACTTGCGGAGCTGCTGCTGCGCCGTCCAGACATCCTTCTACTGGATGAACCAACCAATCATCTCGATATGAATGCCATCGAATGGTTGGAGCAATTTTTACAGAGTTATGATGGAACAGTGCTGGCGATCTCCCATGACCGCTACTTTCTGGACGCTGTAGTCAAGAAAGTCATTGAGATTGAAGATGGCGAGGCTTTTACCTTCCACACCAACTACAGCGGCTATCAAGTGGAGAAGGAAACACGACTTCTTCAACAATTTGCTGATTATCAAGAGCAGCAGAAAAAAATAAAACAAATGCAGGAAAGCATCAAACGTCTCATTGAATTTGGCAATCGCGGGACTCCTCCTAACCCTTCCTTTTACCGGAGAGCAGCATCCATGCAAAAAGCATTGGATCGTATGGTGAAGGTTAAACGTCCTATTCTGGAGCGCAAATCGATGGATTTGCAGCTACAGCAAAATGACCGTTCCGGTAATCAGGTTGTCATTTTGGAGGATATCGGAAAAGCATATGGTCAGCGAAGCCTTTTCGCAGAGGCAAACGAAGTACTTCGCTACGGAGAGACTACGGCACTCATCGGCGGTAACGGGGCAGGTAAAAGTACACTTTTAAGAATTATTTTAGGGCAGGAAACCCCGGACAGCGGAAGCTGTATACTCGGCTCAAGAACTGTGGTCGGCTACCTCGCACAAGAGGCTGTTCCGGAAAATAACAAACAGTCTGTACTCCGCTACTTCCGCGAAGAAGCTGGACTTGAAGAAGGTGAAGCTCGCGGGCAACTTGCACGTTTCCTATTCTATGGTCCCGATGTATTCAAAGACATTACGAATCTGTCCGGTGGTGAATGGACCCGCCTGCGTTTCGCTGTACTAATGCATCACAAGCCAAACCTGCTGATTCTCGATGAGCCGACCAATCATCTGGACATAGATTCTCGTGAAGCACTCGAAGAAGCATTAGAGGAGTTTCCAGGCACAGTTCTGGCGGTATCTCATGACCGTTATTTCATCAATCGTCTATTTCACAAACTATGGTCCATTGAAGACGGGCGGTTTGGAGTGTTCAACGGAAACTATGAATATTACAAGGAAAAACAAGCTGAAAAAGCATTATTAGCTCCCTCTTTTGCGGATCAAGCTAAACCTTTCTCTGCAGAACGAACAAGTTCAGGCTCTGATAAGCCTCAATCTAACAATTCAGGGAAAGAAACCAACGCTAAATCCTCCAGTTCCCGTAGGAAAAACACCACCTTCGACTGGGAAACGGCCATTGCAGAGGTAGAGAAACGCCTTGGCGTGATCGATGCCAAGATGTTAGAGCCCCTGATCAGCAGCGATGCAGTTGAACTTGCTGAACTGCAACAAGAACGTGATGCGATACAGGAACAGTTGGATGAGCTCTATACAGGATGGATGGAGACAACTGATCTATAAATTGATCTATAAGGAGATGAGCATATGAGCAACAAAGAGAAAATTAAGTTGTTATGGAAAGAATATACCCAGCTTCATCCACAAACAGCGGATAAATATGACGCCTGGGCCTTTGGTGACAGTCCCCAGATGGCCGATAAACTGCTCGATCTGGTGATTCGTGGGATCAAGACAGGAACTGCTTCAAATTATGATATATTTGAAACTTGTGACGAGACGTTTCCGCAAGTTGGCGGGCACAGTATCGTGCTGGATGGTTCTGGTGATCCACAGGCAATAATTATTACTACAGAGGTACAAATTATACCTTTTGATGAGGTTAGCGCTGAGTTTGCCTATACTGAAGGAGAGGGTGACCGGACGCTTAAGTCATGGCGTCATGATCATGAGCAGTTCTTCACCCGAGAATCCTTAAAATTCTTAAACAAACCCTTTGATCCAAAGATGAAAGTTGTTTGTGAGAATTTTAAAGTGGTATATACAAAAGGCTAAGATCTTCAGAAAACGCAAAAGGCTGTCTCTTCCACAAGGAAGGGACAGCCTTTTGTGTATACTATAAATTCAACAGAATTAGATCCTCATTAATTTATGGTTTAGTGCCAAAATCCCAAAATCCAGCCAATAACAGAGATCCATAACGGAATGCTGATTAAGATACCCCAAACCAGCCCAGTGGCAATATTGCCTTCTGCAGGACGCACCACATTTTCCTGTTTCAATGGAATGCTCAATTCTTCTTGTTCCATGCGATCCCCTCCTAAAATATCTTATCGTCACAGTAGAGGAAAAAATGTAGACCGCTCGACCCAAAAAATTAAAATTTTGAATTTTGGTAGATATAAAGGCTCAGCGGCCAAACCGTTGTAAGTGCTTACATATTAGATATTAACCAAATTTTGAATAATTAAAAACTTAAATTTGCGGAAGTCATACAGTATATGCAGATTCTTAGTCCAATATTACTACTTTTTCCGGATTTCGTAAATATTCAAACATCGTCCGAATCTGCGCCTCTGTATTCCGCTCTGCTGAGAGCTCAGGCAGCTTATCTTCTGCAAAAAAAGAAACTTCGCTTGTCTCTACCCCTTCCATTGCCTCTCCGCCCACAATGCGGCATAAAATAAAGAACTTGTACACGTGATAAGGCTCCGGTGGATGGTTATGAAATTTTTTATCTAATACAGCCAGTAAGCGAACTGCTTCTGCCTCAAAACCCGATTCCTCTTTGATTTCTTTCACAACAACCTCACTCGGGGACAGTCCAATGTCTCCCCAGCCACCAGGAAGCGCCCAATTCCCGTCCAACTTCTCGCGAACAAGTAGAATTTTATCCTCCCGGAATACAACACCACGGACATCAACTTTTGGAGTAGCATAACCCCCTTCACCCGCAAAGGAGAGTCTAATTCTCTCCTTGCTTTCGAAGGTATAATTAGCGAGGATATCTACACTGAGCTCCCGCAAAGCTTGATACCGTTCTATATCATAAACATCCTTAGCATAAGTTAATCCAGTCTGTGCGATGGCCTGAATTTCTTTGGCCCACGTTAACCATTTCTGCTCCATTGCTGCACCCCTTTTTCGGTACCTTGATTAGGATTACTGGCAAAGCATTAAATGACGCGAGAAGGCTCCTTTTTTAGCTTCACAACGGTCTATGATTGTAAATCCAGCTTCAGTGATCATCTCGTCCATCGGTTCAATCGCAACGATAACCACCCGATCTGCAATCCGGCGCGCATTCACTAGAATCGCGAACTGCTCCTCAGGTGTAATACTAGAATATAGATTATATGGCATATCTACAATGGCTACATCGTAATGATCAGTGATATCCGCAATATCCCCAAGCGTTACCTCACTGGTGAATCCAAAATGGGCAATATTTGTTCTCGCACCGGTAGCAATCATAGGGTTAATATCACGTCCAACCATGTCGATTCCCATTGACAAGGCTTCTACCATTACAGTTCCAATACCACAGCAAGGATCTATAGCACGTATACCTTCAGGATTCGGAATAGCCATATTAACCGCGGCACGGGCAACACGTGTACTAAGCGCGATAGAATAGCTGCGTGGCTTCTTCATTTGGCGGAACCAAGTTGCCTTGTTTTTATGATAAGATCCGAAGTACCAGCGTCCACCCAGCGTAACAATGCCGTATACCAGCTCCGGATGGTTAACATCCGCTTCTCCTTCAATCCGCAACCCAATTTCCCGCTCGATCACTCTGCGCTCATCATACTCTATTTTGTCTGCAGGGCCCAGATCGTTGGTCTTCACAAAAATAACCTTAAACGTCTTGCCGCCAAGCTCCACCTGCTCCGTTTGATCATAAATCTCAGGCAGACTATCCCCTTCATACATTACATCTATCCGCTCTTTAATGAAGGGACTGCGGCTGACATCCACTTCAACCTCACTCTTAAAAAGAGCAGTCGGCACCTGCTCGCCAAAAAGACATCGCAGCTCCATCTGACACAGCGATAATTCGTCCTCTGAACAGGTGTAAGTATAAATAAATGTGTTTGTTCCACTTTCCGTATGCAATATAATCCATCCTCTATCCCAGTGAATTGTTCTGCTGTCTTGTTACTCCTGTGTGTCGTGCTGGTGGTCATAATCTATACGCGCTTTGGCGATCTTCCCATTGTTTTTGTTGACCCAGTCCACAAGCGAGGTTAAAGGTCCCAACAATGATTCTCCTATGCTCGTCAGACCGTATTCCACAGTCAGTGGGACTGTAGGCGTCGCTTTACGCCAAACTAATCCATCCCGTTCCAAATGGCGCAGGGTCTGGGTCAGCATCCGTTGTGATATCCCTCCAGAGCGCCTTTGCAACTCTTTGAACCGCAAAGCTTCAGCACCTAAATTGACTATGATCAGTACACTCCATTTGTCTCCGACCCTGTCCAGAATCTGGCGGGTAATGGAGCAATCCTCCAGCATCGGTATGAACCGGGTGGGTTCTTCCTTTGAATGTTCCAACTGTGGTTACCTCCATGTAACTTAAGCATGTAATAGTGCCTTCTTGTCCCTCAAGCCTATTCAGCTTATCATGGTTACTGTTAGTAATCAACAACCGGAAAGGAACTAATAAATCATGAAAAAGACCATTGCCATCATGGGTGCTGGACCCGGCCTAGGACTCTCAATCGCCAAAAAATTCGGAGCCAACGGATTTCAAGTGGCATTAATCTCTCGAAATGAAGAGAAGCTGAACACCCTTGTTCAGGAACTGCAAGCACTGAATATCGAGGCTGCTGCTTTTCCTGCCGACGTATACAATAAAGAACAAGTAGCCACAGCCTTCGATAATATCAAGAAAAAATACGGCTTTATCGATGTGCTCGAATTCAGCCCGACAAGTGGAAATCACCCTCCTACTCCTGCTTCACAAGTAACAGAAGAAAATGCACAGGATGCCTTTCAGGCACTGGTTGTAGCCGCTATCCGCAGCGTAGCACAGGTATTGCCTGAGATGCTGGAGAAACGCAGCGGCGCACTGCTGTTCACAACCGGATTGTCCTCCATCTATCCCATGCAGATGATGGGTAATGTTGGCATTGCGCTTAGCGGATTAAGAAACTACGCACTTAACCTGCATGCAGATTTGGCTCCACAAGAAATCTATGTAGGTCATTTAGCACTTGGTGTATTCATTAAACCCGACACCGCTACAGATCCAGGACTCATCGCTGATGTTTGGTATGAGATGTATATGGACAAAAGCAAAGCTGAGGATACTTTTCCCAAAGGTGTGACACCGGCTACAATCATCTGGTGAGAGGTTTGCCCCATCGCTTTTGATCCATAGTGAGTTCTCCAGTATAATGGTTCCTATAGAATGCTAAACAAGACGGTCACGCATGGCCAATAAGCTTATGCCCAGGCGCTTACAAAGCCGGTTTTGCGCAGCAAAACTTAAGGAGGTACATACTCACTATGTCATACGAAACTTATTTTTCAACCCACCGGGATGAACATCTCGAAGAACTAAAACAATGGCTCAGAATTCCAAGTATTTCTGCCTTATCTGAACATAAGGACGATGTACTGAAGGCAGCCCATTGGCTGACAGACACCCTGAAAAAAGCCGGACTTGAGAACATTGAGTTGCATCCGACAGCGGGACATCCCGTTATATATGCCGATTATCTTCATGCTCCAGGCAAACCAACCATTCTCGTGTATGGTCACTACGATGTACAACCAGTAGATCCATTAAACCTATGGACCACACCTCCATTTGAACCAGAGATTCGTGATGGCAAGCTTTATGCACGCGGAGCAACAGATGACAAAGGACAAGTATTCGTTCACCTCAAAGCCATTGAGGCGATCCTGAAACAAGAAGGTACTCTTCCTGTGAATCTCAAGCTTTGCATCGAAGGTGAAGAAGAAATCGGCAGTGTGAATCTGCCTCCGTTCCTTGAGGCCAATAAAGAAAAGCTCGCTGCGGATGCGGTGTTAGTCTCCGATACATCCCTATTGGAACGCGGTCGTCCTGCCATCTGCACTGGGCTACGTGGACTAGCTTCCCTTGAAGTTGATGTAACTACCGCTTTGACAGACCTGCACTCCGGTTCTTACGGCGGCGGTGTTCCGAATGCACTGCATGCCCTAGTATCTTTGCTAAGCTCGCTTCATGACGACAAAGGACGTGTATCTGTAGACGGATTCTATGATGGTGTTCCTGAACTTTCCCCAATGCTGCGGGAAGAATTCGTGAAGCAAGGTGTGAATGAAGATAAAATCCGCGAAGGTCTTGGATTGGAATCGTTATACGGGGAAGAAGGTTATTCCTTTGTAGAACGGATTGGCGCTCGTCCTACGCTTGAGCTTAACGGCGTATACGGCGGTTTCCAAGGGGAAGGCAGTAAGACGGTTATCCCTAAAGAAGCACATGCGAAGATTACCTGCCGCCTAGTTGGCGATCAGGATCCACAGCATATCCTCGATGCCGTTGAAGCACATCTGAAGGCTAATATTCAGACCGGAGCGAAAGTGCATGTTAAGCAAATGGAGAAGGCACGTGCCTTTAACATCGATCCGTCGAATCCTATTCTGCAAACTGCAGCAGACGCATATGGCAAAGTATATGGAACCCGTGCCCTCTTCACCAAAGACGGCGGCTCCATTCCGATCATGGAGAGCTTCTCCCGTGTACTGGAAGCACCTGTCGTTCTGATGGGCTTTGGTCTCGATGATGAGAACCTGCATGCACCGGATGAGCATTTCAACCTGGAGAACTTCGACAAGGGATTACTCACCATTGTTGAGTTCCTAAAGACTGTATAAGCTCCCTACAAACAATTAAAGCCAGGTTCCCTAAATTGGGAGCCTGGCTTTTTAGTATGCGGCCAAACAAAAGAGCATCATTGCTTAGTCCATTTATAAAACCACCATACCATTGCTATCACCATTATTATTAAAAGAAAAATCAGGCTTTTAACTGAGCTACTTATTATTAAAGGTCTTAAATAAGCGATCATTATCCGTCCCCCATATAGAATGAATATAAAAGAGATATAATCACCATATCACTTAATACAAAATATTGAAATAGCAGAGAAACTCTGTGCTTAATCACAATTATTATCCTTCATGTAATATCTCCAGCAACAAAAATAAGCAACGTTTCAATCGTCCCTGAGATATTCTCCACTTTGCCATGACCATAAGGATGAGCTTTATCCGCAGAGCGACTCGACCATCGGACCGAGAAAAAAGCAATCAACGAAGCAACTAAATCTAAGGAGGAGTGGATCGCTTCCGAGATAATTGCTACTGAACCTGTAAGTACTCCGACCATAAGCTTTAAAGAAACGATAAATGTATTGCTAAGTACAGATAGGAACGCAATCTTTGCACCATTCAAAAGTTTCACAACCTTTTCTTAAAAGTACGCTATATTAAAGTTTTTCCATTAGGCAAATAGTATAAACAAAAAAATCCCACCAACCATTAATAGGCTGATGGGATATAAAAAAACCCTTGCATCGCAAGGATTTGGAAGTTTGAATTATGGAGCGGGTGATGGGAATCGAACCCACGCTATCAGCTTGGAAGGCTGAAGTTCTACCATTGAACTACACCCGCACTAGAAAGTGAATACAAGAGTTATTGTATCATCTCTACAAGTAAAAATCAACATTTTTTTAGTTTACAGGGAAGCGCCGAGGGGTGCCTTTTTTAAAAATATCGCCTCAAACTCTGCTGGTTGAATAGGTTTGCTGAACAGAAATCCTTGAGCTTCATGACAATGCTGTTCACGCAAAAACTGCAGCTGCTCCTTGTTCTCAACACCCTCAGCCGTAACCTTCAGCTTCAAATGATGCGCCATAGAAGTGATTGTAGAGACTATAGCAGCATTGTTGCTGTCCTCCATAACCTCTGATACGAACGACCTGTCTATTTTCAATCTGTCGATTGGCATGTTCTTTAGATAATGCAGGGAGCTGTAGCCTGTACCAAAATCATCAATACTGATGAAGACACCAAGCTCTTTCAGACGTTTCAGCTGATCAAAGGCTGTTTCTTTATCCAAGGTCATACTCTCAGTAATCTCAAGGTCGACATAACACGGATCTAATCCAATGTCGGTTAAGATGGTATGAATCCTCCCTGCTAGATTAGGCTGAAGGAATTGCCGCATAGATAGGTTGATGGAGACGCAAATCGGCACATAGCCGGCCAGCTGCCATTTTTTATTCTGCAGACAAGCTGTTTTAAGTACCCATTCCCCAATCGGAACAATGAGTCCACTCTCCTCAGCTAACGGGATAAATTCCGCAGGAGAGACCAGACCACGTTTCGGATGATTCCAGCGGAGCAGAGCTTCCATTCCTACGATCTCTTCCGTCTCCAGCAAAACCTTTGGCTGATACACCAGAAAGAATTCATTGCGTTCAAGCGCTCTGCGGAGGTCATTTTCCAGCTTTAGACGTTCCTTTGCTTTCATCTGCATAGCTGGGATATACCGGCGAATCTCCACTCCCTGTTCCTTGGCATTATGTACAGCCGTATCAGCATTCTGAATTAGATGTTCCGCAGTTTCACCGTCACCGGGATAAATACTTAACCCCATACTAAGCGAAATATGGTACTCCCCCGACTCTAAGGCAATAGGTACCTCAAACAATCGATGCAGCTCCGTAGCTCGTACCAAACATTCTCCAAGACTTGCTCTCTCCATCATAAGAAAAGCGAACTCATCCGCCCCCATACTATAAAGCTCTTCAGTAGATTTGGCCTCATTCACAAGCCGCTCAGACACCAGCTTCAATAAATGGTCTCCGGCAAAATGGCCCAGGGAGTCATTAATATTCTTGAAATGATTAATATTCATAATAGCTAACGCTGAGAATTTATCGCTCGTTTTCTTCTCTCCAGCAATAATCATCTCTTCTACACGCTGCGTCAGACGACGTCTATTGGGAAGTCCCGTTAAATCATCATGATAGGCTAAATAATTGATCCGCTCCTCAGCCAACTGCTTTTCGTAAAAAGGTTCTTCAATCGTCAGACGATATACTCCAGTAAGCAGCAAGTAGTAAGCAACTCCGCTACACACCATTCCAAAAAGATCATCTATATTGCCACTACTGAATGGACTCATAAAAAAGGCTTGGCCCAAAGAGAAAAAGATAAGTGCTCGAATAATAATAAGCAGTGAGGCTGACTTTTCATTTTTTTCAGGAAATACAATAACCGCAACACCTGCCAAGTAAACAAAAAGAACTGCTAAATCAGCAATCTGCTTCAATGGATTCATCCAAGGCTTAGTTAATAACTGAGGCAATGCCGAGTGGCTGAAAATAAACAAAACAATGGAAAGCACAATCAACATGAAGGCTATTCTAAACAATTTTCTTTTTTCAGAGACAGACACGGGCTTATCTTCCCTGCTAAAAATAAACAACATTCCTAAACCGCTGATTAGTCGTGAGAGGGTTCGCAGCCACAACGATTCTTCAAAAGTTATGAATGATGAAATCAACGGGACGCCGACAAAACCCAATGTATGCAAGAAATCAAGAATACATATTCCACCAAAAAGAGCAGCGGCATATAATCTTCCTTTAGATAATCTGCTAGAGAAGAATAACCAGCCCTGTGCAAATATTGCAAATCCAAAAGCAACATTACAGCAGCCGACAATGAGATAGAGAGAAGAAATAATATCCCAATCGTCCAATCGGTTAAGCGATGTATGGAAAATTTGAATTAAAAGGAACAGCAAGGCGCCTACAGCAGCTGCTTGAATTGTCTTTTTCTCTTCTTGTCTCATAAGTCCCTCGCGTCTGAAAATAATATCTATTAATTAACATTCAAGTATAGTTATGTCCTATGTATAAATATCGGCGGGATAGGACTTTTAAGTTACATTTCTTTTATGGGCATTCAAAAGGAAGGCGCGTTTATAAGTTATATATTCATAAATCTTGCATAAATATAAACCATTTTCTGCTAGCAGGCAACCAAAAAAGCACTTCCCCCTACGAAAGGGTTCAGTGCTTCTAAGAAACTCAAGTTTATTTGTCACCAAAGGTTACTTCTGGTGTTGTAAGCTTATCAAAAAAATCAACGGATTTATCCTTGTCTGCAGATGCACGAAGTGCCATTGCTGAACGTGGATGCTCATCAAGTGTACCTGTGATCATATAAGGAATGATATAGCCCCACTCCTCTTTCTCACGCAAAGGAATCATCAGGCGTTCAATAATATCAAGCACAGGGCGCAAGGAGTAACGTGTATTCTTCAAATGAGTTACTAACAGCTCTGTAGGGCAATTTCCTGCAGCTCGTCCCATTCCATAACAAGAAGCATCCAGTAACTCTACACCATTCTCAGCAGCAATCAACGTGTTGGAGAACGCCAACTGAAGATTATTGTGAGTATGTACGCCTAGACGTTTGTTTGGCAGATGTGTCTTGAACTTCTCAACCAGATAATTCATGTCATTGTGATCCAAGCTGCCGTATGAATCTACAATATATACCACATCAACAACGCTCTCACGGATCATTTCAAAAGCTTCCAACAATTCATTCTCCATAACATTAGACAAAGCCATAATGTTGATCGTTGTCTCATAGCCTAGATCATGGAAAGTTTGTACCAATTGCAAGGCTTTCTCTACATCTTTGCTGTAGCATGCCACACGAATCAAATCCAGCATACTTTCGCTGCGAGGCAAAATATCATTCTCATCCACGCGGCCGATATCAACCAAAGCAGATAGCTTGGTGTGACCTTTTTGCGGAATCACTTTACGCAGGAAATCATCGTCCAGAAAACGCCATGGTCCGGCACCCTCTGCTCCTTTGAGCAATTTTGGTGAATTTTTATAACCGATTTCCATATAATCAACACCAGCTTCATTCAAGCCGGCATATAAGTTTTGTACAAATTCCACACTAAAATCCCAGTTGTTCACTAGGCCCCCATCTCGGATGGTGCAGTCAACAATCTTACATTGATTAGTCTTCATAATTATCTCCCTTCAACTATTGCAATCATTATAACCGCGAATATAGCTTTACTATGCAATTTATATCGTATAATCATACTTTAATGAAGAATAAAATGTAAAGGAATTTCATCTTCTTCTCTTTAATGCTATTACCACATCGTGTCAGCGACAATGATCACAGTAAATAAGCCCTAAAAATGCTACATTACAAGAAAATCATTGAGATTGATTATCAGTCTCTTTTGGAGGGATAAAAATGGCTTCTACCTCTTGCTCATTACTGCGACTACAACCGGGTTCGACCGGATATATTCATAAAATAGAAGGAATCAACCCCATCCTGCGTCGTCGTCTGGCTGATCTTGGAGTGTCCGAGGGTGTGAGCATTCGCCTGAAAGGAAAAGGACCTTTTTTAGGACCTATTACCTTGGAATGCAATGGACAACTGTTCGCCATCCGCCGGAAGGAAGCTTCATTGATTGAGGTGAACGTGTCTTGAGTTCAATAGCACTTGTAGGTAACCCCAATACAGGTAAAACCTCTCTCTTCAATACATTGACCTCCTCATACGAATATGTTGGTAACTGGTCAGGGGTAACGGTAGAAAAGAAGATCGGCAGCCTGAAGAACGGCGCTGGCAAGCTCATTGATTTGCCGGGCATCTATTCCTTGCACCCACTCTCACGTGATGAGGGAGTTGCTGCCCAGTATTTAATAGAAGAATCTCCTGAAGCCTTAATTAATATCGTGGATGCTTCACAGCTGGAACGAAATCTGCTGCTCACGCTTCAATTACTTGAGTATGGCAAACCTACCTTACTCGGACTGAATATGATTGACGTCGCCAATGCACGTGGAATTCGCATCAATCATGAAGTCTTACAATCACGACTGGGTATAACTGTCCTCCCGCTTGTTGCAAGAACGGGAAAAGGCTGCGCACAAGTCCTCAGTATTTTAGAGAAATCCTCTGCGATTCCCGCTGTAAAGTTCAAGTTGAACTATGGTGAGATTGTAGAGCATGCGATATCTTCTATAGAAAAGGAATTACTTCCTATCAAGGACTTACCCAATCACCGCTGGATTGCTCTACAGCTTATGGAGCAGAATCCGGTTATTCTTCATTTTCTAAAGACACGTATGGACACCTCTCGCCTACTAAACATCTGTGAATCCTGTCAGAGTGAGCTACAGATCAAAAAGCTGGCCCTGACGCTCCCCCAATGGATTCGCTCACAGCGGATGGATTATATCCACTTCATTTGTGAGGTTGTACTTGATACAACAACGCAGAAGCCTCATAACTTAACAGAAAGATTAGATTCCATATTGACGCATCGTTTTCTAGGACTGCCCTTATTTATCTTCTTTATGTATGCTCTCTTTAAGACCACATTTGACTGGGTTGGCGGACCTCTATCAGATCTCCTCGATGGCCTGATCTCCGGACCGATTAGTGATGGAGCCAATTCCCTGCTACAGACGCTTGGAGCATCCAGCTTCACGCATGCCCTGATCGTCGATGGATTAATTAGCGGTGTAGGGGGCGTCCTCGTCTTTGTCCCGCAAATCTTCATTCTCTTCCTGATCATTTCCTTCTTGGAGGATTCAGGATACATGGCTCGGGTTTGCTTATTAATGGACAGCACGATGGAACGTATGGGACTAAACGGAAAAGCATTTATTCCATTCATCATTGGCTTCGGCTGCAATGTACCTGCCATAATGGCGGCGCGCAGCATCGAACAGCCCAAAGACCGAATGCTGACCACCTTGCTAATGCCACTGATGTCCTGTTCTGCGAGACTGCCTGTTTACGCTTTATTCGCAGCAGTATTTTTCCCGGCGCAAGAGGCCGTAGCAGTTCTGTCCATGTATGTGATGGGTATTGTGTTTGCGCTGATTCTTTGTAAGGTATTCTCTAAATATTTATTCAAAAATGAATCCTCAGTT
Organism: Paenibacillus sp. FSL H7-0690; assembly: GCF_037980415.1. Lineage (NCBI taxonomy): Bacteria > Bacillati > Bacillota > Bacilli > Caryophanales > Paenibacillaceae > Paenibacillus > Paenibacillus sp. FSL H7-0690. Next base: position 1,505,361 of record NZ_CP150281.1, on the reverse strand, counting down.
TTCATGATCGAGCTTCCACCTTATCGTATGCCGCAGATCAAGACCTTATCGCGCAGCACTTGGGAAAAGGGCAAAGGTTTCCTGCGAAAAGCTGGAACTATTATTCTTGCAGGCTCAGCAATTATTTGGTTTATGTCTTATGCAGGTCCTGGCGGGTTTGATGTGGACATGGATCACAGCTTCCTGGCTAAGTTTGGAGGTATGATCGCACCGCTACTGGCACCGCTTGGTTTCGGAACATGGCAGGCTGGCTCTACATTGGTTCCGGGCTTTTTGGCAAAAGAGGTCGTAGTCTCTACCATGAATATCATCTATCATGCACCAGATGCTGCTGGTTTAGAAAATCAAATTTCTCAAGTCTTCACACCATTGAGTTCGATCAGCTTTATGGCCTTTATCCTGCTATATATTCCTTGTTTGGCTACTGTAGGGGTGATCAAAAAAGAAACAGCATCTTGGAAATGGACCTTCTTCTCCATGGGGTATTCTCTCGTTCTGGCGTATATCGTATCTTTAATTATTTTTCAAGGCGGACGGTTATTAGGATGGTCGTAGACTTGTAAATTATAAGATTCTCATGATGAAAGTGGGGTACCATTATGATAAATGTTGTGATTGTCGCCTTAATTTTCGGTTATTCTGGCTGGACCATCTATCGACATGTGCAAAAGGGGAAGCAGGGCGCTTGTGCAGGCTGTGATAAAGGAAAAAGCTGCTCGGCAGCATCGATGGATTCCCCTCTTTCTTGTTGTTCAACACCGGTTAACAACAAGAAGTAAGCTTGTAAAACGAGCAATAAATAGAGATTTATCGTTTAGCCTCCTTAACTAACGGGTATGTTTGTTATAAGCAACTACAGACAATACCAAGGAGGTAATTCCTATGAATACCAAAAAGACATTATTTACAACAGTCGCATTGGGAGCAGTATATTTACTGAAGAATAAGGGAACTCGCGATAAAATTATGAACGGCATTCAATCCTACACTTCCCAATCGAAGGCCAAAAAATCCAGTGGTACTGTTTAAGCTTCTGCTCTTGGATTTCAATAAAGGGGTGTTCCCTAAACCAGAGTCTGGTTTAGGGAACACCCCTTGTTGTTTAGAACGGACAGCTCCCCGGATGTTTAGATCTCGCTTTCGCTCAGCAGCCACTGAATGATAGAACGAACCATGACACCTGTTGCTCCCTTAGGATTAACTCCACGTTCTTTAGATACATATGCAGTGCCAGCAATATCTAGATGAATCCATGGCAAGCCCTCAGCAAACTCACCTACAAATAATCCGCCTGTAGTAGCTCCACCATATCTTCCAGCAGTGTTACGGATATCGGCAACCTCGCTCTTTAGCATTTCACGAAATTCCGGGTATGCCGGAAGCTGCCAGACCTTTTCCCCTGAATAGCTTGAAGCGGTCAGAAATCGCTCCAGAAACGCTTCATCATTAGTCACAGCACCTGTTGCTATATCTCCCAAAGTGGACAACACAGCGCCTGTCAGCGTAGCTACATCGATAATACGTTTCGCTCCCCATTCCCGAGCATAAGTCAGCGCATCTCCTAGGACAATTCTGCCTTCAGCGTCGGTATTCAACACTTCTATCGTTCGTCCGCTCATGGAGGTAATAACATCTCCAGGCTTAAAAGCATTGGCCGATGGCATATTCTCCGCAGAAGGAATAACCATAACGACATTCATTCGTGGACGTAAGCGGCCAAGCGCCTCCATTACTCCGAGTACAGCCGCTGCCCCTCCCATATCACTAATCAGCTCTTCCATACCTGATGCTCTTTTTAAGGAGATCCCGCCGGTGTCAAAGGTAACTCCCTTCCCTACAAGCCCCACTACATTATCCCAATTCCCTGTCCCCTGATAACGGATGACGATCATTCGTGGAGGGTTTACACTTCCTTTTCCGACGGCGAGTAATCCGCCCATTCCTTTTTGCTCAATTTCCCGTTCGTCCAGCACCTCAGAAGGAAAGCCATATCGCTCAGCAATCTCTATAGCGGCCACAGCAAGGTCTGAGGGGGTCAATAGATTACCAGGCATGTTGGTCAAGCTCCGCGCCAAATTCGTGGCCTCACCGAAAGCTAGCCCCTTCTGAATGCCTTGAGTCCAATCCCGCCCGGCAGTACCCTCTAATTTCTCTTTTATAGTGAAAACAACTGCTGTTGGGCCTGTATAAAAAGACTGCACCTGCTTATAGGTAGCCCGACGATAGGAACCAAGCATTAGCCCCTCCGTCAGCGCATAAGCAATAGAAGTCACATCCTTCTCTACGGTAAGCTCCTGTAATTTGTCCGGCACTTCAAATATCAGCTTGAGCGCCTTCAAACGAAGTGCTGCACGAACTGTCTGAGCCCCCATTTGCCTTAGATCCTCAGTCGTGAGAAGTTGGTCCCCCCTGCCAACCAAAATAACAACAGGACAACCAGATGAATTCTCAGCAGGTAGTACATAAGTCTGATTAAGCTTGCCTTTAAATAAACCTGCCTTTCCCAATAGGCGAATTCTGTCATCCCAGCCCTCGGAAAAGCCTCCATTTTCGACCTCAGACTCAGAAATAATAAGGATAAGGGCATCACCCTGCACATTGTTGGCAACACCACTGTTGTAATCTATATTCATTGTGATTCCCTCCATTTGTTTCCCCAAACCAACACCCATTGTAACATAAGCAAAGGCTGATCTCCGCATCTGTATTATCCGCAGGGATCAGCCTCTTATTACTTATTCTAATGGATTAATGGCAAAGAGATCACAAAATGAGTACCCTCGTTGACTCTGCTGCTAACAGAAATGCATCCGCCATGATTTTTGATGATGCGGTCACTTACGGAAAGACCCAATCCTGTACCATTCTCTTTGGTAGTAAAGAAAGGATTAAATAACCTGTCCAGTGTACGAATATCCATTCCTTTACCGTTGTCAGATATGAACATACGGACCTCAGAGCCTTCTCTGCGGGCACCAACCTCGATTTTCCCCATCGAATCATCTTCTCGATCCGCTACAGCCTCCATTGCATTTCTAATCATATTAAGCACAACTTGCTTCATCTGTTTGACATCGCCAGAAATCACCATGTCCTCTTGAAGAGGATGAAGATTGATCTGGCAGCCCTTCATTAAAGCTTCGCTCTCTGTAAGGAGAACAACCTCCTTGAGCAATGCGGACACGGGTATCATCCCCACCTGCGGAACTGACGGCTTAGAGGAGGACAGAAATTCATGGATAATATCGTTCGCACGATCGATCTCGGCCAATATAATCTTGGCATATTCCTCTTTCCCCAGTTGATGCAAGTATGGATGAAGCAGTTGAATAAATCCCCGGATCGCGGTCAACGGATTGCGGATTTCATGGGCAATAGATGCGGATAATTTGCCTAGCATAGCCAAGCTATCGTTCTGGTAAGCCGTTTGTTCGATTAACTTATAATCCGAGATTTCCTTGACAGTGAACAAATAACAGCCTTTCATTTGCTCTCCGCAGCATAAAGTAACCTTCCAGTAACGGCCATACTCGTCTAGAAACTCATAATTTGATTTTCCTTTGTATACCATCTCTCTGTAGCTCTGCAGTACTTGTTTTTTCTTGGAACGGCTCAGTCGAACATTAGACAGCAGATGGGAAAATGTGCAGCCCACAAGAGAGTGACGGGTAAGCTCAAGCATCCCGTACATTTGCTTATTTACAAAACTTATAACTCCCTCTTCATCAAAAAGCATGATTCCGCTGTCAATATTCTCTAGAACATCCTCGTATGTAGTATCCACAGGTCCAGTTTGATAGGTTCTTCCCGGTAATAGAAGACTTTCTTGATATTGGCTAATCACGATACGAAGTTCCCCCTTTTACTGCATTTGACGAAGACGCTTAAGCGACATCAAATTACTATGTATTTGAGTGTATGACGAAGCCGCCAGAACATTCGGTAATCGTTGCACTTTTTCCAACCGGTTCAATTATATTCCAATCATATCCAAGAGAACTAGACAACGCAATCGGAGAAACTGTCGAATGGTAAAAAAATTCATAAAATGATTCCAAAGACATATGAAACATCACATCAAATTATATTTATCGCTATTTATTCGCCTAAATGATTTAAAAAAATCTAAAAAGGATCACGAAAAACTAAAAAGGATTATAAAAAGCTAAAAAGCCCCCGCGATTGCGGAGGCTTACATGGAAAAATGGGGCATGCCCAAAAAATTAGTAATAAACTTATGCCTTTTGTTGCAGGCGTAGACGGCGCTGACTCATCACAGCTAACCTTTTTTTCAATTCCCGTTCCCACTTGGTATCCTCAATCTGTTTGGCTACAGCTAGCAGGTCAAGCGCCATATCGATTTGATTGCGTACAACGGCTAGAGGATCTTCACTCTCGACGTTAATGACGTTCTCGAATATTGCAGTTTCGTCTTCCATGACATAGTCCTGAAAGTCCACGTCGGTAACACCATCTCCATGTGCATATTCCGCTAAGATCTCATATTCATTCTCGACCTTGTAGTGAACCTCCACACGATGACATACCGGACAAAAAAGCAGGGGAACATTATGGACTTGCGTGCGATAATGTTTTAGGGTCCCCTTTGTTCCTACCATACTCGCTCCACAGCAAAAGCTCATATTTGTTCGCCCTCCTTAGAAATAACCCTTTGATTGTTTATTATTGTATTACATTACCCCAATGGAGATTCCTCCACTCGAGGACATAATATAACTTTTCGCGCCTATTTTCAAATCTATTTAGATATACAAGATCTTTTGGAGCAAAAAACCCCCTTACAGAAAATTTTCTGCAAGGAGGTAGAAATCAGAATATCAAGGATCACTATGATAACGGTCTAAAATTTACAGATTCTTATCTCCCGGCTTCCAGTTCATTGGGCATAAACCACCAGATTGCAAGGCTTGCAGAACACGAAGTGTTTCTTCCACGCTGCGGCCTACATCATTGTGGTTAACGACTTGATATTTCAATTCGCCTTCAGGATCGATTATGAACAAACCACGCAATGCGATACCTTCTTCTTCAATCAGAATGCCATAGTCTTTAGAGACTTGTTTCGTAATATCAGCTGCAAGCGGGAAATTCAAACGACCCAGGCCATTAGAATCCTTAGGGGTATTGATCCAAGCTTTGTGGCTGTGGATCGAATCGATGCTTGCGCCGAGAATCACTGTATCAAGTGCTTCAAACTGTGCTGCTGCGTCACTCAGAGCTGTGATTTCAGTTGGACATACAAATGTGAAATCAAGCGGATAGAAGAAGAATACAAGCCATTTGCCACGATAATCAGACAAGCTTACTTTACCAAAATCCTTACCATCACCTGATACGGTTTCCATAGTAAAATCGGGAGCCGGTCTACCTACTAAACGTTCCGCCATTGCTAGAATCCTCCCTCTGATTATGTAAGAAAAAGTACCATTTGTATCTCTCAATATACTGAAATATATTGAAATTTGCAGAAATCGATAATATCTTGTCTACTAAACAAATGGTATCATCGCACAAAATCAAAGTCAAGATTAGATCAATTATTTATTTGTAATCATTATAAACTAATAATTAAGCTGTGCGGATTGCTGCAACAATCAGGTCGCCCATTTCAGTTGTACTGATCGCTTTGCTCTTATCCACGGCGATATCACTTGTACGGTGCCCTGCATCCAATACTGCAGCAACTGCAGCTTCGATTGCAGCAGCAGCATCCTCATAACCAAAGGTTAAGCGGAACATAAGGGCCAGCGACAAGATTGTTGCGATCGGGTTCGCAAGCCCTTGTCCGGCAATATCAGGAGCAGAGCCGTGAACGGGCTCGTAGAGACCATAGTTGCCGTCACCCATCGAAGCCGAAGCAAGCATACCGATAGAACCTGTCAGCATAGCAGCCTCGTCGCTCAGGATATCACCAAACATGTTCTCAGTAACGATAACGTCAAAGCTAGATGGACGGCGCAGCAACTGCATTGCGCAGTTATCAACCAGTACATGCTCTACCTCTACCTCCGGATATTCTGGAGCGATCTTATTCACAACCTCACGCCACAAACGTGAAGTTTCAAGTACATTCGCTTTATCAACACTCGCCAGTTTATTGCGGCGCTTGCCGGCAATTTCAAAAGCTTGGCGGACAATTCGTTCTACTTCCATTACGTTATATACACAGGTGTCCACAGCTTCTTCACCATGTTCTCCTTGACGGCGCAATTTATCTCCGAAATAAATCCCGCCAGTCAGTTCGCGAACTACCATAAGATCTGTGCCTTCCAGGACTTCAGGCTTCAAAGTCGAAGCATCCTTAAGACAGTCAAATACGACAGCTGGACGCAGGTTGGAGAACAACCCCAGTGCTTTGCGAATTCCGAGCAGTCCGGTTTCAGGACGAAGTTCCTTTGGATTATTATCCCATTTCGGTCCACCAACAGCACCCAATAACACAGCATCTGCGCTACGACAGATTTCAAGTGTATCTTCCGGCAGCGGAGTGCCCTTCTCGTCTATAGCGATACCGCCAAATAATGCATGCTCTGTTTCAAAGGCATAACCGAATACTTCTTCTGTTACTTTCAATACTTTTTCCGCTTCTGCTACAACTTCTGGTCCAATACCGTCCCCTGCGATAACGGCGATTTTTTTAACTTCACTCATCTCAGTCACTCCTCAAGTTTTCTGCTCTAACAGACATAGTTCTTCTTTATATTGTTGTATCATACCCAGTCGTAAAGGACAAAGATATAGATTCTATTGAGCTGATAGGTATAGCCTATAAACAGTGAGAATCAGACCACCACCGTGAATGCTGAGCATATTTGCTCTTAGTTCTGAAGATGTTTACAATTACTATGAAGTCATCTATCAAAGGAGTGAATGCGAAGTGCATTATACAAAGCTTGGCAAATCCGGCATGAAGGTCAGTCGCCTATGTCTGGGAACGATGAATTTTGGCCCACAGACGGATGAAAAAGAAGCCTTCCGCATCATGGACGCTGCACTGGATGCAGGTGTTAATTTTTTTGATACCGCTAACATTTACGGCTGGGGCGAAAATTCTGGCCTGACTGAAACCATTATCGGACGCTGGTTTAAACAAGGCGGCGGGCGGCGGGAAAAGGTTGTACTAGCCACCAAAGTTTATGGAGCCATGAATGATAAGCTTGATGGTCCTAATGATGAAGAAGGATTATCCTCATATATCATTCGCCGCCATCTTGAAGGGTCCCTGCAGCGTCTTCAGACCGATCATATTGAATTGTACCAGATGCATCATATAGACCGCAGTACGTCCTGGGAAGAGCTCTGGGGAGCTTTCGAGCTGGCTGTGAATCAAGGCAAGATTGGTTATGTCGGTTCCAGTAACTTCGCAGGCTGGGATATCGCCGTAGCTCAACAAGAAGCTAAGGCTCGTGGTTTTCTTGGACTAGTCTCAGAGCAGCATAAATACAGTCTGACCTGTCGGCTTCCTGAGCTTGAAGTTTTGCCAGCCGCTCGCCATCTGGGGCTAGGTATTATTCCTTGGAGTCCACTCGATGGAGGTCTTCTCGGAAGAAATGCACTCAAAAAAATAGAGGGCAGCCGAAGTGGCGGAAATGCAGATCGTGTAGAGCAGCACAAGAGCCAGCTTGAGGCTTTTTCCAGCTTATGTATGGAGCTAGGAGAACCACAGGATAATGTCGCTCTTGCTTGGCTACTGGCTAATCCTGCTGTAACAGCTCCTATTATCGGCCCCCGCACACTGGAGCAATTCGAGAGTGCGCTGCGCAGTCTTGAGATTGTACTAGATGAAGCTGTGCTTAAACGACTAGATGAAATATTCCCTGGACCCGGCGGTGAAGCCCCTAAAGCCTATGCTTGGTAGGTAAGTTCTATCATAAAAGGAGCTGAGGCCTCAGCAGAATCCATTCGCTGAAGCCTCAGCTCCCTTTTACTCATACTTATTCAGCTGTGTCCACGGTCACACTTCCATTACTCGTGCTTAAATCCACAGTATACGTGGCTTTACCAAGCACAGCGGTACCATAGCTATCGCCGTCCCGATCCCAGGGTACATTCCCCTTCAGCGAGCCATTACTTGTATCTGCAATAATCTTCGCATCCGACACGGCCGGTAAGCCCACTATAATCTTTCCGTTACTGGATGTACATTTCCAGTTTCCGGTCACTGCTGAGTTTATAGTAATTTTGCCATTGCTGCTCTTGGCTGACAACGCCCCATCAATGTTATCCAATACTATGGCTCCATTAGAGCTCACAAGTTCAACTTCACCTTGGATATTCTGTACGGATAGTGACCCATTGCTGGTATGTGCATCCACTTCGCCGACAATATCATGAATATTTAATGCACCATTACTTGTCTCAACCTCTATACCTGACTTAAGATTCCAGGCTTCTATAGAGCCATCACTTGTCTCAACCTCAACAGCAAGGTTATTGGGTGCACTTATATTTAAATAAGGACTTTTGGTATTGAATCCAAACTGAATGTTAGAGAACCAATTATGATCGGTATCAAGCTCCATAATCAGTGTATCTCCTTCAGTACTAACCTTCCATTTCTTTTCTAATGCACTTTCAGCATCACTTTGCGATTTTCCAGGCAGCAGTAAACTTCCCTCATAATCCAAAGAGCTTCCAGCTACACCCTCAACCTTTACTTTTCCACTTGGAAGTACGATTTTGAGCGTCGTAATATTCTCTTTCACTTCCACATTCCCACTAAGCGGAGTTAGATGTGTATTACCGATCAGATTGCTGAGTGAACCTCCGGCCATTACTGTCTGAGCACCACTTGCTCCGATCAGCACAATAATTAACAGGATGGCCCAGCCGCTTACACGGCTTTTGACATCGGATTTGATAAAAAGTCTAATCAACATCTCAAGTCCGAATAAGACCAACAACGCCGGCCATAAAAAACCAAGCACCTCATAGCTGATCATATCATACTGAGCCATCACGATAATGACACCAAGGGCAATGCAGCCCAAGGCTGCTGTGAAACTTCCTATTTTCCATCTCCCCATAGTTAAATCCCCGTTTCTTATGCTCTCGTATTATTCCTTAACATCTTCAGTCCGTACGCAATCAGACCCACTGATAATAAGATCGTGCCGATGTTGATCTCAGTCAGCATATCCCAAAGGGTAGGGAAAGCTGTGATTACCAACATGAGGAATCCAGCAACAACACAGCCGATTCCCACCCAAGCTGGATTGATCTCTTCATGTGGATATCCAGGCATAGAGGACATACCCATGGTCCAAGGGGCTCCGAAGCTGTCTGGATGAAACATCATTCGTTCGTGTTCAGCAGCCGTTATTTTCATCCAAGCCGCCTTCTGCAGGGCATCAAACAACTGATAAAACCACAGCGCCGCCAGGGCAAACGGGAAGATCAAGGGCTCGGACGGAATAAACATTATACATAAGGAGGCCCCGATCATAAACTGTAAACCCTGCTTTTTAAAACCTAAGTACAAATGACCTACTCCAGGTATCATAGCCAGCATAAAAGTGAGCCAACGTCTCTTCTTAATCATAATACATCCTCCTAAAATTTGGGTAGCAAAACTTTAGCCAATTTAAACATCTATTGATGATCAATTATTTTATTACTATCTCCCAAAGCCACCAAACCACTGGGTTACTGAATTCGACATATGGCCGTTTATTTCGGTAATGCCATAGGCCAAATTCTCAAATACCCCAAACTGCAACAATAACAAACTGAGGCAAGCAGCCACTCCATAATGAATCCATGAGGTTTTTGGGGCAGAACGACGTCTTACATTGGTTGCCTTAGTCGCTCGTGATCTGCGCCCTGTTTCGAGCTGCTCAATATGTGTCATAACATCTGCTGCGAGATCCGGGAAGTCCATCTGCGCCTGCAACTGTTCTCTGTCAGCATCCATTTCCGACCACAGCTCCGACATTGCCTTGGCTTCCTCCAGCCACTCTGCGCAATCAGGACATGACTCTATGTGCAATCGGATACTCAGCTCCATCTCTGGAGACAGTAGGCCGTCTATATAATGTGGCATCCATTCCTTCACTATTGCACAATTCATCGCCATTCCTCCCTTTGTTTACGCATCATCTGTCTGGCTCGATAAAGCTGCGATTCGATTGTTTTCACGGAAACTCCCTTTTGCTCTGCAATCTCTTGATAGGAATTCCGCTGAAAATAGTACAGCTGGACGACCGACCGGTACGGTTCCGCCAGACTGTTCACATTCTCACCTAATTCAGCTGATGTTTCCTGCTCAAGTACCTCATGCTCCGGAGTTTGAGACGTTACCCAATCATTTTCTGTGTAATCAGCTGCACTTCGGTACTTCCACTCCCTATCGTTGGCCCGTTTCCAGTCCAGACAGGTTCGGTAGGCAATCCGATACAGCCATGTCGAGAAGGAGGATTGTCCTCTGAAAGAGGGGAGCGCTTTATATGCTTTTATAAAAACCTCCTGGGCCATATCTTTGGCCGATTCGGCTTCTCCTGTGATTTTGACGCATACTCTGTATACCATGCCTTGGTAACGTGTCACCAAATGCCCAAAGGCTTGATGTTGACCGTTCAGCACAGCAGCAATCCATTCTGCCTCTTCCAGCTTTCTCCCCTCCTTAACCTTCATAACGTTAGACGCCAACCAATCGTTCTCCCCTGCAACCTATACATAAATTTTTTTGGTTTTTTTGAAATAGGCTGAAGAGAGGAATATATAGTTTGTTGTCGAATAATGTTTAACTACTATGACTAAAAGAAAACTCTTCTTAATTATCGCATTGTTTCTTATTGTACTCACTGGATTCCGTATCCTATGGGTAAAGATTTCTCCGCACACCACACAACCACCACTGATCAATGGTGTGTTGGATTTACGGGATAAACAATGGAATCAGGACAAACTCCTTATTTTAAGTGGGCAGTGGGAGTTCTATCCGGGTATGCTGCTTCCTTCATTCAACGAACAATCTGTAACTGCTGCTCCTGCAAAATATATACAAGTCCCGGGGAACTGGAAAGATGCCCTTAGCGATAGCGATAAATCTGCTTATGGCTACGGCTCCTATCGGCTACGTGTCCTAACAGATAATCATAAGAAGCAATCCTATAGTCTTCTAATTTCCGGAGCTCGGTCCTCTTCAGAAGTGTATATCAACGGTGAACGGCTGGACAGCTCTGGCACTCCTGCTGAGAGTAAAGAACACTATATTCCGTACATACTGCCTTATTCAGTATCCTTTACAACCGATAAAAGTGAACTTGAAATTGTGATCCATGTAGCCAACTATTCCTTTTCCCAAACGGGAGGAATTTCTAAAACGATTGTATTTGGCAGCGAAAAAGCTTTAACACAGGAAAGACTGCTCTCTATTAGCCTACAGTTGCTATTATGTGTTGTTCTAATACTGCACGCTGTATATGCTGTTATTTTATATATAATTGGGCTGCGGCAAAAGATGTTGATCTATTTTTTTCTACTGGTAATATCCGCTATAACTACCGTACTCATAGATGATGACAGGCTTCTATTGCACGTATTTCCCTTGAACTATCAATGGAATTTCAAACTATTTTACATCTCTTATATTGCTGTATTTATTTTTATCCTGCAGACAAGCAAACATCTTTTGTTCGCGGATTTAAAAATAAAAAGTATTCGTATCCTAACCATCCTGTCCGTAGTAGACATCCTGTTCATATTATTTGGACCCGTTGTTCACTATTATGAATTTCACACACTGATTTTCGGCATAAATTTATTAGTTTTAGCATTAGGTGTCGTAATTCTTTTTCTGAGATCTATTATTAAAAATTACGAAGGCTCTATTTTCCTGTTGTTATCTATGTTTGCCATCGTTAACAGCACACTTTGGGGAATGTTCAAGAATTATAACTGGGTTAACGTTACCTATTATCCTTTTGATCTAATTATCGCCTTTTTGTGCTTTGCGACTTTTGGATTTAAGCGATATCACTGGAATACCAAGGAGACAGAAAAACTGGCGCACAGCCTGCAGAGAAGTGTTACACAAAAGGATGCTTTTTTGGCTAACACCTCACATGAATTAAAAAATCCGCTGTACAGTATCATTAACATTGCCGAAACTGTCCTGGACAGCGAGCGTGACACTGTAACGCATCAAAATGCTGAGAATTTAAAACTGCTCATTACCGTTGGAAGACGTATGTCTCTTCTGGTAGACGATCTGCTGGATCAATCCCAGCTCCGTGAAAGCAATATACAATTGCAGCTCAGAGAACTTAAGATCCAATCCTTCGCAGTGGGTGTGCTTGATATGCTCAAATTCTTAACGGAAGGGAAATCTTTAACCTTAATCTCAGAAATACCAGATTCATTCCCTTCTATTGTGGCTGATGAAAAAAGACTCATTCAGATCTTGTTCAATCTGCTTCAAAATGCTGTTAAATATACGACTGTAGGCACGATAAGAATCCATGCAGATATTCATAAAAAATCGGCGCAGATTCATATTACGGATACGGGTCTTGGCATGAACGAGGAGACGTTGCTCAGAGCTTTCCAGCCCTATGAACAGGGCGATTCCAGCATGAACGAAGTTAGCGGTGGCATCGGGCTTGGATTAAGCACCAGCAAGCAGTTAGTTGAACTTCACGGCGGGAAAATAAGTGTAGTCTCTACACTTGGAGAAGGTACTACCTTTACATTCACAATGCCATTATACGATTCAACCAGCCGGGTATTGAGTTCAGAACTGCCCTCTATGACTGAATTCTCAGACACGCCATCTATGATCACTTTATCCAAATTAACCGCACCGGGTATCGTTTCATCAGACCATGGAAGGAGACCCAAGCTTCTGGCTGTAGATGATGATCAGGTTAATCTAAAAATACTTACCAACGTACTTTCCATCAAGGACTATGAAATCGTTACGGTGACCAGCGGAAACGATGCTTTACTATTGCTGGATACCGTTCAGTGGGATTTAATTATTACAGATGTAATGATGCCACAAATGTCCGGGTATGAGCTGGCGCATAGAATTCGTGAACGTTACACCATTGCTGAGCTTCCCATTCTGCTTCTGACGGCACGAGGCCAAGCGGAAGATATTTATACCGGTTTTATTTCAGGTGCAAATGACTATGTAATGAAGCCTATGAATGCAATAGAGCTGAAGGCCCGTGTACGCTCCTTAACAGATCTAAAACAGTCCGTAAACGAACGGCTTCGTGTGGAAGCTGCCTATCTTCAAGCGCAAATACAACCACATTTCTTGTTCAACACATTAAATTCAATATCCGCGCTGGCTTCTTTTGATATTAATAGAATGAGTCACCTTGTGGATGCCTTCAGCTCTTATTTGCGTTTAAGCTTCAATTTCCTGAATGCTGAGCCTATGATACCGATTGAACGAGAGCTTGAGCTTGTTCATGCCTACCTCTACATAGAAAAGGAGCGCTTTGAAGATAGGATGACCATTCTTTGGGATTATGAGGAAAGCTTGCATTTTCAGCTGCCGCCTCTGACTATACAGCCACTGGTTGAAAATGCTGTCCGGCATGGTATTTTGAGTCGCTCCCAAGGAGGAACGGTGTCCATAACCATCAAGGAACAAGCTGGCGATATTGAAATCACGATATCAGACAATGGCCAAGGCATGAAAAACGAACAACTCCAGCAGTTGCTCAGCAATCCGTCTAATGATGCAAGAGGAATCGGATTTTTAAATACACATAAACGGCTGCTGCGGGTCTACGGAAAAGGGCTGCAGATTAAAAGCTCCGAAGGGAAAGGAACTTCTGTGAGTTTTATTATTCCTTCTGACAAAAAAAATCCGCTTCGAAAACTTTCTGATTAACAGACAAACTATTGTGAACCGAAATATCAAGTAAGGATTCGACGTATTTTGGCTAAAATACTATATCTGAGTGGTGATTAATAATGATTCAGGCAATATTAGTTGACGATGAACGGCTTGCCCTTGTGAAATTAGAGTTTATGTTAAAAAAAATACCATCTTTACATATAGCCGCTTCCTATACGGACCCCTCACAGGCCATTCAAGAGGCTCCGTCTTATCATCCTGACGTTATTTTTATTGATATTGAAATGCCTGAAATTAATGGTCTTCAAGCTGCGGAGATGCTCCAAGAGGCCTGTCCAAATGCAAATATTATCTTCGTTACCGCGTATAACCATTATGCTGTGGAAGCTTTTGAGATTAATGCGCTCGATTATATTTTGAAGCCTGTGCGAAATGACCGACTATTGAAAGCTGTCCAGCGGTTAGAAGAAAGATTAGCACTTGCACCAAAACTCATAATTGCAAAAGAAGAGGTAACCATTCGTTGTCTTCAATCGCTTCGTTTTGAACGAGGCGGACAATCTCTGAATAATCTGCGTTGGAGAACCTCTAAGGCCCAAGAGTTATTTGCCTTTTTGCTCCATAATCGCAACCGCTTCGTAAGTAAAGACATGCTGATTGAACTGCTGTGGCCAGACTTCAATCTGAAAAAGGCCTCTACCCATCTCTATACAACAATTTATCAAGTCCGGCAATGCTTAAAGCAGAATGAAGTCGACCTGCATATCAGCAACCTTAGCGGGGGGGAAGGCTATACCCTTGAAACCGGATCAATGTTGATTGATGTAGATAAGTGGGAACAGGGTATCCTGGCTCTGGAAACCATCAGTGAAGTTAATTGTGCGGAGCATCAAGTTTTATTCGAGCTTTATTCTGGAGATTACTTTGACGATTATGATTATTTATGGGCTGAAAGTGAGCGGCAACGCCTTCGTACCATTTGGCTGCACCATGCAATGGGCATAGCCCAATTTTATATAGAAAGCAACAGAATTGCCGAGGCCGTTACTGTCTATCAACGAGTAGTGCAGCTACAGCCTTATTTTGAACAAGGGCATTTAGGATTAATGAAGGTCTACGACAGTATTGGAGAACGTTCCGCTGTGGAAGAGCAGTACAAGCTGCTCAAGGATTTGTTCCAAAAGGAACTTAACCTTGGCCTTCCAGCCAGCGTTGAGCAATGGTACGAGCAATGGGAGCAGCTTAACCATAGAGTGCGATGAGCTAAATAACCTATCAAGACATAATAAAGACACCCGGATAAAACCGGGTGTCTTTATTATTACCTTCCTAGTTATTACGTTTGAATCGTCTTGTTAATACAAACCCTAAAAGTACTAGACTCCCACCAACCAAGTAGATCGGAAACGCGCTGTCTTCTCCTGTTTTCGGAAGCTGAGTCGGTTTATTGCTGTTATTTCCTGGCTTAGTGACTGTACCCTTTGGTACTTCCTCCACATCAATCTCTATGAGGATTTCTTCTTCATTTCCATTCTCATCTGTAACAATAATGGTGAACTTATCTTTACCAATATAGCCCGGATCAGGTGTGTAGACCCATTTGCCATCCTTAGTAATAATTACTTTACCATGTCCCGGCTCATCTCCCAGGCTTGGCACTCCCCCAAGTGGAATTTCACCTTCAATAGGAACATCTTCATTGGTAATCTCTTTCTGCACAGGTGGAGTTACCTGCGGAACAACAGGCGTACTAGTTGCCACAGGCTGGCTTGGAGTAGCTGTTGGCGTTGCCGTCGACACTGGCGTTACCATCGGTGTTGGCGAAGGTGTTGCCACCACAACTGGTGTTGCCGTTGGCGTAGAAGTAACGACTACTTCCGGAGTCGGTGATGGTGTCCAGATAGGACCTGTCGGTTCCTCTGGAGTAGACGTTGGTGTTGCTGTCGGCGTCGACGTTGGTGTTGCTGTCGGCGTCGACGTTGGTGTTGCTGTCGGCGTCGACGTTGGCGTTGCTGTTGGCGTCGACGTTGGTGTTGCTGTCGGCGTCGACGTTGGTGTTGCTGTTGGTGTCGATGTTGGTGTTGCTGTTGGCGTCGACGTTGGTGTTGCTGTCGGCGTCGACGTTGGTGTTGCTGTCGGTGTCGACGTTGGCGTTGCTGTTGGCGTTGCTGTTGGCGTCGACGTTGGCGTTGCTGTTGGCGTCGACGTTGGTGTTGCTGTCGGTGTCGACGTTGGTGTTGCTGTCGGCGTCGACGTTGGTGTTGCTGTTGGCGCTGGCGTTGGTGTTACCGTTGGTGCTGGCGTTACGGTCGGTATAGGCGTTGCTGTTGGTGTCGGAACTTTGTTTTTTACCTCAAGGCTTATCCCTGTCGTCGAAGAAATAGTCACTTCATGTGGTGTTTGATCAAGAACATAACCAGCAGGCGCTGTTTTCTCAATTAATACATATTTCCCACCTGTCAGTTTGGTAAATTCAAGTATCCCGTTTGTATCCGTAGTGCCTTCCTTAATCCAGATCTTATCGGCATCAACTACCCGATACAGATCAAAAACGGCCCCACTTAACACCTTACTCGTATTCCCGTCTTCTACTTTGGTAATCGTCAACGGTCCTCTTACGCCGCTTCCTGTGCCGGAGCCGCTAGAGAGCTTAACGATAATTTCCTCGGTGCTTACACCTGGAACTACCTTGATGTTTTTACCATCGAAACTAACCTGATTGGTTACCTTATCATTGTTTTGTGCTGTGATCAGGGAGTCATATTTCAAAATATAAGCTTCGGAAATATCCTTCAGGAAACTAAGCTTAAAGCTTTCTTTTCCGTCATTATCCGTAGTGATTTCCAGCTTATAATCTGTACCACTCACCAATTCTTGGTTGGTCGATGTTACATCCCCATTGCTTGCAACTTTCGTTTTGTAGACATGGAATGTATTGGACAGCAGGATTTGATTGTCGCTTGGAATATCCGTAATTACCGCTTCTTTTACAAAAGATTGGTTACGGTTGATGTAAACCGTCCAATGTATTTTATTGCCATCCTGCGCACCTTCTTTGTTAACGTATTCCCCGCCCTGAGGGATATTAACAGAAGCTTGCAGTTTAGCGGACTCTACTTTCGCACCGTCATATAACGTAGCTGTATTTTTAATTTCATTTGAATCAATCGCTTGATCCGCGAACGTTGTTTTGAAAGTGACGTAGAACGCATAATTAATCGTTTTATTAAATGTCACCTTCAGCTCACTGCCATCCAGCTCCACTTTATAGTCCGCGGAATTCACACTAGCTTGAGGAGAAGGATTTCCATCCTTTCCATACTCCCATTTATTCACTTTCACAGAATCCATATTTACAACTTGGCCAGCTGAAATGGTATCAACCAGTTGAGCTTGGATTAACGTTTTCTGATTATAATTAGCCCCAATGTTCCAAGTGATTTCCTTAGTTACAGCATTGTAGGAACCACTCTTCTTCCCATTGTTTTTAACCTCATCTCTTGGATTAAAGGTTCCGGTCGCTTCTTTATGCTTAGACTCCTGCACCCCATTAACCGTTTCTTTCCAATCGAGTGCACCTGTATTAGTGAATTGAGTTTTGCCCGGAGCCAGCCAATCATAGTTAAAGCTTGTTGTATAAGTAATTGTGTAAGGCTCATTTATCGGCGCATTAAAAGTAATCACAAATCCATCGTTTACTGCAACCGGATCATGCGCATTGTAAACAACACTATGGACGGTAGCAGTTCCACCTTTAGTTGGTTGAACCTTTAATGTACCCGGGACAAGCTTTAATCCAGCATTGCCAAAAGTATCTGTCACCACTAGATTTTCCATAGTCTTGCTGTCATCGTTAATTTGGATAGTCCAATCGAGGGTCTTAGTCGCATAATTAACGTTACTATAATTTTTATGGAGAATTTGCTGCTTGATATCACTGTAACCCGTTTCTGTTTTTCCATCATAAGTAATCTTGTTCGTAATCTGACCATCAACAAATACTCTGCCGTTTGCCTTTGTCTGATATTCAATACGGTAGGCAGAATTTATATCATTGTTAAATTTCAGATCAAAACCATTTAATCCCGTTGCAGTTGTTGGAGTTATTGTATATTCGCTTGAAGCGATTTCCGCGCCTTTAACCCCGTTGCCATTACTGTCGATCGTTACAGGATAAACTTTAACCGAGTTGAGAATTAGATCTTGAGTGTTATTGAATGTATCCTTCAAAATAGCATTTGCCGCTGAAATTGTTTTTTCATTGTAATTGAAATTAACAGCCCAGGAAATCACCTGATTCGCTGCATCGTAATTGGTGGACTCTTTCGATAGTGGTTTGCCACGTCCTACTGTAACTGTAGTGCTAGCCTTTTTAGAAAATCCGTTATCTCCTGTTAAGACTGCCTCATTCAAAAAGGTTTTCGCATCTACACCAGTACCAGTAATATCCGTAGAGAAGCCAATCCGGTAAGCTTTAGTAAGCGGGTTATCCGCAAATTTCAGCTTTAACTCTCCCAAAGTGGATCCTGTCACATCATACTTGTTGCTGTCCACTAGATTGCCAAGACTCACAGTCCCATCGACCTTCACATCAAGCTCATAAACAGCAATAGATACCGTATTCAGTGATAATCCCGCAGGGAGTGTGTCTGTGACCACTGCATTTTTTACGCTTTCCAGTGCCTTATTCACATCAACCGTCCAAGCGATGCTTGTTGGGTTATAATACTGCGGCTTAGGCGAACCGTCTTTTTCTATAGTAGAGCTAACCTTCGGCTTAAAATTAAGCTCAATGGTCTGAGTACCGCCTTGTATCGGGAAAATCAGGGTTTGCTTCGTGGAGCCTGTAATTTTCTTGGAGCTCAAAAGCGACCTAACGGAGAAAGTCCCTCCCACTTTATCGTGGGTTTCGATATAAGCATTAAATGTAAATACAACGCGGTTAGTATTTTTGTCGACGGTATAAGTCCCTACAGGCTCATCGTCAAAAATAAGATCACCATTCAGATCGTTATAAAGTTCAAACTGTGTTGGAAGATCAAAGGTATAGGTGGACCCATCCTTATATCCATGCCCATCTGGAAGTGACCATGTATAGTTCAATTCCGAATAGGAATCAAGTTCATATACACTTTCTGTAACCGTATTTGTGTATTTATCATCGGTGTATACAGCAAGCGTAACACTAGTAATGAGGTCATCTCCAATTACAGTACCGTTGCCACTCGCATATGCCTGCGAATTGACTCCAAAGCCAAAGCTGTAAGCCCATTGCGTCACAAGCAAGAATACTACGAGCAATGCGCTAATTTTCTTTTTTGATAACATTATTAAAAATGCCTCCTTTGTCACTCCGTTTATCGTGCTTTTCCTAAGCTTTATCCTTTGAATCCCGTACTCTACTCCCCCGCATTAACCTCCTTGACGCTTTCTCATGATATAAATTTGAAACCTAACAACTATTGTAAATAGTCCATCTATACATAATCTGAACAGCGTCCTATTGCAGTCTTGGAGATCTTTTTATTGCAAAAAAAAACAGGGATATGCGCAATAACTCGCATATCCCTGTCGTATTTACTACTTAATGGAAAATAAAAATAACATTGTACATCTTATAGACTAGCGTGATCACGTTTGGTGTAAGTCTTACGCTTCTCCAGAAGCTTGTTCAGCGCATCAATATAAGCGCGGGCACTTGCTTCTAGAATATCGGTGCTAAGTCCACGGCCTTGTGCAGCTACTTCTCCCTGCGAAAGCACCACATGAACCTCACCCTGCGCATCTTTACCACGGGAGACCGATTTAATCGAATAATCTCCAAGGGTAACTTCCTCATTCGTGGCTTTATCAATAGCATTGTAGATGGCATCTACTGAACCATTACCTTCGGCCTCAGCTACAATCGGCTGGTCTTCCGGACCCGCAATAATAACCTTGGCGGTTGGAACAGCTTCATTACCATAAGTAACGAACATCGTTTGCAACTTAAAGACTTCTGGCGTATCAATTAATTTCTCTTCAATCAAAGCCAAAATGTCTTCATCTGATACTTCTTTTTTCTTATCTGCCAAATCCTTAAATCTAGAAAAAGCGGTGTTCAGCTCTTCTTCGGACAAATCATACCCAAGATCACTCAACTTATCGCGGAAAGCGTGCCGTCCAGAGTGTTTGCCGAGTACCAGCTTGCTCTCTTTAAGTCCAATAGTCTCCGGTGTCATGATCTCGTAGGTAGTTTTCTCTTTCAGCATCCCGTCCTGGTGAATACCCGATTCATGAGCAAATGCGTTAGCTCCTACAATCGCTTTATTCCCTGGAACCACCATACCTGTCAGCTTGCTGACCAGACGGCTTGTGCGAGAGATCTCGGATAACGTAAGCGATGTTTTTGCGCCAAAAAATTCAGCCCGTGTCTCAAGCGCTAGCGCAACTTCCTCAATCGCTGTGTTCCCGGCACGTTCACCGATACCGTTGATCGTTCCTTCGATCTGATCTGCACCATTCTGAATCGCAGCCAGCGTATTTGCTGTAGCCATACCAAGATCGTTATGACAATGGGCACTAAGCTGTACGCGTTCAATATCAGGCACATTCTCTTTTAGATATTTAAAGATAGCTCCGTACTCCGAAGGATTCAAATAACCTACAGTATCCGGGATATTAACAACATTAGCGCCTTCCCGGATAGCCATGCCGACCATTTCAGCCATGAAATCATACTCCGTACGTCCCGCGTCTTCTAATGAAAACTCGAGCTTAGGGAAATATTTTTTAGCGTATCGGATAGCAGACTGTGCAGTTTCCAGCACCTGAGCCTTATCCATCCGTAGCTTATGCTGGCGGTGAATAGGAGATGTAGCCAGAAAAATATGAATACAAGGGTCCTGCGCTCCCTGTAGTGCTTCTTTTACAGCATCAATATCTGTCTCTCTAGAACGAGAAAGGCCGATTACCGTGACGTTCTTCACAGCTCTTGCCACCGCATTAACAGAAGCTAGATCACCTGGAGAAGCTGCAGGAAAACCCGCTTCCATGCGATCAATTCCCAGCTTCTCTAACTGGTAAGCGATCTCCACTTTCTCACGCGTGTTGAGGTTCACACCTGGTGACTGCTCTCCATCTCGCAGTGTCGTATCGAACACATAAATTTTCCGCATGCTAAGCACCTCCCAAAAATTGTGCTGAAACTCTCAAATGCGGCTCGCAAAGTCACGGCCGCATTTGAAGGTAATACTATTTAATCATAAGTATGATTATGATTATTTCTTAATCCAGTGCATCATTTCACGCAATTGGCTACCTACAACTTCTACTGGGTGAGCAGCTTCGTTGCGGCGAGTAGCGGTAAGGAAAGCACGTCCGGATTGGTTCTCAAGGATAAAGTCACGAGCGAATTTACCTTCTTGAATATCTGTCAGAACAGCTTTCATAGCTTTTTTAGTATCTTCAGTTACAATGCGTGGTCCAGTTACATAGTCACCGTACTCAGCAGTGTTACTGATGGAATCGCGCATGCTGGACAATCCGCCTTCGTATACCATGTCAACGATCAGCTTCAATTCGTGCAGACATTCGAAGTAAGCCATCTCAGGAGCATATCCTGCTTCAGTCAATGTTTCGAAGCCAGCTTTGATCAGTGCGGATACACCACCGCAAAGTACAGCTTGTTCACCGAACAAGTCAGTTTCGGTTTCTTCACGGAAGGAAGTTTCGATAACCCCTGCGCGTGTACAGCCGATACCTTTTGCATAAGCAAGACCGATTTCTTTAGCTTTTCCAGTTGCATCTTGTTCGATAGCAATCAAGCCAGGAACGCCAAAGCCTTCAACATAAGTACGACGAACCATGTGACCTGGAGATTTTGGTGCTACAAGCAGCACGTCTGCATCTTTAGGAGCAACGATTTGTCCAAAGTGTACGTTAAAGCCGTGGGAGAACATCAAAGCTGCGCCTTTTTTGAGGTTTGGTTCTACTTCATTTTTATATACCGAAGCCTGTGTTTCATCTGGCATTAGGATTTGCACAACATCTGCACGGGATACTGCTTCAGCTACTGGCAATACTTCAAAACCGTCATTTTTCGCAGTTTCAAAAGATTTACCTTCACGAAGACCGATGACAACTTGAAGACCACTGTCACGCAGGTTTTGTGCTTGGGCATGTCCTTGGCTACCGTACCCGATTACCGCAATTGTCTTTCCTTTTAATACACTAAGTTCTGCATCCTGTTCATAGTACGTTGTAACTGCCATTGTCAATATCCTCCTTTAATTTGAGACCCATCATAAAGAGCGGGTGCTTCAAGAGAACTGGAATCATAGAAGATCTAGCTGCTCCTCAAGCTCCCGCTCTTTAGCGGGAAGTTCATTCATATCATATCAGATTAATGCAATCAAGCAGTAATCCGTTAAAGTCGCAAAATAAAATATTTAAGAGTTACCGCGTACCATAGCCGTAATACCCGTGCGAGACAGCTCTCTGATTCCATAAGGTTTCAAAAGCTCGATCATCGCATCAATCTTCACTGTATCTCCAACTACCTGTACTAACAATGTAGTGCTGCCAATGTCAACAACTGAAGCCCGGAAGGTTTCTACAACGCCCATAATTTCCGGACGCTCACTTGGATCAGCATTCACTTTAATCAGAGCCAGCTCACGAGCAACCATTGGCTTAGATCCAAGATCAACGACTTTAATTACATCAATTAACTTGTAGAGCTGCTTCTCGATTTGTTCAAGCGTATGCTGGTCTCCAAGAGTAACGATAACCATCCGGGACAATCCAACCTCTTCAGACTGGCCAACCGTTATACTCTCAATATTAAATCCGCGGCGACCGAACAAACCCGACACCCGTTGAAGCACACCCGGCTGGTCATTTACGAGTACAGAAATCGTATGTCTTGTCACTGTTATTCATCCCCCATCAGCATATGATCGATGGTTGAACCTTGAGTTACCATCGGGTAGACATTCTCGTCTTTTGGAACAACGAATTCTACCAATACTGGACCCGGTGTTTCCAGTGCTTTCTGCCATGCATCACGTGCTTCTTCCTTATTCGTCGCCCGTAGACCTTTTACACCATAGGCCTCAGCCAGCTTAACGAAGTCCGGACTGCCTGCGAGGTCTGTAAAGCTGTAACGTTTATCATAGATAAGATTCTGCCATTGGCGAACCATGCCAAGCACCTGATTGTTAATTACTACAATTTTGACTGGTATATTGTTAATCGCACATATCGCTAGCTCTTGGGAACACATTTGCATGCCGCCATCACCATTAATGGATACTACCAGCCGTTCAGGATGTGCCATCTGTGCACCGATAGCTGACGGGAATCCGAAGCCCATCGTTCCAAGACCGCCTGAAGTAATCCATGAACGCGGATGATTGAACTTATAGTATTGTGCAGCCCACATTTGATGCTGACCAACATCCGTTGTAACAATCGCTTCACCTTTAGTGGTGTCATTGATCATTTCAATCACCCATTGTGGTTTAAGCTCTGTTTCTGAATCCCTATACCGAAGCGGCTGATCTAGCTTCCACTGAGCAATCTGTGTTCTCCAAGCATCAGCATTAGCTGCGCGGCCAACCTCAGGATTCAGCATTTCCAATACAGTTTTTACATCGCCTACAATCGGAATATCAGGCGATACATTTTTCCCGATTTCTGCAGGATCGATATCGATATGCACGATTTTGGCTTTTGGCGCGAAGCCGTCCAGTCTGCCAGTAACACGGTCATCAAAACGTGCACCGATATTAATGAGCAAATCGCACTGTTGGATCGCATTATTCGCGGTATACGTACCATGCATACCCGGCATTCCCATCCAAAGTTCTTCTGCACTAGGGAAAGCTCCGAGACCCAGCAAGGTTGTAGTAATTGGAATCTCTGTCCGTTTCACGAATTCGAACATAGCTTCATGTGCTCCGGAGTAAATAACTCCACCACCTGCAATGATGATCGGACGTTCAGCAACCGCAATCGCACGAACCAATTTATCAAGCTGCAGTTTGTTTGGAACTGTACAAGGATTGTAGCCCCGAAGATTCACTGTTTTCACTGGTGTGAACAACGTCTTCGCTGCTGACACGTCTTTCGGAATATCGATCAACACTGGACCTTTACGACCGGTATTCGCCACATGAAAAGCTTCATGTATAACACGCGGGAGATCCTCAACATCTCTTACAAAGTAGCTATGCTTAGTGATTGGCATCGTTATCCCGGTAATGTCTGCTTCCTGGAAAGCATCTGTACCGATCAGGCTGGAGAATACGTTACCTGTGATTACAACCAATGGAGTGGAGTCCATATATGCTGTAGCAATACCTGTTACAAGATTCGTTGCTCCGGGACCTGAGGTAGCTATACATACCCCTGGTTTGCCACTTGCTCTAGCGTAACCGTCAGCTGCATGAATAGCACCTTGCTCATGACGTGTTAACACGTGATTGAAATCCGTAAAACCGTACAATGCATCATAGATGTACAGTACAGCTCCACCCGGATATCCGAATACAGTGTCTACACCTTCTAATACAAGGCTGCGGAGTAATATCTCGGAACCGGAAATGACCTCCGGCTCCATCCATTTTTCTTTTAACTGCTCAGTAGACCGTAATTCCGGTATTTGCGCGCTCATCAGTATTCCTCCTCCGATATTTAACATTCATTATGCAAATGACGGACCGTCCTTTATACATCAGCAAATGGTTCCTTATAAAACAAAAAAACCTTTCGCCTCCCACGCACAGTATTAGCGCGTGAGGGACGAAAGGTTGATCTTCCGTGGTACCACCCATGTTTGCATTACATCTCGCGATGCAACGCCTTATCAGGTATACAAAAATCCATCGATGTAGGCAAGGGCCCTAATCTCTGTAACCTGAAGTCCCTAACGCGGACTAAACGATTTCCCCTAATAATTCCACCACTCTAGCCAGTGGACCTTTCAGGAAAACAGCTCCGAGGTGAGCTCGTATATAAGGGATTTCGGTGGAGGTTGCAGCAGATCCTCACACTCTCTGAGCAAAAGAGCCCTTAAAACTTCGTCCTCATCATTGCCGATACATGTATGTTCGATAAAATGTTTAGACACATTATATGATTCCTAACATGGATAAGTCAATACCCTTATTTTTAATATTGTCACAACTCCTACTTCTACGTGCTGGGAACCCCCACCATGCTCCCGACATATGATGTACGACAATGCGTAGAAAGGGGGCGCTCTATGATCCGTTATCGTCGACCCAAGCAGGATGACGTCATTATCCTTGATTTAATCGAGCGACAGCTTGTACCATTATCTCATTTGCCAAAGACTGAAATTGCCAAAATCAAAAAAGATATCCCCCGTCGTCTGGGACACGGTATCACCTTAGTCGCCTGTCCCGACTATGAGAGTGATCCAATGGGGTTTGTCCATTTCCTGCTGCATGGTGATTTACTTTATATCGATATGTTAGCCATAGCACCCGCAGCACGGCGCAAACACTTGGGGAATATGCTCATGGATCGAGCAGAACGATTTGCACTATCACGCGGATGTCATCGGGCTAAGGTATCCGTCGATTTAGGAAACACAGCAGCTCTTGCCTTTTATCAAAAATTGGGCTACAGCGTAGCCCGTTATCAATCCCTAAGCTTCTGTTACGAATTGGAGAAAAGGTTCATCTAGTTAAATCAAATTTCAACTGAACTTAAAAGAATCCGAAAGGTGGATAGGGTGTGCCTCCGTACCCGTAACCTCCATAAGGATTGCCATAGCCAGGACCTCCGCCATAAGGCGCTCCACCGCCATAGCCACCACCAAAAGCATAAGGTGCTGTACCAATGGCTAGCAAATCAAACAACACTAAAGGAATGATTGCTTTGGTTTGTACTTTTTTACCACTTACGCGTTGTAATATCAGACGATTTCCGGATACACGAAGCAGTTTCCCTGTCACCTGAGTACCGTCCTTTTTTACTGCAATGATCTGCTTACCTACGAGTCTCATAACTTGCTTCTTCGTAACTGGCTTAGTCATATGATCCCCTCCTAAATGTTTTGTACGCCTCTCATTTGCATCATCTACAAAACAGTCTATTCGATGGAAAGGACCTTCGCCTGTACACTTGCCCTCCTGCCTCAATGTTTATCCTTGCTGATCCTAATAAAAAAGCCGTATTTCCGGGAAAAGACCGGAAATACGGCTTTGAAAGGTTACATTTCTATCGCTTACCAGGATCGTATGGCTGTCCTAATGCCTTAGGAGCAGAGGATCGGCCTACAGCCCCTACCAGCACGATGATAGTCAGTACATAAGGGATCATAAAGATAAACTCTTGAGGAATATTTTGTGACCACTCATACAATTGAACATAGTTGCGGATCGCTTGGGAAAATCCGAAGAATACCGCTGCACCAAAGGCACCAAGTGGATTCCATTTCCCAAAGATCATCGCTGCAATGGCGATAAAACCTTGACCAGAGATTGTATTATGTCCAAAGGTTCCGGTTGTTGTTAAAGTGATTGTAGCTCCACCAATACCCGCCATCAATCCACTCAACATTACACCGATATATCTCATCCGATTAACTTTTACACCCAGTGTATCTGCAGCACTTGGATGCTCACCTACTGCACGCAAACGCAATCCAAATGGCGTCTTAAACAGAACCAAATAAATAACGATGACCAGTATTATGGCCAGATAAGTTGTAGGATAGGAATTAAAAATCCCTTCACCAATCACTGGGATTTTGGAGAGCCCAGGAATTGCAACCTTGCTAAACCCATCAATGATCGGAGTTTCAGCAGATCCATCAAACAGGAGCTTTACCATATAGAGCGTGCTTCCTGCAGCTAAAAAGTTAATAACCGTACCACTAATCGTCTGATCAGATTTAAAGGTTATAGATGCAACCGCATGAATTAGTGAGCCTAGCACACCAACAGCTATAGCACAGAGTACACCAACCCAAGGAGCCCATTCGCCCATTCCAGCGTCCTGAGCATAATAACCGCCTACTGCTGCCGCAAAGGCACCAAACATCATCAAACCTTCAAGTCCAATGTTTACGACACCGGAACGTTCAGAGAAGATGCCGCCAAGTGAGGCAAAAATGAGCGCTGTGGAAAAAACAAGCGTTGTATTAAGCAGTTGACCTAACGTCTGCAGATCCATCTATAACACCTTCTCTTTCTTGCGCTTGAAGTAAAAGGGCTTAAGCACCCAGCGCACAATCCCTTGTGCCGCAATAAAGAATATGATTGAACCAATAACGATACGAATAAGCTCTGGTGGAACATCTGCAGCAAAACTCATACCCGCAGAACCATAAGTCAGCGTACCGTAGAGAATCGCAGCCAGAATAACACCAAGTGGATGTGTTAAACCAAGAAGAGCAACAGCGATACCATCAAATCCATATCCTGGCGATGCCGCGAAAATAGCTTGATAATGGAATACACCAAGCACCTCTCCTGCTCCGGCCAGACCGGCGAATACACCACTTATGAACATTGCCTTCATAACGTTACGTCCAACATTCATCCCTGCATATTCGGCAGCATGTGGATTGTAACCAACTGCACGCATTTCGTAGCCCTGCTTGGTCTTCCATAAGTACACATAGAAGAATACCGCTGCAGCAAGAGCAATAGCTGTACCCCAGTGTAGACGTGCATTATCAAATATCGAATTCAAAAAGGTCATGGAAAGCGAGGCCGGAATATCCTCGGAACGATTTTGTCCTGGAAGCAACAAAAAGTTTCTAACGATATAATTCGACAGGTAAAGAGCAATCCAGTTTAACATGATTGTGGTAATAACTTCGTTAATCCCACGTTTTGCTTTCAAATAACCGGCAATCCCTGCCCATAAACCACCGCAGACACCCGCAATAATTACAGCAAGCGGGACAAGCAGGAAGGATGGCAGACCTGCCATCTTAATACCCACCACTGTTGCCGCTGTCATACCAATCATTACTTGGCCATCTGCCCCGATATTAAACATCCCTGAACGGAATGCGAAAGCTACGGCTAGCCCTGTAAGCATTAATGGTGTCATTTCGCGCACAGCTTCACCAAAGTTATACAAATTACCAAACACACGTTTGAACAGTGCGGAGTAAGCAGTTATCGGATCATAACCGCCCAGAAGCATAACTATTGCTCCCACAAGAAAACCAAGCACGATGGCAACCAGAGGAACGATGTAGCTGTCAGTTGTGAAGATTTTTTTGAACTTATTCAACTGCCTTACCTCCCCGCTGCAAGCTGCCTGCCATCATAAGACCCAGTTCCTGATCATTCGTATCTTGCGGGAACACTTCACCGACAATTTTCCCTTCATAGATAACAGCGATTCTGTCAGAGACGTTCATAATCTCGTCCAATTCAAAGGAAATAAGTAGAACAGCCTTTCCTTGATCACGCTGAGCTATGAGTTGCTTCTGAACAAATTCAATAGCCCCAACATCTAGACCGCGTGTAGGTTGTGCGGCAATTAACAATGTCGGATTTTTATCTATTTCCCGCGCAATAATCGCTTTCTGTTGATTTCCGCCGGATAAAGAACGTGCTTTGGTCTCTATTGAAGGTGTACGTACATCAAATTGCTCTATAAGCTTCGCTGCGTACTTATCAATGACATCATTTTGCAAAAAGCCATTTTTGTTGTAAGGACTCTTATAATAGGTTTCCAAAACCATATTCTCACTCATGGTGAAATCAAGCACTAACCCATGCTTGTGGCGGTCCTCAGGAATATGAGAGACATTCATCTCTGAAACCTTCCGCGGTGATAAATTAGCAATTTCATTGCCAGACACGGTTATCGAACCCGAATCAATTTTGCGCAGACCTGTAATGGCCTGGATCAACTCACTTTGTCCATTACCATCTACGCCAGCAATCCCGAGAATTTCCCCTGCTTTTACTTCAAAGCTAAGACCATCCAGTACGGAGACCCCATCTTTACTCTTACTGCTGACATCCTTCAGTTTGAGTACAGATTGGCCAACCTCAGGAACCTTCTTGTCCACTTTGAAAGTTACGCCACGCCCAACCATTTTTTCAGCTAGCTCATTAGGATTGGTCTCCGCGGTATTCACAGTATCAATTACTTTCCCACGTCTAATAATGGTGACCCGATCAGATATTTGCATGATTTCTTTAAGCTTATGCGTGATCAAAATAATGGATTTTCCCTCTGCAACAAGCCGCTTCATAATCGCCATGAGTTCCGTAATTTCTTGAGGCGTAAGTACTGCGGTCGGCTCATCAAATATGAGAATATCCGCTCCACGGTACAGGGTCTTCATAATTTCTACCCTTTGCTGCATACCTACCGAAATGTCATGAATAACGGCATTTGGATTCACTTGCAGGCCATATTGCTCCGATAGCTTCCGAACCTGTTCCGCAGCGGATTTATAGTCAATTTTAAGACCTTTTTTCGGCTCCATCCCAAGAACAATATTCTCGGTCACCGTAAAAGGCTCCACAAGCTTGAAATGCTGATGAACCATACCAATACCAAGCTCAATAGCTTTATTGGGGTTATCAATAATAACCGGTTTCCCGTCGATTTCAATACTGCCTTCATCCGGTTGATACAATCCAAATACAATGTTCATTAAAGTGGACTTGCCTGCACCATTCTCACCAAGCAATGCAAGGATTTCACCCTTTTTAAGCGTCAAGCTAATGGAATCGTTAGCAACAATACCGGGAAAGCGTTTTGTGATTTGCTTCAACTCTACGACAGGAGCCGCAGCACTCATGGAATCACCCTCATCACAGAATATATAACTACCTTATAGACACGGATGTACCGCCCTTTGTAAGGCGGTATATCTATGTTCCTCTTATCATAACCAGTGCTTTAACAAGGAATAAGGCCAGCACAACACCGGCCTTATTCTTTGATCCTTATTGTAATGCAATAAATGGAGACTAACTATTACTCGGAAGGAACAGTGATTGTTCCATCAATGATTTGTTTTTTGTATTCTTCAACTTTAGCCAGGATCTCTTCAGAAACGTTGTCCTTAGTATCAGAAATACCTACACCATTATCTTTCAGACCAAGAACGGTTGTAGTACCACCCTTGAACGTACCGTCAATTACTTCTTTAGAAACTTTAAGAACAGCTTCGTCTACACGTTTGATCATGGAAGTCAAAGTAACGTCAGTACCAAACTCGATGGATTGGTCTTTATCTACACCAATAACCCATACTTTAGTACCGCCTGCTTTGTTACGAGCTTTAGCTTCGTTGAATACGCCATTTCCTGTTTGTCCAGCAGCAGGGAAGATAATGTCGTTTCCGTCGTTATACAATGTAGCCGCAAGAGATTTACCAACGTCTGGTTTGTCATAACCACCAGCATAAGTAGGTGTTACTTTAGCTGAAGGGTTAACTGCTGCTACACCAGCTTTAAAGCCAGCTTCAAAACGTTTGATTACAGGGCTTTCCAGACCACCGATGAATGCAACTTTGTTAGTTTTTGTAGTCAGACCAGCAACCACACCAACCAAGAAGGAACCTTCATTTTCGGAGAAAGTAACGGAAGCTACGTTAGGAGCTTCAACTACGCTATCAATGATAGCCAAGTTAGCATTTGGGTTCTCAGTAGCTACTTTTTTAATTGCGTCGCCAAGATCAAAACCAATACCCCAAGTCAAGTTGTATCCATCTTTAACGAAGGAGTTAAGGTTTGGCTCATAGTCAGCATTTGATTTACTTTGCAAGTACTTAACGCCACTACCTGTTTCTTTTTCAAGAGCTTGCAATGCTTCCCATGCGGATTGGTTAAACGATTTATCGTTTACGCCACCAATGTCAGTAACCATACCAAATTTGAAATCGGATTTAGGTGCGTTTGTTCCTGCATTGGTTCCTGCATTAGTTTCACCTTTAGCGGCGTTGTTATTGTTGTTTCCACAGCCTGTCAAAACGACTGTAAGAGACAGCAACATTGCAAGAGATAGCTTTAAACCTTTTTTCATTGAATGTAATCCCCCTTAAAATATTGGATGTCTTCTGTGTTCTGCTTGGACATTCCATTAGTTCAAATTATAACTGCAATAAAATCTAAAATCCAGTGCATAAATGACCTCAGGTCAATAATAATTTGCACTTTTTAGCAAGTAACCGCTTTCCATGACATAGCATGTTACAGTTATGTCTGGTTAATGTCAGAAACCCTGATTTTACTCTGTATAGTATTCCAACACATTACAAATATTATTGCACACTTAAGTGTTTTCTATTATTATGATTCCTTAGTAATTGCACTGAAAGGAAGTTATCAGATCATGACCGAAGAAATAAATCCACAAACAACACCGGCCTTCAAATATTGCCGTGAATCCCGTGTCTTCAAAACCGGACGCGTTTTCCCTAATGATGTCAATAATCACAAAACATTATTCGGTGGCAAGCTTATGAGCGGCATTGATGAAGTAGCCTCCATTTCAGCTATGCGCCATTGTCGAACTAACGTCGTCACAGCCTCTACAGACTCTGTAGACTTCTTGAGACCCATTCGCCCTACGGACTCCGTATGCTTTGAATCCTTCGTCTCCTGGACCGGACGGACAAGCATAGAGGTGTTTGTGAAGATCATTTCAGAAAATCTATATACTGGAGAGCGCGCTGTCGCTGCTACTTCATTCCTAACCTTTGTCGCAGTCGAAGAGGATGGCACACCTACTCCGGTCCCAGCTATCATCCCAGAGACAGACGAAGAGAAGCTGATCAACGAATCTGCTAATGAACGTTCCGAGCTACGAAAAGTTCGCCGCAATATCAGCAAAAAACTCGCCGCTCAATTAAACACCATAAAGTACTGGGAATAGCTCTGCAGATGCAGAGCTTTTTCTTTTATGTAGGGAATTCCAACGCTGCTTCATCCCTATCTTACCGCACAAAAAAGCACCGCTGCATGGGCAACCCGCAGGCGGTGCTTTTCGGTTATATTACAACACTTACGCGTTGATTTTCTCTTTAGCAATACCAGCCAAGGAGTTGAATGCGTTAAGATCATTCACAGCCAGATCAGCCAGCATTTTACGGTTAACTTCTACACCAGCCAATTTCAGGCCGTATACAAGCTTGCTGTAAGAAAGACCGTTCAAACGAGCTGCTGCATTAATACGAACGATCCACAGTCTGCGGAAGTTACGTTTAGTTTGACGACGGTCGCGGTAAGCGTAAACCATCGATTTCATTACTTGTTCTTTAGCTGTTTTAAAAATACGGTGTTTAGAACCGAAATAACCTTTTGCCAATTTCAACACTTTTTTATGTTTACGACGAACTACAAATCCGCCCTTAACTCTTGCCATATTAATAAACCTCCCAAAAATGTGTAATAAACTATTTCAAGTTAGCCAATCCTTGTTTCAAACGTCTTACATCCCCAGGGGCCATTACTGGATTTCCGTTCAGAACGCGCTTAGCGCGTTTAGATTTGTGGGACAGCAAGTGGTTTTTGTGAGCTTTGTAACGTGTTACTTTACCAGTTCCGGTAATTTTGAAGCGGCCTTTCAGGCTGCTGTGTGTTTTCATCTTAGGCATGGTGTTTCCTCCTTGAATATTATGCGGCGCCAAATTGCAGATAAGCAAGTGACTCCAGATTTATTGAGCTTTAGGAGCCAAAATCATAATCATGCTGCGGCCTTCCAGCTTTGGCTGGCGCTCAACAACAGATATATCAGCCACTTCGTTCTTCACTCGTTCGAGGATTTTTTGGCCGATATTCGCGTGTGTAATCTCACGTCCGCGGAAACGTACGGAGCACTTCACTTTATCGCCCTCACCCAAGAACTTGATCACATTGCGGAACTTAGTTTGATAATCATGTTCCTCAATGTTAGCACGGAACCAGACTTCCTTGATATCAACGACCTTCTGGTTTTTACGCGCTTCCTTCTCTTTCTTCTGCGTTTCATAACGGAACTTGCCGTAATCCATGATGCGGCATACCGGCGGCTTAGCCTGTGGTGCTACATTGACTAGATCCAGATTAAGATCGATCGCCATTTGCAGCGCTTCGCGGATCGGTTTAATTCCGATTTGCTCACCTTCCGCACCAACCAACCGTACCTCTTTGGCCCGAATTTCATCATTGATCATATGTTCCTTACTGATAACTCTCCACCTCCGGATCTTTTTAACAACTATTCTCACGTAACTCCATAAAAAAGGGGTGCCGGTAACACCCGACACCCCGTGTTTGATCAACGTTCATGAACATTAACATTCATAAAGCATTGAGATCAAAACCAGCCGGCGAATATGCCAGTCAGGTGAGAAGCAGGTGCTTCTTCTTGCAATCCCTATGATTTGCGTACTTGAATACTATACACCACACTATTTGGGGTGTCAATCCTTTTATGCAGAAATTTCGTGAATTTTATACCTGCTTACTTTGTACTTCTTCAAGTCGTACTACGCGAGTATGCTTGGTATGGCTCCATTGCTTATTGTTCTGCGTGAAGAACGCATAGAACGTAATCGGATACCACGAGATCAAGTAGATCGGGAAGAATACAAGATAAGCATATACTTTCTTGAACGTAACCTTCTCCAATGCCATCGCAATACCAAAAGTCACCAGATTGGCGCCAATAGCCAGGAAGCTGAGCCAGATCGGCAAGCTGCCGTAAATGTTAGCGATATTCGGTCCGTTAAAGAACGCCATATCCACCCACATTACCGCCGTCATTAAAAAAGTGAGCAATACAATATATACATTCGCTCCATAAAGCGCGAGGTCAAACTTCGTTAAGCTGCGTTCTTTAATACTTTGCCAAAGCAATGGGAAAAAATAACGGCGAGCAACAGTGAAGTGCCCCTGCATCCAACGCAGACGCTGTCTTGAGGAGGCCTTGAAGGTTAACGGCTTCTCATCAAATACCTTTGCATCATAATTGAACTTAGGATATACACCATGTGCTGCACTACGCATCGTAAACTCCAAGTCCTCGACCAAACTTGTAGCTCCCCAGCCCATTTCTTTAAGAAGTGTGGTTTCAAAACACATTCCCGTTCCGCCAAGGAAGTTAGCCATATTTAAATTATGGCGTGAAAGTTGCCACAAACGGTTAATATACCAGTACGAAATACCATAAGCAGCTGTAATCCAGGAATCCTCTGGATTCTTGGTGTCGATATAACCTTGGATTACCCGTGCACCTGAACAAAGATCATTATTCATCTCCATCAGGAACTCAGTATGCGCCAAGTTATCGGCATCGAACATGACAACAGCATCATATTGCCGCGGCATAGCCCACAGCTCTTTAAGCATCCATTCTATTGCGTAGCCTTTACCTCTCAGATTTGCATTGGTGCGGACACAAGCGTTCATGCCGTGTTCTCTAACGATGCGAGCTGTACCGTCTGTACAATTGTCACAAATTACAAATACATCGTACAGTTCTGATGGATAATTAAGCTGCTTCAGATTCTCCATTAATGCGCCGACAACTTCTTCCTCGTTATGTGCGGCAACAAGTACGGCAAAAGATTTTTCCGGCTTATACTGCGTTTTTTTCTTTTTCCTGTGCAGTCCGAATAATGAAAACGTAAACTGATAGACTGCGATTGCTGCCAAGATCACTTGGAGCGTAACAAACAGTGCGTCTGTCATGACCTTTTGATGCCCCCTTTTTTCACTCTTGGTGTTCTTTTTTTCTCTCTAGCTTGCTTGACGTTCTTTCTGACCCTTTTGTTGCATCCCTTAACAATAGACCAAGAGTATTCTTATTCTCGGCAGACTTCACAATTTTTATATATGCTGTTTAAAAGAATTCTATGGATTCCTTTTTTTGAATCCTTATTTATCTCTTACCCTTTTAAACAGGTTTAGTCTGCTTGAATCATTGTAAAGCGTAATAGTGCTCTAAGTCAAAACTGGCAAATTTCGTGTAAACCTGAGCTTTTCCTTGAAATGAACTACCTTTAAAAAGTATGATTAAGACAGATCTAAGCTATAGAACGGATTACTGCATTAACATCTGTTAACGGTAGCCGGACTAGCGGAGGGAATTAGATATGAGACATTTATTCATGAAACTACATCTCTGGGAGCGGCATCTTTTTAAGTGGATCAACGGACGAATGCATAATCGTTTTTTGAACTTTTGGCTCTTTTACCTTACTCATTTGGGTGGAGCTACAAGCACGATTGTTATCAATATACTGGTATGGGTATTAGCTCCTGAGCCTTGGAGAACTACAGGTTTACAAGCCTTAACAGCACTAGCTGTCAGCCATATACCCGTAGCTATCGCCAAAAAACTGTACCCGCGTATGCGTCCTTATCTGGCGTTACCGGAAACCAATACTTTTCGTAATCCATTAAAGGATCATTCTTTTCCATCTGGTCATACTACAGCTATCTTTGCTTCTACGGTCCCTTATATGCTGGCGTTTCCTGCTTTGACCGTTATTCTGCTGCCGCTAGCTTGTATTGTCGGATTTTCTCGTATTTATCTTGGATTGCATTATCCATCAGATGTTATAGCTGGCGCAGTGATCGGTTCCTGCGTAGCAGCTGGTACTATAGCCTTATGGATGTAAAGCATTTATTGTTAATAACCGGGAAAACCCTTGAGAATAGGTGAATCAACATTGCGTAAAAAAAGAATCTTAATACTCTCGGAAGGTTTTGGCGCCGGACATACACAAGCAGCTTATGCGTTGTCGAGCAGTCTGCGCCAATTATCGCCTAATTTACAAACGAAGGTGCTAGAACTTGGAAATTTTTTAAACCCCAAGATGGCACCTATTATTCTGTCTGCTTACCGAAAGACGGTAACGACACAGCCAAAATTGATGGGTTATGTCTACCGTCACCAGAAATCATTCAATCGTCTTACCACGCTTGCCTTGCATCGTATATTTTATACGCATGCCAAAAATATTGTGAGGCAACTGAAACCCGACGTAATTGTCTGCACACATTTTATTCCAGGTGCTGTAGTGTCCCGCCTAAAGAGATTGGATCCTACCCTAAATGTGCCGCTCGTCACCGTCATAACGGATTATGATGCGCATGCAACCTGGATTAGCCCAGAGGTAGACCTTTACCTGGTTTCAACACCTGAGGTTAAATCCAAATTACGCAGCCGAAATATTCCTGCCACGAAAATTCAGGTAACAGGTATACCGATACACCCTAATTTTTGGAAGCATCCCGGAAAGCAGGAGATTCGAGAGCAATTCAATCTGCGGGAGATGCCAACCGTTCTTGTCATGGGCGGAGGCTGGGGAATCATGAACGACCAAGTCGTAAATGCTTGTCTGGCGGAATGGCGTGACAAGATTCAGATTGTTTTCTGTCTCGGCAATAACGAACAGCTGCTAAAGGAAATGAAAGAAGACCCGCATTATAATCATCCTAATATCTCCTTACTCGGCTTTACGCGTGAAATCCACAAGCTGATGGAGGTGTCCGATCTGCTGGTTACAAAACCGGGAGGAATGACCTGCAGTGAAGGGCTTGCAAAAGGTATTCCGATGCTCTTCCATCACCCTCTTCCCGGGCAGGAGGAGGAGAATTGCCGCTACTTTACTGCAGCCGGCTTCGGAGAACCGATCGAATCTTTAGAGGTTGTCGAAATGTGGATGGAGCGCCTCTTAAACAACTATGAGGATGTGCAAAACAAGCGCAAACTTCATCTTGAAGAAATTGCGCGCTACCATCCTTTACAATGTGCTCAGAGTATCATTGAATTATTGGAATAGTTAATTTAAAAAAGCGGCAGCCTCCAAACTACTTTACTTGGAGAGTTGCCGCTTTATTATTGAAGCATGCCATTTGAAGCAGTGCTTTGTAACTACAGCCGATATTTATCCAATCGGGTAGCCTGATACTGTTTGAGTGCTTCTGCACCTACAATTGCCTCGCAACGATGGATATTCACGCCACGTCCGACAAATTTCGTCTCATATTCTGTCATGATATGATCCTCGTTGATGATGCCATCTGCATGTAGGTCCAAAGAAATATTTTTCATCTGCAAGCCAAAGTCCGCAAAGGCATTTAATGAGAACTCAAAAAGACTGCGGGAATCTGTTTTTAGATGAATTTCACCTAGATCGCTAAGCAAACCGCGATATTTGTCAAGAAAACGTGGATGTGTCAAACGACGCCGGGCATGCTTGCTTTTAGGCCACGGATCGCTGAAATTAAGATAAATCCGCTCAAGCTCTCCCGGAGCAAATACTTCCTCAGCATAATCGATATTTGCAAGTGCCAATTTCAGGTTAGGCGGTGTTTCATGTCCTGCCGGCTCCCATACTGCTCTAGCCTTATCTCCAGCACGGCGGATCAGCTCATCATACATATCCACTCCGATAAAGTTAATATCAGGATATTTAAAGCTCATTTGGCTGATAAACTGTCCTTTGCCCATTCCGAACTCCACATGGATCGGATGATCGTTACCGAACAGCTTGGACCACTCACCTTTATAACTCCGAGGATCTAGAATGACTAAATCCGTCTGTTCTTCCAAACTTTCACGTATTCCTTTTCTTCCGCGTAAACGCATAGGTATTCCTCCGATTATCTCTTATACGATAACTGTCACTTGCAATATTGTGCCGAAATTGTCCCAAAAAGTAAAGGGATTGCGGTAAAAAAAGAAAAAGGAATTCTCTGGTTCAGCTCTTAAATGAGCTGTTCAGAGGAATTCCTTCGTTGTTGTATATTGGAATAGATTTCGTTCTTGTCTGGCAAATCAGGATTTACTTTGTGTTTGTGGCAAATGTCTTTTTTTCGAATGCGCTACGAATTTTGCGCTGCGCATCTGTCTTGATCTTAGGGTTGCCGTTAAATTCCACGCCCGTTAGTGCAAGGGCTTCATCTGGTGTTAAGTGGACTTCAATCGAATCTTTACCCTCAGCATATACCGTTTGAGAATTCATTGCTATCACCTCACGGTTATTATTATGGATCGGACGACACGAAATTATGAACTCTTGGATGAATTTCTTTATGCCACAGCAGCTTTTCACACTCTGAATATAACATACTATGTAAGCATTTTCAAGCTGAAAGCGCCTTATTTCCTGCCTATTTTTCATGCCGTTATGAGGAGTCAATGTTACGCCGAGCTCGGTTTTTTGATACAATGTATTGGATTATAAGAAACGGCTGTGCGTTCTCTGGGATAAGGACGCCATCTGTCTCAGAAAAATATAAGGATAAGGAATCTTATCCATAATTATATTTTCAGAAAGGGGCTTCTCGTGTCTAATCTTCAATACACTTCTCCTCCGCAACTTTGGGGAGATAAACGTTTTCATACTTGGAATTACGAAATGCGTGAACACATGAACACCAAGGTATTCAAAGTTATGCTTGATGCAGGCTTTACCTGTCCCAATCGTGACGGCTCCATTGCTAAGGGAGGCTGCACATTTTGCAGTGCCAGAGGTTCTGGTGATTTTGCCGGAAGCCGCCGAGATGACCTAGTCACACAATTCAATAACGTCCGTGACAGACAGCATCTGAAATGGCCAAATGCTAAATATATCGGTTACTTCCAAGCCTATACTAATACGTACGCTCCGGTCGAAGAGCTGAGAGAATATTTCGAAGTTATTTTGCAGCAGCCTGGTGTCGTTGGATTGTCTATTGCTACCCGCCCTGACTGTCTGCCGGATGATGTGGTCGAATATTTAGCAGAGCTGAACAAGCGTACGTATCTTTGGGTAGAGATGGGTCTTCAGACTATACATGACTCCACTTCTGAGCTTATTAACCGGGCGCATGATACGCAGTGTTATGTGGAGGCTGTGGAGAAGCTGCGCCGTCACGATATTCGAATCTGTACCCATATCATTCACGGTCTCCCACAGGAGACGCACGAAATGATGCTCGAAACGGTATCTGCTGTAGCTCGCATGGATGTGCAGGGAATTAAGATTCACCTTCTGCATCTCATGCGCAAAACACCAATGGTGAAGCAGTATGAAGCAGGATTGCTCCGATTCATGGAACAGGACGAGTATGTGAAGCTGATTGCTGATTCACTTGAAATTCTGCCCCCTGAGATGATTGTTCATCGCTTGACTGGAGATGCCCCACGGGATCTCTTAGTTGGACCGATGTGGAGTCTCAAGAAATGGGAAGTGCTAAATGCCATTGACGATGAGCTTGTTGCTCGTGATACTTGGCAGGGTAAGTATTGGAGGAAGGGCTAATGGGCTTTATGTCCGTTCTAAGCTTTGCTCATAAATTAATCTCTGAGCGGCTAACTTTAGGTGACCGTGCGATTGATGCAACTGTAGGTACTGGTGCTGACACGCTTTTTCTAGCCAAAACAACCGGAGCTCGTGGCGAAGTCTACGGCTTTGACATTCAAGCTGCGGCGCTGAAGCTGGCAGAAGAACGTCTCCGGCTTACGCGGGAGGACACTTCCTCACTCTCTGCCGTTACCTTACTGGAACGCAGCCATGCCGAAATGGCAGAAGCCGTCCCGGCTAACTGGCCAGGCACCGTTGGTGCTGTAATGTTCAATCTTGGCTATCTGCCTTCAGGCGATGCCGACAAGAATATCATTACTGAGCCGGATAGCTCTATTGCAGCCCTGGAAGCTTCACTCCAGCTGCTGCGTCCGGGGGGAATTATTACGGCTGTACTGTATCCTGGACATGCAGGCGGAGATCTCGAAGCCGCCGCTGTTGAAGCTTGGGCTGCGACTGTTTCCCCTAAGGTAGCGCAGAGCATTGTATACCGCCAGTTGCAGCGCACGGACGCACCTTATGTAATTGCCCTCGAGAAGAAAAAAGGTTCCCCATCTTAAGCTTTGTAAACAATCAAACAATCTTGTAATTGGGAAGGAAGATTACGAATGACACAACCATATCCTTTAAAATTTCAACCGGAGTTTAAAGAACGTGTCTGGGGTGGCCGCGCGCTGGAGAAATTCGGCCTGAATCTACCAGAAGGTCATATTGGTGAAGGCTGGATGATTGCCGATCATGCGAATGGAACATCTTCGGTGGTTAATGGAGAATTAGCTGGACAAGGTCTGGATCAAATTCGTGAGCAATTTGGTCACGAGTGGTTCGGAAGCAAGGGAATATCAGAAGCTGGCGGAAGATTTCCACTCTTGATCAAATTGTTGGATTGCAACGACAACCTTTCCGTTCAAGTCCATCCTACGGATGATTATGTAGGATTGCCTAAAGGTGAACTGGGTAAAACAGAGATGTGGTACGTATTAGACGCTAAGCCAGATGCAAAAATCATCTACGGCCTTAAAGAAGGCGTAGACCGTGAAACATTACGCGAAGCACTGGAAAAAGGTACGGTTATGGATAGCCTTCAAGAGGTATCTGTCTCCGCTGGCGATTCCTTCTACATCCCTGCCGGAACGGTACATGCTCTATGTGCTGGTGTCGTTGTAGCGGAAATTCAACAGAATTCCGACACTACATACCGTATTTATGACTACGACCGTCCAGGACTAGATGGAAAACCACGCGAGCTTCATATCGAGGATTCTCTGAATGTTACAGCTTATGAAGGCGCCGGCGCTACTTCGATGAAGACCGATCATGCAGTGCCTGGAGAGTGGCTGCAGCTTGCCGCTTCACCTTATTTTATTGTCGAAAAAGGGATCGTAAATGGTTCATGGGATCTCACCACTTCAGAAGACAGCTTCACTATTCTGGTTATCTGCGAAGGCAGCGGACATCTGACTTGGGAAGGCGGCTCCCAGCCTTATGCCGCAGGGGAATGTTATCTGATTCCTTCCAACCTAGGCCGTTATACTATCGAGGGTCATTCTACTGTGCTTCGCTCTTATTTACCATAAGTCGAGAACCTTTAGGAGGAATGGACCATGAAGGAAAACAGCTTTACTCTAACGGATCCCATAGGTGTAACCATCCATGTCTATGAATGGTTACCTGAGTCCGATGTGCCAGTTAGAGGAATCGTGCAAATTTCACACGGGATGTGTGAAACTGCTGCCCGCTACGCTCGTTTTGCGGAAGCTTTAACCGGGGTTGGTTATGCAGTATATGCAAATGACCACCGGGGACATGGTAGAACCGCTGGTCAAGTCAACCTGCTTGGTGATGTTGGGGAGGACGGATTTTATTGGATGCGGCGCAATCTTCTACAGGTAGGTGCCGCAGCACTCTCCAAGCATGAAGGAAAGCCCATCATTTTATTCGCACACAGCATGGGTTCCTTTCTGGGTCAAAAACTCATGTGCGAAGAAGGCAACGAAATCTATTCAGGGTTTATCCTAAGCGGGACAAATGGTCCACGCAGTATGCTGCGTATTGGAGAATCTCTGGCTAGCGCGCAGCTTAAGCTAAAGGGTGAGCATCATCGCAGTGTACTGCTGAACAGTCTGGTATTTGGCAGCTATAACCGCGCCTTTTCCCCGGTCAGAACAACATTTGACTGGCTGAGCAGCGATACTGCGGAAGTAGATAAGTACATTTCCGATCCATTCTGCGGAGCTATTTGTACAACACGCTTTTTCCGTGGTTTCTTCCACCTCCTAAGAGAGATCCATACTGAGGAATCACTTAGCACATTATGTACAGGTAAGCCCATTTATATATTCGGTGGGGATAAGGACCCTGTCGGGATGAACGGTCAAGGCATTCCCCGTCTTGCGGAGTTGTATAAGAAACGAGGAGTGTCAGACGTTGAGTTCCGACTCTATCCAGAAGGCAGACACGAAATGCTAAATGAAGTGAATCGAGATCAAGTCACAGCCGATGTGCTCAACTGGTTAGAGCGCCACCTTCCTTCAGAGGTTGCTAAGATAAGTTAAGAAAAAAGCGCAGTTGTTAGTGAATTTATGAGACGAGAAATGAGACAACATAGAAGCGATGCTCCCGGTATTTGGGAGATCGCTTCTTTGCGGTTTGCGGTTTGCGGTTTGCGGTTTGCGTTTTGCGTTTTGCGTAGCTTGTCTCAGCAGACTTCTCAATCTAACAATCTCCAGTTCCTCCGCGCATCTGAACTTAGTAAATAAACATCCCCCACCGCTAAAGGACTCAGTTGACGCTGTCTTCAGCTCATCGTTCTCCCACACCACGTACAAACTCGTTGTCGCTAGCTACACATCATCACC
The DNA here is from genome assembly GCF_037980415.1 of Paenibacillus sp. FSL H7-0690. Lineage (NCBI taxonomy): Bacteria > Bacillati > Bacillota > Bacilli > Caryophanales > Paenibacillaceae > Paenibacillus > Paenibacillus sp. FSL H7-0690. The sequence continues at coordinate 1,463,387 of NZ_CP150281.1, read as the reverse complement.
ATTCCCCCGCTACTTTGGGACTCAGTTGACACTAACTATACATCGTCACTCTCCCCTCCACTTTCGGACTTCAGTTGACACTAACTACATATCATTACTCTCCCCGCTACTTTCGGACTCAGATGACGCTATTTGCTGATTTATAGCCTTTCGAGCTAGGTTTCGGACTCCAGTGCACCTATTCCTTCCAAAGAGGTGTATATTAGGTGTTTTTCGTGCCAATAGCGACTATGCGGTCCGTTTGCATCCAAAAAACAGGATATTTCCACGTATAAGGTCCGCTGGGTCCGCCTGCGTCGGGTTACTCACCGCTTCCGGACTCAGATGATGCTATTTGCTATTTTCAGACATTCGAGCTAGGTTTCGGACTCAGCTGTCACTAACTACACATCATCACTTTCCCCCTCCACTTTCGGGCTCAGTTGTCACTAGCTACATATCATCACCTTCCCCCGCCGCTTTCGGACCCAGATGACGCTATTTACTAATTTATAGCCTTTCGAGCTAGATATCGGACTCCAGTGCAGCTATTCATGTGAAACAGGTTCATATTGGGTGTGTTTCGTGCCAATAGCGACTATGCGGTCCGTTTGCATCCAAAAAACAGGATAATTCCACGTTATAAGGTCTGCTGGGTCCGCCTGCGTCGGGTGACTCACCGCTTCCGGACTCAGATGACGCTATTTGCTAATTTATAGCCATTCGAGCTAGGTTTCGGACTCCAGTGCAGCTATTCATGCGAAACAGGTTCATATTGAGTATTTTTCGTGCCAATAGCGACTATGCGGTCCTTTAGCATCCAAAAAACAGGATATTTCCACGTATAAGGTCCGCTGGGTCCGCCTGCGTCGGGTTACTCACCGCTTTCGGACTCAGTTGACGCTATTTGCTGATTTATAGCCTTTCGAGCTAGGTTTCGGACTCCAGTGAAGCTATTCATGCGAAACAGGTTCATATTGGGTGTTTTTCGTGACAATAGCGACTATGCGGTCCGTTAGCATCAAAAAAACAAGATAATTCCACGTATAAGGTCCGCTGGGTCCGCCTGCGTCGGGTTACTCACCGCTTTCGGACCCAGTTGTCAATATCCCCACCATCTCTCTCCTCCACCATATGCGGACTCAATCGCCACTAGCTCCACCTCATCCCCTTCCCAGCCACTTGTGAATCCAGATGACGCTATCGCCCAAGACAAAAAAATAGACCGTCCCATAAAGGAACGGTCTATCCTTCCACCCGCCTATTACAAGGGCAGTGTGTAGTACTGAGCGCGTTGGCTCTCGTTCTGCTGATACATTACGATTAGTAGCGTGCGCCCTTCTCTAATGGAAGCGGGCTCCGCTACAGCTACAGCCGAGCTTGCTGCTTGCGCAGTCTCTTCTAAACTACTATCCGCTGCTCCCTGTAATGGCGAGTCTGCCGAAGGCAACGCCTCCAGATTAGCCATATCAGCTTCACTATCCTCCAAGCCTTCATCGGCACGCATGCCGCTGATGGAATCCAGCACCGCTTCCAGCGAGAATGGCAATACTTCCAGCACAGTATACTTTTGCAGTTCTCTTTCGTTAAGTCCTGCTTCTGCTAACTGGGCAGAAATTTGACCCGGATTAGCCGCGATATCTTTTAAATAGCTCGACCAATCCGACTTATCCAGCACGAAATCCCACCAGATTTTGCGCGGCTTGTACTTGTGTCCAAGAAAATAGTCCAGCTTCATCAAGCCAGTTATAACATCCATAGACGGCGTCCCGCGATCTATCAGGAAGGACTGCAAGCGGGTGAAGAGATCTTCCAGCTGATGACCAATCTTTTGCCAGCCTCTCTCCTCCCAGTAGTCACCGAACTCCTGAAAGAAATCGAATGGCGAATCAAATACATGTCGGATCAAGTACTTGGCCGTATGGTCCATCCGGTGGCTGTTCCAGTATTTCTCCAGCACATCCTCAAGCCGCTTCAAACGGATAATGTCTGAGAAAGGCATCATATGACTGCTAAGAATTTCGTAGGGTGCGTGTTCCATATACGTGTACTCATATTTAGACGCCTGCGCCCGCAGCCCCGTTCCCCGCAGCATTTTGAGGAATCCTAGCTGTAGCTCTTCCGGCTCCATAACGAATACATCATTAAACGTTTTACGGAAGGTACTGTAATCCTCCATAGGTAGTCCGGCAATCAAATCCAGATGCTGATCGATATTGCCGCTTGCCTTAATCTTCATTACGGTACGGGACAGCTTTTTGAAATTCTGGCGGCGTTTAACAAGCTCATTCGTCTCATCGTTGGTAGATTGCACCCCAATTTCAAATCTAAAAATACCCGGAGGCGCATTCTTAGATAGGAAATCCAGAACTTCCGGCCGCATGATATCTGCGGTAATTTCGAACTGAAACACGCAGCCTTGATGATTATCGATCAGGAATTGAAACATTTCCATCGCATAGTTGCGGTTGATATTAAAGGTACGGTCCAGAAATTTAATGATTTTGGCGCCATTCTGTATTAAATAAAGCAGATCAGATTTCACTCGTTCAATATCATAATAACGTACGCCTACCTCAATACTGGATAAACAGAACTGGCAGTTAAATGGGCACCCGCGGCTTGTCTCAAAATAAACAATACGTTTACTCAAATCTGGAATATCCTCAGGAAAACGATGCGGCGTAGGCAGGGTATTCAGATCGCTTTTGGGACGTGGTGGATTGACAATGATCTCTTCTCCCTTGCGATAAGCGGCTCCATACACAAAGTGAAACTTACGATCATCCCTTAGCTCCTGCAGCAAATGGTGGAACGTCTCTTCCCCATCTCCATTAACTATAAAATCAATGCCAGCTTCTCTTTTCATCCAATGAAGCGGCTCATACGAAACTTCCGGTCCTCCGAGAACAATCGTAACTTCAGGCATCACTTGCTTAAGAATACCAATCAGCTTCAGCGTCTCTTCGATGTTCCAGATATAACAGGAGAAACCAATCACATCTGGCCGTTTCTGAAACAAGTCGGACACAATATTCATCACGGGATCTTTGATGGTGTACTCTGCCAAATGAATATCCTTAAATTCATGCTCACTGTACGCTTTTAGCAAGCGGATTGCGAGTGAGGTATGAATATATTTGGCGTTTAACGTGGTCAGGACGATTTTCATGCTACACGACCTTTTCTACATTTCATTTTGAAAAAACTCTAAGAATGCCTTACCGTACTTCCGGTACTTCACTTCCCCAACACCCTTTACCCTCAGCATTTCCGCTTCGGTCTGCGGGCAAACCACACTCATCTCACGCAGCGTGGCATCATTAAAAATAATGTACGACGGCACATGCTCGCGTCCTGCCAATTCACGCCGGATAAGACGCAGCTGCTCAAAGACAGTCTCATTGACGGCTGATGGCGACAGGTCATGCCCCCGACTACGAACTCTCGTACCGGATGTTGTACCTGTCCGCGAAGGCCGTGCCACACGCTGCATCACCTCACGCTGTCCGCGCAGGACCTCGGCAGCCAAAGGCTGAAGCCGTACTACAGGGTACTGGCCTTCCGACAAGGCAAGATACCCTTCTGAGATAAGCACATTGATACTCTCTGAGATTTCCTTCTCCGTCCGGCTCGACATCGCCCCATGTGTGGGCAGCTTATCGAAGCCGTACTGCATCACCTTTTGATTGCGAGAGCCTTTCAGCACAGATGCCACCAACGCTACACCATAACGCTCCCGCATGCGGTGGATGCAGGAGAAAATCTTTTGCGCATCGACGGTCATATCCACTAGCTCTCGTTCATCCGTACATGAGCTGCAGATACCACATGGCTTGTCCCCATGCTCTTCCCCGAAATAATCCAGCTGGGCACTGCGCAAGCAGCGAGTAGTATAGCAATAATCAATCATTTGCTGAAGCTTGCGATATTCGTTAGCTTTACGGTCAGTATCCTGTGGATTCTGCTCGATCAGGAACTTTTGCGTCATAATATCCTGCGCACTAAACAGCAAAATACATTCACTCGGCTCCCCGTCACGTCCAGCACGACCTGCTTCCTGAACATAAGCTTCCATATTTTTGGGCATATTGTAGTGAATTACGTACCGGACATTGGATTTATCAATCCCCATCCCAAAGGCATTCGTAGCCACCATGACCCGGATATCGTCATAGAGGAACCCTTCCTGGCTATCTGCCCGCTCCTGGTCGTTCATACCCGCATGATAGCGACCTGCCGCTATGCCAGAAGCTTGCAGCCTCTGATACAGATCATCTACTTCTTTGCGGGTTGCCGCATATACAATCCCCGGCTGGTGAGAATGCGTAGCCGCATAATCCATAACGAACTCCCGCTTGTTCTCTCCCCGCAGCACGGACATTGCCAGATTATCTCTTCCTAGCCCCGTCATGAAAATACCCGGCTCGCGCAAGCGCAGCAGCCGGACCATATCCTCCATAACCTCCGGCGTCGCCGTGGCGGTAAATGCTGCCAGGATCGGACGTTTAGGCAGCTCATCTACAAATGGAGATACCGACAGATAACTTGTCCGAAAATCATGTCCCCACTGGGATACACAGTGCGCTTCATCAACAGCCACGCAGGAAATAGACAGCTCAGCCATTTCCAGACGGAACCAGTCCAGCTCAAGTCTTTCGGGCGCAACATAGAGCAGCTTCAAATCGCCCCGCCGGGCAGCCCGAATCCGCTCATTCACTTCTTTTCCGCTTAACGTGCTATTAATAAAGGCTGCCGGAATACCCGCAGTAGTTAACGCATCCACCTGGTCTTTCATCAGCGAGATCAGTGGTGATATCACCAGTGTCAGCCCTGGCAGGAGCAGTGCAGGAACCTGATAACAGATCGATTTCCCGCCACCCGTAGGGAGGATTCCCAGTGTGTCGCGTCCTTCCAGCAAGTTCTGAACAATCTTTTTCTGGCCATCCCGAAAGTCTGGATAACCGTAATATTTTTGCAGCTCAGCCTGCGCCTGTTCAATAGTAGGTGCTTGCATCTTCATATCTCTCATAACTCCTTAGGCGTTTCTATCTTTAGTTTAGCGGTCAATGGTGTAATGAGCAACACTTCTTAACTATCATCACCCTGTTCTTCTTTTGAAATATTTACATAAAAGGTCTTCTTTTAAGCCAAGCTTTAATAAGCGTGATTTCATAGAAAGGTGGAGCGACCGTGCAAAATTGGAAACAAAAATATACCTCCTTTAAACAAAAGCCTGCACGTAACGAGTCCTCTGCCCAGGACAATCGTCCAGTAAAGCCATTGGATTCCAGCCTGAAGAGCAATATAAGCTTCATTCGACAAGTCTTTGGAGAAGACAGCGACCTTATTGTCCGTAACTTCAAGGTATACGGTAGATATGATGCGGCTATTATCTTTTTTTCTTCTGTGGTGGACCAGAATCAAATTCAGAACTATGTTTTAAAGCCATTAATGAATGTTTCCTCCGACCACTCAGAAATTCCAAAAGATCTAAAGGATTTACCTGATTACATCTGGAGTATGACTGTACAAGTCACACAAGGTAACCGCACTAAGGACCTAAATACTCTAGTCTCCGTCTTGTTGGATGGAAATGTAGTTCTAATCATAGATGGAATGGATCAGGCACTTTACTTCAATCTGCGTAAAATTGAGCATCGTAGCATTGAGCAACCTCAAACTGAACAAGTTATACGCGGTTCACGTGATGGGTTTATAGAGAATTTAGAATCCAACATCTCTTTGCTTCGCTATCGACTACAAACGCCGGATTTTCGTGTAGTAACTGCCCCTCTTGGCGTACGGACGCGCTCAAAAGTAGCTGTTTGTTATATCGAAGGAATAGCCGATCCAGGGCTAGTTCAAAAGGTGATGAAGAGATTATCAGCAATAAATGTAGACGGCATCCTTGATGCGGGGTATATCGAGCAATTTATAGAGGATCATCCCCTTTCCCCGTTTCCACAGGTTCAGCCAACTGAACGTCCGGATAAATCTATAGCCTCTTTATTAGAAGGACGAGTCATCATCCTTGTAGATGGCTCACCTTTCTGCCTTATCGTCCCGGCACTTTTCAACCAATTCTTTCAGACGATGGATGACTATACGGAACGTTTTATCGTAGGAAGCCTCCTAAGAATGATCCGCCTGATCGCATTATTATTTTCCCTTTTCTTCCCTGCCTTATATGTATCCATTATCTCTTTCAACCCTGAGCTACTGCCGACAGAGTTCGCCGTAGCAATAACAGGTGCAAGAGCTGGCGTACCCTTTCCAGCCGTATTGGAAGTTCTGATTATGGAAGTCTTCATGGAGGTGCTGCGCGAAGCAACCATTCGCCTACCGCAAATGATTGGCGGGGCTCTTTCTATTGTAGGTGTGCTTGTCATTGGTCAGGCAGCCGTAGCAGCAGGTCTGGCGAGTCCAACCACCGTAGTTGTTGTCGCTATAACGACCATAGGGTCTTTTGCCACACCCGCTTACAATGCCGCAATCTCTTCAAGAATGCTTAGATTTCCATTGATCATATTGGCAGGCTGCTTTGGCCTGTACGGAGTAATGCTGGGCACTATTGTTATTATCAACCACTTATTATTCCTGGAATCTTTTGGCGTTCCCTACATGACCCCCTTTGTCCCTACGATATGGAAGGACCTTAAGGATAGTATCGTTCGGGTACCTTTATGGTGGATGCGAAGCCGCCCAAGCTTTCTTAATACACCTGATCCTGATCTTCTTGCCAAGGATATTCCGAAAATGCATACCGATCTGATTTTTAAGGAGAAAAGTGAAGCTGATGAATAGTAACCGCCCCATAACAACGATCCAAGTCATGGCTGTAATCGTTAGTACGATTATAGGAATAGGAATCTTAAGTATTCCTCGTTATATGGCTGAAGCCGGAGACAGTGGTGCACCGCTCGTGACTGCTTCTGGTGTACCTGTTGCTTTTTTGGGTTGCTGGTTTACAGCAGCTGTCTGCCGAAAATTCCCGAACGAAACGTTGTTCGTATTCAGCCGCCGCCTTCTCGGAACTGGGCTCGCGGATATTTTCTCCATTTTTATTTCTTTGTTTTTTGCTTTCTCTGCCGGGATCACCATGCGCCAATTCGGAGAAGTATGTATTGCGGTTGTCTTTAAAAAGACACCCATCGAAGCAGTAATTCTCTTAATGCTCCTACTGGTTGCCTTATCAATCCGAAGAAATATTGTGAAATTCACTTATGTCCATGTTTTCTATTTACCTTTTATTCTATTATCTGTTATAGCAATTGCCTTGGTAGCTATGAAAAATGTTGATGTTCTAAACTTGCTACCCCTCACCGGAAATCACACCACCTTTTCAAGCTTTTCCAAAGGAACGATTACGTCCGCTGGCCTTTATCAGGGCACATTTGTCATCATCCTGCTGGTTCCTTTAATGAAAAAACCTCAACAGATCCTTAAAGCAGGCACTGTTGCGCTTTGTATCATTGGATTCATTTATGTAATGATCGTTTGGGTCACTTTAGGCATGTTTGGAGCTCAAGAAACCAAATTACTTTCCTATCCAACCCTAGAAGCAGCTCGCTCCATATCCATCGGCGCAGGACTATTAGAACGGTTTGATGCTCTTTTTATAATAATTTGGGTGGTTTCTATATTCACTTCCATCTTTACGAACTACTACTTAGCTGCATACTCTCTGCAACAAGTGCTGCGGCACAAGGATCACCGCCTAATATCCAGTTTCTTACTTCCACTTATCATCACTTTTTCACTTTTGCCGAGAAATATATTTCAGGTCTATTCATTTGCTAGCATTACAGCGATAATCGGTTTGATTTTTTTGACCTTCTATCCTCTTTTATTATGGTTAGTCTCTCTAATCCGAAATAAAGGAGCCATTTCTCATGAATAAAAAAATTTACAAGCGTGTAGTTCTTATATTTATTCTCTCACTCATGTCTGGCTTACTCTCAGGGTGCTGGGACCAGCTTGAAATAGAAGACCGTGCATTGGTGCTAGGGTTATCCATTGATTCCGTCCCTCCAGACAGCAAAATAAATGATGATCAAACCACTCATCTTAAAAGCGCAAATATTAACCTTCCCAAAATCCGTGTGACCGCCCAAATTGCGGTTCCGGGAAGAGTTCCACTCGGACCAGGCAGTGGGGGGGAAGGCGGAGGCGTGAATCAAAATCCAGTATGGGTCGTAGAAGTGTACGGGTACACCTTAGATGACGCCATGAACAATTTACAGCAGCAAATTTCTGATCCACGTTATCTAATTCATTTACGAGTGATTATTATTAGTGAGGACATCGCAAAAAAAAGCATGAATGACTTAAATGATTATTTGCGGCGAAATCCAGAAGTTCGTCGCCGGACCTGGCTGCTAGTATCCGAAGGGGAGGCTGCTAAATTTATGAATATTAATCCTCCGCTGCAGCGAGTGCCGACCCTTTACATCCTCTCCACCATGGAAAAAGCAGTAACATCAGGAAAATTCCCCGCTGATTATATAGGTGTATTCTGGTCAGCAGAATCCAAATGGGGCGAAAGTGGTTATCTGCCTTACGTCTCATTACATCAGGAAGACAATATCATGATTAAAGGCCTAGCTTACTTTAGTGGTGGAGTGATGGTCGGATCGACGATTCCGATTGAGATTGGCGCATATATGTCCATGAAGGGCATTAATCCCGGGGGATACTCCGATCTTTTTTATGCTGATGAATTCGGTCCGGTGATGCTCAAGGTCAACGACCGGTTCACGAGGGTGAAGGTCCATTTCAAAGAGGGCAAACCTCACATCACTTATAACCTCACTTTAGAGGCGGCTCTAGATGAGCATTTACGTAGTGATATCCCTATCGATTCCAGCCGTTCTTTAGAAAAGATTGAAGATATTTTTCAAAAGAGAGTGATCGGTATTTTCAACCACCTTATCAAAGAAACTCAACAAGCGCATTCCGATGTCTTTGGCATGGGTGAATATATTCGTGCATATGCTCCCTCCTACTGGAAAGCCAATATTCGTGACAAACATGACTGGGAGCAGCAGTATTCCAATCTCAGTATTGAAGTTAAGTTGAAAACTCACATCGACAGAGTAGGTCTTAAACAAAATTAAATGACGTTTATGGGAGGCTCTACTATGCTCTATCACCAGCTAACCTACGTAATTGTTGCGCTGCTGATCTCCAGTGTTCTGTTGCTTACTGTGGATACTAAAATATATGCAGTCAATGCCATGCACCGGGAAAAGAAATATGCCCGCATATTAGGCTGGATTTATCTCGGTTTATTCCTGCTTCTTGGATTAGCCCAGCTGTTCTATTTATGAGCATTTACAAACCAAACCAGCAAGCCTGCCCTCTCCATAGTATTTCTTCACAGCCCATGGTATATTGAGGAGTACAATATTAAAGGACGGAGAATGCATCCATGAACTCAAGAAGAAATCCTAAAGAAACAGCCAAAAGAGGTACTCGTTCTCACAGCAAGCCTACTGGCAAGCTTAACCATAAAACTAAAACAACCGCAGCACCCAAGTCTTTTACTGTAAACGAACCTTCTGAACTGTTGCCCTTCTTACTCACCCACGTCACGGGTCGCGGACGAAATGCGATTAAATCCATCCTATCGCGTGGACAAGTGTCGGTGAATGATAAGGTAGTTACACAGCATAATTTCCAACTGCATCCGGGTCAAAACGTTACTATTGATCAAGAGAAGCCTGTACAAACAGCAGAGATGATCGGACTTAAAATCGTTCATGAGGATGAAGATCTGATCATTGTTCAAAAGGATGCTGGACTGCTATCTATCGCCACTGCGGAAGAAAATGAATTGACGGCTTACCGCCAGCTTATGGAGCATGTCCGTGTTAGCAATCCAAAAAATCGGATTTTTGTCGTACACCGTTTGGACAGAGATACTTCAGGCGTAATGATGTTTGCCAAAAGCGAACGGATTCAGCAGGCATTACAAACTACGTGGAAAGATACTGTGAAGGAACGTTCTTACGTAGCGCTCGTCGAAGGCGCGGTTAAAAGACCTGAAGGCAAGATAAGCTCTTGGCTCAAAGAAACCTCAACCCTTAAAATGTATTCCAGTCCTCATGAAGGCGATGGACTACATGCAATTACACATTATAAGCTTATACAGGCTAACCGCCATTTTTCCTTGCTAGAGGTTAAGCTCGAAACCGGACGAAAAAATCAGATTCGGGTGCACATGGCAGATATCGGCCACCCTATCGCAGGTGACAAGAAATATGGGGCAGAGACCAAAACGGTAGGAAGACTTGGCCTACATGCTCGAGTGCTCTCTTTTATTCATCCAACCACTGGAGAACTAATGACCTTTGAGAGCCCGATTCCGAAGACGTTCCTGAAATATACTGCACCTGCGCCTACAAACTAAGAATTGAACGTATACCCACGACTGACGAGCCTTCCCGCTTATGGGAAGCCGTAACTTCTACACAAGATGCCCGGTCCATTTGGTCCTGGGCGTCTTTTTTTAACTTCCTATCACATCATGTTACAATATAAATAAACAAAGAAGGTGCCCTTATTGTTCCATCCTACTGTTTTCGATAATATTAAGATCGCCTTTGAGAACCAGATTTATGACTACGATAATTTAGACGGAATACTGGTGGTTACGGATCGCTCCGACCTTCTGAATATGGCGCTGATGTCCAGAGAGTTCAGTCTCTCCTTCCAATTAACTGCAGGCAGGAAAGTAACCGCCGAAATCCTGCTCACTTCGACCACGAAAGATCTCAGCGATGAAATCATGGAGGTTCCTAATACGGATCCCGGCTGTAATCTTTCACTTCGTTTTTATATGGAAGTCGATGATATTCCTAACGAATGTCAGGCGATAGACAGTATTCTAAAAGCGATCTGGGGACCTGATTTCCAGCCTGTGCAATCTTTAAGCTTCATATATGGCCAGGAAAGTGAAACTTACAATAACTGCATCGAGCTGCAATTCAAAAGACAACTTACAGAAGAACAAATGGAGGACATTCCAAACCTGCTAAGCCACCTGCTGCAAAGTGCGGAAGAACTGGAATCCTTCACGGTATAATTCCTACTTTTTAACGTTCGAACTATGGGAAAAGAGGTGTGCATGAAATGAAATTCCTGCCTGCTACCAAAAGTAAAAGTTGGTTTCTCTGGATGACCGTTTATGCCATTCTGCTATGGCTTCTTTTCCCTCTGCACCGATTTGTGATGCTGGCCCAAGAAATGGATACCACACTCTTACTGCGCTTTGCTCTTTTTTCCGTAGTAGTGGCAGGCATCGTCAACACTTTAGGCTGGCTCGGAGCACGTCTGCTCTGGGTATTTAGTACGGCGGGAATAATCATAGGCGCGGCATTTATGCTGGGCTACACCTACAAAGAGATGTCCGGTTGGGAGGATCTCGCAGGCTTCCTCGCATTTTCCCTATTTTCATGTGCCGGATTTGCACTGGGTTTATTAGCGGAAGGTATTCGTCTGCTGTATACGCGAGCATCGAAGTCTTGAATGGAAGAGGTGAAACGCTGTTGTCCAATTCTTTTCTAACCAAAAATGCATTGTCCCATTCTTTAAAAGAACTAATGGAGCATACACCGCTCAATAAAATTACTGTTAAACAACTAGTGGACCATTGCGGACTAAACAGACAAACCTTTTATTATCATTTTCAGGATATATTTGATTTGCTAGGTTGGATCTATAAGACTGAGGCTGTCGAAAGCCTCGCCCAGTATCGCAGCTACAGCACTTGGACGGACGGTTTTTATAGAATCTTCTGCTATATTGAGCGGAATAAATCCTTTTGCTGTAACACGCTAAATTCACTAGGCAGAAATCACCTGGATGCATATCTGTACGAGGTGACAAACGATCTCATCATGGGGGTTATAAACGAGCTGTCCTCCGGGATGGAGGTTTGCGAAGAAGACAAGCATTTTATAGCCAATTTCTATACGCTAGCCTTCACAGGCCTAATCATTCAGTGGATGAGAGAAGGCATGAAGGAACAACCGCACCATATGATTGAGAAGCTAAGTGATCTAATTGAAGGAAATTTTCTGAAAGCTTTACACAAATATGAGAACCATCCGTTGTAACCTTTGGTTGCAGCGGTTTTTTTTGTCTAAAAACTAGACAGATCACCCATAATGACAAAAATCCAGACACTCTAAAGAGTTTGATTATACCTTCAAAATAGGAGTTGGTTTACATTAAGAGTGTGATTATTTAAACAACTACTTGGAGGCGACCATTGTGAAAAAAGAGTACGGTAATAGACAGGTTTATTTTGTCGGTGGCGGAATTGCATCCCTAGCGGGCGCTGCTTACCTGGTCAGAGACTGTGATTTTCCGGGACAAAACATTCACATTATTGAAGAGATGAAGATTCTTGGTGGTAGCAATGACGGCGCAGGTGACGCTGAACATGGTTACGTTGTCCGCGGCGGCCGTATGCTCAACGATGAAGCTTATGAAAATCTCTGGGAACTATTAACAACGATTCCTTCTGTCGACCGTCCGGGGTTGTCTGTGCGGGATGAAATTATTGCTTTTGATACCGCTAATCCAACACACTCAAACGCCAGACTAGTAAATAAAGACGGCAAAGTAGAAGATGTATTGTCCATGGGTTTTGATATGGCTGATCGTCTCGCTATGGGCAAGCTGATTATTACACCAGAAGATAAAATGGGGAAAGCGCGTATCAACGACTGGTTCGCCCCTCACTTTTTCACAACTAACTTCTGGTATATGTGGGCTACTACTTTTGCATTTCAACCTTGGCACAGCGCTGTAGAGTTTAAAAGATATATGCTCCGTTTCTTCCATGAATTCCCAAGAATTCAAACACTGGAAGGTGTAACCCGCACTCCTTATAACCAATATGATTCCATCATTCTGCCTTTGCACAAATATCTTGAACCATTTGGTGTCGATTTCACACTGAAATGTACAGTGACTGATCTGCAGTTCAAAAAAGGTGACGGAATTACCGTAACCCAAATGAATGTAGTGCGCGAAGGTGTCAAAGATGTGATTGATGTAAAAGAAGATGATCTTGTGATTATCACAAACGGTTCTATGACCGAAGGCTCCAGCCTTGGTTCTATGACTTCTGCTCCACGCCTTAACGGCAAGGGAAGCTCGTGGAAATTATGGGAAAACATCGCTTCCAAGAAACCAAGTCTTGGCAATCCTTCTTCGTTCGATGATCATGTAGACGGTTCGAAATGGGAGTCCTTTACTGTAACTTTCCATGACTCCAAATTCTTCGATCTGATGGAAAATTTCACACGTAACCGTGCCGGCACAGGCGCTTTGGTCACATTCAAGGATTCGAGCTGGTTTATGTCCGTTGTACTGGCCTACCAACCGCATTTCCGCAATCAACCTGAGCATGTTAAAGTGTTCTGGGGTTACGGACTGTATCCAGACAAAGTTGGGGATTTCGTGAAAAAGAGAATGTGTGATTGTACCGGCGAAGAAATCATGCAAGAATTGATCGGTCATCTTCACTTTGAAGAACATAAGGACGAGATCATGGCTACCGCCAACTGTATTCCTTGCATGATGCCTTATATCACTTCACAGTTCATGCCTAGACTCAATAGTGACAGACCAAAAGTTGTCCCTGAGGGTTCCACGAACCTGGCCTTTATTGGACAATTCTGTGAAATTCCAGATGACGTTGTATTCACTGAAGAATACTCCGTGAGAGCAGCGAGAATTGCGGTATATACTCTACTTGGTATCGAACGGCCTATCGAGCCAATCAACCAATATCAATACGATGTACGTACACTATTCTCAAGCTTTGTTACATCTTTCAGATAAAACAACAATCAGCGGCGAGCGCTTCCGGATATCGGGAGCGCTTGTTTTTGAGTGTGGGAAGCAACAAAAGAACAGTTTTATCAAAACAAAAAAAGAGCTGAGGGCTCCCTCAGCTCTTTTGTTTTACTCGAATCCAAACTTTAAATATTGCAAGATCCATCTGCGCAGCCATCATCGGAGGATACTTCAGAATTCCCCTTACCAACCACTTGTAACGTTGGTCCTGCTTGTTCCTCCGCCCACACAGTATCCAGTACCTCTGTAAATACAGGACCTGGTTGTGCACCAGATAAAGCATATTTATTGTTGAATACAAAGAAAGGTACACCGGTAATATTAAGACGGCTTCCTTCTTCAATATCGCCATTAACCTCATTCGCAAAAGCATCCGTTTCCAGCATTGCCGCAGCTTCTGCTTGATCCAGACCTACTTCAGTAGCGAGTGAAGCCAGTACACTGCGATCTCCAAGATTTAATGAATCCGTAAAGTAGGCGCGCAGCAGACGTTCGGACATTTCTGCGCCTTTTCCCTTTGTGCTTGCAAAATGACTCAGTCGGTGACTGTCAAAAGTGTTGGTATGCTTCACTGTATCAAAATTAAATTCCAAACCCACATCTTTAGCTTGCTCCGCTAGTTGTGCGTTCATTGCTTTTGCTTTTTCAACGGTCATCCCGTATTTGGTAGCCAACAGCTCATGAATACTCTTGTCTGTACTTACCTCTGCATGTGGATCCAATTGAAAGCTACGGAATACTACCTCCACTTGATCACGGTTCGGGAATTGGCTGAGCGCATTCTCCAACCGTCTTTTGCCAATATAACAAAAAGGACATGCATAATCGGACCAGATATCTATTCTCACGAAAAAACCTCCTAATATTATTGATAATTTGTAGCTGTTATATAAGAGTAATAACTAAATATACGTCGCTTACTATTATATAGTTAAAAACTCAAAATTACAAACTTAACTTTTATTAAAATAACATTTATAGACGTGAATGTTAAAGCAAAAAGTAAACGAAAGTGGTATATACGCTCCCCTTCAGGGCAGATAGAATAAAGTTAACACCAGAAATTCCGAAGGGAGATCCCCATATGCATGATGTATCTATAGTGATACCTACCCGTAACCGTATAAACGACCTTACAGTGTGCATAGAATCTATAAGCAAGCAGACACAGCTAGAGAATGTCTCCATCGAGCTCTGGATTGTAGATGACGGTGAGATTCCTGTAGAAAGATTAACCTATTATCGTAACATACTGAACAAATTGCCACAGGCTGAGTTTCGATATCATCGTAAGACTAATCCGGGTCTCTGGCTCTCCCGTTATGAGTCACTTGGACTAGTAAATGCTGAAATTGTGCTTCATTTAGACGATGATGCAGAATTAGATGATTCCTTATATATTCGACGATTACTTGATACTTATGCAGCGGACGATTCAATTGTCGGTGTAGGCGGGGTTGCTAAAGGCATGCGCAGCAGCAAACCGGGCCGGCTGTTTGGCATGCTGACCGGACAAATGTCCGGATCCCCGGGCAGATTATCCCCAAGCATGTTTGCAGGCTCCCTATACCTCTGGGGAGAGAAAGAGCAGGTTTTTGAAACGGATTTTTTTCACGGCTGTAATATGTCATTCCGGCGCTCAGCATTACAAGATATGAAACCCTATCCCTGGATGACAAGTTACTCCATTGCCGAGGATATTTACTTGTCCCATTTGGCTAGCCGTTATGGCAAGCTTGTCATTAACCCGGCTATGAAAATCATTCATCATGAGTCGCCGGGTTCTCGGGATAAGGCGGGCGTTGTTGCAAGAGCTACTGCCATCAATCATTATTATCTGCTCAACTTACGTAAAGCACCCCCTATGAATTATGCCGCATTGATCTGGACGTTAACCTGTCTGACAGGCAAAGAAACTCTCAAACGAAATTTCAAAGCCGTTAGCGGTTATGCCAAAGGAATCCTTTTCGTAATGAATCCTCGTAAAAACAAATACCGTGAATACATGCTAGATTAGCTTAATAGTTACCTCTATATCCACAGCGTTGCTCCGAATCAGATTGCGGGGCTTTTTTTTCGTGCAGACGGAGTTGTACCTAAATATGCCATGAAATTAATTTCCATCAACTTCTGATCTAGGGTATGATAGTGATAATGTGTTTTAGAAACTAACTTTATGGATGGTGGAATATGTTCAAGAACAAAAAAACGACGTTGATCCTCGTTGTTATCCTCATCGTCGTCATAGCTGTCGGCGCTTGGCTAATTACTAAAAATAAGGATGACAAAGCGACGGAAACACCGGGTGGCGCAACAGCTTCAGGAAAAGGCGAAGCCAAGTCACTCTCACAGACCTTTTATATCTATGACACGGTCGTGAATATCAAAGTGTTCGGAGAAAATGTAGCCCAAAAAAATATGGATGATATCCAGCAAATGCTGGAGCGAATGGATATGGAGCTTAGCCGTACAAAAGAAGGCGGCGAGGTTTACGCAGTCAATCAAGCAGCAGGAAAAGAAGCGGTTGTCGTTTCGGAAGAGACCTTAGATGTTGTAAAACAATCGGTGCAATATGCAAAAGAAATGGACGGGCTATTCGATCCCACGATTGGTCCGCTGATCGACCTCTGGAACATCGGTAGTGGCGGGGATAAAGTCCCTGATCCAGCAGCTATCGATGCAGCCAAGAGCCTAACCAATTACAGGGACGTTGAAATTGACGAAGCTGCTAAGACCGTGAAGCTATTGAAGGAAAATATGGTACTGGATCTTGGAGGTATCGGCAAAGGGTATGCTGCTGACCGTATCGCTGATTATTTAAAAGAGCAAGGTCTTAACAGTGCAATGATCAACCTCGGCGGCAGCAGTATTATTGCGTTAGGTACGAAACCAAACGGAACGGATTGGAATATTGGTCTGCAAGACCCTGACCAAAGCCGCGGCACACAGCTAGGAACGATTAAAATCGCAGATGAGGTCATCGATGCTTCTGGTGTTTACGAACGTTATTTTATGCAAGACAATGTTCGTTACCACCATATTCTTGATCCACGCACAGGTTACCCTTCTCAGAACGGTCTCAAAAGCTTGACCATTATGAGCCCTAATGCAACAGATGCGGACGCTTTGTCCACTGGGGTATTCTTGATGGGGATCGAAGAAGGCATGAAATATCTGGAGTCGTTACCTGAAGATGTAGAAGCTTTCTTTATTACCGATG
The DNA here is from genome assembly GCF_037980415.1 of Paenibacillus sp. FSL H7-0690. Lineage (NCBI taxonomy): Bacteria > Bacillati > Bacillota > Bacilli > Caryophanales > Paenibacillaceae > Paenibacillus > Paenibacillus sp. FSL H7-0690. The sequence continues at coordinate 1,446,313 of NZ_CP150281.1, read as the reverse complement.
ACAACAAAATCTACGCCACACCAGGCATTAAAGAAAGAATGAATCTGACTGACCCTACGTACAGCTTCGCTGATTAGTAGAAAAGAGCTTGCCCCCATAAAGCCATTATTGGCTTTGGGAGGCAAGCTCTTTTGTTGTGGATAAAGGTTCTTTGGCGTGGCTGAGGGATATTCATCGCCCATTCATCGCCCAGCAGCCTGATAATCAGGGAATTCCTCCCTAAAAATCACCGAAATTTGGCTATAACCGTGCTTATTTAGGTTTTATTAGGGAGGAATTCCCCAATAACCTCCATTTCGCGCTTTAATCGATTAATTTCAGGGAATTCCTCCCTAATTAATTCCTGATCAAGATTTTTGCAGCACCAAAGGCAACTCGCTAAATTCCTTATAATTCGTGAAAATATAACTAGGCTTATGATCCGTAGCCGGCTGTCTGCCTCTCGGATTATACCAGCAGACCTTCCAGCCAGCCGCAAGCGCTCCTACTACATCGTTAGCCCAGGTATCACCTATATAAAGTGAATGGTCTGGTGAAGTGCCAGACTTCTGATTCACATGCAAAAAGAGTTGCGGATCTGGTTTGGCCAGACCTACAGCGTCAGAAATAAAAATCATCTCCTCGGGGATCATCTGATCCAGACCTAATCCGCGAATCTTTTTCATTTGATGATCTTTGGGTCCATTCGTAATGATGCCTACTTTATGACCAGCAGTAATGAACCTTTCCAATTGCTCCCGGACTCCATCTATCATTTGAATGGTGTACTGACGGCCAATGTAAGCCGCTTGTACCGCCGTGGCTTGATCACGATCGAGCTGTAAACCATACTCTGCAAAAGCAAGCTCCAATCGGCGTACCCTAGTCTCCTCCAGCGGAATTTCTCCACGTAAATACATAGGCCATAATACATCACTATGATGTCTTACTTTATAAAATAACTCCGCAAAGTCCAGACTGCTCTCATCCGGTCTAAGCACTTGACGCACCGCTTCTTTAAAAGGAATCAAATGATCATATAAGGTATCATCAAGGTCAAAAAAGATTGCCAGCTTATTACTTGTATCCACTTTAACGCCCCTTACTCGTCTTTCTCTCTAGCTTTAGAAAAAAAGGTTATAGGTATAAAAATCATCATCCCGAATGTAGCCATGCGCTTCATATAAGCGCTGTGCCCCCACATTCGCCGTCATTGTTGTCAGGGACAAGCCCTTGGTATTAGTTGCGAGCGCATGAGCTATGGCACTTTCCAGCAGCTTGGAGCCGAGCCCATGTCCTCGCAGTTCTGTAGTTACATATAGATCATTCAATATCCAGAGACGCTCCATAGAGACCGATGAAAAAGAGGGATAGAGCTGAATGAAGCCCCACGCTCGTTTCTCCTCGCCTTCTCCCTCCACCGCAATAAAGATTACCGATTCGTTCAGCTTCAATCGATCTGATAAAAAAGCACGTGCACCATCCAGATCAGAGACTGCCCCATAAAATACCCGATACTCATCAAACAATGGGATAAGCCGTTCCAAATCATCATAGATCACACGTTCAATACGATAGTTGTTCATCCTCAACGCTCACTTTCCGGCTTGGGCCGTTTTAACGTTATTGTATATTTCAGCCGTACCGTGCACCATGGAGCGAACGCCAGATCATTTGGACAATTATTCTTATTCTTTGGAATCGTAGAACACATGCCGGGCACTGACTTTACCCTCTTCGATATCCAAAATTCCGATGGAATACAGTTTCTCACGTCGTTTATCCGTTGGCGATCCTGGATTAAAGAGCAGAATCCCATTCTCTTCCCGCAATAAAGGCTGATGCGAATGTCCAAAAAGAATACAATCCACCTTATCGTTCGCAAAAGCAAGCAGCGCATTCCCGTCCGTTCCTTTGCGGGAGTGTGGCGTATGACCATGGACCATTCCGATCCGGACTCCCTCAAGCGTTAGCAGCTTACGCTCCCCGAAACGCTCGATGATCTCTATTCCATCGTTATTCCCAGCAATCCCTTCCACTGGAGCCAATTCAGCCAACAAATCGTAGATTCCCATACTCACCCAATCTCCAAGATGCAGAATCAAGTCTACATTCCGGAATTCAGCAACAAGTGCTTTGGGCAGAGACTTAGCCATTCTTGTCATATGTGTATCTGATACCACGCCTACTTTCATATAACTCAGCTCCTAATCTATCATACTCATCTCATATTCAAATAATTGTACGATTTGCTTAAACGAGAAGCAAGTTCTGTGACTTCTCCCACACAGAAAAGCCGGGTACACCCCACTAACACAGGGCATATCCGGCTGCCATTAAGTAATTCCAAAGAAATCATTTATGCTTACTACCTTCTACAGTATTTAGCATCCCAACTCAGTTCTCTCTATCCTGCCAATTCCATAATCTTACTTCTTCAACATGAATATTACTGACCCATTTTTCTTCCTTTAACTTGAGCAGTTCTTTTACCGGACCGGTTACGACAGCTCCATACAGCCTAACTCCGTTCTTCTCCAGATAACTAATGGAGTCATCCAGATCAATAAACGGAATTACCTTGTTGGCGATCGATTTATGCTCCTGCATTAAGTGCAGTGTCTTAAGGAAGTTCGCATTACGAAGTTCACCATCCCCATATGAGTCAACAGATGGAGAAACACTCGTGCGGCTAGTCCCCCCTCCAAACCAACCCCACTTTTTCTTTGACTCTTGTGTCACCTTCATATCATCGGCATGCCAGATGGGCGTACTTGGAAATCCTAAGGGATCATTTATTACTGGCTCTTGTATCCTTGGACCTGTATCTGCTGCGAACCATAAAAGCTCAAGATTTTTATGCTGAAACTTCTTCAATAGCTCATCTGTCGTAAAAAATTGTTCAAAAGACAAATAGGCTTCTCCTACCGTACCTTCAGGGAGCTTTTCTAGTTTTTCCCACTCACTGCTGTCATCCATCCTATTTTCTGCAGACTGGTTCTCAGTGGGATAGATAAAGTAATTACCTGTCCCACTGCGTTCATATGTCCATGAATAACTATATATTCTGGGCCAGCCTAATAGAAACTTCATCGAATAATCTCCAACATTAATCCGCGCATCACCAATTTGTTTTATTATTTCACCCTGCAGATTCATACTAAAAAACGGTCCGGAATCGCTACTCAAATGGACGATTGTATTCGGCTGTGAAACAGCAATTGCGGAAGAAACGACATCACGGTAAGTCTCTCCTCTTTCTCCAGTGCCATAAAATACCGCTGTGATGATACTGCTGACGATCAAAAAAATCAAAAATGCAGAAATCACCGTCAAAGTATTTGATATACGTGCTTTCCACTTGCCACGGCGGATGATCTTTTTTTCTTTGCCGGGTCTGTTTCTTTTACCCTTTCCGAATTTTATGCTCTTCTCCTCTTCTGAAGCCGGCTTTTCTTCGCCCATCAGTTCATCCAGATAGGCCTGGTAAGCTTCCATCTTCTCTAGCTCACGTTCAACCTCATCCCTATCCTCATCAGCAAGAGTGCCTTCGCCATACCTTCTTAACTTCTCCTTAAACTCTTCACTCATGTTCATTTCTCCTCCGCTCTGCCTCACGCAGCTTCTGTCTGGCCCGAAAAATCAATATCTTATATTGGGACAAGCCCACATCCATAATGTCCGATGCTTCCCGATAACTCAGCCCATGAAAATCATGCAGCAGCAGTGCATTTCTCTGATTGTCCGGTAGCTCACCTACTGCTATCCTCATCTCTTCCCAACGTTCCTGATGAAGCAGTGTGCTTTCTGTGGTATCTGGATGAGCAAGCTTTTTGAAATAATCCTCACTCTGAACTGTACTGCGGCCTTCCTTTCGCTTGTAATCTACGAAGGCGTTATAAGCGACACGGAACAACCATGGCTTAATCTTCTCTTCTTTACAATCCTCCAAATGTAGATAAGCGCGATAAAAGGTTTCTTGCATCAAATCTTCAGCCGCATAATGATCACCACAAAGGGAGCGCAAATAGCGGTAAATATCCATCACATACATCTGATATATTTCATCCAATGACTTTCGCTTCATGCACTCCCCCCTTAACCTAACCACGTATCCCAGCCTGAAAAGTTACAGATAAATTTAGCAACTAGTATGAATATACCAGTAATTCCATGGAAAAAAGCGAAAAAAAGCCTGCTGGCAGGGAGTATTACTCCTGCCAACAGGCTTTTTAATTCACCAAGTTACTCTGCTTACAGAACAACTTCAACTTCTTTGAGCATTTCGCTAACGGATATTAAACCGCCACCGGACAAATACCAGTAGTTAGGATCCAAGTAAATGATTTTACCGTTTTTAAAGGCATTTGTGTTCTTCACTAGATCGTTTTCAACTGCTTTTTTAGCTGAGCCGGCTTCGCCGCCATCACTCTTCACAGCCGCATCTCTGTCCACTACAAACAGATAATCCGGATTCTTATCCGCTACATATTCGTAGGATACGCTTTGTCCGTGAGTGGATACTTCAATTTTATCATCAGCCTGTGCAAATCCGAACACATCATGGATAATCCCAAAACGGGAACCTGCACCGTAAGCACTGATTTTTCCTTCATTCGCAAGAATAACAAGTGCTTTTTTGCCATCAGCTGTTGCCTTCGTATTCAAAGCTTTGATGGAATCATTGATAGTCGCAAGCTCAGTTTCTACTTCTGCTTCTTTTCCAAAAATTTGACCCAGCATTTTCACGTTATTCGTAAAAGATTCCATGTAGTTTGCATTATCTACAGCCACATACAGAGTAGGTGCAATTTTGCTGAATTCTTCGTAAGAATCCTGTTGTCTGCCGGAAATGATGATCAGGTCCGGAGAAAGACTGTTTATTTTTTCGAAGTCAGGCTCTTTCAAACCCCCAACATTCTCATATTTAGCATCGTTATATTTAGAGAGATAAGCCGGTACATTACTTTGAGGCACTCCAGTCACCTCTACACCCAGTTTATCCAGCGTATCCAGTGTACCGAAGTCAAAAACAACCACTTTTTGCGGATTGCTTTTGATAGTTGTTTCGCCAAGCGCATGCTTGAAAGTAAGCTCTGTCGGTGCTGTAGTAGCTTCCGTTGTTGGTGCAGTAGTAGCTTCCGAATTGCCTGCCGCTGCTGTGTTGTTATTTGAAGTTGCTGCATTATTGGAGCCACAAGCCGCCAAGATTACCGCAAGAAATACTGTCATAATCAGTAAAGATAAGTTCTTCTTCAATGTATTCACCCCTAATTTTTATAGTGAAGCTATTTGAATTATTCGCGTATGCGTTAAGAAGCTGGCGCCTTTCACTTCTTACGTTACGTCATAATAATATCCACATAGTAATAGTTACCTTTTTAGAAATAGACACCGATTTTTCGGCCTCCTATAGTTTCAATAGGAATGTCCATGTCATATACCTCTTTAAGAACTGCAGAATCTATAATTTCATCCGCTGTACCCGAGGAAGCTACTCTTCCATTTTTAAGCGCAACAATGTAGTCAGAGTAACAAGATGCAAAGTTAATATCGTGGATAACGAGCACAATCGTCTTCCCCTTCTCGTCCACCAAGCGGCGAAGCACCTTCATAATTTGGACGGAATGCTTCATATCAAGGTTGTTGAGCGGTTCATCGAGCAGAATGTACTCTGTATCCTGAGCCATAACCATGGCAATATATGCCCGCTGGCGTTGTCCTCCACTGAGCTGATCAATATATTTATCCTGCATCTCTTGGAGATCCATGTAAGCAATCGCTTCGTCAACGAACGCCCGATCCTCCGGACTCAGCTTCCCCTGTGAATACGGGAATCTCCCAAAAGAAACGAGCTCCTTCACAGTGAGGCGTACGCTAATATGATTGGACTGCTTTAACACCGATATTTTACGAGCAAGCTCATTACTTTTGCAGGTACCGATTTCCTTACCTTCGATCAGCACCTCTCCCGCGTCTTTGGAGATAAGTCTGCTGATCATGGAGAGCAGTGTACTTTTACCCGCACCATTTGGTCCGATAAACGAGGTGATTGCGCCTTTTTTGATGGACAAAGACACATCATCAACGACGGTTACTCCGCCATAACGTTTGGTTAAATTTTTAACTTCTACCACGACTTATTCTCCTTTAACAGCAGATAGACGAAGTAGACGCCGCCTGCAAAATTGATAATCACACTAACCGTAGTATTGAATCCAAAAACACGTTCGACCAGGAACTGCCCGCCGACAAGCGCAACAATGCTCAGCAGAATCGTTCCAGGAATCAGATAGGCATGCTTATAGGTACGGAACAGCTGGTGTCCCACATTAGCTACCAACAAACCTAAGAAAGTGATTGGCCCCACTAGAGCCGTCGAGATCGAAACGTAGATAGATACAATAACTAGCAGCCTTTTGACCACATAGTCATAATTGATGCCCAGATTAATGGCTTCATCTTTTCCAAGCGAAATAACATCCAAATACTTAACAAATCGCAAGAAATACAACGTAGTTAGCGTCAGAACAATGGTGGAAAGAATCAATAGGTCACTGCTGACATTGTTGAAGCTGGCAAACATTTTCCCCTGTAGAATCAGGAATTCGTTCGGATCAATAAGCACTTCCATAAAAGAAGACGCGCTCTGGAACATCGTCCCCATGATCAGCCCTACCAGCAGCAGGAAATAAATATTTTGTCCTTCCCTACGGAACATTAGCTTATACAATACGCCTGAAAACAGGACCATGAGACACGCAGAGAACAAGAAGTTGATGTTTTTATTCATAAAGGTCATATTCGATGAACCTAAGGCATATACACCGAACGTCTGGATTAACATGTACAGGGAATCGAGCCCGAGAATACTTGGTGTCAAAATACGATTGTTCGTGATGCTCTGAAAAACTACGGTAGAGACAGCTATCACAGCTCCGGTAATCAGAATGGCCGCCAGCTTTCTTCCCCGGCTGGGCAGAACGTAGTCCCAATTTCCCAAAGCATGATACGTCATAAACAAGACGATGAGAGCGACAGCACTTATAGATAATATAGTTAGTTTTGTCTTCATCTCTAGTTCGCCTTTCTTCTCATCAGCAAGTAGATAAACAGACCACTACCGATGACGCCTACCGTGAGACTGATTGATATTTCATATGGATAGATAATGAGCCTGCCCAGAATATCGCAGAACAGGAGGAACACCGCTCCGAGAATGGCTGTATGCGCCAGACTTTTTTTGAGGTTATCTCCTATGTACAACGTTACAATGTTAGGTACTACCAGACCCAGAAATGGAATCGTACCTACGGTTAAAATGACAACAGAAGAGATTAACGCTACAATTACCAATCCCACGTTGACAACCGCTTTGTAATTCATGCCAAGATTAACGGAGAAATCCTCGCCCATACCGGCTACCGTAAATTTATTAGCGAAGAGATACGCCAGGATGACAAGTGGAATGCTGATATAAATTAATTCGTATTGGCCTTTGATAATCGTCGAGAAATCTCCAAGCATCCAAGACGAGATATTCTGAATCAAATCATTTTTATACGCAAAAAAAGTGGTAATCGAGCCTACAATGTTGCCGAACATGAGTCCGACCAGCGGGATAAAAATACTATCCTTGAACTTGATCCGATCCAGGATTCTCATAAAAATAAAGGTGCCCAATAGTGCAAAAACAAAAGCAACCAGCAATTTCTGCATTGGCGTTGCGCCTGTGAATAACATGAGGGATACGAGAATACCAAATTTTGCGGAATCCATCGTTCCGGCCGTAGTCGGGGAGACGAATTTATTGCGTGACAGCTGTTGCATAATTAATCCGGCAATACTCATGCTGACTCCAGCGATAATCAATGCGGCTAACCGGGGAATCCGGCTTACCAGCAAGGTCTGTGCTTGAGATTCCGTAAGATGAAAGAGATCTAATGGGGATATATCTTTAACGCCTATAAACAAAGATATAAATGAAAATACTATTAGAAGTAGGGACAAATATTTTAGTTTCATGAGTTGTTCCTTATCTGTTTAATAGTTTACAAATGCGCTTTTATGATAATGATTTTCATTCGCAATGTTTTAAATTATACCTAAGCCCACTTTGAGGGTCAACCCTTTCATATACTTAAATTTAAAATAATTAAGACTTAGGCTTATCTGCTTAAGTTACATAAAAAAAAGACACCCTAACGGGTGCCTCTTTAATCTCTGCCATATTTTTAGCGCTAAGCTATAGGATTTATTTATATTTTTTCCAATCCTGATTACTGTTCTCCAGCAGATGTGCAAAATCATTATCCAACCGCTTCTGCTCAGCCTTGCGCTGATCTTCCACTGCCTTACGGGCAGCTTCTTTACGGTCATTTTCCTCCGCTTTCAACGCATCAGATTGCGCCTTCAGCTTTCCTAGAACATCACTGCTTAGCAGATCTTTTAACGTAGCAGGGCCATCATTCGTAGCGGCTCTTGGTGTGGTAGGCATTTTCTTTTTTTTAGCCACTGTCCATCATCCTTTCTAGTACTGAATTAAATTGGAATTTGTTTAAGTTATTGGTCTTTTCGTTTATAATGTTTACTAAGAGGTGAGCCCTATGAAGTCCAATGATTTATGTCCCCGGCTACAAAAAAGTATGGATATTATCGGCAGGCGTTGGACTGGTTTAATTATCTACCAGCTCCTTCAAGGACCCCAACGTTTCAATGTAATTGAAGCGGCATTGCCCATCAGTGGAAGACTGCTCTCCGAACGGCTCAAAGAGCTGGAACAGGAAGGGATCGTTCTTCGAGAAGTGTTCCCAGAGACCCCCGTGCGGATCCAATATTCTTTGACGGATAAAGGTCTTGCCCTGGAATCAGTCATCCGAGACTTACAGAGTTGGTCCAAAGAATGGGTCGATTGTGACACCGATAATCTAAATTCAACTCTCAAAATGTAAGCGTTTTATATGAGGCGTTAGATTTTAAGGCCGACAATGACTAAATCACGCTCTATACCGTCAAGTTCAGCCACACCAGGCAGCATTCCCCACTCTTCAAAACCAAACTTTTTCAACAAACCAAGGCTTGGATCATTATGTCCAAATACAAAGCCGACTAGATTCTTAATTCCGAGACTAGGGGCTTTCTCAATGGCCTCTGTCAGAAGAATTCTGCCCGCACCACCACCACGGAACTTTTCATTCACGTATACACTGATTTCTGCTGTTGCATTATACGCTGGACGACCATAGAAGGATTGAAAACTGAACCATGCAGCAATTTCATCTCCTTGCTTCAGTACCCATAAGGGACGGTGATGGCTATTATGCTCAAGAAACCATTTCTCCCGGTCTGCAACAGTAACGGGTTCCAGATCTGCAGTTACCACCCTCCCAGCAATCGTTGAGTTATAAATATCTACAATAGCTGCTAAGTCTGCAGATGTTGCATCTTCAATTCTGCTGTTCTCCCAATTCATCCCTTAATCCCTCCAAATGTGTTAATTAACTCAGGCCGACCTGCTCCTGGCTCCATTGCCACAGCCGTTCGGCTTCTATTGTATTCTGCGCTCTGGGAGACAGTTGTTTAATCTTTCTTCGATAATAATATTGACCGGTTACCTCTCCAAGATCGGGATCTGTAGCCAAATAAATCGCTGTATCGGCACCTTGTTCAGGTGTTAAGAAAAAGTATGAGAGTAACTTAAGTACCGACTTGCCGAAACCAGTCTCCCGGTTTACACCTATATTCGTCCCCACTGCTCCTGGATGCAGGCAATTCACCGTCACCCTTGTTCCGTGAAGACGCGAAGCCAGCTCCCGCGTGAACAGAATATTGGCTAGCTTGGATCGGGCATAGGCTTTTGCAGGATTAAAACGGCGAGCGAGGGTTGGATCTTCATAATGGAGCGCACCTATCTTGTAAGCACCGGAGGCAACCACAATGATACGGCCTTGCTCTGCTGCCTGCAACGACTTAAGTAACAAATTGGTAAGTAGAAAATGCCCCAAATGATTTACGCCAAGATCCATCTCAAAGCCGTCCTTCGTAAGCTGACGCTTAATCGTGACTACCCCGGCGTTATTGATAAGTATGTCTAGCATCGGATATTTCATAGTGAATTCCTCAGCAAAGCTGCGAATGCTCTCAAGTGAAGCCAGATCACACAACATGAGCTCGATATCCTCGGAGCGGCTCTTTTGTTTGGCGGCAGCATGTGCTTCTTCTCCCCGCTGGCGATTACGGCAAACCATAATAACTTTAGCTCCCTTGCGAGCCAGTTCAACTGTTGTGGCCAGCCCCATACCGGAATTCGCTCCGGTAACAAGTGCGATTGTTCCTCTCATTGCAAGAATCACTCCTCTCTCAACAACCGTACCCGAATAAGCTTCAGCCTAACCTTAGGAGAAGTATATTTAAAGATATGTTACACCAACTAGTAGGGTTAAGAAAAGCTTCATGTCATGATTAGCCAACGATAGTTATAGTTCGTCAGGTGCGTCTGGTCTATTTTTGATCTATAATAGGAATATTGCAGTTCTAATCGTGAAGTTGAAAGGGGAACACCAACTATGAATAATGCTCTGACAAGCCTAGAGCAGCAAATGGCGGGCGAAGGTCTGGATGCCCTGCTCGTAACAGATCCCAAGCATGTCTACTACTTAACCGGCTTCGCCAGCGATCCGCATGAACGTTTTCTGGGTCTGCTGCTGATACGCGGAGAAGAGCCTATGCTCATTCTGCCTGCATTGGATGCAGAAGCGGCTCAAGCGGCTTCTTCGGTCACCAAAATTCTAACTCACACTGACACTGATAATCCCTATAACCTGCTAAAAGATTGTTTCGGCAGCAGTAAGCTAGGTACTCTTGGCATAGAAAAGGAACATTTCTCAGTAGCCCGTTTTGAGCACCTAACCGCTGCTGTTCCAGCTGAACGGTTTAGTGATATTGGTCCATTGCTGCGCAGCATGCGCTCCAAAAAGACCCCGGATGAAGTTAATCGCATGAAACATGCCGCTGAGCTAGTTGAGGAAGCCTTGCGCCGCGTTCTTACCCACGTAAAAACAGGCGTTACAGAAAACGATCTAGTGGCGGAGCTAGAATATCTAATGAAAAAGGTTGGCGCTTCCGGCCCTTCCTTCGACACTATGGTGCTTTCTGGTCCGAAAACTGCCTTGCCTCACGGTGTTCCTGGCAACCGGGTCATTCAACCCGGCGACTTCCTGATGTTTGATATCGGGGTGTATGCCGATGGTTATGCTTCTGATATTACACGTACCTTTGCTATTGAATCCGTAGACGACAAGCTAGTCACTATCTATAACACTGTGCTGGCTGCCAACGAAGCTGGGATCGCTGCCTCCAATCCTGGAGCACCTTTCGGCTCAGTCGACAAAGCTGCACGTGATGTAATTGAAGAAGCTGGATTCGGAGAATATTTCTCACACCGTGTCGGACACGGACTGGGCATGGATGTTCATGAATATCCATCACTTCACGGACAGAACGACGACATTATCGAGATCGGCAATGTGTTCACCGTTGAGCCAGGAATTTATGTGCCTGGACTAGCGGGTGTACGTATCGAAGATGATCTGATTATTACAGCTGAAGGTGCAGAGACCTTAACAAGCTTCCCTAAGGAACTGACTATTCTTCATTTGTAGAAAAGAATTACAAGCCATAGCCAAAAACACAGAGCAGCGATTCCTCCAATAAAGAGAGAATCGCCGCTCTGTGTTTTTTTAAATTCAAACCTGTGTTCCCCACATCCCGCGAACCAACTTAGCCTCTTTCACCATCCTGCCGATCAGCTCCGCGACTGTAGGAATATCTTGGATCATTCCTGTCACTTGACCTGCCCAGCCGATGCCCTCTTCTTTGATATCATCATAGATCCAGCGCTTGTTGGCTGCACCACTGATATACTCTTTTAATGCTTCATAGGTCGGTGTCACGCGCTCGATTTCAAGAATTTGATCAATGTAGTCACTACGTAACACTCGTGCGGGTGCTCCAATAGAACGTTTGATTACAACCGTATCCGACTCTGAGCTTTCTACTAAAGCTTTTTTATAAGAAGCGGCCGCATGAACACATTCCACTGTAGCAACGAAACGAGTGCCCATTTCGATTCCTTCAGCCCCAAGTGCATGAGCAGCCATCCATCCACGGCCATCTCCGATCCCTCCGGAAGCAATCACAGGAATATTAACCGCATCAACCACTTGGGGAACGAGCACCATGGTTCCAACATCGTCACGCCCTAAGTGGCCCCCTCCCTCATGCCCAACAACAATAACCGCAGAAGCCCCTAATTGTTCAGCTTTTTGGGCTTGTCTGCGTGAGGAGACGAGCACAAGTGTTTTAATATCGGTGGGCTGTAACATTTCCAGTATAGGGGCTGGATTCCCTCCAGTGAGGCTCACCACGGGAACCTGCTCTTCGATGGCGACCTGCACCCGATCTTCATAACCAATCCCATGCATGCCGATAGCAAAATTAACACCAAATGGTTTGTCCGTTAGTGTTCGTACCCGACGTATTTCTGCACGTAAGGCCTCCGCATCCGGAAGACTCATTGCTGTGACCTGACCCAGTCCACCGATATTTGAAACCGCAGCCGCAAGGTCTGCATAACCTAAATAAGCAAGTCCTCCTTGAATAATAGGATATTCTATGTGTAATAACTCCGTAATACGGGTATTCCATTTCATCTTCATCTACACCTTTCCTATCTTTAAGCAAAGTAGAATCACGGCAATTAAAAGGGCAGCTCCCCCTGCCAGATAATCTATTTGCTGAAATTGCAGTCTTTTAAAAGAAGTCCTTCCTTTACCATTCCCATAAGCACGCGCATCAATTGCATAGCTCAGCTGTTCAGCACGTTGAATCGTTGTGAAGAGCAGAGGAATAATGATCGGAATGTACGCATATATCCGTTTAGGCAGTGATAATACTGTGAGATCATAACCTCTAGCCTTTTGTGCGAGAAGGATACGATCAAGCTCCTCCTTGATGGTAGGGATAAAACGGATCGCAATCACTATCATTAAAGAGAACTGCTCTACGGGTACCCCCAATTTGGACAGAGGGGCAAGCAGCTTCTCCAGACCATAAGCTAAGTCTAGCGGTTTAGTAGTTAATGTCAGAATTGAGGCTAACAAGATGAGCAATATAATCCGCCATACAAAACGTAATCCTATCCGCAATCCCTCTTCAGTCACCTCGATAAAAAACCATGACCAGAGAATCGTCCCCTTGGTGAACACGGCATTGTAAACAAAAGTAAATAATAAAATAAATAATACCGGCCGTAGCCCTCGCCCAAAAAAATGCACAGGAACTTTAGACAGTAATAACATTCCCAATACAAAAAAGGTTGCAACAACATAACTAAGCCCCGTACCAAGCATCATAAAGCTAAGCATGAGCATCACGATACTTACAAGCTTTGTACGAGGATCTAAACGATGAAAAATCGAATGTGTCTCCACATATTGACCGACTAATACGGAATCAGCCATGCCCTTGCCCCCTCGAATGCCAAATCGGCAAAATCGCTTCGAAGATATCCTGCTCTTTACAACTGGCAACTTCAATCTTCTGACCAGATAATTCCTCCACTAGCTTCAAGAGCTGTACGGGTTCAGGCAAGGATAGTCCAAGTTCCAGCAGTAATTCTTCCTTTTCCAGAAACAATGTTCTGATATCATGATGCCCTTTTAACTGACCTTCACGAAAAACCATGACCTCATCTGAGAATTCGGCAACATCACCCATCTGATGCGAAACGAAGAGGATGGTGCGATTGTCTTGTTGCTGCCATTCCTTTAGTAGCCTCAGCAAAGACACTTGGCTAGCTGGATCGAGACCCGCTGTCGGTTCATCCAATATCAGCAGCTTCGGATTTGTCATCAGTACAGAGGCAATAGCTACACGGCGCTTTTCACCACCACTTAGCTGGAATGGATTTAAGGGGAGAATCCCCTCTGGCAAACCCACTTGCGGCAAGATCATTTCAATCGCCTCTGTAATTTGCTGACGTGAAGCACCCTGCTGATTCAGAGCAAAAGCAAGCTCCTTATGCACCGTTGTTTCGAATAGCTGATGCTCCGGATATTGAAAAACGAAACCCAACTCGGGGACAACCTTTAAGCGTCCTTTAGCATCTCTGCTGGCAGGCTGCTGGTTAATCCAATAGTCTCCTTTTACGGTGGGAATCAAGCCCTTCAGCACTTTGACAAAGGTAGACTTTCCTGCGCCTGTTGGACCGATAATAGAAATCCATTTGCCTTCAGGAATAGTGCAGTTTATATTTCGCAAAGCCACATGATCGGCATAGTTCACACTTAGATTTTTTAATTGGTAGACCATTGTGATCGAATTATCCCCTTCCAATCGGCTGTTAGCGGTGCTGCTGAATGGAGCAATGTATGTACACGCACTGCGAAGGGCAGTTGTAATTGATAGTCCGCAACAGGCATGGTTTCAAAAAAAGTCAGTGGATCGCCGTCAAACTCAAGTCGTCCTTGGTGCAGGAGCAATACGCGTTCTGCTGCAAACACTTCCTCCATATGGTGGGTGATATGAATAAGCGTCAGGCCTTGACGATGCAGCTCTTGCATGATGGAAAGAACCTGCTGTCTTCCCTGAGGATCAAGCATTGAGGTAGCCTCGTCAAAAATAATGACTTGCGGGCGCATCGCCAATATAGCTGCGATAGCGACACGTTGCTTTTGACCTCCTGATAGCTGATGTGGCATAGCTTCCAGATAATCCTCCATATGAACGGCCTGTAAGGCATGATCCAATCGGCTGCGCATTTCCTCCCTCGGCACACGGATATTCTCCAAACCAAAAAGCACCTCATCCATAACGGTTGTGGTGATAAATTGATCCTCTGGATTCTGAAAAACAAAACCGATTTGCTGATGAATCTCCGCAAGATCTGTTGGTTTTGCTGTGTCCAAGCTCTTAAATTGTACAGTCCCTTTTCGCGGCAGCAGCAGTCCGTCCATGAGCTTTGCAATAGTGGATTTGCCAGAACCATTCGCCCCGACTATCGCCACAAACTCCCCTGCGTCTATCGTAAAGCTAATATCCTCCAGGAGAGGTTGTCCTTTTTTATAATAAAAACAAACTTGATCGAAGGTAAGCATTTATTCAGTCCCCTTTTGACGGTGCCAAGCAGCAAAAAATGCCTCAATGCTATTCTCGGAAAATGCAGGTGCAGGCTTCTCCCATTTTGTCACTTTTGATCCATTCACGGCAAAGATTTCACCGGTTAAATCCGCGTCGGACTCCCTCAACAATGCAGTCACGAAGGAAGCAATAGCCTCAGCGTCACCTATTCTCCAAAAATCAGGCAAAGGTTCATTACGACTGAAATATTTTTCCTTCAAATGGTCAATTATAGGTCTGGTCATATCTGTTAATGCCGCTGGAGAAATCGCATTGACCCTAATCTGGTCACGTTTCAGCTCTGCTGCGAGCGTCCACATCATGCCCAGTATTCCAGCCTTGGCTGCACTATAATTCACCTGACCTACGGAACCTGCTAGTCCAGCAGCAGAGGTCATCAACAGGATATCCCCACCTGTTTCACGCATATGTGGTAATACTCGTTGAATGCAATAATAAGTGCCATTTAAATGCACATCCAGAACATTCTTCCACTGTTCATCCGTCATACGTTGACATTTCTGATCCTGCACAATTCCCGCGTTAGCTATCAATACATCGATACGACCGTATCGGGCAATGACCTCATCTACCATGGCAGTGACTGCGACGGAATCGGCTACATTAGCAGCGTACCCTAGCGCCTCTCCGCCTGCCTGGCGGATCTCGCGCACAACCTCATCAATTAAGACTTGTTTCGTACCATTTACAACCACTATATAACCTGACTTGCCAAGCTGCATGGCGATACTACGTCCGATCCCTCTTGTTGCTCCAGTAATTAAGGCCACTTTATTCATCACTACACCTCTTTCACTGCAAAAGCTCCCGCAGCAATAACATCGCCAGCTTCTGTTGTAAGGATCACTTTCACAAAGCAATCGTCCGCTGCAAAATCAAAAATCACGACACTATCGACCTCTATTGGCTTATGAAATTTCATATCATATTGAGTGATCCACTGTGTAGGGTGCTCAGCAATATACAAAGATTGGGCTAATCCCATAAGATACATCCCATGTGCGATGGGTCGCTCCAAACCAGCCTTGGCTGCGGCCTCTGCATCTAGATGTATAGGCGCCAAATCTTGGGAAGCAGCTGCATATTGCCGGATAGCCTCAGCTGTTATGCACTTTTTTATCATGATCATCACCTACCCGAATTAACACCGTTTCTGCGGTGACTATAAGCTCACCCTCACACCTACAAACCAGCGTATGTTTGTAAAAAGTCAGTTTACCCTGTCTGCCTTCTTTTTGCACCTCGCCCGTTAACGCTAATTCACAATCCAAAATCATCCCCGCCGTAATCGGAGCCTGATATGAAAATTTCTGAGTGCCGTGAAGCAAGGGTTCACCGATGATTAACCAAGGAATATCGAAGTCTTGCCAGAAAATAATAGGCATCGTCGCAGGAGCGATCAGCTTTCCATTTATCGTCTGCACGGGTGCTTCAATACTCTGTGCATAGTCCGAAATCCATTCAGCAGTCATATGGATCTGATGTCGGACACTGTTCATTCTATAACCTCCACGAGTGTTGCCAGACCTATCCCACCGCCGATTCCCAGAGTAGCAAGCCCTCGTTGGTAAGGGGCATGTTGCATTTCAGCACATAAGCGAGTCATTAACATAGCCCCGGAAGCTCCGTATGGATGGCCTATTGCTAATGCCCCCCCGCCAAGATTGACCTTTTCCTGTGGAATTTGAAGCTCGTTCAGTGATGCCAATACTTGTGAAGCAAAAGCTTCGTTAAACTCTACGATATCTAAATCGGCAACGGTAAGCTTTTGGCGTTTTAACACCTTTTGCACAGCTGGTACAGGCCCCATACCCAAATAGTTCGGATCTACACCCGCAGCTTGTGCATCCACGACCCGCAAAATAGGGGTAAGCTTAAGCTGCTGGCATTTCTCACGAGACATCATTAATAGAAGCGCTGCGCCATCATTAATAGGACAGGCATTTCCAGCAGTGACGGTACCCTTTTCTTCAAAAATTGGCGGCAGCTTTTGCAGCTTGTCCAGACTCGTATTTGCCCGAGGACATTCGTCGGTGCTCACCCACTGCCCCTCTACCTGAAGAGGTACTATCTCCTGCTGAAACCGGTCACTTTGCTGAGCATGAACCGCCTTTTGATGGCTTTTTAAGGCATATTGATCCTGCTCTTCTCGAGAAATCCCGTATTTCCTAGCTACATTCTCTGCAGCAATTCCCATATCCGGATCACCGTAAGAGCTAGGCGTAAAATGTGCACGGGTATACAGCTGTGGAACCCCCATTAACGTCTGTGGTTTAGCCATTTTCCATGGAGCACGGCTCGTACTTTCGACACCACCCGCTAAATAAATCTCACCAGCGCCGCTTTGAATCAGTCTTGCTGCTATATTAATTGCCTCTAGCCCAGATCCGCACTGACGATCCACGGTGACACCCGGAACCGAAACAGGCAGCCCCGCTTCAAGCGCAGCTACCCGGGCAATATTACCTCCTGGGCCCACAACATTCCCAATAATGACATCATCGATCAGTTCTTTAGGCAAGGTCGTTTCGGCTACAATATGCTGAATAAGCGGCGCCAGTAATGCCTCCGGCTCAAGTGTACTTAATAAGCCACCCATTCTGCCAACCGGTGTACGTTTTGCCATGACAATTACTGCTTCTATCATATCATCGCTCTTTTCACATAGTCTTTCATCGCTTGCCGGGCAATTTTCCCGCTACTTGTATAGATAAATTCATCCACGGTTAGCAGCTGCTTCGGCGCTTTGTAGCTCGCTAAATACTGGCGGCAATAATTCTTAATTTCTTCGACAGATAAATGCTGTTCTCCGCTCCACTTCACGAGGGCTATCAGCTGTTCTCCCCAGTAATCGTCAGGCACGCCAAGCACCATCACTTCATCTATTTCCGGAAGAAACTCCAGCACCCTCTCTATTTCTTCCGGATAAACGTTCAGCCCTCCGGATATGATTTTATTCTTCAAACGTCCCGCCATATATAAATAACCAGCTTCATCCTGATAAACATAGTCTTCTAAAACAAGCCATCCCTCTCTAAAAGCTGCTGCTGTCTCATTCGGCAATTGATGGTAGCCTAAAAATATCATATCACTACGCACATATAGCTGCCCAATCTCCCCAGGAGGGACTTCCCGGAACTGGTCATCACGAATGGAAATTTGCACCCCGGGATAAGGTTTGCCTACAGAGGTCGGATTATGCTCGGTCAGAACATCCAAATAACTAATATAGCTCGCTTCTGAAGAACCGTAGGATTCATAAAGCCGCGCTCCACCAAACACTTCCATGCCCCTTTTCTTGGACAACTCCGACCACTTTGCACCTGAGCTAATAACCGCATCAATCTGTATCTGCCCAGGTACAGCCTGCTGCATCATGGATTCGATCATTGTTGGTACGACGAACAGCACCACGCCCGCAATTTGCTGGCACAGCTCTAACACCTGGGTGGCACTAAATTTTTGTGTGATATGAAAGGTTGCTCCACCATATAGACTCTGCATTACGGCGAATAAGGATAGGGAATGCACAAATGGACCTGGTGCCAAAACATCCTTCATAGCGTCCAATTCAAAAGCAATATTCGAAACCTCAAAGCTTTTTAACCATGATAAATGGGTACGCATATAACCTTTGGGCAATCCGGTTGTGCCTGAAGTAAAGCCAATAAATAATAATTCATTCGTCTCATCCAACTCAGCCTCCGGCTTCAGGGCAGCCAGCCACTGATCATAGGAACCTGTTCGTTTATTTGAGAAGGTCAGCGTTGGGATCGTTTGATCCTTGAAAACCAGATTCTTTGCGGCTTCCGGCTCGGCAAAAATCATTGTCGGCTGGCACTGCTCTATAATAACCTGCAGTTCATTAGCACTCCACTTGGGATCTAAGGGAATGGGAACACAGCCCGCATAAATCGCCCCCAAAAAAACCTCAACAAATTCAATACGATTCGTAGATAAAATCGCGATTTTGTCATGCCTCAGACCCTTTTGCTGTAAGCCATTCGCGATTCTCCGCATCGTTTTTACTAATGTGGCATAGGTATGACTTGCTTGGTCATGGGTTAAGGCAATGCTGTCGGGCTGCTGTGCTGCATGACGCAGTATAGGAACTACTAGATTCATCCTTGATCACACCTGTTCGTAATTTCTGTGACTACCGATTATATACATTCTCTTCAATCGGACTGCCCCGCAAGTCCAGCCCAAACTAAAGGATATGTGATAAGCGCCATCGCCGGCGCTCCTGTTAAACTAACCCGCTAGAATTGCTACGATAGCTTATTTTAGCTTTATATTATTTTTATGTACACATCTTTCATGTAACGATTAAGTCCATCTTACAACGAAAAAACAGCCAGCACGCATCGATTATGATCGGTACGCGCTGGCTGTATTGTTGTTTAGTCCTTCTTTTGAACGGATGATGGTGAACCCTCTTCAGCAAAAGTAAAGGTTCGGGCGATATATAAGATAGGTGTGCTTACTGCGGTTAGTAAGAACTTCGCTAGATAAGTCGTAAGCAAAATTTCAAGCCATACATTCCAGTCATACAAGCCCGCAAACGCAATGGTACAGAAAATAAGTGTATCCACAAAGGAGCTAATCATCGTACTACCGTTGGAACGAATCCACAGCTGACTTGAGGTGCTGTAATATTTACGAATCCAAGAGTACAACCGAACATCTAGGAACTGACTAATGAAGTAAGCAGTAAGACTACCCAAAGCTAGTCGAGGCATCAGCCCAAAAATCGTCTCCAAAGAAGACTGAGCGATATCGGTCTCCTGCGGCTTAAATACTAATACCATCTGCATAATGACTGTAGTCATAAGCAAGGTGAAGAAACCAAACCAGACCGCTTTACGTGCTTCCGCTCTTCCGTACTTCTCATTAAGTAAATCGCTGGTCATATATAAAGTGACATACATCGTATTTCCGAGTGTCATCACAATATCAAATGGCATAGCAATCGTCTTAGCTACCTGAATGTTAGCAATTACAGTAGCAATACCTACCCAGGCGTACATTCCACTTTTCCCGAACAAGCGGTAACAGAGTAGAAAAAAAGCAAAATTGACAATAACAAATAAAACTCCCCACAGCAAATTAAACATATTACTGAAATTCCTCCTAGTTTTGTTTACGCGGGATGGTTACGAACCGCGGCTTACAATATTAAATTTTCGGAACAAAACATTAATACTCTATCACAATAGCGCTTAACAATCCATAAAAATAATATTTTTATATGAAATTGGTAGTTCCATTTCTTTTTTTTCGCCAATTATCTAAAATAGTCAGCAATAATTCATTTTTTTCAGAAAAAAATGCTCTATAGGACAAAACTTTCACTATTCATCCAGAGGTTAATTCTATAGAATAGTATCAAACACCTTATTCCCGATCCATTTAGTAGAAATATGACATAACTATGGAATATATCTCGGGTCGCCAATTTCCAGCAGTTGGCATGGAGTATCTAGTGAAGACCAAAAAAGAAATGACCTCATCGTCCATAAAAAAAGGAGAGAACGATATGTTTCGTATCAAGCATTCGATCAGTCGCAAATTTACGCGTTTATTATTTGTTGTTCTGTTGCTCACGTCTCTTTTGTTAAGCACCAGCTTCTATTTTATCTCTATCAGTATCTTCAACAGCTATGTTATGCCGCAGATTAACAAAATCCTTACTGCCGCTGCTCAGGACGTATATAAGAATCTCAACGTAATGCACGCCCAGCAAACCCTAAATAAGAACGATCAGTCTGCCACCAATCTCGAGTTCTATTTTCAGGAAAAGAGGAAACAACATGGAGTGGAAACCATTTTTCTGGTCAATCTGAAGGGAAAAGAAGCTGAGATTCTATCCGCAGATCACGATGCAAAATTGCAACGGGCAGAAAGTGTCACCGTATCTTCTGCAATGCAACAAGCCTCTAAAGGAAAAACTGGACTAAGCGATACATATAGCGACGCACATGGTATACATAAAACAGCTTATATCGGTATTCCCGGAAGTACGATGGTTATCGGTGTAAGCAGTGACGTAAGCTTCATTCAAGAAAAAACAGACAGTATTCTATGGACAAGTGCCGGAATCACACTTCTGACGTTGATCATCGGCCTAACTGGTGCATGGTTCATGAGTGTGCGTATAACACGTCCAATCTCAAAACTGGCAGCTTATAGTGCCCGGCTCGCAGAGGGAGATTTCACCGAAGAATTATCAGTTAAAGGAAATGACGAAGTTGCACAGTTGTCCGTAAGCTTCCAAGCGATGACCCAACGCCTGAAAGAAATGATTGGACATGTACTGGTAACCTCTAATACTGTCGTTGCGGATTCCAACTCTTTAAAAGAACGTGTTGAGGTTCTCAATAATATGGCGGAACACTCCAGCTCATCGGTAGTAGAAATCGGCAAAGGTAGTACGACTATCGCTAGCAGTGCATCAGATAACTCGAGAGCAATGGAAGAAATCAATTTAGGCATTCAAAGTATTGCCTCAGCAGCGAATGAAGTCACGGAGCAAATCAGTGAGGCTTCCGCTGAAGCAAGTGGCGGTAATGAAATTGCTCAAAGCGCTGTGCTGCAAATGCGCCAGGTTGAACGTGCTTCCCTACAGTCGCTGGATCAATTACAAATCATGAATGAGCGTTCAGTAATGATCGGAGAAGTCGTTCACAGCATTACTGAAATTACGAAACAGATCCAAATGCTGTCGCTGAATGCTTCAATTGAAGCTGCACGCGCAGGAGAGCATGGACGCGGCTTTGCTGTTGTTGCGGGAGAAGTACGCAAGCTGTCTGAACAATCCCGTAACGCAAACGAACAGATCCGTGACTTCCTACTTGGGCTTCAAGAAGATATGAGCCGCTCCGTTACCGAGATGAACCACGTGAATTCTGAGGTTGCCTCTGGAGTCGGCAAAGTAGCAGAAGCAGGTGATGCCTTTAATCACCTCCTGATTCTTATCCAAAGCATCAATCACAGCATCCAATCCGTATCTGCGGCTACACAGCAAATCTCAGCAAGTACAGAAGAAGTCAGTGCTTCCGTCGAAGAAACTGCACAAATTACATCAAGATCGCAAGAAAGTGCGGACACACTCGCTGCTAACTCAGAGCGGCAGCGCGTCGAACTGGAAGGCCATGCAGAAACCGTTAAACATCTGTATGAGCAAGCCAAGAAACTCCAAGAAGCTGTGCAGCAATTTAAGATTTAACGCTTGTAAATTAAAACCCCCGTTCACACGAAAGTGTTGAACGGGGGTTTTTAGTTTGCGATGGCTCGCTTAGACTTGGGGGCATACGCTAGGCTTGCGCGGAACCTCGATTAGACTTGGCTACATGCGCTAGCTTGCGCGATACTCTCGTTTAGACTCGGCACGCCATTTGCCGCTGGCTTGCGCGATACTCTCGCTTAGACTCGGCGCGTCATTTGCTGCTGGCTTGCGCGATACTCTCGCTTAGACTCGGCGCGTCATTTGCTGCTGGCTTGCGCGATACTCTCGCTTAGACTCGGCGTGTCATTTGCTGCTGGCTTGCGCGATAATCTCGCTTAGACTCGGCGCGCCATTTGCCGTTGGCTTGCGCAATCCTCTCGTTTAGACTCAGCACGCCATTTGCCGTTGGCTTGCGCAATCCTCTCGTTTAGACTCAGCACGCCATTTGCTGCTGGCTTGCGGACTCAGATGCCGCTATTACTCGAAAAACTGCCATTTGGAGACTTTTTCGGACTCGAGAGACGCTATTGCCTCATAATCAACCCAGACTCAGCCTATTTCGCTCAAATAGCGCCTCTGGTGTCCGAAAACGCTCCAAATTAACCCTTTTATCACAAATAAGGTCTCCTGAGTCCGGAGCCAAGTTACCAACAGCAAATTACTCAAAGTTCATCCGTGGCGCTACCAACAGCAAATTACTCAAAGTTCATCCGTGGCACTACCAACAGCAAATTACTTAAAGTTCATCCGTGGATGCTACCTACTGCAAATTACTCAAAGTTCCTCCGTCGATGTTACCTACAGCAAACTACTCAAAGTTCATCCATCGATGCTACCAACAGCAAATTACTCAAAGTTCCTCCGTGGATGCTACCTACAGCAAATTACTCAAAGTTCCTCCGTCGATGCTACCTACTGCAAATTACTCAAAGTTCATCCGTCGATGCTACCTACAGCAAACTACTCAAAGTCCCTCCGTGGATGCTACCTACAGCAATAGACTCGGCTACATGCGCTAGCTTGCGCGAAGCTCTCACTTAGACTCAGCACGCCATTTGCTGCTGGCTTGCGGACTCAGATGCCGCTATTACTCGAAAAACTGCCATTTGGAAGCTTTTTCGGACTCGAGAGACGCTATTGCCTCATAATCAACCCAGACTCAGCCTATTTTGTTCAAATAGCGTCTATGGTGTCCGAAAACGCTCCAAATTACCCCTTTTATCACAAATAAGGTCTCCTGAGTCCGGAGCCAAGTTACTCACTTAGTAAAAACTGGGTTACTCAGCTTTCATTCCGCTTTTATGACTAAGCAAACCTCACTCAACCTAGTGCCGCGGTGCCCAGAGGATAACCGATACACCGATCACACAAATAACAGCTCCGACCCAGTCGTATACGTCTGGTGTCTTCTTGTCTACAAGCCATCCCCATAAGACCGCGAGTACGATAAACACCCCGCCGTAAGCCGCATACACTCTCCCGAAGGAAGGGAATTTTTGCAACGTAGGGATAATCCCATACGCTATCAGAATCAAAGACCCCACTAAACCGTACCAAAGTGGCCGTGATTCTCTCAACCATAACCATACTAAATATCCGCCACCGATCTCAGCAAGCCCAGCAATTATAAACAGCAGAATGGCAAATAACATGTCATCCCTCTTCCCTATCTATCTCATAAAAACGCAAAGGTTGCTCACAACAAATTGTACTCAAGGTTCACCCGTAGAACTCCTACAACAAACCACTCAAGGTTCTCCCATGGAGCTACCTACAGCAAATTACTCAATTACTCAAGATCCACCCTTAGAGCTACCTACAGCAAACTACTCAATGTTCATCTGCGGAGCTACCTACAGCAAATTACTTAAAATCCACCTATGGAGCTACCTACAGCAAATTACTCAAGATCCACCCTTAGAGCTACCTATAGCAAACTACTCAATGTTCACCCATGGAGCTACCTACAGCAAATTACTCAAGGTTCATCCGTAGTACCACCTACACCAAATTACTCAAGGTTTATCCGTGGAGCTCACATTAAATTGTGCTGGAGCAGCAATAACACTAGCAGCAGCACAACCTCCAGCAGCTCGTTCAGCGCGCCGTACACGTCGCCGGTGAGCCCGCCGAGCCGGCTGCTGATCCGCCGTGCAGCCGCGGTGCCGCAGGCCAAGGCCGCGACCGGCAGCAGCAGAGCTGCCGCCAGATGCAGCGGCCACGCGGCTAAGCCAGCGCCGAGTGCCAGTGGCGCAGCGGCGGCGGCCAGCGAGAGCGGCGCGGCGACTGCCAGCGCGCGCCGCTCATGCGAGGAAGCTAGGCCGGCGAAGTTCGCGGCCAGCCCCTCGTCTCCACGGGCAATGGGATAACGCACCATTGCCCGTACCATATACCAGCGGCTCCAGACCGCTGGTACCAAGAGCAGCGGCAGCTCGTAGTAGGCGAAGCCTTCGATTAGAGCTGCCAACAAAGATGCTTTAAACAGCAGGAGCAGCACGCAGGCGAGTACGCCCATCGCACCCACACGGCTGTCCTTCATAATCTCCAGGGCTCGCTCCCGTGGCCGATAGCTGAGCAGACCATCCGCGCTGTCCATCCAGCCATCAAGATGCAACCCGCCAGTGAGACCTACCCACAGCATCAGAGTGAGCACAGCTGCTGGCCAAGCAGGTAAAAGCAATCCCGTCAGGGCTGCTCCAGCAGCTACACACAGCCCAATTGCTGCGCCTACCATGGGATAGAAGATTACACTCCGGCGCAGCAGTTCAGGAGAGAATCCCGGATCACCTTTTACAGGAAATCGGGATAAGAACTGAAAGGCAGCTACGGCCGCATCCCTACGCTCCTTCATAAACGATACTCCCTGCTCTTCAGCTCAATCGGAATTCCAACAGTTACTAGAAAGACCTGTTCGCATTGCCGAGCGATCAGGGCGTTCATTCGTCCCGCCAGATCACGATACAATCGGCCAAGCGCATACTCCGGAACAATCCCGTCGCCAACCTCATTAGTGACCAGAATAAGCGTCCCTTGAAAAGAACGCACACTGTCTTCAAGCCTTGTTATTTCACTCTCAACAAGCTCTTGTCTATTTTCAAAACCTTCCACAGCCAATAATGCATTGGATAACCATAAGGTTAAACAATCTACGAGCACCGCTTTTTCCCCCGATAATCGCTTTAGCAGATCTGGTAAATCATACGGTTCCTCAAGCGTCTCCCAAGCGTAACCACTTTCCATTCGTTGATGCTGATGCAGAGCAATCCGTTCCTTCATTTCGTCGTCAAAGGCCTGTCCGGTTGCTACATAGAAGGCCTGATCTGCCAGTGACTGTATCAGTTTTTCTGCAAAACCACTTTTCCCGCTACGTGCACCTCCCGTTACAAGAATGCTCATCGTTGACCAGCTCCAGAGATGCCTGCACTTTCAAAGGTTGCCATTTCGCTCAAAATGCGGCAGATCGCCTCGATTAAATGAAGGCATAATACTCCCCCTGTTCCCTCACCCAATCGCAGACCGAGGTTAAGCAGCGGTTCAAGCCCAAGCTGCTCCAGCATTAACTTGTGTCCCCGTTCTCCTGATACATGAGACGCTATCATATAAGCGATGGATTCAGGTGCAAGGGCTTTTGCCACAAGCGCTGCCGCCCCCGAAATAAAACCATCCAAAATGATAGGTGTCCGATTAGCAGCGGCACCAAGAATCAGTCCCGCCAAGCCAGCGATTTCCAGTCCGCCAACTTTAGATAACACATCCAACGGATCTGCTGAATTCGGCTGATTTACCTTTAAGGCGCGTTCCACCACTGCAATTTTATGTAGTAAACGTTCATCATCAATTCCCGTTCCTCGTCCCACAGCTACTTCAGGGGCTATTCCTTTGAGAGCACATAGAATGGCAGCACTAGCCGTAGTATTCCCAATGCCCATTTCGCCTGTTATAAAAATCTCCGTGCCGTTCTTAACCGCTTCCTGCGCAACGCTTATCCCAACAAGAAGAGCATTCATGGCATCCTCACGACTCATCGCAGGTCCCACAGCCATATTATCCGTTCCCCGGCGCACTTTACGATCAATCAGATCGACATGACTAAGATCGCCGTTTATGCCGACATCAACAAACTGTACCTCTGCCCCAGCTTGACGTGCCAATACATTCACAGCCGCTCCACCGCTGAGAAAGTTATGGGCCATCTGTAGCGTGACTTCCTGTGGAAATGCGCTAACCCCTTCGCAGCACACCCCATGATCAGCAGCCATCACAACAACTGTTCGTTTGGTGAAACTAGGCTGCTCCGTACCCGAAATTCCAGCGAGCTTAACGGCCAGAGGTTCCAATTGTCCCAAACTGCCCGGAGGTTTGGTCAGAATGTTCAGCCGATGCTCCGCCTTGAGGATGGACTGATCATCAGCCGGAGTGATTTGTTTAATTACGTCTTGAATATCTGAAAGCATATAATTACGACCTCCTATTAAATGTATCCGTATAACCTATTCTATCTCATATTCGCAGAAAAGCCCCCATCTATGATAGAGGGGGACTTCTAGAATTACAACTTCACTTTCATAAAATCTTCGATTCTCTCCAGCGCCTCCGTCAATTTTTGTAAGGAAGCGGCATAGGAGCAGCGGATATAACCCTCTCCGCCTGCTCCAAACACATGACCCGGAACCGCAGCGACACCGACCTCCCTGAGCAGCTGCAAAGCGAAGTCTTCTGATTTCATTCCGGTGTGAGCGATGGAAGGAAAGGCATAAAATGCACCCGCAGGTTCATGGCAAGGTAGTCCTATGGATCGAAATCCACTAACCAGCAGCTTTCTCCGCTCATCGAAGCATTGCTTCATATGTTCCTTATGCTGCATTCCATTGCGCAATGATTCAATCGCAGCAATTTGACCGAGCACTGGGGCACACATCGCAGTGTATTGATGGATTTTTAGCATCGCAGCAATTAATTCTCGATCGCCACAAGCATAACCCACTCTCCAGCCAGTCATTGCAAAAGCTTTGGAGAAGCCGCTAATCACAATCGTCCTTTCCAGCATCCCGGGAAGAGAGGCGATGCTGACATGCTGACTGTCATACGTAAGCTCGGCATAAATTTCATCTGAAATGACCAGTAGGTTATTCTCTTTTACAATCTGTGCAATAGGCAGCCAATCTTCATAAGTCATTACTGCACCTGTAGGATTAGTCGGAAAATTCACCATAAGAAGCTTGGAACGCGGAGTAATCACCTTCCGTAACGCTTCAGCAGTAAGCTTAAACCCCTGCTCGGCCGATGATTCTACCTCCACCGTAACCCCCCCGTTCAAATGGGTAATCGGCGAATATGCGATATAGCTCGGAGAAGGGACGATAATCTCATCCCCAGGTGTAATGAAAGCTCGTAATGCCAAATCCACAGCCTCGCTGCTTCCCACCGTAACCATAATCTCATCGTTTGGCTCATAGCGAAGTTTGAAACTTGTGTGCAGATAAGAAGCGATCTCCTCTCTAAGCTCCAGTAAACCGGAATTTGGCGTATACATCGTTTCCCCATTATTCAAGGCCCGAATACAGGCAGCTCTTACATGCTCCGGTGTAACGAAATCCGGTTCCCCTACACCCAGCGATATAATATCCTGATTCCCCGTACTTAGGTCAAAAAAAGCCCGAATCCCCGAGGGTGCAATCTCCCGCACACGTGGAGCAATCCATTCATTATGCATGACTGTACACCTCTTCTTTTGCACTCTTTTCTGTTAGGGAAAGGGAGATGATTTCGTCCAGCAGTCCGCTGAAGGTGTAGCCTGCCGCTTGCGCGCTTTTGGGTAAAAGACTGGCCTTCGTCATGCCTGGTAACGTATTCACCTCCAGCACATAAGGAATCCCCTCTTTAAGCAGCATATCAACCCGTGCATACACGCTACATTTTAGTGCTTTGTAACAGCTCAAGGCAGCCTCGCGTACCCGCTTATGCACCTCAGCAGGCAGTTCAATGACCCGTTCATCTGCTCCGCCTTCTTCATACTTAGCACTGTAATCGAACCACTCGGCATTTGCTGAGGTAATTCCCAGAATAGGCAGCAGCTCTCCGTTTAGAATAGAACAGGTGATTTCTTGACCTTGAATGTAGCTTTCAATCAAAATCGACTGATCACAGGCAAAAGCCTTCTGCACTGCGCACAACAGCTCCTCGCTGCTGCTCACTTTTTCCATTCCGATACTCGAGCCGCCTGAACATGGCTTCACCATAACAGGATATCCGAGCCGTTCCACCGCTTCAGCCGAATAATCCTTTATGCTGTCCCAGCATAGCCAATCTGCTGTATTGACGCCTGCGCAGCGTATAAGCTTTTTGGAGAGATCTTTATCCATGCAAATGCTGCTAGACAAAACCCCGCTGCCCGTATACGGAATCCCCATCGTCTCCAGCGTTCCCTGAACCGTACCATCCTCGCCGTAAGCTCCATGAAGTGCAAGCAGTGCGATATCGATCCCTTTTGCCTGCTCAATAAGCTCCTCACGCTTGGTGATCACAATTGGAATAATTTCATATTTATTGGGGTCTAGATTCTTCAATATTTCTCTACCGCTATTCATGGATACCTCATATTCTGAGGATACCCCGCCCATAATTACGCCTACCTTCATCTCAAGCACCTCTTTATCCCATTAGTTGTCGAGCTGTTCTGCCAATAATCTCGATCCCCTTGCGGATATCCTCATCCGTCACTCTGGAGAAACCGATCCGTATCGTATTTTGCCCTTTACCGTCTGTGAAGAATATATCTCCTGCTGTAAAAATAACCCCTTGCTCATGACAGGCCGCCAACAGCGTCCTTGTATTAAAGCCCTCCGCGAAGGTTACAAAAAGATGTAGGCCACCGTCCCCTGACAGCGCCGTATAAGGAATACAATCCTTGCAGCATTGCAGGGTTAATTCATACTTTCGTTTGTATTCTGCTCTGGCTTTTTTCAAATACTTCTCTAAATGACCACCCAATAAATACTGATACAAAATGGATTGATCCAGCGTCGAGGTGTGAATGGTACGTGCGCGCTTGACGCTTTCGAGGGAATTGATCAACTCCTGATCCGCCAGCACCCAACCTACACGTAGTCCCGGAAATAATACCTTGGAGAAGCTGCCGAGATAAATCACGCTGTTGCCGCTGCCTGCTGCTGCGATAAGTGGAGCCACATGTGAGCCCGAATATCGTAATTCCTCGTTAAAACCATCCTCAATCACCGGGACTTGGTAGCAATTCATCAGCTTCATTAGCCGCTGTCTTTTCTCTGGAGACATTACAATTCCGGTTGGATTATGATAAGAAGGGACGAAGTATGCACAGTCAAAAGCTTGCTGTTGCAATGCTTTCTCCAGCTCCGCCAAATCAATCCCATCACGCTCCATCGAAATCCCGGTGATCTCAAAACCGTTCAGCTTCAAATTTTTGATCGCTGTATGATGCGTCGGATTCTCACAAATGACCGAACCATTTTTTTTACTCAGAGCAGACAATACAATATCGAATCCCTCAGTAAAACCATTGGTGATCAATATATCCTTGCCCTTCATTTCAACGCCCTTGTGCTCCATATACTGCTTCAAATAGTCTATTAAAGGCTTATACCCTTTGGCATAGCCGTAATTTAGCAGAACGTTGCCTTCTACCGACATCCGATCCATAAAGGATCGCTTCACATTATCCAGATCAAAAAGACTCTCATCAGGCGCTATGCTGGTGAAGGAGATCGTCCCCTTCTCCGCTCGAATCCCGCGCTTCATGATATCCAGTTCCTCTGCCAGCACCGCGTGATCATTGAGACGTGACTTCCAGTCCATCGTCCAGGAAGAGATCGTTTCACTGCCGGGCGGCGTAGCAGCAACATAACTTCCTTGCCCTTGCACGGCATAAGCAAAGCCATCATCCTCAAGCCCTGCATAAGCAGAGATTACGGAGTTGCGGCTAACCTTAAGCAATGTGCTGAGCTCTCGTGTGGAGGGCAGCTTTTGATTGCCTTGCAGACCGCCTTTTATGATTAAGTGCTTCATATAGTCTTTAATTTGTATATACACCGGCCGTCCGGCTATGAGCTTAAAATCCTTAAACATCTCTCAATCGCCCCCATGACTATCATGGCACAATCACTCGCTTAAAAAAAGAACCACAGCCATGGGATTTTAATCCGGCTGTGGTTCTATAAGAGGACAAATGCCCAAAAAATCAAGTTACAGATCTATGCTCAATCACAAGCTCCCCTTCTCCAGAAGGGATCTCAAAACCATTTAAAAACCGGGTTAATATGTCCTCCGTAATCGGAAATGCGGCATTGGCGTCAAAACGTTCACTCCGGATAAGCAGTCTCTGACGCAATTCATCCGGCTGGACCTTTAAGTGAATCAGTTCCCACACGCCACCATAACTCTCAATGAGCTGCTTGTAATCGTTCCGTCTCTGACGTTGCCAGAAGCTGAAATCGATAACAACATGATGTTTTGCCTGAAGCAGATTCACCAGCTCCCCCCGCAGCTTTATCTCCGACTCTTCCTTATAGGACTCATAATTGTCCTCTGGATAATCCACCCCGAAACGGCCGTGCGTGGCCCAAATATCTTCATCTATCGAAAGTCTGGCGAATCCCTCTTTCTCCAGCTTTTTAGCAAAGGTTGTTTTACCCGACCCCGCTACACCGCACATCATCACTACGCTGGAAGCAACACTCGTACGCTTTTGCTGAAGCAATTTTTCAATAACCAACTTTTCGGTCAGCATTATAAATGCATCTCCCTTCCAATTGATGGTATACTCATCGTTACAAAATACTTTCTCAAGGGATTGTGATAAGGATATGGTGAAATCAGTCCAGCAGACCTCCTAAAATGAAAAATGAAATAATTTTAGGAGGTCATAATAAATGATTTTTATCCCGATTGTCATTGATAACTGGAGTAGAAAACCCTATTTTGAACATTATTTAAACAATGTCAGATGCACCTACAGCATGACTGTAAATATTGATATCACCCTTCTACTGTCAGAGCTCAAGCTAAAGGGAATTAAGCTGTACCCAGCACTAATCCACATGATAACTACGGTGGTGAACCGTCATAGTGAATTCCGCACATGTTTTGATTCTGAAGGTAGATTAGGTTATTGGGATAGCTTGTCCCCTAGTTTTACAATTTTCCATGATGATGATAAGACTTTCTCAAGCATCTGGACTTCGTACGGTGAACAGTTTAATGATTTCTATAACCGTTATCTCGATGATATGAAAATGTACGGAAGCGTGAAACAATTTATCGCTAAAGCAAACGAACCACCGAACACCTTCCCTATTTCCAGCATTCCGTGGGTCAGCTTCACAAGCTTTAACCTGAATGTGTATAACGAGGGAACCTACCTACTTCCCATCTTTACGATAGGGAAATATTTTCAGCAAGACAAAAAAATACTATTACCCATCTCGGGGCAATTCCACCATGCCGTGTGTGACGGTTACCATGCCAGCATGCTGTATAATGAATTACAATCACGTGCAGATACCTATAAGGAATGGTTACCTATTACCTAATATCTAATTAACCATGTTATTCTGCTGACAGCAAACGATAGTTCAAACATAAAGGGTTCCACCTATTAGGTTTTCCTAATGACGTGGAACCCTTTTTTCATGTAATCATCCTTTTTCCAAAATATGAGCTTTATCAGCTGACCATTGTCCATGCTGCCAGAGTATTTTTAGTACCATTCCATTCCCGGGAGAAGGAGCCACTGCATTGTAGAATGTGAGACCAGGAACTAACTGTGCAAGTAAATTCCTGATTACACCCCCATGCGTCACTACCAATACTCTATTCGATGTAACCTCACTTTTTTTCTCCTTGATAGCACAGCATCCAAACGCAGCCACAGCAGCTTGACCTAAGTCCAACAGGAAACTACGCAACCGAGCATCGAATGCTGTCCACGATTCTCCTTCTGGCGGTGTAACCTTTGAAGGATCATCAATCCAACGTCTATATAGAGAGTTATCTTTCAACTGCTCATAAGTGCAGCCTTCCCAAGCTCCGAAGTTCATTTCACGAAGCCGCTGATCGTAAACAGCGTCCTGCTCTAGTGAAGGTGCTCCGAAAGCCAAGGTCTCCCGACATCTTAGCAAATCGCTACAGAACACACGCCAAAAACCACCTGATAACTCAGTCTGCAGGCAGATCTGCTGCTGAGGTTGGGATAACCGCTCACTTGCGTCAGGAAGCAATGGAAGATCCGTATGTCCCAGGTAACGATGCTCAACATTCCATTTCGTCTGCCCGTGTCGGATAAGCACTAGCTCAAGCTCTATAGAGGGAATTGCCATACCGACGCTCAGCCTCCAATCCATATCCATGCCAAAACCGCGCATAGACCTACAAATATTGAAGAGCAGAGCATCATCATCCGCGAGGTCTGGATGATATCATCCGGTTCCATCGTACGTACCGGATCACCCATATAAGCCCGAAAAGAAGCGACGCCATGATACACATTTTCGCCTCCGAGTCGGATGCCGAGTGCGCCAGCCACAGCTGATTCTGGATAACCGCTGTTAGGGCTTGGATGTAGATGTGCATCCCGCTTCACCATTTGCAGGCATCTGCGCCAATCCAGACGAAGCATCCCTGCACATAGAGCCAAAAGCAATGCCGTAATTCGTGCCGGGATAAAGTTAGCCACATCATCGAGCCGGGCAGATGCCCAGCCGAGATCACGGTATTTATCGTTCTTATAACCAACCATTGAATCGAGTGTATTGACCGCCCGATAAGCCATAGCAAGCGGTGCACCGCCAATCAGCGCGTAGAAAAGCGGAGAAATAATCGCATCGACGATGTTTTCTGCTACGGTCTCCACCGTTCCACGGACAATTTCCGGTGCATCTAGCGAAGTCGTATCACGTCCCACGATCATCCCTAACGCCTTGCGGGCAGCAGGAATATCGCCCTTCTGCAATTCCACGTACACCGCCATTCCTGCATCCTTTAGTCCCTTGGAGGCAATCGTGGTTGAAATCAACCAAACCTCGGCTATCCAGACGAGCCACGGTGAGATATATGACAGCAGCCATAGCAGGATGGCTGTCAGTGCCCAAGCACCGCCCGCCACACATAGCGGAAGCAACACCCCTGCTCTGCGTAGGCTTTGCGGGCGGGACCATAAACGACGGATCGCCCGCTCCAGAGCCGTGATTGCTTTGCCCATACCAATTACGGGATGAGGCAGGTTACGCGGATCACCTACGATCCGGTCAATCACATAAGCTGCAAGCAACACCAAAGCGATTGTCACAAGCAATCACCTCTGAACAAGCTTCTACTTCTCCAGCTATCCATTCTCATTAGCCGTCCTTCCTTGCCTGCACCGACAGCAGGCTGCCCGTCACAGCGCTATATACAAGCCGGCCGATAGCGCCTCCAAGATCGGTTGCTGTTCCGGCATATACATGCTCGGCGCTGTATCGCCCGCTTTGGCTCACAGCGAGTACAATAGCATCCGTAGTCGTGCCGGTTGCGATCAGGCCATTCTCGGGATCGGTAATCCCGAGATCTGCCAGCGCAGCAGCTTTGGCTTCGACAGCTGTCTGCACAGCATTGACCATGGCCGCCGGTGTCAGGCGGCCATCAATGCAGAGCATGATGTTAATCGTACCCGGCCGATACACAGCCAGCACATTGCGTTCCACACCTGCGCGCGCAGCATTTCCTGCGGCGGCTGTAACGCAAACAAAAATCCCCGCTGAACCCGTGTCCTCTTCAGCTACCGCTGCATGCTCTAGCGGCACAGCCGTCATCAGACCAGCACAGCCGGATAAAGGATAACCCCAATCGCGCAGCTTATTCTCCATATCCTGGACAGGATCACTACATTCGTAATTGCGATCAACATATAAATTGACAGCCCGCTGCAGCCGGTTCATTCCTCCGCCGTAGAACGCGCTCGATAAACCATCGGCTTCTGCTGGCAGCTCCAGCAGCAGATGCTTATCCTTCCATTGCAGAGCAAGCCCTGGCCAGACGGCCGGACGATACTCCCTGATTCCCCCTGTAAGATTAAATGGAATCTTCACTTCCACCATAGCCGATCCCGCTCCTTTCACCGCTCATTTCTTTCATTGAATACTTACAACCATCCTCGAAAGGATGCCACACCAATAGCGCTGTCAGCTCGCTCCGCACATAGAGTCATTAAAGACTACATGCACCTGTCACTTAGTCGCTAGAATCTCCGCCATCTGCAGCAAAAGGCGGGCATTATCCTCATGTCCCTTAACGGCAACTCGAATATGCTCAGCACCTAACCCTGCATACATAGCGCAGCTGCGCACTAGTATACCTACGCGGCCAAGCCTAGTCTGAAACTCAGCCGCGCTCCACGGTGATGGCAAGCCACAGAGCAGAAAGTTGGCTTCTCCCGGTGGGACATCGCAGCCCAGCTGCATAAGACCCTGCCGCAGTTTTTCGCGTTCTGCTGCAATAAGCTCACGCGTACGCTGTTCATAGTCACGTCCACTTGTAAGGCAGGCTTCCCCTGCGAGTAGCGCCAAGCCGTTCACACTCCAGGTGACCTGCTTTCCGCTCATCGCCTTCGCCAGCTTCGGATGTGAAATCGCAAACCCGAGACGCAAGCCGGGAATCGCATAAAACTTCGTCATCGACCGCACCAGAACCGTATGCGGAAACCGCTCTAGCTCCGGCAGGAGTGTATTTCGCTCTGACTCCGGGATAAAGTCAATAAAAGCTTCATCCACAGCCAAATAAGTCCCGCAGCTTTCAGCCTTCTGCGCTAACAAGCGCAGTTCCTCCACAGCATACTGAACGCCATTGGGATTATTCGGCTGTCCGAGAAATAACAGTTCCACCTGTTCCAACAGCCCGGCAATCTCCTCCACTCCAGCGCGAAAATGCTGTTCCCTTGTCCCCTGAACCGATAATACTTCAGCGCCAAATTGTACGGAAAGCTGCCGATACTCAGAGAAACCAGGCTCCACGATGCCAACCTTTTGCGGAGCTATCGCCAGCAGCAGCAAAGCCATAGATTCCGCTGCTCCGTTGCCCACAGTTAACCAGCTATTATCTACGCCAAGATTTTCCGCCAGTAGGCGTTTAAAGCGTCGGTGTCCAGGGTCCGGATATGCCACCACCGTTGACAGTGCTGTTCTGAGCAGCTCCAAAACTTGCGGTGGAGGACCGAGTGGATTGATGTTGGCACTATAGTCGAGAAATGTGCCCCCAGCTTCTCCATAGAGCTCCGCTGCCGTCAACAAATCACCGCCATGCCCATATTTTTCAAGCATAATTACACTCCCTCTATCTACTTTCTCTAGCACGATATGTATGTCATTGCCACCATTATTGCCTCTTTGCCGGAAGAACGTCAATGCTTTCGCAGAAGGAATCAGCTAAATCCCCCGCTTCTCTCAAACCGACATGAATCTCAACAATGTGATCTCTTTTGTTAAAAAACCGCTTTTGGTTTAAAATGAAGGTTGTAATCAATTTTGCTGCGACGGAGGAATTCACTATGCTTTTTATTGATAACACAGGGATTACTGACGCATCCATCAATTTGGCGATTGAGGAATATGCGCTGAAGCACTTGCCGATGGACGAGAGTTACCTGCTTTTTTATATCAACAGCCCATCCATCATCATAGGGAAACACCAGAATACTATCGAAGAAATTAACCAAGAGTATGTAAAAGATAATAATATTCAGGTCGTACGTCGTCTATCCGGCGGTGGAGCTGTTTATCACGATCTTGGAAATTTGAACTTCAGCTTTATTACCAAGGATGACGGCCAATCCTTTCATAACTTTTTGAAATTCACCCAACCGGTCATCGATTACCTGCAAAGCATGGGTGTTAACGCCGAGCTAAGCGGACGGAATGACCTGCAAGTTGGTGAGCAAAAGATTTCCGGTAACGCTCAGTTCTCCACACGCGGACGTATGTTCAGCCATGGTACCTTGATGTTCAATCTTAATTTAGATGATGTACAAGCCTCTCTAAAAGTGAATCCAGAGAAGTTTAAATCAAAGAGCACCAAATCCGTACGCAGCCGTGTAGCGAATATCAAAGAGCTGCTGGGTACAGATATGACGATCGAGGAGTTCCGCGCCGGCCTGCTGCGTTCGATCTTTGGTATGGATCCTTCGGAGGTTCCTCAGTACAAGCTGCAACAAGCCGACTGGGACAAAATTAATGAGATCTCCAAGGAGCACTACCAGAACTGGGACTGGAACTACGGTCTGTCACCAAAAAGCAACGTTAAACACACGCGCAAATTCCCTGCCGGAATTATTGATATTCGGATGGATATTGAAGATTCCCTCATTAAAGACATCAAAATCTATGGTGACTTCTTCGGAGTCGGTGACGTAGTAGATGTTGAAAATGCACTTCGTGGCAAACGTTATGACGAGGCTGAGGTTAGAGAAGCATTAGCTGATCTCGATTTGAAGCATTATTTCGGTCGTATTGAGCCGGAGGATTTTATCGGATTGGTCTTCCTAGAGGAATAGGATGAATTCACTGGTCATGATTTGAATCAAAAAGAGGACTCCTGCGCATTCGCCAGAAGTCCTCTTTTGCATGAATTAATACTTCGCTTTATCCTTTCACAGCAGATCCAACTGTCATAGCCCGTTCTACCTGCTCACTAAAGAACAAATAGACAATAACCATTGGCAGACTCGCCATCGTCATAACCGCCCCCATGCCACCCCAGTCTGTGCTGTATTGGCCTTGGAAGAACAATAGACCCAGCGGCAGTGTTTTCATCCCCTCATCAGAGATCAGAATATAAGCCAGCAAAAATTCATTCCAGTTGTTCAGAAATTGAAAAATGGCTACTGTTGCGACAGCTGGCGTTACAACCGGCACAATAATCTGCAGAAACATCCGGTATACATTCGCGCCGTCCATACAAGCGGATTCCTCCAGCTCCCCAGGAATACCCTTCATAAAGCCGTAGAATACCAGACAAGAGAACGGCAATCCAATGGCGACATAAGGAACAATCAGCCCACCGTAGGTATTAGTCAGATGTAAGTCCCGCACGAGTATAGCAAGTGGAATCATAATTACCTGCAGCGGCATGAACATTCCGATCGTCATATACAATCTAACCCCTTCACGGAATCTCCACCGCAGCCGGGAAATTGCGAATGAGAACATCAGCGATAATATGATAATAAGTAGCGTTGAAATCGTAGAGACTACCAAGCTATTCGTAAAATATCGCGGTATATTGAACTGTGACCAAGCGGCCACATAGTTTTCAATCCGGAAATTAGTCGGAAATCCGAAAGGGTTGGTGACAAAAATCTCATCGTTATTTTTCAGAGAATAAGAAATCATCCATAATAGCGGATAGATGGAAATGATAAAATAAATCCATAAGGGAAGCTGTATGAGCAATGCTCTCACTTTTTTCATAACGTTCCTTTTCCTTTCCGGCGTACTGCCTTATGCTTCATTTCGGTCAAATGTCTTGTTGATAATAATGGTGGCCAGAAGCGACAGAAGGACAAGCACAACCGATACCGCACAGGCATAGCCGTAGTTGCTTTCCAAGAAAGCATAACGATAAATCATAAAGGTAAGCGTATAGTTGCTCGTTCCCGGTCCGCCGTTAGTCATAATCAACATTTGTACAAAAGCACCGATTCCTGAAGTAATGGCAATGATCAGACAGAATTTGAACGTCTCCTTCATCATTGGAATCGTCACCTTACGATGCGCCATCCATTTGGAGCAACCGTCAATCGTGGCAGCTTCCATGTACTGCTCAGGGACAGATTTAACCCCCGCATATAAAAGACTGAACTGGTAACCCATGAACTGCCAGGCATTAACAAAGGCAATCGCAATTATGGATGTGGTTGGAGAAGTGAGCCAGTTTTGTTGATAAGGAATATGCAAAATTTCAAAAAGTCTATTGATCAATCCGTTATTCGGATCGTAGATGGCAATCCATAGCTGACAAACAACCGTAACCGACAGAACTACGGGGATAAAATAAGCTGTTTTCAACAACTTACGCCCTTTGATTCGCGGATCGGCACAGGCAAGCGCAAGAATGGTTCCCAATCCGATCTGAAATACAGCGAGCACCAGTGCAAAAATAAGGCCGTTACGAAGGGATGTCAAAAGCAATGGATCATCAAACATCTCTACATAGTTGGACAATCCGTTAAAAGTAGCCGTACTGAGCCCGTCCCACTCGAAAAAGCTACGATAAAAGGATTGAAGCACCGGATAGATAATCACTACGCTATAAATCAACAGAGCGGGAAGCAGAAACAGCATTATGGCTTTCTTATTACCTAAGTATTTATGCATGCGGTAAGATTCCACTCCTTCCTTACCAAGCTGCTCACCCGATATAAGGGCTCGATCCGGGTGAGCTGCAGGGCATGGACCAATTTTTATTTATTTTATTTCTCTAATTATTTATTTTCTTTGTTCAGCACTCGGTTCATGTTATCCGTGAACTGCTTAGCCGAGAATCCTTCGATCAACATATTTTGTGTATTGTCGTCCAGTGCATTTTTAATTTGAACACTGCTTACCGCATTGGCGTAACCCTTCACGTTTGGCAGCACTTCTTCAGCGATTCTTTTCATCATGGCAGGCACTTCACCGGTCATTTCTTTATCCACTTTAGTCGCTACGATCGGGCTACCCAGCTGTGTATATTTGTATTCGCTATATTTTTGTGCGATAAAACTAGCTACTTTCACTGCAGTCTCAACATTCTTGCTGCTAGGAGAAACGGCAAAGCCACCAGGGCCTCCGGCACCGTTAATGTACATTTTGTTGTTCTCATAAGTCGCTTCGTCCTTAGCTGGCCAGTACATCCAATCCACTTTATCCCCAAGCTTCTCAGCACTGCTGTAGATTTCCCACTGACCGTTGACGAACATGCCAGCTTTTCCTTGGTAGAACAAAGATGAAGCTTGATCATAATTGGTATTCGTAGCATTGACGTCGAACAAGCCTGCTTCTTCCAGCTTCTTCATTTGTTCTGCTGCTGTTACATAAGGCGAAGGCAATGTTGTCGTTCCCTTCGTTTCGAGTGGGCCAAACCCTTTCGTCTCCTCACGAGTCACAAGTCCGCTATAAAAAGAAGTAGTAATCCATTTCTCCTTCGCGAAAATTGAGAGCGGTGTATACCCTGCTGTAGAAAGCTTCTTAGCCGCTTCAGCCAGCTGATCGATCGTCTTGATCGGCATCTCGATGCCTACCTCTTTAAAGATATCCTTGTTGTAAAACAACATTTGGAATTCGATTCCCGTATATGGGAATGCGTATACATGACCGTCTGGGGCAATCAGACGGGACTCATTCCCTGTGTTTAGATTCGCTTTGAAATCTTTGGTGGCTTGGTATTCATCAAGCAGCTCGACATTTTTAGATTTGGCGAAGGTTTGCAGTGTAGGCCAGTCTGTTTCATAAATATCCGGCATGTTCCCAGTCGCGGCATATGTTTTCAGCTTCTGGTAGCCATCTTGAACAGCCTCATCCAGTACAATCTCCACCTCCGGCATTTCCTTTTTTAATTCCTCTACGGCATAATCAAATGGCTTTGAAGTATCTTCGTCAAAATGCTGTGCATAAATTTTTATTTGAATTTTCTTATCGGTGTTCCCAGCGGTCGTATTGGAATCTTCAGAGGTTGAACCACCGTTTCCGGCATTGTTACCACCACAGGCTGTAAGTGAGAAAGCTAAGGATAAAACGGTTGCAACCCCCAGTGTTCTGAATAGCTTGTTGCTCATAATGAATCCCCTTTCTGATGCTCTATTTAGTGGAGCTAGTTGAATCCGCTATTTGTTAGCGTTTTCATCGTCCTGTTTCTATTATATTTGAGCCTTGAAGACCCAAAAAGAGCCATATCGGGCACAATCGGTAATAAACAGGACAAAATGAAAGCGGCCTCACCAGAGAGCCGCCACCAAATTTGTTTATTAAATTTCATTATTAACGCCAATATGGCGGGAACGGGCAGCCAGCTGCTCAAATTCAGACGGCGGCATGCCATAGTGTTTTTTAAAGCATTTACTGAAATAATTCGGATCATTATAGCCCACTTTACCGGCGATTTCAGACAGTCTCACATTTCCTCCAGCAAGCAGTTCCTTGGCCTGCTTCATACGAGTATAGGTAATGAAATCAAGTACAGAGATTCCACCTTCTTTTCGAAAAACCTTCCGTAAATAGCTGGTATCTACATACACGCCATTCGCCACCTGGTCAACTGTCAGCTCACAATCGGAATAATGCTCCCGGATGTACTCTTTGGCGGCAATGAATAAATTGTACGACTTAGAGGGGCGGTGCTCACGACCTTGATCAATGACTTTACTGTACAAGCCTTTTATCCAGCTTTCGGTCTCATCCCAGTTATCCATCTCCCGTAGCCGCTGCTCTGATGAACCTGCTGGTTTCCAGAGACTTTCCGGATTGATCCCTCTTTCTCCAGCATAGGCAAGGCAAAGGGATACTATACTCATTAAAAGAGTAAAGGAATAGCTGCCTCCCCCTTTCTGGCGTCGTAGAATCTCAATTAATTTGCTTATGTCCTTCGCCGCTGCATCGCCATCCCCCATCTTTAACGCCATCAGCATGGCATCCTGAATTCCAAGATGAGTGATTTCTTTGGATGGAAAGGAGAACTCCTCTATCCCTTCAGAGGAATTCTGCTCGTCCATTTGGAGTGGAAAGAGCTTACTAGAAGCCGTCCCTTCTGCAATTATTTCCGGCTTACCAGCTTTGCGTGCACCTATTTTATGTGACTGAAGGCGCTGCTTCACCTTGATCATCATCTCGTTAAACTCTTGCTGGTTAAACGGTTTCAATAAATAATCTTGTACACCTAAGCGAATCGCTTTTTGCGCATAATCAAATTCATTGTGCCCTGTTACAAAAACAATCAGCATATCAGGAGCATTGGCCTGTAACCGGGTAACCAGCTCCATACCGTCCATATAGGGCATGCTAATGTCCACTAAAGCCAAATCAGGTTTCGTCCGTTCCGCTTCTTCCAGCGCTTCTCTGCCATTTGACGCTTCACCACAGACACTGAAATCATATTTACTCCAATCCAGCTTGGTCCGCATATAATAACGAAACAGCGGCTCGTCATCTACAACCATCACTTTATACATCTATGCTGCCCCCCTGCGCTTCCGTTCCGGGAATCGTCATTTTCATAACAGTACCCTTTCCCAGTCTACTTTCCACCGATAGGCCATATGGTTCTCCAAAATACAGCTTAATCCGTTCATGAACGCTGTATATACCAATGGATGCCGGTTTTCCTTCTCGTGAGCGGTATTCTACAATCCGGGACACCTGTTCCTCGGACATGCCAACACCGTTATCCTCCACGGTAATGATAACTTCTCTTCCGTGTGTATAAGCCTCTATTGAGATAAGCCCCTGACTACCCTTTGTTTTTAATCCATGGTAGATTGCATTCTCTATGAGTGGCTGTAGGGACAATTTGGGTACCTTGACTCCTTCGAGAGATTTCGGGATATTAATCTCGTAACGTAATACGTCGGGGTTGCGAACCTGCATAATAGCCAAATAATCAGCTGCATTTGATACTTCCTCGGACAGTGGAATAACCTCGTTTCCTTTGCTAAGAACAACCCGATAGAAGTCTGCCAGTGCCTTGGTCGTATCCCGAGCCGCTTCATTAAGCTCCAAATCGTTGAGTACATAAATCGTATCCAGTGTGTTGTACAGAAAATGTGGTTTGATCTGGGCATGAATCAGAGCTAGTTCATATTCACGTTTCCGGACTTGTTCATTCGTAATCGTCCGCATCAGCTCCTGAATACGACCAACCATGGAATTGAATACGGTGGAGATCAGCCCCGTCTCATCCTCTGTAGTCACTGGTGAGGTGACATTCAGATCGCCTTCCCTTACTTTACGCATCGCCTTCGTCACCTGAAGAAGCGGATTTACGATAATCTGTGACAGCTTTCCTGCAAGCAGCAGAGACAGTAACAGGCATCCTATTCCCACGAATATAGTTAACGTTATATTGCGATGAATATCAGCGGTTAACTTTTGCAGCGAAATGGTATTCACAAGCTTCCAATTCAGCTTATCATAATACGTCACTGTGACCAGCTCTCGCCCGCTCCCCCTGCCGATAATTTCCGAGACAGAGCTTCCCGTCTTCCTAAGACTATCGTTCAGTCTGTCCTCAGGCTTCAGTAGGAGCTTTGATTTATCAGGTGTAGACACGGTCCTTTGCGTTCCGTCTACTACAAAATATTTCTTGTCCGAAGAGGTTTCTCTAGCGGTTTCCAGAAAAGCAGAGAGAGCATCTTCTTTTACGTTCACAAATAATGTACCTATTAGGTTGCCCGTTTTAAGATTGTACACGACTTTACTTAGTGTGAGCACCGGAACTGCCGGATCACTAACCAGATAATCTCTCTGTTCCATGGGAAGCCAACGGTTAACCCCGTAGCTGCCTTTTTCTTTAGCCTTCTCCAGCATATCGCTGGTGAATACCTTCTGTTCGTTAGGATTACCGTAGGCGTAAGAGGAATAAATCTGGCCTTCCGTATCCACAAACACAGCAGAATCAACATCCGGAAAAATAATCAGATCGATAGAAAGCTGGCTCTGCATTAAATTGCGAAACCGCGTCTGCTCCACTGTCGAGGATAACAACGGACGTTCAGCATACATCCGATGGATGTCGGTAGTTATAATGTTAGCACTACTCTCCGTATTTTTTACAATCGTATCTATTTGCTGCATGATGAGCTTGGATTCATCTTTAAAATTGTACTTAGCCTTTTCGATCATCGAACGGCTGAACATCTGTCCTGAGAGCAAGCCTAAAGCAAGCAATGGAAAAATGATCAACGGTATAAAAATAAGGATAATTTTATTACGAATCTGCAATCTTCCAAACCACTTCACTAAGGAATCCCCCCGCATAACAGCCGCCTCCTGTGTGTTCTAGCGGTAATTCATTATGTGCTTCATATCCGTAAATCTCAAGGAGAAAGTATAAATACATATACAACTAGGGCTAGTGTCAGCAGGATAAAAACATTCTCTACAGCTCCACCTTTTTTCGTGCCTGTACTCATTAGCTTTAGACGCAGCTTAAATGGAATGGGCGGCAGGGGCGTAATTCCCCTTTGGGTGAGAGAGTCGGCTAATAGATGAAGCGCATAAGACATGCCGCCTGCTATCCATAGACTGCCACCATCCTGTATACCCGATGAAGCAAAATACAATAAAGTGCTCCAGCCTGCAACAGCATATAAGGTATGAGTCAATCCACGATGCGGGACAAGTGATGTAACTACGAGTATACAAGCTACTATGTAGTTCCAAGGGTCATATGCCCCTCCG
Source organism: Paenibacillus sp. FSL H7-0690 (assembly GCF_037980415.1). Classification (NCBI taxonomy): domain Bacteria; kingdom Bacillati; phylum Bacillota; class Bacilli; order Caryophanales; family Paenibacillaceae; genus Paenibacillus; species Paenibacillus sp. FSL H7-0690. The sequence goes on along the minus strand of NZ_CP150281.1, from coordinate 1,402,477 downwards.
TATGCAAATACCGCAGTAGCGATTAGTACCATCACCAGATGCCGCAGCTTTCTTCCCGGCAGGAAAGTCACACTCCCCACAAGTAGGGCCAGTACAATATTCCAAGGACTTTCAACGATTCCTGCAAAATAAAGATAAATCGCTGCTCCTATCAAAGCAACCTGTAGTACCCTGAGCAGAAAGTCAGGAATCGCCTTGCGTACCAGTAACGAATTCGGTTCATCAATGTCTGGCAGGAGCGAGCTTAATGCGGCGACGGCAATAACCGGGATTGTAATCTCATGGGCCATCAAACTCATAACAGATAGGGTAACCCCGGTGCTGATAATTAAATGGGATCTGCCCATCATAGTGAAACCGCTCCTTTCTAAGATGCAAAAACAAGAACAAATGTGCGGTTATCGAAGTATATCAAGACCCGGTTTTTTTGTCTACATAAAACGCTGAAATCGCTTAGTATATAAGCCTTTACGCGATTTCTATCTTGTCCTCCCCATGAATATACGATACAATTTGGACAACTTGACCTTGTCGTCTACATAGAGACGGCAGCTGCTGAAGAAAGGATGACCTAAGTAGTGAAGCGTTCCCGTATAGCCGATTTTAGCCTGCTATTGGTGGCGATGATGTGGGGATGTACCTTTCTGATTGTACAAAATGCTGTCAAGGTGTTGCCACCGCTCGCGTTTAATAGTATCCGCTTTATGGGCGCTGCCCTGTTGCTGGCTCTAATCACAGTTATTTTTTACCGCAAGGATTGGAAACAGCTTAGTTTCCGCATGGTACGCGATTCTCTGCTGCTTGGCCTTTTTTTGTTTATGGGCTATGGCTTTCAGACGATGGGACTTCTATATACAACAACCTCTAATACCGGCTTTATTACCGGGCTATCGGTTGTCCTAGTTCCCTTTCTGTCTCTTGCCCTATTGAAGCATGCGATTTCACGATACACTTGGTTCAGTGCGGCACTCGCCGCAATCGGGCTTTATCTGTTGACCTTCACGGGCTCTGCATTATCCTTGAATAAAGGCGATGCCTTGATTCTTCTGTGTGCCATAGCTTTTGCGTTACAGGTAGCCTATACTGGCGTTTATGCACCTCATTATCCGGCGTTGCCGCTAGCTACTCTGCAGCTTGCTTTCGTTGGGCTGTTCAGTATTGCTGCCTCGCTTATTTTTGAAGGGGCAACACCGCTCGCCCACAGCAGGGAGCTGATTAAGGACCCAGATGTGCTTTGGGCTCTGCTGATCTCCATCGGGCCAACCAGCGCTTTTGCCTTCTGGATTCAAACCGCCTGTCAGAAATATACTACCCCATCACGGGTAGCCGTTATTTATGCCACAGAACCGGTATTTGCCGTTCTGACGGGTTTAGCCTTTGGCGGGGAAACACTCGGGTTGTCCGCTCTGCTCGGTTGTGGTTGTATTCTGGGGGCTATGCTTATGGCAGAGCTGAGCCCGGAACCGGGTCAGAATCAACATAAGAAGAGTTATTTTTCCAAATTACATCTATTTAGAAAGAGATAAGGAGAGAGACAAATGTACAAATTGATCGCGATTGATATTGATGACACTCTGATTAATGATGACAAGGAAGTAACACCTGCTACCCAAACTGCGCTTGAAGAGGCTGTTGCCGCAGGTGTTGTTGTAACCCTTGCTACAGGCCGTGCTTACGCTTCCGCTCAAGCCATTGCCCGTCAAACTGGACTAAACGTACCTATCATTACTTACCAGGGTGCACTCGTTAAGAACTTGCTCGATGAAAAAGTACTGTATGAGCGTTACGTCCCGCAAGATGCAGTCCGCAAGCTGTTCACTTACTGCGTGGAGCATAATCTGCATCTGCAAACTTACATTGACGACAAGCTATATGCCCGTGAAGACAACCAAAAGATCAAAGACTATACGGACTTGAATAAAACGCAATATTTTATTGAGCCTGACTGGGAAAAGCTTGTCCCGCAAAAAACACCAAAAATGCTAATTATCGATGATCCTGATTTCTTGGATGAACTGGCTCCAATCCTGCATGAATTGCTTGGCGATTCCGTGCATATTACCAAATCCAAACCACACTTCCTGGAAATCATGCATCATGAAGGAACCAAGGGCATTGCACTTGAATTCCTGGCCAAACATTACGGCTGTGATCTTTCCGAGACCATCGCTGTAGGTGATTCTTGGAACGACCATGAGATGCTGGAAGCTGCCGGACTTGGCGTCGCTATGGAGAATGCTATTCCTGCTCTGAAAGAAATTGCTGATTTCGTGACCTTAAGCAACAATGACGATGGCGTGAAATATGCGATTGATAAATTCATTCTTAATAAAGTGAACTAAACTTCCTTAAGCAAAAGGGTGCAGCAACGCCATATTTCATGACGTTGCTGCACCCTTTTTTATTCCAAAACTCAAACTCCTGTAGAAGCTAATTCCACTTTCTCGGTTCCCATTCCACTCTCTTCTTCCTGCTCTAGCTGAGAATAGTACAAATCATTATATCTTCCTTCAGCAGCAAGCAGTACATCATGCGTTCCACTCTCCACAATTTCACCATTCTCCATCACGAGAATGATATCAGCGTTCTGAATCGTAGATAAACGGTGCGCGATAACGAGTGTAGTTTTGTCTCCCATTAGTTTACGAATGGCCTGCTGTACCAGTTTTTCTGATTCATTGTCAAGTGCAGCAGTAGCTTCATCCAACAGTAGAATAGGAGCGTTTCTCAGAATTGCTCTTGCAATGGAAAGCCGCTGACGTTGTCCCCCGGACAGTCGTGAGCCTTCCTCACCAATATCAGTATCCAGTCCCTCAGGCAATTCCATTACAAAATCATAGGCATTCGCTTTTCGCAAAGCTTCCAGAATTTCTTGCTCATCCGCCTCTGGATTTCCATTCCGGATATTATCACGAATGCTTCCTGTATAAAGACCTGCCTCTTGCGGCACATAGGAAAAATAACTTCTAAGGTAAGCCAGACTCATCTCGTTGATCCGCTGCCCATTGATTATTACTTCGCCTTCATCGGGTTCATACAATCCCAGCAATAGTTTGAAAAGCGTAGATTTACCTCCACCACTCGGTCCCACAACCGCCATCTGTGTTCCTTTTTGAAGCTCTAAGCTAATCTTGTTTATACTTTGTCTCTCTGCTCCCGGATACGAGAAAGAGATCGACGACATAACCATACTCTCAAATTCTGGTTGCTTAGTCTCCACTTCTGGAAGGGTCTCAACCTCCACCGGGCTATCCAACACCTCAAAGATCCGTCCCGCCGCCCCAAGTGATTGCTGCATCGAATTGATCAGTCCCGGCAATGACGAGAACGGCATCACTAAATAATTCATGAGCTGGATGAAAGCAATCATCGCACCGACCTCAAGTGATCCTTTTGCCACAAAATAACCAGCCACGACCAGCGCCAGAAGAAACGTAAAGTTTCCCAAAAAAGAGGAGAATGAGCCAGTAGCTCCCTCAATTCTTCCCCGCTTCAATTCTTCAGAAGTAATATTCTCACTATGCTCCTGATACTGCTTCATTAGTCTGCGTTCAATGCTAAAGGATTTAAACACCATACTACTGCCTAGAATGTCATGTAAAAAGGAAGTAATCTTGCTCATATTAGTCTGAATCTTCACACTGTTCTCACGCATCGCTGAACCAAAGATTTTTCCCGTAAGGAACATCAAAGGCCCCATTGCAAAACAGATCAATGCCAGTAGCCAGTTAATATAGAGCAAATAACCAAATGCCGCGAGGGCTAGTAAAGGGTTACGGATTAGATCAATCATTACCTCGCCTGTAGCATTACCAACAGATTGATTATCATTAGTAAAGCGGGACAATAAATCCCCGGAATGATTACGGTCAAAATAAGACTGAGGAAGAGCTAAGGCATGCCGCATCATATCCAACCGCAGCTCATTTCTGATCTTAGCTGCGATTTTATTTTTAAGATATCGATCGATGAAACCATTAATTGCACTCACTAATAAGTAGATTAATCCGAAAATAACCAGCCCTTTAAAAGCTTTCACATCGAGTCTAACCGCAGCATCCGTAATTACTGAGAGCAGCCAAGCAATCGTTAAATCCAGAACAATTCCAAATAAAGTCGTAAATAATAAAATCGTATATAAGAGCTTGTGCCTTAACATATATGTACTTAATCTTGAAAATACGCCTTTCTGCTTCAAAGAACCAGCCCTCTCACTTAAAATTCTATACCTCTAACCTTAGCGAACACCTTACTGTCATGCCATTCCCCATCATGACCAAGACTCGTACTGCGCAGGATCCCCTCCAGGGTAAAACCCGCACGTTCGGCTACCGCGGCACTTTTGGTATTTCGTGCACTACAAAAGATTTCGAGACGATTCGCCCCTAATTCCCGTATGGCAAAATTGGTGATTCCATTTACGGCCTCTGTCATATATCCTTTGCCTGCACAGGCGCTCCGGATCCAATAACCAATCTCAAAATTGCGGAGTTCCCAGTTTAGATGATGCAGGCTAATGCAGCCGATAAAACCCTCCGTATCCCTTCTAAAAATACGCATATGTAGCTTATCCCTTTTTAGAAACTCCAGTCTGCCTTCTCTAGTAACTTTCTCTGATTCTTCTAATGTGGGTATTACTTGAGCAAAAGCCATCCAAGGTCTCAATTCATCTATACTTTCACGGATAGCCTCATTCATGCTAACTCCATCTCCCCATAAAGGGGCACGAATGAGCAGCCTCTCTGTTTCAAAACTCTCGGGAAAATCAAGCAGGATTGGATCCTTGGAGTCAGCCACTTCGTACTCCTCCTTTGGAGATGATAATTATTCTAAATATGTAAAAATAATACGATATGCTTTTTGATTATATAGTATATATCGGGATCTGAATACTGAATGCAATAGAAATCACAAAAGGAACATCAACAGGCTGAAGTTGCCCGAATGATGTCCCTTTTTGATTTAGTGAATATCTCAACTAAAGCGGACCACTCCATTTATTAGCTTGAAGAGTTCATTAAACGGATTCAACAAGGCGGAATATAACAGGTTAAATAGGATCAAGAAAACTCCCTTCCAGCGAAAGGGAGTTTTCTTTTTATCTAAATTTCAGCTGATCTCCGAAGATCCTAAGGGTATTCTCATCCCCGTCTCGGCCAGCGTAACATTTTCCGGTAAAATATATGATTTTCTCATATCCACATCATGCGACATATGGGTATAGATTGCCTTTTGAGGCTTCACAGTTTGCAGCAGCTCCGCTGCTTCCGTCATATCGTATACAGAACGAGTCGATAACTCCGCTGCTTCGTAATAGAAGCTTGTACCTAATACCAGCAAGTCAGCTCCATGCATCAGGCGTGTCTCTTCAGCTCCAAGAGAAATGGAATCTGGACAATACACCCATACATAGCCCTCCTTCTCCAGACGAAAAGCATACGAGTATCCATTCTTGCCATGGTTCACTTTCCAGGTATCAATTGTCCAGCCGTCTAGCTCTATGCCTTCATCACAAGGAATCATCTCGATCTGATTGCGCAGCCATGGATATTGCCGCTCTATTATCGGGATCACTTCTGCTGGGGCATAGAGCTGGCCCTTATATCCCATCCAGCGGCAAGAATCCGCCCATTCCGGCAGCCCACCAATATGATCAAAATGAGCGTGTGTCACCAGCAGTCTGCGCATATTCCGTACTCCCTGCGCCTCCATCTGACGCCGCCAGTCAGGCCCACAATCGATCACTAAAAAGTCACTGCCATTATCTATAAGTACAGAAGAGCGCAGGCGAATATTTTTACCCTGTTCCCTTGCCTCTGTACAGGTCTCACAACTGCAATATACCCGAGGAACCCCCATGGCATCCCCTGTACCCAAAAACACCAACGTATCCATCTGCTATCTCTCCTTCAGGTTCTCTTCAACGAAGTAATAAATCTAAATTACCCTCTCTCTATCTTAAAGAGACCCACCAAAAAAAGCCATCCCCACCACAGATGAACTGCTGAGATGACTCTTTTGTTATACCTCTACCTTATATTCCGGCAAGTACCTGATACCAAATTCCACGCTTGGAATAAAGTGAGCTTCGCACCTCATCCCAGCCTCCTAAATAGTTAATATCAAAGAGGCCCGCCGGATCAGGGTAATCGCTTTTGTGCTCAGCATAGACTTGTTTATCCACGGGACGAAAGCCATATTTTGCAAAGATCTCTTGTGCCTGTGGGGTTATCAAAAAATCAACCAGTGCTTCTGATGCTATGCGTGTCCCATGCTCATCCGCATATTTCTCTACAACAGCCGCCGGATTCTCAATCAGAATTGTATTTTTAGGAATAATGACTTCGTATTTGACTCCCTGAGCAATCCGAGCCAGCAGTTCATTCTCATAGGTGACAATTACATCCCCCACTCCATACTCGAAGGCTGCCATAGAAGCGCGGCCACTCTTATCCAGAGACTCTACATTGGCATGGATGCTTTCTAAAAAAGCTTTGGCTGCTGCTGGATCCTTTGCCCCCTCCTGCTCCTCTGACAGCTTCAGACCAGCCCCATAGATCGCGTTGATATCCCATTGCGCACCACCAGAGGTCTTCGGGTTTGGATATAACACTTTAATCCCCGGCTTGGCTAAGTCCGCAAAATCGCGAATGCCTTTGGGATTCCCTTCGCGGGTACCAAGAGCTACTACTGAACGTGTTACCATGCCTTCTTCACCCTGCTCTTTCCATGTTGGCGCTACGAGTCCAGCCTTAACTAGCTTCTCGACATCACCTTCCATAGCTAGCAGCGTCACATCCGCTTCAAATCCACCTACAATCGCTCGCGCCTGTGTCCCTGAAGCCTCATAAGACTCCTGAAAATTAATATCCTGACCCGTATCCGCCTTCCACTTGGCAGCAAATAACGGCAAAATATCCTGCATCGCATCCTTAGCCACACTGTATGCGCCAATTACCAGCGTAACATCCCCTTGCTTCGAAGGCTCTGCCATCGTCGTAGCTGCCTTCTCATTCCCGCAACCGACTACTGTCAGCGTGAGTATGGCCAGCATTAGGGCAGCAAAACATCCGTGCAGTTGTCTGCTCCTTTTGATATTCATTGCGGCCCACATCCTTCGAGGTAATGATTTTTAATATTTCCTTGAAAGTAGCTCTATGGCTGAAACTTAAAATTCAAGTATCCAACGTTCGGTATTTGCCGTAATTACGCGGAATGTTTGGACTTTCGGCCGCTGTTGTTCCCAGATTTATTAATTTTATATCCTCAGCGGATTAAATCCGGAAACAAAGGCGGTCGCTCCGCTCCTACAGTTCCAAACTTCCACTTCATTACTTCTGGCCTTCACATCAGTTCCTCTAATCCTAGCGAATCACATTCGCTACTATCAAAAGAAATTGAAAATAATTTTATTTATTTTTAAATAAAAATCGGCATTGGATCTTCTTTCAGGTTGTTCTCCTGGATCCAGCTGCGCTCATCATTAAACAGATAAGCCCGATGTACCAGTACTGAGATTTCCTGACCCGGCTGCAAGGTTTCTTTCTCCAACGAACGGTAGGTGACCAGCTTGTGACCATTTACTTCAACCTCAACGAGCCATTCGCTGCCGCGGAAATGCAGATGTTTCACAACACCTTTTTCCGTGGCAGAAGCCATCTTGAACTCATGCAGGTTACCCACTTCAATATATTCAGGACGAATCAGCGCTTTGGTAGGCTTGCCGTCCCCCGCACCTGTAAAGCCCTTAACCTCAGAAGCGTTCTCAATCAGCGTAGATTCGCCGATAAATGTTGCCACGAACGGTGTTTTGGGTTCCTTGTAAATATCCCACGGGGTACCCTTTTGTTCCAAACGTCCTTGATTAATGATCATAATTTCATCCGCTACTTCAATCGCTTCATCTTGGTCATGGGTTACAAAAATAGAGGTGATACCTACACGCTCAATCAGTTCACGCAGCCAAGCGCGCAGCTCCTGGCGGATCTTCGCATCAATAGCAGCAAAAGGTTCATCTAAAAGCAGCAGCTGTGGTTCAGGCGCAAGCGCACGTGCAAAAGCCACACGCTGACGTTGTCCCCCTGATAGCTGATGCGGATAACGTTTCTCGAACCCTTTTAACCCTGTAAGCTCTACAAGTTCCATAACACGATCGCGGATAGCTGTTTTGTTAGCCTTTTTAACCTTTAAGCCAAAAGCGATATTATCAAATACAGTCATATGTTTGAAGAGTGCATAGTTCTGGAAAACGAAGCCGATCCCACGTTCTTGAGGAGGAAGATTGTTCACCGTCTGACCATGAAAAATAATCTCTCCGGTATCCGGTGACTCCAGTCCCGCCAGCATACGTAGAATTGAGGTTTTCCCGCCTCCACTTGGGCCGAGCAATCCAATCAGGTGACCTTTTGTAATGGTGAAATTGACGTCCTTGACCGCATGAAAATCTCCAAAATGCTTGTTTAACCCCCGCACTTCTACATGCATATTACTGCACTTCCTTTCTTCTCTTGGTCCATTCCATCAACAGCAGCAGACCTGCGGAAAATGCAGCCAGAACTAGCGCTATTCCTCCAGCAGCCGTCACATTAAAATTCTCAACATCCTGATAGACTAAAGTTGTCGCCGTCTGAGTTTTGTTCATAATGTTCCCCGAAACCACAAGTACCGCGCCGAACTCTCCAAGTGAACGTGCCACCGTAAGAATGACACCATACACAACCGCCCAACGAATCGAAGGCCAAGTTACCTTCCAAAAAATAGTCCAGCTACGAGCGCCCAATGTCGAAGCCGCTTCCTCCTGCTGTGAACCAATCTCCTGAAGCACCGGCATAACCTCACGCACCATTAAAGGAAAGGTAACAAATAAAGTGGCAATGATCATCCCGGGAATCGCATAAACGATCTTTAGTCCAATCCCCTCAAAAATCGCTCCCAAGGTACTATCGGGACCCAGCAACAGGACAATCATCAATCCTCCGATTACAGGGGATACCGCGTAAGGCAAATCCACAATACTGTTCAATAATCCTTTTAGACGCTTGCCGATCCAGTTCGCCCGAACAAGATACAGAGCCATCATAATACCGAACAATGTATTTAATAACGTAACTACTATCACAACAAGCCCAGTCATCATGAGCGCATGCAGCGCTTCAGGCCTAGTCAGAGCATTCCAGAAACCACCTAATCCTTCACTAAAAGCACCGATAGCCATTTTTCCTAATGGAGCAGCAATGAGCAGAAAAAACACTAAATAAGTAAGAGCAATCCATAATTTCCTCATGAGCGTCTCCCCCGCATCTGCAGCATATTAATCAGCCAAAGAATAAGAAAGGATAAGGTCAAGAGAATAACAGAAACCGCAGCGGCGGAGACTGGATTATCACTTTCAACTTCACCAAAAATAAAAACAGAAGATACAAGCGTACGGCCCGGAATATTACCTGCGACGAGTACCACTGCACCAAATTCCGCAAGCGCCCTTGAAAATGCGAGCATCCCACCACTGATCATCCCAGGCGCCATTGATGGAAGAATAACTTGCCAGAATACCCTTGCCCCCTTGGCACCCATTGTATATGCTGCTTCCTCTTCGGATGGGTCCAATTCCTCCAGCAAGGGCTGAACCGCTCGAATCACGAATGGAAACGTCACGAACACCATAGCAATTACGATAGCCGGTTGATGAAAAACAATTTCAAATCCAAGTGCCTCAGCTGCTTTGCCGATAAGACTACCTGGTCCAAGCAGCAGTAGAATCATCAAACCTCCGACAGCTGTTGGCAGTGCAAAAGGTAAATCGACTAGACTGTTGAGCAGCGCTTTACCAGCAAATTGATAACGAATAAGGACCCAAGCAATCATAGTTCCTAACAAAACATTAATTAAAGTAGCGAAAATCGCCAGCTTTAAGGTTAGCAGCACCGACTTCCAAGCAATTGGATCGCTGACGCTTTCCACAAAATTGCCAAAACCAAGAGAAAAAGAGTTGTAATAGACCCCGAGTATGGGCAACACGATCAATACTACAAAATAGAGCAAAATTGTAGTTCGGAAACCCCAAGTCCAGCCTTTGTGTCTAAGTAGCGAATTCAATGATTTTTGCCCTCCCACCTCCGGATAACCGGTCGGTATACTAACCAAAATCCTCATTAATTATTCCTATTTATATACTTGGTTTTATATTATTACTACTTTACCAAATCCTTCTCACCGCCGTCAATTACTTTCAAGTGAATTTGGGTTAAAATATATGTATCAAAGGTACACTAAAAAATGGCACCTCACAGGAAGGGGATTGATTATGTTGCATACTCTGGAGATCACTACTACAAAGCGGGATGAATTACGTGATATTACTCGGGAAGTCATTTCTTATGTAAAAAAAAGTGGAGTTCAATACGGATTGATTGTAGTTTATTGTCCTCATACCACTGCTGGTATTGCTATTAATGAAAATGCGGATCCTGATGTGAAGCATGATGTTCTGATGCGTTTGGATGAGGTCTACCCTTGGGAGCATCCGAAGTATCGGCATGCGGAAGGCAATTCTGCCTCTCATCTTAAATCTATTACTACCGGGCCTTCCCAGACCCTGATCATCCACGAAGGTGAATTAATTCTCGGTCGTTGGCAAGGTATTTATTTCTGTGAGTTCGATGGACCTAGACGCCGGCAATGTTTCTTAAAAATAGTAGAGGGATAATAAACATACAAATGGCCGCTTCCGTTATCGCTGCGGAGCGGCCATTTAGACAATAACTAGAGTCTAGTAATACTTTCATCAAGCAGAGAAGCAGTGTTATACCAATGCACAGCTTTAAAGTGAAGATCTATAAAAAAAACAGCATGTTAAAGGCTGCGACATAAAACCTTTATATGAGCTAACGCTGCCTCTTTCACATCGTCAAACGATACTTTGTCCTGGATATAATAAGAAATAAATCCGTGTGCAGACAAGAACATTGTTAACGGCACATTCTGCCAGTCCTCAGACACATATCCCTCTTCCTTCATATGACGGCGCACAATACTGGAGAATAAATCAAAACATCGTCCCTGTTCTGCTCTACAATAAGCTAGCAATTCCTCATCGCGAATCATGAACATAATTTCATATTGGTAGGGATGATCTATTCCAAATCTAATAAATTCCATAATCAGCTGTTCTACCCTTGTCATTCCTTCTTCAGGCGGTTTATTCATCACTTGACTGAGTAAAGCAGCCACATGATTAAAATCCTCTACAACAATAGCGTAGAACAACTCCGCCTTTTCCTTGAAATGATAATAGAGAGAGCCGTGGCTATATCCCAAATGCTGACCAATACTTCGCATTGAAATTGCCCGATACCCTTTGGTTATAAACAGATGCCTAGCGGCCTCTAGAATCCTTTCCCTCGACAACTCCTGCTCCACTGCTCTCCTTGCCATATACTAATCCCCTTCGCTGTAGTAAATCCGCCGCCCTTCTGTTATCAGGGCTTGCCCTTGGGTTAGATCTGTTATCCATGCCATAAAAGTCTCACCCTCATCATTTCGCGGCAAACATAACAACGTTACTTTGTCGGTGAACAAAGTCTCGCCAGTCTGAATCCCTCTTCCTCGAAGTTCGTTCTCAACCTTGCCCAGCCAAGTGTACTCGATCTCTACGAATACCTCTCGTCTCAGTACACGGGTGATTACTTCTCCTGCTTCAAGCGCAAGCACTGCTCCATCCGTATAAGCTCTAATCAGCCCACCGGCACCCAGCATAATGCCTCCGAAATAACGGGTAACTACGATTGCGACATTTTTAACTCCCTGATTGCGGATTACTTCCAAAATCGGTTTGCCGGCTGTCCCACTCGGCTCCCCGTCGTCCGATTGCCTCTGGATTTCGTCTCTCTCCCCAATCACATAAGCAGAACAGTTATGCGTTGCGTTCCAATGTTTCTTCTTGATGTCCTCGATAAACAACAAAGCTTCTTCTTCATTCTCCACTGGCATAACATGACCAATGAAACGGGATTTACGGATCACAACTTCCTTTGAGCCGGAAGAGCGGACCGTTTGATATTGTTCTAACATAATTATTCCAGTCCTTATTTACATATGATGTCTTCATATAATGTCAGGAGCAGTCCCGGTATTGGATTACCTATGGACTGCTCCTGGTGACTTACATTAGTATGAATGTTCTGTGATTAATAGCCATTGTAAAACCTACTGCAATACTATTCAGTAAGTCTTGCTTCCAGCTCTGCTTTTTCTTTTTCGTAACCTGGTTTGCCAAGCAATGCGAACATGTTTTTCTTGTATGCTTCTACGCCTGGTTGGTCAAATGGGTTAACACCGAGCAAGTATCCGCTGATACCGCAGGCTTTTTCAAAGAAGTACACCAAATATCCAAAGGTGTATGGTGTTTGATCAGGAATAGTAACGATAAGGTTAGGTACTTGACCATCTGTATGTGCAAGCATTGTACCTTGGAAAGCTTTCTTATTCACGAAATCCATAGTCTTTCCTGTTAAGAAGTTCAAGCCGTCCAGATCATCCGGATCATTCTCAATCGTAACATGATGAGCTACTTGATCTACTTGGATAACCGTTTCAAAAATGTTGCGGTTACCTTCTTGGATAAATTGACCCATGGAGTGTAGATCTGTGGAGAAATCAACGGAAGAAGGATAAATTCCTTTGAAGTCCTTACCTTCACTTTCGCCAAACAATTGTTTCCACCACTCAGATACAAAGTGTAAGGAAGGTTCATAGTTGACGAGGATTTCAGTTGTTTTACCTTTACGGTATAGAGCGTTACGAACTGCAGCATATTGATAAGCTTGGTTAGTAGCTACATCTGGATTGTTGAACTCATCCGCAGCGGCAGCAGCACCTTGCATCATTTCTTCAATGTTAATGCCAGCTACAGCAATCGGCAGCAAGCCTACAGGTGTCAATACGGAGTAACGTCCGCCTACATCATCTGGAATGATGAAGGATTCATAACCTTCTTCAGTTGCCAATTTCTTAAGGGCACCTTTTTCCTTGTCTGTAGTAGCGTAAATGCGTTTACGAGCTTCTTCCTTGCCGTATTTCTTCTCCAGAGCAGCGCGGAAAATGCGGAAAGCAATCGCTGGCTCAGTAGTAGTTCCAGATTTGGAGATTACGTTCACGGAGAAGTCTTTACCTTCTACTAGATCAAGCAGATGCGTGATGTATGTAGAGCTAATGTTATTACCAGCGAAATAAACTTCTGGAGTTTTGCGTTTATCTTTAGAAAGGTTATTGTAGAAAGAATGCGATAGCGCCTCAATAGCTGCGCGTGCTCCCAGATAAGAACCTCCGATACCAATTACAATCAGTACCTCGGAATCGCTTTGGATCTTCTTAGCAGCTTGTTGAATGCGAGCGAATTCTTCCTTATCGTAAGCTGTCGGCAGATCGATCCATCCAAGGTAGTCAGAGCCTACACCAGTTTTGTTATGCAACTGTTCGTGTGCTAGCTTAACTGGGGCGGCAAGGTTGTCGATTTCTTGTTGGTTAAAAAACGAAAGAGCTTTTGTGTAGTCAAAATTAATCTTCTTAGACATCGGTATTGGTAACCTCCTGTTTTATCTCTTTAAATTTAAAACCGTTTGTTACAACTTTATAATTAGGATACTTTAATTTGCCTTGACTGGCAAGGTCTTAGGGCACATAGAGGGCATTAGAACCAAGTTTTCCAAAGTTCCTTGGAAGCGTTTCCTGTATCAAAAGACATAGGTGTGCTGTGGTGCTGGACAAAGTGCCGTGATAGAATAAAGAAAACGGAAGGTGGCTATATAAATGAAACAAATCGGTTTTATCGGACTCGGAACAATGGGTGCGCCTATGGCCTCCAATTTACTACGTGGCGGCTTTCAGGTTACGGTATACAACCGTACGGCAGCCAAGTGTAAACCTCTTGAAGCAGAAGGTGCCCAGACTGCTCTCACGCCCCGCGAAGCGGCTGAGGGTAAGGATGTTATTATTACCATGATCAGCAATGATGATTCGGTTCGTGAAGTGTTTTATGGTCAAAATGGTATACTTGATGCTGTGAAGCCTGGTGGACTAATTATTGATTCCAGCACAATTTCACCAGGACTAGTTCGTGAAATTGCCGCTGCTGTAGAAGCGCGCGGTGGACATTTCCTAGACGCGCCAGTAACTGGAAGCAAACCAGCAGCGATTGAAGGAACCTTAGTGTTCATGGTCGGCGGTAGTGCTGAGGTCATAGAACAACATCGTGATATCTTTGATACTTTGGGTAAGAAGCTGCTACATATGGGTGAGAACGGCAGCGGCGCTGTGGCCAAGCTGGCTCACAATGCTATGGTAGGTATTCATAATGTTGCCCTAGCCGAAGGGTTCGCCATTGCCGTTAAATCAGGCGTACCAGCAGACAAGTTCCTGGAACTAGTACAACTTGGTTCTGCGGGCAGCAAACAAGCTGAGCTTAAAGGCCGTAAAATCATAGAAGATGATTTCAGCAATCAATTCTCTCTCGCTCTAATGCTTAAGGATTTGAAGCTTGCCTCTGCCCATAGCGATTCAACAGGCGTTCCTTCTCCTATGCTGGGCTTGGCTAAAAGCATGTTCCAAGCTGGATTCACCCAAGGTTATGGTGAAGAAGATCTCTCTGCCGTAGTGAAATGTTACGAAGAGTGGATCGGCCAAAAGATGGGTGCAAATGTATCCAATAAATAAATCCAAGAGCTCAAAACCTACTTCATAAGAACATTTACGACCGCCTCGCACATGATATTGCGATGCGGTCTTTTCTTTATGGACAATCCCATTGTCGAACCAATTATACGAACGTTTGTTCGTATAATTATAATACCAAATTAACAGTTGTAGTGCAAGAAAATATTGGTTGCTGTGGAGTTACTCAGAACGTTGTGGTGGTGTTGGTGGGATAGTTACTAAGAAGGTCGCGAAGTACTAGTTTGTCGCAAAAGTTACTGTATTAGTGATGAAACGGTGGATAGTTCTGGTGGAGTTACTGATGAGTTGCTAAATAGTCGCTTAAAAGTTACTGAGGGAGTGCTGAATTGTTGGGTAAGTGCTGGAGAAGTTACTGGATGAGTTGTTAGATAATTTCAGAAAAGTTACTGAAGGAGCGCTGAATTGTTGGATAGATACTGGAGAAATTGTTGGATAGTCACTGGGTGAGCTGCTGTTTAGTTGCTGTTTAGTTACTGGAGGAGTCACTGGGTGAGCTGCTGTTTAGTAGCAAATTGGTACCAAGTTGATTGCTTGAT
This sequence comes from Paenibacillus sp. FSL H7-0690, assembly GCF_037980415.1. NCBI lineage: Bacteria > Bacillati > Bacillota > Bacilli > Caryophanales > Paenibacillaceae > Paenibacillus > Paenibacillus sp. FSL H7-0690. Next base: position 1,387,211 of record NZ_CP150281.1, on the reverse strand, counting down.
GACTACGGTATATCCCGTATTTTCTAGAACCTCTCCCTCGCTCCAAACCTCAAGCTCCTTTAACTAAGTAACCTCTGCGGTACACAGCTATCTCTATCGGACTCAGCTGACCTTATTCGCAGTATAATCTCACATTTCGCATGCTATCGGACTCCATAGTCGCTATTGGCATAAAAAGCGCCAATTATGAGGCTATTTCCATGGAATAGTTGCACTGGTGTCCGAAAACCTGCTCAAAAGACTATAAATTTGCTAATAGCGTCATCTGGGTCCTTAAGCGGTAGGATTGGTGGTGACCCGGTACTACATTGGTGTTGATCTAGTGTTAACGCCATCTGGGTCCGTACGCAGTGGGTTGGCGCTAACCGGGTGCCCAAGTTGGTGATGACACAGCGCCATCGGACTCAGCTGACCTTATTTGTAGCATAATCTCACATTTGGTATGCTATCGGACTCCATAGTCGCTATTGGCATAAAAAGCGCCAATTATGAGCCTGTTTCTATGAAATAGCTGCACTGGTGTCCGAAAACCTGCTCAAAAGGCTATAAATTTGCTAATAGCGTCATCTGGGTCCGTACGCGGTAGGATTAGTGGTGACCGGGTGCTACAGCAGTAGGATTGGTGGTGACCAGGTGCTACAGCGGTAGGATTGGTGGTGATCCGGTACTAAATTGGTGTTGCTCCAGCGCTAACGCCATCTGGGTCCGTACGCGGTGGGTTGGCGCTAACCAGGTGCCAAGTTGGTGATGACACAGCACCTTCGGACTCAGCTGACCTTATTCGCAGTATAATCCCACATTTGGCATGCTATCGGACTCCATAGTCGCTATTGGCATAAAAAGCGCCAATTATGAGCCTATTTCTATGAAATAGTTGCACTGGAGTCCGAAAACTTGCTCAAAAGGCTATAAATTTGCTAATAGCGTCCTCTGGGTCCGTACGCGGTGGGGATGGTTATGACTCAGTGCTAATTTGCTGATGATCCGACCCAGCCCTAATGTCATCTACTTCCTTAAGCTGCAAAAGGAGCATAATGAATACATAATTGAACATCAAGCAATCACCAGCCACAACAAAAAGCAGCCATCCTCCAATAACGGGAGAACCGCTGCCTTGCTGACTTTTACGATTTTTAAATTGAATCCGGGTCGTCTCACTCATAGAAAAAAGCTACTTATAGGACAGCCCTTAGAAAAGTCTGTTTTCTATAGAACCGGGTAAGAACAGCAATAATCAGTTACTTCAAATACTTCCAACGCAAATTTAGAGTTGCCAGGAACATTGAACGTTGACGCTCCCTTAATCTCCTGCCATACCTCAGTGCCGGGAAGCAGCACTTTAAGATCGCCGGACAGAATCTCCATAATTTCAGGACCATCTGTACCAAATTCATACACACCCGGCAGCATGATGCCCAATGTTACTTTAGATCCATCTTGCAAAATTACCGTACGGCTGGTTACTTGTCCGCCATAATATACATTGGCTGCTTTTTCGATCGTTGCGTTGTTAAACTGACTCATTACTTGTTCTCCCCCTAATGATTATTCAGTTAATTACAGAAGTGCTTTCACACGGCTTACTACGTTCTCTACAGTAAAGCCGTATTCTTTCATAACTCTATCGCCAGGTGCGGAAGCTCCGAAAGTAGTGATGCCTAGGATATCGCCTTGGTCACCAGTGTAACGTTCCCATCCGAAGGTTTGTGCCATTTCGATAGCAAGACGGGCTTTGACTCCTGGAAGAATTACGGAATCACGATATTCTTTGTCTTGTTTTTCGAACAGATCCCAGCTTGGCAAGCTGATTACACGAACATCGATGCCTTCTTCTGCCAAAGCAGCTTGCGCTTTAACTGCCAACTGTACTTCAGAACCAGTTGCGATAAGCTGTGCTTGTGGAGTGCCATTTTTGGAATCAGAGACAACATAACCACCACGTTTGATGTTTTCACGAACGCCATCTACGGTTCCAGCAAGAATTGGCAAGTTTTGACGAGTCAGAACCAAAGCAACCGGATTCTCTTTGTTTTCCATAGCATAAGCCCATGCTGCAGAAGTTTCGTTAGCATCAGCCGGACGAATAACAGTCAGACCTGGGATGATACGCAGGGAAGCCAATTGTTCGATTGGTTCATGCGTAGGACCATCTTCACCAACTGCAATACTGTCATGTGTCAGTACATAGGTTACTGGCAATTTCATGATCGATGCCAAACGAATTGCTGGACGCAGGTAGTCTGTGAATACGAAGAATGTTCCTCCGAATACTTTAAGACCAGTGTGCAGAGCAATACCGTTCATTGCAGCAGCCATACCAAACTCACGTACGCCGAAATAAATGTTGCGGCCATCATAAGATTCTGGTGTGAAAGATGTCAAACCATTCAAATGCGTCATAGTGGAGCTTTCCAAGTCGGCGGAACCGCCCACTAGCTGAGGAACGCCAGCAGTCAGACCGTTAAGCGCACTACCGGAAGCGACACGAGTCGATACTGCTTTATCTTCAGTAGTGTAAGTTGGAAGGTTAGCATCCCAGCCTTCTGGAAGATCACCATTGATTACTGTTTCGAATTGTGCAGCCAGCTCTGGATATGCTTTTTTGTAAGCCGCAAATTTGTCGTCCCAAGCTTTGTTAGCTGCGATTCCGTTTTTCTTCACTTCTGCAAAATGTACACGAACTTCATCAGGCACATAGAAATCTTCTTCGTATACCCATTTGTAGAAATCTTTGGTCAGCTTAGCTTCTTCTGCTCCAAGTGGGGAACCGTGAGTACCGCCATGGCCGCCTTTACCTTGTTTGTTAGGGCTACCATAACCAATAACTGTTTTCACTTCGATCAAAGTCGGTTTGCTAGTCTCAGCTTGCGCCTCAGCAATAGCTTTTTCAATAGCCGGAAGGTCATTTCCGTCTTCTACGCGCAGAACTTGCCAACCATAAGCATCAAAACGTTGAGCTACATTTTCGGAGAAAGAAAGATTCAATTTACCATCAAGGGAAATATCATTTGAATCATACAATACAACCAATTTTCCGAGTTTCAAATGACCAGCAAGAGAAGCGGACTCAGAAGAGATCCCTTCCATAAGGTCACCATCACCACAAATAGCATAAGTATAGTGGTCAACTACGTTATGTCCTTCTTTGTTGTAGGTTGCGCCCAATTGAGCTTCGGCCATAGCCATACCAACGGCCATACCAATACCTTGTCCAAGCGGACCTGTAGTTGCATCAACACCAGCTGTGTGACCAACTTCCGGGTGACCAGGAGTCAAGCTACCCCATTGACGGAATTGTTTCAATTCTTCCATAGGAAGATCATAGCCGCTAAGGTGCAGCAAGCTGTACAGAAGCATGGAACCATGTCCAGCGGACAATACAAAACGATCGCGGTTTACCCATGTTGGATGATCAGGGTTATGATTCATTGTTTTTGCAAACAGTTGGTAGCCCATTGGTGCAGAACCCATTGGCATACCTGGATGGCCGGAATTCGCTTTTTCGATAGCATCAATAGCCAAAGTACGAATTGTTGTGATAGACAGGTTATCTACTGTTGAGTTTTCTTCCTTCTGGATCGCTTGTTCTTGTTCACTCATTTAATAGTTCCTCCTCTGAAATCTCAAGAATGTCATTTTGACTCTTATTGTATCACTAGTGTGGAAGCAATTCCAATTGTTTTTAAAAACTCTTTGTTTGACAGCTTATGTTTTGCAATATCTACGCATTTATATACGCAAAAGTAACTATGTCATGAGACGGGTTTTTACTTAGCCTATGGTCTAGTTTTCTATTGCGACTAAAGTTTGTTTTACAATGCTCGAATATAAAGTAAGATGGAGTTACTCAAGTAAAATTTTCATTCATTATCCAATATCTCCAAGTGGAAAGGAATTCTGAACATGACTTCGAAAAAGGATGTTTATATTGTGCTTACCGGTACAGGTACAGCCTTCAGTGGTTTCATTAAGTGGTTTACAAAAGCTGATCTGAACCATGCTTCGATCGCCTTTGATAGTGAACTACGTGAGGTGTACAGCTTCGGAAGAAAAAAAATGCACAATCCATTCGTCGCGGGTCTGATTCAAGAAAATTTCATTCACCCTTTCTATAGCAGCGCAAATTGCTCTATTTATCAGTTACGTGTCAGTGCAGCGGAATACGATGCCATGTACAATCATGTCCAAGGGATGATGAAAAATCAGGAACGTTATAAATACCATCTTTTAGGCCTGATCGGCGTACTTCTAAATGTTAAAATAGATCGAGAGAACGCTTATTTCTGCTCTCATTTTGTTGCTTCCTTATTTGAAAATACCGCAGTTCAGCCTGTGAATAAGCCTTCATGCTTTGTTACCCCGGAGGATTTCGCTCTTTCACTCTGTTCCCATAAAATATTCAGCGGAAAGTTATCCTATTATGTGCGTAGAGCTCAAAGAGCCTCTGCACGTTCGACGAATATACCTTTACATACCCCTTCCGTTGCGACAAGAATGATGAGAATGAATGAAGAACGGACTGAAGGAGTTATATAAGTTGTTGCTCGTAAAAAAGGGCTATGCGGCTCGTATTTCCGCGTAGCCCTTTTTAGATGGAAAAAGGATAAAGTCGTAGATGTATCATTACTTCACACGATGGTTCCGAAAATATTCGGACCAATCGCCAGCGATCACAACAGTAACTGTATCAATTTTGGTATTGTACTCATTCTTAGCTGTGAAGGTAAATTTCACTGGACCATCGGGAAGTTTCACAAATGCTGGATCATATAATTCGCCTATCCACAAGGTTTTGTCACTGTTCGTTGGATTTAGTTGCGTAGAATAACCTCCCGTCATCGTTACCTCAACAGTATCAGGTAGACCGGTTGCTATCCCTTGCAATATAAATCGCTCACCTGCCCAAAACACATTGTAGCCTCTTGGACTCTCCTCATTACCGCTCTTGTTCAAATTGTAGCCTTTACGGTTGTTATTCCATTCCTCTGTGTGCTGGACCCCACCTTTAATACTCAGTAGATTAACCATAAAATATTTACGCGCTGAGATATCACTCCAGTTATAACCATCAAAAGCTTCCACTTCCACGGCATATTTTTCGTTCTCAACCAATATTCCAGTTGGCACTTGCCACTGTTTGGCACTTGAATTTTGTTCGCCAGATTGAACTTTAACCATCCCTGTCGCCAAGTTGATAATTTGTACCTTATACCGCTTTTGTTCATCTCCATCCTCATCTTGATAATCCCACTTGATGATTGGTGTAAGCGTACTTGCGATCATAGGCTTACTTGAGTCAGTACTTGTTGGGTACGTTATCGTTACGGTCGGTTTGCGGTTGGCTACAGTGATACTCAGAGATAGCTCTCGATACAGTCCTAGAGAATCCGTAACGGTTTGTTTCAAGGTAAAGACGCCATTTGAGGTGAATTTCTTCGTAAATTCAGCTTGAGTACTAGCCAATTCTTCCGTCCCGTTAGATGATTTCAAATCATACTTATGGCTGATCGTATCTCCTTTTGGAAGGTCTGGATCCGTCGCTTTGCTCTTGATATTTAGAAGATCCGTGCGATAAATCGGCTCTTTGGCAGCATCTCTGCCTGTATCCGTGATAAGTGTGAATCCGGGCTGCGGCGGATTGTCGATGATAAACGTTTTTTCGTTAGATATTTCTGACCAGGTTAATTTGGAATAAGCCCGCCCATATACGGTGAAGTATTCAAATCGATTAAATGTATGGTTAGTGAGCTGATACTGCCGAAGCTGACCTGTGGTGTCAAGGTTTTCAACTGTCTTAACTAAGAGTCCGTCTTTTGAAAAAAATTCTAAACGGTACTTCTCCTGCGGATCACTCTCTGGGTCTGTATAATTCCATTTAATTAATGGATCTCCTTGTATTTCGGCATCTATAACGGATGGATTGGTTACGGTTCCCGCCGGGGTTATCAATGTCATTGAGGGCGCTAGATTTTTAGTAACACTCACCTTCAACGTAGCTATATTAGACTTATCACCGATCTGATCGATAACCCAGTGTTCTAATGTATAGATACCGGACTCAGGAAAATTAACATCAATACTAGGAGTTCGAAACCATTGCGTAATGCCATCACTATCTGTTACTTTCCAGAAGTATTGCAGACTAGCGACGTCGGAGGGATCTCCATCCTCATCAAAAGATGTATATTGTCGGGTATCATATTGGAATACTGCCGATGGACCCTTAATAGCAGCTGTTGGAACATGATTTTTAACAGTAAATACGCGTGTTGCATTGGAACTTAAAGCTCCAATACTTGAGGGATTAGGTACGTCTGTTGCCTTAAGGCGCATTTCCCATCCTTCTGATATAGCCTGCTGCGGTGAAATTCCGTTTCCAGCAATAAGATCTCGTATCGTCAAAGATTGGTTGCGGTTACTGCCAGCATAATAATAAGGACTATTGCTGAGTTTGGCGTACCATAAATAAGCAAGCGAATCTCCATCTTCATCAGGATCTGGTGTTAGATTATCCACTGTAATTACAGTGTCTCGATATACTTCAGCTGGCATGTTAAATGCTGCTGCGGGTGGGTGATTAATCACTTGGACATTTTGGCGATACCAATCTGACCATAAACCTCGGTTGTCATGCACTTGTAAACTAATTTGATAATTACCGATCCCAAAAGCTGCGATATTAGGTGGCGTTGTAGCTCCACCCCAATGCTCCCAAACTTTGTTCCAACCGTCTTTGATAACCGTCCAGTAATACACATCTAATGGATCATTATCCGGATCAAACGATTTGTCTGTTATGGTAGTAGTTTTACGATAGGAAACAATATTAGGATCAACAGTAAATAACGCTACGGGAGGTAGATTACCTGCAGCTCCCACCGTCCTTACACACCAGTCGCTCCAGACCCCTAACCCATTTTCGCCATCGACATCTCGTACTCTAAGACGTATGTCATATTGTCCAGAACTCAGTAATTGAGCTGGCGGTTGACCATCTGTCCATATTTCAGAATCAGTTTTTTTATACTGCCATTGCCAAGCTATAAGTCCCTTATTAACAGCCGTGATGTGGTCCAAATCGTAGGAACTATCTGTTAGCTGAAGAGATCCCCACGCCAGTTTGGCAGCAAACAATGCAATTGGCTTCCGATGAACATGATAGGTCATTGAAGATAAATTATCTCGGCTCCATAAACGATAGTCATCGAATCGGTCATCGTTTTTAGGATTATCTCGTGCTTGAAAGGTTGCGTTATACAGTCCGCTATATGGAAAGGAGGTATACCTTTCTGAACGCCATAACCCACTATCCGAAATGATACCCATCGAATTATCGAAGAAATACGGGGTATGATCGTATCTATAGCGTTCTTGATATTTAGAATCTCCTTCATAGTCCTTGTATGTGGTTGATAAGTCTATAGGAGTGTTAATCAATATAAAGGATTTATTCCTAAGCCTATAGGATACAGTAACGACCAACGATTTCTCATCCTTATAATTATAGGGATCCACAACCTTGATAATGATATTGTGGCGTCCGGGAGGAATTCCGTCTGCCAAAACATCTATTGGGATGGAAAACCATTTATTATTCAGTGCCTGTTGGACATTGACTTGTTTATAGAACACATTAGGAATTTCAGCACTAACGACTAGATCATTATTGTCCACATCTCGAACATATCCTTCGATATTCATACCACTGAATCCTGGCTCATTCAGTAGCTGCTGCTCGCTTGGTGTAGTCACTGTGAGCGTAGGTGCTGAATTTATTACTAGAGGTATGTTATCCCAATCATAATATACGTTGTTATGCCAACCATTCATCCATTCGTTAGGTTGGTGTTGCGCATCACTTGCTCTTAGTGCGACTTTAAGGGCTTTTGGAATGCCATACTTCGCTGGATAAGCATAACTTTCATAAAAAGCGGTTGTATTTCTATCAAGGTTAAACTGAAGACTATCCGAACTTTTCACAGGTGGCATTTCTTCAATTCTCCATGAGGCATCAGTAGCATAATCAGTATTACCACTTCCATCTGTCCTGTACATATAACTGTAAATATTAAGAAATCTAGTACGCTGCGTATCATAGTACCAATTAATATCCCCTGATGTTAAAACTACAGGCGCATCAGGTACATAATCGTAGCGCAGTATTCTTGTTGTTAGATCAAAAGTAATATTGGTTAGGGTCATAGCAGGCATATTCAAACTTAAAGATCCTATATTCCCCATAGCTGGCTCCCAAGGAGTTGTTTTATTAAATCCTTCAAGACGGATATCCATAAAATTGATGATATTTGGGTCACCTGTCGCCTCTACCTTTGCACTCCCCGAATAAAATTCAGGGAATGAAAGAAGTAGTAATACAAGGGCCATAAACGTTGAAATTGTTTTTTTTAATTTCTGCATCTCTAATCCTCTCTACCATGACCAATCGACATCAGGTGCCTGATTTTTAACCGTGAAGATCCGTTCGATCACATTTTGTGTAGCTTCTGAATCTATGGATTGCCGATCAGCCTGCGTCACAAACTCCTCGATGGTCGGCTGGCCAAACTCTTCAAATACAGTTAGTCTTACTTCGTATTTTCCGACTTCCCTTACCTTAAGATTCAAACGATCTAAATTCTCATTATTAAAAATAACCCATGGTTCCCCTGAAAAATTTCCGTTGTTATCAGAATCGTAGCGGTATTCCCAAAGCCTTCGAGCCACCATATCTTGGTCTGGTGAGTACGACATATCATCTATTGATAGGGTCGCTTGATTACCATCTGCAGGATTGCGATACGCTGTTCCAGCCATCGTAAAGTATGCAAAAGGTTTCTGGTCTGGTGCTATATCAAAAGTTGTTTCGTTTCTCGCAGTTAGCCCTAATGAATTCTCCACATAAATGGTTGCTTTATATTTCCCTGGCTTCTTGAATAGCACATCTTTGCTATATACTCCGTTCAGTGATCCGCTATATTTAATATCAGAATTCGTTCCACCTGATACGGCTGTGATGGTGAATTTAGTCTTAGCATCTACTAATGGGTAGTAGGTCGGGCTACTAACGTAACTTTGTATAATAACCTTTCGATTTTGCTTTAATGTACCATCTACCCTGATAGATGCATCTGGTTTTGGCTCAATGACATTAACCTCAGTACTAGTACTTCCAGTCATTTTGTCGTCGTCCATTACAGTCAAAGCAAGTGTTTGTTCCCCCAAATGGTCTTTATCATACCAAAGCGTTCCCCTTGGCAAAGTGCTCAATTCTCCCTTAGCATTAGGCGTATCCCAAAAGTAATCCGTAATATAACCATCGGGGTCATACGACCCTGCTTCACTGGCTACAAACTCTTGTCCTGCTTTTACAGTCTTCGGTGCATTTATAAGAGCTACTGGGGGTTTTAACTCTCTCGGTAGTTCTGGCGGTGATGTAGGACCTGGAAACCCTCCGCCCGGAGGACCTGAGGTTGTATACACTCCTGCTTTGACTGTAAAAGATTCTTTTAACGAATCGAACTTACTTCTTTTGGTCACGACTTCATTCTTAAATCTCACTACTATACTTAGTTCGTACACTTGACTGTAGTTACTTTTACCTGCCACTTTCTCCTTCGGAATTTCAAACTTGAAAGTTTCGTTTGCCGTTAGAGTTTTGATATACATCTTTTTTGTCTGGAGTGAGCCTTCATTACCTTTCTCTTTGGCATAAAAAATCCATTCTGAAATATTCGAAATATCTTTATAGGATAGCAGTTCACCCTTCAAAGCGATTTTAACTGGCACATTCTTATTATCAAACTTAATTGGATTTGGATTAGGTTGTTCTAGAATTGCAGAACCTGTGAGTGTAGCTTCATCTGGGAGACCATATTCAAAGCTGACTGTTCCCCCGTAGCTGTAGGTGGTTACTTTAGCGTCTGCCGTGTAATAATATTCTGCGAATGCTAGATATCTTCGTCCTTCTGCCTTTCCAGTTAAACCATCATTATTTTCAGGATCCCATGGGACGCCCTTAGGAATCGAATAGTTTATAATTACTCTTCCATTTTTAAATTTTGGATCTTGGGCATATGAAGATTTCTTAACAACATAAGGTTTTATGGTAGATTGAATAACATCTTGAGAATCAATAACTTCCGTCTTCGATCCGTTATACCACTTTAGGTATTCATTTTTTTGAAAAGGTCCTGCAGTTACTACCGTTGTTGGTGGATTCTTAGAGGGATAACCATCTGCAGCAGCTACGTCTTTTGTCTTCATTTGATCTTTGTATTCATCGTACTCGTTGATTTGCCATCTTCTACCGTCTGAGTATAACCATATAGAATTGTATATTTCAGACTCATAAAGCGACTCAAAAGAAGCTCTATAACCCTGAACCTCTTTTATATACTTCTGATTAGAGACTCCCTTTAATGTAACCTTAATTTTCCCATTCTCAAGAGAAAGGTTGGTTTTTTCGTTAGATCCACTATATTTAAAAGTACCTGTCTTAACTGATGAACTAGATACTCCACTAGGAAGTTCCAGATAAAAGTCCTTAGCAGCATTGCTTGATCCTTGTAACCCTGTAGTAATAGGAACAGCAACCGAAATCAATTTCATCTCAGCTGCTTCTACAGAAATGGTTGTCATTAGGGAAGCGAGTAGTATAATGCATAGACATGAGATGATTATTTTTTTCATTCCTACTCTACTCCTGTGAGTTAACTACAAATTTTTCGTCAAATTCACCGCCATAGAATAAACGAATAACAAAGTATTTAAAGTCTTCCTCATACAAATAAGCTTGGTAAGTACTTAATTGCTCCCCTGGCTTAATGGTGTAGTAATAATAGGCTTCCTTACTATTTAATTTTTTCACATTAGCTTTTGGCCAAATTGTATCTAATTGAGATTTACCCTGTAAACTTAACGTCCATAATTTCTCACGATCATTCAATGATCTTTTCACAGTGTTTTTGCTGTTATTCTTAATTGTAATTTTAGTCCAAATAAAATACTTTGGGTTACTAACAAGCCCTCCAAAAGATTCATAATCATATTTTTTCACTAAATTTTGTGCATCTTTTGACTTGAAATCATAAATCATAATCTTCTCCAGCGTATAACTAAGCTCACCCGCCGTAACCGTAACCGGCAACTCTAAATCCTTTTTCAAACCATATTTACTTAAGTTATCCCTCATAATGGGTGCTGGTGTAGCAGCAGGTTTTGCTGTAGCTGATGGTGTAGATGCGGTTACTGGTGTAACCGCTGCTGCGTTAGTAATCACGTTTTGCCCCGATACCATGCTAAGTAACATTGTTGTAGTCAAAGCTGCTCTTAAAATGTTCTTCTTCATCACTGAATCTCTCCCTTTTCTTTAATTGGCTTTTCTTACTTATTGAACTTATATTCCTGAACTGCTGGCACCCTAATGGGCTGTTGTGTTTTGGATCTGAAGATCAGAACCGGGTGCTCCGTCTCAATGACGGCAATAACCGAAGGACCTGCGATGTATTTGGTTATGCCATATTCGCTATCCTCGTATAAAAGTGGAAACGTCACACCATCGGAATCATCAATAATATCGAATTTCACAATCTTTACTTGTGTCTTAAAACGATTGCTCCCTTGGGGGAAAAGGCCGCTATCAAGGCCTAGATTGTTCTGCAGGGTTTGCTGAAAAGTATCGTACGCTTCTGTAGGATCTATAATCAGACGACCACGAGTCAATTCGGTCTCATCTAATTCCTGTGCGGCATCGTGAACAGCGATATTATTTGCGTCTTTTAACATGCTGCGCAGCTGGTCCCACTCCTGATTCTGGATCTGAAAGAACCAGGAGTAGATAAAGATCAGTAGGACAAATGCCAGCTTAATAATGTAATCCATAAATTACGCTCATCCCTTAGTCAATCGAGATACTCACTCATAATTGATCCATGCCCATAATATCGAGTCGGCTGCGAAACCGTAGAAAAATTATAAGGAAACAGATTTATCCGCGGCGCGGTTACATACACATCAATTCGTTGCTTTCGCTCTTGAACGGTGTCTGTACTGCTAGTAATTTCTATCGATGCTTCAGAAAATCCAATCGCCTTCAGATTTGAAACTACTTCATTCCGCATAGAAGCTGTAACCATCCCCTCTGTTGCTGCTTTTTGTGTGATATAGGACGTATTCGCTTTGACCTGTAAATCTAGCAGATAATCTATGTAGGTGAAGATAGGCTGCAGGATAATAAACAGGACTAGCCACATGAACAATGCCCGGAGGACGGTCTCCTTCATTAGACACGCCTCCTTCTAATACTGTTCCACTTGCTTAGTATGTGAGATGATATCGTCCTGACTGCTGCCGATCATATGCGTAGCTACCGTGACAAACATCCCCGCAATTACAAAGCCAATGGCCAAAAACATAGCGACGGAAATAGAGTCTTTTTTCATCTGACTTATACCGAAACGTGAGTCATGGACATAGTTAGTGCAGTCTGGCTGGAATCCAGCGGTTGAGTTAGAGATACCCCCGGGATCGTCGGTCTATTATCATCGGCAGCATTAATCACGTCACGCACCAGAGGAATCAAAATGGCAATTACGATGGCCACACACAAAAAACCGATAGCGATAAACAAACCTGTAGAAATAGCGTCTTTTTTCATTGTTAATTTCTCCCTTTTTATTTTAGGTTTTAAAAATAAGGTTGAATATACAATTTTTCACTGGAACATGCCGACTCCATTAAAATTTCCCTTGATTAGCAAAATGTACTGCATCGCCATGGCAACGATCATCAAAAAAGTAGCAATCGATGGAATAACATTAATAATCGTCGATAGATCACCGATGAAAGACCATTTTTTTAAATACTGATCGCTGGAGATTTTGGAGATAATCTTGCCTTGTTCACGCAAATAGTTTGCAGCTTCCGTGTCATCATCCATGCCTTCTGTCGCCAGCAAAATGGACCGGATGTCATTAATAAAGTGATGGTTATCCGGAAATTTGGCACAAAACCATTCAATCGCCCCCTCCACACCCTCATCTACTGCCCGTTCTGACAGCTCATACAAATCCTGACGTATATATTGAAAATGTCCCGCTGTACTCCCACAAAAAGCACCAAACTGCACATATCCGCGCTTACGTAGGCGATTATTCTCATAGAGACGAATGAAGGAGATCAACTCGCCATCTTTTTGAATATTCGTCTTTTGGTGAAGCCACGCCAACACCCAACCAAGCGGAAGATAACGCATCGGACTGCTGATTACGAGAATAAGTAGAGCAATTAGAGGGTCATAGAATGAAAAAGGAACAGATCGGATGAAATCGCTGACGACTTGGCTAAATAAATAGATGATTGCCGCTGAATAACGAAATAGCGTAACTTTTCGAGCCGAAATTGATAAACCGCATTCATTCAACAATTGCTGAAATCTATCACTCTGCACGTGTTCACCCAGCGAATTCCACCGGATGCCCAGTCGGACAAGATATCGTTCCTGCTTACTGCTGCTGCTCACAAACACAAGTAATGCGACATACACGATCCCGATCACTGTAATTAGTAGTAATAATCTATCCATAGTTCATCACCTTAGTGGTAGTCCAGTTTGGGCCTGGCAAGAATAGTACTGATCACAAAAGAGATAAAAAGGCCGGAGACGATCACCATCAAAAAGGAAAGACCTACCGTAGTTTCGAACTGCAGTTGAAAATAGATATCGGGCTTCAGCATATACATAAAGGTACCAACCGTAGATACCAGCACCAGAAGATTCCCATATAAGCCAAGGCTGATCGCATCTCTGCTTCCTGCTTTTACAGTTAAAATCGTCTCTCTCTGCTGCTCCATAGAACGATTCAACAGCATTAGCGAGCTTTTTAAATAACGGGTTCCCTCCTTCTCGGCATAGAGCAGATCTGATATAAACTCTAAAGCGAAGGTGGTGCCAATCGCACTGGAGAATCTCCCTGCCTCCTCAACAAGCTCCTTCTCATTACTGTAATTAGAAAATGCGGCACCAAGCAGCTTCAGAGGACTCTTTAGTACATTTTTATCTGTTAGAAAATCCGCTGTACGATCAAGAATCGAATCTACCGACAAATGTGTGAATTTGGTGGAGATTTTGACTACATCGAGGAGATCGTAGCTTCCATGTACCTTCCGCTGTGCATAGATGTATCTCATACGAAAATAAGGAATCGTCGCAGATATTACAGCTATAAAAAGCGGAAATCTCCACGCCCCCTGAATCGGCTGTCCTTCATTAAAAGTAATCCCCTCCAAAAAAGGATTGTTAAAACTCAACCTTCCAGGGAGCTCACTAAGTGTCAGTAGTCCTGATAAGAAAACAGCAATAAACAAAATGGCTGTACGCATAACAAAACGCATAACGCTAATACCCGGTTCATACTTCCGGTGTACGAAATACAGAAGCTTGTCCAGATGGCGGTAGAGCCACAGCCTTTTTTTAACCGAGCTAACTCTTTTGCCAAAAATACTCATCTTATGTTTAATTCGAAAATCGAATTTCTGGACTACCTGCCGTAAATGCCTTTCGATGAGCAGTTTGGTGAGTAACCACAGTCCCCACACAATCCATAAATGAAGGACAAAACGAAAAATATAAAATAGTAAATCCATAGCTGTACCTCCTTCACTCATTAAGTACTATCTTAGATTTCAAGCTTTCTTTAAGCGGCTGATCCATCGGCTTTGTTGATGCAAGTCGCCCCAGCTCTTTCTGGACAATCTGTGTAGCCTCCGCATTTTTCTTAGTCATTTTCAGCATCAGATTTTTCGTCAGCTTGTCATTATAAGACCAACACATTTCCTCCGGCTCCCAGCGCATAAGATCATTAGCAAACACTGAATTTCTATCCTCTTCGTAAAAGATTTCTGATATTCGCGCCAGCCGCTTCTTCCCGTTCGGGACACTCTCCAAAATAAACACCAGCTCGCATGATTTCAGCGCAGAAATCAAATGCCCCTTTAGACTCCCGCCAATTCTTGTCGACACAGCAAACGCACCTTGATAAGGAATGTCCTCCGAATCCACGGTGTGGAAGGTTCCGGTGATCCCGTCGTATCCTTTTTCCCCACTCCACAAATAAAATTCCCACTCGTTATAACGCATCTCTGTCATATACAAAATATTTGGGTCATGCCGCAGCGACTCTACTCCCACCTCCATCAGTTCCTCATTCGCAGCTTGAATTGGAATAATCCGATGGCCTTTAATTTGATACGGTAAAATGGATTCCGGATGTTTCTCAATCATCACTACTCCCATGCAGGAGGAAGAGCCAAGCAGTTGCTCACCAACGATCGTATTGGCAAAGGTTGTTTTTCCTGACCCTACAGCACCCGCAATAATGGTATTGCGAAACGTGGACGATAACGCCCGAATGAACTCAACCGCCTCGGCAGGAATACATTCCGTACCCGCTTGATCCTCCAAATCCAGAAAATCCACAACCTGTCGCCGCAGTGATATCGTAGTAAAACCCTCCCAGACCCTAGGTGATACCCAAATCGCAAGCCGAATAAATCTACCTGGCCAAAGCGGATCATCCATTTTGAACTCCACCGAAGGATTATCCTTGTTCAGCTTTTTATTGGGATCACTTTTTAGCAAGGAACGCTTCAGCTGCTCCACCCGATCCAGTGAAGGCATCTCATACGGGTAAGCTATAAACTCACCTTTATGGTTATAAAAAATTTGTTTCCCAATCATTTGTAATCCGGTTGACTCGCTGTATGCACGATCAGTAAACCAACGATACGCTGGTCCAAAACCCTTCCACTCGTGATACAGGGCCTCTGCCGCCGTTCGGTACGCTTCTGGAACCTTTCCAGTAAAAGGTGTTTTTCGTAAGTACTTCTCAATCTCATTCATAAAAAAGCTAACTGCCTGCGGATCGCCAATTAATGCCTTTGCATTTAGCTCGAAGTAAGCATCATCCTCACGTTCTAGCCCTTCGTTCATCTCGGTTTTCATTTTTTGTAAAAAAGCATAAAAATCTTCCTTGCCCGGTTTGCTAGTACGTAACACGCTTTGTTTTAGAGAAAAGAGTGGACGACTCGCGAGAGTTTCAATCATAGAAATATCCCTTTCTTTTTGGCCTCTGGCGCTAATCCCATCGACACCAATAGAGAATGTACCTTATCATCCACATGCTGTAGCTCTTTTTTGCCTAGAGGCAAGCTTTCCTGCAAGGGCTGGTAATACGGTAGCTCCAGCAAGATTTCAGTGCCAAATCTAAGGGCCATATTTTTGGACGAAGATATTTCCTCCACATTACTGCGGTTAATGATCAGCTGGAAATCATGCGGACGCAGATCTATATGCCCCGCAAGCTCGAATAGAGGTTCTAATCTATGTTCATGTTTAGGATGAGTGACAATCATGCGTAACGACGACTTTTGCATACCGACATACCACGCAGCACTCTCGGGAATTGAACCGAAATCAGCAATAACCACATCCGCATTTGCTCCAGCTCTAGCCAAGAAATATTCGATCTCTTCCTCCAGATAATCCTGGACACTCAAGTAGTCGTAATTACCCGGTAGATACAAATAGCCATCCTGCCTAATCAATTGCTCGAAATCTTCATCATGAATCATCTTCCCTGTAAGCTTGGGGCGCAGTTTGTCTAGACTTATCGTCGCTTTGCGGTCATACCCGGGGTCATATAAATCCAAACCAAGTACAAGAACACGTAGACCTGCCGCAGCAATTCGTCTTGCGAACAGCTTCGCCACACTCGTGCAGCCAATGCCTGGACCTGAGCCAAAAAAGCCAACCAAATTGCTCCGTTCCTCGTCATCCTCTTCCAGGATAAAACGAATCTTCTCTATCACTGCTGACGAGGTAGAACGAGGAGGAATAAAATATAGACCTAAGCTTTCACATAACATATGCACAGCTTGATAGCCGCGAATTCCCTTTTGCAGATATAAATACAGGATCATAGAGCTTGGATATTTGTATCGCAGCTCGCTAAGCGCTTGAACAGATACCTGGTCACTAGTAACCATTAACATATGACCTTCGGTATGCGCCGGATCGGGATACACGTTTTGTGTAACTACATTAAATCCCGCGTTTTTGATATCATTAATCGTTAACTGATCTATGCCCAGACTAAATATTTTCAAGGCAATCTCCCCCTACTCTACCCGTACGATCCACAGTTTTTTGCCCTGCTCCAAAAATTGCCCTAGCCGTTGACCCTCACTTTTCTTCAGCTTCAATTCTGGTGTCGCCACCTTGCCAGTAGAAGTGAATCGGTTATTGTTGTTGCCTTTCTCAGAATCCTGCACATCATTATTGTCTTCTGTTCGCACATAGTTCACGGTAACTCCAGATAAAAAGATCTCTTTAGCAGGATCGCTAAGCAAGCTTTGTTTTTTCACCTGTTCCTCGTTTTCTTTTTTAACTGTATTTGAACCAAGCGCCTCTCGCTGCTTCTCTCGCTCACCTTCTACAAGATAAATGTCTACCTTATCCCGGCTTCGCAACGAACCATTGATGGCATAAATAGCCTCCTTCGGAATAGGAAATATACCTTCATCCTGCAAAGGCTCTAAATCACTAACATCCACCAGTGATGCTGTCAAAATACTACCGTTAGTCAGATTCACATTCGTAATTTTGTACTCCACTTGTGCGATTTCCGTAATTACACCAGAAGGTATATCCTTGGTCTGAACAGAATCCAGATACAAATCACTTGCTTTCAGCTCATAATTTTTAGGTAGAGATTCCCCAGCTCGCACCTTAACTTTGACCACGGTTTGGGAAAGCACGTAGGGCTTGAAATAGAGATCATAACCTAGCAATCCCCCGAATCCAGTAATCAAAATGAGACTTGCGAAAAAATAATTACGTTTTAACAAACGTCCTCGCTGTAACGCCAAACCTTCCACCTCCTTAACTACATGATTTTTGAGAACGACAAAAAGCACCTTGGCATAAATAGCCAAGCTGCTGGTAAAATGCTTTTTTACCTGATAGAGATTTAGTGAACTATTAAATTAAAGGGTTCCGGTGAAAGCCCTCGGGCATAACCGTTGCTTTCACCGGAGAATACATTTATTTAAATACTACAGTTTTGTTCTGATGGACGAGAATCCGGTCCTCGATATGCCATTTCACCGCACGAGCCAGAACGACACGTTCAATGGTACGCCCAATCCGTTTCAGCTCAATAACATCATCACTGTGGCTTACCCGCTGCACATCCTGTTCAATAATCGGTCCACCATCTAGTTCTTCAGTAACATAGTGAGCGGTTGCCCCGATAATTTTCACCCCACGTTGGTACGCTTGGGCGTATGGATTGCCGCCAATAAAGGCAGGCAGGAAAGAGTGGTGAATATTAATAATCTGATGGCGATAATGCTCAATAAAGGACGGCGAGATAATCTGCATATACCGTGCCAATATAATAACATCGATATCGTCTCCGATGACCGCTAACTGGTGTTTTTCTGCTTCATCCTTAGTATCCGCTGTGACTGGAATATGATGAAATGGAATGCCAAACGACTCGACATAAGATTTCATATCCAAATGGTTACTAACGACGAGGGCAATATCGGCATCGAGATCGCCCGCTTGCCACTGCCAGAGCAGTTCAACAAGACAATGGTCTTCTTTAGAGACGAATATGGCAAGTTTCTTCTTATGACGAACATTAAAAATCTTCCAGTCCATCTTAAAACGCTCCGCCACTCCGCCAAATTGAGAGCGAATCTCTTCCAGACGATCGCCTAATTCAGGTAGGTCAAACTCGACTCTCATAAAGAACATTCCACCATCTGGATCCATCGTATACTGATCCGACTGCACAATATTTGCGCCATGCTGATACAGAAAGTGTGATACAGCCGCCACAATTCCCGGTCCGTCAGGACAGGAAATGAGCATACGTGCCCGGTTGGAATAATGCTCGACACCTGACGAATTGTTTCTTTTTACGTGTAATTCCATGACCCTCTTCCCATCCTCTCATCTACATACGCAATCTGAAGTATAGCTTAAGCGTTCACGAGCACTTATTTGCCTGCTAACCAAGCAATTAAACGATGATTAATAGCTTCCTCGCTTAGTTGCGGGAACAGCTGGGCAGCGACAACTTCATCGTACAGACGCTCCAGTGGTTCACGTGGATCAGCTTTTTTAGCTTTGGCATCGTTCTTCAGCAGCTCCCAGACATTAAGTACATATTGACGGGAATCAATCTCCTGCTTGGCAAAAAATTCACGTAATGTTTCAACATCCTGCACGAATTCCGGTCCAAAGCGTTCAGCTACGTTACCACGCAGCAAAGCGATCTCCACCTCATACATCGGACGTTGTGTCTTAGCATCTTTACCAATCCATGGGGTCTCCAGAATGAAAGGCAGACCTTCCAGCTTTTCATGGTGTACGATTTTGTTAATCGTATCAAACCCAATCCAACCCGAGCCAATTGGCGTGTGACGGTCTTTGCGAGCGCCACATGGATTTTTACTGTCATTAATGTGGATTACACCAAGACGATTCAACCCGATAGTCTCATCAAATTTGTTGAGAACACCGTCCAAATCATTAACGATATCATAACCAGCATCATGAATGTGGCAAGTATCAAGACAGACCGATAGACGTTCGTTATGTTCGACCTTAGCAATAATAGAAGCGATTTCTTCAAAACTGCGGCCGATCTCTGTTCCCTTACCAGCCATAGTTTCTAGAGCGATATGCACTTCCGTTTCATTCGTGCCTCCAAGCACCTCATTCAGGCCATCTGCAATCCGCTGAATACCATATTCAGCATCTTTATCAGTGAACGCACCAGGATGTAATACAATATGCTTGACCTCAAGTGCATGGGTACGGCGTATTTCCTCTTGCAGAAAATCAACAGCCAGTTGGTACGTATTCTCTTTATAGGAAGCGAGATTAATAATGTAAGGTGCATGGACAACAATCTCCTCTACACCATTCTCTTTCATAACTTGCTTCCCTTCGTTGGGATACATGGCATCAATCGGCTTGCGGCGCGTATTCTGCGGCGCTCCTGTATATATCATAAACGAGCTGGAACCATACTCATTTGCTTCATTTGCTGCGGTCAAAAGACCCTTGTCCGAGCAAGACACATGTGAACCTATTTTCAGCATACTTCTTCCCTCTTTCCTTCACGAATTAACCCCTATTCTACCGTGATCGGAAAAATAAATCTAGACGAGGCCAATATGCCGGGTTCTGCTTCGCAAAACTTTGGAAATAAGCTATACTTTAATATGAGAATAATTCGTGTGAGAATCCTCATTGCCAAAAGGTGGTGTATGCATGTTTATCCAATCAGGACTTGGTTTATTATCCACACCGAGCAATTGGTTTATGAACTCTATCGCTTTCTGGACATTTATGCTGCTTGGTTCCATGTGTATCGGCGGTTTTTTTATGTTCCGCAAATTCCTAAAGGTCCTGCCCAAAGCTGATGGAAAGTCAAAGCTAGACTGGCAAAATTACTGGGTGGAACGTAGCCGCCCGCTCTGGAGTGACGAAACAAAAGCCTTTTTGGACCAGCTTGTTCAGCCTGTACCTGGTCCATTTCGTGATATTGCGAAGCATTCTATTGCTGCCGAGATCGGAAAAATCGCCGTCGAGAGCAATGCAAAAGAAGTTACTCGCGATCACTGCATTAAAGGTTACATAGTTGCCACACCGCGGCGCGATAACCGTTTTCTTATCAATTTTCTCGAAAAGAATAAAATCGATTACTCTGCTTACCAGCATTTGTTTAAGTAATTTTTAATGAATTGTACGATTTAGAACGGAGGCCCTCCTTTGAAATATGTGATATGTGGCGGCACCGGTTTTATAGGTAGCGAACTAGCAAAATACTGGCTGCAAGCAGGTAATGAAGTTGCTATTGTAGGTCGGAATTTACCAAAAGACGCAACAACAATTCATCCTAAGCTGAGTTACCACACCTGGGACAGTCTAAGTTCTAATCCCGCTCCAGTGGAAAATGCAGCTGCCCTAATTAATCTCGCCGGAGCTTCCCTTAGCCAGCGCTGGAGTCCAAGTGGCAAAAAGGCGATTATGCAGTCCCGACTTGCAACCGTTTCCGCAGCAGCTAAGTTAGTAGATCAAATGAAGCAAAAACCTTCCGTAATCATTCAGGCTTCCGCCGTGGCGATTTACGGTACCTCTTTAGAGGATACTTTTAGTGAATCCTCACCAGCCCAGGTCATGGATTTCCCTTCAGAAGTAGTTAAGACATGGGAAGAGGCTTCAGATGAAACCTACCATGATATCCGCGTGGTCAAGCTGCGTACCGGAGTTGTGCTCGGCAATGAGAGCGGAGCATTCCCCAAAATGAAGCTGCCTTATTTATTAGGTTTTGGCGGCAACATTGGCTCTGGAAAGCAGTGGCTCTCTTGGATCCATCTGACGGATATTGTGCGTCTAATTGATTTCTGTACGCAAAATCCAACGATTAACGGACCTGTTAATGCGACTGCTCCACATCCGGTAACGAACGAAGAGTTCGGCAGAACGATTGGCAAAGTCTACAAACGGCCGCACTGGTTCCCTTTGCCAGCCTTCCTGTTAAAAACAGCAGTCGGGGAATTATCCGAAATCCTACTCAAAGGTCAGCGCGTCCTGCCCGCAGCGGCATTAAATCATGGCTTTGACTTTACCTTCCCTACACTTCAAGTCGCTTTAGAAGATTTGAAAAAACAAAAATTGTAGAGCCACATTCATCGTTAAAACTCACCTTCATGCTGTATGAAATGTGTAGCTTCCTTTTATAATTTTAAATGTGGTCCCCTCTGTTAGTGGATACTCTTTATACGGGACCATGGCTTCACCTTGAAAAAGCGTTCCATTTCTGGAGTCAAGATCCTTCAGAATATATCCGCTGGTGCTTCTAGATATTTCAGCGTGTACTCTAGAGGCTCCTTCTGATCTTTCCACATATTGAGCCACCTCTGCCGATCGGCCGATAATGAAGCTAGTTCGATTTAACTCGATCATTTCCGCCTCTTCACCCTCCTCACCGCTTCTTTGGAGATAAGGAATACTCCGATCCAGCTTTTCGATTTGTCGTCCTTGCTTAGGCGGTTTCTCCTGTGATAATAAAGTTGTTGGTGCTATGGCTTCTGGTGCTTTAATAGAACAATGTTCCTCTGTTAGTGATTCATGACGGGTTACCGGAACGTTAGCTGCTGAATCTGAGAATTGCGGAGTTACCTTTGGGATTGTTGCTGGAGGACGTGTAGAAGCCACAGGGTTCCTGCCAAAATTCCACTCCAATTCTTTCCGACTCGGATTACAGTTAGTATCTTCAGAATCCTCACTCAGACAATCCTCATCTTCTTTACCAACCTTTAGCCTTCCGCTCCAAACCATCCAGCTTAAAACAGCCAATACAATCGTCACAACTCCACAGACGGCAAGCCATAACGGCTTTGGACTATCCAAATATAGAAACTTCCACAGGAGTGCATCGCCTAATAGACACCCTAGCACTATATAGGTTCTTGAGCTTGAGGCTTGCGGATTCGTTACCTGCTCATCCTCCAAGCTTAGAGACACGCTCTCCTCCTCTTTTATCTTAAGATTTGGATAGCTGCTGATCCAAGGAGTAGCAGTCGGCTGCTCCAATCCCTTATCTTCGCGATGCTCATATATTTTTCTTAATGGTGGAGCTGCTGCCTCTTTCACTAGATATTCTTTTACGCCTTCATGAAGCTGTCTTTCAGGTGTAACGGGCTCTCTTTCTGTCAGCAACTCTGATAAAAGAATCTTTAAGCCAGCTGGAGTAAATCCCTCTTCACTGCAATATTGCAATAGTCTTTGCACACCACTGCCAGTTAGCTCTGTGATAGATGCCATTAACACCATGATTAGTGACTTGAGTGACTCTCCAAGCTTTGAACCAGACTTATTCTCCTGAATGGGTATGTAGGTCAGGTATACTTTACCGCTCTGTAACGACCCTTCAATAAAAATGTAATCCGCATGCAAAGCATACTGTTCCGCCCGCAGCATATATAACCTGCCATCTTCCATGCCTTGGGCAATTTGCAGCAATAACCCGAAAAATGAACTCATACTTAGCTTCTCTCCTTTGAGTAGATGACTAAGCATTTTTTTGCGTAAAACAGCGTATTCCATAGTAACCTTCATATCTATTTCTCTAAGTAACAGCCTCAAATGATGAGGAATGTCGGTGTTCATCAGCATGCGCGCCTGAATTAAATTAAGCTTCTCCGCAGGTATTTCTTCGGGTTCACCAAGGATCATATATATACCATCCTGTTGTATAAAATCACGGGTTAATCCGAACAACAAACATCACCTCCCGAACTAAAAGTATAGATA
This sequence comes from Paenibacillus sp. FSL H7-0690, assembly GCF_037980415.1. Taxonomy (NCBI): domain Bacteria; kingdom Bacillati; phylum Bacillota; class Bacilli; order Caryophanales; family Paenibacillaceae; genus Paenibacillus; species Paenibacillus sp. FSL H7-0690. The sequence continues at coordinate 1,363,816 of NZ_CP150281.1, read as the reverse complement.
AGCGCATATGGAACCAGGAATTACTGCCAGCATGAAGGGAAATTTCAACAGTTCACTATCGTTATTTTTTAATAGAAACGGGCTCTTCCATAAAATAAATCCAGAAATTCTGCTGATGATCTTACGCGAACGACTGACCGCCTCCCGTCTCTTTAAAACAATTAACCAGCCTATTAAAGCACCAAATAGTACGGAGTACATGACGACTTGCAGCGTAAACAACATCCCTGTCCACGCTCCGATTCCAGCAAAAAGCTTAACATCCCCCGCGCCAACCGCCCCTATTAAATGCATGATCAGAAGGACTGTAAATCCTACAGCAGCTCCCCCGAAAGCCCTCAGCAGTCCATGCCAGCTATTGATCACCCCTTGTGCAAGCAGACCGGTGAGCAAGCCTGACAAGGTGATCCAGTTTGGTATTCTCATCGACTTCAAATCTGTAATCAGTGCCGCTGCTAAAAACGGTAGACATCCCCAAAATGTCCACTCTGCCATTTATTACACTCCTTTTTCCACCCTTTCACTTCACTACTGTGAACATAACCTCAACAGATCTACCATCATCCAGTTGTATAACAAACGGCCACGAGCCCGGTGTGGTATTTACACCAATTTTCCATTCCCACTCGATATATCCATCTGCATCCGCTTGTTTCCAGCCTAAATATTTGGCAGTACTGCCCCCGCTCTTATAAAAGACTGACAAGCTGGCAGTAGCATTCGGCGGTATTCTGGCACGAACCTTGCCTTGCTTATTCGCTACAGCCGGGTTCGGCTTTTCTAAGATTTCAATAAATTCATCTGGTTGGCCAGTACCGTTCCCCTCCTTGGCTATGCCTTCTCCCGTATCCCCGATCCAGAGGCGTTCAACAGCACTTGCTTCTAAAACAATACTTTGGTTTAGAAAGGGGACCTTCATCGGCAGCTTATAACTAACCACTAGCCCAAGGTAGGGACGAGTACCCTCTTTTAGCTCCGGCACCATAACATTAGATACATGAATTCGCTCATAATCCAGTAAATCTGATGTCAGGTATGGTTTCAATAAAGGTTTGATCGCAAGATCAAGTACACTTTCACTAGTCTCTGCCTGAAGCTTCTGCAACGGTCCCTCACCACTTTCTAAAGCCGACATAACCCACTCATTTAACGGCTTGGGTAAAGACTCAGCATAACTATCGCCCCAATCAGTAAGTGACAAGCGAGGAATAGTCCAATTCAGGCCAGCAGAATGATCACTGTCATCCCCTCCTGAATCATCACTTACTTCGCTGGATGTTCCCCATTTCTGCACCGCCAAAGCCGCAGGATACATATGAGTTGAGATAGACTTTACAGTGTCTGATGCTGTACTTTGCAAAGCTGTCGAATACAAGGTCATCTGTACGATAGAAATCAGGAACAGGACGAATAGCAGGAAGAACGGAAGAACCATCGCCGCTTCTACTACCATGCTACCTTCTTCCTTGTCCTCCCCTCTGATTCCATTCCCATCCCCCATCTCCTTACCAACCTCCCGCTAATAAGAATAATCAGCTTTTACTGCCCTCAGATACTTATTCCCTTGTACCTCTCCCGGAAAACCAGCAGTGTAATTCAACATTTTAACTACACCTGGCAGAAACCATAACTGCATTTGGAGCTTAATGTCCGATGATACATAGGTGTTTCTTTCCGCAGGATTTATTCCTGTGTTCAGTTGAATCAGAGCCAGCATCCGCGATAGCTGCACTTCCCCGCCTCCATGCATTATCATGAACAGTCGCAGATGATCACGGTAAGTCAGCTGCGCCGGCATATATTTGGATAAAGGAATCGCATCCTTCTCACAAAGCTGCAACATATCCTGAATGGCATGCTGGATTCCACACAACAGTGCCGCCGCTAGAACAGCCAGTGGATTTCCCAAGGTTGCCTTCTCTATAAATCCTTCCATTGTGCGAATGGACAACCTCATCGCGAATATTTCGGCATAGGCTGCGGCCACATTCCCTGCGGGATTATGAAATCCGTATAAAATGTATTCCAGCTCCTGAGCGCGAGGATCAAGCTGATCTGTGAGCTCACTAGTGTCTTCCAGAGAATTCAGTGCCAGACTAGCTAACTTTGAAACATCAAAATGCTGAAAATAAAGCGCGGAATACTCCGTTTGAAAAAGCCTGTCTCTAGCGCCCCCCATAATGCCACTCATTGCTGCATAAATCCCGTCAATATCCTTCATCGCCGAGCTTCCAGCAGCATAGGGATCTGAGGATACTTCAGATTTATCAGAGGATTGAGACTCCAATCCGTTGTTAAATGAAACATTGTCCTCATAAAATTGATGAAGGATTTGATAACGTTCCATCGAAGCTGCCGCTGCGCTACCTAGCATTCTAATTTTGTTCAGCAGTGCTCTAACCTCGCCCAGCTTGGATTTGGCTTCCCACTCTACTTGCTTACGTGCTTTATCCGAGCTGCGATGCTCTTCAAGAAAAGCCAAATCACTAGCGATAACACTTCCCTTCTTACCGTATTTTTTATAATAGTTGTCCACTACATGCGAAGCCCCTAGAACAGAGGAAATCATTTGGTAGGAATCGCCGTTGACTCCCAAAGCTTCATGCAACACTCCTGATAATCCTGTTACCGTCGGTTCAATGGACTCGTACACACTTTGCTGCATAAATAAACTATTATCCATACTACTAATGTCAGCCGAAGAGAGGATCAAGGCATCTTCCTGTTCATGCAGCTTTTTAAGCGGATCAGCGCTTATTTCCCCCGAGTTTCCCGGAATATCCCAGTCCTTAGCAGGATCGTCTGCCAGATTTACGCCACTTATTCGGGAAGCTGCCAAAACATCTCTCATCTCGTCATTCAATTGCTGCGCTTTGTTTAACGCATCCTTCGCTTCCTCCATTGATTGTCCATGTTCTTCATGAAAGGTTGTTAATAAGGATGGGAGCCGCGACAACATCTCTGAAGTTCGGCTCTGATAAAGTGCCAACTGATAAGTGTACTTTGCAGGCTTTTTACTATCACGATATAGATCTTCGTAATATTTCCCAAGATAGTCACTATACTGTGCTGGTATATCCGCGGCTGCTTGCATGCTTCCGAGCGAATGGGCCGAGATAGAATCTCCGGGCGGATTCATAATCCATAGCAGTACTCTTCTTCCACTCTCCGCCGCTTGGCTTCTCCGCTCTAACATTAGATCCAAATTCTCTTCACGTTCATCATATAAAGGTTGCAGCTTACTAAGTAATTCAGTAGCTCTTGAGGCCTCTGCCATTACGCCCGACAGCGGCTTGAATTTACCTGCCAGCTCCAAGGCGAAATCAACCGGAGCCTTATATTTCATCTCTTCCAGTATTTGATGACGAAAAACATCATAACTTCCCAGCGGCCGGCTCCATTCCAAAGAGGAGGATTCCAGTGCAAAGGGTAAGAGATTGAACGTATCCCCCCGCCCACTTTTATGCAAATTTTCATTGAGCACTTTGGACAGCAGCATATCACCATCACTATCACCGAATGCAAATAAACCGTATCTCTCACGCAATTCAACATGATATGAAGACATAACAGAGCGGATACTGGCTCTCGCCAATCGTTCCTCCTGAACGTTGAACGCAGCGATTCGCGCATAATCAATCAGCACAGCAGTAAATAGAAAGACGAAAGCCAGCACCATGATTAGAAAAATTGTAACTGAGCCTTCTGTTTTGCCCTTAGCAGGACAACCCGTAATTAGACTTTTCATTAAAACCCCCTCCCTTGAACAGAGATTTTACTTATCCTGAAGCTTGGTCAGCATAGCAGAAGCATCCTTCTTATCCATGTAAACTGCAGATCCACTACCCTCAGAGCCCCCTTTAAATTTAGCTCCAAAATAACGCATCAGGTCGACCGTACGAATAAACTCAACAGGCTCGACAATGATAGACTGGGTTTCAACAGTTGGGTTAGCTTCATCCGATAGAATGCTATCAAGCACAGGCAAGCTCAGTAGACGATTTAACTCGGCCTTTACTCTCCGTCCTGTAAGGCTGTGAGCATAACGCATAGTTCCTGGCATATTGTCCGGAATCATAGTAGACGATTGGCCCAGTTTAAGCACTGGCAATTCACTCTTCTCTGATAATTCACCGGGCAACTCTATTGTCACGCCAGCACTGCCAGCTTCTCCACCAAATAATGAGGCTAACAAGGCATCATCCCCAATTCTCCAATAAAGGGAGTCATACTCACCAGCCATGTAAGAACCAGAGACCTCCTTGTGACTGTTGTCCCAGTTGTAAGCCGCCCGCTCAGTAGCTCCTGAGGCCACTTGCAACAGCATGGACTTCTGATAGCTATACAAGCAAAAAAACAAAAGAAGCATCGTAATAAACATGACGATCGGCAACAGAAGTGACGCTTCAATAGTAAAACTGCCTTGATCACCCTTAAACTTGTTCAATCGAATACTTCCTGACTCTTTTCACCCGCCGTTTTAATTAAGGCTTCTACTACCTCTTGAATTTTGTCCTTAAACAAAAGAACAACTGCAATCAAGACAGCAATAATCAAAATCATCTCCAAAGTTCCTAAACCTTCCTCGTCTTCCCAAAAGTTCTTCATACTGTCCAACATTGTTGATACCATCAGCTTCAGCCTCCTACATTTTTAACATCAAAAATGCTGGCGTTCCCACCAGTACAATTACTATTAAAAAGATAACTACCATCGGAAAAACTAATTTAGAGGATGCTTGCTCTCCGCGCGTCCGGCTAAGTGCCTTTCGTTTATCCCACAACATCCGCGACAGATCACGTAGCGATAGCACAAAATCCGCTCCACCTCTGCGATAATTCAGCAAAACTGTCGTTGTGAATACCGATACCTCCTGCACAGCGCATCTCTTGCTAAAATTTTCAAAAGCCTGCTGGAAAGAATATCCGCCCTCCCATTCACTAGTCATAGTCATTAGCTCCTTATACAGAGGATGATTCGTATCCCCCCGGTGGCTTTCCACACAGCGAATAATAGCTCGTTGCACGGTCTCTCCTGCGCCAACCAACAACACAATACTGTTCAGCAGCTCTGGCAATTCGAGCATAATATTCTGCTCCCTAACTCTCACCTTTTTGTGCAGATCACTGACCATAGCGGTTGGTAGAGCAATTGCCAAAAACACACCCAATATCATACCTGCCTGTTCGCCACTAAATGCTGTAATCAAGCTTCCACCTACAAGCAACAGCCAGCTGTAACTTAGCATCTCACCCATGAACAGCAGGGTCCGCTCTGCGCTATAACGCATCCCATAACTGCGCCGTAGAGAACGCTGAATTCTGAACAACAGTGAGGGAAACCGACTGGCGATACCACTCTTCTCAATAAGCAGTAATAACGGTTCGCCTAACTTCCGAAGCCGTAATCCTTCCATAGGAAGACTGCGTAACGCGACATATCTGTTGCCGCATTGAATTCGCAGTAGAACCCAGACTATCAGCAAAATAACAGTAACCACCGCACATAGCCAGCGCATGATTTCACCCCCTTCACAGTGGAATGTCCATTATTTTAGTAGTCCAGAGATAACATAGGAATAAAGCAATAAGCGCTAATGTCGATATGGCTATACCCGCTCCTGTATACATTGGCTCCATATATTCTCCAGCCGTCAAACTCATAAACATCACCATGATCAGCGGAGCTATAAGCAGTGCCTTAGCCTCAAATTTCTTCTGAGCAATACTTACAGCAATATCCTGCTGAATATCCAGCTTCTCACCGATAATCGTTGATGTACGGCGCACCACTTCTACAAGATCACCACCAGTACGTTTACAGACCGAGAACACATCCGCGAATCGCTCGATGTCCTCCATTCCCGCTCTTTCACTAAAGTTCCGCAGCGCTTCTTCCACAGGCTGTCCATATTCCATGCGTGCACAGATAATGTTTAACTCGGAGATCATATCACTGCTTCCCTCCGGGTCGAGCATACGTAAATCCTGAACCGCCTCTCGGAATGCATTCTCCACCGAACGCCCAGCTGAAAGGGAGGAAGACAGCGAAAATAACGTCTGCTTAAATTGTAAATTCAGTGCATTTCGACGTCTTTTCAGTAGATAGTTACGCAGCATATGCGGGGCATAAGCTCCGCCAGGCATAAGCAGCAACGACAGCAGCCAATGATGATAAAAAAGATATCCAATTCCATACATCAGCAGTCCACCTGCAGTAAGGGTCAGAATCCTCTGCAGCAAGGTCAATTCGTATACCTTATAATCTGGTAATAACGAAGGACCGTCAGGATCCGCTTCTACAGGCTTTGCAGCAACAAATTTAAACTTAAGCATGTCCTCCCCCCCTTCTGGAATTTTGAATCTCTATTGAGCCAATGGATAGGAGTTTACACCAGCCATCCTAAGTTTCGTTGTATGCAACAATGGGTTACCACAGGGAAGCAGCCCCCCTTGCACCCTTCCCTCTCGTTCACCAGCTTCTTGAAATTCATATAAGGGATTCAAGATCACTTCCCCGTCTTTCAACCCCGCAACCTCACTGATCTCCATCACCCGCCTGGAACGATCACGGAGACGTGATAAGTGTACGAAGATATCAATTGCCGATGAAATTTGCTGGCGAACAACAGCTACCGGAAGCTCCGCAGCACTTAGCACCATCGTCTCCAGTCGACTGACCATATCGTGTGCGCTGTTACTATGGCCGGAAGACAAGCTTCCATCGTGCCCGGTGTTCATAGCCTGCAGCATATCGAGACATTCCGCTCCCCGTACCTCCCCCACAACAATCCGGTTAGGGCGCATTCGCAGAGAAGAACGAATCAAATCTCGGATGGAAATCTCCCCTCTACCTTCCGTGTTAGCATTCCTGGTCTCCAGTGAAACAAGGTTCGGCACGGTTACAATCTGCAGTTCAGCGGAATCCTCTATCGTAATGACCCTCTCCTGTGGGGGGATATACTGAGATAATGCATTAAGAAAAGTAGTCTTTCCAGAGCCTGTCCCGCCACTAATAAAAATATTGTATTTAGCAGCCACTAAAATTTGCAGCAGCTCTGCAGCTTCCAAGCTTAAGGCTTCACGACGGACTAAATCCTGCATCGTCATCGGTGTTTCAGGAAATTTCCGAATGGTCATCGCCGGGCCTTTCAGAGCTACCGGCGGAAGCACGATATTTACACGCGATCCGTCTTTTAGCCGAGCATCAACGATAGGAGAAGAATCATTTACAACCCGGTTCACACCGGATACAACCGTTTGGATAATATCCTCCAACCTGCTGCTGGACTCAAATTCCAAATGGAGACGACGAATCTGCCCCTCCTCTTCTACAAAAATCTCAGTATGGCTGTTAATCATAATCTCAGTGATCGCCGGATTATCCACTAAGGGCTGGAGTACATCCAATCCTCGAAAAGAATCGAACAATCTCTTCACGAGCTCATGTTTCTCCTGTGCTGTTAAATAACGCAGATTTTCGCTGTCCAAAATTGTCCTTTCAATATATTGGGTGAGTTCACGATTTCCAACTGCAGAAGTAACATCTAATCCTGCCCGGATGTCACTGCGAAGTGCCTTAAACATTTCCTCATTCATGTAAACCCTTACCAGTGAATACTTGCGGAAGCGACGGTTCTATAATCTGCTTGCACAGCTGTAAGATCTCCTTTTGGAATTGTGGTGAGTTCAGAAAAAGCTCCTCACGGTGCTGCAGCGTCCAAGATGGGATATACGGAAGTACACCTTCAACGGTAATTCCTTCCGGAGGTGCCCACACCTCTAAACCCTCTGCGGCAAAATTCACGGCAAATCTACTTTTGTCCATCACTTGGCTGGGCATACCAGAATTAGGAGCATTGCAATGGGATAGCCATCTCATGGTCTTATGAATGCTTACCTCGTCATTTCTAACTACCCACAATAGAATTCCGCATTTATGTAACACAGCTTTGGCACGTTCTTCTTCAATACTGCCGGTATCTATTATAACTACGTCAAAATTTCTTTCCGCAACCAACAGCGCCAACAAATCTAGCGTATCCTGCGTAGTCATCTGCAGCATTTCTTTTACATTAATAATTGGCCTAAAAGCAGCACTTCGAAGGTGATCATACCTAATCACGTATTGCCCCAAATCAATCGTATCGGCTCCACCCTTATCCCGGCTGGCTTTGATTTCATAAAGGAGCCGCTCTAGTCCAGGCGTATTTCCTGCAGGGGGCCGTAAAAATAATCCACTGCTGTCCACACTTTCAAGATTCAAATAAAAGACCGAAAGCCCCAATTCACCTAGCTGCTTAGCCATATTCATAGCTACTGTGGTTTTGCCCGTGTTCCCGCTTGAGGAGACGATACCGAGCAGCAGCGGTTCATCTAATACAGAGGAACCTCTAGCTCGTTTCACTTCACATAGTTGAATAAATGCTCCCAGCAGAGAAGGCAGTGCCTGATATTTCGCAATCATGATGCCTCCAGCCAGGCTTTTAGAACCCCTGCTAAGATAAGCTCCCTCCTCACTCAAAACTGCCCAAGGCACCTTAGTTCTTCCCTCCACAAGCCAAGCCTCGATAAAAGTAACGTCACCTACAACAGCATCCGGCATATCCTCTCCCCTCATAAAATCGATAAAAGCATCCAGCCGACTAAAAGCCGTGATTCGCAGCATTTCTCCATACTCACTATGATGAAGATAGTGTAGCAATGGTTCGATATATTGGCTTTCACGCACTGCGAGTACAATCCTTGCCGCCATAAAACCTCTCTCCTTTCGCAAGAAATTCATAAATATTGTCAAAAAAAAGACAGCAAAAAAGCACCGACAATAACCGTGGATACGGTACATTGAACGGTGCTTCCGTTACTATCCCTTTAATTTACAGCTATAGTAGCATATATATAAGAAGGCAGCAATAAGTTTTTTCGCACATCAAGTGGTTTTTAGACTCTCATCGTATCTTCACGCCAATTCTTGATGGCAGACCGGATATCGGCAGGACTAAGCTTTTCCTTCACCGCCCGCTGACATAGTGCCGGAAACTCTTCATCTCCTGCATACCGAAGCGCAATAATCTGAGCTAATTCAAGCTCTGGATTTAATACTTCACCTGTCAATCGGAAATACCGGAACTGCTCCTCTACCCTCACTACTCGATCCTGATTTTTTGTGGCATAAATTCGAATTCGAGTAATCGCAAATAATAAGCATAGAGATAAACCAAATAATAGCAAGGGCACTGTTAGAGCACCATCATCACGTAACACCTGAACGACATAAATTCCCGACCATACAAATATAATCAGCGCTAGCGGCATAGTTACAAAATGATAAGGCCAATCAAAACGCATAAAACCTTTAGGCTTCCCCTTGTTCATCATTCATCTCCATATTTATATGACTTATATATTGCTTAAAGCTTAGTCTCTCCGGGAATAGCTACGACAAAAGGTTCATTATTCCCCCAGTACAGAGACTGTCCTGAAACTTTAGTAGTTCCATCCGCATTAACCATTCCATAAATAATCTGACTTCCCCAAACACTCGTATAAAAAGAGGCATAGGATGGAGCTAGAACAGGTGCTTTACCATATTCCTTCGCAACTGGGTAACCGAATATCGCGGTAAAATCTTTATTTGTAGCCTCTTTGGACATATCCAGATCAGCTTCCCAAACTACCTTTACAATATTATCCTTGATCTCATAATACTTTACGAAATGTCCATACAATATAAAATAACCATCAGATCTGCCTTCAGGAAAATAATACGTCATAGACAATACTTCATTATCACCCGTCAATTTGGAGGGTTCTCTTTCTTCAACCGGGAATTGCAGAGCAGCTATGCGGGAAACAACTAAGTCATTACTATTATAATTCTGCACAAGTTTAGCATTGGCCCGTTCCTGAACCCAGACTGTATTCGAAGCAGCATCTACTGTTACTCTCGCTCCAAGAGCCTCCGCAATAAACCGCAGGGGTACCGCTACTCTTCCATCCACTATTTTGGCCGATACATCCAGTTGTACAGCCTCCGAGTTCTTCCAAGCCGTCCGTGAGCCAACCGTAAGCTTAATCTTCATAGAATCTCTAGCAATCGTAGCTTGCTTGGTATTGGCATCCCATTGAATAGAAGTATTCTTGAATCTTTCAAAAGCCTTCAGCGGAACCAGCGTCTTCCCCGACACGATTTGCACACCAACATCCACACTTGAATTGTTCACCATAATGCGAAGCTTGGGGGCAGCTGAGGCCGTACCGATCATACTTAAAGATAACAACATGACTATACAAAGCAGAAGCCCTTTCCGTTTCACTATTCGTTCACCCCTAGTGATAATATGAAAAAACTGTACCCATTTATAGTTTCATTATAACATTCTCCCAGATTATGGTTTACAAAAATCTCCGTTTGATCTCTGGGGTAGGGAGCATACACTGCTCATCACGTCCGAACCAACGATAGCGGTTCTTAGCTACATACCGATAAAGGGCATTGCGCAATGGGCGTGGTACTAAGATGAACACGTATGTGACAGGCCAAGGAAATCTCAATTTACGGGCAATTCTTAGCACAGCGGCCGACTCTGTATAATACACTCCGTTCTCTAGTAAAATCACCGTGTTTAATTGTCCAGGCTGAAGTCCGGACTCTTTCATTAGCTTTGCCGCAATCTCATTCTGTAAAGGTGCGAATAGAAATTTAGCGTCGGGGTCACGTGGGATAATGAAACGAACTACCCCCTGGCAAAGATGACACACTCCGTCTATCAACACGATAGACTTATCTTTCGTAAGGTTCAGTTCCTCGTTCATGGCTCCCCCTCTGTCTTAAAGGCGTAAATTTCTGCTTTTTTGGGTAAACAAAAACGCGGGATAACCTCCCGCGCCATCAAGTGCCGTTCTTTAATTATTCTGCGATTGCTTTCTCAATCCATTGATCCCCGATCATTTGCCCTTCGAAATCAGCAGTGAATGCCTCCATGCATTTGCAGATGAAATCTTTGCGGCAAATTGGACATGGAGTTTTAAGCAGGCGGCTGATGTTCGTCATTTTCCATTCCGGAAACCGATGATAAAACGCGCGGCACTCCGTTCCATCAGCAAGCTTGATAATGAACTCGTACAATCCTTCCTTATCGTTGCTGCTGGCTTTGGTCACATTCGTAATATTCGGTCTGTAAGACATCTTCATCACCCATTATTTAAATTTTTGGTTGTAAATTGCACACGCAGGCACATTCTCAGATACTTAGACATATTAAAGAATTTTAAGGGTGATGTCAACCAAAGACGCCTAACACGGCAGCTATTTATTACTCTTTTATGATTTACGTCTCTATTTAGCCATTATTTCCATAAAATATATACAGATACATTTAATCGACAATCTTTAATTCAACCTCTATATTACCTCTGGTTGCTTTGGAGTAAGGACAGAATTCGTGAGCCTTCTTCGCCAGTTCCTCTGCTTTGTCGTGTTCAATCCCTGGCAGCTTCACATCCATTCTCACAGCAAGTCTAAAGCCTCCATCGCTGTCATCCTTCCCAATGGACACATTACAAGTGACCTCCACGTCATGGAGTTTCACGCCCTCTTTACGGGCGATATTCGCTAGTGCACTCTCGTAACACGCTCCATAACCAGCCGAGAATAGTTGCTCTGGATTGGTACCGGAACCTCCCGGCCCTCCAAGCTCTTTAGGCATGCTTAGATTATGCTTTAACACGCCATCCGAGGATTCAATGGAGCCTTCACGACCGCCATGGACTGTTGTAGTTGCTGTGTATAATGCTTTCATGAGTCATCTTCTCCTTCATCAAGCTGTATTGGTCATGCTCATACTTTATACTTTAAACAACAGGTATGATTTGAAACGATGATGAGGAATGATTCATAATACTTTCTTATTTGGCTCCAGACCATAAATAGTGTACAATTAAATTGTTAAAAACTTAAATTAGCTATGGAGGTGTCATCCATGAGTATTTATGATTTTGAGGTCAACACTCTTAAGGGTGAAGAGGAATCATTGTCAAAGTACAAGGGTAAAGTACTCCTGGTTGTGAATACTGCCAGCAAATGTGGATTTACTCCCCAGTATAAAGGTCTTCAGGAAGTGTACGAGAAATTCAAGGACCGCGGGTTCGAAGTTTTAGGATTTCCAAGCAATCAATTTGCTGGACAAGAGCCTGGCGAAAGTGATGAAATTGCGGAATACTGCGAGATTAATTATGGGGTAACCTTCCCTATGTTCGAGAAGATTGACGTAAAAGGCGATGAAGCACATCCATTATTCAAATACTTATCCAAAGAAGCCCCTGGTGTCTTAGGCTCAAAAAGCGTGAAATGGAACTTTACGAAGTTTCTGGTTGACCAAGATGGCCGTGTTCTAAAACGGTTTGCTCCTAAAACCACTCCACAGCAGATCGAATCCGATATCTCCAAGCTTTTAAAATAATTCATTAGAAAAAGGATACTCACCACATCACACAGCCCCCTGTTGTTATGCGGTAAAGTATCCTTTTTAACTAGAAAGAACGTCATAATATCGCTATATATCAGCACCCTTTAATCTCTTGGAATATTTTATAATATTGTTGAAATATTTTTGCTGGGAGGGACAATCGGTGACTGTTCAACTGCTTGATATACCCGAACTAAATGTTATTGGCTGGACAAATGTAAACTCATCCGGGGAGCCATATGCGAATCTTTGGGAATATGTTTTTGGCGAGCTGGATATTGATGCAAAATTTGATGCTATACCCACAAAAGTTCAAAGCAGCGGTTGTTATCTCGGTCTATTTCAGAACCGTACATCCGTGCCTAAACTGTGGGAGCATACCGCATGGGATATTGATTTTTTCCTTTGTGTTGAAGTCGAGCAGTTAGATTGTATCCCTGAAGGCCTTGTTCATAAGAAACTTCCTGCGTCTACCTATGCTATATTTACTGCAAAAGGATTCCCTCAGTTGGCTTTTCAACATACCTGGAATTATATACATAATGAATGGCTGCCGGATTCCGGTTATAAGTTCAACCCTGATGGAGTCTTTTACATCCAATACACGGAAAAGTCCGGTCCGGATGATGAAGGATTCGAAGCCAATCTATGCGTGCCGCTTGTAAAGAAGTAGGTTGTGTGATTGAGGATTGAACAAAAAAAGAAGCCTTGCATCGCAAGGCCTCTTTCTTCATTCTGTATGCGGTAGAGAGGACTCGAACCTCCACGGGTATACACCCACTACCCCCTCAAGATAGCGTGTCTGCCATTCCACCACTACCGCGCGGTGTGTAAAACATAGAACATAAATTTGTTTGAGGTCAACATTCATTATTATAAATGTACTTTTCTCAAAAGTAAAGATGCAGATTTTAAGATTCTTCGTCGACCATTTTCTGTTTACGATATTCAGCAAAAGCTATATATTCCTTGATAAAATTCTTTTCTGCTGGAAGTAATTCATCTACTCGGCTTTCCGATAGCTGAACATCACTCAAATCATAGTCTACGCCGCTCTCTCGTACAGTATCCGGTGTATCTTTGCCGAGAATGAGCCAGTCCAGACTAACATGAAAAAAATCACCGATCTCAATCAGCTTATGTGTTCCTGGAGTAGTCTTCCCCCGCTTCCAATCTCCCATATTACCTGTGCTGATATTTAACTGCTCACAGAATGATTTTTTGGTCAAACCTTTCTGCTTAATCAGGTATTCTATACGTTCGTATATGGTCTGCATCGGTGAATCGCCCTCCATCTAAAAATAAATTACTTATTTACGTAATTGCCTATTGCAAAATAACGTAAAAAAGTATATAATTAGTATTGTTATGTATTATCCGATTATATCATATGGCTGGAGTGACGATAAGAGGCGACTCAGGTGACAAGTATCTGTAGAATACCGTCTGGCCCCCTTTGTTAACTTATCATCCTGAATGATCTCTAGGAGGGAGCGGTGACTTTTGTCAAAATGCTTATCATCTTCCATTATCCATTCACTTGAAGCTTTACCGCACAATGCGGTGGTAATCAACAGTCATGGGATTATCCAGTTCACCAACAGCAGGTGGAAGGCCTTTAGTCATGAATATGGTCTTTCTACTAATAAGAAATGGATTGGCGCGTATTACTCAGAGCTCATGCAAGATGTGATTGTCGATCCCGATCAATGGGCCAAGCTTTATGAATCAGTGAAATATATACTCCGCAGAGAGCATCAGGTTTATACTTCCGAATTCTCCATACAAACCGCTAATAAAGGGAAACGAATCTTCCGTTTGGAGATCTACCCATTTCTCTCAGATCCGCACCCAGAAGCCACTTTTATAATTTCACTATATGATGTGGGCCCCTATAAAGAAGAACCTCTTCATCCGGAGATCATAAACCTCCGTTCAACCTTACCATCATCTTTTGAGCTAATCCCAATCTGTGCTTCCTGTAAATGTATTCGTAATCCCAAGGATGAATGGATCACCATTGAACATTTCTTAAAGCATCAGCTTTCTTTGCAATTCACTCATGATATCTGCCCAGACTGCATAAGACAGCTCTATCCCCAGTATGCTGGGGCTTTTAAGAGATGACCTGACGTCACTGAATTTCACTTCTAATCTTATAAAAAAAAGTAAGAAATCCTCTGCGAACAAAGGGTTTCTTACTTTTTATTTGTATGCGGTAGAGAGGACTCGAACCTCCACGGGTATACACCCACTACCCCCTCAAGATAGCGTGTCTGCCATTCCACCACTACCGCATAATATGACCCGTATGGGATTCGAACCCATGTTACCTCCGTGAAAGGGAGGTGTCTTAACCCCTTGACCAACGGGCCATGCTTTACAAGTTATTTTCTTGTCACAACAAAAATGAGTATATCAAACCATAAGAATTTTGACAAGCCTTTTTTAAAAAAAAGTTTAAACTAAAAGAAACGCGCACCAATAAAGGTACGCGCCTCTAATCACAACGCTTATGGGTTTACTTTTGCCTCAAAGGTTTGTACCCCATCTACAAACTTTAGCACCACAGCTGCTTTTACCGGGTCATGCGTTTCATTCATTGTGATTTTACCCGTGGCCAGTTGTAAATCCTTTGTCCCCGCCAGTGCATCCTTCAGCTTCTCAGGTTCTGTGGAATCCGCACGTGTAATCGCGTCTGCCACTAGTTTCACAGCATCATATCCAAGCGCAGCCATCCCATCTGGAACAAGATCACCGTTAGCAGCCTTGAAGGCATCTACGAACGATTTTACTTCTGGCGAGCTATCTTCAGGTGAATAGTGATTGGACATAAACGTATTGTTTAGGGCATCCGCTCCGGCAATCTCAGCCAGCTGAGGTGAATCCCAGCCATCCCCGCCCATAAACGGAACGGTGATCCCCATTTCGCGAGCTTGCTTTACGATTTTGCCGACCTCCTCATAATAGCCTGGAAGATAAATAACATCGGGATTAGCTTCTTTAATACGTGTTAATACGGCTTTAAAATCAGAATCTTTTTGTTGATAGGATTCTTCGCTTAAGATTGAGCCACCGTTCTTAGTAAACGTTGCTTTAAAGAAGGTCTGCAGCCCTTTGGAATAATCGCTTGAAGCATCCGTATAAATAACAGCCGTCTTTGCTTTAAGTGTATCCTTAGCAAAGTTAGCCATTACTTCACCTTGGAAAGGATCAATAAAAGAGGCCCGGAATACCCATTCGTTCAAATCTCCAGTACGTTCATCAACTGTTACTTTGGGATTGGTGGCTGAGGAGCTAACCAGCGGGATGCCTTTTTCTTGAGCAACGGGAACAATCCCGAGTGTATTCGTAGATGTAGTTGCACCTATAATAGCTACAACTTTATTGGTAGTAATTAGCTTTTGCGCTGCGCGTGTCGCCTCTTCCGACTTGGAAGCATTATCCGCTTCAATCAGCTCAAGTTTTTTGCCGAGTATTCCACCTGCGTCATTAATTTCTTTTACCGCCAGCTTTGCCCCTTTGAGTGCAGAATCACCGAAGGAAGCCTGGCCGCCTGTAAGCTCAAGGTCTGCTCCAATCTTGATGGTCCCTCCACCAGCATTCCCACCTTCAGCAGTAGTGTTGTCTGTCTTGTTCCCACAGCCTGCCAGCAATCCACCAGCCAGTAACGCAGTCAGCAATATGGCCCCGATTTTCTTCATCCTCTTCCAGCCTCCCAAAATAAATAATTTATAGGTTCTTTCTGTGATACTGTTGTGAACTAACCGATGAATTAATGTCCCAGATAAGCCATTCTGATCTCTTCCGAATCTGCCAATTCCTTGGCATCTCCCTCAAGCACCACTCTGCCCGTCTCAAGAACGTAAGCCCGATGAGCAATTTTAAGCGCCTGATGGGCATTTTGTTCTACAAGAAGTACTGTTGTTCCAGAGGCATTTACTTCCTGGATGATCCGAAAAATATCCTGAACGAGCAATGGAGCAAGCCCCATCGAGGGTTCATCTAATAATAAAAGCTTGGGATGCCCCATCATCGCGCGCCCCATAGCAAGCATCTGCTGCTCCCCGCCGGATAATGTGCCGGCAAGCTGTTTTTTTCTTTCTAAAAGACGCGGGAAGGTGGAGTAAACCTTGGCAAAATCAGCAGCTAAGCTGCCTGAATCCTGTAAAAAAGCTCCTAGCTCCAGATTTTCTTCCACAGACATATTAGCAAATACACGCCTGCCTTCCGGACAATGAATAAGCCCCTGTTTTACAATAGACTGAACACTCTGATTCGTAATAGATTTATCCATGAAATCTATACTGCCTGTTTTGGGTTTCAGCAGTCCCGAAAGCGTCTTAAGCAACGTGGACTTGCCTGCTCCATTTGCGCCGATTAGAGTTACAATCTCGCCTTCTTTTACATTCATACTTAAATCCTTCAAGGCATGAATAGCCCCATAATATACATTGATCCCCTGTACGCTAAGCATGGTCCACTACGCCTCCTGTCCCAAATAGGCTTCTATGACTTTGGGATGATTCCGTATTTCAACGGGCGTACCTTCAGCAATCAACATTCCGCGATCCAGCACATAAATCCGGTCACACACCCCCATAACCAGGGACATATCGTGCTCGATAAGCAGGATCGTCAGCTCAAACTCTTCACGGATCCAGGCAATAAGATTCATTAGTTCCCGAGTTTCATTCGGGTTCATCCCTGCGGCTGGTTCATCCAATAGCAAAAGCTTAGGTCCTGCTGCAAGCGCGCGCGCAATTTCCAAACGCCTTTGATTTCCATAGCTAAGATTCCCGGCACATTCATCACATTGATCGGCAAGATTAAATATTTTGAGAATATCCATAGCCTTTTGCGTAATTTCGTTTTCTTCTACAAAATGCTTAGGCAGACGGAGCATGGAAGTGAACATCGAATGTCTGGCATGCTGGTGAAATGCGATCTTAACGTTATCCAGCACCGTCATAGAAGTAAATAGACGGATATTCTGAAATGTCCGCGCTGCCCCTTTTCGGTTAATCCGATAAGGCTTCATCCCGCCTACTGCCTGATGGCTGAGGATAATATCGCCACTGGAAGGCGGGTATACACCTGTCAGCAAGTTAAAAAGGGTTGTTTTTCCCGCGCCATTAGGTCCGATGAGCCCAATCAACTCGCCTTTATTAATATGGAGAGATACCTCGTTAAGCGCCTTAAGCCCGCCAAATGCACGACTTGCGTGTTGAACATCAAGAAGCACTTCCACTGTTGATGCTGTCACTTGGCTTGACCTCCTTTTTAGACCATTTCAAGAAAGAAAAACCCGTGCTGCCAAGCAGCCCTTTAGGCCGAAAAATCATCATCAGAATTAGAATCGCCGAGTAAATAATCATCCGCAGCTCCGGATATTCCTGAAGCACCGTGAAGAGCACCGTCAGTACAATCGCACCCACGATGGCCCCGCTTGTACTTCCTAGCCCACCTAACACTACCATGACTAGAATTTCGAATGATTTCAGAAAATTAAAGCTGCCAGGATTGATGACGTAGAACTTATGAGCAGAGAGACCACCAGCTATTCCCGCAAATAATGCTCCAAGGGAAAAAGCAATGACTTTGTACAAGGTTGTATTAATCCCCATCGCTTCAGCAGCAATTTCATTCTCCCGAATCGCTATACAAGCCCGGCCGTGAGTGGAACGTATAAAGTTATTGATCACAACAATCGTGACCAATGTGAACAGAAACATAATCGTCCAAGTCGTTTGATTAGGGATGCCGCTTAGGCCTGAAGCTCCGCCCACATATTCTGTATTGAGCAGGACAATCCGGATAATCTCACCAAATCCCAGCGTAGCAATCGCCAGATAGTCTCCATTCAGCCGCAAGGTCGGAATCCCGATAAGTACACCGAAAAATGCAGCAACCAGTCCAGAGATTACTAGCGCCAGCACGAATGGCATCTCAAAGTTCAAAGTTAAAATGGAAGAAACATAAGCACCAATAGACATAAATCCAGCATGCCCGATTGAGAATTGCCCCGTTATCCCATTAATCAGATTCAAAGACACCGCCAGCATGACGTTTATACAAATTAGAATTAGCGTAGACTCCATGACATCATCAAATATTCCCGTTGTTAGAAGAACTTGAATGACGATATATAGCATGACAGAAAAGACAATGCCTATCCAAAATGACTTGTTTATCTTCTTCATAGGCATCTCCCTACACTTTCTCGCGGACATTTTTACCAAATAGCCCGGATGGTTTAAAGATAAGGATTAGGATGAGTACAGCAAATGCCACACCATCACGCCATGAAGAGTATCCCAGAGAAGAAACCTCTGTCTCAACTGTGCCCAGCAGAAGTCCCCCTACCAGAGCACCAGGAATACTGCCAATGCCACCTAGAACGGCAGCCACAAAAGCTTTAAGACCCGGAAGCACCCCCATCATCGGATCCACTGAATTATAAGTCATTCCGAAAATAACGCCTGCTGCTGCCGCAAGTGCAGATCCTATAGCGAAGGTGGCTGAAATGGTCCGATCTACATTAATCCCCATCAACCGTGCTGCTTCCATATCAAAAGAAACGGCCCGCATCGCTTTACCAATCTTTGTTCGGTGCACAATATACTGAAGGATGATCATCAAAATAACCGTCGTCCCCAAGATCATGATTTGATTGGAGTCCACCTGAATCGAGGAACCAAACAAGTTGTATTGCTGCTTATTAAGAATCTCCGGAAATCCTTTAGCCTGAGGACCAAGCACAAACACACCGCTGTATTCCAGCAAAAAAGAAACGCCAATTGCAGTAATCAACACAGCGATTCGTGAAGCTTTTCGTAGAGGTTTGTATGCTAGCCGTTCGATTGACATCCCCAGCAACGCACTGATTGTCATAGAAATCACCAATGAGATAAGTAAGACCAGTATCGGAGGAAGCCCTGCTGAAGCCAAGTACCTGGCACTGAACAATCCAATAAACGACCCAACCATAAACACATCCCCATGGGCGAAATTGATCAATTTAATAATCCCGTAAACCATGGTGTACCCTAGTGCGATCAGAGCATAGATGCTCCCTACAGAAATCCCGTTAATTAACTGTTGAATGAAATACTCCATCGCCGTCCCCCAATCCCCATATTTATTTTTAAAAACACCTTTCTTTAGCTTACATTCATTTTCATTGTTTTATGTCACTTATATTAACACAGTACTATACATACGTCAGTAAAATTTGTGGTTTTTACTATAATATTCAATATTTAATGTTATATTACATAACGCATTGAGTTAATGATTTGGGATGTATAGAAATAAAAAGTGGGTAAAGAGAAGAAAACAGGAGAATTATGGAGATTTTTAAAGTTTGATTTTCAGAGGGGGAGTCTTTAATTTTACCTACAGATTGCATTTAATGATAAATAATATAACATTTGTCTCTTTGGATATGTGTTTTTCGAGTTTATTATGAGTTACTGGTCAAGTTGTTTCTCTATTTTTGCGCAAAAAAAAAGCTCTATCCCACACAATAATCGAGTGAGAGAAAGCTAATTAGGGTGGTCAGCTCCATTCTTTGCACTTCCGTCACGAGTCAATTACTCATCATTTTCTTGTTTAATTCTTTAATCTGCATCATATGATGTAGGTCATGCGATATAAAATCCTTTAAATAGGACTCAAAGGAAAACCTTCCGTCCACATATTTGCCTGAGTATTTTCCCTCCTCAAGACTACTTATACAATCTAATATTAAGTTACGATACTTCACAGTCAATTCTATTAATTCGTCTTTGGTTTTTGTTTTACCATATGTAACAGCATCATTATTGAATTGATCGAAATCAATAAGTTGAAGTGTTATCGCTTTATCGTATGCTATCGGTTCGATCGTCGATTCATAGAAGTATTTATCCCATAACAAAATATGACTAACAACATCATGAATGGTCCATTTTCCTTCAGCGATGGGTGTTTTCCAATCTAAATCAATAATTTCTAGAACAAATCCATTCCATTCCTTAAACTGATTTAGCAAATCTGATCTGTTATTCATTGGCACATCTCCTTTTCTGGTAAACATCAAAATTCTAACAAAATCTCTTTAATTCATTCCTATATAGTTCATAGTTCGCTTCATCGAAACATATAAAAATAACCTTATTTATTTCCGACTTATTACCTAGGAAACAGTCGCTAGCATTAGACTCGCGGGGTTGTCCACCTAGCTAACTCTTCTTCAAACCTTTACCTTTATCGAACCAACACCTCGTGGTCCACGGCGTGAACGTATTGTTCGCAGCTATCTAGCTTTTTCGGAGCTACTAATATGTTCTTCAGCATCCAGCTATTTTCTATATATGTAATCGATAAATCCTTGTCGTATCCATTCGCCTTCAAACTTTCTTTCCAGTACTCGATCTTCTTTGTATATTAACTGCAAATCATCAAACATAGAATCCGCCTCATGATAATCATAATAAGAGTGTATTACGAATTCATCGTCTTCTATTTGTTCAAACTGATTATCCCCCAAATCAACTCCATCGCCGACTCTAAAATCCTTTAGAGTTAAAAAATTTACAAATAATAATCCATTAGGTTTTAGAACGCGTTTCATTTCATTTATCGCTTTTTTCACATCTTGTTTTCTCATATGAAAAATAGAGTTATATGAATACACAAAACTCATCGACTCATCACTTAGTGCCAACTGTCTCATGTCGCCTTGTTGTATATTTAGATTCTGTCCTCTTTCAGTTGCGAACTGACTAGCTCTTTTAATTTGTTCGTCATTCATCTCAATACCGTATGTACTGTATCCATAGTTTGCAAACAAACTTAGTGGAGGTGAATCCCCTCCCGCCCCGCAGTCTAATATGTTTTTTTCCATACCACTTTCATTGCATAATGCCAAAAATCTGTACAAGGGGATCTGCTTAAACAGTTCCATTTTGATTCCACTCCTTTGACTTATATGGTTTTCCGTCTTCCTTGATATAAACTAATATATTATTAAATGTTTTTTATAGATTGTTAATACAAATTCTTTCTCTACAAAACTATCATCATATCCTTCTATTGGTAGGCCATTATGTAACGGTGAATTTATAAAATCTTCTAAAACTTCTCTTTTATCTCCCGTATATTGAATCGAGCAAGCAAATGGTAGTTCTTTGTTTACATCTGATATTAAGTTGAATCTCAACTGGCTAGCCATTAGATCAAACCACAGGTAAAAGATCATACCATTAGCTGAATTTGATCTATAAATCTGTTCTTGTCTATTTTCAATTACTTTATTTATAAAATTGTCGAAATCATCAATTAAATTTTCTTTCACCAAGTCAGGTTGAATTGTAATTCTCCACATATTTGTCTCAATTTCTTTTTGAATATCAGATTCTGATGCTCCAATGTATATTTGGTCTGTAATTATTTCTGCTAGATTTTTAAAGTACTCATCTTTGTTCATGTAACGTACTCCTTATATTCACGGATTCTCATCAATGAGATCCCATCTTGGCAAACA
Source organism: Paenibacillus sp. FSL H7-0690 (assembly GCF_037980415.1). Taxonomy (NCBI): domain Bacteria; kingdom Bacillati; phylum Bacillota; class Bacilli; order Caryophanales; family Paenibacillaceae; genus Paenibacillus; species Paenibacillus sp. FSL H7-0690. Next base: position 1,341,821 of record NZ_CP150281.1, on the reverse strand, counting down.
CAGAGCAATAGCAACGAGCAGAAATGTTTATAATGTCTCTTTTATAACTTTCTCGTACTCATCCCATTTAAAATAAAAAGGCCCAACATCAATAGCTTTATTGCTGGGTTCCAGTTTGAAATCTCTCCATATAATAAGATCCTCTTCTCTCTCAATAAATACGGATATAAAGCCACATTCTTCATCGCCACACCAGGGACAGACTAATATTGGGTACCTGTAGTACAAATATTCATGCATTTCGTTTAACAAAAAATAATTAATCATTTTCCTTTGATGCTCTTCACTACCCCACCCGAGCGAAGGAACCCTATCATATTTTTTTAACATTTGGTAAAGAGACCTATCATCAATTATTATGTCGGCAAAAATAGTATTTTTATTTCCCTCTTGATCCGGATCAAAACTGTCATATCGGCTTGACGGTTTTGTTTGTATTTGATTTATAGTTTTCATGCTCCTCCTTTAAACTCTTCACACTTATCAAATAAACATTCGATCCCTCCACTCCATTCCCCTTCCAAAATATTGAATTCACCGTTCTCAGAATCGCATATAGCAACCGAAAAATAAATTTACACAACAAAAAAAGAGCTCCCAGAATGGAAGCTCTTCTTATGTAATTCAGAACGGAGAGAGTGGGATTCGAACCCACGCACCGCTTACGCAGTCTAACCCCTTAGCAGAGGGTCCCCTTATAGCCACTTGGGTATCTCTCCATGAAAATGGCTCCCCGAACAGGACTCGAACCTGTGACAACTCGATTAACAGTCGAGTGCTCTACCAACTGAGCTATCAGGGAACATTACAAGTGAACATGAATTAATTTATCATGATTTCAAGGTCTAGTCAAGCGGGCAAAATAATTTTTGTGATCGTTTTCAAATTTATGCTATTATTCGGCCGCTTGCTAGATTTTTTAAAGAGATTTCCATCCCTCTCCGTCTATAGACTACACCATTCTCCATCCTGCGAAAGCTGTACCCGATCCCCCAACGATTCCTTCTCTAAATGAGCTTTTAGCTTATCTCGGGTAACCAAACAATGGTTAATGGCGTCCATGTGCACAGCAATCACTTTAGTAGAAGGAGCATATTCACATAGGTCTACGACATCCTGCTCATTCATTGTAATATGGCATCCGCTTAAAAACTGCGCACCACCAGCATTCACAACGGTCACCTCAGGTTTAAAAACATCCAATGCCATTTTCACCTTATCACACCAAATCGTATCCCCAGCCACATATAGAACAGGTTCGCCTTCCGCCTGAAACACAAACCCGGATACCTTACCCATAAGTTTACCAGTCACTCCAGTGCCATGCCGTCCATCAGTACGTGTTATAGTTATTCCATTAAACGTCAGAGAACCGCTAATTTCCGTGGTATGCTCAAACCCCTGCTTCGCTAATTTATCTCCATCTCCTTCCTGACATAATAGTGGTAGATCATGCGGCAACAAAGAAATGGCAGCAGCATCCCAATGATCCTGATGAAGATGTGTGACAAGAATTGCATTAGGACTCAGCCATTGTTCTACGGCTCCCGGTAAAGGAACGAGCGGATTGCGGCGATCATTGTCAGTATTAAAAATAGGTGGATTAGCACCCTGTTCACTCAACATAGGATCAATTAAAAATGTACTGCCACCATACTCTAGCCATAGGGTCGCGTTGCGAATATGCTGTATTTTCATCGGAAGCCCTTCTTTCTTTCAGATATCTTCTGCTACAATTAATTATAGTTGGACCTTGAAACAGAATACATTGAGATTGGAAAAAGATTGGCCTGTTCTACTTTCACGCAGAAAGGATTTTAGATAATAATGAGTTCTTATTTTATAGATGATGTGGATTTTCGCATCCTGCAGCTTCTAATTGAAGATTCCACGATCAGTCACAAAGATATTGGGCAGCAAGTGCATATGACCGGTCAGGCTGTGGGCGCACGTATTCGCAAAATGCAGGACACCGGAGTGATTGAAGGCTACACGGTACGCTGGAATCCGGATAAGGTTGGGGAGACTATTCATGCCTTTATTACTGTGTTTTTGGGTTCGAATACGGTTCACCCAGCCTTTCAGACATTCGCAAAGCAGCATGATAGTGTAAAAGAAATACATAGGGTCAGCGGAGAAGGCTGCTACTGGATACGTGTTCGTACCGGAAGCCAAGAGGAGTTGAATAGTTTTCTCGACGAACTGCTGAAGTTCGGAAATTACAGAGTCAATCTATCGATGGGAAAGCTGAAATAAGGCTGCATCGGAATCGGATATGAAGCTACTATCGGACCCAGTTGACCTTAAACTCAGCATAATCGCATATTTGGCATACTATCGGACCCCATTGCCTCTATTGGCACGAAAAACACCAAATATGAGCCTCTTTCGAACGAATAGCGTCACTTGAGTCCGAAACCCTGCCCAAAAGGCTAATAACTTGCCAATAGCGTCATTGGGGTCCGTAAGCCTCAGCCAATGATAGCTCGGCGATGTTGGTGTTGGTGCAGGTGTCGATGTTGGTGTTTATGCAAGTGATTGGGTTACTCAAAGTCAATGAGCTTTCGCTTGCTCATAAGCTTTTATAGCAGGCCAGCCATCGTCAAAAACGCAGAGCAGCGATCCTCCAATAACCGGAGGATCGCTGCTCTGCTGTCCTTTTACTTATGCCATATTGTAGCTTCTACCGCGGTAGTTAATTCAATAATTCAGCTGCTCTAAGCAACCGTACAAGAATTACGGCGGCTTCTGCACGGCTAGTATCACTGCTAGGTGCAAAGCTGCCTGATGGTTGACCTTTCATAATACCTTTTGCAACCAGGTCAGACACTGCTTCTTTAGCCCATGAGGAAATAGTTGAAGCGTCTCTGAAAACATCTGTAGCAACGATTGCTCTAGATCCTTCAGCTTCTAGATTCAGCAGCTTCATTGCTCTGGCTGCCATAACAGCCATTTGCTCCCGTGTAATAGGGGCGTTCGGACGGAAGGTTCCATCCTCATAGCCTTGAACCAGTCCTAAGGCTGCAGCAGCTCTGGCGTCCGCTGCATACCAAGATAAATCGGACACATCACTGAAGGTCTTCGTCGTGTTCGCAGCTACAAGACCTAACGATCGAATCAGCATAGCTGCGAACTCGGCACGACTGACAGATTTCTGAGGTGCAAAGGTATCTGTGGATTGTCCGGTCAAGATCAGTCGGCTGGCAAGTCTCTCAATCTCATTTCTCGCCCAATGTGTGGAAATATCTCCAAAAGTCACAGGGTGCAGCGCAGCGACAAATACACCGCTCGCAATACTGCTCTTAACCGTAACCTTGGTCATCCCATTAACGAGCTCATACAATGCAGGTACATAACGGAAGGAACCCGTCTGTTCATCGTAAATAAGGACTACACCTGTCTTCGCATCCAGCGCCTCCTTAAGCATAAATGTACGATCTACATAAGTGGTACCGAACCCGCTTGCTGCTACAGAGGTTTTTCCATCCGTTACCTTTAGAGTGAAATTAGCCGGTGTTCCTTGCACAGTAAAGCCTTGCTGCTTAGCTTTGGCAAGCAGTTGTTCCAATCCTTTTCCGCTTAGCGAATTTACATTGAACTCCAGTGTGCCTGCCGGCATTTGTGCGGCTTTGAGCACACTCTCCACAAGCTCTAACGGGAAGCGGTAGCTCATCCCTCCACTTTCAATAACAAGCACAGCTTTGGGGCTAAGTGCCGCCGCCTTACGTAAAGCATCTGCACTAAACCGGGCTGTGCCGTCACCGTTAGCTGAAATCTCGATAACAGCCTGCCCTGCAGTCGCCTTAGCTTTTAGCTGCGCATCATGATTAGCTGCTGGCGTAGGTGCTGGTGTAGCCGTCGGTGTGCCGGGTTGAACAGGGTTCACTGACCCTGTAGGGTCTGTTGGACCAGGAGTACTTGTTGGTTCTGGAGTACTCGTCGGACTAGGAGTACTTGTTGGATCCACAGGATTGATCGGGTCTACAGGATCTGTCCCGCCAGGTGATAGCACCTCAATTGTATATCCCCTCTTATCGTTGCCCACAGTTACCGTGAAGTCTGTGATACCCGCTTTAATTCCATTAAGACTGTCGTTGGTAAATGTAGCAATCTCATTGCTCATAATATTTAGAGTAGCTTGTGCGGTAAGATCTCTGCCTTCTTTATCTAGTACCTTAAGCTTAGCTGACTTACCCTGCTCTAATACCACAGGCCCGCTCTGTCCATCTGCTAGTTTGATAGAGAACGGTTTAATGGCTGAGGCTATTCCTTGATTTTGTTCTTTAATGCTTAAGTCAGGAGAGGCATTGGTCAGTAGGTTCATCCGTTCGCCACGAATAATCATGTTGTCGACCAACAGACTCCCTTTCAGATTTTTCGTAACTTCTATACCGCTTGTACCTGCGCCATCTAATACATTATTCGTCATCACTACTCCATCAATGGAAGTGAGAGTATCTCCCTCTAGATCACCTTGAGCAATCAGCCCCGAATAAGTGCTGTCCAGTGCTGTATTGTTGCGAATGAGTACTTTTCCTTTCAGATCACTCTCACCAGCATAAAGCCATAACGCACCCAGATTCACGCCGTAACCGGAATCGTAGCTGCCAGTTCTAAGCAAGGTATTTCGCTCCACAATCGTTGTTCCTTGGAATGGCTCGGCGGTGAAACGGGTGGACACTGCAATCCCGGCTCCATTAGTCACAGTGTCTTTTACCACGTTGTCCTGGACTTTGTTATCTTTCCCCCCAAAGACTACAATGTTATCCGCTAACCAAGGCAAGGATACCGTATTAAAACGTGCCGTGTTGTTATAGCTCGGTGTACGTTCCGTACCATTCACATCCGTCAACTTGCCGTCTGTAAACGACCACATTGCGATTCCATCATCCCCTGGATAGCGGATGTCACTTTGTTCCATCATGCTGTTGCCAGTCCCTACGGCAAAGTTAATCCCGTCTGCCATAAGATTGCGGATCCGCAGACCTGCCATGTACAGACCATTCGTACGCGCCTTTTCACCCATCGGCTGAGTTAACCACAAGCCTGCTTTGGTATGTTCTATCCAAACGTTCTGTATAATCGAACCTTGGCCAAAAGCACCATGGAAAGCGTTGGTGATCGCTTCATCATCCCGTTCGTTAATGCCGCCTTCAATCATCAGATCGTAAACACCAACCTTACCGCCGTGACCATAAAACTTAGCTCCATTCAGAACCGTATACCACATGCCGGCACCACGTATTTCAGCGGTATCCAGATCCAGCAGACCCTCACCGACATTAAAGGTACCCGCCGGGAACCACACACCTTTACCTGTCGCATTCGCTTCGGCAAGGGCTGCCTTGAAGGCTGCGGTATCATCTCCCTCATCATTCGCTGCCGCTCCAAAATCCGTTACGGAAATAAATCCGTCCGGGCGAGCCAACTCAGGGGCAACCTGCTCCATATCCACCAGGTCAATGACGTAAGAAGCTGCGTTGTCTCCTGTTCCCTTCTCTAAGCGAATAGTTGCTCCGGCAGGAGCATCACCAATCAGAGCATGGATTTCGTCAAAGAAGCGGTGTCCACTGCCTTGGCGAGGGTCATTTGACCATGGGTAGCTGCCATATTCCCAAGCATATTTGGATGTCAGCTTAAGCTGCTTCTTAATTCCATCCACATATAGAGTCAAGGTTTCTTCCGCACCAGCCCCATCTGGACTATCAGGAATAGAATATCGAAGAACGATGGAGTTAGCTGATTCTGCAAGCTTGAACTCTAGATAATCTCCCGTATTCTTCAAGGCCACCGCTTGTCGTCCAGAAGCCTCGGAAGCCATGCTGAGATATTTCCGCGACGAGCCAATCAGCGTTCCGTTTGTTGCCGCATCCTCAGCTTCATAGCTGATATATGGAACCGTTGCTCCACGGTATGTTTTGTTAACGCTGTTTTTTACGGTCAGGCTATCAAGGGTTACTTTACTCCAATCCACGTTGTCACTGCTTAGAGAAACCGTGTTGATGCCTGCACGAAGCTGCAATTTTACCGCTACAGTCTTCCAAGAGGCAGACTTGCCAAGACTAACCTTGCCCCCTTCGTTTAATCCATTCACCTCTAGTGCCAGATCCGTTGCGGCAGCAGCGGTATTTTTGTATCGAATAACAGCATCGTATTCCCCAGCCTGCTGGGCGTTGACTGCAAACCGTATAACACGTTCCCCTTTGAATGCTTCTCCTCCTGCATAAATTGCATCAGCAGGGATAGGTAAGAAGCTCCAGAGCTCACTATCAGTTCCATTTGCAGCAGAACCAAGCTGAACAGCCGATGTGCTGTGAGAAAGAAGACCTGTTCCGTTCGCACTTAGCAGAAGAGCATAACCTAACTTCTCTTCCAGCTTCCATTGGGATCTTTCTGTATCTCCAGCAGCTAACAAGACCACTTGGCCCGATTCATTGAGCGAAAGATAATGTTGTGTCTGAACATTCATAATCCGTTTGCGTCCGTTTATCTCCTGGACCAGCCACTGGGATTGAGCCGCCATATCGGAAGCATCTGCATATAGGACAGCCCCCTCTTTTTCGGCCAATACTTTACCAGCCATGCCTTTCGGTACAATGGTTATGATGTTGGTATCATTTTGAACTGGAGTTGTTGTATTGTTATTGCGCAGTTCTCCAGATGGAGTAGTAAACTCCTGTGGAGCCGCCTCAAGTGTCCATAGTGCCGTACCCTCACTTTCTAGCAAAAGCGCACGTTCAGCATATCCTGTCTTATTGGCAATATTTATTAATTCATCGTCGTATTCTCCAAAGAGACTACGAATGGTGTAATGTGTATAATCGGAAGCCAAGCTTACTTCCCAGGCGGATGCTCCGTCTACAGCAGGATCTGTACTACTGCTCTCCAAATATGAATAATCACCATTCAGCGTTAAAAAATGACCTGTTGCCCGGTTGGTGATCGTCTGTTTACCCTCCTGCACAGATACATTCCAGTGCGAAAATCCATTGTCTGCTGACGGCTGCCCGTACAGAACAACCCCATGCTCATTTTCGTATAAATACTCTCCGCTGCTTGCATTCTTGAATCTTACAGGGTAATCAGGCAGTGGCGGAGCAATCGCTTCAACCGCTTCAGCAGTAAAATGTGCACTGCTTTTTTCCGCTGTATCTGCAGCTTTACTGATTCGGAGAATTGGGTTGCCGTTATCATCCGGCGCACCATAGATATAGTGACCAGCCCATGAGCTCATAATGGTAGTCACACCGGACGGTTGCATATCAACCTTCCACTTAATGCTGGCCCATACATCGTACACTGTTTGCAAAGTTTGAACGCTAACTTTAGGATCAATCTCATCTACAGCCCCACCTATATGCTCAAGGGAGAGATAACGTCCAGTGCCTTTATTTTTTATCTTCACCGATCCATTGCTGCCCGCTATTTCTTGCAACTGCCAGACAAAGGAATCGTCATTCAAATCAAGTGGACCATAAGTAGCCTGGCCTACTGTTACATCCTCGTTCTCAGCAGCTAGAGGTGCAAGATTTTCGTTAGAGTGTGCAGATTCCAGGTCAGCATAGACAGCTTCAGTAACCGTCTTGGATTCTGGCAATTCCTCTAGTGCGGCTGAAGAAGTCAGCAAAGGACCATCCTTAAGATATTGATCTTCTCCATTTACAGCATCTAGCTGAAAACGGAACAAATCTTGTTTTTTCTCGGTGACCGGAACAAATCTCCACTGCGGACTGCCCCAACCTGGATTGATCACTCCGTACTCAGCATATTTAGTGAGGTTTTGAAGTGAAATATACTTCTCTGGGATTTTATTAGGTTCCTTGTCGAGAACGCTACTGATTACGTAGGTGTTGTTCCCAACATTTTTGCCTGTCCAGATGTATTCTCGTTCCACATGATTTCTGTCTGGAAGCTCTGTGACCTGAAGGTGGCCATTTGGCATATTCATCGTGTTCATGTAATGGCCTGTTTTCTTGTTTTTGAACAGCTTGCGGCCGTTATATTTCTCCACGAGCCACTGATCGGAGCCGTCCTTCTGCATATTTCCATATTTTAAAAGACCATCAACACTCTCATACCAATAAAATGACTTCCAGCCATTCTGAATCCGGTAATAGGGCACGGTGCCGTCAGTCGGTGTGTTAGGATCTAAAAGCTGCCACTGAGCGCTCAAAGAAGTCGCATCCCCAATCGCACCCGCATGTTCTCCACCCAATGTAGACAAATAAATGCCTGTGCTTTCGAGATTCTGAAGCGTCTGGTAATCATCATAATCATCGGAATCATTAAAAATCCATTGATCCGACGGCTGACTTCCACTAATCTGCAAGGCCTTGGCAGTACCTTCACTATAAGAAACATAATGATCGGTTGCCGCATTACGGATACGCTTATTACCGTCATAATCTTCTATATACCATAGATAGTCAGAGGTGTTAGCGGCATCTGGCGCAATAATTCCATGCTTAAGCTCGCCGTTTGCGGATTCATATAAGAAATCTGTAGCCACTTGTGCATCCGTATAAGTTGCCAGTCGTACAGGCTGTAATTCGGAAATAGGCACGATTCTCCACTGCGCGCTTGGATTAGAGGCTGAACCCGGCCAGCTGTTAGATCGCACATTATTGTCATCGCTGAATTGTGGATTTAGCCATAATGGACTCCCCTCTTCAGTTAAACCACTGTTACGAAGGGTAATGAAGCCCGTCCCATCAGGGCCTGGTGCATGCTCTTGGACCCATTCACTTAGCTTCACGTGATCCATATCGACTTCCTGCGAAAAAACCCCAGCCCAGGTCACTTCATTTTGCTTAATATAATGACCTGTCGCACGGTTGCGAATCATTACTGTTCCGTCATCCGTCCCTGATTCAAGATACCACTGGGCCGCTTCATTGCTGACAGGCAGTTTACCGTAAAGAACATTCCCTTCACTTTCATACATTACCTGACCGGGGCGGAGACGACTCTCTAGCCGTACAGGTGCTGCATTTAGATCTATAAAAGCCCACTGCGGACTCTCAAACGTAACATTGATATCCGAGCTTACTTGCGCATAACCAAGCTGATTCTCCTCGTGGATAACCAACTTCCCCTCTGGCACAGTCGCACTTCGGATGATCATGTATCCATTGCGATTGGAAGTATCAATTAGCCACTGATCCGCAACACTTCCTGAACCTTGGTGTTCTGCCGCCTTAAGTGAATCCTCTTTGCCGTTGTTACCAGCCATTGTAATGTAATGGCCTGTCTTCACATTCTTGATTCGTGACAGCCCGTTCACCGTCTCAACCGTCCAATGCGCTGAAGCATCGGCTGGATTGGTCATGCCATAACGCACGATTCCTGCGGATGTCTCATATAAAAAGTTGTTTTTCCACTTATTCTTGATGAGTACCGTACCTGATGGAATTTGCTCAGCGCCTGTTCCTCCAACCCCTTCTGCTCCCACGGAACCACTACCGGTTCCCATTACAGGCAAGCTTGAAAAAATCAGCAGCAGCGCGAGCAGACCCGCCATTGCGGACCTGATTCGTTTCATACATGTGCCCCCTCTAATTAATATGGACTTCCTTTTCATATTAGTTTGGGAACGCTTACAAAACGATGTGCGATTTTATCCAGAAAAAGGTGTATTTGTACGGATATCCAATCCCTACAACCTTCATGAAGATTGACAAATCGGTTTAACGCGATGATAGTTAGTTTTAGCTACCCGCAAGGAGTAAACAAACGGAGGTACATATGAATTTCAAAATTGATTCGCCAAAAATAGCAGATCCAGACTCTCTTCTTCCTGAGCAAATATATTCACTGCAAACTAAAGACGAATTCAGCTGTTGCAGCATCAGCGATACGGTTATTGATAATCAAGAGGCTAATAAGGTCAGCTTTGATCGCGTGATTTTTAAAAATGTAACGATTACGGAGTGCTCCCTAACTGGGATCGAGCTTATGGACGTGATATTTGATCACTGTGATCTATCTAATGTGGATTTTACGAATGGCATTATTCATCGAACTGAATTTAGAAACTGCAAGCTCATCGGCACAGACTTTACAAGAGGCAGATTCCAGAATGTTCGTGTAGTAGATTGTATCGGGGATTTTGCTACGTTTCGATTCGCTAATCTGAAGCAGGTTGCTTTTGAGAACAGCTCATTAATGAGTTCCGACTACTATCAGTCAAATTTCCAAAAAATCAGCTTCAGCGAGTGTAATATGGATCAAGCCACATTGTCAGGATCAAAGCTTAATGGGATCGACCTTAGTGACTGCGAGTTCAGTGGCTTGATCGTGGATATCAAAGATTTAGAAGGATGTATCATTTCGCCTCAGCAAGCTGTTTCTTTTGTCGGATTATTAGGTTTGGTTATAAAATAAATAACTTCAACTTGCCCGAACATTTACCGCAGCGATAACGCTTAGGGTCTACTTTTCGCTTACGCGGATACTCCATGGCACAGGCACTGCATACAAGCTTATATCGATAGGGCAGCGGCTTCCGAGCTTTTGCACCCGGCAGTGTCTGACAGTAGCGGCTTCCGCCGACTTGCGCCAGCAGGCTTTTGAAATCAGCGTCACGATGCATATACCCTCGCTTAGCCAAATGCAAATGATAATGGCAGAGCTCATGCTTTATAATCCGCTCCGTCTCTTCTCTGCCAAACATGGCAAGCTGATGGGGATTAATCTCTATATTATGGCTTTTGGTAAAATATCGGCCACCCGTTGAGGACAACCGGCTGTTAAAGCTGGCCTTATGCCTAAACGGCACGCCAAAGCTGTCCCGTGATACCTGCTCAATCCACAGCTGCAGCTCTTCGTTGCTCATAGTTTCCATAGCGTTCTATCACAAGTCCTTTCCACGGGAAATAAGATCTCTACTTGAATTGTAACTTGTGCATAGGCTAAACTGTCAAGAAGGAAGACAAGTACGGAGGGAGAATGAACAATGCCGAAAATGCGGTATGTAATTTTGCAGCAAAATCAAGAATTACAATTCGTGGAAATGCCTGAGGAATATGCGTACCAACTAAGTGCGCTCAATTTACGCCTGAATAAAGAAATCGACAAGCTGACAGCCGATAATGTTCCGGATCTGCCCTTAGCCATCGCCGAGTGCGATTCGCTGGATCTGTTACGTGAGGATTACTCCCTGGAGTCCGGTCTGGATTATATCAATAGATTGGAACAAGCCTTCGCCTCTGTTCAAGAGCAGAAGAACTACCCACTGATCTCCCTGCTTACTGAGATACGAGCACTACAGGCTCAATTGGAGCAGTGGTATGAAGAGGAAGCAGAAAGCCTACTGTAATCCGCACCTTTAGGCTTATTTCTCCATATTCTAACTTACGTAAGTTGTTAGAGGAGGGATTCGCTTGCCACAGTGGCTCTGCCATCAGCTAATGAAAGCTTATTACAAAAAAGACCGCCGTCAGATCAAGCTGCTGAATGAGTGCTGGTTCTTTTATCGTAATTCTGCGGAATCGAGTAATGAGATGAAGTTATAGCCTCGGATGATTAAGATCTAGGTCATATTTAAAGCAGCGGATATCGTCTTTTAAAAAGACGGTATCCGTTTTTGTTAAGAAAGGGGACTTATAGTCATGATCAGTAGAACAAGACATATACAGCTGTCTCCGGAAAGTGGGACTGAGGAAGAGGACAATTATAATCTCTATGTCATAGTCACATTCCCTGACCGCTCCCGCTGGGCATCGGATTTCTACACCTTCAAGAACATCGAAGCGATCCGACAAGACTACATCCAAAGTGGTGCTTGTCTAAATGGGGCCTACTGGAGTGCACCTAATTATCTAACTGTAGTGGATCATATTGATCGCAAGCGAATTGAAGAAATCGTCGATTTATATATTTCGGAAGGTACATTCGAATACGCCTTTGAATACATAGGACAGGTCACGGAGCGGGATCTGGAGATTATCGATTATCCAGAAGGCTTTTTCAACCCTTTAGAAAAGCTTGAGCACAGATACGTTATGCGGCAGTTCGCTGCAATTGAGTTTATGCTGGAGAATGCTGCACCAGAAACTATAGCAGTAATAAAAAAGATCATCGCAGAGAAACAATAAGACTCCGCCTTAAGAATCAATCCTTATTAAAACTTAGGAAATACATATTTAACCAAAAAGAACAGAAAACCAAAAAATATAATAATGTAAGCAGCATATTTAATAAAGGTAGATGCGACAACGCTGGAATCCGATTTCCGTTGTACCTCCCTATGCTCCACTTCAACACTTCTATCCTTATAGCCCGGTTCCATCAGCAATCTCTCCTTTCGAATGTTCATCTTTGATAGCCTCCATTAACCCGAGGCTTTCAAGATTGAATCAAAATTCTAGATTGGATTAAAAAAAAGACCGGAATTCTCTTCAGCTTTTCGAGCTGAGAAATTCAGGTCTTCTTTCTACTTACCCTTTAACCGAACCCGCCGCAATTCCCTCAACGATACGGTTACTGAGGAACAGGAATGTAATCAGGATAGGCAAAATACTGATCATAAGCGTTGCCCCGATCGCACCCCAATCCGTCGTATATTGACCAATGAAGTTTTGCACCCCCACGGTCAGCGTCTTGTAAGAATCAGAACTAATAAATGTGTTTACAAAAATAAATTCGTTCCAGTTATAGATCATATTAATAATGGCTGTAGTCGCGATCACCGAGCTTGTCATAGGAAGTATAATTCTAAAAAACATTCTGTTCACGGAACAACCATCAATTACTGCAGCCTCTTCCACTTCGCGTGGCAGTGCGTAATAGAAACCCAGCAAAATCATAATCGTTATCGGCATGTTAAAAGCGACATAAGACAAAATAAGTGACAAAGGGTGATCCGTTAAGCCAATCTTATTGAATATACTAAATAACGGAATAAGCGTGGAGTGAACAGGAATCATCATCGCTACCATAAACAATCCCAGTACGAACGAGCTTCCCTTCCATTTCATCCTGGTAACTGCATACGTAACCAAGCTCCCGAAGATAACCGTTAACACCGTAGCCACGATGGTAATCCATACGCTATTGAAGAAATACACGTTGATGTTCCCTACATTCCAGACCTTCGCGTAATTCTCCCAATGAGGATTCATCGGCAACGATAGAGCAGGAAGGTTGAACACTTCCTGATTATTTTTTAATGAGAAAAACAGCAGCCATACAAGCGGAAACAATTGCAGAGCAGCAACGGCAATCAACACGATATATAGCAATGAGTAGCCTAATTTACGTGTGATCTCCGTGCCAGCGCCGCCTGTCTTTGGCCCGATTTCTAGCCTTCCTGCAGTTCCAGACATCATGAAGCGCCCCTCCTTATGAGTATTGGATCGAATCTTTCGTAGCAGTTAATTTGCGAATGACCCAAGTAATGACGAGACAGATGACGAGCAGGAAGAAACCAATTGCGCTCCCGTAGCCAAAATCATAAGCCCGAAAAGCCTGATGATACATATAAGACGCCATCACTTCACTAGAGCCATTAGGACCTCCATCCGTCATAACAAAGATTAAGTCAAAATACTTCAGAGAACCTACAACGGCCAGAACAATCGTAACTTTAATGACTTCCATTGCGAGTGGGAGCTTTATTTTCCAAGCGATTTGTAAGGCAGAGGCTCCGTCAATCTTTGCCGCCTCTTCCAGAGAGGTCGGGATATTCTTGAGTGCTGCGTAATAGATCAGAATATAGAAACCAGCATATTGCCACAGAATGGGAATAAATAAAGCAAACAAAACTAATGTAGGCTCTGCAAGCCATGCAGGAGGATTAGCAAAACCAATGGATACTAATAAACTGTTCACAATTCCGTTCGTCGGATGATAAATTCTTAGCCAAAGCTGCGCAATCGCAACGGACGATAGCAGCATCGGAATCAGATATATTTTGCGAAACAAGTTAGCTCCCTTGATCCGGGCGGCTAATACCATAGCAATTGCCAAATAAATAATGAGACTTAGGGTAGAAAACAACGCTAACTGCAGAGAATGCCAAGCACTATTCCAGAAGGTTTGGTCTGTTAGCAAAGCTTTATAGTTATCAAATCCAATAAAAGTCAGAGCACCTATGCCATTCCACTTATTCAGTCCATAATAACCCGTTAGAACAATCGGAATATATACAATAGCCAGAATGAGAAGCAAGGCGGGAAATACATATAACGCGATTATTTTTTTGTTAGACATCACTTTATCCAAAGTGTCCGACTCCTTTCCTTCATAAACCGTTTGAGGAAAGGCTTATCCGGCATCACGCTGCCGGATAAGCTAATTGTCCCCTTCGCCTAGTTGTCGAAGCTTTAGTTGCCTTTGGAGATGGCCGCGTCATGCTCCTCGGAATACTTCTCTGGCGTCACCGCTTTGCCAAAAAGAGCCTGGATCATATTCAGATGCGTTTCTGCTGCATTGGCACGCATTTGAACATCTGCGAATAAAGTGATGCTGCTAGCTTTGTTCATTTCGTTAAACAAATCGATGTAGAGCTGTGGTAGATCCAGTGTGGCGGTGTCCACCTTCGTAGCTGGAATAACGCCTGCTCCAGTTACGGATTGCTCTCCCCATTTGGATACGAAATACTCGACGAATAATTTTGCTTCTTCTTTTACCTCAGAGTTCTCAGCGACAAATAATCCTACACCTGGTCCACCTACCCAGCTGTTAATGTCTCCCTTCCCGCCTTCAACTGTCGGGAATTTGAAGAAACCAACACTATTACGGAATTCCAGTGGAATTTCTTCATTCGTTGTGAAGTTTGGCAGATCCCATGATCCCATCATGTACATTGCCGCCTTGCCATTTACGAACTCTGATTTTGCCTCTTCATTTGATAAACCGTTGAATCCCTTAACAAATGCATTGCTGTCTACAAGTGATTGGACCTCTGATGCCGCCTTTACTAATCCTTCATCCATAAATGAGCCTGATCCACTGATCGCACCTGCAAGTGCCTGTTGGCCTGCGATCCGATCAGCCAGATACATATACCAAAGCGATCCTGTCCAGCGATCCTTATTGCCGAGAGCAATCGGTGCAATGCCCCCATCAGATAGTGTTTTTACAACTTGCTTAAACTGATCGTAGGTTTGTGGAACCTCAAGATTATACTTTTCAAAAATAGCTTTATTGTAGTAGATAGGTGCGATGTTAAACTCAAGTGGAAGCGCATACGTTTTATCGTTAATAGCATAAGCTTCTGTAGTTCCTGCGACGAACTTGTCTTTCAATTCACCATTCAACAAGTCATCTACAGGTGCGAACAGATTTCCTTCAACGTAAGGCTGCAAAAAGCCAGCGGCCCAAGTTACCCCAACGTCTGGCAATTCGTTAGAAGCAGACAATACCTTCAGCTTATTTTTGTATTGCTCGTTGTCCAGAACCTCTTGCTTGATTACAACATTGGGATGCTCTGTTTGATATTCTTTAATGATTTGATTAACAATTTTATTTTGTCCGGCAGAAACACCTTCTGGCCATAAATGCATGAAGTTAACGGTGACTTTGTCGCTTCCCCCATTTGCACTACTTTTAGATTCACCTGCATTGTTATCTTTTTGACCACAACCAGCTGTGACAAGAACGAGGCACATCGTTAAGAACAATATTGTCCATTTTTTATTGCGCACGCTTACAACCCCTTTTCTATTGTTGTCTAGCGGCCTTGTAACCGCTTAACTAAATTGTAGCTTGGATCCCATGATGTCGTAAGGTCATAAGGATTGGGACTAATACCACTATTATTGGATTCTTTCCTCCGTGGTCATGACGTTCTGGCGGTATTGCCCTGGACTAACATTTTCGAGTGCACGAAATACCTTCACAAAATATTTGGCCGTCTGATAGCCTACTTGTTCCGCGATTTCAGCAATGGACAACCGTGTGCTCACCAGTAGTTCTTTGGCTCGTTGTATTCTCCTTCTCGTTACATATTCACTGTAAGTCAGTCCCGTCTGCTCTTTGAAAAGGACGCTGAAATAGCTGGCATTCATGTGTAATTGATCCACTATATCACGCATGGATATCGATTCGTGAAGATGTTCGTCTAAGTATTGGAGTGCCTCACGCACTTGAGTGCTATACACTTTCTCCTGCTGTACCGTTTCCATAAGCTTAGGATCGATCAGCTTTTCCATTCGTTCGATTCGATATATATCATCCTTGCGTTTCAATGCTAATTCCACTGCTCGGACCAGCTTCGTTTTGTCGAGTGGCTTCAGTAAATATTCAACTACACCAAACTGCAAGGCTTTCTGTGCATAGTCAAATTCAGGATGCCCGGAGATCACAATAACCACTGGAGAATGAGGCATTTCGTTCAGCTTTTCAACTAATTCTAGCCCTCCAATCTCAGGCATGCGCACATCGGTAATAAGTAGATTAACTTCGTTATTTTGCAGCCATGCCAGTGCCTCAACACCGCTTGCTGCGGTTTCGATGCGATATTGACCGGATGACCAGGCTTCTAATGTTTTACGAACCCCTTCTCTTGTTCTCGGTTCATCATCTACGATGAGTATAGTTTTCACGTGTTTTTCCCCTCTCCAGGTTCATTTGGTATTTCAAAAGAGATGCTAGTTCCATAACCTTCTTCACTTCGTATTTCAAGCCCGTCCGTATTGTCTACGTAACTGAGTTTCAGTCTCCGCTCTATATTAGCAATACCAATCCCAGTCCCTTTGGAAGACCTCATGCTCCCCTTCTCCATGGTGTGATAGATAGACGATATCTTTGCTGCATCCATCCCTGGACCATCGTCAGTTACCGTAACCAATGTATATCCCGGACGACTTGAAGGTCTGACAATTAGCATGACTGTCCCCGGTCCAACCCTTTGCTCTACGCCATGAAGAATCGCATTTTCGACAAGAGGCTGGATTAACAGCTTCGGTAGCGGGACACTTCGGCAAGCTTCATCTGACTCAATCCGCCAGGATAACCTGTCGAGCATACGCATCTCCATAATCTTCAAATATCTTTCGGCATGATCGAGCTCATCGCCGATAGTCACCCATTCATCATCATCAGTTCGATTGATGACATAACGAAAAAGCCCCGACATATCAACCACAATTTGGGCTAATTCCTCCTCACCTTTTTCATCTAGGGCCCAGTAGAATGCTTCTAATGTATTAAATAAGAAATGCGGATTGATTTGAGCCTGAAGTGCCTTTAATTCTGTGCGACTCTGGACGATCTCCTTCTGATAGACGACTTCAATTAGTTCATTCAGAGAGTGAACCATCTGGTTATAAGTATTATTGAGCTCATTGATCTCCATAGTGGTAGAAGTGACTGAAATCGGTTTCAAGGTTCCAAATCGTGAACCGCGCATCACTTTTATCAAATTCAGTATGGGCCGTGTAATCATCGTGGATAAAATAAAAGTAAAGATGAGAAACAATAAACTGCCAACAACACCGGATACGATGATCGCTGTACGAAGGACAGATATCCCCTCTGTCGTATAGTCAACTGGAGTGAGGATTACTAACCTCCAACCTGTTGCCTTGGACTGCTTCTGAATTACAATGTAGTCTTCTCCGCCAACCTCAACCTTTTCTCCTCCATGATCCAGTATCTTATTTGCATTGACATTTACGGAAAAATCGGAAGAAATTTGCCGTCCCGCTTCATCAAATAATCTCATTAATTCACGCGTTTCCGCCTGTGAGCTGTCCACCTCATCCGTAAGCTGGAAGTAACTTTTCTCAATTTGAACCATAATATAGCCAGCTTTCGTGAATGAATGATCAATCAGCCTAATATTACGAATCGCAATGACGATATCCGAATTCCGCGGGTCAAGTCCAAACCATACGAGACGTCCTTTGCCCTCGTCCACCCGGCTGATCCATTCTTCGGATACTCGATTGTTCAAGCTGGCGTCATCAACTGAGAGTAATTTCTGATAATCACCTGCATACAGCTCAATGGAACGAATCCCTGTCGCATACGCCTCATATTTACGTACTTCCTGCTGGATGGTTTGACGTTCGGCGAAACTGATCGGCTTTCCTTCGGCCTCTTGAGCGAGCAATCGCTGAATGGAGGCGTTGGTTGCCACTTGCGCCGTCAACGTATTAATCTGCCGGATCAGTACATCCAATTTGCCCGTTGCCTGAACTGCAGTCTGTTCAATGTGCTTCTCCGCACTATTGCGTAATAGAACCGAAACTTGCCCATACATAAAAAAACCAACCGTGGCGAGTACGATCACCATGACAAACATGAAACCCAGGAAAATTTGATTACGCAATGTGTTTAACTGTCCAAACCTCGTCAATCTTTACACTCCCTTCCGCCTGATAGACTTGATTCCTCATCAAAAAAGATGACCCTTAAATCTTCAGGAATCATCTGCAGCTCTAGTTATTTGTTAATTCAGCCTTTGGATTATATGATATCAGTGATTAGTTTCTGAGCCCATATCCATATCGCGTTTTAATTTATCCAAATCAACCAAAAAAAACAATATAGAATATATACTCGTGCCTACCAGAGTTGCACACAAAAAAACCGTACCTCCGCTGACCCGGGTATACCGGAATAGCAGTGTACGGCTTGTATTTTTAAATGTGGAGGTTCTAATTAAAACTACGGTTGGACACCCATGAACCCTGCAATTTACGCAGCATAATAATTTGTCCAGTATGGTAAGAATCGTGTAGGATAAGGCTCATTACCTCTTCCCCTGGCGCATGACCCGAACCGCCCCAATCATACGCGCCTTCTTCCAACGCTTCAATGATTTCTCTAAGAGCAGCATGCACGTCCTTCAGGTCTGCAACGGCTTTCGCCCATGCTTCTTCTCCTTCAGCTGTTACAGTAAAGGTATCATCGTTGCTTTCAGCATCGGGTTGTTTGGGCAACCCTTTTAGCTTTCGCAGCAAACGCACCTTATAATAAGTTAGATGGTTAACCGTTTCCCAGATAGAATTGGCCGCCCCACCCTCTGGCTTCCAGAGAGCCTGTTTGCTATCCACACCTTCCAGCGCATCGCTAAGCGGCGGAGCCCAATCCTCGATATCCATGCAATAATCCCAATTTTGGAGCAAGACCTCACTGATTTTATTTTGCATGTTCAACCTCCTAAAAATTTGTGTAAACATAAACTTCATGGTGTAGCTTCAAAAAGAACTACTTCAAAGCGAACTAATATGTAACGACTTAAACCATAATATAGTGGTTACAAAAGAAATGTAGCATATTTCCAGATTGTATTCAAGTAACTAGCTAAACTTATTTTTAACTGTTACAATGATTTGTAATGAGCGTTGAATCGGAAAGGATGAACAGACCGTGTTGTGGGAGGATTTCATTAACAGCTACTGGCGGGATTGGCGAACAGGAGATAAGAATAAAGATCGGGACAGGCTCGATGAAGAAGAATGGGTTTTTAAATGGCTGAAGGAGTATTCTCTTTTAGAAACACAGATGCCGAACACGATAGAAATGGCGCAGCTTAAAAAGCTTCGCTCACTACTATGGAACTGGGTACAGGCTATTGTGCAAGGAAACACGGTGTATGGAGAAATGCTTGAACAGCTCAATATCTATTTGGACAAGGGTCCTGTTACACGGCGAATTGTGTGGAAAGGCGACGAGCAAGCGGAAATAAAGCTGTTGCCACTTCATAGCGGTTGGGAGCAGGTGATGGCGGAGATTGCGGCGTCTTTTGCCGAGGCATTGCTTGAAAAAGAACCCACAAGATTCCGCATCTGCGAGAATCCCGATTGCCTCTGGGTCTATTATGATGATACACGCAACCGCTCCAAGCGGTACTGCGATGACAAAGCTTGTGGCAACCTTATGAAGGTGCGGCGCTTCCGGGCGCGGAAGAAGGCTGAGTCTGAGGGGGAATAGGCGGTTGTAGCAACGATACTCCGGTTTGTGGTGGCTTGCTACGACAGATTATGGGCAAGTGGAAAAAGGCTGGCATAGCTTAATGAACTCGTAAAATAACTGCATTTCATACACTTATTCCGCATCCAAAGGGGATCATCAAGACTTTAATTGTATTTTGTACACTTAAAAACTAGAAAATGTGCCCATAGAGTAATAAATCACAAAAATAGGTGTACGAAATACAGTTATATCCTTTGGCGGGTTATTTGTGGGATTATAGTTGTACAAAATACAGTTAAAAGCTTCTGCACATCGCTCTCCTTGGCTCTTAACCCCCAACAACCCCAATATCCCTCCACCCGATCATGATCTCTTCAACAATCTCATTCCCAATCTTCACTTCTTTTGTCGCAACAGATTGTCCACCCACTTTGTGGTAGAAATGAATCGCGGGATTTCCTGTTACCACCCAAGTCATGAACGAGCTATAATTTTTCTCCAATAAATTCTGTGCTACGCTTCTTATGAGTTGCCTTCCAAGACCCTTTCCTTGCTGTTCCTTAAGCAAATAGAGTGCATATAGCTCCGCATCATAGAGATCAGAGAGATCTGACCCTCTTCGCGTTCCTCCATTTGCAAAACCAATAATCGTCCCAGCCCCATCTTCGGCCACATACATAACCTCGTCTTTATTGGGGTTTTCAAAATTCCGAATCCAGAGCTTTCTTCTTGCTTCCACTGTGATTTTATCGAGAAACTCGTCCGAAATTAGCCCTCTGTACGTGGTTTTCCAACTCGCAGCGTGGACAAAAGCGATCCCGTCTATATCACTAGCTGTTGCTTCTCTAATCTTCAATTTATTTCCCCCTCAGATTTCCGATAAAAGCTTCAGCTAGTCCAAGATTGACAGTACTTGCTTATGAATAGTAACTATTTAAGGATTCTCTAAAGACATTAATGGGCTCTTTATAATCAATAGGTTTATATATAATAGTGTTCAACCACTTATTCCTCTCAAGCAAGCTGAAATCACTTTGAGCTACCGAATTGTATAGTGTTATTTCATTCATTGTTCCAAGTACACTTTTATTATTTGTACGGGATATAGTGATTTCTCCGGCCTCTAGTAAATACTGATTTATGAGCTGCTTCTTAAAACCCTCCTGCAATAAATACTCCTTAAGTTCTATTCTGAACTTTTCAACCAATTTATCAGCTTGACCGCTTCTTATTCCATCCAATAATATACATAACCGGCTTGCATCATGTACAAATAAAATATGTTTTTTTCTGAGTTGCATAATATTCACATGCCAACTAAAAAAGGAGGAGATGTCTTCTACTTCTACTGGAGCTACTTTCATATCTTTTAATAATTTCTGAGTATATCTTAGTACTAACATCGCTGACACGCTCCTTTGTCTTCACCCTGCCTATTAGTCTCAATAGTCCTTCTACCTCAATTTACCCTTGCAGTGCCTTTCGCACGCTTAATATATATTTCGCCTGATCAAGTGGGTTCACGCCCCGGCGGGTGCGCTCAGCAGATACGTCTGGTGGACATTCTTCATAGCCGGCAAAAAAAGAAGTAAACGTGCTGCGCCCCTTCGTGTAGGAGCTTAAGCTGACAGGATAATCGAGTGACGTTGCCAGCGGCAGACGTCCTTCGATAATCATCCGTTCGCCTTGCAGCACGGGAGGCTCGAACGTGCCGCGCATCTGCACGAGGTCGTTCATCACCCGGCCGCCATTCTCCTCAGGGACCACGATGCGAACCTGCAGAATCGGCTCCAGAAGCTTAGTGCCTACCCGAGCGAGTCCGTTCATAATTCCCATCGGAGTCGCCACAGCAAAATCCAGCGGATGGGTATGCCATACATGATGCTGTCCCTCGGTCAAGGTCACTTTAAGGTCGGTAACCTCCCAGCCATACAAACCCTGCTGCAAGGCTTCCGGTACACGAAGTGCGGTTTCGCTCTGGTATTGCGGCAACAGATCGGAACTCCGCACTATCGAATCATAGACTAAACCACTGCCCGGAGGTCCAGGCTCAATCTGAAAGCGTAGAATCGCCCAGCACGGTTTCGGCATCGTGTAAGCGATAAAACCTTCGCCGGCACGGGCTGGCGTTTCTTTATAAATGACAGAAGGCTGACCGAAGGTCACCTTCAGCGCATATCGCTCCTCTAGAACACTGTTCAGAATCTCCAGCTGAATCGGTCCCATTACTTTGATATGCAGCTCCCGCTCATCCTGCAGCCACTGTGCATCCAAAAGCGGATCTTCATCCGCCAGCTCCTGCAGCGCCCCGATAACCTTATGGTCATCCATATCTGGTTCCCAGAATACACGCACTGTTAGCAGCGGTACAGCCAGCTTCGCCTCCTCCGGAATGGCCCCCGGATGGCCGAGCACATCTCCGATGCGCACCCCGGAAAGACCATAGATAACAGCAATATCTCCCGCTTCAAGCGCTCCAACATCCTCGGTCCGACCACCTTCGACCTTGCGGATCTGGGTCACTTTCCCCTGAATATCCTGCGTATAATTCAACAGCGTATCGCGGTTACGGATCGTCCCTTCATAAAGGCGGACAAACGCCATCCGTCCCATACTTTTATCACGTTGAATATTGTATACGATGCCTGACACCGGACCCTCCACATTCCCACCAGCGCGCGGAAAATACTCAACCATCGCATCCAGCAAGGCATTAATCCCAAGCCCCTTGGCGGCGACGCCATAAACCATCGGAAAAAAGCGACCTGATGAGGAGGCTGTTTTCATATATTTTTTCCATTCAGCCAAATCAATCGGACTACCTGACATATACTTCTCCAACAGCTCTTCGTCCCGTTCAGCTAAAGCCTCTAATAATTCTGTTCGCTTGTTAGCATCAGCTTCATTCTCCCATAAATCTCTTGCTCCTATGTACTCCTTCTCTTTGCCGATGGGTTGCTGAACTGGAATGATATCACTAGACAAATAATTTCGCGCCTCTGCCAGCACAGCTTCAGGGTCAGCACCTACACGATCCATTTTGTTCACAAAAATAAGTGTGGGGATTCCCAGCTTGCGCAGCGCGTTCCAGATCATCTCGCTTTGGGCCTGCACACCCTCCACGGCTGAAAGAACAAGCACCGCACAATCCATCACCCGCAAAGACCGCTCAACTTCGGACAGAAAATCGACGTGCCCCGGGGTATCGACCAGATTAATCTGCACACCTTTCCAAGCAAAAGAAGCCAATGCCGCCCGTACGGAGATCCCCCGCTGCCGCTCCACATCCATAGAATCCGTCAATGCCGTCCCCGTATCTACGCTGCCAAGCGCTCGAATGCGACCGCTTTCATACAAAATATGCTCCGTTGTTGTTGTCTTCCCGGCGTCCACATGGGCAAATATCCCCACATTAATCCGTTCTGTTCCCTGCTGCTGAATCATCTATAGTTCCCCTATCATGAGCTAGATTTATCTAAATTTATCTGAATTTTTATTATTTACATCCTTATGTTCCATAGTAATATATCCATCCACGTTGTTCCACCCTCCAGTTCAAATGGTTAGATTCAGCTATGCCGGGTATGTAATTACTAATATAAGAAATTTAACGCCGAGGAGGAAATTCATCATGACAGATAAACGTTTACAGGATAAAGTTGCAGTGGTTACAGGTGCTGGTTCCGGTATTGGAAAAGCTACAGCGATACGGTTTGCCCAACAGGGAGCTAAGGTATATATGCTTGACCGCACTCCCGAGGATTCCTATGAAACTAAACGTGAGATTGAATCTATTGGCGGTACAGCAACAGTAATTGAATGCGATGTCTCCAATCCAGGTCTGGTCGAAGAAAGTATTCGTAAGGTTGGGGAGGCGGCCCAGAAGATTGATATTATTTTTGCCAATGCTGGCATTAATGGTACATGGTCTCCCATCGAAACACTAGAAATCGAAGATTGGGACCAGACACTGAATACCAACCTACGCAGCACCTTTGCCACAGTAAAATACGCCATCCCCCACATGAAAGAAAATGGCGGCAGCATCATTATCACCAGCTCCATTAACGGCAACCGAGTATTCTCGAACATTGGCGCTTCCGCTTACTCATCTTCCAAGGCAGGACAAGTTGCTTTTATGAAAATGGCTGCCCTAGAGCTGGCGCAATACGGCATCCGTGTAAATGCCATCTGTCCTGGATCAATCGATACACAAATTGGAGATAATACGTATAAAAGCGATGATCTTCAAGAAGTGAAGATTCCTGTGGAATTTCCGGAAGGTAATCATCCGCTGGAAAATGCACCGGGTAAGCCTGAGCAGGTTGCCAATCTGGTATTATTTCTCGCATCGGATGAATCTTTTCATGTGACGGGAACTGAAATTTATGTAGATGGTGCCGAATCGCTACTGCGTGGATAATATTTTACTTGAACCGTTATAATATTTTAAATTCTATGCAACATTTTGGTCTAATCTACCATCTAAGAGTATGGAGGTGACGCAAATGAAAAAACCATTATTCATAAATAACGCTAAAAAAATGACTATAGCCTGCGGCATTTTGGCAGCGAGTGTGTCTTTTGGGGCATCCGCTTTTGCTTTTTCAGATTTGAAAGGTGATCCTGCGGAAGCAAAAATCAACTCTTTGCATAAAGAGGGGATTATAAACGGAGTAGACAAAGATAAGTTTGCTCCTAAATCTAAAGTAAGCTTTGCGCAAGGGATACAATTCATCGTTGGGGGTCTGAATCTGACTCCGCAACCAGCGGCAGGTAGTAGTTCTTCCAAAGCCAGTGATTATTTTGATAAAGTGAACGACAAGGCCTGGTATGCTTCGGCTTTCCTGACTGCCAAGCAAAATGGCCTTTCACTCGACCGGACAGTGGATCCTAATGGAACTATCACCCGTGCTCAGTTCGCGCACTTATTGACGCAAGCGTTGCAAAGTAAAGGTAACTTCCCTGTTACGCTGATGTATGTAGACATTAAGGATGGCGATAAACTCTCTACAGAGGTTATAAATAGTCTCCAGATCCTGCTGAATACACATATTGCCACACTCGATAAGAACGGTAGTTTCCGGCCGAATGATGCTATTACCCGCTCTGAAGCAGCCGCTCTGATCTATGATGCAGCCGCTTTTGCTAAACGTGTAATTGTATCTAATGGCAGTCCCACTACTCCAACCTACGAAACAGAGGTTACGTTGACCAAAGCGGGTGAAGGCGTAAATAAAGCCACCCTTACCGTTAATAATCTACCTAACCCCGGGTATGGGCTGGTGATTGAGCGAATCGAATTTGGTAAAGACAATACAGCTGTGATTTACTTTAACGTGACTGCTCCTGAACCAGGGAAAATGTACGCGCAGGTGATCACAAAAGCATCTGTTGCCACTTATCTGCCAGATGGATACAAAGCTATCGCTCAACCTGTAACTGGCTCCGCCTCTTATTCGTCTAGCGCGGCACAATAATATAAATTGAACTTGAGGGTTTTAGAGTTAAGGGTCAGTCGCAGCTGCGGTGAATATTTGGATTTCCAGCTGCCGTTTATGACGGCTGAGATACGGAGAAGCTTATGCTTACGAAGATGGCTTTCCTGTGGAAAGCTATAGGGAGGGCATTATCACTCTTACAGTTCTAAAGTTCCCCTTCGCCTCTCTTCCCTTTCCTCAGGTATCTAAGTTCATTTTTATAAGCAAATAAGGGATGCCTCAAAAGCCATCATATGGCTGCTGAAGCATCCCTTGTTTGTTGTTCCTTCGCCCTTTATCCCAACTCCAAACTCCAAACTCCGAATGATAAGGTAACGGATGCAGCCGCTATCGAACTACATAATTGCTATTGTCTTAAAAAACATCCCATATGGGCCTATTTCTAACGAATAGCTGCACTGGGCCCGAACTGTGCTCCAATCGCAATAAATTTACAAATAACGTCGCTGGGTTCGCAAGCTAACTCAGGCTCAGAAATGCTGATTACTTGGCAGTGATGATTATCAAACTACGAGCGATTAAGTCATTTTTGTGTGCATGAAGCTACTAGACGGGGATGAACATCAGACTTCGAGCGATTAGATCATATTTGTGTGCATGAAGCTACTTGATGGGGATGAACATCAAACTTCGAGCGATTAGGTCATTTTTGTGTGCATGAAGCTACTTGATGGGGATGAACATCAAACTTCCAGGGATTAGATCATTTTTGTGTGCAAGAGGCTACTTGACGGGGATGAACATCAAACTTCGAGCGATTAGATCATATTTGCACGGACGTAGCTTCTATCGGACCCAGATGACCTTATTCGCAGAAAAATGCCAATTTCACGATACTATCGGACTCCACCGTCGCTATTGGCACAAAAAGCACCATAGATATGCCTTTTTCTAATGAATAGCTGCACTGGAGTCCGAAACTATGCCCTAATCGCTAAAAACACGCGAATAGCGTCATCTAGGTCCGTAAGGCTCATCCTGTATCAACGAATATGAAAATCCGCTGAAGCAGGTACCCAAAAACAAGATACAGATCAGCGATGTTCCAATGTTTGCGGTATGCGAACGTAGCAGATGGTGTGCAACCGCTAGGTGCAACAGTTAGGTGTGTAGGAGTTAGGTATGCAGTAACTAGGTGTGCATCAGTTAGGTGTGCAGCAACTAGGTGTGCAACAGAAGGATTTGCAGCGGATGGGGTTGCAGTAGCTATCGGACCCAGATGACCTTATTCGCAGTATAATCGCACATTTGGACTACTAAAGGACTCCATCGTCGCTATTGGCACAAAAAGCACCATAGATATGCCTTTTTCTAATGAATAGCTGCACTGGAGTCCGAAACTATGCCCTAATCGCTAAAAACACGCGAATAGCGTCATCTGGGTCCGTAAGGATCAGCGTATACCAACGGACGTGAATAATTAGTTGAAGCAGGCAAACAGCGTCCATAATAGCGCCATCTGAGTCCGTAAGCTAAGGCGTCCATAATAGCATCATCTGGGTCGGTAAGCTAAGGCGTCCATAATAGCGCCATCTGGGTCCGTAAGCTAAGGCGTCCATTGATCATGAATAATGCCGACTAATGCATGGTCTTCTCCGATCTTTTCGAAGACTAGGCGCAGGCTGCGCCAATCCATACCCTCGACAGAAGGATCGATACCAGCAATATGATATTCAACGAAATCATATTGCTCCTTAGGATACACTTCGTTTAAGTTATTGATCGTCGTCCCTTGCCCAAGCCCCTTGTTCACAGCAATTTCGGCCTTCTGAATGAAGTCCGCATCATAAACAAACCGCTTGTAGTAATCTGCGAATGTCAGCTCGATTAAATCACCGGAGCCAGCAAATGTTCGCCAGACTCTTTTGGTAGAGTCATTCATTAATCCTTCTACTTCCTCCCGGGTGAATACAAGATCATTTTTTGTATCCACGTATGCATATGGAGAGAAACGTAGCCCTTTATCCCGATGTACCCATGCCGCTAATTGCTTCATATCCTTGTTTTTAATTGACCTTATAACCGTCGTCGCTGCTTCCTCAACTGATGGCGGTAATCCCTCTAGATCCTGCGGCTGCCCCGTACTTGATGTCTCAGTCTCCTGTGGTGATTCCGTAGTAACCGCTGACTGTGCAGTTGATGTCTGCTCTGGCGTCTGCTTTTGTGTCTGCTCTGGCTTCTGCTTTTCCGTCTGCTCTGGTGTCTGCTCTGGCTTCTGCTTTTCCGTCTGCTCTTGTGACTGCTCAGGCGTCTGCTTCGGCTCCGTCCCTGCTTCTGGCGTTCCGCTACATGCTGTAAGCCATAACATTGCTGCTATCAGCGCCAGCCCACCGATTTTTTTTGCGAAGTACATAAGATCCCTCCTTAGCTTCGATCCTTCACTCTTTAGACTGATTTGAACAAATGAAGGTTGCAAGCTTATACTAAAACTATCAATCATACAACTCTTATGAGAGGGCGGGGTTACCATTCATTTAACAGAAAAACTTAAAAGCCTTCCCCTAACTCCCGGCGTTTATCTCATGAAGGATAATCTCGGTCATATTATATATGTTGGCAAGGCAAAACAGTTAAAACGGAGAGTCCAATCTTATTTTCAAAACTCAAAATCTCATTCCCCAAAGGTTAAGCAGCTTGTAAGAAATATTAAAGATCTGGAAATCATCCTTACGGATACCGAATTCGAAGCCTTTATGCTGGAATGCAAATTAATTAAAGAGATCAAACCCATGTACAATAAAAAAATGAAAAATCCGCAGGCTTATACCTATATCGTAATAGGAGCGGATGAAAAAATACGTTCGTTAGAGATTACGTATGATCCTGCGGTCAAAGAAGGCACTCAGGTTTTGGGTCCCTATACAAGCAGAAGCACGGTTGAACGGGCAGTACAAGGCATTAAAGAAAGCTCAAAAATCCTTTGCAGCAACCCTAGCTTTAAAAATTCCCTATGCCTAAACCATTCGCTTGGCCTATGCATAGGGATGTGTGCAGGCGGAGATGCCGCTGTTCAATATAATAAAATTATTGATCGGGTCATTGGCTTACTAAACGGCTCAGATTCCAGCATCCTCGAGGAAATGGAGCAGCGGATGGCAGTGGCCGCGGAGCACTATGACTTCGAAACCGCCGCCAAATACAGGGACTATATTGGAGCTGTCAGCTTCCTGATTCACAAAGAGAAGGTCATCGAATTCGCTCAAGAGAATCAGAATATTGCAGTTCTTGAGGCCATGAATGAACAGACGCTTAAACTCATTCTGCTCAAGGGCAACCGTATCCTGTCCCATACCAAGCTACAATATGATCAACCGGATATCACCCACCTGCAAGCGGCAATAAAGTCAGCGATTATGACCACTTTTCACAGTGAACCCAATCAGACCCCGGCAGCGATCGGCCGCCATGAAATTGACGAAGCACAAATAATATACAGCTATTTAAAAAGCAGCTCCTGCAGCTATATCATCATTCAAGAGGATTGGCTTGCAGCTGAGCAACGTTCCAATATGGAGGCTTCGGTAAATGAGCTGTTGCAGATTTTTTTAAATGCGGTTCCTTCTCATTCCTATAATTAAAAAGATTTCGTAACTGCGGTAAATGTTTGGACTTCCGGCTGATTATAGTAAACGGCGGCCTGCCTTTGCAGGCTGCGTTTTTCGGTTTTGCTTCTTCAACAATCTTTTATAGCGTTTCTGAGTGTAAAGCACCTCACCCGCCTCCATTACCGTTTCCTTCGCCTCATTAACAACCAGCTTAGTTTCCTCCACACATTCCTTCATACGATTGATCTCCGATTTGAATCCCTCAGATCTGTCCTTCGCCTGCTCCAACGTGATCTGAATGTTTCCCTTCATCTCATCTATAGGTTCTTTCAACCCCTCTACTGATTGCTTAACTCCGTCAAGGGATTGCTTCAGGCCATTCACACTATTTTTTAATTCTTTCAATGGATTTCCCACATCTATCTCCTCCTAGTAATAAGCCATTAGTTCAACTGTTACTCTAAACTTACCCAAAGAGTGCACGTCCTTCACTTCTATAATGACAAAAAGGGTTCCAGCTGAAAATAATTAACAAGAAGCCAGTCCCCAATAATGGAGACTGGCTTCTTGTTGTCGTTCTTTGAGGATCCCTGCGATCTGTCTACTTTACGCTTCCCGCCTCAACACGCGGCGGACGCATCGTCAAGCTGACCCGGCCCTTCTTCAGGTCAACCCCCATCACCCAGACGGTGACATTGTCTCCTACGGAGACAACGTCCATCGGGTGCTTCACAAAGCTGCCGCTGAGCTGGGAAATATGCACCAGCCCATCGTTTTTGATGCCGATATCGACGAATGCGCCGAAATCGATAACATTGCGGACGGTTCCCTGCATTTCCATGCCAGGAATCAGGTCCTCGATCTTCAGCACATCAGTGCGGAAGATCGGCAGCGGCAGCTCCTCGCGCGGATCGCGGCCCGGACGCTGCAAGCTCTCCAGGATGTCGCGCAGCGTAGGCACGCCGACATCCAGCTTCACAGCCAGCTCCTCGGCATTTTGCACCTCAAGCTGTGAGGCCACTTCTTTGCTGCCAAGCTTATTCACATCGAGGCTTAGCTCACGGAACAAACGATCCACCACCGGATAGGACTCGGGGTGAATAGGCGTGCGGTCCAAGGTGTTGTCTCCACCTGGAATCCGCAGGAAGCCGATACATTGCTCATAGGACTTGGCACCTAGACGAGGTACCTTTTGCAGCTGCTTCCGAGTCGTGAACTTGCCGTTCTCTTCCCGGAATTTAACGATATTCTTAGCAATTGTTCCATTAACTCCTGCCACATAAGAAAGCAAGGCAGGAGATGCCGTGTTCACATCCACGCCAACATGGTTTACCGCTGATTCCACGACGGCTTTAAGACTCTCCTCCAGATGCTTTTGGGAGACGTCATGCTGGTACTGTCCCACACCAATAGCTTTCGGATCGATTTTCACCAGCTCCGCCAGCGGGTCTTGCACACGACGGGCGATAGAAGCCGCGCTGCGCTCCGCTACATCCAGATCCGGGAATTCCTCCTGCGCCAGCTTGGAAGCCGAATAGACACTCGCTCCCGCTTCATTAACGATCAGGTACGCCAGCTCTGGATTGCCAATCTCGGCAATCACTTCTGCTGTAAACTGCTCCGTTTCACGCGAGCCTGTACCATTGCCGATTACGATGAGCTGAATGCCGTACTTAGCAATCAACTCTTTGAACTTAGCAGCAGCTTCGAGCTTCTTGTTGTTCGGCGGCGTCGGATAGGTCACAGCTACCTCTAGCAGCTTACCTGTATCGTCTACAACAGCCAGCTTACAGCCAGTACGGTATGCAGGGTCAACACCCAGCACACAACGTCCCTTCACTGGCGGTTGCAGCAGAAGGCTACGTAGATTGCCAGAGAAGATCGAAATCGCCTGGTTCTCCCCACGTTCGGTCATCTCTCCACGAACTTCACGCTCTACAGAAGGAGCAATCAAACGTTTGTAGGCATCCTCAGTCACTGCTTCCAGCAGTTCCTTCACCGGGGATGGCCCTTTAATGATCTTCCGTGCGATATAGGCATGAATTTTATCAGTGACGACCTCAATGCCTACCTTTAATATATTTTCACGCTCACCACGGTTAATTGCTAGGATGCGGTGAGGTGGCATTTTGTGTACAGGTTCACGGTAACTATAGTAATTTTCGTATACAGATTCTTGTTCTGCATCCTTTGCTTCAGACACAAGAATACCTTGACTTGCTGTATACTGGCGAACCCAAGAGCGGATCGCAGGATCATCTGCTATGTTCTCGGCAATGATATCCAGTGCGCCTTGCAGCGCTTGGTCTGCGCTCTCTACTCCCTTTTCCACATCAATATATTTCGATGCTTCAGTCTGTGGATCCCCTTGTCTTTGCTGCTCCAAGATCCAGTTAGCAAGCGGCTCAAGTCCTTTTTCCTTCGCAACACTAGCCCGCGTCTTACGCTTTTGCTTGAAGGGACGATACAAGTCCTCTACTTCCTGAAGCTTGACCGCATTGATAATTTGCTCATGAAGCTCTTTGGTCAGCTTACCCTGCTCTTCAATATTGCGTATAACGTCTTTTTTACGTTCGCCTAGATTGCGAAGATAACCCAGCCGTTCTTCAATATCACGAAGCGCATTCTCGTCCAGCTCACCCGTCATTTCCTTCCGATATCTGGCGATGAACGGAATGGTATTTCCCTCATCCAGCAGTCCTACCGTAGTGCGTACCTGTTTCAGACTAATGTTCAATTCCTTGGCAATCGCTACGGTTATCAATTCCTGCTCCCGCTGTGCGTTTGCCTCATCCGTAATGACTTCCGTATTGCTGTTATCTACCGCCATTAGTATCCCTCTTCCCGTACACAATCTGCTTATACATATCTTGATCTCATAATTAAAATAGTATCACAGATTCGGCTCTGCACCAAAGACCAGCCCGAATAGCGCGCTTTGTACTGAACCGCTGTGCGATAAAGCGAGGCATGGTAGAGTGGTCAGAGCCCGGATTCGGCGATTACGCCCGCTGTCCCATTCCCCGTTTTCCGGAACTCAGTGACAATACAAAACACAAAGCCAGAACGAGCGCGGCTGCCCCATATGGGAAGTTAATACTAAGATCAAACAAATACCCTGCGACGATAGGCCCAGCAATATTTCCGAGACTTGTATAAGCTGAGTTCATTCCCGCTACGAAACCTTGCTGCGATTCTCCGGCCATCTTGGAAAGCTGTGTGCCTACTGCTGGACGCAGAATATCCATTGCAAAGAACACAATAAAGGTAACCGTAATAATCGCCCAAAAGCCGCTTACAAACAAGGTCAGCAGAATAAACAATGATGAGACTATAAGACAAGTGGAGATCACCTTGTTCTCCCCGAATTTATTCAAGATCCAGCCAAACGCGGACACCTGCACCACCGCACCTGCAATAGAACCAAAGGTAATTACAAAAGCGATATCCTTAGGCGTAAAGCCAAATTTATGGTCCACGAACAATCCGAACACCGTTTCATAATTAGCCAGCCCAAAAGCCATAACAAATACAATAATTAAGCCGAAAAAATACGGTTCGCGATAAGAACGCATCAGCTGCGTCAAGAAGCTTTCCTGATTATTTTTTGATAACGTCGCTTCCTTACGTTTCTCTTCAGATAGAGACTCAGGCAAAATTAAAACTGTAATTAGAGCTGCAACTCCAGCTGCACCCGCTGCACAGAAAAAGGGTACCCGCATTCCAAGCTCAGCAAGATAACCTCCAATCCCAGGACCAATAATAAAGCCGGTGGTAATGGCTGCATTAATTAGCCCCATTCCTTTAGCTCTCTCTTCAAAAGAAGTCGTGTCCGCTACATAAGCCATAACTGCCGGCATAATTAAAGCAGCTCCTGCACCACCAAGCAATCTCGAAACGAACAAGAGCCAAGGTACATTGGCCAGACCAAAAATCAGCTCCGATATCGCAAACACGATCAAACCTGCTACAATCACCTTTTTTCTACCGATTCTGTCGGATAATCTGCCGGCAAATGGCGATATTAATAATTGGGCAAGCGAGAAGGAGGCGACCAAGAGCCCGACAGTACTTCCGCTGATCCCAAGCTCATTCATGTAGGTTGGCATTATTGGGACTACTAGCCCAATTCCAGTAAAAGCCAGAAAAATATTAAGCATAACAAGCAGCATAGCGCCTCTGTTTCTAAGTAACAATGACATTGTATTAACCCTCCGTGTGTTTAAAGCCAAAACTTCGAATATTATGCATGTTAAGACCGACCATCCGGTCTAAATAATATTAAAAAAATAACCCTTCCTATTCCGGTGCCTTTGAGAAGCTTCAGCCTTCATGTTCCTGAATGTAAAGCTTCTTTTCATGCCCCTCGTTATCTTACCCCGTACGGATCCCTTGTAATAATAAATTTACTGCTTCCCGGTAATATTTTTTTATATCCTCCTGGGTCTTCTCATGAATCGAGAATTCAGAAACTCTTCCAATCCCTTCAAGCATGCCACTCACGATGATTACATAGTTCTCTAAGTCGCCCTTTACCAAATATCCCGTTTCAATACCTTCCTTCAAAAGATCACGACAAGCATGTGAGGCTGCTTCATAAAGAAGTGAAAGCCGCTTGCTAATCTCTTCCGGGTGGCATCTGCTTCTGGAGAATTCCTCGAGCGCATGAATCAATGGATTCTGAAAATCATTTGCGTAGTGTTCGGCTAACGCATAAAATCGTTCTTCGATCCCTACAATTTCCTGTTTCTTATCATCCCACGCTTGCAGCCACTCTAACGTATCCACTTCCACTACAAATAGAAAAAGCTCATCCTTGCTCGGAAAATGGTGATACAGACTGCCTTTACTGACATTCGAGGCTACACAAACTTCATTCATAGTTACGGCAGCATAACCCTTTTGTACAAACAACTGCGTGGCCTTGCGCACAATTCTTTTTTTAGTTTCTTCTCCGTCTGAGCGTCCTTTGATTCTAAGCACCTCCTAAACCGACCGTACGGTCTAATAATATCAGATCATTTTCAAAAAGTGAAGACCTAACGATTCTTTATTTACTATACGCAAAAACGCACATTAAAAGACGCCCGGATTCGTACCCGAGCGCCAATCTCATGAGTTATCTATAACCTAGGGTGATTAAAAATCAATCAGACCAAGGCTGATTTGCAGCGATTCATCCACCTTTTTCATCGTTTCATCATCAAGGTGGGTGATCTTGTCAGTTAAGCGTTGTTTGTCAATCGTCCTAACCTGTTCCAGCAAAATAACAGAATCTCTGTCAAAGCCATGAGCAGCTGCGTCAATTTCCACATGTGTAGGTAACTTAGCCTTCTGGATTTGGGCTGTGATTGCAGCCACAATTACCGTCGGGCTAAAGCGATTGCCAATATCGTTCTGGATGACCAGAACTGGCCTTACTCCGCCTTGTTCAGAACCTACAACCGGCGAAAGATCAGCAAAAAAAACATCGCCACGTTTAACGATCAATGTCTACACCCCGCTTACTAAGCGGCCAAGAGTGCTGTCTGCATCTTCCTCCGCGAGGAAAGCCTCGCATGCCATGGTCAAGTTGATCTTAGCCATTTCCATGTAGCCGCGCTGCATGGACTCCCGGATGGAACGTTTCCTCCGTTCGCTCAAGTACAGCTTCATGGCCTGCCTAATCAATTCACTCCGGTTGGAATTCTCCAATTGAACAATTCCGTCCACTTCCTGCAAGAGATGATCGGGCAAGCTGATCATGATTCTTTTGGTGTTCTGCAAATTAGCCACCTTCTCTTCCACCCCCACAAACCTTCTGCCCTTGTGTTCCAGTGTTACAATATACAAGGAATTTTATACAAGGAATATATGCCGCCAGTATATCAAGTATGCTGCATCCCATTATAAACTAGAAATGGTGGTTCGTATAGGCTTTTAGTCACATCTCCTAATACGATACAATTCCTTCTATTTTCTCCCTTGTATAACATCACTGTCAAGAACTTTCAGTTTGTGAGCAGAGCATTTACTAATTTAGGAAGTGTGCCTTCACTTATATAAACGCGGGGCACCCGATGAGCCAACATGCAGATAACCTCGTAGTGAATTGTTCCAAGCTGGAGAGCCAACTCGTCTGCCGTGATCATCACGTCAGCTTGACGGCCGATGAGAACAACTTCTTCGCCTGCTTTAATTTGTTCCGCTTCTGCAGCGAAAGATTTGAGTGATACCATACACTGATCCATGCAGATTGTTCCGACGACAGGAACGCGGCGTCCACGTATTAGCACCTCCGCTTTGCCAGTTAGCATGCGGGAATATCCATCTGCGTACCCCACAGGTAGCGTTGCAATAATCTCCTCGCTCTCTGTGATGTACCTAGTGCCGTAACTGACGCCCCAATCGGCAGGCAGGCTTTTGACATATACAACCTGCGTCTTCAGCGTCAATACCGGACGTAGTTCTACCAGTTGACGGTTCACCTCTGTGGAGGGATAAAATCCGTACAAGCTGATGCCTACACGCACCATGTTGCTGGATAAATAAGGTGAATCAATGGCCGTAGCGCTATTGCCCGTATGTATGATCGGGATCTGAATGTTCTGCTCCCGCAGCGTTTCCGCCACGCTCATGAACCGTCGATGCTGTTCCAGTGTATAGCTTTTGTCTTGTTCGTCTGCCTTGGCAAAATGGGTAAACATACCCTCCAGCTCCGCCTGCGCAACAGACTGCACTTCAGAGATAAATGCAGGTGCGTCAGCTGGTAAAAGACCCAGTCGTCCCATCCCGCTATCAATCTTGATATGCACCTTCAGCCGATGTTCCGGATCTATAGGAAGCTGTCTTATAGCCTCCAGTACCTCCGGTGTGAACAGTGTTACAGTTACATGGTTCTCCCAGGCAACGGCTATTCCTTCTGGGGAAGTGTAGCCAAGCACCAGTATAGGAATCAGTATTCCCGCCTGACGCAGCTCCAATGCTTCATCCAAAAAAGCCACACTAACATAATCTGCTCCGAGTCTTTCCAGCTCCCGTGTCACTTCCACTGCTCCATGGCCGTACGCATTTCCTTTGACGCATCCCATAAACTTTGTCTCTGCCGGCAAGTAGCGGCGAAAGGCTTCGTAATTGGCACGCAAATCATCCAGATTAATTTCGGCTACTGTCGGTCGATAGCTTGCTTGCACTTCAAGTCACCTTCTTACGTTGTAGTAAAACGTCATTGCTGCATTGCATTAATCATTGTCTTAGTACCAATGGTAATGCTACAGAAGGTGGCTGTCAATGTGTGCTGGAGCCCCGGCAAATAAAGAAAAGCGGATACTACGTTGTAGAGGAAAGAATCCCACAAAACGCAGTATCCGCCTACTTTTTATTATTTACCCGATTGTGCCTCCATAGAAGCGGCAATTTGCATCATTTCATTAGCAGGAAGATTGGCACTTGTAATTCGGTACTCTACTCCCTCAGACATCCAAGTCAATGTCTGCTGCTCATCCCCACTCAGAACTCCCCATGTAAAACCAAGGTCTTTCAGGGTTCCAGGCGCCAGTGCTACCGCACGGTCCAGTGGACGGGATTCCATAATAGTGTACTGATAAATCCCATCATATCGGATGAGAACAGCATGGTCTTTGTTGCCCTCCAATTTATGCGAGTCCTTAAACTCTACACCAGCTGGAATATAATCAGGTTCAATGATCCCAAAGTCTCCAAGCTCTGCAGCCACTGGTTGCTCAGCCGGTTCTTGGCCTTCAGGAGCTGTAATTGGATTACCATTCTCATCAACCTCAGCTACTGTGCTCTCTGCGGACTTACCCGAGGCCATGTTCTTTTCCATATCAAAAGAATCCTTGGTGAAATCCGTATCGAATTTGAAGGTGTCAAACTTCACGTTTACAACTACCTTCGCTTCAGAATCCGAGACTTGAACCTGTTTAGGTTCATAAGTCTTTTTATCAAGCCAAATCTTTTGTCGTACAAGGGCATTGCTTTGATAATTCGCGGCTACCTCGAACACATAGTTATCCCCATCTTCCACAAATTGGCGATTATTATCCGAAACTATGCCACGAACCAACGTCTGATACAGATAGACCTGCCCTTGATCATCCGGCCAATCGCTTTGGAAGCGGAAGCTCTTATTCATACTTGGTGTGAGTACGAATACTCCCTCATCATTACGAAGTACGATCTGCGTAATATCCTTCTGAACATTTGCCAAGCTGATCCGGTAGTAGGAAGGATTCTTGTACCATACCTCTACCTTATACTCCTGCGGCTGTTCCCCGGTATACAGGGTCATTGTGCCAGAACCTTGGTACGTTCCCTGCTTACTTTCCAACTTGTCAGC
Organism: Paenibacillus sp. FSL H7-0690; assembly: GCF_037980415.1. NCBI lineage: Bacteria > Bacillati > Bacillota > Bacilli > Caryophanales > Paenibacillaceae > Paenibacillus > Paenibacillus sp. FSL H7-0690. Next base: position 1,304,571 of record NZ_CP150281.1, on the reverse strand, counting down.
CACATTGTTCAAATCCTTGACTACGGAAGCGGCATCCTTCTTCCCGCACCCCGTCATCACCAGGGCCACGCTCATAATGATCGCGAGTACCCATGTTATCCGGCGCATGACATCATCCCCTTAACCTGTTTTGAATGCATTGATTAGTACATGTCTATGAGGGACTTGGCCGCAATATGCAGACGGGCATGACAAGCGTGCAGCATTGATTTATTTTATGAGCTCCAACAAGCCAAAAAGCCCGCGCACAGCGCTGGCTCTATACTTCATCAGAAGTTGCAATATCATTATGTAGGGTGTTTTAACCATTCTCTTCAATTCTCGTTATCACTATGTACTGCTTTATTGTACTGATTAATTAATTCATCTAATCTCATGGACTGTCTGATCACATTTGGATGCGAAAGCCCTCCATGTTGCCTCTCCATCAAATAAAGTTTGTTTCTAGCACCCTCTATTCTCTTTTGGATAATTTCCTGATCATTCATTAACACTACCTCCCTAATGAAATATTCTAGAGGTATATGTCAAATTCTTAATTTTACATTGAAGTGCATTACTAGAATTCAAAAAAAGCGATTCCAGATTTAATCAGGGAACTCTCTTGATTGATATCTTCTATGAAACTATCACTACTAAGCACTGTCAATAACAAAGCAATTTTTCTTTTCATTGATTCTAAGCAGATTCTGGTACTCTTTCTGCGTTTCTAAAGATGCAATATGCCGAAGCTGCTCAAACATTCCGACACACTTAATTATACATGATTCGTTATTAATCCTTACAGAATTCTCTAAACTATCCATTATATATTTTATACTAAGCTCATATTTTCCTCTTCTTATATAATACAATGCTATTTCAGCCATAAAAAAAGTGTATCTGTCTTCGATAATTTGTCGATTATAACATTTAAGATTTCGCTGCTGATCTCTAAAATCTGATATTTCTGGCTCAAACCGCTGAAGAATATCATCCACATTAAAATCATAGTGGTTGGCTGCCTGAAGGATTTTGAACAGGCCTGGAAGAAATTCTTCTTTTCTATCTTCAATATAGGTCACATATTCCGGAAGCATTGCTGCATCACCTTTTAAAATTTTCAGCAAAAAAATATTAGCCTGCGCCCAACCCATACATTGATTCATGAGTTGCAAAGCTTCCTCCGTATCCTCACGAATCCAGCTCATGTCCATGTAAAGGTTGATATAATGCAATGCTCTATCATAATCTCCAAGCTCTCTGTAAACTACTGAACGTAACACATAAGAATATAAAATATATGAAAATAAGGGCATTGCAGGTTCCTTTTGTACCCCGTTTTTTCTGGCTCGCTCATTATTATAATTATATTGAATGGATGCTTTTTTGCCCAATTCCTTAGTCATTACCATTACCTTATCCCAATGCCTCAAAGCGCTATATGTATTCGCCAGAACCTTCAGTGCGTCAAGCTGATCAACTTCATCAAGCCGATTTACAAAGCCCTCAAACTGCACCGCTGCCCGCAAATTCACATCCTGATCGCCCCCTAGAGCAATCGTAAACAATCTGTATTGGCAAAAAGCCAGCCGCTCTGAATGCTGATACTTCTCACTCTCCGCCACACTCCGGTATAACAACGCTGCAGCTTCATATTTCCCTTGTGCAAAGAAATCTTCTGCTGTATCAAACAACGGGTGTGTATAAGATAGGCTGTCCATCATGATTCCAATCACCCGGCTTATACATTCCAGCTTATCTAGTTCAGCACAGCGATATAGAAAAGGTCGAAGACGTCTCCAATTGGGATTGGAATGTATAAAACACTCCTCCACATACATATCGTAAAAGCAGCCTTCCTCTAATCCCATACCTTTTGTAATCCGATCTAATTGCTGCATGGCTATAGGACGATTCCCATTCATAATGTTGCTAATCGTGCCTGAATTTACTTTAGATACCTCTGCGAATTGATTAATTGTTATTCCATTCTTCTTGAGGTAGTCCGCCAGTTCTGCACGAATGGTCATCTGCTTCATGATCAAAGCCACCTTTCGCCATCATGATTCATATATAGATCAATAGTATTTAAATAATAATATGTCTAATTATTCCAGTGGTCAAATACTTTTTTTGACTCAATTGATTATACATTTATTCAATTAGTGATGTATAAAATACAAATTAGCCGAATGTAAAAAACCACCAGAACACAAGGTGTATTAGACCTTTTCTGGTGGCTTTTCTAATGCTACTTCTATCCATCGTTATTCAATACATGCATTTAAATTCAACTAAGAACTAGGTTTAATCATCATGTCCAGCTTATTTATATAAGGGCCGAGCGCTTCAATTAACTTCTCTTGGTTTTGTATCTCCTCTTTCGAAAGCCGATCCATATGAACACTTCCATCTGCATCAAATACCTTGGCATCATAGCTTTGCAACTCATTTATTAATTGTTCGATCTCCGCAAACTCTTCTTTAGTAAGCCTCTGTTCTGCTTTTTCCAGCAAGCCATCCCAGAAAGTATCACGATCAACGACAGCCGACTTTGCCTTAGGGATTTCCGTTTCATTCATTTTCTCAAAATAAGGTTTAAGCTCAACCTGTAAATCGTTATATGCCTTTTGATCCTTCGCACTTAACTGTTCCAGGTGAAAGACTCCTTCAGCATCGGCCATTTGCAGATTGTAAGCTCCCAATTCCTCTAGTAATGACATCAATTTTGTGAATTCCTCTTCGTTAAAACTTTGCTTTGCGCTCTGCAGTTTGGCTTCAAGCCTGTCATATTGTTGCTGGGTTACTCCAATCGTAGCAGCAGTTGCTTGTGAGCCATACAGGGTATCCGCCAAATAATTATATCCGGCATATGCTCCAGTAGGAATTAATAATGCAGCCGCCAAAATGCTTGCTACAAGCCATTTTTTCATTCGTCTTCCCCCTAACCTAGTCTCGGTCTGATTTAGTATTTGCTCCTTCAGTTCCGGTGGGGCACTTAGATTTCTCGCCTCTTCCTGCAGAACTGTCCGTAACTCTTCATTGAAATTCATGCAGGTCCTCCACCTTTCCCTTAAAAAGAGTATGATTTTCTGGCTTCTGACGAAGCTTATGCAGTGCAGCATGAATACGGGATTTCACCGTACCCAGAGGGATACCCAGTATCGCGGCACTTTCTTCCTGTGAATATTCATTTAAATAGTGCAGAATAATCACCTGCTTCAGCTTAAATGGAAGACGATCAACACTTGCTAGTAAACGGCGGTTAGCTAACCTGTCCACAACATCACTAGTGAAATCAGGTTCCATCCTTAGACCAGTCTGCTCTACTTTTTTGACCATTCGGAGATGCGTCCATCTCTTTCTTCGATAGGCATGAATTTGCCGCATAACCAGCCCCATAAGCCAAGGCCTAAAAGGACGATTGACGTCAAATTGCTCAAGCGACCGGTGCATCTGAATATAAATCTCCTGAACAACATCATCCACATCGGAGGTTTCGCGAACGAGAAAATGAACGGTCTGATACACATCCCGAATCGTTGCTTCATATAGTTCACTGTACGCTTCACGGCTGCCGGCTACCGTTAGCGCAATGAGCTGAGAATATTCATTTGGATGTTTCATCCCTCTCAATCCCTCCTTCGGTCTTACACTATGTATTGGTAAATAGAGAATAAATCGTTCGATTTATTTTAAAAAAACAACCAGGCAGCGATTTTCCGGTTATTGGAGAATCGCTGCCTGGTGTTTTTACTCTGCAACGGCTTATTGGAGTAGATGAAGTCGGCGGAGGCTGATCTTCAGCTTTGCTTGAGCAGATTATGCGCAGGTGGAAGCTGATCTTCAGCTTTGCTTGAGCAGATTATGCGCGGTGGAAGCTGATCTTCAGCTTTTCACACCAGCTTTGGCCGGACCCTGCCGAAATCTATGAGATAACTGCATTCTGTACACTTATTCCGTATGCAAAAGGGTTTACTCTGATTTTAAGTGTATTCTATACAACTAAAAAGCAGAGAAATCTCCTATAGTGGTGTAAATCGTGAAAATAAGTGTACGAAATACAATTATATCCATCGAAGCGTTGTTTCGCAGAAATATAGTTGTACGAAGTACAGCTATATTCTCCCAATCGTTGTTTGCATGTGCCCTCAATAAAGCGAAAAAGGGGAGATCCATATGGATCATCCCCTTACCCGTTATACTCGAATAGTAACCACCTATCTTACTAAAAAATCAGTCAGCGGATAGACTCAGCAACTTTGATCAAATCATTCTTGTCCAAGCTAGCTGATGTTACACCGTATAACACTCCATTGGCTTCCCAGTCCAACCCTTTTCCATTAACCAATACAGCATCAACTCCGTTAATCTTCACTTTTTCGATTGTGCCATCCGTCGACATCTCATAAGCCGTTTCGGAATCCGCGTGCCGCTGCTGCATCGAGATGATCTCATCGGTAGCTTCATTAACAAAATATAAATTAATATATTTGCTATGGATCACATCACCATTGCTATCCTTATAAAACTCTGCACGATCAAAGGTATAACCCTCTGGTAAATACGCCGGTAAGCCCACATCAAAAATCGTATATTCGTTTAGCTTGCTAGAATCCCTCTCGATCAGCAATTCCGCTTTCTCTTGATCCCTCTCAGATTGCGTAACCAGTCTGCCGTCTTCCACTCCGACGATTTTTTCCCCGTCAGCATTGTAGATATCACCTGCCTTTTGAGCAGCATCGAGGGTCACAAGCGCATTTCCTTCACTATCAAAAATCTTCCCCTTAAAGTCATCCGGAATCACGTTGGAATCCGCAGAAAATTCTACTTCATGGGCTACAATATGGCCTAAGTTTATCGTTTGCAATACTTTCATTAACAGCTCCTGCGCAAATGACGACTGCACAAAAGTTACACTTAATACGCTAACCACTAGCAAAGTTGCCAGCATAACAGCAGGACGTCTTAATCTATGTTTTGTATGCAATCCTTTCTCCTCCTTTTGGCCGGCATACTTTCTCCGTGCCTTATTCAGAATGGCTGTTTTGTCAGAGCCCTCGCTGAGATCTTTATGGGCCAGAACCCTGCCTAGCTCCAGCAGCTCCTTGTACTCCCCAGCACCCTTTAAATCATTTGCCGCTCCATATATACTTTCATCTAAATCTGCTGAGAACTTCTGCTGTATGTCTTTACTGTTCATAGCTGCTCCACGCTCCCTATTTCAGTCTTCAGCTTTTTCATAGTCCGGTAGAGTATCACACCGATATTGCTCTCCGAAATTCCCGTAACCTGGGCAATCTCTCTATTTCTCAGATTAGCACCAAATTTTAGAGCCACAATATTCCGCTCCTTTGAGCTCAATGTATTCAAGGCTTCGTTAAGCCTTCCACTACGTTCTCCCTGGAGGATCAAGTTTTCCGGATCTTTCCTGCTAGAAACCAGTTCCTTGACGGCATCCAGCGAAAAGAAAATTTTCCTTTTAAAACTCCGGTAATGATCATTGACCACGTTTCTGGCAATGGCGAATAACCATACCTCTAAAGGAGCTTTTTCCTGAGAATAGGTCGATAGTTTCGCCAACGTTTTCTCAAAAACGAGGCTTGTCAGATCCTCAGCCGTATGGAGAGAACTAACCCGGTAAGCGATGTAGTTAAATATTCTTTTATAGTAGGTTTCAAAAATCGTTGTGAACAAAACATCTATGTCAGCATTTTCCTGTATATTCTCTTTTACAAAAGGATGAAGCAATGCGCGCTCATGCATCAATCGAACTCTCCTTTCCCACCACATTTTCACTTAGCTAAGTAAATTCATCAGTTAATACGATACATTTCCAATTTCATTACAAGATATAAAAAAAGAAGAGTTCCAGCGCTAATTTCAGTCTTTCTAACCAAGCTACAGTAACCCGGCAACTTGACAAGCTTATTATAGCTTCTATATATTTTAGTAACTAAAGTAAATTGGAGCGAGGCAATGTTATGAGCACAAAGGAAGAGAAACAAAATGCTATCCATAAGGTCATGGAATCTATGGCAAATGTGCAGCAGAAATCCCAGTTTTTCATTGATATGATCACTAAAAAGGAAACCCTGACTCACAATCAGATCATGCTGCTGTTTCAACTCCGGCTTACCGGAAGCTTGAACATTACTGACATCTCTGAACGCTTCGTGGTTACACCCGGAGCTGCTTCTTCCATGTGCGATAAGCTTGAGGAAGCTGGACTTATTGAACGGGTGCGGACTAAAGAAGACCGCAGAGTTGTCAATATTGTCCTTACAGAACAAGGTGATCAGCGTATCCATACAATATTTGAAGCATTTCCTACCCCTGATCTGAATAAAATCTCCGGAACTTTAGAACAAATAAATAAATTGATGGAACAAATGATGCACTAACAGCCTTCATTTTGCTCCTTATCAGCTATACTCTTTTCTATAAACACTGTCTGTCAGGAAACTGACGGCAGTGTTTTTTTAGCTTTAACTCCCAAATTATTATATTGACTATATATTATAATGAATATATATTTTAATCATTAAAATATATTTCGAAGGACGGTACTGTAAATGTCCAATAATAACAATACTTATGAACGTACTGACATGATCGATCCACCCTTGAAGGTAAGAGGTTCGCAGTTTGTTCGAGAGAATATTAATGCGGTCACGGTTGATGTGTTTGGCCACTTAAGTACCAAAGGGAGCGTCTCGACTTCTAAACTCAAAGTATCTGGTGACTGTACAATTGGGGGCAATTGTAAGGCCAATCAGGTAAACAATCTAGGGAGTCTGCGCGTTCAAAATATCCAAGCAGATAATCTCCGCTCTTCTGGATACATGTCCGTAGCAGAAAATGCTGCAGCGGGGACTTTTTATGCTGAAGGTGCTGTGAAGATAAACAGACTAACTGCAGATTCATCGATTGAGATCCGTTTAGGCAATAGAAGCACTGTCGAGGTTATGACAGCTGACGGTAACATTATCGTTAAACCCTCTTCCAAGTTGATTAATGCGCTGATGCACCCTTTTCGAAAACTTACCTGCACAACAATTGAAGGAACTAACATAACGTTATACCGGACGACAGCTGACCTTGTGTGCGGTGAAGAAATCATCGTCGGACCGGGTTGTACCATTGGGGAAATCCGCTATAGCAAAAGTCTGACGGTGGATCTTAAGTCGCAAGTTGACCGAACTGTATTTTTAAACCCATAAAGGAGAGTTTACATGGAAAAAAGCACTCATTTGTCAGGAGCCACTGTGCTCAAAAACATCGCCAAAGGAGCCATCATCTTATTCTGTGTACCAATCCTTAGTGTCTGGGCCGTGGGGAGTGTTGTCTGTGCAATCATTGCACCTATCGGTGGTGTACTAGGTATTGTTGGCATCCAAGGAATAGGACTAAATGCCTTTCCAGATTATGATTTACCGAACATTCTCAGCCTTCCAATCGGTCTCTGCCTCTCCTTACTTTTGTTCATTTCTTTCTATTACACTCGTCGTTTATTGCGTGGATGCCTGCATTTTATTAAAAACTAGCGAACTGTAACAAGCTTGTATTCTCTTTGTTAATAGAAAGTGACCTACAACGCGCTGTTTTATTCTATACTTAAGGGGACTGGACTTTATCCTGGAGGTAATTATGAATAAAATCATCGCTATCGGAGCTATCACGCTCTTTTTGGCCGGATGCGGAGCATCGGCAACCATAGATATGGATACAACAATGGCTATTAACCAAACACAAGCTACTTCAGCACCACTGAAACTAATCGTCGACGGTGAAGCCGTTCTTCCTACCCTCTCCCCTTTTTTCCTAGATGATAAGGTCTATGTACCTGCAAAAGTATTAATGGAATACTACACCTCAGAACAAAAATGGGATAATAACTTAAAGACCTTAACCATCTCTGACGGAAGCAGCAGTTATGTTCTGACGCCGGACAATGAGTATATGCAAGCTGACGGTTATCAAACCTCACTTGAAGGACCAGCTATTCTACGAAACGGTATTTTATATATTCCAGCCGATTCCTTAAACTCTCTGTCTGGTGCCACTGCGCAGCTGAATGCAGCTGAAACTGAAGTATTAATAACATCAGGGGATGTTAGTACTACCGTCAGAACACCCAGCGAACCTCTTGCTATTGCTACAGAAAATGACCAAGTGAAGCTGTATGCTGCCCTTAAAGATGGCGGTACCTATGAGGGATTTGTTGTAGAGGTGAACGGTAACAAGCATACATTTGATTGGGAAGCACCCAGATTGCTGAGTTACCCTCCTGAGATTCATTATGCCGACGTCGATCAGGATGGGCAGGAAGAAATCGTTGTCATTCTGTGGCTTGGAACAGGTACGGGCATGTCCATGCAAGAGCTTCACGTGATTAAGCCTAACCAGTGGGAAGAAGTCACTGTCCCTTCTGCAGATAAAGCTGCCTCCGCATTGGTTACGTCAAAAATTTCTAATGAAAAAGGGGACGCCCTGATTCAAATTCAAGTTAAAGGCTCAACTCCATCCATGGTGACTTTGCGATATCCAGATCGTGCTGAGGATGGCAATCTAGGCGAAGAAGCCGGCATTGGTGCTGTTACTCACTACATAGTGGAAGAGGGCAAGCTAAAGGCGGAAACAAATGTTTATATTGGATTTCTGGAGAGTATTGGCACACTAACTTTTGCCTACAAACCGGGAAAAGATGGAATGGAACCCGACTCTATTCGCTTTGAGGTTCATGAGGAGTTAGCTTCTTACGTGGAGGGTGAACAGTTATGATTGATGCCCATATACATTTAGAGCAATATGAACCAGAAGTTGCCGAACAGATACTGAGTGAACTGCCTGACATGGGAATTAAAGCCCTTATCGCTGTCTCTATGAACTTGGACTCTTGTATACGCACCCAAAGACTTGCAGCCATAAATCCCGGCGTGGTCCGTCCAGCTTATGGCTTTCATCCAGAGCAACCCTTGCCGCAGGATGCTGAGCTGGCTGCTCTACTAAAATGGATCGAGAATCAATCTAGTGAGGATTATATTGCTGTGGGGGAAATCGGGCTACCTTACTATTCGCGTGCTGAAGCCTTAGAACGTGGCGAAACCTTTGATATGGAGCCCTATATTGAGCTGCTGAATCAGTTGCTTGGGTTAGCTTCCCGTCTCTATAAACCTGTGGTGCTGCATGCTGTCTATGAAGATGCGCTTATTGCTTGTGATCTCTTGGAGAAACATAACATACAGCATGCCCACTTCCACTGGTTCAAAGGTCCGGAAGAAGCCATTGCCCGCATGATTAAGAACGGCTACTATATCTCTTTCACCCCGGATATCCTGTATGAGCCGGAGATACAGGCGCTTGCCCGCCGTTATCCCCCAGAGCTAGTCATGGCTGAAACCGATGGTCCTTGGCCGTTCGAAGGACCTTTTGCAGGGAAAATCACCCATCCGTCTATGATTCGGGAAGTCGCCGCTGCTTGGGGAGCGCTCCATGGTTACACTCCCGGTGAAGCGGAAGAGTTATTGACTGCGAATACTAAGCGATTTTATAGCTTGTAGATGCTCTATAGCTTGTAGATAGATCTATAGCTTTGTAGATAGGTCTATAGCTTGTAGATAGTTCTATTCTAGGAGTAGAGGAAAGTCAGGGCCTTAGCTAGCCTAGCCTAACGCCAGACCAACATTATGAATAAACACAGCTTGGCTTGTGAATCCGTATTTTTCATAGTGGAAGTACTGGTCACAAGCCGACCTTACTTAATCCAGATCCCCTTACCAATTTTCGTTTGATTCGGTAATATTTTCGCGTACATATTTTTGCGTATGTATTTACGTGTACGTAGTTACGCGTATGTAGTTACGTGTACGTAGTTACGCGTATGTAGTTACGTGTACTTATACATGCACGTATTTACACAAGCGTATTTACACGTACTTATACCTGTACGCATTTACACAAACGTATTTACACGTACTTATACCTGTACGCATTTACACAAACGTATTTACACGTACTTATACCTGTACGCATTTATGCGTGCTTATTTACCTGTACATAGTTACGTGTACGTAGTTTACGCGAACTTATTTATCTGTACGTATTTACGCGTGTGAAGCCGCTATCGGACACCGCTGACCTTATATGCAGCAATTCCCCACTTTTGGGATGAGAACGGACCCCAGAGTCGCTATTGGTATAAAAAATACCCAATAAGGTGTTCTTTTTAAGGTATAACGACGCTGGAGTCTGAAACCTTGCTCCAAAGGCTAACAATCTGCGAATAATGTCATCTGAGTCCGTAAGTCTCAGGTTGATGATACTCGAGGTGCCTGTAGGCAGCCCCCAATAATCATAACCGCTCCACACCCACTAACGTTCCGCCTGTGAACTCCATTTTATAAATATCCGGCTTTGTGGTTTGAAGTAAAAAATTCAGATCATATTTGGCATCAAAATAGTTCATCATAAGCGTCATGACTGCCCCGTGAGTTCCAATAGCAACCTTTTGACCGCTGTGATTACTCAGAATTTCTGCCAGTACACTAACTGAACGCTTCTGACACGCATGAATGGATTCCCCACCAACTGGGACAAAATCCGGCTCTTCAAACATTTTTGCCAGTAATGGATACAGTTCCTGATCAGTCATAATCGTACTTCCGTCCGAGAAATGGATCTCCCGCAGGTCTTCAACACTTTGAATCTCTGCTCCTAACTCCTGCGCCAATCCAGAAATCGTATGTATAGCCCGAAGGTATGGACTTGAATAGAAGACTTGAATTCCTTCCAGACGTAATTTTTCCGTTATCTTGCGGGCATCTGCCTCCCCCTTCGCGGTTAGTCCGCGAGTCCTTTCAGTTCCTCCGGGCAGTTTGGGCGACTCACCGTGCCTCACCATATAAATAAAAGTAGCCATCCTTTCCCTCCTTTACCTCTACAAATTCTAATGTTCTAACCAATCTCCTCTACACACTAAAAAAGCCCTTACGGACGAGAAACTGTCCTATCGGGCTAGGTAATATTGTAACTTATAACGTTTCGTGCAGCAGTTGCTTTAGATCACAAAGTAATAACTTATTGAGAGGTCACTTATTAAGGAGATACTTATTGAGAAGTCACTTATTGCGATATCACTTATTGAGAAATCGCTCACTGAGAAGTCACATATTAAGGCGACTATGACTAAGGAGACTATTAATTGCACTATATACAACTATTAAGCGGTAAAAGAGGCCTCCTGAGCAAATAAGTGTACTCCGTGCAACTAAAAATCATCTTTCCTAGACTAAAAGGGAGAAAATCAAATAATAACTGCACAAAGTACAACTAAATCCCAGTTCGATCGCTGAAAGGGAATTTAACTGCACATTCTGCAACTAAATGCTAGAAAGTCACGCAAGATTGTCTCTGCCACTCAAACTTTCTAGTCCGCTAGGGATCGGCTAGAGAGTCACCCAAGGTTCTCTCTCCCACTCAAACTTTCTAGTCCCGCAAGCGATCGGCTAGGAAGTCACGCTAGCTAGACTAGCGGGCTACCTCCTAGCTACCCTCCATCACCTCAACCGTCCTAGCCTGCTCCGCAGAGCTATCGCTCTTCTCTTTCTGCGTAGGCCACAGCACGCGCCCGAATGCGATGCCCAGCACACCAATCAGAGCGATTACGATGCCAAAATTCAAAAAGATACGGCTAGGCCCAGCAACCTGCACCATCACTCCGCCAAGGAGTGGCGCGCCGATCATAACACCGCTAAGAATGGTACTCTGAATACCGAACACACGCCCTGTCATGTGCGGGGGTGTTTCTTTTTGCAGACAATAATTGAAGGTGATCATAAACATTCCATTCCCGAGACCCAATAAAAATCCTAGCAGCAATACAGTAAGGATGGAGACTCCCGGCTGAAGCAGGCCCAGCCCTCCGACCGATATACCAATAAGCGCGTAACCCGTACCCAGCTTCCAGCCGTAGCCTGTTCCCCTGTTCAATTTGTTCAGGACCATGATCATGAATACAGCCCCCACGCCTGTTGCCGCAACAAGCCAGCCCAGCATAGATTCCTCAGAAGGTGCAATAATTCTGAATAGACTAGTGAACTGGAAATCGATCATCTGAATGGCCAACGCACCAACTAAACCAAACAGCATGCTGTTTAGAAGCAGTCTGCTGCGCAGCATAAAGCTCCAGCCTTCCTTCCACATCGTGCGGAGAGCAACACGCTCCTCTTGATCACCTTTACCTTCTGAGCTGACTTGTCCTGCCTCACTGTTTTTAACGGTAAGTAAGAGCAAATAAGAGCAGCCTCTGAGACAAGCATTGATCAATATACACCACTGAGGCGTAAGAACAGACAACGCGAAACCGCCCAGTAAAGGTCCTGTGATTTTTGAGCCTTGATTTACAAGCCCATTAAGCGAGGTAGCTTGGAGCAGTTGGTCTTCTCTAACCATACTACGGGTCATCGACTGCTGAGCAGGCACGTTTAACGTAGAAATGGCAGCACGCAACATCAGTAATGGGAGCAACCACACCATACTGGGTGCAAATAATACGAATACGGTTAACAGTGCCGTAAGCAGATCACACATCCGCATCAGCTTCAGCTTGTTCAGTCGGTCAGCCACTACCCCTGCGAACGAACCCAGCAAAATCCCCGGCAAAGCTATGGAGACCGGAATCAAAGCCAGCATTAGCGGGCTGGCCTGCCAGCGGTACCCTACGAGTACCTGAATCGCCAAGGCATCGAACCAATCCCCAAAGGTCGCTGTCGCAAATGCGCTGTACACACGCATATACACCTTGTTCTTAAGCAGGCTCGTGCCTGCTTGTGTTGAAGCATTCATTAAACATTCCTCCAAATTACAATTAAGAACTTATTAGCATGACCTTAATGTAATGGAGAATTGTCAGAGAATTATCAGGGGGCGGTCAGGGGGCGGTCAGGGGGCGGTCACAAGGTTCGTAAGCACGGTATCCAAGGATTGTTCTAACCGATGGAACCCCCGCTCTTCCTTCTCTCGTTCAAATAAATTCACATATTTGCGATACAAAGCTGGCTTGGGTGGAAATTGGTTACAATAGTGAACAATTCGGTATAATGCATATATCCGCATCGGCACGAACCCTGACATCTCAAGCACCTGAAGTGCCTCATCCAACAGTTGCTCGGCTTCACGCCAAGACTGGCGCCGCAGAAACCACAAGCCCCTTGCAACTTTATAACTGCCGATCTCACGCAAATAAGGTTTCTCCAGCAAAAGCGCTTCAATGTCTGTTGCCATCCGTTCTATTACGTGATCTTCTGTTCCCATCCACAAGTGTGCAAGCATTTCTGAGGTCGCCGTAATAGGAATGAAACTCTCATACCCCGGCTCTTTAATCACTTCATATGTTAGCTTTAGTCGTTCCAATGCTTTTTCCGGTTGCCCAGCCAGTATGTACAAATCCAGAATATTTAGAATCTCCACTTCGCGATGCTGAGGCGGCAAAAGAATTTTTTTCTCAAGGACCAACTCGCAGAACTCTAATTTTTTCTTAGGATCACCCAATAGAACATAACAGATTAATAAGGAATAAAACCGTTCCTCTATCCCCACCTCGGTTGTGTTCAGCAGCCAATCCAAATCTCCCTGTACAAAATGAATATAGATCGAATAAAACGGATCCATCGCATACCCCAAAACATCCTGTTGGCGTGCGAGGATTAACATCGAGCGACCTTGGCCATATAGGTGATATTTCTTGAATACTTCCCGCATCGTCTTTTGCATCTCTAAGTCATATGTAGTCGGATTGGCCATAGCAGCTGAGGGCTCCTGCATAGTCAGACTATAACCAAATCCCCGAACAGTCTTAATATCTAAGTCTTGAAGCTTGCCTAGCTTTTTACGAAGCCGATAAATATGATCATCTACCGTTCGCTCTACCGGATATTCAAGCGGCCATACTTTATCCAATAGTTGTTCTCGACTGAATGTACGCCCTCTATTTTTGTACAAGAACTGAAAAAGCGTAAATTCTTTTGGGAATAATTCTATCGTTATCCCTTCTGCGGTCACTTTATATTCACTTTCATTTAATTCCAGCTGCATGACAGAACCTCACTTTCCCCGAACCCGCTCATTGGTTTCATTATAACAGTCCGTCCAAGGCCTACTCCACCTCAAAAAAGAACATACAAAAAGAGCAACCCACAGATTCCTCTGCATGATTGCTCTCTCCTCTTCTAACCCATGCCACTTACCCAGCCATATTGTTAAAAGAATCCTGTTCACTAAATACGGATATGTGATCTACTGTACCGGTCGAGCTTGGAATAATAAATTTCAGCTGGTATTGGTCATTGGCTTGATAGGTGTAAATCTTATCCTCTCCGTTCACTTTGGTATCGTCAGGCTTACCGAGTGTTGCCTCAATTTGCTTCAGCGTCAGCTTTTGCAGCGCGGAATCACTTGAACGAACATCGAAGATTAAACTTCCTTTATTAAATCCAAACACGACATGTCTGTCAGTGTAGGTAGCATAAATACCTTTTCCCGCTGACTCTTGTTGATCAGGTTTGCCCCAATCCGCTTCGACCTCATCAATGAGTCCGGTATGAGCGGCATATTTTACACCAGGCACCTTCCCTTTTTTGGCAAGCTCGAATAACTCTTTAAGCTGTTTGTCGCTATTTTGTGAATTTGAGCTGGTTGAATCTTTATCAGTCTCCGTAGGGGAGGAAGTCGCTGCTGGTGCAGTTTCTGGTGCAGTTTCTGGTGCAGTTGCTGCTGGGGTGCTTGCTGGACTAACTTCCGGCTCAGAGGTTGCTGTTACAGCCGTTTCTGTTGGCGCCGTTGCCTGGGATTCTGAATTCCCCGCCTCATTATTCGAACTGCATCCAGCAAGCCCAATCATTCCTGTGAGCAGGATAGAGCCTGCTATTAATTTTATCTGTACTGACATGATGTCATCTCCTTAGTGGATTACCTTAAAGTCGACTTGCAAAAAATGAAACTGAACATACAGACGAGGTGAAAATCAAATAGTTGCAGGATAGCGGCAATTTTTCTGGCCAACCCTCTTTTACCCATATCTACAAATATAAATTCATACACACTCTATTTTTCTACATAAAACCCTTTTTTCCGACACCTAACTCAAGTAAGTTTCTCTTTTAAAATCTCCACATAACTCCATTTAACTATAAACTCGTGAACTCATAAGCTCATAAACTCATGAACCATATGACCTTAGACGTCATTCCCTGCCTCGAAGGTTTCATTGCAGAACGTACAATAGAAAGGAGATCATCCTGCTTAAAAAGCAATCCATTGCATTCTGTGCAATAGATTCCAACAGTAAACCCATATCCGGCGTTCCTGCGTCCTTCTGAGTACACGAACTGTAATGCGACATTTGTTGAAGAATTTTCCATTCAAACGCAACCTTAATCCTCCAAGCCGCATCTTATTAGTAAAGGGAGGGGAGCTGCATCTGAATATTATAGAGAGAATTGTGGCAAAAGATGAGTCAGCTCTCCGCCTGTTAATGGACGAATATGGAGATATGCTGCTGCGAACCGCTTCTTTACTGCTTAAAGATAGACAAAGTGCCGAAGAAGCGGTACAAGATACTTTTATTCAAGCTTATACCAAAATGAGTCAGTTACAGGAGCCGGACCGGCTGAAGGCATGGCTGATACGGATAGTGGTCAATCGCTGCCGCATGAGGCAACGGACTTGGAGCTGGCGTAATATTTTCCCGGCGGGAGGGTCAGAGCTGCAAACCAACGGGGATGCTGACTTCACAGCCGGAGCAGAAGAGCTTTTTATGGTGGAATGGCATAATGTCAGGCTCACCGAGTCCCTGAAAAATCTCGATTATCTATACCGGGAATGTCTAACTTTATATTACTTTCATGAGATGAGCATCCGGGAAATTTCCGAGCAATTAAATACATCTGAAAATACGATCAAATCCAGACTCGCCAGAGGCCGGACGCTCTTAAAAAAGATTTTGGTGAAGGAGGGACATTTCTTATGAATACAGAACGCGATGTGGTCAAAAAGCAGCTTGATGAAGAATTAAAAAACCTCCAGTTCACTGGACACGACCGGGTCATTAAGCAGACTCACCCTCCAACCTTTGGAGCCCGTTTATTGGCGCTGTGGAATAAGGAAATTGAGATCCCTGTCAAACCTATAGGTGCGATCGGTGCCATTATTCTAATCGTTTCGCTGACCCTGCATCAGCCAGAGATTAAACAACAGCCACAACAAAACACCCCGCAGCGTGCGAACCGAGAACTAATCGAAGCTGGAGGAAATACGTATTGGAAGGATATCTACGAGCAGGCGGTGAAAAAACATGAGAATTAAGATAAAAATCAAACATCTGGTGTTATTCGTGTTGCTCCCTGCCTCCCTGCTTATTCTTCTGTTTAACTTCTTACCTTCACAGGCGCAGATAGATCAGAGCACAGCTATTCAATCTAACATAGCTAGGACTGATCTTCTGCAAAAGCTGGCTTCCACAACCGGGAGTAAACGTATGGAGCTAATCCGCACAAACATCCTTGATAAGGATCACAGCTATGATCCCTACAGATATGACGTTAATGTCAGTCCTTCGATGAGCCAGTGGAGTAATGATGAAACCCAGCGTTCCGGTTTATTACCGGAGGACATAGTACCTTTACTTGAGGAATATATCCTTGAGGGGCCTTCGGATAATACACGTATATTTGCGGCTAAGCAGTTAGCTTATGAATATGATGCTCTTGGCCGAAAGGAAGATGGAGATCAAGCGCTAATCACCGCAGCGAAACCGTTAAACAGCAGCTCCTCTGTAGCTAAACAGCTGGAGCTCCTTCGAGCGGAGCGGGCCCTAAATAGTGGCGATATAACAACCGCTGAAACAATTCTTGAACAAACCCCCTTTCCATCCGAGTCTCAGGAAGAGCTAAACGCACAAAAGGCATGGCTTACCGGGCGTTTACTCTTTACAAAAGGCGAAGCGCAGGAAGCACTTACCGTAGTAAACGATGGCTTGGAGAGCTACAAAAAATTCTGGCAGGATATTCATAAACAAATGAACGCTGCCACCAGCAGTTCGAACGAAGGCTCCAGAGACAATACAGGATCAGCAGCAGCACCAGAAGCTGGGACTTCGGATACTGAAAGACAGCTGGAATCGCTTCGAACCGCAATTCAGTCTGCTATAGATATGGGAAATACTTCAACTGCTGTCGTCTCCGGTACCCTTACAAGAAGCGATGGCACCCCAGTTCCGCGGGCTGGTATTTTTCTCCGCGCTGAAAGCGAAGTTAACCATAGCATCACTTCTGCTGAACCCTACCGAATCGTCACAGATACTGAAGGACGTTTCGAATTTCACGGTGTGATTCCGGGCTTTTATCAGTTACAGCTTGGACTTGGCTATGATCAGATCGACGGCTGGACTTGGCCTGTACAATATGACGATTGGATTGAAGTTAAACCAGATGACGGGTTGAATGAGAGCATAGTTCTACAACCTCTGCTTGAGCTGCAGTCTCCCATTAATCAGGAAACCCTAACAGGCAAGACCATAGATTTCCGCTGGAAATCTGTTGAAGGAGCAGCTTACTATCGTTTAAGCGGTGGCGGGGAGGGGGCCGTGTTGGGCGTACAAATTCGGGATCGTATTGTAGATAACCATATCTCCATTCCTGTAGAAGAACTTTACGATGGCGGCGGTTTTTCCTATGGCAGCAGTGGAGATGGCTGGGAATCTATTGATCCCCTCTCCCTTCTCGGATTTATGAATCCCGAAGTGCGCTTTTCTTGGAATATTGAAGCCTTAGATGCAGATGGACACTTGATTACCCGCAGTAATGGCTACAGATTGAACGAAGACACCGTCGGCAATCTGCCGTTCTTTTATCTCAAGGAAAGAGAGCTTACTACGGCTGACCAACTCTTACTGGATAAGAAAACGGATCAGGCACTAGAAATGTACCAAAAAAATATTGCCGATGACCCACAGGATGTTCATGCCCTGCACATGCTAGTAAAGTTGATGCTGGCAAAATCATCTCTCACAAAGGATACAACATTAGAAGATAAGGCGATTCCTTTACTCGAAAAGCTAATACAACTACAGCCTTCTACTAATTACGCCTTCACATTATCGCAGTACTATTTTGACCATGCGGACTGGAAGTCGTATAACGAATATTATTCCTACTACAACGAACTAAACCGACCCAATACTAACGGTTATGTACTTTCTATTAACGCCACAGCCCTCATGCAACAAGGGAAGCTGGAAGAAGCTCGTAAACAATTCGCGATCGCCCTAAAGTATGATGATAGCCATCGTTTTATTGGCAGCTTTTTGGCGGCAGAATTATACGCTGGTGAATCACTCTCTTCGGTAATGACACTTGCTGAGCGTTATCCTGAACACAGCTTTGGTCATAGTGGATACCGTTGGCCACAAATGATTAAACAACTGTTAGCGGAACGAAAAAATCAACCTAAAGTCTTTGACCAAGAGTTAAAAGAGAAGCTTGGATGGTATGTGAATGGTCAAACTGATGAGTTAAAGCAATGGATCGCAAATGCCAAACCCTCCGCTTTGAAGACCTTTATGCAGGCAGTTTTAGAGGTAAGCTAATTCATTAAAATAAACAAAAATCCGGTCCCGCTCGACAAATTCGAGCATGGACCGGATTTTTAATTACACATAATCTTTTATTTAGATTTAGCTTCCATCATGTAATTCTGGAAATCCGTGATACTTGGGTTAGACATATAGTGGCCACCCTCTACTTCAATCGTTTGGCCTGTGATGAATTTGGATTCATCCGATGCCAGGAACAAAACCGTATTGCCGATATCATCAGCTTCACCGTGATAAGGAAGCGCGTTGAATTTTTGGAAAATATCCAATACCGCTGGCGGCATATTTCTTGCAGCGGCAGGTGTTAGGATCAGCCCTGGTGCCACCCCGTTACAACGGATTTTGTCTTTACCATATTGTGTAGCGATGTAACGAGTAAGGTTCACAACAGCTGCCTTAGAGGAGCCATAAGCAGTACGCAATGAATCCCCTGCGAATGCTGACATCGAAGCTGTGTTAATGATCGAGCCTCCGCCCGCTTTAATCATATGAGGAATAGCAAACCGGCTGCCTAACAGAACACTTTTGGTATTTACGTTCATCAGGCGATCCCACTCTTCCAAATCTATATTGACCACATCAAGGTCTTTTTGCAGATTAGTTAGACCTACATTATTAAACAATATTGTGATGGTGCCATACTGAGCAACTGTGAAGTCAACAGCTTCCTTGATCGAATCCGCTTGGGAGGCATCTAAGAAAAGACCTTCAGCTTCTCCGCCTTCATTTTTAATCTTAGATGCTGCTTCTTTGGCTGCTTCCACATTAAAATCGGCAATAACAACCTTTGCTCCTTCTCTAGCTAATAGAGTGGCAGCTGATAAGCCAATACCTGAAGCGCCTCCAGTTACTAATGCAACTTTACCTTGAACTCTTCCCATGTTCATACCCCTTTATAATGTTATTGTGCTTCTAAGATGACTTGGTTTATGTTTCAGAGCTATCAAAGCTCGTTAACAACTTCTCATAGATTTTCAAGAATTGCTGCAGTTCCTCCTCATTGAGCTTTTGGAACATTTCAGCTCTTAGCTCCTGTCCCTTAAGCTGTGCTTCCTTCAAAACGTCTTTTCCTTTGTCCGTGATAGATAGAAGTACATTCCGTCGATCATCTTCGTTATATTTTCGCTCGGCCATCCCCTGCTTAATCAGGCGATTAGCAATGTTAGTCATTGCTCCCGGCGTATATCCTAGTCTCTTAGCCAAAATAGTCTGCTTCAAGGGGCCTTTTTTATTCAATTCGCCCAAGACTAGAACTGGAGATATCCCAATATTGTGATCAAATGCGTTCATCCATCGGACAATAACTTCATTCGTAAATAATTCAACTGCATGTATTAGCTTAAAAATATCTGGATTTTCCAAGAGGTTCTCCTTTGGCATTCATGATGATCGGCTGCTTATAGAAGTATTTTAACACTAAAATATTTAATAGTAAAATATCTAATATTAAAAAAAAGAATGCTTGGTGAAAAGCATTCTTCAAATTGCGGATTTCTCAACAACATAAGTGCCAGCCAGCAAATCGTGAATCGCACGTTTACGGCGATGTAATCCAACCAACAAGTAATCCACCAGCATGATTGGACCCAGGATTTGAGTGAGGTCAAAAGCCAAATCCGACCATAAGGATAATTTGGCGGAAATAACGGTAAAGTCATAGCTGCTGACCGCAATTACCATTGAAAGAATCATACTAATCATTCGGAAAACATTTCGAATCAGAGCTTCCTTCACTGTAGGGTAATTCCCTTGCTCATTGACAATTTTTATTTTTAAAATCAGCTTCCCTGGAGTTCCGCCAAATCTAACGATCATAAAGATATCAAATGCGATAAACAAAATGTACTCCAGGATAATAGGTATCTCCGAGTGTAATGAAACAGCTAATGAATTGAGTATCAAGTATACGATAACCCCAGGTATTCCAATGACCAGGAAATCAAGAATGGAAGCCAGCACTCTTTTCCAAAAACCTATAAAATTCTCCTGATCCAAATGCTCGGGTAGAATGTTATCCATGCAAGCACTCCTCTCTCTATCATTTACTTTGTCGCTCAATCCCTATTTAACAATCCCTTCCTCAGATGCTCTTGGATAATGGACTCCAGCTCTTTGTTATTTTTCACAATTACCCGTTTATCAGACAGAGTATCCGTTAACTCTATAATCCTATGTGCGGCCTCATGATCATATCCACGGTTCCATTCAAAAATCATCACATAGAGATTCTTAAATGACTGCTTGTAATTTGCTTGCTCTAAACCCAGTCTTGTTTTTATAAACCTTGTAAACACTCTCAAATCCCTGATCACTTTATTAGGATTCAAAATAACGATTAAGTCAGCAGCTTTAAAACTCTCTTGTCCCCATTTGTAATGTGCGCCTTCCAGAATCCATGAGGGTTTATCAAGGATTTCCTCCAACTGAGCATCCCTTGCTTCAACTGAAAAGCGCAAATTCTCGGCACTTCTGTCCCATACCAAGTTGTCAGTCTCGTAATACTCTACATCGTATTTTCTAGATAACTCCCGGGCGATATAGGATTTGCCGCTGCCGCAAGCTCCAATGATTCTAATCTTCATAAGCTCAGCCTAGCCCTATCGGCAGGATTATTAGTCCTATAGAAATTACGGTGATTATTCTTGTGGTGAGGAGCGTTAGCTTTTTATTTTTCTCTGATTTATACCAGCCCTTAAACTGAAAATGATTCCGGTACAGCATAAAAAATACAAATAAATTCCCGAGTCCCATACTCCAGTTATACACGGGCTGACCAAATATCAATTGATAAATCAATCTTTCTGCCCAACCCAAAACTAACAAAGTCAGCACAAGCAATATACACAAGCGAAGTAATTCCAATATAAAAGAGCCCAATTTCAGCAATTCTGCAATCATCCTCTCAAGGTTTCTTTATCGCTAAAAAAATCCACATTCCTCCAAATTATACACCTTACACCTTACGACTCCTACCTAAAAACACAACCTGCCCAAGATAAATTCATCCTGAGCAAGGTTGTGTTTTTTATCAGCTTAGGAGGATAAGGGTTTCCCCTCGCCCCTTAGTTCCTGTATTTGTCGCTGCAAATTAACGATTTCCGCCACTAGCGCTGCATTCTCCGCCTCAGAATCCACACTGCTACTCTGAATCAGCTGATTCAGACGCAGCTGCAGGAGGGCAAGGTTATCCTCCCGAGCCTGTTCTATACCAGTAAGCAGACGGGTTCTGTCTTTTGCGAAGTATTCAGCATACGTTCCTTGAAAAAACTTTGGTGCCTGAGACGGCTCTAAAATCACCAAGCGATTAGCCACTTTAGAGTGAAGATAACGGTCATGCGAGACCATTACTAACCCGCCGGGATACACCATAAGTGCCTCTTCTACTCGTTCCCTAGTGTCAATATCCAGATAATTAGTGGGTTCATCTAAAACCAATAAATTCGCTTTTCCAAAATACAACTTGAGGAAAGCCACACGGCATTTCTCCCCCAGACTCAAATCCCCAATCCGTTTAAATACATCGTCCCGCGTAAATAAAAAGCAACCCAGAATTGTCCGCGCCTCCGTCTGGGTCATTCCCGGCAGTTCAAGCAGGCTATCCAGAATCGTAGAGTTCATTTCTAAGTTATCTAGCTCTTGTGCAAAATAACCGATTGTCGTCCGTGGATGCAGCCGCACTTCACCTTTTGTAGGCTTATTGATCCCTGCAATCAATTTCAGCAGCGTAGACTTTCCAACACCATTAGGACCCAGAATAGACAGTCGGTCTCCCCGGTTTAGCGACAAACTGAAATCCCTAAGAAAAGGCGCACTCCCCTGATAGGCAAACTCTATCTCACGGAGTGTCAGTAAAGAATCTGCCAGAAACTCTTCGCTTACCAGCTTCATCTTCAGCTTGCCAGTCTCATGGGGCAATTCTACACGGTTCTTATTTAACCGTTCCAGCGCAGCTTCCTTGGCATGGAAACGAGACACATTTTTCTTGGATTTCGAACGCAGAAAATCATTTTGTCCGGCAGCACGATGCGCTTGCTGGAACCATTCTGCATACCGCCTAATGCTCTCCAGCAGCTTCTCCTTTTCTTGCTCCTGCTTTTTATATTGTCCCTCCAATGTTCTCAGCTCTATAGTCTTCTGCTCCCGGTACTGTGTATATCCACCCGAATAACGCCGGCATCCCTCCGGACTAAGCTCCAGCACAGACGTCGCAGTTCGATCAATAAATGTACGATCATGTGATACATAAAACACGGTTCCAGGGTAGTTGCACACCCAATGCTCCAACCACTCCATCGATTCTCCATCTATGTGATTGGTCGGTTCATCCAGAATCAATAGCTTGGGCTGCCGGGCTAATAATGCTGCTAATTGCACCCGTGTCTTTTGCCCTCCACTAAGTGAGGCGTATGGCAAATCCCAGACTGCATGTTCAAGCTTGAGCTGCTTTAGACTTTTTTCCGCTTTGACCTCCCAGCCATATCCATCAAGCTGCAAGTAACGATCGTACACCTCTGCATATTCAGCCAATTCAGCTTCGTTATCAGCTTTCTGCTCCTGCAGTCTCTGACTGAGGGCTTCCAGCTGGCGTTTTAATTCAGGCAGCTGTGCTGACCCTGAAAGAACGTAGTCCAATGCGGTTACTTCCCCCGGTACCTCAAGCTGTTGATCGAGCACACCCCATTCTTCAGATGGCAAACCATGATAGATACTTCCCTCTTCAAAAGTAAGCCGACCGATCAGCCCCTTAAGCAGTGTGGTTTTGCCAATCCCGTTTCGTCCGAATAAAAGCACGCGCTCTCCCTCTGCTATCTCAAAGGATACCTCCTTAAATAAAGGGATCCCATTCCATTCCTTACGTAAATTCTTCACTTTAATTATAGTCATCTTTCATTCCTCCGATTTCATTGCAAATAAAAAACCGCAGCCAACGGTCTGCGGTCGAATAGCGTATGAAGGGGGAATGTGCCCAGACATGGATAGACTACGGCCGTGTTCACCTGCTGGATGCAGAGTAAACCAACACAATAGATAGAACTATCCATATAAAAGCATCGTAAGACCCCCGACCGACACACGTATCCCTGACCGTTATCACCCTGCGCGGGTGCTCCGTGACTTGTGCATATGCACTTCACAAACTTTATGGTCTGTTTCAGGAAACGTGTTAGTTATTCATCAGTCGGTGGCCCTCCGTAATTGTCCGTATTTTAGAATAAGTACAGTATATAACAATTTAAATCAGAAATAAAAGGTCAAGAACAATTACAACTTAATCTTTACCACCTGAGTCTGCGCATTCCACTGCACCTGAACAGCAAATAAATCAGGCAGGATACTCAGCGGAATTAGTAATCGGTTATTTTCATTGCGTGACGGTAAAATCGTAATGGATTTCCCATTCACAATAGCCTTATTGGATAATGGCTTATGTGTCACCGTACGATTGCCGATCGTAATTATCAGTGCTCCTGTCCCCGCTTCACTCTGCAAAGTACCACCCAGTAAGGCCACGGATTCTCTCAGCGGAACAAACACACGGGAATTTTCCAATATAAAAGGATCCTTCAGCTTTGTTGTCGTCCCATTGATCTCAAAAGTCCCCGCAAACTTATTACTTCCCACAGAGTACCCGTTTTTAGTTGCAATATTCTCCATAGCCAGTGTGCTCGTTGTAATGATAACTCGAGTATTCTTGGCTACTTTTGGATACAGCCAATGAATATCATCATTATGCATTCGAATACAACCAGCGCTAACATACTTCCCTATCGATGACTCATTATTATTGCCGTGAATCGCATACGTCGTGCCATAGGTCCCGTTCACTTCCAGCCCCAGCCAGCGGTCGCCAAGCGGATTGGCCGGGTCCCCACCGGGAATTTTCTCTTTGTAGTAGGGTCTGTTTTTTACCTTAACCACCATTTTGAAGCTACCTTCTGGCGTCAGTTCCTTCGACTTTCCTGTGGCAACCGGAAAAGTCTTCACCAGCTTGCCGTCACTGAAATACGCGAGTTTGTTTGTTTTTTTGTTCACGATGATCAGATCTGAGCCAGCAGCTTCCACCCTTCCAACTCCTGTAAAGCAAGCAGCGAACAAAAGTCCAAATACAAGCATCAGTTTAATGTTCCGCTGTAAAAAAGTTTGAAACCGGCCTCCCGAAAAGCATAAATTCATCTTGCTCCACCTCCGTTATATAAAGACGAAATCATTTCAAATATGTTGCGTACCAGCCTGTACCTATTCTTTTCAACTCGTCCACTCCCGCTTGACGCAGAGATTGCAATACTGTAACCAGTGAATGCACGACAAAAAGCCGATCTTTAGATACGCAAAGATCAGCATGCGCATAAGCGCATAAGTTGCGGACTCCAGAGCCCCTATTTGCAACTATTGCGCTGTTTTGGGATGTTTTCAGACTCCAGCGCAGTTATTTGCTCAAAACACCTCGAATTCCTTGCTCTTCACGACCAATAACGTCTCTCGGGTCCGAAACTCGCCCCATAAACCCTAAAACACGCGAATAGCTGCATCTGAGTCCGTTAGCACAGTTCTACCTTGTTCTTTCCTACGTCTCATACATTTCCGCCCTATGTTTCATACATTACTGCGTCTGCTCATTTGCCCGTTACCGTTAGCACAGTTACCTACCACATCTCCACCACATCTCCACTATATCTCCACTACAACTCCACCAAATCTCCACTACAACTCCACCACATCTCCACCACGCTCCTGACGCTCCAGCCCTAAACTAACTGCGCTGCACATTTGCCCGTATCCCATTATCCCGAAGCTCAACTCACCAGCCTCCAAACTAACTACGATTTTACCGTCGAAGATCAGCTAGCGCATAAGCGCATAAGTCGCGGACTCCAGAGACCCTATTTGTAATATTTTCGCCGTTTTGGGATGCTATCGGACTCCAGCGCAGTTATTTGCTCAAATACCCTCGAATTCCTTGCTTTTCAGGACCAATAACGTCTCTCGGGTCCGAAACTCGCTCCAAAAACCCTAAAGCACGCGAATAGCTGCATCTGAGTCCGTTAGCACAGTTACCTACCACATCTCTACCACATCTCCACCACATCTCCACTACGCTCCTGACGCTCCAGCCCCAAACTAACTGCGCTGCACATTTGCCCGTATCCCATTCTCCCGAAGCTCAACGCACCAACCCCCAAACTAACTACGATTTACCGTTGAAAAATAGCTAACGCATCAGCGCATAAGTCGCGGACCCCAGAGACCCTATTTGCATCTATTTCGCTGTTTTGGGATGCTATCGGACTCCAGCGCAGTTATTTGCTCAAAAAACCTCGAATTCCTTGCTCTTCGGGACCAATAAGGTCTCTCGGGTCCGAAACTCGCTCCAAAAACCCTAAAACACGCGAATAGCTGCATCTAAGTCCGTTAGCACAGTTATCTACTCCCACACCCCACCACGCTTCTAACGCTCTAACACCAAACTAACTACGTTTTTACCATCGAAGATCAGCTAGCGTATTAGTCGCGGACTCCAGAGACCCTATTTGCAACAAATCCGCTGTTTTGAGATGCTATCGGACTCCAGCGCAGTTATTTGCTCAAACACCTCGAATTTCTTGCTTTTCAGGAACAATAAGGTCTCTCGGGTCCGAAACTTGCTCAAAAAGGTCTAAAACTCGCGAATAGCTGCATCTGAGTCCGTTAGCAAACTAGTTCATTTTTGATTGGTAGTTAGTTAGTTTCTAGTTCGTTTCTTATTAGCTCCTACTCGTCCCTACCTCCTCCCTATCTCTTTGCCAGCTCGTTTTTACTCCCTTCCGCTCTTCCGCTCTTCCACTCTCCCCCCCCATCCCCACTACACACAAAAAAAGCCTTGATTCTCTAAATAGAGAATCAAGGCTTTCTAATTCGACCTTACACCCACCACATACCCTGAGGCTGGTCATGAATAAGAATGGATTGCAAATTGGTTACTGCACGTTGGAAGCCTTCATCAACCGTCATAAGAGGGTCTTCATGCTCGATGCTCACCACATAATCATAACCGTAAGTGCGCAGCGCGCTCATGATATCTGACCACTCAGATATGCTGTGGCCGCAACCAACGGAGCGGAAGGTCCATGCGCGGGTCTGCACATCGCCATAAGGTTGCATATCGGTCAGACCATACATATTGATGTTGTCCTGATCCAAGTAAGTATCCTTGGCATGGAAATGGTGAATCGCGCCAGCTTTACCGAGAATCTTGATAGCACCTACAGGATCAATACCTTGCCACCACAGATGGCTCGGATCCAGATTGGCTCCGATAGCATCGCAGGTTGCTTCTCTAAGCTTCAAAATCGTATAAGGGGTATGGCACAGAAAGCCGCCATGCAGCTCGATGCCGATCTTAACGCCATGCTCCTCGGCCAGCTTGCCGATTTCCTTCCAGTAAGGGATCAGCTTATGTTCCCACTGCCAGGTTTTGATGTCGCTGTACACGGTAGGCCAAGGTGTGACTGGCCAGTTCGGTGCTTTTGCCTCATCGCTGTCCCCAGCCGTTCCCGAAAAAGTGTTCACGACCTTAACACCCATGAGTGAAGCCAGCTTGATCGATTTACGGAGAATTTCATCCCCGGCGCGGGCTTCTTCTTTATCTGGTGAAATCGGGTTATTATGGCAACTGAAGGCACTGATCATAATGCCACGTTTCGTGAACTTTTCCAAATATTCTTGTCGTGCTGACTCGCTCGCAAGCAGCTCATCTGTCGGACAGTGAGCATTGCCGGGATTACCGCCCGAGCCGATTTCTACCGCATTCAAACCTGCGGCGGCGATTTTATCTAACATCTCGTCAAGACTCAAGCTTCCAAATACAGGATCAAATACGCCTAATTTCATTTATACGACCACCTTTTCTTTGATAGGCTCTAAGGCTTCAGAATGTCCGTAAACCGGATAGTCACGTTTCGTTGGTGCACACCAGTTCACGCCATTGATGATAACTTTTTGAATATCCTTGTTGTAATAAGTTGGATAAGATTCATGACCAGGCTGGAAATAAAAGATCTTCCCGCTGCCTCTACGGTAGGTCGATCCGCTTGGGAAGACGTTGCCGCCTTCGAACCAGCCGACAAATACAAGACTCTCTGGTGCTGGCACATCAAAATGCGCACCGTACATTTCCTCTTGCTCCAAGTCGATGTATTCACCAATGCCCTCAGCAATCGGGTGACTTGGGTCCATGACCCACAGACGCTCCTTCTCCTCAGCTTCACGCCATTTCAGATCGCAGCTGGTGCCCATTAATTTCATAAAGATTTTGGACATATGGCCCGAATGAAGCACTACAAGTCCCATACCTTGCAGCACTCGCGCATGTACACGATTTACAATCTCATCACTTACTTCATGATGGGCGATATGTCCCCACCAGATCAGTACATCCGTGTTATCCAATACCTCTTGCGTCAGTCCGTGCTCTGGTTCATCCAGCGTAGCTGTCTGAGTGTCCAGTCCTGCCTCTTGCAGAAAACTTGCCAGTTGTCCATGAATACCTTGCGGATAGACCTTAAGAATTCTTTCTTCCTGACGTTCATGACGGAATTCATTCCATACGGTTACTCTTGTCACTTGAGACACGCTCCTAGTTCATATTTATCTATGACCATCGAATTTGCTTGATTATTCAAAAAACACAGGCATACCAGTTTCAGAGGATTTATAAATAGCCTCCAAGATGCGAGTCACAACCAACGCCTGCTCCGGCTTCACTACAGGCTCGGTGTCATTTACAATGCTGTCAATCCACTGAGCTGCCTCTATCACCGCAGGATCATCTCCTGCACCATCATAAAAGTCGACGCCACCGGCATCCAGACCGATATACTTTTCAAAGGTTTTACCGTAGGCTTCTCCGTTAATGCGCAGACCCTTCTCCATATCTGCTCCGCCTTCAGTCCCACAAAGTACCGTTTTGGCCTCACCGACATCGAGTGTATTCAGTGCCCAGCTTGCTTCTAAGACGATGGTAGCCCCATTCTCCATAGTGATGAATCCAATGGCGGAATCCTCCACTGTAAACTTCTCAGGATCCCACGGGCCCCAAGCATTTGCAGCATTTTTACGACCGGACAGCTTATGATAAGCGTTGCCCACGACATATTTAGGTTTGTAATTATCCATCATCCACAGGGTCAAATCGAGCGCATGGGTGCCGATATCAATCAACGGACCGCCGCCTTGCGCTTCTTCATCCAAAAACACACCCCAAGTTGGGACCGCGCGACGACGGATAGCCTTAGCTCTGGCGTAATAGATCTCACCAAGCTCATTATTCTCACATACCGCATGCAGATAAGCTGAATCTGGTCTGAAACGGTTCTGATAACCGATGGTCAGCTTTTTCCCAGTTCGCTCTGAGGCCTCGATCATCGCTTGTGCTTCTGCCGTGGTTTTAGCCATCGGCTTCTCACACATTACGTGTTTGCCTGCTTCCATAGCCGCAATGGAAATCTCCGCATGGGAAATGTTCGGCGTACATACATGTATCACATCTATACTTGCATCGTTAAGAAGCTCTTTATAATCTGTGTAAACTACGGACTGCTCATCTCCAAACTCCGCTTTTGCCTTCTCGGCACGTTCAGCGACGATATCACAAAAAGCAACCATTCGCGCACCTTCTACTTTTTTTAACGCGGGCATGTGCTTGCCGTTCGCAATACCTCCGCAGCCGATAATTCCTACTGTTAAAGTCATTCTGGTCTAACCTCCACTTATTCCTGTTTTGATATCTCTATCATACAAAGCTGAGGAAGGGCTTTCTTCCTGCAATCTTGCTGTATTATTCCCGAATATTGTCTTGTGGTATTTCAGCGGTGATATTCCCGTTGCTTCCTTGAAAAAATGATGGAAGGTCTTCACGCTGCCAAACCCGGCTGCTTCCGCCACGGCAGACATCGGCAGATCTTCATTGATCAAGATCCATTTGGCTTTGTTAAGCCGGTATTCGTTTAAGAACGCGATAAAGGTCATGCCCGTGTTTTTCTTGAACAATTTGGTAAAATAATAAGGACTAAACCCCATATAATTAGCTACCTCATTCAGCGTAATAGCCTCCTGGTAATGCTGCTCCACATAGATAAAAATCCGCTCTAGTCTCTCCAGTGTTTCTCTGGATTGATTCAGTGTATCTTCCGAGAACTTAGGCTGTTTCTTGATCGGACTCTTCGGTACCTCCCGTAGAATAACGGTCAGCAGTTCAAACAATCTAGCCTTGATTAGAAAAACATATCCTTCTCTACGCTGTACATCTTCCTCGTAAATACTCTCAATCAGCCCTTTGACCTTCGCGGCAGTTGCCACGGGCCATCTAGAACTGGAATACTCCATAAGCGTAAAGACCTCACGAAGTGAGTAGTCATTACCGTTCAAAGCGGCTACTTCTTGAAACAAATTCAGGTCAAATTGAATCACTACCCGTTCACTCTCAGGGGAAGAGAGAAAATAATGCACATCCCCACCATTAATAAACTGAACCTCGCCCTGCTCCATGTGAATAGGGGTATCATTAATTCCCAGATTCAGGCTTCCTTTGGTAACATAAATAATTTCAATTTCTTTATGCCAATGCGGATAACACAACGTATCACCATTGCAGAGTAAACTGCGGTAAGGAAAGTGCTTATCCACATCCGGAATCTCGAGATAAATATTCATAAATGCAACTCCTTATCCGAGTAAATCATTATAACCAGGGCTTGCATGCCATATTTAAAAATTTTACGTAAGCGTTTACTCTCTAAATGTTAGACCTCCAATATTCTTTTGTCAATTCCGATATTTCCAAGTAAATTTTTGGTATATACATTGGTTTCATTCCTATTTAAAGATTACTGCTCTTGCGTAGTTTTGATCATTTTTTTATTTTTTAGGTACAGTTGACAAAAGCGCCTACCAGCATTTATATTCGGGGTAAGCGTTTACGTTCTCTTCTTTCATAACTTACTCTCATCAGCGTAAGCGTTTAATTCAAGGATAACCGTAGTTTAAGGAGCTCATAGGAATGAACCCAACGATTAAAGATGTTGCACAGAAAGCGAACGTTTCCATTGCCACAGTCTCTCGCGTGCTAAACAATTTAAGTGGGTATTCGGACAAAACGAAACAAAAGGTAAATGAGGCGATCAAAGAAATTGGTTATCAACCCAATGCGATTGCCCGGGGTCTAATCAATAAGCGTACACAAACCATTGGTGTTATGTTCCCTAGTGTTTCTGGTGCTTTCTCTTCCGATCTGCTCAAAGGTATTGAAGAATTGGCCAATGACCGGAACTACAGTGTGATGGTATGCAATACCGATCAGGACGGTAAAAGAACGTTGAAGTACTTACAGCTCCTGAGAGAGAAACAGGTTGATGGCATTATTTTTTCTAGTGAAGTCCTTAAGAAAGAATATTACGATGTGCTCGAAACCATGAGGATCCCCGTTGTATTGGTCTCTTCCCAAACAGAATTCGCCAAGGTCCCTTATGTGAAAGTAGATGATTATCGAGCAGCTTTTGACGCTATCCTCTACTTAATTTCAAAAGGTCACCGCAAAATAGCCATGATTAGTGGAAACCCTAGCGATCTTATCGCTGGTGCGCCAAGAGCAGAAGGTTATAAGCATGCGCTTGAAGCAAATGGTATTCCTTTTGACAGCCGCTATCTTGCTTACGGAGATTTTTTGTATGAGAGCGGAAGTATAGCTATGGAGACTCTTTTGGAGCAAGCGCCTGATGTGACTGCCGTTTTTGCTGCTAGTGATGAAATGGCGATTGGTGCCCTCTCCACCGTTATCAAAAATGGTCTAAGCGTGCCCGAGGATATCTCCATTATGGGATATGACGATCTTGGATTAGCCAAAATGGTTATTCCGCCTTTAACAACAGTACGCCAACCGCTGTACGATATTGGAAAGATCGCCGTGGAGAAGCTCATTCAGATGATTGAAACAGGCGAGTCTGTCAACAGCCAGATTGTCGATCACACAATTGTGGAAAGACAAACGGTAAGATCGCTTACCTAAGTCTTTTTATCAATATTACGTAAACGTTTACTGTTCACTTTATTGCATACCCGTCGCTTAGAAGAACACGAACATCATTTAAGTTTGCCGTCAACGTAAACGTTTACTCTTATCAAATTCACCATAATACCAACACATTATTAGGAGGATTTATCATGAAAAAAACAATCAAACCCGTAATGGTTAGTCTACTGGCTATGTCCGTGCTTAGCGCCTGCGGTAGCAATAGTGGTAACAATGCGGCTGACAACACATCTAGCGGCGGGAACTCCTCCGGTGACAAGGTGAAAATCGAGTTTTTCCAAAATAAGACCGAAGCCAAAGCCACCTTCGACAAGCTGGTTGCGAAATTTAATGAAGCCAATCCGAACATCGTAGTCACTCAAGTGAACCCACCGGATGCCGAAACAGTGCTGAAGACTCGTGCAGCTAAAAAAGACATCCCTGACGTGGTCGGTATCGGTGCCACTGACACCTACAAAACATTATCCGGAAGTGGTCTGTTTGAAGACTTCTCAAGTGATCCACTTGCTGAAAATATCCAGCCTGCTTATGTTCAAATGCTGAAAGACCTGACAGGTTCGAGCGAGCTGAATGGTCTTCCATTCTCTTCGAACGCAAGTGGTGTCATTTACAATAAAGCGATGTTCACTGAAGCCGGCGTTACCGTGCCAACCACTTGGGATGAGTTCATTGCCGTCGCTCAAAAGTTCAAGGACAGCGGTAAAAATGCTTTTTACCTGACCCTTAAGGATTCCTGGACAACCCTTACGCCGTTCAACTCCCTCTCTACAATCATTAAAGGCAATGATTTCTTCAAGCAACGTACTGAAGGTACTGTGACTTTCGCAGACAGCTTCACCGAAATTGCTGAAAAGCTGCTTAAGCTGACGGAATTCGGTCAAAAAGATATTTTTGGAAAAGGCTACAATGACGGCAACACAGCTTTCGCTAAAGGTGAATCTGCAATGTATCTGCAAGGGGTATGGGCGATCCCAGAAATCGTGAAGGCTAATCCATCCATTGAGCTTGGTGTATTCCCTTTCCCAGCGACAAATGATGCTGCTAACAATAAGGTCATTTCTGGCGTAGACACATTGTTGACTATCTCTAAGAGCACTAAACATAAAGAAGAAGCTAAAAAATTCGTTGAATTCCTGCTCCAGCCTGAGAATGTCAGCCTCTACATTAACGAGCAAAAAGCATTCCCAGCTGTGCAAGGTGTAACTCAAGATGATCCAACAATGGACGGCTTCAAAGCAGCATTTACCTCAGGTAACTTGGCCGACTTTGCGGACCACTACATCCCAAGTGCAATGAAAGTGGATACCATCAATCAAGCCTTCCTGCAAAAGAAAGATGTTGATGCGTACCTGAAACAGCTTGATAAAGAATGGGATAAGGTAGCTGACCGGAAATAACGAGACCTGACAAATAAGAGCCGAGAAAGAGAACGGGACTCCCCCTTCTCTTTCTCTTTTCCAAGGAGGATTACATGATGGCCAAACGCCGAGTCGCCTTTTATCTAATGACTATACCGGCATTGCTTCTTTTCTTTGCCTTTCACACCTTTCCTGCACTGCAGGGTATTTATTATTCGTTCACTAACTGGGACGGCTTCAGTGACAGCTTTGATTACGTAGGATTTAAGAACTTCATTAACATTTTTCAAGATGAAAATGTGCTGAATTCATATGTGTTCACTTTTAAATATGCCATCTTAACGACTATTCTCATCAACATCATCAGTTTGTTGATTGCGCTTGGGCTTAACGCCAAGATTAAAGCCAAAAACTTTTTCCGCGGTGTATATTTCCTGCCAAATATCCTCAGCGTGCTGATTGTCGGCTTTATTTTCAACTATTTGTTCGCAAATGTATTCCCTATCTGGGGCGAGAAGCTTGGCAGCGAATTCCTTTCGCAGAACATTCTCGGCAACTCCGATTGGGCCTGGATCGGTATCGTCATTGTAGCCGTTTGGCAGGGAATTGCTTATAACACGATTCTCTATCTGGCAGGTCTACAGACGATTCCGCAAGATCTTTACGAAGCCTCCAATCTGGACGGCGCTAGCCGCTGGAGAGAATTCTGGAGTATTACTTTTCCAATGCTTGCTTCCTTCTTCACGATCAACATGGTGCTGGCGATGAAGGGCGGCTTAATGGTATTCGACCAAATCGTAGCCTTGACAGGTGGGGGACCTGGACGTTCAACACAATCCATTGCCCACTTAATCTATACAGGCGGCTTCCAAGGCGGAGAATTTGCCTATCAATCGGCGAACGCCGTGATTTATTTTATCGTGATCGTTGTGATCTCCGCCCTTCAGCTTAAATTTCTGCAGAAACGGGAGATGGACTTATGATCAAAAAATCAAGCAACTGGCCTGCAACGATTCTTATCGCGCTAGGCTCACTACTGATCCTTTTTCCGCTGTACATGACTATTGCTATCGCGCTAAAAAATCCCGAGGAAATGGCTCAATCCATCTTTTCACTGCCGACTGGCCTGCATTTTGAGAACTTCGCCAATGCCATTAAGGCAACCAATTTCTTCAACGCCTTAGGAAATAGCGCCACGATCACAATAACATCAGTAGTGTTCATCTTGCTTACCAACTCCATGGTAGCCTACGCGATTGCCCGCAATATGAACCGAAAATTCTTCAAAGCGCTCTACTTTTATTTTATCAGCGCAATGTTTATTCCTTTCCAGATTATTATGCTGCCTGTGGTCAAAGTGACAACGGATCTGCATATGAACAACATTCTGGGTCTTATTATTCTATACATTGTTTATGGCTTGGCTTTTAACGTGTTTGTATACACTGGCTATATCCGCTCTATTCCTTATGAGCTAGAGGAAGCTGCCACAGTAGATGGTGCAACGACATTCGGAACGTTCTGGAAGATTATTTTCCCACTTCTTGCTCCGGTCAGTGCAACAATTGGTATCCTCTCCTGTCTGTCGACTTGGAATGACTTTATGCTGCCGTTGATTCTGCTAGGTGATCAGGATTCATACACACTTCCGCTTGTACAGTATGTCTTCCAAGGTCAATTCAGCACAGATTTCAACTTAGCCTTTGCTTCGTATCTGCTTGCTTTATCCCCGATGCTCGTGGTTTATTTGTTCGCGCAAAAATGGATTATCAGTGGACTAACATCAGGGTCCATTAAATAACTAAGATTTATATAGAGAGATAGGAGAGTTATACATGGATAAGAAATGGTGGAAAGAAAGCGTAGTTTATCAAATCTACCCCCGCAGCTTCAAAGACAGTAACGGGGACGGCATCGGTGATCTGCAGGGCATTATCTCGAAACTCGATTATTTAAATCAGCTTGGCGTCGACGTAGTCTGGTTATGCCCGGTATACGAGTCGCCAAACGACGATAACGGCTATGATATCAGTAACTATCAAAGTATTATGGATGATTTCGGAACACTCTCTGATTGGGAGGAACTGCTAGCTGGACTTCACAGCCGCGGCATGAAGCTGATTATGGATCTTGTGGTCAACCACTCCTCTGATGAGCACGCTTGGTTCGTGGAGTCCCGCAAATCGCAGGATAATCCTTATCGTGATTATTATATCTGGCGGCCGGGCCAGGACGGACAGAAGCCTAACGACTGGGGTTCCTTCTTCAGCGGTTCGGCTTGGGAATTCGATGAGAAGTCGGAGGAATATTACCTCCATCTCTTCTCGAGAAAGCAACCCGACCTGAATTGGGATAATCCTAAGCTGCGCCAGGAA
Organism: Paenibacillus sp. FSL H7-0690; assembly: GCF_037980415.1. Lineage (NCBI taxonomy): Bacteria > Bacillati > Bacillota > Bacilli > Caryophanales > Paenibacillaceae > Paenibacillus > Paenibacillus sp. FSL H7-0690. The sequence goes on along the minus strand of NZ_CP150281.1, from coordinate 1,269,144 downwards.
GTCTACGATATGATGACCTGGTGGCTGGACAAGGGCATTGACGGATTCCGTATGGATGTAATCAACTTGATCTCCAAAGTACCGGAATTACCTAGCGTTGCCCCAGAAAATAACGGAGAACAGCCTACGTACCACTTCGGAGGAGACTATTTCGTTAACGGACCACGCGTACATGAGTATATGCAGGAAATGAACCGTGAGGTCCTGTCCAAGTACGATATCATGACAGTGGGCGAAGCCGTTAATGTCACTCCCGAGGAGGCTTCGTTGTACGTTTCCGAGGATCGCAACGAGCTGAACATGGTATTCCATTTCGAGCTTATGGACGTCGATTCCGGACCTGGAGGCAAATGGAATGTACAGCCTTGGAAGCTGGCGGACATCAAGTCCATCATTTCCAAATGGCAAATCGCGCTGGACGGTAAAGGTTGGAACAGTCTGTATATGAACAACCACGATCAGCCGCGTATGTTATCCCGCTTCGGAGATGATAAGTTATATCCGAAAGAGTCTGCCAAGATGCTGGCAACACTGCTGCACACGCTCCAAGGCACACCTTACATCTATCAAGGCGAAGAAATCGGCATGACGAATGTACAGTTTGATTCCATCAACGATTACAAAGACATTGAAATCTTGAATATGTATAAAGAATACTTGGCTGCCGGACATTCGGAAGAAGCAATCATGAACTCCATTTACATTAAAGGCCGGGACAATGGCCGTACGCCGATGCAATGGAACGCCGAGCCGCAGGCAGGCTTCACGACGGGCTCTCCTTGGCTAGCCGTAAATCCTAATTACAAGGAAATTAATGTGGAGCAGGCGCTGGCTGATCCTGATTCTATTTTTTACTATTATAAGAGACTTATTGAGCTGCGCAAGCAGCATGAAATTATCGTATACGGAAATTATACAATTCTGGCTGAGGAGAATGAACAGGTATATGCTTATCTGCGTACTCTTGGAGAAGAACAGCTACTGGTTGTATTGAATTTCTTCGGAGAGCCTGCGACCTTCGAACTTCCTTCTACTGTGAAGTTCCAAGCGAAGGCATTGCTTATTGCCAATTACGAAGTAAATCCAGAAGAAGAACTAAACACAATTCAGCTTCGTCCTTATGAAGCTCGTGTGTATAAGCTTAAATAAACTAGACCCCCTACATGAAACAATAAAAAGGAGCCTCACGGCTCCTTTTTACTTTCCTCCAACAGCTACCGGATTGACCTGTACCTGTCCCGCGTTCAATTTCTCAATAATCGCCAGTAAGAAGGTTTCGGCTAGGCTGTTCTTTTTAATCGCTCTGGCGGCTTCTTCCAAAGTAAACCATTCAGCATGATCAACCTCAGTACTCACCTGGCTCAAGTCCTCCGAATCTGCAACACCTATAAAATTCAGCATTAGCGTATTGGATGGTGCGAAGTACAAGCTGCGCATATATTCATAAGCGACAATATCAAGTCCTACCTCTTCTTTTACCTCACGTACGAGAGTCGTTTCCGCATCTTCACCTTTGTTCACGTATCCTGCGAGTAATATGTAGTCTGGCCGATTATATTGCTGAATTAATAAAATCTTGTTTTTCTCCCTGTTTAATACTACTGTACTAATCGCCGTGCTGAAAATAGGGAATCGGAACATTTCACACGCATTACAATAAGGTACCTGCCCTTCCCCTTCACTTTCTTTCATTACTAACTCTGTCCCACATTCCAGGCAATACTTCAAACTGATCGCTTCCTTCTATTCTAAGTTAGCCTAATTCTACTCCAATTGAGGTGGAATCCGGTGATACGTAGCTTGTTCAAACCCGTATGCTAAGGCTATGAGCGTAGGCTCGCTATAAGCTTTTCCGGAAAAAACAACACCAAAAGGTCCCCTGGTCGAATCCCCATCCGCATCAATAATGCCTTGAGATACATATCCCGCCGGAACAGTAACTAATGGATAACCTAAGCGTGCCGCAATATACATGCCATCTACATCACCAGGCAGCAATAACGCGTCTAAACTATATTGTTCCAACACATAATCTATTCCTTGCTCAAGCGCTAATTCCTTGTATTCTTGTCTCTTCTCTTCATAGGCCTCTTCAGTTAATGTTACTTCTTCTGATCTTGTCAGGGTGTCTTGCCCATATTGCAAGGCAATCTCAGCATGTCTTTCATTATAGGCTATCAATTCTTGCAAAGAGTGAATCGGAACGGAATCATCTACTTGTGCTAAATACTGGTTGAGCCCTTTTTTAAATTCATAACAAATCACATCATTATTCCAATTCTGTTGTTCAACATGTACTGTGACAGGATCTATAAGGGTAGCCCCTTCATTCTTCAAGGTCAAGATAGCCGCTTCCATAATTGCAAGCCTCTCAGCGTCTAAATGCTTATAATAATGCCGTGGAATACCTATTCTTGCTTGTCGTATAAAGCTTTTATCTAAACTTGAAGTATAGTCTGTATAAGCGTATTTTTCGCTTGAAAATGTTGCTGAATCGTTGTCGTCCACTCCGGTTAACGCCCCTAAAATAATTGCCGCATCTGTAACCGTTCTAGCTATAGGCCCAGGGGTATCCTGGCTTACTGAAATGGGAATGACTCCAGAACGGCTCACTAATCCCACCGTAGGTTTGATTCCGACAAGAGCATGTTGGCTGGCTGGACCGACAATAGATCCTGCGGTTTCCGTTCCGATCGCTGCTGCTGCCAGATTCGCTGCTACGGCTGCCGCAGGCCCGGAGCTGGAACCACTGACAAATACCGTCCCAGGTCCATACAGATTCAGTACAAGCCCTCCCCGCGAGCTATATCCCGCAGGCATTGTACTAGACATAAAATTAGACCACTCCGACATATTCGCCTTCCCAAGTAAAATAGCCCCCGCCAATCGAAGCTTGGCCGCTACAAATGAATCTTTTGCCGCAATTGATCCAGCTAAAGCTACAGAACCGGCACTCGTATGCATCTTATCCGCGGTGTCTATATTATCCTTCAATACAATAGGAATACCGTGCAGGCTCCCGCGGCTCCCTTTTTCTGCTCGTTCTTTATCGCGTGCTCGCGCGATTTGTATAACCTCTGGATTTATTTCTAAAATAGAGTTTATGTCTATATCGTATTTTTGGATCCGCTCCAGATATACTTGAACTATATCCTCTGAGGTAATTAAACCTGCTTCCAGAGCCTCTTGCATTTTAATTATATCCGTCTCAATAATCCATTCCTGAAGTTTATTCTTCATACGAATAACTCCTTCCAAAAAAATAAAATTGCCTCTAGTATAAACCTACCACAAAATTTCACCTCAATAATATGGAGAGTTTAACTATAGTTATATTCAGCTATTTGACTCCCTCGGCTACAGATGATAGGGTATTTTCGAAGTTAAATTTTTCCGGGAGGGAACACCCATGACGGAAGTAAAGCTTAGTATTGGATACGACGAATTCGAAGAAGGTCAAAGAATTGGCGAAGCAATTGAGAAGTTAAGCAGCAGCCCTGAAGGTGCGTCGCTGACCAGCCTAATTATCGGTGATTGGGGGCAAGCCTACGAGAATAGCTCGGAAGAGGTTGTAGAGGCACTGGTTACGCATAGCGCCAGCTTCCCTGCTTTACGCAAGCTTTTTATTGGTGAGATGGGTTATGAGGAATGCGAGATTTCATGGATTACCCAAAGCGATCTATCACCGCTGCTCCCTGCTTTTCCAGAATTACAATCACTCACGATTCAAGGCGGGAATGAGCTGAGCCTCTCAGAGCTAAAGCATGACAAGCTGGAGGAACTGATAATTATTAGCGGCGGCTTAAGTAAAGCCGTACTTGAAAATATTGCAGCCAGCCAATTGCCGAATTTACGCAAGCTGGAACTCTATCTTGGCGTAGATAACTACGGCTTTGACGGAAGCCTCGCAGATATTCTACCTCTTATAGAAGTAGGAAAGTTCCCTAAACTTACCTATCTGGGATTAAAAAATAGCGAAATACAAGATGAAATCGCCGGTGCAGTAGCAAATGCGCCTATCTTAGATCAGCTGGATACGCTAGATCTATCTCTGGGTACCCTCAGCGACGAAGGTGCTGAATTGCTTCTTGCCAGCGAGAGAATCAAGGGACTAAAAGCATTGAATCTAAGCCATCATTTTATGTCCGACGAGATGATCAGCCGGTGGCAGCAGAGTGGATTACCTGTCGATGTCAGCGACAAACAGGAAAGCGATGATGAGGAAGACTGGCGTTATCCTTCCATCACAGAGTGAGCCCCCTATGCGGCCGATGATCGTTATCGGTATTCCTGGGGATAAACGGACTAGCGGCATTCAGCAAGCACGTTCCGATCTCGGAATGCCACCTGCCATCATTTTATCGTACGCTGAATTTCTGCAAGGCCAATCGTTAGGTGATCTGCTGGAAGTGCAGAAGCAGCAGTTATCCAGTCAGCCGGCTGTTTATAACGGAATAGATCTCAGTGCGGCTCCCCCGCTGCTGAGATTGGAATCGCCTGGCAGCAGCTTTGAAGTAGAACGTGCCTTAATCGCTCTTGGCGCACCTGATACCGTTGATGTTGACGATTCGCTGCATCCCTACGCTGAAAGACCTGATCCGCGCCCACTCCGTGTGAAGGTAGCCCATCAATTGAAGGAGATGCAGGGTGTCCTGCATCATCCTTCACAATGGTTCCGCGGTTATTGCCGCATGCTGGCTAGACTGCAGCGCGAAGCCAAAGAGGTTTGTCCAGGCTCGCTATGGTTAAATGACCCCGCTGATATTGCGGCCATGACCGATAAACGGCGGGCACAACAGATTCTGAGTGGGGCAGGCATCACTATTCCTCGTCCATTAGGCGAGGAACAGCAGCCTACCGACTATGCCTCTCTCCGTGAGATGATGATCTCCCGGCGAATGCACCGGGTATTCATTAAGCTAGCCTTCGGCTCTGCCGCTTCCGGGGTGATCGCCTATCAGCTCCATCCCGTTACAGGTGCCGAAGTTGCCTTAACTACAGTGGGGGTCGAGAATTACATCACCCGACCGCCCATTTACTATAATTCCGGTAAACTGCGGCGATACACAGATACCGCCACGATCTCCGGCATTATTAACTGGATTTATCGGCATGGTGGTTATGCCGAGCAATGGATCCCTAAGATCGGCCATAACGGCAAAGCCTTCGATATCCGCCAGCTCGTGGTTCTCCGCGAGGCCTGTCATGCAATTGCTCGTGTAAGTTCCACCCCAATTACGAATCTGCATTTACGTAGCCAGCGGATGTCTCCTTCAGAAGCCGGTTTATCAGAATTCATACAGGAGCAGGTACGAAATACCGCGTTGCAAGCGCTGGCGGCATTTCCCCGTTCTGGAGTTGCCGGGATAGACGTGCTGATATCTGGAGGATCGCAACAGTGTTTTGTCGCCGACGTTAATCCATTTGGCGATTTGCTGTACGATGTAAAATACCGTGGCTGCAGCACCTACGAATGGGAAATGAAGGTATTGACCGCCAGAGACTATATTACTCATCCCTCAACACCGCTTATAAAGGAAGGATCCTCTTAATGGATATGAACACTATCGTTGGCACCCATGACATTCTAATGATCACGCTTGATACCCTTCGATACGATGCAGCTACTATGGAGGAAGCGAACTGCCCGAACCTGTGTGGAACGGGATCCTGGGAGAAAAGACATACTCCCGGCAGCTTTACTTATGCGGCCCATCACGCTTTTTTCGGCGGCTTCTTGCCTACTCCAGCTACAACGGATAAGACTGAGCATATCCGTATGTTCCATTCCCGAAATACCGGAATGAAGACGCATCCTCATACATGGCTGTTCGATACGCCGGATATCGTGTCAGGACTTGCTGCCGAGGGCTATCGCACGGTTTGTATTGGAGGTGTTATTTTTTTCACCAAAAAAAATCCACTCGCTCGTGTGTTGCCAAGCTATTTCCAGCAAAGCTACTGGCGGATGACCTTCGGTGTGACCAATCCGCGTTCCACAGAGCATCAGGTGAACCATGCCTTGAAGCTGCTAAAGGATACTCCTAGCGAGCAAAGATTGTTTATGTTCCTCAACGTCTCTGCCATTCACGGACCAAATCATTATTTTGTACCTGGTGCTAAAAAAGACTCCGTAGACAGCCAGCGCGCCGCTCTTCGTTATGTGGACGGTGAACTGGGCCGGTTGTTCGATGCGTTCCGGGAACGCGGCAATCCTGTCTTCTGCCTGGCTTTTTCAGATCATGGAACCGCTTATGGGGAAGATGGCTATCAGGGGCATCGCCTTGCCCACGAGACGGTATGGAACGTCCCTTATCGGGAGTTTATTTTATAATATTTATAACAAGGAAAGGATGGAGAACTGATATGACGTTATCGTCCTTCTCTTTAGAAGAGCTTCACAAGTGGAAAGACAGCATTACTGCTCACCCTTACCGTTCTTATCTGTATTCCTATCCACACAAAACGGCTTACAGGGATTTGCAGCCTCCGATGCCGCTAGAAACACTCTGGCGTGATGAGCCTGCGGAATCTTTCTTTCTATATATGCATATTCCGTTTTGTGGCGCACGCTGCGGATTCTGCAACCTATTTACCCTGCCTGATAAACGCGCAAATGTTCATGCCACATACGTGGATGCCCTGGAACGCCAAGCAAAGCAATGGGCGGAATTCACCAGACATAAACCTTATGCGCGTTTTGCGATCGGCGGTGGAACTCCCACCCTGCTGGCAGCAGATCAGCTCCGCCGCTTGTTCCACATTGCCGTTGATACGATGGGACTGGACACAAATACAGCCTCCATCTCAGTCGAAACTTCACCGGAGACGATTACCGAAGAGAAGCTGAATATTCTAAAAGAGTATACGGTGGATCGGGTCAGCATGGGCATCCAAAGTTTTGTCGCTGCTGAATCGGCGGCCATCTATCGCCCACAAAATCCGGATGAGGTATATCGGGCACTAGAGCTGCTGGGGAAATATGATTTTCCCATACTGAATTTAGATCTGATCTACGGGCTTCCGGGGCAGACGGTCGACTCTTGGCTATATTCGCTCAATCAAGCGATCAGCTTTGAGCCAGAGGAAATTTTCATCTATCCGCTCTACACCCGTGAGCATACGATTGTGAAGCCTGGTGATATCCAGCGTCAGGACGATATTCGCCTAGATTGCTACAAAGCCGCTGGGCAGCTGCTTAGAGCGAGAGGATATCGCCAATACTCCATGCGTCGTTTCGCCAAGGAAGACGCAGGAACAGCTAAACCCATTCTCGATTATAGCTGCCAAGAAGAAGGAATGGTCGGATTGGGCTGCGGAGCAAGATCCTACACCCGCCATGTGCATTACGCTTCCCGTTATGGGGTAAGCCGTAAAGCAACCGAGAGCATTATTGCTGATTACGTTGCGACGGATCGTTACGATACTGCGGATTACGGGATTGTGCTGAGTCTTGAAGAACAGAAACGCCGCTTTATTCTGAAGGCGATTCTACATAGCGAAGGGCTGAAGCTTGAAGATTACAGCCAGCGTTTCGGTCAATCGCTCTGGAGCGATTATCCTGAGCTGTCCAACCTGCTTCATTCCGGTCTTGGGCAGGAGGAAGATGGCATCCTGCGCCTTACCACCGAAGGGATGGGTTACTCTGATTCGATTGGGGATTGGTTTATTTCTGGGGAGATCCGAGAGCAGATGGAAAGGTTCGTATTGCCATGAATGCGGTCCTCTACTACCGCGGTTCCCTCACGTCCTGCAACTATGATTGCCCCTATTGTCCTTTTGGCAAAACAAGAGACAGCGCAGCTACGCTCGCCAAGGACCGCCAGGGGCTGGAAGCCTTTGTGGCGTGGGCCTCTGAGCAAGGTGCGGCAGGTCATCGGCTTTCTATATTTTTTAATCCCTATGGCGAAGGGCTAATTCATCGCTGGTACAAAGAAGCAATGATTGCCCTCTCCAATATGGACCATGTAGAGAAGGTAGCGATTCAGACCAACCTATCTGCCAACCTGGATTTCATCTCCCAGCTGAATCGTAAAAAAGTGGCCTTTTGGGCCACCTACCACCCCGGACAAGTGCGGGAGGATAAATTTCTGGCGCAATGTTTGACTTTATATGAGAACGACGTTCCATTTAGTGTGGGAAGCGTTGGAATACGCAGCGCTTTTTCAGCGATAGCTTCACTTCGTTCTGCGTTACCAGAGAACGTGTACTTATGGGTCAATGCTTACAAAGATAAACCTGATTATTATACAGCTGAGGATTTTGTCTTCCTTAGCGAGATTGATCCACATTTTTCTGTGAATGCTATGGATTATGAAAGCCTTGGCCAAGCCTGCAATGCAGGAAAAGATGTTTTTTACGTACAGGGCGCTGGGCTTGTGAAACGCTGCTATAAGGACAGAGGGGTCATAGGCAATCTTTACCGTGATGGGCTAGAGGGTCTCTCTGCGGTTAGAAGCTGCCGAATGAAGGTATGCGATTGTTATATCGGTTATATTCATATGCCCGAGCTGAAGCTGCGGAGCATCTATGAAGCTGGACTTTTGGAACGAATCCCGTATGGCGCTATGAATAACTGATTTAAAATTCCAGACAGGGTTTCTTTACTCTCTGTGGAATATGACAAGTAGCCCCCATCTATAGGGGCATAGCAAACACTAAAGTTGGAGGGACAATAACTTATGAACAACATCATTAATTTTGCGCATCGTGGAGCGTCGGCAGTGTGTCCAGAAAATACTATGGCAGCATTTCGCAAAGGTCTTGAGCTGGGTGCAACCGGAATAGAAACTGATGTACAAATGACCAAGGATGGCGGCCTAGTCCTCATTCATGATGAAACTCTAAACCGCACGACAAGCGGAACCGGCTATGTGAAGGATCATACACTCGCAGAACTGCTGGAAGTGGACGCAGGCTCATGGTTCGGACCTGAATTCAAAGATGAGCGCCTTCCATTGCTGGAAGATTTATTAGATCTGCTGCAAGGTAGAGATACCACCCTAAATATCGAGCTTAAAAATGGCACTTTTTTATATCCGGGTATGGAGGAAAAAGTGATCGCGGCCGTACGGGATTTCAAGATGAGCGATCGCGTCATTTTTTCGAGCTTCAACCATTATTCACTAGCTTACTGTCAGTCGCTGGCACCGGAGATCAGAACAGGAATTCTATACGGGGAAGGCTTGTATCGTCCTTGGGACTATGCAGCTACACTTGGAGCGACTGCGTTGCATGCGTATCATTTTGCAGTACTGCCTGAATTCGTCGAAGAAGCGGCGAAGCATGGCGTTGTCTACCATCCTTGGACCGTTAACGATCCCGAGCGGATGAAATATTTAATTGAAGCTGGTGTATCAGGCATTATTACCGATCATCCAGACCTACTCGCTGGACTTCTGGCTGACAAGGGAGTGTGATGGTGTGAAAAAAGTCTGGCTGCTCGGATTCGGCTTTTTCAGCATCAGCATTACATGGAGTCTGTATAACGCATTTGTACCTTTTTTCCTCGAAAAATATGTACATAGCGTGGCCCTAATCAGCTTCATGATGACGATTGATAATTACTTCGCCTTATTCTTGCAGCCTTGGATCGGCAATTGGAGTGACCGCACGACCTCGCGTTTTGGACGCAGAATGCCTTATCTTATGATCGGTATGCCCTTCGCTGCCGTGCTGACTATGCTGATTCCGTTTCATACCGGACTATTTACACTGCTTTTATTTATGATGCTGATGAATCTAGCCATGAGTTTATACCGTTCCCCTACCGTCGCTCTCATGCCCGACATAACACCTGAAGAGCAGCGTACAAAGGCTAACGGATTAATTAATTTCATGGGTGGATTCGGATCAATTCTGGCTTTTGGCGTGGGTTCGATCCTCTATAAATCAAATCCTGCGCTGCCATTTCTCGTTGCTGGACTGATTACCCTGTTATGTCTATTTATCGTATCGCGCTTCATCAAAGAAAAACGGGATGGTGTGAATATAAGCCCTACGCTTCTATCCGATACAGCGGGGAGCCCTTCTGCGACGATAGTTAAGCCTTCCAGAGTCTCCTTTCGCGGCCAGCTGGATCGTACTACAGTCTTTCTACTGGCAGCGATTTTCTTCTGGTTTGTAGCTTATCAAGGGGTCGAAACCTTGTTTACATTGTATGGCAAAAACCATCTGGGCCTCAGTGAACAAGCAGCCTCCTTCTCCCTTACCTTCTTCTCCCTTGCCTTTGTGCTGTTCGCTATTCCGAGCGGTTGGCTGGGTGGGCGATTCGGGAAAAAGAAGATCATTATCATCGGCGTATGTGGCCTGATGACGGTCTTTGCGCTTGTTGGGTTTGCACAGGACCTGCTGGTGCTTCGAGCGTTACTCCTGACAGGAGGAATCTTCTGGGCTTGTATCAACATCAACTCTTATCCTTATGTTGTTGCAACGGGAACTGAGGAGAGTATCGGTACTCGAACAGGGATGTATTATTTGGTCTCTTCACTGGCAGCGATCAGCTCGCCACCTTTGCTGGGGCTAATGATTGATATTTTTGATTACTCCATCCTGTTCTATGTAGCAGCGATTAGTATGGCGGTTGCCCTGCTCTGCCTCTTCTTGATGAAGGGACGCAAGCAAGTCCCCCACAAGTTTCACACACCGGGAGCCTAAAAAAAAGCGTCAGCCTTAGACATCTATTTATGTCCAGGGCTGACGCTTATATTTTACACTTAACAAACTAATTTTTATAAACTGAATAACGACCTGTACCCAGCTGTTTGGCGGTGTACATCGCTGTATCTGCTTCGTGCAGCAGCCTGAAATGATCCACCTTGCCATGACTAATGCTGATGCCTATGCTCGCAGATACAAAGAGGTTATGCTCTCCCAGCTGATAATGTCTGGTCGTCTTCTCCAGAATCTGCACCGCTAACTGCTCCGCTTCCTTCTGATTGCAGCCTTTAGCTACAATCACAAATTCATCGCCGCCTATGCGGAAAATATGGCGTTTTCTTTTGCTGGAGAATTGACTTAACCTTCCTCCCACCTCTTGCAGCAGTAAATCGCCCACATGATGTCCTAAGCTGTCATTGATTGATTTGAACCGGTTCAAATCCATAAACAATACGGCTAGTTGCTCATTTACTTTGCAGCGATCCCAAAAGTGATCCATTCCATTCTTGTTTAAGAGCCCCGTTAAGCCATCCTTATAGGCAAGTTCCTTAAGCTGCTCTCTTTCCGCCAAAACAAGGTTCAGCCGTGTAAGCAAAAACATTAAAACAGCTATCGTAAGCGCGTATATCAATAACGGAGTGAAAATCCCCCCATTGACCTCTATAGTTTCTTCTAAGGTTTTTTTGCCTAGCTGATGCATTGCCCACAATCCAACGACGATAGTTATAATGGAAAGGCCCGTATAAACCGCTCTTTGTTTTGGTTCCTTACTAGCAACATCCCGGTAAAATCTCAATACTAAATAACCTACAACCCCTGCGATGATAATGGACATTAACGTTTGTAAATAAATCTGAACCTCTACCACCTTTAATTCGCACATCCTTCTGAACTACAAATAATTAGCTTACTGTACTGCGATACCAATATATAAAAAAGCTCTGAACATTATCTGAACACTTACTCTTTCTCCAAATGCCGCGCACAATTATATAACTCGCAGTTCCAGGAGCCATCCGATTCGGATTTTGTTATTCGCGTAATTGACGTATTGTTCAATAATACTGTGCCGTCCAGTTCTGGAAGTAGTCTTCTAAGGCTACTGCGTAAAATTGCACCATGGCTAACGATCAGAATATGGCTGCCTGGATGTCTCGCCGCAATTTCTTCAATCACTTCGCTGCCTCTGAGCTCGCTGGCTTCTGGAGTTTCCAAACCCAAATCTAACGTCTTCCAATCGGTTCCCCATCGTTCAATCCGCTCTTGCTGCGTAGTTCCTTCAATAAGTCCCGCATACATCTCTCGAATGCCCGGCGCTAAACCCGTGATCTCAAGGCCTAATCTTTCTGCAATAACCTCTGCCGTTTGCCGCGCTCTGAGTAAATCACTTGAATATATGTAATCCCATTGTTCTGTGCTAAGACGTTCAGCCAGTAGTTGTGCCTGTTGCAGGCCTTCAGCATCCAATGAATTATCCGTATGCCCTTGCACTCTGCCTTCTTTATTCCACGCGGTACTTCCATGGCGAATTAAACCTATCGTAGTCATAAAAATCTCCTTTTAGCTATTGAGTCTAGTGGCAATTGTGATGACTGGTTATTGTGCTAGTTATAGTGCTAATCTCAGTGCAATTTCAGTGCTAATATAAATAATATAATCTATATTCTATCAGATTCACCCTATGAACATTTAAAAATAAAGGTTATCCAAGTTTTTGAACATGAGGTATAATAAACCTTGTCGTTTTTTACAACAGCTACAAGATAAGGAGTAATTGTTTATGATGAAAAAGCTAGGGTCCACTCTGTTTCTTACCTTCTTACTGCTCGTTCCACTTGTCGCCACTTGCCCATCCACTGTTGGTGCAACACCAGTTCCTAAAAACACCGTCTATGTGGACAAGAATAACCATTCATACATACCACTGCGTCTCTTAAATAGCTTCACTGGTATACAGTCTGTATGGAATCCTAACGAAAAACGTATAAGCATTACGAATGCAGACACCACCATAACGCTTACATTAGGTCAAACCGCTGCGCTCGTCAATGAAAAGTCGGTTACGCTAACTGATCTTGCTTTCAGTGATAATGGCACGGTATATATCCCGTTGTCTTTTATCAGCACAACGCTTGGCATTCAATTAACCTGGGATAAGGAAGCCTCTTCATTAACCCTTAAGAGTAATGATATTGCAACCACTGTTCCTGTACAGTCCGGCGCACTAATCAAAGCGGATTCTTCACCAGTTGTCAGCGCTAGTAAAACCTTCAAAGTTGGCGGCAGATCCTTCAAAGCCCAGACGGTTACAGTGTCCCTGCTGCATCCTAAGGTGAAACTTGATGTCGTACTGGCTGGAAATACGGTCGGAAAAGTAGAGGACCTAAGCAGTCTGGCTAAACGTAATAATGCCGTAGTTGCGATTAACGGAACATTTTTTGATGCCTATACAAAAGGAGCATACAAAGCTCCATACGGGTACATTGTCAGCGGCGGAAAAATGCTTAAAAATAGCTCCGGGGATCGCCGGACGATTTTTACCTATGACAGCAACCATCTGGCGTCACTGATTCCTGGGCTGGAATTCACAAGCCGCTTCGCTTCCGGTTCTATGGAAGGAGCTCTTCAAGCCGGCCCGCGTCTTCTTGTGAACGGCAAGGTATCCCTAAATGTCGCGGCAGAAGGCTTCAAAGATCCAAAAATCTTAACCGGCGGCGGAGCACGCAGCGCGCTCGGATTAACACGCGACCATAAGCTCATTCTACTGACCACTGGTGGAGCCACCATCCCACAGCTGGCAGAAATGATGAAGCAAGCTGGAGCGTATCAAGCCATGAATCTGGATGGTGGTGCATCCAGCGGGCTCTACTACAACGGCAAATATCTTACGTCCCCTGGGCGTCAGATCAGCAATGCGATTGTAGTCAAATATCAATAAAATCTCTTGGCCAGACGGCTAGTTGCGAGTGCTGAGCTTCGTGATTTGGCTTGGCTCAGCCACGCTACGGCTTCGGCTTCGGCTTCGGCTTCGGCTTCGGCTTCGGCTTCGGCTTCGGCTTCGGCTTCGGCTACTAAGAATATATGATTCTATTGTACAAAGTGCAATCAGAGGCAGTTTGCAGCGCATAATTGCTCTGGCGGTATGATTGCTGTGCGACGTATGAGATTACTGTGCAGCATATGATTGCCGAGCTCAAACCCAAAAATCCCCTTGATGACTTACCCATCAAGGGGATTTTTCATAGTACGTTGCCAGTTTAGGTACTGCTGACAGATTCAATATCGGGGGCAGCCGGTGCAACTTAATCTGTGTGACCTGAATATTCCCACACCTGTAACCAAACTTCTGTAGTAAAGCCCAATTCCTCATAGAAAGGCTGCATAGAACCTACGTAAACTTTACTAGCTCCGAGTTGTTTTAAACGGTTAAATCCTTCGTGTAGAACCGCCCGTCCCAGTCCCAGCTTTCGATAGTTAATGGATGTGCCTACAGGCTCCAGAGCACCAATTCTATTGCTGCTGTCCCAAAAAATATTACAAAAGGAAACCACTTCGCCCGTGTCATTCACAACGCTAAGATCGAGCTGCGGATTATAGCTTGGAGCGTTACTCATATTCCCATAATGCAGCAGCGTGAGCTCTGCCTCCGCCGTTTCTGCATAGTCGAAGGCCATGATATGTCCGAGCGCTTTTGCAGTAACCTCGATCTCATCTCCGCTGCATATTCTAAAGCCAGAGGGGAGCTCCACAGGGAATTCCTCATCCAATCGCAAGGAGTTTACGCTTTCCTTACCACCCGTTTGATGATACCCCCTCTTACGAGCAACCTCCGCCGCAGAAGTCATATTCTCCGGTATTGGCACATACAGCTCTACGTAACCACCGTTCTCTTCCTCAGCTTTTTGTTCAGCAAAAGCGAACATTTCTTCAAGTAATTTTTCCGGAGGATTCATCTCAGCACACTGAAAATAGAACCCATCGTCCCTGCACACTACAGCTGCAAGCTCTCCATTCTCATACTCCCATAAGCCCACTTTTTGTTCCCACTGCTCCAGCGTTCCACTTCTCGTCTCCTGAAAAAAAATAACAAATTCCCAGCGGTCTATAAGCCAGGTATTTGGAGTCTTTAGCTTACTGTAACTTTGTATAAGAAAATGACGTACCTTTAGCAGATCTTCAGAACGGTAGCTTCTAAAATTAATGTTCATTTTCCACGCCCCTCTCTTTAATTTCATATTAAGGGGGATGCAAAATGAAGCATATATCATAATTAGTTATTATTATTTTATACTACCTAATATGATCCGTACGTTCACAAAACAAACATTTCTCGAGTGGAAATTATGAGCTCCACGCATCCGTTAACTGCATTTAGTGCAACTATTCCTCAGAATGCTCCTTCAAAAGATAGTTAGTTGTATTTCGTGCAGTTAAATTTCTGATTTTCCTTTAATTGCACTAGATTCACCCTTTTTAGTTGCACAGAGTGCAATTAAATGGCTTCTAATGACCAACTACGCAGGAATAAGTGTACAAAGTGCATTTAGATGACTTCTATGGACTATCTAATCAGAAATAAGTGTACAAAGTGCAATTAGAGAAAGCTTTGGAGTGCGCGATCTTCTTCCGGAGGAAATAGTCACTGATCAACTATTTTCAAGCGATAATTATGAGCTCCACGCATCCGTTAACTGCATTTAGTGCAACTATTTCCTCAGAATGCTCCTTCAAAAGATAGTTAGTTGTATTTCGTGCAGTTAAATTTCTGGTTTTCCTTTAATTCCACTAGATTCACCCTTTTTAGTTGCACGAAGTGCAATTAAATGGCTTCTAGGGACGATCTACGCAGAAATAAGTGTACAAAGTGCAATTAGAGAAAGTTTTGGAGTGGGCGGTCTTCTTCCGGAGGAAATAGTCACTGATCAATCTTTTTCAAGCGATAATTATGAGCTCCACGCATCCGTTAACTGCATTTAGTGCAACTATTCCTCAGAATGCTCCTTCAAAAGATAGTTAGTTGTATTTCGTGCAGTTAAATTTCTGGTTTTCCTTTAATTCCACTAGATTCACCCTTTTTAGTTGCACGAAGTGCAATTAAATGGCTTCTAAGGACTATCTACTCAGAAATAAGTGTACAAAGTGCAATTAGAGAAAGCTTTGGAGTGGGCGATCTTCTTCCGGAGGAAATAGTCACTGATCAAGCTTTTTCAAGCGATAATTATGAGCTCCACGCATCCGTTAACTGCATTTAGTGCAACTATTCCTCAGAATGCTCATTCAAAAGTTAGTTTAGTTGTATTTCGTGCAGTTAAATTTCTGGTTTTCCTTTCATTGCACTGTATTCACCCTTTTTAGCTGCACGAAGTGCAATTAAATGGCTTCTAGGGACTATCTACGCAGAAATAAGTGTACAAAGTGCAATTAAGTCTGGATAATCCGCTTGAGCGAAATCTGGATTGCTTAGAGCTAGATAAGCTAGAGCTAAGTCAGCTAGAGCTAGATCAGCTAGAGCTAGGCCAGCTAGGCCAGCTAGGCTAGATAAGCTAGAGCTAGATCAGCTAGACTTAGATCAGCTAAATTCCCCTTCGGTAAATCTAGCTAGATTCTTACGTTGACCACGAATAAGAGTACTCTTTTAGCATAATTTTCCTTGTCCATGTTACTGTATAACTGAACAAAGGAGTGAAAATATGGAGACGATTCTAATCATAGAGGACGATGCCAAGCTGGCAAGCTTGCTGAGCACGTACCTATCAAAATATGGGTTCCGTACAATTATTGTAGAGGATTTCAACAGGGTGCTGGAGACTTTTAATGAAAGCTCGGCTGACCTTATCTTACTGGACGTCAATCTGCCTAAATACGATGGGTTCTACTGGTGCCGCCAGATTCGTTCCCTCTCACTCTGCCCGATTCTGTTCATTTCTGCACGGGATAGTGGAATGGATCAGGTGATGGCGCTTGAGAATGGCGGGGACGATTATATCACTAAGCCTTTTCACTATGAGGTTGTACTTGCCAAAATCCGCAGCCACATACGTAGAGCATACGGTTCATACTCACAGACTCAAGAAGAGAATAAACTCCAATCTGGAGGTTTAATCCTCTATCCTGAACGATATATGATCCACTACGACGGGCACACGAGTGATCCGAGGTTGGACCCTTGTCTGAAAAAGAAGCTGTATTACTGCTGAACCCACATATGGATTCACAGAATTATGCTGCTAATCGAGCGATTCATTTGAAGGTTCAAAAAGATGAGGAACTGATGTTAAAAGAATTACGAACACCAAAGGTGCATCCAGTAGATCCAATGGCCACCTCACTTCTAATCGTAGATGACAACTTATATCATAAGATTTCTAATTCAACAGAGAAGTACACGAGACCTTATGTGAAATATCTATACAAAATCCCTGCATGGGACGGTCCTACACCTAATGACAGCTCAGCTGAAGCTGTTGTCACCAGAGACCTTATCCAATGGAATAAAGCCGCTAACAAGGCTAACCATCAATACAGCTCTATACTGGGATCGCGAGCAGACAGCTATCTATCTACCAAACAAGGGGCCGCCATGCTTAGCTTTATAGGGATTTTTATCGCACTGATCTTCTCGCTTTCATCAGCCAGCTTTCTCTTTTTTAAGCTTCATACTGAGCTCAATACAGATAAGCAAATGTATAATGCTTTGTCCAAAATCGGTTTAAGTACTAAAGAAATGTCAGCTTCTGCTACCAAACAGATTTCTGTGCTTTTCTATATTCCGATTATTATTGCCACCATTCAGACCCTTGTCGTGATACGCCCGATACTGAAACAGATTAATATCACAAATGTAACTGTGCCCGTGCTTACTACATCTGCTGTATTTCTGGTTGTGCAAACTATCTATTTCCTTATTGCGAGATCACGGTACATTCATAGTCTCAAGAAAATAATGGTGTAACACCATGTTGAAAAGAATCGTAACCCTGGATGTACTTCGCGGCTTGGAACTTATGGCAGCACCAAAAGGTTCTCTAGCTGATCAATAGGCAATTTGCTATAGTTAGTAAACTATTACTAATTAATGAGGCAAGGAGGTTCCTGATTTATGTCCAAGGCTGATCACATGTTATCCATTCTCTGGATGCTCAAGCAACGGGGAAGAACCGCCGGGGAACTAGCAGAAGCGCTAGAGATCAGTGTCCGCTCTGTCTATCGTTACATCGACGCGTTATGCATCAGTGGCGTACCCATTATCGCGGATAGTGGACCTGGTGGTGGCTATAGCCTTCCGGAGCATTTTTCCGAGGTCCCGTTATTCTTTGACTCCGACGAACAACGTTCCCTCCTGCAAGCCGCCTCCTTTGCGCGGGGAACTGGATATCCTTATGTAGAAGCTCTAGATCAAGCAATCGCCAAACTGAAACGGTACAGCAATGCGCAGCAATTAGAACAGATGGAGCGTCATGAGAGCGGGATAGAAACCATCCACTCCCCTGCTGCGCCGCTTCCCCACCTACTGCAAGAGCTTGAATTAGCGACGGCGAACGGACATACCCTCCAGATGGAATATCGGAAGGGAAACGGGGAGACGATTTCTTCCCGCGCTATTGATCCTTATGGACTTGTCCTGTGGAAAGGGCAATGGTACACCGTTGCTTATTGCCATCAGAGGCAAGAAATTCGGTCTTTCCGAGTCGATAGAATAACTGAACTGCACCGCACAGAAGCTCTGTTTGCCCGTCCTGCTGACTTCTCTGCACGTGATTTTTTGTTAAAAAGCTTGCTGCCCACACCAAATACTCCAGAGAAACTCATAGCAGTAGTCATCGCCGCCGATGAAGGAATCCTGAACGATCTATGCAGTCATTGGCTGTTTGGACATGCGCTGGTGCAGCGCATTGACGGACAAGCCCGTTTTCAAGTCGATGAGACCTCCTTACTGACTTATGCGCCTTACTTCTTGTTGCCTTATGGATCAACACTACGAATCCTAGAGCCTTTAGCTCTGAAACAAAAGCTGTCCGCTATCGCTACCGATCTGGCAGCTTATTATAAGACTTAAAATGATTATTTTAGGATCACTGACCGTAGTTGTCAGTGATCCTTTTGTATAGTGTAAATAAGTCTAAGGGAATAAATGATTGTACAAACCAAGGAGGAATAAGGAATGAAAGAACTTCACTATGAATTTTATATTGCCGGAACACCTGAGCAGGTATGGGAGACTTTGATCTCTCCCGAAGGTACTAAACAGATTTACTACGGGAGCGTAATCCAATCCACTTTTAAAGAAGGTGAATTGCTGGAATATGTTGGTCCCGGTGCAGATGGCGATGAAACGATACATGTATATGGGACTCTGCTGGAGTTCACTCCACAAAAAGCGTTTCGTTTCACGCATAAGGTCGGCCCCTCCTATCATAAGGGTACAGAAAGATATGAATCGCGTATATCTTGGCTGCTTGAACCGGTGGGTGGAACTACTAAACTTACGCTTATCCACGATGAATGGCATCCTGATGATCCTTCATATGCTGGCAGTATCAACGCCTGGTGGCAGGTTCTGAGTAATATTAAAACCTTGGTCGAGACCGGACGTACACTTGATTTTGGCAGCTGGTCGTAATTTTAATGTTAATTAGGAATTAAGCTCAACCCTGCGGAAAAGTGCGTACAAGCCCTCTTTCGTCAGGGGCTTTTTTTGCTTAATTTTATTTTGCCTAAGGGAAACATTCTTGTTGCAGGGACAAAGTTGTTGCCATATACTAATGTTGTGCCAGACTACAAGAAATGTTCTAATACACAAAATAAAAACCATAGGCGGTAAAAATATAAATGAAAGAAGGGATCTCATGACTGGAACAACTATTCCTTTATCAGAGGCTGCAAAGGGTAGCACGCTGCGCATCAGCGACATTGAAGTTCAAGGTGTGCTTAGAAGAAGATTACTGGACCTCGGGTTCGTAGTCGGGAATATCGTAGAGGTGTTGCGGCGTAGTCCATTAGGAGATCCTATAGCTTTTCGGGTAAGCAATACGACCATTGCATTGCGTAGAGAAGAAAGTTCTTTAATATTCGGAGAATTAATTGGAGGTGTAGAAGCATGAGTCAGTTCACCGTCGCTTTTGCAGGCAATCCTAACACCGGAAAAAGCACACTATTCAACCTGCTAACCGGCATGCGACAGCATACTGGAAACTGGGCAGGTAAAACCGTCATTACTGCCGAAGGCGAATTCAAACACAATAACCATTCATACCTCGCGGTAGATTTACCAGGAACGTACTCCCTATACTCAAATTCCGCGGATGAAGAAGCGGCTAGAGATTATATTATTTTTGAACAGCCAGACGTGACACTTGTAGTGCTTGACGCTACTTCGCTGGAACGTAATCTCAATCTTGCCTTGCAAGTGCTGGAGATTACCGGACGGGCGGTTGTCTGCATCAACCTCATTGATGAAGCACGTAAGCTGGGCATCGACATCAACCTGAAGAGTATCTCCAAACGTCTCGGCGTACCCGTCGTTGCGATATCGGCACGCAATAAAATAGGGATCGATGCCTTATTGGATCAAGTGGAGCGAGTGGCTACAGGCTCATTCACAGCGCAGCCGCTGCGGATTAGTTACAACGAAGAGATCGAACGGGGAATTGCCGAGCTTACACCATTGGTAGAGCAAACCATCGGTACCAAATATCCCGCTCGCTGGATTGCACTGCGCTTATTGGACGGTGATGACAGCCTGCTTACTTCACTTAAAGAGCATATGAAAAGCAAGGATTTACCCGAAGCAAAGGAGGTCATCGGCCATGGAGTCACTGCCTATCACTAAGGGATCTGACGCTCTAGATTCCCTATTGTCCACCGCAAAAAAGCTCGCTGACGGCGGAGCCATTCGGGATGAGATTGTCAGTGGTATATATGGCGTATCCGCAGGCATCTGCGGAGATGCAGTTACTTATCGGGATAAGAAGAAACTGAACAGCACTTACAAGCTGGATAATATCGTGACCTCCAAAATTTGGGGTTTTCCCATCATGCTCGCCATTCTCGGTGTCGTATTCTGGATTACGATTGCCGGGGCTAACTACCCTTCTAGCTGGCTCGCTTCCTTCTTTGGCTTCATCGAAGGATATCTGACAGCGGGATTTGAGGCTCTCCATGCCCCAGCTTGGCTGCACGGCGTGCTTGTGCTTGGCTTGTATCGAGGCACCTCATGGGTAATCAGTGTCATGCTGCCACCGATGATGATCTTTTTCCCCGTATTCGCTCTGCTTGAGAATTTCGGGTATCTGCCACGCGTTGCTTTTAACATGGACCGACTGTTCAAAAAATCAGGTGGTCATGGCAAGCAAGCTTTAACCATGTCCATGGGCTTCGGCTGTAACGCGGCCGCTATCCTCTCCACACGAATCATCGAATCGCCGCGTGAACGAATGCTGGCTATACTGACCAACAATTTTGTCCCTTGCAACGGCCGCTGGCCCACGCTGATTTTATTGTCTTCCTTATTTATGGCAGGAGCCGCTACGACAGGCGCGCTTCGTACATTCACCACTGCCTCCGTCCTAATGGGAATGGTTCTAATCGGCATCATTGTTACCTTAACCGTTTCCTGGGTCATGTCCAAAACTGCGCTGCGTGGGGTTCCCACACATTACACATTGGAGCTTCCTCCCTACCGCCGTCCACAAATCTGGAAGACCATACTTATTTCCTCCAAAGATAAGTCCCTTAACGTACTTACTCGGGCTATCGTCGTTGCTGCCCCTGCCGGGATTATCACTTGGATTCTAGGCAATCTGTTTATTGGCGGCGATTCTGTACTGAATCATATGGCTGCATTCTTTGATCCGTTCGCACATTTGCTTGGCATGGATGGCTTTATCATCATGGCCTTTATTCTTGGACTTCCTGCGAATGAAATCGTATTGCCTATCCTGCTTATGGGCTATATGTCCTCAGGCGCTATGGTTGATATCGACAGCTTAGGCAGTATCAAAGATGTCTTTCTCTCACATGGCTGGACCTGGCTGACCGCACTCAACATGATGCTGTTCTCCCTGCTCCACTATCCTTGTGGTACAACACTCGTGAACATTTACAAGGAAACAAAAAGCATGAAATGGGCGGTTCTCTCAGCAGTCATTCCGCTGGGTATCGCCATCGGAGTAACCTTTGCTGTCGCTCAGCTTGCCCGGTTATTTGGGTGGGTGTGACGAGGACGAGGTAGACTTGCGATCTAAACTCAAGTGACATCACAACTGACTTCAACTGATTTCAACTTACATCGCAAAAATTCATCATTAACTCACTAAATTCACCTTAATCACATCACCCAAATTAACCTTGCTACACGGAATTCACCTTACTTTACCTTACAATCTAAAGTTCAACTTGCTTCACTTTGCAGCACCTACAATATCTAGAGTTCATCTTGCTTCACTTTGCAACACCTACAATAACTAGAGTTTACTTCACAGAATTCCGCCCTCCTTGAACTCATATTTAGGGAAATTCTCCCTCAAATTCGAACTTTATAGGCGCACCTTGAACTTTTTGCGGAATTTCTCCCTAATAATCGTACTTTATAAGCACACATTGGACTTATTGCGGAATTTCTCCCTAATAATTAGCCGATTATAGGCAAAAAGGGCAATTTCCGCAGAATTTTAGGGAGGAATTCCCCAATTATCGCTATTAATGAGTAAAACACGATAAAATCAGGGAGGATTTCCCTAATTATTGATTCTAGATGATTCCGAGCTACACTTGAGCACCAGCACCAGCACCAGCACCAGCACCAGCACTAGACCTGCATCGCCCTTTCACACATACCAACTCTAGACCTACGCCGCCCTTCAGCACACACCAGCATTAGCATCAGTACCTTTTTCGCCCACCAACATACTCCACCACTGGTCCACCAACACAGCCCAACACCAGTTACTCAAGGTCATCTCAAACAAATAAGCGGTCGCTCGGATGTTTATCCCGAGCGACCGCTTATTTTATCACAACCCCTTATATATTCTTACGTCCTAACTTGATCCCACCATTACATTACATGACGTGACTCTACAGTTAGAGTCATTTTTTGCGCGTTCCATCATTTCTACGACGGTATAGAACAGCCCCAGCTATAGCTACTAGAACGATAATTATTCCACTAATCCCCACATTAACAAGTGGAAAGGAATCACTGTCCCCAGCCGGGTTCCCCGTTTGATCAGGCTCATTATTCCCAGCTTCTGACTCCGGTGAATTATTCGGGGTTACCTCCGGAGAAGCGGTAGGCGTTGTAGGCGAAATACCCGGTCCCAGCTCTTTTAGATCCACTGAGTCAGCGGTTAGCCGCTTAGTTCGACTGCATAAACTAGCCTCCAGATTACCAGAGTCTCCGCCGTCTCTAGCATAAGCATAGACAATGTAACTTTCCCCTTCCACAAATTCAAAGCCGCAGCTTGCAGAAGATAAAGCCGTAGTTAATGTAACTTGATTCCCCTTGACCCCTTTCCAGCTGGAATCCACCTCAAAGGTTACCTTTACTGGATCAGCAGAAGAAATTATGTTCCCCTGTGACGGCTCCTTCATATCCACTACTTTCCCGACAAAAACAGCTGTACTTTTCTCAAGAGCTTCCAGTGGCTCCGCAGGCATAACACAGGAACAGGCGTAAGTGACCGAGGGCCGTACCGTCAGCAAAGCCGTAAATATTAATAGGACACCTAGAAATATCATCATTGGACTTCGGAAATTGATCTTTCGGAAATTGATCTTTCGCACTTTGATAACCCCCTTCTTTACCTTACAGACGGAGCAAATGTGGAAAGTGTTACAGGAATTCCCAAACAAGTGATACAAGTTTATCCGGTAGCAATTCCTCATATCCTCTTCTTTAATCCCCCATACCTGCTGTACCACTCACAGACTGTGCGCGATCCCAATCAAACGCTGTATTCCTTCGCGCAGCACCCCTTCGCTTGCAAAGGAATAACTTAGGCGAAGCCTTGACTTCATTTCCCCCAGTGGATCAAATAACTCCCCAGGAACAAAAGCGATCGACTGCGCCATACTTGAAGCAAACAGGCGATCCATCGTAAGATGCTCCGGTAGTTTCACCCATAGATTTAATCCGCCTTGCGGAGTCGTCCATTCCCAGCCAGTCCCCGCCAGCTCCTCTTCTACAATTTCCTTATGCACTTGAAGCGCAATACGCAGCTTACCGAGATGCTGTTGCAAGCGTGGGGAGGTGTAGTAATGTAGAAATATTTTTTGATTCAGCAGCGGAGTGCCATTGTCTGCGAGTGATTTAGCCGTGATTAGACGCTCCATAAATGGATATCGGCAGGCCACCGCACAGATTCGTAAGCCAGGGGCTACATATTTACTGAAGCTGCTGATATAGATCACCCACCCCTCCGTATCATAAGCAAAAAAGGGCGGCGGCGGCTCCTCATCAAAATACATATCGCGGAACGGGTCATCCTCCACCAGTAAACAGCGATAACGTTCGGCCAGTTCTACCAACAGCTTGCGCTGTTGCACAGGCACCGTGTATCCAGTTGGATTGTGATGCGTTGGATTAATGTAGAACATACGCGGTTTATGCTTTTTCATCAAAGCTTCTACTTCCTCCAGATCATATCCCTCCGGAGTGATCTCTACCGGAACCAACCGTGCCCCCTCCCGGCGAAAAATATCCATAGCAACACTATAAGTAGGCCGCTCCACAAGCACCGTATCCAGAGGACCAAGCACAATCCGGGCAATCAGATTGATCGCCTGCTGCGCACCCGAGGTAATAAGCAGCTCTTCCGAAGTTAACTGCAGCCGATGTTGCTTCCGAAAGTGGTGGCTTAACGTCTCACGCAGCTCGTTATCCCCCTGGACCGAGGCATACGTTCCCATTACCTTGGGATATAGATCGAACACTTTTTTGACATAGTCAGATAGAAAAAGATTCGGCAGCAGCCCCGGATCAATCAGCGCCTGCGAGAACTGATACTTAACTGGCACTCTCTGAATATCAGACAGCGGATTAGTGAGCGCATAAGCCGATACTGCGGCTCCTACTTCAATAGCAGGAAGCGAGATTATGGGTGCCACGTAATATCCTGATTTATCTTTTACATAAACCTTTCCATCCTCCGTCAACCGTCTGTACGCTTTGAATACGGTCAGTCGATGTACCTTAAGCTCCTCCGCCAGCAGCCGTATAGAAGGAAGCTTATCATGTGCGACCCACTCCCCTCGCTCCATGCGATTTAATAGAAATTCATAGACCTGCCGAAACAAAGGATGATTATGCTCCGCTCCCACAACCTTTTTCATCTGGCTACAACTCCTCTCCGAACAACCTTGTAATCATATTGTACACGATTTCCGAATTAATCTGTTCTACACAAGGCAATCTGTTCTGTCCTCTCCCCTATATGATTAACAAAATGCCAGCTTATAAATTCTTATATTTTATAAAGCACACAAAAGGGGACTTTCAAAATGATCTTATTTGCTTATGCACTTGTATGTCTGATCTTCGGCACGACCTTTCTAGCTATCAAAATCGGCGTAGATGCCGGTGCGCCTCCTTTCTTTTCAGCGGGCTTAAGATTTTTTGTCGCAGGCGCTGTTCTATTCCTATGGATGGTCTGGAAACGAAAAGCCAGCTTCTCCTTGCTGTTGCGCAAAGAAATGTTGTTCACCGGGTCTGCTCTAACCTTCGGCACCTTCGCGGGTCTCTACTGGGCTGAACAATATGTTTCTTCAGGGCTTGCAGCTGTACTCTCTGCCACTGGACCGATCATGATCCTGCTGCTCCAAACCTCTATTCTTCGGCAAAAAGCACCCGCCATCTCCCTATATGGCTGCATCATCGGCTTCACTGGCGTACTGCTGCTGGTTCTCCCCAATCTCGCCGTTGATATTTCACCACTGTGGCTCATCGGTTGCGCCGTAGTCCTAATTGGAGAGTGTTGCTATGCTGTAGGTGCGATTTACTCCAAAAAAGTAATTAACAGTATGCCTGAGGTCTCACCGATTGCGCTGAATGCGGCTCAAATGATGTATGGCGGTGCGCTGTTATTCATTCTTTCTTTTGCCACGGAAAAAGTACATCCTGCATTTCTCTTCTCATTCGAGACAGCAGGTTCACTGCTCTATCTCACAGTTATCGGCTCCATGGTCGGCCATACCTTGTTCTACTGGCTCGTAGCTAAGACCAACCCAGTGTTTCCTTCTACCTGGCTTTATATTTCTCCACCGATTGCCGTGGGTGTAGGCTTTTTCTTTTACAAGGAGTCCGTATCTTGGATTACAATTCTTGGAGTGTTCACCATCATTGCCGGAACGATCCTAGTGAATGCTGATGCTTTAAAGCAATTACTGCAAAAAAAGAAGATCAACACTGTTGCGTTAAAAAAATCAAATATATGACGTACTATATATTGCATTTATGACCACTATTGCGTATTATATAAACAAGTTAAATTAAACACAGCTAAATATGACTCATATATGAAAGGAGGATTCGCTTAACGGCGCTTCTTTTCTAAAGAGGAATGCCTTTTTTATCGGAAGTGGAGGGAATTGTGATCGAACTGACATCACGTCAAATAGAGATTATCGATATCGTTAACAAAAGAGCTCCGATTACCGGCGAACAGATTGCCGAAAGTTTGAATCTTACCCGGCCAACAATTCGCTCGGATCTGTCTGTTTTGGTTATGCTCAAATATATCGACGCCAAGCCGAAGGTCGGGTACTTCCCAGGATTGAAATCATCCAGTCGTCAGGGAAGCGGTTATCTGCTGCAGGAAACAATGGTCAAAGAAATTCAAAGTGTACCTATAGTTATCCGTGAGACCACAACTATTCAAGATGCCGTAGTTACGCTTTTTCTACAGGATGTAGGTACTCTTATTATCTGTGACGAAGAGGGTAAACTCACGGGCGTTGCTTCACGTAAGGATTTCTTAAAGGTAACCTTGGGTAACCCCGGTGCAGTCTCCATGCCCGTAAGCATGGTTATGACGCGCCAGCCCAAAGTGGTCACAACTTCACCGGATGAACCGGTGCTTGAAGCTGCACATAAGATGATTTTTCACGAGGTAGACAGTTTGCCGGTGGTTGTTCCCAGCGCCGCTGAAGACGGCGGTACAAAACTGGATGTGGTAGGACGTTTAACAAAAACCTCCATCATCAAACTTCTCCTCGAACTTGAAGCCAAAGGATAACAGGAGGAACCCATGAGCATCGAGCAATCTTCCAACTTAATAACGATATGCTCGGATTCTATAGGAGATACGGCAGAAGCTGTCGTGCAGGCCGTTATTCACCAATTTCAGAATCAGCAGGTCACCATTAAAAGATACGGCAATATTAGGCATGAAGACGAGCTACGCAAGCTTATGGAAGAAGCAGCTCAGCATCAAGGTTTTGTCGCCTATACATTAGTGCAGCCAGAATTAAGGGAAATGATCCGCGAGGAAGCGGTACGTCTTGATTTGCGGATCGTTGATATCATGGGCCCTATGATGCAGGCCTTCATTGATACCTTCGACGATGCTCCTCAGCAGCGGCCAGGTCTTCTCCACCAGCTCGACGAGAATTATTTCCGCCGCATAGAAGCTATAGAATTCACCGTCGCCTGTGATGACGGCCGTGATCTGGGTGCCATGCTCAAAGCCGATATCGTTCTGCTGGGCATGTCCCGTACTTCAAAGACACCGCTTAGCATCTTTTTGGCCCATAGAGGAAAAAAAGTCGTTAACTATCCAATTATCCCGGAGATTGGTCCTCCGCAAGAACTATTAAGCTTGCCGCCGAACCGGCTTATCGGATTAACCATGAAACCCGAGTACATGCTGAAGGTCCGCTCTGAGCGGCTTAAGGTTCTCGGATTACCAACAGGTTCCCAATATGCAAGTCTGGAGCGGATCACCGAAGAGATGGAATACGCCGCTTCATTGTTCAACAAGCTGGGCTGTCCTGTAATTGATATTACTGACAAGGCTATAGAAGAAACCGCTGGTATTATTATGGGTTATATCTAAATTTCAGTATACAAAATATATAGAATGCACTGGAGGGAATTAGAATGGAGCGCGAACTGGCCCTTGAGATTGTACGGGTAACTGAACTAGGTGCTTTATCCTCGGCTCGTTGGATTGGGCGAGGCGATAAAAATGCGGCAGATGATGCAGCCACGACTGCGATCCGTTCCATGTTCGATTCTGTGTCCATCGACGGAACTGTTGTGATAGGTGAAGGAGAGATGGATCATGCTCCAATGCTCTATATTGGTGAGAAAGTCGGGAACCAAAAAGGTCCCGCTGTCGATGTAGCCGTCGATCCTCTCGAAGGAACTGAGGTTGTTGCCTGCGGCCTGCATAATGCGCAATCTGTTATTGCTATAGCAGATAAAGGCAGCCTGCTGCATGCCCCGGACATTTATATGGAGAAGTTAGCCTGCGGGCCCGAGCTTGCCGGTAAGCTTAGACTCGAGGACCCTGTAGAGATCACTCTGCAAAAAGCCTGCCATTACACTGGCAAATCCCTCTCCGAGTTAACCGTAATGGTGCTGGATCGCAAACGGCATGAGCAGCTGATTAATAGCCTGCGTGAAGCCGGGGTACGAATAAAGCTGCTTGGTCACGGAGATGTCGCTGGCGCTATTGCGGCTGCACTGCCAGACAGCGATGTCGATTTATATATGGGTTCCGGTGGAGCACCCGAAGGTGTTCTTGCTGCCGCTGCACTGAAATGCCTTGGTGGTGAAATGCAGGGCAGATTGCTCCCGGATGGACCAGTAGAGCTACAGCGCTGTGTACGCATGGGAATTGCCAATCCAACGCGAGTGCTACACATGGAAGACATGGTTGGCACGGGCGACGTCCTCTTTGCCGCCACGGGTGTAACGTCAGGTGAATTCCTGAACGGTGTCCGTTTTATCGGCAAAGAACGCGCGGAGACACATTCGGTAATCATGCGGGCACAGAGCCGGACAATCCGCTATATTCGCAGCATTCATTTCCTGCCAGGAAAAGAAATACCGGCTGCGCAGACTGTTAGACAAAATGCTGTCTCTCTATAAAACCGCAAAAAACAGGCTATCTCACTAGCAGTATCCTTTGCTAGTGAGATAGCCTGTTTTGTTTTTTTACACTGAATGCTAATTGCTTCTTATTTATTTCCAATACGTTCACTCGCTAATGGATCTATATTAGCAACTTTCTCAAAGCGTTCTGCGTTCAGGCTGTTATACTTTGCGAAGATTTGTTTCACTTCTTGCTCCTTCTGCTCGCCTTCCACATCCACCATTACTAGAATATGACCTTCATCCACGTAATTATCGTAGCTCTCTGCTTCCTCTTCAGGGATGCCAAGGCCAATAAGTCCGCCGACTAACCCGCCACTGCCTGCGCCTATCGCCGCTCCGGCTAGTGTTGCCGCAAGAGGTCCGGCTGCAATAATAGGTCCAATACCAGGAATAGCCAAAGCGCCAATTCCCATCAGCAGCCCCGTTACTCCACCCAGCAGACCACCAGTAGCTGCACCTGTAGCCATACCCTCCGGGGCCACGGTTCCTGACTCGTCTCTAAGAGTTTCCTCGTCCGCTTTATTTCTCGCGATAATCGAAATATCCTCTGTCCTACAGCCCTGACGCTTCAACTCCTCAATAGCTCGCGAAGCTTCGTATTCGGCAGCAAAGACACCCACTATTCTCTTATTCATCTCCATTACCTCCTATTGATGTAGTTAGCTCATACGTTCAGCTTCATAGCTTACTTAACCAAACTGGACAGGGATAAACTACGATCTTTGAATTGTCTGCAATTCCGAGTTAATATTCCTTCTAAAATATGCTGTATAATAAAAGTAAGCGGGTACAACTACCTTGATTAACTCTATAGAAGAAAGAGAAGGAATCATCCATGGCGATATTTAACTATAATTCTGAGCGTCCCTTCCGAGGCAATCCCGACCTGCATCTCCATTACTGGGGGCGGGAGCAGTGTCTTCCCGGACATTTTTTTGGACCTGGGGTCCGTGACGTATATAAAATACATTTTATCCATGCAGGAACAGGTGAAGTTACTGTGGGTGAACAGACCCATTATCTTAAGCCAGGACAAGCTTTTCTCACCTATCCGCATATCGTAACTGCCTACACAGCAGACATAGCAAATCCATGGGCCTATTCTTGGGTAGCTTTTACCGGGGAGCAGGTTGATTATATTTTGGCCAAAACCGCCTTGTCACCTGAGCACCCGATCTTTCCAATGGATGAACAGCTTATGCCGAATTTATACGAGCTCCTGACACAAGCAGCTGAAGCTTCGGACAGTCTGGATCTACCTCTAAAAGCAATTATGTATGAGTTCTTTTCTCTGTTACTTCGAGCGGTGCCAGCAGTTCCAGATGTACTTCCTTTACCACGTCAAAAGAGTATTTACGTCGAGCAATGCCTGCACTTTTTGCATACACATTATTGTGAAAATATTTCGGTTGAGATGATGTCCTCTTCGCTCAAGCTGGATCGCAAATATTTATCCTCCTTGTTCAAACGGACAATAGGTATGCCACCCCAGCAGTATTTATTAAATTTCCGCATCGCTAAGGCGTGCGAGCTGCTGACAGAGACCTTATGCACGATTGGTGAAATCTCACGTTCTGTGGGCTATCAGGACCCCTTACTCTTTTCGCGGATGTTCAAGAAGGTGAAAGGTTGTTCGCCAAAAGAATACCGTAGCCGTCATCTCGAAAATGACATTGTACTATAAACTTCTTCCTTGCTGACATACGTTTGTCCGCGATCTTTCGCTACAATAAGGACGTAACGTACTAAGTAATAAGTGTTTATAGGAGGAATAAATCATGTATAACGCAAGCGCTACCAGATATGACAATATGAAATATAATCGCACCGGAAAGAGCGGTCTACTCCTGCCAGCGATCTCGCTTGGTCTATGGCATAACTTTGGCGGCAACGACTTATTTGAGAATGGCCGCGCCATGGTAAGAAGAGCTTTTGATCTAGGAATCACTCATTTTGACCTTGCCAATAATTACGGTCCACCCGCAGGCTCCGCCGAAGAAAGTTTTGGCCAAATTCTTAAAAAGGATCTGACCCCTTATCGTGATGAGATGGTTATCTCTACTAAAGCTGGTTATTATATGTGGGCTGGTCCTTATGGTGAATGGGGCTCCAAAAAATATCTCGTCTCCAGCCTAGATCAAAGCTTAAAACGTATGGGACTGGATTATGTTGATATTTTCTATCACCACCGCCCAGATCCAAATACACCACTGGAAGAAACCATGGCTGCGCTGGACCTCGTGGTACGCCAAGGTAAAGCGCTGTATGTCGGGATTTCGAATTACGGACCTGAACAAACACGCGAAGCGGCACAAATTCTGCGTCGACTAGGCACGCCATGCCTGATTCATCAGCCAAACTATTCCATGATGTCCCGCTGGATTGAAGATGGCTTGCAGGATGTATTGTCTGAAGAAGGCATCGGCTCCATTGTGTTCTCCCCGCTACAAGGGGGCATACTGACCGATCGCTATCTAAACGGAATCGCTCCTGATTCCCGTGCCGCTGGTCCAAGTGTATTCCTGTCTGAGAATGCCATTACTGAAGAGGCGATCGGCAAGGTTCGCAAACTGAACGAGGTTGCTGCTGCACGTGGACAAAAAATGTCTCAGCTAGCGTTATCTTGGGTACTCCGTGGAGGCAAAGTAACTTCTGCATTGATCGGCGCAAGTAAGGTAAGCCAGATTGAAGATGCCGTCGCTTCCTTAAATGCCCCAGAGCTTAGCGCTGAAGAACTAGAGCAAATTGAGGCAATTCTGCGGGGATAAAGCTTAGTTATAACAAGACAAAGACCAATGAGGTCAGGCAGCTTAAAGCTGCTCTGGCATTTCATTGGTCTTCTTTTTTATAGATTAGAGTTCTATTTGCTCACCCAAATATCTGCGTGATGTACACCATGATCAATAATCCAAAAATAAACGAATACGTCGAAGGCCGCTCATAACCATGGCCATGACTCTCCGGAATCAGCTCCTTGTAAACGATAAAGAGCATAGCCCCGGCTGCAAAAGCTAGACCATAACCCACAACATTATGCAGGTAACTAGCAGTAAAATACCCGATCACCGCAGATACCATCTCCATCAAGCCGGTAAGTGTAACGATTCCTAAGGCTTTTAGCTTGCTAGTTCGCGAATTCATCAGAAAGACCGCAAGAATCAAACCTTCCGGCATATTCTGTGCGCCAATGGCAATCGCCACGGTAGGACCTAAACTGGCCTGTTCGCTGGCATAACTGAAACCTGTACTGAGGCCTTCTGGTATGTTGTGGATGAACAGCGCAATCATAACAAGCAGCGCTTTTGAATCCATATTGGTATAACCGGGCTTATTCTCCACATCGATATGCGGGATGTTATTTTCAATTAAATCAAGCAGCAGCACTCCGGTAATCAAGCCCAAGGTTAAAGCGATAATCCCCGATTCTTTGATCGATTGCGGCATGAGTCCAAACGTGGAGGCGGACACCATAATCCCCGCAGTGAAGGCTACGAGGATATCTTTCCACTTCTCGGATAACCTCTTCACGAACAGGATCGGAAATGCTCCAAGAACGGTAGCCATTGCCGATACAAAGCTGCCAATAAGCGCAGATTCCAAACCTTCAACTCCTTTGGTACAAGTCGGATAGACCAACATATGTTTCAGAAAAAATAATTATTACTTTTTCATACATTTTCGAATGGTCCAATATAGTATGGATCATATCATAAAAGACCTCCCCTAGGTTCGGTTCATACCCTAAGGAGGTCTTTGTCTCACATATCATTATGCAACTCGGTTACACCAGCTTCTTCCGGATCTTGCCGGAAATCAAATCAATAATTGTGATCATCGCAATGATACCTAGCAGTATAATCCCCACGCGGTCCCAATTCCGTGAACTGAGCGCGAAGATTAACGGTGTGCCGATCCCCCCTGCTCCAATCACACCTAGAATCGTAGCCGAACGAACGTTAATTTCGAATCTATATAAGGTATAGGATAAGAATCCCGGCAGCACCTGCGGCAACACCGCAAACCACAATACCTGCATGCGGCTGGCACCAGAAGAAATTAAAGCTTCGAGTGGACCGTTGTCGATATTCTCAATCTCATCCGCGAACAATTTGCCGAGCATGCCCACCGAATGTAGTCCCAGAGCCAGCACACCTGCAAAAGAACCCGGTCCAACAGCCTTGATAAATAACAAAGCCATAATAATCTCAGGGAAGGTTCGTATAAAGCTCAACATCAGCTTGCCGGAACCTGAAATTACCTTTCCCTTGCTCATGTTAACTGCAGCCCAAAATGCAAAAGGAATACATAAAAAGGTCGAGATAAAAGTGCCTAGGATTGAAATAGCTAACGTCTCGAGCAATCCCCGCAGGAGATCCTCCCCATCTGGTAAATAAACGAAGGCCCAGTCAGGTGAGAATATCCCGGCAAAAATTGCTTTAGTAATGATCCCGGCGGTTTCTTTGAATCCATTAAACGGCACTCCCGAAAAAGCCCAAATATATAACGCGGCTAGGGCTACATAAATCAGCCAACGAAAACGATTTTTACGGGGTTTAGGGACAAGGGTATTCCATGATTTACTCATATTAATTTCTCCCGCAGCTTAGTGCTTACATAATCAATAATCAGTACTACTGCTAATGTGAACAAGATGATGGTGCAAGTCTTATCGTATTCCAAAAAGCCTAGGGTAACTTCATAATAGTGGCCGATCCCACCCGCTCCTACCAGACCTAAAACCGCCGCAGCACGAACATTAATCTCGAAGGCATATAGGACATAAGACATAAAATGAGCCTGTACCTGTGGAATGACTCCGAACATAATGCGTTGAATCTTATTAGCCCCCACTGAAGTCATTGCTTCCAAAGGTCCTTGATCAATCGTCTCCATCGTTTCATAGGTAAGCTTAGCGATCAGCCCCAACGAAAATATCGTCAATGCAAATATCCCAGGAAGCGCACCGAGGCCGAAAATAGCCACAAAGATAGAAGCCAACAGCAGATCGGGAATCGTACGGATCAGGTTCAGCAGCATACGAACCGGATAATGAAGCCAACGGCTTTGCGTAATATTGCTTGCACACAACAGCGCAACCGGAACCGCAAGAATGGCACCAAACGTTGTGCCAACCAGCGCCATCCGGATCGTCTCCAGCATCGCATCTATAATGTTGTCAAAATACCCCCAGTTCGGGGGAAACATTTCCTTAAGCAAATCAAGCATATTCGGCAGACCGGAGATCAGCTCTCCAATGGATGAATCGGTCAAGACCGCACTTCTCCACAGTAATACTACTAATATAATGGCTGTGAAATAATGTTTTATCTTCCTTGGCGGTTTGGGATGTAGCTTCTCTGCATTCACACTCATCTCACACGCCTCCGAGTACAGGCTCACCTAACAACTCATCCTGATGAATCGGTCTGCCGTAAATCTCAGCAAACCTCTCATCGGTTGCCTCTGATACAGGACCATCGAAGACAACCTCTCCTGCCCGGAGCCCGATAATCCGGGTAGCGTATTCTCTAGCCAGATCAATAAAATGCAAATTCACAATGGTTGTAATCCCGAGTTCCATATTAATCTTCTTTAGATCATCCATAACCTGCTTGGTTGTGAGCGGATCTAGTGAAGCTACAGGTTCATCTGCGAGGATAATCTGTGCCTCCTGCGCAAGAACACGGGCAATAGCTACACGTTGCTGCTGACCTCCAGATAGCTGATCTGCACGTGTATAGGCCTTCTCGGCGATATTTACCCGATCAAGGGATTCGAAGGCTAAATCGATATCCTTTTGTGGGAATCTGCCAAGTATCGTCCGCAGTGTGGAATGATAGCCCACCCGTCCTGCCAAAACATTACGAAGCACCGTCGTACGTTTCACTAAGTTGAAGCTTTGAAAGATCATTCCGATATTCCTACGGATCATTCGTAGCCGGCTTCCTTTTGCATTCGTGATGGACTGCCCGTTAATAAGAATATTACCTTCGGAAATATCATGAAGCCGGTTAATGGAACGCAGCAAGGTCGACTTCCCTGCTCCCGAAAGACCAACAATAGCTACAAATTCTCCGGCTGGAATGGTCAGGTTAATGTTGTTTAATCCTTTGGTTCCGTTTAGATACGTTTTGGATACATTACGAAGCTCTATCATGAAATCATCCCTTTATGTGTTTTCGTATATTCGTATAAAAGAGATAGCCAGATCCGGGGGGGAATCCGGAGCTGGCTATCCTTAATGCCTGTTATACACCAACATCGTTGTATCCTTGAACGGCCTGTTCTACTCTGTTTTTACTTTACTGTTGTATTCGCGAACAATGTCAAAGTTGCTGTCTTGTGATTTCACATAACCTTCATGAGAGTAAATGTCTTTGATAATCTCATGGCCTTCTGTGTCAGCTGCGATATCAATGAATGCCTGCTGGATTTTTTCTATCCATTCTTTATTCATATCTGAACGGACCGAAATCGTATCGTTAGGAATTTTATCAGTAAAGGCGAGAACTTGAGTATCTTCAAATACTTTTGGATAATCCTTAACGACCGTGTTCCGGGCATCTTGGAAAATAGCTGCTGCATCTACGTCACCATTCAGCACAGCAAGCACGCCTTGATCATGACCTTTAACCGTAATGGCTTGTACATCCTTCAACGGATCAAGTCCTGCATCCATTAGTGTTGCAGCCGGCCATACAAAACCTGCTGAGGATGTAACGTTTTGATAGGCAATTTTTTTACCTTTCAAATCGGCAACCGATTTGATCGCAGAATCCTTCTTGACGATAATCATAGATTTATAGAAATCCGCTAATTCATCTGTTGGACCACCGGTTTCATCATTTACACCAAAACGTTGAGCCTGAAGAATAACCTCAGCTGCTCCTTTTTCTTTAGCTAACACGTAAGCAGTTGGAGGAAGGAAACCTACATCCACTTTTTTAGAGGCCATAGCTTCGATAACGGTGTTGTAATCAGTAGAGACACTTACTTCTACAGGAATACCGAGCTTGTCACCCAGTAATTTTTCAAGAGGTTTCGCTTTAGCTTCGAGCGTATCTGCATTTTGAGAAGGAACAAATTGTACAGTAAGCTTCTCTGGAACATAACCCTCTGCTACAGGAGCTGCCGTTTCCTTCGGTGCATTTGCCCCGTCCGTCGATCCTTGGTTTGCATTATTTGTAGTGTTGTTAGCGCCACAACCACTAAGCAATGTAATAGACATCATTAGCGGCAATACGAATTTACTGATTTTTCTCAAACGAAAGACCTCCACTGTTTTCTATTTTTATTTTTGAGTACTTCTAAACTATAGATGTGTTTTATTAAATCAATAGCAACCAAGCATCAAATATATGTAAAATTTATTCCAATCTCTTAAAGTTACCAAATTATCTGCTAGAATGAGGTCTGAACTTATTATCAGGAGGGGCTACCTATGAATAAAGAGAATTCAATAACCTGTGAAATCCTCGTAACAAGTGATCTACATGGACATTTTGGGCCCGTCGATTACCGCACGGGGGAGAAACGACCAGCAGGCTTAGCAACAATTGCTACCCTCATTAAACAAGAAAGATCCCATACTCCTGAGCTGATCCTTATAGATAACGGTGATCTTATTCAAGGCACACCGTTAACTTATTATGCAGCTACACATTATAGTAATGAGCTGAATCCGGGCATAGCTGCACTAAATGAATTGAAATATGACGCTGCAATTATTGGCAACCATGAATTCAATTTTGGCAAAACTCTGCTGAATAAAGCCGTTCAGGATTCCTGCTTTCCTTGGTTATCAGCTGGAATTATAGATAACACGACAAATCAACCCGCCTTTGGTAAACCCTATATCATCAAATGGGTAGATAAAATCAAAGTAGCCGTTCTAGGGGTTACGACGCATTACATCCCCCACTGGGAGAACCCTAGCCATATTGAAGGGCTTCAATTTGAGGATTCGCTAGAGACTGTAAAACATTGGTGTGCCATTATACGGGCAGAAGAGCAGCCTGATCTGCTCGTTGTAGCTTACCACGGCGGATTCGAACGCGATCTAAGCAGTGGAGAACCTGTAGAAAGACTAACGGGGGAGAATCAAGCCTACGCCATGTGTACAGAGGTAGAGGGCATAGATGTGCTAATTACCGGACATCAGCACCGCTCCATAGCTGGAGAGTTGAACGGTGTTACAATCATACAACCTGGTTGTAATGGACTTTCCCTCGGTAAAATTTCGGTTATTTTCCAAAAAGAAAATACACACTGGAAGATTCAGCGTAAACATGCCGAGCTCCTTAACGTTAATGAGACAACAGCTGCAGATGAAATAATCCTAGAGCTGAGCAGTACTCTTGAATCAGAAACACAAACTTGGCTGGATGAGAGAATAGGAACGGTTATCGGGGACCTGTCTATTTCCAGTGCTGATGAATGCCGCTTAGCTGACCACCCTTTTATAGAATTTATGAATAAGGTACAAATGGAGGCTACTGGCATAGATATTTCTACAGCAGCCTTACTCAGTAACGATTGCAAGGGTTTCAGCGAAACCATCACACGCAGAGACATTTTATCGAACTTCATTTATCCCAACACCTTAACCGTCCTAAGACTGACAGGACAAGATATTAGAGAGGCCTTAGAACAAACCGCTAACTATTTCCAACAAGACGAAAACGGAATAATCGTTAACCCCGCCTACATCGAGCCTAAACCGCAGCATTACAATTATGATATGTGGGAAGGAATACAATACGAGCTTGATACCGCTAGACCTGTAGGCGAAAGAGTCCTCCATCTGCTGTACCAAGGTCAGCCTATAGAGGACTCTAAAGAATATGAGGTTGTTATGAACAATTATAGAGCCAGCGGTGGCGGAGATTATGAGATGTATAAGGGTAAACCGATTGTTCAAGAAATTATGATCGACATATCTGAAATTGTCACGGACTACATTGAAAAGCATGGCCAAATTGAAGCTACCTGTGACCATAATTGGAGAGTTGTTTAGGCTTTAGCGATGAACACCCCAATGTCGCTCTCTATTAACTTCAATGCACTTCTCCAGAAGTCGACGGAGTGAACATCTAGATACATTGTTTTTGCTACATCAACAATATTATGTTTGCTGGTATCCCTAAGGAACTGGCGATACTTAGGGGCGAACTCTTCGCCCCTCTTTAAATATTCCGCGTACAGTCCTTTAGAGAATAACAAACCAAAGGAATACGGGAAATTCAAAAATTCATTACTAGCCATAAAATATCCAGCTTTGTTCATCCACATGTACGGATGGATTGTACCCGGGTCAATGCCCTCACCATAGGCTTCCACCATACAGGCAATCATCAATTCATTTAGCTCTTGAACAGACAGCGGGCCTAATGCTCTTCTCTCATATAATTTGATCTCAAATAAATAACGGGCATAAAAGTCTACAAGATAATAACCGGCATCAGAAATACTTCTCTCCAGAATAAGCAGAGCTTCCTTCTCCGTTGAATTTGTAATTATGGCATGGTTCACTATCGTCTCACAAAAAATCGAAGCCGTTTCAGCAATCGGAATCGGGTAATCCGTATTCAGCATCGTTTCATTAGCCAGACAGGAGCTATGATAGGCATGGCCGAGCTCATGGGCAAGGATACTAATATCTATAGCATTTCCGGTGAACTGGGTCATAATTCTGCTCTCGCCAATCGGAAAAATATCAATGCAAAGTCCATACCCCCCTTTGCCTGATCTAGGTTCTGCATCAATCCATTGCTGATCAAAAGCCTTCTGAGCAAAACAAGACAGTTCCTCACTAAAGGTTGCGAAGCTCGAGAAGATTGTATCTTTGGCGTTAGCGTATGTAATTTTCCCGTTTTCTACACCGACTGGTGCAAAAATATCGTAAAAAGGCAGCTTTGCCGGATGTCCCAGCAGCTCGGCTTTCTTTTGATAATAGGTATGAAAGGCTGGCAGGCTCTCCCGAAGAGCAGTGAGCATAGCGGCTAAAGTCTCACTGTCCATTCTCGAAGCGATTAACACTTTTTCCAGAGAAGATTGATAACCCCGCATGCCATAAATCGTCAGCGCCTCACCACTAATGCCATTTAAGCTGGCTGCGCAGACCTCAGCAATACGACTACAGGCTTCTGCCTCCGCTTCATAAGCAGCTTTTCTTAAGCTGGCATTATTCTCATAAGCCATACTTCTTAGCTCCGCAAGTGTCACTTGTCTAGTTTCCCCATCTACCACTAAATCTGCAAGTGCACTTGAAGTCCTCTCCATATACAGTCTGCTCCATGCTTTGGATCCTGTACTCTGCATTTTGGCTATGGCCATTTCAAGTTCTTCGCTTAACTCATAGCGGGATTGTAACAGGAGTTCTCGCAAATAAAATTGATGCTCCATTAGATAAGGTGAGCTAACGATAAGCTCATCCATATGATCACAAGTGCTAAACCAGCGCTTAAAAGCCACAACTACCCCGATGATTTCTGAATTGGCCTCCTCAATATCATCAGCAAGATTCATGGCTTCCTCGGAGCCACGATCTGCGCTGAGTGTTAACTCTGCATAAGCTAACAAGCATACATATATGCTTTTATAATCATTATAAATTCTTAAAAAGCCCTCCACAGGCATGGTTGTAACGTCTTTTACTTTCAAATGGTGCTCAGCCCACCGCTTTAAATCTTGTATATGCTGGCTCAGTAGCTTCCGATCCCTTTTTAACTGCTCCGATTCAAAGGAAGGATATAAACTATCTAAGTTCCATGTCATATTCATCCGCAAATCTCTCCCCCTTCGATTCCTATTCTTCTAAGCATAATCCATCCTGCCAGAAAAGTGCATCGACATAATGTACTTCTTCTCTTCATACACAAAAAAAGGACCCTGCCAACGTCCGGCAGGGTCAAAGTCTATATTATAAGGGGGTTATGTGATTACTATAACCCTCTTAGCTTAAAATAATATGAATAGCAGATAAAGATTGGCTTAATCTCCGAACCCTATTGACTTAAGGTTGATGGATTCACTCTAGCCTTGTTAATCTGAATTCCCACATACACGATAAGGAACAACACCATAAACCCAGCCGAATAACGATACATTATCCCATAATCAGTTGCTGCCGAGATTGCCCCCAGAATAATGGCTCCACTGGCTACACCCAAATCCGTTGAGTTATAGAACATACTGTTGGCCATACCATATTGTGCTGGAGTTGAGGTGCGAAGCATCCAAGCCTGGATCGTTGGCTGAATAGCGCCGAAGCCAAGTCCATATAGCAGTGCAGAAACGATGAGCATTGGCATAGAGGTAG
Source organism: Paenibacillus sp. FSL H7-0690 (assembly GCF_037980415.1). NCBI lineage: Bacteria > Bacillati > Bacillota > Bacilli > Caryophanales > Paenibacillaceae > Paenibacillus > Paenibacillus sp. FSL H7-0690. Next base: position 1,229,068 of record NZ_CP150281.1, on the reverse strand, counting down.
TATAAGAAAGCACAGTTAAGCTTGCAACGACGCAAACCGCCGCCGGGATTAGGACAGAAGCTGGTCCTCTTTTATCAAATAATCTGCCGGAGATAGGTCTTATAATGATGATCGTAACCGCATTAAATAAAAAGAACAAACCCACTTGCTCCAGATGAACTGATTCGCCGAATAAAGCGATAAAGCTTAGCAATCCCCCGTAGGTAATTGCCAACATGACATTTAGAATGGCAGGCAATACTAACTTTGTATTAAACGGAACCTTGAGAGGTTTGGTGGATTCGCTTTGAGTTGGGGTAGGCTTTTTTTTCGGTTGCGCTGGAAGTGAACGAGAAAATAAAAGTACTGGAAAAGCAAGAAGTAAAGTTACCATACCGATCATAGCCAGTGTTCCAAAACCTGATTGTTTCATCACATTCAAGCCAATCATTGGACCGATCGACATCGCCAGGCTGGTGGATAAACCGAAATAACCTATCCCTTCACCCATTCTTTTGCTTGGAATAATCTGTGAAACAATCGTTGGGATAATCGTGCTGGCAATCCCGAATCCAATCCCATAGCCCACACGCATCAGCAGCAGTGATCCGATAGAATCTGCTACAACATAAAGGCCGGTAATAGCGGCGGCAATTGCTAAGCCAATATATAATAATACATTGCGGCTAACCTTCCGCATCAGAAAAGCGGTCATAAAACGTGAGGCGATCGCAGTTAATGCAAAGACGCTGGTAACGAGGCTGACCATGATATCTCCGGCCTGAAATTCGCTTTTTACGTAAGACGGAAATGAAGATAACAACATCTGTAAATTCATAAATAAAAATAAAGCACTAATCGTTAAAGCAATAAAAGATTTGGTCCATAATTTCGTACGTAGTTCTTGTTGTTCTAACATAACTTGCCTTCCTACTCTCCATCTGTTATTTGATCTACATGATTGTTTATTCTTAGCAGCAATTCCATGAGCAACTCATATTCCTTACTAGAAATACAGTTCATAATCTCTTCTGTCACCTTATCTTCAATAGGAACGGTTTCCTTCACCAGAGACCTTCCTTTTTCCGTAATATAGACTTTAAAAGAACGCCGATCGTTCTCGCCGGTTCTTTTGTAAATCAGTCCCTTTCCTTCCAAATGATCCAGAATTCGCGTTGTAGTTGGCTTATCCTTACCAGAGCGCTTAGCAATGTCCTTCTGAATCAAACCTTCCGTTCTGTCAATATGAAAAAGGACTGACCATTGCTCTGGTGTTATATCATGTTCTTTCAGCCCACTTTGAAATAACATGCTTAATTTACGATAAGTCGTGCCCATCATAAATCCTAACGTAAGCTCGGATTGGTTATGCTTTGTCGTCATGATCGTATCCCTTCTCAATTAACACTGTTTTAATAGTTGCTTAAACAATTATATTCCTAACAACTAATTTTGTAAAGGTGAAGCAAAGCTATGAACTAACTATTATAAAGTTGCTTGACAAAGCACACTATGTGCGGTATTATTATCTCATCTTAAAGATACTTAACTTAAAGACAACCAGAGTTTACTACTCTTGAGATAAATAATTTTTAAAGGTTGTGTACTTCATGGGATTTCTAGACAAACTATTTGGTAGAACAAAAATTGAGGAGGAACAAACAATGTCAAAATTAAACATCGGTATTATTCTCGGAAGTACTCGTCAAGGTCGTTTAAGCCCGCAAGTAGGAGAATGGGTTAAAAAGATTGCGGATGCACGCGGGGATGCTAATTATGAGATCATAGATATTGCAGATTTCAAGCTTCCACTATTGGGTGAGGCTGATGCAACTGAACAAGCAACAGCATGGAACACTAAACTTGCTACACTAGACGGTTTCGTATTTATCGTACAAGAATATAACCACAGTATTTCTGCATCACTGAAAAATGCGCTCGATTATGCCCGTGAAGCTTGGAATAATAAAGCAGCAGGTATCGTAAGTTATGGTTCCGTAGGGGGCGCTCGTGCAGCTGAACATCTACGCGGAATCTTGGGAGAACTATCTGTAGCAGACGTTCGTGTACACCCTGCATTGTCACTGTTCACTGATTTCGAGAACGGAACTGTGTTTAAACCAGCGGATCTGCATCTTACCAATCTTAATGGGATGCTGGATCAAGTCTTGGCTTGGAGTGGCGCATTGAAAACTCTACGTTAAGATAACGCCTTACCCCTCTGTTATGTTATGAAGTACACCCTTTAGAATAGACATTTGATAAACCTTTGGTTTGTCCGGTCGATTCTAGAGGGTGTATTTTTTATGTGTGACGAAATGAGCACCCTGTGTAGAATCTAATCTGGTATAATCGGCGGGGATTTTAATCTACAGCAAGGAGCAATGATTATGTGGTTTATGTTTGCATTATTAACAGCCTTCGCTTGGGGAGGGGCTGACTTATTTTATAAAAAGGGGACCGATAGTCAGGATCGGTATAGCCATATTAAGATTGTCATTATCGTGGGGATAGTCATGGGTATTCACGCAACAGCTTATATGCTCATTCAAGGATTAACCTTTGATCCTATGGACTTAATCCGATATTTCCCTGTGTCTGCACTCTATATCCTGTCGATGGCAGTTGGTTATATTGGACTCAGATATATTGAGTTATCCATTGCCTCCCCCGTACAAAATTCATCTGGCGCTGTAACGACGATATTATTATTTATCTTTTTCACCCATGAGCTAGGGGCGCTTGAAATCGTTGGTGTTGCCGTTATCACCTTGGGCATTATCGGGATCGCCATCTTGGAAAAGAGAGCAGAACACCAAGCGCTTCAAAACAGCACCACACAGATTGATAAAAAATATCAGATTGGCGTGATCGCCATCATTTTTCCAATCCTATACTGCCTAATCGATGGACTTGGCACCTTTGCCGATGCTATTTATTTGGATGAACTCAGCCTGATTAGCGAAAAAGCAGCTCTGCTCGCGTATGAATACACCTTCTTTATATGTGCCATCTTGTCTTTTATATACCTGAAATTTTTTAAAAAGGTAAAGTTCAACCTATTTAAAGAACGGGATAAGGGCTTCGCAGCCATTCTGGAAACGACCGGACAATTCTTCTACGTATTTGCTATGTCCAGCAACGCGATTATCGCGGCACCACTTATTGCTTCATACAGCATTTTTTCCGTAATATTATCGCGAATCTTCCTCAAAGAAAAACTAAGCAAGGCACAATATGCCGTTATTATCGTTGTGATTCTAGGGATTGCTTTGTTGGGGGTTGCGGACGAACTGTAGCTTCGGTACACAAAAAGACCTGCTAAGTAGGCTTCATTGCTTACTAGCAGGTCTATTCTATAGTTGCTTATTCCGGCCTATCTATTGTAAAAATCTCTCCAAGGGTTGCGTAATTATTTCCCGCCAAACGGCTCACAGCGTTTAGAACTCTCGGGTCAATATGCCCTTCCTGATAGATCGATTCATCGATATGGAATTGAACAATTTCGCCAATAAACAAGTCACTCCCAGGTTCTTCGCCTCCTAGAGGAATTGCTTGAACAAGCTTGCACTCCATCCGCACCTTCGCTTCCAAAACGCCAGGCACAGCAACACTTGTACTTTGAATCGGTGTAAGATTCGCCAGTTCAATTTCACTTTCAGAAGCAGGTAATGTGGCTGCAGTCTGATTGATCTTCGCAACATTCTCCTCATCTACAATATGCACAACAAACTGTTGATTATCGTAAATATTACGGGCTGTATCTTTTAAACGCCCTGCTGGTCTTTGAATTGCCAATGAAACCATTGGAGGATTAGACGAAACGATATTAAAATAGCTAAAAGGTGCACCATTTAAGAGACCCTCTTCTGATTGTGTTGTGACAAAGGCTATTGGCCTAGGAATAATAGTGCCAATTAATAATTTGTAATTTTCCCGCTCACTGTTGTGCTTTGGATCAATTGAAATCAATTTCCTCAGCCCCTTCTTCACTCTTTCACAAAGTCGATCGTACTTCTAACGGTATCAATAGGACGGACTAACTTCTCAATTTGCTCACGTTTAGGTTCCAAGAAAGGTGGCAAAGAAAGCTTCTCGCCAACGGTCTCATATTCCTCATCTCCCATAAATCCTGGCCCGTCAGTGGCAAGCTCAAACAATATTTGTGGTGCTACACGTGTATACAACGACTCGAAGAAGTGACGATCTACATATCCTGAAGTTTGGAATCCAAAGCCTTCAAAACGCTCTGTCCACTCGTCCAGCATCGCACGATCCTCTACACGGAAAGCAGCATGGTGAACAGTCCCAAAACCTTGGCGTGAATTCGGTAAGAACTCATTATGCTCTACAATAATTTGTGCACCGTTTCCGCCTTCGCCAACTTCAAATAAATGATACGTCTCTTCCTGAGCAATTTCTTTAAACAACATCACTTTCTCCAATACTTCTTTGAAGTAGTTCAAGTCAGCAATTCGTACAAAGATCGGTCCCAAGCCAGTTATTGCATACTCCAAAGGGATAGGTCCTTTTTGCCACGGTGTACCTGATACGACACCTTTATTCAATTCATCTGAAATAAGTTGATACTGTTGATCATCGAAATCTACGAAGGATAATGTCTTTTTGCCGAATTGCTCTTTAATGCCGGTATGCTTCACTGCAAGCCGATCAAAACGCTTAACCCAGTAGTCTAATGCTGCATCTGTTGGTACCCGGAAGGATGTTTTCGCAATCTCGTTAGTTCCATGAACCCCTTTAGGGATGTTAGGAAAATCAAAGAAGGTCATATCTGTTCCGGCGCTGCCCTTATCATCTGCAAAAAACAAATGATACGTCTGAATATCATCTTGATTAACTGTTTTCTTCACTAGACGCATACCTAACACGTAAGTAAAAAACTCGTAATTTTTCTCTGCACTGCTTGTGATGGCTGTAACGTGGTGAATCCCTTTTAAGTTTCTCATTGTTATACACTCCTAATGTTTAGTTGATTTTGACTCCTAATATAATTCCCAAGAACAAAAAGGTTTAGTTTAATTATCTTAATATTAAGATATCACTTAAAAAAAAGATCTTTTTCTACTGTACAAGCTCTTTGGTGGATAACATCGAGTTTTTTATCTTCACTTTAAATATCTTTAACTTAAGATAAGTTTAGCACTGAATCTGTAGGAAGTCAACGCTTTGAAGCTTTCCATATAAAAAAGGCTCCACACAAGTTCAATGAACTCGTATGAAGCCGGGATATTTTATATCATCTCATTAGGTTAAGTTATGATGCTGAGTGATGACCGCTGCTTGGCTTTGATGATCCATCTTATAACATATCAACGTAATCACACAGGCCAATATCGCCAGGATGGCAGCAGCTACAGGAAGAGAGATTAATCCTCCATGCCCGGCAACCACTCCACCGATCGCGGACCCGCCTGCAATTCCCAGGTTTGAGGCTACTGGATTCAATGAAGCAGCAAGATCCTTCGTTTTTGGTGAGAACTGCTTAGCTAAGTCAATCAAATAGAGCTGCGCAGGGGCGCTCACAATACTCGACATCATGGCTAGAGCCATTAGCACAATCATTCCTAGAATGGAAACAGATGCGGTCATACTAAAGATAACATAGACCACAGCTTGGATAAGGAACACGAATCTCAGCTTACTAACCGCATTCCCGGTCGCAACCTTGCCACCAATCCAGTTGCTGACAATCGTGGCAATTCCGTATACAAACAGCACACCGCTAACTGAGCTTTTAGGAACGTTCATGACTTGCTCCAGTATAGGTGTAATGTAAGTGTACATCACAAATACGGCTCCCACTGCCGTAACCGGAATGAGAAATGCAAGAATAATGCGGCCGTTTGTGAGCAATCCGATCTGATCCTTGAGTGAGCTAGGCACAGGTTTCGGTAATTGGCGTGGAATATAGATATAATTTAGGACTATGGCAACTCCAGCTAATATCCCATTCAGAACAAACGCTGCTGGCCAATTAAAAAACTGCCCGACGAAAGTACCGATCGGCACACCAAAAACATTCGCAATAGCAAAACCACTCAAAATTGTAGCAATCGCTTTGCCTCTCTTCTCCTGATCAACCGCTTCATTCGCTACCGTAATAGCTACAGAAAGAACAAAGCCACATAGTATGGCAGTAACTATTCTAGTCACCAGCAGCATACTGTAAGTTCCAGTTACAGCACTCCACAAATTTAGCAGTAAAATCAATACAAGTGATACAAGAATCGTAATCCGTTTCGGAACACGGCTGCACAAGGACATCATAATTGGTGTGCCAATGGCATAAGAAATCGCGAAGCCAGATACCAATCCCCCGGCTGTCGCAAGCGTAACTCCGAGGCTTGAGGATATTTCAGAGAGTAAACCAACAATAATATACTCCGTCGTACCCAGAATAAAAGCCATAAAAGTAAACGAGAAAATCAATGCGTTCTGACGTGTTGTTTTCATGGTGCTCTCCATCCTGTTTATCTCTATTTTTATATGAACATACCTTACTCATAATACTCATTTAGACTATATTGAGCAATCCTATTTTTCATAAAAAAGAAGCTTCCCACAAGTTCAAAGAACTCATGAGAAGCTTCTAGTTTAAGCCGGTGGCAAAATAATTAAGGTAATGACTTGTTCCTCGGAATAAGATCTGGCTGTTCCAGGTCCATCCGCATCTGCTTTGAACTTAATGAGATAGGTCCCGGGTGCCGGCATCACTTTATTATGAAGTTCAAAAGCGATATCCGAAACACCTATGTTACTTCCTGTGAAAGTTAACGTATGCCCATTATTGCTAATTTGATCACTCGTCGGATGTGTCCATCCACTAATGGTATAATAGTCGTTTGTGGTAAAGGTAATGCCTTCCAGCGTTACCTGAATTTCAGCATTCGTAAAGCTTTCTCCGGAGAAAAAGTCGAAGCGAATGCGCGATTGTGTAGAACCCGTTATCAGTTGTTTTGTTTTTGAACCGCCGCCTCCGTCAAAGCCATATATAGAGCTAGTAACCGTAGGTGTGGTCAGAACACCATTAACAAGCTCAATCGTAACCGCATGTACAGCATTCTTCGCTGATTCATTATTGGATGAATCCTTAGCGGTAATCACGAAACGATACGTTCCTACGGTCAGATCCCCAATATTGGCCGCACTCACAGATCCATCTGCTGCACTAGTGCCTAATGCAAGGGCTGTTCCTAATTCGTCGGCATCTACTTCACCGTTCTCATTCGCATCCGTCCACAGGTAGGCTTGTACCGCTGCTCCTTGCTCACCGATGGCTCCCGCTAACCCGCGAAGCTGATCTTGTGTCCCGTTGTAGTTGTCGATCGCTTCGAACTTAGTTGCGTCCACTACCGGTGCACTCGTATCCGGAACTTCGTTTTTGCTTAAGGTCACCGTAACCGCATGGGCAGCGTTCTTCGCTGATTCATTATTGGATGAATCCTTAGCGGTAATCACGAAACGATACGTTCCTGCGTTCAGATCCCCAATATCGGCCGCACTCACAGCTCCGTCTGCTTCACTGGTGCCTAATGCGAGGGCGGTTCCTAACTCATCGGCATCTACTTCACCGTTCTCATTCGCATCCGTCCACAGGTAGGCTTGTACTGCTGCTCCTTGCTCCCCGATGGCTCCCGCTAACCCGCGAAGCTGATCTTGTGTCCCGTTGTAGTTGTCGATCGCTTCGAACTTGGTTGCGTCCACTACCGGTGCACTCGTATCCGGAACTTCGTTTTTGCTTAAGGTCACCGTAACCGCATGGGCAGCGTCCTTCGCCGATTCATTATTGGATGAATCCTTAGCGGTAATCACGAAACGATACGTTCCTGCGTTCAGATCCCCAATATTGGCCGCACTCACAGATCCATCTGCTGCACTAGTGCCTAATGCGAGGGCTGTTCCTAACTCATCGGCATCTACTTCACCGTTCTCATTCGCATCCGTCCACAGGTAGGCTTGTACCGCTGCTCCTTGCTCCCCGATGGCTCCCGCTAACCCGCGAAGCTGATCTTGTGTCCCGTTGTAGTTGTCGATCGCCTCGAACTTGGTACTTTCAACCATAGGTGCATTTGTATCTGAATTGCTGCTATGCTCACTTTGCGAAGGGGAAGATCCTCCAACAACAGGAGTAGGCACTGTTACCGGCTCTTTACTCGGTTGAGCAGTTGGGGTGGAGGCGGGCTGCTCAGTGTTTCCGTTCTCCTTAAACTTCAGAAACTTAGAGGCTACTAGAGCTACGGCCTGACGATCTACTTTGGCATCAGGATTAAAAAGATTATTATATCCGGTAATCAATCCATATTCCACAGCAGCAGCTATAAAATCTTTGGAATAATCAGCAATTTGGCTACTATCAGCAAATTGCAAAGTTCCAGCTTTACCCGTAGGATTGACCCCCAATGCTCTCACGAACATGACGACCATATCCTGACGTGATAAATTTTGCCCCGTACCGAAAAGATTACTGCCTGTACCCTTAATCAATCCGGCTTTGACAGCTGCCTCTACATAGCTGTATGCATAGTTGCTTGTGGGAACGTCCAGAAAGGTTGGCAGTGCAGGAGGGTTTGAAACATCCAGCTTTAATGTCTTTGCTAAAATAATTGCAAAATCCTGCCTTGTAATATTCGACGTAGGATAGAACTTACTCTCTCCGACACCAGTCACTATCCCCTGATCGAATAGCTCAACAATCGCTTTTTTTGCATATGAGCCATCAATATCAATAAAGGAAGCCGCTGCCGATCCTTTGGTCGGCATAATGATAGGGCTTGATAATACAGCAGCAGCCAATATAGAGCTTATCCATTGCTTTTTGTTCACTTGCTTATCCCCCTGTTCTTTGGATGCGTTATGTCGTTTGTCTATAATCGATTCGTTAACACGATTCGACTTTATATTACAAACTTTTCATCTACAGGATTATAACAAGTATCAATAAACAGATTATAAACAAATAGCCGTGGATGAACATTCTCATATCATTGATTCTGTGCATCAAACGAAAAAAAATGATACTATGTATGATGGGTATAGGACTTTGCTATCCTTATATCGTTTTTATATATTACAACAAGAGGAGATAATATGAGTAACGAACAAAACTTTTGGCTTGATTTACCGAAGCCGTTTTTTATATTAGCGCCCATGGAAGATGTCACAGATGTTGTATTTCGGCACGTCGTTAGTGAAGCTGCGAAACCCGACGTATTTTTCACAGAATTCACAAATACAGAAAGCTATTGTCACCCTGTAGGAAAAGACAGTGTACGTGGTCGATTAACGTTCACAGAAGATGAGCAACCGATTGTCGCTCATATTTGGGGTGATAAACCCGTATTTTTTGAACAGATGAGCATTGATATGAAAAAACTTGGTTTTCGTGGTATCGATTTAAACATGGGGTGCCCAGCACAAAACGTCGCATCGAATGGAAAAGGTGCTGGATTAATAAAACATCCTGAAGTTGCAGCAGAAATTATTCAAGCAGCAAAAGCAGGTGGATTGCCGGTTAGTGTTAAAACAAGATTAGGATACTCTGATATTGACGAGTGGCGCGACTGGCTAGGACATATATTGAAACAAGATATTGCGAACCTTTCCATTCACCTTCGTACAAAAAAAGAGATGAGTAAAGTAGAGGCACACTGGGAACTAATCCCTGAAATAAAAAAATTACGCGATGAAATTGCTCCAAATACGTTGTTAACTATTAATGGAGATATTCCTGACCGCGCAACAGGATTAAAATTAGTAGAACAATACGGCGTTGATGGAGTCATGATTGGCCGCGGCATTTTCACCAATCCATTTGCCTTTGAAAAAGAACCTAAAGAACACAGCGCGAAGGATTTTCTCAATTTACTTCTTTTACAGTTGGATCTTCACGATAAATATTCAAATGAACTCGAGCCACGTTTATTTAAACCACTTCTTCGCTTTTTCAAAATCTATGTTCGTGGATTTAGAGGCGCAGGCGAACTAAGAAATCAATTAATGGATACAAGATCAACTGATGAAGTACGTCGTTTAGTAAAAACTGTTTTAGAGCAAGAATTAGATTAAATTATACCCACAAAAAAATGAGAGACCTCTCAAAAGTTCAATGAACTTATGAAAGGTCTCTCATTTTTGTACTATGTGGTCAAATGGTGTTTCCTCTCAAGGAAACTCATCATCGAATTGCTTCGATAATGATTTTCTTACATCATGCCGCCCATTCCACCCATGCCGCCCATATCAGGCATGCCGCCGCCTTTTTCAGGCTCAGGCTTGTCAGCGATAACTGCTTCAGTAGTCAAGAACATAGCCGCTACGGATGCAGCATTTTGCAGCGCGGAACGAGTTACTTTAGCAGGGTCAACGATACCCGCTTCGAACATGTTCACCCATTCACCAGTAGCAGCGTTGTAGCCGATACCTACTTCTTCTTTTTTCAAGCGGTCCACAATTACGGAACCTTCTTGACCAGCGTTAGCTGCGATGGTGCGAATTGGCTCTTCCAACGCGCGAAGCACGATGTTAACGCCTGTTTTCTCGTCGCCAGTTACGTCTACAGCAGCAACAGCGTTATATACGTTCACAAGAGCTGTACCCCCACCGGATACGATACCTTCTTCAACCGCTGCGCGAGTTGCGTTCAGGGCATCTTCGATGCGAAGTTTGCGCTCTTTAAGTTCAGTTTCAGTTGCAGCGCCAACTTTGACAACGGCTACGCCGCCAGCCAATTTAGCCAGACGCTCTTGCAATTTCTCTTTGTCGAACTCGGAAGTTGTTTCTTCCAGTTGAGCACGGATTTGGCTTACGCGTGCATTGATGTCCGCTTTGTCGCCGCTTCCGTCTACGATTGTTGTGTTTTCTTTAGTTACGCGTACTTGACGTGCGTTACCCAGTTGTTCAATGGAAGTGCTCTTCAGATCAAGACCGAGCTTCTCAGTGATCACTTGGCCACCAGTCAGGGCAGCGATATCTTGCAGCATAGCTTCACGACGGTCGCCAAAGCCAGGAGCTTTAACAGCAACAGCGTTGAATGTTCCACGCAGTTTGTTCACGATCAGCATAGCTTGTGCTTCGCCTTCGATATCTTCAGCGATAATAACAAGCGGTCTAGCTTGTTGAACGATTTTTTCAAGCAATGGAAGAATTTCTTGAGTGCTGCTGATTTTTTTATCAGTGATCAAGATGTATGGATTCTCCAAAACAGCTTCCATTTTATCTGTATCAGTAATCATGTATGGGGAAATGTAACCACGGTCGAATTGCATACCTTCTACTACTTCAAGCTCAGTAGCGAATCCACGGGATTCTTCAACAGTGATAACACCGTCTTTACCTACTTTTTCCATAGCTTCAGCGATCAATTGACCTACTTCATCGTCAGCAGCAGAGATAGCAGCTACTTGAGCGATAGCTTGGGAATCTTCGATAGGCTTAGCGATTTTTTGCAATTCTTCAACAGCTGCACGAACCGCTTTGTCGATACCTTTACGGATAACCATTGGGTTAGCACCAGCAGTTACGTTCTTCAGACCTTCGCGGATCATAGCTTGAGCCAGAACCGTTGCAGTTGTAGTACCGTCACCGGCTACATCATTAGTCTTAGTAGCAACTTCTTTAACCAGTTGAGCACCCATGTTCTCGAATGCATCTTCAAGTTCGATTTCTTTAGCGATCGTTACACCATCGTTAGTGATGAGTGGGCTACCAAATTTCTTCTCAAGCACCACGTTGCGGCCTTTTGGTCCAAGTGTAACTTTTACCGCGTTTGCCAGAGCATCTACACCACGAAGCATAGAACGGCGAGCTTCTTCACTGAATTTAATTTCTTTAGCCATTGTGTAATTACCTCCTAGAATTTTTTGTATATCATATTACTTTAAGTAGTTTAGATTTAGCTTATGATCGACTCTTGCTTAGTCAAGAATCGCGTGAATGTCGCTTTCTTTCATAATCAAATATTCTTTACCTTCATATTTGATTTCTGTTCCTGCATATTTTGAGAAAAGAACACGGTCGCCTTCTTTAACTTCAAGCGCTACACGTACTCCATCTTTCAAAGCTCCGCTGCCTACTGCAATAATAGTTCCTTCTTGTGGCTTTTCTTTCGAGGAGTCCGGAAGCACAATCCCGAATGAAGTTGTTTCCTCCTGCTCGCTCGGTAGCACCAATACGCGTTCACCTAATGGTTTGATCATGAAAAAATAGCCTCCTTTAAAATTATGTTATTTTGCTTCAAAACATAGTTTAGAACTTACCGGTCAAGCTTAGAATGCTGTGATGTTCTTGAAAAATATCAATGGAACCCTGCTAATCTCCAGCCCATCTCCTATTTTTCAAGAGCGTTAGCACTCAACAGCGTGCAGTGCTAACAACAATTTTTATGATACTCAACTTGAGCCCGGATTTCAAGTCTTTTTACACAAATTCGTATTAGTTTTCGCAAAAAAATACGTTTCAATGCTTGTCCAAGCACACACTCTATTACATTGTATCCACGGGTTTTGAAAATATGCGTAGGATTCCAGCGCTTTCCTCTCACCCCTTATAGATATGAACGTTGCTAGAATGGTTAGACCTTTGCATCTAATGATCCTGATCGATCGATAACAATTACTTACTAAGTGTATTCAATCCAACTAATGAAATCAACTTATAGCAAAAAAGCTGCCACATTCGTAGAAAATCTACTTAGCGGCAGCCTCTCTCCTCACTCCTGCTTCTGAACATACCGTTCATCCCGTGCCGCGTCCGCAGCAAGTTGCTTGCGATAGACAAATGCAGATAAAAATACACTGAACTCATACAAAATGAGCAGTGGAATCGTCACCAGAAAGTCTGAGATAAAATCCGGGGGCGTGATAACTACAGCAATAAAAACAAGCGTGAAATAGGCGTACCGACGCATTTTACGCAAGCGTAGCGGGTTGAGTACTCTTAGTTTGGTCAGAAACATCACCAGCAATGGAAGTTCAAACAGCAATGCCAGCGGCAATACCAGGCTGAACATGAAGTTAAAATACTGTGCAATCCCGTAGGTCTCTTCCAGTCCCATGCTTCTGGTAATTGAGATCGTGAACGAAAGTGCCATTGGAAAAACAATATAATAAGCAAAAGAAAGACCGATAAGGAAAAGAACAAACACATAGGGAACATAACGAAGTGTCGCACTTCGCTCCTCCGGCCGCAGGCCCGGACTGATAAATGCCCACAGCTGGTAGGCAATAAACGGGACAGAAATCACTAGCGAAACGGCCATCGCGATCTTCATGTACATCCCAATGCCATCCCAGAATGAGAATGCATGCAGAACAAAACCTTGCGCCAGGTCCGTGCTAATCAAATAATCGTAAATGGGCTTTGCACAAAATAAACCGCCAATTAATCCAAGGACAAATACGACTAACACATAAATAATCCGTTTGCGCAGCTCGGTGAGATGATCCACCACCGACATTTCTTCCGATTTCAGAGACATCCAGACACCATCCCATGACAAGAGTAAAAAAGATAACACTAACTTTCTTCAAAGCAGTGTCCGTTGCTGCGGAAAGCAAAGAAAAAGGGGCGTCTCCTCAAGTCTAGTAGACTCCTGAGAATGCCCCATTGAAAGATCTTCTATTATTCCGGCAGGCGTTTGTCCTGAGGAATATCTGCAGCGACCGTTTGCGGGGCCGTCGGCACAGGAGCTTCGCTCTTCTTCACCGGTTCATTATCCCCGATGATTTCACGCGCGCCTTCCTTAAATTCACGGAAGGTTCGTCCAACTGCACGGCCTAGCTCTGGCAGTTTATTTGGGCCAAAGAGCAGAAGTGCCAGTATGACCAACAAAATAATACCAGGAGTACCAATTCCACTAAACATTATTATTCCTCCTTGTCCACCTGTCCGTTCATGGTATCGTTTACTTTAATTTAATAATACCATAACTTATGTCACAGTTACATCCACTTTCTTCTATAAATAGATTATCATTGTGACGTGACAAGAAGATGACAAAGGGTTATTGACGGTATTGGCCAGTTACCATGAGCAGTGCTTCCGGTAATTGATCCATAATAGCTGCCAGATTCTCATGAACACCCTTCGGCGTTCCAGGTAAATTGACAATCAACGTGCGACCGCGAATGCCGCATATCCCACGAAAAAGCATAGCTGCACGGTTTTTTTGCATCACTGTGCTTCGCATGGCTTCTGAGAGCCCAGGCACTTCCCGTTCTACTACTCGCCGAGTAGCGTCCGGAGTTACATCACGAATTGCCAGATCTGTGCCTCCGGTGGTCAGTACCAAATCTGCCTGAAAATAGTCCGTCAGTTCAATCAAGGCTGCGATAATCTCATCTTGTTCATCGGGAACGATTCGATATTCAATGATCTCGCCACCTAGTTCCTCTTCCACCAGCTCCCGAATAACCTGGGCGCTCGTGTCTTCCCGTTCGCCCCTGGCCCCTTTATCACTGGCCGTTAGGATTGCTGTCTTCCACGCCATAGGTTTGTCCTTCCTCTCTATATGTATAGTTGGCTGTACAGTTCAGCCTGCTCGCCTCAGCGCTTCGAACAAAAGCAGCTGATACTTATTCGAGCGCATAATCTCCGTTCTTGCCCCCGCTCTTAGATACCAGAAGCGTCGGTCCGATAATCATATCCTTCTGAATAGCCTTACACATGTCGTACACCGTTAGTGCTGAGGCAGAAACAGCGGTTAAGGCTTCCATCTCTACTCCGGTTTTTCCTGTAGTACGGACTGTTGCTTCTATATAAAGTTCATCTTCGCTGTTATCGGAGAAGCTGATATCAATACCGGTAAGTGGCAGCGGGTGGCACATCGGAATCCAGTCTGACGTCTTCTTAGCCGCCATAATCCCGGCGATCTGTGCAACAGCAAGGACATCACCTTTGCTGATCTTGCCACTCTTAATGGCGCTCAGCGTTCCAGCAGCCATCTTGATCATACTCCGCGCGACAGCTGTCCGCTTCGTAATCTCCTTCTCACTCACATCCACCATACGAGCTCTTCCCTGCTCGTTGAAATGGGTCAATTCCATGGCTCACTCTCCTTTTCGGCAGTGCACTATACCATTTTCAGTAATCAGCATGTCCATTAAAGCATCATGCTCATCCATCGGCACCCTTGGAACCAACTGCATGCCGTAAGCTAACCCGATCCATATCGGGGGCTGTGCGCTAACGTACCCGGCTTTCTCCCAAGACGCACGTAGCCGGTCATAGTATCCTCGACCGTAGCCAAGCCTGCCGCCTTGAAGATCAAATGCTAGCCCTGGTACGAACACAACAGCAGGTAGCTTAATCTCTTCAATCTCTAATAAATCTCTGCTGGAGACAATAGGTTCATGGATTCCATAAGCCCCCGGCTCTAAATCGCTCCATGCATTCACCGCGTGGACACTCATTTCACCACTTGCTGGAATTACACGCGGCAACAGCACCTTACGCTGATCTTTCCACGCCTGTGTGATAAGTGGGCGGGTATCAAGCTCTGAACGAAAAGACACATAGGCCATTAGTGAAGTTATACCCTTCGTCTCCAGCCACTCCAATGCATAGTGGCAGACTTCAGATGATAGTTTACTTCTCTGGTCCGAAGACAGCTCGTTTCGGGCGATGGTCTTCTCCGTTCGTAATTGTTGCTTTACTTTGGAGATCTCCGACTCCTTGCTGGACATTGTCGGCCTCCCCCTCTTATTCATCCCTAGCTTATCCTTGTTTGTAAATCCAGTTTACCACTCTTCTCCCCGGTTCGCCAAGGTGGATAGAACTGTGTTATCGGACTAGGTCGTTATTCCCTCCTTACATTAGATCGAACCCTCGCTTGGGAAACGCTTTTCATGTAAACTATAGAATAAGTTGTTCATACGGCTGAGGGATAAATACCAAGGCGAAATATGCAAGGGTGGAGGTTTCATCGTTATGCTTCTTCAAGCGACAGGAATTACTAAATCATATGGTATACAGAACGTACTGGATGGCATAAGCCTACAGGTAAATGAAAAGGAACGTGTCGGGCTAGTGGGTGTGAATGGTGCCGGCAAATCAACTTTTCTACAAATTCTGGCCGGTGAGATGTCTTATGACAGCGGTCAAATTCATAAATCAAAAGAAACAACAATCGGATATTTAGCTCAGAATAGCGGACTGCAATCTGACAAAACCATTCATGAAGAAATGATGGCGGTCTTCGCTCCGCTGATCGAAGCCGAAACTGAGCTGAGAGAGTTAGAAGTAAGTATTGCTGATCCTAAGCTCGCGGAAGACCCCAAGCGGTACGAAGAACTGCTTGAACGATATGCGCGGCGCTCGGATTGGTTCAAGGACCACGGCGGCTATGAAATGAATACACGGATTCGCAGTGTCCTACACGGCATGGGCTTCAGTGATTTCCCACCAGATACACCCATTTCTACCCTTAGTGGAGGCCAAAAGACCCGGCTCGCGCTGGCCCGTATTTTGCTTCAGGCTCCAGATCTTCTGATGCTGGATGAGCCTACTAACCATCTGGATATCGAAACGTTAACGTGGCTGGAGGATTACCTCCGCAGCTATGCTGGCGGGATTCTGGTTGTATCCCATGACCGTTATTTCCTAGACCGTCTCGTGACCACTATTGTAGAGATCGAGCGGCACCAGTCCCGGCGTTATACGGGTAACTACAGTCGTTATGTAGATTTGAAGGCTGCCGAATATGAAGCACGGATGAAGCAATATGAGAAGCAACAGGATGAAATTTCTCGAATGGAGGATTTCGTTCAGAAAAATATTGTCCGGGCTTCCACCACAAAACGTGCGCAGAGCAGACGCAAAGCGCTTGAGAAGATGGATCGTCTAGATCGTCCAATGGGCGATCTGAAGAAGGCTAGCTTCTCCTTTGAGCCAGACTTCATGTCTGGAAAAGAGGTGCTTCAAGTGCGCAATGTTGCGGTTGCCTTTAATGAAGGTTCACCTTTATTCAAGGACGCTTCTTTTGAGCTTCGTCGTGGGGAGACTACTGCCCTGATCGGTCCCAATGGTATCGGTAAATCCACACTGCTGCAGTGTATGACCGGAACCCGTGAGCCTTCTGCTGGAACGGTGAATTGGGGCACTAAAGTAAAAATTGCTTATTATGATCAGGAACAGACCCGCCTTAATCCACAAAATACGGTTATGGAAGAACTGTGGAGTGAATATCCAATGATCGAGGAAGCCAGAATTCGTACGATCCTTGGTAATTTCCTTTTTAGCGGAGAGGATGTTCTTAAGAAGATTTCCGCACTCAGCGGCGGCGAAAAAGCTCGGGTTTCGTTATCTAAACTAATGCTCCGCGGTGCAAATATGCTAATTCTCGATGAACCTACCAACCATTTGGATCTGGTCAGCCGTGAAGTTCTGGAATCTGCTTTAATTGATTTCGAAGGCACCCTGCTGTTCATCTCCCATGACCGTTATTTTTTGAACAAAATGGCGGAACGGGTACTGGAGCTGCATCCCGAAGGGATCGACCAATACCTCGGTAACTACGATGACTATGTCGAGAAGAAACGAGAATTAGAAGAGATTGCAAAAGATGCCGCTGAACTAGCTACTAAAAACGTCAATAAGGACGCTGCTGTACCTGAAAAAAGCGCTGTAACCTCTTTTGAAGCAGACAAGCAGGCTAAGCGTGAAGAGCGTAACCGCAAACGGCGTATCGCAGAGCTTGAGGAGAACATCGCCTCACTTGAAGAATCAATCGTATTTATAGAGCACGAAATGACTAAACCTGAAGTTTATCAGGATTATTTAGCACTTCAAGGTTATGAAGAGGACCTGAAGAACAAAAAATCTCAGCTGACAGATTTCTTTAGCGAATGGGAAATCCTTGCTGACGAATAATGTAAATCCTCCTTATAAATATTTTTTCATCGTTCTAGATTTGTTCATAAATAGTTATCCACAGCTCTATACACAGGTTCCGTGTATAACTCCCTACTTCAAAAGACCCTTCGGGGTCTTTTTTATGCGTTAAATCGGTATTTTCAAGGAAAAGGAATTATTATCCACGGATCTATCCACATTATCCACAATTCTCACAGTGTTTCATTGCCAACAAAATTGTTTATTAGAGCATTTTGAAAAAAGCCGTTATTGCTGATTTTACGCACTTTTTACACAACTCAGGCAGAATATGTGGATAACGTTGTCCACAACTTGACAAAAGACGTAACCCCATTTTACAAGACTGATTTTATGCTAAAAAAGAACCCGCTATCTCCTAAACTGACAGCGGGCACGTCGTATTTTAGACAATCTGTGTAGAGAGCAGGGCAGCATTACAGGCTGCGATATAAGCGATGCCTGCCGCCATAATTATATCTTGGTGAGTGGCCGTGCCTCTGAATTTAAGGCCCTCCCACTCCACCATCACCGCTGCTTCTGCTTGCGCATTCTCTCCGCTTCCAAGCGAATGAAGCTCGAGTCCTGCAAAGTCTATCTCCTCAGCAATCCCTTGCCCAATAGCGGCGATAATCGCTTCAAGCGGACCTTCACCAGTGCTGGTATGTGACGTTTCCCGGCCAGTCTGCAGATGGCGTACCGTAACTGCAGCTACACGGCGCTGGGCACTGCCCGCCAATACCTGAACCTCACCCAGCTCATAGACCTGAGCTTGTTGTCCAGTTGTACTGCTTACCATTTGCAGCAGCTGGTCATCACTGACGACCTTTTGACGGTCAGCGGTCTCTTTAAAGGACTCATAAAGTGCATCCAGCTCCGCAGGCTCCAGCGTTAT
This sequence comes from Paenibacillus sp. FSL H7-0690, assembly GCF_037980415.1. NCBI lineage: Bacteria > Bacillati > Bacillota > Bacilli > Caryophanales > Paenibacillaceae > Paenibacillus > Paenibacillus sp. FSL H7-0690. Next base: position 1,210,308 of record NZ_CP150281.1, on the reverse strand, counting down.
TCCATACTTCGCAGCCCGATCCTTCAGCGCATGTCTGCCAGAATGTTTGCCCAGAATGATCATGCTGCGGGGGATGCCCAGCCGTTCGGGATCCATAATCTCATAGGTACTACGATCCTTGAGCAGGCCATCCTGATGAATCCCGGATTCATGCTGGAAGGCATTTCTTCCGACGACCGGCTTGTTATAGGCGATTGGAAAATGCATCGCTCCACTAATCAGCCGTGAAGTATCATACAGTTTATCGAGCACGATGCCTGTTTCTGCACCGATTGCATCGCCGCGGGTTTCGAGCGCCATAACAAGCTCTTCCAGTGCGCAGTTCCCTGTGCGCTCGCCTACACCATTCACGGTGACTTCTATCTGAGTCGCCCCTCCATCAATCGCTGCCAGACTGTTAGCTACAGCCAGCCCCAAGTCATTGTGACAGTGGGCACTATAGCTGACCTTGCCGCCGCCTCTTGCTCCCTGCCGCACTCTCCGGAACATCTCGCCATATTCATGTGGCAATGCGTATCCTACTGTATCCGGCAGGTTAATAATGGAGGCCCCTTCCTCTATAACTGCTTCAACCATTTCAATCAGATCATCAATCCCTGTCCGCGCAGCGTCCATGGCCGTGAATTCAACTACATCACAGAATTGTCGCGCATAAGCCGTCATCTCGCGCGCTTTAGCTACGACTTCAGCTCTGCTCATACGCAGTTGATGCTGCAAATGAATATCAGAAGAGGAAATGAACAAGTGAATCCGCCGACGTTCAGCATCTTGAGTCGCCCGGACTGCAGCATCGATGTCTCCTTTTACGGCCCGCGCGAAACCACAAATCTCCACGTTGCGCACCTTGCGCGAAATCGTCTGCACCGCTGCAAAATCTCCAGGACTCGATACCGGGAACCCCGGCTCCATTACATCAACACCCAGATCAGCGAGCTTATAGGCCAGTAATATTTTTTGTTCAGGAGTCAGACTAGCCCCAGGGGCCTGCTCACCGTCACGCAGGGTCGTATCGAAAATTTGAATACGTTTCTTAACTGGAATAATCATCTGAATTCCTCCTAGTTTTGTTTTCATGTAATTGGATGCCTTATCTCTATCCTATGCTTCGGCGCAGAACCACACGTCGACTTGCGGTTCTGCTCATTTCCCACCCACTGCTGCCGGCAGCTGAAACAAATGAATCTCTGCACAATGTGCAGAGTGTTCACTTTTGGCGTCTTATGTAGCGATGAGTCCATTCCCCGGACTTCTTCTACAAGAACGCAAAAACCCGCCGTCTCTAATAAAGAGACGGCGGGTTACCCCTCCGCGGTACCACTCTTTTTGACGCATCGGCTGTCTTAATAACAAGCCTTAAAGCTGCGTCCAGCTCTTCTTCCCGGTTCAAGCTGGCGTGCCAGCTTAAATCCGGAAAGGTCCGATAACGAGGACAGCCGTAGGCAGCGTACTCTTGTTCCGCCGCTCCGCTCCCGGGCGAGCTTCAAGAAATCCGGTGACTGCGTCGCACCAACCCGCAGCTCTCTGTTCACCGTCAAACTCTACTACTCCCGTTCTTAGCGTGTATTATATAAATTATTCACCACTCTAAATCCATACAAAAAAGCCTGCCATCTCATTCAAGAGACGACAGGCTGTTAACCTTCGCGGTACCACTCTTGTTGATGCTCTGTATCAGCTAAGTTCCTGCCGATTCCAATTGAACATCCACTCTACGGTCCAGTATGTTAGGTACTAGACCACCCTATTACGGAGGTTACCCGTAAACGGTGTACAAACGTTCCGGCGACAATTGCCAGTAATGTTCCACCGCTCCGCTCCCAGACGAGTTCAGGACTCCTTCGACTGCGTTGCACCCACCCGCAGTTCTCTTATCCCAGAGTATCCTTACTACTTCCGCTCATCGCGTTTGTCTTGTTTAATTGAACTGATTATACTCGTTAGCTCCAAATGATGTCAATAGGCAGATACAGACCATTGTTCCAGTGAGAAGCCAGGGTCAGCAACCATATCCAGCGGTATTCCTCCGTCATGCTGCCACTTCACGTATGCAGCCGCTCCAATCATCGCCGCATTATCCGTGCAATATACCGGTGGAGGAATAATAAGTTCAATGCCCTCCGTTTCACAGCGCGAAATTAATGCCGAGCGAAGTCCGCCATTAGCAGCGACCCCCCCACAGAGCAATAACTGTCTGGAGTTAGTGGCTTTAACGGCGCGTACCGCCTTTTCCACCAGCACTTCTACTACGGATTCTTGGAACCCCCGGGCGATGCCTGCGACATTGGGTTCAAGACCTTTCATTTTGCTCTGATTCACCACATTCAGCACCGCCGATTTTAGACCGCTGAAGCTGAAATCATAAGAGTTCGGCTCCAGCCATACCCGCGGCAATGCAACAACTTCCGTTGCTTCGCGTGCCAGGCGATCTACATGGGGTCCGCCGGGATAAGGGAACCCTAGCGCCCGAGCCACTTTATCATAGGCCTCACCTACAGCATCATCACGCGTACGGCCGATAATTCGAAATTCACCCTCACGCTCCATATGAACCAGTTCAGTATGTCCACCTGACACCACTAGTGTCATACATGGATACTGCAGCTCTGCAACCAGGCGGTTAGCATAGATGTGGCCTGCAATATGATGCGTGCCAATTAACGGCTTGCCCCATGCAAGAGCAAGGCTTTTAGCCGCTACTACCCCGACCAGTAAAGCTCCCACCAAACCCGGGCCTTGAGTCACCGCTACCGCAGTCAATTGTTCGGGTGTAACGCCTGCCTTGGCGAGCGCTTCCTCGATTACGAGCGTAATTACCTCCACATGTTTACGGGAAGCCACTTCTGGCACCACACCCCCAAAAGCACGATGTGTCTCTATTTGACTCGAGATGATGTTGGATAACACTTCTGATCCGTTTTTGACCACGGCCACCGAGGTTTCATCACAACTGGTCTCTATAGCAAGTATTAGTACAGGTTGAGCTGCGCCCGTTTCTGTCTTCATTTCAAGTCCACGCTTCCTTCCAAATAGCCATGCTCCTTATACTCCGGTAGATCCGCCCACATAATGAGTGCATCCTCGCGATTATCGGAATAATATCCTTTGCGCGTACCGGCAGAACGAAAGCCTTTTTTACGATATAAATTCTGAGCTACCTCATTGGATACCCGCACCTCAAGCGTAATGGATTTCATGCCTACGTAAGAGGCAGTATTCATTAACTCCTCCAACAGGCGCTCCCCCCATTTACGTCCACGATAAGCTTCGAGTAAGGCAATATTCGTCACATGCGCCTCATCCACGATAGCCCACATTCCAGCATAGCCAATTATATGACCTGCCAGTTCCATGACCATGTATTTAGCAAAATGATTATGCGTCAGCTCATTCCGGAAAGCTTCCTCCGTCCACGGCATGGTAAAGGCTTCGCGCTCAATAATAAGAATGTCCGGAATATCCTCCAGCTTCATCAGACGAAAAACAAGGTCAGCCTCTTGTGCTCTCAATGATTCCACTTCCGTCATCGTTTTAAGCCTCCTTTACTACTTAACCGCAGATTGGCCTCCGCTTCCGAAATCTGAGTATAGTTAGGGATCAAGCTATGAATATCATCATTCTCTACTTGCAGCCGGGCTTCACCAAGGAAGCCTGTCCAGCGGCCCTCCAGCTCATATGGAATAGCTACAGAAGTGCCGAGTTCCGCCAGCGGATGTAGTGATTCTTCGCTGCCATGTACAGCGGTTTCTCCAACAAACCATAGAATAGCTGGTTTAGTTCCTTCAGCTGAAGCCTGTTGTAAACGTTCTGCCAAGTACTCCACCCAGTCGGCCATCAACCGGATGGCATCTGGTTCAAGGCGGCTAAGAGAACTATTCCCATCCGCTGCGAATAATCCTGTGTAGACCTGTCCCCGACGCGCATCCATCAGTGGAATGATCCAGTCTGGACCGTAGCCACTGTTCGCAGTGGCTTGTCCTGACTCTGCTGTCGTCTTATTCTTAAGGGCTGTTTCATACCCACCCCATGCCACAGCATGCAGGCTCGAAATACCAACTACCGGGACATTCCATGCCCAAGCCAGTGTTTTGGCAGCGGTAACCGCGATCCGTGTTCCCGTATAAGATCCCGGGCCCACACCAACCGCAATCCCGCCCAGATTAGCAACGGTTGTTCCCGAAGCTTGCAGCGCCTGCTCTATAATCGGCAGCAAATGCACCGAATGATTCCGTTCACCGGAAGCATTAATTTCATGCAATAATTCTCCATTCTCGGTCACTGCAACCCCCAATACGGCAGTTGATGTATCCAGCGCTAAAAGCCGCTTGCGCGGCTCTGTATTCTCGTTCGTCATTTTTATTAACCCCACTTCTTGATCAGCTCCCGGCAAAGCTCACCATAAGGCTCCCCGATTGCGGTCACCGTAATGATTCTTTCCTCCGGTCCAACTGTTTCCATGTATATATGCATATGCCGCGGCGGCATTAACTCCGTAATAATACTGCTCCATTCTACCAAACAAACACCCTGACCATAGAAATACTCATCCAATCCAAGCTCATCTGCTTCCTGAAGTGAAATCCGATATACATCCATGTGATATAACGGCAGACGACCTTCGTACTCTTTAATAATAGTAAAAGTAGGACTGTTTACGATCCCTTTCACTCCAAGATGGCGAGCATAACCTTGCGAGAAGGCCGTTTTTCCTGCGCCTAGATCACCGTCCAAACCGATAACCATGCCTGCCGTTGAAGCAGCAGCTATTGCACTTGCCAGTTGCTCCGTATCCTGCAGATTGTAAGAACGGTAAGTGAACACCGTTTCGACTGTTTTGTCCAACTACAACTACCACCTTTTAAAATATACCTGTCGAAAACCATTACATTCAATTATATCGGTATGGTCCATCCACCGCAACAACTGTCCCTGCCCATTGTTTAAGCCTAAGGAAGTACGGCCCTCTTCTTCACTTGCGTGTTTAAGCTGAATTTCGATACCGAACGCTGCGAGAATGGGTGGCTTCGACTGCCGCTAATCCGCTCATGCTGCTCCTTACCATATCTGTAGCTTGAAAGAATAATACTGTGGCAATAACTCCTGAACACAGCGCAACAATAATGGACTGTCCTGCCTGATCCAATATATTGGTTTAAATCTTACACCGTCAACCTTGACGTCAGTTATGCTCCAAATCAAAAAGAGACCTTTACGCAAACTTAAGCATAAAAAGTCTCTTTTTTTTAAACTATAATTCAGCTTTAACGTACGCTCTAAGTAGACCTTTGTTAGTGCTCTTGCTCTTCGAGTCGTTCAACACCCACAGTGTGCGTATTGGTTGGTCGAGAGCCAACTTGTACCGTAGCCATTCCGTTCTCTTCATCCACATGTTCAATCCATACAGGCTCCCCATCCAAATGTACACTTACAGTTTCTTTAGAAGCATAAATATCCTGTGCCCGTTTGACGTCCACAACTGTTCTCCTCCTTTATCTTTCCTAAAGTTTACGATTCTAAGGGTGACGTATCTTCGAGGGTTCGTTCCGCATCCAGCTTTTCCGAATCGGAAACCTGACTGGCCTCCGTGGACGCAATAATGCTCTCCCAATCCACAACTGTGGCCGGAATATCCTGCTCGCTCAGCGCATCGCTCCATTCGTTATCTCTTGGTTCCATACCTTAGATTCTCCTCCTCAACTTCACAGGTCCGAGTTTATTTTTTCCCAAGCTTCTCAAAAAATGCACCCGGCTAGAAAAGCCTTTCCTGCCTCATACTAACCCAAAGCAAATCAACTTAGATCAGGAGGTGTTTCTCATGCATACCGTTTGGAAAGGAGCCATCAGCTTCGGGCTTGTGCATGTTCCGGTTAAAATGTTCTCCGCTACGGAAGACAAGGACATTTCTCTGCGTTATATCCATAAGGAGTGTGGCAGCCCGCTGTCGTATGTACGCAAATGCCCGGTGTGTGACAAAGAGGTAGCTTGGGAAGAGATCGGTAAAGGATATGAGTATGAAAAAGGGAAGTTTGTGCTCTTCGACAAAGAGGAATTGGATCAACTATCCGACGAGACCAGTAAAAGCATCTCCATTCTCGACTTTGTAGACCTGACGGAAATCGATCCGATTTATTTTCAAAAAACCTATTATTTATCCCCGGATCAGGCAGGCTCAAATGCTTATCGACTTCTTATGGAGGCCATGAAGCAGACAGGTAAAATTGGTATCGCCAAAATTTCAATCCGCTCAAAAAGCAGTCTGGCAGCGATCCGTGTGCTTGAGGATTGCCTTGCGATTGAGACCATTTTTTATCCTGATGAGGTGCGGCCGATCTCGCAAGTGCCTGGTCTGCCCGAAGCAGGGACAGTGAACGATAAAGAGCTGGAAATGGCTAAGCTGCTGATCTCACAGCTATCCACTCCTTTTGATCCGGCAAAATATACCGATGATTATCGCCAGCGTATGCTTGATCTGATCTCACATAAAATTGCAGGCGAGGAATTTCATATCGCTCCTGCTAAACAGGAAAGCAATGTGATTGATCTAATGGCTGCCTTGCAGGCTAGTATTCAAGCTGTGCAGCATATTCCTTCAGACCCTGGTCCTTCATTAACAGGCAACACAAAAACCAAAACTAAAGCGGCTCCTGCTGCCAAAAGAAAAACAGCCAAGACCAAAACAACCGCCGCGGAACCTGCGGAGCAGCAAAACGAGGTCTCCGGGCCGACTCCAGTCATCACGCCAAAACCGAAACGCCGCAGCACGAAAAGCAAAACAACCGTATCTTAGGAGGCTCTGCGGATGAAGCTTCAGCCCATTATTCCTTTTGAACCTATACTGGCTGGGCAGCTTCCAGCAGGTGACCAGTGGATCGCACAAATTAAATGGGACGGCGTACGGATGTTGTCCTATTACGATGGAAGCACTACTCAGCTTATTAACAGACGTGGCAATTACCGTACCACGCAATATCCAGAACTTACTGATGTATCTGCTTACTGCAAGGCTGACTCCGTGATTCTAGATGGTGAGATTATCGCACTCAAGGACGGCAAACCCTCATTTCATGAGGTGATGCGGAGGGACAGCTTGAAAAATGGTTCCACAATTTCCGTCGTTAGGCATCAGGTTCCTGTCATTTATATGATTTTTGATATTCTGTTTTATAATGGCCAATCGACGATGGATCAACCATTATTCTTGCGGCAGCAGCTGTTAAGTGACATTCTGCTGCCGCATCCCCATGTTCAAGCTGTGCCAAGTTATACCGATCCTACAGAACTGTTCGCCGCCACTCAGAACCAGGGCTTGGAAGGAATCGTCTGCAAGGACATCAACAGCACTTATGCTCCGGGCGGAAAAGATAAACGTTGGCAGAAACGCAAAATCAGTTCTGATATTACAGCTGTAGCCGGGGGTGTGACGTTCCGTGACGGTATCGTCAACGCACTGCTTCTTGGTCTTTATGATGATAAAGGAAATTTGCATTATATCGGACATGCCGGTCCGGGAAAATTGACTGTGCAGGATAAACGCGACTTAACTGCGGAGGCACACCGCCTTAAGCTGGATCGGATGCCCTTTGCAGATGTTCCACAACGAGGTAAGGATGCTTTTTGGATAAAGCCGGAGCTCGTCTTCAAAGTTCATTTTCTGGAATGGAACACCTCGGGCACTCTGCGTCAGCCTGTTACTCAAGCTAAAGTGAATCTTCCCCCGGAGGCATGCACAATGGAGCAAAAAGGATAAAAGAACGTCCTCCCAATCTGAAATGGGAGGACGTTTCTTATTGTGCTGTAAAACTTGTTACAAGGGCCTCAAGCTCTGCCTTTGTCTGCGCAGTATTTTTTGTACTCGTAAGTGTATAATCGACACTTCCATCAGCACTGGACCATACCAGCTGGACTTTAAGATCACCGTGATGAGGCCCAAAAACTGTGTAAATCGCCTCAACCCCGTTGAGGGTCAAGCTCTCATCCTGATCCCCAGGCAGCTGGGCCAAAGTCACCCCTTCCGGTAGCGTGTATGCAGGTGCAGATCTTAAATTCAACCTCTCTCCATTTCGTAGATAGGTGATAGAGGTTTCTGTATTGCTCCACTTCAAGCTTTGCGAAATCACCTTTTTACCACCAGCTTGGGCTTTAGCTTTTAACTGATCCCTAAGGGTTTTATACTCTGAGCTAAAAAATATTGGAATCACTGGATTTAAAACGACATCCTGTAACTTATAATCCTCTGGTAGAGAAGTAGGTATCAGGAGTGACTTCCCGCTTAATGAAAGTAACTTCTGGGCCGCTTCGTTTATAGAACTGAATCTATATGGCATATAGCTTATACTCAAGGTTTCATGTGGATTAGATTTCTTATCATTTACATACAGGATCTTAAGTTCGCCTGCTTGTAAGGGAACTGTATTTTCTTTGGCAATCAAAGCTTCAATCGTTGAAGATATGGGCGTATTCTGCTCAACGGGTGCGGTAGCTTTACTTTTATTATTACTCCCCGCAGGCACTGCGCCTGCTGTTCCACTCACCGCACTTATCAATACTAATAAGCTTAAGGCTGTAATCGCCGCGCTTTTCTTAATCATCCTTATAATATCCTCCTTTAGCCCCTTGGTTATTTGATCATGGTTTTAGCTACCGCCAGCATTTCATTTGTCGTCAGCGTACTGGCCCGATTGTCTGAAAGGGTATATTGTATCGTGCCTGAGTTATCCAGCCATACTAGCTTTGTGTTAAAGCTTGCGTCTTTAGCGGAATCAGTTGTAAGTACTACTTTTCTGCCGTTGACCGTTAATTCTTTCTTAGATTCCGAGGCTCTTACAAAAGGTACCGCTCCTTCCGGAAGTTTGGCGGGCGGCGACCCAGTTACAATGCTAAAATTGGCTTTTCCTTTGGCATACAGCTGCATAGACAAATTCGTCTGGTTCCAGCTGATGATTTTACTAAACAACTGTTTATTAGAATTACCAGCAACCGCTGCTGCCTTCAATTCCTGCTCTAGTTGCAAATACAGCTCTGAATCATTAGCTACAGCCGGTGGATAGATGATGGCTCTCGCCAGAGTGAAGCCTTTAGGAAGATTTCCGGGCTGCGGAATAGACGGACCCCTTAGCGCTTTAAACTTCGCAGCAAAGGATTTATAGTCTTTAAAAACAAACCCTTTGCCAGAGAAGCTGATCGCATCCTGTGGATTGGAGACTTTATCCCTTACGTAGTAGGCCAAAAGCGTACCTTCCTTCACTCCAGCTACGAGTGCCTGCAATTCCTTTTGGGTCTTCTGATCGGTTTGTGATGCAACCTGCGCTCCTGATGCCGCCGCAATTGTAAGAGACAAGCCGGGTACATCCACACCCCCGGCCACTCCTGTTCCCAGCAAGATTGCTGCAGAGAACGCGATAACTGTTTTTTTGAAATCAGAATGGAGCTTCAATTTCTAACATCCTCTCCTTCAATAAGGTAAATGTATTTTCACCCCTGTTTTTTAACTACACTTCTATAACAATCCAACATTAGAAAAAGGGACATTTTTTCACAAAAAAGAGGCTGTCCCAAAAGCCATGAAATAGTTGCTTGGGACAGCCTCTTTTTTGTTCTTAACATTACAAGTGCCGCATCAAGTGACGCTCCTAATGATGCAATAAGTGAAGCACTTATAGAACAATTGGGGAATTTCTCCCTAAACTTCAGAGATTTCTGTTCATCGGACCTATAATTAGGGAAAACTTCCCTGAAATTCAGCCAATTCGGCAACGAATAAAGCAATTCTCCTGATTATTAGGGAGGAATTCCCTGATTTCGTTCATTTAGAGCAAATAGCGGCTATTTTCAGGGAGTTTTTCCCTAATTAGTTTAAAGCATTCTATACATTGCACAAACACAGAACGTATCGCCCATAGTCCACCGTCACATATACCACTAATTCCACAAATCATCTACTGCAAGCCGCACGAAAATCATACATAGCACATCGCACATCGCCCACCGTCCCAACCATTAGCATAGAACTCTACGCGTGGCATATCGTCACATGGCACAGTAAAATCCATTATTCCCCTATTCCATAAAAAAGCTGCCTCCCAAGTAGAATTCACTACTTTTGAGACAGCTTCTCCTAATGTACAGTTAGAACAGTAGCTAGTGAATAAAACTGGTGGCAATCTTTTGCCATTGCTCACGAGTCAGTTTACTCTCCTGCTTGTCGCTTAGAGAAAAAACCATCTGGGTGACTTCATCATACCAATACAATCGATTCTGAGAAGACCAAGCATTCTTCCCTTTTCCAGTACCCGCCGCGATAAATATTGCCTCTTTACCTGTACCTGTCACAGACCATTTTTCAGCAGTCTGGCCTTCCAAGATAGACACTTGCATGGTATAACCCTTAAAAACACTCTGCCTTAAGGATAGTGTAATTCTTTGATCTCCGTTGTGGTAGGTAACCTCAGCATTATCTATGGAATTTGCAGCTATCTTCTCCATAAACAAGTTTTGTCCAGTTTTATCGGTTGTAGCCTTTTTTTGAAATTGTTCAAGGATTTCTTCATATTCTGTGTCTAGCGACTTGTATAGGGGAGCTGCATTAAAAGTTCCTTGCTCGAATTCATAACCATCAGCTAACGAGGAAGGCAACCCTGGCCAGAAATCGCCAACCGTTTTTAATTCTTTTACGAAGTCTTGATATTTCGAATACACCGGCGAAATAAAAGCAAACTGCAATTGATTTCCATAGCCTAACCCTAACTCCAGCTTATTTAATTCAGCATCCTTCACATAATAAGCAGCCATTTCCCCAGTGTTTAAACGAGCAAGCACTTGCTCTTTATAAGTCATAGATAAGCTCTGATACTTTTCTATCGCAGGCGAGGTTGTCGGATCAGGCGTATTATTATGCACCGTCTTCACAACAGCCTTCCCTCCGCTGTTCACTAGTGTAATAATACCACCTTGGGGTTTTGAGATATCAATTGTAACCTGGCTACCTTGTTTCGATAAATCTCCATCAGCAGATAGCTGAAAAGCACCCAACCCGATAATCCCTAGCAATACAGCCGCGGAGACTCCTGTGAGCACTCTTTTTCTAAACCTAGACGGGTGTTGGGGCATCTCCTTTTGCTTCTGCATAATAGGATCTTCCGGTTCTGGGAACGGCTTCAGCTCGATAACGATGCTCGTCCTTTCACCGCCAACCCTATTCTGTTGTTCATGAATTGCTCTTACCCGCTTCATAACAGCTGCTTTTACATCCAGCTCATCGCAGCTCCCTACCGCATCCATTTTCTTGATCATTTTCTCTTCAACAAAGCTTCGTTGCCGCACCATTCCGTTCCCCCCTTCTGAGCATTCAGCATTTTACCAAGTTTCGTAATCGTTCGCCTGTATTTCTTCTTCACAGCATCAGTATTCTTATCCAGAATCTCCGCAATCTCCGGGAAGCTCTGTTCCTCAAAGATTCTAAGTACTAACAGGTTTCGCTCCTCTGTCTTCAGCTTCGCGAGGGCAAAAGTCAGATGTTCGTTAAATATGTAACGGTCCATCAACTGTTCCGGGCTTTCTGCAGGCGGATCTGGTTGAAAAAGCGCCATAAACTTTATTTGGCTTTGACGTTTGCGGATCAGACTGAGGCAATGATGGTAGGCAATTTTATATAGCCATGAAGAGAAGCTCGCGATAGGGCGGTATGTGCCTATATGCTGATATGCCTTTACCAGAATTTCCTGTACTGCATCCTCCGCTTCAGTACGGCTCCCAAGCAGCCGACAGCAATAGCGGTAAATCGGCTTTTGAAAAGCCTCGACGATCAAGGCATAGGAATCTACCTCGCCTGACTGTACCCGAACAACAGTGTGCTCGATCCCGTCCAAAATCAGCAAACTCCCCTTTCTCATTAACGTATATCCTTATAAGTCTTATGATCATCCAAAAGGGACACTTTGGGAATATTTTTTTCATGAAAAAGAGCAGACTGACACATAATACCTTCATTCCTATCACAGAAAGGAGTTTCCCCGATGCCGGCAGCGATCAAAGGTACAATTACCATAGACGGAGAAGAAATCATCATCACTAACCCAGAGAAGCTGCTGTGGCCCGAATGTGGCATTACCAAACGGATTTATCTGCAAAAGCTCGCTGCACTCTCTCCCTATCTGCTGCGTTATTGCCGAGACCGGCTGCTTACCGTCATTCGTTATCCGCACGGCATCTCTGGAATGTCCTTTTATCAGAAAAATGCGCCTGATCCGCTTCCGGCCTTTGTCCAAACCGCTGTGCACGAGAATATTAACTATATCAAGCTGCAAGGTTTACCTGAGCTGATTTGGCTGGGAAATCTCGCCGCTTTGGAATTCCACCCTTCCCTGCATTATGTAGGCAGCGAGCTGCCCTGTGAGTGGATGATTGATCTTGATCCGTCACTTGAAATCGAACCTCGTATCATGGAAGCAACTGCGATCGTTGGGGCGGTCTTAACCTCTCTTGGCCTCTCCTCTGTACCCAAAACCTCCGGTGCTACCGGGGTGCAAATCATCGTCCCTATCGAGACTGGCGTTACTTTTGATGGATTGCGGAAAATCGGGCATTTTGTGGGTCGTTATGTCACCGAAAAGCATCCCAACCTGTTCACCCTGGAACGTCTAAAAAAGAATCGCGGAGATAAAATTTATTTTGACTACCTTCAGCATTATAGCGGCAAAACATTAGCTGCACCTTACACACCACGCGCAAGACCATTTGCTACAGTTTCTACACCCTTGCTCTGGGAGGAGGTTCAGCAAAATGTATCTCCCTCTAATTTTCATCTGCTCAATATCGAGGAACGCCTTCTGCGTATGGGAGATCTTTTAGAGAAAGTGCCCCCACAGCCCGTTGAACAGCTCATTGCTAAGCTCCCATAAAGGAGCAATCCCATAGAAAAAAGACCCTAAAAACAGCAATAAGCCCGCAGCATCAACTACATGCTACGAGCTTATTTGGCGTCCCACTCAAGGACAGAAGGTATACTATATAAGAATACGGCAGGCCGAGCTTTGTTCACCGTATTTATTGCTTTTTTATCCGTAAAAATACCTTCTTTCAGTTAATGATACTTAAGAGCTACGCTAGTGGATGGATTTCTTCTTGAAGCGGCCACCTTTAACATCATGGATGTTACCTATTGCGATGAATGCATCAGAATCCCAATCTTCAACAATGGTTTTAAGCTTAGCTTCTTCCAGACGGGTGATAACTACAAAGATCACTTTCTTGTTCTCACCGGAAAATCCGCCTTCTCCATCTAAATAAGTAACACCACGTCCAAGACGCTCTGTCAGAGCTTCCCCGATATCGCGGAATTTATCACTGATAATCCATACTGATTTCGATTGATCCAGACCCTCAAGGGTGATGTCAATAACCTTAAATGCAATATAATAAGCAATCAGGGAGAACATCGCGTTATTCCAACCGAACACAAATCCAGCTCCGGACAAGATGAACAGGTTGAAGAACATAACTACTTCACCTACAGAGAAGGGAAGCTTCTTGGCTACCAAAATCGCAACAATTTCTGTACCGTCTAGAGATCCCCCGAAACGTACAACCAATCCAACACCTACACCTAGAATGATACCGCCAAACACGGCAGCAAGCATCGGTTCAACTGTAAAGGCCTCTACATGATGCAGCATTGAAGTGCCGATAGACATAAGTAAAATCGCATATAAGGTAGATAAGGCAAATGTCTTACCGATTTGCTTATAACCGATTAACAGGAACGGAAGGTTGAGCAGTGTCAATAATATACCCAGAGGAATGTCAAATAAATGTGATAAAATAATGGAGATACCGGTAATCCCGCCATCAATCATTTGATTAGGTACTAGGAATATCTCAAGTGCAACAGCCATCATGGCGGCCCCTACGGATAACATGATCATACGCTGCGCGAACTTAGCCATTTTATGGGCACCGGTCTTCTGCAGTTTGTTCTGCTCCTCTTTGGTAAACATTTGTGGACTCACATTCATAGAACTCCCCCTACAATTTAACAGTATAGTTTTGAAACATTCGGAAGTATAACTACAATCTATACTTTCTTACATTTCTTCTTATACAATTATTATATCACAAAATATGCTCTAATAATGAATGGAACACGTACTATCCTTCGAAAAATTCAGATTTAGTCCTCTTTCCGGTCATAACAGCGGTGATAACAACTGACATAGCCCTTCACCGAGTTTGACAATTCTCCCTCTCTCCTTAAATTTTACAGGATCAATGAATTCACTGTTCTTTTGATCCTTTTCAAACCCCGCGACTAGCTCTGCTATCGTCTCAGGATGCAGCAAAACCGCTGTCATTTCGAAATTAGAATAGAAGCTGCGCATATCCAGATTCGCACTTCCCACCGTACCCAGCAGATCATCCACTATCATGACTTTGGCATGCATAAATCCTTTGGTGTAGCGATAGAACTTCACGCCTGCATCTTGTAAATTCTCCAGATAAGACAAAGAAGCATGATAAACAAGCTTATTATCAGGCTTCGCCGGAATGATGATTCTAACATCCACTCCACGAAGGACTGCACTCTTCAAAGCACGACAAATCGCAGGATCCGGAATAAAATACGGTGAAGTAATCCAGATCCGTTCCCTAGCAGAGCAAAAAGCGGCAAAATACATCTCCTGAGAAGCATCGATCGCAGCATCCGGTCCACTTCCTACAATCTGCACGGCCTCTTGCTCCTTGCAAGAGTGCTCAGGGAACAAACGAGGATGACTCATACCTTCACCAGAGGCCAGTCTCCAATCCTTCAGGAAGACATACTGAATATAATAAACAGAATCTCCTTCTAAACGCAGATGGGTATCGCGCCAGTAACCCATCTTGGCGTCCTTTCCTAAGTAATCATCACCGATATTCATTCCCCCCGTAAAACCAATCAATCCGTCCACCACTAGGATCTTCCGATGATTGCGGAAATTAAACCGACGATCCAGTAAAGAACTAATCGGAGGTAAAAAAAAGTGGAACTCCACCCCGGCATTTCTCAGGGTTCGAATAAACCTACGGCTTAATCGATGACTGCCCAGTCCATCACAAAGCAAACGCACCTTTACTCCCTGCCGCGCCTTTCGAATCATAACGTCCTGAAACTGTTCTCCGATCTCATCATCACGATAAATATAAAATTGCATGTGGATATGTTCTTTTGCCTCTTCCATGGCTTCCAGCATAGCGTCGTAAGCTTCTCTTGCAGTTGACAGCACTCTGCTTTTGTTATGGCCTGTAATAGGCCCTTCCGAGAGCTTTGCAAGCAAAACCAATAAACCCTCGTTATTCTCAAACTGAGCGTTTCCAGTATCCGACGCTTGTTTTACTACCTTAATCTTACCAGTGACATACGAACGGATTTCCCGGAAGAGTGAAGTACATCTTTTGTTCAATTTTCTATTCTGTCTGTAGTCACGACCTAGAAAATAATAGAATGCCAGACCGAGCGGTGGACAACAGAAGGAAATAAACAACCATGCTATAGCCCTTTGCGGGCGTCGGTACTCCAGAAATACAATCAATGCAATCTGTATGATAAAAAGAATTAGAATTATCGCGAAAATCTTCAATTCTCTACCCCCTCAATTAATAAAAACAGATGCAATAGACTCTCTGCGATGACTCTAGTACAGGTTTTGCCGTAACTCTCCTTCTTTATTCAAACAAACCGTTGTCATGTTCCTGAAAGATATGGAATACATAGAGTAGTAGGACAATTCGGATGAGCCTAATGGAAGAAAAGTCGTTAGCCTCAGGTATCGCAAGCGGCTGCCATAAGCCGCAGAAAGGAGAAGCCATGAAGAGTCAGCCAGATCATAAACGGATTACGCTGCTTGTCGTAAGGGATGCCGGACGTCCAGTCAAACAGCTCCACATCTCCAAACCGCTAGCGTTCGCCTTACCGGCAGCAGCAGCCCTGTCTATCTCCAGTCTGGTCACCTCTATGCATTTCCATGCCTCTCAGTCCATCTCACAGCTAGAAGCCGAGGCAGCCGCACTATCGCTAACCAATCTCCGCATGGAAATGAAGGTCGCCGACAAGGATAAAGATTTAACACAGCTTCGTAGCCAGGTCAGCGAACTTTCGGAAGAGGCAGATAACATTAAAGACAAGCTGAAGAGTGTAAATGCACTGGAACAGGAGCTGCAAGCATTGATTAACAAAAGCAAAGGTGCTGCTGCCGCTACAGACACGAATGAATCTCAACCGGAGAAATCCGCAACAGAAAAATCAAAAGCTGGATCGGCCACTTCAAATTCAACATTAGGTTTATCGAACCGTCTTTCTTCTCCTGTTCCTAAAGAGACTTCCTTTAAGCAGAGTACAGAAGAGAACTCATCTTCCACTTCTCTATCCGCCATAAGTTTCCGCTTTGGGGCCATCACCGCAGCCCTTCCAAAAACACTCACCCCGCAGGTTGGTGGAGAATACATCGCGGTGTATCAGAACGACGCTACGAGCTTGGTGGAAGAAACTAAGGATGACTTTGAGGAGATTCACGGGATGCTTGATGAAATGGTGGAAAGTATCACACAGACGATCACACAGGCAGAGCATGAAAATAACGTACAGGCAAATCTGCAAGCTCAAAAGGCCCGTGCAGAAAAGGCTAAACTTAACGCTGTACCGCTCTGGCCTACCGAGTCCAAAGTCATTTCTTCAAGCTTCGGCTACCGCTCAGATCCATTCAAAGGTTTGTCTGCGTTCCATTCCGGTGTCGATATTGCTGGGAACATCGGTGATCCTGTATATGCTGCCTTAGATGGCGAGGTTATTACTGCGGAACAAATGGGCGCACGCGGAAAATACATCGTGATTAAGCATTCAAATGGATTGGAAACCTGGTACATGCATTTGAACGGAATGATCGTATCTGCGGGAGACAAGGTTAGCAAAGGGCAGAAAATCGGCTTGCTTGGAAGCACTGGCCGAAGCACAGGTCCTCATCTTCATTTTCAGGTTGTGAAGCAGAATAAAACAGTCAACCCTTTGGCGTATGTCAAACCCTAAAGGGTTGCATTTAATTTCAAAATAGGAGGAATTTATAAATGTGGAACAAACGGCAGCAGCGTGTCTCCTTTAAATCTACCGATTCCCTAATTGGGCATGGAGGAACACTGGAGGGTAAGGTGCAATGTGATACAAACCTGCGGATTGAGGGTACCTTTAGCGGTGAGATTATTTGCAGTGGTGTCGTGACTGTAGGAGAAGAAGGAACAGTGCGCTCCAGTATTAAAGCGGAAGAAATCGTGATTGCCGGCAAAGTATACGGTGATGTTACGGCTGATCGCAGACTCATTATGACCGGAACCGGAGAATTGCATGGCAATATTTCAGCAGGAGCACTTAGCATTATGGAAGGCAGCCTCCTGAATGGCTCCATTGCCATGCAAGAACAGCCCACCTCTGAAAAAGCAGGTGAGCCCAAAAGTAATATGAAAAAGGACAAGGCAGCCAAGCGCTCCTCCAAAGCTCAAGGAACACTTGAAGCCGGCTAGACTTATTTCTATGAAGCAACGTCCCTTTTACGGAAGACAATCCAGGAAATGGCCAGGAATAGGATATAGTACACCGCTAATACAGCTATGGAGAAACCAAGTGTTGAGCCCCCCGGACCCGTATCCGACAATAGGTAGCCTCTTAGATCCATATGTGTGAAGATCAAGTATTGGGCCCATTCAAACCGTTCTGGACTAAAAATAACCGTAAAAATACTCTTGGCAAACATAATAAATAAGGATAATCCAATAGCCAGCCCACTCGCGCGGAATACGCTAGATACCATGAAAGCCAGAGCAGCAGTCAGGAAAAGCTCAATGTAACGACATAGGAGATCTAGGAAGGAATATTCCGCTGGACTCCAAGCCGTAATGGATGACATCGTATCTCCCGAAGATGAGGAGAAGATTAACGAAGCACCAAACCCAAAAGCAATCAATACTGCGGTGCTAAGCAAACTGAATAACACCATGGAAATATATTTCGAGAGCAGGATCTTGGAGCGACTCCACGGGCGAATCAGCAGCAGCTTAATGGTTCCCCAGGTAAATTCGCCCGCTACGGAGTCAGAAGCCACTACAACGGTAAAGATTGTATTCAAGAAGAACGCAATACTCACCGTCATCTGAAAGTTGTCCCAGAGCCCCATAAGCGATGAATCGCCTTCGCTTGTGAAATAAATAAGCGCAGGAAGCAGCACGCTCATCACTGCAAGAATAAGCAGCATAATCCATGTGCGGACACGGCTGTATATTTTGATATTCTCATTATGTATGAGAGCTGTAAACTCACCCAATTCCTTCACCTCCTGTAACCTCTAAGAATTGATCCTCCAGCGTACGGGCAAGGGTTCTGATGTTATACACCTTAATCCCACCTGCCACTAGCTTGGCATTTAATTCTGCAATCTCCTCACGCTCTGCCTCAAGCACAAGTCCCCCACTCTTAAATACTCCACGTCCAATGAGGGCTAACGCAGCCTCAGCATTATCAACCTCGAACAAGGTTTCTCCCAGAGGCATTACAGTATTGCCTACCCCTTTCAGCTGCTTCACATCCACCAGTCGTCCATTTTGGATAATCGCTACGCTGTCACACATGAGCTCCATCTCGGAAAGTAAATGGCTGGAGACGAATACAGTTGTTCCTTCTTCCTGACATAAACGGCGTAAATAGTCTCGGAGCTCGCGTATCCCTTGTGGGTCCAGCCCGTTGGTTGGCTCATCTAGAATCAGCAGCTTGGGTCTGTGCAGCAGTGCTTGAGCCACTCCCAGCCTCTGACGCATACCTAGCGAATAGGTCTTAACTTTGTCATGAATTCTTTGACCTAGTCCGACTAGCTCGACAACCTCATCTATCCGTTGCTTTGTTACCCCTGGCACCATCCGTGCATATTGGCGCAGATTCTGATAACCGGTGAGGAACTTGTACATCTCTGGATTTTCTACAATGGCCCCTATATTTGCGATAGCCTCTTCAAAATGGTTTTTAATACTACGGCCACAGATCAAGATGTCTCCACGACTAATGGAAATCAACCCTACCATCATCCGTATTGTAGTAGTCTTACCTGCTCCGTTGGGTCCCAAAAAACCGAAGATTTGTCCAGGCGGGATGTCCAGCGTTAAATCGCTCACCAGCGTTTTCGAGCCGATTTTTTTGGTGACTCCCTGCAGGCGGGCAACAGGCTCCATCAATATTTCTGTATTCGACATAGTCTCACTTCCTTTCATCTATAACCTAGTTTACCACATATACCCTTTTTTCCGAAAATCACTAGAGGATAAGAGTCTGCCAGCTAAAAAAGGAACCTGACTTCTCCGGTATTAGGAAGAGTCAGGTCCCCTTATTCATTTAGTTCCTATTTCATTCAAGTACAACAGTTTAACCGCCAACACGGGCAAGCTCGCGCATATTTGCTTCAAATGCAGCCATCAACGCAGCTTCTCCGGTCAATCCGGTTTGTTCTACCTTGCGAATTTGCTCCATCATCCGTTTGTAATCCTTCGGAATGACACGAACGAAGTTCGGCAAGCTATCTGCCCACTGATTCAGTACTCGTGCGCCAGCCGCACTACCTGTAAGCTCGGTATGGCGGATAATCAGCTCACGCAGCTCTTCGATCTCCTCAGACTCTTCCACTCTCTCGAGCAGTACCATTTCGAGATTGCAGCGGCCGATGAAGGTTCTATCTGGGTCGTAGACATAAGCGATACCGCCTGACATCCCTGCCGCAAAGTTACGGCCAGTTTCACCAAGGACAACCACTCGGCCTCCAGTCATGTATTCACAGCCGTGGTCACCCACGCCTTCTACAACAACCTTCGCTCCGGAGTTACGGACGGCAAAACGTTCACCAGCGATACCGTTAATATAAGCTTCTCCACCTGTTGCACCGTAGAATGCAGTATTTCCGATAATGATATTGTCCTCAGCAGCAAAGGTAGCTTTCGGAGATGGCTTGATAATAATCTTACCACCCGACAATCCTTTACCTACATAGTCATTGGAATCTCCTTCCACCGTAAGCGTGATTCCCTTAGGTACGAATGCACCCAAGCTTTGACCAGCAGAACCGGTGAAATGAAGCCGAATCGTATCATCCGGCAAACCTGCGGCCCCATACTTGCGGGTCAGCTCGCTGCCAAGGATAGTTCCGACGGCACGATTAACGTTCGTGATTGGCAGTGATGCCTCAACAGCCGTACCTGATTCCAGTGCAGGTGCTGCCAGGTCGAGCAGCTGCGAAACATCCAGTGTCTCTTCCAGACCATGATTCTGGTATTTACTGCGGAAGCGTGTGCTTCCTTCCGGTAATTCCGGTGTATGCAGCAGGCTGCTCAAATCTATGCCTTTCTTCTTCCAATGCTTCGACGCCTGAGTTGCGTCTAGACAATCGGTACGGCCTACCATCTCTTCAATTGTACGGAAGCCGAGACTTGCCATAATTTCACGTAGATCCTGTGCCACGAAGGTCATAAAGTTAACTACATGCTGCGGATCACCGGTAAAATTCTTACGAAGATCCGGATTCTGTGTAGCTACACCAACCGGACAAGTATCCATTTGGCAGACACGCATCATAATACAACCAACAGATACTAGCGGAGCAGTGGCAAAACCATACTCTTCGGCCCCAAGCAATACAGCTACAGCCAAATCGCGGCCGCTTAGCATTTTACCATCTGTTTCCAGAACTACACGGTCACGCAGATTGTTGAGCATCAATGTCTGATGGGTTTCAGCCAAGCCAAGCTCCCACGGAAGACCCGCATGACGAATGGAGTTCATCGGCGATGCCCCTGTACCTCCATCATAGCCACTAACCAAGATAATATCAGCGCGCCCTTTGGCTACACCCGCAGCAATCGTACCCACTCCAACTTCCGATACGAGCTTAACATTAATGTTTGCACGTGGATTTGCATTTTTCAGATCATAGATCAGCTCTGCCAAATCCTCGATAGAGTAAATATCATGATGCGGTGGAGGTGAGATCAGACCGACACCTGCTGTTGAGCCACGTACTTCAGCGACCCAAGGATAAACTTTACGTCCCGGAAGCTGTCCACCTTCCCCTGGTTTAGCGCCCTGAGCCATTTTAATCTGGATCTCATCAGCGTTAACTAGGTAGTTCGAGGTAACACCAAAACGTCCAGAAGCTACTTGTTTAATCGCACTGCGACGTGAATCACCATTGCTATCCGGAATATAGCGGGCTGGATCTTCGCCGCCTTCCCCCGTATTACTCTTACCACCGATACGGTTCATCGCAATGGCCAGTGTCTCATGTGCTTCCTTACTAATGGAACCAAAGGACATTGCACCCGTCTTAAACCGTTTCATAATGGACGATGCAGATTCTACTTCTTCCAGTGGAATCGGTTCATAGGCTGACTTGAATTGCAACAAGGAACGAAGCGTCAATTGCTTCTCGCTTTCTCCTTGAACAAGGGCAGCATATTTCTTGTACATATCATAATTCCCGCTACGCACAGAGTGCTGAAGCAGATGAATCGTCTGTGGATTGAATAGATGCTCTTCCCCATCATTACGCCATTGATAATCGCCCCCGGAGTCAAGCACCTTATCATTTCCGTCTTTTTCTGTAAAAGCACGGTTATGATGGATAAGCGCCTCAGTTGCCACTTCCTCCAGGCCAATCCCCCCAATCCGGGAAGGTGTCCAAGTAAAGTAACGATCCACGAACTCAGAGTTCAGACCCACAGCTTCAAAAATCTGCGCACCGCGGTAAGATTGAATCGTCGAAATTCCCATTTTGGAAAGAATCTTAACTACGCTCTTAGTCGCAGCTTTAATATAGTTCTTCACTGCTTTTTCATGCGAGATTCCCCGCAATAAGCCTTGGCCGATCATGTCATCCAAGCTTTCAAAAGCCAGATAAGGATTTACTGCACTCACACCATAACCGAGCAGCAGCGCATAATGATGGACTTCACGTGGTTCACCGGATTCCAGCAAAATACTAACTTTCGTCCGTGTTCCTTGGCGGATCAAATGGTGATGCAGACTCGATACCGCAAGCAGAGCTGGAATCGCAGCATTCTCACTGTCCACACCGCGGTCAGTCAGAATCAGAATGTTATGCCCTTTAGCCATAACACGGTCAGCAGCCTCGTTCATGCGCTCAAGCGCGATGCGTAATCCTTCTGCCCCAAGCTCAGCCGGGAAAAGAATTGGAATAGACATCGATTTGAAGCCTGCACGGCGAACATGGCGAATCTTAGCAAAATCTTCGTTCGAAAGAATTGGCGTTTGCAGCGAGATCTGGCGGCAGCTTTCCGGTTCCGGTTTAAGCAAATTACGCTCTGGTCCAATCGTAGTCGTTGTGGATGTCACCAGCTCTTCACGAATGGCATCGATGGGTGGATTCGTTACCTGAGCAAACATTTGTTTGAAATAGTTATAGAGACGTTGCGGGCGGTCCGAAAATACGGCGAGCGGAGCATCATAACCCATGGAACCGACAGCTTCAGCACCAGTAGATGCCATTGGCTCAAGCACCTTACGCAAGTCTTCAAAAGTATAGCCGAAAGCCTGCTGTAGCTGTTGTACATTATCATGCTTAGGATTTGGCAGTTCAGGTGCATCCGGAAGCTCATCAAGACTGATCAAATGCTCATCCAGCCACTGGCGATAAGGCTTCTCAGAGGCGATAGCCGATTTAACTTCCTCATCGGAGATAATGCGGCCTTCCTTCGTATCCACGAGCAGCATGCGTCCAGGCTTCAGGCGGTCTTTATATAAGATGTCCTCTGCTGGAATGTCCAGTACACCGGCTTCTGAGGATAAAATAATCATATCGTCTTTCGTTACATAATAACGAGCAGGACGCAGGCCGTTACGGTCCAGAATAGCGCCGATTTGTATCCCATCGGTAAAGCCCATTGCAGCAGGCCCGTCCCATGGCTCCATTAGAGTACTGTGATATTCATAAAATGCTTTTTTATCAGCGTCCATACTATCATGATTGCTCCATGGTTCAGGAACCATCATCATGGCTACCTGTGGCAGGGATCGTCCGCTCAAATAGAGAAACTCAAAGGTGTTATCGAACATTGCAGTGTCCGATCCATCCGGGTTAATAACAGGCTTGATCTTGTTCAGATCTTCACCAAACACTTCGCTCTTAAACAATGACTGGCGCGCATGCATCCAGTTCACATTACCACGCAAGGTATTGATCTCACCGTTGTGGATCATAAAGCGGTAGGGATGCGCACGTTCCCAGCTTGGGAAGGTGTTCGTACTGAAACGGGAGTGAACTAACGCGATCGCTGATTCCAGCTCTTCGTTCTGCAAATCCAGGTAGAATTGTCCGACTTGTTCTGTAGTCAGCATGCCTTTGTATACAATCTTACGGCACGACAAGCTTGGAATATAGAAGGATTCATCCTCTTCTGCACCACCGTAACGAATGGCAAGCTCTGCACGTTTGCGGATTACATAAAGCTTACGTTCAAAAGACAACTCATTCGTGACCGAAGCCGAGCGGCCGATAAATACTTGACGCACAAAAGGCTTAGCAGCTTTCGCTGTCTTGCCAAGCATTTCATCATAGGTAGGCACATCACGATAGCCGAGTACTATTTGACCTTCTTCAGCAATAATATTGCTTAAGAGAGCTTCATGCTGCGCCCGAACTTCTTCGTTATGAGATAAAAAGATCATGCCCACGCCATAATGGCCTTGTTCCGGCAAAGCAAAGCCTAGCTTCTGAGCTTCGCTTGCAAAGAAACGGTGCGGAATTTGAAGCATGATACCTGCTCCGTCACCAGAGTTGGGTTCGCTACCTTGGCCTCCCCGATGCTCCATATTAAAGAGCATTGTCAAAGCATTACTTACGATATTGTGAGACGGTGTGCCTTTAATATGAGCTACAAATCCCATGCCGCAAGCATCTTTTTCGAACTGGGGATCATACAGGCCCTGTTTTACGGGCAGTTCAGTGTGTTTCATCGAACGCAACCTTTCTATTATAAAGTATGCAATGTGTTAGGAAAATTTTTCACATGAAAATCTTAATAATTATTCAATCCAGATTAGTGCTATTATTTTATCACCGAGGTATCATCAGCGCAATTTAAACTTTTTTATGATGCTGATTAACAATTGTTTTTGCATCACAGCTTTAGCGAGTAAAAGTTTAAAAAAACTTCATGTTGCATAATTATACATAAATAACGCATAAGTGCATATGCAATGAAAGCGTTACAAGATTTTTCACTCCTTCTAATATGTTTGCAAGAAAAAGGGTTTTTATGATTTTAAATCAAAAAAAGCGTCTCCCAGAGGAGACGCTTTTTTATACTTTTTTTTCAAAAAATTTATCAGTTTATACAGTCAAAACTTGTTCACTATTCACTCCAACTTCATTCTCACGGCTACGTGTCATGAAGTAAGCGAAGGTAAGAGCAAGGAATCCAAGACCAAAGATTGCCAGGATACCTACATCTCCCCACATTGCACTGAAATCACCTGTAGAAATTACTGCTTTGAGACCACTAACTGTGTAAGTCATTGGAAGCAGTGGATTAAAGAATTTCATCCAGTCAGGGATCAATTCAAGTGGGAATGTTCCGGCACTAGTTGTTAATTGGAAAATCAGAATAACGATAACAACGAAACGTCCCGGTTGATCCATCCAAGTAACAATCGCTTGAACTACCCATGTGTAAACTAAGCTTGTTAAGAATGTAAATACGAAGAATAGCGGTTTACTTTGTACTTCCAGTCCAAGTCCGTACAATACAACCACAGCAGCCAGCATAGACTGGATGAAGCTCATGATTGTGAAGGTAAGCGTACGGCTGATGAAACGGTTCATACGGCTAGCACCAAGGACAGCCGAATCACGCATTGGAATAACAATTGTTGAAATCAAAGCACCTACAAACAATCCAAGGGATAGGAAGTAAGGAGCAAAACCTGTACCATAGTTCGGAACATGATTCACAACTTTATCCTCAACCACAACTGGTTGTGCGAACATTTCCATCATTGCATCTGTTTTGTTCACGCTGCCTGTTTTTTCAGCAGCATCGCCAAGCTTAGTTGCCAGTTCTGTTGATCCAGATTTCAGATCATCCATACCATCTTTCAGCTCGCCTGCGCCATCAGCCAGTTTTTTCGAACCATCTGCTACCGCACTGATACCGGAACCTAGTTCGCCTACACCGCTAAGCAGTTTTGAGGTACCATCACCAAGTGCTTTACCGCCTTCAGCCAGCTTGCTGCCTCCAGCTGCAGCTTCTTTAAGCTTCGCACCAAATTGTTGCATTCCTGCATTCAGCTTATCGCCACCAGCTACAAGTGCAGATGCGCCTTGTGCCAGTTTTTGTTGTCCTGTCAACAGCTGTGTGCTACCAGCATTTAATTGCTTAGCTCCATCATGCAACTGAGTTACACCAGCAGCTAACTGCTGTGACCCCGAGTGCAGTTGAGTTGCACCTTGTGCCAGTTGCTCTTGCCCACTGTGGAGTGCAGTAGCACCCTGTGCCAGCTGCTCTTGGCTTTGTTGCAGTTGCTCACTGCCTTGTGCCACGGCTGCACTAGCTGCCAGCAGCTTCTGTACCGCTGGATTTTGTGCCAGCTCAGGACTAGCCTGTGCCAATTGCTCCAATCCTTGAGCTACCGCTTTAGCACCCTCAGTTACCTTCGTGCTGCCTGCGGCGGAAGCTTGCAAACCCGCTTCCAGTTTCGCGCTGCCATCTACGGAAGAAGTTAAGCCCGCTTCCAGCTTCGCGCTGCCATCAACTAAAGATTGTGTTCCTGCTTGTAGTTTAGAAGTACCATCCACAGCAGACTGTGTTCCCGCCTGAAGCTGTGTAGCACCGGTTACAGCTTGTTTCAAGCCGTCACTAAGCTGTTTACTGCCGGCAGAACTTTGGGCAACACCGTCTTGAAGTTGCGTATGTGCAGTAGACAATTGTTGCAATCCGCTTGCCAACGTGGTTGATCCTGTTTTAAGCGCCGTAGCACCTGCATTCAAATCAGTCACGCCTTGTGTAAGGGGTTCTACACCATTTTGAAGTTTACCTGTACCATCTGTCAGTACAAGTAGATTATCTTTCAGCTTCAAGGCTCCGTCATCTAGCTTACCAGCGCCATCAGCGATCTTGGAAGCACCATCTCCGGCTTCGCCCAATCCATCAGATACTTCTGTAATCTGATTGAATACAGACTCCACATAAGCTTCTGTTACTTTAGCAGATACTTTATTTTTAATTTCTGCTACAGCCGTACCACCGATCTGACCAGCCAAGAAGTTATAACCTTCATTTGGCTCATAAATAATTTTTGCCGGCTGTGGTTCATCATCCATAAGAGTAGTAGCTTTGGCAGAAAAGTCTTCCGGAACAATGATCGACATATAATAAGTATTGTCCTTCATTCCTGCTTCCGCTTCTTCAAGGGAAACGAAGTTCCACTGGAAGCCGTCGGTTACCTTCAACTCTTCTATAAGATCATTACCGGCTTGTAGTTGCTTGCCTTCATAATTAGCGCCGACATCCTGGTTGACCACAGCAACCGGAAGTTCATTCATCTTGCCATACGGATCCCAGAATGCCTTCAGGAAGAATCCGCTGTACATCACCGGAATAAATAGGATAGCAATCATTGGAATCAGCACCTTCGGATTTCTAAGGGCTGCGCCAAGATCCTTGGTAAATACGGATAATGATTTCATTCTGGTTCTCTCCTTATGAGCTTATGCTCTCTTTAAAATGCTTTGTTTGCGAAATATTACGTAACACTAAGTGACTGTTTTCCCCATTCGGTCAATTCAGGGTATAAAAAAATGCCTTGCGGCTCTTCTTCAATGCCTAATCATCTTGAGAATTGTTAAGGGAAAGCGAATCGAGTGATGCTGAGAACGCCATCCCTATCCTGAATCAACCCTTACTGTGCCAATCCTTCGGCGAGAAACAAATGAAAATACATCTTGATCTGTTCCTTGTCCAAGGGAGTATGTGTTTTATTCAGTTCAGCAGTCAATACAATATATAATCTGAACATGACTACCGAGACGATTTTGGGATCGCAAGGTTTGATTTCTCCCTGTTGGAGCGCTTGTTGCACCTCCCGTTCTAAATATTCTAAAACTACGTTCTCGATCTTCTCGAGTCCTTCTCCAGCCTGCGGCGTACCGAATTCGCGATTCTCCTGGGAAAGTTTTATGAATAGCTCCTGCTCACTTCGAAACTCAAGCAGAGCATCCAGCACACGATGCAAGTTATCAAAGAAAGGTCTGTCTCGCCTGATCTCCCGTTCAGCTATCGTCTTCATTTCCATCATCATATCGCGCAGGATCTCGTCAAACAATTGCTCTTTGTTTGTAAAAAAGGTGTAGATGGTTCCCTTACCGACATTTGCAATCTTAGCAACCTGATCCATTGTAGTTGCCTTATAGCCAAATAATGAAAAAGATTTCGCTGCGGCCTGAAGCACCTGCTGTCTTCGATCCACCACTGCCACCTGTGCACACTTCCTTTCTCCAGAAAATATCGTTCCCGCTGACTTCTGACCACTTTACTAATCCGGTCAATTGGTCATTCACTACTTTATCATGTTGTTTTCTAGTTTGCAATACTTTGGGCGAACCTTTTATTTTTTTATTTATTGCAGGGTTTTAACTTTCTATTTACGTCTTACTTGTATAATGTGAGTATAGTATAGATTTCCTAGTATAATTAGAAGAAGGAAAGCATTTCTATAGAAAAGGAAAGTAGCAGGTGAACTTATGCGAAAGAAAAGAGTACTGCTGTTTTCGGAAGGCTTCGGTACGGGCCACACAGGAGCAGCCTATGCTCTGGCCGAAGGAATAAAGCTGCTGAATCCGGATGTCCAGTGCCGAGTCATCGAGCTGGGGAAATTTCTTAACCCGACGGTCGCCCCTTGGATTCTTTCCGCTTACCGCAAAACAGTTAGCAGCCAGCCTAAGCTGGTCGGCATGATGTATAAGACACAATATCATAAATCATTGAACCCGTTGACTAAAATGGCGCTTCACCGGATTTTTTATACACATGCTTCACAGGTGATCGAACAGCTAAAGCCTGATTTGATTATCTGCACTCATCCCATTCCGGCTGCGGTCATTTCCAGACTAAAGCGTCGTGGATTAAATGTGCCTCTGTATACATTAATTACAGATTATGATGCACATGGGAGCTGGGTAAATTCCGAGGTCAATCGTTATCTCGTATCTACCCCACGCGTCAAATCCATTCTGACAGGCCGTGGGATCGCTCCAGAGCTAGTAACCGTCACTGGCATCCCAGTGCATCCAAAGTTCTGGGAACGCTCCAACAAGACGCTGCTGCGCAAGGAACTGGGATTGGCTGATATCCCAACCGTACTCATTATGGGTGGAGGCTGGGGGTTAATGTTCGGCAAAGAGATTATGCATTCCCTCACCGCCAGAATGGATGATATTCAGCTCGTCTTCTGTATGGGCAGCAATGAGAAGCTAATCGCCAAAATGAAGTCCAATCCACTGCTTAATCATCCCAATGTTAAAATTCTGGGATATAGCAGTGAAATCAATAAATTGATGGATGCCTCAGACCTGCTGATCACGAAGCCTGGAGGGATGACCTGCACAGAAGGTCAGGCCAAAGGAATTCCGATGCTTTTCTATAAAGCTATTCCAGGTCAGGAAGAGAAAAACTGCCAATATTTCGTAGAGCTTGGGCTGGCAGAGGTGCTCGACTCGGAAGTAGTGAACAAATGGTTCACTATGATGCTTCGTGAATATTCAGTTCTGGAAGAGCAACGCAGACGACGTCTCGCTCCAGATAAACATCAACCGCAAAGCTGTGCGACTACTGTTCTGAAGATGTTAGGTAACCCCGTAAGCGAGGCAACTGAAATCAGAGGCTCTAGAGCGCAAGCACGTAATGAAGAACCTGTATGTATTACACCTTAAAGAATAAGCAGGTAGTCAGGGAATTTCCCCCGGCTACCTGCTTTTTTTAATATAAATCGGATTGGTTTAAATTTCTACACTCTCACCAGCTTTAAGCGGGAAACCTTCCACTCCCTCTTGATGCAGGCGATCGCAGAAATCAGCTCCATCCTGAGCAATATCCGGAAATGTATTGTAATGTAGCGGGATCACCTTATCCGCCCGCAGCCAGCGTGCGGCCAGCAAGGCGTCATCCGGTCCCATGGTTAGCATATCGCCTATAGGCAGAGCTGCCAGGGCAATCGCGTTCCTTTCTCCAATGAGGCGCAGATCGCTGAATAGCGCGGTATCCCCCGCATGGAAAATCGTCTTGCCCTCAATCGTCAACAAAATCCCCGCGGGTTGTCCAGCATAAATCCAAGAGTCGCCCTCCTGAATGGATGAGGAATGAAATGCCTGCGTAAATTTCACAGTCATCCCGGCATAGGTATGACTACCACCTATATTCATGTGCTTTACTTGTGCACCTTTCATCCGGCAATATTCGGCAAGCTCAAACACCGCAAAGATCGGACAATCATTCTGCTTGGCAATTTCGACAGCATCTCCAAAATGGTCAGAGTGGCCGTGAGTAAGCAGAACGGCATCAACTGAAATATTGGCAGGTGAAATACCGGAGTTCGGATTGCCTGACAAAAAAGGGTCAATAATAACCTTCACGTTCTCCGTCTCTACCAGCAAAGCTGAATGTCCATAATAAGTGATTTTCATGGTTATCTTCCACCTCCAGATTCATATAGTTTAGTTTACCCTATATAGCGCTGAGGTTCACAGATCCACCAAATTTATTTATAAAAAGTATGATTGCCAATGGTTTTAACATAAGTCTGTGTATGATGTACGGTCAGATCCTGTGCAAGTTTTAGCGACAAGAAAAAGTAAGTATTATCGGGAACTTCCTTTACTCCGGAGAGTGCAGCATTCACCGCTTTTATACTATCATCGTTAGGCTTCACACGGTTAAGACGCCCGTTAGCTACAGGGCTGAACTGGCTCTTCTGATAAATAACCTTATATATCGTGTCGGGGAAATTGGCTGACCGCAGCCTATTCAGAACAACGTTGGCAACTGCCACCTTGCCCTTGTACGGTTCACCTTCCGCCTCTGCCATTACAATTTTTTGTAGCAGAAGCAGTTCTTCTTCGGATACAGCGTAGCGCCGGGTTGCTTTACTTTGCTGCTCCTGGCTTAATAGCTCTGTCCGAGAGAAGTACAATGTTGTGAGGGGATGTTTCTGAGAAGCCGAGACTGTCTTCGCTGTCGCCTGACTACTCTTTGTTGCTGTTTCCGCCAATTGCGACGCTTTTTGCGCAGCTGGCTTGGATTGTACTACATCAGCCTTCACCCGAATAATGGAAACGTTCGATGTGTTTTTTGTGTTTTTTTGTTTTAATTTTTTTACACTAAGCCATTCCACACCCTTCGCCGGTTTCCAAGCGGAACTTAAAAGACTGAATGTGTTATTAAGCTTATTGGCTTGTGTAACTTCAGTAATGCCCCTCGTAATTCTACTCGTTATACTAGACTTCGATTCATCTTGCAAAAGAGAAAGTACGGATGCACGGCTAGTGGATTGCAACTTATCCATCTGCACCCTGTCCATCTTCCCTTCCGCAACTTGTTCGGGTTGCAATAAGCTTATGGCAGAGAAACACACTAGTATAACGCCAACGAGCAACGCAATATAGCGGTTTTGTTTAAAAATTAACATGATATTCCTCCTATTTCACGGCACATTCCTATTGTATGTAACCGAAAACGGAAGCTTTGAAAACTTTATTATCGATTTTAAACTGTAAACTTTTCAATAATTTCATACATAGGAATGGCATACATTCTGGTAGCATACAACACAAAACTATCAATCGTCCAGTCTCTCTGATAGTTTTTTAGGTTCCAATCATCATCCAATTTCAGTAAATTTTCCAGCAATTTATCATCATATGAATTTTTTCCCCGGTACTTTCGAGCCACGGTAAGATGCGGTTTATAGGCCCTGGATTCGCCTGAAAAACCTAGTGGAAACGTCGCTGAATGCACTCTGGCAGCTAATTGATTTAATGCCTCTATTTCGCCGGAAACCCCTATCCACAGGACTCTTGGGGAAGCTGGAAGACCAAATGTGTCCCATTTGTCCAAAGAGAGATTGAAGGGTCTGCCTTGACCCGCAGTCTTCCTCAAGGATTTCACTAAATCTGGAATTTTGGCCTTTGGGGTATCTCCTAAAAATTGCAGGGTAATATGATAATCTTGCGGATTTGTCCATTTAGCAAAATCAAAATTTTCAGATAGCTTTGAACATGCCTGCGCCACTATTTCTTGCAGCTCAGAAGGTAATTTCACAGCTAAAAAAAGCCGTTCTGATTCGTTCTCTGATGCTTTAGCATCCATGGTCAATTTCACCTTCTCCAATAGATTTGGTATTCTTAACCTATAACATGATCCATATCCATTAAACCACAAAGTAGGAGGAACACATCATGACTAAGTCTATAGTATGTCTACAACCACTTACATCTCAGCAGCAGGAAAGGATCAAAGCGGCTGCCCCAGGCTATACATTTACACAAGGAGACGCAAAAAATCCGGATTTGCAGCTGCTTGCAGAAGCAGAAATTGTAATTGGCTGGGCAAAAGGTATTTCGGATACACTCCTTCGCCCTGAGTCCTCCCTTCGCTGGGTTCAGTCCTGGTCTGCTGGTATTGAGAAGCTTCCTCTCGATCGTCTTAAGCAACAAGGAATCCTGCTCACCAGTGGGAGCGGAGTTCATGCCGAACCTATTTCTGCGGTAATCTTCGGGTTCATTCTTCTCTTCACCCGTAATTTGCATACAGCTGTACGCAATCAGCAGAACCGGATTTGGAAATCTGATGGCAGTGAAAGCGAGCTGTTCGGTAAAACAGCCGTAATAGCTGGAACTGGAGCGATCGGCAGTGAAACCGCCAGAATTGCTAAAGCCTTCCGGATGAAGACTATCGGTGTCAGCCGTTCCGGTAAGCCAGTCGCAGACTTTGATCAAATCTATACAACAGATCGTTTATCCGAAGCTGTAAGTCAAGGCGATTTCATCATCAATACCCTTCCTATTACCGATGAGACCAAGCATTTATTTAATGCCACCAGCTTCTCCGCGTTTAAAGAAGGCTCCTATTACATTAACATTGGCCGGGGCGCAACTACCGATACAGAGGCGCTGATCGACGCATTGAATCGCGGACAACTCCGTGGTGCTGGGTTGGATGTTTTTGAGACCGAACCCCTTCCGCAGGATCATCCGCTTTGGTCTATGGAGCAGGTTATTATCACTCCACACTCCGCTGGAATTACAGATCAATACGCTGACCGGATCGTTAATATTTTTACCGAAAATGTGAAGTCTTACTTATCATCAGGCACACCTTCTCTAAATCTTGTTCATTATGACCGGCAATATTAATAATAAGCTTTACAAAACAGGAACATCCGTTCTATAATAAGAAAATCCAAAGTTATCCATAAAGAGAGGGTTAGTGCAATGAAGGTCACGGTCACAGAATTTAACGAACAATGGAGTCTAATGTTCAACGAAGAAGCTCAGAAGATTAAAGATATCTTTGCTGATGCCCTCGTTGATATTCACCACATTGGCAGCACTTCTGTTTCCGGACTCAAAGCGAAACCAATCATAGATATAATGCCAGTAGTACGAAATATCGAAGCTGTAGATGAGTTCAACCAGCAAATGACAGCACTTGGTTATGAATGTATGGGTGAGTTCGGTATCAGTGGCAGAAGATATTTCAGAAAAGGCGGAAATAGCAGAACCCATCATGTTCATGTCTTCCAAATGGATAATAAGATAGATATCGGTCGTCATCTGGCTGTAAGAGACTACCTTCGATCATATCCGGAGGCGGTTAAACAGTACGGAGATTTAAAAGATACTCTTGCCAAACAATTCCCATAGGATATTGGAGCTTATATAGACGGGAAAGAAGAATTTGTGGTTAATCTTGAAAAAACTGCATATGAGTGGTATTTAAATCAATAATCCTTATAAAAATAGCCCCTGCTGTTCATTTAGATGATCTAAATGAACAGCAGGGACTACTTGTCTAAGAGCCTCTAATCCAAATCATAAATCGAGCCGACTTTCAGTCCGTACAGCTCATTATATATTTTCTCTGCAAAAGCATCAGTCATCCCTGCGATATAATCAATCACCATATGCTCCCAAGTCCAAATCGGCTTTGCCTGCTTCTGATCTTTCTCAAAGCGCTGCAGCCAATCCGATGGAATAATGGCTTTAGAGGTCTGTGGATCCAGAAATGCTCCCCATAGTCGGCGCAAAATCCACTCACTACGTTTCTGCAGCCGCTGCACACGCAAATCACGGATCATAGTGACCCATGCGAAGCTTTTCAACACACTGACGGTCCGCAGCATATCTTCATCTTCTTTTCCTTCCTTTATAAAGGTGACCTTCTTCCAGTCTCCATCTTGGATCACTCCCAAGCTTGCGACAAAGGTACTTACCCAATAAGCCTTAACTTCACGTCGAGTGCGGGAATAGTCGTTTTCACAGGTTGGCATTTTTTCCTTCCAAACCCGAAGAAATGAACTGAGCACTTCCTCGACCTTCGCGCGAATGCCTTCCTCTTCCCAGCCCTTCCAGAAGAAATCCTCGAGCGTGGTGATTTTCTCCACGATTAACCGTTGGATATAAGAATCATGCATAAAGTGTTCATGCACTTCAATCTTTCCGGCTTTAATCCCATCCTCCAGATCATGTGCAGAATAAGCGATATCGTCACAAAGGTCCATAAGCTGAGCCTCCAACGTTTTCTTACCTGCTGGTATTCCCCACTCTTTGCGGATCTCCGAAATATATCCCCATTCGTGCAGGTACATCCCCTTCTTCAGCGAGGTGCCGGGAAAAGGATACTTATTTATGCCTAGCAGCACAGCATCCGACAGATTTAGGCCATCAATATTTTCACGCTTCTCCAGAAACATAATCAGCCGATAATTGTGGGCATTGCCTTCGAAATGCTCATAACGTTGCTTCATCTGCTCATGGATCAGCAGCCGATCCACACCCGTTGCGCCTGATTGCAGCGCAGCTTCGTTAGTTTTCTTTTCAATAAGCTGTTCCAAAATATTATCCAGCACTTCTTCCCCTTTATGTCCAAAGGGAGGATGGCCAAAATCATGAGCGATAGCTGCGCATTCCACTACCTCTGGATCGATAACAAGACCCGGATTCTCCGCCTTAGTGGTTTCCACTTCTGGATACGATCGCAGCAGACTTTTCGCCGCCTCACGGGCAATCTGCGCAACTTCAAGTGAGTGAGTCAGACGCGTACGGTAATAATCACCCGTCCCTGCTCCGAATACTTGTGATTTACCTTGTAGCCTACGGAAAGTAGGCGAATGAATCAGGCGTGAATAATCACGCTCATAAGCAGCTCTCGACGTTTCAAGGCGGGTAATCTCCGGATATTGCCGGTGTTCTCTTTTTTCAATAAGTGTCATATTCCCACCCCTAACCAAATGTCTGTATATAGTACTTCATTATAAGGCATTTTCATAACTATTTTCACATCAAAATACAAAGCTAATTTAATTATAAACGGGCATGTCGATAACTATGTAATCATCAGAAGCCAAAATGAATCTCATAACCTGTACATGAAGGATAGTAGAAAGAAGAAAGAGCACCAAAAAAGACTGGTTGTCTATACAAAACTTAAACTATGAATATACCGACCCCCAAAAGGAGCACTCTAAAATAAAAAAAACAGGTGAAATGATGAAAACTCGCAGCAAAATTATGATGATCACCCTTACACTCTTTTTATGCTTCACGACCTCTGCTCTAGGCAGTCCAAGCAAAAACCGCGACTACTACGAAAAAAGAGGAGACATGATTTGGGAAGTACATACTAACCAAAAAGTGATTGCATTGACGTTCGATGACGGTCCTGACCCTACTGAAACCGATCAAATCTTAAAGGTATTGAATCAATACCATGCGAAATGCACCTTTTTTGCGATAGGAAAAAGAATTGCAGCCTATCCAGAGGTAGCGAAACGAGTGATTGCTGAGGGGCATGAATTAGCTAACCATACCTACAATCACGTTTATTTTAAAAGACCTATTAATGAAGCCCAATTTGAGCAGGAGCTAAAATTGACCGAAGAAGAGATTATAAAAGTCTCCGGTAAACATAGTTCACTCTTCAGACCACCAGGCGGCATGTATGACGAGACCTTAGTAGATCTGTCTAACAATATGGGCTTGAAGCCAATATTATGGTCCTGGCATCAAGATACACGTGACTGGAATCGCCCAGGGGTATACAGTATTTCGAACAAGGTCATTCGAAATGCACGTAATGGAGACATCGTTCTGTTTCATGATCATGTGCACGGGCAGTCACAAACTAGAGAAGCGCTTAAAATTATTTTGCCCGAATTAGAAAAGAAAGGCTTTCGATTTGTCACTGTCTCTGAGTTGATAAAATTATCCAGTACACAGCAGGCTGGGAAACAACAATAGCCTAATTGCACAGGACTTCAAAATAGGGTAGTCTTGTCCTAATATGAAGTTCTGGAGGCTTTTGTGATGTCCGATAATACATCCTATACGACAGAGGAAATTGCCCGCTTATTAAAAATATCAAAATTAAAAGTATATGATCTAATAAAAAAAGGGGAGCTCCCCTCCTACCGTGTAGGAAAACAAATGCGCGTGGATCAATCCGATTTAGAAGCCTACAAACAAAATACACGGAGTGGGGTGTCTACCGCTAACCCTACTACTATAATGGGCCAGACTCCACCAGCAATCCCCTTGGCCTTTTCCGGTACAAATCCAGCTCAAATGCCAGCACAATCTCCTCACCTTAAAGCTGTAGGACACAGCTTGGTGATTACAGGTCAGGATATGTCACTGGATATTCTAGCTACCTATTTAGAACGGGCTCTGCCTACTGAACGTCCTCTTCGTTCTTATGCCGGAAGTCTAGACAGCCTGATTGCCATGTATAAAGGGGAATCGGACATTGTCAGCACACATTTACTCGACGGGGATACTGGAGAATACAACCTACCCTATATCCGTAAAATACTCGTCGGATGTTCTTATGTTGTAGTTCGCCTGCTAACCCGAAGTGCTGGTTTATACGTACAAAAAGGGAATCCCAGAGGTATTCAGGAATGGTCTCACTTAGAGCAGGATGGACTCACGCTGATCAATAGAGAACGAGGCTCAGGTGCACGCGTATTATTGGATGAACAGCTTCGATTGCATGGCATTCCAGCAGCCAGCCTATCAGGCTATATGAACGAGGAGAACAGCCATTTGGCAGTTGCCGGTAAAGTGGCCCGGAGAGAAGCTGATGTAGCCATCGGCACCGAGAAAGCCGCCAAGATTGTCGACGGCGTTGATTTTATTCCTATGATTCAGGAGTGCTACGACCTGGTGATGATAAAAAAACCGGAGCATGAGCAATGGATCGCTGCCGTGATTGATATTTTGCGTTCACCAGCCTTCCAGAGTGAGCTTGGATCCATTCACGGATATGATCTCACGGAAACTGGGACGATTATTTATGAGACTTAATGGTCGCAGACAGAAGAAGGAAGCAATCTGCAGAAGCGTTTAACTGTATTTCGTACAACTATATTACTTCGAACAACTAGCAAATTAGATATAACTGTATTTGGTACACCTATTTCTTTTGATTTACTACCTCATAGGTGATTTTTCGCGTTTTAGTTGTATAGAATACAATTAAAGTTAGAACGTTCCCTTATGCAGACCGAATAACTGTATAGAATGCAGTTAACTCACAGACTCCATCAAAATTTGGCGGCGCTAAAAGCTGCATCAAAGTCGCCGGGTTTCCACTTGCTCAGCATCTGCTCCACCGCCCGCTTCAAACCCAAAACACCAGACAGCAACTCTCCCATAACCGGAGAATCGCTGTCTGGTGTTTTTTAAGAACGCCGATTCACAAACATCAGCATAGCGGCTGAAATAACAATAATTGAGCATACCCACATCCACGCGAGCGTCATATTGCCTCCATCTACCGCAACATAGATCGCTGTGGGTAAGGTTTGCGTACGGCCCGGAATATTGCCAGCTACCATGATGGTAGCGCCAAACTCCCCAAGACCGCGGGCAAAGCCAAGAACATAACCAGCTGCCAGCGACCGGCCCGCAAGCGGCAGCGTGACATAGCGCAGTACCTGCAGTTCACTTGCCCCTTGTGCCCGCGCTGCATCTTCAAGATCTGCTTCTATCCCTTCGAAACCCGCCTTCACTGTGCGATATACGAGTGGAAAAGCTACAACTACAGCAGCGATAACCGCTGCCCCCCATGTGAACAGGATCGTCTGCTCCGTCATCTGTTCATACCATCTGCCGATCCAGCTTCGTCGGCCTAAAATAACTAAAAGCACAAATCCTACGACCGTCGGCGGCAAAACGAGCGGAAGCAGCATTATAGTCTCTACCAAGCTGTGGCCGGGAAACTTCCGGCCTGCCATGGCCTTCGCAGCAGCTGTTGCCAAAATGAATACAATAATGCTGGTAATCACAGATATTTTTACGGAAAGCCATACCGGGGCGAAGAAATCAGTCCAGTTTATTTCCAACCTTATTCCACCCGCTTCTACTCTTAATTTCTATTTAAGGAAGCAGGAAGCCATAACTTACAAAGATATCATTAGCTTCCTTGCTCTGAAGGTAACTATACAACTCCTTAGCTGCCTTTTGATTCTTCGAGCTCTTCACGATGCCTGCCGGATAATTAATGACTTTGTGTACATGTGGACCGACCGTCAAAGCGATTTTAGTTTTCTTTGAAGTAAGCGCATCTGTCTTATAGACAAAACCGGCATCGGCATTTCCTGTTTCTACATAAGAGAGAACCTGACGCACATCCTTGGCGAATACGAGTTTACTTTGCAGCGGATCCCATACCTTTTTCGCTGCCAGCGATTGCTGAGCATATTGACCCGCCGGCACAGATTCAGGCTGTCCCACTGCCACCTTCTTAAAAGCTTTATCCGTAAGCTGAGTAATCGTAGTTAATTTGACCTTTGAATCTGAGGGTACAACTACAACCAATTGATTCTTAAGCAGAACCTTATGATCGGAGATAAGTCCACCTTCCACCAGTGCATTCATCTGTTTATCACCTGCAGAGAAGAACAGGTCCGCCGGGGCCCCTTGCTCAATCTGCTTTTGCAGAGTGCCGGATGCTGCATAATTAAAAACCAAATCAATATCGGGATGTTTCTTTTCATAAAGGAGAGCAATCTTATCCAGGCTGTCTTGCAAACTAGCCGCTGCGGAAACAATAATTTCGGTCTTCTTGGTGGCTGCTTGCACCTCTACACCTGAACCTGCAGATAAATTCACAACCAGAAGGATTGCCAATATCCCCATCACGGAGAGTGCCCATTTCTTAAACATTTCCATTCCTCCCAATTTCGTATGTATATATTTAGATGCTATTCTAGCATACAGTTTTTCGTTTTTCTATAAGTACAGTTGTGTTTGTATATGTTTAGTTATATATTGTTATAATTAGACAATATACAACGATGATTTTGGCTTTTTGCACACAAAAAAGATGCCTCTGACACCCCTAAATAGGGCTGCAAAGACACCTAACACGAATGATATTAATTCTTCACGTTAAAGCCCAGTACATTCAACATAATGGATAATCCACTCCCCCAGGAACCTCACCCGGATTAATATATTCATTTTTAAGAATCAAATGAATCTTGAGAATACTTTTCTTCTATATAAAATTGAACAAAGGTCAAATTCGAGGATAAAAATAACCCTGTAAATTATAATTATGTTATTTAATGTATGATGATATTATAAAAAGACTCACCAAACAAGAGAAATATTCTATAATTTTTGATTTGCAACAATATATGTAAACGAATATTTCATTTGAAGGTGAGAATCCATCTTATTTATATTGTGATATCCATTTCTCCAACTGCTGCCTGAGCACTTCACGATAATATAACGGCTCTATGATTTCAGCATCCTCTTCGAATCTCTTAATCCAGCGGACAAACGCAATATCTTGTTCCAACGCGACTTTAAAATAACAACACCGAGCTTGACGGTCTACTTTATTCGGCTTATAGGGCATATCCTCTCTCTTAAGCCCTTCCATGATTCGCTCCGAAAATTTCACTTTAAACTCTACCTGCAAACTGTCGCGGTCAAGTGACCATTTTTGCTTCATAAAAGCTTGCAAATCAAATGATTCCTTTGAGAAGCAGCGGTTTAGTGGCTTCACGTTTGAAAAATCGTTGATATGATATGTACGAATAACACCCTGATGATGGCAAAATCCAATGAGATGATAACGATTTTCCAGTGGGACTAAACAATAAGGATCAATGGTTATTTCTTTCTCCTCCACTGCATTCTCACAATAATTCGCTTGAATACTCCTCTGCTTTAATAAAGCCTCCAATATAGGTGTTAAAAAAGATTGATGCTCCATCTGTGCACCGCTTCTTTCCAACCAGCTTGTACCTGCTTCTCTTCTTGCACGTTCTATCGTTTCTTCCCGCTCCGCCTTTCGCTTGTATTCAGCTGCAACTACTTTTTCATAAGCGCCTTCAAAATCGATAGGCAGAACGGGTTTAATATCTTCCATAATATAGCGTAGTTGCGAAAACGCAGACGCCTCTTCTTCCGACCAATCCAAAGGATAAAGTGCAAAATTGCCAATAAAAGCATAGCCTTTTCCATGTCCAAGGTGGGTTATAGGAATATGCATGGCGCTAAGCGCGTCCATATCCCGGTATATCGTTCTCTCGCTGTTGCCGCAGCGTTCCGCCAATTCACGGGCTAATATCCCTGGCTTGGCTTGAACAAGTGTAATAATGCGCATCAGTCGGATTAATCGGTCTGTCATATTCAGTTCCCCTTGATTTATGGTTAAATAGACCCATTATTTTATGAAAAAAAGTAATAGTGTGATAGAACTTTTTTACTATGTTACCACATTTTATATTACAATTCTTCTGATTATTTTCCGCCGAACCCGCTGACAAAACAAATTTATGTATAGGTCTTTTTTCGTCAATATGCATCTTCTAGTTGTATGTCCTATATCAATTTCCAGTAGCAGTTTTCCCCCGCTTCTGATACTCGAATCCAATCTGTTTATACAACATTTCGGCCTCTTTAAGTAGTAAAGGATCTCCAGAACGCACGGCTAGTAATAGTAATTTATCTGCGTGACGGCAAAGCATTTCATGAGCTTGACTATGTTGTCCTTCATTTTGCAACGTGGTTGCCTCCTCAATCGTTTCAGCTGTTTTTAACAATTCCAGATGTTTCTCTACGTGAAAGCAGCAGGTTTCACTCAGAACCTGAGTATGATGGGTGTATTCTAGCTCAAGAACCTTTACTGGAAGCTCTTGAACACGCTCTACGGTTGGCTTTTTATATTTCCACTGTAAGGAAAGAGCTTCATATCTACCTGCAATAGTAGTAGAGATATTGAATTCCAAAGCAATAAACTTTCGTTGCCCCGTTTTTATTTTGCCAAGCTTAAGAAGTAGCGATCTGCCCTCACCGACTTCAAACTCACACCCATACGAACGCTTAAAAGTTACATGGGGTTCAAGCCAAACTCGCAGCTCAATTTCACGCGCAACCACTTTATAACTGCTGGGTCTGCTGTGCTCTGCAGGTATATTCCCTTTCCATTCGACAAGCAAAATAACCTTACGATTGCCGCCTGCAAAAATACGATTTTGACTCCATGTGAATACGGGATGAATACTTTCTATCATTATTTCCACCTCTTTCTTTTTTTGGGTCTTCTATTAATGTACCAATAATGGCGGACAACTCCATGTCATGGAATGTATGTTCGGTTCTATATTATCGACAAAAAAAGAGTCATTCTACATGCTTAGTAGACTGACTCTTGTAAAAACAACTCCTTTTGTCTATTTATGACGAAAATTTTATGTTTTTTTCTCATCGACTCCCTAATTTAGTCTGCATTCGCTCTCGCTTGAAAAATAGTCCCAGTGCCCATTTGGCACACAACAGAGAAAATATAAAAAACAGTGTAGCCCAAAATATAGCGGGTATGGGAGTCATTCTTGCCAGATTGCTGGCATCTCCTGCACGGGACGGTGATACAGCAGCCGCGTATACCAGAAATAAACTTCCCATTACAGACTCCTCCAAGGTTAAAAAGGCCAATAACAAATAATAATATTTGCTGGCCTTCTTCCAAACCACCAGCATTAGAATATTTAGCGCAATAAATCCGCCCAACCACATCATGCCAAAGCTTCCTCGCACGTATAGCAGGAGCATAATCAACGCCACACCCGTAGCTAAGATAAGGCCCCAATCATGGCGTCCCTTACTGTATAAATAGAAGAGCAGAAGTGCAAATAAGGAGGCTAGCAAATAACCCGAGAGGGAAACTAATATTGCCTTGCCCCCTTCTTGAATAGCTGAATAGGTTACACCGCTATGATCTGCGTATAATTCAATCCTCAGCACACTACCCGACAGTAGTAAGGTCATCAGAGCATGACCAAATTCATGAATCATCGTGTCTAAATTCCGAAACAAAGATGAAAATGGGATCAATCTAGTCAAAAAAGCAGATCCGATCAGAAGCAATATTGTTTTAAGCCATTTGTTCAATCGACAGCAGCCCCTTTCGTCCAAAGTATACGATAAATAGTACCTCTTCTCAATCGAGATAATCACGGACTGATCGTGTTTAATAATGAGTAAACGAAAACCTTAAGGAGGTAAAAATTACTTTCATTATAAGCATTACCAGTCCCATGGCGTACGCTGTCAGAAGCTGTCAAGCTGTGTTAAAATAAAAGAACTACAAGCCTAAATTGGGTGGTGATTATATAGATGAAGCAACATAAATCCCGAGCATATCTACAGCTGTTATATTCGCTCCTGTTCTTGCTGACGCTTACTGTATGCCTGCCAGCTCCTGTAGCAAAAGCTAATATATTCAGTGATATCTATAATGGAGTTAAAAATTTCTCCGAGCTGCCAAACGAAGTGAATGAATTAAAGGAAGGTTTTCAGCAAACCGCTGAAGAGCTTCAGCAGGCAAAGGATAAGCTCGCGAATACCACGCAGGAGATAGAAGCTTACCGGATACAGAACGAAAGCCTACAAGAGCAG
Organism: Paenibacillus sp. FSL H7-0690; assembly: GCF_037980415.1. Taxonomy (NCBI): domain Bacteria; kingdom Bacillati; phylum Bacillota; class Bacilli; order Caryophanales; family Paenibacillaceae; genus Paenibacillus; species Paenibacillus sp. FSL H7-0690. The sequence continues at coordinate 1,168,057 of NZ_CP150281.1, read as the reverse complement.
AATCGCCAACTAACGCAGATGGTTGATGAATTAAAAAATGACCGGACGGCACGCGAAGAATATTATCATAAAATCAAAGTGACTATTTTTACAGGGATTGGACTAATCCTAGGTTATTTTATACTGATCCGTTTTATTCGTTTCAGCATGCTTTACCGTTCGCGAAAAGGCGACCGTCTGCGTTAGTCTTACGTATTCATTGAAGATCACAGTCACAGCATGAGGGAGATGAACTATGAACATCGATATCCAAGATGAAAGCGACAGTGGAAGCGGACAAGCCGTAGCCTTCTCCCTTGAGGAGAAGGAAGAGGTTCATGTACTCCATCCACAACAAATTATCGCTTATCAAGGTCCTTCCTCAGGACGAGCGGACAGATTTATGGATGTGAAGGGCATATACCGCAAGCGAAAGTTGATTCGTTCCGATATGGCAGGTCCTTGCCATTTCGTCGCCGCCCTTCCACCAGGCTATCGCATAAAAATCCTGCAGCTCGATGGCAAAAGCGATCTGCTGTACGACTTTAAGCATCTCTTCTTCTACAGTATAGGTATTTCACTGGAGACCCGAGTGCTAAGCATGAAGAATGTGCTCGTTACACGGGACATTGTAAAAGTGAAATTCTCGGGCAATGGCATGATTGGCATACTGACGGAGGGTACGGTCTGTGAAGCTGTACTGCACCCGACCAACCCCCTTTATGTCGATGCAGGCAGCATTATTGCCTACCCTGAGAATGCCAAGCTGGAGCTCACCGTTTACGGCAACCATTTGGCTAGCCAGCATATGAGCTATCACTGGAAGATGACAGGTCACGGGCCTGTGCTGTTTCAGGCAGGACGTCAGAACCGCCGATTCGAAAGAGATAACAACGATGATGGAATTGTTAAACGATTTCTACGCGAGGTAGTTCCCTTCGGGGGTGTGTTTATTAAATAGTTGTGTTCAGCAGTAAAACAACAAAACAAAGAGCGCCATGCGTATCCTATACGCAGGCGCTCTTTGTGGTTCTATCCTTTATAAGAATGTTGTCTTAGGCGATAAAAGCATTCAACATCCAAGCATGTTTCTCAATGCTGCTTCTAATACCAATCAGCAGATCCGCAGTGGGTTGATCAGCCAGTTCTTCTGCAGTAGCAATCGCAGCCTGCAGTTCTTTAGAAACAGTTGTAAAGTCTCTAACCAGCTCCATTACCATACCCTTGGCATCTTCGCCGCCACGAGCTTCCTGTAAATCGGAAAGCTCCAGATATTGTTTCATAGAGGAGGCAGGTTGTCCACCAATAGCAAGCAGGCGCTCAGCCAAATCATCTGCATAACCAGCAGCTTCATTGTAGAGTTCTTCAAACTTCTCATGCAGCGTGAAGAATTGGGATCCGCTAACATACCAGTGATAATGATGAAGCTTTACCCCAAGCAGGAACCAGTTCGCGGTCTGGCGGTTCAAAGCAGCGTGCAGTTCAGTTTGGCTCTTTAGTTGTGTAGTCATTAATAAAACCTCCTATGGTTAATTTATTATATTGTATTTAGACTCGTTCTAAATCTATATACAATTTAACACATCCTTTTGCTTTTTGCAACCACTCTGAAGATTTGCATGTTGCCGATTCTAGCATAACTTTTGTTATAACGCCTATTATCTCTGTCACACTCTGGATAACGTCCTCTTTCTAGACTTAAATCAAAGATATATTTTCCTCCGCCGTCTTCCCTTTCTGACTCCGGAAAAAAGCCCTCATCTCATCGCGTTTGCTCTTTGGACTTAAGACATATACAGTATCCCCTGGCTTAATGACGGTACTGCCATGGGGGGTGACAATGCTTTTATTCCGGATAATAGCAGTAAATAAGATATCATCTGGCAGTCCGATATCGGAGATTTTCTGCCCGGCAATGGGCATGTAAGGTTCAATTCCTATGTGGTTGAACTCGGAATCCGTCTTGCCAAGGGCGACCAGCTCCATCAGGGATGGCTGTGCTGAATCCTCTTGCCCCACCAGCTTCAACCGGGAAGCCAGCGGTGAAATGCTTGTTCCTTGAATCACTGCTGAGGTCAGCACGACGAAGAATACCACATTGAAGAACAGTCGGCCGTGGGGAAGATTAGCTAGCAGCGGATAGGTTGCCAGCACAATTGGAACGGCTCCGCGCAGGCCGGCCCAAGAAATTAGTGTTTTTTCACGAATAGAGAATCTGGAAAAGAGCAAGCTTATAAACACTCCTATTGGCCTTGCCACAACCATCAGAATGACGGACAGCAATATACCTTGCCAAGCCACCTCTGCCAGCTCCTGTGGAAATACCAGTAGACCCAGCAATATAAACATAAATATTTGCATCATCCAAGCAAAGCCATGACTAAAATTCATAATGGTTCGATGATACATCAGCTCGGAATTGCCAAGGGTAAGACCCATTACATAGACAGCCAGCAAGCCGCTGCTATGAACGAGTGCAGATAAGCCGTAGGTTAGGACAGCAAATCCAATTGCCAATACCGGGTAAAGTCCCGTAGAATCCAGGTTAATTCGATTGATAAGATATACTGCGACTTTACCAAGTACAATCCCTATCACCAAACCAACTGCCATCTCCCATATAAAGGACAGCACAAGTCCCCATATCGCCATATCCGGATGCTGAATCCATTCGATCAGCGATACTGTCAAAAATACCGCCATAGGATCGTTGCTGCCTGATTCCGCTTCGAGTGTCGAGGTCAGTCGTTTGTCAATATTCTTACCGCCTAATACCGAAAAGACCGCAGCCGCATCAGTCGAACCCACGATAGCTCCGAACAAAAAACTTTCTGCCCATGACACCTCAAGAATCAGCTTAGCGAACACCCCAACGATAGCTGTCGTTAACAATACGCCTACCGTGGATAAGGATAATGCCGGCCGAATAATAGGCTTGATATCCTTAATACTGGTCTGCATCCCACCTTCGAACAAGATAACAACCAGCGCAAAAATCCCAGCCATTTGTGTTAAGGAAGCATTGTTAAAAAAGATAAATTGACTCAGTACCATCCCCGCAGCAAGGAAAAGCACTAGAGCTGGCATTCCAAATTTAGTGGAGAATTTGGTGGAAAACACACCTACAAGTAAGAGAGCTGCCAGCAATAATATGATATTATCTGCAAGTTGGGTCACCGTTTATTCACTTCCCTTTCGCTTCTAGCTTAAAATATAAGCTTCCTTATTTATGTACGTTATTACCCTTATCCACCTCCTTTTGAGACATTGAATAATATAAGCAAGATTGAAGATTTCATCCGCTGGGGCTTATACTTAAAATAATTCCTTTCTACCCTACTCGTATTTACATATAAGGAGGCTGACTGTATATGCAATTGAGATTAATTAAACCTGCGGAGCTGGAGCAAGCCGCTCTTCTAGCCCATTCCATCTTTCGTAAAGCTGGCGACACTTCTATGAAAGAGCTGTTTCCGCTGATTTTTAGCCCTGGTTACACTCACTCTTATGCAGCCGTTGCCGAGGACGGTAACATCGCTGCTTTTATGGGATTAGTGCCCTCCACGATCCGCACTGGAGAAGCTCTCCTGAACGTGTTCTCCATCGGCGCAGTTTGCACAGATCCTGCTTATCGCGGACAGGGACTAGCCGGTCAGCTTCTACAGCTATGCCAGACCCATGCTGCGAATGCCGGCGCATCGCTTATCTTTGTCTCGGGTGACCGCTCGCTGTATACCCGAGCGGGATGCGTACCGTTCGGCGGTACGCAATTGGCCGAGCTGAACGCAAGCTCGGCTCACGCACTTGCTGCCGCAGCAGGGGAAGAATGGACGCTGCGGCCAATGCAGCCGGGCGACTTCTTCGCCGTCAACCGGCTGCTGAATGAACGCGAAGCCGGACAGGTGTACAGTCCGGGTGAGCTGGCGCTGCTGCTGGGTGCCGAGGCTTACGCGGGTGTGCTGGGCTTGTCCCAGCGCACACTCGTAGCCGTGCGGGACGGCAGCATCGAGGGGTTCGCCGCGATGGCTGTGCCCGCGGCGGATGTGCCGGCGCCGAGCCCAGCGACGGCGGTGGAATGGGCCGGCCAGCCGCAAGCGGTAGCGGCGTTGCTGGCCAAGGCGGCTATGTGCAGCGGCGTTGGCACGCTGCAAGTGCCTGTGCCGTGGCAGGAGCGCAGCCTGCTCGCGCTTCTGCGGGACGCCGGCGCCTCCTTAAGCGCCGGCGCGAACAGCGGGACGGTCTGCATCGCAGACCGGGAAGCGCTTTTGCGGCAGACGGAAGTATGCCGCAAGCGTAGCCTCGACTTGTCGTCCGTGGACGACAAGGAGCTGATCTCGCTGCTGTTTGATCCAGCGAGCCCGCTTCGCACCTCTGATTCCTTGGAGGAATCAGAGGCAATTCCTTTACCTTATATGTCAGGCCTCCATTTTATTTAAAGCACAAAAATAACCTCAGCGGGAGAAGGATCCCGCTGAGGTTATTTAGTATGCTCTATTAACAGTTATATAAATTCAAATAATTGCTTATTCTCTGGAGTACACCTGTAGCTCTTGAATAGACCAATAATTCCCGCCGGCTCCGTTCTGTACAATTTTGACATACCTCGTCTTCACTTTAGAAAAGGATATCTTAGTAAGCTCTTTCGTACCTTTTCCAGACGTGAGTTTTTTCCAGTTTTGAGCATCGTCAGAAATATAGACTACATAGTCTCTTGGATAATCAAACGGTGATAACGTGCTATCCAAATCTATTCTTTCAATTTCATGTGCTTCACCCAGATCAATCTGAAAATACTCTCCGGATACCTGATGTTTCCCCGTATCCCAGCGCGTGCGCCGATCCCCATCGATAGCCAGACTAGGAGCTGATGCTGCCGTATTCACATTTGAGGATACCTTCCATTTAGTACGATCCAGAGGAACCAGTCCAGTGGCTGTAATCTGAACTTTATCGGACAGTAAATTAGAGCCGGATACCCTTACCGCGTAGGTATATAACGTCCCTTCACGTAAATTATGATCCGTATATTCTGTAAGCTTCACATCGGTGGCCACCACCTTCATTTCCCCGCCGCTACCTTCAGCGCGAAGCAGCTCATAGCTTGCTCCTGGTGCCTCCAACCAATTTAATTTTACAGCTAAACCTTTTGTTGCTGCGGCTTTGAATCCTTTAGGTGCCGACGGCTTTACTTCAGAGGAAGGCTGCAAAATATACTGCACAGCCTCTCCTGGAGCAAGGGTCTCCGTAAAGGTTAACGTAGGAGTAGCCTTTTTACCTGTTACATAACTTCTTGCTTTTTCATACGTATCCCCGTTTCCAAAACGTTCCCCTTCATACACCCCGTTTTTCGGCATAGTCACATTTACACTCACAGTTTGTGGAGTAGATTCAAAGTTAACGAAATTAACCAGCACCTTATTTGAGGTCGCTCCGCTTCCCGCAAGAGGCTTCAATGTAGAAGTATCCACGGCCCGAACATATACCAGCTTGTCGGCTAACACATCTTTGTTGGCAATTTGATAAGTTAGCGGAGCTCCATGTGTAGCATAGGCAAGACTGAGCCTTCTCATGATGCTGACACGTGAATCCTCATTTTCTTTTGTATAATAAATCTCTGTGGTCGCCGGATCATGCTCTTCTAAATTAAACCCGTATTTGAATAAACTGAAATCCTTAAAAAAAGCAGCATGCTGCACAAACATATCCGCATAACCAATATGTGCACGCATGATCCGGTCGAATACAGCCGCTGTCCGCTCCGTTGCCCCGTATTGATAGGCATCCACATGACTGTCCGAGGTACCAAATTCAGTGGTCAGCATTTTTTTGCCGAGTCCATTGTCTGCGCCAGTGAAGGTCTTCAAATTCTCAGTAAAGCTTCCTCCATTACTAAAAATATAAGAGTCGCCGTAGGAATGTCCATTGGTCAAATCCGTAACCTTCTCCAGCTCCATACGTTGCTCTGGATCACGTTCCCAGCCATCCGGATCTCCACATTCCTTCCCAGTTCCCTTCTGATTACCGCAAGAATCCTCACTGTAGCTCGGCCAATATGCCCAGCCCGGAGCAACAGTTTGTAAATGGGGCGCGATTTGCTTGCCCTTTTTATTCAGCCAGTCCGCAATCGCCAGGTTCACTGCCTTAGAACGATTGAATAATCCCGGCTCATTATCTACCTCATAATATTGAAAATAGGGGCTATATTGCTCAAAATAATCTGTCAGCTTTTTCTCCGCGTCAGCAGGCAACGATCCATCTGCCTTAAGCTTAATATCACCAGTATGCAAATACAAAGCAACCGCCTGCATGTTGTAATCCTGTAATACCTTGTAATATTCCATCATATCCGAGCAGGATCTCCCGACATCACTGGCACAGCTAGTACGCATCACATTCCCGCTATAAGCCATCCCTAGCCATTTGATAACATAAGGCAAGTGCGTAACTGCACCTTCATCGAAATAAAATTGTTTATTATTCACTACTGTTCCCGTCAGTGTATAGCTGCCATGGATAGGCTCAGAAATTGGAGCGTTAAGAGATTCTAAACGGAGATTATCCCAAGTCCACCAGGAATATTCGTCTTCTTTGTCACTGCAATATAAACAGCGAAACGTTTGCAGCTTCAATTCATTCGTTCCTATCTTCAATTGCTCCTTGGGAATATATAATTCATAGGTCTTTTGAAAGTTATATTCGCTTTCTGTGCCAGCAACGCCCGCAATTTGAATGATTCCCGACAATTGATGATTGGAGAACACACTCATTTGCGGCACGGATTTATAAGCATCCAGAATACCTACGCTAAATAAGACCCCATTCTCCGGGATCTTATTTAGCTGATAGGTGATCGTTAATTCCGGCTGGGTCTTTCCATTCAAGCCTGCAGGCAAGCTCTGAAGAGCCGATGATTTGAGTACCGAAGAAGTAACATTAAATTCCTTCTTGCTGCCAGAAGTGCCACTCGCAGCGAATTCAGCTGCTGAGCCATCATGTTGTCCCAGATTCCAGATCACAGTACCATCCGGTATTTCTGCTGCAGCATCAGTTCCTGCAGATAGTCTCGGTATATTGGCACCTACCTTATAATCGTTTGTCCTATTCGTTCCGAAGACAGAGACAGACAACAGAAACAAGACGGTTAATGCGGCGAATTTTAGTAATAACAGTAATGGTTTGTTTGCAGATATCTTATTTTTTCTATTAGATATTCTCCTCGTTATTCCCATCCATAGGTCCTCTCTTTCTTCCGGAATGTCTTACCCTATCATTTCATTAGATTAAGGAAGGAACAATGCCCCTTGTGGAATTACCTGCTGCTTCTGGCGGGAACTCTCCCATAGCAAACGAAGATTGGCATCTCCTTCATTCTCATAATATTCAATTTGGATATCATAAAGCGTTCCGGCTGTGAGTGGGATACTTCCTTTATGAAGGGTTGCACTTTGATTTTTCCAATTGTCGATGATCAGCTTTCCGTCAATCCAGACACGGACTCCATCATCAGAGGATGCCGAAATCGTATATTTTTCACTGAATTTGGGTTTGAGTTTCCCTTTCCAGCGTACAGAAAAGTGATCTTCATTTATCTCTGAGGCAGGAGACCCGCCATGCCAATTAAAATCAATCTTACGGTCATTGCGGATAAGTACCGCTTCTCCCTCTAAATCAGTATTGTTATAGTATTCTCCAGTTAAACCCGTTAGGGTTACCGGAGTTACGGGTGCTATCGAAGGATCTCCTGTTGTGAGAACATAGTCCTCTCTTGATACTATAAACGAGTCTTTCATAAAGCTTTTAATTGACTGTAGCGTATTATTTTCTGTCAGTAATTTTCCCCAGGTCATCATATAGACCCATTTATTTTGTTTCTCAGTTAATACATCCGGGTTCGGCAGTTGCCCACTCTCCCCGATTCCGATAGGTTTACCCTCGGCCAATGCGAGCAGATCCTCATAGTAAGACTGTTTATAATCGTTATTGTAGATATCCGCAGCCAGAACATCGAGTTTATCCCCACCGGGATAATATGCAGCATATGGATCTGACCATTCATTCGGCGCATTCGGATTCCACACCCACAGTAGATTATTTAGCTTGTGTGTGTTTACAAAACGATCATAGACAATACTCCACAGCTCTGAAAAATTGTCCTTTTTCCCCCACCAAAACCAACCACCATTCATTTCATGGTAAGGTCGCCATAAGACCGGAACTCCGGCATCACGCAGCTGACCCAAATATCCAGCAACCTCGTCTAGATCTGAGATTAGCCTCTTATACTGAGCTGTCCCAGGTGTAACATAAGCATTAAATTTCTCTTGACTGAGACTTCTGTTTACATTGGACCACTCTGGAGAGGTTCCCGGTAAGCTCTGATGGAAGGTCATCGCTACAATGCCACCCTCTTGATGCCATTCAATTGCACTGTCTATAACAGCTTGCCGCTGTTCTGCGATCGTCTCTTCGGATTGATTATTAATCGCCCCTAATTCATAACCATGTAGAACAGCATTTTGTCCCGAAGTATTCTTCAGCTTATGAACCAGTTCATCTGGACTTTCTAGATAATCATGCTGGCCGGACAAGAGCCCTTTGCCACGTAGATTTACCAAATTACTTAGCAGTTGCTTGGCTTCTTCAGAAGCCGAAGGATTACTTGGTATAGCCGGAGGTAGGGAGGAAGATACACTCATAGCCTTCGGAAGACTTTTAACCTCTCCCCAAGGCAGCAAGGAAAAAATAATAAAGACCGGTAACATAGTAAACAACAATCTGTTTTTCTTATAATATTTACGCAAATAAATCCTCCTTTCGGTAGCTGTACTGCCTCCACAGGTGTTAAAAACATACCTGTTATCGGACAATCGTCTTCTGACCTAATGAGGACTATAGCTTAGTAGCTCTGCAATAACGCAGAGCCACTAAGGATCGACCTTTAATTTTCATCAATCAGGAGACATCCGGAAGAAAAAGTGCACTTGCTGGAACTGTCTCTTTAGCTTGACTAGCACTTTCCCACATCAAGCGGACTCTCGCATCGCCTTCATTCTCGTAATACTCCACCTTGATATCATATAGCTGGCCAGCCTTCAGCGTTATAGTGCCCTTACGCTCAGTACCACTTTGCTTAGTCCAACTATCAATCACGGATTCCCCATTCACCCAGACACGGATACCATCATCTGAGGTAGTGTAAAATGTATATTGCTCATTATATAATGGCTTAATTTTACCGCTCCAACGTATGGAGAACCGATCAATCCCGAGGGCGGCATCCGGGGAGCCTTGCCGCCAATTGAAATCGATTATTGCATCAGTTCTGTTAAGAGCTGCTGCTCCCGACAATTGCATGTTGTTGTAATACTCTCCTGCAAGCCCCTTCGCGAGAGGAATTGCTGCCTCCCCCTCTTCTTCAGAAGGTGCCGGCGCTGGTGCGGCGCTAGGTGTCGGTGCCAGACCAGTATTTAATTTATCTCTGGTCAGGGTATAGTTGCTATTCATAAATGTTTTGATTGTGTCTGCACTGTTATTCTCGTAGAGCATTTTTCCCCAGCTCATCATATACGTCCATTTACTTTGCGATTGCTGAAGCTTCTCCAGATTAGGCATTTCACCATTCTCCCCGATCGCAATCGGTTTGCCTGCGGCTAGACTCAATAAGCTGTCATAGTATTTTTGCTGGTAATCATTTTCGTATATATCTGCTGCCAGAATATCTACTTTATCAGCACCTGGATAAGTTAGCGCATAAGGATCTGACCAAACATTGGGAGCATTCGGACTCCATACCCATAACAAATTATTTAATTTATGAACGTTAACAAAACGGTCATACATAATATTCCATAGTTTAGAAAAGTTATTTTTCTTCCCCCACCAGAACCAGTTCCCGTTCATTTCATGATAGGGTCTCCAAAGCACCGGAACGTTGGCATCGCGCAAGCTTTTTAAAGAGACGGCCACCTTATCAAGCTCAGCGATCAGATTGTTATATTGCTTGGTACCCGGTGTAACGTAACTATCGAACTCACTCTGGCTAAGTGTTTTTTTCACATTATCCCAGTCATAAGAGGTGCCCGGCAGGTTAGCATGAAAAGTCATAGCTACGATCCCGCCCGCTTTATTCCAGTTGATGGCGCTGTTCACCACATTTTGACGTTGCCAAGCCATCGTTGCTTCGGACTGGCCACTGATCGCACCCATTTCATAACCGTGAAGAGCCGCATATTGTCCGCTGGTTCCCTTCAGCATATTGTTAATTTCATCTGGACTTTCTAAATAGTCATGTTGACCGGCAATAATACCTTTTCCTGAGATCGAGTAAAAATAGTTAAGCAGCTTTACGGCTTCAGGTGAGGCACCTGGGGTAACTGGCGTTCCAGAATTTGAAGCAGCTATGACAACAGACGGCGAAATTCCAACAGCAAGCGGAAGTGCAGTCAGAAACAGGACGAGTGACAGAAATGCACCAAACAATCGATACGTACGGTAAGCTTTCAAAATAATCTCCCTTTCGGTAGCCAGGCTGCCACTCTTTCGAAGGCCCTATAGCTTTGCGTCCCTACCTTTCGATAGGTTTGCCTTTTCAATTTAAGAGAAATAATCTCTCTTACCGTAAGTATCGACGACAATTAATGATATATTTAGTGTTTTTATGACTTTTTTTGATAATTGAGTCAATTTACCTGTTTCAAGAAATTTTGAATTGGTTAAATAGATAGGTTAGACCTATGAAATGAATTGTTGTAGTTCTATATCATTCCAGTCTAAAGTAATACGTATGTTATCTTCTTCTACTAATTCAGACCCCGTCTGTACCTCTATAAACTCAACATCCGTCAAAGCAAGGATCGCGTGCTTCGTTCCTTCCGGTATACGTACCACGTCCCCAGCCTTCACATTATGTTTTTTCTCATTCAGCACAATACTTGCTTCGCCGCTGACGATTGTCCAAATTTCACTACGCTTGCGATGTAATTGATAGCTGATATTATTCCCCTCGGATATAAAAATCCGTTTGGTCAGCACTTCATTGCCTTCATCATATTTCACATAATCAATAACTTTGTAATGACCCCAACGGCGTTCCTCGTACATCGGTCTTTGTTCAAAGGTCTTCAGCACTTCTTTAATCCGTGGGCTCTCAGCTTTATGGGTAACTAGAATCCCATCCGGGCTAGCCGCAATGATCAGATCCTTCGCACCAATTACCGTAATCGGAATGTCCAGCTCATTAATCAAGCAAGTCCCCTCAGAATCCGCCGTCACAAAACCTTTTCCTACATGCTTGCTGCTCATTTCCTCTGTCAGCGTATTCCACGTTCCAAGATCCTTCCAGAATCCATCATACGGCTGCACCACAATATGTTCTTCTTTCTCCACCACTTCATAATCAAAACTGATGGATGACAATAGCTTATACTGCTTCTGCAATTCTTCATATCCTAAAGGCAACCCTTTACGCTGCAAAATATCTAACAAGTACCCTAAGCGGAAGGCAAACACTCCGCAATTCCACAAGGCATTTTGCTCGATGAGCTGTTCTGCTTGTATGCGGTCAGGTTTCTCTTGAAAGTGACTCACCTTCATAAAACCATTTTCCCCCGCCTCTTCGGTGGTAGGAATAATATATCCGTATTTCTCTGAGGCATGTTCAGGAACAACACCCATTAGAGCCAGATTTGCTCCACTTTCCAGCATGGTCCCCTCAAGCATAGCTATGGTATCGAAAAAAGATGCTTCTACATAAGGGTCAACAGGCAATATTGCTACCGTCTCCGCTGGAGAAACACCTGCCACTGAATAAAGATAGGTAGCTGTTAAGGCGATAGCCGGAAAAGTATCCCGACGCTCCGGTTCAACGATAATCGGTACATGACTTCCCAGTTGGCTTTGTATCATTTCTACTTGGCCACGGCCGGTGGCCAGATAAGATGATTCTGCCATCCCTGCTTCCTCCAGCTGTCTCCAGACACGTTGTACCATGGATTCTGGTTCACCTTGAGGGCTTTCAAGTACCTTTAGAAATTGCTTTGAACGTGAGTCGTTGGACAACGGCCATAACCGTTTACCTGAACCGCCTGATAGAAGTACCATTTTCATAGAATGAACCCTCCTTGAATTATGGAAATCGAGCATATTTGAATTGTTATCAAAACGTCAGCTTCCACTTAGCCTTATTTCGAGCGGATGCACTAAAAAAATTTGTTAGGTAGAAACCACTCCAAGGGATTTTGGACTTCCGATCGCTGTTATCCTCAGATTTCCTGATTGAACCGCTTCTCGCGGTAGAAATCCGAGGATAGCATATGCTTTCGAAGCTAGCTTTCCTACGGAAATCTTTCGGGCGAACACTCCGTTTCTACAGTTCCAAATTCCCTTTCCGTTCTTAACCTAACCAACTTCTTCTTAATACTTGATCCGTGCGTACCGGGCTGTACCAGCCGGAAGCAAGCACGTTTTTCTATAGATTTGTTTCTGCTCCGGGGGAGGCAGCTGCAACTGCAACAACTGTAAGAACAACTGCAACTACAAGAGCAAGACTAGTTGCCACCACAGAGACAATGACAACTACAAATGCTACTGCTACTGCGGTATATAATCAGAGTACCTAACTTTATAAATTGCTTAGAAACTTAAGATAAGGGAATGGAGTGACGGAGGGGAATTTTGGAACTGTAAGAGCGATAGCGTCCGCCTTTGTCTGCGGATTTCTACCGCTATCAGCGGTAAAATCAGGAAATCTGCAGACAACAGCGGCTGGAAGTCCAAACATTCTCTGGAGTCACGGCTCATCCCTAAATAGAAAAAACACAAGTTCAATCAATATAACTTAGATTAAACCGCTCCAGCCACACTAGCAGAATAACCGCTCAATCCACCCATCTGCGGGCGACCGACAGAATGATAAACGAGGCCGGTACCCTCAATTTGCTCCTTGGAATACACATTGCGTCCATCGATCAGCACCCCATTGCGCATGCTTTTCGCCAGCTGATGCAGATCAATATCCTTGAGTAGGCTCCAATCGGTCAAGAGGCATACGGCATCGCTGCCCTCAGCCGCTTCCTCAGGCAGATTGCACCAGCGAAGCTGCGGATGATCATATTGCTGCCTGAAATTTGTAGCTGCGATTGGATCATATAGTTTGACTGTTGCCCCTTCAGCCACCAGTGCCTCAACAATCTCTCTGGCGGGAGCTTCGCGGACATCATCAGTATTAGGCTTAAAGGCAAGCCCCCATATCCCAATCGTCGAACCGCGCAGGCTGCCAAGTGATTCATGCAGCTTGGAGATGATCATAAACCGTTGTCCCTTGTTCACTTCGACTACAGATTTCAATAATTTGAATTCGTAATCGACGTTGCCCGCAATTTGAATGAGCGCATTAGTGTCTTTCGGGAAACAGGAGCCTCCATAACCGATACCAGCCTGCAGGAAGGATGACCCGATTCTTTGGTCCATCCCCATTCCTTGTGCTACCTCGGTTACATCAGCTCCCACTTTTTCACAAATATTGGCGATCTCATTAATAAAGGAAATCTTCGTGGCCAAAAATGCATTCGAAGCATATTTGATCATTTCAGCACTGCGTATATCTGTTACAAATACATTTTCTGTGAAACCCTTATGAAGCTCGCGCATTGTTGGTTCCAGCTCTGGATTATCAAGGCCAATGATAATTCTATCAGGATGGAGGGTATCGCGAATCGCTGACCCTTCACGTAAAAACTCAGGTGCAGACACGATATCAAAAGAATGTTGGGTATACTTAGAGATCATTTGAGAGATTTTTTCATTTGTTCCTACTGGAACTGTAGATTTAGTCATTATAATTTTGTGCCCTTCCATCGCTTTGGCGATTTCAGCGGCTGCACCCTCAATGTAGGTTAAGTCTGCTTCACCGTTAGGCAATGATGGCGTACCTACAGCAAGAATGATAATATCTGAACGGCGCACCGACGCTTGAAGATCTGCAGAAAAAGATAACCGTTCCTCACGAAGATTCAGTTCAATCAGTTCCTCGATTCCCGGCTCATAGATGGGCGATTCCATCTGTTTCAGCTTCTTAATCTTTTCCTCGTCCTTATCCACACAGATGACATGATGTCCGCCCAGTGCAAAGCACACGCCAGATACAAGACCCACATACCCAGTACCGATTACTGTCAGCTTCATATAATCATCCTCCTTTTAGAAAATTGACGTACGCCTGCTCAACATACTGCTTGAACTTAACCATAAACGCCTGCTCATCGAATTTACGTGCATGCTCCATAATTTGATCGATATCCCAAGCGTAGGACTCTACCTCATAAATAGCCTTAAGTAGATCCTCCACTTCTTGATGCTGAAAGAACACACCATTTACATAAGGAATAATAGTATCTAGTGCCCCACCTGCTTGATAAGCAATTACCGGTCTTCCTGCAGCGTTCGCTTCCAGCGGTGTAATTCCAAAGTCCTCTTCTCCTGGAAAAATAAATGCTCTACACTGTGCCATCATTCCAGTTACTTGTTCATCTTCTAGCCGGCCCAGAAACGATACATTATCCTTAGCCATGCCTTCGAGACGCTTGCGATCCGGTCCATCCCCTACGATATAAAGCTTAAGACCGTTACGATTGAAAGCCTCTACTGCCAGATCAATCCGCTTGTAGGAAACAAGCCGGGAGACAATTAAATAGTAGTCACCAATGGTAGAAGAGCTTGTAAACCGGGCTGTATTAATCGGTGGAAATATGACATCTGCATCCCGGTGATAATAATTCTGAATTCTCGTCTTCACTACTGAAGAATTGGCTACGAACTGATTCACATTTTTGGAAGTCCGTTGGTCCCACGTTTTGAGCTGCTGCATGTATACCTTAAGCATTTTTTTGAACAGCCCGGAATTCGACTGACGTTCCATGTAGGTGTCATAATCCCATGCGAAGCGCATAGGCGTATGGCAGTAACAAAGATGAAACGTATGTTTAGGAACTTGAATACTTTTCATAAAAGCACTGCTGGAACTCAGGACGATATCGAAACCGCGAAAGTCCAAATCACGGATGGCCATTGGATAAAGTGGCAGCACCCCTTTAAAATTGGTCTTTACCCCCGGAATCTTTTGCAGCCAGGAGGCACGGATATCCGCATCTTTGAGATTGTCAGTAAGGCGGCTTCCGTTAAAAACCGTTGTGTAGATTGGAGCCTCGGGATACATGTGATGAAAGACTTCCACCACTCTTTCCGCGCCGCCCATTTGGATTAAGTAATCGTGCGCTATCGCAATTTTCATGTGAATCATCCTCAAAGTTTTATGGAGCATCATCTTCAGAATTACCGCGTCATCTCATCTGTCAGGTGCCCGCCAACAAACCTTTATAGTAGTCAACGATGTCCTTGACCGTATTCTCGATAACAAAATGCTCTTTCACTCGTTTCATCCCATTGTCCGCCATCCGCCGTCTTTCCTCTGGGTGATCCAGCATCCATTTAATGGAGTCTGCCAGTATCGCCGCGTCACCAGGCTCTATCAGTAGCCCTGTCTCACCTTGAACTACAATTTCTACCGGCCCGCCTTCATTGGAGGCGATCACCGGCAATCCCGCTGCCATTCCTTCAACGATAACTTGGCCAAAAGGCTCAGGAGTTACCGAAGTGTGAATCAGTAAATCAGCAGTATTCATAAGGCCTTGGATATCATCCACATGCCCTAGCATGCTTACATTAGTAAGCTCGTCGTTTTTTATCTTTTGCAGCAATTCCTGCTTATAGGCCTCTTCTCCAAACAGAGCGTCTCCGGCCAGCCAGAATTTCACACGAGGTTCATTCTTAAAGCTTTTTGCGGCTTCCAGCACAATATGCTGACCTTTCCAATGCGCCAATCGACCAACTAGCAGTACGTTAAAATCCTTCTGGTCCCGCATACCGATCCCATTACCAATCGCTTTAGCGAAAGCGGAGTATACGACCAGCGTTTTTTTGGAACGCGGCAGCTCCAAAGCATTCAGCGTAGAATGTGAATTTGCGATGACTCCATTGGGCAGCAGACGCGACAGCAAACGAATGCCTTTGGCAACGATAGGCTTTAAATAAGGAGCTCCAATATGATCCCGGATGTGCCAGATCAATGGAACGCCCGCTATTTTTGCAGCGATGGCTCCGTATAATGCAGATTTCAGGGAATTGGTGTGCACGCAATCTACCTTCTCCGCTTTTAAAAGCGGCGCAAGCTTGCGGCCATAAGCCAACAGCTTGAAGGCTGCAGCAGGTGCTCCCAAGTTGACTGCATTTCTACCACGACTTCTGATGCTCTCATCCAGCGGAATAATACGGACATCCATTCCTTTTTCACGTAGCCGTTCAGCCAGGGCACCATCCTCAGCCAGGATTACCAGGGGATCGATCTGTTCTCCAATATGGGTAAGGATGTTAAACAGGGCAACTTCTCCACCACTCCATTTAGCAGTGTGATCTATATAGGCCACTCTAAGCATTACGTGGTCACCTCCTCTCCTAAGGCTTGTAGGAACACGGATTCTACTTGATCCGTAACATGCTCCCAGGTGTATCTCTCCAGTACATGCTCCCTACATTCATCCCGGCTCGGAAGCAGCTTTCGATTGCTAAGCATATGGATCATGCCTTCAGCCATGTGGTCGCTACTTGAACTCTTAAATAGCAGCTCCGGCCGGAAGCCTTGCAAAATTTCCTTATTGCCGCCAATCGGTGTAGCCATCACTGGCAATCCTGAAGATAAGGCTTCAACGGTAATCAAACCAAAGCCCTCCAATGCCTGTGAGGGAACCACGAACATGTCCGCTGCCTGATAATAAGAGGCCAGTTCATGATCAGGAATGTAGCCTAGCAGCCTTACCTTGTTGCTTAAGCCATAGTCGGCGATCTTTTCTTCCAGTTCCCCCCGCAACGGCCCTTTACCACCAATCAGCAGAATTGCATTCGGGAATCGCTCCGCAACTTGCTTCCAGGCTTCAAGCAGCTGGAGTAGTCCCATCCGATTGACCAACCGCCGGACAGTCAGCACGGTTGTTGCTCCCTCAGGTAAATTCAAGGTTCGGCGAATCGCCAATCGATTCGTAGCGGGGATAAAACGTTCCACATTAGCTGCGCCTGGAATCACAATAATTTTGTGTAGTGGCACTCCGTGCAGCTTATGGAGAATATCGCGGAACGTCTCACTAAGCACGATGAACTTATCCGCAAGCTTATAGGCTCTATGTTCAATGGATTTGGCGATGGTTGTTTTGACCCGGTGCTTAATGCCTTGGCCTTCGATTTTCATTTCTTCATTCCATGGGCCATGAAAAGTCATCACTACAGGAATCCCACGTTTCTTTGCTTCCAGGGCTGGACCAATACCATAAGGAGCAAAGTGAGTGTATAAAATATCTATACGGCCACTGCCCTCTCCCATCAGATCGGCCGCCTTACGCTGGAAAGCATCCTTACGTTTCCAGATCCCATCTTTTGGATCTCCGGCATTGTGAATAATCAATTCCTCAGGGGTAGCAGGCGTCTCTTGACTGCAAATCAGCGCATGCACCCGATTACGTGAGGAGAGTTGCTCGCAAACGGATTTGAAATACGTGTTAAGCCCACCCGGCTGTAGCGACGGCCAGCTAAGGCCTGTCGTCATAATGTTCAATCCGTCACTGTACGGCATAGCTTCTCTCTCCTTTATTCTCCTTCTCGGTCTGACTCGTCTTCGCATTGTGCTGAGTCAGCTTTCCCGATCTAATTAATTCGTAATGCTTGAAGCCGACCATGAATTCATACATGACCCAGAATACGGATACTCCGAAACCTGACATTCCCTTCTTGAACAACCCGTGTAAGAAATACTTTTGCAGGAAACGGGCTGGTGGTCTTAACAGCAGATGACTGACCCGAAATCGTTTGCCCTTGGCATACGCACTTTCAGCTTCCAAGTCAGTGTACTTATTGAAACGTGCCACATGATCGTTAATACTGCGGTAACCATAATGCCAGAGGGTTCCTGTCAAACGTATGGTTCGCTCTTCAGAGACCTCGGGCATCTCGTGCACCAAGCTATTTCGAATGCCATACGCTTTGCGGTTGTAAAGGCGCACTAGATATTCGCCACGATCCAGCCATCTGCCCATAAAATCACCGATCCGGTAGATAGAATAGGCAACCGATTGATCCATAAGCCCCGGTTTCAGTTCAAGAATACTCGCGGCCAACTCGTCGCTGACCACTTCGTCAGTATCAATAAGGAAGACCCAATCATGAACCGCGCGTTCTACTCCGAACTCCCTCTGTTTCGCATATCCGGGCCAAGGGTTGACGTATACACGACAATTCAAGCTTTCAGAAAGCTGTACTGTCCCGTCTTTGCTGCCTCCGTCAATCACAACCACCTCGTCGGCGAATAACCTGCAGGATTGTATGGCCTTAGATATTCGAACTTCGTCATCCTGAGCGATGATGACAGCCGATATTGGATAATTGCCTTGGCCGCCTACCACGCTTTTTACTGAATCCATGAAGGTTTCCTCCTTTATCTTTCGCATTATCCATTCATATCCATAGGTTTCTTGCGAATGTAAGAATTCATCGTCGTCTTCATCCACTGAATGTCCTCCCGGGTAATGAGCAGCCGCGGAAGTTTAACTTTTAAGGTGTACTTTATATTGAGAACAATGAAGAAAAATCGCAGGATTGCTGATGACAACATCGCTATCCCTGCTCCGAGTAAGCCAAATTTAGGGATGAGCAGGAACAACATTGGGATAACCAAAAGTAAGCCGAAACCTTGAAGCATCGAAACCACTTTTGGCTTGCCTAACGCCATAAATGCCTGCGCCAGAATGATCGTCCCTCCGCTAATGGTCACTTCAAGGAGCAATAAGCGAAACACGGTTAATGCCGCATTGAAGTCTTTGCCGTACATCAACGGAATTACTAAAGGGGCTAAGAGCATCAGGAATACTCCGCCAAGCATGGTGAAGGTCGTACTTATTCGGAAGGCTTTGAATGTTAACTCAACTGCCTGTTCTTTGGACAGCTCAGAAGCCTTAGGAAACAACACGATCGTAATTGAGCTTGAGAAAAAATTAACCATTCGTGATAGACTCACAGCCACTACATACAGCCCCAAATCAGCAGGTCTTAACAAACCGGCAATTACGATCTGATCGATATAGGTAGAGAAATTGCCAAGCAAGTCATTGCCGTAGGAACCAAGTCCGTAAGTAAACAATCTTTTTAAATTCTGATAGGCCCCTCTCATCTTCACCTTATAGGTACGAAGCAAGGAAATCGTCATTCCGATAAACAGCGGCGCTCCCGGAAGAAGATAGGCAACTGCAGTTGTAAATGGATTCATCTGATCCAGCACGATCAATATCCCGATCATCGTCAGTGTAAGCAACGGCACTAGATAGCGAATCCAATTAAACCTCTTGTATTCGCCTCTGAATTGAAAAGCTGCATTGTTAATTTGAGAGATCACTATAATCGGACACAGAATCATAGACCACTGAGCAAAGGTCACGACCTCCGGACTGAAGGATTTCAGCCAATAAGGCAAGACCACGATACCTATAATCATCGCTATGACTCCAAAAATGGTACCGAGCAGCAATGCCATACGATAAAGCACTCCGGCATCCTCCGGATTTTTCTTAGCGTTATAGATGAGAGCTGAAGGAATGCCAAAGCTCATGCTAAACGCCAGAAACTGTGACCAGTTAATCATTGCCGTCTGTTCCCCACGACCTGTCGGTCCAAGATAACGTGCGGTCAGTACACCAGTTAACATGTTAATCAATAGGATCATGACACTGACAAACATAGTTTTTACGGCTGCCGAGCTGTTGTCCTTGCTCTTGGCGAACAGTCTAAAAGATGACCAGATTGTTCTAGCGGGGAGAGATTTTGCATTCAACTGCTGCATACGGTGTTCCCTTCCTTCTACTTTGAGTAATCTCCCTTGCGCTGAGGCCAAGACCGATCAGCATCCAGATTAAGTATCCCTTGAGTCCGGGAAACCCATTATCTGAAACTAGACTGACAATCGCACCGGTCCAAGTAGCTAACGCAAGTCGGGCGTAGGGCTGCAATTGGTCCCTGCTGATTACTCTAGCGAATATCTGTTTGACAACTGCGCCTAAAGCTCCGAAGAAGAAAACAGCACCCAGAACACCAAAGGTAAGCAGTAAAGCGATAACTCCGTTATCCATAATTCCGTACTCTCCAAGCTCGCCGTCATTACCAAGCTTAGTCCCTTGGCCTACACTACCAATTCCCTGACCTACTGGATTGGCGGCAACCATCGGCAGCATGTTTTGCCATAAGCTTAGCCGTTCATTATAAGAGTGATCTTCTTGAACAGAAGAAAGTGTCTCTACCCGAGCAACCAGTCCTTCGGCACCAGGCAATTTCGGCACAACCCAGAACAACGCAGCAGCCACAAAAACTAATTGGATCAAGGTTTTCCACTTTCCCTTAGAAGGAGAGGTTCCAATATACATGAGCAGCATCACCAGGAGTATCAGCCATGCCGCACGTACCAAAGTAGTCAGCAGGCAGATTACAACTAGCAGAACGCCGATCCAGCGCAATGTTCCCCGCCATTTTTTCTCCAGTATCATCGGAACTAAAGCAAACGCTAAGAAGGTTGCAGCCGGTCCGGGCGAATTCAGCGTAGAGAACACTCGGATTTCCAATGGATATGGATTTCCGATGGACATCATATCCGCATGTTTCATCCAGAACACATCCCAAGGTGGCACCGTCAAATACTGAACAATCCCGTAAATGGCAACTAGGACTGCAATATTGGCAAAAGCGGTAAGCAGTCGATCGATATCCTTCGGCTTGAACTTCGTGACGGCAAAGTACGGCAATAACAGCAGTGGCACAATATAATTCGCTAAGTCATAAACTGAGCCCATGCCATTCTTAGCCAAACCGATTAAAGCACCATAACCCAGCGCAACTGCGAACATTAACATGATCCGCGTGGAGGCTTTTTGAATATTATGAATCTCCTTCAGCAGCGGAATGATCAAGGTTACACCGGTTAACAAGGGAGCTAAGCTCAGCAAGGATACAGAGTGATACACTCCTTCTGACCAGTCAGCAATGCGGCGCAGCTCTGGAGCTACGGCCCAGATTAGCAAGGTATAAGCAACCAGCATTTTCGGTCTAAGTATGGCTAACAAGAAAGCTGGGAATAGGATGGCTGAGAGAATGGCTCCCTGCAGACTGTTCGATGAACTCAGCATCGCACTGGAGAAGCCGATGATCAGCGGAAGAGAGACACCTACAGCAGCAGTCCCCCCTATTAATCCAACTGTCTTGATGAACCTAAGTGATGGGGGCGTAAATACACTCATTCCAAGCCTCCTTCCTTCACCTTATCCCGCTTACGCAGTTCCTTAAGTAATAAAAGTAGAAATTGTGCATCGTCCACAAGATATCTTTTCCAGAGCCGGCCCGGCTCCTGGCTAAGCCGCCAGAACCATTCGAACCCTGTTTTTTGCATGAAGCTAGGCGCTCGTTTCACTGAGCCTGACAGAAAATCAAAGGTCGCTCCCACTCCGATCGATATCGGAGCTTGATAAGAGGTATAGTGGCGGTAAATCCACTTTTCCTGCTTAGGTGCTCCTACACCAACAAACACGATATCTGGCTGGCACTCTGTCAGCATTTCTATAATGCGTTCATTCTCCTCCTCATTGTGCTCGAATCCATAGGATGGAGAATAACAGCCAACCACATTTATTCCGGGATGTGCTGTTTTCAAATTCATCGCTGCCCGTTCCGCCACGCCTTCAGCTGAGCCTAAGAAGAACAGCCGGTACTTCCTTTGCTCAAAGGCGTTGCCCAATCGATTAAATAGATCCGCGCCGGATACCTTCTGCTTAAGCGGCTTGCCTAGCATTTTGGATGCCCAGATCAGTGGCATTCCGTCAGCAACAACTGCGCCTGCCTTCGAATATACCGTTTGAAATTCTTTATCCTTACGAAGCTTGATCACATGATCTACATTGCAAGTGAGGATATAAGACTGATTCCTCTCCTGAATGGTTTTATCAATGTAATCAAGCAAATCCATGAAATCATAGTTATCAAAATTGACATCGAACATATTCACTTGACTCATCGTATCACTTCTTTTTGTGGGGAATCGGTTGGCTGTGAAGATCGATACAGGCAGTTCAGGTACCAACAGAACGGAATAATAAATTGGACCGTCGACAGCGTGTTATCGGAGAATGAGTAGATTAAAAACGCTGCAATAAATAACAGATAATAAGGTTTGATCGGCGGAGCCAATGCTCTGTACACCAGAATAAATACAGCCAATAAAGAGAACATCAACAGAATAGCGCCAATATATCCCCCATCGAAGTAAAAGCGGATATACTCGTTGTGCGGAACTACAAAACCCTTATACAATGTTCCATCATTTGCTACCGTCACTGCTCCAAGCCCTCTACCAGACCAAGGAGAGTCCGCAGCCTTGTTTAAGAAATACTCCCATGCCTCTGACCTTCCTGATAAATCAACAGCCGTATCTGTCTGTCTCTCAAAGGAACGTTTCTCAAAATTATCGAGCTGCCAGAAAACGGCGACCATAATCAGGAAAAATGCACCCATCAACGGAATTAGCAGATAGGTTCTGCCCTTCAAATATTGGCGGAGAATATCATAGAAGTAATAGAGAACGGTAAGTCCAAGTGCCAATATAGGCCCTCTTGTTCCTGTTCCAATCAAGATAAAGAAATTTAGAACTAACATGATATAGAAAAAGCGTGCTTGCTGCGGATTCCGCTTCACCTCTATAAATGGAATCGCTACTCCCATAAAGGCCAGCATCGCTAAATGCGCAGGAATATTAGCCCCCTGAATCCGTACAGCGCCTGTATACTCGATGTTGAGAAAATTATGAACATGCGCAAGCTGCAGCAACAAACCAACCACTACACTAATAAGGGGAAGCATACAGATAATTTTGATTTGCAGCTCGGCTACATTCTTTTTCCAGTTGATTAATAAAAATACGAATGGAATGGATAGACCGATAAAAGCTTTAACTGCAATGGATGAGGTCATTTCCGGCAGCCAGATCGAAGACCCAAAGGTAATCACCAGCAGCGCTACCATTGCCCACAAGGGGTGACTCAGACGAAACCGCAAGCCATTGACCAGAATACAAGGAACAAGCAGCATCACGATAACCAATTTATAAAGGGACAGTATCTCCATTCCGAACATGCTGCCATCATATAAAAAGTTAATCGATATTGCCGTCGTGATTAGAACGAAATAACTGATCAGTTCAGGCCGTGAAATCGAGATTCCCAGCAAAATAATCAGAAGCACGGCAGCTATCGCAATCATCGGCTGGTAGATGACCGCCGTTCCAAAGAACAGGGCCGACATGAGATAGAGCATCCCGTATGGCAAAACATTTAATTTGGAGCCCCACTCAAAATTTGTCATGTTAATCCCTCACCCCGCTGCGGAATGCCTCTCCCGATTGAGAATCATATGAAGCGTTCCACGAATACTCTCCAGCCTGCATTTATTCAAAAGCCTTCTTCCTTTACTTCTTGAGAGGATAGAATCAGCCAGGATATACACGAGCTTAGCGGCTGTCTTTCCCACTAGAAGCAGCTTGCCTTTTAGTCCTTCGCTTTTCATAGCGTTAGAGATGCCTTGGCTATAATAGCGCCTCATAATCCAGTCTTCCGTCAAACGGGCCGCCGGCACGAAATGGTCAACCGCCATTTCCGGATGGTAGAGGATGGAATGCCCTTCTTTTTGAATCTGTCCGAATAACCAGGTCTCTTCACCAGAGAGCAGAGAATCACCCTTTCTTCCGAGATCTAGGGGAAAAAGACTGATGTCGAATACGAGCTTCCGCATCGCCATATTGGCCCCACAAGGATGAAGTTGCTTGGGATATTCCTTAATCCGGCTACCTAAATCAACAATCGTGTACGGAAGCTCAAAGGGTTTAATCAACCAGTCCGGACGTTTACTTTCAAATATCGGAGCGATTTTGCCTCCCATAGCCATGACCTCCGGTTTACTCTCGAAAGTACTGACAATCGTTGTTATCCAACGCTGGCAAGGTATCGCATCATCATCGAGAAAGGCAATCAGCGGCGATTTAGAAGCCAGAATTCCTGTATTTCTAGCCGCTGAAAGCCCCTGCATCGGCTCCATCATGTAGCGGATATCCACATCAGCTCCATGCTTTCCTATAAACTTTTTGACGCAAGCTTCAGTATCATCCTTGGAACAATTATCCACAACAATGATCTCCGCCTGCTCTAAGTGATCCAGCTTTAAAAGTGACTGAAGCGTCTTGATCAATAAAGGTGCTCTGTTGTAGGTACAGATGATAATGGAAAGCTTAGGAACGTCTCCGTATTCACGCATCGGCATTCACCTAATTTCCACATTATTAATAAGCATCTTTTGAACCGAGTAACATCAGTCCGGTTTTAGCAATGATTTTTAGATCCAGCATGGTGCTCCGAATATGGATGTAGGTTAAGTCCAGCTGTACCATTTCGTCGAAGCCGACACTGTTTCGGGCATTTACTTGCCAATATCCGGTACAACCTGGAGTAACCGTCAAACGCTGTTTGTCATAATCCGTATACTGAGCCACCTCTTCTGGCAGCGGAGGACGAGGACCGACCAGACTCATTTGACCTATCAGCACATTCCACAGCTGAGGTAGCTCATCGATGCTCGTCTTGCGCAGGAATCTCCCTATTTGTGTGATCCGCGGATCGTTCTTAATCTTGAACATGGCACCGCTCACTTCGTTATAGGCCATCAGGTTTTCTTTTAACTCCTCAGCGTTACTGACCATGGATCTGAACTTATACATCGGGAATTGCTTTTCATTCTTCCCAACCCGGTTTTGCCGAAAGAACACCTTTCCTTTCGGATCCTCCAGCTTGATCAGAATCGCCACGACAACAAATAATGGCATTAACACGAGAAGACCAAGAGCGGAAAAAAAGATATCGATCATCCGTTTCATTATCAAATAGGACTCTGCTTCTTTCCTTCTCTCATCGGTATGCAGCATGTAAAGTTTCGGCAGGACCGCCTCGTAGTCTTCCGGCAGTTTTTGCATGCTCATCCTCCTCATCTAAAATTTTGCGAACTCAACTTAACTACTCAAGCTGGTTTGTCCCATTTTATTCAGCCATTCCGCCATTGCATCCATCACCGGATAGCGCAAATCTTCGCTTTGCAGTGCAAATTCAAGTGTTGTCAAAATATATCCAAGCCGCTCGCCGACATCATATCTTGTTCCGTCAAAATTATAGGCATATACCCGTTCGCTCTGATTCAACTTCTGAATGGCATCTGTCAACTGGATCTCTCCGCCAGCGCCTTCTTCCATCAAATCGAGATACTTAAAGATCTTCGGCGTAAACACATACCGGCCCATGATCGCAAGATTGGAAGGTGCCGTACCTAGTGGCGGCTTCTCTACAAAATTGTTAACCCGATACAATTTACCGTCCTGCAAATCCGGTTCAATAATACCGTAACGATTCGTGAATTCATCAGGAATCTCTTGAACTCCGATAACCGAGTTTTGTGTTTCTTCATATTGATCGATCAGCTGCTTAAGGCAAGGTACGGCTCCTGTGACGATATCATCGCCTAACATGACACCGAATGGCTCATCTCCGATAAACCGTCTTGCACACCATACGGCATGCCCCAGACCCTTCGGTTCTTTCTGGCGGATATAGTGAATTTCTACCTTAGCTGAACGTTGAACCTCTTTAAGCAGATCCAGCTTTCCATCTTCCAGAAGCCTAGACTCCAGCTCAAACGCATTGTCAAAATGATCCTCAATGGCTCTTTTACCTTTACCAGTAACAATGATGATATCTTCAATACCGGAAGCAATAGCTTCCTCAACAATGTATTGAATGGTTGGTTTATTGATAATCGGAAGCATTTCTTTAGGCATGGCTTTCGTTGCAGGAAGAAAGCGCGTACCTAGTCCTGCCGCGGGTATGATTACTTTTTTTACCTTTTTCATCGCACTTTACCTCCTAAAAGTTTTGTGAGCATTAGCTTCAATGATTTGACTTCGTACAAAACTCACTTCGAAAGCATAAACTTAAGTTTTGTGAGCATTAGCTTCAATGATTTGACTTCGAGCAAAACTTACTTCGAAAGTATAAACATTTACTTCGCCTGGTTCATGGCAATTCCGATTAGATTAGAGCCGGTCTGTTCAAGCAGCGTCTTCGCTTTGCGAATCGATTCCCGTTTGGACTTTCCGTATCTGGCCACCAGAATCACGCCGTCCGCTTGAGGTGCCAATATACGAGCATCACTGAAATCGACTGCCGAAGGAGAATCCAGCAGGATCAGATCGTAGTTTTCTTTTAGTTCCTCAAGCAAAGCGGTCATTTTGGGGTTCCCCAGCAAATCCGGCGGACTAACATGAGTTTTTCCTGCCGGGATGACTGAAAGATTGGCTAAGTTTCCGAGGACTGCGATGTTATCTGCTTCCTCTTGCCCACTTAAATAAGCCGCAAGCCCGTCACTCCCCTCTACTTCAAACACGGTATGAAGACCGGGATGTCTCAGATTGCAGTCAACCACCGCTACCTTCTTGCCGTCCTGGACGAAAGAAACCGCGAGATTCGACAAGATTGTCGTCTTGCCTGCCCCAGCTTCTGCTGATGTAAAGAGCAGCACTTTTCCTCCGCCGCCCTGCGCTAGTTCAAGCTGACGTATATATGTGCGCAGTGATCGGAACGATTCGGAGATATGCGAGGATGGATTAACGTCTGTAACCAGACTCTTATTTAGCCGCAACATAAGCACCCTCCTTCACTCTGGTGTCGCCTGCCGCCTTACCCAAATCACGTTTGCGAATGGTTGCGATCGAAGCAATTACCGGTAGACCAAGGTCATATTCCGCTTCCTTTTCAGACCTTAATGTGCCGTTAAGTGTTTCCATCAGCAAAATAATTCCTAAGGCAGCCATAAGGGATACAACAAAGCTAA
The DNA here is from genome assembly GCF_037980415.1 of Paenibacillus sp. FSL H7-0690. Classification (NCBI taxonomy): domain Bacteria; kingdom Bacillati; phylum Bacillota; class Bacilli; order Caryophanales; family Paenibacillaceae; genus Paenibacillus; species Paenibacillus sp. FSL H7-0690. Next base: position 1,141,027 of record NZ_CP150281.1, on the reverse strand, counting down.
TGATGAGATTCATCGCAAACCCGCCGTTCGAGGGCCCTGGAACATCAGTCGGATCGGCCGGTGTCAGCAAGGTAACATTGTCTACCCTCATCAGCGACGGCAATTCACGAATGAATGTCTGCGATACCGCATTTACGATCCCGGCAGCTTTGGTGTAGCTTTCATCCTGAACATTGAGGTTGATCACCTGACTCTTCTCTGAAGTTTTAATCTCAAGCTTCTGACTTAGTTCATCGGCCGTGAGACCAAACTCCGGGTGATTTTCTATTACGCTTTTCATGATGGTTGGTGATTTCATAATTTCCTTGTAACTCTCAATTAAATTCAGGCTAAAGCTCAAATCGTTAAGATTGTTGCTCTCGGGAGCTTTGGCAATGTTGTTGACAAGCAGCTGTCCGGAAGCGGAATAGACGGGTTCAACGAAGTTTTTGCTAACATAGTAAGTCGTAGCACAGGAGATCAAAACGAACACCATGATGAGCCAAAACCTTTTTTTAATCAGGTTAATGTAATCCAGAATCGTCTTTTCCACAGTAACCCTCCTTCCGCTAAAATTACATTCTGAAAGCATTCATGAAAGTTTCAGTTGTTGCTTTAATTCTATCAATCCACACCATTCGCCACATGGCTCATACCATCACTTTCCTCTTCACTTTGGAGTAAGACGTTATACCTCTTAAGAGGGGGATTAGGTATACTTTAGTGCCATATATAGGGCTGATTTAAGTTTTAACGCACAAAAAAACACGGACAACCTGTCCGTGTTCATGTACAATGCTTACGAATTATTTCAATTTTCACTCGTATGACATTTCATATTTGGTTAATCCGACAGCATTTGCATAAAGCGCTGCCTGTGTACGATCAGCCACCTGTAATTTTGCTAAAATCTGACTGACATGCTTTTTCACCGTAAATTCGCTAATGAAAAGACGTGAAGCAATTTCTCTGTTGCATGCGCCCTGCCCCAGCTCGATCAGGACTTCCTTTTCTTTGGGTGTCAATTCATCCGTTGGGCTGCTTCCACTCATGCGCATTTTATCTTCCATCAGACCAGGATCGTAATACTTTCTTCCCTTATGCACCAATTGGATAGCAAACAGTAACTCCTCAGGCAACGCCTCTTTCAGTACATATCCATCTACCAGTACTTCTTCAGCCTTCAGGAAATCCTCTCTGCTCGCAGATGACGTCAACAGAATGAACTTACTAACGATACCACGAGCACGTGCTGTCTTAATGACATCCAATCCCGATTCATCTGCTAGCTTAAGATCAATCAATACAAGATCAGGCTGCGTCTCCTCAATCACAAGAAGCGCTTCTTGGCCATTCGTTGCCTCACCTGCAAACTGCACATTCGGCTGCATTGAAATGACAGATGCCAGTCCTCTTCTAACTAAAGGATGATCATCTACAATGACGATTTTCACAGAAACGACCTCCCGCCTAAAGTTTATGCATTCTTTAATTCAGCTACACCGACAGGAATCGAAATCATAATTCTTGTTCCTGTGCTCTCATTACTGGACAACTGAAAGTCGCCGCCGAGCGACTGGGTCAAATATTGCATATTCTTCATGCCAAGTCCGCTTACACTATCTTCAGATTCAATCCATAACAAATCAGTATCAAAACCAACACCATTATCACAAATCAATAATCGAATCCAAGTCGGCTTTAGAGACAGTTCTACATCCACTCGACTGGCAGCACCATGCCTGATGGCATTACCAGTGGCTTCGGAGATAATCCGAAAAAGCGCTTTGTGGTAAGGATAAGGGAGACTGAAATCATCGCCCGTTATTTTTAAATCAATATCAACATCATTTAACCTGGATAAGCTCTTCAAATGTGATCTTACCATGCCCAACCAAGTAGGACCGCCACTCTTCTTGGAGCTAAGACTGTAGATCGTGATCCGCAGTTCTTTAGCAACCTTTGTAGCAGAATCATGAATAAGCTCAATTTGTTCTTCTAGCTCATGATCTGACATTCTCTTCCACGATTCCTTCAGCGAATGCGTCGCATACACAATACCAAAAAGGCTCTGCGATACACTGTCGTGCATTTCATCCGCAATCCGGTTCTGTTCGTTCGTGATGATCAACCGGTTCTCGATCACACCAAGCTCATGTCTTTCAAGAATATTCGCACTTAGCTCAGATAAGAATATCAATTGTTGAATATACCATCTGCGGCCTTCCAGCCCCTCTGTAGACTCCAGCTTGAGTCCAATCATCCCTACAAAACGGGTGCTCATCCGTACAGGCATCAGCAGGAAATCTCCTAATCCCGGCAGATTTCTAAAAATAGGCTCTCGCTGCAATCTCCATTCATGCTCATGTTTTCCCAGTTCTGAGAATAGGAACTGTTCCTCTTCCTGCTGCCAGCCGGTCTGCCTGCTCTGCGGAGCTGGTTCTCCGCTTTTCTTGGCGAACCAAAACAAAGCCTTATCCAGCTTCGTTAGCTTAACAACATAATCGGTGATCACTTGACCGATATTCATGAAATCATGTTGGCTTGAGGTTTCCACGATATGGTACAGGGATTTGATATGCTCCATCGTCTCTTTCGTGCGAGCATTCGATTCTTCACGTTGCCGCTTCATCCGATTAACGATCTGCATTATTATAACCGTAAGTACCAGTGTTAGAAACAGATTCCCATTTATAAATACAATTTCCAGAAAATTTCTGTTCGCAGAATTGATAAAAAAATAACAGAGCACCGCAAAAATACTGATGTAACTTAAGAGCAACGACCATCCAAAATAAATGGACAATGAGCCTGCAGCAATCAATACAGGATTTAGCACATAAAGCCTAAAAGAGCTTTCGTACCCACCCGTAAACAAGGTCAATGCGATAATTCCCACCATCTCTATACTAACAGCCAGGACGAGAGTCTTCGGCCTGCTGCGTAGCCTTCGATAACAAAATGAGAACGTTTGTGCAAACATAACAAGTATAGCAATAATAAGTGATTTATAAATTATGGAAGGTCCCGTCTGATCTAGAAGATACATGAGTGATGTGAGGGACAAGGAAAAATACCTGTAATACGCAATCAGTTTGTCTTCTGCAGTTGGTTTGATTTTCATCCCACCACCCTATTCTCCAGTTTTTTGGAAAATGCAAGATTGTACTGTGCTCGATAAAAGCATCATACATGAGAAAAATCACAATAACAAGTTGACATTTCCCATGTTTGCGCTTCCATTTGAAAAATAGTTACAAAAAATTTATTATTTTTTTAGTAGGTTTTATCACTAAAATTTGGAATTTTATCCACTATAGTTAATAAGAACTAACGTATTTATGTAATATTAATCCATAATTTTCAACATATCTTATAAAACGACAACAATTATACAAATTATAACAATTGCTGTTGGGACTCTAGTAGGATGATGTCGATTTAAATGTTATTCCGGCAAAGCTGGGGTGCGATCCCCATATATTTTTTAAATAAACGAGAAAAATAGAACGGATCATTATAATGAAGCATACTAGAAATTTCCTTAATTTGTAATGAGGTGTTGAAAAGCAACTTTTTGGCTTCCGCCATTTTTAGACGGTGAATATATTCATGAAGCGGGTATCCACTGCTGCGCCGAACAAGACGACGAAGTGTAGACATCGAAACATGATGTTTTGCCGCTATTTGTTCTAGGTCCATTTCACCATAAATGCATAAGTTCAGGTCTTCCCGAATCTGACGCATATAATCAGCGTGAGAATTCCAACTTTTTTCTTCTATTATAAAAGAACACTCCAGCAGCATTCTTTCGAGCAATAATGCTGCCCGATCCGCATCTACAGGTTCTCCGCTCTCCATCCGTTCCAGCACTTCTTCAAATAAGGTAGTAAGACCTACTATAGATTGGGCTTGAAAAACATTTCCCCCGGCTATGAGGCCCGATTCCAGCCATTCCGATACACGCGTGCCATTAAAGTTAATATAATACTCATCCCAGCTGCCTCCCGGTGGTGGACCAAAGTTATAACTGTAACCTGGGCGGAAAAAGTATAAGCTGCCTTCACGCACCTGCTGCTCTTTTCCCCCAATCTCCATGTAGGAGCCACTACCTGACACTATGTAAACAATGGCCCAGTGCTCAAAAACTACACCTGAACGGAATAACGTTCTTCCTGGCAGATGTCCTGCCTGTCCCACCCTTATATTCTTGAGCTTCAGCTTGGAGGATTCAACCTTGGGATCAATAATTCTTATTGGATATGGACTGATCATATAATCCATGTGCTTGGACATTATAGGCATTCCTCCCCTTGTTTAGTAGTGATAAGGTTATTGTGAAGATGATCATATTCTACATGAATAAGAGGTGTCCACGCTATGCTTAATCATTCTACACTACTGCTTTTCCCTAATCCGCGTGAAATCACATTGTCACAAGGCTCCTTCCATTTCCCAACAAGCGGAAGCATCGTGCTTCCTAATATGGAAGAACAATCTGCCATGCCAGCTGCACGAAAACTACAGGAAGTAATTGCACAAACATTGAATCTGCAGCTGACTTTATCCATTGGCTTACGTCCAACCGTTGTATCTGTCTGTAACTTTAACTATGTGCCATTATTGTCTGCACAGGCCTATGAGATTGTTGTCGAACAGAAGGGTATCGTTGTCTCCTATAGCTCTCCTGTAGGCGCTTTCTACGCAGCAGCAACCCTGAAACAAATCATAGAACAAAGTGGAAAATCTATACCTCAGTTGCATATTCGCGATGAACCTGATTTTGGAGCCAGAGGCCTGCTCATAGATATCAGCCGCAATAAAATCCCGAAGCAAGAAACCTTGTACCGGATCATTGACCTTATGGCTGATTTGAAGATGAATGAACTTCAGCTATATATAGAAGGTGCTCCGTTCGCTTATGAATCCTTCCCTCAAGTCTGGGAGCTTGAAACCCCAATTACCGGAGAGGAAATCCTGCTTCTGGATGCCTATTGCAAAGCACGTTATATAGAGCTTGTTCCCAATCAGAATAGCTTTGGGCATATGGAGGGCTGGCTTTCTCGTCCAGAATTCAACGCTTTAGCTGAAATTCCCGAAGGCTTTATGCTTCCGAAGAATTTGTATGCGCAGGACGTTTATCCAGAAGGCTTATTAATGCACCCTGGTACTTTTGATACCGAAGATCCTGCTGTACTACCTCTGCTAGACAAAATGTTTGACGATTTGCTGCCCTACTTTAGCTCCAATCAGTTTAATGTAGGCTGCGATGAGACCTATGAACTCGGCCTTGGTAAAAACAAAGTTCTGGCTGAAACACAAGGCAAAGGTCAACTCTATTTATCATTCCTGCAAAAAATTTATGAATTGGTTACAAAACGTGGCAAAACGATGCAATTCTGGGGCGATATCATTATCCAGCATCCCGAACTGATTCCTCAGCTTCCTAAGGATATTATTGCTATGGAATGGGGTTATAGCGCGGAGCATCCCTTCGAGTCCGATACGCTCAAATTCCGTGAAGCAGGTATTCCTTTTTATGTCTGCCCAGGCACCAGCTCATGGAACTCCATTACAGGACGCACGGACAATATGTTAGCCAATCTGCGCAGTGCAGCTATTCATGGCAAAAACAACGGCGCTATCGGTTATCTCATTACCGATTGGGGAGATTTTGGACACTGGCAGCATCTGCCGGTCAGCTATGCCGGCTTCGCCTACGGCGCAGCCCTATCCTGGAGTGTAGATCATAATCTGGAAGCAGATACTGCACAGTATTTAAATAGATTTATTTTTGCAGATCGTTCTGAGGGAATTGGCCAGCTGCTCCTGGATCTCGGCAATTACTATCAGCTTGAATCCAGTATCAACCGTTCGAATGATGCAGAAATGTCCCTGCTGCTGCGTACCCATCTGGACAATTTCCTAATCATAGAGAAGCTTACTGAGGAACACTTCAATCATCTCGAAGAATATCTGCTCTCCATTGAGGCGCGGCTATCGGGGCTAGATCTTCAATGCGAGGATGCTGCTCTTGTGTTGAAAGAACTGAGTAATGGCATCCATTTCGTGAAGCATGCTGTGCAGCTTGGCAGAATCAAGCTACAGTTGACATCAGCACCAGATTCGCTTGATCCTGCGCTGATTACAAAGCAAATCAATGATCTTGATGTACTCCTTCACCAATATCGTCTCTTGTGGACGGAACGCAACCGGCTCGGCGGCTTGGAGCAAAGTATCTCGAAACTTCAACGCCTGCGGAGTCAATATGAAGCATTAAAATCAGAGCTCTCCGCATCCGTAAGTTCCTAATCCCTCTTATTAAGATTCTCTATATAGCTGCTGTTGGGTAATCGAACGTTGAACTAACGTTTTCGGTTCGCCCAGCGCAGCTCTTCATATTGATTCTCAAGCATCTCCCGCTCACGTTGCTCGTGTTGTTCCCTGCCAATTCCCTCCTGCTGGCTTTCCTCATCCTCATAGATTCGCCATAGGTCAGAGAACAGATAGTCTTTGATTTCTACCACTTTTCCCTGCAGGATTCCGTTTATCCAAAAAAGTCCTGTGGAGGTACGCATAACCATGCGGCCATCCGGTGTTTCCGCCTTTTGACCCATTCGAATCGCCATAAGCATTTGGCCGAAAGTATACCATTCCATATTTGCTAATACCTCCTAAATTTTAGTTGTAATGGAATAAAGAGAAAGCTATAATCAGGGCAAAAGAACCATTTTCGTAAAAATTTTATAGGAGGGTTGTTATGGATTGGCTAAATGACTACGAAGATGAACTACGCTTGGTATTCCAAGAAAGCAGACGGATTATTTCCGAATTTCCAGAGCCTCTAAATCAACAAGGTATGTCCTATCTTGAGCATTTTAACGTATTTAACGCTGAAAGCCACAAAAACTACATATGTTATCTTTTACCCTTTTGGCTGCAGAAGGGATGCGGAATCTCTGCAGAGGTTACTCGCCAGATGTCGATGGGCAACGTCTTTTTTATGTTGTATTTCTTCATACAGGATGACCTGATGGACAGCCAAGAATCCTCCGCATACGAAAAATTGCCCTTGGCAAATTTGCTTTATGTCGAATTTTTAAATATCTACCGGATACTATTTCCGGAGCCATCCGCTTTCTGGATCTTATTTAATCGTTATATCATGGAGTGGGCAGATAGTGTTAGCAACGAAAATACCAGTGACTATTTTCTTAATGATCGGGTCAAAATTGCCTATAAAGCCAGTCCGCTCAAGCTATCCAGCACTGCTGCCCTTCTGATGTCTGGAAAGAGTGATTTAGTGCCGCAAGCTGAAGAGCTTATCCATTCGGTTTTGCTTACACTGCAAATGCTGGATGACTATGAGGACTGGAAAGAAGATTTATCCGCAGGCAACTATAATTGTCTTCTCTCCCTAACTCGCAAACATCTGCCAAACAGCAGTGCAGCTAAACTGACTTCGCAAGAGGTCGAATTTTATCTATTCACTGCAAATGGTCTACATACCTATACGCAATTAGCACACGACACACATAACAAAGTTACAGCTTCCGACCTTGATGCCCCTCATCTTATTGCGTTCCATTCCATGCTAGTAAGTAACTTACAGCAGATCTCTGATTCCATCGAAGCGGACAAGCAGCTCTTGCTAAACGGAGGATTATATCATTGGTTGTCAAAAAATGTCCATTAATTCTATTATTTTGTAATAAAAAGAATAGTATTAGTAGTTTTGCTATGTTATATTATTAAAGGTAAATATATACAATTTGGGAAGGGTGATTATTATGTCAGAAGCAATTCTTAGAAATCAAGTCATTCAAAAGGCATGGGAAGATCCAAGTTTCAAGAAAAGACTACTCTCAGACCCAAAAGCGGCTCTCCAAGAAGCATTAGGCGTAATCATTCCCGACAGCGTTACCTTGAAAGCCGTTGAAGAAGGCTCCAACGAATTCTATCTTGTAATTCCACCAAGTCCTACATCCGATGTATTGAAGGCAACCGCAGCACCACGCGGTTCGTGGTAAGACAACAAGATTAACCCCCTAAGGAGTGAGAATCATCCGGAGCTTCTGCCAATGGCAGTATGGTGATGGATTCGGTTCCCACTCCTTTTTTGCTTGTAAATTTCACTTTACCTTGCATAGCTTCGATGATGCGGAAAGTGACCATTAATCCTAGACCTGTCCCTTTATTCTTTTTAGTGAAATAAGGCTCTCCCAATCGGTGCAGGACATCCGCGTCCATCCCTTCCCCGTTGTCTTTGATATGAATAATTACGTTCTCCTCTTCCGCATACACCGACATATAGATAAATCCTTCGTCCCGGAAAGATTCAATGCTATTTTTGATAATGTTGATGAAGGCTTGCTTAAACTTCGAGGAATTCCCCTTCACCCATAATTCGCCCGATACATCGAGAATCATTTTTCCTCCATTTAAATGACAAAGCGGCTGCATAATACTCTCAATATGCTTAAATTCATTATACAAATTCAGACTGGAAATCGTCTCAAATTCCGGTTTTGCGAAGGTTAAGAAATCCGTAATGATCCCGGAAGCACGATCCAGCTCACTAAGGGCCATCGACATAAATATTTCCTCTTCACCAACGGATTTCTCGCTAAGCAGCTGAAGGAAACCCCTAGTTACCTGGAGTGGATTCCGTACTTCATGAGCAACAGATGCAGCAAGCTCGCTAATAATTTCCATTTTTTCTGAACGCTGCAATTCGTTGTTAAAACGCTCTAATTCTTTAGAATAGTTAACAACCTGTTGATGGCTATAGGCTAGTCTTCGCTCCAGAATTACGATCAAGGAGATTATGAAGGCAACAATGCCCCACTTCCACAAGAATAAATCATAGTTCCCCTTATGAATGTAATACCACAGTAACTCTGACACTACAGTAAATGCAGCCGTTCCAAAGCCAATGGCAAAAATGATAGCGTCCCTATTCCCTTTAAGCGAAAATATAATCACACATACGATCAGCAAGATGAACTGAAGGATGAGGATGAACCCGATAATAGTGGTGGATACAAAATAATAAAACTCAATATAGCTATTATTCGATAGAAAATTGATCAAAAGACATAGCAAACAAAATGAGGAGTAAATGACTTGAAATTGACGAAAACGACGGACGATCGCATATTTTCCACTGCCAAATATTTTTTCAAATAAAAGAGTAAGCGCCGGTAAAAGTGAGAATAAAGCCAAATCAAGAAATACATTACTAATCGCGCCTAAATCGCTGTAAAAGGTATAAATAAAAGGAGAATAGGTTATCGAGAGAATTCCGGTTGAACCTATTACAACGGCTAGTGAAGCCACACTGGAAAAATAGTCCCTATTAATGTAGAGAGAGCTTATAAATAGAACGATAGCCACAAGAAAAAAAGCACAGCCCAAAATCACATCGCTGAGTCCATTTTTAATATAATCATTGATTAACAGGTTGTGTTCACCGATCACTACTTCATTTTTAATTCCGATTCTATCCTGCAGCGTTTCAGTCCAAATGTATAATGTTTTCCCACTATCGCTTTGACTCAAAGGCAACAACAAAGAATAGTTATCCTTAATATAATTACGATCTTCCTCGAAGATCAAACGGTCGTTCACATACACCTTCACATGAAGAGCATATAAAGTATCAATGTAGATTGAAGGGGAGATATAACTAAAGTTAGGTATGGAAATACGAGTCCAAGAAGTGGATACGCCTGATGGCAGATGTGGGATTTCCTTCGTAGCATTCACATTTATCCAATACTGCTGGTCATTATTCTGTGGAACCTCTATGCCGCTGTTTTCGGTTCCATCGCCCCATCTCATCTGCCAACTGGTAATTTCTTGGGATGGATATGGGGTCGCTGCTGATACAACAATTGAACTATATCCTATCAGAAGGAGAGTAAGAGCTATTGCTATATGTAGGACTTTAATCATCAAGCGCATATATGCACCTCAGAAGTAAGTATCAGAAACAATATTCTGTCTGTACTACTTCGCTCAGCCCCTCACTCTTTCCTTCTAAAAAACGGAATTATCATAAATTACTTCTAAATTCTTCTAAGTTCTGGTATTTTTACTATAATTTCAGTCCCTTCCCCTTTCTCACTGCGAAACTCAGTGCATCCCTCCATCGCCTCAATAATCCGAAAGGTTACCATCAGTCCAAGCCCCGTTCCTTTGGTCTTATTGGAGTAATATGGTTCCCCTAACCGAGCCAGCTCATTCCGGTTCATCCCTTCCCCATTATCATGAACACTGATTATTATATGTTTTCCAGACTTCCAGGCTGTGACTTTAATCAGCCCATTGTCCTTTAAAGCTTCAATACTATTTTTGAGTATGTTGATAAACGCTTGCTTGAACTTGGCAGATGATCCAGTAACGTAAAGTCCTGGCTGCAGATTAAGTTCAATGACGCCCCCTTGCAGATTCGCTAACGGAGAAAGAATACCCGTCACATGCCTCAACTCTTCGGACACATCAAGCTGCTCTACGGTTTCAAGTCCTGGTTTAGCGAAGGTTAGGAAGTCTGTAATAATGAGCGTAGCTCGATCCAGTTCTGTCACTGCCATTTGCAGATATTCCCGCTCCTTTTGATCTGAACGCTCCCCAAGAATCTGCAGAAACCCCCGGGTAACCTGCAATGGATTCCGTACTTCATGGGCAACCGAAGCTGCCAGCTCACTAATAATCTCCATCTTCTCCGAGCGCTGCAAATCATTATTGAACTTCTCAAGCTGATGGGAATATTCAATAAGCTGTTCATGGTTTCGAGTAAACCTTCTTCCCAGAATGACGATTAAGGCAATTACGAAAATCACCATTCCCCATTTCCACCAATATAATTGATAGGATTGCCCCGATGCATAGAACATGACCAGTTCACTAAGAGACATGAAAGCAAATATTGAGAACCCTGAAGTAAAAATAACAGCATCTACATTGCCACGGTTCGCGTGTATAAACGCTAAGCTGATCAAAAGTATAATTTGTACAATCATAAGAATACCTAGCACACTCGTAGTCATCAATCGATAAAAGTCATCCAACTGATAGGACAGAAGAATATTAATAACCATTAGGGAAAAACAAAATACAGAATAGACAATTTGAAACTTACGGAATCGTGTAACGATTCTCTTTTTCCCTGGACCAAATATTTTCTCAAAATAAAATGTAAAGGATGGCAAAAGCGTATATAAAGCTACATCAAAGAAAACAAGTACGATCTCTCCATAATCGCCGAGGATTGTCGGCAGGAATGATGAATACGTTACCACTAAGACGCCAATGGATAAAATAATCAGCACCAATAGAAATCCGCCTGAAAAATAGCCTTTTCTCATGAATAGCGAGCAGATCAGCAGTACAATCGCAATAAAAATAAGCGTCGTTCCAATGATCAGATCCATTAAGCCCTGCTTTACATAAACAGATAACAGCTCATCGTATTGGCCTACTCTTATTTCGCCGTGGATCCCTAAGTCTTTGCTGCCACCATGGGTCCATAAATATAGCTGTTGTCCTCCAACACTTTTGGACAGAGGAATGAAAACCTTACTGCCATTGAAATTAAAATCTTTTCCGGAATCATATATTAATTCGTTATTTAAATAAGCCTTAACATTATTTCCATATACTTTATCTATGAATAACGCAGATTTATCACTAATTTGTGGTAAAGTAAACCGCAGCCAGGCTGAGGTTGCTCCACTTGGAGTCTCTGGGCTTTTCCCATGAGGCATAACACGAGTCCATTCTTCATCAAGAGCTGCCACAGCTTCTTCAATATGATCTATTTCTATACGTTCAAATTTAATCTCCCAATTGGGCAGCGTAGAGTCTGATGATTCAGCACTCACTATCGCCGTACCAAAAGGAACCATAGCGGTCAGCAGTAGAATTAATAAAAAAGCAGCCGCTATATTGGGCTTTGGCAACTTCATCGTAGCACCTCAGTAATTCATTAGTTGTTTAAACGTTCATATATGCTTCTTAATTTCGACAAGCTTCGCACTATCCCTGCCTATTCTTGTAAATTTTCTCGAAAAAGAACGTTTTTCATCGGCTTTTACTTTCACCCATTTTTTACTAATCTAATATAGACATACCCATTTATTGGATCAGCGATTCGATCATGGTCAAACGGGTAAAGATAAACATAGGAAGTTCAAATTTTATCATAAAAAAGGAGTGAACGGCTATGGATAGTTCACCAAATAAAACTGAGGCTGACTTTGAATATGAACGTTATATACAAGCTGATATGGATGAAGAGGATATTGTTGATGATGACGCAGATCCTGTCTTGGTTGGCGATAAATACTTGGCAGCAGATATTGGTTTAAACTCACCTAAGGATGTAATCGAAAGAGATGAGTTAGTGGAATCCGATGCATATCTAGCCGCTGAAACCGCAGGATTAACCCTAGATGATACGGATTATACTAAGGATGAGGAACTCTTGGAGATGGAAGAAGAAGATCAGCCGCTGGAGGATGTTCCAGATGCAGACGATGTATATCCAAATTCCATTATTGACCCTGCCTCCCCGCCAGTGGATGTTATGCCGGGAACAGACGTTTTGAACGGTTCGCAGGGAGAATAGCAGCTTAATATGAATAAAGCCGCCGGGCTATGAGCCCGGCGGCTTTATGTTGTTTCTAAATAACGACATGCTCATTGAGTTAGCAGTTAACCCTGCATCGTTGTTGGCTGTTCTGCGGGACGAGCAGCGGCGATTTGTGCTTCCAGCTTGCGGGTCTTAACCAATATCGCTGCTACCAGCAGCATCACTCCATTGATTACAAACACCCAGCGAATTGGAATCACCGCGCCTAATAAGCCGCCGATAATCGGTCCAGCCATCGTCGCAAGCTGAGATGCCGCCTGATTCAGGCCAAAGGCCCGTCCACGGAATCCCGGCTCAATTACTTGTACAATCATGGCATTCACTGACGGCAGCACACCTGCATAGAACAGGCCGTAAGCAAAGCGAAGGATAGCGAACTCTACATAGCCCGAAACAAAAAACTGCAGAATATTACCGATGCCGCCCCCGATCAGTCCAATAAATAAGATCATCCCAAAGCCTTTTCGGCTGCCGAGTCTGCCCCACTGCGGAGCCATCAGCACCGTAGCAATCCCCACAGCGGAGAATACGATTCCCGAGCTTAGCGAGGCACTATTTTTGGAGATCCCCATGTCCAGTAGATAAATTGGGATTAACGGTTCCAGAATCATAACGGAGAAGGTACTGATTCCCGCCAGCGAGAGCAAAGTAATAAAAGCTCGGTTACTTCTCGCTTCCCTGATATCATCACTTACATGTGACCTTGGAGCCGAACGGTCGAAGTTCTCCTCTTTTGCAAAAAAAGTAGCAATGAGCGCTGAGATAAGTACAATACCCGCTGAGAATAAAAAAGCAATCCGGTTGCTGGTATAATAGCTCACTACACCGCCAATTAATGGTCCAATAATACTACCTGTCGCTCCGGCTGTAGACATAATACTTAAAGCGTACCCCGTCTTATGCTCAGGTGTATTGGTGGCTACCATTGCAATAGCTGCTGGAACAAAACCGGCAAGCAGTCCTTGCAGCACACGCACAATCAAAAAAACATAAGGATCATGTACAAAATAATTAATAAGGTATAAAGCTGCCAGACTAAAACCCGAGCGAATAAGCATCGGTTTCCGACCATACTTGTCGGCTAGCGAACCCCAATAGGGAGAGATTAAAGCGCTGGCAAGAAAGGTTATTCCAAAACTAACCCCTGACCAAATCTCCAAATGATTTGAAACCCCAAGTTCGTCGCTCAAAAAAATGGAAAGGAAGGGAATCGAGATCGAATAAGCTGTACTACAAAAGAAAACCCCTACCCAAAGCACGATCAAATTCCGCTTCCACGAAAAGAGCATCCTATGCACATCCTTTCTCGATGTTCTCTTTGGAAACATCCTACCATTGTAAACTTCTTTTTAAGATGTGCCAATCCCAGAAGTCATAACTGACCTTTGCATGTAATAGGACAAAGGAGGTATTATGGGAAGTACCTACGAGATTATTCAATAAAAAGGAGAGATTATTTAGTGAAGTCTACACGAACAAAATCCGCTATTCTTCTGATCATGTTATGCCTGGTCATGGTTATTGCGGCAGGTTGCGGTAACAAGCCAAACAATAACAATGCAAGCAGTAATAATGGAAGCAGCGGATCAGCACCTGGGGAAGGTGCAGCCCCAGCTGAAGGCGTTCCTTCAGCTACGGCAAGTCATCCCTTAGTAACCATTGAAATGGAAGACGGGGATATCATCCAAGCTGAGCTATACCCTGAGGTTGCCCCTAACACCGTAAACAATTTCATCTCACTTATTCAAAAAGGATTTTATGATAACACTATATTCCATAGAGTAATTCCTAACTTCATGATTCAAGGCGGCGACCCTGATGGTACAGGTATGGGAGGCCCGGGTTACAGTATCGCCGGAGAATTCTCTGGCAACGGGTTCACCAATAACCTTCTGCATACAGAAGGTGTTCTATCCATGGCAAGATCACAGGCTCCTGACTCTGCCGGTTCCCAGTTCTTTATTATGGATGCAGCTTACCCTAGTCTAGATGGAAGCTACGCCGCTTTTGGTAAAGTAACTGAAGGTATCGAAGCTGTAAAAAGAATTGTGAGCCTGCCTCGTGACGGTTCTGATCGTCCAGATGAGCCACCAGTCATGAAAAAGGTGACGGTCGACACCTTCGGCGTCACTTACCCAGAACCGCAAAAGGTTCAGTAATTAGGAATAAGCAGAAACCACGTTACCGTCCTCGAAAGAGAATAAACGTTTCTTGTAGAAATAAAAGAACATAAAAAACTCGGCAGTCCCTCCGAAGTTGTAATCGGATGGAAATTGCCGAGTTTTTTATTACAGCTTATCCCCGCAGCTATCTTCTGCTAAGTGCATGTTGACCATTACGCAGGAAGGTGCTGCGGCTATTTCTTAATAGCGCTATCCGGTCCTCTGCAAGCTGGTTCGCAGCGGCATAAGTAGGTATTCCGTTCAAACGGGAAATTTCCATTACGCGGGTAATATTGTCGTAAATCTTCGCCACCTGCTTAAAGGCACGTTCCTTATTATAGCCGTTCAGCTCGTCCGCAATATTAATGACGCCACCTGCATTAATCACGTAATCTGGAGCATATACAATCCCCATCTCATGAAGTGCATCACCATGCGAGGAATCCTTCAGCTGATTATTAGCAGCTCCTGCAATCACTTTCGCCTTGATTACCCGTAAGGATTCATCGTTAATTGTCGCTCCAAGAGCGCAAGGAGCATAAATATCACAATCTACACTGATGATATCGCCTGGATCTACAGCCTTGGCGCCATAGGCCTCTACTGCACGTTGAACGGCTGGTTTATGGATGTCCGTTACGATAAGCAGTGCTCCTTCTTCATGAAGATGTTTGCACAGTGTAAAGGCCACGTTCCCCACGCCTTGAACAGCTACTGTCTTCCCTTCAAGCGAATCACTGCCAAAGGCGGCTTTAGCGGCTGCCTTCATTCCTTGGTAAACACCGTAAGCCGTTGCTGGTGACGGATTGCCCGAAGAACCGTACGTAGGTGAGGTGCCAGTAACATAATCTGTCTCTTGATAAATAATGTTCATGTCCTCTTCCGTAGTCCCTACATCTTCAGCAGTTATGTACCGTCCATTTAAACCTTGTATGTATCTTCCGAAAGCACGGAACATGGCTTCATTTTTATCCTTCTTGGGATCTCCAATGATTACTGTTTTCCCACCACCCAAATTCAGGCCGGATACTGCATTTTTATAGGTCATCCCTTTTGCTAATCGAAGCGCATCAACAATAGCTTCCTCTTCCGTAGCATAGGTCCACATCCGCGTTCCACCCAGTGCTGGTCCCAGTGTCGTGTCATGAATCGCGATGATCGCCTTTAATCCCGATGCCTTATCCTGACAAAATAATAATTCCTCGTAGTCGTCCCGTTCCAATGCTGCAAACAATTCCATTTCCAATATCCCCTATCCCTTTGTCATATTCCTCATGCTGGTTCAAAGTTCATGCAATTGGAAGAGGATCAGTTGGATCCCCTCCCAAAATATTGTAGCAGAATACGCCGTAAAACAAAAAGAACTCATGTCACCATCTTAACTACTGATGGGGCATGAGCTCTTTTTATCCAATCTACTCTCATAGACAGGATTTCTATTGTACAAAATACAACGCAACTGTCAAAATGCTTTACAGTTTAGCAATTGTCTCTGTAAGTACCGGTACGATTTGCGATTTACGGGATACTACACCCTTAAGAAGCGCTTTATTGTCATCAAGCTTCACGTTGTACGCCTGTTCTACTGCACCTGCAACACGGCCCAGAGCCAGACCCACCGAATCGTTGTTGAGGATATCTGTAACTACGAACAGGAACAGATCCAATTCTTTTTCAGCAATAATGGAAGTCAGTGCAGTTTCTAGTTCAGCCTGCTTGGAGAGTACATCATTAACGTCGACCGCGTTCACTTGGGCGATTTCTACTTTGTATTCACCCATTTTGAATTCCTTAGCATCCAAGGAGATCAGTTGAGCGATACTCTTGTCGCTAAGGTCAGCACCAGCCTTCAGCATATCAAGGCCGTAGCTTTCTGCATTTACACCAGCGATTTCAGCCAATTCGCGTGCTGCAGCTACATCTTCAGCGGTGCAGGTTGGAGATTTAAACAGCAAGGAATCAGAAATGATTGCAGACAACATCAATCCGGCGATGTCTTTAGGGATAGCTACACCGTTTTCTTTATACATTTTGTTAAGAATAGTAGCAGTACAGCCTACTGGCTCAGCACGGTAGTATAACGGATGTGCAGTCTCAAAATTAGCGATCCGGTGATGGTCGATAACTTCAATTACACGCACTCGATCAATGTCATTCGCACTTTGTTGGCGTTCATTATGGTCAACAAGAATAACCTGATTAGCTTCTCCAGCTACGTTCTCTACCAGACGAGGAGCCTCAACTCCGAAATGATCAAGCGCAAATTGCGTTTCACCACTAACGTCTCCCAGACGAACTGGCTCAGCATCCCAGCCTAATTCTTTTTTGAGTGCTGCATAAGCAATTGCCGAACAAATAGTATCCGTATCCGGATTTTTGTGTCCAAAGACCAATGTTTTTTCCATTTCCAATCTCCTTACTATGTTTTAGTGAGATTAATATACCATACATTGATAGCGGCTTCCAGATTGTGCGTGCTGAAAAAATGGTTTAGCCTCTCCCACCTACGGTTGTTCACGTCTGGTCTTTGGAAGCGGATCTGGTTTCGACTCACCATGCAGCGGTTCATTATCGGAGAAAAGATCAGGATTCTCTTTTAGCATCAGGCTTAAAATATCCGTCGTTTCTACTGTTCCACACACTCTAACTAGTGCATCCCCGAAGTTCCCCTTACGCATGGCACCGCCTTCCTCAAGCTCGCGTTCCACTTTCCAAAAATGCTCCGACCAAGAGAGACCACAATGTCTGCGAGAAGGCACCATGATTTCATCGCCACCCGGCGTCACCGTATATAATTCCTCATGACTATCCGTCATTCTGCCCGGAATATCCACCCACTCTTCAATACCGTGAATAAACGTATTCCGCCGCAGATCGACGCCTAGCAGTACTATTTCCGCCTTCCGATCAAGCAGCTTGCCCCACACTGAACCACGGGCGCATGGCGTATCCCAACGTTCATCCCCTGCAGTAAACGCCTCAGCATCAACACCCAAAGCCGCTACAGAGTGAGTCGGATGCCAAGAGCGGACAACACCTGGACGTTTTCTGAACAGCTCCGGTAATATCCCTACACAAGATGGGGAATCTTGAACAAAGAAGCGCGGATTATCCGCATTAATATAAGCCCATGTATGCGTTGGCAAAACAAGCAGCCCATCCTTCATATATTCACTGAGTGCATCCAGCACCGTGTTCGCGCCTCCTTCTACTTCGCCAACACTTTTTAACGAGGAATGAACTAGAATGGTCCCCCGTGGATCAATCCCTAACTCCTGTAATTGTTTCATCAAGCTTGTTGTTGTGTGCACTATACTCTCTCCTTATGTATGAATTAAATTTCATGAAACATTAATATCCACTTGCAAAAGTTTCTTATTACTATTAAAATTATAGTAACTTAATAATATTCACCAAAGATTCTATCGATATATTAAAAATAAATTAAAATAATCCACAAACCCAAAGCATTTACACGGAGGTAACTACCATGAGTTTAACGTTAAAAGGACTTCACCATGTCTCAGCTATTACAGGCAAAGCACAGGAGAACTTTAAGTTCTATACAGAGGTACTCGGACTGCGTCTCATTAAAAAAACAGTAAATCAGGATGATATTTCAGTGTACCATTTATTCTATGGAGATGAGAAGGGGAATCCCGGAACCGAATTAACCTTTTTCGAGCTTCCGATGGCAGGCCGCAACCGTGAGGGCAATAACAGCATCTCCGCGCTCTCCCTTCGAGTGCCAAGCGATGCCGCACTTACCTACTGGGAGCAACGCTTCACCGAGCTTAACGTGGAGCATGAGACGATACAGGAACTTGGTGGACGCCAGACTTTATCCTTCCGCGATCACGAGAGCCAACGTTTCATTCTCGTATCCGACGAAAATAATAACGGTGTTGCCGGCGGTACTCCTTGGGCTAAAAGCCCAGTACCTGCCCAATATGGCATTGTAGGCTTAGGACCCGCACATCTCACAGTAGAAAGTGCAGAACATACAGCGGTAGTGCTGGAGCAGTTGCTCGGCTTCCGCCGTATAGGAACCTACCCTTCAACAGTTGCCGGTCAGCCAGAAGTGCTCGTATTCGAGACTGGTGAAGGCGGATCAGGTGCTGAGGTTCATCTGGAGGAACGCAATGATCTGGAGCAAGAGCATTTGGGCCGTGGCGGGGTACATCACGTCGCATTCCGCGTAGATAATGAAGACGAATTGAAGCAATGGATCGAACACATCCGCCAGGCACAGCTTCCTAATTCCGGTTTCGTCGACCGCTTCTACTTCCGTTCCCTCTATTTCCGCGAGCCTAACGGCATCCTTTTTGAGTTGGCTACAGACGGACCAGGCTTTGCTACAGATGAGCCTATGGAAAGTTTAGGTGAATCCCTTGCGCTGCCGCCATTTCTGGAATCGAAACGCCAGCAAATCGAGGCGTATCTGAAGCCGCTGGATACTCGGCAATAAACCTCTTTCAGGTTACTAAATAAAAGGTGTGAGCCGCTTATGCGCTCACACCTTATTTTATTATTGAAGGTTAGTAACTTTCCCTACAATATCTAGTAGCTCCGACAGGTTTCGGATTTCGTATTTTGGCTGAACGCCGGACTCATTAATCTTACCTAGCGGGTTAAACCAGCAAGTATCAATCCCATAATTAATTCCGCCTTGAATATCAGAGGTTAAGGAATCACCCACAATCAATACTTTTTCCTTATCTTCTATCCCCAATTTGGCAAAAGCATAATCAAAAATCCCCGTCTCTGGCTTCTGACATCCTGCCTCCTCTGAGATAATGATCTGCTCAAATGTATCACTCAGCAGCGAGCCTTGGATTCTGGAAGTTTGCACATCCTTGATTCCATTCGTGATAATCGCCAGGCGGCAATCTGCAAGCTCTCCGCATAGCTCGATTGCTCCCTGCATCAGAAAGGTTCCTTCGCCTAAGAAACGTAGATAGGCCTCACTGAATGTTTCAGGATCAAGCTCAAGCGCATGTGCAGCAAACAACCGATTAAACCGCTCTACCCGCAGCGCCGCAGATGAAATCCTTCCTTGTTCTAGATCCCTCCACAATGCGTGGTTAATCTCTTGATAACTGGCAGCATAATCTGCTGCACCTGTGGGCATCCCAAAGTGTAGAAAGGCATTAGACAACGCGTGACTTTCTGCCATTCCATAATCAAACAACGTATCGTCGGCATCAAATAAAATAACATCGTATTTCATAAATATCCCCCAAAGGCTTTTCTCAACAAGGTACTACAGCGTTGCTGGCAAGTCAACTTCACACCCCTCACGACAAAATTTTACTTTTTTAAGGTAGATTTAATCGATCTGTGGTATTTTAAAAAGAAAACGGTGGTGAGCGTCATTTTATACGTTTTATCATTTCTAATGTCATTTCTTATCGTCTACTTTCTAATTCCGCCGCTCGGCAAGCTTGCTTTTCGGCTTGATTTTGTGGACAAGCCTCGGCAGGACGTTGAGCGTAAAATTCATAGAGAGCCCATTCCGCTAACGGCCAGCTACGCCATATTCATCGGATTTTTTATCACTTATCTGGTGTTCGCGCGTGATTTCTCCATGGAGACTGTCGCATTATTTGTAGGTGGCGTACTGTTGCTGACCATAGGCACAGTGGATGATTGGTACAAAACGAAAGGCAAAGATTTCCCAGCTCTGCCCAAGTTAATTGTACAAGTTAGCGCAGCGATCCTGGTTTATGTTTCTGGCAATGCCTTTACCGGATTCTACAATCCGTTCTCAGGCGATTATATCGTTTTGCCTGTCATTCTATCGTTTCTGCTGACGATTATCTGGATCTTCGGTGTAACCACAGTTATTAATTTCTCGGATGGCATGGACGGTCTGGCTGGTGCCTTGACGGCCATTTCGGCGATTACGTTATTTGTTGTCGCACTGGCAAAGGGACAATCCTCATCTGCCATTATGGCAATTTCACTGATTGGCGTTACGCTTGCTTATCTGCGCTACAATAAGCCGCCCGCCAAAATCTTTATGGGCGACGCCGGGGCAACCTTTCTCGGCTTCATCCTAGCGGTAATTGCACTCGACGGAGCGTTCAAGCAAGCCACCGTCCTGTCGCTGTTCATTCCGATTCTGGCGCTGGGCGTACCGATCTTCGACAACATTTTTGTCGTAGTCAAACGTTTCATCCAAGGCAAGTCCATTTATCAAGCCGATGCCACCCAGGCTCATTACCGCCTACTTCGGGCAGGCCTGAACCAGAAGCAGGTCGTTGCCGTGCTTTGCCTGATTAGTGTTTGCCTATCCTTATCCTCTATCATTCTGCTGCTGATTGAGACCTAATGTATTAGGACTAAGGGCATGTCTCATATACTGAGACTGCCCTTTGAAGTTACAAAAGGAGCCAGATTCCGATATGGAATCTGGCTCCTTTTGTGTTTGAGGGTAGCGAGAGATAGCTAAGATGCGAGAGTTTGCCAGAGCTTGCGGGATCTGCGGGATCTGCGGGATCTACAGAGATCCACAGCGATCCACAGCGAACTCTCCAGCCTTTATCCTTACGGACTCAGGCGCCGTTATTCGTGGATTTTCGGCCATTTAGTGGTGTTTTCGGACTCCAGAGACGCTATCTACTCAAAATGGACTCATAATCAGTCAATTTCCACCCAATAGCTGCATTGGAGTCCGATAGCGCACAAATAAGAGTGAATTGTTACTTTTAGCGACTCCTGTGTCCTTTAGCTCCATTTGCAGCGTTACTGCTCAGTCTTTCTAACCTACACTCTGCCGCTGGTTAAAACAGTTGCAATCTACGGGATCTACGGGATCTGCGGGATCTGCGGGATCTGCGGGATCTGCGGGATCTACAGAGATTCACAGCGATCCACAGTGATTCACAGCGAACTCTCCAGTCTTTATCCTTACGGACTCAGGCGCCGTTATTCGTGGATTTTCGGCCATTCAGTGGTGTTTTCGGACTCCAAAGACACTATCACACCAAATCGGACGCATTTTCAGTCTATTTCCACCCAATAGCTGCATCGGAGTCCGATAGCGCACAAATAAGAGTGAATTGTTACTTTTAGCGACTCCTGTGTCCTTTAGCTC
This sequence comes from Paenibacillus sp. FSL H7-0690, assembly GCF_037980415.1. Taxonomy (NCBI): domain Bacteria; kingdom Bacillati; phylum Bacillota; class Bacilli; order Caryophanales; family Paenibacillaceae; genus Paenibacillus; species Paenibacillus sp. FSL H7-0690. Next base: position 1,119,132 of record NZ_CP150281.1, on the reverse strand, counting down.
CATTTGCAGCGTTACTGCTCAGTCTTTCTATCCTACATTCTGCCGCTGGTTAAAACAGTTGCAATCTACGGGATCTACGGGATCTACGGGATCTACGGGATCTGCGGGGTCTACGGATCTACGGATTTACGTAGATCCATGGCCAATTCCCCAGCTTTTACTCTTGCGGACTCAAGCGCCGTTATTCGTGGATTTTCGGCCATTTAGTGGTGTTTTCGGACTCAAGAGACGCTATCTACTCAAAATGGACTCATAATCAGTCAATTTCCACCCAATAGCTGCATCGGAGTCCGATAGCACGCAAATTAGAGTGATTTGTTACTTTTAACGACTCCTGTGTCCTTTAGCACCCTACCTCCGAATACATCAATCACCCATCGTTCTCTTGCGTAAACTCAGCTAATCTGCGATAAATCCCAACGATCTCTTCCATCGGCATTCTAACTAATCCGCTAGAAGAGGGTGCAACAAATTCACGAACGCCATCTACCTTTGGAGGCACGTCCCCTTGAAATCCCCAGTTAGCTTTTGTTCTGCGGCTAAACTCTGTATACACACCCTTACCTACAAAACAGGCGACTTGAGGCCGATATTTCTCCAGCTTGGAGCGAAGCATTTCCCGACCCTCCTGGTATTCTTCACGAGTAATATCGTCGATTCCCCGTGTGGGACGGGCAACAATATTTGTAAACCCATAGCCCAGCTTAAGCAAGTCCCCATCCTCAGACGCATCATACAACCGGGGAGTAAGTCCAGACTGATGTAATATTCTCCAGAAATTATTCCGCGGATTCGCGTAATGATGTCCTACCTCGCCAGAACGGATACTAGGATTGAACCCAATAAATACAATCTGTAATCCGTGATCTAAGTGATCTGGAATTTCATCCATGTTATTATGCCTCCTAACCAAACGTCGATCTAGTTCAACTTACAGGTGTATACACCTTAAGACAAGAAGGCGGTATATGACCTGCCAACCATACCTTATTACCCGCATTATAAAAGGTTACACCCATTTGACCCGCTCTAATCGTATCAACGGTTAACAATATCAATTTCCCTCTGCGACTTCCGGCTAAACTGGCAAAATGAGTCCCTTCAGACAAATGAACATACTGCCGTCCCATCGATTGGAGCCCCTCCTCCAAAATCACAGAAAGCACACCAGAATGAGTTCCGTGAAAAAGTATAGCAGGCGGAGTCCCCGGCTCATAAGTGATTTTTGTGTGGCTATGCCCGTACCGGGCTTTGATCCGGTCATCAACGATTTCCAATCGTTGCTTGTCGCAACCTGCAACCACTTGCCGAATATCTCCCACAGTCACCTCTGACCATCTAGGAGTGCTTACAATAACAAACAGTAAATCATCCAACCTACAGGAACCATCCTCTGGATCCAAAATAAGACCATATTGCTCCGGGGTATGCCGAAGCAGCTTAGTCATAAATTTACTTAACGACACTTCCGCTGTATTGCTTAACATTATATTTTCACCTCAATTTTTCCTATTTATATTATTCTACAGTAAAGGATCTCTTCGAAGCAGATTCCAGAGGCATTACAGCAATCACACATCCATGTATTACCTCTTACTATGCAAAAAAGACCATGGACTCTATCGTCCATGGTCGGGCTTCACCTAAATACAAAACTCCTTACCAGTTAATACAGCGATGTTATTTTACCGGAACGAATATACTGGTTCAGAGGCTGACCTGAAAGTTCCATTTCATCCTTCTCCTATCTCCAAAAGCATAATCCAACTATCCAGTTTATGTCAACCAGTAGTCTTTTATCTGTAATCTTTTACTTACCTTATTCTAAACTTATTCTTAACTTATTTCAGCAATGCCTTCAATTCAGGCGTCATATCCGATTCTTTTAACATTACGAAATCGCTATAACCCTCTTTGTACATCAACTTCACAATGTAGTTGCCATTCTCAACACCATTATGGAAATGATGGTCCAAAATATCTGTTAATAATGTCTTATCCTTCGTAACAGCCGTACGATTCTTTTCGCGTGCAAGCGCTACTCTTTGTTCAGGACTAGTAGGGTTCTTAGGTGTTTGCTCGTCCATATAATCATCTTTTATAATCTCTGCCGATTGGATATCTTCAGCTGTTATTCGTATTTTATCGGCATAACCTTTTTCGTCCATCCACTTTTCAAGCTCATGGAAAGAAGATTTCCACGGATAATAATAACCATAATCTGTAATAACTTGATTACTGTTCTCTTTTGTCTTCACCTCTACTTGGATATTAGCCACATCAGGTTTTCCGTCCTTATCTATTTGTACTTCGTAGGACATATTCGAAATTTCGCGTTTGATAATCTCCTTTAGCTCTGAAATTTCCCCGGGATCAGAAATGGCTACTTTTTTATTCCTGTTAGTAACCCACATAAAATCCAGGTCTTTGTCTAAGAGAGCTAAATCATACTTTTCATACTTGTAAGCTTCGGTATCCTTAACCGCCTCGAGCTCTGATTCAAACCCCTTATTAGGGATCCAGTATTCCCTCACTAGCTTATCGCCGTTCTCCAATTGATAAGCCAGAGTAAAATATTCATAAACGTATTGTCGTGAGGTAAGTTCTGGACGTACTGCAACTACCGCTTGATGGAGTTTACGGACAGCTTCTATATAATCTTTATCATCGGAAAAAGGGTTCTGCCCCATGTAGGGTGTAGTGTACAAATCATCCGTTGGGGTATACAACCGGTAGTTAGCTCCCATATATACACCGCTAATCTTATCACCGGAAGGCACTCTGGCTTCATACCCCGTAACACTTGATACCGGGATATACAGAAGTAACCCTATCATTACCGCATAAACTGCAAACTCAGCTACCATTTTACGCGTCATAATCTGCCATGTTTTCCGAACAATCATTTCTGCGGCAACATAACCAATAATGGCTCCGATGGCATATCCACCAATCACCCAGCCCATTTGCTGTTGCTTCATTTGCGCAAAATAATTACCGGCAATAAGCATGGCACATAACATAACCCCTGCTTTAAACAGTGGGTTGAAATATCCAAAGGCAATAGCCTGACCCGCTTTTTCCGTATTACGTTTACGGTATAACAGGTACGACAACCCGATAAATAGAAGTGCCAATACCCCATAAATCCATAATTCTGTATTGGTGAAGGGTTTGCCGGTAAAATAATACACGATATGAACAAAAGGAGACCATATCTGCGAAATAGAATCACGCAAGTTAGAGTTTGCATTTGCATATCCATAAAGATACATAGCTAAATGGCTGTGGATTAATGAGATCAGTACAGCAGGAAGAATAAGCAAAATATAAATGATAATTCCCTGAAGAATAGATTGGCCCGTACATATTCCCACAAAAACACTAAAGCAAAAGAGGAACAAAGTCAGAATACTAACTGTAATACACCATTGCCAAATATCTGCGCCTTGAAAAATATAAAAATTACCACTCCACGGCTTAACAACGGCAACCACCCCAGCAGTTAACCAAACAGGCAGCAATAGTAAGGTAAGTCCACTCGTCAGATGAGCTGTAAATAAATGCTCTCTGCGTAAAGGCAGGCTATGCCAAAGATCTGCGGGTGATTTTGCCTGAAGGTATCGGAATAAGAATAGTCCTGCGGCAACTGGGATCGTAATGATAAACAAGGCTTGCACACTACCAGCTATGCGAAATAAATGATCAACTTCCTGCGGTTTTGCATCCGGATTGCTGCTCATGAAGAGCTGTAATGGAAGTGCAAATAATAAGCCGAGTGCATATATAATCCCTATCCAGCCATGCTGGCGGAAGTTCTGGCGAAAAATACTGCTATTAAAGTAGTAATGGCTGCGCGTCATATCCGACATCCCCCATTTCATAAATAAAGATCTCTTCTAACGTTAATGGAAGCAAATCGAATACGTATGGCTCGTACACCTGAAAAGCCGCTTTGATCCGTTCACGATCCCCTTTTACAATATATAGGTTCACACTTCCCCGGCGCTCTTGATGCAGAACTTGTAGCTTGGCAGCTAACGGAATCTCATGCCGTTCATCCCGAAACGCCACTTGAATCTTATGTGTATCCGCCTTAAGATCATCCAGATCCTTCTCAATCAACATCTTCCCACCATGCATAATCCCAACATGATCGCACAGATCTTCAATCTCACGAAGGTTATGGGAAGATATGATTACCGTCAGCTCGCGTTCAGCAACCTCCTGAAATAGCAGGTTTTTGATCTGACGCCGCATCACCGGATCTAATCCGTCAATCGGTTCATCCATAATCAGCACATCCGGCATACAGCTTAAACATAACCAAAATGACGCTTGCCGCTGCATCCCTTTGGAGAAACGACTGAGTTTGCGTTTTTTATCGAGCTGAAATACGGTTCCCAAATCTTCAAAACGCTTCTGATTCCAGCTCGGATAAATCGAGCGATAGAAGGCCGCCATTTGCAGCATGGTGGATTGTGGGAAAAAGTAAGGAGCATCCGGCATAAAAATAACCCGTTGCTTAGTCGTCGGGTGTTCGAATACCGCTTCACCATCCACCCGCACGGTCCCCTTATCTGGAGAGTAGATGCCCGCCAATGTTTTGAGCAGCGTTGTTTTGCCCGCGCCATTAGAGCCGAGCAGCCCATAAATTGTTCCTTTATGTACCGTTAAAGAGATATCGTCGACTGCCTTCTCGCCTTGAAATAACTTGCTGACTCCCCGAATCTCAATCATCACTCTTCCCTCCTTCTCTTTGCTTCTCCACTTGTTGGTACAAAGAACTAATCTCAGCTGCGGTGAACCCAAGGTATACCGCCTCCGCCATCAGCCTCAGCAACTCGTTCCGGACTTCCGCTTTTTTGATCGCATTTTGTTCTTTTTTCATCGGGGCTACAAAACTTCCTTTCCCCTGTAATGAATAGATATATCCCTCACGTTCCAATTCACGGTAAGCCTTCTGAATCGTATTGGGATTCACGGTTAGCTGCTGGGATAACGTCCTTACAGAAGGTAGCTGTTCATCCGTCTGCAAAATACCATGCAGAATCATCTCCTTGACCTTATCGGTCAGCTGCTCATAAATCGGCTTCCGACTACGAACGTCCAGTTCGAACATAACCTTCCTCCTTCCACTATCTTGAATTAAATCCATTATGATGTGTACTAACTGTACTACTATTATTAATACAGTTTTATTTATATGTCAACAAAAAAATCCCCAAGATTTTCCTTCGGGATTTATCTATTCCTTGCTATTAATCAAAATTACGTCCGATCGCGCCGAGCCAATCTCGTCCACAGTAGTTTTAGGACCCTGATGACGCTGATTTCTGCTTATAAGGTCATCTGAGTCCGATTGCGCCAAGCTAGCCTTGTCTCCCGGGGCTTTCGGACCCAGATGACGCTATTCGCACATTTTCCGCCTTTTGAGCGAAGTTTCGGACTCCACTGCAGCTATTGCCTAGAAAGGTGCTCATTTTGGGCATTTTTCACACCAATAGCGACTCTGGGGTCCGTTAGAACTCCAAATGCCGCTGATTCCTGCTTTTAAGGTCATCTGAGTCCGATTGCGCCAAGTCCCCCTCATCCCCCATGGATTTCGGACCCAGATGACGCTATTCGCACATTTTCCGCCTTTTGGGCGAAGTTTCGGACTCCAGTGCAACTATTGCCTAGAGAGACGCTCATTTGGGGCGTTTTTCATGCCAATAGCGGCTTTGGGGTCCGTTACAACTCCAAATGACGCTAATTCATGCTTTTAAGCTCATCTGAGTCCGTCGCACCGAGCCAACCTCATCCCCCTGGTTTTCGGACTCAGATGCCGCTATTCGTACATTATCCGCCTTTTGGGCGAAGTTTCGGACTCCAGTGCAGCTATTGCCTAGAAAGGCGCTCATTTTGGGCGTTTTTCACCCAATAGCGGCTTTGGGGTCCGTTACAACTCCAAACGCCGCTGTTTCCTGCTTTTAAAGTCATCTGAGTCCGACAGCGCCGTGCCATCCTTATCCCCCGTAGCTTTCGGACTCAGATGCCGCTATTCGTACATTTTCCGCCTTTTGAGCGAAGTTTCGGACTCCAGTGCAACTATTGCCTAGAAAGGCGCTCATTTTGGGCGCTTTTTACACCAATAGCGACTTTGGGGTCCGTTACCACTCCAAATGACGCTGTTTCGTGCTTTTAAGCTCATCTGAGTCCGATAGCGCCAAGCCGACCTTGTCTCACGGGGCTTTCGGACTCAAACGCTGCTGTTTCCTGCTTTTAAGCTCATCTGAGTCCGATCGTGCCGAGTTATCCTCATCCCCGTAGCTTTCGGACTCAGATGCCGCTATTCGTACATTATCCGCCTTTTGGGCGAATTTTCGGACTCCAGTGCAGCTATTGCCTAGAAAGGCGCTCATTTTGGGCGTTTTTCACACCAATAGCGGCTTTGGGGTCCGTTACAACTCCAAACGCCGCTGATTCCAGCTTTTAAAGTCATCTGAGTCCGATCGCGCCGCCCCCCTTATCTCCCCCGTAGCTTTCGGACCCAGATGACGCTATTCGCACATTTTTCGCCTATTGAGCGAAGTTCCGGACTCCAGTGCAGCTATTGCCTAAAAAGACGCACATTTCCGGGCATCCGCTACAATAAACCTCCTAAATAAACGCAAAAAAAGAGACGCCCCTAAGCCATTTTGGCTTTAGAGACGTCCCTTTGAGTATTAGTGACTGTAATTAAGCATACCAGCCCCATACGAAGATGAAGAGCGTACCGAATATCGTAACTAGACCAACGAATAAGGCATAGGCGATATTGATGTAAAGTTCTTTCTTGGTATCTGCTGATTCACCAATATGCATGAACAGGAAGAGCTGCAAGGAAGCCTGAATGAGGGCTGTAACAAGCAGGATAGCCATGTTCGCAGTGTTGGATAGATCAAGGTAGATTACAGCAAGTGCAGCCACAGAAAGGACAAGAGAGGCTAAGAAACCCATCACATGGCGAATTGGAAACAATTGCTTCATCATGCTACATCAGTCCTTTCAGATAGACGAAGCTGAAAATAAAGATCCAGACAACGTCCAAGAAATGCCAGTACAGCGAGAAGATAAAGGATTTATTGGCCGTAGCCGGATTAATACCTTGACGCTTCAACTGGATTAGAATAGCCGCACCCCACAGGAACCCGAACGATACGTGAGCTCCGTGTGTTCCCAGCAGTACAAAGAGACTGGATAGGAAACCACTGGTTTGAAGTGTAGCCCCTTCGTGAACATAAGTGACAAACTCCGTGATTTCAATACCAAGGAAGCCGAGGCCCATTAGAAGGGTTAGTCCGAAAAAGACCATCATGGCTTTTTGGTAACCATGCCGCATGGCATGAACTGCAAGACCAATCGTGAACGAACTTGTCAGCAGCAGCAATGTTTCGATCATTACTGGACCAATTTCGAAAAGATCCGGCCCGCTAGGGCCGCTGGCAAAACGGTCTACCATTACAAAATAAACAGTGAACAACGTAGCGAACAGTGCAATCTCCGCTCCTAGAAAAACCCAGAAGCCAAAGATTTTATTACTATTCTCTTCTGTTGAGTATTCAAGCGGCTTAGACGCATCTATTTTCATACTGTCTCACCCCGCAATTTCTTTTCAGTAGCAATAACTTCTTCTGCTGGGATGTAGAATCCGTGATCCCGATCAAAGGACATAGCAGCTAGAACAATGAGGATACCTACTCCAGAGAGGATCGCTGGAATCCAAAGACTGAAGACCAGAGAGAACCCTGCAATGAAGAAGATAACACCCAGAACAAATGGTTTTCCTGTGTTGCTAGGCATATGAATCTTAGTAATCTTATCTTCAAAAAGCGGTACTTTATCTTGTTTAGCAGACCAGTAAGCATCGCGTGTTTTTACATTTGGAACCACTGCGAAGTTGTAAGCTGGAATCGGGCTTTTCGTTGCCCATTCCAAAGTACGTGCATCCCACGGATCTCCATCAGTATCTCTTGGTTCGTAACGAGTACTCCAGTAAATGTTATAAACCAGGATTACAAATCCAATAGCGAGACCGATCGCACCTACGAATGAGACCATACTCAGCGGGCCAAATCCGGTATCCGCAGAATAGGTGTATTGTCGGCGGGTCATACCCTTAAGTCCGAGAATAAACAGCGGGAAGAACGATACGTTAAAGGAAATGATAATCCACCAGAAGGCATGCTTGCCAAGACGTTCATTCAGACGGAAACCGAATACTTTAGGGAACCAGTAATGGAACCCTGCGATAACGGCGAAGACCGCACCTGGAATAAGAACGTAGTGGAAATGGGCAACCAGGAACATCGTATTATGGTACTGGTAATCGGCACTGGCCATAGCCAACATGACACCTGTTACCCCACCAATCGTAAAGATCGGAATAAAGGCCAGGGTGTATAGCATAGGTGTCGTAAAGGTTATTCGCCCTTTTCGTAAGGTAAATAGCCAGTTAAATATTTTCACACCTGTTGGTACGGCAATGGCCATGGTTGTAATCGAGAAGAAGCTGTTAACCATAGCACCTTGACCCATTGTATAGAAATGGTGAGCCCATACTAGGAAGGACAAGAGGGAAATGATCAACATACTGAATACCATGGATGTATATCCATACAGGTTCTTTTTAGAGAAGGTGGCGATAATTTCACTATAAATACCGAATGCCGGTAAGACAACGATATATACTTCAGGGTGACCCCATACCCAGAACAGGTTGGCCCATAACATATCCATACCGCCATTGGCCATCGTAAAGAATTGAGAGCCGAACAACCGGTCGAACATCATCAACGCGAGTGCAACCGTAAGCACAGGGAATGCGAATACGATAATTACGTTGGTGATCAATACGGACCAAGTAAACATCGGCATTTTCATCAACTTCATGCCTGGTGCACGCATTTTCAGAATCGTTACAATAAAGTTAACGCCTGTGAGGAGCGTACCAATACCTGAAATTTGTAGTGCGAGCGAGTAATAGTTATTACCCACCGTTGGACTGAACTCTAAACTTGCTAGCGGGAAATATGCGGACCAACCAGCATCTGGCGATCCCCCGATAACAAACGAAATGTTAAGCAGCATAGCTCCAAAGAAGAAGAGCCAGAAGCTGACAGCATTCAGACGCGGGAAGGCAACGTCTCTAGCACCGATTTGCAGCGGAACGATAACATTCATCAGACCGATAATAAACGGCATGGCCATAAAAAGGATCATAATCAAGCCGTGTGTTGTAAATACCTCGTTGTAATGCTGTGCGTCAAGAAATTTCATGTCCGGGGCTGCTGTTTGCAGCTTCATCATAATAGCGTCAACGCCGCCGCGGAAAAGCATAAGCAATGCAGCGAGGATATACATAATCCCAATACGTTTGTGGTCAACAGTAGTCAACCATTCGCGCCATAAATATCCCCATTTTTTAAAATAGGTCAGGCCGACGATAATCCCGATTGTAGCCAGAACAATACTTGCCATAGCTCCGTATATCAGGGGTTCGCCGTGGACCTTAAATTTATCCCAATCCATTAGGAATCGCTCCTTTCAAGTTGTTCAATTAACATTGACTAGTGTCCGTCATGTGTTGTGCTCTCTTCTAATGGAGAACTAGGTGTCGGCTCATCCAGTTCTGGATTAGGCTCGGTGTTGAATTCCGTCTCGCTGGATGGTGCTGGAGTCGGGTGAATTTCTTTATTATCCTGATGCTCCATACTTCCGTTATCCGTATCCATTTCAGTGCCACCATTACTCATATGGTCACCATGGCTTCCCGGAGGCGGGCTAAAGGATAAGTGAGTATTCGTATACGTTTTACGTCCGACATGTTCCATTTCCAAAAGACCTTTAAATTCATCTTCCGTCAGTGGACCCGCCGTTTCTTTAACGTCTTTCACCCATTCCTGATAGTCCTTATCTGTCATCGCAAGTGTTTCAAACTCCATGTGGGCAAAACCCTTACCATTAAAGTTCGCATTTCTTCCGACATAAGAACCTACAGTATCAGCTGAAAGATGCAAGGTTGTGATCATGTCGCTCATCGCGTATTTTTGTCCTCCCAATTGTGGGATCCAAAGACTTGAGATCGTACCGAAAGAATACAATCTGAACTCTACAGCGCGGTGAACTGGAATGTTAACGTAGTTTACTGTTTCGATACCTTCTTCTGGGTAGCTGAAATGCCATTTCCAGTTAGAGGAGGAAGCATAAATTACAAGCGGTTTCTGATCTTTATAATCCGCTGCAACATTTTCTACATCTACTGTTGTTTTGACGGTGACTACGGAGAGGAATGCCACGATAATAATCGGAATGGTAATCCAGATAGCCTCCAGCCATTTGTTTCCTTCCTCGTGAGGAGGAATATAATCTTCGTTGCTTTTTTTAGCACGGTATTTCAAAAGCACAAAGACATATAAGATGTAGACAACTGCCAGAACGCCGAGCATCATAACAATGGAGAGAATGATCGTGTCAGATAAAGTTCTTGCAGCCGGCCCCTTCGGATTCAGAACAGCGATTGAACTGCATCCTGGCAAGAGTAAAATTAGGCTGAGAAATAAAGCGTATAACGGTCCCTTTTTGTTCATGCTTAAGCTCCTTCCTTCAATACTTCTTTTATTAACCCTCAACATTAACCTTAATATATAGTAAGAATTTATGGGGAAGAAAGCAAAAGACTTATTTTTCCATTTAGCCTAAAAAAGACCTTAATAATGGCGAACAAGTTAAATATGTGTGATCAATTTGTTACAAGTTTCTAATAGTATGATAAAGATCACTGTAACGGCGCTGTTTATGGGTTGAAAAATTCCGTTCAAACTTTGTTCAATAGTTTACTAAAGTTGCTAATTTAGACACATCTATTCTGCGCAAAACGGGGTGATTTTAACCATTTTTTGTTGATGCGCCAGTATTTAGCCGGAGTCGCGTGCTTTTTATGATTGTGGTTGAAATCACAGTTAACTTCTAAAAGGTAACAAATTATTCTGCTGGGGGTTACAATCTCTCAAATTTCATTCTATCAATGTATGATAAGGTAATAGACAAATATACATAGATAGGAGATTTTTGACGATGTCTTTAAAGAAAGTATGGCTATTATTAATCGTATTATTCATTGGTTCCGGATCAATACGAGCGATAGATTCAGTGAATGCAGCAGGTGCAGGCTCCCTTAGGTTAGGTGTGAACGATAAGTTAACAACTATTGAAGCAGTTTCGGTAAAAGATACCTATTACGTTCCTCTACGTGATCTATCACAGGAACTTAAGTTAACGCTAACTGGAGTGAGCGATGGGATAAAAGTTACAGGTCAGAACAGATCAATCAAACTGCTGAATGATCATGCAACAGCTACTCTAGGCGATGGAAAGACCATATCCATGAGTACATTTTTGAAAAACGGAAAAACAATGGTTCCACTGAAATTGACCTCTTATCTTGGTTTTGGAATTTCTTTTAAAGCAGATCAATATTTATTGCGTGTAAAAGATGGCTCGGCTACATTAGATGATGCAACATTTGTAAGTAAGTTTAAAAAGGAATTGAAGCCAACCGCAACTCCTGGAACTTCTACGCCAACTGTTGGGAAGCAAGGTAAGACCGTATACCTCACCTTTGATGATGGGCCAACGGCTACAACTTCTACATTGCTTGATATTTTGGCAAAATATGATGCGAAGGCAACTTTTTTCATGATCGGACCGAATATGAACCAGCATACTGCGCAAGTGAAACGGATTGCGAATGAAGGGCATGGTCTCGCATTGCATGGAATGACGCACCGGAAAGAGAAGTTTTATGCTTCACCTGCGGCTGCGCTGGGAGAGATGGATAACGATAATGCCATTTTGAAAAAGATTACAGGTCAAAGCACTACACTGATTCGTCCTCCTTATGGAAGCAAGCCTTATTTCACAAAGGCCTTTAGAGATAAAGTGCTGGCTCAAGGTTATCATCTGTGGGATTGGAACGTGGACTCAGAGGATTGGAAATACAAGGATGCTAGTACAACGATCTATAATTCGGTAATGAATCAGGTTCATAAGCTGCAGAAATCGCAGACCAATCCAGTGATTCTGATGCATGATCAAAAAGCTACACTTAAAGTACTTCCGCGTATCTTAGAGTCATTGAAAAAAGAAGGCTATACATTCCACGTCATTAGCTCAGATCTGAAACCTCTGAATTTCTGGAAGGATACACGCTGAGTTTTTTTGAAAAAATCAAGAGGGAATCCCAACAGCTGTGAACTAGCTGTTGGGATTCCCTCTTTTTTCAGGTCTTGAACTAAACACTAATTTTTGTTTAATCCGATCACATTCATGCTCCCGAGTTTTTCTATCGGACCCAGATGACCTTAATTGCTGGATTTGCCTCTGTTTCGGGTGCTATCGGACCACATAGCCGCTATTGGTGCAAAAAACACCAGTTATCAGTGTTTTCCACACCAGCTGCACTGGAGTCCGAAACTTTGCTACAAGGGCGATAAATGGGCAAATAGCGGCTGCTGTGTCCTAAACTTCGCTCCTATGGCGACAAATATGCGAATAGCGGCTACTGTGTAGTCCGAAACTCCACTCCCAAGCCACTAAATGAGCGAATGGCGTCTGCTGTGTCCGATAGCCTATGGGGATGAGTATGGGCCCACGCTATCGGACGCAGATGACCTTAATTGCTGGATTTAGCTATATTTCAGATGCTATCGGACCTCATAGCCGCTATTGGTGCAAAAAACACCAGTTATCAGTGTTTTCCACACCAATAGCTGCATTGGAGTCCGAAACTTTGCTCCTATGGCGATAATTGGGCAAATAGCGGCTACTGAGTCCTAAACTCCACTCCCAAGCCAATAAATGAGCGAATGGCGTCTGCTGTGTCCGCCAAACCAGTTAGAATGAGTATGAGCCCACGCTATCGGATCCAGATGACCTTAATTGCTGGATCTAGCTATATTTCGGATGCTATCGGACCTCATAGCCGCTATTGGTGCAATAACCACCAGTTACCAGTGTTTTCCACACCAATAGTTGCACTGGAGTCCGAAACTTTGCTACAAAGGCGATAAATGGGCAAATAGCGGCTACTGAGTCCTAAACTCCACTCCCAAGCCACAAAATGAGCGAATGGCGTCTGCTGTGTCCGCCAAACCAGTTGGGATGAGTATGAGTCCACGCATCGGACCCAGATGACCTTAATTGCTGGATTTAGCTATATTTCGGATGCTATCGGACCTCATAGCCGTTATTGGTGCAAAAAACACCAGTTATCAGCGTTTTCCACACCAATAGCTGCACTGGTGTCCGAAACTTCGCTACAAAGGCGATAAATGTGCAAATAGCGGCTACTGAATCCGATAGCATATGGGGATGGGTATGAGCCCACGCATCGGACCCAGATGACCTTAAACTGGGGAATATCAAGTAGACAGTGTGTTTGAAAAACTAGAGATCAGCCGGGAACACTAGGGTTACGGGTTACGGGTTACGGGTTACGAGGTACAGGGTACGAGGTACAGGGTACGAGCATACCGATCATCTCCAAGGTTTTTATTGTTTCCACGCCTCCGTCTTTCCACTAGTGTCGCTGGAGATCACATAGCATATGTTTGCCCGCAACTTGCTGGGACCAGCTTACGTCTATACGCTCCTGCTGCTGAGACCAGCTTACGTCTATACGGTCCTGACCTGCTGACCAACTTACATCTCTCCCCCCTGACCTGCTGAAACCAGCCTACGTCTATACGCTCCTGACCTACTGAGACCAATTTACATCCCTCCCCCTTGACCAACTGAGATCAGCTGGCTCGTACTTGTCCCAATCTACTATAACCACAAACAGCAGAGCAGCGATCTCCGTTACTGGAGAACCGCTGCTCTGCTGGTTTTAACAATATTATGAAGCCTATAGTTTGAAGCTGGACAATGTCTTTTGCAGATCTTCTGCGAGCACCGCTAAATACTGAGCTGAAGCCGACATTTCCTCCATTGCGGATAGTTGCTCCTGACTCGCTGCACTTGTGTCCTGAACACCTTCTGCACCTTTACTAGATATAACGTTGACCTGTTCCATAGCTGCTGCTACACCTTGTGATTCCATGGCTACATGAGCAACCGCTTCTCTAATTTCCGCTGTCTGTAAGGTAGCTTCTTTAATGGAAGTCTGAATCTCATGAAAAGCTTGAGATACCAGATGACTTTGAACTACGCCATTGGTGACTAGCTCAGTACCCAAAGCCATGGATTCTACTGCGCTTTCGGTTTGCTTTTGGATATGTGTAATAATATCTGTAACCCGCAAAGAACTATTTCTAGTTGCTTCCGCCAGATTACGAATTTCTCCAGCAACTACAGCAAATCCCCGTCCATGCTCACCGGCCCGTGCTGCTTCTATAGAAGCATTGAGCGCAAGCAGATTCGTCTGTGTAGCAATACCGTTAATCGTTGTAATAATTGTATTAATCTCTTGTGACAATGTCCCCAGATTAGAAACAATCTCCTGACTCTGAGTTACACTGAGGTCAATTTCCTTCATCTGCACAATGATTTGGTCTACAGCCTCTACTCCACGATCCGATGAACCGGAAACTACTCCCATTAGATCCGACATTTCATAGCTGCTGCCCTCTACGGCTGCAATATCATTGGTCATTGCTTTTATTGAACGTGTTGTACTGTTAATGCTCTCTGTCTGTTCATCAAATCCCGCAGCAATCTCTCCAGAAGATACAGCGATCATTTGTGAAGCCAATGAGGTCTGCTCAGCACTAGCGCTCATCTCTTCCGATGAAGCTGACAGCAGTTCTGCACTCTCTGCAATCCCTTGCATCATCTTCCGCAAGCCCTGCAGCATATTGTTAAATGAACTGTTAATTTGGCCGATCTCATCCTTGGCGGTATACGTTGCTACCACGGTCAAATCTCCATCTTCTGCCCGCTTCATTAGTCCTTGCAGTTCTTTAAGCGGTTTTGTTATCAATCGAATGATTGCAATACTAATCAAGATACAAATCACCCAAGCGAAAGTAATCATTATGGTATTGTTTACCCGCATGCTCTTAGCGGTTGCCATGGAACCTGAATTGTGTTCATCAGCATCTTTAAGCAAAGAATCACTAATTCCTTTAAGCAGGTTGATCATTTTTTCACGGGATTCGTTAAATTCGCCTGAAAATACTTTATAGGCCTCTTGATTATGATTACTATCAGCAATCTTTATAATGTTATCCCGCTGTGCACGATAATCTGGCAAAAAGGACTCATACTCTTTGATTTTACTTACAATAGCAGGATCATTATACTGAATCGCTTTCACCTTGTTCATAAGTTCATTATTATCTTGAACCTTCACTTGGATACTCTCAGAAAGTTCTTTGTTTTTGCTGGCATCAACGCTAATCAAACGCTCCAAAAGATAGGATTCAATAGCCCTATTATTCGTACGCATCTGCCCTACGTAAGAAACAGGCAATAAATTTTCATTATATGTCTCATTTGTCTTTTCGGCCATTTTGTTCATTGTGATGATGCCTATGCCCCCTACAGCATTCACCATAATTACTGCGAATACCAAAAGCAGCCCTATTTTGTATTTCACTTTCAAATTTTTCATCTACACTCCGCCTTCACATTATCTTATGATCTATCTATTTTTATCGGTCGGAAGGGCTAAGAGTTTGATGATTTTTTAAATATTGTGTCGAATAAAAGTATATATTGTCATAAAACGACTTTCCTCAAATAAAAAAGGGCGGGCACCCAATCCGCTATTACTCCGAATCCAAGTGTGCCCGCCTAATCAAACTTCCTCTTCCTTATTCTCCAGAGGTATAGTACCAGTACAAAGTATCACCATTCTGCAAAATATAACTGTCTGCACTGATGCTTGGATCCGCATCCCGGTTCGTTTTATACTTCCATCCGCTGCTTGGGCCTCCATCAAATTCAGCCAACCCGTCAATAGATTTCACGTAGATGCTTCCAGCGTTGCCGGATGATACTACCTTAGTCCCTAATTGACTGACTAGTAAGCTATAAGCCGTTTCGCCCTCTTTTAGAGCTACTGTTGTACTGGCTAGGATGGTTCCTTTCCGGCTATCTCCAATCACTGAGAGGGTAGCGGTAGCTTTTGCTGGAGCAATAACAGACGATCCGACAGTCAGAGACTGAGTATAACGCGCTACGCTCGGTACGCTATCTTTAGCATAACCGGTAACAGTTATTGTATAGCTATTTGCTGGGAGACCCCCATCAACAACAGCCATACCTTGTTCATTCGTGATTACCTTCTTATCACCAACCGAAACCTGCACACCTGCAGCCGGTGAGATAACCGGATCAGAAGTGAAGCTTTCCTGATTCCACACCCACTTTTTCTGTGAAACCTTTACAGTAAAAGCTTCATTAGCTTTTGGCTGTGGTGGGGTAAGCACCACAGCATCTACAACCTGTGTATTTTCTCCTGCATAATAGACAAGCACACGATCGGATTCCTGTAGTTCGAACGCATCCATACCCACACTTGGATATATCCACTCCCCGCCGCGTGATACCACGAAGCTCCACCATCCGTCGTAAGTACCTTGCGAAACTCCATGGATACCTGATACAAAGTTGCCATAAGACGATTTGGTGATATCTACTTTAAAATCATCGGTAGACCCTAGTTGTTGCAACGCTTCAAGGGCATTGGAGGCTTTCAAAGTCCCCTCACTAATCAACCCTTCCGGGCCTTCAACGGTTAGCGAAGCTGTTACATTCTTAGAAATCACTTTTAGAGCTTTTGTATATTTAGCAATCGTTGGGGCTTTGCCTTCACGGTAGCCAGTTACAGTCAGTGTATAGTCACCTGCGGGCATATTTCCTGAGAATACGGCCTCACCTTTAGCATTCGTCGTTACCTTGTGAGCTCCAATTTGGACCTGAACACCCGCAGCTTTTGCAGTTACAGGAGAGGAAGTATTCGTAGCAGCGTCCCATTTCCACGTCTTACTAGTTACAGTGACGGTAAAAGAATCGCCCTCTTTAAGATTTGCTTTGGAAAGCGTAACGGAATCCACAAGCTTAGTGTCGTCTCCGGCATAATAAACCAGTACCTGATCTGAATCTTTAAGTACAAAATCACTCATGCCTACATCGGGATTAATCCATTTTCCGTCACGCGATACAACATACATCCATCCGTCATAACCACCAAAGCTTCCAGCAGCAATACTTCCGATGCCAGTCACATAACTGCCCGAAGGATTCGTGATCGGCAAGTTCGTTTGAAGCGCCAGCTTCTCTAACGCTCCAAGTGCGTTGCCAGCATAGGCGTACCCTTGTGCCAACGTGGCCTGTGGTCCCTCAATCGTTACTGGAGCGTAGATGAGTGAACTCTGAATGGAGGATTTGGAAAAATCGTATAGCTTACTGTTGCTTCCTTTATACAGCAAATTATAGGCAACCAGCGCCTGAAGCCCTTGCTCTGTCGCCAGAATATTACTGCTTCCACCACGGCTATGGGTGAAGCTACCATCAGCTAGACGATAGCTGAGCAGGTTCTCCATTAGATCCACTTTGTTTTTGGTGTATTCTAATCCACTAGGATCAACTCCGAAGGATGTGAGTCCAAGGATTGCTTGTGCGCTACTTTCAGCACTGTCACCGTAACCCCCATGGCTATCTTGAGCTGCAGATAACCAAGCTACGGCTTGTAGCCCTGCTAAGTAGGCTTCGGGATTATTTTTATGTGCCGCCAGAGCCGTCAAGGTTATCGCTGTCATATCAGGCTCACTTGCGCCTGAGGTTAGTGCAAAGCCCCCATCCGGATTCTGTTTGGAGAGAATCTCCGTAAGGAGCTTATCCGCCGTCCATTTCGCGTCACTTGGGATATTATATTTACCAGAATCCAGCGCAAGTAAAGCATATACCGGATTATTAAGCGTCTGTTCACTGAGCTTGCTATTATTATAAATTTTCTCAATCAGATTATAGCCAGGAGTCGTTCCGTTACCAGCAAAGCTAGTAGGATCTGCACCAATCGCTCTCACTGCGAGCACGATTCGAGCATAATCGGTTACATTGGTGAAATCGCCAGCTGCATCCTTTACTTTTTTCTCAAGCTCTGAAAGGTAACTAGCCGGCAGCTTGTACCCTGCTTGCGCTAATCCAATGGCTTGCCAATCCGATTGCACGCCACCTTTCAAGAGATATTCTGCAGCCGCATAAGTCGCATCCGCAACATTAATCCGCTCCGCAGCAGTTGCCTCCAGACCGGCGCCAGCGCCCGCTTCTGCAAATATTTGTCCCGCCGGAGCAAGAGATGTTCCTAGAATTGAAATGACCATGAATAAAGCCAGCCCAAGTGCTACAAACTTGGAAGACATGATTTTCTTCATTGTTTAACCTCTTTCTGTATAAGAATGGGTACTGCCGGGAATAAGACGCATAACATAAAGACCGCCCCTTTGGAGGGCGGTCAGGGAAGATTACAAATTGAGGCTGCGGCGCTTGCTTCCTGCCAACAGTCCATCTGTATATGTTCCACATTCTTACCCCACGAAGAATAGAAACGCTCACGAAAAAGGCAGGTCTCCTGGCTAATGCTTCATCGCTGTTCTTCACCTTCCCACCCTACCTTCGGGGCAGTGGCTTATAGAAGAAACGCTCCGCACATACAGTGGCGGGACCGCGCCGGACTCTTGCACCGGACTTCCCTTTTAAGCAGACGACTAGATTGATAGAGTCTGCACCTTTTCCAGTATGTAGTATCTTATTTTGACATCCATAATCATATCTATTAATACATAGCATGTCTATAGAAAAGCTTAGTATGGGCAGCAAAAAAATGAACAGCAATACGCCACCTTCCGGTAGTTATTGCTGTTCAGAAAGCTTGTTATTCGACTGTTCCATCCGGACTTGCAGTCGGGGAGGGTTCAGCACTTGAATCAGAAGCTGGTGGAATATTAGGGTCGGGATCTACGATCAATGTAAATCTTCCGGCTTTGATCATACTTTTCTCTAGAATTGTCGCTCCAGGCTCCAATGTAACCTCAACCTGATAGGAAGGTTGTTCACCTTCAGTCACAGCTGTTGCGGAAGGCAACCCAGTGCTGTCCTCAGTATTAGAGGAAGGCGTAGGAGACGGAGATGCATCAGCTACAGCATTAGTAGCATCTGCACCTTCTGCTGTTCCTCCAGTAGTGCCAGCGGCATCTGACTCGTCAGCAGCGTTTCCCTCATCCGTCCCATCCGTTGACGGCACTGGACAAGTCCCATTCGTAGCAGCGACCTTAAAGCTTTTATCTATCTCTGTAGACGAAGACATTAAACTAATCTCAGTCGGTTGAAACTGCACACAGTCATCTGCACTTGCGAAGGTGAACACCAATATGCTGCTCCCCTTATCTCCTTCGACGCTCTGATCCTTCAAGTATACTGAAGCTGGAGGCAGCATATTGCCTGCACTCTGAACAGGGGTCGGCTCAGGGCTTGTCCCCGGCAGAGCCGTCTTCGTATCATCCGGACGCAGCATACTGAATACGATAATTGCAATAATCACCAGAATACCCGTAATGGAGCCGGAGATTAAGAGTCGAAATCGGCTGCGGCTGATCCAGCGCGCCAGCGGGGAAGCCAGTTGGGAGCGGGCTTCATTGTACACATTTTGCAGAGCAGGCCGAGCTGCCGCGACATAGTTCTTTCGGAATTCCCGATTCTTGAACGCTTCACGATCACTGCTCAGGAAATACTTCAGAATCGCCTTACGGTAACCCGGTTGCAGCTTTTTATTCGAAACCGTAAATAAAGGATTGCCTTGCGACCAAGCAAAAAACCGATAGATGATTTCTTTGTCGGAACCGGCTTTACGCTTTAACAGCTCCAGAAGCGCATCGTAATCCAGCGGACCCCCTTCACGCTGAGTTGTATAGTAAAAGGCTAGCGGAAGCCGTTCAAAGGGTTCCAGAACACGCACCTCTTTTAGCAAACGACGACCCAGTAGCTGCACATCGTCTAGTTCCTGCGGAGACAATCCTGTAAAAATCTCCTCATTCGGCTTCTCTTCACCAAACCAGCGGTAAGCGGCACGCAGCGCATTCTCTTTCTGCTTGCTAATCCTATCCAGTGGCGGCTGCCAATCGACAACATTACCATACCGTAAAAAAACTACCTCCAGAAGCTCCTCCTGCGTCATATCAGAAAGCGATAAGCGGTTCAGTAAGAATCTATCTGCTGAAGCAGCAAGATCCTGCATTAGGGAGAGTGCCTTAGGAGCAACTCCTGTTCCTTTGCGGCGATCTTTTTCTGCCTTATCTACAATTTCATGAATTTCCGCCACAGAAGCCACCGGATCATGCTCCAGCTGGAGCTTTTCTAGCAAATAATCCTTCACAGCATTTTGAGCAAAAGACTGCTCTAACGCCACTGGCAGGAACCGCCCCCAATGGAGCACAAAGCTCAGAATATCCGCAGATCTGGACGCCGCAGCTAGTCTTGATTCCATATAAGGCTCAAGTAGCTGCTTACGGAAATAAGTTTCAGACATCACGCGCTGGAAGTAAGCTGCACTTAACTCATCATTACTCTCAATGATCCCGTAAGCAGCACTCAAAATATCCTTGCGGCCCGCTTCCACACTATGAAGCATCCCATTGATGAAATAATCCACGATTCTGACCCTGTAATTGTGATCCTTAAGTACAAAATACTCTTTAAAGCATTCCATAATCGCCGGATCTGGCACATTTCTTTGCCGAATCAGATCAAATTCCCGGTCAAACCGTTCTAAGAAAATATCATTCAAGCGGATTCTAGAATGAATTGCACCGTCTGGTTTAAGGTAAGAAAGCAAACCACTTAGCACCGCACTCTTGTTTTCCGTATATAAATGCTCGTTCCCTTGCTCAATCTCATAAAATATAGCCAGCTCATTATAGAAAGAAAGGGTTAGCTTGTGCTCAGAACTCTCTCCACGCAGAATCTGATCGGCGAAGCTTACGAAGTCGTTAATATCTCCTGGATTCAGCAGTAATAGCTTCCACACCAAATCAGCATAAGGCTGGCGGGTCTCGCCAAAATCGACATTCCCCATCCGTCCGGAAGCCAAATCAAAGGTATAATCCTTCTCAATACTGCGGTCACCGGGACGAAGTGAACCTTTTTCCACAAAGCTAAGATGTATATATTTACGGCTTTGCGGTTCATTCGCATAGGTAATCACGCCTAATCTACGGCGGAATTCATACGGCAGCACGCTATACAGAATTTCTGTAAGCTCCACCGCCCGCGCAGACAACTCGGTGATAGGTACGTTTAGAGCCACGTAGATTTTTTTCTTACCTGCTACAGAGAGCATCACAGCTTGCAATAACGCCTTGAATATCCCTTCATCAATCCCTAACAAGCGTAAGCCTGCGATTGGATCAGGGCTGCGGTCTGTGCGAACAACTGGAATAGAGGGCAGCTCCGGCAAGGTTCCACCAAGCTCTCCCGTATAACGCTCTGCAAAATCAGCATGCAGCCAGTCTCCATAGCTCTGCACAATTTCTTCGGAACGTGAAGCAGGAACTACATAGTTATGTGCAAAAAAAGCGCTTCGTTGGCCTGTGAAATCGGCCGCTTGATAACGACTAAGCCCAATAACTGTATCCCCGTTCTCAGCATGAAATAGGTGCAGCGCACCAGGATATGCAGCCTCATCCTTCTCTCCACGTGCGGTTAACTCCGCAGGAGCATCGTAGAGGCAGAAGGGATGAAGGATTTTTTTCACAAAATTATTGTCTAGACTATCTGATTTCGCTACCGTATCGAAGCCTTCTGTGGAACGAAACACTCCGCGACGTTCGCGGGTGTACATCTGTTGGGCGATTGTTGACCCTGAGAAAACATTCACGGGCCGTCGCTCCCCTCAATATACTTCAGCTTATGCAGCAGCCAAATAAAAGGCTCGTCTACACGAATCGGGCTTACTACACCCTCAATCTTTTGATTCACAGGATTGCTGCCCAACGCAGATACTGCAAAATAACCCGTATTCGCGAAATAAACATCCATCGTATCTTTAAAGGGTCTGTCCACCTTACCAATAAATCTGCGAATTTCCCCGTCGATATTATGGAACTCGTCCATGTTTAATGTTTTGCGGTGAACATAGTTATTGAACACATTGCTGTTGGACTTGATGTAATCGCCATCCTCATCCTTCAGCGAATGCAGCATATCACTTTTGGCAAGCACAACCGCTGTTGGAATGTCTGTCTTACTCTTTTCCTGATAGGCAATAAAATCACCGAACATCGTCAGCACCACATCGCGCGGCTCGTCATATTGTGAGACCCATTCTCCCGGGCGGTCACCGATGTTAATATGAATCTTTTCACGGATAGAACGGATTTGCAGCGGATCGACCATAAACAAAATACCCGCAGAGTTCTTGATATGCTGACCATGAAGTCCAAGATAATCCTGATCCACCATACCCTCACCTGCTACATCAAAGAATACAAGTGTCAGTGGCGGTTTATTTTCATCCTTAAAGACAAATTGAAAGATAAAAGGCTCCTGCATTTTTTCCTTCTGTGTAGAAGCCAGCAGATCCCCACGCTCAAAAAGCGGTTCTTCATACAATGTACGGAACTTACGGCTAATCTCTGCATTAAGCGGCATACAAGCGGCATCAAAATGACCTGCTGTAGTATGCTGCAATGTGTGGATCAGCGAGGTCATATACACCGATTTCCCGACTTGGGATGCCCCGATAATCGAGATGATGTTACTTGGCACCTTCCCGGCAGTCACCGGCAGCTCATTATGGCAGGACGGGCAAAGCCGTCTGCGCGTAAGCACACCGTAACGATCCGTAAGCCCAGTTAACACATGATCCGTGTAATGATGATATTCTTCCGGAATATCCGCCGGGTTGATAATCGCTTCTATGTCATCTACCGTATCAAGCCCAAAGCGCTCACGGTATTTGTTCAAGGCGTCATCCTCACCCAATGCGTAATTTTCATCGTCCTCCCGGCTGTGCATAGCCCGAAAGACGACATCCTCCGGAGAGAACTTGGTGAAGCAATACGGACACACTATATCGTAAAAAAGCGGCCGCGGCTCCGGCTGATTCTTTTTCATAAAACGGCTAAAAAAAGACATCTACTCATCCTCCCAAAAGTTGTATCTACGTACTTGCTATGAACGCACTGCTCATTACCCGCTTGTACGCGTAGACCCAGTCTCACTCCGGTACCAATTCGTAATAAAGCCCATATTTCTTGCCATCGGTGAAAAAGATGCGTACAAAATCATCCTTACCGATTTCAATCGGCGGAAGTACATTGCGTCCAGGAGCGAAATCCTGGACGAAGGGAAAGAGAATACCATCCTCTTTCCCTGCAGGATGCCCTCCACGTTTCTTGACATAACAGAGGACATCCCGTGCCACGGGCACTTCTGCCGTAATCGCCATATGTACGGTCTTTTGTTTTCCGAATAAGGCCTTTTTTTGTTGAATGGAATAATAGATCCGGGCTTTGCCTGCACTGACCATCACCCGGTTCACACCATCATTTTGCCTCACCAGGGCAGTCTCACCGTTCTCAGCAAGACGAGCAAATATCGTATAGGATATCAATCCGATCTCATCCAATCGATCACGATAACCATTGTTAGATTTGTATTCCTCACGAGTGTAGAGCTTCATCCCGATCGGCGGATCATCTCCGGTTCCCATGTCAGCCGCTTCTGCGGAGGTTTTGTGGATGTACACCGCCTGCACGCCGTCCGGCCAGCGCCATCTCAGCGTACAGAATCGGTCATCCACTTGGGATGTCACATCCGTTATTCCCGGAGCGGAAGCATTAACCTCGGCGTACCTCATTACTGTAAACCCCTTTCCGCTACACTAGAATCCTTTGCTGTTCCGGCTTCTGCGCCGACCCGGAAAGTTATCCGATGCTGGTGCAGGCGCTGCGTTATTGTTTCTTCTATTTCGATAAATACGTCCTTCTCCTACCGGAATGACGCCTGTAAATAATGCAATAATAGCAGCTAATATAAGAACAGCCAGAAGACGAATAAGACTTTCTGTAAAGGAGTCACCGCTAAGTCCAAATTCCAGAATCAGTCCTGCGATCAAGCCTGATATTACGCCGCCAATCCCAAAGCTTTTAGCCAAATGACGGTTATCAAACATAATTCCCAGACCTAATCCAATTGCAGCCCCCATCAACATCAATGACAAAATACGAACCGCAGCATAATAAGGACTGTCTGCCGTTGAATCACTGCGCTCAGTTAGCAGCGTCCGATCTCCCAGACGGTCATAGATCTGCTGGAACACATCGCCCAGTAGGGCTGAATCCTTGACATCATAATAGTGTCCGCCTGTCACTCTCGCAATATCCTGCAACAGCTGAGTGCCTGCTGGATCATTCAAGCCCAGACCAATGGTATTCACGGCAATGCCGCGCTCTACATAAGCCTGCAACTCTCTTGTGGTATCGAAATTACTCACTCCGTCAGACAACAAGATGACCATGGCTCCTTGGTCTTTTTTGCCGTCACTGTCAATCTCCTTGAGTGCCTCCGAGACCGCACCGCTAATATTCGTACCGCCTTCGGTTGGCTGCAGATTATCGATTGCAGTCAGCACCTTCTCACGATTCTCCGAATTTGAAAGTGGCGTTAAAGGTTGGACAACTACAGCTTCGTTGTTAAAGGTCACCACGGCTACCTTATTGTCAGTGTCCATTTTTGTAATTAACGCTTTTGCTGCGGAATACCGGCTATTATCGGGATCACTCTGTGTCATACTGCCTGAGTCATCGATAGCCATTACTACATTCTTAACTGGTCTGGCTCCGCCAAAATTCAGCTCATAAACAAACTCCGTTAAGGCTCCAACACCAAGTGCAAGAACAATCATCAGAGGCAGCAGCTTCCACGATAACCCCAGATAGCGCTGCTTCCATGAAGCTCCGTTCAGTCGTGGCGAGATCATCTCTGCAAGCAGGCAGCCTACACCGACTCCCAGCGCCACAATGGCAAAATAAATACCCACAAGCAGGATGGAAGGCAGATCGTTATACCAGCTTAGCAGCCATTCGCCAAAAAGAAAGGCGACCCCGCCGCCGATCAGACTGAAGAAGAGCAGCAGCAGATTGATTTTTCTCTGCATCGTTATACTTCCTTTCCGGGTAAAATCTGAATTGTACTCTTATCCTTTAAACATTCCGGGGGTTATGCTGCCTGATAAACGGGCTACCCGGATGTGTTATCATCCCCCAGATTGCACTTTGTGCAATAGAATGGAATAGGAGAAACATCTATTTCTATTCTATTGCATAGTGTGCAGTGGAAATAAGGAGAAATGTCCCTATCCCAGAAATCTAATTAAGCGTTATATCCGATGACTCTATTGCACCAAGGCAATAAAGGGACTCAAAGTGAGGGTACCTATCTATTACGCCATCAGCGCATCTCAGGAAGCTGATCTTCACTCAGCCCATGGAGCTGATAGCCATTCTGAGCATAAGTCTCATAATAGACCTTACCGTTGCGATAATAGAGCAGGTCTTCTAAATGAAAGCCGCCCATCAGGTTTAGCTTCTCCACTCCGCTCCTCCGCTGCTCATGCACGAATCCTAACCGGTAAATCCGGGTTGTCTCATCCACTCCAAAGGCGTAGCGTAGAAACTCTGATGAACTGTCTCCGAAGAAATATTTCTCCTCATGACGATGCTCTTGCGTATATTCGAATAACCGAACATTAATGGCCGCGCCCTCTTCTAAATTATGATACAAGCGCTTGAACAGCTCTTCCCTCGATAGAACCTGACGATTCTCATAGGCTGCCGCAACATTTGCACGCCGCAGAAGCTCTTCCTCAAAAGATAAATTGAAAGGTTCTGCTGTCAGCAGCTCCCGGCGGCAAATATCAATCAAACGCTCAATCACAGCTTCTTTCCCTTGTTCTAAGAGCTTGGAGATACTGCCCATGTACTTCTCACTGAAGAATATTCCAGGTCCACGCCGGGTTTCGATATCCTTCATCACTTCTTCTGTGACTACGCGGTAGTATTCCATTACGTTCTGGCCCGTTGTTTCGTTTGTTCGCCCAATGCTGTCCATAACAGTAATACGCAATTCTTCCTCCAAAGTCTCCATAGCTTTCACACGGGCCATACTTTCCATATGAAGCTGCTCAAGTGCAGATTCCAAACGACTGCATAGGGCAAGCTCACTTTCTAGGCCCAATAGTTCATATTTTTTGCCATATACGGCTGAGAATAAATAATGAATGAAGTTACGTACTGTTCTTTTATCAAAAAGCGGCACACGCTGGAACGGCTGGCGCTCCACGCTTTCTGCGTAAAGGTCCTCAAGCTCCTCCTGCATGGAGAGAATCGCGGAACGCAGGCCTGCCATATGCTGACGTAAAAGATGGAGCACACTTCCGGCTTCATCACGATCTGCCGTCCACTCCGCAAGCTGATAAAAGCTTACCGCTGGCGTAGATGTTTCCTGTGCCGCCAGCATAGTGCGCCATTGGCGTAATGGATTCATTCCCTCTACTCTCCGGTTTGACTCTGCCACAAAGTTATTGCGGAAATAAGCTTCGCCCCCGTCACCGAACAACTGCCGTTCAGCTTCACGAAGTGACAGCTGCTTCAGTTCATTATAGGTAGGGCGTCCGTGACTCATTAACCCCGTCATTTCATTCAGGCCGTCTTTCTCCGGAAGTAGGTGTACCGCGTGTTCCCGCAAGCTGTCAGGGTCCAGCCCTAACAACGCCTGCCGTTCACGTATAGTCCACGAACTGCCCTCACGCATATCGGAGACAAGCCGCCGGAACGCATGATACAGCACCGCCAAAGCAATTTGAACATTAGGTCTTCTTACCCCGGAAAAGCCAGCAGAGGCGTAGCCTTGTCTTCCAGTGCTGCCCCTGATGCCGCTTTTGAAGGTCATATTGTTATATCCGCCATGACCAGTAGCCTGATCAGAAGCCGGGCGGACCCGATTTTTGAGCAGACTAATATGAGAAATAATCTCGTAGTTGTCATCCATACCGTGTGCAGACATCATACCGCGCTCATTCTTATCGGAGAGCAGATACACAAGGTCAAATAATGCGGAAGGACCATGGGCAACTGGAATCGACAGACCGTCTTCCGTCACAAGTAACGGCGCATTAAACTTATAGTCCGTAGCTTGCATTCTGTCCAATTCACGCAGAAAAGCCAGCCCTACTGAGCTGGAATATCCAAAATTATCCCCTTGCTCCCGCTCATTGATCAGAGCGTAGAGATCTGTCTGTACGGACTTAAAGGACTGGCCGAGTACAGCACGAGCCAGCAGTGTAATTTCCGGCAGCAATACATTAAGCGGATCATCAACCCGCGTAATGATAGAGAGATGGATGACGTCAAAAGATGAATATAGACGTCCATAATCCGCTATACTGTTGCTCAGCCGCCGGATAACTTTATTCATTTCAGCAAGATAACGTGTATCCTCATGAAACTTGCGGTAAAGTTCATGACGCACAGTGCGTGGATCTGACCCTGCCGTTTCCGGCAAGGCCATGGCCAGCACCCGGTCTTTTCCTCCCGCAACAGATCCACTTATACTTCCGTCTGTTCCCTCTTTTGCCGCACCTGACACAGCATGTAATGCCATAACACCGCCGGCGTTATCCCATTTTCGTTCGCAGCTATCCAGCACCGGACCGATGGCCGGAGCAACCTTGTCGCCTACGAACAGAAACAGGGCAGGGTAATGGATGCTGCTGCGTCCATCCCCTTTGCTGCGCTGTGCCTCTTCCTGTACCGCATATTGTTCACCATAAGATAATGCCTGTGTTTTGATCATAGGCCTATTTCAACTTTCTGCGGATACTGCCGAGCTTGCTAGTCATGCTCTTGTAGAATCCGTACATCTCATCGCCGCTCTCATACTCTACCCGTTCGTACTCCAAGCTGTCGCGTGCTTCCAGGAATGATACATACAGTCCTTCCAGCTTATAGAGCAGCGGGGTAACGTCTTCAGCGGCAGTCATTTCACCTGCACGACGTGCGGCCTTACGCAGCAGTACGCTGCGGCTCTTCTCATCCAGCTCCCGGAAGTGCCGATACACGGCATACTCTACGTAGCTGCGCTCTTTCATCAAATTAGCAAACGGCTCCCAAGCGTCCTCTTCTTCATCACGGTCATAAACGTAGAGTGCGCCTTTTTTGATAATGCTGTCCGTATACAAAGCTTCAATGAACTGATCCATCCACTTATCTTCGTCCAGATATTGATGAAGCACACCTTCAAGCTCAGCGGCTTTGGCAGTCAGTTCAGCATATTTAGCCAGCTCCACACGAACACGTGAAATCAGCTGCGGTGAACGAATGAGATTCTCCTGCGCCATGTCCTTGTTGATGCTGCCAAAGATATCTTTAAGGCCTTCACGCTCCAAGCCCTTCTCACGCAGGCTCTTCAGCTCATCAACCGCCTTCTTCACTTCACCGAGATTTGGGCGTGTAGATTGCAGCTGCATATCGAAACCGTTCAAAATGGCGTCCAGATCAAAAGGTTTGGTGAACACAACAGAATATCTGTTACTTGTGTTCTCATCTACACCTTTTTCAATAATGACTCCACTTGCCAGCGCTTTTGCAAAGTCTGCACGCACTCTAGCGTTATAATCACGTACACGAGAATTGACGTAAGTGTCGCCCCATGATTTTTCTGGAATCGGAGAAGGCAGGTACGTCCAGTTGTTCTTATCCGTCATCACGAGATGGCGGCCGATCCCTTCCTTGTCGAGAATGGTCCGCTCATAGTTTTCTTCAAACACCCGCAGCGGCGTGTATACGAAAAGTGGCACACCATTACGTGTATTAAGCCAGAAAATACGATTTTTCACTTGGCTTTCCTTGATCGTAAATTGCGATTTGCCAAGCGCATTATTCTGATAATTACGAATCCCTTTTAGGATACCCGGCGCTTTAACAGGCACGGAAACGAAACCCCATGATGGGAAATGTAAGCTGCCTGAGCTATTGCTAAGGTGGAAGGTAGGCACAGCCTCTTCGTCCAATTTACCGGCAATAATCCGCTCAACGAATTTATCCAGCGGCTCTTCATGGCCGAATTTCATCACAAGGAAATCCTCCATCGAACGGGTAATCAGATCCCCAAACTTATCGCTAAGGAATTCCGAAATTGAGCGAACGATATCAATCTCCTGCTCTTTGACCCAACGTCCGGAATGCTTCAGCATTTCACGGGTGAAGTCGCGAATCAGGTCGTCGCCGTCCTTCTGATCCATGATCTTGGAGATGGTCGCCGAAATATCCGGCACGTTCACAATGTTCCAATAATAAGTTTTGTTTCCTTTATAGTCTGCCTGCTCTTCGCCATTGATAAGGATGTCCCCGTTCTTGGCAAAAATCGAGCTAAGCGCACTAAGAATCTCTGTAAACACACCGTAAATCCGGCTGTTCTCATCGTTTAATAGCTCATATAAGTCCTCGTAAAATTGAATCATTTGTTCAGTGCGTTCTACATCGGCGTGCAGCCAATACTCATTGATTTTAGCCTCAATATAGGCATTTTTCTTCTTCTCTTTGGAGACAAAAGCACTGCGGGCATCGCTCAGCTTCTCATCCGCACTGTCCTGCGCCGTCTCAATATCACGTGGCAAACGCAACAAGCTTTCACGTAAAGCCTCAATATAAGACTGAATCAGCTTCAAAATACAGAAGCCCTTCTCGGTATACAGCAAGCGGGAAACGTAGAACGGTCCTTGCTCTGGATGCAGGAAGATGCGCTCCAGCTCTTCACTGAAACGTCCCACAATTTCGCCAGGCAGCTGCTTTTTCGATTTGATATATTCTTCACGGGCACGAGCCAGGAAGTTCTGCTCCAGCTCTGTATCCATGCTTACCACTTGATTCTTAACAACATTGGCATGGCTCAAGCGTTCGCTGTTCTCGTAGCCTGGCAACGGCTCAGGCACACGGGATTCAAACGTCTTGATCATACTGTCGAGATCAATTCCAAGCTTACGTGCGAATTTCTCTACATCCTCTTGACCTGGCGCCTGCTGGAACATTTTTTCCATTTTATCAAACAAGCGGAAAGCCAGGTAAGTCGTCATTTCCTCAATCGGAAGCACAGCGGACGAGGCACCGATAATGTTGTATTCATAGTTAGCTGGGTAGGTCTTGTTCATCTGCGCAATGTTAGTGCGGATATTACTGATATAGTCATGGATGGCGAATTCTTCACCAGACTGTTTTTCTTCACTCGCCATAAAGTTCGTGATGTTCTCCGCCGTTACGTTCATACAGTAATCGTACGCATTCTCCAGCAGCTTACCCTCGGTATTCGTTGCAGAGATCAAATGACATAGATTAAATGGAGGCAGCGGTGAATTTACCGTCAAAATATTACCGTATTGCTGCTGGAATCGCTCACCACGACTGTCCACATTCATCCAGTAATCCAGCTCTTTTAGCGCTGCATAACCGTTCTTGCGAATATATTCACGCGTGTGCTCGCTTAGACTTTTATTAGACAAATTCACGTCAGGTGTAAAGAGGTACCCCAGTGTGTTCACACGGTCAATACCAGCTGATCCATAGTCACGTTCAATAATACCGCGCACGATATAGGCAATATCCAAGAAAGCCCCACTGCCTGTACCGCCCGACAGACCTGTCAGGAGAAAGACCATCAGCTTTTTGTTAGTGCCTACGGATAACGTCTTGATCTTCTTATCAATCGCGCCTACAACCTGATTAATCTTGGTGAACAAAAGCAGACGTCCAGCCTGCCGCACACCAGCAGCACCATTCATACCATCTGTAATACTCAGCTCAGGTGACAGCCAATCCGTAATATAGGAATCGAGGATACTGCGGTTCTGCAACAATCCGCCGATTTCGGCATTCGCCAACAGTACAAATTCATTTTGCGGGTCCAGCCCAATGCCTTTGTATTTTTTTCCACGATCCTGTTCATTCGTCTCAAAAGCTAGAAATTCCACATTATCCGGCTTGTCCCGTTTCTTCTTGGATATCGGATCCTCCGGCAGCTTAAAGCGGCGGTTAATCTGATATTTAAGACGCAGCAGAGCATCAATGCCCGTGCCGCCTAGTCCAATGATCAGGATCGGATTATCAATCGTATCCACCCTGATCTTATCGCTGACAATCCCGCCGCCTAGTGATACATCCAATTGCTGTATATGCTCTCTTACTACTGGTTTCATATGCTTATCCTCCTAAAAGTTTTGCGGAAGCTGTACTTCAGATATCTTGCAGCAAAACTGTTTCTGCGGCATATATTGCCATTGCCTACTATACTAAATATTCCAGATAAATCGTCTTATCTACCGTCTGTAGAGATACTGAAACGCGGTCCCCACTCTTCAGTTCAAGACCACGCGAAGCATCCGCAGCACGTCCGGATCTCTCCACAGTAACACCTTCTCCGCTGCGTAACAGCAATCTGTCATTCTTAGCCGGTGTGAAAATAACAGTTTCGCTCTCCTTCAGTTCAGGCGCCAATTGCAGCAGCTGATGAAGGGTGAACTTGCCCTTGAAGCCTGCAAGCTTCTTATATTGTGGGTAGGTCTTCTCACCCGTATTGCTGTCTTTAACCTCTACTACCAGCTGTCCAACAAAACCACGTGCCGATTTCTTATTCAGCACATACCATGCTGCACCCGCTGCCAGCACTAAAAGAATGCCCCCTATAATGTAATACAGGGTATTGGATGAGGCTTCCTTCAGGGGTTCTTCGTTGCCAGTCCCTGTAGAAGGTGCTGTTGTTGCTGCTCCGCCTGTCTTCGCGCTGATCTGGACAGGTGCACTTTCCCGATAAAAGCTGCTTTCCTCTGCCCGTACCTTCAACTCGTAGTTATGGCTTTCTTTTACCTCAAAGGTACCCTTGAAGACAGCTCCGGAGTTATCCAGTTCGATTTCTTGCACATCACCTGTATCAATATCTGTAGCAAGCAGTACCGCCTTCATATCTTGATACAAATTACTGAGTGTTACCTGAGTACCGTTGCTGAACAGATGCGAGGTGATGTCGATTTTATCACCCTTTTTATAGGTTGCTGATGGCAGCGCATCGATCTTAAGCTCCAGGTCATAGTTAAAGACTAGATTAATATCAAACTTATCCTTTGGCACACCTTTAACCTGAAGTTTCCAATCTCCTTCCTCCGGTGACAGTAGCTTAATCAAGCTATAAGTAGAAGACTTGGACAGCAGGACATTGTTTGAGGGGATCGCAACTTCTTTCCCTGACGGGTCCGTTAATTTCGCTGTCACAGGCTGTGAAGACATAATTGAGATATTGGCTTCCAAAACACTGCCGTTAGGCACGTTGACGGTCACGTCCTGATAATCGCCATTTGCAGTAATCGACTGCACAGGCACTACCTTCAGCTTCAAATGGCTGGCAAAAATCTCACTCAGGATTTGCGGCAGATCGTCTGCTGAGTCCGTCGAAAATGCTTTACCACCCGTCTCGTTGGACAGGTCGGCGAGGCTTTGTTTATTCAGCTTGCCATCTGCATTAAGTCCAATGGTATAGATGGGATAGCCATTCTTTTTGGCAACCTCTACGGCCGCCTTCAGCTCTTTATCTGATTCACTTTGCGTCCGGCCTGTCGCTTTGTTGAAATCGTTATTGCCGTCAGCGAGCATTACAATGATAGGCTCATGGGAAGGGTCACTTCCATTCTGCAGAACCTTTACAGCTTCCTCTACGCCAATAGCGATATCGGTGTAAGCTCCTCGGTCCAAACCATCAATAAAATCCTTCAAATCCTGCTTATCGCTCTCCGAGCTAATTTGCAGCAGGGCCTTTTCCCGTTGCACCTTGTCGGTATAGGCAACAATACCTACTTTATCACCTTGGGTGGATAACATATCTATGAACATTTTCATCGCTTCGTTGGCGATTTTGTTCTTGTCACTAGTCTTCATGGAGTTGCTGACATCAATAAGAAGCACAGCGTCAATGTGAGATTGCGCCGACGTTGCCGCATAGGCCTTAACAGCTGCAAAAGGCGAGGCAGCTAGACAAAGAGCCAGGAGCAATGCCGGAAAGATACGTAGAAAGAGAGTCTTGGTTGTTCTAATACTTTGATATTTACGAAGCATAAATAGGGCTCCTCTTGTGTTATATTAGGCACATATGACAGGTTCAGCACTATCGCTAAAATCTGTAAATAGCATGCCATTATGATATAATTAAACCTTGTAAACTTCAACTTTAGGACCGCCGGACCCAGTGCATTGATGCATAGAAGATTATCATTCTAAAAGCCATCTGGACTGCAGAGCGTCCATGAGAAAGGATTGTTCCATGATTTCATACGTCATTCTTGGGATTACGTTCCTAATTGCCGTAATTCAGATTTCCATTTATGCCGCACATCAGCGCAAACCACTGACACGTGATGATATTAACGATCGACTGCTAGCCGCTTTGAACGGAGGCGATAAAGGCCGTGAATAAGAAAAGACCCGTTACCTTCCGGCCTTTCAAGGCCCCGCGTTACGCTTATGACAAGCTGCGCATCTGTCGCCAATGCGGGCGGTATACCGCTCTTGGCGAAGACCGCTGTAGCAAATGTGGCAGAGCCTCACTTATTGCTGTAGAGCAGCACGCAGCATCACTAGCCAGACGGAAGATGCATACCCGCCTACTATTCATCTTACTGCTCACACTAGCCTCTGTCTATTTTGGAAATAGCATCCAACAAATGATATTGTGTGGTGCCGGGGGTCTTGTGCTTGCTGGACTATTGTACTATACGCAGCGAAAAGTAAGGCAGAACGAGAATCTTCGTTCTCTCAATGAGCTGCTTGGTCGTGGGATCGGCATCATCAAGGAAGGGCTGGAGGTCAACCGTCAGGAAGCTGTCTCCGTACTCCGTGAGGATGATGTTCTTGCCTATGAGAAGCTGCGGGAGCTCTCCATCCTGCTTCGCGGCGACCGGATCGCGCGGCAGCGAGTGGCTTTGCTGCATGGATTTTTACTCCGCAAGGATATGGATCTAGAACTGGAGCAGCTTCTTCTAAAAGACTTCGAACCACTGCTAGCCGAATATATCGGCGAGATCGCTAAAGTCCGTCCCGATCTCATTAAGGATCGTACACTACGCTACGTGAAGAACTATGAAGTGGAGATTCGCCAGATGGCTAACGGCTTAACCATCCTTACGAGCGTTGCAGGAGCGGCGGTAAGAATGAAGCGTTATGCCCTGCTCTACTCCAATATGATTGGCCGATACGTGCAAGATCTGCCCAAGGACCGTTTCTTGCGGTTGTCCAAACTCATTGCTGCGAATCCCCATGAACCTTGGAACGGCTTAGACCTCAGGGTAGCTGACATTCGTGAAGCCAAATATCGCTGGGACCCGGAGGTCCAATAGACCTGAAAGCTAAGATGAACCAATATAAAGCAAACATCCTTATTGATGACAACCAAGCGTTTCTCAAAGAAATATAAGGATGATGTATACCGTAAAACTTATACTTTCTTAGGCTTTCTTATATTTTGAAAAAAGAGGCTACTCTATATGACGTTCAAACAATTAATAACCCTGCGAAACTTTATGATCATTTTGTGTATATGCATGCTTGTGCTGCTTGGACAGAAGGTTTTTCTCATCGCAGATAAAATACAAATCACCAAAGAAGCCGACCGTCTCTACGCTGCCGGGGATCTGATTAATGCAGAGGATCAGTACCGTCAAGCAGCGGCCAACTATTCCATTGATTACCAGGAAGAAAGAGTCGCAAAACGTCTGGATGAATTAGCTCCAATCACAGACATCCGCAAAGTTCTGAATGATTTGGTAGCCTCTACTAAGGAGGAAGCAGCGACTAAGGATTTTGCCGGATTTATGAAAAGCTATCAAGCTCTGCTCAGTTTAAAAGCTACATATATGAAGCCAGGCGGTCCCTATGAATCCTATTATCGCCAGTTATCGTCGGCCTCAGGCATTTCAGACCAGTTCACCTCTTATTTCCGTCAGTTTAAGGAGCTGTTCCTTGCCGAGCTTGCCCAGAACCAGAGCGGAGGGGTGAGTAATGAAGAGAACTTCAAATGGAATCTTTTGCAGATTCCTGATGCTTATTATGGAAGTGCAGCTTCCAAAGAGGATTTACTAGCCTCAAAGTTTAAAAGCCATGACACAGCTATATTAAAATCCTTAGCAGGAGCAGGAAACTTTACCGGCATGCTGGAAAGCACCCTGTCCCTGATGAGTGCTTATAGCCAGCATAATTACGAAGCTCCTTGGGTACTTCAACAAGCAGAAAGCAGCGGGAAGATCATCCTGAACAAGGATCTTGAAGGTGACAATATCACAGCTTTTGCTGGGCATGCTGTAGCTTATCGTAATTTTGCAGGATCGGCAGGCATCACTTCATCCAAGGTGCTGACTTTGATCGATACTAGTAAGGCTAAGCTACTAAAAAATGCCAACCGTCTGACTACTAAAGGTCAATATGCTGAAGCGATACAATTATACGGAGATCTTGCCCCGCTAGAAGATACTTCGACAAACATTGCCGCTACTAGGCTGGCTTGGAATATCGCAGAGCCTGTTCGCCTCCTTCCTGGCGGTGAAGAGCAAGACAAATACAACAACGCCATCTCCCGCAAAGGACTATTGGGCACAAAAGTGATCGTTGCCGGGACGGATAATAGTGGCGTGCTCTATTATGCCGCGATGAATAACGACGACAATGTGGTCACATTATCCGGAAACAGCTTGCCACGCTTCGAGAGTCTGCGCAGTCTTACTTTTAATGAACAGTTGGCAACCTCTTCAGGTGTACCTGTAGTTTTAGCCCAATCTGAGGTTGAAGGTGGACGCACCCTTTTCACAGCATATGAGATGAAATCGAATGGTATTTCGCAGTTATTTTCTTTAGCTGGTGATAGTTATGAACTGCAGTCCGATGACTCTATTCTCGTGCCTAATGCGGATCTTGGAGACGGTGTTGACGGGCAAACGGCACTTTACCGTAAAGTAGACGGCAGCTATCAATTCGCGGAGATTGTTCAGGAGTATGCTGTAATCTCAGCTGCGGATCTGACCACTCATCCTTTTGAAAAGGTCTCTTTTCATTGTGAGATCATCGTAGATAACTTCGGCAATAGTCTTGCTTACTCGGATGGGATTTATATTTTGCTCCAAGGAGAAGTGGGTTCCGTTACAGGTAACGCGTTAGTTAGTGGCCAATATCAGAATGGATATGAGCTCGTTGGAACAGACATGGGCGAGCAATATGTGCCTGTGTTTATAGTGGAATCCGTAGGTAGCATGAGCTTTGGGCGGTAGGGATTTGGGATACAGGATACGGCATACGGGATAACCTTGTCTTTGTGTCGGCTCGACGATCCTGTAAGCTCCACCACTTATAGCACTAGCGTTGGACAGCGCTTCGATGGTTAATAGGTACGTAATGCCATGAAGATCACATAGCTCGTTAATCATTCGTAATTATCCTGTAGTCTAAGTCTCGTTAATTTACCTATTGTAGATGTTTTTAACAATCCATTGAACTTTCAAGTAATCTGCTCTAGACGCTTTCACACCATTGGTTACGCATCATCCCTTATGTGATCTACGTTTGATGTAACATCTTCAAGCAAATTTGCCATTGTTAGCAGTACCTGTTGCTAGACAAAAAGACACTAACCGGGGGTTGGTGTCTTTTTGTCTAGCAG
Source organism: Paenibacillus sp. FSL H7-0690 (assembly GCF_037980415.1). NCBI lineage: Bacteria > Bacillati > Bacillota > Bacilli > Caryophanales > Paenibacillaceae > Paenibacillus > Paenibacillus sp. FSL H7-0690. The sequence goes on along the minus strand of NZ_CP150281.1, from coordinate 1,082,370 downwards.
TCTATGGATAGATGAAAAAAATCAAAAAGTAACCTGTTACGGGATAATGTCGTATTGCATTAAGCACGGTGACTTTTACTCAGCTACTCAATTGGCACTTTTAATTTCTAAAGCACTTCTATATAGGTCCCACAAACACTCCAAGGAAATAAAATTGTGAACCGTAGTAACAGATATCTTAACCATTTTTTTGATGAAATCAAATTCAAAGGTTTAAATCGGTGTTCTCGTTTACATAGAGCTCGCTGGGTTCAATTCGATGTTGGTGAGTATGCAACAGCTCTGGCAAACGCCCCATCCGCTCAGCCAAACGGGATAGCTTTTGCTCATGAAAATTAGATAATCCCGTATGAATCCGGTCTTGGAAAGGCTCAAGCCATCTTGTTTCCAGGCTGTCAGAACCGAAATAAACCCCGAGCAGAGAGCCTGCTGTTGCTCCAAAACTATCCGTATCGTTGCCTTGCATCACCTGCTTGCATATCCCGTCACCGACATTGTCTGCAAATCGAAATGTATTAATTAAGGTACCTATTTCCTGATAAACCTGACAGTGACTATAATTTGCATACTTATGGTTAATGCTCTGATAAGCTTCCAGCCAGTTATCTGCATTCGCTACCCTCTGCAGGCAATCCTGAGTAATCTCATAGAATCGGCTCCTTCTAGGTACGAATTGCAGTGCAGTACTTATTATTTTAATAGGATCGCGCAGCACTTGCGCAACTGCAATCGCAGCGGCGATGAACATCGTGGCGTAGATCCCCGTCCGGCGATGTGTAAAACTTGCATCACGCCAAGCTAGCTCAGCGGCAAGAGCGGGTTGACCGGGGCAGGCATAACCGTAAGCATCTGCGCGAATCGCTGCTCCGCATAGTTCTGTATCTTGCACCATGAAGTCGGGCCAAGCCTCTATTTCAGAATGATTGAATAGTTCTCTATCATGCTCCAGATAGCTAATCCCCGATCGAAGCAAGATGGTCCTCTCCGGCCCCCAAGTAGTACTTATCGGAAGATGATTTATCCATAAATCTCTTAAATTTCTTTTCGTAAAACCATCGCCAAATTGTTCTAACGCCATCATTCCCATTAATGTGTAATTGATATCATCATCAGGTGCCACATAACGAATTCGCCCCCGCGTCGTCTCAAACCAAGACCAATGTCGACGATCCAAAGCATGGAGAACTTCATCAGAAATGTAATCATTCAGTGGCCATTCCCCTACAGAAGTTAAAGCTTTACGCAATTCCGACAAGCTGGGGTTTACCTCAATCGGTTTGCCTAGCATTGAACCACAGACTGAAGCGAGGAATCCCGCCTCCACACGCTTGGAGCTATCCTTAAGATTCAAGATGCCGACCTGGCCTAAAGGTCGTGCCGGATCGCATTCCTGCCATATCTCTTGTAAATCGTTTGGTTCATAGTAAGGCCAATCTTCCCTCATTGGGATGGCAACCAAGCTATGAGCGAATTCCAGATAGGCATCATAGCTTGCGGGAAGCTGTTCCAGCTTGGCTAAATAACCCGATGTTTGATGCCCCTGTGCAAATTTATTGCGTAAAATTCCCTCTAATTGACGATTAAGAAATGTGAGTGATGGCAGCATGCTGTATCTCCTTTGTCCGTTTATTAATCTACGTAAAATAACTTCTACATGAGAATGTAAACGATGATAGATGGAAAAGCAGCCCATCCCATCGCCTTCATTATAAGTTTAAATAAACGAGCATGCGATGATAGAAATAACAGTAAAAGCAATAAGTTTAATAGACTATTAAATAGGGAAAGACACTCTAAAAAACCCTCCAATGGGATGCCAAATGAATCGTCACCCTTATGTCCTTCATTTTTTTGATTACGGGATTACAGGATTACGGATTAAGGAATTACTTGTCGCGTTCAATTAGCTTAATACTTTGCCTAATGAGATCGAATGTAATGGTTTATAGCATACACTGTATCCACCTAGTGAACATTTATAATGGTAGTCAAGCAACTATAGCGACTTGGGTGTACATATACGAAGCAGACAACTTTGAACGACTTGGATGTACATCCCTATTCGAAGTAGACAACTTTTAATGACTTAAGTAAGCAACCCTATGGTTTGTGCCTTCCTTCTACTGACCATAAGTATGGGAAATCCTCTCCCTCTCTGGTCAGTTTTTTTGTCCAAGAGGTGTGGGTAGCCCGTCTATACTCTTAGTGTTTTTCTCTTGTCTATATTCTTTCAGGCCTGCCTCGCCCTTTTGGATAGACCAACGCTGCAACGTATCCCGCTCACCCGCATAACTCATGAATGGGACTGAAAATCCGCAGGAAGTCTGTACTTTATGAACATCTATCAAAATGATCTGTCTAGCTCCAGGCAGAGATGTAAACAAAGGGGACAGTGTTTCCCATTCTCCTGATTCAGGCAAAATCACAGCCCCTGTTCCATACAGTCTTAAAATATTAGGCGGCCCCTCAAACGCACAAAACATAACCGTCACTCTTCCATTTTCCAGCAGATGCGCGCTCGTCTCATTACCGCTGCCAGTCATGTCTAGATAGGCCACCTGATTAGGAGACAATATCCGAAAACAATCATGTCCTTTCGGCGAAAGGTTAACATGCCCATCTTCTGAAAGCGGCGCTGACCCTACGAAAAATAGGTGCTGCCGAAGAATAAACGCTTCATGTACAGGTAGTATAGCGGTGAATTGTTTTCCCATTTGGCATTCTCCATTTCTGTATATTTGTGTGTTGGCTAATTGGTCATCTCTACTCAACTCTATCGGATCCGCCGACTCAATGAGTTCCATGAACTACATGAACTACATGAACTACATGAACTACATGAACTACATGAACTACATGAACTACAGCAGCTTCACTAATCACCTCAGTTCCATCAACCACATTTGCTTAACTAACTAGCTTTGCCGACTACATTAACTTCTACAGTTACATTAGCTCTATCAACTCCGTTAGTTTCACCAACTGAATCAGTTCCTTAAGCGCATTAACTCCACTAACAATAACAGTTCCACTAGCTCCTCCATCAAACTAACTTTGACTAGGTCCAAGCGGCGTTTGCCGCTAATGTAGGGCATTTTTGACTCTCTTTCCTGCTACTTTGGCTCGGGGCGCCTAATGTAGGGCATTTTTGTCTCTCTTTCTTACTACTTTGGCTTGGTGCGGCTAATGTAAGGCATTTTTGCCTCTTTTTCTTGCTACTTTGGCTTGGGGCGGCTAATGTAGAGCACTTTTGCCTCTCTTTCTTGCTACTTTGGCTCGGGGCGGCTAATGTAGAGCATTTTTGCTCCTATTTCTGACTAATTCGACGCTATGCAGCTGATGTAGAGTATTTTTACCGTTCATTCGCGCCACTTGAGCCCAATCTAACAAATCTACGGGATTTTTACCGTTCATTCTCGCCACTTCTGCCCAATCCAGCAAATCTACGGGATTTTTACCGTACATCCCCGCCACTTGAGCCCAATCCAGCAAATCTACGGGATTTTTACCGTATATTTTTCCGCAGACATATTAGTTAAGTATATATACTCTAGGGCTTTTCTTATGTCTCCCCCCGTGCCTAAATGCAAGCCTCAGCAAGGATTATTAACAACACATCCCCAGTTGAGAGAAGAGTCGTTATTCATTATTTTTTACTGATGTATATATTCTTTTCAAATGTATTTTTCTTTTAAGTTGTCATATTCTCTTCCACCGTCAAGTAACCCTTCTCCCCGGTACCTGGCCGTCAGCAAAAATAGGGACTACCTCTCGGCAGCCCCCCTTTCTCTCGCAAGCTGCTTGATACTACTATCAGAAGCAACTCCCTTAAATCCCTTTTTCCCTATAAAATACTTCCCTTTAAACACTTTCCTATAACACTTTTCCCTAAAAAATCTCCCTCTTAAGCACTTAACCCACTAAGCACTTAAAGCCATTTTTCCCCTATCTATTCAATCGCAATATAAATCTCAACCTGCGTGTCAGCAGGGTCAAAATTCCGTGAATCATAAATCTCAAAATCCCCCGTGTAAGTTCTTACCTCCCCAGACTCCTTAAAGTACGCCCAAATCTCCCCCCACGCTTGCGCGACTACTTCAAATACCGGACCTTTTTTCGTCGTAAAAACCATGTATTTGCTCTCCGGTACAGCCGCATAGGTGAACTGGTTTTCCACTAGTTGACTTTCCTCTAGCTTGCTTTCCTCTAGCTCGCTTTCCACTAGCTCGTTTTCCTCTAGCTCGCCTTCCTCTAGCTGACTTCCCTCTAAATGTCTCTCCTCAGCTACTTCATGCCCGATCACAACGGTATACGCTCCGCTCGCATCACTCTCATAATCCGTATACAAAGCATAGATATACTCAGGATTTACCGTAGCTATCTGCCCCGCAACATTACTCTGAAAATAAGTTTCCCACAGCTGCGACAAACCTCCATCAGGTCCCATTTCTGCTTCATTAGTTGTGCGTATGCTAACCCCCGCCAAGGTCATTTTTGCTTTCTCTACAAAATAAGTATTCATCCATTCTCCCTCATTTCCTGTGATTGAACTTAGTATACACAGGCAAAGTGGACATCTGTCTGTCCAGTTCGAATAGATTGATTTCATTCTGGGTTATAAAGACACCATTAGGGTAATTAATAGTATGGAACTACACTCGAAGGGAATGACTACAGCATGCCAAAAATCAAATTAGCTGTCATCTACTACAGTGCCACAGGAACTAACTACCAGCTAGCACAATGGGCCGCGGAAAGCGCAGAAAAAGCAGGAGCTGAGGTAAAACTGCTGAAGGTGCAGGAACTCGTCCCCGAGGACAAAATTCAAGCAAATCCAGCCATGAAAGCCCTAGCTGAGAAAACAAAAGATATCCCAGTTGCCACACCCGACGATATAGTCGAAGCGGATGCGATTATTTTCAGTTCCCCAACCCGTTACGGTAACATTGCTTCCCAGATGAAGCAGTTCATTGATACAACCGGTGGCATTTGGGGCAAAGGACTAACAGTAAACAAAGTCGTCAGCGCCATGAGCTCAGCACAGAACCCGCATGGTGGACAAGAAGCTACGATTTTGGCACTCTATACGTCGATGTATCACTGGGGAGCCATTGTTGCAGCACCCGGTTATACCGATCCAGTCACATTTGGTGCGGGAGGCAACCCTTACGGAACAAGTGTCAGTGTAGATGGAGACGGTAAAATGATCGAAGATCAGGATCGGATCCGTGACGCTGTTTTTCATCAAGCGAAGCGTACCGTTGAAGTGGCCGTCTGGGTCCAGGCAGGCAAAAACGCCAATAATCAGAACTAGCGCAGCTTAGTTAATATAACAACACCCCTCGGAGCTACTTGTGTAGCACTGCGCCGAGGGGTGTTTAATTTATATTTTAATTACTCTCCAGGGTATTTAAGCCCCCACTGTGCACGCACTTGATCCAGCAGTTTCAGAATCGCTAACGATTCATCCAATGTCATCACCGGACTCTCTGTAAGCCCTGCCTGAAGACAACGTCCTACTTCCTCCGCTTCAAAACAATATCCAATAGAAGCTCGGTCATCTGCAAAGCTCTCTATCTTCTCATCTCCTATATAAAGCGCAGCCGATTTCGGGTTCACTAATGTACCCTCTACAATAATACGGCCTTCTGTGCCAAACACATGCGCTTCCTCCAACATGTTAAGACGAATACCACCGTTCAACGAAGCGGTTTTCCCGTTACCATATGACAACAGCATCGAGAAATGCTCGTCCACTCCAGTCTCACCTATGTGCACTGTGCTGGAAATAGACTCAGGATGAGGTCCAAACACCATGGAGGCAAAAGAAACCGGATAAATCCCCACATCCAGCAGCGCCCCCCCGCCCAGCTTCGGATTCAGCAATCTGCCTTCCGGGTTCCAGTCGGTACGAAACCCTAGGTCTGCCTTCACCAAACGAACATCACCGATTCTACCCTCAGCAATCCATTCTCTAACCTTCACAATCGCCGGGATGTAGCGACTCCACATTGCCTCCATCAGGAATAGCTTATGTGCTCTAGCATAGGCCACAACTTCTTCCAATTCACCGCTGTTTACGGTAAAAGGTTTCTCACACAGGACAGCTTTGCCTGCACGCAGCGCCATTAAAGCATTTTCTTTGTGAAAAGGATGCGGCGTTCCAATATATACCGCGTCTACATTCGGGTCATTCAGCAATTCCTCATAGGTTGCATAGGCATGCGGAATCCCATGATTTTTAGCAAATTCATCGGCACTTTCCTGAGATCTTGACCCAACGGCATAAGCCACACCATTACTGGCATGCGCCAAATCAGTAACAAATTGATGAGCAATCCAGCCTGTGCTAATAATTCCCCATCTCACCTTGTAAGCGTTGTCCATTTTCATTTGCATGTTCCTCCTAATCCTTCTGCTAAGTCTCTTTAATTCTATCAGACCATTCTAATGAATGTATAGGAACTGATGCCAGCAAACACCACCGTCACCACCAAAATAGCAATATTCCAGATCTTGCTCAAGGCCGCTGAGTGCTCGTTAGAGCTTTGAATAAACGCTTTTTGCAAAAGGAATTGTAAAAGCTTCATGATTACGAATCCTAAACAACCCAGCCCGCTTTGCAAAATAACCTCCAGACTAGCTTTACTTACAAATCGATCAGCCATGTTCCCATCATAATGAATCGGCACGGTATCCGGCATTTTGGAATAAAGGAATAAATAAATAGCTACAGGAATCAAGGCCACCACACTGCTTAAGATCATCGTCAGTTTGGTTTTGAACAACGTTTTACCCTCCTTGTGCGGAAAAATAATCTCCCCGTTATTCTCCTTCCACTTCAATCAGATATATCCCCTTCTTAAATCCACCGCGACGTTTAGCTTTCTCTGCACGTTGCTTCTCCAGCTCCACGCTATTGCTCCCATGTGTCTCCGCCAGAGCCTGAATTACTTCCAGCATATCGGCAAGCTCCTCCAGAGCTTCTTCATCACTTGCTGCCTGTAAATATTCCTTCGACTCTTCTTGCAATTTTTTGCGTAGTTCAGTTATGTATTCTTTGGACTCTAATATCCTTGTGTTAAAATCTTTACCTTGAGAAGCTATCAAATCGGGGATGCCGTCACGCACTAGCTTTTCATATACAGGCATTTAAGCTCTTCCTTTCTTCTATATTATATTATATCTCCCTTCAATCCGGCTTTGATTCCATCACTAGACGTTCTACAAAAGGAAGATCTGCCGGAGCAAACATGAACTGATCCAGTTCAGCCGGAAGCACCCACCTATGTTCGTCGTGATCCACCAGATCAATTACACCTCCCTGATACCGCGCTTTCCAAGCAATCAATTGGATCTTTATCTCTCCATAGTTATGCTCGTTCATGCCAAAGCTCTCATAGGGAAGGATTGTGATCCCCATCTCTTCCTGAAGCTCTCTTTGCAGACACTCTGCGATGCTCTCATCCTGCTCTATTTTGCCACCAGGAAATTCCCACAGACCTGCCTGCGATTTACCTTGCCGCCGCCGGGCAATAAGAATCTGCCCTTCTTCATTATGTATAATTGCTGCCGCCACCTTGATCACAAAGAACACCTCCACTATTGCTAGTTATTCGACAGATACTACTATTAAAACATACAATTCATTCCAAACCAAAGAGACTCTCCCAAAAGCCAACACGGCCTGGGAAAATCTCTTCAGTACAGTCTCTCTATAAATTTCACAGCAGCGTTATCCTTACGAAAGAGCTACTATTTTGTCAGCACAAGCTCCAAACGAACCTCAAGATTATTTTCTGTATCCAGTACAACGGTGTGGGGATTGCTTAGACCAAAGTCAGAAAAGGCCACTGTTGTCGTTCCCGACAGCATCAACTGTCCCCCGCTATACGCCGCTTGCGACTGAAAGGTGACGTCCTTTTCTACTCCTTTTACGGTAAGCGTCCCCTGCATTTCAACAGGCACAGTTGCTCCTTCAGTCCATTCTGCCGGCAGCTCCGAAAATGACTTCACTACAAACGTGGATTGTGGAAATTCCGTTACGGATAGAAAATCCTCTCCTTTTACATGCTCGTCCCGTTGGCTATTGCCAGAATCCAGAGCGCTCATATCCACTGTCCCTTCCCCGGCCATCGAAGTAGAATCCTCTATATTTACCTTCCAGGTACCCTGAACTTTGTTGTCTACGAAGTTTACTGTTTCTTTAGAGGTCGTCACTGACCAATAGACTTTAGAGGTTTCCGCAAGGGTCCAATCCCCGTTTAATTGTTCGGCTGTGACCGCCACCCCTGCTGATGCTCCAGTGTTATTTGTTGTCTCTCCAGCATCTGCTGTGGTTGCTTGATTTGGAATCACGGACTCGATCTCTACATTATTGCCCAGCGATTTATCCAGTAATGTATAACCTGTGACTACTCCTACGATAATAACTCCTGCAGCGATCAAGGCTATTCTTTTTCTCTTCATCCTGTTCCCTCCAATATTCATAATTTCTGTATGCTTTCAAGCTCGTCCCTCATTCTAACAAAGCAATATGTCGGGAAGAAGTCAGAGCAGAACGGGCTATGATGTGTTAAACTTGTCGTAAATTTTATGGACTGGAGGTACTCCAATTTGACGAAATCCATTCTTGTTGTAGAAGATGAAGAAGCCATCTCTAGGGTCCTCAGTGCTTATCTGAAAAAAGCAGGCTTTCAAGTCACCCGTGTAGCCGATGGACGCGCTGCGCTGGAGTCTTTTGCTATATCTCCTCCTTCATTAGTATTACTAGACATCATGCTGCCAAACATGGACGGCTTTGAACTGCTTAAGCTCATCCGTGAAAAAAGCAGCTGCCCTGTGATCATGCTGACGGCAAGAGATGGGATCAATGACCGGCTAGCCGGCCTCGACGGTGGTGCGGATGATTATATGTCTAAACCTTTTATTCCCGAGGAGGTGGTAGCACGCGTGAACGCTGTCTTACGCCGTCCCTCGCAGTGGTCTGATGGCAGCCGTAAACGGCATTATGGCAGTTTGTTTATCGACTTCACAGCACGTGCTGTCTTTTTAAATGGGGCTGAGCTGAGTCTTAGTCCTCGGGATATGTCAGTGCTGTTATTTCTCGCTGAAAGACCTAATCAGATTTGTACGCGTGAGCAATTAATAGAATTTGTATGGGAAATGGATTATGAAGGAAGCGACCGGGCGGTAGATTTGTCGATCAAAAGACTACGCAAAGCGTTGTCGCACTGGCCAACTAGTGAGGGGGAAATCCGTACCCTAAGGGGGACGGGATATCAATTATGGACAACTTAAAGAGAAACAACGCCAAACGTACCTCTATCCTTTCTTACTGGACGATACGTTATTTGCTCATTATTAGTGTAGGCCTGCTCCTCACAGCTTTAGCTACATTATGGTGGATCCGTCAGGAGGCTATGAGCAATCGTCTGCAGACTGCGGGGCTTTTGGCACAGGAGATTGCAGATCGCAGCTTAAATATGGAAGGCTCCATTGAAATCAGCCAAAATCTCGAAAAACTGATCGAAGACCGGAAGCGGTTTTTCAAGTTAACCATAGAGATGTGCGTGATCATTACTGATCAACAAGGTCAAATGCTATTCTCCCTGCCACCTCTAACTGACAAGGAAATGAGATATAAGCTAAATGATAGCTTGAACGACTCCCGCAGTCCGGAGTTCAAAGCTGCTGTGGCTCCCATAAATTCGGATGACAAAACACTGGGACAGGTTATTGTCCTGCAATCCAAAAAATCACTGCGGCATATTCCACAGGAGGAGATCATATTTTTCTCCATACTGCTGCTGTTTCTAATCATCTTAAGTTGGCTAACCATTTACCTCTTATCTCGTAAACTGGCAAAACCCATTCAGAAGGTAGTCGAGGCAGCGGCTCAAATCAGCCATGGCCGTTATGATATCGTTCTAGATAAGGATGCTAAAGAGCGGGAAATTCATGAGCTGATGATGTCTTTTGAAGAGATGGCAGGCAAGTTACAGCAATTTGAGCAGTCTCGAGCCGTAATGCTGGCCGGAGTCTCCCATGAGTTGAAAACACCCGTAACCTCTATTAAAGGCCTGGTGCATGCCGTCCGCGAAGGGGTCGTTGAAGGTGATGAAGCTGTGGAATTTCTGGATATTGCCCTGCTGGAGGCTGGGCGGTTGCAGCGAATGGTAGCCGACCTTCTGGATTACAATGCCCTGACTGCAGGAATGGTTTCCGTTCGTCACGACCGACTCGATGCCGTACCACTACTATCAGAAATCGTATATCAATGGAAACTGACACAGGCGGAAGATGTTGCTGAACCCGTGCTCCATATGCCGATCAATCCCTTATTTTTGCGTGGGGACTCCCTTCGTATCCAGCAGATTATCGTCAATCTACTTAATAACAGCGTACAAGCCAAAGCTCCGGATCGAAAGGTGCAGCTTACGATAGACCTGCTGGAGCAGCAAGGTCATGGCTTTGCCGAAATCCGTGTTCAAGATAATGGGCTTGGCATCTCATCCAATCATAGTGAGCATGTCTTCGAAGCCTTCTTCCGGGGCAGCGATAAGCAGAGCACACTGCGTGGTCTAGGACTCGGCCTAACCTTCAGCCGTCTGTTGGCCGAATCTATGAACGGAAGCCTCGTGCTTGAGGAGCACTCAGACAAAGGCTGCACCTTCGTGCTGTCTCTGCCGCTTGATGATTAAAAAATAGTCTACGATCCATCGACATGGTATAATCATGTGCACAATCACACCGAAAACCGGAGGCTGTATATGCTTACTTTTGAACAAAAATTAGCGATTCTCGACTCTTACCCCCAGCTGGAACGCAAAAATGTATCCCTTGGGCGCGTGAACTATCACTACGAGGAAAGCCAGCATGATAAGAAAACCGTGGCTTTTCACCTGCATCCAAATGGTAATGGCTATGTGTTCGCAGGCTTACTGCGGGGCTACGAGACAGACGATAAGGGCTTCGTGAATATTCGCGACTACTCGGAATCCGAGCTGCGCAGTTTGCTGGATGCCTCCATCACCTCACTGTCTATTTACATTCCTGATGCTCCTGTAGCCAGCAAAAGAAAGAAAAAGGCTGCGGCAACTGCCGATACACTCTGGACTAATGATGAGGGCCAAACCCTAACCCTAAAGCTTGAGGATGATTTATGGTATGTCTATGCCGACCTCAATCTGGAGATGGCGTTTGAAACGCTTGAGGAAGCTAAAGAATATTTAGCGGAAGAGGGATTTACAGCAGCGCAGGAGTAATTGTCAGACTTTAATCTACACACTCACAACAAAAGAGGTGTCTGAGCAGCCATTTATTTTGGCCGTTCGGACACCTCTTTTCTAATAAAACGATCCTTAATATACAGGTTCCGTATATATGTAACTATAAATATCCAAATCGAGCTCGGAAACCACTTCATAATCTAGTTGGAATTCTATAGTCTTATTTGATAGACCTCCTACAAAATAACCGCCCTCCACAACCAACCTATCCTTCCCTCCAACTGGGGCGACCAAGATCAGCTGTTCAGCTTTATTGGCTGGGATCACAAAGTTTTGCAGCCCACCCGTCTGATCTTGAATATATTTACGGATAGATACGAGGTTACTGCCTAATTCCGAGAGGCCGGAATTGTCGTTCCGCCATACATCAAGCGCATCTTGTTGGGATTGGTTGGAACTGACACATGCCTGATTAACTGAAAATTCAGGGATTTTATATATATTCCCGCCAATATTATCGATAACTACTTTATGGGTTACTTCCGTACAATTTTCAATTTTCAGAGTCGGCATGGGGTCCTTTTCCTTTGAGAATGTCTTTATGATTTTTTGATCACCAGACTTAAAATTTATTGAGATGTCTTTATTATCCATGTTAGAAAATTCGAGCAAGCTATACAACTGATTATTTTTAATTCCGTAGTGCTTTACGTTTATAACAAACCTGTTTCTCTCATCTGATAACGATTTTGATTGCTCTTGGCTTCCTACTGAAATTGTTCTGTTGACCGGGGCAATAATCTTCTCCTCGGCAACTGGTGAGGTTATGTAAATAGATTTTGTACCTTCATCCCAAGTGACACTACTACCCAACACTTCGCTAATAAATCTTAAAGGGACGAGTGTATTATTTTGAAAATTGATACCTTTTAAGACTTGCTCATGCTCTTTGGCGTTTACAATTACTCTTCCTTCCTTGACCAGATAAAAAATGTTAATATCCCCTTTAACCGCTGAGACTGACTTCGCATGATTATCCCATTTAATAGTTGCGCCTAAAGCTTCAAAGATCGCCCGCATAGGTACGTATGTAACTCCATCTTTCAGTATAGGACTTACATTAAAATGTAATTGCTTACCGTCCAAATAACATTTGAGATCACTGTCTTCCGCAAAGGCTTGACTTGAAGATAAAACAGCAAAACTTATCATCACCACAAAAAAAGTGATAATTTTTGAAGCAAAGTTGTGGTTTTTCATGTTCTTAATTTAGCTCCTAATCTAGAAAAATAAAAAAAAAACAATGCACACCTGAATATATCAAATGGCCAATCAAAATGTAAGTCTAAAAAGAAAACTACCAACGACACCCAAATTATGGTTAGATGAAGGAGAAGCCATATCCTAGAGGGAAAGAAGCGTGAACGCATATGAGTTTTGAAATCGTAGAGGCCACCATACCGGACATCCAAGCCGCATTAGAAGCCGGAGAAATTACGTCAAAACAACTAGTTCTCATGTATTATGAACGCATTGCTGATCACGACAAAAACGGCCTGACGATTAACTCTGTACTGGAGATTAATCCTGATGCGTTGTTTATCGCAGAATCTCTGGATGTGGAACGGGCAATTAATGGCCCACGCGGCCCCCTGCACGGGATACCTGTGTTATTGAAAGATAACATCAATACTGGGGACAAAATGCATACAAGTGCGGGATCGCTGGCTTTGGCGAATTCTTTTGCCGGGGAAGATGCGTTTATAGTTACCAAGCTGCGTGAAGCCGGCGCCATTATTATGGGTAAAGCCAATATGACCGAATTCGCCAATTTTATGACGAACGGCATGCCCTCCGGCTATAGCTCCCGTGGCGGGCAAGTCCTTAACCCCTACAATATTTCTACGCCAACCGGCGGCTCTAGTGCGGGTTCAGCAGTAGCTGTCGCTTGTAATTTCTGTACGGTCTCTGTTGGCACAGAAACTTCGGGATCGATTCTTAATCCCGGTAATTTGGGCTCCATCATCGGCATTAAGCCAACCGTGGGGCTGCTCAGCCGTTCAGGAATCCTGCCGCTCTCCAATACACAAGACACCGCAGGCCCTATGGCTAGAACCATTCATGATGCCGTGTTACTGCTAAACGCCATGCTGGGCAAGGATCAACGCGATGCAGCTATGGGAACAAATACAGGTAGAATCCACGAGGATTATACTGTATTCCTTGATCCGAATGGTTTGCAGGGCGCTCGAATTGGGATACCACGTGATTATTATTTTGAGGAGCTCACAGATGAGCAGCTTGCTTTGTTCAACGCTTCCGTCGACAGGATGAGAGAGCTTGGAGCGACCATCATTGATCCTGCGGATATTAAGACCGCCCGCGAAATTAGTTACTCTTCGGTGGTATTAAACGAATTCAAAACAGCACTGAATGCTTATTTGTCTCATTTGGGCCCCGGAGCACCTATGCGAACCTTGAAGGATATTATTGATTTTAATCATGCACACCCTGTGGAGACTTTGAGATTTGGTCAAGCTACATTAATAGATGCGGAATATACCTCCTCCGGCACACAAAGCGAAGCTCAATATTTACGCCATCGAGCGACTGACCTGAAGCTGTGCAAGGAAGAAGGGATCGATGCCACTATGAAAGAATACAATCTGGATGCCCTGCTGTTCCCTGCCGATTTTGGCGCCAGAATTACTTCCAGAGCAGGATATCCGTCCATCGTCGTTCCTTCTGGATACACTTCGGCCGGCGCTCCCTTTGGTGTAACCTTCTCAGCAAAAGCTTATCAGGAGCCTACGCTTATCAAGCTAGCCTATGCCTATGAGCAGCATTACAAAGTGCGAAAAGTACCTTCGCTAAAAAGCTTCATTTGATTAAACCTATTCCTGGAGCGGAACAATACCTAAATGCCTGTTTCCCTCATGGGACAGACTCCATGTACGCACTTCATAGCTACGAATGCCAGACAGCACGTAAGGATCTTTTTCGGCAAGGAGAACGGCTTCTTCGCGTGAGTTCGCTCTTACAATAACCATACCGCCAGGACAATCACTAAAGGGACCACACAGCACTAATTGTCCTTTACGGTCCAGCTCTTGTAAATGCTTAACATGACCACGAATAATCTCCATGTCTCTACGGTCTTGATTCGTCGGGCTAAGCAAAATAACATAACAAATATCTGCTTGATTGACCTCACTCATCCTATTCTCCGCCTCTCGTTCAAATAGAAATTAAAGCCCGTAACGGTGATTTCCCAATGCCGATTCGGGCTTTTTTATTTCGCGATGTCTTCGTTCGTAGCTTTATTCATAATCTCGCTGATTTTCTTCATCGGCAATATTTTGAATCTCATCAGAATGAATAAGAAACAGCTCGTAGTCCCCCTCTGCATGCAGCTTCAGCGCTCGTTCTTTAAAAAACTTCGGGCTGCCTTCCGCCGCATCCTCATCATAAAAGAGCAATATCCCGTCACTTTTGCGGAACAACAAGTCATCTCTGGCCCTGAACTGCCAGCTGCCGTCATAAGGGGCATTACTGACCGCCCTGCAAAAGTCCGCACCCGCAATAATACGTCGGTATTCCTCCTGCTTCTCTTCCTTCCACTTCTCTTCCTGTCCAGTATGCGCCGTAATGATCCCCAATTTCAATTCAGGATATTGAGTCTTGAGTTCACATACCACCTCACAAGCCCAAAGATCGACACCATACTGGCCGGGGGTAATAATCCATTCGACGCCTTCTTCAATTAGCGGCTTTAATCTGTTAGACAGCGCCTTTTTGATATAAGGAATTCCCGGATGCTTATTGTCAAAAATACCGAGCTCATGCGCACGGTAGCCTGTTACGAGTAAATTCTTCATGTACTGCCTCTTTCCTGAACGTTGGTTATCTCTTACCATGACTTACCTTTGTAGAGTTTTATCCCACTTATATGATTATTATATAGCATTTACATGATCTATTTCTTTAGGCAAACTTTCAGCTGATCTTAAGCAACCTTTCAGAACCGTCTGATATATTTCTCCTAATCAATCTAAAACTATTAAGGAGAGAAAATAAATGAAGAAATTAATACCGATTATGATCTCAGGAAGTCTACTCGCTTCTCTACTATTGGCTGGCTGCAGCACCAATTCGGAGTCCGAAGGAACAGCTGTTACTAATAACCAAGCGAGCACAACACCCGCAGATAACACTGAGGCACAGCAATCTCAAGGAAACGGCAATCAACAAAACGGCAGACCCGGCATGTCCATGAACTTCGGCAAGATTAAGAGTATTAGCGACAACACAATTACAATCTATACGTCAGAAATGCCTTCCCCGCCCGCACAAGGCACTGGAGATACGGCTGGAGCCGATATGCAGAACGGCCAGGCTGGTACTCCACCGGAAAGACCCGAAGGTGATCAAGGCTCAGAAAACGGTACACCTCCAGAGGGGGGAATACCGGAAGGCGGAGCCCCTGACGGCGGTGGACAAGGTGGTGGACCACAGGGCGGCGGGATGCAGCAAACCTTCTCCGAGGAAACCACAGATATTACAATTGATGCTGATACCAAAATTGTAACGGTTACCTTCGACAATGGCACGCGTCAGGAGAACACGATCAGCTTAGCTGACCTGAAAGCTGATGACATTATCCAATATACGCTTAAATCAGATTCCACTGTGGCGGAGAGCATTACCTTAAGCAGCGGAAACCCAATAGGGATGGCTGAAGGCAAAAAGAGCAGCGACTAAACTACCAAAAAATAACAGAAAAAAATCCCCACCTACGATCAGCTTCAAAAAGCGTTTTGTAGTGGGGATTTCAAATTTATATAGGTTAGACGAGACTCAACTATTTTTTGTCCGACAAAATCAATACTCCACGACCCGGTACAACTGCTGAACCACTGATTACATTACCTGTCAGTAGATCAGTACGCTCAGCTGCCCCAATATCCGCGCTTAAATCCCCGGCAGTGTGGTTCAGTAAGAACAAGTAAGATACGCCATCCTTCACACGTTGAACAGATTCGATACCTTCCGGTGCAGTTACCAGCGGCTGAATGTTCTTTTCGGCACATAGATTCGCTAAGAATCCTTGTAGGAATCCAGCTTCTGGGCTAGTCGCCACATAATAAGCTTTACCTTCGCCAAATTTATTCACAGTCAATGCAGGCATTCCTTTATAGAAATCAGAACCGTACTCTGCCAAAACTTCTGCCCCTTCGGCATGGATCAGATCGCAGAGCAGATCACATTTATAAGAACCACTCAAGCTACCCCACGTTTTATCCAGCACGAGTTCATTGCTCATACCTGGCAGTAATGCATCGATTTCCTCTGCCCAAATTCCAAGCACTTTACGCAATTCGCCTGGATAACCTCCAACCGTCACGAGGTCGTTCTCATTAACAATACCGCTGAAATAAGTTGTAATGAATGTGCCGCCCGCTTTTACAAAAGCTTCAACCTTCTCTGCAAAACCTGGCTTGACCATGTACATTACGGGTGCGATAACAATTTCATACTTGGACAGGTTCTCTTCGACCCCGATCATGTCGGCTTCGATATTTTGCTGATACAGCGCATCATAATATTTGTGGACTTCATTCACGTAATCCAAGGCAACCGACGGACCGCTTGAGAGATCAAGCGCCCAACGATTTTCCCAATCGTAGATGATCCCTACCTTAGCTGCACTGCGCGCATCCAGTAGTTGATCTCCAAGCTGCTCGAGCTCTTTACCCAGCTCAGCACATTCACGGAATACCCGTGTGTGTTCATGACCCACATGCTCAATTACCGCTCCATGATACTTTTCACAAGCCCCTATCGAACGACGCAGTTGGAAGAACAACACAGTATCTGCACCACGCGCTACAGCCTGGTAACTCCATAGACGCATAACGCCTGGACGTTTCAAAGAGTTGTACGGTTGCCAGTTCTGCTGGCTCGGTGTTTGCTCCATCAGCATGAACGGTTGGCCATTTTTTAATCCACGCATAAGATCATGTGTCATTGCTGTAAAGCTGACCGGTGTGTCCAGTGAAGGATAGTTGTCCCAAGAAATTACATCCATATGCTTGGCCCACTCAAAATAATCCAGCTCCGGATAAAAGCCCATCAGGTTCGTTGTAACAGGTACGTTGGTGCTGTGTTCTTTGATCGCTTCGTATTCGATTTTGTAACATTCGAGCAAGCTATAAGACATAAAACGGCGATAGTCCAACGAGATTCCTTGGAAGTTAGTACGGTTACCGTTCCATTCTTCACTCAGCTCATTTGGCACCACAATTTCTTCCCAATCATAAAACGTATGTCCCCAAAAGCGTGTATTCCAAGCCTTGTTCAAAGCATCCAGCGAACCATAACGCTCCTTCAACCAGACACGGAAGGCAGCAGCGGACTGTTCGGAATAATCATAGCCACCATATTCATTAGAAATATGCCAAGCTACCAGTGCCGGATGATCCTTGTAGCGTTCTGCCAGCTTACCAGCCAGCTTCGCTGCATACTTGCGGTAAACTGAACTGTTCGGATTGGAGTTATGACGTCCGCCGAACTTACGTTTTCTGCCCTGCACATCGACACGGGTCACTTCAGGATAACGATGAGCCATCCAAGCTGGATGTGCTCCTGTTCCTGTAGCTAGACATACATAAGTTCCATTTTTATATAGTCTATCCATTAATTCATCCAATGAGGAGAAATCATAAGTATCTTCGGAAGGTTGGATTAAAGCCCAGGAAAACACATTAATTGTGGCAACATCAATTCCCGCCAGCTTGAACATCCGTTCATCCTCAGCCCATACTGGCGCATCCCATTGCTCCGGATTGTAGTCTCCACCGTACCAAATTTTAGGTAATTTATCGTTAATCACACTTCGCACACCCTTTATAGTATAATTATATATCTATTGTAAATGGTTAAGGTTGCCCTTTAAATATAAAATAATATCTCATACATATAAGAATATAGAACTAACAGGAGAGGATAACATTGTCCGAAATCATGCATCGCAGGATCGTATTCGTCCATGAAGGTGGACAGCACTTGCCAATCACTTTAGACAGTATGGGGCACAATCATGATCAGGAAAAAGTATCCCGCCCCGATGGTTATGACACGTATCATTGGCTTCAAACCTCAGAAGGTGAAGGGATCATCCATTTTGACAATAAAACCTTTTCCCTGCCCGAAGGCAGCGGCGTATTACTACTTCCTTATACACCCCATCGTTATGAGGCTTCCACCAAAAACTGGGGCACCTATTATCTAACGTTTGGTGGCGATTCGGCACACTCTATTTTGGAGACGCTTGGGATGAATAGTAATTCTTTTTACCGTTGGGAAAATGAAGCGCCTCTCCCAAATCTGCTGAAGGAAATGCTGGATCGTCATGATGCCTATCAGGATATGTTTGGTCTCGGCGCCTCCACAGATGCTTATCGTTTTTTGCTTACTTTGAGTAAATATGGCCAGCTTCAAAATAATACGGCGATTTCCCGCAATGTAGATAAGCTGCAGCCACTGCTAAAATGGATGGACAGCCATTATGGCGATCCTGATCTTGGACTGAACGATCTAGCCGATGAACTAGGCGTATCTGGGCGCTATCTTAACAACCTATTCGTCCAAACTTTCGGACTCTCGCCTTATGCCTATTTCGTACGGTTACGCATCCGCAAAAGCAAAGAAATGCTCGTAAGCCAACCCGATCTTACGGTAAAAGCTATCTCCCAGCTAGTCGGCTTCCGCGATGTCAGCCATTATGTAGCCACATTTCGCAAGCAATCCGGGACTACGCCGGAGCAATTTAGACGCCTGCATTAAACATGCCCCGCCTACTGTGGAAAAATTGCTCGCTGGGAATATGCGGCTAGAACGTAGTAAGAGTATGGTATGCGCTACTATTGTGTAGAAATGGGCGGTACGGTGAAGTGCGGTACGGTACGGTGGCTGGGTGCATTTGGCTGCGAGTGTACGGCACCTCTGAGATGGATCGTGCAGATCTGCACATGGTGGAGTCCTTGTGAAAATCTGCTATGTTGGGGTGCAGCTCTCTTCAGTCAGTATGAGTAAGTCAGACGAAATAATTGCACTTTGTACACTTAAAATAGCCTGCACGGCAGAAATTATCCATATAAGTGTATTCTGTGCAACTATATTCTCGGAATATGGCCTTGCAGCGGGATAAGCCAATTTTCAGCTGCACAAAGTGCAACTAAAACCAATTAAATACTCCAACACTTCAAATAAGTGTACGAAGTGCAACTATTTTCTGTTGTGCTTCTGTTGAAGTTTCTGCATGCCCTACTCCACTCATTTTTTACTCCACACTTCCACTTACTTCACTATTCCTACTCCACACATCCCTCACTCCATCTTCACCAACCTTCACTTCACCCTACTCCACACATTCCCCACTCCATCTTCACCAACCTTCACTTCACCCTACTCCACACATCCCATATTCCATCTTCACCAACCTCACTTTACCTTACTCCACACATCCCTCACTCCATCTTCACCAACCTCACTTCACCCTACTCCACACATCCCCCACTCCATCTTCACCAACCTTCACTTCACCCTACTCCACACATTCCCCTCTCCACTTTCCCCTCTCCTGCCACACTCCCAAACCCACTCCAAAATCTCTTTACTCAAAACCACTCAAATCTCCAGCACCTCAACGCCATACGGCTCGAGCTGGAGCTCTCCCGATCGAATCTTATTATCCAGCAGGCTGCTGTATTCTCGTGGCAACGGAACGATCACCGACTCGCGGCTCAGGTTAAGCAGGAACAAGAAGCTTCCCTGATCTCCAGTCCGCACGGAGGCTTGTACTCCGTTTGGCAATCCTTCAAAGCGTAACAACCCTTTTTCCTTAGCCAGGTTCTCCAATAGAACTGTCCAGTATTGCTCATCCGCATGGGTTCCAAAGTAATAAACCTGACCTTTGCCGAAGGAATTAACAGTTACAGCGGGTGTGCCGCGATAGAAGTCATCACCATACCAGGCAATCGGCTGGGCCACTACAGGTCGGAGGATGTCGCACCACTGCGTACATTCATATGGGTTACCCTCCCCATCCACGATGACATGTGCTTCAACGCCAATCGGATCATACTCAAGCACTTCAACGCCGGTACAATAGCTCAGCTGCCCAGGCAGCGGTTGCATGACTGCGATGTTGTTTATATTTTTGACGCCACTACGGTTGGTGATCAGCAAGGTCCCGCCAGCGAGGGCAAAATCCTCCAGATTACGTACGATCTCCTCATCCAGCAAATATAAATTTGGAGCGATCACTACTTTGTATCCATCAAGCGGTTGTCTGAGGTCGATAACATCGCAGCCCATGCCAAGCTTGGTCACCGCCCGGTGAATCTGCTTAATGTTCTCATAATAATCAAAGCCCTCTGCCTGCGGCTGAATATCCAGCGCAGCCTTCTCTTCATGAGAATGGAGGATAGCCACTTCGTTTTTCAGCATCGTTCCTTGGAGCTTGCCGCTCAGCCCATTAACCTCATGACATAGCTGCGTGAACTCCGCTAATCTGCGTCCGGGAACATTGCTGTGATCAATCAGCCCGTGCCAGAATTGTTCTGCTCCTGAAGTTGCACTTCTCCAGCGAAAATGAACAACAGTATCCGCACCTCTAGCAATCGCCTGCCATGCATAGGCACGAATTAGTCCCGGATAAGGGGTTCGCCACATCGGCATCCAACAACCCGGAGATCCACTCAGCTGCTCCATGATCCAGAAGTTTTGGCGTTTGATGCCACGGGTTACGTCCAATGAAAGTGCTCCGCTATAAGGCGTTGTCTCTTGTTTGGTTGGCGAAGTATTCGGATAATAATCAAACGCAGCCACGTCCAGATCTGCACCCACTGCGTACATATCGAGACGCTGCGGATAGCTGTGAAAGTTATGGGTTATGAAATGCTCTGGACAAATCATACGCAAAATATTGATCTGCGCTGTCTGAAACGCTACCACCGAATCCCACTGAAACCGCTGAAAGTCCAGCAGAAAAGATGGATTCTGATGAGGTGATCCGCCCAACGGCACGGTAAGCTCATTCCAATCGCTGTACTCCCCGCTCCAAACAACGGTTCCCCATTCTGCATTGACCTCAGCCAGTGTTCCGTATTTAGCTTGTACCCATGCTCGAAAAGCAGTATTACAAGCGTCACAATGACAATCCAACATGCCAAATTCATTATCAGTCTGCCAGCCTATGACGGCCGGGTGTTCACTGTAACGTTCGGCAAGACGCAGAATAATACGGCTGCCATACTCACGCAGCGATGTGCTGTTATAGCAGCGGTGTCCACGTACCCCCGGGTGAAAAATCTCTCCATTAGCAAACACCGGAAGCACATCCGGAAATTTCGTCGTTAACCATCTTGGCGGTGTAGCTGTTGGCGTACCCATCACAACCTGCAGATCATATTGATGAAAAAGGTCCAGCGCACGGTCCAGCCACTCAAACTGGTAATTCCCCTCAGTTGGCTCCAGTCGGCTCCATGCGAACTCAGCAACCCGGACTACTTTAACACCTGTTTCTTTCATCAACTTGATATCTGGTTCCCACATGGATTCATCCCAATGCTCCGGGTAATAGTCCACACCCATCTGAACATGATCATATCGTTTCATTGGCGCTTCTCCCCATCCCTTGATAATCAGCCCTGTTTCCCAAAAAAAGCGCTCCCCGTCTCAAATTGATGAGGTATACGGAGAGCGCTTCTGTTAACCACTAATATCCATTAAATCTTCTCTATAATGTGCTTTAGTTATTTTTTAAGCTTGTCCCATGCAGCTTGCATACCAGTCATCCAACCGTTAACGTCAACCTTGTCAGCAATGAACTGTTGAATCACGCTGGCAAATTCTTGCGTTACACCATCAGGGAATTTAGAGGATTGCAGGCCATAAACTTTGTTTTCTTTTACGTAGTTCCATACGTCTGCTCCAAGCATACCGATGTCTTCAGGTGTTGCTTCGATTGTGGACAAAGCAGGGATGAATTTCCATTTTTTAACGATGTACTCTTTACCCATATCGGAAGTTACCAACCAGTTCAAGAACGTTTTGGCTTCTTCTTTAGAACCGGATTCTTTGTTGACTACAAGGTTCGCAGGGATACCAACAGTCATTTTGTCATTCTTCTCAGCATCTTCATTGATTGGCATAGGGAACATACCAATGTTCATATCAGGAGTGATGTTATCAACAAGAGTTTGTGCCCAGTTACCTTCTTGCATCATTGCAGTTTCGCCTTTTGCGAACATTGCCAGGTGAGTGTTAGCATCTGTGGTCAAAGGATTCTTTTGTCCGTATTGTAAAGTCAGTTTGAGATACTTGCTCCACTCTTCAAACGTTTTATTGCCTACAATTGTACCAGTTCCTTCATTCAAACCTTTGATGAATTCATCTACATTATCTTGTTGTGCAAAGGCTACGCTGATCCCTTGGTTACCTAGCAGCCACCATTCCTGATATGCATTACCAAAAGGAGTTACGTCGATAGCTTGCAGCTTTTTAGCCGCTTCTTCAAGCTGTGACAATGTTTTTGGAGTTTCAGTGATTCCCGCTTTAGCGAACAAGTCCTTGTTATACACAATACCGATACCCTCAAGGTTCATTGCCATACCGTATACTTTGCCATCTTTAGTCATAGGCTCTGCAGCCATAGGAATCAGATCTTTTACCCAAGGTTGGTCGGACAGATCTTCCATCTTGTCTCCCCAAAGTTCCATTTCTGCATATCCACCATTGGAGAAAATATCAGGCGCATCGCCGGAAGCGAATTTAGTTTTCAATGCTGCTGCGTAGTCCGCACCACCACCAACTGTTTGGATATCCAGCTTGATGTTAGGGTATTCTTTTTCGAATTCTACCTTAAGCTCATTGAGGCCTTCTACGATTTCAGTTTTGAATTGGAAGATCTTAACGGTCTTCACTTCACCTGAATTTGTGCCAGCGCTTCCATTTTGTGAGTTACTAGAAGCGTTATTATTACCACCACATGCCGTTAGAGCTAAACTCATTGCCATTACTGCTGATAGAGCAACTGCGGAGTGTTTCTTCTTCATTATATATTCCCCCTTAAAATAGTGGACTGCTTAAAAAATATTTGGAACGGAGGGCTCGGTGTTAACCTTTCACCGAGCCAGCCGCTATTCCCTCAACAATGTAACGTTGCATAAACAGGTAGAAAATGATAATTGGTGCGACCCCGATTACGAGAGCCGGAAGTGCCATATCCCATTGTTTGGTGTATTGACCAAAGAAGGAGAAAGTCGCTAGTGGAATGGTCCGAAGCTCTGGTGCCTGAAGAATCAAGGATGGCAACAGATAGTCATTCCATATTCCAAGTGCGTTTAGCACGATTGTTGTCATCACCATTGGCTTCAGCAAAGGAAGCACAATACGGAAGAACACGGTAATAGGATTACATCCATCTACTGTAGCCGCCTCTTCAATTTCAAGAGGAACGGACTTGATAAAGCCGTGGAACAGGAAGATCGCCATCGGAACACTGATTCCTAGATTCGTGATAATCAAACCAAGGAAAGAGTTATTTACTCCAATAACATTTACGACCTTCAGAATAGGAATCATAATCGTTTGGAACGGAACTACCATTGCTGCTACAAAGATAAGCAGCAAGAACTGATTGAATTTCGTATTCGCCCGAACCATACGATAAGATGCCATCGCACTGAACAGAGAGATTAGAATAACACTGATCACTGTGATAATAACCGAGTTTCGGAATGCTTCACCGAAACGGGCTAATTTCCAGGCGGTTGAATAGTTCGACCACATAAATACTTTTGGCCAGCTTGCCGCATCACTCAGAATTTCACCGAAGGATTTCACCGAGTTTGCGAGCAAGAAATAGAATGGAGAGAGAAAGAGCAGCGCCAGAAGGATCATTATCACTTCCGTACCAATATTCCATCTCTTTTTTTCCGTAGGTTTCATTACGCTTCAACCTCCTTGCTCTTCGTGATACGGACCTGAATCAGAGTAATGATGGCTACAATTACAAAGAACAGCAGCGCTTTTGCAGTACCCAGCCCGTAACGATTGTTCAGGAAGGCTTCATTGTAAATATTCATAGCAACGGATTCCGTCGATTTGAACGGTCCGCCCTTCGTCAAGGACAAGTTAAGGTCAAACATTTTGAATGACCAGGAAATGGCCAAGAATAATCCGATAGTTACAGCAGGCATAATTAGCGGAACTACGATATTGCGTAGCACCTGCCAACGGGATGCACCATCAATATCAGCCGCTTCTAGTACTTCTTTAGATACGTTACTCAACGAGGCAATGTAGATAACCATTAGATAACCGGAAGACTGCCAAACAAAGACCATTACAATCGCCCAGAATCCTGTTGTGGCATCACCGAGCCAAGGAAGATTAAAGAAGGACCATCCTGTGAGGTCGCCCATAGTGGCGAAACCTTTGATGAAGATAAATTGCCAGATGAAACCAAGCAACAATCCCCCGATAACGTTCGGCATAAAGAAAATAGTCCGAAGCATGTTACGTGTCTTTAACGGTTTAGTTAACAGATAAGCTAAGAAGAAACCTACCACGTTAGTCAAAATCACACCTAACACCGTAAATCTTACCGTGAACCAAAAGGAAGACCAGAAGTCAGGGTCATTTGAGAAAATAGTGGAAAAGTTTTGAAATCCGACCCAACTTACATTACCGGATACACCGTTCCAATCTGTGAAAGAGTAATACATCCCCATCAAAAATGGGATAATCGTTATTAAGGTAAAAAACAAAACTGCCGGACCAACGAAAAAAAGCTGTTGACCTAACTGGGACAACTTAGTGCCGCGCATTTATTGCCCCCCCCTTTCTTTTGCTCACTTACTTGTTTATGCTTTATACACATATTATCTGTTTTTTTCAGGGTACCTCACACCTACTAAAGTGATCTTTCAGGTGTAAAATATTGATCGGATGTGACAAATTTCGATGAAATGGAACACGATTCGCACAAAATTGATCGTTTTTATCCTACTGCCAACGTTAATCTGTATTATGACCACCATGTTTATTAGCTATCACTATAGCACTCAATCCCTAAGAACAAGGGCAGTAGATGAGAATACGAACCTCCTCTTTCAAGGCAATAGAAACATCGAAAGTCTGATTCAGGAGATCAATCGTCTCTCCCTTATCGTCTATTCAGATTCAGATTTCTACAGACTGCTCGAAGCGGGATACGAGGATATGGCAGCAAATACACGAATTTATTCTTCTCTAAATTACATTTCTTCATCCATGCCAGATATATCCCAGGTGTATCTTTACGGTGTAAAGGATAGAAAAGCCACTTTGCTCACCCAAAATACACCCAAACGTTGGCAGGGTATCCCCCCTTATGCCGACTCAGAGATCACTAGCAGTTCTCCTGTGTTTATACAAAGTACACATATAAGTCACAGCTATGGCCTAACTTCACCTATCCCGCAACTCATACCGGAGCCTGTGTTCACATTGCATAGACGAATTGAAAGGATTCCCACTACCACCCCACTCGGCTTCCTGTCGATCGATGTTAAGCTAACGGCTCTTACCGACATCGTCAGCCAGTTATATGATCAGAAGCAGGAGAACATTTGGCTGCTGGATGGCGATGGCAGGATTGTATACGGAAGCAACAGTGAGGAATACGGCAAGCGCCTACACGCTTCTTGGTACAACAAGCAAATCGCCACGAATCAAAGCTCGCAAGGGTATTTTGAAGAGGAAGATGCTGTGTTTATTTACCAAAGAATCGAAACCCAAGGTTTAAATTGGACCCTCGTGAAGCAGATTCCTACGTCCTATCTTTTCCGGGAAGCTAACGAGGCGGCAGCGATCAATATATTCCTCCTTGTTCTACTTTTGATTACAATTGCCACGTTAACGACCCTGATCTCTTTTCGAATCACGGCTCCTATCAAGCAGTTGACTCGTTACATGAATCAGGTGCAGACCGGTAATCTTGATGTTGAAATTCAACCTATGGGCAAAGATGAGATTGGCGTGGTTACCGAGCGATTCCGCAGTATGATGGACACGATCAACAACCTGATTTTAAGAGAGTACAAGCTGGAATTGTCCAATAAGACCAATGAACTGCGGGCACTGCAGGCACAAATCAACCCGCATTTTCTGAATAACACGTTACAGATCATTGGCACGCTGGCCTTAGAGCTTAAAGTGCCCCAAATTTACTCACTTCTTTCAGCTCTAGCCAAAATGATGCGCTACAGCATGTACAATGAGGAGAAGATCGTAACTGTTAAGGATGAGCTGGATCATGTCAAAGCCTACATTGAACTGCAAAAGGAACGTTTTGAAAATAAGTTCAGTTTCCGCTACGATATGGAGGAATCACTTTTAGAGACGTTTATGCCGAAAATGATTTTACAGCCTATTGTAGAAAATTATTTCAAACACGGCTTTAATCTTTCCCGCAGTGACGGATTCATTGAAATCACCGCAGCAAGAGTGGATGACAACCGGATGGAAATCTGTATCCAAAATAACGGAAATGCGATCCCTTCAGCGAAGTTAGATCTTTTAAAGCAGAAGCTACAGCATCCTACTAGAACAGATATAGATTTATTAAGAAATACAGAGCAAACCAAGGAAGCTACAGGATCAGGTATTGGTCTGCCGAACGTTCTGGCTCGACTCAAGTTTGTGTGCGGAGATAGTGCCACTTTAACTGTGGATAACCTTAGAGCAGGCGGAGTAGTAGTGAAATTGGAAATTGAAATTATAGCGGAGCGTGAAAAGATATGAAGGCGTTGATTGTTGATGACGAGGCAAGAGTTAGAAAGGCAGTCAGACTGCTTGTCGACTGGGACGCCCATCAAATAGATGAAATTCTGGAAGCCGGAAATGGAAATGAAGCCATCGAGATCATCCGGCAGGCTAAACCAGCATTAGTCATTATGGATATGATGATGGAATCAGGTAATGGGATAGAGTTAATGACCTGGGTGAACGAATTCGCCGGCAACACTAAGTTTATTGTGGTCAGCGGACATAATGATTTTGAGTTCGTACGGCAGACTGTGCGGCATGGCGGGATTGATTATATCCTGAAGCCCATCGAAGCCGAGGCAATCAATGTAGCGGTAGCTAAAGCAGTTGCAGCCTGGCGCTCAGAAGAAGACGACCGAAGCGAACGGCAGAAACAGAGTATTCAGCTTAATGAGTTCAAGCCCATTTATGGGGAAAAGCTATTATCTGCACTAATTGATGATCCGATCAATTCTGATTTATCTTTGCGGAGGTTATGCAATGATGGTATCATTCCGGAAAACATCCATTCCGCTCGGTTAATATTGGTGCAGACAGATGCGGGTAACAATCCGTTGATTAAACGTTTTGGCGGAGACACCGAGCTAATGAACTACGCTATCGTCAATATTTGTAATGAATTTTTGCACAGTCCGCATAAGGGTGTTGCTTTTCGTTATTGGGGAGGTCCTCCGGAGATTGCGATTATTCTGTGGGATATTCAAACCTCTGTGGTCGAGCTAATAGGCAGAATCAATCATGGCATCTACTCTACCTTGCAGGTCCGAATGCATTTTGGAATCAGCAGCATCGGCAACTTACCTAAGCAGTTACCTTATCAGCGTGCAGAGGTGGCAGAGGCCTTACAACGCCGAAACTTATTAATTCATGAGGATTACTGCCATTTCTCCTCTTCCTCCGAAGAATTCAGAGATCGTAAAGAGATCGCCAAAGCAGAGGTTCGCGGTAATGTATCAACAACGAACTTTGCTGACGTCAAGGAAGATTGGAAAATGGCAGTCATCAGCGGAAGTCCAGAGATATTATCAACAGCTGCGCAGCACTGGGTAGATGAGCTTAGCCGAGGCGGAGTTGTGACACCAGAAATCCTAAACTCATGGAAAAATGATGCTCTACTATTTCGTTCCCAGCTGGTACGGGAAATGTTAGGCCCTGAAGCTGAAGGCGCACTGGCCGAGCTTGAACAGGCCGACCAGCTTCACCCAGCTCCTTATACGAACGGTTACTCGTTCTCCTTATTCGCTTGGCGTGACTGGTCGTATACCCTAATGCAGGAGCTGGCCGAAGTAATCGCCCTGAAACAAGCTAAAGAACGTAATCCGATGCATGATATCGTCAAATACATCGAGCTTAATTACGCTTCCGACCTGTCCTTACAGGAAGTGGCCGGAAAGTTTTTTGTTAGCCGTGAATATATTTCCCGCCGATTCAAACAGGAATACGGGATTAACTTCTCCGACTTTATTGTTAATATTCGAATAGATAAAGCTAAACTACTATTGCAGAATCCTCGTCTGAAGCTGGCCCAAATCTCCGAAATGGTCGGTTTTCATGATGTTAAATATTTCAGTAAAGTGTTTAAGAAGCAGGTTGGATCTTCACCTAAGGACTACCGGGACACATTTAAGAGTTGATCAATACCAGTTTAAAAAGGCGTCCGCAACCGTCTTACCGGCTATGCCGTTCGGATGCGGGTCGTCTTGTCCACTCATATATTCCGGTCTGATCCGGTGATCGTCTGGTGCAGGCAACGATAATAGGCTTGCTATATCAAACACACGGTCTACTCCAGCGGGTGGGTTAGTCAGGATTTCATGATTCACTCTACGCCAAGTCTCTTCTCTTGCCTCCTGAAAATTAAACGGCGGCACCGTACTTAGAATAATACTAGCATCAGCATTTGCTGTTTTGATCTTAGCAATAATAGTTGTCAGATCACCAAGTAACTCATCTGCAGAGCGGCAGCCAATATCAATATCATTTACGCCGAGGACAATCATCAGTTCATCACTCTGTTTAGCTTTGTGAAGCCAAGGGCCATCCGCAGCCACATCATACGCTCTAGCCCAGCCTGAGCCGAGATTCCATACACCAATCTCTGCACCAAGACCATCCGCAATTCTCGCTGCCCAATATTCGTATCCGTCCTTTAATGTCCGCACACCTTGAGTAATCGAATCTCCCAAAAATACTAGCTTCTTATTCACAGCTTTCTTATATCCGATATAGCTTGGCAGTACCAAAAGATTGTCAGATTCTGTAAACCCATCGGCTGATTCCTGTGCAGCCAGATTTCCGGGCGCATCATAAGCGGTTGCCAGCATCCCTTCTACGTTGAAAGGAATGGATTTGCCCGCAGTAGTTGTCTTAATCGTCCATGTAAACGCTAAGTAATGGCCATCAGGTAGGTTGATGCTTGTCTCATCACTCCAGAAGCATTCACCGGCCGCTACTGACTTGGAGACATTGCCTTCAAAAGTGACAGCATGTTGTGTATGCTCAATAATAGCTCCGTTTGGCTCAGTGCCCCCATCCGCGATAAATGCCGATTCGATCACCCAACTGCCCCCAGGTTCACTGCCCGAAGCTTCAAGCCCTTGGTCCCAGGTGGAATCCACCGCATTGCTATGCCAAAATTTCAGCTGCACCGGGCCGTTTTCCCGTAAACGAATATAAGTCCGGAAGGTATGTGTAAAAGGTTCTTGCCTATTCATAATAAAATTAGCGGCGGTTGAAAGAACCGTAGCAGAGGTATAGTCCGTCTGATTCAAAACTCCACTTCCCTTAATTAAATTAGTATTCATAACGTTTCCCCCGTTATTAGTTAAGATTGTAACACTAAAACCTCTCCTATAAACCAGGGAACGGATCGTTCACCCAGTCTACAAGAGAGGTTATGGCTATATCAATATGCTTTAAGAAATCATCTTATTTCAGTGTAATGGTAAACGATACAGATTTTGCACCTGCGTTTACTTTCACTGTAGTCTCATCCACTTGCTCTGCACCTTCTACGGAAGCGATAGCTCCCAGATCTTTAAGGGAAAGCGAGAATTCTTTACCGCTTCCTTCTGCAGTAACTGTTACGCTGTTGCCTTTGCGGGCAGCCTTCACAGTCAATTCAGGAGCACCTTTAAGATCACGTACGGTTGCAGAAGTAGTAGTACCTTCTTCAAGTGAATACAGGCCAAATTTCACGCCATCCGCAAAGTCATAATCCGGTTTGTTGTCGATGCTGCCGATTGCCAGCAAGGAGTTCTGACGAACGAACAGTGGCAGGCTGAAGAAATCATATTTCTCTTTGCGCCATGATCCGCCTTGTACAGTTTCACCAGATAACAGGTGAGTCCAGCGACCTGCTGGCAGATAGTATTTCACTTCGCCGTTTTCTTGGAAAATAGGCGCTACGAGCAAGGAATCACCCAGCATGTATTGGCGATCGAGCACTTCGCATGTTGGATCTTCCGGGAATTCCATAACCATCGCCCGCATAGAAGCCCAGCCATGCTCTGCAGCCTGCCCAGCCACATCATACAGGTAAGGCATCAAGCTGCATTTAAGCTTCGTGAAGAAGCGGGTAACATCACAAGCTTCATCATCGTACGCCCAAGGCACACGGTACGAAGTGCTGCCGTGCAGACGGCTGTGGCTGGACAACAGTCCAAAAGCTAACCAGCGTTTAAATACATGTGCCGGAGCAGTGTTCTCGAAACCACCGATATCGTGACTCCAGAAACCGAAACCGGACAAGCCCAGAGACAAACCGCCGCGAAGGCTTTCTGCCATGGATTCATAATCTGCGTAGCAATCTCCGCCCCAGTGAACTGGGAATTGTTGGCCGCCAGCAGTTGCAGAACGTGCGAACAATGCTGCCTCATTCTTACCAAGCTTCTCTTCCAATACTTCAAATACAACTTTGTTGTACAGTTGAGTGTAGTAGTTGTGCATTTTCATCGGATCAGATCCGTCGAAATAAACTACATCTGTAGGAATCCGCTCACCGAAGTCTGTCTTGAAGCTGTCTACGCCCATATCTACCAAATCACGCAGGTAGCCGGCATACCATTCACAAGCCGCAGGGTTAGTGAAATCCACCAGTCCCATACCCGCTTGCCACAGGTCACATTGATAAACATCGCCGTTAGGCTTTTTGATCAGGTAGCCGTTTTTCTTGCCTTCTTCAAACAAGCGTGAACGTTGACCAATATAAGAGTTGATCCATACGCAGATCTTCAGGCCTTTTTCCTTCAGGCGTTTCAGCATGCCCTCTGGATCTGGGAATACACGTTTATCCCATTCAAAATCAGTCCATTGATACTCACGCATCCAGAAGCAGTCAAAGTGGAATACATGCAGCGGCAGATCACGTTCTGCCATACCTTCTACGAAGGAATTTACAGTCTCTTCATCATAGTTGGTAGTGAACGAAGTTGTCAGCCACAAGCCAAAAGTCCATGCTGGTGGAAGCGCTGGTTTACCTGTAAGAGCAGTATAGTTACTAATAACGTCTTTAATGGTAGGTCCATCAATCACGAAGTATTCCAAGCTTTCTCCAGCTACGCTGAATTGGGCTTTTTTCACTTTTTCTGAAGCGATTTCATAGGAAACCAATTCCGGATGATTCACGAATACGCCATAACCTTTGCTTGATACGTAGAAAGGAATGTTTTTGTAAGCTTGCTCAGAGCTAGTGCCGCCGTCTTTGTTCCAGATATCAACGGTTTGTCCATTTTTCACGAAAGCGGTAAAACGTTCGCCCAGACCATATACGAATTCGCCTACGCCGAGATCCAGCTCATCACGCATGTACGTGTTACCGTCTTGGTCGGTGATGTAAGCCATGGATTTAAAGCCACTGCCTGTAATACGTTCTTCGCCGCGATAGAAATCCACCGCCCATTGTTCGCCTTTGCGAATCACTACACGAAGTCCGCCGCTGATCAGCACGGTTTCGAGATCCGTTTCTTCAATCTTCACATGATCGCCAGTACCTTTAGTCAGTTCGAAAACCGGACCACGTTCCTGTACACCATCATGATGAATTATTTTAATGCCTACCACGCCTGGAAGCGGGGAATGGAATTTTACAGTAAGCAGGGTTGAATTCAGCGTTGCTGCGCGCCCTGTGATTGGAGTCGTTTGTGTAATTGCTGTTAATCCTTCGGGAGTCTTTTCTACAACATAATTTTGAACTGCGCCGTTAATCGTGATACCTTCACGAACCAGCCAGAGACCATCAGTAAATTTCATTGTGTACTTGCCACCTTTCAATTTGGTGTTTATAGTTGCATTATACCGATAAAAAATGAACAAAACTAATACTATATAGCTCATTTATAACACTATTTTGATGTTTTTTAAGAAAAGAGGCCTTTATATGGACCGTACAACTCAGAGTTTGCTAAAAGAAAACAGAGTTCATGGAGATAGTATGTTTCCACTCGCTGCTTATTGGATAGAGCTTCCATCCGGAACGCATGTACTCGATACACATTGGCATGAAGAAGCAGAGTTCTTTATGCTGCTAGAAGGAGAAATTCTGTTCCAAGTAGACACAGAATATTTTCCACTCCGCGCGGGCGAAGCGGTATTTATCGAATCTGGCGATATACACGCCGCCTATGTGCTGAACGAAGACACCCCCTGCAAATTCTGTGCGCTTGTATTTCTGCCTGATCTTTTGGCTAGCGCCCAGTACGATACGATCCAGCAAAACGCGATTTTGCCACTGCAAGAGAAACGCCAGAGCTTTCCGAGACATATTACACCCGATGTCCCTTGGCAGCAGGAGCTGCTTCATCATCTGGAGCAAATGATGGAGGCATACGCTAATAAAATGCCCGGATTTGAGACCTTTATGAAAGGAACTTTGCTAATCATGCTTTCCAAGATTACCGCAGAGGGCCGATTTGAGAACCGCAGCCAATCGGATGATGCTGATACCACCAAAATTAACCGCCTTAAAAAGGTGATCCTTTATATCCAAGATAACTATCAGGAACCGATCCGTACCCGTGATCTATCAGAGCTTATTCCCATGAGCGAGGGGCAATTCTGCCGCTTCTTCAAAATGATGACTCGTAAAACGCCGGTCGATTACATCAACTCATACCGGATTCGCCAGGCTGCCGATCTACTGCAACAAAGTGAAAGAAAAATATCCGACATCGCATTCGAGGTCGGATTTGATAATGTAAGCTATTTCATAAAGGTTTTCCGTAAAGCGATGAAATGCTCGCCTTCGGAGTTCAGGAAAGGTGCAGGCTAGTTTCATCTACATCATAAAAAAACGATGGATTCCAATTGGAGGCTCGCGATGAACTCACCGATTCTTAGCTTTATCACACCGCCTATTCCTTATTTCATAGACTGTGGTCGTGCTCACTACAATGCTGGAGACTATCATATCAGTCGTAATTGCATCGGCGTATTTGATCTAATCATTGTTAAAAAGGGGATGTTGCCCATCGCCGAGAACGAGGTGCACTGGGAGCTAAAGGAAGGAGAATTCCTCATCCTTCGTCCAGATGCCCATCACTATGGCTTTGCCCCTTGTCCTATCGAAACAGAAATCATCTGGATTCATTTCCAAACCTTCGGCAGCTGGATCGAGTGTCAGGATATGAACGAATGTCTGGAAAATCAGAGCGAGCTCATCGAAAGCCATAAACAAAAAGCTTATTTAAATCACTGCGATGTATGCTCGATCTTTATTCCGAAGTATACGGAAATATCAGAGAAGGCAATGGAGGTATTAGAGTTCTTTTTCCATCTGGAACAAGAACCCCAGTCGATGCGCAACTGGAAGCGCCAAGCCTCCTTTCAACAGTTCCTGCAATTCTTGGACCGTGATCTGGCCGAGGCATCCGATGCAACCGCCATTCATCTTGCCGAGAAGATTGAATTGTTCATTCGGCAAAATTATACTCGTGATGTCTCTAACTCCTTACTTCAAAAAGAACTTAACTATCATCCCAACTATCTCGCCAAAAACATGCTAAAAATATACGGTGTGACCCCTATGGCCTATCTCCTGTCCTATCGTCTAGAACAATCCAAACGGCTGTTAATTCAAACTTCCTGGTCCATTGCCCGCATCGCTGAAGAGGTTGGCTTCCATCATATTACTTACTACTCTTCCTGCTTCTCCAAGAAAGAAGGCATTTCTCCCTCTAACTTTCGACAAAAATTCACCGGTAAATAGACATTACAAAGCCTGGAATCGAAAATATCTTCCTCTTCCGGGATAGTTTGGACAAAGAAGCTGTTAAGCGTCCATCAAACAACGCTGCGGCTAACAGCTCTCCTTATTAAGTATTGCTGCTGATTTACCGATATATTATAGATAGATCTTATCGTCGTAGGAGGATAATGAACCATGCACATAACGAATATGACCGCATCTATGGGAACGAGGTTTAATGTATCTGTTAGTCACCAAACTAATGATAAAACTATGAAATCAAACAGCAATACTAGTGGTAATGGTAATGGAGATAAATTATCAATAAGTAAATCTGCAAAGGCTGCTTTTCAAAATCAATCCAAAATGGACGGAATGGTTAACTCCCTGCTTAAACAAAAACAAAATATCATCGACAGTAAGAACAGTCTGATTGAAAGAACTACCAAAAGTTCACATAATCTCGAATCTATTCAAGATCAACTTAAGGAGTTCGACAAGCAGCTCCAAACGATTGACCAACAAATTGCAAAATACAGCTTCGAAGAGCAACAAAAGAACTTAGAAGATGCTCAAAAAGCTAATCCAAAGGATGAACCTAAAACCGAGCAAGAGATACAGAACGAAAGATTGAATACGATTGTTTCTGTAAGCCAAGATGTTAGCCAAATGGAGGTAGTTTCTTCTACCCACACTAAGATGCGTGGCGAGGCAAAAGTTCTGACCAAGGAAATAGAGCTGGATGAGGCTCGTTCTACTCATTCCGCAACAGCCAAACGGGAGCAGTTATCCAAAATCGAAACTAAACTATCGGAAATGAACGAAACGTTAGGCGATGCCATGAAAGACACGGGAGATAAAATTAAAGATCAGATCGATAAAGCAGGATCAACAGAAATTAAACCTTCTGAAGAGAACACCAATGAGCGGACAGAACAATTAGCTACCTATCAAGAAATTCAACGTTTAGCCGAAGAATCTGATAAGTCGCAGCTAGAAGTGCTAATCTAACAAGGGCAAGAATCTCTATATAAAAAAGCAATCGGATCTCCTCCGCATCAGAGGGTCTGCCGATTGTTTTTTTAGATGCAGCTGATGTATTTTTCGGCTATTCCTTCCGAATCACAATAAAACAGGTGCTGTCCGGCAGCGCCACTTCCTGTCCGCTCTCATCCATGAACCTTACTCTATCACGCAGAGCTTCGGTATAACCTTCTTGCAAGTAATGTCGCAAGACCTCAATCTTTGCCTGCTCTCCTAAAATCTGTTCAATAAATGAGGCAAACTCCGTAGGGGTGAAATAACCAAACTGTTCTTGGACTTCGTGAATATAAGCCTCTTCGCCCCAGGTATAAGTATATAAAAATTCCATGGCATCATTAACGGGCATGAGCACTTCTTGTTCCCCTAATCTCTGAAACTGAATCTGACGTCCAGCAAAATCCTTCGCATAACGCTCCAGCCACACCAGACCATCCTCTTCCAGAAAGCGAACTCTCCGCAGCAATGATGCAGGTTCAGTCATGATCCCATCGCGGATAATGATAACCCCGCCAGCTGACAATACAGCAAAGGCACTTCGCAGAGCTGCGGAGACGGTGTCGTGATTGAACTTATTACCATTTAGCGGCACATAAGAATATAGCTCATGCAAAATCGAAGAGAAAATTACCGTGTCCACCGTTCCGGCCTCCACGAAATCTTTAAGGTTCAACGCATCTCCCTGCAGCACCTCCCAGTGGCGACCTTCCCGCTGCTTGCGTTGTCGCAAGGCTTCCACTACATTGCTTGATATATCAATGCCGATAGGAGTAACCTCGGGCATACGCTCTTCCAGTAAATCCAGCAGCACACCGCCGCCCGGACCGATATCCAGCACTTTTTGTCCAGTGACATGATCTAGAATTACAGCTTTATAATCTGCTGTATTATTCATTTGGCTTAAGTAGGTATCTTCATTATGAAAACGGTCAAAAGCATCCCTGCGCAGCTCGAATAGATCGAATAACAGCAATACAGCACGTTCATACAAGGGTGATTTTTCAGCTTCCATACAAAATTCGATCAGCTTCTCTGCCGCTGCCGAGAATTGGAATTGAAAAAATACCGTGTCTGGCAGATGTTCCTTAGAATATTGCCGCAAGAGTAGGTGAGGGTTCTCAGCAGGCAAAGTCCCTTGCTCGATATCCTTCCATGTAAGCTCCGCTAAATATTTTTCGATAATCCGCTTCTTATAAACATTGGTCTTCTTAACACCCTTGTAATCGTAGTAAATGCTGTTCATGACATGCTCGAAGCTGATATGGCTTAAGGATTGATTCTGCGCCCTCTGGGCAGCAAGCACCATCACCTTCAGAAATTGCTCCAGCGAAAAGGTCTGTAGTGCAGATTCCACATACCAGAAGGTAATCTTACTTAATGACTCCAACCGTTCAGCATGGAAACCTTCCTGCGTCAGCTTAGCCCATTCCGTAGTGAAATCCTCTCCTCTAGAGATCGGACCCAGCCGCATTCTGCGCAGCCGTTCCTTCATCGGCATAGGACTAGCAAGATTGCCTGAAGAAATCAGCTCAATAAGCTGCTTCACTTCATGCTGCACATTCTGCCATAACTCGGGAGACACAGCTCCGATGATGCAATGATTGAGCACGGTCAGCAGGCGTTCCAGTTCCTCCGCGGTCAGCAGCTGATCTTCCACTATATCATGGAGTGGCTTATTGACTTCCGGCGGCACTTCTCCGCGAATTTGCTGTCCTATAAGTCCATGAGTCTCAATAAGCCGCTGAATCATCGCACCTTTCTCGGAGACAGCCCTCCCTAAATATCTCTCATATAACTGTGCGGAACCTAAATTATGTACAAAACAATTGATCCCTTCCTCCTGCCAAACCAGCCGCTCCTTTGCTGTACCTCCCTTAGCCGTTTCTGACCAAATTAACGTTTCTTCCACCAGCTCTTTTATCCAAATAGAACGGGGAAGTTGGTCCAGAATCTGCAAGCTACGTTCCACATAGTCCAGTACGGGATTCCTGCGATCCAGCTCCTCCAGAGATTCCACACGTTCCAAATTTACAATCTGCTCCTCCGCTTGGACAATAAGCTTCAGCCAGAGGTGATCCTCCAAATGATCTTGCACACCTTCACGGTATAAGGCGATGGCTTCCAGTGATTTCAGCATATGCTCCTCCTTCGCTCCAAAGTGGAGACTATAAAGACCTATTATTATATATATACAATCCCGTTAATTAAAAAACAGAACCAGGACTCATGAAATAGCCATGTCCCGGTTCTGTTTGCATTCCAATCATTAGGTTCCGAACCGCTGCCGATACCCACATTTGCGGCACAGCTCCTCCACCGCTTCTCTACGTGAGAAGCCATAGAATAAATTGTTCGCCCGCTCCCCCTCTACAATCTCTGAGAACGGAGTTTCATGGATGTTGCCTAGGTTAATTACTCCTTCACCATCCAGACAGCATGGCACAACCGTGCCATCCACAAGGATTGCCGCTTGGCTCCGCAGGGCATGACAGAACCCTTTTCCGTCATCTTCCGGCTCATTCAGCGCTGGCCAACGGAACTCATGATCCTGATTAAGGTAGATGCGTGGGGCAATCTTGACACCACTGCCAGGCACAACCTTTTCTTCGATCTTGAAATCCAAGTTGAAGGCTTCCTCCAGCAGGGCAAGGGTTTCACGGTTACGGTTTCTCTCCAGATTCGTCAGATTATCCTCCGTCAAATTCCACAAGCGGAAAGAAATAATAACCCCTTGCGCTGAGGCTTCCCGTACAAAAGAAATTATCTCTGAAAGATAGCCTTCACGGTTCTCTGACCCTTCATGCCCATCAAAGCTGTGCAGAGAAAAGTTCATCTGACGCAGTGCGGGCTTACCAAGAATTTTAGGTCCGGCTTTATGAATTAACGTGCCATTGGTTGTAATATTAACCTTGAACCCTTTGGCATGAGCAGCATCCAACAGTTCACCGATCTTGGGATGCAGCAACGGCTCCCCTTTGACGTGAAGATAAATATGATTGCTGTGTGGTTTAATTTCATCCAATATCGTATTAAACGTATCAAGCTTCATGAAATTTTTCGTCCGGGCGGTTTGTGGACAAAAGCTGCAGGCGAGGTTGCAGACGCTTGTTATCTCAATATAAACCTTTTTAAAAGTCTTCAAGTCCTGCTCCCCATTCTATTTATTATAAATCTGAGGCATAGCGGAGACCGATCTGTGCTCTGGCTTCCTCCATAATCTCTGCTGCGGCCATGGAGTTCTCATGAGTATTAATTCTGCTCTCCCGTTCACCATTCTTAATCAAGTTGATGAAT
The DNA here is from genome assembly GCF_037980415.1 of Paenibacillus sp. FSL H7-0690. Lineage (NCBI taxonomy): Bacteria > Bacillati > Bacillota > Bacilli > Caryophanales > Paenibacillaceae > Paenibacillus > Paenibacillus sp. FSL H7-0690. Next base: position 1,043,745 of record NZ_CP150281.1, on the reverse strand, counting down.
TCTTCCACCTCATAATACATAGGTTCAAACACCTGAGGCAACGTAAGCTCCTCAACTGTACCATCACGATAGTAAATTTTCACCTGATAAGGCTCATTGATTTTGTCGATCACCATCGTACCGTTCTCTCCATGAATCTCAGCTGGCAGATAGGAGTCGGAAATCTTGGAGTGCATAACTACCGCATCCATATCGTCATACTTCATAATGAGACTTCCTTCACCATCCACACCTGACGAGAGCATGACACCCACTGCCTGTACTGATTGAGGCTTGCCAAAGAGCACTACCATTGGATACAAACAGTACACTCCAAGATCCATTAACGAGCCATTGGAAAAAGCGGGATTAAACGCATTTAACACAGTCCCCTGCCGGTAGGCATCATATCTGGAGGAGTACTTACAGTAACTTGCAAAATAACGGCGAACTTGGCCGAGTTTATACAAATTATCACGAATCACTCCAAAGTTCGGCATAAAGGTCGATTTCATCGCCTCTACCAGTAGCACATCATTTGTGCGCGCAGCTTCAATCATAGCTTTAAGCTCCGTACTGTTGGATGCAGCCGGTTTCTCGCAGAGCACATGCTTGCCGTGATTTAAGCACATAATCGCTTGTTCTGCATGCATAGAATTTGGGCTGGCAATATATATAGCATCTACATCTTTGCTTTTCACCATATCTTCCAAATTCGTATAAATTGTAGCTCCCGCATATTTAGCAGCAAAGGCCTGACCTTTCTCCATTGTGCGAGAGTACACGGCTGTCAGGATAAACTCCTCATTCTCCAAGCCGGCTTGCACGAAGCGGTCTGTAATAAAGTTTGTTCCAATGACCCCGAAACGAATTGTCATGATGTTATCCCGTCCTTTTTAGTTATTACTAACTCTACATGCTATTTTCTCACTCATAGGTAGTCATGTCTACTTTTTAAGGCAAATTAACGACAATTTCTGATAAATTCAGCAATTCTCTTGTTACTGGCGGAGCACCGCTCATCGTACAACGCAAAAAAAGGCGTATCCCAGCCACCCTTTCATGGCTTTTGAGATACCCTTTTTTTGGAATTACAATGATTCCCTGAGCTTACGGACCCAGAACGCACCCAGATGAACTCTATATAATTGTCCAGCCGCCATCTACAAACAAAGTCTGACCTGTAGTGTAGCTGGAAGCATCTGAAGCAAAGTAGAGCACGGCGCCGTTTAATTCTCCCGGATTACCAGGGCGCCCCATCGGACACACTGCGTTGTACATTTTTAGCGCTTTTTCTGCAAATAACGTATTCTCAGTCATTTCAGTTTTGAACAAGCTTGGTCCAATCGCATTAACAGTGATACCATGCTTAGCGTAAGTTGCCGCCACCCCTCTTGTCAGATGGATCACTCCACCTTTAGCAGCATTGTAAGAATGCGTAGGAACCGAAGCAGAAGCTGTAAGGCCTAGCATTGAGGCTGTATTGACGATTTTGCCGTAATTCCGTTCCTTCATATGCCGGATCACATGTTTCGACATCAGGAAAACACCTTTTAAATCCGTATCCAGTACCCGATCCCAAGCTTCTTCTTCCAGCGCCTCAATCGGAACCGCATCCACCACACCAGCATTATTCAACAGAATATCAATTTTGCCAAAGGCTTCCATAACCTTTTGAACAGCCACAATAATCTGGTCCTCTTTTCTTACATCACACTCGATAGGAATTATTCTGCGTTCAGGGTATTTAGCCCGGATATCCTCGGCTACTGCTACAAGCTTGTCATATCTTCTGGCCAAAATAGCAATGTCTGCTCCTTGCTCAGCAAGCATCTCTGCGAATTGTACCCCGATCCCACTGGATGCTCCTGCGATAATAGCTGTCTTACCCGTCAAATCAAAAAGGTTAGTCATTCTAATTCCTCCTAATGTTTAGTTAGCCGATCCTTCTTCGGTTTCATTTCGCACAAACTCACTTCAAACACGTAGGCTTATACTGAGGAAACAGGTTGCAAATTGTTCTCCCACCAGTCCCAGCGGAGATAGCAGTATGGAAGATACTCCATTGGATTCAGAGGCTCCAGAATTTTACCTTTTTCAAGCACATTTGTACTGACGGTGTAAACCGCGCCCAGCATATTCACAACTTCAAGCTCACTCCAAGGATCATGCGGGGAGTCTTGGAAGGTGATAGAGGCTTCAGCCGCTTTATAGACTTTAACCTCACTTACTAAACGCTGTGTGACCAAGGTTGGCATCAGATCGAAGCCGTTTCCGTCAATTGCATTGGCATATTTGATGTTATACAAAGGGATATCTTTGCCGTAATATTCCTCCAGAATCTTCTCGGCTCCATTGTCATTGAAGTGTCCATCCATAGTGGCTTTTACGTTGAAAAAGTCAATGCCATGCCGGCCGATTGCCCCATCAATGCCATCTTCTGAGGTGTTCATACGCACATCGGCCATTTTCTTAGGCAGCCCACATACTTCCCGGCCCATAGCCATCCCGATATCGCTTGTAATAGGCATCGACAGGCAGTAGTTGCCTAATTGTCCGTTATAGTCCGCTAGAACGAACAATCCAGCTTCACGATAAGGTGGACAAAAGTTCGTAGCTGGGTAATTGGCGATAAAAGCATTTACCAGCGGCCGGCTTGTTGGCTTCAGTGGCTTCGGCAACAAACGCTCGATAATCTCTGGTTTGGTCTCCCAATACACCGTCAGCATCTCTGCATCATAAAAGGTGGTTGGCTTGCCTCCGTATTTCTGCATATCTGCGAAACTTTTCACAAAACTCACCATGAATGAACCCTCCTTAGATTAGTAACCCTTTAGTTCAGCACAAAAGCCGTTTCGAATCCAGATTGAATGGCCTGTCCGATTCGGCCTGGCTTGCCTGCATCGCCGATCACCTTCACATTAGGCAGTACCTGCTTCAACTCATCAACAAATGAGCGATCGGGTGTAACACCAATGGATAATACAACAGCATCCGTCTTTTTCAGCGAAGTTTCCCCCGTGGACGTATTCTCAAGCACAATCGCGCCATCCTGCACTTCTACCAGCTTGGTTGATGCTAAGAGCTCCACGCCGTTCTTTTTCAGTCTAGTCACAATGTCGATCAGATTTGGCAGATAGGCATCTGGACCAACCCGCGGCTGCATTTCCACCACCGTGACCTGATTTCCCATATCGGCTAAATATTCAGCCGTTTCCAGCCCTGTCATGCCGGAGCCGATGACCACAGCCTGCTTGTTCTTAATCACAACTGACCCACTAAGTACGTCAACAACGGTGCAGACCGCTGCCTTCTTTACTCCCGGAATAACAGGCACTATAGGCTGTGCCCCAGCAGCAACAAATACCGCATAAGGGTTCAGTTGCTTCAGTTGTTCCAGCGTAGGTTTCGTAGAGAGACGGACATCAACATCCAGATCCTCTAACTGATGCTGCATATTATCAATAAACCAGTTCAGCTTCTCCTTCAATGGTGGCCGGCTTCCCAGCTCCACGCTGCCGCCTAGCACATCTCTGGCTTCGAACAATACAGGTTTAAAATCTCTGAGCGCCAGAATCCGTGCTGCTTCCATACCTGCTGGACCCCCGCCGATCACAGCTACTACTTTGCCAGCGCCATCTTTTGTTGGTTCTGCAAATTCAAGCTCACGGCCCACTCTGGCATTGACAGCACACTTGATTACCTTGCACTCCATCACTTCCTGAATACAGTACAGGCAAGAGATACAGGTTCTTATCTCTGCTTCTTTGCCTGCTGCCGCTTTGTTACCCCACTCCGGATCGGCCAGTTGGGCTCTTCCAAGGGCTACAAAATCCGTATTTCCTTCCTGTAGCAGACTCTCAGCAAATTCAGGCTTACGGATCACATCACAAGCAATCACTGGAATTTGCACCGCTTGCTTAATGGCTGCGGAGAGATGTTTTTTCCAGCCTTGCGGGTAGGATATCGGCTCAATGATCGTATTGGATGATTCATAAGTGCCGGAGCTTACATTTATGCAATCCACTCCGATGCTTTCCAGATGTTTCGCAGTCTGGATAGCCTCATCCAGTGTAATCCCGCCTGAGACAAATTCATCGCCGTCGATTCGCACCGATACAGGGAATCCTGCGCCACAGGTCTTTTTGATGCCAAGCACAATTTCGTTCAGGAATGACATTCTACCTTCCAGTGAACCGCCATATTTATCAGTTCTCAGATTGGTAAGTGGGCTCAGAAACTGTCCTACGAGATAGCCGTGGGCACCATGGATCTCCACACCATCAATACCTGCTGTTTTAGCTATATAAGCTCCGAACACAAATTTACGAACTAACTCTTCTACCTCTTCAGTAGACAGCTCCCGGGGCATTTCCCCAATCGCTGAAGACATCACTGCGCTAGGAGCAACAATTTGTTTGCCTCCAATAAGCCGTCCGTGATTTTGCCGGCCCGGATGCTGGAGCTGAAGGAATATTTTGCTGTCATGACGATGCACAGCTCTTGCCAGTTTCTCCAGACGCGGCACAAACAGCAAGTCACTTGCATTCAGCTGGTTCGGTGTACCTACTCCGGTCTCATTATCCACACGCGTAATTTCCGTAATGATTAGACCACAGCCACCTGCGGCACGTTCCTCATAAAAAGCAATCATTTCATCCGATGCTTCACCACTGGCCGCAGCCAGTGACGTTCCCATAGCCGGCAATACAATTCTATTCTTAAGTTCAAGGCGTCCAATTTTACCTGCTGCAAACAGTTTTTCATATTTCATCTGCTTAGCACCTCCACCTTTAGTTTAAGGCGTCCAATACTTTGTGAATATATTTACAAGCACCAAAAATCACTTCTTTATAGTGCATATTGCACTATTATTGAAACAGGGGGCGATATGAATGGATGTTTCCTTAAATGAGCAAGTATCAGGTAAAATCGAAATGGAGCATTATACCGCATCTTTGTTTACTGCATACATTTCAGGTGCAGGCCTTTCAGCTATCGTACAGACAGCTGCCGAGCTACTGCAGAATCCCGTCATTGTATTTGATTGCAGCTTCAAAATTGTAGCTCACTCTGACCTTTCCGATATCGACGATTACATATGGAGTGATAATATCCGCAAAGGTTATTGCTCTTACGACTTCATTGCGGCTGTGAGCAAAATGAACAGTGTCCAGCGTGGGAAACAAAGCGATGAATCTTATGAGGTAACCTGCGAGGAAACATCAAACTCCAAACTGATCTCCAAAATAAAAGTAGCCGGCAAACAAATCGGCAATGTATTGCTTCTAGGATGCACAAATCCTTTTCGCGCCAGAGATAACGAGCTGCTGTCCATCACCGCTACCATACTTGCCGAAGAGATGGGCAAAAATAGCTACTATCGCAACGCCAAAAATATAAAAGTTGAAGATTTTATCTGCGCATTGCTAGAGGAACAGCTTCAGGACAACCGGATTATTCAGGACAGGATGCGGAGTGCAGGACTAAAGTTCGGGAATCAGCTGCTTGTGCTGCTGTTCGATCTTACCTGGTATGAAGGTTCAGGCCGTTATGATGATTATTTAAGAGAACGTTTGCAACAGCTTTTTCCGGGCAGTCCTTCCACCTATTATGACGGGCAGATTGTAATGATCCATGATGGAAATCTCTCCAAAGAGCTTGTAAATAAGCAGCTGCAGGAATTTCTAGCCCAAACCGGCATCTCGCTTGGCATCAGCAATATGTTCACTAATCTTACGCAATGTAGGAGACACTATCTTCACTCCCGAAACGCTATTCGGATCGGTACCATTCTCAGCCCGCAGCAGCAGCTGACTTACTATTCAGATATCCAGCTCTATGAGATGCTCTCTGCTGATGTTGTGTTTAACGAGGATAATAACTACTACCATCCAGAGCTGCTCAAGCTTCAAGAATACGATACTGTGCACCAGTCCAATCTATATCATACCTTTTACGTTTATCTCAAAAATAACCGGAACATGCAGATTACCTCAGACGAGCTGTACATTCACCGGAATACACTCAGATATAAGCTCGATCTTATCAGCAGACTGCTGGACACCGACTTTACCGATTCTGAAAAAATGCTGTCGTACTATGTCTCTTACAAGGTCGCTGCTTTTTGTGAAAAAGTTAGGGAGCAGACCCGTACGCCGCAACGTTAATGTTAGAAGCTACTATAAACACACAAACAGCCCCCGTTCTTATCCCAAGAACGGGGGCTGTGCTGTGAAGTAGAACAGTATATGATATTACAATCCGTAAAAAGCTTGCAGCTGACGCACGATTTCATCCTTGTCATGATCCACTACGGTTTGATGTTGTGGCATCTCGAACAATGCTTTAATCTGTGCCGGGAATTCCTGCTTAATATCAATCAAAGTAATTGCCTCATCGAACTTAGCTGGATGTGCAGTCGCAAAGGTAATGCCAATCTCATCCGGGCCATTAAAAGCTTCGTAAGCCGCGATTCCACATGCTGTATGTGGATCAAGCAGGTAGCCGTGTTCTTTTTGATACTTAGCGATCGTATTCAAGCATTGATCATTCTTCACACCCAGCGCTGCAAAATCCTTCTGCACCTGCTGAAGCGCCTCGCCTTCAACCGTAATCTTGCCTTCGGTTTGCAGCTTGGACATATACGCGGATAACTTCTCAGAATCCTCGCCTACCAGATAATACAGATACCGTTCGAAATTACTTGCCACTTGGATGTCCATCGAAGGGCTGTAAGTGCTTGTGAAATTACCTGGTTTGTATTCGCCAGTATTCACGAAACGCTCCAAAATATTATTTTCATTCGTAGCAATGATTAGCTTGTTAATAGGAAGCCCCATTTGCTTAGCCAAATAACCCGAGAAAATATTACCGAAGTTACCGGAAGGCACGCTGATATTAATCTTCTTCTCGTTGCTGCCATCGACATGCAGATATGCATAGAAATAATAAACAGTCTGCGCCAGAATCCGCACAAAGTTAATGGAATTAATTGCACGCAGATGATACCGACCTTTAAAGTCCAGATCTGCGAACAGATCCTTAATCACCTTCTGGCAATCATCAAAGTTACCATGAACAGACAGATTCAGTACATTGCTGTCGTCCACCGTAGTCATCTGCAGCTCCTGCACTTTACTTACCTTGCCATGTGGATGGAGAATACAGATCTTGATGCCTTCTTTGCCGCGTACACCTTGAATGGCCGCCGCTCCAGTATCCCCAGAGGTTGCACCGAGGATGTGGATGATTTTGTTTTGTTTTTTGGAAATATATGAATACAGCTCACCCATAAACTGCAGCGCTACATCCTTGAAAGCAAAAGTAGGCCCATGGAACAATTCAAGGACATATAAAGAATCATCCACTTGGTGTATAGGCGTTACTTCAGGTGTGCGGAAATTGGCATAACTGGTGTTGACCATTTCCTGCAAATCCTCGTAAGGAATCTCATCATTGGTGTAATAGGCAACAATCTTCAGGAACAACTCCTGATAGCTGAGACTTCTCCACTCTTCCAACGTTGCTGCTGAAACCACTGGAATCTCGGATGGAACCATCAGCCCACCGTCGTCCGCAAGTCCCATCAACACCGTATCAATAAAACCTTTAGGTTCCACATTACCTCTTGTGCTTATAAACTTCATGCTCATCCTCCTGAACCCCTCGTTAATATATGACAAGAATATATGATAAGAAGAAACAACGTTGTCGTCCAATATAGAAGACAACTGTTTCTCGCAGAAATATAAGGCTATTATAGTTGCACCACTTATAAATTCTTATAATTAACTATAAGTTTCACCCTAAACGTTATCCTTAAGCTAGTTAGGGATGATAAAGCTATTTCTGCTTGTTTTCCCTATATACTACCACGTTTACGCGCTAAAGTCCGTTAATTCTTTGTCTTATTTTGCAGCTCTCTCCAGACCGTTTTGTTGCTGTACTGCCGTTCTGTACTAACATCTTTACCGAACCATTCCGGCTCTTTAAAGCTTTCCGCTTCCTCCAGAGATTCAAATTCAACCTCCAATACGGACAATTTCAGCTGGGAATATACGTCGATCTCAACCGTTGTGCCATTCCACACCGCTGTAATTCGCTCTTTGACCAAAGCTACCGCATTTACCGCTTCGATCATCTGATTATATAAACCCTCTGAGATAAAATATTCGATCTCTTCGCGTTTGATCCCTTTGCCATCCTTAAACGTATGCGTGTAGGTTACCTCACCTGAGTCCAGATCCGTAATTTTACGCACACGAAGCTCTTGACCACCATCTATTGCCAGATATGTCTGATCGATATTATGACGGGTAACAATCTTCAATTCTCCCTTTTGAATCAGCTGCTCCGGAAATTCCGGCAGCAGAAACTTGCGTTCGATCTCCAAAGCCATGATGTTTCGCTCCTCTTCGTGTCATATATTTTTATATTAATAATCATCATAGGGGTGTGACAAACCCAAGTCAATGTGGATTATAGGGAAATAGGACATGCTCTTGCTTAAAAAAGGCTACCGTGGGGTTCATTGTGGGATTTATGGAGGTTGTGGAAAGATAGGGCTCACCATAGATTACTGGAAACTACGGATAATTAGCGAGTCAGCCGGCGATCATTGGAATCACCATTCGATGAGTTGCTCCGTGTGCCACTGGTGAGGCTCCCCCATTCGATGAGTTGGTTCCGCTCCACGGGTCGCACTCACCTATTCGATTAGTTGGTCACGCTCCACGGGTCGTACTCACCCATTCGATTAGTTGGTCACGCTCCACGGGTCGTACTTACCCATTCGATTAGTTGGTCACGCTCCACGGGTCGTACTCACCCATTCGATTAGTTGGTCACGCTCCACGGGTCGTACTCACCCATTCGATTAGTTGGTCACGCTCCACGGGTCGTACTCACCTATTTACTTACGGACCGTATAGCCACTATTTGCGAAAAAAACGCATATTTGAGATGGTATCGGACTCAGGTGCAGCTATTTACTCCAAAACACCCCATATGGTCGCGATAATTAGCCAATAACGTCGCTGTGGTCCGAAAGTAGCCTCAATTGCCTCTTTTCTAGCAAATAAGGACTTCTGAGTCCGATCCGAAGCAGGGTACCTAGGAACCTAGCAGCAACCAAGGGAACTCTCCATCATATGTAGTCGGCGCCTTCTCATTCTTATCCCAGACCAGACCATAATGATTGGAGCATCGTTAACTGGTGGAACCCCATCATACTACCTCATACTACCTCATACTCCCTCATACTTTCTCATACTTTCTCATACTTTCTCATACTTCCTCATACTTTCTCATACTCTCTCATACTCTCTCATACTCTCTCATACCACCCCTACTTCCTATTTACTTACGGACCGTATAGCCTCTATTCGCGAAAAAAACGCATATTTGAGATGGTATCGGACTCAGGTGCAGCTATTTACTCCAAAACACCCCCTGCGGTCGCGATAATTAGCCAATAACGTCGCTGGGGTCCGAAAGTAACCTCAATTGCCTCTTTTCTAGCAAATAAGGACTACTGAGTCCGATCCGAAGCAGGGTACCTAGGAACCTAGCAGCAACCAAGGGACTCTCCATTAAATGTAGCCGACGCCTTCTCATTCTTATCCCAGACCAAACCTAAAGATTAGACCATCGTTACTGGTGGCACTCCCCCATATCTTACGGACTAATAAAAAACCGAACGAAAATCAGAGGAAATCCTGAAATCCGGTCGGCTCGACGGCAGCACTTATTTTATTTCTTTCATAAATGCCTGAAAGTCTTTTACGATTTCTTTTGCTTTAGTGCGATATAAATAATGTCCCTCTTCAAACTTCACTATTTTTCCATGCACAGAGTCCTTGATTTGCTTTTCATGCTCTGGTATCCATCTATCCGTTGCTGGTTGATTCGCTTGTATAAAGAAAATAAGAGGAAGATTTTTAGGAAATGTTAAGCTTTCAGCTGATTTAAAATTAGAATACATCATTCCAGCTTCATTTAATTGGGTAGGATTAAATATGTTTTTGCGATTGATCAGTCTCATTTGTTCTTTTGTTTTATCATCAAATGGTAGTTCAGCAATTGGGTCAGCACTAAATTTCATTTGCAATCTGATTAAACCTGATTTTTTGAGCAGATTTATAGCTCTTAATTCCGAAGCTTCGATCTTCCTCTCGCTTATCGATGGAACACTACTATCAAGCCCGACAAATGCACTCACTTCATTTTCATACTTGTTAACATAATCTAGTCCATATATGCCTGAAATAGAGTGGCCCATTAGAATATAACGGTCAATATTAAGAGCCTGTAAAGCTTCATGAATTTCACTTACAATATTCTCTGTGCTGCGCTCCTTTTTGGTCAGATCACTTAATCCATACCCAAAAGGCTCAATCATGACAACTTTGTAAAACGGCGACAGTTCATCTATTAATGCTTTAAAATCAAGAGCTGGCGCTGCTGTGCCATAACCCGGTAGTAGCACGACTGTTTCTTCACCTTTTCCTTGAATATAAACATTCATGTTTTTCCCATCTACGGGTACTAACTGACCATAGGGTTCTATTTTATTTTGTTCCGATTTATTGCTGATCAAATTAACTGTATAGACAATAGCGAGAAAAAGCACGATTGCGATGATTATTGCTCCTACTACTTTAAGTAGTATGTTTAGTATTTTACTTGTTCTCGTGCCCGCCTTCATTTTCATTCTTTCTTTTATTTCCACTCGTATCTTCTCCTGTCATCAGCTGTGTTTTGGACTACCATAACTAACTGCTAAGCTAAGATTAACCAATGAAGATGTACTCTCTATGACCTCAATATGAACGGAATATGAACATGCAAAAAAAGCTATAGTGTCATGCACAAGGGTAGCTGCACAGGATGCCATAACAGGAGGAATATATGTGTGGAGGTGGATACGATCAAGGCTGCCTTGCCATCCGCAGCTTCAGCTGATTCAAATTCATCTTTGAACAAAAAAAGCAAACCACGAGCTAGGCTCATGGCTTGCTGATGACTTGCAATAAACTCTATTCCTGCACCTTCAATTTATAACATCCGCTAACAAAATCCTGCTGGATATCCGGCAGAGCCAGTCCAGCCTGCATTAGCCGATCACCACCGTAAACCTCACCACTTGCCTCCAGAATGTAATCCAGCTGCGGATTTAAACCATTCAGCTTCAGGCTACGGCGGGGCGGGTGCGGCACAGCCATTACCCGGAAGTAATAAACTAATGCCTCACGCTGATCATCGGACACGAACATCCATGCTGTCTCATTGCCCTCAAATGGGCTTTGCAGCCGGTACAGATTCCCTTGCTGCACAAGACTGCGGATTTGTTTATAGTTCGCAACCTGTTCCTTCACAAGTTCCTTCTCTTCGTCTGTAAACTTCGTAAGATCCAGCTCATAACCGAAATTACCGGACATAGCTACATCTCCACGAAAAGACAGCGGGGTGATCCGTCCTACCTGATGATTCGGCACGGCAGACACATGCGCGCCTATCGAACTAACCGGATACACCAGACTTGTTCCATACTGAATCTTCAGTCGTTCCACAGCATCGGTATCGTCACTGGTCCAGGTCTGCGGCATGTAATGCAGCATGCCTGGGTCGAAGCGGCCACCACCACTACAGCAGCTCTCGAACAGGATATGCGGAAACTCTGAAGTTATTCGCTCCAATAGCTCATACAGACCAAGCACATAACGATGTGCGGTTTCCCCTTGGCGTTCAGAAGGTAACTCTGCAGAGCCAATCTCCGTTAAACAACGGTTCATATCCCATTTCACATAACTAATAGGCACGGTCGAGAAAATCCGGGACAGTGACTCATAAATGTACTGACGTACATCCTCCCGAGTATAGTCCAGCACCAATTGCCAGCGGGCTTCGCTACGGCGGCGTCCCGGCACATGCAGACACCAGTCGGGATGCTTACGATAGAGCTCGCTGTCTGGCGAGATCATCTCCGGCTCGAACCAGAGGCCAAACTGCAAGCCTAGATTGTTCACACGCTGCGCCACATCAGACAATCCGCCTGGAAGCTTGCGCAGATCCTCTACCCAGTCTCCGAGAGAGGAGTTATCTGCATCTCTTTTGCCAAACCAACCGTCGTCCAGTACGAATAGCTCTATCCCGAGTTTCGCTCCTTCCGCCGCAATCGACTCCAATTTATCCGCATCGAAGTTGAAATAGGTGGCTTCCCAATTGTTGACCAGAATGGGCCGTTCCTTATCTCTATATAACCCTCTGCATAAACGGGTCCGGTACAGGCGATGATAGGTTCTCGACATTTCCCCGATCCCCTCGGAAGAATACACCATCACTACTTCTGGGGTCTGGATTTGTTCGCCCGGCTCCAGCAGCCAGGAGAAATCAAATGAATTCAGCCCCATCGTAAACCGGGTCATCCCGAAGGAGTCGACCTCTGCCTCAGCTTCAAAGCCTCCACTATATACAAGACTGAAGCCGTAGGCCTCTCCATGATTTTCATCCGTTTCAGGTTTCACCAGCGCTGCAAATGGATTAAACTGGTGGCTGCTCATCCCTCTGCGGCTCCCAATGGTCGTACCCCCTTGCACCAGACGTCTACGGGTCAGATTACCTTCCCTTGACCAAGCTCCTGCCAAATAGATCATATCCATATCGCCAGACGAGAAATCGACACTAGCACTCAGTGCACGCTGCAATCGCAGCTGTGTTTCCCCCGCATTGGTGAACTCCACAGAGCGGGTGATTACGTTGGTATGTTCAAAAACCGTATAGCGCAAAATAACACTCAGCTTGGCGTAATCATCCTTAAGTGTAAGCTCCAACGTCTGTGCTTCTTGCGCAGACTCAACATATACAGATGGCAGACCCGGCAGTGAGGGTTTACCCTCAACTACCCGGTACCCGCTGTATTTCAGCTCTGTAATACGAGTGCCGTCTTCGAGCCGAACTTGATAAGCAGGTGTTCTGAAATCTCCCGTGCCGTATTGGGGATATTCCTGCGGGAGCCGGTCGAGACCCGTATTTCCTCCCAGATTCAACAGCCCTTCCAAATTGCTGCCACTACGCAGCTTCTTGCCCCAATACACATGTGCCGGATAATCATTAACAAGCTGAAGAATATAACTCATCCCTGCGCTCTGTAAATGGAATAATCCCTTATCTTCCTGAACTAAAATCCCCATGTGCCAGTCCTTCTCTCCTTAGGATTTACAGCAAATCTTCGCTCACAAAATCAACCATCGATTGAACCTTTAGCCCTTTAGGTGCGGCAGGAATCCAGTCTCTTCCATCGTTCCCGCGTTGTGAGAACTCTATCGTCTTGGTCTGACCTGGGAGAAGGTCAAAATAATTGTCAGAGAATATTCCTTCCTCTTCCGAAGTCAGGTATACACCTCTAGCCAATACATCACTGGTCACGGTGAAGCTTAATCCACTGCTCTCTGGAGTTTCCAGCACGGTAATTACTGAGCGCTGCAATGGAATTTCTTTTTCCGGAGTAAAATAATGCAGCTTGTGATCTATCACCTGGCCATCCGCCTGCAAGCCAATTCCAAGCAATACATCACCCACCCCTTGACCTTCTAGCAGCTCTGCCACAGGAGACGAGAATACGATAGCAGCAGAATCAGCTCCCAGCTCAACGGGATGTGCCCACTCTCGCAGCACCGAACCGTTAAACTGATACAAAGTAAGCACCAACTCAGCGCTCACTGCTGTTCTTAAATCAGATACGACATGAACGTCTACCTTCTCACGGTCTGTACCGTCGATAGACAACAGAACATCTTTGAAGCTTGAACGCACGGTATATTGCAGGGCTTTCCAGCGCCCGTTATAATCCATGCCCGCCCAAGAAGCCACCGGCCAGCAATCATTCATCTGCCAGTATAAAGTGCCCATACAATAAGGTTTATTTCTTCTATGGCTTTCAATCGCGATTCGGATCGCTTCGGCCTGCAGGATTTGACTCATATATAAAAAAGCTTTGAAGTCCTTTGGCTGCGGCAGATACATATCCATATATTCTTTGATCAGCAGATTACCGCGACCATTCTTCTGATGCGCCAGCATCACCTCTGAGGTAAGCTCCAAATCCTGCTCTTCCGCATAGCTCATTACCGTTTTTAGTTCCGGGAACGACTGGAAGCCATATTCACTCATGAAGCGGCCAACCTTTGTATTATAGTTCTCAAAAGGTTCGATTCCGTGCCACACGCCCCAGTAATGCACATCCCCTTCGCCCACAATCCGCGTCGCATGCTGATTAATATCGCCAGTCAGCTCCCGCAACGGCGAAGACGGCCAGTAGTCCACTCCCGGATGGAACGCGGCTACAGCCTCCGGCAGAATACGGTGGAAGATTTTAATATAATCGGCCCACATTGTCGCTCTTTGCTCAGCGCCGAGTTTTTCTTTCCAGCCCCAGCCCATATTTTCCTCGAACTGTGACCAGGCCGAATCAATCTCGTTGTTGCCACACCATAAGGCGATGCAGGGATGATTGCGCAATCTTTTGACGTTATATTCGGCTTCTTTTTTCACATTTTCAAGGAACGCCTCGTCTCCGGGATACATACTGCAAGCGAACATAAAGTCCTGCCAGACCAGCAGTCCGTATTCATCACAGAGCTGATAAAAAATATCTTCTTCATATATACCGCCGCCCCAAACGCGCAGCATATTCATATTCGATTCTACTGCCGTGGCAATTTCATGCCGATACCGCTCCTCGGTTACTTCTGTGGTGAAGCTGTCATTTGGAATATGATTGGCACCTTTGGCGAAGACGGAAACTCCATTCAGCGCAAAAGAAAACGAAGCTCCTTTGGCATCACGCTCCCGAATCAATTCAATACTGCGAAGCCCAGTCCGCACACTTTTGCTAACCTCTACTTCCGCATCTTGTATCAATTCTGCCTGGAATGTATATAAATGAGGCTCTCCGAGCCCTCTGCACCACCAGAGCTGTGGCTCGGATATAACAATATTCATCTCTAATTGCTGCTTGCCTTCTTCTAAAGTAACCGCTTGCATCCACTCCAAACCATCGGCACTTATTCGCAGCATTCCCCGCCAAGCAGCAGGAGCATCCACTTCTACAATTGCGGTCAGGCGAGCTTCTTCCTTAGCAATCACATTTTGACGGATATAGAGGTCTGTAATTTGAACGGTGTCACGTCCCACCAGAGCTGCCGCACGCCATATTCCACTGGTCAAGAAACGCGGGCCCCAATCCCAGCCGTAATGATAAGGTGCTTTGCGCGCAAAAATACTAATCCGTTGTTCATCTAATCCCCCAAGCTCGGATTGATCATTCGAGGCAGGCAGCGCGTAACCCAGCTTCGCTAATTTCGGTAAATCTTCCTTAACCACAGAGCGGAACTTCACCCGTATATTATTTTCTCCAGTCTTTAACTGATCTTTGACATCCACTTTCCATGCCAGAAACATATTATCAGCAGCGAGCACATGTACATTATTCACGTACACATCTGCATAAGTATCCAGTCCCTCAAAAACTAGCTCCGTACAAGCAAGCTCCTGCCACTCTTCCCCCAACTGCAACGAGGTTTGATATTCCCAGTCCTTCTTATCGATCCACTGTAGATCATGTTCATTTGTTCCATAAAAGGGGTCTGAAATCTTCCCGTTCTTTAGTAAATCCGTATGGACTGTACCTGGCACAGTCGCCGGAAGCCACTCCTCATCACCACAGCCTCTAAATTCCCACTTCGCAAGATTCATATGCAAATGTTTCATAATACCTCCTAAAAGTTTTGTAAGCATAGACTTCTCTGAATGACTTCGCGCAAAACTCGCTTCGGAAGCAGATGCCTAAAGTTTTGTAAGCATAGACTTCTCAAAAATAGCATAAGACTTCAATTAATTCATTGAACCCTTTTGATATTCTTTGTATTTTGTTATCTGATTGTTAGGTACATGCTAATTATAAACGCAGAAACAAAACAAATAAAGACAATAAATAATAATACAATACATTTATTAACGGCTTCGATAAAGCTATAATGTTCATGTAAACGCTAACAATAAAAACGAAAAGGGGATTAAGCTATGAGAAATAAGTTATTTTCGTTATCCTTTGTTATGATTATGGTCTTATCTTCAACACTTGCTGGCTGTGGTTCGAATAATGACAACACCACGAATAACGGTGCTGCCGCAACTGAAAAGCCCGCAGCAACTAACGCAGAGAATACCGGCGGTGACACGAATGCAACTGCCGAACCTGCAGCAGGAGCTGATATCAGCGGCAAAATCACCTTCCTAACTAACAGAACAGACATGATCGGCAAAGAATATGACGAATATTTAAAGCGCTTTAATGAAAAATACCCGAACATTAAAGTCGAATTCGAAGCTTCCCAAACCGACTATAACCAACAGGCTAAAGTCAGAATGGCCAGCGGCGAGCTTCCAGACGTTATGTTTATTCCTTCCATCCCTAACTCCGACCTGCCGAAATATTTTGCTTCACTGGATGATCTCGGCTTGAACGATCAGATCACCTTTAAAGACTTCAAATCCTTTGATGGTAAGCTTTACGGAATTACTACAGGGAACTCTACTTCCGGTATTGTTTATAACAAAACAGCATTCACTGATGCCGGCATCACCGAAACGCCTAAGACTTGGGATGAATTCCTGGCTGCCTGCGAGAAGCTGAAAGCAAAAGGTGTTATTCCAATGTCCTCTAACTTTAAAGACAAATGGCCACTTGGTACTTGGGCTTATGACACACCACGCTTAATTGAAGGCAATCCTGATTTTCCAAATGCTAAGCTGAACTCTGAAACACCATTCACTATGGACAACGGTTATGGCAAAGCTTTCAGCCTACTTAGAGAGCTCAATGAAAAAGGCTATCTGGAAAAAGACATCAACTCCACCAACTGGGAGCAATCGAAAAAGGACATCGCTTCCGGCAAATTCGCTATGTACTATCTTGGCAACTGGGTTATTAACCAAGTTATCGGAGCAGGCGCTTCTTCAGACAATGTTGGCTTCTTCCCATTCCCTTATGACAATTCGGGTAAACCATCTGCTACCCTTAGCCCTGACTTCTTCTATGCCGTTGCCAAAAACAGCAAAAATTTAGAGGCAGCTAAAGCCTTCGTAAAATGGATGATTGAAGATTCAGGTTATGAGGATTTCGCCGGCTTTATCTCTCCATTAAAAGGCAAGGAATCCAATCTGACTCAGCTGAAAGAATTCCAAGCTACCGGAGTAGAACTGGTAGAAGGAACTGTTGACGATGCAAAGGTTACAGAGATCGGCAACAAGGCACAACTGGATCTCCCTGCTGTTGTACAGGAATTTGTACTTGCCAAAGATCCACAAACCGTATTAGACAAGTGGAATAAAGCTTGGGCTAAAGCCAAGAAGGACCTCGGTTATTAATTTGAGCTTTTGATTCGAAGTACACTACGGAGCAAAATGGATTATTGCTTTTACGGATAATCCATTTTGCCTTTCCATACCACGTTTTTATGAAAGAAGGGCTAGCGATGTTCGGAACACTTTCCTATAACAAACAGAAGACGATTATCATTGTATCCTTCCTCACGATTCCTTTGTTGCTGCTCGCAACATTCACGTATTATCCGGCACTCAAGCTGATTTATTACAGCTTTACGAATTGGGATGGCTATAGCCCTGAAAAGCCTTGGGTCGGTCTCGATAATTACCGCGAAGTCTTCTCCAACCCCGATATTTTCAAGGTATTTACCCATAACTTTGCTTATTTCGCGATGGGAATTCTCCAGAATATCGTCGCTATTTATTTTGCGATTGTGCTCAATAGTAAGTTGAAAGGAAAAAATGCATTTCGAATCTTATTGTTCCTCCCTTACATTATGAACGGTGTCGCCGTCGCCTTTATGTTTGGTTATGTCTTTGACACCACCAATGGCTCTCTGAATATGTTCCTGAATAGCATCGGTCTTACCGGACTAGGACAGACCAGTTGGCTTGGAACAGAAGGACTGGTTAACTATTCTCTGGCGTCCACAGGATTTTGGCGTTTCATGGGTTATAACATGGTAATTTACATCGCCTCCTTGCAGGCCATTCCAAACGATATCTATGAGGCCTCAAAGATCGATGGTGCCGGACCTTTTCAAACACTTTGGAGAATTACTTTACCGAATATGAAGCCAGTCATCCAGCTTAACTTATTTCTTACCGTCACAGGGGCACTGGAAGTATTCGATCTCCCCTTCGTGTTGACCAAGGGCGGCCCCGCAGGCGCCAGCGAAACATACGTACAAAAAGTTGTAGATACAGCATTTGCTTACAATAATTATGGCCTCGCTTCTGCCATGAGTATTATCTTGCTTTTCTTTGTCGTCATCGTACTGTTGGTACAGCAACTAGTTCTAAGCCGGGGAGGGGACAAATAGATATGACATACTCCAAATTTCGCTTCACAGATGTTATTAAATACTTCTCGCTGCTTATCGGCGTATTTGTTGTACTCTTTCCTCCGTATGTGGTCATCGTCAATGCCTTTAAATCCACTGACGAATTTAACAGCAGCAGCTCCATGGCACTGCCAAAAAGCTTTTTGAATTTCGATAATTTCACTGCCGTCTTCCAGCGTGGGGGTCTACTTAACGGATTTGGTAATGTGTTAATCATTATAGCTATTACTTTAATTCTGAACATTCTGTTCGGCACTATGGTAGCATTTGTATTGGGACGCTTCTCTTTCAAATTGAAACCCGTTGTCTTCGGTGCATATCTAGTAGCCACCATTATTCCTAGTATCACGACACAAGTGGCGACTTTTGGTATCATCAAAAGCATGGGGCTTTACAATACACTTGGCGCCCCGATCGTGCTTTATATTGGAGCGGATGTAATTCAAATTATTTTATATCTGCAATTTATCCGTAATATTCCCGTGGATCTCGATGAAAGTGCGATGGTAGAAGGTGCCTCTCTGTTCAGAATCTATCGGTCGATTATTTTCCCTTTACTTACGCCAGCTACGGCTACTTTGATTATTCTGAAAACCATTAGCATTTACAATGACATGTACATCCCTTACCTCTACATGCCGAAACAAAGCCTTGGTGTAGTTACGACGATCCTAATGCGTTTTCAAGGGGTCAATTCGGGGGAATGGAATTTAATCTGTGCGGCTATTCTGCTTATCCTGCTGCCAACAGTAATTCTATATTTCTTCCTGCAGCGTTACATCTTTGAAGGCGTAACCAGTGGAGCGGTCAAATAAGGTAGGTAGCTTATTACAGGAAAGGAACAACGCAAATGCTATCATACATCCGGTTAACTTTACGCAAAATGTGGTTGTTCCTTGCCAATCTACCGATGGAGCGCAAGCTGATCGTTATCTTTGTCTTTCTGATCTCTCTGCCGATCACTTATGTAAGTTATCTATCGTCCCGCTCCATGTTCAACTCGGTTCTTGTGAATGCGACTGACGGTGCGGGTCAAATGACATCGAATGCTTCAGATACCATCGACCGATATATTGCCGACCTCAAAAGATATACAGCCCTGCCGCTGTATAACACCGATGTGCAAGTCTACCTGACACAGCAAAATACCGACTGGGAAAAAAATACGGGCATGGCGATGTTCCTTAGCTATTTGAATCATACTAAGGAAGAGATCATTGCCGTGTATTTGGTGGATCAGTACGGTTCTGTCTTTTATGATAAAGACGCTGGAATTAATGAACTGTATCCAGAGGAACGATTAGCCAAATGGAGAACCATGAGTGAAGATGCCGGAGCAGCGCCTGTCATTCAGGGCAGACATACGATCCGCACCAACTCGAATGTCCATAAAGAGGTCTTTAGTGTTCTGCGTACGATTAACTCTGTAAGCACATTGCAGAATATAGGAATTCTCGTTTTCGATGTAGACATCAATCTGTTTAAGGGCATTATCGATCCCGTAAATGCAGTTACGCAAGGAAACACGTTCATTGTAGATAACAATGGAGATCTGATTTATGCCAGTGAAGATTCCGCGGTTCCGAATCTGGCTGCCGATACACAAACTCTGAATACAAAGCTGTTGCTGCAGCAAGTAAATCAGCAGCAGGATCATTTTCAAATAGACTTGAATGGCCAGTCTTATCTTGCAGTGTATACCGTCTCGAAACAGACCGGGTGGACCACTATGGTTACGATTCCTTTAACACGTATCCTGTCCCCTGTACAAAAGAATCGTAATACGCTTATCTTGACCACACTGATTATCATTGCTTTTGCACTTTTTGTTGCGACTATAATTTCCCATGCCCTGACCAAACCCCTTAAATCCTTGGTCCGCTTAATGAAACGGGTGCAGCATGGTAATCTGGATGTCTGGCAGCATTCCAAATATAATGATGAAATTGGGATGCTGGGCAGTCATTTTAATCGGATGATCATAAGGATCAAAGATCTGTTACAAGAAGTGTCCATCACGGAGAAACGGAAGCAAAAGGCTGATATGCGGGCGCTTCAAAACCAGATTAATCCCCATTTTATTTATAATACGCTGGAATCCATCCGCATGCTTGCAGAGAGCAATGATGATCCACGTGTGGCGAAGCTAACCTATTTACTTGGGCTTCAAATGCGTTACAGCATTGTCCGAAACGAAGAGGCTGTTACAATTAGACAAGAGCTGGATCATGTGAGAAATTATTATCAGCTGCTGGAAATCCGATTCCCAGACAAGTTCAGACTTAACATCGACGTGCCGGACGAATTCCTTCATCTTTCTGTTATTAAGCTTGTCTTTCAACCGATCGTAGAAAATGCTGTCTTTCACGGTTTGGATCAAAAGGTAGGACTGGGCACCTTGAGCATCACCGCATGGAGCGAGCATGGAGATGCCGTATTCTGTGTAGAAGATGATGGGATCGGTATGGATGAAGCCACCCTTCGTTCCTTAAACAATAGTCTGCAGACTGGAACGGACAATGAAAGGTTCGGGATTGGACTACGAAATGTAAATGAAAGAATTCGCCTGCATTACGGCAGTTCGTTTGGTCTGCTTGTTGAGAGTGAGCTTGGAATCGGCACTCGTGTTACCCTGCGCATTGCGGATATTAACGCTAAATACAGTGAAGATGAATTTATTTAGGAGAGGGGCTGCTCAGATTGCTGCGTATTGCGATTGTGGATGATGAGATCTTAATCCGCGAAGGACTGGCCCGAATGATCAGTAAAGAAAGCGCCGAATTTCTGGTCATCGGCACCTACTCCGACGGAAAACATCTATTAGATAAGTTAAGCACACTTCAACTTGATGTTGTGATTACAGATATTCGTATGCCGCAAATCAATGGCTTGGAGCTGATTAAACAGTTAAAAGCCACCCATCCGCAGATCTACTCTATTCTAATGAGTGGATTTGTTGAATTTAATTATGCCCGAGAAGCCATCCGCAGCTCAGCTGTAGACTATTTATTAAAACCAATTAATAAAGAGCAGCTGTTCGAGTTGCTTTATCGGCTAGACAAAGAACGGCAGCTCGCGCGCGACAAGGAAGAACGCCACCGTTCCGGGCTTTTATTGACAGTCTTACATATCGAAGAGCCCTCTTCCCCTCTCCTATTATCCAGCCTTACCTTGCCCCAGCCTTATTTCTCGGTCTTTGTCCTCAAAGGGAGCGCCAGAGAAACCGTCTGCTCCTGCGCAGACAGTCTGCGGCAAGAGAAGGCGTTGAGCTTCGACAGCTTGGAGATTCAAAAAGGACTCTACGTCTGGATTGTATATTCTGCTGAGCCGCTGTCAGACAACGATTTAAAAGATATCGGTGACATTATGCGGATATCTGCACACGGAAAGATCCTACATGTAGGTACCAGCGGTTGTTATAATGAGGTATCCAAGCTTAGACAGGCATACCTAGATGCTAAACAAGCCTGCAACATGGGCATATATAATCCGGGGCCTGTACATTACGCGAATATTCAGAATATTCAACAGCCGGAGATGAACCTCCTGGATCACTTTAATACAATTAGAGAACCGCTGATCCATAACCTGCAGATTCTAAATGTGACAGGCGTCTTAGAATGGATTCATGACCTGTTCTCAGTGCTGAAAGCACAACAAGCCGGTCCTGACCAAATTCTCCGGGTCTGTCGATGGGTTGAAGAAACTGCACAAAAGGAACTGCAAGAATTCGAGGCCCGCAATAAAAGTGCTCCCGACCTCAGGTTGGACGACAGAATCGCGTCCAGTATGAGCTTTTGCGACATTGAGGAGATGTTTACCGCTCATTTCACAAACATTCTGACCGAAATCAGAACCCATCGTCTGGAGATGTCCGGCACAGCCATAGAAACCATAAAACGCTGGATATCCGCTAACTATAATCAGCATGCGGATCTGAACACTTTGGCAAATATGGTTTTTTTGACTCCAAGCTATTTAAGCAAGCTGTTCAAGCAAGAGACCGGACTTACACTGACGGACTACATCACGGAAATTCGGCTGCGCAAAGCCAAACATCTGCTCAAGAATGCTCCCGACCTGAAGGTTCACGAGATTGGGGCAGAGGTTGGATATGGCGATCCCGCCTACTTCAACAAGCTTTTTAAACGTGTTGTCGGGGTTACACCCAATGAATATAAACGAATTAGTATTGTATAAGGAGATCGATCACTTGCATTCAGAGCTTCAAAGAAATAGCGAAAATCATGAAATAACCGTCTACGACACAACAGAACTATATGGTGAAAAAGGCTCCTTCCGTGTTATGCAGTTCTCGAATCATGCCACTCAAGGTGCGATGGATCTTAATGACCCGCAACGAATTCTCTTTGAATATCCGCGGGCCATCATTCACTTCATGGAGTTCAACCTCCCCTCTTTTGAGGATGTTTTTCTTATTGGGCATGGAATTGGAACAATTGCCGGACATTTTCCGGATAAAAGATTTAAAGTAGCCGAGCTAGACAAACAAGTAGTCGAATTAAGCCGCCGCTGCTTTGGATATAGTCAAGATAACGTAGTGATCGGTGACGGACGTCAGATCCTTGAAGGCGAAGCCCCGCAGGTATATGATTACATCATTTTGGATGCCTTTACTGCCGCTGGTACACCAAGGCATTTGATCTCCCGTGAATTTTTCAGTATTACCCGTTCGAAGTTGAACACAAGCGGATATATTCTCATGAATCTAATGGGAAAAGGTGAACATGACCCGCTGATCAACGCGATTTATACAACGCTAGCCGAAGAGTACGCCTATATCAGAGCCTTTTCCCTGCCTTCAGAAGGGGCCGCCGATATCCAAAATATCATTATGGTTGGCGGCAGCACCCCTATCCGCTTTCAAGCCCGCCATTTGGCTGGCTTCAAAGAAATACAGCTGGGACAAGGATATCTGATTCAGGATTAAATCAGGATTAACTATAAAAAATGACCTCATCCTCCACTTCACTGTGGATTTCGAGGTCATTTTTGGGTTGTTTTCATACGGCACCATTTAAACCGGATTAGGCACAAAGCTGCCACCACGGCAATATTTCAAGTAATTCAATGCATGCACCTGGCCGGTCATTTCCAGCTCATCACGATACACTGGATCATGCCAGCCTTCGATATCAATCGTACCTTTATAACCCGCTTGGCGCAGGATGGTGATTACATCTACCCAATTGGTATCCCCGAAGCCAGGGGTCCGGTCCCATACATAAGGTTTGGGGCCATGAATACCGTATTCCTTGACGATGTCCCAAGCGATGGTCGCATCCTTGCCATGCACATGGAATACTTTATCCATCCATTTGCGCAGCTGCGGAAGCGGATCAATCAATGCGATCATCTGGTGGCAAGGCTCCCATTCCAATCCCAGATTATCCGCCGGAACGGCATTGAACATCTTCTCCCAGGCCGAAGGATTGTGAGCGATGTTCCACTCTCCGCTCTTCCAATTTCCGCCCATAGCGCAGTTCTCAAAAGCAATCCGCAGGCCACGATCTGCCGCTCTCTTCGCCAGTTCTCCGAACACCTCTGTAAACTTCGGGATGGACTCATCAATGGACAAACCTGGCAATCGGCCAGTGAAGCCGCCTATAATATCTGTGCCAAATAAATGTGCATGATCAATCAGCCGCTCCCAGCTGGCCAACGTGTCGGCATTGTCGCCGCTGCCTGCGAGCGGATTGCCATAGATGCCCACAGAAGAGATGACAAAATCATGTTCAGCAGCTAACTCCCTCAGTCGTGCAGCCGTTTCTATCAAATCGGTTTCGCCGGTGGTCTGCCAAAAGTTCAGATTAAATGATTCAAATCCATGCCCCACAATTTGTGGAATGACCTTAACGGCTTCTCCACCACGAACAATCGTACCTATTCTCAGTGTATCTTGCATTTGGGTTCCACTCCAATAAAGGTTTATAGTGTGATCTTAACGAGGTTTAATCATCTTGCAGGAACCACGCTTGAGCAATACCGCATCATAGACAATATGCTGATGGTTTGATCGTCCGGAAATGAGGTCGAACAGAACACCTACACTGGATAAGGCCATTTCCGTACCCGGCTGGCTGATTGTATCAAGAGAAGGATGATAATATTCAGCCATCTCGATCCCGTCAAAGCCAATGATCGAAATGTCATCAGGGATAGATAACCCCGCGGTAAGCACCGCTTTGGCAGCACCGATGGCAATTGTGTCGGAAGCGGCAAATATAGCTGTAATTCCCTTGTTCTTGTTGAGCAGTCTTCGCGCAGCATTAAATCCCGAGCTGGGACTGTATTCACAATCCTCAACCAACCCTGAATCATAGGGCAGACCCTGCTCTTCGAGTGCTTTTTTGTAGCCTAAATACCGCCGGTTGCCCGTGGTTTCATCCAATAATGGAGACTTGGCTAAAAAGCCGATATTCGTATGACCTAATGAGATCAAATAATTGGTAGCCTTATAGGCTTCCTTCGTTTCATTGATAATAACGCTGGAAAAAATAAGCGGGTTCACCTCCTGCGTTGAGGTGATCGTTGTCAGCACAAACGGAACCGTCAGTTGTTTGAACTTCTCTTCAGAATGATCATAGGTTCCACCCATGAAGATAATCCCGCACAGATTCTTCTCCTTCACCAGTTGAATTGCAGCATTGATTTCATCGGTCCCATCCTCTACTTGCTGGATAAGAAACGGGTAGCCCCGCAGATTGACCTGCCGTTCAATTTCTCTGATCATATTAGAGAAAAAAGGATTGGTAATCCCCTTGACCATAAGTGCAATGTTCTTAGATTGTGTAGTTTTCAAATTCCGCGCGTTGGAATTGGGAATATAATTGTATTCCTTAACCACACTCATCACTTTCTCACGTGTAGACTTGCTCACCGGTCCCTTGTTATTGATTACCCTGGAGACCGTCGAGATGCCCACACCGGAAATCCGCGCGATATCCTTGATATTTACATCCACTTTACTCCCCCATTTATGGGTAAAGGAGCTATATCGAATTATAGCTCCCTTACACCCCTTAACTTTCTTTAGTTGACAGGAACAAACGCAGCCAATTGCTTCTCTACTTCGGCAATGACCTTGTCAACTCCTGCTTTTTTCAGCTGATCGCGGTACTCTGCAACAGCTGCTTTTGGATCTTTGCTTGTTTTACCAAGCATCAATTGAATACCAAGCTGTGAATTCACGTTGGAAATCGAAGCAATTTCAGTTGTAACATTGGTTGGATCAAAGCTGAAGCCATTGTAAGGATCATCGATAGCCACTTTATCCCATTCTGCGAATAAGGAGTTACGGATTGGGTTTTCTGTATCCGTAGGAACTACGAATTTGTCATTACGAAGTGACCAAGCAGCGAAACCTCCGCCGTCCGTTTTATCGTTGAAGCCTGCAGGCTGCTTTTTAACACCATTTTCCATCACATATTGTTTGCCTTCAATACCGTTTTGGATGAGGTTGTAGTAGCTTTCATCGGTCATGAACTTCTCGATCACCATCAGAGCGCGCTCTGGATTAGCTGAGTTCGTGCTGATTACAGTCGAGTTGTCAACGCCCATCTTACGTTTGATCTTCTTATTAGCTTCCGCAAAAGTAAAGAAGTAAGGATCTGATTCCGGTTGTGCCTTCAAATCCGCACCGTATTGGCCGATCCAGTCCTGAGCATGAGTCAAATAACCTGCGGAGTTAGCTGCTCTGAAGTTATCCTTGCTGCCTAGGGTCGCAGACAGCACATCTTTACTCCAGTAACCCTTATCCGCCCATTCACGCATCTTCACAGCCCAATCTTCAAATTCCTGAGTGAAGGCTGGATGGAAGACGGTCTTGTAGTCCTCTGGACTTTTGGTCACAAGATTCAGCTCATTCAAAGATATACCAGGAGCGTTAAGCCACATCCCTGTAGTATCTACGAGCATTCTGAACATATTGGCTGCATCTTCTGCCTTGCCGTTAATTGGTGGGAAGGACTCATTAGCAACCACATTATCCATGTATTTAACCATATCATCAATGGAAGTGATTTTGTCCATTCCATATTTCTTCAGCAAGTCAGAACGATAGGCATAACCGGCAGGTGTGTATTCGCTATAAAGACTTGGTACACCATAAATTTTGCCTTTGTATTTTGTATTCTCCCACACACTTTCCGGGATTTCCGCTTTTAGCTTAGGAGCAACTTTATCCAGCATATCTGTAAGGTCCACTAGAGCGCCTTCACTAGCCAATGTGAAATAAGACACCGGAGCTCCGGGAGATGCATGCGACATATCAAATTCTTCGCCTGAAGCAAATAGCAGCGGGTACTTAGTAGCGATATCCGGCCAGTCAATATACTTCACTTCAATCGTAGCGTTTAGATCAGCCTTGAGCTTCTTGTTAATCTCAGCGAGGATTTCTTTATTTTTAACTCCTTCGCTGCCCCACAGGTAGTACACCAGCTTAGCTTCCTTGGAAGTATCCACTCCGCCTGCATTGGCTGAAGCCTCTGGAGCTTTCGTGGCTGCCGGATCATTACTCGGCTCATTGTTGTTCTTGGATGTGCAGGCTGTCAGTGCTCCAGTAAGCATGAGGACAGCAATTAAAGAAGACGCGATCTTTTTACCTTTCATTTAGGTAAGCCTCCCTTTTCTCTTCTATTTATGAAACTTTCATTTATAATAAACGCTCTTCGAAAAGAAGATTGCGTCCATTAACCCTTTACAGCCCCGATGGTGAGGCCTGTTACGAAATAACGCTGTACAAATGGATACAGGAGAATAATCGGTCCAGTGGCCAGCACAGCTGTAGCCATCTTGATGGATTGCGTCGGAAGATCAGCAGTATTGATGACCGCTCCCGAGTTGATTAACGCTCCTAAGTTCGTCTGATTGACCATTCGCTGCAAAAAGTATTGGAGCGGATATTTCGTCGGACTGTCAATATACAACATCCCGTTATACCACTCATTCCAAAAGCCTAGTGCTGAGAAAAGCCCAATAGTAGCCAAGGATGGAACCGCCAGCGGAATAAATATCCGCCAATAGATGCGAAAGTCGCCAGCACCGTCAATGGTAGCGGATTCATATAAGGAATCCGGAATCGCCTTCATGAAATTACGCATCAGGAAGATGGACCATGCACCAACTACACCCGGAAGAATCATGGCGAATAAGCTGTCCTTCATATGCAGGTGCTTAACCATCAGGATGTATGTCGGAATCAAGCCGCCACTGAATAGTGTTGTAAAGTAAATCAAGAAGGAAAAGAAGTTGCGGTACTTGAAATCCTTACGGTTGAGCACGAATCCGGCCATCGACATCATAAACAGTCCGAGTACCGTACCCACTACGGTGATGAAGATAGTTACCTGATAAGCATTCACCAGCTGAGTAGAGTTGTTGAATAGCATCTCGTAAGCCTTAAAGGAAAATGCCTTCGGCAGCAGCTTGTAGCCTTCACGAACAATTTCCTGCTCGTTCATGAACGATGAGGAGATCATCAACGCGAAGGGAAATAAACAGAATAGCGCAAAGATAGCGATACAGATATAACTGACTGCTTTTATGAGAATGCTTCCGGAATCCTGTTTGATTGTACTCTTTTCCATATTTATCACCCCTGTTTCGTGTCTAGTCTTAGAACAAAGCGCTGTCCGGTTCTACCTTGCGTACAATAAAGTTAACTACAAGCACCAGGATCAGACCGAATAAGGATTGGTAGAAGCCCACTGCGGCACCCATAGAGAAGTTGAATTGTCCCACCAGTGAACGGAAGACATAGGTATCGATGATATCTGTCTGCGGATACAGTACAGAGTTCGTACCGATCAGATTATAGAAAAGGTCAAAGGATCCCTTGAGAATTCCACCCATACCGAACAGTAGAAGCAGAATAAAGGTTGGCTTCAGAATCGGCAAGGTCATATAACGGATTCGCTGCCAGGTAGTCGCTCCATCCATATAAGCAGCCTCGTACAGATCATGATTAATCCCTGTGATCGTTGCCAGATAAACAATCATTCCATATCCGGTACCCGCCCAGATCTTGAAAGCCACAATAATATATTTCCAGATGCCCGGATCGGAATAGAACTCGTAACGGTCTAGCCCCATTCCAGTTAACATCGTATTGATAAACCCGGAATTGAAATTGAATATATTGTAGGCAAACACACCGACGATAACCATGGAGATGAAATTCGGTAACAGGATAACGGATTGTGATATTTTTTTGAACCACTTGCCTGAGATCTCAGACAACATAATGGCAAATACTATTTGAATGATATTACCTAAAGCCAGGAAGACGATATTATAGAGCAGCGTATTCTTGGTAATATTCCATAGATCCCCATTTTGAACCAGAAACTCAAAGTTCTTAAGGCCGATAAAGTCACTTCCAAAAATCCCCTTATTGAGCTTGTAATCTACAAATGCGACGTAAGCTCCAGGCATTACAGCATAGTGAAAGATAACGAAATATACGATTACAGGCAGCAACATTAGAAAAAGAACTTTGTTCTTAATGACTTCCCGAACAATGTTTCCACCCACAAGCTTCAGTCTCGCCAAAGTGCCCACCTCCAATTTGAAAGATGCATTCAGTCACATGCATAAATTACCTTCCTTTCTTGTCCAGCAGCCAGAATAAAAACAGTTTGCCCAACCTTCATAAAAAAGTGTATCGAGCGTTGTAGAAACGTTTCCAGTGTTTCTGTAAAACTCTCTGTGTGAGAAGCATACTCCCAAAATGTATGCGCTGTCAATTCATTTTATTTTTGAATTACAAGTACTAAAGTTACATATTTCACGTAAAAAAATATAAATTAGCTGTTTTTCTAAAGGCGATTGACTTTTTTTGGTGTTCAGACTAATATCGAGGTGTATCGTTTGTGGAAACGTTTTTATTCTTTTCTTTCATAGACATGTCAGTCTCCATATGTAACATCTTAATGATGCAATCCTCTTCTAATTTAATTCATGTCTCATCCTGTATCCGAAGAGAGAAATGCTATGATTTTCACAACAATTGAACCTGATTATAGCTCAGGCCCATTCCGCATCTCGGAGCTGTGTGCCAGGAGAGTTAACGGTTCACTCCCATCCTTATCGCCTATCTAACGTAAGTTTTGCTAATAAAATCATGCTTACGCTGCCTGGCGGGGAACTACACATCTATTTAACAAACTAACTTTCAATGCGCTCACGAGGAAGGAGTTAACCATGACTAAAACGTTTATCCAAGATCTTGTGAACGATATGACCCTGGACGAAAAGCTGGCCCAATTAACCCAGCTAGGTCCTCACTATTGGGGTTTGGACGATACCGTGGATTTAACCGGACCATTTAAGGAACTGAACATTAAGCCGCAGGTAATGGAGAGCATCGGAAGTGTTCTGAACGGTATTGGAGCCCGGAATGTAATCGAGCAACAGACCCGACATTTGCAAACCAGCCGACAAAAGATTCCTCTGCTCTTCATGGCGGATGTCATTCACGGCTACCGGACCATCCTCCCGATTCCGCTGGCCATGGGCAGCAGCTTTGACCTTGAAGCCTGTGAAAGGTTTGCTGAAATCGCCGCCAAGGAGAGTGCGGCTGCCGGCATTCACGTCACCTTCTCGCCCATGACTGATCTCGTACGCGACCCGCGCTGGGGACGTGTCATGGAGACATCTGGTGAGGATCCCTATCTGAATGCCCGTGTCACCGAAAGTATGGTGCGGGGTTATCAGGGCAAGGACCTAAAAGAAAAAGGACGCATCGCCGCCTGTGTGAAGCACTTCGCTGGTTATGGTGCTCCCGAAGGCGGACGGGAATACAACACGGTGGATATGTCTTCCGGCGTATTGCGTGAGTTCTACCTGCCAGCCTATAAGGCTGCCGTAGATGCTGGTGTGGCCATGGTGATGGCCGCATTTAATACCATTGACCGTATCCCGGCAAGTGGTAATTCCGAACTTCTTCGCGGGATTTTACGGGAAGAATGGGGCTTCAACGGCGTTACCATCGCCGATTTCAATTCCGTTAATGAGCTGATTCCCCATGGCGCCGCGATAGATGGCCGTGAGGCAGCCGAGAAAAGTCTGGCTGCTGGGCTGGATATTGAGATGATGTCCACTCACTATCTAAACCACGGCGCTGCTCTGGTCGAGGAAGGAAAGCTTGATATCGCCTTGATCGATGAAGCTGTTATCCGGGTGCTTGAGCTCAAGGACGCGCTTGGCTTGTTCGATAATCCATTTAAGGATGCAGATCCGCTGGTGGATGAGGCTCCGAAACCTAGCGCGGAGCATCTGCAGGCCGCACGGGAGCTTGGAGCTAGCTCAGTTGTACTGCTCAAAAACGACAATGATGCTTTGCCCCTTAAACGTGGCATGAAGATTGGTCTGGCTGGTCCTTTCGCCACCTCCATTCATGTGCTGGGCGGTTGGGCCGGGACAGAAAAAGATCCGGCTGTATCACTCTACACCGGCATTTCGCAAAAAACATCTGCCGAAAATATTTTTACGGCCATGACTGGTGAGCTGGGAAGCATGCTTGAGGGTGTTTTTGATGTGAAGGATGAAATTGAAGACGCCTACCAGGCGCTGAAGGATTGTGATGTAATTCTCGCCGCTGTCG
Organism: Paenibacillus sp. FSL H7-0690; assembly: GCF_037980415.1. Classification (NCBI taxonomy): domain Bacteria; kingdom Bacillati; phylum Bacillota; class Bacilli; order Caryophanales; family Paenibacillaceae; genus Paenibacillus; species Paenibacillus sp. FSL H7-0690. The sequence continues at coordinate 1,012,689 of NZ_CP150281.1, read as the reverse complement.
GTGAGAACCAGCAGGATACCGGGGAAGGCGGAAGCAAATCCAATCTCCGCCTATCAGCCAATCAGGAGAAGCTGATCTGGCGTCTGAAGGCTACCGGCAAAAAGGTCGTCACCATTGTATTCAGCGGCAGACCACTGGAGCTGAAACCCGTTCTTGATGCCAGCGACGCTCTGCTGCAGGCTTGGTTTCTGGGTACAGAGTCAGGAAATTCGCTGGCCGATGTGCTGTTCGGAGATTATAATCCTTCCGGACGTTTATCGATGAGCTTCCCCTACTCGGTTGGGCAAATTCCTGTCTATTACAATGCTTATCAAACGGGACGTCCTTATGATCCTATGTATCCTAATGTGCGTTACGTGACCCGTTATCTGGACTGCCCGAATGACCCGCTGTTCTGTTTTGGTTATGGCCTGAGCTATTCCAAGTTTGCTTACAACAGCTTCAATGTTGAAGCTGCGGATCGGGTGGTTGCCTCCATTGAAGTAGAGAATACTTCGGACATCGCCGGCAAGGAAACCGTTCAGCTCTACATCCACGACGTCAGCGCAAGTGTCGTGCGCCCGGTCAAGGAACTGAAAGGCTTCCAGCAGATTACACTCGCACCGCATGAGAAACAGGTGGTTTCCTTCGAAATCACCAGAGAAATGTTAATGTTCTACGGAAAAGACGATCAGTTGGTCTTCGAGCCTGGGGAATATGATATTATGATCGGTAGAAACTCTGGAGATCATTGCACTCAGCGGATCTGGATCGGCTGACCTGCGTATAGCTATGCTTCTAACGACGTCAGCCCTTATTGCCCTCTTGGCGCAATGAGGGGTTGGCGCCTCCACAGCTTGCTATTCAATATTCGATAGTAAGGGAGATTATTCTAATGAGACACAGTTTATCATTTCAGCAAGATGGCACTTTTAAAATCGTACAATTTACCGATCTGCACTGGATGGATGGAAGAGCTGAGGATCAGCTTACCGAGGTACTGATGGAACGCATTCTGGATGCGGAACAACCTGATCTTGTGGTTTTCACGGGAGATCTTATTTACACGGGTCCTGTATCACCGGGAAACAAGGCATGCGAGCACCCCGCACAAGCTTTTCGTGAGGCTGTCGCTGCCGTGGAGAGATCCGGCATCCCTTGGACCTTTGTATTTGGCAACCATGACACAGAAACTCTGATTTCAAAGAGTGAACTGATGCAAATTGCCCTGGAACATCCCCACTGCCTGACCGAAGCCGGTCCAGAAGAGCTGGAAGGCTCGGGCAATTACACTCTTGAAATTAAAGATCAGGAGGACGACTCGGCTGCTATTTTGTATTTTCTGGACTCTGGCGGCTACTCCGAGTATGAGGATATCCCGGGCTACAATTGGATTGGGCGGAATCAGATCAACTGGCTGACGGCTGAATCTGTGCGGCTGAATCCGAAGACTGCTGAGAACAGGCTGCCTGCCTTGGCTTTCTTCCATATTCCAATTCCCGAATATCGGGATGTCTGGTCTACACAAGTCTGTCATGGGCATAAGTTTGAGCGTGTATGCTCACCTGAGGTGAACTCGGGCTTATTCTCAGCTTTGCTGGAAATGGGTGATGTGCTTGGCACCTTCTGCGGACATGACCATATCAACGATTTTAGCGGCAGCCTGTATGGCATACGTCTTTCTTATGGCCGTGCTACCGGCTACAATACTTATGGAAAAGAAGGCTTTATGCGGGGAGCACGCGTCATCGAACTGGTCAAAGGCACTCAAGACTTCAATACCTGGCTTCGTCTTGATGACGGATCCGTTATAAATGAACAGCCGATTCATATGCCTGAACCTGCTGCCGATTCAGGACATTAATCTTTTATAGGATTAAATTTTAATAGTGATTAAATGAACCAGTGCGCAGATGTTACGCTGGTTCATTTTTTTGTGCAAATATTAGCTTGTCTCCATATTCCCCATTACATCACTTTTTTTGTTAAAATAGAGAAGTCGACGTATTAAGCACTACAGCGTCAGTCATGGAAACGGAGGCAAGTACCTGTGGATTATATTATTCTGGACATCGAATTCAACGGCCGTAAGTTTGCCAGCGAGCACCCTATGGAGGTCATTGAGATTGGAGCCGTCCGGTTAGACTCTTCACTGCAGTATAAGGATGAATTTTCTTCCTTGATCAAACCTATATATTTCTCCACCCTGAATTCCTTTATTAAGAAAAAAACGGGTATCCCTCAAGAGGAAATCGATATTGCCGCTCGCTTCCCCAAAGTCATCACTGCTTTTAGAGAGTGGCTTGATCTAAGCACAGACGGAGTTCTGCTGCTTACCTGGGGTGGCGAAGACATGAAGCGAATCATTCAGGATGTGCGCATGCACAAGATGGACGAATCCTACTGGATGTCCGCTACGTATTTCGATTTGCTCAAAGGAGTTCTTCGTGCGCGTGGTCTTAGCAATGATGTCAGCGTGGAAAGCGCGATGGCATTGTTTGAGCTTGAGCCTACTGGATCTGCACACCGGGCGCTGGATGATGCACAGATGACATCAGAGATCTTCCGCGCCGTGTTTAAGGATCTGGATTTTGAGCGTTCACAGCATTACGTAGATACCTTCTCCAATGCCAAAGAACGCAAAACAGTTAAGGTAGCCATAAAGGCTATGACCTCACAAAAAATTGTACCTACCTGGGACCTTGTCGTTGAACACTACTTCTCAGACAAAGCAACCCTTGCGGACCCTCGTAAGCTGGAGGAATTGCACAATTATTTCACAGCACAAATGGGTCATAAATAAATTCAAGCAGCAGCAAAGCTCAACATAGCTCAACATTATAGACTTATTCATAGCAGCGGCAGACTTCCCCATGATCATTCAGAGGGTAGCTGTCGCTGTTTTGGATATGCTAAAAAAACCATTTGACCTTCACGTTACGTAAAGGTGTACATTTGGTTTGTAGGAGGTGATACTACGGAATACACAGTGCAGAAGCTCGCAGAGTTAGCTGGAATCAGCACACGGACCCTGCGCTACTACGATGAGTTTGGCATTCTTAAGCCGGCGAGAATCAACTCTTCGGGGTATCGTATCTATGGCCGTACCGAAGTAGATCTACTACAGCAAATTTTATTTTATCGGGAGCTTGGCTTAAGTCTGGAACGTATCAAGGCTATTATGACAGAGCCCTCATTCGACGGAGCCAAAGCGCTGCGGGAGCATCATGACAAGCTACTGGAAAAAAGACAGCAATTAGATCTATTAATCGCTAACGTCGAAAAGACGCTGGCTCAAAAAGAAGGGAGAATTACCATGAGTGATACTGAAAAATTCGAAGGCTTTAAACAAAAGCTGGTAGATGACAACGAAAAGAAATATGGCCAAGAAATAAGGGAGAAATACGGAGATGACACCATTAATCAATCCAACCAAAAGCTTAAAGGAATGACAGAAGATCAATATGCCGCTATACAACAGCTTGAGGAAGAGATGTTCGAAACACTCTTGCAAGCAATGGAGCATGGAGATCCTGCCAGTGTATTAGCGCAAAAAAGTGCAGACCTACACCGTGAGTGGCTCTCCTTCTACTGGAATTCCTATTCCAAAGAAGCTCATGCTGGTGTTGCACAATTGTATGTTGATGATGAACGTTTTACCGAATACTATGACAAACGCCGCCCTGGACTCGCTGCGTTTCTAAGAGATGCCGTACATGTATATACGGGAAAAAATGCGTAAGCGCACGAACAATATTTTAAAATAGAAAAAGGCATCCGGATACTCCGGATGCCTTTTTTTTGAGGCAATAGCAATCAGCAGAAATCACAGACTGTGGTGCAGCAGCGACAATGTATTCCGAAGCTCAGCGACAGCTACCTGGCCAGGTGCAGAAGGTTTATGTGCAGCTCCGAAGGTAAGCGCTGAACCAAAAACTTCACCTGCCAAACGGCTGATCACCCCGGCTCCCGCCATAGACATCGTTATAATCGGACGGTCTGCATATTTTTCCTTCATGATGTGTGTAGCTTCCAGCAAAGTTAGCACATCGCCTGCATCTTGGGGCATAACGGCAATTTTGGGCAAATCCCCGCCAAGCTCCTGCGCCTTGCATAACCGTGAGATGATCTCCTCTTTAGGAGGTGTACCCTGAAAATCATGATTTGAAATAATGACAGACACGTTATGAGCATGAGCAGCTTCGACCAGTAGCTTTACATCCTGCTCATCATTAAATAGTTCAACATCTATTATATCTACTAGACCGCTCTCGGCAGCAGCTTTATTCAGTGCTGTGTAATATTCCGTGCTGACTTGCTTCTCTCCGCCTTCTTTTGCACTCCGAAAAGTAAAAATCAGCGGCAGATCTGGAATCACAGAACAGATTTCGCTTAGTGCGTTCTTTACAGCTGCAACGTCTTCCACTTCAGCAAAAAAATCCGTCCGCCACTCCACCAAATCAGGTTGCAGTACTTTCAGCGCTTCCGCTTCCTGCTTCAGCTCAGACAAGGTCGCTCCAATTAGCGGAACACATATCTTAGGGATTCCTTCGCCGATGATCACATTTTTAACGGTTACTGTTCTGCTCATTATTTAAGCTCCTTATCCTATCTCATCTAGTATAGATCTTGAATATCCTGTACTGTCTATTCTACAGCGATTTAAGTTTTAGAAATTGCTCGACCTCGGACAACTGCGGCAATGAAGGGATCGCCCCTTCTTTCCCTACAGCCAATGCACCTACAGCATTAGCGAAGCTCACGGCTTTCTCCAAGGTCTTCCCTATGACCAGCTGCTGGGCTAATGCGCCATTAAATGAGTCACCGGCAGCAACTGTATCTACCGCCTTTACCGGGAAGCCTGGAACAGCCTTGGCACCTTCAGCATTCACAATCAGGGCACCTTTTGAACCCAAGGTTACAATTACGTTCTGTACTCCTTTTTGCAGCAAAATACGGGCTGCCTGCTCAGCAGTCTCTGCGCTATCCACAGTCATTCCGGACAAAATCCCGGCTTCCGTCTCATTAGGTGTCAGGTAAGATACCTGAGCCAGCATCTCATCCTTTAGCACTCTAGCTGGTGCAGGATTAAGGATGACCGGAATCCCCTTACGATGGGCAATCGCAATCGCCTGCTCACTCATCGCCAGATCCATTTCAAGCTGCAGCACAATGATCTTAGCCTGGCTAATCACAGCCTCCAATGCCTGAATATCCTCTACCGTAAGCTCAATATTCGCTCCAGGTACCACGATAATCCGATTTTCTCCATCTTCTTCAATAACGATTGAGGCGACTCCTGTTGCCTCATGTTCACTTACAGAAATATGCTCTATATGAATGCCTTCATTCCTGATAATCTCCAGCATTTCGCTACCAAAGGTATCTTTTCCAACTCTTCCGATCATACTAACCTCTGCACCCAGACGTGCTGCGGCAACGGCCTGATTTGCCCCTTTTCCGCCAGGAGATAGAGCAAAGGCTTGTCCAATCAGGGTTTCTCCTGCATTTGGTGACCGGTTTGTACGTACCACCATATCCATATTCAAGCTTCCAATCACAACTATATCCAACTTAGACACCACCATTAATTATTTCTTCAATCTCTTTATCTTAGGGGCTTCTGTCCACTTTATCAATCAATTCCGCTCAATTGGATTCAAAATGGTTGTTTTCACCAAATTGACGTTATGCTTTTATTCATCGAGTGTGCTAGAATAGTGGTGCAATCGCTTCCACAATGATTGCCTGCACTATTTTGAGCAAACGTTTGCACCTAAGATAATGCCCGCAGCTTCACTGCAATTTAATCTAATCCGTGATTAGGAGGCTTATCAAGTGAACGAACAAAAATTACCGTCAGTCGCTTATTTTAGTATGGAGTACGGGCTGCATTCCGATTTCAAAATGTATGCCGGAGGTCTGGGCATTCTTGCCGGAGACTACATCAAGGGTGCAAAAGATATCAACGCCCCTATCATCCCTATTGGGCTGAAGTGGAAACAAGGTTACACGGACCAAAAGATTGATGCCAATGGCAATCCGTACGACTCCTATCACAATTATGTTTATGAGTTTCTTGAAGATACAGGGGTTAAGGTAACTGTTAAAGTCCGAAAAACCGATGTGGTATGCAAAGTATGGAAAACTGATTATTTTGGCAACAGCACATTGTATTTACTGGATACGGATATTCCCGAGAATAATGATGCCTGGATCACAGGCCAATTGTACGGCTGGTTCGGCGAAGAACGGATCGCACAAGAGATCGTGCTTGGGATTGGTGGAGTCAAAGCTATGCGTGCGTTGCAAATCCCTATTGATGTCTATCACTTCAATGAGGGTCATGCGGCTCTAGCGGCTATCGAGCTAATCCGTGAAAAAATGTCCGGAGGCCATACCTTCGAAGAAGCGTGGAAAGCCACTCGCGAAGAAGTCGTATTCACTACCCACACACCAATCAAAGAAGGCAACGAAACCCATCCTCTCGACCGACTTGAGTATATGAGTGCGTTCAACGGCTTAACCCGTGACCAGATGGAGCGGATCGGCGGCGAGCCATTTAATATGACGGTTGCAGGTCTAAGACTATCACGTATTTCCAACGCAGTAGCCCAGCTACACGCCGATACGGCTAATAAAATGTGGAAGGAAGTAGCCGGAAGATCAGAAATTATAGGCATTACTAATGCCATCCATACTCCTACCTGGGTAGATGATAGAATGACGCAAGCCTACGAACAGGATGGAGACTTATGGGCAGTGCATAAAGAGATCAAGGGCGAACTGATCCAGTTCATCAAAGAACGTTCCGGCATTAGCTTAAATGCTGACAATTTACTCATCGGCTTCTCACGCAGAGCAGCTCCATATAAACGAAGCGACCTGATCTTCTCGCAGCCAGAAATTATCGAACCTTATCTGGAGTCTGGAAAGATACAAATTGTATTCTCCGGCAAAGCGCACCCACTCGATGATAACGGTAAAAAAATCGTCAGTAACCTAGTAGCGATGATGAAAAAGTATCCAAAGAGTGTTGTGTTCCTCGAGAATTACGATATGACGATTGGTGCCCAGCTGACGCGCGGTGCTGATATTTGGCTCAACAATCCACGCAGACCATTGGAAGCCAGCGGCACCTCCGGGATGAAAGCAGCTATGAACGGTGTATTGAACTGTTCTATTCTGGATGGCTGGTGGCCGGAAGCCTGCATCGATGGTGAGAATGGCTGGCAGATTGGAGACGGCTTCGAAACTACAGACTTTGAGGTGCTGGATAAGCATGATAGTGATGCACTGTACGACACCTTATTGAAACGTGTACTCCCAACCTTTTACGAGAATCGTGAACAGTGGGTACAAATGATGAAAAAGAGTATCGAAACCACCCGTACGGAGTTTGCCACCAAAAGAATGTTAGATGAATATTACAACAGTATGTACATTAAAGCCTAAGTACAAGAACCGAATATCTTCTATATCAAAAAATGCAGCGCACCCCTTCAGTGATGGTAGGGATGCGCTGTTTCTTTTTTAATTCTGCTAAGTAATTAATCACTTTGTCTATCATATATATCTGAATGTGCCAACGATGTATTGACGATTACCACATATTGTAATGAGTCAATTATTTAAAAAGTGTTGCAATTTCTCTAAAAAACATTAATATAGAACTTATACTAAATCTAAAATCAAATCTCATGAGGTGATTCTATTAATGAGCTCCAATAATAATAATCTTACAACCAGCTGGGGTGCTCCAGTAGGCGACAATCAGAATTCAATGACAGCCGGTGACCGCGGTCCCACTTTACTACAAGATGTCCATTTGCTTGAGAAATTAGCCCACTTTAACAGAGAACGTGTTCCTGAACGTGTCGTTCATGCTAAAGGTGCTGGCGCTCACGGGTATTTTGAAGTTACAAAAGATCTAACCCAATACACAAAAGCTAACTTTTTGTCTGAAGTAGGCAAACGTACACCGTTGTTCATTCGTTTTTCTACTGTAGCTGGTGAATTAGGTTCTGCTGATACCGTACGCGACCCTCGTGGATTTGCCGTGAAGTTCTATACTGAAGAAGGAAACTATGATCTCGTAGGTAACAATACGCCTGTATTCTTCGTTCGTGATGCGATTAAATTCCCGGACTTTATTCATACACAAAAACGTGATCCACAGACACATCTGAAGAACCCGAACGCTGTATGGGACTTCTGGTCTTTATCGCCTGAATCTCTGCATCAGGTAACGATTTTGATGTCGGATCGCGGAATTCCAGCTACGCTGAGACATATGCATGGGTTCGGTAGCCATACCTTCAAGTGGGTAAATGCCGAGGGCAATGCAGTCTGGGTGAAATACCATTTCAAAACAGAACAAGGCATTAAGAATCTAGATGCAGACCTTGCTGCCAAAATCGCTGGGGAAAACCCGGATTATCATACAGAGGACTTGTTTAATGCTATTGATAAAGGAGATTTCCCTGCTTGGAAGCTCTACGTGCAAATTATGCCAATCGAGGATGCGAAGACTTACCGTTTTGATCCATTTGATGTAACAAAGGTCTGGTCGCAAAAAGATTATCCGTTAATCGAGGTTGGACGTATGGTATTGGATCGCAATCCGGAGAACTACTTTGCTGAAGTAGAACAAGTTACATTCTCCCCCGGCTCTTTCGTTCCTGGTATTGAAGCTTCGCCTGATAAATTGCTACAAGGCCGTCTGTTCGCTTATGGTGATGCACACCGTCACCGGGTTGGTCCCAACCATAACGGTTTACCTATCAACCGTCCAAAAGTAGAAGTGAAGAACTATCAACGTGATGGTGGCATGGCCTTGGGCAACAATGGCGGTTCCGGTGCCTATTACGAGCCTAACAGCTTAGGAGGACCTAAAGAATCACCGCAGCATAAAACATCGCCGTTCGAAGTCTCTGGTTATGCGGATAGTGTCTCCTACAATAGTGACGATCACTATACACAACCAGGTGACTTGTACCGTCTAATGTCTGAAGAAGAACGTACCCGTCTAGTTCAAAATATCGTTGGCGCTATGACTCCTGTTGAAAGTAACGATATCAAACGTCTCCAGATTGAGCATTTCTTTAAAGCTGATCCAGACTTGGGACAGCGTATCGCATCCGGTTTGGGTTTATCTGTACCAGACGGAATGTAAGATTGTAAATGCACTTATAAACTAAAGAGGACCTTTGCCCGTAGATGGGAAAGGTCCTCTTTTTGCTAATTAGCTGAAAACATAATAAATGATGACAATCACAACGCCCAGCGTGGAGACAATGGATAGACATGAAAAAAACGTGTTCCAGTTATTGCCTTTCATTTGTCTTATACACGACCAGTATAGTGGTTCTTTGGTGCTCTGCCCCATCACGTGATGATTTAACTACCGAACCGTAACAGATATTCACAATCTGTTCCTCCCGTAGTCCTGCCAGGAACTCATTAGCTTTATTCTCTGCATAAGAATTGTCAGCATCTACAAACTCTTTAACTTGAATCATCCTGATCTCCTCCTTTAATAAATTAAGTAGTTATTTTATAGTTCTGGAATCTATATGTGAACTCAACGAAATGTACATGGCGTATCACTCCCCAGGTAACAATTAATGTAAAAATATCTTCAAAATACAGTATAGGCATTTCGCAGTTTTCTACGAAATGCCTATGCATCAGCCTATCATAGCACCCAAGTATGTAATAGTCAAAGGTTTTCATTACAATATTTAGAAGGTTTTAATTCCCCTTTTAAAATGGATTGGATTTACAAATAGAAGCTGGTATACTGATCAGAAGGTCTCCATTGGGGGACCTCTATTTGTATAGGAGGGATTTTAAGATGGCAACACACCATAACAGGTTTACAAGGAATGTGCTACTTAGAGGGGGTGAAATCTACTATGAACCATAGTCTTATCTATGAAGGCTCACGGACACAGCTGCTTCAGCAGCTTATCTATTTTGATGAGGAAAAAATCGCATTTCTAAATCAATACTTTCCGGTACGGAGCAAGGATAGAAGCAACGCTGAAACGCTGTTATCCCGTTATTGCTCCGAGCTGGAACAATTACTAACTGAGTTCAATGGTGAAGATTTAAATTCACAGGTCTTTATCGGAAGTCAGCTGCAGCTTCGTTACTTGGACGATAATACTACAGATATCTATACCATCGTATTTCCTAACCAAGCAGAACCTAACGATAACAAGATTTCTATGTTGTCACCTATAGGCATGCAGCTGCTGCTGGCTGAGCTCGGCAGTACTTGTCAGCTAGCGATTCCTTCAGGTCAACTAGAGGTGAAGATCGAAAGCATTAAGTTCGTGAATAATGGTGAAGTAGGCGTTCTTATATAAGGACGATTCCTTATATACCCACTACAGCAGCGTCCCTTTCCAGATATTAAGGAGGAGGACGCTGTTCTATTATTTAAGCCTCAAACCTTCTTCCAGCTTATTAACTGACTTCTGGATCCTTGCTGCTCTGGTTTCCGGTCTTTTCGCCCCTTCGATCCAGCTCACATATTCCTTCCGATAGGAATAAGCCAAGCTGTTATAATATACCTCTGCCTGCTCATTGCTGCTTAGTGCGTCCAGAAAATCTTCTGGAGCTTCTATCTCTCGCAATTGATGATCTTGTTCCATTGTCACCCGAACTATATCTCCAGGTTGAGCATGGGCTAAGTCTCGCAGTTCTTTTTTCACGACCATAAAATGTTTCCCATTACCATGCGGCATGAGTGTTCCTCTATAGGGAATGTCATTCAGGCTTCCTTTAACTTGTATCCTTGATTTAGTTTCATATATTTGTTCAGCGTCAAAAGGAACCGTAAGATATGTCCAACTCCCATTCGTATCTGGTCTGACTAACCTTGCTTCAAATTCAAACATTGGCCCCTCCTCAAATAAAATCTCTAGTTCCTATTGTATCCATACGTGCTTAACTATACAAAAAAACACCCGCCTAATACCGGCAAGTGTTTCTCTTTATAAGCGGGTGATGGGAATCGAACCCACGCTATCAGCTTGGAAGGCTGAAGTTCTACCATTGAACTACACCCGCAAAGGTATAAAATCGGGATGACACGATTTGAACATGCGACCCCCTGGTCCCAAACCAGGTGCTCTACCAAGCTGAGCTACATCCCGTTAACAATACTATAACTGCTTAGTAATAAAAATGGCGCGCCCTGAGAGATTCGAACTCCCGGCCTTTTGATTCGTAGTCAAACGCTCTATCCAGCTGAGCTAAGGGCGCAAAATCTATATGGAGCGGACGACGGGAATCGAACCCGCGACCCTCGCCTTGGCAAGGCGATGCTCTACCGCTGAGCCACGTCCGCAAAAACATGGTGCGCGTGAAGGGACTCGAACCCCCACGTCGTGAAACGCCAGATCCTAAGTCTGGTGCGTCTGCCAATTCCGCCACACGCGCACACTTTAAAGAAAATGGTGAGCCATGAAGGACTCGAACCTTCGACACCCTGATTAAAAGTCAGGTGCTCTACCAACTGAGCTAATGGCTCTCATAAATGGCTGGGGATATAGGATTTGAACCTATGCATGACGGAGTCAAAGTCCGTTGCCTTACCGCTTGGCTAATCCCCAATAATAATTAACTAAATGGCGGAACCGACGGGATTCGAACCCGCGATCTCCTGCGTGACAGGCAGGCATGTTAGGCCAACTACACCACGGTTCCATAGACATAATGCATAAGTGTAAATTGGTTGCGGGGGCAGGATTTGAACCTGCGGCCTTCGGGTTATGAGCCCGACGAGCTACCGGGCTGCTCCACCCCGCGTCATTAATTAGTATATACTATTCATTTTCACCATACCAGCTTATCCCTAAACATAATGTATAAGAGTAAATTGGTTGCGGGGGCAGGACTTGAACCTGCGACCTTCGGGTTATGAGCCCGACGAGCTACCGGGCTGCTCCACCCCGCGTCAGTGAAAATAATATGGTGGAGGCTGAGGGGATCGAACCCCCGACCCTCTGCTTGTAAGGCAGATGCTCTCCCAGCTGAGCTAAGCCTCCATGATATGACCCGTATGGGATTCGAACCCATGTTACCTCCGTGAAAGGGAGGTGTCTTAACCCCTTGACCAACGGGCCATGCTAATAATTTTTATGGCGGAGAGAGAGGGATTCGAACCCTCGAGACGCTTGTGGCGCCTACACGATTTCCAATCGTGCTCCTTCGGCCAAACTCGGACACCTCTCCATAAATGGCTCCCCGAACAGGACTCGAACCTGTGACAACTCGATTAACAGTCGAGTGCTCTACCAACTGAGCTATCAGGGAATATGGTGGGCCTTAGTGGACTCGAACCACCGACCTCACCCTTATCAGGGGTGCGCTCTAACCAGCTGAGCTAAAGGCCCTTCTAAGACATATTAATATTAAGGGCAAAAAAAATACCACGGGTAATGTGGTTGTCCGCTTGGCGGCGTCCTACTCTCCCAGGACCCTTCGGTCCAAGTACCATCGGCGCTGGAGGGCTTAACGGTCGTGTTCGGGATGGGTACGTGTGGAACCCCTCCGCTATCGCCACCAAACGGGCATTTACAGCGTAAATGCTCAGGCTTAATCGCCTGAAAACTGAATCCGAAACGAATTTGCGTTTGCCCTTCTTACGGGGCCCCCGGAAAGTATTCGGAATTAGCTTCGCAGCTTCTTCTTCACTTTTTGGGGTATTTTTAGGATAAGCCCTCGACCGATTAGTATTGGTCAGCTCCATGCATTACTGCACTTCCACCTCCAACCTATCTACCTCGTCGTCTTCAAGGGGTCTTACTAATTGGGAAATCTCATCTTGAGGGGGGCTTCACGCTTAGATGCTTTCAGCGCTTATCCCGTCCGTACGTAGCTACCCAGCCATGCTCCTGGCGGAACAACTGGTGCACCAGCGGTACGTCCATCCCGGTCCTCTCGTACTAAGGACAGCTCCTCTCAAATTTCCTGCGCCCACGACAGATAGGGACCGAACTGTCTCACGACGTTCTGAACCCAGCTCGCGTACCGCTTTAATGGGCGAACAGCCCAACCCTTGGGACCTACTTCAGCCCCAGGATGCGATGAGCCGACATCGAGGTGCCAAACCTCCCCGTCGATGTGGACTCTTGGGGGAGATAAGCCTGTTATCCCCAGGGTAGCTTTTATCCGTTGAGCGATGGCCCTTCCATGCGGTACCACCGGATCACTAAGTCCGACTTTCGTCCCTGCTCGACTTGTAGGTCTCGCAGTCAAGCTCCCTTATGCCTTTGCACTCTGCGAATGATTTCCAACCATTCTGAGGGAACCTTGGAACGCCTCCGTTACTCTTTAGGAGGCGACCGCCCCAGTCAAACTGCCCGCCTGACACGGTCCCCGTACCCGGTAAGGGCACTAGGTTAGAACCTAGATACGATCAGGGTGGTATCCCAACGGCGCCTCCACCGAAGCTTGCGCTCCGATTTCTACGGCTCCCACCTATCCTGTACAGATCGTACCCAAATTCAATATCAAGCTGCAGTAAAGCTCCATGGGGTCTTTCCGTCTTGTCGCGGGTAACCTGCATCTTCACAGGTATTAAAATTTCACCGGATCTCTCGTTGAGACAGCGCCCAAGTCGTTACGCCATTCGTGCGGGTCAGAATTTACCTGACAAGGAATTTCGCTACCTTAGGACCGTTATAGTTACGGCCGCCGTTTACTGGGGCTTCGGTTCATAGCTTCGGGTTACCCCTAACCACTCCCCTTAACCTTCCAGCACCGGGCAGGCGTCAGCCCGTATACTTCGCCTTGCGGCTTCGCACAGACCTGTGTTTTTGCTAAACAGTCGCTTGGGCCTTTTCACTGCGGCCCCCTCGTGCTATTCACACTACCGGGGCACCCCTTCTCCCGAAGTTACGGGGTCATTTTGCCGAGTTCCTTAACGAGAGTTCTTCCGCGCGCCTTAGAATTCTCTTCTCGCCTACCTGTGTCGGTTTGCGGTACGGGCACCTTCTCCTGGCTAGAGGCTTTTCTTGGCAGTGTGAGATCATGACCTTCGCTACTATAATTTTCGCTCCCCATCACAGCCCAGCCTTATCGATGTGCGGATTTGCCTACACATCAGCCTCACTGCTTAGACGGACATCCATCAGTCCGCGTCACTACCCTCCTGCGTCACCCCATCGCTCATAGCGGATTACGGTGGTACAGTAATTTCAAACTGTTGTCCTTCGACTACGCCTTTCGGCCTCGCCTTAGGTCCCGACTTACCCTGAGCGGACGAGCCTTCCTCAGGAAACCTTGGGCTTTCGGCGGATCAGATTCTCACTGATCTTTTCGTTACTCATACCGGCATTCTCACTTGTGTAGTGTCCAGCGCTCTTTTCAGTACACCTTCAACCCCTACACAACGCTCCCCTACCCCAGATACATAGTATCTAGCCATAGCTTCGGTGGTGTGTTTAGCCCCGTTACATTTTCGGCGCAGAGTCACTCGACCAGTGAGCTATTACGCACTCTTTCAATGGTGGCTGCTTCTAAGCCAACATCCTGGTTGTCTGTGCAACTCCACATCCTTTCCCACTTAACACACACTTGGGGACCTTAGCTGATGGTCTGGGCTGTTTCCCTTTTGACAATGGATCTTAGCACTCACTGTCTGACTCCCGGCAATAAGTATATGGCATTCGGAGTTTGACTGAGCTTGGTAATCCTTGCGGACCCCGCACCCAATCAGTGCTCTACCTCCACTACTCTTATACCGAGGCTAGCCCTAAAGCTATTTCGGGGAGAACCAGCTATCTCCGAGTTCGATTGGAATTTCTCCGCTACCCCCACCTCATCCCCGCACTTTTCAACGTACGTGGGTTCGGGCCTCCAGTGCGTGTTACCGCACCTTCACCCTGGACAGGGGTAGATCACACGGTTTCGGGTCTACGTCCACATACTAATTCGCCCTATTCAGACTCGCTTTCGCTGCGGCTCCACCTTCTCGGCTTAACCTTGCATGTTAAACGTAACTCGCCGGTTCATTCTACAAAAGGCACGCCATCACCCATTAATAGGGCTCTGACTTTTTGTAAGCACACGGTTTCAGGTTCTATTTCACTCCCCTTCCGGGGTGCTTTTCACCTTTCCCTCACGGTACTGTTTCACTATCGGTCGCCAGGTAGTATTTAGCCTTAGCAGATGGTCCTGCTGGATTCATACGGGGTTTCACGTGCCCCGCACTACTCGGGATCCGTCTCGGAGAGAACACAGTTTAGGTTACAGGGCTTTTACCTCTATCGCGGGCCTTTCCAGACCTCTTCACCTACCATATTCCTTTGTAACTCCATGTGAGACGTCCCACAACCCCTAAGAGCAAGCTCTTAGGTTTAGGCTGTTCCGCGTTCGCTCGCCGCTACTGACGGAATCACTATTGTTTTCTCTTCCTCAGGGTACTTAGATGTTTCAGTTCCCCTGGTCTGCCTCTACATTTCCTATGTATTCAGAAATGAGTAACTGCGAATTACCACAGCTGGGTTTCCCCATTCGGACACCCCCGGATCAAAGCTTGCTTACAGCTCCCCGAGGCAGTTTCGTTGTTCGCCACGTCCTTCGTCGGCTCCTGGCGCCTAGGCATCCTCCGTGTGCTCTTATTAGCTTAACCTTGATTTTTCCGCAGGAAAATATCATACGATGACATTCTCTTTGGAATCATCTCACTAATAACATTTACTTGTTTGCACAAGTTGCTAAAAGATGTTCTAAAACGCAAATTCGTTTCGGTATCCAGTTTTCAAGGATCAAGTCTTACTTGAGAGCTTAAACTCTCAAAACTGAGCAACGAGTGAGTAACAGGCCTAAACCTGAGTTTTGGAAGCTTAGCTTCCGATTTGAATGTTCTCATTGCAGAGAACGATTCTCCATAGAAAGGAGGTGATCCAGCCGCACCTTCCGATACGGCTACCTTGTTACGACTTCACCCCAATCATCTACCCCACCTTCGGCGGCTGGCTCCCTTGCGGGTTACCCCACCGACTTCGGGTGTTGTAAACTCTCGTGGTGTGACGGGCGGTGTGTACAAGACCCGGGAACGTATTCACCGCGGCATGCTGATCCGCGATTACTAGCAATTCCGACTTCATGCAGGCGAGTTGCAGCCTGCAATCCGAACTGAGACCGGCTTTGATGGGATTGGCTCCACCTCGCGGCTTCGCTTCCCGTTGTACCGGCCATTGTAGTACGTGTGTAGCCCAGGTCATAAGGGGCATGATGATTTGACGTCATCCCCACCTTCCTCCGGTTTGTCACCGGCAGTCACTCTAGAGTGCCCAGCATTACCTGCTGGCAACTAAAGTTAAGGGTTGCGCTCGTTGCGGGACTTAACCCAACATCTCACGACACGAGCTGACGACAACCATGCACCACCTGTCTCCTCTGTCCCGAAGGCCGCTGCTATCTCTAGCAGATTCAGAGGGATGTCAAGACCTGGTAAGGTTCTTCGCGTTGCTTCGAATTAAACCACATACTCCACTGCTTGTGCGGGTCCCCGTCAATTCCTTTGAGTTTCAGTCTTGCGACCGTACTCCCCAGGCGGAGTGCTTACTGTGTTAACTTCGGCACCAAGGGTATCGAAACCCCTAACACCTAGCACTCATCGTTTACGGCGTGGACTACCAGGGTATCTAATCCTGTTTGCTCCCCACGCTTTCGCGCCTCAGCGTCAGTTACAGCCCAGAAAGTCGCCTTCGCCACTGGTGTTCCTCCACATATCTACGCATTTCACCGCTACACGTGGAATTCCACTTTCCTCTTCTGTACTCAAGCCACCCAGTTTCCAGTGCGACCTCAGGTTGAGCCCAAGGTTTAAACACCAGACTTAAATAGCCGCCTGCGCGCGCTTTACGCCCAATAATTCCGGACAACGCTTGCCCCCTACGTATTACCGCGGCTGCTGGCACGTAGTTAGCCGGGGCTTTCTTCTCAGGTACCGTCACTCCGGTAGCAGTTACTCTACCGGACGTTCTTCCCTGGCAACAGAGCTTTACGATCCGAAAACCTTCATCACTCACGCGGCGTTGCTCCGTCAGGCTTTCGCCCATTGCGGAAGATTCCCTACTGCTGCCTCCCGTAGGAGTCTGGGCCGTGTCTCAGTCCCAGTGTGGCCGTTCACCCTCTCAGGTCGGCTACGCATCGTCGCCTTGGTGGGCCGTTACCCCACCAACTAGCTAATGCGCCGCAGGCCCATCCCTCAGTGACAGATTGCTCCGTCTTTCATTCTTCTCTCAGGAGAAAAAAGAAATTATCCGGTATTAGCTACCGTTTCCGGTAGTTATCCCAGTCTGAAGGGCAGGTTGCCTACGTGTTACTCACCCGTCCGCCGCTAAGTTACTTTGAAAGCAAGCTTTCAAAGTAACTCCGCTCGACTTGCATGTATTAGGCACGCCGCCAGCGTTCGTCCTGAGCCAGGATCAAACTCTCCAATTAGTATTGAAAAGAGCGATATGCTCATTTTGAAACATCTGACGAGAAAATTAATTCTCTAATTTTGGATTTCACTTACGTGATTTCCTACTCACTCGTTGTTCAGTTTTCAAAGATCAAGTTCTCGTTGGCGCCGTTTAATGTCTCAGCAGCAACTCTTATACTATATCATGTTCGGCTATTTAATGTCAAGCTCTTTTTTCAACTTCTTTTTCGAGCTCGGCATGTGTACTTCTTGGCCGGACTTAGAATATATCATGTATGGAGATGCATTGCAAGCTTTATTTTTAAAAAACTAAACACATACTTCTCCGCAATTGTATCGCAACCGCATTCCCCTTTTCCGCGTCTATCTATTAACATCAGAGCCCCCTTCATACATAGGTATCAATTCCATTATTTTTTGGCAAAGAGGTGATTCATATAAAGACCTTGCATGATCTCTAGCTTCCCTCTAAAAGGAGGTTGGAGAATCAATGAGCAGAAGTGTGAAAAAGCAACCCGTGTGCAGCGACCAACAGAAACACGGTTCCTCATGGGCTAAAAAACAAGCCAATAAAGCCGTCCGCCGCTATCCTGGCGACATCCCTAAAGGGAAATGGTATCAGAAACTGTATAACAGCTGGAACAATTGCGACTATAGCTTTTACCAAACTAAACAGCAAGCGATTCATGAATGGGAAACAAACAATTGGATCCAGTTGAGATTCCCCTCCCGCCAAGAGGCCATTCAAGATTGGCACAAGTCTTATAGAAGAAAGTAAATCAAAAGATGCCCTGGCAGGGAAGCGCCGGGGCATCTTTTTACCTAGAAGCTTAATTTCGCACCTACAGTTACAATCTCAGATGGTCCGACCTCTAAGTGGTGAACCGAAGACGTTGCTCCTTGTAAAGCAGGGTTAGGCTGCTCTAAGATATTACTTTTAAATAAATACTCTTGAGGACTGTTCACTTTCAGTTGCAATTGTGTCTGCTGAGCGGTCATATTGTACCAACGCAAAAACAAGTCGCCGGAAGCTCCGTTCATTTTCATGGATGAGAAGGCCATGTTATCTCCCTCCCAAACCAATGGGGTATATCCAGAGTTCAACTTCCCGCTATGCAGGCCGGTCTGACATACCGTCCAAGGAGTCTGGAATTGATAGGCCTCTGTAAATGTCCGTTGTTCACTTCCCTCACCAGAATGAGGAATCAGCTCCAGTAGTGCTGTGTATTCGCCCAGGCACTGAGCTTCCGGAGTTGGGAACCAGCCCCAATCCCCCAATTCCCCTACGCTGCGTAGCAAGGTGACGGCAATAGTATTGCGTCCATCCCGCAGAACCTCATATTCGTTCAATCCCTGGTTGGCTATCGTAAGTCCTACATTACCATTGCTGACATCGACAAAGGATTGCTGATGTTGAGTGTTGCTCGGATTTGCCCATTCTGGTGCCGGATTATTGTCCCGTGTAGCCACTTCAAACATAGAATCCACACGATGCACATCGGTAGACAGATCGGTCGGGAACAGCATTCGTATCCGGTGATCCTTGGCTTGGTTATTAATTGTGGATTCAATATGCACACCTTTGCCTTCCCGCTCCAGCGATACGACGGTACGAAGCTTCAAAACCACCGTATTTACACTCCGCTGCGCTTTACGCTCAGGATAATACACAAGTGCACGCTGTTCCGCCTCCAAGGTGTCATCCGCCGAAGCCGGAATCTCCCAGTCTATTCGGATCTCAATGGCCGCACGGAAGGGAGAGTCTTCAATCACCTTAATGACTGCAGGCTGGCCTTTGGTCGTCAGCGCTTGTTCACCTTCTGGCTGCTTGTACATGTATTCATTGCCTACGTCTCCGGTATTCTCGTAAATCCCCAACTCACGATAAGTGGTACCGCTATGCTTATCCAATAACGTAAATGAACCATCCTCAGCAACAACTACCTTGAGAGTTGCATTCTCCAAGCTGCGCTCTCCTTCTATTAAAGAGCTTCCCTGAGCGGATTCCGTAGTTGATTGTACCCAAGCGTAAGTACAGAGCCCAAGCGCAGGCACATTGCGTGCTTCAAAAGTAAGTCTCACTTTGCGGCACATATACGGCTGGCGGAATTGGTCATCAGGCAGATCGTAACCAAAGCTTAAACCCAGGTCTTCCACTGTAGACGCTAATTCCTCCCCTGTGTGATCGACGAGAATCCGGCCGGACAAATCAACAGCCAGCATTCTGCGGGCGGTCTCGTCCAAAGGATAACCCTCGCGCAGATATAACCGTTCAGCATCCAGCTCTATAGTTACCGTTCCCGTACGCTTCCACCCCGTGGTATTCATCACTATAAAAGGAACTGCATCTTCCCCGTATGCGGAAAAGCCAGAAGTCTCCACTTGATCTGCGATAAACTTAGCACTGTCATCTATGATGCTCTCAGCAACATGCCGGCTTTTATCAAAACGAGTTACCATCTCACGATGCACTTCATCCACACTACAACCACAGATACTGTCATGCGGATGGTTCTGCATCAGCGTCTTCCAGGCATAGGTGAATAGATGGTGCGGGTAGTCCTGTCCGGACAGGCGGGCGATGGAGGCCAGCGGCTCGGCTACTTTTTCCAAAAGAGTCTGGCCCAGCTGGTTCATCTGCTTCAAATAAACCCGGGCTGAGGCTGTGTTCACTAAGGTGCCCCATCCGTCAGTACGCTGGCTGCGCAGTTCCCCTGTAACGGTGGAGAGCTCCCGCTGACCCGAGGATAATTGCTGATCCAAGGCTTGCAGATAGTCCGGGAAGTTTGAATGCACGAACTTCACTTCAGGGTATAGCTTTTCGGCGGTGCGGATAGCTTCCGGCAAATCCAATTGCAGAGGCTGGTGGTCGCACCCGTTCATGAACAATAACTCCCCCGTTGAAGCATACTTCTCTGCATCCGCAAGCTTACGGTCCCAGAATTCCCGAGCCGCACCTTCCTCAACAGGAACTTCATTGCCGTTAGAATACCAGTTGGCAAATAGGATACCGAGAATTTTGGATCCATCCGGCCCTTCCCAGATCAGCTCGGAGAAAGAGGACTCATAACCTGCATCCGATACAGTGTTGTTAAATCCCGTAGGCTTCACCCCGCGTCCAAAAAAAGCATTCGTAATCCCTGACTGCAACATCAGCTGCGGAGTCTGTCCGACCAATCCAAACGTATCAGGAAAATAGCCGATTTTGGAAGGCTCGCCGTATTTCTCGGCATCCTGATGGCCGATCTGCATATTCCGCACATTTGCCTCGCCGCTCGTCAGGAACGCATCCTGCAAAATGTACCAAGGTCCAATCAAGATTCGCCCATCCCGGATATACTTCTCCAGCTTCTCTTTGTTCTCTGGCCGAACCTGAAGATAATCCTCCAGAATAATGGTTTGCCCATCGAGGTAAAAACTGCGGAAGGCGGAATCTCCGTCCAGCTTCGCAAGCAGTGCATCCACCAGCTGAACCAGACGGACGTGGTGTTTCTCATAGGGCAAATACCATTCACGGTCCCAGTGAGTATGGGACACGATATGGGCTGTTTTGGTTGTTGTGTGGGTCATCTGTGTGTACACCTCAGTTCTTCAGCATTTATTAAGCGTAATGTTAACCTCTTCAGGTCTGTAGACAGCTACCAGCTTGCCCGCTGAATCAGCTGCAAACAACACCGAACGTTCTTTCTCCAGTAAAAATGAGTAATGAGCTCCAGTTGCAGGATCTTTTATTTCAAGTTCGGCATCCCAGGCGTATTCAGATACGAAGATATACAATGAACCTTCTGCAAAAGCAAGCTTTCGCCCGTACACACCTGGCAGGTCTCCACCGCTGATCCATTCCAGCCCGGTTTCGATACCTGCGGCTTGTGCAGCATATTGGTAGAGCGCGGCGATCGGCTCGTCGCGGTCATTCAGTTCTAAAGGTAGCGGGCACCAGATCAGGCGACCTGTGCCAAGCTGGCGTTCGATGAGGTGATCACCCACACCACCTGAGCTAGACGAATCAACATCTGCATTTGCTGGCGTTTCTTTGACTAGCTCCGCGATTCGCTTCTGTCCATAGGACACCGCAAACTTGCGTCCGTTCAATAGAAGCTGCTCCTCACGGCGCATGTTACCAAGTTTACGGGCTCCTACTATTGCGTCCATACGATCCGAAGGCTGCCAATACGCATCAACCCCCAATGCTCCAGTAATGAGCAGAACGGCACCTGTACGCTCCACTATGTCCAGCAATTGCTGAAGGGCGTCATTATCCAGATTGTGCACACTCGGCAGGAGAATCAACTTAGCCGGCTCTGCCTCCAGCGGAGCCAGCTCGTATTCCGATACGGCGCGGAAAGGCAAATGAAGCTGATAAGATAAGATCCTTGTCAGGCGGGTAGTCGCATCATAGGCGAGCTTCCGGTTAGAGAAGTCATTAGAGTAAGGGAAAACCACGGCAATCTCTTCCAGCTTCCGCCCGTCAAATAATCCCCCGGCTTCGCCGATGAACCGCCCAAAATCATAAGACACATCCGCTTCCGGCTTCTCAGTCCCATCGGCCCGCAGCGCACCGATCTGCGATTCATTGGCATTATCCATATAAAAGTTCGTGTTCCATATCCATTGCACAGCCCCGGCACCTCCAGAAGCAAACGCATAGGCATATTTGCGCTCCAGCATGGCCCGCAATTCTTCCTCACTGCGTTTAGCCCGTCCGTCTGGCGTCTCTACGTACATGATGCCGGTCTCCTGAATGAGGTTCGGTTTGTGATAGGTTTTGGCAAAAATTCCATCCCAGAGCAGATTGTCATTCAACCACCAGCTGTGAACAGTGGTGTAATCGACATCGCGCTCATAAAAGAACGGCGACGGTCGTTGGGCACCCAAAGCCTCATCCTGCCCTACGGTCACTAAATGATCTGGGCAGAGTTCCTTGATAGTCCCGCTAAGCTCCCTTGCCCATACGTTGTGCATGTCCATGGAGAACAGGCAGTAGTCGAGCCAACGTGTGCCGCGCTTTCCGGAATGAATATCCTGCACACTAAAGTTAATCTCTTCTTGCTCAGGAGGTTGTGCAGCCGCAAAATCCGGCAATTCCAGCGGCGTCATATTCCAGCGCTCTTGCAGCGAAGTTATATCACCATGGCGTTCTTCCAGCCAAGCAGAGAAAGCAGCGCGTTCATATTTATCACGCGCCGAGCTCGGTCCGTCCGAGAAAATCCGCGGCGGATCGAACATTGACGGTTCATTGATCAAATCCCAATCGACATGGGTTGTCGTGCGATGCCGTGCAACGATCGAGCGGATGAACCGTTTTTGCGCTTCTACACTGCGCGGATCGAGATAAGGATTCGTCCCTTCCCAAGTCTCGGGCGTAAAGGAGAAGAACGTAAAGGTAACCTGCAGCTCATGCCGCTTCGCAGTCAGTAGAAAAGCATCAATCGCCCGCAGCACTTCTTCCGAGGCATGACCGTCTACCTGCATAATATTGCGGTAGGCTGTCCAGATACCGGTACGAATCCAGTTGATGCCTGCCTTCCGCATCTGTGCCATATCCCGATCCCAGACATCAGCATTTGGCAGGAATAGAAACTTCCGCGCTACGTCAGAGGTCATATAAGTCATGCCGACAACAGGTAAAGGCTGACCGTCTTTGATAAAATAATCTCTTCCAGCCTTAATCGGTTCCCCCTGCGATAACAGGCCCACGTCATATCCCCAAAAGCCTTGACGCAACATCCGCACTTCGCCTTCTTCCGATACAGCATGGCAAGAAAGATGATACAGGCCAGGTTGAATTTCTATAGCAAGCGGTACACGTAGGAAGTTCAGCTCGCGACTGACCTCAAGCTTGCACTCGTGAGTGAAACATGGGATAGACTCCCCGTCTTTGCTCAGAGTGATGTTCAGGGTCCACTGCGCTGCTGTCGGTGACGATTGGCTACGGCTTAGCCGCTGACCCTGCAAAAACAGCAGCGGCCGCTCGCCTTTTTCATAAGAAGCATAGTTAGGCTTCAGCCACAGCTCTGTTACTCCCCGAGCGGCAAAGGTTGCCCAGCGGGTTAATGCTTCCGTTCCGCCTTGATTCCAGAAATCAGGCGTAAGCGGTTGGCCGATAAAGATCCAGCGGCCACCGGCAAAAGGCCCGCCGATATGCTCCCACAGCACAGCTGGAGCTGAAACTTCCCGCCCGGCGGCGGTAATGCCCTTAAGCAGCGGGTAGATCCGCGTGTCCATGGGTCCACTGGAACCCATCTGCTCCGGCAGGTCACTGCTTTTAGTGACATGCGGTACCAGGTTCCAGGTATCCGACAGGGCCAGCAGCTGCTCATCGCCTACGAAGAGCGGAATGTCTCTAAGCGCGACATGCTGCTGTATGCGATCTGCGCTGCTCACCTGCAGCGCTTCATGGATATGCAGCTGGCGGTGATAGGCAGTCTGCTCAGCTTCGATCCGCCACTCTTCAGCGACTAGGCGGACTGGATGCTTAAACGGGGCACCGCCAATGCTGATCAAGCTGCCGCCTCTGCTCAAATAGGCGACGATGGAAGGCCAAGCCTCCTTCGGGAAGTACGGAGCATGGAAGCTAACGAAGCAGTCCCCGGCCTTGGCGCTGTCCAGCGTTTCGGCCAGCTGTGCTGCATGAACAGGAGGGTCAGTATGATGTATTCCTATAGACTGTGCCTGTTCCGCTGTCAGTCCGCCCGCTGCGGTATACCCGGGAAAAGACGGGTCCGCGAACAGGATGATACGGCCCCCGCTCACAGAATACCTTCCTTCATCGCCCGATAGACAAGCTGCGAGAACAAACTGTTCGACCATGCAAACCAGCTGCGGGTAAATACACTAGGATCATCCACATGGAAGCCTTCATGCATATATCCGGTTCCGGCATCCGTACTTTCCAGCATCGCTATCAGTTCCAGCTTCTCTTCGGCAGTCTGAGCCGTAATGCCCTGCATAGACAACGCCATATGCCAGATATAGTTCTCCGGAGTGTGCGGGCTGCCGATCCCTTTGGCAGCTGTGCCTTCATAATAGAACGGATTTTCTTTGCTCAATGCGAAACGTCTGGTGTTCTGGTAGATGGGATCATCCGCCGAAGCGTAACCCAGATACGGAATGGAGATCAGTCCGGGCGTTCCCGCATCGTCCATTAGGCAGTAATTGCCGAAGCCGTCGGTCTCATAAGCATAAATCGGACCAAACTCCGGATGGCGATAAATGCCATAGAGCTTGATGCCATGATCCACTTCAAATTCCAGCTCTTTAAGTTCAGCCAGGAAGTCTAGATCGCGGAAGACCCACTCCGCGAATTCCTGCATCTGGCGCAGCGCGACAACAGCGAACATATTGCCAGGAATGTTGTAGTGGAAATCACAGGCATCATCGCTCGACCGGAAGCCCGACCAGATCATTCCGGTATAGTTCACCGGCATACCGAGACCGCTATTGCGCAGAGAATCTTCCGGAATGCCGTTATTGCGGCTGAACCGGTACGGAGACTGCTCGAAATGCCGCTGCTCTCTTTTGAACAAATCGAAAATCTGGCGCATGGCCGACTTGAACCCAGCGTCGAAGAAATTAGTCAGGCCCGTCTCTTTCCAGTAGGTATAAGCGAGGCGCACAACAAAACATAACGAATCAATCTCAAATTTACGCTCCCACACCCATGGCGACATCTCGGTCACATCCGTAGTGTTCCAGTGCCAGTCATTGGCCGACTCATTAAATGCATTGGCGTAAGGATCGATATGAATATACTGAATATGGCGTTTGATAAGACCGCCGATAATGCGCTGGAGATCGGGATCGTTTTTGGCCAGAGGCACGTATTGAATTACCTGCTCCACTGAATCACGCAGCCAGGAGGCCGGAATATCGCCGGTAATCACAAAGGTGGTTCCGTCATCCAGCAGTTTAGTCGTCGTCTCCAGCGTATTCGGAAAACAGTTCTTGAACAGCTGCAACAGCTTCGGGCGATGTGCCAGCTTCTCCTCTGCTTCGGCAAGTACTTCTTGTACAGCCTGCGGCAGCGGCAGCTGGGGCATTGCTATTTTGGGTAATCGGAATTGTTCCAAGTGAGATATGCTCCTTTGCATCTGTGATGTGATTATTTAATTTCTGATGTAGATTGTTTTGATCTCGTAAGGGGCAAAGTGAAGTTCCAATTCACCGCCAGCCGTATGTTCGATCAGTTCCAGCTGCTCTTCCAGAGCATTGGACAGGTAGACGCTCTGAACTGGATACTGCCATTTGAGCTGAACCCGCTCGCGGCCTCCCGAGGATTCGTAGAAACGGAGAACAGTCCCCTGCCCGTCCTCGGATGGCTTAATCGTATCCAGCACCACGTGCTCACCGGAGAATCCGATAAATGAGCCTGTTGGCAGCAGCTGCCCCTGTGTTGATGAAGGGGCAAAAGTATACAGCTCATGATTTAGCTCTGCTGCACGGCGAACAGTATGAGCCTCCCGCCAATCCCCACGGTGCGGATATAGCGAATAGGTGAAGTCGTGCTCGCCGAGATCCGCAGTAGCATCCGGCCATTTCGGCGCGCGCAGGAGCGACAAACGAATGGTACTGCCTTGGATGTCATAGCCGTATTTGCAATCATTCAGCAGACTGACGCCATATCCACGTTCCGATACATCGGCAAAACGATGCCCGCAAACCTCATACTGCGCCTGCTCCCAGCTGGTGTTGCGGTGGGTCGGACGTTCCAGCGCACCAAATGGAATCTCGTAAGTCGCCTTATCCGTCACAACATCAATCGGAAACCCTACCTTAAGCAGCTTATGGGCTTCGTTCCAGCTCACATGCGTCTGGAAATCAATCCGGGGATTATGGTGATGTAGAATCATATCCTGAGTAATCTCGGATTGGCCCAGCTTCCAGCGGAAGCGCAAAATATCCTGCACCGCACCAGTGCGAACCACTGCCTTTTCTATAAGCTCAGCCTCCCCGGCGGGTTGGGCTTCATAACGGTTGTCAATGTCCCAGGCATCCCAAAGCGTCGGACGGTCATGGAAAAAGTGGAAGCGGTTCGCCGGCTCACCGGATTTTACGATCTCCCGGTTTCCTTTTTTATCAAAAAGACTGGTGATTTCTCCTCGCTCGTTAAAGGTAATACGATAATAGTCCGTCTCCCAACGGTCGCCGAAGGGAATAGCTCCTACAGCAGTTTGATTATGTTCAGCAGCGGCAGATTCTACATTACTTTCATCGGATGTTTTCTGAGACAGATCACGAATCCAGATTGTTTTGTAGCCAAAGGCCGGAATCTCCGGAACGAGAACCGCGACACCAGAAACTGCTGCCTCCTCCGTCAGGACATCTGCTTCCAGCAGTACGTTATCCTCGCCATACACCGCAAAGTTTCCGCTGGCGGCTACTTCTTCGCTGAGAGCAAGTTCGACCACGGCATCCCGCGTCCAACCCAAACCATTAAAAACAATGTAAGGTGTACCCTCGCCTGACGTGTTAATGTTCCCGGCCAATGCCGCAAGCCCTGGCTGAAGCGCAACACGGCCAAGCTCAAACACCTCTGCGTATTCCTTCTCCGAGGTCTCGTATGCTTCGGTAATCGCCGAGCCCGGAATAATATCATGGAACTGGTTCAACAAAATCAGCTTCCAGCCCTGATGCAGCTGCCCGGCAACTACGGCATGTTGCTCCGTGTCCAGCTGCGGCGAAGCTAATGTCTGCCACAGCTCCGCTTCACGGTACAACACTTCCGCCTTGCGGTTGTTCCGCTTGTTGCGGCCGTGCGTAGTGTAGGTGCCGCGGTGCAGCTCCAGATACAGATCGCCCCGCCACTGCGGCAGCTGCGGCTGACAGCGTGTAATGCCTGCGAAGAAATCCGCGGCATTACTGTATTTACTCTCCGGCTGGCCGACCATTAGCTCGGCACGCTGGATATATTCCAGCATCTCGCGGGTGACCCCGCCGCCGCCGTCACCATGCCCATAGAGCAGCATCTGCTCATTATGTTTATCTTTTTCGCGGAAGGACTGATAGTGTTCATGCACATCTTTGGGCAGCGTATTCTCATTGACCCCATGATTCAGGTAAGACAACATCGGCGTGCCGTCAATGCCGACCCAACGGAACAGATCGTAAGGGAAGACATTGGTGTCATTCCAGCCCAGCTTGGTGGTCATAAAATATTTGATGCCACCATGCTGCAGAATCTGCGGCAGAGAAGCGCAGTAGCCGAAGGTATCCGGCAGCCACTCAATCTGCGAGGTGCGCCCGAACTCTTCGAGATAAAAGCGTTGACCATATAGCATTTGCCGCATCAAAGATTCTCCGCTCGGAATGTTCAGATCCGGTTCGATCCACATCCCACCGACCAGTTCCCAGCGTCCTTCACGGATGCGTGCCTTGACCTTCTCATAGAGTACCGGGTCATTGTCTTTCAAATATTCGAACAGCAGCGGCTGGCTCTGCGCATATTGATAGTCAGGATATTCGTCCATCAGGGCATTCACCGTCGAGAATGTCCGGCTCGTCTTGCGCACGGTCTCGCGCGCAGGCCACAGCCAGGCAATATCGATATGGGACTGGCCCACCATGTGGATTGTTCCTTCGGCATGACCGCCGATCTCCCCGACT
The DNA here is from genome assembly GCF_037980415.1 of Paenibacillus sp. FSL H7-0690. Lineage (NCBI taxonomy): Bacteria > Bacillati > Bacillota > Bacilli > Caryophanales > Paenibacillaceae > Paenibacillus > Paenibacillus sp. FSL H7-0690. Next base: position 984,656 of record NZ_CP150281.1, on the reverse strand, counting down.
CTGCCCCGCAGCTTCTGCTCGATTCGCGTAATCTCACCACCCTCGCGGATCTCCTGCGTGGTAAGGCCAACGAATTCATCCATTGCTACATACAAAGCTTCCAGCATCCGGTTACGGCGCTGGTCCTGCTCAGGCAGCAGAATTGCCGAATCGCGAATCACTACTGCCGTGTACATTAGACTCTGCACAGGTCTATTCACTAGCACCAGCTGGCTGTGGATCATCCGAATCGGCGGCTGGATCACCGCCTGTTGATTTAATGGGTCCACCGGCTCGGGGACCGGATCGAAGAGTTCGATTTCCAGGTCCAACGGACGGCCCGATGGATCACCTGCCAGAGTTACAAAGGTATGATTGCGGTCGAGTCCTTGCCGCGATTCACCGTTCACCCGCAGCAGCCCTTCCCCACCTGAAGCAAAAATCAACCCGATGTGGCCCGGCAGCCAGTTAGCCGGAATCTCCAAAGTACGGCGGAAGAAATAGGTCGTTCCTTGCACACTCGGGAACAGATCATAATTGCTGCCGTCCTTATAAGGCTGCAGCTTGTCATACTGTCCCGGCAATTGATACACCGAGGACAGAATCTCCCAATCGCGCAATTCCTGCACCTCTAGCCATTGCTGCTCGGAGAGCTCGCGGATGAAGCGTTTAATGCGTTCCATGTCTTTACCCCCTCACCGTCAAATCGGTGCTCAGTGTATCATTTACATGCTTACCCACCAGCACTTTAAACGCTCCTGGCTCTACAACAGGTCTTAAATCCGGTCCGATATATTGCAATTGCTCCGGCCCTACCGTGAACAACACGGTTTGCTTCTCACCCGGAGCCAACTTGATTTTGTCAAAAGCCTTCAATTCCCTGGCGGGACGGGTGACCTTACTGGCGACATCGGAAATGTACAGTTGCACCACCTCTGCGCCCTCACGGTCTCCTGTATTCTGAACGTCCACGGAAACTATAGCCCCCTCCCCAGCCGCAATTACTTCCGGCTCCACCTTCAACCCGGAGTACGTAAATTCAGTGTAGCTAAGCCCGAAGCCGAACGGATATTGAGGCTGGGAATCGGCCTCCAGATATCTTTTGCCACGGGAACGTTTACCGTTGTAATAGACCGGGAGCTGGCCCACATGCTTCGGCACGGATACAGTCAGCTTCCCGGACGGGTTCACATCGCCGAACAGGATATCCGCAACAGCGTGCCCGCCTTCTTGGCCTGGATACCAGGCTTCCAGAATGGCATGTACATGCTCGTCAATCCAAGGCTCACTCACCGGACGGCCGTTAATATAAACAACGATCACAGGTTTGCCGAGCTGATGAACCTGCTGGATCAGTTCCAGCTGCACTCCCGACAGGGTCAATGACACCCGGTCAATGCCTTCGCCGCAGTCCATATCATTCCAGGCATTCTCCGTCACCTTGGACGCGCCTGTCTTAAGATCAATACTGCCTTCCCCGAAATCGCGTGCACTGGAGCCGCCGACGACCATAACAACGGTATCGGCCTGCTCTGCACAAGCGAGCGCGGCTTCAAAACCTTCGCGCGAATCGCCTTTGATCCGGCAGCCCGGTGCATAGAGCACCCGCTCCGGCTCTGCAGCCAGCTTGCTGCGGATGCCGCTGAGCACGGTCGCTACCTTAGCCGGAGGCTGCGGTGAGGTATAATCGCCGAGCTGGTTATACCCGGCATCGGCGTTAGGGCCAATGACGGCGATCGTGCCGGCGGTCTTGGACAATGGCAGCACACCTGCTTCATTTTTCAGCAGGATGATGCTCTCGCCCGCCACTTGCCGGGCCAGCTCTTGATGCGCTTTGCTGCCGATGACGCGTTCAGCCGCATCGGGATCAGCGAATGGCTGCTCGAACAGGCCCAGCCTGAACTTGAGCGTCAGCACACGGCGGACCGCACGATCCAGCAGTGCCGGGTCCAGCTTGCCTTCACGAACGGCATCCACCAGGTATTTGCCGTACATCTCTCCGGACATCTCCATGTCGATGCCGGCTTCCAGTGACTGCACTGCTGCATCCATGCCATCTTCAGCCACATCATGGCCAGAGGCCAGCATCTCTATAGCTCCGCAGTCGGTAATGATTAGACCCTCAAATCCCCAAGCTTCGCGGAGTATATCCTCTAGTAGCTCTGTATTTGTCGTGCAAGGCACGCCGTCTATTTCGTTATAAGCAGGCATAATGGAGACTGCACCCGCTTCGACCGCTTTTTTGAAGGGCAGCAGATCCACTTCCAGCAGTTCACGCCAGCCCATGTGCACAGGCCCGGCATTCCGGCCGCCTTCTGAGCTGCCGTATCCCACAAAATGCTTCAGCGTAGCCCCCACGCTGCCGCCGCTCTGCAAGGATTCCCCCTGCAGACCTTCAACAGCCGCAACCGCCATCTCGCTGATCAGGTAAGCGTCCTCGCCGAAGCACTCCTCGGTGCGGCCCCAGCGGGGATCGCGCACCACATCCAGCACCGGCGAATACGTAACCGCGCCGCCCTGACTGCGTGTCTCCAGCGCTACGGCGCGGCAGACCTCACGATACAGCTCTACATTCCAGGAGCTGCCGAGCGACAGGGGCACCGGGAATACGGTGGCCCCGATCGCCATGTGGCCATGCGAGCATTCCTCGCCGATCAATACCGGAATGCCCAGCCGCGAATGCTCCAGCACATACCGCTGGAGCGTATTCACCGCTTCCGCACCTTCACGCGGAGACAGGCCAGTAGCCAGCGTCACACCGGTCCACGGGTCAGCGCGCAACATCCCGTAAAGCGAACCAACGCCGCCCCCGGCAACCTTCTCCTTGAAGCTTTCTGTCAAGGTCATCTTACCGTCTCTATGTTCATAGGCCTGCCAGCCAAAAGGCTGAATCAGCTGACCGGCCTTCTCTTCCAAAGTCATCAGTCCGAGCAGATGCTCCGCCCGTTCTTCAGCAGGTAAATTCGGGTTTGTATAACTCATTCCTTAACAGCCCCTACGGTAAGACCTTGAATGAAATAACGCTGGAAGAACGGATAGGCAAAAATAATCGGTCCTGTCGCCAGCACGACCATCGCCATCCGCGATGTATCCTGCGGCATGGAGCGAAGAGCTTCCAGACTGAGCGAACTGTTCTGGGAGTTCTGCAAAATAAACTGCATACTGGTCTCGATCCGCATCAGCATCGATTGCAGCGGGACTAAATTCGGGTTGTCGATGTACAGCAGCGCATTGAACCAGTCATTCCAATAGCCGAGGGTGCTGAACAAAGCAATCGTAGCCAGACCGGGCAGTGATAAAGGCAACACCAATTTCAGGAAGATACGGAACTCGCCCGCCCCGTCGATTTTGCCGGATTCGATAATGGCATCAGGCACACTCGTGCTGTAGAAGGTGCGCAGAATCATAATGTAAAAAGCATTCACCGCCAGCGGCAAAATCAGCGCCCAGATCGTATCCTTCAGGCTTAGAAACTGCGTAACGATAATATAAGTCGGCACAAGTCCACCGTTGAACAGCATGGTAAAAAACGCGAAGAACGAGAAAAAATTGCGGTAACGGAAGCTTTTCCGGGAAATGGCATACGCATAAAAAGCGATAAACAAAAGGCTGATAATCGTCCCTATCACCGTTACAAAAATCGTCACACCATAAGAACGCAGCAGCATATCTCCGGATTCAAACACATAACGGTATGCGCCGAGACTCCATTTTGCCGGAATCAGCTTATAGCCATCCCGCGCCAGCGCCACCTCATCGGTGAAGGAGATGATCACGACGAACAGAAACGGAAACACGCACAGAAACGCAAAGATGCCGGCTATCAGATTAAAAGTGATATTCCAGGGCGTTGAGAGATGGTGGAAATCACGTTCTTTTTTAGTCTTAGTAATGGAAGACATATGGCCCACTCCTTTCATGAGGTTCTAGAACAAAGCGCTATCCTTATTGTATTTGCGGACAATATAGTTGGAGGTCATGACTAGCGTAAAGCCGACAACCGATTGATACAGACCTGCGGCAGTGCTCATACCAATCTCACCCGTTGTTTTGAGGCCTTGATAGACATAGGTATCAATAACATTCGTGACACTGTAGAGCGTACCGGAATTACGAGGCACCTGGTAAAAGAGACCGAAGTCGGCGTAGAAGATTTTACCGATGGCCAGCAGGGTCATGATCGTGATAATTGGACTCAGCAACGGCAGTGTAATATTGCGAATCTGTTGGAACTTACTAGCTCCGTCGATCATCGCCGCTTCATACAGCGACTTGTCGATCCCCATAATAGCTGCGAGATAAACTACGCTGTTGTAACCAACTGCTTTCCACAGATAGACTAGGATCAGGATGAACGGCCAGTAGGCTTTTTCCGAGTACCACTGAATTGACTCTGCGCCAAAAAAGCCCATGATCTGGTTCAGCATCCCGCGTTCGGAGCTCAGGAAACTAAATGCAAAATAGCCGACAACGACCCATGACAGGAAGTAGGGCAGGAACATGCCGGTCTGATACACTTTGGCCAGCTTCTTGTTCACAATTTCGGACAGCACAATCGCCATCAGAACCGACAAGATCAAGCCAAGCAGGATAAATGCTCCATTGTAGAGCAAGGTGTTGCGGGTAATAATGTACGCGTCATTGGTGGTGAACAAAAACTTGAAGTTGTCTAGCCCCACCCATTTGCTGTTGATAATACTCGCCCAGAAGCCATCGCGGCTAAAGCGGTATTCCTTGAATGCAATAATCGTCCCTATCATCGGCAGGTAAGAGAAAAAGAGAAACCAAAGCGCACCTGGTAAAACCATGAGCAGCATAATCTTGTTATTCATAATATTTTTTATAAATCCGCTGATTGTCTTCACACTTAGATCCCTCCTGTATGTCCTTATATTTCAAAAAAAGACCGGGTCCAGAGGCCACGCCCCTGCCCCGATCTTCTCTTACGTTGATGTTTTACTTGTTGTTGGACGCTTTCCAGGCATCAATTTGCGATTGCGCTTCAGCGATAATTTTGTCCAAACCAGCTGCCTTGAATTTCTCAATAGCTTTCGGTAGATACTCGTCAGGATCAACGGTTCCAGTCATCAGTGGTGACCAGTATTCTTCTTTTACGTTCTGAACCGCAGCGATTTCAGTGGTCACCTTGGAAGTGTCGAAGTTAAAACCAAGCAGCGGTGCATTCACACCGGATTCATTAAACTTTTTGAACTCTTCCCATTTGTTCTCAGGGTCACCCTCGTTCAAATAGTTGATCATGATATTGCCCAGCGAGAAGGTTGGCATGTCATAGTTCTTGGATTCGTCCAGGTTCTTCATGGAATTCTCACCAGTCTTCTCGTAGTGCACGCCTTCGATTCCGGAGTCAATCATGTTGCGCAGCACCGGATCGGTGTTGAGCAGGTTCAGGAACTCCATCGCTTTCTCCGGATATGCGGAGTTAGCCGAGATGGCTTGCATCGAACCCATAACGGACCAGTTGTAAATGTAAGGTTTGCCAGCTGGCGTGGAAACTACAGGATAGCCGTAGCTTGCCGACCACAGATTATCCGCCATCGGCTGGGTAGCCGCACGATCCATGAACCAGTTCGAAGATTTATAGAGATCATCCACCGAAGTTGTAGTTGCTACTTCCGGCGAGATATAACCTGCCTTGTAATATTTGCGAACGGTTTCAAGAGTACTTTTGAGTTCAGGTGTTTCCAGAATGTTCACGATCTTGTAATCCTTTGTGTCCATATAAACAGCCATTGGCATCTTTTCAATGATGTAATCGAACGGCAGTACTGGCATGAAATCCTTCACCATAGCGTAAGGCGTGATGCCCGGTTCATTCTCTTTGATCGTCTTCAGCAGTGGTTCAATGCTTTCCATTGTGTTCACCCCGGAAATGTCGAGGTTATATTTGTCGAGCAGCTCTTTATTAAAGCGCCAAACTTCTTGCGCCGGAAGCTCTTTGTTGGCAGGTACGGCATAATTATGTCCATCTACCTTGGAGCCTTCCAGGAACGCCGGATCAATGGTGTCTACGATGCCTTTTCCATATTCATTAAGCAGGCTGTCCAATTCCATAAAAGCGCCTTTGCGGGCATTTTGCACATAATCGAACGCCCAGGAACACGTAAAGAGAATGTCCATGGGTTCGCCAGCGGCTACTTTGACCTGCATTTTTTGTGTATAATCGCCAAAATCAATCATATTCATCTTCAGGGTGACATTTATCTTCTCTTTAGTGTACTTATTGACTTCTTCCACGACACGGTCCAGATCCTTCTGCGGTCCGCCGATCGTGTACCAGATCAGTTCGACCGGTTTCTCGGATGATGCACCGTCGCCGCCCGCTCCTGAACTGTTAGTTGCCGCGTTGTTTGAATCGCCGCCACATGCGCTGAGCGCAAGCGAGAATGCCATAAGTGATGTCAGTAACAGGGAAAACCTTTTTCTTTTGTTGTTGCCCATTCCTGTATAACCTCCCCTTTGTTTACCTCAAGATCGCTGGCCTAATCCGGAATTAAACCAGCAGCTTTCTCCTTCAAGGACTATCTTTACTGTAATTTATGAAAGCATTTTCAAACAGAAGCTAAACTAAATAAATCATGTAGAAAATAAAGAAAAAGCTTGCAGCGGGGGTCCGCTAGACAAGCCCTTTGTACTCCGTAGGAGATATCCCGACATGCTTCTTAAATTGTTTGTAAAAATAGCCGGTCTCCCAATAGCCTACTTTGAGAGCGATTTCATGAACTTTAAGTGAGGTATTCCGCAGCAGCTCCTTCGCCTTCTCAATCCGGTATTTATTGATATATTCGGTGAATGACTCATTCACCTCTTTATGGAACAGCTGTCCCAAATACACCGGGTGAATATGGTATTGGGCACCGAGGGTCTTCAGCGACACATCTTCATTGTAGGACTCATGGATATAATTCAGCACCTGCTGCACGACTGGACTCTTTACGTCCCGAACTAAGGCGTCTACCGTAATGGTAGCGGCTTCCTGAATAATCTGAGTCAGTTCATTTATGGAAACTGTAGAGCGAATGAGGCCAAAACCGTCTGCGAAAAGCTCCGGTTCTTCCACATGACGAATCTCCTGCAGCTGCATCTTGAAGCGGATCAACCATTCCATGGCAATGCCTTGCAGCAGCACAGGTGTAATCCCCTCCATCCGCCGCAGCTGCTCAAAATGATCCTGGATCCGCACCAGCAGCGCTTCCTTATCCTTCGCCATAATCAGCTTGAGATCATCTTCCCAATTCAGCGGCATGCCTTGGACGGCAACCTCATGCCTGTCCTGAACTTCCTCATAATGCAGCAAATTCCGCTCTGGAAACAGCATGAAATATTCCTGAGTCATCTTTGCATGGGCATAACTCTGAGCCGCCGCCTCCTCCATCTCCTCCACCGTTCCTACGGACAGACGCATTGGCGGACCGCCAGTTAGGGATAACAGCAGCTGCGCATGAAGCCTTTCCACCGCTTCTTTACCCTGCTGATACTCACTAAGCAGATGCAGCAGCACGGTATCTCCATCCATATCCCGGAATGCAATCAAAGACGGGTTACCGCCTACAACCTCTTCCACCGCCTGAAATAGCTCGGCAGCGTCCTGTTCAGGGCGAAGCAGGGCTACCTGAACCAGCGGCTTATCTAGTCTAAGTCCCAGAAAATCAGTCCGTTCACTGAATTCCTTCGGCCCAATCTGGCACCGCAGCCAGCGGTACATCACATTATCGCGCAGAATGGAAATACTATGCGCATTGAATTGACTCTCTTGACGGGAGACACCCAGCTTCTCGGCGGCAGTCACTAATGTTGCCCGGAACTCTTGCAAATTAATAGGCTTGAGCAGATAATTTTCAATGCCGAGCGCCATTCCTTCCTTAAGATAACCGAACTCATCATAGCCGCTGAGGATAACAACTTTGATCTCCGGCTGAATCTCCCGTACGGCCCGGATCAGATCCAGCCCGTTCATCAGCGGCATGGAAATATCCGTAATCAGAATATCCGCTGGAACAAACCGCAACGACTCCAGCGCTTCCTGTCCGTTCTCGGCGTGGCCGACAATCTCCATCCCCAGTGCTGCCCAATCCACAATGTCATATAATCCTTCGATAATAAAAGGCTCGTCGTCCACAATGAAAATTTTATACATGGTTTGGATCATCCTCTCCCAGATCGGGAAAATACACAGTCACGGTTGTGCCGGTACCCGCTTCGCTTTGTAATTCAATGCCATACTCACTGCCATAAAGCAGCTTCAAACGTTCATGAATACTGCGCAGGCCGAATGATTCCGATTGTTCATCTGGCTGCAAAAGACCTTCTTTGAGCTGGACCAATCTGTCCGGCGCAATCCCCCGCCCATTGTCTGTAACTACCGCACGCAAATATTGGCCATCCTTGGCCACAGCCACACTGATGTGATTATCATTCTTGTCCACGCGCATCCCATGTAGAATGTAGTTTTCAATGATAGGCTGCAGCGACATTTTGAGTACAACTCTTCCGGTAAGCTCTTTCCCGCATTCCATTGTATAAGAGAATTTATCCTTATAACGGATGCGGAACAGCTCCAGATATAAACGGCAGGCCTCTAGTTCATCCTTCATCGTATGCTTGGGTTTCTGGTGAACATAGCTTTTGAACAACACCGACAAGCTGTAGATCATCTCCCCGACATCTGAAGCTCCTTGAGAGATTGCCCTCATTCGGATCACCTCCAAGGTATTGTAGAGAAAATGTGGGTTTACCCTGGCTTCAAGCGCGGCGATTTCGGTATGTTTTTGCTTGATTTCAGCCTTGAACACACGGTCTATATGAAGATTCAGCTCATCCAGCATATCGTTGAAGCTCTTGGAGATCTGCCCCAGCTCGTCTTCTCTGACATCGGTAATCCGGGCATCCAGGTCACCGTTTTTCACTTTGCGGGTGAACTTGATAATTTTATGAGTCCGTCTGGCAAAATTATTGATAAATAAAGTGGGTGTAATAATCGCAAACAACAGGCAGATCAAGCAGATAATGAAGATCATGTTCCGCAATCCCCTATAAGTGGCGGCTAATTCCTGCTTAGGTACAGCACTCAACACAGTAAATCCGCCTTGGGTGTGAGTCTGCTTAGTAATGATCATCCCGCCGACTTCTTCACCATCTGTATAGGCAGAATTCATCTGCTCGGGATAAGGATAGCGCTTTCCATAATAGGTGCCCGAGGTATCAAATAACACATCCCCATCCGCTGCCAGCACCAGAATCTTTCCCTTGAAGTCATCCTTATAATTGCCCATACTCCCCCAGACCTCGCTGGCATCAAAATAGACTAGAAGCTGACCAATGTTGCGCAGTGATATCTTGTTATTGACCGGGGTACGAACCGTAAACATCGGCCCCTCCGGAGATGAGATCGCCTGACTGACCCAAGTGTTTGGAGCGGTGACACTGCCTTCCTCCTCCAGATACAGCGCATCCGGTACAAAAGAGTGGGCTGCATTAGTGGAAATAATCTGAAATTTGCCTTGGTCGTTATAGACATACAACTGCTGCTCAGCTGCACTGTAGAGCATTAAACTGCGGATATCAGGATCATCTTCAACTTGATTGCGAAAAAACTGCACGGTATCCGTCGTAGCATTACTTTCGTTGAAATAGCGGTCCAGCCGGTACCTCACGTAATCTTCATACGGATGCTCCAGCAAATACGACGTATTAGCAGTCAGCTCCGTGTCCCGGTACACGTCCCGCATCATAGACTGTACAGAGTCATATTTCTGCTCAATATAGCTGTTGATGCTCTCCACGGTACGTTTCTGAATCTCCATCTGCCGCTGCACTACAGCCTGAGACATGAGCAAGAACATCAGGTAGGAGAAGGTGATAATGGTGACCACGGCAATGACTGAGAAGAGCAGGATGATTTTCATAAACAGATTATTCTTCAGATACTTTCTGTACAATTTCCCCGGAAACATCAGCAACCTCCTACAGCAGGGGGAAGACTAAGCTTCGCTGCTTGTCATTATGAATAAAGTATAGCATGAGGTGCTTCCTGCCTGTGGCTGGTAAAAGCTTGCAATCCTCCGCCAAGCAAAGACAGTCTGCCCATGGAGCAAAGGGCTCCTTGGGCAGACCGTGGTGGGGCTATATAATCTACCGGATGTAATTCAAGATGAACTGCGCAGCCTCGGCACGGGTCGCCAAGCCACCGGGAACAAAATTCCCGTCCGTGCGGCCATTCACCAGACCCATTGATGACGCAGCATTCACGCTGTCTGCCGCCCAGGCTGCTACCTCACCGGAATCGGTGAATGTTGCCGGGGCTGATGACTGAAGCGATCCATGCTCCAGTACATAGGCACGCATTAGCATAGTGACAATCTCCTGGCGGCTGATGTTCGCACTCGGATCGAAGTGCTCAGCAGTGCGTCCACCTACAATACCTGCCCGGACCAGACGCGCCAGGTCCTGCTCATACCAGACACCAGAAGGCACATCACTAAATTTCAATTCCGCCTGATCTTGCAGTCCCAGCACGCCAGCCAGCAGCTTCACAAATTCCGCTCTTGTAATCCTGCGGGCGGGTTCAAATCCATTTTCGGAAGTGCCTTGTACCAGATGTTTAGCCGCCAGCTGGCGGATAGTGTCCGCAGCCCAGTGAGTAGACGGAACATCAGCGAAGGATTTATTGTACTCCAGCACAGCCAGCCTGCCTGTTCCGCTAAACTCCCCTTGCAGGAAGCCATTCGCGTACACTCCGCCGAGATAGGTAAGCGAACCTCCTTCAGCAATAGCATATAAACCAAGAAAATTAGTATTATAATCCGTATTTGCTGCATTCCATTGTAAGGTTACTGGTTTGCTGAAGCTTGGAAGACGGCTAGATGTGCCATTCCCCGCGATGATGCTCAGATCAAACGTCATACCTGTACCCCGCAAGACCACCCCACGCTCTGCTTTCAGTGTGCTCATGTTCAAAGTCTCCGGGCTGAGCTTCACCAGAATCTTGCCGCCTGAAGCTTGGGCTTCATTAAGCAGAGCCTTCAATTGCACCAGCAATTCCGGCGCAATACCAAGTATGGTTCCCGAGGCAGCCAATTCAAGTTGATGGATCCCTAGCAATTCACCTGCATTCACAGGCAGCTCGATAGCTGTAACGCCTGCCGGCACATTTACCGTCACTTTGCCGTTCTCAGTAGATGTACTGAGTGCACTTGCTGGAACTGTCAAAGTTGTGCTAGTAGGACTTGGAAGCGGCGTTGCTGTCGCTGCCGGAGTCGTCCCACCAGTTCCCGTACCTGTCCCTGGAGCCGATGTCGGCTGCGGTGTAGATACAGGAGTATTGTGGACCTTGAAATCAATAGTTCCGCTCTTTTGAACAGCCGTATAAGGGTGGCCATTCAGTATTTTGGTGTTAGTGACTACGGCCGTGTACTCGCCGCTGTCCGTTTCTTTTGCAGAAGCAATGGTATAATCACGCTCCACAGCACCTTCAATGGCCTGCCCATCTTTCAACCATTGGTAGCTTAACTCGCCATAAACTGCAGAAGCTACTACGGCAAAAGAGACCTTATCACCTACAACTGCCGGATTCTTATCTACACTATTAGAGGTGATAATTGGCGCATCGGGTGCCGGATGTACTGTCACCGTAAGTTCATTACCGGTTCTTGTTGAAGGCTCCGTTCCCTCTTTTCCAGTCAGAACCACACGGAACTGCGTACCGCTGTCTGTTTCAGAAGCAGTAAATGCGTATACCGCCGAAGTCACGCTCTCCGCCACAGTCCATTCCTCTGCGGTTGCTGCCTTCGTCTCCCAGCAAACCGATTCCACATCTCCGCGGATCTGTACGAACAGCTTCACTTCTTCACCAGTAATGACATCAAGTGCAGACGGAAGATCGGTTATGAAATCAGGCGCTTCCCATGGTGCTTCAGCCGGAGTTACGTTAAGTGTGTACTCTGCTTCACTGCTGTCACCAGATTCATTGGTGACGATGACCTTGTACTTATTGCCATTCATCCCGGTAGTCAAAGCCGGGATAGTATAGAAGGCGGACATTCCCAGCACATCTCCATAACCGCTGCCTGTGTCCGCATACCAGGCATAAGTCAGCTGCCCTGCGCCAGTGGCAACTGCCGTTAGTGTCGCGGACGTATTTTCACGGAAGGAACCTTCCCCTACGATCTGCACCTTTGGAGCTTGCAAGGCCCACTTCGCCTGCAAGTTCAGTTCACCGGTTATTAGATCTTCGGCAAAATTCCATCTTCGCGCACCTTCTCCTTCTCCAACATACCAGCCTTCCAGGTCATAACCCTCTCTGGCAATGCCTGTAGGCTCCATCAGCAAAGTGCCATACACAGCCTCGGCCACAGTATTTGCTGGCTCTCCCCCATTAGCATCAAAGAGAACGGGATAGCTTCCTTTCAGATAGACAGGTTTGGAGCGGTTGCCTGCATAATCCTCCATCACCACATGCACAACTTTTGCCGAGGAGGTGAAGCTTAAGCTCGCCTTAGTTGTCCGTCCACGGATAATCATCGGCTTATTGCCAGAGCTATACGTTGTGGCAAAAGATTTTGCATTCCCATCCTCATACACATACATATACCGCCAGTCTCTGGTATTCGGCATCGGCAGATTCAGCTTACCGTCCGTCCAGGACCATTCTTCCGCGTAAGGTTCCGCGACCGTGTCGATGAACTGGCCGCTGACCGAGACTGGATCGGTGTTGCCTGCGGTAACGGTGACAATGTAATCATCGCCGTTTACCGGCATCCCCGTGAACAGCGCAGTGCTTGCACCTGCCGGGACAACCACTTGCTGTGACACCGGTTCGGATGTCGTAATCCAATTCAAAGACTGCACTCGAACGGTAATGTCACCGGAAGCTTGGGCGGAGTTCGTCCAGTTCACAGTCAACTCCCCGTCCGGACTTGAATCCACCTTCACTCCGGAAACCGCCGCATCCAGATCAAAAGCCAGCGTTGCCGCTTCACCCTCCACTCCATCCGCACCCACTGCAACCACTTTAAGGGTTCCGGATTTCACCGGGAGATGCTTCAGGTAGAACACCTCATCGTATTTGCCGCCCATAAATACATCATTCACGTACACATTATATTGCTTGATCTTAGTGTAATCGGGATCTAGCTTCCACTTCACAACCATCTCACCTGTATCTGTAAAAGCTTCCGCAACTGCTAATTCCGCAGGAGCTGCGGGCTTTACGGCAGACCCGTCATAGACGCGCAGCTGTCCGACGTTCATCTGGTAGGTGGACGCTGTTCCTTGCCCGGGATCGAAGACCAGTCCAAGGGCTGCAATATTATGACCCGCGTATGCACTGAGGTCCAGCTCCTTTGTCAACCAACCGTCCGAGTGCTGACCACTGTTTGGAACAGCGACCTCTACGACGGTATTCGGATCATCAGCCAGGATGAGTCCTACTGCCATCGCCGAAGCATCTGTGGCAGATGGCTTGTTGAAGCTGATCGACAGCTTGGAGTTGCCATTGACCCCCAACTCTGTTTTGTACAGACGCAAGAAGTTCTTCGCATTCAGATTGCCGTTCACCACCAGTGAACTGCCACCGTTATACGCACCGATCTGCTCATAGTTGTAACGGTTTGTACTCGCAAGGTTGTACTCCGGTCCATAATCAAAATCTACAGTAAGCTTATTGCCAGCAGTATCCTGCCACCACTGCCAAGTCACTGGGATATCCTGCAGGCTCATATTAGACCACTCATCCGGGTTCGATACTTCACCGTTCACGGAATAGGACAAGCCCTGTCCAGTGTTAAAATTGGTGTAAAAGTTCTTGTCCTTAATCACCGAACGCTCCGCAATGACGGACGAGATTCCCGGCCAGTAACGGTTGTCGGCATAAACATCGGCAACGGTATTGGTTGCCGATTTGACCGTATTCTTAGGGTCCACGTTCGGGCCTGACCACCATAGCTGCTCACGCAGTTTTGTCATCCATTGGTAGTCATTTTCGGATCTGTGCGAGACCGGGTAAGACAGGTTCATGTCCTCATCCAGACCGGCATGAACAAAGTCCGCACCGAGTGTAGCCAAGCTGAGCCGCGGCAAGCCATTGCTGTCCAGCTTGTTCATCAACGCTGTTCCGTTAACGGACTTGAACCGGTCACGACCTGCTTCCAGCCCTGCAAAACCAACTTCAAACAAGTTGTAGCTTGTTCCCAGACTGGCATTCAGATTGCTTAAGTAATTAGCCGCGTTGGTAATCTGTGTATTGCCAGCCCCGTAGTCGAAGAAAAACGAATTGGAGACGGGTTCCTTGGTGCTTTTATCCACTAAAAAGGAGATATTGGTATCATTAATCGTCCGGGCGAACGTATTAGCACCGGTATTGGTGTTCAACGAGTCGTACCACTGTACATACAGGCCGCCCTCTTGCAGCACCTTCATAAAAGCGATGTAATCGGGGATATCCTGGGTCGCTACATTCGGATTCATCTCTTCCTGATTTACAAAATAACCGTCAAACCCGAAATACCCGGCCATCTCGATCAGTTTATCCGCCACCGGAAAATTACCATTCTCGTCTTTAACTATCATTTGTTTGTACGTCTGCTGTCCACGGTCATTATTGGAAAAAAAGATTCCCGCCAATGACAACACGCCGTTCTTATGCGCTGCATCGGTGTAGGTAGGGTTCGGGATGTTCAGCATGCCGAATTCGAACCATTTTTGCTGCCAGTCCTTCTGGGCCAATTCATCATAATATTCCGGCGGGGTGTACGCAGTCGCTGTACCGTGCCAATAGGAGTAGTAATCGATATATTGCCAAAAGTTAAAGTGATACTGCGCAAACTTGTTCGTATACGGCGCGTTCTCAATAAAAGCATTCCCGTAGTCGCCAGCAACGTTGATCATCTGTGTATCTGCGCTAAGTGCTGGGTTAGCTTGGGTTGCAGCAAATGGGGCATTCCGCTTCTGCAGCGGCACCCGCGATCTCAACAGCTCTGCATCCGGATCGGTTGCCGGACTCCAGTTCGCAATATGGCTGCTCGTATATCCATGTACATTAGGCTGATTGGCACCCGGCGCACTGTCTCCTGTAAAAGGCCACGTATCGCCGGCGTAAGCCGTTAGGGGAAGTCCTGAAACTAGCAAAGCTGCCGCCAGAACAGCTGATGTCAGCTTACGACGCGCCTTTTTACCGGTGTGAAGGTTCATTTTCCACTCTCCTCGTCCTGTAGTTGTTTCGGTTACTCTCATCCATGAAGCGTAATGTGTCTCACTATGTCGCCGAACAGCAAGTAGATTACTTCTGTTGTCCCGTCCCTCTGCTGCTCCTACCCTCTTCTACTTCTACTTCTACTTCTTCTTCTTCTTCTTCTACTTCTACTCTCTTCTGCCTACAGATTCTGTATCCAACCACATTCGTGCAAGCACATTCTGTATTCAACCCCGATCGTGCAAGCGCATTCAATTTTGTCGGCACCCCTCCCGCCTTACTTTGATTAGTCCACCCTAATCTAACCCAGATCTTTCCTTACAAATAGCCGCAAAATTAAAGATATGCTGGATAAATTAAAGATTATCGTGCTATCAGGGCTCGATATCCTGGCAATGAGTGGGTCGTTAAACATATGTTGGTTGAAAATATAAAGAGGATGAAGGAGCGTGGTCTCTTTTGCCTCTTATCTCCGCCACTCCGCCGCATTCACTCATTTCAAAGGCACTTTTGCCTCTCATGTCCGCCACTCCGCCTCATTCACTCCAATCAGAGGCACTTTTGCCTCTCTTTTACGCCACTCCGCCTCATTCACTCCAATCAAAGGCATTTTTGCCTCTCTTTCACGCCCATCCGCCGTATTCACTCCAATCAGAGGCATTTTTGCCTCTCTTTCACGGCCATCCGCCGCATTCGCTCAGATCAGAGGCACTTTTGCCTCTCTTTCACGCCAGTCCGCTGCATTCGCTCATTTCTGAGGCACTTTTGCCTCTCTTTTCCGCCGCACCACCGTATCGCCTCCTCCCTCACACTACCCAGCTACGAAAAAAAGATTGCCTCTCCGTCATCAACGATGACCTTGAGGCAATCTTTTTTCAAACCATCCGATTTAGTTACTTTCCTTGCTTCTCCAGCAGGTTCAGAATGATTGTTACTGCTTCGGCCCGGGACGCTACCTGGTTAGGTGCAAAACGATTTTGTCCTATGCCATTCACAATGCCCGCTTCTGCTGCTGCCGCAATATATGGTACTGCCCATGCGGGTACATCCTTAGCATCATTGAAGGTTAAGGTCGCTTTTGGATCTACTGTAATACCCAGAGCCCTAACAACCATAACTGCTAATTCAGTGCGAGTAAGCTCCTGCGTAGGACGGAAGGTACCATCATCATAGCCGCTGATAATTTGCAAAGCTACTGCCTGAGCTACAAAAGACTTAGCCCATGCCGGAATCTTCGCTGAATCTTTAAAGCTTGAAGTGCTACCACTGTCCGGCAATTGCAGGGCACGAGCCAGCATAGTGATAAATTCAACCCGATTTACTTTCTGATTAGGACGGAAAGTATTATCCGGATAACCGCTAACGAAGCCCCCTGCTACTGCTTTCTCAATAGCCGCTGCTGCCCAATGGCTGCCAGTATCCGTCAATGATGGTTTGACTACTGGTGTTGCAGTTGGTGTAGGCACCGTTGTTGGTGCTGGTGTAGCTGTTGGTGCTACTGTTGGCGTTGGTGTTGCTGTTGGTTTTGTTGTTGTCACTGGTCCTGTTGATGATCCTGTTGTTGGTTCCGTTGTTGGTGCCGTTGTTGGCGCCGTTGTAGGTTCCGTTGTAGGTTCCGTTGTTGGTGCTGTCGTTGGCGCTGTTGTCGGCGTTGTTGTAGGTTCTGGTGTTGGGTTTACTTCAGGATCTGCTTCCTTAATAATACCGAACTCTTCCAGAACATATGGTTTAGCATCATTAATATTCTGATCGATCTCATAAGATACAGCTGTTAATTTGCCAACATCTACAGTAATACCTACAAAGGTCTGAACTTGACCGCGTTTGGGACGCGTAGCATCACTTGGGTCCGGCCCGTATTTAGCAGCTGTATTCTCATTTGCTACTTCAAAGAGATTATAATACGCATCTCCCAATTCTGGTTTCATGTTCTTGTAGTAAACCTTCGCTCCCGCTGTAGCCGGGATCAGATAGATCGTTCCATCTGGATTTACTGTGTACTCTACAGTTTGACCATTGAAGCTTTCCTTGATCTTCACTGTGTCTGCCGCAGTTCCATCAGCTTTAATTGGCTTGGTCCGGGCATAAATATGGTCGTGGCCTTGAAGAACCAAGTCAATGCCCAGTTCAGCCATCATTGGAGCAACCTTCGCTCTTTCTCCATTTGTACCCATAATGTCTTTGTCAGTAGCGTGGTTAGAGGTTGTGTACGGACCTTTATGCATAGCTACGATAATCCATTTCGCTCCAGCAGCTTTCGCTGCTTTTACGTCAGCCTTCATCCAATCCAACTGTGCTTGGCTGAAGTTAGCAAATTCATCGGAATTCTCATTTGTATTCAGGACTACAAAGTGAGCATTGCTGTAATCATAGGAATAATAAGCTCCTGTTTCTGTTGCAGAGCCCGGTGCTTCCTTAATATTGTAGTGCTCATAAAAGGCATTTGCCTTATCCTCATGATTCCCTGCCACTGGCACGATGGTCGTGTTAAGCAGGGTATCTTGCGAATGACCAAGCAACCAATTCCATTGGGATTCATTAGTTCCGGTATCCACGATATCTCCGTTAATCGCCACAAACTCAGCATTCGGGAACGTCGTAAGTGCTTTTGCCATCGTTTCACCGGAAAGAATCGCTTCATCTTCGGTCTTAGCCTGTGTATCAGCCAAATCGATGAAAGTAAATGCTCCTGTCTTAGCGGCAGTTTCAAAAGTTCCCACTGCACTCCACAGACCTAGTGCTTTATCACCTACACGGAAGTAGTATTTTGTATCAGCTTTCAGGCCCGAAGCTTCCGCTTTATGAACTAATTCGTCCTTTGAATTTCTGGAAACCGCCGAACGTCCTGTAAACTCAGAAGCCTTAGCAAAGTCTGGAGTAACGCCCGTATTTTCTACAACCTGCAGATCGTTTCCAGTAGACTTCAACGCTGTGTACCAAGTGAAGCCTTTTGCACTCACTGGGTCGCCATTAAAGGTAACTGTAACTTTTTTAATCGAATCCGTTGAAGCGATAGCAGCTTCTGAATTTGTTCTGTCACTTACAGCTTTGATAACAAATTGATAGGTTTGGTTTGGATTAGTATTTTCTACAGTGTAAGTATAAGAAGCTTTACCTTCTTCATTAGGAACACTGACCGTCCAATTTGCCGATACCAGATCATTTTGCTCATAAATACGATATCCAGACACTGGTGCACCGGAAGCTGGCGCATCCCAAGTCAACGTTATTTTACCACCATCTGCTGCAGTAGCCTTTGCATTTTGCACAGGTTTAACTGCTACTTCCGATTTATGAATGCTGTAGTTATCATACAAGTCTGTAGAACCACCAGTTGTTGTGGTGTAGGCTTCGTAAGAAAGCTCATCATTCGTTACCGTCATCCCCGTGAACATTTCCTTACCAGGCTGTCCGTATTTAGCTGCAAACGGGAATGTTCCTGAAGCTACGTTGTATTTCTTGTTGCCCGCTGCATTTGTAATCAGGTATAAAGTACCCTTAGGATCAGTTACTACTCCGTTTGAGTCCGGAACAATATCCGTCAATGGCTTGTTGTTGTACATCTGATAGCTTCTAGCAAAGGTGTGGTCATGCCCGCCAATTACCATGTCAATGCCAAGCTCGTCAAATACCTTCGTTAATTGCGCTCTGTAAAAAAGTACATCTGTATCATTGGTGTGATTGGCAACGGAATAAGGAGATTTATGCAGAAGCACAACCTTCCATTTCTGATTGCTTTTTGCCGCTTCGCTACGAAGCCACTCCACTTGTTTATTGTAAATTTCGTTATTCTCAAGATTCGAGCTTGCACCATAATATTCTGTATTAATTACCATAAAGTGTGCTGAACCGTAGTCAAAAGAATATACAGAACCATCAGGTTTCGCACCTGTATTCGATACGTTCGGCAAATTAAAATGAGAGCTATAATTGCTATAATTTTTACTTTCATGGTTGCCTACCAAAGGAACCAACGGAATATTCGCTAAAATATCCTTAGGCTTATTGAAAAACCATCCCCATTGCTCCTCAATATCACCGTTATCCACCAAATCACCAGAATTCAGGATAAACTCACTTTCCGGGAATTTAGCTAATCCTTCTTGAAGGGTATGATTCCAGATATCAAAATCTTCTTCAGTTGTTCCTTGGGAATCCGTTGTATATAAGAATTTATAAGCCTGATTACTGGAGCCTTCTGTCTTAAAAGTTCCTACGTCGCTCCAGTTATCAGCTTGTCCATCCCCAGCACGGTAAGCATATTCCGTTCCCGGCTGCAGATGATCCGCTATTACCTTATGGCTGGTTAGCACAACTGGTTTTTTAGCTGATTTATCCGCTTTTGTCATATACACACTAGTTGTAACGGATGTCCCTTCATAAGATTGAGCGCCTGCCGCAGGAAACTGGCCATTCTCCAATTTAGAAGCTTCTACTACTTCCAGTTTGGTGCCAGTCACACTTTCAGGTGCATACCAGTTGAATCCCATACTAGTCTGCGGGTTGCCATTAAAAGTAATTGCGATAGAATCAGGCTTCCCAACTCCAGGTTCTACTGTCTCCACTACAGGATAAGCAATCAGGCTCATATCCCAATAAAGGTCAGAGCTAGTGTCGCCCGTCTGGTGAACTTCAGCTGAAAGCTCATTACTTCCATCCTTCAGATTGGCTTTTACGATTTCCGTTAGGTCAACCTTTGTATACTCATTTGGATCACTGCCATTAGTTGTACTAAGTGTCTGATAGTCGATTTCACCAGCTGGCATAGCCTCGCGGTAGATTTCTGCACCATTCAGATACAGCACTACTCCGTCATCAAATGCAAAATTACCTAATACTTTATCCGATTTCGTAATTTCTTCCTTATTCACAGTTACATTTGTCCGGAAATAGGAAGTACGATATTTCTTCTTTTTATCCGTGCCGTAGCTTATATTTGTATTCAGAGCACCAAATTGCTTGCTGCTGACTCCGGCCCCAGAATCTTTATAACCAAGCGGCGCTTGGCCTGATGCCCATGTAGAATCATCGTAAACAGACCGCCATACCGAACCTTGATCCGTTCCGTTATCTAGATATTTCCATGTAGAATTGCCCGCCAGTAGTGTAATTGGCTCTAGCGTTTGTAATTGCAGTAATCCAGCATCCTCATTGCTGTCTTCTGCAAAAGCTGGCATTCCTGTAAATGTAAGTCCCAGTACCATAACGAAGGCTAGTGTCATGGATACTGCTTGTTTTAATAACCTGTTCATAATCAGTCTCCCTTACTGTTATTATGAAATGCTTGCATCCATTCATAGTAACTACTAAATATTTTCACAATGTACGGATTGATCCACTAGTTTGTAAAAACGGCTTGTGTATTTAATCAGGCAAAAGTGGTTACAGTAACGGCAAGGTTATGATCAAGGAGGACAAACATGGACGATACTCAGGCTTTTGTAGACAAAGTACACGACACCCAGAAGAAAGCAGAAAAGAACAAACAGAATCACGGTAAAGGAACACCAAGCCAAAAGCTGCCTAATAAACAGCACAGTAAATAGAACACGCCTACACGAAAACAAAAAAAGCAGCAAGCCCTCCCGGATCGGAGTGACTTGCTGCTTTACTTTTTGTATATTGAGCTTTGCTTTTAAAGGAGTTATTTACTCCATTTCACCACATTCACGGCTACCTTCTCTATTTGTGCCTTGCTCAAAGCCTTGTCTGGAGAACTAATCGTCACAAAACGATCATCCAGTTTATAGGTCAAAAACAATGAATCGCTGGTAGGGCTGTACCACTTAGCTTCTGTACCATTGGAAAGCTTTACGGTATCGCCTTTGTAATCATAGGAGTAGTCACGTGGAGAAACGTTCACCCTCATATGGTCGAACAAAAAGTACACTCCATCTTCAGAGCTAGCTGCTTTTTGAAAAGCATCTCCACTCACCATTTGTGCTGGTGCATAAACCGTTTTAAACCCATCGAAATTTGCAAAAGCTTTAGAAATTTGTTCTTTTTGAGCGTTGCTGTACTGTACTGGTGTTAATGTATCTTTATCCGGCACCACAGTTCCAGTACCCAGAATGACCTGATTCGCTGCCGCATCAAAAGTCACTGGCACCTTCAACACATCAGCCAAGGCACGTACAGGAAGATAGGTTGTATTGTTATAAGTAATCGGAGCTAATGTGTTACCTTTATTATCAACAGGCGTATAAGCTGCACCATTCACTTTAAATCCAATGCTGTGATTGAGGTATGCGGTGATTTTTTGCAGCTTAGTTCCTGCGTACACACCAGCCGAACCTGTAATTGCCATCCCAAATACCATCGTTGCTATAATGAACTTTTTACTTTTCATATGTTATGCCTCCTTAGAAGATCAATCTCGGTTTTTACTTTAGCTCAAGTTTTAAAGGAATATGTCTCTAAGTTGTATTTAACTTGTACCCAATTTGTAAAGAAACTATTCATCTGGAGCTCTGGTTTGTATAAGAAAAACAGCAACCCGCTTATCCCATAAGGATTTAACGGATTGCTGAGGGCTTTAACCTTGATACGGAGTTGTAACCTTATACACTTCTGAATATAAAATTTCTCTATAAAGTTGGAATTCTTCTTCATCAACAGGGTTAGGGTAAGTCATAATTAAGAGTGGTAAATCTTCATTTCCTTCACGCAAAGGAGGCTGCACATAATCGTAAGGGTTCAAATGAAAGCCCAGCCGCTCATAAAAGCCGATTCTCCGCTGCTCCATTTCACCCAGTGGCCGCTCAACTTCCAAAAGGACAGGCTTGTTAGATAGACTGATGTATTCAGTCATCAGCTTTTTGCCAATTCCTCCACCTCTGATGCTCGGGTCGACTGCTATATGTTCTACAAAACGAAAGCCGGGAAACTCCCAGCAGGCCATAAAAGCAACAATTTTACCCTCAGAATTCATCTCGGTAATGAGACGATAATCTGGAACGTCCAATAACTCCTGTTGTCCCTCAAAGGTTCTGATCTCAGAAGTAGGAAATGAGGCTTCCATAATAGCGAATATTTCATCAAAAGTTGTGTGATTCATAACATAAGTTCTCACTTTCTGGATTTGTGGTCTATTATAAGTTTACCTTACACATATTATCTTAACCCGAAATTCATTAAGAACTCAAGGTACTAGTACCTGGTACTAGGATAACGTGATATACTAAATAGAACAGTTATACACATCTTGTTTGATATAGGAGAGGTTCATATTGGATAATCAGCAATGGATCGCACCTGAGTTCTACAATCTCACTTCGGAAATGGAAAGCCATGCTCCTGAGAAGATTGCGCTTAAGTGGTTAAATGAGCAAGGAGATTATGAGGAAATTACTTACGGTGAATTACGCAAACAAGCTAACCGGCTGGCCGGAGGACTTGCGAAGCTTGGGCTGCAACAAGGGGATCGTGTTCTTGTTATGGTTCCACGCCGCATCATCGCTTATGTCATCTATTTAGCTTGTCTGAAACAAGGACTTGCCATCATTCCATCCTCAGAAATGCTGCGTGCCAAAGATTTATCCTACCGCCTGCGCCATTCTGAAGCCAGAGCCGTTATTGCTTGGTCCGAAGTAACCGGGGAAGTGAATAAAATCTCAGAGGATCTTCCTGCTCTCGATTACCGTCTTTCCGTATCTGGCAGCTCAGACGAACTCGGTGAAGGCTGGCTGGATCTAGAAAGTCTGATGGTTGGACAACCAGAGACCTTCACAGCAGTCGCAAGCCGCCGGGATGATATGGCTATTCTCGCCTACACCTCAGGTACCACTGGCAACCCTAAAGCGGTCGTTCATAGTCACGGCTGGGGTTATGCTCACTTGCGGATCACCTCACCTCAATGGCTGGATATTCAAGGATCTGACACCGTCTGGGCAACAGCAGCTCCCGGCTGGCAAAAGTGGATCTGGAGTCCCTTCTTAACCGTTCTTGGCAACGGAGCTACAGGTTTTGTATATAGTGGATCCTTTCATCCCAAAAAATATTTGCAGCTATTGCAGGATCACAAAATTCAAGTATTATGCTGCACCCCAACGGAATATCGTCTAATGGCTAAAACAGAAGACTTAGGTCGTTACGACTTGTCTACCCTGCGCTGTGCAGTATCTGCCGGAGAGCCATTAAATCAAGAGGTCATTAACACCTTTCAGCGTGAGTTCGATATCACAATCCGTGATGGTTACGGCCAGACGGAAAGCACCCTAATTATCGGAACACTCAAAGATACTCCAATACGCATTGGTTCTATGGGTAAATCAATCGCTCCCGGCTTAGTCGAGGTTGTGGACGAAGAGGGTAAGCCACTGCCTGCTGGAGTGGTTGGTGATATTGCCGTACATTTGAGTATGCCAGCCCTGTTCCACACTTATTACAAAGATCCCGGTAGAAAAGAAAGCTCCACACACGGCGAATTCTTCATAACCGGCGACCGGGCAAAGAAGGATGAAGATGGTTATTTCTGGTTCGAGGGTCGTGGGGATGACATCATCATTAGCTCAGGTTATACTATCGGTCCTTTCGAGGTAGAAGAAGCATTGATGAAGCATGCCTGCGTTAAGGAATGTGCGGTCGTTGCCAGTCCAGATGAAATCCGTGGGCACATTGTTAAAGCATTTATCGTGCTTAAGGATGAGATTGTTGGTTCACCAGAGCTTGTAAAAGAGCTGCAATCCCATGTTAAAGAGTGGACAGCCCCTTATAAATATCCGCGCAAAATCGAGTTTATTCAGGATCTTCCGAAGACGACCTCCGGTAAAATACGGCGAGTAGAGCTTCGTGAGCAGGAGAACCAAGCTGCGCAGGAATAAACATAGCCATATAAAATTCACCTTATTAAAAAATAAACAAGAGCAGCAATCCATAATGGACTGCTGCTCTTGTTTATTTGGCATCAGGCCGTTACTCGGACCAATATTTCGCATCCGGGTTCAGCGCCGCACCAACTTCGCCTTCTAATACTAAATCGCAATCGAGGTAGCCCTCTTCATCCAGGAAATAAACCTCCTGCTTGTAGAACTCGCATAAGGTCTCCAGGAATTTATCAGGCGAATCATACATCACAATTAAATCGCCGAAATCATGGAGCAGGTCACATACCTGTTCCACACCCTCAGCAGACTTATAATAACAAATGAAATCACTGCCATAGTTCGTTAAGATAGGCAAGATAACTCCATCAGGATGTTGACCTTTTTCCTCCAATATCCCAGCTAATACCTTCATCTCCTCTTCATATTCATCCATATGAATCAGGCGGTACCCTGGAATAAATTCGATAAGGCTTGGTTCCTCTTCCTCACTGCTTGTCCCTGAGACAGTGCTATAAATAGCTTTCAACAGTTCAGGAGTCTCCGGCAAAACAGCCGTAATCTTTGCTTCGTTACCACCCTTGCCCAAGCTGGCAATATAATCAGGGCGTAATTCTGCGGACAGCTTAAGGTATTCTTGAAATTGTTCTGTCAATTTATTGGTGTGCATATTGTCATCCTTTACTTATTTGCGGAAGTCCACATCTTCATCAGCCACGTATCGAAGTCAGCGCCTTTTTCACCTTCATAAACGTCGTACACGTCAACTCTCATCTTCTTCAGCTTCTCTTTGAAGTCCTCGTAAGAATGATCTCTTGGCAAGCTCTTTTTAATTCTCAGCAGGATCTTGGATACGCCTTTAACTAGTTCAGGCTTGTTCTTCGATGGCACCTTAACGTCTTCACCAAAAGCCTTCAGCTTAAGGTAAGCAGCTTCTTGAACTGTATATACAGGATCGCTCTCCATTAAACGCGTCAGGATATCGATAATTTGTTTGTGGTTGGTCTGTCCCAGCTCTTCAACTGCTTCTAGACGCGCTCTCCAATCCGCAGAGCGGTTGGCAGCTTTCTTTAATTCCTCATAATTCTCCGGTAGTTCATTGTTCAGTTCTTCGATCATTCCGTTCAATCCCCTTCTATTAAAAACTATCTATCTTACAGTAACAGTATAACCAACCATTGCGCAAGCTAAGAGAGGAAGATCTTTGCATGAATTCATGTGAATATCATATTTCCGCAAAAATATGGGTAAAGTATCCGGAGTAAGTCCCCAGCGCAACATTCTATCGACTATATACGTTAGTAACTAGAGAAATTCAGACAATACATCAAGGAGAGTGACCTAAGTTGAAAAAGCATACCTTCATGCTAGCGTTAACCATTGTACTAAGTGTGGTGCTTGGCGCCTGTTCCAGCAACAACAGTAACAATGGAGCTGCCATTGAAACGAATCTAACTGCAAAAGAAATGGTCGATCAAATGCTGAGCAAAGTAGAGCAGCCATCATTAATGGAGCTTGATGCGGCTACAGTCGAACAGCTATATCATCTCAACCCAGAATTGCTTGAAGATTATAGCATTAGAATGCCTATGATGAATGTGAAAACTAACGAAATCGCCGTTCTGAAAGTTAAAGATGTAAAAGATATGACTACTGTTGAGGATGCCATCAAAGCGCGTGCAACAGATGTTCAAAAACAATTCGAAACCTATCTGCCTGATCAATACGAAAATGCCAAGAACTATAAACTTATTAAAAAGGGTAACTATTTCCTGTTCGTTATTGCTGATCCTGCGGATCAAGATAAACTCGTAGCAGACTTCGATACTTACTTCACAGAAAAATAAATAACCATGGTATTCAGCAGCCTACTTTTCCTTTTCCTATTCCTGCCGGCTGTCCTAGCGCTCTATTATGTTTCGCCCTGGCGAATCAAAAACCTCATATTGTTTTTAAGCAGCCTGGTTTTTTATGCTTGGGGCGAACCTGTCTACATTGTAATCATGTTGCTGTCCACCATTACAGATTACAGCTTTGGTCTACTGCTCAGCAGACCAAAGCTGACTGCGGTGCAGCGCAAGTGGATTGTGGTTAGTTCCGTCATTATTAATCTAGGCTTATTGTCGTATTTTAAATACGCAGATTTTCTCATCCAAAATATAAATGGACTCCTCGGTACACATATTCCTTTAACGGATTTACCTTTACCTATTGGGATTTCATTTTATACTTTTCAATCCATGTCCTACATTATTGACGTCTATAGAGGAACTACGAAAGCACAACGCAATTGGATTGATTTCGGTACATTTGTAGCCCTGTTTCCACAGTTAGTAGCAGGTCCGATTGTTCAATATAACACCATTGCCGGGCAACTACGTGAACGTTCGGTCGATATCCCCATGTTCGCAGAAGGTGTACGGAGATTCATAATCGGATTAGCCAAAAAAGTACTGCTCGCCAACAACATCGGTATGCTCTGGCACACCATATCCAGCTCCAATCTAGATTCCCTGCCTGCTTTTACCGCTTGGCTTGGGATTATTGCGTTTGCTTTTCAGATCTATTTTGACTTCAGCGGGTATTCGGATATGGCTATTGGTCTCGGTCTCATGTTCGGCTTCCGCTTTAACGAGAACTTCAACAAACCTTATATCTCTCAGAGTATTACTGACTTTTGGCGGAGATGGCATATTTCCCTTAGCAGTTGGTTTCGTGACTATGTCTACATCCCGCTTGGAGGCAACCGCCGGGGGTTAAGCGTTCAAGTGCGCAACATTCTCATCGTGTGGCTGCTCACGGGAATCTGGCACGGGGCAAGCTGGAATTTTCTGCTCTGGGGATTATACTTCGGGGTCATTCTTATCTTTGAAAAATGGTGGGGATTAAAGCTATTAAGCCGCCTCCCCCGTTGGACAAGACATTTATATGCTGTAGTACTTATACTCATCGGATGGGTCTTATTCGCTTTTGAAGAACTTCCTCTGGTCATTGGCTACTTACAAGCGATGCTTGGCTTTAATGGACAGCCGTTATGGAATAACACCACTTTATACTTCACTTACACGAACGCGATTCTACTCGTGGTGTTAACCTTTGCCTCTACACCTGTGAAGCTCTCCAAGCGGATGAATTCTAGATCGGTTCCTGCTCTTGTTTGGTATGGCGTGTTATTTTTCCTATCTGTTGCCTACTTAGTAGATGCAACCTTTAATCCATTTTTATATTTCCGGTTCTAACCATTAGGGGGTGATTGTTTATGAAGCAGAAGACGGATCGAATCCTGGCTGGGGGATTTGTTGCAACGTTATTTCTGGTCGCTATCCTCTTTTTCTTACTGCCTGTTCAGCGTTTCTCTGAGCTTGAGAACCGGTATTTGCAAAAGGCCCCACATCTGACATGGGACAATTTATTATCCCACACCTATGCGGAAGAGGCCGAAAGCTTTGTAACTGATCATTTTCCATTTCGGGCCAAATGGGTATGGGTGAAATCGGCGGTGGAACAGATGAGGCTGCAGCAAGAGAATAACGGAATCTATAAAGGAAAAGACGGCTATCTTTTCGAAAAATTCGCAGCACCTGATTACACTAAAGTTCAGCAATATGCAGCAGCTGTGAAACGCTTTGCCGATAACAATCCCGATGCAAACACCACTTTCTTATTGGCACCTACATCGGTTGGCTTGTACAAGGAACGTCTACCCTGGTTAGCTCCTGTCTACTCGCAAGCTGAGGTGAATCAAACAATAGCTAAGGATGTAGGAGATAGCCTTACTTTTATAAATGGATTTGATGTTCTTAGCCCACATGCCGCAGAGCCCATTTACTATCGGA
This sequence comes from Paenibacillus sp. FSL H7-0690, assembly GCF_037980415.1. Taxonomy (NCBI): domain Bacteria; kingdom Bacillati; phylum Bacillota; class Bacilli; order Caryophanales; family Paenibacillaceae; genus Paenibacillus; species Paenibacillus sp. FSL H7-0690. Next base: position 956,814 of record NZ_CP150281.1, on the reverse strand, counting down.
CCGACCATCACTGGACAACCTACGGTGCCTACTTAGCTTATGTAGCCTATGCTCAAAGCATGGGCTGGCAGCCTCTGTCCCAGAGCGAATACCAGATTCAGACTGTGAGTAATTCATTTCTCGGAAGCTATCATACCCGGGGGCAATTTATCGGGGTCACACCTGATTCCATTCAAATGTACAAACCTAATCATGAGGTATCCACCCAAATGTACATTCAAGATACCGGTGAGACTTTAAAAAGTATGTATGACCTAAGTTATCTGGTGAAAAAGGATAAGTACTCTTATTTCCTAGGGGGCGTACATGCGCTCATGAAAATCACCAGCCAGCTTGATCCAACAACGGTCAAACAGAAAAAGCTGCTCGTCATCAAGGACTCTTATGCACATAGCGTTATTCCTTTCCTAACTCAGCATGTGCCTGAAATCCATGTGATCGATATCCGTTATTATAATGGAAACATCAGTGATTATATGGCTCAAAATGATATCAAGGATGTCTTGCTGCTTTTTAATACGGCTACTTTTATTGATAATGCGGCGCTATTGAAGTTAAATTAATGATATTGCGATGGATGCGGTGAAAAGATCTTTAATAGGTGTTGTGCGTAACTGCGGGAATGTTGGACTTTCGGTCGCTGTTGTCTCCAGATGTTTTTGATTTTACCGCTATCAGCGGATAACCTCCGGAGACAGCTTATGCTTCCGATGCGAGCTTTCCTTCGGAAAGCTTTCAGGCGAACGCTAACGCTCCTAAAGTTCCAAAATTCCCTCCGTTACTTCAAACCAAATACTAAAACTAATATATGAGTCCTCTAATTTGGACTCGTATTTCAGATCATTTTTGCCAAGAATCTCCGCGACGATGGACAGACCAAGTCCAGTACCGGAGATTTCTTTATTTCGAGACTCTTCAATTACATAGAATGGGTCCCAGATATACGCTAAATGCTCCGTTTTCAGGCGAGTGGTTTTATTGGAGATCGTAAATTTTAATGTACGAGTAGTGTCACTCCCTAGTTTTATTTCAAAAAAATCCTCTTCACCATATTTAATGGCATTACTAATTAAGTTGTTGAATACTATCTCGATTTGGCTGATATCTTCTTCAACGATTGAGGATTCAAGCGAATGAAAGTCGCTCATTAAGGTTATGTTTTTATTTTTTAACGTAATATTATATTGTGAGATCACTTTTAGCAGAAGCTCTTTAAGATCAAAAGGCTCTTTATGCACTTCTGACTTCTGGATCTTGGACAATTTAATTAAATAATCCACCATATCCGACGTATACTTCACTTGCTCCAAAATGATATCCGTATACGTGCCATCATCCAGACCGTCCTGAATGCCAATCGTATAGGCTTGGATTAAGGATAATGGTGTTTTCACTTCATGCGAAATGCTTGAGATAAGGGTATTTAAACTTTGATTTTTCTCCTCTAATTTGGCATGGGTGCTCTTTAGACGCTGACTCATCTGATTGATGCTTTTCGAGAGCTCTTCGATTTCATCCCCGGTTTGAATCGTCACTTGTTTAAAATCGAGATTGGATATATCCTTCGCGACATCCTGTAATTGCTCTAACGGCGTAATGATCTTTTTTGAAAAATAAGCCACTAACAGCAAACTGATAATAATCCCCAGTAGAATGGAGTAAAAGCTGAATTGATTTACGAGGGTCAAGGCATCTGTATTGTGCACAACCACAGTTCCTATGAGGATTAGACTGCTATCCTGCTCGTATATTTTCGTTAACAGACTCGATTTCAATTTGCCCTGATTAAATAAAAGATTAACCGTGTTGCCTTGTTTTACTTTTTGTAATACCTCATCTGTGATCCAAAATTTATTAAGTGCCACCTTATCTTTAAACAACGTAAATTGAATATTTTCGTTAATTTCTGCTGTACTTCCACTGTTTTCAACCCTAACAATCGTTACGTTATTATTGTTCTCGATCCTGCTTTCATTTTCCATGAGTTGATCCAAACGGAGATCCTTTACTTCGTCATAAATGGTGTTGATCTTGGTTTTCATTTTGTATAGGTAATAATCTGCTGAGAAATAGTTGTGCAGGAAATAAGACGTACCAAAAACAATCAGCAAAATAATGCTCACCATGATCAATAACTTCGTACTTATTTTATGAATTTTTATCATGGAAGCTGTACCCCATTCCCCTATGCGTGATCACGTGGTCAGCCCCAATTTTATCGCGCAGCCTCTTAATATGCGTATCTACCGTTCTTTCTTCGCCCAGATAATCCATTCCCCAAACCGCAGACAATAAGGCATCTCTGGATAAAATACGTCCTTTATGCTCATACAGGAAGGTTAGCAATTCAAATTCTTTTTTATATAACGCCAGTTCGACCCCATTCTTGTACACTTTCTTCCGCTCAAAATCGATTTCTAAATCCCTAATCGCAGCCACTTTTTCAGTGCCTAGCATTTTTTTAATTCTAAGCATCAAAATCCTTGGGTCGAATGGTTTTCTTATATATTCATCTGCCCCTATATCCAAGGCACTGAACTCATCATCATGGGAAGACCTTGCGGTCAGCATTACAACTTTAGCCAAACTAACCTTCTTGATTTCATTACAAACCTCAAGCCCGCTTCGCTTAGGCATCATCCAATCCAGCACCACCAGATCGATCCTATTCGAAAAAAAGAGCTCAAGCGCCTCTTCACCATCCGCTGCTGTCCAAACGTTATAGCCTTCTTTTTCAAAATAAGTCTTCAATATAGTGGTCATATGTTTCTCATCATCCGCAATTAAAATATTCAAAGTAGATTCTCCTTCCTATAATTATCAGAAGAAAAAGGCGAAATCCTTTACAGGTTTCACCTTTTCATATATTTTCATGCTACGTTATTGCAACTTCTCTACACCTAATCCCTTCGTCAGTACGTTCCATATCGGGTTATCGACCGTCTTTCGATCAGGCTGTTCACCCTTCTCTATCGCTTCCCAATACTCCCAGGTTGGTGGCTCAGTGCCAAGTTCATAATCCATGCCATCCCAAGTATCCTCCCGGAACGCATAAAACGCCCAGTGCCAGCCGTAATCAGCAAAAATCGAGATTAAATCAGCCAAGTATTGATCTGCACCTTTTACAAGCCGGTTCGTGCCAAATTCTTCAGCGACAATACGATTAGCAGGGATGTTATTTTTTTCTGCCCACTGTGCGATAGGTTCTAGAAAATCCTTTAAGGCTTTCTTATTGAATGCTTTTTCCGTCTTCTCCTCACCTACTTTAACTGTTCCAGGATATTCATAGGTTAAGCCTTTTTTCTTATTTTGGCTGGTGAGTTCGTAGGGTTCGTACATATGAAAAGCATATAATACATTCGCATCATCGATGGGTTTCAAATATTTAAAGGCCCATGGTGTAGCATACAGACCAGAATTGACGATAATAGGGGTTTCCGTATCTACGGTTCGAATCGCTGTCACAATAGTCTCATATAAAAGATTCAAATCCGCCGGAGTATTCTCCACTGAGCTATACCATTCGTTGTAATCCTCTGTCCAGAAATCATTAAATCCAGTAGCTTGTTCAGGATGTGGCTCATTAATCAGATTATAGCCGACCACCGCAGGATGATCCTTTAATCTTTCCGCAAGATCCTTCCAAAACGTTGCCGCTTGTTCATGATAACTGAAATCCTTCCAGATTCGATCATCATTTGTATAATCATTAAACTGTCGCCACCGATCTCCAGGCAGACTAAGGACTGTCAGCACTACTTTTGAACCCCGCGCCTCGGCTGCATCCAAGTCTGCTTTTAACGCTGTAAAATCATCCTCAACAAGCCCCTCGTATTTATCTGCATTCCCTATTAAAAAGTCTTTATCTGGAGTAGCATCCGGTTGATCGTTAAACAGGAAATCACTATCTTTTGCCCATTTATCTGGCGCAAGTCGAATGAACTCTATATTATTTTCTTTCGCTGCATCATAATTTTCGGGTATAGATTTGGAATTCATGAAATTTGTTCCTTTACGCTGTTGATCCCAGAAAGCGATCTTCTCATTGACCTCTTTCTTTACCTCCTTCTCCGGTTCAAGATTTGCTTGTGGTGTTGCTGCACTGCATCCTACGACTGCCAACAAAATCAATACGATAAATCCTTTAAACTTCTTCATTCTCTCACCTCGTAACCTATCGTAGCCAATCTCTGTTACAAGAGTGTCACAAGACATACCTAAAAAGACTGCCCTAAGGATGTCGGCAGACATTCTAGGACAGCCCGATCATATTCATAGAATATAAAATAAATGCTTACTGATTAATACTTCGACGGGAATGTGACTCCGCATAGGCATCATGACGAAAGTTCAGAATAGGATCTTCAGAGCATTCAATGCCGGCAGGTACAACTGTCGGATCAAAGACGTACTCTTGAGACTTCTCGTCTGCCACGCCGGTGATCGACAAATGGCCGACAACAATCCGTTCCCGGTCTTCAGGCCAAGCAGACGCCGGGTCATCCGTAGGATCTCCCTCCTGCCCGAGGATTACTGTCAATTGAAACGCCACAGGACCTTTGGACAGTCTCTCGATTAGTTCATCCTCCAAATAATCGGGAGATCGATTCTCCACCTCTTCCTGGGCCAGAAAGTGCAGACCCGCTTCCGGTTCCCACTCATATTTAATAGCCCGCCGCTCGCCAGCAGCATTGGTGAAGTAATAGGCATGAATGGAATGATAAAGGTTGGTTGCAAAACTGAGTGGCGGTTGCAGCATTTTCACGGCTTGAAGCCCAGCCCGGCTTTCCGAATACTTCTCCATAACGGCTTTGAATTTGTCTGCAATGGTCGCTCCCTCAAACGAATTTTCTTTAATTGTACGTAAGATATTAATAAAGGATTGCGGTGTTTTGGCAAAAAAGATCGGCAATGTAATTGTCACCAAACTTGTCACGCCCCCATCAGGCAATACAAACTGAACCGCCATTCCTTTTGCAGGCGAAAAAACATCAGGGATGGACGGATTAGTCGAGCTATTGGAGAAGCGTACGAGAGCTTGCATCTCTTGATTTTGCAAATGTGCAGCTGTTGTTAAAGGACCCGCTTGGCCGTTAGGGGTGAACACCGCCTGGTAGACAACACCTTTGGCGTGCGCGCGTCGATAACCCGGATATTTGCCTGCTACCTCCTCAATGGAGTTTACCGCTTCTTCTGCGAGTTCAGACGACACTGATTTATTATTGTTCATTTTCGTTCACCTCTTTGTAATTTATCAGGAAGGAAAAGGGGACAAGGCCCCCTTTTCTAGTTTTTTAGCTTTGTGATGCGTCAAGCAAGTCGTTCCAGGCCTTCGTAATTCGCTGTCCGCGCCAAATATCTCTGACCGTGGCATCGGGATAAGCACTGTACCAGCCGGATGCAGTGATCTGATGGTTGGCGATGAAGTCTTTCGCTTCCGAAGATTCAATTCCCGGAAAATCCTTCACTTCATTAAACATGTTATTCAACAACTCTGGAATTTCAGTTCCAAAATCATCGATATAACTATCCCAGTCGCCATCATAAGCCGTCGCGAACAACAGCCGCGTGTCGTTATCAAAGATTACGAAGCGCATGTCGTGAACGGTCGCGATCTTCGCCATCGTTTCGGCTTGTCTCGATGCACTTTTTTTCAGCTTCTCACGGAGACGATCCGCCCCACCTTCTTTAAGCGGCGCAATGATGGTAAGCTCAGATATTTCACCTTCCCGCAGGCCGGCACGTCCAGCGCTTGTAATTGGATTAGTCTGATCTTGTCTTTCTAACATGTTTATTCCTCCTTAGATGTATGTTGATCCAACTCTGCCATCCACCGCAATGCAGTCATGCTGGGAACAAAGAAATACTCCCCGCCTTTGGTGATTGAAAAACTTGGAATTTCTTTCATCCGGTGGCGAATAGGTTTGTCCGGAATGGTAAACATCCCTTCCCCCTCATTCTTACCGGTAATAGGGTCTTTCTCGGTTGACATGCCCGCGAAATTGCCTCCATTTAACCAATCGCTCTTGATAAACTCGAATTGGCGGGACAATGAGCTGCATATACCTGCAAAAATAAGGCCTCTATCCTGACCATCATCCTCCATTACACCTTTTGGCAGTATAGGGCCATACATCGTTGACCGCCGGAGCAACCGGTGAATGTTCACATTAACAACCGAATCCTGCAAGCTGTCTCGGGGAAATGCACGACGGATATGCGAGCTTACCGGACATTTCAACCCTTTATGATCATCCCCGTACGTAAATGCGTTCCGTCGGCTGACGTCTTCGCCCAGTGCCGGGTCATCTGCTTCAGGAGCCAGACTTAAAGGGGCTCCGCTCGGCCATCTTCCTACCATTTTAGCGGCCAAAAGTTCTTCCTCTTCCCGGTTATCCGCATGCTCCCGCAAATAACGACGGAAAGTCGCGACCCTCATATGCAATTTGCGGAAACTGAGGTAACTGCCATTGTGGCCAAGTTCTGCCGGCTGTGGTCCCTGTGTTATAGTGCCGGATTCATTTAAATGCCCGAACAGGAATTCACCGGCTTTAATCTCCGCTTCCTGTCCCACCGCATTGGGTATATGGTTTCCTTCGATTCTCGGATTGCTGATTCCATCCATGAAGCCCAGATGAGTACGTCCGTCAGGATTCATTCCGACATCCAGCTGGTAAACGACGGATACACCATTCAGTTCGCAGTGGATTCGACGGGCTGCTTCTTCTGCTTGTAGCAGCGCTTCTTTGGTGGGCGCGAACAGAGCAAGCGCCACATCGACTTTGTCAGTACCCAGCGGGTCTTCCCAGTGCTCCGGGCTGCTTTCGTTTACATCCCCTAGCTTAGCTGCCCGGGCAGCCATGCCCTCCCGGAACTCCAGGTCGAAGCTGTTGAGTGACTCCTTGGGAATCCCCAGCTTCTGGAGTCCTTGATAGGTAAAACCAACGTTGACCCAAGCACCTTCGTGAGGATTATTCCACTGTCCGGCCGACGTCACTTCGTCGAGAAGCCGCTTCAGCATCACTTTCCCGTCCTGTTGATGATCGATAGACAGCAATACATAGGTTCCTACGTAGGGGGTAGGCCGTTCTTGTAAGACGATTCCTTGAATGTCATCATAATTCAGTTCTTCCGTTTCTGTACCTATGACGCTCACTCCTCCCTCGTCTTAAAGTTGTTTTCATAATATTAAAAACGGGTATTCTCTCATCCGTCTCTCGATCTAATTAAACTTAGCCCTAAATGGTTAATCAGGTTAACAGTCCTCCCCAACTAGACAATAACGGTACATTGTCTAAAAAATAGACACATCGTTAGATTTGTCTAAAATCGAGACAAAAAAGAGATATTCTAAAACCGGACCGGCTTTAGAACATCTCTTATCTTCGACTAACCTCACAAATCATATTCATAGTTATCAAACTTGCCATCTGATGCGAAGACATATTCGCAGATGTTCTCACCCCATCTAGCTATAACACTAAAGACGCGACCCGAAGTGGGAATATCACTGGTGGATGCTGGAGGGTTCACAAATTCATATTTCCCTTCGACGAGTGTTACAGGAACTTCTACAATTGGAAGCTGCGATTCATCAAAGCTCTCAGTTAGATAGGCCATCTTTACTGTGACTTCACTCGGTGCGTAATCTCCAAAGTCGACCTGCAGTTTCTCCCCTGGTTTCAAACGATGCAGCCCCGTTAGAAGCGTAGGTTCACTATGCCAAGCCGTATAGTAAAAGGAAGCCCGATCATAGTCCGCTCCATTCCAGCTCGTCTTTAGAATGACATAATTCTCTATAGCATCTGTACTATTCTCATGTGTAATGATAAGGGGCGACGGTTCAGCAGGACTTTTGAAAGAGCTCTCGGATTTACTCATTATTCCTCCGCGTTCCCCAAGCACCACCGCACCAATGATAACTACTGCCAACAGCATCAATGAAATCAATAATATCCTTTTAGACTTATTCCTATATTTGATAATAGCTCCCGCCTTTCCTTAAACTTCTAACCCTTCTTTCATTTAACACTTGATCATCAAGCCATGCAAGTGGGTAGCTGATGAATTATATAGCAAATCCAAGAGTTAACTCTCCTTCTATCATATTCTATTTCTAGGAGGTGAATATAAGATGACCATTCAGTTTGTAGATTTAAGACTATCCAACCAAGCTGCTTCGGATGCTACACCAGCAGTTATTCCACTAGCGGCGACTCCCCTTGTTTTTGGGGATATTGGTATTCAGACCGCAGGCGTGTCGGCTGAGAATCAAGGCAATGTCCGCGTACTTTTGACCGGATTTCTAAAAGTAGAAAACAATCCTCTTTTCAATACCAATACCGTTAATGTTCGCAGAAACGGAACGATCATTTTCACCACGACATTTGGGGTTGCGATCAGCAGAGAAAATGAAGCCTTCGGTTTTACAGCAGTAGATATTCCACCACCAGCGGCTGTCGCAACAGGTCAAATTCAGTACACAGCAGAGATCTTCACAAATGCAGCTGCAACAGATCCCTTTAATAATGTCCAAGCCAGAAACTTTAGTGGCGTTGCAGCTGCGGGTAACTCCTAACATGAACATGTAGTGGGTGAGGGAGCGAATTGCCCCTTTAAAAACAGAAGCTCAACCAAAGGTACTGGTTGAGCTTCTGTTTATTCCCCAAATAATAGATTCAGAATCCGTTCATCCGCCTTTCGGTTCTTCCCTTTATAAGGATAACAATGAATATGAATCGCTGGATTAAAGTTAATCTCAATAACGCTATAGTTCGTATCATTGGCTTCTTCCTTGATGTCATCAATCATCATATCCACTCCACAAAAAGTAGCGCCCGCAGCTTTAGCCGCTTGAATCGCCAGAGCCTTATAACTATCTGGGATCTCATCCGTAAAATCCAGGCTGTCACCACCCGTGCTAATATTAGAGTTCTCCCGAAGATAGATGACTTCGTTTAATGGAGGAATATCACTCCAAGCCTGAGCGTGGTTGTTCAAGAACATCGCTTCTGCTTCACCGATCTGAATTTTCTCAAGTGGTGTCTTGTACCCACGGCCTCTTAACGGATCCTTATTTTTCTCGTGCACTAGTTGTTCAATCGTATGTACACCATCTCCAATCACATTTGCAGGAACCCGGTGCAATACTCCGACTACTTCATCACCCATGACAAGAAAACGATATTCTTTACCCGTCATGAATTCCTCTAGTAGCACTGTTCGATCAAACTCGAAGGCGATTTCGAAGGCTTTTTGATAATCTTCTTTAGAGAAGTCGTCTGTAAAAATAGTAATGCCGAGTCCAAAATTGGTTGATTTGGGCTTAATCACAATAGCCTTGTTACGGTAAGTGCCATGCGCATTCATTGCCTCTTCCAGATTTCGAAAAGCTTCTCCTGCGGGAACACGAATGCCTTGCTGTTTAAGAACTTCTTTCGTAACGATCTTATTCTCCATGATTAATACCGTACTATAAGAATCAAGGGAGGTCTTCGTAGCTTGCTTAATATATTCTTTATGATCACCTTGCGTAAGAACTACAAAGTTCTCTTCCCGATCGATCAATTGAAACTTAATGCCACGTTTAACCGCTGCCTTCAAAAGAAGCTGTGTAGATAGCTCCAGATCCTCATATCCCACAAAACGGTATCCATTCGCAAGACTTTCCTTAGCATATTGTTTAGCTTTATTCAGATGGTATTGTACAAAAGAGGATTGTTGAACTTCCGACTTCACAATAGCTGCAAAACTCCGGTCTGGCTCTACAATTTTATTCTTAGCTCCATGCAATACGTTCAAAAACACTTCATTCTCCGGGTTCAACAGTTGGATCATATTCTGCATCTCATGAATACAAGTTAATGCCTGCTGCTCCATCGTTGTACATGAATCCCCGTAATCATGCAAACATCCCTTTATTCCTTCCATGATTAGTTGATCATGATTAAGATTCGCCATCTTCTGATCCTCTACTCCGAACGGTTCGTCCTCCTTCAGCAGCATATACAGGATAAAAAGATGAATGAAAATCATCGTTTCTTTGCCGATTCCTATTTTGTAGAGTGGATTCAAATCAATAAACCGAAGCTCCAAATAAGCTATCCCATCTTGCATCAGTTCCTCTAAAGGATGTTTGCCTCTTGCTGTCTTCACTCTAACCGGACTATAAAACTCTTTTACACTTAATAATTCTTCCGATTCGATCAAAGCTTGTAAATCATGAACATAATCCTTTAACGAAGCAAAAGATACATAAAGAGGTTTTTCATTTCGATACCCACATTCGCTATTCCGCAGTGAATTCATATTCTGATAATAAAAGCTTTTGTCGTCATCTGATTCCCCGCGAGCAACACATTGTTCCATATAAGTCTTATCAAAAACAGGGCTGGCGCCTGTTAAATAGATAAGAAGCCAACGGTACCGCAATAGGTTACGGGCTATTTTTAAGTAGGTAGCGTCTTTGAATTCTTTAAAGCTCACCTGTGGATCTGCTATGTCATGAAGCTGTCTCAGAAATTGTTCATCAAAAGAGAAATTGTAATGGATTCCGCTCAGCAATTGTCTTTTGCGACCGTATTTGTCTGCTAGCTGATGTCTGTATTCATCCTCAATCGGATTACCCATCTTGGCAATGGGGATGTCCTGATCATTCGGTAGCCTTGGAGGATTACTACTTGGCCACAGATATTCTTCCTTGAGCTCAAGCGACACAATATCCTGCAGCGCCTCCAGAAAGTTATAAGTCTCATCAATAGAATCAAAAGAGGGGGTGACCATTTCAATTTGACTCTCTGAGAAGTCGGTTTGAATATACGGATTCTCCATTTTGTTGCCAAAAGCTTTAGGATGTGGTGTCAGCGCAAGTCTTCCCTCTGGATCCACTCTGACATTTTCTTTTTCCAATCCAAATTCGCCGTGAAAAAGCTCCTTATTCAAATGGTTATCCCTCAGAAGCTGTATGAGTTTACGATTTAATAAAGCCATTTCAACGATCATCCTTTGCTTAGTAGTTTATCTGCTGTTTGTTCATTTTGAATAAAGATCTTCTAAACCAGAACACAAGAATAACCCCTTTAAACACACTGCTTAGAGCAATCGACATCCACACCCCATTCAGGCCAAAAGGTTCGGATAAAATCAAGGCTAGTGGAATTCGCAGTGCAGTAAATGTAATACTGAAGATCGGCGGGATATGAGTTTGGCCAATGCCGTTAAACGCACCTACTGTCATTAATTCCATACACATAAATAATTGAGAGTAGCCAATGACGCGCATATAATCAGTGCCTAATTCCAGGCTTGTCTGATCTGATAAAAACAAGGAAAATAGCTGCTGCGGGAACGCAATAAATATAAGCGATATGATCACGCCAAAGATGGAGGTTAAGATCAAAGCCTTACGATATCCCTGCCCTATACGGTCCAATCGGCGTGCTCCATAATTTTGTCCAAAAAAGGCAGCAATAGCTCCCTGTAGTCCTCCAATAGTCATATAAGAAATAGATTCAATTTGAATCCCTACTTTTTGCACCGCAATCGCATCCGCCCCAAAACGTACTATGATCTTAGCAATGACGATCGATATGAGCGTAAAGGTGACCCGTTGGATTGTGATCGGAAGTCCCATACGAATTACTTCTTTCATTTGACGAATGTCCCATGCTGATGTGTTCGAAATGATTTCTGACTTTCTTGTCTTTATGATAAAAAGAGCCGTAACTAAGATGTTCGCTGTCAATGTTGCCGTGGCTGCCCCCGCTACTCCCCAACCTTCAAAACTGCCCCAGCCAAAAATTAAAAATGGATCAAGGACGATATTAACCATAAGACCAACAGAGAAGATCTGAAACGGTTGTTTACTATTTCCCATCGAGTTTAAGAGTGTGGCAAACAAAGTATTTACGATGGAAAATACCGTCCCGAAGATCGAAATCATTAAAAATTGTCGTGCCATCCGTTCAACTTCATCACTTCCAAGATCAAAAAAACCAATCAACTGATTGTTGGTCAACAGAACTAAACTCATATAGAGAAGTCCTAATAAAATAGACATCGTAAACCCGTTTTTCATATAAGATTTAGCCTTCTCTATCTGGCCAGATCCCATACAAAACGCAACCTTAATCCCTGTACCGATCGTAATCATAGTCGACAATGCAATCGCTAGATTAATGAAAAAACTCGCCGTGCCAATCGCGGCAACAGGACCACTTCCCAATCTTCCAACCCAAATCATATCGACGAGGCCATAGGTTGTGGAGATGAAATTCGTCGCAATAATGGGAAGCGTTAATTTCATTAAGGTAGGCATAATAGGACCCTGAGTCAAATCATTCATGCCCTGCAATTCCTTCAAATCTAAAAACACCTTCTTCATCTGAGTTTCAGATTTATTATATAACCAAACACTTATATAATCAATTGATTATATTTGAGCAATCTACTCAGAACTCCTAAAAATTATATAAATTGTGTAGACGTCAAAAGACAGTTCCTAGTGCACAAAATGTGCCTACCGGAACTGTCTTTTTTTCGTAATTAAAATTTCTTTTGTTTTCAGTCGAAAAGCTATTGAAAATGGAATATAGTTCGTTTACAATAAAACAAATAAAAAGTTCTATAATTATAGAACTAATAAATGTTTCAGTAACTTACTCAAAGGATGGAGAAGCTCATGAAATATAAAGTAGAAGTCGATTTTGCCCCCATGTATGAATGTGTGAACAGTATGACTGTTTTTCTAAGCAAGCAGAACCATACTGCTATGGATTCCGGTAAGCTCTGGGTACGTGAAGTCCAAGCAAGATTTGCCCCGATGTTGCTTCGTAAAATGCAAGAGGTCGTTAAGAAACTTGATGATTTCAGTTTGGCTCCCTACATTTGGTGCTGTCCAGTAGAACGTTCGGTTAGCAGCTTTCTGGATTGGTTTGACGGGTTAACTTCGGGTGAACTGTATGAAATATCTGGACGTTTCGGCCAATCGGTCCCCTCTAATCTTTCCGAGCTAAGGGACACTGCCTCTGACATCCTGCGCGAATGGAACGCGGGTTACTTCAATGGAATCGACCCTAATATCCTCAAAGGGCTTGAACAGGAAGCCGAGTCAAGACGAACGATACTGAATGGGAACAATGATATGGAAGTCTTTGAAGCAGCAACCGACGGAATGCGTCTCTATCCAACCGAACGTCTGAAGCAGGTCATTATCATTCCGCAATATCATGCCCGCCCACTGGTCACCACCTCTATGTTTGATGAATTCGTGTTCACTAGCTACTCTTGTGATGTTCTCCCTCCGGAAGCTGGCCGGCCTGCTCCAGCACTACTTCGCCTTACCCGGGCACTCTCGGATGAGACGCGGCTGTATATCCTTCGTTTGCTTACAGGCAAGCAGTTGAATTTCACGGAAATCGTGCGGGAAGTCGGACTTTCTAAAAGTACAATCCACTACCATCTGATCGCGCTGCGCGCAGCAGGACTGGTCATTGTCCATACCAACGTTAAAAGCACATCGTACAGCCTGCGATTGGAAGCCTTAAATGGGCTACCGCAGCAGATTGGGTCATATCTAGAGAGTCAAGCATAAACGCCTTAAGCGTCCTTATAAGGACGGTAAGTGTATATGCGAGAAATATAAGAAAGGAGCAAACAGGCTATGATAAAACGCAGCTATTATGGTTTACTCTCAACCATAACTTTAAGTGCTTTTGGGGATGCTTTTGGCTTGTTGGCTATGGAATGGCTCGTCTATGAGCTGACGGGTTCCAAACTAGCGATGGGAGCACTCGCGCTCAGCTCCGGCATACCTGAGCTGCTGCTGCGCTTGCTGGGCTCGCCGCTGTCCGACCGACTCCACCGGGTACGCTTTATGGCCTGCTTGGCAGCCATTCGCCTGCTGGCTATAGCATTGCCACTTGGCATGGGTCTGGCTGGCCAACTGCAGCTGTGGCATCTGTTTGTCGCCGCTGGTCTCAGCGGGGCCTGCGCCGCCCTGTTCATGCCAACAGCCATGGCTGTTATTCCCGGCGTTGCCGATAGCCGGAAGCTGGTGCGGGCTTTTGCTATCATCGATGGCAGTAAAAGTGCAGCAGTCTTGCTGGGCCCCGCCCTGGCTGGGGCGTTGACCGCTGCCAGTGGCGCGCTGCCAGCCCTTAGCATCAACATGTTATGTTACGTTGCGGCCATCACTACCTTGCTGTGTCTGCAGAAGCTACCCAAGCCCTCTCCAGCTCCAGGCCGTTTCTCCATTGCCATCTACGTTCGCGAAATAGCTGAGGGCTTTACCTTCTATAAACAATTCCCCGCCATGCTTACGATAATGATGATGGCCTCTATTAGTAATCTAAGCTCCATTGCCGTCTGGACCATGATGGTTCCTTTTGTACGCGAAGTGCTCCACCGTGATGCGGCGACGATGGGCACACTTAGTACAGTTTTCGCACTTGGAACCTTAGTCGGGCTAAGCGTCATTTCCATGATAGGGGAAATTAAAAAGAGGCGGTTTGTCATGCTCGGCAGTCTGGGGACCATCGGTTTAGTTACAACATTATGGGGGTTATTTCCTAGTTTTTCTTTTGCTCTCGCCGCCGTATTCGCCACCGGAACGATAGGCCCCTTCTTCGGCTCCTTAAGCTCTTCACTCCATGGACGTCTGGTTCCGAGCAATCTGCAAGGAAGAGTCAACTCCATCCGTTTTTTAATCGGTGGCGGTTTACAGCCTTTTGGTGCTTTTGCCGGCGCCGCGATTGCTGAACTCTATGGTGTGCCTGCACTTTTTGTCATCGCCGGCTTGCTTCCAATGCTCTGCGCCAGCGCAGCCTTGCTGCTCCCCGGACTCAAAACACTGGACGGTGACCTCTCCACACTTGAAGCCACTCATCGGCGCCCCGTGGTGCAAAGTTCATCGCAAAGTGTTGTAACTGAGCGATAGATGGTAATAGGTTTAAAAAATTCATTTTAATTATTTATGATGAAATGAATAAAAAAAAAGAGATGCTTATAAGCATCTCTTTTTTTGACTATACAGTTAACCTTTGTCTCGGATAACTCGCCGTCACGCACGATTATTTTATGTATAAATAATAACATATATTCTAAAATTAATAAAGAAAAAATCATTTAATACCTAGTTTAAACCAATCTGAATGCTTTCCCCGCCCCATTCTTTCGAACATCTTTACCATTAAGCTTTTTTCACGTTTTGAATTACAACGTCTAAAATAAAAATCTTTAAATAGCTTTTCTATATCTTTTAGACTTTCAAACTGGGAAAATACTAATAAAGTGTCATATAGTCTTATTTCATAATAAGTTGAAATTCCTGCAGTATTAATTTTGGTTCTTAAACCTAAATCATTTATCAAACCCGAATCAATCCTTAAACGATTCGATGTCCGAAATCTATTAACTAATTGAAAATGTGCACAAGTATTTCTTAATTCAATAAAAATTCGTACTGAGTTGATAAACTTTTGTTTATCAATGTACTTCATCCCCATATCTTCAATGACCTTTTCAAAAACATCTCTTTCAAATCCTAATAATAAACTAAAGAGAGAACCAAACTCAAGGACTTTAATAGTCACCCAGAACGGCGGGTGATCATAAGTAGATATATAAGGATATTTAGCTCTGCAATGCTCAATGAAATTACTATACGTAGCCCCATTGAAATAAATATTTGCCTGAAATATTTTATGTCCTGAAATATTCTTAGCTAAATCTTTAGGTAAACTCAAATGATTTGAACGTGGATTCGTATACTTATTAATATCAATGTAACATGCAGAATCAGAAGCATTTAAATAATGTTTTTCACAAAACCGATATGCCATAGAAGATTTCAAACGAATTTCAAATTTATCTAAAATTTTCAAAATCTCTAAATTCAATTTTTTATCAAAATCATACAACAATAAAAAGTCTTCAAAAAAAAGACCATTGTATTCTTTATTAGTAGCTTTTGAATCAGTTAATAACAATGTTTCAAATCCATTTATCAAGTCAAAATAATTCTTTTCTAATAAATGTCGTTTAGCTTTTTCTTCATCTCTAATAATTAGTTTTCTTTCTTTTAATAAATCAATTTGTTGGTCTAAAGACTTGAATGTTTTGGTAACATGTGTGCTCAAATAAATCTCCCCATTATTTTTAATCTATTTATTTAAAGGTTCTATAATTTTCTAAATGAGCGAGCTACCTAGTTTACTTCCATTTTTCGTAAGAAAATGTTAAAAACCACTCTGAATTATACATTAAATAAAAAAATAGGGATATGAACTTCTAGGACGTTTGGCATAATGAATGAGATACTCCACAGAATCGACAAAAACAGGCGATACCGGATACCGGAACATCGCCTGTTTTTATAAGTCTTCACCTAAGAGCATCGCTACTAGGTATATTCTCTTTTCAGTGGTTTGTCACAGTGGCTTGATTCGTAGCCACTAGTTCCCCTCCCCCTTCCGGTAAAAACCGAAGCGGGAGGCGTTGAGCCTTTAGTTTGTATTTGTGTTTGTGTGTTTGTGTTTTGGAATTCGCGCTGATAGCAGCGGAGAGAACGGACTGATTGTGGAAAAGCGGAGCGTCCGCCAGCGTAAAAAGCGCACAAACCTCCAAAAGCTAATACCAAGAACCTAAGGCTCAATCAACCCATATTTCGTTTTTATCCGATCCAACTTCTCAATCATAGGATTAGCAATAAAAAACAAAAACACCACCGTCGAGATCGCATGCACCATATCAAACCAAAAACCTGAAATATAAGTGGTCATTAAAGCCGGCCATGAGAACTCTGAAGTGAACATCATCAGCGAGCCTATATTGATAATGCCTCCGTATACGAAAAACGTCGCTAAGCCTCCGAATATACACAGCGACAGCTTATTCTTTTTAAGCAGACCCTTCTTGAAGAAAATGCCCGCCAGGAAGCCAATGATGCCAAAACAAAACATTTGCCAAGGCGTCCAAGGCCCCTGCCCAAAGAAGAAATTCGAGACAAAGCCTGCAACAGCGCCAACCAGAAACCCTGCCTCCGCACCCAAGCTTACCCCTGCGATGATGACAATAGCAACCACTGGCTTAAACTGCGGCAACATAAAAAAGGCTGCGCGTCCCGCCACGGCAATGGCTGCTAACACCGCTATAACGATCAGCTCCCTCGCCTGCGGCTTCCGGTTCTCGAATACCATCGCAAAAGGAATCATCGTATAGATAACAATTAATAGACTGATAAAATAATACTTCCGATCATTTAGCACAAAGATGCCTAATAAAATCGTAGCTGGAATGACTATGAGGATTAGTAGTGCCGCTAATAAAGTTCGACGACTCAAACGACGATCCGTTATCTGCTTCTTTGACATAAATCAATCACACCCTCTATCGTTACTCCCTCATTCCATACATGACGCGCCATACGGTTGGCGGCCGTTGTATAGAAGCTGTTTCCCGCAAAAAACTTCTGTGCTTCATTCGTAGTGATGATACTTCCATCAAAAAACATGGCGCAGACCTCAGCGTATTTGGCACAAAATTCAACATCATGCGAGACCATTACAATAGTAACGCCTTCGGCATTGAGCTTTTGCAGGAATACGGCTAGCTTCTCTTTGAAGGGTCCATCCAGTCCTTTGGTCGGTTCATCCAACAGCAGAATCTTCGGTTCTAACAAAAGCACCTTCGCCAACGCTGCACGCTGTTGTTCTCCCCCGCTGAGATCATACGGATGCATGGAGAGGAGATGTTCCAGTTCTGCGAACTTTACCACAGCTTCAACTCTGGCGGTTTTTTCTTCCTTCGTCAAAGAGAGCTGGGATAACATTTCATATAAATCTAGCTCGACTGTTTTTTTCACAAATAAGGTTTGCGGATTTTGCGGGAGGATGCCCAGATTGTTAGTAAACAACGCTTTGGCATTCATCTTCGCAGGGTTGCTCCCGCCGATAAGAACCTTCCCTCTGTATGGCTGAAGGATCCCGCTCATCAGCGACAGCGTCGATGTCTTCCCTGTTCCATTCCCGCCAACAATACAATAAAATTGCCCTTGCTTCACTTCAAACGACAAATCTTTAATGATATCCGGTCCATTTTTATCATATTTAAACCATACGTCCTTAAACTTTATGACTACAGGGCCGGCCTCTTTCGTGCTAGGCTGAGTTTCTGCCATCGTTGCAGGAGTCTTACCCTTTAGAAAAGCATCCAACCATTGGCGCCCTTCCTTCACAGTCACAGGCCACGCTAAGTCATGATCTACTCCTGCAACAATCTGCATCGGTGAGGGCATGGACAGAAACATCGGATGGTTCAGCTTACTTAAAGCCTCGCCCACCTTTTGCGGGGTATCATCGGCGATCACAACTCCCTCATTCAGCACAATCAACCGATCTGTAAGCGGAAGAACATCCTCTAGACGATGCTCGGTCATGATCACGGTTGTTCCCAGCTCACGATTTATTTTTTTGACCGTCTCCAGAAAATCGGAAGCCGCAATAGGATCTAGCTGGGAGGTAGGCTCATCGAGGATTAGAACCGAGGGATGCATAGCCATTATGGAGGCTAAGTTAAGCAGCTGCTTCTGGCCGCCTGATAACTCAGTCACACTTTTATGAAACCAGGTCTGGATCCCAAAAAAACTGGCCATTTCCGCCACACGCAGACGAATAGTAGAATGATCATACCCCAAACTCTCCAGCCCAAAGGCAAGCTCATGCCATACTTTATCTGTCACTATTTGATTGTCCGGACTTTGGAGTACATAACCAATTTCCGCTGCCTGCGTTCTTTGATCAATCTCCTCTACAGGTTGACCCTTATAATAAATTGCCCCTTGGCGATTGCCATGTGGGGTTAGAATTGTTTTCAGTTGTCTAAGCAGAGTGCTTTTGCCACAGCCTGACTTTCCACAAATAGTAATGAAGTCTCCACTTTCAATCGTAAGATTAATATTCGAAAGAGCCGCTTGCTCTTGTTCAGGAAAAGTAAAGCTTAATTCTTCGATTCGATAGATTTCCATTTCATTGCCTCCACCATATTGATGAGCACTGGGATCATACATAACGCAAAATAAGCGATATATATAAGAATACTAAAGGACGTAATTGCGCTCGCTTTAATCGACGGATGGAATCTCATGGTGTTCTCACCCATCACTGCCCCTACGGCTACCAGCGCAATTAAGCCTGTCATGATCAAGAGGGCTACTTTGTCTCGGGCATCTAACCGAAAGATAGAAAAGCTTGTACGGCCCGGCAATCCATACCCTCTCGATCTCATGGAATCTGCTGTCTCAATCGCATTTTCCAAAGCCCAGGTGGTCATAATGGAGAGGATCGTAATGCCATTCCGCGCACGCGCGAGGAGATTTCCCTGTGAGACATCCCGGCCTATACATTTTTGAGCATTCGAAATCACCTTGATTTGCGCTAAATATCTAGGAACAAAACGAAGCACCATCGAAAAAATCAACGACAGTGCCGGCAGTATTTTTCCGAATATATAAATAAACTTATCCGAGGTCATCACGACGTTATAACAGGAGAACCAAATAATTACCGTCACAAACATACACGCCGCTGCCACGCCATAAAGAATCGATTCCTTCGTAATAGGGTTCCCGTTGTTTAAATAGAACAAGATCGTTACCCCTTGGTGATTAAAAACAGGATTCATCACTGCCATAAACAGCAGAAAAGGAATCATGTAAAGCAGATTAAATCGGATGCCCTTTTTTCCTTTTAACATAATTGAGTAGGCTACAGCACTAATAAGGGCAATCACTTGAAATATAGGATGCATGAACACCATGCTAAACAGCAATACAACAACAAAATATAGAAAATTCACAAACGGATGAAAGGTAGAAAAGCTATCCTTCATTATTTCTGAGCTCCTCCTGTGGCTACATAACCACCCACATCTCGACCTAGATCACAAGTGTATACCCAATCAATGACATCTCCATCTTTGAGAACATAACGGCTACTGCCGTAGTTAGGGAACCAGCCATTTACTTTGTACATCCATCCACTGAGCTCTCCAGCATCGAATTCATACAGATTATTTATGCCTTCAATATAATTACTGTTATAGATCGGCGTCATGCTAAATTCCATATGGATTTTATTCTTTTTCATTTCTCTTAGTAAAACATCAAACACAGACTCACCTTCATAAAAGGTTACCTTCTGCGCTTTATAAATGATACCATCTGCCGGCAATACTTCAAGCTTATCCTGATTAAAAATATCCATGTTATCTAAAATTGTTGCTGCTGAGACGGACAAGGTAGCCGTTAATTGCTTCTTCTTATCTACCGTTGCATCTTGCCATTCCACTGGTTTAGGTTTCCCGCTTGGCACTGGATCGGTAAGAAATTTATCCTTTTTCGGTTCCTGCTTGGTTTCTGTTGTCGCTACTTTTGAATCAGGTTTTGTTACGGGTTTTGCCGTCGCTTTCGTTTCCGGCACGGACGTTTTAGCCGCTTTCGGCGTTGCGGTCGGTTGCTTCGTTGCAGCAGGTTTTGTTGTTGCGACCGGTGTTACAACTTCTGTTGGTGCTGCAGTTCCTGTTGGTGTTACAGCTTCCGTTGGTGTTGCCGATTCATTTGGTTTTAGGGTTTCAATGGGCTTAGCTGTTTCACTTGGCGTAGCTGACGGTGTTATCTCTGTTGTCTCGGTAGCGATGGCCTCAGTGGGTTCAACATCATCATTTGTTGCGGAAGCAGTGTTCTCTGGCTCTATAACCTGTGTCTCAACGCTACTATTTGCGACCTTGTTTGGGCTCTTCTGGTAATCCCCGCCCCAAAAGAAGGCGATAGCCAATACACCTATGATTAGTATCACGGTTAACCATTTCTTCTTGTTCATTTCTCTAGTCCCACCTTAAATAATAAGCAAGGGTATACACGCTACCCTTGCTTATCTCTCTAAATATAATTCTATTTGACGTCTGTCATATCATAAAGACGGGTCTGGCCATTAACGAGCCGATCATAGGAAACCAGTGCATACATCGCCTGATCCGTAGCCATAAGATCTACTTCTCCTGGTTGCGCGCCTCCATTGCCTACTCCACCCTGCTTCACGTGATAAAAACCACCTTCAGGTGCAGCAAAACTAAGCAATGCGTCTACTGCGGAATGTCCATTTTTAATAAATCTGGAATCCTTATGCGGGTCAATACCAAGGCCAGTTAAAGCTACAATCACCTGAGCGATGCTTTCGGAATTTGTAGATTCCCAGCTTGCAAAACCACCGTCTGCTGTCTGTGTTTTGGATAACCAAGCAATCCCCCGGTCCACAGCAGCTGTTACTTTGGCGTTGGTTTTGTAATAAGGCGTTAAGCCTTGAATGACCATCCCCGTGATATCTGGATCAGCCGCTGTAGCATTACTGCCTAGTGCCCATCCACCACCGCTGATCTCTCTGCCCAAAATATAATCAATGAGCCTCTCTCTAGTCGTCTGCGTCTTTACATCCTTAACCACTGGAATGTCGTAATGATTACTGTCCAGTGCAATGAGAGCAAACACAGGTCCGTTAATACCTTGCTTAATTACAGTATCAAAATCCGCGAGCGGTTCCAGTAGGTTATAACCCGCCACTTTATCAATATTTTTGTTGATTGAAGTTAATGCCAAAATAACTCTATCATATTCCGTATATTTTACGCTATGCAGCTTCCCAGCTTTTTCTTTAAGAGTTGCTTCTACATTCGCGTAGTACTTAGTGTAATAACTATCTGGAACCTTCACGCCTGAACGAGCCAGCCCGAACACTGTCCAGTCCCCGCCAACCGAGGAGATAACCGGGTTTGTTACTGTTTTTTGCAAAAAGGCAGCTGTGTTCTGAATATAAGAACTAACTGCTTTATTCTGAATAGTCGGACTAACCACTTTGTTCCCACTCTTATAATCATGGGTTCTAGTAGCTACAACAGCCGCCATTTCTCTAGTTACAAGCTCTTTAGGTTTAAATTGATTATCATCACCTAACATCAAACCAGTCGCAACAACGGTCTCTACATCTGCTTTGGCCCATGCCGATACGGTGTTGATATCTTTAATCGCTGT
Source organism: Paenibacillus sp. FSL H7-0690 (assembly GCF_037980415.1). NCBI lineage: Bacteria > Bacillati > Bacillota > Bacilli > Caryophanales > Paenibacillaceae > Paenibacillus > Paenibacillus sp. FSL H7-0690. The sequence goes on along the minus strand of NZ_CP150281.1, from coordinate 934,736 downwards.
TCCTGGCTTCGTCGCCGGGATGGCCAATGCTCTGACGATAATTGCTGCCATCTGCTCACGAGTAATCTTGTCATTTGGCTTAAATTCATTATTAAAGCCTGTGATTAGACCTGCCTTATGCGCAGCATTCACATATGGATAGAACCAATCACCTAGAGCGACATCCTTATAGGTAATGCCTTTATCACTCTTAATATCAAGTTCTAATGCAGAAACGAGAATCTTAGTGAACTCCGCTCTTGTGATATAAGCTTTCGGATTCACCTGGCCATTATTACCTTGGATATATCCTTTTACTGTAGCTGTTTCAATCGCTGAATAGGCCCAGGAAGAGATCTTATCAGCATCTGTATACAGTTGTTTAATATCATTCGTGTTCTGGGTAGGATCCTTAGGAGTCACTGTTGGAGATGGACTCACATTTGGATCAACGCCGGCTTCCGGATTAGCTCCCCCACCAGGAGCAGGAGTAGCACCAGGCTTAGGCGTTGGGGTTGGAGTAGGGCTTGTAGTTGGTATCGGTGCATTTAGATCCACACCCAAATTCGTAGTATAACGCCACTGAATTCTGTCCCCGGAACTTAGGTCATATGAAGATGCTCCATAATTAGGATATTTCCCATTCACATTATACATCCATCCACTGCCGCTGCCATGGTCAAATTCCCCATCACCAGCTATGGATTCAACATATACACTTCCAAAGTCACTGTTCCAGGAATCTCTATAGTCGATACCGCGGCTATCCAGCACTCTTTTTAGTACAGACCACACTGTGTCACCAGATTGTAGCTCTACCTGTACAGATGGAACAACATATCCCTTATTAATCGTAAGCTTATCCACGGACAGGATTACATATGGTTTCGATGGAGTGGTTCCGCCACCATTGTTGCCACCATTGTTGCCGCCATTTCCTTCACCATTTCCGCTACCATTACCGTTACCACCGTCGCCGCCAGGTGTTTGTACTGCACTGGAAGCATACGCAATGTAGTCAGTGAAGTGATTGGTTTTTACAATTAAGTCATTTCCACTATCATAGGCATACTCAGACTTACCGCTTGCAAAACCTAAGTCATCACTTGCAAATTTTTGAATGGCATGAGGGGTGCCATTTTGAATATAAGCAGCTTCTTTTCCTTTAAGGTCCTTAAAGGTTAACGTAATAAATTGACTAAATTCTACTCTTGCACTACCACCCATGGAAAATGCTTGAAGAATGTTATCAAGCTTCTTGTCCCCAGGAATAATCTGATTCACACTATCTTTTAGTGCAGATTCTGCACCGGTTAAAGCTGAAATCAGTTCAATCGTTGAGGCATCCCCACTCGTAACTTTTGCACCCTTAGGAATGACTACAGATACGTTACCTTTTATGGCCTCTATCTGAGGAAGGTCGCTGTTACTTGGTAAATTGACACTAACCTTTGATTGATTTTCTTCTGAAATAGCTACTGTGATTTCTTTGTTGCTATCTCCAGCGCTGATCGGAACGATATAATCATTAGCGTCATTTGGGATTTCAACTTTCGGGTTCTCCCCAGAAGGTAACGGAAGTTCTTTCGGACCCTCTGGTTGCCCAGGCCCCGGTTCTTCTGGTTGTTCCAGTTGCACATCATTCATATCAAAGAGACGGTTGCTATGATTGATCAGACGATCATAGGACACAAGAGCATACGTACCTTGGTCCGTCGCCATATTGTCCACTTTGTCTGTGAGGATATGCTTAAATCCACCCTCAGGTGCAGCAAAGCTAAGTAATGCATCAATAAGCGAATTTCCACTTTTAACAAATCTAGCGTCAGTGTGCGGATCTACGCCTACACCAGTTAAGGCTACAATTACCTGCGAGATACTCTCGCTGCTAGTGCTTCCCCAGCTTGTAAATCCGCCTTGATTGTTTTGGTTATCGGACAGCCATTGGATGGCCCGATCCACGGCAGCTTTTACATCATCACGGGATGCATAATAAGGTGCAAGAGCTTGCATCGCCATCGCAGTCATATCGACATCGGCTTTGGTTACGCCTAATTCCCAGCCACCAGCTTCTGCTGTACCTTTTTTAACCTCTTTATCTAAAATGTACTGAACTAGTTTTTCTCTTGTGGTCTGTTCTGTAACTCCATCAACTACAGGAATCTCATAGTTATGGCTATCTAGCGCAATCAGAGCAAAAATCGGACCATTATTGCCTTGCTTTTGGATATATTGATAATCAGCGAGTGCTTTTCTCAGATCATATCCCGCAACATTTGTGATATCTTTTCCGATAGAGGTAAGTCCTAATATTGCTCTGGAATTCTCTGTGCTTTTATTGGCGTCGAGTTTTCCATCCTCTTTAATGATTGATGCTATTTTCGTTGCTACATTGTTGTAATAAAGATCGTAATAACCGTTAGGTACTGTATAGTTCGCCCGGGCCAGAGAAAGGATCGACCATTCTCCGCTGCCTGTTCCAAACGTTGGATTCTTTACAGTATTTAAAATATAAGCAAGGTTTTTATCTAACTGTTGTTTGACGGCAACTGAAGTTTCCAGTTTGTAAGTAACCTGATAAGTTACATTTGTTTTGTTTCCAGCTCCGTCAAGAGCCGTTACAGTAATTGCATTACTGCCTGAATTCAGAGTAGCTTTATACTCCCCATTTGCAGGTGATAAAGTAACTCCATTCAGCTTCACTTCTGGAGTAATGTCACTATATACATTGTCTGTGACAGCTACTTTGAAGCTTATTTCTTTATTGGATACTTCCTGTTTATCTTGTATGCCACTTACTGTAATAACAGGGGGTTCTATGTCTAATGCATTATTAAGACCGACAAGCGCATGATCTACACTTATTTGAGAGCTTGCCATGTTTTCGAGCACGGAATAGGCTTCATAAACTGCCGATTGCACTACTGGTCTGTCCAAAATAGTTTCTTTATTAGGGGCACTGTTAATCTCGGCGATTTCCGCAGTTAAAGCATCCTTATTGGCAAGTTGAACTGGGATTTCCCCCCAGCCGCCAAGATCAGAACCATAGCCATAAGTGGTGAACTGAGTTCGAATGATGTCACCGTCTTGAGGCTTATAATCGGTCATCCCAAACGGAGGAAACACATTATTTACTGCATACATCCAACCCGACATGGAGGTGTAGTCAAACTGACTTAACCACTCGGGGTCTGCTTTAGTGCTGACTGTATTCCCATCGGCTGAAATCATATCTAAAATATATTGTGGAATATTGACTTCGCTTCTGCCACTATCTTTAACTTCTGATAAATAAAAACCACTATCTATATTTCCTAAATATCTATAATTCCCATCACCTAGCGCACGTGTTATTAAAGATGCGCCATTATCGCCTTCATAAATCGGAACTTTAATAGGTTCCTTAATATACCCTTGGCCTAAGGTGAATTTCTCTACGGATACAGATACATACCCTTTAAGGGTAGAGCTTGCTCCATCTGCTTGAGCCGGGATTACACTTGTAGAGAATGTCGTAATAAATACAGCTACAATAAGTAACCACGCTAAAAACTTATTTTTCTTCATTTTTCCATAACCCTTCCCTTCATACCTATGATAAAAAACAGAATAAACTTTCTCATAACCACAAAAAAACCACTCAACATAAACGTCAAGAGGTTAAGATAGTGAACCACAGTAATAGCTGGCAAACACTATTCAAGCACCTCTCTATCGATCGTAGAGTTTGATGGTGTAACAGAAAAAGGCAGATATTCTGGCTCAAGTATCATCACCCTTGCTGCCTTCCCAGTTTCCCAGTGGCATTTTGCAAGGACTCCTCTTTCACAGCGGCGGGACCGCGCGGGATTCACACCCGCTTTCCATTTAACCAATCTATGATTGTACTTCCGCAACATTCATAGTTGGCACCTATTTCTAATTTTAAATTTTCATGCTTCATCATATCTAATATATATGCTTTTGTCATGTTATATTTCTTTTTTGTATAACGGGCAGCTAGAGATAATCCTATTGAATAACCAATTTCTACGAGTAGGGTTATTCAAATAATTTCTTTATCCAAGTGTGGGGTAAATTAATTTAAATCACTAATTCTTATATGAATTTACCACAAATTAGTAAGGTACTCGCTAAGTGTATTCTATGTTAGGGTATATTCAGAAAGCGTTTACAAAATAAAACTGGAGGTGTTTGTATTCATCTAACCACCGAGTACAGCGTCAAAGCCAGGTCCAAGCATCCTAAATTTATCTCACAAAGGAGAATTCAATGACTACGCGAATCCAGAAATCCTTCTTATCATTGACACTTGTCACCGCTCTTCTGCTCTCTCTGTTCTCATCCATGGCCGCAGCTGCAACTAAGGACGAGCAACAAGCTAAGGCAGCGCCAAAGAGTAAGATCCAATCCTATGTAGACGAAATGCAGCCCGGATGGAACCTTGGCAATACTTTAGATGCTACAGGTGAGGATGAAACCTCCTGGGGCAATCCACGTGTGACCCAAGATCTTATTAAAAAGATCGCCGCTCAAGGCTATAAAAGCATTCGGATTCCTGTGACCTGGGATACTCACATGGGTGCGGCACCAGACTATACCCTAGAAAAGGCCTACCTCGATCGTGTGGAAGAAGTTGTCGGCTGGGCACTGGACGCCAAGCTTTATGTCATGATTAATGTCCATCATGATTCCTGGCTATGGGTAAGCCATATGGAAGAAAAACACGATGAAACGCTGGCACGTTATAATGCAGCTTGGACTCAAATTGCCGATCGCTTCAAGGACAACTCCGATAAGCTGATGTTCGAGAGCATAAATGAACCTCGATTCACCGATGGTGGAAGCACAGACGAAGCAAAAATGGAGCAAATGCTTACTGAACTTAATAACTCTTTCTATCAAATCGTGCGGAAATCCGGTGGGAAAAACGACCTCCGCCCACTTGTATTACCTTCATTAGAGTCTTCACCTACGCAAACAAGAATGGATCATCTCTATAAGACGATTACGGCTCTGAACGATCCAAATATTATTGCGACCGTTCACTTCTATGGCTTCTGGCCTTTTAGTGTGAACATTGCCGGCTACACCACGTTTGAAAAAGATACAAAAAACGATATCACTCAAACTTTTGATAACGTTTACAATACATTTGTAGCTAAAGGCATCCCTGTCATCGTCGGCGAATTTGGTTTATTAGGTTTCGATAAAGACACGGGTGTGATTGAACAGGGCGAGAAGCTTAAATTCTTCGAGTATCTGACTTATTATTTGAAAGAAAAGAAAATGACTTCCATGCTCTGGGATAACGGGCAGCATTTCAACCGTAAAACTTATAAGTGGTCTGATCCTGAACTCCACAATGTATTAATGTCTGGTCTGAAGGAGCGTTCCTCCAGCACCGAAAGCGATTTGGTCTACCTAAAAAAAGGTGCACAAATCAAAGATACCAAGGTTAAGCTGAACCTGAACGGCAATAAGCTAACCACCATTAGTGCCAACGGAAAGTATCTGACCAAAGGTAAAGATTACACCTTAAATGGTGAGGAGCTCATCCTCAAAGCCAGCCAACTTAAAAAGCTCACAGCTGACCAAAAATACGGTGAAAATGCCGTGCTGACTCTGAAATTCAACAAGGGTGTTGCGTGGAGACTTAAGGTGATTGTGTATGACACAGCTAAATTAAGCGATGCAAAAGGCACGACTGAATCCTTTGCCATTCCGACCACCTTTAATGGTAACCAGCTTGCCACAATGGAAGCTGTGTATACCGCTGGTGGCAATGCAGGTCCGCAGGACTGGACTCCATTTAAGGAATTCGGCAATACCTTCTCACCTTCTTATAACACTAAAGAAATCAAGCTGCTTCCCGCGTTCTTTAAAGATGTTAAAGACGGCGAGGTTATCCTGAAGTTCCACTTCTGGAATGGGGATATTATCACCTACAAGATCACGAAGAGCGGAACAAACGTTGTAGGAAAGTCCTCTTAAGCATCGGTCCTGTTAACAACACAAATAGGGGTGTCCTTCGCAGGAACATCCCTATTTGTATTGTACCGATCACATATAAACCTCGTCATACGAAATTATCATCAACCGATAAATTAAATATACGCCAAGATAGGCTCCGGTAATAAGAAACATTGGATTCAAAAATATCGCATGGATCGAGGTCATAAACACAGCGCGATCTCTTAATATCTCGTAAATCGCCAAGGCGGAAATATTTCCAAAGATAATCGCACTTAAGACCGAAACAACATTAAAAACCATACGCCACTTTATCGATTTCCCCTGTAACATCAGCATAACAATGGGAACAAGAATACTACCAAGTACGATTAGAAATTTCATCCAGCTCACCTCGGTAAATTTTTAATCGTCCAATTCCACACTTTCGATTTGTCCATCTGCATTTACCGTCCACTCGATTTCAACGCCATTATTCAATCCGAGCTTGTCTTCATCTTCAATGACTATATGATCAGGAATCGTTAAGGTTTGCTCTTTACCGCCCTCCACTTGAACGGTAACCTGTTTACCCTTAACCGCAGTGATCCTTCCGTCATATTCAATCTGCTGCAAAACAATCTTTTGATTCGGATCTGTAATGGTGACCCGCTTGCCTCCGTCAGTTAGCAGCTCAACCTTTTTATGATAGTTATCTTTTAACGAAACCTCCTTGATAACTCTCTGAACGCTAACCCCCTCTGGAAGTTTCCCAGTATTTGAGCCGGGTGACGCAGATGTTAGAGGTTGTTCTGTTGCGTTATTTGTAGGTACAGGTGTAGTTGCTTCTGCAGAAGGTGCTGCAGTTTCTACTTGAGCTGTTGGAGTAGGCACTTGAGTCTCATCCGCTGCTTTAGTGCAACCACTTAGCAATACCGTACATGCACAAATACAACAAAGAATTGTAGCCCTAGAAAAACGTTGTGTTGTTCCTTTATTCGATATCATCTTTTACCCCCGCATTTTAATGTATTTTTTTCTCTATAGTGGACATAGTTTTACCTCTTATCTTCCTTTTATTCACCAGAATATGGCCATCTGAAAGCAACAGTTAGATAACAATTCATGAATATGTCAAAAAACCGCCCTGATTTAGATCAGTGGCGGTCTCCATGAAATGATGAGATAAATTAGATCTTATTAATTTACAATATGTGTGCCAGCCTGTTGGCTCATCGCAGCTTTCATATTTTCCGGATTGGTAATGATAACTCTGCGTCCCTCTTTTTTCAAAAAACTAAGACTTGCTTCAATTTTAGGCTGCATACTGCCAGCAGGAAAATGACCCTGCTCCGCATATACCAACATTTCTGCCGCTGTAACTTCTTCAAGAGCCTTCTGCTCAGGCGTACCGAAATTCACACATACCTGAGGAACTCCTGTTGTAATGATAAGAGATTCTGCATCGATCTGTTCGGCCAGCAGACTTGTAGCAAAGTCTTTGTCAATGACTGCATCGATACCTTCGTAGGTATTATTTTCGGTTTTGATCACAGGAATCCCGCCTCCGCCAACAGCGATTACCACATAACCCGTCTCAATGAGTGATTTAATGACGTCTTTTTCAACGATATCAATCGGCTTAGGCGATGGAACAACACGGCGGTAACCTCGTCCTGAATCCTCAATGATGACCCAATCTGGCTTGGCACGCTTCATCTCCTCTGCTTGCTCAAGCGTGAAGAAGGAGCCCACTGGTTTCGAGGGAGACTGAAAATTCGGATCATTTTTGCTAACCTCGACCTGAGTAATGACTGTGGCAACCTTTTTGTCTAATCTGCGATGAATGAATTCATTTGTTAAGGCCTGCTGAATTAAATAGCCTATGCCCCCTTGCGTGCCCGCCACGCAATTGACCAGCGGAGTAACATCCATTCCAGTGACTTCCGAAGCCACCTCGCTTCGTCTCAGCTCGAATCCAACCTGTGGACCGTTGCCGTGAGTAACCACCACATCGTTGTCTGCTTGCACCAGATCAGCGATATTGACAGCAATTTCACGTACTGCCTCAGATTGATCCTCTATAGAATCGCGGCCATTGTCTTTCACCAATGAATTACCGCCAATGGCTACAACTATAAATTTACTCATTCCATTCCTCCTGACGGATCAGTTGATCCTCATTTATTAGCGTTTAAGGGCCAGCTGAAATTGTTCCTTCGCGAAGTGAAAATCCGGATTGGCAGGATTATAGCTGATAGCAATATCTATTTCTTGAATGGCCATTTCATGATCACCAAGTAAACCAAGTGACTGTGCCTTATGATGATGATATAAAGGATTGCTCGGATCGTTAGCAATTGCGTTCTCAATCGCCTCAACTGCCTCTTGATGCCGGCCAAGTGATCTCAAGCTGTTCGCCTTATGAAACGAGAAATCATACCGTTCAGGCTGCTGTTCCAGAAGCTGATCCATAACTTTAACCGCTTCCTCATGCCTGCCCAACTCTCTTAAATAATTGGATTTATGATAGCGGAAGAAGCTTTCGCCAGGATCGCGTTCTATCGCTTTATCATACTCTGCTAACGCTTGCTCGGATCGCTTCATCATTCGGTAGGCATTTGCGGTGTAGAAATAGAAATCAAGGTCATCCGGATCGATAGTAAGTGCCTGTTGATAGGCTGCCAGAGCTTCCTCATATCTCCCGAGTTCCCCTAAGAAGTATCCTTTATAGTAATAGAAGTCTGAATTATTACTGTCCTCTTGCATTGCATGTTCCATAACCAAACTCGCTTTCAGGAAATCCTCTGCCCGAGCTAGCTCTTGAGCGCTTTGAATACTTGGATGAATCGTTAGCTTTTCTTTATTGAGAATACGGATGACCCTCTCCTGTCCCAGCTCTTCTGCATGCTGCAACGATGATTTGCCGTCACGATCCGGCAATTGAACATCCGCTCCAGCATCCACCAACAACTGAATAATATCGGAGTATAAACGGCCACCATTCCCGAGAATTACTGCCTCCAACAAGGCAGACCATCCCAGATTGTTCATATGGTTAACTGCAACGCCTGCTTCCAAGCATTTCTGAACAGTTCTTAGATACCCCTTCTCGCTGGAAGGAAGCAGTGTAGTTCCCCCAAAACGATTTACACTGGTTGTATCCGCACCTGCGGCAAGAGTTAAAGACAGAATCTCATGGAATCCATTGGCACCGGCACACAGGTAGGGTGATAACATAGTGATATCTCTTGCATTCACGTCACTGCCTGCTTCAATCAGCTTTTGAGCGAGAGGAATATGATTTTTTTGCGTTGCCGCCATCAGCGCAGTACGACCACTGGCATCCTTATGATGAACATCGGCACCACGAGCTAAAAGCTGTTCTACGGCAGCTAAATCCCCGCGATCCGCTGCTTGAATTAAATCTTCTGACAGAGTTTGATTAGTCATGGCTTTAGCTCTCCTATTTCTTTTTATCAATTATTTATTCGGATTGCAGCTTGTTCGCTGGGTCACGAAGGTCTGAAAAATGCTTATAAACAAATAATCCTGCAACCATCAAATAGGCGTATACGAATGGCATAAGTGAAGCTTGAGCAAATCCAACAGTCGGCGCGTGAATGATCCCAAATAAAGATAGGCCAGACGCGATTACAGCAAAGACAGCAGCCCGCAGTGGTTTATTCAGGATAGAGAAAATAGTGATGGAGCCCCAAATCAAGCTGCTAAGCGGTGCACCATTTCCTAAATGCATCAGCCCGTTGTAATAAACCCCTTTACTTAATAAGAGATCAATCCCCACCTTAGAAGCCGAAGTTTCAGCCGCATTAAAAATGTTGTTCGCAAGCGTTAAAGCCCAGTTAGCAATCCATGGGAACAAGGTGATAAAGATAACGGGCACTTCATTTTTAGGTGTCTCTCGAACCACCTGATTCGCCGTAACGACCCCGACATAGACCAGAATCGGAACAATCGCCACAACAGGTATGATAGACAACAGCAGTGCTCCTATACCAAAGAGACAAATAATTAACATGGAGAAACCAGAAGCTATGGTATAACCAAGTCCAGCCCCAATAGATTTCCAGCCTGCATGACCAATGTACACAGTTACCGGGAACGGATTACCTGTAAAAGCACCAATACTTGAAGCAACCCCGTTCGTTAGCATGACGTTACGAGTGTTATAAGGATCTCCCGCAGCATGTGCGCTCTCAATATTTTCAAGGTCAAAAATATAATTCGCCAGTCCCAATGGAATTGCAGAAGCCAGGTATGGCAAGGCATGCGGAATCCCTTGAATTAAGCTGGTAATATGCACCTCAGGTGGATTAAACCCCAGTGTTGAAAGAGCCGTTGTGATCGCTTCTGGATTCTGCAAGCCGAATATCCAAGCCAGCGCGGTTCCAGCAATCAGCAGCAGAAATCCTGTAGGAATTTTTTTAAATATCGGCGATTTGCCAAACCAGTTAATAAAGATGATCACAAGTACAACAAAGGCAACAACTGGTGTTTCGAAGGATTGCAGCATCGGGTTCATAGCCAGCAATAACAATCCAAGTCCAGATAAACAAGATAAAAGTACGGTTCTTGGAATAACCTTGCGCAGCACATCTCCCAGAAATGAGCCGACAATAAGGATCAAAGCTTCGAACAGGCACCATACGAGACCAATTTGCAGCGCAAATGATGCATCATTGGTTTCTCTAAATACGGGAATTAACACTAGAAAAGTTACCGTAAAAATCGATGGAGCACTAGGTCCTGAAGGTAATGCGGTTATATCCGTTCGGCCTGTTTTTTTGGCTAGCTGATATCCAAACCAGCCATAAGCAATACTTGCGATAAAAATCGCGAGTCCAAACGCAGGAACGACTCTGCCGTAAACCATACCTTCCGGAAATCCTACTACAAAAATTAACAATGAAATCATCGTAAGCAGATTGGTTAAATTGTTAGCAAGCAGCCCGAAAAACGCGGCCCAATCTCCCTTTTTCCAGAACATCTTCATAAATACTTGATCCATAATAAATCTCCCCCTAGATCGTTAGCGCTTACATACCAATGGCTTATGAAGCCCTCAGGCCCTTGAATAGGCCTGAAGGGCGGGTGGTTCTATGAATGCATGCTCTGGCTAAAAGCGAGAATGGCTTGCTCGAAACACTCGATTGGAGGATGAGTGATTCCGGCTCCAATCATTCCGATGCCTGGATCCTTATGGGCAATAGCCGTGTTGATCACTGGCATAATGCTGGTTTGACCCACTTTACGAATATCGATTCCAGTAGGAATTCCGCGGAAGTTCAACAAAGGAATCGTCACATTTGGATTCTCCGTCGTAGTAATTTCCTTCATTTTCACAGAATAGTTCATGGCATCATCTACGGTTCCCCCAACTAATGCTACAATCGCCGGCGCGGTTGCCATGGCGAAGCCACCTATACCATACGTTTCGGTAATCGCACTGTCACCGATATCGAGTCCCGAATCTTCCGGCTTATACCCTGCAAACATCGGTCCGACAACCTTTTGCGCAGGGCCGGTAAACCAGGTATTGCCTGGCATTCCACTGACACGAATACCGAATTCCACGCCATTGCGGGCCATCGTTGTTACGATGGTGCTATGCTCGATGCCATGGGCAGCATCAAGCGCACATTTACAAAGAGCCATCCAGGTTGGTCCGGAGAAATAATCACTCATTGCCACAAAATCGAACACTTCGATTTTCTGCTCATTAGTAAAATCCGTTCTCAGGATAAGCGGCGTTAATGCCTGAATCAAAAGAGTCGTTCCAGCGTTGTTGCGGTTATGGCATTCATCTCCCATATGGAGCGCCTGTGATAACATGAGCCGTAGATCAATGCCGTTCTCAGAGAACTTCATCGCCTCACGCAGCATCGGTCCAAGCACATCTCTCATCCAGATCAAACGGGCAACGACCGTTTCATCGTTTGCACCCATCCGCAAGATTTTCGACAGTTGCTCACTAAGGTTCGTATAAGCGATGTTGCCATACGTTTTATTCTCTACAATGTGCATGAACATAGAGGCTGAGGTTACCCCTGCCATGGAACCCACACAATTATGCTCGTGACAAGGGGAGAACGTAATCTCACCTGATGCCGCTAGTTCGGCAGCTTCATCCAGATCCTTCGCCAAGCCCTCAAAGACCAAAGCGCCGGTAACTGCACCTTTCATGGGACCACTCATCTTATCCCAGGTAATCGGAGGCCCTGCATGTAATATCGTAGTCTTAGTCATCCCTGGTACGACATTGATCGCTTGATCAAAACCAACCAATACCGGTTGTGAATTCACGATTCGCTCTACAGCCAGCTTGTTGGCAGCCTCAATCTTTGCAGCAATCCCCTCTTGCTCTAACGCATCCAGTGCGGCAATTAATTCGGGCTTACCTCCACCAGGTGGCTTCCATTCCAGATGGGTTACGTTGCCTTTTTGCTTCAGGATATCATCCTTGAACATTTCTAGGCCGACATTGATAACGTGAAGTTCACTCTTAAATAACTCATTGATTCTGCTCATGTTATACTCCCTTCTCTACAAAACCTCTGGCAAGAAGTCCTGCATTCGTATTACTGCTTGCATAGGTAACGCCCGCGGATACCAACTTATCAAGCTGTTCTTGGACGGAAGGTGTATCCAGATCGGTTCCAAGTACATAGCCGACAATCTCCAAATGTCTGCCTTCTTGTTCCGCTGCTTGCTTAGCCTCAATAATTGCAGGCACCATAACACCTACTGGATCCTCATGCGATCCATAGCCTAATACAAAATCCATAATGATCACGCCCACCGCCGGGTCCTTTGCTTCCTGCTTGAATCTGGCAATCCGTGAAGAAGGATCAATCATCGGATGTGGTTTGCCGTTAGTGAACCCATCATCCCCAAAGTCAATAAACGTATGCGCTTGGCTGATATGGATATCACCCAGCTGATATTCCGGATCTTTTGGAATGTTGCTATAGACATCGTCGTATTTCTCCATCGCTAGATACATTGCTTCATCACATAAAGTACCGCCGCAGAATAACCCGCGAATATACTTCTGTTCTGGCTTCAGCTTGACCTTAATCTCCTCAATCAGCGGAAGGTTTAGCGGATGCTTGTCAATTTGGCTCTCATCAATGCCGGATAGAATTACCGCCTTTAGCGCGGCCTCTTTAGTTGTTTTGGCAAAATGTCCACCTGCTTCCAGAACAGCTTCCTCCGTTCCTCCGATAAAGCAGACCACGACAGGCTTATGCATATTTTTGATTTCATTCAGCACTTTTTGTTCCACACTTTTGGCGGGTGGCTTGGAAATCAACACAATGACCTTAGTGGCTTCGTCTTCGTTAAGCGCTTTCATAGCATCAAGCATCATTACTCCGCCGACACGTTCACTTAGGTCTCTGCCGCCTGTGCCAATCAACTGTGAGATGCCTCCGCCAAAATCGTGAATCCGCACGCTGATTTCCTGACTTCCTGTGCCGGATGCACCCACGATGCCGATATTGCCTTTGCGAACCTTATTAGCAAAACATAATGCCATATTTCCAATGATCGCGGTTCCGCAATCCGGCCCCATCATCAGCAATCCACGCTCATGTGCTATTTTTTTTAATTCAATTTCGTCTTCTACGCTTACGTTGTCACTGAACATCATGACATGGAGATTATTCTCCAGCGCTTTTCTTGCTTCTCTGGCTGCAAACGCTCCGTTGACTGAAATCACTGCAAGATTAGCTGCTGTCATATTCTTCACTGCCGACTCAATTGTTGGATATTTAAGCGCTGTACCGCCAACTGCACTGTCTTTTTTAATAAACAGCTCTTCGATTGCTTCAAAGGCAACTTCAGCCAGCTCAGGGGATGCTGCTTTGATTACGATCATCAGGTCACTATTCTTAGCTTCCTCTAGCTCAGGGGTTATCAGCCCTACATTCGCTAATACCTCTTTATTCATTTGAGTAGCCATTGCGATAAAAGCTTGTTCGACACCCTCTATTTGATTCGCTTTGGTCGACAACGACATGAGCGAGACGGAATCAAAGTATGTGTTCCTTTTAATTACTATTTTAGTCGACATATCTTACCTCCAACGTTGTTCTAGATTAAGATCCAAACCGCTAATGATCCCCAAGGCAATATCTGTTCCGGAAGAAGAACCTAAATCCAGCACTGCCGATAAGCCAAGAAGCATATTTTCCTTACTCTCATACATGAGCGAATGCAGCAACTGACCCATTGACTCTCTCACCTGACCCCAAGCCGCTTTTTTCAGAGCCATATAGCTTATTTGATTCGTTAATTCAGCTGCTTCGTTCACGACTTCCCTGCACCACGGCTGATATTTACTAATAGGACTCTGAGGCAGATGGATCACAGCAAACAATCCAACTAAAAAATCATCTCCCGACGGAGTCAGCCCTGGGCCTAATCCCATTAGTCGAATTGCATAATGAGTAGCCTCTTCCATGCTGTCATTCGCCAAGGCATTCAGAAGACCTGAAGATCGCTCTTCCAGCAGCCGCATCGTTTCTCTCTCAAAGCTGCTAGAACCCGCAAACTGCTTCATACCGCCTGGTTTTCCATAGCTATTGATATAAGCTTTTGCCGCAGCCAAATTATCTCTTAGCGTCTTTACTTCTATGGGAAAAATAGATAAAGAGCTCTGCCAAACTGTCAGTTGCTTGATCGATATTGAAAGCTTAGTGCCGATATATAATTGATCATTCTCCGCAAAAACTTCATCTCCCACAACCAGTCCAAGAACCGAAAAACTACTAACCTCTGTAATCAAAGTATTAGGCGCATTATCTACCTTACTGCTCGCAATGGTATATAATTCATCAGTTGCCTTGCACCTTACATTTATCGTCCGCTCAAATATGCTGTGTACATTTCCGAAAAATCTTGATTCTCGAATCCGATGAAAGAACGCGCTATCACTGGATATCCCAGCTTTTAAATAAGAGGTACACTTGCTCTGAGAATGCTCCGTTTGATCGCCCCCTTGAGAAGGAAGTAGATAATGGTTTGGTCACTTACTGTCAGGTTATCCTATATAGAAAGCGTTCTCATAAAAAAACCGTAACGGTTGATGATGAATGATAGAAGATGTTACACTCAGTTCATAAAATTCCAAGAATGATGAAGATTGAGCTGCTTTCTGTGTGAAAAAGGATATTTTTGTGAAATATATCACAGTTTAACGGATAAACGTTACCTGACACCCTTATTGTAGTCCTCCGTACACTGGGGGTCATCATACAAGAACACTAAAAACAACAAGTAATCACTATGCACATTGCACAATGGGCGAAGATGAGAGGTGTGAATTGATGCTAACGATAAAAGATATCTTACAAATCAAATCCATCGAAGGCATAAAGATCGTTGCGGGGCATTCTGGTCTAAACAATCAAATCTCCGTAGTTAATATCATCGAGAATCCGGACGTATTTGACTGGCTGACCTCGAACGAGCTGCTTTTATCCACCGGATATATCTTCAAAGACAGCACGGAGCTGCAGAACAAATTTATTCATGAGCTGGTGGAGAATAACTGTGCAGGACTCTGCATCAAAATGAAGCGATATTTCGATGCTATCCCGCAGAATATGATTGAGCTTGCTGATAAGCATGGACTCCCGCTACTGGAGCTCCCTTTTGAATACACCTTGTCCAGAGTCATTGCGATCATTAACGAAAAGACCAACGCGGATTACGATGCTGTGAACCGACGCTCGCTCGACCTTCATAATGCGCTGTTCAAAATCGCACTCGAAGGAGGCGGTATTGAGCAAATATCGGCGGAATTGTCCGACACGATCCATAACCCTGTTCTTATATTAGATAGAGACTGGAACCTACTCTGCTATACAGATCATAAGGATAACCCATCTCCACTTCAGGAATTCCTGCCACTGGTGAAGAACAGGCCTGTTTTTCCACCAGAGTTCACGGTAGCTTTCCCAAAGTATATTACTGAAATCAAAAAATCCATCAAACGCACCTACTATTCTCAGGGACAGCCGTACAAGTGCTGCATTATGCCGGTTTCTGTATCCAGTAACGCTTACGCGTATATCGTCGTTCTGCAAACGGTACGCAAGCTGGTTGAATTTGACTACACCGCGTTAGAGCATGTATCCACGATGCTTGCACTGGACCGGATCAAAGCCAAGGAAATCGAAGAGGTAAAGCATAAAATTAGGCAGGACTTCTTCGACGACTTATTAGCTGGCAATATTACTTCAACAGAAACACTGCATTCCCTATCTGCTATGCATGGGCTTAAAGTTAACTATTCGTATTACTGTACAGTTATCCATATTGAAGCTACACAGCTGGAAAACTACACGGACATGGTTTATAGAAAATACGAAATGGAGCATATGGTCAAAAAATGTGTCAATTTGATCTATGGCTTGTCCAGTAATGCAGGTGGAGAGCTAATCTGTTACTATCGCAATCAGCAAATTATCATCTTGATCGGAAAAAATGAAAATAAACCGCCAATTTCCGTAAGCGATACGAAAGCCTTTGCTCAAGAGGTGCTGCAATTGCTGGCTCAGGAAATGACTAAAAATCATTTTCTCATCGGCATTGGCAGTCAGTATAAGACACTTGCTTCGCTCCATCGAAGCTTCTTCGAGGCCCAGGAAGCTATGCGGCTCATGCAGCGGTTTAATAAAGACAGCCGGAGCATTGCTCACTTCGAGGATTATTCTGTCTATCATTTTTTGGATTCCAATATTAAGCCTACGGAAATGGAGACATTCTTTAACAAAGTTCTGGGAGGCATCCATGAACATGACCAGACGATGAACACGAGATTCATGTCTACCTTGGAGTATTATTTTATGTACAATCAGAATGTAACCGAAGCCGCCAAAGCGATGTTTATTCACCGCAACACCTTTATTTACCGGATTGATAAAATCAAAGATTTGCTAAATATAGATCTGAAAAACTCAGATGAGCTATTCGAGATTCAACTGGCACTTAACCTCTATCGATTGCTGCAAAGGGGTTAAAATAACGAAGGGTATTCCCGGCAACCATTACTCTAGTTGCACTGGAATACCCTTTTTTCATAACGTCATAGCCCGTCCATATCTTGCTAAATATTCTTCCTTCTCCTTATAATCCGGCATTAGGCTTCCAACCCGTCGCCAAAAGGAGCGATCATGGTTCATATGCAGCAAATGACATAACTCATGGATGATCACATAATCGATAACCTCCACGGGAGCCATGGCCAGACGATAGTTAAAGGTTAGCTTTTTATCGGAGCTGCAGCTTCCCCATTTGGTCCTGGACTCTACAATCTCGATACTCTTAGGTTTTACTCTAAGCTGCGTCTGGTACCTAGTGATCCGCTCTCCTATAAGCTTCTTGCAGCTAGAGAAATAGAACTTTTTCAGCTTTAACTGAAGTTGTTCTTCACTTAGCTCCGCTGTCTCTATAAGCTCATGCAGAGAATAATATTTGCCTAGATACAGGAACTTTCCTTCATCTTCGTACGCTCTGATCATCTTTGGCGTTTCACGAGCCGCTTCGAGACTTTGCAGCTTCTCCACAATCATTTTTCCATTACGCTCAACCACACTTTTAATCGTCTCTTCAGATGTTTTCTTAGGTACCTTGAGTGTTATGCGCCCTGACGAATCTATATGAATGGAGATTTTTTTCCCGTTTCCATATTGAACATTAAACTCGATCACCTGATTGTCGTAATCAATCTTCATACCCACCATCGTTTCTATAAGATTATTCGCAATAAAAAAGAAGAACGCACCTAGGCGTTCTCCTATTTTAACACGATTCCTCAATACACCGGATATCCCGCTACAAACATTGCCAAGTACAGTATACTACCCACAACAGATATAACAGTGAGTGCAACATCCTTCGGCTTTTCATTAGTGAGCGCAACGGCAGCAAAAGCTAGCGGAAATGCAACAAGCAAATAACGCGGGGCTGACAGCAGCCAGGTAGCTCCCACTACGAAAGCAAAATACACGATAAAATAAGCAGTGTAGGATGGCCGTAGTTTTCTTGCTCCCATAAACATGATAATTAGTGCTGAGAATATAGCGATTAAATTAGGCAGCCACATGCCGAGAAAAGAACGGCTATCTCCACTTTTAAAGGTGCCCACCGCATATTCCATCTGATATCTTACGGTATCGAAAAAGAGATAGAACTTCTGTGACCAATGCTCCCTCTGGTAAATACTGAACTGAAAAGCATTTCCCGTAACATAGTAGTTGATGTAAAGATAAGCCAGCAAACCCATCGATATGATAGCAAGACAGCCAATGGCGGTGGTCAGTTTATGTATAAACGCTTTTTTCTCTAGTAATTTATAATTCCCGATAAGTTCCCGTGCAAATTCAATCGCAACCGGTACAATCAACAGTACCCCTGGAGAACGCGTATACGCTGCAAGTGCACCGCATAAACATCCGATGAGCCATTCTTTTTTTCTCACAAAATATAAACACAACAGCGATAAGGCCAGAAATAAAGATTCGGTCATTGGGATGAAGAAAAAGAACGCAGCCGGAAATATAAAAATATACTTTACTACTCGCATAGCACTCTTTCGATGCATGTCTAGTGCGGCAAGCTCATAGGCGACCAAGGCAGCGACAAGCGAGCAAATATTAGAAACGATGAATCCAGCGACGAGATAATTCCCTACAAATACCTGAACTACTTTAATTAGATTTGGAAAAAAAGGAAAAAACACAATATGGTATTTCGGATCTCCCTCCGTCACATACCAATTCTCCGCGATGCCCAAATAATGTGAAGCGTCGATCCCCGATATATGCCAGGTCTCAGCTATTTTGCTAAACAAACCACCGGAATAGCCATTCTGTATGATCAAAAATATATACCCGATAATCATAAGCAAGACCCTACTAGCCACAACCCAGCCGATAATATATAGCCAAGCCTGCTTTCTGTCCCGTATTTTATTTTCCAGAGTTACTTCAGGCGCTGGATTTGTCAGAACAAAATCTGTCAAAACAGGTATAGTGCGGAGTCCCAATAATACAAAAAGTACGAAACAGGCCACGGAAGCAAGGGTACCCATCATAGACCAACTAGTGGTCGAGTTTACCCAGAAAATAGCCGTCACCATCATAATGAACATGAAGATGAAGGAAATGATTTTGTCGTGCTTTTTCATTTGAACCTCCAAAGATAAATTCTTACAATAATCTAGTTAAAAAAGGAAAATATTACGCATAGAAATATAATAGTCTCTGGAAATTTTTTTGTAAATCATTTCTTAGATCATCATAGATTCTAAAAAAAGCCTATGCACTGAAATGCATAGACTGTATGTATAGCCCTATTTTAACAACTCTAACACGCCTTGAGGCTGTTGATTAGCTTGAGCCAACATCGCTTGCGATGCTTGAGATAAGACATTGTATTTGGTAAGCTTCATCATTTCCTTTGCCATATCCGCATCTCTTATTCGTGATTCAGCTGCTGTTAAGTTTACTTCGTAATTGGTTAGGTTATTATGGATATGTTCTAATGCATTTTGATACGCGCCGTACATTGAACGCCTGGATGAAACGGTATTTATAGCTTTGTCTATTTTCGAAATCGCTAATTCGGCACCTTGTCTAGTTGAAAGATCTATATCCGCAATTCCCAGAGCAGTAGTTCTAGCATCTGTTAATTTAACAGCGAAGTTATTCCCAGAGTTTGCTCCCACCTGAAGATTTACTGTTTTGTAATCATATGTGGTACCAGGGTTTGATCCGTAAGATACATTGAAATTGGTTATCCCAGTTGTAGTTGAAAAAGTGTAACTTCCGTCATCATTACTAATAATGTTATTTAGTCTATCCGTAGAGCCCCCACCATTTAGATTAACATTAGCCAATTCATTACCCTGTGGATCAAAGATGGAAAGACGATAATTATTATCTACTATTCCTCCAACGATGTAATTCCCATCTTTCATTTCTGTAATGCTTGTAAGTTGACTGGAGTTGGAAGTTTCATTTGAGATATTCTTCTCCCACAATACGTTTCCACTACTGTCTAGTTTATAGATTAATCCACTAGTTTTAGTAGAGTCGTTATAAGAACCAACAATTATGGCCCCTCCATCACTGGTTGCGATGGCCCGGTAACCTTCATCATCCCCAGCAGCACCGACTCGTGTGTCCCATAACGGATTTAAGTTACTATCATATTTCACAACCCAGCTTGACTTATCGGTATAAGAACCGTTTAGTTGGAGACTTGATGAACCAATAGCCAAATAACCGCCGTCAGCAGTTTCAATAATAGAATTAAATTCTTCGCTTCCATAGCCAACAGGATTGGATTGTGAAGAACCCACTATCGAGGTGGATTGTTGCACACCACTACTATTAAATTTAGCCATAAGGCCATCCCAATTTTGAATACCGGAACCCGTCCCTGCCACAATAAAGGAACCGTCACTAGTCTCAATTACTTCATTCCCCATAATGGAGTAGACACCAGATACCCCTGTACTCCACTGCTCATTCAAATTCGCATCCCATTTAATTATATTTATCCTTTGATCGGAAATTGCCCCTGCTGAGAAATCATTTCCTAATAAAATATAACCACCATCACTAGATTCCTTAATACTATACACATCCATATTAGGAATTGCTTGTGACCAAACCAGATTACCCATACTATCTAATTTGAAGGGATTATTACCGGGAATTCTTATTCCGACGTAACCTCCATCTGAAGTCTTAGATAAATCTCTGGCAGGTATGTTAGCGGTCCAGTTCGTACTTATATTGCCCTGTACTGGGGTAATATTCGTGTTTACTTCGAGGTCATTATTCAATAAATGAATTCCATTAAATTGAGTGTTATTAGCAATATCATTTATCCCAAGCTTTATCTGCTCAACTTCTTTTTGAATCAATGTTCGATCAAAATTTGTTAAGGTATCATTTGAAGCCTGTATTGCAAGCTCCCGTAATCTTAGCAGATTAGGATCTTGTATAGTTCCAAGTCCACTCTCAGCAGTCTGAATTAGTGAAATACCATCCTGTGTATTCCTTGCTGCCTGAGACAATCCACGAATCTGTGCTCTCATTTTCTCAGAAATTGCTAATCCTGCAGCATCATCTGCCGCTATATTTATCCGAAGTCCAGAAGATAACCTCTCTAGTGAACTTGTAATAGATTTATTATTTTTATTTAATCTGTTCAAACTATTTAAAGACGTGATGTTGTGACCGATTCGCATTTAATCACCTTTCAATTGTTAGTATCTTCTATATCGGATAGTCCTTAGTAATTTTTTAGGTCAAATTACCCGTGTCTTAAGGCCTCGCCTTAAATTCCCACCGTCCCCCGCTGAAAAGTTGAATATTCACATACAAAAACGGCGATCTATCACCGGTTAAGCACCGACAACAGATCACCGCTAAAATTCTGACTAGATCATTATCATTCAAACGGATAAATCCAGAAATGTTCTGTTCCAAAACGAGCTTGGATCTCTTTATCATTTAAAGGTTTGCTGCCCAACAGCTCAGCAGCTTGGAATTGGGAACGATGCGCCTGAATGGACGCCATCTTGTGCTTGAGGAAATCTCTCACATCATTGATAACCTTTGGCTCCCCAATCTCTACAATATTATTAGCAAAAGCTATACAGTGAACAGGAGGTCTTTCTTCCTTCGGAAGTCTTGCAACGGTTCGGATCACTGCGGCTCCAGTAGCATCGTGATCAGGATGAACGCTGTACCCAGGATAGAAAGTGATGATCAGCGAAGGTTTAAGCTCTTTCAAGAGCGCATCAATCTGCCCATCGAGCAAGACTTGATCTTCGAATTCTATCGTCTTGTCGTGAAAACCAAGCATTCTTAAATCCTGTATGCCAATAGCCTCGCAGGATTCCTCCAGCTCCTTCTTACGTATTTCCGGGAGGGTTACCCGATTCGCAAAGGGCGGGATGCCCATATTTCGGCCCATTTCTCCAAGCGTTAGGCATGCGTAGGTAACTTGGGTCCCACTTTGTATATGTTTGGCAAGGGTACCTGATATACCGAAGGCCTCATCATCCGGATGTGGCAAAATAACAAGAATATGTTTTTCCACAGAACTCTTCATCTCCTCTTCCATTAGAACGGCTCTCGGCTTAATTGTAACGATACGATCAGTTTGCCTTGAGCATCATGTCCAGCCATAATCAATCTGCCTGTCTCACTCTCTTCATAGTGAGTTAGCCCTTCCGAGTAAACCCAGCCCTGCGACATTTTTAAGCCGACCCGATAAGGACCGTTGCCGGAAATCGAACCATGGGAATATCGAATAACAGCATTGGTAATAAAAGTAGCGGCTGGATGCTTCGAACTATCTAAATGGGCAGCGTAGGCTCCCGTTGTCATCTCAAGATGGATATACAGATCCTGATCTTTAAGCAGGTCGATCCTATCTTGTACTTCTGATTGATTGATTAGCTGCAATGTTGCGCCTCCGTCTCTGACTGAATATATACATACAAAAAATAAGATCCATACCTTATAGAAGGACGGATCTGTTATATGATAAGCGGGTCCGTATTTCTTTTCAAAGTATAACGTGCAATGCTATGTAATTCAATGGATAGAGCGATCCCCTCCAAGTGTAACAGTAATGGACTGGCTTTTTACTGTTCACCTGAAGGGGATAATATCACTGAGAGGTTATGCTGTTTATATTAGATCACAAACTGATCTAACATCTTTATGATGACTTCACGCTTTACAGGCTTGCTGATATACTCGTCCATTCCGGCAGCTAGACAATTTTCACGGTCACCCTTCAAAGCATTAGCCGTGACCGCGATGATGGGCGGACATTTCTCTTGATGCTCATCTCTTAACATCTTCATAGCCTCTATACCGTTCATAATGGGCATGTGAAGATCCAATAAAATAAGATCAAAGGGTTCTTTCCGTGCTGCTTCAACCGCATCTATGCCGTTTGTGACGGCGATAACACTGTGACCCATTTTTTCGAGTATTTTGGTCAGCACTAGCGCATTGATAGAGTTGTCTTCAGCAAGTAAAATTCTTGCCTCACGTGCGGTATGAAGCTTGTTAATGTTAGCCTCTTGGCTAGGAATTACCACTGATTTCTTGGGCCTGATTGTGAAGGTAACCGACGTACCGCTCTTGCCGTCACTCTCCGCATAGATCTCACCACCCATCATTTCGACAATTCTGCGGCTGATGGCAAGGCCAAGACCCGTGCCTTCATGTCTCCGCATCATAAAGCTATCCACCTGCTCAAACGGTTCAAAAATATCAGTAAGTCGATCAGGATCAATTCCAATGCCAGTATCGGTTACCGTAAAGGCCAGCAGGAAGGGATCATCCTTTACAAGCCTCACTTTTACCGATATGCTGCCCGCGGGTGTGAATTTCACAGCATTCCCTAGCAGGTTCAAGAACACCTGCTTCAAGCGTTCCTCGTCACCGTAAATAAAGTCAGGAACATCATGATTTATGATGCTGGTGAGCTCCAGATGTTTTTGTTCAGCTTTTATTGCAATAACAGAAAAGCTGTCCTTGAGGCAAGTTCGCAGATCGAATGTATCCTCTTGTAGCTCGCTGCGGCCTGCCTCAATTTTTGAAAGATCAAGGATATCATTAATTATATTGAGCAGGATTCCTCCGCTTTTGCGAATGATTTCTACATATTCACGTTGTTCTTCATTAAGCTCTGTTTCAAGCAGAATATCAGTCATGCCGATCACCCCGTTCATGGGAGTGCGAATTTCATGGCTCATCATAGCCAGGAACTCACTTTTAGCTCTATTCGTGGATTCTGCGGCTTCCTTAGCTAGCGACAATTGCCTTTGCTCGGAAATGTCCTTGCATATAAGATAAAATCCGATATTATGATTGTTCACATAAATAGGTGCAATACTGGTGAGCACTTCAACGACTTCGCTGTCCTTAGTGACAAGCTTATTGATATACTGCTCAACTGTATTATCGTAAAGGGCTCTTTCCAGAATGCGCTGGACATTCTCTTCTCCAATCAGACTCGCAAGCTTCATCCCGATCAACTCGGACTCGATGGCATAGCCCGTTATCTTTTCCGCCATACTATTGGTGTTAATGATTCGACCGTCAAGGTCAAAGGAAATGACGGCGTCATGGTTATATTTTTTAAGCGACGTATACCGTTCAACAGACTCCTGAAGGCGTTGCTCGGATTCCTTTTGCTTTGTAATGTTAACGATTTGGCAAATGAAGTATGCTGGCTGGTTCGACTCGTCGCTGAATAGGTGGAGCGTGAGCTGTCCCCAAATATAATCTCCATTTTTTGTGATAAACTGCTTTTCCATCTGCACTTCTGTTTCCTCACCCAAAACTGCTTTTAAATCATGAAGGTTGCCGAAATCCTCGGGGTGAGAAAGGTCTTCTAACCGCATACCCTCAAACTCTTCAGTGGAATAACCAAAAGTCTGCTCAAAGGCCGGGTTTACGGTCAGAATCAAACCATTTGGCGATAAAAGGGCGATCCCAAAGGAGGCGTGATTAATCACCTGTTGGTTGAATTGTTCCTGGTTTAGATTTACGCGATGCATAGCGACCTCCATGGATGATGTGATTTTTGCGTGAAAAAATAGACCTTCTATTTAGAAGGTCCTATTTATAGCTTATAGTCTAATTTACCCACTTTGTTATTAATTGAATCCGTTAATTTAACGGGATCGAATAGAACACTCTGGATCCTTTATTGTTCGTATACCAAATGATTTTGTCCCCACTAATAATAGGATTGCACTCTGATAAGGCAAAATGCTTGATCGTTTGGATGTCGCTAGTAGCTTTTCCCGCTCCATCTATAAGAACATATTTCAGATCACCCGGATGATTCTCTTTATCAAACTCCTGCCACAGCACCATCATTTTGTCGTCTGTGATTTTTACTAGCTTAGGGATGGACGCGATCAGGTTCGTGCCTACATATTTAGCCAAGGTAATGTGATTCACCGAATTACTGCTCAGGTTGGACTTGGGCAACACACTAAGCATGACATCCCTTTGGTCCGTTTCTAAACCCACCATCTCAAAAGATGTATACTCTTTGACTAGGGAATGATCTACCGAATTCATAGCGACTATATAGTTCGCCGGGGACATCTCAAATCCGCCTATAGAAACACCCGTCGCGTTCGCTCCGATTTTGCCGGGAATATTAAATAAATCCACTTCGTTATAACTGGCTCCGTCTCCTTTATTCAGAACAATCGAACGGGGATAAGCGTCGCCATGATCGACTAGAACATGCGCAGTACCATCAAACAATACATATTGGTCAAAAGAGTGACTGACATGATTCTTCTGGAATCTTCCCAGATCATTGGTCACGGTCATGGTTTTAGTATTTACAATAATGGTAAGCTGGGATTGATGATTTAATTTATCTTCTGTCGTGTATCTTGTACGTGAAGTGTGAAATACAAGCGTATCTCCAGCTTCAGCCATCCTGCCGGAGCCTGAATCAAAAGGGCTAACGGTATAGCTCTCCCCACCCTTTATGGAGACACTGTCTACTCTATTGAAGCTTTTATCATAACGGACAATACGAATGACTTCCTTGCTATCATTCTCTTCGCGGTTCTCTTGGCCAAAAGCAATATAGTTATACTTCTCCCCACTAAAGAATCCACCAAACACCGGAAGCTCAAAAGGAATGCTCTTATTGCCTGTTAGTTCGTACTTCTCATTGTACGTTTCAAT
Organism: Paenibacillus sp. FSL H7-0690; assembly: GCF_037980415.1. Lineage (NCBI taxonomy): Bacteria > Bacillati > Bacillota > Bacilli > Caryophanales > Paenibacillaceae > Paenibacillus > Paenibacillus sp. FSL H7-0690. The sequence continues at coordinate 909,018 of NZ_CP150281.1, read as the reverse complement.
CGTAAACTCTTTGTTCGCCTCAATAACACTTACAGTCCCATCCTTATTATTCACAAGATAAGAAGAGGCCGTACTTTTCCATCTAGGAAAATAAGAAGATTCCCCGTTACTCTCAGCTACAGCCGCCGTCTTTACCCGGTAAGCATGATCTGGGATTTTGGAAAATAACGATATGCGGTCAGACTGAACGTCAAATTCAATATCGAACGGGATTTTACCCGCCAAATCTCTCAACTGAAAATAATTGTTATCATCAATATTGTACGCCGTAATAGACTGTAACTGTCCGTTGACTAGCACCTTAGAGCTTGAAAGCGTAGCAGCATAATTTTTATTGCGGCTATAATAGTTACTTGTTGTTTTCTTTTCGGGCGTATAAGCTTGTCCAGTTATGATCTCAATCGCATTGTTCGCTTTATTCCAAGTGATATCAAACTGGCTGCTCGTTCCCGAGAAATACTCTGCCAAATCGCGTAGTCTGAAATAATTGTTATTCGATATGTTGAACCCATTCAGGTTCCGCTGTTCTCCATCAAAATATGTACTGCTCTCGGTTACCTTAGCCTTCACCGTATTGCTCGCAAAGGTTGTAGTGCCGAGTGCTGGTGTAACCAGTAATAACATCAGCAATATACTAAAAATCCTCTTCATCCGTCTTTCCTCCATTAGATATAATCATTAGCTATTATATTTATCGGTAATTTGCTGTGCCGCCTTAATTTTGAAATGAACGTAAAAAGCACAATCTGCACAGTCTCGCGATCTGCGTTCTATCGTTTGGTTGGGACAACCCGTCTCTCAAGAAAAAAGCCGGCCAAACTCAGGACAATACACCTGAAATTTAGTCGGCTGAATATTAAACTTAGTTTGCTTTAGAAGCAGGAAGCTTTTTTAATGTAATCTTTCATCAAACATGAGTTGGATTTGAATACCAAAGGGATCTTCAATGATACCGTAGGCTTTGCTAAACACATTGCTAGATAAAGGAGCAATAATTTTCACGCGCTCGTCTGTGATTAAGCTTTTATAAAAACCTTCAATCCCCTCTAAGTCAGCACTTTGAATACATAATGAAGTGTTATTGCCCACTGTATATTTCTCATTCGTATTCATTGTATCTTCTGCTATCATTATTTTTGTTTTTCCGATTAACAGGACAGAGTGAGTAATATAATCCTTATTTTCATCCGTAAGCTGTATGGAGCTGTCACGCTCTGCTAGTTGTTGATAGGTGACACGTAGCAATTCCTCTGCGTTAAAATGTTCTTTGTAAAATTCTATAGCTTCCTTAGCTCTTCCATTCATCGATAAAAAAATAGCTACTTCTAGTGTTGTACTCATAGTATAAATCTCTCCTTTTATATATTTGATATCTGGCCTTAAACTTATTATCCTATATAAAGGCATCAAAACATGACACCTTTATAAGGAGTTTTATATATGAAAAAATCAGAACGGTTAAATGACATGATGAGGTACTTAAACAATCGAGAATTCTTTAATTTAAGTGATCTCATGGATAAATACGCTATTTCAAAAAGTACAGCTCTACGCGATATTAGTTCATTAGAACAATTAGGTATGCCTATTTTCGCGGAACATGGAAGACACGGACGTTATGGACTTTTAAAAAACAGATTGTTATCCCCTATTATTTTCACGATAGATGAAGTCTATGCGCTGTATTTTGCCATGCTGACATTAGAATCTTATCAATCTACACCCTTTCATTTAAGTGTTAACAAGCTAAACGAAAAGTTTGAGCACTGTCTATCGAGTACACAAATCAACCAAATTCACAAAATGAAAAAGGTCCTGCAATTCGAAATGTATCAGCATAAGCATGTCAGCCGTTTTTTAGATAAAATCCTAGCAAGTATTCTAAATGAGAGTGCCTGTAACATTGCATATACAAAAGAAAACCAAACAAAAAGCTACCCTGTTCAATTCTTTAGGATTTCCGCTAAGTTTGGTCAATGGTATGCCACTGGAATAGAGCTTACGACGAATACATATAGAGTTTTTAGATGTGATCGAATAACCTTCATTGAAGAAAAGGAAAACAAAACTCGTTATTCTATAGAAGAACTTCTTAGTCGTTCATTAGAAATCTATCATTCTGCGAAAAGTATGGACTTTGAAGTTGAGATTGCGGAACAAGCAAAGGATATTTTTTATAAAGAGCATTATCCTTCTATGAAAATAGAAATTGGTCCGAAAACAGTCATTAAGGGATTCTATAATCCAGGTGAAGAGGATTTCTTGGCTAATTATTTTATGCGATATGGTCATGCTGTTACATCCGTGAAACCTGAAGCCTTAAAACAAATAATCAAAGATAAATTAGAGCAACTCCTAAATCACTATCAAAAAATATAAAGCTAAGCAAAAGGGGTAAAAAACATAGCTTGTAGAACTGCCTTAGCCTTTTTGAGGTTACGCGTATCCAGTTGGTTCAGCATGTCTACGATTTGACTCCTTTCATCGTTTTCCACTGGCTCAAGAGATGCTCCGGCAGTTAATGGTTCTTTTTCAGCAACCGATTCCGAATGAACCCATGACGCTTCCAAAGTATCCTCGAAGGCTTGGATTATAAATAACAATTCATCTGGGTTATATCTCTGTAGAAACCGGTTTATCCCTTTATTCATCTGCTTATGTAGGGCTAAATGCAAATCGAATATTTCTTTCCCTAGAGGTGTTGTAAGAAAAAGCACTTCTTTTTTATTATCGGGGAGAAACTCCGTGCGAATACGATCTGCATGCCGATGGATTTGATCCCGTCATGTCGCACAAAGAACTCACTGCTTGGCGGCAAAAGAGAACCCCCGACCCGCTAGTCGCCAATTATCAGCAGCGTCTTATAGCAGCGGATCATATTGTCTTCATTTTCCCTATATGGTGGGAAGCCATGCCCGCTCTTACCAAAGGTTTTCTTGATAAGGTATTCGCAAAAGGCATTGTCTACGAAGAAACTAAACCTGGGCGGCCCTTCAAATGCTTGCTCCCGAATATTAAAGGAGTGTCCCTGCTGACCGTAATGAACACGCCCGACTTCTTTTATCGCTGGATTTTTGGCAACCCCATCACCAAAATTCTATTCAGAGGCACCTTTCGCAAAATGAGAATACGTAAGAATCTTCGTTGGTATAATTATGCCGGGATGTCAGATCGCAGCTTAGAAGAGCGGGTGAAACATCTTGATAAAACAGAACAACGGTTTGCACGACTGGACTAAACTAGACTAGATCAAATTACTCAAGCGCTGACTGATTCTGAGAACTGAATCTCTGGTTTCTTCATCTCCCTAAGCACCAGCAATCCAATGAATAAGGATACAACGCCGATAATAATCAGCAGCGCCCCCAGCTCCTGACTGTAGGCTGTTAGCGCCCCATTCCGAAAAGCCATTCCACGTATGAGGCGATTAAGCCAGTTCATAGGTAATACCCATGCGGAAATTTGAAAGAACTCTGGAAAGGCAAGTGGACTCAGCTGGATTCCAGTAGCAAGAAACGACGGATACAACACGAAATTGGTTCGTAAATTAACTTTGGATACGTCTTTGGCAGTATAACCAATCAACAGACCCATAAGCGACAAGGCAAAGGCATATACAAACAGTGGAATAATAAACAGATAAGGCGCTGCTTCAAAGCGCATTCCCCCCACCTGCTTTAATAAGCCATAACATAGGAGCAGCGAAATAGTGGTCAAAACAGCGTAAGGTACACTGCGAACCCAAATCTGCCAAGGAGACTTCCCGTTTGCAAAGAGTTTCCCCTCCTGCCGCAACCGAGGGACAATTGAACCCGCTGCGCTTGTTGTAATCATCAGCACCACAATATTCACAAATCCAATGACCATAAAACCCACATAACTTGTGGTCGGGTTAAACAACATCCGCTGCTGGAGAGATAACGGAGAAGCAAGCCCTTTAGAGGTTTCGGCATCCATCCCCTTTTGGAGGAACCGGGTCATAGAAAGAGTCACATTTTCTGTCTGAATGACTTCCTGAATCGCAGTCCGGATGCTGGTTAACCCTGATGGCATTGTATTATCCATTAAGATGCCAATATTCGTTGATATCCCCTGCTGCTGATGTTGCCCCAACTCTTTGGGAAGCATGATGACCGCTACAGCCTGCTCATTTGCTAGTAACGTCTCTGGGTTCAGGCGGCTGGAGTACACATTTGTTACGTTCATATATGGAGAGGCATTTATCTTTGAGATCAGCTGTCGTGAATACGAACTGTGATCCTCATCAATGACAACAACATGCGATTCGCTGATTTGGTTCTTCGAGAACATTAAGCCAAAAAATAGGGCCGCAATAAGCGGACCTATAAAAATCAGGCGTAAATACTTACTGCCCACCACGTACTTCCATTCGTCAATCAGTGACTTCATCGAGCTTCACCTCCGCTGTCATCCCCGGAAGCAAATCAGCATTCCCATCCATAGTTACACGGACAAGAAACATGCTTAAATCGGCTTGCCCTTTTTCACGTGACATACGTAAGCTCGCAAATTGAGGCGCGGCTGCGATAGATGTAATTACACCTGTCACCTCCGTTGGGTGCTCCAAATATGGAAAATGAACGCCAATACTTTGATTCACCTCTAGCTTTTGGATTTCACTTTCTTGTATGTAGAGATCTGTATAAAAGTTGTTTTTTTGCAAAACCGCCATTGGCATTCCTAGCTGGACTAGATCTCCCGGCTTTACAATAATCTTGTTGACTGATCCGTCCTCCGGCGCAACTACATCCGTTTCTCCTTCAGCAGATTTAACCTTAAACAGCACCTCTCCCTGTTTTATAGAATCACCTGCAGCCACACCGACCTCGACAATTGACCCTGGACTATTCTGATAAAATATTGTCTTCTGCTCCGCATCCAGAATCCCTTGTTTCCTGCTCTCAGCCTGACTGACTGCATCCTTTCCTTTTACAGCAAGAAGCGCCCCTCCAACAATCAGCACAATCGCAATTCCTATATATAGCCCTGCTTTTATCTTCATTTTCCACTCTCTTTCATCACCATTTTTTTAACTGCATTTTCAGCAGCCTCCATAATTACTTCTCCCAATGTGGGATGAGGGTGAATGGTCATCGCCAAGTCCTCCACAGTGGCTCCCATCTCAATAGCAAGAGCAAGCTCCGACACGAGTGTGGATGCCTCTACTCCAACGATTTGTGCACCCACTACGACTCCTGAATTTAGGTCCGCTACAAGCTTGACGAAACCTTCCGTCTCCCTCAAGGCCAAGGCTCTCCCGTTAATCCCAAAGGAGGATTTGCCAATAACCAGCGAAATGCCTTTTGTCTTTGCTTCTGTTTCACTTAAGCCGACACTGGCCAGCTCTGGGTGCGAAAAAACAACGAGCGGGATGGCTCGATAATCAACTTCGGAGGAGAGACCTGCAATGGCCTCTGCCGCAATCTTGGCTTCGTAGGATGCCTTGTGAGCGAGAGTCGGGCCTGCCGTAATATCTCCAATTGCAAAAATATGTGGGATAGCTGTTCTGCACTGTTCGTCCGTCGCAATCAATCCCCTACTCGTCACTGGCAAGCCTATGCGATCTAGTCCTAAATTGCCGTCTGTATTTGGTTTTCTGCCCACAGTAACTAACACATATTCCGCTGTAACATGCTGCTGTTCCTGATTTTTTAAATAATGCAGTGTAATGGTATCTGCACTCTCTACTACGTTCACAGCTGTCGCTCCGGTAATAATTTTCATACCATCGGCTTTCAGCTGCTTTCCAACAGGGCTCACAAGCTCCGCCTCAAATCCAGGCAGCACTTGTTCTCCCCCTTCCAGAATCGTTACCTTTGTTCCGAATTTGGCATACATCTGCCCCAGCTCGACACCAATATAGCCCCCACCTATAACTACTAGGCTAGTTGGAATCTCAGGGAGCGACAGCGCTTCTGTGGAAGACAAAATACGTCCGCCAACAGGAAAGGCTGGCAGCTCAATCGGACGAGATCCTGTAGCCAGGATAGCGTTTTTAAAGGATAAGGTTTGCTCCTGTCCAGACTGACTGATGATAGCTGTATGTTCATCCACCAAGCTAGCCTCTCCTTCGAAAATGCTCACCCCAGCAGTCTTTAATAAATAACTGACTCCACCTGCCTGCTTATTCACAACTCCTTGTTTAAAATCCTGAGCATTTTTAAAAGATGCTGACGCATCTGCAAAATTAAAAGGACTGAGCAAATCATAGCGATGTGATTCAGCAATTAATGCTTTGGATGGGATACATCCAACATGCGTGCAGACTCCGCCAAGCTGGTTGCGTTCAACAATCGCTGTTTTCATCCCAAGCTGTGCAGATCGCAGCGCCGCCACATAACCTCCCGGACCTGATCCAATGACCAATGTTTCTACGGCTTCAAACTTACTCATCTCCTGATACCTCCTGTTGAACTGTTTTAAAATATGATGAACGTAATATATTATTACCATCATATTTTAAAACAGTCAATAACCTTGCCTCGCCTTTCACAAGCTAACTTTCTCAGAATCGCTAAATTGACAGGCTTTATTATGACGCCTATAATATTTTAAAAGTAGAACTATGAAGCTGTGGAGTGATTACAATGCCGTATCCCAAAGGTCATAAAATAAAAGTTCGAAATAAAATCGTTGAAAGTGCTGCTCAGGCTTTTCGCACCAACGGTATTCACGATGTAAGCGTTCCGTTCATTATGAAGGGGGCCGGATTAACTCATGGGGGGTTTTATTCCCATTTTGACAACAAAGAACAGCTTGTAGCGGAAGCCTGCCGGTATGCCATCAGCGATACCATCGCACTTCTGCAGAAGGTCGCTGACCAGGAAGAGCAGAACCCCAAAATCGATGCTGTCATTGATTATTATTTAAGTCCGTATCACCGCGACAAAATGGAGATGGGCTGCATTATCCCTGCCCTTTCTAGCGAAATATCCCGTTCCTCAGAAGAAGTTCGGCAGGTATTCACGCAGGAACTGGAACGGATGATTGCTTTTATCTCTGATCTGGCAGGAATTGACGCGTCCAAAGGTAGCGCACTGTTCAGTACTATGGTTGGCTCCCTTGTTCTTGCACGGACGGTTAAAGATCCTGAACTGAGCGACAACCTACTCTCATCTGGCAAACAGTATGCCAAAGCGCTAGTAAGAGTCTAATATAAAAAAACACGCCAATAAATGGCGTGTTGTAGTTAAATTTATTAAAATTCTTCATACGATGCGGGATCTTGATCAGCTATGCGACCTGTTGGCGAGGTTAATCCGGAAATAACGGTCATCTCAGCTTCCGATAATTCAAAATCAAAAATATTCAGGTTATCACGCTGATGCTCTAGAGAAGAAGCCTTTGGAATGGGAATAGCCCCAAGCTGTATATGCCAACGTAAGATAACTTGCGATATCGATTTATTATGAACCTTGCCTATTTCCGCTATTTTCTCATTTTCCAGTATGCTGCTAGCCCGTCCCAATGGACTCCACGATTCAATCACTACCCCATGCTCTCTGTTCCATGCACGTTGCTCTTCCTGATTAAAGTGAGGATGCAGCTCAATCTGATTCATACTCGGCGCTACACCAGTTTCTTGTATCAAACGTTCAATATGCTCCGGCAAAAAGTTACATACACCGATGGAGCGAATCAACCCTTGCTTACGTGCCTCGATCATCGCCTGCCAGGCCTCAACATATAAATTCACTCTAGGGTTAGGCCAGTGGATGAGATAGAAATCATAGTAATCCAATCCGGCTCTGAATAAAGACTCCTGTATAGTAGACAACGCTTCTTTATAAGAGTGATGGCGTCCTGGCAGTTTGGAAGTAATGAGTAGCTCTTCCCTAGGCACAGAACTTTGCCGAACAGCCTGGCCTACAGCACCCTCGTTCTCATAATTAAACGCAGTGTCGATCAGACGATAGCCAACATCAATCGCCTTAGTGATGTTTTGTGCTCCCTCAGTTCCGTTTAACGCGTAGGTACCAAAACCAATCGCAGGCACCTTCACTCCATCGTTCAATACGATTTCAGGTATTCTCTCAGTCATCGTCGCTCTTCTCCTTTGTTGTCATTTAAACCTCTGTCGATCCATCTTATAATTATTATAACATTCTCATAGTAAACTCAATCATCGGGTCACCTGAACAACCTCTAGCCTATTAGTAAGCCGCTTTCGTGGGCATCCGATTTATTTTTTATAGTAAAATGAATCTACAACACAGGATTTTCGTAATGTTATGAATTAAAAGTAGAGATAAGAGGTGTATCCAATGAAGGAGCAATATCCAGCTAGGCTTGAATTGTTCGCAGACAACGCTCAGAGGATCAAAAAAGCTTTCCCATGGCAAAATGCAATGGTTAATCGGTTAGCGGCACTATTGTATGCTGTAGAAGACAAAGTTGCAGATGACGAAGCCATCCGTGCCAGCTATGAGCTAATTAAGGAGAGTACCGGGATTTTCTCTCAATTTAGAGGGACTTCGGTGATCAGCATTGCTGCCCTGCTCTCTCTTTCTGACGAGAAGGAAACTCTGCTTGCAAACACACTTGCCGTGTATGATTTAATGAAGGAAGCCAAATTCAGAGCCTCTGATTATCTCGTCGTTGCTGCCTATCAAATCGCTGCTAATGAAACATCGGATCAATATCAGCGTACGGTAGAACGGGCAAAGCTATTTTACGATAGTATGAAGGCAAAACATCGTTTCCTTACCGGACAGGACGATTATATCTTCTCCGCGATGCTTGGTCTTTCCGATATCGATGTTGAGAGTGGCGTGGACCGCATGGAGCAGCTCTATGTAACGCTTAAGCCCGAGTTTATGTCAGGCAACAGTGTGCAAGCCCTGACCCAGGTATTGGTTCTTGGGGAAGAAGCCCCTCAAGCAGCGGACCGTGTATTGGCATTAAGAGATGCATTTCGTGCACAGGGTATCCGGCTAGACAAGGAATATACCCTCTCCTCACTGGGCGTGTTATCCCTGCTCCCTTGCAACAAGGAGGACATCGTTACTGATGTCTCGGAGACTTACGAATTTTTGCGTATAAAAAAGGGCTTCGGGAACTGGTCTATTGGCAAGCAGGAATTACTGCTCTTGTCTTCTGCACTGGTAGCCTTCAGATCTGTGGAGGATGTGCAAAACGGCGTATTAACTACGATGCTTTCTACCAACATTACCAATATTGTAATTGCGCAACAGGCTGCTCTTGCCGGGGCAGCGGCTGCATCAGCTGCGGCTGCAGCTTCTTCTTCGAATTAGATTGAATCGTGAGGGAAAGATATGGACTCAATAAAAATCTTCACAACTAGAAATGAAGAATTGTTAAACCGTCTACTGAACATTTGGGAATCATCCGTGCGGCATACTCATCTTTTTCTATCCGAGCAGGATATTGATGCTTTGCGGCCGCTGGTCACGCAGGCGCTTGAGGGCATAAGCGATTTGTTTGCTTTTACAGATGATGAGGAACAGTTGCTTGGCTTCATAGGGGTTCAGAATAAAAAGATTGAAATGCTGTTCGTAGAACCTACTGCAATGGGAAAAGGGGTTGGAAAAGCGCTAGTAGCTTATGTCATGCAGAAACTCGCCGTACACCTCGTGGATGTGAATGAGCAAAATCCCCAAGCTTTAGGTTTCTATGAGCATATGGGATTTCAGGTTTTTGAGCGTTCAGCACTCGACGAACAAGGTAATCCTTTTCCTATCCTGCACATGTCGCTTAAGTAGCTTTTTCCTATGCAGGAGACAGTTCAATGCATTTTAATATTGTAAAAAGACAACAGAGCAGCGATTCTCTCGTTTGAGAACGCAGCTCTGTTGTTTAGTTGTCTGCAGTTTAGGTTGGCGAAGCTAGGAGCGGATAGGAGGAGCTAGGCGAAACGGCTCCGAGTATTCGGTTCAGCTGTATCTACTTCTGCATCTACATCTACATCTGCATCTACTTCTACTTCTTCATCTACATTTACTTCTACTGCTACAGCTACTTCTACTTCTACTTCTACTGCTACAGCTACTTCTACTTCTACTGCTTCTGCTGCTGCTGCTGCTACTGCTACTGCTGCTACTGCTACTGCTGCTGCTGCTTCTGCTTCTGCTTCTGCTTCTACTTCTACTTCTACTTCTACTTCTACTTCTACTTCTACTTCTACTTCTACTTCTACTTCTACTTCTACTTCTACTTCTACTTCTACTTCTACTTCTACTTCTACTTCTACTTCTACTTCTACTTCTACTTCTACTTCTACTTCTACTTCTACTTCTACTTCTACTTCTACTTCTACTTCTGCAACCACTTCTAAATCTACGCATATACCCTCATGCACATCGCCAAATCAAAGCTCTCTGTGCTTCCGGACTCAGATGACGCTATTTGCTCATTTATCACCTTTGAGGCATAGTTTCGGACTCCAGTGTCGCTATTCTATAGAAAGAGCCTCATTTCTGGCGTTTTTTATGCCAATAGCTGCTATGGAGTCCGATAACATCCCAAATGGGGGATAATCCGGCGTTTAAGGTCATCTGGGTCCGATAGCGTCCGATAGCGTCAGGCATAGTTTCAGATAGCATCCAATATCGTCAGAAAACGTCGGATGGCAGCTGATGGCTCCGATATCTTCGGGTCCTAACCATCTCCAGTTACTTACGGACCCAGGGGGCGCTATTTGCACGTTTATCGCCTTAGAAGCATAGTTTCGGACTCCAGTGTCGCTATTCTATAGAAAGAGCCTCATTTCTGGCGTTTTTTATGCCAATAGCTGCTATGGAGTCCGATAACATTCCAAATGGCGGATAATCCGGCGTTTAAGGTCATCTGGGTCCGATAGCGTCCTATAGCGTCAGGCATAGATTCAGATAGCATCCAATATCGTCAGAAATCATCGGATGGTATCGATAGCGAACGATAGCGAACGATAGCGTCGGTTCCTAACCATCCCCTGTTGCTTACGGACCCAGAGGACGCTATTTGCTCATTTATCGCCTTTGAGGCATAGTTTCGGACTCCAGTGAAGCTATTTCATAGAAAGAGCCGCAGCTCTGGCATTTTTAGATGCTATTCCACCGACTTCAAAGCCTCTATCATATGGATTCGTTTGAGCTTAATATGCATGAACGCCATGACTATACCGGAGAACAATAGGGTTAGGAGCGCCGCATAAATATAACTTGGCCACTTGATGATCGGAGCGAACATCGTCGCATCCAGCTCGGCCGTCTTCAGGACGAAGCTATGCAGCACTATGCCGAGACCCGATCCAGCCACAATACCGAGTAGGCTAAGCAGCATATTTTCGCGGTAAATATACATGGTTACTTCCTTGTCGTAGAAGCCCAGTACCTTAATGGTTGACAGCTCCCGGATCCGCTCGGACACATTGATATTGGTCAAATTGTAGAGGACGACAAAAGCCAATGCCGCCGCTGAAACAATGAGCACCAAGGTTACAACGTCCATACTCTTCATAGTCTCATCGAAGGCGGAGCCTACACTGCTGGAAAAGCTGATGGCAGCGACGCCCTCATTAGCCGTCAGCTTCTCACCAAATTTGTCTTCCCATGTTTTATCATGTGCGGTGTAGTTCAGCAGTTCTGTATTGAATAGCGGTTTTTCTCCGAACACAGAAGCATAATATGCCGGTGTCATATAAACATAGTGCATTACATAATTCTCTGTAATCGCCGCGACCTCAATCTCGAACGTCTCATTATCTTTGTCCACCACGGTCAATTTATCACCAGACTCCAGCCCATACAGCTTAGCCAGCTTCTCTGAGATAATAGCCCCATCATCCGTAAGCATCCGCTCTTCTCCACTTTTTCGATCCCGCAACTCCACGAAATCGGATAGAGAGTCAACGGAGGTAGGAACGAACAGATGAACCTCTTGATCATTTACACCACTAGCATGTGCGGTCATCCGTTCTTGCGCCACACTCAGCGTCCCAGTTACTGCAGATTCACCAGTGATTAGTTGGTCGTAGGCTTTTAGCACATCGGCAGACACATCTTCATGCAGCGCCACAAGTGCATCATATTTCATAATCGTGCCGAACTGCGACCCGGCGATGCTGCCAATTGAATCCTTGAGACCAAATCCCGTCAGGATCAGCGCTGTACAGCCAGCCACGCCGAATACAGTCATGAACATCCGCTGCTTATAGCGGAATAGATTCCGTGCGGTAACCTTTTGGACAAAGCTCAATCTCTTCCATATAAAAGTGATCCGCTCCAGTAAAATACGCTGGCCACTCTTTGGTGCCTTCGGACGCATCAATACGGAAGCATTGCTGCGCAGTTCTACCCGTGAAGCAATCCACGCCGTCAACGTAGTACATATTAACGCTACGATAACGGATATGATCGAATACGAAAGATAGAAGTTCTTCGTGATATCCGGTAAATTATAGATTGCACTATACGCATCGTAGATAATACCCGGAAACAGGGTAAAACCAACCGCAAGACCCGCAATTGAAGCCGCCAGACTGGCAAGCGTACCATAGACCAGAAATTTGGCCATAATGTCGCGGTTGCCATAACCAAGTGCTTTCAGTGTCCCGATCTGCAGGCGATGCTCCTCAACCATCCGTGTCATGGTCGTCAAGCTGACCAGCGCAGCAATCAGGAAAAAGAACACAGGAAACGCACTGGCAATCGCCGACAACCGATCAGCGTTATCTTTATATTCGGCATATCCCGGATTAGCGCTTCGGTCAGTAACGTAGACCTTAAGCTGCTCCAGCTCTGCAAGCTTTTGCTCCCCTGCCGCCAATTCCTCCTTGGCAGAAGCAAGTCCGGCAGCAATTGCCTTTATACTTGCAGCCTGTTCCTGCTGCACTTCCTCCGGCTGGCGCTGCAAATCCGCAAGCTGCTGCTCGGCGGCGGCCACCTTTGCGCGGCCACCAGAAAGCTCTTTCTCGCCTTCCGCACGCAGTTCAGCAAGCCGTGCTTCCGGCACGCCGGACATCGCCTGCTCTACAGCATGGGTATGCTGTTCGATCAGATCTTCATACTCCGGCGAATAAGCCTTCACTCCGGCTGTATCCTTAAAGGACAGATAGGCTTCCGTATACACCGGAAGCTTGAAATCTGACTCCGGGATCGCGGCGAACGCATCCGCCGTACCTTTGCCGATCCCACTGGTGCCCCGGGTACTTTGCTCAATAAACTGTGGACTTCTAACAAAGCCAACTACAGTATACTCCAGTCTTTCGAAGCTGTTCGACAGCTCCGCATCCGTACCGTTTCCACTAAAAGATACCTTGTCACCCAACGCATATTCTTCCGCTAGCTTATCGTCCAGCACGATTTCACCGGAATGCTCCGGTAGATGGCCTTCAATAATACGGTATTGATTAAGTGGTTTATCCGTGTTGTAAGAATTGACTTTAAGTATTAAGGCATTATCACCTATGAATACATCTGCACTATAGCTCGGCTGAATCTCATCGATCCCCTGTACATTTCTGAGTAACCCGATGTTGTCTTCGGTCAGGCCGTAGTTAGTCTGCACCTTCAGATCCATCAAGCGCTGCTCTTTGTAAAAGGTTCCAGCTGTATTCAACATATCTGGCCCAGTAGCCTTGATTCCGGCAAAAAAGCTGACGCCTAACATAATAATTGCAAAAATCGAAATAAACCGGGCTTTGGTATGCCCAATTTCACGAAAAATATCTTTCCACAATGCTCGCTTTTTCATAGATGCCTTCTCCTTACCATTCAATATCGTCAACGGATACCGGCGAAGGATTGATCACCATCTTCCGTACCTTAGCGTTGTTAATCTCTATAACCCTGTCAGCCATCGGAGCGATCGCCAGATTATGTGTAATTACGATGACCGTTGTCCCGGTGTTACGACAAGTATCCTGCAGCAGCTTCAGCACCTGCTTGCCGGTGTTATAATCAAGCGCCCCTGTCGGCTCGTCGCAGAGCAGCAGCTTCGGCTGTTTAGCCAACGCTCTGGCGATAGCGACACGTTGTTGCTCACCACCGGACAACTGAGCCGGGAAATTATCTAACCGCGCGCCCAGACCCACATCCTCCAGCACCTTACGTGCATCTAGTGCACGCGGGGAAATCTGCGAAGCAAGCTCAACATTTTCCAGTGTGGTCAGATTAGGTACTAGATTATAGAACTGAAATACAAAACCTACGTCATTTCGGCGGTAGCCTGTCAGCTCCTTGGCACTAAACTTGGCGATATCAATGCCATCCACAATGACCTGACCTTCATCGGCGGAATCCATGCCACCCAGAATATTAAGCACCGTAGATTTACCCGCACCACTTGGGCCGACGATCACGGCAAATTCACCTTTTTTTATCTCAAAATCAATCCCGTCATTCGCGACAATCACATTCTCGCCCATCTTGTAACGCTTGTACTCCCCTTTTACAGCAACAAAACTCATTCCTCTTCCTCCTGTCCCTATCCGAACTAAGTCTAATTACTCTACATTGTCTCAGTTTATCATAATTAGAACGCCCAAGCCCGAATGGCAAACCCTCATTACACAAGGTGAAATTCACATCATTAATAAGTTCATTTTTTTGTAACAATAATGTAACAAGGAAATTTTACCGTAAACGATACTTAGTCATTTGATAATGTTATAATCACTTTGTTTTATTTACTCTTTTCAGGCAAGAGTGAAAGAACAAGAACAATCAGAAACAGGTGATCAGATGTTCGAACTGAAATGGCTATGGCAGAACCTAGAGGGAAACCGGACGCGATACATTCTGGCACTCTGCCTTTCGGTGGTGGGCTCAAGTCTTACAATCGTGAATCCGTACATCAGTCAGCGCATTGTCGATACGTTTATAGCCGGTGACAACGCCCTGCAGAATCTTACACAAGAACGGCAATTATTGATTATGCTCTGTCTGGGCATGATCGGATTTTCTCTACTGCGCACAGGTCTCGCATATTTCACGACCATGCAGTACGAGATATCCTCGCAAAATATGATGTACAATGTCCGCATTTATTTGTACAACAAAATTCAGGGACAGGACAGAAAATACTACGATCATAATCGTACCGGCGATCTCATGACCAAGATGACAGGCGATCTGGACATGGTCCGTCACTCTATGGCCTGGATTTTTAAGACGATCATTGAATCGCTAACGATCTTCCTTGCCGCCGTTATCTATTTTTTCACCATAGATGCGGAACTGACGCTGTGGATGCTTATCCTGTCACCGCCCATTTTTATCGTGGCTTACATATTCGCTAAACGCGTCCGTCCTATGTATATTGACTTGCGTGAACGGCTGTCCCAGCTTAACACGACTACACAGGAGAATATCTCAGGCAACCGTGTGGTCAAGGCTTTTGCCCGTGAGGAATTCGAGGTCGAAAAATTCACAGAGAAGAATGTCAACTATTCTACAGCGAACAAAAAGGCTGCCCTTGTATGGCTTGATTATTTTCCTTATCTGGAATCCTTCGCTCAGGGCTTCAACGTAATCCTTATGTTGGTTGGTGGTTTGTTCCTTATGAACGGCCGGATCACCTTCGGTGAGTTTATGGCCTTCTCTTCACTTATTTGGGCTATATCCAACCCTATGCGCAACATCGGTATCATTATCAACGACATTCAGCGCTTTTTTGCGAGCTTGTCCAAAATCGTAGATATCTATTATGCCCGGCCAAATATTGTTAACGAGCATACTATCACTGACAAACGCCGTTATGAAGGCCGTATTGAATTCGATCATGTCCGCTTCAAATATGATAGCGCTATCGTACTGGACGATATTAGCTTTACCGTTGAACCCGGTGAAACTGTAGCAATCATGGGCGCGACAGGATCAGGCAAAACAACAATCATCAACCTCATCCCTCGCTTCTACGATGTAGCTGAAGGGCGCGTACTCGTAGACGGTGTTGATGTTCGGCAGCTGGAGCTTGATGAACTTCGTGGAAATATCGGCATGGCGACCCAAGATGTACTCTTGTTCTCTGATACCATTGATGGAAACATCGCCTATGGCGATCCTGATCTTCCGGAAGAAGATGCAATGGGTTATGCAGAGCTCGCAGCCGCACACGACTTCATTACCAAAATGCCTGAAGGTTATGATACCGTTGTCGGGGAACGCGGAGTCGGACTGTCGGGGGGGCAAAAGCAGCGTATTGCCTTAGCGCGTGCTTTGGCGGTACACCGTCCTATTCTGATTCTCGATGATACGACCTCTGCGGTCGACCTTGAGACGGAGGAGCATATCCAAAAAAGTCTACGTGAACTGGACTATCCTTGTACGAAAATTATTATTGCGCAGCGTGTATCTACTACCTCGCAAGCCGACCGTATTCTCATTCTGGATGGCGGGAAGCTAGTTGAGGAAGGGACACACACTGAACTGCTAGCGAAACGTGGTTACTATTACGAAGTGTTTAAACTGCAGAACGAGGGTATTGGAAGGCAGGTGACCGCAAGTGGCAAGGAATAAATTTGACGTCGATGAAAATCTTGAATCGCCGTTTAATATAAAACACTTCCGGCGTGCGATGGTATATATCAAACGAAAGAAAACCCCAATGATTGTTGCGTTCGTGCTCAGTGCACTTTCAGCAGCCATTTCACTGTCGGCTCCGCTGATCATGCAACATGTCATCGACGTGACCATTCCGGCAAAAGAGAAGCTTGCACTGCTGGGTTGGGCTGCACTGATGCTTGTGACCATCGTGGTCAGCGTTTATCTGGCTACGATACGCTCGCGCATCATGACGAGTGTTGGGCAGGATATTATTTTTGACATCCGAACGGATTTGTTTAAGCATCTGCAAGAATTGCCTTTCAAATATTATGACGACCGTCCACAGGGCAAGATCCTTATCCGGGTCGTAAACTACGTCAACGCCGTTTCAGATGTGTTGTCCAACGGGATTATCAACTTTATTCTAGAAATCGTGAATTTGCTCTTTATCGCAGCCTTCATGTTCGCTGTCGATGTACGACTCTCATTTGTCATCCTTGCCGGACTGCCAGTCTTCCTTGGCATCATGCTGCTGATCAAAACCCGGCAACGCCGGGCATGGCAAGCAGTGTCCAACAAAAGCTCCAACCTGAACGCCTATCTGCAAGAGAGCATTAGCGGTATTGGTGTGACACAAATGTTCTCCCGGGAACAACGTAACGAAGGAATCTTCACACGTCTCGCGGGTAATTTCCGTAAAGAATGGATGAAGGCTCAACGTTACAACTTACTTATTCCGTTCTCTGTAGACAACTTGTCTACAATCGTTACATCATTGATTTTCCTTGTAGGCCTACTAACACTGAGTCCTCAAGACATGACCCTCGGTGTCATTCTGGCGATGAGCAGCTACGCTGCCCGCTTCTGGCAGCCGATTCTGAATCTTTCGAACCTGTACAATAACTTCATCAACGCCGTTGCCTATCTTGAGCGTATCTTCGAAACGCTGGATGAACCGGTTACCGTCAGTGATATCCCGGATGCCAAAACACTGCCATCTGTACAGGGCCATGTGACCTTCGACGATGTAACTTTCGCCTATGACCCGGGGCTTAATATTCTGGAGAATATCTCCTTCAAGGTCAAAGCGGGAGAAAGCATCGCGCTGGTAGGACCCACAGGTGCGGGCAAAACAACCGTCGTCAATCTGATCTCACGCTTTTATAACATTTCCAGTGGTCAGATTCTGATCGACGGCCAGGATATCTCACAGGTGACGTTAAAATCTCTTCGCAGCCAGATGGGGATTATGTTACAGGATAGCTTCATCTTCTCCGGTACTATTCTGGACAATATTCGGTACGGCCGACTGGATGCAACCGAAGAAGAAGTAATCGCCGCTGCAAAGGCCGTTTGCGCCGACGAATTCATCCGTGAATTCGATCAAGGCTACATGACAGAGGTCAATGAACGTGGCTCCAAGCTGTCTCAAGGACAGCGGCAGCTCATTTCGTTCGCAAGAACACTTTTGGCAGATCCGCGCATTCTCATCTTGGATGAAGCCACTTCTTCCATTGATGCGAAGACTGAGCGCTTATTGCAAAAAGGGCTAAATGAACTGCTTAAGGGACGCACCTCGTTCATTATCGCGCATCGCCTCTCCACTGTAAAAAACTGCGATCGTATTATGTACGTATCTAACAAAGGCATTGCGGAAAGCGGCTCACATGATGAGCTTATCGCACAGCGGGGCCTTTACTACCGCCTCTACACAGCACAGAAGATGGAAGCTTAATCGAATAAACATCAAAAGAGCTCAGGCCGATTTGCAGCCTGAGCTTTTTGATGTTTTATTATTTTCAAAAAATATCAAAAACTAATCTATCGCTGTCCAAATATTTAGCGCAAGCGAGCGAACCGCAAGGTTCGTGTGATTTCTGTACAACCGCAGACGCTCTGCAGGCTCTGGACTCCATAATAGAGCACTTCCGGCAACTTCAAGCAACGAAAGTCCAATATACTGAGATTCATATTGGCTCTCAGACCCTAGAACATCTACAATTTCCAATAAAGTTTCCGGACTCCAGTATCCCGTGCTCTCTTCTAAATTATACGCGACCTGCTTATAAACATCGCTTAATAGCTGGGGTTGATTTGAAATAGTGGTAACGATCCGATTCAGATAATTGGCGGATTCCTTCACATTATTCCAATCTATTGCTGCTATATACAATTTCATCACAGCTTGCTGTAAGGTCTCATCAGATGCCAGACAGTCAATCAGATCCGTATACAAAGGGATAAGGTGCATCCGGGTGATTTTTGGCAAAGCTATCAGCTGGTTGACTAATTTCAGTAGACGTTGCCGATGAGGCAAATCTCTTTTGGCAGTGGCGTTCCATTCATCCCTTATCGCTGCACTAACCAGTCTCTGACATACACCAACTACAACCTCATTGATCTTACCATCGCGACAGGTTTCTACCAGCGTGTTCATAGCAGTTTCCCATCTAGTGCTGTCTTCCAAATCCGTAATAGACCGAGCGGTGGCAGCTGCAACAATCCCTTCATTTCCATTTGTCCACCGCATCATAGAAATGAAAGCATATCTGCCAATATACGCATCTTGGTGCCTTGCAATTTCAAGGATTAATCCTAGATAACGTGGTCTAAAGTCTAGCGGAAGAGCATTAGGCTGTTGAGATAATAAACTTCCTGCGATGTCATTTTCTGATGAAGAAGCCATTGTACTTAACATATCCCAAGCGCGTTCATCATCTAAAAGCTGTTTCGCAGCATGCCCTATGGCTATGATTACATCCTTGTGTGCATTGGGTTTCTCGAACTCATTCATCAATAGCGGAAGGCTGTCATCGCTTCTATAAGCGCCCAGTAAGCGGATGGCTTCTTTTCTGACAGTGATCTTCAGCTTATCCCGATTCAGAAGCTCTTTCAGCATGGTAACCAGTAACACCGGATTCACCCTGCGGATGCATCTGGGTATCGAGTACATGGCTACACGGGCCCGGTCCCCATCCAGATTCTCCAGCAGAACGGGAAGTGCCTTCTCCGGTTCTTCCATAAGCGAAAAGGCATGAAGTGCAGCTTCTACTACAGTTACTTCCTTATCCTGCATAAGCCCAAGTAACCTATCCGAACCGAGATCAGGCATGCTTGCCATGATCTTAATAACGCTTGCACGCTCCCAAAGATTACGTTTGGCATCGTATGCAATTTTTTCTAATAAGACACTTAAAGCTTGTTGCTGACGTGGCAGCCATCTGTAGAATCCATCCGCGGCCGGCACAAGATAGATAGTTTTGCCTGATAGGAACTTGCCCTTAATGACAGCTCCTGAAATAAAAGGATCGAGCCATTCCTGACGCTTCAGATGCAGATGCTGGAACACTTCATGGATCGTAATATACGATTTATCTAAAACTAATAATTCCTTAACTCTGGCATCACGCGTTGTACGAGGCGCAAGCCAGTATCTGGCCGCTTGTATGGCTGTAGAATCCGCCTTTGCCTTCGTTGCTTCCTTTAACAGATTCTGAAGTTTTATGATGCCGTAACCTCTTTTACCGAATGAGCTAGCTAGGCTTAATACCAGATTGTAGTCTTCTCTTTTGTTGGCCTGTACAGCTAATGTATAAATTTCGTCGAAGATAATCTCTTCTACTCCCCGGGGTAAATTCTTCTCCAAGGATGGAAGGGAAAGCTGCCCATTCTGCTTGGCCAATTTCTGAATCGTATTTAAAGAAAACTTAAACAGCTCACCGTGAGGATGTAATGCGTTATGCCGGAGAATAGCAAACGCCAGTTGTTGAACGGAAAATTTTGTACCATATGAAGTATCTCTGGCCTCTATAACACTATCAACAAGCAAAGTAAGCTCTTGTACATGGGCATCCGTGAACACAGACGCAGGACTTTCCGATAGCTCTTTAAACACAGCGCCCCGGACAGGATCCTGATCATTTTTAATCCGGCCCAGGTACACCAAAGTTTCATTCATGCCCTGTCTCGACAGAACGGTACTTCTGATCAGCTGCATAAGCGCCGTGGCACGTTCGTCTGCACTGGATACCTGTGTTGCTTGTTCAAGTCCCGCTCTTGAATGAAGAATAGAACGGCAAGCAGTAAATCTGACTGTTCTCTCCCGGTCATCATTGATTTCACGAAGGCCAAGCATCCGGGTGGCTTCCTTGTCACGCAAGACATGTGGTAATACATATAGTAATCTTTCCGGAAAAATGCGTTCATTGCGTTTATCTTCTTCATACACAGCATCGAAAATGACCTTGCGGTTAGAGGGTGCAATATTCTGAAGCAGCTTTGCTATGTGCATAGGGTGATCTGCGAGTAGTTTCGCTATCTCCATCCATTGATCCATGGATAAATATTTTTTCCTTTTAAGAACAGCTTCAGGAACACCATAAGAAATCAGATCGCTCCGCGACTCCGTTCGTGTTAACAGCTGATATACCTTATTAGGATTTTGGCGTACAAGCGTGCCAAGCTGTTCTTTTAACGCAGGATGTATGATGCCCATAGGTCCATGGTTCAGCGCACACTCCAGCACCAAATCTGCCTGCAGATTGCATAGGATCTCCAGAGCTGATGAGAATCTCCACCAGACATAGCCTTTTTCCCTAAGTGGTGTGCTTTCCAGTGTTGTTGCAAAGTATTCTGCTACTACGTTAAGATGTCGGCTGGATAATTTCTTCCAGTCTTTTATGGCATATCCGATATCAGCAAGCCATTTACTTACCGTTGCCGAATAACAGGCCGGCAATATAATCGCGGCTTCCTCCGCCCCCCACCGGGCGTACACCATAGGCAATAAACGTTCCGCCAATTCCTGACGGTTAATCTGTGAAATACTGTGCAGAACCTTACGGCGGCAATCATGGGATAAATGAGGGAGCTCATGTTCAATATCAGCATCCAAAGCCACCTTTGCCAAAAGACCCGCAGCCGTATTTCTGATACTTGCCTTGGGATGCCGCAGTGCTGATAGAATAATAGCAGCATCTTGTGTTGCAATGGCGCCGATTAAGGCAAGTCGTGCTTCATAAACGCCATCCTCCAGCAAAGAGGCTAGTAATTGGGAGTACTGGACAGATCCGAGATGATCACGGCCTAGGATTGCTACTTTCTTGATTCTGTCGGAATAACCTAGCGAATCCAATTCTTTAAGTAAGCTCTGTTTATCCAATGGATCTCTTTTGAAAATCATAAGTCCTCCTCGTTAACCTGTTCTTATTCCACCCGAACTTTATTCTCTATACCCTAATCTATCCCCTTTAAAAAAACTAGAATTCAGCATCTGGTTTCGTTGACCAAAAAATAAAGGTAACCCTGAAGCAGGTTATTCAACCCCCTTCAGAATTACCCATCATGTACTGCTTGCTCTAGTCATTCTTTTTCTGAATAAACACATACGTACGCTCATCCGACAGCTCATCAGCATAGCTGAAATCAAATCCGTCGAAGCCTTTGATATCCTCCACACAGCTGATTTGCCGCTCAGCCATGAAGCGTACCATTTCACCTCTGGCCATCTTGACCAGGGTCGCTCTCTCTACTACCTTACCGCCGATCTCCTGCCCGAATACACAACTAACCATTCGAACATTCCCGCCAATGTAAGGGGAGATGCACTTGCTGTACTCCTTAGAGGCCAGATTCAGAATGATGTCAGTCTCCGAAAACAGCTGATCTGCCAGCTTCCTGTTCCAGAACTCGTAGATAGACTTGAAACCAGGTCCGCTAAGCTTTGCCTGCATCTCCAGCCTGTACGGCACAACGCCGTCAAATGGCCGGACGATTCCATAGAATCCGGACAATATCCGTAAATGCTGCTGAAGATATTCCAGCTCCTCCATTTGAAGTACCCCGGGTGCCATGTACTGGTACTGGATACCCTCATAAGAAAAGATAGCCGGTGTAAGATCCCGTGTTACATCCATATCCCGAATCCGCTCCACATTCAGCGTGGCGATGGCATCATTGCATTTCCATAACGATTTGGCTTCTTCATAATTCAACTTTTGTAATAAGGCCAGAAGAGTCTGCGACTCGCTTATGAATTGCGGCATCTGGCGGCAATCCAAGAAATCCGTATCCATCTTCATCTTCTTGGCAGGCGATATAATGATTCTCATGGTGCTCCCTTTTCTTACCCCCGCGGGGAATTTAAATGTAACCTTATCCTATCACACTTAATCTTCGTAGGCTTGGGGCAAGTTCATGAAATTTGTTCACTGCCGCCCACTTTGTGCGCCACCGCCATCTGTACCTGGGTTGCCGTTTCTCCTTGTTCCACCCTTCATGTTGGGAGATCCGCCCCCATCTTTCCCCCGCCCGCCGGTGAAGCCCTGTCCCCCGTTCGCTCTTGACCCGGAGTCAGTACTCGTTATCTTCTGTGCGGTAATAGCATCGCAGGAGACGAGCACCATGGAACAACTTAGCACTGCTATGAGCAAAGCGAAATATCGCTTGATCCGCATCTTTGAATCCCCTCTTTCCGAGCGAACATAGTTAACGTGGAAAATATCTTTTTAACATATAATCGTATACGTCCTTAAAACCCATGTAGGATAATACGATCAGCAGCGGATACACCGGGTAAATATACCGGGATTTGATCTCCCATAAAAGATAGAATCCGATAAAGCCCAGCACCACAAGAATCAAAGAGGTCTCTTCAAATCTTTTGGCTCTTATTCCACCCATTAAGCGAACGAGTATAAATACATACATCAGAAAATTCAGAACATACAGCAGCCACAACATTCCGCTTCTATAATTGGAGTCTGCCTTAAACAAATCCGTAGCAGCATTAGTGTAGCTATAACGGTCCATGACAAAGCCCATTCTTCCCCCGTTACTGGATGATCCGTCATTTCCGAGCCCATATCGTTCCATCTGGTAGGTTCCTTCCGTCCAGGTCCAAACGATTTTTTTATAATACATCTTCACTAAGTCACTTAGGCCCGCCTCGGAGAGTTTATTACTGATTTCTTCTTTAAATAACTCCGTACTTTCTGCCTTATTATAATTTGCATCCTGCTGATAGATAGCGTAGCTCTCCCGGTTGTCCCAGAACCCAAACGTCTCCAGATTGATCCCCATATTCAGCCACATGTAGACAGGTGCGGAATTTTCGTTCATCGGTTCATCTGCAACATTCGTCGCCTGCAGCACAGCATTTTGCGTCCAGCCGGGAACATTAAACAATATGGCCGTGATAACCAAAGCGCTAAAAACCTTTTTCATCCCGATAGAACGTATGTTAAATAAAAGACCCGCCACCACGGTAATCAGAAAAATAACACCGATACTGCGGAAATAGTTGCCTATTGCCAGTAAGAGAGCTGCGAAGAGAATATCCTTAATGGACCTTCTTTTAATAAATCTTATGGCAAAATATAAAGCACTTGTCAGAAAGGCGGTAGCGATCACATCGTTATAGATAAAATTACTCATAAACAATGAAGGGATATAGGTTGCAGCAAACACGAGGATGCCATAATCCCTATCCTTAGACTTATAATTGAGCTCTTTATACAGCATGTAAATCATTAATGAGGTTAAGAGTGTAAACAGAATATTAAATATTTTGATTACCAGATAATTATCCGGAAAGATCAACAACAACGTCTTTAAATATAAAACGATCGAAAAATTAAACGGAAACATATGCAGATAGCCGTTCGTGTCAAACGACGAATAATCATTCCTGTACAGCATGTCGAGTGCCAATGAAAGGACTGTCTGTGAATCATCCGTCGGCAAGCGTGGAAACAGAAAGATAATCACCATCTGGATTGCAAAAGAAAACAGCAGTGTGGCTGGAATGACTATTTTCCAACTGTACTTATTAAGCTTCAGGCACATTTTATACAAAATAACGCTTAATGCCAGCACCACTGCGATCACTAGAATAAAAAGACCCAGCTGTTGTCTCTCCAAAATTGGCGTGTCCCCATATACGAAATAATTATATTTCGCCCTAATAAAAAAGGAGGATGCGATAAAAAGACCGATAAAGAATGCAAGTATGAGATACAATGTTTTTTGAATTCCTCTTATCATGGAAAACCTCCTTTGCGCAATCGAAAGCCCTTTACAATCCGCTGCCCCGATTCATAAAAAGCATTATAAACACCCAAACTGAAAATCCAATGAAAATCGGATATTTGGGAATTCGCAAAGAAGAGATTTAGAAAGAGAGGTACGTCCTACAATTGGGAATCAAAAAGTCGCAAATGTGATACGGAAGTTTCAAAATGGAGAGAGTTGCGGAGACAAAGAGAGGAAATGGAAAACCACTCCAATCCTAGGGAGTATTATGACAAGAGTCTTAATTCTCTTTCAAACGATTATGCTATACTGGTGGAGCAAATAGAATAGGCTTAAAGGGTCGGTCGGCTACCTCTCACCGAAGGGAGGGATGCCTTGTGACAGTGTTTGAAGCAATGATGCTTATGCTAACCTTTGGTTCGCTTATCGTAGCGCTGCTGTCCAATAAACGCAAATAGACCGCCCACTCACAAAGGCATGCGGTCTATCTGTCGTGTCCTATTTGCTGAAGCCTACCGCCCTTAAAAGCGGCTATTGCCTTGGGAGTCGTGTTACAGCACGGCTCTCTTTGCATTTTACGTCTTTTCTACCTTTAATATACCACAAATAATTTAATAACGTAATAATGTACGGTGTTACATTACATTTCCAATCTCCCAGAAAATCCATCCATCCTTGCGTACATCAGAACAATTTACTATCCATCTTTTTTAAAAACCGATTATTAGCGATTAAGCCTTTCACTCTTTTCGTTGTATTAGGCCCTTTCGGTGTGCTACCTCTTCTATTCAGCAAAATCCACCGTAGACATGCCCAGGCTTCAAAGATTTCAAGTTCTTCCTGATCTATATCATTTCCCAAAAGATAAGCAGATCGGAACACATCAGCATAACGCTCGGAGATATATATTTTCAGCAGAATAAGTGACCAGGCAAAATCATATCTAGAGTCTCCCAACTGGCCGTTCGTCCAATCGATTATGGTATATCGCTCTTTATCCTCCACTATATTTCCGATATGAAAATCCCCATGAATGATACAGTCTTGCTTCATTGGAGTTTGCTCAACCAGAGAAGTCAATACATTATAAATATCAGATTGTTCTTTAGCTTCAGGGAAAAAGTAGCCGATGAAATCGTATTTTGGCAGTTGTATATTTCCAATCTCTTCAACGCGAATTTTATGTATTTTTGCTAATAGGCTTGCGAGTTCCTTCATTTTCCTGGTATTCATTTTATGAATAGGGGTTCCGTCAAAACTTGTTAACAACACCTTATGTCCCTCCGGATTGATTCCCCAGCCCACTGGTTTAGAGACGGCTACTCCTCGTTCGGATAGAACATCCAATAAACGATATTGAAACTGGACATCCGGTCTGGATTCCTTATTCCATGTTTTCAGTACATAGCTCTCTTGATCAGAATTAATCCTCATGACCTCAGCTTCAAATCCTTGATCCATTGTATGCGCAGTTAAGCTGTCTTCCTGATTTAATAAGTCGTTTATGATTTCGTTGTGCTCTAGCCAATTTATGATAGATATAGGAGTTTTCAAAAATGGGTCTTCCTTTCGCATGATTGTATAGACTCTATGATTCTTCTGGAATGCCCGCTACGATCTCAAGCAAATTTCCTTCTGGGTCAGCTACAACAGATTCACGCAACCCATAGGGCTGCGAAATAGGTTCTTTTACAGGAGTCGCTCCTGCCTTTACCATACGCTCAAATTCCTTGTCAACGTCCTCAGGTGAGGGAACGCCAAATGAAATTTCCATAGTCCCGTTTATCCCTCTGGGATAGGTTAGCTGTGACATATTCAGTGCATCCCGCTGACACAAATTAAAGAATACACCACTCTTCAGTTGAACCCCGGTAAATACGCCACCATCCCATTCTATAGCTATCTTCATGACGTCACGATAAAAGGTAACCATCTTTTCCATGTCTTTCACAAAAAAAGTGATCGCGCCGATTTCCATAAAATACACCTACTATTCTAAAATATTCCTTTTACGGTTATAGAAATAGTAACATAGGCTTAAAAATTATGAAATGAACTATAAAATAATAAAAAGCCCTGTAGAAACTCTACAGAGCTTAGTTACTGGGCAAAAGTATTTTTACAAATAACATAAAATAGATTGTTCTATCCAGTACATAAATACAGTATCCGGGCTTTCCTTTTCAAACTTTTTCATTTTTAAATACATATCCATTCCATCAGAAACATCATGCCATAAATCCGTAAATACAAAATCATATTTTTCCTTAGACATATGTTGTTCTGCATATTCGAAAGCATCTGCTTGGATAAGCCTGATCTTGTGAGCATTACTGAATTGTGGCAGTACATATTTATTAAATAAATCAATGACATCTTGATTTTTTTCAACAACCGTTATGCTTTCAACATTAACTTTTTCAGAAACCATATAAGCATAATAGCCAAGTCCAAGCCCAAATGTAAGAACATTCCCAAACGCTTTATCAACAGCTTCTTTCATTGTTTCTATTTCATTTGGTGTGATCGTCATCCAGATTCTTTCATTCTCCAAGACAGCCGGGAACATGAATTCAGTTTGAAAAAAACCAACCTGAGGAATTTGTCTTCCCTCTTCTGTCCGGATGATATCATTGCAAACAAAACCTTCAAAAGGTTTATATTTTTCATATTTTAATTCACTATTATTAATCTTTATAGTTGGTATCTTGATATTTTTATAATATGGATTGTCATAATATTCATTTGCATCAAGCTTATGAAGCATATTGCTAAAATATTGGTTGAACAATTCCTTATCATCAACATTATCAACCGTATCCATCCCAAAAGCAGCAGCCAGCATTAAACCAAAAGCGTATTCATAAGATACACCACAGTTTACGATTTCTTCAATTTCTTCTTTGTTAATAAAGTCGGGGGTATTATTCAAATAGCGGCTTAGTAAAGCAAACACTTTATAGTTATCTTCTTTTACTTTTTCTTTTATTACATTATTAAATTCCATATTCTCACCTATTAATTAGAATTTGTTTCTATGTCTCATGTTAGTCTTTCCGGATTGACTAGTAGGCAATACTCTCATTTTACCATTTAAAAATCCAGAAAAACAAAAACCGCTTTACTAATCCGTGACAGTTACCACTTCTACAGTGAGAAAATCTCACGCCAAATCTTCTAGTTATATGGTTTATGGTCCATTTTCCGCCTAATCCGCTCAATATTTCGTTACCCTATGTTAGAATAGACGACTTGTATAATTTGTGAAAACTTTCACTAATAGTCATGATTGATGGTATACTTAATAAGAAGATGAACTAAAGAGAATAACGATGGAAACTGTGGACGTAACCGTAGAAGATTTGAAGTTAGGAGAATAACAGCGACGCGCGCGCTTCTCCACTTCCAACTCCCTCTGATACTTCCTTTCTTTTATGTCGGGTTCTTTTGGTACATCTTAATAGAGAAATATAAAAGTGGAGGGTTAACAATGAAAAAGAAAGCAGCTGGTGCTCTGAGTCTCGTCCTCTCTGTCATGCTCGTTACCGCAGGTTGCGGTAATGGAAACGACAAGGTGAACGAGAGCAAGAGTAATAACAACGAGAAAAAAGAAGTTGAAGCCGTCTCCGGGGCATCTGAAGCAAGCTACACACCATTTGATCAATTAAAAGATAAATATGATATCATCATTGTCGGTGCGGGTGGTGCGGGAATGTCCGCGGCGCTTGAGGCCAAAGAGAAAGGCATGAACCCTGTTATTTTGGAAAAAATGCCGGTTGCCGGCGGGAACACAACCAAATCCTCTTCGGGGATGAACGCTTCTGAAACGAAATTCCAAAAAGAACAAAACATTGAAGACAGCAATGATTTATTTTATGAAGAGTCATTAAAAGGTGGCCATGACACTAACGACAAAGAAATGCTTCGTTTCTTCGTTGATAATTCCGCGAGTGCGATCGATTGGCTGGATTCCATCGGAATCCGCTTGAACAATATCACCATTACAGGCGGCATGAACGAAAAACGTACACACCGTCCTGAAGATGGCTCTGCTGTGGGACAATACCTTGTCAAAGGTTTAGTGAAAAACGTACAAGAGAAAGAAATCCCTCTTTTCGTGAATGCTGATGTCAAAGAAATCACTGAAAAAGATGGCAAAGTAAATGGCGTCAAAGTCCTCTTTAACCAAACAGAGGAAAAAACAATTACGGCAGATGCTGTCGTTGTAACCACTGGCGGATTCGGTGCCAATATGGATTTGATCTCCGAAGTAAGACCTGACTTGGAAGGCTACGTTACTACTAACCAAATCGGCAGTACCGGGGACGGCATCAAGATGATTGAGAAACTCGGCGGCACAACCGTCGATATGGATCAAATCCAAGTTCACCCGACTGTGCAGCAAGAAAAATCCTACCTCATCGGCGAAGCTGTTCGTGGGGAAGGCGCTATCCTTGTTTCCAGTGAAGGTACACGGTTCACCAATGAATTGGATACCCGTGATAAAGTAACAGCTTCCATCAATACACTGCCTAATAAAGCAGCTACGCTGGTCTTTGATTCCGGTGTTAAATCCCGTGTGAAGGCTATTGAACAATATGACAAAATGGGCTTCGTGATTCAGGCGGATTCCATCGAAGCTTTGGCCAAAGAAA
Organism: Paenibacillus sp. FSL H7-0690; assembly: GCF_037980415.1. Classification (NCBI taxonomy): domain Bacteria; kingdom Bacillati; phylum Bacillota; class Bacilli; order Caryophanales; family Paenibacillaceae; genus Paenibacillus; species Paenibacillus sp. FSL H7-0690. The sequence continues at coordinate 879,827 of NZ_CP150281.1, read as the reverse complement.
TCGGTGTTCCAGAGGATAAGCTGGCAACAACGCTTGATACTTGGAACAGCGCCGTTAAGAATAAAAAGGATGCCGAATTTGGCAGAACTACAGGAATGGACAATGACCTGTCCACTGGTCCTTTCTACGCTATTAAAATTGCTCCTGGGATTCACTACACCATGGGTGGCGTGAAGATCAATACGAACACAGAGGTTCTAAATAAAGATGGTGAAGCTATCCCTGGTCTGTTTGCGGCAGGCGAAGTTACAGGCGGCTTACACGGACAAAACCGGATTGGCGGTAACTCTGTTGCCGAAATCATTATTTTTGGTCGTCAAGCTGGGATCAAATCTGCTGAATTCATAAAAGCAAAATAAGTAGATAACAGATACTATAGGCCTCACAGCAAAAAGCTCAAGCATCGGCAAGTTAGCCGCTGGCTTGAGCTTTTTTAATGGGATTAATCGCCAATAGTTCGGATAATAGTATCAAACGGATCTAATTCCAGGGTTTGTTGTCCATATTCCGTATCGATCGTAGTTTTTTGAAGCTGGTCGCTATTGTTAATCACGACGAGTATTTTACTTTCTGGATAATAAGCACACTCTGTATATAAATTATCCGTAATATACTTTGTTTCCTTTAACTCATTGCCGGCAAAACGGATCACATTTAACAGCAATCTTGTATTTTCAAAGCTTAAGGTGAAAGAAGGCAGGTAGATCCCCGTTCCTTTACCAAAGGCATGGGTGGACAATGTTATCATCCCACTCTTTTCACACAATACCGCTGCTGAGCCATCCGTAAGATAGATGTTATTTTTAGGTGTTATGCTGGCTCCTTCAGGCACTAAACCTTGCTCATCTCTAGCCTCAAATGTCCATCTTCCATGAGCTACCTTGGAGCCTGTATCCTCATCCAGACCAAGCACATGTGCCATTCTGAAAAAGCTGTCATAACCATCAAGCGCCGAAGGCTGATTGATACCTATAAAAGTACCGCCCTCATAAACCCATTCTGTCAGTAAGTCCACGCACTTATGGTCACTCCAATATTCTCCACCACTCCATGCTGAACCTGCCGAGCCGGCATTGATCACTACATCACACTCTTGTAATACTCCCTTACGGATATCTTCAAAATCAATGAACTGCACCTCAACCGGCAACCCGGACAAAGCCTCGTTGATATGAATCAGATCATGCATATACGTTTCATGGAAATGCCCGGACAAGGTCCACGATCTCAATTTGCCCCAAGCGTGCAAAATGGCTACCTTCGTCTTAATGTGATACGGTTTGCCTTTATGATGCAGCTCTTTAATTTCTCTGAATTCATCCGCGATCTTTTCGATATAATCACAAAAATCCGGATAAGGCTCTACAAGATGCAAATATCCGCCCAGTCCAATCCGATCTATAGGCTCTCTGAGCAAGGCGCGCCGGATATTAATCCAATACTTTTTGGCATCGAGCGTAGGGTTACCTCCCTCCATAAACGTAGGAAGCCCTCCCAATCCAACCGGAAATAAATAGGGATGCAGCCGAATCTCATGGGTATCTACTTTTACACCAGAGCAAAGCCTTGCCTCATACCCTGAGAACACACATTTAATCATCCCGTCAAAACCAAACTCCTCAAAACGGTCATTGTAAGGCTCCATGCCAACCCAACTATCATCATAGAAGACATACGCCAGCTTATCGTGCTTATGCACAATATCAATTAATTGCTTACCAAATTCGATGACAAAATCATTGATAAATGCCATATAGTCCAGCTTCCGCTGCTGCGCCGGGATATGACTGACCCGATATTTCCCACCATTCACAAAATCCTCGGCCGTGAGCGAATACCCATATTTCTTGGCAAACAGATCAAGCGCCCTTGAGCTTACCGTAAAATCATATGAACCCCAGTCCGAGAACAAATGGCGATTGCGCTCATCACTGCCCCAGATCCAGGCGAAATTATAAAAGAGGGAGGTGAACCGAACCACTGTTGTTTCCTTATGCTTACGACACCAATCTTCAATCCAATGGAGTAAATATTTTTGCGTTTCTACATAGATGGGATCAATCTGCATCAGATGCTCTTTTTCCCAGTGATTCGTGGTGTGATTGTACATGGAGATCTCTTCCCAAATCCGGTAGACCATGAAGCTGACTGTGTATTTATGCCAAGGCGTTATTCCAGTAATGACTACATTTCCCGATTCCCGCTCATAATTCCACAGTTCTCTTGGAACCTCTTCGCCCGTCGTTCGGTCAAAAACCTGCCAGTACTTAAACGCCTCTTTGGAATCATTCACTCGGAATTGTTCAGCAAAAAAATCCTCCATCAGATAGATGGATAAATAATCTTGTACCGCTACCTTCGGATTAGTTATTAAAAAGCTCTGCTGCAGCTTGTCTGAATTCTGGGACGCCCATTCGTTATGATCTCTGATGATGCAGATTGTAGAATAAATGCCGTATCCTGCGTTGATAATCTCATCGGACAACTGTGTGCCGTCACTGTCACGGATGACATCGGCACCCCAACGTTCAGCTAATTCCAGGGTCAATGCCTCATAACCGGATTCTCCCGGCAGTGTAAAGGCCCCCGTTGTTTGTTTGGACAACTTGGATCCCTCCTACTTAAGCATATCGGATAGAAAAGCTAATGCTAAGCCTTGCCCCCAGCCTTGAATCCAGTCTTTTGGAATATTGCGGTATCCTTCCCGATCCTTCATAACCGCTGTTCCGCCAGAGACACCCAGTACCCGTCCATCTTCGCTGATATTGTTCAAAATACCTTTCAGGGCCTTTTGCACATATTTGGTATGCAGCGGATTGCCGTTATTGATCATAGCAGCCGCAATGCCGCAAGACGCGGATACTTCTTCATAAGACTCCTCGTCATCGAGTACTGTCCGCCACAGGCCGTTCTCCGTTTGCACCAGCTTGAGTGCGGCCAGCTGATCGCGCAGCGAACACTCCACGTCCATACACTGCGGATACAGATACCATTCTTTCAAAAGCTTTTTAACTTGCGACATGGTGTATGCGCCCCAAGCATTCGCTCTGCCCCAGAATAGTCCAGACATGTGATCCTGCTTCACATTATTGTAGCCATGGTACCAAAACCCGCTGCTAGGATCTTGCAGGTATTTGATATGCCAATAATATTGATTCAAGGCATCTTGAATCATTTCCTGATCCTTTAATTTGCTTCCTACACGGAGCAGGAAAAATGCCGCCATAAACAAGGTATCCGCCCATGCCTGTTCTGGAAAATCATTAGAAATAGAGACGGTATGCTGCAACACATGATCTCCGAATCTAAGCGCATTGTTCTGCAGATAATCTACTTTGCTCATCACAATATCCCAATATTTCTGATTGCCTGTTTCCTCATACAAAGTGATCAGCATATGGCCCATGGCACAGGTATTTACCGTCCAATCCGGCAGACCCAGCTCGATATATTCATCTGCCCACTGGACAAGCATATCCAAATACTCTTTATTTCCTGTAGTTTCATAAGCTCTGGTTACCCCATAATAAGCTACACCACAAGGCCAGTCCCATGTTAAATCCATCGCCATTGTTTTTCTGACCACTTTGTCGATGACCCTTAAAATCTCTTCTCTGTCATAAGTTAATTGAAGCATCTTGTTTCTCCTCTCTTTCGCACACGCCCCCAAAGGCGCTTGAGAGCTGTCCGTCCATATTGTAAACGCTTTACTAACTCTATTGTAAGTAGTAAAATAGTCTTATTCTAAGCATATTCATAACTAAACTGTGCAATTTCAACCATTAACTTTTGTTCGCTATATCTTGGAATTAGCCGTGACTACAGAGAATATTTGGACTTCCGGCCGCTGTTGTCGTAAGAATTTCTTGATTTGTAACGCTATTAGCGGTTGAAATCCGGAGACAAAGGCGGACGCTACGCCCCTAAAGTTCCAAGATTCTCCTCCGCCACTTTTCCTCAAATTGTATAATATCAAGATCTCTTTATATAGTTGAATTTGATATAACGTTAACCTATAATCTACTCAACCTACGTAATAAGAATGGGAGTATTGAGAATATGCCCAGAAAAAAGAAGCCCGTCATTGAATACCGCCACTACAGCTTACCGATAAACTTTCCTATCTTGCTGTTAAGCGGTGAACGTTGGAAGATTTCTGATATTAAAAGTGAACATCTGCATTTCCATAATCATTTGGAGATTGGCATTTGCCATTCGGATAGCGGCATCATGGAGATCAAAGGAGAATCTGTGCCTTTTAAAGCCGGAGATGTGACCTTCATCCCTAGGTATCTCCCTCATACAACTTATAGTTCGCCGAATGAAGCCAGTCTGTGGTCTTATATCTTTTTTTCGCCTGAGGATCTTTTTCAGCAATCCTTCAAAAGCGCTTACAGCAACTTTGAGCCGAATCTGTGGGCAATTAAGGGAACAAACTGTATTTTGAATAAAGAGGAACATCCCAAGGTTTATACCCTTGCGACATCGGCCGTGGAGGAATTGAAACAAAAAAATCCTTACTATCAAGAAAGTGCCTACGGCTTATTGTTATCGCTTTATATAGAGCTCCTTAGAATTCATTCCCGGAATGAACCCTTGGTTGATCAAGAAACAGAGCATAGCCTGAAGGGCGATTTTGTCATCTCACCCGTTCTGGAATACATCACTAAAAACTACATGATGCCAATTACTATCGATTTTTTAGCTGATCTGTGCCACCTAAGTACTACTCATTTTCGCAGGAAATTCCATGAGATTATGGGGTCCGCACCTCTCGACTTCCTAAACAGTACCCGTATTGAAGAGGCCTGCAAGCAGTTAAAAAGTACGGATGATTCCATTCTCTCCATCTCTGAGCAAGTAGGTTTTCAGTCCATATCCAGCTTCAACCGATGTTTCTCCAAGCTTATGGGCGAGTCACCTAAACAATGGCGTAAAGGCGCACAATCCGAAGCACAATCCGCTAAAGCGTCTATATTGGAATTTACGGGGTGGGTATGATCCATTTATCCATTGGTCTATTCTAGATCATCTTTCTCCCGATCGTTTTATATAACATGGTTCTTATCTTCTTTAACTGCGCAAAGTTTTCTTCAAATGAAATGCTGTGGGTCAGTGCCAGCCCTTTTGAGAAATCTTTTTTATATAGAAAAATTGATTCCAAATACAAACCTATGACATGAATCTGATTCCAAGTAGGATAACTTGAATTATGATAGAAGACAGTCAGCGTTTCTAATGCATAAAAATTATGACACCATCTCGCTTCCTCCATTATGTACTTCATTGCCGGTCCGTTATTGTTAATCATTATGTCTCGGAATTCATCTAAATGATTAGGCTGAACATCGACATATTCAATTGCATAAAATGGCTTTACATGCCGTTTTCGCGCGCCTTCCCCTGGTGTAGGGTACGTGCTGTTTGGTGTGGTTACAAGTAACTCCATACGGATTGTTTCGAGCACGAAAGGTATATTCACATTTTTTAAGTTAGGTAAAATGATTTCGGCATCTTCCTTTTCCTTGATCTGCATTAGGATAAGATAATCCCATATAATGAATTCTCCATGTTTTTCGGCTGTTTTGTTATGACTGTAAACTGAAATATCCTCCACAGCATTATTTTGAGTCATGGATCCTAGAACGTCTGTGAGTTGGCTCTTTATTTCTTTTTTCATATGCTTTTTATACTTCTTATCGACTCCGATACTCCAAGCAATATAATAAGTATCATTTTGTGGTGTCAGTTTTAGATTCTCTACGCTTATTTTCTTATCCATTTCTGTTTCCCTTTCTGTACAAGTCCCCAGCCATCGATGTATAATTCGTCTAAGATTTCTAATAGCTCGGAAGGGGTCTGAAGCAAGGCTGCTTATGGTTAATCGTAACGCTGCTTCCCAATAAACGCAAATAAGCCCCCCCTCTGAACTGCCCCATCAAGCACAACAAAAAGGCATGCGTCCGGTACACTACCGAATTCATACCTAACAAGTCGCCTAATAAAATAAGCTGTTATGTGGTAAGGCTAGCCTTTACTTTACCTCACAAAATCTATTTAACAAGGGAATGATTTGTTCCTTGCTCATAGGGGCGTCGTGCCCCGGGATATACGTAGTAAATGAAAGAGTCGATAAAAGCTCAATATATTCTTTCATTTTTATCGGATCAATTTTACCTTCTCCATGATAATAATCCCCGCTATGTGCATCGCCTGCGAATAATACTCCCGCTTCTTTTATATATACAACACAAGAATCGTCTTCATGTGGCCCTCCTACCTTTATAATCTGGCAAGTGGTGCCCCCTAAATCCAGCGTTAAAGCATTCTCGAACATAATATTTCCTGTGCTAACCTTAATCTTATCAAACGTATCATATTCTTTTTTCATACAGTTATAGGCGAATGCTATTTCTTCTTTGGTCTCTAAGCGTTTTACCACAGCTTCTTCATCCCATTCCCATTCTTTCAGGCGCTTTAGTGCCTCATTCGTTGCTGAAGAGACTATAGTTTCCCCGTCAAAAGCATGCATACCAAAGGTATGATCCCAATGCCAGTGCGTGATCAAAGCATATTTGGGACGTGGCAGATTGTTATCATCTAAACACTTTATAAAGGCATCTAAATGCGATTTTGAATTACCACAATCAATCATAATTGAAAAGCTGTCACCTACAACATATCCCAAAACAGGTCTGTCTGTTTCTCGGACACTTTCCAAATAATAAATAGAGTCATTTATTTTTTTGAGTTCCATCCTATGGGTTCCTCTCCTTTATGGATACAGGCTAAAGTTACGCTCTATGGAGGAGATGATTACCTATTTATAATGGATGAAGCAGGTCCCATTGGGCAAGGGAGAGTTTAGTTATATTCACAATGTACTACGCCGTAGTTCATAAAAATATTGCACAATCGGATGCTTTAACTGCATCTTCTCGCTCATGTTTAAAATTCGCTTTTTCCCAACCCGTCTGTCCACTAAAGCCAGAATATTCAATAAGATATCATCGCTCTCTATGCTTTCCTCTATAGAAGTAGATAGAAACTTATTAGCTATAACGATAAAATTCGATTTACTTAATGAGGTCTGTGCTGATAAAAGCTCCTTTGCAATTTCTGATATCTTTCTGCTTCTTGCAATGACTATTAGACGATCCTCCGGGATGATCCCTTTACTATCTTTTCTAACCGCTTCGATGTCTTCAGGGTGGATTGGAATTTGGAGTTCTGAATCATTCTTAATCTCCTGCTCCGTCTGATACCATCTGATTGAGCTAGTTCTATCATTCATATTGAGTACGTTCTTTTTATCTACCGAAATATAACAGCTCCCTGATTTATCAGGTAAATAACGGTAGCTGCTTGCGCGATATTCAACCTTGCCGGATAACGCGGGACATAGAAAACTCTCCAGTTGTTGCTTTAATTTGCTCCAGGACATGTATCCTCCAACAAGACGATCTCTTCTCCTCGTCCTTGTCTTATTTTTATATTTTCTTTCCCCCAAGAACACATAACATCCACGATCTTATTGGCTGTAACGCCATATTCCGTGAGGCTGTATTCAACTTTTGGCGGCATCTGCTGGTACACGAATCTTTTGACAAGCCCATCCCTCTCAAGTTCACGAAGCTGCTGGATCAGAACCTTTTGTGAGATGCCTTGAATATTACGCTGTAATTCACTTGTTCTTTTGGTACCGGACATCAAAAAGCAAATGATCAAAGCTTTCCACTTTCCGCCGATGATTTCTAGTGTTGCCTCTATCCCTAAATGATATTGTTTCATAGAATAACACCTCGTTCATGCTGATCAAATTAAGCTTACTCAAAACTTCATTGTTGCATATATTTTTTTCGGAGTCCAGTACACACCTCGAAGTAACCATCTTACTTTATTGTGTGTATTTTCTTTTTTTACAACCTGCAAGATAATAATAATATTCATAAATAATATAGGCCTGAGAATGGAGATTCATCATGAAAACACTAGTGATTTTGGCGCATCCGAACCTTGAGAATTCGAGGGTCAACCAGTGCTGGAAAGAAGAACTGCTATTATATCCCAACGATATTACCCTTCATGAGATTTATAAAGAGTATCCTGACTGGAATATTGATGTTTCTAGAGAGCAGAATCAAATGGAAGCTTATGACCATGTGATCTTTCAATTCCCGTTGTATTGGTACAGTTATCCGCCGCTATTAAAAAAATGGTTTGATGATGTGTTGGCTTACGGATGGGCTTATGGATCAAACGGGAACAAGCTTAACGGGAAAAAGTTAGGGTTGGCCCTATCCATCGGTGATAAAAAAGAAAATTATCAGCCAGCGGGCTCTGTTTCTTTTACCGTAGACGCAGTGATCGCACCCTTTAAAGCCAGTGCCAAACATGTAGGCGCAGAAGCCCTACCGTACTTTGCTGTTTTTGGAGCTTCATTTCAAGCCAGCGATGAAGAAATTAATACTAGCGCAAAAGAATATATCGAATATATCTTTAATCACCGTATTTGATACAAAACAAATTGGGCTATCCTTAGTCTTGTTCAAAGACTTTAAGGATAGCCCATAGCATTGTTGAAGCGGTCTAAAGATTCTCTGTAGTAAGTGTGAAGCCTTCGATCACGGCATCTTCGTCAACCTCAATCAAAATGCAGCGTCTCCCATGATAATTCACTTGCTTCACATATTTTAAATCCTGCGGGCTGACCGAAATCGTAGCTACCTTTGTATCGATCTTAATCGATTTAGTAGTGAATTTCGGCATCACGCTGCTCGCCTTCATCTCATAATGCTTATCGTCAACGATCGTTTCAAACGCCCGTTCCACTTTTTCCATTGTCACGTTCTCTACGCCACTTACCGTCAGTACACGTTCCAGATCTCTATAATCGAGCTTTGGAGGTTCTTCCTTATCGTCGTTGGTTTCGATGACCTGATGGATCTCCTCGTACACCTGTGCGAGAGTGGTTGCATCAAGCTGTTCGCCCGCCACTTCCTTCACGATGTCTTCGAATATAGCTCTCTCTTCCAGGGCCGTCATGGATCTTTCGGCATTCAAGACCTCTCCGACAAAATGCGGATCTGGAAAGTTCGATTTCCCCGTACAATACAGAATGCGGTTCACATCGGAATAATTGTCCGTCACACTTGGGTAAAAGAAACCTTGCTCCGGTGTGCTTAACTTGACGATCGGATCTACAATGACATTGTACTTGAACTCCCGCTCCACGTAATCAAACAAGAGAGCTTTCCGTTGTTTCTCCGTGGAATTCACGCTGCATAGGATAAAAGGATGCGCGAATAATTCGTTTTTCTCACTTTCCTCGGCTTCATCGTTTCTATCTTTAGTCGGGCGGAAATACTGTCCGCGAACGAAAGTGATCACCGTATCCCGTTCATAATGAGTATCCGCCATCATTCTGTCCACCAACAGCAGCATCAGGTCCTGCCATTCATCCGGATCCCCTGTCACCAAAGCTTGATGAAGCATCACCTGCGCTGGCTCCTCCGCTTCCGCTTGAAATTTCAACTCGAACAATTTCTGATCCAGTTCACCGGTCAGGAGTTTTTTGAAATTGCCCATATACAGCTCCTGCTTCTCTCTGTCCACCATTCCAAATGGCTGGCGCTCCCAATGATAGATCTCGTTGCTTTCCTTCATAATATACACGTTGAGAATATCGTAAATACTCATTAAATCGTGATCCAGCTTAAATTGCTTGCGTATATGCGCGACTTCTTTCTTTATCATGATTCGTTAGACAACTCCTAGGAAGATTAATTGGTCTTTTCAGTATAAAGGATAAAAAAAAGCTTCGCTAGAAGGGGTTTTTAACGTTACTTCTTTTCAGTTTTGTTCCAAAGCAATAATACAACGACTTTACGTGATAATACTAGGCGGCTTAATCAGTTGAGACTCACGAATCGCTTGTGGGCGCGATAGTCTTCACTCTCTACTTTTGCAACAATGCTCTCTTGGGTCCAAAAATTATAAAACTGATCGCGGCCAACACCCAGACACCAATACCGCCATAGAGCATCACCAAACCAAAGCCGTGTACAAGCGAGGCATGGACGATAGCTCCAGATGCATCCAGTGAGGATAGTTCTGGAAAACCCTGATGGAGAGACGAAGTGTTTCCGGCAGCTGTTTTTTCGGCCAAAGATCGCAATTGTAAAACATCGACAGTCTCAGGAAAAGCTTTCTTCAAATAAGAAAAGATGCCTTCCTGTAAAATGAAGCCCATTACGGCAATGTTGATGGCTAGACTGATTAATCTGGCACTCATGTCTATGCCGGAAGCCATACCTGCACGAGTACTAGGTACCGAGCCGGTAGTCGTGTTGGTGACAGGCGTGTTGGTTAATCCCAGCCCAATACCAGCCAACAGAGAGCCGGGGAGCATAGTCAACCAGCTGGCGTGATCACCGCTGCTGCCATACTTCATCAAAATGAAGCCCAAGCCGATAACGAATAGACCCAATGGGATAACTATGCGCGGTTGGTAGCGGAGCGAAAATCGCTCTGCCAGAGGCGGAATTACCAGGGTGGGCAGTGCATAAGCCAGAACAGACAACCCGGCACTTACGATGTCGTAATCAAGCCCGCTCTGGAAATAAATTGGAAGATAGATCATGAATGGCCAAAAACTGAAATTCATCCCGACGGAGCCAAGGAGAGCACCAGAAAAATTACGTATCTTGAATACGGAAAAGTCGAACATTGGATGAGCACTGTGCTTCTCCGCAAATAGAAATACTATGAAACTTATTGCCACTGCAACAAGGATGCTGAGGGATGCTGTACCTCTAAAACCAAGTTCCGACCCTTGTGTGATAAAATAGACCAGGCCAAAAACCGTCAACGAAAGCGTGACGATGCCGATAATGTCCAGCTTTTTTGCCTGTGGATCGCTGGACTCCTCCACGCCGCTGAAGACAAGGATCAAAGTAAAAAGGGTCAGCGGGACATGGACCAGAAAAACCCAATGCCAGTTCAATACAGCCACGATCATACCGCCAATGATAGGTCCAAAACCGAGACCGATACCAAACACGATCCCCCATGTGCTAAAGGCTTTGCTGCGTTCTTCTCCTTTCTGAAACCGATGTGAAAGAATGGCTATCTGGCAAATCTGCATCGCGCCAGCACCCACGCCTTGAAGGAACCGGCTGGCGATCAGAACCGATGTGCTTTGCGCCAAGCCACAAATCAAAGATGTAATACCGAACAAGATAAGGCTGATAATAAAAATACGCCTCCTTCCATACCGGTCAGCCAGCGTTCCAACAGCCATCAGAACTGTCGCACAGGCAATGGTGTAGGCGTTCATAATCCATTGCATATCCTTGAGGCTACCGTGCAGTACCTTTTCCAGGGTAGGCAGTATCACAGGCACACTGGAAATTTCGAGGCCAAACATCAATGCGGACAAACATATAGCAGCTAATGTGATTATATTTTTGCGGGAGTGGGAGAGTCTCATTGGGAGTTTCCTCCAGACTCATCAATACGTGCCTGTAAATCTTCTGTACCTACCTTATTTAAATCAAATTTTCTCAATGGTAGCCATCCTCTCTAACTTTCCAAGTGTAGATCATCATTTTGGTGAGAGTCATATTATATAATGTAAATTATTCATTTTACATATTATAATCAATCAATTATGATGATTTAACAAAGTAATTAAAGGAGTTTTAATGAATTACCTTAAATATAAAGGAGGCCATCCAAAGTGGATCATGTAGACAAACAAATTCTCTTCTATCTTCAAAATCAAGCGAGGATTTCAATGACAGAACTGGGGAAATCCGTAGGTCTGTCTCAACCTGCGGTTACGGAACGAGTTAGAAGAATGGAAGAGAAAGGAATCATTGAGGAATATCGCACCATCATCTCCCCTGAAAAAATCGGGAAAAATACGGCAGCCTATATGTTGTTTCGGACTAGAGACTGCCTGGCATTTCTTGACTTTGTCCATGCCTCTCCCCAAGTTGCCGAGTGCCACCGTATAAGTGGAGAACACAGCTATTTATTAAAAGTAGTGACCGAATCTACACATGCTCTTGAAGAGTTTGGCAATCAATGTGATAAGTATGGAACCTATACGATCCTGATTGTTATGTCTTCACCGATAGATCATAGATTTCTCATTCATTCTCTCGAAGAGGCATCTAAAGTAGACTAATGCCAAGCAGAAGGACAACGAGTTTACAGAGAAGTAGCTTTATTAAGAGCGTCTTACAATAAGCAGGAATAAATGTTTAGTTTAAAAAAACGACATCTCTGTCGTTTTAAGGAATACGTATGGTGGCACTTTAGCGGATCGAATCGCTGACCTCCTTTTTTACTACTCATTTATCGCATGCTCTAATGCATAGTCTTCAAGCTGAATATCTACCTGTTGATTCATGGCCAGCTTGGCCAGCTGCTCACCAAGAAAGGGTCCCATCGTTAATCCGGATGACCCTAGTCCATTAGCAACAATTAGTTTATTCCATCCTTGAACCCTGCCCAACACGGGAAGAAAATCTGCTGTAAATGGACGGAACCCTACTCTTATCTCATTTAGGCTACAATCCGCAAGACCGGAAGCCGTTTGCAGACCTTTATTTAGAATTTCTTGCATTCCTCCTGCGGTTACAGCAGTATCATAACCTACGACATCATTTTCGTGAGTAGCACCTACCACGATATTTTGATCCGCAAATGCGAGTATATATTGATCTGTAGGCGGCATTACCACAGGCCATTGCTCTGTACTCGCTTGTTGAGCAAGCTTCAAATGCATAATTTGAGCTTTTTGATAACGCACCTGAAGCATGATCCCAAGCGGATGAAGCAAAGCGTTAGACCAAGCCCCTGCGCACACAATCACTTCATCCGCTGTGAATGTCTGTTCTCCTACACTAACCCCTTTAATTTCATGTTCATCATGTTCTAAAATAGCATCGCCCTCAATCATTTGCGCACCATTACGCTGAGCAGCCCTTAGCAAAGCATCACGTAATTCACGTCCGTTCACTCTTGCTGCACCGGATACATGAAGCGCATGATAACCTTCCGACAATAATGGAAACTTCTCTTGCGCTTCAAGATCCGTCAGCATCGTAAGTTCCCCTATTTCAGGGGCGTCCTCTCTGCGCAGCTCCGCTCTTTCTTTCATCGCGAGTAACTTTTTCAAATCCTCATGGATACATATCGCTCCAACTTTTGCGTATCCAGTCTCGGTTTCTCCAGCCTCTTCCAACTCTTGAATAAGTGCCGGATAAAAGCTTGCTCCCGCTTTAGCAAGACGATACCATGCTTTGTTTCTGCGTTGAGACAACCATGGACAAATAATCCCTGCTGCTGCATCCGTTGCTTGTCCAACATCCTTACGATCTATAATGATGACCTCAGCACCTAACTTACTTAGCTGATAAGCTGCTGAAGCCCCTAATATGCCTGCACCAATTACAATAACCTTGTTCATGTTCGAAGTCCCTTCAGTTATTCATTTTTTTATCATTCACTACTTACCCATTGTATCTTAAATTTGACATTTCTAATGAATTATCGTACTATAAATTTCACTCAGTTAAAAGTACTTTAATTGAAGTACTAAAATAAAAGTGTTATTCAGAAGAAAGAAGGAATACAGTTGAAGTTTTCACAGTTTTTGAAGTCCAAAGGGGCCATTGGTTCTATTTTTATGGGTGTGTTCTATGCCATTGCGATGCTTGGTATTTTCTTACCAGGGTATACAGCACTTCCAGGGAACATGGATGATTTAAAAATTGCTATTGTCAATGATGATGCAGGTCAATATGGGGCTCAGATTTCGAGTCAGTTCTCGGAGAGCTTACCATTCAAAACGATAAAAACCGATGTATCGAATAAAAAAGCGATGGATGAATTAGAACATAATAAGTTAGCTCTAGTTGTCCATATTCCAGAAGAATTTTCAGCCAACATTCAAAGCGGTAAGGTATCCGCAAGTATTGATTTCACAGTCAACGAAGCTTCTGCCACCATGGTATCTTCAGCCATGTCTTCCGTGGTAGGAGAAATTAACAAACAATTAAGCGCGAACTTCTCAGAGCAAACCGCAAAAGGTGTGTTAATGAACTTTAACGTACCAGAAGAACAAGCCACCGCAATGGCTACACAAATTGAAAATAGCTATGTCGGGAATTATGTTGTCATCAATGATGTTCCGGACGGCATGCACAACAACATGTTACCTATGTTCTTAACTATGGCTGGTTATGTTGGGGCAATGATTGCCTCCATGCAATTAGTTGCTTCTTTTAAAGCGAACCGCGGGAAAGCAAGCAAGACAAAACTGTTTATGTTCGTTCAATTCACAGCTTTATTAATCGCTGTATTATCAACAGTCGTTGCTTTAACCATTGCCTTCTCTGTTGCAGATGTAGACCTATCCTTACTGTTACCAGTTGCTGCTCAGCAAATTCTAATGTATATGGCTGCATTCAACGTGTGTGCGATTATGGTCTTCCTAGTTGGCGAAGGCGGTATGGTCTTAAATATTCCAATCCTGCTCATGCAAACCATCGCCAATGGTGCTACCATGCCTCGTGATATGATGTATACACCATACGATTGGTTCGGCCGCATCACCCCGATGTATTATTCTGTGCAAGCTTATTTGGCACAAATGTTTGGTTCCATTAGTCCAGCCCCCTTCTTATGGGGATTAGCAGGCGTATTTGCCGGGGCTATGATGATTAACATTGTAATCGTCCGGTTTGTTCATAAACCTGTACCTGTGACTAAAGAAACTATACTGCCCGTTGAAGTTAAAAATACAGCTGAAATAACCGCCTAGGTTTGGTAAGATAGAGTTTAGCCAACAATTAGGAGTGGGTTCTGCGATGTCAATTCAAATTTATATCTTAAGTAAGTTAATGGATGAAAATAATTATCCTTATAAATTAAAAAAAGAACTATCCACCCCTATTCCTTTTGATAAATTGCTCAATCTATCTGAAAGCAAACTATATTATCACTTTGAATCTCTTACGAAACAGGGCTTAGTTGAACAGGTAGAGATTATCAAAGAAGAACATCGTCCAGACAAACAGGTGTTTTCCATTACCGATAAAGGGCGCAAGCAGCTCCCGCTCAAAATTTATAAGGTAATAGAAGATGCAGAATCTATTTCAGATATGATTGTCGCTCTTGTGAATCTTCGTTTTGTAGAGACTGATAAAGTGATCCCGATTATCGAGAAGAAAATTGAACAGTCACTTATAAAAAAAGATCAATTAAATCAAATCTACCAGCAAATAGATGTAGATAGCTCCACTCGTGAAAGTGTAGATTTCATGGAAAGCTACTACGCTTCTCAACTTGAGCAATCTATACACTGGTGGAAAGTTCTTTTAGAAAAGCTGAAAACGAAAACGATATAAAAAAGAATGCCTTGGATTATTGCATAATCAAGGCATTCTTTTTTTATTTCCAGCATCAATCACACAATAGCTTTTTTCAGTTATTCACTTTTAATTAATAAATATAAAAAGTATGGAGCACCGATTAAAGCCACGATTACTCCTGCTGGTATTTCAGTATTGGCTACTACCATTTTACCAAGCGCATCTGCAATAACAACTAATCCGCCACCGATTAATAAACACGCGGGAATCATTATTTTATGACCACGAAAGAGTCGTCTAACTAAATGTGGAACTACTAAACCTACGAATCCAATACTTCCACTAACGGCAACCGCTGGTGCCGCCAATAAGACACTACACACTAAAAACCAAACACGATATTTATTTAGAGATACCCCTAAACTAATGACTACAGGATCGTTAAGCCTTAGTACATCCAATATAAGATGATTCCGAATTAATAAAGGCACAATAAGAAGTAACCAAGGCAGCATAGCATACACGTGACTCCAATTACTATTCCCTATGTTCCCTGCCAGCCACACCTTAATCATCTGATATTGCGAAGGATCTAGTACGAAGGTTAACACAATCATAAATGCACTAATCGCAGCCGCAACAGCAATACCAGTATAAATTAATCGAATGGGAATAATGCCTTGATTGCGATCATAGGAAAGCATAAATAATAGAGCGACAACGATAAATCCGCCCAATAAAGCATACAGTGGCTGAACATACGTATGTAAGCCGGTTGAACTATTTTGTAAGAGTAAAAATAACATCATGGATAATCCAGCACCAGCATTTATCCCCAGTATGCCCGGGTCGGCCAAAGCATTTCGGCTTATAGCTTGCAGCAGCATTCCTGCTATTGCCAACGCGCCACCTACTAGAAAACCCAAGATCATACGTGGAATACGGAACTGAAAAAGTACAAGCTCCTGCCTCGGTGTTCCATTTCCCAATACGGTTTGCCATAACTCTTGTAAGCTTAAGCTGCTTTGACCAGTAGATACACTATATATAAAGCCTAGCAGTAAAATGATTGCTATAATTATAAATTTCCATCTTAGCTTCACTATAGTTCCCGCCTTTCTTTACGTGCCAAATATAGAAAGAACGGAACACCAATAACCGCAATTACAGCACCTACAGGGATTTCATAAGGGGCATTTACGATACGTGCCACTAAATCAGCAAGCACAACAAGGATGGCTCCCAGAATTGCGGATAATGGAATAATATAACGATAATCCACACCCACTATGTAACGTACCAAATGCGGAGCAATTAAGCCCACAAAGCTTACAGATCCGGCTAAAGCACATGAAATCCCAGCTAACATAAATGCGGCTAAAAGCGAAAGATTTTTGATAAGTTTTATATTAACGCCTAACCCTTCCGCTGTCTCATCCCCTACAGAAAGTATAGTAATCGACTTTGAAATTACGATGGCAAGTAATAGCGCAAGAAGCATCCACGGCAACATTTGCTGTAGATGGGCCATGCTAATGCCACTTAAACCTCCTCCATACCAAAAAGCCACCTGCTGAGCCACTGAAAAAAAGATACTTATTCCTTCACTTAGGGCAGTTAGCATAGCAGAGATGGCAGCACCCGCCAATACAAGCCGAATAGGCGTCATGCCTCGTTTACTTAATAAACCAACACTAAAGACTAAACCCGCTCCCAATCCCGCACCTAGAATACAGAGCCAAAGTGTACCTGTGAATGAAATCGTCGGCAGGAAAACCATAGCAATAACTAACGTGACCCCTGCCCCAGCATTTAATCCAAGAATCCCCGAATCGGCTAAAGGATTGCGACTAATCCCTTGAATAATCGCTCCACTTACTGCAAATCCAGCGCCTGTTGCCATAGCGGCAAGTACCCGGGGTAAACGAATCGACTGGATCACCTGATGAGTAGACGCCTTATCATCAAAAGCGATGATCGACATGAATACATCTGCGAAGGGTATTTTTTTCGCGCCAAGGGCCATAGCAAGTACTAATACGCCTATTAATAGGAGGAGCATGAGGATTAGCAATAATAAAAAGGAGAACTTTTTTTCTCCTGCTAGTGATGATTTCTGAACATTTGCGGCCAATGTTTCCAACCCTTTCCCTTCACTTTACAAAAAGAGCCAGCCAAGGGCCAGCTCAGATGCAAAATAATATGATTTCTAACGCAAGTCAGAGGATGTGGTGAGCAAAAATTTGACGGCCCGACTAATCGCACCCGAGATTACACTCACATGCTCCTCTTGCTCAAGCAATGCCCAGCTTACTTCAAAGCTTGGAAGGTGTAAGGCCATCATGCTGTTACATAAATCCAAGCTATCCTTGACCATATAATCCAGCTCTTCTCCACCGGCAATCATAAGCGTTTTAGGTAACTGACTTAGTGTATTGCTGTGTAAATCAGCTTTAAAACTCTCATATTCCTTTAAAAGTGCGTAATCATTCCACCAGATGGAAGCACTACTTGCAATATAATGTGAGAACAAGGTGGGTTGTGTAAACAACGCATGCAGAACGAATAATCCGCCAAAGGAATGACCAAACAATGCTTGCTTCTGCTTATTGATAACGAACCGCTGGGCAATGGCTGGCACTAACTCTTTTTCAAAAAAAGCTAGCAGCTCATCTGCCCCGCCAAATTCAGGCCAAGGCTCCCCGTTGGGACGTTTCGGTAAATTCGCGAGCTCGGCTGGCATGGTTAAATCATAGGTTCGACGCACGGTATCAAACGCCTCACCTCCAGGATAACCAATGCCAACAACAATCGCGGGTGGATAGCCTTTAGGCTTACGCGTCAGCAATCGGGTGATTTCAGCAGCGGTTTCAAAAAGACCATTACCGTCAAGAACATAAATGACACCGTAGCCATCTTTTGCAGGCTCATCCAAAGGTTTGGCAATAAAAATTTCATAGTCCTTATGATTAGCTTTACTCGTGATCAGCATCGTTTCATAGTTTGGTTTTACGTACGGTTTGATAATCATGGCAGCAGGAACGCTACAATATCGTCCATCGTTTTTTGATAAGCAATTAATCCACTGGATCTCCAGTGATCGCCATCCACCTCGAACACTTTACCTGCTTGAACTGCAGGCAGCGCCTTCCATAAAGGACTAGCTTTAATGTCTGCCAGGAAAGCATCTCCCAGACCATCATTATCGTTAATAAAGATATAATCAGCGTCTAAATCAGACAACATTTCCAGCGAAATATCAGCGGACATTTCTCCTTCTACAAGAGCACTTTGAGCAAAGTCTAGCTCACTCAGCACATAACCCCCGTAATGGAAGTTACCCACTAAAAAGATTGCACGGGCATTCGCATTAATATAAATTGCTTTTTTACCGGCAGAAACGCTGGCTAACTGTGCTTTAGTTGCTTCTAGCTTTGTATCGTAAGCAGCAATAGCTTCTGTTGCTTTATCCTCTAAACCTAGCAATTTCGCAATCGTTTCTGTGGCCTCCACTACATTGCCGAGTGCATTCTTAAACACGTAAGTTGGAGCAATTTGCGAGTAGTTTTCATAAACACCATTTTGTGCATAAAAAGCAGTGGGGAATATAATTAATTCCGGCTCCAAATCTACTACAGATTCTGGAGAGGGAACACCATTAGCGAAGCTGATTTCTTTTACACCACTTAACGTATCCTGTAGATACTGCTGCGGTCTTTCACCCGTGGACCATTGGGCTACTGGGGTTACACCAAGGGTAACTAAGTAATCCTCCAGACCAGGGGCATACACCTTTTGTACAGTCCCCGGGATGTTTACTGTATTGCCTACTTGGTCTGTTACTACAAACGCATCTCTAGCCGCTACTTCCGGTTCTTGTACAGCGGGTTCATCCGTTGCAGTTGCACTCGTTTCACTGGTTGTTTCTGGAGTATCTGTTGCTTGCTGATCAGCTGTATTATTGCCGCCGCAAGCTGTCAGTAGAATGGATAATAAAGCAACCATTACAACATAACTTATTGTTTTTGTATTAAACCCCTTCATGATAGACCTTCCCTCTTTCCTATATTCTCAATAATAATCATTCTCAGTATTGAGTGTATAAGAGATAGGACGCATTGACCATGTAACATCTTATGATTAGACATGTACATTTTCAAGGTATCATCATTACTGCAACTTCCTCTAGCATTCGTTTTAAAGCCACAGGAGAGTATTCAAACCAAGGATCGGAGTGAATAACATAGATTTGTCCCTGTTCGATAGCCTCTAACTGTCTAAACCCAACATCTCTCTGCAAATGATGCCAAGTTGCTCGTGACTCATCATCGGGGCAAATAATCGTAAACAACTTATCCACCTTCAATCTACTTAACTCTTCAAAAGTAATCTCTGCATTATATAGACCGGGCTGCTCATAACTAGATTCCGCTCCCAAATCCTGAAATAAAAGATGCTGAATGCCTGTATTACAATAAGCAAAGATTTGCTGCTGATAGATACGTATAACTAGAACTTTAGGTGGTGTAGAGGTCCAGTCTAACCTGCGCCGAACGTCTTCCAATCTTGCCCTATACTGTGTGATCCACTGTTTCGCTTCTTCTTGTTTATTTAGTCGGGCAGCAAGTTCAGTTAAGGCTACTAAACAATCTTGCTTATCATCCAGCCAATAGATTGGAAAATGATCCTCTATCCGTTTTACCAGCTCTGACGACAAATCTTTGGGAGAAATAAGCAGATCAATTGGCAAATGCAATAGCTCATTGGGGCTGCAATAATTTTTGTTTTGTGTCAAGGTTACCTTATGCTCGATTTCTTGCGCCCACAAATTATAGTAGTACGGTGTCCACTTTGCACTTAAGGGTGCAGCAAACGGAATGACTCCTGCCGCATGTAAATACCCCATCATGTTCCCAGTTACAACACCGATATGAGATTTTTGCTGGCTGGAATACATCGTTGGCGAGATCCCTTCAACCTTTTTGAACACTCGGCTAAAATAAAACTCATCACTATATCCAACAGCCTCTGCTATAAACTTTAAGCGAACATCTTCCTTTTGCAATAATTGTTTTGCCTTTTGAATCCGCAGCTGGGTAACGAACTCCATTGGACTTTGTATATATTCCTGTTTGAACGCTGAGGAAAAATAACTGGAGCTAAGGCCAGAAAGATTAGCTAAATGTGCTAAAGACAAGTGCTTCGTGAAATTCTCTTCTATATATTTTCTAACCTCAGTTAAATCTGTCTTCTGCGATTGTTTTTGCATTCTGTCACCTCTTTACTGCTTATATAAATGCACTTAACTCTTTATTCATTCATTAATTGATAATCATTATCAATTATACTTTTGTTTTTGGGGGGTGGCAATGGTTGGGGAACGTTCTATAAAAGTGTGCTCAAAAAAGAAGACGCTCAGGGGACTAATCCCCTCGCGTCTTCTGTGTGTAACTATAGGCTGCTGCTGCTGCCCAGAGTAAGTCTTTTATTTTGAATCTACAGCCGGAGCCGGAGCTGCAACTGCTGCGCCATTCTTTTGCAAGTTCTCCTTCACTTGACCTTGCTCTAAAGGCTGAACAGGCGCACCAATGTTAAAGCTATCAATGATTTTCCCTAGTGTAGCTTGGTCAAAGTCTACTTGGGAATACAACTCTACTGTATAGCCATCCTCTTCCCAAATCACAATTCCATTTGCATAATAAACCTTAGTCCCGTTAATTACTTCTGTCTTCACTTCTTCCGTAGTGCTGATCCCATTGTCCCCGCCCTTGGAGATTAGAAAATTCACAGCATTCTCACCGGAGTTATACTGCACTTCAACCATGCTGGTCCCCTGAAGAACACAATTCACAAACTCATAGTCTCCCATCCAATCGGGTGCCGGGAAGTTCATGCCAAGTGCTGCACGTGCTTCATCTAGGCTCAACTTAGCTGCAACCGGCAATTCAATGACCGCATTCTCCCCACCTTGGGCATCTTCAGATGGAGTCATTGACTGTGTTGCCGATGGGATTTCCTTATCGTATTGTGTGATTTCGAGATTTCCCACTTCAAACTTTGCCATAATCGATTGGAACATATCCTGTGCATAGGAGGTTGCAGAGAAAGCTCCACCCAGACAAATTACTGCACTGCCAATCACTATTGCATTTCTCCAGCTGCTTTTTTTCATCGTTATCCCGTCCTTTATCTCTGATTGGGGGTTAAGTGCCCCATGGTCCAATTTGTATATCAAGCGGTTATAGATTCTTTCTTTGGCGGTAGTGCTGCCTTGTTCGGCATTCTCAAGCAGTTCTATGGTTTTGCTGAATTTGGTGAGATCATCTTTCTTATTCATTTTTGAACCCTCCTGCCTTTAAGGAAATATGCAGTTTTTTCAAGCTTCTATATACTACGACACCGATATTGGACTCACTAACTCCCATGATCTGTGCAATTTCGGAATTTTTCAGCCCAGCCCCATATTTCATTGCAATGATATTTCGTTCCTTCTCACGTAGCTTGGAGAGCGCCTTGAACAGTGCTTGATTATTATCCTCACGAATCGCCAGTTCCTCCGGAGACGGCTTGGGAAATATGAGCTCCAGCAAAGAATCTAGTGAGGTGTAGCTTCTTTTCTTCTGCCCCCGGAAGTAATCCGTCACAGCGTTCCTTACAATGGCAAACAGCCAAACCTCAAAATTCGATTTTTCTTCTGAAAAGCTGTAATACTTACACATCACCGTCTCAAACACCTGACTGCATATGTCCTCTGCCGCGTGGTGGTTATTAATCCGATAACAGATATATTTGTAAACACGTTGGTAGTACGTATCATACATCCGGGTAAATTCCTCTTTGGACATGATAGCTTCACGTGATCTTTCGTTATTCATGTAACGCTCCACTTTACCCTGGATAACCTCCATCTCCACCCTCCTTCCACCTCACCTTCATCGAAAAGCTAAACAAATTGCGCAATTTGTTGTGAAGAAACTTACATATGTTAATACGGAGAAACGCCCAAACCATTAACAAATCTTTTGATTATTGTGGGAGGGTGGGAAAAAACGCGGAAGCCAGAGGCTTTTTTCAACATTCATTCAATAGAACATACAGCAACTTCGAGCCGAATTTGTGGGATAAGGGAAATTCTATTATGAACAAGATCAGCCGATGTTTCGGCGAGCTTATAGGCAAGTGGACGAAACAATGGCGGTAAAAGAGTGTAATCCGCGAAAGTGTTGTTACTAGAGTTACGAGGTGGATATATATGAGGTGAAAAAGGGGAGAATCTCTGCGGTACAATTAATTTCATAATTTATGAACTTCAAGATTTTCAGGATCAATACATCACACTTGTACATCCAGCGCATCCGTAAGCTTTTCTAGGTGATATCTTTCTATAAAACTGTTATCATAACATGTTCATTCCAAGTATACTCTATTAACAGGATGCTCTATATTTGCTCAATATAAAAAATCCTGCCATTATCCAGCGGGAAGCTTGAAAGATTGGCAGGACAATAACCTTACTTCATGTTCACTAGCCTTAAATATTCCGAACTTCAACAACCTTTCCCAAGTCCACATACTGGTCATGATCCAACTTCACCTTCACTCTGCCTCTTCGGCGTTTCTCACGCCATTCACGAAGATCTCCCTCCGTTTCTAAGCGAAGCTCCGCGATTTCCAAGGCACGATCCAGAATATATTTACTCGTATAGAGCACCGTTTGTATTCTTTGACCACCTAGCATGATAGGAGACGTAATTGCTTTCCATTCCTCAACCGTAAATCGTACATACAGATCTTCTTCAGTACCCGAGCGACAAGGAACCTCTTTAATCTCATTACGCCGCAGCACCTTCCAATCCGCTACTTTCCCTACCCAGTGAATCCCCGTTTTTGCAGGATCAATGAACTTTTTGCGGGATTGGCACATCGCTACGTATTCAATTTGCGTTAGGATCTTCTGATTTGCAAGATTCCTTAACGGCATGTGATAAAAAGCTTTCTGCAGCGCCACTTCCACTTGTTCGGGTCCCCGGACAGAACCAACAAGAACATTTTTACCCGCGAGTTGGTTGGCATAGTATTCTTTCGTGCCGCGCGGACGAGTCGAGCGTTCATAAGCTTTTTCCGGACTATCCTGAATAATCTCATCCAAGAATCGCTCCACTAGGCTTGTAGAATTCGGTAGGAATGGCAAAGCGCCAATATTCAATAGCTCGATGCTTTTGTAGAATCGGTGGCTCTTATACCGCTCCTCATCCGGGTAGGGGAATAAAACATAGGCGCCAAACATGCTTCGTTCGTATTCTCCCGAATCTTTCTCCTGATATACTATGGCGTCCCGATAGCGGTGCATGGTGTTGATGTCATCCTCTTCAGGACCAGGCTGCCTATAAGTGCGGTGATAGGAAGTCCCTTCATAAGCCGGATTTAATCGGTATTTCGCATCAAAAACATACTTATACTCTTTGATTTTGCCAGCATCCTTCTTCTTCAGTGTCAGCACATTATCCGGACGCTGATTGAGCGTCGGTGCCTTATCCGAGCTAGGAATCGCATTATAATACAGGATGAACTGCTCTCCGTTAACTGGATTCTCGTACACCATCTTAGCGCTCTGCGAGCGGTCAAGTGTAACAAAAATACCATTCCGATTCACCTTAATAATATCCTGCTTCACCAGCTTATACTTCTGACCCAGAAGCTGATTCAACTTGAGGAAGCACCAGTATTCATAGAGCTGCGCGACATCCTTCATAGACAGTCGCAGCAGATCACCTTGGATCGACAAGCCTTTGAGCAGCATTAGATAACAGCGATAGACCTCGCGGTATCCATGGGCCATCTGCAGCACCAGTGTAACGGACATCTGCCTCATTACTCCAGCCTCACGCAAAAAATCCATCTTGAGCACCCGCTCTAGTTGAGTGAGCATGTTGTCTAACCTTTTTATAAGTAATGGATCTGGGGTTCGGTTTTTAATCTTCCAGCGACCCTTGAGCTCTTTCAGCTTTCCATGAATGCGTTCCAGCATCCAGCGGATGAACCGGTTCTCATTAGTATCATAGGCGAGGCGTCTTCGTGTCTCCATTAAATGTGTGGCTGTGTAATTTCGGCTGCCGATGGTCAAGAATCCATGGTTCATGTCTTCTCTTAATCGTTCGGGATGCTTCGCGAGCTCGCGGATGTTCTCTCTTCCTGCCTTTTTGACCCGATTGGCATCCACTAGTCGGCAGTCCTGAAGCAGAGCGTAATGGGGATTCTTGTTAATCCGCTCAACGGCATCCAAGAGCTGTCTAAACACATGCTGAAGTATGGTGAAAAACTCCGTCAGGCTCTGATGCTGCGTCTCCCGCAAGCCTGTTAGTTGGTAGGTTTTGCGCAAAAAATCAAAAGCCAAGTTATAAATATGCTCATTCACTTCATTTAAAATATTCTGGTAATCCAGCTTGTAATCCATTTTAGAGGGAAAGATCTCCATCTCTACCCGCAGCAAAGCCTGTCCCGAACTGCGGATCTCCCACTCCGTCAAACCTACCTCATTCCCAAAGTTCAGAACACCCGCAAGAATAGTCTCACCTAGAGGCTTAATTGCCTGCCGAAGCAGCACATTTTCATGATAAAAAGATAGGTTAGCAGCGGTCTTCTTCTGAATCACCAGCTCATACGACTGTGTCTCATAAAAACAAGGAAAAACAGACTCCCTCTGCTGCCAGTCCACCATCCCATGGGCTTCAGGGGAAAAGACTTTAATCTGAACATTACCAAGCCGTTCGGAGCAAAAAATCCCTAGCTGCGCACCCACCCATTCCTGACTAGATGAACGATGAAGCCGCAAGGTCTCCACCGTAGGATGATAAGGCCGTCCTTGAAGAAAAAGCGTAAAAAGCTCCGTTTCTACACGGAGCAATTCTACCGCCTGATTAAGAGAGCCAGTATGAGGTGAATCCATCTTCCTCTAGCCTCCTAAGCATAAAAGCCAATTTCCGAGCACTTTGTGGATGTTTGGCCGTAGGTGGAGTTTGTCCAGCAGCCCATTTCAGGTAGAGTGGAGAAGCATCATTGTCCATAAGATCTTCAATATTTACCGTCACACCAGATCCTGTACCAAGAGCCCCTTTCATCAAGTTCAACAATACCCGGCGAACCGAAGAATGGCTCCCTTGAATGCGCGGCAGTATCTTTTGCAGCAGTTGCCAGTCAAAAGCTTCTTCCTCATTCATCAGCTTGTACCGTTCGTTATAGATCATATAGAAGCAAATCGCATCGCGTACCCGGAAACCTACATGAGCATGGACATCCTCAAGCAAAGCATTGATCATAACCAATCTCTCTGTCGTCCGGACAACTAGCTCTTTGTTGGCATCATAGGCATCCACTAGCTGCAAATAATCGGAGCGCAGAAAAAGATGATTCAGTTCGGCAAGATCAGCGGGATCTTCCGTCTCTTCCTGCTCACTCATGTCCGGATACTGCTGCAGATTGATGTAATTGAACTCCAGTGTGTTGGCTCGGTCCAGTACCTTTTTGCTAAAAGGATGTGTCGTTTCGTCCATGTTCACAGTCCCGATTAAGAACACATTCTCCGGGATACCGAGGCTGCCAAACTTCACTTGATCCTCAGGCGTATCCAGCATGGTAGAAGATATGAGATCCTGTGTCTGGATCTTCCCCTCCTGCCAGTCCTGCGTTTCCAGCACACTTAACAGGTCACTGAAATAATGCTCTACCCGCGCCAGATTCATCTCATCCATACAGATAAAATATGGCTTATGTCCATTCTCCGGCTTCCGCGCCTCTACTAATACTTCCATAAGCGGACCCGGTTTGAACCTGCCCGAAAGATCCTTGTACCCCAGCAGATCCGCAGGATCACTCCAATCCGGCCGCACTGGGATCAAGGTAAACTGTCCGTTATTCCCCGTTGCACCAAGAGCTTCTGCAAACAGCTTCACCAACCGAGTCTTCCCTGTTCCGGATATGCCTGCCAGAATGACAAAAGGCTTAGTCTTTAGCGAGAGGTAAAAATTCTCGATAAGGTGCTCAGGGAAGAAGAAACCTTTGCGACGGATGTGAGATTGGATTTGTTGGAGGATAGAGGGGATTTCGACGTCGTTAATTGGCTCAGGTACCGATTCCATATACTCTGTCACTGGCTCTACCTCCATGGTGCTTGCCGTTTCATTAAGTATGTGATCTTCTACATAGATTCGATAATCTTCCATTACGTTCTGTAGATCCTGTATCAATTTCTCATCCGACGGCACTTTACCACGTTCATATTTTATATAAGCAACTGTAGATGCCTGATAATCATTCCCTCGACCGTGGCCCAGGAGCTGAATGTTTTCGTCCTTATTCATATTTGCGAGTGGAATGAGCTCACGTATTTCTTGGGTTTTATTGCGTAGATAGGCATACTTATCCTTGCTACCCTTCTCCTTCGGTGCAGTTGTTACTCCTTGGGCAAGTGTTAGATACACGGCACTCATATTTTCGGCAAAAAGATAGACGACATATTCACCGCTTTGAGTGGTACTAGTAATTCGTTTATCTAATATTGAAAACCAAGGCACATCTGACCATTTCCCCTGTCCAATGGAGCCTTGAATCTTATAGTGCTCCTCATTCAGGAAAGGCAAAGCCCTTAGCTCAGAAGGAATCGTCTTTCTTAATAGTGTGCCCAATGAATGATCTTTAAAGGGTTCTCTTTTGGCCAGAACGTATTGGGCCATAATATTCTCTAGGTGATTTTTCAGAGAAAATTGTTGCATTGCAGTATTATACTTATGTAGTTCTTCTTTTGCTAGCTTCTTCAACTGGTCTAGGCCAGCCTCCCCGAGTTGATTCTTTATCTCAGAAAAAAAACCAATCGAATTATCTTCTGTATCAACAAATATAACCTCTGAAAGAACCTTAACAGGTGTCGTTAAAATAGAATTAAGTTGCCCTTTCGTTAATTCATTCCATCGGGCGTGATAGCGAATAGGTGTCTCATCTACTCTATGCCCAAGATCTTGTTGCTGTATATAATAAGCAAGAAATCGATTCTTCACTTTATCATAAGAAGCTCTCTCCTGATTGATAGACTTCAACTCTTCAATTAAGGATAAGATGAGTACCATCTTGTATGATTTTTGTTTTCTCCTAAAAATTTGAGTTATAGATTCTGGTAACGACATGTTGATCCCCCAATAAGATTGTATGATTACAGTAGTTACTTAAAGTTTGATTAAAGTTACTTCAATTAGAAAATTTCGCTCTTTAAAACCTTCACGTTCCTCTGCTTTTTTTGCACGTTCTTTCTCTAAATCAGCTGGTAGATTCTTATGTATTTGAGCAAGAGCAATGGACCACCTCAAGTATATCAGCCAGCTCTTCCCCCCTCTGTATCATCGGCGGCGCGGGTATTCTCTTCTACCTCTTCTCGAGGCTTCCTTTTTAGTTCGGAAATATAAAATTCTTTCTCTAACGTTATGCAATTGTAGTCCTTACCGGACCTTCGGAAAATTTAGGGGTTTTGTCACGAACAAGTTTGTTGTAGATCGGCATTAAAATCAGCCCCTGTTGTTAATTTTGTTCACATGAAGCTTGTGAATCTCCGCATCTGTTATATTTGCCTTAAGCAAATGCTCATAAATCGTTTGTATTTGCACCGGAGAGATAGAAGGTTCAGGAGTTCCTGTTTTCAAACTGATCAGCTTCCTAGAAATAAACTCACTTATTTCCACATCATAGACAACCAGTTCGTCCGGGAGGATTTTCCGAAGATCCGGATTAATACTGAAGCGACATCTCATCGTGAATGAAACCATAGAGATAAATTTCACTGAAGCTATACTTTGTATCTGGCTCTTGATGGCCTTAATATGTCCATAGTTTTGCTTCAGCGGATTATACATCTTGTAACGATTGCTCACTGACCATTGTTGATCTGTTCGCCCACCTTTAATTTCTCCATTGTAGTTTTTCGTCTCAATGACAAATAAGCAATACGGTCTAGCCCTCCAATTCGTGTGGGAGCAACCTTCGGTTTCGACATGGAGTTTTGTGTGCTGCGCACAGCATGTCGCGGCTTAGAATCGGATCTTTTGAAAAGAGAAAATAGAGCCTTCAGCATAGTAGATCCTTCGTATCATCTGGATTTACAATATGTATGGTTATTCGACAATATGGGAATATAACCCTTTATTCAGATTATGAATGGAAGCCTACTCGCTTTTTAAATGAAGCGCATTGAAAGATTCATTATTTACCAAAAAATACACAAAAGAAAATAGACTGTCGAATGGACAGTCCAAAAATAGAGTATTCGTTTATACCTTTTGAGTCCGAAACTTATGTACTTTTTACGGCAGACTCAACAGGACATGACTCAGTCTGAGACTACTGCAGGGGCAACAAAAACATTTGCAAGTTGCACGCCATCCTTAAGTCCTTGTAGATATAGACGTTCATTGAGAACTGCTTGTTTTAATTGAAGCTTATCCTCCCAATCCTCAAACTCCGGCATACGTGCAACGTCCATAGAGGCAAACAATGCTAGGAAAGCATCACTCTCTTCTTCGAAAGCATGTCTAGATTCGGATTGATGCTCAATCTGTGCAGTTACCTCATCCAATCGACCTTGAATCGTCTGTAAAAACCATGCCGGAATGCTCACCATCTCCTCTCCAAGACAAAAGTTCAAACAAAATGACGCTGCATGTCCGCTTTTCTCTTGATACATCCGATTAATGAGTTCATCCAACTTACGGCTCTGGACCTGAACCGCTTCATTGCTGCTTAAGGGAATCCCCTGCTCCAGTGATTGTTGGCCGAGTTCATTCAGCTTGCGCTTTTCCTCCTCATATTTGTGCATCAGATGTTGCATTACCCCCCCCTCCTTCATGGTAAAGCTATGTTTGTAGAAGATGTGTAGAAATTTTAATGCGCATATCGGTTTATTTTATTTTAATTCGATATTCGCATTAAAACAATGCATATCTCGCATACAATTTGGTTAAATTGTGAGGTGACACCAAAATGAGACATCGCAAAGAGCCCCCGGGTGACAAAAACATCATTGGAACCCGAGTTGTAACAATTCGTAAAGCTAAGCGAATGAAGCAAAAGGAATTCCTCGCCAAATTACAAACCTTTGGTTTAGACATCAGCCCAACTAGTTTATCAAGATTGGAAGGTCAAAATAGACTTGTGCAGGATTACGAGGTGGTTGCCGTTGCGAAAGCGTTGGAGGTTTCTGTTGGGGAGTTGTTAGGTGAGGGTGAGTGAAGGGATGATGGGGATGACTATCGTGCTGAAAAATTTGGCAATCAAGTATAAGTGCATAAATCTATTACGTTCAGAAGGTGGAGAATCGAAGTAACTATGGCCCCATCTTAGCATTCTTAGGCTCGTCTGTAGGCGACAACCATCGTGTTAGGTAGAGAGTAGAACCTCTAAACAAAAAAATACTCTTACTTTTCCTTACCTTAGGTTAAAACTGCTAGTTTTGGTTTTTACGTATCAATAATTGAGACATTAATTTAGCTTAACCCAATCTAGATGTCTTATGGTTGTAACTCTACTCTCTTATTGAAGAAATAATAATACCCTCTTAATAAAGAGAGTGTAATTCCATTCGTTATTTCGTACCAAACTAATATGAATTACACTTAGAGGAAATCGATCCTGTTGTTTTAACTTACTTTATGACGCTAACAGCGGTAAAAATCAGGATATCTGGAGACGAAAGCGACCGGAAGTCCAAATATTGCCTTTAGATAAACTTACTCCTTTAATGTATAATCTTAAGTCAAATTAGTAATCGGACTTTTCAGTAGCCTCGAGATAATTCGGGTGGGGTTTATAAATTCATTACTTTAAACAAACTTTTTTTACCTACACATTTTATATTTGTATTTGACAATAAGTCCGCTTAAAATTTCCTGTAAAAAGTCCTGGACTTGATATTTTTTTTTTGCTATAATGTCAACATTAAGTGTTATGAAGGGTGGACAGCCATGCCATATGCAATTGACCTCTTCTGTGGCGCAGGCGGATTCAGCGAGGGAATCTTACAAGCGGGCTTTGATATTGTTTTTTCCAGTGACAAAAGTCCCATGGTACAAGAAACGTATATGAATCGTCACGAACAGCTTGGCTTAGTACACGGAAGAGATACTTATTTTGAGTTAGCTGATATTAGAGATCTTTCTTCAAACTTTATCTTTGATAAAATAAATTCTTTGAAATACGGAAATATTTTTTCTCCCGGTAAAATTGATGTGATGTTTGGAGGCCCTCCTTGCCAAGGATTTAGCCGTCTGGGAAAACGTGATTCCAGTGATCCAAGAAATATGCTTTTTCACGAATATCTTAGAATAATTAAAGATGTGAAGCCAAAATATGTCGTAATGGAAAATGTGAAGGGTATTTTAGATTTGCTGATGTTAGACTTTCCAAGTATTTTAGAGGATGGTCGCATTTATACTGGGCAAAATCTAGTTCCATTTATTCTTCGAACTGAACTTGAAGGTCTTGGATACCAAGTCCTAGATATGCAGGTTTTAAATGCTGCAAACTATGGAGTTCCTCAACAAAGAAATAGAGCAATTTTTCTTGCTTATAGAAATGGAACCTATCCGATTTCGTACCCTGAACCTCAGGAAAGTATGGTTACGGTTCACGATGCTCTTGGTGATCTTTATAAAAGTAGCAATTATTCTACCCAATACTCTAATGAATCACTTTTGGGAAGGACACCGAATGTAATTATAAAGAAACCCGTTAAAAGAACCAAAATCACCAATATGGAAACTTCTAGTCATGACCAATCTGTGATACAAAGATTTTCCCTTTATAAACAAGGTGAAAATAGAAAAAGAGCGTTGACTAGGTTAAAAGAAGAAGGAATAAATCTGTTAGAAGTAGCTCCGGAATTATTCTATGAAACACTTTATCAAGTTAATAGCGAGCAAAATGCTGAGATTATTCAAAAGACTCTGCAAAAATATGATTATCACAAGTCAATAAAGATTACAAAACTGTGGTTAAACCATACTAGTAAACAATTATCACAGATTAGTATGATTGAACAAAATCATACTTTTGATATTGATTTTAAAACAGCCATAAGTTCTCTAAGCCGTAGACTTAACACCACTATTGAAAATGCTCATGAATTCATGGACAATGTTAAACACGAATTAAATAAGCGTTATGATGCAGATACTCTTAATAACTTATTTATTAGGGGCGACATTAATAATTTAATGGCTGATGCAATATTTACAAGAAAAGGAATTCGGACAAGACTTAATTCACAGAGTGTAGCCCCAACCATGGTTACATTACCCGATGATTATATCCATCCATTTTTCAATAGGATTTTAACTGTTAGAGAAATGGCAAGATTGCAGTCTTTTGACGATAGCTTTGAGTTTTTAGGTAAACGAACTACTGGTGGAAGTATGCGAGCAAAAGAAACTCCACAATTTACGCAAGTTGGTAATGCTGTTCCACCTTTATTAGCAAAGGCAATTGCAACAGAAGCTATGAAAGCAATCAAATTAGGTGAAGAAAAATCTAATTTAAACATAAAAACTAAACAGAGAGCCTAAGCTCCCTGTTTAGTTTTTATTCTAATAATTCTATTTTCTCGATGTTGCCAAATAGATAGCATCTATACTTTCCTCTAATTCGCCAAGCATTCCCATGATTTTTCCCTTTGTAAGCTCCATCAGGTGATATATAACCTCTCCAATCATAGGTAATTCCCCCGGATTTAATCAGGGCGAGAAATGTTGTAAATTGAGGGGACCTAGACAATTCTGCCTCGGTATAATTAAACTCAGCTGTCCCTTCTATCATTCGTTGATTAACTGTTACCCATAGAGTTGCTGGATGCTTTCTATATAATTCATTCTGCAAATCTGAGAAATTCCAAAACGCTGTGATTTCTACTTTATTAGAATTTGGATCTTTCCCCCATAATTCAATTTTCCTTTCTTCTTCATTGACACATAAATAAAAACCTTGGGCATTTTGTGGGGCCTCCTTTGAACCAATCGTAATATAAAGGCTCTTATACCCTAAGTGTTTATCAGATTCATACCCATAGTATCTAGCAAATGCTGAAACTCTATTTTTATCCTTTATTTCATATTTTGCTATAGTAGTTCCATCAAACTGCGGTCGAAGGGTGAACAATGTATCTAACGTTTTAGCGGATTTTGTCTTAATTTCAATTTTCCCTTCAAAATCTGCTTCTGGGCTATTATTTGTTTTTATCCCCAGCAATGATTCAAGGGTATCACCTGCGTCTTTAGGTGAGAATTTACCACTACCTTTAGAATTTTGATGATATCCTGCCTGTGCAATTTTTTTAACTAAAGGAATCAATCTACTTGCAGAATCGGCAATATCATCTATGCCAAAAACTTGCTTTAACTCAAATTCTGTTGGAATATTATTCGTTACATTGATAATTACAACTGTTGGGTTTGGGCCCACTGTTACAGTAAGGTATAATAAATCCCCTACATTAACTTTTCGATTAGAAAGAAGTTTACTAATTCCGTAAATTGAAAATCTTCGATCACCACGGTTATTAGCAACTCGATAAAAATTCATTTTTGTTTCTAGCTGCATATCATTACATAAAAATATAGCT
This sequence comes from Paenibacillus sp. FSL H7-0690, assembly GCF_037980415.1. NCBI lineage: Bacteria > Bacillati > Bacillota > Bacilli > Caryophanales > Paenibacillaceae > Paenibacillus > Paenibacillus sp. FSL H7-0690. The sequence continues at coordinate 846,791 of NZ_CP150281.1, read as the reverse complement.
GTGGTTATAACACCATTTTTAGCTCCATTAGCAAGATTCTCATAATCAACTACGTTTTTATTAAAGAGTAAATCTCGAAAGAGTGCATTTGCATCAATGTTATTCTTTTCAATCATTGTCGATGTTAGTCTTAACAAGGTATATTCGTTATTGTTATGTTTGTGAATATTATTTATCACTTTGATTTCGTCATCGTATGGCGTAAAAATCATTTTTATCCCTCTCTTCTAGTAATTAGCTCACTAACAGTTGTATCTAGCGCATCTGCAATCTGATAAAGTGATGATAATTTAGGACTTACTTTTTGATTCAAGATCTCATTAATCGTTGAAGGACTTAGGGTAGTAGATGCATATAGATATGTCTGGTATTTATTTTTTTTCTTTAATAGACTTTTTACATTTTGAGAAAAAATTAATAGAAAATCATCTTCAATAAAGGTTATTATTTTCCCATCACTAAAACTTCGAGATAATAATTGAGTTAAACTAATATTTAGTGATTCTGCAAGTCTTTTAGCAGTTTCAAAGTAAATATCAATCTTACTATTCTCAATCATTGATAAAGAAGATCTACTGATACCGGATTTTTTCGATAATTCATTCTGGGAAAGAGCACGATAGTAGCGAGCGTTCTTTATATTCTCTCCAAATACTTTCATACCCACATCTCTTTCAGGTTTTTATTTTTATCTTACCTTCACTAGCCAGATAAAAATTATGCTAAAAGGGACATATCATCTGGTATATATTTTGGTTTACATAAAAAAGAACCTGCATGAATATTGCGATGAAATAGAGTCATCATTCCGGTTGTGAGTGAGCCAGCCCTCCGGTAAAATATAGCCTCCTGTCTGGAGGAAAGAGCCATGCCTAATTTAAGACCACTCTTTAGAAGTTCGCTTCTATTCTCAAAAAAATGGACATTCAGCAAGCAAAATCAAATAAAAAAGCACTGGATGAAAAACCGTTGAGTTTTTCTCATCCAATGCTTTTCTTTTGTTGTTTTTTTCACAGTCTCTTTATTCAATCAAAAGAGATGGTTATATCTTGTTTAATTGCAACTTATTTTCGATTGACAAATCAGACTATTCATAAAGAATTCACACTCAAGCTGATAACATATCTGCGTCTACTTGAACAAAATCAATTTCCTGCTTAAATTCTAGGTACTTATATTTTGCCATACGGTCAATTTCATTTAAAACAGCTGTATAAAGTTAGGATCACTTAAATTAGGTACAAGAGATCTTTGGTCTGCTTCGTCTCTGTATCCCCATGTAACAAATCAAAAAAAGTCGAATGGTAGTTTGTATCGTCCTCATAATAAAGGCGTAACATAGTTTTCATTATTGATTCTCCCATATAAGATAAACAGGTTACATATTCTCTAGATGCTATCATTCATTGGATGAAACGTCTGTCAGAAATCTTTCACCACATGTAAAAATGCTGATTGTCTGACAACCAGCATTTTTGTGACGCTATCAATCTCAAGATCATCCGGATGAAATATATTTTTTTTAAAACTGTATGTCCAAATTCTCGATCCCCATGCTTGGTAGTTGGTCTGTAAAAACTAGTTTTCATATTAACAATATTAGAGTTCAAACATACATGTGAATCCTTCAAGATTTTATATTCTGTTACCTGAGGAAGATTGTCATAATTAACAATATCATATTCTCTTAGAATCGTTCTTAAAGGATCTGAAGCATCAATGATACTTTTTTCAAGCATTGTTGAAGTCAGTCTAATTAACGCAAATTCATTCCTACAGTATTGTTGAAGCAATTGAATTTTCTTTTATTCTTCCTCATTTGGTAAGAAGTATGGATTCATTTTCGCCACCTTATTTTTCCTGTTGTATGAGTTCCATTTTAACAGCTATAGTATTCATTTACGACATTGTTTAATATTTTTTGAAATCTATCTACGGATTTATAAAGCTAACGTCTAAAATAAGAACATATATTCGTAAAAACCCCGGACTTTTTGCTCAAATTCAATTATAATAAAGTTAATCTAGTTTGAATGAAGAGGTGCATTATATGAAACCAAATGCTATTGATCTATTTTGTGGTGCTGGAGGAATGAGCGAAGGCATTTTACAAGCAGGATTTCATATTCTATTTTCAAGTGATATCAACGAAGATGTAGAAAAAACTTATAGAAATAGACACGATCAACTGGGTCTTATTCAAGGCGTGAACACCTTCTTTAAAAGGGCTGATATTCGTGAACTACCCTCTAGCGAAATCATAAATTCAATTCAGCAACTTAAAATGTTTGAAAATAAATCATTACCAAAGATAGATGTTATTTTTGGAGGACCACCATGTCAAGGATTTAGTCGTGCCGGACAAAGAAAAAAAGATGATCCACGTAATATGCTATTTAAAGAGTATCTAAGAATTATTAATGACTTGAGACCAAGCTATGTTGTTATGGAGAATGTTGAAGGTTTTAATGATACACGACTTGATGGTTTTATTGGAGTAAACGGTAGGGTGTATCCAAATAATAGTTTAGTTCCTGAAATACTTAGAAATGAATTCGATGAAATTGGATACAATACTCTTACTCCACAAGTATTAGATTCTTCTAACTTTGGGGTACCGCAAAGAAGACGTAGAGTTATTTTTATAGGTTACCTAAACACCGTTCACCCACCAGCATATCCAATACCAACTACTCCTAACGAGACAGATAAGATCACTGTTTTGGACGCTATTAGTGATCTTATTGTAAATCAGAATAGTAAACTCACATTAAAAAAGTCATCAAAATATCAAATCGAATCTCAAAGAGGTCGTACAAGGACAACTTCCGGAAAATCAGTTGAATACAATAGTGAGGTTTATAATCACGATCTAGCAAAACATAATGAGATAATAACGGAGAGGTTTTCTCTGTTTCGAGAAGGGGAATCATCTGCAGCACTAATAAGAAGAATTAGATATGAAGGAATAGATCTTAGCCACTTCCCTTCATTATTAAGTCATTGCGAATCCAAACTAGCCGACTATACAAATACAGAAATTATTAATCTGTTTAAAACCGGTAATATTAGTGATGAGTTTCTAGATATATTGCTAACAAAAAAAAGTAATCGATTCAGATTAAATAGAAATAGTGTCGCACCTACAATGGTCACTTTACCAGATGACTACTTAACTCCCTTTGAAGATCGTATTCCGACTGTCAGGGAAATGGCTAGAATCCAGTCATTTGATGATAGTTTTGAATTTTTAGGTAAAAGAACTACTGGTGGTCCAAGACGGAAGATTGAGGTTCCTCAATATTCTCAAGTTGGTAATGCTGTCCCTCCTCTATTAGCTAGAGCTATAGCTCTAGAGATAATGAAAGCTCTAGAGCTATATCAGCCAGTTTATCAACTTTCATAATTATAAATAAGTTCCTCAAATTTGAGTTCCATCTTGAAAAAAACAGCAAGCTCTTGAGCACCATTGATTAATTTCTTTATACCAATAATTCAGTCGGATGGTCTTAACTTCTTCCATCTGAACCTTGTCAGCATAAAATTTATAGGCCGTTTAGAGGGTGAGATTATCCCACTTCCTAAACGGCTTTTTCTATTATCCAATTTATTGAGTATATTAACTGATTTTTTTCAAAACCACTTTCCCTTACGGTCTTTTCTGGTTGATGACTTCTGAGAGGACGAACTTGTTCTCCCAGCGGAGAATTCAATGAGACTCTTGAGAAGAGAAGAAGAGCAAGGAATTTGATATATTGAGCGAGATAAAGTATTCTTTGTATATTGTAGGAGTTTATTACGTAGTAAGAAATTTATTCACTATTTAAGCTATAGATTCTACATGTATTATATATTACTCAGTGCAAACTAGCTTAAAAGCGGAGACCGCAAACTAGCTTAAAAGCGGAGACCGCAAACTTAAATGAATACTCAACTGCCCATCCGCTTAAACCTCAATCATATCCGCTAAACCTTATAGCATATAAGGACGGATAGGTATTTCGTAATATTCTAGAGACTGTATTACTTTATTAATAGTTCTTCTTATATATGCTTTTTGATACATTCCCAACTGTACATGTATATTTGTGTACTTTTTAAAGTATAGATTAATCTATTAATTACAATATGGAAACAAGATTCGAGAAACCCTTCGTACATACACCACAAGGTAATTTATCGCAAACGAATTTATAAGTAATCCTCTCGCAAAAAATCGCTTCTTTTATTAACGTATACTCCAATTAAAGATTTGAGGATATTTCACATTATACTATTGGATTGGCTTCGGATATATTAAAATAAAATGGAGGGTAGAAATCTATGCCTGCAAATCTTAATACAGCATTAAATTTTCTCGAAACTCAATGGTCTTCAATCACAGAAAATAAAACAAAAGGTGTTTTAGCGGAAATTAGATTTATATCTTATTTAAATACAGCTAGTGTATTACCTCTATATGACTATATTATCCCCGGAGGATGGATTATTACACCAAGTAAGAATACTATCGTTTCCATTCCTACGAATAATCGGATAGTAATAATCCCCAATTTCAATGAATTCTCATGGACAGGAGCTATATCTCGACATTCATTAACTGCTCAAGTAATTGCACATAGCTACTTCAGACAAGCTGGAATGCATGTGTATTTTGCCGATATTGATGTACCTATAACGCCAGCGTTAGAGGTAACTTTCCAATCACCATCTGCGGGAAGCTATCCTACAACCTACGATCTAGTATTTAAAAAAGTTCATAAGGATGGACTTATCAACGTTCCAGTAACCGATGTTATGGGAAATTTTCCATCGAGAGTAGGTTTAAGAGGGTTGAGATCGTATGCGTCAGGTAGATTAAATAGAGCTGTTTTACCATGGACAAGTACAGGTATAGTTTCGGAATTATTTTGGAAGGAGTATTCTAGATATTTCTTACAAAGAAAATATCTGGTGTCCAATAATGATTTAGACTTTTTTATAGTTAGTAAAACCGGGAAAGCGTACCCTTTAGAATTCAAAAGTAAAGCTAGTGTTAAAGATGATAATTCTGTCGGAGAATGGTTTGGATTAGATGATGGTACCTTTGCCAAATTATCCTACTTTGTTTCGATAAGTAATAATATGGATGCACTTTTTGTTGTTGAAGAAATAGATGATACAACATCTGTACACATTGAATGGTGGGGAATTAAATTTTCCGAGTTATTAAAAGGGTGTAGTTGGGTTACTCAACCCGGTGGTAGAGGAATGGGCGGTGGGGCTACATCTACAATTAAGGTGCCAAAATTAATCTTCACAAAATTAATTGATCTTTTGCCGAAATTATGATAATTAAAAAATATAGTAACATATAAATAAGCAATTTGTTCTCTAGTTATAGAGTAATAAATCGTTTATTAAAGCATTTTAATAAAATAATAATTTTAAAAAAATGAAATATTATTCTTTTTTTAGTCCTTAGTGACATCGTTTGCTAAAATACGCATTGGCCAGTCCTTCTCCAATCAAATCTTTACGAAGCCCTATCTAACAAAAAAGCGGATTCATTTTCAGCTCCTCAGCCCAAACACCTATGTTGCCGGCTCTGTAAAGGTCGCGAGTATGCTTGTCACATCCACTTTTCCAGTCTTGCTCGTATGTGATTGGAGCATCCGGCTAATATGTCCCAACCTCAAAACCGGTATCAAACCATATTCGGATGCCGTTTCAACAACCCTTGAATTCCAGCTATTCGCTGCTACATCTGCAAATGCTATCTTCCCTTTCCCAAACTCCATTCCCAAACCGCATACGATAATTGCCGCGAACTTTGTTGGAGTACTATCTGCATTCAGGTAAAAAAACCGAGAAATAACACCTTATTTTGAAGTGTCTATTTCTCGGTCATAGTATATTCACCCGTTATTTTAATTAGTTAGATTGCCCTTCCATCGCTCTAATAGATTCATCCACCTTCACCATCATGGAACATTCGACTCTTTTGCGGAAGACGTCACAGCTGAAATCATAGGTTCCGACCAGGGAACCCGTCGCGTGCAGTGCATTGGCTGGACAACCACCGCTGCAGTAGAGTTTAGCCCAGCAGTCCTTGCATTCCGGCTTCGAGTAGCAGTTGCTCTCTTGGAATTGACATTGCAGCTCAGGTTGTGTGATGCCATCCCAGAGGTTCCCCATGCTATACTCTTCATCCCCTACGAACTGGTGGCAAGGAAAAAGCTCTCCCCAAGGGGTGACGGCAAGATATTCGGTTCCTGACCCACAGCCAGTGATTCTCTTCTGGATGCAAGGTCCTTCCGAGAGGTCTAGCATGTAGTGATAAAAGGTAAAACCCTTGCCTTGTTCACCGCGACCGATCATTTCCTTCGCGAGAATTTCGTACTGGTTGTATATCTCCGGCAGGTCCTCCTCGGTAAGTGCATAGGGCTCCTTTGGATCACAGATGACCGGTTCCATCGAAATTTTGTCAAAACCAAGGTCTGCGATATGAAATATATCGTTGGTGAAATCGACATTGTTACGAGTGTAAGTTCCTCGTACATAGTACTCTTGGTCTCCGCGCTTACGAACGAATTCCTGGAACTTCGGAAGAATATGATCATAGCTGCCTTTTCCGTTAACCGTTTGGCGAAGCCGGTCATGAACCTCTTTTCTTCCATCCAGGCTTAATACGACATTGTACATTTCCTGATTTAAAAACTCGGTGACCTCATCGTTCAGCAGCATCCCGTTCGTCGTGAAGGTGAAGCGGAACTTCTTTTTGTATTCTTGTTCTTTGCTTCTTGCATAAGCTACGATCTGTTTAACCACTTTCCAGGCTAAAAGTGGTTCCCCGCCGAAAAAGTCAATGTCCAGGTTTCGATGATGACCTGAGTTTTCAAGCAGGTAATCGATAGCTTTTTGTCCAACCTCATAGCTCATGATTGCTCGATCTCCGTTGTATTTCCCCTGGCTAGCGAAGCAATAGTCGCATGACAAATTACAGGTATGCGCAACATTGAGGCAGAGTGCCTTAACATAAGTTTTCCGTTTTTTTAAATCGAGCGAGAGGTTCTCATACTCATCTTTTGTAAAGAGCTGTCCATCATTTATAAGCTCCTCGATATCCGCGATGGTTTCTCGAATGTCGCTCTCGGAAATGCTGGAATCATCTTTATATTTATCCAACAGCGTTGTCACGATTTTGTCGACAGAAGTTTTCTCATAAAGCGCTATAATTTCATATGCTAGGTCATCAACAACATGCACCGAGCCACTATAGGTATCGAGCACGATATTGTATCCGTTTAGTTTATATTGATGAATCATACTTACTAATCAAGCTCCTTTTGCACACAAGTAGAAACGGCTTCGCCATCCTTTAGGGATAGTATCCATTTCTTAAAAATAGCCGCCCATCAGCAGAGCAATGGGCGGTAAAATTCCGAATCCTATCTGTTCATTGCATTTTCACACTTCTGGTTTGCAACGCCGCAGGAAGTTTTACAAGCGGACTGGCAAGAGGTCTGGCATGCGCCGCATCCGCCGTGTTTTGCGGTATCCATCAGTTTGCGGGTGCTCAGTGTTACGATTCTTTTCACGATAAATAACTCCTTCTGTAATTTCTTGTGATCACTTTCACTTAATTTCCATGGAACATCGTAGCAACATCACGCAGGTACGTCTATGATGCCTGTCACCTAGCAGAGCAGAGAGGGGTTAAACATAAGCATCAACACTAATTTTCGTGCAGTCTTTCATGCTTGTGATCGTAGGATGCGGCAGCGGGAACCAGAGTCAGAGCAATGCTAAAAAAGTGAAACAAAAAAGAGACGGCAATGATGCCATCTCTTTAACAACATTTTTTCTCATACTTGTCCGTAAAGTCCAATAAATATAAGGATTTCATAGCACTGTATCCTTCCTTACCAGTAGAGCGACACTCTCCACATACGTGGGTGGACAATGTGAACAAACTTATATGAGGAGCCCTAAGACACTTCCAGACAGTTTATCTGCTCTTGACGCCTTAGTTCATAAAAATATTGCACAATTGGATGCTTTAACTTCATCTTCTCGCTCATGTTTAAAATCCGCTTTTTCCCAACTCGTCGGTCCAATAAGGCTAGAATATTCAATAAGATATCGTCGCTTTCTAAGCTCTCCTCTATGGAAATAGATAAATACTTAGTAGCTATAACAATAAAGTTCGATTTACTTAATAATGCCTGAGCTGACAAAAGTTCCTTTGCAAGTTCTGATATTTTTCTGCTTCTTGCAATGACTATTAGCCGATCCTCCGGGATGATCCCCTTACTATCTTTTCTAACCGCTTCAATTTCTTCATGGCTGATAGGAATTTGAAGATCTGAACCGAGCATAACATCTATGGCGTGCTGCAGAGGGACGAGAATAACCCTCCTATCCATAACCGAACGGATGCTTTTTGTACTCTAAGGGGCTTGAGCCGACTCTATTTTTGAACACACGACTAAAATAGTACTGGCTCTTATACCCTACCTTCACGGCCAGATCCCCGATTTTGATATTCGGCATTACGTCATCCAGAATCTCCTTCGCCTTCGATATCCGAAGCTCGGTGACATAGTCAAGGAATGAAGCACCGATTTCTTGCTTCATACGCTTGCTAAGATAGGTTTGGTTGATATGAAATAGCGCTGCTACTCGAGTAATAGACAGCTCCGGATCCTGATAATGACTGTCAATATACTCGGTCACTTTTTGGATAAGCACTGTTCCATCCCCTGTATACCCGGGAAGCTCCCGCTCCTTATCCACCCTGTCTTCATGTGAATGCAAAGGATATTTTACCTGAAGATGCTCATCGATCCGATGAAGCAGCTTGTTCAGATCACTCTTCGGCACAGGTTTCAATACATAATCGAATGCTTGCAGTTGCACGGCTTGACGCGCATATTCAAAGTTATCGTACCCGCTGATGATGACAACCAGAACCGACGGGCAGCGTTCGCGCAATATATTCATCAGATCGAGCCCATTCATATTCGGCATGTTGATGTCCACAAGACATACATGTGGTGGGGCTTCCTCCACCATATTCAATGCTTCGTTTGCACTTTTCGCTTCTCCTGCAACCTCAAAAAGATACGGACTCTCCTCAATGTATTGTCGCAAGCCTTTGCGAATGATCGTTTCATCATCGACGATGACAATCTTCCACATCTTCATTCCACTCCCCGTCCAAAGGTATTCGAATGACCATAACGGTAATGCCATCTTCGCTCTTCACTGCAAGGCCATATGGCACTCCGTAAGCTAGTCGAATGCGATGGTTTACACTGTATAGCCCAAAGCCTGTGGCAGAACGATCATATGTATCATCAAGAAGGGCTTGATTTATCTGCTCAAGCTTCTCTTCCGGAATCATAACCCCATTATTTTCAACCTTAATGACCAAATAATCGGCCTGTTTATATGCTGTAATCGAAATTTTGCACTTTTGATCCCCAAGTGGCTTAATCCCGTGATAAATCGCATTTTCCACCAAAGGCTGCAGCATGAAGCGAACGACTTGGCACTGATCAAGCTTTTCATCATATCGAAGCTCGTAGTCCAGAATCTCCTCATATCGCACACCTTGAATATGAAGATAACTCTCGACATGGTACAACTCCTGATCAAGCAGAATGTATGGACTGCCTGTGCCAAGCCCTAATCGGAAATACGCGCTAAGCGCTTCCACCATCTCCACCACATTGTCTGCTCCATGTTCCGTTGCCATCCACTGGATCGTATCCAATGTGTTGTATAAAAAGTGCGGCTTGATCTGCTCATGAATCAGTCTGAGTTCCATCTCCTTTCGGTCCTGCTCCACAGCGTATAATTGAACAAGCATGTCATTGAAGCTTCGTCCAAGATCGCCGATCTCATCCGAGCGCGTAACATCTGCTCGTATGGTTTGGTTGCCGTTCTGCACATTTTCCATTACCTGGCGAAGCGACTGAATTGGACGAATAATGGAAGAAGCAAGCAGCACCAGAAAGACGATAAACGCACTACCGATAAGAACGCCTACCAGCAATGCAGTCCGCTGGGTTTTGATCACCGCTAACGATAGACTTGAATTCGGTACTTTGAGTACTAACTTCCAGCCTTCCACATTTTGAATTGGAGCCTCAAATACACTCATGTTCTTCTTATCTGCTGTATCCTCCGCTCCATCTTCTTCACCCAGCTCTCTGCAATCGACGATAAGCTGGCCTGACTGGTCATATAGCATTACATCTTGAGCAATCTCCCTCATCTTCTTGACGGAGACGGCTGCGGCAATATAAGCTACCTCATCATTCACCGATGGATTCACGCGATAAAGAATGACGACGATTTCGGCTGCATTCGCTTTGGATACGATCGGATTGCTCACCACATAATTGGAATCTGAATTCAGCAGTTTTCGATAGTAGGGTCGGTTTAGTATCGAAAAAGGCTTGTCTCTTGCTGACCAGGAATTTCCGTGAATATCCACCACGCGTATGGATTCGTACTCTACTTGCTTCTTCGCCTCGAACTTATCGAACTCTTGCAGCAATTCATCTCGTGTCCACTGATGGTCCGAAGCTAGAGAAGCAAGCATGTCTATCTCTCCAATGCGCTGATTAAACCAATAATCAATCTGGTCGCTGCGTGCAGTAACCACTTGCTGCGTTAAGTTCTTATTCAAAGGGACAACCGTATGGTTCATCTCCAAATATATTGTTACAAGCAATGCAACGAACAGCAGCAAGAAGCAGCCTCCTGCGATTAACGTGATTTTTAAGTGAATTGATTTCATTGTAATCATAGCCCTTCACAATATCCGTCTCTTACATGCCCGAAAAAGACAAAAAAACACTAATCTGTGCAAATACATAATGCTGTACTAAATCTATAATAGGTCTTGTGCATATTTTCACATGAAATAACATTCATGTCTAGGCTAGAGATAAAGGATTTGCCTAGCAAATCTTCCTCTCCCTAGTGTATGTAACCAATCCACAACAGAATGAAGGAGATATTATGCGAACTCACACGAAAAAGCTGTTATCTATTCTACTAGTCCTCAGTCTTATGTTCACGCTTGCTGCCTGCGGCGGTAAAGATGCAGCACCCGCTGCAGATGCAAACGGAGTTCAAGTCTTTGAAGGAGTTGGGCAAGGTAAACATGGCGATATCAAAGTACAAGTTTCCTTATTAGATAACAAGATCACTGACATTAAAGTGACAGAGCATAAGGAAAATGAAGTACTTGCAGAACCTGTTTATACGCAGCTCAAGCAAGATGTCATGGCAACTAACAGCGCAAAAGTTGATGCCATTAGCGGATCTACAGTTACAAGCAAAGGATATCTCGAAGCCATTCAAGATGCAATTACGAAGTCTGGACTTACCCTTGTCGCTGGCGCTGCAGTCAGTGGAAGCAAAGACAAAGAAGAAGTCGAGCAAACCTATGATGTTGTCGTCATCGGTGCCGGGGGTGCTGGCTTTAGTGCGGCTATCGAAGCGAAGAGCGCTGGAGCTAATGTAGTTCTGCTCGAGAAAATGCCAGCTGTTGGCGGCAACACATTGATCTCCGGTGGTGAGATGAATGCGCCTGACAACTGGGTTGAACGTGCTCTTGGCATCACAGATGACACGGCTGACTTGTTCTATAATGATACGATGAAAGGCGGAGACAATCTCGGGGATCCAAAGATGGTTCGTATTCTTGCCGACAATGCTCTAGCATCTGCCGAATGGCTGCGCGATGATATCAAGGTAGAGTTCTTACCTGATCATCTGTTCCAATTTGGTGGCCATTCCAGAAAACGTGCGTTGATTCCTGTAGGTCATACAGGTGTTGAATTGATTACTAAGTTAAAAGCCAAAACAGACGCTGATCAAATCACGATCAAAACGAATATGAAAGCCGAAACCTTGCTGAAGGACGAAAGCGGCAAAGTAACAGGTGTAACTGCGACTTCGGGTACTGGCGACAAGATCACATTCCATGCGAACAAAGGCGTCATCATCACTACCGGTGGTTTTGGATCCAATGTAGAGATGCGTAAGAAGTATAACCCTACAATGGATGAAAAATATATGACTACCGATACACCAGGATCTACAGGTGACGGTATCGTTATGGCAGAAACGATTGGCGCCAAACTGACAAACATGGAGAGTATTCAAACGTATCCAATCTGTAATCCCGAGACAGGTGTTATTTCTCTGGTTGCAGACTCCCGCTTCGATGGTGCAATCCTGATTAACCAAGAAGGCAAGCGCTTCGTTGAGGAATTAGAACGTCGTGACGTTATTTCTAAAGCAATTCTTGCCCAAACGGGTGGATATACGTATCAATTATGGAATCAAGGCATTGAGGATATCGGTAAAACGATCGAAGTTCATCAAGACGAATACGATCAACTCGTTAAACAAGGCTTGCTCTTTAAAGCCGATACGATTGAAGAGGCCGCTGATTTCTTTAAAATTGACGTGAACACTTTGAAAGAAACGATTAATAAAGTAAATGATTATGCGAAAACAGGTAAAGACCTTGATTTCAAACATCGCGGTGGATTGAAATCTCTTGAAAAAGGCCCTTACTACATCGAAAAAGCTGTACCCTCCGTTCACCATACAATGGGCGGCTTGGTGATCGACGAGAAGACTCGCGTTTTGAATGAAAAAGGCGAAGTCATCCCTGGGTTGTTCGCTGCAGGTGAAGTAACAGGGGTCATTCATGGTACAAACCGTCTTGGCGGTAATGCCATCGCTGATATCTTCACATTCGGCCGGATTGCAGGCAAACAAGTTGTAGCAGAGTAATCTTATTTTTTGTGTAACTGCTCTATTAATAAGTTAGCCTTAAAAACGTGCAAGATAGTTCGTAAAGTGCAGGTTGACTCTAACTTTCAAGCTGCCCTCTATGACATAGCAAACCGCCCTGTTAGCAACAATGCGAACAGGGCGGTTTGCTATGTATTCGTGTCATCGGCATGAAAAAAATAAGCACTGTGATCAAAAGTGTGACCACGATGATCTTCACGATTTTTTTATGGTGGAGCCTAGGGGCTACGCTCGTCTAACTCGCTGCTCTTTTATCGTTCCAAAAAAAGGAATATTATTCCACTTTGTTTTTTGCTTTCATTGCATTTCTCTCCTTTAACTGAATGTGAAAAAGCGCAGGAACTTGTCCCTGCGCCATGCTTCCGCAATTTGCGGAAACAAAAAGAGCCCCATATGGTACCCTCGAAGGTTCCATATGGGGCTGACTTTTTGCAGGATCATTAATAAATGAGAAAGAGCCCTCACGGATAATAGGCATAGACCTACTTCGTAAGAGCTTTATTATGCAGATATGTGGTTGGCGAACGCTTCAGGGAAATCCCTGATAAAATTTAATTCCCCGCGCTCGTCCACAAAAAATAGACGTTTTATGTTACTCGCCAAAATTTTTACAAATATATTTTATGATATTATCCTCTGCTCGGCGTTTCGTAATACTTCAGTGTCCGAAGTTTCCGGGCGAATATGACTGGTCATTGCATACTCTTGCTGCAGCTGCGCTCTCGACTTCGCCTTGTTTTCATTTACATTCTTCTGTTACATCCCTCACCAACAAAGCCACCGACTCCACATGCACCGTATGCGGGAACATGTCCACCGGAGTTACCTCCACTGTCTTGTATCCGCCATCTTCGAGCACCCGCAAGTCTCTTGCCAGTGTCGATGGATTACACGACACATACACCACACGCTCCGGCTTCATAGCCAGAATCGTCTCTAACAACCGCGGATCGCAGCCCTTACGCGGTGGATCGACCACGATAACATCTGCCGTAATCCCCTGCTCTTTCCAGTTAGGGATTACATCCTCAGAGGCACCAACCTCGAACACTACATTCTTCATCTCATTTAACTTCGCATTCGCCCGAGCATCCTCAATTGCCTCAGGCACAATCTCTACTCCATATACCTTGGCTGCGTGCTGTGCCAGGAAGAGGGAGATCGTACCGATGCCGCAATAGGCATCAATAACCGTTTCGTTGCCAGTTAGTCCGGCATATTCAACGGTTTTACCGTACAACACCTCAGTCTGTGCCGGGTTCACTTGATAGAACGAACGCGCTGAGATAGCGAACTGTACATCGCCGATGTAGTCATAGATGACGTCTCTGCCCCACAGGACGCGGGTTTCGCCACCGAAGATGACATTCGTACGCTGAGTGTTGACGTTCTGGCAGATGCTGACTACATCTGGCAGCTGTTCGCGGATGCTGCCGAGCCAGGCGTCCAGGTGTGGGATGTCGCGGCCGTTGGTTACGAGGACAACCATCATTTCACCGGTACGGAAAGCTTTCTTCACGACGACATGGCGCAGCAGGCCACGACCGGTTTCTTCACTATAAGCAGAGATGCCAAGTTCTCTGCCGATGTCTTTCACCTTGCGCACAACGTCATCATTATCCTCATGCTGGATTAAGCAGGTTTCCATATCGATGATACGGTGACTTCCGCGTGCATAGAAGCCTCCTACAAGACCGCCTTCGGTTACACCAATTGGTACCTGAGCCTTGTTGCGGTAACGCCAAGGCTCGTCCATGCCGAGTGTCGGGCGGACAAGAATGCCATCTGTATGAGCTACTCCAGCGCCATCAGTCGTACCATCTGCAATGCCGCCATAGTTGGCACTGTCCGTCTGACTCTCAACAGCTTCATTCTCTTTGCTCTTTCCGCTATCCCCGCCACCACTCACCCGAAGCTTCCCAATCCGCTCCAGGTTGTCCACCACCAGCTGCCGTTTCCACGCCAGCTGAGCAGTGTAGTCCATATGCTGCAGTTGGCAGCCGCCGCATTGGTCATAGATCTCGCAAGGCGCCGCGATGCGGGCGCTGCTCGCTTCTACTATATTCAGCAGTTTGGCGTAGCCATACTGCTTTTTGGTCTTGAGCACCCTTGCCCGGACTTTCTCTCCGGGAAGGGCTCCCTGCACAAAAAGGGTAAAGCCTTCTACGCGGCCTACCCCTTCACCTTCATGGGTCATGCCGATAATATCGAGCATAACCTCATCATTTTTATTCACAGGCAGTCCGGCGACAGGCGCCTTGCCGGCTGGGCGGCTGGTGCTGCGTCCACTGCGGTGTTTACTCATTATTTATTGTTCACTTCTTTCATTATCATCGCTGTATAATCCCACTCTTACTTTCAAACAACCCTAATTATTCTGAGCAAAAATCCGCAGATGCTGCGGTAAAATCCGAAAACGACCCGGCAGCTCTCCGCCAAGTTCTCCATCCAAGTTCAATTGGACATGCCCTGGAGAGATTACATCCATTGCATCTGTACGGAAATACACAACCTTTTTATCCTGCAAATGCTCGCCACGAAGGGCCAATCTAACCAAACGGACAAACTCTGCCAGGTTGCATTTTTTAACCGCAATAACATCTAACAGACCGTCATCGATTCGAGCGCCGGGGGCAAGTTTTTCAAAGCCGCCGACAGAATTCGTATTTGCAATCAGGAACAGCATGAACTCATCATGAATAACCTCCTGCCCATTGGCACGAATGATTAGTTCCTGAGGAGATAGGCTGACCATTTTTTCAATACCTTTTAAATAGTACGCAAGCTGCCCTATCATGGTCTTCAGCTTACTGGGAACTTCATAGGTCAGTTCGGTTAGACTGCCACCGCCTGCTATATTAATGAAATAACGATCATTGGCTTTACCGATATCAATCGGACGCGACTCTTGACGAAGGATCAAATCAACGGAATCTTCCCAATTCTTCGGGATCCCCATCGCACGTGCAAAATCATTGGTAGTCCCAAGTGGCAATACGCCAAGCGGGGGGAGATTAGGTTTCTCCGCCATACCATTGATAACCTCATTTAAAGTGCCATCCCCACCGGCTGCTATGATTAGATCATAACCGCGCTCTACTGCATCCGCAGCAGCTAACATAGCATCGCCTTCTCCGGTCGTTGCATGGCAGGAGGCTTCAATGCCACCCGTATCCAGCCGGTCCAAAATGTCGGCGAGCCGCTTCTTCATTTCTTCCCGTCCAGAAGTGGGATTATAAATCAATCTCGCAGTTTTCATTACCGGAACGCCACCTGTTTTTTATAATAGAATAACCTAATTGATTATACCTAATTCGGACCACTACAATCAATGTCAGAGGACATTTATCGTAAATATTCCATTATACAACAATTCACGACACCTTATTAGGCAAAAATAACTATATATATGTCTATGCAGCAAATCCCGTATTATCCACGGAAATGGGCACTATTTTTCATGATTAAGTGGGCTAAAAAGGAAGCTTTTTAACTCTTTTTTCGAATCTGTTCGAGGAGTGTCTCTACCTGTCTCTCAATCCAATGCGGAAGAAGCGGGTGCGGCAAAAGCGTCTGGCCAGAATACTTATAGGTTAACCCTTTAAGTCTGTTCGGAACCACATGTTTAGTGAAATAACCTTCACTCAAAAAAAGCGGCGCCACCAAAACCTCGTGACCCTGCTCCTGCCAATACTCCACTTTGCTTCTTACACTGTCCGGATTCAGCAGACCGTAATCGGCAGCTGCTACGCCGCTCACCTCACGTACACGTCCTGCCAGTGAAGAGATGCCCTGCTGCCAACGCTGGCGGAAGCCCTCATAGATGCTGCCGTGACCCACTAGCAGAATTGTCTCACGTTCCGGTTCCGTAGACAGCTTACGGAGCTTGTCCCAGATCATCACAGCGATGTCCGGGTCATCGTCGACAGGATAACCATAGTGAACCTTAGCCTTCACGTGGAACGGCTCTAAATCGGTCTCACGTTCAGGTGCAGGTTTAGCCCCTAGTGCATATTCTATTTCATCGACATGTGTGCTACCCGAGGAAACGAACAATGGGATCACAATTATATCTGTGACCCCTGCATGTTCCAGTTCATTTATTCCATCTTGAATCAGACGGCCCTCTACCAGCTCTAAAAAAGAGACCACCACTGGCATCTCTTCATCTAGCGATAATTCGCTTACGGCCTCTTCCACAATCGACACCCAAACCTCGTCGCGGGAGCCGTGACTGATAATAAGTACGCCCGGTACCATAAATTAGCGTCCCAAACGTTCCAGCGTTAATTTATAACCATCATTTCCGTAGTTCAGGCAACGTTTTACACGAGAAATAGTAGCCGTGCTTGCTCCTGTCTCTGCTTCGATCTGATTGTAGGTCGAACCTTTGCCGAGCATACGTGCTACTTCCAGTCGTTGCGACAGCGATTGAATCTCGTTCACGGTGCACAAATCATCAAAGAAAACATAACATTCTTCCATATTCTTTAATGTTAAAATGGCTTCAAATAATTGGTCTATACTTTTATCATTTAACTTCTTAAGTTGCATCAATTTTTCATCCCCTAAAAGTTCTATCAGCATTAGTTTCTCTGATTAAGCTCCGTACAAAACTAGCTCCGGAAACATCAACCTAATGTCACTATCCTGCCTTTACTATATTGCACTGGAGCGCATTTTTCAAGCATTAACGATTTCACGCTGTAAAGAACGAAAATGATGGACAAACGTCCACCCCACGCGCACACCATTTATGTACCCCAATACAAGTATTTTTCTCTACATAAGAATTATCGCCTACACTATAGTACTACAAAAGCGCCGAAAATCAAGCTCGTACACGGTTTCTTCACTACTTTAACCTGTTTATAGGCATACGCCCTTTTCCGCTCCTATCCCTATTACCCGGGCATTCGTCTATACCGTATGTTCGCCCATGACATACAGTATAGCAGACCACTAACAAAGGAATGTGATATTATGCCTGATCATTACTATAATCATTCCCGCCGGAATCAGCGTTCACTGAGCGATTCGTATAATGCCTCTGCCTATCCTGGCCTCAGCTCATATGCGCCCTCAGCTCTCCCAGGTGAGACCGGAATCCTTCCTGCTTTAGGAGCAGAAGCTGCCACCGAAACTGCGCTAGCGCTCCCTGCAGCTGAAGCTGCAACAAAGGCAAGCGGCGGGCTTGCCGGACTGCTCAGCGGCTTAGGCGGCGGTGGCGGAATTGGTGGGAATATGGAGCAAATCAAAGGCATCATCGATCGTATGGGCGGCATTGACGGGATCGTAAACTCTATGGGTAAAGTACAAAAGGTGATGTCCGGCTTCCAGCAGATGGCTCCAATGGTTAAGCTGTTCATGGGTAGCTTCGGTAAAAACAAAGGCGCAGCAGGCGCACTAGCCGCCGAAGAGGATGCCGCCCTGTACAGTCCTAATCGCCGCAAAAAAAAGCGCTCCACCTCACCCCGTCGCAAATCTACTACAACTACTCGCCGGCGCTCTACTTCTTCCACCGGAAAACGTCGCCGCAAATAGCGGTGACGTTTTCTAGCTATGTATCAGAAAAACAGCAATTCTCGCAGGAAAGAGATTTGCTGTTAGCGCTTCTGCTCTATTTTTACTTAAACCAGCCACTCCGTCGAAACCATCGGAACATCCCAAAACCAACCACCAGCATAAACAGCAGCACACCAAAATAACCATACTTCCACTCTAGTTCAGGCATCTTCACAAAGTTCATCCCGTAGATCCCGGCGATAAGCGTCAGCGGCATGAATACGGTGGTGATTACCGTTAGTGTTTTCATAATCGAATTCATCCGGTTGGAATTGAGTGAAATGTAGCTGTCACGCAAATCCGCTGTCATTTCCCGATCAGCCTCAATCATATCGGAGAGTTTTAGCAGATGGTCATAAATGTCGCCAAAATAAATCCGTTCCTCGCCATTGCTCTGGACATGCTGTGAATTCACGATCCGGTACATCAAGTCGCGCATCGGCACAATCGTCCGCCGCATTTTGAGGAGTCTTCCGCGCACGCCAAACACCTGGCTCATCAATTCCTCCACCGACTCACTGCTGCCGCTGCTCTCCAGATCCGCAAGCTCGTCCTCTAAACTGTAGAGACATGGAAAATATTTATCCACCAGCTTGTCCATCACCGTATATGCAGCTGCCATCGGCCCACCCGACCAGCCTTTTCGACTATGTATTTCGCTCTTCACCTGTTCCCACGCTTCATTCATCTCTGCTTTTTCCTGATGGTGATAGGAGACAAGAAAGTTCGCGCTTAAAAATAGGTCAACCTCCTCAGCATCCAACGTCCGCTCATTCAGTGCATGCAGCACAAAAAACTGCACATTCTCATAATGATCCAGCTTTGGCCGCTGCAACACATGCATACAATCCTCTATCGCTAAGGGGTGAAAATGAAAATATTGATCCAGCAAAAGCGTTTCTTCTGGCGTAGGCGTAGCAAAATCTGCCCATATCCAAGCATAATCCTCCAGCCGGATATTTTGCAGAGGGATCTCTGTCAGCACCTCACCTTTATGTGTGACAACAAGTGTACGTATCATAAATGTTCCTCCGCTTCATCTTCTTCCACGCCTCTATTGTACAGCAAGAAGACAACTCTTCCAAAAAGCAAAAAACATAACCAGCAGCACCGCTCAAGCTAGACTAAGAAACATTTGGTGCTTCGTCGTTCGTTAATGCTCGATTCATTTGTGTAAGGTTGGTTGCGCTGGGGGCGAGCTGTCCTTATTCTCTGCTGTCGGTATCGGGTTTATGAGTGAGATGAATTCATAGCTGTAAATTACTATCGCTATTTTTACTAATTAGTTGGTGAAAAAGTGCTCATTAGGGATGGTAAACAACCCTTCGATCGTAAGCAGACTGACCTTGATTTCGCAAAAGTTTGAGTTCATCGCCTCGCGTTCATTTAACGTAAGTAACATATGGTTTACTTTGGGGCTGATAGTGATTTGTGGGATTGGGATGCAATCCTTGCCTGTAAAGTTCAAGTTGAGTGCGGGCGGGATAATGGAAATAAGGCGATATTCTTCGACGGCAGAAAAGCAGGGAGAAAGGTAAAGGTTGGGTTGGGTTGGGTTGGGTGCACTGGATTCCGTTGAAATGTATTACGTTAGGCTGTTGAGTTAATTTGTGTTAGGTTACTTTGTGCAGGGCTGGACTTCGATGTGCTCGATTCTGCTGAAATGAGGTAAGTTAGACTATGCTGAGTTAATTTGGGCTAGGTTACTTTGTGCAGGGCTGGACTTCGGTGCGCTGGATTCTGCTGAAATGAGACAAGTTGGACAGTGCTGATTTAATTTGGGCTAGGTTACGTTACGATGGACTGGATTTAGGTGCGCTGGGTTCCCTTGAAATGTGTTAAGTTGGGCTGGTCCAACCTCATACAAGTCAGGTTCCGTCATTCTAAGGCATTTATGCCTTTCTTTTTGCTTCTTCGACGCTATTCCACTAATTCTAAGGCATTTATGCCTTTCTTTCTGCTTCTTCGACGCTAGTTCACCCATTCTAAGGCATTTATGCCTTTATTTCTGCTTCTTCGACGAAGTGTCTCCAATTCTAGGGCAATTATGCTCTTCTTTTTGTCACCATCCTCGAATTTCGTAAATTCTACGGGATATATACCGTACATTCCCCCTCCGACGCCAAACTTCGTCACTTCTACGGGATTTGTACCGTACATTCCCCCTCCAACGCCAAACTTCGCCACTTCTACGGGATTTATACCGTACTTTCTCCCTCCAACGCCGAATTCAGACATTTCTACGGGATTTATACCGTACATTCCCCATCCATCGCCAAACTTCGTCACTTCTGCGGGATTTATACCGTTCTTTCTCCCTCCAGCGCCAAACTCCGTCATTTCTACGGGATTTATACCGTACATTCCCCCTCCAACGCCAAA
Source organism: Paenibacillus sp. FSL H7-0690 (assembly GCF_037980415.1). Lineage (NCBI taxonomy): Bacteria > Bacillati > Bacillota > Bacilli > Caryophanales > Paenibacillaceae > Paenibacillus > Paenibacillus sp. FSL H7-0690. The sequence continues at coordinate 826,016 of NZ_CP150281.1, read as the reverse complement.
CTCCGCCATTTCTACGGGATTTGTACCGTACATTCCCCCTCCAGCGCCAAACTTCGTCATTTCTACGGGATTTATACCGTACATTCCCCCTCCAGCGCCAAACTTCGTCATTTCTACGGGATTTATACCGTATATTCTTCACTCTCCTCATGTCCAAACAACAAAAAAAGATGTCCGCAGCCCAATGGCTAACTGACATCTTTATTAAAGGGTGTTTAAAAAATGATTTTGAAAATCAGACCTGCTAATACCGCACTGATTGGAATCGTGATGAACCAAGTGACCACAATACGTCCGGCTACTCCCCATTTCACTGCAGAGAAACGTTTGGCAGAGCCTACCCCAAGGATCGCTGATGTGATCGCATGCGTTGAGCTTACTGGCAAATGCAGCAGCGTTGCTGAGAAAATAACAGATGCCGCGGAAATATCAGCCGCGAAACCGTTAATAGGTTCGATTTTGAAAATCTTCGTACCCATAGTCTTAATAATCTTCCAACCACCGATGGAGGTACCGAGCGCCATAGCCGTAGCTGCAGCTATCTTAACCCACAAAGGGATAACATCCATAGTTTCTTGACGTCCTGAGGTAACGAGTGCAAAAGTAATGATCCCCATCGCTTTTTGCGCATCATTCGTACCATGTGTGAACGACTGTAACGCTGCCGTAAGGACCTGCATAGAGCGGAAGCCCTTGTTGACCGTATGTGGACTACGCTTAGCAAAGATCCATTTCAGGATGGTCATGATAATATAACCAATAACAAACGCAATGATTGGGGAGAAAATCAGTCCTTCGACAATTTCCACAAACCCGCCCCAATTGATGTGTGCTGAGCCTGCCCCCACGTATACTGCACCCGCTAAAGCGCCGATCAGTGCATGAGACGATGAGGATGGAATTCCGAGCCACCAAGTAATCAAATTCCAAATAATCGAAGCAATCAGCGTGGCTATTATGATATCCAACCCATTTTCAAGCAAGGTCGGGTCGGTGATACTTCCGCCGATTTTTTTGGCCACACCTGTAAACATCAAGGCCCCAACAAAGTTCATCAGTGCTGCCATAATAATTGCTGTTCGCGGTTTTAAGGCACGTGTTGAGACAGAGGTAGCAATTGCGTTGGCCGTATCATGGAATCCATTGATAAAGTCAAACGCAAGCGCGAGAAATATAACAATTCCAAGAATCCATATAGATGTTTCCATATTCTAGTACCCCTTATGAGTTGCGCATGATGATCGATTCCAACATGTTGGCTACATCTTCACATTTGTCTGTAGTGGTCTCGAGCCGCTCATACAGTTCCTTGCGTTTAATCAGCTCAATCGGGTCTTTTACAGTTTCGAACAGGACCTTAGTACAAATACGCAGCACTTCGTCCCCTTGATTCTCAAGGTCATTTAGACGGATTGTATATTCACGAATCGCAAGCAGCTTCTTCTGGGAGAGCAAATGAACCGCTTTTTGGATTTCATAAGCACACTGGCGAAGAATTTCGGCGAATTGCACAATGTATTCATCCGGGTCAAGAAGGTTGTACATATAGAAACGTGAGGCGGATGCCTCCAGACCATCGATGACATCATCCATGCTTGTGATCAAGTCCATAATGTCGTCACGTTCAAGCGGCGTAATAAACGTCTTGTTCAATTCTTTGATGACGGTGTGCGTGTAAGTATCACATTGGGATTCGTACTTTTTCATCTCTGCAGCGAAATTATCGACATTATTCCGGAGATCAGTGATATTCTGAGCAAAATAATCTGCAGCTTGGACAATAGTATCGGCCATATTTTCCAGCGTCTCAAAGAATATGTCCTTTTTTCTCAACTTCATTGTTTTAAACCCCTTTACATAAAATTACCGTGAATACAGAGCCACTCATATGTAAAAAGCATGAAAATGAATGACAACCCTTGTTATCTTATCATATCCGTACAAGGTATAGAAGCTATAGAAATGAACTTTTTTACACTCTATTAACACATACCCATTATTCCGAACACAAATCTGTATAACACTGGATATTCCGACTTTCTTATGTTGTACCATCCGCCCCGCCATATACCACATGACTGCTAAATGAAGGTGCATTAGGGACCACCAAAATATGGGTAATTCCTGGATACATCAGCTCTTCTTTTCCATCCCTCACAAAGCGGATCACATCCCCTGGTTCACGCGACCATCTGCCTTTGGTGACCTGTCCCCGCTGAAAAAGCAACGCTTCCCCGCCAAGCTCCACATCAATCTGAAGTCTTCCGACATCATCAAGCACTTTATGATCGGCTCCAATAACCATCACATTGGCCGCTTCCACCGGATTATCGTTATTTAGATCCAAATGAGGTTTGTCATTCACATAACGCTGATAGGTCTGACGTTTAGGATCATATTTATAGTCAACTTTATAACTTTTGAGCAGATAGTTTATGCTAAATTCAGCGGCTTTCTCTCCGTCCGCCGGTATGTAATCTGGATTGTTAAAAAGATACCCGGGTACCTTCACACTTTGCGCAAACCCAAGCTTCTCGGCACCTTCCCGCAGTTTGGCTGCGTTGCTGTACAGGTTATGAGGTGCTTTTCGCGCTTTATCCCGCCAAAAATAAGCTCCGGCACGGCCGATCTCGTCCATATCTTCTTTTTTCTCTTTTTGCAAAATGGCGTAAGCTGCCGGACTTCCTCCTGCATGCACCGTCACACCACCGTAGCTCTCGCCAATATCCAGCAGATAGGGGCGGATGCTGCGAATCGGTCCGATTTTCACCACACCTGTATGGCTCTGAAAAATACCAATCAAACGCGTAATGCCACCTTCGGCAAGAATCTCATACAAAATATCTGCTTCACTAACCCCCGATTGCGGCCGGGCGGCAGGAGCATTATTTATCATTACGGCCAAGGGACGTGGAAGACTGTCTTCAGAAACTGGAAGACCTGTTAATCCGGATACGAGCTCAGCAGCGGGATCAATAGTAGGTGAGGGTTGAATCGTTTCGATAGGCGTGGGCTCTGCGGTAGGCTGCTGTGTCGGGGTGATCTCATTATTTGCACTCTGTGTTCCGCAAGCGGAGAGCAATAGGGTGGTCAATACAATGGCAGATAACAGACGGGAAGAAGAGCAATTTACTTTCATAAGCTTGTAGTTCCTCCTAAACGTTTTATGAAACTCACTGATTCCTTCCATTTAATCACAGTCAGTCCCATTTGTCTTGATCACCTTCTCCCTTTTTTCATAGCGAGCATAAGGAAATTTTATAGCATGGAATAGATAAATTCTCATATTAAAAAAAGGGTACAGCCATTGGGGCTGCACCCTGCGGGTCTCTTATTCATTCAGTTAGTCTAGCTTCCAGCAATTAAGACTTAATGTCCCATACTGATAAGCCTGAAAAATCCGCTCTGCCTTCCTGCTGCCATCCGCTGTTCCCATCGCGTAAAAGAGAGGTGCAAAATGCTCTCTTCCATAAGAAGGAACCGCATCGCGTACATGTGGAGCTTTTTTCTCATACGCAAAAAGTGAAGGCAAATCCCAGGCTTCTAGTCCCTTGGCAATCCAGGCATCGAATTCAAGTGCCCAATCCTCAGGCTGCTCACTTTCACTTAGCATCCGCAAGTTGTGAACAAGTCCACCGCTTCCAATCAGCAGTATGCCTTCGTCACGAAGCGGTGCTAACATCCGCCCGATATTGTACTGCTCCTTGGGAGAGCGCAGGGAATCGACGGATAAAGCAACTACCGGAATGTCGGCGTTCGGGAACATTTTTTTCAGTATCACCCAGACTCCATGATCGAGTCCTCGCCCCAGAACGGGCTGATGTGATAGATTGTTATCCTTGAAGAGCTCAGAAATCCGTCTTGTTAGGGCCGGATCGCCCGGGGCCGGATAGGTCAGCGTGTAAACTTCTTCAGGGAATCCGTAGAAGTCATGCTGTGTCTCGTGCAGTTCATCAACGGTAAGTAGCTGTTCAGGGCTATCCCAATGCGCTGAGAAAACTACTATACCGCGTGGCGCTTCAAGTTCTTGACCAAGCCGCTCCAGAAAACGGGTATACTCGTTATCCTCCAGTGCGAGGAGCGGAGAACCGTGCGCAATAAAAAATGACGGTAATTTCATAGGATGCCAACCTCCATAACCCAGTATATGGTGTGCATCTTTATTTTACCGCTTATTGCAAGTTAATGCGAATAAAAACCTTCTCCTAAATCATCCAATTCTGCCACTCTGTCTGCAGATGCTCTTGTTCGTTCATCCATTCTATAGTCCGCTTAAGCAGCTGCTGCTGCGCCGGTCCAGAAGAAAAGGTGTGATCCCCTTGAAAAATGATCTCTTTATCGCAACGTCCTTCGGGACGTGTCCAGAACAGCTTCTGATAAAGAAAAGCGTAATCCACCGGAATGACATCATCAGAGGTGCCATGAATGACCAGTACATCGCCGCTAAATTTGCTCGCTTCTTGGAAGGGCTGAAAAGCCGCCAAAGAATTAAAATATACCGGCGTAAACGAGTAGCCCACATAATCGGCTGATCCATTCTTCACAGCACGATCATACGCCTCCCGCCCTACAATTTTCACAATATCATTGAAAGGATAACCAACAGAGGCCCATAACACGAGATTCTTCACGCGGCGATCGCGAATACTTGTCAGCAGCGCCACCGCGCCACCCAGGCTATGGCCAATCAGCGTCACGCGCTGTGGGTCCACATCAGCAGAGCTAATTCCGTAATCAAGCACCGCTCTAGTCTGAGCGATCATCGATTCCATATCTTCGCCGCCATAATTCCCGCTGCTCTCGCCGCAGCCCACATAATCAAAACGAATAACCATATATCCCTCTTGTGCCAGCTCACGAGCCGCCTTCACAAAAATCCGGTCTACGCCAATCCGATTCCCCACAAATCCGTGGCAGATCACGGCTAATGGCAGTCTATCCTTGCAACGCGAAGAGGTTCCCTTCTCTTTGTTCGGGTAATGTATGCTCGCCGTCAATTCTTCTCCGTTATGCCGGATTACAATATTCCGTTCCATTGCCGCATCCTCCTATAATTATATTTATATTTATATTTATAATTTAATTTATTTTAATTTATTAGAATTCCGATTAACTTAGTATGAATTATAATCTAATTATAAAGATTTCGTTCATATTGTCAACAGCAAGGGGACAATTCTTAATAAACGCACGGAGTATTTGGGCATTAGAGTCTGCGCGACAAATAGGGTGTCCCGTAAGATATGAACATGACTCTAGGGCTCCCACGTCGAGTGGATTGAAATCGCCAATCCGGGATTCAGCAGCTCTATCGGATTCAGTAGCTCCAGCAGACTCGGCTGCTCTATCGGACTCAGTAGCTCCAGCGGACTCAGAAGACCCTATTCGCAGATTTAGCACACTTTTTGAATTCTATCGGACCCCATAGTCGCTATCACCCTATAAAACAGCAAATAAGAGCTACTTTTCGAGCAATAGCGTCACTGGGGTCCGCAACTGTGCTGAAAAGGCCATAATTTGGCTAATAACGTCATCTGAGTCCGAAAGATGGTGGATGCTACGACAACCGGGGGTCTGGGAGCTCTGGAGTTCCCGGGGTTCCCGGAGTTCCGGGGTTCCGGGGTTCCGGGGTTCCGGGTTCTGGAGTTCTGGAGTTCTGGAGTTCTGGAGTTCTGGAGTTCTGGAGTTCTGGAGTTCTGGAGTTCCGGGGTTCCGGGGTTCCGGGGTTCCGGGGTTCCGGAGTTCCGGGGTTCCGGGGTTTCAGAACCCCACCAAAAAACAAAGAGCAGCGATCCCCAGTATCGGTGGATCGCTGCTCTGTTGTTTTTTCGAGATGAATGACCAGGGTTGTTAATCAATCGTAGCTGTCGTTAAACATCTCATGGGTTTCATGGCTGCCTTCCCAATCCTTAAGCAAGCCCTCGGGAGCATCTTCTGCGGAATCCCACATGCTGAATCCATCGGAGCCGCCCCAATCCCCCATTGAATTATTGGGCGTAGGCTCGAAACCGTTGCTCATGGATCTTCCCTGTTCTTTCTTATTCTCATGTTCCATAAAGCTCCCAACCTTTCCCAATGCTATATTGATCAAGCAACAACATTATCAGTGTTCACTCTTCTAAAAGGATTATGCATATCGCCATAGAAATGGTTGTCCTTGCGTAGACCTGTCATGCAAACGTATACTCTAGGTTAAAGACTATACCGATTAACAACACTGGAGGTTTACATCCAAATTATGAAAGTGAAAGATATGATTAAGGAAAATAACGCCCTGCGTGAGCAGTTGACGCCCTTCAATCGCTCCTATTTAGAAGATATGATCCTTGCGGTGCGAGCCAGTCGAATTGACCCTCTGCGCGGAGAGGAACTTTTGCTGGATGCGGCCAAGCTGCTGTTGAAGGAACAACGTAAAGGGAAAAATGCCAAGCAAGTATTCGGCGAGAATCCGCACGATTATTTTAAAGAAATCATAGACAGTGTTCCCGGGCGCCCGGTGCGCAGTAAATGGAACTATTACTTGATGATTCCCTGCGCAGCTCTGACCTGTCTTTTTGGGATATTGGCAATCGGTGGACTCTTCTTCCAATGGACTGACGATTCACCTGGAATGTTCGGACAGATCAGCCTTTTCACCCTGCTCGCTGTGGGAGTAGGCTCCATTATCTTAATTGAACTCATTATGAAATGGATGTCTTCCTTGTCGGAAAGCGATGCACCCAGTGCCAAACCTTTTGATATAAAAAGCCTTGGCATCTATATTGGCATCGCAGTAGCTGCTGTATTTATCGGTATGTTCCTCGATCGGTTATTTCCGGTCATTACAATATCCCCGTGGGTAAGTTTAATTCTGTGCATCATTGGGGGGTTGGGACTGAAATTTATATTTTTCAAAAAATAAATACCTAGGCTGAAAACATTATTCCATCCGATAGATAGGGGGAAACTTCCATGATTAAGAAGCATCATATTCTCTACTCCGTTCTAGCTATAGCCTTAGGGCTAGGCATAGTGCCCAGTGCTATTCACGCCGAAGGTGCTACCAGCCCTCCTGGGGAAGGCGCTAAGGCAATTCCTCAAGCAGCTAGCAATAATCATGCAGAGGCTGTCTATAAAGCTGCATTACCGCTGTTATCTACCTCTGACAAGTTACCCGAAGCCATAAAATATTTGAACTCCAATATGTATGCGGTAGGGTCGTATCGTGCAACAATGCTGACCCTGAAGCTTGAGAATCTGCATAAAGCTGCGCTGCAAGCCTGGGAAAGTAAATTCAGTACCAATGCTGTCCAGCGGAAGCTCACCGCCATTTATAAAGCAGGCGCCAGCATGTCTTCTCTTGCTGCTATTACTGATGATCTCCAGCTGCGTACACTGCTGAAAAGTGCCAGCGAAAGCGGATATAAGCTGGAGACAGCTGAGGGTACTTTTTTCCCGGTGATCGATTATGGGGCTTACCGCAAGTACAAGCTATACGTCACCAATGATATCAGCGCTTATATTACCATTATGGCCACCGAATCGGATCTGCCCTCTTCCAAGGACAACGGGCTAGTTATCGCCTGGACTGAGGTAGCAGCCAGAGCTTTATCTCAAGAGCAATTCATTCAAAATCATCCGAAATCAAACCGAATTTCTGCTGTAAAAGCCTTGTACACTATGTATGTGAATAATACGTTTTACGGCCAGAATAACACTCCTCTCTTCCATTATGACAATCTGGAAATGGATTTGGAGGCGCAAAAGGCTTACTCCAGTATTCTGACCAAAAATAATGACAGCAGCCCATTTCTACAAAAGCTGGATAGCTTCATGAAATTAATGAAAGATAATAGCTATAAATTGACCGATGAGGTCGAGCAATATCGTAAGACTTCGTTACCTCTCTAATAAAGAAACCACAAAAGCCCGTCCCTGAAATGAATAGGGACGGGCTTGTTTATGTTCATTAACGTGATTATGAAGTGGATGCGAGCCTTAAATAAGGATGTTAAAGAGATTAGAATCCTTATTGATCTCTACATAATCGACGCCCTTCTGCTGCATCCGTTCGATGAGAGGTTCGTAGGCATCCGTTGACAATAATTCAATGCCCACAAGCGCGGGACCATTTTCTTTATCATGCTTCTTGATATACTCGAAACGGGTAATATCATCGTAAGGTCCAAGGATTTCGCCCAAGAACTCACGCAGCGCACCTGCACGTTGCGGGAAGTTCACCATGAAATAGTGTTTTAAGCCTTCGTAAATCAATGAACGCTCTTTGATCTCCTGCATCCGGTCAATATCGTTGTTGCCGCCGCTTATGATACAGACAACTGTTTTGCCGCGGATTTGATCACGATATTGATCAAGCGCTGCGATAGGCAGCGAACCTGCTGGCTCAACCACTATGGCATTCTCGTTATATAGTTCCAGAATCGTGGTACAAGCTTTACCTTCAGGCACCATCACGATGTCATCCAGATGACGGGAACAAATATCGTACGTCAATCCGCCAACACGTTTTACAGCCGCTCCGTCCACGAACTTATTAATTTCCTTTAGAGTCACCACTTCTCCAAGCTTAATCGCTTCCGTCATAGAAGCTGCTCCGAGTGGCTCCACACCAATCAACTTGGTAGAAGGACTAACTGTCTTCACATAGGTGGCTATACCCGCTGCCAGACCGCCTCCACCAATGGTTACGAACATAAAGTCTGCAGGGTTGTCCAGACTCTCCATCACTTCCATTGCAATGGTGCCGTTGCCCGCAATGATTCGTGGCTCATCAAAGGGATGGATCAACGTCATCCCATGATCTATACAAGCTTGCAGTGCTTCATCATAAGCGTCATCAAAGGTATCTCCCTTCAGAATGACCTCAACAAACTCACCGCCAAACCGCCGCACCTGCTTAACCTTCTGGTTAGGCGTAGTGCTTGGCATGTAGACCTTGCCTTTAATTCCAAGCGCCTTACAGGAATAGGCTACGCCTTGTGCATGGTTGCCCGCACTCGCACAGACAATCCCTTTTGCTCTATCTTCTGCTGACAAACTACGAATCATATTATAAGCTCCGCGGATTTTGAAAGAACGTACAATCTGCAAATCCTCGCGCTTCAAATACACATCACAATCATACTTGGCTGACAGCACAGCATCACGTTGTAGGGGTGTCCGGATTATGACTTCACGCAGTACGTGATGAGCCCGCACAATATCTTCCATTCCTACGATTCGGTCTTCCTCTTCTCTCATAACCCTCTCGCCTCACTATCTATCTGTTATTCTACTTCTTGTAACATACTCTCCCGAGGACATTTTTTCAAGCATCCTAATCAGTGATAAAGAAAAAGAGACTAAAGGAACCCTATAGTCTCTTACTAATATTTGCTATCCCTACGCTATGAAACCTACTAGTCCTGTTGCTTCAGCATCCACTTCACCAGGTCTGGTAAGCTTGTCCACAAACGTGAATGTACAATAACATATTCGATAGCCTCGTTAGCGTCACCCACGCCTACAAAATCAGGCAGGTTATGCGGCAATCTTTTGATACCTAACAGATAATCCGGCACATGCTTGTTCACATTCTTCGCCACGCGGTAGAGCATTTTGAGCTGGGAAGTAATCCCGTTCTTCTTATATTCTAAAACCATACGGTCATATGCTACTGTTGCTGCTGCATCCTTGCCGAACTTCTCCAGTACCTTCTCGGTCTTCTTAAGCTTATTAGTGTAAAGGTACGTTGCCGTTAGAAGGTAACGTGCACCTGTGTTATCTTCTGGGTTCAATTCTAGAATGTGCTCCAGCGTCTTTTGTGCTTCTTCTGCATTTCCGCTAAACCAGCAGGAGTCAGCGTAGCTTTTGCAAATTCGAATGTACGAACGTGTCTCGTAAAGACCCCAGAAATGTCCTTTGTTCTCAGTGAAAAAGGCTTCTCCAAGCTCACGCGCACCCGCTTCCATCCCTGCTTTCAGATAAGCACGGGCATCTGCTTCATTCTCGGCTTCCTCAGCCAAAATGAGATAGGCGTCCGGACTGTCCGGATAAACTTCCAATGCCGCTTCTGCTAGCTGGATCCGGCGATTGGATGCTTTAGTTTCCATTGCTTTTTGCAGCAAAGCCTGTTCCTGATCCTTCGGAGTGCCTGAAACGTTGAGCAAAAGTAATTCTTCCTCTGCCCCGCCCATGCCGTACTGTTCGATATAATTAAGCATCTCTTTAACTTTTCTGGAGATGGTAGGTGCAGTAACCTCATGTTTGATCGCTAGATCAGCTTGAGTTTGAAGGAAACCATATTCCTCAGACAAGATAAATTCGATAGCCGCGCAGAAGGAGCCCATTTTCTTCACTGCAGGCTTGATGTGACGGGAATAACCATTCCATAGAACCAGACCTTCCCAGATTAGCTCCCGGTCATAGCTGTCTCTCATGGTCTCAATAAGATGCAGAGCCAATTGTTCATGCGCCGGATGCTCCCATTTCAGATCACGTGACACCTTTTTTTTGAGCGTAGTTAGGGTAAGCTTAGCTTCAGGAATTGCTGCCGCTTCTGGTTTCTCGGCCACAGCCACAGTAGCAGCGGATTCTTCCGTTGTTACCAGTCGCATGATGGATTCCACTGCAGAAGTTTCTTTCCCTAGGCAGCATTTCTTATATTTTTTCCCGCTTCCGCAAGGACACATATCATTTCTTCCAATCTTACTCAAAACGAATTCCCCCTTAAATCTGTGAGTAGCCATTCGCCATAAGCGTATCGCTAGTATGCACTATAAGTATCAACATTTTCAGGCACGAGGCATCCTTTATAAGGTTACTGCACAAAGTCTGAAGGACTCCGATTTAAAAGGGCCTTCCCATGATCGGAAAGGCCCTTATCTGTATATATCCGCACATTTTCCCCCGTACGTGTAGTATTATAGCACTTCTTCTATCACTTGTCAGTCCTTTTTTAGGACTTAAAGCGCAAAAAATTGCTAGATACAGTGCTTTATCCTTATACTAGAGCCTTCATAGCGATGTCGCTGCGATTCTGTTTCCCGGAAAAAGAGATTCCTTCAGCCCTAGCATAGGCTGCTGAACGAGCTTCGGCAATCGTAGCACCCAGGCCAACCACGCCTAAGACCCGTCCGCCGTTCGTTACCCAGCTGCCATCTGCCCCCCGTGCTGTACCGGCATGGAAGATCAGCCCTCCTTGGCTGTCCTCAAGCCCTTCGATCGGCACTCCCTTAGGATAAGAGCCTGGATATCCTCCAGAAGCGAGAACCACGCACACCGCTGCTTCGTCGCTCCATTCAATGTCGATATCCGCAAGTCTGCCCTCGGTTACTGCCAAAAAGATTTCTAACAAGTCGCTCTTCAATCTAGGCAGCACGACCTGTGTCTCCGGATCCCCAAACCGGGCATTAAATTCGATGGTCTTTGGTTTACCTTCTGGAGAAATCATCAGCCCTGCGAACAAAACGCCGCTGAAAGAACGGCCTTCAGCTACCATAGCCTTGGCTGTTGGCTTAATGATGGTCTCAATCGCTTCTTGGATAATCGCCTCGTCGATATGCGGCAGAGGCGAATAGGTACCCATTCCACCGGTATTAGGACCTTTATCTCCATCGTAAGCGGGCTTATGATCCTGAGCGGCAGCCATCGGACGAACTGTCTCTCCATCAACAAAAGCCAAAATCGACATTTCCTGACCCGCTAGGAACTCTTCAATGACAACCTGAGCGCCAGCCTCACCAAACACTTTCGTTACCATAATATCAGCTAGTGCCTGCTCTGCCTCTTCCCGTGAATAGGCAACGGTCACGCCTTTTCCTGCGGCAAGCCCATCTGCCTTGATTACGATCGGCAGCGGTTGCTCGCGTAAGTAAGCCAGTGCAGCTTCATAGCCATCAAATTTTTCATAGGCTGCTGTCGGAATATTATATTTGTGCAAAAGATCCTTCATAAAGGTTTTGCTGCCTTCGATCTCAGCTGCATTCTTGCGCGGACCAAACACAGGAATAGCCTGTGCTTCAAAAGCATCCACAATGCCCCCTGCTAACGGATCATCCGGTCCGATTACAACAAGACCTACTTCCTTCTCTTTTGCAAAAGCCGTCAGACGGTCGAACTCAAACACACCGATAGGCACACATTCTGCTAGCTGCGCGATCCCGGCGTTGCCGGGTGCGCAATAGATTTTACCAACCTTTGGGCTTTGGGACAGGCTCCAAATAATCGCATGCTCCCGGCCGCCGCCGCCAACCACTAAAATATCCATTAGAATAAAATCCTCCCAGCGTTCTAGTGTTTGAAATGACGGACGCCTGTGAAGACCATAGCAATTCCATACTCATTCGCGACCTTGATCGATTCTTCATCTTTAATGGAGCCGCCTGGCTGAATAACTGCGGTAATGCCTGCTTTGGCTGCCATTTCAAGTGTATCTCCCATTGGGAAGAAGGCGTCAGAGGCAAGGACTGATCCTTTGGACTTCTCGCCAGCTTGTTCAATCGCAATTTTTGCCGCGCCAACGCGGTTCATTTGCCCTGCACCTACGCCAACTGTCATATCATCCGCCGCTAATACAATCGCATTAGATTTCACATGCTTAACTACCTTCCAGCCGAACAACAGCTGTTTCAATTCTTCTTCGGTTGGCTTACGGTCCGTAACAACTTGCAGATCATCCGGGTTCACAGAATGCACATCGCTCTCCTGTACAACCATTCCTCCATCAATAGAGGTAACTACGAAGCTGCTCTTACGCGCGTTAGCCGTGCTGAGATTGCCGATTTTGAGCAAACGCAGGTTCTTTTTCTTCGTAAGGATTTCCAGTGCTTCATCTGTAAACCCTGGCGCCAATACGATTTCGAGGAAAATCTCTTTCAGCAGATTAGCAGTGTCTGCATCGATAATCCGGTTAGCGGCTACAATTCCGCCAAAGATAGAGGTTGGGTCTGCGTTGTAAGCTTTTTGATAAGCTTCGTATACACTTTCACCGACACCTACACCACAAGGATTCATATGTTTAATGGCTACGACAGCAGGTTCTTCAAATTCTTTCACGATTTGCAGCGCTGCGTTAGCATCGTTGATATTGTTGTAGGATAATTCTTTGCCATGCAATTGCTCAGCTGCTGTAAGAGTATCCCCCGCAGCCAAAGGCTTGCGATAGAAAGCCGCTTTTTGATGCGGATTCTCGCCATAGCGCAGATCCTGAATTTTCTCATAAGTCACGGTGTAGCGCTCAGGAAGCGGTTCGCCAGTAACATTAGCCAAATAATCGGAAATTAAGGCATCGTAAGCCGCCGTATGACGGAACACTTTTGCCGCAAGACGTTTGCGTGTTTCCAGCGTTGTATCTCCACCTGCGCGAACCTCTTCAAGCACTGTAGCATAGTCGTTAGCATCTACCACTACACTTACAAAAGCATGGTTCTTCGCCGCAGAACGCAGCATCGTCGGTCCGCCGATATCGATATTCTCGATGGCTTCTTCATACGATACATCCGGTTTAGCAATGGTTTCCGCGAACGGATACAGATTTACTACTACCAGATCAATGTAGTCCAGACCAAGCTCTTTCATTTGACGCGTGTGTTCCTCATTGTCACGAACCGCTAGCAATCCGCTGTGTACAGCCGGGTGCAAGGTTTTGACACGTCCATCCATGATTTCCGGGAATCCTGTAACATCGGAAATACCGATGACTGGAACACCTTCCTTAGCCAAAAGCGTGCTTGTTCCACCTGTGGAAATAATCTCTACGCCTAATGCAGACAACTCGCGGCAAAAATCCACGATACCTTGTTTATCCGATACGCTAACTAGCGCTCTTTTGATACTCACTTTGAATAGTCCTCCTTCGGGTTGTACGTGCGATTTAATGTGATGACATCTAAAAGCTTGGGAAATTACTATAAGAAAGAATCTGACTCTATTACCTACTACACGACACATAATGCCGCTTATGCAATATTTCCCGAGAAATACCCTGAAATCTCTCCGCCTGTCACCAAATGTCGATCCAAAACTTCGAATGGCTACAGTGTGGCTTACTTTTCGCGGATAATCGTCTTTCTTCCACTCAGTTCCACTTTCCCGCTGGCAAAAGCGCCAACCACTTCAGGATACAACTCATACTCAACCTTATGAATCCGTTCCGCCAATGAATCTGCCGTGTCGTTATCCAACACAACTACGCTACGCTGAGCAATAACCGGCCCGGTATCCATACCTCCATCGACAAAATGCACAGTGACTCCCGTCAGCTTCACGCCATAATCCAGCGCTTGTCCGATCGCATCCTTTCCGGCAAAAGCAGGCAGCAGCGATGGGTGAATGTTAATAATCCGACCCGCATACGGCGTTAAAAGCACTGGTGTAATGAGGCGCATATACCCTGCCAGCACAACCAGCCCGATTTCCCGCCGCTGAAGCTCTGCTACAATCTCTGCTTCGTAGAGTTCACGGCTGGCGAAGTCTTTTGGCCGCAGCAGGAGGGCGGGAATTCCCGCATCCTCCGCACGTTGTGCTACAGGCGCTTCCGGCTTGTCCGAGACAAGCAATTCAATCCTGCCGTCTCCAAGCAAACCTGCTTTCTGTGCCTCGATCAGTGCTGCAAAATTGCTGCCCTGCCCCGAAGCAAAAACAGCGATTCGACTTGATTGCATCACACTTCAGCTCCAGTAAAGGTTACTTTGCGTTCCCCTTCTGTTACTTTCCCAATGATATACGCCTCTTCTCCGCTAGCTTTAAGCAGTTCAAGAGCGCGTTCTCCATCAGCAGCGCTAACTACCAGAACAAGACCAATTCCCATATTAAAAGTAGTGAACATATCACGGTTGCTTACGTTACCTTTGTTCTGCATCAACCCGAAGATTGGCAGAATCGGCCACGATCCGTAATTGATCTCCACATCTACATTATCAGGCAATACGCGTGGGATATTCTCGATGAATCCGCCACCCGTAATGTGAGCCATACCTTTTACCGGAAGCTGCTCCAGCAGTGCCAGCAAAGGCTTCACATAAATCTTAGTTGGTGCAAGGAGTACATCCGCCAGCGGAGCGCCAAGCTCAGGAAGCACGTCATTCAGACCATAACCCTCTTGCTCAAGCAAAAGCTTACGCACCAGCGAGAAGCCATTGCTGTGCACACCACTGGAAGCCAGACCAATCACTGTGTCGCCAGCAGCGATGTTAGCGCCTGTTACCAGCTTCGCTTTGTCAGCTACGCCCACTGTGAATCCAGCGATATCATATTCACCTGCTGAATACATACCCGGCATCTCAGCCGTTTCGCCGCCAATCAGTGCACAACCCGCTTGGTGACAGCCTTCAGCGATTCCAGCTACGATAGCCTCAATTTTCTCCGGCACCACTTTGTCGCAAGCCAGATAGTCGAGGAAAAAGAGTGGCTCTGCGCCTTGCACTACAATGTCGTTCACGCACATAGCTACAGCGTCGATGCCAATCGTGTCATGGCGATCTGCCGCGAACGCGATTTTGAGCTTTGTGCCTACACCATCGGTTCCCGATACAAGCACTGGCTCTTCATATTTATCTTTATTGAGGCCAAACAGCGCTCCGAACCCACCAAGATCCGTCATTACTTCTGGACGGTAAGTACGTTTTACGTGCTTTTTCATGCGTTCTACCGCTTCATTACCAGCCGCAATATCCACTCCGGCGTTTTTATAAGCTTCCGACACTATTGGACACCTCATCTTTTAATAGTTTAGAGCGCGTTTGGGCGCATTCGGCTTTTGGGTGGTTGTAGGGGAGTTATTGCGAGGAATGTTTGGACTTCCGATCGCTGTTATGGTTGGATTTCCTGATTCGAACCGCTCTTCGCGGTAGAAATCCAACCATAAAGGCGAACGCTACGCTTCTACAGTTCCAAACTTCCTCTCCATAACTCCCTCCAACCACCGGTTTGTCCCTACTGCAAGCCGCAGTGCGCGCCTTGCACACGGACCTCAAGACCTCGGTACATGAGCTGCGCCATGCACCTCCTTATGCGAGACAAGCGGCCCTCGTATTTGCGAAGCAAACAGAGGGAAGCTTGGCGAGCCAGTCCCGGCGGCGGATGCAGCCGGGGGGCGGAGCGCCGTAAAGCGTGTCCCGTCCGTGCGCAGCACACAGGGACAAAGCGAGCACTCGTACCCAAGTCTTCTTAGCAAGTTATAACCTAACTCCTACCGCCGAGCTTTCGGGTGGCCGGAGGGCAGAGCCCTTCGGAATCCCCCTTTGAAAGGGGGACTTAGGGGGATGTCAACACGAGCAGCCATCTTTCTCTGCCCCGCCAAAATCCACCTGCGTCGGGTAATCATTATCAAAGCAAGAAAGGCAAAGTCCGCCTTTGTAGTCGTCTTTGTTGTGTCCACCAATGGAAGAGATTAAGCCTTCCGGCGACAAAAATGCCAAGGAATCGGCGTTGATCTCTTCGCACATTTCCTCAATGGTCTTGTAGGACGCGATGAGGTCGCGGCGGTCTGGTGTATCAATGCCGTAGAAGCAAGGATTCTTGAACGGTGGCGAAGTAATCCGCACATGCACTTCAACAGCTCCCGCTTCCCTAAGCAGATTGACGATTCGGCGTGAGGTCGTGCCACGAACGATAGAATCATCGATCATAACGACACGTTTGCCATCAACTACGCTGCGCACGGCGCTCAGCTTCATCTTCACACCTTGCTCACGCAGTTCTTGGCTCGGCTGGATGAAGGTCCGTCCAGTGTACTTATTCTTAATGAGCCCAAGCTCATAAGGAATTCCCGTTTGCTCGGCATACCCGATGGCTGCTGAAATACTGGAATCCGGCACACCGGTTACGAGATCAGCATCGACAAAAGCTTCCAGTGCCATGCGGCTACCCATCCGCTTACGGGCGGAGTGCAGGTTAGAGCCGTTCATATCACTGTCTGGGCGTGAGAAGTAAATATACTCCATCGCGCACAGCGCTTTACGTTTGGGTTCGGTAAAACGGTCCTCTAAGAGGCCGTTTTTGTCGAGGACAAGCAGTTCGCCCGGCTCAATATCTCGAACCAGCTGTGCCCCAATGACCTCTAATGCGCAGGACTCGGAAGCAAAAATATAAGCTTCACCAATCCGTCCCATCACTAGCGGACGCAAGCCATGGGAATCTGAAGCGACAATTAACTTATCATTTGTCATAAGCAGAAAAGCAAACCCGCCAACGAGCTGCTGCAGCGCATCTTTTGCCGCTTCAACAAAATCCTTTGGCGAACGGGCAATCAGATGCGCCAGCACTTCTGTATCACTCGTAGTTTGAAAGATCGATCCGCTTTGCTCCAGCTGTTTGCGGATCAACGGTTCATTTACTATGTTGCCGTTCGTAGCAATCGCCAAATCGCCGTCACGATATTTAAATACCAGTGGCTGCGCATTGGTTAAGCGACTGTCTCCACTAGTGGAATAACGTACATGCCCAATGGACATATCTCCAACCAATGAGGCAATTTTGTCCTTGTCGAATACTTCTTTTACTAACCCCATCCCGCGGTGATAGTTGAAATCGCGACCGTCTGCTACGCAGATTCCCGCACTTTCTTCTCCACGGTGTTGTAAGGCGTGTAAGCCGTAATAAGACATGGACGCCGCTTCCGGGTGTCCGAAGACCCCGAAAACGCCGCATTCTTCTTTTAATGTGTCAAAAATATCTCCCGAGCCCGTTCCTTCATTGTAAAAGTCACCAGTCCACAGGATAGGAGTCTCCTGCTCTTTCCCGGTCTTTATTTCATAAGACATGGAATAGCATCCTCCCAAACGAATTTCAATTCTGCTACAGCTTCATCTAGTGCGGACACACCGTCCAGATTTACGCGCAGTCTGTCTCCACCTACAGTTCCGATGATCTCCACGGGAACACCGCTGGCTGCAATCGCTGCTTTCAGCTCTTCCGCACGTTCAGGAGCGGCTGTCAGCACAATGCGTGATTGGCTTTCGCTAAACAATGCTACATCAGATCTAAGACCGTTAGCTGAAAGCTCAACGTTCGCTCCGATTCCACCGCTGATACAGCTCTCTGCAAGCGCTACAGCAAGTCCACCTTCGGACAAGTCATGCGCGGAACGCACCAGACCGCCACGAATTGAGGTAAGGACTACGTTCAGCAGTTTTTTCTCAGTAGCCAAATCCAAAGCCGGAGGACGACCTTCGGTCACACCATGAACAGCATATTGGAATTCACTGCCGCCCAGCTCAGCCTTGGTCACTCCCAGCAGAAGGATGGAATCGCCTTCTTGCTTGAACCCTTGAGTCGTAATATGATCCGTGTCCGCTACTAAACCAACCATGCCGACAACCGGCGTTGGATAGATGGAACCCGTAGTATTTTCGTTATAAAGACTGACATTACCACCGATAACCGGAGTATCCAGCACACGACATGCTTCAGCCATACCATCAACCGCACGCTCCATTTGCCAGAACACATCAGGCTTCTCAGGATTTCCAAAGTTCAGATTATCCGTAATAGCCAGCGGTTCAGCACCGGAACAAACGATGTTACGTGCCGCTTCGCTGACTGCAATACGTCCACCCACTTCAGGATCAAGATGAACATAACGGCCATTACAGTCTGTAGTCATCGCAAGTCCTTTACGAGTACCATGAATGGTAACTACAGCCGCGTCAGATCCAGGACGTACAGCTGTGCTCGTCCGCACCATGTAATCGTATTGATTGTATACCCATGCTTTACTTGCTACGGTTGGTGATCCAAGTACTGTACGCAATGCACCGCCCAGATCCGTAACTTCCTCATAACGAAGGGTATCTACCTTTTCATTCGCAATATAATAAGCAGGAACCTCAGAAGGTTTGTTATATACTGGACACTCATCCACGAGCGCCGTTACTGGCATGTCACCAACAACCTCGCCGTGATGATACAATTTCAAGCGGCCATCATCCGTAACTTTACCGACTTTACAGCAGATAACACCCCAGCGGTCAAAAATCTCTTGTGCCTGGGCCTCATCCTTCGGCTCAACGACGAACAACATCCGTTCTTGTGATTCTGAAAGCATCATTTCGTAAGGCGTCATGCCCTCTTCACGTTGTGGCACCTGATCAAGATACAGCTCCAGACCGTTGCCTGCTTTACTTGCCATCTCCGCACTAGAGCATGTAAGACCCGCTGCACCCATATCCTGAATCCCGATAACGATGCCGCTGTCGATCAGTTCTAGACAAGATTCCATAACGAGCTTTTCCATAAATGGATCGCCGACTTGTACAGCGGTACGTTTAGCTTCTGATTCCTCACTAAGCTCTACCGATGCAAAAGTAGCACCATGAATTCCATCACGTCCTGTAGGAGGGCCTACATAGAAGACAGGGTTGCCTACACCCTTAGCTACACCACGTTGGATTTTGTCATGATCAATTAGACCGACACACATTGCGTTAACAAGCGGGTTACCGTCATAGCTATCATCGAACATGATTTCGCCGCCAACCGTTGGAATCCCGATACAGTTACCATAACCGGCAATACCAGACACAACATGCTCGAACAAATACTTCACTCGATCACTTTCCAGCTTCCCGAAACGTAGTGAATTGAGGATTGCGATAGGTCTGGAGCCCATGGAGAAAATATCACGAATGATCCCGCCGACACCCGTTGCCGCACCTTGGAAAGGTTCTACCGCTGAAGGGTGGTTATGACTTTCGATTTTGAAAACAACCGCTTGGTTGTCACCGATATCTACAATCCCTGCGCCCTCGCCAGGTCCCATCAGGACACGTGGTCCGGAAATTGGGAAACGTTTCAGGAGGGGTTTGGAGTTCTTATAGGCACAGTGCTCCGACCACATTACGCTGAATACGCCGATTTCAGTATAGTTCGGCAAACGTCCCATAAAAGACTTGATCAGCTCATATTCGCTGTCCGACACACCGAACTGGCTGTAAATTTTCTGCTCCGCAATCTGTTCTGCGGTCGGTTCCTTAACGGATACTTGCTGCGTCATGACGATCCCTCCAAGTCTTCAGTATGGATGTAAACATTCTTTTGCCATCTTCTGAACCAAGTAAACTATTAGCCGCGCGCTCAGGGTGAGGCATCATGCCAACCACATTCCCTTGTACGTTACTAACACCCGCAATATCGGCTACGGAGCCGTTAGGGTTATCGCTATAGGTAAACACGATCTGATTGTTAGCTTTCAGCTCTGCTAAAGTCTCGTCATCACAGTAGTAGTTGCCTTCACCGTGTGCGATTGGGATAATGATTTCTTCATCTTTAGCATAGTCAATAGTAAATGGGGTTTCATTATTAACAACCTTAAGCACTGTATCGTGACAGCGGAACTTCATCGACATGTTGCGGCGAAGCGCACCTGGCAGCAAACCAGCCTCAGTAAGAATTTGGAACCCATTGCAAATGCCTAGCACGTATTTCCCTTGCTCTGCTGCTTTAGCAACTTCCGCCATAACAGGAGCAAATCTCGAAATCGCGCCACAGCGCAGGTAATCACCATATGAGAATCCGCCTGGAACCAAAATGCAATCATACGCCGACAAATCCGTCGCTGTATGCCACACATAATCGACTGGTTCGCCGAGACTGTCCTCTACCGCCTTGTAGCAATCAATATCACAGTTGGAGCCTGGGAAGACAAGTACAGCAAATTTCATGTCGTTTAGTCCTCCAATTCGTAGCGGTAATCCTCGATCACCGTGTTGGCAAGTAGCTTTTCGCACATTTCCTTGAGACGCACTTCCGCTTCAGCACGGTTATCCGTATCCAAAGTCAGCTCCATATATTTCCCGATACGCAAGCTTTCAACTTCTTGGAAGCCTACCGAATGAAGTGCTCCTTGTACTGCTACCCCTTGTGGATCAAGAACGCTTTTCTTTATGGTGACATATACCGTCGCTTTTAACATATGCTTGTAGTTCCTCCTAAATTTTAATGAGCATACCCTCTGAAACTGAAATTCTACAATGAGTACATTTAGCTTCAAAAATATATACTGAATTTATTCCCATGAGTGCACACACTATGTTGAACTATAAAGACTTGCCAGTAAGACGATGATAAATGTCCAGATAACGCCGTGTAGTTTCTTCTACTACTTCCAGTGGGAGCGGATCAGGTTTACTATTCTTGTCCCAGGAAGATGCAGATAGATACGTACGAACAGGCTCTTTATCCATACTATCAATTTCAATATCAAGCGCGTATTTATCCTTAGCCCAGAAGCGGGAAGCATCCGGTGTAAAAATCTCATCGATCAGAATCACCTTACCGTCCAACAAGCCGAATTCGAATTTGCAGTCCGCAAGAATGATCCCACGCTCAGCACAATACTCTCTAGCAAAAGCGAACAGCTTTAAGCTCTTTTCCTGCAGCTCAAGCGCCAGATCAGCTCCGATTAATTCCTGCATTTTCTCAAACGGAATATCCTCATCGTGACCTACATCATTTTTAGCCGCAGGAGTAAAAATCGGTTCTGCCAGCAGCGCGTTTTTGCGGAGGTTAGCAGGAAGTTCAATACCATTTACCTTGCCGGTTTCTTGATACTGTCTCCAGCCGCCGCCAGTGATGCATCCACGCACTACGCATTCGATATCAATACGCTCCGCTTTGCGTACCACCATGACACGGTTTCTGAGAGCCTCTTTGTCCTTAACTACGTCGCCGAGCAGATCCACATCGATATGAACGACATGATTCTCCATCAGCTCTTTAGTCTGTCCGAACCAGAACGCACTCAGACGGTTAAGCACATTGCCCTTTTCAGGGACCGCCGGGTCCAGCACATAGTCAAAAGCAGATATCCGATCCGTAACTACGATCAGTACATTTTCCCCTAAATCGTATAGCTCACGAACCTTCCCTTTGTAGAGCAGCGGCGCATTGATGAGTTCCACGGCTGTGGATACGGCCGATGATGTCATGACCTTTCCTCCCTTGAACTAATGATCTTCCTAATAACTAATTGGTCTCAAAGGCGTAACTCCGAGGAATGTTTGGACTTCCGATCGCTGTTATCCTCAGATTTCCTGATTTGAACCACTGCACGTGGTAGAAATCCGAGGATAAAGGCGAACGCTAACGCTTCTACAGTTCCAAAATTTCTCTCCGTTCCTTATCGACCAGTTGCATTTCAATTCTGCACAACCTTAACCGCTCGTACTATTCCTAGCTCCTTAGTTCACCACTAACTTATCTTTTCTTAGATAAGTTCTAGCTTGCGGAAGATGGTATCCACATGCTTAAGGTGCCAAGAAGGGTTAAATGCATCTTCAATCTCTTCTGGGGTGAGGACATTAGTGATTTCAGGTGTAGCTTCCACGATATCACGGAACTGCTTTTGCTCTTCCCAAGCTTGCATCGCACGTGGTTGAACAGTGTCGTATGCTTGCTCGCGGCTGAAGCCTTTATCAATCAGCTTGGTTAAGATCCGGCCAGAGAAAGGAACGCCGAAGGTACGGTTCATGTTACGCTTCATATTCTCTGGGAATACAGTCAGGTTCTTCACGATGTTTCCGAAACGGTTCAGCATGTAGTTCAATAGCATTGTTGCATCCGGAAGGATGATACGCTCCACTGAAGAGTGCGAGATATCGCGTTCATGCCAGAGCGGCACGTTCTCGTAAGCTGTAACCATATGTCCGCGAATCACGCGGGACAGACCGGAAATATTCTCGCAGCCAATAGGATTCCGTTTATGCGGCATAGCAGATGAACCCTTTTGACCTTTGGCAAAAGCTTCTTCTACTTCGCGAATCTCACTCTTTTGCAGAGCGCGGATTTCGGTAGCGAATTTATCTAGCGAGGTTGCTACCAGAGCAAGAGCTGCCATATATTCAGCGTGACGGTCGCGCTGTAGAGTTTGTGTCGAGATCGGTGCAGGGCTTGTACCCAGCTTACGGCAGACAAATTCTTCTACGAATGGATCGATGTTGGCATACGTACCAACGGCTCCGGAGATTTTGCCAAATTGCACACCGTTCGCAGCATGGCGGAAACGCTCCAGGTTACGTTTCATTTCTTCGTACCACAATGCCATTTTCAGACCAAAAGTAGTTGGCTCAGCATGAACCCCATGTGTACGGCCCATCATCGGTGTATCTTTATAAGCAATAGCTTTATCTTTAAGGATCTCAATGAAGTTAATAATATCCTTCTCTAGAATCTCATTCGCTTGACGCAGCAAGTAACCCAGTGCTGTATCCACCACATCTGTGGAAGTAAGGCCGTAGTGTACCCATTTGCGTTCTGCGCCAAGGCTTTCGGAAACCGCACGAGTAAAGGCGATTACGTCATGACGTGTTTCCTGTTCGATTTCATCAATACGTGCGATGTCGAATTTAGCATCCTTACGCAGCTTAGCAGCGTCTTCATGTGGGATGACTCCCAGCTCCGCCCATGCTTCACAAGCGCATATTTCCACTTCCAGCCACGCTTTGAATTTATTCTCCTCAGTCCAAATGGCCCGCATCTCGGGTCTGCTGTAACGTTCGATCATATTCTTTAGTTCCTCCAAAGTTTAGATTGCTCCACCCAGGATAGGCCGTCTCCGGTATCCTTGCACAGCAGATTGATATGACCCATCTTACGACCAGTCTTACTCTCAGTCTTGCCATATATATGAAGCTTAGGTACAATACCCAGCTTATTATCTTTTTCCTCATGTGTACAGGTCGCTTTAATCGCACCATCCAAATGCTGACCTAATACATTTACCATAACTACAGGTGTCAAAAGCGTTGTATCGCCCAGCGGCAGATTACAAATCGCCCGGACATGCTGCTCGAACTGTGAGGTCACGCAAGCATCCATGGTGTAATGGCCGGAATTATGCGGTCTTGGTGCCAGCTCATTGACGAACAATTCACCGTCCGCTGTGACGAACATTTCCACGGCAAGCAGTCCAACCGCATTCAGGCCTGCGATTAAAGTCTCAGCCAGCTCGCAAGCTCTGCGCTGAATGTCCGCTGACACTCTTGCAGGCACAATGGACAGATGCAAAATATTATTTACATGAATGTTCTCAGAAGGCGGGAAGCTTTTGACCTCCCCAGATGCACTACGTGCAGCAACAACGGATATTTCGCATTGAAAAGCTACAAACTTCTCAAGCACTAGCTCCGGAATCACCTCACCGGGTGCAACCTGCCGAAAAGCTTCTTCCAGCTCTTCTTCCTGACGAATCACAGCTTGACCCTTGCCGTCATAACCGCCTGTGGCTGTCTTGAGCACACAAGGTAGTCCAAGTTCAGCCGCCGCCTCTTTTAGCTCCGCAAGGCTGTCCACCTTCCGGTACGGGGCGACCGGAACGCCCGCCGCCTCGATGGCGGATTTTTCGCGCAGCCGATGCTGCGTGGTATACAGCAGCGCGCTGCCCTGCGGCACGTACGATTCTTCCGCCAGCAGCGCTGCTACGCCCGCGTCGACGTTCTCGAACTCGTACGTGATGACGTCCGAGCGGCGGGCCAGCTCCCGCGCCGCGTCCCGGTCGTTATACGCCGCCGTAATCTGCGGCGTAACTTGACCGCTAGGCGCATCCGGCGCAGGATCCAGCGCCACGAAGCGGTACCCCATGGCGCTGCCGGCCAGCGCCATCATGCGCCCGAGCTGCCCGCCGCCGAGCACGCCGACGGTCGAGCCGGGCAGCAGCGTCCGGACGGTGTCCGCACCGGACGCTTGTGCAGCTGGCGAAGCTGCGCCGCCAGCCTCCTGCAGCTTCAGCTCCTCCGGCCTCATAAGCTGTCGCTGCTTTCCAATACTTCATCGCGGATCGCATCCCGACGCAGCTGCACACGCTGCTGCACTTCAGGGTCGAACGCTCCGATGATCTGTGCGGCCAGCAGGCCTGCATTTACAGCGCCTGCTTTACCAATAGCTACTGTTGCTACCGGTATGCCTCCAGGCATCTGCACGATGGAGAGCAGCGAATCCAGCCCATTAAGTGCTTTCGACTGCACGGGCACACCAATCACTGGCAGGATCGTCTTTGCAGCCACCATACCCGGTAAATGTGCGGCGCCGCCTGCTCCTGCAATAATCACACGAATACCGCGGCCAGCGGCTTCCTCCGCATAGCGGAACATCAAGTCCGGTGTACGGTGCGCGGATACTACCTTCTTCTCATAAGACAAACCCAGCTCTTCCAGCACCCCACAAGCGTGCTCCATCGTATCCCAATCCGACTTACTACCCATGATGACAGCTACCTGCACAGACATGATTCGACCTACCTTCCAATCACTAGTATGAGATATCTTTATCTTGTAAATCCGAACAAGCAGAGACTACATTCTCGTCCTTCAGGGATGACTATCGTTTTCCTTAATAATATAAGGTTGATGTATTACGTGTAACTTATTCCTTATATTAAAAAAGCCCGATGTCCAGACGCATTTTGCTGCGGGAGGATCGGACTAGTAAAGGAATTAGGAAAAAACACTCCCGCTTGCCTCTCACCAAACTGGCATTAAGCGCGCAAAGCTGCACAATGCTTCACTCCATTATCTGGACTGCATTATCGCATTCTAGCATCCTATTTCCTCGTAGTCCGGTAATTTACGGTTCCCGGGTAGAAACTTCCGGGCCATATTCCCGGTTTTATACGAGCTCTTCATGACATCAGTTTAACAATCCCCTACACATGATGTCAACTCAAACACGAACATTGGTAAAATCACCATAATAAATGTTCGCTTTTGGGCGAATTTAAATTCTCAACAACCTTATATTTTGTGAAGAAGTACTTCTTTCCGTACGCTCCTACCTCTAGCGCTCTATGGTGTTTAAGCTCCAGATTAAGACCTGTACAGCCTTAAATTGAAAAAAAGGAACGCTATCAGCGTCCCTTTGAACTCTATATTATTTTACAACCAGCACTGGAATACGAGCGCTTTGTACTACATTATGGCTGACACTGCCCAGAACAAATTCACGTATACCGCCAAGCCCGCGGCTGCCGATAACTATGATGTCTATAGCATTTTCCTTAGCATATTTCAAAATCACTTCCGCAGGAGATCCTTGTAAAAGCTCAACCTCAGCATTCAGGCCTTCAGCCTCAAGGCGTCCCTTCACTTCCTCGGTTGTCTGCACTGCCAAATCATAATATTCTTTATTTACTGAAGCTGGTAGTGGTGCAAGAGCTTCTCCGATAAAAAATCTTGGGAATTCAAATGCGTGTACGACATGCAATATAGAACCTGGTGTGACTTTAGCGAGTTCAATTGCGCGCTCCAATGCTTGATTAGAAGCCTTTGAACCGTCATAGGCTAGCAAAATTTTAGAGAATAACATGTACGCCACCTCTTTTTCTAGTTTGTAATCCTAAAGACTATTATCTTAAAAAATAGCTGTACAAAAAAATATTCAGCAGCAGCAGAAGCGGAATTCCGATCCTGAAGGATGTATGACGCGTCTTGTGGCGCTTACGGTACATGGCAATCAGCACACCTAGTGCACCGCCCATGGCTGCCAGCAGAAAAAGTGTTTTCTCAGGTACACGTTCCCGCCTTTTGCGGGCTTTGTTCTTGTCCTCGGACATCACTACATACCCGATAATATTAATTACCACAAACCACAACATTACAACCTTGACCATTCTCCCGGGCTCCTCCTCCTTGCTTCCTATCTCTATTATATTCCCCTTTTGCACAAAAAACCAATCATCCTTACACGCTCTGCCAAGTCTGTTAAGTTTCTTTTAGCTGCTTCTGCTTCGTATCCTTCATCCATACCCAGGATAAAATTGTAGCCAACACCGCCGCAATTCCACCTAACCAGAATCCTCCGGTCAAGCCATATACAGAGCTCATCCAACCTGCTACGAATGGCCCTGCTGACATCCCTATCGCATAAACGGCCTGATAGAAGCCCATAGCTGTAGCCCGTTTAAAAGGATCTATTTCTGATACGGATTTACTCAACAGCAGCGGAAAAATAAGTCCCTGCATAAAACCATTCCCCACCTGAGTCAGACAAAGCGCCGCTAACGTCGGCATAGAAGGAATGAGCAGCGTAAACAGTGCGCTTCCCGCAAAGCCTAGCATAAGCTTCCCTCTATCACCCAGCAGCCCTCCAAACAGACGTGAGCCGTAGAGCGTTGCGATGGCATGCGGAATCATAAAAGCGAGTGTTAGCCAGCCCAAGCTTTCTTTGCTTGCTCCGATATTCAGCGCCTGGTTCGGAGTATATCCGAACATCGTTATAAATAGCACACAGTGCGCCAGCACAGACAACAGTGATACTCTTACCAGCAGAGGTTCCTTTACGACACCAGCCAGTTCCTTGATCTGTATGGCATTTTGCCGTTTTTCCTGCTTTTGTTCCGGTAACCGAAGCGCAAGTATTAGTGCCGCAATAGCTACAATTCCACCAATCAGGAAGGGGGCATTCCAGCCCCAATGCTCTACCATATAGCCGCTGATCATCATGCTGGTCAATTGGGCGATTACTGTAGTGAATTGCAGCATGCCCATCGCTTTTCCAGCTTCCTCTTTTGGAAAATAACCTGCGAACATCACAGAGTACACAACCCATGCCGATGCTGCTATCCCGGATACCGCACGTGCTGCCAACGCCCAACCCGGCTGTGCTCCCCACATAAAAAGAAAACAGCTGACTCCACTCGCAATCAATCCCAGATAGATAAACGGCCGCCGCCTATTTAAATAATCTGAACCGATGCCAATGGGTATACGGAATAGGATCTGCATTAACCCATATATCCCAAGCACCATGCCCACCATAAAATACGATGCTCCCAAATGCTCAACATATGGTGAAAGCACCGGCACATAAATATAAGAAGAGAACCAAAACATAAATACAATAACCAAAAAGAAAAACCTGCTGCTTCCTTGCCCCTGTGGGCGATCTGCCGCTTTCAACGGATTCGCCTGCTGCTCAGCTGCCACCTAATCACCTGCTCCACTCATTTGCTTACCATTCTAATTCAAAGCCTATCCGTAGACCACATAAACTTACTAGGATAGAAAAAAGACTGCTGAGCACACTCAGCAGCCTTCATTATTCTAATCATTCGTTTTAATTGAAGCTAACCATCCGATGATTCCTACTACTTATCCTTCTTTTGTCCTTCAAGCGCTGCTTTCAGCAGTTCCCCAAGGTTAGAACCAATGCTTTCCTGCTTGCTGTATTGCTGCACCAGCTTTTGCTGTTCACGTTTATTAACATGCTTGTGATCCTTATCTAAGGTCTCTGTGATTCCACAGCCTAGACATTGTACGAACATGCCTGCTTTACCCTCTTTAAGCTCCATTTTCTTATGGCACTGTGGGCAGCGGCGATTCGATAGTCTTTTCTCACCTGCACGGGTGTAACCACAATTATCTGCAGGACACACCAGCAGCTTCCCTCGTTTGCCCTTCTTCTCGAGCAGTCTTGTACCGCATTCCGGACAATGACTGTTAGAGACATTATGCGGCTTATATTCTGCTCCGCTAGTTTTCACACCTGTTACCAATTCCTGTGCCATACTGCGGATACCTTGTAAAAAGAGCTCCGGTTTGCCTTGACCACGCGCTATTTTCTCCAGCTCAGCTTCCCAACGTGCGGTTAGATCCGGGGTTCGTAGCTGAGTGGATACCAGCTCGATTAACTGCTTACCTTTTCCTGTCGGATGCAGGAGATTACCTTGCCGCTCAATCGTATCGGAGCTTACCAGCTTCTCAATAATATCCGCGCGTGTAGCCGGGGTTCCGAGGCCGTGCTTCTCCATTTGCGTCAACAGCGAAGCTTCATTATAACGCTTCGGTGCCTGTGTTCGGCCAGCACGCACCATACAGCGGCCAATCGTGACAGTAGCCCCTTCGCGCAGCTCAGGCAGCTTTACACTGCCCGCTGCCGGCTCGTCCGCAGATTCCTCCTCGTCATCACTACTCATATCCCCGCCGTATACTTCGCGCCAGCCGGCATCTTTTACTGTCGTCCCTTTGACATGGAAGCTTTCGCCTTCCACATTGACGGTTACAGCTACCGCATCATAACGAGCTGGCGGATAGAACAAGCTTATAAAACGCCGCACAATCAGATCATACAACTTACGTTCTTCAGTACTCAGACCATTTAACAATACGGTCTGTTCTGTAGGAATAATAGCGTGGTGATCACTGACTTTACTGTCATCCACGATTCGCTTCGTAATCGGCAGCTGCTTGCGCAGCAATGGACGTGCTAACGCTGCATATGGACCGACCGCAACACTATCCAGTCTTTCCTTGAGTGTGCCCGTCATATCTGAAGTTAAGTAACGACTGTCCGTACGCGGGTATGTGACAAGTTTATGCTGCTCATATAACCGCTGCAGCACACTGGAGGTCTGCTTCGCGGAGAAGCCGAACTTCCGGTTCGCATCACGCTGCAGTTCAGTCAGATCATAAGCCAGTGGATGAGGTTCACTTTTCTCACTCTTCTGTACCTTAATAATACGGCCGCTGCGTCCTGTAAGCTTATCCTTTAAGCTGGCTGTCTTATCCTTTTCGAATATTCGACCATCACCGTTACTGGCCCGCCATGCCGCTTGGAAATCCCCAAAATCAGCAGTCAGCGTCTCAAAATCGACGGAACGGAAACCCGTAATCTCCTGTTCACGATCCATGATCATCCCTAATGTCGGCGTTTGTACCCGTCCTGCTGAGAGCGGCGAACCGAACTTACAGGTCAAAGCTCTTGTGACATTCAGTCCAATCATCCAATCCGCCTCTGCGCGGCAACGTGCAGATTCATACAACCGATCAAATTCCCGGCCCGGACGGAGTTTTGCAAATCCCTCTTTAATTGCCTTATCAGTCTGCGAGGATATCCATAACCGCCGGAATGGCTTTTTCCACCCTGCCATATTCATAATCCAACGAGCCAGCAGCTCCCCTTCACGGGCAGCATCTGTAGCAACAATAAGCTCCTCAATGTCCTGACGCTTCATTAGGTGCTGGACAGCTTTATATTGCTGGTTGGTCTCCCGCAGCACCTTCAGCTTGGTCTTCTCCGGCAAAATCGGCAGATCCTCCAAGGCCCAAGTTGCAAACTTTTTATTATAATCCTCTGGCTCTGCCAGGCCGACCAAATGACCCAGCGCCCAGGTAACCACATATTTTGGACCTTCAATATAACTCTTCTGTTTATTATTGCATCCCATGACCCGTGCAATCTCGCGTGCAACAGACGGCTTCTCCGCCAATACTAGTGTCTTCATAATGCTCCCCTTTCCACATCAAATTTCATTATAGCATTAAATGAATGTTAGCAAATATCGTCAGGCTTTACCGTATGCCTCTGTTATACACTAGATCATATCTGATACCCGAAAGGAGTCATAGTCAATGAATGAACAAGAAAGCTATAATATATTATCTATAGGATCGGTTAGAGGTACAGCACATAATTTGCGGCTTGAAATCAACCCGGAATTCAGACCAGCGCTTAAAGGTTTATCTCAGTTTAGTCATTGCCAAGTACTTTGGTGGCTGCATGAGTTTGCAGAGGATCATTTCCGGCAGACTACACAGATTCAGCCTCCTTATGATGCGACCTTAACTGGAGTATTCGCTTCCCGTTCCCCTATTCGCCCTAATCCGATTGGGCTAAGTGTAGCAGCAATCCTGTCTGTCGATGTAGACTCTGGAATAGTAGAGGTGGCCGGGCTTGATGCCTATCCGGGCACACCGGTTCTCGACATCAAAGCCTATTTTCCTAGTGCAGATCGCGTAATGGAAGTGACTGTTCCCGATTGGGCTGCTGCTTGGGGCGACTGGACAGCAAATCATTGAAGTAATCGTGCTAGACACCATTTCTATTAACTGTTATGGGAGGACATCTCTTGAACAATCGCCAACTAATCATTCAAGCCTTAGATCTCATTGAGGATCGCTTAACCACGTTTCTTCCTGTAGCTGTCCTCTCCAAAGAAATGGGATACTCCCTTTATCATTTCACCCGTCTATTTCAAGCAGTCACTGGGATAGCACCCGGCGACTATATAGCCAGACGCAAAATCACTGAAGCAGCCTTAGACATTCATCGAATGCCAGAACGTTCACTCCAAGACATCTCCTTAGACTATAACTTTAGTAACTATGAGACCTTTACGCGTGCCTTCAAAAGAATGCTGCACACGACTCCCTCTCTTGTTCGAAAAAGACTTACTGAAACGAAACTCCCTTTGCTCCCTAGACTATATGAACAGGATCTACTTCAAGTCCTTTCTGATAGTGATCTCTCCCTTCAGCTCGTTGATTTCGGAGAAATTATACTTCAAGGACCCGTAGTTAAAGTAGACCTAGACTTCTCCGTCATTTCTGATACTTGGCCTTTGCTTTTCAATAAGGTAGCCACTATATCGGATAGAATACAGCCTGAAAAATATTATCAGCTTGGCTTCTGGCCAGATGACTATGAGAGTAATGGGTTTTCGATCATGTGTGCCTGCGAGCTTAGTCCTATAAAAGCAGACCACAATCAGACTTTCCCCCTTCAGATCTTACCACCCATACGTTATCTGAAATTCATCCATAAAGGCCGCTCTTGTGATATCCCTTCTACCTATAAATATATCTACGGAATCTGGCTGCCGAAAACAGAATACAGGATGTCCATTCCATTTGAATTGGAATATTATGGTGAATTGTACCTTGGACCAGATAACGAAAACTCGGTGAGTGAAATCTACATTCCATTAGAATTTTTACAAGAAGAGACTACGTTGTCGTCTTTTATAGATGACAACCGTTACTCTTAGAAATATAAAGATATTATAGTTTTTCAGCTTATAAATTCTCATTTTTTAACAAAAAGCCCGTATCTGCTATGCAGACACGGGCTTTTTTGCTTATGGGATTAATAGTTACTTTTGCTCCACCTGAATCGTTTGTTCAAGCTCCGGATAATAATGTTTAACTTGTTTTCCTTCTTCATCCCTTAATGCTTTATGATTTTCATCAATGGAGTAAGTAAACGGCTTAACTGTAATTGTCTTTGGTGTTTGCGCGAACGGTATGAAATCTTTGTCTACCAAAGGATAGACTATAGCTGGCAAGTTAAATGACCCACCCGATGAGAACGCATTACCTAGTTCATCAACAATTTCATAGAACATTTCAGAGGTTGTGTATCCATCCTTTTCTTTCACAGTTGGCGCTTTACCTTCTTCGCTGAGCTGTAATCTGCTTGTGGCTGGAGTTAATTCCAGCTTGGTAATCGTATAACTGAATTCTTCTGCCTCTTTTGTTTGGTTCAGATCAAGCTTGATAATTCCTTCCGTTACTTTTTTCACCGGCACCTTGATTACAAAAGGCTCTGCAATTTGTGTAACCGGCACACTGATGCTTAATTCAAATTCATCCCCCAAAGCCTCTATATTATTTAGATTTCTGTAATCGTATAAAATAGCATTCTTTTTTCCCTCAACATCACCAAAAGATGACATTTGGCTCTCCAGTTTTTTCCCATTCGGCAATTTCACTTCTGCTGAACCCAACAACCCTTTTTCGGACTGGTTCATTGTCACTTTCGCATGTTGTTCTGTTAGCGATGGATCGAACTCAATCGGTTCAATAATCATCTCAGCCATCATCTTATCATTATCAATGCCTTCCCGTTCAATCGCAAAAGCCAACCGCGAGCCGTCATAATAGGCATCGGTAACCTTTAAGGTCACTCCATCATGGGTAACGCTTTGGTTAGGGGCAGTAGATAATCCTTTTTCCTCAGCAGCATTTAGACCTTTATCGTCAATCCCCTTAAAAATACTTCCTACAACAGGAATCTGCTTCAATGTTTCAGCCATGACCGGGGATACAAATCCGCTACCGATTATCCCCGCACCCAACACTGCTGCTGCCGAGGCAGCCACCAATGATTTTTTCAGAAACTTATTTCCATTCTTTCTTGATGCTCGTTTTTCCATTCCCTCGTCTCCTATCCGCTTCATAATTGAATCGCTGAAACTGTCTACCGGCATTTCATGATTTTGGAATGTTTGACGAATGTGCTCCATCTTCTGACTTTCAGTTGGATCTTGCCATTTCTCCATGAGGGCTGCCTCCTTCATTCATTCTTTGCCGGACTAATTTTTTGCGTAGACGTTCAAATTTCTTGCGTAAAGTAGCTGAATTACAATCCATAATCTGACCCATTTCTTCAAAGCTGTACTGCTCAACCACCTTAAGAATCAGGAGATTGCTCTCTTCGGCTGTCAGGTCATCCATAAATAACTTCTGCAATGGCTCCTCATCGTTAGGATTATAATAGGGTTTGGGCTGCTGCTCTTTATATAGCGACAACAGACGGTTTCTTCGCTTGCGTTTGCGAACCTGATCCAGACAATGATGATAGGCCACTTTATACAGCCATGCACTAAAAGAAACTCGTTTCTCATAACGTCTGAGTTCCTGATACACTTTTACAAATATATCTTGCACAGCATCCTCTGCTTCTTCATGACTTCTCAAAATATAATAGCAATACGTATAAATCTTTCTTTCATAGGCTTGTATTATAGTTCTATAGGCTTCGCGGTTACCCGCAAGAACCTGATCGATAGCCTCTTCAATTATTGTTTGATTCACTTGGACCCCGGGGCTGCGACGTTCCAAAGAATCACCTCCTTGTTATTGACTACAACTATATAACGAATGTGATCCCTTTAATTGTGACAGGCTCAAAAAAATTTTCCAAATATGTTAGAAACATCATCCGTTTTCAATAAAAAAAGCGACTGCCCCGATTGATGTTCGGAGAAATCGCTTTTATAATAATATTCCATATTTATAAATCACTTACTTATTCGTACTATTGGACACTTTTTAACGCTATACATGCTTCAAAATATACAGTATCACTATTCTGACCGCGTACATATATACCATCATCCGTTACAGCTGAACGTAAAATAGTCAGTTCATCCCCAAACTTAGCTTCTTGTAGATAAGTAATCCGGAAGCGTGTAAACTCTGCATTATCCCATTCCGCTAAAGTGAGCGCATCACAACATAAATCCCCGTATCGGGCATTATTCAAATGTCCGTTGCTGTCCAGCCCACTATATCTTACCTGATACCGATAAGCTTCTTCCATAGTAATATCAGAAGGGATTGTTACCTTAACAGGCATATCGCCTACTGAATCGCCATTATAGTGCTTAACCTGAACTGGAAGGGCATTCGGTCTAAGTATCTTTCTCTTCTCAATATCTACTAAAGCCCATATGGATCGTGCTGTGGCGATTTCTATATGATCTGCATCGAAAATACGATAATCCCGTTGCCACAGTGCCCCTTTAGTTCCTTTACTCCAGGTATGTACGCTAAGCACATCATTCGGGCGGGGAATACGCTTAAAATCAAGATCTAACGTAATCATCATCCAGCCCATTCCTGCATTCAGAATTTCTTCCACACTTATCCCCAAATTACCCACTGCGAAGTCTGCCGCACATTGCATGATATCCAGAATAAAGGATAACTTACCCTGCGAACGATAATCCGTGTCGCTCGCATGTACAGAAAAATCTTCTATCCACACAAGATTGCTACTGTTGTCCATTGTTTATCCTCCTGCCATGCAAAATATCCTTGCATTTACTTGAAGTATCCACATATACCACTGCTCTATCCACATAAATTGGGGACTACTTTCATTTTTGAATATATTTTATTATTTCATCCACATGTTAGTAACTTTTATAATTTCGTTAATTCCCCATAACTTATCCACATTATTTAAATTAAGCGATAAAGGGAACAAAAAAGCCATTGTTGATAAATCAACAATGGCTTCGTGTGCTTGGCAACGTCCTACTCTCCCAGGACCCTTCGGTCCAAGTACCATCGGCGCTGGAGGGCTTAACGGTCGTGTTCGGGATGGGTACGCGTGGAACCCCTCCGCTATCGCCACCAAACATGCATCTGTGAAACAGACGCTGCCGCGTGAAATTCGGTTCATCACCAGAAGTGAGAATGAATTTCTAAGCGTGTTACAGGCTTGATGCCTGAAAACTGAATCCGAAACAAATCTGCATTCTACGTATAGGATAAGCCCTCGACCGATTAGTATTGGTCAGCTCCATGCATTGCTGCACTTCCACCTCCAACCTATCTACCTCGTCGTCTTCAAGGGGTCTTACTAATTGGGAAATCTCATCTTGAGGGGGCTTCACGCTTAGATGCTTTCAGCGCTTATCCCGTCCGTACGTAGCTACCCAGCCATGCTCCTGGCGGAACAACTGGTGCACCAGCGGTACGTCCATCCCGGTCCTCTCGTACTAAGGACAGCTCCTCTCAAATTTCCTGCGCCCACGACAGATAGGGACCGAACTGTCTCACGACGTTCTGAACCCAGCTCGCGTACCGCTTTAATGGGCGAACAGCCCAACCCTTGGGACCTACTTCAGCCCACAGGATGCGATGAGCCGACATCGAGGTGCCAAACCTCCCCGTCGATGTGGACTCTTGGGGGAGATAAGCCTGTTATCCCAGGGTAGCTTTTATCCGTTGAGCGATGGCCCTTCCATGCGGTACCACCGGATCACTAAGTCCGACTTTCGTCCCTGCTCGACTTGTAGGTCTCGCAGTCAAGCTCCCTTATGCCTTTGCACTCTGCGAATGATTTCCAACCATTCTGAGGGAACCTTGGAACGCCTCCGTTACTCTTTAGGAGGCGACCGCCCCAGTCAAACTGCCCGCCTGACACGGTCCCCGTACCCGATTAGGGCACTAGGTTAGAACCTAGATACGATCAGGGTGGTATCCCAACGGCGCCTCCACCGAAGCTTGCGCTCCGATTTCTACGGCTCCCACCTATCCTGTACAGATCGTACCCAAATTCAATATCAAGCTGCAGTAAAGCTCCATGGGGTCTTTCCGTCTTGTCGCGGGTAACCTGCATCTTCACAGGTATTAAAATTTCACCGGATCTCTCGTTGAGACAGCGCCCAAGTCGTTACGCCATTCGTGCGGGTCAGAATTTACCTGACAAGGAATTTCGCTACCTTAGGACCGTTATAGTTACGGCCGCCGTTTACTGGGGCTTCGGTTCATAGCTTCGGGTTACCCCTAACCACTCCCCTTAACCTTCCAGCACCGGGCAGGCGTCAGCCCGTATACTTCGCCTTACGGCTTCGCACAGACCTGTGTTTTTGCTAAACAGTCGCTTGGGCCTTTTCACTGCGGCCCCCTCGTGCTATTCACACTACCGGGGCACCCCTTCTCCCGAAGTTACGGGGTCATTTTGCCGAGTTCCTTAACGAGAGTTCTTCCGCGCGCCTTAGAATTCTCTTCTCGCCTACCTGTGTCGGTTTGCGGTACGGGCACCTTTCTCCTTGGCTAGAGGCTTTTCTTGGCAGTGTGAGATCATGACCTTCGCTACTATAATTTTCGCTCCCCATCACAGCCCAGCCTTAACGATGTGCGGATTTGCCTACACATCAGCCTCACTGCTTAGACGGACATCCATCAGTCCGCGTCACTACCCTCCTGCGTCACCCCATCGCTCATAGCGGATTACGGTGGTACAGTAATTTCAAACTGTTGTCCTTCGACTACGCCTTTCGGCCTCGCCTTAGGTCCCGACTTACCCTGAGCGGACGAGCCTTCCTCAGGAAACCTTGGGCTTTCGGCGGATCAGATTCTCACTGATCTTTTCGTTACTCATACCGGCATTCTCACTTGTGTAGTGTCCAGCGCTCTTTTCAGTACACCTTCAACCCCTACACAACGCTCCCCTACCCCAGATGCAAAGCATCTAGCCATAGCTTCGGTGGTGTGTTTAGCCCCGTTACATTTTCGGCGCAGAGTCACTCGACCAGTGAGCTATTACGCACTCTTTCAATGGTGGCTGCTTCTAAGCCAACATCCTTATTGTCTGTGCAACTCCACATCCTTTCCCACTTAACACACACTTGGGGACCTTAGCTGATGGTCTGGGCTGTTTCCCTTTTGACAATGGATCTTAGCACTCACTGTCTGACTCCCGGCAATAAGTATATGGCATTCGGAGTTTGACTGAGCTTGGTAATCCTTGCGGACCCCGCACCCAATCAGTGCTCTACCTCCACTACTCTTATACCGAGGCTAGCCCTAAAGCTATTTCGGGGAGAACCAGCTATCTCCGAGTTCGATTGGAATTTCTCCGCTACCCCCACCTCATCCCCGCACTTTTCAACGTACGTGGGTTCGGGCCTCCAGTGCGTGTTACCGCACCTTCACCCTGGACAGGGGTAGATCACACGGTTTCGGGTCTACGTCCACATACTAAGTCGCCCTATTCAGACTCGCTTTCGCTGCGGCTCCACCTTCTCGGCTTAACCTTGCATGTTAAACGTAACTCGCCGGTTCATTCTACAAAAGGCACGCCATCACCCATTAATAAGGCTCTGACTTTTTGTAAGCACACGGTTTCAGGTTCTATTTCACTCCCCTTCCGGGGTGCTTTTCACCTTTCCCTCACGGTACTGTTTCACTATCGGTCGCCATAAGGTAGTATTTAGCCTTAGCAGATGGTCCTGCTGGATTCATACGGGGTTTCACGTGCCCCGCACTACTCGGGATCCGTCTCGGAGAGAATACAGTTTAGGCTACAGGGCTTTTACCTCTATCGCGGGCCTTTCCAGACCTCTTCACCTACCATATTCCTTTGTAACTCCATGTGAGACGTCCCACAACCCCTAAGAGCAAGCTCTTAGGTTTAGGCTGTTCCGCGTTCGCTCGCCGCTACTGACGGAATCACTATTGTTTTCTCTTCCTCAGGGTACTTAGATGTTTCAGTTCCCCTGGTCTGCCTCTACACACCCTATGTATTCAGGTATGAGTAACTGCGAATTACCACAGCTGGGTTTCCCCATTCGGACACCCCCGGATCAAAGCTTGCTTACAGCTCCCCGAGGCAGTTTCGTTGTTCGCCACGTCCTTCGTCGGCTCCTGGCGCCTAGGCATCCTCCGTGTGCTCTTATTAGCTTAACCTTGATTTTTCCGCAGGAAAATATCATACGATGACATTCTCTTTGGAATTATCTCACTAATAACATTTACTTGTTTGCACAAGTTGCTAAAAGATGTTCTAAAACGCAAATTCGTTTCGGTATCCAGTTTTCAAGGATCAAGTCTTACTGAGAGCTTAAACTCTCAAAACTGAGCAACGAGTGAGTAACAGGCCTAAACCTGAGTTTTGGAAGCTGAGCTTCCGATTTGAATGTTCTCATTGCAGAGAACGATTCTCCATAGAAAGGAGGTGATCCAGCCGCACCTTCCGATACGGCTACCTTGTTACGACTTCACCCCAATCATCTACCCCACCTTCGGCGGCTGGCTCCCTTGCGGGTTACCCCACCGACTTCGGGTGTTGTAAACTCTCGTGGTGTGACGGGCGGTGTGTACAAGACCCGGGAACGTATTCACCGCGGCATGCTGATCCGCGATTACTAGCAATTCCGACTTCATGCAGGCGAGTTGCAGCCTGCAATCCGAACTGAGACCGGCTTTGATGGGATTGGCTCCACCTCGCGGCTTCGCTTCCCGTTGTACCGGCCATTGTAGTACGTGTGTAGCCCAGGTCATAAGGGGCATGATGATTTGACGTCATCCCCACCTTCCTCCGGTTTGTCACCGGCAGTCACTCTAGAGTGCCCAGCATTACCTGCTGGCAACTAAAGTTAAGGGTTGCGCTCGTTGCGGGACTTAACCCAACATCTCACGACACGAGCTGACGACAACCATGCACCACCTGTCTCCTCTGTCCCGAAGGCCGCCACTATCTCTAGTGGATTCAGAGGGATGTCAAGGCCTGGTAAGGTTCTTCGCGTTGCTTCGAATTAAACCACATACTCCACTGCTTGTGCGGGTCCCCGTCAATTCCTTTGAGTTTCAGTCTTGCGACCGTACTCCCAAGGCGGAGTGCTTACTGTGTTAACTTCGGCACCAAGGGTATCGAAACCCCTAACACCTAGCACTCATCGTTTACGGCGTGGACTACCAGGGTATCTAATCCTGTTTGCTCCCCACGCTTTCGCGCCTCAGCGTCAGTTACAGCCCAGAAAGTCGCCTTCGCCACTGGTGTTCCTCCACATATCTACGCATTTCACCGCTACACGTGGAATTCCACTTTCCTCTTCTGTACTCAAGCCACCCAGTTTCCAGTGCGACCTCAGGTTGAGCCCAAGGTTTAAACACCAGACTTAAATAGCCGCCTGCGCGCGCTTTACGCCCAATAATTCCGGACAACGCTTGCCCCCTACGTATTACCGCGGCTGCTGGCACGTAGTTAGCCGGGGCTTTCTTCTCAGGTACCGTCACTCCGGTAGCAGTTACTCTACCGGACGTTCTTCCTGGCAACAGAGCTTTACGATCCGAAAACCTTCATCACTCACGCGGCGTTGCTCCGTCAGGCTTTCGCCCATTGCGGAAGATTCCCTACTGCTGCCTCCCGTAGGAGTCTGGGCCGTGTCTCAGTCCCAGTGTGGCCGTTCACCCTCTCAGGTCGGCTACGCATCGTCGCCTTGGTGGGCCGTTACCCCACCAACTAGCTAATGCGCCGCAGGCCCATCCCTCAGTGACAGATTGCTCCGTCTTTCATTCTTCTCTCAGGAGAAAAAAGAAATTATCCGGTATTAGCTACCGTTTCCGGTAGTTATCCCAGTCTGAAGGGCAGGTTGCCTACGTGTTACTCACCCGTCCGCCGCTAAGTCACTTTGAAAGCAAGCTTTCAAAGTGACTCCGCTCGACTTGCATGTATTAGGCACGCCGCCAGCGTTCGTCCTGAGCCAGGATCAAACTCTCCAATTAGTATTGAAAAGAGCGATATGCTCATTTTGAAACATCTGACGAGAAAATTAATTCTCTAATTTTGGATTTCACTTACGTGATTTCCTACTCACTCGTTGTTCAGTTTTCAAAGATCAAGTTCTCGTTGGCGCCGTTTAATGTCTCAGCAGCAACTCTTATAATATATCATGTTGTTTTCAGAAATGCAAGCTTTATTTTTCGAAGCTTTTTATCAGCCTCGTCTATATCGCCTGTACGCTGTCTAACAACGCTTACCTATAATACCCCAACTATTAATAGAAAAGCAACCCCTAATATAAAAATAAACAACTAGCTTAATAATTAAGCCAGTTGTTTATTTAATAGAGTTATGTTTCTAGCGACGAACTTAATAGTATTTTGCCGCAGTATATTTGCTTGAGGCTTTAATTAAATCGGTTTTCTTATCACTCTTTGCAAGTCCTGCATCCACTGTAGTATCAATGGTAACCCACTTCCCATTAAGCAACACTTCGTTCCATGCATGATATTGCGTAACGTAGCTTGTATTCCCCATTACCAACTTAGCAGGAACATCTACACTCCGCAGCATTGCGGCAAAAAGAGAAGCGTAATCATAGCAAATCCCTTTTTTAGTAGTCAATGTCTTATCGATGCTTGGAATATAATCAGTAGTTACACTATTAGCAAGAGAGTAATCATATTGTACATTCGCAACTACATAGTTATAGATCGCTTTAACTTTCTCTTCGTCTGTTGTTTTGCCTTGTACTAATTGTTTAGCTTTGACAATCGCTTTATCAGAAGAACTCCATTTCACATTCTGTACGGAGCCCAAATATACGGAATTCGAGTCACTCATGGTTACGTCTACTACTTCGGAATATAATGCTTTGTATTTATTGCCGGTTGTGTTCTCCAGAACAGAAACCTTATAAGTCCCATTTCCTTGTTGCAAAGGGAAGTCCTCAGCTTGTCCAGAAGCATACAAGTTATATGTATAGCTGCTGTTATCTTTGGTGATCATGAGTTTGATTCTTTTATCTTTCGGAATATCATAGTTAATACCAATAACACCTTGAGCCACTTTGGATGTAATCAACCAGCTGGCATCTGCACTTGCAGCTTGAGCTGTACTTACCGGAACTGAAGTCATTAGGACGAATAACGCCACCAGCATAAAATAAACCTTTTTCACGGATAAAACTCCTTTCGGTAGCTGGCTGCCATCCTTTCGGGAAGGCCCTTTAGCTTTGCGTCCCTACCTTTCGATAGGTTTGCCGTTATCGTATAAGCTCTATCTGTTCTAGCT
The DNA here is from genome assembly GCF_037980415.1 of Paenibacillus sp. FSL H7-0690. NCBI lineage: Bacteria > Bacillati > Bacillota > Bacilli > Caryophanales > Paenibacillaceae > Paenibacillus > Paenibacillus sp. FSL H7-0690. The sequence goes on along the minus strand of NZ_CP150281.1, from coordinate 784,958 downwards.
TTACTAGATATAATTGATAGAATCCATTTGAAACAAACAAAAAAAGCCTCTTCATTCGGTAGCTGGCTGCCATCCTTTCGGGAAAAGGCCCTTTAGCTTTGCGTCCCTACCTTTCGGAAGGTTTGCCGTTATCGTGTTTAGCTTTCATAGTATAATACTATCATATTTATAGTTGTGAACAAGACCTAATTTACTAGATTACCCATTATTTTATAAATATCTCCCGGTATTTGTGTTTTCTTGTCATTCACTATTCTCCTTTTGTTAATTTGGCATGAACAATCAGCCGATGCGTTGGATTCACTAGCGGATCACATGTAATCAGAGTAAGAATCTTATCCTTGTCATTCCCGTCAAGAACGGAGACATCACTCGGATCTACAACAGAAATATCGTATACCTCATAGTTAAACACCTGATCACTAGTCTTTACCGTGATAACATCCCCCACAACAACCTCATTCAATCTGTTAAACAAACGCCCCGTAGTTCTAGCCCGATGCGCCGCGATTGCAGCATTCCCGATCTCTCCAAGGGGTGCCGTTTCTTTCATATGGGCTGCAGCATGTTTCATATTAGCTTTTGTAGCCCCTTCTAATACAGGCAGCTTCAAATCAATCTTATCGATTTCAATTAGTGCGATTACTTTGCCACCGACTTCAATCTCCGGTTCAGGCTTTTCTGTCTCTTGGGGTTGGGGCTGTGCCGGGCATCCAGAACCGATTCCTCTGCTAACAGCTGAGTAACTTCAGCATACCTGCTCTTCAGATCTGGCTGGGGAGTACTATCGGCAGTGCTTAGTTCAGCCGTTTCTAATAACTTCTCCTGCTGCCTGTCGTTGTACCATTCGTTAGCTGTCGGATATAACATGATAAGTATCCCAGCCAGTATGAGTAAATAGGAGAATTTACGCAATGTTATTCACCTCCGTATATTGTTTCTATGGTTATATACAAATCAAGCAGAAACAGCTACTTGCCTTTAAGCATAGCAACTCCTTCTGCCTGAAATTAATGTTTAAAATACCCATTTACGACTTCCAAAGAAATTGATGATCACCGTGATAAAGGTAACCAGCACCTTGGAGATCAAGACTTGAATACCTAGTTTGTCTGTCAACAGATGCATTAGCAGCAGTGATATTCCGAGCACTACCAGATTCAGCACGATAAACTTGACCAGCTGCACGCGGTCGAAGCCTTCTTTATTCCCCCGGTTGCGATCACGAAAGGTTACTTTTTTATTCAAAATAAAGCTATTCGCCGTGCCTGCACTATAGGAGATCACCTGCGCCAATGCGTATACCATCCCTAGTGAATTCAACAATGTAAAAATCACAAAATCAATAAGCGTATTGAGCAAACCTACGGCATTAAATTTGAGGAACTGTATGAATGCAGCGCGCAAGTTCTTATCTGACATCATTGTGGTCCTTCCGGCGGTCCAGTTGTTCTTCGTTCTGGTAGCCTTTAGTCTCACTAACAATATATAGCGGTCTATCTTTAGACTCGTCATAAATCCGTCCGATATACTCCCCAATCACACCCAACAGCATCAGAACGATACCGTTAAAGAGCAGATTAACGCCTACAATGGAAGCCCAGCCCGGAACCGTCCAGGAGGTAAAAAATATCTTTTGAAACAAGACGAAAAATAAATAGAGAAAGCTAGAGAATGAAAGGAAGAATCCAATATACGTAGCAATCTTAAGCGGCTTATGTGAAAAAGAGGTGATGCCATCTAACGCAAAACGAATCATTTTCTTCAGCGGATATTTGGTTTCTCCGGCAAAACGTTCTTCCCGTTCATATTCCACCATAGTCTGCTTGAAGCCAACCCAGCTCACCAAACCTCTGACATAGCGGTTCTTTTCTTTAAGTCCCCGCAGGACATCACATACCTTACGGTCAATAAGACGGAAATCGCCTGTATCCGTAGGAATATCCACACTTGTCATACTGCTGAGCAGGCGGTAAAAAAGCTTCGCGGTGACCTTTTTGAACATCGTTTCTCCGTGGCGCTTCAGGCGTTTCGCATATACAACGTCGTAGCCCTCTTTCCACTTCTCGATCATTTGCAAAATGACCTCCGGAGGATCCTGAAGATCAGCGTCAATAACAACAACCGCTTGACCTTCGGCATAGTCCATGCCAGCTGTAATCGCTACCTGATGTCCGAAATTACGCGAGAAGTCAATCAGCTTGACATGCTCGTCTCGTTCACAGATCTCCCGAATCATCTGGGCGGAACGATCACGACTGCCGTCATTGACGAAGACCAGCTCATAAGTATCGCCGCACTCGTCCATTACTTTTTTCAAACGTTCATAAGTATGGCTAATTACTTGCTCCTCATTGAACATGGGTACAATCACACTATATCTGGCTTTCACCTTTATTCCTCCTACAAGCTTTTTGGAGCGTTACATCCATCTACACTTCATAATAACGCTGCATGCATAAACTTATTTTATAGATTTTTATTAAATCCTAGAAAACCCAAGTAGGGAACCAACGCAGCATATCTTTCACGTAATCTCCACTGACCTGCATCCCTGACAGTACCGGGTAGAAAGCGATAAAGAGCAGCAAAGCAACAGCTACATAGACATACTGTACGTAACGGGCCTCAGGGAATTTAGTATCCAGCAACTTCATTATATATACAATACCAAGAATCATAAATGGCACCATAGCAAAATAATGGTAAATAAATGTTTCTCTTGGGACAAGCATCCACGGAACATATTGCGAGAAGAAGGCAATCCAGATCATGTAGAGATTCTTATCTTTACGTTTCAGCGTAATCCACAGTGTTGCCAACATTGCAAAAATACCCGTCCACCAGATAAGAGGATTCCCCATAGTCACTATACTGCTGACCTGACCTTCCGGCAAACCTTCACCACCGCTAAAGAACCAGACCGGTCTCTTCATAAACGGCCATTGCCACCATGAGGAAGCAAAAGGATGTGTAGCTACAAGCTGGCTGTGGTAGTTGTACATATTCTTTTGGGAATCAATCAAACCTTTTATAGTGAAGCCCTCTGCTGATGCAGATAACCCCGGTACAAAAGATAAGCTATAAATAATTACTGGAATAATTACAAAGAACCCGATACAACTAGCCAACGTAATAATAGTCTTTTTCCAAAAAGAATCTACTGCTTCACGACAGGTGCCCAGCAATTCCTTGTCTTTAATCTTCCCCTCTGCCAGCAGGCGTCCGGAGGCTTGGTATTCTCTGTAGCGTTCAAAAAGGGAGATAGCCAGCATAATGGCCAGCCCTGCTCCTCCATAGAGCACAATCCATTTCGAAGCTACGCCGATTCCGAAGAATAAGCCAGACCAGAATAACGGAATTAATGTTTTTCTTAAAGGCTGCTTGTAGAAATTCATTGTGTAATACCGCTGCATAAAATAGAACATCAACATAATGAAGAACACTCCGTATACGTCAATCGTGGAGATTCTTGTCTGTGTGAAATGCATGAAATCCAGCGCAAACAATCCCGCCGCGAGGGCGGCGTATTTGCTTTTCTTAAACAAACGCAGCGCCATTACATATATAAGAGGTAACATGGCAACTCCGAAAAAGGTTCCGATAATACGCCAGCCGAATGGATTGACCCCGAACAGCTCCATACCTATGGCAATTAACAGCTTGCCAAGCGGTGGATGCGTATTCTCGTAAGGCACAATCCCGTGCGTATATTCATAAGCTGTTCGCGCATGATAGATCTCGTCAAAATAAGTACTATTCATAAAGTTAGAATATTCCGGAATGAGCGCCTGCTCGTCAAAGAGATTGGCCGCTGCTCCTCTTTTAGGTACTGCGTTAGCATCTGGTGTCACACCGGCAATAAGAAGGGGGATTCTTTCTACCCCCTGCTCATAAAAGGCCATTTCGTTCAAAGTGAAACCTGGAGAGGTAACTGTTAACTTCACATATCTCGCTGTAACGTTCAGGGGTTGGCTTTTCCAGATGAAGACATTCCCGACATCCTCACTGACATCCATCGGACTGCTCCAGACCTCAGGATTGTCGCTGAATTCCAGCTTGAACTTACCCGTTCCCACGCCACCAAAGATATTGACCCGTTCCAATGGTTTACTCTGCCCCAAATCTACATAGAAGCTTTCACCACTGGCAGCAGGCTCCCATAAGGTCTCTGGAGATTTAGTAGAGCCAAGATTATATAAAGCAAGCGCTGCGTAAACGGCCGTGATAGCTATTATGCATATCCAATCTATACGCTTAAACTTCATCGTTAAATCGCCCTCCCTTCTGATGCGGTTTAATTTGCCCGACAACTCTCAAATCTTCTTCATACTGTTCTTCCGGTGTAATTGGCGCTGGAAGAGGTTTTATTCCCTTGCGGACATACACATCGTATCCGATATTCAGCATATAAAGCAGCAATGCTAGATTAGCTATAGCAGTCACTAATACGATTCCGTCTGCACCCGGGCTAACATCTGCATTCAGGTGGGATAAGGTGTACGCCACATTGATGTATTGCGTTAAGCTGAATCCGAGAAATAGCGATAAAAAGCGGCGGTCCCGACTTTCTATATAAGTAAACAAACAAAGAATAAGAGCAGGGAACATATAACGTTCATGCATTTTGGTGCCAAGCACAAAGACCACTACTATAAGCACCATCCCGATAAAATAGGATTTGGTCAGATCCAAGCGATCCTTTTTAAAGGAATAAAATGCCGCAACAGCTACAGCCACTAAAATAAATATGAAGCCCCATACACGGTATGGAATGCCAAGCCAGGTTAGATCAAGGGATGACCACATCGGATCAGTCAGTGCATACAGATTAAATGCATTCACTGAAGAATACGGATAGGAAGATAACGTACTCTTGTAAAGATCAATAATCCCTACCAGACCTCCGTTATTCCAGAAAAACGGTGCCGCAAGCAATCCGAAGATCCCTAATCCATACAAAGCTCCGAATCCAAGCTGCTTCCAAGCGCGGTGATGATAAAAAGCAAACAACAATACCGGCGTGAATATCAACGCTTGCGGTTTAATTAGCGTCGCTAAGGCAAACAAAATTGCGGAGCGGACAAACTTTTTGTTCGCAGCGCCATGGATACTGAGCAGCAGGAAGATCAAAAAGAATGAATCTGCTTGTCCCCAAGCCGCTGAATTAATAAGTACCGCTGGATTAAACAGAAACAACAACATTAAGCCGAAAGCTATTCCTGTGCCGAGTTTTTTGCGTGACATTTGATAAATGAAGTAGCCGAGTACCAAATCAGAAAGGATCGCAGGGAGCTTGAAGAGCAAATTCTCTCCACCTGAGCCCTGAGTGAATCCTAAAACGCCACGAATGGCGCTAAGCACGTACAATATGTACAAATAGTAAGGAGGATAATCGGCAAAATAACCTTCTTCATAAAATTTGCCTGTAGCCTAAATCCACCATACGCTGTCCCCAAGAAATAAAGGTATTCATATCATTCTGATATCCTTGCGCGGTAAGACCAATCCACACTCTCAGGATAAAAGCAATTCCGATGGCAATGCTCAGCCATTTGGAATAAATATTCTCAGGCTGCTTCATAAGCTTCTCACTACGGAATGCCTTAGTATAAAGCACTGCAAAAAACACGCTAAACAGCGCTGAGATCAGCAACATCTTAGTTGGAGATACTTTATGTGGAGTGTCTGCCTTTTTGTCGCCGGCATCTGGACTAACCGCTGAACTATCCAGCGAAATGACGTTAGCCCCTTCAGGAGCCGCGTCTAATTTTTCTACAGCAAAATCATCAAAATAAGCCTTACCTTGAATCAAGCTAGAGTAGCCGCCCAGACTTGCACCTATGCCAAATGACTTCTGCTCCGGTCCTGTCTGGCCGATATATTCAAGATACTGCCATTCACCTGCCGTATCAGTTACGCTGGGATACCCCCGCCTACTCCAACGGCAAGAATGTTGGCGCCCATTCCCTCCCCTGCTGTACTTACTACTTTGATCCATCCAGAGATTTTATAATAACTATTCGGCGTAGCCTCAATCGTCTGCACCCATTTCGAATGATTGGGCTCGATATTCTCAATGACTGCCGCCTTGCTGCCGGAATGAACTTCCTCCGATTGGATTGAAAGTAGGCCTGAATTATCTCCTGAAATCCACATATCCTTAGTCCAGTTAGAAGGCGCATCATCTCCCCCTCCTCAAAGTAAGGGTTCTGCAATAGATTCCCCTCTGCATAAATGCTTGTTACAGGAAGCACAAACAATAACAGCATCAATACAGTCATTACGGCCGCACGTGTACTCTTGATCATCGTCCCAACCTCACCTCGTCCTATATTCATCTTAGTCCAGCCAAAAGCATATCCCTTCTGAAAAACAACTCCCGAATTAGTGTATTTCACCGTTGCTAAGAAATCATTTGGATTGATTTTCTCATAAAAGAGCATATAAATATAGGGTATGTTAACCTTATCTGGATCGCAGACCCTTCCATCCACAATATTCCATTCCATAGGATCGCTCTAAGCTTCAAGTTTCTTATATAGACTCTTATATAGAATAGAAGAATCGCAGTGGCTAAAGCAAATACCGGAGCAAAAAAACAGGCCATTCTATCAGCATAAAGCGAGAGAACTAACAAAATGGTAAGACCATAGGACCATCTAGGGGTTTGAAGTATTTTCAGTACAAAATAAACAGAGATCAGGATCAAGGAGGGAACAAATTGGACTCTAATGCCAAGGCTGCCTCGTCCTGAACATCACCTCTTCAACAATATAATCTAAATCATAGATGATGAAAAGCTAGAAACATAGACTAGGCTGAATGGTAAAGTGCCAACAAAAATATAAAAAAAGGGCCCCCTCAGTTATGAAGGAGCCTTTGAATGCACATCTGTATGCTATATATGAGTTAGCCCGCACTACCAAGAAATACATAACGGAGAATAATCAGAATAGCAAGTACCCACATCATCCAGTGAATATCGTATTTTTTCTTGCCAGCAAGGTTAGCTACACAAGCAAGGATTACATAAGTTACGATACCAAAGGAAATACCATTAGCAATATTATAAGTGAAAGGCATGATTACTAGAGTAAGGAACGCTGGAATCGCAACAACCATATCTTGAAAATCAATTTCGCGAATCGATTGTGCCATGAGCACACCTACGACAATCAATGCTGCGGCTGTAGCAGATCCAGGGATCAGAGCCACTATTGGTGCAAGGAATAACGCAAGCAAGAAGCACACACCCGTTGTTACAGCTGTAAGACCTGTACGTCCACCTTCAGCAACACCTGCCGCGCTTTCTACAAAAGCAGTAGTAGTGGAAGTACCCAATGCCGCACCACCAGCTACAGCGATGGCATCGACAAACATTGCATTACCTACACGTTTGTTACCTTCTTCAGGGTTGTCCATAATACCAGCGCGTTGAGCAGTACCTACAAGTGTACCAAATGTATCGAACAATTCTACAAAAGTGAATGTTGCGATTGCTGAAACAATACCGGTGTGCAGGATACCATCCCAGTCAAATTCGAAAAAGTTCAATTGCGTCAGGTCAGGCACCCAAGGAGTTGTTGGACTGGACAAAGAGCCAAAATCAACTACACCCATCAGTATACCCGCGAGGGTTGTACCCAAGATACCGAATAAAATCGCACCTTTAACTTGCAGTACCATCAGGATGGAAATAAGAAGCAATCCGATAATTACCAACTGTACATCAGTGTTCTCTAGACTACCCATATGAATGATTGTTTCAAAGGATAGGACATCTGTGAATGTATTGGCGGAAATATCTTTACCAGCTTCGACACCAATCGTCATCAAACCACTGTTCTTAAGCCCAAGGATTGTAATGAACATCCCGATACCTACGGTAATGGCATGCTTTAAGCTGTCAGGAATGGCTGTCAGTAAGATCTGCCGCACTCGGGTAACCGTAAGCAGGATGAAGATCAAACCGGAAATAAATACTGCGGTCAGACCCATTTGCCAAGTGAATGGATGTTCTGAGGTTGCAGAAGACAAAATTACGGAAGCAAAGTATGCATTAAGTCCCATACCTGGTGCCAATGCTACTGGAAAGTTTATAAACACGCCCATTGCAATGGTGAAAATACCTGCTGCCAGCGCAGTCGCTAGAAATACAGAGTACCAGCCCATATCGATGCGGCCAAATGCTGTTAATGTGCTCGGATTAACCGACAGGATGTAAGCCATGGCCATGAACGTAGTCAAGCCGGCCATTATCTCTGTACGTACTGTAGTGCCGTTCTCTTTCAACTTGAAAAACCGATTCAAATTGTTCTCCCCCTAAGGTATGTTGTGGCTGACAGCAACAAAAAGCCGGTATCTGATCGACACCGGCTCGAAAAAAGAGTAGCACCCATGACTATAGCCCTAGATTCAGGACAATACGGGTTGCTCAGCTCTTCTTAATCGTAGTAAGGTCATTACGGTGACCTCGTAGAAACTTAAGGCCTATTCCCGGAAATATACGAAAGAATTATGTTGTTGTGCTTTATCATTTTAGGTGGACATCACATAAGTTGTCAATGAAAAAAGCGAACATTTTCGACTTTATTTTTTCTATTGTTCGTAATTCATACATTTTTATCTTTAACTTCAACCCCAAAATCCTTTAAATCATGCAGCTTATTAACTATCAAAAGACTTATCAAATGGGTATTTTTCCCTATAAAACAATTTCGATGTTCCCTAGCTTATTGGCCTTTGGAATACTGATAGCTATGCCAAGAATTAGCAAAATGCCCTATAGCTAAACAAATCACTGCAATACCCAACCAGAAAGATCTGCCCCATATAGCCGCAAATCCAAATGCACAAACAGGGAGAACTGCCATGGGAATCGGAAGAAACAATAATGGAGCCCATAATAATCTGAATTGCTGTCCCTTAACCATATAACGAATCCATAAACCGTAATAAATCGTGATAAACACAAAGATAAGTGCAGCCCAGATCCCGAATTCTACATTTTCGAAGTTATCCTTTGAAATCGCAAGAATGGCTATACATCCCAACTGCCCTACTCTCTCCAAAAGAGTGTAGACGATGCCGGCATCTTTTAAACCGCTGGGAACAAGATCGGGCGGAAACTTAATCATCAGTAAACTTGGGGCAAGAATAACCATAGCTATTAGTGTTCCAATAAGTGAGAATCCCATTCTAATGGCTCCTGTAAGTTTATTTTTCCCAGTTTATCACATTCTCTAAAGTTGCTATATAGGGTTCGTCACAAGCTTCACGGTTAATAAAAAAACCTGCTGTCCCTTAATAAATAAGGAGCTGCAGGTTTCTTATTGCTATATGCTATTCCCACTCAATCGTTGCAGGTGGTTTCGAAGTAATGTCATACACTACGCGGTTTACATTCTCAACTTCGTTGACAATACGTACAGAGATTTTCTCAAGAACATCCCATGGGATACGTGCCCAGTCAGCGGTCATGCCATCGATGGAAGTTACTGCACGAACACCTACTGTGTAGGAATACGTACGAGCATCACCCATAACTCCGACACTCTTCATGTTAGGCAGGGCAGTGAAGTATTGCCAAATTTCACGGTCTAATCCCGCTTTAGCAATTTCTTCTTGCAGAATGTAGTCAGAATCACGAACGATGGTAAGCTTGTCCTCTGTTACTTCACCCAAGACACGAATAGCAAAGACCTTAGATATGGGAAAGGCTGACGCCATACGATCGCACGTGGCATACCCAGCTCTTCACCGAGTTTACGAACTTCATCCTTAAACAAGGTGTTTAGCGGCTCGATCAAGCTGAATTTCATATCTTCTGGCAGGCCGCCCACATTGTGGTGGGATTTAATGGTTTGCGCTGTAGCTGTTCCACTCTCAACGATATCCGTATAAAGCGTACCTTGTGCAAGGAATGAAAAATCTCCGAGCTTAGCTGACTCTTCGTCGAAGCAGTAGATAAACTCGTTACCAATGATTTTACGTTTTTGCTCAGGGTCTTCAACACCTGCAAGTTTGCTCATGAAGCGATCGCGTGCATCGATTTTCACTACATGAATATCGAATTTGCCTACGAAAGTCTCCATAACGCTTTCTGCTTCACCTTTACGCAGAAGGCCGTGGTCAATAAACATACAGGTCAATTGATCTCCGATTGCACGGTGGATAAGCATAGCCACAACGGAAGAATCCACTCCGCCACTAAGAGCGCAGAGTACTTTTTTATCTCCGACTTGATTGCGAATATCTTGAACGGCTTCATCGATAAACGATTCCATTGTCCATTTGCCGTCGCAACCACAAACTTGGTATAAGAAGTTCGAGATCATCTCGTTACCTTGAACGGAGTGACGTACTTCTGGGTGGAATTGCACAGCGAACAGTTTGCGCTCCGCGTTGCTCATTGCTGCAATTGGAGCACTTTCTGTACCTGCATCCAGCTTGAAGCCTGTTGGAAGCTCAACTACATGGTCACCGTGGCTCATCCATACAGTCTGGCGGTTCTCCAATCCTGCAACTAAAGCAGTTCCTTCTGCAAAGTCAACATCAGCTTTACCATATTCCCGTTTAGCCGAACGTTCTACTTTACCATCAAGCTGATGAGCCATCAGCTGCATACCATAACAAATACCGAAGATCGGCACTCCTAGATCATAAATAGCCGGATCTACGTGTGGTGCATCTTCAGCGTATACACTGCTAGGTCCGCCGGAGAAGACAATTCCTTTAGGCGAAAGTGCTTTAATCTTGTCAACTGGCGTATTGTACGGCAAAAGTTCGCTGTATACTCCCAGATCCCGAATTCTGCGCGCGATAAGTTGGTTGTATTGTCCCCCAAAATCGAGAACGACGATAATTTCATTTGGCTTGTTCATTACGTGCCTCCCTTGATTATTGGATTCATTATACTCATGGTTAATTCTCATCGTCAAGGAAAGGAGGACACGCCTCTCATAATCAGAGAGTGATAAAACTTCATGCAGAACCTTCCTTGCTATGGCATAAATTAGATAGCGGATCTAAGCGTTATTAGCCGTTTATGTTAAACGGAAGGTAATGAGCAGACATTCGCGAATAAACGCGGCCGTATCAGAAGCCGCAGGTTCGCCGCCAAGGGCGGGAGCGGAGTCTACGGGATTGTCGCGGGCAGAGATCACGGCTGTGGAGGCCGAAGCTGGCGCGTACGCCAGGGTCTCCCACTGGCGGACAAACTGCCGGACGGCTACATCTAGTCCGGCATCGTAAATCCGCAGGGAGTCCACATACTCCCTGCCAGTAACGCCGGGCGGCGGCGGTCCAAACCGCTCCGCCAGCCCGTGCCAAGCCAGAGAGGCCGCGCGCAGCTGCCTCTCACGGCTCAAGCTGCTGCCGCGACGCGCGGCCAGCAGCAGAGCCGGCTGCGCCGCCAGCGCCAAGCGGCGGCGGGAAGCAGCGCCGCGGCAGCGAGCGGCGCTGAAAAGGGCCCGCCCGCCAGCGGCAGGGCGGGCAGTTCCGCGCTGCGCGTTGCTTGCGGTGCGACTGCTGCGGCCGCTGGCCGTGCCGGCGCAGGGAAGCCAGCCGCAAGCGCAGGACCCGGCGTCGGATCGAAAGGAACCCAACCTGCGCCGGCAAAATAAACCTCTACCCAAGCATGCGCATCCCCTTGGGTGACTAAATACTTCGCCGGCATGGCTTCCTCCTGCTGGGTTCCAGGTCCGTAGCCTTGAACATACCGCGCTGGAATACCTGTGCTTCGCAGCAATACGGTCATCGCTGTGGCAAAATGCACACAGTAACCCTGTTTGGTCTCAAACAGGAAATGATCCACAAAATCAGCCCCAGCTGGCGGAACCATGGTATCCAGCGTGTAAGAATACCCGTTTTGCAAATAATCCCGAATGGCGGTTGCGGAATCATATCGGTTGCCCGAGGAAGCTGTGAGCTTCTCTGCCAGAGCTTTCACTCGCTCAGGTAATAAATCAGGCAGTTGCAAGTATTTATTCTTTATTTCTTGTGGATCAGCGTCACCCAACCCGCGCAGCAGTACTGGATTACTCTCGGGAAGTATAGAATCAACTATATACTCAGTGATCCGAGTTGACCCCACCGAATCTGGCAGACGAAAGGTATCCCTGTCCTTATTCGCCAGAACATAACCAAGCTGGCTGCCATTGGATAGTTGAACTGTCTCAACATCTGTTAGGGTACCCGCATTGAATACAGGAATTCCACCGGAAGAGGGAATAGCAAATTGTATCCGCTGTTGCAAAGTCCGCCCCCCATTAGTGGTGGTTACCGTCGCCGGAATCTGAGGCAGGCTGGACAAGTTAAGCGGAGTAAACTCCTCACCACCTCTGATCCAACGGCGACCGTCATAATAGGCAATGCTCTCCCCGCGCCAATAGGTACGCTGGCTGGTCAATGCTGTGAAGACTGGCTCGGTATTGCGTAATAATGGAGCACCCAGTTCTCCATCATTTGTACTATACCCTGTTGTTCCTGCAGGTATAGCCTCATTATCTTCCGGCATATGGCCCGAAGCCCATTCCTGCAGCTTTTCAAAGGTTGACTGGAGTGTAGTTTGGTTAGGCGGTCGTACTTCATATACCTGCCCACCAAACCATGCTGTCATCATGACGAATATAGCAGTTGCTAATGCCAAAACTCCCCATCGGGCATACGGCAGGTGAATGCTGCCCACCCGTTCCCGCAGACGGAGCAAACCACTCATTGCTTGCATCCATACAATAAGCCCGACTGATATTACAACATCCGTTGTCGTATTAACGCCAAAGCCAATATCCAGAACTAATAGATAAATGAGGGTCACCGCTGTAAACAGCAGCGTACTACCTCTGAAAAGTGCAAGCTGCTGCACCGAAGATACCAGCAGCCCCCAGCCAACAATCAAAATCAAAAGTCTGCTGATCTCGCTTAGCTGAGAAACATGCCCGGAAAAGAGCAAAATCAGATCATTTGGAATTTCTACTGCATAAATGCCCAGCCATCCTGTCCCTACGCTCTCGCTGCATAGATATAGCCAAGCTGTGCCGATCATCAAACATTGGATACTTAGCAATAGCCACCCGGGAATCTGAAGGATTCCCCACATCAACAGCACGGCAGCAGAAATCATCAGAATCTGCAGCAATCTAGCAGTATCTTCCAATGAAGTCGTTCTATATAAAGGGAGCAGCCATTCTAAAAACAGCCCCAAAATAGCCAAAGAGAACAGCATGCGATAATACAGAGGTATCTTTCTCTGTTTACCGGCATGACTGTTCTCCAGTTTTTCCAAATGGAGCTGCTTTGGTTCCTTCCCACTGTGCTCATTCATAGAGAAGCTTGTGTCACCCGGTATCCGCTTACCGTAGCGTTGGTTTTCCGGATGATTCATGGTACTCTACCTCCCTGAGCCTGTAAGCTGGCAATGCATCATCCAGACAAAACATCCGTGCTCCCAGACGACCCAGACTATCCCCGACCGTTCCCCGCACAGGCTGGCGGATCTCCTGCAGCATTACCTCAGCAGGCAGCGGAGCTGGCTGATCCCAAGCATAATAGAGCTCAACTTTTACACCTTGCACTAAGAATTTAGCGATAACCTTAGCGGATTGTTCCTCTAATCTTCCGGTCACTATAGCAACGGTCATTCCCGGAATCCAGCCTCTAGAAGCATCCTCCAACAGCTCGGACAGGGTTCTTGTTCCATTCGGAGAAATATCAGTTAGAATATCCAGCACTCTCCCTGGGATTTTACCCAGTCCTTCATGCCTAGCCATTCCTTCCGGCCAGCCTCCGCTAAATAACTGGACATAAGCACCTGACTGCTCAGCAAAGAGCATCAGCCCCATCGCCGTTGACACTGCCTTCTCAAATACCGGAGGCTGCTCCTCCCGACTGCCACGAGGTGTAAGTGCATTGGCTGGAATCTCATAGCTTTTGGGATCATTAGCCAACACGATACAGCTCATTCTTGCCTTTTCACGCTCTGGAACTTTGCTCTGCAGATTTCCTAGCCGGGCGCTGTTCTTCCAATGAATTCGGCTAAGCGGATCACCGGGCTCATAATCCCGCGATTCCATGGTCTCATCATTGCTGCTTCTTCCCCTTCTGGAATAGAGCGAATTACCGCTAATAAAGCCGCTATCCGGGACTGCTCCGCCATAATATAGGGGGGCTGGCAGCACTTTAACGCTATGCTCTTCAGCAGGCTCAGATCGGCCTGTGAACCAGCCGGGCAAATCTCCCCAAGTTACTCTACAGCCCTGCAAATGATGATGTCCCCGCGGCATATTCTCAAGAAGGTAGGTGTATTCAAAAGAGCGTCTGAATCCCGGAAACAGTAGCTTGTGATGTCCTCTATCCCTCCAAAAATCAGCGATAGTCAGCCATGGCAGTGGAAGCCGGGCAGAGAAATTCACCCGTACCTTCACAAGCAGTGTACTTCCAGCTATCGGTCTTACTGGAGTGATTGTCCGTTCAATCTTTATCGCCCGTGGACCTGAAAGTTGAACAATCAGTCCGCCAACCATGATAACGCCTACAGCGATCAGCAGAAATAAGAGTGATGCGCCTCCGCGCCATGCATATAAAACACCTATAATTCCAGCCACAGTCAGCATCCGCAGCCATTCAGCCAACGCACTACGGCTACGCGGATAGCTTCTAACTCTTTCAGTCTTGTTATTTAATTTGTGTTCTACTTTTTTTGAAGAGGACAATGGAACGAACACCCTTCCTTTGGGTCTAGACTTGTTCCCAGCTGAGGAACTTATTACTATCTATTCTTCCCATGAAAAAGGGTGCCCAGACATTGTTTTTTTCTTTTAAAAAAACTGCCTGAGCGCTAAATCTCAGAAGGCTATTACCCGGCGCTCACCTTCCGTCACGCTTATATTTAAAGGAGGATGATCGGCTGTCTCCAGCAGCTCACGCAGCGATACCCAGATAGAACCGCCAATCATCTCCACACTGGCACCGTTTATCTTTTGAACATGATCGGGAAGATTTAACAGGAGTTCCTTGTTCGCCACATCCGCGATGATATCTTTGCCGTTCCAGGCAATCTTCCCACTGCGACTGCCCGCATCCCAATTAATCTGCCCTCCCAGCCGTTCGATCACAGCGCGAAGTGGCACCATATATTTCCCTTTTTGCAGAGCATATTCACCTGGCGCCAGCTTCGTCTCCAGCTTTCCAACCTCCAGCACCAAAGGTTTGCCGGGCGCAAACAGCTCTGCATTCGGTATGATATTCGAGGTGATCCAAGCTTCCGAAGGTTTCACTCTGCCCAAGCTATTTGCTTTTGAGGAGACTCTGAATTGTACAGGCTCCACCGTCTCATCTAAAAGGCCAAAGCTGTACCCAGCAGCCTTATAACGCGCAATAATATCAGGCAGTGCTTTAACACTCTCCTGATGGCCGCCGCCATCATGCAGCAGAAGAATAACCCGAGAGGACTTCAGATCTGCAGTTGACTCTTTTAAGATTTCTGACGCCGGTACCCCTTTGCGTTTAGAATCCCCGCTGTCCACCGTCCAATCCGTAACGATATAACCGGCTTGCTTCAACAAATTGAAGTAGGTATTATCAAAGTGATCAAAGGTTCCGCCCGGGGCGCGGATAAGTTGTGGGCGAACCCCTGTAATGCCCCGAACAATTTCTTCGGTCTTTTTAATCTGGCTCCAAAATTCAGTGAATCCACTATATAAATCATGGTAATTATGATTATAGGTATGATTGCCAATAGCATGTCCTTGTTCCCATATGGCATTAATTAGCTCTGGATGGCTTTTCGCTTGATTACCAAGGACAAAAAAGGTCGCCTTCACACCTTGCTGCTGTAAAATTTTTAGAACGTTGAAGGTATTGTCACTCGGTCCGTCGTCAAATGTAATATAGACCGTTTTTGAAGCTTTCTTTGCGGCCGTAATTGCTGAATATGTTGTCGACACCTTGGATACTTGTGCCGTACTGGAATTCAATTTAACTTCTGGAGAAGCAGTCACAATGGACTCTGCTTTAGGAGGCAATTCTTGCATCGCCACTAACGGGAGATTATTCTTAACAGAGACAGACTCCGCACTTGCGGACTGTAATGAACGATTCATCCAAGAATCTACACTCTCCCCTGCGTTCCATCCCAGCATTACGATGACGATTACAACCATAACAAGCAATCCGCTTATCAAGTTTCGGCGGCCGTGAGTGTTTTTGTTACCTTTCATCTTCTCTACCTCCAGCATTCTATTGGCTCAAAAGCCATTTGGTAGATTGTATGAAGACAAGCTTCAAAATAGAATAAGGCAACTGCCCCTTGGAGAGTGAGAATCTTATGGAAATGCTGAACTTTATACAAGAATTATTCAGCAAATATGGATATAGCGTATTGTTTTTTGGATTGCTGCTCGAATTCGTTGCCTTGCCGTTTCCCGGAGAAACTACCATGGCTTTTGCAGGTTTTCTTTCCTATACGGGAAGACTTGATTTCATAACGTTGATTCTAGTGGCGTTTGCTGGGACCACAGCCGGGATGACCCTCACCTATTTTGTCGGCTTAAAAGCCGGAATGCCCTTCATCCAGCGATACGGAAAGTGGTTGCTGTTCTCCCCTGCCAAGCTGGATAAAACGCAAAAATGGTTCGAGAAATACGGCAGTATTCTTATTTCCATCGGATATTTTATTCCAGGCGTTCGTCACTTTACCGGCTATTTTGCTGGTATAGTTGCGCTGCCCTTCCGTAAATTCGCCCTCTACGCTTATAGTGGAGCGTTATTCTGGGTAGTGCTGTTTCTTGGCATAGGACGGGTATTTGGTCCGCAGTGGATGGGTATTTTCCATTTATTCGAGTTATATGCACTATGGATTATCTCTGGCGGTGTAGCTATAGCTGCCCTTGTAATCCTGTATCGCTATCGCAAAAAGATAAGCATCCGCCTGTTCCCGCGCAAAGCTGCCATAAAGCTACAGACTCAGGTTAAAAAAACTTCCAAGGGACGGTGAAGCCACCGCCCTTTTTAAGTACGTTTTTTCTTGCTGCGTACCCCCGCGTATCCTGCGAGTAAAAGCGCAACTATGGCAAATCCCGCTCCCCCAGCAAACCCTACCATTCTTGGTTCCACCCCTTCTAATAGCCACCCGGCGAACAGCATAGATAATCCCAGCAGCGTATTTCCTACTGCAGACAGGAGTCCAAACACAAAGGGCTGCATAGCAGATGGGGTTTCCTGCATAACGAGCGTATCCAGACAGGCATTCCCCGTCCCCCCGGCAAATGACAGCAGGATGTATAACATAAATGCTGCCGCAAAATGATTGCTGACACTGATGCCCATGAGTAACACACCTTCTAGTAAAAGCCCTCCGATGGCTACAATCAGCAGCCCCTTTTTTAAATAACGTGAGGTAAAAAAACTAAGGCTAAGACCGATGCCAAGCGCCGCATAAAATGCCCCCACTCCAATATCCCCCGCGTGAAATACCTGTATCGCATAGACACTGATCAGTACATTATCCAGACCATTTAGCAACGGCACCAACAGCTCATAACCGAAAATGACCTGCAACGTTAAGCTTCCGCCAATTACCATTCCCAGAGCACACAGCCGACCGTATTGTGCTTCTTTATCGGATTTTTCTAAGTCCCCCTCAGGAGAATATGTAGCCTTCTTAGCCACCGTCGCCATTTCCGAATGTTGTGGAAAATCGATACCGTAAATTAACATCGCTGCGATTAAAAAAGACACTGCATTCATAATGAACGCTGCCTCCGGACCAAACCACATCGACACCACCCCTCCACTGAACGCTCCAAGGATCAGCACGCAGCCGCTCATTAACTGCTCTAGTCCGTTGACGGTCAGCAGAGAATCTTTGGTGACGAGCAAGGGGATAGTGGACCTACGAACAGGGCTGTAAATGGCTTCACCCGCTGCCAGCAAAAAACTTGCCATATATAACAACCACAGCTTCTCCTCCCCATCCACCCATAAAAAGGCTAAGGCTACTGGGACCCTCAGCATATCTGTAGCTATCATGATATATTTGCGTGGAATTTTGCTGCTAAGTATGCCTCCAAGCGGGGCCAGAAATAAATAAGGAAACAGTCTCACACCTAACGAAATCCCTACCGCCATGCCTGATCCCGTCAACTGCAGAACCAGCGCTAGTACTGCAACGCTAGTAAAACGATCACCAATTCCATTGATCAAGCCGGCTGTGAACAATCGTGAATATCCCTTATGACTCCTAAACATCGCAACAGCTGAGTGATTATTCATAAAATAAACCTCATTTCATCTATTTATACACATATCTAATTAGATATTAATCGAATCATTAATTTATGACAATGCTTTATTTTCAAGGATTTGCTAAGATGAAATACAGCATTACTTCACGGAAATCTCCGGGAAAGAAGGAATTGTCTTTTGAAAATAGATCGATTGCTCTCTATCGTTATCCTGCTAATGAACCGCCGCCTAATTCAGGCGAAGGAGCTAGCCGATATGTTCGAGGTATCTGTGCGCACGATTTATCGTGATATTGAAAGCATTAATGGAGCCGGAATTCCTATCGTCACCTATCAGGGAGCGAACGGTGGGATCGGGCTTATGGAAGGATACCGGCTGGACCGCAATGTTTTGACGGATCGTGAGCTGGCGGATATTTTCACGGCTCTGCAGAGCGTCTCGTCTTATGGAGGAAATGAACATACTCTGCTCATGGAAAAAATCAGCAGCGTAATCCCGCCCTCCCAATCCGCCGCCTTCCGCAGCAAAACGACTCAGCTCATCATCGACTTCTCCCCATGGGGTCTTCAACGTATTCTGGAAGAAAAGCTTGCCACTCTAAAAGAAGCACTTGAGGAAAGCGTGACCGTAAACTTTGATTATGTGGATGCTGCGGGTCAGACAAGCCAGCGTTCGGTAGAGCCCTATACTTTAGTGCTAAAGGGGCAAGCATGGTACTTATATGGATTTTGTCTCAATCGTCAGGATTTCCGTCTATTTAAGCTGTTGCGCATGAAAGAGCTCGTTAAGAATACCCAAGTTTTTATTGCAAAAGATGTGGATGCAAGCGAGCTGCCTTGGAGCAACGAGTATCAGAGATCAACCGTAACAACAGCAACACCCATCGTTTTGCAGTTTAAGGCTGAAAGCAAACATCTAGCGGAAGAGCGGTTTGATTCTACCGAGCTACTGCCCGACGGTAATGGAGGTTACAAGGTTACCATCAACTATCCTGAGGATGGATGGCTGTATGGTTTCCTGCTAAGCTTCGGGATGCATGTAGAAATCTTAGAGCCACCGCATATTCGGCAAAAGCTGGGGCAGCTTGCAGCAGGCATAGCAGCAAAATATACAACCTAACAATAAACCTGACGGAATGTCGTCAGGTTTATTGTTCTATACTGAACTTAAAGCGGGCGCTCGAGAGCTTGCATACCTTTAAAGGAGTGTTAAATATGGGACATGAACATGTAGAGCAAGGAGATCTTAAAATTTGTCAAAGCTGTGGGATGCCAATGCCTACGGCGGAATTGCTTGGAACGGACCAGAATGGCAACAAGATCGAAGATTACTGCGTGTACTGCTATGAGAATGGCGCATTCAAACAGCCTAACATCACGTTGCAAGAAATGGCTGACATTTGTACAGGCTATATGGTCGAAGAAGGAATGGATGAGAATGTTGCCCGTAAACTTCTCGCGGAGCAGCTGCCACATCTGAAACGTTGGAGCGATCCTGCAGCTGTGTCTCCAGCTAACTAATAGCATCACAACAAAAGAAGCGCCCTACGGAACCATAACAGTTCGTAGGACGCTCCTTTTTCCATTCTTTGTTAACCCAGTTTTTTATTGATTGTCCTGCTGTGGCTGCACTTCTTCCGTCTTCAGGAAGTCTGGCTGCGGTGAAGTCTTTTTAATAAAGAAAGCCAATACCAAAGCAACTACAGTGATCCAGGTAGCAATGTTAAAGGCATGCGTAACCCCGCTAATTGTAGCCTCTTGCGTAAGCTTAAGCATCGCTGCTTTATCGTTTAACGAAACCGTTCCGCTCATAAGCGTATCAGTGATTGTGCTCTTCGTCTTATTGGTCATTAGACTGACGAACAACGCCATTCCCAGCGCGCCTCCGACCGTCCGCAACGTATTCGACATTGCTGTACCATGCGAGCTTAAACGCTGTGGAAGCTGGTTAAGTCCAGCCGTTACAATCGGCATCGATAACATCGACATGCCTAACATCCGAACCGTGTAAGTAATAATCATATGAGTATACGTCGTACTGTCTGTAAGCTGGCTGAATTGCCAGGTCGTAATTACTGTAATAATCAGGCCTACCACAGACAGCCATCTTGCCCCGATTTTATCAAATATAATCCCCGTGATTGGAGACATAATTCCCATTAGAATGGCTCCCGGCAACAGCATAAGACCGGACTCCATTGGCGTAAAGCCACGGATCGTCTGCAAATAAATCGGCAGCAAAATCATACCCGAATATAAAGCCATCGTAATGATGATATTGATTAATGTCGTGAGTGAATACATATTGTATCTGAAAATCCGGAACTCAAGCAGTGGTGTCTCAGCCTTAAGCTCTCTCCATACGAATAAAGCCAGTGCAATCACACCCACAATGAGGCAGGTAATGACTGTTGCACTTCCCCAACCATCGGTTCCAGCATCACTGAAGCCGTACAACAATCCCCCAAAACCAATGGTAGACAGGATAACACCCGTTTTATCCAGCTTCGGAGAAGTTGTTTGCCCTACATTTTGCATTGTTTTCATACCTAGCAAGGTAGAAAGAATAGCCAGCGGAAGAACGATAAAGAACAATACGCGCCAAGAATAGTTCTGAACTACCCACCCTGACAACGTTGGACCTACAGCTGGAGCAAAAATCATGGCTACCGCCATTAGCCCCATCGCTTTTCCCCGCTCTTCAATTGGGAAGATGCGAAGAAACACAATATTCATTAACGGCATCAAAATCCCTGCGCCAACCGCCTGAATGACTCTGCCGACCATGATCATTTCAAAGCCTGTTCCGATTCCACAGACAAGTGTACCTAACGAAAAAAGTGACATCGCGGTGATGAATAGCTGGCGGGTCGTAAACTTTTCCACCAGAAACGCACTAATCGGTATCAGCACACCGTTCACGAGCATAAATCCCGTTGTTAGCCACTGTGCCGTATTCGTTGCGATTTTTAGATCGTCCATTATGCTCGGCAATGCCACATTAAGAAGTGTTTGGTTCAAAAGTGCGACAAATGCACCTATTAAGAGCGCTGCAATAATCGGTCCTCTACGTATTCCCTTAGTTGCCGCTGCAGCGTTACCTGTAATTGTACTCATAAATTCTGTTTGTCTCTCCCCTGCTCTAAGATCTGAATGATTTCGGTATGAATCCTAAGTAATTCGCCTGCATCCTCGGCAGGTATATTGGATAGTGGAAGTAAGTGTCTTCTGAGCGATTGCTTACTTCTTTCCCTGATCTCTCTGCCCTTTTCAGTAATCGCCAAGTTGTATATACGCCGATCTACCTCAGAGCGCTGTCTTGTGATCAAATCGGCTTTCACCATCCGGTCCACTACTCCGCTCGCTGCACTGTTCCCCAAATGTAATAGCTCGGCAAGATCTGTAATGCCAATATCGGGATTTGCAGATATTTTGCGGAGAACCATCAACTGTGTTGGTGTGATGTCCAGCTCTTCAGCATCCTTCCACAGCAACTGCTGAAATGCATGGCTAATCCGGCGAAAAGAGGAGAATATATCATCTAATTGCTGCTCCTTATCTTCCAAATCTTCACCTCCAAAGAATTAATTAGTTAGACCATCTAATAGTTCGCATGCGTACTATTTTACACCTTAACTAAATTTCGGTCAATATTTTGCTGTAACTTTCTGAAAGTTAATTTTATATTGCAGGAAAAACATGAAAATCATACATAAGTGCACAAAGCATAAAAAAAGCGAACCAAGGTAGATCCTTGGCCCGCTTTTTCGTCTGAACAATGCTCAGGTTAAGCTGTATGAACTTTCAGGTAAAGTCTGCTGCTGAGGCTTATCCTGCAGTTTTAAATTAGATGGCTTAGTCTCTTCCTGGCTGCTGGCAATTGACATCATCAGCTTAATCCGATTCGCTTGGTTGACTACGCTAACTCCAGCATCATAGTCAATCGCCACGATATTTGCACCCGGATATAATTCCTTAAGACCTTTAATCATCCCACGCCCGGTGATATGGTTGGGCAGGCACGCGAACGGTTGAATACAGGCGATGTTGTTCACACCATTATCCAACAAATCCATCATTTCTGCGGTTAAAAACCAGCCCTCACCCATCTGATTCCCTACGGACACCAGTCGGCTGGCCTTCTCGGCAAGACCATAAATATTCTCCCGTCCTTTAGCCAGCCCCGCATCCTCAAAGGCAACCTTAATCGGCTTACGGTAAATTTCCAGATAAGAGATCAGCATGGGATTGATATAGCCGAGCCGTTTGCTTTTGCCGAATTGCTCAGCTTTGTAGATCGGATTATATACACAATAGAAAATGAAATCCAGGAAGTCCGGCATTACCGCTTCCCCGCCCTCTGCCTCGATCATCTCTATAATGCGGTTATTGGCATCCGGATGGAATTTGATCAGGATCTCACCGACAATGCCTACTCTTGGTTTAGTAATACCTGTAACGGGCAGCTTGCAGAACTCTGCAACAATCTCACGAATCAGGCGTTTGTATTCTCGGAATGAAAAGTTGGATAAGATTGCCTTGCAACGCTCCATCCCTTTGCGGAATAGAACTTCCGCACTTCCTGAAACAACCTCATGCGGCCTAAAGTGATTTAACATCCGCATCATAAGATCACCATAACAAGCGGCAGCTATCAACCGATTCGCCAGCTTAAGACTGATACGGAAACCCGGCTGATTCTCCATCCCTGAAGCGTTGAGTGAAATCACCGGAATTTGTTCAAGGTCTGAATCCTTTAAGGCTTTGCGCAGCAAAGAAATATAATTCGTAGCCCGGCAGCCGCCACCCGTCTGTGACATAATCACAGCAGTACGATCCGGATCGTATTCCCCACTTTTCAGCGCCGACAGAATCTGGCCAATCGTCACAATTGCCGGATAACACGCATCATTATTAACGTATCTCAGACCTTCTTCTGTCTCTTCGGGTCCGGTCGTCTCAAGTATCTTCAGGCGGTATCCGGCATCGCGAAACACCTGCTCAAACAATTCAAAATGAATAGGCGACATCTGTGGCGCAAGAATGGTATAGGTCTCTTTCATTTCCTTTGTAAATAACACATTAGCCTGCACTTTTGGCGGCTTTTGCGGCACTACCTTACCTTTTTCACGCTCACGCATTGCCGCCAGCAATGAACGAAGCCGAATGCGCGCTGCACCAAGATTGCTGATCTCATCGATTTTGATCAATGTATATACCTTGTTATGTCTTTCCATAATATCCTGTACGGCATCACAAGTGATCGCATCGATCCCACAGCCGAAGGAAGTCAATTGAACAAGCTCCAGATCCGAGCGGACTGCAGCAAGGCGGGCTGCACGGTACATCCGGGCATGGTAGGTCCACTGATTAACAACAGCCACATCCCCTTCGCTGTGGTCCAGATGGCAGACAGAATCTTCTGTCAGCACGACGAGTCCCATCCCGGTTATCATATCCGCTATCCCGTGATTAATCTCAGGATCGGCATGATAAGGGTGTCCACAGAGCAGGATTCCTTTGGTTCCAGTATCAGCTAGGTACACAAGGGTCTCTTCCCCTTTGGTACGCACATCACCTTTGGCGTTATCAGCCTCTGTAAGTCCCGCCTGCACCGCGGACGCAATCTCTTCTCGCGGAATGCTGGTAAATGTCTTCACCAGCCCTTTGGTCAGCGCAGAAATATCATCGAAGGTCAGGAATGGACTGACAAGCTTGATTCCATTGTCCTTTAACCCATCCATATTGTTGCGAATGACTTCGGGATAAGAGGCGACCACTGGACAATTGAAGTGATTATCCGCAGCTTCATCTTCTTTTTTCTCATACACCACCGCTGGATAAAAAATAAAATCGACACCTTTACCGATCAGGCTTTGCACATGTCCATGCGCCATCTTCGCAGGATAACATATCGATTCTGAAGGAATCGTATCCATTCCGCTTTCGAAAAGCTTCTTGCTTGATTTAGGGGAGAGAATCACCCGATAGCCCAGTTTGGTGAAAAAAGTGTGCCAGAACGGGTAATTCTCAAACATATTCATGGTACGCGGAATCCCGACGGTCCCCCGCCATGCCCCTGTTTCCGGTAAACTCTCGTACTCAAAAAACCGTTCATATTTATACTGCATCAGATTCGGCAGGACATTTTTCTCTTTTTTGACTCCTGCGCCGCGTTCGCAGCGATTGCCGGTCACATAAAAGCTCTTATCCGGAAAACGACTGATCGTCAGCGCACAGTTATTCCCACAGCGGCCACAGCGGCCTGAGGAGACCTCATATTTAAAGCTGGCAAGCTCCTCTGCTCCAAGCAGCGTACTGGATCCGTTAACCCCTGCTTGCTCACGCGCAATCAGTGCACAGCCGTAAGCTCCCATTACGCCAGCTATATCCGGTCTAACCACCGTCCGCCCCGTCAAGGACTCAAAGGCGCGCAATACAGCTTCATTATAGAAGGTACCGCCCTGAACGATGATATTTCGCCCTAAGTCCTCCGGATTGCGGATTTTAATTACCTTTTGCAGAGCATTCTTGATCACAGAGTAGGCAAGACCCGCCGATAAATCCGCTAATGATGCGCCCTCCTTCTGAACCTGCTTGACCTTAGAGTTCATGAACACCGTGCAGCGCGAGCCCAAATTAACAGGCTGAGTCGCTTCGAGTGCAGTTTTGGCAAATTCCTCGATCCCAAGTCCGAGGGCAGAGGCAAAGCTCTCCAGAAAAGAGCCACAACCGGCTGAACAAGCTTCATTGAGCATAAGGCTGTCGATAGCACCGCCACGGATTTTGATGCACTTCATGTCCTGACCACCGATATCCAGTATGAAATCTACTTCTGGCATGAACTTGGAAGCTGCCTTGTAGTGTGCAACAGTCTCTACTTCTCCGCCATCTGTCCGCAGAGCGGCCTTGATTAACCCCTCACCGTACCCTGTCACATATGATCCTGCGATATGGCAGCCTTCAGGCAGAACCCGGTAGATCTCCTTCAGTGCATCGCTGACCGAATGCAGCGGGTTGCCTTTGTTGCTGCCATAAAAGGTATAGAGAATTTCGTCAGCCGAACCGGTTAACACGAGTTTAGTTGTGGTTGAGCCGGCATCAATTCCTAGATAACAAGGTCCACGATATAAGGCTAAATCTGATCTCGCTGCAGAGGCTTTGCCGTGACGAAGCCGAAATTCTGCAAGCTCAGCGGCATTCTCAAAAAGCGGAGGCAATTCAGCATCCGCAGCTCGATCCGCAGTAAAATCAACCGCCGCAATTCGCGTGATCCAGCTTGAAAGTGGCAATACGACTGGATCAGCTTCGGAGAGCGCAGCTCCAATCGCCACGAAATACTGTGAGCGTTCCGGGAACAGGATATCCTCCGCCGCCAGCTCCAGCGTTTCCGCAAACCGCTGCCGCAAGGCAGGCAGGAAGGTCAGCGGGCCGCCAAGAAAAGCCACCCGTCCTCGAATCGGACGTCCACAAGCAAGACCGCTAATCGTCTGATTAACGATACTCTGGAAGATCGAAGCCGCCACATCCTCCCGGCGTGCTCCTTCATTAAGCAGCGGCTGTACATCGCTTTTGGCAAATACACCACAGCGTGAAGCTATAGGATAGATTCGCTCATGCTTCTCCGCCAAAACATTTAAGCCTGCCGGATCGGTCTGCAGCAGCGCTGCCATCTGATCGATGAACGCTCCCGTTCCGCCCGCGCAGGCTGTATTCATACGCTGCTCAATGCCGCCCCGAAGATATATTATCTTAGCGTCCTCTCCACCCAGTTCAATCGCCGTGTCACATTCCGGAATCAGCACACTGATCGCCTTCGTGCAGGCTATCACCTCCTGAATAAAGGGAACTCCACCTAATTTGGATAAAGACAAACCCGAGGAACCGCTTACAGTAAGCCTAGCTCCCCTCTCTGGGAATCTGTCACGTACATCAGACAGAAGAGAGAGGGCCGCTTTTTTAATATCGCTATAATGTCTTACATAGTCTTGATAAACAATGATGTCCCGCTCTATGACAACTAATTTAGCAGTAGTTGATCCGATATCAAGCCCAATATGCAGCATTATCACTCCACCACCTCTTCTTGCTCCAAATTTGAAGCAATTATGAGGAAACTATATCATGACAACACCTTATATAAGCTGTTAAAAATGTAATAGACATCAATAAAAAGTAATTAGTAAAATTTATGATTCGCTTATTCCTGCTATCGTGTTTGCGACATGCCCTTTTACCCGTACCTTCCGCCATTCTTCCACTAATATCCTCTGCTCATCAATCAGAAAAGTAGATCGCACAATTCCCATAAATTCTTTGCCGTAAAGTTTCTTGAGCTGCCATACGCCGAACATTTCACTTACCTTATGATCCTCATCAGACAGCAGTGGAAAGGGCAAACTATGCTTCTCTGTAAATTTAGCGTGTGATGCCAAAGAGTCCGGACTAATGCCCAGAACAACCGCACCCACCGCCGTGATTTGATCAAAAGCGTCACGAAATTCGCAGGCCTCCTGCGTGCAGGCTGGTGTCATATTTTTAGGGTAAAAATATAAGATGACCTTTCGGCCCAAGAAATCACTCAAACTAACCTCATGCCCATTGGAAGAGGGAAGGGTGAAATTGGGTACTTTTTGTCCAATAGCTACTTCGATCAAGATATATCCACTCCTTCTTAAGATTGGGGAATTATTCCTAAATTGCACGTATCCCCAAAAGAAATTATAATGTAGTCAACGTGAATGCGAAAGGAAGAACGAGAAATGCCACCTAGAAAGAAAAGGCACGCAAAGACTGGTAAGTCAAAAAAGAAACCGCTGCTTTGGACGCTGGCCATTATACTCCTCCTTATTATCGGTGGGGCCATTTTCTACATTACAACCATTTACAATGAGCTTGGTAGCATGTCGAATACTGAAGATTCCCCTTTTCAAAATGCAGAGACCGTTGATGTCGACACCCCTGAGCCTCCTAAGTGGGAAGGTACAGAGCCTGTTAATATCCTATTAATGGGTGTAGATGCCCGAGGTGTGAAGAAAGGGGAAATCCCCCGTTCAGATACAATGCTCGTCGCTTCTCTTGACCCTGTGAAGAAGAAAATCAGTGTATTTTCAATACTGAGAGATACGTACGTTCCGATTCCAGATCATGGCGAGAAACGTATTAATACAGCGATTATTTATGGACCTAATACTGCGATGCAGACCGTCAGCGATCTGCTCGGTATCCCAATTCAATATTATGTCTACACGGACTTCCAAGGATTCATCAAGCTGGTTGATGCCGTTGGGGGTGTGGATTATGAAGTCGAAAAAGATATGGTCTACAAAACCGTTGCAGACGGTCCGGAATATGATATTGATCTAAAAAAAGGATATCAGCATCTTGACGGCAACATGGCGTTACAATATGTTCGCTTTCGGCATGACGCTACCTCCGATTTCACTCGAACCGAGCGCCAACGCGGTTTTCTCAAGGCTGTGGCTGATAAGCTGATCAGCACCACCTCCATTGTCAAGCTGCCAAATATCCTGTCGCAGGTTACGCCTTATATTGAAACCAATATGTCAGTTAATGATATGTGGAAGCTGGCAAGCGTAGGGTATAATAGCAGTATGGGTGGCAGTGAGCAAATTCCGCCAATGGATCTGCTCACTGAGGAGACTACAAGTGACGGATCACAGGTTATCGGAATTCGTAGCGAAAAGAAGCTAAAAGAATTTATACAAGATACCATAAACGGTCCTGAGCCAACACCAACCCCTACATCGGAGAACACCTCCAATAGCAGTTCTGCCGGGACCCATTAAGGGCCTGACAAGCAAAGTTCACATGTACACAAAGCTGTGACTTGGTATAATACGGGCGGACAACGGAAAACACCGTTGTTCGCCCGTTCCCTTGAGCACCAACAATCGAAAGGATGATCACATTATGAATCGTTCCACATCTGAACAACTTTATCACGAAGCCCTCCAGCATATCGTTGGAGGTGTAAATAGCCCTTCCCGCTCCTTCAAAGCCGTTGGCGGCGGAGCACCTGTATTTATGAAACGCGCCAGTGGATCTCACTTCTGGGATGAAGACGGCAATGAATATATCGATTATCTCCAAGCCTATGGACCGATCATTACCGGCCATGCCCACCCTCATATTACCAAAGCAATTACTACAGCAGCAGAAAATGGTGTTCTTTACGGAACCCCAACCCAGCTCGAAATTAAACTTGCTAAAATGCTAAAAGAAGCCATTCCATCTATGGATAAAGTACGTTTCGTCAATTCCGGAACCGAAGCGGTTATGACAACGATCCGTGTAGCCCGTGCCTATACAAAACGCAGCAAAATCGTAAAATTCGCTGGCTGTTACCACGGCCACTCTGATCTGGTGCTCGTAGCAGCAGGATCCGGACCTTCTACACTTGGCATTCCAGACAGTGCCGGTGTTCCAAGCAGTATCGCCCAGGAAGTAATCACCGTTCCTTTTAATGATCTGGACAGCCTAAAAGAGGCGCTGGAGAAATGGGGCGAAGATGTCGCAGCTGTTATGGTTGAACCGATTGTGGGGAATTTCGGCATGGTGATGCCTAAGCCTGGTTTCCTCGAAGGACTTTGCAAGCTGGCTCACGATAATGGCTCCCTTGTTATTTATGACGAAGTCATTACTGCCTTCCGCTTCCATTATGGTTCTACACAAACCTATGCGGGGCTGGATAATCATGAGGACATTACTCCTGACCTTACTGCACTTGGCAAAATCATCGGTGGCGGCCTGCCTATCGGCGCTTACGGCGGCCGCAAGCATGTTATGGAACAGGTAGCTCCACTTGGACCGGCATATCAAGCCGGCACAATGGCGGGCAATCCTGCGTCTATCTCTGCAGGGATTGCTTGTTTAGAGGTTCTGAGTGCAGAGGGTGTATACGAAGAAATGGATCGGCTTGCAATCCGCCTCGCCGATGGACTTCAAGCATCTGCAGACCGTCATGGCATTCCACTGACAATCAACCGCATCCGTGGTTCGTTTTCCACTCATTTCTGTAATCATCCGGTTACGAATTATGACGAGGCTCAGGATACAGACGGCGAATTGTTCGCCAGCTTCTTCCGGCATATGCTGAACCGTGGCATTAACCTTGCCCCTTCGAAATACGAAGCTTGGTTCCTGACCACAGCACATACTGATGCAGATATTGATGCTACACTTGTCGCAGCTGAAGAATCCTTCCGCGCTATGGCGGCTGAGAAATAAGATTGTTTTGAAACGGCAGTGCTTCATAAGCTAAAAAAAGCTGAATAGATTAAGGAGCTGTCCCAGTCCCATAAACCGCAAATGTTAAAAGAGCAGCGATTCTCCTATATTGGAGGATCGCTGCTCTGCATTTTTACTCATCCACGGCCTGCCTCTGTAGCTTGTGGCAAGCTTAAGCCAGCCGTTCTCAAGCGTCAATTTCTCTAGGCTACGTAACAGGTATCGCCGGACCTTCCCGGAGTTTAGTACAAGGGTTAGGGAGCTTGAATAGATAATTAGGGAAACCCTCCCTATAATTTAGCTGATTTAGCGGAAAACAAAGAACTTACCCCATTTTTTAGGGAGGAAATCCCTAATTCTGTTCATTTACAGAGAATATAGGTTATTTTCAGGGAGTTTTCCCTAATAACTCTGTAGCTCACACCGCAAAAAGCAGAAACACACCGTATATAGTCTAGGGGTTAAAGAAAGAAGCGTTTTGTAAGAGTGTGAGCGATAGTGACCACTTTTATCTATGGATTTCATCCGCTAACAGCGTTTGGAAATCCAAATATTCTACTGCTCTCATGTAAAATCCACCTGCTTGTCCAACGTAATCTCAGTCATTAACGGTCTTAACATTTGCTCGCTCCCAGGTACCAGTGAAAACTCTACACCCTCCAGATGCTCCGGCAGCGTTGGGGCGACCAAGAATTGCATTTGTGTATGCGCTCCACCTCCATGACCACCATGCGGCTGCACTTCATATTCATTCTCACCCACCACTTCAAGCGTTAAAGCCGTTCGAAGATGGATATGTCCTACAGCTTCTTTTAAATATTTGATTTCCACAGTAACTATGCTGAAGGCTTCATACTGCATAGCATGCGTAAGTATATATTCACATTCTTCAACGACCGTCCGCTTCACAATCGGAAGCACTCCCAGCAATAAACCAGGCTCCTCCCAATATTGTCTTCTGGGTACAGTTTCATTCATAAGATGCAAATGCTGCACAATCTGAGTAGTGTTCATCTCAAATCTAGTTACCCATTCCTCAAGTAGCTTACTATCAGGGGATAATCGTTTCTTGCCTGTTATAGCTTTACGTTCCTGAATCAGACTCAAAATCTGCTCATCAATCTTTTTAACCTCATCATTGTATTCGTTGGCGAATCCTCTAATTGGCATTCTGCTCCAGTTCATTTAAGGTCCTCCTCTTATTACTAATTTAAATCTATTAATTGTAAGGGTACATCCTTCCGATTCATTTGTAAAATATTTGAAATATCATAATCTTGCCGATAGGTAAAAAAAAAGCGACCATCAGCTTTACGCTGTAAGGTCGCCCGCTTTTTAATTCAGAGTTACTCTCCTACTCATATAAGTTCCGGATCTCCACGCCCTGAGGCAGCTTAAACGGGTTCTCCTTGTTAATTCGGTCATAGAACATAATCCCATCGAGATGGTCTATTTCATGCTGGATGATGATAGCTTGGTAGCCCTTAAATTTAAGGACAACCTCCTTGCCCTCCAGATCATAACCCTTCACCTTCACGGTTTCATACCGAGGTACAAAGCCATGCACGGGACGATCAACGGACAGACAGCCCTCGCTTTCTGGTAAGTACACCATAGACAAGGAGTGGCTTATGATCTTAGGGTTAACCCAAGCATGCTCTACAGCCCGCCCTCTCTCGTCTGTAAGATACATCGCGAACATACGCTTCTCCAGTCCGATTTGATTCGCCGACAGACCTACGCCAGAGCGCAGCTTATATTCTTCGGAAATCTCCGGGTCCTGACTGTTCTTCAGAAATTGAAGCATACATTGCAAAGCCTCACGATCTTCCGCCTGTAATGGAAGCTCCACTGGTTGTGCTACGGTACGAAGTACGGGATGACCCTCCCGCACTATATCATCCATGGTGATGATATATTCAGCATTATATTTTGAACTAGACAATATTCCATCCACCTTTTCCTTACGGGCTTAATTTAATTTCTTATGATGTATAGTATGCAGCTTTATGGATTTATGAAAGCAGTTCGCAGTTTGCTGCTGTAATTAACATCGAATCCAAGTCCTGTCGCCAAAGCGGCAAGGGGTAAGTAGGTTTTGTCCTCCTTGCCTACCTTTTGCAGAAAAGCTGGAGTATCAATAGCCACGTTCTCTCCATTCACCTTAATAAATTTCGAGCCAATGGTGATCACAACGGTTCTTCCACCATACACGATGGTAGCGCTGGAGGTTTTGTTATCCCACTTCCCGCTTGCGCCCACGGCATTTAGAATATCTTTTAGCGCCAAAAAGTTCTGCCCATTTTTAAGGATAGGCTTATTGGGTGTATTCAACTCCACGCCCTTCACTACAATCGACATCGGTACCGATGCAGTAGCCATTGTAGCTACAGTAGGAACGCGATACTCTCCCCATTGTAACTCCGCAAAGACCTTAGCAATAGTCTCGTATCCAAGCTGCGTCGGGTGAAAATCAGTTTGCCCTGCTCCAATAATATGTGTCAGCGAGCCTTCTACCCCGGCAAACTTAGCCGCAACATGAGCTACAAGCACCTTCGCTCCCTCTTGGTTCACGCTTGCAGCTACACTATCCGCTGCTTCCGTAAATTTGCCCGCTGCCGTCATTAATCTGTTGTACATTTGACCAAGCGCAACCTTAGGGGCAGGCTGATATTGATCGGCCAGTATAATCGTCGTTTGCGGACTTACCGCACGAATATTCTCCAGCACTGCCTTCACATTTGTTTGATAATCCGCTAGCCGCTGGTCCAGCTGTGTTTGGAAATCCGCATCCGTCAGCTCCTTGAACTGCAAGAACAGACTGCTTACATCATTCCCACCAATCGTAATGGTAATCAGATCAGCTTCCTTAAGCTCTGCTGCGATCTGCGGAGTTAGCTTCACGAACTGCTCTATTCGTGGATCTGGGAGACCTGCCTGAACTCCTTCAACAGTAATCACTGAACCATCCTTGATCGCTCCTGTGTAATTACGTAATCCGGCCGTAGTCAGCCCTAGAATACCATAATTAGTAAGTGTACTTCTGCCATGATACCAGCCCTGCTCAAGCAATCTCTCCGCATAGCCGTATGGCTTAGTATTCACGTCCGTCATTCCTGGCTCGTAGCCAGCAGTAATGGAATCACCTAGAGCTACGATGCGAAAGACATCTTGCCCAGAGTCTTGTATTGCAGTCGTGTCAGCCGCATTTGCCGTGCCTGCTCCTACGCTAATCAGCGCAGATAACAAAAGAAGGCTGCTTATGCCAGCTGCCCAAATTTTTTTCCAATTGCCTAGCATCGTATCCCTCCCAAATTGTTCTAATTCCATTCTACCATCCCAGTATAGCAACGCAAAAGAGCGGCCTCCTATATTCAGGAAACCGCCCTCGCAAATCACTGGCTATTATTGTCTGAATCTTCATCTGACTCTAACTTCTGCCCTGCACGCTCCAGATATTTATCATAACGGTCATCCAGCTCATATCCAATCTTACGATAACGTAATGTTTCTTCCACAATAGGATCGAGCGTAGTCTGAATACGAATTTCATATTTAGGTGAGATTTCCCGGATTTCCTTAGCCGTACGATCGCCTTGTTCCATCTCACCATCTACCAAAATTTCGCTCAGCTTGCGTTCCAAATCATCCTTCTCACTCATGCTGTATCGTCCTCCCTAAAGCTTATATCCTGTTGCTTCAGCATTCTTCAGTGACGAAACCAAATATTCGTGAATGTGGCCATTACTTGCTACTACATGGCGTGTACCAATATCATATGAACGTCCTAGGGTATCCGTAATCTTGCCTCCTGATTCAAGTACAAGCAGTACTCCTGCTGCACAGTCCCAAGGGCTTAAGCCCACTTCCCAATAGCCATCTACACGGCCTGCCGCCACATAAGCTAAATGTAGAGCAGCCGCGCCTCCGGCACGAATACCACGAATCTGCGGAAGAATACTTTGCAGTCCGGCCATATTCACAGGTTGTGCAAACTCACGATCCGGCGGAAAGCCCATAGCAATCAGGCTGTCCCCAAAATCAGTCTCCGTAGAGACCGAGGTAGGGACACCGTGCATGTAAGCTCCCTTTCCTTTTTCAGCGACGAACATTTCATCACGAGTCGGATCATAAATAACGCCTACAGTTAGTTCACCGCGAATCACCAATGCTATGGAGACACAGTAAAAAGGAAATCCGTGTACGAAATTAGTCGTACCATCTACAGGATCTACAATCCACAAATATTCATGCTCACGAGCTTCTTCCAATGCAGCGGTAGCCGCTGCTGCTCCCGGGGAAACCCCTTCTTCCCCGAGAATGGCATGGTCGGGAAAATGTGTCAGGATCAGCCTGCGAATCATTTGCTCAACGCCTTTATCAACTTCCGTAACCAGATCTTGTGCTGAAGTTTTTGTATTCAGCTCCTTCACGAGACCCTGTCTGCTCTTTATCCATTCTCCTGCTTTGGCAGCCGCATTAATGGCCACCGCCGTATGTCCCTTGCTTGTTACTACATAGGGTTCACGTTCATTCTTACCCTCTGGATTTAAAGGACTCATATCTTCACTCCACTTTCTTGAACATAATCGCCAATGGCTTTAATTCTAAAGCAATCCTATTCACAATACCGTGCAATACGTCAAAACGTTCCCCAAGTTCCCAAAGTTCCGCCAAAAGAGGACCCAATTCTCACCTGCGAGCATAAATGCCCTAGGTCCATATAAAGACGATAAGCGATTAAAGTTTCATTCAACGTACCCTATTTCAAGTTACATATCAAGTCATGATAGGACCCGTATTCGGGACCTATCTCCTTATTTTCATTGTTTAAGGTTCAATATTCACGCTTGCCCCATTTAATAAGGAAATTCCGTTACCAGCCTCAGCCAGCTCCTTCATAGCCTCCATCAATCCAAATAACGCGCCATCTTTTAGTTTCGCCTCAATCATAACATCGACAGCAGGCGTATCTGCGGCAATACGTTTCAGAAAAGCCAGCAAAGGCGCAGGTTCCACGCCATCCGCATGGCTGCGCGGATCAGACGGGCTGCGCGGACTGGATACATGAATCTTAGGCGGCAAAAGCTCTCCAGAAGGAACGTCCTTCTGTGCTAGCTCGCTTTGCCATGTCTGCAAAATGTCAGGCCACAGCTCCCAAGGGAGCTCTCCTTCATTATTCACCCATTGGTGGTGAATATCCAGCACCATCGGTAATCCTACGCTCTGACTGACTGCCAGTGTCTCCGGAGCTGTAAATGTCTTATCGTCATTCTCCAGCGTTATACGCTCCTGCAGCGCTGCCGGCAGCGCGCGGAAATGCTCCTCGAATCGCTTCGCCGCTACAGGCTTGTCCCCATAAGCTCCGCCAATATGGATATTGTTCTTCGCCATGGCAGGAAGCCCCATAGCAACCAGCATGTCCACATGGTACTGCAAATCCCGTACGGAGTTTATCAGCACCTCCGGACGGGGTGTACTAAGTACTGTAAAGTGATCTGGATGAAAAGAAACACGCAGCCCGTGCTTTTTCACATATTGGCCCACTTCCGCAAATTCCTCGGCGAGCGCCGCAAACGGATTCCAGTCCTGCAAATCCGGATGCGTCGCCAAAGGAATGATTTTGGAAGTGAGGCGGTACACCATGATGTCCGAAGCCACATTATGCTTCATCAACCGCAGCGTATTATGCAGATTCATTCTAGCGATGTTCTCCAAACGCCGAAGTGCCGCTTCACGGTCATCCAGCTTCTTAAAAGAGGCCATCGTCATTGTCTTAGATGGGGAGCAGTCTTTGATAACGGTGGACATCGCTACATATCCGAAGCGGACAATCATCCCTGTGCTCCAAAAAACATTTCCTCAGCCAAAGCCGTCTGCACTCTGGACTCTTCTTCATTCAGCTTACGCACAAGCTCCATCTCTACCGCGGTAACCTCATGCCCTTGAAAATTAATTTCTGCAATCGAGGCTGAAATTTTGACAATGGCTACAGCTACGTTCTCAGGGGTGTAAGCAATAACCTTTTGACCCGTCGGATACACACGAAAGCCTTGTTTCACCATTTTGGTGCGCCCATATTCCAGCAGCTCGTACAGCTCTTGTTCACTCTTGAATTTGCAGACGGAGTTGAATTCTGTTTGAAAACCCATGTTTCTTCTCTCCTTCCAGTCGGGATATTCCCGCTATAGCTTCTATTACTCGTTGTCGTACTTAAGACCTTGTTTAAAATTATAGCGCTCCAAGGCTAACTCAATCATTCGGTCTAACAGAGCTCTATAAGATACACCCGTCTCACGCCACAATAGCGGATACATGCTGTAAGGAGTGAAACCAGGCATCGTGTTCACTTCGTTAATTAGAATTTTACCATCTGATTTTCGCAAGAAGAAGTCTGCCCGGGTAATTCCACTGCCCTCAATCGCTCGAAAAGCAACTATCGCGGACTCCCGCAAACGATCGGCCACTTCAGAATCCACTGGTGCAGGAATCATCATTTGCGATTTGCCGTCCGTATATTTGGCTGCGTAATCATAATATTCACCAGAAGAAACGATTTCACCCGGAACAGAGGCTTCTGGTTCATCATTTCCAAGCACGCCAACCTCTACCTCACGCGCATCCACAAACTCCTCAATAATAACTTTGGTATCATAGCGGAAAGCAAAATCAATGGCTTTTACAAGACTATCCTTATCGGCAGCCTTAGAAATACCTACACTTGAGCCTAGATTGGCAGGCTTCACGAATACCGGATATCCCAGTTTATCCTCTACACCAACAATCAACTCATGACGTTTTCTTTTCCAAGCGCTGATGTTGAAATAACAAAACTCGCATTGATCCAGACCGGCATCAGCGAACAGCTTCTTCATGACCACCTTATCCATACCTGCCGAAGAGGCAAGAACACCAGCACCGATGTAAGGAATATTCGCCATTTCGAACAACCCTTGAATCGTTCCGTCCTCACCATACGTGCCGTGCAACAGCGGGAACATTACGTCCACTGTTTGGTCAGCACCCGATAATCCACTAAATACCACGTTCAGGGCTGTGCCCATATCTTCGGTCGCTTCTGCAAGCTTGAGCTGCTCCACTTGGCTGTAAGGAGCTGATAACTTCTCTCCAACCTTCCACAATCCCTGTTTTGAAATGTAAAAAGGTATAATCTCATATTTATCATAATCAAATGAGTTCATCACGGCAAAAGCCGTCTGTAGCGATACCTCATGTTCTCCTGATTTGCCCCCGTACACCAGCCCTACGGTTAGTTTTGCGTTCCCCATTCCCTTAACCTCTTTCTGTACTATAAGTAGTCGTTAATATGAAAAAAACGGTATTTCGTTTGATCAGTCCATGCGTAGGAATCACGATAGTCCCAATAGCGATGACGGCTGCTAACGGTACGTGCATTCACAAGCGGCATACCTCCTGCATCAAAAGCTGTGACGATTGTGCTGTGCTGATACTGCCCGTTGCCATCCCAGTCATATTGAATGATATCGCCCAGCATCAATTGCTCCGGCCGCTCCATGACTTCCGCACGCAAGCCACTGCTCCGACTTCCGCTCAAATAGCGTTGCAGACTGTCTGACACAGCCCAGCTATAGCTCCACCATTCTTGTTTGCCTTGGTAACCTTTGTACCACCAGCCCGTTTCTCTTTTACCAGTATAGTTGATAGGTGCTCCCCCTGCAAAGAGACATTGGGAGACATAATTTGTGCAATCCACCTCGAAGGTTTCGAACTCCGGATTGCCGTCTTTCCACCAGCGGTCGGCATACGCCACAGCTTCTTCACGGTTATAACGAACCTCTCTTGAACCCGCAATTTCTCCGAGAACATTCCGGTTAAGCAGGGGCTGTGATGGCAGCGGTGCCGGCAAAGCCTCTCCCCATTTGGATAGTCTGCCCGATAGCTCTACCTCTGCCCGATGAACCGTATTTCTTTCAGGGACACTTCGTTCCACACCAGCAATCTCCCAGCCCCCACCGTCCCGTACAAAGGTTAGCCGCTCCAGCTCGATAATATCCTCGCGGTGGTTAACGCCGCCTTTTTCATAATAAAGCGCACTATGCAGTGTAACCTCTGCTACTACCTCGGTCGGAGTCTGCCGGACGGTCCGCAAAGTCTTAACCCCTGTCTCTCCGCGCAAAGGAGTTATCCCACGTTCTTTATACCACTCCGCAAGACGTCTTGAACGCTCCCCTTGTTCTACCAGAAAACGCGGATCCTTAACGGATACGGAAACGGTATGCGATGATGACTTAGGCTCCACCCTGGCCTTATTCACTTGATCAACATATACATAAAGACTTTGCTTCCACTGTTGTTCCATTATACTCGCGCCCCTTCTTTCCCTTTTAACTGCTGTTCTATGTATATGAAAGGAAACAGGCCGCTATACAGATCGGTTGAATAGTTAAGGATGTTTCAGGCAAAAACTCTAACCCCAAGTCCGACATCTCAATCCAACATCGACAACGAGGACCCTATCACCTAATGACTGAGGAAGGGAAATTCAGTGTGTATTTCGCCTAATAATTAAGTAAAACCAAGGATTCCGGTGAATTCTTTCGTATTATCTCCTTTAAATGGCTCTTTTTGAGGTAAAAAGAATATCCCGAAACGATACAATATAACAATGGAAGGGTAGCTTGGCATTTTCTCAGGCATAATTCGGGCTTTAGATGTAGGAAAAAAAACTTTACTCCCCACTTTGTAACCGTTATAATTAAGCTAGAAGCAATTTGAAATTGGGTTTCATTAGACGAAACAAGGAGGCGCATATATGCCAAGCAAGGATCATTTTTCATTGGCTCGGACCCTGGAATCAGGCGGCAAATCTTATCGCTATTATGATCTGAAGTCCCTTGAGGAACAAGGATTGGGCTCTATTTCTTCCCTGCCTTTTTCGATCAAAGTCCTACTAGAGGCTGCTGTACGTCAGTTTGACGGACGGGCAATTACTGAAGAACATGTGAAACAACTGGCCGATTGGTCAGGTGACATTGACCGTAATAAAGAAATTCCATTTATCCCTGCTCGTATCGTGCTTCAGGATTTCACCGGAGTTCCGGTAGTCGTGGATCTCGCAGCTATGCGTGATACTGTAAAAAAAGCCGGAGGAGATCCTAAACAGATCAATCCGCTTGTCCCGGTTGACCTTGTAATTGACCACTCTGTCATGGTTGATGCTTTCGGTACAGCAGACGCCTTGGAATACAATATGAACGTTGAGTTCGAACGCAACGAGGAGCGTTACCGTTTCCTTCGTTGGGCACAGACAGCTTTTAACAACTTCCGTGCAGTTCCACCAGCAACAGGTATCGTGCACCAGGTAAATCTAGAGTATTTAGCTTCCGTTGCCACTACTAAAACTATCGATGGTGAAACTGTCGTTTATCCAGATTCCCTTGTAGGAACGGATTCCCATACCACGATGATCAATGGTCTGGGTGTTGTGGGCTGGGGTGTAGGCGGTATTGAGGCTGAAGCAGGAATGCTTGGACAACCGCTCTATTTTGTTACACCTGATGTAGTGGGCTTCAAGCTTACAGGCAGCCTTATCGAAGGAGCTACAGCAACGGATTTGGCACTGACAGTAACTGAAATGTTGCGTAAAAAGGGTGTAGTCGGCAAATTCGTCGAATTCTACGGACCTGGCCTTGCTAACATCAGTCTGGCTGACCGGGCAACTGTTGCCAACATGGCGCCAGAATACGGAGCAACTATCGGTTTCTTCCCTGTAGATGACGAGACACTCGCTTATCTTCGCAGCACGGGCCGTCCGGATGATCTGGTGGCGTTGGTTGAATCTTATTACAAAGCACAAGGGATGTTCCGTACCTCGGATACGCCAGACCCTGAGTTCAGCGATGTGATTGAGCTTGACTTAGCTTCTGTCGTTCCTAGCTTGGCTGGACCAAAACGTCCACAAGACCGGATCGAACTTACGCATATGAAGGAAAATTTCGAAGGTATTATCCGTACACCTGTAGACAAAGGCGGTTATGGTCTCAGCGATGAGAAAATCGCTCAAGTCGTAGAAGTACAGCACAAAAATGATACTACCAGCAAGCTCAGCACAGGCGCAGTCGTAATCGCAGCTATTACTAGCTGTACGAATACTTCCAACCCTAGCGTTATGCTTGGAGCAGGTCTTTTGGCGAAAAAAGCTGTGGAACGTGGTCTGACCAAACCAGCTTACGTTAAGAGCAGCTTGACACCAGGATCCTTGGTGGTTACTGAATACCTGCAAAAAGCAGACTTGCTGAAACCACTCGAAGCATTGGGCTTCTACTTGGCTGGTTATGGCTGTGCCACTTGTATCGGTAACTCCGGTCCATTGCCTGAAGAAGTTAGTCAAGCCATTACTGACAATGACATGACCGTAGCCGCAGTCATCTCCGGTAACCGG
Source organism: Paenibacillus sp. FSL H7-0690 (assembly GCF_037980415.1). Classification (NCBI taxonomy): domain Bacteria; kingdom Bacillati; phylum Bacillota; class Bacilli; order Caryophanales; family Paenibacillaceae; genus Paenibacillus; species Paenibacillus sp. FSL H7-0690. The sequence continues at coordinate 745,040 of NZ_CP150281.1, read as the reverse complement.
AACTTTGAAGGCCGCGTACATGCTCAGGTAAAAGCAAACTACTTGGCTTCACCGCCGCTCGTAGTTGCTTACGCACTGGCTGGTACAGTAAATATCGATTTGCAAACTGAGCCACTTGGATTTGATCCGCAAGGTGAGCCAGTATTCCTGAAAGATATCTGGCCAACCACTGCTGAAATTCGTGAAGCCATTGGTCTCTCCCTTAGTCCGGAGATGTTCCGTAGCAAATACGAAAATGTATTCACCGCTAACGAACGTTGGAATTCGATTCCTGTTCCGCAAGGCGAGCTGTATGAGTGGGATGATAATTCCACGTACATCCAGAATCCGCCATTCTTCGAACATCTGGCAGACGGTCTGGGAGACATTAAGGATATCAAAGATGCACGCGTTCTAGCGCTGCTTGCTGATTCCGTAACAACCGACCATATCTCACCAGCGGGTAATATCTCTACCTCTGGTCCTGCTGGCGAATATTTGCGCGATCATGGTGTAGAACGTGCAGACTTCAACTCCTACGGCTCACGCCGCGGAAATCACGAAGTCATGATGCGCGGTACGTTCGCTAACATTCGGATTCGTAACGCAGTAGCTCCTGGTACAGAAGGCGGCGTTACTACCTTCTTGCCAAGCGACGAGGTTATGTCCATCTATGATGCTTCCATGCTCTATCAGGATGCTGGACAAAATCTGATCGTCATCGCTGGTAAGGAGTACGGTACAGGAAGCTCACGTGACTGGGCGGCTAAGGGTACGCTTCTACTTGGCGTTAAAGCAGTTATCGCTGAGAGCTTTGAGCGGATTCACCGCAGCAATCTGGTCGGTATGGGTGTACTCCCACTTCAATTCCAAGAAGGCCACGGCTGGAGCAGCTTGGGACTGACAGGACGCGAGACCTTCAACATTACTGGTCTCGATAACAACGTGGCACCAAGTCAAGAGCTAACTGTCACGGCTACCCGTGAAGACGGCACACAATTCGATTTCCCTGTCATTGCACGACTCGACAGTACAGTCGATATTGATTACTATCGCAACGGCGGTATCCTGCAGACTGTTCTTCGCCAGATGCTGGCAGATGCTACAGACTCTTCCGCGGTGTCGGTAGAATAGATTTAAAGTAACTTAAAAAGGGACTGTTTCACGGCCATGAGTGGCTGTGAGCAGTCCCTTTTTTATGGGGTGGTTCCAGCAGCCAATTTGCGGCGGGTAGGGTGCTTCTGTCTGTTGTCTTTGGAATCTTCACCATTGCTGCGTGAGGCTCAGGGGACATTTAGGATTCCGCGCGCCTCAGGGGACGCCTAGGATTCCATGCTATCGGACTCAGATGACTCTATTCGCTCGATTATCCGACTTTTGGCGTGGGATCGGACTCAGATGACCCTATACGCTCGATTATCCGACTTTTGGCGCGCGATCGGACTCCATAGTCGCTATTGGCATGAAAAACATACTAAAGGTTCCCGTTTTGGTCGAATAGCTGCACTAGGGTCCGAAACTACGCCAAAATGGCTGTCAATTCGCAAATAGCGTCCCCTGAGTCCGCACGCCCAGGGGACGCTTAGGATTCCGCGCTATCGGACTCAGATGACTCTATACGCTCGATTATCCGACTTTTGGCGTGCGATCGGACTCCATAGACCCTATTGGCATGAAAAACACGCTACAGGAGCCCATTTTTGCCGAATAGCTGCACTGGGGTCCGAAACTACGCCAAAATGGCTGTCAATTCGCAAATAGCGTCCCCTGAGTCCGCACGTCTCAGGGGACGCTTAGAATTCGGCGCTATCGGACCCAGATGACCCTATACGCTCGATTATCCGACTTTTGGCGTGCGATCGGACTCCATAGTCGCTATTGGCATGAAAAACACGCTGAATGAGCCCATTTTTGCTTAATAGCTGCACTGGAGTCCGAAACTCTGCCCAAAAGGCTTTAAATGGGCAAATAGCGTCTTCTGAGTCCGGAAGCCTCAGGGGACGCTAGGATTCCATGCTATCGGACTCAGATGACCCTATTACCTCGATTATCCGACTTTTGGCGTGCGATCGGACTCCATAGTCGCTATTGGCCTAAAAAACCCGCTACAGGAGCTCATTTGGTCGAATAGCTGCACTGGAGTCCGAAACTCTGCCCAAAAGGCTTTAAATGGGCAAATAGCGTCTTCTGAGTCCGGAAGCTCAGGAAAGATCTAAATAACAACCTGAGATTACTTGTGTACGAGTTATGAGATACGTGGGTTCGTGGGTTCGTGGGTTCGTGGGTTCGTGGGTTCGTGGGTTCGTGGGTTCATGAGTTCGTGGGTTTCTGTGTTCCTAGGTTCGGTGAGTTCGTGGGTTTCTGCGTTCCTAGGTTCATGAGTTCGTGGGTTTCTGTGTTCCTAGGTTCGCGGGTTTGCACGTTCGCGGGAACCCGGGTTCCTGGGTTCGTGGGTTCGTGGGTTTCTGTGTTCCTAGGTTCGCGGGTTTGCACGTTCGCGGGAACCCAGGTTCCTGGGCTCGTGAGTTCGTGGGTTTCTGTGTTCGGTGAGTTCGTGGGTTTCTGCATTCCTAGGTTCCTGGGTTCGTGCATTCGTGGATTCTAGCCTCCCCTCTCTGTGGCTCTGCCTTTCCGCCTATCTAGACCCGGGGTTCAAACGCTCGAGCCTCAGCATTACGAGTTACTGAGGATTCCAAAGAAACGTATATTCACTGAAGCTCACCAAACCAACGCAAGGTAGGGGAGCCGTTAGCCATTAGCTAGCCGTCAGTTAGCTGTTGATTACCCATCAGTCAGCCGTCAGTTACCCATCATTCACTCATCAGCCACTCGTCAGTCAGTCATCATTCACTCATCATTCACCCATCAGTCACTCATCAGTTACCCATCATTCACCCATCAGCCATCAGCCACTTACCCACAATCGGCTAAGTCCCTCCCCAAAAACAGCAAAGCAGCGATCCTCCAGTAACGGAGAGATCGCTGCTTCGCTGTTTAACAAGGTATGTCTCAGCCAGCGAATTAAGGAATCATCATGCCCATTTCACTAGCCGCTTCCTTCAGTACCGCGGCATATTCCACTAGCGTATCTCGGGATAGGCGACTAACTGGGCCGGACAGCGATAACGCCGCGATCACATTTCCACTGCGGCCCGTAACAGGCACCGCCACCGCGGCCGCGCCGGGCTCGCGTTCCTCAAAACTGGTGGCATATCCGAGCCGGATAATGTCATTAAGCTGCTCTTGATAGACATCCTTCTCAACGTAGTCCGGCCATCCCGAACTCTCCAGCAATTCTTTCAGCACCTCTGGAGGAGCATAGGCTGCCAGCACTTTACTTGATGCGCCCACAGATAAAGGCAATCTCGCACCGATCTGCGCCACTCGCCGGATGGCCTGCTGGCTCTGAACCGCCTGAATCCGCACACGTTCTATGCCGTCGCGTAAGTATAAACTAACAGTCTCCCCTAGCCGATCCCGCAGCCGTTCCATTGACGGCAATAATACCGCGGCTGACTCATCAAAAGCAGGCAAATGCGTAGATAATTCCCAAATTCGTATACCCAAACTGTATTTCTCAGTGGCCGGATTACGAATGAGAAAGCCCTTTTCCTCCAAGGTTGCCAGCAGCCGATGGACGGTACTTTTATGTAAATCAATCTTTGAAGCGATCTCCGTCAACCCTAAATCTCTGTCCTGCGTAAAACAAAGCAATATATCAAGCGCACGTTCTACCGCACGCACTGTAAGCTTTCGGTCCTCCATGACAATCTCCCCCTCGTGTTTCATCAAATGAAACTCGGTTACATTATAACTAACTCTATCTTAGTGCAAAACTCTATGGAAAGTCCAGTATATTCACTCCGCCGGAGTTGTGCCAAAAATGTGCCGGAAAAGGTTGGGCCGCACTTTACAGTTACATTACAAAAGCGTCTAATTCATTGACTTTGTAAGGGCTTTTTCATACGATTAACATATTAAATTATCTACTGATGCTTTAGAATCATTTTTACAAATTCTTCTAGGCACTAGTACTCACATCATTCTAGGAGGGGACCATATGGATCTGGCAACTCGCCAAACCGGCACAACCGTCTCCCGTCGACCTAAACTACCTAAACAAGGCAGTTCGTCCCGGCTATCGCTGCGGATGATTCGTGTGAAGCATATTATCGTTGCACTGCTATTATCTATTTTTTTCTTCTTAGCCTTCTGCTTTGTCTCACTTCATGGCTATATCGCCTGGGTATTATCTAATCCAACGGTCGCACCTCTGTATTCCAATCCCATGCAGGCCAAAGGTCTCGCATACGAGGATGTGACGTTTCCAGCTAAAGATGGAAGTCGGATGATGAGCGGCTGGTATATTCCCTCCGAAGGGGCTACCAAAACTATCGTGTTCAGCCATGGCTATGGCGCCAACCGGGAAGAATCTTGGGTACCTATGTACGATCTCGCTCACTATGCACACAGTCTGAATTTCAATGTCGTGATGTTTGATTACGGCTTTGCTGCCCAAGGCAACAAGGATATTGCAACCGGAGGTAAAAAAGAATCCCAGCAGCTTCTAGGCGCTATTGATTTTGCTAAGGAACGTGGAGCTGAGGAGTTAGTGGTATGGGGCTTCTCCATGGGAGCAGGCACAGCACTGCAAACAGGATTAGTATCAGAGGACATTGACGCGATGATTCTGGACAGCACCTTTTTGTTAGAGCCAGATACGCTGTATCATAATATTAAGCAAAATATTGATCTGCCCCGCCAGCCTTCCCTGGCGATTATGGAAATGCTGTTCCCAGTTCTAAACGGTACGGGGCTGAATCAAATTCCTTATGCGAAGGTCAAATCCGAAGATTATCCTTTCCCTATTCTACTCATGCATGGAACCGAAGATGATAAAGCTCCTTATCCTATTGCCGAAAAGCTGGCCGCGAACCAAAGCAATCCGTTCTCAGATTCCTGGGTCGTAGAGGGCAGCCATCATGAATTGCTGTTCCGTGAGCACCCGCGTGAGTATTTGCGGCGAGTCTCTGCTTTCTTAGGAAATGTTCAACTAGCCAAAACCTACAATGGCAACCAGCCGGCGATGGCAAGTAACTAGTTAAGCACTACAATCCGCCTCTGTCCCCTGATGGGTCAGCTGCTTCAACCATTTACCACGGCGAAAACGCACGTAACCTATAACCAATCGAACAGCCTCTTCCAGGGACAGAAAGAAGTATACCCAGGGAAGAGGCTGTTTCCATCCCCATGACAACAGTAGCCCTAGAGGCACCCCAAGCAACCAAGTTGTGGAGGCTTCCATAATAAAGACGAATTTACTATCGCCACCACTCTGCAGGATCCCTCCCGCAATCATCATATTGCCCACCTTTATCCATAAAAAAAGAGCAAAAAAGCAGATAACGGAAGTGGCCATTCGGCGCTCTTCCACTGTTAAGTTAAAGGCTGAGACGTAGAGCGGGGCAAGAACAGCAATAAGAACACCAAGCAGCAATGAAATTCCTACTCCTATTCGAACAAAAAAACGAGCATACTGAAAAGCACCTGCATTATTATTCTCTCCCAGCTTATGTCCGACCATAATGCCAGCTGCACCAGAAAGCCCTGCCAGAAGCCCAATCGTCAACCCCTGCAGCGGAAAGGTCACTGTCATAGCGGTCATCTCCGCTGTGCCCATACGGCTATATATTACGGAATAACAAGCCTCCCCTAAGACCCAAACCAATTCCGTTAAAACAATAGGTGCTATCGTTCTTAAAAAAGGTATGCACAGCGCTTTCGAAAACGAACTGAGTTCCTTAATACCCCCGGCACCCGGCAGCTTTCCACGATATATGGCTCCGACAATCAAAGCACTTTCGACTATACGTGAGATTAACGTTGCATATGCCGCACCTGCAAGTCCAAGCGCTGGAAATCCCCAATGCCCAAAAATAAGCGCATAGTTTAAAATAATATTCATTCCTACAGCAGCTATGCTAACAATCATTGGATACTTTACATGTCCTGAACTTCGTAGAACCGCCGAATAGAGCATCGTCAACATCGTTGGAATATAACTGAGGGCAACGATTTTCAGAAAAATGTACCCATTCTCCAACACTTCTTTATCCGTTGTAAAAATAGACAGACATAGCCGAGGGTTAATAAAAACAAATATCGTAAATGAACCCGACAAGATCAGGCCAATTCCAAGACTTAATCCCAGTAGTGGTGTGATGCTCTTTCGGTCTTTACTCCCCCAATATTGAGCCGCGTATATAGCAAGACCCGTAGCAAGACCCGCCAGCACCACTGAAATCACGCTATAGATTTTACTAGCCATCCCAACCGAAGCGATTGCTACACCCCCAAGCTGCCCTACCATCAATTGATCTACTAAATACAGCACCGCCATGACTAGACTTTGGAGGGATATCGGTACCGCTAATTTTAACAGCTGATTATAAAATTGCTTCTTCTCAAGCTTGTTCATACCCTCATCTCATTTCTCAAAGTTTTTCTACTACCCCATAGGATTTCATTAATCGGTCCACACGACAAAAAAAGGTACACCCTCCTTTTCGCGAGGTTGTACCTTTCGGTATCATTGCCTTTATTTTCCTGTATTATTTCACCATATCAAACAGTTGTCAACGATATTATTATCGCGTTCTTATGCTCTTCATAAGCTATCATGAGCACACATATAATGGACTGATGAAGACATATCACGGGAGGTTTTCTTGGAATGTTATATGTATACGGGCCGATGCTGCCAGTACGTATTTTAGAAGAAATCGTATTCTGGAAAACACAAGAGAAAGAGCATACCGAGGTTATCAAAGCAATCGTACCTAACCTGGAGGAACCCTATGTTAAACTGCTGGATGAATGGGCAGTGGTCTTCGGTGCCACAGAGATGGCCGCTCAGCAGTTATTGAATTCTGCCCTCTCTGCTTCTCCACCAAGTCAGGCTGAACTCACTGCGGAAACAGAAAAACTGCTGCATATCTCCTGTACCCAATCCCAAGAATTTGTTCGGCAGCTTTTTGCCATTATGGAAAGTAGCGCAGCCGTCAAAGCCGTCCCCCTTGCAACCACTGTGATCCTGCATATTATTCGCGAATCAGAGTATTTCCTTGCCGTACTGCACACTCTGAGCTCGCCCGGACAGCTCACGCAAATTATGAGAGATTATACAGCAGCCGACTATGTCGTAAGAACAGAAGAGGACAATGTCACGCGGAATGAGGGACTTATTCCTTCTACAGATACTATCCTTGATATTCGTGAAATGAGTGCTGTGCCAATTGGCGGACATACGCTGCCTCCATTGCCTTATGCTTATAATGCGCTGGAACCATACATCGATGAGAAAACCATGCGGATTCATCACGATAAACACCATCAAAGTTATGTAGATGGACTAAATAAAGCAGAGAACAAGCTAGCTGAGGCTCGCAAGAAAGGAGATTTCGATCTCGTTAAGCATTGGGAGCGGGAGCTAGCCTTTAATGGGGCAGGCCACTATCTCCATACAATATTCTGGAACGTAATGTCTCCACAAGGTGGCGGGCGTCCAACTGGAGCCTTACTGGAAGCCATTGAACAAAGCTTCGGCAGCTATGACAGCTTCAAGAAACAGTTCACAGAAGCTGCGAATAAGGTTGAAGGTGGCGGCTGGGCTATTCTCGTCTGGAGTCCACGCAGTCATAGACTGGAGATTTTGACTGCGGAGAAACATCAGAACCTGTCACAATGGGACGTGGTTCCGTTACTGGCTCTGGATGTATGGGAGCATGCCTATTACCTTAAACATCAGAATAATCGGGCCGATTATATTGAGGATTGGTGGAAGGTCGTTAACTGGCCTTACGTCTCAGAACGTTATGCTGCTGCCAGTAAACTGGCCTGGAAGCCTTTTTGATATTATTTCAATTCACAGTGAACATCACTCTTATTCCCACACCCTGACCAAAAAGGACCCATCATTCACATTACGTGAACGATGGGTCCTTCCAATTTCGAGGTATGCACCCCGATATTTATTCCTTAATCAAGCTTAGAAACTCCGCACGAGCGGCGGCATCCTCACGGAAGACCCCTCTAGTAGCCATAGTTACCGTTTTGCTGCCTGGCTTCTTCACTCCGCGTGCACACATACACAGATGTTCTCCCTCCACAACAACCATAACACCGTGGGGGCCTAGCACCTCCGTCATAATATCAGCAATTTGCGCCGTAATGCGTTCTTGAACCTGTAGACGCCGGCTTACTGCTTCAACAAGCCGAGCTAATTTGCTGAGTCCAGCAATACGTCCGCTCGGAATGTATCCTATATGCACTTTACCAAAGAAAGGAGCCATGTGGTGTTCACATTGGCTGTAATAGACGATATCCTTAACGATCACTAGCTCTTCATGAGACTCATCAAAAGTAACGCCGAGCGCCTCGCGGGGATCTATCGAATAACCGCCGAATATCTCCTCGTACATCCGCGTAACACGTGCCGGTGTTTCCAGCAGTCCCTCGCGGCCGGTATCTTCACCGATTAATTCTAATATTTTCTCAACGTGATACTCGATTTGCTCACGGTTCTCTGCAACTTTACCGTTCACATATTCCTTGATGTTCCCCATGATGTCTCCCCCTTCCGCACCCGTATACATGTTATCCGGACCCGGTTACTTACTTCTACGTTTATTCCCTTTAGCTGCTCCTGGGCGCGCACCTGGCTGTCCCTGAGTCTTCATCATTTGCTGGGCACGCTGCATTTGCTTCCCGTTCAGGTTATAACCCATTTGCTTTGCAACCTTTTGCAGCATTTCAGGATCATTCTGCATGTTTGTCATTTGTTTGCGCAGATAATATACACCGATGAAAAAACCACCGATGAGACCTACGACCAATGTAATAATAGGTAATGCGATACTCATCTAAAGCCCACCTCTACACTCTATTGTCTGCATCGCCATATGGCACGCGAATCTATCATAGCATTTCGGGAACTGGACAGCAATTGGCAATATGCAACCTGTCTATGAACTTTTTCCTCCATTAATATCGCTGTCCTCCCGTGCCTTCTTCCCAGTAAGGAGCACATCCTGCGCCCGGCTTAGCATTTCCCTCACCGTGCTATCCTCCTCGCGCTCTAAACCCGCTTCTACAGCCGCTAGAGCCTCATCACCGCCAATACGTCCAAGCGCCCAAGCAGCAGTGCCCCGCATCTCTGGCCGCGGCTCTTTCAGAACAATCTCTGATAGCTTTGGCACAGCCCCGGCTTCCTTAAAATTGCCTAGGGCAATGATCGCATTTCGCTGCATCGGCTTTTTGCCTCTCCAGGCTGCTGAGCTATTGCCGAATTTCTCTTTGAACTCACGATTGCTAAGATCAAGGATCGGCAGCAGCAGCGGCTTCACAATTTCAGGATCAGGTTGCATCTGAGGGCGATGATTCCAGTTCTTACCTCTATTCTTGGGACATACAATCTGGCAAGTATCACAGCCGTATAGACGATTGCCGATCTTGGTCATATACTCCTCGCTGAGGAACCCTTTAGTCTGCGTCAAAAAAGAAATACAAGCCTGTGCGTTAAGCTGACCCGGACCCACCAGCGCTCCGGTCGGACAAGCATCAATACACTTGGTACACTCCCCGCAGCCTTCTTCAACAGGTTCATCCGGAGCAAAAGGAATGTTCGTAACCATTTCCCCAAGATAAATCCAAGATCCCCATTTGGGCGAGATGATAGAACAGTTTTTGCCGCTGAAGCCTATTCCCGCTCTTTCCGCTACCGCTCTATCTACTAGAACACCAGTGTCCACCATACTTTCCAGCACAGCCTCTGGTACACGCTCGTGAATAAATTCCTCTAGCTTACTTAAGGCTTCCCTCAGCACATGGTGATAATCCCTGCCCCAAGATGCCCGGGCGAGGATGCCTCTACGTGCACCCGGCTCAGATTTAGGAGGGTTCTCCATTTTAGAAGGGTAAGCCACTGCAATCGAAATAATAGATAACGGCTTGTCTCCAGAAGACAATGCTGGAACTGTCCTTTTATCCAGATCGGGTTCCTCGAAGCCAGATTCATATCCTTTGTCCCGGTGGTCTTGCAGTATATTTTTTAAATATAAAAAAGGTTCTGCTGTTGTAAACCCGATATCATCAATACCGAGTGATGTCGCAGCCTCCTGAATCTCTGCTTTAAGCTGTGCCCACTTGGAAGGCGGGGGAGCATACGATGACTGAAATGTATTGGTCATTTCCGCCTTCTCCTTTCATATCTTCGCTGACTTTCTTATAATCTATTCAGTTTTGACAGAGGCCACCATATATAATCAGCCCTGCCGACAATCATATCCTGTGAAATAGAGCCGAAGTAACGGCTGTCCTTGCTGGCTGAAGCATGACGGTTATCGCCCATTACAAAATAATTGCCACTTTCCACGGTTAACGCTGCAAAATCCGGATCTTCAATCTCAGTATCGATATAGGGCTCATTCACTATTTTTCCATTCACGTATAACTGATGATTCCGTACCTCTATGATATCTCCAGGTATGCCAATCACTCGCTTCACTAAATACTCCTTATGACTAGGTCCGGTACTTGGATCATGAAGAATGACAACATCACCATGCTTTGGATTTACGAAGAGCAATGAAATTTTATTAATGAAGAGCCTCTCACCCTCCCAGAGCGTTGGCTGCATAGACTGACCTTTAACCGTTGATATATTGAACACAAAAACATTAAGAACAGACATCACAGCAAAAACAATCACAGCTGTAAGCAGCCAATCCTTCATTTCCGAGACCAAACGACCGCCCAGGGTAGTCTTGGATCTGGAGGATCTATGTCTTTGTTTCCTATTTCTCGTGTAATCTACTTGGGGCTCCTGATTCAATATGTCACCTCTGTTCTCAATAATTGAAGTCTATACTTGCAGATATTATAACAATAAAAAAGCATATCTCCCAGCCATTAGCAATGGACTTCTGGAAAATACGCTCGAGTATGAATGAAACAGACTATATCGTCAGCTATAGTTCTTTTTTCTAGAAAATGTTTCCGCTTTCGCAGCTGAGTGATCAAAATTACCCAACAATGCTCAGCTTCCGGACAGATTTGAAGATTTGATTCTCGCTATATCCCATAGCTTCATACAACGGCAAAGCAAAAGAATTATGCTCATCGACGGCTACATAGATACCACTGACTTTACGAGCTTGAAACCTGGATTCCATAGCTGATACCAGACTTCTACCGACTCCTCTGCGGCGATAATCAGGATGTACAGCAATCCGGAAATAACAACCGTGGTTTTTCTCAATTGTACCAATCAGTGCTCCAACAATTTCTTCTTCATCTTCCGCAACTACAATGAGATCTGAATCCCAAGAAAGCTGCCTGGAGAAAGGCTCGATAGTGTTCTCGAAACACTCTTCCGATAATGCGGTTTGCAGCAAATCAGTCACAGGGCTAACGTCGCTTAATTGAAAGGAACGAACGTGCATTCTTTAAAATCTCCCTTGTCTATGGCTTATGAATTTAACAAAAAGAAGGGGTTCCCTTAACATAGAGAAAATAAAAAAAAGCATCAAATATCGAGGAATACCTGCTTTTAAATCTATTAAAGCACACTTTTCTCGTGATATCATCATTTTTCTTTTGAAAGCGCTTAATATCAAGCGTTTACATTTCGGATGGGGTTCATTTCTTCATTAAAAGGGTATTAATAAGGATATATGTCTATAGGTTAGGGACTATTTATTTTAACATTCTAAATACAATTGTAAAACCCTTTCCCTCTCCAATTATACTTTATAAACATTTATGTTTGTTTAGTGTTGCATTATTGGTCTAGATACGGTTTAATTAAAGTATCCTATTGGGCGAAACCCTATAGTACATATTTACAATAAAGGATTTTGACGTTAGTTCGCCAGAATTCTTTATCTATAACAAAATTCTAATATAACTCAGGAGGGATTTTTCCATGGCATTTCAATTACCGGCACTTCCTTATCCGAACAACGCACTCGAACCACACATCGACGCATTGACGATGGAAATTCACCATGACAGACACCATAACACATATGTAACTAATCTGAATGCAGCTTTGGAAAAAGCACCTGAATTGCAAAGCAAAAGCATTGAAGAGCTTCTTACAGATCTGAACGCTGTACCTGAAGCTATCCGTACTGCTGTTCGCAACAATGGTGGCGGACACGCTAACCACACTTTGTTCTGGGAAGTTATCGGACCAAACGGCGGCGGCGCACCAACTGGCGCATTGGCTGAAGCTATCGATAAAGAACTGGGCGGATTCGAAAAATTCAAAGAAGATTTCGCAGCAGCAGCAACTACTCGTTTCGGCAGCGGCTGGGCTTGGCTAGTTGTTAAAGATGGCAAACTGGCAGTAACAAGCACACCTAACCAAGACAACCCAATCAGCGAAGGCGCTACTCCAATCCTCGGACTGGATGTATGGGAGCACGCTTACTACCTGAACTACCAAAACAAACGCCCTGATTACATCAAAGCGTTCTGGAACGTAGTAAACTGGGAAGAAGTTAGCAAACGTTACGAAAGCGCAAAATAAGAAATTCCATTTGGCTTATGCCATTTAACTAAAAAAGAAGGTATCTCAGAGCCGAATAGGCTAAGGGATACCTTCTTTGTTTAGGTTGGAGATATAGAGAGATAAAGATAAAGATTGATTGATTGAGATCCTCCCAGACACCGCATTTCACGCCCCTTGCGTCGCTTAAATGGATGCGCTGGATCGGTATAGATCAGAATAGATCGGTATAGATGAGAATAAATCGGAAGAGATCGCAATAAATCGCAATAAATCTATACTCGGCTTACGAGAATCTGCGTTTGGAGTCGCTGAGCAATAGATTAGGGAATAACTCCCTAAAATTCTGCGATATACTCCATAAACACGAGTAATTAGGGAAATACTCCCTAAAAATCATCCGTTTTGGGCATAAAACCGATATTTCCCCAATTATTAGGGAGGTTTTCCCTAAAATGATCAATTACAAGCCAAATCGACCTATTTTCAGGGAAGAATTCCCTAATTAAATCTTTACCACTCTCGTAGCCATAGAACACCAGAAGAATTTAGTTGGAACAAGACTGAACTAATCTGAACCAAATAAACAAATATTTGCTACGAAGAGACTGAAGCATACGACCCTACTTAGGCGCATACGACCCTACTTAGGTGCATACGACCCTACTTAGGTGCATACATCAAACTCAGGTTTTGTACATTTAGCACTTTAGCAACGCAACACGGCGAATCTCCTACTTCTCTAGCTTCGCCCGCTCTTCCTGCTCATCAAAATAAAGGTTCAGTAGCTTCAGAAAAACGTTAGGGAACGCATAGTTAGCCATGTCTTCGCGGCTGATCCAGCGCACTGCTCCGCCATCCTCTGGACTAGCGGTCCCGTCCTCAAATCTCTCGATAGGCATGCTGCTGTCGATCCCCGAGAATAAGTCCGCATCCGCGTTGTACACCGCCCGTCCTTCTGCCGCTATCGGCAGCGGAAGGGCGTCCTCTTCGCTGCAGCGGTACACCTGCAGCGTCCACACGATATGGCTGAAGATATGCTCAGCAGCCATCCAGTGCTTCTCAGGCCGGGCAGAGATCCCGGCCTCCCGCAGTGACCGGCGCAGCCGGTCCAGCGCCGCCGCTTCCGGCAGCCGCGCGCCTTTGGCGCCGCCTTCCACAGGCGGTGCCGGCCAGTGCGGCAGCTCCCACATGCGGGCTAACAGCCCGCTTTGTGGCCGCTGCCGGATGAGTACTTGGCCCGCGTGGGCACCGCGGCCCTCGATTAAGGCCGCCAGCCGCTCCTCAGGGCGCGGCGGCTTGGCCTTGGTCTTGACGGGCAGCGAGGTCTCGCAGCCCGCCAGGCGCGCGGCGCAATGCTCCATCACCGGGCAGGTTAAGCAGCGCGGTGATTTAGGAGTGCATACGAGTGCCCCAAGCTCCATCAGCGCCTGATTAAAAGATGCCGCTTCCCCCTCCGGGATCAGTTCAGCTGCCAGGCGCTCCATTTTTACGCGGGTGGGTCCCTTGGCGATATCATCCTCTATCAGGAAGTATCGGGACAACACCCGCATCACATTGCCGTCGACCGCTGGCTCCGGCCGATTGAACGCAATGCTAAGGATAGCCCCTGCCGTATAAGGTCCCACTCCCTTTAAACTGAACACAGCCTCGCGATCATTCGGCACCTGCCCGCCATACAGCTCTTTGACCTGTTTGGCCGCATGCTGTATATTGCGAGCACGAGAATAATAACCTAAGCCTTCCCAGCACTTAAGCACGTCCTCTTCTGGTGCATCGGCGAGCGACTCCACGGTAGGAAACCTTTCGATAAACCGATTGAAATACGGGATTACCGTATCCACCCTTGTCTGCTGCAGCATTATTTCAGAAATCCAAATATAATAAGGATTGCGGTGCCGACGCCAAGGCAAATCCCGTTTCTGCCCTTGATACCACTCCAGCAAATGATAGCTGAAATATTGCTTAGCCTCCCGCAACTCCTGTTCGTCTTGAACTTGTAGATCTTGTTGTGTCATTATAACGCTCCTTGCCCTTCTATAATCAGGGTTCAATTTATGAACCTGGCCCTTCCACGACAGCAAAAGCCGAAGCCAAATCACGACCATGTGTTATCGTAAGATGAATGGTGTACCTCTGTCCATTTGGCAGATCTAGTCTGCTCCAAGCTTCACACGATAAAGTTACCTCTGGTTTTCCTTTAGCATCAGGCAATATCTCAATATCCTGAAACCCAACTACATTGCCGATGCCACAGCCTAAAGCCTTCACAACTGCTTCCTTGGCAGCAAAACGTCCGGCTACGAACTCAGCCAACCTCCCGCTTCGCTCTTCAGCAAGTTGATATTCTTGCTCTGTTAAGACCCGCTGGTTAAATTTCTTACCCAGTCCTCTATTTATTACCTCTGAGATTCGTTCAATTTCTAACACATCATGTCCGATTCCGTAAATCAACACTTCACGCTCCTTATGGACGTGTATCCCATTTTGCTTCAATAATGGTATGATCAATCATATGAAGTATTATTAAAAGTAATAGTCCTGCAAGATTCTTTCTGCTATCTTAAAAGAAAATGCGCTCTAAGTCTAATAAGACTATTTAGCGACTTCACGATAGACTAGCTGATTTACTTCATTTTTATATATGGAGAGGGGATTACCCTATGAATCATCGTAATTTTGAAATACCTGCCGGAGACGGAGCTGTTCTCCGCTGCTCACACTTCCCAGCCCAAGGCAAAGCCAAAAGCGTTATAGTTATAGCCCATGGCTACAAAGGTTTTAAAGATTGGGGAATGTTTCCTTACATAGCCACAACTCTCAGCCAAGAGCATGAAGTAATTACTTTTAACTTCTCTCATGCTGGCATCGGGGAAGATCTGCTGCATTTCACTGAGCTTGAGAAGTTCGCCCGCAACACCTATCGCCGCAGCTTGAAGGACATGGAAATCCTGTTGTCCTATCTTAGTCAACACCCGAAATTCGGCAGCCTGCCGTTATTCCTTCTCGGCCACAGTCTCGGAGGGGGAATTTGTTTGGTCTACACGCTTGATCATCCCAATGAGATCAGCGGAGTAATCTCCTGGAACGGGGTTACGAAACTCGATTTGCTGACGGAAGAACAAAAGCAGCAGATGAAGGAAACAGGAAGAACCTATGTCCTTAATGGACGTACTGGCCAACAAATGCCGCTGGATGCTGTAATTTTAGAAGACATGGAGAACAACAAAGAACGCTATAACATCCTTGAACGCATACAGAAAGCGTCCTTCCCAGTTGTCCTTATTCAAGGCAGTCAAGATGGAGTACATCTCCGCCAAGGATCTGAGCATCTCATCAAACTTCGGCCAGATATTAGCTGGGTGCAGGTTCCTGAGGGTAATCATACGTTCAACACTGTGCATCCTTTTGCTGGCACGACTCCGCAATTAGAGTTCGCGATTGCTGCGACAACTAATTTTATCGATCAGACACTTACGCTTACAGAATAATTATTCTTCTTAGTCTATCCAGCTATCCAACTCACAAAAACCGCCACGAGCTCTGCTGCTACGCAGACCCGTGGCGATTTCTAGTTCAACCTATTCTAAATCCCCGGAATAACATTACGCTTATGTGCCGTTCTCCGGTAATAATTCTCAAGCTTCTCAGCTACTTCAGGGTTAACCTGTTTACCTTCCAGATAGTCGCTGTTATCGTCATAAGTAATGCCCAGCTCGGTTTCATCCGTCTGACCCGGCCATAAGCCCGCCGTAGGTGCTTTTGTGACAATATCCGCAGGCACACCGATATGTGCAGCCAATTGACGTACCTGACGTTTATTAAGTGTGGATAGTGGTGTAATATCTACAGCGCCATCGCCCCACTTCGTGTAGAAGCCAGTAATCGCTTCAGAAGCATGATCCGTTCCTACTACAATTAGATTGTTCTCAAAAGCGAGTGCATATTGCATAACCATACGTGTTCTGGCTTTAACATTTCCTTTGCCTTGATGCGTCATATGGCGGTGTTGGCCTATTGATTTCAGACCATGCTCAACTTCAAGGGCAATTTCATTTACCGCTTCCTCAATGTTGGTCTCCACAGTATGAGTCAGATTAAAAGCTTTGGCAACATCGTAGCTGTGCTGAATATCTTCCTGAACCCCATAAGGCTGGAATACTCCAAGCGTCATATACTCTGTGCCTTTTTCTGCCGACAGCTCGTCCGTAGCCTGTTTACAAAGACCCGCGGCTACCGCACTGTCCACTCCACCACTAATGGCGATCAATAATCCTTTAGCCCCTGCGTTCAGCACGTACGACTTTAAGAAATCAACCCGTTTGCGTGCCTCAACCTCTACATCAATCGTTGGCTTCACGCCAAGATCCGCAATAATTTCCTTCTGTAAACTCACCAAACACACCTCGTTCCATCAGAAATGGTTCCATATCCATCAAAATATCCACCCAAACGAAGCTCATGCTTCTAAGCATATTCTATCCCATTATTGCTCTTATATTTTGAAAAATCCCGCATGCAGCCGATTTGCCGGCTGATGCGAGATTATATGGAATAACTGTTTTTACTGGCACAAACGATTGAAGACTTCTTTCAATTCAGCAGCAATTTCAGCAGCCGAACGATCTTCTACGCCATGACGTTCAATAAAGTGAACGAGTTCTCCATCCTTCATCAGTGCGATGGAAGGTGAGGATGGCGGATAAGGAGCAAAATATTCACGTGCTTTAGCAGTAGCTTCTTTCTCTTGACCT
Organism: Paenibacillus sp. FSL H7-0690; assembly: GCF_037980415.1. Taxonomy (NCBI): domain Bacteria; kingdom Bacillati; phylum Bacillota; class Bacilli; order Caryophanales; family Paenibacillaceae; genus Paenibacillus; species Paenibacillus sp. FSL H7-0690. The sequence goes on along the minus strand of NZ_CP150281.1, from coordinate 727,736 downwards.
GCAAACACTGTGAACAAGTGATCCGGAGTGATTTCATTTTGCAAAGCCTGAGCTACACCTGGACGACATTGTCCAGCAGCACAACCACAGACCGAATTTACGACTACAAGCGATGTTCCTTTTGCGGTTGGAAGAGTAGCTTCCACCTCTTCTGGAGTCATAAGCTCCTGAAACCCGATACTTGTCAGGTCATCACGCATAGGCTGAATTGAATCTCTCATATATTGATTAAAAGACATGGACATTTCTCTGCACTCTCCTTCACTTTTCAACTGTTTGTCAGATAATATTACAGCAGTACTTACTAACTTTATTATACATTCATACTCTGTGAAAGCAAGAGATGCTGTAGAGGGTGATTCAATCTAAGAGCGAACCTCGCTGGGTTCCTCCTTATTCAATGGGAAGGAGATCGTAAATACCGTGCCCTCTCCTTCTACAGACTCTACATTTATTTTACCGTTATGCCGCTCCACAATACTAAGACACAAGGATAAGCCTAGACCTGTTCCCTGAATTTTCGTCGTAAAAAAGGGTAAAAACAGCTTCTCGCGTTGACTTTCTGACATACCAACGCCGCTATCGGTGACAATCAACTCCACTTTATCATGAGTACTGCGTGTCTCCAGCGTCAGCACCCCCTTGGGTCCCATAGCCTCCATACCATTACGTCCTAAATTGAGAATAAGCTGCTTGATTTCCCGGACATTTAGCTCCAATTCATGCAGTGATGGGCTCAGCTTCAGTTCCACACTTTGACCGCGAAGATTAGCATCAGCCCACAGCAATGGACTAACTTCTTCTATAATATGGTGCAGCAGCACCTTCTCTTTATCAGAAACCCGGCTCTGTGCCAAGGATAAAAAATCATTAATAATACTATTAGCGCGGTCCAGCTCTTCCATCACAATCTGATAATAAGAATCCAATTCTTGAGCACTCTTTTCTCTCATCAGCTGCAAAAAACCCCGAACTACCGCCATAGGATTACGAATCTCATGGGTAATTCCAGCAGCCATCTGCCCGACCAAGCTCAAACGTTCCACATGATCCAGCTCTACACGTAGTTTTTCCTCATTGGTCATATCCTGCACAATAATTACAGCACCACTTGTTACCCCTGAGCTCTTATGCATTAACGGCGCTGAATAAATCTGATAGATGCGCGACTCATGAATCATTTTTTCACTGGAACGCCGTTTAGAGCGGATATTATCACTTACCCGCATATAGGCCTGTGTATCCACTGAGCTGTGAAAAAACTTTTTTACCGGTTCGTCAATAATATCCTCTTTTCGCAAATTGGGATAATGAGTCCTCATCATTCCTAACATACAATCATTAAGATCAGTTACAACTCCGTGTTCATCCAGAGACATAATACTCAGAGGGACTACATTGGTAATCTGCTGCAGCTTCTCGGACTCCCACTGGAAACTTTCACTGATACTCTCCATTTGTACTTTATCCCGCAATCTACTTCTAACCATCTCAACAAAATATACAAAAACACCACCTAGCGCGATGGTAAAAAACAGATACACCGTAATTAGAAATGCTTGTACGGAATTTGATTCATATATATTTTCCCCGCCTATAATCGGGACTAACGCAATAAATAGCATGCTTGGACAAAGAATCATCCATAACATACCGATCTTCTCAACTACTGTACCTTTCTTAAAAGGTTTGGCCAGTCCAAACAGTAGCGGATATAATAAAACCCCTGAATTCAATATCACGTTACTGATTCCTGTAGGCTCCGCGATGATTACATTGCAGATAAGCAAGAAAATGGACAGCAAAATGCCCGAACGGGTAGTTCCATATAAAATACCAATATACGCAGGGATTAATCCTAAATTCAAATAGGCTACACCAAACAGAGTTGTCGAAAGAAGAGAGCACAGGATAAGACTAAACGTACACGCCAAAATTAAAAAGGTCTGATCATTTGGGAGCTTCCCCTTTTTCCGAGTCACAAATCTACGGTCCACCCACCATTGAAAAAGAAAAAGAAAGGAGCATGCTGCCGATATTTGCAATAAGATATCCTTAACCGCACCAATAATTACAATCACACCCCAAAATGGACAAATTACCCTACATGCTTAGATTAAAGCACAGGATTACTCTCCTGACAACGATAATCACCTAATGATTGGACAAGACTGGTTACATGTGAATCAGAATGGTATGATTCCGTTAGGAATACCCGCGGAAATCGCTTCCGTGTCTTAACATGTAAAGGAGTAAAATTTCATGAGCAATTACGATGTGATCGTCATTGGGGGCGGCCCTTCGGGTCTAATGGCAAGCGTGGCCGCTGCAGAACACGGGGCATCCGTTCTGCTAATCGACAAGGGAGCAAAACTAGGCCGAAAGCTCGGAATATCCGGTGGCGGACGCTGCAATGTTACCAACGTCAAGGAAAGAGACGAGCTAATCGCCCATATTCCAGGAAACGGGCGTTTTTTGTATAGTGCCTTCGACCATTTTAATAACCAGGATATCATCGCCTTTTTTGAAGGTTTAGGCATTGCATTAAAAGAAGAAGATAACGGGCGGATGTTTCCCGTTTCCGATAAGGCCTCTAGTGTCGTATCTGCCTTAATTAGCAAAGTACGGAGTCTAGGCGTGCAGATTATGACCGACAGTCCCGTCTCAAGAATAATCTATAACGAAGGGGCTGTTAAGGGAGTCCAGCTGAGCTCGGGCAAGACGATCGCCTGCACAGCTGTTATCATCGCCACCGGAGGCAAGTCTGTACCACAGACCGGCTCCACTGGAGATGGCTACCCTTGGGCAGAAGCCGCAGGGCACACGATCACCGAGCTGTTTCCGACAGAGGTGCCGATTCTTTCACGGGAAGAATGGATTAAGTCCGGCGAGCTGCAAGGCCTGTCGCTACGTGATGTAGCCCTCACTGTGTGGAATCCTAAAGGAAAGAAGGTCATCTCTCATCGAGGAGATATGATATTCACCCATTTTGGATTATCAGGACCCATTGCACTGCGGTGCAGCCAATTTCTGAGACAGGTCCAACGTAAATCCGGCACAGATACGGTGGAGATGTCCATCGATCTCTTCCCTGATCTGAACGCACAGGAAGTAGAATCTATGTTGCAGGATAAGCTGGATCAGGAGACAAAGAAAGCAATCCGCAATTCGCTAAAAGGGCTGTTGCCAGAGCGTCTCATCCCCCTCTTGCTGACTAAAGCTGACTTAGATGGGGATACAACCGGTCATCACGTCTCCAAGAATGGATTGCTTCTGTTGGCTGGGATTTTAAAACGCATGCCGGTTTATGTGCATGGCACCCGTTCCCTATCCGAGGCCTTTGTTACCGGGGGCGGGGTAAACCTGAAGGAGATCGATCCCAAAAGAATGGAATCGAAGCTTATGCCGGGGTTATTCTTCTGCGGCGAGGTACTCGATATCCATGGCTATACAGGAGGCTACAATATAACAGCGGCCTTCTCAACAGGATATACAGCAGGCAAGCACGCTGCTGACATTCGACTGGGATAATCTCTAATGCAACGTGAATATCCTCCAAGCAGCTTACTACTTTGAAAATGGCGGTCTGCGCGATTCTCTCATTAATTGGAGAATCGCTCCTCTGTTTTGGGTTCCTCAGCTGCTATGTGGAGCGTCTGTCCTAATCAGCTACTGCGGCTTCGGACCCAGATGACGTTATTGGCGAATTTATCACCTTATGGGCAGTGTTTCGGACTCCAACGACGCTATTCATTATAACGAGGCTCATATATGGTGTTTTTCATGGCAATAGCAACTATGGAGTCCGTTAGCATCCCAAAAGTGGAAAAATAGTATGTTTAGGGGCAGCTGTGTCCCATAGGCTAGCTAGGTACCTCGTACGTACGTGCGTGCTGCAATAGATCGAATCAAGACAAAAAAAGAAGAGTGCCCCAGCAGCCTTTTCACGGCTTATGGGGCACTCTTCCGTTCTATTTATATCTTTATTTCGCTAAGCGAAAAGTTCCAAATATTCTTGAGCTAAACAGTGCAACGATATAACCTAGCGGGATGAACAGAATAATCCCAAACCATCCGTATAAGGAAATACAGATCAGCGCAGAACAAATGATTGAAAAAGGAAGCAGTAAGATAGGGACCGCACGCAGCCCCGCTTCGGCTTTTTGTTCCTTCGTAAACGGCAGAATTCCGATGTAATCATCTCCCACGAATAACGACCAGAACGACAACAGCCAATTGGTCATGAGAGAAACTAAAACTATAAAGCCCAGCCATTTGAACCCTGAAGGAATGATAAATATCGCTAGAAGGGACACAGCAGTAAACGATAAGTAGAGCTTTAAATGGGCAGGATTCCGTACAAGGGCCTTAATCGCTGCCGCAGAGAAACGGCTCTCGGCAGTTTTTGATTTTAGCAAAGGCTGTGATTTCCGGAAAATCCACGGCTTATGGCGGGTCGGACGTGGCTTATCCAGTACGCCGCGGAGTAATAGGGCCGCTATTTTCATCCGCTGCTTATAATCTTCACGCACATCGTTCATGAACGTCCCACGCATCACTATACGCCGCTGAAGAGCGATTACCGCTACGACTGCAAAGAGTGCCGCAATCAGCAGCATAAAAACTGGACTGTTGTTCCAAAACGTAGCTGCACGGAAATAAATCCCACAAGGAACGGAGATGGCCAGAATCAGCCACAGCCAGCGCCGCCAGCCTTGCTTTTGTACTTTTACAATATGCCCAAGTAATTTAATGCACCAGCTACATGTCAAAGTCAGAGCGAACAGCGCCCATACCTCCGATGACAGCATTCCATATCCCCGAACCAGAAAAGGTAATAACAGCACAAAAGCTGCACAGAACTTCAACGATGTTACGATCAGGCTGTACAGCAACCCGCGGAACATGATCGTATTTATCCATCGCTGCCGTTGTCTTAGAAATAATAGATCGCCTTCCTGCAATAATAGCACCAGTCCCCCTCTACAGAGCAGGAGCACAAATAATGAAGGAATCAGCATAAACGGCAAATCTCCACTCCAAGCTGGCAATGCCTCGTTCCAGAACCCGTAATATAACCGTCCTCCCAGAAATCCCCCGGGAATCAGTATATATAACAGCACAGTCCAATCGGCAGCCGTACGAATAATAGCAGATTGCTCACGCCAATGAGAAAATAATCGCCGCCAGAATAGCTTTTTGGAGGTAGGAAAAGCAAACCCTCGCTGCTTCTGCTTACTCATGTCAGTTCGTCGAAGCAATCAAACAACGACGCCTCCGGCAACCCAGCATAATCACGTATATCTTCGAGCGTTCCTGCAGCGGCAACCCTGCCACCCGAGATCAGCACAAAATCATCGCAAATTTTCTCAGCAGTATCCAATACATGCGTAGACATTAATACACCAGCTCCGCGCTGCCGCTCCGCTTCCAGCAGCCGCAGGAAATCTTTAGTGGCCCGAGGATCCAAGCCGATAAAAGGCTCGTCCACAATATAAACATCCGGCTGCACCAAAAAGCCAAGCATCAGCATCATTTTCTGTTTCATACCCTTAGAGAAGCCAGCTGGAAGATCATCACGGACATGATTCATGCCGAACTGCTTCAGTAACCTCTCCGCCGTTTCTTGAAACTGCTCATATTTTAGTCCATAAGCAGCAGCAGCCAAATCTAAGTGCTCCCATAAGGTCAGGTCCTCATAAAACACCGGCTGCTCCGGTACATAAGCATAGGATTTATTAACTCCATTAAAGGAGACCTTAGCTTTGGTATTCTTAAGCAAACCGAGCAGTGTTTTGATTGTAGTACTTTTTCCCGCACCGTTTGGTCCGATCAGTCCGAGCAGCTGTCCACGCCGCACCTGAAATGAAATATCGAATATGCATGGGGCACCTGCTTCATAGCCTGCTTCATCGATCTCAACATCGAGTACAATCTCTTCGTCGCTCTCGGTATCCCCTGTTATTTCTACATTCTCCATATTCGCCAACTCCTAAATATTTCTAATGAATATTATTATCGAAATTCCAATCCAGAAAGATAGCTTCTCTAATCGTACTATATATACTTTCTCCAAGGAAGCAAACTGATTTTTTCACAGCTCAGAGAACTACTCTCATATTTAAAAAGAAACCTCCCATTAAAGAGAGGTCTGTCCGAGAAGCTCTAGGTTATTTGTTGCTGAAATTTCTTCTTCACGTTTAATTGCCACTTCATCTCTACGCTCGATTTTACCACGCAGCATTAACAGTAACACTCCGAGCAGGGCTGTAAGCAAACCAGAGAGAATGAAAGCCGGGACAGGTCCTGACGCTGTAACTAAAGCCCCACCGGCCACAGGTCCCAAGATAACAGCCGCACTTGTTAGACTGCCTATAGTTCCAAATACACGGCCCGTGTATTCCGCAGGGGTCCGCTGTTGCAGCATAGAATTGAAGGGAATGAATGCAAGGCCTGCTCCCACACCAGCAAACATAAAAGAACCAAATAAAGCGATGTTCATCCATAATCCAGCCTGACCGTTGGCAGTTACAATTCCTGCACTTGAGAAAACAACCCCCATAATTACAGCTCCCAATCCCATAAAGACGAGCGTATGTTTACCACTGCCTATACGGCTTACAAGCAGGGCTGACAGTAAGGTGCCAAGACCACTGGCTGCCACACACCAACCCAGCAGATCACCGTTCACACCCGGAATTTCCCGGAATAATGTTACAATCTGCGAATCACCAATTTGTAGCATTAGCAGCACTAGCACCAGCATAGCAATCCCGCAAAGTACTACAGGCATTCCCGCGATCACCTGCAGACCCGCCGACATTTCTTGGCGAAAAGACTTCCGAGCACCATTCTCCCCTGTGCTATCCTCTGCTGCATCTTTCTTCAGTGCAGCCGCACGCGGCAGTCCTATTAAGATGACCGCCGATAAAATGAAGGTAGCCGAGTCAATCACATAACAAGCGGCAATACCAAATGCGGCAACCAGCAGTCCACCTAGAGCAGGACCTACAATTTTGGTTATTTGTTCAATAGATGAGCTAAGCGCCATGGCTTTATCCATCTGGGCCGCAGGGACAAGCTCCTTGAGCTTTCCGCTTTTGGCTGGTGAAAAGAGTACATCCATGATCCCTTTAGCCACCAGCAGGACATATACCTGCCAGAGAGAACCTGCAAATACCAAACAAACAACGATTCCGGCACGAGCTAGATCCGAACCAATCATCAGCGCCTTGCGGTTAAAACGATCACTTAAATAACCTGCAAACGGCCCTCCTAAGAGCAACGGCACAGCCATACATAAAGATATAGCCGTAATTTCCCACGGTGTAGCATTCCATTTAAAACCTACCATTGTCAGTAGTGCTAGGATATGCAACCAGTCTCCCACATTCGATACAAGCTGTGCGGCAATAAGCAGCATAAAGGGCTTATTCGCCGTCAGCTTTCCTTCTTTTGAATCATGAGCCAGCTGTTCCTCCATCTTACTTCACTCCCCGTTACTATTTCTCGATGAAGTAATAGTAAAATATTGGAGAACATCAATCATCCGTCTGAAGGCGTAAATAGCGCTTGAACCTAAGACTGAAATTCTTATCCTTTCAAAGACTGAAATCAAAAAAACCTTCGTTTTTATCGTATTCAAAAAATTGTTTGATTTTTAATAATTAAAAGTGTGCTCATTGTGACAAATCACATGTTCTTCATTCGCTCTTTCACGTATTCTAAGGTTATCTCAAGGTTCGTTGCACAGGTAACCCGTGCACTAATGACTATTGATTGCAAACTGTGCGATGAGTTCACACATGATTAACGATAGAGGGTGGAGAAGCATGATACAATCTTACGAACGTGATACGCAATTAACACTACATTTGTACCGGGTATTTGCCAAGTCTTTTAAGAGCATTAATGAACATGCTGTTACCGGCAGCAAAATTGAAGGTTTTAATCCGACTGCCTTTGCCGTTATGGAAGTGTTGTATTATAAGGGACCACAACCCATTCAACAAATTGGCGCCAAGCTGCTGCTGCAAAGTGGCAACGTTACTTATGTAATCGATAAGCTTGAGGAACGCGGCTATTTGCAGCGTAAGCCTTGTCCGAGCGACCGCCGTGTGATTTTTGCGGAGCTGACTACGGAAGGTGAACGTCTCATGAATGAGATGTATCCGAAATATTCAGAACGCCTGCATCTTGCTTTCAGCGGTCTGAATGATGATGAGAAGGAACAAATGATTGTTCTGCTCAAAAAGATGGGTCTACAAGCTGAGAAGCTATCCCCTCTTCCTCGTAAGTAAGAGTCGCTTATTTATGTGTTACAGACAAGCTATTCTTGATTTCTGTTAATGGTAAAAAGAAAACCAATAGGCGATTCTCCGATTTATTTGAGAATCGCCTATTGGTTTTTTTGTTCTGCGCCGGCTTACTTGAGCAGATGATATAAGTCCTTATGACCCCTCTGAGCAAAATTTGAGTGCCTTTTTACAGCCTCCGTTAGCCGAACATTAGTTGGGAACTGATCAGTTAGGGCAGTAAGTCGATGCCGAAGACGGACCTTGAGGTCCGCTTTTGGCAAACCTCGGATCATCATCATCCTTATTCGCATGACTTGCAAGCACACTTCCGATTGGACGTCCCTTCTAGCTGACCGTAACTACCACTCTCAGTAAAATCCACTTTTGATATAACCCGCTATATTTTCAGCGCCCGATCTTGATGGGAACCTGAGCAGTAGCTAAAGGAATAACTGCATTCTATACAGCTATTTCGTATGCAAATCGGATTATTCTAACTTTAAGTGTATTCTGTACAATTAAAAACCAGAAAAAGTACCCCTAGGCGAGTAAATCAAGAAAATAGATGTACTAAATACAGCTATATCCATTGAAGAGTTAACGGCAGGATTATAGTTGTACAAAATACAACTAAATTTGCCTAACGATTGCTTCCACTGCTTCCACCGACGCTCTACTCTAAAGTTCAAGTCAATCTCGCGTGTTATTACGCTCGCCACTCCGTGCGTGATTCCATGTGTCACTCCATACGTCATTCCATGTGCTACTCCGTCCGTTAGTCCATGCGTCATTCCATGTGTCTCTCCGTCCGCTATTCCATGTGTCAGTCCCTGCGTCATTCCATGTGTCAGTCCCTGCGTCATTCCATGTGTCAGTCCCTGCGTCATTCCATGCGTCACTCCGTACGCCACTCCAGGAAGTCAATTCGTATGGATCAAGCACATTTTAACGCTATTTACCTTTAAGTTATGCCTTTTTCAAGGACGATGAAGCATCCTCTACTGAAGGCACACCCTTGCGCAAACCCCAGGAAATTATCAGCGACAAAACAGCGAAAACTGCCATTACGATAAATAATGAATGAAGACCACCTTCAAGAGCATCACGCAGACTGTTTGATACTTCCCCAGACAGGTTGGTTCCTGCATGTGATCCAAGCAGCTTATTAATATCATCTCCTGAGATGTTCGAATCTGGTTGTTTTCTTAACAGCTTATCAATATTCAAGTTCAGCCAGGAACCAAAAATAGCCACCCCAACAGTCTGTCCTAAAGAACGCGTGAACGCATTAAGCGCTGTAGATGCTCCCCGTTGCTCATACGCAACAGAGGACTGCGCGATAATCGTAAAGACTGTAGAAGAATACCCAAAGCCAACTCCACAGACCAGCATCAAGCATAAGAGCAGCAGCTGTGAAGACTCCCCTGTTAAGAAAGCCAGACCAATAGCCCCGGCAGCGATCATAATCAATCCAAGCATTGCGGTTCGACGCGAACCTGCTTTTAGAATCATCCGCCCTCCGGCGATCGAACCAAACATCCAGCCTACCGACATCGGCGCCAGTAGCAAACCTGAGATGGCGGCGCTTTTTCCGGATACACCCTGCACCCATAATGGCACATACGTAGAAAGCCCAATAATTAATGTGCTTACCAGCAGGTTAGCGCCTGTAGATACTGCGATATTGCGGTTCGAGAATAGACCCAGCGGCAACATAGGTTCAGGAGCACGACGCTCCACAAAGAAAAATAAGACTAGCAGGATAACAGCCACACTTAGAGTTGCAATTAGCAGTGGGGATGTCCACTCCAGATTCTGTCCTCCTGTGGAGAGACCGAAGAGTAATGCGCCCATACCAGCAGCGAACAGCAGCCCCCCTGCCACATCAATTTGTGCTTTCCGGCGTACCTTTTCTTCCTTCAAATAACGGGCAATAAATACCATTGCTAGTAAACCAAATGGCAGATTAAAGACAAATACCCAGCGCCAGCTTAGGTAATCTACAACATATCCTCCAAGAAGAGGGCCTACCAAAGAGGAAATCCCCCATACAGAGCTAAGTAATCCTTGTGTCTTCGCTCTCTCTTCAATACTGTAAATATCCCCGATAATGGTAAAGGTCATTGGAATGAGCGCACCCGCGCCAATCCCCTGTATTGCCCGGAACAGGATCAGCTGCTCCATACTTTGCGAAATACCGCATAATAATGAGCCTAATAAAAAAACAGCTGCCCCCCACATGAACACCGGCTTGCGTCCAAAGAGGTCACTGATTTTGCCGAAAATAGGAGTAGTAATAGCCATTGCCAGCAAATAAGAAGTGAATATCCAGCTAAGCCACTGCATTCCCTGAAATTCACCTACGATAGCTGGACCCGCTGGTCCTGTTACCGTTCCTTCAATCGCAGCCAAAAAGGTAGCTAGCAGCACCCCTATCAGTATTAATTTACGTTCTAAATCCCCTGTTGACTTCAATGTTCCAAACCCTCTCTTTATGTAATCAAATCATTGCCATTCCCCACGCAGAAGCGCATGTAGAGTCACATCCTGAAAGCCAGAAGGTGTTTGACGATATTGACGCAGTATACCTTCCTTCTGAAAGCCGAGCGTTTGAACCAGCCTCTCCGCACGATTATTATCAGGATGACACAGCGCTTCTATCCGATTCAGCCCCATCCTATTGAAGCCGAAGTTGAGCACTAAACCAAGCGCTTCTTTCATATATCCAAGCCCCCAAAAGGCAGGCGCCAGATCGCAGCCAATTTCCCCGCGGTAAGCTCCCTGTAACTGCCAATAGTTATACCCGCAGCTCCCTATAACTTCACCTCCGGGTCCTACAATACTCCAGCGTAAGCTGTCCTCTTCCTGAGCCATCTGTGATAAAAATGCAATCAGTTGCTTAGTCTCTTCGATAGAGGATAATGCTGGAGCCCCCAGCCAGCGGGTGACCTCTGGATGAGACCAGATCTGATACAATGCTGAAGCATGTTCAGTAGTCATAGCACACAGCTTCACTCTACTGCCGACCAGTGTGGGTATCACTCCATTGCAGATATACAAGTCTCTGCCCCCCTTCAACTTATCAATTATACATCATTCAAGAGTATATCCTTAAGATAAAAGTTCTAAATTCTTTAACATTGAAAAGAACAAATTCTACGCGTTAACGTAAAAAGACGTCTGCAGCAGGGAGCAAACACTCCCTAAATACAGACGCTTTTTATTCAACTTAACTACAATGATTTCATTCCGCTTCATGAATAACTTCACTGCATAACACCTGAAGTTTGGCTCGAATATCCTTGAACTCTTCAATTCCAGTCCCCGTAATACTGTACCCTTCGGTATGGGCAGTCAGAAAGTTGTCCAGTGTCAGCTTTTCCAATTCCTGTTTCACTTCGCGTTCTCCTACACGATACCCCAGATCTTCAAGTCCGAGCAGCATCTCTGAGATCGTCACATCTTTATCCCGTGCACAATAAAGCATATGAATTCCTATGAACAAGTTCTGTACATCAGCGCGCATATTCCACCTCTTCCGGCTATATAGCCTTCGGTATTTATACTAGCATTACCCTCTGACCGATCCCCGGAAACATTATTGTGGCTGTTCCGCATTTCATGGACTTCAAGGAACATTCCATATTGTTACAGATTGGTATTGTCGCTTGACGTATTATGTCTAGCTGTACTATGTTGATAATTACAGTTATGAGTTCATATTTGAATTTAAAGTACAGGAAGGTGATGCTTCATGTTTCAAGCTATGCCTTACGATGGAACACGCAACGAGCAGTTTGAAGCGGTTCTAATCCAACTAGAAGCATTAGTAAAGGACGAACCAAGTGCTACGGCCAACCTGGCCAATGCTTCGGCACTGCTTAAACACGCTATGCCGGATACGAATTGGGCCGGTTTTTATTTATTTGATGGCAAGGAGCTTGTGCTCGGGCCTTTCCAAGGTCTTCCTGCCTGCATCCGCATCCCGTTGTCTCGTGGAGTCTGCGGAACGGCTGCTGCGGAACGACGCACGTTAGTAGTTGGAGATGTGCATGCATTCCCGGGACATATCGCCTGTGACGCCGCTTCAAACAGCGAAATTGTTGTCCCGCTGATCAAGGATGATCGTTTGCTTGGCGTACTCGATATCGACAGTCCGCTGAAAGATCGTTTTGATGATGAGGAACGCCGGTTCCTGGAGCGGTTCGCAGCCCTGGTATCGGAAGTTATCTAAAGCAGCTCTGCCCTATAGAGCATAAGAAATAGGCTGTCTCATTTGTAGGAATCTCCTACTTATAAGACAGCCTATTCTTGTTGAGCCTATAGCCGTACCGGACTGATATTCCAAATCTCCGCGGCGTAGCGGCTAATCGTGTTATCACTTGAGAATTTACCGGAATGACCAATATTTATAATAGACTTTTTCAGCCACTCCTGACGGTTGCGGTATGCCCGGTCAATCTCGACATGAGTCTCGACATAACTTGCGAAATCCTTAAGCACAAAGAATTCATCGTTATTATCCAAAAGAGAATGGAAAATGGTCTCAAACTCCGCACCATGACAGCATATAGGTCCCGGATTAACCAACTGATCCAATACTTCCTTCACACGGCTATCCCCATTGTAGATATCACGTGCGTGATAGCCGCCATGCTGATAATAATCCATTACCTGCTCAGCACGAAGACCGAACAGGAACATATTGTTGTCCCCTACCATCTCATGCATTTCCACGTTAGCACCGTCCATCGTACCTACGGTTAATGCACCGTTCATCATAAACTTCATATTCCCCGTACCGGAAGCCTCTTTACTCGCTGTAGAAATCTGTTCACTAATATCCGCAGCAGGAATGATCTTCTCGGCCAAAGATACCGAATAATTCTCAAGGAAAAAGATACGAATCTTGCCTTTAACATCCGGATCTTTGTTGACAGCCTCCGCCACAGTATTGATCAGCTTGATAATTCGCTTCGCCAAATGATAGCTTGGTGCCGCCTTTGCTCCGAATATAAACGTGCGCGGTACCATATCCATCGAAGGATTATCTTTGATTTGGTTGTACATATGCAGAATATGCAAAATATTTAGCAGCTGCCGCTTATAAGCATGCAGGCGCTTCACCTGAACATCAAAGATAGAGTCGGGGTCTACATGTACTGAATGCTTGCTGTAAATGTATTCAGCCAACTTGAGCTTATTCCGCCGTTTAATGCTGGCTACTTGTTCCTGAAAGGAAGCATCCTCACAATATTTAATCAAGCCAATCATCTCTTGCGGATGGCTCATCCAGCGGGTTCCTATCGATTGATTGATAAGGTTAGCCAGATCCGGATTGGCATGCATCAGCCAACGCCGGTGAGTAATCCCATTCGTCTTATTATTGAAGCGGTGCGGGTACATTTCATTAAAGAGCCGCATTTCGCGTTTCATCAATATTTCTGTATGCAGCGCTGCTACCCCATTGACACTATGGCTCGCCACAATCGCCAGATGAGCCATGCGAACCTGATCGTCATGAATAATTGCCATCTGTGAAATCCGGTCCTGATCACCGGGATAACGACTCATCAGCTCGCCGCAGAAGCGGGCATTGATCTCTTCAATAATAAGAAAAATACGTGGAAGCAAGTCCCTGACCATTTGAATAGGCCATTTCTCCAGGGCTTCGCTCAAGATCGTATGATTTGTATAGGACACCATACGAGTTGTAATACTCCACGCTTCATCCCATCCTAATCCATGTACATCCATCAGAATCCGCAGCAATTCAGGAATTACAAGCGTCGGATGTGTATCATTGATATGAAGTGCAACCTTGTCGGGCAGCGATTGTATAGGGAGTCCAAGCTTTCCAAAGGTTCGCAGAATACTTTGCAGGCCAGCGCTGCAGAGGAAGTATTGCTGCTTCAACCGCAACAGCTTGCCTTCGTATTGAGAGTCATCCGGATACAGGAACTCCGAGATGGATTCTACGGAACGCTTATATTCCAGAAATTTATGATAGTCTGATCCGGCAAAAGAGCCAAAGGTTCTGGTAGGCTGGGTGATGGACTCCGCGCTCCAGTTGCGCAGTGTATTCACATGCCGCCGATCTGCACCAATGATAGGCACATCATACGGAACTGCACGAACGGCCTCATATTGACTATGCTCAAAGACAAGACGCCCGTTCTCCTCGCGAGTCTCAATCACGCCCCAGAACCTTACTTCTACCTGCTTGTCTTCACGACGCACTTCCCATACATTATCATTTTGCAGCCAGTAATCGGGCAGTTCCACCTGATACCCGTCAACGATTTTCTGCTCGAACAGGCCGTATTTATAACGTATGCCGCAACCATGCCCCGCATATTGCAGGGAGGCCAGTGAATCCAAGAAACAAGCAGCTAGACGTCCAAGTCCTCCATTGCCAAGCCCAGCGTCGGCTTCTACCTCCTCTATATCCTGCAGCGAGAAACCAAGATCGGCCAATCCCTCACGCACGACCTCCAGCACGCCCATATTCAGCAGATTGTTCCCCAGAAGTCTTCCGATCAGAAACTCCATAGAAAAATAGTATACCTGCTTATCCTTATCCGTCTTATACTTTTGATTGGTATCCGCCCAATTTTTCCCGGCATTCTCGCGAATCATGTTGCCTAATATTTTATAGACATCAGCATTCGAGGCTTCCTCCAAAGGTTTGCCCAATTTACTGATGAGCGTCTCGCGAAACACCTGTTTGAAAGTTTCTTTATCGTTAAACAACAGCAGGTTCCTCCTGACAAAAGCTTTTTTTAGGGATGCATTAGACTATGCCTGTAGATCAGATAGGTTATACTGTTTCGTTTCATCTAATCCAGTTGGTTTATATTTTGCTGCTCTTGGCGATCACAAATGGACGTTTACTATCCCCGACGAGAATTCGATTCTTACTTAAATGTACGTCCTTATCCATGATCACATTCTCAATAACAGCATCTTCCTCTATAATGCACTTCTGCATAATTACAGAGTTGATGATCTTCGCTCCTTTACGTACCTGAACCCCACGAAAGATCACGCTGTTCTCCACCGTTCCAGCTATAATGCAGCCGTTAGCCACCAGTGAATTGCTGACATTTGCGCTCTCTAAATATCGGGTAGGAGCCTCATATTTAATCTTCGTCTGCACTGGACTTTCTTTGAACAGACTAAAGTAATTCTCCTGCTGAAGCAGCTCCAGACTATTCTTATAATAGCTTTCCAATGAATTAATTACGGCATGATAGCCATGATACTCATAAGCAGCGATTTTGAATTTATGGCGGTTTTTCTGGATCACATCACGGAAAAAGTAACTCTCCCCATGTGCAATGCAATGTTCCACCTGCTCCAGGAACAGTTTTTTCTCCATAATGAAGATATCGAGATATAAATTGGGATGATCCTTCTCATGATGGATATTGGTCACATTATTCTCTTCGTCCACTTCAATACGCTGGCATAACTCATGCTCTGGCTGTAATTGCTCTATTTTTTTGTATACTACTGTAACATCGGCACCCTTCTCCAAATGGTAGCTGTACAAGTCCTGGAGATCGATAGTATTAATATGCTGGCTGCCGGAAAACACAATATATTTAGCAGATCCCCGTTTAAAAAGATCCAGATTATTATGATAATGCTGAAGGTCGCCAAGAGAAGTATCGGTGGGATCATTCCAGTCCGGAGGCAAAATAAATAGTCCCCCATGCTTGCGATTCATATCCCAAGATTTCCCGTCACCCAAATGGTCCATTAAAGAACGGTATTTACGGCGAACAAACAGGCCCACGCTCTCCAGATCCGCACGCATCATATTGGAAAGCACGAAATCTATCAACCGATAACGACTGGCAAAAGGTACGGCTGCACCACAGCGGAAATAAGTGAGTTCATTTAATTTATCGAGTTCATGATCCAGATTAATTACACCCATGAGTTGCTTCATCGGAATCCACCGTCCTCTTATAATTTATAAGAAAGTATAAGTTTCACTATATACTTTATCCTTATAAATCTCGCATAAACGCTTACCGTCCCTAGAAGGACGCCGAAGGCGTTTTAGCTTGATTATATGGTTTTGGCCACAGCTGATTTACGTTTTTTGCTTTTATTGTCGATCAGCAGAATTTCGTTCTCGTTCTCCCGCTCGATGCCTATTTCCATATAATCGTCGATTACCGTATTTTCACTAATAATCGCTTTATGAATGCGTACGTTCTTACCAATCTTAACCTTAGGCATAATTACGGAGTCCGTAATCACACTGCCTTCACCTACTTCTACGCCATAAAAAAGAACCGAGTGCTTCACTTCACCATGCACAATGCAGCCTTCATTAATAATGCATCCTGACACTTTCGCCCCAGGTGCGACATATTGAGCAGGTTGATTCGGATTGCGTGTAAATATGCGCCAGCTGGGATCATTTAGATTAAGCGGTGGATTATCGCTCAGTAAATCCATATTCGCTTCCCACAGGCTTGCTACCGTACCAACGTCTCTCCAATACCCTTCAAAAGGGTACGCAAATAAAGAGTTCCCGTCTTCCAGCATCAAAGGAATGATATCCTTACCAAAATCGTGAGATGACCCTATATTCTCTCCGTCCTCCAGTAAATGCTTGCGGAGAATTTCCCATTTAAAGATGTACACACCCATAGAAGCTAGCGTGCTTTTTGGCTGTGCAGGCTTCTCTTCAAATTCGTAAATTTTCAGATCGTCCTCCGTATTTAAGATTCCAAATCGACTTGCTTCCTCCAGCGGAACGTCAATCACAGAAATCGTGCAATCTGCGTTTCTCTCCTTGTGGTATTGCAGCATAGCATGATAATCCATTTTATAAATGTGATCACCGGATAGAATAAGAACATGCTCGGGGTCGAACTGATCTACAAATTTAAGATTTCGATAAATCGCATCGGCTGTTCCCCGATACCAGCTGCTTCCATTCTCACGTTCATGCGGTGGCAATACGAATACTCCACCATTCTTACGGTTCAAATCCCAATCACTGCCTACTCCGATGTAAGAATGTAGTATAAGTGGCTCATACTGTGTCAATACACCGACAGTATCAATACCCGAGTTGGAGCAGTTACTTAAAGGAAAGTCGATGATCCGATAAGTGCCCCCAAAATAGACAGCGGGCTTGGCAAGCGATTTGGTTAAACCTTTCAATCTTTTGCCTTGGCCTCCAGCCAATAGCATGGCTACCATTTCTTTTTTCTTCATGGAAAAGCCTCCCTTGACTTATGGGTAATATAAAGTTCAGCAAACCTAGGATGAATGAACAGAATTCCAAAAAGAAGTGAATTAGAAAAGAAATACACCAGAAAGAAATGAGCCTTGATAGGAAGATGACAAAGTTGAAAAAACGAGGAAGGAAATTTTACACGTTCGGATGATCTAACCTAAAATAGGGAGAGCATTCTCCAAAATCAGGAGCCTGAATCAGGAGATTATCCTTATTGTAAAGTGTTCTATATTCTTCGTCAAAACCCTTTATCGCAATTCCGAAAATCCGGAATTTTTAACCCTGTTTGTCATTAAACACGTTAATATTCCTTATAACTAGATTAACCAATTTAAAGCCATGTGAAAGAAATTCACTCATTTATTCTAGAAAAAGAATCATTCGGTCTTCAGCAAACATTCAACCGGATATGGCATAATGAAGCTATCTATCACCGATTTGGAGGAACCTATGATGAAAGCAGTACAAGGAGTTCGACTTCTGCTCGTAGATGATGAGCCTCATATATTACAGTTCCTGGAGCTGGGTCTCCTTAACGAAGGTTTTGAAGTACGAACCGCGTCGGACGGGCTAAGCGCCATTTCGATTGCAGCTGAATTCAAGCCCCATGTAGCTATCCTGGATGTGATGATGCCGGGTATGGATGGATTCGAGGTATGTCACTATCTGCGCTCAGAAGAGACAGAGGTAGCTGTCATCATGCTTACTGCAAAAGACGAAGTGGATGATCGCGTAAAAGGACTATCTATTGGTGCTGACGACTATATGGTCAAGCCCTTCAGCTTTGATGAATTACTAGCGCGGATCCAAGCGCGGCTGCGGAATCAGTTTCCGGGGCTGCTAGGTGAGGTCCGCTGCGGTCCTTTCCGAATTGACAGTCGGCGAAAGGAAATTCGCTTCAGGGAGGAAGTACTTGAACTCTCCCCTACGGAATACGAGTTATTACAGTATCTCGTTATCAATCACGGCCTTGTACTCAGCAAGCCTATGATTCTTGATAAAGTGTGGGGCTATGATTTTGGCGGTGAGGAAAATATTGTTGAGGTCTATATCCGTTCGCTTCGTGAGAAGCTCGGAGATAAGGAGCACCGTATTATCCGTACCCTGCGGGGCGCAGGCTACCGGGTGGATCTATGAGCACTCCCATCTTCAGATGGCTTCGCAGACTGCCTGCACCACGTTCCTTGCGTAAACAGCTGCTTGCCACATCGCTGCTTATTCTATCAGGATTGCTGCTGCTAATTGGAGTCTTACAATATATCCTTATGCGAGATTTTATATACAGCAATAGAGCCGAGTCTATGGAAGCGCAAATACGTTCTGTCCCCCGTGAGATGTTTTTTAACTTTTTTAATTCCTATGACGAGGATAGCACAGGCATAAATGACACGAACAACGAGTTTAACAGCAATTTCCCGTTGGAAAGAGAAGACATGAATAAAATGCCAAGTGGGCTGCGAACTGGCGAGAACCGGCGCCCGCTTCTGCTTGATGCCCATACAACTCTCGCCATGTACAGCTCGGATGGCACCTTCAGGGATTTACAGCAATTAACCCTCTCAGATATAGCAGCACCCAGGCTGACCAATGAGCAATACGATGCGCTGCTGATTCACACCACGGATAGGGCGACAGGAAATTACAAGCTCATCCAAGCTGAAGACGGCACTGAACATCTAGCCATATTCATGAATCTTTATAGGCCTGGAAATACTAGATTGCTGCTGCAAATGAGTGTGAGCACGGGGCCATTGACGGATGTGATAATGCAGCAGCTGCTGATCTACGCAGGTTTGTCAGTGATTGCTTTATTGACTGGATTATTCCTATACTTACCGGCCCTGCGAAAGACGTTAGTTCCTCTATCTAATATGGGAGAATCGGCTGAGATCATTAATGCCGGTAATTTGGACATTCGGTTTCCAGTTGACCAAGGACAAGCCGAGATCGACAAGCTTGCTCATTCATTCAATGGTATGCTCGAACGTCTCGAAATATCCTTTCATAATGAACGGGAGGCCAAAGAGCAGATGCGCAGGTTCGCTGCCGATGCTTCCCACGAGCTTAGAACTCCGCTTACCTCAATACACGGTTTTCTTGAGGTCTTGCTGCGGGGCGCCGCCGATAATAAAGAACAGTTATATAACTCGTTGCGAAGCATGCATGGTGAATCGAAACGGATCAACAAGCTGGTCGAGGATCTGCTACTGCTCGCTCGAATGGATGGAGCTCCACAGCTGCAGATGACTGATCTGATTCTCAGCGAGGTAATTCACGAAATGAAGCCGCATCTGCTTTTGCTCGCGGATCAACGTAAAGTTACATTTGATATCTCCTATGGCATCCGTGGTAAATATGATCCCTATAAGCTCAAGCAGGTGATTCTGAATCTGTTCCACAATGCAGTTCAGCATACCAATGCCACGACAGGGAGCATTCATCTCTCTTTGCAAGCGGAAGGAAATCAAGCTCTATTAAGCGTGCGGGATAATGGCTACGGAATTCCCGGAGAGCACATCCCACATATCTTTGATCGATTCTACCGCAGTGACTCCTCTCGCACACGTAAATACGGCGGATCAGGGTTGGGTCTCTCCATCACAAAATCTATTGTCGAGGCACATCACGGCAAGATTAGTGTAAATAGCACCGTTGGCGAGGGGACAACGTTTACGGTTAGCCTGCCTTGCGAGGAAGGATTAGCCAAGGAAGAGTAACAACCGTTATAATTAAGAGGAACTGGAGCGTCGCTCCACAAAACTTAAGCGTATGCTTTCGTTGCCAGTTTTGCTATGTAGTCCATTCTAAGGAGCATCGCTCCACAAAACTTTTAGGAGGTAAATACATGTACGAAATCGCCGTAATTGGCGCCGGTCCTGCCGGTGCAAGCGCAGCCCTGTTCGCCGCCAAGGCGGGCAAAAAAACGCTGCTGATCGACAACGATAAGGGCATGACCCGCAGAGGTTGGTTTGAGAACTTTTATGGAATTTCCGAAGTAGGTGGTCCTGAGCTGGTCGAAACCGGGCATAAGCAAGCCGTTAAATTTGGCGCTGAGCTGGTTTCCGAACAGGCTATCAACCTCACCTCCAGCGGCAATGGTTTTGTCATTGAAACTGAAGATGGAATTATCTATGAAGCAAAACATGTCATTCTTGCCACAGGCGCCCTTACAGATCTAGCTGCCAAAGCTGGTGTGGAGACTAAGGATGGTACAGAGCCAAGAATCAAAACTGTAGTAGCCGTTGATGCTGAAGGCAAAACGAATATCGCAGGTATTTGGGCTGCTGGTACTGTTGCTGGAGTAAGTGTACATGCCATTATTACCGCAGGCGATGGTGCGAAGGTAGCTATTAATGTAATTAGCGAGTTAAATGGTACGCGTTACGTTGATCATGATGTGCTGAAAGCTTAATCTATACTCAAAACATAAATCCGGAGGATGATTCTTAGGAATCGGTCTTTCGGATTTTTTCGTCACCCAGGAGAACCAAGTTACGAAATTTAAAAATAACTGCACTTGATGCAGCTATTTCATGCAATAACACCCACACGGCTGTTTTAAGTGTATTTTATGCAACTAAAAACAAACTAAATGAGCATTCTAGTTAAAATGTGAAGATATAGATGTATCAAGTGCAACTAAATCGATTTGCAGCTGTCCCCCCATACTTTTAATTGTATAAAGTACACTTATTTGCTCGTCCCTCACCGTCCTTTGAACACCACACGCAAAAAAACTGCTTCAAAACCTCATCCCACCGCCAAAGCCGATGTTATGATCGTTTGAAACAGTTCCTTTCCCTCAACTGTGTATACTCCAATGCAAGGAATCCACTTCTTCTTCTCTTCCCTTAAGACTAGCAGCCAGCTCCTGCAAATACGGAACCAATAATGGGAGCAAATCCTCCCGCATCAAACCTACCTCCAGCGTGGCTTTAATGTAACCAAATTTATCACCAATATCATAACGTTTGCCGATTAAATCCAGCGCCAGCAATCCTTCTTGCCGGCATACCTCGTGCAAAGCATCCGTCAGTTGATATTCCCCGCCCGCTCCACGTTCGAGGTTAGCCAGTACTGAGAATATCGTAGGCTCCAAAATGTATCGCCCCATAATGGCGTATTCTGAAGGAGCTGTTTCAGGCGAGGGCTTCTCTACCAGTCCTTTTACTTCATGAACTCCATTTAGTGAGCCGCTGGAGGCTATAATCCCATATTTGTTAACCTCCTGCCGTGGCACCTGCTGCACACCGACGATAGTCTGCTCCTCTTGCTCATACAATCTCATCATCTGCAGCAGCGCCGGGTCCTCCGAAACCATAATATCGTCACCAAGCAAAACAGCAAAAGGTTCATCACCGATAAATTGTTCCGCACAAAGGATGGCATGGCCTAGTCCCAGCGGCTCTTTTTGCCTAATGTAATGGATGCTCGCTAGCTCACTGATTAGCTGGACTTCACGAAGTAGATCCTCTTTCCCTTTTTCCAAAAGCGTCTGCTCCAGCTCCACCGATTTATCAAAATGATCTTCAATCGACTTCTTATTGCGGCCGGTCACGATGATAATACTTTCAATACCAGAGCGGACGGCTTCTTCTACGATATATTGAATCGCTGGTTTATCCACAATGGGCAGCATTTCTTTTGGCTGAGCCTTAGTGGCAGGCAGGAAACGAGTGCCTAAGCCCGCGGCGGGAATGACAGCTTTTCTAATCTTCATCATGAATCCCTCCCTTGCAGTTTATTTACGGAGATGGGTCACAGGGTGCTCACGAATGTTCTTTTGCTGCCCCTTACCTTCATAGAACTCTTGGACAATATAAAGCGGACGTCCCTTAGTTTCGTCATAAATCCGGCCGACATATTCACCTAGTATTCCTAGCATAATGAGTACAAATCCGTTGAAGGTCAGCGTAATTCCAATCATCGAAGCCCAGCCCTTAACAACTGAGTCTGTAAAAATCACCAGGTACAAAACATACATAAGGTACAGAAAACCAGAAGCCGACAGCAGTGCGCCCAAATATCCTGCCAGCTTCAGCGGCTTATAGGAAAAGGAGGTGATTCCGTCCAAAGAGAGCTTGATCATACGTTTTAGTGGATATTTAGTTTCCCCCGCCAGACGTTCATCCCGTTCATATTCAATCGCCTTCTGACGGAAACCAACCCAGCTGACCAGTCCGCGCACGAAACGGTTTTTCTCCGGTAGACGTTTGAGCTCTTCGCAGACCCTACGATCTATAAGCCGAAAATCACCCGTATCAACAGGGATAGAAATATCGGTTGAATAACGCAGAATTCTATAAAAGAGGCTGGCCGTCCACTTTTTGAATAAGGATTCACCATTACGCTTCACCCGTTTAGCATATACAACTTCATACCCCTTCTTCCATTCCGCAATCATGTCCAAGATCAGCTCAGGCGGGTCTTGCAAATCAGCATCAATAATGACAACTGCATCCCCAAGGGCATAGTCCATTCCGGCAGTAATAGCGATCTGATGTCCGAAGTTACGTGACAAATCGATCAGCTTCACACTCTCATCCCAGTAGCTATATTCCTCGATCATCTGGGCACAGTTGTCGGTGCTGCCGTCATTCACGAAGATCAGCTCATACACTTCCTCCGTCATTGCCATCACTTTTTTAATACGGCGATACGTTTCCTGAATGACTGCCTCTTCATTAAACATCGGTATAATAATGGAATAGCGCACGTTGATGCTCATGAGCAGCTCCTCCTTTAATTTGAATGCTGAAGCGTGCCTGCAAATGTATTAGCACGCTTCGTACTCTAAAACACTGAACTAGTTAACTGTAACTTTGTATAACGTTCCGCTGTTACCAGCATCGTTTCCTGCCCAATCCGCTGCTGGAACCTCTGTACCATTGTCGGTAATCCAGGTAGATAGCGTAGAGTTCCCTCCACGTCCCCCCCCCATACCGCCGCTGCTCAGCAGGAAGTATTTCACCTTTCCACTCTTTACTAACGCCTCTAGGGTATCTGTGGTATATACTGTGTCCGAATTGGAAAAACCGTTCAGAATAACAACCGATGCCCCCTTATCGACGATATAAGGAGCTGCTGTGCCATAATCCAATACGGCAAACAGATAAGGCTCCCCAGTATTATTTTCCTCCAGATAGGACAACAGACTCTCGTTCGCACTTGTGGCGCTATTACGCCCAAAGTTGCTAGAATTGCCGCCCATTCCTCCTCTGCTCTCACTGCTCCCTGGTCCTGCTTCAGGGGTTTGGCTATTCAGGCCATAAGTAATTGGGGTAGCTGCCCAGTAGAGCGGGCCAATTAACAATACTAGTACAGCAACAATACTTGCCGAGAAAACAAATGGCTTCTGCTTGCCTTTAAGAACGACCAGCACCAAAGAAACAACTATACCGGCAGCCAGAATGCCAATCGACCAGCCCCTGCCAATCGTATCGTCATAAGGATGAATAATGTACCATTGAAAAACTGCTGTAACCAGCGTCGCAACTGGCAATAGCCATGACAGCCAACCAGAGTGCTCACGATACAGACTCCAGAGCTTTGACCAGCCTGCACCGACCAGCGCGGCTATCGGCGGAGCCATCATCACCAGATAATATTGATGGAAGAATCCCGCAATACTGAAGAATCCCATCACCGGCACCAGCCATGCTAACCAGAATAGAGCTTCTTTATGCCCTTGCGTAAAGTTCCTTCTCCGCAGATTAGCGAATAATCCAATACAACCAAACAATACAAAAGGCAGCATCCAGCTTGCCTGACCTGACAGCTCTGATTGGAACAGGCGCAGTGGACCTGCGGTTCCAGTATTGAACATTCCACCTCCGCCGCCATTCATGCCGCCGCGTTGTCCTTGACCCCCACCTTCACCACCAAATTGCCGGTTTTGATTATCTGTTCCACCGCCGGGTGGTTGCCCTGGAGAACCTCCATCATCGGCGCCATTTTGACTGTCTGAGGTTGAATTCATACCTTGCCGACCCGAAAATGATCCACGTCCGCTATCCGTACCATTTTCAGCATCTGCCCCGTTCATAGCGGGTCTTTCACCGTTCATAGCTGGCATCTCGCCATTCATGTTCGGCATCTCACCACCATTCATTGAAGGCATTCCACCTCCGACACCACCTGTCCCCCGATCACCCGTCAATCGGGCGACACCATTATAACCAAAGGCAAGATTGAGCACGGAGTTAGTACCGCTGCTGCCGATATAAGGTCGTTTACTAGCGGGAATCGAATCCACTATCACTGCCCAGGATAACGAGACCACGAGTAATATAGCTGTCGAGGCCGCTAATACTCCAGTTTTTCGCTTCCAGTTCACTTTCGCAGCCAAGACATAAAAGAGATAAAAAGCCGGCAATACCATATAAGCCTGCAACATCTTCTCATTAAACCCAACACCGATTAAAGCGAATGCGGCAAGGAGACTGCCCAGCTTATTACTCTTCGTTCCTTTAAATAAAAACCAAACCGCCAACAGTAACGTGAATACTAACAAAGCATCAATGTTATTCGTCCGGCTAACAGCCGCCGCTACTGGAGTTGTTGCCATGGCCAGCGCTGCTAAACGAGCTGCTGCTTTACCAAAGGTAGGTTTTACCAGAAGGTATACGAGCAACACGGAGCCCACGCCCCCAAGCGCCTGAGGTAAAATTACACTCCAGCCATGCAGCCCGAAAATGAGTGCGCTAAGAGTCTGAATCCAAAAGGTGACCGGTGGTTTATCCACCGTGACTGAACCTGCAGAGTCGAGTGAAGCGAAGAAGAAATTATGAAAGTTTTGCAGCATACTTCCCACGGCAGTGGTGTAGTATGTATTCACATAGTGGTCATTCCAAACTCCATAACCGTACAAAAAAGCAGCGAGTATTAAAATGAGCCACAGTATAAGATCCGAGCTTATTTTTCTAGCAAAACTCATCTCCATTTCACTCCTATCCCTTGATCATTCTATATGCCGGCAGTTCTGTAACTCCGGCCCAAGCTTTCCGTAGGTGTATTATTTCATCCATACCTTAACTCTCAATGAGTGCAAGCTGAATGTTTGCTGAATAAATGAGGCTGCCGGAACGCAAAAAAGACCCCACAATGTGGAGCCTTTCGGTACCCTGTTCAATCCAAACTATGTTATTCCATCTTGCCTATGGCAACAAGCTTATTCACCGTGTTCCAGTTGCGTGCGGTAATGGGCATCCCGAGTATTTTGTCAAAAGGGACTTTAAAAAGCGATGATTGGCTCACACTGACCTCATATAATATATACATCTCTCTGCCGACAAAACGCACTTTATCCGGTCCATTCTCATAAGTGCACAGTTTATCCAATGCTTCCCCTGAAGGCTCGGCTGGTAAAAAAGTAACATACCATCTTTTGAATTCCTCTGGCTCGGACAGCTGAAAGGGATCGTTAGCGATCACATTCTCCATTTCTGCTAAAGTACGGATAATAACAGAGACCTCGAATCCAAAAACCTCATGAATCTGACGTTCAATGACTCCTCTAAGCAGGCTTACCGAACCTTCATCACTCTCAAAAACGACATTTCCACTCTGAATATACGTTCGTACATTTGCAAATCCAAGAGACTGAAACATCGCCTTCAGGTCCAACATTTTAATAATTTTGTTCCCGCCGACGTTAATTCCACGCAGCAGCGCTATATAGGTAGTCATAGAATACGCCTCCGTTTTTGTGCCATGATCAGCTTACCTCTGCGGCTAAGGTGTGTAGACGTTTACGAACT
This sequence comes from Paenibacillus sp. FSL H7-0690, assembly GCF_037980415.1. Classification (NCBI taxonomy): domain Bacteria; kingdom Bacillati; phylum Bacillota; class Bacilli; order Caryophanales; family Paenibacillaceae; genus Paenibacillus; species Paenibacillus sp. FSL H7-0690. The sequence continues at coordinate 701,415 of NZ_CP150281.1, read as the reverse complement.
TCTTTTACCAGCAGCTCCTTCTCTGGAGGCGAAAGCCCCTCCACCAGACGTGCGGCAGCGATTGGCAAAATCCAGCGGTCTACGTCCTCATAAGTGTGTCCTGATAATCTGAGATACTCTTGAATGTATCCCTTAGTTAATCTTTTTCTTATAAAACTTAACATTAATTTGGAGAAGGCCGAAGCTCCCGGAGGCATAGCTCCCAAACTGAACATCACTACGGAACGCGCAGCATCTCCAGCAGGTTCTCCCACTACACCCGTCATCCAGTCGATCACCCAGAGCTGTTCATCCATAAGCACATTGTCGGGATGAAAATCCCCATGACATAAACGAGTGCCTTCCGGCAGCTTCTCCAGATACTTCAAAATGACGGATTTTTCCTCTTCGCTCAGCATAGGGGCAACCATGATCTGACTTTTCAGCATATCCTTTTGCTGGCCGATTTCCTCTGTAGTTTCAAGCTTATGTAAATCACAATGAAGCCCCGCCATCAGCCTGGCATATTGGGTAACTTTCCAAGGCTTCTCACCCATCACCTTTAGTAAAGAGGGACCCTGAATTTGTTGAAAAACGATACCTTGTCGATTCTGTTCAGAAATAAGCTCAAAAGGCTGAGGGGTCCGAACACCCCGCGCATGTACAAACTGGCTGATTTTATATTCCCGGCTGACGTGTTGCTCTGCTATATCCTCCCGGTACAATTTAAGAATCCTCTGATCGTCATGCTGCCAGATCTCCGCTGTTCTGCCTTCCCCAACAAGCTTGGCCTTCATTCGGTATCCTCCATTTAGTCCAGATTAATGCGGGTAAAATGCTCAACTACCGGAAATGGGTCGTAGTAATGGTGAAGGAGTGCTTTCCATTCCTGATATTGGCTGGATTCTCTAAATCCAACAGTGTGGTCTTCAAGCGTTCTCCACTTCACCAGCAACAGATACTTATGATCATCCTCCAAGCAATGTTGTAATTCATGGCCCATATAACCTTCTATCGAGGAGATTAAGCTTGATGCCTCCTTGAAGCTTTGCTCAAATTCAGTAGTCAAACCAGGCTTCACTTGCAGCATCGCAGCTTCCAAAATCACACTCATCATCTCCTAAAGTTATTAATTTAAAGCATCCCGGAAAAATTCATGATAGAAATTAATGATGACCAGCAGTATTGCTAGTGACTCGTTGACACTGCCTACCTCCAGCGAATGATTGGCATCATCGATTCTATACACCTTCAAATGATTCAGCCCACTAATTTCACCCGAATGCTCTTCACCAAATAAGGGGTCACTGCCACCATAAATTACAGTCCCCCGACTCCGCTGAATCAGCGGCACCGCCTCAGGCAACGGGGTGATATATAGATGAGACGTCTTCTTCTGTATTTCTAGCTCTTCAGCTATTCTACCTGCAATAACAGCTCCCATGCTTTTACTTATAAAAAGAAACCTCTTATAATCCGGCAGAGAAGCAATCACGGCTTTACATTCCTCAATGATAATACTCATTTCTTCACGCTTGAAATCCACCCTAGCACTCTGGTAACCATATTCTAAAAGCAGAACATCACAATTATGCTCCCGGGCAGCTTTAGCCGCATAATCCAGCAGAGAGCGATCAGCTGAATAATTTTTACCCGGAAAAATAACAGCCAGCGCTTTGGACCCTTGGGTGATATATTTATGTTTAACCTCTCTACCCCAATAAGAGGACATAATGATATTGCTAACGTTCATACATGTTTCCCCTCTTCTACTCCTTAAACGGATTTAAAATGTTTAAAGAAATCTATCGTTTCTTGCAAATCTGCCTCATCTTTATAGATACTCATTACTCGCCCCAATTTCAAGCGCAAAATCTACATATCCATTCGGCTTAGCGGTAATGATTGTTCCATCGACAACGACGTTAGATACGCCAGATTCATTGTCCACATAAACCTTACCATCCAGTACTCCGGCTGCCTTAAGAATGGATACCCCACCGCAAATGCCCGCGATGACTTTGCCTGCTCCATTCAGGCTTCTGATTAAATCTAATAGAGCCTCCTGCCCTATTAAATTATCTGTTTCCCCACCAGGGATAATCAATAAATCTATGGTGCTAACGTCCACATTTTCAACCAATACGGATGGATTCACAGAAAAACCCTCGCAGGAGATTAACGCCTTATCTTCCAAACCTAAGGTATAAACCTCACCCTTTGTTTTCATAAAATAAGCTGCCAATGTAACCTCAAACTGCACAAAGCTATCATATATAAGAATATATGTATTCAATGATGGATCAGCTCCCCTGTTCTCAAAAAAAGTAACCTCTATTCTATGTATCTATCATTATAGCATCATCGCCCTCTCCTGAAACTTACGGACTCAGAGGACGCTAATCAATAACAACTATGCGCTCCGCTAAGATTCCGAATGTGGGATTTCACCTAATTACTCATAACAAAAAGGACACAAGCATCCCAACAGCCACTTTTTATGGCTCACGAGACACCTGTATCCTCCTATTTAGAGCTATTGCTGCGACTGCGGCGCTATCTGTTTATTTTTATCTCGGCTCACAACAATTTCAGCGCAAATCCATAATATCAACGGAATAATCACCTGGAAAGGAAGCGCATATATTGGATAAATAGTATAGGCAAAATGCTGCATCTCCATAATATCCTTAAAGATAAATTGTGAGAAATAAACCATAATCAATCCCAGCTGAAGCACAACGGATCGGTAGCTCTTCAGTTTGAACAACTTAGCGACTCCAACACTAGCCACATATAAACATAAGCTGGCCTTTATGAATATCGTGATTACAAATCCAAGTGCTGATGATGCCTCCATTCGGGTCAAAAAATCCCCTATATTAATCCTACTAACCGCAACATACGAGGGGAAGTATAAGCTTTGAACAATATCAGGATTGAGAATCAGCAAATTCCGCAGAGAAACGAGCAAAATCACCACACCAGAAATCAGCAATCCGCTTAGCAGAATCTTTTTGGCTGAGTCTTTTGCCGGCAAATGACTAAATACGCCCATAAAAAGAACAATTTCAGCAAAAGGAAAAGTAAATGATCCAATTGTATCTGCAAATATCGGTGACCATCCACTGTCAAGAAAAGGCTTCAAATAGTGATACTTAAGCTTGGGAATGGCTAAGATTTCAATAAACAGAATCTCCGCTAAAAGAAGCAATAGAAATAGCTTAGCACATCTCCCAATCACCTCAATCCCTGCCTTAACCACCCAAATACATAACAGACCCACGCATAACATAGGTGCAATCATAGGCGTCTCTGTCAAGGCAACCGTTTTACTAAACTCCCCAAAATTCCGTAGAACAAGTGCCCCCATATGCAGTGCATACCATATATATAGACAGGACACTACTCTCCCAAAGATAGATCCAAATACGATGATCAATATATCAAATAGATTCTTACCCGGAAAAAGAACATGAAATCTGGCGTACATAAACAGCAGGGGAACCGTTAATGATATGGCTAAAAGTAGAGCAATCCAGCTACTGTTGCCCGATTTTCCCGGCAGTCCCATGAATAGTGAAGTTCCAATAATAAATAGAACAACAATACTTATAGAATGCCCTGTGGGTATGATCTCTTTTTTCATGCTTAAATCTCCTCTTGGGCTTGTAACTAGAATAACTTGCTGATCCAACTCACAATTAAAGGTGAAGGACTAGGAAGCTGCCATTTCATGGCCAATGCAAAAGCTATACAGAAAGAAAGCAGACATAGTGTAGTACACACATAAAAATCCCGTTTCATTCCTTGCTTTAACAGTCCGTAAGGATCTATCAATACAACAAAAAAGTATATCATCACAACGATAACAGCCAATTTAATCACCTATTCTTGATGGATCTGTATAGACCTTGAGTTCTGAGCACTGCTCTCAATAATAACTGTTGAATTTACAACCACATCTAGACTAGAGAATTCTCGTTCCCAATCTTTATCGAGCTTGGTCCAGGTCTTAGGCATATTCTCAAAGATAATCTCTCCGAATCCAAAAATATCGGAATGATATTCCTGCTGCACCTTTTTAATTACAGAGAGAGTATTCTCCTGTAATTCCTTAGCGGCACGCTTCTCTATAACATTTTTACTATTCAGACTAGTGAATCCTTCAGTAGTCATTACCTCATCAAGCCCGGTATGCGTGACCATATTTACCTGTAATTGGAGTTTACCGTTTATCCAAACAGGCTTTACTTTTGTTTTATTAGAAAAGATCTCAAGTGTGAAGTCGGGGGCTCCCTTTTCGTTATTCACGGTTAACACCCCACCCTTTATCTTATCTTTAATAAACAACATGAATTTGGTCTCTTCGCCACTCAGCTTGCCTATCATTTTATCCATTCTGAAGATAGCTGTACCGCTGACACGCGGATTTTTCTGGCCATTTTTCTCGTGAATATAAATAAGAGGAGCTATAGCACAATCCCCGGGCGTCTCCAGCTTTTCAATGAAGTCCCAAATCTCCACAACCGGGGCCGTACTTACATTTTGTTCAATTGCCATCTGCTGAGCAAGACCATAAGACATAATAGTTTCTGTTGAGCTATTTAAATTAATTACTTCCTGAGCCGTCTTCTCTTTAGAAACAAACACGTATACATCTGATCGAGTTTCTGTATCTCTGTTATACCAATCAATCACTTTTACAACCCCTTCCTTGGCTACTTCCTCACTAATAATGATCGCCTTGGAATGGCTCCAAAATAATTTCTTTCCCGTAATTGAAATCATACCTCGCACAATTTCAAATAACGTTTTACCTGAAAGACTGACCATCTTATAACCCGCTTGACTGGATTTCATCCCCTCTTTCGTATCCACGATTTCGACCGTTGCTAACAGCTTTCCGTCAGAATCTTTATCGATGCCAATGCCTGCTACAACCGCCCTATCTTCAATTTCGGCGTAATCCCAACAGCCCAAGATACTGACCAGAAGTAATAGCGATATACAAGCTAGCAACCCTTTTTTAATTTTATTCATGACCGATTCCTTACTTTATTTGCCGCTTTTCTCTTTCGGTTACGTGCTCCAATCATCGCCGGACGTAAATACATGTGCCACCACGGCGCCCTTATAGCTGTATCCTTAATATCCTGCGGGCGAATAGAACCTACTCCAAGCATGTATTGAACTCCAAAGGAACGTAAACTCATCAAATGAATAACTAAACCGATCACACCTAAGAAATACCCGTATAACCCCAGAAAGAAGGTAGCCAATAGTAAAAGCGATCTTACCACGATTAGAGGACCCGTCAGTGTAGGGTTAAGCAAAGCCATAATTCCTGTTAAACCCACTACAATAATCATAGGTGCGCTAACTATTCTTGCTTCCACAGCCGCCTGACCCAACACAAGCGCACCTACGATGCTAATCGCCTGACCAATGTAGGTCGGTATTCGTTCTCCTGCCTCTCGCAGAATTTCAAAAATCGTTAGCATGAACAAAACCTCGACCACAGTCGGAAAAGGAACGGCTACTCTCGACGTTGAAATACTAAGTAACAACATGGTAGGAATCATTTCCTGACTATAGGTAACTAAAGCTACGTACAAAGCAGGAATACTAATAGACAAAAAAGCTCCAAGTACCCTTATCATTCGGTTAAACGAACCAAAGTAATAGTTAATATAATAATCAGCACTGGCCTGAAAATTCTCCACAAACAAATAGGGCACTGTCATTGCATAAGGGCTGCCTTCCATTAATAAGGCAACTCTCCCCTCCATAATTTTGCTTACTACAGAATCAGGACGTTCTGTGCTTCCCGTCATTTCAAAGGGTGAAAAAGGTTCATCTCGAATAAGCTCCGAAAGAATAGATGTATCCAAAACAACATCTATGTCCACCTGCTGAATTCGGTTCTGCAGCTCTTTAACAACATCCGGTGAGGCCAAACCTTCAATATAACAAATACAAGTTTCTGTTTTGGAGCGGACCCCGATCTGGCCATAAATCAACTTTAAGTCCGGACTTTGCACTCTTCGGCGAATGAGAGTCAAGTTTACAAGCAGTGACTCTGTAAAACCTTCTCGTGGACCCTTGACGCTTTTTTCCGTCACAGGCTCTGCGATAGCCTTAGTTTCCCACCCCTGTGCACTAATGTTTAGCGCACCCGCAAAACCATCCATCAGAAATAATGTTTTTCCAGCTACGACCGCGCTAACCATCTCATCCAAACTCGTAGAGCAGACTACATCGCTAATATTAATAACCATCGTCCGGATTTTCTCCATCAGTTCAGCTCTATTCCCACTATCCATTTCCGTAAAATCAAATTTCATTAGGGGCTTGATCACCCCATACTGAATCATTTCCCTGTCAACCATCCCGTCAACATAAACTAATCCGCAGCGGATGCCGTCACTATGAATATTATTTAGCACTCTTATCCTAAGCGTTCCATCATTATTAAAGATTTGCCGAAACAGACTCAACATATCATCCAGTGACGTACTTAGAGTCTGCTCAGACTTATCGTTATTTTGAGAGTTGTTACTGATCCCCTGTGCTGATTGTTTCTCCACAGTAGTCACTCCTGTCACAATAGGTTTCCTAGAAATTATCCCCTGCATCTCCCCCTTTTATCCTCCAAAATTATGCTAAAAAGGGATCAACAAGAAAGAAGCAGGTATACTCCATATACTGGATTCTTTTCGGTCTCCGAAACCTAATCATCCCTTAAGTTCATGCAAATAACGACTCTTGAGTCCGTTAGCATTGAATCACACTCATCCTTTGGGGCTTACTGACCTAGCACAAAAACACCCAACATATCATCAGGCGCTTTCGGACTCAGCCACGATAACACCGCCTACATCCTCTGGCGCTTACTGATTCAGCCACGATAACACCTTATACATCCTCAGGCGTTTACGGATCTAGGGCGATAACAACGAGTACATCCACTGGCGCTTAAGGACTCAGAAGGCGTTATTTGCTCAATTATCGCCTTTTGGGCACAGTTTCGGACTCCAGTGCAGCTATTTCATCCAAAGTGGCTCTGATCGGGCGATTTTTATGCCAATAGCGACTATAGGGTCCGATAGCACGCCAAAAGTCGATAAATGCAACGTTTAGGGGCTACTGGGTCCGTTGCCGCCAAATCACACTCATTTCTGGGGACTTACGGACCTAACACAATAACACCCAACACACATCAGGCGCTTTCGGACTCGGCCACGATAACACCGAATGTATCCTCAAGCGCTTGCGGACTCAGGAGGTGTTATTTGCTCAATTATCGTCTTTTGGGTACAGTTTCGGACTCCAGCGCAGCTATTTCATCCAAAGTGGCACAAATGGGGCGTTTTTCATGCCAATAGTGACTATAGGGTCCGATAGCACACCAAAAGTCGATAAATGCAACGTTTAGGGGCTACTGGGTCCGTTACCGCCGTATCCCACTCATCTCTGGGGACTTACGGACCTAACACAATAACACCCAACACACATCAGGCGCTTTCGGACTCGGCCACGATAACACCTAATACCGAGTACATCCTCAGGAGCTTAAGGACTCAGGAGGCGTTATTTTCTCATTTATCGCCTTTTGGGCACATTTTCGGACTCCAGTGCAGCTATTTCATCCAAAGTGGCTCAAATCGGGCGTTTTTCATACCAATAGCAACTATAGCGTCCGATAGCACACCAAAAGTCGATAAATGCAACGTTTAGGGGCTACTGAGTCCGTTAGCATTGAATCACACTCATCCTTTGGGGCTTACTGACCTAGCACAAAAACACCCAACATATCATCAGGCGCTTTCGGACTCAGGAGACGTTATTTGCATATTTATCGCCTTTTGGGCACAGTTTCGGACTCCAGCGCAGCTATTTCATCAAAAGTGGCTCAAATTGGGCGTTTTTTATACCAATAGCAACTATAGGGTCCGATAGCACACCAAAAGTCGATAAATGCAACGTTTAGGGGCTACTGGGTCCGTTACCGCCGAATCACACTCATTTCTGGGGACTTACGGACCTAACACGATAACACCCCACACATCATCAGGCGCTTACGGATCTAGGAAGATAACATCGCATACATCCACAGACGCTTAAGGACTCAAGAGGCGTTATTTGCTCATTTATCGCCTTTTGCACACAGTTTCGGACTCCAATGCAGCTATCTCAGCAAAAGTGGCTCAAATCAGGCGTTTTTCATGCCAATAGCGACTATGGGGTCCGATAGCACGCCAAAAGTCGATAAATGCTGCGTTTAGGGACTACTGGGTCCGTTACCGCCGAAGTACACTCATCTCTGGGGACTTACGGACCTAGCACAATAACACCCAGTACATCATCAGGTGCTTAAGGACTAAGGAGGCGTTATTTGCTCATTTATCGCCTTTTGGGCACAGTTTCGGACTCCAGTGCAGCTATTTCATCAAAAGTGGCTCAAATTGGGCGGTTTTCATGCCAATAGTGACTATAGGGTCCGATAGTACGCCAAAAGTCGATTAATGCTGCATTTAGGGGCTACTGGGTCCGTTAGCGATCTCTTGCGTGCAAATTACATACCATGAAGCAAAGTTTGTTTTAAGAGCGTGGTGGATACGAGCATGAGATTAGGTTTGGGGTCGGCATCTTGTTCTAGTAGTTTGGCACTGGCACCTTTAAGCTAGCAGCTTTGAACTAATAAAGCTGGCGTTTTGGACATACGACGGGCAACAAAAAAACAGATGCCCCAGTAGTCATGATCATGACTACGGGACACCTGCGTCTTTTTTATATCTTGCATTGCTGCATGATTTTTTATATCTTGTATTGCTGCACGATTATTGAAGCTGCTCAAACAGGCGGAAGATCACGGTCGCTGCTTGCGCTCTTGTAGCCTTGCCGTTTGGTCCAAATTGGTTGGATGTCATACCGTTAATAATTCCACTAATACGCATCGCTTCTACAGCTTTGGCTGCATCCGCAGACAACTGGTTCACATCAGAGAATGCTTCACCAGAAGCCTTTGTTCCGTCGGTCAATGGGATATTAATCGTCTGAGCCAAACGATAAATCATGACCGCCATTTCCTGACGAGTAATCTCCTCGCTTGCACCAAAGTTGCCATCCGCTTTGCCTCTAACAATACCGAGCTTTTGAGCGCTCGCAATCGGACTGGCATACCATGCCCCATCCTTAACGTCTGTAAATGTGCTTACAGCCGTCTCATCTAGTAAATCAAAAGCGTTCATCAATATTTTGATGAATTCTGCACGGGTCACATTTCCACTTGGATTAAAGTGTTCAGCATCCATCCCTTGGATTGCGCCTCGTGCTGCGAGTGCTTCAATGCTGTTTACCGCCCAATTAGCTGTAGCGGTATCTTTGAATGAAACATTCGAGTGAACCACTACATAACTGCCAAGCTGTTGCAAATTTAACTCAAGCATCTGTGTTCCTGTATTAAATCTTCCGTTCTTAACGGTCTCTAGTTGCTGATTACTGTTCAAGTAATAAACCACTACTTTATGAGCTTTCTCACCAGACTTCAGCGTATAAGGAAGTGCCAGCTTGATCCCCGATGTCTTCAGTACATCGCCTGGAATAACCACACCATCTACGCTAAGACTGATGTCTTTAATTGTACCTGCATTCATCTGACTGCTTACCGAAAGTGGCAATCCGGATATATCTCCAGTGCCCACAATAAGCTTAAGTTTGCTGTTCTTAGCATCTTTGTAAGTCTTCAGGAAACTTTCCGGCAGCATTATGCTTGCTGTTCCTGTATCAATCTTGAGGGATTTAACATTCCCCGCCGCTGCCAGTGACTGCAGTGGCAGCTCAACTACAATTTGTTTCGCGTTTCCGGTAGGATTCACGACAATGGACAGCATACCATCCTTTGCATCCTTTGCTGCCTTTTCAACATCTGCGGCAGTGAGTTCAGCCAATGCTTTTCCATCTGCTCCGATAACCATCTGGACAATGATTTTACCATTGCTTACAGCAGGGGCAGCTGTCGCAGACGCGCTAGGCGAAGGTTTTGCCGTGGCTACCGGCACATAAGTACCCGGTGCCTCTGTTGATTTCGGCGTTGACGTTGGTGTCGCTGTCGGTGCAGGTGTTGCCGTTGGCGTTGGTGTCGTTGTCGGTGCAGGTGTTGATGTTGGCGTAGGTGTTGGCGTAGCTTCTGAAAGCAACTTCAGGCCCGCAACCGCCGCAGTAAGCTGACTTAATGCCTCATCAATGTCTGCCTGAGTAGCAGTTCCACTCTCCAGCAACATCACTGCACGTGCTACCTCTTTCTCAAGAGTATTCCAGCTCTCCTCTACATAAAGGCTCTTATCCAGAGCCTCTATTGCTCTAAGCTTCTCCTCCAAGGCTGCCGTTATGAGAGGTGGATTTACAGAAACTAATGTTAAGGTATACGTTCTGGTCGTTGTTTTATCCAGTGCCGTCACAATGACCTTGTAACCCGTTTGAATTTCTCCCGCAATAGTAATGCTATCGGGTTCATACACAGCGAAGGTAACCCCTACCGGAACAGTAAGTCCTTCCTTCAGCTCATCAAGTGTAGTCGTATCCGGTAAAATAATTTCTTTGGCTACCTGATCAATAGATCCGTCCGGAATTGTGATTCCGCTGATCGTTGCATCATGAGCTTCGACAGGCTGTAAGGCTTCAAAGGCATTTTTCAAATTGGAATATGCCACATTAATATCACCATCGGTAGCACCGTCATTTGCATAAGTGGCTTTAGCAGCCTCTAGTGCAATGCGTAGTGCCTCCCATTGCTCAGGCGTTCCGGTATAATTCTCTTCATTTACCGAAGGATCTTCCGCTGTATCAATGGCTGCTTTAAGTTTAGATTTATCGTACCTCACACTGATGCGGCAGCTGGCAGCAATATCTGTGCCCGCCACTTTACCAAATATAGTGAAGTCTGTAGCAATGGTGAGTTTGTTAAGGGGAATTTCCTCCCATACCACACTTGCCAAGCCTGTCGTTTTATCGGCGTAAGTTACCGTAACCTTAGCTGGAAGATTAGGTACGACGTTAACTGTCGTACTCACCGCAATCTGTTCAATGCTTACAATCGCACCATGGTCGCCGGGAGCAGGAACTTCTCCTTCTGGCTTAGACGAAATTGCCCGCCATTCCTTAACGCCTGTCCAAATACTAGTGGACTGCTTATTAAGAATCAAACGGAGTTTATCCGTCTTCACCTCGTCAAAGGTTACCTCGTTAAATGCATTTCTTGCTTTGCCTTTCTCGCTCAGGCCCGTTACCGGTAAGTATTTTCCGGCATCCTTATCCCAATATTCGAAGCTGTAATCTCCCGGTACCTGTACACCGCCTTCATCATCATAGAAGTACACGGAGCTGCCTGACAAAGTCACGGGCTCTTTCCAGGTCAGTTGTAGCCAGTGGCTTTCACCGGGACCGCCCCAGTTCCCATACTGAGTTTCTGCTTCGCTATTGTAAATACTTGCTGAAGTATAAGGGATATAACCATCATTAACGCCATACACAGACTCCCATGCCGAAGTGTAAGAGGCACTAGGCGTAGCCAAAAGGGCAGCATTTCTGTATCTAAGGTTATCCACCGCCATCCGCATTTGATCCGTTGCCACTTTGATCTCTTCCAGTGTATATTCTCCCTGAGCCAGCAATGCCTTGGCAGCAGTCAGTGCAGCTTGCAGCTCTTGCCATGTTGCCGCAGTAAAATCATCCTTGTTCCGGACAAGTCTGCCGGAATCCCGATCCGCAAACTTCGCGATCATCTCTGTCAGTTCTGCAGTAGCTACAAATACGGTGACTGGAACCTTCACGACAGTTTCAAGTTCCCCATCGCTAACAGTCAGACGGTATTCATATTCACCAGTCGCCTTAAAGGTTGCTTGCAGCATGGCCTTATCAAGCCCTGTCTCCTCTACTTCTCCTTCACCTGAAATCTTCTCCCAGGTATAAGTCAGCTTGCCACTTGGCAATCCATCATCAACGATTTGCGGCATAATCGTCAGAGGCACATTTTGCTCAACCTTCAATGGTGTTTCTAGATAAACCTTTGGTGCCTGATTGGCAGCCGCCTTAACCTCCAGATTATTGTTGTAGATCTGAATCTCCTTGATGGCGGTCGCAAGTTCCAGCGAATGCGTCACATGAATGCGAATCGCTGCAGTGTTAACCTTTTGGAACTCTACATTGTTATAGTTGGAAGCAATATACTCCGGATAGCGGAATTGCCCCTCCACTGGTTTCCAGCTTCCATCAGCATCCTGATATTCGACACCGAATGTCTGTGGTGTACCATAACCGTTCAGAAGCCGGTCATTATAGAAATAGACTTTTACATTGTCCACAGCCTGGACTCCATCAAATTTGAACGTAACCGTATCGACGGAATTCGGCGAACCTCCGAATAAAGCTGTGTTTGAGGTATGATTAATCGATGCGATTGTCGAATTGTCCGCCAGGTTGCGGATGTTCGAACCGCTCTTGATATAAGTCGATTCAACAGTAGTGCCTGAAGCAACAGCCAGATTCGTACCGTCATTAACAATATCTACGCCTGCTTTATTAAACATATCGACAGTCTTCTCATTGCTAGCTAGGGATGTTTGATCTGCCGCAGCAAGTGTCGTAGCACTGCCTTTTTCATATAACACCTGTGTCTTCGAGTTATCGCCAACAGCCCCAGTTACATCACCTGAAGGTTTTTCCACCTTACCAGTAGCTGTATCATAAATCAGATGGGACATTTCGTTAGTTGTCATTACGAGTTCATCATTAATGAAGAGCGAATAACCTGCTGGAATACCTTGATAATGAGGATTGTCGCTGTATTTAGCAGGATCCTGCCATACGATAGATAAGTTAGCATCATGATAACGCACGTTATCTACAGCAAAATAGTCATAATCAACATTAATCGGCCATAGCTCGATCTTGTCATCTGTCCGTGGTTGAATACCCGCCATATCTTCAACCACAGTGTAATTCATCATGCCAAGCGTATCGTGGTGAATCCATGCCCGTACCATATCTCCACTAGGGTTAGGAGGATTGTCTTTTGTCCATGGCGTGCCGAAGAAGTAATCCTCCAGCCAGAAAAATTCATTAGAGTCCAGGTGGTCCGTATTGCCCGGCTCCACTGTATGCAACCAAGCGCCCCAATCAAACAGTGTTTTGTAAACGTCACTATTGATGTTATCTATAGGATAATAGCGCAGAGAGGCACGAACGGTATTAATATAGTTGCCGAAGTTACACCATGCGAACTGGTCTGTACCGAAGGCATCCGTCTTGCCATTCTTGAAATCTTCCACCCGCTTCATAATGCTGTTCTGATCCGCTGTAAAGAAAGGAAAGATCGGATAATAATTCGGATCTGCGTAATCAGACAACTGGGATAAATATTTCGCCTCATATCCTTCTTCACCTTCAGTTGGTACTACACCAAAGTTAAAGACAAACATGTTATTATCCCGCCAAGGGTTGAATACATCGGTACCACCCACAACTTTTTTGTGCAAAAAGCTGCCTGTACCATTCGTATCTGCCACACCGTCACCATCAAAGTCAGCCTTGTCGTACCACATCTCATTCAGAATTGAATTCTTAATATTCTGCGCCACAGTGTTCATTTTAGCTGCACCCGCAGTATCCCCAAGCTGCTCGTACATCTTCGCTGTTGCCACTGCATTGGCGTAGGTAGTAGAAGAGCCATCCAGCCGGGCATAGTTACCACTGCCATTCCAGTGCATGGATACGGTATCTCCGTCATTACCTGTAATCGGACCATGGTTATAATAAACAAGATTTGGATTAGTGCCTTTAAAATGTTCAAGTGTGCCGGTAACATCAGTGGCGGAAAAATCAGCGAACTTCTTCAATATTTCCTGACCACCACCGTAAATCTTGTAAGCATCCCAGCCTACTTGCGACGTGTTCTGCATCATATCCCAAGTCCAGATGTTAGGACGTCCGGGATTATTTTTATAGTTCTTATTCTCGGAATATTCCCCTTGAGCCAGCCAGGTTCCATACAAGTAGGAAGGATCACGCAGCCATTTCAGATCCTGCATCGCCCAAGGTACACTGACCGTAATCCCGTTGTTGTAGCCGAGAACGCCCTCCATGTTCATCGGGAACTGCCAGTCATTGCCCGGAATGTTGGCATCCAGCAAATTAAAGCGGTTACACCACCAACGATAATAAAGTACCTTCTTCACATTCTCATCGGGAACATCGATATATGGAATGTTCTCTGCCCACCACTCGTTGTACTCCCGCACCTGTGCGGAGAAGGCTGTATCATTGCTGTCAGCAGCCTTAAAGCTCTCATAATGCAGCTTTGAGCCTGGTATTTCATCCGCGAGCCAACCCATGACTACCTTTTGGTCAACGGAGCCACCGGCGGGCACTGTAATCTCTTTAACCAGTTCATTTCCGGAAGGACTCATGCCGTTTCCGCTCAGGTGAACATCCACGTAGGACATTGCTTCAACTACCTTTTGCCCAGCTTTGCCTATCATTAGCGGAGCAGCCACTCTGTAACCCACCAGCTCATCACCCTCAGCCGCTGAGACAAAAGGTGATATAACCTTTATCGTCAACGTTATATCGCTGGCTGTAGGATTCTTCAATTGAAGCAGCGTTACAGCACTGTTATAGCTGGAAATAAATTTCCGCTGGTTAATCTCCAGGCCTCCGCTTGTGTAGGTCTGATTCTCATGACTCGGGTAGTTCTTCCGCACATTTTTCTGTTCCGCCAAGTCTCCTGTAGAAAGGGTGATGCTATACATCGTGTCCTTGTTCAAAGTATCCGCGTAATGCACTGTTCCCACAAAACCCAGCTTGGTATTATCCTGAGTCTTCATGTACAAAGCGCTTCCCCGGCTGAACAGAGTATTGGCGCTAACTTCGTCGTTGACATCATCCGGAATGACACCTTCGTTAACTAGCAAGGCGTCAAGCCAAGGCAAATCGGAATTATCTTTTGCAAAAGCCTCAAAATCAAAAGCTTCAATTGCCTGCATCATTTCTCCGACGGTGACATCGCTGAAATTAACGCCTTCCTTAACAATAGAATTATCCTTCCACTTCGCCTGCCCGTAATCGGTGCCTACACCTTCATGATAGAAATCAGTCGTGTAGTTAGCCGATACGGGAACAATCCCTGCATTTAATACCACAGCCGCGCATAATGCCGCTACAGAAGCTCTTCTGGGCCATTTATGACTTGTCATTTGGATGAATTCCTCCTTTTTATCCCTTGATTCCTGTTAATGTAATGCCCTCAACAAAATATTTGTTGCCGATCAAGAAAAATACTAGACAAGGAGCTGTAACGACGAGCGCCAGCGCCATGACCTGTTCATAGTTCGGAATGCGCATCCCGTTCACAATATACAAGCCCATAGGCAGCGTATAATCTGCTTCAGTCTTTAAATAAATCATGGTGTAGAAAAATTCATTCCAACAGTTGATAAAGCTGAACAACGCCACAACAATCATTGCGGGACGTATAAGCGGCAGCATGATGCGGGAGTAGATACGGAAGTAACCCGCACCGTCAATCTTGGCAGCTTCACTGAGTTCTAGCGGAATCGTCATGAAAAATTGCCGGAGCAAAAAGACAAAATACGCGTTGCCGCCTGCACAGAAAAAGGCCGGAATAATAAGAGCAGGTTTGCCAGCCAGTCCCAAAGAAGTGTACAGAGAATATTGTGGCAGCAGGGTTACGGCACTAGGCAGCATCATCGTACTGATGACCAGCAAGAACCACATCCCGCGCAGCGGAAAGTTCAGCTTAGCAAAGGCATACCCAGCAAAGCTTGTCGTCAGCACCGTCCCGATCACATAAGGAACTACAATCGAAACTGAATTCCAGAGCTGCCGCAGGAACTGAATACGTTCCAATCCAAGCCGAAAATTATCGACATTTAGTGACTCGGGGAAAAACACAGGCGGCCGCGCCAGTATTTCTGTATGGCTCACGAAGGCACCTCGCAGCAGCCAATAAAGCGGAAAAGCAAACACCACTGCGAGTATACAGGAGAGCAGAATCAGCCCGGTATTGATGGCTTTAGCTCTTTTCTTTTTTTTCTGGATACTTGTATAATTCATAATTGCGGTAGCCGCCATTATCTCGCCTTCTTTCTTTTGCCCATCGAATCGTCCCTTTTAAATGCGCCCTGGAAGTAGAACAGCACACCAGTAATGGCCATAGTGATTAGGAAGACGACCCATGCCTCAGCAGACGCCAAACCGCGCATCCCTACCTGAACAAATGAATGGTCATAGATCATAACGTTGATAAAATAAGTCATCCGATCGGGTGCACCATTTCTGGACAACACCACACTTTGCGTATAAATCTGGATAGAGGTCATCATGCACATAATCAATTGGAAAAAGAGGACAGGCTTGATCGTCGGATAGGTTACTTTGAGGAACTTGTGCCAAGCATTTCCCCCGTCCATCTCGATAGCTTCCAGCAATTCTCCCGGAACATCCTGCAGCGTAGCGATGAACACAACAATCGTCCCACCACAGGTCCACAAGCTCATGATAAACAATGTCTCAAAAATACGGATGGGATCTGTCAGGAAATCAACAGGGGCTATTCCTATCTGCAATAAAATCCAGTTAAGCAATCCACCCTTGGCTTGGTTCTGTAGAAGCATCTGCCACACAATTGTTGTCGCCAGCATCGGAACTACAGACGGCAGAAAGAATATAGCCCGCATCAAGTTTCTGCCGATAAATTTACGGTTCAATAAGAGTGCAACAATCAGACAAAAGGTGATTACAAGCGCCACATTAATGAAGGCATAAATCAAGGTTACCGTTATGGATTTTTTGAATTCGGAGCTGGTATTGGTGAATATGTACCGGAAATTATCCAGTCCAATCCACTCCATAACTTGGCTTCCGCTCATAATCGTTATTTTATGAAAGCTGTAAAACAAACTGGCCAACATCGGATAAAGCGTCAATACCAAAAATCCAATAATGGCCGGTGCTGCAAACAAATATCCAGCCACCGCCTCTTTGGTGACACCTCTGGCATGCTTTTTAACATAGACCGCAGCCGTTTCGGTTTTGCTCTCTGGGTTCATAAGCAATAGCCCTCTTTTCAAATATAAGCTCTAATTAGGAAACCTTGCCGCTCTCGAACAACTGCTTGATCGCTGGCATGATCGCGTCATAGACTTCTTTAACACTTTTCTTACCTGCCAACGCCTGATCAATAGATTTCTCATATTCAGTATTCATCTTGAGGTAGGCAGGAACGTAATATGCAGGCCATTGTGCGATAGAGTCTTTCGTTGTGGAATAACTAAGGATAGTTTCTTTTGCGCTTTCAGGAAGATCGGAGGTCCACTTTTCAACCAAGGTAGGATCGGTATACCAATCTGCCTGGTTCGGCAACCACGCACCACTCTTCAGCAGCTCCAGGCTGTTCTCAGGGTTGACCATGTAAGCATAGAATTTCTTGGCTTCCTCAATGTGCTTCGATGTATTGTACACAACAAGCGGAGCACCACAGTTCATCGTTACTGCCTTTTCCATCTTAGGCAGAACGCCAACGCCGATATCTTCATTACCTTTGATATTAGCTAGATCCCAAGAGCCGCTGATTGCCATGGCATAACCACCACTCAAAGCGTCTACCGCAGAACCAATTCCAGAATTCCAAGTGTAATTGAAAGCGGATGCAACCTTGTCTTTGTTAACGAGATCAGCTAGCTTCTGGATGGCATCAACTGTTTTGGGAGAATCCCATTGAAACTCCTTTCCATCCGGGGAAACAATCCCGCCACCGTTGGCATAAGCTGCCCAGAAGTGGTGGAACTCCCGTCCCGCTGTCATACCAAGCCCGTAGTTCTCGGTCAGAGCAGCATCAAAGCCTTCATCTGCCGCTGTTTTTCCTTTAGTATCTGTCGTTAGCTTTTTCGCGTTTGTCACGAATGTATCCCAATCCCACGCATTTTCAACTTTGGAGGGTGGATATTCAAGACCTGCTGCATCAAATTTGGACTTGCTATAGTAAAGCAGCTCCAACTGGTTGGATAGGCCGACTCCGATCACTTTTTGCTCAGGTGAATGGATTGTAATCGCTGATAGTTTTTCAGGAATGCTTCCGTCCGCTAATAAATCGCTGATATCTTCGATAATTCCCATTTCATTGTACTTTTGGATATCGCCTTCACCCATATAACTGATATCTGGAAGTTCACCGGATTCGAGCCGGGTCTGAATAAATGTATCAAAGGAGCCATCTGCTGGAAGTACTTGTGCATTGATTTTCACTCCGGTGTCGGCTGTATATTTTTCTGCTGCCGCTTCTACCAGCTTTTTCTGTACATCATCACCCCAATACAATAATTCCAAGGTTACATCTTTATCAGGCGTAGTTTCTTTGTTGGCTGCTCCAGACCCTTCAGATGCCTTTGGAGCCGCGTTGTTGGAATCGCCCGAACAGCCTGCCAGTGCGGAAAAAACCATCATTGATGCTAAAGATAGAACTAGAGTACGTTTTCCAAACTTCATGTTTGTTGCCTCCCTTTTTTTCATATCTATTTATTTCAAGCCAAGCATTTAAAGCTTTAGCCTAAAATCATCATGGTTTGTCATTCTTAGCGATTACAGACAAGGGCTGAATATTCCTCCGCCTGCCAGTCTTACGCGAGGCTCTAGTATCCCCTCAGTTGTGCGATATTCGAGCTTATCCTCAAGCAGCACATATTTTGACGGATATGCAGCGTAACTTGTTACGATCCAGCCCTCCGAGTCTTCTTCAATATAACCGTTAATACAGCGCATCTTTCCGCGTGGATCCCTGTACAAATATGTGGTTGTCCCGAAGCCCATTAGATAGGCCACTAGCTCCTCCCCCATATCCCAATCATCTCCTGTCACACCCGAGAACAGCGAAGCAAACAAGGAATCACTTGCCCCCACAAATACGGATTGCCCAAAACGGTTTCGCGACAATTCTGGCATGTTCAGGTTAGGAGCTGCCACACTATATGTAGAGGCTGCCTCTCCAGGCAACAAACGGCGTGGAGTAGAGCGTACATTCCAATCGTAACAATTGAATACTGCCATCGTAGAACGGTAAGCGGCTTCCAAATATTCAGGGTCTCCAAGGAATTCATAGGCAACCCGGGATGCTCCTGCTACCAATCCACCCCAAAGGGAATGAATCATATACGACAAAGCTTCCCACCAGCGATCCGGATTCTGCACTCTGTAATCATTGCTGAATCCGATATTTGCCAAAATTAGTTGCCCATAACGCTGAGCCTCCTCTTTATTTCCAAGGTGACACAATGTTTCACAGGTAGGACCAAATCCTGCATTATCGTAAAAATGCTCCGTTATAGCTCCCTCATACTGCTGTATCCCTGTCTCCAGATTTCTGCCAAATTGCTCCCATAAGGTAAGTAGACGTTTATACTCTTCTGAAAGACCGCTCTGCTTCAGTGCCTCTAATAAATCAAGAATATAGAGCACAAATATACCATTTAGACGGCTCTCATCCTGCTCGCGCTGCCCACTATGCCGATCAGGGTCTAGGCGAAGGCACATGATTTCGGCAGCCCATTGTAGATATTCTCTAGGAGAATGAATTTTAAGTAATGAACCATCCATTCGTGACAATAGATAAAAGACATGCCCAATATAATCCAGATCATAAATGCGGTAGAATTCTCCATACAAGGGACGCGGATGATTGAAATCTCCGCCTTCAAACCAATGCTCCTTCACATCCAATACTGCGGCAATCTCGGCCTTAGCTACTTGTTCGGGGACAGCCTTGGCCATGCTATTCTTCATCAGAAGAAAAGCAACCTTACCCAGCGATTCTCCCTGATTCGATAGCGGACGGAAGGCATATGGCCTCTCAGCCTCACCTGTCCCTCCAAAGTTGTTATTTACCAACCACTCGGCTCTCTTTTCCAGAATCCGGTCAATCGACTCCAGTACATTCCAGACCAGGATATCGGTCCGTCCATCTTCTAGCCCCAGCTCCAGCTTATGTTCTCCCGGCTCCAAACGCTGTAAAGATATGTTATAGCTGCTGCCTGACTCCAACCGTACAGCTTCGTTCGTAATATTCTCCTGGCGGATCAGCTCCGTTGCCGGTGAAGTGCTATACAAACGCAGCTCACGTAGAGCCTGGCCCTGCGGCAGATCAACAACAGCTTCGAACCTTCCTCCCCGGGTTAATACAGGCGTATAGCTCCAGCGCGGATGTCCATAGGCCATACCCTGCCTATAGAAATCATCTCGATTCTGACAGGGATGGAATATGTATTCCCAGCTGGAGGTTTCTCCAGCGTCAAGATCCAGCGGACTGTAAGCGCCACCATATATCCAGTCGGCAGCTGCAGATTCGGTCATAGATGATCCGTCCTCCACCAACGATAGCCGATGATACAGCAGACCATCCAAAGAAGGGGAAACCTGCTCAAGAAAACGATTCTTATAACTACAATAAGTACCTAGGGTTACTGTTCTGCCCTGAACACCATAAACACCCAGATGTGGTGCTTCGTTGCTCCGTCGAATGGCAGCAATTTTAGCGAAATCTCCACCAAGATGGGGGAATACTGCACAGGACTGACTCATATTGCGCTGCACATTTTCATCTCTGTACATGATATAAGCGAACGAAAACCACACATGAAGTCCATTAATTCTTACAGACTGTGTTGAGCGGTTCGTAGCTTCAATAGTCCATCTTAGTCGCTCATCTTCCAAAGAATATGTAAGTCTGATTGCAATCGGCGCGCCTTCAAAATCCACAAATACACGGTTTTTTCCTTCTGGCGTGATTTTGGGCAACAGATCAGTGCTTTTTATGATATTGCCGTCTAGCTCTATTGTCCATTCTCCGAATAGCTTATCTGTATCCGCATAACCTGCCTCTTCCAAATAAGACGGATCAACTACCCAGTTCATTTCACTAGGGTCGCCCTGTAATATCAGAGACTGAAGTGCTCCGCGGTCGCTTAGCTCCATCCTGAAATTTTCGTTGCCTAGAATCGTCATTGCCTAGCACCTCTTCAATATTTTAAGTTAAACGTTTAGATTTATGAGGAAAAAGGAGCTGTGAAACTTATTTTTGTCTCACAGCATTTTTTAACGTAGCCACAGAATCACGTTCGATCAACCGGCACTCCGGCATGGTCAGTGAATCCATCTTCGTCCCCTTGATTAAATTGAACAAAACCTCAATAGCTTGATAGCCCATCTCATGTAGCGGAAGTCCCATTGTTGTTATACGCGGGCGTAAGTAATCACTGAATTCACGATTATCAAAACCGACAACCGACAGATCATCCGGTATTTTAAACCCTTTTTCCTCTGCCGCCTGCAAAATACCTACAACCATTACATCATTCATGGAAAGAATCGCGGTTGGAGGCTCCGGCAAAGCGAGCAACTCGGAGGTAAGACGATACCCTGATTCCCTCTCCCAGTCTCCCATCTTAATTAACAGTGGATCGAACGGTAATTGATATTCAGTAACGGCCTTGTAATAACCGTTCAGTCTTAATCTGGAAGGGATTGAATCCATCAAACCACTGATTACAGCAATTCTGCTATGTCCTTGGTTAACCAAGTAGGACATGGCTTGGTAAGCAGCTTGCTCATCATTATACTGGATAGAGATATCGTCCTGTGTGTAAGAGTAGGTATACACAATAGGCTTACCTTCCGTATCGATTAAACCCGTTAAATCACGGGGATGAACACCGATATAAATAATCCCATCCACTTGATTACTGAGCAGTTCGGCAACCGCATTAGCGGCATACTTTCGATAGTCTTCCGTATTCGAGAAGTTACGGCCGATACGCTTGTCCAAACGAAGATTCACCAGTAAAATATGCAAATCATTACGATCTCCAAAATCATTAATTCCATCGATAATATCGGGGGTGTTAAATACCGTCACATCTTCTGCAATAACACCTATTGTATTCGTACGGTTGAGTTTGAGACTCTTCGCAATAGCATTCGGCTTATAATTCAACTCCTCAATGGCTGCAACAACTCGTTCCCTTGTATCGGAACGTACATTGCGGGTACCATTAAGCACATAGGAGACTGTAGCAATCGAAACATTAGCCTTTGCGGCTATGTCTTTAATGCTGGTTTTCCTCATTACACCTTCTCCTATCTTATTATGGGAACTCTTTTAATCACGTTGTTAAACGTTTAGATTATTTTTACAGTTAAAATATACCACGCGTATTTATTGCTTTGCAACCCCTTTTTTGCTATTCTCAAAAAATCCTCCTGTTCGTCCCCCGTTTCGTTTAGAATTGATTTATCTGTTGTTCATTGGATAAAAATAAGATATAGGAGCTTGAGCTTGCTATGACACCATTTACTGAGAGAGTTATTCATATCATACAGTCTATACCAGAAGGTAAAGTGATGACTTACGGAGGAGTTGCCCGCGCGGCAGGCAGCCCAAGAGGAGCGAGGCAGGTCGTTCGCATCCTTCATTCCATGAGCAAAAAATATAAGCTGCCCTGGCATCGGGTCATTAATGCTAAGGGAATGATCGCACTAACTGAGGATGAGTCTAACTCCCTCCAGAGGCTCTATCTACAGGGAGAGGGAGTTAGTTTTAATGAAAAAGGTGTGGTAGATCTGAAGCAATTCCAGTTTGAGCCGGAGTGTGCCGATTAGTACCCTCTGGTAACTCTTCGTCTTTCTCCTGTGCCAAGGGCATTGAGTAGACAATACATCGTCGCGTAAATGACCAGCAGGACAAAGGCAATGAACAAGCTGAAAAATACGGACTGGAGATTCAGGCTATCCAGAACAAGTTGATACAACTGATGCCTGTCCGTCAGGACGTCCCAGCTATTGAGTCTGTAGACTCGGCCAAGCAGTACACCATATCCCCCGAGCATACATGCCGCAAGCACGAATACCCATGACCACAGCAGGTTGCTTTTACGATAAATGACCGTCTGGAACTGATACAATGAGAAAAAACCGGTCAACCATCCACTCCAGGTGAACAATAAAAGAGTGACCAAGTCATACCAGTAGCGATTCTGAATGGCTCCCTCCACGATATATCTACTTTTTCTTACCGTTAAATGCACCAGGTCAGTCATGAGATAAGGCGCGTTGGGAAAGAACAGCAGCCACGCGACACCCAAAGGAAGAAGTAATAGACCGCCTATCTTCCTTTTGTCTAGCTCATAAGCAGCCATGGAGAATAAAAATGGAATCCAAGCTAAGAACAAATTCCAAATTAAAAAACCGTAAAACGAATCCGTCTGAAGTGACACTACACGATATACCGCCAATGTAGCGACAGACAATCCCGCCAAGAGCATAAACACCTTCGGATAATTCAATTCCTTCATGAGCTTATATTCTCCTTATCGATATTGATTACATTAAACTTATACCTAATTGTACAAATTCAGAATTCCGAAGTCCAATTTTAATACAAAAGCCCAGACGCAAGAATAGCGCCCAGGCCGACTTTATTTATTAAGCTCAAGTACCGCTGATTAGTTCAGAGGCAATGCTGGCTTCTTGCGTCCTGTCAGACCTCGTAGTCCACCTGCATCCTCCTGACAGGATAATGCCGTACACTCCCTAAACGCCGCATGACTGCATCCGATACATTTATTGTGATTAATACTGCTAAGAGCTTCATTGATCGCTTCACCGGTATGATGATAGAACTGTGCCTCTCCTATTTTGTCATATAGCCCGGTTCTCTTAAGTAGCTCAAGCGGCTGCGGCTGAACACCTGAGATCATCAGTTTCCCTCCAACAGCATGGAGATGCCGCACCAGCTCCGCCAGATTGGATTCGCCCGTAGTATCCATGAATGGCACTTTTCCCATCCGCATTAATATAATTTTCGGCTGATCGGAGCCATAACCCGGCATGGTGTCATCAAATCTATACGCAGCGCCAAAAAACAGCGGCCCTTCCACGGTATAAATCCCGATCTGCGGACAATCATGACTCTCCGTTACCATATGTGCTCCTACCTTGACGGAATTAGGATCAGGCAATACTTTGGATACCAGATGAACCTCTCCCATCCGTTTCACAAACAAAATCACCGCAAGAATCAATCCCACCTCTACGGCCAGCGTTAAATCTGCAAATATCGTCAACAAGAAGGTGATGAATAACACCAAAGAATCACCTGTTTTGATTTTAAGCAAATGAAAAAATTGTTTACGCTCACTCATATTCCAAGCTACTACCATCAAGATAGGAGCCATCGCTGCCAACGGAATACTAGAAGCATAGGGTGCAAACAACAGAAGAATTAGGAATACCACTACCCCATGAACGATCCCTGAGATCGGAGAAACTGCGCCGCTTTTGATATTTGTGGCGGTTCTGGCAATGGCACCCGTGGCTGGAATTCCTCCAAACAATGGAGCTGCAATATTGGCGATTCCCTGACCAATCAGTTCACGGTTGCTGTTATGGCGGCTGCCCGTCATCCCATCAGCTACGACAGCTGACAATAAGGATTCAATAGCACCCAACATCGCGATGATAAAGGCCGGACGAATCAGCAGTATAATCCGCTCCCAGGTAATGGTCGGAAAACGGAAGCTTGGCAGTGTATTAGGGATATTCCCATAGGCCAAACCAATCGTAGTCACCTTACCGCTAAAAAATAACGCTGCTATGACAGTCGCACAAAGAAGACCGACCAATGAACCCGGCACCTTCGGAGCGAAGCGAATCGCTAGGATAACAACGGCCAGGCAAATCGCGGCGGTCAGGATACTATATCCATTGATCGTCGATAGATGAAGTCCAATTTCTTTCATGTTATCTACAAAGCTCTCGTGCCGTTCAATATCCCTTAACCCAAGGAAGTTAGCAATCTGTCCGGTGAAGATAATAACCGCTATTCCTGCTGTGAAACCAATCGTGACCGGCTTCGGAATAAATTTAATCAGTACACCCAGCCTTAACAATCCCATGAGGACTAAAATAACCCCCGCCATCATCCCCGCTAACAGCAGGTTCTCATAACCATACTGCATCCCAATGGCGAACAAGATAGGAATAAATGCACCTGTCGGTCCACCAATCTGAAATTTCGATCCCCCGAACAATGAAATACATATGCCGGCAACGATTGTCGTATAAATGCCATATTCCGGCTTTACACCAGAAGCAATAGCAAATGCCATCCCTAAAGGAATGGCAATAACCCCGACGATTGTCCCTGATATCAAATCCTTGCGAAAAGCGTTCATGTTGTAGCCTTTATAACGACCCCGCCCTGTCATGTTCAAACCTTCTTTTCTTTAAATATCTGATTATTTGAATATAAGAAGAACATTACTCTAGGACGCGACTGTTGTCAACGCCAAAATAACGTTAATCTATTCCATTTTCACTCGCCGCGCATGCCTTCCAGCAATGAAATGGTATTCACGAGATGGTTATCAAATATTTGTTTGGCCACGACCAGAAGGTCCTTGATCAGAGGATCACGTAAGGCATAAATGACTGTGGTGCCTTCTTTCACACTGGTTACTACATTTTTGGCGCGTAAAACAGCTAGCTGCTGGGATACAGCAGAACCTTCCGAGCCGAGAATAGCCTGCAGTTCATTCACATTCTTCTCACCTTCGCTAAGCAGCTCCAGAATACGAATACGCATCGGATGAGCCAGCGCCTTGAAGAATTCGGTCTTAAATTGCTGAATTTCGGTGTTCATAGCTTTCTACTCCTCATGCTTAACTTTCTGAATCTAATGTTATCTTAGTCCCTAAGAAGCGTCAAATACTGAAGGGATAGATTCGCACATCACGGACCTGCAATTCTACGAACACACCCAGTGCCATAGGTTCACCGAGACACTCGAACATCACTAACCCTTCACCTATTCGTAAAAATCCTGTGCCATCTTCTTCAATATTCTCCAACACGCCCGTAAAAATAACCCTATCCTGTTCGAGCCTGATGTTGAACTCACCTGCAGGCACAGGATGGATATCCACCCACCTCATAAGCAGCTCCGAAAGCTCCAATTCCACATCCATTTCTGCCCCTGGATTCACAGGAGCACCACACCAGATTCCCCGGCCCTCCCCAAATTCTGTGAGAAAAAATACCTCGTCCTTTTTCAAACCACTTTTTGTAATTTTGATTTGCATAGCCCATACTCCACCCTAATGATTTATAACGATCATTATATCATGAGAATTAGCCCAATTTATCAAGTATAATTCTGGGTTGCCTTATTCAGATAAGTACTAGGGTGTAACCAAGGATGCTTAAAGAACTCACTTTTACTGGTAATCTTCCGCGAGACACTCAGGTCATAATCGATCATAGACTTTATCTGCTCTGCAAAGGCCTCCCCTTTTAACCAGCATTCCCAGCTCAAAATCGTGGCAGGCACTTCTTTCGTTGATATTATATGAACCATGAAAAACGGCTTGTGATCTATGATCATAGGTAATTTTCCAATGGGAAAATCGACCGGTGGCACTGTAGTCATAGAAGGAAACACCGTTAATAAACGGCATATACATATTGCCTCTTACCGCCGCGCGATTTGTAGGATGATCATTAACCTCCAGCGGGTTACAAATGTTCAAATTACACGAGCATTCTGGACCAAGCAGCCCGAGCCGATCCCAAAAATCCTGATCAATCAAATAAGGATTCACGATGATAGTCTCTTCAGCCGCGTAAGTAATTAAATCCAGATAATATTGTTGAATCAGGTTAACCGGGTTACCTGGAAAGCTTGCTAACAGCGTACATTCTTCCTCACCAAAATGATAATCCACATCCGGATAATAAAAGACATCATTCACATCAAAATGATCTCCGCCTAGAAGCAGCCAGCGAGAATAGAACATCGCATTCAAAGGCTGCGCTGCAGCGCCACGAATCCGGAAGCAGCCATCATGCCACTCAGCCTCTTTACTAGGAATCCCCTGTGGATGTCCATCTATACTCATTGCAGAGGATGCCTGCACTGGGGTCTCATACGTATATTGGTCACCAATATTTACACTGCCTATAATCGAGGTTACCCCATCTATGACCATAAACTTCCGATGATCGATGACATTCAGTCCTGTGACCTCAACATCCTCTTGCACTTTATCCTGCAGAAACAGGATACTTTCCGGCACTCCCTCTTGCTCCAGCGCCTTTCGTTTCACCCGCCATTCCATAGCTGAATAATACGAATTGAAGGTATTCAACAGCTTGGCGCCTGCATTCTCGAGCTGATCAGCAATCTTGGAGAACTGGCCGTACTCCAGATTATTTCCGTACCCCAAAGCCGTCAATGTGTAATTGACCATAACCCTTACCTTAACGCCACGCTTAAGAGCATAAAATAGTTCATCTGCAACCAGATTGCCCGAGCGATCATTAAAAAAAAGCATGACAGACAGGTGGATATAATGCTGCGCTTTTCTGATCTCCTCTAATATCATTCCTAGACACTCTGGACCATTTACGTAAGGTGTTACTTGATTATTCCACGTAGTCTGCGGAGCCAGAACCTTTAGCTTGCCTGAGTCTAGTCTGCCCAATACTTCAGTAAGTTGTTCCAGTAAGCTTGGACTAAATCCAGGAAGCTGGAATAGCTGCTGACTTGTCGTAATGACCCCGCCAAGCGTCTGACGATAGGCTCTGGCAGCCTCTAGGTCTATCCCCTCAAGCTTACGCTCCACCTCTTCTCCTGCTACACCCATAATACGGGCAAGCGATCCGCCGGATAGATAATAATTCAAGAAATCAATCATATTTCTCTGTGTCTTCATATGTAAAGTCCCCCATCGTTTATATTGCATGCCTTTGAATCAAGGTAAGGATAGATACCCTAGATCTCCTTTTTATAAACGGGGTGAAATGCAAAACAGGGATGCCCCACAGCCTTTATGGCTATAGATCATCCCTGTTAAGGTTTAAACAAAATTCGCTAAGAATCGAGACAGCTTATTTTACCTGTTCTGCGCTAAATACTTTAACATCTAGAGGAGCAGCCAAGAATTCGCCAGCTTTAGCTGAGAAAGCAGTGAAATGAGCGCTCGTATTGTGGCTGGATACTGCTTCAGCATCACGCCATTGCTCAATCATAATAAATGAGTTGGCTTCTCCAGCATTCTCATATAGCTCATAAGAAAGGTTACCCTCTTCAGCATGAGTAGCAGTCAGTAATGCTTTAGACTCCGTCAAA
This sequence comes from Paenibacillus sp. FSL H7-0690, assembly GCF_037980415.1. Lineage (NCBI taxonomy): Bacteria > Bacillati > Bacillota > Bacilli > Caryophanales > Paenibacillaceae > Paenibacillus > Paenibacillus sp. FSL H7-0690. The sequence goes on along the minus strand of NZ_CP150281.1, from coordinate 673,184 downwards.
AACTGTTCACGACGCTCTGGATTAACTTTAAGTACAGCATGAATAATGATCATTGTATATTCCTCCTAAGATTAGTGTTAATGTTAGCGTGTTGGCTTACTAACTTTATAATTATTTCCACTCAGCAACTTTATCGATAGGCAGACGAACAGAGGGGTAACCTGCATCAACAGCTTTACCAATGGAGAGCAGCATTACAGGAACATAACGATCTTTTTCCATACCAAACGCTTCAGCGATTTGGTCTTTTTCAAATCCACCAATTGGGTTTGTATCGTAACCATGTGCACGAGCAACCAGCATCAGCTGCATAGCAACAAGTGCGCCATCGATAAGCACGGTGTCTCTGTTAATTTCCCGTGGCAGGTTAGCGAAATGAGCGGATAATCTGGTTAATTGATTTTCTTTTACTTCAGCAGGCATAAGTCCACGTTCAACAGCCGTACCGTAAATTTCTTCAGCGTAATCGAAGTTGTTCAGATCACCAAAGATGGCAATCATAGCCGCAGAAGTCTCTACTTGTACGTTATTAAAACGAGCGAGAGGCGCTAAGGTAGCTTTAGCTTCGTCACTTTCAATGACCAGAAAACGCCAAGGCTGCATGTTCACTGAAGATGGAGCAAGTGTAGCTTCGGTAAGGATCTGTGTCATTTCTTCTTTGCTGATTTTAACGGATGGATCATATTTGCGGATAGAGCGGCGTCCTGTAATAATTTCTTGAAAATCATTTGTTTGTGTAGCGTTCATATGTTTAATTCTCCTTTGAGTGTGTTTTGTAAGTTACAACAGAATGATATTAGATTGCAGACGATTGAGCATATCAATGAGCACTGCTCGCTCCTGATCGTTAAAACCTGTTAGAAGAGTAGCGATAAACCGCCTTTTCTCTTCGCTATATTTAACCATTCTTTCCCGACCTTGATCGGTTAATGAGACCAATGTGACCCTGTTATCGGCTGGGTTATTGCGGCGAGCGATCATGCCACTCTCTTCCAATCCCTTCAGATGACGTGTGACGGCTGCCGCATCAATATCCATTTCCTTTTGCAGACTGATTTGGCTGACTTCATCTACCCGAAACAGTTCATGCAGGAGGCGAAGCCGTGTGGGACTGATCCCTGCACAACGTTCGAATTTTGGAGAGATTCCTTTGTTTAAGGCCTGCAGCAGTTCAAATATATGTTCTTCCTCAGGACAGTACTCCGTCAAAATATACCTCCTTTCTATATTTAATTGCATGCAATTGTTTTGTATGAAATTATACTAACGCATAATCATTGACCCGTCAACTAATATATCAAATCATTTTTAAAAAATCAACATTGCTTATCCTCATCCGGTGCTATACGCTTGAATAAAAGAGGAGGATACCTATGAGAATATCCCTGATTCAGCTGGATATAGCATTTGGCAATCCCGCTATGAATTATGCTGCCGTAGCCCAAAAAATAAGTGAAGCTGCTTCCGCAGCCCCTGATTGTCTGATTCTCCCTGAGCTATGGACCACTGGTTATGATCTAACTCGCTTAGAAGATATTGGCGATCCGGAAGGAGAAATTACCAAGGCATTTATCTCCAGCTTGGCTAAACAATACAGCATTAATATCATCGCTGGTTCTGTCGCTAGCCGAAATGATACTGGTGTAACCAATCGTATGTATGTATTTAATCGATCAGGTGAGCTCGTCGGACAATACAGCAAGCTGCATTTGTTCCAGCTGATGGACGAACATTTGTATCTGCAGCCGGGAGAAGCCAAAGGACTATTTACATTAGACAATACGTTATGTGCAGGGCTAATCTGTTATGATATCCGGTTTCCGGAGTGGGTTCGCGCCCATACCGCACAAGGGGCGGAAATCCTGTTCGTCTGCGCTGAATGGCCACTGCCCAGATTGTCCCACTGGCGGGCGCTGTTGATCAGCCGGGCCATTGAGAATCAATGTTATGTTGTAGCCTGCAACCGTGCAGGCAGCGATCCTGCCAATATCTTTGCTGGGCATTCAATGATTATTGATCCTTGGGGAGATATTGTGTGTGAGGCTTCTGAAGAGGAAGAAATTCTAACCGGAGAGATCGATTTACATCAGGTGCGTGAGATTAGGAAACAATTTCCGATTTTTTCGGACAGACGTCCTGAGTTGTATAATTAAAAGAGCGTCATTGTTGAATATTAAAAAAGACGTTACGTAGGCTGGCATTATCCAGCTTTCCGTTACGTCCTTTTTTAACAGACTCCAACCCATGCTCAGCCCTCAGGAATACCGCTCGCGCAGCACCCGCGTTGCATCGAGCACACGTGGATCATCATAGTCCAAGCTGTATCCTGTCTCTTGCTGCAAAATGCGGGATGCTCTAAGAGAGACTCCACGACGAATTAAAGCCTGAATAATCCCCTCCACAAACACTTTCGCCACTTCAGGTCCACCAAGTTCACCCAGTCCAGCAATCGTCTCTGGACGAACCCGTGGATATGATAGTGAGGAGTCTCCTCCGGAGGCTTGCGCATAGAAATTACGAATTTGTTCACCGCGTTCTTGTCCCGAGCCAGAAACTACAACAAATGCATGTACAAAATAAGCATTGTTCTGCCTACGCTGAGCAATACCACAAAACTTCCGCCCCCCAATGGCCAGATCGAAATCACCAGGGCAGTAAGAACCAACAATCTCACCAGCCTCAATTTGCGCCGCAGCCTGTGGATGACTTATAGCAACCGCTTCCGTGATCAAAGCAGCCAAGAGCTTAAAGTCATCATGAAAGTCCAGCTTTCCACGTCCTTTGGGCAGAACTAGAGAAACATTAATGATCCCTGCATCCAGAGGCACCGCAGCCCCGCCGGAATGCCTAACCGCCGTTCTAATCCCTTGCGCCTCAAGCGTGAGCATCGCCTGAGCTGCACACGGTAGCTTACTGTCCCGAAGTCCAAGCGCTACACCACCAGAATGACTCCACAGATGCAAGCTAGGAGGTATAATGCCCGCTCCAACATCCCGGCATAAGGTTTCCTCAAAAGCGAACGGGACCAACATATCCTCTAAGCTATCTATTTCTATACCTTTGCTCTCATCCCTTGCACTCAGATGTTGAAAGAGCCCCATTTCTGAAGGAAGTTTACTAAATATTGAATCATACTCACGAGTATCCACCAAAGCCCCTCTTTCCCGAATATGAGCCACGAGACCTGCTATTCTCTACCAGCTAAGGATCCAAGCCTATCCGTATAAATAATGATAGTAATATTGTAACCGATCTGTCTCCATGCTGTGAGTAGAGAATTGAAATGAGGTTATGATAACGCTATTCTTATAGTAAATGGACTTACCCCAGAGCATAATAGGGGAAGCCCTAAATTCATGCTATCCCAAACGTTAAGGAGTGATGCTGCATGACAGGAGACAAGCTGACCAAAGAACGACAGCTAACCAAAACAAAGCAATGGGAACAAGCCCTTAACCACCTTTATATCAACTTTTGGGATTACAGCCATGACGCATTAAATAAATTCGCTGATGAAGATATCCACCAGGCAAGAGTGAACTGCCGTAAGCTGCTAAGTCTATTATCCATTCTTGATCCGCGGCACACTTCAGGCCTGTACCCTATTTTCAAAAAAGCGCAAAAGAGATTAGGTAAAGTGCGAGATGCAGATGTTCTAATAGAATCTTTCAAGAACAAGCGCAAGCAGGCGAAGGAGAACGGAGATTCCAAAACTGCAGACCTGTTAAAGGCAGTGATTGCGTACCAAAAGGACAAGCGCAAAACTTACCGCAAGAAGCTCGCTAAGGAGCTGCCTGAACTAATTAATGAAGACCTCGAGGAAAAGTGGAAGACCTTCCTAAGCGAGCAGCTTGAAGCCCTAGCCGCCAAAAAGAATGTTAACGTTGTTATGCGTGAGCTTGAGATCGCTTATGAGCAGAAGAAAAAAACCTGTAAAGCTATTTTCCATGAAGACAATGCCGAATCTAAAGAAGCCTTCGACGCTTTGCACCAGCTAAGAATCGCTGCTAAGGAACTGCGTTATACCGCGAGTGCAGCCGATTTTGCATTAAATCAGAAATTCCATGCGCATGAGGAGATCTATAAGGAGATTCAAGATCAACTTGGGCTGATTAACGACAAACGTCTATGGCTGGAAACACTGAATGCTATTGGACGTGAAGATCTGGACATCGGTAAAAAAGCATGGAATGCCTTCACGTCGCAATTAAAGGATGAAGTGCTCGATGCACTGCATCATAATGATGTCATTCCTATCCAGACACAAACGAAGTAGCTCCATACAACATTGCAAATGGTCCTTTCTATTCAGCCGTTGTATCTGATGCACCATACTCTTCAATATTCAGTTTCACTTCATAGGTAATCGGAATCTCACTAAAGGTTTCATCCCAGTTATCCTCTACGCTCCGCCATACGGCTGGATGTTGAATACGCAAAGCGTTGCCGAAACCTGCAACCTCTGTATGCAGCTCCTTCTGCATTTTTTTCACAGTGACCTGAAGCATGTCTAAGACATGCTTCTCTAGCACTGCTTTATCCTCCTTTACAATGCCGTCATGTAACTTCTTTGCACTCTTGGCAAAAGCCTCACCATATCTCCCCGTAGATTCTATTTTCACATGAAAAGAGATCTTCCCATCCTTCACATTAGCTTTATACTTACTACCCAGAGATTTGATTTCATAGGTAATGAGCTTATTGTTAGACGGGTCGTATGCTTTGAGAGCACCCCCCTCTCCCTTTCCAGTCAGCCAAACCATACCTTCCAGCTCCGATGCATCTAAAAAACCAACGAGCTTTCCCGTTTTCCCTTTAATTACGCCTGCTCCATCCAGCTTTGTCTCCTTCTCTTTTTCTAAAGAAATTACATTCTGCAACATGAAACTTCTTTTACCATGCAAAGGACCCGCCACTTTAGCTATTGAAACCGGCTCCCATATCCTCGTGCTCCGACTTCTATTCACAAAAATCCCCTCTAATACAAATGACGGGGTTTGGCCCGGCAGCGCATTTTCCAATACATCTCTGGCTTTTCCCTTGCTGACATATAGTAGAACACTGGGACGGATATCGTTATCCCTGCTAAAGAAATCAATTAACTCAGAAAACTTGGTAGAGCGTGCAAGCTTCTCACCGATCACAATGACCTTAAGGTGATGTCCGATTGGAGTACGTCTAGTACGCAGTGAAAGTGCCCGTAATGCTTCAAACATAGAATCACTTACTTCACTCATGTTATAGTAATTTCTGGTTGAGGATGGGGAAGCCCCAGACTTCATACCTGACCCTCCTGAGCCTTGAGGAATCGTAAACTGATAGGTACTCATTATTTGGGCAGGCATGGGATTTCCCCCACCTCCTTGCTGTGTTGCCTCCTCATCCCCTGTCTCCTCCGCACTGTCTAGGGCAACGCCAATCTCCATACTTAACTCCTCAACTGGTGTACTGCTCCAGCAACCGGTCAACAGAATACATACTATAAGAAATGTAATCGACACTCTCCATTTTTTCATGAAGCCGCCCTCCGGAAATGTGCGATGATCAACAGCGGCAATGGAATTAATCCAAATAAAACGATCATCCAATTACCTACGACTGTTCCTAATGCAAATAGAGCATTCACATTTGGTGGCATTCTGGAAACTACATAGGCTACTGGAAGTATAGCCAATAAGCAGCTATTAAATCGTTTATGAAATATTTGAGAAACTCCCAAAGCAGCAGCATAAATAGTGATGCAGAAGGTGCAGAAAATTTGCATAATCCAAATTACCAGTAGCAGCGATTCAAACCTCTCAAAAATAAGATAATTCACCTCAAAGCTTCTCACTAGATCAAGAAATGGCCAAGTTCTTGTGACCACTCCATCTATAGAAAACGCACCAATAGTCATTACAACAGCTAAAAGATAAAAGAACGTTGATATACATGATCCAGCAATAATTACCTTTACTGCTTTTTGTGGCTTATCCATAAAAGCAACAACGAACAGCATCGCTTCACCAGCAGTAAAAGTCAGAATGGTTGGCCTGATGCCCTTCCATACCGGTCCTAAACCATCTCCAAGGAAAGGCCGCAAATTATCGATATCGAAAACTTCAATACTAAGCAAGCATACTCCAACAAAAACTGTCCAAGTAATCGGAACAATCAACCTACACATGCTAGTGATAGCATTAAGTCCTCCTCTGCATAAATAGAAGGCTATCCAAATAAACACAGCAACAATAGCCCAAGGAGGGGTTCCCTCCAACAGAAAAAAAGAGGTCACTTCCTGTACGGAACGTGCTTCAAAACTGGCTATACACAGAAAATAAACAATCACTAATATAGAGAGCATCACTCCAAGTGGCTTGCCAATGATTTTCCCGCTAAATTGAAAAATAGTTTGACCTGGAAACCGTTGGCTAAGTTTCACTATAATTAAACCTGTTAAAAAGGTAATTACTCCCCCTAAAAAAACGGAGATCCACACGTCTGGAGTTTCACTAGCCTCTACAATCGTCCGAGGAAGTGTAAGTATCCCTGCCGCAATAGTATAATTGGCTAGTATGATCGTCGCTTGAACAGCAGTAATTCGGTCCTTCACCTCGGTACTCATATTCGCTTCCTCCTTTACTTCGATCTCTCACCCTTTGCGTCGGGGGTCCTTCGGCTTCAACAGCGTAGGGCGGCCTGTTAGAAATTGCAGTGGCATACGGAATATAAAATCTTTCCAATCCTTAATCTTATACGGTATAAACATGCCAAGATAAGGCATGCCGAAGCTTTTTAGCTTGATTAAATGGGCACTCAGGAAAAGGAAAAATAACACAACTCCATATAATCCAAAGACTGCTGCAGAAAACATCGCTATAAAACGGAGCATACGCAGCGTCATTCCCGCACTATACATAGGGATGGTGAAGGAGGAGATTGCTGTAACTGAAACAACGATGACTAGAATTGGACTCACAATTCCCGCTTCTACTGCGGCTTGGCCGATGATTAGACCGCCAACAATCCCCATCGCGGGACCGATAGGTTTAGGTAGCCGGAGTCCAGCCTCCCGTAATATTTCGATTGAGGTCTCCATAATCAAAGCTTCGATTAATACCGAAAAAGGTACACCTTGGCGGGAGCTGATGATTGAAATGGCTAACTTTGTCGGAATCAATCCCGGCTGAAAGGAGAGGAAGGAAATATATAGTGCCGGTGCAAACATTGATATCAATGCGGCGAGAAAACGCAGTAAGCGCACCAACGACCCCACCATCCACCGATCGTAATAATCCTCTGGGGATTGCAACAGCATCCCGAAGGACACGGGCATGATCAAGGCAAAGGGTGTGCCATCCAGCAGGATAGCTACTCTCCCTTCCAATAACGCTGCCATTACGCGGTCAGGTCTTTCCGTATTCTGAATCTGCTGGAATGGAGTGAAGCTATTATCTTCGATTAATTGCTCCACATAACCAGATTCTTGCACATCATCTATATCAATCGTCCTAATTCTTCGTTTAACTTCTTCGACAAGTTCATCATTCGCGATATCTTTGATATAAGTTAGAACCAGATCCTTCTTCATCCTCTTTCCTACAGTAAAAGAAATCATGGCTAGCTCTGTGCTCTGCCCATGTCGGCGCAGTAATGCCGTGTTATCACTTAACGTCTCATTAAACCCGCTTCGAGATCCCCGCAAGACAGCTTCTGATTCAGGCTCCTCTATCCCTCTTGTGTTCCCCTTCGGGGTGCTGAGCACAATAGCCTCCGGTATCCCTTCTACTAACAGCACTACAGAGCCGAACAATACCTTTTGAAGGGAGAGCTTCACATTATCCGTAAACTCAACTTCCGAAATAAGCACGATCTCATGAATGAGAATATCTTTTAGATCCTTTGCTTCCGGTATCGTATGGGGATCCTTAAAAACCTTATAGGCATCCATTAAAGGCTTCAGAATATTGCGATCCATTTTATCTTTATCTGTCAGTCCATCTACAAATATAAGGGCCGCTTGCAGCTTTATACCTCCGATACGCAACTCCCGAAAACTCACATCATGCATATCTGTGCTCATCTCTTTAAATCTTTGCAAATCCTCCCTAAATTGACCGCTATAGCTTGCTCCTGTAGGAGATTCTTCACTGATTCCAACGGAATCGTCCGCCTTAGTAACCTTTTTCGTATTGCTAGAACCTAGAGATGCTTCTCCGTAAGGAACCCCACCACCTATGCTGCCGGCAGCTTTTTTTGCTCTAGTACTTATCGTATCTTCCTTTACATTAGCCCAACTCATCATCCGGATTAGAATAAACGGAACGAAAAAGATCATAATAGCTTGGAAAATCACACTCCATTTAGGAATTATCTCTAGAATAATATTCCACACCCTCATCACCTCCTTTATAACTGTGTTCGTATTTTTTACCGAAGATGGGTAAATCATGCACGCAAAAAAGACCCCACAATATGGAGTCTCCCTAATTTCATCTTTAAAATTATCGCCTTATGCTTGAAGAACCTTGTTCAGTATGCCTTGGTAGGCTGCTTTCGGACGCAGACCGACCAGCTTTTCCACGGGCTGCCCCTCTTTATATACAATGACTGTAGGCATCCCCATAACACCCGCTTCTCCAGCCAAATCCGGCAGTTCATCACAATTCACCTTAACAATAGAAACATCGTCTCCATATTCCTGGTGAAGATCTTCCAGAACAGGCAGCAGCACCTTACAAGGGGGGCACCATGGCGCACCATAATCCACCAGTACCGTTCCTCCACCACGTATTTCTGACCGCACCCAATCCGCACTATCGGCATTTATAATAGACATTTGCCATTCCTCCTCATATTTTTCAACACCAGCAGTACTATTCCAAGTTCTCCAGTGGACACGTTCTCAACTTGCTCTCATCCTGCTCCTGCAGAATAGATGCCATTCGTTCTTCCAAATTCCTCTTGATCTGATTCAGCTCTACAAGCTGACGTTCAATATCTTCCAATTTACTGCGGTATAGTGGCATCACTTCTGCGCAGAAAGCTTCTTTGTTCTTCAAGACACAATGTAGAAAGCCCGCGATCTGCTCTGTCGACAGACCCAGGTTCAAATATAGTTTAATCGTTTCTACCGTCTCTACAGCAAGTGAAGAATACTCCCGATATCCGTTGGCCTGACGGATCGGCGAGATTAATCCTTGACTCTCATAGTAACGAAGTGAACGGACGCTTACGCCCGTCAGTTTAGCAAGCTCACCTATTTTCATAGCATTCTCCCCGGGGTTCATGAGAATTGTTCTACACCAGTATAAACCCTGACACCAATGTTAGAGTCAACAAAAAAAATCCAACCGCGGCTAACCCGCAGTTGGACTCGTGTTTTATTTTACAACAGGTATATCCGCTTATATCCTATAATAATCCTGCCGCCCAAAGTCCACCTCTAAGAATCATCTGGCGAAAGGGCTCTACGGAAAATGACGGCAAATGATGACCAGGCATTAAATAAACAACCCGGCCTAGACCAAATTCATGGCACCAAGCTGCCTGTCTCATTGCCCCATCATGAGGATATTCCATAAGCACAGTTGTTTCGAAATAGGGATGCTGCTCAAAATAATAAGGCTCATCATCGATCACAAATTCTTCGATCCCCTGCATAATGGGATGCTCCCGTGCCGGTATGGACATCTGGAGCGAAGTGAATTCTGGATGATGAGTGAAATGCGCTCCCAGCATAGCGCCTAGCTCCTGATTACGCTGTAAGGAGATTCCGTTATGTACCACTAGTAATCCACCACCGTTAGCCACATAGGAGAGCAATGCGCTGCTTTGTTCCGCCGGTATTTTATCATCGGAGAATTCGGTATAAGAGATCACCAGCTTGTAGTCAGATAATGTTTCTTTATTAAGCAGCCCATAATCCTCCGAGGAGAATACCTGCAGGTCATTGGCAAGGATCTGCTCAATCTCCCGGTCTACTCCCGCAAATGGGTGATATTTAACCTCCGAATAACTTCCGAGTGCCAGTGCTTTTAGTGTAGACATCCTATCATCGCCTTTCTTCGTGTAGTTTTTTTGATTACGGGAAGCCCATCTACCAAGGCCATGTATTTCCATCCACGTCAAGATAGGCCGGCTCATCCCCTAGATGCTTTTTATACTCCATAACCTGACTTATAATCTGGTCTGCAGACACATCGGGTGAAATATCCGCTTGCTCATTTTTTTCGCCATGCATATAAGTCTTCATCCAGCCGGGGTGAAACACCATCACTTGACCCCCAAGCGTCTTTAGATGATTGTGCATCAGGGAGGATTGCATATTGAGAGCCGCCTTAGACATGCAGTAGCCGTACATATTAATACGTTTATTTCTGCCAATGCTGCCCGCTTCCGAAGAAATATTAACAATCAATTTATCCTTACTTTGTAATAAAAGTCCCATAAGTGCATTGCTGACTCTCAACGCGCCTAGTGTATTCACATTATAAATCTCCGCCATGCCCTCATCATCCATATCCACCAGCATCGTAGCATCATCTGCGGAATGAATAATTCCGGCATTATTAATAAGAATATCAACATGCCCCGTTCTGCTGGCGATAGCCCTTGCTGCCTGCTTTACACTGTCCTTACTACCAATATCGAGTGGAATAAGTTCCAGCTGTTCCGGATACTCCTCTTTAAGCGCTTTCAATTCATCTGTATCTCTCATGTATTGTCCAGCAAATACTGAGAACTGTTTCTCTAAAAGAGAGTGCACAAGAGACAATCCGAGACCCCGATCAGCTCCAGTCACACATGCAACTCTGTTCATTCTTATCAACACTCCTACCTAGTAAGGATTATTGAAGCAAGTTGTCTTCCTTTCACCTTAGCATGCCGTCCCCTTTTTTTCAACGCGCTAAAATGAGAATTTGGTCATCCTTGGATTAGCTGCTCCAGAATCCTTTTTGTTTTAAATTTAATATATGTTACAATCATGATTACAGGTTGTTAACAACACAATGGTTAGTAAAATAACGATCCCAGGAGGGTGATATCTATGTCTATTCAACAACTTCATACATTGGAAGATCTTGAGCAGTATGTGGCTAAACCTGGCAAGAAGCTGCTGTTCAAACACAGCACTACCTGCCCGATTAGCGCCAAAGCTAATGAAGAATTCCAGGCTTATCTAAAGGATGCGGATACTGCAGCAGCAGTAGTTCTAGTCATCGAGGATCGTCCAGTTTCCAATCAAATTGCCGAGGATTTCGGGATTAAGCATGAATCTCCACAGCTCTTCCTGCTTGAGGATACTGAGGTCCGCTGGAACACTACCCACTGGAAGATCACAAGAGATGCTATCAAAGAGGCTGTGAACCAATGAGCCAGCAAGTGATTGTTTATTCAACAGCAGGCTGCAGCGACTGTAATCTGGTCAAACAATATCTTACGGAGCAAGGTATCCCTTTTGAAGTAAGAGATGTTATGACTAGCACCGTCTATCAAGAGGAAGTCGAAAAGCTTGGTTTCATGGGTGTTCCTGTTACTGTAGCAGGGGATCACGCCACCAAAGGATTCAATCTTCCCGAGCTGAAAGCACTTCTCGAAGCTGCTCAGTAATTCATTCGTTTAATTATTTAGCACTTGATATATGCTTACAAAAAAGGGGATTCCAGCAGCCACTCGGCAAGGAATCCCTTTTTTTCATTGTTCTAAAGCTTAGGGTTCCTCACGCATAAGATTTGCCACGACCAGTACATCTACATTTCTGGCCGAACGCAAAATCTGTTTAGTGACATCCCCGCGTAGCCATTTGCGCACCCATGAGCGTTGGGACTGGCCGATAATAATCTGTGTGCTCTGTAAGGCTTGAGACCTTTCAAGCAGCAAGGAAGACACTCGTGCCGGGAGCACGTTAGGAATCATCTTAAACGTTCCACCCAGTCGTTCCGTCAATTCTTTCAAATCATTAATTCGTTTATCGTAAGAAGGCCCGCTCTGCTTATATTCCTGTACGTACGTAACATACCAGCAAGCTTTTAGACGATAGGCAATCCGAAAACCGCGCCGAATCAGACGTTCCGCATGATCTCCTAAGGTGATGCACACATAGATCACTTCCTGCCGCCGCCAAGGTCCCCGCAGCGACCCGACACGTTCCCAGGCCTCCAGACGTTCATCCACATCATCAGCAATTTCCCGCAGCGCCAGTTCACGGAGGGCGATTAGATTGCCGATTTTGAAAAAAGCACCCAGCGCCTGATCCACTTTGGTCATCGCATATATTTTTCCATCCTTCATCCGCTCTTGCAGTGTTTTGGGGGATACATCGATAAGTTCAACTTCGTCGGCCCGTTGCAGAATGCTGTCCGGGAAAGTCTCTCTAACTCTAACTCCGGTAATTTGTTCTACCGCATCATTCAAGCTTTCTAAATGCTGAACATTCACTGTGGAGATTACAGAGATCCCCGCATCCAATAACTCCATAACATCCATATACCGCTTCTTATGCTTGCTGCCCGGCATATTGGTATGTGCCAGTTCATCTACCAGTACGACCTCCGGATTACGCTTAATAATAGCTGCCGTATCCATTTCCTCAAGGACAGTCCCCCGATAGTCAATGCTCAGTCGCGGAAGGATCTCCAGATCACCGATCTGTTCAAGGGTTTCTTTACGTCCATGCGTTTCTAGTAGTCCAATAACAACATCGATCCCTCTCTTTAAGAGATCATTTCCTTCTCGCAGCATCTTATAAGTCTTGCCCACCCCGGGAGCAGCACCAATGTACACTTTAAATGTGCCCCCACGAATCGCATCGATTTTATCCTTTACTTCCTGAGTGCTTAATCTGTGATAGGCATCAGCTTTCCGCTCATTTCGGCTCTGCCGGGTAGGAAGAACACGTTCTCCCTCACGCTCAGCACGATCAGCCACGAAAAACACATCTACTCCACGGATTTGCTTTAACAATGAGTTAGCAATCGAACCCTTCCACAGCTCCTGCCACGCCGTTTGCTTAGAGTGACCCATAACGATACGGGTAATATTATGCTGGATGGCGTATTTCACTAGAAGTCCCGGAATCTCCCTCTTCGAGCGAAAAGAAATCTCCTCCATCGAGGCCCCAATCTTCTCAGTCAGCTTCCATAGGGATCGCTTGAAGGTTGCTGCTTCCTTAGAGGGCGTCAGGCCCTGCTTCCAGAAGGATACCACCGCCAGATCTCCGTTTAACCGTTTAGCGATTTGCTGCCCACGGCGGATATGAATCGAGCCATTCCAATAATACTGTGCGGACACCAACACTTTTTCGGCAATCCCCGAAGCCCCCAGCAATCCTTGCTCCTCCCGATGCTTCTCCAGCGAACCATTAACATCCTCCGCAACCATTCTCAGCGCCAGCTCCCGCAGCTTGCTTAGATTCCCTTTGTTAAAAAGCGAAGTCCGCTGCTTCTTGCCCAAATGTCCTTCGGACAAACGTTGAAGTATCTTTTCCGGAGTCACATCAATTAGAACGATATCATCTGCAAGGGTGAGCACTTCCGCAGGCAAGGAATATTCCACCTCAATCCCCGTCCACTTCCGCGCAAGATCTGCTGCGCCCTCCAGCTCGTATACGTTTACAGTTGTGATGACACTAATTCCACAGCCCAATAAATATTTGATATCCTCCAGCCTAGTTGATCTCTCCGCACCCTCGCGATTATGATGAGCCAATCCATCGGTCAGTACAACCTCTGGATTACGCGCCACAATGGCCTCCACGTCCAGATCCTTCTTCTCGATCTCCTTCTGAAACCAATGAATACTTGGAATCCGTTCCAAGTCACCCAGCTGATCCCTTGTTTCTGGACTTTGGTTGGTTGAAACCGCACAGATTACAACATCGATGCCCTGTGCTTTCAGCGCCTGACCCTCACGCAGCATCTGATAGGTCTTGCCTGATCCACTGACCGGACCTATATAGATCTTCAGGCGTCCACGATGCAGCTCATAAATAGAGAGCAGCAGTTCCTCCGGCGTCTTCCTCCGATATGTTCCCATCAAGACCACTCCTTAATAACCCGTTCATCCATTCACTCTTCTATGCCAGAAAGCAAGATATCCCTGACCCAGTTTGAACAATCGGGCAGGGATATTAGCTATATTTATTTGTTCGTTAATTTCTGCAGCTCCATGTTCAGCTTCAGAACATTTACCCGCTTTTCACCAAACAGCCCTAGATCACGACCTTCGGTCTGCTTATTCACTAGCTCTTCCAGCTGCGCGGCTGGAATCCCAGTCAAATTACTGATCCGGGGAATCTGCACAATTGCCGACGCAGGAGTGATATGCGGATCAAGACCTGAACCCGAGTTGGTTACTAAATCAACCGGCAGCTTGTTTACAGGCACATCCGGATTATCCAGCTGCCACTGTGTAATGGAATCCTTCGTCCGCTGCAGCATATCCGGGTTGGATGGGCCGTAGTTATTGGAGCCTGAGGCTTCCGCTTTATAATCAATGCTGGATACACGGCCATGGAATAATGCCGGGTCCGTAAAGCTTTGCCCGATGAGTTCTGAGCCCACAACTACTCCAGCGTCATTCTTCAACTGACTGCCGTTCGCTTGCGATGGCATCAGAACTTGAGCAATCGCTGTAGTAGTCAGAGGATAAATCACTCCGCAAAGAACAATAAACACTAGACATAGCCGTAATATAATAAAGAAATTAGCACCCTTCGATGATGACAACTGTTCTTCAGCGTCCGCAATCGATTTTCTGTTATTCACGATGCTCTCACCCTTTCAATGATTAGTCAATCCGTTGTTAAATCCATACACTTACGAGCAAATCAATAAGCTTGATGCCCGCAAAAGGAACGACTACTCCACCTAAACCATAGATAAAAATATTACGTCCCAGCAGCTTCGTAGAACTCATCGCTTTATACGAGACACCTTTCATAGCCAATGGGATCAGCAGCGGAATAATAATCGCATTAAATATTAATGCAGATATAATTGCCGAGCTAGGTGAACCCAATCCCATGACATTCAGGGCTTCCATTTCAGGAATGGCGAGCATGAACATTGCCGGAATAATTGCGAAGTATTTAGCGATATCATTCGCAATACTGAACGTTGTCAACGCGCCCCGCGTCATCAGTAGCTGTTTACCAATAGCTACAACCTCAATGATCTTCGAGGGATCGGAGTCCAGATCAACCATGTTTGCTGCTTCCTTAGCGGCTGTAGTCCCACTGTTCATCGCTAAGCCCACATCAGCTTGGGCAAGGGCAGGTGCGTCATTCGTACCATCACCAGTCATTGCCACCAGCTTGCCTTCGTTCTGCTCACGGCGGATAACCGCTATTTTATCCTCAGGTGTACTCTCTGCAATAAAATCATCTACCCCTGCTTCACGGGCAATAGTAGCTGCGGTCAGCGGATTGTCCCCTGTACACATGATAGTCTTGATTCCCATTTTTCGCAGCTCATCAAACCGCTCTTTCATGCCTGGCTTAACCGTATCCTTTAAGTAAATAAGTCCATAAATCCGGTTGTCTACCGCAACAGCAAGCGGGGTCCCCCCCATCCGAGCGATAGCATCGGAATTACTGTCGAGGTTCGCGGGAATGACTCCGCCCTTCGACTGTACCCATTTCTTCACGGAATCGACTGCCCCTTTACGAACAGATCGTCCATCAAGTAGATCTATACCACTCATCCGGGTCTCAGCCTTAAACTCTACGAACTCTCCGCCTTCAGCAAGTTTGCTGTCATAGCTGCGCTCCAGCTTCTTAGCCAGCTCAATAACCGAACGTCCTTCCGGAGTCTCATCCTTTAGCGAACTAATAGCTGCCCAAGCCGTAAGCTCAGCTTCCGTTTCATCTCCAACAGGCACAAAATCACTCGCCATCCGGTTTCCGAAAGTAATCGTACCTGTCTTATCTAGAATCATTGTATTAATGTCGCCGGCAGCTTCAACGGCCTTCCCTGACATAGCAAGGACATTAAACTGTGTGACGCGGTCCATCCCTGCTATCCCGATAGCGGAGAGTAGGCCCCCGATTGTGGTCGGGATCAGACAGACCAGCAAGGCGATCATAACAGGAATATCTAGATCAACGCCCAGATAAGTCGCAATTGGCCGCAAGGTCACTACTACAATCAGGAAAATCAACGTCAGACTGATCAAGAGTGTATTTAGTGCAATTTCATTGGGTGTCTTTTGACGTTTCGCCCCTTCAACGAGGGAGATCATCCGATCCAGGAATGACTCACCGGGATCACTGGTAATTTTGACTTTAATCTCATCACTGACTACCCGGGTGCCGCCAGTGACTGAGCCAAAATCTCCGCCGGCTTCCTTAATAACAGGTGCAGATTCACCTGTAATTGCAGATTCATCTACGGAGGCCAGCCCTTCAATTACTTCACCATCGCCAGGGATAAGTTCTCCCTGACTGACGATGACAATATCTCCTTTACGAAGCTCGGAAGAAGAAACGGTCTTCACAGACCCTCCAACGAGTTTGTTAGCTGTGATATCCTGTTTCGTTTTCTTGAGTGAATCCGCCTGGGCTTTCCCGCGGCCTTCAGCCAGCGCTTCAGCGAAGTTGGCAAACAGCACTGTGAATAGCAGAATGAACAACACTGTGATATTGAAGCCTACCGATTTCTCTGCATTAAAATATCCGGGGGCCAGTACCATAAGCAATACAATAATCGTACCGATTTCGACTACGAACATGACCGGATTTTTAATTAACGTCACCGGGTTAAGCTTAATAAAGCTATCCTTTACAGCGCTTAGGAGTATGGGTCCCGTCAGCAGCTTTTTTCTTTTTACAGTACTCATCTTGTTCTCCCTCTTCCTACCGTAAGGTCAAATATTCTGCAATCGGGCCGAGCACAATGACTGGCAGAAACGTCAGAGCCCCGATAATTACTACGGTACCAATCAGAATTCCGGTGAACAGACCATTGTCTGTGCGGAATGTGCCAATCGTCTCAGGAACTGGCTTCTTCTGGATCAGTGAGCCTGCAACTGCCAGCATCGCGATTATAGAGACATAACGGCCAAGCAGCATTACGATTGCGGTTGTAACATTCCAAAAGGTGGTGTTGTCCGCAAGCCCTTCAAATCCTGAACCATTGTTCGCGGCAGAAGAGACATATTCATATAACACTTGGCTAAGTCCATGGAATCCGGGATTCGTGATGGAACCGTTGCCCAAGTCCGTTAAGAACGCACCTGCTGTTGGTACAAGGATAATGAATGGATGCACAAGGATAGCAATCGCAATTAGCTTCATCTCCTTGGCTTCTATCTTTCGCCCGAGAAACTCTGGTGTTCTGCCAACCATTAGTCCACATAAGAAGACACCCATGATGGCATACATCAGCATATTGATTAGTCCGACACCTTTTCCCCCGAAGACGTTGTTGAGCATCATTAGGGCCAGAGGGGTAATGCCACCCAGCGGTGTCAGCGTATCATGCATATTGTTAACACTACCTGTCGTAGCTGCCGTTGTTACCGAAGTGAACAGCGAAGATTGCGGGATACCAAAACGTACCTCTTTACCTTCCATGCTGCCTTGCGAAGACTCGATCCCCAGCGCATTGATAGCTGGATTGCCTTTGGTTTCCGCATAATAATTCAATCCCAGCAGTAGTACGAACAAGGTCATCATTGCTGTGAAAATCACCCAGCCCTGACGTTTGTTCTTAGCGAACAACCCGTACATATATGGCAAAGAGGCTGGCAGCATCCACATAGAGAGAATCTCCAGAACGTTCGTAAGTGGATTAGGGTTCTCAAAAGGATGTGCTGAATTGGCTCCGAAGAAGCCGCCACCATTCGTACCTAAGTGTTTAATTGATTCCAAAGAAGCGACTGGACCGATAGCGATTTGTTGCGTCTGGCCTTCAAGTGTAGTGACCTCAAGCGATGGCTTGAGCGTTTGTGGCACATGCAATCCTACCAGCACCAATGAAACTAGCAGAGCTAATGGAATGAATACACGAATATGTGCTTTTACGAAGTCCTCGAAAAAGTTCCCGACTGATTTCTGTCCTGTAATCCCTCTGACAAAAGCAACCGCAACAGAAAATCCGCTCGCTGCAGACGTGAACATCATCATCGTGATGACTGCCATTTGTGAAAAATACGATAGTCCCGTCTCCCCGCTATAATGCTGCAGGTTCGTATTGGTCATAAAGCTGATCACCGTATTGAATGAAAGCGTCTGTTCCATATCGGCAATTCCATTCGGGTTCAGCGGCAATCCCCGCTGTAATCTTAGAAAAATATAACTGAAAGCAACCAGTACGATATTAGTTAAAACAAAGCTGAGTGCGTACTTCTTCCAGGACATTCCGTCCCGTTTTTTCAGGCCGATCAGCTTATAAATACCTTTCTCTGTGCCTGCAAACCAGCGATCCGTACGATTCGGTTCGTTAGAAAATACATGATATAAATACGTTCCCATCGGCTTGACCAGCAAGATGAGAATTACAATTACGACAACTATTTGCAAAATGCCCATGAATGCCCCTCCTTAAAATTTCTCAGGATGAATCAACGCGTAAACCAGATATATAAACAACAGTAGGGTAACAGCGATTACTAGAATCACAGCTTATCCCTCCCCGTATCCTCAACTACACCTGCGCACCAGCGCATAAAGCCATAAAATAACCCGTAAATTACAGCTAACGAAGCCACCATATACAGATCCATCATATCTTCCGCACTCCTTCCATTATCCTTGATGAGGTGATCTATCGATTAGAAAATCAGCATCACCACTATGGGAATAGATTACATAGCTCGCCCCAAGTCTTTTATAGACCAATCTAGGATTTATTGAACTTGTAATCACAAAAATCGGCTGTGTCGTCCAGGTACGGCACATCTGAATATAGCGGCAGCAAAGCGGAAAGCTGCTCTCAAACAGATATACCCTGCCTACCGGGAACGATGGGCGAAACCAAGTGCTCTGATGGCGGGTATCCACAAGAATAACCTGCTCAATCCCGAGCTCCTCAAGTAAAGCTTTCTCAGCCACATTGTTGGTTAATCCCGCCATCTTAATACCCCTGAACTTCAGAAGTTTAATGAAATGTTCTCCCGCCTTTGTAGGCGCACATACAAGCACATATTCATTCTGATCCGTCATCTTTTTTTCTCCTCCTGCTCATTTACAACAAGGAGGCAACGAAAATCTCCGAAAGGATGTTGACCTATCGTCATTTTCGGGCACAACCTAAAGCTCGGTTGTGTCACGTCATTAGACGCTGCCTTACAAATACCGCTAATGATGAATTTAGCGACCTCTTAGGGGAGGCCTCCATAAATGCTTTGCTTCTAAGAGCACAGCAAAAAGCCACAAAGGATCTCCTCTGTGGCTCGCTAGCGGTCACATTGCACTCATCCTCTCTCCATACGCTTACGAGGTTAGCTGTCGGATTCGGGCGGTGAGAGTCGCCCTACCTGTATAGATGCGAGCTCACTCACACCCTCTACAGGATTCACCCCATAATCGGCTTCCGACTCTCACATCGGCTGCCGATTGTTGGTTCCCCCGCTTTCCTTATCGGAAATTAAGCGGATCAAATATTCGATTGTCGTTGAAACAGGAGTAATCATACTCTTATGCACGAAGACTTGTAAAACCTGAATGATGCCAAAATAATGCAAATTAAAAACTATTTTCCCATTAGATAGCGCTTACTTGATATCTAATCTCTCTATATCTCTTGTTTACTCGAGTTTGGAGCGTTTAATCGCTATCTATAACCCATGTGATTTTATTCACCTTTTTAGAGCGAAAATACTGCAAATTCCCATTATAGGTAGAAACGCAAGAAGCTGAGGCTGAACGAGAAAGAGGCGCGATAACACGCCATAAATACCTATTTACCTCGTTTTTCAGTCGTAGTCGGCAGGATATGGTTAAAATTGCTCTAAAAGAACATTTTCCGTTTTTTACAGAAAATCTTGAAAAGAGTATGATTCGGGTTGAATCCAATTCATGAAAAACAATCAACGCTGAGTTCCTGCATTGCAGGGAACGGGGGAACCATCAGGCCACCTGGCCTACTTGGGGTGAATCCAAAGGAGACTGCATAAGTCTCAATAGGTAGGGCGACTCTCACCGTCCGAATCCGACAGCTAACCTCGTAAGCGTAAAGAGAGAGACCCTTGATCCGCCACGCTTTGGCCCAGGTATATCTGCCTGTAATCCAAAACCGCAGCAGAGGTCCTCCTCTTGCTGCGGTTTTTGCGTTACCTGAGCTTATTAGGTGATAGCACGCTGGATGGGGTGAATGTTTTGAAGCACTATTATTTAGGGATACATCAAGGGCTGCTTGAGCCGATAAGTCTAAATTACGTTTGTTTCGGGGCCTTGTGGTTCGAAGAACATAATCACAGGTACATTGTAGGCTATGCATTTGGCCAGAACCAGATCCAAGCCCTTCGCCAGTTCAGCACACCTTCTTCTTGTAAAGACTGTTTAGACTCTAAGATTGTATATGAGATATATAAAAAAATTCGAGAACAACAGCAGCAGCAGGATTGGTCATCACACCAAAAGCTCCCGTGGTTTACAGCCTTCAAGGAGCCTTGGAAAGATGTAAGCGCCGGTTGGTATGTCTTGAGATCCCGCAGCACCTTTCCCTTACATCTATCTGTTATACGAAAAGAGAAGTTCCGACTATGGCTAGAGCATACCGCAGTCTGTGAGAATAAAATGGAAATGCTCGCTTGTGTAGAAAAGGCTAGTGTCACTCATCATGTAGACTTAAAGCTTTTGGAAATCTAAGGAGGAACCCTACTATGGACCAGCGCAGACTATCCCGCATTGAAGTATTTGTATTGGATGAACCCGAGCCTATTCACTATGGAATGGAAGGGGCTGAAGGCTGCCGTTATGGTATTCTGAAGCTCACCTGTAAGGGAGGCTGCAGTTGGGGGGCTTGTCTGATCTCTGCCAACACCAAAAATTTCGATCTCATTAAATGGAGTTCTTTTTTACGGGCTATCTGTCATTGCCGTCTTGAGGAAGCGCTGGATAAGGTCCGTCGCGAAGGTTCAGATTGGGAGCAGGTTAAGCTTGAGCTAGTTCAGGGTGCTTTGCAGGATTTAAAGGCCAAGCTCCAGGGTAAATCCTTGGCAGGGCATATTCAGCAAGGGCGTCTGTACAGTGTTGCAGCAGGGGGGAGCAATTCCAGAAGTGAACGGCTCTACTACAAACCTTCCAAAGCTTTATCCAGTGCCTCCCAGCAGAAACACAGTTGCCCGGAACCAGACACCGCCGATCTCATCAATAAATCCATCTCTTACTTTTCTATATTATAGATTCAAGCAAATCTCTCAATCTGAAAGGATCGTGTTCACCATGCCTGACCCCTTACCTCCCGAGTCCACCTACAGTACTAAATTTGCAGAGTGTGTTCAAAAGTATACTAATGAAGTCTACGTACTTAGTTCCATGTTGTTAGAACAATCTAATGAGGCAGACAAGATTACTATCCGCACCTTCACAGAGCTTCATAAAATATATCGTCAGGATGATTTCGATCCTCAGTTATTCTCTATCCACGCTTACCGCACTTGTATTCGCCAGTGTGCTGATTCTTTTGCCCGGCGCTCGCTTCTATCGGCTAAGGCATTACCTTGGGAGGAACAGCTTGTGAAGGTCATGTGGTACGGTCTAAAGCTGCCTCTTTCTCAAATAAGCATTATTCTGCAAAAAAGTGTTCCCGCACTGAAAACACAGCTTAGAGCTGTACGGGAGCAGATGACCACCCAAACGGATATACTAACGAGCGCAAATCTTTCTATAATTTAGTCACTGACTAGAATTCAGACAATCTTTAAGCGCATGAAGCATCTAACGGACTCAGGAGCCTTTAATTGAAGCTTTTCCACAAATATGGCCGGCGTTCGGACTCCAGTAGAAATCCCGAGCGATGAACGTCTTGGATCGTCTTAAAGCAAGCCCTAATCATCTTCCACCAAGGCTTACGGACCCAGATGACGTTACTTACACGTTTATCGCCTTTTGAGCATAGTATCGGACTCCAGTGCAACTATTTGGTTAAAAGAGCTACTAATTCACCATTTTTCATGCCAATAGCGACTATAGTGTCCGATATCTTGCTAAATCTCGATGATTGTTGCATTTAAGTGCTGCTGGGTCCGTTAGCTATATCAGCTCGTATACAAAGAGATTGCCAACTCAAAAACGGGGATATCCCAACAACCATAAATGGTTGTTAGGATACCCCCGAAAATTCAGTTCCTACTATTACACTTTACTCTTACGCGCCTTACCGTACATCCACAATCCTGCCAACATCCCCACTATAGCAACACCAGTCAATACGCCTTGAACGAAATCCATAAAAGTGGAGCCATCCGGAAGCATTCTACTAACCGTAGCCAGCGATACCGAACTCATTAAAAGCATAATGGTATATTGTTCGCTTGTAGACATCATTAGCACTCCTTAAAAGTTATATGAGGTCTTCTTAGATCTTGTAAGCTTTCATTGCTTTTCTGATTTCTTTAATACTTGGGCGTTTGCCGTACATCAGTACGCCGGTACGATAGATCTTGGCTGCCAGCCATCCGAAGATGAAGGTAGTCACAAGCAGGATCAGCAGCGATACAATGACTTGCCAGATCGCCACCTCGCCGACACCAATTCGGAGCAGCATCGTCAATGGTGAGGTGAAAGGCACATAACTCGCTATCTTAACCACTAGAGTATCTGCATTGGAGATACTGAACAGTGGAACATAGAACGCTACGAAGCCTAACATCATGATTGGCATTACCGCCTGACCGAGATCCTCCGTACGGCTGACAATCGAACCTACAGCCGCATACATCAAGGCATAGAGGAAGTAACCTAATACGTACAAGACAAATCCATAGAGCAGCAAGTTAATATTGAGCTGGCCTAAATCGAGATCAAAATCAGCCAATACAGTCGCATTATGCGGGAGCGTCAAATTGACGACGATCGCTGCGACAAAGATCCCAATTTGCAATATTCCTACTAGGAAAACACCGATAACTTTACCGAACATTTGCGCTAAAGGTGAGGCACTTGTAATCAGAATCTCCATAATCCGCGAGCTTTTCTCAGAAGTTATCTCTGCGGCAATCATGTTGCCTGTCATCATAATGGACATAAAGAACAACATAAGCATGGCATATACGATAATGTAGTTAATGGCTGGAGTGTCCTCCTGAGAGCTTTCACTGCCACCGCCTGCGTTAAGCTGTTGTGTAGTAATCTGCACAGGCGTTGACATTGCAGCAATCTGTTCAGAGGTCAGCTTGTCGCCAACGATGAATTGTGTGTTTGCTTGCTGAAGTGCATTTTGGAGATAAACTTGCACATCTCCGTTTAGTTCCCCATCATTACTATGATAAGTAACGGGTGGAAGCCCTTCACCAGTAGGTTCCGCAAAAGTAACATAACCTTCTACGGTCTCTTCATCTAATGCTTTCTTTAACTCGGCATCCTCCGCAGAAGCATATTGTACTATCTTAGCCTGTGGCATGCCCTCTGGCGCAGTATAAGCCTTCAACAATTCTGCAACCTGATTTCCCTCTTCAGCAATCACAGCAATTTGAGTAACTTCACTTTTGGCCGAATCACCCTTAAACTGATCGATGATATAGGGAAGATTCATCCCTATGCTGAGCAATAATACTAGAATCAAAGTAGTAATCATAAATGATTTCGTTCTAACTTTATTTTTAAAGGTAAAGCCGATAATTGTCCCCATCTTATTCATTAGATTCACCCACCGCTCTGATAAAGATTTGGTTTAACGTAGGTTCCTTGATTTCAAAATGCTCCACTTCACCCTGTGCTATCGCCTGCTGTAAAATACGCTGTGCTGCACCGATCTCACTGATCGATAACAGATACCCACGCTCCAGCCGTTTAACTGCTGTAACACCTGCGATGGACTCCAGACCTTTTACCTCATTAGCTGTACGCAGCAATACTTCTTCCCGCGGGTAGCCATTCTTGATCGTGCGGATATCCCCTTGAACGACCGTATTGGATCGATCGAGAATCGTAATGTTACGGCATAGCTCTTCCACATGCTCCATCCGGTGCGTAGAGAAGAGGATACTTGTTCCCGAATCACGTAATTCTTTGACCGTATCTTTCAGCAGCTCCACGTTTACTGGATCCAGCCCGCTGAAAGCTTCATCTAGAATCAGAATCTGCGGCTTATGAACGACAGCGGCGATAAAGCCCATTTTTTGCTGATTTCCTTTGGAAAGCTCTTCTATTTTTTTATTGTAATAATCCGGAACCTCGAATCGATCCAGCCAATAGCGCAAGCTCTTATCTGCATCACTAGCTGACATCCCACGCAGGCGGGCCAAGTAAACGATTTGATCGCTGATCTTCACCTTAGGATATAGTCCACGTTCTTCGGGCAGATAACCCATAAGTTGCTGCAGTTCACTGTTGAAAGGTTTTCCGTTATACAAAATCTTGCCCTCATCAGGGTAGATTAGGCCGAGCACCATACGCATCGTGGTTGTTTTCCCCGCGCCGTTCGCCCCCAGTAATCCGTAAATTTCCCCTTTACCTACGGTTAGGTTAATTCCGTTTACTGCGGTTTTTTCTCCATATTGCTTAACTACACTTTCCAGCTTTAAGGCTTCCATTTCTCTAGTCCCCTCTCTTGTGGTCAATTAGAATAGGACGATGACCCTGTGTCCATAAACTTAATATTTCGTCCAGCTCCAAACTGCGGCTCTTGATAACCTTTACGCCCAAGTCATGAATGCGTTTCTCGTTTTCAGAAAATTGTTCTATGATAAAAGAAGCTACACCCGGTGTATCCATGGTAAAGTGCAAGCCTCCTGGCAACTCAGCCGATAACTCCGCAAGCTCCTCTTCATCCGCAGCATTCACCCAAACCTCGGTCCAAGCACCGAACAGACTGTCTTTTTCAGCCATACCCAGCAGTTCTCCCCGATGCATAAGGACGATATAATCCGCCAGCCGTCGCACCTCATCCACAATGTGTGTGGAGATGATAATCGTTGCGTTGTGCTCATCCATATATTTACGAAGTGTCTCGATCATAATCTTCCAGGCAAAAGGATCAAGACCCGATGAAGGTTCATCCAATAGCAGCAGACTTGGCCGTGCCGCAAGTGCTACAGCAATTTCGAATTTCCGGCGCTCCCCTTTAGACATCTTCGAAAGTCTCATACGATACGGAACCTCAAAGCGATCCATCAGCTCGTGAAAATACTGATCGTCCCAATTTGGATACCAATACTTCCGAAATCGAGCTGCCTCCTCTGCATTCCAGTGGTTCTCCTCAGTAATTGACGTTTCAGGAACATAGGCAATGGTCTGACGAAGCTCCAGAGACAACCCGCTATCATACCTGTTCTCGAACCAATATATCTCGCCTTCCTCTGGATTAGTCAGCTGCATCAGCAGATTCAGCAGCGTACTTTTGCCAGATCCATTCTGACCTACCAAAGCTGTAATATATCCTTTAGGCAGATTCAGGGTCAGTGGCCCTATCGTCTTGTTTCGCCGCCGTTTAAGTACATTCCGCAATTCTATAGCCATCTGTACCATATGAGTAAGCGCCCCCTCTCAATCCTTTTCTCTATACTTGCGTTCTATAATCTCCATAAAAATCTGTTCAATTTCATCCTTGCTGCAATGTACCGATCGGCCGATATCCACTGCACTCTCAAGTGCTTTGCCAACCGTTTCACGTTTATATTCTTCCATGGCTCCGTCACCTACATGGGATACAAAGGTACCCGTTCCTTGTCGCGTTCGCAGCAAACCTTCGTTCTCCAGATCCTGATATACCCGCCGCACGGTAATTACACTGCATTTCAGATCTCCTGCGAACTCACGAATCGAGGGCAGCAGCGTACCTTCTGTAATGACTCCGCTAATGATTAATGATCTAAGCTGAGTCTCTATTTGATGATAGAGGGGCTCTGCACTATTTTCGTTGATTTGTACCGGTATCCACATTATTTACACCTCGCCTTCCACTCTAGCGTGCTAGAGCGCAGTCCTTGCCATTTCCGATTTTTTATATGAGATTGCGACTTTTCAGCCGATGTATAGTCCATTTAGAGAATAACTGCACAGATATTGTTCCCAGCAGAAGTGACCCCCACATGATCGGAGATAACAGCCCCCACTCCTTCGAATAGGAGATACTGTATAAGAACAAACTGCCTCCGCCCAGTGTAACTAAGAACGATGTTGCCCACGATAAAACTACGATAAGCAATGTTAGCCATAGATAAGCTTTGCCGCTAAAAAGATATTCAATAAAAATATATAGACCTGAGACCATGAATCCGAAGCCGAGCCAAGTAATCGCAAAAGCTATGTACGAAGGAACCGTCAGCTCTGCCCGGAAATTCTCTCCTAACAAGTAAATAATAACGAAGAATAACGTACCATTTAGAGTAAAGGAGCCCACACCCTGAAGTTTCCTCCGCGATAATATTACTGCAGCTGGGATCGGTAAAGTTCGTAAGTAAACCAACATTTTTGTGTAAGAGTCTTCACTCCAATATTTCATGGAGCGGCGAGAGAATGTTAATCCCAATAAGGGGATAAAGGAGAGAAATAAGAAATCCGCTAGCATCGTCCGATCCTGCTCACCTAGTACATCATTTGCTATCAGGCTAGTCAGTCCACCAAGATAACTCATAAAAACAACTGTTATCACGAGGGTCCCTAATATTTTTAATTTGTCTCCGCGAAAATCAGAGCGCAACATAAACCATGAATCTTTTAATGTTCTCATTAATGCTAACCTCGCTTTACAATGTCTTCAGCGTCTAGCAGAAGCAGGTGTTCATATCCCTGTGCTTACTGTATATATCTATATACACAGTATATGACCTTGGTTTTTCATTGTCAATCCTGTAACTGGAAATTATTCAAAAGAAATAGGAGGTTTGGGCAACCTCATACTTCAAGCTTATGAAGACACTCTCAAACGTTAGGTAACGCTTATTTATTGAGATTAAATACAATGAAGGGGAATTGAGGCAGAATGCTACGGGGCGAATGTAACTGGGATAATGGAGTTTATTAGATAATTCATTCTGGAAATGAAGTAGTAAGAGCTCACTCTTGCTTCTATGCAACGTGTTGGTGTGATGTGTGTTGAGGGAGGCGGGTATGGCGGATGGTGCGGTATCGGGGGCGGGGTGCTGATTCGGCTGCTGACTGGTTCAGGTTTCGGGTGTGGGATACCGTTTCGGCTGCTAGTGCAGTTTCAAGTATGGGATATGGGCGACTGCCGGGCGGATTAACATTAGGGAAAAACTCCCTAAAATCTGCCCAACCGAGCTTAGATTATTAGTTTTTAGGGAAATCCTCCCCAAAAATTCAGCTATTACTCCGTTATTGAGCTAAATCCATTCACTTTCAGGGAGGATTTCCCTAATTATGGCCTTTTTTAGCTAATTTCGTGCATTATCAGGGAGGTTTTCCCTAATTGCGTCTTTTTCGAGCTAACTTCGTTCAGTTTCGGGACAGATCCCGAAGCTCTACAAACCAAAATAAGCCCATCACCCGCAATCCCTACTCAGGAACATGCAGATATATAGGCTTATTTCATAACTATTTACGGTTCTGCTACTCTAGTGCTGTTCATTCGCTCAACGCACTAAACTCTGTGCTCTATTCAAGCACTTATTTTACGCTCCCAAAATAACTTCCCACACCGGCTTGGTATGTCCACCTGGATACAAAACATACAACAGCACGTACACCATAACGCCTGTAATCGCTGTGATAAACCAAATTATCGATGTCACTCTGCCCCACTTACGGTGCTTGGAATACTTCGCCTTGAAACCAAGAGTTAACGTAGTAAGTCCGAATACCGCAGCTACGGTTGCCAGAACGATATGGAAGATCAAAAACACTTGATAAATTGTCTTCAGTTCATCCGGTCCACCCCATGAGGTATTTCCCACAAACAACGTTCTCGATACGTAAACAATAAAAAACAGCAGCGCAGCGATAGCGGCAGCAATCATCGTTTTCTTATGCGCCTCGCGTTTGCCCTTGATAATGAGCCACCAACCTATAGCCACCAGCACCGCGCTGATCACGATGAATGACGTACTAATAGTCGGAAACACTGTGAAAATATCCATGATTCTCCCCCTCGGCAGTCTACCAGTTATGCACGGTTCAAGTTGCTCTCCTGAAGTGTTGAGGATGGCGTCGACAATTCATCGTCGTCTTGTCCGTTCTCTTTTTTATACCAATGATAGAACACATAAGCAAGCATAGAGGCAAAAATAAATTCCTGAATGAACTTCATCGCGATGCCTCCTACCTGTTGATCCACCTTCGGCGACATCACTTCAAAGAATGCAGGACCTCCAAAATTCTGAAGTAAAACAGAGGGGTCACCCGAGATACAATAGCCCATAGCACGCGCCCAAGTCTCTGGATCACTGTAAGTGGCGTAGAGCGGATGATCGGCAAATATAATCAGCCCGCAAGCTGGCGTCAGCAATACCATGTTCAGAAAAATAAACCCAATCTTCCCAAGCCCACTCGCCATACGATGTTCCGGCAGCGGATTAATCAGTGTCCACCACATTAAAGCAGAAGTCAGGAACAAAACAATGTAATAAATACGATGAACAGTAAAATGCAGCATCACATAATCATGAATAACAGGAATATGGTACAAGGAAAAAAGCCCGTTAAACAATAGAGCAGCTACTACCGGATGAGCTAAAAAAGATAACCGCCGAAGCGGATTCACCTTTAGTATCCTGCGCCAGATAAAATCTGGAATTCCAAGCATAATCAGCGGCACCGCTACCAGATAAGACAAGGCCATACTGACCATGTGGAAGGAAAACATCATATGCCCTAAAAGGCTAATGGGTCCTCCTTGTGCCAGGTAAAGGGCAAGCATCCCACAGACAAATAACGCTCTACGCCAAAATGGCACCGATAATGAATCGGCAGAACGCCCAGCAATCGGACCAATCCACACAAAATAACCTGCTGTCAGCAGCAGCATTACCGCTAGAAAAAGCGGACTCCATAGTTCAGCAAAACTAAAGTATTCTAATCCCAGCATAATCCCAACCTCCTAGCGCAGGAATTCATATATCTAAACATCAAAAAGAGGGGGCATCGCAGCCCACCTCTTTCATTATCGTCCGTTAATTCCACCAAACCCAATACAGCGACATAACAATACAGGTCCCAGCGATAAAGAAGCCGCCCAGCATGAAGAGAATCGGCAGAAGATGCCCTTTATCTTTTAGATGCATCCAGAAGCCCATCTGCACAATAACCTGAAGAACAGCCATTACCAGCAGCAAAATAATCGCAAAGGTTGCATTTACGCCCCCAGCCGCTACAGCAGCGAAAGCAATCAATGTTAAGACAATGGAGAAAATAAAGACAACAATATGTTTCTGTGGTCCTTCATGCCGATGACGTTGCTTATACCCGCCGCTATCTGGCATATGCTGATCCGTCGTCATAGTGCCTAGCCCACCTTTCCGAGTAGGTATACAACCGTAAAGATGAAGACCCATACTACATCGATAAAATGCCAGTACATGGCTGACACATACACTTTTGGTGCAGTAACTACCGTTAACCCCTTGCGGGCGAGCTGCCCGATCAAGATGGAGATCCAAGCGATCCCGAAAGCTACGTGCGCACCATGAAATCCTACCAGTGTGTAGAATGCCGAGCTGAATGCACTTGTGGTCATTCCGAATTCTTCGTGTCTTACATATTGAGTAAACTCATAGATCTCCAAAACCAGGAAACCTAAACCTAAACCTACAGTAACTAAAAGCCAATTCCGTAGCAGTGCCGGCCGATTTCTGTGCATCGCTTGAATAGCGAATACACTCGTCAGACTGCTTACCAGCAGGATGAATGTTGCAGCGGCTACAAGCGGCAGGTGAAACAGTTCATTCGCCGAAGGCCCCTCATTCGTCTGATTACGCAGTGCGAGGAAAGTAGCGAACAACGTGCCGAACAATACCGCTTCGCCGCCTAGAAACAGCCAAAAGGCAAGAACCTTGTTGCGTCCTTCGAGCGTAGCTTTTTCCGGCTCGTGCGGAAAGGTATCCTTAGAAGCTTCTGCATGTGCCGTTGTCATGTCCGCTCACTTCCTTCCAGCTCTTCAGGTTCAATATGCCATCCGTGATCATCATACAGCGAACGCATCAGCATGGATCCAAATGTAATAATAAGACCGATGGCTGTAACGATATAATTATTAAACAGGAAGCTCATAAAAGCATTGCCGAATTCATCACGGCTAAACATAAAGCCAAGCCCAGCGATAAAAATTCCGATAGACATCGTAAACGGTAAAATCGTTGCTGACGGCATATGAATTGAGCCCACCGGCTCTGCTGGTGTCATGCCTTTATTCCCTGCTACTTTTTCTTTCCAGAAGGCATCAATCCCCCGAATAAGAGGTGTTTGCTTGAAGTTATATTCTGGCGGCGGTGAAGGAATGGTCCATTCCAATGTACGTCCATCCTCCCACGGATCATTGCCTGCATCCGCTGGTTTTCTGGAAGTCAGGAAGATGTTCACCAAGAAAATAATCATACCAACACCCATAAGTCCTGCACCAATGGTACTGACTAGATTTAGCAAATCAAATTGCTGATTTGGTAAATAAGTAAATACGCGGCGCTGCATCCCCATAAGCCCAAGGAAATGCTGTACAAAAAAGGTCAGATGGAATCCGATGATAAACGTCCAGAAAGTCCACTTGCCCAGCGTCTCACTCAGCATCCTTCCGAACATTTTTGGCCACCAGTAGTGCAGACCTGCGAACAGGCCAAGCACCAAACCACCTACAATAACATAGTGGAAATGCGCTACAACAAAATACGTATCATGGAACTGAAAGTCAGCAGGTGCGGACGCCAGCATCACTCCAGTAACTCCCCCCATAGTAAATGTAGGAATAAATCCTACAGCGAACAGGTTAGGGGTTGTGAAACGTACTTGTCCGCCCCACATCGTGAACAACCAGTTAAAAATTTTAATCCCAGTTGGAACCGCAATTAACATCGTTGATACGGAGAACAACGCGTTAGCTACAGGTCCAAGTCCAGTTGTGAACATGTGGTGAGCCCAAACCATAAAACCTAAGAAGGCGATCAAGATGGTTGCAAACACCATGGAGCTATATCCGAACAGTCTTTTACGCGAAAAGGTTGGGATGACCTCGGAAATAATCCCGAAGGCAGGCAGAATGAGAATATACACTTCCGGGTGACCAAATATCCAGAAGATATGCTGCCATAGCACTGGACTTCCTCCGGCTCCGACTTCGAAGAAATTGGCTCCTAAAATCCGGTCGAATGTCAGTAGTACTAAACCCACTGTTATTGCTGGAAAAGCAAACAAAATAATGGCGGAAGTAATAAATGTAGTCCAGGCGAACATCGGCATCCGCATATAGGTCATTCCCGGCGCACGCATCGTAATGATCGTGGCTAGAAAGTTAATCCCCCCGATGAGGGTCCCTAATCCGGCAATTTGCAAGCCGATCGTATAGAAGTCTACACCGTGTGTAGTGCTGTATGTACTCGTAGATAGTGGGGTGTAGGCGGTCCACCCGGCATCAGGAGCACCACCCATAACCCAGCTAAGATTCAGTAGAATCCCGCCGAACAGGAAGGTCCAGAAACCAAGTGCATTTAGAAAAGGAAAGGCTACGTCACGTGCACCGATCTGTAGCGGAATGACGGCATTCATGAGTGCGAAGATGACTGGCATGACGCCGAGGAAGATCATCGTCGTACCATGCATGGTTATGAGTTCATTAAACGTTTGTGCATCCAAAAAGTTATTCATCGGCTTGATGAGCTGCCAACGAATCAGAAGCGCTTCAATTCCCCCGATGCCAAAAAATAATCCTCCGGCCCATAGGTACAAAATCGCGATTTTTTTGTGATCGACGGTTGTTAGCCAATCCATAAGTCCTGTATGGCGCTTCACACTGTGGCCGTGCCCCAGAGGCTTGGATGAATTCAAGGTATGCGCTGCTTGAGCCAAAGTTCGTCCCCCCTTTTCGAAAGTTCCGCCCGCCTTTAGGCTAAGGCATTAGTCCAGCTTATAGTTGGCCAGATACTCTGCAATGCCATCAATCTCAGCATCACTCAGGCCCAGATCTTTGGGGTTAGGCATCAGATTGCCTGGTTTTACGGATTGCGGGTCGTGCAGCCAGGTTTTGAGATTCTCTTCAATCGGCGCACCATCTTCCCTCGTGTCGTCGTTGAGCAGAATTCCAGCAATCGATTCCCGAGAACCAATTCCGGTCAAGTTCGGCGCATTATTAATCCCTTGATCGCCTACAGCGTGGCAAGTCAGACATGCCGCTTTGAACTTCTCAGCTAAAGCAGGATCCTCTGGCAGCACAGCTACAGGTGCTTTCATCGAATCAATCCACTTTTGAAACTCTTGTTCACTAACTGATTTCACCTTAAATTCCATCAATCCATGAGAAGGTCCACATAGCTCCGCACATTTCCCACGGTAAACGCCTTCATTAGGCGCACTAAAGCTAAAGCGGTTAATCGTTCCAGCTGGGTTGGTATCGATTTTACCGGAAAGAGAAGGGACCCAGAAGGAGTGCAGCACATCTTTAGTTTCCAGTTCAAAGGCGATATCTTTGCCCACCGGAATAATCAGGTCCTGCGCTGTAGTTACCTTATAGTCGGTATACTCAAACTCCCACCAGTATTGGTGGCCGGTTACTTTAACCTTGATCGCATTCTT
Source organism: Paenibacillus sp. FSL H7-0690 (assembly GCF_037980415.1). NCBI lineage: Bacteria > Bacillati > Bacillota > Bacilli > Caryophanales > Paenibacillaceae > Paenibacillus > Paenibacillus sp. FSL H7-0690. The sequence goes on along the minus strand of NZ_CP150281.1, from coordinate 640,366 downwards.
GTCATTGGAATGATCATCTCCAGCGGCAAACACAGCTTTAACCGTTGGCACGGCCAGTACTACAACAAGGATGAGCGGAATGACTGTCCAGAGAATCTCAAGTTTCATACTGCCCTCAACCTGCTCAGGGATTTCATTCTGACCCGGTCTTCTGCGGAAGCGGATCAGTACATAAGCTGCAATCGTAAAGACAATCAGCAACACCACGATCATAATGCTGATCGACAGCTCCATTAATCCGTAAGATCTGTCTGCTGCAGGTCCCTGTGGTCTGAGTACTGACAAGTCCTCACGACCGCACCCGGCAAGAAAGAGTCCAAACATAGCGGTCATGGGAAGGAGTCGCTTTACAGCCTGCCACGTTTTCATCATTGATCTACCCCGCTTTTCCCGATTTCGTAGATTCCTGTTTTTTTCTGTCAATTATAACAATCACTATTAATATAAGTTTAAGGGAAAGTTTTGTCAATCGTTCACAACTAGTTCACATTGTAATTTTCCACACAATAAACCCTTGTCCCATCTGGATTTTATAGCATTTTATGAAAACGCAAACAAATAAAAAATAATAAAGAAAGCGCATTCAATTTAAAGTGTGTCTATTAATTCATTTGACTATTCTATGAGGAAGACTTTTCCTTATTCGTAAATGGGCATACAAAAAAAACCGATTCCAGCAACAAAAGTCGCTCGGGCACGGTTTATAAGAATCCTCGTGGATGTTATTACTCAAAATGATGTCTAAAGTTAAGCAAGTGACAAACGTATCTGTTAGCTAGGAGACGGATGAATTCATCCGTACCAACTCGTGTTCCACGACCATGGTCAGTTCTTCTTCATAGCCTCCTGTAATCCGATACTTTCGGACGTACTCCTTTACGAATTTCTTGGGATCTTTGGGCCGGAAAATGCGTGTCATTTCCCGTAGACTTTCCTTGACTTCGTTATGACCTTTACTTGCCATGATCAGTTCCCTCCCAAAACATTGAAAATGAATGCTCCGTTGTAGAGAATGCATGATGAAAAGTACGCCGTAACCTCGAATGCAAGTGAAGTATCCAGTACACATACGTGGCTTGCACTATCCGTCAAAACGTGGAATCTAAAGCTAAATCTAGCCTTTGAGACACCGCCTTGCCGGTGAAGCAGGTTCGTCGTGATTTGGGCTGAGAGTAAGGACGCCTGATGAACGATAGCTCCTTGACACTTTTATTACCCGAAGAGCCACTTACTGAATCACTCCTTTCGGGCCTTATCGTTATATTGTATCATATTCCGGATTAACTTCCACCTTTCCTTGTAAAATGTACTATTTGGAAAATATTATTTTTTACAGCTGTCTTCGTAAGTCAGATGTCTCCAAACTGGTTAAAATACAATAACCTATACAGCAAGCGAAATTGTATTTATCAACAAATGAGAAGGAGATCTTTATGGCCCAGCCTGTAATTCCCCTAATGACTACCGCAACGCCAGAAGACACCGATACACGCAGGGAGGGTCTTGAACAAGCCCATCAAGCTATCCTAAAAGAATACCCCAAGATGCATAGCATGCTTATTGTGCGTCATGGAAAACTTATCTTCGAACGTTATTATAACGACCATCATGCTGGAGCATTAAATGATCTCCGTTCTGCCACCAAAAGTTTTGTCAGTGTCCTTACGGGAATCGCTATCGGCCGTGGAGAGATGCCTGATCTCCATATTTCTGTGTCCGAGGTCCTTCGCAAGCATATTCCATACCTTCACTCCCCACATCTCTCAAAAATTACACTCCGTCATCTTCTTACCATGACTTCCGGTTTTAGCTGGATCACAGGGAAGAAGCTTGGTGAACCGCTTGTTCGGAACCTCCATCGCAGCCGCCGCTGGGGTTCCTTTGGCCTTAGCTTGAACATTATTCCAGAACAAATCGGCCAGTTCCAATATCGAAGCATCGACTCACATCTAATCTCGATAATGATTAGTGAATCTACAGGTCTTGATGCATTTTCCTATGCAGCACAGCATTTATTCACTCCACTCCGAATGGCTAATACCGCTTGGTTACCTAGCCCCGAAGGACATAGCATGGGTCATATCGGTTTGCACCTAACGTCTCGGGATATGGCTAAATTCGGAATCTGCCTGCTGAATAATGGAGTGTTTGCAGAGCAGCAAATCATCCCAGAACATTGGTTGCAGGATGCACTTACCGCTCAAGCTAAGGGATATCCAGCGTTTGGTGATTACGGATATCAGTTTTGGATCGGTACGATGAGCGGGCAGCCCTACAAGCTCGCCCACGGGCATGGCGGGCAGCAGATTCTGCTCTTTCCCAATCTGGATGCTGTAGTGGTCTTTACAGCAGAGAGCAAGACAAACAACTGGAAGAACCCTCGCAGGCTGCTTGAAAAGTATGTTCTCCCTTCAATGAGCTAAACATACTTTTTCCTGACAAGTCATAGGCTTGTAAGGAAGAAGGATTCGAACAATCAAGCCCCTTCTTCTCCAAGCAGAAGGAGAGTGAGCCCATTGTCCCCTTTTAAATCATCCACCGGATTGCCCGATAATATAGCGGGCGCGTTGTGTTACTTTTTCCCTTTTCTCGGCGGCGTCGTCTTTCTCGCATTGGAGAAACGCAGCCGCTTTGTGCTGTTCCATTCGCTGCAATCACTGATTACCTTCGGGGTGCTGATGATCCTCCACGTTCTAACCGGATTGGTCCCATTCCTCGGTCCCTTGATGAGTGCCCTCGTCTCTCTTTGCAGCTTTGGGGTGTGGCTGTTAATGATCTACCATGCCTTAAGTGGCAGGTGGTATAAACTCCCTTGGGCAGGTGATATCGCAGAAAGTCAGATTCGCCATCTGTAATCCCCCAAAAAGCAGCCCCTCTGATCGCTGAAAAGTATTCCCTTTTGCCCATCCACTCCTTACAATGTAGAAAGGGCATCAATGGAATTCTACAGGCTGGAGGAAATCATATGTATCTATTTATCATAAACCCGCGTTCCGGCGGGGGAGCAGGCGGCCGGACCTGGCATACTGTAGAGGCGCTCATGAAGGAGCGTTCGCTGCCTTTCATGTCCTTGTTTACGCACAGCGTAGAGGGTGCAGAAGCCCTTGTTTTAAATACACTAAAGCATCGCGAGGATTGGAAAGCCGTGATTGTAATCGGCGGTGACGGCACGCTCCATAGCATTTTGGGTGCACTTTGCGGCAAAGATATCCCCATGGGCGTGATTCCTGCCGGCTCCGGCAACGACACCGCCCGGGGGTTTGGCATTCCACTTTCCATAGAAGCCGCGCTGGAGGCCGCCCTTAGCGAGCGGTATATCGAAGCAGACCTGCTTTCAGGAGCAAACGGACTGACCGTAACAGCCGTTGCCAATGGCTTTGATGCTCAAGTGGCCGAGAATGTGAATGCCAGCCGATACAAAAGGCTGTGCAATGCCATTGGAGCAGGCCAGCTCGCGTATATCATCGGCATATTGCATACGCTGATGACGTTCAAGCCCTGCCGGGTAAGCGTAGTCTGCGACGGTACGGAGCACGCCTTCGAGAAGGCATGGCTGGTCTCGATCTGCAACCTGCCCAGCTACGGCGGCGGGCTTTTGATCTGCCCGCAGGCAAAGGCCGATGACGGCCAGCTTGACGTCTGCGTCGTACATGGGTGCAGCCGCGGGCAGTTGCTGCGGTTGTTCCCCACGGTACTGAAGGGCAAGCATGTGGCGTTGCCCTTCGTGTCTATGCTGCGCGGACGTAGCGTAGCTGTGGGCTTTGCCGAGGCCCGGCCTGCGATCGGCGACGGCGAGAGCCTCGGCAAAGGGCCGCTGGCCGTTCGCTGCGAGCCGGGGGCGCTGCGGGTGCTATCGCCGCTGGCGGCGGACAGCGTACAGCTGCCCGTCGACACTGCAGCGGCATGCGGCAGCAACGGGTAACCTGACCCGTGCATACCATACACACAAAAAACAGCAAGCGACTGGTTCATTACCAAGTCGCTTGCTGTTTTGTATATCCTATAGCTTTTGTGTGAGAATGCATTCCAAAAGCCTCAAACAAGAGGCTCTTCCTCGTCTTCCACGAAAGTGACTCTTCCGTCCTCCAGTGAAGCAATACGCACAAGTGACTCTACGCGATATCCCGCTTCCTGCAGCAGCCGATTCCCTGGCTGGAACGCTTTTTCGATCACAATACCAATTCCAACCACACTTCCCCCCGCCTGCTCAACAATACGGGCAAGTCCGAAGGCGGCTTCACCATTCGCCAAGAAATCATCAACAATCAGCACCCGTTCTCCGGGAGCAATGAATTTCTTCGAAACGGTAATTTCATTCGTTTCTTTCTTCGTGAAGGAGTAGACCTTCTCCACGTAAATGTCTTCTGTCAGCGTCAGCGATTTCTGCTTACGGGCAAAAATCAGCGGAACCTCCAGCTCTAATGCTGTCATAATCCCCGGAGCAATCCCCGAGGATTCTATAGTCAGCACCTTCGTAATTTCTTCGCCAGCGAACCGGCGGATAAACTCACGGCCAACCTCACGCATCAGGAAGGGGTCCATCTGATGATTCAGAAAAGAATCCACCTTGAGCACTCCTTGCCCGAGTACAATACCTTCTTTCAACACTTTTTGTCTCAACAGCTCCATAGTGCTCCTCCTTCTCCCATCATTGAATCCATTCTCCCCACATTACAGACCTGTCGGCTTCTGAGGCAATAAATTTCCAACGATCGATTTTAAATTATGATCATCCTTGCTCTTTTCCTGACCGTTATCATAACCCGTAATTCGAATCTCCAAGAAATCCCCCGGATTTACCGGTTTAAAAATCAATTTTTCGCGGTCTTCCAGTCTCACGTTAAAATTCATATCCTTAAACATTTCGACTAATTCTGCTTCTCCAGGAGATGCTCCCTTATCCAGAAACAACAGTCCACGCAATTTTTTAGGACCATCATTGTGCACCACTTCAAAATGAACGATACATTCCATGCTTCTCACCTCCCTATGATAATAACTACTGCGCCTGTTCTTCCCCATCATCGCCTTGATCATACATAACATATTTGCTATGAATTTTGCTGTAACGTTCTCCATAACGCTCTACTAATTCTGCGCCCATATCCTGCTCCAGCTCGAACAAGACCATTTCCTGTGTAAAATGATTCAACAGCAGCTCCACTAACACCGGGTGCTCTGTTACCACTGCTTGCGCGGATCCATCATCATAACGCATCCCCAACATACACCAGCTCCGGTCAATCACAAATGAGAACTTCCGTCCATCCGCCCGCTGCGAATTTTTTCCGAATGACGGCCATACTGGGTAAGAGGCAGCAGCAGCATTGCCACCGTCAAAAGCCCATAAAAGCCTAACGCCACGCAGTTCGGCCTGTTCAAGTTCGCTCCGCAGAAGCGACGCTTCCTCGCGCCACATATCCACTACAATCTCCTGCTCTGCCATGTTAAGCTGGCGAATCAGCGCCCCCATTACATTGCGGTCGCCCTCTACATTATAAAAAGAAGGACTAACAGGTCCCCCGCGAGGCATCTCACTTTCCATATAAGCCAGCGAAGCTTGAACTCTTCCCGAGATCATCGTCGCCAGCTCCTCCGGATTAAGAACACTATACCGCGCAGGCTCTCCTTCACCACATCGTACATATCCCTGCTGTGTTAGGCGCTGAAGCGCCGCATACACATTTGATCTTGAAACTCCGAGCTGTTTGGCAACCTCATAGCCAGAAGCCTGACCTTTAGTCGCAAGCTCGACCATGATTTTGGACTCCATCTCCGTGAAGCCCAGATTGCGCAGATGCAGCAGCAGCTGTTCCATCTTGTTGTCCCCCTAAGCCCTAAGCTGACTGATATCTGTACTATATTTGCTCCGATCCACAACGTGGACACCATAAGGAGCCCTTTGGCAATTCATTCCGACAGATTTGACACTTAATCATATCACGAACACCACTGTCCTGGGTGACTGCGGTCTCCTCCTGATGTTCATTCGCGTTCCAATCGCGGATGCGACGATCCAGCTCAAGCTGTCTTTGTCTTTCCCGTTCCAGCTGATCAGCATGTCTGCGATCCCGTTCAATGTCATGTTCGTTCGCCGCATATTCCTCCAATGGCAGCTCATCATCCTCTGAAGGCAGGATCTCAGAATACACCACACTTTGCGGATGGAGCTTCATTGCAATCTCCTTCTCTTCATCCGTTAGCTCATCCGCACCATAGTATTGATCCTCATCCTCTTCGTCCTCATCCACAGTTTTGACGAATACCGGCGGTGACGGAATCTTTCTTGATGTGGTTAGCTCCTCCAGCTTACTTCCACACTTTGGACAAAAATTTGCATCGAGCGCCACAACATTGCCACAAGAACATAACCGTTCATTTTTCAGTTCAGCAATTCTTGCGCGTTGGACTTCAATTTTTTCCTGAAGCTTGGAACAGGTCCGTGCCAGTTCTACCATTTTGCCTTCAGCTACAGACATATCCTTAGAGCGATACCCTTCATAAAAAAGCCTGCCCATTTTCGTGAATTCCACTTCCATCTCACGTTCAATATCGGAAATAAGCCCGTTCAGCTTGCCGATCTCAACAGAGCTTTGTGCTTTTTCGGTAACCCGGCTCGCACTATCTTTGATTCGTTTCATAAAACTCATTACAGTTCCTCCCTCTCCAGCGATACGTGTTTCTATCATACCAAATGTATCGAACAGATTCATTAATGTGCTTTAATACGCGATTTAGCGGAGAATGTTCCTATAAATTCTTATTTTCCCTGATTTCAGACGTTATTTTGCGTCAGGGGTTCTACATCGGTTAAAATAGAATTAATCACAAATAACGAAATTGGGAGAGTTTCAGTGGAAGAACATGACAGCACACAGCTTACGCTAAAACAGATGCAGGTACACGTTAAGGATCTGCAACATTGGCAAGATAACGAGGATTTCACAAATCTTATCAATGAGTTCAAGTCTCTGCCAGCACTCTATCGCCATGCACTAAACGATCTTGAGAATAAAATCGATGTGATCAAAACGGAATGGCAGGTCCGTGACGGCTTCAGTCCCATCGAGCATGTTAAATGCCGAATTAAAGAACCCAAGAGCATCCTTCAAAAGATGGAGCGCAAAGGTTTCGAGTTCAACTTGGAAAATATGGAGCAGCACATTCACGATATTGCAGGTATGCGGATTGTATGTGCTTTTGTTAAAGATATTTACCGTCTGGTTGATCACCTCAGCACACGCGAAGACATTCGCGTATTGGAGATCAAAGATTATATAGCCCATCCCAAGCCGAATGGGTATCAAAGCCTGCATCTTATCGTCGCAATTCCGCTCGTCCTGCTGGAAGGAACACGCTGGGTCAAAGCCGAAATACAGCTGCGAACCCTAGCCATGGACTTCTGGGCAAGTATGGAACATATTCTGTATTATAAATTCGATAAGCAGCTTCCTTCGCATGTTGCGGAAGAATTGAAGGATGCCGCACGCGCCGCCGATGAACTGGATCAAAAAATGCTGCGCCTACGCCGCGAGATTCTGGAACTTGCAGAAGGGGAATCCCCTGCCGGCGGGCAGGTTTAAGCTTTCATATTTCTACATTTCTCAAAAATTAAGGGGATGTCTCATAAGCCATGACAATGGCTGCTGGGACACCCCCTTCTTTTTAATCGATTAGGCCGTTTGATCGTTACCCTTCGCCGCCGAAGCAAGGTGCTATCGGACACAGCCTATCTTATTCGCAAAATAATCCTCCATTTTGCATACTAACGGACCCCAAAGTCGCTAACGGCATAAAAAACTCCGGATCTGCGCCCTCCTATATAGGATAGCTGCACTGGAGTCCGAAAACATACTGGATAGGCGATAAATGTGTGAATAACGCCTCCTGAGTCCCTAAACCTCAACCAACGGCTAATCATGACCCGGCGTTCCGCTGTATTCAGCCTCAAGGCTTACTAACCAAAGGCTTCCATGTAACGCCGCCATCTGTAGTGGTCTTTAGAAATCCTGGACCCGCCAACCAACCGTTTTTCGGCGTAACGAACTGAATGTTTTCTGCCTTCGCGAATAGCTGTGATGTCGCAATCAACCTCCAGCTTACACCCCCGTTGACAGTCGCCACCAGTTTGCCGCCCTCCTGCAAAGCCCAACCTTCACGAGCGTTCAGCCATGTTGTTCTCGCTGCCTCAGTACCGAGCAATTGAGGGCCAAGCTTCCATGTCCTGCCTCCGTTATCACTTGTGTAAAACACCATACTTCGAATCCCATCGTCAACGATCTCCAGCGGCAGGATGCCTTTCATATTGTCTTTGCCTGAGAATTTAGGCGGATAACTATTACTGTAAGTAAAGGCTGCCAGAGCAGCTGGCTTCTTTAATTGCTCCGGCTTCCAGCTCTTCCCGCCATCCGTAGTTCTGAATGTTAAAATGTATTCTTGCCCATGGTTGCTGGAGGTGATCCAGCCATTCTGGGAATCCTGAAAGGTTATCCCTGTTGGATAGGCTTTAATACTCTCCGTTAGATTTCCGATTCGCTTCCAGCTGTTCCCGCCATCAGCCGTGCGATACAAGGATTTCTCCATCATCCCGAGACCAGGTTCTGAATCCAGCAGCACATACCCGTTATTCACATCGATAAAATGAATAAAACCGCCACTGTATCCTTGCTCCCAATCCTCCGTGACGGGAAGTTTTGTCTCCTTCCAGGTCTGGCCCTGATCAGAGGTATGATAGATCAGGACAGGTTGCCCTATACCATGACTACTTATAATCCAGCCATTTGTGGCATTCAGGAAAAAGCTTGCTGCGGCAAAGATGCCTGTTTCTTGTGGAATAGGAACAATATTGCTGTCCGGATGGTACCAACTACTTCCTCCATCGTTCGTAGTCCATAATCCAGTCTTATCTATTCCCCACCCATGCTTTATGTCATTCATGCTAAATTTAGCAGGATACCCCTGCAAAGAATTCATATCCGTCTTCAGCTCAGCGGTATTTATCCCCATACTCGAATCTAAACCAAGATTATCATTTACCATGTAGGATTGCAGAAATAACCCAGCAATGATTATCGGGGCAAAAACGGCATATAGTCTCAAATGAAACCCTCCTTTTTCCATTTCCTTCTATTCTATAATCATAGACAGAGTTTAATAGTAAAAGGTTACAGAAGCTTTACACAAAGAAGAAGCCGCCTCCTCAGATAGGAAGCGGCTTCTCTAAACTCCACTGCTGTTTGACTACGCCTTACTTGCACGACGGGCAGCAGCTTCTGCTACTCGATTCATAATCAAAGTTAGGCCTTCTAGAGCCTTAGGTGTCTGAGGCAGCAAAGCTCCCCAGTCTTCCGTTACCGCTGCTACTACCGGCGATGAGGGAAATGGCCTAGCCGTAATCTCATGGAACTGCGGTCCCGGCTGGTGAAGCGAACCTTCAGCAGCCGCTTCTGCAAGCCATTCCCCAGAAGAAATTGCGGGGCCCTTGCGCTCTAGCCGTGCTAATTCTGTTGCAAGCTCACTAGCTGGGGCTGCCTCTGTCTCAGAATCATCGGCAGCTATATCACTTTCAGCCCAAAGGGCAAATATTCCATCCAGGAGTTCTCCCTTAGTAAATCCTCTCAGAGAAAGCGCCAGCAGCGGCTCTTCAGCAAGTCGTTCTTTTATAAGCTGCAGAGTCTCCGCCTGGTTCTCTAACCCTTCCCCCTCAAAGAGGGCTTGCTCCAGCTCTGTATCTGTAGGCAGAAGCTCCAGTTCCGCCAGCCCACCCGTCAATCTCCCTTGCAGCAAAGCAAATACCTCATCCGGACTTAGCGCCAGACGCCGCAATATTTCTTTTCTACGGGCAGCATGCCATACTGGAACCTTCAGAGAGAGAGGTTGCTCCGTTCTTTGTCCCTGAGGAACAGCAGAAGTACCGACATTCCATTCACCTTTTGCCCGCGACCCTCCCGTCACTTTCCCGGGCGAAGCCGTCCATGCTGCTTTTACTAATCCAGGCACAACTTCCAGCCGCATCTCTAACAGTTCACTCATTGTTCGATCCCTCCGTATTGCTCATGTCTTTCTTTACATCCAATCCTGATCCTGCAGTTCAATAAGCTCCTTCAGTTCATGATTAGACATCTCGGTCAACCATGTTTCACCAGAACCAACAACCTGCTCCGAAAGGCTTTTCTTCCGCTCAATTAATTCGTCAATACGTTCCTCCAGCGTTCCTTGGCAAATCAGCTTATGAACTTGTACGTTCTTATCCTGCCCAATTCGGAAAGCCCGGTCTGTCGCCTGATTCTCCACTGCCGGATTCCACCAGCGATCGTAATGAATAACATGATTGGCCCGGGTTAGGTTCAAACCTACTCCGCCCGCTTTAAGAGATAACACGAAGAAGGCTGGCCCCTTGCCCTCTTGAAAATCATGCACCATCTCGTCCCGCTCCCGTTTTGGAATCCCCCCATGAAGGAACAGCGGCGATGTACCATAACGCTTAGTAAGCTTGCTCACCAGCAGCTCACCCATCGCTACGTATTGCGTAAAGATCAACACAGATTCGCCAACTTCAGCGACACTGTCCAGCACCTCGAACATAACCTCCATTTTACCGGAATGTTCATTGCGTGGACTCCGTCCTTCTTCTTTCCGGAATAGCTGAGGATGATCGCAAATCTGCTTCAGCTTCGTCAGAGAGGATAACACCAGTCCACGGCGAGCCATACCACTGCTCTCCCCGATCACACCGAGCATTTCATCCACGACACCCTGATACAGGGCAGCTTGGGTCTCGGTCAGCGGGCAATAAGACTTCAGCTCCAGCTTCTCCGGTAAATCCTTAGAAATATCCGGGTCACTCTTCAGACGCCGCAACAGGAATGGGGATACCAAGCGATGTAGCTCCCGCAGGCGTTCCCCACCTTCACCAGACACATAACGCTGCCGGAAGGAATGATAGGTTCCTAAATAGCCCGGGTTTAAAAAGTGGAAAATAGACCATAACTCGCCAAGTCTGTTCTCTACCGGAGTACCTGTCATAGCTATGCGATGCGGTGCCGATAATTTCATCACACTCTGTGCCTGCTTCGTCCGGTGATTTTTAATATATTGAGCTTCATCCAGCACTACTGTTGACCACTGGACATTGGCTAAATCCTCGCTGTCACGCCCTGCCAAGTGATAGGTCGTCAGTACGATATCATGACTGGTTGCCAGTTCTAAGAAGCTATCTCCCCGAACACGGCGTCCACCATGATGTATGTGTACATTAAGCGAAGGAGCAAAGCGCTGCAGCTCCCGCTGCCAGTTGCCAAGAAGCGAAGTTGGGCAGAGAATCAGCACCGGCTCCTGCTTCTCTTCACGGGGAGCACTTAACGCCCGGTCCAGCAGGCAGGTGATAACCTGCACCGTTTTACCTAGACCCATATCATCGGCGAGACATACCCCAAAACCCAGACCACTGAGCTCGGCCAGCCATTGATAACCCCGCTCCTGATAAGGTCTTAAAGTTCCATGCAGACCTTCAGGTACGGGACGCACCGGAAGATTACGTAATACATCTCCGCGCATAAGTGATGCCAACAGCCCGGATGTCTCCATCCCAGTGACGGACATTCCTTTCCAGAGCCGATCCTCACCATCCTCGGCTTCTAGGCGCATCCAATCCGCGGCAGTCATTTCTCCGTTTTCATGGCGTTTCATATATCTAAGAACCTGGCGGATTTCTTTAGGATCTATCTCGATCCATTCCCCGCGGAAACGTACAAAAGGTACACCGGCCTCTACTAATGCATTTAATTCTTCCTCACTAATCGTACTATCTCCAAGCGAGGCCTCAATACGGAACGAGATCAGCTCTTCCATACCCAGAGCTGCGGGCGCCGGACTATCGCCCCCGTTCACGCCCGGCTGCATTTTCATCTTCATGCCAATGCGGCGGCGTCCCTCACGGCTCCAGCGCGAAGGCATCTGCACCGTTATTCCCCGATCGCGCAGCTGCTGCACCGTCTCCTTCAAAAAGAAATAAAGACGCTCCGGTTCCAAATCCGCCCCCGTAGGCGCAGGCTTAGCAAGAGCGCGCTGAATATCCGGCGATATCTTCGCAGCCCGGCCCAGCGCTATAAGCAGCTGCTGCTGGATATTGCGATAGCGTTTACCCCATAACGTAAACTCTCGTTCCTTACTGCTCCAGATCGATTTGGCGGGAAACCAGAATTCCCCTTCTTCCTTGTTCTCCGCCCAGAAGGTTAACCGCCACACTTCATTATTGTCTTCTGGCGGCTCCAGCCGTAACCCAAGACCCAGCTGCCCGCTCCGTGCTTCCTCTGGTTCTGAATGTGGCACATCGCTGCCAGCGGTCTCGTTCACAGTGACCAAAAGGTCTGTCACCTCTGCCGGAGTTCCTTGCACGGGTATATCTCGGCTTCCCGTGAGAAGGCTATTCCACCACAGTTCAGTTAAAGGGGAATAACCCCGGCGATAATTCGCTTTATAAGGGGTTAACTCACTTTCAATGCCCGCAATTACTTTTTTTATCTCAGCAGTCATTACAGCCTGCATAAAGGAGTAAAGCACATATGCTCCAGCCTCATCACGAGAGGATAAATCCCCTGCCTCTGCGATATGCGTTCCTAGTGCAAGAACAGGCATGGATGCTGCCAGCTGCAGAAAGATCTCTTTGTCCTCCTGCTTTCGGAAAGCTGGCGACCAGCAGACCGTCGCCGCCTGTTCGCCGCCACGGCGACGTGAGCCCACAGGGCGTGGTGGCAAGGCACCCGGCGTAATCCCGCCAGTACCCATCAGCTCCAGCGCAAAACGTGCCGCTGCTGCCCAGTAACGCAGTTCGCCGCCTGGCTCCACTCCCTGTTCTCGGCATAACGTCTCATCCCATGCCAGAAGCAGTTGAAATGCATCGCTAGGAACCAAGGCGAGCCCTTCGAACGTTCGTCCGGGCAATCCGCGCCGGGCTGGCTTCCCCTCTACAGGGGGAGCCGGATATTTCACTTCTGCCAGACGCAGAGCAGCAGTTGCAAAAGGACGCACTCCTCCCTGTAGCTCCATCCGCTTCACTACGCGAGTCCAAGCGTCAACCTTCGGCTCCGAAGTTTCGCCAGAGAAGCAAAATAAAACGTCCCCTAACCATATTGCATACAGATGCTTAGTCATCGGTGATCTCCTGTCTTTTAAGCAAGCAAAAAAAGAACCAGCCCCATACCATCAGGAAGGGTAACTGCAACCTTTTCCGCGAGAAATAAATTTTGAAGCTATACAAGTAGAAGTCGCTTCATCCTCTTTTAGAGAGGGAATGCGGTCCTGCGGTAAATATAAGGATAAAGAACTAGGACAAAACTTATATTTTCTTGAATCTTCATCTCTTCATCTTATACGAAAAAGCGCTGATTTAAAAACATTTCTGCATATTTTCTGTAGATTTTTATGAAATAAAGTTGAAGGATATAGAAACACCCAGTAATTTGATTCATTTAAAATACCCCGCACTACTGCCCTGCTATCCAAGAATGTTATGACTCACTAGTCACTTCTTTTCTTTTTATAGTCTTAATTAGGCCAAAAAGGGGTATATTCTAAATAAGCAACACCCTATTAAAAAAGCTAGGGAGTGAATTATTTGAGACGTTATAATCCTTATAAATGGTGGAACCTCGTATTCTTTGTGGGTGTAATTATCGTAAATGTGCTGGCGGTAACCTTGCCTTTGGGCGGAAACAGTACAGGAGAAATCTCTGACAAATATAAGACTTACATGACTCCTGCTGGCTACGCATTCTCCATTTGGTCGCTGATCTACCTCTTGTTAGCCGGTTTCGTTATTTATCAATTCCGCTCCTATACAAGTTCTAGGGATTCTGTACGAGCTATTTCGTTCTGGTTTATCCTGAGCTGTGTTTTTAATATGAGCTGGCTTTTCCTCTGGCAGTATTTATATATCGAGCTTTCTTTGATTGCCATGGTGTTAATGTTAATTTCCATCATTGTTATCTATCGCCGAACGCGCCAGATCGCAAATCCTACTTCAGGTGAGAAATGGCTGATCAAGCTACCCTTTAGTATATACCTTGGCTGGATCTCTGTGGCGACTATCGTGAATGTTAGCGTTGTTCTGGAGAAAAATCATTGGGATGGGTTTGGACTTAGCGGGATAACCTGGGCCGTGATCATGCTCTGCGTGGGGACACTGCTTGCGGTGTTAGTCAGCTATCCTAACCGAGACAGCATCTATCCTCTGGTCTTCGTATGGGCTTTCATCGCGATCGCCTTGGAACATAGAGAAGCTAATGCAGTCTTTGTAACGGGCACAGTAACGGCAGGTCTTCTGCTGCTCTACAGCATTTGGCTATTGCTCACACCACGCCGCAGAAGATACAGCAGATACTGATTGTCCTCTTGATAATATAAAAAGGCAGGCTAAGAAGGTGATCCTCCTTAACCCGCCTTTTTTTTGTAGAATAATCTAGAAGTGCGAAATCATATTTATTTCTTACGTGCTACCGCTTCGATCTCAACAAGTCCGTCTTTGGGAAGTCGAGCAACCTCAATGGCACTGCGGGCAGGATAAGGTTCTTTAAAGAAAGTGCTGTAAACCTCGTTAACTGCTGCAAAATCATTCATATCTTTTAGGAATACGGTGGTCTTCACTACATGATCCAGTGATGCACCAGCTTCCTCAAGAATAGCTTGTACATTGCTAAGTGCTTGACGAGCTTGTTCCTGAACGCCCTCAGCCAAATTCCCTGTCTCGGGATTAAGGCCCAGTTGTCCTGAAGTGTATACCCAACTACCGGTGGTAATGGCTTGACTATAAGGACCAATGGCTCCTGGTGCTTTTGTAGTAGCTACTTGTTTTTTACTCATCTTGTTACCCCTCTCCATTAAACGCTGATCATTTATTGTCCATTGTAAGTCCTGTTCTCACCGTAATGCAAATTTATTAGCAGCCCGAAAAACTTAACGTTTTCCAATCACATGTATTACTTCATTCGTGTAGATATGCAAACCATGCGTGTCAGCAGAGGCAATGTTAACCATAGCTCTCGCCACAGTTACACCAGGTATGGCACGATATTTAGCCGCTTTGCCAACCATCACAAACTCCAGTGCTTTCATCAATCTAGCCGCGACGCGTTCTCCCAGTCTGAATTCCTCACGATGACCCAGCAGCAAGGATGGCCGAAACAAATGCAGCCCTTGAAAACCGATTTTGCTTAACGCTTCCTCTGCTCTCCCCTTAGTCCGACTGTAGAAATTGCGCGATTTGGCATCTGCCCCCATGGATGAAACAACCAAGAACTGTTTAACACCGTGATCTCTCGCAATAGCAGCAGCTGCAAGCGGATAATCCAGATCGACACGTTCGAACTGCTCTTGTGAACCTGCCTTCTTGATCGTAGTCCCGAGGCAACAGAAGATGGAATGAACGCCTTCGAACGAATCGCTATACTCCGCCAGGCTCTCCCAATCCACAACGATTTGCTTAAGCTTAGGATGTTCTAAAGCTAATGGAGTCCGTACAAGCACTCTCACCTCACCCCATCCTTCACGATTCAGCAATTCCTCCGTAACCGCTTTCCCTACTAATCCAGTAGCCCCTAATACCAACGCAATCCTTAACATGGAATAGTCCCCTTTACTTCTATTCGTCCTTTAGAATACGACGGCCCAGCAGGAAGGCAAGAGCGATCATAAGCGTTCCCACTACCAACTGCATACCGTATACTTGGGTCCATTGCGGCCAGTGGGCAATTTTTTCATACAGCTGTCCCCCAATAAGCGGACCAAAAAAGGATGATAAACCCGTAAGCGCCGCATAGGTCGCCATATACATAGGCCGTTCTTTTTTCGGCGTGTCTCCAATAATAAAATTAAAGGCCAGCTGGTTGAAACCGCCTACACCTACACCAAAAACAATATGAGCGGCAAACAACACCAACAGCATCGGCAACACAGACAAGAGTCCCCACATCAACGAGGACAAGGCAATAATCGGCAACGTAAAGAACAACAGACGTTTATTGCTATATTTTGCATTTAGATTACCCCAAACGTAGAAACTAGCCATCATAAAAAGAGTCTGGGACACATTAAGCAGTGATAACGTTTCATAATTTATATGAAGTAACTGCAACATGACATACGAGTATAGCGGAACAGTTAAATTCTGCAGCAGCAACCAGGCGGCCAGAAACAAAGTAGACTTCATAAATAAAGTATCTTTAAGCGGTTTCTTAAACATCGGTAAAAATTTATGTTCTTCCGATTTCTCGAAAGGCACGTCGGGATAAAAAAAGAATACAACGACGTTAGAGATCGCGAAGATCCACACAACAATATAAAGAATCAAAAAGCCATGGCTCCCGGGATAACGATCCAAAACGATACCCCCACCATACATTACCAGACTACCGAGTGCATTCAGGAACGTATTACGAATCCCAAAATAGCGTCCACGCACACGTGCCGGAACAAGATCGCTGATCACAGAGCTCCACAGCACACCACCCGCCGTATTGGCAATAAAAGCAGTAGTATATAAGGCTATAAAAGCCATGACCCAATACTCTTTAGGAAAAATAAACGGAATTAGCCCCGTAGAACTCCAAAGTATCCTATGCAGGCCGATAAAAGTAACCATAGCCCATTTGCGGCTTGGCAGCTTCTGAATCAAAAAAGCTACCCCGATCTGCATCACGTTAACCAAAGTGGTAAGCGCTAGCACAAATCCAATTTGACTTGAAGTGGCTCCTAAATATAGCAGGAATCCTGTTAGAAACTGCCCTTGCAGCAGGACCTGGAAAATGGTCGATGGCACACCTTCCCAGGTAGCAATGCGCAAATTCCTGCGATGTACTGAGGTTTTACGGACACGCTTTGAACTAGTAACTGTGTGCTTAGTTTCCATGTTGTTCATAGAAAGGGGTAACACTCCTTTGATGCGGCATTTGCTTCATTCTACTCCGCATCAATCTACTGTCAATACGCCAAATTAACAAATAATATTGGAGCTTACTCTTCTATGAATTCGAGGGGTAAATAAAGCGAAAAACGACTCCCTTTACCCTCCTCACTTTCTAAAGTAATGAACCCTCCGAGCAGTCTGGCCAAATCATTACTAATAGAAAGTCCTAATCCTGTTCCGCCATATTTTCGACTAATTGTTCTATCCGCCTGTTGGAAGGCTTCAAAGATCATGGCATGCTTCTCTGGTGCAATACCTATCCCACTATCTTCTACCTCAAATACAATCCAATGCTTCACAATAGCTCTTTCCCCACGTTCCTCTTGACGAATACGGAGTGCGACATGGCCAGACTTTGTAAATTTAAAAGCATTAGAGAGCAAATTACGCAGGATCTGCTGAATCCGCTGTGGATCGGAATGAATCATTTGCGGGATATTTTCTTCCATAGCAATAGTAAATTCCAGTTCCTTTTGTTTAGCCGTGACAGCGAATTGCATAGCCAGGATCTCTGGGATCTCAATAACACTTAAATCTTCATTTATAATATCTAATCGACCTGCTTCCACTTTGGAGAGATCTAATATATCGCCAATTATCATCAATAATTCTTCACCAGAACGGCGGATAATGGCTGCATACTCACTCATTTCTGCTTCCGTAAGAGAATTATCATTGTCTTCAATTAATTGCGATAAATTAATGATGCTATTCAGTGGTGTTCGAAGCTCATGAGACATATTGGCCAGAAATTCGGATTTAAATTGCGAAGCCATCATTAACTGATCGGCACGTTCTTCAAGCGCTATCTTATTCTTATGCAGCTCCTCCGTCTGGGCAGACAGTTGTTCATTAGCACGCTGAATCTGCACATTCCGTAAGAGTCCTAATTGAAAGTCACGAATAATTAAGGAGAATAGAACACTTAGAATCAACCCTGCAGGGAAAGTAATCGGCATAATCTCTCTTATGTACTCTGGGGCGGGAATCACACCAAACACCATAATGTTGATTGCATTCATTACATTTACGACTAGAATCACGATCAAACCTTTGTTCACTATGCATAAGCTAGATCGTCTGACCCAGTAGCTAAGCGCAGCACAAACAAATCCTAGAATGGACAAATTAATTGTACCAGCCATTGCTGCCTCATTTACTCCAAAAGTTAACCGTGTAAGACCTGTTCCTATACCAATCAAAACAAGAATGAAAGGATGCGGATAAGCCAGCGTTGAAATAATAAGTGGCACAAAACGTAAATCAAAAATCACATGCTCATCCAGCCTATATCCAAAAAGAGTACTAATCCACCCGGCAAAGATGGCCAGTAATACCCAGCTTACTTTCTTTATTCTTACACTTGCATTTGAAATGGTGCTTTTATATATAAGATTAGCCAAATAGGCTACAGCTATTAGCATCGCGGTGTTTCCAAAAAATATTTTAAGATAACCCATAGATTCACTCCCACCTTGGCAAAATAAATTACAACTTTCATCTCATAATACTACCATACTAAAGCCCTATTCGATAACTAACCGCCCACGGACGCAGAAGAAGAGCGCAAATCAGATGCGATTTGCGCTCTTCTTCTGGAATTTTATTATAGACGTCACTAGTAACGAATTAATCGCGGTAGGAACGTCCCCAAGTTTGGTACTCTTTTTCCGCGTCTTCTTTCGTGTGTCCATAACGTTCTTGTAGTTTACCTACTAATTTATCCTTTTCACCATCAATTACGTCAAGATCATCATCTGTAAGCTTGCCCCATTGCTTCTTGGCCTCGCCTTTGAGCTGTTTCCATTTCCCTTTAAATACATTGTTGTCCATTATAAGCTCATCTCCTTAGCTGAATTAATTAGGGTAGGATCGTTATCCCGTGTTACCTTTACTTACCCTTCCCCATTCGCTATGAATCTTTCCGCCATTCATGGCATTAGCAAATTAAGTCGTATTCTGTCACATATATTTTTTAATTTATGTATTCAAATCTTTTAAAATTTGATATAATCCAGATATAAATTAAATATTTAATTTTTTAAGTGATTTATTTCACAAATGTTTTCCTACTCCATATGCTAGAATGCCATCGGAGATAAAACAACATCATTAAATTTTTTTCTAATCTATGCCGATATAAGTCATGATACTGTTACAAAAGGGTAATAAGGTATGAGATTAAAGTGACAAATATCATTTATAAAGTGATTTTTATCACTTCGCTCGACTATTAAAATGTTTTACATTTTAATATATATATTTTAAACTATATTTTTGGAGGTCATTTGAAATGAAAAAAGCTTCTGTTATCTTGTCGAGCGCACTTATCCTTGGATTGCTCGCAGGTTGTGGTAACAACACAGACAACGCCGCAGCCCCTACTAACGCACCAGCTGAAACAACTGCTCCTGCAACAAATTCCGGTAACGCTGGAACTGAAGCTGGACAGTACAAAGACGGAGTTTACTACGGTACTGCTGACGTTGATGCTAAAACTGGCTGGCAATATTTTGCACTCTTAACTGTAGAAGGTGGAAAGATCACTAAAGCTGACTGGGATGCCTTTAACGTTAACACTGCAGGCGACCTGAAGAAAAAGGTTTCTGAAGATGGTAAATATGGCATGAAAGCTGGCGGTGCTTCTTCTGAATGGCACGAGCAAGCAGCTAAAGCTGAAGAATTCCTGATCGAAAAACAAGATCCAGCAGCTATAACTTTTGATGCTGAGGGGAAAACTGATGCCATCTCTGGTGTATCCGTACACGTATCTGACTTTGTAAAAGCTGCTCAAGCTGCTCTTGCTGCTGGTCCAGTAGAAGCTGGTCAATATAAAGACGGAGGCTACCATGCTGAAGGCGAAATGGACGCTGAATCCGGTTGGAAATCCACTGTTGACCTGACTGTTGCTAACGGTAATGTTGTAGCTGTTAAATTCAGTGGTTTGAATGCTGCTGGCGATGACAAGAAGCAATTCTCCGTTGATGGTAAATATGGTATGAAAGCTGGCGGCGCTTCTGCTGAATGGCATGAAGAAATCGCTTTGGCTGAAAAATACTTCCTTGAAAACAAAGGTACTGCTCCAACGCTTGATGCTGAAGGCAAAACTGATGCAATTTCCGGCGTGAGTATTCATGTTGGTGAATATTTTACACTTGCAGAAAAAGCACTCGAAGGCGCGAAATAATTTCGCAGGACCTTCTGCAGCTAATCAGACGAATGAGGTGAATTTCTCTTGAAGAAAATAGTCATTTTGGGCGGCGGCTACGGCGGCGTACTCACGGCTAAGAAACTGGCAAAGAAATTTAAGAAAAACAAAGATGTTGAAATTACACTGATCGACCGGAATCCATATCACACTCTATTGACTGAGCTGCATGAGGTTGCCGCGAACCGTGCTCCAGAGGATTCAATCAAGATCGATCTTAAGAAAATTTTTGCGGGCCTTAAAGTAGATGTTGTTCTTGATGAGATCAGCAATATCGATTTCAAAAGCAGAAAACTTAAGTCCGATAAAGCTACCTACGCTTACGATTACCTTGTAATCGGCACAGGTAGCAAACCAACCTTCTTCGGCATTCCAGGCGCAGAAGAAAACACCTTCTCCTTCTGGTCTTACGATGATGCGGTAGCATTGAAACGCCAAATCCGCGATATGTATACCAAAGCGGCTATGGAGAAAAATCCAGCTGTACGCCGTGCTATGCTGACCTTCGTTATTATCGGTGCCGGCTTTACTGGTGTCGAGCTGGTTGGTGAAATGGCTGAACAACGCGAGGAATTATGCAAGGAGTTCTTTATCGACCCATCCGAAGTAAGATTGATTGTGGCTGATATGGCTCCGAAGATTCTGCCTATCCTTCCAGATAAGCTGATTCAAAAAGCTGAAGCTCGCCTTCGTAAGCTGAACGTGGAAATCGTTACTGGCGCTAAAATCACCGAAGTAGGCAATGGTAGTGTTGCCCTTGGTGAGAAAAACGTCGTCGATTCCCAAACAATTGTTTGGACTGCTGGTGTTGAAGGCTCCGAAATCGTTGGTGGACTTGAAGTTCAACAACAAGGCCGCAAACGGATTGTTACGAATGAGAACCTGGAAAGTGTAGATCATAAGAACGTCTACGTAGTAGGGGACAACATTTTCTACATTCCTGAAGGTGAAACTCGTCCTGTACCACAAATGGTTGAGAACGCTGAACAAGCCGCTCCGATTGTTGCTGGCAACATTGCCGCCGACATTCAGAACACTGCTAAAAAAGCTTACAAACCAGGTTTCCACGGTACAATGGTCTCCATTGGTAGCCGCTACGGCGTAGCTAACGTTGGTCTGCCAGGTAAGTTCTTTATGCTTACTGGATTCATGGCAATGCTATCCAAACACTTTATTAATATGTTCTACCTGTCTCAGGTTGTCGGATTCAATAAAGTATGGACATATATGATGCATGAATTCTTCCATGTTGAGAACCGCAAGAGCTTCTTGGGTGGTCACTTCTCCAAACGTTCACCTAATTTCTGGCTCGTTCCACTTCGTGTTCTACTTGGGGGTATGTGGTTATACGAAGGTATTGAGAAGATCCAAAAGATTTGGAAAGATCCAGATAAGATTTTCTTGATTCCAGCTGCTCCTTTTGCAACGGATGCTTCATCAGCAGCCAGTGTTGCAGTAGATGCAGTTAAAGACACCGTAGATGCACAATCTGCAGCTTCAGCAGTATCCACTGCAAAAGAAGCAGTTGAAGCGTTGCCTGTACCTAACTTCGTATACAACATTACAAACTGGTTCATGGATTTGATGTTCTACAACAACGACGGAAGTTATACTTTCCTCGCGAAATGGTTCCAAATCGGTATGGTATGTGCAGAAATCGTCTTCGGTATTATGCTCATCGTTGGTCTCTTCACAGCACTTGCTTCTATAGCGACCGTAGGCATGTCGGTCATGATTTGGTCAACCAAAATGGCCTCGACAGAAATGTTATGGTACGTTGCTGCTGGTATTGCCTGCATCGGCGGATCGGGAAGCACACTTGGTCTAGACTACTATGTACTTCCTTGGCTTAAGAAACAGTGGAAGAGAATTCCGCTCGTCAGACGATGGTATCTATACACCGACTGATAATAAAACCCTGAATTTGTGTAATTTATCATATAGAACATATGTGCAAATTGTATTTTATTAGGGTTAAATATGGATATACTTCAGAGTAATGTGTCCCTAGGACACATTACTCTCCTTATTTACAAGAAGAAAATAACCTTCCTAATCCTAGGAAATGGTGGTTTTTTCTTGAATGAATGGTTTTGTAGGGATGATCGGGGTATGGTTTCTTCCGGCAAAACCGACAAGAAGGAGAGAATCTTGTGAACAAACAACTCATAGAAGATACCCTCCGGTTGTTGCATACTGAAATGTCACCTATTGCCGGAATTGAGCTTCAGCCCTCTCCGGCTGCATGTGAACAGCTAATCTCGGTACTGGAACGCCATGATCTGGAATACAGCCGCAAAGTCAATTTGCTGGGTATTTACACTATTCTCACTTTGGCAGCAGAGCGCCATATGGAATGTATCCCACATCATCCCGACCTTACACGCAACATTTTGGATGGAGATTATTTGTATAGCTTTTACCTGCAGTTTGCGGTGAAATGCCGTGAGCTCGACTTAGTTGCTTATCTAGCTCCTTCGATCAAAAAAATGCAGATTAGACGGTCAAATGGAGACTTCGCGGAACATGATCCAGCTACTGGAATCGAAGAGTTCTTGATTCAAGAGTGCAGACAGCGTAGTCGCACAAGCAAAGCCATTTGACAGGTGGGATCCATAAATGAAGCTGCATGAGGCCTTAAATATAGACATAAATGAAATCAACCGCGAAATCGTAAACCTTGTGACGCGTGATAAAGATGTACCTAAGAAATCTCAGCTCGCGCAAAGTGTTCTAGAGCTTATAAATTCCGGTGGTAAACGCCTTCGTCCCCTCATGGTCATTGTTGGCAGTCGGTTTGGCCGTAAGGATACCGGTCGCAGAGCGCTTCAATTAGCTGCTGCTGCTGAATTTATTCATGCCGCCTCATTAATTCATGATGATATCATTGACCGTTCTGAGTTACGGCGGGGCGTACCCGCCTTACATATTAAGACGGGTACATTGTCAGCAGTACATGTTGGTAATTACATGTCCGCTCGGGTCATCGAGCTGCTGAGCAAATATACAGGAGATAAAAACAGATACGTTCATGACTTATCCTCTGTAGCCACCGCTCAGCTGTGTCTGGGTGAATATCAGCAAATGGAACATGCTTTTGATTATGAAATTACAATGGATCAGTATTTGGAGAAATCCTTAAACAAAACCGCTCTTCTTATGGCAACCTGCTTGCGGGTTGGTGCACTGTCCACTGAAAGCACCGAAGAAGTTGCCAATCTCCTTTATAATTTTGGAGAAGCCTTAGGGATGTCCTTTCAGATACAAGATGACCTGCTAGATTTCACACAGTCCGCCGATGTCCTAGGCAAACCTGCCGGTAGCGACCTGCGACATGGTCAGGTCACCCTGCCAGTGCTGTACGCCTTGCAGGACCCTAAGCTCTCGCCTGTGATCCGTGCAATCGGCCCGGATTCTTCCGACGCTGAAGTAGCACATGTGCTCACCCTAATTAACAATAGCGATGCCCTCGCTCGCGCTGAACGGGTCAGCCAGAACTATCTGGATAAAGCTGCAGCTATTGTGCAGCAGCTCTCCTCCTACCCTGCGCATGCTGATCTGGAAACGTTGCTGCAATATTTTGCGGACCGTGATCGCTAAAGCGTACGATCTAATACAAATAAAAACGGATACCTCCCATTCACTTGGGGGTATCCGTTTTTTTGATTTAGACACATCATTTTATTGATCTTGTCGCAATTCAACTGCTATTTTTCCGCTTCAACAGGACAAGCTAAACACGCAAACGCAGCGTAGCGCACATGAGCTAATTCAGTCATTCTACTCCATCGGATTAATTAGGGAAAACCTCCCTAAAATTAGCTAATAATCGTTCGAAAACCACGATATTAGGGAATTGCTCCCTAATAAAGTCCACTTTAGCATGCTTTTAAGAGTAACCAGCTATTTTTCAGGGAGAAATTCCCTAAAACAGAGTCAAAGGATAAAAAACTCAATAAGATTAGGGAGGTTTTCCCTAATCTTTGCATTCAACTCGTAGCTTCCCCCTTGCAGAGCGGGGACCCGAGTCAACACAAAAAAGGAAAGCTAGCGTAGCCAGCTTTCCGATCTCCTTGCTTACCCCTTTTGGGTAGGCTATTGTCTTTTGTTGTTAGTTTGAGGGCAATGTGCCAAATGCTCAGCCAGCCGGCTCACCAAAGCCAGCTCCCTAACTAACATAGAAAAAATCAATCAGCGTACACAATAATATCACTATGCTGATTACCTGATTTAGATTATAAGAAGCCACCTTCATCAGCTTACGATTCGAAGGCTTTATAATCTTATGCTCGGTCATCAGGAGCAATGTAGCGATACCAATCCCAACTAAATACATCCATCCGAGATCCTGCCATACGTATAGAAATAATAGCAGCATAATCATAATGAAGTGTAGACCTTTGGCGATACGCAGCGCATTCTCTAATCCAAAGAAGCTCGGAATAGACCATAACCCATGCCGCCGGTCAAATTCAATGTCCTGAGTGCCGTAGATAATATCAAATCCGGCAATCCAGAGCATAACTACCGTCCCGATCACAAACGGGGTAAATGCGATATTTCCGGTTACGGCAAACCATGCACCAATCGGTGCGGAAGCAATAACAAAGCCTAAATATAAATGGCTTAGAAAGGTAAAACGTTTTGTATAAGAATAAGTCGATATTAACACGATTGCTACCGGCGATAAGAGCAGGCAGAGCAAGTTCAGCATGCCTGAAGCCACAATAAAGATGGCATAATTGACAATAACAAAGACAACCACTTCTTTTTCTGCCAATAACCGTTGTGGCAAATGCCGATGTGCCGTACGAGGATTCTGTTCATCAAACGTACGGTCTGCCAGCCGATTGAATGCATTAGCGCCATTACGGGCACCGATCAATGCAATCAGACCCCAGATCATCACATGCCCTGATGGCCAGCCCCCAGCAGCCCACACCATCGAGATAATGGCAAACGGCAGCGAAAAAAGCGTATGAGAGAACATCACCAGTTCACTGAACATTTTAAGCTTTAGGCCTGCAGTTTTAAAAATGTTTAGAATAGCCATTCGTTTTCCTCTTTCTTCGCTACTTGAAATTCATTATATTAGTCATTAAGCTCCGCAAGGACTTCATTCAGGTTGTAAAGCAGCCCGTCGATATCCTCTTCCGTAATAATCATCGGCGGTTGAAAGGCTAGTACGTTGCGTCCTATGCCATTTTTGCCGATCAGGTATCCTCTGTCTTTCATCGCTTCCAGTACTTGATCTGTAAGCGCCGCAGAGCCTTCTGCATCCTCACCAGCAAGCTCCGCTCCCAACATAAGCCCAATTCCCCGTACATCCACAATAAGCGAAGGATAACGGTCTTGAAGGGTCTTTAGCCCTGCTTTCAATCGTTCTCCGAGCAGCACTGAGCGTTCAGGAAGCCGTTCATCGCGAATATAATCAAGCACAGCCAGCGCCGTTGCAGCAGATACCGGATTGCCTCCAAAGGTTGAAGCCGACGGACGGTTCAGCGCGAGTGCAATCTCATCCGTTGTCGCAAAGGCTGCCACCGGAATTCCATTCCCCAGTGCCTTGGCCATACTTATAATATCGGGCACTACGTCAAAATGCTCCATAGCAAATATTTTGCCTGTACGACCAAATCCAGTTTGAATTTCATCAGCGATCAGAAGCACGCCGTATCTCTCCAGCAACATTTTGACCTCACTGAAATAGGTTGGCGTTGGCATAATCATACCACCATTGCCTTGGATTGGCTCTACGATCATTGCGGCGATAGTATTCCCCTTCTCCTCAAGCACTCGCTCCAGAGATTCCAGGGATAGTGCAGCGGCTTCCTCTAGAGATAGTTCTGGATGATATGGGCGAGGAATAAACTCAACGTCATGATCCAAGTATTTATCGGTACGCCACATCGGCAGACCTGTCACGCTCATAGTTAGATTGGTACGGCCGTGTAGACCACTTTCCAGTGCAATGAACCCCTTGCGTCCTGTATACATCCGAGCGAGCAGCAGTGCGCCTTCATTAGCCTCTGAGCCGCTGTTCACGAAAAAGGTTCGGCGTAGACCGCCTGGCATAACCTCTTCCAGACGTTCAGCCAAATCCACATTTGGCTGAGTTAAATAGATCGTAGACGTATGCTGCAGCTGCTGCAGTTGCTCAATCGTACGTTCAGTTATGGCTGGATTGCAGTGCCCACAGGCAACTACAGATACACCTGCGAAGAAATCTGTATATTGTTTGCCATTTTCATCATACACAAACTGCATCGAACCTCGCACAAGCTGAGGCGCATCGCGGTAAAAATGCTGTGTACACGGATAGAAATATTGCTTACGCTTTGCCGCTACGGCTTCTCTTCCGATGAATTCTTGTTGTTCCATGATTGATTCCCTCTCTTCTTGTGAAAATAGTAACTTATTCATAGAGTACTGTGCATTCTTCTTACTAGCAGACGGTATTTTGCCCCAAAAAATAGAATTAGTTAAATTGCAGCGAACCTAGAGTATAACCCGCATAAATGGGCTCAAGACCACCTAGCATATCATCTTTTACTTCAGTACGATTCATAGCTTGTTGATAAGAAATTATAATTTCACGCAACTGCTGAGCGCTATATGTCGCTCCTTCAATACGGAAACTAGATATGCCTAGATCAATCATCTCACCAAGCAACGGTAAATAGCAGAGCTCTTTCGCGAACAAAAGATGGCAACGGCCGTGCTGATCACGATATACCGGATTTTCACCTTTGTCTGTTTTTAGAACCAATACATTATTGTGCACATATTGATTATCCTCTTCAGCGATAGGCTCCATTACTTCAGTATTCTCATAAAGGTCATGTTCCATATACATTAGTGCAGGTGTACCATGTACAACAACTTCCAAAGGCGTGTCACAACGCGAGGCAAAGGTAGCAAAGTGCTCCAGCGTCATTTCCGGTGAAACCGAAAGCTGAGTTAAACCTAATTTTGCATATAATTGGGCTGAAAGATGATTGTAGACATTTAAACTACCATCTCCAATTAACGGATAACCTGTAGAACTGTATCTGCGAATCGCTCCCAAATTAGTAACGATTATACCGTCGATCGGCAAGCGTTCTCCACCAAGCAATTGATCATATTGATCAAAATGCAGCTCGGTCATCATGCGTGGCAACCCTAAATAGATTTTGCTATCGCCTTTTAGCTCACCAAGTTCCTTAATATCACGTTTTGTAAAAGGTCTGTCCGGTTCAAATACATCCCCCGGCAAGTATAAACTATCCACACCCAGCTCCAATACTACGCGCGCCTGTTCCATATTATTCACACGTACAGCCAGCTTAGCTTTTGTTGCCATTGGTTTCTTTTCTTGCGCCAAACGTTCCCGCAATTCCTCTACACGTTTTTCAGATAGCTCACGTTCTGCGGTTGGGGTGCTAAATACTTTTCCAGTGCTATAGAATTTGCCCGTGCCTTCATAACGACGGTTAATGTTAGCTAACCCTGGTTTACCAAAAGCATAAGCTGTCGAAAAGTCACGCTTGCGGTTGTTGTACAGCTCTTTAGTATCAACCGTACGATCAAAGCCAATCGGATCATCGATATATCGGTCAATGGCTTCGCCGTAGCTATTCGCCAGCATCACCATAAAATCCTTATCACGCATACGGCCTTCTATTTTGAAGGAAGTAATACCTGATTCAATCAATTCCGGAAGATGCTCATACATAAACATATCTTTGACAGCCAGTGGATATTCAGCAGGATATACATATCCGTCTTTTTTAACCCGATAATCCCAGCGGCAAGGCTTCATACATTTTCCCCGGTTGCTGCTCATGCCAAAAACATGGGAACTGAAGTAACAATTTGCACCATGCACAGAGCACATATCCCCGTGAATAAAATATTCCAGCTCCATACCACTCCGCTGACCAAGCAGCTTAGCTGTCTGCAGGTCCATTTCCCGCGAGGTAACTACACGAGTTACACCCAGATCACGCAGCGCATAGATCATCTCCAGGTTGTGAACATTCATCATTACGGAAGAGTGAATAGGAAGGTTAAGCTCCATCTCCCGAATAAGCTCCAACACTGCCATATCCTGAACAATCAAGGCATCTGGCCGAGCACCATCAAGGAAACGCAAGTATTCTCTAGCTTCCTCCACATCTTCCTCACTAAAAAGATTATTCACAGTGATATACACTTTTTTGTCTAGACGGTGTGCGATATCAAGTGCCTCTACGATCTCTTCATGAGTAAGGTTATAACCTTTACGCATCATTCTCATATTCAATACAGGTCCACCAAAATAAACTGCATCACACCGTGATTGGATCACTTCCTTGAAAATCTCAAACGTTCCTGCGGGTGCGAGTAATTCGACTTCTCTACCGTTAAAATAACGTGCCATTCAAGTTCCCTCCCAAGTTGATACTACTAATAGGGAATGAGTATTATAACAAAGCTACTGCAATTCCCATGACCACAAACATCCCAATAAAAACAGTATCGAATTTGCCCCACCTTAGGCGGTGATACCGACTGCGGGGAGCATCCATGCGAAAACCGCGGGCTTCCATGGAATACACCAGATCCTGAGCACGCCTAAAGGCACTGGCGATAATCGGGACCAGCAGGGAGACTAACATCCGTCCCTTTTCCTTCAAAGGCAGCTCTTTCAGATCGGCTCCCCTTGAGGCCTGCGCTTTCATTATGATCTGCGATTCATCTAGAATCGTAGGAATGAAACGAAGTGAAATGCTGATCATCAGCGTGATACGGTCAGGGGATAAGCCAAGCTTTTTGAAGGGTGTCAAGATCCCCTCCAGCCCTTGATTCAGCTTCCCCGGCGTTGTTGTGAAGGTCAGAAGCGCTGTAAAGGTGATAAGAAAGAACATGCGGATGACCGAAAATGCCCCTAATCTTAGCCCTCCCTCATAGATAGACCAGGAACCAAGAGTCAGCACTACCTCCCCTGTCTTTACAGACACCACCTGCACAATAAAGATAAACAACATTAAATAACGTAAAGGCTTAGCTGCTTTCAGGAAGTATTTAAGCGGAATCCGCGTTGAAGCCATAACGGCTATCGAAAAAATAGCCAGCACAGCCATGGCCATCCACGAACGTGAGAGCAGGATAACAGCTACGTATAATAGCATGCCAGTGATTTTGGCACGAGCATCCAGTTTGTGCACCCACGAACCGGTCTCAATACTCCTACCTAAGATCAGTTTCTCATTCATGGTCATCCCTCTTTCCATCGGGCTTACCAGTGCTTATTGATTCCGCTGGCAGCGAAGCTATAAGCTCTGCCAGACTCTCAGCCGTCAAGCGGGGGGCTTCATCCACAAGACCTAAATGATCAGCAACTGCACGCCAGTAACGAAGGGACTGCGGAACCGTCAAACCACACTGTTCCAGAATTGAAGGATCATCTGCAAGCGCCTTTACACTGCCCTGAAACGCCGTGCTGCCCTCTTTAAGTACAACCCAGCTGTCTGCATAGGGCAATAACTCATCCATCCGATGCGTGACGATAATGATCGTTCTGCCCTGCTCACGACATAATCTCTCCAGCAAGCTGATTAACTCTGCACGGCTAATGGGATCAAGCGTTGCCGTGGGCTCATCCAGAACGATGACCTCAGGGTCCATAGCTAGCACGGAAGCGATAGCCGCCTTACGCATTTGTCCACCGCTCAATTGGAAAGGATTCCGCTCTAGCAGTGCGAGATCCAGCCCCATATCTGACATGGCCTGACGTGCACGTGACTTTGCCTCTTCGAGACTCATGCCGAAATTAAGGGGACCGAAAATGAGATCCTTCTCGACCGTATCTTCGAACATCTGCTGCTCCGGAAATTGAAATACCAATCCGACTCGGCGGCGCAGTGGCATTAGCTTAGGTGACTTCTCACCAGCCTGAATAGTTACATCAAGCACTTTTACCGTACCCTCGGTTGGTTTCAGTATCCCGTTAAACAATTGCAGCAGCGTCGATTTACCTGAGCCCGTCGCCCCCGCAATACCAACCATCGAGCCAATGGGTACACTGAGGTTAATGTCCCGGAGCGCCGTCAGCTTCCAGAGGCTTCGGTCAGCGTAGGTGTAACTTACTTGCTGTAATTCTATGGCCATAACGTGTCTATAAGCTCCTTTTCACTGGTCGGAACATCCACATGAATACCCTGGTTCTGCAGCTCGCGTGCAAGGCGCCAAGGATAAGGTTCACGCAGATGGCATTTTTCCAGAAGCTCCTCGTTCCGGAACAACTCCGCCGGTGTAACATCTGCAGCCAAACCACCTCCATGCAGCGCAAGCACCCTATCCGATGCCAAAATCTCATCTGCATCATGTGTAATCATGAGGATCGTGTACTTCCCTTCTGCCCGCATATCCTGCAGAATACCGAGAAGGTCATTTCTGCTTCCTTCATCCAACATAGAAGAGGCCTCGTCAAAAATGACGATGCCTGGTTCCATAGCAAGAATGGAAGCGATAGCAACACGCTGCTTTTGACCTCCCGACAGCTCACCCGGATGCTTGGACAACAGATGATTTATTCCTAGTCTCGTCGTATAGGAGCGCAAACGTTCAGCCATCTCTTCGTACGGCAAACAAAGCCCTTCCAGGCCGAATAGGATATCTTCCTCTACAGTGGCTCCAATAAACTGATTATCCGGATTTTGGAACACCATTCCGATACATTGCCGAATGCTTCCGATCGTTTCCTCACTAAGCAGCATGCCACTAACCACAATCTCACCAGCCCCCTTAGGCAGCAGAGCATTGAGCAGCTTGACCAACGTAGACTTCCCGCAGCCATTAGGACCAACCAAGCTGACCCATTGTCCTTGAGAGATAGATAACGTTATATTTTGAAGAATCGGATGCTCGGGATCATAGCCAAACGATACCCCATCCAGAGAGATGACTGCTTGTCCCTCTCCCTCTAAGTCTTGACCTTCGTATGATTCATTCATGTTAGTCATCCTTCCGCTGATGTGACTAATCAGTCCAAAAATTCTTCAAACAGCGATATTTTTGACAATGACGCCACCAAATAACGGACTGCATAGCCCACGGCAATTCCTGTTACTACCCCAGTGATCAGCAGCATGGGAAGATAATAAAAAATACTAAGTGATGCAAATACCATAGAAGCTGCCAGCAGCTGACCGATATTATGCGCAATCCCACCGGCTATACTAATTCCGATCAAGCTTATACTCTTACCTTTGCCACTAATCAGCATCAGCACAAACATAACAACAAAGCTAAAAAGTGAACCAAATAAACTAAACAGCAAGCTTGAGAAGGTACCTAGCAGAAATGCAGTAAGCAGTGTTTTGAGGATGACAAGCAGCAAAGCATCCCGTCCACGTAAAAAGTAAATACAAGTCAAAATCATAATGTTGGCCAGTCCGAGCTTAGCACCCGGCACCAGTCCCATTCCGGATAACGGAATCTGTGCCTCTATTAAACTTAACACTACTGCCACTGCGGCGAAAATCGCAATAATCACTGTTCTTTTTAAAGCTGTTGCAGATTCACTACTGGACATAGGCATCTATATCATCCTCCCCCGACGCACTGGTGATTTCGACTAATACTCTATGCGGTAGACAGACAATCGTCTGTTTGGGCAGGGTAATAAAACCAAAACCTAGGCAAACTTTATCAGCGCAATCGGCATCGTACATTTCAATCCCGTAATCATGCACCTTCAAAATGTTATAGCCGCGTTCCGTGCGGACCTCAATGGTTTGTTCTTCTTTTGTAAGCTTTACCGTTTTAAATAACTCACCGTCCACCGTTACATTGGCTATGAGATTTTTACCGGCCCCACCTTTGTCATCATTGTCCGAAAACCATCTCGGTACGAGAAAAGCGAGCGCAGCAATCAATACGATGGAAATCAGCCACACATCTGCGCGTTTCATAAAAATCTCCCTTATTTTTTAATTAAAATCCAGACTTATTAATTATAACGGTCTACCCTCAATCCTTCAATCAATGTTGGAGTTTATTGTCAGTTTTAGAGAGCTGTTCACAAAATAGGCACGCAAAATAACCCCAGCAGACACAACCCATTCGTCTCTGGCATTTTCAGTTGAAGTTTGTAGCGTTTGCAAAAATATCCAACTTACATTTTAGCCCATTTGCACCGAGATCGCCCATCTCCTCTGGTTTACTAGCTTTTCCGGAATAATTCACAATTAACCCAATTTAAGTTACTTTCAAAATCTAAGCGCCCCTTATCGAGGTTTGTTCCTCTCTAGAATCAAATAAACCTTATCTTGGAATTCATTATTATATTTGCCTTTTAAACAATAGTGTGTTATATTTATATGGTATTTGTTTTTCGATATATTGAATATCCCCACCAAGAAGATGTCAGGCCGACTATTATACACATCGGCATTTTGGACAAAGAGGCTTTATGTTTTCTTGCAGTACTCTTCCTTTTTATGAGATTAAATTCGAAATATAGCATTCCGATTCACACTGGCGCGGTCAATGGAGCCGCAAGGGCAAAAGAGAGGTAGGGCTTTTGTCGTATTGGAAGGATTATTCTCGCCACACGGCTGCTGGAAATAACAAGGAATTAAGACACCCGTTACTCACGAACGGCGGGGGATGAATATAACGAGAAAGCATGACGGTACGATCCTTATTCAAGGACTACGTCATGTGTGGAAAAATATAGGCGCCCGATAACCGCTACCTAGCGGATATCGGGCGCTGTCTACGTTCAGGACTTATTTTACATATCGACTTACAAAAGCTGTTACTACATCTATATACCCCTCCTTATCCGTATCATAAGACAATCCATGCCCCGCTTGCGGTACTATGAGCCTCTCTTTTGGACTCTGGCATGCCTCATACAATTCATTCATCATAGCAAAAGGTACAAAGTTATCCGCATCCCCATGAATAAAAAGAATCGGAGCCTTCGCTTTCCGCACTTGTTTTAATGCAGAGGCTTCACCAAAGCCATACCCCGCCTTCAAGCGGGTGATTAGACTTGCACTTTGAACGAAAGGGAAACTTGGCAAGCGATACATTCGTCGTAGTTGGTAAGATAATTGTGCTTTTACTGAGGTATAAGCGCAGTCCGCAACAATAGCTTTTACCTGCGGCGGAAGATCTTCCCCTGAGGTCATTAGCACTGTAGCACCACCCATAGAGACACCGTGAAGCACAATTTGAGCACTAGGCCCAGTCTTTTTAATCATGTATTCAATCCATTGCAAATAATCTTTTCGTTCCGGCCAACCAAAACCAATGTAATCCCCTGCGCTATCTCCATGCCCTCTTGCATCGGGAATTAGGATGTTAAAGCCTAAGTTCTCGTAGTAGATTTTGGCGTACGCCCCCATATCCTTTGCTTTACCTGAATAACCGTGGGCTAGAATGGCTGTGCGTCCCGCAGCACGATTAGATTGGAGTAAGTAACCTCTTAATTTAAGTCCATCTGCAGATACGATCTCAATATTCTCGAAGCTCTGGCGAGAGACCCAATCCTTCCCCTCCCCCCAAGAAGCTCCGGCAACCGGAGGATCAGCCTTCAGATTAGGATTATTACTTAGAAATACCTTTGGCGCTCGTTTAATAGCAATACCATAGAAGAAAAATCCCACATAGATTAGAATCCCTATGATGATTACAGCGCTAATAATGAACCATATCAATTCGCCTTCGCCATCCCCTCTTCATTTCTTTTCCAACAAGAGTATACCATCTACTTAGAATGCACCAAACTATCGCAATCATGACATACAAATAGAGCCGCCATCGGAACACTCCCGAAAGCGACTCTATGTTGATCTACCCTTTATTATTTATTCTTTTTGGAGAACTTGGTTCTCATTAATAATCCGATAAGTGCAAAACCTAAACCTGCTACGTAGTAAGGTGCAGGACTTGATTCACCCGTTTTTGGCAATTCCTTCACAGGTGGCTTTCCTAATGGGATCGTATCGTCCACTACGATGATTTCATCAGGTGTTGGTGTTGGCGTTGGTGTCACTGCCGGTACCGGACCTAATGGGATCTCATCATCATCAACAAGTACTTCTGTGCTATTCGACGGTGTTGGTACTGGCGCTGGTGTCGGCGAAGCTACAGGTCCAAGCGGCACGGGATCTTCTGCAAGAACTATAGTGCCAATTACGGATGATGGCGTTGGTGTCGGGAACACCGAAGTCTCTGGTGTCGACGTTGGTGTTGCTTCAGGCGTTACCGTCGGTGTTGGTGTTGCCTCAGGCGTTACCGTCGGTGTCGGTGTTGCCTCAGGCGTTACCGTCGGCGTTGGTGTTGGTGTCACTGTCGGCGTTGGTGTTGGTGTCGGCGTCACTGTCGGCGTCGGTGTTGGTGTTGGTGTCGGCGTTGGTGTTGGCGTTGGTGTCGGCGTCGGCGTCGGCGTTGGCGTTGGTGTCACTGTCGGCGTTGGTGTTGGTGTCGGTGTTGGTGTCACTGTCGGCGTCGGCGTTGGTGTCACTGTCGGCGTCGGCGTCGGCGTCGGTGTCGGCGTTGGTGTCACTGTCGGCGTCGGTGTTGGTGTCACTGTCGGTGTTGGCGTTGGTGTCGGTGTCGGTGTTGGTGTCGACGTTGGTGTCGGTGTCGGCGTCGGTGTTGGCGTTGGTGTTGGCGTCGGCGTTGGTGTCACTGTCGGCGTCGGTGTTGGTGTCGGTGTTGGTGTCGGCGTCGACGTTGGTGTCGGTGTCGGCGTCGGCGTTGGTGTTGGTGTCGGTGTCGGCGTTGGCGTCGGTGTTGGTGTCACTGTCGGCGTTGGTGTCGGTATTGGTGTCGGCGTCGGCGTTGGTGTTGGTGTTGGTATTGGTGTCACTGTCGGCGTTGGTGTCGGTGTTGGCGTCACTGTCGGCGTTGGTGTCGGCGTCACTGTCGGCGTCGGCGTTGGTGTTGGTGTCACTGTCGGTGTCGGCGTTGGTGTCACTGTCGGCGTTGGTGTCACTGTCGGCGTTGGCGTTGGTGTCACTGTTGGTGTCGGCGTCACTGTCGGCGTTGGCGTTGGTGTCACTGTTGGTGTCGGCGTCACTGTCGGCGTTGGCGTTGGCGTTGGTGTTGGTCCAGGTTCATCACCATCGTATGGATAGTGGTGAAATTCACCACCACCAGTACCTTTGAGTGAAGCCGCCACTAAAGTACCGTTAATCTGACCATTAATAAAATCAACATGAGCATAGGGGGCAAGTATGCTTCCCATTACACCTATGCCTGCCATATCAAGATACGCAGCTTGGCTAAAGTTAAGCAAAATTTTCTTGCTGTTCAACACGTTATTAGGTAGAAATCCGAAGTTTTTCATTTTTACGTTAGAACCATCAATATTAATAATTGCAGTAGATCCTGAAGGAACATTTATTGTAATTCCGTAGGTATTAGAGACGTTATCTCCTGAAACATTAAAAACATTGACCGCAGGATCTGTACCTGTCAGGGTAAGGCTGCCATATTGGTACACTGTTGTTCCATTCGCCGGCAATGCTGCAAGTTCTGCTGATTTGTCCTTCAAAGACTGACCTACGGCTGAAAAGTCAATCGTACTCCCCTGTCTTTTTGTACCACCCTTGAGGAGCGTTACATTCCCTGAAAAATCTCCCCCGTGCACGATATTCCCATAAACAGTACCTCCGTTGAAAGTAAGATGCCCTCCAACAACAAGTGTGTCAGTCAGGGAAACCTCTGCAGCGGTCAACCTATCTCCAACACTATAGTTGGTTAAGTTAACGTTACCTCCAGCAGCAAACCTTCCTTCCGTATCCGAAACTGTTGTTATATCCCCTAGAATAAACACGTTGTAGACCGCTGCAATTCCCAATGTAGAAGAACTACTAGCTCCAGCAACTCCAGCTCCTAATGAGGAAAGCCCACTACCTACCGTCAAAATCCCAGCTAATACAAGCGAGAGTAACGGTTTTATTCTTCTTTTCAAATGGCACACCTCCTAAAACTATGATTTATATTAATCAGAATAATTACCAGAAACTCTAAAGGACCTAACAACAAAAAAGACCGCCAAAAAGAAGTGAAATTCCCTTCTCATGGCAGTCGGACGGTCATTGTGCCTTTAAGACACTTTAGACTCCTGGACTTTGCGTCCCGCCCTTTCAGACGGTTTGCTATTATCATGACTATATATATGTATTACACTGCAAGTCCAGAACTGGTAGCTGAAGCATTCTATCCAATAACAGTCTATGACTTTTAATACTTTTGAATTAATAACAGTTTAGCTCCCGACACCCACAATTGTCAATCAATTCCTTTCGATAATTCCCCGCATTAGTACCACACAAAAAAAGCGCCTAAAGGCGCTTCGCATAAGGTTTTTCATTAAATTTTAAAGTAACTGTATATAGCCCAATATGGATATCCATAAGGGAACACTCAAAATTAAACCAAAAAACAATCCACGCTGGAGGCTGCCCTCTTTTTCCATCATAATTCTCCTTTATTTGCGTTCGATACATTAATTTTTATTATTACAATTTTTAATATAATTTATTCTTCGTTATTAAGTTGTGAATTTAATCACATTGGATAAGCTGTTTAGAAATACCATTGATTATTTTTGGAATATCGGGGTAGAATACGAATATACGTTCCTATTAGAGGTGATGAGATTCATGCATAGAGCAGAAAGCAGGGACAACATGCTGGTGAAATCTTATTTATTGCTTCCGATGATTTTATCAGCTTTCGAACGGGACTCCGCCATTTTATCTACACACTTACGAACACCCGCCCCTTATCTGGAGGTGCTTGGAACAGCTGCTGCAGTAGCTACAACAGATCTAAGGGATGTTCGTGCAGAAATGAGAAGACGGGGAATCAAGGTGTATGAGCAAAACAGACTTAATACTGGAATTGAAGCCAAGTATATATGTCGTGGCTATCATGAACGAATGCTGCTGTTGAATGACATTGTTGCGGCTCAGGCTGCCATCCATATGCGCAGATACCTAGGGCTGGATATTTCATCTTTTAAGAGTTACGAAGAACAGTACCAGATTAAGTAAAGCTGTATAGAAGCCGCTGCGCTCTCTCCCCCCAATCAATTAGTGAACAAAAAAATAGGCCTTACCATGGGAGTTGGCAAGACCTGAGAGAGATATACCACAAAACACTGGGGGGTGTTTGGTGTCTCTAATATATACCTCGAACCTGAAAAATAGCTGATAGGCACATAAAAATTACATTAAAAATATTGTTCGCCGTTCAGAAGTGATTAGAGTGCTCCCACAAGCTTAGCCGACCTTTAGCTGGAATTGGATGGCTTAATGGATGAACCCGTTCAAGCTTCCAGGCAAACCGTCCTTCACTATAGTCGCCAAAATCATATTCATTCCCATTGATCCATTCCCTTAAATCCACCTCTGGAGTAACCACATAACATCCCGCGAGCTGACCTGTAGCAATAATAGCTCCTGTCGGCAAATTATTCGCTGTATAGCCATGTTTCGCCAATACTGATTTGTACGGTTCCTGTTCACAAATCTTTTTGTCAATCCTCACTCCGGCATGGATGCCTAACTCGCCGCGGTAGGCTGTTCTCCATGAACGAGTTTCAAACTCTTTTTCACCAAGAGCAATTAAGGTCGCCCAAGGCTGCCGTATTGTTATACACCGCATGATATTTATCCCCTTCGTTTATGTTGGACGTTTGTCACGGATGCACGGATCTCGATCTCGCGTTGTGTAATCTTGCTCACCTTGACCTGATAAATTAAATAATCCCAACCGTTTGGTCGATACTCATTTCCATCATTGATCGCCTCTAAAATAAGAACATTTATTTTTATTATATACAAACAAAAGTTCTTATGAAAATATCAATACTACAGACATTCACCTGTAACTCCCCAGAATCAATAAAGGTCGTCATAATGGAAAGGCTGCTGTATATTCTTATATTGGTAATGTACTAACTGCTATGCCTGTGCAACCGATTTTAAACTAATGTCGTAACCACTGGAGGGGAAGGTCCATGATTCAAAAACCACGTACTACTATTAAATGGACTCTTATTTTTGTTTTTTTGTTATTAGTCACCGCCTGTAGTAAGAATGATGAAGTTTTGAAAGGAATTGTACACACAATAGATGTAGAAAATAAAAGAATTTTAGTAATTTCTGAATTAAAAGAAGAAGACTTGAACAAGGAATACAAGGAAATTCTCGAATCTAATGAGTACTCTCAAGCCATTTGGGTAAATAAAGTTGCACCTTCTAAATATAAAAAAGGCGATGAGATTAAAGTGTTTTTTGAAGTAAGTGATGATTCATTCCCTGCACAAGTTACCGCCAAAAAGATCACCAAAATCAAGAATTGAGCAAAAAGAATAGAATCTACTATAAAGAAGCGGCGTCTCCAAAAGGGATGGCGCTTCTTTGTGTAGATTTAAGGAGAAATCAGAGTATATAATATGGAACATTATATACTCTCAACATCTCTGTTACGGGAATTCCTGAAGCAGAAATACCCTTCCGAACATATACTATGAATAATCTCTTCCGGACGAAACATTTACATAATCTGAATATAATAATTCTGGAACATTCTGTAAACAAAAAAAGCTCACCTACCGAAGCCAGTGGGCATAATCCCAAGCATTTGGGAATTTACTCTTTGTTGGAATTACTGAAACCTTACCATGTAACAACTATAGGAGCTTATAAAGTCCCTACAGTTGTTGGCAATGTACCTAATAACACGAAGGATCTACTTGAAGATACAGGATCAGCACAAACCCGCGAGACATGCATCGGCGGGTTTCGTATTTTTAAAATTCATCACAATTAATTAGTCCTAGGTCATCTACACCAATAAAACTCTCTTATTATAATATTCGACGTTTATTTATAAAAACTTACAAAACATCTCATTTTTCAAATCGATCTTATAGCTCATATACATCATTAACCATTAAATTTACTATTATCCATGTAAGTAAACACTTCATATGTGAGGATTATCAAAGTATGAAAAAACTAATCGTAGTTTTATCAATCGCTTTATTGACTACCGCAATTGCTCCTTTCGCATCAGCAAATCAATCAAATTCAAGTGTACTATCTCCACAACAAGTAAGCCTTCAACAAGATGCAACAGACAACTATACTCATAATGGTTTCCCAATTAATTCTCCCTGTTCAAAAAGCATCTCAATCTGGTGAAATACTAATAACATTCAGTAGATTGGAGGTTTACCATGACAGAAATTGATGAGAGAAAATGGGGGCAGCAGGATCCTATCAAAGAACCACAAGATCGTTATGAACAGTTTTTAAAAGTTGTATCACTAACCTTTGTGAGTGTCACATTCACTATTATTTTCACTGAGATAAAAATGGGCAACTTTCCCCTTAAGCTCATTTTCTTTGTTATTGGACAATTCCTCATTTATGGATATGTGATGAAGAATCTGTCCAAGACCTCAGAAAAATTCAAAAATTCCTGCAAGAAATTAAAAATAAAGCTACCCATTCTCTACATTTTATATTTCTTGTTTCTCTTCTATATTGGGCAACCATATTTATAAAATTACTCTGTGCAAAAAAGTGACCCCACCAACTTCCGGCAGGGTCTAGATCTATATTATAAGGGGGTTATGTAATTACTATAATCCTCTTAGCTTAAATAAGTATGAAGCCCGTCTAAAGATTTGCTGAATTTTTATTATTTTTATCGAAACCGATCAAACAAGGTAACGTATCAATCTTAATTTCCAAATTACTATATATACAAAATGAAGGTGTGTATAAAGATGAAAATATTCAGTCTATTGCTTGTAGCATTGTCTTCCATTGGAGTAGTTGCCACATTCGGATTTTCAACATTCAGCTTAATCACAGGAATTATAGGAGGGCTTATTGCAGCATTTGCAATTTCAGGCTACTTGCAGTCTGTCAGACGTGATTACCCAAATGAGAGCTATGAGAACAAACATGTTAAGTATCAGTCGAACTATAATACTTGGTAAGCAAAATCCCCACCTTAAACTGGTGGGGATTTTCATATTCCCAAACACTTGTAAAATCACTTTGTGATATTAATGGTAGAAGAAACAAACGAGGGATAATGGCTAGCTGTAGAAGTGCTTACACCGAAAATTCATTCCTTAGTTCATAGACTACTTGAGCTTTGTCTTGTTTGGTGATTTCCCCTTGTTTTAACCTCTAGTTAAATCTGTGCAGGATATGATGTATAGCCTTTTTAAAAGCTTCTTTCCCATGATGTTCATATTGACTAATCCAATTACTGTATGACAATTAAATAGAAGAGAGCTGCTAAAACAAACCGGTATAGAGCAAACCACTCCAATCGAAGTCTCTTAATCAGTTTGATGAACGTCACTACTGCAATCATTGCCACAAGAAAGGATGTCGCAAAGCCAATTAACATTAGAAGCAAATCGTCAGAACTCAGCAAATCACGACTATCGTACAAATCCAACAAGCTTGCACCAAACATAACAGGCACAGAAATAAGGAATGTAAAATCTGCAGCGGCTTTTTGGCTAGTGCCAAGCAACAGGCCACCTGAAATCGTCGAACCTGATCTCGAAAATCCCGGCCATAACGCCAAGCATTGAAACAGACCAATTCCGAAAGCCTGTTTATAATTAATCCCATCGATAGTATCAGCGGTTTCAGTCCGCCTATTCCGCGCTGCAATGATCATCAACACGCCACCAACAACTAGACCTATCAAAACAGGGGTTGGGCCAAATAATTGGCTTTTTATTGTGTCCTTGAAGAGAAGATATAGGGTTAATGCTGGTAACATAGCCAAAATCATATGAATGACATTTAATCCTTTGCTTTTGGAAAAATCCATTCTAATCATATTAACCCCAATCTCCAAATACCTTTTCCAATAAAGAATTAAAACTGCCATCACTGCACCCAACTGAATAACAATTTTAAAAGTTATTGCAGCATCTCCCTCAAAGCTAAGCAAATCGCCTGCTAGAATAAGATGTCCAGTAGATGATACTGGTAAAAATTCAGTTAAGCCCTCTATTATGCCAAGTATTATTGCTTTAATTACATCAGTCATTAGTGCATTGTCCCCTTTCGGAAATAAAATCATTTAATTTCCAGTATAAGGGAGACAAGTAAACTTCCCCATCGATTAACCTAACAATATTCAATTCAGAATGACATAATTGTCACATTGCTCATTATTCCAATCTTAAGTAACTCCTTTATTAAACTATCCTTTCCCGTTAGCATAACAACAGTATCAAACATTAAATTCAACCTGTATCAATAAAAAATCCGTTAACCTTCTGAACTTGCTGCCCGTTATTTTGGATAATCAATTTCAGAGCATGCAGCAGATATGAATACCGAAACGTAACTTCCATTTGATCATTCTGCAGCCGCGTGCGTGGAGCCTCAATGACCATCATGATTCCAAAGCGCTGAGAAACCACACAGAACCGCCACCCCGACCAAGAATTGGGGGTCCTTTTTTTGCAAAACACAAAATATTAAGTATAATGTTATTGTCGAAACGCTAAGGCGTCTGTACAGGATGGCTACCTGGCACTGATGATGGCAGGCCAAGCGCTTTATAAAGTTTTCTTTATGTGTATTTATACTTTAGGAGCGTGGTTATCTATGAAAATTAATATTACCGCACATTTTAACATTGATATTACTTTATCTCTTCATCTGTTAGCCGTAGCCAGTCTTGCTTATGAACTCAGTTCACTGACGAGCTCGTGAAATTCGAGCGAAAAGTATCTGTACTAAGACACCTTGTGGTGTCTTTTTTATTTTTATAGTAATTACCATCTAACCGATCTGCCCCCGCAAGAGAAAAGCAGCTTATGCTGCTCCTCCTCCACCATTCTTCATTCTGATTGCTGTCAGCTTGCGCCACACCTTCCATCTGCTCGACAGTGACCACTAGTCATACCGTTTTCATTAGCGATTTCGCGCCATGTCTTATCTTCCTTGATACGTTTCTCCAGAAGAACAGGGAACGGCAGGGGCTGTCCATCATATTCGACTTCAGGAAAGATTAGGCCATTCATCAATAAATATCACCCTGGATACTTATTCACATGTTCTCCCCAACTTGCAGGAAGCTGTGCCCCGATGTATCGGAGATTCTATTCTAGGAACCCGAAAAGAAGTGGAGAAAATTGACGAGACACCCACTTTACTCGACTAAAGGTTAGAAGAATGTTAGAAGTTGATGCTTGTACAAAAAAAGGCGCAGTTCCAAAAACCCGGGAACACGCGCCACTATCGACTTTGTAAGGATGCTGGTGAAGGGAATTGAACCCCCGGCCTACGCATTACGAGTGCGTTGCTCTACCCCTGAGCTACACCAGCTTAACGCTGTTTTTCTGCCAAACAAAAAATATTATACAACTTTCAGCCAGAAACGCAAGCCTATTCTCCCTGTTTTCCGCCCTTCTAAACTGCTAATCCACCTGTAGCTTACGCTCCACAGACTCTAACTTTCCACGGCTAGTAGAGGGTTTATCGCGGCGGTCGTCTATTTTAAGTGAGGTAGAGACACGTTCTGCACCTGCGGAAAAAGGAGACTCATGCAAAGCTTCTACCGCGGCAAAAATGCGTTGCAGAGGCCCTTCGATGATCGTCCCCATGGACGTAAGTTCATAAGTAATCCCTTCTACTGTCTTCAGCACCCGCTGCATATCCGCAACATAGCTGCTAAGACTGGTACTGCCTGTTCCAATTGGAATAACTGTAACTTCAGCAATAGGCATGAGAATACCTCCTCGAAATTTTATAGTAGCTGTCTCCTTCCATTGTAACAATTCCACCGCTCTGTCACAAACTAAGCAAGATTATCCTCCCTTATCTCTTCTATTTCTTCTGATTACTCCAAAATATGACTTTGGGCTAAGGGTATTTTCTCATGAGCAAATTCTAGGGTCATCTGCACTATATTTATGGACTCTTTGTGGCATCTTTTCGGACAATTTATGAATCATTTCGCATCTCCCTGTGGATCAATTGTGGATTACTTATGGACAGCCTGTGGATCATTTGTGGAGTACTTTTAAAGAACCCGCTCCCCGCGCGGGTTTTCTAAAAAACTGTTTACAAACACAACATCTTGGGTTATTTTTATCTAACGACAACAAAATATAGTGGAGACAGGCGCTTTGATCCTTAACCGGATTTAGAGCTTAATAGGGAAGCGCGGTGAGAATCCGCTGCGGTCCCGCCACTGTAACCGGATGGCCTTCTTAAGCTTCTGGGAAGCTTGAGAATCCACATCTCCCGGCAAATGCCACTGAGGGTTAGGAACACCCTTGGGAAGGCGCCGAGAGATCCCACGGAAGCCAGGAGACCTACCTGTTTCGACGACACCAACTATTGATGCCTGCGAGAAACAGGGATGGTGTCCGCATGCGGTCATCTACGTAGAGACCTCTGCAAATATCCGTGTGGATATTTACATAACGCATCGGGCATTTTCTGCCATCCTCGGGTAGGGGATGCTTTTTTTATGTAATCTGAACAAATATACGACTGCTTATAGCAGTCCAACTTCTTATGGATATATGGATTTGATGATAGATGTTTTTCTTTTATACTGAGAG
Source organism: Paenibacillus sp. FSL H7-0690 (assembly GCF_037980415.1). Classification (NCBI taxonomy): domain Bacteria; kingdom Bacillati; phylum Bacillota; class Bacilli; order Caryophanales; family Paenibacillaceae; genus Paenibacillus; species Paenibacillus sp. FSL H7-0690. Next base: position 596,581 of record NZ_CP150281.1, on the reverse strand, counting down.
GAGAGCTGTACAATGACGTTGTTGGAGAGACAATTTAATGGAGTAGAAAATGCACGGGAAGTTCTTTTAGAAGAGCTCATTGATTTAGGCCGGGATATTATCGACAGTCGGGATATGGACCTATTGCGCGAGAATGCCAATTTGAATGGAGAGAGTTTCTCCGGTAAAATGAGCAAGTTCGGCAGTGAATATTCAAAATGGTACGCCCGCAATTTTACGATGCCGCCACAGCTAGTGCAGGCTATTGATGACAATGTCGTCTATGTGCATGATCTGGATCAATACGCGATTGGAACGACGAACTGTATTTTTATCCCGTTTGATAAACTTCTCCGTGAAGGTTTCAATACCGGCAACGGCAGCGTTCGTCCTCCGAACTCAATAATGACAGCTATGTCTCTGGTAGCGATTATTTTCCAATCCCAGCAAAATGCTCAATATGGTGGTGTATCCGCCAATAAACTCGATTACGATCTGGCACCTTATGTAACCAAATCCTTCGCCAAGCTGTTCCGCAAGGGTCTGGATTATTTTGAAGAAGGACAAGCTGACGAATCTTTGGGCGAGATTACGATGAGCCGGACCGATCTGGCGGAGTCATATCCAAGAGCGTTCCGTTTTGCACTAAAGGAAACCGAAATCGAAACCCTGCAAGCGGCTGAAAGTATGGTACATAATCTGAATACCATGTCCAGCCGATCCGGTGGACAAATACCGTTTACCAGCATCAACTACGGTACTTGTACTTCACCAGAAGGTCAGCTTGTGATCAGTTCTCTGCTAACCGCAACTATGAACGGACTTGGCAGCGGAGAAACACCAGTGTTCCCGATTCAAATCTTCAAATGCAAGCAAGGAATCAATCAACAGCAAGGCGATCCTAACTATGAACTGTTCCTAAAAGCAGCTGAATGTTCTGCGCGCAGACTATATCCAAACTTCGCTAATCTGGACGCTCCGCTCAACTTGCAGTATTATGATTCAAGTGATCCTGATACGGAGTTCGCTACAATGGGCTGCCGAACCCGAGTGCTCGGTGACCGTTTTGGGCGTAATCATTGCTCTGGGAAGGGCAACCTTTCCTTTAATACACTAAATCTGGTTCGGCTAGGTCTGGCACACGGCACAGTAACAGGCAGACGTACCGTCGCAGATGAAGCTGGCTTCTATGAAGATCTAAATCATTATATGGATATTGCGCTGGAAGGACTTCTCCATCGCTTCCACATCCAAACCGCACAAAAAGCTAAAGCTTCCGATTTCATGATGCGAGAAGGCGTTTGGGAAGGCGGCGAACATCTTGCACCCGATGACACTGTAGGCGATCTGCTGAAGCATGGCAGTCTGTCTCTTGGCTTCATCGGTATGGCGGAATGTATGAAAGCTATGTACGGCAAACACCATGGCGAGGATATGGAAGTTCATGCCAAGGCGCTGGCTATCGTGCGTCATATGCGGGACTATTGCGATCGGAAAAGTGAGGAACTGGATCTTAACATCACCCTGTTCGCTACTCCAGCAGAAGGTTTGTCCGGTAAATTCACCAAAGTTGACCGCAAGGTACTGGGTTCCATTCCGGGCGTAACCGACCGTGAATATTATACGAACTCTTTTCACATCCCTGTATACTTCGATCTGGGTGCTGCTCAGAAGATCAGCTTGGAAGCTCCTTTCCATGAATACTGCAATGCCGGGGCTATTTCTTATGTCGAATTAAACGGCAATGCCCGCAACAACCCATCGGCTTTTATCAAAATCATTAAATATGCGCTCGAACAACAGGTCAGTTATTTCAGCATTAACCATCCGATTGACCGCTGCTCCAGCTGTGGATACGAAGGCGTAATTGGGACAAACTGTCCTTCCTGCAACGCAAATGAGAATGACGTGCACATCCGCCGTTTGCGCAGAGTTACAGGTTATTTAACCGGCGACTATCAGACCCGCTTTAATGCCGCCAAACAAGCTGAAGTTCGGGATCGCGTTAAGCATCTATGAATATTTGCGGTTACTATCCGGAGTCGATTAACGAGGGAGAGGGCATGCGGGCCGTCCTCTTTCTCAGCGGCTGCCGCCATCGTTGCCCGGGATGTTTTAATCCCGAGACATGGAACTTTAAATATGGAGAAGTCTTCACCTTAGAACGACAACATGAAATCATCGCAGAAATCGCCGCTAACCCTTTGCTGGATGGTCTGACACTGGCAGGCGGCGATCCTTTTTTCTCAGCAGAAGAGTTGCTGGGGTTCATTCATGAGCTTCGCACTGTACTGCCAGGGTTCTCAATCTGGATTTACAGTGGTTATACGTACGAAGAACTTACAGCCCTTCCCGGTACGCCGGAGTGGAATCTACTTAAACAGTGTCAGGTGTTAATAGATGGAAGATTTGTAGAAGAACTGAAAGATACTACGCTTCTCTACCGGGGAAGCTCCAACCAACGCATTATCGACATTCCGGCCAGCATGAACGGCTCGGAGGTCTTTCTGTGGCAGCCTGCTGCGCTATAATATATCAATTTTTGATATTGAAAATTAATTTGAAATAAGAAGGGATGAACTAACCATGCCGCAATTCGTAGTAAAACCGGATAATCGCCAACTGGCTTTTGATGAGAACCGTCTTTCCGTCTACGCTGACCGTATTCTGGAAGGTCTCGATCAACTAAATAAAGAAACTTTGCTGCGTGGAGTGAATTCCAAACTGCGTCGTGACTCGGTAAGCGGAGAAGAAATCAGCAACGCCTTCACCATGAGCGCTCTAGAGCTTGTAACAAAAGAAGAGCCTAACTGGAAGTTCGCAGCTGCCCGCGCCCTTCTGACTACCCTTTATAAAAAAGCTGCCGTCCATCGCCGCTACAAAGCTTATCCAGAAGAGCCTTACGGTGAATTGTATCCACTAATTACGGATCTCGTGAAAAAAGGAATCTATCGCGAAGAACTTCTAAGTCATTACACCAAAGAACAAATTATCGAACTAGGCGGGTGTATCGATTATACACGCGACCTTTTGTTTGACTATATCGGTCTGCTTACGCTATCCGACCGTTATTTGGCGCATGATTTTGACGGCCGTGTAATGGAGCTTCCACAAGAACGTTATATGATTATTGCTATGTACCTGATGCACCGTGAGCCAGCTGAGAAACGTCTTGAGCTTGTAAAAGAAGCTTATTGGGCTATGAGCAACATCTATATGACTGCTGCTACACCTACAATGTCCAATGCCGGCAAAAAGGTCGCTGGACAGCTATCCAGCTGCTTTATTGATACTGTAGACGATTCCCTAGAGGGTATCTTTGACTCCAATACAGACGTAGCACGTCTAAGCAAAATGGGTGGCGGCATCGGCGTTTACCTTGGAAAAGTACGAGCACGTGGTTCGGATATCCGTGGCCACAAGAACACAAGCTCCGGCGTAATCCCTTGGATTCGCCAGTTGAACAATACAGCAGTCAGCGTAGACCAGTTGGGCACACGTAAAGGTGCTGTAGCTGTTTATCTTGATGTATTCCATAAAGATATTCTCGCTTTCCTCGATCTTAAGCTGAACAACGGTGACGAGCGCATGCGTGCACATGACGTGTTCCATGGCGTCTCCCTACCTGACCTGTTCATGGAAGCTGTAGAATCGCGCAGCCATTGGAACCTCTTCTGCCCTCACGAAGTGAAAAAGGTCATGGGCTGGACAGATAAAAATGGCCGTCCACTAGGATTGGAAGATTTCTACGATGAAGAGCTTGGCAAAGGTACTTTCCGTGAAAAATATGCTGAGGCTACAGCGAACCTGGAATTATCCCGGATCACTGTTCCTGCGATCGACATCATGAAACGGATTATGAAATCACAGCTAGAAACAGGTACACCGTACATGTTCTACCGCGATACCGTGAACCGGACTAACCCAAACCGTCATCAAGGTATGGTTTTCTCCTCCAACCTGTGTACAGAAATTATGCAGAATCAGTCTGCAACAGTTATTGAGCAAGAAGAATTAGTAACTAAAGATGGCCAGACCCGGATCGTTATTTCCAAAATCCCTGGCGACTTCGTAGTCTGCAACCTGAATTCGATTCACTTAGCACGGGCGATTCCAGCTGGCGTATTAGAAAGACTTGTTCCGATCCAAGTTCGTATGCTTGATAACGTAATCGACATTAATAATATTGAAGTTCTGCAGGCACAATACACGAACAGCCAGTACCGCGCAGTAGGTCTCGGCACATTCGGCCTGCATCACCTATTGGCACTCAAGGGCATTCGTTGGGAATCCGATGAAGCCGTAGAATATAACAATCATTTATATGAACATATCAACTACCTGTTGGTTCGTTCGAGCATGGAGCTTGCCCGTGAAAAAGGCCGTTATCCGAAATTTGCTGGATCCGATTGGGAGACTGGCGCATACTTCACTTCCCGCGGGTATGTTAGCGGTGAGCAAGAAGGTAAATATGTAACGACTGAGCAATGGCGCGAGCTGCAAGAAGAAGTAGCTAAGGACGGCGTACGTAACGCTTGGATGTTCGCCATTGCGCCGAATGGATCTACATCGATTATTGCCGGCTCCACCGCCAGCATTGATCCGCTGTATGAACTGCTTTCCTATGAAGAAAAAACAACTTATAAGATTGCTAACCCAGCACCGGATCTGTCCGACAAAACGATCTGGTACTATAAGACAGCATTTACGATTGACCAAAACTGGTCGATCCGCATGGCTTCTGCTCGCCAGCGTCACGTCGATCAAGGCCAAAGCTTCAACCTGTATGTCCGTCCTGACATCAAGGCTACCGAGTTCCTGGAACTGCATCTGAATGCCTGGAAGGGCGGCTTGAAATCAACTTATTATGTGCGTAGCCGTGCTTTGACTATAGAAGAGTGTGAATCTTGCGCTAGCTAATTATCTTAGTGCCCTAAATAGAAAAACGATGATGAATTTCGTAACTGCGAGGAATGTTTGGGCTTCCGGCCGCTGTTGTCATCAGAGGTCTTGATCTTTACCGCTATTAGCGGATGACATCCGATGACAGCATATGCTTTCGATGCGAGCTTTCCTACGGAAAGCTTTCGGGCGAACGCTGACGCTCCTACAGCTCCAAACTTCCTCTCCGTTACTCCATCACCATCTTTCTATGAACAAGACACCAAGAAAGATTACCCGCGCAAAAAATGGAGGGATAAGAAATGCAATTACAAAAGATTTTTAATACTGAAGCACCTAACCAATCCACACGCATTATCGACGGTGAATGCTCAGGTATTCTGAACTGGAATGATATTCGCATGCCTCATATGTACAAGCTGTATAAGGTACTGCTGCTTAATCACTGGATCGCGGATGAAATTCCAATGTCCAAGGATGCGCAACAATTCCCGATGCTGGATGCCGAGGAACAACGCGTATTTAAGATTAATATCTCCCTACTCGCTGTGCTGGATTCGATGCAGACGATGTTCGTGAGCGACGTGAAGCGTTATTTCACCGATTCCTCTTTGGAAGCTATCTCCGCTATTATCGGGCAGCAAGAAGTGGTGCATAACCAATCCTATTCCTATGTTCTTTCCTCTATCGTGTCGGAGAGTGAGCAGAAGGAAATTTTTGAATATTGGAAAAAAGATCCTGTCCTGCTGGAACGTAATCAGTTTATCTCTGATATTTATCAAGAGTTCCGTGATAACCCTACGAGACAGACCTTTTTCCATGCGCTGGTAGCAGATCTCATCTTGGAAGGGATTTTCTTCTACAGTACTTTCGCCTTCTTCTACAATCTGGCCCGTGACCAGAAGATGATGGCGACTAGCCAAATGATCTCTTATATTCAACGTGACGAGAATCAGCACTGCTACTTCTTCGCAGAAGTATTTAAGCAGCTGCTTGTAGACTTCCCTGAGCTGAACACCAAAGAAAACATGGATTACGTATACCGTACCATCGACCGCGCGGTAGAGCTCGAAACCAACTGGGCTTATTACACACTTACTAACGTGCGTGGTATTGATCTTAACGAGCTTAGCGACTACATCAAATATACAGCGAACAAACGTCTGACTTTGATGGGTATGGAAAAAGCTTATCAAGGTGTTGACGTTAACTGTATGCCTTGGATCAAACCCTTCTCCGATGATGCGCTTAATGCTACCAAAACTGACTTCTTCGAAGCTAAGTCCCGCAACTATGGTAAGGTTGGCGACGATAACGGATTCGACGATTTGTAAGACCGGATATATAACGATCCCTATATAAAAAAGAGGCCATTCTCTACTTTCTTAGTGAGATGGCCTTTTTGCTATAGCTTATATAATGCAAAAAGCGCCCCTCTCCCCTGGTATCAGGGATGAAAGAGACGCTTATACGTTTGTTATTAGCACTAAGCACAGAAGGCTTGCTACTTAGTCTTATGCCTTGCGTTCCACACGATGTGTAGTTTCTTCTGCAAGCTCATCTAATGCATCGTTCAGGCGCAGCTTCAGCTCCTCAGCAAGCTCTACCACTCCGTGATCATTACGAACCACTTGAGAATCCACGGCATAGACGCCGCCAAGAATGTAACGCGCGCCCAGTACAGACAACACAGGTTTCAATGCGTAATCAATTGTGAGCAGATGTGCAAGACTGCCGCCCATGAACAGCGGGAGTACAACTTTTCCGGCCAATCCCTTTTGTGGAACCAGATCTAAAAAGGTCTTCAACACGCCTGTATAAGAAGCTTTATAAACCGGGCTAACCACAATTACCGCATCAGCTTCCGCTACAAGGCCATTGGCTTTGACGATAGACTCACTTTCAAACTTAGTGTGAATCAAATCCTCCGCTGGTAGTTCTGCTACGTTAATACGCTCAACCTCGAAGCCCTGATTGGTTAAGCTGGCCTCCGCATATTCTATAGCTGCATTGATACGCGATACCAGGGAAGGCGTTCCGTTAATCACAACAATTTTAGCCACTTTTCCACCTCTTCCATCCCACTTAAGCAGCTCACACTGCTTTATTTATTATCCCGACAAAATTACTTTAAATTAATACTAATCCTAACGTAGAATTGATATTTTTGTCAAACCATAACCACTTGCGCTCCTCCTACTCTTACGTTATACTAAGCAACAATATTAAATCCAACAATCAGGCCAATGATCGGCATCCAACCGTGAGGCGTCTGCGACCGGAGTCTACAACAACTCCCTAAGTTCACCGGGTTTCGCCCGTTATCGCGAAGACCAAAGAGGGTCGGATTGTTCCTGCAGTTAAGGAGATTCGATCAACCTGGGTGGCACCGCGAGCTGACGCTCCTCGTCCCATGGATGAGGGCGTTTTTTGCGTTTTTTTAACCAAAAAGGAGCGAAACGGTATGCTGGATATGAACTGGATCAAAGACAATCAGGAACTTGTAAGAAACATTACGGCTTGGAAAAGAGTCGACTTCCCACTGGATGAACTGCTGGAATGGGATGAGAAACGGCGCGAATTGCGCCAAGATACGGAACAGTTGAGAGCCCAGCGTAACGGGCTGACCAAAGAGGTTGAACGACTTTTACGACAGGGTGACAGCGTGGCAGGAGAAGCAGTTAAAGAACAAGTAAGAGAACTAAACAACCGCCTGAATCTCTATGAGGCAGAACTAACTGAGGCAGACCGGCGCTGTGGAGAACTCATGCTGCTCGCACCAAACCCTGTATCTCAGGATACACCGATTGGCCATGATGATAAAGATAATGTAGAACTGCGACGAACCGGAACGTTGCCGGAATTCGGCTTTAAACCGCGTGATCATGTAGAGCTAGGCGAGCTCCACAATATCATCGATATCCCCCGTGGCGTCAAAGCAGGCGGCCCACGCAGCTATGTGCTGAAGGGTGCAGGGTTGTTGTTACATCTCGCTGTACAGCGGCTGGCCATTGATGTACTAACTGCCCGCGGGTTCACGGTGATGGATGTTCCCGTGATTGTCCGTCCGGAAGCGCTGGAACGTACGGGCTTCTTCCCCGGCGGGATGGATCAGACCTATGAGCTAAACGGAGACAATCGCTGGCTGGTAGGCACATCGGAGGTGTCGCTTGTCTCGCTGTATAGCGATGAGATTGTCGAACTGGATTCGCCAATGCGACTCGCCGGAATGTCGGCCTGCTTCCGCCGTGAGGTAGGATCGGCGGGACGAGACGTGCGTGGCCTGTACCGTGTTCATCAATTCTCAAAAATTGAACAAGTTATCTTATGTCGGAATGATGAGGGCGTCTCAGAGGGCATGCTGCAGGAGATTCTTGCGAATGCAGAGCATATTCTACAGCTCTTGGAACTTCCCTATCGGATCATGTCTGTCTGCACAGGAGATATGTCCCTGAAGACACATAAGCAGTATGACATCGAGACTTGGATGCCAAGCAGAGAGGCATACGGAGAGACACACTCGGCTTCCAACCTGCTCGATTTCCAAGCTCGTCGTTCGGGCATTCGTTACCGGGATGCCGACGGTAAGCTGCAATACTGCCACACCCTAAACAACACCGCAGTGGCTACACCAAGGATCCTAATTCCGCTGCTGGAGAATCATCAACTGGAGGATGGATCCATTTACATTCCGCAGGCACTGCGTAAATATATGGATGGAATTGAACGGCTTGAGCTTCCGCACCAGCAGTGATGTGTTGTCCAAGTAGATTTAAAATTAATAATGCCCTTCCACTTCTCGATAAGAAGTTGGAGGGGCATTATTTTTGTTCCGATACATTCTATATAATTCTAATCACTATTGTTTTCCCTATGTAAAAATTAACAAAACTCTAGAATAAATTTGTCGCAATCCATAATAAATTCAACAATATATATAACATAAAATTAAAATATCGGTGATCTATTAACCATAAAAATACTAAATTTATAATTAATATTGTATTTATGCACTGTTTTTATACTAAAATCACAACATTTCAATTTTTAGATTTAATTGATGCAAACTTTAATTTATATTCATGAAAGACAACCTTTCATTTTACATTTGAATGCTAAGATTTAATAGGTTGTAAATAAAAGATTCGAGGGGAGAATGACTTATCCAAATGATTATTTCTTCAAGAGTAAGGAAATGGTTCGCTACTGGACTGGCAATGTTAATGGTTGCCGGCAGTGTGTTACCAGCTGTCCAGACCGCCGAGGCAGCACCGGATAATAGCAATATTGTTATCTCGCAGGTCTATGGTGGTGGTGGAAACGGCGGAGCGGAATTTAAAAATGATTTTATTGAATTATACAATCCTACAAATCATCCAGTAGATTTGACTGGATGGAAAGTTCGCTATACCTCAGCGGCCGGAACCTTTAGTAGCGGAACAGACTTAAATGGAACCATCCCGGCAAATGGATACTTCCTTATTGAGGAGGCCGCTGGAACGGGAGGAGCTACCGACTTGCCTACTCCTGATGTTAGCAAGGGAATCCTTGCTATGAGTGGTACAAACGGCAAAGTCGACCTCGTTGATAAATCAGGTACAACAATTGATTTAGTTGGCTACGGAACAGCTACAAATGTCGAGGGAAGTGCGACCGCTGCTCTCTCCAATACGACAGCCGCTATCCGTAAAGCTGCGGCTGGTGCACCAGCAGACAGCCGCGGTCTAGATACGGATAACAACTCTACGGATTTTGTTGTCCAAGCACCAAGTCCACGGAACAGCACCTACGGTACGTTCCCTGAAGTACCGGAAACTGCTAGTTCCGCAGTAGCTTTACCAGCCCCTAATGCCTGGCCGGCTGGTACAGAAATATCTTTGAATTCTCCAACGGTTGGAGCATCCGTCTATGCAGCTGTTTATGGATCAGGTGGTTCAACTAATTTCCAACCTTACACAGGGCCTATTACCTTAACTGAGGACACTACGATTAAAGCGTATGCTTCAGAACCAAATATGCCAGACAGCCCTATATCGACTTTTGATTACACTATTCTGGCCAAAACAGTTGTTGCAACAGCACGCCTTGCTAGTAAAGGTCAGAATATTTTAACAGAAGGTATCGTAACTCACATTAATGCAGCAAAAATGTATATTCAGGATGAATCCGGCGGGATCGTACTTTATGGTTTCCCAGAGTTCGCAAACGTTGGAGATCGTGTTGAAGTAAGCGGCACAATGGATATCTACAGCAACCTGCAAGAAATCAAATTCCAAAGTGGACTTCAATACAATGTAGCTGCACAAAATGTTGGGGTGCCTGCACCAAAATTGATTACAGCAACCGACTTGTCTGCCGCGAACGGCGAAAGCCACGAAGCTCAGCTGGTAACTATGAATAATGTGACCATAGACAATGTAAATGGCAGCACGGTGACTGCTAGCCAAGGTGGACAACAATTCACAATTTTTTCAACCCTGCCTAAACTAGTTAAGGGTAAAACCTTTGACAATATCACTGGAGTTATCGAGCAATATAGTACGACTTATCAATTCATTCCACTTAATGAAAATGCTTTGGTGGAAGAAACTTTTTCCGTTATGGCCAGCCCTGGCGCAGGTCGCATCATCAAAGGAAGTTCTGTGACCCTATCCAGCCCTACTCTTGGAGCACAGATTTACTACACGACCAACGGAACTGAACCAACAACAGCAAGTAAGCTTTATTCAGATCCGATTACAGTTAATCAAGATCTTACCATCCATGCAATTGTCGTAGCAGATGGCAAGACAAGTAAGGTTTATACCTTTGCATATAAAGCATCTGAACTCCCTCGTATACATGATATTCAAGGAGAATCTCATACTTCTGAGTATGCAGGTCAGAACGTTTCCGATGTAGAAGGCATCGTTACCCAATATGGGTACACCTTCGCCACTGGCGCTTATAGAGGTTTCTTTATGCAAGACCCTCAGCCAGACGATAATGTAAACACTTCGGAAGGTATTTTTGTATACAGCACTAATTCATCCCTTAAGCCTCAAATTGGAGATTTAGTCCAAGTTAGTGGAGCTGTTTCCGAATACAACGAAGGTAACGCAAGTAATTTAACCTCTACTCAAATTACTATGACTTCAATAAAAGTAGACTCCTCTTCAAGTTATACTGTGCCAGAGCCTGTCGTACTTGGTAAAGGCGGGAGAGCCATTCCGTCTTCCATAATTGACAATGACGGCATGGCTGATTTTGAGCCTAATGAAGATGCAATTGATTTCTACGAATCGTTAGAAGGTATGCTCGTCAAGCTCCCTACCCCTACGATTATCAGTCCTTACTGGACAAGTGGTAGCGGAAATTCCATGCTGTATAACATCCCTACAAGAGTAGAAAATGAAACACCTGATGTCATCACACCAGCTGGTGGATTAGTTCTCAAAGAATACAACCAATACAATCCTCAGCGCCTCATCATTGCTTACGGAAATCCGGGTAAAGAAGTCATCACCGGAGATAAGTTCGCGGGAGATGTAACTGGCGTCATCGGATACAACAACGGTAACTTCAAAGTGATTCCGGAAAACGGTAAGCTTCCAGCCATCACTCCAAGTACCTTTAAGCAAGAAACAACTACTCTTGAAGTCAATGATAGTAAGTTGTTGATCGCATCGTACAACATTGAAAACTTCTACCCGGGTGTCGGAGCAACAAAAATCCAGAAACTAGCCGACTCCATCACAAACAATATGAAAAAACCTGACATTATCGGCGTTGTCGAAATGCAGGACAGCAATGGTGAAGCCAATAATGGTATCACTGAAGCAAGTGCAGCCGAATTGATTAAGGCTATTGAAACCGCTGGCGGTCCTGTATATAAATACACAGATATCGCTCCGGAGAACAATATGGATGGCGGTGCCCCAGGCGGAAACATTCGCGTAGGATTCCTGTACAATCCAGCAAGAGTACAGCTTGCGGACAGTGTGAGCGGACAAAAAGGTACAGCTACACAATCCGTTGGATATAACGCAGCGGCAGATCAATTGACCTACAATCCAGGACGAATTGATCCAACAAACTCTGCCTTTGCAAGTTCACGTAAACCCCTTGCTGCACAGTTCGTATTCGGTGGCGAAACAGTAATTGTGATCGCTAACCATTTCAATTCAAAAGGCGGCGATACCGGTCCTTTCGGAAACGTTCAGCCCCCTGTATTGTCCAGTGAAACACAACGCCATAAAATCGCGGCGGTCGTAAACGGATTTGTCAAAGAGGTTCTGACTGCAAATCCTAAAGCCAACATCGTAGCTCTTGGCGATTTGAATGATTTCCAATTTACTAAAACTGCAACCCTCTTAAAAGGTACAGAACTAGACAATTTGATCGATACATTACCTTTAAATGAGCAGTATACGTACACCTATGATGGAAACTCTCAAGTGCTAGATCATATTCTTGTCAGTAAAAATCTAACGGCTTCTTCTAAAGTAGATGTCGTTCATCTAAATGCCGACTTCTCACCATCGAACGGTCGGGTATCCGATCATGATGCGGTTTTGGCACAGATTGATTTTAATACTGCTGAAGACTTCCCACTAACCATTCTGCACACCAATGATACACATGCAGGATTAGATACTGTCAGCTCGCCAAACAACATCTTGCGCCGTGTAACAGCAATCAAAGATGCCAAGGCGACTACAGAGAATCCTATTCTTGTAGACGCAGGTGATGTGTTCTCCGGAACGCTTTACTTCAATAAGTATCTGGGTCAAGCAGATCTGGCCTTTATGAATCTGGTTAAATATGATGCTATGACTTTCGGTAATCATGAGTTTGATAAAGATTCAGATGTACTGTCCAAATTCATCGGCAACGCAAAGTTCCCATTTGTCTCCTCCAATGTGAACTTCTCAGCGGATGATATTCTTAGCAAAATGTTCACCAATGAAATCGGCCGGTCAGGTAATGCTGGAACCATCTACCCTGCGCTGATCAAAGAAGTAGACGGCCAACAGGTCGGTATCATGGGTCTGACGACAGAAGATACGGCGAACATTGCTTCACCAGGTAAAGTGACCTTTGAGAATGCCTTCGCTAAAGCGGAAGCAACGGTCGCTATGCTTGAAAAAGAGAAAGTTAACAAGATCATTGTTCTCTCTCACCTTGGCTATGAAGAAGATCTCAAGCTAGCCAAAGCCGTTAACGGCATTGATATTATCGTTGGGGGTCACAGCCACACGCAACTGAATCAAGCCGTTGTTGATAACACCGATCCAAAAGCACCGAAGCTAATTGTACAAACTGGTGAAAAAGGTCTTTTCCTTGGCCAACTTGAAGTTAAATTTAACAAAGATGGCGTACTGACCGATTGGAAAGACCAATTAATCTCCATCGATGCTAAAAACGGTACTAACTACGTTATCGCAGAGGACCCTGAAGCTAAAAAGATCCTGGATACCGAGTATAAGCCGGGGATTCAAGAACTAACCAATGAGGTAGTAGGAAATTCAGAGGTTGTTCTAAACGGCGTTCGTGATAATGTGCGCACAAAGGAAACTAATCTTGGTAACCTGATTGCCGATGGCATGCTTTATGCAGCTCAAAAAGCGGGCACTAATGCCGTAATCGCCTTGCAAAACGGCGGCGGTATTCGCGAATCCATCAACGAAGGACCGATCACACAAGGCGAAGTACTCGGTGTACTTCCATTCAACAACGATCTGGTTACGATCACTTTGACTGGACAAGAAATTAAGGATGCTATGGAGAACGGGGTTTCCAAAACGCCGGCAGCAGACGGACGTTTCCCACACGTTGCAGGGTTGAAATTCTATTACGACTCTACGAAACCTGTGAACGAACGTGTATTGCGTATTGAAGTGAAAAACGGGGATAAATACGTTCCTCTAGATCTAAAAGCATCTTATGAAGTAGCTACTAATGCTTTCACAGCTAAGGGTGGAGATTTCTATACTTCACTTGAAAAGGCCTATAAAGAAGGCCGCGTGAATCTGCTGTACCTACCGGACTTTGATGTATTTACGAAGTATCTGCAGAAGGTTGGAACGGTCACTGCGAACACTTCCGCCGTTGAAGGCCGGATTGTTGATCTAAAAGGTGCACCACTGCCGGAGACAAATCCAACTCCGACACCAGACCCAACACCAGTACCAACACCAGATCCAACTTCAGTACCAACTTCAGTACCAACATCAGTACCAACATCGGCTCCAACAGTACCAACAGCTACACCATCACCAACTGTTGCTCCAACTGTGGCTCCAATTGCTTCAGCACAAGTAACAACAATTGATGCTGCTGATCTAACCAAACAACTTGCTGAACTGCCAACGGGTAGCCAAGAGCTGGTTATTCCGGTTAAAGCCACTACAGGCGGCGCTCAAGTAGTGCTTCCAGGCAGTGTGCTTGTAAAACAAGCAGCAGCACAACCTAACACAGTTCTTACCTTTACTACGGATGGTGCTTCTTATTCCTTGCCACTCCGTGTTGTAAACAGCGCAGCACTTGCCGCTCAATTAGGCACCAGCGACTTTACAATTACGGTATCCATTCTAGTAGCGAATTCGGGAACACTAAGCAGCACAAACCAAGCTATAGCCTCACAGCTAGGTAATGCTACTTTAGCTGCTCCAGTAATCGAATTCAGCGTTTCAGCACAAGCCGGAACTAAGAGTGTGCAGTTGAACAATTTCGGCAGCACTTACGTGAAGCGCACGATCAATGTACCTGCCGTCTTAAATTCAAATAACGCAACGGCAGTGGTCTTCGATCCTGCTTCAGGTAAGATCTCCTTCGTGCCTGCTATCTTTGTTCCTAAAGCAGATGGAACAACGGACGTTACGATTAAACGGAACAGCAACAGCTACTACACCGTTGTTAAGTCTTCCAAAACGTTCGCAGATACTAACGGACACTGGGCTAAATCATCCATTGATCTCTTAGCTACCAAACTAATTGTCAGCGGAACAAGCAACGATACGTTCTCTCCTTCACAGTCGATCACACGTGCTGAGTTCGCCGCATTAATTACGCGTTCTCTGGGACTTGCGACAGCTAATGGTGAGACCACATTTAAAGATGTAAACTCAAGTGCTTGGTATGCTGATGCTATTCGCACCGCAGCAGAAGCCGGATTGATTTCCGGTTATACCGATGGCAGCTTTAAGCCGGGTAGCCCAATCACTCGTCAGGAAATGGCCTCGGTATTAGCGAAAGCCATCAAGTACACAGGGAAAACCTTAAATGCCGATCCTGCAGCACTGGCTAAATTCAGTGACGCAGCAAGCATTCCAGCTTGGTCCCAAGCAGCAGTAGCAGAAATCGCTGCTGAGGGAATTATCCAAGGAGCAACAGATGGATCCTTTGCTCCACAGAAGCTGGCAACTCGTGCCGAAGCGGTTACGATGCTGGAGAAGACATTGAAATCTCTCCAGTTTATCAACTAGCAAAAGCTGATCTCCAGCTCTGAAGTCAAAAAGGCGGTTCTTCGAGTGCGTAATGCACCCGAGGAACCGCCTTTTTTTATAAACCCAATCTGATCTGTAGGAAGTGTTATGATTCCATCCCAGCTTCACTCTCTTCGTAATGGCTCGTATCCCCATGCAGCAGGATTTCCGGCACACCATCCGTAAAATCAACCCTGCATAAGCAGGTCGGATAAATGTAAGGCAGATCCCAGAGCTTAGGCAACGCTCTGCCCTCAAAATAGGCCATTAACAGCTTAATCACTACTGTATGTGTGACAATAAGAATGGTCTCACCTTGATGGTCAACGAGAATTTCCTGAAGCTTACCCAGCGCCCGTGCCTGCACCTCTGCGAAGGTCTCACTACCCTCCACTTTAAACTGCTCAGGGTCTTGCCAGAAATTGCGATGCTGCTCCGAATACTCGCTCTCCAGCTCAGTAGAATCACGGCCTTCCCATACCCCCATGCCAATCTCTTTGAACGCCTCAGAGGTCTTAAGCGGAGTACTCCGCTCTCCTCGAATAATTTCAGCTGTGCGCAGCGCCCTTGGGCTGGGGCTTGCATAGATGACATCCAGCTGTTCAGTGTGCATCCCCCGGCTCAGCCATTCAGCCTGTTGTACACCAAGCGCTGTTAGTTCAGAATCCATATGTCCCTGCATCCGATGCTGCACGTTCCATTCCGTCTGACCATGCCGGGTTAAAAATATCGTTGTTGTACTCATGCCAGCTTCTCCTTCCGTTTCCCCTATCCAATGAGGTTTTACTTCCTGTTCTGTTCCATCCAGTTCACTGCATAATCAACGATTTCCCGTTGCGGAATCAATTGAGCGGTTGCGGAAGCAACCTGTCCATATGTAATAAGTCTCGTCTCTTGTCCAAACTGATCTGCCAGCTGAACGAAATCGTCAGAATCCCAATCCAGCTCCTTAAATTCCACCCACTGCCTAACTCCATCCACCATAATGGGCGCCCCGCCAAGGGTTTCCTTCTTGCCAGCATAAGATGCGCGGCATTCGGCAAGATGCAGGGAAGTATTATTAAGATTGCCAACACCCAGCAACAGTACATGTCCGCCCAAATCGTAAATCCGAGCCAGCGGAGAATCTTCCCCCAGGCCCATTTCAAGCGAATGACCATACATAATTTCGTCTCTATGCTTGCCCCAAGCGGCAAACGAATGTATCGGATGGTCACTGCGTTTTACTCCTTTTTGTTTACGGAAGCAGTCCGGAATAACCCCCATTCCTCTAAGTTGGGTCAGGTCTGGATCATAAGGCGGCATCTGCTCGCGGATACTCTGCCACCACGCCTCCGGCACCGGTGGGTTGCTCCAGCCTGCGGGATCAGTCAGGTCACTGGAATGTGTGGGCATTACTAGCGTGCCAGATTCTCCGAGGACCTCCTCCAATGCCAAAATAACAGCGACCGGGCCCCCGGCTACCCATTGGCCTAACGATTTAAAAGAAGAATGCAATAAAATCGTCATGCCCGCCTTAACGCCCAGTCGACGAAAATCCGCTGCTAATGTCTGAACCGTAATCAAATTGCCTTGTATTTCTTCCACCCTTCATTCCTCCAATGAATCTTCTCAAATCCATTATATAGGAGGGCCGCTTCTAAATGCATCTTCAATAGCCTCAACACTCTTCGGATAATATTTTCGCTCTATAATCACCTGGGGAAATCCCCTCCAGCTCTTTAAAAACACGGGCAAATTGTTTACTGTTCTCGAAGCCTACCTCTTCTGAGACTGTTGCGAGCTTACTGCAGCCTTTTGCCAATAGCTCTTTAGCGTGACGGATACGGACCTTTTTTAAATAAATAACAAAATTCTCACCGGTATATGCCTTAAAGGCTTCGCTAAAATAAGAATAATTCAGGGACACATGATTGCTGACCATAGCCATATTCAGTGGACGGGCATAGTTGGCTTCAATATAGCTCAGTGCCTCTTCCATATCCGCATGCTCGGTATGCGCAGACCTTACGCCTGCAATGTATTCATTCACACTCAAGAGTAAGTTCTCCAGCGCACGATAATATTCGTGGAAATGACGATAGTTGTACATATTGCCTACCGTGCGATACAGCTTCAATACCTCTACTGAGGCTTCGCCATGCACCCTAAAGACTTCATCCAACACCAGTTCGTTTACATTCTGTCCCACGGACTCCAGATAAGCTAGGTCCAGTTCCTTCAAATGCTCAGTTTGAAAAATCACAGATAGAAGATGCTTCATCTCCTTCTCGCGTTCTGTTCCCAGCATATTGAGAAGCTTGCGAAGCTCCTCCTTCGGTAAGGGAAAATTAGACCGTCCCTGGCCAACATCCCCATAATCCAACAAACTCAGTTGCGGATATAAAAAAGTATATTGCAGTGCCCGACATGCTTCCTTATAACAGGAACGGAGGTCCTCAAGACTTTCTCCTTCGCTGCTAATCCCAATCGATAATCCCTTTATTTCCTTAGCTTCAGTTTGTCTGGACAGCTCTATAAAATCCTGTTTTCTGCTCCCGATCAAGACTAATTTGCCATCCCAATCCGTTGTGATTTCCGAGAAAAACTTTTCAAGCGGTCCGATCAATCGTTCCGCCAGTCCCTGAACATCCCCCGACTTCATTCTTGTTCCGTCATTGTAATAGTAATTCAACACACCAACTGTAAAAGGTGCTTGCAGATCACTTAGCCACTCTTGCTGCTCACGCTCCAGCGGAACCTCCTGCTGCATTAGCAGTCCCCGTAAACGACTGGACCGCAGTTCCCTGCGGAAGTGTTCCGTTTCCTGTTCCAGCTGCCTTGCGCTGAGATCCTGTTCTTCCTGTTCCTTATCGATATTCTTCAAAATTTCGAACAACTCATCTCGGCGAATCGGCTTCAGCAAGTAATCCTTCACGCGATAACGAATCGCGCTTTTGGCATATTCGAAATCATCATACCCGCTTAAGATCAGCACTGCTGGGCTTTTCTCACCACTTGTTACCTTAGATATCTGCTCCAACAGCGTAATTCCATCCATCACTGGCATACGTATATCTGTAATAATAATATCTGCACCTTCGGTCTTAAATATCTCGAAACCCTCTGCGCCATTACTCGCCATTGTGATGGTATACACGGACGGAAATTCTCTTTCTATCATAGTCTTGAGACCGTAACGGATATTCTTTTCATCATCAATGATCAGTAGCTTCTTCATAGTTGTTTTTCTCCTGTCAAAAGAACTTTCGGCAAGGTCAGACGTACCATCGTCCAACTCCCTGCTTCACTCTGTACTACAAGCCCATATTCATCACCATAAAAGATTTGCAGTCGCTGATGTACATTTCTCAGTCCAATACCACCTGTTCGGCGGTCAACATCCCTCTGTTCTGAAGCACTCTCACGGCGCTCATCTTTCGCATAAATCGCCTCGTTCAAAGCAACCAAACGCTCTGGAGTTAAGCCGATGCCATTATCACGAAGCTCTATGCAAATATCACCTTCCGTTTCCGAAATATGAATATGGATGTTCGGGTCCTGTAAATTCTCTTTCTCGTCGCACCAAGCATGCTTAACACTGTTCTCTACAATAGGCTGCAGTGACATTTTCAGCACCTCCAGCTCCAAATATCGAGGTTCAATATGAAGCACTAACTTAACCGGATATTCAAAACGAATATTCATCACTTCAATGTAATTTTCAATGTGGCGGACTTCATCCCGCAGCTTCACATACTCTCCGGACCATTTAAAATTATAGCGCATCATCCCACCCAGCGAGGTCAGTGCGTCCGAGATCGTTCGCTGGTTCTCAATTTCAGCCAGCATTTTTATATTTTCCAGCGTATTATATAAAAAATGTGCGTCAATCTGGTTATGCAGCGTACGCAGCTCAGCCTCTTTAGACAACGCCTGCTTGCTCACTGCCTGAGCCACCAACGTATTGATGGTGTTCATCAGCTTGGAGAAATGATGGGCAAGCTCACCGACTTCCCCTCCACCACGGATCATTATTCCAGTGTACGCTTCACCTCTACGCACTTTTTTCATTGTTTCGGTCAATCTACGCAGATTTTTTAGAATAAAGGCGTTTGTCACATAAGCGATCAGCGTTAGTAAAGTAATAAAACCAACATTGGCTCCAATGATTAAGTTGCGCGTGCGGGAGATATCCTTCATCACTCCCTCCATTGACACTACATTTAACAAATAAGCATCAATTCGTTCTAGCGGAGTGTTAATTAACAAAAACGATTTACCATTCTCCGAGTAATTACTGTCCCATTCGCCAGTTTCCCGGAACTGCTTATACCGTTCTGCAATCATATCAGCCATCTCTAGATTATCCTGCAAAAAAGAATTGTCCGGCCTGGTAAAAAGCTGCAGCTCACTATCCACAAGGAACATCTGGGTCTGATTATCCCGTACATCTGTATACGTCTTGGGTGTAAACCGACTAAGCAGCATATCCACCTGCACCATGCCGATATGATTGTCTGCTGGCCGACTCTTCTCACGCAGCAAAGAAACCTTTGGCAGACTCTCCGTCGGTGCTCCCGAGTATCTCTGCATCAAATCCGGATCATTTTTCTGAAAAGACCAGTATTCCTGCCCCTTCAATTGAAGCGCTTTCTGAAACCATGGGGTGGAAGAAACCCGCTCTTCGCGAAAGATAATCGGCCAAATTTCATGCACCTTATTACTTCTCGAATACAGTCTTAAATGCTCAATATTCGGATTATTAAATTGAATACGAGTCATATTTACATAAGCATTTGTATTAAAATCAACCAAATCTACTAGCTGCGGTTCGGTTTCATTCGCTAAGAATTTTTCTACTTCGGCATCAGAATAAGCCATTTGCGCCGCCCGTTCCATCGCTTCGATCTGATTATGAATATGCAGCTTCTCCATTTGCGACAAATAATCATTTTTCTCGACAGCATCGCGGAGATAGGTATTATTAATGGCTTTATAGGAGTAGACAGAAACCAGCATACACGGGCCTAAAACAATAAAAACATAAGCTGCAATTAAACGGCTCTGAAGTGATCTTCGCCCCCACCAATAACTAAAAGAATGCCATAATGCTCTGGTTCGATCTCGCCTATTCACTTTATACACTTCTGTCCTGTCCACCTCGCTAAAATAGTGAATATTCAAATACTTAATATCTATTCCTTATTATAATTCGAAAATAACCCAAAAGCCCGCAGTTAGCGGGCATTTTGGGTCATACTTTTTATTTTATGGACAGCTTCACTTTATTCTCTTCATATTTCTTTTGTTGGTAGGCATCAAATACATCTTCGCCTTCCTTCTTTCTCTTCTCTAAATACTCATTCCAAATCTTATCGAATTCCGCATCGGAGGAAGCCATGAGCAATTTCGGCATAGTTTTACCGCGCAGCTGTTTCAGCTTCGAAGCGATGATACCTTCAGGAGAGTTTCCTGTTGGTTCGATTTGTTGGAACTCCGAGGAGCCTATGGATTTACCTCTAGTCCAATCTTCCAATTGCTTAAATGGTTCTACCGATTTAGGAGCCCATTGGTCTGTGATATTCGTATTTTGCAGCATCCAGAATGTAAAGGAAGATCCGATTTGCTTATCAAACGTCGAACGGTCTTTATTCATCAAATCAAACACTTCTGGTTTAAATTGATCTTTTCCATCAATCGTATCGTAGCTGACACCTTTTTCGCCTAAGAACAAGTCTTTGTTGCCTTCTTCACTGTTCAAGTAGCTGAGGAAGCGGATAGCACGTGCTTTATCCTTAACATCTTTGGAGATCAGTGTTACCGTCCAACCGGAGATACCAGGGCCATCAAGGGTTGGTTTATCCAAGTTCGTATTGGAAGGTCCGTCAACAGCGATATACGTTTTAGTTGGATCCTGTTGGTAAATCGTTCCTAGTTGTGCTGCAAAGTCTGTACGTTGATACAGCATTGCGAAATAACGGCCTTGGGCAATTTTTTCTTCCATTTGTGGGCGTTTGTCGATAAAGATATCTTTAGCCAGCAGACCGTCTTGATTCGCTTGACGAAGTGCCTTCATCCAGCGGATATATTCAGGATCAGTTTCACGAGCATATACCTTGCCATCTTTTTCTCTTGGGATTGCCAAGAAGTTCTGCAGGTAACCTTCCAAAGAATCGTTACCGTTCTCGGTAAATTCATGCAAACCAAGTGGAATAAGCGGCTGTCCATTTACGTCAGGGAATTTCTCTTTCGCTAATTTAAGCGCATTCAAGAAACCTTCTGGTGTGCGCATATCTGGACTTCCAATAGCTTCATACATATCCTTGCGGACAGCGAATACTTGGTTGGATACGTAATTTTCTCCATATTTCTCATAGTCGGCAGGAGAGGAAGAAGAGTTAGGATAGCCATACACATTGCCGTCTTCTTGTGTATACCAGCCCAGCTTATCAGCATCGGATACTTTAAAGAAGTACGGATCATATTCATCAGCAAGTTTGTTCAATGGAAGAACAAGTTCACCTTCGACCATTTTCTTAATCGCATCTTCCCAGAAGCCCAAAGTGATGAAATCAGGCAATTTACCGGATGCAATCAGCGTGTTAAGCTTCTCATTCTCGTTACCAGCCGGAACGATGAAATTAATATCAACTCCGGTCTTCTTAGTTACATATTGGGAGGTTGGGTCCACGCCCCATTTATTAGGGAACCATGAGAAGTTCAGGTACCAGTCAAATGTAATGGGTGAAGTATCAATCTTCCATCCCGGTTCATCTGCTGATAATGCAGCAGCAGTCGGTTCAGCACTTGCCTCCATATTAGTAGCTTTAGCGCTGTTAGCATTACCTTCGGCATTCTTGCCAGCATTATTCCCGCTGGAGCAGCCTGCGGCTGACAATGACATCATTATTGCGAGAAGCAGAACTCCCATTGCTTTTGGCTTACGTTTCATGCCCATGCTTGTTTACCCCTTTTCTATGAATGTTAATTATAAGCTCAACCCCAGTGCCTACAGCTGTAGGCAACCGGAGGAGTTATCACTGCTAGACATCAGCCCTTAATGGAGCCGATCATCATCCCTTTAACGAAATAACGCTGCAGGAACGGATACACGAATACTATCGGCAGTGTGGTCACTACCATCGTCGCCAGCTTAATGGACTGTGACGTTACGCTTCTCGTAACGCTGCTGCCTTGTACAGCGACCATCATTTGACTAGAGCTCGATTGTGCGACGACCCGGAACAAATACGTTTGAATCGGCTGCAGATCAGTATTATTGATATAGATCATACCCGTGAAGTAATCATTCCACTGATACACGCCATGGAACAGCGCAATGGTAGCAATTACAGGCATGGATACTGGAAGTACGATTCTTAGAAAGATGGACCAATCATTAGCACCGTCAATCCGTGCCGCTTCTTCCAGCCCATCGGGAATCTCCCGGAAGAAGGTCATGAAGATAATAAGATCAAAGAAGCTAAACATAACCGGAATAATATAGACTAGGAAATTCTCCAATAGGTGAAGGTCCTTCATCAGCAGGAAGGTAGGAATGAGTCCCCCGCCAAAAAAGAGAGTCACTGTACCCATCAGCATGTAGAACTTACCGCCAATGAGGTTTTTTCTGGAGAATGCATAAGCTACCATCGCTGTGAAAAATACATGCAGTACAGTACCCAAAAGTGTTTTGGCGACAGTAACCCACATCGCCTGCATGATGCCGGGGCTGGCAAACACGGCCTCGAAATTCTCAAAGCTGAACATCCGCGGCCACCAGTAGATTCCTCCCCGCATGGCGTCATTACCGTTATTGAAGGCGTTAACCAATACGTACCAGATCGGGTAAAGCGTTATGAAGCAGATACATAACATGATGAGGTTATTGATGATATCGAACAGGGCCTCGCCCTTGGTTTTACGCTTAAGTGCAAACATATATGGTCCTCCTTATCCTAGAACAACGATGTATCGTTGATTTTTTTAGATACTTGGTTGGCAATCAGCAGCAATATTAGAGCGATAACCGATTTTAACAATCCAACTGCAGTTGAGTAAGAGAAGCGGCCTGAGAGAATCCCTGTATAGTACACATAGTAATCAATTACATTACTTGCACTATCATTCAGTGAGTTGCGCAGGACCAGAATCTGATCAAAGTTGGAGTTCAGCACTCCGCTGACCGCGAGAATGAAGAGAATGCTGATTGTCGATTTAATCGCCGGCAAGGTAACATACCACATCTTCTGAAATCTGCCCGCGCCGTCGATTGTCGCCGCCTCGTACATTTCAGGAGATACACCGGAAATTGCTGCTAAATAGATAATCGCTGACCATCCAAGTTCTTTCCAGATATCAGAGGAGATAATAATTGTCCAGAAGTAACCAGGCTCAGCCAAGTATGTAATTGGCTGATCAATCAGATGAAGCGCTAGCAAAATGTTATTGATAATTCCTACATCAGCAAGCCATGTAGCCAAAATCCCTCCGAGTACCACCCATGAGAGAAAGTGGGGCAAATACGAAATCGTCTGTATGGTCTTCTTGAATTTCATTGAACGAACTTCATTCAGAAATAGAGCAAATATTATTGGCAATGGAAATCCGATAATTAGCTTAAACAAGCTGATGCCGAGCGTATTTTTAATTACATTCGAGAGATTGTCATCATCCATGAACTCTTTGAAATGTGTAAGTCCCACCCATGGGGCTTCTGCAATCGTTTTAACGATGTTGTAATCTTTAAAAGCAATGATAATTCCATACATGGGAATGTAGTTAAAGATTATCATCCACGCAATGCCGAGTAGAGCCATTGTCTGCAAATGACGCTGGGCAATGAACCTCTTCCAAAGCGGGCTCCGATTTACTTTACCGGTTTCGAAATTGCCAGGAATTAACGGCTTCATCGCTGAGCTTACTTCCATGCTTTTTTTGTTCTCCATCCTTTGGACCTCCAGGCTCTATATCTGTATTTAATCTAAAGCGCTTACAATGTTTATGTATCCATTGTATTTGCTTTTGCCTGTCTCCGTAAGGCTTTGAATTTCGGATTATAGGTACCATTTTTCGGATTGAGTGAAAATTTAAGGGCGAGCCGCAGCTCGCCCCTCTATTTTTATGCTAATACTGCTTGAATTTGTGCAATTTCTCCACGCCGCAGAGCCTCTGCCTCTGCACCGCGCACGAACGCTCCAGATATTTTAGTCACAGTTCCATTGCGGTATACAAGCATCAAAGATTGAATGCTAACCTTCTTCTCGCCAAAGGTATTTTCACGTTTTGGATTAGAATAGATTACCTCCGTATTCCCTAGGAAAGTGAAAGACAGTTTGCCCTCTTCATCAAACAGCCATCCTGGCAATACCGGATCGAGAGACAGCGTAAGCGCTCCATCCTCCATTCTGAAAACATGGCTTCCAGCCATCATTGTTCTCCACATGCTTAAGAATTCCGCGGTCGATCCACTAAGTCTCGCTACGAACCCCCTACCATGGTTATTTGGATCAGGATTGCCTCCAGTTGCGATAAATGATGAATTCTCCAGTGTACTGCGTCCATAAACAGCAGGATCAAGGAATGGCACCAGCGACGTCTTCAGCTCGCCGTAGAATTCCTCATACAGCCCGCCCTTCAGCAGCTCAAGCAAATACTTATAGGACATGTGCAGGAAGTTAGACTCCCGTTCTAGCCAGCCTGGTGTGAAGGCTCTCATCCGTCCGATTTCATGCGATTCACCATCTAGACTAACAGAGGTCTGATACATAGATGTTGCCTGATCATACAGCTCTGTTTGCTTAATCAGATTATAGATTTCTTTTGCCTGCACCGGATTCTTCATCGTCTTCAACCAGCGGGTAGGTCCTTCAAGGAAATAAGGCAAGGCATAAGCCTTAAACTCCTCTACCACAGCCTTTGGCAATCCGTATCCGCTAATGACTGGCTGACCCTCAGCATCTGTTACCTGATGGAATTTCTCCGCTTCAAAACGGAAATAGGTTGGGGTAAGTCCATTGCCCATTTCTACCGCCTTGTTGATCCCCTCATCAATTTTAACCTGGAACTTGGAAAGGGCTTCGCGGATGTGTTCCAAGGTTACTTCAGTTTCAGCACCCGTAATTCCAAACCGGATACTTGCTCTATAAGCTTCACGGGCTGAAGCTACTGTATCCCAATAGTCTAATTGTTCCACTTCTCCTGCTAGGACAGCAGTTACCGCGTGATATACCGCTTCAAGCAGCTCCGCGATTTCTTCTGGCAGCTTTACAGCTCCCTGTACATTCTCAGCACCGTTCAGCACATCCAGCAAAAAGACTACAGTACGCTTCAGCTCAAATGTCTCACTCATTCCGGAGCCAAACAATCCCGGCAGACCGTTCATAGCATCGTTCCAGCCCGGCTTGTTGCCTTCCATCTCCACACCCATGCCGTAAGGGTCAAGCGTAGCAAATTTATTCAAAGCAAGAGACAACATCTTCACGAACAGATTGGTGTGGTAAATAGCACCTTGCCCACCTTTGGTACGCAGCCAATGGGTATCTCCAGCTTTCCATTTCAGCTTATGCAGCTTCTCCTCATCCTCAAGGAGGGCGCCATATTGCCGGGCTTTTCCGTCACTAATTACATACTTCTCACTACGGGGCAGCACATATGCTGGGCTGTCATAGAACGCATAAGTACTATCCCCAAATAAAAGCTCCTGCTTCTTGTCAGGGAAAATGTCCAAATAACCTACTACGAGATCCAAATTATATGTCCAGTGATCAGACCAGAAGCCTTCGCCAAAAGCAGCCTCAATGTTTTGCTGTGAAAGAGCCAGCATACCCGACAGAAACTCCTGCTCACTAACCTTCAGCGTAACGTTTTGATCCGCAATGTAATTGATCAGGCTGCCTGGGGTGAACCGGCTGTTGCATAGCTTAACAAGCTCAGCTTGATGATCCGCAGCCGCTTCTCCGATCCATTCCGCAGCCTTCGCTTTGCTGTCTGGCTTCACTTCAAAGGTTGTTCCTTGAACACTTAGTGGGTTGTAGCCATCTGCTTGAATCAAGCTATAGAACATTTTGATGTTGAAGCTGCCCACCTTCGGATTAAAAAACACATCATTCCGGCGGTTCTGATTCATGTCGCGGAAGTTACCGTTCCCCTGTGAATAGTATTCTGGGGCAAGTGAGAAGAAGTTATAGTCGCGCTCCAAATCGCCATGCTTGCGGGAATATAAATGAACTACAAAGCCATCTCCGCCATTGTCAAAAATAAAAGGATAGCCTCCGCGCAGGAAGTTATCGAGATAGGACTGACGGCAATAAGCATCAAATACAGCCGATGAAGTGTGCGTGGCAATGTCTTCTGTTAATTCCTCTGTCAGACCTGCGGCTTCCTTGGATTTGGACAGGATATATTCATCCCGGCATAACCGCTCCGCCTTTTTATTGATTTTGTCGATGTCATTTACATGCCCAACCAAAGTATTCAGGGTCAAGCTGCTGCCGGGTGCCAAACGTCTAGCCACACCACTGAAGCCGCAAGGAACCTTATTGACTGGATATTGTGGAAGCTCACTCAGCTCTGAAAGCGTTAATCCCGCAAAGCGGTCTGGGTAAGTAAGAGAGGTATTGCCGCCGAAAATAAGTTCGAAATCAACGATTGGTGCGACTTTTTCTCCATCTCCAGTAAACGACAGATAGAAATGTCCATTTGTGATTTCACTAACCTGTGCACTATCATTGGTGCTGGAACGCAGCTTATAGAACGGAATACCGTTCTCCAGATTGTATACGTCCATCCAGCTGCGCAGCAGGTTACCAATCTCCTTGTAGCCGCTGTTTTCTACTCCGTAAGGCAAAATCTCAGGCAGACCATCCATCAGCTCCAGCTCAATCTCTTTGCCACCGATATTCTCAATTTCCACCCGACGTACCAACGCGGCATAATCGTCATTAGGCAGATTGAAATAGTGTACAGTCGTCTTCAGCCCATGCCCGGCATGGCTTTCTTCAAGGGTCAGTCCGTTAGGCAAAATGGTCATGATCCGCTTGGCGGCAGGATCTGGACGTGCCGATTGAAATGGCTCATAAATCTCTTGCTCGCCTTTTATTTTAATAAAGGTTCGGAATCCGGTGGTTCCTACGTCTTTATAAGAGATATTTGCTGGAGAGAATTCCATGATTGGCGAGTTCTTGTCGCGTACCCCAAAGCTGCAAATCGCTTGCCCCCGGTTTACATAAAAAGTCCACATTGGAATTCCCTTAAGACCTGCAAGACCTGGCAGGAAACTAGAGAAAGGCTTTCCTGTATCAAACTGCTCCATTACAAAGTTACCTGATTGGAAATAATAATTACTCACGTTAATGTCCTCCTAAACTGTTACTTATTTATGAAATCAGATGCGTTACGATAGAATGAGGGGATAGCTCGCAGTTGGCAATCTCTTCGCCAAGCCCCAGGGTTACTGTGCGAACTTCTTCGCTCTCATTCATCAATATGACAGCAATGCTGCCGTCCGGATTACGGAATGCTGTGGATAGGATTCCTTCCGCTTCAGAAGTAAAGCCAATCCGTACCGCACCTGGCGCGATAAATTTACTGAAATGCCCGATATAATAATAAGAGCTGTTATAGTGCAATTCGTCTGTTGTTGTATCTGCAATAATTGGGGCATCACAGAGATTCCCTACATGATTGGGCCCGCCGGTCTCATCCAGTACCAGGTTCCAGTCCAGGTACCCTTCTGTCCATGCATTGAGATCCCCAATCATATTTCTGCCGTAACGTTCACCTGTAAACCATTCGCCAAGCTTGACGCCGCCCTCTTGACAGCCCTCAGTGAACAATAGATGTTTGTCAGGAAATAGATCATGTACCTTTTCTACCTTGTCGAACTCCTCACCACCATACCAGTGGATGCCTGTACCCCACACATATTGTGCAGCTTCAGGATCAGACAACACGACCGAAGCACGTTCGACCATAATATCGCGGTTATGATCCCAGATGACAATGTTCACATCGGAATGGCCTGCCTGCTGCATCACTGGACCGAGATGATTTTTAACAAAATCGCGTTCCTCTTCCGCACTATAAATGCAAGAATCCCAGACTTGAACAGCAGCCGGCTCATTTTGCACGGAAACCGCCCAAATAGGTACGCCTTCCTTCCCATAAGCTTCGATAAATTTGGTATAATAGCGTGCCCAAACTTCAGCGTATTCTGGCTTGAGTGATCCTCCATTATTCATTTCACCATTTGTTTTCATCCATGCCGGAGGGCTCCAAGGAGACGCCAACATCGTGAACGGTCCGCCTTTTACCTGCATTGCATCCTTAATCAGCGGAAGCACCCACTTATGATCATGAGAGATATCAAAGGTAGCCAGCTCCGTATCATGATCAGCGACATAAGTATAATTTCCAAGAGCAAAGTCACAGCTATGGATATGAACACGACCCATGTTATAGCCTAATCCCTCTACCGGATGAAAATAGCGGTGAATAACCTCTGCCCGGTTCTCAGGACTGAGCCGTGACAACGTATAGGCCGCAGCTTCTGTGAAAGCGCCGCCAAATCCGATCATCTTTTGGAACTCCTGCTCTGGCCTAAGCTCTACATCGGCAGATCCAGAATCTACTCTTGTGCTAAAAACAATTGCCTCTTTCGGAGTTAAGCGTTCCCCTGTATCTTTTGCAGTTACTACAGTTTGAACTTTTGCCATTTCATCCATCTCCTCTAATTGTTTTGTTACTAACAACAAGCACTGCCTTTACTGGATCACCATCCGATGTTAGGGTTCGGAGCGATGGGCCACTGAAACGTTTGAGAAAATTCAAGGAAGCCCTCGGTAAATTTTGATTTCATCTCAATTCGAAACCTATAATCGAAACCGGTTTCGATTATAACGAAAAAAAATGATCTAACGAGAGCAGGTAAAAAGCGGCATAACAATATGCCCATTATAGCCCTATTCCTCTGAATACGCTGTAGCAAATACCGCATAGAAAAAATTCAAGCTATGATGTCCTCTACTTTATCAGGACTCTTTTCTCTACGTCAAGATTTATCCTGTGGATAGCAGCCCGCTCTCTGTAGTTATGGAATTTGATACAGCCCTAATCCCCGCTAGCCGGAGGTGCACAGGATTCCCGTTCGATCACTTCTACCGGAACTAAAACCGCTTCCTTATCCAACTGTTTCCCTTCAATCGATGCTAAAAGAATGTCCGCTGCCCGGCTTCCTAAAAGTGCCGTATCCTGACGAATGGTTGTCAATGCAGGTGTAACATACTCAGCTAGATCAATATCATCGTAACCCACAACTGAAAGGTCCCGCGGTACGGAAAGTCCACTATCTTTTGCCGCCATAATAGCCCCTAAAGCTAACATGTCACCCGAAGCAAAAACAGCGGTTGGCCGATCAGGTAGCTTAAGAAGCTCCAGCATCGCGTTATAACCACTTTCACGAGAATAAAAAGCTCCATTCACAACATAGGACTCCGGCACTTCAAGCCCCTGCTGCTTCATAGCGTTCTTATACCCTAACTCCCGAGTTTTACCGGGAAAAGTGTTCATCCCCCCGGAAATATGAGCAATCTTGCGATGACCCAAAGAAACTAAATACTCTATCGCAAGCTGAGCTCCAGCCGTATTATCCGAACATACCGTATGCGACTGCGTAGTCTCAAAATCCAGAATCACAGTAGGAATATCACTCTCTAGCAGCTCACGGAAATAGGGGTCCTCGTAATCAGACAAGAAAACGACAACACCATCTACACCACGGATTCGGCAATTCTCCAAATACCCGCTTTGTTTACCCCCAACATCCTTGGAAATAAACATGAGGGCATACCCCTTATCCACAGCAACCTTCTTAAAGCTCTCAATCACAGCGCTAAAAAAGGGATGGCGAATACCAAATCCCGTATTCTCTACAAATAATACACCGATGGTCCATGATTTCTTAGTAGTCAGTGTACGGGCATGGGAATTCGGCAAATATCCCATTTCTTGGGCAACCCGGAAAATTTCCTGGCGAGTCTTCTCCCGTACATCGGAATAATTATTAAACGCCTTGGATACCGTTGTAGGAGA
This sequence comes from Paenibacillus sp. FSL H7-0690, assembly GCF_037980415.1. Lineage (NCBI taxonomy): Bacteria > Bacillati > Bacillota > Bacilli > Caryophanales > Paenibacillaceae > Paenibacillus > Paenibacillus sp. FSL H7-0690. The sequence goes on along the minus strand of NZ_CP150281.1, from coordinate 566,162 downwards.
GTAACCGGTTCTTTTGGCAATATCGTATATAGTTGTCAATCCGGTTCACTCCTTGCCCAGACTAATGAAATACCTTCTGTTCACTGCAATTTTAACGTCTTTCGGTACCGCCGTCCAGCAAAAAGTAACTTTGCACGGAAGGAAGCAGCGTAACAGCTTGGATCAAAAGCCCTAGACTCATATAGACCAGATGTATGATTACCACACTGTCGAGCATATACGTCTGTACCATAATCCAAATAATTAGACCAAAGCCGATATATAGGGACAATGCCCAGAAGCTATATAATTTCTTAAAGGGATTCAAAGTATTCACCCAATGCCATTCTGGTCTCTTGATCAACCCATATAACACGAGCATGGGCAGGATACCAAATACGATGAATAGCAAAATACCCGGAATTAAAAAATCTGAAAATGGCGATCTTTCCAGCATAGATGTGGGTATGTGTATCAGATCACCACTAGGATCTATGACCATTGACCCGCCTCCTGCTAACGCTCCAACCCCCAAAAATATATGAAAAATATAAAGCAATGTTACCGTAAACGGCCTTCTTTTGGTTGGCTTCATTTCAGTACCCCTTCCCATGTTTAAAAAGTAGAGCATTCCTTACAGCTCTTTTCGATTTTACATGTTTTTCCTGAATGTCACCAAGACAGATATCACACAAAAAGCCGTATTTAAGCTTTTTTTGAGTGCGATGTGAACGATTGTATTTTACGCTATACTAAGATTAGAACGAAATGTTAACCCTGCCGACTGAATCTAATAAATAAAATACATTGGATCCTAAAAAACAAGGAGACAGGACGGGCGCTAAGTTGCGCTGAACCTAACATATCTATGAACGATACCCATCTTTTATCCACCAAACAATGTACCTATTGCCAGCAACAGAAGCCGCTCTCTGAATTTCGTAAACGTACCGGCAAACGCTCCAAAGGTCAGTCTCGCCGTGGCGCTTGTCGGGAGTGCCGCAAACAACGACAAAACATAGATCTCACTCTTGCAGCAGGTCCCATTCCAGTACAACCTGATACCATTCAATCCCCTTCTTTGGCTGTCAAGGAACGCTCCAAACAAGGAAAGCCTTCTTCCACGGTTGCTTCTTCACCGCAATCCAACCCAAATCAGCGCATACGGGGCTTGGAACAACGAAGGAAACATTCTCATTCTCAAGGCGCGAAACTGAGTCCCGAAGATCCAACGCAATTGATTCCCTCTGCCAAAGGGAAAATTCTAATGCGTGGCCACAGTGATAAAGGACGGCGCTGGCATCAGGAAATTGACTACGAGCTTGCAGTTACTCTAGTCAGAGAACATGCCGCTATCGTAGTGAATCGCCGAACCATCCGCCGGATTTACAGCAATAAGGATTTCCGTGCTTATATATTGACCAGAGACAACTATACTTGCTACTTCTGTGGCTCCTATGGAGACACTATAGATCACTTGCTCCCCCGTGCTAAAGGTGGCCATACTACTCCGGATAATTGCGTTTGCGCTTGTACGTTATGTAATCAGACCAAAGCCGATCAGTCCGTTGAGGATTTTATGAGCAGATAAAAAAGAAAAGCGCCCCAATCTCTGTTGATTAGGGGCGCTTTTTTATAAAAATCAAAGGTAAAGTTTATTGTTGTTAGTTAGCAACAATATTCTTAACTCGTCCTACCTGTCCACTGGTTAAACGCACCTTGATGCCATGCGGATGTCGAGGTGAGTTCGTGAGAATATCCTTTACCGTTCCATGTGTTAGCTTACCCGTCGGCTGATCCTGCTTAAGCACAATATCCACTTCAAGCCCAGGACGAATATCGGCTCTTACCTGTCCGTTCATGATGTAATCCCCTTTCAATGGGTTATAATGTTGTCAACTATACTACATAAGGAGGAGACGTAATGGCCTTCGGCATCAACAGAGAAGAATTAACCCGCTGGAAAAAGGCTGTCTCCGCAGGAGAGATCGCTTTCTTAACCCATTACTGGCTAGACCCGCGTTTTCCCGGCATGACTACTGTCACCAAGGTCGGCTGTAGTGACCTGACCAGACTAACATATTGGTGTGAGGAAAATGGACTGCCGGCTAAATATATTCATAATCGTTCGCCATTCCCCCACTTTGACCTTTTGGGACCCAAACAAGCAGAAATCCTTCGGAAGGAAGGATTATGGGAACAGTTGGAACGTTTCAAAATGCTCTAAAATCACTTCTTTTTACGTAAATCCTGCATGATCTTGCGGCCGGTAGGTGTCTGTGCTAATCCGCCACCTGCGGTCTCGCGGTGTTTTTCTGGCATAGCTGAGCCTACCTCAAGCATGACCTTGATTACTTCATCTGAAGGAATCACGCTACGTACGCCAGCCAGTGCCATATCGGCGGCGGCGAGCGCGGTCACTGCACCGAATCCGTTTCTAACGATACAAGGAATCTCTACAAGTCCTCCCACCGGATCACAAATCAGTCCTAAGGTGTTCTTAAGCGCCAGTCCAACAGCATGCACTGCTTGTGCAGGCGTTCCTCCACGCAGTTCGGTTAAAGCTCCTGCCGCCATCCCGATGGCCGACCCGACCTCCGCCTGACAGCCACCCTCTGCACCAGATACAAACGAATTGTTGGCAATGACATAACCGATCGCTCCTGCAGCGAACAAACCGGAAACCATATAGTCATCATCCCAGCCAAACCGTTCCTGGCAGCTGAGAAATACACCCGGAATAATTCCGCATGAACCTGCGGTAGGTGTAGCAATTATGCGGCCCATTGAGGCATTAACCTCGGACACAGCCAAGGCATAGGCCATTGCTTGACCAGCGGGTCCACCTAGGCATGGTTCATCTGCTGCGTTATAGGCTCCTACACGTTGGGCATCCATTCCCGTAAGGCCGCTGCGCGAAGTGGTATCTTCATGCATCCCACGATGAACAGCCTCTTTCATCACCCCATAATATTCACGCATAGTGGCAAATTCCTGTTCACTGGAACGTCCAGATTCCGCGCTTTGCTCTTCAAGCATAAGGGCTCCAATGGTGAGGCCACGTTCCTCACATAATACAGCCAGTTGGCTAAGTGTTTGAAAATTCATGTTAAGCTTTCCTTCCCCTTCTCATCTTGCTTACCTTCGTTTAAATTAACCAATTTCACCGATTTCACTGCAGTGAGCGCTTTAAGCGCTTCAATAAGCTCTGGAGTAGCAGCTTCATCCAGCTCCAGTACCGTTAAGGCTGCACCGCTGCGATTCTTCCGATCCAGAGACATATGCCCTATATTAAATTGTCCGTTACGCATCACTTCTGTAACACTCGCCAGAACACCTAAATAATCCATATGATGAATCAATACCGTCGGATACATTCCCGTAAGCTTTACTCCAAAACCATCCACATCGACGATCTCAATGTTTCCACCACCGATGGATGTCCCCGTTAAAGTCAGCTCACTTCCTGTCTCTTGTCCGATAAGATGCAGTTTAACTGTGTTAGGATGAGGAAACAATCCCGTTCCTTGCTCAAAAGATACGTCCATCCCAGCTTCAGCCGCTAACTCCAGAGAGTCGGGTAACCGATGATCATCGGTAGCGTAATCCAAAAGTCCTCCGACAATAGCCCTGTCTGTGCCATGGCCCTGATAAGTAGCTGCAAAAGAACCAAAAAACGTCACTTCTGCCACACGCGGCACTTCACCCAGCACCTGCCTTGCAGCTCTTCCGATCCGTGCCGCACCGGCTGTATGCGAGCTTGAAGGCCCGACCATGGCCGGACCAATAATTGAAAACACATCTTTAAAACGCATAAAAGACCTCCTGCCTGCAAAATAGGCAATTATCAAACTCATATATAGTATACTGCACTGGCAGTCGGAGTTCACCGTTACATTTGCTGTGATATATCCACTTCTAATCTAATGATATTTTACTTAGATAGTATTTTCATTTCGCATCTTATGTATCACAAGATATCCTGGGAGTATAACATAATTCCACCTCTATACTGCCAGTCTATCCCTTCCCAGAATCCTCTTCCTTGTTCATTGGTTCCAATCACCATCAGATGACATTTTGCGATACCAGCTGCATGTAAATTACCGAGGCAACGCTTTACAAGCTCACGCCCGATGCCCATGCCTCGGCAGTCATTACTAACTGCAACATGATACATATAACCTCTTCGCCCATCATGTCCACACAATGCAGTTCCTACAATCCGGTCGTCTTCATTCTCGCAGATCTGGCTGAAGCCAGCATTACGCTCCAGATAACGCGCAATCTCCAATCTCGAATCCGCTTCGCTAAGTCCCATTCCCTCTGTATTTTCCCATAGCTGGTGGGCAGCTTCATAATCATCCGCAATCATCTCTCGATAATTCATGTCTATCCCCTCGCTTGTATAGAATGACAAAAAGCATAAAGAGCACTCCGCGGAAGCTTTTCCAGCATCAGCAGCGCTTCATAAGGGTCACCTTCCAAGCCCAGCACTTGCGCGAAGGCAGGTTCGGTCTTCCACCCGTTTGTTTTCATTGTAATGATCTGCTGGCGAAAATCATTATCCAGCTGAGCTAGAATTTCCGCTTCAATGATCATATGTAAGTAACCATTCTGCAGAGCTGTGGGTCGCGGCTGCCCAAACAGTTCTATAGGCCAGCCACCGGCCATAAAGTTAATTTTCGTTCGTGGGACCCCATCAACCACACGCGATACACTAGTAAACTCATCCATGGTTCCGAAATATCGACTAACAATGTCCGTAAACTTTACGGAATCATGCACCTCACAAATAATATCCAGATCGCTGCCCTTCACCTGAATTCCAAGCGGCACTGTGCCAACCAGCACCGGGTTATAGTCGGCCAGCAAACTCATAATATTTAATTTTCTTAACAGGGTATAGACCTCTTTTTGCACTGGAGTTCCACGATTCAGATAATCTATGTTTTGCCAATCATTCATCTCTGACAAACGCTCCCTCGACTAGGTATTAACACAGGCAGGACCGGATAATAGCGCACGCTTTTCTAGGCGCATGCATAGAAATATACGGAAGATAGAAGGCAAGGAGGAGTGTATGTAAAAATGAACCCCACCTACCCCTATTATGGGGAACAAACGATATGTATGGAACAGCCTATTGCGTTTCCCCCACAGCACCAAGACCGTCAGCCTGGTCTAGAGAGTCTAATGAATCCTCGCCCCATCAGTGAAAATCCGGAGATCACCGGCAGTGGAAAGCTAAAAGGAAAAATTGCACTCATCACCGGAGGCGACAGCGGAATTGGTAAAGCGGCGGCCATTGCTTTTGCAAAGGAAGGCGCGGATGTCGCTATAGCTTATTTATACGAAGCTTCAGATGCAGAGGTCACTCAGCGGCGAATTGAAGAATTAGGGCAACGTTGTTTGCGGATCGAAGTTGATTTACGCCATAAGGAAAACTGCTTCAAGGCTGTGGAGCATACCCTTCGCACTTTTGGCAAGCTGGACATCCTCGTCAACAATCATGGTGTCCAGTATCCGCAAAAAAGTATTCTGGATATCACGGAAGCACAGCTCTACCAAACGTTTCAGACGAATATATTTCCATTCTTTTACCTGACACAAGCCGCACTTCCACATCTAAAAAAAGGCGCAGCCATCATCAACACTGCTTCCATTACTGCCTATCAAGGAAATAAAGAGCTTATAGATTATTCCTCAACTAAAGGTGCGATCGTCTCCTTTACCCGCTCTTTAGCCTTATCACTCGTAGACTCTGGCATTCGTGTCAATAGCGTAGCTCCCGGACCCGTATGGACACCACTAATTCCCTCCAGCTACTCTGCAGATGAGGTTAGTGTATTTGGGACGGATACACCCTTTAAACGTGCCGCACAGCCATATGAGTTAGCAGGAGCCTATCTTTATTTAGCGGGACCGGATTCTTCGTATGTTACCGGGACATGTATTCATGTCAATGGTGGAGACATGGTCACCAGCTGATGCATTACACCACGAGAGGAATGTATATCAAATGAATAAGATAAATGATTATGATATCTCTTCTGTCCGCCTAAGCAGTGGCATGTACGCATTAACCAAATTAGCCTGCGCAGGGCTAACTTACGTCCTTATTACCTTACTTATGCTTGGATTTCCACAATCCGATGGAATTCCTGAAGGCTGGCCACTATCGATTCCTTATGCCATTTATGCTTATGGATTGCCTGCGGCGTTAGTAGCAGATGTACTGCTGCGTATTCTGCGCTCCAAATCCCCTATCCTGCCCCTTGCTGTATATGTCGTCACAGGTTTTGGTGCAGGTCTATGGCTGGCAGCGGAACAAGGTGCAGAGTATCTGCTATGGGGTCTGGGTGGAGTCCTTGGACTACTCCTTCTCAGAGTGACCCAGCTTGGTGTAGAAAGGTTTCCTCTGTTGCTGCCAGTATTCGCCCTATTTCTGCCACTGCTCTGCTTACTGCTGTCATAAGCCTTATTAGGGACACTCAAAGCGCTTCAATGATATCTCCGGCAATAATAGCCGCCGGATTATTCCGCTGACGGGCTGCTCCCTCTCCTGCTAATCCGTGCAGGTATACCCCAAAAGCTGCTGCCTGCGTAGCATGAAGTCCCTGAGCCAGCAGGCTGGAAATCATGCCCGTTAGCACATCACCAGCTCCACCAGTGCCCATGCCGGGATGGCCTGTGGTATTTACATAAGCTTGCCCTTCAGGAGTTGCTATCACGGTATGTGCTCCTTTTAACACAAGCGTAACCCCATGCTCCTTGGCATAGTCCATAGCCAGACCGATTCGGTCACGTTGGACCTCAGCCGTAGTTAGGTTAGCCAGGCGAGCCATTTCGCCTGGGTGAGGTGTCAGAATTACAGAATGACGGCGCCGCGCCCAACTCTTATAATCGGAGTCAGCCAGAATATTTAAAGCATCCGCATCGATAACCAGCGGGCAATCACTGCCTTCCCAAAGACTGCGAAGCCAATCTGTATCACCCGGGAACCGTCCAAGACCTGGTCCCACAGCGATTACATCTCGCTCTTCGCTTAACTTCAGTAGCTCGGACGCGGTCTCAGCCTCCCAGTTTCCCTCTTCACTGCCACCTACATCAGCCAGCATGAGTTCAGGAACAACACCGATGACGGAAGGTAACAGCTTCTTAGGAAGCGCCCACGTCACCAGTCCGCAGCCCGTGCGCAGCGCAGCACGGGCTGCCAGTAGTCCGGCGCCGCTCATCCGTAAGGTGCCGGCAGCAAGGAGTACATGCCCATAAGTTCCCTTATGGCCTTCTGGCGACCGCCGCCGGGCCAGATCGACACCCAGATGGGCATGCAGCACTTCCGGTGTCAGCAGATGAGTCTGCACACCGCTGTTAAGAGCCAGAGCAGTCGGAATGCCGATGGCCCGTACCTTGACATACCCCGCTGCGCCTGCACCGGGGTATTGCAGGAGGCCTCGCTTGAGAAACGCGAGGCATACCGTCACTGACGCATGAATGCAAGGCTCATGCGTCTCTCCTGTGTCCGCGTTCAGACCACTGGGGATGTCCGCGGACACAATGACCTTGCCGCTGCTGTTCGCTGCGGCAATCAGCTCCGCATAGGCGCCGCGCGGGGCTCCCGCGCCGCCGGTGCCGAGCAGCGCATCCAGGATGCCGCTGCACTCGGCAAGGTCCAGCCGATCCCTGCCGTATACTACGGCAGGCAGGCCCATGACTGCAGCCGCATCGCGCTGCAGGGCGGCCTCGCCGGAGAGCGACTCCGGCGGCACCGCATAGACGAGCGTGACGGCGATGCCGGTCTCGCGAAGGTACCGTGCGGCGGCGAGGCCATCGCCGCCGTTGTTGCCTTTGCCGACGAGGATGAACCATCGCTCGGCGGCGGCGGAGGCAAGCGTCAGCGCATGATCTGAGCTGACCTTAAATGCCTTGCCTAGGTCACCCAGCGCGGCCTGCTTTAGCCCGGCATCGTTCCCTTTGGCTGCATTCCTGCAGCCTGCCCCGCCTCTCTCCCGGCAAAGCGCGATGATCTCCTCTGCGATAACTCTTCCCGCATTCTCCATCAGCGCAATCGCTGGAATCCCCAGCTGCTGGATGGTTTCGCTGTCCAGCTGCCTCATTTGCTCAGCAGTTACCAGATACATGATTTAGCCCCTTTCCGCTATCTACCGTTCCAAAGCTTCACACGCAATTCCAAGTACAATCCCGAGCGCAAGTCCGGCGCAAGTCAGATATCAGTAAGCGACAGTAAATCTGGCCCGACTAAAATTCCCTTCCTCCAGCTCGTCCACCATAGCTACAGCGAAATCCTCCACACTAATCTTGCTTTCACCATTCTCATCTAGAATAAGACGGTCCAATCCGATGCGGAAATGACCTGTACGACGACCTGGATGAACTACCGCAGCAGGACTGAGATACGTATAATCCAATTCTGTATTTTTGTAAATCTCATAAGCCTGCGCATGCGCCTCTGCAACTGGTTTAAACTCTTCCGGAAAATCCGGTGTATTCATCAGCAGCTCTCCAGTTTCAGTCTTTAAGCTACCTGCACCTCCAACAACCAACAGCCGATTTAACCCTGCCGTCTGCATACCCTCCACCAACGCTTTTGCCGCCGTAATCAGATCCAGCTCGTGGCCCGCTCCTGGTCCATAAGCACTAATTACCTCTTCATGGCCACGGACCGCAGCTGCTACTGAAGCCGGATCAAGAATATCCACCGTTGTGACATGTAAACGCTCGTGTTCGAGAGTTACTGACTCTGGATTGCGTACCGCAGCTGTTACTTCGTGTTTTCTTTTTAATGCCTCCTGTACAATTGCCTTTCCAATCGTTCCTGAAGCGCCCAATATTACAACATCCATCTTGTTGTTCCTCACATTCTACGAGCAAGACCATTATCGTGCAGCCTTCTGCTCAATTATTTTTTTGATGCTCATCTGAATAGCTTTCCCTTACAGCCTTTAAACATTATTTATCCGCTCAAATCCGATCGAAACCAGATGGCGCCTACTACTCCACTTCCAGACCAAAAACCCCTTAACCAATACAAGGGGCACTCTCTACTAAAAAAGCAGCATGAATTTGCCTTAGCTTAGCGACGCAAAAACATTCCCTGAGAACGTGGCATAACCGATTCAAATCCATATTGTGCATAGAGCTTCGAGGCTTCTCCATCTGCAATCAGACTTACATAAGCCTTGTCAGGTACAGTATTAAGGAACTCTCTAATTTCCCGCATGATCAGCTTTCCCAAACCTCGTCCTTGATGTGAAGGCTTGACCGCAATATCTGTGACCTGAAAAAAGCATCCCCCATCGCCAATCACCCGCCCCATCCCGATTAGGTTATTCTCCTCATACAAAGTTACCGCAAAAATAGAACGAGGCAAACCGATCGCTGCACCTTCCACACTCATTTCACTCAGCCCAGCTTCTTTTCTCAGCGCCAAATACTGTTCCACTGAAGGCTGTTCATGGCGTATATCAAGCTTACTAGTTGTTTCCATCCGCACTCCTCCGTTCAGCATTGCTGTTCCCACTATATACGACTGCATGGTTCACAGGCAAGGCTCACTGCTAGGGATGTTTTTGAAACTGAGGGATAAGCATTATATTCTTGAATTCCTTTACTGACTGTGTGGAATAGTATCTGTAACAATATTTTTAAAAGGGTGGGTGAAGCATTATGTCTCCTGTAGCCAAGCTGTTTAAATGGGGAACATGCCTTTATGAAGCTTTTCTGGCTCTGCCGTTGATTGGCGGACTCTTTATCATTGCTAATGGTTGGGTCCCTTTGGCCATTGCCTTTTTGCTTCATGCTGTAGCCGTTGTTGTGCTGCAAAGAGAACATAAACCATTCATGGGTAACGTTCTGGGCATTATCACCTCGATTTTAGCTTTTGTTCCGATCGTTGGTTGGATTATGCACGCCATTACTGCGTTCATCCTGTTGATGGAGGGCGTATCCGCCTCACGCCAAGCCCCTCGTTATTAACAAACGTACTGCGTCATCAAAATATGTAGCTATCCCACGGGCCGAATCATTTGTAAAAGTCGTAAAAAGACAGATCATCCTCTGCGACCTACGAACCCGGATGACATCTTGCTGTGTTCTTATTGGTAGGCAGTCTGCTTCAATAGTCATCATTCCCTGCGACCTACGGACCCAGATGACATATTGCCGTGTTCTTACTCATGGGCGGTTTGCTTCAACACTCATCATTCCGGCGACCTACGGACCCAGATGACATATTGCTGTGTTCTTACTCATGAGCGATCTGCTTCAACACTCATCATTTCCGGCGACCTACGAACCCGGATGACATCTTGCTGTGTTCTTACTGGTAGGCGGTCTGCTTCAACAATCATCATTCCTGCGACCTAGGGACCCAGATGACGTTATTTGCACCTTTTCAGCTTTTGGAGCGTGGTTTCGGACTCCAGGGACATTATTGCTTAGAATCAGGCCCATATGTGGTGTTTTTTATGCCAATAGCGGCTATGCGGTCCGTTAGCGGGGCAAATGTGGCATAATACTGCGTTTAGCGTCAACTGAGTCCGATGGGGTGCGTCATATGGTGCGTCATACGTGCCAAATATCAAGCATACGAAGAAAAAGGAGTTGCCCCAGCAGCCATTTCGTGGCTTATGTGACAACTCCATAATCTTTTATCCAAAAAGATGATATATACCTTTATGATTGCCCAGAGATTGAATCAACGTCCCGCCGATTGAGAATCGGCCCGCCGGCTGCCGCTTTCACCAATATAACGTCCATTTGCGTTGCCACTGCTATTCTCAAACCGTTTGCGTTCCGTACGCTCCATCTGAACAATCTGACCTTCATGAACCACAATATGCAATGAGCCAAATTCCATATCATCCAGAAGTCCTGCAATCCGCGTAAGCCATAAATCGTCCACTTTCAGCGGTTTAGCCATTCTCTAGCCTCCCTTTCTCACCAAAGGATTATATCCGCCTAAATTCCTTTTTTCCTCAATTCCGTTATTACCAACCAGTATACTATGAATTAACTTAGCATGGAACTAAAAGTCATGTCAATGGGCATTTTTTCGCGACAACCAGCTTTTAATAATCATCGTTACCAAAGCCAATAACAGGAGCAAAGAAGCTACTGCAAAAGATGCTGAAAATTGATATTCGTTGTACAAAATCTCAACATGCAGCGGCAGCGTATTCGTCTCCCCACGGATGTGCCCGGACACCACAGAAACCGCACCAAACTCACCCATGGCCCGCGCATTACACAAAATAATGCCGTATAGTAACCCCCATTTAATATTAGGCAGCGTGACTCTGAAAAAGATTTGCCACCCATGTGCGCCGAGTGTAATTGCCGCTTCTTCCTCCTGTGTACCCTGATCCTCCATCAGCGGGATTAACTCACGCGCTACAAAAGGAAACGTCACAAACAACGTGGCTAGCACGATACCCGGAAGCGCAAATACGATCTTAATATCATGGGCGCTCAGCCAAGGGCCAAACCATCCGTTTGCTCCGAAGACGAGTACAAAGATTAGGCCGCCGATGACTGGCGAGACTGCAAAAGGGAGATCAATCAAGGTGATCAGAAACCCTTTGCCGCGGAAACGGAACTTGGTTACAGCCCACGCCGCTGTTACACCAAAAAAGGTATTCAGAGGCACAGTTATCGCCGCAACAAGCAGCGTCAATCGCAGCGCTGAGCGGGCATCCGGATCAGTCAGGGCAGCAATATATACGTCCCAGCCCTTCTTAAGTGCCTCGGTTAACACAACAACTAATGGCAGAGCAATCAGCCAAAAAAGGACTAGCCCAGCCGCTCCGATCAACACCCATTTTACAATTGGGGTTTCCGTTGTCGCGGACGAGGACGCATTCTTTTGTAGCCGGGGGGTATGGAGAGGGACGGTACCGGCCAAAATTATTCCTCCTTTAAAGGGTTTTACGAAGACAAGATAGCTTGAAATATTCAATATCAACGGCAGATATCGAGTGTCTCCGAGTAAGTTTGAACATGTTCGGACGTCTGCTGTCATGGCAATTACCTCAACGAGAAGTCTTACGAACCCAGCGCTGAAGTGTGTTAATAACAAGTAACATTAAGAAAGAGATGAGGAGCAATAGCAGGGCTACGGCGGTAGCTCCGGCATAATCATATTGCTCCAGTTTAGACATAATAAGCAGCGGAGCAATCTCCGTCCTCATCGGCATGTTACCGGAGATGAACACGACGGAGCCGAATTCACCGATGCCCCGAGCAAAAGCTAGAGCAAAACCTGTTAGCAGTGGCGGAAACAGCTCAGGCAGAACTACTGAACGAAAGGTTCTCCAGCGGCCTGCGCCAAGGGTTGCCGAAGCCTCCTCCATATCTCTGTCCAAATCCTCCAGCACCGGCTGCACCGTCCGGACAACGAACGGTATGCCGATGAACATCAAAGCCAAGGTAATCCCGAGCGGAGTGAATGCCACCTTTAATCCCAGCGGCTCAAGCCAAGACCCAATCCAGCCATTGCCTGCATAGAGCGCCGTCAAGGAGACACCAGCTACAGCTGTCGGCAAGGCAAACGGGAGATCGATCAGCGCATCAAATATTCTTTTGCCCGGAAATTCATAACGTACCAGTACCCACGCCAGCAAAAGACCTAGAATTGCATCTACAAAAGCAGCCGCAGCAGCTGTCGACAGGCTCACACGATACGAAGCTAATACCCGCGGGTCCGTAGCTACATCCCAGAATTTCGCCCAGCTCAGACCTGTAGAATTGAACAGTAGCGCCGAAAGTGGCAGTAGAACCACTAGACTCAGGTATAAAACACTGTAGCCCATCGTCAGCCCGAAGCCGGGCAGTATTTTGCGCCGCGTTGCTGCTGGTGCAGCCGTAGTGGTGACATTCATCCCCTATTCATCCTTTCTCGCCTTCGGCCTTTTAGCCGATCAGCCCCTACCGGGACAAATCTCAATGATCATATCCTGCATTTCATTCATCTGTTATTTGGCACCCGGCACATAAATCTTGTCAAAGATCCCGCCATCATTAAAATGCTTCTCTTGCGTTTCTTTCCAGGTTCCGAATTTGTCAGCCAATGTAAACAGCTTGATTTCCGGGAACTTATCTTTGTATTCTTCTTTCACACTATCTAATGTAGGACGGTAATAGTTCTCAGCCGCGATTTTTTGTCCCTCTTCACTATAGAGATACTTCAGGTACGCCTCGGATACCTCACGCGTGTCTCTTTTGTCCACAACCTTATCTACTATAGCTACTGGCGGTTCAGCCAGAATGCTCTCCGAAGGATTCACGATATCAAATTTGTCTGGTCCCAGCTCTTCCACGGATAAATAGGCTTCATTCTCCCATGCGATCAGCACATCACCAATTCCACGTTCCACAAACGTTGTCGTAGATCCACGCGCGCCGGTATCCAGCACTGGCACATGCTTGAACAGTTCTTTTACAAATTCCTCAGCCTTAGCCTCATCGTTATTGTTCTGGTCTAGTGCATAACCCCAAGCCGCCAAGTAGTTCCAGCGTGCTCCACCTGATGTTTTCGGGTTTGGTGTAATAACCTCTACGCCCTCTTTGAGCAGATCTGGCCAATCCTTGATTCCTTTCGGATTCCCTTTGCGTACAAGGAACACGATAGTCGAGGTGTAAGGCGAGCTGTTATGATCGAATTTACTTTGCCAGCCCTCGTTGATCAGTCCCTTTTCCTGCAAGGCATCAATATCATAACCAAGTGCTAATGTCACAACATCCGCTTCCAGGCCATCAAGCACAGCACGGCTTTGTTTCCCCGATCCACCGTGGGATTGTTTAATGGTGACCTTCTGTCCTGTTTCTTTCTCCCAATAGGCAGCAAAAGCTTTATTATAATTCTCGTACAATTCGCGAGTAGGGTCATAAGATACGTTCAGTAGTTCTACTGGATCTTTAGATGGAGTTTTGGTGGCTTCAGCCGCATTTGTGGCCTCCGCTGAATTGGTTGTTGCTGGTGCGTCTGTTGCCGGACTAGCACTATTGCCGTTATTGTTATTGCTGCCGCAAGCAGCAGTAAGCCCTGCCGTCAGCAACAAGCTAAACCCTACAAGAAGCCCTTTATTCATCTTTTTCTTCATCTTTTCCACTCCCCCATGTTTTTTCGTACCAGACAAACCCTTGGGTAACACAAAAAGAACGGAGGAAAGCCTACGTATGGCAGGTCAAACCGGTCCTAAGACCGTGTCTGCGAGCCTAATGCAGGCGTTCCTCCGTTCGTACGGTAAGAACTTTCTTCAATTATTCCTATCTACTTAGTTGGTTTATATGGATATAATACTGAAACCCTTTAACTGTGTCAAACCTTTTTTTCCAGCCTATGTCAAAGAAAACTCACACACACCACACCATACAAGCTATGGGGTCGGTTCCTGTAAGATCCACTTGTTATTGATGCTATAAAGTAATATTATTGCTACAGCTTATGGGTTAAGAGAAATTACCGCTTTATGTCAGGGGAGAGAGTCATGGGTATGGATTTAGAGTACGTCCCTGCGCCGTTGAAACCGCGGCTCCACAGACGTATGGCTCAAGAAATTGGACGAAGAATTAGGGGAACCTACCGTTACGATACAGCAGTTTGGAGAACAGCTATAGCCGGTCTGTGGATAGTATGCTTTTTAGCCTTTAGTACTGCCGTGTTAGGCATTCCTACTGGATTAGGTAAACCTACCGATATCGCTCTTGCTGCAGGTGCAGGCACTGTCCTGCTGGCGATTTCCGGCAATATCTTGGCTGTTCTGCTAGCGTTGACCGGACTGCGTATCCCAAGATTATTCGCAGGCTGTGTATTGAGTGATTTTGGAGCTATTCTACTAATCTTATATTATGCAGATTTTGAAATTGAGGCTGCGGTTGTCATTGCGGTCGTGCTTGCACTGCTAGGAGCACTAGGCGGATTAGCCATTGGCCTGCTCCGCAGCAAAAGAATAACATTAGGACTTCTGCTAACAGTGGCAGTGACTTTTTCCCCACTTGCGCTGGCAAGCGGAGTGCAAGAACTGCCTATTTCAGAGTCGGTCGACATCAACGATACGGAAGTTGTTCCACTTACAGCCTCCGATCCGGGAAAACCAGGTAATCTAGCTTATCAGACCTTCACCTATGCCAGTGGTACCGATCTACATCGTGCCGAATACGGTAAGGATACAAGCTTGATATCCTCTACGGCCGATGCTTCTGCTTATATTAAGGATTGGTCAAAGCTGCGCACTTTATTCTGGGGTTTCGATTATAAGGCACTTCCCTTGAATGGTCGCGTATGGATGCCAGAAGGCGAAGGCCCATATCCAGTAGTACTGATGGTGCACGGCAATCATATGATGGAAGATTACTCTGATGGCGGGTACGCTTATCTTGGCGAACTATTGGCAAGCCGGGGATTTATCGCGATCTCGCTCGATGAGAATTTTCTGAATTATTCTGCTTGGTCCGGTATTCCGGACAATGATTTTAAAGTACGGACTTGGATCCTACTGAAACATTTAGAGCAGCTAGCAGATTTTTCAGATGATCCGGGCAGTCCTTTTTATCAGAAAATAGATTTCACAAAAACCGCCCTGCTCGGCCATAGCCGCGGAGGACAAGCCGTAGCTATGGCCGCGGATGCCACTCGTTGGTTCAAGGATGATCCGGTGATGGCGGCAGTTAATCGCTTTAATATAACCTCTGTAATCGCGCTTGCACCAACGGACAAAACGATAGATGACCAGCAAGCCCGTCTCAAAGACATCAATTATTTGACCCTGCAGGGAGCCCGCGATGGAGATGTACATGATTTCTATGGTGATCGGCAGTATATACGTACCTCCTATTCCCAAGGATCGTCTGCTTTCAAAAGCTCGCTGTATATTGCGGACGCCAATCACAGTCAATTCAACAGCGATTGGGGCGGGTATGATCAGACCTTGCCAGCTGGACTCTTTTTAAATCGGGCACAAATCATAGATGCAGACAAACAACGGCAAATCGCTAAGGTCTATGTATCAGCTTTCTTGGAGACCACCTTGCATAAAAAAGAGGAATACCAAAGCTTGTTCCGGGATTATCGCAGCGGGCTGAAGTGGTTACCAGATACCGCCTACTACAATCGATTCCAAAGCGGGGGATATCGTCCTGTAGCCACATTCGACGATGACCGTAACAAAAACACAGTAGAACTAGGAACAGCAGAAGCATCGGGTGTTTCTTGGTCAGAAGAGCTGGCTAAAGACCGGGAGTCAAAAAGCAAAGCCACCTATGGTGTTGTCCTTGAACGCACAGCCAGCAAAAACGAAGAAGCTTATTACAACATTAAGCTTAACGACAGTGTCCGTACTGAAACTGCTCTTTTAGGGGCAGATGGCCTTACGTTCTCTATGGCAAATCTGAATGGTGACATTAGTGAAGAAATGGATGTTCCACTACCTCCAAAGGTTGAGGTGGAGTTAACTGACCATAATGATACCTCAGCCCGCTTGACGCTGGATGAAGTAATGGACATACTGCCGCTTCCACAAACTCAGTTCACGTTATTCCCATGGCTTGAAGAGCGGATAAACGATGGCAAATACGGTGACCTTTCCGAAGCTGTATTTCAAACCTACGAGATGCCGTTCGAACAATTTCAAGAGGAAGAACCAGAGCTGGATCCTGACAATCTGACGGAAATCACCTTCTATCTTGATGAAGAAGGCGACCGGATCATGCTGGATGACATCGGTTTTTACGATTTAGGTATCCGAAATACATTTTAAAAATCACTTGCTATTATCCTTAGGTCTTCATTTGCAAAATAGGGCTATTCCCAACCTCCACTCACGAAAAAATGAATGGTTTACGGGAATAGCCCTTATTTTTACGACATACAATAACCTAGTCTCAGCCTACAACGCTTGCACACAAACAGGTGACTTCATTTCCAATTCATTTCCTGTAGGGATTAATCTGCCACTCTCACTATCGATGGAGAACGAGGTAATATTATCACTATTCTGATTAGCAGCAAGCAGCTTATCCCCAATAATTGCAAAGTTACGCGGAGTACGCCCGCCGGTACCCTGCCAATCCACTGCTTCAAGCAGACCCGTTAATTCATCGATATGGAACAGGGCGATACTGTCTTGTCCCCGATTGGAGACATACAGGAATCTGCCACAAGGGGAGACATGAATATCGGAAGCTGTATCGTCACTACCGGCAGTATAATTATCAGGAAGCGTGCTAAGATGCTGTAAAACATTTAGATTTGCATCCTGTTCATCATTAGCAAATGCCGTTACTGTACAATTCAGTTCATTCGCCAGGTAGATCCATTGTCCAGAGGGATGCACCGCCAGATGACGTGGACCTGAACCAGGTGGCAGATTAAGCTCACGATGTTTTACCAGTTTGCCCTCTTCAGGGCGATAGATCACAATTTGATCCAGTCCCAAATCGCACACCAGCACATGTCTACCACTTGCGTCCGGAATGACAGAGTGCGGATGCGGAGCCTCCTGACGGTCTTCACGAATGCCTGAACCCACATGTTTTACTTGGTCGGACATCTCTTGAAGCGAACCATCTTCATTTACAGGAAAAGCATTAACATTGCCTCCCGAGTAATTGGAGACGAATATGTAATCTTCCTTAGGACTAATGGAGACATAACAAGGAGCGCCACCTTCCGTAGGACGACTTCCAAGTGATTTCAACGCTTTAGTTGCAGGATCAATTGCATATGCGTAAACCTCACCTTGATCCTTCTCACTAACTGCATACAACACGCTGCCTGCTTTATTCACAGCTAAAAATGATGGATTTTCAATTCCCTCGGTACCCTCAAGAATTCTCATTTCCCCCGACAAAAGACTAAGCGCACATAACTGAATCGCCTTCTCGTTCTCAGAGTTATACGTTCCTACATAAAACAATGCCTCATTAGCCCGTTCCATAATAGTGGCTCCTTTATCTTTTATGTATTGTATTACTTCTTACTTACCCTTTACTAATAGGGGTTTACTCATAATTTTATAATATTTTTTCACTATAGCATGTTTATAGTTGTAATACATTATCGAAACTGCATTTAGAGCATACTTCCTAACCATTCCGGAAGAAGTAAGTTTTTCCATGTGGTTTAAAGATGGTCACAAAGGTTAATAGTAGACATCGCAAACAACAAAACGAAGGAGTTGAAGTAACATGAGTTTTCTATGGATGTTAATCGTTGGTGGGGTTATTGGTTGGTTGGCTGGTCTGATTATGGGCAGAGATATTCCTGGTGGTGTTATCGGTAATATCATCGCTGGTATTATCGGTTCATGGCTGGGTGGCGTGCTTCTGGGAAGCTGGGGACCTAAAGTAAGTGATTTCTACTTCTTCCCTTCTTTGATCGGTGCCGTTGTGCTGATCTTTATCGTGAGCCTTATTCTTCGCTCGACAAGTGGACGCAGCCGTTCGTAAGTCTGGGCTGAGATAATAATATTCACATCAATAAATCCTCGTCAGAGTATGCTCTGGCGGGGATTTTTGTATGTATCGTTCCTTTAAGAAAAAATTCCTCTGCTGGAATTGTTGCGGGGATGGAGCCAATACACTTCAATGTTTTGCCATCGTTTTTCTGTTATAATGAAGATACAAGTGACTGAAATCATAGAGAGGTCGTGTATCATGGGTAACATAAACCCCTCGCTTCTACATATTGGCTCCACATTAGGGGCTTTGTTCATGGCGCTGATGGTTATTTTCATTCGTCTAAAAGCAAGCGCACGTCCGGTTACTATTCGAAAAATATGGATTCCACCTCTCGGTATGTCGACGGGTTTTGCCATGTTTGTGGCACCTGCGGTCAGATTCCCATTATGGTGGGCGGCAGTCGCCTTTTTGATTGGCTGGTTCATCTTCGCGTATCCTCTTATACGCAGCACCCACTTTGAACAACGTGATGGACAAATTTACGCTCAACGCTCCAAGAGCTTTGCGTTTATCCTGCTCGGACTTCTTCTAGTCCGCACTTTACTCCATGAATTTATTAACCGTTATGTGTCTATTCCACAGTCCGGTGGTTTGTTCTTTATTTTAGCCTTCGGCATGATTGTTCATTGGAGATTTTTTATGTTCAAGCGTTATAAGGCTATGACCTCCTCGGGAAGTCTGCTGCCGCAGCCATGATTATCAATAATAATCCTAAGAAGCCATCTCAGGGTTCTTACCCGATATCCTTGAGATGACTTCTTACCTCTTGTAACTCAAGCTTATGTTCTCCTCTGCTTTTTTCTACTTTCCACCCTTTTCTGACATCAATTAGCCATCCTCTTATTACATCCTCTTTAAGCACTTTACATACACTATAGGGATAGATCTCCTGAAATAACTAACTCATCATGTCACCTATTCAGCATTAAACAGAAAAAATATAATCTTTGCAAGTCCGATGTCAGGTAACTTGCGAAGGGATACGTTAAACTATAAGCATACCTAACGATAAGCTTCCAAAAGACCTTAATGCTGAAATAAATATCATTTGGAAGCCTATACTGCGTATAACTTTTAGAGAGTGAGGACAAGGCAATTGAAAAGTAAATCGAGAAAAGTAGCCATCGTCGGGGCCGGAATGGTGGGTTCAAGCTGTGCTTACTCCATGGTTAATCAGGCCATTTGCGACGAAATTATGATGATCGACCGCACCTATGATCGGGCTATGGCACAAGCACTTGATCTCTCGCACTGTATGGATTTCACAAGCACACGCACAAAGGTGTATGCCGGAACCTATAGCGATTGTGCAAAAATGGATGTCGTTATCTTAACCGCTGGTGCTAATCCAACAGCCGGGCAGACCCGACTTGACGTATTGGAAGCCTCTGCGGTTATTACTCGAGAAATCATTACCAACATCATGGCTGGGGGATTTGATGGAATATTCGTAGTCGCCGCTAATCCGGTCGATATTGTCACTTATATGGTCTGGAAAATATCAGGTCTGCCTCGCCACAGAATTATTGGTACCGGGACCTCCATTGACTCGTCGCGCCTAAAAACCCTGCTCTCCGATGTGTTCTCCATTGACCCGCGCAGTGTTAATGGCTACGCCTTAGGTGAACATGGCGAATCCCAATTTGTAGCTTGGTCCCATGTAACAATTGGCGGCAAGCCTATTCTGCAAATTTTAGATCAGCATCGCGAGCGGTTCCCGCATTTGGATCTGGAGGATATCTCCCGCAAGACAAAAGATGCCGGCTGGGAAATTTTCACCCGTAAAGGCTCCACACATTTCGGGATTGGCAGCGCACTTGCCTACATTACCCGTTCGATCCTGAATGATGAGCACAAAATTATCGCCGTATCGGCCATTCTGGATGGAGAGTACGGACATAGCGGTGTATGCACGGGCGTGCCCGCCATCATAGGCAACACTGGGATTCAAGAGCTGCTGGAGCTTAATTTAAATACAGAGGAAACCCAGAAATTGAACCACTCCTGCAACATTGTACGTGCAGGCATCGAGAGCCTACAGCTGGAAGACAGCGTTTAATTCGTAAAAAAATCGCTACTTTGGGAATGGGTGAGATCACCCGCCAGCTCCCAGAGAGCGATTTTTGTATTATTAGGAGATGAATCTCAGTTTATCTCCTACTTTTTAAACTTTTCGATTTCTTCTTTCAGCACAGACATCACTTCATTAAGTGATTCCGCGGAGGACACGACATCCTTCATAATCTCTGTCTGCTCCGCTGAAGCTAAGGAGACCGCCTGAGCATTCTCAGCAGATTCTTTAGCTATTCCGAGCATATCGGATATAGAAGCCGTTATTTCTTCCGTGCCGGCTGACATCTCTTCATTAATTGCTGACACATCCTGTATTTGCGACGATACTTCACGGATCGAAGAACGGATATGATCAAAGGAAACACCGACGTTTTGCATTTTCCCCATTCCATCGCCAATTTCCTCAATACTCTTCTTCATGGAATCCGCTGCACTTGTTGTTGAAGACTGAATGCCGCCGATTAGCTCCACTATACTAATGATGGAGCTGTTTGTCCGCTCTGCTAACTTCTTCACCTCATTCGCAACTACACCGAAGCCACGACCATGTTCTCCAGCTCTGGCAGCCTCAATAGAAGCATTCAAAGATAATAAGCTTGTCTGATTGGATATCTCAGAAATTACATCCACAATTTGTCCGATTTGTTCCGATTGCTCACTTAATTTCCCAATCATCTCGGCAGTCTGATTAGCTGTGGAACTGATAACAGCCATCTGTTGCAGTGTAGATTGAATTTCCAAATAGCCACTCTCTACTTCTGAGTTGACTGTCTCAGCCTGATCTGATACCGCTGCAGAGGACTCAGCAATACGTTGTAAACCTACAGCCATCTCTTCCGTTGCTCTTGCGGATTGCTCGGAGCCTCTAAATTGCTCTTCCATTCCTTGAGCTACTTCTTGGATAACTGTAGCAACCTCTGCTGAAGTATAGGACGAACGTTGAGCCGATTTCAGCATTCCTTCTGAGGAATAAGCAACCTCCACTACTGTTGTATCAATCTTGTTGACAATACCGGAGAGTGTCTCAATCATATCATTGATATTTTGACTCATCTCGCCGATCTCATCTCCGGACTGCACTTTAACCCTCTCATTCAGATGACCCTCTGCCACCTTTTTCATAGTCGAGGAAATAGCTTTAATGGGTCTAACGATAAGACGAGTAAGGTACAGTGAAACAAAAATTATGACAAGTATAACTGCCAGTAAGATGAACATTGCTGTTCTTTGTGCAGAGGTCACTTTGGCAAAAACCTCTTTCTCCGGCACTGTTACAAGAAGCTTTAGATCGGTATCTGGAATTGTCTTAAAGTATGTAATGACTTTCTTACCATCTTCGCCCTTATAAGTTTCAGACCCCTCTTTATTGCTTAAAATCTTGTCAACGACCTTCTGAAGAGCCGGCTCTTTAGCGAAATCGGTAATTTTTTTGCCCATACGACTGACGTCTGGATATGTATAATACATGCCATCATTTGAGATTACATATCCAAATCCGGTATCCGCCATAGTAATTTCATTACTCATTTGGGCAAGAACTTCAGGAGTAATTGAGAAGACAATACCTCCCATAAATTGCTTATCCTTATCCATGACAGGAACTACGATTGGAATGATATATTTATCAAGCTGCTCCAGATAGGACATTTCCCCCAACACAGGCGCATGTGTTTCTTTCGCTTTCAAGAAATAGCTCGCATCTGCTACATTTGCGGTCATGTTCATCA
Organism: Paenibacillus sp. FSL H7-0690; assembly: GCF_037980415.1. Classification (NCBI taxonomy): domain Bacteria; kingdom Bacillati; phylum Bacillota; class Bacilli; order Caryophanales; family Paenibacillaceae; genus Paenibacillus; species Paenibacillus sp. FSL H7-0690. The sequence goes on along the minus strand of NZ_CP150281.1, from coordinate 543,903 downwards.
TATTGGTTAACTGGCCGTCTTTACTAATGACACTGTAACCTTCTGTCTCACTGTCACTTTCCTCCAGCACTTCTATCACAGGGAAGATACTTGCCGGATTTGTAAAATCGAACTCAGGATGCTGGGACACCAGATCCTTTACGGACGAGGTTTTGTTGGATAGCCACTCATCCATCCGGAATGTGTTCGTATTAATGGTGTCCTGCGCCATTTGCTCACTGTCTGTGCGTGTGACATTGCCGAAATAATCAAGTAAAAATATGGTCGCTACCATGAGCGGCACGATTGCAATAGCTAATATAACAGATGACCACTTAAGTTGAATTGACGTCGCTTTTCTCTTCGTTACATTTTTTCTCATTTTTTTCATCTTGTTTCCTTTCATTTCATTTTCATTCACGATGAAATAGCCTCCTCACTCCATTTGTTATAATATCTCCTGATGTGGATATATCTTCTATATCGGCAAAAATAGACAAATTCTTTGCTGGAGAATAAAAAAAATAAGCCCTAAGACCCTTAAAACCGGAATCCTAAAGCTTACTTTTGTTGAAATCATTTATTTAATACACCAAAGATTCTTAACCCTCGTCTTGCACTTTTAAAGCTCGAATACTGTTCAGTACGGCAAGTACGGTTACCCCTACATCTGAGAATACAGCCTCCCACATCGTGGCAATCCCAAATGCACCGAGCAGAAGGAATATAGCTTTTACACCTAAAGCAAAAATAATATTTTGCCATACGATGGCTCGAGTACGCTTGGCAATTCCGATAGCTACAGCAATCTTCGAAGGCTCATCGGTCATAATTACAATATCTGCTGCTTCAATGGCAGCGTCGGAACCAAGTCCTCCCATAGCGATCCCGACATCGGCTCTAGCCAGTACAGGAGTATCATTAATTCCGTCTCCGACAAAAATAATCTTCTCGCGTGGAGACTTATCACGATCCAGCTTCTCGATGGCCTCTACCTTATGCTGTGGTAAAAGCTCTGCGTGTACCTCATCTACCCCTAACTGCTTCCCTACATCTTCAGCTACGGCGGAAGCATCACCTGTCAGCATCACCGTCTTGCGTATTCCCAGCTTTTTGAGGCGCTGAATGGCCTGCAGTGAGTCCTCCTTCACTTCATCAGCGATCACCAGATAACCTTCATATTGATGATCTACCGCTATGTGAACAACTGTACCGCTCTGCTCTGGGACCTCATAAGCAATTCCCTCACGCTCCATCAGACGTGCGTTACCTGCAAATACGGTCTTGCCTTCGATAGTTACTTCGATACCATGACCAGAGATTTCATTGTAATTCGAGATAGCTTCCTTAGAAATCTGTTCACCATAAGCCGTCCGAATCGACTCAGCGATCGGGTGATTGGAATGGCTCTCCGCATAAGCGGCTGTCCGCAGTAATTCATCCTTAGATTTGCCACCCGACGGATAAATTCCTGTCACCTTAAACTGTCCCTTGGTCAACGTTCCCGTTTTATCAAAGACAACTACCTTCACATCATTTAGGGCTTCCAGGTAGTTACTTCCCTTAATCAGAATACCGCTGCGTGAAGCTGCACCAATCCCTCCGAAGAATCCCAGTGGAATCGAGACCACAAGCGCACAAGGACAAGAGATTACGAGGAATACAAGTGCACGGTAAATCCAATCCGAAAAAGTTGCACCACTGATCAGCAGTGGAGGAACGACGGCCAGCAGGACTGCTGTGATCACTACTACAGGCGTGTAGGCACGTGCAAATTTAGTAATAAAGTTCTCGGTTTTAGCTTTGTTGCTTGATGCATTCTGCACTAGCTCCAGTATTTTGGATACGGCCGATTCTCCAAAGGTCTGAGTAACTTGCACAGTAATTACGCCGTTCCGGTTAATAAAACCACTTAACACCGCACTTCCTGGACCAGCTGATCGTGGTACCGACTCTCCAGTAAGTGCAGATGTGTCCATCATGGCGTTACCTTCAAGTATTGTTCCGTCAAGGGGTACCTTCTCACCGGGTTTAACAACAATCAAATCTCCGATGGCTACTTCCTCAGGTGAGACCTTCTTCAGATCATTTCCAAGCTTGAGATAGGCAAACTCGGGGCGAATATCCATAAGTGCCGTAATAGATCGGCGTGAACGATTCACAGCCAGACCTTGGAACAGTTCTCCAATCTGGTAAAACAGCATTACTGCCACGCCCTCTGGATACTCACCAATCGCAAATGCACCGATAGTTGCCAGAGCCATCAGGAAATTCTCATCAAACACCTGGCCACGGATGATGTTCTTAACCGCCTGCCAGACAACTTCACCACCCACGATAAGATAGGCTGCCAAAAAGATCAGCAATTCAACTACTCCATTCACGGGCAGGAATATCCCAGCTAGAGCCAGAATTCCACCAGCGCCTAACCGCAGCAATATTTTGCGTGTATCACCTTCCCCGTGCTCGTGAGTATGACCATGACCTTCAGCATCCTCATGACCATGATGATGTCCAGCAGCTTGATGGCCGTGCTCATGACCATGCTCGTGATCATGCGTATGTTCATGAGCGCCACTATTGCGCGCCTTGTGATTGCCCCCAACCTTCTCTTTCACATTTACGTGGGGCTCAAGTGCCTTCACCGTCTTCTTCGCTTCTACAATCGCTGACTCCTCATACCCTGCGGCAGTTTCCAACGTCATTGTTTTTGTTACAAAATTAACGGAACAAGACGATACACCTTCAATCTTCTTCACCTTATCTTCAATTTTCATCGCGCAATTGGCGCAATCCAAGCCTTCTAATTCCCACTGACGTTTTAATTTTCCTTGCATTGTATCCATACGGCACATCTCCTCAAATAAAAACCATATATGAGCACTTGTTCATATGTTATCTTAGCCCTATTATATTCCCTTTATATTTCAAGGTCAATACGCGATATACACCATTTTTCTACATTATCTTAAAAATTAAATCAATTGACCTTTACGTGAAAATATGTAAAATCATGTATGACCCAAAGTAAGTTTCTTACATACGAATGACCCCATTATCAATGAAGCTCGATGGGCAAATGATTTACACAGAAGGGATGAATTTAGAACATGTCAAAGCTAGCCAAAACGTCTTCTTTTTCACAGAAACACCCTATTTGGAGTGTAGTTATTATCGAAGTGTTATTACTTGTAGCCGTAACTGCCGCTGGGGCTTACGCAACAATTAAGGAACTTGCGTACACCGCCCCTGTACTTATCTCCTTCATCCCAATCGCGCTTGTACTCATCATCTACTTTACAGTTAAGCGCAAATGGAGCACGCTTGGCTTCCGACCTCTAAACACCATATCCTCGGGCAACTGGATCTATTATGCCCCGCTAGTAGTGGTCCTGATTACCATATCCTTTAAGGGATTTCGTGAGATCAGTGCATCTGAGGTACTGTTCTTTATCTTCTTCACCCTGCTGGTCGCTTTTGTGGAGGAAAGTATCTATCGCGGTTTGATTTTTAAGACCTTGCTTCCTAAAGGGGCTAAAACAGCAGTGATCACTTCAAGTATTCTTTTCTCTATTACCCACTTACTTAATGCATTATCCAGCACAGATATCACACAAATTCTTCTACAACTCGTATATGCGCTTCTGATCGGTTTTGCGCTAGCCTTGTTGATGCTAAACAATAATAATATTCTTCCGCTGATATCCTTTCACTTTATACATAATTTAATTCAGTTTGTGGGCAACGATAATACGAGTGAATACATGGGAATCGATCTATTTATCCTGCTAGTGCTTGCTGTGCAATGTGTCTGGCTAGTGTTGTCCTTTAGAAAACCAAACCTAACGAAGAACCTAAATCAAGCCAGCTAATAAGCTAAATCCTTACTTCGAAATACAAGGCTTCAGTGGATTTAAACGCATTGGTTAACCCCTATGCAGCCTGGTTTAATTGGGATGCTACTTAGTTTAGTTGAGATGCTAGTTAGTTAAGCTGAGATGCCACTTAGCTTCATTAGAGCAATATTTGTCGCAAACCACACAGCTAACGGACCCAATTGACACTAAAAGCAGTATTATCCCCGGTTTAGCATATTATCGGACCCCATAGGCGCTATTGGCATGAAAAAGAGCAAAATAAGACCTCTTTCTAAAGAATAACTGCACTGAGGTCCGCAACTCTGCTCAAAAAGCGATTATTGTGCAAATAACGTCAGCTGGGTCCGTAAGCCGTAGTGGATGGTTGGGACTCGTCGGCATAATAAAAAGAGGGACTCCCAAAAGCCATTCAATGGCTGCTGGAGTCCCTCTTTTTTTGCAACTAGCTATTCGTGTCGGACATGCTCGTGGGTCTGCAAAAAGATCTGCTCCACATGCGCATCGTTCAGCGAATAGAATACCGTTTTCCCCTCTTTACGCCGCTTCACGATCCGTAGATTCCGTAAATAACGGAGCTGATGGGATATCGCAGATTGGCCCATATCAAGGATCACGGACAAATCATGTACACATAATTCTTGCTGTGACAAAGCGTAAATGAGCCGCACTCGTGTTGGATCACCCAACGCTTTGAACATTTCTGCCATTTTATCAGTAATCCCACGGTCTGGCAGGATCAATGCAATGGATTCCGGTTCAAGCTCTGAACCCTTGCATGTATTGTCGCAGTCCTCTAATGCCGTTGGCTCCATGCTCTCGCCCTCCTCCATCTTAGCTAATTATATTCTTTAATTATAAGAAAAACAGCACGGGATGTCCATTGAGGAGGAGTTTATAGCCTCTGATTGTGAATTAGACTGCTTTACGATAAAAGGAGATTAGTCCTGCGGCAAAAAAGACAATCAAGCTTCCTCCCACTATCATCATCAGTGTCTCTAAAGGCAGATTAAAGGCACCAAATCCGTCATCACCATAATGACTCATGGCCAACAACGGCTGTACCCAAGGATAATAGGGGCCGTAGGTTGAAGAATTAGCGATCAGTATATTGGGAATGGTCAGACTCACATTCAGCGCCAGCGGTGCGCCAAAACTGCTCCAGCTTTGCGAGATCGCCAGCTGCAATGCGGCGAGAGGTAGACAGGCTACAAAGCCGCCAAATACTGATTTTAGCAGTAGAGCCCAAGGGATTGGATCTGGAGCCCCTTGGAACAAGCCCATTCCCAGCACCATAACGAGGAACGTTACTTGCACAGCAGCCAGCAATCCGATGATCATCACATATTTTGAGAGATACACCGACAACCGGGTTACAGGCAGAGACAACAATAGCTTCCAACCACCGTCATGATGCTCATAACGACAGATCAGGGCCGCAAAAATGCCTGAAAGCACAGGCAGAAACAGCAAAGCATGCATCATTGACATCACACTTAACAGCAGCTCCCAAGACATCTTCTCACCTTGATTATCCGATAACAATCCGGGAACCAGTGATAAAACCGGACTTCCTATGACTAAAAGCCAAACATATGATTTAGACATTTTTAATCGCTCTGAGGACAATACTCTCCAAAATGACATCATCTTAATCCACATCCTTTCGAGCGAAATGCACTGCACCCGGCAAAAACACCAGCATTCCCAGCAGCAGACCCGCACCGCTGAACAAAAGGCGATTAGAGGAGTCCCACGCCAAATATGGCCATGTTAAAGGCACCCACTCCGAAAGGAACATGGAGAAAAATGACGTCAAAGATAATGTGATCCCCAGGGCAACTGGCAGTGTCTGATTACGATTAGCCAGGGAAAGCCACAGCTGTAGCGCGATGACCGGCAGAGCCGCAATATAGGACATAAAGCCAATCCGCACTACATCCACATAAGGAATAAGATCCGCTTTGAAGCCCAAAATAAGCCCTAAAACAACTATCCCCACTGAGAGCAACAAGCAGGAAACTGCCACTAGCAGCAGACAGAGCATTAACTTAGCCATAAACACTGAGGTACGAGAGATAGGCAGTGCCAAGAGCTGCTTCCATGAACTCATCTGATGTTCGACATTTGCAATCAACGAGCATACTAAAGTGCCTCCCAGAAAAAGAGCTGTGGGCACAAACCCGGACACATTATCCAGAAGTCCTCCCCATAAATCCGCGCTATACTGCTGACGCAGATAATCATAACGAAGGCCAAAGTTAAGGCCCTGCATGGCTACTAGACCAATCGGTCCTAGAAACACTAGAAACCAAATTCCTTTGCCGCGGATTTTAAGCCAATCCGCTGACAACGCCCGCCACATCATGATTCCCCGCCTCCCACAACCTGTAGGAAGAAGTCCTCAAGCGATTGTCTCCGCTCCTCTACACGATAGACAGCGTGCCCATTCTCTACCAAAGCCTTGACTAGCAGCGCTACTCTTGCATCGTTCATTCTTGAAAAAATCAGTTTTTGCTCTTGTAGTGTCCCTTCATACCCCCGGCCTCCAGCGAGACGTAACGCAGACTCTGGTTCCGAAACCGCAAGGCGTATCTCGCCAGCAGCCTGTTGTTGCAGATTAGCTATTGTATCTTGGTATACCATTTGCCCTTGGCGAATAATACCCACGGTATCTGCCATTTGTTCAATTTCACTAAGCAGGTGACTGGATACTACAACCGTAATTCCTTGTTCCTGTGGCAAACGTTTGATAAGCCCACGAATTTCCTGAATCCCTGACGGGTCGAGTCCGTTCGTTGGCTCGTCCAGAATAAGCAGCTCTGGATTCCCTAGCAAGGCAGCTGCGATACCGAGTCTCTGCTTCATCCCGAGGGAGAACCCTTTGACCGGACGTCTCTCTTCCCCGGTTAGAGAAACAATATCTAGCACTTCAGCGATTCGTGACTTCGGAACATCCAGAATGCGGCGGATCGCTTCGAGATTGTCCACAGCACTCAGATGCCCATAATACGAGGGGGATTCGACAAGCGACCCTACCTTCCGTAAAATTTGCATCTTATTCTTCCGAAGATCCTGGCCGAACACTTCAATTTTTCCAGATGTCGGTGTAATTAGGCCAAGCAGCATACGGATTGTTGTAGTTTTGCCAGCTCCGTTAGGACCCAGAAAACCATAAATCTCTCCCTTACGGATATTTAAATTCAAATTTTCTACCGCAGCCCGGCCACGATATTTTTTCAATAAATCCTTAGTTTTAATCACTGTTTCTTCCATGTTCTTCACCTCGGTATACAGCATAACGTCCCAAGGTTAAGAACAAGGAAGTGCCAAGTTTAAGTTTTGTTTAAATTTCACGACGCGGATCAAAGATTACAATAGAAGTGCCTTTGCCTGTGCTCTCCACAACCCATTCCAGCTCCATATGCTTCATCAAAAGATCGACGATAGACAATCCCAAACCTGCCCCCTTGTAATCGGATGGACTCTGAATGCCTCGACCATGATCCGCAATAATTATGGCACGTTGTTCATTACGTTGCTCCGTTGAGATCCCGACATAATGCCCGCTGCTGGCATGTCGTACAATGTTTTGATACAAATTATCGAGAATACGGCGGAACCAGACCTCATCCACCCTCCAGAATAGCGGTTCGGCTTCCAGGTTAATATCAATATCGAAGCCCTCTTTTTCCCATACGGGGTACCAAGCAGCCGCACTTTCCCGTAACAAGCGTAAAACATCTTTACGTTCCAGCTTTAAGGTTACCCGTCCACTATTGAGCAGATTGTAAGATAAAAGATTCTCGATCAGGACGCTAAGATCCGCAATACGCTCATCCATAAGCTGTAAGGACTGCTTACCTTTTGAGGTCAGATCCTCTTTGGTCATAACATGGATATGGCTGCGAATGACGGTTAGGGGTGTGCGTAAATCGTGAGATAAATTCGAGACTAGACGCTTACGCAACTCTTCCTCTTCTATTTCCCTGCGTCGGCTTTCATCCAGTTTAGTTACCATCGTATTAAAAGCTTCCTCCAAGCGACCGATCTCGTCCAGTTTTCCTGTCACTATAGACTTAGGCATTCTATCCGGGCCTGTGATCGTCATCGCGGTTTGCAGTTGCAGCAGCCGTTTGCGAATTTTTCTAAAGAACATCCATGAAACCAGAGCGAACCCTCCAAAAAGGGTAAATAACACAAAGTTATACCAAGCCCAAGCCCCTAATCCCCCATAAGCCCCTTTGTTCAGCAGCTTGCTTGGAATTTGCATCACCATAAATCCCTTGTCTGCCTCCACTTTGTCCCCCACGAAAGCAACGATGGCTAAAGGATCACGATTCGTACTTTCTTTCATAAATGAAATAGCCTCAGCCGCAGTCCACTGATCAGGAACTTCAGGGTAAATCTTATCCTTATCCCCTTCTTCAGGCGTGAGAATCAACTGGGTTTTTCCCTGCCCGTCTACCCAAAACATAGTAGCCTCAGTGTATTTTCGACTCAATTCATGCAGCCGCTGATTTATGGCTTCCGAAGAGGCACTTTCTAAGTGAAGTGCCTCTTTATGCCACATAGTCTCCAGCGGTGCAATATTCGAATACAGGGATGTATCTACAGGCGAGGCACCTTTGGTCACTTCGTTAAGGATATTGTAGCCAACAAAAGACAACGGAAGGACCACAGGGATAAATAGCAGTGCAGATACGATAATTAGCAAATACCCTGATAACAAAGAGGAATTACGTTTCTTGCGAATGCGCTCTAATCCTCTCATGCTCTTACCCGGTAGCCGATCCCACGGACAGTTTCGATAATTTCCGGATTACCCGGATCAAGCTCCAGCTTTTCACGCAAATAACGAATATGTACCATTAGAGTTTTATCTCCTTCGATATAAGCCTCACCCCAAACGGCCTCGTAGATCTGCTCCTTCGTCATAATTTGGTTAAGATGACGCAGCAAATAGGAAAAAATCTGAAATTGCTTACCTGTAAGCATGATTTCTTCCTGAGTCTGAGCATTCATCACGCGGTTATCCCCTTCATATACGACTAGATGTTTAAGTGTGAGTGAATCCTGAACCGATGCCCCATTCCTTCGGAGCAGCACCTCGATTCGAGCGGCCAATTCATCCGGATGAAAGGGCTTGGTCAAATAATCATCTGCGAACTCCAAACCTTGCAGCTTATCATCAATCGAGGTCCGGGCGGAGAGCATCAAAATGGGCAGCTTAGGGTAAGAACGTTTCAAACGTTGCCCGATCGTAAACCCGTCCAGACCTGGTAGCATAACATCGAGAATAGCCAGTTGGCAGGCGCCGGCTTCTTCCATCGCTCCTTCGCCGCTCCGTAACCAGCGGACACTATATCCTCTTTCGCTTAAATCAGCAGACACTACACTGCCAATTTCACGATCATCTTCAATATATAACAGAGTAACGCTCATGTAGCTTTAGCTCCTCCCCGATATGAATACCTAAAAAGTTGAAGTCATTATAACACATCAAACAGCCCTCCTACCCCATATGGGATAGGAGGGCTGTTTGATCAATTCAACGCTATAGCTTACGGCTGCCATACTCCATGCTCTTTATTGCTGCCTACATACTCAATACGTGTTGGAGTAAGCTCCAGAATTACATAATTAGGATCATCAGGTCCTGTAAACCATGGCTCCAGCTCTTTATTCCATACCTTGGAGCGCAAGCCTTCATCCTTAGACACGGTAGCAGTTGCTTCAATCTCCAGCACATCTTTGCTTCCGCCTGCCTCATAGCCAAGCAGTACAAAAGCATTCGGATTATCGGATAACTCCTCCACTTTATGAGTTTTGCGATTTGTAGCCAAATAAATCTTCAAACCCTCATGGAAAATGGCCATATAACGTACTTTCGGCTTATTTCCTTCTTCGATCGTACCAAAGGAACCGAACTTGTTGTCATCCAATGCTTTAATAATGAGTTGCTCCAGTTGTTTGTTATCCATTACGTAAATCTCTCCCTTCAAGCATGTAAACAAAAGTTTATATATCCAAGCTCACCGTTTGGATTTATCATAACAATGGTGCTTATTATAATGTACCCTTCAGGTTCACATTGAATCCGACCTTACTTCATAAACTACTTCAAGATAAGGAGCTTACTTCGTGAAAAAACTGATTTGGATCGGCTGTCTTTCCTACTTCGTTATCGGTCTGGCACATGTTGTGCTGGGATCTATTCTGCCCGTTCTACTGCAACATTATGATCAAAATTATAGTGCTGGCGGTGAATTAATCTTTAGTCAATTCGCTGGTTTTTTAGCAGGCGTGTTGGTCTCTCCCCTGCTTAATCGCCGCTTCGGTAAACGTGGAGGCATCCTCATTGCCACCAGTCTTCTACTAGTTGCAGAAATTGCCTACGCCTTTCTACCGCCTTGGGGCTGGATGTATGTTATCGCTGTTGCCGCAGGTTTTGGTTTCGGGATGATCGAAGCTGTTATCGGCACCATTATTATTGGTGCTGTAACCGAAGGAACTGCTATTGCAATGAGCCGGCTTGAAGTGCTATTCGGGATAGGCGCACTCGTGATGCCGCTTATCGCCAGTCCGCTCATTGCTGCCGGAGCGTGGAGATTGGCCTTTCTAATCGTCGCTGCCTTCTCCTTAATTTCTCTTATCCTCTGGACAAGAGGGCATTTCGGTAATCTACAACGAATGCTGGATGAACGCGCCTCTGTCCAAGGAGCAGACAATTCGCAATCCTCAAGCTCACGTTCTAACAAAAAATTTCCGTATAAAGGTAAGCAATGGATTCTGTTAGGGATCTTCATCGTTTTCTTTTTTCTTTATGTAGGCACAGAGATGAGTTTAGTCAACTTTATGCCGGCTATCTTTATTGCCAAGCTAGGGATGACGGAGTCTGCCGCAGCACTGACAGTCACTTTCTTTTGGCTGGCGATGTCTACAGGAAGATTGTTTGCGGGTGTAATTGCCGAAAAAATATCTTACCGCGTGTACATTCTCAGCAGCTGTTTACTAACCTTGTTACTGCTGACACTCTTTCCGTTCACTGACAATCGAATGGCTGCTTTCATTGTAATCCTGCTTCTGGGGCTGTTTATGTCCGGTATTTTCTCCATTGCTTTAGTCTTCTCCAGCAAAATGCTGCCTGGCACCGAAGAGTCAACACCCAGCATTATGATTGCTTCCGGAGGTGTTGGCGGTGCTTTGCTACCTCTGTTTATGGGCTGGTCTATGGACCATTTAGAAGTGGCACAAACAGCCGGATTACTGGCCGCTTTTGCCGCCTTCTTGTTTCTGCTAAGCATTGCCGCATGGAGGTTCCAATCCATGCAAGCGGTGAAAGGAAAGAGTTCCCGTATTTAGAACAGTATCAACGTTATCCTTTTAGGGTAATGTGATCTATAAGCATATTCTGAGCACAAGGATGGACGATGAATGAATGAGTCTTCAACTGAGCCTTTGTTACATACTGCGCTCATGCAGTTTATATTTCCCTTTTCTATAAAAAAGGGCGATTCTAAGCAGCTTATCCAGCAATTACAGGACGACGGCTTCACACGTTTTTTTCTGGATAATAAAGAGCTTGAAGCTGCCTACTACGGAGATGGCTACTGTGTTTCCCATGAACGAATGGAGCGCACCTATTTACCGTTTGCTGCACATGTCCTTTTTCCACGCAGGAAGGATGCCGACTCGTTTCGCCGTTTTTCCAGAGTAAATAATCTCGACTGCATTCTGGAGATTCCGCAGCAATCTATATTTTTCAAAATTCTCTCGACGGATATATTCATATGTCCTTTTCAGCTTGGATTCGTGACGATACGTGTCCAACTGGAGGGGGATTCAATTCCCTTTAGTATTGCCCTAGAATTCGCGGATCGTTTCCGTGCGCTAGAGAATACCTTCATACAGGATGATTACACTTATATTCATTGCGGGGAACAGACCTATGAGATGGTAGAGGATTTTGTCTTCCGAAATTTGGTGGATGGACTGGAGCCATATCTGGATCAATCGGATATCAATGGGGCTTATTTCGAGACCCTTCCTTTTTTCGTAGATGAAAGAATGCAGGTGCAAGCTTTTTATGGCTTTCAGAATGAAGAAAGCTCTGATGAGATTAGTGTAAATCTGCGCTATCGTGCCTCACAGCTTGATGGAATTGATCTGAACGGAAAGCCCTATGCCAGTGCCAGCGATCCAGCATATATTGCGAACTATTGTCATGAACACTCCTATAATCGCTGGGGTCCAGACACGTATTATATGATGAATGAGCAGACCTTTTGCTGCATGACCCGCGCTGAACAGGAGATTGCTGTTAGTCTAGCCAACCAGATGTACGGGCAATATTATTACGGATTTTTACTCAATATTTTCCACAAAATCGTTCTGCTAAAGCTAGCCAATATGCACTCCCGACTTCGGATTAATCATGATTATGAGGAAATAGACAATCTAATCTACTCCATTAATAAGTTCTCGGCAAAGTTCTACTTCTTGGAGTTGATTTCCCAGTCGCAGGGCCGGGAGATATTTCTTCAGCTGCGTAAAGTATACGGAAACGACGCTTTGTTCGAGGAAGTGAAAGAAACTTTAAATGACCTGTTTCAGTATCAGGATAAGTTTCAATCCAAGCGACGGGATAATCTGCTGATGATTCTTACTGTATTTACGGTAGTAAGCGGGATTTACGGCATGAATCAGGTCATTGACGATCTGGATGGAAAGATTCAATGGAGTAAAATGATTGGTTATTCTCCCTTTGAATTTCTTGCCCTCTTCGTGATCATGAGCGGGATTCTGATCAGCGTTGTCCTCACGCTAGGGGCGCTGGTTAGTGAGCTTAAACGGCGTCACCGCAAAAAATATAAAGATCTAGACTAGCAAAAAAGAAACTACTGGATTGGAAAAATTCAGGAGTGCACTACTAGACATTCCGAGTACAGCCGTCTATAATACACCGTATGCGAGAAATATAAGATATAAAGTATGGGTACAAAACTTATACTTACTTATATTGCACATAGAAATACCCGTTAACTTCATAGAACCAGGGGTGCTGGAATTGGCCGGCTGAGATTGTATCCCACAAGATACTGACCCTTATACCTGATCTGGATAATGCCAGCGTAGGAATCGCCAATTGGTTCTGGTCCCTGTGACCTTAACTAACCTTGCGCCAAGCCAGCGTCCCGATCACTCGGGGCGCTTTTTTTGTAAGATCACTAAAAGATGTAGAAAAACGTACATACTACACTTTACGGTTCATGTTGTGAAGACGGGATTCTTGTAACCTTTAAGGAGAGAAGAAGACATGCACCTTAAAAAAGCACTTACGTTGTGCCTCACCTGTGTACTCATTCTTGCCATTGCCGGATGCGGCAGCAACAATGGGAATACAGCCGGAAACAAAGCAAATGCTACTGATCCAACTGCTGCGGCTGGGACGGATGCTCCAAAAGAGCTCACCAAAGTTAAAGTCGCACTCGACTGGACACCGAACACGAATCATACCGGTCTATACGTAGCTAAGGATCTTGGTTACTACGCTGAAGAAGGTCTGGACGTCGAGATCGTTCAGCCAGGCGCAGCGGGTTCTGATACTATGGTTACTTCTGGCGAAGCTGCATTTGGCATCAGCGCCCAAGAAGGATTAACACTAGCCCGTCTACAAGGCGTACCCCTTGTCTCGATAGCAGCTATTATTCAGCATAATACGTCGGGATTCGCCGCTCCAGTAGATCGCAATATTAAATCACCAAAGGATTTCGAAGGTAAAACCTACGGAGGCTGGGGCTCACCGGCCGAAGAAGCAGCCATGAAAGCCATCATGGATCCTGAAGGTGGCGATGTGAAAAAGGTGAAGCTGATCAGTATCGGTGAAGCTGATTATTTTACCGCCGTCAAACGTGACATTGATTTCGCCTGGATTTTCTACGCTTGGACTGGTGTTGAGGCTGAGTTGCGTGGCGAGCCATTGGATATGCTGTACTTAAAGGATTATGCGCCGCAGCTCGATTATTACACGCCTGTGCTGACGACGAGTGAGAAGCAAATTGCAGATCATCCTGATCTGGTGAAGGCCTTCATGAAAGCCACATCAAAAGGTTATCAATATGCCATAGATCATCCGGAAGAGGCTGCCGGTATGTTATCGAAGGCCGTTCCTGACCTGGACGCCGACCTTGTCCTAGCTAGCCAAAAATGGCTTAGCCCAAAATACAAGGACGATGCTGCCCGCTGGGGCGAGCAAAAAACCGAGGTCTGGCAAAATTACGGCGACTGGATGTATGATCTGAAGTTGCTGGATAAACCGCTGGATGCTGCTAGTGCATTCAGTAATGATTTTTTACCGGCGGAGTAAACAACAATTGTAATGAATTACTTCGTTATCAAAGTTGGCTTTTTGAACTTACCTTATAAAATGAGAGGATTGATTATTGTGGCTAACACCCTACTAAGCATTCAAGTAATTCCAAAAACTCCGAACAATGAGGATTCCATCCCATACGTAGATAAAGCGATTGAGGTCATTCAGAAATCCGGTGTTAAACATCAAGTGAATCCGCTGGAAACCACAATGGAAGGTGAGCTTAGCGAGCTGCTGGAGGTTGTGCGTCAGATGCAGGAGGCGTTGATCGAAGCAGGCAGTCCAAGCGTAATTTCGCAGATCAAAATCGCTCATAATCCTAACGGAATCAGCATGGATAAACTGACGGAGAAATATCGGCCGTGAGATCGACCTGGAAGCTAATATGGCCGCCCCTTGTGGCGGTCGTCTTCTTTTTAACCGTATGGCAGCTATCTGTATCTGTATTTCATATTGAATCCTGGATTCTGCCGAGTCCAGCTGATATTGCCCGTGAATCCACCAGTAACGCTTCTGGTCTTTGGGCTCATACGATGGCTACGCTGCGGCTCACTTTAATTGGTTTTCCCATTGGTACGGGGGTAGGCCTGATCGTTGCTTTGCTTTTGCATCTTTTGCCTTGGGCTAGACGGGCTTTTTATCCACTTATTATTCTGAGTCAAAATGTTCCCTCCATCGCGCTCGGACCCCTGCTCATTATCTGGTTCGGCTTTGGTCTTTTGCCCAAAATCGTGCTGATTACACTAGTATGTTTCTTCCCGGTAGCTGTCGCTGCGATGGGCGGTCTGGCCCAAAGTGATCAGGTCATGATGAATTATATGAAAATGGCTGGCGCAAGCAAGTGGCAAATCTTCACCAAGCTGGAGCTGCCCTCTTCTATCCCGGCACTATTTTCCGGCGTAAAAATATCTGCTACTTATGCGGTTATGGGCGCCGTGGTCGCTGAGTGGATTGGCGCGGATAAAGGTATTGGTTATTATATGCTCCTGCAGAAATCCGCATATCGTACGGATCGGATGTTTGTCGCTATTGTTATTATTGTACTTTTAAGTCTTGTACTCTTTGCTATTATTGCATTGCTGGAAAAATGGCTGGTTCGCTGGAAGCCGCGCCGTAACTCATAGAAAGGAAGATGCCTGTATGTCTCAAGCGACGCAAATGCAACACAGAACAACAGAAGTCATAAGCTCTCCTGAAGCTCATACCGTGGCACCCGCCCTTGAAGTGAGCGGCATCTCCAAATCTTTTTCCCATCGTCGCCGTGAGACGAAAGTTCTGAATAATGTCTCTCTCAAGGTAGAGCAACAAGAGTTCGTTTCGATCGTTGGTCCTTCCGGCTGCGGAAAAAGCACCTTATTCCATATGATTGGAGGCCTTGTGAAACCCGATGCAGGCACGATCCTCATGAACGGTAAGGCCGTTACAGGTCAACGCGGTGAAATTAGTTATATGCCGCAGCAGCCTGCGCTTTTTCCTTGGCGTACGATTGAGGATAATGTGCTGCTTGCTGGGGAGATCAAGGGCGCACTGCGGGATGGAGCCCGCGAGGAAGCGCGCCAGTGGCTAGCCAAGGTTGGGTTAAGCGGGTTCGAACATGCTTATCCGCATATGCTGTCTGGCGGGATGCAGCAGCGTGCAGCTTTTCTCAGAGCATTGCTCGCTCCTCAGGAGCTAATGTTGCTGGATGAACCTTTCAGCGCACTGGATGCACTAACTCGCAGTGAAATGCAGCGCTGGCTGCTTGAGCTGTGGGAAGAGAATCGCCGCTCTGTGCTGTTCATTACTCACAACATCGAAGAAGCGTTGCTGCTCTCTAATCGTATCTATGTATTTTCCGGCCGCCCCGGCTCCATTCTGCATACAGTCGATGTGCCGTTTCCGCGGCCACGCCGTGATGAGATTACGGACTCTCCCGAGTTCCTTAAGCTCAAACGCCAGTTGTCACAGTGGATGCGAGAGGAACAAGCTAAAAATAGGCAGCCGCTAGCTTAATCGCTAAGCTCTGTAAACTGATATCGCTGGTATAGCGGTGTCAGTTTTTTTATTTTGCAGCGATAAACTCCTACCCTATTTTCAATTAACGCGGATGTATCTGCTCAATTAAACAAATTTCACTCATCATAGTAGGGATCACATTAAATGTGTGGCGAAAACCGACTCCCTGTTGGTAATGGATAGTAACCGGGCGGGCTGGGGACATTCTACGGGATTTATACCGTTGATTTGCTGCTTCAGGCCGGATTCGGCTCAGTCTACGGGATTTATACCGTTGATTTGCTGCTTCAGGCCGGACTCGGCTCAGTCTACGGGATTTATACCGTTGATTTGCTGCTTCAGGCCGGATTTGGCTCATTCTGCGGGATTTATACCGTTGATTCACTTCGTCGGGCCGGATTTGGCTCATTCTGCGGGATTTATACCGTTGATTTGCTTCGTCGGGCTGTATTGCACCCGATCTAGGGCATTTTTGCCCTTGTTTTGCCACTTCGGGCTGAAATGCAACGATTCAAGGGCATTTTTGCCTTTCTTTTGCCTCTTCGGGCTGTATTGCACCGATTCTAGGGCATTTTTGCCTTTCTTTTGCCACTTCGGGTTGAATTGCACCCGATCTAGGGCATTTTTGCCTTTCTTTTGCCCCTTAGGGCTGTATTGCGCCCGATCCAGGGCATTTTTGCCTTTCTTTTGCCACTTCGGGTTGTATTGCACCCGATCTAGGGCATTTTTGCCCTTATTGTTCCTCTTTAGCTTTTAGTTTGAATAAATACGAGGCTATGGCATCAACCAGAATCGGTGTTGTTTATTATTATTAATTTGTTTAAAGGTCACAGCTATAGTCGCACTTACATTCTACTCACTACTCTTACACATACTCCCACTACTCACTTTTACTCCTACTCCTTCCTCAATTCCACTACTGACTACTCACTCTTGCTCATACTCCTCACCTTACTCCCACTAATCTCTCTTACTCTTCCCCCTACTCCTTACTTCCTACTCTCACATCTGCCCCCTCCTCCTCTCCCACCAACCGAACCTAAAAAAGGCCCCCATAAACGAGGCCTTTTCTTCATTTCCTAATCATAGCTCGGAACACGAATTTGGGCAGCACTGCCTGTCTGCGCCATCGCGACTTTTGTCCCTTCGCAACGGGAGCGAACAAAAGTCGATGCAACCACTCCAGATTGAGTTTTTTCCATAGCGCTGGTGCAGGAGTAACTTTTCCCGCTATTACATCCAAGCTGCCCCCCACGCCAAAAACAACTTTTACCTGCGCAAGCTCCTGTTTGTGCTTATATACCCATTTGTCAGAGTATGGCGCACCCATCGCAACGATCAGGAAATCTGGCTGTGCGCGCTGTATTTCTGCTACAATGGCAGGCTCCTCTTCCTTGGTAAGAAAACCATTATGTCTTCCTGCAATCTTCACATTCGGATATAACTCCGTGATCTTTTCGACCGCTCTACAGCTGGTAAGCTCATCTGTTCCCAAGAAATAAAAACTCCAGCCCAAGCTATTTCCTTGCTCCAAAAGCTCAAGAAGCAGCTCATATCCAGTTACCCTCTCAGCAATAGGATCGCCTTTTCTTTTTGATGCCATCACAATGCCAATCCCGTCAGGAGTGATTAAATCCGCTTCTTGAAGTATGGTTCGTAGCAGCTCGTCCGATTGACTTGTTATCGTAATTTCCGGGTTAGCCGTGATCAAATGGAAAAGTTTCGATTCCCCAGATTGAATATGTTTTGTTAGATGAAGTGTTGTCTCATGTAGTGTTAGTTTTGAAAAGGGAACTCCTAATATTGAAACTGTCCCGTCCATATAATCACCTCTCACTAAAATTCCACTTCAATATACCTTACCATAATCAAGAGGAGGAAGGGGAGTCATTTAAGTTACTTAATCACCACAGCTACTCTACTCACCCAAACACCCTATAGCTCCACTCACTCCTCCATAAACTTCCACCACTCTACTAACCAAGGTTCATCGATCCCCCGCATGCGGAAATCCTCTACAAGTATCTTCCGGAATCGTTTTTCCATTTTGACAAAGTTATTATCCTCTTGGTACATAGGAGCAAAGGATTCATCATCTCTAATAAAACTCCAAAAATCGCCCGCACACTCCATAATCTTTCGGCCGACAGCCGTTTGTTTGGCTACAGGTACCAGCCATTTGTCATAGGGGTAGGGGTAACCTTCAATAGTAATGGCACAGCGTAATGCTTCTTTATAAAGAGAAACCGCTAAAAATAAAATAGGAAAGGCGTCGCCACGCACTACAGGATTATCTAAGCTTTTGGCATAACTTCGTAACTGTATGTATGAATTCTTACGAAATCTCATTAGGACTCCAGGTTGGAGGGGCACATAGGCATCAAAAAGTGACTTTACATCCAATCGGTCATAGTAGATATAAGAAATAGAAGCATTCCACAGCCATTCCATATTTCCGCTCATTAACGCCGCTTTGATTTCTGATATTTTATGCAGTGTGTAATGTCCGGTCTTGCCGCTGGGAAGTCGTAAATCCATAAAAAAACTACTTTGCTCCGGGATCAGCCCCGCTTGCTCGAACCGATGATTAATGCTGCTATAATACTCGTCCTGACAAATAATGATTACATCCACATCCGACTGCTCATCCACCACACCAAGTGCGGTCGATCCATCAAGGAGAATACTTACCCGCTGACTCTCCTCTTTCATTAACGGATGATTTAGAATTTCTTGTGTGATATACTGCCCAATTTTCTCTAATAATTCGCTATGAACCTGCATCTTATCAGGTGTTAATAAAATATCCGACAACACTGATTTCACCATTTCAACCCCAACCTCCAATCAATCTCAATTTCTCAAAAAATAAAACGCTTACACCTAACCTAATATTTGGATAATGGAGTACCATTCTACACTCCTAATATATATCTTGCAAGGATAAATGAAGTACCCTTTTGCCTAAGCCTAAATATAATGAAGTATCTATTTACTTGGAAAGGGGTAAAAGCATGGCGCAGCCAAAAGTGATTGCTACAGTCCGCTCTGCCGGACCGATCGGAGATATAAAAGTAAATGTCGTCACGAATCGAGTATACTTTGTAAACCCAGACACCGAGGCTGGAACTATCGGGGTATTGGAGGGCAGAACTAATCGCATTATCGCTCGGATCCCTGTAGGAAGACTGCCGTCTCAGCTCGGAATCAACCCCCAAACCAACCGGATTTATGTACCTAACTTCCGTGACGAAAACGTATCTGTCATAAACGGGCGGACAAACCAGGTAATCAAAACTGTCAAAGTAGGCCGATTCCCAGACAATATCGGAGTAAATGTTCGAACCAATCTGATTTATGTAACTAGCGCATTCGGAACCCTATTCGTCATAGACGGGAAAACAAATCAGGTCCGTAAAAAGATTGAACTCGGTGGACGCCCCTCCAGAATTGTTATCAATGAGCTTACCAACCGTGTCTATGTGACCAATACAGTAAATGATAGCGTCACCGTCATTAACGGAACTACACAGGCGATCATTGCGACAATAAAAGTCGGAAGTAACCCCGTGATAGCGCCAGCACTTAATAAAATTACCAATCGTATTTATGTCGCTAATAACTTGAGCCGGTTTCTTTCTGTGATCAATGGCCGAACCAATAAATTGTTGCGTAATGTACAGCTGGGACGTTTGCAAAGTGAGGTCGTTATAAATCCGCTGACGAATCGTATTTATGTCTCAAGTGCACAAGTGGAGGGTAAGGGCAGGCTGTTTGTCATAGATGGGCGCAACAACAAAATTATAACCACAAAGGTGTTGCCTACCTCCTCCAACACGATTATCAACCCGAATACAAATCATTTATTTGTTGGTAATTTTGATAAGAATCATATGTCCGTTTATAACGCCACCACGTTTAAACGGCTCGCAAGATTCTCCTCCGTATCAGGCAGCACTGTGCTAAACCCGCTCACAAATAGAATTTATGTAGGTGGAAACGACTCCATAACGGTCATTCAAGATGGACCAAGACTCACTCAGAGTTCTATTTTTAATTAAGACAAAAAGACGCCCACCATAGGTGAGCGTCTTTCTACATATCAAATTACATCGATCTAGCGGATGAAACTTGTTTAACAGCCACTTTTTCCTCGACTGTTTCTGTATCCTTAGGCTGTATCCCTCTTTTTATGAAGAAAGCTAGGATAAAGGCAATAATGGCAACGCCTACTGACACTAAGAACGCATCATTAATTCCTTCGATCGTTGCTTTTGCGATGACTTGGTTTTGAATGCCAAGCAATTGCTCTGCAGAAGGCTTAGCCGTTAATTTACTCACAGCTTCAGCTACCATATCTTTGACATGTGATGTGGTACTGTTAGACATAATCGTTACAAGCAGCGCCCCGCCAATCGCCCCGGAGACTTGCTGAATCGTACTGTTCATGGCTGTACCATGTGGTGTATATTTAGCCGGGATGGAGTTCAGACCATTGGTCATCACAGGCATCATAACCATTGAAATCCCGAACATTCTCACAGAATACAAAATCATAAGTGTCGAATATTTCGTTGTCTCAGTTAGATCACTAAAGAAATACGTACTGATCACTACGATAGCCAGACCGATTAACGCCAAGACTTTGCCGCCGAATTTATCGAACAATTTACCTGTGATTGGAGACATAACCCCCATAATCAACGCACCAGGCAACATTAGGAGTCCCGAATCCAGAGGTGAAATACCTCTAATATTTTGCAGGTAAATCGGCATTAACATCATGGCTGAGAACATCGCCATATTCAGTGTAATCGAAATCGCTGAGGATAAAGCGAACATCGGATATTTGTACACTCTGAAGTTAAGCATAGGCTCCTTCATCTTCATCTGGCGCATAATGAATATCACTAAACCAATAACCCCGATAATAAGGGTGGAGTAGACCATTGGATCATCCCATCCTTTATTCCCAGCGGAACTGAAGCCGTATAGAAGACCCCCGAACCCAATCGCTGATAGAACTACGGATAGAATATCAATTTTAATAGCCACATCTTTTTTAGGATCATGCAGTTTGAAGAAGGCAAGAATGAACACCAATACGGCGATCGGTGCAATCATAAAGAACAGCACAGGCCATTCATAATGCTGAATAATCCATCCTGAGAGTGTAGGACCAATGGCTGGTGCAAAAATCATAACCAAACCAAACATCCCCATGGCCGAGCCACGTTTTTCAGGTGGAAATGTGGTGAACAATACATTCATTAATAATGGCATCATAATCGCGGCCCCTGAGGCTTGGACCATTCTCGCAATCAATAATACAGGGAAACTTGGAGCAAAGCCTCCAATGAAGGTCCCTATTGCAAATAATCCAATGGCGATTAGGAATAATCGTCTGGCTGTATACTTTTGAATTAAAAAGGCCGTTGAAGGAATCATGATCCCGTTCACTAACATATAACCCGTCGATAACCACTGTACCGTTGAGGCACTGACATCAAAATCCTTCATAATCGATGGTAAAGCTATATTGAGCAAGGTATTACTCAGTAAAGCAACAAATGCACCAATCATAAGGATTGCCAAAATCCCATAGGACGCTTTACTTTCTTTCGTTTTCATTTTGGAATCCTCCATTCTATAATCATACCGTCGGTTCAATTTTGAACTTATGTTACAATGTAGAATATATTACTCTTATATTTACTGCTTGGCAAGTCAGAATTCATTTAAAAACTAAATTGTATTAAGTGGAAATATAAGCTAGTCTATTCTACGTGAAGTGTTTTTTTGCACAAAAGAGTCCAGCTTAAAGGGGCACCTAAGATGATAAATAAACGGAAAGAGCAAGTGATTCAAAAAGCACATGAATTATTTATTGAAAAAGGCTACCACGCCACATCCATACAGGACATTCTGAATCACAGCCGGATCTCCAAAGGATCTTTTTATAATTATTTCCCTTCCAAGGGGGATCTCTTTAAAGCTGTATTCACCTCTATTCATGACCAGCTGGAAGAAGGCAGAAATGGCCTGCTCATTGGCCAGGACCCCTCTGACATTGATATATTCGCTAAACAAGTTCAACTGGTTATGAAAATCAATAAGAAAAATAAATTGTTGCAGCTGGTTGAAGATGCCCTGGTCTCCAATGATCCGGACTTAATTACGTTCATCAAAAAAACTAAATTCACCTTATTAACCTGGGTGCATGAACGGTTACTGCATATATTTTCTGAAGATAAAAAACCCTATCTACTGGATGGAGCCATCATTTTTACAGGCATCTTGCAAAATATGCTGCAAATTAACAGTGCCATGAACGAAGTCATTACCTCTCAACAAATCATTAATTATTGCACTACTCTTATCCAGACGATTGTTGAGGATGTAAGCGAAAAAGGAATCCAGCTTATCTCCCCCGATCATGTAGGGAAACTATTGCCTGTTGCTGAATACACTGATTTTTTTAATAATGATCTATCGTTTGCGACCGTAAGCTTAAAAAAAATCATTGATAAATCATTCGCCGCCGATGATCCTAGCCTGTCCAATGCACTGAAGCTGTTATATTTTATCCAAGAAGAGATCATGAACAACAAGGAACCAAGAGAGTTCTTAATCGAAAGCGCCCTGCTCTCCTTGAAAATGTGCCCTCAGTTTAATGAAACGAAGGAATTTGCACATTATCAGACAGTGTTATCTGCAATGCTCTAAGCACAATCAAAGTATGGCTTCAATCATTTAAGCGTATTCTAAACGCAAGGCACGAAACTAAAAGTGTGGTGACCGATTTGTTCAAGCTTTTATTAATCGAAGATGATACAACGCTGTTTAATGAGATCAAAGAACGGCTTACGCAGTGGTCTTATGATGTATATGGCATTCAAGATTTCAACAATGTTACGCAGGAATTCACGGAAATCAAACCTGATTTAGTGATAATTGATATCCAATTACCCAAATTCGATGGATTTCATTGGTGCAGAATGATTCGCTCTCACTCTAATCTGCCGATTATCTTCTTATCCTCTCGGGATCATCCGACAGATATGGTGATGTCCATGCAGCTGGGAGCCGATGATTATATCCAAAAGCCCTTCCATTTCGATGTACTCATTGCCAAGGTGCAAGCCATTCTCCGGCGTGTGTACAATTACAATACGGATAACATTGAACTCAAAACGTGGTGCGGAGCTACCGTCGATTATGAGCGGAATTCAGTGACCAACGACACGGGAACGATTGAGCTTACCAAAAATGAGATTTTCATATTGAAATTGCTCATTGAGAAAAAGAATAAAATTGTCACCCGCGAGGAATTAATTAATAGCTTATGGGACGATAAGCGCTTTATTAGCGATAACACCCTTACCGTCAACGTAAATAGGCTGCGCAAAAAGCTCGACGAGCTTGAATTAGGGGCGTTTATTGAGACGAAGGTTGGACAAGGGTACGTAGCCATTGAAGAGGATTCTCTATGATTAAAAAGTACCTGCTCGAAAGACTCGGTTGGATTTTGCTTTTTCTCTTTGTACATCTATTTATGCTCTTTATCACCTTTATGGACCCGACCATCCCCCTGTCTTCAGTGCTCTATCTGGTCTCTTTATCGATGATTTTTTTCGTAATTTTTCTAGTCATTCGCTATCCTAAGGAAACCAGATTTTATAAAAGCTTAAATGAGCGGGACGATGATCTCGATCTGACAAGCATCGCTCTTGCCGAAAGTCCTTTTGAGAAAATCATCGAAGAGAGCATCACCAACCAAGTGAAATTGTTAAAGCGGACTGCTTCAGACAATTTAATGAATTTGGAGCAAGAGAAGGATGAGCTGTTATCCTGGATTCATGAAGTAAAGACTCCACTGACCGCAATGCATCTAATGATTGAGCGTATAGAAGATGATGTTATGAAGGGGCACTTGACCTATGAGTGGCTGCGTATTCACCTGCTGCTGGATCAGCAGCTCCATCAAAGACGGATACCATTTATTGAAAACGACCTGTACATGGAGCAAATCGATATAGAAACGCTTATTTTTAGTGAGATTAAGACATTACAATCTTGGTGTATTCAGAAGGGAATCGGCTTTGAGTTGAACTTAGAAGCTGCTGAAGTGCTTAGTGATGCTAAATGGCTGGCTTTTATCCTCAGACAACTCCTAACCAACGCCGTAAAATATAGTGAGGCTTCTGATATTACAGTGAATAGCTACCAGCAAACTGAACATATCGTTCTTGAGGTGAAGGATTGCGGGCGCGGGATAGATCCGAAGGACCTGCCGCGCATCTTCGACAGAGGGTTTACTTCCACTACTGTACATCGCGACAATGCCGCCACAGGCATGGGCTTATATTTAGCTCAGAAAGCAGCTCAATCCTTACTCATCATCATCGGGGTTCAATCCAAGCTCGGAGCGGGATCAACATTTACGCTAACCTTCCCACTCAAAAATGAATTCGTTAAAATCTCAAGCATGTGACAACAATGTCACATGCTTTTATATTTTGTTCGGGCAATCGCAGGATAAGAACAATAAACTTTTTTATAATAAAGCTATACAAGAAGAAACGAAGGAGTGAATCATTATGGCAATTCTAGAAGCTACTAAAATTCATAAAAGCTATGGCAATAAATTAAACAAACAATCCGTGTTAAGCGGACTCGATATTCGTATAGAAGAAGGCGAATTCGTTGGCATCATGGGGCCTTCCGGTTCAGGTAAAACCACCCTACTCAACGTACTCTCGTCGATCGACAAAATCAGTAACGGATCTATTACCATCGAGGGCAATGAAATCTCCAATATGAAAGAGAAGCAGCTCGCTGAATTTCGCAAGAATCATTTAGGTTTTATTTTTCAAGAATATAATCTCTTGGACACGCTGACGGTAAAGGAGAACATCCTGCTGCCACTATCCATTACCAATACACCCAAGAAAGCCGCCAATCAGAAATTCGAAAGTCTCGCAAAGGAATTGGGGATTTTGGAATTAAAAAATAAGTACCCCAATGAAATCTCTGGCGGTCAAAAACAACGTACCTCAGCAGCTCGTGCCTTCATTCATGATCCAAGTATTATTTTTGCTGATGAGCCTACCGGGGCGCTGGATTCTAAATCCGCTTCTGATTTATTAAATAAGCTAATTGAACTCAATCAAAAACGAAGAGCAACCATCGTTATGGTTACACATGATCCAGTGGCTGCCAGTTATTGTAGTAGAGTTATTTTTATAAAAGATGGAAAAATCTATACGCAACTAAATAAAGGAGAACAATCAAGACAAGTTTTCTTCAATGACATTATAAAAACACAGGGTGTATTAGGCGGTGTGCAGAATGAGCATTAATGTATTAATGATTCGAAATCTGCGAAAAAACATCCGAAATTACTACCTATACGTGTTTGCGCTAGTTTTTAGTGTGGCCTTATATTTCGCCTTTGTCACCTTGCAATATGATCCCTCGATGGATGAGCTGGAAAGCTCTATCAAAGGGGGCGCAGCCATCACGGCTGCCTCGGTTTTACTAGTTGTAATTGTCTCTATTTTCCTGTTGTATGCTAATACGATCTTTATCAAACGACGCGGCAAAGAAATTGGCTTATTTCAGTTAATTGGAATGACCAAAAATAAAATTTTCCGCATTCTTTCGGCAGAGAACTTTATCCTATATTTCGGTTCCTTGATCCTAGGGATATTAGTAGGCTTTTCTATCTCAAAATTGATCCTCATGATCTTATTTAAAATAATGGGGGTCGATGCTATAGCCTCCCTTCATTTCTCTATCGAAGCTTTGATTCAGACATTGATCGTATTCTGTGTGATTTATCTTTTGATCATGCTGATGAATTATGGATTTATTAAAAGACAAAGTATCTTATCCTTGTTCCGGGTGACCTCAACAACAGAAGGTACAGTGAAAAAGTTATCCTTCTTTGAAATGATCATAGGGATTGTCGGAATTGGCCTAATCCTACTGGGCTATGTGCTCTCCTCTAAATTACTTACCGACGACGTAACCTCAATGAATCAATTGGCTATATCCATGATTACTATTTTGGGATCCGTCATTATTGGGACCTATCTATTTTATAAAGGCTCGGTAAGTTTTATTTTTCATATCATTCGTAAGCGGAAAAACGGCTATCTGAACATTAGAGAGGTTCTATCTCTTTCCTCCATTATGTTTCGCATGAAATCCAATGCCGTATTATTGACCATCATCACAACGGTATCGGCACTAGCCCTGGGTTTATTATCCCTTAGCTACATTTCCTTTTACTCTGCTGAGAAAACTTCCAAGCAATATGTCCCAACGGATTTTGTATTCACGAATGCCCAAGAGGCTGAACAATTTACAAAGATCCTAACGGCAAATGATTTAGTATTTACAGAAAGAAGGACCCAAGTCCTTCAGATCGATGTAGATGTTGAAGAGATTCTTGTTAAAAAACCGGACGGAGACAATATGTTTTCAAATATTATGACCCTGGCGATCATAAGTGAAAATGCACTTGAAGACGTTGATCTAACTCCAGATAAAGCTTATTTTACGAAATCAAGCAGTGCACTGGATAATTTTGTTACTATGAAAGATAAAGGTGCGATTGAACTCAAAGGGTTACATGAGGTTTTTCCACAGGATTATAAAAGATTAGATATCGAAAGTCCCATTTCAGGGTATTACACAGGTGGTGGCTTACCGGTTGCGGTTGTAGACGAATCGATCTTTAAGCGCTTAAAGAAGGATTTAGATCCTGCCCTTCAAAGGGGATCCTCCCTTAATATCGGGATTGATATGAAAGTCCGGGCAAGCGTTGAACAGGCAAATGAACTTTTCAAGACCTTGAAATTTGATGAGAAAAACAAACAAGACTCTCAATTAGAGTCGATAAAAGGTCAAAAACAAAATATGGGACTCATTATGTTTATCGTTGCTTTTCTGGGGTTAACCTTCTTGATTACCTCCGGATGTATTCTATACTTTAAACAAATGGATGAAAGTGAAAATGAAAAACCTAACTACACCATTCTGAGAAAGCTTGGGTTCACGCAAGGTGATTTGCTCAGAGGTATACAGATGAAGCAATTGTTCAACTTCGGTATTCCATTAGTCATAGGTCTGCTTCACAGCTACTTCGCCGTTAAATCCGGCTGGTTCTTATTCGGCACAGAGCTTTGGACACCGATGATTCTGGTGATGCTGTTATACACTGCTTTGTATTCGATCTTTGCAATATTGTCCGTCTTCTATTACAAAAAGGTAATTAAAGAGGCGCTTTAAAATAACAAAGGTGTTCCAAAAGCCATCATGGCTTAGGGACACCTTTGTTTGATTTGATATCATTTACAGGTAGGAGGCACCGGCATCTATCGGACACAGATGAACCTCTTTCTAAGTAATAGCGTCACTGGAGTCCGAAACCCTGCTCTATAGGCTAAAAATTCGCAAATAACGCCAACGGGGTCCGTAACGCTCAGAGGATCTGTCGAATCCCTCAGCTATTCACAATCCCCAATACAAATCCATCATAACCTTTGCTTCCCACCGTCTGAATGGCAGTAGCCGAAATTCTAGACTCTTCAGCCAACAGATCATAAAATTCCCGTACGCCTACTACACGAGCGTCTTCGCTATTCTCATTAATGACCTCGCCTTCACGAATCACATTATCTCCAAGGATCACCGTTCCGGGCTGGGAGAATTGCAGCGCCCACTTTAAATAGTTAGGATTATTCGGTTTATCGGCATCTATAAAAATAAAGTCGAAGGGTTCAACGCCCTCTTGTTTCATCTGAGACAGTTGCTCTAATGCATCCCCTACACGAAGCTCTACCAGATGATCCACCTCGGCAAGCGAAAGATTAGCTTTAGCTACCTGCGCATGAATGGGATCCAGCTCCAAGGTAACTATCTGTCCGTCAGACGGCAGGGCTCTTGCCATCCAAATCGTACTGTACCCGCCCAAGGTGCCAATCTCCAAAATCCGGCGTGCACCTTTCATTTGCACCAGTAGATTGAGGAATTTCCCCTGACTAGGCGAAACATCAAAGGGCGGCAACCCTGCCTGTTGATTGGTGACCAACACTTCTTCCAACACAACGTCCTGTGGAATCAGGCGCTCTGTAATATACTGATCGACTTTATCCCAAGTAGTCGTTTGATACATATTTATCACTTCTCCTTTAGTATTGATTTTGGTTTAAATGAACTTATAATTTCCACATTTAGGGATCGTTCGTAACTACGAGGAGTGTTTAGACTTCCGGTCGCTGTTGTCTCCAGATTTCTTCAATTTAAACACTGTTCATGGTTGAAATCCGGAGACAAAGGCGATCGCTACGCTCCTAAAGTTCCAAACCTCCTCTCCATTATTCCTTTCCCTAATCTCATCTTTCCAAGTTCATCTTTATATCTGTATTGTAAATCAGTTATAATCATAAATATAATATATCTTTATATTTAATTTATATATTTAATATATGAATCGAAGAATGGGAGTTTAACCATGAACCTACATGCCTTACGCTTATTCCATGTAATCGCATCGGCAGGCAGTGTGACACGTGCTTCAGAAATTTTAAATATAAGTCAGCCTGCCATCACTGCGCAGATTAAGAAGTTCGAAAAGGAACTGTCCTTTGCCCTATTTAAACCTCAAGGCAGAGGAATTGCTTTAACGGATGCAGGGGAAGAGCTTACTCTACTCGCCAAGCGACTGTTCGCCGTAGAACAACAAATTGAGCAATTCGCTCAAGATTATGTTAACGGCAGTAACGGATGTATCCGTCTAGCCGCAACGTATTTGCCTGCTCACTTTCTCATTCCTACCTGGATTGCAAAGTTTAAGCAGCAATATGAACAAGTGGAGATGATGATCACCACTACCAACTCAAGTGATGCCCTCAAGCAGCTGTTAAATGTAGATGTGGATATAGCTATTTATGGAGGAATCGCCGAGGCTTATCCAGATACAATCCAGACAGAGGAGTTATTTCAGGACGAGTTATGGTTTGTAGTCGCACCCGATCATCGTTATGCCAATCAGCAAGTTTCTCTATCCAAAATGATGAAGGAACCCTTCGTTATGCGTGAAGAAGGGAGTTCAACGCGGGAGCGATTATTATCTTTATGCCGCACATACAACACACCCGCTCCTATCATCTCTTTGCAATTTAATGGACTACATGAAGCCATCAAAGCCGTTATCGCCGGATATGGTGCAAACTTCGTTTCTTCATTAGTCGTACGCAAATATGTAGAGCGTGGAGAATTGTGCCGAGTATATGTAGAAGGCGTCCATCTGAAAAATACCATTGCGATCTGTACACGTAAAAATGAGCCCTTATCAGCAGCCGCAGTGAATTTAATTGAGATGATTCGACACAATCCTTATACGATATAGCGGAATGATTGCTCATTCCCAACAAAAGAGGCCTTCCCTTTCGGGAAAGCCTCAAAGCTTCTTTTTTTACACCGTCCGATCCAATTTAACTTCAAACGCACCTCCAGTTACATAATCCATGTACCTAGTATTTCCGTCGAAATCCAAATAAGCTTGATAGCGGGTACGAATAGCCGCTGCAGAAATCAGATCCAGCACCTTCTCCTTGGCTACCCACATCACTTCAGATGTTTCCTCCGAAGTACTTAATTCTCCACCCACGGGCTTGCAGATAAAGTCTAACATGACCTTGGTAGGAACATCCGTCTCACCGTCATACCATTTATGCATACCTGTATTCGAATACACGCCAATCAATTGAGAAACAACAACATCTATTCCACTTTCCTCTTTAATCTCGCGAATTAGTGCATCCATTAGGTTTTCTCCAACTTCCACTTGTCCTCCAGGAAATACCCAGCCACCATGATGTGTTTTTACTAAAAGAATATCTCCCTCTTCATTTATTGCAATTCCACCCACCGCTACAATATGTGTTGGCCAAGCCATAGATAGCACCTCTTTTTTTAGAAGAGTCTAGCAATTTATCGATAATCTGTAAACGATATTTTTCTACTCCATAACGCTTTAAAAGCTTCGCACTGTTCTATTAAATCATCAAACTTCCCTTCCCCAACAATTGATCCTTGATCCACTACCAATATCTTATCAACGTCTTTTATAAAATTAAGCCTGTGGGCCACAATGATGATAGTTTTGTCCTTAAATTCATTCAAAATCGTCTCCACAAGACTTTGCTCAGTGATATTATCAAGCGCTGACACGGGCTCATCCAGAATTAGAATATTTCTTTTTTGGGCAATGACTCTGGCAAACGCTAATCGCTGTCTTTCGCCTCCTGATAATTTGAGACCTTTTTCGCCCACCAAAGTATCCAAGCGATCCGGTAAATGGCTTACTTTTTCCTGCAAATGAACTTTTCCCAGAATCTCATATAGCTCTTCATCGGACAGAGTATCCTCATCAAATACAATATTATCCCTTATCGTAGCATCAAAAATCGGCGTATCTTGGGATAGATAGGAAATATGATCATAGTAGCTATTCAAACGAATCTCATCGATATCCTTACCGTCCAGTAAGAGTTCACCTTCGCCCTTTTTTAATAACCCCACAATCAATTTAATCAGCGTAGATTTCCCGCCTCCACTTAATCCGACAATAGCAACAGAAGTTCCTCGCGTAAGCGAAAAAGACAGGCTATTCAGTATCTGCACATTCCCATAAGTAAAGGACACCTTCCTAAACTCAATATTGCCTTGGAGCTCAGTGATGGCTTCTCCGGATTCCAAGTTCTTATCTTCTGGGGCAGCAATAAATTCCTCGAATCTTCTGTAGGTCACTTTATTCAGTCTGTAATCTACAAATAAAACATTAAAGATGGCAATTGGGGTATAAATTTTATCGATGAACATAAACAATGCGACCACAATACCAAGGGAGGTCTCGCCTGTGACAATGCTTTTCACACCATAAATCAGGACAACAACTTTAATGATCGTGACAAATAACTCGAATATAGCAAAAAAAGCTTCATGGATCATTTTTAGCTGAGCATTTTTATGAATGATAGTGCGTGCAGTCTGGCTTAATTTATCGATCTCTTTCTCATATCTCTTGTTGGTTCTAAAGACGACCAATTCCATAAACCCGCGGATAGAGAATCTGGACATCTTTTCTTGCTCTTGGAGAATGGCAGCCTTCATGGCATACAGAAATTTCAACAACAGATTTGTTATCAGAAAGACAACCACGTAGCCAGCTGCAATCACTAACATGATCCTTAGATCATAGAAGCTGATAAAGACTAGACTGAATAGAAGAGTAGGTAACAACTCATGTAATGTTTTGAGAAAAAAAGAAAAAATAATGCTGTTTCCAGCCGCTGCCCCGTTCTCGATCACCTTAATCATCTGCCCTGTTCCCATATCCTGATACGCTTGATAATCCATTTTTGATATTTTGGACAGTGCAAGAATCTTTAACCGCTCCGTGATGCTGTTCGATAAAAACACACTCGGGTATTCGTCTATATAATTCAGGATCGCCACCCCAGCTAGCAGAAACCCATACACCATAATTAATGTGGATATTTCACCAAAACTGTTGATTACCGTGGCCTTATCTAATATTTTTTGAAAGACAACAACCCCTAAACTACTTAACAGCTGAATGGCAAAACCCAATAAAATATAACCACATACCCACCACTTTAGATGAGCTAGACTCTTTTTTAACATATCATTTATCCCCTCTTTTAATTGAATGCAAAAAAGCCAGGCGCCCCTATCCCACTGTAAAAAACCATCCACAAATAAACGGTTTTCTAAGTTAGATAGGTTAAGTGCCTGGCTCTACAAAAATAGCTGCCCATGGCACCGTTCAAAGCTCTAGTTAGTTGTAATCAAAAGGGTAGACTCCCCCCTTGATAGCTGGTACGCGTTTCACCCAGCCCGATAACTAGTTCCTTGTAACGGTACGGAAAGACATCCATTTCACCTCAATTAAAAGAATTGACCCTATTATAATTCTGTAAGCCTTTTTATTCAAGAATTACGTTTAACGATACGTAGTCCGGCCACTTGGCCAACCTTATGTCCTTCATGAGAAGCAAACTTGATCGTAACTGCTGATTTGCCGCTCGTGATCGGCTGCGGGAGTTCATAGCGAATCGTCTCCAGCTTATTCATCTCCTCAGACTCAAGAGTGCCTACACCAAGTTGCTCCCCATCCGCCAAAATATCAAATGCCAGCGAAGTATCGTTCGACTTCAGATACGTGACCACCAAATCCACTTGCTTATCCGGCAAAACTTCCATCGTGAAGGAGAACCAGCCATTGATCCAGCTGTCCCGATACTTGCGATTGTGGATTTTACCTAAGCCTACAAATTCACCTGTGAAATTATGATCGCGTTCAGGCTGCATTTCAGCAGGTTGTACCGAATCGACAGTTAACTGCTCAAGCAGCAAGTTATTCTCCACAGCTTCGCGATATTCAGCCTCTGCCAGCTTCCACTCTTCCGGTGTGAACAAATCCCAATACACGGAATAACGATGATCATGCATAGGGTAGAACGGACGAAGCTCATGATCCCCTGTATACCCTAAACCTTTCATCCGGAACACATTATTGCTCACATTAGATTGGATGAGGTTGTCCGTCAGTGTGTCCCGATCTCCGATTAATACGGAAGCAAGGGCGCGATCGCTATTGGTCTCTGCATTTATAGGCCCAAAATCACCTGCGAGCACAAGTGGCCCGTAAAGGAATGCAACTCGGTTCGGATTATCCGGCATCGTCTCGATTCTCACCGACATCGGAATATCGTATTCGACAACGTCTCCATCCTGCCACTCTCTATCCAAAGTAAAGTAGTTAGATTTGCCTACATTTACTTGAACATCTTCACCATTTACGCTAACACTCATCCCTTGCTCAGCCCAGTAAGGATATCTTAGCTTTAATGTGAATTTCGTTGGCTGTGCTGCACTGATCCGCAGTATACCTTGTCCCTCTGCCGGGAACCTGGTCTCTTGCTGCAAGCTAATGCCTTGCTCTTTCCAAGCCACTGTAGAAGGTACGTACTGATTGACATAAAGCTCATCTGCACTATGGAAGTATATCGCCGAGCCATACATAGAATGGCTTTCCATTCCCGAACCTACACAACACGTAAAGCTTTCGAACTGCGAATTAAACGATTTATGTCCACCCATCTCGAGAGATACGAAGTAACATACCCGGCCATCTACCGGCTCCTGAGAGGCTAAGATGTGGTTATACATCGCACGTTCGTAGTAATCCGCATACGCTGCATACGCATCCCATTGGAACATATGCTTAGTCAGCTTCAGCATGTTGTACGTGTTGCATGTCTCACATGAACCTTCACCCAATCGATCATTTAACTTATCCGGTTCACCAAAATGCTCATTATAGCTGTTGCCGCCGATCACATAAGAATGATGATTCACGACCCGATCCCAGAAGAAGCGGGAAATACCTGCATAATGCTCCTGCCCAGTTACCTCATATTGTCTAGCAGCTCCGATGATTTTTGGAATCTGTGTATTAGCATGTCTTCCAGCTAGGGTATCTTTTTCTACGGCCAGATCATTAAGCACTTCCCCATGATAAAAGCTTTCCGCTAACGCGAGGAAACGATCTTCTCCGGAATCCTCTGCCAAATCCGTCAGCGCTTCATTCATGCCGCCAAACTCACAACGCAGCACCTCTTGGATCTGATCTTTACTCAGCCCTGCAAAAATATCCTCAAGCCACAGCCCCAGCTTCGTTTCAATAACGAGCGCCTTCTGATTGCCGGCCAATCGATAAGCATCGCGAAGACCTGCAAACAGCTTATGCATCGTGTAAAGCGGCACCCAACCTCCGTTGAGGTCAAAGCCCTGTGAGCGAATGTCGCCTGCCTTCACTTCCTCAAATAACTCCTTGCCACGAGGAATGCCGGAAATAAAGCCATTGCCATGCGCATCCTGACATAGCTCTAATTCATCTACTACATAATTCACGCGTTGTAGCAGCTCTTCATTTCCCGTAGAGGCATACATTAACGCACATCCAGAAATATAATGGCCTAACGTATGGCCGCTAATACCCTGAGATTCCCAGCCCTCGTAGTGAGCAGCCTTAGGCTCTAAGCCAGCATATTCGCGAAAACGCGACAGAAGCCGATCTGCCTCAAGCTTAAGTAAATAATCAGTATTTAACTCCATCGCATGGAGAAGTGGACCTGAATCAATTCGTACGTTCTGTAGATCAAAAGCTTGCGTCTTCAATGAAATCGCTCCCTCGCAATCTTGTCAGGGTTAGATGACAAGTGTATATTTGTATCCATAAGATAACACCGGAACGTTGATTTGTCGGTAGACCAGTCGTACAAATAGTGGACAAACCCGACTTATGAATACTAGGAGGACCGCATGAGCTATTTAAAAATAAATGCAGATGCACCTGTTCATTTTACAGCGGCAGGTGAATTTATCTCAGAAACACCATGGAAGCATGTGGAGCGTGTTATGGGGAACTACGAACTAATCATTGGCGTGAACGAAACGGTATATTTGAGTGAGGAGAACAAACAATTTGAAGTAGGCCCCGACGAAGCTCTTCTGCTCATGCCTAATCGCACACATGTCGGCTATAGAGAGTCACGACCCGGGGTTAAGTTTTATTGGTTTCATTTCGAACTGACAACCGAGGGGTTATTACTGAGTGAGGAGGAAATGAAGCCTGAGGCAGAAGAAATCTTTTCGCGCACACAGCGCTTATGGTCCGTACATGATCTATATCTGCCCCAAATCATAAAAATCCAACATAGTGACCGGATTCATATTCTAGCGAATCAAATCCTTCATGTGGCCAACTCGGGGTATTTAACCTATTCCAGCGTTAATTATTTGCTGACCTCGCTTTTAATTGAGCTGTCTGAGCATGCACTTCAGCCGTTCGCCAGTAAGCTGATCCGCGCACAGCAAGATGTCACCTTCGTCAAAATAGCTGAGTGGACAAGGATACATGCAAGCGAACCGCTTACCGTGGCCATCATCGCGGATAAATTCAATTACAACAAGGACTATCTAGCTCGGCTATTTAAACAGCATACCTCCATGGGGCCATTAGAATATATCCATTCAGTACGTGTGACTAAAGCGAAGGAGCTACTAACCAGAACCGCATTAAGCGTGAGGGACATCGCGACAGAGACGGGATTCACCGACGATAAATATTTCATGCGCCTCTTCCGAAAATACGAAAACATGACACCCACCCAA
The DNA here is from genome assembly GCF_037980415.1 of Paenibacillus sp. FSL H7-0690. NCBI lineage: Bacteria > Bacillati > Bacillota > Bacilli > Caryophanales > Paenibacillaceae > Paenibacillus > Paenibacillus sp. FSL H7-0690. The sequence goes on along the minus strand of NZ_CP150281.1, from coordinate 508,404 downwards.
TATCGTAACGCTTATCATAAGACGTTTATGAATAATGACTGAAGTAAAGCCACCCCTAAATATGGAGTGGCTTCTTGTTTGGGTATTGTCTATTGGATAGAATGAACTTCACACCAATTACGTAGGAATTGCAGATTAGTATTGAAGTAATGATCGTTTTGCCACCCACAACTCCAAACCTGTGCGTTCCCTGTGTGCAGACCCATCAACCATATCTCCCGGATAGCAACAAATATAGGGATTGCCTTTAAATCGTTCTCAGATAATACTTTATGCTTTTGGTATGAATCCAGGAAAACAGTCCATTGTTCATTGTCAAAATGCTCTCGTTCTTTCCCTCTAACCCTTGACCACAGAAACACGGAAACATCATAGGCCCTCCAGCCAAAACCTCCGCAATCAAAGTCGAAATGAGTCAGGGTATCCTCGTAGAAATGTACGTTCGCTCCATGAAGATCACCATGACATGCCCCCCAATCCAGCTCTGATGAGATTTCAGCTATGCTATTTGCCAATACTTCCGACAAAGATTCTAGATAATCGATATCCTCTTGCCTGTGGGATAAAGGCTTGCGAATCGATTGAAGCGGTTCTTGAAGCAGATGATCCAGATTAAGCGTAAATCTTTGCTGCCCACATTCGAAATCATCCATAGCCAGATGCATCTTAGCCACTTGTTCACCGTATAATTCACAGCTAGCTTTTTCATCGGAATAATTGCCTTTTGCAAAAGTAAACAGAACTGCGTAACGTATTCCTTCAGGAGCCTCCAGCTCAATTAGGTAACCACCCTCCCTGCTGATTACCGGAGCCGATACAGGGATATTCTTCTTATTTAAGTGATTCAATAACTCCAGTTCAAAATCAATCTCATGTTTATTTCGCCAATGAGCTTTATAGATCCTAAGAATGTATTTATCAATAGAGGTCTTTAGTAAATAGGTATCATTAAGTCCGTTCTCATAAAAACTACACTCCAAAACATCCCCGATTTCATAAAGATCATTAATTACGGGTACTATGGCATGGGAAGAAATTACGGAATGATACACCGGCAGTTTCAGCATATAAATCACCCTTCAACGTTAATTGCTACTCACTATTTATTTTCACGTTTGGCCCGTATAAAGGCGAGGGATTTATTAAATATAGCTAAACTTTCCGCATCGTTAATTTAATTGCTCTATAATGCTCTGCTTCGATATTGATCGTCTAACAAACTGAACCATACCAGTCTGGACAAGTAAAATAACCAAGAAATACAGGAAAATAGCACTCCAAGGGAATTGGTATTGAATGTAGGAAAGCCCCCCCATATTCCCTGCACTCTTACTTATCATGTATCCCATTAGATTGCCCGTAAAAAGAGCCATCGTAAAGCTTCCAACCACTAAAAATCCTGTTTCATAGGTTAACATAGCCATTAATTGTTTTCGGCTCATTCCTATGGCTTGCATAAGGCCTAGCTCCCCTTTTCTTGCAGAAATAGTGGTGATTATGGTGTTCAAGAGATTGATCATACTGAATACTGCTATAAAAACCATAAAACTATACACTGAAATAGTGATAGTTCTAAAAGCAATTCTATTGGATTCCACAACTTCGGAAAAAGACAATAATTTGAGTGTATCCTCATTGAGAATCACACCCTCTAACTCACTCTTTATTAACTCTTCATTCGATTTATCCATAGTAATAACTTCGTAGCTCTTATTGCTATTAAAAGGGGCTACAGTTTGCATTACTTTGGGTGGAAGATAAAATGAAGTTCCTGAATTCTTATCCGTAATATCTCCAATGATCTCAAAATCATGTTTAACCTTCTCCTGATCATTAGCAATTATGAATGAAATATGATCACCGACAGCGTAATGAGCCCCGTAATAATCTAAGTCACTACTGGCGCTGTTAAGGAGAATGTAGGATGCATCCGACGAATCAACATCTGGGATCTTCCCCTCAGCCAAATGACTACTCCATCTTTCGTTGTTTAACGTAGGGATATTCTCAATACTGACTATCGCGGCCCCATCATCCGTTTTTATTCCTTCGATAGCAGCTTCAATATACTGATGTTCGATTACGTCCTCAACTTCATTTATAGCTAGGATTTTATTTTTTAAAGAAGTAGATAGTTGCCCTTCCGTCTGAAGATCACTTAATGAGGTTGTTTCAGAATACAACTCATTATTAATTTGAATATCAAACCGACCATGATTCGGAAAATATTTCTCTGCTTTTGAGATTGGATCGACCGAGTTTAATAATGTCCCCAAGGAAACAAATAGCGTTCCGCTTAAAAAAAGAGACAGCAAAGTTAACACCGTCTTTTTCCTGCTTCTTGATAAGTTCAATGCAGCTAAAGAAAATGGTGTGAGTCTTTTCGAGTTTCTTTTCTCCTTTTTTGTATTAACATCGGCATCTACATGTCTAATCGCTGTTATAGGAGAGATTCTTGATGCGAATTTAGATGGTGCGTTTAATGAAGCTCTAACTGTTACTTTGGTGAGCAAACCGGCTAAAAAGGCAAGTGAAAAACTTGGAACTGCATTCCAGTGAAAGCCACTTAAAATCCAGCTCATTAAACATCCTAAGATAACTCCAATAGGGATATATTTTCTTGAAAGATTTTTCCCTTCATATAGAACTAGCTGTTTTATCTGCTTTTTTGTTGCACCGATTGCTCTAAGTTGTCCGTATTGTTTAATTCGCTTAGTAATTGAAATATAAAAGATATTGTAGATAACTAGCCAACAAGCCAGTGCGATGATCAGCATGATAGACAGGATGGATATCACAGTGCTTCCTGACAGATTATTACTGTCCACATTTACATTATTGATCTGAATATTTCTCTCAGAGATACCCATTCGCTGCCCTATTTCTTTGATTTTTGACTTCAGTTCCTCGTTGGAATAACTGCTGCTGTTGTTGATGCTAATTGCCGCGGAGAAATCCTCTTTGGAAATAAATGGATCTGCCTCAACGAACGCGCTTGATACCAGAGCATTGTAGCCGATTCGATTCTCGTTACCTGATGCGGTTGTTTGCAGAATTCCAGAAATCACAAATTGGCTGGTTTGAAATTCTTTGCTGGCATTGTTTCTAAATTGCAAAGAAATAGAATCGCCAAGCCCCAGGCTTCGATCATCGGATAACTGAAAGTCTTTTTCTATTGCAATTTCATTTTCTTTTGTAGGGAACTTCCCCAGAACGATATTGGCATTTGATAAATCCATCATGGCTTGATCCGTGTAGAGAATGGACAATAAGCGTTCTTCTTTTTTCTCTCTGCCTATTTCCTTATAGAGTCCGATTTTATTAATTCCCTCTATTTCTTTCAATCGTGAGATTTCATTGTTATTGAGATTATAGAATAAAGCCTGGAAATTCGACTCATGTTGTAGGTTAGTAAAAGAATTATAACCAAAGGTCATTACAACAGTTAATAAAAACGCAGCTAAAGCTATCACACTGCCTACAAAGTAATTTTTGGTTTTTTCCGCTTTTAAATTTGCTTTTGCAATTCTTATCATTGCTGTTTTATTCTGTATGGACATTGATACATCATCCTCCTATCGTATAACAAATATTCCTCCCTTTGCATCATCAAGTGAATACTTTCACTATTTATTCTATAGATAATATTCTCCAACAAAGATCAATCACCCTTTAAATAGATAATATATACTATATTTACTATTCATATAATATATGGATACAACAAAAAAGACTTCCCCCTCTGGAGCGTTTGAGTATCTCCAAATTAGCGGAAGTCTTTTTATGCTCAATATGCCTTGTGTAGCAAACATTTAGATTAATAAATTACGCCTCGGCACTTCTCTCCTGAAGCGCACCGACCAACGGATTCCACCGCCAGCGCGGAGTCAATCCTTGCAGATGTACACCTCCAAACCACTCATCGCTGCCATTCTTCTGCACCCAGTCTTCGTTTCCAGCTATTACACTCTTACCTAGCTCTGTTAATACAAGCTCACAGTCTTTAAATTGCATTACTGAATCGTTATAAACAGGGAACTCATTGCATCCATGGGTTTGTAGCAAAGGGTACGTGCCTTGTACCATCTTTCTTAGGATATGCCAATATTGCAGGTCGCCCATTCCTAAGATGTTAAGCTTATCACCCACATTTTTGAACAGCTCATAGGGTGATTTTATTCCCTCACGGATCATCTCCAGCGTGATTTGTTCTACGATGCCAAGTCCGTTTGTAGTAGAAGGAAAGCGCGATAAATGCGCCCGGAAGGCGTCATGTGCAAAGGGTAAAGCCGATGTATCTGTAGTTAATCGTTGTTGCAGCAATTCTGGATTCGGTGATACATAGGCTTCCCAGAGTGCTTGACCTGCTTCTAATTCTTTGGCTCCGATTAGCTTCCATGTGCCTGATAATGTTTCCATCTGCTCTATAGAAAGTTGTCCAAGTCCTCGAAATAACTTTATTCCCGGATACTCTCCAATGCATAGTAAGCTTAGCTTGGTGGTTAACATTATCTGCTTCGAGAACCAATGGAGTAAATAACTGAGCATCGTCTGATCGAAAAGGTCATGCTCGAACCATAACACCACTTCTTCATATTTATGGAAATCAGCTAAAATCTTCTCTTGCCTCTCACTATTGGCGATAAATTCCCTCTGCGGAATCCCCATCGTTTGTTCCAAATATTGCGCTCGAACAGCGCGGTTATCTCCATCGGCAGGATCCAAAAATACCGGCCCATGCGAATATACCTCTCTCCACACTAGTACATCACCTTTCACGATTCCTTGCCGCAGCTTCTCTCCCACTACATCTCCATTTACAATGTGAAGCACAGCTTTTCCCCCTTCGTACAAATGGTTGAATACGGAAAGAACATCTGCTACAGGCAATGCACCTTTCAGCTTGCGGCGGGCATCAAAAAGTCGCTTCTTCAACACCGAAACCGAAGTCCCCAGAAAGTCAGCAATCTCTTGTAGTGAGTAGCCTTGAAAATAATATAATTGAACGGCAATCCGCATATTGGACGTTAATGCAGCTATAGACTCGTGAACCAGCCGTTGGGTTTCCTTTTTCTCAATAATATCTGCTATAGAAAATGAAGATTCTGTCGCTTGCGCAGCTTCCTCGTAGGGTAATGCAGGATGCTGCTTTCTTCGCAAGATGCGATAACATTGCCGCACCACAATAGCTTTAAACCAGCCCGGGAATGCCTCTACTGCTCGTAATTTATTCAAATGCAAAAAGGCTTCTGTGAAAGCTTCCTGCACAGCATCTTCCGCTAATTGATAGTCACGCAGCTTTTCGAACGCAACTGCATTGGCCATCGGTGTAAAGTGCTTAACAATCTGTTCAAAAGCTTGTCGGTCTCCTTGTTTAGCCTCTTCGATATACTGAAGCATCTGTCCTCCGCTCCCTTCTTCCGTATTATATACAAGTGCCAATGAAGTTCCTAAAGGTTACGGATGGGATTGAAAAGTCAGACGTTATTTATTTTTTCCTATTACATCCTTTGCAACTTCTAGAGCTGAAGAGGCTCGCGGCCAACCTACATAAAAAGAAAGGTGGGTGATGGCCTCCACGATTTCTTCAAGTTGTAAGCCGTTCTCTAAAGCCAAGTGCAGATGATAGGGGAGTTGTTCCGTCATGCCCCCCATCACCAAGGCAGAAATCGTAATCATGCTACGATCCCGAAGTGATAATTGCTCACGTCTCCATAAGTCCCCAAATAACACATTTTCCGAGTAGTCGACGAATGCCGGAGCGAACTCCCCTAACGATTCCCGTACATTTGTGACGATTTTCTGATGCGCCATATTACACCTCCCTAACCGGAGGTTGTAGCATTTGAGCAACACCGTTACCAAACGACCAATCTTCGAATTCCGTATCGACGAGCACAATGAATATATCTTCTTTTCTGATGTTTAGCGTCATCGATAATTCCTCGGCTAGCCTCGCGTAAAAGCTTTTCTTCTGTTCCGTTGATCTTCCGGATTTTAGCGTAACTTGGATATATATCAGTCCGTCGCTTCGTTCAATATTTAAATAATCTTTACTATAAAAAAATTCCCCCGCTTTATGCGCATGAAAAACCTGAAACATATCATCCTCCGGTACATGGAAATGCTGAATTAACGCGCTCATAATCGCTCTGCATATTCCTTCTAGCTGATGAGTGTCGTATTGTTGCTCCAGATAACTGACTCTAATGAATGGCATTATAATTCACTCCTTCTTTGGAATTCTTTTATTGTACTCTCAGTATTTTGATTTATATAATTGAATAAGATAATAATCTTAATCAATTATACCGATAGAGGTGACAATCGATGGATCTAAAAGAACTGATGGCTTTTAAGACCATTCTTCAAGAAGGCACTTTCTCACGCGCTGCAGAGAAGTTGAATTATGCACAGTCTACTATTACCAACCAAATTCAACGACTTGAAAAAGAACTGGGCATACAACTCTTTCACAGAGGCTGGGAAGTAGAACTGACAAGTGCCGGGCAAGTTTTTGCAGGGGAAATCGATAACCTTATTCAACATTGGAACTATGTAACAGAACTCACCAAAGCTTTACAGCATGACGAAATTGGTACACTTCATATCGGAAGCATTGAATCCATGATGGAATCCGTCCTACCGAACGCCTTGCGAAAGTTTCAGGAGCAAAAACCAAAGATGGCATGTAACTTCATTCAGGGTAACACTGATTCCCTCTCACAACTTGTTCTACAAAGAGAACTGGATTTCGCCATCTGCGGTGAGCCGTCCGACCTGTCTTTCTTTTATTTCGAACCGCTTTATCACGAGAAAATCGCTTTTATAGTAGATGAAAATCATCCTTTAAACGGACGAGACGATATTTCATTTCGAGAAATTCTTGAATATCCAATTATAGCTGGAGGACGCACTTGCTTATATTACCTTCGGTTAGCTAAGCAATTTTCGAGATTCGAATCAAAGCCCACTTTATCCACCATAAGCCAAATTTCTGCTATTCCTCATTTTGTAAGAAAGAACCCTGGGGTGGGGGTAGTGCTTGATTCGACAGCTTTAATGACAGATATCGTAAAAATAGATGTTGAACTAAGCGAGCCGTTCATTCAAGTGGGTATATTGCAGCGGCGCAACCGAGAATATCTAGCAACATCATCTAAAGAACTAATCCTACAAATCATAAAAGAAGAAATTGAGAGGATTAGTAATGCTAATCCTACGCTCCACATTTGAACCTCAAGCTAGTTCCATATATGATAGCTTTATCATCGTTATCAGGGGAGGATTCATAGAAGTGGCAGTATTAATCAATGAACAAATCAGAGCATCCGAAGTAGTTCTTACAGGACTTAGGGGTGAGAAGCTGGGTATCGTCTCACGGGAAGAGGCGCTGGCCATGGCCAGATCAGCAGGAGCTGATCTGGTATGCACCTCGCTAATGAGCAGCCCACCGCCCTGCAGCCTAACTGCAAAGGGCAAAGCAAAAGCGGCCGCACAGAAAGAAGCAGCCTCAGCACGCAAGGCCAGTGGTGGCTCAGCTGCAAAGGGCGGCAGCAAGGAGAAGGCCAAAGAGCTCCGCTTCACTGCTCATATTGAAGAGCATGACTACGATACGAAGCTCCGTCAGGCCGAGAAGCATCTACGCTCCGGCAAGCCGGTGCAATTAGTTGTCAAAGCATCCGGTGCGAAGGAAGCTGCTGCCGCAAAGACGGTACTAGAACGCCTCGTAGCTGACCTCAAGGAAGTCGGAGTCAAAGATACCGGCATCCAGACAGGCGGCAAAGGTTCACAGGTGAAATTAAATCCACGGTGAAGAGTGGAATTTCAGATAATTTAGGCTCAAAACCAAAATTAGTAGACCATTTCATGAAAAAGCTGCTGCTATCAGCAAATGTAGCTTAATTGCGAGCAGAATTCAGAATTGCGTTTGGACACCACAGCCCTTATTCGTAACTATTTCGCTGTTCTGGGATGCTAACGGACTTCAGAGACTTTATATCACTAAAATAGCACGATATTCCCTCCATTTATGGAAAATAAGATCTCTCGAGTCCGCAACTTCCTCCAAAAGGCTTAAAATGTACAAATAGCTGCATCTAAGTCCGTTAGCACAATAGCAAGTGGAAATCAGGAACTGGGCAAGGGGCATGATTCTTATATGCAAGCAAAAGCGCCTTCGGTGCCCCTAAAGGACGGTAAGCGTTTATGCGAGAAATAGAAGGATAATGTATCGTGCCAAACTTATACTTTCTTGTATTATTAAAAAAGGCCATCCTCTACAGGATGGCTTTTCACTTCATAGACAATGTTCTTGCTCGCTCTTAATCAGTCACCTTAAACATGATTACCCATTAATCCCCTTGGGCGATAGTTCATACCCCCAGCATAGAGGTGGGAGACATCTCCCAATCCAATACATCTGGGAACTGCATAGTGCTCGCTGCGCTCTTCAAACAAGATCGTCGTTACCGAGCTTGGAGCAAGCCAAAATACGGACCAAGCCAAGGCTAAAGGAATCTGCAATAAATGGGCTAGCCATGCAAGGCCAAAGCCACCATGACACACAACTCCAATCTTCTTGGTAGAAGGCTCGAGGATACGATATAGGCCATCTTCTCTTTTATAGTGGTGGCGAAGCAAGAATTGATCTGAAGCCGCTTGTAGTTCGCTAAACCGCAATTTGTATTCCTCTTGTTTTAACCAATGATCTGTTTGATCAGACCATTCTCTTTTTCCACTCGATAGTTCACTAATATGTTCTCCGGGACTATCCCATATAGGCGCCATTTGTCCATCCAACATAACCCCTGTCCAATCCAATTCACAAGTCCAAGGTTCTGTCTGAATTACAAGTCCCGTCTCTTTGGCCACATAACTTGCTGTTGTCTGTGCTCTACCCAATGGTGAAGCATATAATTCATCCAGTCCGATAGATCCCATGCGTTTTCCCAATGCCGCTGCTTCCTGATGCCCGAATTCCGTTAGATCATCTATGGAATAGTCCGGATCACCATGACGAATCAGAAATATTTGCATAACAATGCCCTCCTCCCCTCAAATCCAGCCTTTTTCTTCCGCCAGCCGTACCGCCTCAATCCGGCTTTTCACTTCCAGCTTATTGAGTATTTCAGAGATGTAATTGCGGACAGTGCCATAAGACAGATGCAGCGAAAAGGCTATCTCGCTCGCGGTTTGCCCTTCTCCAGCCAGTTTTAAAATCTCGCGCTCCCGTGCTGTTAATGGATTCTCCTCCCGCAGACTGCCGAAGACTAACTCAGGAGATACCTCTCGATGTCCAGCCATGACACGACGAATAGATTCAGCTAGCTTATCTACAGGCTCGTCCTTCAACAAATACCCTTGAATACCAGCCTTTACTCCACGCTCAAAATACCCTGGACGGGCAAAGGTGGTCAAAATAATAATTCGGGTCGGACAACCCTTACTCCGCAATATTTCTGCAACCTCCAGCCCGCTCTTGAACGGCATTTCAATGTCCATGAGACAGACATCTGGCTGAAGCTTGTCGATTAAAGCTAACGCCTCCGCCCCATCACAAGCTTCTCCGACTACTTCGATATCGTCTTCAAGATCCAGCAAAGAAGCCATCGCTCCCCGAAGCAGACGTTGGTCCTCCGCTATAACAATGCTTATCATGCAGTCTCACCCCCTTGTGCATCTTTTACGATTAGCGGGATGGTAACGATCAGCGTAGCTCCCTGACCCTCAGCTGAGCTTAGCGACAGGGAGCCATCAATCAGGGATAGACGCTCTGCCATTCCCTTCATGCCATTTCCATCGCTAAGCCCACCATTCCCTCTCTCCCCATGCTGTAGACCAATGCCGTTATCCTTAACGGTAATTCGCACTTCTCCAGCCAGCTTTGCCACTCCTATGAAGCATTTGTCCGCTCTACTATGCTTTACGATATTAGTCACTGCTTCTTTGATACAGAGGCTGAGGATATTTTGCGTCAGATCGGATACCCCCTCCAGAGAGATATCCCCTTCCACTTCTAAGGCGATCTCTGCCGTCCGCAGCATCTCTCCAGCTTCAGCCAGTTCCTCTGCTACTGAGACCGCACGCATTTCCGACACTAGCTCACGTACTTGACGGAGCGCAGCCCGTGAAGTGCGCTGAATTTCCCGCGCCTCCTCTTGGGCTCGCTCCGTATTTTTCGTCACCAGCTTCTCTACGAGTTGGCTCTTTAACGTAATCAAGGACAAGGTATGACCAAGGGTATCATGCAGGTCACGGGCGATTCGCATTCGTTCCTCACGCTTCACCAGCTCTTTAATCACCTCATTGGCTTGATCCAGCTCTTTCTCCAGCTTCTGATTCCGATTCATGGACCTCACTCCGAACGGACTAATCAACATAATAATAATAAACGGAGCTAAAAACATCACGCTACCCCACTCCATCTCACGACCCACTAAGACCAGCACCGAAAGGATCATGATCACAAAAGAAGCAAATGCAATTTTGAACCCTTTATTCTCCGTATAATATGCGATAAAATTTGCGGTGAAAAAGCCCATGTACAGATTATAGGGGGTATAGAACAAACTAAGCACCACGATGATTAACATTTGAATAAATAACCAAACATTAAACACTCCACCCCGCACCCAATACAGCTGGCGATAGCTGATGGCAAACACCGCTATCATAATCCCGCCCAGGATGAGCTTCATTCCAGTCTCCCCGCGCAAATTCAGGATGGGCAAAACCAGATAAACAGCCCATACAAAAGGGAAAAAACCCTGTTTTTGTGGAAATAACCGGAACTTCGCACGCTCAGCCATTCATTCACACCGCTTCCTGTTTTTTTCGAATATAGACCGATAGTAACATAAAAACTACCAAATATCCGAGTAAAATCAAGACATTACTCCACGTCGGAGCTGATCCACGAACGATCTCCCAGGCTCCATTCCCATAGTTATAGGAAGGCAACCAATGACCAATCCGCTGCATTAATCGTGGCAGTATCTCAATCGGCATCCACATGCCTCCTGCTACAGCAAGAGCCATATAAATCACGTTGCTGACTCCACTGGCTGTATCCACCCGTTTCATAGCACCTACAAGCGTACCAATCGCTAAAAATGGTAGAGAACCGATCAGGATCCACAGCCCGCTAAGCACCCATTGACCTGCGGATAAAGAGACGCCATTGATTAAATAGCCTGCGATAAAAATACAAATGACCGAAAACAGATGCATCATCGTCTGTCCGAACATTTTTCCGAAAAAATAGATCGATCCCGGCAGCGGTGTAATCCGAATAAAGGTGGTCCAGCCTTGTGTTCGTTCTTGCACCAACCGGATGCCAAGCGTCATAATGGCTGAGCCCATTACACTGAAGGTCGCCATAGACATTAAATAATGAGCACGCCACGTTAGGTCATCGCTACCTGTATTGACCACCCGGGTGAAGATGAAATAGAACATGATGGGCATGAGCAAAGACCAGAACACATAATAGGGATTACGGATGATCCGCAGCATTTCCGCTTTACACTGTACAGTAATTAGTCTCATGGTTAGACAGCCTCCTCTTGGTTCATGGTCAATTGTTCAAAAGCCTCATCCAAACGTCCCTGATCAATTCGAACATCTTTCACAGGAAGTCCAGCCACAAAAATCGCTTTAAGCGCCTCATCTGTATCCTCTGTGGTCACGTGAATGCGGCCATCTTTTTCATAACAATCCTCTATAGCAGCTAGGTCTAGCAGGTTTCTGCGCAATTGCGAGCGATCACCCACAGGCAGGAAGGACACGGAACGCTTCACAATCCGCGATTTAATCTCATCTGGACTTCCGTCCGCAACTAAGTGTCCTTTACTGAATAATAGAATACGATCCGCGATATCTTCTGCTTCCTGCAAATAATGGGTCGTGAACACAATCGTTTTTCCTTGCTCCGCAAGTCCACGAACCGTTTCCCAGAACCGCCGCCGGGAAGTAATATCAAGTCCGACTGTAGGTTCATCGAAAAAGATCAGCTCCGGATTACCCGCGAGGGCTAGCGCAAAGCCCAAACTACGCTTTTGACCGCCCGAGAGCTTCTCGGCGTATCTATTCAAATCGGCTGGCGCAAGTCCAGTAGCCTTAATTAGAAACTCCATATCCATAGGCTTTGGATAATAGCTGCGGATCAGATCAATGATCTCCCGCACCTTTAGCCGATCCATTACACTTACCTCCTGCAGCATCGCTCCAGTCTTTTCACGTACTGCTTTATCCTTCGGATGATGACCGAACAACTCCACTGTACCCTCGGTAGGCTCTATTAGCCCCAGCAGCATGCCTAATGCCGTTGTTTTCCCCGCTCCGTTCGGTCCCAGAATAGCTGTAATCGAACCTTTAGCAATGTTAAAGCTGATATTATCTACGGCCTTTTTATCCTTATATATTTTGCTGACCCCGTGCATTTCTATAATATTATCCATAACGTAATCCCTCCGCTTCCGAATGCGTTTGATCTATTTCAATCATATGGAAAAAGAAGACATGACATTAGTATGGACTGTCATTTCTTTAAGATGACAACTGTCACCTTCCTGGCTTCGAATAAAAAAAAGAGGCTGCCCTATCAGTAGAATAAACTACTAATAAGGCAGCCTCTTTAGGTGAAGAAAGTTTAGTTACCTCCGGAGGAATCCTTTTTCCAGCAGAAACTCCTTCATATGCAGCCGTGCTGGCTGTGACAATCGCTCCGCCATAATGGCCGACCAAGGGGTGTCTTTGGCGCCGTGGGTCCGCTCACGCATATAGTCTGAGGAGACTTTATCGTAAGTTTTGACCTGCTCCACAGTGGTTTCCGCATTGTAGCGATTACGATGCAGAACAGCCTCTAGTGGAAGCCGCGGACGCAGGCCCGAAGCTCCGTCAGGATAACCTACACACATCCCAAATAGCGGATAGACCAATTCAGGCAGTCCCAGCAATTCCGATACCTCCGCGATCCGGTTACGGATTCCACCGATATATACAATTCCAAGTCCTAGTGACTCCGCAGCCACTGCAGCATTCTGTGCAGCAAGCGCAACATCAACGGTAGCAACAATCAGGTTCTCAGCAGAATCTTCATAAGAAGTCTCTCCCTGCAAATGAGGTTTGGTCACCTCGCGCAGCCGATACAGATCAGCGCACCAGACCAAAAACACTGGGCATTGTTCTATATAAGCCTGATTGCCCGCTAGTCCCGCAAGCTCCGTCTTTAGTGCCGGGTCAGTAACTGCAATAACACTATAAGCCTGAACATTGCTTGAGGTTGAAGCCATCTGAGCTGCTCCAATAATAGCGCTAAGCTGATCTTCACTTACTGGCTTATCCTGAAACTTGCGGACAGATGCATGTTTCATTAACAGAGAAATTGTATCGTTATTCACTTGCACTGTGGCCACTCCCTAAATAGTGATGGTGATATTACAGCTTTACCCGCTGTAGCCGAAGTGCATTCAAAACAACAGACACGGAGCTAAATGCCATCGCAGCTCCTGCCAGCCATGGGGCTAGAAACCCAAGTGCAGCAATCGGTATTCCTATTGTATTGTAAGCAAGCGCCCAGAACAAATTTTGTTTAATATTTCTCATCGTTTTGCGGCTCATCATGATGGCATCAGGAATACTCTTCAGATCCCCGCGCATCAGCGTAATATCAGCTGCTTCCATAGCTATATCCGTTCCTGTCCCAATCGCCATACCCGTATCGGCAGTAGCCAGTGCCGGAGCATCGTTGATCCCATCCCCAACCATGGCAACCTTAGTCCCATTCTGTTGGAGCTTGCGAACCTCTTCAGCTTTGCCCTCTGGCAGAACCTCTGCTAACACTTTCTCGATCCCTGCCTGCTTCGCAATAGCCTCAGCTGTAATTTTATTGTCACCAGTGATCATTACGACTTCAATACCCATATCATGGAGCGCGGCTACAGCCGCTTTTGAGGTCGGTTTAATCGTATCAGCAACGGCCACAATCCCAGCGATTTCACTCTCTACCGCTACTAGCATAGCTGTCTTTCCCGACTCCTCCAGCTTCTTCATAATTGGAGTCCATTCTGTGATATCAAGCTGATGATCTTCCATCATCCGCCGCGTGCCTACCATAACCTGCTGATCGGAGACAACGGCCATAATTCCACGTCCGGGCACATTATCAAACTGCTCAGCAGTAGGCAAAGCCAAACCTCTATCAGCAGCGCCAGCAACAATAGCTTCCGCAAGTGGATGCTCAGATAGCTTTTCAGCAGCTGCAGTTAAAGCTAACAAACGGTTTTCCGCGTTTTCTTTTCCATAAGCTGCAATTCCAGTAGTAGTCACAACATCGGTAAGCACGGGTTTACCATTCGTCACTGTACCTGTTTTATCTAGCACAACGGTCTGAATCCCTTGCGCTCCCTCTAAATGCTCCCCGCCCTTGAAGAGGATTCCAAGCTCTGCTGCCCGGCCCGATCCTGCCATAATGGAGGTTGGCGTTGCCAGACCTAGCGCACATGGACAAGCGATTACGAGCACTGCAATGGCTTTTTCGAGGGCATCAGCGAACTGGCCAGGGGCTGCCCAGAAATACCAGATCAGAAAAGTTATTACGGCAATACCCACAACAATCGGCACAAAAATCCCTGAGATTACATCGGCAATCCGCTGAATCGGAGCTTTGGAGCCTTGAGCTTCCTCCACTACTCGGATAATTTGAGCCAGCGCAGTGTCGCGACCCACTTTATTGGCTTTGATTCTCAAGATACCGTTCTTATTCATAGTGGCACCGATCACGGTATCCCCTGGTTTTTTCTCCACAGGAATACTTTCTCCGGTCAACATCGACTCATCCACAGAAGAAGACCCCTCGACAACTTCACCATCCACAGGTACCTTTGTTCCGGGCTTCACCAATACAATATCACCAGGAATAACTTCATCTGTCGGGATATTCATTTCTTGCCCATCCCGAATTACGAGGGCGGTTTTTGCCTGAAGACCCATTAAGCTTTTGATTGCGTCAGAGGAACGGCCTTTCGCCAGCGCCTCAAACCATTTACCGACAAGGATAAGTGTAATGAGTACAGCACTCGTCTCATAATACATTTCTACAGTATGATTCATTCCCTTCATGCTTAAGGAATCAATGGTCAGATAAAGACTGTAGAAATAAGCTGCCGACGTCCCTAATACGACCAACACATCCATATTGGCACTCCGGTTACGAAGGGCTTTATAAGCACCGACGTAGAACTGCCAACCGATGATAAATTGCACAGGGGTAGCCAGTACAAGCTGGAACCAAGGATTCATAAATATATCCGGTGTTGGAATCCAGCCGGTGAAGGAGAAATGACCAGCCATCGCCCATAACAATGGGAACGAAAGAATTGCAGAAATGATCCATCTCCACTTTTTATGCTGAATTTCTTTTCCACGACGATCCACATGATCCTTGCGGTCTTCTTTAAGAGAAGCTTTATAGCCGATACTGCTTACCTTCTCCATGATCTCCCTTGGACTGATATTACCGGGTGTATATTCTACATGTGCTGTTTCCAGCGCTAAATTCACATTAACTGCTGCTATACCCGGTGTACGGCTCAACACTTTTTCAATCCGTGAGGAACACGCAGCACAGGTCATCCCCGATATATCAAAATCCGCAGATTCTTTAATAGTGTCATAACCAAGAGAACGGATTTTATCCTCAATTTGTGGCAACCCTGATACTGTCGGATCAAATCCAACTGTAGCCTGTTCCAAGGCTAGATTCACATTCGCACGAGATACGCCGTCCATCCGGGACAAACCCTTCTCAATTCGGGTTGCACAAGCGGAACAGGTCATGCCTGTAATCTGTACAGTTGCCTGCTGTTCGGTTGGTGAAGCTGTTGTTTTGGTTTTATCCATGATTTCCACGCCTCCACATACCCCTGTAGGGTATGATAATTTCTAAAAGAAAAGGCATTGGAGCTTTGGGTAGCTTCCCCATATCACTCCAAGCCTTATTACTGTGCTTCAAATTAAACTACGTCATACCCTTGATCTACAATTGCTTCTTTAATCGCACCAAGGCTTACTTTGTTCTCATCATACTCGACAGAAACTTTCTTAGCAGCAAGATCAACGTTAGCTGTGGCTCCAAGATTGCCTACGGCTTTCTCTACGGAGTTAACACAGTGACCACAAGACATTCCTTCAACGTTTAATGTAGCGTTTGACATTAATATAACCTCCAATAAATGTTGTGAAGCTATGCTCTAGAAGCATTAGCTTATTATTTCATTAATTTGTTAACCGTAATTAGGAGCTCGTCGATAACCTCATGTTCGCCAGCTTCGATTCGCTCAACAATGCAACTTTTCATATGTCCTTCTAACAGCATCTTACCGACACCATTTAACGCCGCCTGTACCGCTGCGAGCTGGTTGAGTACATCATCACAATAGGTATCCCGCTCAATCATACCCTTTACCCCGCGGATCTGGCCTTCAATCCGGTTGAGGCGCGTATTCAAGTTATTCTTGAATTCTGCCGAATGATGACTTTTTCGTTCTCCTGATGATGAAGAATGACAATTTATGTCGCAGGATTCTGCAGCTTGCTCTTTCTTGGCAGTAGACATAAGAATCAGCCTCCTTGGTTATAATATAATATACCCCCGTAGGGTATGTCAAGAGGCATTCCTAATTCATCCACAGATGATCTCCACGGGTAGTTTGTCCCTATATTACCGCCGTATTCTTCTACGGTTGGCTATACATCTCTATTTTTTTAAAAAAACTATTGCCTCCCTATTCAAATTTGAATATAATAAATTTTGCTTCTAATTATGAACATTTTTCGAACAGAACTATCACTATCACTATTAAGAAAAAGGAGCTGCGAAGCATGCATACTAAAGAAAGTAATCTTAAACTCGTAGTGGTTGGCCTGCTGCTTGGTATTCTTATGTCCGCAATGGACAATACCATTGTAGCTTCAGCTATGGGAACGATAGTCTCAGATCTTGGTGGTCTGGATAAAATCGTATGGGTAACCTCCGCTTACATGGTAATGGTAATGGCCGGAACCCCTATCTTCGGCAAGCTCTCTGATATGTATGGACGTAAACGTTTCTTCATTTTCGGATTGATTGTATTCCTGATTGGCTCGGCTTTGTGCGGTACTGCCACCAGTATCACACAGCTCAGTATTTACCGTGCCATTCAAGGGATCGGCGGCGGTGCACTAATGCCAATCGCCTTCACCATCGTTTTCGACATTTACCCGCCTGAAAAAAGAGGAAAATTGACCGGTCTCTTTGGAGCCGTCTTCGGAATCTCCAGTGTACTTGGACCTTTACTCGGTGCCTATATTACCGACTATGTTGGTTGGCAGTGGGTATTCTACATTAACCTGCCGCTAGGAATTATTGCACTGTTCCTGATTGCAACTTCTTATAAGGAGTCGATCTCCCACGCTAAACAGCGCATTGACTGGGGCGGAGCCTTCACTCTGGTTGGTGCGATTATCTGCCTAATGTTCGCTCTGGAACTTGGTGGTAATCAATATGCTTGGGATTCCAGTGCCATCCTTGGCTTATTCGTAGGTTTTGCTGTTCTCTTGCTGGCGTTTATCCTTATTGAGAGAGTAGCTGCTGAACCTGTGATCTCGTTCGCTATGTTCCGCAAACGGTTGTTTGCAACAAGCAGCGTGACCAGCCTATTTTATGGCTCTGCTTTTATCGTAGCTACTATTTACATTCCTATCTTTGTGCAGGGTGTATTTGGCGGCTCAGCTACGAACTCAGGGCTGATCCTTATGCCGATGATGATCGGTACGGTCGTTGGCAGTCAGACCGGGGGGCTGCTTACAACAAAAACCAGCTTCCGCAACATTATGATCCTATCCGCAGTCTGCTTTGTCGCAGGGGTCTACAGCCTAAGCACTTTATCACCAGATACCTCCCGCCTCATGCTTAATGTATTTATGGCTCTGACTGGGTTCGGCGTAGGCTTTTCCTTCTCCGTGCTGAGCATGGCAGCTATCCATAATTTCGATATGCGCCAACGGGGGTCGGCAACATCAACCAGTACCTTCATGCGCTCCCTTGGAATGACGCTGGGAATTACGATCTTCGGGATTATTCAGCGGAATAGCTTTACTAACAGTCTAAGCGATGCTTTTGGCGGTAGTGAACAGTCAGCAGCTTTCGGAGATCCACGCGCTGCGTTAACACCTGAAGCAAGAGCAAAGATCCCTGCTGAAATATTAGAAAAAATATCAAGTGCGTTATCCACCTCTATTGCACAAACCTTTATGTGGGCTTTGATTCCTGCAGTGCTCGGTCTAGTCTTTGTACTGCTCATGCCAAAAGACCGTCTTACCATTCCTGCTAAAGCTGTTCAGGCGTCAGAGGGCAAAAGGTAACCATTATGTCCATGAAATTAGCCATTTTAGGTTTACTGCTGGAGCGGAACATGCATCCCTATGAAATCACATTAGTGATGAAGGAACGTTCCATGGACCGGATCACCAAGCTGCAGATGGGATCACTCTATTATGCTGTGGATAAGCTTGCACAAGATGGTTATATAGAAGCTTTAGAGGTCATCCGCAGCAGTGATCGGCCGGACAAAACAATCTATGCCATAACGGAGCAAGGTAAAGCTTTATTCGAACAGCTTATCCTGCAACAGATTAAGAAAAACGAACCCTTCTATCATCCGATGTATATGGCCCTGGCTATGTCCCGTCATATCGATCAGAGCAAGGTTGAGAAGCTGCTCGAGGAACGCCTCCGGGAAACAGAACATCAGGTTAATCTGGCTTATCAGGTATACGAGGAGCATATCTCCATCGTGCCTCGTTCTGCCCTGCATCTAATGTACGGTACATATGAGCACACCCTGACTGAGCTGAAATGGCTGCAGCGCCTATACGATGATGTTGTAGCGCGCAAGCTAAAAGACATAGGGACACCGTTGAATTTAGAGGCCTAATGGCCTCTTTTTTCTGTTTAAGGGAGTCAAAATACGTTTATTAACGAGCACAATAGCCATTAAATCTCAAAGAAAGGCGAGGCGGTAAAAATGACCCAAGAAAAACATCAGCTGAATAGTGACAAACGGGATCACCCGGAACAATATCCAACAGAAAAAGAAAGTCTATTCGATCTTCATGAAAGTGAGCAGAATGTAGACCCGATTCCGATGGAAGATTTGACGCTGGAAAAGCAAGAAGAAAAGAATAAAGAAGAGACCAAACACCGCTCTTCCAGCGACAAAAAATACCATACGGGCTTCTGAGAGTGTACAATATCTACAAGTACGCAATCATAATTTCCAAGGAGGAATCACATTGTTGAAAGCGTTACCTTTAAACAAGCGCGGGATTCCCGCAAGCCGCATTGCTTTAGGCTGCATGGGGCTAGGCGGTGACTGGGACCATGAGCCAATTACTGCGGAGAATGTTAAACAGGGACATGAAGCGGTTGATGCCGCCCTTTCCATCGGCATCAACATGTTTGATCATGCAGATATCTATACTCGTGGGAAGGCGGAGAAGGTATTCGGTCAGATTTTTAAGGATCGTCCAAGACTACGTGAAGAAATCATAATTCAATCTAAATGTGGAATTAAGCTAATGGAGCCTGGAGACAGCACTAATACGTTTGATTTCTCTGGCCAACATATTCTGAACAGTGTAGATGGAATATTGTCACGACTTGGGACCGAATACATTGATATTCTTCTACTGCATAGACCTGATCCCTTAATGGATCCCGAAGAAGTAGCCTCCGCATTACATCAACTGAAGGCCGCTGGTAAGGTTCGTCATTTCGGGGTTTCCAATATGAGCGCCGCTCAGATCAAGCTGCTGCAGACTTATTGCGATGAACCTTTTATCGTAAACCAGCTGCATATGAGCTTGGCTAAGATCAGCTGGGTGGATGCTGGAATCAGTGTAAATCGTGAACCCTGGAAGGATATTATCTTTCCTGAGGGAACCCTTGAACATTGTCGAATGGAGAACATTCAGCTTCAAGCCTGGGGGCCACTCGCCCAAGGTCTATTTAGCGGGCGTTCATTAGAGGATCAACCGGAGAATATCGTCCAAACAGCAGCTATGGTCCAACAGCTTGCAGATGAAAAAGGAACAACACCCGAAGCCATTGTACTGGCTTGGCTAATGACACATCCAGCTGCCATTCAGCCTGTTATTGGAACTGTGAATCCGAAGCGTATTACTGCCTGTGCCGATGCGGACAAGCTGGAGCTTAGCCGTAAGGAATGGTATGACCTGTATGTTAGTTCACGCGGTTCAAAACTTCCGTAACATATACATTTATATTCTCAACTTCATTACTCCGCTTATGCCCGGCTCGCGTTACTACTGCGAGCCGGGTATTTTTTTGCGAATCACTCTAACTATCGTTCTTTATTGCGAATATATTTAGTAATCGAGCGATATATGGAGTTATTTAGAGATAAATTATCATTTTCGTTCTTTATAGAGTACAAATGCGCGTTATTGGCAGTTTTCTTTTTGATTTATTCCATGTATGATTCATTACAGAAGTTGTTCTTAATAAAGAACGATAATAACGAACCAAAGAAACAGACATTGAGGGGAGGTATTCCTCTGAGACCCAGATCAGCAAGGAGAAGACCTAGAAGAAACAGGAAAATCGGATTACGTATACTGCAATCAGGAATGGCTGTCTCCGTCTTATTTCTATATACCTCGCAGCAAGTTGGTGGTACCTATGGAGGCTTTGGAGCCGCTACGCAAACCACTAGCACGATTAGCTTTTGCGAAGTATTTCCGAATTCGATCAAGGCACTGCTTACAGAGTTCAAAGAGCATGTTAATCGAGCGCTCACTTTAAAAGAATCACTACAGCCCTTTTCCTCATCAGCTAACTACTCGGACGTTTCGGGAATAGAAGGGATGTCGCTGGAAGAGCTTGATGTCGCTGCAGAAGAGATTTCTTCGCAAATAGCGGCGCTTCAATCCCAAATAGATAGCGTTAACGAGCAACTGGCGGCTAACAGCCAAATTTGGAATCAAATCCACAATGAGCTAAGTGCAGCAGCAGCCTTACTCTTCCAGATAGGAGGATATATGACTTCTCTAGATTCCAACTGTCTAGAAATCAAGGACGAGCAATTTTTCAGAGATTTACAAAGCAGCCTGAATCAAAGCGGTGTGATCTCGGAATCCTTGAATGCTTCCTTAAATGGAGTTATTAGTTACCTAACCTCCATACACGATGTTGGTCTTCCATTCGCTTCGGTAGTTACCAGTGATGTTTATGGACAACTTGAATTACGCGAAGGAGAGTTCCCACAGCCACTGCCATTCCTGATTACCTTCACTCAACCAGACGGCGTGATCTCTAGCGACCTCACCTCATCTTATGAAGCTCTAAATACCGAATTGACTAACCATAAAGAATCGGCAACCTCAGGTATCACTACCCTTCAAGATAAACTCCAATTGATCAGTCAGACTCGCGAGCAAAAACTAGAAGAGCTTGAAAAAGCTCGGCTAGAAGAAGAGCAAGCAAAGAAAGAAGAAGAAGCGAAAAAAGAAGAAGAACGTTTGGCTGAGGAGAAAAAGCAACAAGAAGCCGAGGATAAAGCGAAAGCTGAGGCAACCCCTCCAACATCAGGCGAAACTGCTCCGGAAGCCCCAAATAAAGAACAACCTGAAGCCCCAGCCACTGATCCGGTAAAGCCGGAAATTGACGAAGAGCTCACAATTCCAAAAGATGTCCCTCAGCAAGAGGCTCCACAAGAGACGCCAAAGGCGGAAGACAGTACGACTACCCCGCCGGTAGCAACCCAAGCTCCTTCGGACCCTCAACCTGAGAAAGGTGGAGAATAAGATGCGAATTAAAAAAATTATCAATAATACCCTATCGAGCTTAATGCTTGTGATCTTTATTCTGCTGGTGGCAGCCGTAGTGTTATCCAAGGCCTCCGGCGGTGAACCTGCTTTCTTCGGATATGAGATCAAAACCGTACTCTCAGGATCGATGGAACCAGGAATTCAGACAGGCTCAATTGTCGCATTAAAACCCGGAGGGGATATGAATCGTTTCAAACCAGGCGATGTCATCACCTTTAGGAATGAAGATAATCTGCTCATTACTCACCGGATTGTAGAAGCGACCGTCAATAACGCTACTGGTGAAGCTGTTTATCGCACTAAAGGCGATAACAACGACGCGCCCGACATGAACCCTACCAGTTCTGTGAATGTTGTAGCTCAGTATACCGGGGTCACTGTACCCTATGTCGGTTACGCTATGAATTTCGCGGTTTCCAAAGCTGGAAGTGTAGTCCTCATGATCGTGCCTGGCTTGATGCTTCTGCTCTATGCTCTGTATACCTCTTGGAAGGCTGTAGCTGCATTAGAAAAGAAAAATGCTGCCCTACTGCCAGCCTCACCGCCCCCAACAGAAACACAGCCCTAAGTTGATTGTCCACTTCCGCTTACGAACCGGAAGATACAATATATAAATTTTATAAAAAATTCAAACACAAATTTGAGGAGGAATTTTATTATGGGTATCAAGAAAACATTGGGTCTTGGCGTAGCATCTGCAGCACTGGGTTTATCATTAATCGGCGGAGGAACCTTCGCATACTTTAGCGACACTGCGCAAAGCACAGCTACATTCGCAGCGGGCACGCTCGATCTGAACTCCGACCCTTCTGTCATCGTTAATATTCCTAACCTGAAACCAGGTGATACTGTAACTAAATCCTTCAAATTGAAAAACGATGGTTCGCTCGATATCGGATCTATTATTCTGAATACATCGACTCAAATCACGGATGCTAAAGGAGATAACTACCTGGATTTAGCCGAGTTCATTAAAGTTAAATTCCTTAGAAATAATGATAAAGGAGTACCTATCGTCTCTCCTGAAAATGTAGTTTATGAGACTACACTTGCTGCTTTAAAAAGTCAGCATCCGGATCTCGTAAAAAATACAGGTTGGGATCAACTCTTTACCGAAGCATCCGGTATTAAAGCCGGTACCAACGACAGCTTCTCCGTCCAATTCGAATTTGTGGAAAATAACCAAGATCAAAATATTTTCCAAGGCGATAGCTTAACACTGACTTGGGATTTCGTAGCTAAACAAGGTGCGAAAAAAGACTACTAAGATCAATAAAGTAATTTAATAAAATACTCGAAGAGCAGCAGATCCTGAATCCGGCCACGGATAAGCAGATTGCTGCTCTTCTCTTTACAATAAACTTTGTCCGATTTATTGATATTTGCTATACTAATAACAAAAATTACGGAGGGGCGTCAGCATAGTGCCACAGAATATGGGCCAACGTATCCAGCAGCTCCGCCTAGACAAGGGTTTCTCCCTATCTGAGCTTGCGGACAGAGCAGATGTGGCTAAGTCGTATCTTAGCAACGTGGAGAGAAACATCCAATCCAATCCATCCATCCAGTTTATCGAAAAAATCGCTGACGCGCTTCAGGTATCCATTCATGCCCTACTCTATGGAGTACCCAATGATGCAGAGGAATCACATTTAGATTCGGAATGGTTCCGATTGGTGCAGGAAGCTATGGACTCAGGCATTAGCAAACGCGAATTCAAAGAATTTCTGGACTATCAGAAATGGAAGCTCGATCAAAAGGATTAATACTTCCTACTAATCTGGTATGATCCTCTCTTCTACTAAATCATATCGAAAAAGGACACAGCGAAGAACCGCTGTGCCCTTTTTCGATATGTAACCCCTCTAATGTATTACTGCACGATCTGCACAGTTTTCTCATGAAAGAACTGGCGGATTTCATCTGCCTTAATGCCAGCCTTCTTAGCTGCTAATAATAAATGTACCCACTCTTGATCCAGATCAATAAACTGCTGTTCTCTGTTGCTACCCTGGTTGGACTTTTCCAAAAAATCTCCCCCTAAGATTTTACGTCCCCAGGCAATCCGGCTGTCATAGTATCTCTACCTTAGACCCGCGACTTTGTGCCCCTGCCTTTCGGCAAGTTTACCTTTTACTGGACCCTTTTCACGAAAGGATCTACTTAAAAAACTATAAAATTACTATCTGCAATAACATTATACAAAAAGAAAGCGGAAAAGTGTGTCGATTCCTGGTTACTTTCTATTTTAAAAACGAAAAATAAAAGATTTTTTTTCAAAGATCTTGTCCGATTATCACGATACTCGTCCGTTACATAAAATAAATTGTACTAGCAAAATAAATATTTACTGACCTAATAGTTAAAAATAAGGATAATAGAATCATTTTAATAGGCCTTTAGAATGGGTAATGAGAAGAAACACCCTTCTTTTCATTAGAACAAGCTAACCCATACCATTTTGCGAACGTATTGGACGAAAGAATGAATTGATTACAGTGGCCGAAAGTAGCACAATAAGATGAGAAATGAAACCGCAATCATCACAGCTCCAGTAAGCGTTGACACAAAATGTCACGTATGGAGTTCATCCGTTAAGGAGGATGTATTCATGGCAGCCAAAGAGCCCTATAACGAATCCATTTGGAGTAAGTATTACGGACCCAATTTAGGCTACATTCAAGAAAGATATGAACAGTTTGTGAAAGATCCCTCCACCGTAGAAAATAATTATCGCGAGCTTTTTACAAATTCGGGACCTCCTCCCCTAACTCCGGATAGCGAACCGGCTCCTCAGCCGCGCATCTCGGGAGACACCGAATGGCTTAGAAAAGCAGTAAGAGCTTCCAAGCTAATCGCCAATATTCGTATATATGGCCATATGGCCGCTGAAATTGATCCGCTGGTACGCGATCAGAATCCCATGGCAAAATATCTTGAGCTTGAAACCTATGGGCTGACCCGCGAAGACCTGATCGCACTGCCTGCCACGCTTATATGGGAAAATGCGCCGAATGATGTGCATACCGGATGGGATGCCGTGCAACGTATGCGTCAGGCATACACCAAGACTATCGCCTATGAATTCGGGCATGTGCATGAAGAAAAAGAACTGCAATGGCTAAATAGACAGGCAGAATCCACCAGCTCACCAGCACCCCTAAATAATACAGAACGCAAAGAGCTCCTGAACCGCCTGATTCAGGTAGAGCAATTTGAAACCTTCCTCCACAAGACTTTTGTAGGTCAGAAGCGTTTCAGTCTTGAAGGCAATGATGCTCTTGTGCCGATGTTAGATGAAATCGTACGTGCTGCTGCACATGACGGTGCGGAGCATATTTTGATGGGCATGGCGCATCGCGGCCGCCTCAACGTTCTTGCACATATTTTGGGCAAACCTTATGATATCATATTTTCAGAGTTTCATCATTCTCCGAACAAGGAGCTTTTCCCTTCCGAAGGCTCCACAGGCATTAACTATGGTTGGACAGGTGATGTGAAATACCATCTCGGTGCAGACCGTGCTGTCCGTGAAGGAGAAACCGTACGCACAAGAATAACACTAGCGAATAACCCAAGTCACTTGGAATTCGTCAATCCGGTCGTGGAAGGTTTCACTCGTGCCGCACAAGAAGATCGGAGCACTGCAGGACTGCCGAAGATTGATACCAGTAAAGCTATGGCGGTGCTGATGCATGGCGATGCTGCTTTTCCAGGTGAAGGAATTGTTGCAGAAACGCTTAATATCGGCAAACTTCAAGGTTATCAAAATGGTGGGACGATCCATATCATTGTTAATAACCGAATTGGTTTTACGACTGAAAGTGAAGATTCCCGTTCTACGCATTATGCGAGTGACATCGCCAAAGGGTATGAAATCCCAATAGTCCATGTCAACGCTGATGACCCAGAGGCCTGCGTAGCAGCTGTACGTTTAGCTAGCGCATACCGCCATCAATTCAAAAAAGATTTCGTAATTGATCTCATCGGCTACCGCCGTCATGGTCACAACGAAATGGATGATCCTGAAACCACACAACCTATTGTCTACGGTAAGGTTCGCAATCATCCAACCGTCTACAAGGTTTATGCAGAGAGACTGAAAAACGAAAAGGTTCTTACCGCCGAAGACGTACAAAAGATGAATGCTGAAGCAGAAAGCGTATTGCAGCGTGCGTACGATAATATGAAGGAAGGCAATCATAAGAAAAAAGAACCCAAAGCCTTCATTCCTCTACAAACGGACCGCGCAGCGGCAAACACTACAGCGGTATCCATCTCCAGCCTGCAGGAGATCAATCGTGAACTGTTGACGGTTCCTGCTGGATTCCAGGTTTATCCGAAGCTGGAGCGCATTTTACAACGTCGTAAAGATGCACTGAATGAGGGTGAAAAGGTCGACTGGGCACTGGCTGAAACATTAGCCTTCGCTACCATTCTGAAAAATGGAACGCCCATCCGACTGAGCGGTCAAGATGCCCAGCGCGGAACCTTCGCACATCGCCATCTGGTGCTGCACGACAGTAAAACAGGAGATTTATTCTCTCCGCTGCATCAGCTAAGCGATTCCCGTGCCTCCTTTGGCGTATATAACAGTCCACTGTCAGAGGCATCAGTATTAGGCTTTGAATATGGTTATAATGTGTTTGCACCGGAAACCTTCGTAATCTGGGAAGCACAGTATGGTGATTTCGCCAATGCGGGTCAGGTTATTTTTGACCAGTTCATTGCCGCTGGACGCGCAAAATGGACACAGCGCAGCAATCTCGTCATCATGCTGCCGCATGGCTACGAAGGACAGGGACCTGAGCACTCCAGCGGTAGGCTGGAACGGTTCTTGCAGCTATCCGCTGAGGAGAACTGGACGGTCGCTAACCTGACTACCGCTTCGCAATATTTCCATCTGCTGCGGCGCCAAGCAGCGTTATGCGGGCAGGAAGATGCTAGACCGCTAGTCATTATGACGCCGAAAAGTCTCATTCGGAATACGCGCAGCACTTCTGCCGGAACCGAGCTGGCTTCAGGACAATTCAAGCCTGTATTAGCGGAATCTTTGCTTGGCCAGAAACCAAATGAAGTTAAACGGCTCGTAGTCTGCAGCGGTAAAGTCGCTATCGACATCCAAACAGAACTGGAAGCAGCACCGGATAAGGATTGGTCATGGCTGCATGTTCTTCGCCTAGAGCAGCTTTATCCGTTCCCGGAACAGGAGCTAAGCGAACATTTAAACTCCTTCAGCTCCCTTCAGGAAATTGTCTGGGTGCAAGAAGAGCCGAAAAATATGGGCGGCTGGAGCTATAGTGAGCCTCGGTTACGCGCCATCGCACCGAAAAATGCCGGCGTAAGATATATCGGCCGTCCGGAACGTTCCAGCCCGGCCAGTGGTTATGCAGATGTGCATAGCTTCGAACAACGTAGAATTGTAACAGAAGCCCTAAAATCAAATTCGAACGTACAAGCGGCTGTACCGTCCTCTTAAGAGGACGGTATCACAATAGCGTAAACCATTATGTTTGGGGAGGAAACGGCCTGTGTCAGAAATCTTAGTACCCGATCTGGGAGAATCCATATCCGAAGGAACCATCTACAAATGGCTGGTTAAAGAAGGCGACACGGTAGGTCAAGGCGACGTGCTTGCTGAGCTGGAAACGGATAAAGTCAATCTGGAAATTAGTGCAGAGGTGGAGGGTGTCATCTCCACCATCCTGCGTCAAGCGGGCGAGAACGTAGCCGTTGGCGAAGCCATCGGCATCATTGGAGCCGCAAGCGGCAGTACGCCGCGGGCCGCTGAAAGCGAAGCCGAAGCGCCTAAAGCGGCTCCGGCAGGCGGCAACGCAGTAGAAGCCGCTGCGCCCGAAGTGCCTGCAGCAGGTGGCGACAGCCACGCTGCCTTGGCATCGCCGGGCGCACGCAAGCTGGCACGGGAGCGCGGCATCGACCTCGGCGAGGTTAGCGCCCGTGATCCTATCGGCCGGATTGGTCAGGCCGATGTGTCCGGTCATGGTGCAGCAGCGCCGCAGGCCGCTGCACCGGTAGCTCCGGCGCCGCAAGGCAAGCCGGAACCAGCGAAGCCGGCAGCGGGCAAAGCCACGCCGGACGAGGGCAAAAACGTGGAGCGCAAGCGCATGTCGCGCAGACGGCTCACGATTGCCAGCCGCTTGGTCGAAGCGCAGCAGACCGCGGCCATGCTTACCACCTTCAACGAGGTGGACATGACAGCGATCCTCGACATCCGCAAGCGCCGCAAGGATGCATTTAAAGAAAAACATGAAGTTGGACTAGGCTTCATGTCCTTCTTCACCAAAGCCGTGATCGGTGCGCTTAAAACCTATCCACTGCTGAACGCCGAAATCGACGGTGAAGATCTGGTCGTTAAGAAATTCTACGACATCGGTATTGCTGTTGCAGCGAAAGAAGGACTTGTAGTTCCCGTAGTCCGTGATGCGGATCGGCTCAGCTTCCCGGAAATCGAGCGCCAGATTGGCGAGCTCGCTTCCAAAGCACGTGCCAATACGCTCAGCCTCTCCGAGCTGCAAGGCGGAACATTCACCATCACCAACGGTGGCGTATTCGGCTCCTTGTTATCGACACCGATTCTGAATACACCACAGGTGGGTATTCTAGGGATGCATAAGATCCAATTGCGTCCGATCGCGCTGGACGAAGAAAGAACCGTAAACCGTCCAATGATGTACATCGCCCTTTCCTATGATCACCGGATCGTTGACGGCTCTGAAGCGGTAAGCTTCCTGGTCAAAGTGAAGGAATTGCTGGAAGATCCGGAAGCACTACTGCTAGAAGGCTAACGCTCTTCGAATTTTCGAAGATATAAGAATATTAAGAAGGTATCCCTACGCTCTCGCTTTGGGGATACCTTCTTTTATATCTGGATCCAATTGCTGCCTTCCCTGCATACGATTTAACTGTATTTTATACACTTATTTATTTCTGATCCGCTCATAGCCTCTTCTCTAATTGCATTCTCTACAACTAAAATCCGTAAAAACGTCTATTTCCACTAATCTAACCAGTAATAGCTGCATCAAGTACAACTAAAGGGCCTATATACAGCTATTGGTGAACTTTAATTGCACATAATACAACTAACTTAGCGCATGCACCTTCAAACTACACACTACATACTACGCACTACGCACTACGCACTACTAACTACTAACTACTAACTACGAACTACGAACTACGAACTACGAACTACGAACTACGAACTACTAACTTCAAACTTCAAACTTCAAACTTCAAAACTCTACTTCAATAGCTCCTCAGCCAGCTGTAAAAATTGCTCCTGGGTCAAAATCGTATCTCCATAGCTGGTGAGTGTATAATACGCATCCTGCTTCTCGTTATACCAGTTCAGATAATCATAGCTGACCTCTTCCCTTACTACCTTGTTATAGATAACTTCTGTCCCTGCAACTGTGAGCTTATTAGCTTGATTCTCAGGCGTTTGTTCCACGAAAACCTTGCCGCCATGCATGAGCGTTGCTGAGATCCCTATAAAAGCATTGTTCTTCGAATATGTTACACTTAGCCCCCCTGGCTCGGACCACGGTATAGCCTTCATAAACAAATTGCGGGTCCCCTTGTCCTTATTTGCCTGAGCGGTAAGATCATTTAATGTTTCCTTATACAAAGTACCTAGCTTAGCTGTATCCGTAGTCGGAGAATTAGGATGGATTACACCATATTTAAAAGCGTACCCCGCTGCCGTTTCGGGAAGCATTGGCGCCCCTGTTCTTTTGATTTCTTTTAAAAAATCAGAATACGCATCTATCCGCTGCTCTTTATACTTAAACTGCAATTCTGTCGCCAAGCCTGCTGCACCTGCTTTATTTTTCACAAGATAAGCGATCAATTCACCCGGTTTAGCGAACTCTTCTGCTTGCTGCGCATATTTATCATAAGAAGCCCTTTCTGCAGATTCAGTCGGCGCAACATGTTGGACCTTCACTACTCCTTCACTATTGCGGATTTGGATATATTCAGACGCAGCATACGCAGTCACAGAAATCAGCAGAAACAGCGTTAACATACTGGCCACTGCCGTTGTTTTATTCATCACCCTCAGCGAGAACGATCGCTTTCGACCTGTTATGCCAGTAATACGCCCCATGACCTTATCTTCTACATCTACCTCATCCAAAAGTTCATTGCCCACCGAGGCATAAATTATATCTTGGTATTCATTGCTGATTTTGTTTCTTTCCATGTGATCTCCTCCTCTGACTTCATAGCTTCCTGAACCTTTAGCTTGATCCGATTCATTCTTTTAGTTAGCGCATTGGGACTGACCCCTAGAATCTCACTTATCTCTGCATAAGTTTGTTCTTCAAACACCCGCAGAATAAGCATGTTTCTCTCCTCAAGCGACAATCCCGCTAAAGCCGCAGACAATGAAGGACTATACAACCGAGCATCCAGCTCCTGTTCAGGACTTGCAGACAGTACTTCCGGACGAAAAATACGCATGACTTGCTTATGCAGACGACGCCTGCGCAGCAGATTTAAGCAATGATGATATGCGATACGATAGAGCCATGCCGAGAAATGCATTTGCGATTTGTATTGCCGGATAGATTGATAACCCTTTACCAAAATATCCTGAACCGCGTCCTCCGCATCCTGCTTGTTTTCTAACAAACGATAGCAATATCGATAGATCGGCTTTTGGAATGACCTGACAATTAAAGCATACTGCTCGGAATCTCCCTTTTGAATCCTAACGATTAGCTCTTCCAACTCTGTCGAGTCTAGCGAATCCTGTGGCGATGTAAGCACCTCCTTAACCCTTATATCTCTATAACACTTGACCACCGAAAAAAGTGCCTATGTAAACCAAACTAAAGGAAATTTTATAAAAGCTGACAGTCACGGCTTCGGAGAATGTTTGAATCACTGACGGCTGGTGTCCCCGGATTTCTTACTTATACCATTATGCACGGTTAAAATCTGGTGAGTCTATGCTTAGCAGATGCATAACAAAACCTCCCATTAGACCTGATAACTCCAGGTTTGCTTCTAATGGAAGGTTTTTTAATAAGGCTTATTATTCTAAGACTGAGGTGTAACGTCAACGTCTGCTAAATTGTAAATTGTTGCAAAGGTTACTCTCTTATCATGGAAGGAGATAGAGTGATCGTAATCGTCTTATCGAACGGAGTCATAAAATTGACCAACACCGCCTTGCAGTTATCCTGCAGCTTCGCCTCACGCACCGTAGCCGCCAGATGTCCAAGCTCGCCCCCTGACAGTTCAATCCAGTCCTCTTCACAACTATAGCGGAGGTTACCGCCGTTCCAGAGATAATGGTCCTCTCCGACAGCCTGCAATTCACCCGATGTGAAACATCCTTCCCGTCCAAAAATAAAAGACAGCTGAGTCATAACCTCTGTAGGTTCCTCAGCATGCAACCGGAGGGTCCACCCTCTGTCCGTGCGTTGAACCTCCGTCTCCACACGGAATGTCTGTTCATGCGTAAGTGCGCGGCTCTGATGCGGTAGCAGATACCAAGGGCTTACCGGCTCCCCAGATGTTTGCGGAAGCAGTTCACCTTCTACAGGACCGTAATAACCCTTCTTTTGTTCTCCTGACAGGTGGTATCCGTCAGGTAGTTTGATCATTTTCTGCATCGGGACATATCCCGGATTAAAGTAAGAAGCCAGCTGCACTGCAAGCAGCCTGACAGCACCGTGACGGAGTGCAAAAAAAGACGGCGTCTCCGTGATTAAGGTCACGCTAGTGTTCCCGTCCCTGTAACGCGCAACCGGTGCTCCGAAATCAGTATGCAGCCGGCTGTGGTAAATTCGCCCTTGATGGCCGGACTTCTCCATATCCTGCAGATAGCCGTGTCGCGGAAAATCGCCGTTCAGTATTTTCTCATATTTTACAGGCAGAGCTGCCGAATCTTCAAAAGGTTGCTGAAGCTCCGGCTCCAGCAGCATACGTACAAGTACGTTGACAGAGCAGACCCCCGGATTTTCCAGTGCTCTGCCTGCCCATTCGGCCATCCCCGCAAACAATGGCTCCTTATCGGAACGGGCCAGAATAGCGTACGGTAAATAATATGGAGACAGGTCGTGAAAGCTCCCCAGATCCTGGCGCCCAGAATAATCGGTCACAACTTCGCCCTTAGGATGCACCAAATAGACCATCATGTGTAAATTCAGACGAACTGGCTCCAGCAACTGCGGCCGATCCAGCAGACGAGCGGCATGAATCAGCATGATGTCGCTGACCGCACTATAAATACCGTTGCTGCGCTCCGTCCATTCTCCATCAGGTGTAATATCCATCCCTTCCGCCAACCACTGTTCCGCCCGTTGGACAGCCTCCTCCAGTCCGAACAGTTCATGCAGAAATCCCAGTGCTGCACACAATACCCAACGGTGGTTCGGCGTGTGACAGCCCCCTGTAAGCATGACGGGAATAGTTCGCTTAAGAAACAATAGCATATTATCAAGCACCTGTTGCAGTGGCGCCCAATCCTGCGACGCCAACAGTTGGTATAGCTGAGCATAGCCGACGATGACAAAGGCTGTATCCGGGGGAGAATGATAGTTCGTCCAGCCCGGAGAGATCGAGCCATCCTCATGTTGTGCACGCAGCACGAACTCCGTCGCCAGCAGCAGGCGGGCCAGCAGCAGCTCATCACGGTAGAATGCGGAATCCGGGTTAACCAGAGCCGCTCCCCAATAACACATATCGGTTGGTGTGCCGGTCGTATGATTAACCCAGGCAACGCCAGTACCCGGATCTATTGTCCCTCCATAATAGCGGCTCGTCGGATCAAGCACCTGCCGGGATAATCCCTCCACTGCCGCTCTATCATTACTGGCTACCAGTTGCTTATACATTATACTTCCCTCCATGTTAACAATCTGCTCAATGTCTGGGTGGTAACAGGAGCTGAAGCCGCGCCAGCTCTTGTCGGATACGGTCAGGAATTTCCGTGAACAGTTGATTCCAAGAAACGAACAATTCCTCCCGGTCCGCATATTCCCAGCACGAATAGGACAGGGAAGGCGTGAACCGGCAGGTTTGCAGATAACGGTGGACAAGACGGTCAGTTTCTCCATCGGACGCCAGAATGCCGTGAAAAAAGTCGCCATAAATCAGACCCTCCGCACCTGCTCTATCCTGTGTACTGGATGCGAATCCCGGTAACAGCTCAAAGACTTCAGGGAACGGGGCAAGAGCATGCTTGCCGGGTTGGACATATAGATCTACCCGTGTCCCGCTTAGATTGCTGCCCCCGCGCAGCAGCGCTTTAAGGAATTTCCCGTGAAAGCTCGCTTCGGCATCCACCACTTCCCCGTCTCTACCGATATAAACCCACACATGCTCCAGATCATATAAATGCTGAATATCATAATCGTAATAAATCGCGTATTCTACAACGGTCAACACATCCGGATGGTTCACAGCTAGACGGCGCCGGAAGGAAGGAGACTCCTCCTCCTGCCGCAACACCGTTATACCGAGACGTACCGGAAAAAATGGCTCGTTCTGATCGAATAATAAGCGCGGAGCATACTTCATAGCTAACCTACGGTCTTCATCGTTCAACATCAGACCTGCCCTCTACGCGCCAACTTGGCCATAAGCAGCCGATGACTTTCAGCAATTTCTTCCGGCTGGCAAGCTGCCTTCAGCTCATACACCTTGACCCACGCCCGTTCAATCATCGGCAGATAAGCATCATAGAATTCCATATTCCCGCTGTTTACATAAGGGCACCAGTGATCAGACAGACCGATGGTCTCATGAATGTGAACACCTACAATATCATCCATCAGACCTTCCATTTCCGCCACACTGTCGTACAAACCCAAACGGTCCATCATAATGGCATGCCCGGTGTCATACCATATGCCCACAGGTGCTCCTTTTAGCGCCTTAATAATCGTTTTGGCTTCCGCAAGCGTCGGAATCTGCTGCGGTTTGGAACGTGTTTCGATACCAAAGCGTACGTTTAGCCCCTCAGAAACTGCCCGGTTACATACTTCATCTAGGCTTTCAATAATTTTCTGCACATAGCCGGCGCTATAGGCTTCCCGCCGCTCCATCAGTTCCGCCCATTTGCTGCGATAAGCGTTAGAATCTCTACCCTCTCCGTTATAAATCTGCTCCAGCTCTTTGCTGATATCATTTGGAAAGGGTACCTCACCGGGATGCACAACAACAGCTTCTCCTCCGTAACGCTGAGCGTACTTAGCCGAGCCAATCAGCAGCTCAATCGCCCGCTGCCGCTTCTCCTCATCCTCAAAACCTAGCAGCACGGAATCTGTGCCATAATCGGAGTCCTGCACATGCGGGAAGGTGTTGTGGACACTGGAGATCCCCATCTCCCCCCGCTCAAGCATCGGCTCGATCGTTTCCAGCATTTCCTTAGTCACATTATAGTTCAGCTCCACTCGCTGAAAGCCCAGATCGCGGATTTCCCGCAGCATTTCACTGCCGATGGAATGACGCTTAATGTTCCAGCAAGTTGAGAACGAAAATATGCCTTTGTCCTCCATAATTATGTTCTCCTCCCTTGTTACAGCTTACGGTTCAACCTTTTACGGCACCAAGCATTACACCGCTGACAAAATATTTCTGCAGCCATGGATATACGGCAAGGATCGGTACTGTTGCAAAGATAACGGTGGCCGCTTTTAGGCTCTCTGGTGTCAGTGGGGTCCGGTTG
The DNA here is from genome assembly GCF_037980415.1 of Paenibacillus sp. FSL H7-0690. NCBI lineage: Bacteria > Bacillati > Bacillota > Bacilli > Caryophanales > Paenibacillaceae > Paenibacillus > Paenibacillus sp. FSL H7-0690. The sequence continues at coordinate 473,807 of NZ_CP150281.1, read as the reverse complement.
GCACCTTCCATTTGTGTCAGTTCGGATACCATGTTGTTCTGCACCATCTGGAACAGCTTGAGCTGAAGCGGATACAAATCCGGATTATTGATATACATCAAAGAATCCTGAAAGCCGTTCCACCTTCCCACTGCGTAGAAAAGCGCCAATGTGGCCATAACCGGCATGGATAGCGGCAATATAATACTCATCAGGGTACGAAGATGGGAACTGCCATCGATTTCGGCCGATTCCTCCAGGCTGGCAGGGATGTTATTGAAAAAGGAGATCAGGATAATCAGGTTAAAGGGGCTGACCAGACCTGGCAGGATAAGCGACCAGACCGAATTAATCAAATGCAAATCACGGATCAACAAATATTCAGGAATAATACCGCCGCTGAAAAACATAGTGATAACGATCAGATACATAAAAAATTTACGGCCCTTCAATTTTCTTTTGGTCAGCGGATAAGCTGCTGCGACAGTGAAAAGCATACACAGCACCGTTGTGGCAAACGTCAGAATAACCGTAAAGACAAGAGAGCGGATCATCGCATTATTGGAAAAAACATTAATGTATGCATTCCAGTTCAATTCAATGGGGAAGATCGTTACTTCTCCAGAAGTAATTGCCCGGTTGGAACTAAGCGACACGGCAATCACATGCAAAAACGGAGCCAAGCAGAACAAAACGAACAAGGCAACAAACGTTATATTGACGATATCGAATATCCGGTTTGAGGTACGTTCACTCATAGCACTCCGCCTCCTTCTTTCTTTATCATAAAATACCGTCTCCGGTCACTTTTTTCGAAATATAGTTGGAGCCAAAAATAAACACCAGTCCCACCACGGCCTGGAACAATCCGACTACAGTAGCCAACGTATATTGTCCGGATTCTAGACCCACCCGGTACACAAAGGTACTGAGCACATCAGAATACTCACGCACAGCAGTGTTACCGATAATGTAAGGGCGGTCAAAGCCGATGCTGACCATCTTTCCCAGATTGAGGATAAGCAGCGTCACGATGGTTGGTTTTATGCTGGGAAGCGTAATGTAGCGGATTTTCTTCAGCCTTGTCGCTCCATCCACTTCAGCAGCTTCAAACAGCTCTCGGTTGACACCGGTTAACGCCGCCAGATAAAGGATAGTCCCCCAACCGGCACTTTGCCAGACGCCTGTGAATAAATAAGTGATCAGCCACGGATTTTTTTCAGTCAGAAACGGGATGGGAGTAAGGCCTAAGCTCTCCAGCACACCGTTCACCATACCGGACTGGTTGCCGAACAATTGATATACGATCCCCCCGATGATCACCCAGGAAATAAAGTGGGGGATATACAAAATCGTCTGCGATATTTTCTTGAACCACACCGAACGAATTTCGAACAGCATAATCGCCAGGATAATCGGAGCCGGAAAAGAGACAAGTAAATCCAGAAAATTCAGCATAAAGGTATTGCGCAAGGTGGTGTAGAACTCTCTCATTCCAAAAACCTCGCGGAACGCATCAAAGCCAATCCACTCGCTGCCTCCAATCCCCTGAAACAAATTGAAATCCTTAAAAGCAATCTGCACACCATACATCGGACCATAGCGGAAGATCAGGAAATAAATAATAGGCAGCGAAAGCAGCGCGTACAATTGCCAATACCGTCTAAAGTATGTCGCTTTGCTCAAGTCGTTTTCCTCCTAAGGAGAAAAACCGGGTGGAGCGCAGCACCATCTCCCCCCGGTTTTCACTATATATTTGTTTATTGAGCCGAAAGTTCCTTAAACGACTTCTCCAGTTCCTCTTTCAGCTTGGTTCCGCCCAAAGTCATGTAATCTTTCATTTCCTGCTCGTAAACCGCTTCAAACTGCTCTGGTTTGGCCATTGCCGTCTTTACAATAATTACGTTGAGCTTATCTTTGAGCGTTGTGCCATATTGCGATTCCGCTTCTATCGGCTTGCCGAAGACGAGCGGCCCCACCGTGTCAGCGTTGGCGATAGCGATAGATTGAGTCAGCATCTCCCGGTTACGTTCCGGAAAGCCCAGCGCCCATGCTTTTTCATTAGTGGCCTGATCACCGATGTTTTTGCCGTTGGAGATAATGGCCATGTCGCCAGCATTAAATAGACGATCGGCGAACTCCTGGGAAACATCTGTTTTGGCCACTGGAATACCGTCTACCAGGTCGTAGTTTTCACCTTCAACGCCATTTTGGATAGCAATCAGATTATTATCCGAAGCCATCCAATCAAGATACTTAACGGCTTCCACGGCGCGTTTACTACTCTTCGGAATCATGATGTACATGCCGTTGGAGGCATACCGGGATTTAATGTGCTTGTTATCAACGTTGGCGTTGGTTAAGACGTCTACCGGCAGCACCTTGCTTCCCTCTACATTTTTGTAGAGATTATCCAGGGTACCATCGGCATAGAACAAGACATCCACATCCTCCGACCAGTAGCCTACATTGCCGTTCTGGATATCCTTGGCCAACTGTGTTTTATCCTCGTCCAGACTGAAGTCCTTACTGATCATCCCTTCATTGTAGAGCTTATTAAGAAATTGCAGGGCATCCTTAAAGCCCTCATGCAGCGGCAGCTCATAACGTTGGCTGTAGGTCAGATCGCCGCTGATCGGCTTCATGAAAGAGAAAATCAACGTCTCGAATTGGGCTGGTGCCAGTGCCATGCCCATCGGGATGTTTTTGCTGCCGAGATTGCCCGGATCCTTTTCTTTAAACGCTTTCAAAGTAGTGTACAGCTCATCGGTCGTCGTTGGCACAGGCAATCCTAATTTATCTAACCAATCCTGACGGATGTAGGAGCTATAACGGCCTGTGATCGCCCGTTTACCAGGGATCGCATACTGCTGACCTTCAAGCTGGCCGAACGCCAGCGTATCCTCGCCAATAAACTTTTTCAGATTCGGGCCATATTCATCGAGAATTTCTCCGACATCAGTCAAGCCACCTTGCTGGGCATACCGATAAAACACACTGGAATCATACGTAAATACGATATCGGGCACATCCGTATTGCTCGCCATCAAAACATTCAGCTTGGTAACTTCCTCAGAACGCTGGATAGGTACAAATTCTACATCAATGTTATTCGGATCTCCGAACTTTTCCTGCACTAGTTTAGTTAAGTAGTTATTGGTAATGGTATGAGGGGCTGGGCTGTTGCCGCGGTCAAACACTTCCACCTTTAATGTAACGCGCTTGGCACTTTCGCCGGCTGGGGCACCCTCGGATGCTGTGTTGTTTTTAGAATCATTGGAACAGCCTGCTAGCAGAGAAACGCCCATTATTGCGGTTAATCCGATCCCGATTGCTTTCTTCAGAACTCCTTGATGTACGTTCACTGTCATTTTTCCATCCCCTTCGCCCTTGCAGGCTTTAATGGTGTATTTATGATCCCCTAGCCTTAACTCTATCCATCCCCAGCGGAATCCATATCACGTGATGCTTTTTACTGCCGTGCTACTGGGTCGCTTGTTGTTCTGGATGCCCACAGTATTTCATGAATTCCGGCAGTCTGACAATAAACCTCTTTCGGATGCTCATATCCCAGCAAAATCGGACTTCCGGTTTATCCATACAACCATTTTCGTAGAATAAACCGCTTTCAAAAGTGTGAAAATAAAGACCGCATCGGTGTTCGCGCCCTCATCATAGAGGTTAGCGTGCACAGATGCGGTTATAAAAACTATTGTTCACATGCTATTAGATTAATAAAGTCGGCAGCCTATAGTCTGGAGGTCCCGCGCCCGCGCTTTAAAGAACGGTAGTCACCCGGCGTGATTCCTAATACTCGTTTGAATACCCTGCCGAATGTAATTGCATTCGCATACCCCACCTGAAGTGCGATATCCTGCAGCGAACATTCCGTTTCCACTAAAAGCTTTTCGGCTTCCTTCATGCGTAGCTCTGTAAGAAAATCAACAAATTTCATTTTAAATTCTGTTTTAAATAGATAGCTGGCATATTTGCCGGATACCTGAAACCGGTCGCTCAAATGCTTTAGGGAAAGATCGGGATTTGTAAAATTCTCTTCAATATAATTCTTCATCTCGGTTACCATCGCCCGGTAGCTTTTAGTTTCACTGACAGAAACATAAGTGCGGAATAAATCAGTCAAATACTCAAACAAAATCCCCTTCATTTCATCTATGGATTCTGCCTCTTCCAGCCGCTTCAGTTGCTTCTCCGCATTTTCTGCTGACAGCTCATCCTGCAGCTGCTCAGACATGACAGCCACTTCCCGGCTCAGCATCTGTAGCATGGCCTGAATTAGAGAGCGGATATCATCATCTTGTAAATAATCCTGTTTAAAACCATCAAAAACACCTTCCAGCAGTTCCCGCCATTGGCCGCTCGACATCCGGAACTGCTTAACAAACTCGGCAATCATTTGTAGATACTTGAATGTCTCAAGAAGCGGCTGGCGCGTTTCTCCAAATTCCGTTAAAGCGATGTCTTCGTGCATTAAAAGCTTGTGCTGCATCACATTCTCCGCTGCCGCATAGGAATCCCGGATCTCCCCTGGCCCAGCCGCCACTGGCCCGATAGCGAAACTTAAGGAGAGGCGCAAGTTCTGCTCCACCCAGGTGCGGCAGTCCTCAGCGAACACACGGATTTTCTCTGCCATCTCTTCATCACTTCCTGTGGTCAGGAAGAGAATTGCCGCCCGGTCAGTCCCTATCCACTCCGCCCAAGCTTGCAATTCCGCACTCCGCGCCAATTCTTGAAAGACATTCATCAGGGCAAATTTAAGCGTGTTCTGATCGCCCCTTGTATACCGATCTTGAAAAACCTTGTCGTAGCGGTTGATTTCGCTTAGCACAACCATAAAGCGGGTTGTGGAATGAGCTCCGGAGAGCGGCGACAGCTCTTCCATCCGCTGAACGACATTGTCCAACCGCTCGCTTTGCAAGAGATCGTTGAAAAGCTTGCTGCGCTGTAACAGCAAATTCTCTCTGCTTTTCTTATCATAATCCGTCATATGGTTGATTAGATCTTCCAGCACTCCGTCAATGAGCATCATTTCGTCCGGTCTGTCGCTGGATTGGTCCAGCTTGCGAATTTGATGACCTTCAATCCGGTTCATAATCACCTGAATTGGCTTATAGTTCCGCCGCGTAACATAGATCAGGTAAAAAATCGCGCACACAACCGTACCTAAGGCAATAGCTACCCAAAGGTAAGAAATCACTGACACCCAGCTGAATAGACTGCCCGTTTTGATCCCGCTGGTAAACGTCCAGCCAAGCCTTTCCATATATAAAGTGTTCAACTGCTTCCCATTCTTGGCACCCTCACTGTCCGAATGCGCCTGATAGACCACCTGTCCATCTGCGCCAAAGATGGTCAGAAAGGACAACTGTTCATTGACCATACCGTCGACGATCTGTTCCATTCCGCTCATTTTGAGATTAATTACGAGCACTCCCTCCGAACCGAAGGGCAGCGGCATACCTTTATTTATGGTAAGCACACGTATAGACGTGCGCTGAAATTCATCTTTGTATTCCCTAACAGGCTGCCAGCCTTCCGATAAAGAGCCGGAGGTGATGCGGCCAATCCAATCCTCGTCTACAAATCCTGAAAGGTCCTTTAATCCAGTTTCTGTTAAAACGCTTTCATTTCTCTTGTCATAAAGATAGATGGACTGAATATAGGGCGATTCACGCGTCAGGTTGCGTAGATTCTGGGCAACAGCGTAGACGGTCGCCATATCAATCTGGCCTTGATTGTTAAAATAACGTTTATAAGCATCGCTGCGTTCAGCAGCCTCCAGCACTGCCAGTTCAGCTTCCTTGATCGTTCGGTCCACATTATCCATAAGATAACTGGCGGTGATACGGTCCGCTTTTTTAGTTTCCATTCGTGAAATATCATTAATAAATACAAAAGAGGCAAAAATCAGTATCGTCACAGTAAGCAAAAAAATAGGAAAATAGGACAGCAGCAATCGGCGATACCAGGAACGGAACAATAGATAACCCCCTCTGTACAACCGTTAGGATACCCGGCCACGGTTCAGCCGTTAATGCACGAGTAGTTCATAGATATTTGGCTGCACCATCATGGAAATGGAAACTCTTCCGCCTAATTTGCTGCCATTATAACACATACAACATGAGCCCGACCAACGAAGCCATTCGTATTTTATACCTGCTCATTAAAAAGGCGAGGTGCGCACAGCCATAGCCGTGAACCCCCGCATATAAATCTGTCCGAGCAGCGCCAAGCACCAAGTGGTAGCCCTCCTCGGCCTATAAACCACTCAGATCTCTGATATAACGGCGCGCCTTGATCGCATATTCCAGCGGATCGGCAAGTGCCGGATCCTGCTCCGCTTCCACTACAAACCATCCCGTATAAGAGTAACTTGCCAATTCGCTGAAAATATCCGCAAAGGATATACATCCATCGCCAGGTACGGTGAATGCGCCCGCTTTTACAGCCTGGAGAAAACTGAGCTGATCCCGCAGCACACGCTGAACAACCTCCGGACGTATATCCTTTAAATGGACATGTTTAATCCGAGGTAAGTGGATGCGCAACACCTCTAAGGGATTCTCACCGGCAAAAGCTAGATGACCGGTATCGAACAGCAGAGACACCTCTTCCGGTTCCGTGAGCTCCATTAGCTTAGCAATTTCGGCCCCAGTCTGCACCCCTGTCCCCATATGATGATGGTATACAAGCGCCATACCTTTTTCAGCAGCCAGCCGGCCAAGCCCACCCAGTCCATCGGCAAGTGCGGCCCACTCCGCTTCTGTGAATACAGGTTTATTAGCAAACAGCGGCGTATCCATTTGTCCCTGAATACTCCGTCCTTGCTCTGAGACGACAATCACCTTCGCACCCATCTCATATAAAAAATCACGATGCGCGCAAAAAGCCTCCACTGTCTCCTCATATGGCCGCATAGTCAGATACGCGCTGAACCAAGCGCTGGCAATCTCAAGTCCACGAAGCTCAAGTGCCCGGCGCAGCCGTTCCGGAGAGCGTGGATACTTGTTGCCCACCTCGCTTCCCTGAAACCCGGCAAGCGCCATTTCGCTAATGCACTGTTCAAAGGTATTGTCTTTTCCCAGTTCAGGCATATCATCATTAGTCCAAGCGATAGGAGCAATCGCCAGCTTGACCGCATGTTCTTTGAACATCATCGATTCTACCCCTTCCGTTTCACAGTATTACTAATACTAATAACTGCGGGCCTTTCCAAGCTGTTCAAGCTTCTGCTCGTGGGCAGCCCGAACGGCTTCACTGCCGGATACTTCTGGAACACCAACATTCCACCAGGCTCCGTAACCATGTGTCATTGTCTTGGGCAGCACCTTAATGTCAATTAGGGTGGAACGATCCTGCAGCTGAGCCTCCCTCAAAGCGTCACGCAGCTGCTCAACCGTTGACGCACGAAAGGTCTTCACTCCATATCCCGCGGCACTTGCTGCATAATCTATGCCTATCAGTTCGCCGCTCAGCTGACCTTCCGGGCCCCGGTAGCGGAATTCAGTCGCCATGCTATCCAGTCCTTGCTCCATCTGCAGGTTGTTGATGCAGCCGAACCCCATGTTATCCAGCAGAATGACGTTGATCTTCTTGTTCTCCTGAAGGCTCGTCACTAGTTCCGAATGCAGCATTTGATAGCTGCCATCGCCCACCAATGCATATACCTCCCGGTCCGGCTCCGCCAATTTCACACCGAGTGCACCGGAGATTTCATACCCCATACACGAAAAGCCATATTCCATATGGTAAGTATCCGGCACAGTGGAATTCCACATCCGCTGCATGTCGCCCGGTAAGCTGCCTGCGGCCCCTATCACAATGGCGTCTTTCGGAAGATATTCATTGAGGATCCCGAGTACCTGTGTTTGCGCCAGCGAAGTGTTCAACTTCGTCGCATATTCAGATAGCTTCTCGTCAAGATGTCCGGCAACTTCCGGCATGAAGGAAACTGAAGAAAGATCTGGACGATCTGCCTCCTGATTCACCGTATACTCCACGTCAGATAGACGTTTTCTTTCCACTTCCCATGCCTTTTTTGCCACTACAATTTCATCTGTATAAGCGGTGCGGTAACCGCGCTCCTCCAACGTAGTAGACAGCGCTCTAAGACCTTCGGCAGCATCACAGACCACAGCCAGCGCATCCAGCTTGGAGGCATGGTAAAGGGAAGCGTTAATTGTCAGGAACTCCACCTCGGGATGGGCGAACAAACTCTTCGAACCTGTCGTGAAGTCCGTAAACCGGGTACCCACACCGATCACCAGATCCGCTTCTGTGGCCAGCGCATTGGCACAGCCATTCCCGGTAACTCCTATGCCACCGAGATTGTAGGCACAGTCGCTTGCCACGGCGCTTTTTCCAGCTTGCGTCTCACCGAATGGGATGGCGAATTTCTCCGCAAACGCACGTAATTCCATTCCTGCATCCGCATACCGGACTCCACCCCCACAGACCAGCAGAGGTCGCTGTTTGCTGGCAATAAGATCAGCTGCCGCAGCAAGCTCATCCGGATGCGGAGTACGGGAAACGATCCGGTGGATGCGCTTGCGGAAGAACTCAAGTGGATAGTCCCAGGCCTCCCCTTGCACATCCTGCGGCAGCGCAATCGTGACTGCCCCGGTATCTGCCTGATCAGTCAGCACACGCATCGCGTTCAGCAATGCTGTCATCAGCTGCTCTGGCCGATAAATCCGGTCCCAATATTTGCTCACCGCTTTGAAGGCATCGTTGACCGTTATCGACAGATTGTAGGTGTGCTCCATTTGCTGAAGTACCGGATCCGGTTGACGGGTGGCAAAGGTATCGCCGGGGAGCAGCAGCACGGGAATCTGATTCGCCGTCGCAGTGGCAGCGGCTGTCAGCATATTAGCTGAACCCGGTCCTACCGAAGCGGTGCAGGCCATGATTCGCCGTCTGCGGCTCTGCTTGGCAAAGGCAGTCGCCGCATGCACCATTCCTTGCTCATTCCTCCCCTGATAGACCGTCATCTCACCCGGCGCTTCCTGAAGTGCCTGCCCCAGTCCAAGTACATTGCCATGGCCGAAAACGGTGAATATACCGTGTACAAAACGCTCCGGTCCATTGCCAAAGTCCACATATTGCTGGTTCAGAAATTTCACCAGCGCCTGCGCCGTCGTTAATCTAATCGTATCCACGTGAAACCTCCCTTTCGCCGTTTTTGTTACTGCCAGCGGGCAGTGACGACTTTTTTGCGTGTATAAAATTCAACCCCGTCGCTTCCATTCGCATGCAGATCGCCATAGAAGGAATCCTTCCAGCCGGAGAAAGGGAAAAAGGCCATCGGGGCTGGCACTCCAACATTGACACCCAACATGCCTGACTCGATATTTTCCCGGAAATAGCGCACTTTCCCGCCGTCATTCGTAAAAATACAAGCCCCGTTGGCAAAACGAGAGGTATTGGCAATTTCAATCGCCTCTTCTACATCCTTGACACGGATCACTGCCAGGACAGGCGCGAAAATTTCCTCCTGCCAGATTTTCATTTCCCGGGTCACTCCATCAAACAACGTTGGGCCGATAAAATAACCCTGTCCCTGCACCGCAGCATCCGCCCGGCCGTCTCTTAGCAACTTAGCGCCCTCGGCCATGCCTTGTTCAATATAAGCGACCGTTTTGTCTTTATGACTTTGGCGGATAACCGGCCCAAGAAACGTGTCGTCGTCCAAACCATTGCCGATGGTCATCTGCTCACATTCACGCAGGAGGATGGAGATCAGCTCATCAGCAACCTCTTCCTGCACCGTTACCACGGAGCAAGCCATACAGCGCTCTCCCGCCGAGCCGAAGGCTGCGTTGACAATCTGTGTTGCTGAAGCCTCAAGGTTCGCGTCTGCCAACACAATAGAATGATTTTTCGCCCCTGCCAACGCCTGAACCCGCTTCAAACACGCCGTTCCCTTCTTGTAGACATATTCGGCCACCGGCTGTGAGCCAACGAAGGAAATCGCCTTCACATCAGGATGCTCCAGCAGGCCGTTTACCACCTCATGTGCACCGTTAACCAGATTGAGCACACCTTTCGGAAGCCCGGCTTCCTCTAGCAATTCGACCAAACGCGCTGCCAGCAGCGGTGTGCGTTCGGAGGGCTTCAGCACAAAGGTATTCCCACAGGCGATGGCCAACGGGAACATCCAGCAAGGCACCATCATCGGAAAATTAAACGGTGTAATCCCGCCGACTACACCGATGGGATAGCGATACATCCCAGACTCGATGCCTGTCGCGATGTCGGGCAACTGCCGGCCCATCATCAGCGTCGGCGCACCTGCCGCAAATTCCACACACTCAATGCCGCGCTGCACCTCTCCGTAGGCCTCTTTGAAGCTTTTTCCATTCTCCAGCGTGATCGTCTTCGCCAGTTCATCCCAATGGTCCACCAGCAGCTGCTGATATTTGAACAAGATCCGCGCTCTGCGCGGCACCGGTGTCTTGGACCAGCCTGCAAAAGCCGCCTTTGCCGCCGCCACTGCCCGATCAACATCGACTCTGCTGGACAGCGGAACCCTTGCCATCTCCTCACCAGACGCTGGATTGTATACCGTTTCTGTCTTCTCCACAGCCGCCTCAACCCACTGCCCGTCAATATAGTTGTTCAGCACTTGCACGGTTTGCTGTGCCATTCTACTCACTCCTTCATCTCTATTAATGCGATCCCGCGAATGTAATCTAATCTAATCTTGCATAGCTATACGATCTGGAGTTGTTTGAGTTGTGATCTCTCCAACCTCCGCCTACTTACTCTGCACCTGAAGTGATTTCCTCGTTAGACAATAAAAACGCTTCCAATTCATCCAAGGTTGGCATGGCATCCGAACAGCTGTGGCGGGAGATGACAATGGATGCCGACGCGCTGCCGCGGCGCATGGCCTCACCGACGCTTTCTCCCCGCATTAGACTGTGAATGAAGGCTGAGGCGTAAGAATCTCCGGCTCCAAATGTCTTCAATACTTTAGCGGGAAAAATACCACTCCGATGCTTCTGCCCATCCGCCGTGTAGGAGATTGAACCACTCCCGCCACGCTTGATAACGACCAGCTTTGCTTGGTGCGAGAACCAGCGGTTAACTGTTGCTTCGTCATCTGCATCTGTCACATTGTACAGGCTCTCCATCATATTAAATTCCTCACGGGTACCAATGATACAATCGCATTTCTCAGCTGCCAGATTATAATAGACCGCTGTTTCTGCGGCTGACTTCCAAGTATAGGGGCGATAATCCAGATCAAAAAATACAGTAACATTGTGCTTGCGGGCGAACTCCAAAGCGACAAACACAGCCTCACGGGACGGACTTTGTGCCAGTGCAGTACCTGAGATCAGCAGTGCCTTGGACTTCCGAATATACTCTTCCGAGATCTCCTCCGTACTCAGCAGCAAATCAGCCACATGATCCCGGTACATCAGAATGCTGCACTCCTGAGGACTCTTTATTTCAGTAAAAGCAAGCCCAGTCACTGCACCGGTCTGGTCAACGCGCACCTGGCTATCGTCAATGCCATTCCGTTGCAGATAAGTTCGGATAAAACGGCCCATCTGATCATCGGAAATCTTACCGATAAAGCCAGTGCGCATCCCTAGCCGCGCTGCCCCAATTACGATATTGGCGGGAGAGCCGCCGACATATTTGGTAAACGTCAGTGTCTCTTCCATTGGTCTTCCGGTTTCATTAGCGTTCAAGTCAATACAGAGCCGACCGACAGCGATTAAATCCAGCGGTCGTGCAGGATCGAACTGTAAACCGTTCATTATGACGCCTCCTTGAGAAAACTTCAGTAAAATGGATTAATGAGATACAACAACATCGGGGATGGGTTAAGCGCTTAACCTAATTTCCATTAGTATAGTTTAGAAATTGGAGTTTGGCAATCCTGAACTTAAACGAAGTTGGGATCTGAACCCATGTACCAATAAAAAACAAAGAAAAGACCTGTCCCTCACCGCTAAGCGAGGTACAGGTCTTCAGATAGGAGTCGGCGTTCTTACTCCGTTTGTAGAGTTTGTGTCTTCCTAATGCGGTGCCGGTCCGGTGGAATGGCGGACTATCAGTTCCGGCATCAGCATGATCTTGCGCTTAGGACTATCGGGATTGTCGATAGATTGGTTCAGCAGAATCATCGCCTGTTCCGTCATCTCACGCAGAGGCTGAGCAATGCTGGTCAAGGTGGGATGGCAAATTTCAGCCAGCATTGTATTGTCAAAACCCACCACGGACAGATCACGGGGTATTGACAAGCCTGCGCTGCGCGCCTCCTTCAATATCCCAATCGCGAGCAGATCGTTGCAGGCGAATATGGCGGTCGGCCGGTCTTCCTGCGCCTGAACCAGCATCGCGGCAGCCGCTTTGCGGCCGTTCTCCAGCGTGGCTGAAGTATGCGTGAGATTAGCCGGATTGTCAAAGCCAACACCCGCTGCCTTGAGCGCATCCATAAAGCCTTCCACGCGCAGCTTACTCCCCGGTAAATTGTCAGAGATAATGCCGAGCCTGCGATGGCCCAGGGACAACAGATATTCTGTCGCCTGATAGCCTCCCTTATAGTCATCTACCGTGACGCTGTTGCTCTCCATCATCCGGATATCAGCCGAAAATAACACAAGCGGTACGTGATCAGCCAGCAGGCGGCGGACCATATCTGGATTCCCTGTATGAGAAGCAATGATTATACCGTCCACCCGTTTACGCAGGAGCAGTGAGATATACCGGGCCGCCTTCTCATCATCCCGGTCAGTACTGCATACAATCAAGTCGCTTCCCTGCTCCTGAGCAAAATCCTCAATACCTCGGGCCGCCTCAGCAAAAAAAGGGTTGGAAATATCGGGAATCATCAGCCCGATCGTTCCCGTTCGGCGACTCGTCAGCGCAGAGGCCACCAGACTCGGCTGGTAATTCAGCTCCTCCATGATCCGATGAACCTTCTCCCGTGTCTTATCGCTAATTCTCCCGTTCTTGTTCAACACCTTGGACACCGTAGCGATGGAGACTCCCGCTTCCCGTGCCACATCATATATCGTAGGTTTCATCGTTAGTGAGCCCGCCTTTACGTTCGTACAATCCTATACCTAGATTATAAGGAACTCTTCTGACAGTGTCTATTCAGCGGTGCAAGAGACTCTGTTACTGTGGCGATCATTTGGTCAATACATCGACACAAAGAAGGAGCCTCCGCCTTGCGGAAGCCCCCTTTTCGTGCGTGCTGCTACACTATTTCTTCTTATCCTTCTGGTGTTGCTGCATCTCGAACAGCCATTCATGTTCCGGATCATTATGAAAAACCCATGTGCGGACCGGACCTGCCATCACATTGAGATAATAAGAATCATAACCCGGCGGAGCCGATACAGGATGATAGCCCTCCGGAACCAATACAATACTGCGGTCAGACACGGCCATCGTCTCATCAAGGCTGCGATCGTCATTATACACCCGCTGCACTACAAAACCATGAGCCGGGTTAACCCGGTGGTAGTATGTCTCTTCCAGGTAAGACTCAGCAGGTAGATTGTCACAGTCATGCTTGTGCGGAGGATAGCTGGACCAATTGCCGCTACCCGTACGTACTTCCACGACCAGCAGGCTCTCGGCTTCACTCTGCTCAGGCAAAATGTTGACCACTCGCCGTGACATACTGCCAGAACCGCGGGCTTCGGCCACAGTATCGCACGGAGCGATCAAACGCGGCGCATATTTACCCGTTCCTGGAGCAAGGCAAACCGCAAGTTCCAGCTCCGTCAAGGCCGTAACTTCATAATGCCCTCCCGCCGGAATATACACCGCATACGGCGGCAAATCCTCAAATACAGACATACGTTCACCGATCCCGGCGAACAACTGGGCGCCTGCTCTCACATCCGCCTTGCCCGCCAGCAGCACCAGACAGATTTCATTCCCTTCCGCGCTGCGGCTCAGCGTATCCCCAACCTGCAGCTGGTACACTTCAAAACCGACATATTCCCATCCAGCGCTCTCCTTGCTAACTGCCGCTACAAGTCCATCTTTGCCGGGTGCTCCGGCTTTTATGATTAGATTGGACATCTTCACAGACCTCCCCCATCTTCAGCATCTGCATCCGCTTACAAAGCTTGTGTCGCCGATATTCCCTCTCCGGCACAAGAAGACAACTTGACCGGAAGCCCGGTAAGATAGGATTCCTTAGCGGCTTCGGCAATCCGTTCCGCCTGTTGCCCGTCAAGCCCGCTGCAAATGATAGGCTCCTGCAGGCGGAGTGCCCGGGCAAACGCGGCAACCTCTTCTACGAAAGCTTGGTTATACCGCTCGAGAAAGAAATGAAGCGGCTGATCGCGTGTGACCGAAGCAGCGGTTGAAACCTCTACAGTTGTTGGACGGCAGTTGTCGGCGGTGGCTGAGCCGCAGGAACCGAACACCTCCACGCGTTGATCATAACCATATACAGCCTTACGGCTGTTATCAATGACGCAGATTGCGCCACTGGCAAAGGTCAGCGTGATGACAGCTGTATCCACATCATCGCAGCGCCCAAACACCGGATCAACGAGATTAGCACCTCGGGTATAAACTTCTGTTACTTCCTCACCCATCAGATAACGGGCCATATCAAAATCGTGAATCGTCATATCCATAAACATCCCGCCGGAAGACCGCACATAAGCCTCACCCGGAGGCTGCGGATCACGTGATGTGATCTTCACAATATGTGGACTGCCTAGCTCTCCTGATTGAACCAGTTGCTTAAGTTTGCGGAAGCTAGGGTCCATTCGCCGGTTGAAGCCGACCTGTAGCAATACACCCTCATCCTCCACTATCTTCAGTGCCTGGTGGGTAAACTCTGACGACAGGCTGATCGGCTTTTCACAGAAAATATGTTTTCCAGCCCGGGCTGCTAGCTCAATCCAAGAGGCGTGGGTATCCGTAGGTGTGCAGATAAACACAGCCTCGATTTCAGGGTCATTCAGAATGTCTTGCCCATTCACAAATGCAGAGCCAAGATTCCGGCTCTCTGCCCAGACCAGCAATTCCTCACTTACCACAGCCTCCGCAATGGATTTCAACTTAAACGACGGCATCACACGCAGATTATCTGCATGAAGCCGGCCAATTCTGCCTGCCCCAATAATGCCAACTACGATCGGATTTACCATGTTTGCTTATCCTCCTTTGAGGTAAGCGCTTAACCATCCCGAAAATAGTATACTCCAAGCACAAGTGAAGTTACAAGCAAATATTTCTCCAGCTTTTTTAACTCTCTCCTTAGCTATCTACTCCTCCTCAACAGTAATGTAACGCTTCACCTAGTGCGACTAAAACCATGGCCTGCCCGTAGGCCATAGGGGCAATAATGATTTCCTTATAATCTTCTTTTGCAGCACCAATCGGAGTGCCGCCGGATACACCAAGCACCGTGCCTTCATCGTCAATTCTGTCCAGCACCGCCCGGATCGCTTTCAGGGCATGATCTGCATACGATTCCGGCAACAACCCCCTGCGTACGCTATGCAAAATACCCGCTGCGATAGCTGCTGAGCCTGACGTTTCAGTATAACTGCTAGAGTCGTCCAGCAGCGTATGCCATAATCCGTCTCCGCTCTGGCAGGCTAATAAAGCTGTTGCCTGTGCGTTCAGGATCTGTTGAAGATATTCAAACACTCCACTGTCCAGATACGACCCCATCAACTCCAGGTATTCAGGCAGGCCGAGTGTAAACCAGCTATTGCCCCGGCACCAGAAGGCTTCACTGAAATTATGCCGGCCGCCAAAATGCCAGCCATGAAAAAACAACCCCGTCTTTTTATCATAAAGGTATTTGATATGCAGCAACAGTTGGTAAAGCGACGCTTGCCGCCATGCGGAATTATCGTATTTCACACCCATTTTTGCCGTGAACAAAATAGCCATAAATAACGTATCAATCCAGATTTCATTATCATTGAGCGTAACTTCATCCTTGCTCGCTCCTGTTGTGACATGCTGATAACCAGACTCCTCCGTCCGCGGCAGGCCATGCATCAACCACTGCACCCATTCCAGGCTTAATTCCTCCGCTTCCTTCAGTTCCATTAATGACAGCAACGGCGCTGTTGTATTGATATTCCGGCTCGGCAGTCCCTTGCCCAGTTGCTTGCTCATCCAAAGCTTGGCATATTCTTGATAACGCTCATCCTTGAAATGCTGCTCAAGCTTTTGAAGTCCGTAAAGCCCCACTCCCTGCGGCCAATCCCATTCCTCCATGCCAAAATCACGGGCAAAATACCCCCGTCGTCCCGCATCCTCCCCTAAATTTTGCAGTTCGGCTTCGTTTTCCGGCCGCTCCAGCTTCAGCAGCTTATCCGTCACGCGGTTCAGCTTTTCAATGATCTCAACTTTACTAATCCGGCTGTTGTTCATCTGTTTCCCGCCCCTTCACCTGCTATTTTGGGTCTTCCCTCATGTTGGGTAGTTCCATTCACCCGTAATATATCAAACCATTCCATACAAAAACTACTTTATATTTGCTGTAATAACCCTCATATATTGCAAATCTTGCTTTTCTGAACCTATAATAAGTGCATATTACAGAATAAGGCGGTGAGAGCATTTGCTTGAAAGCGACTTACTGTACGAACAAGGGTATAGCGTACGTATCAACACGCCCGTAGATCCCCTTTTTTATTATTTTGATTATGACCAGCGTTCTCACGATATCAATATGGAGTTTCAGCATTTTCATGATTTTTACGAGATTCATATCTTAATGGATTCCCGAGCCACTCATATTATCGATGGGAATGTCTGCGCCCTCCAGCAGTATGACATCGTGCTCCTGCGTCCTTATCGGATGCATAAGACACAATATCCGGAAGGGCCGTCGTTTAAGCGGCTGATCATAAACTTCGCCATGCCCAAAGATATACCCGGTTTAGAGAACGCTTACAAAAGTATGTTTCTCTCATTTTGGGAAGAAATACCGATCTACCGTTTGCCAAAAGAGTTGCGCAAAGCCGTATTTGATCCTCTTAACGCTATCTTCACCTTATCACACAGCACTTCACCGTTAAATCCAGTACTGATTCACAGCCTTTTCCAACAGTTTCTCTGTGCTTTATACCAGCGTAGAGACCAGAACAGCTATGTCCCAGAGGAGATTGGAAATGCCATTATGCAAAAAATCTACTCGATCACCGCATACATCCATAGCCATTACAACAGCGAGTTGTCCCTTGATTTCCTCGCTAAAGAGTTCTTTATCAGCTCCTATTATTTATCACACCAATTTAAGTTAATTACCGGCTCCACGCTGACAGAATATATTCAGATGACCCGGGTCCGTAATGCCCAGCAATTGCTGATCTACACCCGCCTGAAGATTTCCGAGATCGCCGGGCAATCCGGATTCAACAGCTTCTCCCAGTTCAACCGCATATTCAATAAACTTAGCGGGATGTCCCCATCCGAGTTCCGCAAGAATCAGGCCATATCCAACACTGCTTCGACCACATTTTCCTATTGATGTACTTGCTTACCTAGTTACAAAAAATCCGCTGTGCGTCCGACAAAGCTATCCACCCTCTAAGTAACTATATTGAGCAGTAACAGAGGCAATGTTTAGACGCAAAAGAGAGCCGAAGGGAAAGGGATAGCAAAAGCGATGGTGCAAGCACACACATGTTGGTATAGATGCAGGTACTGGTGTAGGTGCTGGGGCTGGGGCTGGTGCTGGTGCTGGTGCTGGTGCTGGTGCTGGTGCTGGGGCTGGTGCTGGTGCTGGTGCTGGTGCTGGTGCTGGTGCTGGTGCTGGTGCTGGGGCAAGGGTAGTCACATTTAACTGTATTTCATACAACTATTTTTTCACGCATCACGCCACCATTAGATATAGCTGTATTTGGTGCAACTATTTCCTTGGTTTTTTCGCCTTTAAGCTACATCTCGAGTTTTTAGTTGTACAGAATACAGCTAAAATCCGAAGATTCACTATTTCATACGGAATAGTTGCACAGAATGCAGTTACTTCTCAGATCCCATCAAAACTCCTTCTCCCAATTGAAGATAATCCGCCCAAACAAGTCACAGCTCAGCAAGCCACCACAAATCAAAAAAACCAGGCAGCGATTCTCCACTAACGGGAGAATCACTGCCTGGTTCTAGCTTCAATTACATCTTAAGCCGTACGTTCCGTTGCTTTGAGACGCAGCGCTTTTTTCTCTTTCGACTTCGCCACTGGCGGTTTCAGAGAAATCGCGATGATGCAGGCCAGCAGGCACAAGAGGCCAAAGATAACAAAGGTTGGTTTAAATCCGCCTAGGAAGACGGCGATAAACGAACCGGAAAGGGCACCAATACCAAAACCTTGGTAAACAATTCCGTAGTTCTTACTGTGATTTTTCAGTCCGAAGAAGTCGCTGACAATGGCGGGGAACACCGTGATATTCCCGCCAAAGCAGAACGCAATGGCTGCTACACAAGTGAAGAAAAGTCCGAAATTCAGGGTCGCGTAGCTGAGGGTCAGCATAGCCGCCGCAGTTACAGCAAGCGATGCGCCTACCAGCTTCAAGCGACTCATTTTGTCAGATAAAGCACCCAGAATTAAACGTCCCGCTGTATTAAAGATCGCAATCATAGCCACCGCACTAGCTGCTGTCTGTACATCAAGTCCAGCCAGCTGCACGCCGATATCTTTTACAATACCGATCAAATACAGACCACACATACAGGCGGTGAAAAAGATGATAAATAGCAGATAAGCTTCTTTTGTCCGCAGCATTTCTTTGACCGTATAGTCTTTCGGTGAACTCATTACTGTAGCTGTCGTTGAACCCGCTGGTGCTGGGGCCGCTTGAACCGGAGCTTCTCTTACGAGCAAGGAACCGATTACAATCATGCCCATAACAATCAAACCCCAATACATAAATGTATTAGACACACCCACTGAGTCAATCAACCCGCCGTTAATATATTTAAAGATCAAACTCCCCGTTCCATAAGCACCAACGGACACGCCGGAGATTAAACCTTTATTATTCGGAAACCATTTAATTAAATTAGATAATGAAGTGATATAAGCTGTCCCATCCGCAAAACCAACGATCACCCCAACCAATAAATAGAACATGAAGAGTGAATTGGCTTGAGAGCTAAGAATCAATCCTAGTCCGAGCACAATCCCAGCAGTAGCAGTCAAACGGCGAAGCCCGAAACGATCCTGCAGCTTCCCTGCGAACAAAGTCGCGAAAGCGAGTGCAAAGCTCGTTATAGAAAAAGTAATCGAAACGGAGTTAAGCTCCCAGCCAAATTTTGTTACCAGATGCGCATTAAATAAACTCCATGTATAGATGGTACCTAGGCCCATTTGCATAATTACTGTACCTAATACGATTAGCCACCGTTTGGTGCTTTTGCTGTCCATTGTCGTAGTCATGGTCGTTTCCTTCTTTCTCTCTCGTTGTCTGCTACAAGAGCTTCTATCGCCTCTTTATTGTAGCTAAACCAGCCGATGTTGAGAGAAATCCGGCATGAGATGACGGAAATGAAGAATGAATTGCATTTATAAGCGCATAATCTGCCTGAATTCCTTTACCTTACTACGACTTACCGGCACTTCAAAACCTAAATCATGCAGGCGCAGCAAATACGTATTGTTGAACCACGGGATGATTTCCTTGATCTTGGACAGGTTAACAATATAGGAACGATGGCAGCGAAAAAAACGATCCTGCGGCAGCCGCTGAAAGAAATCGCTAATACTAAGTGCCATGCTGTATTCCTCACCTTTAGTCATCACACTTGTACTTTTTTCCTGCGCGGAGGCGTAATAAATATCGTCGGCATTCACTACGATAATCTTTTCATTTTTCCACAGATTAACCTTGTCACTGACCGGATTACGCTCTTCTTCCCCCTGTCGTCCACGGCTGGCAAACGCATTTTCCAGCTTGTGCAGCATGGCTTTGATGCGTACCTCGCTATAAGGCTTAAGAATATAGTCAAAAGCTTCAATCTCAAACGCCTCAGCGGCATGCTCCTTATACGCAGTGATGAACACTATGTAGGGTTTTACCGAGAATCTACTGATATTTTGTGCCAACAGTACCCCATCGATGGAAGGAATATTAATATCCAGAAAAATCACATCTATCGTATCACTCTGCAAAAATTTAAGCGCGTCCAGCCCATCTTCAAACTGTGCCGTTATATCGATCCCGCTGTGCGTCTCTATTAAATAAGCCAGCTCCTGTCTTGCCAGCTCTTCATCTTCTACAATGATCGCTCTCATTGGTCCTCCTTTTTAACATCAAAAAAGATGTTCGTCCCTTTATCCAATCTCTGAATGGTAAGTCCAGTCCCATAGATCAGCTTTACCCGTTGGTGTACATTAAACAGCCCGATTTTATTCTCCGGCATATCGCCAGTATAGACCTTCTCTATCGTTTCCTCGCTGATGCCAGCTCCGGTATCGCGAATGCCTACCCGTACGGTATCCCCGTGGTCTTTTACAGAAATCGTTACTGTTCCTGTCCCTCTTACCTTCAGTATGCCATGTATAATCGCATTTTCTACAAGCGGCTGAATGATCAGACTCGGAATCCGAACCTGAACCTCATCAATATCATAAAGCACGTTAAGCCGGCTTCCAAAACGCGCCTTTTCGATCTCTACGTATTGCTGGACCTGCTGTAGCTCTCGTTTGATATCAATGAATTCATCGGTAAGCTCCAGATTGTATCTCATATAACCGGACAGATTCACAATCAGCTCGCGTGCCTTATCCGGATTAATTCGAATCGAGGACGCAATCGCATTCAGTGCATTGAACAAAAAATGCGGGTTAATGCTGGTCTGCAGTGCCTTCAGCTCCGCTTTGTTCGCCATTTCCTTAATGCCTTCCACCCGCGACACTTCCATCAAGGTAGAGATCATTTGCGACAGACCCACGGCCATAGCTTGAAGCGAGTAGGTAATCTTGTGGGCTTTGGTGTAATAGATTTTGAGCGCTCCCGTCACCTCACCCTTTTCCTTCAAAGGAATAATGATCAGCGACTTGATCTGCGGATTCACGTAATCACTATCATCGTTACGGATGGTAATTTCACCACTGGACAACGTTACTTTAGTTTCCTCACTGATAATATCGTTAGTTGTCTCATAATCCTCCTCACCCACGCCAACATAGGCACGAATAAACCGAGTATCCGTAATCGCTACAGCGTCTGCACCAATATCCTCTTTGATGATCTGGCAGATGGTGTGCAGCGACTCCTGATTAATATTGCGAAAATACGGCAAGGTCTTATTGGCAATATCAAGCGCCAGCTTGGACTGCTTAGCCGCGATCCGTTCCTTCTCACCTTCCACGCTCTGCACTAGCACAACAATCAGGCCGACACTAATCTGGCTCATAATCATCGGAAAAGCGATCTTGGACACGATATCCACACCCAGCGACATCGGCTGAGCCATCGCTAGAATGAGCAGCATCGTCAGTGCCTCACAGGCCATTCCCGCCAAAATCCCTGCTATCCAGCGACGTTCACCAGAGGTGCGGCGATAGATTATCCCAGACACTATGCCCGCGGTGATACTCGTAATCAGACAAGGAAGAGAGGTTACCCCTCCGATATCAATCAGAAAACGGTGAACCCCTGAGATGATGCCTGTTATAAGTCCAACCCATGGCCCGAACAAAATCCCGCCAGATACGATGGCGATAATTCTCACATTCACAAGCGAACCTTCCACATTAATCCCGCTATAAGTGCCGAAAATGGCAAATAAGCTGAAGATCATCGTTGCAATAGCAAGCTCTTGCGGAGCGTAACTCCCTTTTTGAAAAACCTCTTTAAACCGCGGCAGACGAGTCAATACAAACAGACACATCAGCAATAACGCAGCTCTTTCCAACAATTGCAGTAATATAGTAAACGTATATTGCACGGTCACCGCCTCCAAAGGTCTCGATGTCGATTCATTATAAAGATAGTTCATGCCTCTGTCCATTCAGCCTGTCCCTTTATACCTCTATTGAAACTCTTGTTGTATGATATTAACAGATTGGAAGCATGAATATTCGGAGGTGGCAGTTTGCACAAGATAGAACACGAGGCAGATATCATTCAGCTTGTACATAATGATCCCTGGATGATGGATATTTTAGAAAATGCCAGATCGCTACAGTTACCTGACTGGTGGGTTTGTGCTGGGTTTGTACGTTCAAAAATCTGGGATACCTTACATGGCTTTGAAGAGCGGACCCCTTTGCCAGATATTGATGTTATTTATTATGACGGCAGCAATCTTCATGAGGAAGTGGAAAAGCAATGGGAGGCAAAACTAAGAAATTTAAATCCCCATGTGCCATGGTCCGTTAAGAATGAAGCAAGAATGCATACCATTAACAACCTTGCGCCCTATACGTCATCTGTAGATGCCATCTCCAAGTTTCCGGAAACAGCTACAGCGCTTGGGCTTTCCTTAGATGAATACGGTAAAGTTATCCTAACCGCTCCGCATGGGATTGCAGATGTTATTAATGTAGTGTTACGGGCTACCCCTCATTTCAACAATAATCCGAACTTACTCCCTATTTATGAAAAACGAATTGCACAAAAAAACTGGCAGGCAACGTGGAAGCAATTGCAGGTCAGCGCTACCTAAAGCTAAGTTGTGTTAGCATCGGAATAAAAAAGACAGCAAGCCTCTGCTACAGAAGGGCTTGCTGCTGTTGTTTTATTACACCGCTAAATCAATACCAACCACGCCTACTACATCTCCCTGACGATTCCGGATTGCTCTAGATAATGTAATACAAGAACGTTTCGTAATCGCGGATACATAAGGTTTAGAGACATATTCACCTTCATTCATGGCCCCATTCCACCAATCACGCCGCTTAGCATTCAACAGGCCAGCCGCTGGCTCGGAGTAGATAAAGGTTCCATCCGTCCGATTGGACCAAATGGCTTGTACATCTGGAATTTTCTTAATGTAAGCGTTCAAAACACCTTGATGAACTTCAGTATCTGGAGCGTAAAGTTCTTCCTTGGCGGAAATTGTCTCCAAGAGACTCTGCATTTCCTGAAGCCGGGCTGCATATTGGCTCATCTCAATTTCCGCTCTGCCCGCAATGCTAGTAACCGATTGCTGCAAGGATTGCGACTCCGCTAACAGATTGGCGCTGACTTCGTTCAGCTGCCCAATCTGGTCCCGCTGCCGTGTCACCTGCTCAAGCGTAAGGTCTACATTGGCAATCGTCTCATTCACGATAGCCACCGCACCGCTCAGCTCCGTTGTCACTTCTACAATCAGCTTGCCCTGCTTCGCGGCAGCATCGATTGTTTCCGTCACGGCGCTGCCTACTTCATCTACTCTCGACGCGATATCATCGAGTCGAAGCTTAACCGTGCCGACCTCGTTCACCCCACGCTCCACTGAGACTTGCTCTTTCGTAACGGATTCCAGCACCTGCTGTACTCCATTATTAATGTCAAGCAAGATGCCTGAGGAGCGGTCTACCGAGCTCTTGCTTTGATCAGCCAGCTGCCGAATCCGGCTGGCCACTACTGCAAATCCGCGGCCCTGTTCACCGGCCCGGGCCGCTTCAATAGAAGCATTCAGCGCGAGCAACGAGGTCTCATTCACAATGGAGTTAATCAATGTATTGATCTCCTCTACCATCGCAATATGATTACTCAGGGCAGTAAACTTAGCTAACATGTCCCCACTCTGTGTTTGCAGATCCTTCATCACCACATCTGCAATGCTCAGGGAATCTACCATTGCTGTCATTCCTTGCCGAGCATATTGCATATTCGAGCCTAGTTTTTCCGTCAATTCTTCGATATGTGCTGTAACTGAGGCTACACCGCCCATCGTCTGATAGGCCCCTTCAATATTGGCTTTAGCTTCATTGCTGCGAATCCTTAAATCCGTTTCATACGCGTGTGAATAATCTGCTGTCTGCTGCAGCTGCTCTGTATGGCGGCTGATTTCTTCAAGCGCACCATGCAGCCGATCCGAGGTAACTACAATCTCATTGCCAAGAAGCTCCACTTTGTTCTGTGAATCCTTCAGCAGCGCTTCTTTGCGATAACCGTAGCGGGATGTATTCAGCGAGAACCATCCTAGAGAACCCATAAGCAGAATAATCACCAGCTTATGCATCCAGAGCATATCAATCAATAAGCTGTACACACTGACAAGAAGCAACAGGACGACTACGAAAATCTGGTTTCGACGGATCTGCATCTTTACTTCCACTCCACTCGATTGATGTTATGTATTCTAACATTATATCAGCAGAGTTAATTAAAGGAAATACTTTCTATAGTATTCCTTTTCGATCAATCATTCCCCGGGCCAGGCAATCTCCCCTTATAAAGATGCTTGTTGATCTCCCGCTTCCAAGAAAGCCATCAAGAGGAAACCTGAGCTTATTGTCGAATATATAAGCATATTGCCACTGGAAAAGAGGATCACATTATGCGCGCCACACCTCAAACTCCTCGTCAGACCTATTGGAATCGTGTGCTTCTCAATTCATTCTGGATCATCCTGATTGTGTATTTAAGTATTCAGTTCATTGTTTCTCTATCCTTATGGAGCCAGCGTCCGGAAACCCCAACCAGGAACGATTATATTGAGCACTCGTTGATTTCTGATTCCATCATAGTGAGTTTGATCATTATTCTAGAAGTAATCTATAGATGGAGGCCTCGCTGGGCCCAACTCGCCATTACGGTTGCAAGCCATCTATTTGCGGTTTTGATTATCGTCAATCTCAGCGATGAGTTGCATGTTAAATCATTAATTATGCTGTTCCCGCTACTAGTCTCGATGATCTATCTGAAGAGCAGTTATATGATAGCCACTTCTGCTATTTCTCTACTGTACACGATCATTTTATTCACCAAGACATCCATTCACGAGTACTTCCCGATCACCCAAACAATCATTATCGCTCTTATTTTTGCAGGCACTGCTTTGGCAGGTTTTGCAGTAATCGTTCGTGGACGTGATTTGATGCAATCCCTGCAGAACTCCGTCAAGTCAGAACAGGAATTACGCATTCAGAATATAATCATGGATCGTCTATCTAAGATAGATCCCCTGACTGATCTGTATAATCACAAGACTTTTCACGAATATTTGGGTTGGCTAATCGAGCATCAGCAGAGTAATCCATTCTCCATGCAGCTTGCCGTTATGGATATCGATAATTTCAAAAAAGTAAATGATTGCTATGGACACTCCGTTGGAGATATCGTATTACAAAAAGTCGCAGCGATCCTGCTCGAGTATATCGGTCCTGATGATTTCGCCGCGCGGTACGGGGGCGAGGAATTCATTGTCATTCTGACAACCAAAACCTTTGAACAATCCTATGAAATCATGCAACAGATTCTAGCCAAAGTCGCCGATACCCCTTTTGCCGAAATGGAAGGGAAAAGCATAACCGTCAGTATCGGGATGCATGATTACACAGGTGCAGACTCCAAAAATTCTACTTTTCAGCAGGCTGATGATGCACTTTACGAAGCTAAAAACACCGGGAAGAACAAAATTGTCATCAGCTAGTGACAAGCTCCACAGACACTGTTTATCTGTCGGAGCTTGTTTTTTTTGCAAAGCCTTAATTTCAGAAGCATTTCATACCAAAAACCCCCACCTTGAGATGAGGGCTGTGTATCCACTGCTATATTCCGTAACGCTTCTGCGGTTCCAAAAGCTCCACCACTTCCTGCTTCGGAACAGGTCTGCTAACCAGATATCCCTGTACCTTATCGCAGCCCGATTTTCTGAGGAAATCCAGCTGGCTGATCTCTTCCACTCCCTCCGCAACGACCTCCAGCCCCATATTGTGGCCCAGCTGTATAATGGTCTGCACAAAAGACTGGCTGTAAGCTTTTTCCGAAAGCGAATCGATAAAGGTTTTATCCATTTTAAGCGTAGAAATCGGCAATTGCTGCAAATAACTAAGAGATGAGTATCCCGTTCCGAAATCATCCAGCGCAATACGAATGCCTTGGGATTTGAGGAATTGAAGCTTATTCACGATACTCTCAAACGATTCCATAAAAATAGACTCGGTGATTTCCAGTTCAAGACAACTAGGCTTTAGCCCACTTTCAGCCAGACTTTCCTGCACCATCTCGACGAAATCATCCTGCAATAGTTGAATAATGGAAATGTTAACTGATATCTTGTAAGGAATGCCCATACGATCTTGAATGCCCTTCATAAAGATGCACGATTCCCTAAGCACCCATTCTCCAATATAAATAATCAGCCTGGAATCCTCGGCGATTTTGATAAAGGAAAGTGGAGATACAAAGCCCAGCGTTGGACTATTCCAGCGAATTAAAGCCTCAAAACCAGAGATTAATCCAGACTGGATATCCACCTGCGGTTGATAATATAACTCAAACTCATTATTATTCATGGCACTGCGCAAATGTTTCTCTATATTCATCCGTTCATTAAACGCAGTATGCATAGATTTGTCATATACCACATAAGTCCCCTTACCATCCTCTTTTGCCCGGTACATAGCGACATCCGCATTTTTTAAGATTTGCTCGGTGGTCTCCCCATCTTCCGGATAAAAGGAAATTCCGATGCTTACGGAAACGTACAAATAACTCTCTCCGATTAAAAAGGACTGCCTGAACGCTCTCATGATCCGCTCCGCCAGGTCTAACACATCCTCGTGGTTTTCTATATCCTTAATAAAAATCACGAATTCATCCCCGCCGAGCCGAGAGAGCATATCTCCTTCCCGCACCACCGACTGCAGCCTTTTGCTAGCCTTCTGAATAAGAACATCACCGGATTTATGCCCTAAGGTATCATTGATGTATTTAAAATTATCGGTATCTACGAACAACAGCGCCGCCTTGCCTCCTGAGCATTGCAGATATTTCTCCATAGATTCCAGTAGACATACACGGTTGGGTAGATTACTAAGCTCATCCACATAAGCTAGACGATGCATGTGTTTTTGATTCTCCACCAGCATATCGTATTGCTCTACAAGCTCCTGCTGTGTGGCTGTAAGCTGTTCATAGGTTGCCTCAAGCTCCTGATAACTGTTGCTCAGCTTTAGCTCTACCTGCTTGCGCTTACTAATATCAATCAGCGAACCGATAAATAACACAACTTCATTCTTTGGATCAACGATAGCTTTACCACTTACCTCAAACCAGACGAACTGATTATCTTTGGTCCGCATGCGGTATTCCGTCTCGTAGATAGGTGTTAAACCTGCCAGATGATCATGTCTTGCCTTTTGGGATGATGGCTGGTCATCGGGATGAATAATACTAAGCACCCCATTTTCGAAGGAATTGATTTCATCCTCCGTATAGCCCATGAGCTTGTACCAGCGATCCGATAGATTATACAGTCCTGTCTCCCAATCAAGCTCCCACATGTATGCACCAGAACCCTCTGTCGCGAGACTGAACCGTCGTTCACCTACTTGCAGCTTAGCAAATTGCTCCTGTAGCTCGACCTCTGTCGCTGACAGCTCTTCGTAAGTAGCTTCCAGTTCCTCATAACTTTGCTGAAGCCTTAGCTCATTTTGTTTGCGCTCATCGATATCCACTCCTACAAGCACAAAAATATCAGCTGCCTGCTTATCCAATCCTTTCAACAAGGTGGTCCGAAATGAAAAATACCGCGCTGCTGGCGAATTGTCTGGAAGTTTATGCTCGATATTATCAACATAGTCAAGCTGTACGGCCCTTTCCAACAGATTCCGAATAGCCGCCGTACTGCCTGTCAGCCCCTCTATATCCTCAATGTTTTTGCCCACTACTTCATTCTCGCATAGGCCCGTCATTCGCTCAGCGTAATTGTTAAACCGAACTACCTTTTTATCCGCCTGCACAGCCCAAACCACCATACCGCTATGCTCTATTACATCTTCAAAAAATTGCTGTTCCGAATAAACCGCCCGCCGTAAGTGATTAATATACATTTTTAGCAAAACCGCACTAATGATCAGAAGGCCGAGCAGAATAATGGCTCCCACAATAAATCTATTGCGCATCATAACTTTATAATAATCTGAATGAACGAAGAAATAGTGCTGATACAGCTCTTCAAAAGCACCTGAACGATGCAGGCGATCCAATCTCTCGTTAACATAAGTCACTAGCTCCGGAGAGGATTTACTTATTGCAAAAGCGACATCCCTAGGGTAGAGATTGCTCATTTTTTTGATAATACTCCCCTTCAATTTCTGTTCAGCAATCAGATAATCAATCACTTCCTGATTCTCAAATAGAAGGTCGATTTCCCCCTTTTCTAAAGCCTTCAAAGCTTCAGGAGTCGTTGCATATTCTATGTAATTTGTAATCCCCACCTTGCTGTTCAGCACGGTTGCAGAATACTGTCCATTCCCTAACCCAATCTTATAACTTCCCAACGTCTTTAAATCGATCTCATCCTCAAGCTCTCGCCTTGCATAGATGGAAATATAATTCTTAATAACTGGATCTGAAAATAACACCTCTTGGTTACGCGACTCCGTAATTGCCATAAGACCTGCTATCTCAATATCTCCTTGAATCAGCCGACTGTATACTTCATCCCATTGCCCAGTACTGTAGTGAATAAGGTAATCCTGCTTCTCAAAAATCATCGTGCTCAAATTAATATCAAACCCGGTCAAATACCCGTTTTCTACATATTTATAAGGTGGATATTCCAGTTCTACTTGGTACCTTATATCCTCTCTTTCGGCGTGAGCGGCTGTAGGAGGTACGAGCAAAAGCAGAAAAATAATCAGAAGCAACATTGTGCACCGCTTCATTGCCCAATTCCCCTTTTTGCTAAAATTTAGAATTTAAAGCATTATTCTAAAAAGTATTCGACAAAATATGGTAAGATTCCTGCTAATTCTTTCCTAAAACCACACATTATACGCAAATCCCCATCTTTCGATGGACTCTTTTATTTGTAAATGATAAAAGTTACGAAGTCTTGATTTTTATATTGCTTTTTACATAGAAAATGTGGATAATAGCAATAACGATAAACGTTGATAATGATTATCATTATTATAAGCGTTAATAATTTCAATTTACTATATTTAAGTTAAAAGGAGACTGATCACCCATGAACGTTACCTCTACCCGAACAACATTACAGGTTGACGATTATCTGGATCTGCTCAATCTTGCCGTTAAAGTTGGAGATTTGAAATGGCAAAAAGAAATTAAATCCAGATTGCAATACATTCTCTGTCTGCCGACAAGATAATGCTTCCGATTATACGCCATGTTCCCTTATTTAGGGGCATGGCTTTTTTTGTTGGTATGCAGACATAACTATATAATAATTGGAGTATCTCCAGGTCACCTGATGGTTAATGATATAGTATAATTATCAGCATAATATATTGAATAAAAAGTCCTTCAGATCGGAGCGTGTCAGCTTGAAAAAGTATATAGCTTTATTCTTAATGCTCAGCCTGTTATGGGTACCTGGTGCATACGCCGCTGGAATTCCTGCACAGCAGGGATTTGTTACCGATAACGCTGAAATGTTCAGTTCCGCAGAAGCCGCGTCTATTTCTGCTACCGCCACTGGAGAACTCATGACCATCCATGTACTCACTGTAGATTCCACAGACGGTACTCCAGCTGATAAGTATGCAGACAAGGTTTACGACTCGTGGAAACTGTCCACGCGGGATCTTCTACTGCTGATCTCCGCTGGTGACCAGTCCATTGAGCTAAATTTCTTAAATCCAGGCTTTCAAAGCTCGTTAAATACTTGGTCTAAGAATCAGGGAGGGTCCTCGGGAAGTTCAGCCATCCAAAAACTGCTCGACACCTATTTCATTCCTTATGCCCAAAAAGGGGACTTCGCTGGCGGGACAAAGGCTTTGATTAATGCCATCCATTCCATCGGAGATCGTGCCGGCAATACTGGAGGAACCGCAGGAAGCGGGAGCGCAGCCGGGGTCGGGAATGATGTAAACCGCTCCAGCAGCTCCATGTTTATGATTGCAGCGATTCTTATCGGAGCCCTTCTAATCCTCCTTCTACTCTTTGTAATGGTTACAGGTCTGCGTCGACGCAAGCAGCTTAGCGAGCAACAGAAACAGTTATCTAATTTAATGGTCCAGGCAAATCGGGCACTGGAATCGCTAAACCCTTTTCAAGGGATCGTTCAAGGGAAGACGGGAGAGCTAGTCGAAGGTATTTCCAAGCGGCTGTCCGCCAAGCTCGTTGAAATCTCCGCACTACAAAGCGAAGGTCAAGGCGTTCAGCCAGCATTTTATCGTTTGGCTGCCCTCAAGACAGCCGTGAAACAATTGCAGCAGACCGAAGCTGCCTTCCGCACAGCGCTTGAAGAGGAAGAGAAACACATTGCTGTCATTAACGAAGCTGACCGCAATGTCAAACAGCGTATTACAGAGCTGAAAGAGGATACGCCAGAGCTTGAAGAACAGCTGCAAGGTGCAGTTAAAGAAACCGGATATGAGCTTCAAGAAATTGTAGAGGAACTTAAGGAGCTTGCGGAGGAAACTGCTAAGGCAGACCAATTGGAGCTTTTTGATCCCATTGCTGCACAAGAGGTTACCGAGGATGCACAAGAACGTCAGGAAAAAATCGAACAGGATCTGAAGGATGTTGATCTCTATGATGATAAGCTAAACAAATTTCCTACGGTATTAGCTGCGGCACGTGCCAAAATCACCGGGATCATTGAACAGAATTCACTGCACAATATGAAGGTTAAGCCATATGACCACCTGGAGCAGGCCCGCGTAGAATCGTTGACTCTTGAAGCGCCGCTGCGTATAGGAGATATGGATGAGGTGCGCAGAATCGGCGCCAGTCTAGATCTGCTTCTGGATGAAGCTGTTGCTATGACAGAGCAGCAAGCACTGCTGCGGCAGAATAACCGCAGAGATCTAGAGACATTCCGCACCACATGGAGCCACTTGAAGCAGCGGCGAGACGAGCTGCAGGCCCGAATTACAGAAGCACGTGTACATTTCGAAGAACAGCATGTAGCTACCGTAGAGAACATTCTGACGGAGTGGAGCACACGTCTTCGGGAAGGCGCAGGTGAAGTGGCACAAATTGAGAACTGGACCAGTGATGAACGGGGCGAATATGACAAGGCCCACGATGCGCTGGAGCGCTTGCTGTCCTTGCAGGATGAAGCTGGCCGGCAATATGACGGCGTCTCTGAAAGTCTAAATACATTAAATGAAAGACTGGATAAAGTACAACGTCTCTTCTCCGAAGGACAAAGTCGGGTAGAGACGACCCAGCGAATGCTGCACAGCAGAGGCTTATCTTCCAGAATCCGCTTTGAGTTATCCTTACTACCGGAATATAGCCAGTTGGAGCAACGGTTGTCATCCCGGCCTTACAACCTGGAGGAATTGGAATCGATTGGCCGCGCTTATGACGCTCAGATCACTTCCTTTGTGAATGAAGCGAACCGAATCGTTCGCCAAAAAGAAGAGGAAGAACGGCTTGCCCAGCTAGCCATGATGAGAGAGCAACAGCGGCGTGCACAAGCCCGTAAACGGATGTCCTCTGGTCCTCCTTCTTCAGGCGGATTCGGTGGGGGACGTTCCTCCGGCGGCTCTTCCTGGGGTGGTGGCGGCAGTGGAGGCAAATCCTCCGGCGGCTCTTCTTGGGGCGGTGGCGGCAGTGGAGGCAAATCCTCCGGCGGCTCTTCTTGGGGCGGTGGCGGCGGCAAATCCGGTGGAAATTCATCGGGTGGCTCTAAGTGGTAATTCCTCACCATTAGATGCAAATGGATATACAAAAAGACTCTTTCGCTTATATGGGCGGAAGAGTCTTTTTAATTATGAATTATTGCTGTTTTATTTGTGGTATGAATGTGCCATCGGAAGATAAATTGTAACGGCCGTGCCTACTCCCTCTTCACTAGCTATTGCCACATATCCTCTGTGGGCAGTCACGATTTTTTTGACAATCATGAAGCCAAGTCCATTCCCATCGCCTCTAGTCGTGTGAAAAGGCTCTCCTAATTTATCCAGAACTTCCTTATTCATCCCCTCTCCATTATCGGTGAAGGTAATCACCTGAAATTCATCCTTCACATCAAGAGTCACTGTAATGCTCCCGCCAAAAGGCAAAGCTTCCATTGAATTTCTTAGGATATTGAGGAAAATCTGCTTAATCTGATTGCGGTCACATTCGATCTCAGCATCATAATGGATCTTTGTATTTAACACTATATTATTCATTTCCACCTGAATCGCGAAGATATTCAATACTTCCAGCAGGATCGTGCTACATTGTTCAGTCATATAATGCGCAGCCTGCGGTTTACCCAGAATAAGAAACTCGCTCACAATAAGATTCATTCTTTCCACTTCAGACATAATGAGATCATAATGCAGCAGTCGTGAATCTTTATTAGCCAGTTGAAGCATCCCTTTCACCGTAGTCAGGGGATTGCGGATCTCATGTGCAATGCTCATAGCCAGTTGTCCTGCGACCACTAGCTTTTCTGTATTGCGCAGCACTTCTTCCGTTCTTTTCATCTCCGTGATGTTGCGCAAACTTCCAATCACACGCGCTAAGTAACCATTCGCATCGTAAACGGGTAGTACATCTAACATATAATGCTCGAACAACCCGTTTTTCTCCTGAATCACTTCTAACCCGGCACATGCGACATGATGTATGATGACATGTTGAAAGTATGCGCCCACATTCCTAATTTCAAAGACACTAGTTCCAACAACAGACTCTTGATGCTCACCACCCAAATGAAGCATAGCTAAACCGTTCTCATTTATATTCACGACTGTTCCGAATTGATCTGTTATGATTACCCCTAAGTAATTGGTCTCT
This sequence comes from Paenibacillus sp. FSL H7-0690, assembly GCF_037980415.1. Taxonomy (NCBI): domain Bacteria; kingdom Bacillati; phylum Bacillota; class Bacilli; order Caryophanales; family Paenibacillaceae; genus Paenibacillus; species Paenibacillus sp. FSL H7-0690. The sequence goes on along the minus strand of NZ_CP150281.1, from coordinate 440,982 downwards.
AGCAAAATCCGATTTAATAATTGCAGCTGAGAATTCCCTCTCCGCAACAAAATCTCACGTTCAATCGAGTCAGCCATCGTACAGAGCAGAGGCAGCAAATGGGGATGGGCTACATCTATATCTGCCATAAATGAAATTGTACCTAAAATTTCTTGCCCATTTTCTTTATAAAATGGAGCTGTACAGCATACTAAATGATGCAAAATATGATGGAAATGGTCTCGTCCTGTCAGCTGGAATGGCCTCTGATATTCAAGGGCTAAAGCGATTGAATTGGTACCCACCTCTTTATTCATCTGCACGCCTTCTTTGATGCCTACCTGTCCTACGAGATCAATAATCGTCGCATCTCCTTGGAACGCCAATAGATAACCTGCATCATCCGAAATCGTAACTAGGATCGGGTTCCCTTTGACTGAGGAAAGAAATTTTTTGACAAAAAATTCGATAACCTCAATCACTTCACTATATGCGCTAAGCTGTGCCCCCAATTCATCAGTAGAATATCCCTTTGCAAAGACAGGCGGTTGCTCAGGATCAATTCCTTGGTCAATACAATGCTGATTGGAAGCCTTAATAATGGTCTCATCCGTCAGTATCCCTGTTGTCTCATCCAAAGCCCTTACCCCATTCTGTATGAATCTTCAATTTTGCATTGCATAATTATGTATTCTACCTCTCTCCCTCTAATCCTTTTCAATCCTTAAAAATCAAATAATCCCAATGTTAAAAAATAACTTTCTGCACAAAAAAACTCCACCCCTATACAAGAGCGAAGTTTTGGAGGATTATTATTTTCTATTTTTCTGTTAATGCTTAGTATCATCCAAAAAAGGTTTATTCACATAATAATACATTACCCCCATCAGTACGCCACCGCCAATTAAATTGCCGATCGTAACGGGGACAAGGTTATGCACCACGCCATACCACGATACCGTTCCGGGATGATCAAGTACTAGCGCAATCGCAAAGGTACACATATTGGCAATACTATGTTCATAGCCGGAGATGAAAAAACAGAATACGAATAAGACCATGGCGAACATTTTGGCCCCATCGCCTTTCATATTCATCGGTATAAAAAAAGCCATACAAACGAGCCAGTTACAAAGAATAGCCCGAAAGAAAAGCTGACCTGCCGGGGCTTCCATCTTATGCTCCACTACATATAGCAAAAAACCGTTTACATCTGAGCTATAGAACAGTCCTGTCAAAAAAATCAGCAAGGCAAAAACGGCAGCCCCAAGAATATTACCGATATAACTCATGATCCACATGCGGACAACCTCAGACCATTTCATTTTCCGTCTTAGTGCCGTGTATGTGTAATAAAAAGTATCTCCGGTGAATAAATCGCCACCACCAAAAGAAATTAGAATAATAGCCGCTCCGAAAGTAATCGCAGCCATTGGATATGCAAAGGGGGATTGCTCCATAAAGAAATAGTTGCCTGTCTTAAATGCTACAATTACACCGAATCCGATAAACATACTGGCCAGCATGGCTCTGGCAATATAGCGCATTACGCTTTGCCGGAATATCTTCTGTTTCTTAAGTGCTAATTGTTCAACCTGAAGCAGTGCCTCGTTCTCCATGTGACCTCCTTAGGGATTTTGGTATTTCCAGCTGATTATGGGCTAATCGACAGCCTTGCGTTATTATACCCAATAACCCGCTGGAAATTACTTGAACCAACTCGCGGCAAAAAATCCCTGAATACTTACGGGGAAGCGAAGCTACCTCTTGCTAATTGTCTTCATTCATTTTAGCAATGGCTTCTGCTTTTTCACTGCTGGCGACGATGATAAGCACGAGTATCAAACAGCCTAAAACCATAGCCTATCCCCACTTCCTCCACATGTAGTCTTGTGACAACTTATGTATTTGAATAGGGCTTTATGTTTGGCTACAGTAAACATCATTTGATTAGATCACGTTTACGCCTATGTAGTTGAAGTAAGCTACTTCATATCCAAAAAAAAGCAGAGCAGCGAACCCCCAGAAATGAAGAATCACTGCTCTGCTATATTTTTATGAACTTTTTTTAAAAACAATTAGTTCAAGAAGCTGCTCAGTTGGCTCTCTGCTTCACCTTGTTTCAGCGCCTCAGGCTTGTCCGCTTCATTGAGTCCTAGACGATTGCCCAGTTGGGTATTGATCGTCGTCATTTTGGATGTATAATCCTGGCAGCTTTCGATAATACGACGGTTTGACTGTTCCGAAGTATCCAATGCGCTAAGCAGATCGCCGATCGCTTGATTCACGGCTTCCATAGACATGGAAGGTTTGGATAGAAGCTCGGTCGTTTTTTCTGTAGTCGTACGCAGCAAGCGTGCATTTTCTTTAAACTGATCTTCAATCGTCTTATTTGTTGCTTCTACAGCGTTGATAACATTCTCCTGATCGGCCAGCGACATCGCAATCATTGCCGACACTGTAATCAGATTAGAAGTTTTATCAATCGCATTATTTACGGAATCGATCAGTTTATCATTATTGTCATTGATGATATCTGTAGCAGCAATCGCTTGATTGTAGAGCAGAATCATCTCTGTCATGGACTGAATACGAACCATCACTTTACGCAGACCACGCTCCAGATAAGCTTTACGGAACTCATTCTCAGGCTTCGCAATCTCCACCTCGAACAGCTCTTTTAGCTTATTGCCGAAGGCAATTTTGGTTTGAAGGTTATAGATCTCCTCCATAGAGGTACGTTTCAGCTGGCGCATATTTACAATACTCTCTTCGAGGGTATCTCTGCCGTCGCGTAGACCAGTAACAATCGCATCAATATTTGTGCGGACAGACTGATATTTGTACACATAGTTCTTCATCGGACTCTTCCGCAGCATTTTGCCGAAAAAGCTAACATTCTTACTCTGTTGCAGATTTTCACACTCATTCCGCAGCTTCATAATCATGTTAGGCACTTCAACACGCTTACCGGACATCAGGTCATTTACCGGACGATCCAGCAGCTTGAGCGTTTGGCCTGCTTTTTCCTGCGTCTTCACCCCAAGCTTCCCGATATCATCCATTAAAGAATCCAACGTGACTGTATCTGTCTGGGATACCTTCTCGATCAATTGTGCGGCTTCTTCGACTACCTTTTGTTCATCTTCTTTTTTTAATTGGATCAACTGCGTGGACATGGGTTTCCCTCCTATAATTCGGAACTGCTATACCGCTGATGAATCAGTTCCGCCTTCGTCTGAAGTTCCATCAGGTCTTTATGTTCGATCGTCGAAGCAATATCCGATATTTTGGAATCAACATCTCTTAGACCGTTCAGCAGCGTTCTCCGATTCTTCGTCTTCGCTTCACCACTTAGGCGCAAAAATGGGTTAATCACACCATTTAAATCCTTCAGAATCAATCTGCGGACCGTATGATTAATATCGCCATTATTGAGCTCCTGCAGCAGCGGAATTACACGTTGAAGTCTCGCAAAAAGCGCCAGTGATTTCTCGACAATTTCATTGTCCAGTGTATCCTTCTGCCCCTCGGAGATAATCATATCTTCCAGAATGCTAAGGTACTCAACTACTGGAGCAAATTCCGGTCCAATCTTCGTTGGTTCGGCCTCAGTTCTACCACTATTGCCCGGATTACCTGGTGCAGCATTATTTGCCACACTAGGTAATTGCGGAGCATTTGCAGAGGGAGCTGGAGCAACAGGCACCGTCTCTGGACCTGCTGGCAGCACCTCAGCCGGAAGGTTGGTTCTTGGACTTCTCGTTGCAAGAACCCCTACCGCTGCACCCGCTACAGGCAACAGCAAGGAGAGTAACTCAGGCAAAAAAGAACTCGTTAATACAGCGACAACATAGCCAATACCGGCATACAGCAATATTTTCGATTTAAATTTAATTTTTCTCACCTCTTGTGAGCGAGATTGCGAACGCTCAATTCACGGGATCCGGAATTACGGATTCGCCGTTTATTTTCATAATTAGCGGCTGCTCTACATGGCTGGCAAGCACATTATCGCCGAACTCCGCAGGCTGGACCTCTCCGCCGAGTGCACTTTTGACAGCCAGGTATGGAAAGTTAATTCCAGACAGACAAGAAATATGAAGACCTCCAGACATCCGGGGGTTAATCTCCAGCAGTTTAGGAATTCCACCACTATACTTCATTTGAATATTGAAATTGAAAGGTATTTTATATACCTCTGCTACCCGGGAAGCGATCTCCTCCAGCTCCGGAATATGCTCCATCAGCCGCAGACGACCGCCAGCTTTACGACGGGGTACAGCCGCTAACAGCCTGCCATTCTCATCTGACAAGCAATCTATACTGTATTCATAACCTTCCAGCAATTCCATCACCATAAGTTCAGGGAATGTAGGTTCACTTCCCAGAATACGATAGGCCTCATCGAAGGATATCAGCGGAGTTACATGACCAAACAGCTCCTGTAAAGGACTACGTGTGTTATCAATGATACGGAAGCCAAGGCCTCCCTCTGTCTCCGTGGGTTTAAAGCATACGTGGTGTCCTTTGGCTACAAGATCATGATAAGCCTCTTTGAACTGCTCTGCTGTACTCACCACATGATAATCAGGAATTGTCATAATCCCTGTTTCCTTAACACTTTCGTAGAACTTCCCCTTATCCATGATGGTCTCCAATAAGTCCAAATCTCTACAGACCAGAACCTTGGTGCCAATCGCATCAAACATAGCAGCATGCAAAGCTATATCCAGCATATGTAACCGTGGAATGAAGATATCGATCTCATTGCGGCGACAGAAATCCACGCAGAATTGAACATATTCTATTCCAGTCAGTGCTGGTTCAGTCCCAGCAACATCAGCACCTTGAAGGGACATATGGTGAATATCAGGATGCGTGGCGAAGATTTGTACAGGAACGCCATCCTCATTATTGCGGATGAGATTCATATAATGGTAAGCGACGGAAAACCAGCGATTGAAATAAATGTTTACCTTTTTCATAGTGGCCCAACTCCCAATACGGTTAAGTTATTATAGATCATGTTTACATACTGTAGAATTTCATCACCAGCAAAAACACCCGCTTGCTTCGTAAAGGGATACCTTGATTTTACAAGACCACTCTGCTGCTCTGCAAATATTTCTCCATGACAAGGAGCAATCGCATAGTCCGCACTTTCTAGTAAACTCTTATCCAACAAGGAATCTCCCGATGCTACCATCGGTTCTGACCGAACCGTCCGGCGCACATGAACAATCGCATCACTTTTATTCACAGCGGCAGGAACGACATATAGCTTGCGTCCTTGTAAGGATATCCGCCAGCCCAAATCGTATAATTGCTCTGCCAGATTCGTGATCTCATCCATAGGTAATAAATCACGCACTACTACAAAAGTATAAAATAAATCATCACAATACCGCTCACTAATGATCCATTCCTCGTGCACTACAGACCTAACGTGCATTCTAACTTCTTCTGCCGCAGCCGATTCATTTTGAACAAGCCTGCCCACCGAAGCTCTCCAGCTCTTATCTACTTCGCCACCAATCAGAATATTCCCGCCATTACTAGTAATCGCGTAGTCTGGAATAATCGTGTCTTGAAACAGATTAATACGCTTATACTGCGCTATGGTACGTGTTGTAACGGGCATAAAGATAATACGGGAAGTAAGCTCCATCAGATCAGCCAATGCTTTTTGCGAAATGTATGAAACCGTCTTACCATCCACAACCTCCGCAGGAACCAGGCCCGGAGTATTCTCCGGGACACCGATTGCATTTAAGGAATAGATTAACGTTCGGTCCAAATCACTGGCATAGATCATTCCGTCTCACCTCTCAGCGGCTTAATAATCCCGCAACAGGAGTAGGTGAGTCCAGGGAATACTTCTACTGGAACCCCTCTATCCTCTGCTAAGAGAATAATATGACGAAGATTTGGATTATCCATAGTATCGACAAGAATCTTCCACGGTACTCTGCGCAGCAGCACTCGGGTAGTTTCTCCGACTCCGGGCTTGACCAAATTGATGTTATCTATGCCGAACACTTCTTGAATACTCTGAATATCACGCAGGCCCTGCCATGTAATTTCTGGCGACGATTGCTGCATCTGTTCAGCAATCGCTTGTGCTTTTTCCGCAACGGAGGAGAAATACGGGCAGATCGCCGCAATGAATACATTGGATACATCCGTATCGAGCCATTCCTTGTAGAATTTAGCCCCATGGAATTCTTCCGGACCGATTAAATCATCGCGCAGCACTGTCCGGCTCATCAGTCCTGACACTGTAGAATTGAGGCATGCACTAGGAATAAGATAATCCTCTCTAGTCCCGAACGTGCCTGAACAGTTCCCGGGATCAGCCAATACGGCCAGGTCATCATTTAGCCGAATGCCATATTTCTCATACAGGCTGTTGCACGCTTCAATCAATACCTGGCGAATAGCCCCTTTCCCCGTCCATCCGTCGACAAACTGCAAATCAGCGTCAAGCCCGTGCTTTTGCAGAATATAAAGGATTGCGTTCTCATCAATCCCCTTGCCCCGAATGATAGAGATACTATAATGCGGCAGATCAGCACCATATCGCTCTTGGATATAACGCTTAATCAGTACACCAATTGGTGTTCCCGCTCTTGCCAAAGAGACTAACACCGTATCAAGTCCCCTTTGAGCGACAATCATCTCAGAGACTACCGCTACTGCTAGAGCGACCTTCTCCGCAGATTGCTCCAGCGTCTCGTGAAATAACTCAATATACTGCTCAGTAGGCTGATATTCCACGGGCAGCATCTCAGAGTAGTGTACACCTGATTGAATGGCGGCCTCTCTTTCGTCAGTCGCCCGCTCCAGTGAAACATCGCTCAGATCCTTAAGCAAAAATATAACATCTGACGGAGAATAGCTGCCTAGCGGAACCGGTTCGGCTATACTTCTGTTTAGAATTTTTTCAGTTACTGTTCCCTTCATAGGTAGGGCCTCCACTTCTTCTTTCCGAGGTCAGTACAATAAGATGCACTTTATGGCGGGCCAGTTTCTTCAGTATATCAAGCATAGGTTTCATACGCTCATGCGGTACATCACGCTCAATCAGCACAAATATATCATCGTATTGACCAGGAGCTATATTATAAATAAAGTTTGTGATTTCCGGGTCACCAGCTGAAGGATACGCAGCAGCACTATGTACCCCATAATCCGGCCGACGCTCAGGGTGAATTGGACTTCTAGTGGAAGACTGGTAAGCAATCCCTTCCCCCATTTCCGCTGCCACTCTCATCGGAAGATACATAAATTCTCCTACACCCATTACCAAGGCTTTCGGTCCTCTACGCAATTGCCGCAGCTGCTCAGCTATTCGTTTCACACCCTGATCAAGCTCCAGATTATCCTGTGACTCCATTCCGAACCGTCCACTATATTTCATATACGGCGCTGTGTTGATCTCACCATAGGAATCGATAGAGGATACCTCCAGTCGTTCCATTCCATCTTGAGCATAAGTAGTTACAACCTCACACTCAGAAATGGCCTCTCTATCCAGCTGCTCAGTATCCTTATTAAACACCGGTGAACCTATCACTTCAATATTCCCTTGCAGCAGACATAACGACTTAATGCGAATCCCCAGCTCCTGCTCAAGCTCACTATAGTGTTGAAGATTGCTGCCGCTTCTCCAATCCAGAAGAGAGACTACCACATATTCCTCCCGCGGGAATTTTGACTGAATATCTCGAATTGTATTGATCGCGGTTTTCCCGGTCGTAATCTCGTCATCTACCAATATAATGGGCTCTGTCCCAGATAAGAGTTCGGTATCCAAGGCATAACATAGATGATCAACTGCATGGGAATGCTCTTCTACAAAACTTACAACAGACTCCAAATCAGGAATATGCTCACGCGTAGTATGAATATAGGATGCCTGCTCAGCAAAGATGTTGTACACACTGTGACCCAGTGCAGTTGCCGTTTCTGCGAATCCAATAAAAACCACAGGCTTGGGCAAAACCAGCCGGGCCGCTAGTAAATGTTGATAGGCTTCCTTAGCAAATTCAGGATGAATCAGCCCATGAACCGCCATATCCAATAACTTTGTCATACGATCACTATCCACGGAATCGCCGTTCATCTCTTGATATAACAGCAGCGCCAACGCTGCTCCGCTTAGAAGTGAAGTATACGGATCGACGGGGATATGCTTGCCAAGCACCTTACTGACAAACAGAAAAGTTCGTTTTTTATTAATTCGCGCCGCCATAGAAAATAAAGAATCCAGAGGCATATGAAAGGGGTTAAAGGTTTCGGTTACATTCACTTGCAGGTTCTCGACTATGTTATACGTGCGTAAATTCGTTTTCGGGTAATAATCCGACAAAATGCTGTTGTTCATGTAACACCCCGTATATTTGAGATCGTAGTAAAATTCGTCTTGCCCAATTCAGATGGGGCTTAATTTCGTTCATTTTATTAAAATATTGACTCTTAAACACGCCCAGACTGCCATCATTACTTTCTACAATGCTTAAAGCGTCGACGTATTCCTCATGCATCACTGTATACATCGCCTGAACAGGTCTGAGATGAGAAGGATGGATAATCGTCTTACCCACAATTCCATTCTCTTTATCCAAAATAACCTCACGAATTAGCCCATCCACACTGCTCGAGATATAGCTATTCCGCATATCACGGCCGTTTTTGCCGTAAGTATCCTCAAATGGCGTCTGCCGTAGCTGCGGCCGGAGAACTCGATGACCTTTATTCGCAAAATACTCCCAGACAGGTCCTGAGATCACATATCCCTCTTCAACCCGCCCAAACACATTGATAATGTCCGAGATACAGTCACGGATAGGAGTAAGATCATAAATACTAACATCAGGACTGCGACGCAGTCCGAACAGGCTGGAGAAATCCGTTGCCCCAATTCTGACGTTTAGGACAAGCTCACGGTAATTACGGAGTAAATCACGGATAGATAGCAGACTGTCCACTCGACTTTCCCGATAAATAATAGGTGCAGTTTCCAAGATTGGCATCCCGTAAAGCACAGGATCATTATAACCACGCGTATTGTTGTACTCAGCTAACGTTTCAAAATATTGAATTCCATTGTCCACAGAGAACTTAGGAAATACAAACCCTGTTAACATCGTTACCAAGGATCCCAAGCGGAAAATCATTTGCCGGAGTTGGTCCGGGTTACGTACTCGTATAAAAAGAAGCGGGAGGCTGTTCGATGAATCCAGCTCATTTTCTGCGTAAGCAGCTAGGTAAATAAGATGCTGGATAATAGACTCCTCTGCATTGTCAACCTGGTCATCTCCGATTGCGTCCTCCAGATCTATAATAACCGTCACTAGACCTGCATTCTTGAGCTTAATGATGTCTTCTGCAACACTTGCACGGGTAGCCGGCATATAGAGGGCAGCGCCGACAGCGTAGGCTAGCAGTTCCTTGTTCGTGGTATGATCAAATGAGATAGGCGGAGTGTAAAACAAAGAGATTTCTTGTTCTTTCGTCAGGTAATCGAAGTATCTCAAATCGGTTCCCCCTTATAGTTTTGCGAAGCCAAGCAAAACAAGCGTAGACCTCTCCTCATAGAGAGTGTCAGAACCGGCAATACTCTCCCTTGGGGATGGCATCTTGGCTCTCTCAAATATAAGTGAAGGCCTACGCTATAACATATACGATTACCTGAAAGAAGCAGGCGTTTCTATTCTTGCATGATCGGCTCCGACTTCTCTATGGTGCAATTACTTTTTTAATCATGCACTTTTATGGGCATCTTTTTTCTTACGTCTAGCACTATAGAGGATCGTACCCACGAATACCGCTATAAGGATTGTAAAGAATACGACATGCGGCAATTCAAAACCAAAAGCACCCGCTAGCATCTTACCCGCAATAATGGCGATAAGCAGGAAAGCTGCCTGTTCCAATTCAGGGAATTTATCAATAAGCTTCAAGAATACCTGCGCCACTCCGCGCATCATCAGAACCCCTAAGATACCACCCATAAAGAGAACCCAAACCTGATCACTAAGTCCAAATGCTGCAATAACACTGTCAATACTGAAAGCAATATCCATTAATTCAACAAGGAGAACCGTCTTCCAAAAAGAAGTGCCTTTATTCTCCGTATGCTCTTCGCCACTGCCCTTAAATAAACCTTTATATGCGATATAAAAGAGATACAGTGCACCAAGAACCTTAACCAAAGTAAACTTAATAAGAAATGTCCCTAGTCCAATGGCCAGGAATCTGAACAAATAAGCCCCTAAGATACCGTAGAAAAGCGCCTTTTTCTGCTGCTCCTTAGGTAGATGCTTAACCATAACGGCAAGCACAAGTGCATTATCTGCAGAGAGCAAACCTTCTAGTAGAATTAAGCTCCCGATAATCCCCCAGCTCACAGGATCAGAGAGTGTACCTACTACATCACTCCATGAGAAAAAATGCCCGTAATTCTCACTAATATTTCTAAAAAAATCTGCGAACCAATCCATTACACTTTGCGCCTCCGGTAAAATCGATTATTTGCTGCCCGCAACCCAGCGCAGCCCCCAGCCATAGGCTTCATCCATCTCACGATGACCACTGTAATATTGCACCAGCCGTTCAACACTAAATGTTTCATTGCTTACATTCCGGAATAACGCAATGGCACACATCCCTTTATGGTTGTTATGCTCGTCCAAATTTACAATGATATCAGGTCCTCCGCCTTGTTTGATGGTGACAACCCCATCGGCCTCCGACCAGTTGGTTACCCCTTTATAAATAAAGGAAAACACTAGAATGCGTTCAATCTCGGAAATTTTGATACCATTTATACGCAAATTCTCACCAGTAGTTACGGAGCCTGTCCGATCATCCCCATCAAGCATGACATAAGGAGGTTGATTCAATGAGCCAAAGGCATTGCCCAACGCTTGTACCACTCCTTTACTGCCATTCTTCAGTTCATACAGACAAGCAAGATCTAGATCTACGCCATTTTTACGACTAAAGAGTCCGCCCTGTTTCTGGTTCCAGTTGAGATTAATCAACACTTCCCCTAAATCACCACTGGCTGATTTTTTCAAATTGATGGAATCGCCTTTTTTCTTCAGCTCGATTTTCTTCAAGTTGAGATTCATTGGCGAAGGCGGAGGTGTGGGTGGAGAGCTTTCTTCACGTTTCACTGGCTGCGCAGGCGGCGTTGCGAAGATTTGTGGTGGAATCTGCGGCTTAACCTCCGGCTGTGGAGCAGCAGGAGCAGGCTCCTCATTCGCTTCAATACCGAAGTTGCTGCATATCTCTTTCAAACCTCCGGCAAACCCCGCTGCAATGGCACTGAACTTCCATTCACTGTTATATCTATATAATTCCCCTACCACAATGGCCGTTTCCACGGAGAAAAGATTGTCGAGATCACATCGGAGCAGTTCCGCACCTGTCACTTGATTGAGAATCCGAAAATAGGCCTGACTAACTTGCCCAAAACTTTGACCCCTTTTCTCCCCATCATAAATGGTAAGCGTAAAGGCAATCTTCATCACATCGGAAGGAATCTTATCCAATTGAACTTCGAATTGCTTGCGGTCATTGAATCCTGGCACATCCTTATACCTAATATAAGATGTGGCTGGATTATTATAAAATATTAAATCCTCGTCTTTACTTACTTTACCCTCTGATCCAAGCAGGAAAGCAGAGCTATCAATCTCCAGAGCAGCCGGAGCATTCCAGCCGATCTCTACGATTATAGAATGAAGTCCAGCATTGCCTTTGGTCAGATCAGCTTTTTGCCCTTTGACTACGTTAACACTCATTCTTACGCCACCTTTATAAATGGAGTAAACCAACTAATAATTTTGTAAAAAAGAACCCCACAAAGTGGAGTCTGTACTGCTCTAAATATTTAGAAAAAGGGCAGGATCGGTAATGACCCCGCCCACTTGGATGTTATTGCGCGTCCAGTCCATAGTTTCTGCATAAAGCGCTTAGACCGCCGGCAAAGCCACTTCCAATCGCCTGGAACTTCCAATCCGCACCATTGCGGTAGAACTCACAGAATACAACAGCTGTTTCAGTTGAAAAGTCTTCACCTAAATCGAAGCGAAGCACTTCACGATCATTAGAAGCATCTACTACACGTACAAAAGCATTGGAAACCTGTCCAAAGTTTTGTGCCCGAGTTTCATAATCATAGATCGTTACCGTTATTCCGATGCGCTGAATATGAGCAGGGATTTTGCTGAAATCAACAACAATCTGCTCGTCATCTCCGTCACCCTCACCTGTACGGTTATCCCCCGTATGAGTCAAGGAACCTGCGCCACCCGAAGGATTGTTGTAGAATACAAAATCATCGGAGCCCTTGGCCTTACCATCTTCATGCAGTAAAAAGGCTGAGGCATCAAGGTCAAAATCTTGGCCGCCGCTATACTTATTAGTATCCCAGCCCAATCCTACTACTACCTTCGTCAAACCCGGATTAGTCTTGGTAAGATCAATCCGTTGTCCTTTAGAGAGACTGATCGTCACTGACAAAACCTTCTTTCATTTATGAATTCAATTCATCTTTAGCATGCAGAATGAAATTTATTGCAGGCCGTAGTCGCGAGTCAAACCGCTCAAGCCGTCTTTGTAGCCACTGCCGATAGCATTGAACTTCCATTCTGCACCGTTACGATACAATTCGCCTACAACAACACCAGTTTCAATAGAGAAATCCTCACCTAGGTCGAAACGAATCAATTCTTCATTGTTCAGATCGTTTACGATACGTACGTAGGAACGGGAGACTTGTCCAAAGTTTTGGCTTCTTGCTTCAGCATCATAAATTGTAATAGTAAAAGCTACTTTGTCTACATCAGCAGGGATGTTCTGAAGATCCACTTGAACCTGCTCATCATCACCATCGCCTTCACCTGTACGGTTATCTCCGGTATGAACAACAGAAGCATTCTCATTTTGCTTGTTATTGAAGAAAATGAAGTTGGTTTCTTTATCAACTTTACCACTAGCATTGGTCAAAAAGACGGATACGTCCAAATCGAAATCTTTTCCGCCGTCATATTTATTAGTGTCCCAACCAAGACCTACTGTGATTTTGGATAGACCTGGGTTTGTTTTCGTTAAATCGATTTTTTGACCTTTGGATAGATTAATTGCCATGATTACATACCTCTTTTCTTATATTTGGATTATACGTAGCGTTCTGCAAGTTGATTGATATGAGCGGCGTGGCTGCCTTCACCAATTGCAGCGAACTTCCATTCTCCACCTTGGCGGTAAAGCTCTCCACAAATAAGTGCCGTAAAACCTGTGTAGTTGTCTGACAAGTTGAATTTAATCAATTCACTATTCCCGGCAGCATTTATTACCCGAATATACGCTGATTTGATCATTCCAAAATCCTGTTTGCGATTCACCGCATCGTAAATGTTAACGACAACCAGAACCTTGTGAACATCGGCAGGAATGGCTTTCAAATTAACCATGATTTGCTCGTCATCTCCGTCGCCTTCACCCGTCAGATTATCTCCGGAATGAATGACCGAGTTGCAAGGACTTTGCTTGTTGTGGAAGCAGATCAGGTTACCCTTCTTAGTTAGCTTACCATCCTCATTTAATAGCAGTGCTGAGGCATCACAGTCGACATTCGCCTGTTTCTTGACTCCAAAGAATCCCCGCGAGGCTTCAATTGGATCCCAGCCTAAGCCCACAATTACATTGGACAAGCCCGCATTACCTTTAGTCAAATCAATCTTTTGACCTTTTACCAGATTAATTCCAGCCAAATCAACGTACCTCCGTTTCCGATAAAAATCATTATCTGTTAGTCTAGCTTTTAGGTGTTATATCAGTGATACGATAAAGAATAAATTACGTTTCAACGAACTTTTATCTATGACTTCACCTAATTTATAAACTGAATTCGCTAGGGTTTAATCCTAAGACACCACAAATATTCCGCACAACTGCTTTTTCATAATCATCAAAATCACCATCAGCTGATCCAATTGCCGAGCATACGCCCACGATCAGACGGCCCGCTTCTGGTTTGCCGCTAAACTTAGCGATCGCTTTCAAAGCCTCTTGTTTCCCTATTTCCGGAGAGAACTCGAAGTTACTAACATAATGGTTGAATTGAGCAATGACATCTCTCATGTCAAATACCTTCAATTCATTACTTAGATTTATATAGCCGACCATTTTATTCTTCTCTGCATCTTCTATTTTACCGTCAGCCGCAGCAACCAAAGCGCAGCCTGCAACTATCGCGTTCATGAAGTCTTTATTTTTGAATTTTTTCACTTGATCTGTTAGTCCGTTTTTGGTTGTGTTTAACCAGTTTTTAAATGTGCTCATCGTATTTCTCCCTCTATCACTGCAAGATTATGATAACAAAAGATATCCCCAGAGCCTCCTCTCCACGTTCCGACAGATTTTGCATATAAATCCCTGAATTAACCGTTACTCTTCTAATATACCTGATAAAATAACAAGATTCTACTTTCCACTAAATTACAGCACCTTTGATAGAAAGGATCGTGTCCGTTCTTGCATAGGATTTCCGAACAGCTGCTCCGGACTTCCTTCTTCCACAATCTCACCTTGTTCCATGAACAGCACCCGATCCCCCACCTCACGCGCAAAGCCCATTTCATGTGTCACCACGACCATCGTCATCCCCTCACGGGCCAGTTCCTTCATCACCGCCAGCACTTCCCCCACCATCTCCGGGTCAAGCGCTGAGGTTGGTTCGTCAAAGAGCATAATTTGGGGCTCCATAGCCAGCGCCCTTGCAATCGCTACCCGCTGAGCCTGACCCCCAGACAATGAGGCTGGATACATCTCTGCTTTTTCACTTAGACCTACTTTTCGCAGCAGCTCCAGCGCTTTTTGCCGCGCTTTATCCGGAGACCATTTACGCACCTGAACCGGCGCCAGCATAATGTTTTCTATAACCCTCATATGAGGAAATAGATTAAACTGCTGAAACACCATCCCAAGCTCTGTACGGATATCGTTAATCTTCGTACTCGCCGCCATCAAAGAAGTGCCTTCAATTACAATCTCGCCGGCCTGCGGCTGCTCCAGTAAATTAAGGCAACGCAAAAAGGTGGATTTACCCGATCCGGACGGTCCAATAATCACCACTACCTCTTGACTGAAAATATCGATACTTATGTCGGCCAGCACCGTATTTGTTCCAAATGATTTATGTAAGTTCCGTACTGAAATCATAGGCTCCATCCTATTTCAGCCTCCGTTCAACGTAATTCAGCAGCTTGCTAAGAGAATAGGTAAGAATGAAATAAATAAGTGCCGCTGTCAAATAAGGCTCCCATATCCGCAAATATTGCCCTTTCATCGTGTTGGTCCAATACATTATTTCCGGTGCAGCCACCAAAGCCAGAAGAGAGGAGTCTTTCACAAGCACAATAAACTCGTTACCAAAAGCCGGAACCATCCGTTTGATCGCTTGCGGTAAAATAATAAATCTCATCGCTTGCCGACTAGTCATCCCCAGTGAAATAGCCGCTTCCCGTTGCCCACGATCAACCGACTGAATGCCTGCCCGAAAAATCTCAGCCGAATAAGCAGCCGAATTAAGCGACAGAGCAACAAACGCAGTAATTAGAGCATTGGTTTTGCCGTAAAGCGGGGGAATCACTCCAAAGTGAACAATCAGAATCTGCACATACAGTGGTGTTCCTCGAAAAAAATTGATATATGAATGAAAAGGCCAGCGCAAATACCATTTTGGGGCCATTTTGCCAAATCCGATCCCCAGTCCCAAAATAGAGCCAAATAAAATAGAAACTACAGAAATACCAATAGTCAGCAGTGTCCCTTTTAAAAGGACGGGCAAATAATGAATGATAATGTCCATTCTAAAATCCATAGGACTCTCCCCTTCTCTTCTTTATGTCATCTCTCTTTAAAAAAATAAGCATGCGCAATAGCTATCATTACGCATGCTTATTAGGTTTTTTCCTTATTTTGCGTTCAATAAGCTATCCAGGTTAGGTTCTTCGCCGAACCAAGTTTTGTAGATTTCCGTGTACTTTCCGTTTTCCAATACCTTCTTAATAGCCGGATCCAGTTTCGCTTTTAACTCACTGCCCTTAGGGTAAAGAATGCCGTAATATTCCGCTCCGAAGTTCTCTGTGTCTACAATCCCCACCAGCTTCTGCTTAGGATTGTTTTTCATGTACTCACGTACAATAGCAATATCCGCTACAACCGCATCGGCTCCGCCGCCATTCAGTTCCATCAATGCCACCGCATTGCTGTCAAAACGTTTCAAGTTAGGGTTGTCGACACCCATTATTCCGCTCATCAGGTCATCTGCAGTTGTGGCCCCTTGTATTGCAACTACTTTATCTTTAAGGTCAAGTGCGTTTTTGATGTCGCTGCCTTCTTTAACCATAATCATATTGGTAGATTCGAAATAAGGGATGGAATAGTCATAGGTTTCTTTACGTTCATCCGTAATCGATACTGAAGATAGCCCTGCTTGATACTCCGTTCCCTGCTTCACACTTTGCAGCATCGTTTCCCAGCCTGTGTTCGTTACGCCATAGTCTATTCCCGCTTCTTCCATAACTGCCTTAATGAAATCGATGTCGAATCCTTTGATTTTATCCGTGTCCATATACTCCATAGGAGCGTAGCTGGCATCACTGGCAAACTTAATTTTCTCCGCTGAGGATTCGTTACCAGCTTTACTGTTATTTGCTCCACAACCTACCAATGCAACCACCACAAATGATATAAAAACTAACATTAAAAAACGACTTTTTATTTTCATATCCCCATTCCCCCTATTTTCGGAAATAACTTAAAGAGATTTTAACAGATTAAAGGATTCATGACAATTAACTTTTCTAAATAATGTAAGGTTATATAACACAATATTATTATTTTATACGTTTTATGCGTACATCACTCTCAAAAAAAATACCATCAAACAGAAAAAGGCACTGCCAGAGATCCTATTCTCTCTAGCAATGCCTTTAGCATATTTAACTTTAAACCTATTAAAGTGTGATATCTCCATCATAAGAACCGATCAATTTATACAGATCCGGCCGGCGGTCACGGAAGATTCCCCACTCGATCCGGCCAACTTCCAAAGCATCCAGATCGAATTCGCTTACCAGCACGGTTTGCTCCTCACGTCCAGCCTCAACGATTTTATTGCCCTGAGGACCTGCAATGAACGATGAGCCGTAGAAATTAATGCTCGAATCCTCATCAATTTCCTCACCAATACGGTTGGAAGCCACGACTGGAATAAGATTCGCAGCTGCATGTCCAAGCATACAGGTCTGCCAATGATCCTTGGAATCGATCGATCCATCCTGCGGTTCAGACCCAATAGCCGTTGGATAGAACAGAATTTCTGCTCCCATCAGGCTCATTACTCTAGCCGCTTCTGGATACCATTGATCCCAGCAGATGCCTACACCAATCTTGGCATAACGAGTGTTCCATACCTTAAAGCCAGTATCTCCCGGATTAAAGTAGAACTTTTCTTCATAACCTGGGCCATCTGGAATATGACTCTTGCGGTATTTGCCCAGCACCGTTCCATCAGCATCAATTACAGCAAGTGAGTTGTAACGCGCGTAATTCTTTTTCTCATAAAAACTAATCGGCAGTACCACTTGCAGCTCCTTGGCTACTGCTTTGAAATGATTAATCGCCTTGTTATGCTCAAGCTCTGTTGCGTATGCGTAATAATCAGCTTTCTCTTTTTGACAGAAATACGGGGTCTCAAACAGCTCCTGGAGCAAAATAATTTGCGCACCCTGTGCTGCCGCTTCTCTGACCAATGTCTCGGCTTTGCTGATATTCTCCTCAATATTGCTGGAACAACTCATTTGTGTCGCAGCTACTTTTACATTTCTCAAGTATCTGTCCTCCTTGTATATAAATGTCCCTTTGGACGTCTAGTTTCCTTCAATTATAGCTGTGCAGGCATTTGCTGCGTAGTGCAGTGGACATTTCCGCCTTCGGTGATAACGGCCATTCCGTTAACTGTACGAATCTTGCGATCCGGGAACAAACCAGCCAGTACTTTCTCAGCAAGTGTATCCGTTTCTGTCGCGGTACCCCCAAACACAGGCAAGATAATTCCGCCGTTCACGAAATAAAAGTTCAAATAACTGAGCGTCAGACGACTGCCGTCATGATCGACCCGTGGTGGCTGCTGAATCTTGATAATCTCCAGCTTACGCCCTTTGGCATCTGTAGCGTTCTCCAGAATACGCAGATTCTCTTGCGTAATCTCATAGTTCTCATCCTGCGGGTCCTCACAGACCTGGATAATAACTTTGCCTGGTGCAGCAAAACAAGCAATATTATCGACATGACCATCGGTTTCATCGCCACTAAGGCCACGTCTCAGCCAGATAATAGCTTCTGTACCTGTATAGTTCCGCACGTACTCTTCGATCTCTTCGCGCTTCAGCTCCGGGTTGCGGTTTAGGTTAAGCAGACACTCTTCTGTAGTAAGCAAAGTGCCTTCTCCATCCGTATGAATCGAGCCACCCTCCATCACAAGCGGTGCATCAAAACGGGTGATCTGCGCATGCTCCAGAATCTTCGGAGCCACTTCGTCATCCAGATCCCAAGGTGAATATTTACCGCCCCAAGCATTAAACTTCCAGTTCACACCTGCCATTTGTCCTTCTTTATTAACAATAAAGGTAGGTCCGTTATCACGCAGCCAAGCATCGCTATGCGCAATAGGCAGCAGCGTTACATTCGGTCCGCCGACCAAATGCTCTACCCGCTCCACATCCTCCGGGTTCACAATGACCGTGATTGGTTCAAACTCGGCGATGGCTGTGATAATGTCAGCATAACCTTGGCACACTGACTCGTGGTTATCCGGGAAACACATAGATTCCTGCACCGGCCAGGAGATAAAAGTACGTTCATGCTTGCCCCATTCCGGTGGCATTGTATAGTTCAAATCTTTAGGATTCATGTGTTAACTACCTTTACTAATATATTTGGAGCCAGTCCTACCCTTAAAACTCCTTCCTCATCATACAATAATATGTTCTAGTGCTCAATTCCCTGGGACATTAATAATGTTGGAAGGAATTTTTTTGTTCGCAGCCCCCATTTTACAGTTAAAAAATTTAAGTTTTCATCCGTAACAACGAAGCTAAATTTAATTATTTTAATATAAATCAGGATATCATTTAATAATTTTACTTATTTTAGTGATTCCATTTTCATTTCTAATGGATTTTATATAATTAGCTTAAAGGAGTGGGTTGCAATGGATGACATCGATCTTCAAATCTTGGAATTACTGAAAAGCAACGGCCGCATGACCAGTTCCGAAATCAGTAAAATCGTTCATTTATCCGTGCCTTCCATCACTGAAAGAATTCGTAAACTGGAGAATAACGGAGTGATTGATCAATTCACGGTCAAGTTAAACCGTAAGGCAATAGGACAAACCCTATTGGTATATATTTTCGTGCAGCTGCACGGCTCAGTTGAAACCCAACACTTCCGCACAACCATTATTCAATCGCCGCTAGTACTGGAATGTCATCATATCTCGGGGGAATACGACTATCTCTTGAAGGTGGGTCTACCGGATTTATCCGAATTGGAGGGTTTTATAACGCATACACTCAAGGCCAATCATGACATTGTAAGATCAAATACCGTATTTATTTTGTCCACGTTAAAAGAAGAATAGATAAAAGGAGTGAAGCCTTATGCCTTGGGAGTGGATGGCAAAAGGAATGCTGCTGGGGCTTTCTATTGCGGCTCCTTTAGGTCCTATCAGCATCTTATGCATCAAGAAAACCTTAAGCTCAGGTTTCAAAACTGGCCTATGCTGCGGCTTGGGAGCGGCCACAGCTGACGCAGTTTATGGTAGTATCGCCGGATTCGGCTTATCCGCCCTCACCGCTTTTTTGGTTGATTATAAAACGGTACTGCAAGCCTTGGGCGGGTTGTTTATTTGTTATCTTGGCATGAAGTCGCTGTTAGAACCCCCAGACACAGACAGCACAGCACCCAATTCCCCAAAAAGCTCACTGAATTCATACATAGTAACGCTGTTGCTGACGCTGTCCAATCCCATGACGATTATTTTTTTCCTTGGCATATTCAGCGCATCTGGCGTCCTTCTGTCTCATAGCAGCTCCAATATGCCGTTTCTAGTTAGCGGCGTCTTTCTGGGTTCCGCATTATGGTGGATGGGTTTGACAGGGAGCACCGCTTTGTTCAGAATCAACATAATGTCAGGGCGTTCGAAACAGCTCATGTTCAACAAACTGTCCGGATTGGTAATGTTGTCTTTCGGCGTTGTCTCCCTTATTCAATCTCTCAATCTTCAGGAGTTCCTTTAAACGATATCTCTCACCATACGGTAATCTTTTTTACCACATTGCCTTCAAAATCCTTAACGATAAATTGCCCGCCCTCTAGAATAGCATAGGAATTCGGATTATTCTCTTTAGGCAGCGATATGGAGCCGGGATTCAGTACATACACTCCCTCTTTTACATCGGCAACTGGTATATGGGTATGTCCCTGAATAAAAATATCCTTCTCGGAAAGCGCCGGCAAATGCTCAATGCTAAAGCCATGACCATGTGTAGCGTAAATCCGTCTGCCTTCGTGCAAAAGCATTACATAATCGCCCATCATCGGGAATTCCAGCAGCATTTGGTCTACCTCGGCGTCACAGTTTCCACGTACTGCGGTTATCGGCTTGTTTTTGTTATATGCATTAAGCTTATTAGCAACCTCTTGTGGGTTATAGTCCTTCGGCAGCGGATTTCTTGGACCATGATATAAAAAGTCTCCTAGAATAATAAGACTGTCCGGCTGCTCTTCTTCCACCTTTTCCAAAGCCCGTTCCAGCCAAAATAAAGATCCGTGAATGTCGGAAATAAACATTAACTTCATCATGTATTCTCCTTTTCAACTTAACTTAATTAAATATGCGCTTAGACAATAATCTTAACCTTGAACATACCACAACGCAAAGCGGACGTCCCCAAAGGAACGCCCTGTTCGCTATATCTTAACACTCACGGTAAATTCGAGGATCCCATCAAAAAGCGGTCTACTTCGCGCGCAGTCTGACGCCCTTCGTCAATAGCCCAGACTACAAGGCTTTGCCCGCGCCGCATATCGCCTGCTGTGAACACACCTTCTACATTGGTTACTTGTGCTCCGAACTCTGCTTTGGCGTTCCCCCGCTCATCGCGTTTCACCCCAAGCTCGCCCAGTATAGTTTCTTCGGGTCCTGTGAATCCCAAAGCCAGTAATACCAGCTGCGCTTGCAGGGTCTCCTCACTGCCCGGCACTTCGACCGGTACCATTCGTCCCTGTTCATTATGAGTCCATTCAATGCGCACTGTACGCAGCTCCTGCACTTGCCCACACTCATCGCCGACAAACCGTTTCGTCGAAACCAGATAACGGCGCGGATCTTCTTGATACAGTGAAGCGGCCTCCTGCTGACCATAGTCCACTTTAAGCACCTTTGGCCATTCCGGCCAAGGATTGTTAGACTGACGTGTCAGCGGCGCCTGTGGCATAATCTCAAGCTGAGTCACACTGCGGCAGCCGTGACGGATCGAAGTGGCTACACAGTCTGTTCCAGTATCCCCACCGCCGATTACAACTACATCCTTACCTGCTGCTGATAAATATTCCCCATCGGCAAGCCCTGAATCCAGTAGGCTCTTTGTATTCAGCGTTAAAAACTCCATAGCTTGATGAATCCCACGCAAATCGCGTCCTTCTATCAGCAGATCACGTGCCTGTGTAGATCCACCACACAGTACTACAGCATCATGCTCTGCCTTGAGCTGTGATGCTGGGAGATCTCGGCCGATCTCTGTTCGAGTTACGAAGGTAATGCCCTCAGCTGCAAGCAGATCCACCCGGCGCTGTACAGTCTTTTTATCCAGCTTCATGTTGGGAATACCATAGGTAAGCAGACCGCCAATCCGGTCCGCCCGTTCATACACAGTCACCGTATGTCCTGCCTTATTAAGCTGTGCCGCACAGGCAAGCCCCGCCGGACCTGAACCCACTACAGCTACCTTTTTACCCGTGCGATGAAGCGGCGGCTCAGGCACAATCCAGCCTTCTGCAAAACCTCTATCTACAATCGACTTCTCAATAGATTTAATGGTGACAGGTTTGCCATTCATCCCTACCGTACAAGAGCCTTCGCAAGGAGCGGGACAGACACGGCCTGTAAATTCAGGAAAGTTGTTAGTCTTATGCAGACGTTTCAGCGCTATCTCCCAATTTCCACGATAGACCATATCGTTCCATTCAGGAATCAAGTTGTGCAAAGGGCAGCCGGAAGCCATACCAGACAACAGGCGTCCTACATGACAAAATGGCGTACCGCAATCCATACAACGCGCCCCTTGCTCGCGCAGCTTTTCTTCATCCATAGGTATCGAGAATTCATTCCAATTCTTAATTCGCTCCAATGCCTCACACTCGGAGGGTGTCTGTCGTTCAAACTCTAAAAATCCGGTTGCTTTCCCCATCTCTTTCATCCTCTCTACCAAAGAAAAGTACTCTCTGTCACTTTCTGCTGTTATGCCACTCTAAAGCGCCAAAGTAAATGCCTTAATATTAGCACCCCATATCTTTAACGAAAATGAGTAATGTCACCTTTTTATGTAAAATAAGAGCATCCATTCAAAAGAAAGTTCCACACAAAAAAGCACGCAGTGTACTGCACTCATTGAGCACAATACACTGCATGCTTTTGAAGAATTATCTGTAAAAAACATCTAGTCCGCCGTCAGCACTACCATTCCAATCCCGCTTACAGTTAGCTTATTACCCGTCAGATTCTGCACAAGATCGGCTCCAAAAATTGTTTTCCATGCACCAAGCTGTGGCAGAACCAAAGCCGTCTGTTCTACATTAGCATTAAAAAGCACATAGATATGCTTCGCCGCATCGCCTCCAGCATGGCCACGCAATGTATACGCTACCGAACTTACCGGTGCTTTTTCAAATACTAGATGATTCCGAATGTCATCTGCCGTTCGCATACGGAAAGCCGGATGTGCTTTACGCAAGGCAATTAGCTGCTTCAGATAAACCACATCATCTTGATGAGCAGCGCACAGTTCCCAATCCAATTGGTTGATCTTCACCGAGGATTTATAGCTGTTCTCTACCCCGTTTTTCGTGCGCATAAATTCCTGACCCGCATGGACAAAGGGGATTCCCTGACTCATGAACACTATCGCAGAAGCTAACCTATGCATAGATTGGCGCTGTTTGTCCGTCTGCCCTTGTGTGGACAGTAATATTTTATCCCATAACGTATGATTATCATGACATTCCACATAATTGACGGTTTGCTGAGGCTCCACGGCAAATTGTCCAATGCCTGGGGCATAAGCAATGCCTCCCGCGACCCCTGCCTTTATCGCAAGCTCCAATCCCATCATTCCGCTGATGAAGCCCGGTTGATCATGCAGAAAAATATTCCCTTTAATGGCATCCCGGAAATCATCATTAAAATGTCCGATTCCCGGCAGAAGTGCAGCATTCTTCTGATGAGCGAGCCGCTCCATCGGCAACTCTGTCCCCATCATCCAACCTTCACCAATCGTCATGATGGACGGGTCAATCCCATCCAGACGACGCCGGATTTCATCCATCGTGTTGAGGTCAATCAAGCCCATCAGGTCAAAACGAAAACCATCGATATGGTATTCTTTGGCCCAATAAACTACGGATTCCACGATGAAGCTGGACATCATCAAGCGTTCTGAAGCCACGTCATTCCCGCAGCCAGAGCCATCCGACAGGCTTCCGTCTTGCTTGTAACGCAAATAATAGCCGGGAACCAGCTTGGTGAAATTCACGCGATAGCCATCGTACACATGGTTGTAAACCACATCCATAATGACGCGGAGACCGCGATCATGAAGTGCTTGAATCATTGTTTTTAGTTCCCGGATACGCAGTCCAGGCACATATGGATCTGTAGCATAGGAGCCTTCTGGCACATTATAATTCTTCGGATCATAACCCCAGTTATAATGCGGTTCATCCAGCCTCGTCTCATCTACACTCTCTGTAGAATAATCATAGACAGGCAATAGCTGCACATGGGTTACACCGAGGTTCGCGATATGATCGAGTCCAGTGAGAATACCCTCCGGTCCGCGGGTTCCTTCTTCCGCCAAAGCAAGATATTGTCCTTTATGGGTCATACCGCTTGCTGGATGAATGGATAAGTCACGCAAATGAAGCTCATAAATGATGGCATCCACAGGATCATCCAAGGGTGGCTTATCTTCCGTCCACCGTTCCGGATCTGTTTTGCGTAAATCTAAAATAGCTCCCCTATCACCGTTCACTCCTACAGCACGTGCATAAGGATCAACCGCCTCATTCCACTGTTCTCCAAGACGTACTCGGTAGGTATAGAACTTGCCATCTAAAACACCGTCAACTGTAATTCTCCACGTTCCCCGGACATCACGGATCATAGAATACTTACACTCTGCTGCTCCCTGCCATGAATTATAGAGTACCAGCTCCGCTTCTTGAGCGGTGGGCGCCCATAAACAAAAAGCTGAACTCCCCGGTGAGTACGTTAGGCCAAGATCGTCCCCATCATAGCTGAATAACTGATCAAACTCCTGAGCAAACACGGAAATCCCTCTAGTAGCCGCAGGATCCCCATAATAAATGGGTTCCTTCATTTCCCTTTGTACGGACAAAGCACCTATCCCCTTTTCCAGTTATTAACTGGATTATAGTATGATCGTCTAAGTAGTGCAAACGTTTGGACTCAAATTTTTCAAGCTATTTTGTCAGGACAATCCCTCTACCTCGATGCATCGTCAATATCTAGCCCGACCATCGTAATAATGTCTTTATTCGCAAAATACGGAATACGCCGTTCTTTCCCTAGAGTGACTCTACCGTCCTTGTACCGCACACCATTATCGTGGACAATCAGGGTAGCACGCTCTCCGTCCTCAAATCCCTCATATCCTATACCTAGTACCCAATGGTAATCGTAAGTAAACTCACCTCTCCACCGCAGACGAAACCACTTATCTAATTTAACAGCCACAGGCCGGCCGGCATCAATTTCTGTTTTATATACTTCAAAATCATTAAACGTAGTAATAAGTAACTTTTGCTGATCCTTAGGTAAAATCACTGAATGGATATAGTTCTTCAGTCCTTTGGTAAAACGGCGCACACTCATCCCCCAAGGTCTTCCACCGTGATGGCTGTATATGTAATTAATATGAGCGGCTTTGGAAGGAAAATGACCTTTGCCCCGAATAAAGTCCGCTCCTAAATGGGTGTTCCAATACTCCGCTAACGCTGCCATCGTAGCTGGGCCACATGCAGAGGACGGGGATTCGACCCCAACCTCCCACTGTGTATATGGCTCCGCAGGCAGTTTCTTGCTAATCCGAGGCTGTCCATGCTTCATTCGGATAGATCCCCTCTTAAAGGGCTAGACTTAGGAGTACAATGTGGAGTTGCCTCCGGAAGTAGAATTACATTTGCACCGGCATCCAATTCTCCTTCTGCAGCTGCTGCCCCTTCCATTGTTGTCTCCCGTTCTTCTGTTTGCACTGTATCTTCCACATTTATCTCAGATTTACTACTATCAGGATTAATCTGCAGCGTGAAATAGAAATTAGAGCCCTCTCCTTCACTGCTCTCTACAGCGATAGCTCCGCCCATCAGCTCAACGAGCTTTTTACAAATCGCCAGCCCCAATCCGGTCCCGCCATATTTGCGATTAAACGAGGAATGCAGCTGATAAAAGGACTGAAACAGCCGATGCTGCTTCTCTAGAGGAATGCCAATCCCCGTATCCCTAACATTAAATTTCAAAGTTAATTTCTTTTGATCTGCGGACAGCTTCTGCTCTACGTAAATACTGATACTGCCCCGATCTGTAAACTTGATTGCATTGCTGACCAGATTGACCAATATCTGACGCAACCGCCCGGCATCGCCCATAATCAGTGGCGGGACTCCAGGTGCCATGCTGCATGATAACTGAATATTTTTCTCCAAAGCCTTAGCTGTAAATAGATCGATTACGCTGTCCAATACGGCTTGAAGCTGCACGGGCTCATTTACAATCATCATTTTTCCGGCTTCAATTTTGCTGTAATCCAGTATTTCATTCAAAATAGATAGGAGCGAGCTGCTGCTCTCCTTAATAATGTCAGTATATCCAAGCTGTTCTTCATCAAGCTCCGTCTCCGCCAGGAGATCCGTCATCCCTACAATTCCGTTCATCGGCGTACGGATTTCATGGCTCATAATAGCTAAGAACTCAGACTTAGCCTGGTCTGCTTTTTCTGCGGATTCCTTCGCCCGAATGATTTCCTTCTCATCCGTGATGTCCCGAAACACTACAACAACACCCTTCGGCTCCCCTTTATCAAATAGAGGGGTTACCTGGTACTCCGCAAGAAAGCTAGAACCGTCCTTACGCCACAAGACCGCATCTTTACTCTGATAAGATACACCTGACTTAATAGCCTTCATCAGTGGAGATTCCTGCGGCCGATAATGGCTCCCATCAAGCGCTATTTGCTGAATATGATCCAAATAAGGATGGCCCATAATTTCATCATGTTCATAGTCCAGCATTTGCAAACCTGCAGGGTTAATGAACGTCACCTTCTCCTCCATATCGAGTCCAAAGATGCCTTCTGAAACCGCATTTAAAATAAGGGTATACTCATTGCTAAGCTTCTCAATTTGTTCTGTATAACGGATGCGCTCTGTAATATCACGGGAAATCCCATACACACCCACTACTTGGTCATCTACAATGATCGGAATATTGGTAGTATTAATTTCTACAAAGTGTCCGTCTTTATGAATAAGCGTTAGATCATAGCTTTGAGGATAACCCTGGGCGGCTAAGTTAAAATGATACAACGTCTTCTCTATGTCCTTCTCATGCACAATGGGGCCAAAGTACATTCCGATCAGTTCCTCCAGCGAATACCCGGTCAACTTCTCCAAATTCGCATTGGCAGTCAAATAGTCTCCATGCAAATTCATAGAGTACACAGCAGATGGATTGTATTCAAACAATGATTTATACCGTTGCTCGCTCTCCTTAAGCTTGAACTCGAACTGCTTGCGCTCCGTAATTTCCCGCCCAATCGCTATAATCTCCAAGACATTTCCCTCATCATCATAGGTATAACGACTGCTCGACTCGAACCAGACATAGGTGCCATTCTTATGGCGGTAGCGGTAAGCTACAGCCGGAATAACGCCAGAGCTGCGGCTCTGCTCCATTAAACCTTGCATCATAACTAGATCATCGGGGTGAAGATAATTATAGGCGCTTGTCCCAACCATCTCTTCAGGTTCATAACCAAGCAGGGTACGGCTAGCCGAAGAACAATATAAGAAAACACTGTCTTTGACCGCATGACGCGAGATTAAATCCAGCGAATTCTCAGACATCAATCTATAATTGCGTTCACTTTGGCGAATTTGTTCTTCCA
This sequence comes from Paenibacillus sp. FSL H7-0690, assembly GCF_037980415.1. Classification (NCBI taxonomy): domain Bacteria; kingdom Bacillati; phylum Bacillota; class Bacilli; order Caryophanales; family Paenibacillaceae; genus Paenibacillus; species Paenibacillus sp. FSL H7-0690. The sequence continues at coordinate 413,452 of NZ_CP150281.1, read as the reverse complement.
TTTGCTGCTGCTGATCCCGATGATCCACCGTTTCCTGAGCTGCGATCTTTAGTTCCGTAATATCCTCGGCGTATACTATAATATACGAAGGGGCTTGTCCTTCTTCTGCTCCTAATCCAGAGAACATGAGAGACAGGCAAACGGGTTGACCTTCTTTGTTTAAAAAACAATGTTCCTTCTTCCAGCTGCCCGCTGGCGATTTCTGAAGCTCGTCCATTACTAATCTATAGGAGAGCTCTTTTGAATGTGCCTCTCTATTTTCCGATTCTGTAAAAAGAGCCCCGGCAAGAAACTCGGCCTCCGTAAAGCCAAGTAGATTGCAAAAAGCCGGATTGACTTTTATCCAGTTGAAATCGCCGTTATTCGAAAACAGTACGGCCATTCCTTCTGGAGACCTCATAAATGCATGATCCAGAATTGCGTTAAATTCTACCGAGCTGCCCATTTAAGCCAGACCTCCTTTGTTGCTAGTGCTAAAGCTCTCATACCTTCTTATGTCAGTATACGATAAGAGAACTGGGGAAAGAAATGTCTAGTGCATTATTTTAAATTGTAAATATTTAAATTTAAATTATTGACGCTAGCAAATAAACAACTTATATTTAAGAATAAATATATCGTTCGTGACCTATTACGATGGAAGCACCCGTAATAAAGGCTTTTGCCTTTGCTACGGGTGCTTTTTTGTTGTCTTCAGGGATACGGACAAAAGGAGGAGCGAATTAATGAACGCACTAAAGTCATTCCCCTTACTACTACTGGTGATCCTGCTATCGTTAAGCACATCAACGGAAGCTTTTGCTGCAGCAACGACTGAATTAACACCCTCTATTCAAGCGGCTTTTGATCTAACAGCTGCGACTGCCGACGGTCCTACAAGGATAAAGATGACTAATCTGTACAATGATTTATCTACTTTAAAGATGCAATACAATAATCGTGAGGAGCAGATCCGAACCCTTCACTATAATAATGAGCAAACACTGATTGCAGTACGTAAGCAAATTAAAGAGATTGATTTAGAAACCGTAGCTCAACTGGAGGCTACCGTTAAGAGCTGCAAACAGCACTATCAGCCCTTATTCGACCAGTACAATGCGCTTAATAAGCGTATCAAGATCGCCAAGGGTCTTAAAAACAAGACTTTGAATACCGTATTACAAGCCCAAGGTGATGCTATGAAGATCCTGGTTCAGTTGGCACGCAAAGAAATTAGCGACAGACAGAATCAGTTGAATGCAGCGAAACAGACACGTACCCGAAAGATAACCTATGCCCGCAAAACCTTGTCTGGCATTGATAGTCCACAGGTCTCAATTAAATCAAACAAAAGCGTAGTCACCTCATTGAATAAACGGATTTCCGCAGATTGGAGTGACTTCAAAGCAGCGATTCGCAAGCAAAACCTTACATTAACCACTCAGTCTCTGTCCTCACTCGTCTCCGGTTACCGCCAAATCGCAACACACAAGCAAAAAATCATAGAATTAGAACAAAAGATTTCTGCTGTCATTGCAAATACGAGGAAACAGATCATTTAACGGACTTTTTCTTCTCATTCGCTCTGCGGTAAGCCATTACTTTGCGGTACATGCTTTTATCAGAAAGATGTTTAAAAATATACGGGTCCGGACTAGTATTCACTTCAATAATCCAAGGCGTCATGGATCTATCCAATCCTACATCGACACCAATCTGTCTAAACCCAGGATATTTCTTATGGTAGAAACGTCCGGTATCTTCTCCTAGCTTTCTCAGGATCTTAAGCATTTGCGCTTGCTGAGCTTCGTTTAGATAAGGAGACAGCAGCTTTTCCATAGCAGTTAGTTTGCCGCCGCTATGATAGTTGGTAACAATCTTACCTTTCTCAGCTACCCGACCGATCAGACCGGTAGTTTCCCATTTGCCCTGCGGGCTGAGCTGGACCATCACACGGATATCAAAGCGGTGTTTCCCGTGCTTTAGCAAAACTATTCCTCTCTGGATCAGGTAACTACGTCCACGCGTTGCTTTCTTTAAAGATAAATGGAAGGCGTCGAAGGTTCTAAAGGTTTTGAGTCTTGTTCCACTTTGGTACTTATATTCTGTTCCATGAGCCTCTCTACTCTGCTCAACCTTCATCACACCATTGCCATAGGTACCGTATTCCGGTTTAACATAAACCATTCCATATTTCAGCAGCATAGCTTTCAGATTGACTTTACTGAATTTTATCGTTTCGGGAATCAACGGTGAAATTTCAGCGCTTCGCATGAGCACCTTGGTTTTAATCCATTTGCTGGTCAATGCAGACTTTAACTTCTTTCCCAACTGTCCTCTCCCCTGTCCCTCAAAAAATAATCACGGCCTTAGTAAGCCTTAGTATTTTATGCTGCAACTGTACAAATGGCATGAGTGAAACGCCCTCTCCGCTTTCGGATGTATCTACTGTTTACTGTGTTGCATATGGTGGAAGAGGATATCCATTAGCGGATAAAAGGAGGCGTGAACCATGCACATTTGTATCATTGCACCGGAGCAGTTCCCAGTTCCGGGAGACGGTTCTGTAGAAATCTGCATTTGGGCCATTGCCAGAAGACTGGCGGAGAGACATAAGGTAACCATTGTAAGTCGGAAGGTACCTGGACTACCTGCTGCCACTATATTGGAGCAGGTCAGAATTATCCGATTGCCTGCAAGCACCCCAGCCCATTATCTTACTTCGGTATTAGAATACATTCAGAAAGAATCCTTTGACATCATTCAGGTTGATAATCGCCCCCATCTTATGTCTGCTGTAAAGAAGCAGCTTCCTCATATCCCGGTATTTCTGTTCCTGCACTCGCTTACCTTCACACCGGGTACAGATAAAGTGGCCAATGCCTTGGCAAAAGCGGATCTGATCATTGCCAACAGCCACTCCTTACAGCGAAGATTGGATCGCCGCTTCCCGAAACTGACCACAGGGATTCATATTGTCTTATTGGGAGCTGATCTTGACCGGTTTACCCCTGTGCAGATATCTGAAAAACAACAGCTTCGTAGTTTCTACAGACTCCCGCAGACCTTTACCGTTTTGTTCGTGGGTCGGGTTATCCCCCGCAAAGGGGTGCCTATATTAATACGTGCTATGTCGCATTTAAACAAACACCTCCCCGCTCATCTGGTCATCGCCGGCAAAGGCAAACCGTCGTACATACGGCAGTTGAAGCTCCTTGCACGGCGACTGAGAGTGTCTGTTACTTTTCTAGGAAATGTGGCTCATGAGAATATACACACCCTTTATCAGGCGGCAGACTGCTTTGTATGCCCTTCCCAGAATCATGAATCCTTCGGCCTTGTTAATGTAGAAGCTATGGCCTCCGGTCTACCTGTTATCGCTTCTAATAATGGGGGCATACGAGAGATTGTCGCCTCTGGCCATAACGGTTATCTGGTAGAACGATATCGCGAGGCTTTACCCTTTGCCCGGCATTTGCTGCGAATAGCCCGCCATCCACAATTGGCAGTTACCATCGGATCACAAGGGAGAGCAGATGCGCTTGAAGCCTTCAATTGGCAGCGAACCGCAAACCATTTAGAACAGCTGTATCAAGCTTCTGCAACACCACAGCAAGGGTACAGAACTCTTGCAGATGGAATGCAATTGTAGACTCACCCAAAGTAAGCCATCAACTGGCTGCTGGGTCCCTTTCTTTTTGAGCTTGCTTGAGCTAAACACCAATCTCCGTATGAATTAGGTAACATATGCGCATACAAGGTAGCTATCGGACACAGCTGACCCCAAACGCAGCTTTATCCCTCATTTGCAATGCTAAGGACCCTATAACCCCTATTGGCATGAAAAATGCCCCATATGAACGTCATCCATAGGAATAACGCCAGTGGAGTCCGCAAGCATGTTCCAAGAGCCAAGAACTAACAAATAACGTCATATCGGTCCATAAGCCTCAGAGGAGGATTATTACTCCACGATGCAGACAGGCCATGAGCAACAACAAAAAGCAGCGATCCTCCCTCACGGGAGAATCGCTGCTCTTCTTTATTCCTTATTTTACAATAAATAGTAAGTTTCATTCAAATCAATTGAATAACTGTAAGCACAAGCCCTACGACAAACCCGCATAAAGCTCCGTTCACACGAATCCATTGCAGGTCTTTACCCACTTTATCTTCCAGCATATTCACTAGACTAGCGTCATCCATGCTGTCCAGATTCTCTTTTACCAAAAGACCTATTCTGTAGTGGTTAGCCTCTACAAAGGCAATTAGCGAAGCGCGAATCCGCTCTTCCCAGCTGCTGATCCATTCTTGTTCCTTGCCAATACGACGTACAAGCAGGGTATATAACGTGAACAGCTTGCGTCCGCCAGCCGCCCGATCTTCCTCCAATAGGGAAATTGCTTTGCTGCGAATGTTCTCCAATTGCGCATGCAGGAATTCGGTTGCTGCTTCGCCTTCAAGCTCATTCAGTGCCCATTCTTTTAATGAAGCCAGTCTAGCCTCGTCATTAACAATCTGGAACAGGGCCACTCGAATCTCGCGGATAATCTCTTCACGGTATGGGCTATCCTCTTCCCGAAAATCGCGGATACCGGACTGCAACATACCTTGCAGCATTTCACCAAGCATATCTGCATCCATAAACCCGACAAAAGCCTGAAAAGCCATACCTTTAAGTCCGCCAAGCTTCACTTCAGCTAATTTCTCGCTGGCAATCTTGCCCAGCATAGCCTTCGTTTCAGGACGTCCGCTCCAAGTAGATACCCCTTCCAGCGCATAGTCCAGAGCAGCTACATCTTTACCGTCATTCATTAACTTAGTAACTATTTTATCAGCCGCAACGCCAAGCTCAGCTTCACGAACATATTCGGAGGCTGCCTTTTGCAGAAACGGTACGGCCTTCTCTACCGGAAGACGAGACACGAATTCGCCAAGCTGCTCCAATATTTGTACTCTTGCCTTCTTTTTACTAAAGAACTTTGTCAGTAGCTTGGAGCCCATTGATATAAAGCCAAACTTACGCAGCTTGTTCTCAATGCTTTGCTTGTTAAGAAGCTCAGTCTCCATCGCGGTGATTAGTGATTGGATGATCTTATCGCGATTCTTGAGCAGTAGTGAGGTGTGTGGAATACGTAGCCCCATCGGATGGCGGAACAGCGCCGTTACCGCGAACCAGTCGGCAATCCCCCCTACCAAACCGGCTTCGAAACCACCTCTCAGTAGAATCACGGCTAGGTTTTCAGGTAGAAACAGTGTAAGCAGAAACCCACATGCCATAAAGGCGAGTGACATGGTGGCTAAGTTTTTGGATCTCATAAATAGTCCCCTTTACATAAGCAGCTGCCGATGTCCTTACACAGGAAAAATACCGTCGGTCACGTTCCACGAACATAAGCTGACGATAGATTCGGCTAGTCGGTTAGTTTGATAACTATTGTACCACGACTGAACTATTATCTAAAAATATACTGTAAAAACCTCTTATCTCTTGTTGGACGTTCATTATTGTACAGTTGCATGAAAATGGTTTTTGGTTTTCAGAATATTAATGATAAGATACAAGTAACGTTTCAATACCCCTTAAAAAGTACCACTTTACCTGGAAAAGGAGCTCATACAATATGCTGATTGCTTTAGATATGGATGGAACATTACTGAACGAAGAAGGAAACATCAGTCCAAAAAACCGCGAAGCTATTATAAAAGCTCAGAAACTAGGTCACATTGTTATCATTGCCACAGGCCGCTCTTTTATGGATGCAGAACGTCAGCTTCGGCTAGCGGATCTGGAATGTCCTGTAGTCAGTCTAAATGGCGCAGTCGTCACATTATTTGATCGCACCCTCGCGGCAAGCACGCCGCTGAATAAAGCAGACATCATTCCCGCTCTGCGCTGGATGAACGAAATTCCGGACTTGTATTACGAGGTATACACTGAGGATAACGTTTATGTAGAGCTGAACAAACGTGTACGGTTAGAGAAATTATCTGCACTAAGCGATGAAGAAGTTCCTGAAGAAGTCAGCTGGCTGCTGAAAGCAATGATCGATCAACAGTTTCAACAAGCAGCGGTTACCTATGTGGAGAGTATGGAAGAGGTGTGGAGCAAGGAGGAAAATGTTATTTATAAAACATTGGCTTTTTCTCTAAACCGAGAGCTGCTCAAGGAAGCTTCCACCCGCTTCGCAGCTATTCCGGGCTTAATTATTACCGCCTCCCATGTAAATAATATTGAGATTAACCATGAAGAGGCCAACAAAGGCTCCGGTGTAACCATGCTTGCTGACCATTATGGTATCCCGCTAGCGGATGTAGCTGTCATGGGCGACAGTTATAACGATCAGCCGATGTTCGAGAAGGCCGGCTACCGGATTGCTATGGCTAACGCAGCGCCAATTCTTAAGGAAATGGCGGAATTCATCACCACCAGTAATGAGGAAGACGGAGTCGCGGCAGGAATTGAGCATCTTTTGAAAAGAAATTCTAAAAAATAATTTCTGCATAAAGCAGCGGATGCACAAATAGCACCGTGGGCAGTTCTGCTCACGGTGCTATTTGTGGGTTTATTTTTGCTGGGTAGGGGTCTCTCATTTACACTTTAGGTTTAGGTTTAGGTTGTGGCGTGCCTATAGCTTACTTGTGGCTTGCCTATAGCTTACTTATCGCTTTCCTGTAGCTTACTGTGGCTTACCTATAGCTTACTTATCGCTTTCCTGTAGCTTACTGTGGCTTGCCTATTGCATCCCCCGTCCCTCTCAAGAATTAGTTGTACTTCGTACAGTTAAATGCCCTCTTTTAGGCGCTAATTCGGATTTAATTGCACTCTGTACACTTATATTCAGCAAATCTATTCAAAACGCAAAAATTCGCGATTTTTAACTGTACAAACTACATCTAAATCGCAAGACATTCGCTACTCCACGAAATAGTTGCACTGAATACATCTATTTCACTTCAGCCGGTCAATCTATCCATATCTATAGCTGCCCCAGGTTAAAGCGAACTACCTTTCCATTCATCCCAAATCATCAAGGAAGCTGTCCTCCCCCTCCCATTCGGCAGACACTCGTACGTAGTCATCCACCTCAGGAAATTCCAACAGTTCAATAATAATCAATTCGAGCGCTGTAATGGCCCGCAGTCCATGCTTCGTACCAGCAGGTACCGTGACCGTGTCCCCGGCGGCAACCGCATGAAGATGGCCATTCATCCGGTATTCTCCATTCCCAGAAAGAAAAGACCAAACTTCTTTAGTATGCCGATGAAAATGGTAGCTGGTGTGCTCGCCTGCCAAAATAGTTATTTTAGAGGTCGTAACCTCAATACCTGCCGCCGTACGAGAGAAGTCCAAAATGCGTGAGGTGCCCCAGCGTTTTTCTTCAATCATCGGCTTCGCTGCAGGGCCCTCCAGCTTCTGCTTAATTCGTTTTGCCTGCTCTATCCCAGCAACCAAAATGCCATCTGGCCCCGACGCCACGATTAAACCAGGAGCGCCGATGATATGCACAGGACAAGAGAGTTCGTTGATCAAATGGGTACCTTTTGAATCCTCAGAAATACTCCCACTGCCAATTACTCTTCCTTGCAAATGGGGAACAAGTGCATCCCAGCTGCCAATATCCGCCCACACCCCAATATAGGGGATGACTATCGCACGCCGCGTGTGTTCTAGCACCTCATAGTCAAAGCTTCGTTCTGGCAATTGATCATAATGCTCCATAAACTCCATGTAATCTACTGGAAGATCCCGTTCCACCATACTTGAGAGCAGGTACCCTAATGAGCAGGAAAACACGCCGCAATTCCACAGTCCTCCCTGAGAAATGAACTCGGCGGCTGTCGATTCGTTCGGTTTCTCCGCAAACTGCTTAACATTTAAAAAAGACGTCCCCCCTACCCCAGACCCTTCACCCGGCAGAATATAACCGAACTGTGTAGAAGGAAATTCAGGTAAAACACCAATTAAAGCAATGTCCGCTTGTGATTCGGCAAGCACACTTGGAAATTGATGAAGCTGTTTAAAAAAAGAAGTCTCCACATACGAATCCACCGGAATGACCACTACGATCTCTTTTGAGTCCATACCCTTCACAGAATGCAGATAACTTGCCGCCAGAGCTACTGCAGTAAAAGTCCCCCGTTTCTGCGGCTCCGCTAATAAAGGGACTTGAGCACCAACGGATTTGCGAGTAATCTCCACCTGACTGCGATGAGTCACTATGCAGCTTGAATCCAACAAACCTACCTCTTCCAGCCCTCTGCATACCCGCTCGATCATCGACTCCATACCGCCAGCTTCTGTTGGAAGCAGCCTTAAAAAAGCTTTTGACCTGATCTCATTTGATAGCGGCCACAACCGCTTCCCCGATCCCCCTGAAAGGAGTACGATCTGCAACCCTATCGCCCCCCTGCGCTGGATTTAGCCCCCGGTGTTCTCACATACCCCTTTCGTTTATGAAAAGACAATGATCTATACTTCTCAGCCAGCTGATTCACTTTCTGCTTGGATAGCTGTCCTGCATTCATATGGAGACCTTTATTACGCGCTTTTTGAATTTTCATTCCCTCGCGATTCTTCGAATACAGGTAATTGGCATAGGTTTCGAATTCGGAAAAGGCAAATTGCTTGGAGCGGTTCATACTGTGTAAAATAGCTCGATACCAGGGCATTTGGTGTTTTGCTTCTATCTCTCTTTTCATTTGGGCCAATTGACTGCGTTCAAACAGCATATAATGGGTCACAAATGATGATTTTGCGGTCACCTTGCGGCCCATGAGTTTCTTATAGGTTACAAAATACTGTGGTTGGCTCCAGTTCCGGCTGTAAAAGAGTGTCTTGCCATTCGCCCGAAAATGGTGGGGGGTGATCAGAACGGTATCCGCATCAATGACCAAAAAATAATCCGCCGTGCAGAGCTTGTCGCCATTCAGCTTCAGCAGCTGTTGGAATAGCCAGCCGGAACGTTCCCAGGTGCGTGAGCGGTAATGAATGTCTTTTTTCGTAATCGGCAGCACCGTATTCTCGTCAATAAAGGTACAGCCTTTTGTGCGGCAGAACTCAATCATCCGTTTCTTTTTGGGAGCAACAATTAATATCCGGCCGATGGGATGCTTAACCTGCTTTCTAACAGCGTCAATCACATGGGGAAGGGTCTGTAAATCTTTTTCAATCGCGGGAATCAGTACATCTATAGTAACGGCATGTCTGATGCGGGCCTTACTGGGCGAGGGCATAGGGTCATCTCCATATCATGTTTTTGCTTTAGGATATGAGCATGATAGGAAAAGGGAATGGGCATCACAGAATTGTTCAGGAGAGTGGCAAATGTGCGCTGGACAAGCCTGCGATGTGCGGGGCAGAAATTTTTATATTTTAAAAATAGAAGCAGACCTGCACCCGGCGCCCTTTACTGGGGCAAATATGCCTCTCTTTTCGCTTATGGAGGCGGATTTGCCCTTTTCTAGGGCATTTTTGCCCCTCTTCTACGTCGCAGCTCCTCTTCTGCTCATTTCTAGGGCATATATGCCTCTCTTTTCGCTTACGGAGGCGGATTTGCCCTTATTTAGGGCTTTTTTGCCTCTCTTCCACGTCGCTGCTCCTCTTCTGCTCATTTCTAGGGCATATATGCCTCTCTTTTTGCTTATGGAGGCGGATTTGCCCTTATTTAGGGCATTTTTGCCTCTCTTCCATGTCCCAACTCCTCTTCTGCTTCTTTCTAGGGCATATATGCCTCTCTTTTCGCTTATGGGGGTGGATTTGCCCTTATTTAGGGCTTTTTTGCCTCTCTTCCACGTCGCTGCTCCTCTTCTGCTCATTTCTAGGGCATATATGCCTCTCTTTTTGCTTATGGAGGCGGATTTGCCCTTATTTAGGGCATTTTTGCCTCTCTTCCATGTCCCAACTCCTCTTCTGCTTCTTTCTAGGGCATATATGCCTCTCTTTTCGCTTACGGTGGCGGATTTGCCCTTTTCTAGGGCGTTTTTGCCCCTCATTCCGCCCACGCAGCCACTTTCCATCCAATCTACGGGATTTATACCGTACATTCCGCCCACGCAGCCACGATCCAGCTAATCTACGGGATTTATACCGTACATTCCGCCCACGCAGCCACTTTCCATCCAATCTACGGGATTTATACCGTACATTCCGCCCACGTAGTCACTTTCCATCCAATCTACGGGATTTATACCGTACATTCCGCCCACGCAGCCATATTCCAGCTAATCTACGGGATTTTTACCGTACATTCCGCTCACGCAGCCACATTCCAGCTAATCTACGGGATTTATACCGTACATTTCGCCCACGCAGCCACATCCCAGCTTATCTACGGGATTTATACCGTACATCCCGCCCACGCAGCCACTTTCCATCCAATCTACGGGATTTATACCGTACATTCCGCCCACGCAGCCACAATCCATCCAATCTACGGGATTTATACCGTACATTCCGCCTACGCAGCCACAATCCATCCAATCTACGGGATTTATACCGTACATTCAGTCCACGCAGCCACATTCCAGCCTATCTGTGGGATTTATACCGTACATTCCGCCCACGCAGTCACATTCCAGCCTATCTACGGGATTTATACCACCGTTGTGTCCCACTCCCACACCAATCCCCATATTTTTACTGGCTCAATATCCAACACTTTTCCTGTGCAGTAAAAAGCCTGGGATGGTATATTGTAGATTGGCTAAATTTTCGGCACATTTTAAGATGAACTCAAACATCATAGAACTAGATTTGTTGAGACCACTCTATACAGAAATAATGAAGGTGAATCTATTGAATAAGCTTTTATTTCATAATATCCCACTGGGAGCTACTGGTGAGCGGATCCCGCAAGCGGCTGTGGCCTCAGCGCAGACAAGCCAAGAACTGGTGAAGCGGGAGGATGAGGACTCCGCTTATTTTCGCAGGCTGGAAGAAGGCGGCATCCTGCTCAATCGTCCGCAGATTTCTGCGGTACGGCATCATAAAGGGCCGCTTCTAACACTGGCCGGCGCAGGCTCCGGCAAAACCTCGGTTCTGATCTGCCGAACCGGTTATTTGTTGTCCGTGCGCGGTGTCTCGCCAAGTCAGCTGCTATTGCTGACTTTTTCGAGTAAAGCTGCGGCGGAAATGCGCGAACGGATCGCCCTATTACCGGGAGTAGGCCCAGCGGACGTCGCGCGGCTGCAGGCCCGCACGTTTCATTCCTTTTTCTTATTTTTCTTGCGCAGACAAGGATTGCAGCAAGAGATTTTCAGTGAGACGCGGCGCCAGCACATCCTGTTGAAACAAATCATGCGTGAGCTAGGGCTACCTAAAGATGCCTATCCACCGGAAACGCTACTCTCCCTGCTCTCTTCCTGCAAGATGAACATGGGTACCGTAGAAGGCTTGCCTGAAGGAACCACCGCTGAAAAAGAAATGAAATCCATTCTGGAAATCTACGAACAATGGAAACTAGACAATTTTAAAATCGACTTCGATGATGTCCTCTTAATCGCCTATCGGATGCTGAAGGAGCGTCCTACGCTTTTACAGGAATTGCAGATGAGATATCTATACGTGATGGTGGATGAGTTTCAGGATACCAATGCCCTGCAATACGAATTAGTCAAAATGATTGCTCACCCGCAGCATAATCTGATGGTGGTTGGCGACGATGACCAGACGATTTATTCCTTCAACGGGGCACGCAGTGAATTCATTCTGGAATTCGAGAAGCTGTACCCGGGAGCAAGGGTTATTACACTTGATATTAATTACCGTTCTGGTCCAGCTATAGTCGGACTCGGCAACGGTATTATCCGGCACAATACGCGCCGGCGTTCCAAAACCCTGCAAGCTGCCAAAGGGAGCGGGAGTCAGCCCCGGTATATGCGTCCCCAGACAGCAGACGAGGAAGCTGAGCAGATGGTTGAGCATATTTTAAACGAGGTTTCGAGCGGCAAAAGAGAATATAGCGACTTCGCCATGTTATATAGAGCGTCCAGCAGCAACCGGGCCGTTCTGGAATTACTTCTTTTACGCGATATTCCCTATATTGATTATGGAGAAGGGCAATTACTGTACGAACACTGGCTAATTTCCCCGGTCGTGGATCATATGCGTCTCTCCGTGAATCGGCGGAATTTTGCGGCTATGGAGAACATCCTGCCTACTCTTTATATGAACCGTGAAAAAGGTATGAATCACATCCGGCAGATGGAAGCTAGACAACCAAAGCAAGGCCCACTAATCCATCTGTTGTCCATGCCCGGCATGGAGGATTTCAAGGGCACTAAGCTTAGAGAGCGGCTGGATCTAATTCGCAATATGCGCGAGTTAACCCCAGTCCAAGCGATTCGCCAGGTCCGCACGCAATTCTATGATTATTTCATCGAAGCGAATGAGCGGCATCAAGCAACCTTGCATCGCGAAACGTTAAAAGAAATGCTAGATGAACTAGAATCGTCTGCAGAGCGATTTGATAGTATTCCTGCCTTTTTGGATTTCATAGATAATGTTACGGAACGTAATGAACATAATCGTCAGCCGGGCACCAAAGAACAAGGGAATCGGATCGCGCTTATGACCATTCACAAATCCAAGGGATTAGAGTTTCCTGTGGTCTTTTTGATTGGAGCCTCTGAAGGAATTCTCCCGCATAGCTCCGCCCTGGAGGGCGACCGGCTCAAGGACCGCAAGCTGGCCGCTGCAAATAGTGGAAGTTCAAGCTTGGCTGCCCTGGAAGAGGAGCGAAGACTGGCTTACGTAGCTGTTACTAGAGCCCGGGAAGAGCTATTTATCAGTTCACCTGCGAGGCATCGAGGCAAAAAAGCAGAGGTCTCCCGCTTCATGTTATCAGCCTTCCGCTCTGCCGTTTCTTCCACAGCAACGACTACGGTGAGCAGAACAGTGACAACAAGATCCTTACCTACCAGCCGGACAACTGCGACAAGAACCCATGTCGTTGCGGTATGGAATTGTACAAGCAGTACCTGTCCTGGCTGGACACGCATGAAAGCGGGCGGAGCTGAGGATCATTTAACCTCAAAGCCCTGCCCGTTATGTAGTTCCCCTATGGCAAAGGACCAACGAGAAGTTCCTGTATGATTCAACGCAAAAAAAGCAAGTTTCCTCTTCCCTGGAAACTTGCCTTTTTTATAAAAATATATGTTTAAGCTGGAGTTACTACCGCTTCTTCTTCCTCTTCTTCATGCACAGTCTTGATCTGGATCATTACGGTTGACGGTTCGGTCAACACTTCAATACCGTCCTTGAAGATCAGATCAGAGACGAGCAACTGGTCGCCAATATCCAGTCCGCTGATATCCACTTCCATGGAGGTAGGAAGATCTTCAGGCATACAGCGAACTTCCACTTCATAAATTTCAACCTGAAGCGTGCCGCCTGCTTTAATCCCTACGGCTTCACCTGCAAAATGAATAGTCACCTTGCTGTCCATGCTCTTTTTCATATTTACATGTTGAAAATCAATATGCAGAATTTTGCCGGACAGGGTATCCTTCTGAATGTTCTGAACCACGACCGGAACCTCTAGCTCTTCCGATACCTTACCTTGCAGAATTGCGCGCGGATTCTTTTTGAGAATGTCCAGAAGTTCTTTTTCATTCACTTCCAACGTCAGAGTCTCTTTACCAATACCATATAATACAGCCGGAATACGTCCTTGCTTACGCGCCTGATTGATGTTGGACTTGGTGTCAGTCTTACGTGTGTTGAATTGAATAAACTTATTCATTGGGTTTCCCGCTCTCTTTGACCATAAATTCTTGTCACACCAAGTGTAACATGACCATATAATCTAGTCAAACTTACTGGAAGAACACTAGGATTCATATTCGTCAAATGGGTCAGCGATTTCAATCTGATACGCTTCTGCATCACTCACCCCTACAGACAATACCGCCCGGCCTCCTCCAAGACGTTTCAAGCCACCACTGAAGATGACATCCTCCAGTTCCTTGCGCTTGCCCGGACCCGCCGGAAAATCACTGCGGACTGCTATTATTTTGACAGGAGTTGCCTTATAAGTCTCAGGATTCAGCGAAAAAGCCATGGCATAATAGTGTTTGTTTCCGGCACTATCGAAGCAAGCAATGTGGCCCAATACGCCCACCATTCCACCCCGCAGCAGATGAGCTTCATTGGCTCCCCCCCACTCTTCGGGCACGAATTGATCCTGTAAAACCTCGGCATCAATGAAGGTCTGCTCATTTAGTTCGTCCAGCGAAGGAATCACTGTGAACCCAATCTGCCCCCGCCCACCCCGCTCGCCCTGCGGCCGGGTAAATACGCCTACACTGCCATTATCAAGCTCGATAAGCCGGATATCCTTCATCGTGCCGGGACCTGAAGAAAAGTGGGTCAAAGAATCGATGTGATATCCCCGGTAGAACTGGGTCACCCAGGAGACAATCCGGTGCGGATCATCCGCTGCCGTAATCACTTCCACCCCGCCCACAATAAGTTCCCCCCTGATCCGGGTCCAGCACGGGTCCTGTAAATTGTACGTATGCGTATGCGCACGAGGTCTCCAAACCCCATCATGGCATGTAAAAAAGAAGACTTGAGAGAACTCACTGTCCCGTTCCTCAACTCTTCCCATTAGTACCTCTTCCCCGTTATACATAAACGGGGCGGTTATATTATAGACATCCCGGTGCCCAACACCCGTGAACGTCATTTTATTTACAGTGGTTGTACCGCGTCCGGCATGATATGTATCCAGAAGCTGCTTACAGGTGGCTGTCCGTGCCGGGTTCCTTGTCATCGCCGTCCTCCTCGTAATCATTTGAACGATCGATCACCCAATCGTTGTCTTCCGCATCCATGGCAATCAGCTCGCCGGGCTGGACATTAAAGTATACACATAATTTTAGCAACAGATCCCTTGGATACTGCACCATCTCATTCTTATACATTCGGCGTACCGAATCAAAATGGTAATTGATCTCTTTAGCAAGCTTGCGGATCGATAATTTCGGATCATGCCTCTCCATGACCTCACTCAGTTTACTGCGTATGACTGGCATTCCTACACCTCCTCCAATAATATATCCGCACTAACCCCAAGGCGTCAATCGAATTGACAAGATAAAACGGTCATGTTACAGTGGGATTAGGAAATAATTTGCAACATTTCTAATTTCAGAAAACCAAATACCTTTCCCTATTCAGAAAATAGAGTCTTCTTTATTTTCTTTTTTTGTATCCAGACCAATCGCAAGACCATTAGGGAGGCTCTTTGAATGAAAAATACAGTCCGTAATCACAACATCGTGTTCCTGGGAACCAGTCTGCCGCGAGAGTGCGGTATCGCCACGTTCACACAGGATCTGCTAGATGAACTTATCCACCTTCCCGGCTTCAACCCGCCCCGGATTATTGCCATAAACAACAATGAAACCTACGCTTACGATCAGCAGGTAATACGGCAGATCGACCAGCATAATTACGCAGATTATATAGATACGGCCGATTTCCTCAACAATTCCGATACCGATTTGTTGGTCATCCAACATGAATTTGGCATCTACGGCGGAGAAAGCGGTGAATACCTGCTGCCCTTTGTCGAACGTTTGAACATTCCGTATGTTGTTGTTTTTCACACAGTGTTGACCAAGCCCTCCCCTAAGCAGCATCAGATCATCCGATGTCTGGCCGAGCGTAGCGTGCAGGTCGTGACGATGGCGGAATCAACCCTTACTGATTTATCTACTATTTATGAGATCCCAGTTTCCAAAATTACATTCATCCATCACGGTGTCCCTCAAGTGAGCACAGCTTCACGCTCCAGCCTCAAAGCACAATACGGTTATCCAGACCGCAAAATCCTCTCCACCTTCGGCTTCCTCAGTCCCGGCAAAGGGATTGAATACAGCATCGAAGCTATGCGCGGCGTGGTCAAGCGACATCCCGAAGCACTTTACATTGTCTGGGGCAAGACCCATCCGGTCGTCAAGCTGGAATCCGGCGAAGTTTACCGCCAGAAACTGACGGACCTCGTAGAAATGTTTGACCTGCAGGACAATGTCCAATTCGTCGATAAGTTGCTGACCCAAGAAGAAGTAATAGAGTCCTTGGTCATGTCAGATATTTATGTGACTCCTTATCTGGGTAAGGATCAGGCCGTCAGCGGCACCCTGGCCTACGGAGTCGGTTATGGCCGGGTCATCGTGTCGACCCCATACCGCTACGCCCAGGAAATGTTGGCAGAAGGCCGCGGTCTACTGGCTGATTTTCATGATTCTGCTTCCTTGGAAGCCTGCATTTTGCGCTTGCTGAATAGCCCCGCCCTGGTGCAAACGATGGAAGACCGTACGTTGAAGCTCGGGCTCACTATGCGCTGGAACGAAATCGCCAAAATCTATGCCGCCTTGTTCCACAGCCATATCCAGAGCTCGGCGTCAGCTGATCGGAGCGTGATTTAATGGAAACCTCCACCACAGTACAGGCTAAACCAGGCTATCTGCGCAGAATCACGGACGATACAGGAATCTTTCAGCATACCAAGTTTGGGGTTCCGGACCGTTCCAAGGGCTACACTACCGATGATAACGCCCGCGCCCTGATTGCTGCGGTCTTAATGTACGAGAATTCCCGGGATGCCGTGGCACTCGATCTCATTCATACGTATATCTCTTTTATCTATCATTCCCAGACAGCGGACGGCAATTTTCGCAATTTCATGGATTATAACCGCTCCTTTATAGAGGATAAAGGTTCTGAAGATTGCCAGGGACGTACCTTGTGGGCACTCGGGTTCGCCTTGTCGCATGCTGCTTCCCTGCCCGATAACCTGATGAATACCTGCCGGTATTTGATCGATCAGGCACTGCCGCATCTGGAAGCCTTGGGCTCACCTCGGGCTGGAGCCTATGCCATCATCGGCCTAAGTTATCTTACCGAAGCACCGGGCTCATTAGGTTATGCTTTTCCATACCCGCATACTGAAAACACGACCGAAGAAGCCGCCTTTCTGCCAAGGGCAACCATTGAGAGTCTGATCGAAAATATTGCGGTTCGGCTGCATAATCAATATACCCGCTATAAGGGACACGGCTGGAATTGGTTCGAGGACAGCATCACTTATGGCAATTCCATGCTGCCCTGGGCTCTGCTTCGGGCCTTCCTGATCTCCGGGAATAAAGACCTGCGGGAGACCGCCAAGGAAAGCCTGGATTTCCTAGCTTCCACCACCTTCTCCAGCAAAGGTTACTATAAACCGATCGGCAGCCATGGCTGGCTGCTGCGTGATGGGCTGGCTGCACCCTATGATGAACAGCCCATTGAAGCCTGCGAGATGCTGCTGGCCTGCCGGGAAGCAGCTGTTGTTCTTGAGGACCCCGCCTATCTTACGCAAGCAGAATTATGCTACAACTGGTATCTAGGGCATAATTCCTTGGGAATCCCTCTGATCGATCCGCAGACTGGTGCTTGTTATGACGGCATCCATGCCGCGGGGCTCAACCTGAACCAAGGCTCGGAGAGCATTATATCCTTCACAATTGCCCGGTTGGTGATGCATCATGAATAAATATGCTACGATCCTAGCCGGCGGGGGCGGAACACGGTTTTGGCCCCTGTCCAGACAAGAAATCCCAAAGCAGCTGCTGAATATTAGTGGCAACGACATTATGCTAAACGATACGATTGAACGCTTCAAAGGGATTATTCCTCAGGAGAATACAGTTATCGTTACTAATCGTACCCAAGCAGTATTGTTGGAGAGTATTATGCACAGCAGCGTTCTCAAAGCTAATATTCTAATTGAACCTGTGGCGCGAAATACAGCCGCTAGCATTCTTTTTGCAGCATTATCTATAGAGAAATCTCATGGCAATTCCTTAATGGTCGTCCTGCCTTCCGATCACTATATAACGGATGAGGAACAATTCCGTCTTACACTAGACGAAGCCTGTACTGTTGCCATGGAGTCAGACAAAATAGTAACCATCGGAATCAAGCCTACTTTCCCATCTACTGGCTACGGCTATATTGCCTTTGATAAGACGCCAATTGCGACAAGCCCAGTGGCTGTATATGATGTAGATGAATTTGTAGAGAAACCAAACTTTCAGAATGCACAGAGTTATCTGGCATCCGGTAATTATCTATGGAATAGTGGGATTTTTATTTGGCAGACCTCTGTCATTATTGATAATTTCAAACGTTATCTACCTCGACTCTACAAAACCATGCTGCCCATCAGTGATTGTTTGGGTACAGATCAGGAAGAGGAAGTTATTAATGCCATCTATCCAACGCTTCAGAATATTTCGATTGATTACGGCATTTTAGAACGCTCTGATGAAGTTGTCGTGCTTTCCGGGCAGTTTGGCTGGAATGATATTGGCAGCTGGGATGCACTGGGTTCAATCTTCCCTCCGGATGATGCAGGCAACATTATAAAAGCAAATCATGTGGGGATAGATACCCATAATTCAATCATCTATGGAAATGGCAGACTGATCACGACCATTGGTGTAGACGGGTTCATCATTGCGGATACTGGGGATGCACTATTAATCTGTCCCAAGGATAAAGCGCAGTCAGTCAAAGATATCGTGGAGCTTCTAAAGGAACAGGGAATGACAGAATATATCTAACAAAAAGGAATGCAAAAAGACGGGCCATTGCAATACATGCATGGTCCGTTTTTTATCTCATTATATAAGTTGAACAGTTTATAAATTTTTTTAAGCGCCAAACCTAGGTCCAAGCCCACAAGAACCCGTCTCGATCCCAAGCAATTCTCCCGCCATGGAGTTTCCGGAAAGCTTTCTTCACTTCTTTGGAGAGTGAGGCATTGCCGTTCTCATTCACAAATACAAATTGTTCTCCAAAATTCTCTTTCACATATTCAATCGCCGCCGTCTGATGCAAGGTACCCGTAAAACGAATCTCCTTCACCATCCATTCTGCTACTTCTTGTGCGGTTATTTCCATATGGATGCGCCTCCTCTCTGTGCTTACTGCTAAAATGTGCCCTCATTATAACATGAATACAGCCCAACCGGACAAACGTCCGAATTGGGCTGTATTGAAGTCATTTTACATCATTGTGGATAGATATGGTTCGACGGATAACGGGACTTCTGTCCTCCACTCACCATCAACAGAATCCCAGTAATTAAGTGCAAGAACCAGCCCACAAAAGGAATCCATGCCAATAAAGAAGTTATAATTCCTAGCACTGAACCGTAGATAGACTCACGGTCTCTTGAAGATAAAATCAATGTAATCACATGTAGGATAAACATCAACCCCAGAACGGAATACCCCGTGCCAATAACAATAGCAGCACCCAGAATTGGAATTGCCAAAATAATTTCACAGGAACCCGTAATCCATTTCATAGCTTTAGAAGCGCTCAATAGACAACCTCCTAATTGGGTAAAATATATGATTTTTCTCGTGCTAATTATTTTATTTCATACCAACGGCAAAGGTTCTTCCACTTTGTCATGAGATTGCTTCTGCACAAGTGGAGGCAAGCCCTCCTTACTCATTGCTGCTGAAGGGGCCAGCCCCAAACAGTGGCACATTAAAGGAGCCATTCGCAGCTGTGGCAGCATTTCTTCCTCTTTTTCTGAAGATAATACATCTACCCCAAACGTATATAATGGCACATTTCGCTCGGAAGGGGTTATCCCGCCGTGGTACCCATTTGCGTTCATTCCGTGATCTGCCGTAATCATAATCTTATAGCCCTGTTCCATCCAAATAGGCAAAACAGTGGCCAGCAGACCGTCGGCATTACGCACTGAAAGCTCATATTCTTTACTCTCTCCGCCATAACGATGCCCGGCGTCATCTATATTCATGGAGTGAATGTATAGGAAATGCGGATCATAGGCACTCCGTAAATACACAGCGTCGGCAAACACATGACTGTCGGGATAGTGATCCTCGAAATAAAAGCTGCCATGCTGAATGGGCTTCATCACATTGTGCTGATGGCGATCAGCCAGCGGATCAAAAGGGGCCGAATTATAAAGCTCACTGACCCAATGATAGGCGACAGCAGCTGTGCGCAAATTAGCGGCCACTGCGAGATGGAATACGCTCTCTTCATGGCTTGGTCTCACAATATGGTTAGCCGTAATTCCATTTTTGGACACAGGTGTCCCCGTCAAGAGCACTTCATAAAGCGGGCGTGACAGACTGGGCAATTCCGATTTCACTCGGTGACATGATATTTTCCCCTGCTCCACCAGATGCTCCATATACCCCATATATTCACGTGCGGCCTCATATCTAAGTCCGTCCAACACTACCACAATAAGTTTATTGTTCATTTCAGTCATCTTATTACGCTCCCTCTCGTTCCAGATGCAGCAGCTCAGAAGGGTTCAGAGCCAAGGTGACGTTAGCCCCTTCCACCAGCCTCAGCCAGCGTCCGTCATTTAAAAGATCAACCGTTAAGCAAATGTCTTCCACCTCTACCGTACACCTAATAATATTGCCCAACACGGAGACAGATTTAATGATGCCATCCACCAGTTGCACTCCGGCAGCAACCTCGTGAAGTCCCGCACCCTCATGCAGCAGCGTAACCGCCTCAGGCCGAATAGCAAAGCGGTCCTGCGTGCTATCTATCCCCCGGAACAACGTCATCACTTCTGATCGGGTCAATACATTGTAACTGCCCATAAACCGGGCAACGAACTCTGTTCGTGGTGCGGAGTACAACCCCTCAGGTGTGCCATCCTGCACAATCCGGCCACCGTTCATAATACAGATGCGGTCAGAAAGAATCAGCGCTTCCTCCTGATCATGTGTCACGAATAGTGTCGTCATGTTAAACCTTTTTTGGATATCACGAATTTCTGCACGTAAATTCTTGCGTATCTTAGCATCTAGTGCGCTTAAGGGTTCATCCAGCAGCAATACTTTGGGCTGCACCGCTAGAGAACGAGCCAGCGCTACCCGCTGCTGCTGTCCACCGGAGAGGGACTGCGGATATACATCCCGTTTATCCTCCAGATCGACCAATGCCAGCAATTCCGCGCAGCGATGATGGCGGGCTGATTTCGATAATCCCCGCATTTTCATTCCATACTCGATATTTTGGCTCACCGTCAGATTGGGGAACAAGGCATAAGACTGAAACACCATTCCTACCTCGCGCTTACGGGGCGGCAAACTTCCCAGATCTTTATTTTCCAAAAGAATTCTGCCGCCATCCAGCTCTGAAAGACCGGCTATGCAGCGTAGCAATGTGCTTTTTCCACAACCGGAGGGGCCTAGCAGTGTCACAAGTTCACCTTCACGGATCTCCAAATCAACATTGTCTAACACACAGGTATTCCCAAACATTTTGCGTACACCCTGCAGCTTTAGATAATCATTCATCCCTTAACGCCCCCTCCCATCTTTTTACCGAGCTTCATGAGTACCATCGAAAGAATTAGAATAAACAGAAAATAAGAGATCGCAATCGCGCTGGCTAAATGTCCACTTTCACCAACCCTTTGATATAGATATACCTGAATCGTCTGAATATGTCCGCCAACTAACATGTTCGTAAGGACAAATTCGCCGAATAGAACTGAAAATGATAACAGTGTAGAGACGATAACCCCAGGCCATATATTAGGCAAAATCACATTCACGAAGGCCGTTCTTCGGCGGGCACCAAGCAGCTCCGCAGCATGCAGCAGTTCTACGGCATTAACCGTTAACAGACTATTGCGAATGCCCTGATACATATAGGGAAGGATGACCACAAAATATGCGCCCACCAATAAATACGCTGTTCCAGCGATATCAAAAGGACCAGAGGAATAGGTACGAATAAGACCTACCGCAGCCACAACACCAGGCACCGCATAAGGTAAAACAACAATACCTTTCATAAAGCTCTCCCAACGCGGAAAATAGAGGGTGATGACAAAAACAGCTGGCAGCATCACGGCTAGACTCAGCACCACGCTGATCAGGCATAAATAAAGCGAGGTCCAAAGCGCCTCCAGAAAGCGAATATCCTCAAACATTTCCCCAAACCAATTCAGCGTCCAAGCTCGGGGCAGCAAGGTATTCTGCCAATCTTGTGCAAAAGCATAAATACCCGTTGCCAAAAGAGGAAGCAGCAAATACACCATGAGCAGCAGCATGAAGGTGCGTGGAGCAAAGCCTGCTTTACGTATATTCATTGCCCTACCTCCTCACGAGCTGTCCATAAACGCCGGGAAGCTTTGATTTTCACATCCGGTTTACTGAGTGCTTTCGTTCCGAACCTCTCTGCACGCCGCACCATTAAATGGTTCAGATAAACCGCCAAAATCGTAGTCAGACCAAGCAGAACAGCAAGCGTACTCCCCATTTGTGGCTGTGTAACCACATCTCCGGCAACCAGTGAACCGATACGTACCGCCAACAGATTGTAATTTCCGCCAACCAATGCGTAAGCCGTGGCATAAGCCCCCATTGCATTAGCAAAAAGAATTCCAAGTGTGCCGAAGATCGCCGGAGTTAGAATAGGCAGGCCTATCGTCTTCCAGAACTGCCAAGGCCCAGCCCCCAGTAAGGACGCTGCCTCTCTCCACTGCTCACGAATTCCGTAAAAGGACGGGTACAAAAGCAGTAAGGCTAACGGAACCTGAAAGTATACATACACCAGTATTAGACCTGACCAGCTATATAGATCAAAATCGGCAAAAACACTCCAGCCCCACTGTTTAAATAAGAGTGTAAACACCCCATTATTTCCGAGCAAAATGATATAAGCAAAAGCCAGCGGAACACCTGCGAAGTTAGAGGTCATATTCGACAGCATCAGAAGTCTATCGCGTACTCTCGGGGTAAACCGGGTAATGCAATAAGCACAAAAAAGTCCGACAATGATCCCTATCAGACTTGAGGTTATGGAGATTAGCAGACTGTTCTTAATCGCCTGCATGTAATAGGCACTTTGCAACGCATGCAGATAATTGCCTAACGTAAATCCCGTTCCGTCCGCTGTGCGAAAGCTTCCCGTCAACATGGATAGTATAGGTACCAGTTGAAAGGCTAACACCATTAGTGCAAATGGAATAAGTGCCAGGATCACACCGCGGCTTCTTTGTTTCATCTTACTCGCTCCTTGTCGCGGGAATAGAACAAAGGCGCCTTACGGCATCATGACGAAGGCGCCCTGCTTCTTTTTTAGGGAGAAATGAATACTAATTCAAATGCACAAGCACACGTTCCTGCCACAATTGAGGAATGGTTTTTGCCGTCTCTTCCCATACCTTGTAATCACCAACAGGCTTAGCGTTGACGTATTCTTCTTTTGGCAACAGCTTAGCTGCAACATCATCCGGCAACGTTACACTGTCACGGATCGGACGAGCGTAACCTTTGGCAAGATTAATCTGTCCTTCATCGCTAAGGATGTATTGACGTGTAAGCTTCGCCGCGTTAGGATGCGGCGCATATTTGTTGATGATCGTGGCATACCCGCTCACGACACTGCCTTCCTGGGGAATGGCTACTGCGAAGCCATCTTTGTTGATCTGGTCTCTATAGTTCAAAGCGTTGAAATCCCAGAGCAGGGTAACTTCTACTTCCCCTTTTTCAATGTTGGCAAGGGAAGCTTCTGCATTGGAGAGACGTCCGTTTTTAGCTAAATCCTCGAAAAAAGCAATCCCCGGTTCAATGTTCGACTCGTCGCCACCAAAGGCAATCGCTGCGGCCAATACAGCCATCTGTGCTTGAGCAGCCTTGGTTACATCACCAACGATGATTTTGTAGTTACCGTTCTTCAGATCTTCCCAGCTCTTCGGTGGATTCGCCACGAGCTTAGTGTTAGTCAGAAAAGAAATGGTGCCTTGATAGCCGACGATCCAATTCCCGTCCTTATCCTTAGCCCAATCGGGGATTTCATCCCAGTAGGATGTTTTATAAGGCTGGGTTACCCCTTTATCCACGGCAACCGAGCCAAACGCAATCCCCACATCTCCGATGTCGGCCGTTGGTTTGTCTTTTTCCGCATCAAACTTGGCAATTTCCTCCGCGCTCGACATATCGGTATCCGAATGTGTAAGACCATACTTACTGTTCATATCACTCCATGTATCTTTCCAGTTCGCCCAGGAATCCGGCATTCCTACACTGATGATACTGCCCTCTTCTTTAGCTTTACTCTCGATCTCAGTCAGACTTAATTCTTTGGTGCCAGCCTTTCCATTCGTTGTTTCTTCAGCCTTGGCCGAATTTCCACAAGCAGCAAGCAACAGGACGAGCAAGGATAACATTAGACCCATCGATAATTGATTGTTGATCCCTTTTTTCATGATTTCCCCTTCACTCCTATTTCTTATTTGCGGGCTCTTTATGCTCCAACTGTTAGGCACCCAATTGCAGTATAGGCGTGTACTATTTTCGCGGCATTAAGGAGAATAGGAATATTTGTAAATAAAAAGAAACGACCTGTCGTCTTTTTTAGATGACCGCCGTTTCCCTTAGAAATGTTTTTATGAAAATAATTACATTAATTACACTAAAATAGAACTTTACTGATGTATAGTAGTATTTATTCATAATAAGAAATGACCCTCAGAGGAGCTTGAAAAATGCCGTTTACAAAAATTCAGATGGTAACAGGTTTATTTCTATGTACTTTGCTTATCTCAGCTTGCAACAATGCAGCTACTCCTCCTAAAAATAACACGCCAGATACAAGTAATAAAATCATTCAAATAAACAGTGATCTTTACACCCTCCCATTACGTGATCAGAATACAGAACAATACAACTACGCTGTCAAAACCTCTGCCGGTATCGTATGGTTGCCAGCCCCAAAAATGAACATTGCCCCTGGAACAGAAGCAAATCCATTTTATTTTCCAACAGAGCCATTCACTTTCTATTTAAGTTCTCCTAATGAAAAATCACTAGCTGTAGAAAAGTCCAAGAAGCTATTGACGTTACCTTTAAATGATGGCGATGCTGTTCTGGTGGTTAGCGGCGTTTTTGGATTAGATGATTATATCCTCTATCATACCTTTTCCATTTTCACTGATGGCGCTCAGCCGATACGAGAACAAGCTTGGGTGATGAAGGTAGACGATCCAACATCTAATAAAGAAATTGCTCAATTCCATTCATCTGGAGGTAAATTTTATAGTTATGCAGTTAATGAAAAAGAAAAACTTTATCTATCGGTTTCCATACTTCCTGGAAATGCAGATGGTAGCTATAGTTACGAAGTTTATATTTATAATCTTTTGACTGGCAACAAAGAAAAAATAAATGATTATTCTCTTAATCCCTCATCACTGGATTCCATCCAATTTACTTACAATGACAAAAAATATTCGTATAAACTTCAGTCCAAGTAAAAAACCGCCCGACATTTCCAGGCAGTTTTACATGTATGAATATAACTACCGTCTACGCGCTGCCACACTGACAACACCGTATCTGTAAAGCACCTTCTTACCGAACCAGCCAAAAAGCCGATCCGTAAAGAAGCCCATAAAGCCAAGGCAGAATAACCCGACAAAGATCCAATCCGTACGGAAAAACAACCGGGAATTCCAGATCAGATAACCTACACCTTCGTTCGAAGCAATCATTTCCGCGCCGATAATCGCCATATATGAGGTGCCCATCGCTAACCGGATACCCGTAAAAATATAAGGGATCGTCGCCGGAACGACCACATGAATCAGAATTTGCCACTCACTGGCGCCCATACTGCGGGCTGAGCGGATTTTGTCCTCTTCCACGGACATCACACCGGTTAAAGTATTCAGCACCACGATAAAAAAGGTAGCGTACATAATTAACGCAATCTTCGACTGCTCCCCAATACCAAACCATACTAGGAACAAAGTAATGAATGCAATCGGCGGGATAAAACGGATAAAGTTCAGGAAAGGCTCCGCAAAAATACGGATCAAGTTCACCTTCCCAATGATTAGTCCTACGGGAATCGCCAGTAAACTGCCGAGTACCCAACCAATGAGCACCCGGTAAAAGCTAATCCCGATATATTGCAGCAAGGTTCCGTCTTCCAGCAGCTCCCGTCCGCCTTTAAGTGTACTCCATGGTCCGGGGATCACATCGGGGCCATAGATTACAGCTCCAAGCTGCCAGACGCAGAGCGCGGTAATCCATAGAAGGGTTACGGAAACCCACTTCTTCTCCACCCATTTCCTCATCTGTCTCACCCTATCCTATTCTTCGAAATGACCTTGAATTTGATTGTATAACGATTAGAATTCCGGTGAGGTTACGTCCCGCGGATACGGCAGTGTATTGTCATAAATATCCGTAATATTAGAGGACGGTCCTACTGACATAATACCAATTCGTTCTCCCAGCAATAACGCCTCCTGAATATCATGAGTTACAAAAATCACCGTCTTATGTGTCTGGCGCCAAATATTGACCAATTCCTTCTGCATCGTTCGGCGCGTCATCGCATCCAGTGCACCAAATGGCTCATCCATCAGCAGAATCGCTGGATCATTCGCCAGCACCCGAGCCAGCTGAACACGCTGCTTCATACCCCCAGACAGCTCCTTCGGGAACTTCTCCTCATGCCCGTTCAGCCCAACAAGCCCGATGAACCTATCCGATATTGTATGCCGTTCCACCTTTGCGATTTTCTTCATCCGCAATCCGAACTCCACATTCTGACGAACGGTTAACCAAGGGAATAAGGAGGAATCAGCCTGCTGGAACACAACCGCCCGATCTCTGCCGGGCTTATTCACCTCTACATTATCCACCCGTAGATGCCCACCGGATTTGGAGACAAAGCCGGCGATCATATTCAGCAGTGTTGATTTCCCGCAACCACTCGGCCCGAGCAGAACGAAGAATTCGCCACCTTTAATTACGAGATCTACATCTTTTATAATGTAGTGAACGTCCCCAGCAGTCGGTTCACTGTAGCTTTTACGGAGCTGCTCAATATGAATGGTATGCTGCTTAGCAGATAATGACATGCTGAACTCCCCCTATTTCTTGTACGTAACCTCTTCTGGCAATGCCTTCTCCAGCGGCTCGAGATTCAGTTTACTATCCAGATCAAAATCCTTCTCAATGATTCCGTTGTCGACCATATATTTCTTTTGCTTGGTCAAACTGTCATACGCTGCTTGAGTAAATCCTAGTGCCCACGGATTATTCGGCAGATCTTTTATCGTTGATTCCTTAGGCTGCTTCACTTCCTTATACATCAGATCAGCAACCTCATCTGGGTGAGCCTGAGCATAGGCTCCGGCTTCATTCACCGCTGCTAGGAAATTCGCTATACCTTGCGGATTCTTAGTCGCAAAATCATTTCCCGTTACAATCCCCATCCCCAATCGAACCGTGGTTTTAGACATATCTGTCAGTTCATGAACACCTTTAAGCGCGTAGAGCTTATCATTCAGAACCGAACCATAAAACCATGCTCCATCCACAGCACCTTGCTTCAAAGCGATATAAGCTTCATCAAAGGCACCCTGTCCTATCAACTCCACATCACTGAGAGCAGCATTATGCTCTTTCAAATATTCATCCCAAAGGTACGGAATGAAGGTACCGCGTATGAAACTCAGCTTCTTCCCCTTCAAGTCTTCAGCCTTCTGAATATCGTCCTGTACGAACAATTTCCATTCAGTGGACGCTTCATCAGTCGCTAATCCCGCCGAGGCGATAATAGCATAATCGCCCTTCGCCACTGCGTTCAGCAAGGGGAAGTCTGCCCCGAAAGCCACATCCACCTGTTTAATAAAAAGGGCATTTACACCTTCCGCAGGGGAACCAAAGTTGACCAGTTCAGCGTCAATCCCGTGTTTGGCAAAGATGCCTTTATCTAGTGCCACCCGAAAAGTGGGATTCGTATTGATGTCAGCAATTTTTATCTTTAATGTCTCTGCTTTGCTGTTCGCCGCTCCCTCTTTAGCGGCATTAGAGGCAGCCGCGTCGCCCTTGGAGCTGCAGCCCGATAAAAGGATAACCACTGATAAAGATAAGAGCAGAAAGCTTGAGCTGATCCATGATTTTTTCAACCGACACATCTCCTCAAATTTGTTAATTTACCTTGCGGCTGCTGCCTTCATCCGTCGTCGCCACACAAGCAGCTCCTTCAACAAATGGCAGGGTTGTCGCCACACTTACCACAGAATCCGATCCTTTAGGTGCAGACCCCGGGACTCTGAACTGCGTTACGTCTATTGGCTCAATCGCTTGTTCAACTGGCGTTTCCAGCTGTGGTACCCATGCATAAGGCACACGGTAGGAACGATAGACCATGTTGGTATTTCTGGAGTCCGTAAATGGCGAAATATATTCCCATACCAGTTCATGTTCTGGCGTAACCTCAAAGAGTCTGCCGTTAGAACCTTCTGTAATTAAGGTGTTGCCATTCGGAAGCCGTTGAGCTGAGCTGATATATGGACTGTAGAATTTATAAGAATCGGTTGGGACAGAGAAACCTGCTTCTGCCGCTGTATATTGCCACTCAATCTCAAGGGTTACGGGATTAATCTCCAGAATTCGTGAGTGGTCGCGGAGTGCATTTTTTTGCCCAAAAGGAGAAGATGGATTTGGAAGACCATAACCGCCCCAGCCCCCGTTATCGAATACAAGTAAGTTGCCTTCTCCCGGCAAACCTTTCGGAATGATGTGCGCATGATGCTGGCCAATGATCCAGTCGATATGCTTCACTTCTGGCAGCGAGTAATCCGGACCGATTCTCCAAACGATGGCTCCGGTACGCTTATCCGTGATCGCAATAATATTTGCTTCACGCGCATCCCAGATCACGTTATCCGGATGGAAACGCTCATCCCCTGCATCGTAAAACTTATTGGGTCCTACATAAGAAGCCGAATTGATATGCAGCCAGTCTCCAACACCACCACCTAGATTTCCGAAAGAGCGTGAGTTAGGATCACGAAATAGTACATTTTTGGCCGCTTCATCAAAGCCTAGCTCATCAAAATGTTCATTTGGAGCCCACTCCCAGACGATATTCCCCTCCCAGTCCACCTCAAGGATCGTGTCATCAAGCAATTGTTTGTCGGAGATTTGAGGATTGTAGATGTTTTTATGAGCAAGAATTAGCGTTTTTCCACTGTCTACCTTGGGTTCAAGCCCCGGTGCAAAATATCCGACCGGATTGCCTTCGCGCTGATAGTCATGATGTTGGCGGGCATACCAGAGGGGTTCATAACCCGGATCTTCTATATGTTCATAGCTGTTATATTTCCACACGATGTTCCCATCCCAGTCCACCTGTACCAGATCTACATTATCCTGTATTCCGAATTTAGGATCTCTTCTTCCTGTGCTGCCCAGCACATAACCACCCGGGAAGATTTTAGCCGGAAATCCAAGCAGCCCCTTCCATAAATGCACCTCTTTACCGTTCATATCAATCAGTACAACACCTTCTTCACCAGCTTGAAATACGGTATAGCCACTCCAGGCTTTGTTAGGGTTATATACGGTTGCTCCAGTTGGATAAATGGTTGAATGTCCCATCGTTCATCTCTCCTACGTTCAATTTTTAGTAGCTAAGATAATTACTTTTTTTGGTGGTTGTTCGTGGCTTCTGTTCAAGGGTTGGAGAGGTCTCTGCATTCTCCTTGGCGAGCTTCAGCAGGATATCCGAGAATCCTTCCAAATTGCTAATGATCCGCTGATAAAAGTCATTTTGCTGCGCCAATTCCTCCTCCGTAAACCCCTCAAACAAAAGCGAAATACATCGTTCTCCGATGTTGCTGTTCTGCTCCGCCAGCTTGCGGCCTTTATCCGTAATATCCAGCATTACCGTTCTACGATCGCCTTCTTTACGTCTGCGCACGGTATATCCACCCGCCTCAAGCTTATCGCTCAATGCGGTAATCGCACCTGAGGTGAAGTCTAGTTCATCCGCTAAGTCTCCTAGCCTTTGTTCACCATCGCGAATGATTTTGTGCAGAATCAGCATGCCTGGTAAGGAGATACCTGCTACGGCGACTTTATCCCGCTCTTTCACGAATCTGCGAACCGCCTTGCGAAATGCCCAATCTGTCTCCTCCAGCTGTCTCCAATATTGTTCATTCATGGCTTACTAACCTCTGCTTTCTCCCAATCAGCCCATAAAAAAAGACTCCCAGCACCTACCCCTGACAAGGGAAAAGTACGGGAGCCTTTGGTGGTCCAATCAGCTCAGTTGAATTATTTCACTGTTCATTTAATTACTGTTTAAGTATTGGTGATATCATATACCCCTTTATTCCTACCTGTCAAGTAAGTATTTTATATATTCAAAAAAAGAACACCTTCAAAGGTGTCCTCCAACTCGGAAGCTTATAGACCACTTTCCAGCACAATTGCGTGACTGTCCTCATCGTATACCTGCATAAAAGATGAAATGGTCGGCAGATAATCGGCTGCCACGTATAAAGTACCTTTTAGGATCTGTACCTTCTGACTTGCGTCAGGCTTAAGGGAAAGTGTCCAATCCCCCTTGCTAATCACGGTTTCCTTGTTGACCACGTTCCAGCTAATGTCCGCTCCCCATGAGCTAAATAACGCTCTAACTGGTAAATATATTTTACCCGACTCCTGAAGTGGCAGATTAGAGGTATTTAATTTCACTTGCACTCCGTCCAACCATACTTGCATGTTTTTACCTGCTGGCAGCAGCGGAACGGCATCAAGCAGATCAGCTTCACTACGCAGTGGCTTAAGGGCCTGTACATCGAGATCTAATACCTTCAATTTGTTATTTAACGTGTCCGTCACATACAGCTTCCCGGACACAAGAGCGATACCGGAAGGTTGATTAAACATTACATCGTCCAAAGCTCCGACCCGATCTCCCGCGGTACTTTGTCCTGCGACTGTAATGACCTTGCCGTCCTTCTGAATAGCCCGAACCCGATGATTCAGACTATCAGCAATCAGCAGTACTCCATCAGCATAAGCCAGTCCCCGTGGACGATTGAATAGAGCAGACAGTCGGTCTCCATTCTGGAATCCTCCAGCCATATAGCCAGTCACAGGGTCAACTGTGGTTGATTTGCCTGCAAAGGTCTCAACCTTACTGCCTTTAATCAACCGGATCATCTGATTTCCGCTATCAGCTACATAGAGATTACCGGACTCATCAAACGTAAGACCCACTGGCTCATTGAATTTTGCCGAAGCTACCGCTCCATCCAGATAAGCACCATCATTCCCCTGCTGACCCGCAAATGTAGTAACGACCCCATCTGGAGTAACTTTACGAATCACATGATTAAGTGTGTCCGCTACATATAAGTTATTATTGCTGTCTATGGCTAGGCCACCCGGAGAGCTAAACTGCGCCGCGTTTGGTTGTCCATCCTTATACCCGGCGACTCCCGTTCCTGCAAAGGTGTAGACTGTGCCTCCCTCTATTTTGCGAATCACATGGTTGTCGGTATCACTGATATAGATATTACCTTTACTGTCAGCGGCGGTGTACGTCGGATGATTAAACAAGGCCTCTGCCGACTGCCCATCACTATACCCAGTGTTACCTTTTCCCGCTATCGTCTGTAGGGTTCCGTTACTCCACTTGCTAATTGTACCGCTTGCTGACTGCACAATAATAAGGTCATTGCTGCCAGGCACTGTTGCTACTCCCAATGGCTGCTTAAGAGAGAGTCCAACATTAGACGAAACATTCTGGACTATACTCCCTTGAATGTCACCACTTATGGGCTGCAATACCTCTGCGGCTACGATATTAGGTAGGGCTGCGCTTATAAGCATAATTCCGCAAGCGATGGAGATGAGTTCTTTTTTCATAACGTTATTTTCTCCTCCCGAAGGTTATTGCGCCTTTAAAATAACAAAGATAAGCTGATCTTAAGCGTGTCTACTATTACCTGTACAGGGCCGTCTTCAGTATCTTCAATCCTCACCAGAGGAATGATAACGTTATAAGGTTCGGGAGTTAGTCTATTCAAAAATTCTGGAGTAAGTTTAAGCACAAAGGTATTCTCATCATTCCGATCCAGTACATAATCCGTATCTTCTAGTGGTAATGGATCTCCAAGATCATATTCATAACGATATCTAATCTCCCCTACATCATAACCTAGCGAATGGATGATAAATTCCGGTGCTTCATCTTCACCTATAGGACCCGTATGATTAAAATAACTCGGAGTGATCTCTCCTTCAAAGTAAAACCCGCCGTCTGCTATCTGTTGATCCTCTTCCTGTACCTGCCCCCCGGTAAGGGCATTCTTTAACAAACCACCGTTAACCTTGATTTGAACGAATGACTTATAAGGAAGTGATTGCCGCAGTTGAATGATAAGCTCATTCTCTCGAATGTATACCTCTCCTAAATCGAGCGTGTCCGCACTCTGATTCAAAGTAACACTCACCCCATCCCTCGCAGCATTAGGATTAGAGTCATCTGCGATATTAAAGGCTAAAGGTGCCGTAAACGGCAAAGCAATCTCATTATCACGGACGAGATAGTCATAGATATGTTCTCTAAATTCCTGCTGGTTCAGCTCAGGCGCGTCAAGCGGATTGGGCGTCGGCGTTGCTGTCGGTTCCGGCGTTGGTGTTGCTGTTGATTCCGGTGTTGGCGTTGCTGTTGGTTCCGGTGTTGGCATCGGTTTCGGCGTTGGTTCCGGTGTTGGCGTCGGTTTCGGCGTTGGTTCCGGTGTTGGCGTCGGCATCGGTGGTGTTGGTTTCGTTATATCTAAGGGAGCCCGACTAGATAGATCATAGTTAATCTTAGGTGGAATTGATGGTATAGGTGGGTGGACAGGCATAGTAGCTTTTATTTGCTCAAATAGTCGATCGAACTGATCTTTTATTGCTTCGGTTAATTTCCCTTCTTCGTTCAGATATTCCAAATGCTGCTCTAACGCAAATTGCGGCAATACATTCAGAGACAAGTGCCCCTGTATCCATTGTTGATTCTCTATAATAAGCTGTTGGGAGGCTCCTATTAATTGAGAAAGAGTAGCATCTACAGGCGAAACTACATGAACTGTTCCTTCCAGAACTCCCAAATAATCGCCGTTAATTCCTGCCCCACCATTAAGGACTACATTGCCTTGGCTATTAACGCTAACAAAAAACTCTGTGCCCATAACGCCCATAATAGCCGTCGGGGTCTCAATCTCAAACCGGGAGTCACCCTCCAGCTTCTTTTTCACCTTGATCAGGACCTGCCCATTTTGAAGCTTCAGACTTGTCTTACCGCCCAGCGCTTTGGCACTTTCGACTAGTTGGCTGATGGTAAGCGTAGTGTTTGCTCCGATCGTAACTTCTTTGTTGGCATCAAGGTCGAGGCTGATTTGTCCGTCCGAGCCTGTTATAATCGTATCGCCTTGCGTAATCGCCATCCCTTTGAAAGCATTAAATTTCTTGGTTCCTCCGCTTTTCTTCACCTCTGACTTGCCTGAGACCGCAGTTATTTTCCCCACTTTGACGCTATCCTTCGCCTCTGTGACAACCGCTGGCCAAAGAATACTGAACAAAAGAATAAATGCCAGTGTAAGCTTTAACGACTTCATCTCAATCCCTCCAATTCATAGACACTGATTCCCTGCTCCTTGCCCTTTACCTTGATCTCTCCTAATGAAACAGCTGATACTCTATCTTTTACAAAAGCGTAGGTAGCTTCACTAATGAGGATTTGTCCAGGCTTCGCATTGCTTTCCAGACGGGCCGCCGTGTTGACGGTGTCTCCAATCGCTGTATAATCCATCCGTGTCTTTGAGCCAATATTCCCGAATACAGCTGGGCCAGTGTGCACCCCAATGCCGAATTTCACGACTAAGCCAAAACGCTCGAACAGCTTTTGTTCCACTGCAGCCGAGCCTTCCTTCATCGCCCACGCCGCCTTCACCGCTTGCATCGGATGATCCTCCAGCAGCAATGGAGCATTAAAAATCGCCATCGTGGCATCCCCGATAAACTTGTCCAATGTGCCATCATACTTAAAAATACAACCTGCGGTGAGATCCAGATACTCATTCAAAATCTCCACAATCTCCTCAGGTTCAGCAGCCTCCGACAACGGAGTAAACCCGCGAATATCCACGAACAACAAGGTTAGCTCTCTGCGGCTCCCCCCCAGCTTCAATCCTTCTTGACCCTTCTTAAGAATTTGATCCACAACTTGCGGGGCAACATATCGGCCAAAGATATCCGTAACCCTACGTTTCTCCATCAGTTCTTCTAAATATTGAAACCCTATCACAACAATGCAGCTAATAATTAGAAACGGAATCACATAACCTAGTGAAATCACCATTCCCTGATCATAGAAATAACGACCTGCAAAAATAAGGAGTGCAATAATGACCGCAATGACAGCGTAGGAATATAGCATCTTTACTTTACGGAATAGTAGATATGCCAGGAGTGCAGCTAGTAACAAAACTACTTCGTTCCACTTCCAATCCAGCACGCGTTTATAATTATTGTCCAGCAGCGATTGAATAATATTCGCATGTATTTCCACGCCGTATAACGTGTTTTTACCGCTGATTGGGGTTAGAAAGTCATCCTTAAACCCTGTAGCATACGGCCCGATAAGCACAATTCTATTCTCAAAATAGGATGGAGAAACCTCCCCGTTAAGCACCGCCGAATAGGGAATCTCTTCAAAATCACCCTTGCCGCCTGAATAGGGGATATAGAAGCGCCCAAACTTATCTAAAGGTAGCTTCTGCGGATCCGCAGTCCCCCCCATCGCCTCTCGATATTTCTGATAGAGTGTCCATGACAAGCTGTTAGTAGGTTTACCTTCATAGTCAAAAGAAAAAAGAGCTTTACGCACCACATGGTCCATGTCGGTAATGGTATTGATATGGGCGGTCGCAGCCGCTGCCTCTCTTAAAGCCTCAAACGGCTGGGATAACTCCAACGCTTCGATCTTCCCCTGCTCAGTATTTGGGGCAAACGTGCCATATACAGGCAGGACTACATTCCCCGCTCGTGCGACAGCCGCAGCGAATTCAGCATCTGCCTCCGGATCCTCCGAGCCCACTGGGAATGTGAGGTCAAAGCCGATCACTGCAGGATGGCCCTCGGAGAGTGTATCCAAGAGCTGGGCATGAACATTTCTGCTCCATGGCCAGCTGCCGAAGTCCTCCAAGCTCTGATCGTCAATCCCGATGATAGCAATCGTAGTATCCACATCTCTCTCGTGCTGCATCACACGATCTTGTAACTGCTGATCGATGGAATCAAGGCTTCCCCGATACAGAAGGAACGCAAAAACCGCAGTAAGCAAAAGGAGGATATGTGCTAACTTCATTCTCAAAGTCGGTATCTCCAATCTATGTATTATGGAATGAGTCCAAGCCAGCGGTCAGTATGTTGGATATTGATACGTAAAGAAGAAGGGGTCAGTGAATAACAGGATGAGGAGTACAAGCACCCATAAATGAATGCCAAGCCCTGCGCCAAGCGGAAGAAGTGCCGTAAAGAGCTAAATTACTGCTAACAAAAACGGTACTAGAGAAGAGACAATGCCAGCTTCCCTTGCAATTTACTTTTATTTTGAAAGATTCTGAAAATTTAAAATTAATTCAAAAATATTATATATGAAAAATCATATGAATAGTGGAAATTTCCTTTTTACATAGAAGAAAAAGGAGACTACACGCAAAAAAGACAAAAAGCAGGCCTGAGTCACCTCTGCCTGCCTTTGCCAACCTATCTTATAATTTGATTATTCCATATAACAGTTTTGCGATTTCAGCACGGGTCACTTTGCCACGAGGGTCAAAGTTATTGTCGACCTTGCCGTCAAGGATTCCCTTTGCTTGCAAATCAATTACCGCTTGCTTCGCCCACTCAGATACACTATTCATATCCTTAAAGCTTGCAGCAGCAGCAACGGAAGCTTGCAATCCTGCTTTATACTGCATCAGTTTCTGCAGGACAACTGCCGCCTCCTCACGAGTAATCGCATCTTTAGGTCGGAACTTGCCATCACTGCCTTGGATCAATCCAAGCTGGACAGCTTTGTCTATCGACTGTGCATAATAAGCATCTTTAGATACATCTGCAAAAGCACTCTGTACGATAGCCCCATTTGCTTCATCCAATCCGAGAGAACGAACGGCCAGTGTAACAAAATCTGCACGTGTTACATTCGCCTGTGGTCCATAATGCGTATCGTCGATCCCTTTAATCACATGCTTAGCCGTCAGCTTGGAAATATACGACTCTGCCCAGTGACCAGCAGTATCCCTAAATTGCTTATGGTATTCCAGTACCGCAAAGGAGGAAAAGTGATTTGTTGTGAAGGTAACGGTATTATCCTTAAACACTCCACCCAAATATTCCAACGTGCTGCCATTTACATAATAGACACCCGCAAAATCTGTATCAAGCTTAGCAAGCTGTTCCTTAGTCAGCGTCAAGGTAATCGTAACAGCACCTTTAAGCTGGTGGATAGCCGTTTCTTTGCCTCCTGCAGATGTACTGAGGTTCAGCGTAACGTTAGCTCTGAATGGACTCATTCCAGCGTCATTGGCCTGTACAGATATCATACTCGTATCAATGCTTAGTAGCAGCATATCACTGCCTGCCGGAATGGCTGGTAAGGAGCTTGTTGGTACGCTCAAGGTAACGTTAGATGAAACAATATTCAAATTCAACTTCTTATCGACAGCCTGTTGAACAGCGGCTGCATCAAGAGCAATTCTAATCTGATCTTGAGCCGAGGTTGCTCCGCCTGCGCTAATCTTTAGGCTTCCCCCTGTAGCAGCTTCCTCTATCAGTTTCTTCAAGGCTGACGGATCAGCTGTATACGTCCCATTACTTCCTAATGCCAGTTCAATGTTTCCCTTTCCCGCTCCAGGTGTGGCTGTAGGCGTTGGAGTCACTGTTGGCACTGGTGAAACTACCGGAGGTGCCGTTGTCACCTCTGGTGCTGGTGTCGGCGTCACTTCTGGCGATGGCGATACCTCTGGTGTCGGCGTTACCCCTGGTGTCGGTGTTGGTGTTGGTGTCACCTCTGGTGTCGGCATCACATCCTCTTTTCCAGTGTAAAAGCCCCAGATATCTGAAAGCACACTACCGGAGTGATCATCCTCAACCTTTGTATACCATTGGTAGTAGCTATCCGGATTCAGCTTACTCCAAGTGACCTGAGTCTCCGCGCCACTCTCTACTTGTGGATTGGCCGCAATTTCCTGGTCGCTGTAAACCTTGACTCCGATATAGTCGGTAGCCACACGTTTAGTCACAGGCTGTAAATCCAGATCCAGAACGAACTCATCTTTGCCTGGATATTCGTCTTCATCATAGTAGTTATAATCATCCAAATAAGGCGAATAAGTCTTCACGCGAAGTTTGTTATTAGCAACATCGAACTGAAGCAGACGGATATAGCCGAGTCCCCCTTCTTCAGCGCCTTGGTAATCTGCCAGCATTTGATAGACACTGCGGTCTGGAATACCGTCACCGTTATCATCCAGCTCGTCTACCTTAAGCTCAGCATCATGATAATGGCCGGACAGTGCTGCGATTACGTTTTTGTTAGGTTTCACAACCATCTCAAAAATCTTATCTGCAATAGGTGCACGGTTATTAGAAACCAGCAAGTATTCATGGAGACAAAGAATCGCTTTACGCTCTGGATAACGGGCAACGATCTCATTCATCCATTCAATTTCTTCCTCAGCCAATCCCCAGCCCATGTATACAATAACAAAATCATTTCCGTTCGCAGACACTAAATCGTAATGGCCCCTGTTGTTGTCATAAGAGCCACCGAAGGTCGGCATATTCTTGAATCTCCACTCTCCAAAATACTCCCAGAATTTCGTGTAATCCCCGGTTTGATGGCCTACGTCATGATTACCCGCAAGAACACCATAAGGAATGTTAGCTTCCTCCAGAACCTTCATGTCCCGGTCAGCTTCCTTCCACTCATACTCCTGATAG
This sequence comes from Paenibacillus sp. FSL H7-0690, assembly GCF_037980415.1. Classification (NCBI taxonomy): domain Bacteria; kingdom Bacillati; phylum Bacillota; class Bacilli; order Caryophanales; family Paenibacillaceae; genus Paenibacillus; species Paenibacillus sp. FSL H7-0690. The sequence continues at coordinate 375,585 of NZ_CP150281.1, read as the reverse complement.
GATTTATCCACGATATCTCCTGTATGAATAACATACTTCAGGTTCAAGCTCTCTTTGTTGTCAGCTATCCATTCTACATTTTTACGGTAAATGTAAGGGTAGCTCTGTGAATAATACTGTGTATCAGACATCCATACAAAAGAAAAGTCATACGTATCTTGTGTTACTGTTGGTGCTGTCTTAGCCACCGAAGCAATTTCGTCCTGAACCATTACTGCAATGCTATTTCCATTAGCATATTCTCCAGCTGTAACCGTGGATTTCAGCTCAAAATCCTCTGTTCCAGCGATTAAATGATCCAGCTGTACCCATTTTTGTTGAGTTGGACTCCATGCGTAGAGACTTACTTTACGTCCCGGCAACGAATTCCCTTTCCATTCAATATCTACACGATCTGACGCCTTAACCGACTCATCCAGCTTAATTTCATAACGCTGATAAGGGAATTGATCGACAGCATCATTAATTAAATATTGTCCGTCCACCGCACTTATTTTACTGTAGTCATCACTGCTAAGCGCTTGTTCGCCCGCAGGTACGGATTGTTTCGGCGGCTCTGTATCGGATGCGTTTATAAATCCAGCAAAGCCTTGCTCCGGATGGTTAGCATCGTACTTAAATCCTCTAAAGAAGGTAACGTTTATCTTATCCTGATTAGGATCTTCAACCTTAACCTTTAAAGTCGGATTAGTACCTACAGCGGTCTCCCAGTTTGTAGGAGAAATAAGCAGTGGCGCAAATGGATTCTCATTCGGTACATGGAATGTAATGACCTTTTCTGCCTGATTGCCAATCCTATCTAAGGCTATGATAGAAAGCGTATGCTCCCCAGCCGATAACTTCCCGGATGAAGTAGCATAGGGCAGTTCAATAACATTACCATCCAGCTTCACGCTGACCTTATCTACACCCGCATAAGTATCCTTAACTTCAGCAGCAATTTCAAAATTGCCACGGTAAGTTTGTCCTTCTTCTATTGATGCTTTGATGGATGGTGGCGTGTTGTCGACAATTACGTTTGATGATACTTTCGTTCCACCTTCGGTAAGCGTTACTTTATGTTCTCCGTCAGTTGCTTCCTTAGTATTCCAGTTGTACGCCTTTGAACGGAACAAATCCGCTTTTAGATCAAACTGGAAGCCGAGGGATTCATGCTTACCTGCGCTGTCCCCCATCTTGATTTCCTTATCACGTTCTGCATAAGCCGGGTCCCAAATTTCGGTACCATCTGCCAGCAGGAGACGAACATTTTTTACTTCAAAATCATCCTTATTCTCCTCAGGACGAGGATCAAATGGAGATGATTTAGAGCCCGCCCGAATGTAAATCACATTATCCGTACCCTTTTTTAAAGCGGCAGAAGAAATAGGAAAAGTCAATGTAGTATACGTAGTAATCGGGTCCATAAAGGTATACAGAATACTGGCATCTCCTAGTTCTTCCGGTCCCATCGTGATCGCATTTTTAAAATAATAGTCCACATTTTTAGCTTCAAATACAAAGTAGGCATCATTCTCCAGTGCATTATATGCCTCGTTATTGCCCAGTAACTTACTGTCAATGCTCAAGCCTAAGACATCAGCCTTAGCGGTGGCAGAGGTTCCCTTTACGGTCACGGAGCCATTGATCAACTGCCCTTCCTTCACATTCAAACGAAGGGGTGATTGATCCTGTCCTCCTGTAACTTTTACTTTCATTACTGGAGATTGTGTTTCATTCGTTCCATCAGAAACAACAAAGTAATACTGGATTTCATTTCTGCCAATCAAATCCGCAGAGGTCAATTTAAAGTGATACAAGCTGTCGTTGAAGTCTTGGGATAGATTGTGGCTAACAGCCTCCGGCTGCTTGTCCGAAGACACTCTAACTTCCACAGAAGTAACAGCTTTATTGTCATCAGCAAAAGCCTTCAAATCGAGACCCAGCGACTGATCAATCTCCGTTACGCCGGTCAGATCTTCTACTGTTGGTTTCTCTGTATCCGGCTCCACATGGATCGGTGTGTTTGGAAGTTGTGTTACATCCGTCTGGCCTGGTGACGGAACGGCTGACCCCGTACTGATCTTGAGCATTTTGCTCAGCCCATTCACAGGATACTTATATAGAAGGGCTTTATTCTCTTTGGTGTCATCACCTTTAGCTCCACCATCGTAGGTGAGGTCAGCATCATAATACGCAGAGGAAATCTCCTTCTCCGTATTGCTCTTGATTACGACTGCCCGGCGGCCAGAGTTCGCCATACCATCGCTTTTGATCAAAAAGAGATTGGTGCCTTCAATTAAGTTTGTGTTGAATTCTGTATTGAAATCATTAGCAGTGTAAGTACTATTGGCACTATTAATAACCCAGAACACCACGGACTGCTGTGCAGGAATCAGAAAGTTCTCTGGCGTCGAAGGCCACTTCACATCGGAAGCGTTACCTTTATCAGGATAACGATAATAGACCTTGTAGTCCTTGAAATTAACAGGTGCATCAGTATTGTTATAGATCTCAATGAATTCAAAAGCGTCGCTGCTCGTTCCTTTTACATTCGTCGAATTCGGCAGCAGCTCTGTGATTAACAACGGCGGCACATTATTCGAATCGAACGCCGGCAGGTTCACATGAACAGAATAACTCTCTGTCACATTATTAACGCGGATGCTGTAATGCAGCTCCGGCTCTTCCAGCGCAGCTGCAGGAATCATTGCCGCATATTCATCCCCACCTTTTGAAGTCATGGTGATTACCGTATCTTTCGCCTGAGAAGGAGAGCCATACTGTAGCTTCACTACAGGCAGTGATCCATCTGCCCCGCTTTCCAGATTAGTAATCTTCGCACTGATAGGGAGATCGGCTGGATCGACACTACTCTGTGCAATATGTTCAATCACTGGCTGCTTGTTCCCAGGAACTAGCTCAGGCACTTGTTCTGCCTCTACGGTTCCAGGCGTAGCCACAACCGTTCCCGAATTCACCATGAGGTTCATAACGGAGCTATCTGCTTGCAAGTATTGATAGAAGATCCCGTTATTCTCCTTCACCTGTTCTTTTCCATAGGAAGCAGAAACAATTAGCGTATCTCCTGCTTTGCTTTTAATTTGTAAATTACGCGCAGAAGTGTTAGCCATCCCCCCGCCACCGTTGATCCGGAACAGATTCACTCCTTCCTGCAAAGCTGCAGAAGGATTAAAGTTTTTGATGAAATCCTCCGTAGGAACATTCAGATTATTGCCGTTCATAATCCAGAAAACAATATTTCCATGCGCCGGTATTACAGCATCACCATTAGGTGCCCATGTATCTTTGTCATTATAAAAGAAATAATAATCCTTAAAATTAACCGGCTTGTCCGTATTATTGTAGACCTCAACAAACTCGTAACCATCTACAGAGGTTCCATCTGTCCCTTTTACATTTTTAGTATCCGGAACAACTTCTGTAATCAGTAGCGCTCCTGGATTATTAGGTACCGCGTACACCTCTGCCATTACAGTCGGTTGACTTAAAAGCGTGTCGAGCTCAACCTGTTCATCAAAATGCGCCTCTAATTCGGAAGATGTCTGCTCCGTCTCCAGCTGCTGCTCTTCGGCATATCCTGCTGGAGCCATGATTCCCAACATCAAACTGCTGGCAATTATGCTGGAAAATAAACGTTTAGCTTTTGCTGTTATTCTCAAAACTCCGAACACTCCCCATTTGTTTGATTGTGATTCAATGCATAAATATGCAATGAAGCTCATCTGGAAAGTATACCTGCGGTGTATTATCGCTATATCATAGCCGTGTTAAATCTTTAGGTTATTTTTAATATTGCTTAAGCTTCAGTTCAGCTTCGCGGGTTACAATATAACTAGTTAGAACCCATTTTAAACGATACTTTAGACGGATGCTTAAGCAAGATAAGTTATTGCAGAACAAGAAAAGAGGACTCTAATGGATATAAAAAGAGTGATCATAGTCGGAACGGTAGTTGTAGTGATGTCTTTCGGAAATGCTTGGACTAGTCTTACCGCTAATGCAAGTTCGCCTGTAAAATGGTCCACGGCAGAGGTCGCGGATCAAGACGAATTATTGGAGGTACTTAACCAGCCAACGGACGAGGATCTATACGAGGCCATATATGACGGTAAGTCACTTCAAGATATTGCATCAGAACAAGGCCAAGATATTGAAGCTGTAATCGATCTACAGGTTGCCCAGCTAACGGATCAATTGGATTCACGGTTAGCCGCTGGAAGCATAACAACCGAGCAGTATGCGGCATATAAAGCGGAGCTGAGGGACATCGTTTCAGATAGTGTCCATACTTCCTTCGGTTAAGGGAATACATACAGCGACGCTGTAACATACACAAAAAACCCGGCTAAATGGATCTTCCATTTAGCCGGGTTTTGTATATTTAATACTTATTTTATAACAGAATCCCTAAGTCCCTATCTTGTTCTCTCTGTTAATCTCCAGAATATCAAGGAAGAATACAAAGATCGGAATCCCCAGAATCAGACCCCAAACCCCGAGATAATGCTCAGAGAATAACAACACGATAAACGTATAGAACATAGGCAAATTCATTTTGGATGACATCAGTTTAGGATTTAGGAAGTAGCCTTCTACAAAATGAAGCACGGCAATCATTGCCAGTACATAGATAGTCATGACTAGGCCACCAATATTGTAACCAATAATACAAAGTGGGATTAGCGAGATAACAAAACCTACAACCGGAATTAAACTAAGTAAGAAGATCATAATGGATAATGCGAAAAGGTAAGGAAAACCTAAAATCCAGAGTCCGATCACCGTAAAGCATGTATTAAACAACGCGATCAGAATTTGTGCTTCGATCACTTTTCCGAAAGAGGAGATAAATTTTCTGCCAAAATACTCAAGCTCTACATAGAACCAAGAGATTTTGCTCTCTTTAAGGCGGGAAGTGAAACTAACGATCCTGTTCTTCTCAAGTATAAACACAAAGCTCAAAATGGTTGATAAAACAAAGCTGGTGCCCCAATTGCTTATTTTCAAGACATATTCAATACCGTCTTTCATATACGACTGATAGTTCAAATCCTTAAGCTGGGCGAATATATACTGCACAATATCATTCTGCGGGATGTTCTCAGGGGTCAAATTGGTCAAAAAATTCGTTAACTGTTTAATCTGTATGAAAACCTTAGGCAGATAATTAACGAGGGTTATGACAATTACAGCGATTAAGGCAAGGTATAGAATGACAATAATCACTTTGCTGTTAACTGCTACATATTTGTTAATGCGCTTCGTGAGCAGCACTTGAAAGCTATTCATTACATACGCAATCAAAAACGTCAACAGTACCAAATTAAGCATATCTCTAATACTGAATAGCAGTAGAGCAACCAATCCTAAAATCAAAAAACGCCGGACCGTTAAATTTGCGTAATAACGCTTAAACAATTCCATCAGTTCTCTCCATTCGCTTACCAATTAGTACTCTGTTTATAGTCTACAGTAAGGAATTCACTTATAGCAACTAGTGATTCGCCTAAAATGACGAATTTACTCACTTTTTGTAATCTCTTCATCAATAAAAGTGGCACTTTTCATGCTCCTGCATCCATATGAGTCAATTCAACGATTCGGCGTTTCGGATCATATTTCATATCTATATGCAGATCTTTGCATAATTGATGAAATGGAACCATCAAGGTTCCCTTCCTCATTTCAGGAGAATTCCTTACCATATTCACCTTTTGGTTGTTCAAGGTCAATTCCATAGGCAAATCGATATGCTTCATCTGATCAAGCGTCAACGCAGCGGTAAGTGTCTCACTTCCCCCGTTAATTCGTGCGGCATTCCGATCCGCTCTAGTGTTAATCCCATCCTCAATTTTGAAGGTCAGCGAAATCCCTAGCGAATCACAAACAGCCAGCAATCTGTCATTGTAGGACCCATAAGGAAAAGCAATCGCCGAATCCGTATTGCCCAATTCTTCCTTCAGCCTTTGCTCCGCCTTAGCCAGATCACGTGTAACTCTGCTGTAGTATTCGACATTCATCTCATTCCTGTTCTCATCATCAACATATAATAAGGCACTTGCAGCTGGCCGCTGCCCGCCCTCGGCATCGACAACCCCATAATGGTGCAAATCATAGGTATGACTATAAAATGCCATCCCAGCATGCTTCATTTCCCGCATTTGCTCCCAAGTGAGCTTCGGTACGCTATTCGGATCTGGGTGATCTATTGTAGATACGATAACAAAATTAACGGCTGTATATCCGTATTTTTGCAAAACGGGGAACGCCAATTTATAGAAACTCTCATATCCATCATCAAAGGTCAGCAGCACTGCATTGTCCGGAACTGCGCCGTTATTCAGCATAAATTCGCGGTATTCCGCCATGGTGATCACATGAAAACCTTCCTGCTTCAGCAGATTCATTTGATCATCAAACCGATCAACCGATAACACCCAAGGAAACTGTGGCATGGGCTTTTCAGAAAGATGATGATACATCAGCACAGCCACCTGATCTCTGTAGTAAATACCTTTTGGAAGAGGTCCGGATTTCTGCCAGCCGATTTGTGTATTTAGTGCCTGTTCAGCTACCGCCTTCGGGATCATAAGATCATCAGGCGAGGCTGGGTTGGCAGCTATCGTCTTTATCATTTGACCATTTACGTTAATAGTTATTGTTGAAGGTTCACGTTGTGTATTCAAAATAGCAGCAAGGCTCAGCAGTAGAACTATGACAACAAGCAGCATATATTTTTTTGTTTTCAATCTCAGAATCTCCTTAACAACATTTCTTGTCCCTATGTAACTATATATTTTATGGAAGTTCCACCTGCTATTGGTTACATTTTCTTCTTATTTTTGTTTCTTTATCATAAAAAAGAGGGCGAACCTCAAGCCTGAACCGGCTTAAGGAACACCCCGCAAAATGGAGATCTATATACAATTATGTACATCTATATGTGATTGTAGACGGTCTAGGACCTTCTCTTATCTGCGAAGTAATTCTCTTCCCCAAGCTCGTCCACGAACTGCTGCAGCCAATGATAATATTGAACGGCATGCTCCAGCTTCTCCAGATCCTTCAGGCAGAATTGCCGCTCCTCCTCAGACGTATCCACGGCTTGAACCAGTCCCTCCAGCTCAGGAATGACAACGTCCAAGGCTTGCTTCATGACATCAATCTCCCGCTGTAGCTTCATCCCAAAAAAGTTCTTAAAGGTCTGAAAGAAATCTGTTTCCACTGCATACAGATCCTTTCGGTCCCGCTTCTCCTCCAGCTTAGTGACCATCTTGGAGGCCATCAAAGAACGGACTCCATAGCTCATATTACTCTTGCTCATATTCATCACATTCTTCATCTCTTCAAGCGTCATCGGACGGTCTTCAAAGAACATAATTCCATACAGCTGCCCGAATGAATAATTCGCACCATATAGGTCCATCGTCTGAGCAATCGCATCGATCATCGGACGCAGCAGCTGCTCGCGTGGAGATAAGTCTTTATTCTCTTCACCAAAGGCTACCTGTTTCATAGCTGCACCTTCATTCCACTTAGAATCTACCCTTCTATTTTACACAAAATAGCAACTACCTGCGCTAATCTCTTAATTTTTTACATAATCTCGCATCGATCTTTACGTCCACTTGACCACGCAGCCGCTCGATGAGTGTACAATTTTTTTTGAACGGAAGAGCTTTCCTCAGAATTATACCGCAAAAAACAGAAGATGGAATGGGGTATCGACAGAATAATGAAACGTTCGAGATTTATAGGGGAGTTGAAACCGGTGCTCTTCACCTTGCCGGCAATGATTCCATTCGTTGTATTTTGGCTAGCGCCATTACTTTATGTATTTTATCTCAGCTTTACGGAATGGGACTTCATGAGCCCTGAGAAAACCTTTGTCGGACTAACCAACTATCTGGATCTGTTCAGCAATCCTGCCTTCTATAAAGCACTTAGAGTGACTCTGTTATTCTGTGCCGGAAGTGTGCTGCCCGTTATTCTGATCGGACTTGGACTAGCACTCCTGATGAACGGGAAGCTGAAAGGGTCCACCCTCTATCAGGTATTGCTGTTCTCCCCTTGGGTCACGCCGACCGTGGCTGTATCCATTGTCTGGTCCTGGATCTATGAACCCGAAATCGGCCTTGCCAATACTGTACTTGACCTCTTAGGTCTAGAAAAAATCGGTTGGCTTCAAGACCCTAAATGGGCGCTGCTTGGCGTTCTGCTCGTGACAATATGGAAATCGGTAGGCTGGGCGATGATTTTTTACTTGGTGGCACTACGCAATGTCCCTACGGATCTGCTGGAAGCAGCTCAACTGGATGGAGCAAATGCTGTTCAAAAATTCAGCCGTATTACTTTACCGCTAATCTCGCCAACGACACTGTTTCTGTTCATCGTACAGATCATCGGGGCGTTACAGGCTTACGACCAGATTAACGTACTTACGCAAGGTGGACCCTCAGGATCAACACGCACCTTGCTCTATATGTATTATCAGTCTGCCTTTGAAGCCTTTCAGATTGGAGAAGCCTCTAGTGTCGCAATGGTTCTGGTATTTATATGTATGCTGCTATCCGTAGTCTCGCTAGAGGTTAGTAAACGGACAACCCATTATCAATAACAACTGCTGTAAAGGAGAACGACTGATGAATGCAACGATCGTACGCGTGGGCAAGCTGACCCGCCATCTATTTTTTACAGCTATTGCACTGATCATGGCCTTCCCCTTCTATTGGATGGTCACCAGCGCCTTAAAAACCAATGATGAAATCTGGCAGTCTCCGCCCACAATCTGGCCTAAGGATGCGCTGTGGAGTAATTTTTCAGCCGCCTGGCACGAAGCCCCTTTCTTCAGATATATGGGCAATAGCATATTTGTCGCTGTGTCGATTGTTATTCTGCAGGTCATAAATTCCGGGATGATGGCCTATGCGCTTACGCATATGAAATTCCGCTTCAGAGGGCTGTTCTCAGGCGTTATTCTTTTCGGCTATATGGTTCCAGCCACCGCTGTTTATCTTCCCGGATATTTGGTATTGTCCCAGCTCCATCTACTGGATTCATATGCCGGATTAATTCTATCCAACTGTGTAAGTGTCTTCTCCATCTTTCTAATTCGCCAAGCCTTCCTTCAGGTTCCCCATGAGCTGGTGGAGGCTGGAGAAGTGGACGGTTCCTCACATATGCGGATTCTGTGGACCATTCTTGTCCCCATTACACGTTCTTCCTTTGCTGTGCTAGCCCTAATCACCTTCATTGATCAGTACAATAACTATTTCTGGCCGATGCTGATCACCAAAGACCCGAATCTACAGCTAGTCTCGGCGGGTCTGCGTAGTTTCTTTACTCAAGGAGGTGCCTACGGATTAAAATGGCCGCTGATCATGGCCGCTAGCGCATTCACCATCGCCCCGTTGCTGCTAGTATTTCTACTAGCTCAGAAAACGATCATGCAAAGTGTCAATATGACCGCTGGTTCCAGCAAAGGATAAGCTAACAATTCTATTTTAATAAGAGGAGAATGATGATGAACGTATTGAAGAGACTGTCCACCCTGTCTTTGGTTGCCGGATTTACAATGTTAACAGCTTGCGGAGGAAATGCGAATACAGGCAATGTTACAGCGGCGAATGGAGCTTCTTCCTCCCCCTCCACAGAGGCTGCACCCACACAAAATGCACCGGTAACGATTGAATTCTGGTATGGTCTCGGCGGCAAGCTTGGTGAGAATATGGAGGCCCTGATTCAGAAATTTAATACCTCTCAGCAAGAGGTCATCGTCAAAGGTATCGCGCAGGCAGACTACACGGAAACCGAACAGAAGCTGCAAGCAGCTATCGCTACAGGAAAAGTACCTGCGGCTGCTCTCTCCTCCAATGTAGATTGGGCCCGTAAAGGATATTTCGCTCCGATAGACGAGCTTATGGCACTGCAGCCAGATTTTAATAAAGAGGATTTTGTCCAAACCTTTCTAAATCAGGGCCAGGTTGATGGTAAGCAATACTTCCTGCCGATGTATGGAACAACGCAGGTCATGTACTATCGCAAAGATGTTTTTGAGAAGAATGGAATTGATGCGAGCACACTAAAGACTTGGGAAGATCTGGCTGCCGCAGCTGCGAAAATGACAGTGAAGGACGGCGGCAAAACCACCCTTTATGGCTGGGAGCCTATGTGGGGTTCAGGGAACATGATTGATGCCGTACTCAGCAAAGGAGGCACTATCCTTAGTGAGGATGGAAAACAAGTTATGGTCGACTCTAAAGAGTGGATTGAAACCTGGGATTTGTTCCGCAAGTGGATTCACGAGGATAAGATCATGCGGATTCATTCCGGCGGTCAAGGCTGGGAGTATTGGTACAAGACGATTGACGATGTAATGAAGGGTCAAGCCGCAGGCTACACCGGCTCCAGCGGCGATCAGGGCGACTTGGACTTCAGCATTGTTTCGGCTATGGAGCAGCCAGGCTGGGCAGGGATCGGTGAGGGCAAACCCGTAGCCCAAGCCCTTATGGCCGGCATTCTATCCAAAGCCAGCGACAGTGAAAAGGAAGCAGCTATGAAATGGCTAACCTACTTCACGAATGCTGAGAATACTGCGTCCTGGTCCATTAATACGGGATATATTTCGGTGCGCCAATCCGCATTGCAAGACCCGGCGTTTGTGTCATTCAGCGAAAGCAATCCTCAGATTAAGGTTCCATTGATGCAAGCTTCTCATGGTTCTGCACCTTTCCAAGACCCAACTGGCGGCAAAATTAACGATGCGTTGACAATCGCCGCAGATAAGGTGCAGATTGAGAATATCCCAGCAGCACAAGCACTTAAGGAAGCACAAGAAACGGCACAAGCAGCGCTTGATAAATTAAAATAAAGGGCGGTGGACTTCATGTCTGAGCTCATCACGCCACAAGGCAGATACGCTGTAGCAGCTATTCTATTCGATAAGGATGGTACGCTGCTCCAGTTCGTATCCCTCTGGGGCAGCTGGGGCGAATGTTTTTTAGAGAGATTCACGAAGTATATGAGACAAAGAGGGCTACAGATTGCAGAAGAGCAGCTCCCTGCATTAATGGGAACTGTACACAATGCCCAGGGGAGCATTACCGATTATGATCGCAACGGACCGCTGGCTATGGGGACTATGAGTGATCTTTATGCCATTCTGTCATGGCAGGGTTATCTGCAAGGTTTATCTTGGGCGGAGTCCATGGAGCTTGTCCATCAATGCCGTCTCGAAGCGGATGTTAGGTTAGAAGAGAAACGCCCCGTTCACTCCCTTCCGGGACTTCATCGTTTTCTTGATGAGTGTGTGAGTGCAGGCATTCCTCTCGCCGTGGTGACCGCAGATGAAACAGAGGCCGCAGACAAACATCTCCAATGGCTGGGCATACGGCATTATTTCTCCGAGGTAATTGGAACAGATCTTGTGGATCAGGGTAAACCTTTCCCCGACATGGTGCAGCTTGCCTGCAAAAGGTTAGCCGTGGAACCCGCGTACACAGCGGTTATCGGCGATACTAACGGGGATATGCGAATGGCTAAAGCAGCGGGTGTACAGGTAGCTATCGGCCTAGCAGAAAGCGACGGTACTAGTGCTTCAACACATATTCTCCCGGATGCAGATCTCATTGTACAATCTTATGCTGAGCTCAGAATTGAGGTTACTTCCCTGTGAGAATAGAAGGAATATGGGCATGGATGTTTCTGGCGCTGGCTATTGTGTTCGAACTCTCAGGGACCCTCTCAATGAAAATATCTCAAGGGTTCACCCAGCTCTGGCCTTCCGTGCTTATGTTCCTGTTCTATGGAGCCAGCTTCACCTCCCTGAATTATGCTCTCACCTCTATTAAGGTAGGCGTAGCTTATGCGATATGGTCAGGAGCGGGAATCATCCTGATTTCCTTCATAGGAACCCTGTTCTTTGAAGAAAAGCTAACCCTATCCTCACTACTTTGGATAGCCGTCATCATTGTCGGGATCATAGGACTGAATATTAGCGGCAAGACGCATTAGCGAACAGCAACAGTATTGGATAGGTTCATAGATGAAGGAGGATGCCCAAACATGAGTACGAACACATCACCTGAAGATAAACCAGTTATCACCTTTCAGATCATTACGGATACCCATGTCACTGCTGACCGCAATCATGAGTACAATCTTAACTTCGAGCTGGCTCTCCGTGATATAGCAGCGCATGGGGAAGGCAGCAGCGGGATTATGCATATCGGTGATGTCACAGACCACGGCTTCCCTGCTGAATACGAAGAAATGCTTCGTATCCTCAAACAATACAAAACCGAACTGCCCGGGATTACCTTTACCTTAGGCAATCATGATGTGGGCCTCGGAAATTGGGAATCACGTTTAGGAATGTATACGTCACAGACCGGAATGTCCGGACCCTATCATGATCACTGGGTCAATGGCTATCATTTTATTATGCTAGGGACAGAACAAGGATTGCCCAAATTCTGTGATCTTTCTTCTGAACAGCTTGATTGGCTGGAGCATAAGCTTGGAGAAGAAGCTTCACCAGATCAGCCTATCTTTCTCTTCCTGCATCAACCGCTTAAAGACACCGTAGCCGGATCGCTGGAATCGCAAGATTGGTATGGTGTCACACAAGATAAGGAATTAAAAGAAATCCTGTCGAGATACCCTCAGACCTTGTTATTCACTGGACATACCCATTGGGAGCTGGAGGTAGACAACACTATGTTCCCTGGCGATGGAGAGATCGCAACGATGTTTAATGCTGCTTCTGTCGCCTATCTTTGGACTAATGAAGATAAACATAAAGAGGGCAGCCAAGGCTTCTATGTAGAAGTGTATAGCGATAAAGTGCTTGTCCGGGGCAGAGATTTTAAGACAGGAAGCTGGATTGAGGCTGCACACTATGAGGTATTTTACCCAGCGGTAAGCGTATATTAAAGATAAGCATTTAAGCGAGAAATATAACAAAAAAACGATTGTGCACAGGGATTCCTTCCCCGCAACAATCGTTTTTTACTGTAGCTATTCAGCTTAACGTCCAATCGGTGCAATCCGGTAGACAGCTGTATCTCCAACCGCTGCCTTCGTATCGCTCTCGATCTGCCAACCGAAGGATAACACAGAAGCCAAACGTTCCTTCTCGGCCAAGGTTAAAGCCACCTCAGCGGCTTCCTTACCTTCCTCAAGCTCCAGAGCCGCTTCTTTGCCCAGAGCTACCCATATCCAGCTGCGAATCCCACGAATCGTGTTGTATTTAATCTGATAGCCTGTCTTCACCGCTTGCCCGAACAACTCCGGCTGCTCTGACTGCAACGTAGTCAGCTGCTTATAATCAAATTGGTATTCGCTCTTGTCAACGGGCAAATCGCCCTCTGCCACTTTACGAAGAATATCCTCATCAGACCACCCCAAGGAGCGGAGTGATTCCACCAATAACGCATCCCACTGGGATAACTTTACCCGGTTTAAGTTCTCTGACATTCTGATCCCTCCCAATCTATATATAGAGTCTAATCATACCGTAAAATCATAAGCAACATAATGGCCCGGACTTACTTCCTGTAGTGTGGAAGTCTCAGCTCTGCCATACTCTTGCGAATATCCGTCTAAAATAATTCTCTGATTGGCCCGCCGGGGATCCGTCTCCAAGATGGAAGACAGCAGCGCCTTTGTATAAGGATGAATAGGATTCTCGTACAGCTCATCACTTTCGGCTACCTCTACTAGACGACCGCCATACATCACGCCGATCCGGTCAGAAATATGCCGTACCATCGACAGATCATGTGCGACAAAGAGATAGGTCAAGCCGAATTCGGACTGCAAATCCTCCAGCATGTTCACTACCTGAGCCTGGACAGACACGTCCAGCGCTGAGATCGGTTCATCACACACGACAAACTCAGGTCTTACGGACAATGCTCTGGCAATCGAAATCCGCTGGCGTTGGCCACCACTGAATTCATGCGGGAAGCGGTAGAGATGTTCTCTTTTTAAACCTACCTTTTCCAGCAATGCCGCAACAGCTTCTTTGCGTTCTTCACCTTCGTGGATGCCGTGGATTTTCATCGGCTCACTGATCAGATCAAGCACACTTAAGCTTGGATTAAGTGATGAATAGGGATCTTGGAAGATCGACTGAATGCGTCTGCGAAAAGGTTTTAGCTGCTTCTCTCCAAGCTTGCTCAGCGGCTGCCCGTCAAAAGACACTTCACCGTCTGTGTAGTCATATAAGCGCAGCAAGCAGCGTCCAACCGTGGACTTGCCGCTTCCCGACTCTCCAACCAGCCCAAAGGTCTCTCCCTGACGAATCTGAAAGCTTACGCCATCTACTGCCTTAAGCACCGATGTATCGCGTCCCCACATATCCTTGCCTTTGGAGAAATGTTTTTTGAGATTATTTACGTCCACTAGAATCTTATTGTCACTCAACCGAACCGCTCCCTTCAACGCCAGCTACAGCTGGAGTCTCCTGCACACCATCTGCTAACCAGCACATCGAACGGTGACCGGGCGATAATTCGATTACCGGAGGACGTTCGCTGCAACGGGCAAAAGCATTAGGGCAACGTTCCATAAAGGGACAGCCAGAAGGAGGATTCAACAAATCCGGAGGTGTGCCTTCGATTGGAATTAGACGTTCACGCGATTTGCCGTCACGTTTCGGAATGGAGCGAAGCAGACCTTTCGTGTAAGGATGCTGTGGGCGATAAAAAATATCCTCCACCGTACCTTCCTCCATCACTAGTCCACCATACATTACGATAACCCGTGTACATACCTGAGCCACCACACCCAAATCATGAGTGATCAGTGCTATAGCTGTACTGGTATTATTTTTTAGCTCTTTAAAAAGATCAAGAATTTGGGCCTGTATTGTTACATCAAGCGCAGTTGTCGGCTCATCCGCAATCAATAGCTCTGGCTGGCAGGAAAGAGCCATAGCGATCATGACCCGCTGCCGCATCCCGCCGCTGAATTCATGCGGATACTGCTGCAGCCGCTGCTCAGGATTATTAATGCCCACCTGCCGCAGGATACTTGCTGCCTCTTTAAACGCTGCTTCCTTATTTAAGCCGCGATGCCGCCGGATGACCTCCGTAAGCTGCTGGCCGATTTTTTTCACAGGATTAAGAGAAGTCATGGGGTCCTGAAACACCATCGCTATGCGGTTACCGCGCAGTTTTCTCCACTCTTTTTCCGAAAGGTTAGATAAATTGTCACCACGAAAATTAATATTTCCAGCGATAATTTTACCCGGAGGTGTAATCAACGACATAATCGCCTTCGCAGTTACACTTTTCCCGCTTCCGGATTCACCAACAATCCCTACCGTTTCTCCAGCATCTATATGAAAGCTAACGCCACGAACTGCCTGATTCTCTCCATCCCGAGTTTGGAAGGAAACCTTCAAATTCTCAACAGACAATAGCCGTTCCGTCATGATGTCTTCACACTCCTATCTTCGGATCAGCTTCGGTTCAAAGCCAACCCGCAAAATATCGCCCAGAACATTAAAGCTCAGAACCGTTAATAGTATCAATAACCCCGGGAACAATGCCAAATAAGGGGCCTGAGCGATATATCCCTGCGCATTGTTAAGCATACTGCCCCAAGTGGCATTCGGAGGTTGTACCCCGAACCCAAGGAAGCTTAGGGACGACTCCATCATAATCGCGGAAGCGATATTATTCGTCGCACCTACAATCACAACAGGTACTAGCCCCGGAAGAATATGACGCCAGATAATTCCAAAGTTGCTCTGGCCGGAAGCTTTTGCATATAGTACATATTCCCGTTCTTTAATCGTCATCGTCTCCGCACGAATCACACGGGCAATGTTCATCCACATTAATAGAGCAATGATTAAAATGATGTTTCCTACACTCGGCTTCAAAAATACGCTGAGCAGCAGCAGCACAAGGAAAGATGGAATGGACATCACTACATCAAGCATCCGCATCAATAGATTATCAATCCATCCGCCAAAATATCCACTGATTACGCCCACCGTCACACCTATACCCGTGGCAATGATCATTGAAGCAAAACCAACTAGCAAAGATACCCGGCCACCATACAAAGCTCGGGCAAAATAATCCCGGCCGTAATCATCCGTACCAAACCAATGATCCGCCCCGGGTGCTTTCAAACGTGCCAAAACATCCATTGCATTCGGATCATGTCCGGATAAAAAAGCAAATATAGAGCCTAGTGTGAAGACGATTAAAGTAATGAGGGCTGCGACACCCAATTTATTCGTAAATAGCTCATCTCCAACACTTTTCCATTTACTGCGATTCATGAGGTCACCTCGTTAATTTAATTCGTGGGTCCACGAAGCTATATAGAATATCCGCGACCAGATTGCCGATGATCAGCATTAAAGAAGAGAACAAAGTTATTCCCATAATTACGGGATAATCCATCCCTTTAACCGCAGTCATCCCTAAAGAGCCAATACCCGGCCATGAAAATACCGTCTCCGTTACAATTGCACCCGCCACCAGATCACCCATCGACATTCCGAGCAATGTAATTACTGGCAACAGTACATGCTTAAGCACGTGACGGAACAGAATCGTTGTCTTGCTGGATCCAAAAGCATATTGAATCTGCACATATTCTTCTTTTAGCTGTCCAATCGTACTAGAGCGGATGTATCGTACGTAACCGGCCAGAAATCCAAACGCCAATACGGCGCAAGGCAAAATACCATGCTTCAATACATCAACCGCTGATTCCACACCAATGGTTCGCATCCCCATAATAGGCAGCAGGTGCAGCTTAATTGCGAATAAGTACATAAGTAAGATGGCCAGCCAAAATAAAGGCACTGAAATTCCGATATAGGATAAAAAATTAATTACTTTATCCACCCAGCGGTTCCGGTTAGCTCCAGCAAGCAGACCCATCGGGATCGCCAACAGAACGGCTAAGCCGATTGCACTGCCCATCAAACCTGCTGTTGCAGGTAAACGTTCTAGAATTTGCTCCAATACAGGCTGATGATTCACAAGGGAATAACCGAAATTGCCCTGCAGTACTTCTTTGATCCATATAAAATATTGAATGTAGGCTGGCTTATCCAGCCCAAGGTTATGCCGGATGCGCTCAATATCATCCGCGTGCATATTCGGCGTAACGAAGGATAGTACCGGATCCCCCGGAGCCAGCTTAATCATCGCAAAGCACACAACCGAGACAAAAAACAGCATCGGCAGGGTTTGCAGTAATCTTCGGACGATAAGTTGTCTCATACGTATATTCTCCCAGTTCTATATCGGTAAAAAAATAAGCTGGATTGACCAGCTTATTTTTTCCCGTTCTTATTTAAGGTAGATTTTCGATAAATCTTCAAAAATAACGACAGGCTTCAAGACTGCTTCTTCTAGACCGCCGTAGTTCTTGGAGACAGCTACAATAGTCTTAGTATTAGCAATTGGATAAATCGGTGCATCGTCAGCAATGATCTCTTGGATCTTCTTATAGATCTCACCACGTTTAGTTACATCTGCTTCTCCTGCACCATCATTGAACAACTTATCGACTTCAGCATTATTATAATGCGAGTAGTTAGAGTCTGCAGTAGAAGTATACAAAATTCTGTAAGCATCAGGATCGTAACCCATAATATAACCTGCAATCGCAAGTTCAAAATCTGTTGAATTCATATCACTGAATTTCTGGCCATATGCCGAGGCATCCATATTTTGCAGTTCAACTTCAGCGCCAATGGCCTTTAGCTTTTGCTGCACGTATAGTGAAATGGCTTCCTGAGCTTTATTACCGCTCGATACAATCAATCTCAATTTCAGATCGCTAACCCCTGCCGATTGCAGAAGCTCTTTGGCTTTTTCTACATCATTATCAAAAGAAGGTACGTCATTAGTATAGAACAATGCATCCGGAGTCAAAAAGGACTTCGCCGGGTCTGCATACTCGTTAGAAGTATAAGCAGCCTGAATGATTTCATCACGATTTAGGGCTAAAGACAAGGCTTGACGAACTTCTTTTTTAGCAAGAGCACCTCTATCACTGTTTGCATTGAACAACAGGTAGGACAATCGGCCTTCACTATAAGGCAGGATTTCGAAATTGTTCGAAGCCTCAATCGTTCCAACATCCTGTGGATCTAGATACTTAATGTTGATCTCACCATTCTGAAGTGCGAGATTCGCAGCATTCGTATCTTTAGCAATCCGGTACGTTATAGAATCAAGATGTGGTTTGCCGCCAAAGTAGTTATCAAATCTCTCGAGTGTAACATATTCGCCTGCTTTATATTCTTTAAATTTAAATGGGCCAGATCCAACCGGAGCAGCATTCTTGGTGCTTTTCTCTAGATCCGTCTCATTCTCAAAAATATGCTTTGGAATCGGAAATACTTGCACTAGTGTAGCTTCAAAAGCTGGGCTGACCTGCGGAAGCTTGAACTCTACAGTCAGATCATCCACCTTAACTGCCTTAACGGGTTTATCACCGATGAATAAGTTCGCTCTCAGCATGCTGTTTTGCTTCTCATCGAGGATGCTATCAATCGTGAACACGACATCGTCAGCTGTAAGCTTTTCTCCGTCATGCCAAGTTAGTCCACTTTTCAGTTTCAATGTATAAGTCAGGTTATCTTCGGAAAGTGTCAGGCTGTCTGCCAAGTAGAAGGTCTTCTCTCCGTTATTCACTTGGAACAATGGCGCGTAGAGCGCTTGGTCAATCGTCAGACTGACACGATCACCTGCATAGTTCGGATTTAGAATGACAGGATCTGCAGCGACCCCAATAATTAAGTTGCCGCCATCTTTTGGTTCAGTGCTTGCTGTCGATCCTTCAGTAGCCGTAGGCGTCTGATTTGTATTTGTCGAAGCGGCGTTATTTCCCCCGGAGCACGCGCTAATCAAAAATGTTAACAAAACCAAAGTAATAACTCCAGATAATCCTCTACGCATAAGTTTCTCCCCCGTGTCTATATTGTCTTTGTTTGTTTTTATATTGTATATCGGGATACTAGGAATTACAATGGATAGCATTTCACATTAATGTAATATTGAGGGAACTGATAATTTCGACCTTTTTCATGACATCCCCACGCCTTAAAGTATCCACAGGGTCCATACCTGAAATGACTCTTCCGAATACAGTATGCCAAGGGTCGCAATAATCAAACTCTGTTCAGCCACCAATATGAGCTTCAGTCTTCGCTGTCTCTTCCGGTACAATCAATTTCCTCAGCATCCTCATTCAGCAGAGGTCGGTATTCACCCTTTCCATCATCCCAGAACACATCCGCACGAGGATTCATGGCCAGTAACAGATTGATTAACTACTGAACTTTTAGTGGTGATTTATCCATAGTCTCATTCCTGTGCTCATCTGGCTGCATTCTTATCTAATTATCCGGTAATTGTACAGCAGATTCATCAAAATTAATATATCTAAAAAGTTCAATTTATCCAACTCTCATTTCTCATTTACTATAAGAACTTTGCGAAATAAGGATTATTACTCTCTCACTGTAAATATATTGAGAACATACCTATACCTCTCGGAAGAAAGGGAGAGTCCCCCAAGGAGGCCGCAATGAATAAGACACGCGTATTAATCGGCAGCCCGATCCATCAAAAGCCCAATGTATTACGGGAATTTCTGAATTCCCTGCTGCGCTTGAATATCGAGCAAATCGAACTGGATTTCCATCTGATTGATGACAATGATGATGAGGAATCCAGCCGGCTGCTCCAGGAATTTAAAAGCAAGGGCGAGCATATTTTTATTCAAAGCTCCGGCTTTAACGATGCGTACATTCGCAATGATACGACTCACTATTGGAATTCTGATTTAGTCTGGAAAGTCGCCAACTTCAAAAACCTCATGATAAACCGAGCGCAAACCCTGAACTACGACTACCTGTTC
Organism: Paenibacillus sp. FSL H7-0690; assembly: GCF_037980415.1. Classification (NCBI taxonomy): domain Bacteria; kingdom Bacillati; phylum Bacillota; class Bacilli; order Caryophanales; family Paenibacillaceae; genus Paenibacillus; species Paenibacillus sp. FSL H7-0690. The sequence continues at coordinate 355,677 of NZ_CP150281.1, read as the reverse complement.
CTGATCGACTCAGACCTCATCCTCCACCCCGATACGCTAAGTCATCTAATAGGGACGAACAAAGATATTATTTCAGAGGTATTTTGGACACAGTGGCAGCCAGATACCATGTTTCAGCCGCAGGTCTGGATGCATGACGAATATAATCAGTGGGAGATACTTCCCGGCGAAAAACTGCAACCCGAGGAGATCAACCGCAGATTTCATGAATTCATAGCCAAACTCCGCAATCCTGGAATCTATGAAGTGGGGGGTCTCGGCGCTTGTACATTGATTAGCCAGCATGCGATAAAAGCCGGGGTGAGCTACAATCAGATCCGGAACATATCATACTGGGGCGAGGATCGCCATTTCTGTATTCGTGCCGCGGCCCTTGGCATTCCGCTATTTGTTGACACCCATTATCCTGCCCTTCATTTGTACAGAGATAGTGATTTGAACAAGGTTGAAGATTTTATCAGAGAAACAACAGGGGTAAAAGCTGAATCGGCACCCACACCCATCGAGGAAAATTCCAATGAGGTTGCAGCTGCTCCTATAACCAAAAAGCGTCCCAAGCTAACCCTTACCATGGTTGTAAAAAATGAAAGCGGGCGCTTCCTGCGACAGGTTCTGGAGGAACACCGCAAATATATCGATGAAGCTGTCATTATTGATGACGGCAGCACCGACAATACAGCAGCTGTCTGTCTGGAAGCACTTGAAGGCATTCCCGTTCGTCTCGTGCATAATACCGAATCCAAGTTCAGCAATGAAATTGAGCTGCGAAAACAGCAGTGGGAGGAAGTCCTAAAGACAAATCCCGAGTGGATTCTGAGTCTGGACGCGGATGAGATCTTTGAAGCCAGCTTTGCAGAAAATATAGATTCCTTGCTGTATGCAGATGGGGTCGATCTGTTCTGCTTCCGCCTTTACGATTTATGGAACGCGAACCATTACAGGGAGGATACCTACTGGCGCTCTCATCTGAACTACCGCCCTTTTTTGCTTCGCTATAAAGAAGACTTCAACTATGTATGGAATGAATCCCCACAGCACTGTGGGCGATTCCCGGAAAATATCTTTGAGCTGTCTCATCAGCTAAGCAATCTGCGGCTCAAGCATCTCGGTTGGTCCAAAGCCGAGTTCCGGCTGGAAAAATATCTGCGTTATATGCTCCTCGACCCCGACGGCAAATACGGCTGGAAAGAGCAGTACATGTCCATCTTGGATGAACAGCCTCATCTAATCCCTTGGGTGGAATGAGGCTTACAATAAAAAGGGCGTTCACAAAACCATTAGGGTTTTGTGAACGCCCTTTTTTTATTCAGAACTCAATTCAGAACTCTCTGGTCCATCGACTTCTGGCTTCAGAATGGTTACTGTCAGCTCGTTGCCGGATTCATCCACCTGAATAACTGATCCCTCTGCGGCTTCACCAGCAATAATCGCACGCGCCACACGTGTCTCCAAGCTGCGCTGGATAAATCTTTTCAACGGTCTTGCCCCATACACAGGATCAAAACCTTCCTTAGCGATAAAACGCACCGCCGATTCAGTTAATGCCAGTCCGATCTCCCGTTCTGCCAGACGTAGACGCAATCCATCCACCAGTTTGTCCACAATTTTCTCGATCTCACCCAGTGTCAGCGGCTTGAACATTACAATGTCATCCACCCGGTTCAGGAACTCTGGACGGAAATGACCACTCAGTTCCTTCATCACTCTATCCTTGGCAGCTTCCGTGAGCTGACCGTTTTCATCGGTGCCTTGAATCAGATGGGGTGAACCGATATTGGAAGTCATAATGATGATTGTATTCTTGAAGTCAACCATTCGGCCCTGTGAATCAGTCAGCCGTCCATCATCAAGCAGCTGCAACAGAATGTTAAACACATCGGGATGCGCCTTCTCCACTTCATCGAGCAGCACTACAGTATAAGGCTGACGCCGCACAGCTTCCGTAAGCTGCCCGCCTTCCTCATATCCAACATATCCTGGAGGTGCACCGACTAGGCGGGAGACACTATGCTTTTCCATATACTCCGACATATCTATACGGATCATGCCATCTTCGCGGTCAAAAAGAGATACCGCAAGCGACTTAGCGAGCTCAGTCTTCCCTACACCCGTCGGGCCAAGGAACAGGAATGAGCCAATCGGGCGATTCGGATCTTTGATTCCCGCTCTTGCCCGAAGCACTGCATCGGCCACCAAGCTGACAGCTTCGTCTTGGCCCACTACCCGTTCATGCAGCGTATCCTCCAGACGCAGGAGCTTATCCCGCTCACCTTCTACCAGTCGGCTAACCGGAACGCCGGTCCATACATAACTATTACACATATCATGGAATTACCGCAACCATGTAGGTGCGGCATCAACTAGTTTCCATTCTCCATTTATGTAAATGTAACAATATGAAATTCCTTCGTGGACCACGTAGAATACATCTGATTGTTTTGGTTTAGTCGGAAATGGGGTTCTCGGGGATTTTGTTGCGATGCTCATCCATTTATGTAGTTCTTCGTAGTTTGTTGCACGTTCGAGTATTTTATGAGGTGTACAGTCGGACCAGCCGCCGCGATTGAGTATATATGAAGAAACATGTTCAGCCATTGGTATAGTTATGAGAGTTGGTTGTATAGGCATGTAATCACTCCTTACCACCATTATAAACAAAAATAGCCCCTGCGCTAGGCAAGGGCTTTTAGTCGTTACTTGGTGTGACCGGGATTGTTCTTCACCAGTTCAAAGATCCCTGTAGATGATAGCCCGGCGAATGCACCTGCCCATAGTCTCGGAACAGTTTCAAGGTCAGTAAAGATGTAACCGAGGTATCCAGCCAACAGACCGATCACAAGACCGATGATAGGAATTAGGTTCTTAGGTACGCTGACGGTAGTCTTAACCAACTGCAGGAACGCCAATACGATTGCAGCCAGCACCGAAGCAAACACCATTACTTGATTCAGCATGTCATTCATGGTTAAACAGCCTCCTTAGGGTAAATGAGTACACGTTTGGTATTTACTGCATCGGGATCAAGGAACACACTCTTAACTAATCCAAGACTCTGTAAGTCAATTGATTTAATATAGCTGGAACCATTGATGATCTTCGTCTCAAGCACATTTCCGTTTACAACGATTGATTTTTTATCGAACAGCCATGTGTTAATTCCCAAAGCATTGAAAGAATCACGTACAGGTATCCAGCTGCGTCCTTCAATCAGCAGCCCCAACAGTGAAGTTTGACCGATGATGATCTCCACCGGAAACATTCCGGACGGAAGCACTACAGGTTTGGATACCTCGATGTACTGGCGGCCGAAGTATTGGCAAAAGCCGCGTGCGATCTCTTCTGCACATTCCTCACGGTAGGCATCGGACATCAGTAGTTTCGCTTCGTCTGGATTGTCCATGAACGCACCTTCAACAAGTATGCCAGGCATATCAGCTTCACGAGTAATGTGTAAGTTAGATGTCTTAAGTCCGCGATTGATCAATGGAGTGCCTTTTACAAGATACTCCTGTACATCCTGCGCGAGCTTCTTGCCTTCTTTTGATCCAGCGCGGTAGTAGATTTCGATACCTTTTACCATACTGTTCCAAGTGTTGCCTGCTGCGTTAGCATGTACGGATACGATAGCATCTGCTTTACGCCCGAACCCGTTGGAGATTTTGTTGTTGGCTAGGTCCGTACGGGTTTTAAGCGGTACGTCCGTATCTCCTGCAGATACATGGATCACATCGAAGTTATTACGCTTCAAATGGACGTTAAGCTTATCTATAACTGCACGATTAAATTCGTTTTCCTTCATATAAGTACCATCTGGAAATAGCGGTGTACGTTTCCCGGCCGTTTCCATTCCATGTCCATCATCGGTTGCTATTAGTATCTTGTTCATGTTGAACAGCCTTTCCGGGGCTTCTGCCCCCTGTGATAAGTTCGATAATGTAGTTGAGCTCTTCCGATCCAGTCTCTTTAATTGTTTCGTACGACCATACAATTTCGTCGGCTGCCATTTTCGCCCACCTAAAAATTCGATTTGGTTTGTTGCCCATCTTCGCCAGTCCTCATTTTCATCTGCCAGATATGGAAAGTGTGCAGTTAGGAATCTCTTAAACATCTTCATTCCTGACCGTTTCCCGAATAGGTAGAACAGGTAAAACAAAAGAGCCTCCCACTTGAGAGACTCCATGTTTTTTAATAGGTAATAAGCAATTTCATACAGCGTCTCGAGTACACTCCACAATAGTTTCACCGCCGTATAAAAAGAGATCCTTAACTTCAGGGCCATGAAAAAGCAGTATCAGATATAGTAGATCCTCCGATACTGCTGATTGTCTTAGTTCGCTTTCATCATATTCAATCATTTAATCACCCAACCTTGGGAATTCATTGACCATCTTTTCCTTGGCGGACTTAGCAGCTTCTTTTAGGATCTTCTCCATTGCCTTAGATTGATCATCTAAGCTCATTGATGTATCAAGTTCAGATACGAGACGTTTGGTTTCCTCCCCTTGGAGTTGTGAGAATCTGGAGTACTCTTTTCCTGTCAGTTTCACGCCGTTGATTGTCTTACCTGGCACACGCGGAGCTAGTGTTTCGTCACCAGTAGCAGCGATAAGGTCTACTATTTTACGAGCTTCATCGGAAAGCTTATAGTTGGCTGGAAATCCCGGATTCGCAAAGATATTGAAGGCATTTCCATCTTGATAGTGTGTTTGTTCTTGACCCAATGTGTCGTACTTCTTCGGCAGTGTCTCAGCAAGACCGGGAACCTTCGCTTTAACAGTATTCAATACCTTTTCTCCAGTTGAAGGAGAATACGTTTCGCGCTTTGTGTTGTCTCCGGACTGTTTGATTTGATTGGATAGCGTTGGCACGAACGAAGATGGCAGATCCGCGACTATGCTTACGATCTTATCTGTAGTCGTTTGACCTGTGTAACCGGACAAAGCATCCTGTACTCCCTTTAATAACGATTGTTCAGCCATGGTATTCACTGCACCCGCCGTACTGTCATAAATCAGTCCAGCAGCAGATGAACCGACTCCCTTTTTTGATCTTCCTTCAATATTTCCTTTTACATTTGCTCCAAGTGCTATAGCTACCGATACAGGCTGCATCCAATCGTAATTGTACAGCTTATCTCCTTCTTTAATCTTTGCATCTTCTTCATTAAACCCTGATTTAACGAAGCGATACAGAGCAGATAAGTTGACTTGATAAGCCCCTTTTCCTGTTTGTGCTTGGAGTGATCGAATATCTTTATCACCACTAGCTGTTCCTGTTAGGATTTTATTATCCATCAAGAAGTAACCGAGCATACTCAGACCGCCAGAACCAACAATTGCTCGGGATAAACCTTCTACTACTGCTCGCGGATTACTTTCTACTCCATTTTTATACATAGGTTTTGCAATCATACCTATGGTTCTCAGGAATCCTGCAGGACTGTATTCTAAAGCCCTCATGAGCAAAGCGCCTGGAGTTTTAGGGTATTTGATAATCAGATCACCGAGACCAAAGTCTTTACCGAAATTAAGACCTCTTTTAAATTTGGTAAACCCAGTAGCTAGTGCGTTATTATCTTGGAACGTAGCGTACTTACCATACTCAGAAGCAATTTTATTTATGTTTTCATCTGCATTACGGATAAACTCTTGTACATACTCTTTGCTTGGTTTAACGCCACTGTTAATTGCGTCCAGCGTTCCAAGTTCTCCTAGTGTCTTATTCATGGCTCTGGAGTAAGCAGCGTTATCAAAGCTTCTCAGCGCGGCTCCTAATGCCTTTTCGGTGTATTTCAAAGGGTTGTATTTTCCTTTGAATGCTGGACTTGCTAAGTCGTACTGAGTCTCTATACCGTTGATGTTAACGCCTCTCCAACCTGCGGATCCGCCTTCAATAAAGTTCTCCCAATACTTCCCTTGATTGTGTGTTCTGAATGTCACCGTCCGATCAGATCCGGTAATTTTTGAACGCGCAATGTCGATTGGCGTGGAAACGTACTTGCTGATTCTCTCCAAACGATAAAACAACTCATTACCTAACACGTTTCGAACCTGTGTTTTAGGATTGAGAAGTTGAGCCTGTGTTTGAGCGCTTGATATTTTCTTACCAAGTGATGGGTTATCCAAGCTTTGCAGAATCACCTGTAAATCTTGGGAAGCTACTCTTTTCGCTTCACCCGACAATTCATCTACTTGAGAAGCCAGTTTAAGCAGTGAATTCGCTTCATGTTCACTCAATTGCTTGGAGTTGATTAACTTTTGTGTTAATCGTTCAGCAGATGCTACGGACTGAGAAGTCACTTTTTTGTTGGATAGATCATATACTTCACGTGATTTCTCATAAAGAAACTTAAGTTGTGGCCGAATGTCTTCGCCTAAGTCCTTAACCATCTGCGCTGACCAATCTGCAAAGTTGATAATGTTTCTACCCATCTTAGCGGCGCCAATCACTGCGTAATCTGCCCAGATATCAAGTGGAGTCGAACTAACGCGAACCCCTTTGGCTCTCAGGCGTTCTTTTGCCGCTGCTTCCTGCGCATCAAGGAACTTCATAACGTTATCTTTGACCTTTTTATCCTTTGGAATCTTAGGCGCTTTAGGTTTGTATTCCTTACCAGACTCTTTTATGAACTGTTTGGACTCTTCAACGAACTTCTGAATAACGGAAGTCTCAGCATCCGTCAACGTTTCGCCTGCCTTAGCACGTTTAAGAATGTCTACAGCGTCGTTGGATAAGTCTTTTACGCCTGTCATTTTCTGATTGATAGTAGCCAAACCTTGGAGATCATCAGCCATTTGTGCTGTAACCTCAGCCTTTTTAGCGATCTTAGAAGAGGTTTCATTGATCTTATTGGCGTAACGTTTAGCCACCATATAAACGCCTTCTGGAGAAAGTTTGTTGTAAGTTGACAACGACTGTAGAAACTGTGCACTGCGTGTTGATTCTTTCAACAATGCATCTGCCATTTTCTCAGCTGCTTGGATATTCCCTTCTTTAATATGCGTGTCTATTAATCGTTGGGCTGTTATGGATTGTTCAGAAGTCATACCACCATTAGTATCCTCAAGGATGAATCTTGTAGCATCTGCACGATCCTTTAAACGTTCCTCTGCTTTAGCCAAATCCCCACGGTTAGTGGTCGGCTCATACTTCGTGTCGAGTTTAGTTGTGAATCCTTCCGGTGTCTTCTCAGAGTTTTTAAGCGTTTGAGAGAAACCGCGTTCGCCAACTACTTTCTTTTTAGGAGTCTTAGTGGCTGCCACTTCTGTAGTTGCTGCTACCTCTTTGTTCACTGGTTTAAGCTTTGCCTTTGGTTTAGCTGGCTTAATCTCCGTTTTGGGAACAAGTTCTGATTTTGGTTTAACATATGTTGAAGTCGTTGGTGTTTCATCAGGGAAAGCCTTCGACTTGTCATACTTACCGCTGAGCAAGAAATCAATATCTTCCTGCGGCAAAAACTCCCCTGCGTTCACTTTGTTTTGTATCTGCTGCTCCCGGGACAACTCTTGCACTGGATTGCGGATCACAGGCTCTGTATATGGCGCTGGTTCCGTTGCTTTTATATTGGTGTCCTTAAGCTTACTCTCTACAATCGGATCGTCTGTAACACGCCTAGCGTCTACGTTTTGTCTAGCTTGTTCGTAAAGTTTCTTGTTGCTAATTTTCTTGGCATTCGTTTCTTTCAGTGTTTTATATTCGTCGATAACGTCTTGGGCGTACTTTGTACTAAGTTCTATCGGATCGTAGTTTTTCATCGCTTGACGATTCGCTGTGGCCGCTGCCGTTTCAGGCGTTGCTTCGTTTAAACGGAAGGTGTACGGAGTCGATATTGTGTCACCAGATGGAGTTGTTTTGATCTCTCCTGCTAACTGCTTGCGCACGGTTCTAGGGTTAGCTTCGGGTAAAGCAAGTAGTTCAGGTGCGATTTCTGCAATTTCAGATTCAGGGATACCACTTTTACGAAAACGACTAAGCAAAGATGTTCCAAGTTCTCCAACTGCTGCACCTGCACCACCAAGAACACCACCAATAGCAACACCTGCAAGCGCGTTACGGGCGATTTCATTACCACTATCTTGTCCATTCATCAATCCAAACTCTGCACCTTGTATGCCACCAGCAAGAGCCTCTGTAGCTGCAACTTTAGCGACATTAGCAGAACCCGGAATAACCTTACTAGCACCTTTCAAGAACGTCTGACCAGCCTTGCCACTGAGCGCTTTAGCTGTCGCGTCATAAGAACTACCAATGATCCCCTGCCCTACAGGAGCGCCAGTAGGCGTAAGCAGAGGTGTTACAAAGTCATTGATGATGTCAGTAACCTTGTCTACCGCTTTACTTCCTGTAGAATCACGCATTGTAGCGCCTGAGTTTCCTTGGAATGAACGCGTGATTGCTGTACCAATTGGGTTTCCGTTGGTGATGTAGTTCATTACGTTTGCGTAAGTCTTAACAGCATTAGGCACATCATCTTCATAAATAGATTTTTTATTGATCTCATATTGAGAAGATCCCGGTATTTGAGAAGCGTTAGCAGGACCTTTTCCTGTTTGCTGCAATAGAGAAGCTGCTGGAACTTTACCCTGCAACGTAGAACTAATGTCATTGGTGATATTAGGTGTAACTGGAGCCAGTGTTTTTCCTGCGAACAGATTAGGGGACGCTGTTTCCGCCGCCTTTTGGTTCGCTTGATCTTGTTTGAAGTCTACTGTTTTCTTTGTTTCGGTTTTGGTGTTTGTAGGCTTCATCACACTGTTTAAGGTGTCTGTGAGCACTTGACTAGTGATCGCCTTCTTATCTGCCGCGGCTTGTGATGCCTGTTGTTCAGAAAGTAGTTTATTCTGTTCAACATATTTTTGCGGATTACGTAAGAAATCGTATTTCGTGCCTAGATCTGTAGGTTCAGAAGCAGCAGGAACCGGAGTAACTGCCGCTCTGTACGCTTCGATATTGTCAGCGGTGCGTTGTGATGTTGGTTGCGCTGCTATTTTACGTAGTTCGTCATACTTTCCCATCGTTACACCGCCTTAATACCATTTATTTTTATCCCAAAATTCCAGTGCTTTTTGAGGCGTTCCGTATCTATCTTTAATGTATTTAAGACCTGCTTTGGCTTGTTCATAAGGATCTGACCAATTAACGCTATTTCCACCGTAGTTCTTACGTGTGCCATCAAGGAATTGGAATAATCCTGCTGCTGTTGACTTAGGATTCTTAGCGTTAGAATTAAAGCTTGACTCTCTAGCTACCAACTCCAAAACATCGTTAATCCAGTTAGCCGGATATCCGCCAGCAGTTATGGCAGAAGATACCGCGCTTTTAGCTGTAGCATAGTTCTGAGGATTCGCTTTGGCATCTTTTTCAGCTTTGTAGTAATTTGTATAAGCCCCACTAGCCTGGGGGCTATTTACTCCCCCAAGTTATAAGCCTTTTGATATGCCTTAACATCAGTATCCGTGATTCCGTATTGTCTCAGAAGTGTGTCAATCTTCTCATCGTCATAACCAGACGCGCCGATTGCAGCAATTACGTCATTCTTATTGGTTACAGCTCCTTTAGAATCACGTTTAGCAATTGGATTAACGTAAGTCTTCGCATAATCCTGCGGTGTCATAGTTTTAGCTGCGGCTTGCTGTGCTTTTGCTTCTGCATCAATGATCGATGTTTGTTGATCCCATGCAGCGTTGTCACGACTGAGTGCAAGACCACCAGCGGAAGTATCTGCATTCTGTTGACTAATCGCTAACTGTTGAGCGAATTGTTTAGCTGCAAGCGTCTCTGTACCTTTAGGTAGTCCATACATAGTAGCTAATCCATCAGGGATAGATCCTGTTTGTTCTGCCACCGTCCAAAGATTGGTGAGCTGACGCTGTTGCTCGGCAGTTGTCTTGGATCCGTCTGGCATTGTCCCGGTGAGCTGCGCGTTTGTAATGCCTTGGTTGTATTCTTGTTCCTGTTTAGCTAATGCTTGAGCCTGAGCAGATAAGTCCTGCGACTGTCCAGCAAGAGTACGGATACCCGGATTGTTTGAACTAGCTTGTGCTGCTGTCTTATCAGCCCCGTAGAAGCTTGGATCAATACCAAGTGACTTAAGTTGTGAGCGTAATTTATCAGCCTCTGTACTGAGTACAGAACGTTCTCCAGCGGTGATACCCTCCGTCTCTGCTTGGGTTTTAAGCCCCAATAGGTTATTAATTGCTGTCTTGGCTTCAGGAGGTAGATAGTTACCTGTAAGCTGTGCTTCATTCTGAGGCGTGGTAACGTCTTGCTGATATTGTAGGCCGTATAAGTTCCCTTGATTAGCTATGTTGTCCTGGTATCTTCCATACGCTTGCTGCGCGTACTGCGGCAAAATGTTATTCGCTATATTTTCAGTGGTTTGATTCGCCAATTGGTTCGCTACCGTCTCGGAGTAAGAGGATTTACCTTGCCCTGTGGCTCTGAGTTGAGCGTTAGTGTTTTTCTGATTCACTGCTAAGTTTTGCTGTGCTGCCTTAACAGCTGCCTGATAAGCTGGGTCTGATTCAGCATCATAGGTAAATGGTGTGTTCACAGCACTAGATATGTTGCCAAGTGTCTGCTCTGTGCGTGATGGTGTAGTTGTTGCCGCTACCATCTTCTGTGCGGCACTTGCAGCTGTAGTAGGTGTCATAGTCTTTGTTGGCACTAAGCTCGTAGCCTGTGACATCGCTTGAACAGGGTTAACGCGTGAGCTTGTGCTAGGCGCTGTCGTTGGATTAGCCTTATAGGACTGCTTAGCCTTGCGGATCGTATCGAGATTGAACATACTCTGTGCCATAGTAGACCTCCTTGAGTGAGAGTGTATATAAAAAGGGCGCCAGATTAGCTGGACGCCCTTGAATGTATGTTCTATTACTTGTGATGCTAATGATACTTCATGCTGTCAAGTAGATTGAGTTTAATTGTAACTATTGTTGTATAAAATCCGTTATGCGGTCAGTTCAACGGACTTTGAATTTCAATGTTCGTCATGCACTGGTTATTTTACAAAATAGTAGATAACAAATGAAATCACAATAAATATACACATAAGTTCCCAAGAATCTATTTCGTAAAACTTTCTGAGGAATATTGACGATTCTCCGTGCTTTTTCAATGTATGATGGTATATCTTCTTAGCCGCTAATTGCAAAAGGATAACCACTACAAGTAATGCGGCACACATTAAAAAAAGATATAGCATCGCTAGCCAAAATTCACCCATTACAGCCCTGATTCAGCCTTTAATTGGTCATACTCAGCTTTTAGGGTATTGTATTGTGCCTTAGCATCTTCAACTTTCTTTTTCAAATCCGAGTTATTTGGATCGTCCTTTAACTGAGCTTCAGTTAAGGCTATATTTGCAGACAATGACATAATCTTTCCGTTCAAAATATTTAATTTAGTTACTACTGATTTATCAATCATCGGTGTTGCAGTAGGTGCTACTGGCGTAGGTTCTGGTATCGCCGTTGCCACTGGTTCAGCTTTTGTTGTCTCTGATTCAGACTCTTTCATTATGATTTTCTTCCCTTCTACCGTTAATTGAACACCTGCAGCTTGAGAAACTGCTCTTACTGGAGCATATGCAACACCATCAATGATAACAGCGTCTGCTATTTTGGTTCCATTTTGTTCAACTGTGAACAATCCCTGAACTTTTTTCCCTACTAAACTAGCGCTATCTGCAAATACTGATACACTTGTTAGCAAAAGCGCCCCTGCAATTGCTCCTGTAATTATCTTTTTCATGATTCGACAACCTCCGTAACAGTTTTTCCTAATTGTACCATCACAATAGGAATTTATACAGAGTGTTAAATATCAGCTTTCCCAGCTAATTCAGCTCTAATAGAGTCTAATTCGTCTTGTAATGACAATCCAGTTGACGCATTATTAAATTTGCTCCAACTAGGAACGGTTACATTATCTAAAGGTCCCGTTCCGCATTCAAGCTGCAAAGATCCATTTTGAGTCCCCACTAATAAGCTCAGTGAAGCAAGTATCCCCGAAAATCCAAACGTTGGGCCTAATATTAACGAAGGTGCTCCGCTATTACGAAATGTTATTGTCGGCTCATTCGTTATCCCCGGCTCTATTGTAAGTGAATTATCCGCATCCGTATAAACCGCCAACAAATCACCCGTGTTATTAAGTTCTGCCCGAGGAAAAGCGCCGTTACGAGTAGCTACATAGGATCCAAATATCTGCACCGACTCTATAAGTCCAGCTACGATGTGCCCTAGATTAGCTGTTATTGCAGACAATTCTTGGACATCCATACGGTCAGCGGTGATGGACTTAGCTTTCACATTTTGAAAATTGATATCTCCATTCAAAGTAAAATCAAGATCCTTCAGCATGATAGCTATCTGATTTGAAAAGTATTTAATATACTCGCGCAGTTCTCCTGCATCGTTAGTTTGTGGTGGTGCTTTTAGTTGGGACATTTTCCATATACCCATGATAAGCCTCCTAAAATAGTGATAGCTGTCTGATTTGACGAACTAATTCGTGTATCTTCGCTGGTCCAGTGCCGGATATCTTAACTCTGACTGTATTTTCGAGAACTACGCTACGCACCGGGATGATAATGCGCTCAACCTTTGAACCTGATCCAGTAACGGTGTGTACAAGGGTGAAGTCATTTCCGTCCTTTGTGGTAGATAAGAAGATGTTAATGGTTGTTCCTACTGGAATCTCGGCGTACAGCCACAATTTAAGCCACCGTTGACGTTGTGACATAGTAGGGTTGGTAAATGGCTTGGTGGTGAATGACCAGCTTACAGGCGATCCAGCATCGTTTGGAGATGAACCTAGCTTCAGTACACGTCCCAAGCTATCCCCGATGTACATAACATCATCCAGCAGCAGGAAGAACGTGGGATCAATGTTAGTCCATCTACTCCAGCAGCCTACACCTGTACGCGAGTCATAAACCATGATTTCATTGGTATGTGTGCGAAAATACATCAGATCCGGGTCTGATCCAGAAGATGTATTAGCATCCATCGAATTCAGATAACCACCCACAATCTGCGAAAACTCCTGATTAGGAAGGTTGCCGCCAGCGTAATCGTATATAGCCCTCTGGTCGATGATGCGCATGATACCATCTTGTGCCGAAACAGATTTGTTATTTAACACTCCAACGTTGTCGGTAATGAGCTTTGTGACGAAGCTTGAAGGTACGCCGCCATATAGTTCGTGTAGGCTGTTAGGCATCCCTATGGTTAGCTTTGTAAGACTGCCATTCAGCATGTTTACATTTTCACCACGCGTGCTTTCAATCACCCTGCCGTAGCTATCCTCATCAGTACCTTCAAATAGATCCCATTTCTCCGGTTGATCTAGGGCACAGGCGCGTATTTCGTTTTTAAAAGCAACCCACATGCGATTCTCGTAGGTAGTTATATGTTTAGCTCCTGCTGGGACTCCTGCAAGATCAAAGACTGTTGATCCATCGTAGCGCTTAGCAACAATACCGTTTACACCGATTAGGTTAATATCAGCCCACTCATCACCTTGGAACACCGTAAACGACCACTCAGCGGACGTATCAAGACCAGTGAGCAAAGTGGTCCATGTGCTGCCGTTCCATCGATGCCAGCCCCCATCGTTGGCGATTACATGCAGCTCACTCTTCCACGCGCCCATTCCTAATATTCTGCTGCCAAACGTACCTAAAACAGAAAACCCCGACCTCACTGAGAGGGCAGGGTAATCACTTGTGCTCATATTGGACATGTCGGTAAGTTGTGACTCGGCAATGCTGTAAGGATCGAAGGTATTCAGTCCCTGCCACTGCCGGATGCTGATAGGCTCCTGAATACCTGGTAGTGGTCCGCGTAGCTCTGGTATTTCGTACTGAATCAGCCTACTCATTGTGCAACACTCCCAACGTAGTTTTGGGCCGCTTTGTTCCATGCAGTCTTGTACTGTGCTTCATACCGGCTAGATTTAACATCGTCGTCAACCGCACTTGCTAAGAAGGATGCAAGCCCCGGTATAAAGCTCCAATGATACTCCTCAGGAGCCTCTGGAACCGCGCTCAGGTCGCTTGGAGTAAAGTTGGTTGTAGCAATCCTACTGTAACGTAAAACGCCCTGCAAACCGCTGCTATACGGTGCAGGACGCAAAGTTAGAGTATATGTGCTGTCGTCGAATGTATATGTGTTCTGTAACGGGTTAGGCGCGATGGGTAGTAGCTCCTTATACTTGATTAGCCCCACAGTTAGAAGGTCAATATTCTTCAGCCTTACTTCAGCTGATAGTGTGTATGTGGCCTGATCTACTAATGGGTTGAGTGATATCACCCGTGGTATTTTGACTACGTTGAAAAAGTCTTGGTTGAGTGCGTTCAGCCACATTACCTTGTCGGATATAGGCACTTCGTTTGGTACCAGTAGGTCAGCTTCGTTGATGATTTGTTGTAAGTTCATTTTACCACCTACATATCTTGGATTTTCGTTACATTAAGCACTGTATAAGAACTATCAGCACCATTTATGTTTAAACCAGATCCGCTTGATTGGTACACTTCCACATAAACACTACCAGTTGTAGATAAAACCCTCGTTGTGGACACCGTTAAATCAAACTGTGTCGTTTCTGCGTCTACGTATACATTTGATAGTACCCCGTAAACAGAATGTACGATTCTAATACCTCTTTTTCCTGTAGCATTTGCTGAAAATATAACATTAGCACTCAAGGAATACACACCAGATTCAGCGATATTAACAACGTTGGTTGAAGTATTCAAAGACATGTCACCATTTTTTTGGATGGATACCGTGTTTAGCTGCCATTTCTGCCAAGAACCGCTTGTAATGGATTGCAGAGTCGTCTTAGATGCTTCGATGAATGGTTTAGCGATTGTGTTAACTACCATTCCCTCTATGCTAGATTTGAATATGCAACCAATGGACTCAAAGTTTTCTCTCGTCGCGGTTAATACAGATCCATCAAATTCAATGTTTTTTCTACCAACATTTTGTACATATGATCCGTAATACTTAAAACTTGAACCCATTAAGCACAGTTTTTGAACTCCTGCACCACTAGAAAAAGTACATAAGATGTTATTCTTAGAGAAGTATAAATTGTTTGCGCGATTAAAACTGCATCCTTGCACGTTATAAACAGAATCATTGATGATTGGGGTTTCATTTGCGTTATTTTGGAACCACACATCTGATTTTCCAGCGTTATCCTCGAAATATACACCTATAAGATTGCAAGCAACCCCACCTTGATATCCTGCATCTTCAACCTTTATTCCCCATGAAAAATCACTCATGTTATTTGGGTTATTATATCCATTGTTAGCAATCATTCCACCAATAAAGTTGAACTCAGTCCCGCCTTTTGTATGGATTCCATACTGCAAACAAGCACCTACAATACATCCATAAAAGTTGAGAATGTTAGGTCTTGTGCTATAGGAATTAAATGGCGTTTTTTGTTCGAACAACATCCCTTTTTGGCACCATGATATACTTACGTTTTCAAACATGCTTTGCTCCATATCGATCATGTGCATACCAAAATCGAAACCAAAGATCTTCACGTTCGTCATTTTGAAATGGTTGTTGTTTGATGTTCTGATCGCTGTTCCTAAGTAATTATTCCCACTAAAACCCAAGTCACGTATATTTTGGTACGATGATAAACCTGCACTGCTGATTAATGTCTGGTTAGGTATTAACGACCCAATCATATCTAGGAAAACGTCTGATCCGGTGTAGTTGAAGATAGATAACCCTGCGCCATCTCCATATAAACTGATACGTTCCTGCTGACCTTCCACATTTCTATCCATGGTGATAGTGGCACTGGTTTTGTACGCTCCTGTAGGAAAATAGATATTCTTTCCTACAGACATCCCATAGTTAACAATATTCTGGATAGCAGTTCCATCATCAGCAACATTATCACCAATTGCTGCATTTAATGGAATCGGAGGGCTCTTAACATTTACGGATCCAGACCCTAAATTTTTATCAACGCTTATATCCCGTTCGTCTGCAGCATCCAGCCGATCCTTCAACCAATCATACGTAATGTCATACGGTGTACTATACCTTGCAATTGCCGCTTCTGAACCATTACTAAGCCCTGTAACCGCAAGCTTTAGCAGATGCAGTAAGTATTGCTGAGATATATCAACCTTGTTCTGTGCGCCTCCCGGCGTCTCATACCTCGAATCATCCTCGCTCGCAATCTCCGGCGTGGTTCCGCGCCATGGCAGTGTCATGGTAAGCCTCCTTTCTAATGCAAATAGCCCTCAGTTGAGGGCTCAGTAGTGCGCAGTATGGTCCGATAATACACTAAGACGTAATCAGATTAAGTTTAATCTGACCTTCACATATTCCCACATTTTTATATATCCTAGATCTATTGGATGCGACCCGTTCTTTTCAAACAAACTAAATAATGGGATACCTTCGTTATGAGAATATTGCAACATATTCTCATAATGAGACAGAAAATTATAATCATGTTTTTCACACACTTTTTTAACTACTTCATTAACTTCCCGCATTCCAAAATTCAAATGTTCTTCTCCGTTTGCAACTGGCGGCGGACTAAACACATACATCAACTTACACCTACTATTAACATAAATAAGTAATTCCTCTAAGTTCTTTTCGAATTCAGATACAGAAGAACAATCCCATCTATCATTAGTACCAACCATGATAAATACAACATCCTCTGAATCATTCACTAAGGATTCTCTATGCAAATTAATCCACTTTCCTGATTTACCAGGCAGACCATAGTTTTGAAAAGAAACAGATGAAAAGTTTTCACTGATGTACTCTCTAAAGTAATTTGACCAAGTGTGTATACTTTTCGGAGATTCACGAAATTCCTCATTGTCAACTGCGATAATCAAAGAGGAGTCTCCCCGTTTATGATATGTCCAGACACCAACTCCATAAGTTAAACTATCTCCGATAAGTTTAATATTACATACTGAGTTTGATACTAGTTTTTGATGTAACAAGCTATCTTTTTCACCTTGCTTAACCACTACATTGTTTTTAATACGGGTATATTTCTTAACAAATAAATTACGCATAAACTTTTCATTCTTCCATATGGTCTTTTGCAAAACCCTTTTGAGCAATATCTCGGAAATTTGGATAAAACTTCTTCCCACGGAAAACCCTCCAACTAAATTTATATATTAGTACGAATAGAAACATCATATACAAATATGGCTGGATATTCCATGACTTTCCTTCTATATTTAATCATCACAGACACTAACATGCTTAAATTAATTCTATTCGAGTACGTCTGTTGCATTTTCAAACTCAGGTAGATTCTTTAGATATTCATAAGCTTGTTTATCCCATCTAAGTGCAGAATCCTCACTATTTGGTGTGAAAAAGTAGTTCATAAAGCTTATAGGTGGTTTCCCTTCCTCGCATAATGTTTGTGATCCAAACACCCCTACATCAATAGAAATAATGTTCTTATTTCCGCTTAAATTTTGTATCCGCACATAAGATTCTTCTAATATGATCCCGGATTCCAATTCACTTCTCATAGAAAGCGCCATTCGTCTACCTTCTTTCGGCATTATTTTCTTGTAATCGTCACATCAAACTCTAAATTCCCGGGAGTGATCGCTGTGCCGCTTGCATTGAACAACCTCACATATAAAGTTGTTCCTAATACGGAGTAACTAAAGAATAGAGATGTATCCAACACACTTTTAGGAGAAACAACATATGAGTTTTTAGTGGTATCTGCTGTTGGTATCGTAGCAGTTAGGCCGCTTAAGGTCATTGAGTTAATAGGAGCATTAAAGCCAAACGTGCGTGTGATGCCAGTTATTGGGTTCATGCATTTCCAAGCACTCCATGTGGTGTTTGTTAGTGCGTAACGGGAAAATATCAAATTCGTTCCGTACTGGTAGAACATTTGGTAGTTATACGGACTCGTCTCCTGAGTGCGATAGGTCACAACTGTACCCCCGGCATTATCAGGCAACCCGTAAATTCCAGTAGATGAACTTTGCATTGGTGAATAAGATATACCCCACGGATAATCAGTTATAGGCTTTTCTCCACTTGCGAAATTAAGAGCTAATTCAATGTTTCCAATAGCTACGAATTTCTTAAACACACCAAACTCAGAAAAACGGATGTATTTACTATTACTTCTAAATACCTTGTACTCTTGATATGAATAGTCATTATCATCTTTTGCTCTATAAGTAGTTAACACTCCCGGCTTACCCTCTGGGAAATCAGTTGAAATGGCAGATGATATTTGTTCATATGACATCCCAAAAGGATATTCTGTAATTGGAGTGCTGTAATTGTGTGTATTGAATGGGTAGTACGATGTTTTCACGCGATCCCTAAAGGAGTTTTGATCACTAGTGAATTTAAGCTTATTCTGAATGTTGTTCCACATAAACTGATATCCCGGATCTACAGGATGTGATCCAGTGGTTTGCAGTAATGTTTCGAAAGGAGTTCCAGTATCCGAAATATATTTCAGCATGTCTACATAATGGGAAATGTAAAAATAACCGTTGTCTTCACACACTCTAATAATAGTGTCGTTTACCGTTCTCATTTCAACGTTGATGGATGGGTTATCATTTAATACGGGATTTTCAATCATAACAATCATGCATTTAGCTCGGGCATTAACGTAAGACAGAATTGATCTGATATTAGTTTCAAAGTCACCTAAACCTCTATCATTCATCCCGAACATAACAAAAGCTACGTCCTCTGTTTCATCAAATAAAAAGCTTTTGTTATTACCAGTATTTACATACCTTGCACTAATACCGCCTATACCCTTGTTTCTAAAAACAATATTAGGATAGTTCGCATTGATATAATTTCTCAAAAAGTTTGCCCAGCACGGACATGTGTAGTTCGATTCCCTATATACATCTGTTCCGTTGTCGAAAATAATCGGGTTATCAGCTGGTATACTGAATCCTGTAGAACCCACGCCAGCAGTGATTGAAGTTCCGTATAAATTTATTTTAGTTGTAGTTCTCAGCTTAGATTGGAAAAATCCATAGTTCCATTTGTCTGAAGAGTCCAATCTCTTCTTTACATTAGGAAATGGAGTTCCAGAAACTGGTTGTCTTGCATCAATTAATTCTGCCACGCTGGTTCCGCTGTTATCAATAAAATATTGAATACGATCATCCTGAATGTCTATGGCTTCTTTGACGGTTTGGGCGTTAACTTTACCACTGTACTTATGGTTTTTCGCATCAAGTACTGGATCATCAACTTTAGATAAATTTACAGCTTTTTGTGCCAGTTTAGGTGTAGTTACAACTTCGTCTCTAAGATGTCTTGTGACAATAGCGCCGTTTTGTATATCAAGTTCTGGTGCGTTTTTAAAAGTGTTTAGCTTCTGATCTGAATAATCTTTTGCATTCTGTTCAGCCCTATCTGCTTTATACTGTGCACCGCCCGGAGTCTCATAGCGCGGATCGTCTTGATCTGCAGTGTTTTGACTGGTGTTTGTTTTCCAAGGATAACGATTTGTCATGGTATCACCAACTTTCCTGTACAACAAAGTGTACGTAATCGTTTGTCGCTCTTCGGTACTCGTTATATATTTGCTGATACCGAACCTCAAAACTTTCATTTTCTGGCATTAAGTCTCGTAAAACACCGTACACCAGCAACATATCAAAATCAGGATCAAATCCACTGCCACTATTTAGATCATCCATTGTTAGTTCACCAATAGCAGGAGTATAGAACATTTTAAATCCATAAAAGATGTCATAAGCAGGTGGAGGAAATATCCCTATTTGTCCCGCGACTAAGTAGTAATATGGTCCACGTTCCTGATCATTAAAGGGTTTCAATGGTACTCTTAGCCAATCAGAAGGATCATCCATGAACGGTTGATTATTGTAGATTGATTTACGTATTACAACTTCTGTGATGTTACTAGGAGGGCATATAAGGTCAAACAACCCATTCCCAACAGTCACGTCAAAAGCTTGAGTCAATACCTCTGATTGAGCCTGTGACGAGCTCACATTGCGCATAAGTCTATCTCTTGTTTGTGTGACTTTGCGTAAGATAGAGACAACAGGCACATTATTCTCTGGCAGTTTCTCTATGATTTCTTCAACAATTTCTTGTATTAGCATGAGTCACCGCCTTAATAAAATGCGATAATATCTGTTGCTGTGGTTCCGGTAGCCAATACCTTTACTGCTGACACTGGGTAAATGTATCCAGGAGTAATATTAGTGAGTATTACGGTACTTCCATCTTGAAATGCAATAGCTAATTCCGTTCCTCCAGATGCCATGATACCCCTAGATGGCGCGATTAAAGTTGTGTCACTCTTTGTAACGGGTACAGCTCGTGAAAATGGTTCAACTACTACACGTCCGGTCATTTATTTACCGCCTTTCGGTTTGTTGGTTGTGGTTTTACCAATTGTTGAAGTAACTTATTCGTTTCCTTTTGTTCAATGATCAGATGCATCAGTAATTGATGTTCTGTTCGACTAATTTGAGATTCTAATAGTTCAATAGGTACTAACATCTTATCCCTCCTAAAGTAAAAAAAGGGAGCCTATAGCCCCCTTCTACTTGTCCTTCATCTCTCCAACTTCAATCAACCTAGTGACCATTTCATTCCAGACTTGGACACCTTTACGTTGTGATTCGTTCATATCATCAGTTTCTTTTTGGAATCCTCTGAAGGGGAGTTTATTCTTTTTTCTCGAAGTGTTGCCAACAGCATTGCCCCAAGTGCTACGCTGTTCCATATGCGTCACCCCTTCAGCACCTTTATTTTCCATACACCAGATGCAAGGTCAATCGTTGCGGCTGAGGCGTTGAATAGTGTAATAACGACTGTGTTTGCAGCGCTAACAGTGCCGCTTGCAATGATTCCAGCCAAATTATATGGCGCAGTCACGATTACGAAGTCTCCTAGTGCTGCACCAGTAACTGTAATAGCGCTGGATGCTGTTCCGGTATATGTCGCAAGTGATGCAGGATCAAAAACAGACGTACCGTTAAGTACGCCTGTAAATAGATCATTGTCACCAAGTGCCAGTGCTGTAAAGCTAGTTGTTCCTGAGCTTGCTGGCATATGATCCCTCCTATGTTAACAGTGTTCCGGAAAGTCCCGGATCTGCCTTCAAAATTCCGTTCCATCTGTTAGGTTTAGCCACCCAACGTGCGCGCCCCTTGATAATGTTAGCATCGGTTTTTTCATCCACATATGAACGAACGTTCAAAGGAATACGATCAAGGAAGATCAATCCTTCGTACATTTCCATCCACTTAGAGTCAGCCAAATACCAAGTATCAGTACCAGCAGTGATCCCTGCAGTGTTGTTAAGGTAAGGAGTCATGATTACATTCCAACGACCATATTGGAAGTTGAAGGAGTTATTAGCTGTGTTTGGAGATCCTTCTTCAGCGCCGATCGCATCAAAAACCAACTTCTTAATGCGCGCCTTAGATGGGATGATGATCGTGTCAGGACTAATGTCCATGATCTCGCCATCGTCGTTACGAATGTACTGCATAGATTCTTCTGCTAGGCAAAGGGAATCGTAGGAGAACGGGTTGGAGATGTAGTTGGACTGAGCGCCGTAACCACCTGTGATTGACGGGTGATCTGTAGCAAATAAGGCTTTCTTGTCAGCACCGCGAATATCAAACTGTTTATTGTTGTTACCAAACAGCATAGAGGAACTTGTACCATTGTTTAGAATACCAAGACCAAACTTTTCACGGCCACGGTGATATGATTTCATAAATCCATAAGCTTTTTGCTTTACTTTACCCATCTTGGCATCTTCAATCATCGTTTGAGTAACGGAAAATTGAAGTTTCCATTCATCTGGTTCGACAATTGCGGAAAACCCTTCTTGGAAAGAAGATTCAGGATAAGCACCTTGTTCTCCCACTGCTTCAAAGTCACCTAAAGATGTTTCGTAAGTGTACTTCTCAGCAAAGTTACCTGTCTCATCCATGCAGAAGATTTTAT
The DNA here is from genome assembly GCF_037980415.1 of Paenibacillus sp. FSL H7-0690. NCBI lineage: Bacteria > Bacillati > Bacillota > Bacilli > Caryophanales > Paenibacillaceae > Paenibacillus > Paenibacillus sp. FSL H7-0690. Next base: position 333,649 of record NZ_CP150281.1, on the reverse strand, counting down.
CAATGACGGACTCAGACTCGAATGCCTCCTTCTGATCGGTCAACATCATTTTAATTGGATCCTGCGACTTGCCGAACACAGAATCATTTAGTCCTGCTGCTTTAGAAAATATCATCTAGTTAGCCCCCTTATACAAAGCGTCCACTGACATTGGATGTCGTGGTAGCTCCATCAGTATCGTCAATCTCAAATACGCCACTTGCTGTCGTTGCAGTAACCTTCATACCGTCCGTGTGTAGCGTCACCTTAGCGCCTTTAAGCGTTGCGGAAACCGTCGCTGTAGATTGTGTTGTCCACTCTTGCAACGCGTCTACGCGCCATACAGGGAGTGGTGTAACAGATGTTGTTTCAGCCGTTTGGGTGCGTACTGAGACAAACTGAGGTTTCACTGTTGGACCTGCTTTCGTCAAACGTCCACTAGTCAACACAAGACCCTCGCCAAGTGTTGCACCTTCTGCATCGGTTAAAAGTAAATATTCGAAAGGAAGTTCACCCATCCCTGGGCGCATCTTCGGTCTAAATCCTGGTGCGTTTGCCATGTTATTGCCTCCTATTTAGCGTGTTTTTTATGCCATGCACGTATTTGCGCATCGCTTTTACCTTTGTTCAGGGCTCTATAAGCCCTCATAGTTTCATCATCAATCTCTACATGGTCAACTTCTCCACCCGTTGAAGCATTAGGGGCTAAGTGTTCTTTACTGTTGAGCTTATCCAGTGCTTCCTGCTTTGCGGCTTCCTGTACGTTCTTTAGGCGGCTCTCTAATACCGCGTCAAAGTTTGCACTTAAGTAAGCAGCTAAAGGTGAAGCTCCGCGTTCCATTTCCTTTTTCATCTTGTCGTTGTAGAACAAGTCAACTGCTTCTTGATTCTGATCTGCCACCGCTTTTCCAAGGTCGGGAAACTTTTCGAACAGCTCTACCCATCCTTGTTCAGCCTCTTGGTTACGTTTAGCTTCTTGTTCAGCTGTAGTCGATTGCTTGAGTTGCGGATATTCTTTCAACATCTGAATTTCTTCAGGCGTTAACCCTGCACCCTCATAACGTTCAATGTTGGCGCGTTCTTCCTCTTCCTGTAACCGTTGTTCATATTGTTCTACGGTATATATTCCATGACTCTCACCATACTGTTTGGCGATGAGCTCATCTGCTTTCTTTGCTCTTGCTTCAACTTCTGCGGCGCGCGCTTTCTCCGCATCTAATTGTTTGCGCATCTCTTGGAAAGCTTTATTCGTCTCTGAGTCCTGTTTAGGTTTCTCTTCCGGTTCAGCGACCTCCGGCGTTTCTGCTTGTTCAGAGTCCTCTACAGTTTCAGTTGGTTCATCATTTGTAGGCGATTCCCTATCAGACATGAATCTTTGCATTTTGCTATCAAACTCGTTCATGTCTGATTGATACTCTGGACTATCCTCCAAAGATGGCGTTCCGTCTTCTGAGAACAGTTGGAGATTCATCGGATATCGTCTAGGTAGGTCAGCGACTTCTACCGTTTTTCTGCTTATTTTATTCATAAGGTCACTCCTTCTGTGGTTGTTGCTACAGCCCACCCTGCGATTGTTGTTACTTTGCTCTCAAATCTCCACCAGTTGTTTTCTTTGGTGAACCTTGATTCTTGATAATTGCGTTCGGTGCCTTAACTACTCCACTAGATGAGTTCGGAACCTTGTAACCTCCGCCGCCATTATTAGCCATGTTGCTCACCACCTTTAAGATAAGTTAGCCCGAAAATCGGCATGAAAAAGGACGTCCTACGACTAGGAGCGTCCTGATTTATTCAAATACTTTGTTACCAGCGTAATACCATAACCCGTTTGAACCACGAAACATTACTGGAGTTTCACATTCCGTGCATAGCACCTCTGTTGACTTCTGTAGTTCATTTTTATATACGAATTGTCTTGTATCACAACATGAATAAACGGCCATAAAATCAATCAAATTTTCAACAGTAAGGTTTATCTTCATGCTGATTCCTTCTGTCTACCTGTCTGAGATACCTTCGATGCCTCAACTTGTAATTTAGCTATATCCATAGCCTTCTGATGTGCACTGTCTTCCTGTTGGCGCTGCTGCTCATACTGTTGTCGCTGTCCTTCGTTAGCTGCTTGCATAGCATCCGCCTCAGCCTGTACATTGCTCTGTGAAGTTTGTTCCAATGCCCCTTGTAATCGCTGATTCTCACCGCCCATTTGCTCAATCTGCTGTTGAAGCTCAGTTATCATCTGCTCCATCTGAGCCATTTGTTCCTGCTGATTCATCTTTTCAGACCATTGTTGCTTGATCCGACTCGCTGCCGGGAACTGTAAACCTTCTAGGATGGTCCATAACTGCTGCACATCAATTGCCTGAGCACTGAATAACGCCATAGTCTGCTCATACATGAACATTGGGTCCTTCGGTAGTCCATATACGCCATCTGTGCCAATGAGGAAATCTGTGTTCCAGTAAAGGTTTCCGCGCTTATCTCGTTGTAGTAACAGGTATTTATCAAACTCACCAAAGGAATCATTACCCTCAATATCCTGTGCCAGATATGGTCGTATCTCATCATAGAAGGCAATCTTATGTTCGAATATGATTTCGAATAACTCCTTGAAATGAACGTTCTTATTAAACATTTTGGAGTTAAGCCGTCCGGATGCTTGCTGTACTTGTATCTGCTTAGCCTTACCGCTAGTGGCCGTAACATCTTCTTTACCTTGGAAGCTATTTGTGATCCCTAGCATGCTCTGAGCGATTCTATATTGCTCTTGGCAGTACAATAAGTCCTTGCTTATGTCAGCAGTAAGGTCAAGCGTGTCAATGGCTGCTAACTGTTGTTGCGTACCTCTGATGATTTGGTATATTTCATCCGTGATTTTGAGTCTGTCATGATCCTCTAGGGCTTTAATGAGTGAACCGCCTTTGATGATCTTCTCTTCCATCTTGTGTACGACTCGCTTGATGGAATCTTGCTGATCTCCAATAACATCAAGGTCACTCTGTCCACCAAAGTGAAAGTTTCGTGGAACGTTGATGCGTACACTCACCGGATATCGGGATGGTATAAACATTGGCACTTTTTCGCCCTTATAGGCAATCGGCCTGCCATCCACATCTACGATGTCACGATCTAAAATTTCAGTTTCCATGTATGTGCCATCTTTATTTCTGCGGTAGAAGAACTTAGGTAAATCTTCAAGCTCAGTATCATTAATCCACACATACTTGCATATATCCCCGTCTTCGTCCTTATACCAGCACACGATTTCTGTTAATGGTTCTTCCTCTGTGTCCTGGGCGGATGTTGCTGATCCACTGGAGTTCTGGTCTGTGTCAAATAGGCGTGTATTCTCTGGATACTGTTCTTCCTCACCAGACAAATCCTTCTTATAACGCCGCTGTACATAGTCTTTTGTTACATCTGAGAGGATAAAAAAGTAATCCATCTTCTGTAAGTTGTATACCTTAGGCTGTGTGACCAGTTGTTTCGGATGTCTACCAATGAGCTCAATCTCTCCACGGTACAGATGGTGCTTAAAGTTAGGGTTCCACGCGACCTCAATGATCGAAAACCCCTGAAGAGGCGTGATGCGTTCGTTCCTGTCGTTTATCGCTTCAATATCTGACTCTTTAATGTCATTGGATATACTGTCCGCTATCATAGCTGCTTGGGTATCGAATCCCTCACGCTTACTCTTAACCGTAGGCATTGGGATCTGGTTGTTTACCTGTGACTCGATGAATTCAAAGCCGATGTTCCAGATATTATTTGATTGTTTCTTTGGCTGGTTTACACTGTTAATGTTTTTCTCAACGTGTCTGTCACCTAAATATAAAAACTCTCGCTTATCCATCAAAGACAAGTCTTGCCCACTCTTAGCTGCCTCTAAGCGTTCCTGCCACTTTATCAGCTTCTTAGGACGTTGTACCTTGACCACAGTCTTTTTCATCTTCTTTATCACATCCTTTATGCCCATCTCATCAACCTACTTTCAATCCCCATTTATCAGCGAGATACTTTTTCATATCCGGTGAAGCCTTTGCGTAATCCTCTTGTAGATCCAGAGGCAAGTCCTTTATGCTTGGCTGTTCCTTTGGTGTGCTTGTGGACTGCTGTCCTCTGATAGCTAGTGTAATAGCATAAGCCAGCACTCTATCATCATGCTCTCCCGGCATAGCTTCTGGTCTACCTTGCTTGTTCTTAACGAACTTTAAGCACTCCTTAAGGAACCACACGTCCTTAATCAAGTGTGTGTGCTCTCTCACGTACTCTACTAACTCAGATATGATGGCATTACGGTTGGTCATACTAGTGTGCCAGCCAAAAGAGTTTTGTACGTCCTTACTGATCGTATTCATGTTCTGTCTCATGTACAGCCTTGGATAGTTCATCTTCTCCAGTTGTAACACTGTGCCCGGGTTAAAGTTGACCTCAGTGCCTAATAGAGCCTTGTTGTAGTACATGCCAAGCTTGTATAGTTCCTCTGCATACAAGTCCACATCTAAGTGACCATGGAAGGTTGCTACTTGTTCCAGCGTGGCATTGTCCAATATAGGTGCGGCATCAAAGTCTCCACCTTCCACACCTTGGGCAACGTCATTGCCGCTAATGTAGTGTTTACCGGGTTCTGGATGCTTAAATACCGTGAGCCAACCGCGCTCATCTGGTACGAAGGTAATCTTTCTTTCCTTGTCACCCATATACTTCAAGTTTCCACGCTCACCAATTGGATTTAACTCCAACTCTCTTATGCGTTTAATGACAATCTCATTGTTGAAAACTGGTGTACCAGTAGTAAGGAAGGCTTCCATTGCATTACACGGGTACTCTTGTTTGAACAGACTTTCATCGCCGTTGAGCTTGTCTTTCATAGTGTTCCTACGCCACTGTAGCTGATCCAAGTCAAGCTTATACGTATCTTGGATGTCTCGTTCATACGGCGTGAGCTCAAAACCCGTGTACGGTGCTCTGTACCTCGGGTTCTCAAACCACGCTACGAACAGAGGTACAAAGTTGTTGTTTCCGCGCTCTGCGTTATCCCACAGTTCACTGAAGAAGTTCATACCCTTTGCTGTAGACTCTACAATCGTTATAGCTCCATAGTCTGGTACAGATTGCATGATAGAGGTCATTGTCTCTTCAGGTTTATCCCATTTAGCTAACTCAGATATGTGCAGATAGTTAATCGTGTACGATGATCCAGCATTCAGGTTCTTAGCTGTCTCTACAAGGAATTTGTTCTGCAAACCCGGATCATTGTCTTTGCTAATCTCTTTGGAATCGTCAAAGCGTGGGTTCTCCATCAGGATGCCTTTACCTCTGGATGGTCGGCGCTTCGGTTTGATCACCTGTGGTAAGTATTTGTAGAACCTATCGGACATGTCATTGATTGTTACCGCTGAATCTTCATCAAACGATACGATCATAGCCACTTTGTTAAAGCTGAAGTTTAGGTCATGGAAGAATACTGCTTCTGTTGCTGTACTAAAGCCTAGCTGACGCGCTTTAAGGATAATGATGTATAAAGACCGTCTCTTTGACTCATCCGGTTCAGCAGTTTTCCAATCCTCTATGATCTTAATGAGCCTGTCTTGCGCTGCGTTGGTTATGAATGGTACTATCTGCGCTTCTTTGTTGCGGATCTTTAAGCATCTCTCAAAGTACGTCTTGTAACTGTCCTTCAATACTTTTAGCGCGTTCATTCAATCAGTTCCCTTAGTTGATCCTCGAATGAAGTCTTCACATCTGCAACGATCTGTTCAACTGGTTTATACCCACCACGATCTAGAATATCCTTTGCTGCTGCTATCCTATCTTTGTCCATTGCTTCAGGCTTCAACATGATCTCTTTCAGCACTTTGTAAGCCTCAACAGCGTCTTCTGCAAAGATTTGTCGCAAGTCCCTGTTAAGATTCTGTTCAGTTTTGTTGAGATATTGTTGAACTTCAACACTCTTCAACAACCGACTGCCCTGACTGTATGCCGTTTTCTCACTGTATCCTGCTGAAATGGCAGCCTGTGTTGCGTTGTTGCCATTCTTCAGATACTCGGTAACAAATATCATGATCTGTGGTCTTAGATCTGCCATTGTCTTCACCCCCATTTATTTGACGTGTACTCTTGCAGATATCTTATAGCCATCTTCTGTTTCAATAGCTGTCGGTGTTGTTCTCCAGATAATGTTTTTTCCTTCGACAACATTCATCAACTCTTTGAAGAAACAGTTAGATACCTCTCTTAAGTCCGTTCCTTCTGCCTTGACGCGTATATGCTGGTATCCTTCTATATCTCCTAATGCTGTAGTTTCCATCTACCTCACCTCCATCTATGCTTGATTTACCTCATCATTCACTGCATCACTAATATAACTCGTTGAGTGCGTCACACCTGATCTACTAAGACAATCCACATACGTCCTGCGAAGCATATTCTTATACACCTCTTGCCTAGCCTTTATGATCTCATCATCTACCTTAGCTATCTCATTCATTAACAGTGCACGTTTATGAGTAAGCTCTTGTAGGTTCATACACTACCACCTCGCATACAATAGGCTGTTATGATGTACATGAGTATTAGTGTGATGTATAGGTATCTAATGTCTTTGGACACTCTTATACGGCCTCCACTTCGTTAAGCGTATTCGGTCGAACCGGAGAAAAACAAAAAGAGCAACGGCGATAACCGTCACTCTTACGTTTGATGCATTCGCATCTATATACAATTCCACACCACCACTAGGAGCGAGTCTGTCACCTTCGTAGTGTGTGGTTGTTGCTAAAAAAGTAGCGCCGACCCGTAGCAATCGACGCTCAGTAAGGAGTGAACATTAGTGAATGAAAGTGACGAGGAATCAGCACTTAGGGGCGGTTCGCGCGCTACCGAATGCCAATTCCTCATACTTACATAATATCACGATGCTTTTGTACTTTGTGTTACCTCTTTGTTACCTCTTTGGCTCATGTACCTACGCAAGTAACCTTCACTATATCCCAACTCTGGCGCCATATCACGGTATGTTTTGTTCTCAACAATACGTTTGTACATTACTACATTTGCCAGTCCTTCAAACTTCACCATCTCTTGTTCCATGGCGTTCTTGATTCCTTGTATACGATCAACTTCCAATTGAACGATTTCTAATTCTATTACTGCCTCATTAAACTTCTCGACCCCTTTGTCGAAAGGTATGTGGCAGTAACTACCTGACGACTGTATTTTACCGCTGGACATTACACTGTGTGCCAACTCTACCCGTCGTCTGATCTCCATTTCGTGGATCTGCACGATTCGGAGTTCGCTGCAAATGTCGTTGTACGATTCCTTCCAACTCATGTATATCCCCCCTATAGATAACTTTTTATTCCTCTTCGATTACTTCCAGACTACTCACACTGTAAGGTATAGCTACGTTCATTCCATCCAACGCAACGAATATCCATGGATCTGAAATCCTCTTCACCGTGCCCTTACTACCCGACTTATGACGCACTCTATCGCCGATCTTCATGAGAGAAAAGCAGCCGTTAGGCTGCATCCCTCACTGATCCAAATACCGCTAACTCAAGCGCTTCAAGTCTTTTTTCAACACTCGATCCTGCCACTTCGCTACTAGCGTCTGCCTGATCCACTCCACTGGTTGCGCTGTTGGTATCTTCATCACGAAAGGCTGGAACCGTTACTGGCTCGTCCTCCACACTGCTATGTTGTGCCATATCCTCATGATTACGTTCTTGTTCTTGCTTGGCGAGAAACTCAGTCCGAAATGTGGCAGCCTCTTCGGCTTGTACCTCCTGATATTTTGTGTCTTTGTATAAGGTATAATCCTCAAATGATTCATCTGTATCAGCATATTTTGCAGTGAACTTCTCATTCCATTTTCCCATGTAAACCACGTCGTAAATGACACGTTTCACCTTTTTGACTACTGCCGCACCATCAAGATTTGTTCTGATCTGCTCTTTGGTTACAGTAGATGCAGCAATCTTGGCATTCAATTCATCAATCGTTTTCTTGGCTTCAAGCAGTTCACTATATACATTGTCACGTTTTGAGGCGTTATCTTCCGCCTGCAATTTAGACTCATATAATGCTGCTTTAAGGGTCGCTATTTCTGTATCTCTTGCTTCGATAACTTCATTCAGCCTTTGTGACTCTGCCTCTGAAGACTCGCTAAGCTTGTGATATCCATCTTCGAGATCTTTCTTTTCATTGATTAATTGTCGAAACGCTGGTATAACCACTGATCTCACAGCCACATGATCTGCAATAGTTGCGAAGTATGCGCCAAGGGGAACTCCGAAAAGTGCAATTTCTTCTTCTCCACGGGCAATTACCGGATCCACCTCTGGCTTTTCCAGTTCTGCGGTCAGTTCCGCAATTTGCGCTTCCAACCGCTCAACCTTAGCTGCATCCTTTAGTCCGCCGCGCTGATTCTCGATGTTCAACTCATATTGCAACTGCTCAATTTTAGTTTGAAATTCCGATATTTCCACGAATACCCCTCTTTTCGTCCAAATGTTTTGATATTACCTATATTATACTATATTTACTACCATTATTGTACTATTATCTCTTGATTTCTTCGTTTTTCTTCAACTTTATTTCATGCTGATTTTCTCTTCACGAGTCTCTTTTCGATGAATTTATACTTATCTACTCTAAAGCCAATAGGAGGCTCATACAGCGACTTTAAGTTACGGTGATGTATTTGCTTGTCCAGCGTTATTAACGTGCCTACACGGGCTCCGTATTCGCTCACAAGCTCGTAACTGGTTCCTATGTTGATCCATGCCGCCATCATGCGCTTATCTCTCGTATCTGTAAGTCTGGATAAGCGTGCATGAACAACTTTTTCTTAAGTGAGTAGACAGGAGTCTTCATCCCTTTCACATCCTCGATCTCTTGATGACCATCTGCATAAGTTACTAAAAAGTCTGCTTTGTACGTGATAGGCTGTACGCGCTTGCCTGTGGCTTTGTGCTTGAATCCGGGCATTAATACGTATGATGGCTGTAACTCGACCTCTATGACCTCACCAGCGCGTTTCAGGAGCATTAATTCACGGTACCTCTTGGCTTCAGCGCGTGAATCGAAAACTATCTCGTCAACTTGCGTCTTTCTCGCCCCGTACTTGCTTTTCATTCTTCTTCCCTCCTTTCTTACCGCTCATGTAGTGGCTCCTCGGTGCCTCCCGTAGCTTCATTTTCGGTGGTCCGTACTTTTCTATCACTTCGGCCAGTTGTTCCGGGGTGAGCGTATATTCTACCGGATCACTATGGACTGTAGCTCTGTTTGGTGGCGGGAATGAGGATACTACTGGCATAGGGGATATACGACGATGACGTTTGATACCACTACTCATAATTGATTACCTCGCTTTCGGATTGTATTAGTGTCTTGTTCCTCTCTTTATGGGGAGCAGATTATGTTAACCTTATCCGGCCCCCGTTATCACTGGGATTATTCGGTCTGACTCGATGGCCTTCGGCCTGATGATTGCACTTGATGCATTTGAAGTTATACTGCGATAGGACCTCATCAGACCAAGCAACTGCAGGCTGACCACATGCGCACCAGAACCGGGTTAAATCGTCCCTCAATTGCACGTAGCCTCCCTCACATTGCATCAGCACTACTTCGCCGTGTCCTTGACTTGGAATGCTCATATCCTCTTCTCCCCCTTATACCTCTATTAGTTCTGGATTCTCGTAGATGTTGCCCACTACTTCGCATTCATATGAAATGTATTGGTAATCCTCACACAACTGACTTCCGCCTAATCTCCAACCGTATTCTTCAAAGTCGATTACGTCCGTGTGGTAAGTCGTGCTTGTATTTTCAGGAGTCTCGTAAAGGTCCGGCACCTGAAGTATGTCTCCGTCATATATCACCTTGCCGTTTTTGTCCGGTAGTCCGGTACACTGCAGATTTGTTAGTTGGGTATATTCTCCGTTCGTGATCCGGAATATGACTAATTCGCCATAGGATAAATAGGCCTGCAGGTCATCACGGGATTCTATCTTGTCACCGTCATACATCAATTTGAGTTCTTCGTCCCACGCCTTCACCTTAATCTCTCTGCCCATCGTGTATCGTCTCCTTTGATTGGGGTCTCAGCCCCCTAAATTAATCCAGTGCTGATACTGCAGGCTCTATACTTGCAATCAGATTCATGTTCATGAACACTTGTATACGAATTCCCTTCATATCCCGATAAAATGCCCATGCCTCAGAATCGTTTTGCGTTGCCATTTCTACTTTTCCATGCAGCGTGTTAATCAAAACGTATACAATGTCATGCTTAGACATGTGTCTCAGCCCCCTTATAAGTTCATCCAGCCCTGCGGCCTCCGCTGTCGCTAAGTAATGCGGTCGAATCGGAGGCCTTACGGCCGTTATAAGCCCAGTACTGCTAATAGAGCAGTCTTACATATTGCTTCTGGTGCTGTGTCTGCTTGCTCATTCCACTGTGTGCCACGGTAATCAAGATCACAATCCCATTTCTTGTAGAAGCCTACGTTTATCTCCATTCCCATTTCGATTACTTTGTTTAATACTTCCCATGCTGCGGATATGTCTTCACCGAACCGTGGGCAATCCAGCCAAGCCTTTTCCTCTGAATTTCTCCATTCTGCATTGTGCCATGTGCCCTTCATTGGCTTCCAAGCTTCTTTCCCGAACCAGCCTATCAGCAGCCGTAGCTCAGGAAAGTTTTCCTTACCGATCACTTTCGCCTGAAATATATGTTCTGCTACCGCTGGACCAAGTTCAATCGGGTCCAGCGCCAGTATCTCTTCCCTTGTGAGTGTCATTGGTTATCTCCTTCCTCAACATGCCCTTTGTGAGTCTTTCCTCCATAATCGCTCCAAGCTGTCTGAATGATTGCTCGTAATACCTGCCTACTCAAATCAGCGTCTAGGTTATTGCTCCATCGCTTTAGTTCATTGCCTGTAAAACTACCGTCTCCCTTTATGAAGCTCCAAGCTTCGCCAAGAGCCTTTAAAAATTCACCATCCCGTTCATCCATGATCTATACGCCCTCCTTTCTCAACGTTTAATAAATATCCAATCAGATATGTTCTCTTGGTTATTTCGATTCACAACACAGTTATTCTGGCTGCAATGGATTCCTTTACTTGAATAACTGAGTACATGTTCCCTGCTGCCATCACAATGAATGTGTTTGTTGTAGCCATCCGCCGTCTTCAATTCTTCACTTTGCTTAATTGCCCTGAGTTCCAAATTCAACGCTATCTTCCCTCCTTGGGTGCTGGGTCTGCTGGAATCACGAATGGTGTCCAGTGCGTATAACAATCAGACCAATCGGAATCCAGTGGATTGCCGCAATATGGCGGTTCCTGAATCGGGAACATCCACCACAGCATATCTCCCATTTCTTCATGCCATTCATCTAATGGTCTTGCGGAAAATTGTTGTTTGATCTCTGGTGTGGGTGCTGGGGTATCTGGGTAAAGGGTGGATAACGTGCGTTGCAATTGTCCTAACACAACTTTCGCCGCCAGTATTTTGTCACTCCATAGTTCGAGATCGTTAACCGCAAGCTGTACCGCCTCTTTTAATTGTTGTTCTCGTGCTTCTGCTGCGTCTGCACGGGCTTTCTCAGCTTCATAAGCCGTTAACGTTCCTTCGTATGATTGTTTGTAAATCTTGGCTTCTTGGAGCCAGTAGGTTGCCATCATAGGACCGCCTACGCCTAATTCCCTGAATGCAGTGAGACCATTTTCTGTTTCTCGCGCTGCCTCGCACATATCCATATCCTTTTGCCAGTCCCTTTGTGTCATTGGGGGTTTACCTCCTCAATGGAATTCAATGCAACACTTACAAGACCATGCTCGTCAAAATCTACGAGTGCAGTTCTGTTTCTAAGTAGGAATATAACTCCGTCACCGTAATTTTGATGCCTAACATAATCTCCGTTTTTCATCTCTTATATCCCCCTTGTGGGATAGGAGGGCTATTAACCCTCTCTGTCCCTGTATCTTCGTACTGTGCAACATTAGTCTTGTGTGGCAAGCTTGCAGTTATTAAGTTCGTTTATCATGTCATCAATACGACCATTAACTTTTTCAATAAAGGATTCAATAATCTCAGAATCTGTATTTCCTTCAAGTTCGATTTCTACAGAAGATGTATCATAAGGTAGTACAACATCAACAAGCATAAGAGACATCGTAATGTTCTCAATTTGGATTTCTCCGTTTTCTTTGCAAACTTGTTTCAATTTTTCTTCAATACTCATTTCCATAATCTATCAACTCTCCTTCGCTATATGCGTCTACTCTGTAATTGGATCGCACTCTTGACAACGACCAACTAGACAACATGGTTCTGATATCATCTGTTGCTCAACATCCTGTAGCGTGATATATGCCGCCTCTGCCCTCTCTCTGGGGCTGGCGGTGAGCATATCAGCTACGGCTTCCGGTGATAATTCGCCAGACATCTCGTCCGATTCGCCGTCCAATATATCGCAGAGAGTAGATACATACTTGATGTAATTTTCCTTTATTGCTGCTGTCTGTACCTCTAGAGAGGCAGCAGGGTCTGTGCAGTAGTCAGGGACATATTTCCATGTATCTTCAGGTTCCCGGTAGTGGCGTCCTCCGAATCCCGGAGCTACGAGCTGATAATAAGGTGCTCCTCCACCTGTTTCGGCGGTATGGCTTTGAATAACTCTCCATCCCATCAACTCCGCCAGCGCCCGGTTAAGCTTCTGGTCTGTCTTATCCTTTACCTGTGTCATGACTTAGCTCCCTCCATTCCGAGCATGATAACTCGCTCACCGATCCCTTTTCCCGTTATTAGGATGCCTTCAACCTCTATTGACTTACTAGGCAGATGAGCAACCTCATACCCTTTATTGCGAATTGCTTCTGCTAATGGTCCGATCATACTTGGCAGGATACCTATAGTGTCGTATCCACCGCCCTTGACCAAAACCGTTATTACGATTGGCTTTTCTTGGCTCATGCCTTGTCGCTCCCTTCCTCAACCAATTCACCCATGCTTCCACCACTCTCATACCAATCAATCACCTTTTGTTGTCGGGCTATGGTCTGCTGTGCCTCTGCCAACTCTTCACTTTTATCCCGACTGTAGTTATCCCACCAGTCAATTGCTGTTTGAAGACGGCTTTCGTCTTGTTTTGACTCTTCTAGAGCAGCCAGCAACTCCTTGCTCGCTGCATAAAGGTCAATAAAATCTTGGTCGCTATACTCTCCTGCATCAACAAAGCTTTCACATTGCTCTTTTGTCATGCTAAGCATGTATTTGATCTCTTCTATCTGTTCTGGTGTCATATCGTCTCTCCTTCGTTGTTAGATGATGTATTAAGGGCTTTACGGGCGATAAATCCGCCATCATCACTGATTTCTTCAAATGTCCTATTCTCGTCTGAGTAGAACGCTAGGGCTTTGTCCTTTTCTTCTAGGAGAGAAAGTAGGCTGCCTATGATATGAGTCGATTCATCGTATACCATGCGCTTTTGGCTTAACACCAGATAATCTTTTGCTTGTTCAATGACTGTTAGTTTACTCATAGGAACCCCCTATACCTGTTTCGGCTGCCGCTACGCTGGGTGATTCGGTCAGGTCGGTGGCGCTGACGCGCAAATACTTCACTTTAGAGTTACGCCAATTGTTATCAAAATCTCTATACGCATCTTCTGGTGTGTCTCCGAAACCAGCAACGCCATCTTGAAGATTTTCTCCGAACAAAGCACACCATTGATTCCCATCTACTGTTAACGAAGGTTTAAAAATATAGCTCGGTCTGTTCATATTCTCGTAATATTCAGCCTGATTTTGTGCTGCCTCTCTCATCACCTGAATTGTGTATCCGTCTAATTCTCCCATTCCCTTCACCCTCTCACCCTTATTTACCTAAACATTGCGTTGAATTTATTGATTTGTTCGCCGATTCCCTTATTTTGTTCGCGTTCTTTTTCTCTTTTTTTCTGTTCGATTTTCTCGTCATGTTCAACAATTTCACCTTCAAGATTCCGGAAGTATTGTAGAATCGGCTTTACCCAAGTCCCTTTGTGTAGCCACCCATAAGTTTCTGTCCATCCAGGATTACCGCCCGTAACGCCATAAACTTTGAACAGATTACTGTTTTCGTCAATCAGGTAGATGAAGAATGTTTTCCCTCTAGCATGTGAAGCAGTTACATATAGGACATTTCCGTTTCGATAGCACTCACCATCCCCACCGTGAAGTACATATCCCAATCTTGTTTTTTCTAAATCTCCAAGTCTTCTTTCTCTAGCCATTTTAATTAGTCCGTAATATTCATTTGCACCTTTCACTTTTACCACCCTCTCAACCTTCTATACGCCCCGTAATGGCGCTTAATTGTCGTTCCTATACACCGAACTCTTCCCACACCGCTTACACCGTTTGTGCCATCTCCGCATGTTGTAGTCGTACTTGTGGCCGAATAGTCTACATAGGATTCTCATGGGTTACGCTCCTTTCGTTAAGATTGTGTTTCTTTAAGCTCCCTTACGTAACCACTTTGCCGCCTTATATTCTTCTATGCCCTCCAGTATTTCTTCACGATCTGCATTGGGGAACCTCATTTTCAAAGATTTAGCACTTGGAATCATCTTGTCACTGTAGCCACATTTCTTCAGGTATTCGTAAATCTCCCATTTGTTCATGCTGTTGCCCTCCTATCCATTTCTAAAAAGTTACTTAGATTGCGCTCATAAACCATCTCATGCACGCCTGTCCAACCTTTGCGATTCTTGTCTACAATCACTTCCATCACGCTATATGTGGTGGTGTTCTCAACTGTCTTTTCAAAGTAATCATCCCTGTGGAGCAAGATAATTAGGTCTGCCGCGAATTCAATGTCTCCTGATTCTTTCAAATCTGCCATCGTAGGACGCTTTTCTCCCCGTTTTAATGAGCTGATGCAAATCACTGGGCAATCATTATCTCTAGCTGCTTGTTTCAACCTTCTGGTGATGTATGTGACTTCTTCGCGCCTAGACTGAAACTTTCGTTCCGTTTGTATTTCTTGCAGATAGTCGATAATTACAACAATATCTTTGTGCAATTTCTTCAGCGCCTTAATCTCTCTCACGATGTTTTCAACTGTTTGGTGTGATTTATCGTTAATCAAGATATTTTGTTGACGTAAGAAGATGCTTCCATGCGTGTAACGGCTCCATTCTTCTGTGGTCAGATACCCGTTTTCTATGTTTTTCCCCTCGATACGGGAGTGTCCTGAAATAATCCGGTCCAGTATGTCAGTTTTTTTCATTTCGATACTGATAAATTCCACGGCATCCACTTTTTTAGATCCAGCTGCTCTCCTTGCTATGTTTGTTGCAAATGCAGTCTTACCTACTGATGGTCTAGCACCTATGATGATTAGATCCTGTTTCTTAGCGCCGCCAACTTTCATGTCAAAATGATCTGATATGATCGGATAACCTGGGACATGACCGTTCTTTTGTCGTTCAAATATGGTTTCGTCATAATCCTCAAGCATCTTGCTGACTGACTCTGTGGTGTTTTCCTTGATAATCTTTGACTCAAGCTTTTCTATGGCCTCTTGGAGGTGAGCCGTGTACTCTTTCGGATCATTGAACTTTAGTGACTCTAAATTAATGTCTGAGTAAATCTGTTCAGCGTCTCTCAGGAACTCATTTTCTCTGACAATAGTTTCGTGCGATAAAAAGTAATCAGGTGATCCAGCGTGGTTTACCAAGTCCAAGAAGACGCGCGTACCCCCTATGAAGCTGATTTGTTCGTTACTCAGGCAATGCACAATGTTGATTGTGTCTATGGGCTTCTGCTGCTCTCTTAGGTGTAGCATGGTTTTAAATATGAGCTTTAGATCATCTAGACAAAATGAGTCTTCCGTAAGTATCGTATCTTCTAGAAGTTCAGGCTTTAACAGTATGGCTCCCAGTACCGCAGCTTCGGCATTTCGATCCACGTGAGTCTTACTCATCGCCTTTACCTAATGCCATCTCAGCAATTATCTGATCTTCATACTCACTTTTCGTGATGCCTAACGTTTTCCACGGTGGCGGAACTGCCAGTCTCATTCGATCCTCGTTTTCCTTTTCTTGCTGGATAGCCAGTTGCTTTCGTCGTTTGAATATGACTTCTTCGTTCGGCTTAACAATTTCATGGATGGTTGGTTGAAACTTACTCTGTTTGATATGGTCTCTCAGGTTATGCGCTGCTGTTTCTGCATCAGTTTCCATCAGAAACTGTGTCCATAGGTTCTTTGTGTCATTGTCTAGGTTGAAATTGGGGTAAGCTGTTTTGATTTGGAGTAATATCAATAATGCTTCTTGCTTTTCCAATGTCTTCAAGCGTCATTCCTCCTACAATTTCACGTTTAAGCTCTTCTCGTTGTTGAGCGTCTTTATCTGCTTTACTTTGATACTGGGTCGGAAACATGCTTACGGTCTTATTTTTCATTTGCGCGGTGAGCGTGTCCCATTTCTCTCTGAGTTTAGAAGCAGATAAAATGTTTGATTGCCAAAATGAATCCTTTGTAGCCCACTCAATCACTCTTCCAATCTCTGCTGGCTCTCTGTTGTCTATATCTATTAACTTCCTCATGTCATTTGCCCATGTTTGGAGGTTAGGTTGTTTTAAGTCCGGCTTATGTTTCAAAATGTTTGTATAAAGATAATTAGCTGTCCGAAACGGAAGACTGTCTTCGTCATAAACTTGTTTAGGACTATTACTCTTTACCTTTTTATCATTCTTATCATTCTTGTTTGTGACCACTTGTTGACCATCTGTTGACCAGTTGTTGACCACTTGTTGACCATTCTGTTGACCATCAGTTTGATATTCCAACCATTTAACCACTGCTACTACTGAGAATTTGTTGTTCGATTTGATGACCACAAATTCGTGCTTTTCTAAATTTTCTAGCCATCTCCATATCGTAGTTGGAGGTTTTTGTTCTTTCTTCTTTAACCCACGATTGTACATTTCAGCGAGGTCAAAACGGCCTGTGACAAACTCACCTGGAAACAACTTCACGATCTGCTTTCCTATCATTTGATCACGTTCTTTATGTGTAGCTTCAGTGAGACAAATCATCCATAACCGGAATAAATTCATGTCATTGAATACTGGGTTCTCTCTGATCTTCCGGTGAAGCTTTATCCACCCGTCCATATGATCACCGCCTAAACAGCTTTCGAATTTTTAGCCGCGCGGATCTCATACCAACGGTTCTGACAGGATTTAGCGGTGCGTTGTAGCTGGTCTGACGCTTCGCAGAACAGTTCAAGCACCTTCTTACGGTCACGCATACCATCGAGCATGATTGTGGTCAAACGCGCGTCCTCCGTGCTCGTCCATTCGTGATAGTAAAACCTTGTTTTGGTGTCCATGTTGTCCATCCTTTCTCGTTCGCTATCTGATAATCTTACTTTATCCTACTTTATCCTACTTTGCAAGATAAATGTTTGAGATATCGGATAAAATGCTATAATTTTTTTGAGGTGTATTTATATGGTGAGACAAACCAATAAAGAAAAGTTATCAATCACGTTAGATGTTGAGGTTTTTGAGTTTGTAAGTTCAGAAGCTGTGAAGGATGATCGTTCCGTAAGCTCAATGATTAACGTCATCCTTCGCAACTATATGAATGAGAAGAAAAAAGATTAAGCGCTCAACTTCTCAGCTTCATCAATCTTCTCCGTGTAAAAGTGGATCATGTGCTTATTCCACTCAATTCCGCCCACATCACCGTATTTCTCTGCCTCTGCTAAGGCTGTGGTATATACGGTGATGAACTCTTTCCACATTGCAATCTGAGCTTTCATGCGCTCACTTCCCTTTCTATATAAGGCTTGAATCCCTTTGGAATTCCATAGCTCCGATCCAGCAGCCGCTTATCAATCTGCACTCTTGGAGTTTCAAGAGACTTCATATGAATCAGCATCTTGATAGCAAGTGAAGGTGATACATTGCCGTTCTCCGCTATCTCACGTCGAGCCAACTTTTCATAATCTGTACTGGTCATGCGCTCATCCCCTTCTTTTTGCGTTTATCCTTCACAATCTGATCGAGATCATCGGCAATCTTTTGTAGCTCCTTGCCTGTGGGACACTTCTCGTTGCAATGTTTCTGCAACCGGTTATAGGACGGGCGAGCCCATCGCTTGTCGAGTTTCAATGAGCACGTTTTGCAGACTTCTAGGTGCTTGTCCATTTGTTGGATAACAGTTTCACGTTCCATCACACTTCCTCTTTATAGATAACAAGGGCGTTATACCATATAACACCTTCAATATCTGGATTTGCCCTAAACTGGATATCGACTATTTCAACATATCCAAGTTCTCCAAGTTCTTTGATTTTTAAGTTCAAGGTAGAATCAAATGGTGTACCGCCAACTTCATTCACCAACATCGTTTTAACTTCATTTGCATATCCAATCATCTATGCTTCCTCCTTATAACTCCACGCGCACGTGGGCGTCTTCGTAAACTCCGTTAACTACTACCCCTCCGTTAGAAGGGTAGCTCTGCCTGATTAGGATCAACTGATGTATCTGTCGTTTCCTCAGTAACATCCTTCCAATCTGTAACATCTACAATTTCGCTCATATTTTCAGCAGAAGAATCAAAATATTTTGTTGTTTCGTCCTGATCCACAGCACGTTGGAATTCAACGCTGATTGGCATATATTTCATTAGAGATTTAAGAACTGTCTTCTTAGCCATCTCGTCAAAGTGGTCAACCCATGGTCCAAAGTTCTTAGCCTTACTGAATTTATCCCGGTGAATCACGATGTCATTTCGGCTCATAACCATGAAGGAGTAACCGCCATCCTTGAACTTGGCATAAGAGTAATATTTCACTACGGGACCACGATCACCATCGGCTGGAACGTGTCTCAACTTCTCATTAATTCCGTACTCATATTCAAATTCATCATTCTGGTGAACTGCCTGCGCCATGATGCTGCTAATCTGTCCGGTGCGGCGTGCTAGCTCAATTAGTCCTTTGTAACCAATCTGGAACTGGCATTCGTCTACGCCTTTGTTCTTATAAGGAATGAGGTATGCGTGACCTAAGATAGAAGGTTCAAGACCTAGCTGAGCACATTGCATAACGGCTCCTAGAAGACTTTCAGGTGAGCAAACCTTTAGTTTAGGGTTAGTACGGATACTGGTTGTAGCGATTCGAAGGAGACGATCAGGAGTAAGGTGTTTAGGAATAGCCTGTGCAATAGCTGGCTTCATTTGTTCAAATAGGTCATTGATGGTTTTTCCTTTGGTTGGAGCACCTGTAGCTATATTTGATAACGTTCCTGCTAATCCACTTTGATTCGTTGGCGTTTTTGTCATATTCATTGTTAATTTCCTCCTAATATTTTGAATACGCGACTACCGCGTGCGTTTGTTTTCCAAGAACAAAGTTTTTCATCTTTCCATATGGCTAGCTCATTTTCACCCATCAACTGTTTAACTTTGTTTTTCACGTCCTCATGGTCTTCCTCAGCCTGTTTTAAGGCTGTCTTTGTAACTAGTAGTCTATTTACAAGGTCATAGTAGACTTCGCTTATATTGACGCTTGTAGAGGCGCTACGAGGGAACATGTAATTCATCAGGTTGGTGTCTTGTGCCTTAACTTCCGGTAGAACCTTTGCCTTCACATGGAAATTCCAAAAGTTTTCTTCTATCGAGATAAGGTTGTTAATCAGATTTTCATCACGTTCAATTACACGCCATTGAAAATCCCAACCACCTATTAGTACAGCTACATACCACTTGTCAGCGCCAGTAACAGCCATGTAGTGGTTAGCTTGTAATTGGTACTCAGTTGGTATGACTTCCGAGTTCCCGTCAAACCAGTGATTCCGCGAATATTCTCCAGTGTTTTTTATTTCAAGCCCGGCATTCTCTCCTGGAACCCAACGGTCAATGTTCGCAAGCATGCAAGGATGATCTTTGTGTTGGAAGATGTAATTTTGCTTTTGAACACGAATTCCGGTTTCTTCTTCAAACCAATCAGCTACAACTGGTTCGAGGATGCGTCCAGCCTTCATTTTTGGGTTATCTGCGATAGGTGGTATCTCTCCGATTTTGTCTAAGTAGACCTCCAAAGCTGATTTATAACGGCTCAAGCCACAGATAGCAGCCACATCAGAACCACCTATGCCACTTCGCCGCCACTCTAACCATTCGTCATGTTCCATGTCCTTGGTACCCACCAAACGAATCGCTTGCATCTGTCATTCCTCCCTAATTCGTGCTAAAATGGACGTACATTAATTTTCAAAGAGTCTTTCTCGGTCCGCTGTTGCTGCAGCGGACTTTTCTTTGCGCACTTCCCTTACATAGTTCAGTAGATACACGCGCTTTAATGTGTCGGTTAACGTTCCGCGTCCGTTGGCTATCTTGGCTAGTTCAAGGAATTTCAGGCGAGGCGCTATCATGATTCACCATTAGAAATCTCTACAACATCCCATACATCGCAATCGTCCAACTCCGCACTTTCCATTTCTGAATGACCGAT
This sequence comes from Paenibacillus sp. FSL H7-0690, assembly GCF_037980415.1. Lineage (NCBI taxonomy): Bacteria > Bacillati > Bacillota > Bacilli > Caryophanales > Paenibacillaceae > Paenibacillus > Paenibacillus sp. FSL H7-0690. The sequence continues at coordinate 313,137 of NZ_CP150281.1, read as the reverse complement.
CATTCCGTCAATAATTTCGTTTTGTTCTCTCTCAGATAATGCGTCCCATTTATCCTCTGTCATATCAATATCAAGTACATATGGAACTCTCAGCTTTACATCCCCAGAAACTCTAATCATTTCACTCTCTCCTTTGTAATGCTCTAAAATGTCGGCTACCGTTTTAAGCAGATTCTTTCAGCTCTCTTTCTAACTCCACACGGAATTGATGCATCAGATCCTCTTGCGCTTCCTTGGCGAGTATTTCAGCTTCGTATTCTGTCAGGGGCTTGATGAAGGTTGGTGTGTATCCGCGATAGTGTAAATCTCTCAACAGACTGTCATAGTCTACTGCTGACCAGCTAAAGTGGCGTCCACACTTGGTATCAACGATGTATTCAACTTGCATCGTCAAACCCTCCGATCGGTCTCACAAATGGCTTTATGGTGCTGGTCATGGCTTCCTGAGTGCAACTTTTGCAGTGTGGCTGTAAGCTGTCGTAGACTTCATACTCTGCTTCGGCGCCGCACCCACAGGTTGGTGTGAATATGCGCGTTTCACGCTTGGGCTTGTCCGGTCGCTTGAATGGAATTACCAGTGTCAGTCTGCGGTTTGTGATATCATCGAGTTTTTTAGCCAACTTTCTTCTCCTCCTTTAACTTTGCCTGTTCTACCTCATTGCTCATTCGCAGTATCAATTCTGGGGATAAGTTGTTAACATTTAGTTTCACTCTCTGAAATTGCTCGATATTTGTCTTTTCCATGTTGTCCTCCTTGGAAAAATCTTCTTATTCAGAAGGTTATTAGTTGTGTAAAATTGAATTGTTATTAATGTGAAAAAATATGTTATGCTTCCTTCTTTAATTGCTCTGTTTCTGATCTTCTTTTCAGTAATCTTGCAATATAATCAAATCCTTTTGCTGTAACGCGTGTGGCCGGATCATTTACAATTACATCGCCGCTGGCTCTAGGTCTCTCGGTAACTTTGAAATATCCTGCATCAATAAACCGTTGGTATGGTAATGTAGAGTTTTTCATGATTATTCCTTCTTCTCTTAGGATTTGGTAAAGCTTTGTTCTTCCAGTTCCTAAGGACTTAGCCACCTCTTGCATTGACATGGTATTGTGAGCTGAGATTGCTAAGTTGTATATCGCTACTGGTGTAGCCTGTTCTTTTAACTTTTGATCTTTTTCAGCAGCTTCAATTGCGAGTTGTTTATTTTCTGCTTCGATAGCTTGGTTCTTTTCCATTTCAGCAGCTAGTAACCGTAGTGTCTCTGGCATTGTCTGCGGTATCATATAACCGCCTGATTTGCGAATACTAGGAATAACATCGTGTGTGATCCAACGTTTGAATTGTTTTGCTTCTGGTTTACGACTGCCGAGGATTAGAGAATAAAGACCGGGTTCGTTGACGAAATTTGTTTCTCCATACAAGCCCCCTAAGTTCAACTTAGTCACCTCGTCTGCGTCTAATCTTTGGATGGATACTGTTGGGTTAGTAAGTTCTAAAACATCACATACATCTTTTGCTGCAAAGTAAGGTTGACCGTCAATTAATGTGCTGCGTAATTCTTGATTTCCATACATAAATTGTTGTAGTTTATTCATGCAAAATCACTCCTTAGGCAGGTTTGTTCAATTTTTGAACATTCTTATTAAAAAAAAGATGTTCCATAGGCTTGTCCAATGCTTTTGCAATTCTGTATGCCACCGGTAATGAAGGTAAAGCGTATCCCCGTTCGATATTGCACAATAACGGTCTTGAAACTTTCGCTTTCTTTGCCAGCTTTTCTTGGGTTAAACCCTTTTCAATTCTTGAGTTTATTAGGTTTGGCAAAGGTTTTAGTTCTTTTTCTGTCATGATTGTTCACCACACTTTCTGTTCAATTACTGAACTTCTTGATTTGATTATACGTTCAATAATTGAACATGTCAATAGGTTTTAGATCAATTACTGAACGTTTATTTTATGAACATTTTAAACTACAATATAAGGAGGACTAAAAGGATGGTGTCAAATATGGAAAATGAGTTCAAACATAGGCTCAAAGAACTCAGAAAACAAAAGAATTTGTCCCAGGATCAATTATCTGGAGCATTGGATATTCCATCTTCATCACTAAGGAGGTATGAAACAAGAGGGGAATTACCTAAGAGAGAACGTTTGGAGTTAATTGCGGATTTCTTCTCTGTCTCGATTGATTACTTATTAGGAAGAACGGACAACCCAGAACAGATTTTGTCAGAGCCATCCCGGGTTTTAATTGATTCTTTAGATCTTACAGATGAAGAAATTATGAGTAAAATGGATTTCATTGTAGATGGTATAAAGTTAGATGATGACGATGTAAGAAGATTCATAGCGCTGGTCAGGGCTGAACGTTCTATGAAGAAACAAGTGTCTGCCGTTCAGGGTGTAGAAGGAGATAAGCTTTAACATACTCAGGTTTAACAATGACGGGGTTCATCATTGCGATACAGTTTACTATGTAATCCGGTCGGACTCCCACCTCTTCTAATGTAGTTCGCGTAATGTCCATCGTGATTTTATCCATAGAAGCACCCCTTAGCGTTAGGTTCAGTAATGTTTTATAAATATACCACATTACTGGAAGTCTAGGAACTAATGTTCGCATTTTTGATAAAAAAATATAAGGTGGCAGTATGATGGAGTTAGTACCCGTCAGCTGTCGCATTCCATACTTACTCAAAAAGATAGGTAAAAACCAACAATGGTTAGCAGATAAGACTGGGTTAAGCAAACAGAGAGTGTCGGATATTGTACACCTACGAATGGATAATATCTCGATACAAAGAGCTGCTGTCATTGCCTATTACCTTAACTGCAAGATTGATGATCTTTTTGTATGGGAATGGCGATAGCGGAGTGGCAATAGCTACTCTCGGGTAACAGTACCACTTAAATGGTACTTCATCATTCGCAAATACATAAGTTAATCTTCCACGTTGGTTTATGAACAAATTATAACAACATATGATAGGAAATGCTGTCGAATTTTGGCACAACACCCCTACCTTAAAGGGGGTTAAAGGGTATTGACTTTTCTGTTAATATATTTTTTTCCGTACAATCACAGTGCTTCCATCGTGAAACTCTACAATTGAACCGCTTTTATGTTGTTTCGCTTCCTTAACTCTCTGAGTATTTACGCCAGTTGATCGGTCATATAACTCAAAGCCGTATTCACAATATGCTGAATGAGCTTCTTTTAGAGTTGATAACGCAAGAAAAGACCCCTCAGAGGTATGAAATGCGAGGACTTTATCGGAATTACTGTCTTTCTTCCATAGATCAAAATAATTAACTTCATTGATATCGATCTCGACAAAGTCGCTATTATCACCGACCCTATCGTTGAGTTTCACTACTATTAATTTCATTTATGCGCTCCCTAGGATGTTTTTGATAATCGTAAGGGAGATTTCTAATAAATTCATTGCACAAAATATGACAGTAAAATAAAGTTAATTTAGAATGTAAAAAGGAGACTTATAATGGGAGAATTTTTTATCCACTTCGTTTTACCTTTTGTTATGATTGCTATTTTGTATTTGATTTGGGCATATTCAGCAAATAGACTTAAAGATAAATTCCCTAAATATTTTCAATTATGTGGACGTATAAATAATCACTTGCCAAAAATAATTGCATTTGGTGTTATTGTTTGGTTTTTGTACTACTACTGGGGATTAGATCAAATCAGATTTTAATAGGACTGTACCTAACTAGGTATGGTCTTTTTTCTACCCCTACCCTACAATACAGACAAGGAGTGATAACATGGTAGTCAAAGCAGACGGTACCCCGTTAAGTAAAACAAAAGTTGCAATATACACAAGGGTATCTACGGAGAAACAAAGTTCAGAAGGATACTCATTAGAAGCTCAACATGACCAATTGATTGAATATGTTAATTCTAATAATATGCAGTTAATTAAATTATATAGCGATCCTGGAGTGTCAGCAAAAAATCTTAAGCGACCAGGTGTGCAAGAGTTAATTCGAGATTTAGAGTCAGGAATGTTTGATACCGTTATCATTCACAAGCTAGATAGGTTAACTCGTAACATATCAGACCTCTATGATCTTGTTGAATTAGTAAACGCCAAAAACGTTAAATTGATCAGCCTATCTGAACAGATTGATACTTCAAACCCGATGGGGCGAATGTTCGTGTATTTGCTAGGCATATTCGCTCAGATGTTCCGCGAGAACTTGGGTGAAGAAGTAACAAAAGGTATGCGTAAACGTGCTGAGAAGGGATTGCACAACATCACAGTGGATCTTTATGGATATCGGCGGCAGGATGATGGTAGATTGCTGATTAAAGAGGATGAAGCTGAGTGGGTTCGATTTATTTTTGAAAGATACGCAGCCGGTGACGGTTCTACCATGATAGCAAAATACCTTAACGAACATGGCATACGCAGAAATAAAGGCTCACGTTGGGATCATAGCAAGGTTCTATTAACACTAGAAAATAAACATTATTGCGGAAAAGTGCACAATAAGTTCAAAAAAGACGACGATGCGATCGTAAGAGACGGTCAGCATGATCCTATTGTTTCCGAAGAGTTATTCGAACAGGCGCAAACGGTACTTAATCGCCGTCGAGAAGGAACAATCTCACAAAACACGCAAGAATATGTTTTCGGAGGGATTTTAAAGTGTGGGAAGTGTGGGTATTCTTACACGGGAGTAACGGATAATCGGACCGAGAATAAAAACCGACATTATGTATGCGGTAATAAATCCAGATTTGGTATGTGCGATCAAGGTGGGTTGTCAGAAAAAAAATTAACAGCACTCGTGTTTAAATCTACTTATATCATAAGTGATGAATACAATAGAAAGCACGTCCCTAAAAAAACAAAGAGTGAAGAAGAAGAAATCAGAAAGGCGATACGATCCAGTGAAGATCGCCGCGAAAGATGGCAGCTTGCTTATGGGGATGGAAACATGCCGTATGCTGATTTCAGCAAACGTATGCAGGAAGAAATGCTCAGGATTACCGAACTTGAAGCAAAGTTATCCACAATTCCTAAAGAGGTTGTTAGTCATTTAACACCTGAACGTGCGATCAAGACGATTAATGAGATTAAAGATAATTGGGAGTTATATTCACAACGTACACGGAAAGATATCATGCAGGCGTTATTCAAAAAGATTTCTATCATTAAAGAGGGGAGTAACTGGAGAATTTCGGAAATAATACTGGCATAAACAGTAGTTACGAGTTGACGGGCACGCCGGTCCAGCGGGAGACAATATCTGCAATTTCCTCTTCAGTAACAGCCTCACGTAGTAATCTTGTATCCTGATCCTGCTGTGCCGCTTCTTCCGCTGTTTTCAGCTGACGCTCCAGATCAGGAATAATGCCGTAGCTCAGTTCGGCTGACTTATTAAGATCATATTCCTCCTGTGCATCGACCAGATCCTTACGTGCTTGCTCCAGCCGTTTTTTGAGGTCGCGAATCCCTTGGATGGCCGACTTCTCTTTCTCCCAGCGCGCCGTCATTCCTAGCTGCTTCTCCTTCAGGTCAGCGAGCTCGCGCTGCAATATTTCGAGACGGCGTTTGCTGGCGTCATCGGTTTCTTTTTTTAGCGCTGCTTCTTCAATCTCCATCTGCATCAGGCGGCGGGTCACTTCATCCATCTCACCCGGCATGGAGTCTATCTCTGTGCGGATCATGGCGCAAGCCTCGTCCACTAGGTCAATCGCCTTATCCGGTAAAAATCGATCCGTAATATAACGATTGGACAATACCCCTGCGGCTACCAGTGCGCTGTCATGGATTTTGACCCCGTGGTGAACTTCAAACCGCTCCTTCAGACCACGCAAAATGGAGATCGTATCCTCTACATCGGGTTCGCTCACGAGCACCTGTTGGAAACGGCGCTCCAGCGCAGGGTCCTTCTCTATATATTTGCGATATTCATCGAGCGTTGTGGCACCGATACAGTGCAGCTCACCCCGGGCCAACATCGGCTTCAGCATATTGCCCGCATCCATCGAGCCTTCGGTTTTACCTGCGCCCACAATCGTATGCAGCTCATCAATAAAAAGAATAATGCGGCCGTTACTTTCGCGAACCTCCCTCAATACCGCCTGCAGGCGTTCTTCGAATTCACCACGGAACTTCGCGCCTGCCACAAGTGAACTCATATCCAGTGAAAAAATCGTCTTATCCTTCAGCCCCTCTGGTACGTCTTTGCGCACGATCCGGTGGGCCAAGCCTTCCACAATGGCTGTTTTCCCTACACCTGGTTCACCGATCAGCACAGGATTATTTTTCGTTTTACGGGACAAAATCCGGATTACCCGGCGGATCTCGCCATCACGACCAATGACTGGATCAATCTTGCCCGCGCGAACCTCTGCTACAAGATCACGGCCGTATTTCTCCAGCACCTCATAAGTAGCTTCTGGCTCCCGGCTGGTTACCCGCTGATGTCCACGAATCTCAGCAAGCACCGACATCAGCTTCTCACGGGTCAGCCCACGGCGGACAAAAAGATCCCTTAGCTCACGATTCTCCCCGCTCGAATCTGACACCATGGCCAGCACCGCATGCTCCACAGAAACAAACTCATCCTGCATCTTCGCCGCTTCCTTCTCCGCCTGCTCCAGCAGATGAATCAGCGATTGCGAGGCGTAACGCCTTACCGTGCTTGCTCCTGACCCGCTGATGCTCGGCTTGCGTTGAAGCAGTTCATCTGTGCTGCGCATCAGCTCAGCCACAGGGATATTCATCTTTTGCAGCAATCTTGGCAGCAATCCTTCTTGCTGCTGAAGCAACGCTTTTAACAGATGGAGATTATCGATCTCCTGATGACCGCTGTCTGATGCCAGCGACTGCGCCGCAGCTACTGCTTCCTGCAGCTTTTGAGTTAATTTATTGAAATCCATAGCTCTCTCACCTTTCTATTTAAGAGTGATTATATTAAATCGGCCTTTTGGGCCGGGGATAGGTTAATTTAGTGGGATTTATCCCGCTTATTTCGAGTAACTGGCTGGTTTGCACTCATTCTACGGGATTTTTACCGTTCTTTTCGAGTAACTAGCTGGTTTGCACTCATTCTACGGGATTTTTACCGTTCTTTTCGAGTAACTAGCTGGTTTGCACTCATTCTACGGGATTTTTGCCGCTCTTTTCGAGTAACTAGCTGGCTTGCACTCATTCTACGGGATTTTTACCGTTCTTTTCGAGTAACTAGTTGGCTTGCACTCATTCTACGGGATTTTTACCGTTCTTTTCGAGTAACTAGTTGGTTTGCGCTCATTCTGCGGGATTTTTACCGTTCTTTTCGAGTAACTAGGTGGTTTGCACTCATTCTGCGGGATTTATACTGTTCTTTTCGAGTAACTAGTTGGTTTGCGCTCATTCTACGGGATTTTTGCCGCTCTTTTCGAGTAACTAGCTGGTTTGCGCTCATTCTACGGGATTTTTACCGTTCTTTTCGAGTAACTAGTCGGTTTGCACTCATTCTACGGGATTTATACCGTTCTTTTCGACCTACGAGCCCCATTCGGCACTTTCGAAGACACTTTTGCTTCTCTTTTCGCACATCGAGCCTCATTCAGCGCATTCTAAGGCACTTTTGCCTCTCTTTTCGACCAATGAGCCCTCGCCAGTACTTTCTAAGGCATTTTTGCTTCTTTTTTCGCACATCGAGCCTAATTCGGCACTTTCGAAGGCACTTTTGCCTTTCTTTTCGACCAACGAGCTTAATTCAGCGCTTTCTAAGGCATTTTTGCCTTTCTTTTCGACCATCGATCCCAGTTTGGCACTCTCGAAGGCACTTTCGAAAGCACTTTTGACTCTCTTTTGACTCTCTTTTGACTCTCTTTTCCCACCATAGTGCCGACTTTCACCGTTTGAGCGAAACGTTCATTTATAGTTAGTGGCTAAATAAGTTACTGTTCTGCAACTAGCATTCAAATCACCTTATTCACCAACCAGAGTTGATCACAAACGAGTGAAATCACCTCACCTCTACCTCTTCTACCTATCTATTAATTACCCACTTTCGCCTTCTGCCGCTGGGTGCCAGTGCTTTGACGTTTAGCTCTGGCTTCGAAAGGGCTGGAGTCTGCCAGCTTTCGGTAGAGATTTTTCTCCGCTTCGCTGATAGGTTCAGGGATAACAATCTCAATTCCAAATAAAATATCGCCGTTCGCACCATTCTCACGTTTTAAGCCCTTGCCGGGGATACGTAGCGTTTTGCCGCTCTGAATTCCTGCTGGAATCTTCAATTTCACGGCGCCGCCCCCCGGTAATGGAACCTTCACTTCTCCACCCAATACCGCTTGCCAAGGAGCGATTTCAACCATGCCATATAAGTCGCCATCGCGAATCTCATAAATATCATGAGGAAGAATATGAAGTGCCAGCAGCACGTCGCCACCCGGAGTGTTTCCCGCGATTTTAATAATTGTACCCTCATAGGATCTAGGCGGAATGTTCACATCCACCGTTTTGTCACTGACCTGTACTCTTACAGTGGTACCTTTATAAGCCTGCTCCAAGGTAATATCCAGCTGCGCCTGCATGGTACTACGGGCCTCGCCCCACGGATTGCCATTCGCACGCCCCGTTCCACTTCCCGAGAAAAAATCAAAGCCAGCCCGATCCGCAGAGCCCCGATTCCCAAAAAACATCCCGAATAAATCTTCCTCCGAAATACCAGAACCTCCTGTTGAATAAGTTCCACCGTTCCAGCTTCCACTTCCACCAAAGTTTGAATCCCAAGAGGAGGCTCCATTCGCCGCCCCTCCACTAGCTCTGCCACGTTGAGCTCCATAAAGCAGCTCTTCATCATAGAGTTTCCGTTTATCCTCATTACCAAGCACTTCATAGGCTTCAGCTGCTTCTTTGAATTTCGCCTCTGCCTCAGGGGCTTTGTTAACATCGGGATGCCACTTCTTGGCAAGCTTCTGATAAGCCTTTTTAATTTCCTGTTTAGTAGCTTTTTTGCTCACACCCAATGCATCATAATAGCTTTTACTAGCCACTCGCGCTTCCTCCTTTCCATCCCTATTCTCATATTGACCACCATTGCACTCCGAGAAAAGACGCACCATAGCCGGAATCCTCCACTACAATGCGCCTTCTATTCATAACACTATATTAAAAGCCCGCTGCCATCTCTAAAAGACTGAGCGGAAGTTCATTCCGCTTAATTTATGCTTATTCAGACTGCGAACCCGTAGAATTAGAATCTCCGTCTTGAATCTCGATGCGTTTACCTTGCATTTTTTGCCGTTTGGGAACTTCCAGCTTCAGCACTCCATCTTTCAAAGACGCGCGAATTTCTTCCTCGGCAATATCTTGAACATAGAATCTGCGCACATATTCACCATATCGACGTTCTCTGCGTACAATCTGATGTTCCTTGTTCTCCTCGGCATTTTCTTCCTTACGTACCGCTTTAATCGTCAAATAAGGACTGGCATAATCAATGTCGATTTCTTCTTTTTTCAAACCAGGAAGTTCAGCTTCAATCAGGTAAGCCTGCTCACTCTCATGAATATCTGTTCTGAAGGACATCGTGGAGCTCTTAATCGGTGCAAAAAAATCATCATTAAAAACATCATTCAAAGACTTAGCCAGCACACCAAAAGCATCATCTCTACGTTTACCAAAAGGAACCATATCAAACATTATCCATTCTCCTCTCATTGACTTTGACTTTATTTGACCTATGACCTTATTATAGTCCCCTACCCGAGGAATAACAAAACCGATTTAAGCCGATTATCGCTCAAATTCAGGCGAATTAGCTGATTTTCCACAACGAAATTAGTTCTTTTTATTTATTTGACCAATTTTGACCTTTGTTTGATCTTTCGTAAATGACACCTATATAATCATGATCCAACTTGCAGTACGATTATTATATGTTCAGACCTTCCGTTCAATACAAGCCATTAGCTTCTAATCATCTTCACGCCAGCTTTTAAACAGAGTTTTCTTACGATCTATCAAAATTTAACGATTTAAAGATGAAGCCAGCAGAAGTGATATAATGAAAGACAACTAAAGACCATTTTCGTTACAGGAGACCAATTGTATGCAACCAACCTATCCTATGGATGATACGCAGTGGAGTAAGCTCATCCAAAATGTCGCCTATTATTTCGATGATCTTACCCTCAAGCGGGGGTTCCAATATTATAAACAAAATCGAGTGCAGCCGTTTACTATGACGGAGCCTCGTAAGATTAACGCTCTAGTTGAAGGTAGAGAGGATTACCGCGTCACCATTGATCTCGACGGCTTCACCAATTGTCATTGTAATTGTCCAGTATCAGGTCATTGCAAGCATATGGCTGCCGTGCTGTTGAATTATGCCGAACAGCAGAATAGATCTGTACAGGTTTTGGCTAACGCTAAAGCTGCATCCTTTTTGCCTAAAATATCAAGTACAGCAACAAGTACTTCTATTGGAGCCGATGCAACTCGTCAGCAGCAAATGAAAGAGATGGCCAACCGCATCGCTAGCGGAAAAATAATGGAGTGGCGGGAGTATTTTGAATTCTGTATCTCCCCTCTAGCCCATACTACCCGAAATCCTGAATATGTGAGTCGGGCCTTGTCTGCAATTAATAAATTCAAACCAAAAATGCTTCCGGAAACGGAGAAGCTGTTCACTCTGCATGCTCATCTTTATCTGTTGGAAAAGCTCGCTAAGCCTTCCACGCAATCCGTCGGTCAGGCCGCTTACGCCCCTTCTCTTGGTTATTACACACAGGTAGCAGTCTCAGAGCTACAGGAAGTAATCACAGGTCTTTTAAAAAAGACACTTCCGCTGTCCCCCGAGCAAGAGCAGGATCTATGGCCATACGTCATCGATACTCTATCTTATCTGCGGCGCGAGATGTTGACGGAGTCACGGGATCGCTCACGGGATCAACCCTCTTTTTCTCTTAGCTATGATCTGCTGTGGAGAAATTGGATTTATCCGAATACAGGTGGAACTAAGCTTTACCTGAATGAAATCGAACAGCTGCAGCAAGCAGAAGGTGAATTAGGCGCTTCCCTGTCACAACATGCTTGGCTGTTAGCTCAGAGCCGCATGTATTACTATCTGATGGATGACCAGAAGGCTTGGGACTTACTGAATAAGGCTGCCGAGCGCCCGGGTCTCCATCCCGATGAGCTCATGAGCTTCACCTCTCCGCTGCTGGATGCAGGGGACTGGTCCCGGTTGGTGGGTTGGCTTGTTCAGATCGGTCCACTGCTGAGCAGCAGACTCTATAATCTCAATAGCTATTCAACCAGTTGGGAAGAAGCTGTTCGCCACCTGCCTGAAGCTGAGCCACAAATGTGGGATACACTAGCCACCATGTTACCTATCTCTGGCGAAGTCTATGAAGAGAAGCTAATCACCTATGAGAAATGGCAGACCTGGATGGATTATCAGCTGTCCATCGGTAAACAGCCCTCCGAATTTCGTGTCAAAGACCTCCAACCGGTGGAAAAGAATGCACCTGAGGTTCTGCTGCCCTTTTACCATCAGGCCGCCGAAAGATTCGTGCTGGATAAGAACAGACATAGCTACAAAGCGGCTGTGAAATTATTGAAACGATTATCCAAGCTGTATAAAAAGCTGAAACAAGAAGAACGCTGGGAAGAGTTCCTCACTGCCTTCGCCATTAGGCATAGCAGGCTCCGTGCGCTGCAAGAGGAGCTTCGGAAAGGAAAGCTAATACCATGAACATGCATTTACGCACGCTGACCATCCGGCTTGCATTAAGCCAGTATGGCGATGCTTTAATATTTGGAATGAATGAGCGCGAAGATCTCGTGCCGGGCTTGCAGCTTAAGCAGCGGCTTTTCGCCTGGCATGAGGCGTCTTTTTATGGTACGGAGTTAACCGTGCAGCCCGCTGGCGAAGGCGTGGAGCTAGTGATTCTTCCTGCTGAGCAGGTCATCCCCTTCTTTGCCGAGCAGAAGCTTTTGGCGCATATCGAATGGAGCTGGGAGGGCGATGCCGCCCACCTCACAGAACTGGCGCCACTTCTGGCTATATGTCTGGAGCATAAACAGTATATTCCCGACATCTCCGCCTACCGCGCCGGGAGGCTGCAATGGACTTGGGACGAGGGGGCTCTTGCGCAGGTGGCAGTGGACAGTGACACTGCTAAGGGAGCCCTTGAGGCGCTAAATGGCAGCAGCGAATTTAGCCGTGGATTACGTGCGGCGTTCTCTGCCGCCGTATCGCAGCGCTATTACAGCACGGAGGCCGAGGCCGGCGACCTCCGCAGCGAATTCCCGCTTCTCTTCGATAGAAGCGGAGCACTTGCAGCGGGCATGGATACCGCCGCGTGGCTTATCGCCATTGGCTGGAAGGCGGACACCGCGCCTTTCCGGCCCGCTCTACAGCTGCTGGAGCCCGATGAGGATGAATCCTATTGGCGGCTGCAGCTGATCCTTCAGGACAAGCGCGATGAATCCGCGCTTGTTCCCATCAGGCTCGCCGATAACGGCGAGCCGTACGGCTTGTGGCCGACCGCGTGGTCGGCTCACGTGCATGAACGGGCCGCGGGATGGCTGGAGCGCCTCCGCGGCAGTCTGCCGCCCGAGCGCTTCGCGGCGGGCGGCGATGTGCTGGCCGAACCGCTGAGCGATGCCATCGCCTGGCGGTTCTTGACGGCCGAGAGCCAGCGGCTGCTGGAAGCAGGCTGGCAAGTGCTGCTGCCGGCGTGGTGGGAAGCCGCCAGCCGGAAAAAGCCGCGCCTGCGAGCGAAGATCAGCTCCGGCGAAGACAAACGCAGCGGCGGCGAGTCGCTGTTCGGTCTCGATTCGATCATCGATTTCGATTGGCGAATCTCCATCGGCGATGCGGATCTCACTGAAGCCGAATTTGCCGAGCTGGTCGCAAGAGGGGAACGGCTCGTCCGCTTCAAGGGCAAATGGGTCTCACTCGATCCGGCTCTGCTGGCGCAAATCCAAAGAGCCATGGCGGGAATGGACAAGTCGCAAGGCTTGTCCTTCCAAGACGTGCTTCAGCTCCACTTGCTAGGAGCTGGTGAAGAGGCAGACGCTGAAGCTACGGAAGAGCAGCTGCAAGAGGATGCCGCGCGTCTGCGTCTGGAGGTAGAGCTGAACGAGCATTTGATCAGCCTTATCGGTCAGCTGGGCCAGCGCTCAGAATGGCCTAAGCCGCCCGTACCCGCAGGCCTTAAGGCGGAGCTGCGCACCTATCAGCATGAAGGATTCGCTTGGCTGACCTTTCTGCGCCGCTTTGGGCTGGGGGCCTGTCTAGCCGATGATATGGGACTAGGCAAAACAGTACAGCTCATCGCCTATCTGCTACACATCCAAGAAAACACGGATGCAAGCTCAGCCCGGCGGCAGACCGACCCACCAGGCTGGCCTTCATTGATCATCTGCCCGACCTCTGTGTTAGGCAATTGGCAGAAGGAGCTGCAACGCTTCGCGCCTTCGTTGAATGTTATGCTTCATTACGGAAGCCGCCGTCTGGACGCGGGATTCTTCTATGGCGCAGCTTCGCAAGCCGATGTGGTACTGACCTCTTATGCGACTGCTGCGCTTGACCAAGAGCTGCTGAAGGAATTCACTTGGGCGACGATCTGCCTGGATGAAGCTCAAAATATCAAAAATGCCCAAACCAAACAATCCGCAGCTGTACGTAGTTTTCCAGCTCTTCACCGGGTCGCCTTAACAGGGACGCCGATAGAGAACAGATTATCCGAGCTGTGGTCCATTTATGATTTTATAACCCCAGGTTATCTGGGCAGCGCCAAGTCTTTTAATGACCGATTCACGAATGCTATTGAGAAGGAACGCGACGCGAAACGTACAGCGGACCTACAAAATCTAGTAAAACCCTTCATGCTGCGCCGCAAGAAAAAAGACCCTAATATACAGCTCGATCTACCTGATAAAAATGAAATGAAAACCTATGTTCATCTGACAGCCGAACAAGCGGCGCTTTACGATCAAACCGTAAACGGACTGTTGGAACGGATGAAGAAGCTGGAAGGCATTGAGCGCAAAGGGGCAATTCTCGGGGCTCTGACCGGGCTTAAGCAGCTATGCGATCACCCGATGCTTGTGACAAAAGAAGCTATCCCTGAACTTGATACGGACAATAAACTGGATACCAGCTTTCTTATTAACCGTTCCTCCAAACTGGAAAGACTGCTGGACATGGTTAAGGAGCTGCGCGCGGAAGACGAGCGCTGCCTGATTTTTACTCAATATGTGGGTATGGGAAAAATGCTTCAGGCGGTTCTCCAGCAGGAGCTGGGCGAACCCGTCCTTTATTTGAACGGAAGTACCTCCAAACAGGCGCGCGACCGCATGATCGAGCGGTTTCAGACACCAGCCCCTTCGGCGGAAGATGGGTCTACACGCCCAGACACATCGCCGTCTGATCAGCCGAATGTATTCATCCTTTCACTCAAAGCTGGGGGAGTTGGCCTGAACTTAACTGCAGCCAATCACGTATTCCACTTCGACCGCTGGTGGAATCCAGCGGTGGAGAATCAAGCAACTGACCGCGCTTACCGCATGGGCCAGACTCGTGATGTGCAGGTGCATAAGTTCATCGCCCTGGGCACACTCGAAGAACGGATTGATGAGATGCTGGAGAATAAACAGCAGCTCAGCGATAATGTGATCTCCAGCTCGGAAGGCTGGATTACCGAGCTGTCCACAGAGGCTCTGAAAGATCTCTTCACCTTGCGTCGTGACTTAAATGACTAGCAAAAAGGAACATTCGCGTAAATGCGAATGTTCCTTTTTCACAAGAATAATTACCATTGCTCGGACATTTTAAAGGTAACTGCGAGATCGTCCCCGCCCGAGAGGGAGTTTACCACCAATGTGACAGGTTCATCATGGAACTCGTATGAGAGTCGCTCATTAAGTAAATTGACCGCCAGATTCGCATACGCCCCAGAAATCCCTGATCCTGTACCTTGCATAATAACTTTTCCACCCGTGACCGTAGTGCAGGTATAGTTCACTAGCAGCGCCGTGTCCGTGACAGGAATATTTGTAGTCGGTGTAGGATAATTCTCGAAGGCCCCATCAAGGGTCCCGCCTGCAACGACCATATATCGCACAGGTCTTTTGGACATAACATCTAAAGCTGCCGGTCGAATCTCAGCCGCAAGACCTTGTGGAATAGCAAAGCCAGGACGCCTCATGAAGCTGATTGCTGCAAAGTCAGTCGATGTAACGGTCACGTTATCACGTATTTCCGAAGTTATTCGGCTCACTTGAAACACTTCAAGATCAACGGCCGTCCATACACCGTCCGCATCAACAAGGAAAACCTGAATCTTCATCTGCTCCTGTGAATATACAAAATTAAATTGGAATAAATCCTCTACCATGACATAGGTCTTGCTTAAGGTCTCCTGATATTGCAGCTCAAATAACTCTTCAACAAAAATGGCCTGGGGACTGACACTATTGGATAAGCCCGTAATATAACAAAACGCGCCAGCCGATCCATTGTTGACAACTTTGATCACTACTTGATCTATTGGCCGAGTACCGTCGACTGGTAAATTAATAATGGTGTTTGTGGACAGAACAGGCAATGTCATCACACCTCCTATATATCAATTCATATATGATATGTAAACATTGTTTAGAATTATTGGGTGTAATTAAAATACAAGAGATGTTCCAGAGCATAAATAGAGATTTGCCACTAAATAACGAATGTGGTAAACTCGACTTAACTTTTTATGAACGGAGGGTTACGTGTGATAGACTTTATCCGAGTTAGAACTTTGCGCGGCTAATTGAATAGCGCTAAAGCTCTGCCCATGTGCAGAGGACTCAGGATTGGTCTACCCATTTCTAAAGGTAACCCGATAATTTAACAACAGCGTGTAGGGAGGATTCTCTTCACCTCCATTCCTTTAAGAATTGAACATCCATAGAAGCCGATTAGCCAACTGCTGCTCGCAAGGGGTCAAAGTGCCTCTTCCCTGCGACTGGACTGTTGTTTAATTCATTCTACCTATGGAAGGCCCTAACTCTGACGTCCTCTAACGAACCGTAAGCACAGGCAGATTGCCTGTGTTTTTTTGCGTTTATTATTTACTATTGGAGGATGAATAAATATATGGAACAAATACGAGAAAAAGCAATTATAGTCGGTGTCCAGCTTCAGAACGAAACGAATTTCGCCTATTCGATGGAAGAGCTGAGCAATCTGGCAGTTGCCTGTGACCTTGAAGTCGTAGGAGAGCTTAGTCAAAAGGCAAGTCGAATTAACCCCTCCCATTATATCGGGACAGGTAAAATCGAGGAATTATCGGCACTTTTAGAAGCACACGATGCTCCTATTGTTATTTTTAACGACGAACTGTCACCTTCACAGATCCGCAATTTGGAGTCCGCACTGGATCGTCAGGTCATTGACCGGACCATTCTGATCTTGAATATTTTTGCGGAAAGAGCGAAGACCAAGGAAGCCCAGCTGCAAGTTGAAGTAGCCAAGCTGCAATATATGCTGCCGCGCCTCACAGGTCTTCGTGAGTCGCTGGGCAGACAAGGTGGCGGAGCTGGACTTAAAAACAGAGGTGCTGGTGAAACCAAGCTAGAGCTGGACCGCAGAAGAATTGAAGAGCGGATTACTGCTTTACAGGTTGAACTGCAACAACAAGTAGCAAGACGTCAAATCCAGCGGAAACAACGGCATAAAAATGAAGTTCCCGTCGTCTGCCTGGTAGGCTATACGAACACCGGAAAATCCAGCTTAATGAATGTCATGGTAGAGACTTACCATCCGGGTTCCCATAAACAAGTATTCGCCAAGGATATGCTGTTCGCTACACTAGAGACATCGGTTCGCAGCATTGAGCTGCCTGATCACAAAACCTTTTTATTAACAGATACTGTCGGATTCGTCAGCCAGCTTCCCCATCATCTGGTCAAAGCGTTCCGCTCCACTCTTGAAGAGGTTACCGAAGCGGACTTATTGATTCACGTAGTCGATATTTCCGATCCGCAGCATCAACAGCATATGGCGGTTACAGATGAGACGCTCAAAGCACTCGGCGCTGACCAGATTCCAACGATCTATGCCTATAATAAAGCTGATCTGACTGATTTGCCTTACCCGCAAATTGAAGGTGACAATGTCTACCTTTCCGCCAAGAAAAATAGCGGAATGGCTGAACTTACCGCTCTGATCCGCAGCCATGTTTTTACGGACTATGTCCAGTGTGAGATTCTGGTTCCATTTGATCGGGGTAATGTAGTCTCTTATTTCAATGAACACGCCCATGTTCAATCTACTAGCTATGAAGAAACAGGCACACGCCTTGAGCTGGAATGCAGAAAATCTGATTTTGAGAAATTCCGCAACGATTTTATTGAGCTATAACAAATTAGAAACGACGTGGTAATCCTTAATTAAAAAAGAGGGATAGAGTTTTCAGAGTTATCTGAAGCTCTATCCCTTTCTTTTGTGAATAAAAAATGAACAATACAAAAGAGCCCTCTCTTTGCATTGCTCAGTAAGTATAAAATAGGCAGACGCTAGATCTTATAAATATAGTTTCTAGACCCTATTCTTGAACATACAGTGTATCGGAAGCTTCTATTGTTGGCTGCCGGTAAAACCGTTCCTGCAGATAACCGCTGTAAGTAATTAAAGTCTGGATGCACCGATTCATCCGTTAAATAGGCCGAGATATCACTCCCATATACTCTTTCCTGATTCAGAGAGTCTATGATAATCTCTCCAGTAGTAATCCCTATGCCATGGCCGTAGAACAGATCATTTTCGAGTTTAATTGCATTCTCGCCCTGCCATTCTGGCTTGCTCGGAGCATGATCGGGATTCTTGAAATATACAACGTCTCCACGCTGCGTTAGTTCCTTGTTGTAGTTTGTGATTAAGCGTAAATTCTCGTCATAATTCCAGTCCCATAAGAACAAGTCCTTGAAATACTTATTAAACGCTTCTTCACCTATAGCTTCAATCGTCGCCCGATACATAACAATGACCATGGCTGTCGCGCATTCAAAGGCATATAAATGACCATTCCGAAAAATATCTTTAATCCCCACTGTGGGCTCTACGCCAGCGTTCAGCTGAAGCCCACCAATCTCTGTACGTGTCCAAAACTGCGGATTGCAGCGGGAATCATCAAATGTTGCAAAATCCACTCCACTTTCATTTAAAGCTTCAGCCGATTCCACGATGCTTTCTCTCATTTTGCGCTCAAAGTCAAGGGCATCGGGTGAACGAACTTCCTTCACCATGCTTAGTCCCTCCAATGTTATAGGTTCTAAATATAGGTTATTGTACGTGTTCGTCACCGGGTTGGTGCTTAATTCTCATGATTCCCTGGCATCCACGAACCACTGGTTAAGCTGCCGTGTCTCTTCCGTCAAAATATCCAGGAAAATAGAAGTGCGATAACCCGTATCCTTCAAGCTTTTGCCCGTAATCTCTGCAATTCGGTTTAATCTATAAAGCAATGTATTAGTGTGTATATGTAAAAAAGCCGCGGATTCCTTTAAATTGCCGCTTAATGATAAATAGACAGCGATGGTTTTGAGAAAATCACTTTTATGCTCGCGATCATGTTCTTTTAGCGGATATAGCAACGGGCTTTTACGAATTCGACTGCGCTTTTGCTCCATAATAACCGGTATATATGCCCAAAATCCAATTTCCTCGTACAATAGCAACTCCCGCCCATGAAAAGGCAGCAGCTTTTTGATCTCCACAATGGACACCGCTTCCCAATAGGCAATAGCCGCGGACATATATTCAGTGTAATCGAGACTACAGCCAGCAGCCAGTGTGCAGCCTTCACTCTTATACATATCCTCCATTGTTTTATGCAGGAATGAAGATAATCCACCCGCCCCCTCGATCACAAAGCTGAAGGAAAACAAAATAATCAGCCGATTATGCTCAGCCGTCAGAAATAGTAATTGCAGTCCGGAATAAGATGCCATAACCTGCCGAAACCGGAGTATTAAATGATCATCGATTACCTTGTCACTTTCAAACACGCTAATATAATATTTTTCCGGCAAAAGAATGGACCAAAATTCCGCATCCTTTTTAATATTTGCTTCGTTGTCGTAGTGGGAGGTAATCAGCTTCCAGAAAAAGTCCTCATGCGTTTTGTCCTGCTTCGTTTTCCAGCCTCGCTGCTTAAGTAAATAACGGCCTACGATACCTGCCGCCTTCTCAACGATATTTTCGGCATGCCCTTCTACCAGGTTGCCTGTATCTACTACCCAAATGTACCCGAGAATTTCCTTCTGATGTTTGATACAAATGGCCAGCCGGGGACCAAGTCCCACCTCCAGCACTGCAGGAATTCGAATGGGATGTACCGCGCTCTCCAGCTGCTGCATAATCCCTTTTTTGCGCAAGCCAATAATCACAGTGTTAGGTACACGCTTCCCGATAATCGTTGAAATCCGCGCGGAGTCACTCTCAAATTCATGCGAGCTGTAGCCAATCACATGATGATTGCTGTCCTCAATGGTAACTTGAGACTGGAGCGATTCACTTATCGCATCTGCCAATGATTCCATACTGTCGAAGAAACGATCAAATAATGGATCCTTATCTGTCACTAGCTTCACTCCCACCTGAAGAATAACCAAATCCTGTACTCTAGAGTGATTTCATTATAGTATGCATCCCCCTAGCTGACTATAAGATAAATAGCTGGTTTAGGTGAGGGGCGAGATCGGCTTGTTGAGGAAGGTGTTTGGGACGGGGATGTTTGGCGGGGGTTTTGTTGAGAGTTTTGTCGGGGTATTTGGGAAGGTTTAATAGTTGTTGGTGATTACCAAATGTTATAAGTGGTTTTTAGGGAATAACCCCCGGAAATTCTGTGTTTTAATCATCACATGATCATAATTAGGGAAATTCTCCCTAATATTCTGCACTTTAAGCATCACACGATCATAATTGGGGATATACTCCCTGATTTTCTTCTGTTTTGCGTATAAACAGGCGTATTCCTCGTTTTTTAGGGAGGAATTCCCTAATAACAGCATTTTTAAGCTATTTTCGCGTTTTTTTAGGGAGAATTTCCCTAAAACATCTCTCATCAAAGCTTTCACCCTATCCATCCAACTTCACTACGTAATCTATCCACCATAGCACCGCACGAGCAAACATCTACTGCATCTAATTACACTGAAACGCAATCTATTTACTTTAACGCCGTACTGACCAACTTCCACCCGGTCTCCACCGCAAGAAACGCCAAACAGCAAGCTCCCCGCAGAGAGCTTGCTGTTTGGCTCATTCCATTATGGAACGTGTCTATTTTAGATCAATGTGAATGTCTGCTCCATGGCTTGCTCAACCGAATAAGGTGTCTCACCCAACGCTTCGGCAACAGCTTGGCAGGTGATTCTGCCATTAGCTACATTCACGCCGCTTCTTAGGCCGTCATTATCCTGAATCGCCTTGAACACACCTTTATTGGCAATTTGCAGGGCATATGGAACTGTAACATTTGTTAAGGCAATAGTTGAGGTCTTAGGGACAGCACCCGGCATATTAGCCACGGAATAATGCAGCACGCCGTGTTTCACAAACACCGGATTATCATGTGTCGTCACTCTGTCGATGGTTTCTACAATGCCACCTTGGTCAATGGCCACGTCAACGATCACTGATCCCGGCTTCATAGTCTTGACCATTTCTTCAGTAACCAGTTTCGGTGCTTTGGCACCCGGAATTAACACGGCACCTACCAGCAGATCC
The DNA here is from genome assembly GCF_037980415.1 of Paenibacillus sp. FSL H7-0690. Lineage (NCBI taxonomy): Bacteria > Bacillati > Bacillota > Bacilli > Caryophanales > Paenibacillaceae > Paenibacillus > Paenibacillus sp. FSL H7-0690. The sequence goes on along the minus strand of NZ_CP150281.1, from coordinate 292,381 downwards.
GCTTCAGCCACTGCTTTGGCAATATTATAAGGGTTAGAGATCAACGTATTGATTTGTGCTCCAAAAATATCGTCTAATTGACGTAGTCTCTCCGCACTGAGGTCAACTATCGTAACATCTGCGCCTAAACCAATAGCCATCTTAGCTGCATTAGTACCTACTACACCGCCGCCAATAATACTCACTTTACCTCGGCTAACGCCAGGAACACCGGAAAGAAGAATACCTTGTCCGCCGTAGTTCTTTTGCAGGAACTGCGCTCCCAATTGGACGGACATCCGGCCAGCTACTTCACTCATCGGTGTTAACAGCGGCAAGGTGCGTCCATGAACAACCGTCTCATATCCGATCGCAAAGACGCCTTTGTCTTTAAGCGCAGCAGCCAAGGCAGGCTCTGGTGCAAGATGAAGATACGTAAATAGAATAAGGCCTGGACGGAAATAGGGGTACTCAGTTGCCAATGGTTCTTTTACCTTCATCACCATTTCAGCGGAGCTCCAGACTTTTGCTGCATCCTCAATCAGTTGTGCTCCGGCAGAGACATACTCTTCGTTAGGAAATCCGCTGCCCACACCGGCTCCAGCTTCTACGAGCACTTGATGACCTTCAGTAATTAAACTAACTACACCCGCAGGGGTTATGGCAACACGATTTTCATTGTTTTTAATTTCTTTAGGTACTCCGATAATCATCATTCATCTCTCCCATCTAATGTAGATCCCTTATGTAAAGAATGATAACATATGATTAGCATTCCCATTTTGTTAAAAAATTAAAATATTATCTACCATGATTGTGTTTTTACACAAAGGATCAGACTTAACTGCCCATTAATCTTTAACCACTTTGGTACTCAACACAACCATCTTTATTATCTCATAAAAAAAGACACCCTATAGAGTGCCTTTTTGACGATTTTGTATGAAATTAAAGCGACTACCATATCGCATGATGTTATATTAAGTGACATTAACTATCTTGATAATAACAACATCACTGTTTCTAACACCACATTTACCCCTTTTTCGCAGTCTTCATAGGAGGTTAGTTCCTCTTCACAATGGCTTTTACCCTTCACGCTAGGCACGAACACCATTGCGGATGGCAGAAAGCTGGCTACGAATTGTGCGTCATGCCCTGCACCACTTGCGATCTTTCGACTGGAATAACCCAAGGTTTGAGCCGCTTGCTCCACCAAATCACACACATTCTGATCAAACCACACCGTATCTCGGCCCCAAAGCTTAGTCTTGCTTACTTCACAATCCAGCAGTTGCTCTGGCAAACCGTTGATAATGGCTTCCACTTCACGCACAATCTCCATCTCTTTATGTCTGGCTTCAATGGTGAAAATCACTTTATTGGGAATGACGGTATGGATATTAGGTAGCACATTCATTCTGCCCATGGTATACACAAGCTCGGAATCGAGCGCCCCCAGCTTGCTCCGCAGCTCAATAATCAGATCTGTGGCAGCAAACAAAGCATCTTTGCGCATCGCCATAGGGGTTGTGCCCGCATGATCGGATTCTCCCGTCACCTCAATCTCGTAACAGGCCATACCAACTACACAGTCAACCAGCCCAATCGTCAGCTCCTCTTTTTCAAGAACAGGCCCTTGCTCGATATGAAGCTCCAAATAAGCGGTGGCTTCGGTGATACGATTGCTCATTTCTCCCTTATATCCACTCTTCTCCAGCGCTTCACCAAAGGTGATGCCTGCTGGATCTTTTTTGTTCAACATGACACTTTTATCAAACTTTCCGGACAACACACCAGAGGCCATCATCGATGGCTCAAAACGTGCCCCCTCTTCATTCGTAAAATTCATAATCGTCACCGGAAACTTCGGCTTAATCCCGTAATCTACAAGCGTCCGCACCACCTCTAGACCCGCGATAACCCCTAGGACGCCATCGAATCTGCCCCCTTTTTTCACAGTATCCATATGCGAGCCAATCACAATCGGAGGCCCGGAAGTTTCGCCTGCCAGTGTGGCATACATCGTCCCCATATCATCCATCTTCACAGACATTCCGAGCTCTTCACAACAGGCACGAAAATAATCCCGAACTTTAAGATCCTCTTCCGTCAGCGATAATCGGGTCACGCCATTTTTATCTGTACGCCCATAATCGGCAAATGCCTCGATTGTATTCTTCAGTCTCTCACCGTTCACGAATATTTTTTGCAGCTGCATCCCAGATCCCTCCGCTTCGAACGTTTTGTTGGCTTTCTATCTATATTAAACCAAACCATAATATTTTCATTTTACATATTGTAATAACTATTATTCACATGATGCTACAACGAGTAGAGCCAGCAATAAGTAAACTAAAGTAGTATATACAATCTTTTCATACGAGGGGTAAGCTTAAGATAGCTTATCATCCAGTTTTCCACAGGAAAGGAGCGAGCCCATGAATCTAAGCCTTGTGATCCCGGTATACAATATAGAGCAGTATATAACCCCTATGTTTAATTCACTGCTTGACCAAAGCGATCCGCATTTCGAAGTCATCATCGTAGATGATGGTTCTACGGATAACACTTACAACGTTATAGAAAAGATTCTTTCGCGTAATCCCGCCCTTTTCTGTAAAGTCATTCGAACGGAGAATCATGGAGTAAGCGCGGCTAGAAATAGGGGTTTAGCTGAAGCCACAGGTAATTATGTTCTTTTTGTCGATGGAGATGATTATGTCTCCGCAGACTTGGTCTCAACCATTCATTCTTATACTCAAGATGAACAACCCGAGATTATTTGCTGGGGTTATAATCATGTCTCAGAAGGCAGAGAAACTCTATTAAGCTGTACCTCTGATTTCAGCGACGTGACGGGAAGTGAAGCACTGGCGCGGATTTTCGTGAACAAAAGCTTGCGAATATGGACAGGGAGTATCGCTTATAAGCGAGAATTCTTACTTCTCCACGGGTTAGGTTATACAGAACGCTGTGTGAATGGAGAGGATCAAGAGTTCATCTACAAAGCCTTGTCCAGAGCGGCCAGAGTCATCTCAATCCCGGATATACTATCATTTTATTTACAGAGAAACTCCTCCATCTCCAACAGCTATAACGTGAATAAATTCGATGTAGTGGATGCTTTCAAAAGGGTGGATGAATATTTCAAAACCTATCCCTTTGCTGAACTAGACACGATCTCCCCTTTGTTAATGAACCGTGAGCTGATTGAGAACTACTTTTTCAACCTCAAAACCTGTCTAAATGGTACGGAAGGGGTAAGCATTCAGGAATTACTTCGTGACATCAACCATACCTATCCCAAGCTCAATCAAGAAATGGATGAACTCATAAGACGTTATAGAGGAGATAATCGCAGATTAACCCTTTATATCAGAACATTTTTAATCTCCCCGCTTCTATATCACAGATTCATCTCTGTGGAGAGAGGCTTATCCCGGTTCAAGCGAAACCTACTTAAAGGGAACGGAACCCGAAAGGAATCTAGAATATGAAAAAGATGCTGATATACGCCTATACCGAATTTAATCTGGGCGATGATCTATTCATTAAGGTGCTGTGCGAAAGATATCCGGATACCAAATTCAGAATTTGCGCACCACGCCTCTATAAACAATGTTTCAAAGAGCTCCCTAACCTCAAAGTGTATCCTTCCGATTCCCTTCTTCTAAGAGGCATTGGCTATATTTGCAGGAAGCTAAAGATACATAATGTGGCTCACAAATATCTGGCAGATCACTCAGATGGCGTCGTTCATATCGGCGGCTCAATTTTCATGGAAGCAGACCACTGGGCAGAGCATTTCAAGAATGCAGAAGTCATTCGTAATCAAAATAAGCCTTACTATCTGTTAGGATCTAATTTTGGCCCTTTTACAAATCAAGAATACTATGATGAGCACAAGCGGATTTTCAAGGATTATACAGATATATGTTTCAGAGAACAGTACTCTTATGATTTATTTAAGGATCTGGATAATGTCCGCTTAGCCCCAGATATTATTTTTCAGCTAGACCCGCCAGATATTCCAAACGAACCGGAGGATTACATCGTCTTATCCGTTATTAAACCTTCTGCGAAAGGTCTGAACGGTTTTGACAACCTCTATTATGAAAAAATGAAAGAACTCGCAATTTATTTCATTGAAAAAGGTTACGCGGTTCATTTCATGTCATTTTGCGAACACGAAGGCGATCAACTGGCGATTGAAGAGATTCAGCGCCTTATCGGTCCCTCCTACAAGGATGCTATTCAAGTGCATTTATATAAAACGAACATGGAAGAAGTGTTGTCCGTGTTAGCTAATGCCAGTTCTATTGTGGCTTCAAGATTCCATGCAATGATTCTGGGCTGGGTATTTAATAAACCGGTATTCCCTGTAGCCTACAGCAAAAAAATGGTCAATGTAATGGAAGATGTTGGATTCACAGGTCTGTATGCCGATTTCAACACGCTGGAACAGGTCCAGCCTGCACAGATTTTTGAAAGTATGATCACCTGCTCTATGGATGTCACACTGCAAGCAAAACAAGCCGAAAGACATTTCGAGCATCTAGATACGTATTTACCGCTTTACGAAAGGGGGATTCGTTATGAAAGCCAAGCGGAGCATTCTTAACTTATCCTTTGGACTGGGAAGTCAACTCATCACGATTATCCTCGGTTTTTTTATACCCAGACTGATAATGGTCAACTATGGCTCTGAGGCCAATGGGTTGATCGCTTCGATTGTGCAGATTATTAGTTATTTGGCGCTGCTGGAAGCAGGTGTTGGGGCGGCCTCGATCCAAGCACTTTACAAGCCGGTAGCTTCGGATAATAAAAACAATATCAACTCTATTCTGGCTGCCACCTCCAGCTATTATAAAAAAACAGGTATTTACTATTTCTTCGCCGTACTGCTACTCGCCATCGTGTACCCGCTAGTGATCTCGTCTGAGATCGATAAATTATCGATTATGGTCATTATTTTGCTTACGGGGATGGGCGGAGCAATCAATTATTATTTTCAGGGGAAATTCAAGGTCCTGCTCGCTGCGGAGGGAAAAAGCTATGTAGAGACTTCCATTGTCACTGTGGCTAATATTATGAACAGCCTGATCCGGATTCTGTTATTACTGCAAGGTGTGGACATTATTGCGGTTCAAGCTTCCTATTTTATCTTAACTTTACTTCAAATCATCGCTTTCTATATTTATATGAATAAGAATTACAAGTGGATCAACCTGAATCTTAAACCAGACTATGAAGCCATTGGTCAAAAGAATTCCGTATTAGTCCATGAAATCTCCTATTTGGTGTTTAGAAATACTGACGTACTTATATTAACTATCTTTACGAATCTAAAAATCGTCAGTATCTATGTTATGTACAATATGATTTTTACGATCGTGGATAATATCGTCCAGACCATAAACGGAAGTGTGAAGGCTGCCCTCGGGCAAAGCTACCATGAGAGTAAAGAAGCATTTATTAAATTTTATGATGCTTACGAAGTGTATTTTATGGGGCTTATCTTCTCGATTTTAACGGTGGCTTACATTTTGATTTTACCCTTTATGAAATTGTATACCGCTGGGGTAAACGACGTAAATTACATTGATATGTGGCTGCCGGTCTTGTTCGTAGTCATCAAATTATTAACCAATGCCAGAACGTCTTCCAATAATGTGATTACCATCGCTGGACATTTCAAAAAAACACAAAACCGTTCCATTCTGGAATCCGCCATTAATCTGGTGGCTTCTGTTGTCTTCGTAATCTTCATGGGAATTTACGGTGTACTGATGGGAACGATAGTTGCCCTCCTATACCGCTCCATAGATATTGTGATTTATGCCAGCAAACATTTGCTGGACCGCAGTCCATGGGTCACTTTTAGAAGATGGCTTACGAATGCAGTAGTTTTTGTAGGCATTATTCTCATCACAACTGCCATCGACATCCCGATCCATTCCTATCTGGGGCTTATGATCTGGGGTGTACTTCTAGGACTAGTGATCTTGCCTGTATATTTTGTAATCGGCTCTTTAATGGAACGGGAAGTCTTCCTCTATACATGGGAACATCTCAAAAAGTATCGATACAAACTCAAAAATAAAATTAACGCTCAGCCTGAGGTAAGTGGTTTATCCAAATAACACAACAGGAGGACTGGAAATGGATCATAGCGAGGTTTTGCAGCAAGCCTGTTACGTCTTTCTAAACGACCTAAATGATGAAATAAACCATTCACCCACCATCCAAATAGAGGATACAGAACTATTGCAAAGATGCCGCCAGATCATAGATCAAGAACAAAATGTACAAATCAAACCTTATCTGGAAACCTTATCTGAGGTTATTCATGCCTTTCTGACTGGGAGGGCTTCAGAGGATACTTTGAAATTCTATCTGTCTGAACAATTCAACATTGTTGCCAGTGATATCGCAGGTTTAATTCAGGGGTTGGTTAAAATGGAAAGCCGCATTTCGGATACGGAAATTTCCTACCCAGCAGTCCAATCCTTATCCGATTCTCCCAAGATCAGTGTCATTATCACCACCTATAATAGAAAAGAATTCCTATATCAAGCGATCCAAAGTATCTTAATGCAGGACTATCCCAATAAAGAGATTACAGTGATTGATGATTGTTCTACAGATGGCACGAAAGAGTTAATGCAGCAACACTTTGGGGCGGAGCCACGGGTCATTTACATGCGCAATGCTACCAATAGCGGACCTGGAAATAATCGTCGAAAAGCTTTTGCTGCACATGGTGATGGGGAATATGTTCTTTTTCTCGATGATGATGATTATCTGATCGACATGAATTATTTCAGTAAAGCTGTCCGCTTCCATCTCCTTCATCCCGAAATATCATTTGTAGCTGCGAATGTGTTTCTGGAGTATTCCAAAGCCAAACAACTAAAAATCTCCAATCTGCAGCTTAGCAGCATTATTAAGAAACGCGATTATTTCATGAATTTCGAGAAAAAAGGATATCCAAAACCCGCCTCTACTTTAACTACTGTCTTTAAACGAGAGGCCTTAATGGCTATGGATATCCTAGATATGAATATGGTCAACGATGCTTCCATCTATTTGCGTTCCCTGCTGGTAGGTGATGCGGGCTTCATTGATGTGATTGCTGGCGTGTACAGAATACACGGGAACAATATCACCTTTAATCTGAGCCAAGGATTTTTAATTGAGAATCTGGAAGAAAAGAAACTCATTAAGAATATGGCCGTGCAGAAATATGGATATAACGCACAGGAAATGACGGAATGGTTCAACCACAATGCTTACGATACGATCTCATACTATTTATTAAATTCTGCAAAAGACGCTACAGACTTTAAATTCATGTACCATTGGGCGCTTAACCATTGCCCGCTGATCTACAATCAATTGAAAAATGAGTTTCGCATGAAGCTTATTAAAAAACAATTATTACGAATCTCCTTACTCCGTACGCTACTCGGCAGATGATTCGCTCATTAGCTTATCGAGCAGCAGAAAAAACTCTTTAAGTTTTTCTTTTGGGATGTCGGCATACTTATCTCCAATGCTGATCTCACAATAAGAAGCATGTTCCCCGGTAGCTCTTATACCCGCGCTTAAACCGATTCCTGTCGCCTCATACACCGCTGACAGAATCGGTTCAATTTGTTCCTTAGACATTTGAAAATGCATGTGAAACATATTGGAGACAGGTTGAGCGGGCAGAGTGGTTACGTCGTGACATTGATTAACCCAAGCAGCAAGCTCCTTTGCACCTTCATAATACTGCTGCATGTTGCCTTCTCTTTGCTGGTAATAATAATCAGAAGAAATGATGTACGGATATAAGCTGATTAAGTCTCCACCATGCCGCCGTTTCCATATCTTTGATTGCTTCGTAAAATCTTCACTGCCTGCAAGAATTGCCCCAGCGATTCCTCCAATTCCTTTATAAAAGGATATATACACACTATCAAAGAGTGCAGAAATTTCAGCTGCTGACTTCCCGTAATACGGAAGGATCTCAAATAATCTTGCCCCATCCAAATGCAATTTAATGCCGCGTGCACGGCAATGAGCAGAAATAGCTTCAAGCTCCGTGTACTCTGGCAGCTGACCACCAATCTCGCGCTGGGGTAATTCCAGTAACAGACAGGCGATATCCTCCTTTAGGTTCGCCACATCCTCCAAAGTGATTAATCGGTTCTTGTCCGCAAGCAAGATAGGCTCAATATGATGTAATTCCTTCAGGCCATCCTGCTCATGGATCTCCAAGTGACATAAGGGATGATAGGCTACCTTTTTCACCTCTTTTTCATCGCACCAAATTCTTAAAGCGATTTGCTGCGCCATCGTTCCGCTCGGAAAGAAAACCGCGGTTTCTTTGCCCAGGATATTCGCCATTTTCGTCTGGAAATCTTCAATCACTTCGCCCGTTCCATAAATATCAGATGCCGTACTGTTCTCTACGGCTGCCAAGGCTTCCTTCAACACTTGCACATCTCTATTCCCATTCCCTGCGATTCGATAGGCCGTTTCATTAAAAGCCTCTTGTACGGTTTTTTTTCCGTTCATTCGTTGGATAACCCCTTCCGGATTTGCCTTGTCCCTAATATAGACGAATTTCCAAAAATCCCATCTTAATTTTACCCGATCTAAGGTGAAAAAACATGAGCGCTGTGCTACAATATTGGAATTGCAACGGCAATCTTAGGGAGGGTTATTGAATCACATGCTCATTATTGGTATCGCCGGCGGCACCGGCTCGGGAAAAACAACCGTAGCCCGCTCCGTCATTGACCGTCTTGGAACGGGAAAGGTAACTTTCATATCTCAAGATAACTACTATAAGGATCACTCACATCTCAGCTTTGCTGAACGTGAATCCATTAATTACGATCATCCTTTCGCTTTCGATAACGAGCTGCTCATTGAGCATCTTAAATCTCTGCGCGAAGAACAGACCGCATTCGCTCCCGTGTATGACTTTACAGTCCATGCCCGCTCCACTACAGAGACGGTAGAACTGAAGCCAAACAATATTGTAATCATCGAGGGACTCCACGTCCTTTCTGACGAGAATCTCCGTGAAATGCTCGACATCAAGGTATTCGTGGATGCCGATCCTGATGTACGCATTCTCCGCCGGGTCCTTAGAGATATTGAAGAACGTGGACGGAGCATCCAGTCGATCCATCATCAATATTTGAGTACAGTTAAACCCATGCATGAAGCTTTTATCGAGCCATCCAAAAAATACGCTGACCTGATCATCCCTGAAGGTGGCCATAATGAGGTTGGTATTCAGTTGTTGTCCATCCTAACGGAGAAGCATCTATATAACGATTGGACGTCTTAAAGTCTTAATTAAGCGCTTCTAGCTAGCTGCAGAGAATCTCTCTGCGGCTTTTTTGATATGCGTTGACCCATCCATGGTTCAGAATAATCCCACCTCATTATGGTAATAGCTATATTTACAGCACCAGCGGAAGAGGGATAACAACTATGGGATTTCTGAACAGAACAATAACAAAAGTTTTTAAGAACCCTTCATTAGGGCACCCTAACCCCACTAAAGAATTACCCAAGGAACCCATTAAAGAAAAACTTCAAGATAATATTCAATATATAAAAACAACACTCGGCAATAGTACAGATCTCGTGATTAGAGAATTCTTTATTGGTTCCAAACACCAGATCAAAGCAGCTATTTTCTATACAGATGGATTGGCGGATAGTAAAGCTATTCAGGATTTCATTCTGGAATCACTAATCTTAGAACTTCCAGATCCAAGTCTTGATACACAAACAGCCAACTATCAATTATTAAAAGATCACATGCTCACTGTAGGGGATATTAAAGATGCGACGGAGTTCAATTCTTTATTCACCTCTCTATTATCCGGAGATGTGATCCTCTTACTTAATGGATATACCAAAGGGTTCACCATAGGCATGCGTGACTGGAAAGACCGTGGCGTAACGGAAAGTGCCACTGAAACGGTGATTCGTGGACCTAAGGAAGCCTTCACAGAAAGCTTACGCACGAATACCGCATTAATCCGGCGGAAAATAAAAGACCCCAATCTTTGGTTAGAAACACAGCAAATTGGACGTGTAACACAGACAGACGTAGCCCTCATGTATATCAATGGCATTGTTAGTGATGAGATTCTGCAAGAAGTACACTCACGTTTAGATCGGATCGACATTGACGGGATCCTGGAAAGTGGCTATATCGAAGAATTAATCGAGGATGAAACCTATACCCCATTTCCAACGATCCATCATACGGAACGTCCTGACGTTATAGCAGCTGCTCTTATGGAAGGAAAAGTAGCCATATTAGTAGATGGGACTCCTATAGTAATGACGGTGCCTACCTTATTTGTTTCCTTCATGCAGACGGCGGAAGATTATTATCAACGTGCCGATGTTAGCACCTTAGTACGAATGCTTCGATACTTCAGTATTTTCATTTCACTACTTGCCCCATCTTTGTATGTAGCTATTACTACCTTTCATCAGGAGATGCTGCCCACAACCCTGCTGATCAGTCTAGCCGCACAACGGGAGGGCGTGCCGCTTCCAGCATTTATTGAAGCACTCTTAATGGAGCTTGCCTTTGAGATTATACGAGAAGCGAGTGTACGAATGCCTCAAACCATAGCCCAATCTGTATCCATTGTAGGCACCCTAGTGATTGGGACTGCGGCAGTTGATGCCGGCATTGTTTCTGCTGCCATGCTTATTGTCGTCGCTATTACTGCTATCTCCAGCTTTGTGCTGCCATCCTTCGATCTTGCCCTGACCATCAGAATGCTCCGTTTCCCAATGATGTTCCTTGCTGCATCCTTTGGATTGTTTGGGATCATTATCGGCGTTATTGCGATAGTTCTTCACATGTGCAGCTTACGTTCCTTTGGAATTCCTTATTTGAGCCCGTTTGCTCCCTATAATCTCGCCGATCAAAAGGACACCTTTTTCCGAATGCCGCATTGGGCTATGTTTACCCGCCCTAGACTTATCAATAAAAAAAATATCGTTCGGGAAAAGAGTTCACCACCGGAGAAACCGGGAGATCTCACGGAGGAATAATTCATGAAACGAAGATCGCTTCTGATTTGTGTTCTTATTCTCATGCAAATATTTGTAACAGGTTGCTGGAGCCGCCGAGAATTAAATGATCTTGCGATTGCTGTAGGAATAGGTATCGATAAAATCGGAGATCAATATCAAGTTTCTGCGCAAGTGGTCTTACCCAGTCAAATCGCTGGCTCAAAGGGGGGCTCTCCTCAGGCACCAGTCAACCTTTATAAAGCGACGGGAAATACCGTATATGAAGCCCTTAGAAAAATCACAACCGTTAGTCCACGTAAAATTTATATCTCTCATTTACGAATCCTAGTCCTTGGCGAGGATTTGGCTAAAGAGGGAATCAGCGATGTTCTTGATTTCATGTCAAGAGACAACGATACGCGAAATGATTATTTTATAGTGGTAGCAAAGGATGCGAGGGCAGAAGATGCGTTGAAAATATTAACCAGTCTTGAAAAGATTCCTGCCGTGCGATTGTTTTCCAGTCTGGAAACCTCTGAGAAAAATTGGGCACCTACATCTACTGTGACATTAGGAACCCTAATTACAGAACTTGTGAGTAAAGGTAAAAATCCAGTCTTAACAGGTGTTGTCATCGATGGAAGTGTAGATGAAGGAGAAACTCCGAAGAATGTTGAAACGGTAGACTCTCCAACGGAATTGAAATACTCCGGATTGGCCATATTCAAGGAGGACAAATTGATTGGTTGGCTAAATCCAGAGGAATCAAAAGTGTATAACTATTTAACCAATAAAGTAAGGAGCACTGTTTTCTATATCCAATGTCCCGAAGGTAAAAAGGTTTCACTTGATGTATTTGAAGCCCGTTCCAAAATGAAAGGCAGCATCCATAGTGGCAAACCAGAAATCACTATTGAGCAGCATTTAGAATCAGATTTAGGAGAGGTACAATGCAGAAATCTTGATCTAAGGGACCCAAAGACCATCACTCAATTAGAACAAATCGCCAATAAAAAAGTAATAAATCTATTCGAAGCTACAATTAAAAAGGTACAAACTGAATACAAAAGTGATATTTTTGGATTCGGCGAAATCATCCATCGTTCTAACCCGCAGGCGTGGAAGAAACTGCGAAACAATTGGGATGAGACCTTTGTTAACCTTCCAGTAAGCGTAAAGATGGATATTAAGATTCGCCTGTTAGGGAAAGTGACTAACTCTTTCCTAGAAGAGGCGAAGTGATGAATTGGAGTGAACAAAACCATGTTGGAAAAGGGAAAAATAAGTACTCGCCAGCTAACCTTACTGGTTATGCTCCTTACTATTGGGGATTCCATCCTTATAATCCCTTCTTCATCCACACACTACGCCACACAAAACGCCTGGATTTCAGCTTTAATTGGAATGGCATTAGGTTTGCTGGCCAACTATATGTACAGCAAGTTCGCAAAGTTATATCCCAAATTAACGCTTATTGAGGCAATTCAAAAGGTCTTCGGAAAATGGCTTGGGACTATTCTATCGCTTATGACTTTATTGTTTTTTCTTATAGTTATCGCTGGAAGTATGAGGGAGATCAGTGATTTTGTGATTTCAGAAATGTTGCCTGGAACTCCTATCCCGGCCATTCTGCTCTTATTTATACTTATCGTAATTATGGCAACACGACTCGGTATTGAGGTTATCGGACGAGCGGGAGAAGTCTTCACTCCAATGGTCGTTATCCTATTTCTGATCCTGACGGTCGCAATTGTTCCTCAGATGGAAATTATCAGAATATTCCCCATTCTGGAAGATGGAATAAAGCCAGTACTGAGAGGGACTATTCCCATTACGGCCTACACCTTTTTAGAACCAGTCGTCTTTCTAATGATACTTCCTTATGTAGATAAACAACAAAAGATAACAAGGAGTTTTTTACAAGGCACCCTCCTAGGGGGGACTGTAATTTTCGTAACGCTCATCGTCTCCATACTGGTCTTAGGTCCGGATCTGACGGCCAGAGATATATATCCCAGCTATAACATCGCAAGGCGCATATCTGTTGGTGGAATCTTTGAGCGGGTGGAAGCCATGATAGCTCTACAGTGGATGTTAACTTTCTTTATAAAAGTAACTTTGTATTTCTATGCTTTTATTCTGGGGTTGTCCCAATTATTAAAATTGAAGGAGTATCGAGTGTTATCCTTACCGACAGGGTTAATTTTGGTCGCACTAGCACCTCTTATAGCCCCAAATTACACTTATTACGGCGAAATTTTTGATAATTATTGGGTATATTATGTTATAACCTTTGGGTTATTTCTACCCCTGGTTTTGTTAAGCGTAGTAATGTTCAGAAGAGCACTGAGCAAAGACTTAATATCTCGAAACTAGATGGTTTGGGAGGTTGTGAATATTGGGTATAGTAGTGATTCTCATAGTTGTAGCCGTTATAGCAGCCATTGAAGTTCCCCTGATGTGGAGGAAAAAATTAATCAAGGAGATGTGGGTTTTCTCATTTCTTCTGTTGCTGGGAACTTTCTTCAGTCTTATTAATGCGTTACATATTTCGGTCTCTAACCCATTGGGATGGATGATATTTATCTATAAACCCGTCTCCGATATGGTAAATGCCTGGTTATCCTAAAATGGGACTGAACCATTCCCTTGAGATGGCTTAGTCCCCATGATTAAACGACATTGCCAAATCAGCAAGCGCCCTAAAGTTTGTTGCTAGCCGTTCACGCGCCAGCCAGTAATAGACTTCCTGGCCTCTCTTTTTATGGTCAACAATGCGGGCATCCCGTAAGATTTTGAGATGATGTGAAATCGCTGGCCTGCTTATTTCGAATTCACCTGCAATTTCCCCAACATTCAGCCGACCTTTATTCCCTAATAACGTAACAATCCGAATCCGAGTAGGATCACCAAATGCGGTGAGAAACCGTGTGATGCTGTTGATATCGTTAGGTTTAATCTCTTGCGGTTCTATCTCCCCACCCCGATTCGTAAATAAACTTAAACATACTCACTTGTTGAAACTACAATAAAGACCTTGTAGATTCTCTAACTATTAATTCTGCCGGGAAAATCTGATGCGCATGCTTAACCTTCTTATTGATGAGATCAAAAAGAATCTTAATCGTCGCTTCCGCAATCTCCACTACCGGCTGTTTGATGGTAGTAATAGAAGGATTATAATAGAAGGAAATATCCAATCCGTCATAACCAGCCACAGAGTAATCTTCCGGGACTTGCTTGCCCGCTTCAAATATTGCCTTACAGGCGCCGATAGCCATACTATCTGATAAGGTAAAAATAGCGGTGAACTCTTCACCTAACTCTAGCAATTCTTTTGTAACCGCATACCCATTTTCCATACTGTAACTGTCGATATCCTCTTTCATCCGCCGCACTAGCCGTTCATTATAAGCGATTCCATGATCAGCTAAAGCCCTTTTATAACCTTCATATCTTAACTTACCGATACTTACATCTTCTTCTGGTGCAGTAATGACTGCGATTTTCTCATGCCCCAGATTACATAAATAGTCCACAATCTTATAGCTCTCATTAAAGTCATCTACAGATACAGAAGAATAGTCGCTCAAATCAAACTCTTCCGTCATTCCGATCGTACTAAGGACAAATGGAACCGTTAGTTGCTGTAATTTCTCTTGAGAGTGTGAGAATAAACCTCCTAAAAAGACAATTCCCTTCAGCCTTTTTTCTTTCTCCAGCTCAATCGCCACTTCGATCTCATCTTGATTCTCATCAACTCGTTGTAGGATGAAGGAGTATTTCTTGCGTTGAATCTCTTTTTCGAACACTTTGATCATCGGGCTAAAAAATGGATTGGATATCCCTTTAATCAATACTGCAATCGTTTTCGAATCAGAACGTTTTAAATTTCTTGCACTGTTGTTCGGGACATAATGATTTTCTTTGATAACCCTCATAACCATCGCTTTTGTTTCTTCATTAATATCCGGATGATTGTTAATAGCCCTTGATACAGTAGTCACGCCAACACCGCATAATTTGGCGATGTCTATAATAGTCAGTCTCTCCATTTCTATCTATCCTTTACTTGTTAGTATCTATCAAACTCCTTAATCCTTATTCAACTTCATAGTCAAAATAAGAAAGCAGGGGATTCCTGATGGTCACCCACCAAGAAAAACACCCTACTCGCTTCTTACATGAATATTAATTTATTTAACGAGGTAGATCAAGCTTAACCCTTAACCGCACCTGCAACGACACCTTCGATGATGTACTTTTGACAAGTCAGGTAGAAAATGATGATTGGCACAATAGCTAAGACCAGCATCGCCATCATAGCTCCCATGTCAATCGATCCGTATCCACCTTTTAGGTACTGGATCGCAATAGGAATCGTTTTATACTCTGTACCAATCAGCAGGTCTGGCAATAGGAAGTCGTTCCATACCCACATTACATTAAGGATAGCTACAGTTACAGCAATAGGTTTCAGGATGGGCAATACCACTTTAAAGAAGGCCTGAGGTGGATTACAGCCATCAATCATTACCGCTTCTTCAACCTCAAGCGGGATAGACTTCACAAATCCGCTAAACATAAACACAGATAGCCCTGATCCAAACCCTAAATAGATTAAGATAATCCCAATCGGATTGTCGAGATGCAGCACGTTTGCAGTCTTAGTCATTGTGAACATAACCATTTGGAAAGGCACGATCATCGAGAATACAAACGCATAATACATCATGCCTGTGAATTTGGACTTCACCCGGGTAATGTACCATGCAGTCATGGAAGTAAATAACACGATCACAGCCACCGAGCATACCGTAATAAACAAGGACATTCCGAAGGCACTGAAGAAATCAATCTTTGCTACACCACTAGTATAGTTCTTTAAACCAACAAACGTAGTCTCATTAGGGAATAAGAACGGCGTATCACTAATGTAGAACTTACCCTTGAAGGAGTTCATCAGAACAATAAAAATAGGAGATAAGAACGCAATGGCCAAGACCAACAAAATGGTGAATATAGAGTAATCTTTTGCTCTAGTCTTTTGCATTAGTTCTCAACCTCCTTTCTTCTAGTAATGACAAGTTGTATTAAGGCGATTAAGGCTACTAAAGCAAAGAATACGACGGCTTTCGCTTGACCGACACCTTCCCATCCTGATTTTCCGTAGAATGTATTGTAGATGTCCAGTGCTAACATGGAGGTCTGCTTAGAAGGAGCACCAGCGGTCAACGCTAAGTTCTGGTCAAACAATTTAAATGAATTAGATAAGGTTAAGAATAAACAAATAGTAATGGACGGCATTACGAGTGGAATAGTCACATTACGCAAAATCTTAGAACGTGAAGCTCCATCAATTCTTGCGGCTTCTACTATATCTTTAGGAACATTCTGAATACCTGCAACATAGATAATCATCATGTACCCTATCAATTGCCAATTCATAAGAACGATTAGTCCCCAAAATCCATACGTTGCATCAGAGGTCAAAGTGACACCAAATTTGTACAAAATCCCATTAAAAATCAACTGCCAGATGTATCCTAATACGATACCGCCTATCAAGTTAGGCATAAAGAAGATCGTTCTAAATACGTTGGTTCCTTTTAGCTTTCTAGTTAATAACATCGCCAAGATGAAGGCGAACACATTAATAGTAAGAACAGATAAAACTGTGAATTTAACGGTGAAACCTAATGCATTTAGAAACTCTTGATTCGAAAAAGCTTTAGCGTAATTGCCAAACCCTATCCATGTTGCATCATTGACTGTAGTAAACTCTGTAAAAGACAAATATATACCCAAAAGAAAAGGGATCACAAAGGCAATTCCAAAGGCTATTATGGTCGGTAATGCAAAAAGAGCAAAATATTTTTTTATCGATTTTTCCATGGAGTCTTCTCCTATCTCAGTATGGAAAATGATGAAACAGATGTAGCAAGATCCACTCCAATTGTTGCTTAGTGCCACTGAATCCCGAGGGAGCCCAGTGGCACTAAGCTTTTATCTGTATGACAACTGAGAGTTATTCAAGCATCTTTCCATGCATTTATTATTTTGCTTTTTCAGCCTTCCAAGTGTCCTTGAAGATGGTTACAACTTCATCCCAAGTTTTGTTTCCTTGAGCGTATTGCAAGAGCGCATCACCAAAGACGTTTTTGAATTCTTCACTTGGGAATGCTGCGAATGTCCAAGCTACAGAAGTAAGATCTTTTTCCATCCAAGCAGATACTTCTTTAGCAAGTGGATCTGCTGGTTTTTCGCTGTCTTCAAAGGTATTGAATGGTGCGATGAAACCTAGATCGTTAGTTACATAAGCTTTACCTTTTTCACTGGAGAACAACCATTCCAGGAAAGCGATAGAAGCTTGTTGGTTCTCAGCAGATACTTTGCTGTTGATTGCGAAATAGTTTTCTGTACCTACAGCCAAACCTTGTTTTTCTTCGCCTTCCATACCTGTGTAGATAGGCAAGAATTTGATTTCTTCAGCTTTAACTACGTTACCGTCAACATCGTTGATTTGTGACCAAGCCCAGTTACCATTTTGAACCATAGCTGCGTTACCAAGTGCAAATTCAGCCATGGAGTCAGCTACGGATTTACTACCCAGCAAGGATTCTTTAGTTACAGAGTTCTTGATGTACAGATCGAAGATGTTTTTAAATTTATCGTTGTATTTGAATTCAACTTCTTTAGAAGCTAGACCCGCAAGAACGGTGTTGTCAAACTCAGTATTGTCTTTGAATTCATAGTACAGCGGCAAGTTTGCAAGGTGAGTCTGCCATCTCCATTGCTCACCAGCAGCGAGGGAAGTGGAGGCGAATACACCTTTAATGCCCAGTTGGTCTTTTTTAGCCGTCATATCTTCTACTACTGCTTTCAAAGTGTCGAAGTTATTGATCTCAGTTGTGGAGGAGATCGATACCGCTTTATCAGCCAAAGCGAAGTATTTCTTCATAATTGCGTCGTTGTAGATAATGCCGTATCCTTCAACTACGTAAGGGATACCATACACGCCTTCACCTTCAGTTACAGCCAAGCTTTTGTCGGACAGATAGCTGTAAAGCTTAGTATCTTTCAAATCCAAGGTGTAATCTTTCCAGGATTGAAAACCAACAGGTCCGTTAATTTGGAAAATAGTTGGCGCTTCAGACTTGGAGATTTCGGATTTCAATTTAGTTTCGTAAGTACCCGCAGCAGCCGTTACGACTTTTACCTTAACTCCTGTTTCTGCTTCGTAATCCTTAGCGATCTTTTCATATATTTCTGCAATCTCAGGTTTGAAGTTCAAGAAATAAACTGACCCTTTTTTACCAGATGTAGCGTTTCCATCATTGGATGCAGAATTATTTTCTTTATTTCCACATCCTGCCGCTAAGACAACAACCATAGACATTACTAACATGAGCCCTAAATATTTTTTGATATTCTTCATTCTTCTTCCCCCTCGTACTTTTTATTAGATTACTTCGCATGAAGACGTTCCGATGCTGTTAGTGAAAATTATGTCAGCGTTTTCATTTGCTTAAGTAATCCCCAGCCTACTTTTTTGGTATCCTTCTCGGTATCCTTATCGGTAACGTTTTCAATTGAAATATTAGCACACCATTTTGAACTTTTCAATAGCCAATCTTTTAGAATCATTTTATGGAAAAACTGCCCACGGCAAACCTTGCAAGCGTTATAATAGATTCATCCTTATTCATGAATGGTGAATGCTTAGGACATACTAATGGTTAACGCCCCATTAAATAACTATGAATAGGTGATTGCATATTTTATCTCTGATCGAACAGTATGAGCTACAATTCTCCAATAATAATTATTTTGGCGATATCGGGGTAGATCCCTCCTACTCGATTGTAGAAGGCTCCCTTCCTGTACTTGTCTCAGCTCCACATGCCATTAATCATTTTCGAGAACATGCTGTAAAACCAGCTGACATGTATACAGGCTCCCTTGCCCTCTTGTTACAAAAGCTCACCAATTGCTACTGTATTTATTCGAATAGCTTTTCCAAAGAAGACCCAAATTACATCTTAGGTGGAGAATATAAGGCTGCGCTACGAGCGCTTGTCAAAGAACATCGCATTCAGTTTGTGATCGATCTGCACGGAGCTTCCAAACTTCGAGAGTTTGATATTGACCTAGGGACACTGTACGGAACCTCTATACGAGAGAATAATTTAAATGACGTCATAGGCATCTTTAACAATAATGGTATTACCAATGTTCGACAAAATCATACATTTTCTGCATCCCATCCTGGAACGATTACTTCATATTGCGCTAAGGAATTGTTAGTTCAAAGTATTCAAATTGAAATTAATCGAAATTATCGTAACCCGAATGCGTTTGATTTATTCCAAAAAACCATTCATTCCCTTGAACAAATCATTAAACTATTGGGCGGTGTCTGACATTATTATCGAGCAAACCTTTACTATTCTAGACAAACAAAGCCTTCAACCTCGTGAAGAAATCACAATGAACTCCGAAGAGTTAAAGGAATTAGGTTTAGTGCAGCATATCTTCGTTGATCTTACAGCAGAGAATGGTGTCAAAGTCAGCTGTTTAATTTTATCGGCAGATGAGGTGCCAAGAGGTACAATCCAATTATCCAAGCGGGCAAAGGACAAGCTCGGGGACTGCCTGACTACAGGATTAACAATAACGAAGCCAGAATACGACACAGTTCTTCGGGGAATTCCTAAAGTGGACGAGATTGCCAAACCCTATGTAAAAGCCTGTCCAGCACTCGTCCGTAAATATACGAATCAAGTAGAACTTATCAATCCCAAAAATGGCTTCCGGGTAAACCTAACTTTACGAGAAGATAGCACAGCCAAACCGAATACCCTTTACTTCAACAGATACATTATGTTATTGCTTGAAACCTATTCCGAGGGGCATGACCCATTAATCATTACTCGCGCTAGGACGCGTTCTCAACCCAAGCCAGGCATACATAAACTTATAAATCAACTGATCCAACGGCCCTTAAGTGCATTAGGGAACTTTTTTATTGGCAAAAGAGAGCTCACCCTCAGAGTGGGTCATCCTTACCCTTTTGATGAGCACCAGAATTTATGCAGAATTCATCCGAATGTTAGAAAACTGCTAGGCATGGAAGAAACAGATCAGATCGTGATCTCCTATAATTCCAAACAAATCACCATCCCCATCTTAGACATCGATACGGAGCATATTGCCCAGTCAGTCAAGCTTCATGCGGATAATGAGCAGCTTAAATTTATCGACAGCCACTTATTTATCGGGATCACCGCCTTATCGCGTAACGAGTTAGAAATCCCAAGCATCGGCACATCAGTTACCGTAAAAAGAAGTATGTACTCCTTATTCCTAAAGCACTTAAATAAACTAGTCTTACCTGTTATCGCTTTGTTGTTCACCATAGTACAGCTATATAAGGATTTGAACTGGAGCATCGCTCTGACCGTCATCATTTCTCTTGTGTTACTTCCGATTATCATCTACACAACACTATCTGAGGAACGCGCCAAAATTAATTAAATGGAGGGATTTCCGTGGAATTCACTTCACAATCCCAAGTAGAAGATATGATCTACAGCTCTTACCTAAGGGCCATTAACAACATTACAGAAACTTTGGATGAAGAAGTTAGAAAACCGGAGTTAACCAGAGCATTACTGGATGCAGTCGGAAGTCCGGATCGCAATCAAAAATACATACTGATCACAGGCAGTAAAGGTAAGGGCTCCACCTCTAGATTTATTTCCTCTCTGTTAAGTCACTTGGGTTATAAAGTGGGGTTATTCACCTCCCCTCACCTGGTAGATTTCAACGAAAGAATCCGGATCAATGGGCAGGCAATAGCCACAGAAGATTTTGTGCGATTAGGTAATGTAATTCGCGGGGGCTTCCACCAGATCGAAGAGCAGCTTGCTGCTGATGAATATCAAGGTCCGGTTGGGGTTGCTTTGGCTATTGCGGCTTTGTACTTTAAGGAGAAGGGTACAGATATCAATGTGATTGAATGCGGTAGAGGAGGAAGGTTTGATGACACCAATGTCCTGAGCAATGACTGGGCTGTCATTACCCCGATTATGGAAGAGCATGTAGCCCATTTGGGACCTGATCTGAACAGCATTACACTGCACAAGCTGGGGATTGTCAAAAACAACACAACAAACGTCTATGTTAGCAAACAGAAATCCGACGTTCTTGCGATCATGAAGGACAACCTCTCCTCCAACCCTGTGCAATATTATGAAGAACAGTTTTTAGCTGAATCTATCACAACCACTTCTGTCGGAACTACTTTTGATGTCCGGACGAAGCCAGCCGTTTATCCAGCCTTGACCCTTCCGCTATTGGGACAGTTTCAAGCGGTCAATGCTGCCAGCGCAGTCGCACTTTGTGAAGAGATTACAGGGGGACCCCTTGATCAGAAGATCGTACATCACTGTTTTGAACAATTACAATGGCCGGGGCGTTGTGAAGTTATCTATCATGACCCACTGACGATTATTGACGGAGCTATTCATAGAGATTCTGCAAGCTATCTGGCTGAACTTATTCAATTAGTGAATCCTGAGCGCAGCCGTACCGTCACATCCATCATCGGTGTCCCTAAGGATAAAGATTACACAGGGGTCATCGAAGTCATGAGTACAGTCTCGGATCAACTAATCGTAACCAAACCCGATATAAGCCATCTAATTTTCCCAACGGATGCCCTGCTTATCGCTAAAAGTTTTCTCGAAAAAAGTTCCGAATTCCCTTATTTAGAGGATGCTCTTACGTATGTTAAAGAACAATCACCTTCGGAGATTATTGTAATCGTGGGTACGCAAACTCTAATCGGAAATGCCAAAAGATTATTCGGGCAATCGCTGCTGAATATCGGCTTATAACTGATTCATACGCTGAAGAATAACTTCCCTGTAAAGGTCTGAGAGGCCAGGTACTTCACTTGGATTTTGCTTACAATATTCATCTAACATCACCTTATGGTTGACCTCAATCACCATCAAGCCTTGATTTGTCTCTAAGATATCTACTGAGCAGAAATCAAGGCCCAGCGCTTTAGAGGTCCAGGAGGCAAGCTCCGCCAGCGCCTCTTGTTTGGCCTGATCTTTCACCTCAATCGTAACAGCTCCGTTAATCAAATTATGCTTCCACGAACGAACTCTTTTTTTGCCAAGGAATACACGCGCCTGATGATTAAAAGTTACAATTCTATACTCAATCTCCGCTTCATAATAAGGACCTATTGCCCCATTAAGCTGTAAAGAAAATAATAAATCCAGCTTTTCATGCAGATCGGCTATCTCATTGATTTTGTACACATGATTGCCCTGCGCCCCGTTATCCTGCTTCATAACTACCTCCCCATTGCACGCTTGGAAATAACGCTCAGCCAATGGATAAGGATTCAAATTGCTAAATTTGGAGTCTGGATGCGGCAAATAAATATGTTCTACGGCTGGGATATTCGCCTTATGCAAAACATCATAAGTTAGAGATTTACTCATGGCAATGATCGTAGAAGCACTGTTGTTTAGTCCGATCTCAGCGTCTACCATCACAAATGATTTCACTCCATCTGTCGCTCTATATACGAAATTCGGTGTAATTTCCTCAAAGCTAATCCCTGAGGCTGTAACAGAATGCTGGATCATTTTTAAGTAAGGTCTAGTCGTCATTCAGTTTCCTCATTTCTAACAAAATATGACCAAACCTAATCATAGCATGAGAAATATTAATAAAAAATAATAATATTACGTTATAATAGTTAACACATCAATCTCCCTAATCTTATTTCAGGTCCCTTTTTCACAAAAACGACAGACTGTATGTTACGTTTAATGACTGACAGCGCTTTTATAGTTAAAATAAGTGTTGATTATTTAGAGATCATCCTCTATGATAAGCTTATTAAAGCGAAACAAAAAGTTAAAGCGGTTAAACTTTAATCTCTAGGTACCTAGTATTATTGCTAAATAATAGTGTTAGCATGATCAAAAGTTAAAGCGCTTATACTTTTAAAACGAGAGGTTGGTGTGTCATGATCAATCGCGAGAACAGGCGGCAGACGTTCTATATGTATCTGTTCATTTCTCCTTGGATTATCGGCTTCCTAGTATTCGCCCTTTATCCTATCTTATCATCGCTTTACTTCAGCTTTACTGATTATGACATCATACACCCACCTAAATTTATCGGGCTCGCTAACTACACAGAGATGTTTCACAATGACCTGTTCTGGAAATCGGTGGTTGTCACGCTGAGATATACCTTCATCGGTGTACCTATCCAGCTTGCACTCGGTCTTGGCTTTGCGCTATTGCTCCACCAGACCATTCCTTTGCGCGGCTTTTTCAGAACAGCAATGTATTTCCCAAGCATGGTATCCGGCGTGGCCATGTCCCTGCTGTGGTACTGGATCTTCAACCCGCAGATCGGGCTCTTCAATTACATCCTTTCCTGGTTCGGCATTCATGGACCAGCTTGGCTGATGAACCCAGACACTGCTCTATATGCCTTAATCATCATGACCTTCTGGACAGCAGGCTCAGGAATGATTTTATTCCTCGCAGGTCTGCAAGGCGTACCGGCTAGCTTGATCGAAGCCGCTAACCTTGACGGTGCCGGGCGCTTCAGAATCTTCCTGAACATTACCTTACCGATGATCTCTCCCGTGCTGCTCTTCCAACTGATTATGGGACTGATTGATTCCTTCCAAGTCTTTACCCAAGCTTTTGTCATGACTCAAGGGGGGCCGAATTACTCTACCTGGTTCTATGTCTATAATCTCTACACCAGCGCTTTCAAAGAATATCGTGCCGGTTATTCCTCAGCCTTGGCATGGGTGCTCCTTATCGTAGTTATGCTGTGCACCGCACTTATTATGAAATTGTCTAACCGTTATGTTCACTATGAAGGAGGCGGACGCAAATGAGTACAGTCAGAGCGCTAAGCCCCCGGACTAAAGGAACAAACCGCCGCCGGAAAGCGGAGCCTGTTAAGATTTTCAGCTTTATTACTCTAGTAGTTACAACATTTCTGATGCTGCTTCCTTTGTTCTTCATGGTCTCCACTTCACTTAAGTCCAAACGCGAGATGCTGAAGTTCCCACCCACCTTTCTTCCGGAGAGCTGGCAGTGGAGCAATTACACAGAAATATTTGATACCCTGCAGTTCGGTACTCTTTATAAAAACAGTCTGATTATCGCCGGCTTTAGTGTTGTGGGAACCTTGATTTCTTCGGCGCTGGTTGCCTATGGATTCGCCAGATTCAGAGGTACAGGTAATCAGGTGTGGTTCATCCTGCTGCTGAGCACCATGATGTTACCCTATCCGGCCATTATGATTCCGCAATTTGTACTCTTTTCGCAAATGAACTGGATAGATACCTTTTTACCCCTGATCGTGCCTGCTTTCTTCGGCTCAGCCTATAATATTTTTCTGCTGCGCCAATTCTTCTCCACATTGCCTGAAGAGCTGTTTGATGCCGGACGCATTGATGGCTGTGGTGAAATACGGATGTGGGCTACCATAGCAATCCCACTCTCCAAACCTGCACTTGCAACCGTAGCTATCTTTGCTTTTATCTACAACTGGAATGATCTGCTTACGCCAGTGCTTTACTTAAGCTCATCAGATAAGTTCACGCTACCCGTCGGGATGGCTTCTCTTACCTCATCGAGGTTCCGCATTCCACCTTGGCATCTGCTAATGGTTGCTTCAGTTCTAGCTATGGTCCCAATCGTTACGCTGTTTGCTGTAGCCCAGAAACAGTTCGTCGAAGGGATTGTACTTACAGGGATTAAGTAATAATCCGCCATCCGGCGGCCAAATATACTTGAAATCATGGAGGGTTTAGCTAATGAACAAGAACAGGAAAAGTATTGCGCTTTTACTTGCAGCAACCATGCTCGTTGTTCTAGCCTTATCAGGCTGTAGCGGCGGCAAATCGGCGGGTAACGCCCTATCTGGAGGAAACGTTGACTCTACTAATTCTGGAGGCAAAGCAGAAACGGTAACGATTACCCATTACACAATAGATTCAGAAGACCGCACATTTGTCGAAAAATTAATCCCTGATTTCGAGAAGCTGCATCCGAATATTAAAGTGAAAGTGGAAAAAGCGCCTTATGAGCAGTTCGACAGCAAGCTGCAAACGCTAATTGCCGGCGGCAAATCGCCCGACGTGACAAGTCACTGGGGGTATGGAGGTTTCGCAGAATACTACAATAAGGGTATGTTGTTCGATATGACCGACCTTATGAAAGAGGATGGTTTCAAGGCAGAGGATTATAGTATCCCAGAGAATCTAATGGGTATCTACAAGGTTAAAGATCACACTTACGGCATTCCGGTCAATATGTATGTCACCTTAATGCTCTATAACAAAGACATGTTTGATGCGGCCAAACTGACTTATCCAACAAGCGATTATGAAGATAAGAGCTGGACGTTTGAAAAAATGGTCGACGAAGCTAAACAAATGACGCTTGTATCCGATGATATCGCCAAAACTCAATATGGCGTAGACTTCACTTGGTCCGAACGCGATATGCGGCCGTTATATTTTGGAGCGGAGCCTTACTCAGAAGATACATGGACTAATGGCGGCGTGCCTTCCGAGACTTATTTTGACTCCCCTGAAGTGATCGCTGCCTACAACAAGCTTTTTGATCTTGTCTTTAAGGATAAAGTCTCTCCTTCTTCCGAATGGAGCAAAAGTGTAGCTGGACAGAACGGCGATCCCTTTGTTGCTGGTAAAATCGGCATGTCTATCGGAGGCTCATGGAACCTTGCAGGTGCAAATGACTTCCCCTTCAAAATTGGCGTAGCCGCTGTACCATGGGGAGGAAACGAAAAGGTACGCAGCACCCTTTATGTCGATCCGCTGCTGATCTTGAAGGACTCCAAACATCCGAAGGAAGCTTTTGAATGGATCAAATACCTGATCACAAGCGAAGTGCAAGAGAAATCCATTGAGCTTAGTGGCGGTAACCCACCAGTCAACACCGAAGCTGCAGAAGCTTACTATAAACATTTTGAAGGTATCGATCCACAGGATATCAAAAATGTCTACGAGGGTGCTGTTAACTACGGCTTCGAATCCTATAACCACTTAATCACCAACTACTCGCAAATTAATGACATGTTCATTAATGAATTGCAGCCAGTAGAAACTGGACATAAGACGGTTGAAGAGGTGATGGCGACGATTCAGAAGAAGGTTACAGAGATCATTCAGCGATAACTGTTTGGCAGGTATACCGCCCCCTTTAGGGACGGTATACCTGCGTGAAATCATACGTTTAGCGGACAGTCTGCCAACCCTGTATACTGAAAGTAGAAAACAGGATCGGAAAATCTGCCGTGAGGAGAATTAAAGATGAAAGTTAGTATTTTTGATGTAGCCAAAAAATCCGGATTATCCGTTGTAACCGTATCCCGGGTGTTAAATGGGGCCGAATCGGTACGCGAGAATAATCGCCAAAAGGTGCTGGAGGCAATTAAAGAGCTGGATTACCGCCCTAATGCTGCGGCACGCAGTCTGGCAAGCGGTAAGACGGGAATTATCGGCATTATTGTCACTACCCTGCAAGATTCCTTTTTTGACGCAGTGGTCAAAGAGCTGAATGAAATATTAGCGATGCATGGTTATTTTTTAGCCATATCCATCTCAACAGGCATCGAATCGGATGATAGCCATTATTTAATTCAGGAGGATCGTGTAGACGGTTTAATTCTGCTCTCTCCGATGGAAGAGGACAATTATATTGTGGAGTTAAAACGGCGGGGTATTCCTTATGTGCTGATAGATAATCAGAAGCCCGAAAATGATACCTACTCCATCACGATCGACAACTTCAAGGGGGGATACGCAGCTACGCGTCATCTGCTGGAGCTGGGACACACTTCAATCGCCCATCTCTGCGGTCAGGAAATGTTCCGGAGTACGCGGGAGCGGCGCAGTGGATTTCTACAGGCGCTTCAGGAACAAGGACTGGCCCCCTTTGAGATCGTGCCTGGTGATTTCGATATTGGGATGGGATACGATACCTGCAAACGTTGGCTGAAGGAAGGAAAGCTGCCCACCGCCGTCTTCGCCGGGGATGACAATATCGCGCTTGGAGTCATCAATGCCCTGATGGAAGCGGGCATTCAGGTACCCGAAGAGGTGGCAGTGGTCGGCTATGACGATCATTATATTGCTTCACAGCTTCATCCACATCTGACAACAATACGTCAGCCTGCAGACAAAATCGGGCTGGCAGCCGCGGATATGCTGCTCAAACGCATCTCCGGAAAGATGAAACGTGGAGCCGGGATGCGGATTGATCCTGAACTTATCGTACGTGAATCTACCGGAGCTGAGTAGATTAAATTTATACACTAGGAGTGACGACCATTGACTTACTACTTGGGGATCGATGGGGGAGGCACGAAAACCTATGCTCTGCTAAGCGATGAACATGGCAATGTTCTTGGCAAAGGCAAGAGTGGTAACGGCAACCACCAGACAGGCGCCCTTGAGGCCGCCAACAGTATTCAAGAGGCCACATTCGGGGCGCTGGCTGAAGCCGGACTCCGGTTGGAAGACATCCAGCATACCTATCTCGGACTTGCCGGTGCTGATCGCGAGGCCGACTATGCTATTCTCCATCCGATGATACGCCAGATAGGATTCACCAAATACACCATTAACTGTGACACTATGATCGGTCTACGCGCCGGAACGAATCGCCCATATGGTGTCGCGCTCATCTGCGGCACCGGCACCAATTCAGCAGGCAGAAACCTGCAGGGAGAGCATTATCAATGCGGCGGCTTTGACTATATGTACGGTGATTTTGGCGGGGGTGGCGCACTCAATATTGAGGTGTTTCGTTCCGTTATCCGAGCTTGGGACGGCCGGGAACAGCCCACCCTATTAACAGGCTTACTGCTAAAAATGTTAGGTTATGAGGAAGTTGGGCATATGTTTCACGATTTCCTTGATCATTGGAAAAAAGTCCCAGTAAATGTTACCCGCCTGCTCTTTGAAGCAGCAGCTGAAGGAGATGCCGTAGCGCTGGAGATTTTACATCGGCAAGGGGTTGAACTAGGGAAGTCTGCGGCAGCTATCATTCACAAGCTAGGCATGGAGCAGGAGACCTTCGATGTGGTGCTGGCAGGAAGTCTGCTAACCCGAGGGGATCGCGGTTGGATTCGCCAGCCTATCGAGAAAGCTGTACACGCTGCAGCCCCTCAGGCAACAGTGGTTACCCTTGCCACAGAGCCTGTAGTCGGTGCAGTATGGTCAGCTATGGATCAAGATGGGTTGACCATTAGTAGTGAAGTATATGAGAAGATGCGGAAATTTCAGGATTATGAATCGATCAAACAAACTACAAGACAGGAGTGATTAATCTTGGCAGCTAACCAAGGATTAAAGATTGCAGTTATCGGTGGAGGTTCTTCGTATACCCCAGAATTAGTAGAGGGATTCATTCTTCACTATAAAGAACTTCCCGTGCGCGAATTATGGCTTGTAGATATTGAGCCTGGTCTTCGCAAGCTGAATATTGTAGGTAACTTGGCAAAACGTATGGTGGAGAAATCCGGCCTTCCGATTGAGGTTCACCTGACAACAGACCGCCGTAAAGCGATCGAAGGCGCCGATTTCGTCAGCACTCAGATGCGTGTCGGCATGCTTGATGCCCGTGCTCGTGATGAGTCGATTCCGCTCAAATATGGCGTTATTGGCCAAGAAACAACAGGTCCTGGGGGAATGATGAAAGCACTGCGCACCATCCCTGTTATTCTGGATGTATGCCGTGATATCGAGGAACTGGCTCCCAACGCATGGCTGCTCAATTTCACTAACCCTGCTGGGATGGTCACCGAAGCCGTTCTGAAATACTCTAAGGTAAAAAGTATTGGCCTGTGCAACGCACCTATCGGCCTGATCAAGCAAGTCTCTGCCAAATATAATGTAGCAGCAGACCGCGTATATGCCGAATTTGTGGGCCTCAACCACTTGCACTGGATTACTCGTATCGATGTTGAAGGTGAAGACAAGCTGGATGATATGCTTGCAGATACAACCAGCTACAGCGCTAAGAACGTACCGGCAAGAGAATGGAACCCGGAATTCCTGCAATCCCTTCATGCACTGCCCTCATACTATTTAAAATATTTCTATATGACCGATGCCATGCTCGAAGAGCAGATGGACTCCCATAAGCAAGGCATTAACCGTGCTGAAGTCGTCAAACGTGTAGAAGAAGAGCTCTTCGAGCTTTATGGCAATCTAGAGCTAAGCGAGAAGCCGAAGCAGCTGGAACAGCGCGGCGGTGCTTTTTACTCAGAAGCAGCTGTTAATCTCATGAGATCGCTTCATAACGGATCAAACGACATTCAGACCCTAAATGTCGCAAACCATGGCATATTGGACTTCCTGCCAGATGACGCCAGCATTGAGGTGAACTGCGTGGTCACCAAAAACGGCCCGTTACCTCTGCCACTGACCAAAATTCCAACCATGGCTAAAGGACTCATTCATGCTGTCAAAACCTATGAACAGCTGGCGATTGACGCCGCTGTAACCGGAGACCGCGCCCTTGCCCTTCAGGCGCTCGCACATCACCCGCTTGTTCCGTCCGTGGACGTAGCGATTCGGATGCTGGACGAAATGCTGGAAGCTAATAAAGAGTTCCTGCCGAACTTTTTTGCGAATTAATTCATACCTCCTATCGAGAAATAACTAAAAGAGACCGAACCCGGTCTCTTTTTTTGCGCTTGTTGCTGATACTCGCTACCGAAGCAAAAATGAATAAAGCATCTTGGTAATTTGCACTTAGCGAATTCGCTATCGGACACAGCTGACCTTAAAAGCGGCTTTTTCACATTTTTAGAGTGCTAGCGGACCCCATAGCCGTTATTAGCATGAAAACCACCCAATGTAACCCCTTTCTAATTGTATAGCGGCGCTGGTGTCCGAAAACCTGCTCCAAAGGCTAAAAACTAGCAAATAACGTTATCTGGGTCCGCATGACTCGGCCGAAGATTGCACAGAAAATGTGTTCGGATATTTATAGAAGAACCAGAGATTACTGCGAGTTGTACCGATAATGAGATCTGCTGTCCATCAGTTCACTGCTGCCAGATTTGCCAACGACCCACAACGCCAAAAAACGATCCCTGTTACTGGAGGAACGCTTTTTTATTTCTACTCCAATGGACTCCCAGCATTTCCACCATTATCATCCACTCATTTATTACTGCGCTCTCAGCGTATTTCTTGCATTACCTGTTCAATGCCAGAGCGAATATCCGGCTCTTTTACACTGGATACATTGAGCTTTAGAATCTTCTCTTTATTAAAAGAGGGCAGATACCCGCTGTCCGCCATTTCGATGCGAATGAACTTTTTTTGCAGACGTTTGATCATCTGTTCTGTCTTTATGCTGTCACTAAGCTTCAGATACGTATGCACACTAAGCTGGCCGGTTGGATGGTAGGAATAATGCTGTGCTGTCGCTGTATCTAACTCTCTCATAATCGATTCATGGAGCAGCGTGGATCTTTTTTCGTAGCAGGAACGCATCTTTTTTCGGTGGCGCTCGAACATTCCGCTTTTCAGATACAACTCCAGGGCAGCCTGAGACAGCATAGAGCTATCTATATCCATCAGTCTTTTGAATCGGTTAAAAGAGTCACACAGGACCGCTGGTAGTACAGCGACACCGACACGTAGACCCGGAAATATAATTTTGGAAAAGCTTTTTAAATAGATCACATGGGAAGCATCGTCATAAGCGTAGATCGGATCCTCTTTTGCATCCTGCTCCAAGTCCGCCATGTAGTCATCTTCAACGATATACACATCGTATTTAGCTGCTAGCTGAGCAATCGCCTTCTTCTGGGTACGGGTATAGGAGACGCCGAGCGGATTATGAAATCGCGGGACGGTATAAAAGAACTTGAACTGGCCTGTCTTAAATAACCGCTCTAATTCAATCAAGTCCACCCCAGCATCCGAACGCTTTATTCCCTCTGTCTCAATGCCATACGTCTTCAGATATTCCATAAAAAGCGGATAACCCGGCTGCTCAATTAGCACTCGCTGCCTGCCATTCGGAAAAGGAATTCGGGTCAATACGCCAAGCGCCTGCTGCACACCTGAGGTAATAAAAATCTGATCCGGATTGGCAAATACCTGATAAGAAGCCAGATGCCGCTGCATTTCACGAATAAGAGAAGGAAGCCCCTGCGGCGTTCCATAGATGAACAAGTCATTGCGGTACATATCAATCGCTTTATTAATACAATGTTGGAAATCCAGATACGGAAAAATATCCGGGTCGGGTGCAGACACCGTAAAATCGATCCAATGTGCACCTTCGTCTTTTCGCTGTCCGCTTCGTTTCATGACATAATAACCACTTTTTGAGGCGGCATAGATTAAATGTTTGTCCTGAAGATCCTGCAACGCGCGAATAACCGTACTTTTACTACATCCATAACGTAAGGACAACTCCCGGATAGACGGTAATTTATCTCCCTCACGATACGTATCCTCGGCAATTTGCGCTTCCAGCTCGTTGATTAACTCCGAATACTTATACATCCCTTTCACCTTCCTCCAAGCTTATTCTGTACCGGTACAGATGAATAATAATTACATTGTAGCACAGCTACTCTAGCCTTAGAATAAAGAGCAGAACAGGACCGGTACCTAAATGCGCGCAACACTTTGGAGGTCTTTACTAATGAATACATCTTCTACTCAAAAAGCGATAGCAGCAGCTGTCATGAATGCTATTATCGTCGGGTTTTCCTTTATATTTGTAAAAATGGCCCTAACCGTCTCGGATCCTTTTGATACGCTAGCTCATCGCTTCACGTTATCTTTCCTTGCCGCTTCTTTATTTACTTTTCCAGGGTGGGGGCGGGTGAAGTTTGGAATATCCAAGGCCGCAGTGATAATCCCACTGGCTTTAATGTATCCAGCGTTATATTTCACCCTTCAGGCGTATGGACTTTTGTATACAACTTCCGCTGTAGCGGGTATTATTCAGGCGACAATGCCCATCTTCACCATCCTTTTGGCGGCGATGTTCTTGAAGGAAACCACGAGCAGCTTCCAAAAGATCTCTACATTAATCTCAGTTGCAGGCATTATTCTTATCTTTGCCATTCCAGGTTTGAGTATCTCTTCTTCTAGTCTTTGGGGCGTCTTACTCATCCTAATCTCAGCTTTATCCCTTGCTGGTTATAATGTTGCAGCTCGAAAGCTGACACGTACTTGGAGTCCCAAAGAACTTACCTATATGATTACTTTGTTCGGATTTATATTTTTTAATGGACTGTCGATCATTAAGCATGGTTCGGCAGGAACCTTGGGTCAGTATTTCACACCTTTTCAAGAGCCAAAATTTATATTCTCCATGCTCTATCTCGGCGTACTCTCCTCCCTCGTAACCTCCTTCCTCTCCAACTATGCTTTATCACGGATGGAAGCTTCACGCGTGAGCATTTTCGGCAGTCTTTCAACAGTTGTCTCTATTCTCGGTGGTGTACTTCTGCTGAATGAGCAACTGGAATGGTACCATTGGACCGGTACAGTGATGATCATCGCCGGGGTGATCGGTGTGAACTGGCGGAAGCAAGTAAGGGCCAAAGGCAAAGCGTGAAGATTGATATGCATATTAAAAAGACACCCCGCGAGGTGTCTTTTATCTTACCCTTTTCAGTATCTCTATTCTGTATCAAGCCTCGCTAATCGCCGTTATTTGGCTGTTTCAAGCTCCTTGATCTTCTCTTTATATTGGTCCAACAGATTAGCTAAAGCTTCCTTGATCACAGTCGCATCTTTGGATTTAGCGGCACTATTCAGATCATCTTGGGCTTTGAAAAAAGCTTTATCCGCGTCGCTAAGATCTGGAATGGAAATAGCAATTGAAGTCGCGTCTACAGCTTTAATTGAAGTAGTGATATTGCTATCTACCTGCATATCATCGACTACAGGTACTACTTCAAGGTTACGACCAGCTTCAATATATCCTGCAGGTAGAGCTTCGGTGGATAGTATTTCTTTAGATAATTGAACTCCCTCCACCAGTTCCGCAGGCACAAGCTCGGCAAGTGCGGTTATACTAAATCCAGCAACCTTATAATACTGATCCAAGGTGTTCTTCCAATCTTCTTGGGTATTAGGTGCGTAGGTCTTAGCCAACTCTAGGGGATTTACCCAATCAATAGTGGTTACTTTAGTGGCAATTGTTCCTTTAGAGGCAGCAGTAACCACGGCTGCAGCCGTTGTTTTCGTGTTTCCGTCTTGCGCTCCACTTGCTGCGTTCGTTGCAGACGGTGCAGCAACGGCGGACACTAGCAGGGCGGACAGCGCTAACTTTTTAAATAACATCTGTTGATTCATAAATACAACACTCCTCGTCGATTCGAATGATCTTACAAGACCAAGCTTACATAATGGGTGTGGCAGAACATTGGTTAATTTGTGGAAAAACAATGGCAGCCGCCCCTACCCACCTCTGGATTGATATACTTGTAGGAGAATAATCTGGAGGTAACCCGAAATGAATAATCCATATCTCATTGCCGTAGTCGACGATGATGAACATATACGCAATCTTGTTGAAGCTTATTTACAAAAAGAAAACTACCACACCATCGGCCTTGGCAGCGCTGAGGAAGCATGGACCTTGTGGCAGACTAGCCCCCCGGATATGTGGGTACTCGACGTTATGCTCCCCGGCATGGATGGTTATGAGTTCTGTAAAAGGATTCGTAACGAAGCCGAAGTACCGATCATTATGATCTCCGCAAGAGATAATGAAGTGGATAAAATATTAGGATTGGAGCTTGGCAGTGACGATTATCTAGTCAAGCCGTTCAGCCCTCGTGAATTAGTCGCCCGGATCAAACGGCAGCTTCAACGCTGGTACAAAATGAGTAATCAGGCCGAAAAATTGAATAGTCAGACCACTTCCACCCGTCTTGAAATCGACCAGCTTCTACTATTGCCGGAAGAAAGACGTGTATTCTGGTGTGGTGAAGAGGTAGACTTGACCAGCAAGGAATTCACCATGCTAAAAGTATTCGCTGATGCCCCTAACCGGGCATTTACAAGAGATGAGCTGCTGAGCTATGTGTGGGGAGACGACTATTTTGGAAGTGATCGCGCCGTGGATCATCTCATTAAACGGATGCGCAAAAAACTGGAGCATTTGCCCATTGAGGCTGTATGGGGACACGGATACCGCATGAGAACAGATGGGGGTGAGCATACGAATGAAACTAGCACATCAGATTAATTTAGCCTTTAGTATTGCATTGGTATTGCTACTATCTATTACTGCAGTCGTGATCCATTTTGTACTACTCAACCATTTTGTCGGAACACAAAAAGAGGATTTAAGAACCATTGGTGCGGCGATGTCAGTTACATTGACTGAAGAAAGTAAATACATCGGGGAGATTGGCACTCAGCTGGAAGCTCTGCCGGTGACCTTACCTTCTCTAAGCACTGCAGGCGTCGAAGCCATTCTTAGCGATGAGACAGGAAAAGTCTTGTCCACATCATCAGAGATGAGTTCAATTGCAATAAACTATGATGCCAAGAGTGTCACAGGCCAAGCCACTGAGCTCCAGAACATTTGGAATGGAACAGATACACGGTATATTACTGAAGTGAAGGCTACACCTATAGGCACGCTAACTCTACTAACCCCTATGAGCGCAGTCACTGCTATTGAACAAGCTTTGCTCAAAAGACTGCTGATCGTTTTCAGCGCAGCGGGAGCATTTATGTTCCTATTTGGCCTATTTATCACCAAGAAGCTGATTCAACCTCTAATGAGGCTGCAACAAGAACTCCGCAAAGTCAAAGAACGGCACTTCTCAGATGTTAAATTAATTAAAGCTGGTGGAGAGCTTGGATCTGTCGCTCAATCGGTATATGACATGGCAGATGAATTAAATCGTTTCAACCATGTGCAGAAACAATTTTTCCAGAATGCGTCTCATGAATTAAAAACTCCCTTAATGTCCATTTCCGGCTACGCTGAAGGGATTAAGGATGGTGTTTTTGAAGGTGAGAATGTAGTAAAAGGGCTAGACATTATCATGAGCGAAAGCAGCCGCTTGAAGAAGCTCGTGTCCGAAATGACTTTACTTGCGAAGCTGGACAGCGAGGAAGATATATTCAAGCCTACGGAAATTTGTTTAAAAGATCTACTGACAGAAACCATCGAAAGAATGAACCCTCTATTAATGAAAAAAGAATTAACCCTCCATATCTCCCACGATCATCAAGATTCTCTTACGATCCGTGCGGATAGGGATAAGCTGCTACAGGCGCTTCTTAATGTAGTATCCAATGCAACACGTTATGCTAACCAACATATCTATATCCATGTTTCGGTCAAGGAGGGCCGGGCTCTGTTATCCGTAAGTGACGATGGTCCTGGAATTTCGGACGATCTGCTTCCCTATCTCTTCCATCGGTTTGTAAAAGGAAAAGACGGAGAATCCGGACTTGGACTGGCTATTTCCCGCGCAATCATCGAGCGTTGTGGAGGTCAGATCAGCGCAGGCAACCGAAGAAATGGCGGTGCGGTAATCTCGATGGGGTTTCCTTTATAAATATCCATAAGAGGCTGTCTCAAAAGTAGTGAATTCTACTTGGGGGCAGCTTCTTTTTTATGGAATGGAATTGAAAAGAAAAGTAATGGATTTTACTGTGCCATATGACCATATACCACGCGTAGCGTTCTCTGATATTGGGTTGGGCGGTTGGATGGTGGGCGGTGGGCGGTAGACGATATATTAGGTGAGTTTTTCGTACGGCTTGCGGTAGGGTTTAAACTAATTAAGGAAAAACTCCCTGAAAATAGCCGATATTCGCTCTAAATGAACGAAATCAGGGAATTCCTCCCTAATAATTAGGGGGATTTCTTAATTAGTTACTAAATCGGCCGAAAATCAGGTAATTTTTCCCTAACTATAAGTCTGATGAACAGAAATCTCTGAATTCCAGGGAGAAATTCCCTAATTACTCTAAAAATACTTCACTTATTGCATCACTTGCAGCATCACTTGGTGCGTCACATGAATCATCAATGCTCATCACTTGGTGCGCCGCTTAATTCAATCGCTCAACAAGTACATAAGAGCTGGAATAGGCCTCATCAGATGCTGTATTATTCATCATCACCCTCTATATTCATCTTGGTAAATGATGCCGTTTCTACTTCATGGTAAATATAGCTACTATTTTGGGTAATATATAGTCGAAGTAACAATTACACCTTACCTCTGATAAGAGTTAGATACTACATTTTTTCACAAAAAGGAGATACCAACATGAGCAGACTTACAGGAAAAGTAGCTATTATTACTGGTGGAGCAGGCGGTATTGGTAAAGGGATGGCCTTGGCTTTTGTAAAAGAAGGCGCTAAGGTAGCTATTATTGACCTCAATGAAGAAACCGGCAAAGAAACAATTAAAGAATTACAAGAATATCAACCTGAATCTATCTTTATTCAAGCGAACCTCAAGGAACACGATAAAATAGCTCACCTTGTTAAACAAGTAGCTGATAAATTCGGAAAAATAGATATTTTAGTAAACAATGCCCACGCATCCAGAATGAAATCTATCGAAGAAACTACACAGGCTGATTTCGATTTATCTTTTGATACAGGCTTCTATCCAACCTTCTATTTCATGCAAGCAGCACTACCGTATTTAAAAGAAGCACAAGGTAAAATTATTAATTTTGCATCGGGCGCTGGCCTCAACGGGGATACCAATCAAGGAACATATGCTGCCGCAAAAGAAGCCATCCGTGGAATTACCCGGGTAGCCGCTAATGAATTTGGTCCATTTGGAATCAACGTAAACATCATTGCTCCAATTGCTAATTCCCCTGGCATGATTGAATGGGCAGAAGCAAACCCTGAGTATTACCAAAACATGATTTCCAAAATCCCTTTGAGAAGATTGGGTGAACTGGAAAGTGATATCGGGCGTGTTGCGGTATTCCTAGCGAGTGAAGATTCCGATTATATTACGGGCCAGACTATCATGGTAGATGGCGGGTCTATTAAGCTTCGTTAATTTCAAGCAGATACTCGACTTAAAATGAATAAATTTGATGCTAAATAAATAAGCCGGAAGTGAACATCGTAAAATGTTCGCTTCCAGCTTTACTACTTTCTATTTAATCGTGATTTCGTCCACATATACGGTAGCACTACCTACTGGATCAGTTGCTGTGGTCATGACTTGAACGCCAATCGCTTGGGTCAAATTACGATCCGCTACCTTGCTGATATCCAGTGTTATTGTAGTAAATCCATTGGCATCTACTGGTGTAGCCGTAGAAGCAGTCCATGTTCCCCAGCTTGAGCCACTTTGAGTGAACAGCTGAGCCATTACACCGCTAACATCGCTTGCATCAATAGGTACAACCTTGATTTTAAGCGTAATTGTTGATGCATTCGCTAAGTTGGTAACCACCATACGACGCAGCTGGAATTGCCCTCCATTCAATGTTAAGTCCGCTTGCATCGAATGAGTTCCCTCAGCATACACAGCATTGCTCACCGATAGATTCTGAGCCAGCGCTGTATTATATTTATTATTTTCATCCACATTGATGCTGAAGCCTTGCAGTGTATTGTCCTCGAAGCCATAGACGACAGCTTCAGGTGCGGTACCATTCTTCAGGGTCCGAACATCATCCAGATACAGCGTAGAAGTTCCCGTACCACTGAATCCCTCGAGCTTGATACCTATGGCTTTTACACTATTAAGATCTGCAATACCTGCCAAGTTGAGCGAAACCGTAGTAAATCCGCTCGAATCTACTTTCACAGCTCCACTGTCAGCCCAAGACCAGGTTGATCCCGTCTTAATATACAAACGTGCATCCGCTGTTCCGTTCGACAGTTTAATTTGTGCGCTTAATTTATCAACCGCGCTCAGATCCAGACTGCCATTTTTGCTGAGCTCAAAAGCTCCATCTGAATCAAGTGAGAACAAGGTGCTTAACGAATGAGTTCCCTCAGCAGCCTCATCAGTCGAGATCACTGCCGCGCTTGCACTCGCATTATTTTGCTCTACTGTCCAGTCCTGAGTATCTTTTTCGAAACCATACAACAGCTTCGCCTGTTCTGGCGTGCTGCCAGGGCCTTCGCCCCCATTAGGAACGCCACCCGTTCCATCATTAAACGCTGCAATATCGTCGAAGTACAGCGTACCAGACGTACTTGCTACTATGTCCTTTTTATTTACGTAGATAGACACTGCCCGAATGTCCTTAAGGTTCTCTTTAGTGATTACTTTACCGGCATTTCCTGTATCCCATGGCGCTGGAGCGAACTGGCTGAATGGAATTTCCACCAAGCCAGGTGTCGTACCTGCCAGTGAAGGATAAGCTTCAAAAGAAATGCCGCTTGCATTGACCTGAATAACAAGCTTGTGGTCGCTGCCATCAGGTGCAATCCAGAGCTTCAATTTGTTGGCGTCCGACCAGTCGGCATTATTCATGTTTTTGGTACGACCTGTATACCCCTGGCCATCCACATTATAATCGAATCTCAGGCCATACTTGCCATCATTTTTATGGTCCGCATCAAGTGAGATCGTATTTAGATCACCCGCAGGACTTAATGCCGCACGAAGTAATTCATCATTCCCTTTGTAATTCTCAAAAGTATCTACAATTAAGGGGTCCCCATTGCCCTCTACGTCACTTACAAAGATTTGGATCGTTTGTGAAAGTACAGAACCATCCTTTGCATAGGACTTAACAGTAAGCATCACGCCAGATTCGTCGAAGGCTACACCTGGTGTCCAATCTGCCAAGTAATAGAAACCTTCTGCGTCAGCTGCCATGCTGTACTCTGTTGTGTCATCCCCAATCAGGTAGGTTACTTTATCCACATCCTGATTCAACACACGAACACGAAGGGTCGATGCTTTTGTCGTGGGCACTGTTTGGTTTGCCGTTGGTGAGGCAATGTGTAAAAAAGGTTGCTCGGTTTCTGTAGTTACCTGTTTCGAATACGCATCCGCAATAGCCACTTCATGGCTGAAGCTTGTATACGGATCATTATAATAGTCTACAAAATCAGGGAGCAGTTCATGATCCCCTAGCCCGTTTGGAGCATTTCTATAAGGGACAAAGATAGAATCTGTATTGAAATTCGCCCAAGTCTGCATGTACGCCATCCGTTTAGCATCCGGATCAGACTGCAGTGCAGCGATTAGCTTGGTAAAGAATTTCAGGTCCTTCGTTCCAGTTGGCTTCACACCCGAATAACCGAACTCAGTAAATGCTGCAATTTTTCCCTTACCATCCGCCAGCTTCGAGATCAGCTTAGCATCCTTCACGACTGAATCAAACCAACCCTCAGTGGTTCCGTCATAATAATTATCGAAGCCAAGGATATCGACATAGTCATCTCCCGGATACGTCTCAAGGAATGTCGCATCTGTGCCGTTAAATGGACTTCCCGGTGAGAACGCATATAAGAAGTTATGCACATCTTTTTTGTCCCTTAAGTATTCAACGGTATAACGATAAATTTCAGCATACTGCTCCTTCGTACGGTAAGGCGCACCCCACCAGAACCAGCCACCATTTTGCTCGTGGAATGGACGGAAAATGACTGGAATAGCTTTACCATCATCATCTTTTAAGTTATTTGCAAAGTCCGCAATCATATCCAGGAATGCATTAAATTCCGCATGTTTGTCACCGCCGGGTAATATATGCGTAAGCACATTCCCTTTGGTGTCATAAAAGTCCTTTCCTGTGACGAAGTTCGGCATATGCGAGCTTAATGTAAGCACGCCGCCTTTTTCATAAGCAGATTTCATCACGCCGATTAATTTATCACGATTCTCCAGCTGGGTTGCGCCTAGATCGCCTGGTTTCTCAAAACCTTCAAGACTAAGCGTATCCCAGCCGAACAGCCCCGGAAGGTCACCTACTGCATTCTCGACCTCAGACTGCGTTCCGTCCTTTTCAGTAATAGAAAGTCCTTCTGTAGTAGCATGCTGATGTCCAAACAAGATCTCACTGCCGCGGATATCCTGTAAATAGGCGAATAGCGATTTAGTCTCACTACTTGCATCAACATCCGCTAAATTCTCGATACGTCCCACAGGACCCGTCGGGTCTGTCGGTGTCGGTGTTGCTGTTGCTGTCGGTGTCGCTGTTGGTGTCGGTGTTTCCGTTGGTATTGGTGTCGCTGTAGGTGCCGCGGTTGGATTAGTCGGACCTGCCGGCGTTGTTGATGAGCCTGATGCCGAGGTAGGCGCTGGGGTAGCCGTTGCTACAGGACCTTGATTGCCTTTGATAATGACAATTGTGCCAGGAGCAATGGACTTACCGTTCAACGTTACTCCTGTTGCTTTAACGTCCGCTTTTGCAATGTCGCCCTGACCGGAAAGGGTGGTTCCAGTCGCTTTGACAGCTACGTTTAGATTAGCAATCGATGCGCCTTCACCTAGGATCAGCCCCACAGTTCTATTTAGAATTCCCGTGGTGATCATTGTCCCTGTTCCAAACTCCAGCCTTGCTAGACTATCTACCGTTAGCTGAGAAATTTGGGTTGTACCACTCGTGAGGACACGAACCTCACCCTCTTTACGATTTATATTTACTTTGCCTAATGAGCTATTTTTAATAAGAATGGAGTTTACCCCGCCACCTGCAATAAATGTGGTGCCAGTAACCTTAATACCCTCAAGGGTCACTTCGCCGTTACCGATCCCAGCAGTTAGATACAGGTTTCCGTTTATCGTTGCATTTTTTAACACAACACCATCCTGATTAACGACTACATTCCCAGAAACTATTCCTCCTTCAAAGCTTCCAGATTGCGAGTAATAACTCTTCACTATTTTATTAATTAACGTTATAACTTCGGCACGGGTGATCCTTCCAAGCGGCTTAAAGGTTCCATCCTCATACCCTGTAATCAAACCTGAGAGCGCATGAACTGCATCCTTAGCATAAGCCTGAATCTGAGCGGAATCACTAAATCCGCTCATAGATGAAGCGCTTTCAGTGGCTTGAAGAGTAAATATCCGAGCCAACATCGTCACCGCATCCTGACGCGTTATATAATCAGTAGCTTGTGCTTTATTCTCTGAGTATCCTTCATAATACCCAGCATATCGTGCCAACGAAAGCTGATCTGCATACCAATCGGTCGCTTTTACATCAGAAAAAGATTGATCTGACTTCATATAGAAACCAAATACCTTATTCAAGATCGTAGCAAACTCAGCTCTTGTAATTCCTTCATTGGGATGAAAAGAACCATCCTGATACCCGTTTAATACGCCATTTTCTACCCACTTCGCAATATTTTGTTGTGCCCAGTGACCCTGTGTATCACCGAATCCCACAGTCGATGGCGCTGCTGCTGCAGAAATTACAGAGGGGAAAGGAGACATTATCATTGCACAGGCAAGTATACTCCCCAGCCACTTTTTCGCTTTTTTCATTCCTAATTCTCCTTCGAAAATGAATGGATTTGATAATAAGAATAGCCAACCAGCTGTTATGAACCCAATAACTATCTGTCCTTATAGAAGACAATTACAGACCTACTCGCTAACTATTCACCTCCACATACTCAGCTTCGTTATTAATAACAAACACTAACAAAATATTTTAATTTCGTTAGATATTTCGGTATATGCAAGATTATAGCGGTTACATTGGCATAAAACAATCTAAATATTCCCTTTTGTTATAATTATTTTATTGTTTACGTTAGTATTAATGTTAGTAATTCCGAAAATAAATAACAAAATTCAATTTAATATAACAAAAACAGACACCCCGCAGGAGTGCCTCCCAATAATCATATAGATGAGATCCGATTCATTTATCATGTTTTATTGGTGGCACGGAAACACAGTTGTACCTTCCCGCACCTCTTTCGTCAGATCGTCCATAGTGACAAGATTACGTGTAGTTCCGAGAACGATAATGACATAATACGATTGCCCACTTGAATCCTCGAGCACTACCTGATAACCCGACCCTCCAAATAAGGGTTTGCAAATCGTTGCAACTCTCAGCGACGCACTTTCCGTGTACTCTTTGCGCACATAATCCATTCCAAGGCTTCCTGCTGCCTGCTTGTTCTGACGCTCCGAATTTCCGTGAATTACTGCTATTATTACCGCTCCAATAATTATGATAATAAGGACTAGATAACCTAAATGTTTTTTTCTCATCTTTCCTCCTTATTACATAGAGTGATATTGGCACAGCAACGGGGCGATTAGCAATAATCTCGTTTCCGTAGGCACCCTATCCCGTGATTAAGTATGCCGAAGCCGATACCTATAAGCATAATTTTACCCCTACTCTACTTCAACAGCTTAACCTATATAAAAACAAAAGGCACCCCCAAGGGCGCCTTCATTATCACTACATATTAGTTGTGCTAGTTATTTATAAGACTCTGCCAGCGAGTTCGCCACCACTATCGCATTGTACACATCTTCCGGAGTAACCGGGAACGGCATATTGCCCATTGTGTCTCCTTCTGCACAAGCAGCTTCAGCAACTTGGCGCCATTCGGATTCGATAAATTCCGTGCACCCCAGATCGGCGAGGGTTAGCGGAAGATCTACATCCTTGATAAGCTTAATGACAGTTTCCAGCTCCTCATTTGAGGCATTTTCCAGTACTAGCTGGGCTAAAAGACCAAACGTAACCTTTTCACCATGCTGAGCTTTGTGTAGTGAAGGAACGGCTGTCATCCCATTATGAATAGCATGCGCGGCAGCCAGACCACCAGATTCAGCACCCACACCACTTAGATAAATTGTCGCTTCAATGGTCTCCTCCACCGCGCGTGTATAGAGCTTCTGATCAACCGCACGTTTTGCTTTTACCGCATTCTTAAGTAGAGCTTCATAACAAAGTCTTGATATACCTAGACCCGTTGTAGAAGGTTTCATGAGTACGAGATTGTCGCCATTAGAGGCATAACAAGCACGGGCTTCAAAATAAGTAGCCAGTGCGTCGCCAATTCCAGCTGCGAAAAAACGGGAAGGCGCTGAAGCTAAAATCGCTGTATCCGCCAAGACCACATCCGGATTACTTGGGAGGAATAAGTATTGATCAAATGAACCATCTTTATTATAAATGACAGCCAGCGCTGTACATGGTGCATCAGTAGATGCAATCGTCGGAAAAATAACTACAGGCAGCTTCTCATAATACGCAGTAGCTTTGGCGGTGTCCAGTGTTTTACCTCCACCGATACCGACGATGATATTCGCCCCAGCTTTACGGGCAAGTTCCCGATTACGATCAATCTCTTCCTGAGTACATTCATAATTGAATTTTTCAAAAGTAGCCTTATTCCCCGCACCTTCGATGGAACTTCCCGCCTCTTTCTTAGCACGTTCCAAAATGAACTCATCACAGATCACATAGGCATGATCGCCAAACGCCTTAATATACTCATTCAGATCTGACAGTAAGTTATGGCCGGAGATAAATTTCTTTGGTGAAGTAACGGATCTAACGAAATGTGACATT
This sequence comes from Paenibacillus sp. FSL H7-0690, assembly GCF_037980415.1. Classification (NCBI taxonomy): domain Bacteria; kingdom Bacillati; phylum Bacillota; class Bacilli; order Caryophanales; family Paenibacillaceae; genus Paenibacillus; species Paenibacillus sp. FSL H7-0690. Next base: position 248,751 of record NZ_CP150281.1, on the reverse strand, counting down.
GTGCAAGACTCCTTGTTGTGTGTTTTAGTAAGCATAAAGACGCAATTCCTACATATTATTACCCCGCTTCCCAAGAAATACTCAAGCTGCATTCTCCAAAGGCACTCATCAGAGCATGCAAAAAAAGACACCCCTCAGGGCGTCCTTTGATTTTTTTATATCTATTATATAACACGATGCTGAACCCATTTCTTGCCCATAAATCGCCGCAGGAAAATCAAACCTCTGATCCCCCACTCACAATTCATCGCCAGCCAAACGCCGAGTATACCAAAGTTCAGAACAATACCTAAGATGTATCCGAGCACTACACGGAACAGCCACATCGTAAGCATCGAAACCATAGAGGTGAATTTGGAATCCCCTGCCGCTCTAAGCGCCGAAGGCGTAATAAAGCTTATAGACCATAACGGAATTTGCGCAATCGTATTGATGAGCACAATCAGGAAGATATCACCCACAATCTCAGCAGGAGGATGGAACATAGACACTAATGGATTGAAAAAAGGCATAATCAGCAACCCCATCACCACCAGGGAAAGAGAAGAGGCGACAAGGAATGATTTAATAAATTTTCGAGCATCCTTAACATTATTGCTTCCCATACATTGTCCCACCACTGTAATAATCGTCAAGGACAACGCATTCCCCGGGATTTGCATAATCCCTGCAAAGGAGGAGGCAATCGCATTAGTCGCAAGTGCATACGTACCCAGACTAACGATGAAGATCTGAGTCAGAATTTTACCACCATTAAAGAACATCTGCTCTGCCGCAAACGGCATCCCGATGAACATTATTTTTTTCAGCATAGACAGCTTAACCGCTACAAGATCGCGAATACGGATATGCAGATCGTTGTCCAATCGGAATAGATAATAAAGTGCGCAGAACGCCCCCAGGTATCTAGCTATATTTATAGAAATGGTCATCCCCAGAACACCCATATGCAACAGGTTAATAAAGACGAGATTCAATAAGACATAAGTTAAATTCATAATTAGCGAAAGTACAAGCGAGGCCCTCGTTCTACCAATTCCACGAAGAGCACCACATACCGCTTCCACAACAGCTATACCAAGATAAGAGATACAGCTCCCGATTAAATATATTCGGGCGTTCTCCATAACCTCCGGTGAGGCCGCTCCAAATAGTAAATTCAACAGCGGATTGTGAAAAAGAATTCCGAACATCCCAATAGCAAATGCCATCAGCGAAACAGATGACGTAGCACCTGCCGTAGCTTTTGACACCATGAGGTCATTGCCGCTCCCTTTATACTGCGCAACAACAACCGTCCCACCTGTTGAGACGGCAATAAACACACTAATGAGAAAAATATTAAGAGAATCTATCATATTGACCGCACTGATAGCTGCCACACCAGACGAGCTTATCATAGCTGTATTCACTAGATTAAGACCCACCACAAAGGCCTGATCCACTAGGATAGGGATGAATAAAGCAATCATCTGACGATAATCTATCGATTCACCAGAGAAATACTTTTCTAGAAACCGCACACTTTGCTTCGTATTTACACCTACATTAGGCTCCATCTTTGCTTCACTTCTTTTACATAGAGTTTGTCAAATTGAATTATGCGTATAAATAGAAAAAGGCTCTTCAGGTTGAAGAGCGATTCAAAAGTATTGCCTGTTTATATGCACTTAGGTATGCGGTCGAGAGGACTCGAACCTCCACGGGGGTTAGCCCACACGGACCTGAACCGTGCGCGTCTGCCAATTCCGCCACGACCGCACAAGATATAAAAAAATACAGTGCAGAATATAAGTTAACATGATTTCACAGAAAGAGCAACAACAAATTTAACAAGTAAAAGCGCCTTCGGTGTCTTTGTAAGGGCAGTAAGCGTTTAAGGGAAGACTATAAGAGTATTGGTGTCACTTATACTTTCTTATATTTAAAAAAAGTGTATCGATGCCCTCAAGAGGATCATCGATACACTTTTAGTTAGAACAATAGAATTATGATGCTTGTCCAAGCATGCGATAGATGATAACCGCTGCTTGAGCGCGATTAGCTATACCCTTAGGTGCAAATTTCCCACCATCAACACCGTTGACGATTCCCAATTGAGTTAGCTGTGCGATAGCCTCTTGTGCATAAGGAGCAATACTGGATTTGTCTGCAAACTTACCCAATGCTGCATTTTTATCAATCGGCTGTAGTTTGTCTTTCAGTGCGTTAGCAACCATAATGGCCATCTCTTCACGAGTCACTTCACGACCCGGTTCAAATTTGCCATTTCCAGAGCCTTGTACAAGTCCAGCCTTCACCGCAAGGGCGATAGAATCCGTGTACCAAACTCCTTGTTTAACATCGTTGAACGAACTGGTTGTTGCTGAACCCGTAAGATTCAGTGCGCGTACCAGCATCGTAACGAACTCTGCTCTAGTCACTGTTTTGGTTGGCGCAAAAGTATTTGCATCCAGACCTTTCAGAATGCCCTTAGCAGCCAATGCTTCAATAGCTTCTTGCGCCCAAGCTACCTTGCCCAGATCCTTGAAGTTTGCTGCTGGCGCAGTAGTTGGTGCAGGTGTTGCCGTTGGTGCTGTTGATGGTGCTGGTGTTGCTGTTGGTTTCGCGGTTGGAGTAGGCGTTGGAGTTACACCGGTAGAACCGCCTCCGCTGCCACTGCCTGATCCCGAATCAGCCTTTAATTTATTAATAATACGACCTTCAATGGCTGCTTTAATCTCTTTGCCATTAAACGTTTTTACAATGTAGTCGTAGAACACGTCCAAATCAATAGGTCCAGCCAATGAATCACTAGCTTGAGTCAGAACCTTGTAGTTATCTCCACCCGCAGCCATAAAGTTATTTACTACTGCTGTATATTTCTGCGTAGGATTAATTGGTGTTCCATCAGTTAGTGTGAGGCTCGCAATACGATCGGCTACTGGCAGATACATATTCGCTGTATATTTCAGTCCGGAAATTTGCAGCGTTTTGATATCTGGTGTTCCATCAGCTTTTACATTCCATTGCTGTTGCAGCAATGTTTTGATTTGCGCTCCGGTTAGTGTCAGCTTCACAAGCGTGTTGCCGAATGGCTGAATTTTAGCCAGATCGCCGAAGGTTACAGGACCTTTCGGAAGGTCCGCACGGATACCGCCTGGATTCATAAAGGCGAAATCGGCAGCTTTTGCACCATCGCCGAAGTCAGCATTACGCATAGAGTCAGCAATCAGATTACCAAGTGCAGCCTCATTATTGTAAGCATCGGTACGAGTGATAGTTCCGTCCGTTGTACCCACTGGTTGAGTGAGCTCAGGATGCTTCTCAAGGTAAGCATTAACCAGTGCCACACTTTCCGGATCTGGGGTTACCCCATCATGGAAGGTGGAAGTTACCACAGCAGACTTGTCCTTCACATCACCTGTTTTAGGATCAATGATCAACTTGATATCCTCAAATGCTGTACCGTAAGAATAAGCTTGTACAATCAGCTTGCCGTTTACTGTTCCATTTGCAAGTGCATGGTTATCACCAGCAACGATAACATCAACAGGGGATTCCGCAGGAAGCGCATTGGCTAGATCAGCCGCTTCACCTGTAGTCACACCATCTTTGGTTGTTGCAGGATCATGTGCAAGCACGATAATCGTCTCAACACCTTTAGATTGAAGCTCCTTAGCGTATTTCTCAACAGCCGCCACTTCCTCTTCAGGCGTGAGGAAATGCACGCCAGCCGTACCGGAAGGTGCCACCTTGCTTGGTGTGGATTTCGTTACAAGACCAATAAAGCCGATCTTCACACCGCCTACTTCTTTGATTACATAAGGATTAATAATTGGCTCGCCAGTTTTGGCATCCACTGCATTCGCATTAACATAATCAAAATCAGATCCAGCATGGTTAACTTTATTATCCTTAGGGTCGATACCACCATAAAGCTGTGTCATCAGTGCATCAACACCTTGGTCAAATTCGTGATTACCAAGAGAACCCACATCAAATTTCATCATGTTCATCCAAGCATGAGTCGGCTCATCGCGCTCAAGGGACGATACTGGAGCGGATGCTCCAACGGAGTCACCATTATGGAAGAGTAATGAGTTCTCATATTTTGCACGAGTTGCTTTCAAATAAGTCGCGAGATAAGCTGCTGTGCCTACAGACTTATTGTTCACTGTAGAAACAGTGTCGAGTTGACCATGGAAGTCATTAATTCCAAGAAGGTGAACCTCCACATCTTCCGTCGGTGCAGGTGTCTTCACACTTAGATCTAGCTTGAAAATTCCAAAGCCCTTATTATCTTGCTGTCCAGTATCGGAAATGTTCGCTGGGAGTACATTTGCCGCTTTAGGTGTTGTTGTAAATGTAACATTCACATTGCCTTTGATAGGTGCCAAGGACCAGTTACCATCAGCAGTTGGATCAATCGTACCAGCTTCACTGATGTAGTCCATCAGAACCTGACGATTCTCATCTTGAGAGTCTACAACCAGCTCTGCACCTTTAACACCCGGGAAGTTCCCGCCACCACTTGCGCGGTAATTATTAGTAACAACAATGAAATCCTGATCTAGATCTAAAGGTTGATCATTGTAAGTGACATCCGTTACACGACTCGAAGAAGCATCATTAATCGTACCATCCGGATTGTACTTCGCGTTTTTCGTCACATCGATTTTATATTGAACCCCATCGATTACATCGAAGTTAAAAACTGAAAATTTCGTATTCAACAGAGACTGCGGAGTCGAGATCCCTGGTTTGATGCGGTTAAATGCGCCCGCACTCATTTCCAGCCATTCTTTTACAACAGTACCCTTAACTTTGATTGCTTTAAGGGTATTATCGTATAAATACAGGTCACTTGCGCTACGAATAGTCAAGTCACCCTTATCAATACTGGTGTACTCATCAGGTCCGTTGCGTCCTGCTTTAAAAGGAGCACCAACACTAAGAATGGCAAGGTCCTTATATTGAGGAACATTGATATCAATATAATTCTGAACGTACCACTTTTGTGCATACGTAACAAGTTGAACCGTAGGATCATCCTGAACCATTGCGAAATAGCTGTTCATCGGAGCTGTTGTAACACCAAGCTTTTGTCCAGTATAAGCAATAGTAGCCTCATGTGCTGCTGCAACAGCTGCATCTACAGCTGCATCAGGCTCAACCAGTGGTATATTCACTTTATTCTCTGTCTTATAAATAGAACGAGCAGAAGCTTTTGAACTTTGCTTGTCTACCGTCCAGTCACTACCATCGTATACAATGTTCAGATCGATTAGACCCAAATAAGCTCCGCCGTAACCAGCTTGTACAGCAGGCGTACCGTTAATGTGGCCATTCACATTATCGATCACAGCCTTTTCGTTTGCATACGGTTGTTTAGTAACAGGATCTTTGAACGACGCGTCCAACGTATCGTTATTCCCTGTTGGGAATACCTTATGCGTATGAGAGAACGTAATCGCATCAATATCAGGAACCTTACTCAAAGCGTTAATATCATTCTCAGAACCGTCTCCAACAACGGCGTTAACATCAAACCCCGTATGGGCCATAGCAACAATAATATCTGCTCCCTTAGCTTTCATTTCAGGAACAAATTTTTCTGCCGTTTTAGCAATATCTTCAACGACAACTTTGCCTTCCAGATTAACCTTGTCCCACTCCATGATTTGAGGAGTAACTAGGCCGATTAGACCAACTTGAATCGTCTGCTCATCGCCGTTACTATCCGTTACTTTCTTAGGAATAATAACATAAGGTTGATAAGCATTTGTAACGCCATCCATTTTATATATATTGGCATTCACATAATCAAAATTGGCTCCAGTAGTCATCTCATTACCAGCGCTACCGTTTATCGTACGATCTAAAAATTGTAATCCATAATTGAATTCATGATTACCAAAAGTCGCAGCATCATATCCCATAGCGTTCATGGCTGCAATCATCGGATGGATATCAGTAACATTAGTAGGATCCTTCAGATCCGATTCCTTCGCCACATAAGTACCTAGCGGAGTTCCTTGAATCAAGTCCCCATTGTCGAGCAGGAGGGTGTTGGGTTCTTCACTTTTGGCTTGTTTCACCAAGCTTGCTGTGCGGTCAAGACCGACAGTTACTGAAGCCGCATTCTTAAAATAGTCCCAGCCGTAGACATTGGTGTGCACGTCCGTCGTGCTCATCAGCCGGAGTTTGGCTGTGGCTGCGGATGCTGCTTCAGCTTTATCTGTACCCCAAGCTGCACCCAAACCAATACCTCCAAACACCTGCAAAGAAAGCACTGCAGTTGCTAATACAGAAGCAATCGGCTTATTCCATCGTGTCTTCCATCCCATAATAATATTAGTCCTCCCTATCATTTTCACATAATTTCTGTGATATTATATCACACAAACATAACCAATTATCATATAATTGTAAAAATAATATAAAACAATGTTAAATATAATAACATAAGAAGAAAGACCTAGACTTATGAATCCGTTTTTATAGGTCAAGAGTCAATAGATGCAAAAAGAACACATCTTCACCAGATGTGTCCTAAAAACAATCCTATATAAAGTCTAGAAAAGTCGAATCTATGTCCGGCACTACTTTTTACCCATTCATAGCAGTAATCCCAAAACAGATTGCAGTTATTAAAGATAAGGGTGTCATCACAAGTTTTTCTTTCATGCTCCTCGACAATAAGTTCATTATAGTATTAAGCATTAAATAGACGGCAAAAAAATAACATACCCTTCTATCAAAAGGTAATCCAATAGAGATCACATTCCCTGCCTGCAATAAGTACAGGATGGCAATTAGCTGTATCACTACTGAAACTCCACACGCGACTCTCATTTGTGGAGGCATAATTCTATGCCTTCCTCCCATTGCAAATTCCCCATAAGGCAATCCCAGAGACAGCAGTATATAAAGAATCACTGCTCCCAAAAAAGTAATACTCCCAATCCATGCTGATATCAAGTTTTCACCCCTCCATAATTTATTTATCGCACATTAAATTATATGAGTGTAATGAATTATTATGGGCATCAACACAAGTGGTAGCTCTTTCACCCAAATATTTTTTTATGATGAACTAGCACAAGCAACACAAAAATATCTGAGTAATATAGAAGTAAATAGACCAATGAGGTGATCCACAAATGGCAAATACAACGAAGATTCGCAAACGTGCTGAACAGCTGAAAGGTAGACCCGTGTGCATTACGTTACATGATGGACGTACGTATATAGGATGGATAACCGGCCTCGATAAGAATGGACTGACCCTTTCCAAACCACGTAAAAACAAACACAGAAAATCAAAAAAACACTCTTCTTCCCGCTCCCGGAAAGCAAACGTATCAGGATTAATGCCCTTATTCGGCTCACTTTTCGGAATGGGTGGAGGCGCTCTAGGCTCCGCAGGAGCAGGGGCTGCCAGTTCTGGAGGCGGTGGTTTTGGCGGATTTGGCGGGTTCGGGGGAATCGGCAACTTTATTGGAATGGTACAAAAAACTATGCCGGTTATGAAGATGGGCTACAATATGATTAAATCTATTTCCCCCTTCCTTAACGGGCTAAAAGGATTAATGGGATAATCAAAAGACACCCCTCAAGGTGTCTTTTATTTTTGCTCATAATCTTATCAGGTTCTTTAACAATCTGCCTGCAGATCTTAACCGTGGACGTTTTAGATGCTCCTGTACATAACGATAATTCGTCAATTCAACCTTAGCATCACTGAGGGCATAGGTAAAATCATCATCAAAGGGCAACTTATACTCCCAAACTCGCTTACTCCAGTGCGGAATATTTGCTTGCATCCATGGATCGTCTATCCCGGGATGAATATAGGTCTCACTAACGCCATCCGGCAACGAATACAGCTTAGCAATAATAGATCTTTTAAACCTTTCATACGTCTCGCCTTCCTCTACACCAAAAGGATGCGATAGCAAATAGTCGGGAATCGGCACCCCAAACGTATCCGCCAGCCCTGCTCCAAGGGCAACTGGTCGTTCAATATTTTTCAGCGATGCCAAAAGCGGATCCTCAGCATGGATGTATCTGAAGAATCGTGAGGGCAATCCCCAGCGCGAAATTTTCCACAACGTCTGCGGTAGCAAGCTGCGTCCTGTTTCCATTCCGTATAAACTACCCATGTGGTTGTCTACATGGCTAATCACTATTCCCGACTGTTTCACTCGCTCGTACTGCGCATCTATCTCCTTTAGTACGGCTTTTGTCTGCGCCCCCTGTTCGAACTCTTTTACCGTCCTATATTGATGTCCGCTCTCGTCATGAAGAGAAGCCTCTCCCGTCAGGCTCGCCCAGCGCAAAGCCTCAAATTCACTAGTCATCGTCAAGTGAAGTCCCACATTCCGTTGTTGCCTGCGACTACACCATGCAGCTGCCTCCTCAAACCCAGGGGCCACCGCTATAATCGTTGCTGAGGATACCTTTTCCTCTTCCAGCAGATGTTTAATCGCCTGATTCATGGGGGGACTTTGCCCAAAATCATCACAATTGATGATTAATTTTTTGTTCATAGTCAGCCTCACCTCTCAAAGAGTCCATAAATGTAAATTTCATTGTGAAGGATATGACAACAGCTATGGCCAACAGACATAATGGCACCACACTTATTAAATACCTAAATGTCGCTTCAGGATTGGACCCTGGATCATCGCCGCCTTGATAGCCAAAGATCATACCTACAATGAAAAAAGCTAACGCAGAGATTAACCCGCTTGAACGAGTGATGAATCCGCTTACAGCCGTGTAGATTCCTTCTCTTCTCAGACCTGTTTTTTCCGCATCCTCATCAATAATCTTGCCACCTACTATTGCTGGGGTTACTAGAAATCCGGCTAATCCGAAACCGACAACTACGCCAGCAGCCACGCCACTTAAGAGGTCATAACCAAACCATAACGGAATTACCGATAACGCATATAAGATCAGTGATAACCGCCACGCCTTGACCCCGTCCATCTTACGAATCATCCAGTACCACACGAATACTAATGGAATGACCGAAACAAAAACAGCTGCGAGTAAAATCGATACCTGAGCCTCGGAGATATGAAGTACATATTTTGCATAAAAAGGGATCATCGAGCTTACAAGTCCATTCACCGTTTGGGCAAAAGAGTTCGAAATATTAAACACCCAAAACTTTTTATTCCGAATGGTCTCCCGAAAAGCCGGAATCAACTTCAAGGGTTCCTGCTCTGTGAGCTCCTTCTTTTCTTGGACATTCATCATACATAAAAACATAAACACTCCAAAGAGACAGGCATACACTATAGCCATATTAGAGAAACCAATAGCTGCAAAAATAATTGGAGTTAAGGCAGTACCGATTAACAAAGCTACAACTTGATAGCCTTGCTGAATCGCGGAGGCTTTTGCCCGAATACGGTCTCCATGGAAGAGCTCCGGGAGTAACGCTCCATAATTCACCCATAACACAGTGGCAACAGCCTCATAGAAAATAAGTGTGACTAGAAACCAAGTGAACAATCCATTTTCAGATAATCCGCCGGGAGGGGAGAAAACCAGTACAAATGCCAGCATGAATAACGGAATTGAGCCAAACACCCATGGTCTGCGTCGACCCAAACGAGTATCTGTGCGATCTGACCAATAGCCGAATAACGGATTGTTTACCGCATCCCAGATCAGAAAGATGGTTCTGGCTAATGTAGCAAGTCCAATGCCCAATCCTAATTTTTCAACATAAAAGTAACTGTAAAATGAACTAAATGCCTGACTGGGAACCATCATCGCAAACATCCCTAAAGCAAAGGTGTACGGCGAATTGATCCATTTATGCTTCACTCACATACCTCCCCTATGGTAAAGATCCGGTTGTAATATATTACCATACCGAAGAGAGAACGCCATCAAATTTTTCCTTAGCAGAAACTACGGATAAAAAAAGAGGCCCCGCAGGCCATCAACAAATGGCTGCGGAGCTTTTTCATAACTAGACTATAAAACATCCTTCAGCTTGCTTCGGCTCTGAACATCCAGGGCTAGATAATCACGGATTTCGCATCTTTTTCCATTGATATCCGTAAGAATGATTCGTTTATGACTTGGATACTGCATATGCTCGTGCAGGTTCCGCATAACGATCCGGGTCTGGCCCAGATTCGTTTGCAGCTCCCAAATCCACATATCCGCTTTTTGCTTAATAGAATCAATGCGGGTTACAACCGGAAGAAAATACCGCAGCCGGAGCTCTGTGTCCACTTCCACCCGACTTTCTTCATCGAGCTGATCAATGTCACGAATGACTCCGATCTCCTCACTCTTGGAGTTACGAACTGAAATATACTCCGTGGTATATTGGAATGGAAATATACGAAAAAGAATTAATTCCTCATAGACTTGACCCTCCACTACTCCTTGAAACACGCCACCTTGACTGCGGCTAAAAGAGATTGCACCCGGTTCAAGAATGTTAATCTCATAGGGATCTTTAGGATTCAATTCCCCGTTAACAAGATTCGAATCACTCATGCATCTCAACCCCCTTAATCTGCGACATTTCCTTCTGTGCCTCAACTAGCTTGAAGTAAGCACCTTCTGCAGCAAGCAATTCCTCATGTGTACCCACTTCAATGATCTTCCCGCGTTCAAGCACTACAAGACGGTTCGCATTTCTTAGCGTGGATAATCGATGGGCAATCGCGAATGTCGTTCTGCCTTTTACCAGTCGCGAGATCGCTTCTTGAATTTGCCGCTCGGTCACTGTATCTACAGAAGCTGTTGCTTCATCTAGGATTAGAATTCGCGGATCGTGAATTATTGCTCGAGCAATAGACACTCGCTGCTTCTCTCCACCGGACAATTTATGGCCACGTTCCCCAACTCTTGTATCATAGCCATCCGGCAATTGAACGATAAAATCATGGGCGTTGGCAATTTTTGCAGCGCGCATGATTTCTAATTCCGTAGCGTCCGGTTTAGAATAGGCAATATTCTCAGCAATCGTTCCGTCGAATAGAAACGTCTCCTGCAGCACTACACCGATCTGACTACGCAGATCTGACTGGCTGATATTTCGGATGTCCACACCATCGATGGTAATGGTTCCCTCATCTGTATCATAGAAGCGACAGATCATATTAATGAACGTCGACTTACCGGCACCTGAATGTCCGACCAGACCAATCATCTCGCCCGCACCCACTTTTAAATCCACGTTCTTGAGCACAGGATGATGTTTTTCGTATCCATAAGTAACCCGCTTAAACTCAACCTCACCGTTTACGCGGCCGATGGCTGCTGGATTCACAGTATCAGGCACATCTGACGGTGTATCCATAATTTCAAAGACCCGATCTGCTGCTGAAATCGCATGGCTGGCCCAGTTGATCATTTGGCTCACCCACTGCAAAGGTCCGAGAAGCATCCCAAGGTAGGTCACCAAAGCGATTAGCGTACCGATGGATAATTGGCCCTGTAGCACCGTTTTCCCGCCATAAAACCAAATTAATAACGTACCCACACCAGCAACCAACGCAAAAGCAGGAAACATCCCCTGCCATAAGCCTTCGATCCGAATATTATGCCGAACCAGCTCCTTATTGGCGACTGTATAACGTGACATCTCTGTTGTTTCCTGACCGAATGCTTTGACTACACGAATCCCCTGCAAAGAATCGCCAACCAAAGCGTTTAATCTAAAAATAGATCTCCACTGCTGGTACCAACGTCTGCCAATCATCGGCCATAACACGGTCGACAGCACCACCATAAGCGGCATAGGCAGCATAGCAAGCAGCGTTAGCTTCCAATCCATACTGAACATAATAGTGAAAATAGCGATTACCCGCAGCGATTCACCCGAGACCCAGATTACACCGTCAGTCATAAATTGCCGCATCGCCTCTGAATCATTATTCACCCGTCCAATAAATTGCGAAGATTGTCTTCGGTCGAAAAAAGATAAAGATAATTTCATCAAGGAATGATACACATCATGACGAAGATCACCCATGATTTTGGAACCAATCCATACCCCTATAAGTCCACGTAGCGTCTGCATTAAAGTAATTACTAAGGATGTGGCTGCTAGCCCGATCACAATCCATAGAAGCGTTGAGCCCATATCCTTTTCTGTCAACACATTATCAACGATCATCTTCGTCAAAAATGGTGGAACAAGCTCTACCAATGTAGTAAAAATCAACATAATCGCCGCGGCGATCATTTGGATCTTATAAGGCTTAGCGTAACTCAACATCCGAAATAGAACCTTGCCGTTACTCTTGCACACCGGACAAGCTTGTGAATCTTCCGGCAGCGGATTGCGGCATTTTGGACAATTTCTTGGAAACTCTTTTTCAGAAGCGGTTGGCCGTTCCTCGCCTTTAGCTACAGCGCCAATTAATTTAGAAGCAAAACCAAATATAGAGGTAAGTGATGCTGTATAACGTATAAGTATAATAGGCCCCTCTTGGGTATCCACAAGCAACGATCCGCCGCCTACCCCGCCTACTACCCGGGCATCAGTAATATTCGAGACTAGAAGCTTTGAGACCAGTTTCCCGTCCGTTCCCCAAACGGAAATCTCCTTCTCAGTCAATACAAGCCACTGCTCACCGAATTGCCCATCTTTCATTAAATCAGATACAGAGTGAAATAAAGGTTGTTCTGTAAGCTGTATTTCTATAGACTTGGGAAGTTTATCAATAGATGTCATACATTTCTCCCCTTTCTTTACCCACCTATTTACTCACATATATTTACAGTGGTAAAGATGAAAAAATGATTATAATTGTTTTGTATGGTTATTTAAACAAATAAAAAGACACCTCTAAAGGTGTCTTTTTGTATTACTTCCTATGGTACTGGCTATACGCTTATTTCAAAGCTTTCCATACCCAGTTCTCTACTTCTGGCAAATCAATACCCTCTTCACGAATGAATTGGTGATGTTTCTTAACGATAGCATCCATTTCATCTGCGATCGCTTTATAGTCGTTAGCATTAGGCAAGCTCAGAACAGCTTCCTTCGCCAAGTCAAAGCGGTCCATTTGATTCAATACGCGCATATCGAATGGTGTTGTGATATCGCCATTCTCGCGGTATCCGTGTACGTGCAGGTTATGGTTATGGCGATCAAAGAACAAGTCTTTAATCAGACCTTCATATCCATGGAAAGCGAAGATAACTGGTTTATCTTTTGTGAAAAATTGATCAAACTCTTCGTCAGATAAGCCACGCGGATCTAATTTTTGACTTCTCAGTTTCAACAAGTCTACCACGTTGATATATCTAATTTTAAGGTTCGGCAGTTTTTCATGCAGGATAGAGATGGCAGCCAAGCTTTCGATAGTTGGTTCTGTACCTGCAGAAGCAAAGACAACATCAGGCTCTCCACCTTGATCGGTGCTTGCCCAGTCAATAATCTTCAGTCCTTTATCCACCAGCTCTTGTGCTTCATCCGCACTGAACCATTGTGGACGAGGATGTTTGGAAGAAACAATCAAGTTAATTTTTTGACGGTCATTTAAGACGGTGTCAAAGACAGCCAGCAAGGAGTTGGCATCAGCCGGCAAATACTCACGGATAAATTCTGGTTTTTTATCAGCCAAGTGACCTAGCAAACCTGGATCTTGGTGAGTGTAACCATTGTGGTCTTGCTGGAATACAGTTGAAGTTGCTACCACATTCAATGATGGAATATCCGCACGCCAGCTTTGATCTGTTGCTTTACGCAGCCATTTGAAATGCTGAGTAATCATCGAATCCACGACACGCAAGAAAGCTTCATAGCTTGCAAAGAAACCATGGCGACCTGTCAATACGTAACCTTCAAGCAAACCTTCTGCCTGATGTTCAGACAATTGGGAATCGATAACACGGCCATAAGAAGCTAGGAATTCGTCATTCGGCTCAATCACTTGATCCAACCATTGACGTTTCGTCACTTCAAAGACAGGTCCCAGACGATTGGACATTGTTTCATCCGGTCCGAAAATTCTGAAATTGCGGTTCTCTTCGTTCAGAGAGATAACATCTTTCATGTATTTACCCAGAACGGCCATATCTTGTGCTATTACTTCACCTGGTTTGGAATTATCAAGTGCGAACTTACGGAAATTCGGTAAGTTTAGATCTTTAATTTGGTTGCCAGCATTAGTAACTGGGTTCATTCCCATACGTCTGTCGCCAGTTGGCAGAATCTCAGCAAGTTCAGCGTTCAGACGACCATTGTCATCAAATAATTCTTCTGGTCTGTAGCTGTTCATCCACTCCAATAACGCTGGAGCATGCTTCATATTTTTTTGATCCACTGGAATCGGCACCTGATGGGCACGGAAAGAGTTCTCATTCGGAACACCATCCCATTGCTTTGGACCCGTCCAGCCCTTAGGAGAACGGAAGACCAACATTGGCCAAACCGGACGCGTCAGGTCATTGTTGTCACGTGCATTCTTTTGAATCGCTTCAATTCTTTCAACGATGGTATCAAGCACCTTAGCCATTTCCGGATGCATTAGATCAGGATTTTCGCCTTCAACGAAGAACGGTTCCCAACCCATACCTTTAAAGTATGCAGTAATTTCTTCTTTGGATTGACGAGACAGAATCGTTGGGTTACTGATTTTGAAACCATTTAAGTGCAAGATCGGCAGAACTGCACCATCAGTAACTGGATTGATGAACCGGTTGGAGAACCATGAAGCCGCTAATGGGCCAGTTTCAGCCTCTCCATCACCAATAACAACAGCGGAGATTAAATCTGGATTATCCAGAATTGCACCTACACCATGGGATAGAGAATAACCTAATTCGCCACCTTCGTGGATCGATCCAGGTGTTTCAGGGGCAGCATGGGAAGCAACTCCACCTGGGAAAGAGAATTGTTTGAACAATTTCTTCAGGCCTGGGATATCTTGTGTGATTTCCGGATAAATTTCAGTATAGCTACCATCGAGATAGGAGTTCGAAACCATAACCTGACCGCCATGACCAGGGCCCTCGATGTAGAACATATTCAAATCATATTTAGTAATGACCCGATTCAAATGGGCATAAATAAAGTTCTGGCCTGGAATAGTTCCCCAGTGTCCAATGGGCTTAATCTTTACGTCTGCTTCTTTCAGCGGTTCTCTTAACAACGGATTATCTTTCAAATACAGTTGACCTACAGAGATGTAGTTAGTTGCGCGCCAGTATGCATCAAGCTTCTCTAAATAAGTTTTTGATGAGTAATCAACATCCATGGATAATACCATTTCTTCCACTCCCCAAAATTTTTTCTGTGTCTACATTGCCGTAATTTCTTCCACAAGTACATCATACCGCCGCGAAAAATTAATTCAACCTTTTCAACAAATGATACGGTCCAATTTTGTGAAAATATGAACATAGTATGAAATACAGTGTCAATTGTCTGTAAAAATACGTCAATATTAATATATATGTAAAAATATGGACTGAAGTTTGCGGGGGTATTTGCTCCTTATCCTTCATCTATTTTGCGCAAAACAAAAAAAATAAGACCGAGAAAAATTCCCCAGTCTTACTTTAATGAACGGACACAAAGGTATTAAATTTTAAGTATTTATAGTGGAAGCGCATATGGGAGAATTCAAATGGCGTGCCATTATCTAAAAAGAAAATCCCTTCCATAATGCTTACTGGCTCATTTGCCTGCAAATGCAGCAGCTCTTGATCCGTAGCCTCAGAGGGTTCTGCGGATATCGATAAAAAGGATTTGGTTACCGCCAGATTTCGTGAATCCTCCAAATAATTAAAGATAGATCCTTCAATAATGGTCTGATTTAAATTCTGCACGATTTTGATTGGGATATAACCCGTTTCAATCATAAAGGGTTCATCATCAAAAAGACGTAAGCGAATGATTTTGTAAACAAAATCATGAGGGCCTAAAAACAGATCCCGCTGTAGTTCTTCCGTTGGTGGAATGACCTCAAATTTCAAAACTTTAATCTTTGGCTTCTTCCCATTCATTTGAAAATTGTCGGTGACACCTAAATTAGAGCCTTCGTAGTTAAAAATAGATTCATTTTTTATGTATAAAGGATTTATAAATGTCCCTGAGCCACGCTTTTTAAAAATAATGCCGGCATTTGCCATTTTAGTCAGAGCACTTTTAATAGAACTACGACTCACTTGATAAGTTTCACTAAGCGTTCGTTCATCCGGTAATTTCATATCGGGAAACTGCCCAGCAAAAATTTTCATTTTTAAGTCATCAATAATTTGTTTGTAGACAAACTGTGTCATGAAGTACTCCTTTTCAGGTCGATACAAGTTTTATTTCAATCTTTACTATAACATAATAACCAGACGTTTATAATCTATCCGGCCAGCTTATTTACGTCGGCGATTTGTCATGCGATTGTACATCACTAAACCGGCAATGACCATGCCCAGCGTCCCCATACTACTTGCTGATTCAGCCTGCATACCAAACAAAATGCACAGGTTAGTGACCAAGCTTTTTGTAAGTACAGCAACAATAATTAACATCAACGGGCGCCAAATGTTGTATCTTCTCATCCAGGCAACACTCCTAATCCAATTTTCTCAAACTATTGATCGATTTCATCTATTATATCACAAGATAGTAACCGCATTCATTTCCTATAACCGTAAAGAAATCGAAGCCGATCAGCATTTTTTACTTCCCTCTATCTTTTTCTGTATTCTAGCCTAGCGAACGTGACGTCTATGCGTCATATTCGCTTTCAATTCCTCAGTTCCTCCTATCCGTCAATTACGCCTTTATTCGACTTTTGGTCTGGACTTATCCTTTTTCACGGATTATAATAACGAATGCACACCAAAAGACGAACATTAAGGCGGAAATCATGAGAAATTATATGCAAATATTCCTAGGCACTTCATTTTCTAGCCTATCCCCAAAAGAAATTCAAATTTTAAAGGATCATCTCTTCTGTATCAATTCGGATGGGATGATAGAAATGATCGTTGCACCGGAGCACGCCGACTATCAACCCTTGCTTGATGCTTATCAAGGTCAGGACAATTTTCATGTATTAGCCGAGGGCCAGTATTTTTTGCCCGGCTTTATCGATCTGCATGTCCACGCGCCACAATGGGCTCAATCTGGAACTGCATTAGATATCCCGCTCTATGATTGGCTAAATACTTATACCTTCCCACTGGAGTCTAAATTTTCGGACCTGGCTTTTGCAAAAAAAGTCTACGATGACGTGGTTGGTACTTTGCTCGCAAACGGAACCACTACAGCACTTTATTTTGCAACGGTGCATAAAGAGGCCAGTCTATTATTGGCTAAAATATGTGCGGAAAAAGGACAACGTGGACTCGTTGGAAAAGTGGTTATGGACGATCCGCAGGGAAATCCTGAGAATTACCGCGACTCCGACACCCACACCGCACTAGTGGATACGGAAGAATTTATACTAGCTGTACAAGAACTCGCTAAATCTACTAAACAAGGCGTTTATCCAGTAGTGACACCAAGGTTCATTCCAAGCTGCACTAATGAGGCTTTACAAGGCTTGGGAGAACTTGCCGCTAAATATGATACGTATGTGCAATCGCACTGTAGTGAAAGTGATTGGGCGCACGGTTATGTGCAAGAACGATTCCAAAAGAACGATGCTTTTGCCTTGCATGATTTTGGTCTGCTCAGTGATAAATCTGTCATGGCTCATTGTAATTTTTTAGATGAAAATGATGTGAATTTGTTTGCAGAGACAGGAACAGCTATTGCGCATTGTCCGATATCCAACGCGTATTTTGCCAATAGTGTCATTCCGATCGCTGACTTCCATGCCAAAGGCGTTGAGATTGGTTTAGGCTCTGATATTTCCGGAGGTTTTTCACCTAGTCTCTTCGACAACATTAGACAAGCCGTAATGTCTTCAAGAATGCTGGAGGATGGTGTGAATCCCTCACTTTCTGCACAAAACCGCGGAGTACCGGGATCACGAATTACGATCCATGAATCCTTTTATCTTGCTACCGCTGGCGGCGGAGAAAGCTTAAGCTTACCTATCGGCCGGTTACTAGAAGGTTATGCATGGGATGTTCAAATAATCGATACGAAAGTACCCTCGGCGAAATTGCCCGTCTTTGATGAGAATGAAGATTTGCAAGATATTTTTCAAAAGATAATGTATCTGGCTAGACCTGAAAATATCCGTGAAGTCTGGGTACAGGGTGAAAAAGTTCATTCGCGTTAAAGATTAATTAAACTAGAAAACTTAAGGTGGGCATCGGAGTGAAAACACAAGTAAACGTACAAGAGCAAGCACATTTGGAATCACAGCTACTAACTGTCCTACCCGATGAAAAAGTTTCATTTAGTAAATCCGTCATTCTCGGCTTTCAACATGTATTGGCTATGGATGTCTATGTAGTGCCATTCCTTATTGCGATGTTAATCGGCTTACAGCCCAATCAGTCCAGCGCGTTAATCCAATCCACCTTTATTGCCGCAGGACTTGCAACGATTGTGCAAACCTATTTCTGTATGAAGCTGCCTATCGCTCAAGGTCCTTCTTATGTTCCGCTGGGTGCGATCGTCAGTATTTATGCAGCTAGTGGTGGCGGAGAGCTCGGTTGGAGCTCCGTGTTAGGTGCCAGCTTAATCGGGGCCAGCCTGGTTATTATTTTGGGTTATGCGGGGATTTTTAATAAAATCGTTAAAACCTTTATTCCGCCTATCGTAGGTGGCACAATCATTTTCATTGTAGGTCTATCTTTATTGCCTGTTGCGATCAGAGATAATATCTACGGAGCCTCTGGGGCTTCAATTAATCAAAATGTATTATTAGCCCTTATTTCAGGTGCTACACTGCTTATTTTTGTGGTTCTCGGTACTTTGTTCCGTAATAAAGGATCTGTCTTCCGAATTCTTTCCGTAATGATGGCGTTAGTAGTCGGATGTATTTCGGCTAATATTATGGGCGTTTTAGATTTCTCAGCGATAAGTAGTGCCAAGTGGTTTAGCATGCCGCGGATCGCTTTTGTTGATTTCGGCTTTTCCTTCAATTTTTCAGCTATTATCACCATGGTTATTATTTATATCGTGCTGCTGGCTGAAACAACAGGCACCTGGTTTGCGGTCAGCAATGTAATCAATAAACCTTTGACAGACAAAAATATTAACCGCGGCGTAATTGGAGAAGGAATTGGCTGTCTTATTGCGTCTGTGCTCGGTTCGACTCCTGTTACAGGTTATTCAACTAATGCAGGGATCATCTCCATTACAGGTGTTGCCAGCCGCCGGGTCTTTCTCGCTGTAGGAGGATGGTTTGTCCTCTTTGGTTGTTCCGGTAAACTCGCCGCTTTGATCTCTTCCATTCCATCCGCTGTAATCGGCGGCGTCTTCGCCATCATCTGCGGCATCATCGCAATTAATGGTGTGCAAGTAATGAAAAATGTAACCATCGGCGAAAAAGAAATGTACATTATTGCCTTACCAATGATCATCACCTTGGCTTTGGTACTCATTCCTGGTGACTACTTGAACTCTTTGCCTACATTCGTACAGTATTTATTAGGCTCACCTATCCTAGCTGCTTCATTGGCAGCAATATTATTGAATAAATTATTACCTAGTGGAAAATAGAACATAAAAAGGAGCAGCCTCTTATTGATCCTTTTTTATCCCCGCGAATAAGCCGAGCTTTGTATGCTACCTTCTGGAATTCCTTAAACAAAAGACACCCATCGAGGTGTCTTTTGTTTAAGGACATGATTACTTTTTACTTGAGTTCATCCATAAAACCGCCTTACCATATGACCTCACAATTTTAATACAAATATCCATATGTCCCTTGATTATATTTAATAAACTAGGATTCCTCCAAAATAACGGAGATTATCAACGCATTGAATTATTCCCTGAAATATATTATGATACGTTTAAACAATTAAACATTATAACGGAGGGAGTTATGAACGAATCTAATAGTAATCAGAAGGCGATTCATATTTTCGAGAATTTAAGCCCCTATTTCCAAGGCTTGGGAGATCCTATTCGTCAGCAAATCATTGCATTGCTGATCGACAAAGAGAGTATGAATGTGAGCCAAATTGCAGAGCATATCCCCATGTCCCGGCCTACAGTCTCTCATCATCTGAAAATATTACGGCAAGCAGGGCTGCTTAAGGTTCAGAAGAAGGGCACGGAAATGTTCTACAGACTTGAGTTTGACGAAGCGATAGCGCTTATGAAACAACTTGTCCATTTCGTTGAAGAGGAATGCCAGTGCTAATGCCATTAACCTGACTAGCACTTGTCATTCCTATTTTTTTAAGCGATATGTCAAATAACTTAAACATATAAACATTTAAACGGAGGTTGCAGATATGCATAGGAAAAAGGTACTTATTGTAGGAGGATACGGTGCCGTCGGCAGACAAATTGCTCAAATATTACACGATCGACATCCCGATCTCGAGATTATATTGGGAGGAAGGTCACCGCAAAAAGCAGCACCTTTTGAGTCCACACGGGTACAAACAGTCGTAGTTGATAATAATGCGGATGATCCACTGCTTTATGCAGGCGATAATGTATCGCTAATCATCAATTCCGTCAACGATCTGCAGGATCGGCTACTTATGTCTGCAGTTAGAAGAAAAATCCCACTGATCGATCTTACTCGCTGGACAGAGATATTCCAACAATCAATCACAAAGTTAGAAAAAACAGACCTCTATGCTCCTATCGTGCTTTCTTCGGGATGGATGGCGGGAACTGCTTCGCTGTTCGCCATGCTGCACTCGGCCACACTTCAAAACGTCGCCGTTGATATTCACGCGTTGTACTCTCTACGTGACAAAGCAGGACCCGACTCCGCGGCGTACATGGATCGTATGACCATTCCATTCCATATTACAGAACGGGGGGGAAAACGTCTTGTAATTCCAATGACTGACCCCATCAAAGTCCAATTTCCAGATGGATATACAGCAAAATGCTATCGGCTTGACACCCCAGATCATGTCACCTTGCCAACAGCTGAGCATATCGACTCCGCCAGCTTCCGCATCTCCTTCGACAGCAAAGCCTCCACCTCCATCCTTGTCGGACTAGTTAACAGCGGAATATGGAAGATGATCAGCGGAGACCGATTCCGTTCGCTTAGACGAAGACTGCTCTACAATCCTGGTACTGGCAGTGCACATCATATCCTTATTCATCTAAAGGGTCTGGATCATAATGGGCACTGGGTTGAACGGACAATAGCGATTTCTGACCCGCTTGGTCAGACTCATCTTACCGCTTTGGGAGCTGCTGTCCAAGCAGAAAAGCTATTGCGGATATCAAAGGAAGAACCATGGGTCCCAGGCATTTATTATCCAGAAGATCTACCTGATGAACGGATGGACATCTCTGAAATCACCAACTTTTTTAAACAATATGGGGTTCTTATATCTCACTAATAGCACTTCACATATACCGAGCATTCTGTCTACTACAATTAAGCGCACAGACAGTAAAGAACCCGCTAATATAGCGGGTTCTTTACAATAGAGATGAGACGGAGCTAGGTAAGTTCACAAAAATATAAAATCTTTGATTCGTGCTAAACCCTGTCCCCTGCCTATTTCCACCCTTAAAGGCGCTTGACTAGACCAGGCTAAAGTCCCTGAATATATTGTTATTATTTATCCTATTCAAGGGCTTTTATTAAATGGTGGGGGTGATCATTCTGGCTATCCGTTACAGCATCATAATTCCAACCTATAACCGACTTCAGCAGCTGCTACTTACACTCACTTCATTCGAGACACAGACCTATCCGAAGGATCGGTTCGAGGTGATCGTCGCAGATGACGGTTCTACAGATGGTACTAAGGAAATGGTCGAAAGCTTTCAAACTTCTTATCCGCTTATTTATGTCGCTCAGCAGGAACAACGCGGCCGTTCTGCCGTAAGAAATCTGGGGCTGAGTCAGGCAAAAGGGAAATACGTCATCTTCTGCGATGCTGATTTTCTGGTATTCCCTGAATTCATTAGGATCGTAAACCAGTATCACCGTAAATATCCTAAGTCGATAATTTCAGGTATTCCACACTCATGGGATGACGCTTATACCCACTACTACCCAGACTTTTCTCCTGAAGAAAAAGAACATTGCCGTAATACACTTTCGCCTTCTAACTTATGGAATCCTGACTTCGAATCAGCGACTGAAATCATCCCAATAATCACACCCAATGATATCCTTCAGCAGACGGAGACGTTATCAAAAGTCACCTTTGCCTCAAGAGTTCCTCCAAATACTAAAAAGCAATTTGCCAGCACAGATGTAGCCCCTTGGATGTTACTCGTCACACGTTGTGTGTCCATAAGACGCAGCCAATTAACTCGGGCTGGAGGTTTTAATGAACAGTTTATCCTCTATGGACTCGAAGATTGGGATCTTGGGTATCGACTGCATCGATTAAAAATCCCTTTTCACAGCATCAAAGAAGTTGTCGGCGTTCACCAAGAACATCCAACCCACTTCAGAGGAAATCTCATAAATATTGAGAATCTAAAAATCATGTTCAAAAGCTACGGGTTCAATGACTCTTCCCTAAATCTGTTCGCCCTTGTTCCTCCAAACGAAGACCTGGAGAAATACAAACATACTATACGGGTCTTGCGCAGAGGATACCGAACGAAGTCAACACGTTCATCAGCAATATTAATGAGAAGGACGTTACGGATTGCCGCCAAACAGCTCTATGAACCCAATGATACCGCCGTATACCAAGAGTCGTTAAGACGGATAAGTGTAAAAGTAAAGAGGAGAAAAAGCCGGGTTGCCCGTGTTTTGCGAGAGATTTTGGTGAAGGCTGAAAAGCTGGGAGAATAATACCTAAAAATACATTAAACCGGGCATCAAATGATGTCCGGTTTTTACTTATTTTCTCAATTTATTAGGTAGCGGAATATGCCTAATCGACTCAATGGGGTGATAGAGCAGCATCCACGGACCAGAAAAACGCATAACCCCTTTAATTCTTTGGCGATAATCCGGTTTGTAACAATGAACAGGACATTTGGCACAAGCTGTTTTCTCTTCACCAAACTTACAATAGGCTAACCTCTTCAGCGCATACTCGTTTAATTCCTGACATTCCTCACAAAAGCCTTTATGATGATGTTTTTTCTTACAATATATACGAATCATTTTGGTAACAAGCTCTTGTTCTTTTAGAATTTTAGGACCCTCATTTAACTGCCGGTTTACCTTTGTTATCATATATGAACCCCCTTGTAACTTGTACAATAAGATCTCATGTAATTATAAAGGGTAAACCAACTGTGAAACCAGCCTTAACGCTGAACCTCCTTAATTCCCTCACATACCGGGGTTGAAAGCGATTATTTTATAAATCAAATTTATTTTTAAAAAACTTGTAACGTTTATAGCTTTTTACGGATATATAACTTGAGGAGGTGAATGGATGCAGGACAACGAGCAATTATACAGGGAATATTCAACCCAAGTATATAAATTCGTATTTAGCTTTTGTCATAATCACTTGCTGGCAGAAGAAATCACCCAAGAAACTTTTTATAGAGCTATAAAATCGATAGATAAATACGATGGAACCTGCAAAGTATACGTTTGGCTTTGTCAAATTGCTAAACATGTGTGGTATCAGGAGCTGGACAAGCAGCGCAAGCGGAAGTCTGAGGAATTAGAAGACGCTCCTTTGGCTAACGCAAATTCAACAGAATCCCAGTTCATTTTTGCTCAGGACAAAATGGATTTATTTAAACAACTTCATTTACTTGATCCAAACACCAAAGAAGTATTATATCTGCGTTTGACCGGAGAATTCAGTTTTCGGGAAATTGGCGAAATTCTTGGCAGAGATGAGACCTGGGCAAGAGTTACCTTTTACCGTGGAAAACAAAAATTAATGAAAGGAAGATCTTCATGAAATGCGAGATCATTCAGGATTTATTACCTTCCTATATTGAAAAGCTAACCTCTGTACATAGTAACGAAGAAATCGAAAAACACCTGCAATCCTGTGAAAGCTGCCTTCAATCCTATAATGAAATGACCGCCACAGCAAATCTAAGTGTGCCTATTATTGATAAAGAGGAAGTTAACAAACTCAATTATTTTAAAAAAGTGAAAAAAAAGAATATAAAAACTCTCATTTTTTCCGTCTTATCGGTACTCATACTGGCTACAGCCCTTATTGGACTTTTTGTTATCGGTTTCCCTGTATCCTCTAAAGATGTAGTCATAGATTATCAGAAAACAAAGGATCGTTTGGAAGTTCATCTAACTTTGGAAAATGGCAAGGACCTCGTGTTCTCAGGAAAAACCAAATTTATCCGCGATGAGAATAATAATGTAATCGGTTCTGAAACTAGGTATACGCCTAGAGGTTTACTTCATAATCCCTTTGATGATGTAGGCAAAAAAGTTATGTTGGGGACGGAGATTCATACCGATCTAGATTTTCCAAACAAGTTTATTCTTGAATTCAAAGATAAAACTATGACGTTTGTTAATGGTGTTTTAGTGGAGTAGACATTGCCGCTAAAATAAAAAAAGACACCTTTTAAGGTGTCTTTCGCTTTACACCCTACTAAAAAAGTTAGCATTTTTGTTCGTTTTTTCGCTAAAATATAGGGTTATCGATTTACTAAAAGTATCTTATAATAAAATTACACATGGATATTTCACCTCTTTGTGAACGCGCGTTTATAGATCGGCCCATTAACCACTTAATAGGAGGAATGGTCATGCAATATGGTTATTTTGATGGAAAAAACAAGGAATACCTCATTACCAAGCCGAATACGCCTGCCCCTTGGGCGAATTACCTCGGCTCGCCGGAATACGGTGCAATCATCTCAGGTAACGCAGGCGGCTATAGCTTTGTAAAGTCTGGCGCAAATGGGCGGCATATCCGCTACCACTTCAACTCTAAGGACGAGCCCGGACGCTATATTTACGTGAGAGATTTGGAGAACGGGGATTATTGGTCCGGCTCTTGGCAGCCAGTGGGTAAAGATCTGGAGCAATATAAGTCGGTATGCCATCATGGAACCGGATACACGAACATTGTCTCGGACTACGATAACATCCATACAGAATCATTATATTATGTACCACTGAACAAAACCTATGAGGTGTGGCGCATGAAGGTGCGCAATGATGGCTCCAAAGCACGCAAGCTGGCTCTCTTCGGATTTGTTGAATTAACCAACAATAACAACTATGAGCAGGATACCGTCAACCTTCAGTACACTCTGTTTATTTCACGGACCTACTATAAAAATAATATGATCCTTCAAGTCATCAATGAAAACACCCCCGAAGAACAAACCTGGAGATTCTTCGGCGCTGCAGGTGCAGAAGTTACCGCTTATGACGGTGACCGGGATACGTTCCTAGGCGATTACCGCAGTTATGGCAATCCGGCCTCTGTTGAGAACGGCCAATGCTCCAATTCATTAAACTACAATACTAACTCCTGCGGGGCCCTGCAGATTAACGTAGATTTACAGCCGGGAGAAGAGAAAGAAATCGTATTTCTACTGGGACAGTATGATGAGAAAGGCGCTTCCGAAATTCTCAGCCATTATAAGGACTTGTCCGTGGTAGATAAAGAACTCGAAGAGTTAAAAGCATTCTGGCACAGCAAACTTAACCGCTTCCAAGTCCAGACACCAAGCGATAACCTGAACAACATGATCAACACTTGGAATGCATATCAATGCTTTATCACTTTCATCTGGTCACGTGCAGCCTCCTTCCAATACTCCGGTCTTCGTAATGGACTCGGATATCGGGATACCGTGCAGGATATTCAAGGCATCATTCATCTGGATCATGAGATGGCCCTTGAACGTCTAAGACTGATGATATCCGCCCAGGTTTCCAACGGCGGTGGACTTCCGTTGGTGAAATTTGATCACAATCCTGGGCATGAGGGCACACCGGATGATCCAGAATACGTGCGGGAAACCGGTCACCCCCATTATCGGGCCGATGACGCTTTATGGCTGTTCCCAACCGTCATTAAATACTTGAATGAAAGTGGCAACTGGGATTTCACAGATGAAATAATCCCTTATTCGGATAAAGGCGAGGGCACAGTGTACGAGCATTTGCGCCAGGCACTTCAGTTCAGTCTGGATCGTATGGGCGCACACGGCATGCCGGTTGGGCTTCATGCCGACTGGAACGATTGCCTACGGCTTGGAGCCAAGGGTGAGTCGTTGTTCGTCGCATTCCAGCTGTATATGGCATTCAAGGTATTCATGGAAATCGCACAAAATAAGAACAAGCCTGAAGATATTCAGTGGGCGCAGGGCCTGCTTGATGAGCTGGACGATAACATTCAAAAACACGCTTGGGAGAACGATCAATTCGTCCGCGGATTTACCGAAGACAACTATACCATCGGCTCCTGGGAAAATGATGAAGCCAAGATCTGGCTCAATCCGCAAAGCTGGGCCGTATTAAGCGGTGCAGCCCGCCCGGATCAGGCGAAGCTCGCCATGGACAAAGTGTATGAGAATCTGCGGACCGATTACGGCACTATGTTATTCTACCCTCCGTTCCGTGAATACGGTTTGCCAGTAGCGTTGATGGCTCTTTTCAACGCCTCAACTAAGGAAAACGGCGGCATCTTCAGCCAGCCGCAGGGATGGCTCATTCTGGCGGAAACCATGATCGGCAACGGTGGGCGCGCGTTCGAATACTTCCTGAATTGCAGTCCGGCCAGCATGAACGATAAGGCTGAAATCCGTAAACTCGAGCCTTATGTACATGGCCAGTTTGTCGAGTCCAAGGACAGCCCATATCAGGGCCGGGCGCATGTCCACTGGCTGACCGGCACCGCTTCAACCGTGATGGTCTCCTTGGTGGAAGGCATTATGGGGGTTCAACCGCAATTTGATGGCCTTCGCCTCAACCCATGTGTTCCTTCCGGCTGGACAGACTTTTCCATGGTCCGGGAATTCCGTGGGAAGAAGCTGCACATCCAGGTGGAGAACAAGAAGGGTGTACAAAAAGGGGTTACCCATATCGTTATTAACGGTGAAGAAATTCAAGGCAACCTGATCCCGGTGGCCAAAATGGCGCCAGAAAACAACGTGCTCGTTATTATGGGTTAAGGCGTATTTATGAGGAATAGATAGGAGGACGGACCGATAAGGTGCGTCCTCCTGTTTTTACAATTAGAACGAGGCTTGTACACTTGCCTTCCGGCTCTATGACCGCGATTGAGCTGGATACAATTGACGAAAAAAAGACTGCCGGGACCTTCCCGACAGCCTGAACTCATTCTCATAATTGGCAAACCAAGTTTCTTCGCCTGTAACAATCCTCTACAACCTCGGGTCGATCTCTTTCTCTTTCGTTACCTCGAATAACAGGTTTGCTGCAATTTGCTTGTAGTCCTCGTTGTCAGACGAGATCTCATCCAGCTTCACTTCTAGCATTTGTCTGCCCAGCCGGTGTTCGATTAAGGACGTCCGAAGCTTAGGAGCGATATTCTTCTGTTTCATCAGCTTGGCATACTTATGTGGAAACTTGTAGTCGTACCCGTAGATGATCGACAGGTAGCCCGGATTGCGGACCTTCATGTATGGGACTACCCCCTGCTGTTCTTGCTCCGGTTTGATTACAATTCCCTCCATATGTTTCTCTACCGTTATCTTTGCGAAATACTCCTCTGCTCTGATGTAGGCATCAGGCTCTTTCAAGTCCAAAACCAGAGATTCATCATCATTTAAGAACCTGTATAATTCGGAGGTTTTACCGTCAGGTACCCGTTCAGCACCATTCTCCAGTACTTCCTTCAGGATTGCAAAAGGTTTGTACGCTAATTCTGCATCACCCGCATACAACTCCAGTTGCTGCTTGTATACTCTGTAAGCTTCCTCACGCTGGTCAAGATCTGCATACGATTCTCTTATGTCACGGACATACTTAAAAGTCTGATAAACATGAGACCCATAGTTGTTGTTAAGCGCCTCTTTCGACATATGGTGCTGGTCTTGTTCAAACCCGCTTGCTTCAAAATCCTGTATCAGTTTACCCAGTGACTCCTCAAATCCATATTGTCTTAAGAAATCCAGCTCTGTCTCCAGCGCCTTGCTAATCGGCCGGAACTGACGCTCAATTAACCCATCCCCCAGCGCTTTCCAAGGCAGCAGCTCGCCATCCAGTAAAAGCACACGGATCCCCTGCTCAGCCATATAGGTTCCGAATCTATGCAGCAGTTGTTCGTAGATAGGCGTCAGATCGACCGCCTTAACCTTGTAGCCGTTCCGGCTAATTGCGTAACACTGCTCTATATCCCGGTAAAGGTACACACTACAGCGTGATCCCATATATTTAGGCTGCAGGACGACTTCAGATATACGACGCTCGGCAAAATAATCCAACCCTTTTCGCAGAGACTCAAGCTCACCGGCAGCCATATCCTTATCCGCAGGTGACATCGTCCCGGAGATGAAGTTGACCCGGTTCTGCGAGGAATACTGCAGTCTGCGCACAGACTCGTAATCAAGCTCTAACAAGGATACGGTTTGCTGTTCCCGGAACAGGATAGGTAGCTCTTCGTGCACCGTAGTCACATGCGATTTTTGACTTTTATAGAAAGGTTTAAACGACATGCGAACAGAAGTTAGTTCATTACCCTGCGCACTCCCTGTGTCGAGGTGGAGTTTGTTTTTGATCCGAAAAGTCTGCTTGGCTGCAATATGTCCGAAGAGATGAAAGGGGTGATTACTCACAGCCTCTTGCTTTAGGAAATCAAGCTGTTCCTCAAAGGAAACCTCACGATCCAGCCGAAAGTTACGCTGATGGCGTAGTGAATTCGTATCCAGCTTACCAATGTACTTATTACGGCAAGGAGCATGAGTAACATAAAAAGAAGGACCTTGCATACCTATATAGCGGTAAAAGGGCTGAGATTGCTCCACTAAAGCCGAAAATTTACTAAAAAGCGCGGTATCCTCCTTAAGCACTTGGGTGGAATCAAAGTACGTTCTTAGCAGTTCCGGATCGGTTCCTTGAATCTCACCCTTTACGTACTTGTATACAAAGTTCTCGTGATTGCCCATAACAAATAGGAAATGCTCGCGGTTATCAAATAAGAACTCAATCGTCTCCCGTGTCTTTTTGCCCTTATCAATCCAGTCACCAGCAAGAATGACTCGTGTGTTACTGAGCTTATCTGTTGCACTTAACTTACCTTCGTGCACCCTGTAGCCGTAATTACGTAATAGTCCCTGAAGCTCTTCGACGCACTCATGAACATCCCCAACCACAATATACTCTTGTGCTTGTAGAAGTACCGTAGATGTGTAAGTATCCCAATCCTGTATAATCACCCGGTAGTCCGGGTTAGGTATCCCTTCACCCTCGAGAATAAAATCTTTAGCACGCACTTTATGAATCTTGTTGTAACCTTCCCGTGACAGAACAGGCAGGACTTCTTTTCTCAGCCGGTTTAAATGATTGGAGATCAGCTTCTTCGAGCGCTCCGAGACGTAGTAATCCTCCCGTTTGCGGTAATCAAACAGAATAACCTCCAGATTATAATTATTTTGCCCGGCGATCTCACGGACTTTACTACGGTAATCTTCGGATAGCCCAATGGTATCCATCACCACAAACTCCGCATTAATCGGAAAAGAAGTGACTAACTTCAATCTCTCAAACAATAATTGAAAGGTATGCGAACTCGCCTCCAGCATAACCTGATCATACTTATCATAGTCGTAGCCCAATATCTCCTGGCGGATACTATCCGAGGATAAATACTGCACATTCGTACGTAACCCTTTAGAAGCATCCTCTAGTTTTAACTGCGGGATCAGAACTTCTTTAGCAAAAGTTGACTTCCCGCATTCCGTTGCTCCTACAAGCAGAAATATGGTGTGTACACGTGTTTGAATTTCCATTGCCTATTCCTCCTTTCTTCGCACAATAGCGCATTGCGTCGTACGGATCTCGCCAAC
This sequence comes from Paenibacillus sp. FSL H7-0690, assembly GCF_037980415.1. NCBI lineage: Bacteria > Bacillati > Bacillota > Bacilli > Caryophanales > Paenibacillaceae > Paenibacillus > Paenibacillus sp. FSL H7-0690. The sequence continues at coordinate 218,768 of NZ_CP150281.1, read as the reverse complement.
CCGGTCACCAACCATCAAATATTCAACCTCGACTGCTAAACCTTGAACCGTATCCAAAACCCATTGCCCGAACGCTTCCTGTCCCATTTCCCACTTGTGATCTTCATGCCGGAATCCTTCCAGCTCATAGTAACGATTGAAATCAGCATTCGGTGTCGTCACAATAAGCTGTTGAAAATTCACATTACCGATTATTTGCTGAATAAGCTCTGCCGCTTCACCCTCACTCATGTGCTCTACAACTTCTGTTAGAATCACATCAACCTGCTCCCCATTGTACGACTCCAGAAAATGGTCCAGTGAGCCAAAGGTTGCAATGTTATCAATGTCCTTAGCTTTCGCTTTCCGATTCACAACCTCCAGCAACGCCTCGGCTATATCTACCGCATAATAGGTGCTCTCTATTTTTCCGGCAAACGGAATTGCATAGAAACCTTCTCCGCAGCCGATGTCCAGAATCGGCTTATTGAATGGAAGCACACTCGAAATAAAAGTACGCCGCTGCATCGCAGTACCGCCATACTCCAGCCCAATAGTATACTGGTCTGTTTGTTCGATGGAGGCTTTATATCGCTTGAACCGTTCCTTAGAGGTAAGGAAATTCCTTGCAAATAGACTTCTTATATAAAAAGGTGCATCAATGACGTTAAGGCTGCGGATATATTTATCCAAAATAGCATCCGAAATATCTATGTACTCATCCCCAAATATGGATAAGAACAAGGACAGCACACCAACAACATGTAAGAGGTGATACAAGCTTTTATGTGTGGTAATCGTCAGGGAATAGCTCTTATGTGCCTGATGCTGCAAGGAGAAGGTATATCCCTTTAAATGCTTTTGGAAAAATTCAATATAGTGTATCCGCTCAACCTGAACCATATTGATGAAAAAAGAATGCTCATATCCTTCCGCATCCCGTTCATCCTGGGCTTTGAAGGGTGTAGAGAAAAACTCATTGACCGTATTAAGCGGAAATAGAGGTGTATTAAACCGGGAGACATTTAGATACTCAAAGCTCTCGCTTCCGTTCTGCTTGTAGGATATATCGTTATCTGCGTCCTTAAAATAAACGTTATAAGTTGCCTCATCAGAATACCATCCATAAGCCAATCCCTGACGAACCGGACGAAGCTGCATACCTGTCACTGGATTTTTTTTAATTAAAAAAGTGAATTTTGGATTCGTAGATTTCAGTTGTACAATAGCCACTACCATCTTCCTCCTATCAATCTTTCTATAGGGCCCGTCCCCATACTTCCTGTAAAGCTTCTCGAAATAGAGCATCCAGCTGATGATCTCTGTTGTTCTCCTTAGCATTCAAGGACGCCGCCACCTTATCCAACACTTGGAACTGTTCTTCTAAATAATCGTTAATCGCGGTTAGCTGCGGCTCGTAGTCTAGTTCCTCACCGGATTTTTTTCGTGCCAGCAATTGCTGAATCACCTGCCACAGCTCTTCATCCTGCGGAATAAGCCGATCTACCAGTACATCGAACTCCATCGGCGGCATCTCTCCATATCGGTGAGTCCATTCACAGGCTAGAACGGGACGAAGTACATAAAAGTACTTTTTGATCTTGACCTGTTCGCCTTGCAAATAATCACGGTAGTTCCCTCTTGCCATGTTTAAGTAATGGTACATACAAGACTTCGGCGAAAATGTGTACGGGGAGATGCTTCTAAGCTTCTCTGCTGTACTGTACTTTTCTGCATATTGAATGGGTGATTGCAGCCACTCCAGCAGCGGTGGATTAGACTTGCGAAATAAATTCAGTGCTTTCCGCAAATCCCATCCATTGATATCAAGCATATTGTTAATAGGACGCTCGATCACATCCCGCTTATCAAAAATAGATAGATACCATTCTGGTTTATGCAGATAAATAAATCTCACATCATAATCACTGTCCTGCGATGGGAATCCCCACGCCCGGCTGCCTGATTCGCAGGCATACAATATTGTAACTTGCTCCTCCTGTTCAATCTGTTCCAGCTGCTCACGGATAAGCTTGTTTATAGGATCCATCTTCATCCCTCCAGATCGGTTACTACCCTATTCTCTACCCTTGTTACTATTCGAACGCCTCATCAGAATTGCTTTGGCTTCATGGATCTATCTTCGCTCATCTTCCCTGTAACGAACAGGGCGGAAGTATGGCGGCGGCCAAAAATACTTCCATTTTATTCAACTCTGGTGCTTAATATAATGAGTACTACTATTTCTTATGGATTCGCTACAGGCTGGAGGGATACAAATGGCCCGGGAAAGTTTTGACAAGGAGATTCAATTTCTTCGCATGCTCTCTTTAGCGGGGGGAGCTTACAGCAGACAACAATTCGCCGATCGTCTCGGCATTTCTGTACATACCTATGACAAAACGCTGCGCAACCTGAAGGGCATGGTGACCGTCTTACAACAGGATCTGCCTACAGAACAAGGAACAGAACTCTCTGAGTGGCTCCGCTATAACTACTATGAATCTGCCGACCCGCTGCTCCTGTTCTTGTTCCGGGCGAAGTCGCTTAAGGAAACGGAGAGCATCCGGCTTACTCTACTATTAACTGCGCTCCAGACTCAGGAGCTAACGGCTAAAGATCTACAGGATGTGTGCAGTGAGCAAATGCCAACCGATTATCCAATGCCCGATGAGAAAACCATCCGTGGAGATCTGAAATACCTTGAGGAAGTTGGCGTTATTCTTCGTGTAAACGAAGGCCGCCCTTATCGATACAAGGCTGCTAACGATCTGATTGATCAATTATCCGGCGATCAGCTCTTGGATCTTTACGACTATGTTGATGTCATCGCCAACACGCAGACTCCGTCTGTGCAAGGTTATCTGCTGCGCGACACCTTAAAAAAGGTCCTGCGGAAGCGGGGTTATACCCTCGAAGCTACGGAAACCCATAGATACAAATATAATTATCATTCACGTATTCTTGATGAGGCACACCTATATACGATATTTGCAGCGATTCAGCAGCGAAAAAAAATCAAGTTTCTATATCTATCCCCTAAAAAGGGCAAAAACTACGCCTCTCAAAATACCAATCCTCTCTTTGAGCGGGAAACAAGGGGCGTCACAGAAACTGTTCTTCCGCTCCGCGTCATCTATGACCATCAATATGGGCGCTGGTATTTAATCGGACATAATTCACGTATGGGCATCATGAAATTCCGAATGGAGGGCCTTACTCAAATTGAGGAGGGCGACACTGTGGAAGAAGCAGAGTTTGCTCAGAAACTCAGCAATCTGGAAGAGCAGATGACAAACAGCTGGGTTATAGATACCACCCGTGCAATTAAAGTGGTGGCGAGATTTTATAACCCCAATCGCCCAGGTGTTAATTTTATTCGGGAGCGGGTTGAAGCGCAGGGACAGTGGGGAGAAATTACGGAAGAGTCCGATTCTACATTCCTTTATGAGATCATAGTGAATGGAATTTATGAAATTAAGCCGTGGTTACGAAGCTTTGGCTCGAGCTGCGAGGTATTAGAACCCCCTTGGCTGCGTAAGCAATTTATCGCGGAGTGGAAGGAGATTCACAGCTATTATGAATCCATTTGAGAAAATATTTAACTTCCAAATCATTTCACGCCTCGACGAAGTGGGTTCATTAGCGCTGACCTCCCAGAAACGTTCCTGGCTGAAAACCATGTTAATGCACCCGGCCTCAGAAGCAGCTTTTACACTGGATACCTTAAGTAAATTGAACGCCATATTGGAGGCAGAAGCGTCCACAGAAGTGCGGCAAATTATTATGGAGAAAGCTAAAAGCAAAGAGCGGCAGGTCTATCATCCAATGCTTCGTACACTCCGCCGTATAATCATGCAGAATCAAGCGATCCTTATTACTTTCCATATTAAGCATGGAGGCCAACGAACTGACCAAGCCGGGTTCCCTCACAAGCTGGAATACAACATGTATAAGCGGGAGTGGTATCTGCAATGGTACAGCACCCGGCAACGTTCTCTTATGTCCACTAAACTAAAAAACATTATTTCTGTTGAAGTAGCTCCCTTCCCTGCCAAACGGATTAATGATTTAAAAGCAAGGATAATGCGATTATTAGAGGATCAGAAGGAATGTGCATGTATTCAAGTCATCCCCACCTTTAATGCTGAGCTGTCACGAATTCTGTACGCCTTTTCCTGTTTTGATAAATCCGTGTCCTTTGATGAAAATTCGGGTATCTATCGAATCAAAGTCATCTACATGAGAGACGATAGCGAATTCCTATTGTCCAAAATCCGTTTTCTTGGCCTCCGCGTAAAAATCGTCGAGGGTGAGCATCTTAAGCGGCGCATGCTGAAATCCGCAGCTATGGCGATTGACCGGTATGGGGAATAACCGAGAATTAGTATAAGCTGGTCAACTATCCTGAAGTGCTGAAACGTGCTTATATAGTAAAGTAAAAGACACGGTTAAGATGTCTTTTACTTTACTTACAGCAGCTTTCTTAAAAACTGAGAGTTAGTGAGGGGATTAGAAGTGGGAAAGAGAGTTATAGTGAAAAATTCAGAATTGACCAAAAAACATAAGATTTCCCTACGAGAATTATCCAGAATATCCGATGTCCGACATGCCGCATTAAGTGAGTTAGCTAATGGAAAAAGGGAGAATATTAACTTTAGTCATATAGGCAAAATTGCAGAAGCTTTAAATATTGAGGATATTCGTGAGATTATTGATTTGGTTGATGATAAAGATTAATCAAATCAACACAAAATTAATAGTTTTTGAATCGACAATAACTCAAGTAATAAGATCATAAGAAAAAGCAAAGAAAAGCGCCCCCTACAGGTCGCTTTTCTGCTTTTCTGATACTCCATATTAAAGTAGAGGCAGCCATTCCCCTATTCCAGCTTCATATAGTATAGATTCGCCGTACTATCTTTTGTAATGGTATGTGCACCTGCGGCTAGAGAGACAGTGGCAATGCCATTGGTTATAGGATAACTTGTTCCATCCACTTTGATTTTCGTTCCCTCTGTGTTGAACACTAGGGTTAGCGTTGAAGCTTTAGCAGCAGTGAATTGAATGCTAGTTGCACTCTCGATTTTTAGACATTGGGTTAGGGTTAAACCCTGATAGGCCACAGTTCCCTTACTTGTTGAGAGATTGCCTTGGATATTGAAGAAGCTGCTTGTTGTTCCATCCACAGTAAAGTTGTGAACGGTTGCTCCCGCTGTCGGCACTGGCGTTGTTGTCGGTGCTGGAGTCGCCGTTGGTACAGGAGTTGCTGTTGGAGCTGGGGTCGCTGTTGGCACAGGAGTTACTGTTGGCGTAGGTGTTACTGATGGAGTCGGAGTCGGATTCGTTGGGTTTGAATTCCCCCCTACAGAGACAAGTCCCGTTGTGTAGCTTCTGATTGCAGACATCAGCGCTGTATTCAACGCATACGAAACGTCATCCACTGAATCATTAAATTCCCATGTGAAGTCTCCGCCATTCAGACGTCCGGCTTTTGCCATAACAATCTGTTCAACATTGCTTACGTTATCAATATTAGATACGTTCACTCCTGTATTTACGCTCGTGTCGAAGTTGTTATAGGCTGTTCCGCCTTTTAATGCTTTGTATGAGCTTGGGACGGTTTCATTTCTTGACGAAGCTAAGTAAGCATCAAATGAGGTAACATTAGCAGCAGCTGTCCCTGTGTTTGAATTCGCATAGATGAGACTTGAAGCCTCTACAATAAGATTGTTATAGGCTTTAATCACACCTCCATTTTCGCCTGAGAATGTGCCCTCCCCTAAAGCATCTGTACCTTGTAAGGAGATCATCATTGGAAACTTAGCATGTCTAAAATAATTAGATTCTACAAAAGCTGAAGCACCTGTAGTAACACCCACACCGTATTTGGAGATACCATCGAAAAAGTTGTTATAGATATGGACGGATGCCACTCTAATCCGCGGATGACGGGAGTCCGAATGGTCAAACCAGTTGTGGTGGAAGGTAACAAAAAATTCAGCCGGCTCACTCAAACCAACTAGCGAAGATTTTCCGGAATCCCAGTAATGGTTGTAAGAGATTGTAATATAGTTGGATCCATTTTTAAGGTCTGTGGAACCGTCGCCCTTGGCTTGGTCTGCATCGCCTCCAGCAGCTCCATAAAAAATATCATTATTATGCACCCAGACATTCATATTGCCAGAATCCATTGAAATGCCATCGTCGGGGAATAACATTACACCCAGGTTTCTTACTTCCACATTACCTACATATCTTAGAAGCATTCCCCAACCGTATGCGTAAGCATCATTTCCGATACCTTCAATAGTAATATTCATTTCCGAATAATTGTTTTTACCTTTGACTTCAAGATACCCACTGCTGTTAAGCTGTCCACTCAGATCAGCAGCTGTAACTTTTCCGATAATTCGGATCGCAAGTGGAGTGGTATCATAGCCTTTTTGTCTCAGTGCCAAAATACCGCCCAGGCCAACCCCTGTTTGTACAGCGCCGGAGCTGTTGATTTTTACACCAAGCGTTACGGTTTGCGCATTCTGAGATGTTATATACAGCACTTGAGCACCATTCTTGAGGGTTCCATTCTCATTATAAGCCCCTGATCCTGTACCATATTGCGAACTAGTCGAAAAAGCAAACCCAGAACGGTCATATGACGTTACGGATAGCGGATTTGAAACCGCACTTACCGTCCCACCCCCTGACAACGTAGCTTCAACTTTCATCACATAATTTCCGGCTGCAAGCCCTACAGCATCCGCTCTCCAGTAGGAAGGATATTTGCGGATTAACTCATTATTAATTTGTTGATACCCAGAATCCGCTGCACTTGCCAATTTTACATAAACGTTATACCCTGTCACATTGCTTACAGGTGACCATTCCACATATGCCGTTTCATTCCAGCCTCCACTGCCTGTTACCGCAAGACCAGCAGCATGCACCACCGTATTTGTCCATCCACCTACTATTAAAGAAAGAGCAAGAGAAAACAACACAACAATACTGGTTACCTTTGCAACTCTTTTTTTCATTTTATTTCCTCCCGATTTTAAATTTGTTGCAGATATCCTTGTAACCGCTTGCAAAAAAATGAAGTTTCTCTTTTCACCTCCTAAATATTTAGAAAGAGATCCTGCATCTAGCCCCTGTATCCCTTCGAAAATAATACAAATTCTGGAACCAGAACACGTTCAACATATCAAAACTAAAAAAGGTTCCGAAACAATCATTTACTCATATCTCCCCTATCTAACCGTGTTCTGAGCTAATGATTATAGGACAGCGAATGGATTGTGATCATACAACACGAATAGCCACACAGTAGCCAGCACATAATAAAATTCACAACCATTAGGTAAACAAGGAGGAATTTTCAATTGAGCGCAAATAAACCAGACAAGAATCTGATCAACACTGTAAAAGATTTGGAAGCCACGCCCGTAAACAGCCTGGAAGCCCAACAGCAGCAACAAGCCCGTAATGATCGCCGCAAGCAATCCCAGCATGACAGCGACGGCAAATTCACGGAAAATGAAACCGGGAACTTTCATTAAAGTCGGGGATAATGTTGGCATCTTTTTTTCAAGCTGCAATAACGTAAAAAGACACCCTTCAAGGTGTCTTTTCTTTTACTACCTATGGAGCCGCATCATAATGTATTTTCCTCTGATCAATACGTATCAACTGCTCATCCTGTAATCCAAGCAATGATTTTGTCACGGTCTCACGCGCCGTTCCTGTCATATCCGCCAGGTGTTGATGCGTTAATTTCAAATCGATTAGAACACCTTTATCAGAGGGCACTCCGTGCTGTTCTGTTAGACGCAACAACACGTGAGCAACTCCAGATAGAACCAGATAGTGCTCCTCTCCCTCTTCACCCTCAAAAAAGATGGACTCTCCTTTTATATAAGTACGCTCGCCACATACCTTAGCAATTTCAGCTAATTATTCATCATCAAGATGTTCAAAGAACGGAAAATCCCGTAACAGTTGGGTTTGTGATTGAGTATGTTTCACAAATTTTCCAAATGCACCATCGTAAAATGGAAGGTTTTGGTTGCTGAGAACAAGAATAAAGTTAAGATTCTAAAATTCAAGAAGTGAGTTGATGAACATGAGTGATAAGATGGTGGCTGTTTTAAGAAGACAGTTTGATCCAACCGTAGAAATGTTGAAGAATCTTATCGAAGTATGTCCTGATCATTTTTGGAAGAATGCCAAGCATAAATACTGGAAGCATATATTCCACGCTACAACCAGCATGAAATTTTGGTTTAGGCAGCAGAAGGATGAAGAATTCACGATACCTGACTTCGGTAAAGATATAACAGAAGACTTAGATAAGGAGTGCTCTGACTACCCTACTAAGGAGGAAATGACGACGTACCTAGAGGAGATATTGAGTGTGGCTCGTAATTTTTTTGCTGAACTTACTGACGGCAGATTATTGGAACCATGTGTACTATACGAAGAAATAACTAAAACTGATGTTATCCTCATGCAGATAAGGCATGTTCAACATCATATAGGTTATTGCAACAGCATATTGAATTCGAATCACCTAGAAACAGCAAAGTGGCTATGATAAAATGAGTGACCGAAATCAGCTTCTTTACCCGAGGAGTGTTATTTAATATGGTTTATGAATTTGATAGTGAGATAAAGCTGCTGGAAGGTAAAATGAAATGGAAAGTAGTCTATTTCCCCTATTCAGTAAGGGAGATATTCAATACTAATGGTAAAGTACCTATTCAAATCTCTGTTGACGGGTACAAATTTGACCATACTTTATTGCTGTCAAAGAATGGGCATTATTTTGTTTATAACGAATTTATTCGAAGAGCATTACAAAAAGAGCTCGGTGATACATTACATATAATACTTAAGAAATGCGAGGAAAATCGTAAACTGATTGTGCCTGATTACATTACTACAAACCTTGAAGAGTACCACATGCTGAATACATTTCTAAACCAGCCTGATTACATTAAACGAGAGCAGATTAATTATATTGAGCTTGCTAAAAAGGAAGATACAAAAAATAGACGAATACTAGCTCTAATTGATAAACTTAAGGATTAATAAAGGGACGACAATAAAGTTGAGGTAAAATGAAGACATCAGAGTTAAGCAACGAATAAAATGAGCACAAAACTTTAAAAAATCACAAAAAAGCGATGAGAAACAATCCTCATCGCTTTCACATTACTAAAACCAGACTTGTTACAGCAAACCTCTGCCCCCTTACGTGGTGCTGGCACGTCGATTAGCAAGCGCCATAGCAGCGGCGTAGCCGGAGCTCCAAGCCCATTGCAGGTTATAGCCGCCGCAATCTCCATCCACATCCATCACTTCACCTGCCAAATACAGCCCAGGGACTAACTTAGATTCTAACGTTCCTTCGATTAGCTCCGTCGTATCGATGCCACCGGCTGTTGTTTGTGCATTCGTGAAGCTATTGGTATCGGTCACTTTAAATTCCCAATGCTTCAAGATTCGATAAAATATTTTCTTGGTTTTCCATGATAAATCCATACAAAGCAAGTGCGGCTGTTGATCAATTCCAGCCTCCTTCAGCAGAACTGGAATCAGTTTCTTGCTGACGATGCCCACAAAAGAATCGGCAACCGTCCGGTGTCCGAAGATCCCCCAGTGGATCTCCAGAAAATCAATTAACTCTTCCTCCGTGCGCTCCGGCATTAAATCAACCGACAATGTCACCGATTCTCCTATTCCGAGATTATACGCAGCCTTTCTGCTGAGCTGAAGTATGGGCGGGCCCGAGATACCATAGTCCGTAAAAAGAATCTCACCAGACTCAGTGCGGATGACTTCATTGTTTACGATAACATGGGCCTCTCCCTCAAATTTGATGCCCGATAGTTCCTTCAAATACGGATAATCCAGCTTCAATTGTACAATGCCTGGCACCGGGTTGATCAGGGTGTGCCCCAGGCGTTGGACAAGCGTATAACCGGAGCCGTCCGTTCCCGTTTTGGGAGCGGTAAGGCCGCCTGCACATAGAAAAAGATAGTCGCTGGTATACACAACCTGTTCCTCTGTCTCCGTCTGGCAGGTTATCGCGAACCGCGGATGTCCCGCCGAAACGGTAACATCCAACACTTTATGTTTATAATATACGGGAACATTCCGATCCTCCAGCGCCAGCTTAAATACACCCGGCACAGAAGCCGCCTGCAGCGACATCGGATACATCCGGCCATTCTCCAAGCTTACAAAAGGAAGCCCGAGTGAGGAGAAAAATTCGATCGTTTGGCGGACACCGAATTGCCGCAATACATGTATTGGGAATCCTTCCTGATTACTGTGATACTTGCGTGATAAAGCGGCCGCTTCATCCGTACCGGTGGCGGTGGATTGGTTCGTAATGTTGCAACGCCCGTTACCCGTCGTTATTATTTTCTTCCCAAGCCGGTCATTGCTTTCAATAATTGCTGTATCAATACCTTGATCCCTCGCTGTAACTGCAGCCATTAGACCTGCAGCACCCCCACCGATAATGAACAGCTCGTGGTGCTTAGAAGTCTGATCCTTATACATGTTAATTGATGCATCCCTTTTCCTAATAAATTTATTGAATTGACTTAGCTAGCGCCATGGCGGCCACATATCCGGAACTCCAGGCCCATTGCAGGTTATAGCCGCCGAAATCTCCGTCGACATCCATCACTTCGCCAGCCAAATACAGCCCAGGCACCAGCTTGGATTCCAGCGTTCCTTCGATGAGTTCCGACGTATCAATGCCGCCGGCTGTCACTTGCGCATTCGTAAAGCCATTGGTATCCGTCACTTTAAATTCCCAACGCTTCAAGATTTGATAAAATTTCCCCTTAGTTTTCAACGACAGAGCCTGGCAAAGCAGCTGTGGTTGCTGATCTAAGCCGGTCTCCTTGAGTAGGACCGTAACAAGCTTCTTGTTAAAGATGCCAACGAGAGAATCCGCAACCGTCCGGTGTCCAAAGGTCTCCCAGAGCCTTTCTAAAAACTCAACTAACTCTTCCTCCGTGCGGCCCGGCATCAGATCAACCGACAATGTTACCTGTTCTCCTCTTGCAAGATGATACGCAGCCTTCCTGCTTAGCTGAAGAATTGGCGGGCCGGTAATACCATAATCCGTGAAGGCAATTTCACCCTGTTCACTGCAGATGACTTTACCGTTCACAATGATATGGGCTTGTCCCTGAGATTTGATAGTGGACAGTGCCCTCATATTCGGATATTGCAGCTTCAATTGCACAATGGCCGGCAAAGGCTCAATCAGGGTGTGCCCCAGACGTTCGGCAAGTGTATACCCAGGAGGTTCTTTTCCCGCATTTGGACCGGCAAGGCCACCCGCAGATAGAAGTAGATAGTCGCTAGTATAAACAACCTCCTCCTCTGTCTCCGTTTGGCATTTTATCTTGAAGCGCGGATGATTCTTCGAAACAGTAACATCCAACACTTTGTTATTGAGGTATACCGGAACATTCCGATCCTCCAGCGCAAGCTGGAAAATATCCAGCACCGCTGCTGCCTGCAGCGACATTGGATACATCAAGCCCTCCTTCAATCTTGTAAGTGGAAGCCCGAGTAAGGAGAAAAAATCTATAGTCTGACGGATGCCAAATTGCTGCAATACCGCAAGTGGAAATCCGGCCTGATTACTGTGATACTTGTGCGATAAAGCAATTGCTTCATCCGTACCCGTCGCAGTGGATTCATTCGTAATGTTACAGCGGCCATCACCTGTCATTAATATCTTCTTTCCAATCCGGTCGTTACCCTCCAGAATGGCAGTATCGATACCCATATCACGCGCAGTAACGGCGGCCATTAGTCCGGCAGCACCTGCGCCGATAATAAACAGCTTGTGGTGCATAGAAGTCTGATTCTCATACATGGTTGGTCAATGCATCCTTTATCCAATTTTTCTAAAACACAGAGTCACTTTATTAAATTATAGCATAAGTATACTGGTTTTCATTTATATCTCCCTATTAACTCTTCCTATCCTAGGTTTGCCTTTTTTATCCCTATATAGAACCTTAAATTTTTCTTCACACCTTCTTCACTGCAATCTTTAATTCCACATACGAAAGATACTGGATCTAGCAAGATACTCATTTTTTTGAACCGCCACGCATAGTCCAGATCATATTCTGAAAATATGAAAAAAGACACCTTTCATGGTGTCTTCAATAGTACTCCATATGGAGCCGAGCCATGGCTGTACAAATCCACAATTCGCCGCCGTGTGATGATTCGGATGTTCGGCGAGGTAGCATAGTTTAAGATCATTCCTTGGTCAGCGTATCGATGCGCGTGTGGCATTGCCCAGCGGATCAAATACGCCATTCTTCTTCCCATTGATAATACTAGCTTCTGCTTCATCTTTAATTAGATTCACTGCATAAGAGCTTGCGGTAGACATATCCGTAACTTTGCCTTTGGAAGCATCTTTATTACACTGATTTAGCCATTCAAGGAAAACAAACTCTCCTATAAAGAAAGGCGATCCTTGAGTAGCATAAAAAAGAGTTGCAACGACAACAAGACCTAGACGAAGCGTTCGAAGCGGTTAATTACAAACTTCGCAAGTACGATCAAATCTAGAAGGGGCAAATAACGGCTGAGCAGGAGTTTGTAATGGGTGATCACGAGGTAATGCATGACGAGTTCCTCTAAATATACACAAAAAAGAACCTTCAACCACTTAGCTTGTGGTTGAAGGTTCTTGCTGTTACGAACTCAGTTTGGCCGCTTCGAGCAAGCGTTGTAAAATGACGGTAGCTTCGGCACGTGTAATGACATTGTTCGGCGTAAGCTGTCCTTGATTGCCTATGATAATTCCGTATTTAACGTTAAGTGCAGCTGCCGCTCTTGCAGACAAGTCGAGCAAATGATGGTCTTTGAATGTGCTAAGCTGTTGAGCGGCTTCGCTATCGGAAATCGCTGTATCCATCCCAGCAAGCTTCATGGCTTTCCCCAGCAACACCATTGCTTCTTCTCGGCTTAGCTTCTCGTTGGGAGTGTACTGGCTGTTGTTACTTGCCGTAACTAACCCGTAGCCTTCCGCAATGGAGACCGTTTCGTAATACCATTGCCCGCTGTTGACGTCAGTAAAGCTAGTAGGCTGATCAACCGTGTGTAATCCGAGAGCCCGGACCAACATCGCCGTGAACTCAGCTCGGGTAATTTGCTTGTTCGGTTGAAAGCTCGATTCAGTGACACCTTGGACGATCAGCTTGGACGCTACTTGTTCGATATCATACTTCGCCCAATGATTCTGAATATCCGCAAAGGTTTTGTCATTCTCTATAACGGCATAGACGCTATTTGTCAGGCTATAAATGACAGCAAAGGTCTTGCCGTTCTCCCTCATCATTCGGGTAGGTACCGGCACGATGTTTCCATCCTTCGTCATCGTAATCCCCGTTATATTTTTATTGTGATCATCTGCTGAATTGGGAATGACAATCGTCCGCTCGACATAGCTAAGAAACTTGTTGAGCTCAATCGTCTTACCGCCATGTGCTGCTGTGATGTTGAAATCAATCGGCGGCGACAAGAGTCTTGCCTTCCCTATACTATTAGCAAGTTGCACGATATCGCTTTCTGGTACATTGGTAATCTCGACTTGAATCACCATGTTTCGCAGTGCATCCTCCGAACCGAAACGCTTCGTGACAAGACTCCAATCGATCCGGTTGGCAGCTAGAAGATAGGAACCAAGCTCCGTTTGAATTAGAATAACTGCGTTTCGGTCATTCAGTGTTGTGATAAGCTGACCGTTTAAGAGCAGAAGAACACGATCTGAATCATTATGGACCGGTATGTTAATGACTGGCTTATCGGGTAAGGAATCGAGGTAACGCGATAATTTCTTCTCGTCGATGGTTACCGTTGTCACTTTCTTTCCGTTCATAACAGCAGTTGTTTCTTTGGCTAAATCCTTCTGTTTAACTCCATTGATCTCGATCTCTAGCCCTAAGCTTGGAATTGGGCTTGTACTTGAGCTTGTACTTGGGTCTGAGCTTGAACCTGAACCGGATTCAGGAGTCGAGATATTCAGCGTAAACGTGGCAATCGTCTGATTTCCTGCTTCATCGATGACGACTAGCGTGTAGTTGCCAGAAGATATAACTCTCGTTCCGGTTGTGAAGGGCTGACCGTTTAATGTAGCGGTACCTTCATTAAATCCAATCGTCAACGGACTGGTGTAGTTGCTTATTCCTACAGTTAGACCGGTTATAATCGGGTTTGTTCGATCAATTGTGAAAGAAATCATTGTGACGTTACCCGCCTCATCCGTCACCACAAGCGTATAGTCACCTTCGGCAAAAACCGTTGCGCCACTTGCGAATGGATCTCCGTTCAAGGTCGCCGTACCTTCATTGAACGTAATCGATTGATTCGTGTTATAGATAGAGCCGTCGGTCACACCGCTAATGATCGGGACCGTTTTATCGATCGTGAATGCAATGGTTGTAACGTTGCCCATCGCGTCCGTTACGATGAGTGTGTAGTCGCCCTCGGCACTGACTTCAAATCCGCTAGCAAAGGGATCTCCGTTCAATGTTGCGATTCCCGTGTTAAACGTGATCATTCTGTCGGTATTATAACTCGATCCGTAAACAACCCCATTAACGGTTGGGCCGGTTTTGTGGATCGTAAAGCTGACTGTCGTAACGTTGCCCACCGCATCGGTCACAATGAGTGTATAGTTGCCTTCAGCGGAAACGGTCTCGCCACTTGCGAATGGATCTCCGTTCAACGTTGCCGTACCTTCGTTAAAAGTGATCGTTCTGTCGGTGTTGTAGCTCACCCCGTAAACAACGCCGGTGACGGTTGGAGCGGTTCTGTCAATGATGAAGTTGGCCGTCGTAACGTTACCCGCCTCATCCGTCACCACAAGCGTATAGTCACCTTCGGCGAAAATGGTTGCGCCACTTGCAAATGGATCTCCGTTCAAGGTCGCCGTACCTTCATTGAACGTAATCGATTGGTTCGTGTTATAGATAGAGCCGTCGGTCACACCGCTAATGATCGGGACTGTTTTATCGATCGTGAATGCAATGGTTGTGACGTTGCCCATCGCGTCCGTTACGATGAGTGTGTAGTCGCCCTCGGCACTGACTTCAGATCCGCTAGCAAAGGAATCGCCGTTCAACGTTGCGATTCCCGTGTTAAACGTGATCATTCTGTCGGTATTATAACTCGATCCGTAAACAACCCCATTAACGGTTGGGCCGGTTTTGTGGATCGTAAAGCTGACTGTCGTAACGTTGCCCACCGCATCGGTCACAATGAGTGTATAGTTGCCTTCAGCGGAAACGGTCTCGCCACTTGCGAATGGATCTCCGTTCAACGTTGCCGTACCTTCGTTAAAAGTGATCGTTCTGTCGGTGTTGTAGCTCACCCCGTAAACAACGCCGGTGACGGTTGGAGCGGTTCTGTCAATGATGAAGTTGGCCGTCGTAACGTTACCCGCCTCATCCGTCACCACAAGCGTATAGTCACCTTCGGCGAAAATGGTTGCGCCACTTGCAAATGGATCTCCGTTCAAGGTCGCCGTACCTTCATTGAACGTAATCGATTGGTTCGTGTTATAGATAGAGCCGTCGGTCACACCGCTAATGATCGGGACTGTTTTATCGATCGTGAATGCAATGGTTGTGACGTTGCCCATCGCGTCCGTTACGATGAGTGTGTAGTCGCCCTCGGCACTGACTTCAGATCCGCTAGCAAAGGAATCGCCGTTCAACGTTGCGATTCCCGTGTTAAACGTGATCATTCTGTCGGTATTATAACTCGATCCGTAAACAACCCCATTAACGGTTGGGCCGGTTTTGTGGATCGTAAAGCTGACTGTCGTAACGTTGCCCACCGCATCGGTCACAATGAGTGTATAGTCGCCTTCAGCGGAAACGGTCTCGCCACTTGCGAATGGATCTCCGTTCAACGTTGCCGTACCTTCGTTAAAAGTGATCGTTCTGTCGGTGTTGTAGCTCACCCCGTAAACAACGCCGGTGACGGTTGGAGCGGTTCTGTCAATGATGAATTTCACCATCGTGACGTTGCCTGCTGCATCGGTTACAACCAGCGTATACACACCATCCTGATCAATCTTTGTACCGCTTGTATAAGTAGTTCCATTCAATTGCGCTGTCCCTTCATTAAAACTAGGAACTACCGATATATAAATTCCGCCCTCCATTACTCCCGTAACAATTGGCGCCACATTTTCGATCTCAAAGTTAACCGTTGTTACATTACCTACTGTATCGGTTACAACCAGCGTATACACACCATCCTGATCAATCCTTGTACCGCTCATATAAGCAGTTCCATTCAGCTGCGCTGTTCCTTCATTAAAACTGGGAGTTACCGACTTATAAACCCCGCCCTCGCTTACCCCTTTAATTTTAGGTGCTGTTGTGTCTATCTCAAAGTTAATCGTTGTTACATTGCCTGCTGTATCCGTTACAATCAGGGTATACACACCATCTTGTGAAACCTGTGCACCACTAACAAAAGCAGCTCCGTTTAAAGTCGCGGTTCCTTTGTTAAAGGTAATCGTTTTGATTGTGTTGTATATTACACCATTCGCTATTCCCGTTACGGTAGGTGCTATCGTATCAACCTTGAAAACCACCGTCGCACTATTGCCTGCTTGATCGGTGACGATCAGTGTATACGTTCCATCCTGGGTGATGTCTGTACCACTGGTATAGGGACTCCCATTAAGCAATCCGCTGCCTTCATAAAATAGAGGATTAACTTTGCTATTATATACTATGTTATTCACTACATTTGTAATAACAGGAGCTATTGTATCTACTGTAATTGTACTACTAATAGTTGAGTTGCTCGAATTACCAACTCTATCTTTATATTGTACATATACGTTTTTGACTCCCTGTCCAGCCGGAAGGACCCATGACCTCCCGTTCAGATCAGCGATACTGAACCAGCTGGTCTGCCAAGTCCCATTAACATTGGAGAGACGCACCTGCTCAACTCCTGAGCCGCTTCCATCCGTATAGGTTCCTTTTAAAGTGACCATCTCTGATTTCGTCCATGCAGCACCATCATTAATAATCAGTGCACCTGTTGGTGCTGTCTGATCCAATAGAATGATCTGAGAAGAACTGGCAGATATCGCATTGTTGGAATCTCTCACCTGCATATAGATGTTCTTCGCCCCATCCCCTCCACTTAGACTGAATGTTGCTGTATTGCTGAAAGGCAACCAAGATGCCGCCGATAAATTAGCAACGCTATTCGCAAATCTCATATGGGTAACACTATCACCTGCATCAGGATCTGAACCTGTTACGGATAGATTGACTGTGCTGGCGCTTGTCGCTGTTCCCTCCGCAATTTTGAAAGAGCCCGTAGGCGGGGTATTCGTCGGTCCGGTCTCATAAGTAACGACTAGCTTCGGGCGAAATGCAGCATTCGAAGCTTCTAAGGAATACAATAAAAATCTCCCGCTGTCTGCATCTGCTTCATTGCCGTTAAGTGTAAAAGTTACTGTGCGATCAGAACCACCCGTAAAGGCATCGACAGCACTCTTAACATTGAAAGTAATCGATTGATCCTGAAGATAAGTGCCCATCGGCACTTCCGCAGTGCTTTTCGCCGTAAATTTATCTGAAAAAGGGCTATTCACATCTACGAAGGGGAAGGTACCATTAAAACTATGGTCCAAACTATTCGCAGCAGAGCCCCTTGCCTCCATGTACAGCGTGTGATTCGGGACTCTTAATACAGTAGCAACCGTCACAACCAGCTCTGCTGATACAATGGTCCCTTCTGGAGCACCTAAATTGAAAGATGCGGCCATTCTATTGCGCACATTGACGAAGCCGTCATTATTGCTCATGCCGACATATAGATAACCATCTCCGTCATTATCATAGATTCCGTTATATTCCGCTTGACCATTTAATTGCATCGTATCAGCAGTTGCTGTATAGGTCTTTGTAACTGTGCCTCCTGCTGCTTCAGCACTCGGTACCAACCCGGGTGTGATTGTCGTGAATAGAATAGCAATCGTCATGAATAGAGTTAGAATTCTTTCTCTCAATGTTTCTCCCCATTTCATATAAATATCAATATAATACTTTATGTAATATAATTACATTATAAATAAATAATACAAAATAAAAATTTATAGACAATAGCCTTACGAAGCCTATCTTGTCTATGTAATCTATCCATTATATAATTCCAGCATTTGAGAGAATAGTTACTGCTGTCATCACTATTGTCACATGACAAATTTGTAAATTTAACCAGTTATTATTCATCCTATTTAGGTATACTTTAGAGAACGAAAAAACTGGCCTCATGTGTGTTCAATCAGTTGAGAACAGTTACGTATCCCTTCTCGTTCAGCTACCTCCTTATAGCTCGATGAACCCTCTTAATACGCTCTGACCGCCTTTAATTTGAATTCCTCTGTATACTTCTGAAATGTTTGACCTTTTTTAGCCATAAAAAATATCCCCTCCAAGTGGCACTCAAGCCTACATGATAACATGAAGGTTTTTTTGAGTGTCTACTTGAAGGGGATAATATCAATCAGCGGGTCTTTCAAATGGAGCCGAGGGGAGTCGAACCCCTGTTCGAAGATAATGACACATAAGCTTCTACGAGTCTACTTACAGTTTTGATGTCATCCTAGAAGCATTCTAACCAATATTTGATAAGTCATTCTGATTAAGGAGACTGGTCATAGGAATAACTCCTTAGTATAGTGATCCATTTATATAAGTTAATCCTGAATATATCGGTTTTTCACAGTGCTTCTTCAATACGCAGAAAGTACCTTTGGCGCTACAGATGATGGCTGGATCCTTTTAATTTTTAGAAGTTGCTAATTCCCTGCGGAATCAAGATACGCTTCAGCTTCTTCTATCGATTCGTACAAGTTTGCAATATCTTTAAACATACGATTCATTTGCGTTTTGTAGAACGCCGTAGGCGCAACATACACCCATTTGTGTTTTGTGGACATTCCAGCTTTCACAGCATCTTCACCAGTTGGAGCAAGAATTGCCATCACCTCTTGCTTAAATACCAGACCACCAGTGATTACAGTCATACCTGTAAACCCTCGCTTAGTTTTCTTCAGTATCTTCGGAAATTGTTCTGCGTACGCAAAGGCATCCTCAACTTCCATACCGTCCGATGTTACAATAATTCTGTTTTTATTTTTAACATAATCAATAGTGAAACTCATAATAGTAATTCCCCCGAATATTTTTGCTTTTAAGTGCTTAATGCCATAATCTAATCTTATATCAGTTCGAGCTCTTATAGATGTAGTTTCGGAAAATGTGCCACTAAATATTAACTTCAAAGTGAATGATCTAATTTTAGGTGTAGACAACATGTCTACAAAAATAAATACTTTTAGTTCCCCATAATTCCTTGTCTGCATTCGTCTACAATTCAATCACTAAACAGCAAAAAAACCGCTATTTCAGCGGGTTTTCTTATGGGACTGAGGGGAGTCGAACCCTGACCGAAGATAACGGTACATAAGCTTCTATGAGTGTAATTACAGTTTTGATGTCACAAAATTCATGACTCCCACCAGAAAATTGTTTACGGTGTAGTTGTAATTCTAAAGTCAAAACTGTGCTATAGCGAAAAATCGGTAACACCCTTTTTATAGGAAAATTTAAGACTATATGTTTCTTCTTTTCCATAGGGCATTGTAGCAATTTTAATACGAGTATAATCAAACCTGCTATCTTTTAACACTCTCTTTATCAAGGCTATACTACGTTCTTCTTCCGTAATGATACAAAATATATTAAGAGCATATTTTTTTGGGTCGGAAATGCATTTGCCCATATCAAAGCCATCAACACAACCTAAGTTAGCATCTATTAGAGATATGTCCAGGTATTCCATTACTTTATCTCTTAACCAGTTATCACGTTGGCTTCCTTTTTCACTTTTTAGAGGATACTGTACTACTAACCAAAATTTTTCACTCATTCATAATCACCAGCCAATGAAGAGATTATTATAATAATTATAACAAAGAAACTTTGCAAAAGGGTATCGTTAACAATAGTATGGGAACCATCCTCATGCGGACGGTATTCGTGGTGGTAGAGAAATCTTTTGCAGTTTAAAAATATGCATACCAAACATTCCGAGACCTCATAGTAGACATGATAAACCACAAGTACACATTTGAGGAATTGGCTGAAATCATTAAAAAGCATTGCCTAACTTTAATTATGAGGATACAAAAAAGCGACCCCTAAAGGTCGCTTTTTCTAATACTCCATATGGAGCCGAGGGGAGTCGAACCCCTGTCCGAAGATAACGGCACATAAGCTTCTACGAGTGTAGTCACAGTTTTGATGTCACCCGAGTATCGCCCCGTAACCGGCTATACGTTGGGTCAGCCTGATTGTCTTCTTCAGCTCACCGCAGGCGGAGATGAGACAGCGTATCCCACTATTTGTTAGCCCCTATCCCTGTCACATGGGCGATGCAGAGTAGAAGCACGCACACAGTTTCTTAGGCTGCGAAAGCGTAGTTGTTTTGTTGTTTGCCGTTTAATAGGCTTTAGCGTTGATGAAGCGGACGCGTCCCCACTACTCGCTACTCATGCTCGAACTACCCCCGTCGAATCCAAGAACGGCCCCTCATTAAAAAGGGCGCTTCGGATCAAGCGGATCTTCCAAGCAAGAGAGATCCAATCTACAGCTTCTTATTCAAGAAAACTGTAACGAAGCAATAACTAACTTACTTACTCAGTATAGCACATTTATCAACACTTTAACACGTGGGTTAAAGGAATTGAAGGTTGAAACTGGAACTCCTTTGAATCGTCTAGTTCTCCCAGATTATCTGGCGATCTTTTGCTTATCACGCAGTACACGCTGGATATCACGTTGAGCATCTCGCTTGGCAGCCGAGTCACGTTTGTCATACTCTTTTTTACCTTTACCAAGACCAATCAGCAGCTTCGCATAGCCATTCCGCACATAAATCTTAAGTGGCACAATCGTAAATCCATCTCGCTTGGACAAGCCCAGCAGTTTATGAATTTGCTCCTTATGCATTAACAATTTACGTGTGCGTGTGGGATCAGTAGGATTGGCACGGTTACCTTGTTCAAAAGGGCTGATATGCATGTTGTGAATCTGAATCTCACCATTGCGAATCGTAGCAAAAGCATCTCCAATATTAGCGCGGCCATTACGCAGCGACTTGATCTCTGTACCCGTCAGCACCAAGCCAGCTTCATAAGTATCCTCGATAAAATAATCATGGGAAGCTTTCTTATTCTGGGCGAGTACTTTCCCGTCTGCTTTTTTACCCATGAGAATCACTCCTTGAATCATATTCATAAGTTAAAGTAACCATGTCTGTCTAATCTTAAACGACACAGCCATCGAACGTCTGATCTATATTGTAACAAATGGAATCAAGTGAGCGCAAGGAACCTTCAACCAAATATACCTCACCTAATTTGTCATATAGTTGTCAGTAACATTACCCAATATCTAGCATTTGTTACAAAAAAGCATTAAGCTGAGTTGATCTGGAGTTTTTCAGCAAATAGCGAAGTTACCCTTTTACTTGTGCGCCTTAATTAACAGATAGTTATCCACTAATCTCCACATATCTATATCCATATACCCTATTTACTTATTACCTATTTGTTCTCAATTATCCGCTTCCCCCTACTTGGATATACATCTATTCGACGCCTATTCAAATAGTGCTGCTTTTACCTATACTGTGCAATCCTATACTGTACCTATCCTCTACCTATTCACTTGCTATCACCTACGTTGTTCTATATATAAATGTATTTCGTGCAACTATTTAAGCCTTGTCACCGCCAAAAAACTAATTAGTTGCACTTTCTGCAGCTAAAAAAGCGAAATCAGACCAATTAGAGGTAACTCATCAGATTTAGATGTACAAAATGCAATTAGCTACCACTTTTACTACATAACCCAAATTTAACTGCACATAATGCAATTAACCAAGCCTGTTATGAGTTAAAAAGCACCGCCCCCAAGAGGGACGGTGCTTAGTATCGTTATAGAGTTACGCAACGCATAACCGTCATTTATTTCTTTTTACGCTTACGTGGTGCTCCTTCTGGAGCGCCGCCATTATTGTCACTTCGTTTAGAAGTAACTTGCTCAGACGTCTCTACGTTGCCTGGTGTCACGGACTGGCCGATGAACACGCCGCCTTTGGTTTTCTTTTTGCGGCGGCCTTTGCCTGTAGGAGCGCCGTTACGGCCTTCTCCACCGCCAAAGTTCCCCCGCGATCCTCGCGGCTGCGGAACTTCGTGCTGCCGTCCACGCCCCGCGACTCGCCGCCGGAGGCGTCGGACGCAGGAGCGCCGTATCCGCCTTTGCCGGAGCCAAAGCCGAAGCTGATGCCGCGTCCACCACCGGCACCGCCGGTGTCTCCGCCGCGGCCTCGCCCGCCGCTGCGCTCACGCGGCGCGCCTGCGTTGCCGCCGGCTTCGCCTCCGCGCTCTGCGCCCGGCGCAGCAACTACCCGGCTCGCATCCTCGCCGGCCTCGCGCCCGCGCTTCCGCTTACCGCGTCCGCCCGCTGCGCCAACACCGGCCGCTTCGCGCGGCCCTTCACCGGCGCGCACAGCTGCGCCCGGCTTGCCCTTGCCCGCGCCTGCAGCAGCGCCGCGGCTTGCCTTTACCGCCGCGTCCCTTGCCCGCGGCACCTTTGCCCCCGGCCGGCTTAATGAAGCCGCCGCCCGAACGGCCGCCCTTGCCTCCGCGGCCGCCTGCAAAGCCACCGCCGCGGTGCTCGCCTGGCGCGCGTGGCTTCATGTCGACCAACTCGAAATCGATCGTGTGGTCATCCATATTTACTTTGGCGACTCGGATCTTTACCTCGTCACCAATGCGGAACACACGCGATGTGCGCTCGCCAATGAGCGCCATATGACCTTCGTCGAAGTGATAATAATCGTCGCTCATTGCACTGAGACGAATAAGACCTTCGACGGTATTATCCAGCTCGATGAACATTCCGAAGCTGGTCACACTGCTGACCATAGCCTCGAATTCCTCGCCTACTTTATCCTGCATGTATTCTGCTTTCTTCAGTTGCTCCGTATCGCGTTCAGCTTCTACCGCCACACGCTCGCGTTCCGAGGACTGCTGAGCAATGTCAGGCATCCGGCTAGACAAATAATCATGCCGTTTCTGGGTCAGTGCCCCTCCATTCTCAATCACTTCACGCATTACGCGGTGAATGACCAGATCGGGGTACCGGCGAATTGGAGAAGTAAAGTGAGAATAGTATTCCGCAGCCAGTCCGAAATGGCCCGTGCTCTCCGCATCATACTTTGCCTGCTTCATGGAACGCAGCATCATCGTACTGATGACCGTCTGTTCCTTTGTGCCTTGGATTTGCTCCAACAGATCCTGCAAAGCACGTGGATGAACCGAATTGCCACGGCCCTTGACGTGATATCCGAAATTGGCCGCAAAAGCCATGAAATTCTGCAGCTTCTCTGGATCTGGATCTTCGTGAATCCGGTAAAGGAACGGAACCTTCAACCAGTGGAAATGCTCAGCAACCGTTTCATTTGCCGCCAGCATAAACTCCTCGATAATCTGCTCCGCTACAGAACGTTCACGCTTCACGATATCTACAGCCTTGCCGTTCTCGTCGACGATGATTTTGCTCTCTTCAAAATCAAAATCAACCGCACCCCGGCGCATCCGCGCATCGCGCAGCTTCATCGCCAATTCTTTCATGAGGCGGAAATCATCAATTAGTGGACTATAACGTTCCAGCAGCTCTGGATCTTCATCTTCGAGAATTTTACGAACATTGGAGTAAGTCATTCTCTCTTTGGTGCGAATCACGCTCGTAAAGACATCGTGCTTCACAACCTTCATTTGCTCGTTAAATTCCATTTCACAGGACATTGTTAACCGGTCTACCTGTGGATTCAAGCTGCAAATCCCGTTCGATAGACGGTGCGGCAACATCGGAATAACCCGGTCTACCAAATACACACTACAACCGCGGTCATAGGCTTCTTTATCCAGCTCAGAGCCTTCACGCACATAATAACCTACGTCTGCTATATGGACGCCCAGCTTGTAATGTCCATTCTCCAAGCGCTGTACGTTTACCGCATCATCCAAATCCTTAGCATCTTCGCCATCAATCGTAACAATGTTCAGCCCGCGCAGGTCGCGTCTTCCTTGCTCCGCAATCTCCTCTTCTGTAATTGAATCAGGAGCACTATCGGCTTCATCCATCACTTCAGCTGGAAATGCTTCAGGCAATTGATGTTTGCGGATAATGGAAAGAATATCAACACCCGGATCATCCTTATGTCCGAGAATTTCAATAATTTCACCCTCTGCCGCTGCTCGGCCTTCCGGATAACTCACAATACGCACAACGACCTTTTGACCATCTACAGCACCTTTAAAGGATTGCTTCGGAATAAAAATATCACGATTAATCCGCTTGTCATCAGGCAGCACAAAGCCATAGGTCTCCAGGTTTTGGAAAACACCTACCGTCTGCAACACGCCACGTTTTACAATACGTACTACTTCGCCTTCCATACGTCCGCCGGACGGACTTTTAGAGGTAATACGAATCAGAACGATATCGCCATTCATAGCTCCCTTAAGATCATTTGCATGGATATATACGTCAGGATGATCACGATCATCCGGGATTAAAAAAGCAAAACCCTTCGCATGTGCTTGTAAACGTCCACGCAGCAAATCCATCCGTTCTGGCACGCCATAACGTGCAGTACGGGTTAATACAATTCTTCCATCCTGCTCTAATTCAATCAGCAGCTCCTCGAACTTTTTAAACCCTTCACTATCCTCTAGAGCAAAATGACTCACCAGCTCTTCATAAGTCATTGGTTTATATGCAGTTTCCCGCATGAAATCGAGTAATATTTCTTGTGTTATCATGTTCGTCACCCCAGCCCTCCGCGGCTTCAAGCCGCTGGCAAATATGTATATCTTGTCCTGCCCTGCAGTAATGCCAAGTAAATTTTACCTTTACTACTTCATACCCTAGTATACACGAAATCAATCCTGCGCATCCCTGTTACTGTCATCCAAAGGTTAACACAGTACAAAATTTCCTTTAACTGCTGAAATACATCCATGCCAATTTCAGATTTACTTCCTATCGATCCAGCCTTTTTCTTTGCGAATATGAAAAGAAAAGCACCCTTAGGTGCTTTTTAACTCCTTTTAATATAACAAAAAAGCCTCCGCTCTATTCCATTTAGAACAGAGCGAGGGCTTACGGTAGATCTTTTAGTCGATTAGAATAGCAGCTAGAATCGCCATGATGAAGAAACCAGCAGCAAGTCCAACAGTTACACGTTGTAGTACAAGCTCCATACCACGAGCTTTTGTTTTACCAAAGAGATGCTCAGCACCGCCAGAGATGGCACCGGAAAGACCCGCGCTTTTCCCCTTTTGCAGAAGAACGACCGCAATAAGACCGACGGAAAAAATCAGGAGCACAACTTTCAAAAAGATATCCATTCACTTCCACCTCCTACGCCTAAGCATCACTATCTATGGTAATTTAGGTTATCACGATACATAAACAGTATTCTTATTTTATCATAGCGCTGTCGGTAATACAACAGCTTAGACTGTTAAGTCGTAGCTTTTCTTGCAAGATAAGGATAAACCTATTAAAGTCTATCTTCTTCAAATCATAAAAAAGACCCGCCATAACGGCGGGTCTTCGAAGTCTGCTATAAAAGCAGATTATCTTTTAAGGTTGTAGAAGGATTTCAGGCCGTTGTATTGAGCCAATTCACCCAACTCATCTTCGATGCGAAGCAATTGGTTGTATTTAGCAACACGGTCTGTACGGGAAGGAGCACCTGTTTTGATTTGACCAGCATTAGTCGCAACAGCGATATCAGCGATTGTGCTATCTTCGGATTCACCGGAACGGTGGGAGATAACTGCTGTGTAACCAGCACGTTTAGCCATTTCGATAGCATCAAAAGTTTCAGTCAATGTACCAATTTGGTTAACCTTAACCAAGATGGAGTTACCGATACCTTTTTCGATACCTGTTGCAAGACGCTCAGTGTTAGTTACGAACAAGTCGTCACCAACCAATTGGACTTTGTCGCCCAATTTTTCAGTAAGCAATTTCCAGCCATCCCAGTCGTCTTCGGACATACCGTCTTCGATTGTGATGATAGGATATTTTTCAACCCATGAAGCAAGAAGGTCAACATACTCAGCGGAAGTGTAAGATTTACCTTCGCCAGCAAGGGTGTATTTACCGTCTTTGTAGAACTCAGTGGAAGCAACGTCCATACCCAAGAATACGTCAACACCTGGTTTGTAACCAGCTTTTTCAATAGCTTCGATGATTGTAGTGATTGCTTCTTCATTCGAACCAAGGTTCGGTGCGAAACCACCTTCGTCACCTACAGCTGTGTTCAGGCCTTTGGATTGAAGTACGGATTTCAAGTTGTGGAAGATTTCAGCACCTGTGCGAAGAGCTTCTTTGAAGCTTGGAGCTCCTACAGGAAGAACCATGAACTCTTGAACGTCGATGTTGTTGTCCGCATGCTCACCACCATTGATGATGTTCATCATTGGTACTGGTAGAGTTTTAGCGTTGAATCCGCCCAGGTATACGTACAAAGGAATATCCAAAGCTGCTGCAGCTGCACGAGCTACTGCCATGGATACAGCTAGGATTGCGTTAGCGCCCAATTTACCTTTGTTAGGAGTTCCGTCCAAAGTAATCATCAATTTGTCGATGCCCACTTGGTCAAGAGCGTCCATACCGATAACTTCTGGAGCGATGATTTCATTTACGTTCTCAACAGCTTTCAGAACGCCTTTACCCATGTAACGGGATTTGTCGCCATCACGAAGTTCTACAGCTTCGTGAGCACCAGTGGAAGCGCCGGAAGGAACGATAGCGCGGCCTTTAGCACCGGATTCCAGATAAACGTCAACCTCTACAGTAGGGTTACCACGGGAGTCAAGGACTTCGCGAGCATATACATCAGAAATAATAGTCATGTAAGTTAATCTCCTTTTAACATTGTTTTGGTCTTACTTGTATAGCTTAAAATCAAAGGCGTTATACCTTACCTTACTTACGGCTAGCAATCATGGATTGTCCGGTCATTTCCGCAGGTTGCGGAAGTCCCATCAAATCTAGGATTGTTGGTGCTACGTCTGCAAGAATACCGGATTCACGCAATACAACATTCTCAGTAGTCACGATGAACGGAACAGGATTGGTTGTATGAGCTGTGAACGGGCGACCGTTCTCGTCAAATACCATATCTGCATTACCATGGTCAGCGATAATAATGGCAACGCCACCTTTGGCAACAACCGCATCCACTACTTTACCTACACACTCATCCGTCACTTCTACAGCCTTGATTGTTGGTTCCAGCATGCCGGAGTGTCCAACCATATCAGGATTGGCAAAGTTAAGAATGATAGCATCCTGTCTTTCCGCTTCGATTTCCGCTACGCAGGCTGCAGCCACTTCGTATGCGCTCATCTCAGGTTGAAGATCATAGGTTGCCACTTTAGGAGAGTTGATTAAGATCCGAGTTTCACCAGGAAGCTCCTCGTCACGTCCACCGCTAAAGAAGAAGGTTACATGCGGATATTTCTCAGTTTCCGCGATGCGCAGTTGCTTCTTGTTTTGTTGAACAAGCACTTCACCCAATGTGTTATCCAGGTTCTTCGGTGAATAGGCTACATAACCTTGTACCGTTTCGCTGAAAGTAGTTAGGCATACGAAGTGCAGGTTTTGCGGGAACAAAGGACCACGATCGAAACCGCGGAAATCTTGATTCGTGAACACTTGTGACAATTGAATAGCACGGTCAGGACGGAAGTTGAGGAATACGACGGAATCGCCGCTCTCTACTGCCGTTACAGGTTTGCCTTCACTGTTTACAATTACACTAGGTTCAACGAATTCATCAAATACCGAGTTTTCATAAGATGAAGTGATGGCTTGCACAGCATCCGTGTATTTAGGGCCTTCACCATAAACCATAGCACGGTAGGCTTTCTCTACACGTTCCCAACGTTTATCACGATCCATGGCGTAATAACGTCCGGACACCGTTGCAATTGTACCCACGCCAACCTCTTCGATTTTAGCTACTAGATCTTGGACAAACTTCTTCCCACTATCAGGAGCTACGTCACGACCGTCCATAAAAGCATGGATATACACTTCATGCATATCTTCTTTTTTAGCCAGGTCAAGCATAGCAAACAGGTGGTTAATATGGCTATGTACCCCTCCGTCGGATACAAGCGCATAAAGGTGAAGCTTTTTGCCAGTGTTCTTAGCATTTCTAACTGCGCTAACCAGGGTTTCGTTATCGAAGAACTCACCCTCGCGAATCGATTTATCGATACGAGTCAAATCCTGATAAACGATCCGGCCTGCACCAATATTCAAATGCCCTACTTCGGAGTTGCCCATTTGCCCTTCCGGAAGGCCTACAGCTTCACCGCAAGCAGTGAGTGTAGTGTTAGGATATTGTTTCAGGTAACGGTCATAGTTAGGTTTGTTGGCTTGAGCAACGGCATTACCTTCTGTCGTTCCACGCAAACCAAAACCATCCATGATGATCAAAGCTACGGGTTTTGGAGCTGACATCTTACTTCGCCCCCTCAACCAATTGAACGAAGGAATCCGGTTGTAAGCTGGCACCGCCAACAAGCGCACCATCGATGTCGCTTTGGCCCATGTACTCAGTTACATTCTCAGGCTTCACGCTGCCGCCGTATTGAATACGAACAGCTTCAGCTGTTGCTGCATCATACAGATCTTTTACAAGACTGCGGATGTAAGCAATAACTTCATTAGCATCTTGGGAAGTGGAAGATTTACCTGTGCCAATAGCCCAGATAGGTTCGTATGCAATAACAACTTTTGCTGCTTGCTCGGCACTAAGACCTTGGAATGCAGCTTCAGTTTGTACTTTACATACTGCTTTAGTTTGATCAGCTTCACGCTCTTCGAGCTTTTCGCCAACACATACGATAGGAGTAATTCCGTGACGGAATGCAGCATGCATTTTCTTATTCACGATTTCATCCGTTTCGCCAAAATAAGCACGACGCTCAGAGTGGCCAATGATAACATAGTCCACACCAAGATCACTTAGCATTACACCACTGATCTCGCCTGTGTAAGCACCGTTATCTTCAAAGTGTAGGTTTTGTGCACCAATCTTGATGTTAGTACCTTTTGCAGCTGCTACAAGTGCAGGCAGGTTAGTAAATGGAGCGCAGATTACAGTCTCAACGCCTTCTACTTCTGCTTTGCCTTTAATTTCAGCAATAAAGCTTTCTGCTTCAGGAACTGTTTTGAACATTTTCCAGTTACCTGCAATAATAGGTGTTCTCATGACTTATGTTGCCTCCTTCTTAGGTCTTACTTATCGTTCAGTGCTTCTACGCCAGGAAGCGCCTTGCCTTCCATGAACTCAAGGGATGCACCGCCACCAGTGGAGATATGATCCATTTGATCAGCCAGGTGGAATTTCTCTGCTGCTGCTGCGGAATCTCCGCCACCAATAACAGTGTAACCTTCAGTAGTTGCACAAGCTTTTGCTACTGCAAGTGTACCTTCAGCGAATTTATCGATTTCGAATACGCCCATAGGTCCATTCCAGACAACCAGCTTGGAGTTCTTGATAATATCGGCATAAAGTTCACGAGTCTTAGGTCCGATATCAAGTCCTTCCCAACCTTCTGGGATTTCATTGTAATCAACGATCTTAGTGTTAGCGTCAGCACCAAATTTATCAGCAACAACAACATCAACAGGAAGCATGAAGTTTTTACCAAGTGCTTTTGCTTTTTCGATGAATCCAAGAGCAACGTCAAGTTTGTCGTTGTCTACTAGTGATTTACCGATTTCAAAGCCTTGTGCTTTAGTGAATGTATAAGACAATCCACCGCCGATCAGGACGTTATCAGCCAAAGACAACAAGTTATCAATAACATCAATCTTGTCTTTAACTTTCGAACCACCGATGATCGCAGTGAAAGGACGTTCTGGGTTAGAAAGAGCTTTACCAAGAACGGACAATTCTTTCTCCATCAAAAGACCGGATACAGCTGGTAAGAAATGAGCGATACCTTCTGTCGATGCATGTGCACGGTGAGCCGCACCAAACGCATCATTAACAAACAAATCAGCCAATTCAGCGAATTGTTTAGCCAGTTCAGGATCGTTTTTCTCTTCACCTGGGTAGAAGCGAACATTCTCAAGTACAAGTACGTCGCCTTCGCCTAGCTCAGCGATTTTTGCTTTTACAGCTTCGCCAATTGCTTCGTCAGCTTTAGCTACGGGTTTGCCAAGGAGCTCGGACAGACGTTCAGCAGCAGTAGTCAAACGCATGGAATCTACGAATTCGCCTTTAGGACGACCCATATGACTCGCAAGAATGATCTTTGCACCGTTCTCGATCAAATATTTAATGGTTGGAAGTGTTTCGCGAATACGAGTATCATCAGTAATTTTACCGTCTTCTACAGGTACGTTGAAATCCACGCGTACAAATACGCGCTTACCCTTTACTTCTACATCACGGACGCTTTTTTTGTTCATGATTAATTCCTCCACACCCAAAATTGTTTCTAGCAGGAAACAAGAAATACATTTAGAAAGAGCGGAAACAAGGAATTTCTGTTTCCGCTCTATAGATGTTGCTTATATCAAGTCAATTACTTAGCGATTTTAGCGAATTTCTCCAAAGTACGAACCAATTGTGCAGTGTAGGACATTTCATTGTCATACCAAGCAACAGTTTTAACCAGTTGTTTGTCGCCAACAGTCAATACTTTAGTTTGTGTAGCATCGAACAGGGATCCGAAAGTCATACCTTTGATGTCGGAAGATACGATTTCATCTTCAGTGTAACCATAAGTGTCTGGATCGGAAGCTGCTTTCATTGCTGCGTTGATTTCTTCAACAGTAACGCTCTTATCAAGAACAGTTACAAGTTCAGTCAGGGAACCAGTTGCAACTGGAACACGTTGAGCTGCACCATCCAATTTACCTTTAAGTTCTGGAATAACCAGACCGATTGCTTTAGCAGCACCAGTAGTGTTAGGAATGATGTTCTCAGCTGCTGCACGAGCGCGTCTGAAGTCACCTTTAGCATGTGGAGCATCCAAAGTGTTTTGGTCGCCAGTGTAAGCATGAATTGTAGTCATCAAGCCTTCAACGATACCGAACTTGTCGTTCAGTACTTTTGCCATTGGAGCTAGGCAGTTAGTTGTGCAAGATGCGCCGGAAATAACAGTTTCAGTACCATCAAGAATGTCATCGTTAACGTTGTAAACGACAGTTTTCATGTCGCCAGTAGCTGGAGCGGAGATAACTACTTTCTTAGCTCCACCTTTCAAGTGTTTTTCAGCTGCTTCTTTAGTTGTGAAGAAACCTGTGCACTCAAGTACGATATCAACGCCTAGGTCGCCCCATGGCAATTCTTCAGGGTTGCGGTTAGCAAGAACCTTAACTTCTTTACCATTGACTTTGAAGAAGCCATCATGCACTTCAACATCACCTTGGAATTTACCTTGAGTTGTATCATATTTAAGCAAATGAGCAAGCATCTTAGCGTCAGTCAAGTCGTTGATTGCTACCACTTCGATACCTTCTACATTTTGAATACGGCGGAAAGCAAGGCGTCCAATACGTCCAAAACCGTTAATTCCAACTTTTACACTCATTGAATAGTTCCTCCTAGAATTCGTTTTATTTATTCAAAACAGACGGTGAGGTCTGTCATGACAACAATGTTAAGTATGATGCAAGAAGTATGTTATTGCCTGCAATCTAAAAACTACGAAGATAGCTGTAGTTGATTGTCAATTTCCTTGCCTATTTCTACTGCAGCAGCCTCGTCCGTGACGAGAATATTCTCCTGCCCGAAACGCAGCATGGCATGAATGGCTTTGGCCTTGGGTTTGCCTCCTGCAATACCGATGACTTTCTCTGTCCGGATAATATCTTCTAGACGTAGACCCATCGTAAGCATGGTATGGACAACCTGACCCTCTTCATTGAAATAATAGCCAAAAGATTCGGCCACTGCCCCTTCACCCTGGATTTCCGAGACTGTAGCCTCGTCCAGTTTGCGGCGGCGGGTCATTTCAATGGCATCCCCAATCCCATGTACAATAATACGCGAACTACGGATGGTTTGTACAATCTCTCCAATATTAGAGTCAAGTGCCAGCGATTGGTATGCATCCCCGCTAAGCAAATCAGGGACATGCAACAACCGGTAGTTGGCTCCAACCCGCTTTGCCATTGTTGAGGCAATCGTGTTGGCTTGAATCTCCATACTCTCTCCTAATCCTCCACGCGCCGGAACAAACCAAGCGTTCTTATAGGAAAGGGACAACGGCGGTGCCAGTTGATCAGCCATATCGGCAAGCGTCGATCCACCTGTGACGGCAACTGTATCATCTGCGCGAAGTATACTCAGCAGCGCTTTCGCACCCGCTCGGCCAAGCTCTCGTTTGGTGAACGGCGATGACTCACAATCACCCGGTACTACAATAACTTTATCCAGACCATACGTTGCTCGAATTTTCTCTTCCAGCTCATCCAGACCAAATAGGCTCTTAACAACCGGCTCTAGCAAATCAAGCAGTCTACGTCCAGCAGCGCTAATGCGCATGCCAACACTCTCGATCTCAATAAGCCCTTGCGATTTCAGAAGATCCGTCTCGGCACGCAGTACCCGCTCAGTCATATCTAGCGAAGCGGCTAGCGTTCTGCGCCCAATAATATCGGACAGCATGATCTGATGAAGAATCGTGTACCGTCTCTTAAGGGTTTCCATGAGATCAGGCAGAAGCTGCTTTTGGATATCTAATAAATTACGCATACTTTCACTCCTGCAACTTCGTCTTCCTCTATTCCCTTGTTCATGGTCTCAAAACGTCCCGGGTAAACTTTTTAAGTCCCACCCATATTCTAACCAAATATTGCTCGAAGCGCAAGTCTTCCGAGAGTAGAATTCTCAAGCGCTTGTCTTCTTATACATTAATAAGGTCAGAAAAAGATATAGCGCCCGATGCCTGTCCCTAGAGCGCTTGTCCAGTATTAATATTACATTGCAATTGTGTAAAAATTGTATTATAATCATTTTTGTTGCGCCCGTGGTCCAATGGATATGACGTAGGCCTCCGAAGCCTGAGATCCAAGTTCGATTCTTGGCGGGCGCGCCATTAATTTCATTTTTGCACATAATTTAGTAGTGCCTATACTACTACTTAACCAAAGAGCCGCTTGTCGGCTCTTTTTTTTGAATATAAGTTTGACTTTCTTTGACTTTTTGTTTGAATTTGTTTATCATGTGGGTAATACGGCAAGAGTAAAAATGAATACATTTGAAGAACCAATATCAAGGAGGTTTTCCACGTGAGTTATATTCCTATGGTAGTAGAACAGAGCAACCGCGGCGAGCGCGCTTATGACATCTATTCCCGCCTGCTGAAGGACCGCATCATTTTCCTTGGAACGGAGGTTAATGACGTGGTAGCCAATTCTATCATCGCACAAATGCTGTTCTTGGCTGCCGAAGATCCTGACAAGGACATTCACCTTTACGTGAATAGCCCAGGCGGTTCCATTACTGCAGGTATGGCTATTTTTGATACAATGCAGTACATTAAACCAGACGTTTCCACCATCTGTGTGGGTATGGCAGCTTCCATGGGAGCTTTCCTGCTAAACGCTGGCGCCAAAGGCAAACGCTTCGCACTGCCTAACAGCGAGATCATGATCCACCAGCCTTTGGGTGGTGCTCAAGGTCAAGCAACGGACATTGAAATCCGTGCCCGCCGCATCCTTAAATTGCGCGATAAGCTGAACCGTATTCTAGCAGAACGTACGGGTCAACCTCTAGAACGTATTGAGAAGGATACAGATCGCGACTACTTCATGACTGCTGCAGACGCGGCTGAATACGGTATCGTAGATAAAGTAATCGAGAAGACATTGCCTAGCGGTGTGTAAGCTATAAAGTAAAAATATAAAGAGGCTGTGCTCTATCCGTTATGGTTAGAGCACAGCCTCTTTATATTTTATAGAAGACCTAAATCCAATTAAGCCAGCCCGCCATAACCTAGCGCATCCAGCTTCTCGGCAATTACGCGATAACCCCGGCCATTCGGATGCAAATGATCAATGGATAACAGCCCTCTCTCATTTCCTGCGAACTCACTGTAAATCGAAGCAAATCCACATACTCGGCTGCTGTACTGTGCTGCGTATTGATTAAACTGCCTGACCCACTCTGTCGCACCAACCACCTGAGGATAGGGGTTATATAATCCCACAATTCTAATGATAAAAGGTCTACGCGTCCTCGCCTTCAATTGTATAAGGATATTCATAATTGCAGAGAAATTTTGTTTGCATTCCTGAAGCGATCTGCGCAGTTCTGCGGATAAGTTGCCTTGCTGTCTTGCTGCTGATTTGGCCGCGTGAATCAAATCATTACCACCGATAGACACAGTGATGATATCGGCTACTCGAACGGCCTCACGCATCATGGAATTTCCGCGCAGCCGCTGCTCCAGCTCTGAAGTAGTCATTCCGTTCACGCCTAAATTCGTAGAGGCTACAGTAGTCCGCAGTCTCCCTTCTGCCATTCTACGGTACACCGGTACAAAACCGTTACCTGGCAGAGCACCAAATCCAGTCGTCAAGGAATCGCCAATTGCAGTATATTGGTAGCCCATAGCTCTCCCCCGTTCATAAACTAGTTACTCCCTTTAGCATATGAACAAGAGACAACTCTGGTAAGGGGGAGATGTCTTGTGCCGACATTAGCGGAGACGAAGCATTTCCATTTATTTTATGCCAGCAAACGGGCTACTGCCATCCGGCAAAAGCTCTTTGAAACTAAAAGTATACTCAGGGAAGCCTGCAGCATACGCTGTGTACTCATATAATTGGAAGAACAGAACAACCTTGTCGTCCTTCAGATAGAAATATTTCTCCGTATTCAATCCGTTGAATCCTCCCAAATAACTATCCTCTGCCTTCAGCAGCTTGCTCAGCTTTGCATTCAGCTGTTTTTTGTAGTTTGGATTAGCTCCAAACAGGTCGCCCAACAGTAGACGTTTACCATCCTTAAGCGAGAAGGTGAAGGCTTCACGGTTAGTCATTCCATGGGCGCCGCCCGTATCACTATACTGATGCATCACTATGCTGATCACACCATTCTGATTGTAGGTCACTACATAACCTGAATCATAGGTGTATTTGGGCTCTGCTCCATCTCGATCGGAGATATCCTGTTCTGCACCCGCCGCGAATTTCATAACACTTTCCTTCAAAGTATTATTAATAGCTTGTTGCGCACTGGAGTTGCCCAATCCACTGATCTTCGGATAATCAAGCTGAATAAAAGCTTCTGCCCGATCTTTAGCATAAGTTTCCGTGGTTACCGTTAGCGCGTTCTGCGGTCTGTTCACCACATTCAGCCTACTGGCGGCCCGACTCCAATCTACCTTATAACCCATATAATCATTTAACAATCCTGATGGAACATAGAGGCGATTATTAATTAACTTCCCTTCATACTCTCGAATGAAATAGTTGTTCACCCACACAGAAGTACCGTAGCTGGATAACATCAACTTGGCCTTGGTCGATCCTTTTCCAATCATGTACGCATTTTCCTTCTTATCATACACAAGCGGTAATCCCAACACATCTCGCATAAAAGTTAGGGGAATCCAGGCCAGTCCTTCCTTCAAAATACCTTCCTGCAACGAATTTATCCCGTTTGCCTTTAAAACGATACGCGAATCAATAGCTTTATTCTCCGTTTTACTAGCTGCTGCATAACCCGTTTCGCTGGGCAGTAGGCCTCCAACAAACAATAAACCTGCTGACATCAGACCTATGCCCCATTTGCGCGCTGATTCTTTTGAAATAATATTCATCATCTTATTTTTCCTCTCCTTTCCAATTTATTAAACAGAATCGTAGAGAACTTACACAAAAAAAGAGGCGCCCCCCCACTATTACTAGTGGAAGACACCTCTCCTCTCTGCATTCACCTTGTTCTGATACTATTTCAATTCATACATTACGCTCAGCTGAGTTGTAACTTTAACTACTCCGGGTTGCACGGATGTGCTTGCACCAGCATCTGCTGCAGCCATATTCATTTTTAGATTCTGTTCAAAATAAACCGGAGTGATATCGCCATCATTTTGGCTGACCGTGATCACTTGACCCAAGCTGCGTTTAGCTGCCTTAGCAATAGCCCCTGCTTTAACATCTGCATTCGCCATCGCTTTTTCAATCACCTGAGCTTCAAATGCAGAAGTATCTTCCACAGAAAAACGTGCATTTCCGATATTATTCGCCCCTGCCGCAGATGCAGCGTCCAGCAATTCACCAACCTTGGTCAGATCTCTATAAGACACTAACAGCGTATGATTGGCGTTGTACCCCTTCACTTGCTGTCCTTCTTTTTCGCTGTAACTATAATTGGGTTGCACATAAAACTGCGTGCTTTGAATATCTTTATCTGCAATTTTCCAAGTATTCTTCAGTAAAGTCATAATCTTCTGAATTTTAGCGGCATTGGTCTTCTGCGCTTCTTGCGCAGTTGTGGCTGTAGTATCCACACCGATGGACAAGTATACGATATCCGGCTTGAGGGACAATTCGCCTTTACCTACTACACTAACGACATTTTTCTGCACTTCATCTGCGTAAGCCTTTGCAGGACCTTGGAAAACACCACTCATGCTGATCCCTCCAATTAACAAACTCCCTACGATCATCACTGAACCAATTTTCTTCAATAAACCTTTCATATTTGCCAGCCCCTTTCATTTCTTGTGATTTGTTATTATCCTCTAGACGAGTCATTTTGGTAAATGTTGCACGTTCTCCATCTATTTTTTGGTATTAAAAAAAGCCCCGAAGGGCTTTTGGTCATGCGATAAATAAAGTCTTCCTAGCAGAAACGATGTTGTCTTCCTATTATTGGTTCTCAAGCTCTTCTTTGCTGACCAGACTTGTCAAAGCGTTTACAGCTTGATCGGCATCCGCACCGTCCGCGCTAATGTAAATCTCCGTGCCGGAACTGATAGCGAGGCTCATAATCCCCATAATACTTTTAGCATTTACTTTTTTATCATCTTTTTCCACGAAAATCTCCGACGAAAACTTGTTAGCTTCTTGCACAAACAATGCTGCCGGTCGGGCATGAAGCCCTGTCTTCAACCGAACAACTACCGGGTGCTTTGTCATGAAACGCTTACCCCCTAATTGAGTTCTCCCCAAAAGTTTCACATTAATTTTATATTATTATATCATTATAACGTAAACCACACTAGAAAAAAAGTAATTAGCCGCCTCGAACCTTGTCCGCCAGCTCATCAATCTTACGAAGCCGATGATTTACTCCCGACTTACTGACTGTACCTTTGAGCATTTCACCAACCTCCTTGAGGTTGATATCTGGATGCGCCATTCGAATTTCTGCTACTTCACGCAGTTTATCCGGCAAATTCTCCAGTCCCACTTCTCGCTGCAACAGCTTGATATTCTCAATCTGCCGCACCGCAGCACTTATTGTTTTGTTGAGATTTGCGGTCTCGCAGTTCACGATCCGATTCACGGAATTACGCATATCGCGCATAATTCTTACATCCTCAAATTTGAACAGCGCCTGATGCGCTCCAATCAAACTTAAGAATTCAATAATCTTCTCGCCTTCTTTAATGTAAAGAATGAACCCTTTTTTACGTTCAATACAGCGTGCGTTTAGGTGGAATTCCCCAGCCAGATCCACTAATGCTTTACAATGTTCCTCATACATCGAGGAAATCTCCAAATGGTAGGAGGAGCCTTCCGGATTATTAACCGATCCGCCAGCCAGAAAGGCACCGCGCAAATAAGCACGCTTGCAGCAGTTATTCCCAACAATCTCATCATCAATACCATCGGTAAAAATAAATCCTTCCGACACAATTCTAAGATCCTTTAGGATCTCTTGTACACGGTTTGGGATTCTGACGATATAGACGTTATTTTTCTTCAAACGCATTTTTTTACGCACGAGTAGCTCAATATGGACCTGGTAATATTTCTTAAGTAAAGAATATACCCGCCTTGCAATCGCGGCGTTCTCCGTCGAAATGTCGAGAATAACCTTTTTGCTTGAAAGCTGCACAGATCCATTCATACGGATAAGCGCTGACATTTCCGCCTTCTCGCAGCAGGGTTCACTCTCCACCATCGTCAGCTCTTTTTTGGTAAGGGCCGCAAAAGACAAGGGTCTCACCTCTTTCTTGATAAGTACTTCGTTCTCATCTATAAGTTATACCCTAGGGTTTCTGTTTATCCAATCCTGCACAAGCTGATAAATGTGATGACTAAGCTTATCGGTATCATGTCTCAAATAAGTTCGGAATAAAACCAGTTTATCGGCTATAACCTTGTATCCATTGCCATCCAGCGCTTCTTTATCAAGCTGCACCGGGCGCGCGCCCTTCTCGGCGTACTTCGTCTGGACCTGTTCCGGAATCTCACCGTCATTAACAATAACATAATCGAATAAATCGATCCCGATATGATCATATACAGCTTGAAGATGGTCGCTGACGGTATAGTTATCCGTTTCACCCGGCTGAGTCATTACGTTGCAGACGAAAATTTTGATAGCATTCGAAGATACAACCGCTTCTGCCAGTTTCGGAACAAGCAGGTTGGGAAGAATGCTCGTATACAGACTGCCAGGACCCAGCAGGATCGCATCTGCATTCCGAATCGCCTCAAGCGCTTCGGGCAACGGTTCTACATCTGGCGGCTCCAAGGACACTCGTCTGATGATCCCGCCAGCTTCAGGGATTTTAGACTCCCCCGTGATAATCGTGCCGTCCGACATTTCTGCATGCAGGATTACAGCTTCACCGGCCGCAGGCAATACCCGGCCGCGAACAGCGAATAATCGACTAAGCTCCCGTACAGCCGTAACGAAATCGCCGGATATATCCGTGAGCGCAGCAAGAATCAAGTTGCCGAGACTATGACCAGCTAGTCCCTCACCCGTGTTGAAACGGTATCTCATAATCTCTGCCATGAGCGGCTCAACATCAGCCATAGCTGTCAATACGTTGCGGATGTCCCCAGGAGGAGGCATTTGCAGTTCACTGCGTAAAATACCAGAGCTTCCCCCATCATCGGCAACGGTAACAATAGCAGTAATATCTAATGGCTTCTCTTTTAAACCACGAAGCATAACAGATAACCCCGTGCCACCGCCCATAACGACGATACGTGGACGCTGTCTTTGTTCTTCAGCCACTATGACCCCTTCTCTCTAGTGCCGATCACGCTCGGAATCCCGATGACTAACGGTTACGGATTCCGTCTCGCTAACGCCCAGCATTTTACCCAAATACTCGGAAATGGCTACGGAACGGTGTTTACCTCCCGTACAGCCAATGCCAATGATAATCTGGGACTTACCT
This sequence comes from Paenibacillus sp. FSL H7-0690, assembly GCF_037980415.1. Classification (NCBI taxonomy): domain Bacteria; kingdom Bacillati; phylum Bacillota; class Bacilli; order Caryophanales; family Paenibacillaceae; genus Paenibacillus; species Paenibacillus sp. FSL H7-0690. The sequence continues at coordinate 179,197 of NZ_CP150281.1, read as the reverse complement.
TCCTTACGATATTGCGGAATTAGAAAATGAAGCATATCGAGCAGTTTGGTCAGGAACACCTGTGTTTCAGGCCACTTCATTACATAATCGTAGACTTCACTGTCCTGGCCGGTTTTAGGCCGCAGATGGTCCACATAATGTGGGTTAGGCAAGAAGCGGACATCGAAGACAAGATCTGCATCAATAGGAATACCGTACTTAAATCCGAAGGATGTAATATTGACGGAAAGCGTACTTTTTCCTAGATGCGAAAACCGTGAAACGATCTTCTCCTTAAGCTGTACGGGCTTCATACTGCTGGTATCTAAACATAACGTAGCTGAATTTTTCAATTCTTCAAGCATCTTACGTTCTAGCTTGATACCATCAAGCGGCAGCCCCTTAGGTGCTAATGGATGATGACGTCGACTTTCCTTGTAACGCTGAACAAGTACTGAATCTGTAGCATCCAAAAACAAGATCTCACAGCCAATGGTTGACTCATCCTTGATATAGGCAAGAGACTCAGACAAAGCAGTGAAGAATTCTCGACCACGCAGGTCAATTACAAGGGCTACCTTGGCAATCTTACCCTTTGATTGTTCAATTAGCTCTGCGAACTTGGGAATCAGCACCGGTGGTAAATTATCGACACAGAAGAACCCTAGGTCTTCCAGACTCTGTACAGCAATTGTCTTCCCCGCACCTGACATTCCCGTAATAATAATCAGGGTGGCTCCAGCCGTTGGGGTATTGTCCAATTCGGTCATAAAAGCGTCCCCTCCCTAGATTTAGTATATGAATACTTCCCGTCTTTTAAGAACGCAGCAAAAGGCCGGCAGCCCCAACAATACCTGCGTCATTGCCAAGCTCAGCTGGAATAATCGAAACACCAGTTTGAAGCGGAGCCGGTGTCAATTTCGCAAACACACGACGAACCTCATCAAATAGAATATCTCCAGCCTTAGACACACCGCCGCCAACGATAAATACTTCAGGGTTAAGCACAGCCGCAACAGAAGCCATGGATTTACCCAGATAGTATGCTGCACGATTCACTATACGGATAGCTACTTCATCGCCAGCCTTAGCCGCATCAAAGACTTCTTTCGCAGCAATCTTCTCTACCATAGAGAGGGAAGTGCGATCGCCACGAGCTACTGCATCATTAGCCATGCGGATAATACCTGTAGCGGAGGAAACGGTTTCCAGACAGCCCATGTTGCCACAGCCGCATTGAATAGCTTCCAGATCCGGCACTACTGTGATATGACCAAGCTCACCAGCTAATCCCGCAAAGCCTTGATAAATCTTTCCATTAATAATGATTCCGCCACCGACACCTGTTCCAAGCGTATAGCAGACACAGTTATCAACGCCACGTCCCGCACCGCTCCAAGCTTCGCCCAGTGCAGCCACATTCGCATCATTGTCTATTTTGACAGGCTTGTTCCAACGATCTTCCAAAATGGAACGGATCGGCACATCTCTAAATCCTATGTTAGGCGCAAGGATGATGATTCCTTCACGAATATTTGTGAACCCGGCTACACCCGCTCCTACACCTGCAAGCTGATCCCAAGAGTACGGGGAATCCTCCACAATTTGGCGTACATACTTCTCGATATTATCGATAACAGTATCGACACCCTCTGCAGTTCCTGTAGGTCCCTCATAAGTATGTAGCAGGGTACCTTCAGCATTACAGATTCCAACCTTAATTGCAGTTCCACCCAAATCCACGCCAACGTAGATATTCTCAGACATGTAACAAGCCACCTTTTTTTATACTAAAATAGTTAATCCTAAGTACCAACTATAATAGAAGCCCTCTCTGTGGTCAAGGAAAGACAACACACCCGGGAATTCCTTATTTTAAGAGTATACTCTATTATATTCTAAAAAGACCCCCTTACGCCTAAGTAAGAGAGTCTTGTACCTATATTATTATCTGGAAAATAACCCAACGCACCGATTTATTCTGATAAAATGCGCTTTTGGCCCTCTAATGCTCGGATTGGAGCGATATTCTGTGTGAACTCTAGCGTGCCCATATATTGGCCTGACTCGTCTCGTACAGCGAAGTAACGGATGTAGATAAACTTATCCTTGATATTGATCCAGAAGTCTTCAGCATCCTTACGGCCTGCCTTAAAGTCTTCCAAAAGCTTCTCTACCACATGAACACTTTGCGGGGGATGACAGTTCTGTACTGTACGGCCGATAACCGCTTTAGTTCGGGCAAAGATACGTTCCTTCCCGTGTGAAAAATATCGGACAACATCATTCTCATCAATGAAGGTTAGATCTACAGGAAGATGGTTGAGTACGGTCTCCAGCTGATGCAGTGACAACAACCCTGTCTCAAAACGGATGAACCCGCCTTGCGGCGTAGCTCCTTCTGTTTCTTCCAGCACTGTGCCGTCCGGCTCAGCGGCCCGCTCAGGGATCCACTCCTGCTCCGGTGCGGTTAGGCAGAACCCGATCTCATCACTCTCCCGGGCGATTTTGACCCATTCATCTTCCGTCAGTTTGTCCAGGGCCATGGGCAATAGAATATTTTCTTCCTTAAAGATCATTTCATTAACTTCCTTGATGATCTCCTCAAGCTGAATGCCTATTTCTGCTGCGTTTCCGCTATAAGTGCTGAGCGCAGCTTTTGCCTCTTTAATCATACGGCGGATATTATCATCCACTCCCCACATTACCTTGGTTGGGCCATAAATGCCGTATTTTTCGAGGTATGGGAACAGCAGATTTTCTTTTCGGCTATAGTGTTTATCAAGATCCAGCAGCAAGCTAAGATCCTCCAACAATTTGAAGATCAGTTCCTCACTATCATTCTTTTGAAACTTTGTTGCGTGCAGATCCATGCGGAAGTTAACAAGTTTTTCGATCTCACGATTCTCCAATTTGAAGGTGTGTACTGGATGGCCTGGCTGCTCCTCGGGCTGGGACGAGCGGTGAATTTGCTCAATAGAGCCTTTAAAGATGGCTGTATGCACCGAACAAAGACGTTGGACCTCGGATACCGGAATTCCTTCTTCGGTCATTAATGAATGCTCCATCGCGGAAATCTCCGCTACGGTAACATCACCCACAGCTTCGGCGAATCGCGCCTTAACCTCTTCTACACTTTTCCCTGCATGCAGCTCTTTAATAATCTCCTTAAGCATAGCCTGGCGACGAGTCTGTTCCGGCACATCAACTTCACGGTTGTTAATCAGTTCGCTCATATTAACACTCCTTTATTAAATAATCTCGAAACCATGACGTTCAAAAGTTTGCTTCACGTGCTCGAGATCCATTTTTTTCAGCTTAATTCCTTTGGATAAGGTCATGAAACGGCCAGCAGTCTGCAGCATGCCAGGCTTGGCAATATCCTTAAAGCCCAGCTCTACCATAATCTCGATGACCTCCGGATGCCGTGATACCATCTCGAATATAGATTCATCCAAACTCAGCACTTTTTCCATCTGACTCTTCTCCTTTATGTGAGAACTATTCTCAATAAAAGATTAGCACAGGCCGTACAGGACCATTGTGATTGCAATCACTAATTCAAAAGAAAGCAATTATCGTTCTTTTTAAGACGGATTATGTATGCTGTGAACCTAAAAAAACTGCCCCCTACGCTTAAAAAGCATAAGAGACAGCCTGATTTGTCATTAATTAATGATTTATTATAGCGTTACTCCTGTTTTGAATATGGAGATCTCACGGAAATTATTCTTTTCATTATTAACCCATTCACCGCTGGCCACCGCAATAATATAGTTTATGAAGCTGCGCAGGACCTCATCTGGAGAACCATCTTCCACCAACACACCTGCATTAAAATCGATCCAATGACGTTTGCCTTCATACAATGGGGTATTGGTAGATACTTTCATCGTAGGCACGAATGTACCAAATGGTGTTCCCCGCCCGGTCGTAAAGATCACCAATTGGCAGCCAGCAGCAGCCAGTGCAGAGGAAGCCACAAGATCATTGCCAGGTGCGTTAAGGAGATTTAAGCCTTTATTAGTGATAAGCTCCCCGTACTTGAGGACATCCATAACTGTAGCGTTCCCGGATTTTTGAGTACAACCCAATGATTTATCCTCAAGCGTAGTAATTCCTCCGGCTTTATTCCCTGGAGAAGGATTTTCATATACCGGCTGTTTATAGTCCATAAAATACTGCTTAAAGTCATTAATGAGATCGACAATTTTGTTGAAAATAGTTTCGTCCGCAGCACGTTCCATTAGAATTTTTTCGGCACCAAACATTTCAGGCACTTCTGTCAGTACAGTGGTCCCGCCTTGAGCAGCCATATAATCAGACAGACGTCCAAGGAGCGGATTCGCAGTAATACCGGATAACCCGTCGGAGCCTCCACATTTCAGACCGATCTTCAGCTCGGAGAGTGATACCTCTTCCCGTTGATCACCTTGTACATTATTGTAGATTTCCTTCAGCAGCTTCACGCCTTCTTCAATCTCATTCCCAACCTCCTGGGAGACAAGGAAACGCACACGATCCTCATCATAGCTGCCCAGCATGTCTTTAAAAATATGCAAATTGTTATTCTCACAGCCCAATCCGAGCACAAGCACGCCGCCCGCATTCGGGTGTTTAACCGCGTTAGCCAGAATCGTACGTGTATTGTCATGATCATCGCCCAGCTGGGAGCAACCGTAGTTATGCTTAAGCACGAGCACGTTATCGAAAGGTGCGATATCTCCAACCTCTGCTTTGAAAATATTGATGATCTGCTCCGCCACTCCATTCACACAACCAACAGTAGGGACGATCCAGAGCTCATTGCGGATACCTACAGATCCATCAAAGCGGCGATACCCCTTAAAGGTCAAATTCTCCGCTGCAAAAGGATTCGGCGTCAGCTTCTGCTCAAAGGTATATTCCTCTACCCCTGTTAGGTTTGTCTTAGTGTTATGGGTATGCACCCACTGCCCCGGCGCGATAGACGCTATAGCATGACCAATGGGGTAACCATATTTCAATACGTTTTCACCTTCGCTAATGCTGGATAGTGCAATTTTATGGCCTCTAGCGATATCTTCAGTAATTTTAATCTCTTTTGAACCAATCACAATGGTGTCGCCTGCTTTATAGTCTTTTAGTGCAACAGCGACATTATCAGCCTCATTAATCTGCAATACTTCTTTCATCGTCTTGATCATATCATTGTCACCTCCAGGGTATTAGTTGTGTGCCGGTCTCTTCACGAACGCTTTTAAGGCTTGCTTCATGCCATTTTTCTCAATCCCAATCAGTCCTTCTGTCACCTTGTCAGTAAGTCCAGCCACTTCATTCAGATCACAGCCCCAGCGATTGGTTGCGGCAAGTACTTCGACGGCCAGTGCGCGCAGCCCGGTGTCTGTGCCATCCCATCCTCCCCATAAGGAGGCGAACCATTCCAAAATATCCGCATCATCAGCCAGTTGAATGTTTTCTTCCCCTCTGCGTCCTCTATAGAAGGCAATTAATGCGCTCAATGAGAAGACAAGCTTTTCAGGCAATTGTCCTTTGGCCTCTACATATTGCAGTAAAGAAGGCAGATCTCTTGTCTTAAACTTCGATATAGAATTAAGGGAAATGCTCATCAAGTAATGCTGCACATAAGGGTTCAGGAATCTTTCTAATACCGCGTCTGCAAAAGAATTCAATTCCTCTGCCGGCAGATCCAGCGTTGGAATAATCTCATCATAGATTAAGGACTTCACGTACGCCCCAACCTCTTCGTGCTCAATGGCTTCAGCAACCGTATCAATACCGTACAAATACGCTACTGGTGTCATAGCTGTATGAGCTCCGTTTAAAATCCTCACTTTACGAGTCCGATAAGGGGCCATGTCATCCACCACCAGCACATTAAGACCTGCTAGTTCAGCCGGAAACTCCTTTTTAATCCACTGTGGTCCTTCAATCACCCAAAGATGGAATTGCTCGCCGACAACGACCAGCTTATCCTCATAACCCAGCTCTTCTGTAATCTCGGCAATGCTGTCTCTTGGATAACCGGGAACAATGCGGTCCACCAGACTGCAGCAGAAGGTATTAGCTTCATTCAACCAGTTCACAAAACCTTCTCCAAGATTCCACAGCTCAGCATATTTCAAAATAACCTTTTTGAGTTCATCACCATTCCGGTCAATCAGCTCGCATGGAATGATGATAAAACCTTTAGAAGCCTCCCCATTAAAAATTTGATAACGTTTGTACAATAAGGCCGTCAGCTTGCCTGGGAAACTACTCTGCGGCGTATCGGTTAACTTGTCGCCAGCTTCAAAAGCAATTCCCGCTTCAGTAGTATTAGACACGATAAAGCGCAGCTCAGGGTTCTCAGCCAGCTTCATATACTCCTCATGCTGTGAATAGGGATTAAGCGTCCGCGTAATACAATTAATTACCTCGTGTTCTTTTACAGCCGCTCCGTCTTTAATGCCTTGCAGATAAAGGGTATACAGCCCATCCTGATCATTCAGCATTTCTGCCAGTCCGTTAGCCAATGGCTGTACAACAACCACTCCACCATTGAAATCCGTTTTTTGATTCATGGTATGAATCTGCCAATCTACAAAGGCGCGCATGAAATTGCCTTCGCCAAATTGTAGAACCTTCTCAGGATACTGCTTGTAAGCTGTCCAATTATCACTATTTAATCTTTTCATATTAACGCCTCCTAATAGTAAATGCACACGATAAACTTATTAAATAAACTATACAAAATCATATTTATATTACTAATTCATTAAATATATGCACACGTGAAAATTTTAGATAGCAATCCTTTACGAAGGTAAAGGATCAGGCTGCTATGCGCAGCCTCTACTTCTGCAACTTCCTGACTGATTCTCTGGCAATAAGCTCTGTCTCGATCGAGATCCGCCCGTCTTTTTCTGAGGGTTCCTTGACCAAGCTTAACAGCTGGCGAGCGCCTTGCTCACTAATCTTCTCAATAGGACGTTTGACCGTGGTGAGTGAAGGATTGGCAAAAAGTGAAAACCCAATGTCGTCAAAACCAACAACAGAGATATCATTTGGCACCTGCAGCCCTCGCTCAAACACGCCTTTCATAGCCCCGATCGCCATATCATCATTGGAGCAAAATACAGCAGTCGGTGGCTTCTCGAGATCCAGCAGCTTGCCCATCGCCTCATATCCACTTTGCATATCATAACTACCGCTTATCATGTAGTCATTACGAACAGGGATATTATGGTCAATCAAAGCTTTTATAAAGCCATCTCTGCGTTCCTGTGTGGATTTAAAGCCCTCGACACCTTCAATAATTGCAATGTCTTGATGCCCGTTTTCGATCAGGTATTTGCCTGCATTATAAGCACCTTCCCGGTCGTTCGAGATGATGTTGATAATGGAACGGTCATCAATTTCCCGGTTCAGCACAACGATTGGAATGCCTTGCTGGACAACATGGTAAATGAATTTATTATCTGCTTCACTCTGGCTCATTAGAATAATTCCATCAAAACGTTTGCGATGAATAGAGGAGTAATCCGCATAATCGTCGATCCCACGGATGAACAGATTGTACTCTACATCTATGACCCTATTTACACCACGAATCGTATCAGAGAAGAAACCAGAAGTTGTGCCGTTGGCAATACTCGTGAAGAACAGACCAATGGTATAGGATCGCTGCATCACAAGGCTTTTGGCATTGTAATTAGGGACGTAACCCACTTGCGCAGCGATCTCGGCAATTTTTTTACGTGTGACCTCTTTAATTAGTGGACTATTGTTAAGTGCTCTCGATACAGTTGTATGCGATACATTCGCCAATTTGGCGATATCCTTGATTGTAGGTGCCATGGGTCAACCTTCCTTATTAAACGGGTTTGGCTCTTCCATGTAAGGATATCATAACGATTACCTAGTCACCAATGCCTGTTTCGAGAAATTAAAATAATGATCAGCGTTATTGTAACAGATGTTCTCAATCATACTGCCCAGTAACTCCATATCATCCGGGGCTTCTCCAGCTTCTACCCAAGAGCCTACTAGATCACACAAGATTCTTCTAAAGTACTCATGTCTGGTATACGATAAAAAGCTTCTGGAGTCTGTTAACATCCCAACAAATTGGCTAAGTACGCCTAGATTAGCAAGTGTCTTCATCTGTTCCAGCATGCCGTCTTTATTATCGTTGTACCACCATGCGGTTCCGAATTGAATCTTCCCTGGAATACCGCCGCCCTGGAAGCTACCCATTAGACTGGCAATAACATGATTATCATTAGGGTTCAATGAGTACAAAATGGTCTTAGGCAACGCATTCTCACGATCCAGCGCATCGAGCAGACCCGCCAAAGGCTTAGCAATCACGCCGTCATTGATAGAATCATAACCCGTGTCAGGTCCGAGACGTCCGAACATTACGCTGTTGTTATTCCGTAGCGCATGAATATGGAATTGCATCGCCCAATCCAGCTCGTTATACAATTTGCCGAGGAATACTAGCGTGAATCCTTTATATTTCTTTTCTTCACTCTCACTTACAGTGCCTTCATAAAGTGCTTTAGCGAATATAGCTGTAGCTTCCTCCAAGGTAGTAGGCTCAAACATTACCGCATCCAAAGCATGGTCAGATACACGGCCGGCTCTGGCGTGGAAGAATCTCACTCTGCTCTCCAATGCTGCAAGAAACTGTCCGTAATTCTTAACAGCCATTCCCGAAACTTCGCTTAGCTGAGCTACCCAAGGCTGGAAGGTAGGACGGTTGATTTCAAGCGCTTTATCTGGCCGGAATCCCGGCACAACGCTAGCATTGAATCCACTCAGATTACTGATTTTCTCATGATATTCCAGATTATCTACAGGATCATCGGTAGTACAAACCGTAGTCACCTTCGATTTAATGATCAAATCTCTTGCTCCGTATCCTTCACCCTGTAACTGTCTATTCACTTCATCCCAAATTTTTGGTGCGTTAGCTTCATTCAGCAACTCATATACACCGAAGAAACGTTGCAGCTCCAGATGCGTCCAATGGTATAGCGGATTCCCGATAATCATCGGAACCGTTCTAGCCCAAGCTAAAAATTTATCATAATCACTGGCATCGCCAGTAATGAATTTCTCTTCTATACCGTTAGCGCGCATCACTCTCCATTTATAATGGTCGCCATACAGCCAAGCTTCGGTGATATTGTTGAACGTTTTGTTCTCATAAATTTCTTTTGGACTGAGGTGGCAATGATAATCGATAATGGGCATGTCTTTCGCATGATGATGAAACAGCTTAATTGCGGTCTCGCTCGACAATAGGAAGTTCTCATCCATGAATTTTTTACTCATGAGGTTTGCTGCTCTCCTTTAAGTTCGAATGGGAGTTACACAAAGTTTAACGTGAACATTTATTCAATCGGTCGATTTCTTAATAAATATTTTAAACTTAAAATTATTGTTTATAATAGGGTTTGTGTAAATTGTTCACGTTAACATTATATCTTCATTGTAAACGTATTTTTAAAATGCGCAAGTCTTTTTATAAAGACATTGTTACAGTTATTTTAACTTCCGAGCGGTAATAAATAAACAACATATTTAATATCTGGACACGGCCCCGCCAATATTGAAAAAAGCAGGCAACCCTTTAGAAAAAGGATAACCTGCTTATATGTCATCGACTACGATTTCTCGCAAAATTAACTATCCAGTGTTTCGCTCCAGTCATGCACCGTCGTGCCCTCTAGGTACTTCTCAGCATCCATTGCTGCCATACAGCCAGATCCCGCTGCGGAAATTGCCTGACGATAACGGGTATCCTGCACGTCGCCACAAGCGAATACGCCCGGGATGTTCGTTTCTGTCGTTCCAGGGTTGACCACAATGTAGCCGTTGGTATCGGTCGTAATTTGCCCCCCTAAAAATCCGGTGTTCGGCGTGTGCCCGATCGCGACAAACACTCCGTCCGCTTCGATGAGTTCATCAATTCCCGTCTCATTGTTGCGAACCGTCAGCCCCTTAACGCCAGACTCGTCGGTTGTAACCTCAAGCGGTGTACGGTTAAGAGCCCACGATACCTTACTGTTATCCCGTGCGCGAGCCTGCATAATCTTCGAAGCTCTAAGCTCATCACGACGGTGAACCAATGTTACATTGGAAGCGAATCGGGTTAAAAAGCTGGCTTCTTCCATCGCAGAATCTCCACCACCGACGACAATAATCTTTTTGCCACGGAAAAAGAATCCGTCACAAGTAGCACAAGTGCTGACCCCACGGCCCACATTCTCCTGCTCCCCGGGGATTCCTAAATATCTGGCAGATGCGCCGGTTGAGATGATCACTGACTCCGCCTCTAATACTCCCAATCCATCTACAGTCACTTTAAATGGACGCTGTGAAAAATCAACTGAATCCACCCAACCATTCTTAAATTCAGCCCCAAAACGTTCAGCCTGCTTGCGCATGTTGTCCATTAAATCCGGGCCTAGAATTCCTTCAGGAAAGCCTGGGAAGTTCTCGACTTCTGTTGTCGTTGTCAGTTGTCCACCTGGTTGCATACCTTCAATCACAAGTGGGTTTAGGTTGGCACGTGCCAAATAAATTGCAGCAGTAAGCCCGGCTGGGCCTGTTCCGATTACAATCGTTTTGTACATAACAGTGGCCTCCTCACAATAGGGTTTATTTAGAAGAAACGGGCCCTTTTTTGGCAAGCATAGCCGCCTTCGGTGCCCCTATAAGGAACATTAGCGTTACGCAAGACATATAAAAAGGGCTCCGTTTCTACGAAATACTACATGATCGATTTAGATATTCTCGGTAAATGGCGGAAGGCTGTCGCTCACACTTCCCTCGAAACTACATTCCTCATCTATGCGCCGAGCATAACGACTGACCATAGAAACGGAAACATTGTAACGCTGGGCTACTTCACGGTAGGTGACCGGCAGGTTATGCGTTTTAGCAATTAGATATTCTAAGGCAGCACACCAGCCATTCGCATGACGGATAAACGGAACATCCGGATAAAGGCTGCTCAGAAATTGCTTCCACAGTAATTCAGCATCTTTTTTGTGGATTGCATCATATCTTCGATCCATCATACTAAGGGTCTGGTCGATAACTTTCTGCCAATCCTCTCTCCATTCCGGCAGTCCCTTCAGACGCGGGGAAGAGGTTTCTTTGACTTCCTGAAGCACATTCTCTTCAGGAACACTTCCAATCAGCCGCTGCAGACTAAGAAGTGCCGCTTCTTGCAGCTTTTCTTCCTGCAAGGGCTGCTGCTTTAGAAGTCCTTGCAGAATTTCGGACATCTCTTCATCTTCGATCCACCGCAGAGCTTCTGTAACCTGAAGCTTCGTATTGGCATCCCCGTAGCGGAGCGCCCAGAAGAAGGAAGAGCGAAGCAGCGGATTGTTCCGCACCTCTTCGGTAAAGCTGCCCTTGTTGTCCTTCCACAGCTTCAGCTGCTCCTGAAAAGGAAGCTGATAGTTGTAGCTGACCAGCGACAGCGTTTTACCTTCCCCCTGCGCCTGCTGCAGCTGAGCCAGAAAAAATCTCGGCACAGCCGATTCCGGATCGAGCTTAGCCGCCTTCTGCCAGCAGCGTTGGGCTTCTGTATACAGGCCACTATTGCTGGCAGCTGCCGCACAGTAATGATAGAGACTGGCGTCGCCACCGACCTCTTCATCCTTCAACAGACGTCTAAAATGGCCATAGGCGGTTCTATGGCGTCCCAGAATCCCCATGGTGGTGGCCATTTTGAACAGATGCTCCTGATGAAACGGAATGGTGGTCTCCAGAAGGTGTAACAATCCATCCAGTTGCCCGCGGTCACCTTCATACTGAAGGAAGATCGCTAAGTTACAGAGTGCATGCAAATTCCCGGAATCCAGCTCCAGCACCCGCATAATACATTCCTTAGCTTTGGTAAAACGACCCATATAAAAATACGCTAGGGCTAGGTTGTTATGTGCCGCCAGGAAGTCAGGCGTATTGCTCACAATCTCTTCAAGCAAAGTGACGGCTTGTGTAAACTTGCCCTCCTCCAACAGTGCTCGGGCTCGCTCATGCTCTATTACACCTTCCCGGCTTCTAATCCGGATAAGTGGAGCAGGACGGTCCAGCTCATATTGCAGCAGCTCCATCAATTCTTCCGATTCGGCCAGAAATTCACCGTTCACATCTTCTTCGAGATAAGTGACGAGTGAGCGTTCTGCCTCCTCATAGCTTTCCATATTGGCGAAGTTGTTAGCCATATAGAAATAACATTCCGTCATTGCCGGATCAATATTCTCCAGTACATGGGTTAAAATGTCGTTGGACGCTTCATAATTACCCATTTCTGATAATACGCCAGCCACGTTGCAATGATTGACCGGATTCTCCGGCTCGTACTCTACAGCTTTGCGAAAATTCTTTAATGCCTTATCATATTGAAAGCGATCCAAGGACCGAACGGCTCTTTCAAAGAAAAAATTGGCATTCAGAGTTACAGGAATCACATTATCATTCCCCAGTTCATACTCTGAAGTTCTCTCAATCATGGAAGCAAGGCACCTCCCTTATAAGAAGCTTCCTTATACTAACGAAAAATAGGAGGGCGGCGCCCTATGGGGTATGCCGGAGCTCCATCCTTAATCGCTATTCCGTTCCCTTATTGGGCGCGGGTATCTCCACACAGTATACCACATGTGACAGCGAGAATCTCAAGTTGAGAAAGACTCTACCACTCTGCTTACAACATCTTTTTTGACAAAAAATAAAAAAGACGGGGAATTAAATTCCCGCGTCTCTAAATAGCTTATCGATCGAACCACCCTCGAGGATGATGTGTGTGGCCTGAGCAAGCATCGGTGCAACAGATAATACTGTAAACCGACTTGAATGGTCATCAGGTAGTGCAATAGAATCTGTCGTAACCACTTCCTGAATAGAAGGATGGTCAAGCCGCTGTAGCGCGGGCCCTGAGAATAATCCGTGCGTCGCGCAGACAATACTGTCCTTCGCACCTCTCTCCTTCAGACCTTCTACCACATTCACAATGGTCGTCCCAGTATCGATCAGATCCTCAATAATGATAGGTGTCCGTCCCTCGACATCACCAATGACATGAGTGATTACCGATTCATTATGGGCTGGGCGCTTCTTGATCATAATGGCAAAAGGTGAATCCAGCTTATTCGCCAGCTTCTCAGCCATAGACGCACGCCCTGCATCCGGGGAAACAATGACCAGATCAGACATTGCCTTGGCTTTCAAATGGCTGCTGATCAAATCGAGTGCAGTCAGATGATCGACCGGAATGTTGAAAAAGCCTTGAATCGCCGCTGCGTGCAAATCGATGGTGATTACGCGGGTTGCTCCAGCGGTCGTCAGCACATCAGCCACCATCTTAGCCGAGATCGGCTCACGGGGTGCGGACTTCCGCTCCTGCCGAGCATATCCATAATACGGCACAATAATGTTCACTGTACGAGCTGAAGCCCGTTTGGCAGCATCTATCATCACCAGCAGCTCCACGAACATCTCATTAATGGGATGCGAAAGGGATTGCACCAAAAATACGTCGCAGTTCCGGATGCTTTCTTCGTAATGCACGTAAATCTCGCCGCTCATGAAGCGGGTCAGCTTTATCTGCCCCAATTCAACACCAAGTCGCTCCGCAATATCAGCCGCTAACTTTGGATTCGACGAACCGGAAAAAATACGTAATTGTTGATGATGCATAATACCCTCCTGCGGATTATAAATTATTATAGTTTGAACTGAACAGTGGTACGGCGGCGTCCCTCAAATATAGCCAGCTCACGAAAACCAGTGTGCCAAAGCATACTACGCGCCTCTTGCAGCCCGTCCCCCAGCTTGGTAGGATCATGTGCATCAGAGCCTAATGTCAGCGGTATGCCGAGCTTTAGGGCCTCCTGTAGCAGATGCTCCGCCGGGAACATCTCAGCGCAAGGCTTCGTAAGTCCGGAAGCATTCAGCTCCATGGCGATTCCGCTATCCGCTATAACCTTTAAGGTCTCTAGCTCTAGCGCCCTCACCTCAGCCTTGCCCTCCGGTGTTTGTGGACCATAACCGAACCGTTTAATAACATCCATATGTCCTATAATATCATATAATCCCGATAACGCTGACTTCTTTACCGCATCGTAATAAAGACGATACACCTCTAGCGCATCTCTGCTTTCCCAACCATGAACCTGGCGGTGATCCGTAATATCCCACTCCCCAAGAAAATGTACAGAACCTATAAGATAATCCCATGGATACGGCGACAAAATCTCGCGAATTTGCTCTTCATAGCCTTCGATATAATCGGCTTCCAGCCCCACCCGCAGATCTATGACTCCACGGTAACGCTCCTTTAAGGTTAGACATTCCTCCACATAACGAGGCAGCTCAGCCATTGGCATAGCCATTTCTGGATAATAGCTGGCGGGATCTACGTGGATGAGCGGCAAGTGGTCGGATAATCCCAGCTGCTGAAGTCCAAGCTCTATCCCGCGCTGTACATACTCCTCAAGCTTACCCACGGCATGGCCACAGCGTTCATGATGCGTGTGGTAATCAATATGCATCACTCAGTCCTCCCTTAGTACTGATCCCGGCGTGGGCGTTCGTGACGGGTACTCAACTCTTCCATAATCTCATCCAGTGGAAGCTTGCGCTCTTGCAGCAATACCAACAGATGATAGATCAGATCACTGACCTCAAGGCGCAGCTCGGCGTTATCTTTATTTTTGGCGGCAATTATGGTCTCGGAAGCTTCCTCGCCTACCTTTTTGAGGATCTTATCCACGCCTTTATCAAACAGATAAGTGGTATACGCGCCTTCCGGGCGTTCCACTTCCCGTTCAGCAATCACACGCTCCAGCTCACCAAGAACAGCAAAACGCTCACCATCCGTCAGACTAGACACTGATTTCGAAGCATCCGTTGTTGGGTTATTCAAAGGAATCTCACGGAAAAAGCATGACGTAGCTCCAGTATGGCAAGCTGGTCCTTCAGGAACAACCTTCACGAGTAGTGTGTCGCTATCACAATCATAGGATATGGAGGTAATAGCTTGTGTGTTGCCTGAGGTTCCGCCTTTATGCCAAAGTTCGCTGCGCGAGCGGCTCCAAAACCAAGTCTGGCCACTCTCCAGTGAGAGCTGTAACGATTCGGAGTTCATATAAGCAACCATCAGTACCTCTAAACTGCTAGCATCCTGAACAACGGCAGGCACCAGACCCGCTTCATTCCAGAGAATGCCTGCCAGAGCTTCTTTTTGGCTTAATGTGGTATTGTTTTGTGTTTCGCTCATCGGATTTCTACCCCTTTTTGCTTCAAATCTGCCTTTAAATCATTAATTGCAATCTCTTTATAGTGAAAAATGGTCGCCGCAAGTCCCGCATCGGCTTTCCCTTCCGTAAATACATCGTAAAAATGCTCCTTCTTCCCAGCGCCGCCAGAAGCAATCACAGGAATACTGAGCAAATCGCATACTGCCGAGGTTAGCTTCAGGTCGAAGCCGTCTTTTGTGCCATCTGCATCCATGCTAGTGAGCAAAATCTCACCTGCGCCCAGCTTCTCAGCCTCTTTAGCCCAAGCCAGAGCACGGATGCCGGTGGGCTTACGCCCGCCATGAGTGTACACTTCCCATTCACCAAAAGCCTCATTATATTTAGCATCTATCGCTACTACAATACACTGGGAGCCAAATCGGCGAGCACCGTCCAAAATTAACTGAGGATTAGTGATGGCTGCCGTATTAATGCCGATTTTGTCTGCGCCTGCACGAAGAATCCTTTTCATATCATCAGTTGTAGAGATCCCTCCACCCACTGTAAAAGGAATGGCAATCTCACCAGCGGTCTGCCGCACAACCTCGATCATCGTTGCTCTACCTTCTACGGAAGCCGATATATCGAGAAACACAAGCTCATCTGCGCCCTCGCGGTCATACAGCGCCGCTAGCTCTACCGGATCTCCAGCATCACGCAGATTCACAAAGTTAACGCCTTTGACTACCCGTCCATCCTTAACGTCAAGACAGGGGATGATACGTTTTGCTAACATTATGAAATCCCCCTTTCTTTAAAAAGCGTTTCAAGCACCTAAAGTGTGTCCGTCCCCCTAAAGCCCTCTTAGCCCAGGGGGAGCCCAAAGGCCCCTGCCCTTTGGAAACCTCGATTGAAGGCATGGCGGATCATAGTCCATCCGGCTGAACCATAGCCCACACGGCTGAACATGTGCTATGATCGCTAACCCCTTCGTAGCCGCTTCCTTGACCCATAACACCTTCATGTTCCGCGGTTTTGGCCCTTATGTGGTCGGAAGGGCTCACGCCACCTGCAAGCCCACGAGTATTTAGTTGCACAACGTGCAGTTATTTTATCAACCTTTTTGCAAGCTACTCTTTTAACTGCATTTCGTACAACTAAATCTGGGGATAAGCTTATAAAGCAACTCATCTCTGAGTTATAGCTGCACGAAATACAACTAAATTAGCTAATCAGCTCTAAATGTGAAAAATAGCTGTATAAAGTACACTTAAATCATCATCCGAGGAAAAATACCCTTCCCGCCGCCTCATTACGCCTATTGTAGCAGATTGTGCAGCGGGTTTTAGCTAGCGGGTAACCTCCATTTTCACAGGTATTAAAATTTCACCGGATCCCTCGTTGAAACAGCGCTCAAGTCGTTATGCCATTCGTAATGAGATGAGATTTTTGCAAAGTGAAAACACATTAGCTAGTTGGGTTTGTTGCTTTATTGGCCAGCTGGTTTGTTTTAGCTCTTTTGTTGGTTTGTTGCTTTGTTATTAAGCCCTTTTGCTGGTTTGCTGGTTTGTTCGTTTGTTCGTTTGTTCGTTTGTTCGTTTGTTCGTTTGTTCGTTTAACTTTTGCTAGTTTGCTTCTCTGGGCGTTCATTTAATTATTATTAGTTACTCATTTACTGTTACGTCTATTTCTTTAACCCACTGCTCATTTAATAGTTCATCTATTGTCTTTTTGTTCATTCGCTCGTTTATTAATTAGTTTGGTGATTTAGTGATTTTTGTTCACTACGTTACTGTTAAGTCTATTTCTTTAACCGTTGGTTCTGTCTGTTTCATTGATCCACTATTCCTTGGCTAGCTCATGTCGTCTTTTTGTTCATCCGCTCATCAATTAGCGCGCTCGCCCAACGCTATTTCTGCCCAAGCGCTCGCAAAGCTCCAGAAAGATCAATATTGCCCGTATATAACGCCTTGCCAACAATAGCTCCGCCTACACCGCTGCCGCTGTGCACGTTCAGACGCAACAGATCATCAAGACTGGTGACTCCGCCGGACGCGATCACAGTTTTACCGCTGGCCTGCGCCATGGACAGGATACCGTCCACGTTCGGTCCCTGCATCATCCCGTCGCGGGAGATGTCGGTGTAAATGAATGTCTCGGCTCCTTTTGCCGCCAATTCCTTGGCAAGAGCTTCAGCACGTACTTCAGAGGTGTTCAGCCAGCCGTGTGTCGCAACATAACCGTTGCGCGCATCAATGCCGATCGCGACTTTATCGCCGTATTTTGCCAATACCTCTTCGGTAAAAGCATGATCATTAATCGCAGCAGTACCGATAATAATGCGGCTAACGCCAAGTCCGAGCAATTTCTCTACGTCCGCAAGATTGCGAAGACCGCCACCCACCTGCACAGGAACGTTAGCATTAGCAGCAATAGCACCGATAATCGCATCGTTCACAGGATGACCCGCTTTCGCACCATCTAAGTCCACCAAATGAATGAACTTTCCACCTTGCTCTTCCCATGATTTTGCCACCTTTAGTGGACTATCATTGTATATCGTTTCCTGATTGTAATCCCCCTGCTGCAGCCTGACGCATTTTCCATCCCGGATATCAATCGCCGGATATACAATAAAAGAAGACATTTGGCGCTCCCCACTTTCGTTACATTATATTTATAGCGTGGCTTACGCCCGCTCTCTCTTAATCTTCAAAAAATTACCCAACAGCTTGATTCCCAGCTCTCCGCTTTTTTCCGGATGGAACTGCATACCGAACACATTATCTTGCCCGACAATAGCCGTGACTGGGTAACCATAATCCGTGACAGCCAGCAGATCACTCTCTTTTGCTACAAGCGCGTGATAAGAGTGGACAAAATACACATGCCCCTCCTCAAGGCCAACAAAAAGCGGATTCTCCGGCTGTCTAAAGCTGAGCTTGTTCCACCCCATATGCGGCACCTTATAGCCATCTCTAGGAGCGAACCGCACCACTGAACCCGAGAGAATATCTAGCCCCTCATGGCTGCCATGCTCTTCACCGGTGCTAAACAACAGCTGCATGCCAAGACAGATCCCAAGCAGAGGCTGCTCTCCAGCGGCTACCTGTTTGACGACAAGATCCAAACCATTCTCCCGCAAATGCCCCATCGCATCGCCAAATGCACCGACACCTGGCAGAATGACACTATCAGCAGCGAGAATTTGCTCGGCATCACCCGTCACTACACACTCATAACCGAGACGTTCTACCGCCTTACTCACACTGTGCAGGTTGCCCATGCCATAATCGACGATTGCAACAGTCATCCTACAGCACTCCCTTCGTAGAAGGCACACCCTTCACACGGGGATCAATCAAAGTTGCTTCATCCAGCGCCCGTCCAAGCGCTTTGAATACAGCCTCAATCATGTGGTGTGTGTTAGAACCGTAGTGTACGATAACATGTAACGTAATCCGTGCTTCGAGCGCGAACTTCCACAGGAACTCCTGAACAAGCTCCGTCGAAAAGCTGCCCACCTGCTGTGAAGGATAGGTTGCACGATATTCAAAGTGCGGGCGATTGCTGATATCGATCACAACCTGCGCCAACGCCTCATCCATCGGTACAAAAACACTCGCATAACGTTTGATTCCTTTTTTATCACCCAGTGCTTCGTGCAGTGCCTGCCCTAGGCAGATCCCAATGTCTTCAACCGTGTGGTGGTCATCAATCTCGATGTCTCCACGCGCCTGTACAGACAGGTCAAATTGTCCGTGCTTCGTGAACAGATCCAACATATGATTCAGAAAAGGAACATCCGTCTCCAGCTCTGAAACTCCACTTCCATCTACGTTAAGAGACAACTTTATATCCGTCTCGTTTGTTTTACGGCTTAATCCAGCTTGGCGCAGGGCCTGTTCGTTATTGTTCTCCATATCCGTCTCCACCTTTTCCTTCGTTCTTGAGTCGAATCTCAATGGCTCGTGCGTGGCCTTCTAAGCCTTCGCGACGTGCCAGCTCTATAATGGTCTTCCCATCACGCAAGAGTGCTTCCTTACTGTAATAGATCAGACTTGATTTTTTAATAAAATCATCCACATCCACTGGTGACGAGAAACGTGCGGTCCCATTGGTTGGGATAATATGATTTGGCCCTGCAAAATAATCACCCACGGGCTCGGAGCTATACGCTCCCAGGAAGATGGCTCCAGCATTCTCAATGCTGCCTACGAGGCCCATAGGATCTTCGACAACAATCTCCAGATGCTCTGGTGCCAGTCTATTCACTACGGAGATCCCTTCCTCCATAGATTCCACAACAATGATCGCGCCGTAATTCTCTACCGAAGAACGGGCGATCGCCTGACGCGGCAGCTCTTGCAGCTGACGCTCCACTTCGGCCGCCACGTTATCCGCCAGGCTCTGCGATGGCGTGACCAGAATCGCCGAGGCCATCTCGTCATGCTCGGCCTGCGAGAGCAGATCCGCTGCGACATAAGCCGGCTCAGCGGTCTCATCTGCCAGCACGACAATTTCGCTTGGACCCGCGATACTGTCGATATCCACGGCGCCATATACCTCGCGTTTAGCCAGCGCAACGTATATGTTGCCGGGCCCACATATTTTATCTACCGGCGCTATGCTCTCCGTCCCAAAAGCCAAAGCAGCTACCGCCTGCGCTCCGCCCACACGGTAGATTTCATTCACACCTGCTTCTGCAGCAGCAACCAGGATGTAAGGATCAATCCCTTCTTTACCGCCGGTGGATGGCGGAGTCACCATGACGATCTCCGGCACACCCGCGATCTGTGCTGGGATCACGTTCATCAGCACCGAGGAGGGATAAGCTGCTTTGCCACCAGGTACATATACCCCTACCCGCTTCAGCGGACGAATAATCTGCCCCAGAATCGTGCCATCCGGCTGCAAATCCATCCATGAATTCCGTTTCTGTCTGGCATGGAACGCCCGGATATTGGCTGCAGCTGCTTGAATGGCAGATACGAAAGATTGCTCTACTCGGCCATACGCTGCCTGAAGCTCTTCCGGCGTTACCCGCAGTTGATTCGGCGTAAGTGCAACCCGGTCAAATTGCTCCGTATAGCGAAGAAGCGCTGTGTCTCCTTCTTTTTTAATGGCGGCCACAATTTCCTTTACCGCCTGATTTTGCTCTGGCGTACCATACTCCACTTCCCGCTCTAGCTTAAAGTCCTTGCTCGACACAACCTTCATCGCTGGTTCCTCCCTTTACCCCTAACATCTG
This sequence comes from Paenibacillus sp. FSL H7-0690, assembly GCF_037980415.1. Classification (NCBI taxonomy): domain Bacteria; kingdom Bacillati; phylum Bacillota; class Bacilli; order Caryophanales; family Paenibacillaceae; genus Paenibacillus; species Paenibacillus sp. FSL H7-0690. Next base: position 158,725 of record NZ_CP150281.1, on the reverse strand, counting down.
TTGCCGCCTACCGCAAATTAGGTTGCCCTATAACTGCCTGTAGTCGGTCACACAGTTGCTGTATCTCTTCATTTTTCATCCGATAGCTCACACGATTTGCCACCAGGCGGCTTGTAATTTCGAATATACTCTTCATTTCGATTAATCCGTTGTCCCGCAGCGTTTGCCCGGTCTCTACCATATCCACAATACGATCGGCCAGACCAATCAGTGGTGCAAGCTCGATGGATCCATTCAGCTTCACTACCTCGACCTGTTGGCCCTGCTCCCTAAAATACCTTGAAGCTACATTCGGATATTTCGTCGCTACACGCTGCTGAATTCCCGGCTGCCAGTTCGGCAATCCGATGATCGACATCCGGCAGCGGGCAATGCCAAGATCAAGCAGCTCGTATACATCACGATCTTCCTCCAGCAAAACATCCTTGCCCACGATACCAATATCCGCCACGCCATATTCTACATATGTAGGTACATCTACTGGTTTCGCCAATATAAACTCCATCCCTGCCTCAGGCAGCGGAATAACAAGCTTGCGTGATGCCTCACCGTCCGGTGGAATCGGAAGACCTGCCTGGCGGAACAGCTCAGCAGCCTTTTCGTAAATCCGGCCTTTTGGCATAGCCACCTTCAATATCTGTGCCATTGTTAAGTTGCCTCCTTTTCCATCTCCATGCAAAATTTATGTTAATCGCTTTTTGTACTAGCGATATCCTCAGCCATGCTCACTTACAAAAGATACGAATGTATAGATCTCACCGTACCGTACACCCTCTGCTTCAACCGTGTCCGTATCCAAACGCTTCACCGTTTCAAGCTCTTCTGGACCTGCAGCAAGTCTAGTAACGACTGCATGACCCTCTGACCGCAGGCGTGTTGCCTCTTCCAAGCCTTCTTTTCTGCGAATCGCATCATATTGGATCAAAATAGGCAGCTCTTCCTCTTCGACCACTCCAGTTACACCATCCAGGATGCGATTCGTTTTTAAGGAAAATCCTGTGGATGGGATCGGACGCCCAAACTGTTGCAGCAGATTGTCGTATCTACCACCACTGCATACCGGAAATCCTAATTCCGCTGCATAACCTTCAAAAGTCATGCCAGTATAATAGGAAAAGTCCCCGATCATCGTCAGATCAATCAGTACATGCTGTGATACGCCGTAAGAGACCAGCACCTCCCACACCTTGCACAAATGATCAATCGAATGACGCGCGAGCGGATGATTGCTCAGCTCTAGCGCCTGTCCACAAATCTCCTTGCCTCCGCGCAGACGCAGCAGCCCATCCAGTTCGTTCTTCTGCGCTTCTGTAAGATCCAGCCGCCGTAAAGTCTCCCGGAAAGAAACATAGTCACGGCCCAGCAAATGACTTTTCAGCTCCTCTTGAGCCTCAGGCAGTTCAGGAAGTGCCTCTTGAAATAACCCATTTAGAAAGCCTACATGCCCCATAGCGATCTTAAAAGACTTCACACCCGCGGCTTGCAGCGAAGAAATAGCAAGCGCAACTACCTCCGCATCAGCTTCAGGTGAATCATCACCTACCAGCTCTACACCTGTCTGGAAGAACTCCGCTTCCCGCCCCGCTTCTTCCTCAATGGCACGGAATACATTCGCGTGATATGACAGACGCAATGGCAGTGGCTCATCCTTTAATAGAGAGGCAACAACACGGGCAACCGGGGCAGTCATTTCTGATCGAAGCACCAAAGCCTGACCACGATTGTTAAGTAATTTATAGAGCTTCTGGTCGGACGTAGAGCTAGCCACGCCAACTGTATCGTAATATTCCAACGTTGGAGTCATCATTTGCTGATATCCCCAGCGACTCATGCAATGCAGTACATCGTTCTCAATTTTGCGCAATTTCGTTACGGCCCGGGGCAGATAGTCCCGAACGCCAGACGGCTTCTCAAATCCCTTTGGTTTGGACATCTTCATTGTTCACCTCGTCAGTTATCATTAGATACTGTTTATGTTTACTTTACTATGGTAAAGTGGTAGCAAATTAAAGTATTTTCAATATCGTATCATGTTCACTGCTTTTTCGTCAATCAAACCCTTAGTTGAGCGTTTGGCATTTTCTTTATTTTTGCCTCCCCGCTTATCGAATACTATAATGAGCTAATACGATTGTACTTCATAATTTTGTAATTGGTGTTCTAAAAATATACTTTCACCTAGAAAGAAGGGCTAACGCTTGACTAAATCCTATATGATTGGCGTTGATATTGGTACTACAAGTACAAAGGCAGTTCTCTTCGAGGAGAATGGAGCCATAGTTGCACAAGCGAATATGGGTTATCCCTTGCATCAACCCTCCCCTTCTATAGCGGAGCAGGACCCAGAGCAAATCCTACGTGCAGTCTTTCATACCCTCTCTAATGTCATGCGGCAAAGCGCCGTATCTCCAGATAAGATCCTATTCGTCTCTTTCAGTTCAGCCATGCACAGTGTCATTGCAATTGATCAGCTGGGTAAACCACTTACTGCCTGCATCACTTGGGCTGACAACCGTAGTGCCGGGTCTGCACTTCGCCTGAAGAACGAGTTTAACGGACATGAGTTGTACTTGCGCACAGGAACGCCTATTCATCCTATGTCACCGATTACCAAGCTAATGTGGCTTCGGGATGAGCAGCCTGAGTTGTTCCAACAAGCCTATAAATTCATTTCTATAAAAGAATACATATTCGCTCGGCTGTTCGGCGAATACATCATCGATCATTCCATTGCCTCTTCTACAGGCATGCTCAACCTTGAACTTTTGGAGTGGGATAAAGAGGCCCTGGAGATAGCCCATATTTCACCAGATCAACTCTCACGGCTTGTTCCCACCACAGAGATCATGCAAGGCCTGCTTCCCGGTCTAGCAGAGGAGCTGTTACTGCTCCCCACGACACCTTTTGTCGTAGGAGCCAGTGATGGTGTCTTGTCCAACCTTGGCGTAGGCGCGATTAAACCCGGTGTAGTGGCTGCTACGATTGGAACAAGCGGAGCGATTCGCACCGTAGTGGATCACCCGCTTACCGACCCTAAAGGACGGACCTTCTGTTATAACTTAACCCCAAAACATTGGGTGATCGGAGGGCCCGTTAATAACGGCGGTATGTTGTTCCGCTGGGTACGGGATGAGTTCGCTGCTTCTGAAGTCGAAACCGCCAAACGTCTTGGCATTGACCCTTACGAGGTTCTAACGCGCATCGCGGAACAAGTTCCGGCAGGTAGCGGTGGTCTTCTGTTCCATCCTTACTTAACTGGTGAACGGGCACCGCTGTGGAATCCTGATGCTCGTGGCTCCTTCTTCGGCCTTTCTATGAATCACCATAAGGAGCATATGATTCGCTCGGTACTAGAAGGCGTAATCTTCAATATGTATATGGTTCTGCTGGCTATGGAAGAGCAAATCGGGCGTCCTAGCAAAATTTTGGCTACAGGCGGCTTCGCCCGCTCCTCAGTCTGGCGGCAGATGATGTCTGATATTTTTGATCAAGAGGTCATCATTCCGGAGAGTATCGAAAGCTCCTGCCTCGGAGCAGTAGTGCTTGGTCTTTACGCAACGGGCCGTGTGGACTCCTTCGATGTTGTATTCGACATGATCGGTTCAACTTACCAGCATGATCCGATTGATGAACATACCAAAGTGTACAAGCAGCTGCTGCCGATTTATATTTCCGTCTACCGTAGTCTGGAAAGCCAGTATCAAGCTATTGCGGAGTTTCAGCGGGAACAAGCTGGAGAATAGACAAAATATAAAAGCGCCGGTCAACCCGCATATACGGGAGACCGGCGCTTTTATATTACCTAGCAGTAGACTATGCGCTTATGGAGCCTGTTTTTGCTTTCTTTGGTGCGCCTGATCCGAAAATAATCCAAGACGCAGGCACATACCGGAAGACGAGAGCCACTGCCAGCCATGAAACCAGCAGCGCAACAAGCCATCCTCCTACAATCGCTGCGATGTACGCAAGAGAACCCCCGTGAAACGGTAATTTTCTATAGAAATACAGCAGCATAGGGTGCAATAGATAAATTCCGAAGGAGCATGCTCCCACAGATACCAAAAGTCTTGTCAGCAAGCTACGACCCGCCCCATAGAGCAAGAAGGAGATTTGCAACAGCACCACACAAGAGAGCAGCGCATGTAAATTAGAGAAACCCTCATACCATAAGCTGTTGATGACAGTTTTTTTCGTGTAATTGTTAAACCATAGCTCAACATGAACAACCCCTGCTACAATCCATAACAACCACAACGTAATCCAAACCGGACCTTTACCGGCGCGCCAGCCTTCACGTGAAGGCACTAACCATTTTTTCAAAGAAGAGTAATACACTGCAATCCCAGCACCCAGCAGGAAATACGAGAAATAAGTGATCGCCAGACTCCCCTTGGATAACTGCCAATACCCGTGATTGGTCATGTATTTATTCAGCAGCACAAAACCCCACTGTAGTAATAACCCGATCAGTGGCGCCCAAGCCGCCAGATGACGAACCTTTTGCAAACACCACAAAATAAGCGGAAATAACACGTAAAACTGAATAATGATAATAATATAATACAGATGCGTATATGCCGTTCCTGTCCATAAATACTTCCATAGCTTAGAAGCCATCTCCCCCGGAGGTAAGCCCCAAGTATTCCCGGCATTCATTTTTAACGCAAAATACAGCAGTGAAAATACTACATAAGGCACAATAATATAAAGCAGCCTTCTAGTGTAGAACTTTCCTAGCGTTTTGCCACCCAGCGGACGGTCAATATAGTTATAGAAGAGCACGAACCCACTCAAAAATATGAATGAAGGTACGGCGAACTGGCTGAATTTATTAATAAATAAGAACGGATGAAACATGTTTGTACCTAGTGTCTCCGCCAACGTTCGTGAAGTAGCATGAATAGCCAGCACTGCAAAAATAGCAATCGCCCGAAAAATATCCAGCTGCGGAATTCTTTCTTTTTGTCTCATAATCTTTCCTCCTGTTAAGCTCCGCATCGAAATGATGCCTTTTTAATCAAATATTATGAAGGCTACTTCCCCACGTTTTAGCGTGTGCGTGTATCAGACCTTCTTCTAACGCTATTTCTCCTGCTGCACGAACCCCTTTGCCCGTTCCTCAGAGATATAACCTGACTTTTCCTCCGGACTGGATTCCAAAGAGCGAGGCACGCTTCCAAAAATAATCCATGAACCCGGAACTCGCCGGAAAGCAAACTGCACAATAAGCCAGCTCCCTCCCAGTGCGACCACAAGCCCTCCGTAGATGAACAAAACATATGTTAGCGACTCTAGGGGAATCTGATATCGGAACCTGCGATATACCGCCAGCAATAGCGGATGAATCAAATATATCGCAAATGAGAGTTCACCCAAACGTGTTAAAAAAGCAACAATCCCGCGAGAGGCCTTACGATAGATCAGGAATGTAGCATACAACAGAACCAATGCTGATAACATCGTATGGACATTCCATAATAGCTCGTACCACAGCGAATCCGTCCACACCCCAAAATGGCGGGCCACATACCATAGCTGCACATGGATAAAGGCTGCAATTAACCACCCGCTCACTAACAGGGCAGTCCATCCTTTTTGCTTGGCAGTTAGCCCCCTCCATGGCTTCATCAGCCAAGTCTTCACCTTCTCAAAGTGAATTGCGATATAAGCACCCATCATATAATAAGCCAGATAAGAGATCGCCAGGCTCCCTTTTTCAACAATGTGCAGTTCGTATTTATTCCAGAAAATAAACCCCCACTGAAGTGCCAATCCGAGCGGAACCGCCCATTTAATTAAAAAGCGGGAACTCTGGAGTAGCTTAAGCAGTACTGGAAAAAGCAAATAAAACTGAATGCTGATAAATACAAAATACAAATGCGCATATGCGGAACCTGAGAATAACGCTCTAATAAAGCTGTACAGGTTGCCACCGAGGTTCTGGGTCAATCGTCCGTTCACATATAAGGTTAGTGCGTAATAGCCCATAGAGGCTAGCAGATAAGGTAATAAAATATACTTTAATCGACGACGGTAGAAATTAATAATCAAGCTGCGTGTCACAGGACGCCCATAATAATTATAAAACAATACAAAGCTGCTCAGAAAAATAAATGAGGGCGTACCGAATTTAAAGAAAATGTTGATCCAGTTCAGCCAGTAATAATAAGGGGAATGCAGTGCCTGCTCTCCAGCGGCAAAAGATGAGGAATGCACATGCAATACGCCTAAGATCGCTAATGCTCTGAAAATATCCAGCTGGGGCAGCCTTTCCTGTCTCGCAGTGTTCATATTATATTCCTCTTCTCTACTATGATGGTTGTTCATAGAGACGCTAAGCGGAATGTGGAAACTGAAAATACCAGGAAGCCTGCACCTGCTGATTTTACATTCTGATATTTGAAGCTGAATGCCTAGCGTGGGATTCGCCTTATCACTAACGCTAATTATATCGAATGTATCTGTTCTAAAAACTTAAGAAGAACTTAAAGTTTCCTTAATAATCTTCTCTAAGACGCAAGAAACCCTGCAGAACCTGCGCTAAAAAAACGCAATATGTAACTGCAGGGTTAAAAAAGCATCGTTTACACTTGTTCCGAATGTTCTTCCGTTGAAGAGGGGCGCAGCTCTCGCAGAGGATTGCCTCCGACAAAAGAGCCAGCCGCCACATTTTTGTGCACCACGGAGCCAGCAGCTATAACTGCCCAATCTCCAATGGTTACACCGGGAAGAATCGTTGTATTCGCGCCGATCAATACATTTTCACCGATCACCACTTCGCCCAGACGATATTCCTTGATCAGATACTCATGCGCCAGAATCGTCGTGTTATAACCAATAATAGAATTCTCACCTACCGTTATTTTCTCCGGAAAAAACACATCCACCATTGCCATAAGACCAAAAGCCGTGTGTTTACCAACCTTCATCCCCAGCATCCGTCGATAGATCCAATTCTTTAACGGTAGAATCGGACAATAGCGGGCAATCTGAATAAAAATAAAGTTGCGGACACCCTTCCAAGGGCTGACCGTACGGTAAATATACCAAAGTGAGTTATGACCTTCTACTGGATAACGGGTTACGTTTCTCACGATTCATTCGTTCCTCGCTCCATAATTTCTATAATATCCTTCATGTTATGGATGATAAAGTCCGGATCATACTTGCGGAGCGTATCCTCGCCCTTCAAAGACCAAGATACTCCAGCAGCGTATACACCGGCAGCTTTGGCTGATTGAATATCAACTGCACTGTCACCTATCATTAAGGTTTTGCGAGGATCAACACCAAGGTTGTGGACCGCTGTCAGTACGGGCTCCGGATGTGGCTTTGGTTCAGTAACATCGTTCACAGTCACAATCGTATCCATGTACTTAAGTAAATCGAACCTTTCCAGGGTCTTGATCGTTGTTGGACGGATCTTAGTAGTTACAATCCCAAGTTTGATCCCACGACGCGAGAGCTCCTCAATGGTCTCCTTTACAAGCGGAAAGGAACGCACTAACTCATCATGATGCTCATTATTATAAGAACGATAGGACTTTTCTAACGTACCATTTACATCCTCTAGTCCAGAGAATACTCTCATCTGTTGCTGAAGGGTTGTTCCCATATGCGGAATTATCTCTTCTCTGGTCAGTGGAGCCAGACCATTGTCCTTCAGCGCGTACATAAATGAGCTAATGATTAGCTCATTCGTATCGACAATCGTTCCATCCAGATCAAAAAGAACGCATTCTATCATAAGTTTTACTGCTCCTTCTTATCTCCATCCGCTGGCTGTCCTTGCTCAGGTTGTGTTCCTTGACGAGTTTTCTGCGGTGTATTTACTGCGCTTTCTGGCACTACAGTATCTGCTTGGATCGGTTTAGTACATACGATAGGGTCAGAATAATGTGCTTTAGGCTCTCCGGTTACTCTGCGAATAACGATCAGCAATATAGCTGCCACAATAATAAGTAGAGAAAGCAGCTGAGAAATACGAATATTACCATAGGCAGGATCCAGATATCCTTGTTCAAAACCTAACCATTCCATCGGACTCCATAAGCCGTTTATAAACGAAGCCAGTCCTGCACTTCCGTTAAAAGCTAAACTGTCAGTACGCACAGCCTCGATGAAGAACCGACCGATGGAATACCATATAAAGTAAGACATGAAGATTTCTCCAGCACGTACAAACTTCTGACGACGGAGAACCATCAATAACGCAATCCCTAGTAAGCTCCAAAGAGATTCATACAGGAAGGTCGGATGATGAAAAGCATCTCCTATGTACATTTGATTAACGATGAAGTCAGGTAAATGCAGTTTATCCCGTAAAAAAGATTCCTCAACTACGCTGCCGTATGCCTCTTGGTTGACAAAGTTTCCCCAGCGGCCAATCATTTGACCCGCCAGTAGTCCAGGTGCACAAATATCAACAATACGCCAAAAAGGGTAACCCTTATAACGGAAATAAATAATTCCGCAAATAATCGCTCCTATTAATGCGCCGTAAATGGCGATGCCGCCATTCCAGATCTTAAAGACGTCTATCAGATTATGCTTATAATCGTCCCATTTAAAAGCTACAAAATAAATCCGTGCCCCTATAATTGCCGAGGGTACACCCAGTAGCAGCATATCCATAAAGAATTCTTGCGGGATTCCGAACCGTTTGCCCTCGCGGATCGCAAGAAATAATCCCGCGAGTGCACCGACCCCTAGTATTAACCCGTACCAGTGTACAGGCAGTGATCCAATTGAGAATACAATAGGATCTATTGCTAATGGGAACATTGTCTCACACTCCTAATCGAGATCGTCCATATCCTCAGATATGGTTGCAGTTAACTTATTCGTAAACTGCAGGGCTGCATTAAAGCCCATTTGCTTCAGGCGATAGTTCATCGCAGCAACCTCAATAATAACGGCAAGGTTACGTCCTGGACGTACAGGAATGGTTACAAGTGGAACATCGGTATCAATAATCCGCGTTGTTTCCTCATCAAGTCCAAGCCGGTCATACTGCTTGTCTTGCTGCCAAGCCTCTAATCTAACGACAAGTGTAATCCGTTTATGATTACGGATAGCACCCGCACCAAAAAGTGTCATTACGTTAATGATACCTACTCCGCGAATTTCCAACAAGTGACGGATCAACTCAGGGGCTGTACCATGCAGCTGGTTATCTGAAGTCTGGCGGATTTCCACGGCATCATCAGCGATCAGTCTATGTCCACGTTTTACAAGTTCAAGGGCTGTCTCACTCTTACCAATACCACTACTACCAGTAATCAGCATACCTACACCATATACATCACAGAGTACACCATGAATCGTTGCTGTAGGGGCTAATCTCCCTTCTAAGAAGCTCGTCAAACGGCTGGAGAAAATAGTCGTAGCCATCGAGCTACGAAGCACAGGAAGTCCCTTTTCATTACTTATATCAATTAACTCCTGTGGCACATCCAAACTACGGGTAATTACGATACAAGGGGTATTGTCATTACAGATTCCACGAAGCCTACTTTTACGTTCAGCTTCAGGCAGCATGGAGAAGAATGCGAGTTCTGTCTTACCTAATAATTGAACACGTTCTTCCGGATAATATTCGAAATAACCAGCAATCTCTAGTCCAGGGCGATTCAGGTCATCGACCGTAATAGGTCGTTTTAGACCTTCCTGGCCGGAAATAACCTCTAATTGAAAATGTTGTACCAATTCAGATACTTTTACTTTCTTAGCCATGTAAATTCGTCCTTTCGTCACCTGCGGTATATGTCCGCTTACTGCGTCCGGTTGACAGCGATCTCATTACAATTCCGGAGGTAATTCTCCTGCTATCTTAATTGATAACGCTTGTGAATGCAATCTTAACGCCTATCCATTACGACCCTAATTAAACAATAAAGCCACCCTTTCGGGTGGCTTTATCAAGAGAGAAAAGATCCTGCGATCTTATCCCAACAGAATGTTAACTTCGGATTCTTTATCGAAGAAGTGAACTTTGTTCATATCGATAGCCAATTTTGGCTTGCTGCCTTCGCGAGTAGTGGAACGTCCATCTACACGAGCGATTACAGTAGATTTACCAAGGCCGCTCAAGTAAAGGAGCATTTCGTGACCAAGGTTTTCAGTTACATCAACCAATGAAGTAAAGATTGTGTTCGGGGAAGCTTCCAAGAATACTGGCTCTTCATGGATATCTTCTGGACGAACGCCCATAATTACTTCTTTGCCAATGTAGCCTTTGCTGCGGATGATTTGAGCTTTTCCGCCTGGTACTTCAACATCAAGGTTCTCAGCGCGGAAACGGATAGAACCGTTTGCTTCGGACAAAGTACCATTGATAAAGTTCATTGTAGGGGATCCGATAAATCCAGCTACGAACAGGTTAGTTGGTTCATTGTACAACTCTTCAGGGGAAGCAGCTTGTTGAATGATACCATCATACATAACTACGATACGGTCACCCATTGTCATAGCTTCTGTTTGGTCATGCGTTACGTAGATACAAGTGGTTTCAAGGCGTTTAACCAGTTTAGTGATTTCAGCGCGCATTTGACCACGAAGTTTAGCATCCAAGTTGGAAAGAGGCTCATCCATCAAGAAGACTTGTGGATCACGTACGATAGCGCGTCCCAAAGCGACACGTTGGCGTTGACCACCGGAAAGTGCTTTTGGTTTACGATCTAGCAAATGCTCGATATCGAGAATTCTAGCAGCTTCACGTACTTTCTTGTCGATTTCATCTTTCTTCACTTTACGAAGTTTCAAACCGAAAGCCATGTTTTGGTATACGCTCATATGCGGATACAGGGCGTAGGATTGGAATACCATCGCGATATCTCGGTCTTTAGGTGCAACGTCGTTGACTACACGATCGCCAATGTACATTTTACCTTCGGAGATTTCTTCCAGACCAGCGATCATACGCAAAGTTGTGGATTTACCGCAACCGGATGGTCCAACCAATACTAGAAATTCCTTATCTTTAATATCAAGATTGATATCCATTACTGTTGCTTTATCTGAACCCGGGTATTTTTTGAAAATATGCTCTAAACGTACGCCTGCCATTGTATTTCCCCCTCGAGTTAATTATTGATTAATTGAAAAATTCTTTTTTCCTTGTACATTTATATTACCCTAGACGGGACACGGTGGCTATTTGTAACGTTCACAAAAAACCTATTTCCTTTTCGTCACTTTATACAAAAGCATAGTAAGCTTCACAATAGCAGCGTCCCCAAAGCTACGCACATCGGCACCCGTCTCCTGTTTTATCTTGTCCAGACGGTATAAAAGCGTGTTGCGATGAATATATAGCTTCTTGGCTGTTTCACTTACATTACAATCCATCTCAAAAAACGTCTCCAGGGTCATCAGCATCTCTTTATCCGATAGTACGGTAGAATAGTCGCCAATCTGTCCAAGTAACTGTTTACGCCGTGCATCAGGAATGCTGTTAACCAAACGTTCCAAATGCAGCTCCCAAGGTAAATGAATATATTCACCCACTTGGAAAATACGTCCGAGTACAATAGTCTCCCTCAGCAAGGCCACGGATCCCGTCAATCCCTTAACAGGAACGATAGCCGGAGCTACAGCCAAATGGAATACACCTACCCATTCGCTGGCTATCAGTTCGTGTAAGCCCATACTGGTCTGAGCCAGAATTTCATCTACACTCTCTTCTTCCTCATCCTTATCATCTCCGCCCGTGAGTAGTTCCTTCCGGGCCAATATTAACCATTCTTTTTCTTGAAGAGGTATAAGCAGAATTTCATTCTCAAAATAGCTGCGCAGCAGCTTCATTAAGGAACGATAAGTGATCTGCGGGCTATGTGCATTCTCACTGCTAAGTAGGAATGGAACCATATCTCCGAATAAACGTCCCTTTAGAGCCATCTCATCGGGTATCTCAGAGTCATTTTTCTCTTGCTCCAGTTCGGTGTTCAACCAGATACCCAGCTGCCGAGCCTCCGCTTCCCCTTCTTCTCTAACCCCAGTAGCTTTTAGTGCAATTGCAAAGTTTCGAACTGCATAATTCACTAATTGTATTTCCAAAGAGTTAAGTCCATCCAATTCCACCCAGACAGCGGTTACACGTCCATCAGTCTCATATAATGGTGCCCAAAGATGACCTTCATGGATTACCGGCTGTTCTTGTGCTTCCAATCCCAGGCTAAAAAGAGAAGCTGAATGTTGCCTCCCTAACTGCTTGATTCCGGTTTTCTTTCCGGTGAGCTGCTCTAACTTTTTCCGCAATGTTTCGCTATCCATAGTCACCATACTCCACCACTTTTGCTCTTTTCGCCTATTTTAGCATATTCTCTAATATTATGTTAATCACTACAGCAGCGCGCTACTATAATACGACATAAAAACACAAAAAAAGCCACCACCCTAAGGTGGTGACTTTCTGTTTGGGATGAGCCATGAAGGACTCGAACCTTCGACACCCTGATTAAAAGTCAGGTGCTCTACCAACTGAGCTAATGGCTCATAAATGGTGGGGGATGATGGATTCGAACCACCGAACACGTACGTGAGCAGATTTACAGTCTGATGCGTTTGGCCACTTCGCTAATCCCCCAAAAAAGGTGGCTCGGGACGGAATCGAACCGCCGACACGAGGATTTTCAGTCCTCTGCTCTACCGACTGAGCTACCGAGCCATAAGATTACATGACAATTAAGCGGAAAAGTCTTACACTTCCCACTCATTTTGTGGAAAAAATGGCGGAACCGACGGGATTCGAACCCGCGGTCTCCTGCGTGACAGGCAGGCATGTTAGGCCAACTACACCACGGTTCCGCATTAATTAAAAATGGTGCCGGCGAGAGGACTTGAACCCCCAACCTACTGATTACAAGTCAGTTGCTCTACCAGTTGAGCTACACCGGCACGGTGTAAAAGCAATTCTAAAAGATGAAAATGGTGGAGGCTGAGGGGATCGAACCCCCGACCCTCTGCTTGTAAGGCAGATGCTCTCCCAGCTGAGCTAAGCCTCCAGGTATTATGGTAGCGGCGAAGGGGATCGAACCCCCGACCTCACGGGTATGAACCGTACGCTCTAGCCAGCTGAGCTACACCGCCACAATAATTAGTATTGCTATGGATTGAAAATGGCGGAGAGAGTGGGATTCGAACCCACGCACCGCTTACGCAGTCTAACCCCTTAGCAGAGGGTCCCCTTATAGCCACTTGGGTATCTCTCCAAACGATATCAGTACCACAGCAATCCAAACAGGAATTTGACTCCCTGAAAACTGAATCCGAAACGAATTTGCATCCTACGTATAGGATAAGCCCTCGACCGATTAGTATTGGTCAGCTCCATGCATTGCTGCACTTCCACCTCCAACCTATCTACCTCGTCGTCTTCAAGGGGTCTTACTAATTGGGAAATCTCATCTTGAGGGGGGCTTCACGCTTAGATGCTTTCAGCGCTTATCCCGTCCGTACGTAGCTACCCAGCCATGCTCCTGGCGGAACAACTGGTGCACCAGCGGTACGTCCATCCCGGTCCTCTCGTACTAAGGACAGCTCCTCTCAAATTTCCTGCGCCCACGACAGATAGGGACCGAACTGTCTCACGACGTTCTGAACCCAGCTCGCGTACCGCTTTAATGGGCGAACAGCCCAACCCTTGGGACCTACTTCAGCCCCAGGATGCGATGAGCCGACATCGAGGTGCCAAACCTCCCCGTCGATGTGGACTCTTGGGGGAGATAAGCCTGTTATCCCCAGGGTAGCTTTTATCCGTTGAGCGATGGCCCTTCCATGCGGTACCACCGGATCACTAAGTCCGACTTTCGTCCCTGCTCGACTTGTAGGTCTCGCAGTCAAGCTCCCTTATGCCTTTGCACTCTGCGAATGATTTCCAACCATTCTGAGGGAACCTTGGAACGCCTCCGTTACTCTTTAGGAGGCGACCGCCCCAGTCAAACTGCCCGCCTGACACGGTCCCCGTACCCGGTAAGGGCACTAGGTTAGAACCTAGATACGATCAGGGTGGTATCCCAACGGCGCCTCCACCGAAGCTTGCGCTCCGATTTCTACGGCTCCCACCTATCCTGTACAGATCGTACCCAAATTCAATATCAAGCTGCAGTAAAGCTCCATGGGGTCTTTCCGTCTTGTCGCGGGTAACCTGCATCTTCACAGGTATTAAAATTTCACCGGATCTCTCGTTGAGACAGCGCCCAAGTCGTTACGCCATTCGTGCGGGTCAGAATTTACCTGACAAGGAATTTCGCTACCTTAGGACCGTTATAGTTACGGCCGCCGTTTACTGGGGCTTCGGTTCATAGCTTCGGGTTACCCCTAACCACTCCCCTTAACCTTCCAGCACCGGGCAGGCGTCAGCCCGTATACTTCGCCTTGCGGCTTCGCACAGACCTGTGTTTTTGCTAAACAGTCGCTTGGGCCTTTTCACTGCGGCCCCCTCGTGCTATTCACACTACCGGGGCACCCCTTCTCCCGAAGTTACGGGGTCATTTTGCCGAGTTCCTTAACGAGAGTTCTTCCGCGCGCCTTAGAATTCTCTTCTCGCCTACCTGTGTCGGTTTGCGGTACGGGCACCTTCTCCTGGCTAGAGGCTTTTCTTGGCAGTGTGAGATCATGACCTTCGCTACTATAATTTTCGCTCCCCATCACAGCCCAGCCTTAATGATGTGCGGATTTGCCTACACATCAGCCTCACTGCTTAGACGGACATCCATCAGTCCGCGTCACTACCCTCCTGCGTCACCCCATCGCTCATAGCGGATTACGGTGGTACAGTAATTTCAAACTGTTGTCCTTCGACTACGCCTTTCGGCCTCGCCTTAGGTCCCGACTTACCCTGAGCGGACGAGCCTTCCTCAGGAAACCTTGGGCTTTCGGCGGATCAGATTCTCACTGATCTTTTCGTTACTCATACCGGCATTCTCACTTGTGTAGTGTCCAGCGCTCTTTTCAGTACACCTTCAACCCCTACACAACGCTCCCCTACCCCAGATACATAGTATCTAGCCATAGCTTCGGTGGTGTGTTTAGCCCCGTTACATTTTCGGCGCAGAGTCACTCGACCAGTGAGCTATTACGCACTCTTTCAATGGTGGCTGCTTCTAAGCCAACATCCTGGTTGTCTGTGCAACTCCACATCCTTTCCCACTTAACACACACTTGGGGACCTTAGCTGATGGTCTGGGCTGTTTCCCTTTTGACAATGGATCTTAGCACTCACTGTCTGACTCCCGGCAATAAGTATATGGCATTCGGAGTTTGACTGAGCTTGGTAATCCTTGCGGACCCCGCACCCAATCAGTGCTCTACCTCCACTACTCTTATACCGAGGCTAGCCCTAAAGCTATTTCGGGGAGAACCAGCTATCTCCGAGTTCGATTGGAATTTCTCCGCTACCCCCACCTCATCCCCGCACTTTTCAACGTACGTGGGTTCGGGCCTCCAGTGCGTGTTACCGCACCTTCACCCTGGACAGGGGTAGATCACACGGTTTCGGGTCTACGTCCACATACTAATTCGCCCTATTCAGACTCGCTTTCGCTGCGGCTCCACCTTCTCGGCTTAACCTTGCATGTTAAACGTAACTCGCCGGTTCATTCTACAAAAGGCACGCCATCACCCATTAATAGGGCTCTGACTTTTTGTAAGCACACGGTTTCAGGTTCTATTTCACTCCCCTTCCGGGGTGCTTTTCACCTTTCCCTCACGGTACTGTTTCACTATCGGTCGCCAGGTAGTATTTAGCCTTAGCAGATGGTCCTGCTGGATTCATACGGGGTTTCACGTGCCCCGCACTACTCGGGATCCGTCTCGGAGAGAACACAGTTTAGGTTACAGGGCTTTTACCTCTATCGCGGGCCTTTCCAGACCTCTTCACCTACCATATTCCTTTGTAACTCCATGTGAGACGTCCCACAACCCCTAAGAGCAAGCTCTTAGGTTTAGGCTGTTCCGCGTTCGCTCGCCGCTACTGACGGAATCACTATTGTTTTCTCTTCCTCAGGGTACTTAGATGTTTCAGTTCCCCTGGTCTGCCTCTACATTTCCTATGTATTCAGAAATGAGTAACTGCGAATTACCACAGCTGGGTTTCCCCATTCGGACACCCCCGGATCAAAGCTTGCTTACAGCTCCCCGAGGCAGTTTCGTTGTTCGCCACGTCCTTCGTCGGCTCCTGGCGCCTAGGCATCCTCCGTGTGCTCTTATTAGCTTAACCTTGATTTTTCCGCAGGAAAATATCATACGATGACATTCTCTTTGGAATCATCTCACTAATAACATTTACTTGTTTACACAAGATGCTAAAAGATGTTCTAAAACGCAAATTCGTTTCGGTATCCAGTTTTCAAGGATCAAGTTGAAAAAGTTATTCATTTAAAAATTTATGGTGGAGCCAAGCGGGATCGAACCGCTGACCTCCTGCTTGCAAGGCAGGCGCTCTCCCAGCTGAGCTATGGCCCCATAAAATTACTCTATAATGTTATATGGTGGGCCTTGGTGGACTCGAACCACCGACCTCACCCTTATCAGAGGTGCGCTCTAACCAACTGAGCTAAAAGCCCATATAACATATATAACATTGTGAATCAACCAATGAATTGGTTGTCCGCTTGGCAACGTCCTACTCTCCCAGGACCCTTCGGTCCAAGTACCATCGGCGCTGGAGGGCTTAACGGTCGTGTTCGGGATGGGTACGTGTGGAACCCCTCCGCTATCGCCACCAAACGCATACGAAAGAGACTTGCTCTTTCAAAACTGAACACGAGTGAGTGTTCGAACCCGAAGGTTCTATTGTGGAAGCTGAGCTTCCGATTTGAATGTCCTCATTGCAGAGAACGATTCTCCATAGAAAGGAGGTGATCCAGCCGCACCTTCCGATACGGCTACCTTGTTACGACTTCACCCCAATCATCTACCCCACCTTCGGCGGCTGGCTCCCTTGCGGGTTACCCCACCGACTTCGGGTGTTGTAAACTCTCGTGGTGTGACGGGCGGTGTGTACAAGACCCGGGAACGTATTCACCGCGGCATGCTGATCCGCGATTACTAGCAATTCCGACTTCATGCAGGCGAGTTGCAGCCTGCAATCCGAACTGAGACCGGCTTTGATGGGATTGGCTCCACCTCGCGGCTTCGCTTCCCGTTGTACCGGCCATTGTAGTACGTGTGTAGCCCAGGTCATAAGGGGCATGATGATTTGACGTCATCCCCACCTTCCTCCGGTTTGTCACCGGCAGTCACTCTAGAGTGCCCAACATTACTTGCTGGCAACTAAAGTTAAGGGTTGCGCTCGTTGCGGGACTTAACCCAACATCTCACGACACGAGCTGACGACAACCATGCACCACCTGTCTCCTCTGTCCCGAAGGCCGCCGCTATCTCTAGCGGATTCAGAGGGATGTCAAGACCTGGTAAGGTTCTTCGCGTTGCTTCGAATTAAACCACATACTCCACTGCTTGTGCGGGTCCCCGTCAATTCCTTTGAGTTTCAGTCTTGCGACCGTACTCCCCAGGCGGAGTGCTTACTGTGTTAACTTCGGCACCAAGGGTATCGAAACCCCTAACACCTAGCACTCATCGTTTACGGCGTGGACTACCAGGGTATCTAATCCTGTTTGCTCCCCACGCTTTCGCGCCTCAGCGTCAGTTACAGCCCAGAAAGTCGCCTTCGCCACTGGTGTTCCTCCACATATCTACGCATTTCACCGCTACACGTGGAATTCCACTTTCCTCTTCTGTACTCAAGCCACCCAGTTTCCAGTGCGACCTCAGGTTGAGCCCAAGGTTTAAACACCAGACTTAAATAGCCGCCTGCGCGCGCTTTACGCCCAATAATTCCGGACAACGCTTGCCCCCTACGTATTACCGCGGCTGCTGGCACGTAGTTAGCCGGGGCTTTCTTCTCAGGTACCGTCACTCCGGTAGCAGTTACTCTACCGGACGTTCTTCCCTGGCAACAGAGCTTTACGATCCGAAAACCTTCATCACTCACGCGGCGTTGCTCCGTCAGGCTTTCGCCCATTGCGGAAGATTCCCTACTGCTGCCTCCCGTAGGAGTCTGGGCCGTGTCTCAGTCCCAGTGTGGCCGTTCACCCTCTCAGGTCGGCTACGCATCGTCGCCTTGGTGGGCCGTTACCCCACCAACTAGCTAATGCGCCGCAGGCCCATCCCTCAGTGACAGATTGCTCCGTCTTTCATTCTTCTCTCAGGAGAAAAAAGAAATTATCCGGTATTAGCTACCGTTTCCGGTAGTTATCCCAGTCTGAAGGGCAGGTTGCCTACGTGTTACTCACCCGTCCGCCGCTAAGTTATTTTGAAAGCAAGCTTTCAAAATAACTCCGCTCGACTTGCATGTATTAGGCACGCCGCCAGCGTTCGTCCTGAGCCAGGATCAAACTCTCCAATTAGTATTGAAAAGAGCGATATGCTCATTTTGAAACATCTGACGAGAAAATTAATTCTCTAATTTTGGATTTCACTTACGTGATTTCCTACTCACTCGTTGTTCAGTTTTCAAAGATCAATGTCTCATCTTTCGTCGTCGTTGCTTGTCAGCAGCGACCTTTATAATATATCACAGCGCCTTTGTTTTCGTCAAGCATTTTTTTAATTTCTTTTTTCGCTTGACCATTTCAGCAAGTTGTTAATCAACAGCTTGTCCAAACGGGCGAGACTTAATGTATCATATTTTTCAAAGCCACGTCAAGCATTAAAATAAAATTATTCTTAATCCGAGCAACATAACCACGCCAGGAAGCCCAAGAACCGTTACTGCGCCTATAGTTGCAGGGTTTAAAGGGATATACACCTGCGTGAGCAAACCTGAGAAGTTCACTACATATATCCCGAGTGCAGCCAATACCAAATGAACCCCAAATAAACTTAGCCACCCAAAACCCAGCTTTTTTCTAAATACAACTAAACCTAATAAGATAACGGATAATATCAATACGCCCATAGCTATCATTCTAAGCATGTAGATCCCCCTTATACATTTATTTATAAGCCCTTATATTTGACTGCTGTTCAACCCCAAGCTTTTTGCATGTTTGAGATGTATCTGATATTTACGTTCTGCAGCCTCCAAAATATATATCGCGTAATCTATCTGATCCTGTCCCAACGCCTCGTCGAACATCAAGTACGCCCTCTCCCACTCTGAATGCGCCTTACGGACCTCTAAGAGGGTTTCCCATCCCTCACTTTCCTTTTCGCCTTGTTCCTTATCCACTCCCCACCACAGCTCTCTCCACCATCCCATTTCAATTCCTCCTCAGAATAATTTTGATGCAAAATACACATCTCGTTATTCTCATTCATATCGGGATAGGGACAAACTTAGAACAAAAAAAAGGAAACCCGAGGGCTTCCTTTTTGAAAAATACCACTATAGAGCTGCTAGAATAGCTCGCGACGGCCTTCCAACGCTTTGGACAAAGTAACTTCATCAGCGTATTCAAGATCGCCACCTACAGGCAAGCCATGAGCTATCCTGGTGATTTTAATCTCAAACGGCCGAACAAGACGAGAAATGTACATCGCCGTTGCTTCTCCCTCAATGTTGGGGTTAGTCGCCATTATAAGCTCGCTTACTCTCTCATCACTCAGACGGGTCAATAATTCTTTCAGGCGAATATCATCAGGGCCGATACCTTCCATAGGTGAAATAGCACCCTGAAGAACATGGTAATATCCATTAAACTCCTTGGTTCGTTCTATAGCCACCAAATCCTTAGAGTCTTGAATCACACATATCACTGAAGGATCTCTAGTTTTGTCCTGACATATCTTACATGGGTCCGTATCCGTAATATTACAGCAGACCGAGCAATAGTGAAGATTGCGTTTGACGCTTACTAGCGCTTTTGCAAAATCAATGACTTCATCCTCTTTCATGTTAAGCACATGAAAAGCTAACCGGGCGGCTGTCTTCGGTCCAATCCCGGGCAAACGCGTAAAAGCATCGATCAGCTTAGCTAGCGGTTCGGGATAATACAAATTAATAATTCTCCTTTAGACTGAAGTGGAGTGGGCTATTAGAACAAGCCTGGGATCTTCATTCCACCAGTGAATTTACCCATGTCATTGTTAGCAAGCTCTTCAGCTTGAGTCAATGCATCATTTACAGCAGTGATTACAAGATCTTGCAGCATTTCAACATCTTCCGGATCAACGGCTTCCGGTTTAATTTGAATAGACAGCAATTTTTTGTGGCCGTTTACTTGAACAGTAACTACGCCGCCACCTGATGAACCCTCAATAACCTTGCCTCCGAGTTCCTCTTGAGCTTTAAGCATTTGCTCCTGCATTTTCTTAACTTGCTTCATCATTTGGTTCATATTATTCATACATCGTCTCTCCTTTGGAATGCGCAATTAGCGCTAGTATGTTTATATTACTCTTTTATGACAACAAGGTCTTCTCCAAAAAGCTGGATAGCCTCATCAATCCAAGGTTCAGGTTTAGCTTCTGCAGTATCGTGTTCATGCTCCAATTGCAGTTCTTCTTTGCCAGTCTGTCCCACAGACTTCTGGGCAGCTTCATTCCAGTCACGAAGCATCATGGTTACAAGTCTATAAGGTTTGCCTAGACGCGCTGCAAGCACACTCTCAATAACCTGTCTGTTTGCCGGCTTCTCAGTAGTATCGCGGTGAATCGTGTTCTTGAATGCAACAAGTACCGCATCCTCCATAATCGATACTGGCTCACCGTCTACAAACCATGCATGAACCGTTACCTTTTCCTCTTTTACTCCCTGCAGGACAAGGCTCCACTGTTTATAGATAGCTGCAAAATCGGGACTATCCTTACCAGCAATAAACTTATCTACGTTAGGAGGCATTTTCGAGGCTGAGGAAACCCGCGGTGTTGGAACCGCGTGCGATTTCGGTGCAGGAGCACCATCACGCCCTCCTCCGGAAATACCACCGGATTGCATTGCCTGTTCCAGCTTCTTCTCCAGTGCTGCGATCTGTCTTTTGAGAAGATCCAGTTCACCAGAGTCAACGCTCGAATTATTCGTGCTTACTCCGGCATTTGTTTCACCTAACGGAGCAAATGCGGCGCTCTGACTTACCTCTTGCTGCAAGCTGCAAAGCTTCATCAGCGCCACTTCAAACAGTGTCTGAGGATGTGTTGCGTATTTCATTTCACCTAGGTATTTATTGATTGTATCTACAATCTGAAATAGACGCTCCCGAGAAAATGCGGTGGCCATATCTTTAAATTCAGCAGGATTCAGCACCCGCTCTGTTAATTGATCGGCCTCGGGTACCATCTTAATCATCAATAAATCACGGAAATAATACATGAGATTCTCTAGGCATTTATCTGCACTTTTACCTTCATGCATAAGCTGCTCAACGAGCTCCAGAAGAAGACCCATATCACCTTCTAATATGGCAGTGGCAAGACGTGCAAATTGCTCGGAGGGAATTCCTCCTGTCATTCCTAACACTTGCTCGTACGTAACATTACCATCTGTAAAGGATGAAATCTGATCCAGCAAGCTCAATGCATCACGCATACCACCATCAGATAGACGGGCAATATACTGCAATGCGTTGTTATCCGCTGTAATCCCTTCCTTCTCACAAATAGCAGTCAGATGGGCGGTCTGTTCTTCTAACGCCACTCTACGGAAGTCAAAACGCTGACAACGGGAAATTATTGTCGCCGGCAATTTGTGAGGTTCCGTTGTCGCAAGAATAAACATCGCATGTGACGGCGGTTCCTCCAAAGTCTTTAATAGAGCATTAAAAGCTTCTGTCGTCAGCATATGCACTTCATCAATGATATACACTTTACGGCGCACCTCGGTAGGTGCATACTTCACCTTCTCACGCAGATCACGAATCTCCTCTACGCCCCGGTTTGATGCCGCATCTATTTCCTGCACATCCATTACATTACCCGCAGCGATTCGCAGGCAGGATGGACATTCGTTACAAGGTTCCGGACCTGGCCCACGTTCACAGTTAACCGCTTTAGCTAAGACTTTAGCAGCACTTGTCTTACCAGTTCCCCGCGGACCGCTGAACAGATAGGCATGCGAAACCCGCTGTTCACGAATTGCGTTCTGCAGCGTTTGGATAATGTGCTGTTGTCCAACCATGTCTTGAAACGACTGCGGCCGCCAAGCACGGTACAGCGCGATATGTTCCACTATGCATTACCCTCTCTTAAGCTGCCGCTTTCCCGGCATTTGTCGCAAATTTATTATACTATATTCATCGGCTATTGACCAAAAACAAAAAGCATCTTTGCTTGTGGCAAAGATGCTATGATAAACAGAATTATAAACCGTGCACCTGTTATTGATGGCTACGATCCAAGCGGCAACCCTACATGACTGCTCGAGTTAGGCCACCCTCCGGCACAAGAGTAATCTTACTTATGGCTGCTTCCTTCCGGACCTGACCAGGTTCATAAGCACTCATTGCGGAGGACCCAACTGTCAACACAGCCCGTAGGAACCAAGGCCTCACATCGATAGCACCTCTAACAGGAATTCAACCTCGCTACAGCGGATTGCGAGTTACAGGGCACCGCTACCTCCCCGTCTAGCACGGCGAAGATAAGTATAGCTCACGCTCGGACAAAAATCAACTCCAAGACATAAAATGAGCCCCTCAGCTATACAACTGGGGGCTCAATCTAACCGTTAAGCCGCAAAGCGACTGTTCAAATTAGATACCATATTTCTTCTTAAATTTATCAACGCGACCGCCGGCATCCAAGAACTTCTGCTTGCCAGTGAAGAACGGATGGCAGTTGGAGCAAATTTCGACACGAAGCTCTTGTTTAACAGAGCCAGCTTCGAAAGTGTTGCCACATGCGCAGGTTACCTTAGTTACATTATACTTTGGTTGAATTGCTTCTTGCATTTTGAATTTCACCTCTCATGCCCTAAGCCTCATGCGGACCCAGAGTTATATGATTACACTGTGGTATTTTAGCACGAAATATCAAATTGGGCAATATGTTTCATTTTTACATTTTAGCTGCTTAAATATTGATTCCCCGCCGCTTAGCCCGCGCCATATCTGCTGGTGGCACATGTGTATAAGAGCCTATAACTACATCCGGCAGTTCATCGCGGAAAATATCAAGCATCGTCTTCATCCCAAGGATTTCACCCTGGGCAGGAGGAATCAACTCTAAATAACTCTCCGGGTCAATGTTTAGATTGCGCATCTGAATAAGCTTAAGATCAGTACGTCTTACAAACTCCAGCATCGCTTCAATCTCTTCTTCGCGATCAGTCACTCCAGGGAAGATCAGATAATTGATCGATGTGTAAACCCCCTGCGAAGCAGCGTATTTCAAAGATTTTTCTACATTGGCCAATGTATAACCGCGTGGTTTGTAATAAGCATTATAATGGTCATCAAGGGCACTGATTGTGCTGACACGCATC
This sequence comes from Paenibacillus sp. FSL H7-0690, assembly GCF_037980415.1. Lineage (NCBI taxonomy): Bacteria > Bacillati > Bacillota > Bacilli > Caryophanales > Paenibacillaceae > Paenibacillus > Paenibacillus sp. FSL H7-0690. Next base: position 135,303 of record NZ_CP150281.1, on the reverse strand, counting down.
AAATCGAGCCCAGCATCAACGATTCCTCGCATATGATCGCTTAATCCCGCATTGGTGTTGATATTGATATAGCCCATATCAGTAATCGAGCGCACTTCACGAATAGCTTCTATAATAAGTTTTGCCTGCGTGGAAGGTTCCCCTTCACAGCCTTGTCCAAAGCTGATAATCGATTCAGGCGTCTTTAAATGCTCCAACATAACTTGTGAAATTTCGTTGACCGTAGGCCGGAAATTCATCCGAGTCTGCGGAGATACAAAGCCGCTATCATCAGGTTGCTCAGAAATACAACCAAAACATCCAGCATTACATGAATAAGAGACGGGTACACCGCCCTCCCAACGCCCTAAAAAGGTATTGGAGGAAGTCAGGCATTCATAGCCAAGCGCACAGTTAGAAAGATGCTCATAGAGGCGGTTATCAGGATATTTGGCTGTCATCTCACCAACACTGACTTCAAGATCTTCTTTGTCACAATTAAGTGGATTCCATTTCTCTGGATTATCGGTAGGGTCTGCCGCAACATAGAACCCGCCATCCTTCCACACTACAGCCGAATACCCAAACAGAGGAAGCTTATAAGACTTATCTGTCTTCACATAACCAGGAAGACATAGACGAGTGTAGCCTTGCGGCAGCAGCGCTCCGACAGCCTGCGAACCTTCCGGCAAAGACATCATTTCACCCGTCTCAGGATTCATACCCACAGCACGTGTACTAGGCAAGCCCACGAGCGTAGCACCTTCTGGTAATGGAATTAATTCTTCCTCCAGCATTTCAACAATCATATCCCCACTACGGGCTAGCCCGTACAGTTCGGGATGATCATATACGTTTCCTTGCCCGTCGGCATATACCAAATACATGTTAGTCTCCTCTTATTATCAATTCTCAAGTTGTAGGTACTGAAGGTGTCTTCGCCCGTGTGGTACGACGAGCAGCTGTACCGCTGTTGGAGGTGCCTCCGTTACTTGCAGTCCCGTTTGGTGTTGTTTTTGCCCCAGCAACGTCAAAGGATGCCAAGAACTCAGCATTAGTCTTCGTATCACGCAGCTTTTTGATGAATCCCTCCACAAAATCGTAGGACTCGTTCATATTTTTGCGAATCGCCCAAATCGTATCCAGTTCTTCTTTGCTCAAGAGCACTTCTTCGCGACGTGTACCTGAACGACGAATATCGATAGCTGGGAATATCCGGCGTTCCGCCAATTTGCGGTCCAAATGAAGCTCCATATTACCGGTACCCTTAAATTCTTCATATATAATATCATCCATACGCGAGCCAGTATCTATTAATGCTGTTGCCAAAATAGTTAATGATCCGCCTTCTTCCACATTCCGTGCAGAACCAAAAAACCGCTTCGGCCGGTGAAAAGCCGCCGGGTCAATCCCCCCGCTAAGTGTACGTCCAGATGGTGGAACCACCAGATTATAAGCACGCGCCAGACGCGTAATGCTATCCAAAAGAATAACTACATCCTTCTTGTGCTCAACTAAACGAAGTGCCCTTTGCAACACAAGCTCAGCCACTTTAATATGATTCTCTGGAAGCTCATCAAACGTCGATGCAACCACTTCGCCTTTTACAGATCGCTGCATATCGGTTACTTCTTCAGGACGTTCATCAATCAGCAATACAAAGAGCTCAATCTCAGGATTATTAGTGGAAATACTATTGGCAATTTCTTTTAAGAGGAGCGTTTTTCCTGCTTTTGGAGGTGCTACAATCAAACCCCGCTGCCCCAAACCTACAGGAGCGAGCAAATCCATTATTCGGGTAGACAAATGAGTAGGGGATGTTTCAAGCGGTAGCTTGTCTTGCGGATAAAGTGGTGTTAATGCTGGAAAATGAAGACGCTCCGCTGCACTAGCAGGGTTCTCGCCATTAACTGCATTGACTTGAAGCAGGCCAAAATATCGTTCATTTTCTTTTGGTGTCCGACATTTACCAGACACAAGATCTCCGCTTCTGAGATCAAACTTACGAATTTGTGAAGCTGAGATGTAAATATCTTCAGCACTGGGCAAATAGTTAATCGGCCTAAGAAATCCATAGCCCTCAGGCAAAATTTCTAGTACGCCTTCCATAAACATGAGACCGCTCTGCTCTGCCTGTGCCCGAAGGATCGCAAAGATCAGTTCCCGTTTCTTCAGCTGTCCGTAATAAGGAATCTGGTATTTCTTGGCCAGCTTATATAACTCGGTCAGCTTCATTTCTTCCAGATCGGAAATTTGAAGATCCATGTAATAACCACCTATTCAATTTTTAAATGAGTTCTTCCTAGTCTATCTACTAGGCAAAAATATGATTCTATTAAAATGCTCATTAGGTTAGTATTACCCCAAATGGAAGGAAATATGCGGTTTGGCCGCAAATTAATACTCCTTCCAAGCGGGATATCCTAATATTATTCATTCTCACGCCAAACATGAGCACCAAGTTGCCGAAGGTTGCTCACTAAATTATCATAACCACGATCAATATACTCTACGCCGGTCACTTCAGTAATACCATCTTCTACTGTTAACCCGGCAATGACAAGGGCTGCACCCGCACGCAGATCAGCTGCCTTTACTTTAGCAGCATTAAGTTTACTGCCCTCAATAATTGCAGATCGGCCTTCAACACGAATCTTTGCGCCCATTCTTACCAACTCTGGCACATGCTTGAAGCGGTTGCTGTAGACGAAATCGCTAAGCACACTAACCCCTTCTGCCTGTGTCAGCATACTTGTCATAGGAGATTGTAAATCTGTAGGAAATCCAGGATAGGTCAGTGCTTTAACATCTGCATGTTCATAATTAGCTCTACCTATAACTCGGATACTTTCATCAAGCTCTTCAATATCCACGCCCATCTCTAAAAGCTTGGCTGTTAAGGCTTCCAAGTGCTTAGGAATAACATTATCTATCAACACATTACCGCGCGTAGCCGCAGCGGCAATCATATAAGTTCCTGCTTGAATCCGATCGGGAATAATGGAATGACGGCAACCGTGCATTTCCGAGACCCCTTCGATCCGGATGGTTTCTGTACCAGCGCCTTTAATAACAGCGCCCATAGAGTTCAATAGGGTAGCTACATCTATAATCTCAGGCTCTTTAGCCGCATTTTCAATAATTGTAGAGCCTTTGGCTCGTGAAGCCGCCAGCATGATGTTTATAGTGGCACCTACGCTTGATACGTCCAGATAAATCTTCGCACCGCGTAGCTCTTTTGCATATAAGTGGATAGAACCATGTTCGTTGGTAACTGTTGCTCCCAAAGCCTCGAATCCCTTGATATGTTGATCAATTGGACGAGGTTCAAAATTACAGCCACCAGGAAGACCTATTGTCGCTTCTTTGAATCTTCCAAGCAGAGCTCCCATCATATAATACGAAGCTCTAAGTTTCTTAACCGGCCCATTGGGCATTGGAATAGATACAATACGTGAAGGGTCAATTCTCATCTGATTGCCTGACCAGGATACATTAGCGCCAAGCTCTTGCAAGATTTCGGAGTAAACGGCTACATCACTAAGGGACGGTAAATTATCCAGAACAACTTCAGATTCGGCCAAAATTGCCGCAGGAATAAGCGCGATGGCACTATTCTTTGCTCCACTGATGGTTACAACGCCCTCTAGCGGACGTCCACCGCCAATCATTAATTTTTCCATAGATTTATCAATTTCCCCCTACGTGTATTGCAGCTGGGTGGGCAATACGTGCTGTGGACTTTTAGTGATGAAAATGGAAAGACACCGGCTAAGCGGTGTGCTTTCCTCATCAAACTATTCAACTGGACAGAGTAATAGCCCTATCCTTTAACAAATTGCTTGTCCACCTGAGGCGGAAGCTACAATGATTAGGCTTTGTTGTTGGATCCAAATTCGCGAATTTTACCAATAACGGTTTCTTTGATTGCATCACGGCCTGGTGCGATGAATGTACGTGGATCGTAAGCATCAGGTTTAGCAGCTAGAACTTCGCGAACCACTTTTGCGAACACGATTTGGTTCTCAGTGTTCACGTTGATTTTGGAAGTACCCAGGGAGATGGCTTTCTTGATGTCATGTTCAGGAATACCTGTACCACCATGAAGAACCATTGGGATGTTAGTAGCGTCACGGATTTCTTCCATTTCTTTGAATCCGAGGTTAGGCTCGCCATGGTAAGGTCCATGAACGGAACCAAGTGCAGGAGCCAGGGTGTCGATACCTGTTTCTTTCACAATACGTACGCACTCATCAAGCTTAGCATACATGATGCCGCCGATAACGTCGTCTTCTTGTCCACCAACAGTACCTACTTCAGCTTCTACAGAAACGCCTTTAGCGTGAGCATATTCAACGACTTTTTTAGTCATATCGATGTTCTCATCGATTGGGTGATGGGAACCGTCGATCATTACGGATGTAAATCCAGCATCAATTGCTGCTTTACATTTATCAAAGCTAGATCCATGGTCAAGGTGGATAGCTACAGGAACAGTGATATTCATGTCAATAATTAGACCTTCAACCATTTTAACAACAGTAGTGAAGCCGCCCATGTGGCGTGCTGCGCCTTCAGATACACCAAGGATTACTGGTGATTTTTCTTGTTCAGCGGCACCAAGAATAGCTTGAGTCCACTCCAAGTTGTTAATGTTGTACTGACCTACTGCATATTTTCCTTCAAGTGCTTTGTTCAACATGTCTGTCATAGATACTAATGGCATGGTTTCATCCTCCTAAGAATGTTGGTTGGCTATGTTTTTAAACCGACATCACATACAGGCTTATTATAGCACATCCTGTGTCAAATACTAAATAGGGTAAACAAAAAAATGTCCCGGTGGGACGATTTTTATCCAGCCCATATAACAATTACACTCATCCTCTTCGGAGTCACCACGCGAAATAGGACCGATACAGAAATCACCGTTCTAACTGCATTGATCCACAGACTTGTTATGAAGATGCATGTTTACCGCTACGCGCATTTCGTCTATGTCGAACGGCTTTGTAAAATGCATTAACGCCCCTAGCTTGGTCGCCTCCTTAATCATGTCCAGTTCACCATATGCCGTCATCATAATGACCTTAATGGACGGATTGATCTCCTTTAGATGCTTCAGAATCTCGAGTCCATCCATTCCCGGTATTTTCATATCGAGTAAGACCAAATCGGGTGACTCGCTGCGAACAATGTCTAATGCCAATTTTCCGTTAGCCGCTTGAAATGTTGTATATCCCTCACTATTGAACACTTCCATAAGAAGAATCCGGATCCCATTCTGATCATCGACAATTAATACTTTCTTCTTTTCCATACGATACCCTCCCAGAAATTAAGGCAGATTGACTATACCGCGCTCTCCACAGCGACCGGCCCCTTTAGAAACTACTCCATACGAAACCTATTATTCGTGCTTTACTGTCCAAATCCTGCTAATTGGATAAAATGGGTAAATAAAGAGTCTAAAATGAAATAAATGTCAGTTACAATATTTCTATTAAAGGGTAATACAAAAAGAGAGCCTTCGGATGAAGGCTCTCTTCGACTATTTAAGAACCGAGGGTTCTTTCTGTCTGTGTATAAATTATTGCTGCTCGGAATGCGTCAAAGAGGCTTTGACAAATTCACGGAATAGCGGTTGCGGGCGGTTCGGACGTGAAGTGAATTCCGGGTGGAATTGAACCGAGAGGAACCACGGATGCTCTGGAAGCTCTACGATCTCAACTAGACGGCCATCCGGAGAAGTTCCGGAGATAACCAGTCCTGCTTTTTCAATTTCGTCACGGTAAGCATTGTTGAACTCATACCGGTGACGGTGACGCTCATATACCAGTTCATCATCATAGCAAGACATTGCCAGAGAGTCCGGAATAATCTTACAAGGATACAACCCAAGACGCATAGTGCCGCCCATATCTTCAATATCTTTTTGCTCAGGAAGCAAATCAATCAATGGATATTGTGTATTTGGATCGATTTCGGAGCTGTTTGCACCTTGTAGTCCAAGAACAGAACGGCCATATTCAATTACAGAAACCTGCATTCCAAGGCAAATGCCAAAGAAAGGTATCAATTGCTCACGGGCATAACGAATAGCGGAGATTTTACCTTCGATTCCCCGATCACCGAAACCACCAGGAACAAGAATACCGCCAATACCACGCAGCATTTCGTCCACGTTCTCATCCGTAATTTCCTCTGCATTCACCCAGCGGATCTTAACCTCTGCATTCGCAGCAAAACCTGCGTGTGAAAGTGATTCAACAACGCTCAAATAAGCGTCATGCAGTGCTACGTACTTACCTACAATTGCGATTTCTACTGTCTTCTCTAATTTCTGAATCCGGCTAAGCATACTTTCCCATTCGCGCATATCTGGCGCAGGTGTTGTAAGCTTCAAATGATTAACAACAATCTCGTCCAATCCTTCATCACGAAGGTTCAATGGAACTTCATATAACGTCGAAGCATCGCGGCATTCCACAACAGCATTAGCATCAATATCGCAAAAGAGTGCGATTTTGGCTTTCATATCTGCAGAAAGCTCATATTCCGTACGGCACACGATGACATTCGGTTGAATACCGATACTGCGCAGCTCTTTAACGCTATGCTGTGTCGGCTTCGTCTTCACTTCTCCAGCAGCCTTGATATAAGGAATCAAGGTTACGTGGATATACATCACATTTTCCCGGCCAATATCACTCTTGATTTGACGAATCGCTTCCAGGAACGGAAGACTTTCAATATCCCCTACAGTACCGCCGATCTCTGTGATAACAACATCAGAGTTGGTCTCGCGGCCCGCGCGGAACACGCGTTCTTTGATCTCATTCGTAATATGCGGGATAACTTGTACAGTTCCACCCAAGTACTCTCCACGACGTTCCTTGCTGATTACGGATGAATAGATCTTACCTGTCGTCACATTGCTGTTCTTCGACAGATTGATATCAATAAACCGTTCATAGTGCCCAAGGTCAAGGTCAGTCTCTGCACCGTCATCCGTTACGAAGACTTCTCCGTGCTGGTAAGGGCTCATTGTTCCAGGGTCTACGTTAAGATACGGATCAAATTTCTGAATCGTTACCTTTAGACCTCTGTTCTTGAGCAGCCTGCCCAGCGAAGCGGCGGTAATGCCTTTACCCAGGGAAGACACAACGCCACCCGTTACAAAAATATACTTTGTCACTGTAAAACCCTCCTAAATAAAGTCCAAACATAAAAGCGGCACATGGTGTTTATCGTAACCCGTTTTACTATCATCAAAACAGGGGAAATCAAAAGTTTAATTCACCGGGGAAAACATAAACGGTCATCCCTCAAATTCCATTAATCTACAGCTACTTTGCATCTAAAAAAACAAAAAAGTGACACCCGTAGAACCGGGGCACTTTTTATTTTAGAAAACACGTTTATTAACTTACATGATAAGCCCATGCAATAGTTTACTCTGACGATCCCCCACTGTCAAGGGAGGAATTATGCCACAGACAAGACTCTTCTGATTATTGATCTTACTTGTCATCCTCGGAATCTTCATCGTCGCCATCTTCTGCATCGTCTTCGTCCGTATCGTCTTCGTCTATGTCATCTTCATCGATCACGACATCTTCGTCGACTTCTTCTTCGCTGTCGTCGTCAGAATAGAGGTCGTCGCGATCTTCATCGATAGCGTCGAAATCCTCTTCTTCAGCTGTGTAGTTTTCTTCTTCATCAGCAAAATCGTCATCTTCCAAATCGTCGTCTTCATCGTTGATGATGCGCACCCGTTTAGTGTTACCAACCGGATCATCGGAGCGCTCAAGAGGATACCAGCGTTTCAGTCCCCAAAGGTTGGTTCCGACACAGGCAAAACGCCCGTCAATGTTAATCTCGGTATATAACTGGGCAATAGTATCTTGGCTTTCTTGATCGGTCATGCCGCGTAACTTGGCTACCTCGACCATCAGATCACGGTAATAATACGGTGTATTGGCTGCTTTAAGCACCAGAAAGGCAAGATCCACCATTGGCATTTCTTTAACTTTCTCAGGGTCTAGCTTTAAATTGAGTGGCGTACTCACTAAAGGACACTTCCTCTCACGCATTGTTCACATTACGGTTTATTTCAATAATATCCATTAACAAAACTAAGTAAAACCTATTTAACAACAAAATGCAAGTCAAATGCAAGAACCGTCCAACAGAAAAAGCCTCCTGCTTATTATCCATACAGGAAACCTGTCTTCATCAAGAAGAGTTGATATGTAATTGTAGCAAGGTTCGCCGCACCCAAAGTTTTTAGAAATGGGATTTAAAAAGGCGGAGGAAGACCTCCGCGCATGACTGTATCCACGCCAAGGATCGGCTCCTTACGGGATGTTACAAAGAGAGTTTTAATCTCTTCTGTTTATTTTATGTAAAGCGCCGTCTTTTGACACGCTGGGCAGCCCATTTCCTTAAAAAAGGGCAAGTTCCCATTCGGACCCCTCCCTCCGCTCATACAATATGGCAGCAGGGCACCGAGGAGGGACAGCGAAACCTATGGACTATTACAAATTTTGGAACATGCTTCTTGAAGAAATATCGGTTGCCCCCAAAAATGGTGAGCGGCGTATTCTTACCTTCAACGATCCCCGCCAGTATGCCGGAGCTTTCTCCCAATGGAAGGCTCTAAAAGCAAAGCAGCCCGAGCTGCGGCAAGTACAGGTATCTCCGCTGATTCGGGCCTTCTTCGTGCCCGCTGCCGCCGGAAAGCTGATGAACCGATTTGCAGACCTTCTAAATGTCGAAGACGATCTGCAAATCCAAATCCATTCCATAGCTAACGAAAAAAGCGGAATTGCAGCGCTCCCATGGGGGGTGAAAGCGATTCATGCTCCTCAGGCATGGTCTAAATCAACCGGAGTTCACGTCAAAATCGGCGTCATTGACACCGGCGCGGATTACCGTCATCCCGATCTGAAGCATTCATTAGCCACTGGAGTCAACCTACTACACCGCGGAATGCTGCCGCTGGATGATAATGGGCACGGAACTCATATCGCCGGAACCTTAGCGGCAGCAGGGGGGAATCGCGGAATGATGGGAGTGGCGCCGCGAGCGCTGCTATATCCAGTCAAGGCTTTTGATCATAGTGGATCAGCCTATGTATCCGATATTGTGCTAGGTATTGATTGGTGTGTGCAGAACCGAATCGACGTCATTAATATGAGCTTTGGAATGAAGACTAGAAGCAAGGCGCTCCACAATGTGGTTATAAAAGCGTATCGGGCCGGAATCGCCGTCATTGCCTCCTCTGGGAATGACGGCAAACGTGGCGGGGACTATCCCGCACGTTATCCCGAGACGATAGCCGTGGGTGCCATCGATAAGAGACACCGGGTTGCTGGCTTCAGCAATCGCGGTTCATATATCGATGTATACGCGCCCGGCGAAGGCGTGCCCTCCTGCTGGCTGAAGGAGGGCTACAAAGAAATGAGCGGCACCTCCATGGCGACCTCGCATGTCACGGGAGCCGCCGCACTGCTGCTCGCACTGCGACCGGGCCTCACGCCAAGGGAGCTGAAGCTGCTCTTGCGCCGCACCGCGTCCCCGGTGCGGCTGCGTAAGGGGCAGCGCCGCGCATCCCTAGGCGGCGGCTCTGCCGATGCCCTACGCCTGCTGAGAGCAGGAGTAAGGGCGAAGCGTTCGGTCTCCGCGAACGTGTAGACCCCGCCCGGGCACCGGGTGGGTCACTCTGACGTTAGCGCAGCTGATGCCGGTGCGAAGAACGGCAGCAAAGAAAAATCCGCCCCCCAGAAAACCGGAAGGCGGATTTTTTGTCGTTTGCTGTTGATTTACATGCGATCCGGTGCAGAAACTCCGACAAGACGCAGTACATTGGCAATAGTAGTACGTGTTGCGCCCAGCAGAGCAAGACGCGCCACGGTTTGAGCAGCATCCTCAGTAATTACACGTTCAGCTTTGTAATAACTGTGGAACATCGCAGCCAGCTCATATACATAACGAATGAGGCGATGTGGAGCATAACCTTCAGCCGCAACAGCGATTTCTGCCGGGAGCTCACCAATTTTGCGCAGCAGGTCATATTCATGCACTGCTGTCAGCTTGGAGAAGTCAATTTCAGCGTAATCAGGGATAGAAATCCCTTGCTCCTCTGCCTGACGGAAAATACTGCAAATACGCGCATGCGCATATTGAACATAGAATACAGGATTTTCATTAGAAGTAGAGATCGCCAAATCCATATCGAAATCAAGATGAGAATCCATGCTGCGCATGGTGAAGAAATAACGAATCGCATCGATCCCTACTTCCTCCATCAAATCTTCCATCGTAACCGCTTTGCCGGTACGTTTGGACATTTTGACCTTTTCACCATTCTGGAACAGGCTGACCATCTGAGCAATCAGAACCACTAGCTTCTCAGGATCATTGCCAAGGGCTGACATTGCCGCCTTCATCCGCGGAATATAACCATGGTGATCAGCGCCCCAAATGTTAATCATTTTATCGTAACCGCGGCCATACTTATCGCTGTGATAAGCAATATCCGGGGTAAGGTAGGTATATGTGCCATCATTTTTGATCAAGACACGGTCTTTATCATCCCCGTATTTTGTCGTTTGCAGCCAGGTTGCCCCATCTTGCTCATACACTTCTCCACGATCACGGAGCTCGTCCAGCGAGCGCAGTACTTCTCCGTTCTCATACAGCGAGGTTTCACTGAACCAGATATCGAAGTTTACACGGAAAAGACCTAGATCACGTTTGATTTTATCCAACTCTTTATTAAGTCCATAGGTCCGGAAAAAAGCAGCGCGCTCACTAGGGCTCATCTCGAGCAAGGTATCGCCCTTTTCTGCCACAAGCTCCTTCGCAAAACCCTTAATATCCTCACCATGGTAACCATCTTCCGGCATTTCTGCCTCTTGTCCCAGCTCCTGCAGGTATCTGGTTTCAATGGATTTACACAGATTAGCCACTTGGTTACCGGCATCATTAATATAATATTCCCGGGTCACCTCATAACCTGCATAATCAAGCACATTACACAGCGCATCACCGACAGCAGCACCACGGGCATGCCCTAAATGTAGGCTACCCGTTGGATTGGCACTGACGAACTCCATTTCAACCTTCTGACCTTGACCCAGATTAATACGGCCATAGTCATCCCCCTGCTCAGCAACAAGGCTGATGATTGGGTACAAGTAATTCTTAGACAGGGTAAAGTTAATAAAGCCTGGTCCTGCAATCTCCGCTTTCTCAATAGAAGCTCGGCTCGTATCCAAATGCTCAATAATAGCTTCAGCAATCTGGCGTGGATTACGTTTAGCAATTTTGGTCAGCTGCATAGCAGCGTTCGTAGCCAAATCACCATGCGCCTTATCTCTTGGTACTTCAAGTACAATATCCGGAACCTCTTCCGGTGCAACCAGCCCAGCATTCACAATCGCATCGGCGATGGCTTCTTTTACCCGTTCATTTACAAGCTCTAACGGATTCTTACTATGTGTCATAATTTCGGTTCCTCCTGTATATGCAAACTAATAGCGAACTTTCCTGTCAATTCCTCGTAAACGTACAAATCATATTCCCAGGCAACCGTTAAAGAACGCCCTTCGCGCACAACTTCCAGCTTGTTCGTTTCCGTAGAAAGATTGAACTGCGTATATGGCGAGCGGTAGAATCCTGGCAGACGCCGTCCAGCTTCAAAGCTCTGCTCCGACTGAATCCCGCCATGGCGGATTAGCTTCAGTTGATTGCCTGCAATCTTTATCGTTGTACGAACAGAAACTTCCTCTCCGCGAGGACCCTGCTCTAATTCTTCATATTGAATATATAGATGCGGTCCCTTGGATGTTACTTCTCCATTCGCTTCCATAACATTTCGCTGACCATCTTGAAGGCTCACGAGCGTAATAGAGACATCATATTTGTCAGACTGTATTTCAGGCATCACACGTTCCTCCATTCTGCAAGCCTCTGCATTCTGCATAAGAAAAACGTCTAATGGCAAAGCTTAAACATTTTTATATTAATCAAAGGCCTATTTCGCTTTCCCATTGTACACTATAATCCAGTTCAAAGAAGCATTTCAATACAGAATCAAGCATATCTTCATAAGCACATAAAATATTACCATATTGATGATTAAAAGCACACTTTGAACGTCCATTCTCTATGTATATCATTTACTTCGATTATATTTGCACCTACCAAGCACCTATCGGACATAGATGACCTTAAACGCAGTATGATTCCATATTCGGTGTGATAACGGACCCCTTAGTCGCTATTGGCATAAAAAGCAACCCATTTGAACCTCTTTCTAGGCAATAGTGTTACTGGAGTCCGAAACCCTATCCCAAAGGCCGAAAATTTGCAAATAACGTCAACTGGGTCCGTACCCCTCCGAGGATGAGGGATCTGATAAGGCCACTGATAAGGGTACTATTCAAGCAAGCAACCAAGGATAAAAAATACAGAGCAGCGATTCTCCAAGTATCCGGAGAATCGCTGCTCTGCTGTCTATTTGCGATGTTTACAATACTTCGGACCCTTATATTTTTTTATTGAAGAGAATTATTGGGTCATCACTTTTAAAGAAAACCTGCGTTCCCATGAAGCTCCGCCGTCTTTGGTCACATACAAGGAAGAGTAATCAAGCTCACGGATGGCGAGCCAGCCCTCTTTATTACTAGTGAAGGAGATTACCCCGTCATAACCAGCGAGCTCCGGAAGATTAGTCCATTGCTTACCGCCGTTATAAGAGCGTCCAACTGCCACTTTCTCTGCTGCTGGAGAAAATCCCACTAAAAAAGATGTGCTGTTTCCCACAAGCTGCAGGTTCCCGGGTTTGCCAGCGACTGGCCCTTTATTGAATTCAGCCTTGCCACTGCCTGGTGCAGGTCCGCCGCCGGCAGTTTCCTGAGCGATCACACGATTCCAACTTTTCCCCCTGTTCGCACTTTCATACAGCGAGTAAGAGGTCTGACTCATCCCCGTACCGCCATAGAGCACTACAGCGACCTGATCTCCCTTAGCGGAGATTTGTCCAAACTCGGGCTCGGCAAAAGCCGCCTTCAATGAAAGGCTCCAAGTTCCCCCTCCATCTGTGGTCTTCATTACCCGATATCCGCTTCCCGGCACGATTACAACCGCCCAGCCGGTATTCCGGTCACTAAAATAAGCGCCTCGTGTATTGGGTGGGGTGGAAATTTTACTCCAGCTCAGCCCCCCGTCTTTGGTGTAAAACGTAGCGGCTCTCTCATAAGCAAAACCTTTCTTACTATCGATAAAATTTATTCTTTCAAAGCTGACGGCATTGTTCGAAAGTCTCTTCCACTCCGAGCCACCGTTAGAGGTACCAATTAAATATTGAGCCTGCCCCTCCTCTACAGAAGCAAGAGCAAAGCCATGTACATTATCGGGAAAATCGAATTGTTTGAAGCTCCATTGGCCTTGATAGATCTCTTGAAAATGGCAACCTCCGTCAGAGGTACCAATCATAAATCCGTTACCTGCTGCCCGTCCGGTATTCCCATTCAAAAACTGAACATCAGAAAAGCTAAGCGGTGTGGATACATCGCCTGAATGCTTGTTTTGCAGGGCCTGTAGCAAGCCGTGATCTCCCGTGCCGCAAGTCGCTGGTGCTGGTGCAGCATGTACAGAAGTTACAGGTGCACTCCAGCCTGAAACCATAATAAGCGTCGCCGAGAGGGCGGTTATTGTCGTCTTATGAATCCTTTTCGTCCATTTCATGATGACACCTCCTAATATGTATATACCCTTACTCACAATCCCTACTCTGTTATACCGCCAGAGAGGATACCCTATCTACCTTAAACAATCACAAAATAGAAACAATTTGTTACCCTCCATATCCCTAATGAATATCCTTCCAGATCCTTCCCCATAATATGAAAGAAAGGAGTCTGGTGCCATGACACGCGAATCAACGAATCCACCGAAACGAAAAAGCCGCTTCCGGCGTTTATTTCGGCTGCTGGCAGCCTTGATCATATTATTTGTATTAACCACCGGAGCTCTGCTCGGTTATCTATATCAAAAAGATCTTCCACCGATTAGCGATGATGTGCGCTCCAAGCTGTTTGACTCCCGGGGCAATGTTCTTGCCACCTTTACCTCAGACGGCCGCAGCCGTGAACCCGTCAAATTAAGTCAAATTTCTCCCCTGCTCATTGAAGCTACACTAGCAGTCGAGGATCGTAAATTTTATGAGCATTCCGGATTTGATCTGAAAGGGATGGCACGAGCTGTTCTTGTCAATCTGGAAGAGGGGAACCGGTCGCAGGGTGCTAGTACGCTAACTCAACAGCTCGCACGTAACCTCTACCTATCCCATGAAAAAACGTGGACGCGCAAGGCTAAAGAAGCTGTCTATACGATGCAGCTGGAGATGAAATACAGCAAAGATGAAATCCTGAACATGTATTTAAATAATATCTATTATGGCCACGGTGCTTACGGCATTGAAGCAGCCTCACGGATGTATTTTGGTAAATCTGCAGCTGATTTAGACCTGGCAGAGAGTACCATGCTGGCTGGAATTCCAAAGGGACCTACCTATTATTCACCATACAACCACATGGACAATGCTAAAAACCGCCAGAGAATCATCCTGACCGTCATGGCGAATTTAGGTAATATCACTCAGGAAGAAGCCGGACAAGCTGTCCAAGAGAACTTAAACTTCAAGCCGCAAGGGCAAAAGGATACGCTTGTAGCTGCGCCTTATTTCCGGGATTATATCCGCAATTTGGCTATAGAATCGCTCCACATCAGTAATGATGAGCTGGAGCAAGGCGGACTAAATGTCTATACCACCCTTGACCCTGACATGCAGCATGCCGCAGAAAATGCTGTTGACACAGAGATGGATCAAACTAGTGATCTGGAGACTGCGCTTGTATCCATCGATCCTCGCACCGGTTACATCAAAGCAATGGTCGGCGGAAAAAATTATCGTACCAACCAGTACAATCATGCTTTGGCCACCACACGCCAGCCGGGTTCTTCCTTTAAGCCGATTATGTATTTGGCCGCACTCTCTTCCAAAGAGATGACAGGACTTTCGGTCTTCAATAGTCAGCCAACGATGTTTCATTATGATAACAACCGCAAAACGTATCAGCCCCGAAACTTTGGGGATAAGTATCTGGGTGAAATTAATATGCGGCAAGCTATCGCAGCATCGGACAATATCTATGCTGTTAATACAATTATGAAGATCGGCGCGGATAAAGTGAGCGAAATGGCTGCGAAGATGGGCATTGACAGTCCACTTCAAAGCGTACCTTCGCTGGCACTAGGCACTTCACCGATCAGTCCGCTTGAAATGGCTGCGGCTTTTGCTGTAATTGGAAACAGCGGTCAGAAAATGCCGACCACAGCCATTCTAAAAATAACCGATTCAAATGGCATGGTCCTGTATGAAGCACCTCAACCCAAAGGAGTAACCGTCGTAGAACCTTCAGCTGCCTATGTCCTGACTCGTTTAATGGAGGGGGTATTCGAGACTGGGGGGACGGGCAATCGTGTGGCTTCCATAATCAAACGTCCGGTAGCCGGCAAGACCGGCACTACGGATACAGATGGCTGGATGGTAGGATTCACCCCGGAGCTATCCACGGCAGTCTGGGTTGGATACGACAAGGGGCGCGACATCGCAACTACCGACGGACGGCGTGCGGCTCCTATTTTCGCCCAATTTACTGAAAAAGCGCTGGAAAATGTCCCTCCAAAAATTTTCCCCATTCCAGATGGAGTGGTCAGCGTATACGTCAATCCGCAATCCGGTAAACTTGCTACAGCAGCATGTCCCGACAAAGAACTGGAAACCTTTATTAGTGGAACTGAGCCCACCGAATACTGCGAATTGCATGGAACTGGCGCCGCTCCTGCTGTCGATGACACACAAAGCAAGGTAGATCCTGCTGAAGAGAATCGTTCCCTATGGAAGAACATTAAACGCTGGTGGTTGAATTAGCCTCTTCATTTATATTGAAGGGGTTTTTCTTTTTTTATAAGTCATATATTGTAGTAACAACAGGATTTCTAAATTCAAATATCACTTGTCGCATAAGGGATGTAACCGTTTTATTTATTATGCTTACCCCATTCTCTTAACTCACAATTACTGCTATAATAGTTATTAGAAACCAAAATATAATGATGTAAATGAGGGACATGGGATGAAGGATACAGGCATGATCCGGAGTTTAGACAGTCTTGGGAGAATTGTGGTTCCCGCAGAAATCCGTATGACGCGTAATATCGACATTGGTGATCCTATCGAATTTTTTGTTTTAGACGAAAAAATCATCGTCCTTAGGAAGTACACCTCGACAGAGTGTACATTTTGCAGAAGCCACGACCATGTCACCTACTATAAAGAGCAGTTTATTTGTAGCAGCTGTCTAAAAGAAATTGTCGATCCTGAACGCATGTCTCAATTGCCAGAGTCACGTGAGGATTTTGTTGTTGAGGCACCAGAGCACAACACCAGCATCCGAAAGTCGAAGACAGAGGAAATGTGCCAACGTCTGGAACAAGCTATTGAAGATCATCCCTATGCCAACCAAAAAGAACTTGCAGAAATCCTCGGGATTAGCCAAGCCAGAGTGAGTCAGCTCAAACGCAAGCTTAGCAGTACAAGCAAATCATAAATTAAAAAAGCTTCGACGCTCCTATTTCCGGAGGTCGAAGCTTTTTTTATATCGGATAACCCTTCTGGAGGCTCCTATACTATTCAGTCAGTGCAGCTTTAAGCTCATCTGAGGATGCATTCCACCATGCTTCATTATGAGAGATCAGAAGGGATTTGAGAGCCGACTTCTCAATGGCTCCAAGCCCTGCCACATCGATCTTGCGTTTAAGAGCTGCATCCAGCTTATTGACATGCTCGGCAAGAATTTTCCATCCGCGGCGCGCTTCTGTATCAATCCACATTTCACAGGCTGTGATTCCACCATAAAATTGAGCTTCCAATGTACGGTCTACCGCTACCCATACCACCCAAACCTGTCTTCCATTCGGTACATCTTCACGATTCATGGAAAATTTAATTCCTTTTTCCACCTTGCTCTTGGCATGCATGGCACCGATATCAATAACCGCCACATCACCATCAATAATGACAGGTGAAACGTTGTTGAGATCTATAGAGCCTGCTCCAAAGCCTTTATGTTTACTTTTAGCGTTCACAATATTTAAGGCAATCTGTTTCTTGCCCTCCGGTTGTATGTTGTCCACGAGTGCACACCCTTCCTCTTACGAATAATTTAATTTTAGCTAATAATGCGGCGATTGCAAACATATACATCCCGTAGATGCTTGTCACGGGAGGAATCACACTATGAAGTCACTGTCATTAAAGTACATCATCTTTGCGACCCTGGCCATCCTCGCGCTGCTGGGAGGAGGAATATGGGCCTTTTCAGGGGATAGCTCAACAGCTTCTGTTACTAGCTTTGCTTCAAAAGAGGCCAAGTCCTCCAGCGGCACAGCGCCTGCAGCCGTACCACAGCAGGTATTGCCTGAGAGCGCGCCTGTCCCGGCAGAGGAGGCTTTAAGCCAGCGGGTAGTCGAGTATCACATTGATGTCCAGCTTGTTCCTGACACAGAAACCTTAAAAGCTTCTGAGACAGTAACCTGGACACACCCCGGAGTAAAGCCAGTAAGTGATTTATATTTTCACATGTATCCAAATGCATTCGCCTCATCAGATACCACCTTTATGAAGGAATCCGGGGGGACGCTCAGAGGCGACAGCATGCCTGAGAACGGCTTCGGAAATATGACGCTGACCGATCTGCGCACGACAGAGGGAACTTCGCTAATGCAAAGAGTGCAATATGTTCAACCTGATGACGGCAATATCAACGATAAGACGCTTCTAAAGGTACATCTTCCTCAGCCTGTTAATGGTGGGGAAAGTGTAACACTTAAGCTTCAGTATGAAGTCCAGCTGCCCAAAATCTTTGCTCGCATGGGTGCTTCAGGTAACTTCGTTATGGCTGGGCAATGGTTCCCTAAGCTTAGTGTATACGAGCCTAAGGGCACACGCGGAGTTAAAGAAGAAGGCTGGGACCTGCATCAGTATCACGGGACCTCTGAGTTTTACAGTGATTTTGGCATCTTTAATGTAACGATTGCCGTTCCTTCCAACTATACGGTGGCTGCGACCGGATTTCCTGTAAAAAATGCCAAGCTCAAACAAGATCAAAAAATATATCAGTTCTACGCCGATGATGTCCACGACTTCGCTTGGGCTGCATCCCCTGATTTTACAGTAGCAGAGGAGGCTTTCTCTACGCCGGAAGTGCCTGGAGTACGAATTAAGGTGTATCTCGACCCACTGCACAAAGACTTACAAGAGCGTTACCTTCAAGCTGCCAAGGCTGCCCTGACCTACTTCAGCAAATGGTATGGCCCTTATCCCTACTCTACGCTGTCTATTATCGTCCCACCTAAGGAGGGAAACGGCGCGGGAGGAATGGAATATCCTACACTTATTACAGCCTTTGGGGCCGCAGATTCTTCTCCAGATACCTCACTTGAAAGAACCGTCATTCATGAGATCGGCCATCAATACTTCTACGGTATGGTAGCCAGTAATGAATTCGAAGAGGCTTGGCTGGATGAAAGCTTTACTTCCTATGCCGAAGACAGACTTATGGAACAAGAATACGGTATCAAGTCTAATTTGCCTTTACAGGCCAGCCTGGTGACTATACCTGAGCCGTTAAATCTGGAAACGTGGAAATATGCAGGGGCGGATTCCTATAGCCGAAATGTTTATATCCGCGGCAAGCTTGTACTTAAAGATATCGAACGCCAGGTAGGTACCAAAGCAATGAACAACATCATGTCCTCCTACGCTCGTAAGTTCCGTTTCCAGCATCCCGCTACGTCAGATTTTCAGAAAGTCGTTGAGAAGGTAACCAAAAAATCATGGCAGGCATATTTCGATGATTACATTTATGGTGATGGTGCGCCTGACTTCTCAGTAGATACGATTACTTTTAAAAAAAATAACAGCGGCGATGCTCAAAGCTACGAATCATTAGTGAAGATTTCAAATAAAGGGAGCCATTACGTTGATGTTCCCGTGAAATTCACATTCGCCGACAGCTCTTCGGTGCAGCGGGTCTGGAACGGTGAAGGAGCAGAGACTACGTTTCAATTGTTAAGCGATAATCCTCTTCTCTCTGCTGAGATTGACCCTGAGCATTCCATCTTATTGGAGAGCAAACATTTAAACAACTTTAGGCTGGCGGAAATAGAGCCCAAGACGCTCTCTCGCTGGACGTTAAGTGTAACTAAACTACTTGAAACCGTGCTCGGAACTCTTGTCTGGTGAGGTGAATGATTGTGAGAACATCGATAACCCGCGGCTGGCAAAGCATGAAGGAGCAATTTTATATTTTAATTCTGCTCTTCATCTACCGACTGCTCTGGGGCTACTTTATGTATGGTTTCATCCGATCTGCTATTATTCCAATTCTACTGCGCTATCCAGATAAAGACGCCGGCGGCAGCGGTATGGGCAGACTGTTGTATTATATCGAGGGACAGTTCAGCTTGAATACTGACCCTGCGATACGCACTTGGTTATGGATGCTTCTAGGACTTGTTGTCTTGCGACTTCTGCTTTCTCCTTTCATAAGGGCAGGATTGCTGCATGAGCTGCACCAGGAGCGAAAGGGCGAGCGCGGGCTGTTCTTTTTCCCCGGCATGAAGATCTATGGACTACCTGTCTTAGTCTTTAGCCTAATCGAATGGGTGCTGACCCTGCTGCCGCTTTACTGGCTTGCTCCAAAAATGTACGGGCTGTTCTTATCCTCTTTGTTTAACTACACTTTGTTACTTCATTTAGTACCATACGTATTGGCATGGCTTATATATATTTTTATCGTGCGCCTGTTTCTTCTATATATGCAGTTTGGTTACACCGGCGGTACAGGAATGTTCTCCTCACTGTTCATCTGCTTGCGGTCACTGATTCCTGCTATAGGTGTTTCCATTGTACTTGGTGCGGGAGGCTTGCTCTTACTGCTAGTGTGCGGACTGACGGGTCTGTTCTGTCCCGGCCTGCCGGCACTTATAATACGGCAAATCTCACCACTACCTTCTACGCTCTTAAAAATGTGGGGAATCTCTGCACAATATCATCTATGGTGTAGCAAAGCATTTCCACAATAAATTAACCTTATTTGACATAATAAAAAGGTCCCAATTCCTGTATTCAGGAGCTGGGACTTTTTCTCATTACGGATAACTTAAGAGTATTTGCAAAATCATAAAAGCTCTGTTACAATAAGTCCTGTGCTATTAGTAACAATTTTGTAATCAATTGAAACGATTCCTACATAACTAAATGTATTTATCGTAAGTGTAACTGTCGAAACGTCATTCTCTTGGTGCTTAACACGCCTAATTCCTTTGCACCGGGAAGTGGGGGAACCATATTTTGGGTGAATTGATCTCGCTTTACAGGGATCATAGGGAATCTTCTACCGAACCCTTAAGCTAACCTCGCAGGCCTTGGAAGGAGTACATCTTTTGAAAAGACATAATTTAAGAAAAAAATGCGTCGCTGCGGCGCTAGGACTTGTAATGGCATTATCTATTGGTGGAGGAAGCGCCTTTGCCGACTCTAAGATGGACACTGTAATCTCAAAGACTATTGGAGTTGCCTATAAAACCGGAGGTACAAGCACTGCCGGATTTGATTGCTCTGGATTTACAAAATATGTATTCAAGAATGTGGGTCTTACTTTACCTCGTACATCAAAAGCTCAATATAGCGTTGGAACTGCTGTATCCAAAAGCAATCTGCGTTCTGGTGATCTAGTGTTCTTTAACACACTTGGCAATGGAGTATCCCATGTCGGCATTTATGTTGGAAACGGAAAATTCGCACAATCGTCCTCTTCGCGTGGAGTGACCATCACTTCACTCAGTCAGGCCTACTGGGCCAATCGTTATGTTGGCGCTAAAAGAGTAATGAGTACTTCAGCTTATCAAGCTGTAGCCTTCGATTGAAACCTTCCTCACAACTATAACCTCATAATTACAACTATATGAACCTGAATCTGATTATTCCCGTAATCAAATTCGGGTTTTTCTTTTTTCCATAATATATTTTTACACTAATAGAGCCCAATTGAAACACGTTTATTTGATAAAAATTGCAATTATATTAAAAATTAGGTCATTATTAACGCTTACATATGCCTTTCTACCGTAAAAATGCCAATTTTTCTGCATTAATATGTTAAAAACGATTGCCAAGCGGCTTTCTGTTTGTTACAATTAGCGCAGTGAGATTTTAGTAACATTTTTGTAATCATTAAGTTGTTATTTACAAAGGTTTTGTCATGTATTGATTACAAGCTAATCCTAATCAACAGTATGAGCCGAGTTTCCTAACTATTAGGAAAACGGGGGAACCAACTTTGGGTGAATTGACCTCCATTATATAGAGGGGTCATAGGGGACCTTCAACCGAACCCTTAAGCTAACCTCGTAGGCATTTGGAAGGGGTATACACTTTTGAAGAAGAAGTTAGCAGCAGCAGTACTAAGCTTTTCCATCATCCTCACCATCGGAGCAGGAAGCGCTTTCGCAGATTCCAAAATGGATAAAGTGATTGACAAGGCCATCGGTACTAAATACGTATCCGGCGGTATATCCACTAACGGATTTGATTGCTCCGGATTTACAATGTATGTGTTTGATAAGATTGGCATTAACCTTCCACACCAATCAGGTTCCCAATATCAAATGGGCACAGCAATCTCCCGTGATGATATAAGAGCCGGAGATCTTGTATTCTTCAATACAAGTGGCAAAGGTGTCTCCCATGTCGGCATTTATGTCGGTGAAGGTAAGTTCGCACACGCTTCTACCTCACGCGGTGTTACGATTAGCTCTCTGAGTGATAGCTACTACGTGAAACGCTACGTTGGTGCTAAGCGCATTATGAGCACAGACGCTTACCAATCGGTTGCTGCTGAATCGGAAGACAATGATGATGTTCAATAAGTAACGTACATAGGCTCTTTTCCAAGGTAACTCTTGGAGGAGAGCTTGTTTTTTTGTCTTATTACTTATTTACCCCTCTCATAATTTGTAAAACATTCCTCTCATATAAAGTTTCTGAGTCGAACCTCCCCCATTTTGTATATAATTAGTAATATAGCAATGTCCTCGTGAAAGGAGATCGTTGAC
Source organism: Paenibacillus sp. FSL H7-0690 (assembly GCF_037980415.1). Taxonomy (NCBI): domain Bacteria; kingdom Bacillati; phylum Bacillota; class Bacilli; order Caryophanales; family Paenibacillaceae; genus Paenibacillus; species Paenibacillus sp. FSL H7-0690. Next base: position 113,070 of record NZ_CP150281.1, on the reverse strand, counting down.
TTTATGATAAATCCCTCGGTAACTTTTCATGTAGTTCCTATGGAGGCAATTCACGGAGAAGCTATTTGTAAGTGGAGCTATACGCCTCCATATAATATTTATGGCTGGATGCCGTGGGAGCAGATGCAGGCTCTTGGCATCGAGTTTGGTGATCCGCAGCTCCGGGAGGAACAATATGTCTCCATATTAAATGAACAAGAGGTTTTGTGCGGATTCGCACAGTTGTTTCCGATGGAAGGAGTCGTTCGTTTAGGAGTTGGGATGCGCCCCGATCTATGCGGCCATGGTTTAGGCAAACTATTCGTAGATGCCATCGTCCAGACAGCTTTGAATCGTTATCCTGATCGTGAGATAGATCTGGAAGTCCTGACCTGGAACCAACGCGCCATTCGAACTTATCAAAAATGTGGATTTACGATTACAGATACGTATGAACGCCGCACACCTACAGGAGACAAACCTTTTTATTGCATGGTCTATGACAAATGATATTAAATACCAGATATTTCATAAGAATGATTGTATTCTCGTTCATTTTTTTGTCACAAACCCTATGATAACGCTTCACCATAAGCTATAATGTAGGGAGCAGCTTACATAGAAGGGACGAATTGGGATGCAGAAATGGATCATGAGCGGTTTGTTTTTTGCCGCCTGTGCCTTTGCGGTAGTACTCATGTTTACACTTCCGGGTAAAGAAGAGGTAGCGGAAGAAAATAAGCCCACGATGCCGGTAGTTCAACTGGACGCAGCAAAGGCAGAAGCAACCGTGAAAGCCAGCTGTATCACCTGTCACGGCGATCAGCTTCAAGGTGGAGTTGGACCAAGTCTTCAGAATGAAGGCGGCCAGCATGACGCTGAGGAAATCTACAGCATTGTCACTAAAGGACGTGGTCAAATGCCTTCCTTTAAGGAAAAGCTAGCGCCTGAAGAGATCGCCAACGTCGCACTCTGGCTCTCAGAGAAAAAGTAACCCATCAAGCAACTAAAAACGCCCGTGTATGAGATAGGTGACTATCTATGCACGGGCGTTTATTTTATGATTTTGGCTAAACTAATGATTTTTTTCAAAGGCTTCATTAAATTCATGCGCCGCTCGAAGATCTAGAGCCGTAATCCCATCTTCTTCATTAGATTCAAGTCGCAGGGTAACTGTTTTATAATCAATCGTAATATGTGGATGATGATCGAAGGCTTCTGAAATCGTGGCTACTTCATCAACGAACGCAATGCCCTTCATATATTGGCTGAACATATATTTTCGCACCATAACATTATTATCCAGCTTCCACCCCTCCAGCTTGGTGATCTCCTCACGCAGTTCCTCTTCCGTAAATAACAATTCGTTTCCTCCCTTACAAAAAATTGCAGTAAAGTGCGCAGTTCCCTTTACTTGACTTAGGCGTTAAACAAAACATCCCTTAGCTTCTGAGGTCCAAGGGATGTGCCAGGATAAAGGCGATATTTTCGATTTAATGTATTCACAAATCCCAGCGATTATAACTCGGCTTTATCAATTTTAACACGGGCTACTAACTACGGGCAAATTACGTCCAGACGTCTCCTCTGCCTAAATCAAAACCACTGAAGCCAAATCCTCTTCGCCAACTAAAATATTAATGCGATGCGTGTCCTTATCGTAAATAATTACACCGCTCCCCACTTCAATCATAGGTTCATTACCCAGCGCGAAGAAAAGATCCTCAGCCAATGCTTCCCATACCTCCAGCTTTGATTCTTGGGGTAGTTCCTGCCACTCGTCCGGATCCATCTCAAAAAATAAATATCCATCGGAAATTCGTCCGACGGCTTCGGTCAAATCTGTTAGAATTTCACCGTAATCTCTACCATGCTTTACACCCACGTATATCACTCCGTTTTCTTCACAGATGAATAATTACTTACCTTATCCATTATAGCCGAAAAAATGACTTCACAAAAAACCGAATGATGTCGATAAATAAGAATATACGTTAATTCGGTTTCGCACAGAGTGCCCTGCCGCTGTTTCAAGGATGATATACGCGGCATTGTCGGAACACATCTTAAATCTCACGGACGAGGTGCAAAATGGAAATTTCAACAATAATTGGTTTAATTTTTGGTTTGGTTGCTGTAATCTGGGGCATGATCCTCAAGCACGCTCCACTTCATGCTTTGGCCACACCTGCTGCTTACGTTATTATCTTGGTGGGTACGGCAGCGTCTATTTTCATGGCCTTTCCTTTCAACGAGGTCAAAAAGATTCCAAGTCTGTTCAAAATGATTTTTATCAAAAAGAAATTAATCAGTAAACCCGAATTAATCACTATGTTCATGGAATGGGCTTCTATCACACGGCGTGAAGGTCTGTTGGCTCTAGAATCAAAGGTCGATGAAATAGAAGATAACTTCCTCAGGAATGGCATGCGGATGATCATTGATGGAAATGATCAGGATTTTGTCCGCGATGTCCTCATGGAGGATATCCACGCCACAGAGGATAGACATAAAGCAGGAGCGCTCATTTTCTCACAGGCAGGTATGTATGCTCCTACCCTTGGGGTGCTCGGGGCGGTTATCGGCCTCATCGCCGCTCTGGCTGATATGAGTGATATGAATAAATTGGCTGCGGCAATCGGGGCTGCCTTCATCGCCACTTTGCTTGGTATCTTTACAGGTTACGTATTATGGCATCCTATTGCTAATAAGCTGAAACGTCTCTCCAAACAAGAAATCGAAGTTCGAATGATGATGGTCGAAGGTCTTTTGTCCATACAGTCCGGTGTATCTACTATTGCCATCAATCAGAAGCTTGCTGTATTCCTAACACCTTCGCAACGCGTTAAGTTAAATGAGAAGGACGGTGGATCAGGTGAGCAAAAAGACTAGACACGAAGAGCATGAAGAACATGCCGATGAATCGTGGCTGTTACCTTATTCCGACCTCATGACTCTTCTGGTGGCTCTGTTCATCGTTATGTATTCTATGAGCGCAACGGATGCCAAGAAATTTGAAGAGATGAGTCAAGCCTTCAGTTCCGCACTTAATGGCGGTACAGGCATTCTTGAAGAGCGGGCAGCAATGCCTAGTAAAACTCAAGAAGATCTGGGGAAAAATGATAAGATGGGTAGCTCTACTTCCAAGAAAGCTGAAGAAGCAGAAATGGCAAAGCTACGACAAAAGGAACAAGAGGATTTAGAGAAGCTTAAGAAACAATTCGATCAATATATTAAGAGCAACGGTCTAACTGATCTGCTCAGTACGAAGCTTAATCAATCTCAGCTAATGATTACGATCAGTGATAACGCATTGTTCGCCTCTGGCCAAGCCATTGTTAAGGATGATTCGCGGCAATTAGCTAAATCCATCTCAACGATGCTGCAGCAATTCCCGGATTATGATGTAGTAGTGCAAGGGCACACCGACGATATTCCGATTTCCAATAGCAACTATTCATCCAACTGGGATCTGAGTGCGGATCGGGCACTTCAGTTCATGAAGATTTTGCTGCAGAACACAAATCTAAATCCGCGCAAATTTAGTGCGATTGGATACGGCGAGTATCATCCTATTTCGGATAATGACACAGCTACCGGCCGAAGCAAGAATCGCCGGGTAGAGGTTTCCATTATTCGCAAATATCAAGAATCCAAAGAGTTTACAGGGATTGTTCCCTCTGCTGAATAAGTGATTTCGTAAGGTAATAAAAAGAGCTGTCCAAAGGTCTTAGACCCCGGACAGCTCTTTTTTTGTTGCGAGTACTACATTCTATATGGACCTGTAACATTGTAATAACATTCCTACAGTAACTCGTAGTTCAGCGTAGCTCCAAGCTCTTTCTTCTCATCAGCAGACAGCTCCCGCCATTCTCCCGTTTGCAATGCCCCCAGGCGAATATTCATAATCCGAATGCGTTGCAGCTTTCGCACCTCATAGCCAAAAGCGCTGCACATACGACGAATCTGGCGATTTTTGCCCTCTGTCAAAATAATACGGAAGACACGCTCCGTAATACGCGTGACCTCACAGGGCAGCGTCTTCTCACCTAATATTTTCACACCGCTCGACATGCCGGTAATAAATGAAGGCGTAATGGGTCTGTCCACGGTAACCACATATTCTTTTTCATGCCGGCCTTCCGCCCGCAAAATTTTATTAACGATATCACCATCATTAGTAAGCAAGATTAATCCTTCCGAATCCTTATCGAGACGACCAATCGGGAATATACGCTCATGATGACCTACAAAATCGACAATATTCCCCTTGATATGCTGTTCTGTGGTTGATGTAATCCCAACCGGCTTGTTTAGAGCAATGTAGACCGTCTGGCTTGAGGTTTCAAGCGCTATACCATCTATTCGCACATCATCGCCCGGAACAGCCTGACTGCCCAGCACAGCAGGCTCTCCGTTGATCGTAACTCTGCCGGCATCCACAAGCTTGTCTGCTTCTCGGCGTGAACAGTATCCTGTCTCACTGATGAATTTATTAATTCTCACGTTGTTCTTCACTCCGTTCATCCTTAATGTTAAGCCAAGGTGTAACCCCTCCAGCTGCAGGCAGCTTAATCATAACGGTTGTCCCCCGGCCAACTTCACTTTGTATTTCCAAATGACCCTTATGAGCCTGAATAATACGCTGGCTAATCATTAACCCAAGCCCAGTCCCCGATTCCTTATTCGTGAAGAACGGTTCACCCAGCTTAGGCAGCACGTCCTCTGGAATCCCTTCACCCTGATCTTTGATTACAATAAAGACGCAATCCACAGAGTTCCACAGTTCCATTGAAATGACGCCACCCTCAGGCATAGCCTCAATTGCATTTTTAACAATATTAATAAATACCTGCTTCAGCTGGTTCTCTTCACAATGTACAGTAGCAGGTTGTTCAGAGAATTTCGTACTAAATTGAATATCATGTAGATGAGCCTGACTATCCAATAGAGAAACTACATCACCTAATATGTAGCGAAGATCTTTCTCCTGAAAATGAACGGCTTGCGGCTTAGCCAGGATTAAAAATTCACTGACGATAAGATTAATCCGCTCCAGCTCGGATAACATCAGCTCTACATGAAGCGGAACCAAGAGCTCCTTCTCCTGTTGAAGCTGTAGAAATCCTTTTAACGTGGTAAGAGGGTTACGAATCTCATGAGCTACTCCTGCGGCCAATTGGCCGACTGTAGTTAGTTTCTCAGAGCGTCTAAGCAGCTCCTCCATTCGATTGCGTTCCGTCATATCACGAGAAACGTGAATAAAGGAATGGGGATAACCCTCTTCATCTCGAATTATCGAGGTACTAACGCTAACTTCAACTAATGATCCGTCCCGTTTAAGTCTCACTGTCTCGATCGGCGGCAGAACTGCACCATTTCTTAACGCGTCAAGCCGCTCTTCCTCTTGCTTAAGCGCTGTCGCGGGTACAAGATATGGCATATTGCCTATCACTTCTGTTGCACTCCATCCGTACAGCTCCTCAAAGGCTCTGTTAGTGCTAGTGATTCGTCCCTCCATATCCAACGTATGAATCGCATCCGACGTACCGTTAATTACGGATTCCAAATGCTCCTTAACCGCCCGGTTCTCTTCCAGCGTCTGCTTAAGACGATTGGTGCGTTGCATAAGATGAGAAGTCATAGCGTTAATCCGCAAGGCTAATTGACCTAACTCATCACGAGAGGTTACCTTTAATGGAGGTTCGAACTTACCCCGCGCTACGTCATTGACTTTGGCAAGTATAGCCTGAATTGGACGAGTAATAAAACCTGAAAGTATGTAACTACATAGCAAAAATAATGCCAGCAATAACAGAGACGTAGTCAAATAATTGGCTAATTGTTCATGAACTACGGATGAAATCACAGAATAATCCAAAACTACACCGATTACGTAAGGCTCCATTTTAGGATTCTGAATAGGAATGAAGCTTTTGAGCACTCTTTTCCCATGTACCTTCGTCTCCAGTGTAACTGGCTTCTGCTTCTGCTGAGCTAATAGAATAGCTGCTTTATCTTGCTCCACATTACCATAAGTATAGGTACCGAACTTAATTGGGCGGTTGCCAAGTTTCTTTTTAAATGCATCGCTTCCATCACCCGCCATACTTGCTAAACCAAATGTTGTTGGATTAAATCCTGTAAGCTCTAAAATCCCTGGATTAACTTCTTTGGTTCGCTCTACAATTTGATCGGGGTTGGTGATTTCGATATATTCACTTGCCGCAGTATTGAGAATAACAGGATTAATGATGTAGTTGCTTGCTTCATCATGATAATAACCCCACTTCTCAATGAAATCGGGATTGTAGGTTGAATATTCAAATGGGCCTGACCAAAAATGATCCAATGACTGACCTTGCCCCACAGTGACTTCCTGATTATCAAATAACTCCAAAAGGGCAAGGTACCAGTACCCCCAACCTTGAGTGGACATTCCAATATCAATCGGATTTGATGCCCTTGTCACCACGATATCATTATCAGTCTTTACCAGAATTGAAATATTAGACACGCCCAACTTGGAAGTTAGGGCCTTAAGTTGAGCGTTGGTTATATTCTTATAATCCGGACCCAATTCCTTAGAGGCAAAGATGGCAGCCATTCTTAAGTTATGCGCGATTTGATATTCTACATAGTTAGAGCTATAGTTACTTTGTTCTACAGAAACAGCCATTTGCATAGCGGTGATCTGCATATTATTTACGTTTTCATTTCTTAGATTATTCTGAGCGGCATAAAGGTTAAATGTCAGATTCAATGCTAAAATTAGCAGTACCGCTCCAAAAATAATAGCAGATAGTTTTGTCTTTATGGACAAACTGTTATTCACCTCTTATCCACTGGTAAATCCTTGCGGAGCCTATAATAAACATCATACCTTTTGCCCCCTCATTTGAAAAGGACATTTAAAACAAGCCTATTAATTCACGAAATATTGAAATTCAAAAGGTGTTTCTCTACAATATATAAGAAACCATCCACATCTTATGCACATATAAACAAATTATTAAAGTCCGGTGTGTACAAAAATGTGTATAAGTAGGCTGTTATCCACAGAGTTATGCACATTTTGTTAAGAACGAATATTTGTTCGTTGTACAATGGTTACAGAAGAAGGGAAGATGATCTTGAATATTAAAGCCAATGAATCGCCAGAAGATATACAAGCGGTTCATGAATATTGGATGAGGCAGGCGATCGCAGAAGCACGTAAAGCTGAGGCATTAGGTGAGGTTCCTATTGGCGCTGTCATTGTTCGACATGGTGAAATTATAGGACGTGGATACAATTTACGAGAAACGACAATGGATTCGACAGCCCATGCAGAGATGGTAGCCATTCGCGAGGCCAGCAATGTCATGAATTCTTGGCGTCTGCTGGATTGCCAGCTGTACGTCACCCTAGAACCTTGTCCGATGTGTGCAGGAGCAATAGTGCAGTCCAGAGTGCCTCTCACGGTATATGGAACGCCTGACCCTAAAGCTGGATGTGCCGGGACCCTCATGAACTTGCTTGAAGAGCCGCGATTTAATCATAGAACTGAGGTAATACAGGATGTTTTACAAGAAGAATGTGCAGATCTACTCACCTCCTTCTTTCGCCGTTTACGTAAAAAGCCAATTAAACAAAAGGAGGACTCCTAAATGACCCTTACTCTATATCATACCTCTCAAGGGATCTATATTTCTCCACTTGAGCTTAAGGATGCACAAAGCCTGCTGGAGCTTCGTTTAAATAACCGGGTAACCCACGAACCGTTTGAGCCAAAACGTGATGAGCACTTCTTTACCCTGGAGAGTCAGCAACAGATCATCAATCAGCGTATTGAGGACGCCCTACAGGACAGAGCTTATATGTTCGGCATTTATCTGCTGGATGGACAGCTAATCGGTCAGATCACATTGTCCAACGTCTCACGAGGTGTAGCACAATATGCTGATTTAGGATATTTAATGGATCATCGGATGCAAGGACAAGGTTATATGACAGCAGCGGTCGGATTAGTCCTTGGCTATGCTTTCCGAGCCTTAGGTCTACATAGAGTTCAGGCAGCTATTTTATTGCATAATGAAGCTTCCCGAAGAGTCCTGGAGAAGAGTGGGTTTAAACCTGAAGGGGTTGCCCGTCAGTATCTTAAAATAAATGGACAGTGGCAGGATCACCAAACCTACGCAATCTTAACTGAAGATGTGCTGACAGAGGAACAGAAATAGGATTCTGCATTGTCGCAGGAATCAGCGCTACTTTTTTCCTAAAAAAAGACCCGCATGGGCGTATAATATACGCCTCATGCGGGTCTTTATCTTGCGAACTGGGATTAATAAGTTCCCAAACCACCGAATTCTTCTCCAAGTTGATCCATTGTAATTACATCATCACCTTGAGGGATACCAATCTTGAATACCGGCTTTTCGTTGATCTTGCTGTATTGGCCCGTTCCATTTACTGAGAAGGCCACTTTTGTGCCATCTTCCGGATCATTTACTTTAACATCCATCAATAAATCCTGATACACAGCGTATCCGTCCTTATTGATCGCAGTATTATAGTGGAACTGGTTGATGGTAAGGTACTTATCAAGATCAGCTAAGCCCTTATCCAATTCAGTTCTAGCTTCACCTGATGTCAGTTCTTCTTTAGCCTTAGCTAGATCTGCATCTTTAATCTGCAGCATATCCTTGTATTCTTCCTTGCTTACGATATCAATGATTTTTGGCAGGGCATTATTCACCAAGATAGTGATTGCTTCTTTAACATTATCGTTAGTCACTTGGAACTGAACGACTTGTTTAGCTTCCACACCTTCTGGTAAATTAGCATCTTTGGGATCAATCTCGTTAAAATATTTTTCTTCGTCATATTCAGCTAGGACAGTGTCCACCACTTCATTAGACAGCTTCTGCATTTTTTGAGTATCCATCGTACTTGGGTTAAATTCTGCACCCTCCTGCTCTGCCAACGCCTTCAGATCAACCTCTACAAACTTATTGAGGATTGTCTCAGGAATCGGTACGAAAGGAATAGATGGAATCTTAACATACAACTTCTCGGCAGTCATTACCATAGGAACATTAAAGCTCATGCTCATATCGCCTTTCAGATTCAGAACCATAGTTAGTTCTGTCTGCATTGGCTCTGCTTGATATACCCCATCAATGGTAATATCAGCATTCTTAAGCATACTAAGTACCTGTGTAGTCATTGCAGCAGATTCAGCGTCAGAAGTCTCGATCGTAAGATCGTTGATCGTGAATTTACTCTTCATCTCATAAGATGACATTGTAGTCGCTTTAGTAGCGGCTGATTTTAAGGCCTCTTTTGGCGCCTCCTGTTTACTTGCACATCCCGGCAGAATTACTGCTGCTGTAAGCAGCAATGCAGCGGCCGACAAACCCCACTTTTTGTTCATTATTGTTCTCCTCTCCCATTGTAAAAGAAATCTCTCCCCCTCCTATGATAAACCATTTGTAAAAATCAAGAAACACTTCTTTAAAATTCTTAACGTTTTTATTTGTTAACCTTGTGGATTATGGTGGTCAACATGGTTCGCTTGTTTCACCTTTTTAGAACCTGAAAGCGGTTCTGGGCCTGATGGAGTATGGTCTTTTCTCCGCTCACCACTTGTTGGCTCTGCCCCAGGAACAGGGATACTTTTTGGTTTCGACATTTTCATTCCTCCTAAGGATTGGTCAAGTTCTGAAGAGCCTGAGCACATTCATGAATTTGCCGTGAGTATTGCTGTGCCAGCTGCTGTACGGCATCACTACGCTCATCAATATGGAGACCGCTCTGTTCCACATCCAGCAGATCCACTGCCACTTCTCTGCTATCTACATACTTGCAGCGAAAATCCAGCGAATAGCCTTGATGACCTGCCGCATTAAAATGAATCAGCAAGCTATTCGGATCCCCATTATCCGCCAGCACACTGAAACTATCCCCATCATCCATCAACGCCGGCAAGCGCTCCTGCCAGGCTGAGACAAGCTTATGCTGATCAACTTCTAATGATCTATCCATGATTATGATCATCCTCCTTCTCTAATACATTGCGGAGAAATGAAGCTTTTTATTCTCAATAGAACTGGGTCTACCAAACAAAACAAAAAACCGTCCCCCAGAGGGAACGGTTTCTATCTAATTATTCTTTAAGTTCATAAAGGAATGGCGGAGAGGATGGGATTCGAACCCATGTGGGCTTGCACCCTAACGGTTTTCAAGACCGCCCCGTTATGACCGCTTCGGTACCTCTCCAAATGCATTTAAATTTCACATGCATTAGGATTGTACCATACAATGCAAAGAAAAAGCAACTATATCTTTAAATAGTTTTTGGTTGTATCGATTTTACATTGCGCATATAAGGTTGTAGGCATTCTGGAATCAGAACACTGCCATCCTCTTGCTGATAATTCTCAAGAATTGCAGCAACCGTACGTCCAACCGCCAAAGCAGAGCCGTTCAGCGTATGAACAAATTCAGGCTTCGATTTTGGATCCTTACGGAAACGAATATTTGCCCGGCGTGCTTGGAAGTCTTCTGTATTTGAGCAAGAGGAGATCTCACGGTACATCCCACTCTCAGGCAACCACACTTCCAAATCATACGTCTTAGCCGATGTAAAGCCCATATCAGCCGTACATAACCCAAGTACACGATAAGGCAGTCCCAACAGCTGCAGCACACTTTCAGCGTCTGCTGTCATTTTTTCTAATTCCTCATAAGAGGATTCAGGGGTGGTGAGCTTCACCAACTCTACCTTGTTGAATTGATGCTGGCGAATCAAACCGCGAGTATCACGGCCCGCCGAGCCCGCCTCAGAACGGAAACAAGAGCTGTAAGCTACATGGTATTTAGGCAGGTCAGCTGCCGTCAAAATCTCTTCGCGATAGTAGTTCGTTACCGGTACTTCAGCTGTAGGAATCAAATAGTATTCGGTATCCCGCAGCTTGAACAGATCCTCTTCGAATTTAGGCAGTTGTCCTGTACCATACAAGCTGTCTTTGTTTACAATGTAAGGCGGCAGCATTTCCTCATAGTTATGCTCACCACTGTGAAGATCCATCATAAAGTTAATCAGCGCCCGTTCTAGACGTGCTCCAAGTCCTTTATAGAAAACAAACCGGGATCCTGTAACCTTTGCTGCAGCTTCAAAATCAATAATATCAAGCTGCTGCGCAAGCTCCCAATGTGATTTCGGAGTGAATCCGAACTCTTTGGGCTCCGACCAGCGGCGTAATTCAACGTTATCATCCTCGGATTTCCCTACTGGAACTGAATCATGAGGAATATTAGGGATATTCATAGTAAGATCAGCAATCTGAGCTTCCAGTTCACGTACTTCATCATCAAGCTCTTTAATCCGGTCAGACACTGTACGCATTTCTGTAATTAGATCATCTGCTGGTTCGCCGTTCTTTTTCTTTTTCGCTACTTCACCTGAAACTGTATTACGACGGTTCTTAAGACCTTCGGTTTCTTGCAGTAATTCACGTCGACGCAAATCAAGTTGTGGAAAATCAGCAATTAAGTCCAGTGATTTGCCCCGTTTTTCTAAAGCCTCTTCCACTCTTGCGTAATCACTACGTAGTATTTTTACATCTAACACAAAGTTTCCCTCCTGAAAACAGCCTAAACTCTTTCAAAATGCTGATTACAGCTTTGAAAGAGTCAGGATGTTCTTTATATGCGATTTTGTTGTTGGACTTCCCTATTCGCCTCTACCATATCGGCAAAATATTGGTGCAGTCTGAAATCATCGGTCAGTTCTGGATGAAAAGAACACACCAGCAAGTTGCCTTCGCGCGCGGTTACAATCTCATCATTATAGACGGTAAGCACATCAACTCGAGGTCCTACCTCGTTGATAAGCGGTGCACGTATAAACACAGCACGAACCGGCTCATCAATGCCTTTAACCTCCAGATCACATTCAAAGCTTTCCCGTTGGCGGCCGAATGCATTCCGGGCTACGGTAATATCCATCAGCTCCAAATGCCCCGGTTCACCACCGGCAATTTTTTTGGCCAGCACAATCATACCCGCACATGTGCCAAAAATAGGCTTGCCCTGATCAGAAAAATCACGGATGGCTTCTATGAAGCCATATTTCCGCATTAGCTTTCCAATCGTTGTACTTTCTCCGCCGGGGATAATCAGGCCTTCAACCTCTTCTAGCTGCTCCACACGCTTGATAGGCACGCCTTCTGCACCGGTCTTCTCTATACTAACAATATGCTCCGTAACAGCGCCTTGCAGCGCCAATACTCCTATCTTCATCCTACAACCTTCTCTCTATTAACGGCCACGCTCCGACATACGTTCAGCCGGGGTGAGAGTTGCAATATCAATCCCCTTCATTGGTGCACCAAGGTTCTTGGATACTTCAGCAATCAGTTTGTAATCAGTATAGTGTGTAGTGGCTTCAACAATCGCACGCGCAAATTTCTCAGGATTGTCCGATTTAAAAATACCCGAGCCTACGAATACACCATCAGCACCCAAATGCATCATAAGAGCAGCATCTGCAGGAGTAGCTACACCCCCAGCGGCAAAGTTAACAACCGGCAGTTTGCCAAGCTCATGTACTTCGAGCAACAGCTCGTAGGAAACTCCCAGGTTCTTTGCTTCATTATATAGCTCGTCCTTGGACAAATTCGTTACTTTACGGATTTGACTGTTGATAAAGCGCATGTGACGCACGGCCTCAACAATGTTGCCTGTTCCTGGTTCACCTTTTGTACGGATCATGGAGGCACCTTCGTTAATACGTCTCAGTGCTTCTCCCAAATCCTTCGCTCCACATACAAAAGGAACGGTGAACTCATGTTTATCAATATGGAATACTTCATCAGCAGGAGTAAGAACTTCACTCTCATCCAAGTAATCAACACCCAAAGATTCTAGAACTTTCGCTTCTACATAATGGCCGATACGAGCCTTAGCCATAACAGGGATACTTACCACCTTGAGAACCTCTTCTACAATTGTAGGATCGGCCATCCGTGCTACACCGCCAGCTGCACGAATGTCAGAAGGTACGCGTTCCAGAGCCATAACAGCAACTGCACCAGCAGCCTCAGCAATTTTTGCTTGCTCTGCATTCATGACGTCCATAATGACGCCGCCTTTTTGCATTTCTGCCATGCCTCTTTTAACTCGCGATGTACCTGTTTCCATGTCCTAACCCCCCGAATGATCTATCTTAATCTAACTTGTAATTTTACCCCAATGAAGGGAAATCTACAACCCATTTACTCGGATTTACTGCTGATTTCGACACCAAACTGCATTAGAACAAGTTCTTGATCCCTGAAAATAAATCACCGAAGAAATCGCCAATCGCTCTAAGGAACAACTTGAACCAGCCAGCCTTCTCAGCTTCCTCTACTGTGATCAGATTAACTGTTTTCTCCTGTGCTGCTTGCATGCCTTCAGCCTTGTAGGAATAGGTAACTTTACCTACTTTAGAGGATTGAGCTATAGGAGCAACCAAAGTTGCAGGGTCATTTGTTACAACAGTTGTAGTAACTTCAGGAGAAACCGTTCCCTTAGGAACAATGAAAGAAACTCCTTCATCAGTAACTATAGAAACATCTTTATTCTTTCCTTTCAGTACCGGAACTGTTTCCGTGCCAGCAATAACAGCCTTCGGAGCTACAACCTGTTTGATTTCAAAGTTGTTAAATCCGTAGTCGAGCACTTTTTTTGTTTCTGTGAATCGATGTGCCTCTGAGTTAGCACCCATAACAACACTGATTAGACGCATTCCATCACGCACAGCAGTACCGGTAAAGCAGTTACCTGCATTTGTGGTATGGCCAGTCTTCAGTCCATCTAGACCTGGATAAGCATATGCCTTAAAGTTGGGGATACTTTTGTTAGCTTCCAGCATCCAGTTGTAGTTAATGATCGGCGCTGTATCCCGATCACGGAATTTATAAGACTGAATCGTTGTAAATTCAGTGAAGTCCGGGTGGTCAGTAACTATAAATTTAGCAAGAGTAGCTGCATCTCTAGCTGACATTACAGTCTCTTTATCAAGATCAGGACGGAATTTCTTCGGCATGTCTGCCCGATCAAGTCCGGTTGAGTTAATAAAATAGGTATTTTTCATGCCCATCTTCTGTGCAGTCTGATTCATTAGTTCTACGAATTGTTCTTCTGAACCCGATACCAATTCTGCCAAAGCAACCGTGGCATCATTCGCCGATCCTACAGCCATCGCTATGTATAGCTCTTTAACCGTATGTTCATCTCCAGCTGCCAGAAAAATTCGTGATCCGACCTGTTTGGAAGCATTCTCTTGAATGATAACTTTCTGATCCCAAGAGATGTCTCCTTTTTTCACGGCATCAGATACAAGATATTCAGTCATCATCTTGGTCATACTCGCAGGTGGGAGTGGTGTATCTGGATTTAGAGCCATAAGTACTTGGCCTGTAGTTGGTTCTATTAGAATAGCAGAACTCAATTCCAAGTTAAGAGATTCCACAGAAGGGATCTTAACTGCGTTGGTCTTGGGTGCAGTTTCAGTAGCAGTTGCGGCACCTTCGGTTGTAACCGGAGTTTTGCCCGCTTCAGCCAATGCTGGAATTACAGGGTTCATTAACATATTTAAAAGCAGACCTACAGTCGCTGTCTTAATTACAATTTGCTTACCATTAAATTTTCGTTTGTGCTTCAATGATTACGACTCTCCTTTAAATCTCATATCAATAGCTTGTTCTATTCTAACACAGGGGTACCCGCAAAAAAAGACAGACAGGACGAAATAGTCCTGTCTGTCCAAAAAATAATACGGTTAGTCCATTATACGGAATAGTTTGGTGCTTCTTTTGTAATTTGCACATCATGCGGGTGGCTTTCACGAAGTCCAGCACTTGTGATGCGAATGAAAGAAGTATCGTTACGCAGTTCTTCCAATGACTTCGTACCGCAATAGCCCATACCTGAGCGCAATCCGCCGATCAATTGATGAACAGTGTCAGAAAGAGGCCCTTTAAAAGCAATACGTCCCTCAATTCCTTCAGGAACGAGCTTTTTATCATCATCTTGGAAATAACGGTCTTTACTGCCTTGTTTCATGGCACTCATGCTGCCCATACCACGATATACTTTAAATTTACGGCCTTGATAAAGCTCAGATTCCCCTGGGCTTTCTTCTGTACCCGCAAACATACTTCCCATCATTACAGCATGAGCACCAGCTGCGATAGCCTTAGTGATCTCCCCAGAATACTTAATACCGCCATCAGCGATAATAGGAATTCCGTACTCGCGAGCAACTGTCGCACAATCATAAATGGCTGTAACCTGTGGTACGCCGATACCAGCGATAACGCGTGTTGTACAGATCGATCCTGGTCCAATACCTACTTTAACTACAGATGCACCAGCTTCAATAAGTTCACGGGTTGCTTCGCCTGTAGCTACGTTACCAGCAACAATCGTAAGATCAGGATATAGCTCACGAATTTGGCGAACCGCTTCAATAATATTAATGTGGTGACCATGTGCAGAATCGACTACAATCAGATCCACACCAGCTTTTACTAATGCTGCAGTACGTTCGAAGGTGTCTTTAGAGATACCAACAGCTGCTCCAACAAGTAGACGGCCATGTGCATCTTTGGCTCCGTTAGGGAATTGAATAGCTTTTTCAATATCCTTAATGGTGATGAGGCCCTTAAGAATATTATTCTCGTCCACAAGGGGAAGCTTCTCGATCTTATGACGTTGCAGGATACCTTCTGCTTCCTGAAGGGTTGTACCCACAGCAGCTGTTACAAGATTCTCATGTGTCATAACTTCTTTAATTTGAATATTGAAATCATGAATAAAGCGTAAGTCTCTATTAGTCAGAATACCGACAAGTTTATTGTCACTGTCTACAATCGGCACTCCGGAAATGCGATATTTACCCATTAAAAGCTCTGCATCAGATACCATGTGTTCTGCCGTAAGTGAGAATGGATTCGTAATAACTCCGCTCTCGGAACGCTTCACACGATCTACTTCTTCCGCTTGCTGCTCTACAGGCATATTCTTGTGTATAATCCCGATGCCACCCTCACGAGCAATTGCAATGGCCATGGCTGCTTCTGTGACTGTGTCCATACCTGCACTCATAAGTGGAATATTCAACTTCACATTCTTACTTAGAACTGTGGTCAAATCCACTTCTTTAGGCAGTACCTCAGATTTACGCGGAACCAGCAGCACATCATCAAAAGTTAGACCTTCTTTACCAAACTTATCTTTCCACACCTGGGTCATTCCTCCTCGGTTGTTTTAAATTATACCCGCCTACAAACTTTATGAAAGAAGAACCTTTGACTCCAGTCCATTCACGACAGACAATTCTGTACATCTGGGGGCTGAACAAGTGTAGATCTTCAATTAAGGTTTGAGATGCTTATCCAAAAATATATTATTGCCATCTTAGCAAAGGGCATTTGGACTGTCAAGAACATTACATCATCAGAGTAGGTATTCAAAAAACGGCCGCCGAGTAAGCGAATTATTGGACGTTAGTCCGTGCTGGGCGGACAATTTAGTGTGTAAAAAATTCACAATGCATCTCTGTTCACCTTTTAAGCCACGCTTATCTCCATCTTAGTATCTCAAAATATAGCCTAATGAATTCTTTATTTACATAACAAAAAGACCACTGTCGATTACTCAACAGTGGTCTTGCGTGCTTGGCAACGTCCTACTCTCCCAGGACCCTTCGGTCCAAGTACCATCGGCGCTGGAGGGCTTAACGGTCGTGTTCGGGATGGGTACGCGTGGAACCCCTCCGCTATCGCCACCAAACATGCGTCTGTCAAACAGACGCTGCCGCGTGAAATTCGGTTCATCACCAGAAGTGACAATGAATTTCTAAGCGTATTTCAGGCTTGATGCCTGAAAACTGAATCCGAAACAAATCTGCATTCTACGTATAGGATAAGCCCTCGACCGATTAGTATTGGTCAGCTCCATGCATTGCTGCACTTCCACCTCCAACCTATCTACCTCGTCGTCTTCAAGGGGTCTTACTAATTGGGAAATCTCATCTTGAGGGGGGCTTCACGCTTAGATGCTTTCAGCGCTTATCCCGTCCGTACGTAGCTACCCAGCCATGCTCCTGGCGGAACAACTGGTGCACCAGCGGTACGTCCATCCCGGTCCTCTCGTACTAAGGACAGCTCCTCTCAAATTTCCTGCGCCCACGACAGATAGGGACCGAACTGTCTCACGACGTTCTGAACCCAGCTCGCGTACCGCTTTAATGGGCGAACAGCCCAACCCTTGGGACCTACTTCAGCCCCAGGATGCGATGAGCCGACATCGAGGTGCCAAACCTCCCCGTCGATGTGGACTCTTGGGGGAGATAAGCCTGTTATCCCCAGGGTAGCTTTTATCCGTTGAGCGATGGCCCTTCCATGCGGTACCACCGGATCACTAAGTCCGACTTTCGTCCCTGCTCGACTTGTAGGTCTCGCAGTCAAGCTCCCTTATGCCTTTGCACTCTGCGAATGATTTCCAACCATTCTGAGGGAACCTTGGAACGCCTCCGTTACTCTTTAGGAGGCGACCGCCCCAGTCAAACTGCCCGCCTGACACGGTCCCCGTACCCGATAAGGGCACTAGGTTAGAACCTAGATACGATCAGGGTGGTATCCCAACGGCGCCTCCACCGAAGCTTGCGCTCCGATTTCTACGGCTCCCACCTATCCTGTACAGATCGTACCCAAATTCAATATCAAGCTGCAGTAAAGCTCCATGGGGTCTTTCCGTCTTGTCGCGGGTAACCTGCATCTTCACAGGTATTAAAATTTCACCGGATCTCTCGTTGAGACAGCGCCCAAGTCGTTACGCCATTCGTGCGGGTCAGAATTTACCTGACAAGGAATTTCGCTACCTTAGGACCGTTATAGTTACGGCCGCCGTTTACTGGGGCTTCGGTTCATAGCTTCGGGTTACCCCTAACCACTCCCCTTAACCTTCCAGCACCGGGCAGGCGTCAGCCCGTATACTTCGCCTTGCGGCTTCGCACAGACCTGTGTTTTTGCTAAACAGTCGCTTGGGCCTTTTCACTGCGGCCCCCTCGTGCTATTCACACTACCGGGGCACCCCTTCTCCCGAAGTTACGGGGTCATTTTGCCGAGTTCCTTAACGAGAGTTCTTCCGCGCGCCTTAGAATTCTCTTCTCGCCTACCTGTGTCGGTTTGCGGTACGGGCACCTTCTCCTGGCTAGAGGCTTTTCTTGGCAGTGTGAGATCATGACCTTCGCTACTATAATTTTCGCTCCCCATCACAGCCCAGCCTTAATGATGTGCGGATTTGCCTACACATCAGCCTCACTGCTTAGACGGACATCCATCAGTCCGCGTCACTACCCTCCTGCGTCACCCCATCGCTCATAGCGGATTACGGTGGTACAGTAATTTCAAACTGTTGTCCTTCGACTACGCCTTTCGGCCTCGCCTTAGGTCCCGACTTACCCTGAGCGGACGAGCCTTCCTCAGGAAACCTTGGGCTTTCGGCGGATCAGATTCTCACTGATCTTTTCGTTACTCATACCGGCATTCTCACTTGTGTAGTGTCCAGCGCTCTTTTCAGTACACCTTCAACCCCTACACAACGCTCCCCTACCCCAGATACATAGTATCTAGCCATAGCTTCGGTGGTGTGTTTAGCCCCGTTACATTTTCGGCGCAGAGTCACTCGACCAGTGAGCTATTACGCACTCTTTCAATGGTGGCTGCTTCTAAGCCAACATCCTGGTTGTCTGTGCAACTCCACATCCTTTCCCACTTAACACACACTTGGGGACCTTAGCTGATGGTCTGGGCTGTTTCCCTTTTGACAATGGATCTTAGCACTCACTGTCTGACTCCCGGCAATAAGTATATGGCATTCGGAGTTTGACTGAGCTTGGTAATCCTTGCGGACCCCGCACCCAATCAGTGCTCTACCTCCACTACTCTTATACCGAGGCTAGCCCTAAAGCTATTTCGGGGAGAACCAGCTATCTCCGAGTTCGATTGGAATTTCTCCGCTACCCCCACCTCATCCCCGCACTTTTCAACGTACGTGGGTTCGGGCCTCCAGTGCGTGTTACCGCACCTTCACCCTGGACAGGGGTAGATCACACGGTTTCGGGTCTACGTCCACATACTAATTCGCCCTATTCAGACTCGCTTTCGCTGCGGCTCCACCTTCTCGGCTTAACCTTGCATGTTAAACGTAACTCGCCGGTTCATTCTACAAAAGGCACGCCATCACCCATTAATAGGGCTCTGACTTTTTGTAAGCACACGGTTTCAGGTTCTATTTCACTCCCCTTCCGGGGTGCTTTTCACCTTTCCCTCACGGTACTGTTTCACTATCGGTCGCCAGGTAGTATTTAGCCTTAGCAGATGGTCCTGCTGGATTCATACGGGGTTTCACGTGCCCCGCACTACTCGGGATCCGTCTCGGAGAGAACACAGTTTAGGTTACAGGGCTTTTACCTCTATCGCGGGCCTTTCCAGACCTCTTCACCTACCATATTCCTTTGTAACTCCATGTGAGACGTCCCACAACCCCTAAGAGCAAGCTCTTAGGTTTAGGCTGTTCCGCGTTCGCTCGCCGCTACTGACGGAATCACTATTGTTTTCTCTTCCTCAGGGTACTTAGATGTTTCAGTTCCCCTGGTCTGCCTCTACATTTCCTATGTATTCAGAAATGAGTAACTGCGAATTACCACAGCTGGGTTTCCCCATTCGGACACCCCCGGATCAAAGCTTGCTTACAGCTCCCCGAGGCAGTTTCGTTGTTCGCCACGTCCTTCGTCGGCTCCTGGCGCCTAGGCATCCTCCGTGTGCTCTTATTAGCTTAACCTTGATTCTTCCGAAGAAAAATCTCACTAATAACATTTACTTGTTTGCACAAGTTGCTAAAAGATGTTCTAAAACGCAAATTCGTTTCGGT
Organism: Paenibacillus sp. FSL H7-0690; assembly: GCF_037980415.1. Lineage (NCBI taxonomy): Bacteria > Bacillati > Bacillota > Bacilli > Caryophanales > Paenibacillaceae > Paenibacillus > Paenibacillus sp. FSL H7-0690. The sequence goes on along the minus strand of NZ_CP150281.1, from coordinate 93,123 downwards.
ATCCAGTTTTCAAGGATCAAGTCTTACTTGAGAGCTTAAACTCTCAAAACTGAGCAACGAGTGAGTAACAGGCCTAAACCTGAGTTTTGGAAGCTTAGCTTCCGATTTGAATGTTCTCATTGCAGAGAACGATTCTCCATAGAAAGGAGGTGATCCAGCCGCACCTTCCGATACGGCTACCTTGTTACGACTTCACCCCAATCATCTACCCCACCTTCGGCGGCTGGCTCCCTTGCGGGTTACCCCACCGACTTCGGGTGTTGTAAACTCTCGTGGTGTGACGGGCGGTGTGTACAAGACCCGGGAACGTATTCACCGCGGCATGCTGATCCGCGATTACTAGCAATTCCGACTTCATGCAGGCGAGTTGCAGCCTGCAATCCGAACTGAGACCGGCTTTGATGGGATTGGCTCCACCTCGCGGCTTCGCTTCCCGTTGTACCGGCCATTGTAGTACGTGTGTAGCCCAGGTCATAAGGGGCATGATGATTTGACGTCATCCCCACCTTCCTCCGGTTTGTCACCGGCAGTCACTCTAGAGTGCCCAGCATTACCTGCTGGCAACTAAAGTTAAGGGTTGCGCTCGTTGCGGGACTTAACCCAACATCTCACGACACGAGCTGACGACAACCATGCACCACCTGTCTCCTCTGTCCCGAAGGCCGCCACTATCTCTAGTGGATTCAGAGGGATGTCAAGACCTGGTAAGGTTCTTCGCGTTGCTTCGAATTAAACCACATACTCCACTGCTTGTGCGGGTCCCCGTCAATTCCTTTGAGTTTCAGTCTTGCGACCGTACTCCCCAGGCGGAGTGCTTACTGTGTTAACTTCGGCACCAAGGGTATCGAAACCCCTAACACCTAGCACTCATCGTTTACGGCGTGGACTACCAGGGTATCTAATCCTGTTTGCTCCCCACGCTTTCGCGCCTCAGCGTCAGTTACAGCCCAGAAAGTCGCCTTCGCCACTGGTGTTCCTCCACATATCTACGCATTTCACCGCTACACGTGGAATTCCACTTTCCTCTTCTGTACTCAAGCCACCCAGTTTCCAGTGCGACCTCAGGTTGAGCCCAAGGTTTAAACACCAGACTTAAATAGCCGCCTGCGCGCGCTTTACGCCCAATAATTCCGGACAACGCTTGCCCCCTACGTATTACCGCGGCTGCTGGCACGTAGTTAGCCGGGGCTTTCTTCTCAGGTACCGTCACTCCGGTAGCAGTTACTCTACCGGACGTTCTTCCCTGGCAACAGAGCTTTACGATCCGAAAACCTTCATCACTCACGCGGCGTTGCTCCGTCAGGCTTTCGCCCATTGCGGAAGATTCCCTACTGCTGCCTCCCGTAGGAGTCTGGGCCGTGTCTCAGTCCCAGTGTGGCCGTTCACCCTCTCAGGTCGGCTACGCATCGTCGCCTTGGTGGGCCGTTACCCCACCAACTAGCTAATGCGCCGCAGGCCCATCCCTCAGTGACAGATTGCTCCGTCTTTCATTCTTCTCTCAGGAGAAAAAAGAAATTATCCGGTATTAGCTACCGTTTCCGGTAGTTATCCCAGTCTGAAGGGCAGGTTGCCTACGTGTTACTCACCCGTCCGCCGCTAAGTTGTTTTGAAAGCAAGCTTTCAAAACAACTCCGCTCGACTTGCATGTATTAGGCACGCCGCCAGCGTTCGTCCTGAGCCAGGATCAAACTCTCCAATTAGTATTGAAAAGAGCGATATGCTCATTTTGAAACATCTGACGAGAAAATTAATTCTCTAATTTTGGATTTCACTTACGTGATTTCCTACTCACTCGTTGTTCAGTTTTCAAAGATCAAGTTCTCGTTGGCGCCGTTTAATGTCTCAGCAGCAACTCTTATACTATATCATGTTCGGCTATTTAATGTCAAGCTCTTTTTTTAACTTCTTTTTGAGCTCGGCATGTGTACTTCTTGGCCGGACTTAGAATATATCATGTATGGAGTTGCATTGCAAGAGTTTTTTTGAAACTAATATTAAATCTCTACATTCTATAGGAGCAATGAAGTGAAAGCACCACTTCTAATCAACAGTAGCTGAGAGAACTGCCCTTAGACAGCTCCCTTAAGCCCTGTGTTCTATAGATACTATTCAGTACGGTTACGCATATGTGGAAACAGCAATACATCGCGAATCGATGCAGAATTGGTAAGCAGCATGATCAAACGGTCTACGCCGATTCCCAGTCCGCCAGTAGGCGGCATACCATATTCCAGGGCGCGGATGAAATCATCATCCATCTCATGAGCTTCGTCATTACCTTGCTCTTTCTCCTGGATCTGTGCCTCAAAGCGTTGACGTTGGTCAATCGGATCATTCAATTCACTAAATGCATTAGCGTGCTCACGACCCACAATAAACAGCTCAAAACGATCGGTAAAGCGTGGATCCTCATCGTTTTTCTTCGCAAGTGGTGAAATCTCAACAGGGTGTCCCATTACAAAGGTTGGCTGAATTAGAGTTTCCTCTACAAATTGCTCGAAGAAAGCGTTAAGGATATGACCGAACGTCATATGTTTCTCAACAGGCACACGATGTTCTTTTGCCAAAGCTTGTGCTTCGTCATCTGTCATGTGAACGCTGAAATCAACACCGGTTACTTCTTTAACAGCATCAACCATAGTTACACGACGCCATCCTGGAGACAGATTTACCTCTTTGCCTTGGTAATCCAGCAGTTGTGTACCTAATACCTCTTGGGCAATATGTGCAATCATATTCTCCGTGAGATTCATGATGTCCTTGTAGTCGGCATATGCTTCGTACAACTCAATCATAGTGAACTCTGGATTATGACGAGTCGACATTCCCTCGTTACGGTAGACACGACCGATTTCGTACACTTTTTCCAAACCGCCAACGATAAGGCGTTTCAAGTGAAGCTCGATAGCAATCCGCATATACAGCTGCATTTCAAGTGTGTTGTGGTAAGTAATAAACGGACGCGCAGCTGCTCCACCGGCGATCGTATGAAGTGTAGGTGTTTCAACTTCAAGATAACCAAGTGAATCCAAATAACGACGCATCGATTGAATAATTCTTGAACGGGCAATAAAGGTCTGTTGAACTTCCGGATTAATAATCAAATCAACATAGCGCTGGCGATAACGCAGTTCTACATCTTTAAGACCATGATATTTTTCAGGAAGTGGCAGCAGGGATTTGGACAAGACTTCGAGATTATGCACTTTGATGGAGGTCTCGCCTGTTTTGGTTTTGAATACTGTTCCACGTACGCCGATAATATCTCCCAGATCGAGAACATTAAACGCCGCGTATTGAGTTTCAGGAATGCTGTCTTGACGAACATAAAGCTGAATTCTTCCGCTAAGGTCCTGGATATGCGCAAAGCTGGCTTTACCCATAACGCGTTTTGCCATAATACGCCCAGCAATGCTCACTTCAACAGAAAGCTCGTCCAATTCCTCTTTGGAAAGTCCATCATACTTAGCTACGATATCGCCAGCGTTAGCTGTGCGCTCGTATTTTTTGCCAAAAGGATCAATACCAAGTCCTCTTAGCTCGTCCAGTTTGGCACGGCGGATCTGCAAAAGCTCACTAAGTTCGTTCTCTGCATTGTCCACATTGTTCATTTCCTCGGTCATGCGATTCATCCCCTTATAACTCAGTAATATCATATACACAAGAAGAAACGGCTCCGTCTCCATAGTTAGAGGACAGTCCCGTTCCAGCTCAAAATATAAGCAGTTTGTTTTACCTATCGTTTCTGGATGATTTGAAAAAAGCTTCCCTAAGGAAGCTTTCCCAAACATGTTCCCTTATCTACCTATGTACAGTGAAATGACTAATACATATGGCAGCACATCTATTTACAGACATTAAGGTCTGTATATTACTTCATTCTGATATCGAGAATTTTATATTGAATAACTCCTGCAGGTGTAGAAACATCAACTACCGTACCTATTTTTTTTCCGATAATAGCTTTGCCTACCGGACTTTCGTTGGAAATCTTGTTATTCAGTGGATCAGATTCTGCTGTACCTACGATCGTATACTCCATAGTGTCCCCATATTCCAAATCCTCGACACTTACAGTAACACCAATACTTACTACGTCAGTAACGATCTCGTCGCTATTGATGATACGCGCGTTGCGAAGCATCTTCTCCAAAGTGAGAACGCGTCCTTCGATAAAAGCTTGCTCATTCTTCGCGTCTTCATACTCCGAGTTCTCACTGATATCTCCGTAGCCAATCGCTACCTTAATCCGTTCAGCAACCTCACGGCGTTTTACGGATTTGAGGGTCTCCAGCTCATCTTCCAGACGTTTTAGCCCGTCCGGCGTAAGGATGACTTCTTTATCGCTCATCTCAACCGATTCTCCTGTCGTATACAATTATTGAAAACACCATACTATATGCTAATCTAGAAGGATAAGAACCCTCCCTGCTGCATTGCTCTTACTGTAACGGCGATTTTATACTGTGAAATTATATTGGAACCGCTACAAAATGTCAATGACACCACATATAAAGTCAGATGTGTTCAAATATCAGCAGAAAAAAGGCGATTATACAGCAGAAGAAGACATTTCAATGCCCTTGCTCTCTTCTTCATGCTTTAATTGAACGACAAAATCATTCAATATCCTCACCATTCCATCGCGTTTTGTTTCTGTCATAAGAACATCCTTCACTCTAGCGGCAGCCTTCAAGCCTTTTAAATACCAAGCCATATGCTTACGCATATCACGGACAGCTACAGCTTCTCCCTTAAGAGCTACCAGACGATCCATATGAAGAATAGCAACCTTAATCTTCTCATCCAAACCAGGTTCAGGCATAAGCTCGCCGGTGCTCAAATATTGAATCGTACGATACAGCATCCAAGGATTACCTAGTGCTCCACGCCCGATCATTACGCCATCGCAGCCAGTCTGATCCAACATAGCCCGAGCATCTTCAGGTGTATTAACATCCCCGTTGCCGATAACGGGAATGGAAACTGCTTCTTTTGCCATCTTGATGTAGTTCCAGTCCGCATGGCCTGTGTAAAGCTGCTCCCGGGTACGACCGTGTACGCTGACAGCCTTACCCCCGGCACGTTCAACCGCACGCGCATTATCTTCGACAAAAATATGCTCGCTATCCCAGCCAATCCGCATTTTCACGGTTACCGGTTTATCGACAACATCGACAACCGCAGAGACCATTTCATAGATTTTGTCGGGATTCAAAAGCCAGCGGGCTCCCGCATCACATTTAGTCACTTTTGGCACTGGGCATCCCATATTGATATCGATAATATCAGCATTGGTTTCTTTATCAACGACTTTAGCTGCTTGCACCAGTGATGCTCTATCCCCGCCAAAAATCTGCAAACTAAGCGGTTTCTCCCGTTCATCTACAAACAACATTTCGCGAGTACGTGTATTTCCGTGAATAATGGCCTTATCGCTTACCATTTCCGCACAGACCAGACCTGTACCAAATTCCTTAGCGATCAGACGAAAAGCCGGATTGCACACGCCAGCCATAGGTGCCAGAACAACCTGATTTTTCATCTCAATATCGCCAATCTTCAGCATTCGTATCACTTCCTGCCTTTTAATTCTTGGAAATTATGAGTTGGGATCCACAAGCTCTTCTGTTGTAACCCCTAGAACATTCGCAATTTTATCTAAAATTTGATCTTCTAATCGTCTGTTACCCCTCTCGACTGCACCAAGCACAGCCAAGGAAATTCCGGCAAGATCCGCAAGATCCTGTTGAGTATACCCTTTTAGCTTACGGAATGCCCTGACCCTCCGTCCCAAACGCTTGTTGTCCACAACCGAATTCCTTCCTTCCCGTCTAAGTCTTGAAGCGCTGCTGTAATCAGCTTGCGAAGTCCGGAAGATTGTTCATTCTGTGGAACGATGTCACTGAGCGGAAACAATACAAAAGCACGCTCTAACATGCGTGGATGCGGTAACGTTAAATGTGGTGTATCGAGCACCTGACCCTCAACCCACAACAAATCCAAATCTACCGTTCTCGGTCCATAGCGGATATCCCGGATACGACCCAACTGCGTTTCAATCCCCAACATCACTTCCAGCAAGGACTCGGGCGCAAGTGTCGTTCGCAAAGCTGCTGCCATATTGAGAAACTGCGGCTGATCTAAATAACCTACTGGCTCTGTCTCGTAAACTTTGGAGCAGCGGACCACCGATATTTCATCATGAGCGTCCAGTCTGTTCAAAGCCTCTGACAGTGTGCCCTCGCGGTCACCCAAATTAGCCCCTAAAGCAATATAAGCCTCTGATTCTTCAGAGGTGGAATGTATATTCATGGACCTTGTTCTCACTTTCTAGTTCTGCGCAGCTCTACAGTCACTCCCTGAAAATGAATGTCGAAAGGCGGATGAGGTTTAGTTACCTTAACCGTTACTGCATTGATAACAGTATAAGTGTCCAGTACGGAGGATGCAATATATTCTGCCAAAGCTTCAATCAACTTAAAAGACTTTATTTCGACAATATTTTTGACTAATTCATGAACTTCAGCATAATTCACAGTTTGATTCAAATCATCATTCAAGCCCGCACCCTGCAAATCAAGCTCAAGCTCTAAATCAATGTAAAAACGTTGTCCCAGCTTACGCTCTTCCTCAAATACACCGTGGTATCCGTAATATTCCATGCGATGCATTGTCATTTTATCCATGATTAATCCGCCCTTTTTCGTAAAATATAGCTATTCACGCACCACTGGAGGTGCAGCATACAACATCGCATCACACATCTTAACCGTTCGTTTAATTAGAGATACATCATGTACACGTACGATCTGGCAACCCTGAGCAATACCAAAAGCTACTGTAGCTGCGGTGCCTTCCACAACATCATCAGACGGCAAATCAAGTACCGTGCGGATGAATTTTTTGCGGGATGTCGCCAGTAACAACGGATAGCCTAACTCAGTCAACCCGTCTAAAAGCATCATTGCCTGCAGGTTTTCATTATAATCCTTAGCAAAGCCGATACCTGGATCCAATATGATATTGGCCGGCTTAACACCTGCGGCTAACGCAAGATCAATACTTTCCTTAAGATCAGCCGACATATCCGCACTCAGATTCGTATAACTACGGTCCTGCCGGTTATGCATCAAAATAATAGGACAGTCAGCAGCAGCGGCCACTGCCGCCATTTCCGGATCTTCCTTACAACCCCATATGTCATTAATGATATGAGCACCCGCAGCTAAAGCTTGGCGGGCTACCTCAGCTTTATAGGTATCGATGGATAACGGAAGATGAGGTGCCGCCTTATGAATACTCTCGATCACAGGCAATACACGGGCTAACTCCTCTTCAAGTCCCACCGGTTGATGACCAGGACGAGTAGATTCACCGCCGATATCAATAATATCCGCACCCTCTGCAGCCATACGCAGCGCATGCTCAACGGCTTTGTCCGGATGATCCCAAAGTCCTCCATCTGAAAAAGAATCAGGGGTAACATTAAGGATGCCCATAATCAATGTTCGATTTCCTAACTCCAAGTCTGTATTTCCACAACGGTATGTCCGCTTAAAGAGGACTGGTCTCATTTCGCAATCGCCGTCCTATCTCTATATAATGAAATCAAGCCAGCAGTAATTGTTCCACACTGGCCAGTACCTATAGTAAATCTTGCATCTCCGTGCCACACCCCGGTAACAGGAACAATTTCTTGTACGGAATTGGTAAGAAACACTTCATCAGCAGCTTTCAACTGCTCCCAGTGATATGTTCCTTCTTCAACACTAAGGCCTGCACTAAGAGCCAGCTCCAGCACCATTTCCCGGGTAATTCCCGGAAGAATGCCTGTGGTGAGATCTGGGGTATAGAGCCTGTTGTTTTTAATAAAAAAGATGTTGCTGACAATGCCCTCCGCAATAAATTCTTCTGCCGTCAGCATTAGTCCTTCAGCACCATTTGCCGCAGAAGCATACCCTCTAAGCTCACGCTTAGCCAGAATGTTATTCATATAATGCAGCGACTTGAATCGCACTGTTCCCTCAGGAGTATTACGCCGCAAGGACAACAGCTGCAGCTCTTTGCCTTCACTGTTAAGCTTATCTGGTACTTTCGGCAGCGCTTTGATGTACAACAAATGATTGGGCTTTTGATAATCACCAGCAGGTAATCCGAGAATATCCTCACCGGCTGTTACGGTATAGCGTATATAAGCTTCTTTTAATTCATTTTTGTCCATGACGCGCTTAATCCAGTCAAGTAGATGTGCCGCTTCTGCCTCAAATGGAATGCCCAGTTCCTTGCACCCCTCTGCCATACGCTTCAAATGACGCTCCAGCAAAAAGGGAACTCCCCCATAGGTCCGAAAGGTTTCGAACAAGCCAATGCCGTACAAAAAGCCGTGATCCAAGGCAGAAACCACGGCTTCTCGGGCGTCAATGACACCATTGTTAAATCCTATATATTTCATGCCGTTTCTCCGGCTCTCCGTTTCAAGAAATTACGCAGCATCGTATGACCATGATCCGTAATAATAGATTCCGGGTGGAACTGCACACCTTCAATAGGATATTCTTTATGGCGCAATGCCATAATCTCCCCCTCTTCAGTCTCAGCCGTAATCTCCAAGCAATCTGGGAGACTCTCCCGCTCTACAATCAGTGAATGATATCGGGTAGCTGTAAATGGAGACTCCAGACCTTCAAAAACTGAGGTCCCGTTATGGTAAATAGGCGATGTCTTCCCATGCATCAAACGCTCAGCACGGATGACATTGCCACCAAATGCTTGTCCAATCGCTTGATGTCCAAGGCATACGCCGAAGATCGGAATGATCCCCTTGAAATGATGCAACAATTCCAGACTAATTCCCGCTTCATTTGGTGTACATGGGCCTGGTGAAATCAGAATATGGTCAGGTGCCAGTTTTTCAATCTCTTCGATGGTAATTTCATCATTGCGGTGCACTTTAACCTCTTCCCCAAGCTCACCTAAATACTGTACGAGGTTATACGTAAAGGAATCATAATTATCGATGACCAAGATCACAGTGCTACTCCCCCTTCGGCTCCGCTGGTAGCTGGCAATTCCTGCTGCAGTTCACTACAGAGTACTGCCTTCACTACCGCTTTGGCTTTATTATGGCATTCACGGTATTCACGGTAGGGATCAGAATCGATCACTATGCCGGCACCTGTCTGAATATATCCGACCCCGTCTTTTACAGCCAGCGTTCTTATAATAATATTTAATTCCATATTCCCGTTATAGTCAATAAAACCCATCGAACCTGTATAGGGTCCACGTCGAACCGGCTCCAGTTCTTCGATAATCTCCATTGTCCTTACCTTGGGAGCCCCTGTGATGGTTCCCCCCGGGAATAAAGCTGCAATAACCGCATAAGCGTCTTTATCCGGCGCAATCTGGCCCTCTACCTGCGAAACGAGATGCATCACATGAGAGTAGCGCTCCACCGTCATCAGCTCCGGCACGCTGACGGAACCGTATGCAGCGACACGTCCGATGTCGTTGCGTTCCAGATCGACAAGCATGATATGCTCGGCGATCTCTTTTTCGCTCCCGCGAAGCTCCGCCTCCATGGCGGCATCCTCCGCGGGAGTGAGTCCCCGGCGCCGGGTACCGGCGATGGGCCGGGCGCTCACTTTGTCACCGAGCAGCTTGACGAGCAGCTCCGGTGAAGCGCTAGACAGCGCGAAGCCGGGCGACCGCAAGAGCCCCATGTACGGGGACGGGTTGAGCTTGCGCAGCCACTCGTAAACATCCTCCGGCGAGGACTTCAGCTGCGCCTCCTGGCGCAGCGAGAGGTTCACTTGGAAGACATCGCCTTGGCGGATGTATTCCTGAACGTCCACCACTGCCTGCTGAAACTTTTCAGGCGAGAAAGCCGAGGCCATGCCCGGCCACTCTCCTGATGAAACTGTAAGGGCCTCAATGCTGCCCACGGCCTCATCATCCAATCCTGCAGCTGAAGATATCAGCTGCCACTGCTCTACCATTTGTCCAGCCTGTTCTATACTGCCAAGATAGAGATTTTGCAGATCCTCCAGCCCACAGTCTGCTGGAACTGGAACGTGGACAGCACAATACAGCACATGCTCTTCGTGATCATAAATCCATATCTCGTCAAACCTCATAAAAAGATAATCAGGAAAACCAGGATCATCTTGGGCAAGAGACGGCAATCGTTCCAAAGAACGAACCACATCATAACCAAGGAATCCAATACATCCACCAGAGAAAGGAGGAACATCTTCATCCTTTAACTTAGGCGACGTAAAATCCGACATCCATTGCTGCAGTAGCTCCAGCGGTTGTCCATGCAGTGTTGTTGCCTCAGGTGTCCTCTCCTCGTCCACTGATGCTGATTCCAAAGATTCAGTAGGGAAGCTAAATACTTCCGCGTTATCCTCCTTGCCTTTCAATATCGAAACAGGATTTAAGCCCAAGTACGTATAACGGCCACCCTTACCACTTTCTAAAACTACAGAATACTGGGAAGCTAACTCCCAGGCTTGCTCCCAGGACGCGGGTAATTCGTTGGTGCACCGGGGGGATTTTATAATCAAGGGAAACATGCTCCAGTCTTCAGCAGCCCATTGTTCCCACTCGTTCCAGGTTGTTATGATTTCCAAAGCCATCCTCCTAAAAGTTTTATGAAGCCATTACTTCGTAGACATCACTTCGCAATAAAACTCGCTTCGTAAGCATTTGCTTAGTTTTGTCCAATCGTCAGTAGTATATTGCCTGTCAGTATACTGTACTTAAGGCATGATTGAAAAGCCCTCAGCGATAGGAAATTATTATGATTTTTTCGTTTTCTGCAAAAACCAGAGCTTTTTTCAACAATAATAAAATTACCACGTCTAGCCTGCCATATATGCAAAGTACCAAATGCCTTTTAAATCAACGAAAAGAGTCTCCATCACCACCAAAAAAGTGGTATGAAGACTCTTATAGATTTACGTTATTGCAAACAATTACGCTTCGAAATTGTAAAGTGGTGTGCTCAGGTAACGTTCGCCGTTACTTGGGATAATGACTACTACTTTTTTGCCAGGGCCTAAATCTTTAGCTACTTTAAGAGCGGCAAATACAGCAGCACCTGAAGAAATACCAGACAAGACGCCTTCTTCTTTAGCTACACGACGTGCAGTTTCGAAAGCTTCATCATTCTCAACGTGGATGATTTCATCATAGATATCTTGGTTCAGAATCTCAGGGATGAAGTTAGCTCCGATACCCTGGATTTTGTGAGGACCTGGTTTGCCTCCAGCCAAGATTGGGGAAGCAGCAGGTTCTACAGCATAGATCTTAATATCAGGATATTGGCTTTTCAGCACTTCACCCGCACCAGTGATCGTTCCGCCTGTTCCGATACCTGCAATAAAAGCATCCAAAGGACCGCCGATGGATTCAATAGCGTCAATAATTTCAGGTCCAGTAGTCTCACGGTGAATCTTCACGTTCGCTTTATTCTTGAATTGCTCGGATGGGAAATAGCTTGGGTTTTCTTTCAGAATTTCGTCTGCTTTCTTAACCGCACCATTCATACCTTCCGATCCTGGGGTCAGCACCAATTCCGCTCCATATGCGCGAAGGAGATTACGGCGCTCCAAGCTCATTGTTTCCGGCATTACGATAACTGCTTTATAACCTTTAGCAGCAGCTACAAGTGCCAGGCCGATACCAGTGTTACCACTAGTAGCTTCTACAATCGTACCTCCCGGTTTCAGTAGACCTTCACGCTCAGCTTCTTCCACGATGCTGATTGCAATCCGGTCTTTTACGCTTGATCCCGGGTTCTGATATTCCAATTTCAAATAAATATCTGCGGAGCCTTCCTGTGCCAGACGATTCAAACGAACGAGCGGAGTACCTCCGATCAATTCTGTTACGTTGTTAACGACTTTAGCCATGAGCAAAAACCTCCTTAGAATGATAAATGCGATATAAGAACGTAAATTATGACTTTATGCTTCTGTGTATGGAGTTTAAATTGTTGACCACCATCAGTTATTTCCGACTAAAACGGTAGGGTTTACGTTAATATCATATTATCAATCTTGCAGGCTGTTGTCAATATTTATTGATACCTCATATTTATTGCGTAAATCGCTTTCCACCTGCTGCAAGGGAGGGGCTTGCTCCAAAGCCAGCTCTTGACGTACAAGCGCCCGAATTTCTTTCTGATCCGGCATTTCTGGAGAGTGAATACTCTCCAAGCGGATAATGGCGAAGTCTTCCCCTGTCTCGATTGGACCGGCTATATCACCCACATCCAATCCAGCGGCAGTCTTTAACATTCCCTCTGGCCAAAAAGGGTCATCTTCCTCTACTTTGCCTAAGCTGCCTCCGTGCTGCCGACTCTCATCATCAATAGACACTTCCCTAGCCAAATCAGCGAAATCCTCACCCTGTTCCAAGCGATCCATTACCTGCTGGCCTTTCTCATAGGATGAGACCTTGATCATAGAAAGCTGCATTTCCTTTTTTGGAATGAAGCGCTCGGCATTTTGCTCTAAATAAGCATCTATATCGGCATCACTGATTGTAATGCCCACCGTGGCTATCGCTTGTAAGGACAGACGATAAGCTGTCTCTGCGAACACTTCCTGACGAGATAATCCGAGCTGAGATTGCATTTGAGCATAATATTGCGCTTCTGATTCGTACCCAACTATAGTGCGTGCCAGTTCCTGCTTAACCTCATCGTCTGTCACGGTAATTCCTAATGCCTTAGCTTCCATGTTCACGACAATATGGTTAAGCATACTGATTAACACTTCTTCTCCATGCTTTTTTTTGAGCTCATCCATCCACTGCTGATCCGTTATCGGTTGTCCGCCTGCAGTCGCTACATCCGGTGATTCATTGTCTGTTGTATCTCCTTTAAGAAGGGCCATGGCGCGCAAACTCCAGAATAATAGACCCCCGAGCATTAAAGTTGCTACAGCTAGAATAATAACCGTATTGCGAAGTGCACGTTCCTGTCTCGTCATCATCCCAATACCCTACGAATTCGCTTGTTCTAAAATGACCTGTAAATCGTCCTTATTGAAAACATAAGCCTCATTGCAAAAATGGCATACGACTTCAGCCTGTTCATCTTCTGCAATTAATCTCTCCAGTTCATCCCGTCCTAAGCTAACCAATGTCTGCTCTACCCGCTCACGCGAACACTGACAAGCAAAGTTAATATCCAGTTCATCCATAACCACTGCATCCGGCAACAGGTAGCGCAGCATTTCTTCTGGCTCCAGCCCCTGATCGAGAAGCGCTGTTACAGAAGGCATCGCCCCTACAGCTTTTTCAATCTCTGTGATCTCCGCATCAGTCAGACCAGGAAGAAGCTGAACAATAAATCCTCCAGCGACAATTACTGACTCATCGGTATCTACCAGTACACCTAGGCCGACCGCAGCTGGAGTTTGCTCAGAAACCGCAAAATAATAGGTGAAATCATCGCCAAGCTCCCCGGAGATAATAGGAATACTACCTCTGTACGGCTCTTTCATACCTAAATCTTTTATAACATCAATGAACCCTTCAGTTCCCACCGCTCCAGCTACATCCAGCTTCCCCATGCTATTGCTCGGTAAATGAATGTGAGGATTATGCACATAACCACGCACTTCTCCCAATGCATTGGATTCTGCAACGATTTGTCCGATCGGTCCATTCCCTTTAACCATAATACTCAGCTTCTCACTACCCTTGAGCATAGCGCCCATCATGGCTGCAGCGGTAACTGTACGTCCCATTGCGGCTGTAGCCGTTGGATACGTATCGTGTCTGCGTCTCAGTTCTTCAACCAATTCAGTTGTGCGGACAGCAAACGCTCTCACTTTACCATTAAGAGCCGTGCCGCGGATTAGTCGATCCTTCTTTTTTTCCATTGGGTGCATAGCCCTCCTATCTCTTCGCCTTTTAGGCTTCTTTATCTTTATTGGTTACGATCGTAAATAATTCTTAATCCTTCTAGCGTTAACATAGGATTTACTTCATCGATACAGTCCGTTTCACCCGCAATTAGCGAGGCAAGGCCTCCGGTCGAAATAACCTTCAGTTCGGGAGCGTTCATCTCGACTTTAATTCGTTTAACAATGCCCTCAACCTGACCCGCATAGCCAAAAATAATCCCGGCCTGCATCGCGTGCACCGTATTACGCCCGATGACCTTTTTAGGCTTCTCCAATTCAATTCGCGGCAGCTTAGATGCCCGCTGGTATAATGCCTCCGTTGAAATGCCTAGGCCGGGGACAATCGCGCCACCAAGATAATTAGCACCTGCATCAATGCAATCAAAAGTCGTAGCCGTACCAAAATCAACAACGACAAGTGGACATTTGTATTGTTCAATCGCAGCAACTGCATTAACAATCCGGTCTGCGCCAATTTCACGCGGATTCTCATAACGTAAGTTAAGCCCCGTCTTAATCCCTGGTCCAACAATCAATGGGTCTTTCCCTATATATTTAATACACATATCCTCAATAGTCTTAACTAGTGGCGGAACAACCGAAGATATAATTACACCTTCAACGTCTTTGACAGATATACCTGACATGTGAAAAAGATTGTGTATCATTACTCCATATTCATCCACGGTCGATTGACGCGCAGTACTTAGCCGAAAATGATGCAGCAAATCGCGTTTTCTATATACACCGAGAACAATATTGGTATTACCGATATCGACAGCAAGCATCATGACAAAGGCCCTTCCTTCTTGGCATTAAGGTCTAGACTGATATCCAGACTGGAGAAGGAGTACGTAAGGCGCCCGACAGAAATCACATCCACACCCGTTTCAGCAATCCCGCGTAAGGTTTCTAACGATACATTGCCAGAAGCCTCTGTCTTAACATGCGGAGCTTTCGATTTAATCCTAGCCACGGCTTGCTTCATCATATCGTTAGACATGTTATCGAGCATTATAATATCAGTACCTGCTGCCAGCGCCTCTTCGACTTGCTCTAAATTCTCGGTCTCCACTTCGATGCTCATCGTATGCGGGATGTTCTTCCGGGCACGACCTACAGCCTGCCGAATACCACCCGCGCCTTTGATATGATTATCCTTGATCATAACTGCATCATATAAGCCAAAACGGTGATTATAGCCTCCACCAATACGAACAGCATATTTCTCTAGCATCCGGTGACCTGGTGTAGTCTTACGTGTGTCCACTAGACGAGTCGGTAATCCCTCCAGCACCTGCACGAAAGAAGCTGTACGTGATGCCACACCCGAAAGACGCTGCATCAAGTTAAGCGCAAGCCGCTCACCTGTTAGAATCGCATGTGTGCTGCCCTCAACCTCAATAATTACAGTCCCTTTGGTTACAGCTTGACCTTCCTCGACAAGGGCTGTAAAACTAAGCGTCGGATCCACAATTTCAAAAACCAACTCTGCAATTGGGATGCCACAAATTATCCCGTCTTCCTTGGCATGAATAATCCCTTTGGACTCATGGCCCACTGGAATCGTCATCTGCGTGGTTACATCTCCGGAACCAACATCTTCCCGCAACCAAGCCTTGATAGATTGTACTAGCTCTTCATTGTAACCATTAAACATCATCGCTTAATTCCTCCACTATTCCCAGTTCGCGAATTTGAAGCAGGTGCTTACGCCACTGATCATCATCCCGCTGCGGATAATCCTCACGGTAATGCGCCCCACGGCTCTCTTCCCGTGCCAGAGCAGACTCTGTCACAAGCAAACAGCAGGTCAGCATATTAGCAAATTCATATTCCTCACGTTTGGACAAAGCTGATCCAAAGATTGGCAGCTGTCGTTTTAATTCATCTAGTCCTTTAAGTAACATCTCTTCGTTACGACGTAGTCCGGCATATCGAACCATTACCTTCTGTAGCTTCAAACGACGTTCCACAATAGCTTGAGTTGGCGAATCTACACGTCCCTCGTTACTGTTAACCGATAAAACATCACGGTCCAGCGGGGAAAGCTCATGAATCCGATCAATAATACGCTGTCCGAATACAATGGCCTCAGATAATGAATTACTAGCTAAACGGTTAGCGCCATGCAGGCCTGTGGAGGAAACCTCTCCGCAAGCAAACAGACGTGGGATAGTGCTCTCTCCATTCAGATCGGTCTTAATCCCCCCCATCATATAATGCGCAGCGGGAGCCACTGGAATCCAATCACTTGTAATATCCAGTCCATAGCCCATACATGTCTCATATATTGTGGGAAACCGATGCTTCACCATCTCTGGAGATTCATGTGTAATATCCAAATAAACGAACGTTGATTTAGTATGTTCCATTTCACTTACAATAGCTCGTGCTACAATATCCCGCGGAGCCAGCTCAAGCAGGTCATGATAACGTTCCATGAACCGTTCTCCATTAATATTGCGCAAGACTGCTCCTTCCCCACGCACAGCTTCGGAGATTAAAAATCTAGGAGCTCCCGGGTAACTAAGTGCTGTAGGATGAAATTGAATAAATTCCATATCTCGTATATGAGCCCCAGCGCGATAGGCGATCGCTACTCCATCTCCTGTAGCTACTTCTGGGTTGGTAGTGTATCGATATAATTGTCCTGCTCCACCAGAGCACAGAATGGTCGCATCCCCTTGCAGGAACAACCTTCCACCACCGGGCCGTTGCAATAATGCGCCTACACATTCTCCACCTTCAGTGATGAGATCGATAACATAATGATCATCCCAGACCTCAATATTCTCATGTTCGGCTACCTGTTCCGCCAATGCACGAACAATCTCATAACCTGTAGCATCCCCATTAGCATGTAAAATACGGCGATGGCTGTGCGCACCTTCCTGAGTCAAAGCCAGTACCCCATCTTCCTTATCAAACAGAGTTCCTAAGCGAATTAACTCATGAACGCCTTCCGGCCCTTCATTAACAAGTGCATCGACAGCTGTTGAGGAGCAAAGACCTGCTCCGGCCATTAAGGTATCCTGCCGGTGGTAAGCAGGGGAATCATCCTCAGCTATAACAGCTGCGATCCCCCCCTGTGCATAGCGAGTATTACTTTCCATTACTGATTTCTTTGTGATCATTATGACACGCCGATCTTCACTGGCTTTAATAGCTGTGAATAACCCGGCAATCCCTGAACCAATAACAATACAATCTGTCTTTACCGTAGGAATATCCCGAAGATCAAAATCAACCAAATATTGTGGAATCATGACCGCTTTTCACCTGTTTCAACGAAAGAGTAGCGCATGCTACCGGACTTGTAGCATGCGCTCTAGGGATGTTCTGGCTTTGTCGGCGACAGCAGGCGGTACATAGATTTGTGGCTTCATCGTCTCCAGGCATTTCACCAGTTTTTTTAGATTATTAACTTTCATATTAGGACAAACAAGAAATTTGGTAGCAAAATGGAATTCTTTATCTGGACTATCCTTACGAAGCTGATATCCGGTACCATCTTCCGTTCCAACGATAAATTGCTTACGATCCGATTTCCGGCAATACTCCAGAATTGATGTAGTGCTGCCTACATAGTCACCCATGGCGACTACTTCAGGACGACACTCTGGATGAACTACAAATTCCGCATCTGGATATTTTGCTCTCATTTCTACTACATCTTTGACGGTCAACATGTCGTGAGTGTTGCAATAGCCTTCCCAAATAATCAGCTTCTTGCCCGTCTGATCTTGTACATATTGACCAAGATTCTTATCTGGGACCCAAATAATCTCTTCGGCGTCAAGGGATTCGATTACTTTCACAGCATTAGCAGAGGTACAACAAATATCGGTTTCTGCTTTAATCTCGGCGGACGAGTTGATATAAGTGACTACTTTAGCATTTGGATGTTGAGCTTTTAGCTTACGCAAACCGTCTACATTGACCATATCTGCCATTGGACAGCCTGCACGTTCATCAGGAATAAGGACGGTTTTGTTCGGGGCTAGAATTTTTGCACTTTCCCCCATGAAATGAACACCGCAGAATACAATAACTTCTGCATCTGTCTCTGCAGCCTTCTGAGCGAGTAAAAAAGAGTCGCCCCGGAAATCGGCAACCTCCTGAATTTCATCACGTTGATAATAATGAGCTAAAATGATTGCGTTTCGTTCCTTTTTAAGCTGTTCAAGACGTATACGAAGTTCTCGATTCTGTTCCTGCTTGCGCTCAAGCGCCAGAGCTTCCACCGATTGTTCTCCCCCTTAAATCCTCGCGGCTTTTCGCCGACATGATGTTATCAAATGGCATGCGCCATCATGGTGAAAAAATGAACATGCTGATATAAATAGTAAGTAATATTAATCACTAATGTACACAACGTTCCAGCCTCTGTCAATGTAACTGGACAGGCTTTAAGGCATAGAATCCCTTAAAAATTAAAATAAAAAATCCGGAGAACAGTTACGTTCTCCGGATAAATTTACATCATATGAATGGTGGACCCAATTAGGTAAGGCTAGTGCCCCCACCTTTGTTGTCATCACCGGAACCGTCATTACCCTCAGAATCAGGGTTATTCGGGATATCCTTCGACAGGTCAGGAAGTGTGGACTGTTCATCCTCAGGCTTGCCTTGAATGCGAACTCGCACATCACCGATATTGTCGATGACAGGCTCGCCAACTTCATGGGCAACACCTTCGCCACCCTCTGGTTTACCATCCTCGGAAAGGAATCCTTGTTCAATCAGTTGTGTGATCTGATCAAGCTCAAGTGTTTCTTTCTCAAGTAATGTATTGGCAATCAAGTGCATTTCTTTGGAGTGTTTGATCAACAGATCTTTACAACGTTCGTAACTCGAAGTAATAAAGTTCTGCATTTCCTGATCAATCTCATAAGCAATGGAGTCACTGTAATTCTGTTCATGCCCAATATCACGACCCAAGAATACTTGACCTTGAGAAGATCCGAACTGCATAGGTCCAAGCTTATCGCTCATACCGTACTCCATAATCATGGCACGCACGATGCGCGTAGCCTGTTGGAAGTCACTGTATGCACCCGTACCGATCTCACCAATAAACAATTCTTCAGCAACACGTCCACCAAGTAATCCAGTAACCTTATCCAAAAGCTCCTGCTTGGTAACGATCATCCGATCTTCCTTCGGAAGCATAATAACATATCCGCCTGCACGTCCGCGTGGGATAATAGTAACTTTATGCACCATATCGGCGTGCTCAAGGAAGTAACCTGCAATAGTATGGCCTGCTTCATGATAAGCTACAATACGTTTCTCGCGGTCACTGATCACACGGCTGCGTTTCTCAGTACCTACGATAACACGGTCAATAGCTTCATCCACTTCAATCATGGAAATATCTTTACGGTTACGACGTGCAGCTAGCAAAGCTGCCTCATTCAGCAGATTCTCCAGATCAGCACCTGTGAATCCGGTTGTGCGTTTAGCAACAACATCCAGTCTTACATCTTTCGTAAGCGGTTTGTTACGAGCGTGAACCTTAAGTACAGCTTCACGGCCTTTCACATCAGGACGGTCAACCGTAATTTGACGGTCAAAACGTCCTGGACGAAGCAATGCCGGATCAAGTATATCAGCGCGGTTAGTCGCCGCTACAATAATAATGCCTTCGTTACCACCGAATCCATCCATCTCAACCAGCAATTGGTTAAGCGTCTGTTCACGCTCGTCATGTCCGCCACCAAGACCGGCGCCACGCTGACGACCCACAGCATCAATTTCATCAATGAAGATAATACATGGAGCATTCTTCTTAGCATTCTCGAACAAATCACGTACCCGAGAAGCACCGACACCCACGAACATTTCCACAAAGTCAGAACCGGAAATACTAAAGAAAGGAACGCCAGCTTCACCTGCTACCGCACGGGCAAGCAATGTTTTACCTGTTCCCGGAGGACCTACAAGCAATACGCCCTTAGGAATACGTGCGCCGACAGCTGCAAATTTGCGTGGATCTTTTAGGAACTCAACGACTTCGACAAGCTCTTGCTTCTCTTCGTCCGCCCCTGCTACATCCTCAAAGCTGATTTTCTTCTTCTCTTCATTATATAACCGAGCCTTGCTCTTGCCGAAATTCATGACTTTACCGCCGCCACCTTGCGCCTGGTTAAACAGGAAGAAGAACAAGATGAACATAATTACCAGTGGGATAATTGAAGAAAGGAATGTCAGCCAAATGCTGGTACCTTCCATTTTCTTCTGAGTTAATTCAATCCCATTAACATCACTGGCTTGAATCAGTTCATTGATAGCGGCATCTGTAGGAGGAATATATGTGGAGAAGCTTTTCGATTTAGTATCGGCAGGCAGCTCTCTATACTCACCTGTGACCAGAAAGGCATTACCCTCAAACTGAACCGTCAAATCCTTCACATTGTTGTTCTTGATCTCCTGCCGTAACTCGTCGTATCTAGGGAAATCGGCGGCTTCATTTCCATTGCTCACAAACTGGACAATACCCACCACGACTAAAAATAAAATCAAATAAAAACCAGAATTCCGGATGAACCGATTCATCCCCTACCTCCTCTCACAACACTCAAGTTATTGTACC
This sequence comes from Paenibacillus sp. FSL H7-0690, assembly GCF_037980415.1. Taxonomy (NCBI): domain Bacteria; kingdom Bacillati; phylum Bacillota; class Bacilli; order Caryophanales; family Paenibacillaceae; genus Paenibacillus; species Paenibacillus sp. FSL H7-0690. Next base: position 72,600 of record NZ_CP150281.1, on the reverse strand, counting down.
ATAGCCTCTTGGGACACCTCAAATAAAGGAAGTTGTGGGTATCCGATCCGTATGATCGAGGCAGTCCTTAGTTCAATTGGAATAAATCTCAGGTTTCAGTACTCCAACATATGGGAGGTTCCGATACCGCTCGGCATAATCCAATCCGTAGCCTACTACAAATTCGTCAGGTAACACGAAGCCTGTGTAGCTGGCTTCAAGATTAACAGTGCGGCCTGATGGTTTATCAAACAAGGTAACCACAGAGATAGTAGCAGCATTCCGGTTGCGGAGCAACTCAATTAAATAGCTGAGTGTAAGACCACTGTCAATAATATCTTCAACGATCAAGATATCGCGGCCTTCTACCGATACATCCAAATCCTTAATAATTTTGACTACTCCAGAGGACTTGGTGGATGCTCCATAGCTGGACACTGCCATGAAATCCATCTCAACAGGTACTGTAATGGCTTTAACCAAATCTGCCATAAATATAAACGCACCTTTTAGTACACAAATTACTAAAGGGGTACGACCTGCGTATTCTTCGCTCAGTGTTCGACCGAGCTCCTTAATTTTCTGCTGAAGTTCCTCTTCGGTGATCAATACTTCTTGAATATCGTTTTGCAACTTGCGAAACCTCCTAAGTTATACTATGAAAGACTTACTTCGACCATTACGTGACTTCGTGGTCATCCAGCTCTGCCAGAGACAATAGAAGTACGGAGGTCGTGTGCCGCCCTACTGCGGCATGCATCGAGCGTCTTACGCCCGGAATCCAGACGATATTGCCCAAACCATCACAAACGAGGGGAATCAATGACCGTTCGGAAGCAGGTATTTTATCATCAATATAAATATCTTTTACCTTTTTGCTTCCGTTTAATCCCATGATCCTTATGGTATCTCCAGGCAATCGGGATCGTATCGTCAGTGGAAAGACCAGTTCATCACGGTCAAACCAAGCCGACATCTTCCCATAATCCTCCCCCTGTACAAAAAAGTTTTCTCTCTCCAGTACCGCCATCGACATCACCTTACCTATTTCCTCCAATTTAAGCTCAGAGTCCGGTAAAAACAGACGATATGTATAGCTTGCCTGTGGCGTCGTGGGCTTGGACGAGAACAAGATACTATCATATTGCCGCACACAAGTCAGGCCTCCACCCAAATCCAAGCTCCAGGTGGTGGGATAGCTCTGCAGCGTTCCCCGACGTACAGCTTCAATCTTGGGGAAATCAAGGGCAGATAAATCCGCCGACAGATAATTTAATATTAGTTTAATCAAACGCCGTTGTAAAGCGGAGGGTATGGCAGCAAATGAAGCTCTGTTAAAGGTGTATTTCCCATCCCCTTCCGAAACTAGCTCTTCAAAGCATTTTGCCGCAGACGCTTCCATATACTCATCTTCAGCTCCCGCAATTTCCGCAAGCTGTACGAGGGATTGCCTCACTCTGCCATTATACTTTTCCAGAAAAGGAAGAACTTCCAAACGAATGGCATTCCGCTTATATTTCGTCAGCAGATTGGTGGCATCCTCAGCATAAGTGAAACCTTCATTTTGGCATAACCCTAAAAGTGCTGTTTTGTTAATACGTAGGAATGGGCGAATGAGTTCCACCTTTTTTTCTGTTCTTTTCCACTTGATACCCGACAGTCCAGATAAGCCACTTCCGCGTAATAGACGCATAATTACAGTTTCTGCCTGATCATCAGCATGATGAGCCAGAGCAACAGAACGCGCCCCATATCGGTGCGCCGTATCAATCAGAAATTCGTACCGCTTCTCACGTGCAGTACCCTCAGGACCAAGTCCACTCTCTTTAGCCAAGGAGGGAATATCGAATTCCGCAAACTCAAAGGGCAGTCCCAATTCTTCAGCCATACCACGTACGAGCTCTGCCTCTTCCTTCGACTCCGGCCTAAATCCATGATTCACATGAGCACATATTAAGGTAAGCGGTATAAATTTTAAAGATATTTCATGTAAAACATGCAAAAGAGCCACAGAATCCGGGCCGCCGGAAACTGCGACTACAATGGTGTCATGGGGCGCCCACAGCTCATGCTCGGCTGCTGACTCCAATACAGACTCCACCAGTCCATTCATTTGCTCCATATGCGCCCCCCTCTCTCTCCAACTATATGTATGAGTTCAAAAACGGAATACCCAATAAATCGTAAAGGCGAGCAAAAACAAAGACAATGCGAATGCATTTTTTAACCACCGGGGGGTGTCCATACTATCCGGGCGCTTTCTGCGCGAGTTATAAATATGGTTTCGCCAGACCTCAGTAGCATCCGCAGAGCCTGAGAACCCCCCTTTTAACGCCATACAAATCCAGGAGGATAGTTTCTTATTGGGTAAATTTCTAGCCAGCTTAAATAATTCGTCCACACTTCTCGTCTGCGGCAGCTGTAAGGCTGCCTTTTTGAGCCCTTCTTCATTGAGCAAACGAAGACACAGCACAGCAAATGCGAAAAGATCGTAACCCTCATCGCTGATTCGACTGCCCGCATTCCAGAAACCACGATCATGCCATTCGGTAAACTGCTTCACGCTACGACCAATAGGGCTTGTGCCCCCAAAGTCGATCAGTTCCACTTCACCGTATTTAGATACCATGACGTTCTCGGGCTTCAAATCACCGAACACAAATCCACATTCATGAAGTGTGCGCAGCTTTTCAAGCAGACCAAGACCTACCAGGCCTAACCAATCGGGACCGTTTTTCGATAAAAAATGATGCAGCGGTTTGCCTTCAACATACCTCATCACATAGAAGGGGATATTATCCCCATTCGCAAAATCATCCGCTTCCAAAAAATAAGAAGACAATGGATTCTCACGACGAGCCCGATGTTCATTCCGCTTTCGTCGCGATTGCAGCGAGGTCAGTACATTGATCTCCGATTGAAGTTCAAGTGTATCGTATCCGATTTTTAGCGCGTACCTTTCCCGTCTGCCTTCTCTTTGCACAAGATATACGGTTCCGTTCGCGCCCCTTCCCAGCATCCGCTCAACGACATAACGGTTACCCCGCCATTTGCCGTTAATTAAGGTACCAGTAGGATAGGACGGATTAGACGACATACCCACCAATCATCCCTTCTCTTTCGTCGTGGTCATCGCTTAATCGGCGTCCACGATGTTCATCCAGTGTATCATAACGATAATGTTCAAGCACCTTGAAAATAGCTGGGCCAGTCGGTGTTGCGCCTCTCATGTGTAATTTAGAGAATAGCGTACGAATACCTGACATGTCATGCGTCCAATCCAGGTCAAGCTTGGCATCTTCACTGCTGTTATTTCCGGGAAAATGAAACACAGCGATCTCACTCTTGCCTTCCCGTGCTTCTAAACTGAGTGCCAAATCGCGGATTGCATCTTCCACAGCACCCAGTTTAGGCTTCATACTGGCACTGGCATCGATAAGAAGTGCAATGCGCAGCGGCGTTGTTTCTGTCAGTTCATCTACAACTGTAACAACCTGTGAACGTTGAACAGGAGGCAGCTGATCCAGTGAGCCGTCGCCTAGTATCTTTTTTACCTCTTTATTAACCGCCTGCTGGATCGTCTGAACCACGGTCTTGCGTGTCATCATCTGAATCGTCTGCGCCAGTTGTGGTGTTCCGACTATTCGGCTAAGGCCTCCCCCGGCCTTGGCAATGTCAGCAATCTCCCGGCTGCCGATTTCACCGATCGTACCATAATCAACTACACCGACCACATTTACGGTGATTCCCTCCTGCAGGGCATGCGCCGCTGCCAACACCGGACTTTCTCCTACATTCGAACAACCGTCAGTAATGAGCATAATTTGCTTCATAACCCTCAACTCCCCCTTTGTTTGAACCTCTGTTTCTAGCATATCCAGAAATGAGAGATTTCAAACGGTCGATATTAAGTGGGGGAATTTCGATCAAATAGGGGGGGGTAGTGAATAGTGGAACTGCGAGAAATGTTTGGGCTTTCGATCGCTGTTGTCCTCAGATTCCTTGATTAGAACCGCCTCACGCGGTTGGAATCCGAGGACAAAGGCGAACGCTCCGCTTCTACAGCTCCAAACTTTCTCTCCGTTCCATACCTTCACTAGTAAACAGTTTAGATCTACAGATTCCGCCCCAAGTCAACCGACCATTGAAACGAGAATAGTAGAGGCCGGCGAGTTACACATCACGGACTCGCCTCGACTGCCTCCATTAGCACGACGCCTTACGCGTGCTACAAACTCACAAGCAACACGACGCTTCGCGCGTGCCCCCAAGCAGCACGATATCTTGCACGTGCTTTAAACTATACAAGCAACACGGTGCTTCGCGCGTGCCCCCCCAAGCAGCACGATATCTTGCGCGTGCCTTAAACTATACAAGCAACACGACGCTTCGCGCGTGCCCAACATTAAAACCTACTAAATCTAAATCTAAACCTAAAATAACTAACTTACCGTACGCGGACGCTCCATACGGCCGATGCCCGGCATATGCAGGCTGGACCATTCCGGATGGAAATGATCAAGACGGCTGACGACAATAGTCATGTCATCAAGGATCTCATTGCCCTGATAACGGATCACTTTCTCCAACAGGCTGTCCGCTAAATCCTGAGGATCATCACCCTCAAGCTCTTGGATCATCCGTTTCATCCATATCTCCTTATTAACGGCATATCCAGGCGCATCATAAATACCATCGGTCATCATAATTAAAATATCGCCAGGGTGAAGCTGCATACTGATTAAATCCACATCAATATCTTTAATGATTCCTATCGGCAGATTGCTAGAGGTTATTGGAATGACCTCACTCCCCCTCCGGATGAAGCTTGGTGCTGAAGCAATCTTCATAAACGTTGTCTGCGCAGAATATTGATCGATTAAAGCCATGTCCACAGTAGCATAGAATTCATCAGGGGAGCGTAATAAAAGAATTGAGTTGACCGACTTTACAGCCAGCTTTTCATCCATACCGGATTGCAGCAGCTTTTCTAACATGCCGAGTGCGGCACTGCTCTCCATCCTTGCCCGTTCACCATTCCCCATACCATCACTAATGGATACTGCAAAAGTGCCATTTCCAAGCTCTACGGTGCTGAAGCTATCGCCAGACAGCATATCTCCACCTTTTGAAACAACTGCCACACCCGTGTTTACCTCAAAGGCTTTGGCTGAACCAAAGGTAACCATCGAGAGTCCTTCCCGGGGATGAACCGCCGTCTCACTCATGACAGCAATATTCTCATCCAGAATGTCGGAGAGGAGTGGGGCAATCATTTTACGGCATTCATCAAAACCGCGATTATAAGCGTGCACTACTTCTATTTCTACGCGTCCTGGGTCCAGACTTAAAATTTCAATGCCATGAATAGACAGTCCCAATTTCTCAAGAGCCTCGCGGATTTGTGCTTCCTGCCGATACATGGCCTGTCCTTCACGCTTAATTTCCTTGGCCAAGTCTTCCATAACCTGTGACACGCCTGACAGCTGCTCGGCAACAAATTGGCGACTATCGTATATTTGTCTTTTCCACCGCATATCATGTTGGTAGAGATCATATTGTCCCTTCATGACCTCAAGCACTTCTCCGGTTTTGCCACAAATACGGCTCCATTCCGGTGGCAGCTGAGCAGCCGTAATATCAGGGCATTCCTCAACAGTTGTCATCATATCTGTCATGTATCTATATGTCTGATAGAATTTTGCATCCCAGCAGTGGGTACGGCGAATGCAGCCAGCGCAGGCTCCTTCTGTGACCGTATTCATAAAATCTTCCATTTCACGATCCGATTTGCCCACTTCTCCAGCACGTGGAATCTGACCAAAGCTACTGGAGAGCTGTTGGAATACCTGTGAGAATTGAGTGACCCGTTCTGCAGTCAGATCCCTGACCCTGCGAGCATATTCATGTTGAGATCGGCTATGATCTGACGTGCCCGGTACATATTTTGCAATCGCCGATATCATCGCCTTAGGCGTTATTAGAAACAGCACTATTGCTGCACAGGTCTCCCATGTTGAGGCCATCATATCACCCGGACCCGTAAAATAGACGGAAAGGATCGTTGATCCTAGCAACATGCCAATAGATACCGCACCCTTTCGCCCACCCTGCATCATTCCCGCTAGCATTCCGGAGAAAGCAAGCAGACTCATCTGATAGATAGCACTGATATCGGCCAGGCTGAGGATCAACCCCGTCACCACCCCAACAGCTGCACCGAGGGGAGCGCCCCCCGCCATGGCAAAGAGCAGAATTAAATAACGAGACAATATATGCTCTAATGACCAACCATTAAGGGTCCAGCCCACAAGGCCTGTCATTACGGAGGCTAACAGAATAATAAGGCATAAAACCTCCTCGTTCCTCAGCGATCTGCTCTTTTGTTTGTAAGTTAGTAGAGGAAGTGCCTGAATGAACACAAGGGTAAGAACAAACCCAAGTAAAGCATCCAGAGTTGTCATCATAAAGGGGTACCAGGAAAGAGACGGTCCGAGAACAATCTTGAACAGGCCAACCATAAACGAGGATACGAATACCATAAGGGGTGCATAAGACAAATCTATTCGTTCGAAACTTTCAAGCCCTCTATAAACAAGAAAAAATATAATTAGTTCAGCCGTAGTAACCAAGGCACCCGGAAACGGAGTGAAGAGACTTCCAGCTATAATAGCACCTGCTACAGGTAACATAGAGTCTCGACGCATAAACACAATGACGGCAAAATATGCGACAGCAAAAGGGGACAGCTCGTCCAGAATCATAGCTCTTCCTAGCAGAAACCCCATAAAGCTTAACAGAAGCATCCACTTCTTCGCTGTTATAAGCTGAATATAACGCTGCTTCTGACCCCAAGCTATAATACGCGTGCCTAAGGCTTGTCTCTGCTTCTTATCTTCGCTTCCCACTCTTGTCCACTCTGGCAAATTCACCACATTGCTTTTACTCATTTCCCTACACCACCCGTTTAAGAATTTATGGTTCTCATTATATAGCGGGTCATTTGAGAAAGTTTGTCAGAAATGGAGGGACAGTCATAAGAAATTTCCGACAAAAAAGCCTTTGTTCATTATTCCTAAAAAAATAGATCGATCCCTTGCGGCGCAGTAGGTTGCTTCTCCTTAAGCTTGTTTCCAGTGCAGTTTTAGGCGCAAGCCTGGCGGTCATTCGCCAGCGATTGCCCTAGAGTTATGTGAGAATGACATGGATGCTGTCGGCAAGTTTATATGACACGACAAAAAAACCGCAAGGGCGAAATGCCCTTGCGGTTATTTATGATGTACAGGTATTGGATTATACGCGTTTGGCTCCACGGCCTCCGCGCTTTCCTTCTGTGTTCTTCTTAATCGAAGATATCCGTTCTTCGCTGTCTTTCAGGAATCGCGACATTTTATCCTCGAATGAAGGTTTACCGGCTGCAGGCTTAAATGGACGCCCACCCCGTTCACGATTGAATCCACCGCCGCCTCCACCACTGCCGCCACCGCCGCCGAAACGGTCTCCGCCGCTAGGACGTTCTGGTCTTGGAGCTCTAGGCGGACGTACTTCCGATGCTGGCTTGTCAACAGCCTGCTTAATGGAAAGTCCGATCTTGCCGTCCTTATCGACGTTGATCACCTTGACGGTTACTACATCACTAATCTTCAGATGATCGTTAACATCCTTGACGTAATTATCGGCGATTTCCGAGATGTGAACGAGACCTGTGACACCTCCTGACAGATCCACAAATGCTCCGAAATGCGTGATGCCTGTCACTTTGCCTTCTAACTTGGTGCCCACTTCAATTGCCATAGAATAAAATGATCCTCCCTTAAAAATATACAGACGAATATTAAGGTCATCCTGTCTGCGGTGATTTGATTATACAGTAAAGAGCAAAGCAAGGCAACAGAGTAAAAGCCTCTTTTAGCCAGTATTATTGCTCTGATTGCTCTGTTCGAATAGGAGTTTCCCCTTGAGGATAGATATTGTACCATTTACGCGCTAATTGGCCAATATACTCATCATCATTAAGTCTGGACACTTCATATTTCAGTTGATTCAAAGATGCTGTGACACTCTCACTAGTCTTTTGTTTCTTGGCGAGTTGCTCGCCCTTGTCCGTAATTGCCGCACTTTGATTGAAGTAAGTATAACCCGCCCAGCCAAAAAATACTGCCACAAAGAGAATCCACATGACTCTTCTTCTCTTCGCGCCTGCGGCCGAATTTTTGCTGGGATTACTTTTCTCTTCCGCAGTGAATCTGTTCATGCAGCGTACCCCCTAATTCAAAGGTCAGCGTTTCCGCCATTTGGTAATCCATCCAGTAATCTTCACGATCCAGGCGCTATGCTTAAGCCGAGATAACCATGGAGAAATCCACCTTACTGGTAATACCCAAATTGGCTTCGTTAGACGCAGCAGAAGCTTAAGGATGAATAATAGAATACGACCTAGCAGCACTAGCAACCCTATAATAAGGCGCCAAAGCCAGCGAAGAGGTTTACCTATTAGAATCTCCACAAGTCTCCATAGCAATCTGCACATATACTGAACCGATTGAATTAACATTAACACAAAACGCCGCACCGTAACACTGAAGATCAAAAAATAGATCCATATTCCTAGAAATAAACCTAAAAAGACATAAAATCGCAATTGCCCCTGATTTCCGGCATAGAGCATTCTAAAAACAAACAAAGCAGCACAAAGCCAATACAGCAGGTCAAGCATGGCATTCAGCCATTTGGGAAAATTGAACTTGAGCGACAGCACCCGGTAGCTGTCATAGGCCAGTCCCATTGTCACCCCGGCCAAAATCATGTAGAACAGCGTCAGCCACTGAACTGCAGGATTCATTTAAATAGCTTACCGAGTAGACCTTTATTTTTGCCCTGCGATCCGGGATCTAGATAAATCAGGGAATGTACATTGCCCTCCAAGGACAACAGTCCATTCTCCAGACTTAAATTTTTGATATGTAAATGATTCCCGCGAATGGTGAGATGGCCGAGTTCTGTACGAAGCAAAAATTCCTCGCTATCAAAGCTCTCCACATTTTGCACGCCCGTCAACTCTAGCTGTTTACGACTGCGCATGTGCAGATCATGCTGTTTATTTACCTTTCCTGGCTCGATCATAGCATGTACCCCTCCTTCTTACCTCTAATCTATGGCAGTAGAAGAAGTTATAGAACATTCCAATCCACTAAAATAAGAGAGATAAAAAAAGAAAAAAGAAGGCACAACTCTACAATATGTAAAAGTTGTGCCTTCTTTTTTACTATTAACTATGTTACTCCTACCAGTCCAAGCCGGTGCTTTTGGCAACAGGCTCTTCCCGAAGTAGAGTATACATACCAGCGGCTTCGTCCTTGCGAGTCGTTTCGACTAGCTTTTCGACTTTGACCGTTACAAGCTTTTGTCCAAATTGCACAGTAATCTCGTCACCGATCTTAACTGCACTACTTGGCTTAGATTCCCGCCCGTTAATCAGCACCCGACCTTGTTCGGACACATCCTTGGCCACTGTACGGCGCTTGATTAATCGGGACACTTTCAGGAATTTGTCAAGACGCATTAGTTAACGGCTTCTTTAAGCTTGTTACCAGCTTTAAATGCCGGTACAGTTGATTCTGGAATTTCAATCGTTGTGCCCGTTTGCGGGTTGCGACCAGTACGTCCTGCACGTTTACGAGTTTCGAATGTACCGAAACCGATCAGTTGAACTTTATCGCCTTTTGCCAAAGCTTCTGTGATCTCACCCAAGAATCCGTTCAATACTGCTTCTACATCTTTTTTTGCCAATCCGTTTTTCTCGGAAATGTTGTTTACCAAATCTGTCTTGTTCATAATTTAAAGTTCCTCCTAGGATACGAAAAAATAAATGAAACGAGATTCACCGCCATATTATGGGGCAAGCCGTCATTTCGTCTTTATGATATTCTTGATGTCATCTTAAAATCCTGCCACGAATCGTCGTTTTTTAAAAAAAGAAACAGTTATTTCTCAGAAATCGTCGCAGAATCTATTCTATAGCACTATTAAACTACTCGCCATAATCTAAATCAGAGATGAATGCTACTTTCACAGCATTGCCTCATCTTAAGGTCCGTATACCGTACATAGTCTGAGAAAATTACTATACTTTTCGTTCCTCAGTCTTTGCCTCCTGCCACAACTCTTCCATCTCTTCCAAGCTACTATCTTCTACACTCATACCCTTGGCTCGCAGACTTTGCTCGATATACTGAAACCGACGCACAAATTTGCGGTTGGTCCGGGTTAAAGCTTCTTCCGGATCTGCGCCAATAAATCGGGCAACATTGGTAACAGCAAATAACAGGTCGCCCAGCTCCAGAATTTGATCCTCGGCGGCTGCATCAGTATCGATGGCTTCTTGCAGCTCTTCTATTTCTTCACGAACCTTAGCTAAGCAATCCGTAGCGTTGTCCCAATCAAAGCCCACCTTGGATGCTTTTTTCTGAAGCTTGTACGCCTTCATAAGAGCGGGCAAATCACGCGGAACCCCACTGAGGGCGGATAATTCCTCTGGCTTCACGCCTTTACGCCGCTTCTCCTCTGCCTTCATGCCCTCCCAATTGATCAGAGCTTCTTCAGCATCATTCGCATTCTTGTCACCAAATACATGGGGATGGCGGAAGATAAGCTTATCATTCAGTCCTTCTATGACGTCAAATACGTCAAACGTGCCCAGCTCCTCTTCCATTTGGGAGTGCAGCATGATCTGCAGCAAAAGATCGCCCAGCTCCTCTTTCATATGGTCTGGGTCATCCTCATCAATCGTCTCAAGCACTTCGTAGGTTTCTTCGATTAGATTTTTACGCAAAGATTCATGAGTCTGCTCCCGATCCCACGGACAACCGTCCGGACTACGCAAAATATCGACAATCTCATGCAAGCGAGCGAAAGTACGATTTCTTAGCTTCTCCTCACGATTCGCAGGTACATAGACCAGAGACAAATTGCCATAACCCTCGAGCCGGTCCAATTCGTATAGAGGAACAGTCACAATGTTTTCTTCGTTCTCCACGCCAAGGGCATGACCCACCACCACTTCATATTCGGGCGGATACAGCTCCATCAGACATAACTTTGTCTCCGAAGCTGTAAAGCTGTCATAAACCTGGCCAATCAGAGTATGCAATTCAGGTTGAAGCTGAGCGCTGCGAATGCCTGAAGCATCTAATAACTGGAAGCCTTCAATAGGGTCGAACCCCAGTCGCACAAACGCCTCGTCCAGAAAACTCTCCCCGCCTAATATTTGCAGTTCTATTCCTTCTTCCGGGCAACGCTGACGCAGCTGTGAAACAGCTGACTCTGCAACCATGGGGTGCCCCGGAACCGCATAGACAATATCTGTACCGTCTGCGGCGGAGCGAGCCTCTTCAATCAATTTTGAAGTAATTGCAGCATAAACCTCAGGAAACGAAGCTAATGTTTCATACAGTCCATCAAAGGATTGCGTGGCGATTTCAAGCTCGTTGAGAGCAGCCATAACTGGATGCTCTTGGGTACGAACGTAGACAACGGATGCTGCCTTCAGTTTTTTTATAATTCCTAGTGTCAGCCGATCGGGATTACCTGACCCGAGACCAACAACTGTTAATGTTGCACTCATATCTGTTCCTCCTTTTAAGCGGGTTAATTATGGAAATAAACGCAGCTTTTTGAACTTGTCCGCCAGAGACGGGCCGATGCCCGGAAGCTGGCGAAGCTCGCTTTCGCTGAGCAGCCGCAGCACCACCGCACCTACGGCAAAGACAACGCAGCCTGCGAGCACCCCGAGCAGGCTCTGCGCCAAGCTGGCGGTGCGTCCGCCGCCGATGCCAGCGGCCGTAGCTGCGGCGCCAGTGCCCCAGCTGGCAGCTGCGGCGGCAAGAGCCAGGCCCGCTGTGAGCAGCGCGGGCCGTGCCAGGGCATCTGCGAGGCGAAGCCGCAGATGGCCCTGGCGGTACAGCAGCAGCACGTTAAGCGCTGCTGCGAACGAATGCGCGGCCACGCCAGCGATGGCCGCGCCGGTAATGCCCTGCTGCGGAACCAGCAGCAGGTTCAGGGCCGCCTTGAGCAGCGCGGCGGCCAAAAGGTGCAGGGCCGGGGCGCGCACGTAGCCGAGGCCCTGCAGGAGCGCAGCAGAGATGATGCTGACTGTACCGCCAACAGCGGTAAAAGCCAGCCAAGTCATTGTGCTGCTGCCAGCGGTATCGCCGTAAAGAGCCATATTAATCGGCTCAGCAAGCACTGCAAGGCCCGCTGAGGCCGCTAGACCTAACAGCCAGAACCAACGCAGCGACAAGCTGCAGCGGGTCTCAATCAGCTTCATATCTCCCTTGTACTTCGCTTCCGCCAAAGCTGGAATGAACACAACAGACAGTGAGGTGGCAATCATCGTTATAATCTGCACAAGTGGCAAACCCCGATTGTACACACCAAACTGGGCCATCGCAGCTACTTCACTTCCGTCAGACGACAGCAGTCGAGGCACAGTGAATACATCTACAAGACCGATAAGAGGCATAGCCAGTGCACCTAGCATTACGGGAATTCCATAAGCCAGCAGTGTACCTGCTTTAATGCCCATAAACCCTTGTTTGGAACCTAGTCCATGTCCTGCATCCAGCGCTCTTACACGCTGACTTTCGACAGCAGCAGCTACTTCAGCAGCAGCTTCCTGTTTTACCCTCCGGCGGTGACGTCTCAAGTACAGCAGCATAATTACAAGCCCTGCGGCTCCCCCTCCGGCAGAACCAAGCAGCGCGCCAGCAGCGATACTCTCGGCTCCTGCTCCCTGCGAAGTGAGATATAACAGAAGAATAATCATCACTGTAACCCGTACAGACTGCTCTACAATCTGTGACACGGCTGTAGGAACCATATTATGCAGCCCCTGAAAGTACCCGCGTATGGCTGACATGACAGGGACAACAGCCAGACCCCAGGCGCTTGTCCGCAAGGCAGGCATTACATGTGAGTTACCTACCCATTCGGCAATGATGGGTGCACCTGCATAGGTGATGGCGCCGATAATCAAGCCGCTGATGCCTGTAATTAGCGCGGATAATAGTAGAATCCGGCGGCCTTCTTCATCGCGTCTCCCAGCCGAAGCTTCGGCGACAAATTTGGAGATCGCCGCAGGCAGACCTAGCATAGCTACCGTTAACAGCATTGTATACAAGGGATACACTGTGTTGTATATACCAAATACAGCATCTCCGCCTAGATTTTGCAGCGGAATTTTTTGAAGTGTGCCAATAAGCTTTGAGATAATGGCCGCGGCACTAAGGATAAATGCGCCTTGCAGCAATCGTGATGTTTGTGTATTAGATTTCATATAATACCTGCTTCTACAACTTTGATGGGATGAATTTCTATATTATAACGTATGTATGCCCACAAGTAGAAACGGTTTTGTGTAAACGACAAAACCCCGTTTGCCCTTTGTATATCTTACCAAAAGGAAAGCGGGGTCTAAATTAAGATTACTGCTCCATTTGTTTGCCCAGGAAAGCGGCAGCCGTTTCGGCCATTTTTATTTCCATTTGCGCCATCTTCGCCGAATCATCCTTGCTCACCATCACTACACAACCAATAGGATCTCCACCGGAAATGATCGGTGAGGCTACATATGAGGACACCAAATCCGGATGATCTTTAGCAATTTCATAACTGCCTTCATTGGTTTCTAACACAGTCTTACGGCTGTCCATGACTTTCTCCAGCAGCACTCCTACCTGTTTCTCCAAATAATCTTTTTTGGAGCCGCCTGCAAGGGCAATGAAGGTGTCACGATCAGCAATCATCGTAATGTGTCCAGTACCTTCGAACAATGACTCCGCGTACTCTTTTGCAAAGTCACCCAACTCACCAATCGGAGAATATTTCTTGAGAATGACTTCACCGTCCCGATCGACGAATATTTCCAGTGGGTCTCCTTCTCTAATACGAAGAGTACGTCTAATTTCTTTGGGAATAACCACGCGTCCGAGGTCATCAATACGGCGAACAATTCCAGTAGCTTTCATTTCACATGTGCCCCGCTTTCTTAAGAAGTATGGTCTTACTACTGTCCATTATGGGAAAGGATAATCCCAGTGATTTATCGTAATATCTGACCATAGTATTCATCTCTTCCCAGATCCTTATACATAAGCTGACATGTATTAATATCTGCATCAAGATAAAGGTAGTTCTACAACCGTTTCTGCGAAATAAAAAGCCATCTTCACTTTAAGTGAAGATGGCTTTTCTAAGGTAAGCTTGTCCATATTTACCGATGTTTATTCAGCGGCATCTGTAGCACTTGGGGATGCGCTTGGAGCTGTAGTGGCTTCTGTTCCACTATTTGTTCCGGTTTCATCGGCGGCAGCAGAGCTTTTTGGCAGATTGATGTTCTCAATAATGCCTTCCAGATCCTTTTCCATGAACGTTTCTAGGTTCTTGGATACAATTGAGCTCTTAATGCCTTCTTTTTGCTCATCCGTTAACTGGTCAAAAGTCTTGTCTGTACGGGACTCCACCTTGATGATGTGGTAACCGTAAGAAGTTTCTACAGGATCACTGATGGTATTTAGAGGCAAGGTCTGAGCAGCCTTCTTAAACTCCTCCACATAAGTGCCTACAGCTTTATCTTTATATTCTCCGCCTGCCTCTTTAGAGCCAGTATCGTCAGAATATTCCTTAGCGATGGCTGCGAAATCAGCACCGCCATCCAGCTTCGCCTTAACTTCTTTCGCTATTTTAAGCGCTTCTTCGCTGGTACGCTCTTTGTTGTCTGCATCTGTCAGACCAATTAGCACATGACGCAGTGTGGCAACCGTAAAGTCGCCTTTAGTCGCTTCGAATTCTTTGACAACTTCATCATCAGTCACTTTAAGCAGCATATCCTGATAAACTGTCAGCACACGCTCCATATAAGTACGAATATCTTTCTCTGTAACGTCAGCATCTTTCAATGTCTTCTTATAGGTATCGCCCAACTGTTCCTTAATGCTTGCGATTTGAGTATCGGCTTCTTTCTCCGCTTGCTTTTTCGCTTCATCCGTTGCTTGGGAAGCCAAATATTCAAAGCCCACTTCTTGCTTCAGAATGGACTCCTTAAACGCATCGATCTCTAAATATTGCGCTTGTTGTGGAGAGAGAAATTTCATGATTTTTTGATCCATTGCAAATTCCTTTTGTGTAATCGTTCCACCTTTATAAGTGGCCACAGCTTGATTATCATCCGCACTATTTCCACATGCTGCTAGCATAGAAAAGGAAACTGCCGCTGCCAATGAAACGAGCAGCACTTTCCATGATTTTGTTTTATTTAACGACATTGTGTAGTTCTCCCTTCGATTTAAAAGACTGTTTAGCTTCCTTAAGAAACTGTTCAAGCAAGTCAAGCAGCTGTTTATCACTTAAATCTTTCGATTTGACCCGGATACTGGCTTTCGCATCCCTATCAAATTGTACACGTCTTTCGAAGCTATTTCCAACTTTGGCGAGTTTCGCTGTGTCTAAAGCGCCGAGACTTCCCTCATAGAAATTCAAGGTAACATCATCTCCGCGTCTAATCATGGAATCAATGCCATACATTTTTCCATACACTTTCAAACGAGCGACCGATAGTAGATTCACCACGGCTTCAGGTAACTCACCGAACCGATCCAAGAGCTCATCTTCAAGCTCGGAAGCATCATCGAAGGAGGTTACTGCCGCCACTTTTTTATAAATTTCAATTTTTTGGATACTGTCGTAAATATACTCTGACGGCAGATACGCGTCAATCGACAAATCAATGACTGTATTGCCTTCTTTCAGGGATGTATCTTCCTCCCCAAGCACAGTAACCTTACGCTTACGAATTTCCTCCGCCAGCATTTGTGAGTACAGATCAAACCCCACGGATGCGATAAAGCCATGCTGCTCTGCACCCAGCAAGTTACCTGCACCGCGAATAGACAGATCTCGCATCGCTATTTTGAAACCAGAGCCCAGCTCCGTAAATTCCTTAATAGACTGCAGACGTTTCTCTGCAACCTCTGTCAGCACCTTGTCCCGTTGATACGTGAAATAAGCGTAAGCGATCCGATTGGACCGGCCTACACGTCCACGCAGCTGATAGAGCTGAGACAAGCCCATTTTATCCGCATCATGCACAATAAGTGTATTAACGTTCGGAATATCTACGCCCGTCTCAATAATACTTGTGCTGACGAGCACATCGTATTCTCCGTCAAGGAAATCGAGAATGGTCTTCTCGAGCTCAGATTCCGACATTTGACCATGTCCGATGCCAACTCTAGCCTCAGGAACAAGCATAGAGATTTGAGCAGCCATTTCTTGAATGCCCTGCACACGATTATAGAGATAATAGACTTGACCACCACGGGCTAATTCCCGCTCTACAGCTTCCCGCGTAAGGGTCTGGCTATGCTCCACTACATACGTCTGTACAGGGAATCTGTTCTCTGGCGGGGTCTCAATGACAGACAAATCCCGCACTCCGAGCATCGACATATGTAGCGTACGAGGAATTGGAGTTGCAGTCAGCGTAAGAACGTCTACATTCGTTTTCAGTTTTTTCAGCTTTTCTTTATGAGTCACGCCGAAACGCTGTTCTTCATCCACAATTAATAACCCCAGATCCTTGAATACAAGGTCCTGAGATAACAGACGATGTGTACCGATAACTACGTCGACAGTTCCTGCCCTAACGCCTTTAATCGTCTCGTTCTGCTCTTTACGGCTGCGGAAACGACTTAAGACCTGAATATTGAGCGGGTAATTAGCGAAACGTTCCCGGAAGGTCTCATAATGCTGCTGAGCCAAAATCGTTGTCGGGACTAGCACCGCCACCTGTTTACCTTCAATCGCTGATTTAAAAGCCGCCCGAATAGCCACTTCAGTCTTACCATACCCAACATCACCGCAAAGCAATCGGTCCATTGGCCGGTTTTGTTCCATATCCTTCTTAATCTCTTCGATAGCCCGAAGCTGATCTCGGGTCTCCTCGTAAGGGAACATTTCTTCAAATTCATGCTGTTCCTGTGTATCCTTTTCAAAACCATATCCTGCGGCACTTTGGCGCTCAGCATATAGCTTTATCAAATCATCAGCAATATTCTGAACGGAGGAACGAACCTTATTGGTCACTCGTGTCCATTCATTGCCGCCTAGTTTATATACTTTCGGCTCTTTATCTTCGGAACCGACATATTTCTGAATCAGGTCAATCTGCTCAATCGGAACTGAGAGCTTATCGCCGCCAGCATATAAAATATGCATGTAATCACGGTGAATACCGCTGACCTCAAGCGTGCCGATTCCCATATATTTTCCGATACCATGGTTCTGATGGACGACATAATCACCGATTTTCAGCTCTGTGTAACTCTTGATCCGTTCTGCATTATCTATTCCTTTGGAGATCTTCCGTGCCTTCCGCTGCTTCTGAGAGAACATTTCTCCCTCAGTTATAACAGCTAGATGAATAGAGGGCAGCTCAAAACCAGAACCCAGATTTCCTTGTACAATCATCGGCTCGTTAATGCCGTAATCATAAAGAACTCTGCGCACTCGTTCAATCCGTTCCTCACTGCTCGCAAGCATCATTACCTTAACACCGGACTTCTGCCAACGCTCCATTTCCGATTTCAGCACATTCATCTGGCCATGGAAATCCTGCATTCCACGACTGATAAATCCAAGAATGTTCTGAGGCTGAATATGCGGAACCTGACGTAAAAAGATTGACATAAACAGGCTTTGGAACGGGCGCTGATACATAACAACATCCGTATCGACAGAGAGATCTAGATCCGGCAATGATTTGCCGTTTTGCAGCAAATGCAGGTTCCATTCCGATTCATCCCGTTCAAGCTGTCTCGCCGTTTCGAGCAGTCTTGTCGGCTCATCTAGAATAAGAATGGTATCCTGGGCCATGTAATCAAATAAATGAGAGCGTTCAGGATATAAAAGACTGATATATTTATAGATCTCCGGGAAATAAGTACCTTCCCGCAGCATTTCCAGCTCACGGCCAATTTCTTCACGCAGCCTGAGCTTCGCCTGGCGATCCGCCATCTTCTCCAACTGTCGCTCCATCATAGCTGAGGCTTCAGCAGAAGCAGATTCCTGGCGCAATCTACTAGCTATAATCTCTTTAGCCGGTGTAATCTTCACACTACGTACCTTATCAATAGAACGCTGATCCACTGGATCAAAAGTTCTTATGGAATCAACCTCATCGTCAAATAACTCAACCCGATAAGCCAAAGGAGATGTCATTGGATAAAAATCAATTATTCCACCCCGTACGCTCAGTTCACCACGATTTTCAACCCGCTCTACTCTTTCATAGCCCATTTCAATCATGGACATCAAAAATTCATCCAGAGCAAGCGTTCCATCTTGGGAAACGGTGACTTGTGCCTCTGCCATAACCTCTGGGGCTGGCAGCAATCTACGCACTCCTGAGTAAGGAACTACAACAATACCACGGAAGCCCTGAGCGCATTTGGTCAGCACATCTATACGCTGAGCCAGTGTCTCTGGGCTTGATACAGCCGCTTCTGCAGCCACTAGTTCATTGGCGGGATAGAGCAGAACCCGGTCAGGAGAAAGCGCTTCCTGCAAATCATCGGCCATCTTCTGGGCCGAAAACATATTATGAGTCACTACAAGTAAGGGACGAGTTGTCTCTTCATGTAATGCTGCAAGCATAATCTGTCTAGCAGAACCTGTAAGCCCCGATATGAGCTGCTCTTTCATACCTGCAGCAACACCATGGGTGATAGACTGGAAATCGGGATCCTTGGAAAAAGCTTCTATAAGACCTTGTAACAACAGGCGCACCTCTCTTACTAAACAGGCTAACGTTGGCATAGCCACCGTCACCTATTATGATTGGAATCGAAAAGAAGCCTCAGCTGTAACGCCAAGGCTTGCGGATGACGATAGAGACAGGCGCTTCCACCTTACTGAAGCGGACTTGTCAGCAGGCTAAGCTCCGGATTGTTCTCTAAAGCCTCCTTGCAATAGTCGCAAGTAACCTTTACCGTGATTTCACCTTCTGAATTATACGCTATTATATCTCTGCGCTCCGCAGGGGTCAAGGAATGAAGGCCCAACTGCATTTCTGTAACATCACTTCTATTAATACTGCCTAGAGATGTCTTACAGTGCCTACAAACATAGTTTATTGCCATCTATATGCCTCCTGAAGGTACTATATACCTTCAGTATGTCCGGGCAGCTTCATCTTTAGCCTTAAAAACAACAGGGTTTACAGATTAACCATTGAACTTAGCCATTGTCTGCTCGAATGAATGCTGTAAGCTGTATTCCAGTGCATCACAAGTATTAAGGATCATTTGCTTAAGCGGATCGCTTTCCTTCTTAGGAAAAGTAGAAAGAACATAATCGACAATAGCAAAACCTGGCTCAGGACGAGAAATACCCATTCGTACCCGATTGAAATTCTGTGTTCCTACATGCTGTATGATGGATTTAATTCCATTATGTCCACCAGCGCTTCCTTGATAACGCAAGCGGACTTTTCCGATTTCTGTATCCAAATCATCATAAACGACGATCATATCTTCAAGTTGAACTTTGTAATAATCCATATAAGCGCGAACGGCCTCACCGGATAAGTTCATAAAGGTCATGGGCTTAATCAATACGGTTTTGACGCCACCAATGACCCCTTCACCGATGACGGATTTACATTTGCTCTGGTTGAAGGCAATTCCGTTCTGGGCAGCAAGCTCATCCAAAGCCATAAAGCCAACATTATGCCTTGTTTTCGCGTACTGTGTTCCGGGATTTCCCAATCCGACAATCCATTTCATTATCGAACCTTTCCTTTCCGTTCGGGCTCTCCGGCAAGAGGAGTCCGTTTTTGGTACAATAGATCTAATCTACATATCTCTGTGCAACCAGAGCGAAATTATACTCCGAAGACAGGTGATAACCCATGCCGCACAAAGGCGAATTATTGACACATCAACGCCATTTTCAGTACCACATCCAATATGCTGTGCCCGTGGAAATATACAAGGGCGACGTGCATATTGATATCGGTGTATTAACAGCGGTAGACGAAGCTTTCGTGGAGCTACAAGGGACACTCTATAACCGCAGTTTATTCACCTTTGTCTCCCGTCCCGGATATTAAATCCAGTAGTTCTACCTGTAGCACGCCGATAAGGGTTACATCTCCGAGAACGGAGGTGTAACCCTTTTGTACTATTCATTCTTTATATTTATTCAATCTCGAACAATTTACTAATCGACAACTCTTCATGAACGCGGATAATTGCCTCACCCATAAGTGGAGCCACGGACAACACCTTGAGCTTAGAGGTTGGATTCGCGCTGCGAATTGGAATGGTATCCGTCACGATAATTTCTTTGATTGGAGAATTCTCCAGACGCTCGTGTGCAGGACCAGACAATACTGGGTGTGTACAGCATGCGTATACTTCCTTCACGCCGCCTTCCATCAAAGCATTAGCACCAAGTACGATCGTTCCAGCGGTATCGATGATATCATCGATCAGGATGGCTGTTTTGCCTTCGATATTACCGATGATGTTCATAACTTCGCTGACGTTAGGTTCTGGACGACGCTTGTCTATAATAGCCAGTGGAGCGTTCAGGAAATCAGCAAGCTTTCTTGCACGTACTACACCGCCATGGTCCGGCGATACGACAACTGGGTTCTCGATTTGCTTGGAACGGAAATACTGAGCCAGAATCGGTACACCAAGCAAGTGATCCACTGGAATATCGAAGAATCCTTGAATCTGCATGGCATGAAGATCCATCGTGATTACACGGTGAGCACCAGCCTTTTCAATTAGATTCGCTACCAGCTTAGCGGTAATGGGGTCACGGGAACGGGCTTTACGATCTTGACGGGCATATCCGTAGTAAGGGATAACCACGTTGATGCTTTTTGCGGAGGCACGTTTAAGCGCATCTACCATAACCAAAAGCTCCATCAGGTTATCATTTACAGGGCCACAAGTGGATTGAACAATATAAACATGGCATCCCCGAACGCTTTCTGACAGCTTGACCTGAATTTCTCCATCGCTGAAACTTGTGGTGTGTGATTCACCCATCGGAATCCCGATGTAATCAGCAATTTGACTAGCTAGCTTAGGATTGGAGTTACAGGTGAAAATCTTTAACTTGGAATCACAATAAGTCATAAAATATAAACCCTCCGTGACGGAATTTAGCTTTCCAAAGGCGCCGGCGCGGAAATATAAGTCCGTCCGGCGCTTCTTAGCAACGCTTTACGATGGACTCGAGTGGTCTTTCTTCGCTTTTGCACGGGAACGGATCTTCTCTGCATATCCCGGTTTGTTCTCTTGTCTTACTCTAGCTACAGCCAGATCGTTCTCGGAAACGGAACGTGTAATTGTCGAACCTGCTACAACAAAAGCCCCTTTGCCCACAGTAACTGGAGCAATAAGGTTAACATTACTGCCAATAAAGGCATCGTCTGCGATTGTTGTCTTGAATTTATTATACCCGTCGTAGTTAACGGTAATCGCACCGCACCCGACGTTTACATTCTTACCTACAGATGCGTCGCCGACATAACTAAGATGTGACACTTTTGAACCGTCACCAATCGTAGCATTCTTGATTTCGACGAAATCTCCAACCTTAACCTCTTCTCCAAGCACAGAGCCTGGACGCAAATAGGCAAAAGGCCCAACGGTTGTCCGTGCGCCGACTTGAGCTTGATTCAATACGGACTGCTTAATCGTTGCATCATCCATAATCTGACAGTCTTCGATTTCACTAGCCGGTCCGATCACACAATTGTCCCCGATTACAGTCTTCCCTTTCAGGATGGTTCCTGGATAAAGCGTAGTATCTGATCCGATAACTACATCTGCTCCGATATAAGTGGAGGCTGGATCAATGATGGTCACACCGCCCAGCATGTGTTTACGATTAATACGTTGACGCATAAAGGCTTCCGCTTCGGACAAAGCTAAACGATCATTAACGCCGATAGACTCAGCTGCGTCATGGGTCTGATATCCTAATACGGTATCCCCTTGTGAACGAAGAATCCCAATCACATCAGTCAAATAATACTCCTGCTGGTTATTACTGTTCGTTACCTTCTCGAGTGCAGCAAATAATTTAGCATTATCAAAACAATAAGTGCCTGTATTGATTTCTTGAACGGCATCTTCTTCAGTAGTGCAATCCTTCTGCTCTACAATCTTCAGAACGCCGCCATCTTCACCACGAATAATTCTTCCGTAGCCTGTAGGCTTTTCCATAACAGCTGTCAATACGGTTGCAGCCGCATTACGCTGTTCATGAAGCGCCATGAGTCCTTCCAGGGTCTCCGTGGTTACGAGTGGTGTGTCTCCACAAATAACTATAGTTGTTCCTTCTTCGCCAGCAAGTAAATCCTTTGCTTGTTTGACAGCATGGCCAGTGCCGAGCTGAGTTTCCTGCAGAACGTATTCCGCTCCTTCACCTACATAGGCCTTAACTTTCTCTGCGCCATGCCCAACAACAACAACGGTGCGCTGGCATCCGGTCGCTTTTACTGTATCAAGCACGTGCCCTACCATCGGCTTACCGCAAACGGGGTGCAGCACCTTATATAATTTAGATTTCATTCGCTTGCCTTGACCTGCGGCAAGTACTACAGCCATTCTTTTCAAGAATGCCAACCTCCTACTCTTGAACTCACTACTGAATATATCTCATTCCGGGCAAAAAGAAAAGAGAACCATGAAGTCATGGTTCTCTTTTCTATAAACCCCAAGTTAGAAAAGCATTTATCGCTGCCTTTCGAAGATGTCGTCAAATCCTTCACCAGCAATAGCTTTTCTTGCAAGATCAGGCTGCTAATTCATGAAGTGTATGTCGGTGTGATCTTATCAAAAACGGCGGATCCTACGCCACCCAAAAGGTAGCAGTCTTCCGAGGAAGCCTAAGCTCCCTCTTCAATAACTTCTTCTTCTTCCGTAGCGGCGCGATCGTACTCGGCCAGAACCGCGGATTGAATCTTCTCGCGTGTTCCCGAAGAGATCGGGTGCGCGATATCGCGGAATTCGCCGTCCGGTGTACGCTTGCTGGGCATTGCAACAAACATCCCATTATTGCCATCGATGACGCGAATGTCATGAACAACAAACTCGTTATCGATGGTAATGGATGCGATTGCTTTCATTCTCCCCTCAGAGTTAACGCGGCGGAGTCTGACATCCGTAATTTGCATGTGTGTGTTCACCACCTTTTTCCATCAGAGACTTGGTGTATAATTCCACACAGCAAAGCGAATTCCTTCTTTTTGATTCCATAAAATACCTAAAAAAGAAATATATTTTTTGGGATATGTTGTTTTCGACATACATCGAGTAGTTTTCTTAATATTCCTTACGTTTTCGACAATTTCCACGCTTTTTGAAAATGTAAGAGAATGGCTAATCAAGAGGAAAAGTAGTTGCCCGGATGCGCCGAAATTCTCCGCTCTTTCGAGTCTACTTCACTTAGTTTTACCAAGGACACGTAATCGTGCAACAGACGCTCTTCCGTCTCTACAGCGCCTGATTCCACTAAAACGCCTACCCCTGCAACCTCGGCATTAAATTCACCGAGCAGATCGACCATACCACGTACAGTCCCTCCCGCCTTCATGAAGTCATCTACGATAAGTACTCGCGATTTCTCCTTGAGTGCACGTCTGGAGAGAGACATTGTGTGTATGCTTTTATGAGATCCTGATACGTAGTTAATACTTACTGCTGATCCCTCTGTAACCTGATGGTCACGTCGCACAAGCACTACCGGCAAGCCTAGCTGTGCTGCTGTTGCATAGGCTAGTGGAATGCCTTTCGTTTCAACGGTCATCACCACATCGATTTCCGATCCGTAAAAGGCCGTTGCGATGATCTTACCCGCCTGTTCCATCAAAGACGGCAACCCAAGTAGATCCGACATATACAAATAACCGCCAGGCAATATCCGGTCAGTCTGCTCTAGCTGCACACATAAGCGCTGCACAAAGGTAAGCGCCATATCTTTAGGCATAACCGGGATATAACGTACTCCACCCGCTGCACCAGCTAAAGTCTGCAGCTCTCCGATGCCTTCACCTTCAAATACTTCTTTTATGATTGCCAAATCTTCACTAATGGAGGACTTAGCCGCTCCATAGCGATCGGCAAATATAGACAGCGGCAGTAGTTCATGCGGCCGCTCAAGTAAAAACTGAGTCATGTCTACCAAACGTTGGCTTCTTTTTAATTTCTTCACGGAATGCTCCTCGCCAAAACCGAATATTTTAGAAAAATATATCACTTTTGTACGGGTTTACACAAGAGAAGCAGACTAATTCAGTGATCTCACTGCGTAGACTTCCTTGCAGAACCCTCGCAGTCCGTTGTAAATCCTTGCTACTTTAGACTGCTTGGACACTAACCCGAATACGGTAGGTCCGCTGCCTGACATCAGTACGCCATCTGCTCCAAGCTTTATCATCGCTTCCTTGAGCTGCTGAACCTCTGGATGCAGCTTTAAGGTAACATCCTCAAGCACGTTGCCCAGATGGTTGCAAACGCCCCCAAAGTCTCCAGCTTCTATCGCTTGCTGCATCTTTCGAGCAGAAGGATGAACCGCTATATTATTGCTCCGAACGCGTCCATACACTTCTGCAGTCGATACATTGATCGGTGGTTTCGCCAACACAACCCAGCATTGTGGCGGGTTATTGATTGGTGTCAGCTTTTCGCCTCGTCCTGTAGCCAAGGCTGTGCCGCCTGTGACGCAGAAAGGTACATCAGAACCCAGCTCAGCGCCAAGCTCCTGTAGCTCCTGTGCAGGAATACCCAGACGCCACAGACGGTTTAGACCGCGTAGCGTAGCTGCGGCATCACTGCTGCCGCCAGCCAGGCCAGCCGCAACCGGAATTCTTTTATCCAGATGGATATGTACCCCACTCTTCACGTTATAACGGTCTTTAATAAGCCTTGCCGCCTGGAAAGCTAAATTTTTCTCGTCCAGGGGAATATAACCAGCCTGACTTGATATTATAATAGTATCCCTTGGCAGCTCAGACAGCTCTAAGCGGTCTGCTAAATCTACCATGGTCATAATCATTTCCACCTCATGAAAACCGTCAGCACGTTTGTGCAGCACATCCAGCATCAAATTAATTTTAGCTGGTGCCTTTTCATACATTTTCAAGGCGTTCACCCACCTTCAGCTTTTCCCGTAAAAACAACTTAACATATTATATGAGAAACTTCTAATGAAGTCCAATAATAAAAGGGTGTCGCCATTTAGACGCACCCTTTTTCAGTAATATTCACTTTATAGCCTAAAATTTAAGATTTCCGCGCAGCCTGTTCAGCAAGCTGTATCGCTTTTTTCACCATGTTGCCAGCGTCTTGAGTTGTAATTCCACCCCAGCCCTCACGTTCCACGGTTTCATAAAAACCCAGCTCCTTGGCTAACTCTGTCTTCAGTTCCTCCGACATCATGCCTCGTTTTCTGCGGCTCATTACGGAATTCCTCCCTTATGAAAATAAATGATTAACCCGTTGCCCAATTAGTATGCTTGCTTAGCACACGGATCATGCACCAAATATTTGTCCCAAAAAACGCAAACAAAAAACAGCCTCCAAGGGAGACTGTTCGTGAAACATTAAGCTTTAATATACATAATCCGCATCTGCCCATCGTCTTCACAAACTGTGATTTCCACAGATTCAGTAAGTATATCGGCATAGCTATAGGAGACTCGCTTAAAAGTTTGCTGCTCCTGATCCAGTTTGACAATAAATACAGAAGGGTACGTTTCTTCCAGGACACCTGTGCGTTCAACGGTTTTACGACGACCTCCGTTTGCACGCAATGTGATCTTATGACCGACGTGAGCTTCAAGACTGCGTTTGATTTCCAACAGCGCGTTATTAGCCATTACCTGACGACCACCTCTTTTCTTGTCCATTATACAACTTTTTCAGGACAATGTCAAAGCAAATAAATAATTAATTATAGTTGATGCATATTTCGTTGTCAACGGAATTTTTTTGCGAGAAATCAGCGCCGGACTAATATCCTTGTTATCTGTAATATAGGCATTACAAAGAAAAAAAGAAAGGGTTAAGCTCAGCGCTCACCCTTTCTTTCGGATATTCTATTCAGCCCATTCAAATTACCTATATTCCTGACACCATAGACCTATCTCTGCCGCTTAAATGGCTGATGGTGTCACTTTTAGCGCCGACAGATTCTGCAGTCGCGGCATTCCGATGCGGAAGCTGCCACGGGTCTCAACACCACCAATACCCTGATTGCCGCTGATGGTATTATTCAGAACATCGCTAAGATTTACAGTATCCCTGATGGAAGTAAAGGATGATTTTGCTGCTACATACACGGGATCCAGAGCATGGATCAAAATTCGACCAGGTGAACTGGCAAAATTAGCTCCAGCTCCAAGTAAGGCCTCGAAATGAGATTGACAAGCACCGGCAACAATAGTCAACGCATCAAAATTCCGCTCATACTCCCTAGCTACCCTAATAGCAGCTATAAAGTTTTGCGAATTTTTATAGCTATTCAGACTATACAGATCGTAAGTATGCTGTTGCTTCAGTACCCCATCATGACCAGTGATCACTACAATATCTGGGCGTACACGGGGCAACAGCCGGTATAACGTATCAGCCATTGCAGATTCATGAACATGATGCCCTTCAGCGGGAATCCGCAGCTGCTCGTATAAGCTAAGGCTCTTATTCAAATATGCCGGATCGCCATCCAGATGCAGTACTTTACCTGGCACTTCAAAATAAGGAGCTTCCTTGGACGGTGGAGCCCATGTCCCCTCTGTTAGGGTTCCCCCGCTCCGCTGACTTTGCTCCTGACGGTCCTTCCGCAGCTGTGTCAGTGATTCCTTCGCTTTGATCTGTGCTTGCTGTCCCCGTTCCGTTATTCGGGTAGGAGGCACTTGAACCAGGTCATCCAGAGGAGAATCCGCCAACAGGCGGAAATCTGTGCCTTTAATGACGGCTCTATCCTGCACAATATTATCTACACGAAATGTTAAATCACCGCCATAAGATTTGCGAACGACCAAGTCTCCTAAATTCATTACAACCACCACCTCTACCCCATCGTATGGGCAAAGGCCTCAGTTGGTTCATAACTCAACATATTTTTAAAATATAAGAATGTATAATGCTCCACCAGAATAACATCCTTATATTTCTACGAGAAACGGTTGTCGTCCTTAAGACAACAACCGTTTCCTATTGCTTATTCAATTCCAGCGGCTAGCAAAACACCGCTTAAGCGGGCGTATTCTTCAAGACTGAGTGTTTCTCCGCGACGGGTCGGTTCAATACCCGCTTCTGCGAGTAAAGCCTCCAGCTGCTCACGTCCTTGTTCAGGGAAGTAACGAGCCTTCAGATTGTTAGCAATCGTCTTGCGGCGCTGTGTGAAAGAAGCGTGAACCACTTCAAAGAAATGCTTCTCACTCTCCACCTTTACCGGAGGATGCTCTCTAACCTTCAGACGGATAACAGCAGACTCCACATTAGGTTGAGGGATGAATACCGTACGTGGCACGATACAGACGAGCTCAGGCTCGCTGTAGTACTGCACGGCAATGCTAAGACTTCCGTATTCCTTTCCACCTGGAGATGCAGCCATACGCTCCGCAACCTCCTTCTGAATCATTACAACGATGTTATCAAGGGGAAGCTTCTCTTCGAGCAGCTTCATCAGAATCGGAGTAGTCACATAATAAGGCAGGTTAGCAACCACACTGACCTTGTTCACAGTGGTGAAATCTTCCTTGAACATTTCCTGCAAGTTCACATTGAGGACATCATCGTTACGAACCTTAACATGGGGATAGGGGGAAAGTACGTCTTTTAATATTGGAATCAGTCTACGGTCAATCTCTACGGCAGTTACAGCACCCGCTGTTAGTGCCAGACGCTCCGTCAGCGCTCCAATTCCCGGCCCGATCTCCAGCGCCCCAGAATCGCTATCTAGTCCAGCAGCGTCTACAATCTTGTCCAAAATATTCTGATCAATCAAAAAATTCTGTCCCAGGCTTTTCTTGAACTTGAATCCATAACGTTGAATAATCTCTTTGGTCCGTTTTGGAGTCGAAATTTCCTCTCTACCACTCATGAAGTAATGCCTCCCTGATCAATTTGGGCGAGAGCCCCGGCAAATTCCTCCCGCGTAATCCCAAACATCGCCAGCCGCTTGTACAGCTGTTTGCCGTTACAATATCCGATTCCAAGCAAATTACCAAGTGCCATACGTCTTTCAGCAGCCCGAGGGTGTACAAGCATTCCAGCGGCCATAAGATCATCAATACCAATCAAAGCAGGTGCTCCTTCAAAAGAGGTATGTACATTACGCAGCGCATGACGAATCGCCTCTGGCGATGCATTCTCTACACCGATATCCCCTTTTCGAGTTGCGTCCTTCTCTGGAATAAAAGCATGCTTGCAGCCCGGCACCTTCGCTGAAACGATTTTACGAATTCGCTCCCCAGCATGGTCCGGGTCCGTAAGAATAATAACCCCTCTACGTTCCATAGCAAGCGCGATCTTAGCAATTACAGTCCGGTTTACAGCAGAGCCGCCTGTCTCAATGGTATCCGCTTCTACAGCACGCTTAATGGCTACGGTATCGCTTTTGCCTTCAACGACGATTAATTCCTTAATCATATTTCTTGACTCCTTCCAAAAAAAGCAAAAAGAAGAGGATTCGCTCCTCTTCTTTTGGTTAAAGAATGTATAAGTGATGAGCGGTTGCTCTGCGATCAACGAAATGATCATCCAGCGTTCCTTAACGGTTATCATCACTATAGCTTATCAAAGGATTTTTTGCAAAAGCTTCAGTTCTAGTTAAGCTCTGGTTTCACAGGTCCAATCACATAAACGGTACGTGATTTACGGCCGAAATTACGAGCATGGCTCAGGGAATCATAATAGACATCCACTTTATTGCCTTTAATGGCACCGCCAGTATCCTCTGCACGGCGGAATCCAAGCCCATCGATATAAACCCACCAGCCAATAGGAATTACATTCGGATCTACTGCAATTGTACGACCTTCCGTTACGCGTGTTCCGGAGGCAGTTTTAGTACCTATCCCTGGCTCTTCTGACGAATAAGCTGTCATGGAGACGTTCTTAATCATCTTCTTGTACTCAAAGTCTACGCCAGCCTTGCTTGTGACGTTCTTAGTCTTAGCGCTAACTTTAGTCGTTTTGGAGGTAGTGCTTGATTTGGAAGTTGTTGTAGCTTTAGCAACTACAGTAGGCTTAGGAAGTGCTTTAGTACCAACGGCAATGATCTTATCTTTTGTTACCGTTTGTACTTCCTTGCCGATCATGCGCATAGAGGCCAGTTCTCCGTCTTGATAGATCTTTTCAATATGCTGAACCATGACGCCTGGTTTGCCTGCCTGTGCCACTCTAACTGTTCCCACAGTAAGGGAGGGATCTGCTGTCTTAATAACACGGAAAGGTAAGTTAGTTGTTCGCTGTACCGTTTGCTTGTTGATACGAACGATCTTAATCTCCATGTCAGCAGAGATGGTGGTGTCTAACGAAGGAAAAATCTTATCATAGCCTTCTAGGTTGATACCCAGTTTGTCAATCGCTTGACCGATAGTGTCTTCGGTCGTATATAACGTTTTTGTTGCTCCGTCCGCAGTAAGGCTAAATTTCTGCGCACGATTGATAACGACACGGTCACCGTCTTTTATTTCATCACTCAGACCTAAAGATAATTCATCATGCGGCTGCAGCGAAATTTGCTCTTTCTCCAACACATCACCAAGAAGTGCTTCTCGCGTTTCAAGTGTCTGTGTTTGCCCGTCTATTACTAAAACTAATTGTTTATTACTTTGACCGTGTACGTACAGCAGAATTAACAGCGCGATTGCGATTGAAATCACACCTGCAAGTAAAAGTACGCGAGTATTTACTTGCTCCCACCGTAATGCGAAAGACCTGCTGGATGACTGCGAATCATGGGATACCTCTGGTTGGAATAAGCCCATTCTCTCCATCCTCCTTACATAGCCTCGTCGTCAATTTGTATATCATGAGGACTGAATTTCTTTGACGAAACTATTTGAGATTGTCACAGGATACGCACGTATTAACTTAGCGTCTCCTGCTCATGGATCGCCTGCTCGG
Organism: Paenibacillus sp. FSL H7-0690; assembly: GCF_037980415.1. Lineage (NCBI taxonomy): Bacteria > Bacillati > Bacillota > Bacilli > Caryophanales > Paenibacillaceae > Paenibacillus > Paenibacillus sp. FSL H7-0690. The sequence goes on along the minus strand of NZ_CP150281.1, from coordinate 42,406 downwards.
CACAGCTACTCCTACACCTGTTATATAACAGTATGCGGGCAACATTCAGTTTATTCAAAAATAAAGAAGCCTAAAAAGAGTTCTCTTGAGGACTCTTTCGTGGCTTCTCCGATGTCAGAATACGCGGGAATGTTTGTGCACGAGGTTGCCTCTCTTACTTGCGCTTACGGGGTTAGCTGTCGGGTTCGGACGAAAGAGAGACGCCCTATTTCAGGTCACCCGCTCACGGCGGTTGCCCTTAAATTCACCCCAAAGACCACGTGAAGAAATCAAATATTGTTCTGCGGCAATTCCTAGTCGTATTCAAGATACAGGCATGCGGCAGTTCAATATTGGTTCCCCCGTTCTCCATACGGAGACTCAGCGAGACGATCCATGAATCAATGGCTGTCACAATAACAACAGCTCACATCACTGAAAAGATGATATCCTGTTTTGATGCATGTTGTAAAGGACGATTCAACCACGTTTACGCAAATATATGGTTAAAATATTGTAATAATCAGCCGTTTTTATATTAAAAAAGTTTAATATATCGGCCATTCTCTATTTTTCACCCGTTTTACTCCTGTTTTCAGACAATCCCAAATCGTTCCAGTGCGTTCGCATACGTAATTTTAGCCAATTCTTCCCATGTTAACCCTTTAATTTCAGCCGCAGCCTCTGCTACTAACTTCACATGAGCACTCTCATTTCGCTTGCCTCGGAAGGGGTGTGGAGTCAAATATGGAGCGTCTGTTTCGATCAATAATCTGTCCAATGGCGTCTGTGCAAGCACCTCTTTAGGCACTCTGGCATTTTTGAACGTGATCGGTCCTCCAAATGACAAATGAAATCCTAGGTCTAGACACATTTTTGCGGTTTCCCAGCTGCCTGAGAAAGAATGCATTACGCCACCAATTTCATTTGCTTTTTCCTCCCGTAAAATCCGTACGACATCTTCATGGGCATCACGGTCATGTATACAGATTGGCATTTTTAGTTCACGGGCTAGTCCAATTTGTTTGCGGAAGACCTCCTGCTGCACATCCTTGGGAGAGGTATCCCAATAATAATCCAACCCAATCTCTCCGATGGCCACCACTTTCTCATGGCTGCACAGAGAGGCGATCCAATCGAGGTCCCCCTCTTTCATATCAATCGCATCCTGTGGATGCCAGCCCACCGCTGCATAAATATAATCATAAGATTCAGCCAGCTTCATCGTTGAAGGGATCGTTTCCCGATTAAATCCAATATTGATCATCTTGCTAACTCCGGCCTCTACTGCACGAGCTATAACTTCCTCGCGATCCTCGTCGAATTGAGGCGCATCTAAATGTGTATGTGTGTCGAACAGATACATTTTAAAGCTCACTCCTTGTTGTTTTTATCAATAGTTCCATAAATATTTGTATTATTTTGCAAAAATCTCTGCTACAGAAGAGGGCAACTGTGTAAGGGCTTTTTTCAGCTTATCCTGTGGGAAATATAGGTGATATCTGCCACGATGAATTCCGCTTATTGAGCGCACAATATCCGATACCTCTGAAATTTCCCGCAATTGCTCATTGCGATCAAGCAGTAAAATTTGATTATTGTCGAAGGCTGCTCCTGGACGGAACACATCATAAGGCAAATCTGTCGGATAATCAATCTCTAAGTCATATTCTGGGTTAAGTCCCGCTCCCGCAAAACTGCTGCGGATTTCCGTAATCATATCTGTATCCAAATTCTCGATCTCTACATATTTATACAGTTTACGATGAATAAAACGGGTACACAAGTCGCTTAATAACTCATCTTCTTCAAGTGTCCATTGCATAAAAGCAGTCTGTACCAGTGCCTCATCAAGCATTAAATATTGCTTCACTGTTACTTCTCCTCGAAAGAGATCTTCCAGCGGAGCGATCATAAAGCGAAATTTGTACTCCTCTTGGAACAATTCTTTAGCTCTACGGAAGATTTGACGCAAAATAATTTCAGAGCTGCGCGTCACCGGATGAAAATATACCTGCCAGTACATTTGATAACGCGACATTAAATAATCTTCAATGGCATGCATACCTGATTCTTTTACTACAATCCGCCCATTATAAGGACGAAGCATTCTCAAAATCCGATCAATATCGATGGTTCCATAGTTTACACCTGTATAGTACGCATCACGCAGCAAATAATCCATACGATCAGCATCCAGCGGACTGGAAACCAAATTGACAACAATTTCATGCTCATATGTCTTAGAGATAACTGAGGCTACTTTACGAGGAAAATCTTCCTCCACATCACGCAATATTTCGGTGATCTCCGTGTCCTCCAAAATAATTCGGCAGGTCCAATCCTCATGGTTCATTTCAAAAGCTTCTTCTATAGAATGTGAAAATGGACCATGCCCTAAATCATGCAGCAAAGCCGCACACAAAGTAAGCAAACTTTCTTCAGGAATCCAATCCTTATACCCGCTGCGCTCAAATTGCGAAATGATTCTGCGTGTAATTTCATATACTCCTAAAGAATGAGAAAAACGACTATGCTCTGCACCATGAAAAGTGAGATATGAGGTACCTAACTGGCGAATCCGGCGTAAACGCTGAAATTCTTTTGTATTAATTAGTCGCCAAATAATCGTATCCTGTACGTGAATATAATTATGAACGGGATCCTTGAAAACTTTTTCTTCCGTGAGCGGCTGCTTCATGAGATCAACTCCTTCTAATAATTTAATATGATTTTAACTAATATCAGTATATAATAAGTAATTATGTCGTACTTTGTCGAAAAGTATCATTTTTGGTCTTGGTAAATCGACAAAATGCTTTCAGGGTAATTCTTAATTTTTATAGGGACATTCAAAGTTCTTATGGAAATTTTCTTATTCAGCCTATGAAAAAAGGTTGACTGATTTGGGAATCGTTGGTATTATAAGTATCATAAAACAGTGAACAATGTCGAATAATGACGTTTTTGGAACATTGAGAGGAGTAACGATTGTTATGATGAAATCAACAGGAATTGTAAGAAAAGTAGACGAACTTGGACGGGTTGTTATTCCTATTGAATTACGCCGTACACTTGGCATTGGCGAAAAGGACGCACTGGAAATTTACGTTGATGGCGAACGGATTATGCTTAAAAAGTATGAGCCTGCCTGCATTTTCTGTGGCAACGCTGAGAACGTAACTTACTTTAAAGGAAAAATAGTTTGTCATGAATGCATATCTTCCATCCCTACCCCTGTGACAAACTAAATTAAATAGTATATAATAGAACTAATCAAATTGTTAATTCTAACCTTTTCATATCTCCTTGACCTCCCGTGACCGCGGGAGGTATTTTTTATGTCTGGGTTTGCCCTCCTGGTTATCCCCTCCCTAAGGGCAATGTGCTTCAAGACGGAACTAGTAATACTTAGTTGTATTTCTTACAGTTATTTTAAATGCTTTTTACCATTAAACGAATTAATTGTATTTTGTACACTTATATTTCCTATATCTCCGTGAAATCAATCCTTTCCACCTTTATAACTGTATGAAGTACAACTAAACGAACAAATACATAAAAAAATTCAAAAATAACTGTACAAATTACATTTAACCCACAGATAAATCACTCAAGCTCGAAACGGCTCCGAAAATCCTTAGTTATTCTAGGAATTCGTCTATAACACTTACTCTTCTGCTCTATCAAGCAACGCATTATAAATATCCCGTTTGGCTACACCCCGGTCTGATGCCGCTTTTTTCATAGCCTCTTTCCGTGGTACATCCTGTGCTTCGTAATGAGCTACATGATCTTCAATGCTTAACTGACGCCACCACGCCGATTCTGCGATTTCTGCATCTTCCTTGCTCTCCCCTTCTACGACAATAACATATTCGCCTAGCGGAGGATGTTCAGCCAGCCATAGTGTACATTCCTCAATCGAACCGCGTAGAAACTCCTCATATCTTTTCGTTAATTCACGTGCCAACACAATCTGGCGATTACCGAATGCTTCTTGAAGATGAGCAAGTGTCTTAACTACGCGATGGGGAGATTCGTAGAACAACAAAGTGCCTTGAGCCGAACGAAGTGGACTTAATACTGCTCGGATGTCCTTACGCTCTCGGGGAAGAAAGCCGATAAAGGTGAACGTATTCGTAGATAGACCAGAAGCGATCAAAGCTGACAACGCTGCGTTAGCTCCAGGGATAGGAATCACCGGAATTCCATGACTTATTGCAAGGGCTACAAGATCCGCTCCAGGGTCAGAAATCGCTGGTAAACCGGCATCGCTGACGAGTGCCAAATTTTTTCCTTCTATTATATAGCGTACAAGCTCAGGTCCACTGGCGGCCTTATTATGCTCATGATAACTAAACAACATCGAAGGTGAAATCTCAAAGTGGCTGAGTAATTTTCGGGTCTGTCTCGTATCTTCCGCGGCAATAATATCACATTCCTGCAATGTACGGACTGCACGATAGGTCATATCCTCCAGATTACCGATAGGTGTAGCCACCAGAAAAAGCGACCCTGTTGTCTCCTGAGTACTGGTATTAGTCTTGTTTTGAAAACTGCTTTGGCATGATATCGTCATGATTTACCCTCTTTAGCACCATAGTAGATGTCCATAATCTCTGGACAGTATTGATTGTCCTCATTATATACGATGAGCGGTGGTTGTAAACGAACCTCAGGCTTTCCATCACGTGCAGCTTCGATTAATACCATATTTGCCTCCAGATGGGCACGTGGATGTACAAACCGAATAATCTTTGGCTCGAGTCTATATTGTCTCATAAGACTGATAATATCAACCAACCGTTGTGGTTTATGAACCATACTTACCTTTCCGCCCGTCCGAACCAATCGCACACAAGCCTGAATGACCTCCTCCAGTGTACAGCCTATCTCATGGCGAGCCATAGCTTGATGGTTGTTCAGCTTCAGATCACTGCCATTAAGCGGCATATAAGGAGGGTTCACCGTTATTGCATCATACACACCATGTCCTGCGGTAGTATATAACTCGCGCAAATCACCTTCATGAATTACAACCTGATCCTGAAGGCCATTTAGAGCCACGCTACGACGAGCCATATCAGCTAAACGAGGTTGTATTTCAATGCCTTCTATAGAAGCTTTTGTCCGGGTAGTCATTAAAATCGGTATTACACCATTTCCCGTACAAAGATCTAGAACTCTTCCACGTGGCGGAACACTGGCGAAACGAGCAAGCAATACAGCATCCATAGAAAAACTAAATACTTCATCACTTTGAATAATGCGCAGGTCATGTGTTAGTAAATCATCCACCCGCTCCGTCGGTAACAAGGGGACAGATATATCATTAAAAGAATTCGTCATGTAATAATCTCCTAAAGGTTTTGATGAGAAAAACTTGTTTCAAAGGCATATGCCTATTGGCTAAAATTCAAAAAAAACCGTAGGATTAATCTCCTACGGCTGGATATCCTCATTTATTAAGAAAAGAAAGACAGAACAGACAGTCACCTTCCGTGCGTAAATGTCCAAAATAAACATTACAGATGTGAAAGCCTTCGTGGTAAAGTCGAGCCAAGTTGTCATAACCTTCCCCGACAACCTCTTCTGTTCCCTCTCCGGTAGCTAAAAGAGCTTCCGCCTCCGCAGAATCTACGGTAGGATCCAAAGGTGCATCCCGCTTTAAAATTTTGCGAAGCTGTTCATTCTCCAGAGTTAACCTCTGGTTAGCTTCCATCAGTTCTTTTACCGTCTGTTTCCATTCTCCAAGATTGGCGCGCATCGTTTCCATCTGCGCTTCCATATCCTGCATGTGTGCAAATATATTTTTCTTCTCCAAGTTTCCACCCCGAAAGTAACCTTATATGGTTTACTTGACGACAACATCATCCATTGGAAGTTCCTTAACTTTGCCCACTTCAAACAACTGTACATGAACCGTACGGTTTCCGGCATTGATCCCTACTACTTTGCCATCCCCCAATGAGGTCACGACAATCTTGCCGACCGCTGGCATTTCTTCCTTTACACTCTCATAATTGTCATGCTCAAATTTCAAACAACACATCAGACGTCCACAAAGTCCGGAAATCTTGGTCGGATTAAGTGAAAGGTTCTGATCCTTGGCCATTTTTATGGATACGGGTTCAAAATCCCCTAACCAAGAGGAGCAGCAAAGCACTCGTCCACAAGGTCCAAGTCCACCTAGCATCTTAGCTTCATCACGTACCCCAATTTGCCGAAGCTCAATGCGGGTCCGAAAAATACTTGCCAGATCCTTAACCAATTCTCTAAAGTCAACGCGTCCTTCGGCCGTAAAGTAAAATATAATCTTATTACGGTCAAAAGTAAACTCTACATCTACGAGCTTCATTTTGAGACCGTGGTCGCGTATTTTATTTAAACAGGTGGTAAAAGCCTCCTTAGCGGCGCTTTTGTTCTCCTCAACAACGCGTGCGTCGGTTTCTCCGGCAATACGCATCACTTTTTTGAGGGGTAGTACAACATCGGACTCCTCCACCTCTTTTTTGCCTACGACAACCTTACCGTATTCCACCCCACGTGCTGTCTCAACAATAACACATTGATCTCGTTCAATCGGAAAATCAAGTGGATCAAAATAATATATTTTACCCGCTTTTTTAAAACGGACACCTACTACGCTGTACAAAAATTAACCCCCTTGTTTGCCGGTAAAAGGAACCTATGGGCATGTCCGCTCCCTGATGATCCATGCTTGTCCTTCCTCGTCTGCTAAAACGATACTTCCAGGTAAAGCGACATCCGGAGGATATATCATTGCTAATCCTTTAACTTTCCAGTCGGATTAAGAACTGCTCCAGACACAACTGGGCATTGGCATTGGAACGCAGCTTCTTAGTACTCTCTGCAGCATATCCCATATAAGCCACCCATTGTTCCGCACTGCGCCCACGGGCATGCCTGGAAATAAAGTCTAACTGATCTATAAAAACGATACTTTCGTGCTTACGGTACAGGAAGTAGAGCATATCTTTAAACCATAGATGGAACATGCTGAAAAGGATATCCAAATGTTCAGCGAGCCCAGTCTTGAACAGCTTCTGCCCGGCAGTTGCTACCGTGGAGCTGCCCTTGCTTAAGGACTCCTTAGCTAATTGTAACACTAGATTTCTCATTTCTGCAAACCAATTCTGTTCCAAAAGTTCCCTGCAACCATCAAGTCCCGAACTAAGTGATACTGCACATCGAGCTAAGGGGATCGGCACACCCTCACTTGCTAGCGCTTGAAGCATAATATCCGGATTTAACGGACTAAATGGGATCCGCTGAGTCCGTGACTGAATCGTCGGCAATAAAGAACGACTATTATCAGATATTAGGATTCCTACTGCCGGAGCTGGCGGTTCTTCCAGAAACTTCAACAAACTATTGGCAGCTTGTACCGTCATTTTGTCTGCCCCATCTATAATATAAACCTTTGGATTCACACCCTCAGATCGATAGGAAAAGACACGCTGCAGCTCACGGATCTGGTCTATTTTTATGCTTGCACCGTCGGGCTGCAGCAATGACAAATCAGGATGGTTTCCATGCTCAACCTTTCGGCACTCTAGACATTCGCCACAGGCGTCATCCTTGCTTTCCGTGCAAAAAATTGCTTGGGCAAACATCAGCGCCGTCTTCATTTGTCCACTGCCTGCTGGTCCTGTAAATAAATAAGCATGGCTCACAGCATCCTTGCGCAAGGCATTTTGGAGTAGCCGTTTAGCATGCTCCTGGCCTACTATATCATGAAAAGGCATAATTTCCTCCCAAAACTTTAAAAAGAAAGGTTGATTAACAACCCACGAATTTCTCCAACACGTCCCAACAGATCTATTCGGCCCTGCTCACTATTCAGCAGATCGTCTGCCATAGATAGCAAAGCCGCATCAATTTCCTCAAGCAGCTTGTAACGCTTACCCCGCCCACGTCTATCCCATCCACGTGTCTCTTTCAGTATAACGCCTCTACGAGCGGTTTCTTCCAGAAACCTTTTGATCATCATCCGGTAAATGGTGAGTTCACGAATGGTCATAGACTTAGATAAACGGTCGCCTTGTGACTGTATTTCTTTGATCTGGCGGTTTAGTTCATCTTTGGTTTTCTGTTCACCTTGCTGCTGAAAAACGTCAGAGAACGATTTCTGCTGAACAGGCTTATTAGCCCCTTCTGCATTTGGAAGCTCACTCTTTAAGGGCCTATATCCCGGATTGATCTTCAAAGGTTATCTACCGCCCCTTTTTTGTAAATGACTTGCTCATTTATATTATACTTAATAATGTTCGAAACGATCTACAGGAAGCACGAATACAGTAGCGCCACCGACCTGTACTTCAACAGGGAGCGGTAAATAGGAATCCGTCGTGCCACTCATCGGAGTTACTGGAGTGACTAGTTGTTCACGCACTTTACAGCTGTTACGGATAACGTTCAATACAGCTTCGATCTGACTGTCTTCCACCCCAATCATAAATGTCGTATTTCCCGCCCGCAGAAATCCACCTGTACTTGCGAGTTTGGTAGCACGGAAATTGGCTTTTACTAGCTCACTGGATAACCGGTTACTGTCTTTATCCTGGATAATTGCAATGATCAACTTCATCTTCGCATTCCCTCCCAAAAAAGTTTTATGGAGTATTACTACTTAATGTGTTCTTAGTAGTAACCTCACTTCATAAGCAAACGCTTAGTTATATGCCACTTCTCTTATTATATTAGACAAAACACCCTAAAAACCCTTTAATACTCTCTCTTCAAGAGTTCTCACGATATCTTGTTCTACCAGATGAATAGGGCGGTTTGCATCAAGAACTACTATTCTCTCCGGATTCGCCTTAATTAATAAATGATAACCTTCACGAACCTTCTGATGAAAGGCAAGACTCTCCATATCCAGACGATTGACTTCGCGATCTTGATTGGCCGCAATCCGTGATAATCCAATCTCAGGGTCTACATCCAGATAAAAGGTTAGATCGGGCATGCGATTTCCAATAGCAAAACGGTTAATACTCCACACCTCTTCCATACCTAATCCTCTTGCATGTCCTTGATAAACGAGACTGCTGTCTACAAAGCGGTCACAGAGGACTGTAAGCCCTTCTCTAAGAGCTGGCTCTACTACTTCAGCGAGATGTTGGCTTCTTGATGCAGCGTACAGCAATGCCTCTGTACGTGCATCCATTGCAGTATGGGCAGGATCCAGAATAATAGAGCGAATTTTTTCGGCGATTTCTATGCCTCCAGGTTCACGTGTAATTCGATAGGGCATGGACCGATTCTGCAAATATGCTGCTACTCTACCCAGTACCGTTGTTTTTCCGGAGCCTTCGCCCCCTTCTAATGTTATGAAGAAACCTTCTTTGCCCACTTATACTTCTCCGCCCTTCTGAATGTTGTATACCTTAATACGCTGTAAGACCGGATCAGCACAAGCCTGGAACTTCGCGCCTCCATAAGCTAAACCAGTCAGTCTTTGCTGTATCTGATCTGTGATGACCTCACCCGGATATAATAATGGAATGCCTGGTGGATAGGGAATTACCATTTCTGCAGCTACTCTCCCCACGCTGTGTTCAAGATTAATACTTTCTACCTCATTGGCTGACACCGGCTTCAAAGAGAAGGGAACGGGTACCGAGATTTGTAAAACATTCAAATTGTTCCACGTGGAAATATTTTGAGATTCTAAAATGCCAGCGGTGTGCGGTGATTCGGATGTATCCTCCGACTCTATTTCCCGCAGCGCCTGCAATAACCTTGCTGCATCTTCAGCCTTCGAACCGAGGCTGAACAGCAGCACTACGTGCCGGTCGTCACTCATCTCCGGCACACAGCCCTTAGCCTCGAGCCTGCGCTGCAGCTCGAAACCGCCTAGGACCCCGGTGGCGTCATAAATGACGACTTTGAAGGGGTCCTGCGTCTCGTACGCCGCCTTATGCAGCGGCGTGCCGTCGTGCAGCGGCTCTGCCGGCTGCACCAATCCATAGCGCGGCAGCTCGGCAAGGCCGCGCCGCAGGACATCCACGGCGGCCAGCCCCGCCGTGAATGCATCGCTGCCCCGGCTGTGCAGCAGCCGCCGGGCAAGATCAAGCGACGCCATCATAGGATATGATGGGCTGGAGCTCTGCACCATGGCGAGCCGCTGCGAGAGCAGGGCACGGTCGAGCCGCTGCCCTTGAACATGCAGCATAGCGCCCATGGTCATCGCAGTGAGCATCTTGTGCGTGGACTGCACTACGCCGTCCGCGCCACAAGCAAGCGCCCCGGCAGGCAGTGCCGGGTGCTGCCCGTAATGCGCCCCATGCGCTTCATCGACAAGCAGCGGTACACCGCTGTCGTGGCAAATACGCGCGAGGGGCGCAAGGTCACTGCCCATGCCGTAGTAATTGGGCATGGTGACAAATACAGCGGCGGCTTCCGGATAGGCTGCAAGTGCAGCCTCAACAGCTTCTGCCGCCGGCGCTACTGCCAAGCCGCTGAGTGGATCAATTAGCGGCTCGACGAAAACAGCCCTCACTCCAGCTAACATAAGACCATGAATCACTGATTTATGCACATTTCGTTGAAGAATCAGAATCATTCCTGGCTCGGGGCAAGCCGTTAGAATCAGCGCCAGGTTACCCGCCGTACTTCCGCCAACTAGAAAAAAACTCTCCTCTGCTCCAAAGCAATCCGCAGCCAACTCCTGTGCTTCCTTAATGACTCCCTCAGGATGATGAAGATCATCCGTACCGGTAATCTCCGTAACATCGTACTTCATGACCTCATCTAGAAACCCAGCGCCTTCTACGCCGTCATATGCCGCTCCATTTTTATGTCCCGGCACATGATAAGATATATTACCCACAATTCTATATTGCTCCAGCATTTCGTATACAGGTGCCCTACATCGTTGTAATTTATTCATATTAAATTCCTTCCCATAGGGTTCCTTCTATTTTAACGTAAATATTCAGAAACTCCTATGTTTCCTCATAAAAGCATCTGACTGAACAGCAAAACGGCTCCCCCCGCTTAAACAACGAGGAAGCCGTATATGAATATCTCTAATGCAGCCCTTATATCTTTCATCCAGACTGCTCTCTTATCCGCATCAATTAACAGAGTTACTCTACTTAAGCGTTCTTTTGCAATCCGATCTTCTTCATCTGGCCAATAAAAAAACGGTACTTAGCATCTTCTGCCTCGGTACGGATCATTTCTGCCTCACAATCCTCACAAATAAAATGCGAGACAATCACAATACCTTCTTCTTTTTCCTGCCCACAAATGATACAAGCTTGCCCGGTTTGCTGTTCCATAACCATCCCACCTTGACTCTTTTAAGAACAGTATGATACACCTTCTATCATTTTAAACCTTTTCATAGTTTTTTCATATCCTTCGTTTCGTGTATTATATATATTCCGCTGCCCCTATATCGGTGAATATTCGCCCATAGTTTAATAAAATGCTTTCATTCGCCGATATTAAGAACATATGAATCTGTGAGGAGGTTAGTCTATTTTATATGGAACCCAACACCAAAGGCGCTGCTACATTCTATCAATATAAATTAATCAAAAAAATTAATCTAACGGCACCTCTGCTGCGTGTTTATATTTTGCTCCCTCTTTTGGTCCTTGTGCTCGAGACAGTCTTTCTTTCTTGGTGGAGTATTCTCTACTTAATTATAGCTGCTCCGGTTATGTTCTGGGTTCAATATGTTATTTCACGCTCAGTACTTCTAATCTCCGGGCATCCTATTTCAAAAAGATGGTCCATCTCATTTAAAATCCCGTGGCTTGGCTTCATGCCAGATCAACACATTAGTTACCGCATTTTCCGTAAAGTACAGTTACATAATTTTTATATTGGTCTTTGTATTGCAGCTCTCTTTATTTTTTGGTCTCCACCGGCATTTACAGTATCCCTGATTATTTGCCACTTGTGGCTTTTATTGCCCCGTCTCTATACACTGTTCAAAATAAATCAACGCAACAAGGAAGGCATGCTGAAGTTTAATCCATCCGATGCCTCCTATTACTCTCAATAGAGTACAGTTAACCTGTGTTCGCATATAAATAAATAATCGCCATCCATAAAGGACGGCGATTATTTATTTTGTCTTAAGACCTTTAATTAAGGCCTTCTTTTCTTTAGGAATCATAACTATAAAATAATCATCATGCACTGTTAAATGAACCGTTACTCCATCCTTCTGAAAAACACCAGATGAATCGGTATTCTCCTCTTCCTGTTCAACCCATCCCCAGGCCTTAATAGTATCCATATACTCCTCTGGGATGCCGTTCTTCTCCTTTAATCCAGGTAAAGAATAACGCACATAATCCATAGCAACGTTTGTCGTAGTCTGGTCTGGTGAGTACGCCTCTTGGGGCACAGGGAAATTTTTCTCGTTTAGCGCACCCTCAAAAGCATCCCAGCTGGGGGCTTTCGTACCGCAGCCTGCCAGTATTAAAGCTACTATACACGAAAAAATTAATATCTTAATAATTCTCGTTTGTTTCATGCCTTAAATCCTCCTTACCTCCACAATGCATCTAAAGACACAAGAAAATTCAAAGTTAGAATTTATGAGTAGTTCCTTCGTATTAGAGATGTTGCTTATTATTTGCACTTATCTATTATACTTGTATCGACCTCAGCGTCGGTAACAAAAATGTCACTCAATTACAGCCCCTTCAGATGTTGTACTCCCCTTCGAATAACACTCTTGTCCAAAAAAAACAAAAAAGCCACTGCTGATAAATCAACAATGGCTTAATGTGCTTGGCAACGTCCTACTCTCCCAGGACCCTTCGGTCCAAGTACCATCGGCGCTGGAGGGCTTAACGGTCGTGTTCGGGATGGGTACGCGTGGAACCCCTCCGCTATCGCCACCAAACATGCGTCTGTCAAACAGACGCTGCCGCGTGAAATTCGGTTCATCACCAGAAGTGACAATGAATTTCTAAGCGTATTTCAGGCTTGATGCCTGAAAACTGAATCCGAAACAAATCTGCATTCTACGTATAGGATAAGCCCTCGACCGATTAGTATTGGTCAGCTCCATGCATTGCTGCACTTCCACCTCCAACCTATCTACCTCGTCGTCTTCAAGGGGTCTTACTAATTGGGAAATCTCATCTTGAGGGGGGCTTCACGCTTAGATGCTTTCAGCGCTTATCCCGTCCGTACGTAGCTACCCAGCCATGCTCCTGGCGGAACAACTGGTGCACCAGCGGTACGTCCATCCCGGTCCTCTCGTACTAAGGACAGCTCCTCTCAAATTTCCTGCGCCCACGACAGATAGGGACCGAACTGTCTCACGACGTTCTGAACCCAGCTCGCGTACCGCTTTAATGGGCGAACAGCCCAACCCTTGGGACCTACTTCAGCCCCAGGATGCGATGAGCCGACATCGAGGTGCCAAACCTCCCCGTCGATGTGGACTCTTGGGGGAGATAAGCCTGTTATCCCCAGGGTAGCTTTTATCCGTTGAGCGATGGCCCTTCCATGCGGTACCACCGGATCACTAAGTCCGACTTTCGTCCCTGCTCGACTTGTAGGTCTCGCAGTCAAGCTCCCTTATGCCTTTGCACTCTGCGAATGATTTCCAACCATTCTGAGGGAACCTTGGAACGCCTCCGTTACTCTTTAGGAGGCGACCGCCCCAGTCAAACTGCCCGCCTGACACGGTCCCCGTACCCGGTAAGGGCACTAGGTTAGAACCTAGATACGATCAGGGTGGTATCCCAACGGCGCCTCCACCGAAGCTTGCGCTCCGATTTCTACGGCTCCCACCTATCCTGTACAGATCGTACCCAAATTCAATATCAAGCTGCAGTAAAGCTCCATGGGGTCTTTCCGTCTTGTCGCGGGTAACCTGCATCTTCACAGGTATTAAAATTTCACCGGATCTCTCGTTGAGACAGCGCCCAAGTCGTTACGCCATTCGTGCGGGTCAGAATTTACCTGACAAGGAATTTCGCTACCTTAGGACCGTTATAGTTACGGCCGCCGTTTACTGGGGCTTCGGTTCATAGCTTCGGGTTACCCCTAACCACTCCCCTTAACCTTCCAGCACCGGGCAGGCGTCAGCCCGTATACTTCGCCTTGCGGCTTCGCACAGACCTGTGTTTTTGCTAAACAGTCGCTTGGGCCTTTTCACTGCGGCCCCCTCGTGCTATTCACACTACCGGGGCACCCCTTCTCCCGAAGTTACGGGGTCATTTTGCCGAGTTCCTTAACGAGAGTTCTTCCGCGCGCCTTAGAATTCTCTTCTCGCCTACCTGTGTCGGTTTGCGGTACGGGCACCTTCTCCTGGCTAGAGGCTTTTCTTGGCAGTGTGAGATCATGACCTTCGCTACTATAATTTTCGCTCCCCATCACAGCCCAGCCTTATCGATGTGCGGATTTGCCTACACATCAGCCTCACTGCTTAGACGGACATCCATCAGTCCGCGTCACTACCCTCCTGCGTCACCCCATCGCTCATAGCGGATTACGGTGGTACAGTAATTTCAAACTGTTGTCCTTCGACTACGCCTTTCGGCCTCGCCTTAGGTCCCGACTTACCCTGAGCGGACGAGCCTTCCTCAGGAAACCTTGGGCTTTCGGCGGATCAGATTCTCACTGATCTTTTCGTTACTCATACCGGCATTCTCACTTGTGTAGTGTCCAGCGCTCTTTTCAGTACACCTTCAACCCCTACACAACGCTCCCCTACCCCAGATACATAGTATCTAGCCATAGCTTCGGTGGTGTGTTTAGCCCCGTTACATTTTCGGCGCAGAGTCACTCGACCAGTGAGCTATTACGCACTCTTTCAATGGTGGCTGCTTCTAAGCCAACATCCTGGTTGTCTGTGCAACTCCACATCCTTTCCCACTTAACACACACTTGGGGACCTTAGCTGATGGTCTGGGCTGTTTCCCTTTTGACAATGGATCTTAGCACTCACTGTCTGACTCCCGGCAATAAGTATATGGCATTCGGAGTTTGACTGAGCTTGGTAATCCTTGCGGACCCCGCACCCAATCAGTGCTCTACCTCCACTACTCTTATACCGAGGCTAGCCCTAAAGCTATTTCGGGGAGAACCAGCTATCTCCGAGTTCGATTGGAATTTCTCCGCTACCCCCACCTCATCCCCGCACTTTTCAACGTACGTGGGTTCGGGCCTCCAGTGCGTGTTACCGCACCTTCACCCTGGACAGGGGTAGATCACACGGTTTCGGGTCTACGTCCACATACTAATTCGCCCTATTCAGACTCGCTTTCGCTGCGGCTCCACCTTCTCGGCTTAACCTTGCATGTTAAACGTAACTCGCCGGTTCATTCTACAAAAGGCACGCCATCACCCATTAATAGGGCTCTGACTTTTTGTAAGCACACGGTTTCAGGTTCTATTTCACTCCCCTTCCGGGGTGCTTTTCACCTTTCCCTCACGGTACTGTTTCACTATCGGTCGCCAGGTAGTATTTAGCCTTAGCAGATGGTCCTGCTGGATTCATACGGGGTTTCACGTGCCCCGCACTACTCGGGATCCGTCTCGGAGAGAATACAGTTTAGGTTACAGGGCTTTTACCTCTATCGCGGGCCTTTCCAGACCTCTTCACCTACCATATTCCTTTGTAACTCCATGTGAGACGTCCCACAACCCCTAAGAGCAAGCTCTTAGGTTTAGGCTGTTCCGCGTTCGCTCGCCGCTACTGACGGAATCACTATTGTTTTCTCTTCCTCAGGGTACTTAGATGTTTCAGTTCCCCTGGTCTGCCTCTACATTTCCTATGTATTCAGAAATGAGTAACTGCGAATTACCACAGCTGGGTTTCCCCATTCGGACACCCCCGGATCAAAGCTTGCTTACAGCTCCCCGAGGCAGTTTCGTTGTTCGCCACGTCCTTCGTCGGCTCCTGGCGCCTAGGCATCCTCCGTGTGCTCTTATTAGCTTAACCTTGATTTTTCCGAAGAAAAATCTCACTAATAACATTTACTTGTTTACACAAGTTGCTAAAAGATGTTCTAAAACGCAAATTCGTTTCGGTATCCAGTTTTCAAGGATCAAGTCTTACTTGAGAGCTTAAACTCTCAAAACTGAGCAACGAGTGAGTAACAGGCCTAAACCTGAGTTTTGGAAGTTAAACTTCCGATTTGAATGTCCTCATTGCAGAGAACGATTCTCCATAGAAAGGAGGTGATCCAGCCGCACCTTCCGATACGGCTACCTTGTTACGACTTCACCCCAATCATCTACCCCACCTTCGGCGGCTGGCTCCCTTGCGGGTTACCCCACCGACTTCGGGTGTTGTAAACTCTCGTGGTGTGACGGGCGGTGTGTACAAGACCCGGGAACGTATTCACCGCGGCATGCTGATCCGCGATTACTAGCAATTCCGACTTCATGCAGGCGAGTTGCAGCCTGCAATCCGAACTGAGACCGGCTTTGATGGGATTGGCTCCACCTCGCGGCTTCGCTTCCCGTTGTACCGGCCATTGTAGTACGTGTGTAGCCCAGGTCATAAGGGGCATGATGATTTGACGTCATCCCCACCTTCCTCCGGTTTGTCACCGGCAGTCACTCTAGAGTGCCCAGCATTACCTGCTGGCAACTAAAGTTAAGGGTTGCGCTCGTTGCGGGACTTAACCCAACATCTCACGACACGAGCTGACGACAACCATGCACCACCTGTCTCCTCTGTCCCGAAGGCCGCTGCTATCTCTAGCAGATTCAGAGGGATGTCAAGACCTGGTAAGGTTCTTCGCGTTGCTTCGAATTAAACCACATACTCCACTGCTTGTGCGGGTCCCCGTCAATTCCTTTGAGTTTCAGTCTTGCGACCGTACTCCCCAGGCGGAGTGCTTACTGTGTTAACTTCGGCACCAAGGGTATCGAAACCCCTAACACCTAGCACTCATCGTTTACGGCGTGGACTACCAGGGTATCTAATCCTGTTTGCTCCCCACGCTTTCGCGCCTCAGCGTCAGTTACAGCCCAGAAAGTCGCCTTCGCCACTGGTGTTCCTCCACATATCTACGCATTTCACCGCTACACGTGGAATTCCACTTTCCTCTTCTGTACTCAAGCCACCCAGTTTCCAGTGCGACCTCAGGTTGAGCCCAAGGTTTAAACACCAGACTTAAATAGCCGCCTGCGCGCGCTTTACGCCCAATAATTCCGGACAACGCTTGCCCCCTACGTATTACCGCGGCTGCTGGCACGTAGTTAGCCGGGGCTTTCTTCTCAGGTACCGTCACTCCGGTAGCAGTTACTCTACCGGACGTTCTTCCCTGGCAACAGAGCTTTACGATCCGAAAACCTTCATCACTCACGCGGCGTTGCTCCGTCAGGCTTTCGCCCATTGCGGAAGATTCCCTACTGCTGCCTCCCGTAGGAGTCTGGGCCGTGTCTCAGTCCCAGTGTGGCCGTTCACCCTCTCAGGTCGGCTACGCATCGTCGCCTTGGTGGGCCGTTACCCCACCAACTAGCTAATGCGCCGCAGGCCCATCCCTCAGTGACAGATTGCTCCGTCTTTCATTCTTCTCTCAGGAGAAAAAAGAAATTATCCGGTATTAGCTACCGTTTCCGGTAGTTATCCCAGTCTGAAGGGCAGGTTGCCTACGTGTTACTCACCCGTCCGCCGCTAAGTTATTTTGAAAGCAAGCTTTCAAAATAACTCCGCTCGACTTGCATGTATTAGGCACGCCGCCAGCGTTCGTCCTGAGCCAGGATCAAACTCTCCAATTAGTATTGAAAAGAGCGATATGCTCATTTTGAAACATCTGACGAGAAAATTAATTCTCTAATTTGGATTTCACTTGCGTGATTTCCTACTCACTCGTTGTTCAGTTTTCAAAGATCAAGTTCTCGTTGGCGCCGTTTAATGTCTCAGCAGCAACTCTTATACTATATCATGTTCGGCCATTGAATGTCAAGCTCTTTTTTTAACTTCTTTTTCGAGCTCGGCATGTGTACTTCTTGGCCGGACTTAGAATATATCATGTATGGAGATGCATTGCAAGAGTTTTTTTATATAAAATCAAAAGCATAAAACATCATCTATGTATTATCGTATTATAATAACTACCTCCCCTTATCATCTAATTATCTAGAAAGTAAAAAAACAACTGCAGAAGATAACAGTTGTTTTTTAGAAGAAGCTTAGACGATTCTAGATTAATTCCGCTTCCTTCGCTCCAGTAATTACGGCAATGATATTGCTTCGAAGTGCCTCCGCATTGTGCGCTTCATATGGATCCGCTTTGAAAACAACAGCATCTGCAATAAAACCTTCTGCAATTTGTCCCAGCTCGTTACCGCTCCCCAGAATATCAGCAGCACTTTTAGTCGCAGCCTGCCAAGCTTCTCTCCGAGTTAAGCCATAATCAATCAATGTATCCAGTTCTTGAAGGTTATAGCCATGTAGTGCAGGTGTGGCATAATCTGTACCGAATCCAATACGAACGCCTTCTCTTTTTGCATAATGAATGGCCTTGGAATGACATTCGGCAGCGCGGGCAGCTCGGTCGCAAATGATCGGGTTCAACGCTAGAACGCCTTTTGGGTCTGCAGCAATACGATAAATTGATGTGGTGGGTACAAACGCTACCCTCGAGTTAGCAAGTCTTCCTGCCTGATCCTCAGTTAGAAACATCCCATGCTCTATTGATTCCACGCCGGCCTGGATGGACCAGTCTATCGTCACTCCGCCCCAGGTATGAACCAGTACCTTCTTATCATGGGCATGTGCATTACGAACAATGAACGAGAACTCTTCTTCGGAAAAGATCGGGTCAACGACTTTCTCGGTAGGTGCTCCAAGCCCGCCTGTGGCCATGATTTTTATCCAACCCGCTCCTGTAGCAAAG
Organism: Paenibacillus sp. FSL H7-0690; assembly: GCF_037980415.1. Classification (NCBI taxonomy): domain Bacteria; kingdom Bacillati; phylum Bacillota; class Bacilli; order Caryophanales; family Paenibacillaceae; genus Paenibacillus; species Paenibacillus sp. FSL H7-0690. The sequence goes on along the minus strand of NZ_CP150281.1, from coordinate 23,561 downwards.
ATTTCCGCCATGCGTTGTTCTAAATGCTTAAGACCACGGGCATCTGCTGCTCCAATCATATCGCTACTGGTCTGCACTCTTAATGGATGCTGATATTGCTGAACAAGATGCTGCACTGTGCTCGGCAGAATCCCACCTGCATCACGGGCAGTCGTTACACCCGTTCTAAGAGTAGCTTCAAAAGCTTGTGCCTGCATAATTTCGATCTCGTTGGCATCGCGCTTCAATTGATCAGAGTGGTCAAAATCTGTCCAAGCTAAATGCGTATGAAGATCAATAATACCCGGACTTAGCCACAGATCTGTTCCTGCAAGATTTGACTCTACTTGATGCGGCTCCGCTTCAGTAATGGATGAAAAACGCCCATCCTTTATCACGACATCAAAACGTCTGCCTTCGATACCTGCTATAAAAATGTCATTGAACGTTTGCAGCTCTGGATGCTTATGAATCATCTTCATTCCCCCCATGCCAGCCGAACAGCTGCTAATGCCTGAACAGGGTCTTGTTTCAACAGTTCGGCAAGCGTGGATATAGCCTTCTCCACACTTTGCCGCTCAGCATTCGTTCCAAAATGGTTGATCCGTAGAAGATGGCCAAATAATTCTCCGTCTCCGGGAGCCACAATGCCTATAGGCTGCTCAATCCGCAACTCTTGCTTTCCAGAAATCCGCACCGTTGTAGTCAGCGTAGAATAATGTCTGCTGTCCTTTTGCCAAGGCTCAAGCCCCAAGGATTTAATACCAGCTACAGCAGCTGCTGCGGCTCGCTCATGGCGTTTGATTACTTGATCCAATCCTTCTTCTTCAATTCGTGTCAAAGCTTGAGTCAAGGCTCTAGCCTCCAGCGTAGGAATGTTTGGGGCAACCCGCAATGGCGCGGCGTCTCCAAGTGATGGTTTCAGATCCAGCAAGGATAAGATAGAATTGCGTGGAGCATTTTCATTCGACTCAAGAAATTCCCAGCCACGTGGAGAAATACTTACGGCACTAACACCGTTGGGTCCAGCTAAGGCTTTTTGCGCACCTATAACTGCAAAATCAACGGACCATTCATCCACCAGCAGGGCCTCCCCCCCAACCGCAGATACGGAGTCCGACACAGTAATTAGATTGAATTCTTTTGCAATTTCAAATATTTCTTTAGCAGGATTAGAGCCTCCAGTAACCACTTCAGCTTGAACAAAAGAAAGGGCACAAGGTTTAAACTCCTTAATCGCAGAAGCAACTTGGTCGCTAGTGACCACTTCATCAAAAGGAACCTTTACTTCAACAACCGTTGCTCCACCCCGCTCAAGCCATTTTCCAAATAAACTTCCATAAGGACCTGTTACTATATTTACAATGGTTCGACCGGGTGCAGCTATTCCGGCGGCTACCGCCTCGATTCCAAGGATTGCCTCAGCCGGAATAATAACTGGAGGGTGCTCAGTAAACAAGACTTTGGAAATTAAATGTGTTAGCTTATTGTACTCAGCCAGTGAAAGTGGCACGTATCCTTTATGTTCTCGGTTCATAAAAAAACCTCCTGATGTACTTTATTTTGGCATTTTCGGAACCGCCGACAACAGCTCATAACTGTATTCATGTTTAGGACGGATGAAGAATTGGTCCCGCGGACTCTGCTCCACGAGCCTTCCTTGCCGCATAACTGCTACCGTATCGCTAATTGCATTGATTACTCCTAGATCATGAGAAATAAAAAGCATGGTGAGATTAAGCTCAGCCTTTAGCGTATTGAACAGTTCGAGCACACTAAGCTGCACAGATACATCCAACGCACTTGTAGGTTCATCCGCGATCAGGATGTTTGGCTCAACACTTAATGCACGAGCGATCGCTATCCGTTGACGCTGGCCGCCGGAAAATTCATGCGGGAATTTGTCTAACGCCTTTTGTTCTAAATGAACTTGATTCAAAAGCTCTTTGCATCTTTGTTCAACATCTGTACGCCCCACTATTTTATGAAACAATAAGGGCTCGGAAAGAATTTGCCTAATCGAATGTTTAGGATTTAGCGAAGCATCTGGATTTTGGAAAATCATCTGGATTGTTTTGTGCTGCTCACGGCTTCTTTTCTTTTTTAATTCTTGGGTTCCCAACAGAATCTGTCCCTCATTTGGGGCAATCAGTCCAGCAATTACTCGCGCCAGCGTAGATTTCCCTGATCCAGATTCTCCAACAAGCCCAAGGGTGGTGTGCTGCTCAAGATTCAGATTGATATGATCCAGTGCAGTAAAGCCGCCATAATGAACAGTTAAATCTTTTATTTGTAAGGCTAATTCCATGAGTCTCTACTCCCTTCAAGCTCTGGCAAAGGAAGCACCGAATCAATCAGCATCTGTGTGTAAGGGTCTTTCGGATTTCGTAAAATATCAAGGGTATTGCCCTGCTCAACAATCTGTCCCTGTTTCATTACACATAGCCGTGAACACAAGTTTGCTGCAATCGCTAGGTTATGCGTAACAAATACCATGGCAAAACTGAGCTCATGCTGGAGGCTCGTGATCGTCTCAATAATTTGCCGTTGAACCGTGACGTCCAGTGCCGTTGTCGGCTCATCACAGAGAAGTATGCCTGGCTTGCACGCCAGTGCCAGAGCGATGACTACCCGTTGACACTGACCGCCTGACAGCTGACTCGGATACCGGTCCTTTTTCTTCAATGAATCGGGGAGACCAAGCCTTTCGAGCAGTTCCAGTGCAATTACCCGCGAAGTCTTACGGCTTACTTTCTGTCTGTAATACACAACTTCAGCCAGTTGTTTGACAACCGTACAGAGCGGATCAAGCGCACCTCTTGGATCTTGAAATACCATCGCACTGCTTACGTCACTTTTAATGGTGCCACCAGTCTGTTCAACACCATTTGGAAGCAAGCCTAAAATTGCACGCAGCGTAAGCGATTTTCCTGATCCCGATTCACCTACTAATCCCAGACTCTCCCCTCTACCCAGCGAAAAACTAACATTATTGACCAATCTCTCATTTGACTTAGCTGCCAGCGATAGCGCCTCTATTTCTAAAATGGGTTGTATAGACATTATTTTTTCCTCCATATGTCTGCCAAACCATCACCTAGGAGCGACAAAGCTATCCCCGTATACACCACTGCAAATCCCGGAACGGCCGAGAGCCACCAAGCTGTAGTGATGAAGGGCTGTCCATCTGAAATCATTGTCCCCCAGTCAGGAGTTGGCGGTGTAATGCCGATACCAAGATACCCGAGTGTAACAATGGCAACAAGCAATCCAATCATATCTGTCATAAGGACGACCACGGCTTGCGGAAGTACATTCGGCAGGAGATGACGCAAAATAATTTTCACTCCTGGTAGCCCTAAGGTTTGAGCGGACGCCACCCATTCCTGATTACGAAAAGAAGCACTAAGACCTCTGACGACACGGGCAAAGACAATCCATCCTACAAAGATAAAAGTAATATAAATGCCTCGTTCTCCTGCTCCACTTGCAAAAGCCACGATAATAACGATCAGATAAAAAGGAAAGGCGATGAATGTATCTGACAACAGCGTAATAACTGTATCGATCCATTTGCCGTAATATCCTGCCAGCATTCCTAGAAATACACCTGTGCAAAAGGGAATGATTTCTGCCAAGACCATGATTTTCAAATCAGTCCTCGCTGCATAAACCAGTCTGGTAAACAGATCACGCCCTAATTGATCAGTTCCCAACCAATGTTCGGCTGACGGAGGCTGTAAAAAGGCACTCAAATTTTGCTCAGAGGGGTCATAAGGACTTATATAAGGTATAAACACAGTCAAGAGAATAAGAGCTGCAAACATAATAATTCCCACTAGAAGTGATGGGGTATTCCATATTCGCTTTAAGCCGCTTGTTATCTTACCGTCTTCATACAATCGCGAGTCTAGTCTTATAGTTTTCATTGTTTTCCTTTCGTTCTGGGATCAAGCCACCAGGAAATGATTTCAATCAAGAGACTGATGATCACAACAGATAGCGCACAGTAAAGTGCTATTCCTTGAATAACCGGAAAGTCCCGTTTCGAAATTGAGGTGAACAATAAGCTGCCAATTCCCTTAATTCCAAATACCTGCTCAACGACCAAGGTGCCTCCGATTAAATAAGAAATATTCACACCCAGCAGCATTAACGTAGGAAGAGCAGAGTTGCGCAGCACATGTTTAAATAAAATAACCCTGTTTGGTATGCCCGCAGCCTTAAGGGTGACTACAAAATCCGATTCTAACACTTCAAGCATCTGCGCTCTTAATGAACGAACAAGCGTAGGAACCTGTGAAAAAGCAACAGTGACTGCTGGAAGTGCAAGACTATGCAAGGTTCCGACCCACCCTTCACTTACTCCCCCAACAGGGAACCAGCCAAGCCGGACACTAAAGAGCAAAATTAAAAGTAAGCCAACCCAGAAGATTGGCATACCTAGAGTAATTGTAGGAAAAATACGTATCAAATGGTCCAGCAGTTTATCCTTATGCGTAGCGGCTACCGTAGCGAGCAGAAGGGATACAAAAATCGCCAACACACAAGCCATCACGATGAGCAGCAAAGTAACAGGGGCCCGTTGTGTAATCAACTCTCTTGTTGATGTCCCCATAATAATGGAGTTTCCAGTATCTCCTTGAGTAAACAGCGTCTTCACAAATCGGATGAATTGCTCCCATAAAGGGAGGTCCAGCCCAAGAGTATGATGCATACTCTTGAGCGCCTCAGGGGTGCTGTATTCTCCCAAAATCATTTTTGCTGGATCTCCCGGCACGATTCGTATGATGAAAAAGACTGCTATCATTACGCAGAAGATCACTGCCAATGCTTTTATAAGAGATATCACAAGCCAGTTGTAAGAACCCTTGCTTCCTTTCGGTTGATTTAACACCTGCTTAAGATTCATCATTGGCTGATGCGGACATCTTCGAAACGGGCACTGCCGTTCGGTAGAACAACGAGACCGTCAACTGAAGAACGAATACCTTTTAAAACATCTGGATAGTAAAGAGGAATATAAGGAACTTCATCAGCAAGGGTCTGCAGCAGCTTAGTATAGATTTGTGCACGTTCATCGCCATCCGCAGTTTTTTGTCCCTCATATAGAAGCTTCGTTACTTCATCATTTGTATAATGCGTCCAATATGATTTGCTGAAGCCTTCCGGATCGGTCTGGAAAGCAATAATTGAGTTCGCTTCAGGGGAATCCGCTTGGCCACTGTTCAGCATTGCCGCAAAATCATATGCGAAGAAACGTTCACGGAAAGTGGCAAGTTCAATCGATTCAATCTCAATCTTAATCCCGATCGTTTGGCCCGCTGCCTGAATAATTTGTGCCTCTTGAGCTCTTGTGCTATTACCGGATGCTACAAGTAATTTGGTAGTGAAGCCATTAGGGAAGGAAGATTTTGCAAGCTCCTCCTTGGCTGCTTCGATATTAAAGTTCAGTGCTTTGATTGTATCATTTGCGTTATAAGGAATCGTTGTTGGCAGCAATGAGTTTGCTGTTTGTGCATAACCAAAGGTTAGCGCCTTGGTCAAGCCCTCACGATCAAGCGCCAGCGCCAGAGCGCGACGGACATGCACATCAGAAAAATGTTCATCCAACGTATTAAAGAACAATTGCTCTGTCACCCAACTACCGTTAGTAACTACTTTAGTGTCAGCCCCGTCTTTAATCTCATTGGCATTTTGCAGAGCCAAAGATTCAATAGCATTAACTTCTCCAGCCTTCAGCTGGTTAATCGCTTGGCTGTCATCTTCAATCAGCTTATAAACGAGCTTATCAATATAGGGTTTACCTTCTTGCCAGTAGAATGTATTCTTAGTGAAGGTCAGATCACCAGCAGTGTCCCATGTTTCAACAACAAAAGGTCCCGTACCGATTGGTTTCTTGAAGAATTCCTCTTCGGATACTCCCCCGAAATTGTTAGGAAGGATACCATTTGAGAAATTAGATAGCTCCGAGATAAATGGTGTATAAGGCTCTTTAAGTGTAATAACAAGCGTTTTGTTATCTTGCGCTTTGATTGTGTCGACCTTTGCGGATATTGCAAGCGGGCCGCCTACCTTCAAGTGCCGCTCAAGAGAGAATACAGCATCTTCTGCGGTCACATCCGTACCATTGGAAAACTTCAACCCATCACGAAGCTCGAATGTATACGTCAGACCATCTTCACTGATATTATGTGACTTAGCAAGCCAATCTACAATTTCACCTTTGCTGTCAAAAGCGACTAATGATTCAAAGACTTTGTCGATTGCAAAAGCATTGTTGGACGTAATCTGATTATGCAAATCCAGCGAAGTTACAGAAGCAGGTCGTCCATAGACGAAAGTCCCTCCCGTTGCAGGTTCTGCAGTTTGAGGACTTTGAGTTGCCGGACTCGCACTTTCCTGTGCCTCTTTATTTGAATCAGCCTTATTATTAGACCCCGAGCACCCTGCAATTAACATCAATAGCAAAACTGCTATTGCCCCCAACAGAATTGGTTTCTTAATAGATACACTAAAGTACGACATAATTCGCTCCCCCTATAATTCTTATATGTTTAGTATGAATTGTATTATGGGTTAAACACTCTAGTCTGTCAAACATAATTTAATTTGCAACAATCCTTAAGTAAATATACATAACAAAAAGACCACTGTCGATTACTCAACAGTGGTCTTGCGTGCTTGGCAACGTCCTACTCTCCCAGGACCTTTCGGTCCAAGTACCATCGGCGCTGGAGGGCTTAACGGTCGTGTTCGGGATGGGTACGCGTGGAACCCCTCCGCTATCGCCACCAAACATGCGTCTGTGAAACAGACGCTGCCGCGTGAAATTCAGTTCATCACAGAAGTGACAATGAATTTCTAAGCGTGTTACAGGCTTGATGCCTGAAAACTGAATCCGAAACGAATCTGCATTCTACGTATAGGATAAGCCCTCGACCGATTAGTATTGGTCAGCTCCATGCATTGCTGCACTTCCACCTCCAACCTATCTACCTCGTCGTCTTCAAGGGGTCTTACTAATTGGGAAATCTCATCTTGAGGGGGGCTTCACGCTTAGATGCTTTCAGCGCTTATCCCGTCCGTACGTAGCTACCCAGCCATGCTCCTGGCGGAACAACTGGTGCACCAGCGGTACGTCCATCCCGGTCCTCTCGTACTAAGGACAGCTCCTCTCAAATTTCCTGCGCCCACGACAGATAGGGACCGAACTGTCTCACGACGTTCTGAACCCAGCTCGCGTACCGCTTTAATGGGCGAACAGCCCAACCCTTGGGACCTACTTCAGCCCCAGGATGCGATGAGCCGACATCGAGGTGCCAAACCTCCCCGTCGATGTGGACTCTTGGGGGAGATAAGCCTGTTATCCCCAGGGTAGCTTTTATCCGTTGAGCGATGGCCCTTCCATGCGGTACCACCGGATCACTAAGTCCGACTTTCGTCCCTGCTCGACTTGTAGGTCTCGCAGTCAAGCTCCCTTATGCCTTTGCACTCTGCGAATGATTTCCAACCATTCTGAGGGAACCTTGGAACGCCTCCGTTACTCTTTAGGAGGCGACCGCCCCAGTCAAACTGCCCGCCTGACACGGTCCCCGTACCCGATAAGGGTACTAGGTTAGAACCTAGATACGATCAGGGTGGTATCCCAACGGCGCCTCCACCGAAGCTTGCGCTCCGATTTCTACGGCTCCCACCTATCCTGTACAGATCGTACCCAAATTCAATATCAAGCTGCAGTAAAGCTCCATGGGGTCTTTCCGTCTTGTCGCGGGTAACCTGCATCTTCACAGGTATTAAAATTTCACCGGATCTCTCGTTGAGACAGCGCCCAAGTCGTTACGCCATTCGTGCGGGTCAGAATTTACCTGACAAGGAATTTCGCTACCTTAGGACCGTTATAGTTACGGCCGCCGTTTACTGGGGCTTCGGTTCATAGCTTCGGGTTACCCCTAACCACTCCCCTTAACCTTCCAGCACCGGGCAGGCGTCAGCCCGTATACTTCGCCTTGCGGCTTCGCACAGACCTGTGTTTTTGCTAAACAGTCGCTTGGGCCTTTTCACTGCGGCCCCCTCGTGCTATTCACACTACCGGGGCACCCCTTCTCCCGAAGTTACGGGGTCATTTTGCCGAGTTCCTTAACGAGAGTTCTTCCGCGCGCCTTAGAATTCTCTTCTCGCCTACCTGTGTCGGTTTGCGGTACGGGCACCTTCTCCTGGCTAGAGGCTTTTCTTGGCAGTGTGAGATCATGACCTTCGCTACTACAATTTTCGCTCCCCATCACAGCCCAGCCTTAATGATGTGCGGATTTGCCTACACATCAGCCTCACTGCTTAGACGGACATCCATCAGTCCGCGTCACTACCCTCCTGCGTCACCCCATCGCTCATAGCGGATTACGGTGGTACAGTAATTTCAAACTGTTGTCCTTCGACTACGCCTTTCGGCCTCGCCTTAGGTCCCGACTTACCCTGAGCGGACGAGCCTTCCTCAGGAAACCTTGGGCTTTCGGCGGATCAGATTCTCACTGATCTTTTCGTTACTCATACCGGCATTCTCACTTGTGTAGTGTCCAGCGCTCTTTTCAGTACACCTTCAACCCCTACACAACGCTCCCCTACCCCAGATACATAGTATCTAGCCATAGCTTCGGTGGTGTGTTTAGCCCCGTTACATTTTCGGCGCAGAGTCACTCGACCAGTGAGCTATTACGCACTCTTTCAATGGTGGCTGCTTCTAAGCCAACATCCTGGTTGTCTGTGCAACTCCACATCCTTTCCCACTTAACACACACTTGGGGACCTTAGCTGATGGTCTGGGCTGTTTCCCTTTTGACAATGGATCTTAGCACTCACTGTCTGACTCCCGGCAATAAGTATATGGCATTCGGAGTTTGACTGAGCTTGGTAATCCTTGCGGACCCCGCACCCAATCAGTGCTCTACCTCCACTACTCTTATACCGAGGCTAGCCCTAAAGCTATTTCGGGGAGAACCAGCTATCTCCGAGTTCGATTGGAATTTCTCCGCTACCCCCACCTCATCCCCGCACTTTTCAACGTACGTGGGTTCGGGCCTCCAGTGCGTGTTACCGCACCTTCACCCTGGACAGGGGTAGATCACACGGTTTCGGGTCTACGTCCACATACTAATTCGCCCTATTCAGACTCGCTTTCGCTGCGGCTCCACCTTCTCGGCTTAACCTTGCATGTTAAACGTAACTCGCCGGTTCATTCTACAAAAGGCACGCCATCACCCATTAATAGGGCTCTGACTTTTTGTAAGCACACGGTTTCAGGTTCTATTTCACTCCCCTTCCGGGGTGCTTTTCACCTTTCCCTCACGGTACTGTTTCACTATCGGTCGCCAGGTAGTATTTAGCCTTAGCAGATGGTCCTGCTGGATTCATACGGGGTTTCACGTGCCCCGCACTACTCGGGATCCGTCTCGGAGAGAACACAGTTTAGGTTACAGGGCTTTTACCTCTATCGCGGGCCTTTCCAGACCTCTTCACCTACCATATTCCTTTGTAACTCCATGTGAGACGTCCCACAACCCCTAAGAGCAAGCTCTTAGGTTTAGGCTGTTCCGCGTTCGCTCGCCGCTACTGACGGAATCACTATTGTTTTCTCTTCCTCAGGGTACTTAGATGTTTCAGTTCCCCTGGTCTGCCTCTACATTTCCTATGTATTCAGAAATGAGTAACTGCGAATTACCACAGCTGGGTTTCCCCATTCGGACACCCCCGGATCAAAGCTTGCTTACAGCTCCCCGAGGCAGTTTCGTTGTTCGCCACGTCCTTCGTCGGCTCCTGGCGCCTAGGCATCCTCCGTGTGCTCTTATTAGCTTAACCTTGATTTTTCCGAAGAAAAATCTCACTAATAACATTTACTTGTTTACACAAGTTGCTAAAAGATGTTCTAAAACGCAAATTCGTTTCGGTATCCAGTTTTCAAGGATCAAGTCTTACTTGAGAGCTTAAACTCTCAAAACTGAGCAACGAGTGAGTAACAGGCCTAAACCTGAGTTTTGGAAGTTAAACTTCCGATTTGAATGTCCTCATTGCAGAGAACGATTCTCCATAGAAAGGAGGTGATCCAGCCGCACCTTCCGATACGGCTACCTTGTTACGACTTCACCCCAATCATCTACCCCACCTTCGGCGGCTGGCTCCCTTGCGGGTTACCCCACCGACTTCGGGTGTTGTAAACTCTCGTGGTGTGACGGGCGGTGTGTACAAGACCCGGGAACGTATTCACCGCGGCATGCTGATCCGCGATTACTAGCAATTCCGACTTCATGCAGGCGAGTTGCAGCCTGCAATCCGAACTGAGACCGGCTTTGATGGGATTGGCTCCACCTCGCGGCTTCGCTTCCCGTTGTACCGGCCATTGTAGTACGTGTGTAGCCCAGGTCATAAGGGGCATGATGATTTGACGTCATCCCCACCTTCCTCCGGTTTGTCACCGGCAGTCACTCTAGAGTGCCCAGCATTACCTGCTGGCAACTAAAGTTAAGGGTTGCGCTCGTTGCGGGACTTAACCCAACATCTCACGACACGAGCTGACGACAACCATGCACCACCTGTCTCCTCTGTCCCGAAGGCCGCTGCTATCTCTAGCAGATTCAGAGGGATGTCAAGACCTGGTAAGGTTCTTCGCGTTGCTTCGAATTAAACCACATACTCCACTGCTTGTGCGGGTCCCCGTCAATTCCTTTGAGTTTCAGTCTTGCGACCGTACTCCCCAGGCGGAGTGCTTACTGTGTTAACTTCGGCACCAAGGGTATCGAAACCCCTAACACCTAGCACTCATCGTTTACGGCGTGGACTACCAGGGTATCTAATCCTGTTTGCTCCCCACGCTTTCGCGCCTCAGCGTCAGTTACAGCCCAGAAAGTCGCCTTCGCCACTGGTGTTCCTCCACATATCTACGCATTTCACCGCTACACGTGGAATTCCACTTTCCTCTTCTGTACTCAAGCCACCCAGTTTCCAGTGCGACCTCAGGTTGAGCCCAAGGTTTAAACACCAGACTTAAATAGCCGCCTGCGCGCGCTTTACGCCCAATAATTCCGGACAACGCTTGCCCCCTACGTATTACCGCGGCTGCTGGCACGTAGTTAGCCGGGGCTTTCTTCTCAGGTACCGTCACTCCGGTAGCAGTTACTCTACCGGACGTTCTTCCCTGGCAACAGAGCTTTACGATCCGAAAACCTTCATCACTCACGCGGCGTTGCTCCGTCAGGCTTTCGCCCATTGCGGAAGATTCCCTACTGCTGCCTCCCGTAGGAGTCTGGGCCGTGTCTCAGTCCCAGTGTGGCCGTTCACCCTCTCAGGTCGGCTACGCATCGTCGCCTTGGTGGGCCGTTACCCCACCAACTAGCTAATGCGCCGCAGGCCCATCCCTCAGTGACAGATTGCTCCGTCTTTCATTCTTCTCTCAGGAGAAAAAAGAAATTATCCGGTATTAGCTACCGTTTCCGGTAGTTATCCCAGTCTGAAGGGCAGGTTGCCTACGTGTTACTCACCCGTCCGCCGCTAAGTTGTTTTGAAAGCAAGCTTTCAAAACAACTCCGCTCGACTTGCATGTATTAGGCACGCCGCCAGCGTTCGTCCTGAGCCAGGATCAAACTCTCCAATTAGTATTGAAAAGAGCGATATGCTCATTTTGAAACATCTGACGAGAAAATTAATTCTCTAATTTTGGATTTCACTTACGTGATTTCCTACTCACTCGTTGTTCAGTTTTCAAAGATCAAGTTCTCGTTGGCGCCGTTTAATGTCTCAGCAGCAACTCTTATACTATATCATGTTCGGCTATTTAATGTCAAGCTCTTTTTTTAACTTCTTTTTCGAGCTCGGCATGTGTACTTCTTGGCCGGACTTAGAATATATCATGTATGGAGATGCATTGCAAGAGTTTTTTTGAAATATACTAGATAAATGAGAGACTGTGCTGCCAAAAGCCTCAATACTGCAATATATAATGGCTAGCACAGCCTTATTCCTTTGTACCTACGCCCTAAGCAATGATTTCTTGAATATACAATTCACGTTCCAACATCAAATTAACTATTGTTTCCTCTATCTTAACCATCGGACGTGTAGGGTTTGCGCGATCTGTGAAGATAATCTCCCCATGACGGCCATCACTTAATTTGATTCTAGTGCCATTAAAGAGATCAGTACTCTTCTGTATAAACGTCTGCACAATCACTGGGTCAAGCTTACCGAAGCTTTCTGTCAGAATCTGCTCTAGTACCAAATAAGGAGACTGTGCTCTTCTGTAGGCTCTTTCTAAGGTCATAGCATGGAATATATCTGCTACTGCGACTACTTTAGCGTAGAAATGAATCTGACTGCCGTCCAGCTTCAATGGATAACCAGAGCCATCAATCTTCTCATGATGCTGCAAGGCGGCAAGTCTTACCCCTTCATTAATCGCTGTAACATTGCGTAATAATTGATAACCATATGTAGTGTGTCGGCGAACCTCTTCTATTTCACTATTGTTAAGTGACTCCGGTTTCTGTAAAAGTGAGCTGTCTACTTTTGCATTGCCGATATCATGTAATAATCCTGCAAAAGCAATCTGCATCCAATCCTTTTGTGGGTACCCACACCACTGAGCAATTTTATAGGATGTCAACGCGGACAACACAGCATTGTGATAGTTGTAATCCTCATATTTTAAAGTGCGCGGTGTAAACTTCAAGACATGATAATCCTTCAAATAACCTATTAGTGTCTCTAACTGACTGCGAAGCTCAAAAATAGGAAGTGAAGCTGCCGTTACCGATCGATAGCTGTTCTTAATAAGAGTGAGCATTTTATCGTATTCATCATGTAGAGGAGAATTAGTCTTGGCCAACATCGATTCGTTGATAATGGCTCCAGCTTTAGGGGAAGCTTGCTTAGCTGTTGTTTTGGCTCCATCCGAACTCGCCTCACCTTGGTCACCTTCGATTTCCACTTGCCCAATCAAAAAAGCCTGTAAAATATCTAGATCACGAGGGAGCAATATTTTTCCCTTAGTGAATAAAGTCCCCCCTAAAGGTGTAATTACATCCTTTATTATCTTTGAGCCTGCTTTAACTTCTCCAACCAATATATTTGGCATATACTCAGCCCCTTAATTTCTATAAGCCGTACACCCAGCATTACCTCACATTGATAAGACAGATAATTTCTGAGAAATTAGTACTTTATAGGATTCTATTGGCTAATTATAGTACGGATAAATGGAAGACACTAGTGCAGTGAAAACTATTCTTTCAAAATATTTATTTTATTTTTTGAAGCATCGGTCATTCAAAAAGCAACAAAAAGAGCAAGAACTTCTGTAATAGAAGCCCTTGCTCTTTTTTGAATTCAACCTATTCTAAGTCAGTGTCTTCGTCCTCAGTCAGGATCTCAGGCTGATCAATATCGCCAGATTCCTCGACTGTATCTTGCCCATCCAGGCCTTCTTGCCCTTCCAAGCCTTCCAGACCTTCCACTTCCTCAGATTCATCCTCTTCGTTCTTGTCAGCTCTACACAGGGTAGCTACTGCGTCATCCTCACGGATGTTAATCAGCTTAACCCCTTGAGCATAACGGCCCATAGTAGAAATTCCATCCATGCTGGTACGAATCAGGGTACCGCTAGTCGTAATGATCATTAAGTCTTCATCCTTCTTAACGACCTTAAGACCCACTACAGGACCATTCTTATCGGTGAGATTAATGGTCTTGATCCCTTTACCGCCACGAGTCTGGGAACGATAATCACCGGCTGGTGTCCGTTTACCATAGCCCTTGGTAGTAACAATCAGAACCTCAAGCTCCTTATCGACACAGTCCATACCAATGACATGGTCATTACCGTCAAGCGTAATGCCCTTAACGCCAGTCGCGCTACGTCCCATAGAACGCACATCATTCTCTGAGAACGTAATCGACATTCCGCGAGCTGTACCGATAATGAGATTTTGCTGTCCATCAGTCAGCTTAACCTCGATTAGGGAATCTTCTTCACGAAGATTAATAGCAATAAGACCGCCTTTACGAATGTTGTTATAATCCCCAAGAGGCGTCTTCTTCACGATACCCTCACGGGTAGCAAAGAATAAATATTTGTCGCTATCGCCATCTTCCACTTGGATTACCGCACTAATCTTCTCACCTTGTTCGATTTGAATCAGGTTGATGATTGGCGTCCCCCGGGCTGTACGGCCCAATTCTGGGATCTCATAAGCTTTAATCCGGTAAACTTTACCCTTATCGGTAAAGAACATCAGATAGTTATGAGAGTTACTCACGAAGAGATGCTCCACGAAATCCTGGTCCTTGGTGTCCATCCCCATGACTCCGCGACCTCCGCGCTTCTGACTGCGGTAGGTGCTGACAGGTAGACGTTTGATATATCCTGTATGTGTAATAGTGATAACAACCTCTTCACGTGGAATAAGGTCTTCATCCAGGATACTTTCTTCACCAACCGTAATCTCTGTCCGGCGTTCATCAGAATATCTATCGCGGATATCCTGCAGCTCGTTGCTGATGATTTCCAGTACAAGATGCTCGTTAGCCAGAATTTCACGGTACTCTGCAATTTTAACGATCAATTCGTTATATTCATTCTCGATCTTTTCCCGTTCCAGACCGGTCAGACGTTGCATCCGCATATCGAGGATAGCCTGAGCCTGCTCTAAACTGAGGCTAAAGGTGCTCATTAATCCTTCGCGGGCTATATCAGTTGTCCGTGAAGCACGGATTAACGCAATCACTTCATCCAGATGATCAAGCGCAATGCGCAGACCTTCTAAGATATGAGCGCGTGCTTCAGCTTTTTTAAGATCAAATATAGTACGACGACGAATAACTTCAATCTGGTGCTGCAAATAATGATAAAGTACATCACGCAGATTAAGAATTTTCGGCTCGTTATTTACGATGGCAAGCATGTTGATCCCAAATGTGGATTGCATAGAAGTATGTTTATATAGATTGTTTAATACTACATTTGGATTAACATCGCGTCTCATCTCAACAACTACACGCATACCGTTACGGTCAGACTCATCTCGAAGATCCGTTATACCTTCGATCCGTTTCTCACGTACTAATTCTGCGATTTTTTCAACCAATCTTGCTTTGTTAACCTGGTATGGAAGCTCATGCACAATGATGCGAGCCTTGCCGTTGTTCTCTTCGATCGTTGCCTTCGCACGCATGGTTACTGAACCACGCCCCGTACGATAAGCCTGACGAATGCCCTCACGACCCAAAATATATCCAGCCGTAGGGAAATCCGGACCTTGGATAAACTCCATCAATTCCATTGGCGTGATATCAGGATTCTTAATCATCGCCTGCACACCATCGATAACTTCACCAAGGTTATGCGGTGGAATATTAGTAGCCATACCTACAGCAATACCAGATACCCCATTTACGAGCAGATTCGGATAACGGGCTGGCAATACAACCGGCTCATTCTCTTCACCATCATAGTTGGGTGCGAAGTCAACTGTCTCTTTGTTCAAATCACGAAGCATTTCGCCTGCAATCTTGGAGAGACGGGCTTCTGTGTACCGCATCGCCGCGGCCATATCACCATCAATCGAACCAAAGTTCCCGTGACCGTCTACAAGCATATAGCGCATCGAGAAATCCTGAGCCATCCGTACCATTGTTTCATAGACAGCTGAGTCACCGTGAGGGTGGTACTTACCGATAACCTCACCGACGATTCTTGCAGATTTCTTATGAGGCTTATCCGCAGACATTCCAAGCTCCGACATCGCAAACAAAATGCGTCGGTGAACCGGCTTGAGTCCGTCCCGCACATCTGGCAAAGCCCGGCTAACAATGATGCTCATTGCGTAATCCATAAAGGATTCACGCATTTCCACGCCAATGTCCCGATCTTTGACTTGTGGGTTATTTTGTTCAGCCATGAGTTGCTGGACCTCCTTCAGTTAAAAAACCGCTACCCTTAATTATATTACTTTCACAAAAGTAGCACAATTAAACATGATAGCCTTTTATCTTCTAATATTGATTTCTTTTTGCGCTTATCAGGGTATTTGCCCTTTCCGCAAATATCTTTACTACATAGACTGTAAAGACAAGAAACACGGTTTTATTATCCTAATATCGTTCGATAAGGCATAACCCCATATCCTTATATTATACCATTGTTTAGGTAGCTTGTCCTGATTTTCAGCTGTCAAAGATTATGCTGCCACTGCATTTTTTACAACAAGGAACCCAAAGGACCTATTCCTGCACAAAACTCATAAGGAGGAAGATAATGAAGATTCAACGCGTCCCAAGCAAATGGGCTAAAACGAAAGTCATCCTTCAAAATCACTCTCTATTGCAATATGTGCCTGATACCCGTAAATTCGATGTCAATGCTCTTAAGGAGATGCTTGCGTTATATACAATGGTCTATATTAAGCCAGATCGAGGAAGTTATGGTATCGGTGTAATGAGAGCTGAGCAGCGTACTGTAACTCTTAGCACTAGCAAACAGAAAGCTGAACACGGTACCGACCTCGATAACGTTAATAAAGAAGAGCCCGAAGAACAGATCTTGTATATTTTAAGATATGGGAAGACTGCGGAAGTGTTTTTCTCACCAGAAGAGCTGTATGAGAACTTACAGAAACGAATTCAGAATCGAACCTATTTGATTCAAAAAGGGATTGACCTTCTGCGTCATCAAGACCGCCCTTTTGATCTTCGGGTTCTTACCCAAAAGACTCCATCAGGAGTATGGGAAACAACAGGAATGCTTGGAAGAGTAGCTGCCCCTCAAAAAATCGTCACCAATTATCACAGTGGAGGCAGTATCCTTTCCGTAAGTACTCTGCTAAAAAATTATATGCCGCCCTCTGAAGTCCTAGTTACGATCAATCACTTAAAAGCTTTGGGTATACAAATCGCGGCACAGCTTCAATCTGCCTATCCGGGAATCAAAGAGATTGGTCTGGATATTGCCATGGATCAGCATCTGGATATGTGGCTGCTGGAAGTCAACACTCTTCCGTCCATTGCTGTATTCAAATTATTTCCTGATAAATCAATCTATCGTAAAATACATCGCTATGCCGTAGCCTATGGACGTGTAAAAGCAAGAAAATCCCCTTATTCGACCCGCAATAAACAATCTACAAGAGCCTAAAAAGAAGCTTGAAATCAAAGAACCTCCAGCGTTCTCATTCCGTTAGGAATAGAAGCCGGAGGTTGTATTAAATATTGTTTTTACACATCAAGGTATCTAACGTTCTTGGCATGCTCATGGATAAAGTCACGTCTTGGTTCAACATTGTCACCCATAAGTGTATCAAAAATACTATCTGCCAGCATCGCATCTTCAATCGTAACCTGGAGCATCATACGGGTCTCAGGGTCCATCGTTGTGTCCCAAAGTTGGGTTGCATTCATCTCTCCCAAACCTTTGTAACGTTGGACGTTAACCTTAGCATTTTCTCCAAAAGAAGCGATAATATCATCGCGTTCCTTCTCGCTGCCTGCGTAGCGGATAACCTTATTGCGCTCAATCTTAAAGAGAGGAGGCTGTGCAATATAGATATAACCCGCGTCTACTAGCTTCCGCATGTAACGATAGAAGAACGTTAATAATAGCGTTCTAATATGGGCTCCATCGACGTCGGCATCGGTCATAATAACGACTTTATGGTAGCGAGCCTTCGATAAGTCAAAGTCATCGCTGATCCCTGTGCCCAAAGCCGTAATGATGGCGCGGATCTCCGCGTTAGATAAAATACGGTCAAGGCGAGCTTTTTCAACGTTTAGGATCTTACCACGCAACGGTAGAATCGCTTGGAAATGGCGATCCCGTCCTTGCTTAGCCGATCCACCCGCTGAGTCACCTTCGACGATGTATAGTTCGCTGATCGAGGCATCCTTGGATGAACAGTCGGCGAGTTTACCAGGCAGAGCACTGACTTCAAGCGCACTCTTCCGACGGGTTAACTCACGTGCCTTACGAGCAGCTTCTCGCGCGCGTGAAGCGGAAAGTGATTTCTCAAGAACGCGACGTGACACTGCTGGGTTTTCTTCCAGGAACTCTTGTAATTTCTCTCCGAACAGTGATTCTACGATACCCCGCACTTCACTATTTCCGAGCTTAGTTTTCGTTTGACCTTCGAATTGTGGATCTGGAATTTTGACAGAAATAATGGCTGTCAATCCTTCACGTACGTCATCACCAGTCAGATTCGAATTGCTATCCTTTAGTACTCCCGCTTTACGAGCATAATCGTTGATGATACGGGTCAGCGCACTTTTAAAGCCGGATTCATGCGTTCCGCCCTCATGCGTATTAATATTATTCGCAAAAGAGTAGATGTTCTCAGTATACGAATCGTTATATTGGAGAGCCACTTCAACTTGGATCATATCGCGTGAGCCTTCCACGTAGATCGGATCCTCATGTAGTGCTTCTTTTTTCTCATTCAAATATTTCACATATTCAACGATACCACCCTCGTATTTGAACACGTTGGTGACATCCGTCCGCTCATCATGAAGTGAAAGCTCGATTCCTTTGTTAAGAAAAGCCAGCTCCCGAATACGAGTAAGCAGTGTCGAATATTCAAAAACTGTGGTTTCCGTAAATATTTCAGGATCCGGATGAAAGGTTGTAGTCGTTCCTGTCTCATCTGAATCGCCAACGATTTTGATATCATACTGCGGTGCACCACGTCTATATTCCTGTTGGTAGATATGACCGTCACGTTTGACCTTAACAAGGACCTTTTCAGACAAGGCATTCACTACAGAGATACCCACACCATGCAAACCACCGGAAACTTTATATCCGCCACCGCCGAATTTACCGCCTGCATGCAGCACGGTCATTACGACTTCAAGCGTCGACTTCTTAAGCTTTACATTCTCACCTACAGGTATGCCACGTCCATTATCGATAACAGTGATCGCGTTATCCTCATGTATAATCACTTGAATCCGGTCACAATAACCTGCGAGTGCCTCATCGATACTATTATCGACGACCTCCCATACCAAGTGATGGAGACCTTTAGAACTAGTCGAACCAATATACATGCCCGGACGTTTCCGAACCGCTTCCAGCCCTTCCAGTACCTGAATCTGGCTCTCATCATATGTCGGTTGATTCATTGACATGCCTTCACCTACTTCTTTCTGATTATCTCTTTGTTACCCAATGCAAGTTATATTTCGAGCAAAATTTTGGCTCTTTTTTTAAGAGTGGAGGAGGAGATGGGGGAGTAATACACGATATTTTTAGTTACGACAATAGATTTTGCTTCCTCTTCGCCAATCCGCTCAAGCTTCTTATCCTGCTCAGAGTGAATAACGAATTGCTTAGATACCTTGGAAGATTTCTCAATCGAAATATCAAATATAGCAATTAACTCCGAAGACCTAATGATCTTCTCCCCGCCCAAATGAATATACATGATCGTCCTCCGCTCTTTTATAACTCAACTTTTCCATCATGAACATGAAATAGGCTGGCGCCCTTTAATTTATCGGCATTCAGACCCTCAATTCCGGTAGCGGTAATGAATGTCTGTACCTTGCTTTGAAAGGTTTCTATAAGCTGGGTCTGGCGGTAAGGATCAAGCTCGGATAAAACATCATCAAGAAGCAGCACAGGATATTCTCCGATTTCCTCATGGATCAGCTCGATTTCCGCCAGCTTAAGCGATAAAGCCGTGGTACGCTGCTGTCCTTGAGAACCGTAGACCTGAGCTTCCCTTCCGTTGATAAAAAAGGACAGGTCATCCCGATGGGGACCCGTCAGCGTCATGCCGCGCCTGATTTCTTGTTCTCTCGTTTGTGATAACTTTAACATAAAATTGTCTAATAAGACAGCTTCATCTTCCTCATCCCGATCGCCGAAAGAGGGGACATAGAGCAATTTCAGTTCTTCTCCGCCGTTCGTAATCCCCCGGTGAATGCTTTCAGCCCATATTTGCAGCTTCTTTATGAATTGTTTCCTTTTTTTGACGATTTTAACACCATGCTCTACAAGTTGAGCATCCCAGATTTCCAGAAGCTCTTTCCCTGCAGCCTCTTTTCCCCATAATTGCTTTAAGAGATTACCTCTTTGCAAGAGAATTTTTTGATACTGCTGTAGGTGAAATAGATAACTAGGCTGGACTTGGCCGATCTCCATATCAAGAAAACGCCGTCTGATACCAGGGGTCCCTTTTACAATCTCTAAATCTTCCGGTGCAAACATGACCACATTCAGAGATCCAACAAACTCACTAAGGCGCCGCTGCTCCAAACCATTGATCTTGGCTTTTTTACCTTTGGCAGATAGGGTGAGCTCCAGCTTGAGATCGCCATACTTGCGTTCCACCTCGGCAACGATCTGAGCTGCATCTCCGGGGGCATCGAAGGAGATAAGTTCGCGGTCCTTAGAGGTGCGGTGGCTTTTGGTCATCGCCAGGACGAACAATGCCTCCATGAGGTTTGTTTTGCCTTGGGCGTTCTGACCCAGAATCAGATTCACATCGCCCAGGCTCTCCAGACGCAGCAGCCCGTAATTCCGATAATGCTGCAGACCGATATTTTTAACAAACACGAAATGGTTCCTCCCCTAGCGTACTACTCTTTTACTCCTCCGCCTTCAACCTCAAAGGTACCGTTATCCTGCACTTCGATTTTGTCACCCGGATAAAGTTTTCTGCCGCGCCGTTCCTCTACCTCTCCGTTGACCAATACGTGACCTTCCTGCAATAAAGCTTTGGCCATTCCACCTGTGGATACACAATCTGCGAGTTTCAAAAATTGGTCCAGCTTAATGTATCCACTGTGGATAAGTATTTTTTTCATGGTTTTTATCCTTTCAGCCACTTATCCACATGTTCATGAATGTTGGCATTAATTTGTTGTACGGTAAGGCAAAATGATATACAAGCTATTGGTTTGGTCAAGTGGTTTCAAAATGATCGGACTCATCATCCCTGTAAATGCAATAACGAGCTGCTCACTCTCTATGACCTTTAATACATCAAGCATATATTTCGAGTTGAAAGATATTTTGAGAGGTTCACCTTTGAAATCAATGACTTCAAGTTCCTCGCGAACCTTACCCAGCTCTGATGAGCTTGAAGAAATTTCAATACCGCCTTGATCAAGCGTCTGCATACGAACAATATTTGTTTTTTCTTCCCGGGACAGCAAATAAGCACGATCAATCGATTCGCTTAATTTTTTTGTATCTAAAGTTAGTTCTGTTTTGTAGGTTGTTGGAATAATTCTAGAAGTATCAGGATAAATCCCATCTAGGATCCGTGAATAAAACAGTACTTTGTCGATTTTGAAGAGAACTTGATTATCCGCAACGACAATATCAACCAGCATATTTTGGTCAGGGATAATTTTGCTGAGCTCATTAAGGGTTTTACCGGCAATAACAATATTTCCGAAATTGACATTTTCCGTGCCTTCAAGTTTAGCAGCTCTTGTTGCCAAGCGGTGACGGTCAGTCGCTGTAAACTTAAACTCATTGTCGCTCAGATTCCATAGTATACCCGTTAATATCGGAGTTGTCTCTTGGGTAGAAATAGAAAAGGCTGTTTGTTTAATCATATTTTTCAGCAAATCACCTGGTAGAGAGATCGTGTCATTCTCTTCAATGCTCGGTAACACTGGGAATTCTTCAGGGTCTAAACCTACCATCTGAATCTCAGTGGATCCGGAAGAAATGTACGTTTGGAATCCTTCTTTTACTTCCATGTGGATTTCTTTGGAGGGCAGCTTCTTAATAATCTCGACAAAAAATTTAGCGGGAAGGACAACACTTCCTGGCTGATCTATCTTCACGATGGTGTGGCTGTCATTCTCTGCTGGAATAAACGATTGAATAGAAATATCGGTATCACTTGCAGTTAATGTGACGCCTTGATGGCTAACTTCCAGTTTAATACCGGTCAAAATAGGGATTGTTGTTCTGCTGGATATAGCTTTGGATACGTGTTGAATGGATTCGTTGAGCTCATTTTTAAGAATGCTTATTTTCATGATTTCACTCCTAGCTGAAAAATTGGGAATTTCGATGGATTTGAGTCTGTTAATTACGCGTCTTTACATGATGAATTATTATAGTTATTTAATAGTATTAGTAGTAGGGGCGACGAATATGTGGATAACCCCACCAAACAGCATAAAATTAAGCCTACCCACATGTGTATAGATTGTGTATAGGCTCTTTGTTCCTCTTAGGAAGGATTTTTAATTTTCTCCGCAAGATTATTTACCACTTTGTACAACTCCTGATCGACCTTTAATGCCTGTGTAATTTTATCGTGCGCATGAATTACGGTCGTATGGTCACGTCCTCCGAAAGCCTCACCAATCTTAGGCAGCGAATAATCCGTTAGTTCACGGGATAGATACATTGCGATTTGACGTGGAAACGCTACGGCTTTGGTTCTTTTGCGTGCTTTGAAGTCTTCAAGGCGCAAATTGTAGTATTCTCCGACTTTTTGCTGAATATCAGCGATGGTGATCATCTTGGGACGACTGGAAGGAATAATATCCTTGAGCGCTTCAGCTGCCAAATGAGTGGTTACATCCTGGTTGGTAAGCGAAGAATAAGCCACTACCCGGATTAATGCACCCTCAAGCTCACGAATATTGGTGTCAATCTGGTTGGCAATATACATCATGGCCTCATTAGGGATATCAAGGTTCTCTGCCTTAGCCTTTTTGCGTAAAATCGCAATCCGGGTCTCCAGATCTGGTGGTTGAATATCCGTAATCAAGCCCCATTCGAACCGGGAACGCAGCCGTTCTTCCAGTGTGGGAATTTCCTTTGGTGGTCGGTCGCTGGAGATGATAATTTGCTTGCGTTCTTCGTGGAGCGCATTGAAAGTATGGAAAAACTCCTCCTGTGTAGACTCTTTTCCAGCGAGGAATTGAATGTCGTCGATAAGCAAAATGTCAACATTACGATACTTGTTACGGAAGCTTTCACCGCGGTTATCACGGATCGAATTGATAAATTCATTCGTGAATTTCTCAGACGAGATGTAAATTACCTTGTTATTTGGGTTATGTTCCAGGACATAGTGCCCAATTGCGTGCATCAAATGGGTTTTGCCCAGACCTACACCACCGTATAAAAACAAGGGATTGTATGCTTTGGCTGGTGCTTCGGCTACTGCCAGTGAGGCTGCATGCGCAAAGCGGTTCCCAGAGCCGATTACAAAGGTGTCAAAAGTGTACTTTGGATTGAGCAGATGCGTTTGTGCTTCTTCTCTTGATACTACGGGAGTCGGAGCGGATTGTTGAACCACAAGCTCAGGCGGCTTGCTTTCTTCAATCACGAATTTTACATCCACTTGTTTCCCTGTGACTTCGTAGACGGTTGCTCCTACCAGTTTGGTGTAACGACTTTCCAGCCATTCTACTGCAAACGTTGTAGGTGCCGAGATAATGAGAACCTGGGAGTTGAAGGTTATCGCTTTAGTAGCCTTAAACCAGGTATCAAAGCTCGGCTTGCTTAATTTGGTTTGAATAATCGATAAAATTTGCTGCCATAATTCGGAAGTATGGCTGTCCAC